>NZ_CP089981.1:1637500-6978354 GCF_021389975.1 Fulvivirga ulvae
TATCGAAGGAGGCTTCAATACTGCCTTTTTGAAGATAGAACCTTGAAGCAATTTCTTCTTCTAACACTTGTTTTATTTCTTCTCTGAATTTTTCGAGATCCTGCTCTTTATTATGTTTCACTTTCTGTTGCAACTCATGAAGCTGGTTTTGTATGTCTTCAAAGTATTTCTCTTTCTTAGCTGATTCCTCAAGCTTCACTAAATCCTGTTCCACTTTGGTAGTGTAATCATAATCCTTATCGTCCAGCCATTGTTTGAATGCATTATATTCTGTGTCACTTAGTTTAAATTCCACTGCAGGTGGAATGCTGCCCTTATCATAGGCGTAGCCCGTGGCATAGTTAAAAATTAGTCCTTTAGATATGAGACTAACAGTAATAGGTGCATAATACTCCGGTGCTATTTCCAGATCAGGGTCAAGGCCACCTCCATCATAGACCGGGCGTCCATTAGCGGTTTTAAATTCCATTTTTAAAGAATCCGCTATTTTGTGTACTTTACCATCCTCATCGCGGTGCGTGTAATCAAGAGATTGAATACATCTTCCGCTGGGAATATAATATTTAGCAGTGGTTACTTTTAGCTGAGCATTATAAGTGAGCGGCCTGGTAGTTTGTACTAATCCTTTCCCATATGTTTTACCACCTATCAGTATTCCACGATCATAATCCTGAATAACACCTGACACAATCTCGGCAGCAGAGGCACTACCTCCATTGGTTAGCACTACCAGCGGTATCTCTGTATCCACAGGATTATTTAATGTCCTATAAACCTTGTTCCATTCGGTTACTTTGCCCTTGGTCGAAACCACTTCCTTATTCTTAGGGATAAAGACATTGGAAACATTAACTGCTTCACTCAATAATCCTCCAGGGTTGTTTCTTAAATCCAAAATAATTTTAGTAGCTCCTTTCTCTTTTAACTCTTCTACGGCTTTGGCTACCTCCTTGCCGGCATCACTGGTAAAATCCTCTAGCTTCACATACCCGATGTCATTGCTTACCATGCCATAAAACGGGACATTGGTAACGGTAATTTTTTCTCTCTTAAAAGCAAAGGTCAGCGGTTCTTCATGACCGTATCTGCGAACCTTTAGCTGTAGCTCTGTTCTTGCCTGTCCTTTTAAAAGCGTGCTAATGGCAGAAACATCTTTGCCGGTCACATCTTTTCCGTCTATTTCCAGCAGCTCGTCTCCGATACGAAGACCAGCGTTATACGCGGCATATCCTTCGTAGGGCATGGTGATAATAGTTTTGCTGTTAATAGTCCCGATTAAGGCTCCTATCCCGGCATATTGTCCTGTTGTCATTGTCCTGAAGGATTCTATTTCATCTTCGGGGATATAGTTAGTATAAGGATCAAGGGATTCCAGCATGGCATCAATACCAACACGTATCATTTTGTCGGGATCTACTTCATCAACATAGTAGGCATTGACTTCCTTGAAGAGGGTGGCGAAAATATCGAGGTTTTTGGCTATCTCAAAGTACCTTTCGGTAGGGCCAACAAACGAAAAAAGGGTAAACGCCAGGATTACGAATACCCCTGTAATTTTAACTTTATTATTCCTTAGCATATTATTCACTTTTCTTAGCCAACTGATTTTTTAAACGTTCTAAGACAGCAATCAGTTTCCTTTCGATATCATTAAACTCCATAAGGTCCTTAGAAGTATAAATATATGCAATTTGATATTTAACACTGGTATCGAGAAGATGCTTATTTAGCCGGTAAGCCTCACGTATCCTACGCTTCAACTTATTTCGCAGCACGGCTTTTTTAAAAGATCTTTTGGGAACGGATATGAGAATCTGGTGAGCAGGAATATCCTCACCTGCTCTAAAAATGACTTTGAATGGATATAAATAAAAAGAGGAACCCTGGGTGAAGAGTTCCTGAATTATTTTTTTATGTGCAAGCCTTTCTGACTTTTTAAAAGTCATTGATGCCATTTCGGTAGTTTTTTTCAATGCTCTTGCCGAAAAAAACAGTCCAAATTTAGGCTGCTGCCAGCCTTACTTGTATCGGCAAAAGATTATTTGTGAGTCTTTTCGTCAGAAACAGTAAGTTTCTTTCTTCCTTTAGCTCTTCTTCTGGCTAAAACCGCTCTACCATTAGCAGATTCCATTCTTGATCTGAAACCGTGCTTGTTCTTTCTCTTTCTTTGCGAAGGTTGGAATGTTCTTTTCATTGTTATATTCTTTTAGCCCTTTAAAACAGGACTGGTCTGTCACTTAAGTTTTTATCGGGCTGCAAAGATAACGAGCTTTTTTGTATTTGCAAATAGTCTCCCAATTTTGTTTGAAGCAATGCTAAAAACTGTAACAATATGAGTTGTTACGTTAACTTTATAAAAAATACTTTGCCAACCTATTGGGGGCTCTTACCCATTCGGTGTTGTAAAATTAAAACAACTTACTAACATGAACTATTCCATTCATCTTAAAAACCCTCTAACCCATTTTTTCACTGTAAAGCTTGAACTGGACAAGGTAAATTCTGAAAGTGTACTATTAGAATTGCCAATATGGAGACCAGGCAGGTATGAAGCAGCAAACTATGCCAAGAATATCAGGGGTTTCAACATTGAAAACGAAGATGGAGAGCCTTTAAATTACACAAAGGTCAACCCGAGTACCTGGAGGGTCGACACGGCAGGTGCCGGATCTATCGTGGTAAGTTACGATTATTTCGCTTTTAAAATGGATGCCGGGAATAGCTGGTACGACGAGTCACATATTTATATTAATTTCATTAACTGTATGGTTTATGATGCAGCAAGGCTCAACGAACAATGTAAAGTATCCATTGATATACCAAAAAACTATCAGGTTGCGTGCGGGCTTGAACATGATCAGCAGTCCTTTGTAGCGCAGGATTACTATGAACTGGTTGACAGTCCGTTAATGGCCGGGGCTAACCTTGAGCATCATGAATACAAAGTGGATGGATACAACTTTCACATCTGGCTCAACGGTGAGCATACGATTAAGCCGGAGAAGCTTGTCAGCGATTTTAAAAAATTTACTCAGGTACAGGTTAAGGAGATGGAGGAGTTTCCGGAAAAGGAATATCATTTTTTGATTGAGGTCCTTCCATATAAATTTTATCATGGTGTTGAACATCATGATTCTACCGTAATTTGTCTAGGCCCGGGCCATGCACTCAATACAGAGGATAATTATAGTCAACTGCTCGGCGTGAGTTCCCATGAACTTTTCCATGCCTGGAATATTATAAAAATCAGGCCTCAGGAAATGATGCCGTATCAGTTCAATAAATCTGTAGTCTTTCCTACCGGCTTTGTTGCCGAAGGGTTCACCACTTATTATGGTGACTTGTTTTTGGCCAGAGGCGGGGTATTTGACAGACAATGGTATTTCAGTGAATTGAACACGCTGTTCCGCAGGCATTTCTCCAATTACGGGAGATTAAATTATTCTGTTGTTGACTCTTCGCTGGACTTATGGATAGACGGCTATGCCATTACCACTCCAGAACGTAAGAGTTCTATTTATGTAGAGGGTGCTATGGTTGCCCTTTGCCTTGACTTAATGATCAGACAAAAGTCGGCGGATCAAAAATCTCTTGATGATATTATGAGGAAACTCTGGAGCTTGTATGGTAAAACAGGAAAAGGATATAGCTATGAAAATATCAAAGAGGTTAGTGAGAGCGTATACAGCGCTGACCTGAGTGATTTCTTTGATGCGCACGTTAAGGGCAAGGAGTCCAAGAAGGTTCTTATTAATGACCTATTAAATTATGTTGGCTGCCAATTGCTTGAAAAAGATTCTGAGAATGACCTTGAGAAGTACTTTGGTATTCGAATAGCGGAACCTAATGGCTCACTGAAAATCACTCAAATTGCACCTGGTTCGGTCGGTGAAAATTATTTCTCTCTCAATGATGAGATTTTGTCAATCAATGATCAAAAGCTTGATATTGAAAACATAAACCAGTTTGGCGCAAGTAGTTATGAATTTCTGGTACGCAGAAACTATAAAGATATCACTATAAAACTTAAACCAGGAGAGAACAAGTATTTTCATCAGTATACTATTGAGCCTCTTCCCGAGCCATCAATGCAGCAAAAAACATCTTTTGAAAAATGGACTGGCTGCGAGCTTGTTTAAAATATTGACAGGCTGTGTATACAAAGAAGGCTGCCCGGTTTTTGGGCAGCCTTCTTATTTTCTTTAAAACATTATTACTTAAAAGTATCGTCGCTGATTTCAGGATTAACTTCAATGCTTTCTGTTTTGATATTCATTTTCATTCCTCCTCCCATCGGCTGTACGACAAGGTGCGGAAAATAAATGCCATCTACTTCTTTGTAATCACCAAACTCAGTTGACATGGGCATCTCTCCCTGCGGAGTTTTGGCCACTCTTGTTTGTCTGATCTTAAAGCCAGATTCCGTATCATAATACTGAGTAACTTTGGTGCCTGATGGATAAGTAACTTCAACCGCATAAGCGTCCGAGGCGTCCACTTTTTCTATTCCTATCAGCTTTGTTTCTACACCAATCTCATCATACTTCAATTCCGGAAATGGATAGCTACCAATCACCAATTCTTCCTTGATTTCCTCATTAACAGGAATTTTGTTACCCATTTGTGCAACAACGGCTTCATTCTCATTAAGCATCTGCTTGCTCATAACATTGCCTCCCATACCTACTTCCACAAGCAATTTTTTTGGAGTTTTTTTGTACACTTTCATATCAATGGAATTGCCCATCATATCCACTCCCATATCCATTTTAAGTGATTTAACAGTGGATAGTTTGTCCTTGCCTCCTATAGCCTTCAAATAATTGTCAATTACTTTACCGGCAGTAAGTCCGGCAGGTAACTTTTTGGAGGTGCCGGGATCATATTCATTTCCATAGATATCGTAGTATTTTACAGGGCCGAATTTTTTAAGTCCATCGGCTACGTCTGAGGCTTTTCCTACCACCACTATGTTGGCATGGTCAGGCTTGATGTATTTGTCGGCCATGGCTTTAACATCGGCCAAAGTGGTGTTTGAAACATTTTTCAGGTAGTTGGCATAATAGTCCTCAGGCAGGTTATACCTGGCAGTGTTGATGGCAAAGCTTGCCACTGTCGAAGGTTGCTCCAGAGCACGTGCAAAGCTACCTATCACGGATGCCTTGGCTGCCAATAACTCTTTTTCTTCTACTTCTTTACTCCTGATCCTCTTCAATTCATGTAGAAATTCATGAACTGCGCTATCAGTAACTTCATTTCTTACACTTGCCGAAGCATTGAAATTACCAACCAGTTCGTCACTGGATAATGATGACCTGGCTCCGTAAGTAAATGCCTTGTCTTCACGCAGATTTTGCATCAACCTTGATGAGAATCCTCCCCCCAATATCTGATTAAGTACTCTTGACTTGATCACATCCGGATTTCCCGGCTCAAGTTGAATAGGGTAGGTTACATTAATAACAGACTGAACACTTGTTGGTCTGTCAACCATGGCCACAAAGGTTTCTTTTGGGGCATCAGGCACTTTGTAGGTGGGTTGGGTAACTTCGGCTTTTTCCCACTTGCTGAAATATTTCGTTACCAGTTTTTTGGCATCTTTAAACTTGATGTCTCCAACCACTGCCAGATATCCTACATTAGGTTTGAAGTACTTGTTATAGTATGTCTTAGCATCTTCGATGGTGATATTTTCAACAGTTTCTTCTGTTGTTATCTCTCCATACGGATGGTCTTTACCATAAACGAGCACGCTCCTTACATTACCTGCAATGGCGTTAGGGTCATCCTTGCTTGCGGCCAGGCCGGACAAGGTTTGCTTTCTGATCTTCTCCAGCTCCTCCTGAGGGAAGGCAGGGTTAAACAGTACATCTGTCATCAACTCCAGCAACTTTTCTTTGTGTTTGGTCAAAGATGCGGCATAGACGCCCCCGGAGGATGTGGAAAGGGATGCTCCTATAAAATCGATCTCTTCATCGAGTTTTGCTTTGCTGCGGTTCGTGGTGCCGTTTCTTAGTAACTGCCCCATGATATTAACATAGCCTGCTTTATCTCTTTCAAGGATAGGCTCATTATCAAGGGTTAAGGAAAAAGCAACTCTTGGGATTTTATGGTTTTCAACTACAAATACCTTAAGCCCGTTCTTCAATTCAAAGGACTGGTACTCGCCGATCTGTATTTCCGGAGCCGGTCCGGGTTTAGGAGCCTTAGTTCTATCTACCTGAGCAACTGCGCTGAATGAGATAAAAACCAAAGCCAGTAATAGTTTGAAATGTATGGTTTTCATATTAGTTCTCAGATTTAGGTTCAGTGTTAGCAGATTGATCTCTTTGTGATTCGGGGAGATAATATAGTACTACCCTATTATCTTTAGTGAAATACTGATTGGCCACTCTCTTAATATCTTCTCTCGTCACATTCATATATTTCTCTATCTCGGTGTTGATAAGGTTGGCATCACCAAAGTACACATGGTAGTTTGCCAGATTTTCTGCTATTCCGGCCATGGTACTGTTTTGTGTTACAAAATCATTTTCAACCTGGTTTCTGATCTTTTGAAATTCCCTTTCTGTGATCAATTCATTCTTCACGCGGTCGATTTGCTCATCAATACTTTTCTCAAGTTCCTCTACCCCTACTCCCATATTGGCAATGGTATACACAAGGTATAACCCTGGGTCTTCAAGGGCCAGAGGGAAAGATCCGGCTGTAACTGCTTTCTGCTGCTCGTCTACCAGGCTCTTGTACATTCTGGAGCTTTGTCCATCGCTCAACAGTGTGCTTAACATGCTTAATGCATAGGCATCATCGGTACCTTGTGCTGGAATATGATAGGCCTGAACGACTGCAGGAAGCTGCACCTGATCATAAACTACATCCCTTACTTCTTTCTCCTGCTTTGGCTCTACGATGTCAGGCCTTGGGATCTCTTTTCCTCCCCTTGGGATATCCGCAAAGTATTTTTTAACCAGGTTTTTAGTTTCTTCGATGGAGATATCACCAGCTATCGACAAGGTGGCATTTTCAGGCACATAGAAAGTCTCATAAAACTGAATGAACTCTTCCAGTGAAGCTGAGGTCAAATGATCAAGTGAGCCAATGGGCATCCACTGATAAGGGTGCTTGTTATATGCTCTCTGGAATACTTCAATGATCAGTCTTCCATAGGGCTGATTGTCGTATCGTTGTCTTTTTTCTTCCTTTACTACTTCTCGCTGAGTTTCTACACCAATGTCTTCAATTTTGGCATGCATTAGCCTTTCGGACTCCAGCCAAAGGCCCAGTTCGAGTTGATTAGAAGGAAGTAATTCGTAATAAAAGGTCCGGTCAAATGAGGTGTTGGCATTGTTTACACCACCGGCATTGGTAATGTACTTGTCAAATTCTCCTCTATTGATGTTTTCAGAACCTTCGAATAGTAAATGCTCAAAAAAATGGGCAAACCCTGTTCTCTCCGGATTTTCATTTTTTGAGCCTACATGGTACATGATACTAACTGCAACAATAGGTGTGCTGTTATCCTGATGGAGGATAACGTGCAGCCCATTATCCAAATCAAATTCTGTATATTCTATTTTGTTGCTTTTTTGAGCGTACAATGAAGACGCCAGCGCGACAAAAAGAAAATACGCGATGATCGCTTTTCTCATATTTGTTCGGTTGGGTTAAAAAATGGTTATTTTATCGATTAATCAAAAAGATGATTCAAAACTTCTTTGGATTCGTGCCACTCCAAACGTGGTCCAAATTTGGACACGATCTTTGATGATGCAAGACTTGCAATCTTTCCTGCCTCAGCATAACTATGCCCATGTGTGATCCCATATAAAAATGCTCCTGAGAACATATCACCGGCACCATTGGTATCTACAGCCATTACTTTGTAGGGCTCAATATCAATAAAAGTATCTCCATCGAATATAATGGCTCCGTTTGCTCCTTGGGTAATAGCAAATTTCTTAGCTACCTTCTTTAATTCTTCACGGGCTTCGAGCAGATTGTTTTTACCTGTAAAGAGCATAGCCTCTTCTTCGTTGCAGAACAACAGGTCAACACTTGCTCCCACAACTTGTTCCATAGGTTCCTTAAAATATTTAACCATACTTGGGTCGGAGAAGGTAAGGGCCGTCTTCACTCCATGCTTTTCAGCCAGTTTTTTGGCATGTTTCATAGCTTCCTGACCATTTTCTGAGGTTACCAGGTAGCCCTCAATATATAAGTATGAAGAATCTTTAAGCTTATCTTCATCTATCTGGTCCGTGGAGTATGTAGCGGTTATCCCCAAGAAAGTATTCATGGTCCTGTTGGCATCAGGGGTTGTCATTACCAGACACTTGCCGGTTATACCTTCCGGTGCAGTACCATCTGTCAGGTTCGTATCGACACCATTTTCCCTAAGGTCTTTCAGGTAAAACTTGCCCATATCATCGTTAGCCACTTTGCACGAATAGAAACAATTGCTACCAAACTGACTGGCTGCTATGACTGTATTTGCTGCTGAGCCCCCGCAGGCCAGGTTACTACTAGGGAGGTGAATGGCTTCAACAAGCTCAAATTGCCTTTGCTCATCCACGAGGGTCATCAATCCCTTTTCAATTTTGTATTTCTCGAAAAAATCGTCACCTACTTCTGTAACAATATCTACAAGGGCATTACCAATGCCATAAACATCATATTTTTTACTCATATGTCATAATTTTTGAGGGGTGCTAAGTTAAAACTCTTTAGGCATTAATGAAATTGAACGCAAATTATCAAATCCTTACTAACTGCTAAGCTTACAAGTTGTGTAAAGTGTTTGTTTGATATACACTCTGACTGCCAACAAATTACCTATGCCTAAAATAATTGTCCACCTATTTGTCCCTCAGGTTTTTCCACCTCATAAGTTTATAATACTTATCCTCGTAAAATTATTTAGTTAAATCCATATAAGTTTATAAAAATGAATTGTCAAATAGTTGGACCTAAAGCACTTTTAACACATCCGAAGAGCCACCCATGCCTGCATGTTCCCAGGCTAAGAGGATGGCAACAATACCATTTCAAATATAGGAGCTTGTAGACAAGCCTTTGAAGTATGAAGAGCAGCCTTAATTCAAGGACAGATTAAGTGCGCCCTATATTAAACTCTGGCGCATATGCCAGTCCAATTTAAAACCTGAAATTAATAACTATGAGAATTTTTACCCATTTAGCACTATTAGTGCTGGGCATACTATCTTTTGGGCTAGGCTATGCCCAAACCTCGGTAGTGGTGATCGACAACATCAACAACCCTGCGGGAGACTATCCTGTCGGTAGTCAGGTATGTATATCATTCGATTTACATAATATAGGTCCCGATGCCACTATTAATGATATTACGGTTAATTATGAACTCCCCGAAAGGCTAAGCTTTAGAACATCGGGCTCAAGTGGTATATTTTCCGAATCCGCAGGGCTTGTTTCAGGAATCCATAGCGGCTCAATTGCAGTTGGCTCATCGGTTACATACACCATGTGCTTCGAGATAGAGGAAGGCGCATGCCCCGGATCAAAAATCGGAGGAGGAGAAACCTGCTCTACTCCTGAGGGGAGCCTCACGATTTCGGGAGGCGCTGAGCTTTCTCCGGGTTTTCTCAGATTCAAAGAATGGTCGCACTGGGGAGTCGGCGGCAGTGAAGACGTCGAGGCTGATAAAATCTCAAATTATTTCCCTTTGGGCCAGTCAAACCCAACATCTACCTGTAGTCCAAACACCGGGACAGCGACTTCTGCAGATATCGAATTCTTCTATGATAATGATAATACCTCATTTGATTCGAAAATTAGCAGCTATTCCGGTGCGGGCGACAGGATTACATGGGAATGGTACGGCATTATAGTACCTGATGAAACTACCAATTATACATTCTGCGGTACTGCTATTGATGACGGCTGGGCGGCATGGATAACTGACAATTTCGACCCCGAAAGTGGTGATGTGTTAGACCCTACCAATATGAATTTGGTAGGTGAAGAGTTTCAATGGAATGGAGGCGGCACGGTAAATACCCCTGACTTTTCATTAGTGTGTGGAAGGCCTTACTTTTTCCGTATTGTGGTTTCCAGCAGAAACAAATGTACAAATGGTGCTGACTTTGGATACACATCAATCACACTTGCTAAAACAAGTGCTTCCTGCACCCAGGCGTGGGGAAGTATGATCTCTGAAAATATAGCTACTCCTCTGACGCTGAACTTAAATTGTGCTCCTGCTCAGGGCAATGAACAGGTTAACATTAACGAAGACAGTGGCCTTTCAGTGTTTGATCTGGTTAGTAACAACGCTGACCCTGACGGTGACCCCATTGCTGTTTCTTTTCCGGAAGGCACAACTACCACAACAGGAATAACCATAACTGACAATGGTAACGGCACTATTAATTATACTCCTCCCGCAAATTATTTTGGTCAGGACACTTTATTTTATACAGTCTGCGATAATATTAGTGTTGTTAATTGTGTTAGTGATACCCTGATTATCACAGTAACCCCTGTTAATGACGAGCCGTCATTTACCAAAGGCGGAAATGAAACTGTGGACGAAGATGCCGGAACACAAACAGTTACAGGATGGGGAACATCTCTGGACAACGGGGCCTCTAATGAAAGTGACCAAACCTTATCATTTATAGTCACGAATGATAATAATGGCTTATTTAGCGTTCAACCCACAATAGATGCAAACGGCGTATTGACTTATACTCCTGCTGAAAATGCAAATGGTACCACAACAGTTACCGTAATTCTGAAAGATGATGGTGGCACTTCTAATGGTGGCGACGATACCTATGAGACGCAAACCTTCACCATTACCATTAGGCCGGTAAATGACGCACCACTAGCTGTTGATGATTCTAAAAATGTTGACGAGGACATTACCCTGACAGTGACAGCGGCCAATGGATTACTGACAAATGACACTGATATTGATGGGGATGCACTTACGATAACCCAGTTTAATGTTGAGGGCACAACGTATCCTGCCGGAACCACTGTTAATTTAAATGAAGGTGACCTGACTATTAATTTGGATGGCAGCTACTCATTTGTTCCTGCCTCAGGTTATAACGGAACGCTGCCGGAGGTAATTTATACCATGAGTGATGGTGTACTGACCGATGAAGGTTCTTTAGCTATCAGCATCAATCCTGTCAATGACGGACCTGTCGCTATTGATGATTCTAAAAGCACAGTAAAAAATACCACATTAACTGTTTCTGCCAGCAATGGTGTCCTATCTAATGACACTGATATTGATGGGGATGCACTTACAGTTACTGAGTTTGAGGTTGATGGTACAACATATCCGGCTGGTACTACTGCCAACCTAACCGAGGGTAGTTTAACCATCAATGCAGATGGCAGTTACACGTTTGTACCTGCGGCCGACTACACTGGTACAATACCTCAAATTACCTACACTGTAAGTGATAACGTGGCTACAGATGAAGGAACTTTAACTATCAATGTTACCGAGATCGCCAATAATACTCCTGTAGCAGTAGATGATACCAACAACGTTGATGAAGGTAATACCCTGAGTGTATCTGCAGCCAATGGAGTTTTAGCCAATGATACTGATGCTGATGGAGATGCCCTATCCGTTTCCCAGTTTGTAGTGAATGGACAAACTTTCCCGGCCGGCACTACTGCCAATCTTCCCCAGGGCGACCTTACCGTCAACGCTGATGGCAGTTATACTTTTGTTCCCGCTGAAGATTTCACCGGTTCAGTACCTCAGGTAACTTACACGGTAGGTGACGGTCTGGATTCAGATGAAGGCACACTTGACATCGTTGTAAATCCTGTAAACAAGGCTCCAATTGCCGAGGATGGCACGATTCAAGCTGAAAGCGGAGAAACTGTTACAGGCACCATAGCACCACTGGCCACCGATCCGGATGGAGATGCCCTGACTTTTGGCCTTGTAACATCACCAACCAATGGTACGCTCGTCCT
Source organism: Fulvivirga ulvae (assembly GCF_021389975.1). Classification (NCBI taxonomy): domain Bacteria; kingdom Pseudomonadati; phylum Bacteroidota; class Cytophagia; order Cytophagales; family Fulvivirgaceae; genus Fulvivirga; species Fulvivirga ulvae. The sequence continues at coordinate 1,649,486 of NZ_CP089981.1, forward strand.
TAATGGCGATGGTGGTTATACCTATACTGCTCCTGAAAATTTTAGTGGCACAATCACTTTTGTTTATGAAGTATGCGATGGTACTGTCTGTACACAGGCCACGGTTACAATCACAGTAACCAGTGATGATACTGATAATGACGGGATTCCGGACGACGTGGAAGGAACCGGAGATACTGATGGGGATAGTACACCTGACTTCCAGGATACTGATAGTGATAATGATGGAATACCTGACGATGTGGAAGCGGGCGATGACGGAAATAACCCTGTAGATACAGACAATGACGGTACACCTGATTATCTGGATGAAGACAGTGACAATGATGGGATACCTGATAGTGAAGAGGCCGGTAGTGACCCCGCAAACCCTGTAGACTCTGATAATGATGGCCTTCCTGACTACAGGGACCCTCTGGAGGATACGGATACTGAGGTCTTTATCAATCAACAAGTTTCTCCTGAAGGGGATGGTGTAAATGACTTTTGGGAAATAGAAAGTATTGAGAAATATCCTCTCAATAACGTGAAACTATACAACAGGTGGGGCAACCTGATCTTTGAGCAAGACGGATATAATAATGCTGATAAAGTCTGGACCGGCAACTCCAATTCCGGATTACTACTTCTTGGCGACAGGCTTCCTTCCGGGACGTATTTCTACGTCATAGATCTGGGAGATGGCAGTGCGCTGAAATCAGGTTATATCGTGTTAAAAAACAATTAAAATAGAGATTCAAAATGAGGTATTTTATAATAGCTTTTACCTTAATCACCTCGGTGATTGTGAACCACTCCTATGCCCAGCAGCAGGCTATGTTCACACAATATATGTTTAATCAACTGGTATTGAATCCTGCATACGCCGGTAGCCATGAGACGTTAAGTCTCACAGCTCTGGCCAGGTATCAATGGACGGGTATAGATGGAGCTCCTAATACACAAACTTTTTCAGCTCACTCTCCGGTATTTAATGATAAAGTTGGTGTAGGCCTGGTGGTATCTAACGATGAAATAGGACCAACTAATCAATTAAATGTTACGGGTATTTATTCTTATAAAATTAAATTTAACAATGGGAGCCTGAGGTTTGGTTTGCAGGGTAGCTTTGTTCAGTATAAAGAAAATTTTAATGACCTGGCCAATAACAATGGTACTGACAACGCTTTCAGCCAAAATATAACTGAGTCTGCCCCAAATTTCGGAGCAGGTTTATACTACGAAAACTCCAGATTTTACGCAGGGCTTTCATCTCCCTTTTTACTAAACAATTCGTTTGGCAATGAAGGGTCTTCCTCAAAGCTCAGGCAGCACTATTTTGCTACGGCAGGCTACCTGATCGACTTTTCTCCATCCCTAAAGCTAAAACCCAATGTTTTGTTAAAGGCAGTAGAGGGTGCTCCAATGGAGTTTGATGTGAATGCGAATCTTTTAATCAGGGAAGTATTGTGGTTAGGTGCCTCATACCGCTCTTTAGACTCTTTTGATTTTCTTATGGAATTAGTTTTATCTGAGCAGTTTAGAATAGGCTATGCTTATGACCAGACGGTAACTGACCTTAACAAGGTAAGCGGCGGAACTCATGAGTTTATGCTCAATTACAGGCTTAAATTGTCAAAAGACAAAATACTAACCCCTAGATATTTTTAACTGTACCAGTAAGAATCAATACAATTTCAGGCATCCTGCAACGCGGTTTTGCGGGATGCCTGAAACAGATACTGGTCTCTAAAAAAATAAACAGATGAAACATATTCAATTTATAATTTACTTAATGGTTATTACCCATTGTGCCTTTGGCCAAAGCTCGGTAACCTCTTTGTTTAGCAGCAACGAAAAGGTAGGGGATAAGCTTTTCGAGCGACTCGCTTTTGTCCCTGCATTGGACGCTTATCTGCTTGCCTTGAAAAACAACAAGGATAATGACACCTTAAAACTTAAAATTGCTGAAAGTTATCGACTGCTGAACGATCCTGAAAGTGCATCAAAATGGTATGGGGAAGTGCTGCCTCAAAACGCAGGTATGGATGCAGCGTATTATATCCACTATGCAGAGGTACTGACCAGTGCCGGCAAATATGATGAAGCGAAGGACTGGTACTTAAAATACGGTGCTCAGACTCCTGAGGATGGAAGGGTAAAAGAAAAGATCAGAGGCATTGAAGACATTGAGAAGCTTAACAAAAATGAGTTTGAAGTCAGTATTAGCAAGGTAGACTGGAACTCCGAATTCTCAGATTTTAGTCCGGCATATTATGGCGATGAGTTATTATTTGTATCTGCTCGCCCCGGCAAAATGAAAAATTTGCAAGACTTCAAATGGGATGGCTCTAATTTTCTGGATATATACCAGGTCCATGACAGCGGAAGCGTAGCGTCTTTCAACAGAAATGTTAATGGTAAATACCATGAGGGGCCTCTGGTAGTTTATGATGAGGGAAGAAAAATGATATTTACCCGCGATAACTACTACAAAGGGAAGCTCAAAGCAAGTAAAAACGGTACCACTAAGTTAAACCTCTACTATGCCGAAAGAGACAGTGTGTCTGACCAATGGGGAGACACACAGCCAATGCCTTTTAACAACGATGAGTATTCTGTTGGTCATCCTGCTATCAGTGAGGATGGACTCACACTTTATTTTGTATCAGACATGCCGGGAGGGAAAGGTGGAACTGATATTTACAAAAGTGAAATGAAAGACGGTAACTGGGGTAAGCCTGTAAACCTTGGAGAACCCGTAAATACTGAGGGTAACGAGATGTTCCCATTCTTAAATAATGATGAAGAGCTTTTCTTTGCCAGCAATGGCCACCCGGGTCTTGGAGGATTGGATATTTACGTCTTCGATGTCATTAAGAATAAAAACGTAGTCAACCTTGGCGCACCTATTAATTCAACACTGGATGACTTTGGGTTGATCATCGATAAGCAAGAGGGGTACTTTTCTTCAAATCGCGATGGTGGGAAAAATCATGATGACATATACTCATTCACAGCAGAGAGGCCTTTCCTTACCAGTTATATAGCCAGTGGCACGGTTTACGACAAGACTTCCAAAACAATACTCGATAATGTAATAGTAAAGCTTTACGATGAGGGCGGTAATCTTATAGATTCAATCTACTCAGATAAGAATGGTAAGTATGCATTCGCCGTTGATACCGGAAAGAAATATAATATCAAGGCTGATAAGGACAATTACTTCCCAACAGAATTATCATTTAAAACCCCAAACTCTGATGAAGGCTTATGGGAGAATGATCTTTATCTGAATAATGACTATGGTTTTCAGTTAGTAGGTGAAGTTGTTTTAAAAGGTACGGATGAAGCCCTGCCCGGGGTGCAGGTAAAGATTACAGACAACTTTACCGGTAAGAATATATTAACTGCTCAAACTGACAATGCCGGGGGTTTTGTAAATCCGCTAGAGGATAAGAAACCCGGTGACAGGGTGAGCTATCAGATTCAGTTGCAAAAGGATGGGTATCTGGGCAAAAATTTTGTATTCAATCATCTACTAAAGGAACCTGGCCCTATTTACTTAAAGGAGTTTCTAGACCTCTCGATGGATAAAATAGAAGTAGGTACGGATATAGGGAAGCTTGTTGACCTAAAGCCTATATATTTTGATCTGGGTAAGTCCAATATAAGAAAGGATGCTGCGCTGGAGCTGGATAAGGTGGTGAAGGTTATGAAAGAAAACCCATCCTTGCAAATTGAGCTAGGCGCTCATACAGATTCCAGAGGTAGTGCCGTATCCAACGAAAAGCTTTCTGATAAAAGAGCGAAGGCATCTGCTGCGTACATTATTTCGCAAGGCATAGATGCGAGTAGAATTACCGGAAAAGGTTACGGTGAAAGCCAATTGATCAACGAATGTGCTGATGGTGTTAAATGTTCCGAAGAGCAACATCAAAACAACAGAAGAACTGAATTTAAGGTAGTCAAAATGTAATACTAAGTTCTCACCAAATGTTCCATAAAAAAACCAGCCTGTGCTTAAAAGCAGGCTGGTTTTTAATTTATTGCTTCATTTCAATCAATTAGGCCGTGTCAGACCTAACTGATTGGCAATGTTGGGATAGTCTGTAATGATGCCATCTACACCCCATTCTATCAATTGCTTCATTTCTTTGGCTTCGTTTACTGTCCAGGGAATGACTTTGATACCCATATCATGAAGCTCTTTAACTTTATTTTTTGTGAGTAGTTTATAATAAGGGCTATAGATATGCGGTTTGAAACCAATATTGGCAACGTTGGTCTCTATTGACCGGGTGTTTTCCACCAATGCCGCAAGCCGAACCTGAGGGTATTTTTCATGCCAGTACTGCAATACTCTGAAATCAAAGGATTGGATAACAATCCTGCTCATGGGCAGGTACTGATCGATGGTTTTATAAACCAGGTCTGAAAATTCCTGTACCTCAGGGTGAGATTTGCCATCGCCATCACGGGTGCTTTTAATTTCTATGTTGTAGTCAACCTCGTATTGCGTGTAGCTTTTTATATGTTTTTCAACCTCTTTGATCACATCACTTAGCAGGGGCTTGCTTACATGAAGTTTTTGTTGTTGAGGAAATCGCGTGCTATTGAGATAGCCGCAGTCGAATGCCTTTACTTCCTCATAAGTCATATTATAGATGTTGTACTTCTTATCATCTTTAAACTCAGCATTATCCGGAGTCAGGCATATTTCCGGCGACATCCATGGCTCGTGTGAAACCACCACTTTTTTATCTTTAGTGATCACCACATCGAGTTCAAGGGTTGTTACGCCCTGATCGAGGGCATATTTAAAAGCCGGTATGGTATTTTCAGGCATCATGCCCCGCGCCCCGCGATGGCCCTGAATGTCTACTTTTTGAGCGTTTGAAATGAAAGGAGCCATAATAAGTACAGCAAAAATGATTCTGAACATATATTCGGTTAGGTTTTATTCCATTACTAATCTACGATTATATACGGTCAGAAAGGTTAAATTATTATTAAACTTAAGGTGCGAATATAACCCTGCGAAGCACTAACCTATTTTGTGGCATCCATGGCACATCGAAAGCCGAGATGAAAATTAGAGGTTTCCCCGGAGGTATATTGTCTTGCAGAGACCATGTAGCCATGGCAAACAAGAGAATCGCACATGAATGAGCCTCCTCTGATTGTTTTTAAATTATCTTTAACTTTAAAATATTGCCCATTGCCTTCATATAGCCGATAGGTGTCACTACACCATTCCCATACATTGCCGCCCATGTCAGAAAGGCCGCATGAGGTGATACCAAATTCACCAACGGGTGAGGTAAACCGGTAACCATCACTTTCAGTATTTCGATAGGGAAAAGTACCCTGCCACACATTGGCGAAGAATTTCCCTTCTCTATCAGCCAGTTCCGGACCCCAGCTATAGCGTTCTGGAGAATTTTTACCACCGCGTGCTGCATATTCCCATTCCACCTCAGTGGGTAAACGTTTGCCAGCCCAGGAGGCATAGGCCCTGGCGTCGTTCCAACTGACATGAGTTACCGGATGATTGTCACCGGCAGGTGAGGCATTTCTGCCTAATGGGTACCTCCAGTTCACACTATCGATCAACTCATATTGAAAGGTTCGAAAATTAAAGAGTGCAGAGTTTCCAAATTTTTCGGCATCGGTTTGGTAGCCTGTACTTTTTACAAAATCCCTGAATTGCTCCACGGTTACCGGGTGTTTGTCCATAAAAAATGGGGAAACACGGGTTTGGAACACCGGAGCTTCATTGGGCAAGCCTTCTTCCGAACCAATGGTGATCTTTCCTCCGCTAAAATAGACCATACCTTCGGGTGGTGTTGGTTCGGGAGAGCAACCCGTAAAAAGGAACAGGCTTAAAACTGCCGGTATGGCTATAGCTGACGAAAGTTTAATACACATCTTCACAATGACCAAACCAGACAAAAACTGAATATTTAGTAAGTCTTTTGATAACCGTGATCAAATCTGGCACCACGGTCCTCCTTTAGCGGTATCTGCATCCCTCCTGTTTCCTTTAGCCAGGTAAATAAATCATCCCTCAACTCTTTGGCTACAGCCTGATGCTCCTGACTCCGGATGAGATTGTTCATTTCCATGGGATCATTTTCAAGGTCATAGAGTTCGTTGATGTCCCAGATACCATAGTAGCGGATGTATTTATACTTATCTGTTCTTACAGCATGTACTGTAGGAGTTTGCGGAAACGGCCGCTCCCAGAAATATTCGTAGTATATCCTGTCTCTCCAGGCAGTGTTTTCTCCCTTTAACAAGGGCAGGAAGGATTGTCCGTCCATATTAACCGGCTTATCCAGGCCTGCAAGCGAAAGGATAGTTGGTGCTATATCAATGTTTTGAATCAATTGTCCAACACTGTCCTTTTAAGCACGTTGTTGCCACCGTAAACCAATAGCGGTACTCTCATTGATTCTTCGTATGCGTGCCTCTTGTCTATCAGACCATGTTCTCCAAATGAGAAGCCATTATCACCCATATAAAACACCAGGGTATTTTCAAGCAATCCGTTTTGCTCAAGGTACTCCAATACCTGGCCGATGCTCTCATCTACTGAAAGTAAGGTTTCAGTGTAGCGCTGATAAAACTCATCGAAGGTTACCGCTCCATGGAACATGTAGTCGACTCCATGCCAACTGTAGCGTTGCTTTTTTACCCATTCAGGAACATCCTCATAATTATAGCCTTTTGCTCCGGCATTTTCCGGAGACATGGTTGGCGGGTACTGCAACGGTTCTCCTTCGTATACATTTTTATGCCTCCTTGCAGGTGCAAACTCCGAATGAACGCCTTTATGTGAGAGATACATAAAGAATGGCTTGTCCTTTTGCCTGTTTTCCAGCCATTTGATGGCTTTGCCGGTAAGCAGGTCGGTTATATAAGTGCTGTCTTCGTACGCCTCTTCCTTACCATCCACGTTAAGTACGGGATTATAATAAACACCCTGTCCTTTGAAACTAACCCAGTGATCAAAGCCTCTTCGTGGGTTGGCGTGGTGTTCGCCCATGTGCCATTTTCCAAAAAAGGAAGTTTCATAGCCCACTTTTTGAAGATACTGAGGGAAGAATACGGAAGTGTCCGGTACAGCAGACTGGTTGTCAATAACCTGGTGCCGGTGTGATAACTGTCCGGTAAGGATAGAGGCGCGGCTCGGTGAGCATAGTGAGGTGGTAACAAAGGCATTTTGGATGTGTGTGCCCTGCCGGGCCATTTTATCCATATGGGGTGTTTTGAGAAAAGGAACCTTCCCGGTAAAGCCCATGAAATCGTAGCGATGGTCATCACTCAATATAAATACCACATTCATAGGTTTGGTTTCAGCGTCCTTACGCAGCTCCAAATCATTATCTGCGCTTTTTATCTGGTCATCTTCCGTAGGTTGTTGGCAAGAGCTTACTACAAATGCTGCAAGGAGTGATGGTATTAAAAACTTTGTAAGGTGTATCATAGGCATCAATAATCTGTTAACGGCCGTTCAGCAAAGGGGGCGGGGTTTATTGGATAGTCAAACCTAAACCCCTATGAATTTTCCGATTTCACCCCGCTGACCCTTTGCGAATGACCTATTTTCAACCGATCATATGTTTTACTTTAGACTAAACTTAATAGTATTTCCTTCTGCCGCGTTCGGCCCAACTGTTACCATAAAATCTCCAGGCTCAGCTTTGAAAGACATATCGCGTGTATAAAATTTCAAATCGCCAGGATTGATGGTAAATTGCACTAACTTACTTTCTCCGGGTTTCAGGGATATTTTTTTGAAGCCTTTCAACTCTTTAACCGGCCTGGTGACACTTCCTACCAGATCCTGGATATAAAGTTGTACTACCTCCTCTCCTGCGTATTCTCCGGTATTCTCCACGGTAACTTCTACCTCAAGGCTGTCATTTCCGGTAACTTCTGTTTTGCTTAGTTTCAGGCCATTGTAGGTAAAAGTGGTATAGCTTAAGCCGTAACCAAACGGGTACAATGGCTCATTGGGTACATCTATATATTTGCTGGTGTACTTATTTTCGGCTTGAAACGGACGTCCGGTATTCTTCATGTTGTAGAAAATCGGTATTTGCCCTACATTTCTCGGGAATGTCATAGTGAGTTTGCCTGACGGGTTGTATTTACCCGACAGTACCTCTGCAATGGCCTGACCCGCCATAGTACCCAGATGCCAGGTATTAACCACAGCAGGAATATTCTTATCAATCCACTCGATGGTTAATGGCCTGCCTGCCATCACCAGGGCTACTATTGGCTTACCTGTTTTATTCACGGCCTCTAAAAGCTCCTGCTGCACACCAGGCAGACCGATTTCAGACCGGCTGGCGGCTTCTCCACTCTGCTGGTAATTTTCTCCCAATGCCATGATCACCAGATCAGCTTTCCTGGCAACATCCACGGCTTCACTAAATCCTTTTCGATCGTCTCCTGAAAAGCCTGCACCTTGGGCGTAGGTGATTTTTGCATCAGGAAATTCATTTTTGAGGCCTTGTAATACGGTTACTACTTTGCCGGCATCACCAGAGGCATGCCAGGTACCTAACAGATCCTGTTGGTTATCCCCAAGGGGGCCGATTAACGCAATAGATTTCACTTCTTTGGAAACAGGCAATAGTTTTTTACCATTTACCGGATCATTTTTGAGTAGTACGATGGATTCTTTGGCAACGGCCAGCGAATGATCCATCAGCTCTTTGGAGAAAAGCACCTCTTTTTCACGGGCTTCGTCCAAGTAATGGTATGGATCTTCAAATAAGCCGAGCTTCCATTTCATTTCCAGTATTTTCCTAACGGCCTCATCAATTCTTTTTTCCTCTACCTTACCTTCTTCTACCAGTTTTTGCAGGTGATCATTGAAAACACTTCCCTGCATGTCCATGTCAACGCCTGCGTTTACAGCCAGCTCGGCAGCTTCTTTTTCGTTGGCTACCACACCATGAGGTACCATTTCATTGATGGATGTATAGTCAGTGACCACGAAACCATCAAAATCCCACTCATCGCGAAGTATCTCTGTGAGCAGATATTTATTCCCTGAAGCAGGAACGCCATCTACTTCATTAAAAGAAGTCATAACTGTAGCCGCACCTGCATCGATAGCCGCTTTGTATGGTGGCAGGTAAGTTTCCCTGAGTACCCTGTCTGACATATCAACGGTATGATAGTCGCGTCCGGCCTGGGCTGCTCCGTAGGCAGCGAAATGCTTGACGCAAGCCATCAGGGTGAAAGGGTCGCTCAGGTCATCTCCCTGGTACCCTTGTACCCTTGCTCTGGCAATCAGGCTGCCAAGGTATGGGTCTTCGCCCGAACCTTCGGCCACTCTGCCCCATCGCGGATCACGTGAAATGTCGACCATGGGATTAAATGTCCAGTTGAGCCCCGAAGCAGCAGCTTCTTTTGCTGACAGGCGAGCTGTTTCTTTGATAATTTCCATATTCCAGGTACAGGCCTCGGCCAGGGGAATCGGGAAGATGGTTCTATGCCCGTGGATAACATCATAACCAAACAGCAGTGGAATACCCAGTCGGGTTTCTTCCACGGCAATTTTCTGCAGGTCGGTATTATATGCTACGGTATGTGCATTGAACAGTGCCCCAACACGGCCAGCCTTTAACTCTTCTTTGTAATTTTCATTCAATGTAGGGCCTGTTACATCCCATCCACTGGTATAGAGGGTCATTTGCCCTATTTTTTCTTCCAGCGTCATTTCATTGATCAAAGAATCAATAAAGGCATCTGCTTCAGATGTTTTGCTCTTTTCTTCTTTTGTACATGCCGCAACGCTGAGGCATACAATACCTGCAAATAAAAATCTCTTTATCATTATTAATTTGTTGTCTGCTTTTTGTTTGAAAATAACCAGCTTAAAAGTTCAGGTTCGGCAAAAGCCTTGTCCCAGCTATTGTGATTGGTGTCGGGGTACAGGGTAAATTTCACATCGCCACCTGCCTTTTTAATAGCTTCTACCATAATTTCAGAGTATTTCGGAGGTACCACATCATCCTCAGCCCCGTGAAAAACCCAAAACGGCACTTTGCCGGCATAGCGTTTTGCACTTTCAGGATGACCTCCCCCGCAAATGGCAAAAGCTGCAGCAAAAGTATCGGGCCTTCTGCTCACCAACTCAAATGTACCCATACCTCCCATAGACAGCCCTCCAACATACACCCGGCGCTTATCTACATAGGATTCGTTTAAGAACTTATCCAGCAGGCCTGAAACCAATGCCAGTGACTTATTAGGACTACCACCCTGCTGAAATTGAAAAATCCTGCCGTCATCGGTTATCTTTTTCTCCACATTTGACCAGTAGTCGTTTTCAGGGCATTGAGGGAAAATAACTATGGCCGGATAGTTATCCCTTTCTTCCAGAAAGAGTTTACTCCCATGAACCAGTTGCTTTTCATTGTCATACCCCCGTTCGCCGGCACCATGAAGAAAGAGCACTACCGGATACTGTGTGGTTTTGCTGAAATTGCCGGGCCATAATACCCTGTATTTCAGTGTATCTACACCAGAGACAAAATATTCCTTTTTAAAAGCGCTTCTATCCTGTGCCATAGCCGAATGCATAAGTAAAAAGCCTAGTATGACCTTAATCCATGTCTTCATAGGTAAAGCCGAGTTTGTTTAGTCCTTCTTTCACTTCCGGGGCATTCATAAACAGCTTCCAGAGTAGCCCTGTTCTGTAGTTTTCGACCATTACAGGGATAGGTCCCTGGTCAATGGCAAGGTAATGTGGTTTATACCAGTTCTTTTCGAAACTAAATGCATCGTAAGGGCCATATTCTCCTACAAGACTATCTGCTTCGGTGTACATAAACCTCAAAAAGTCCATGCTATGTTTTGGTGTATATGGGAATGAGGATAGTGCTGCAGTTGGTGAAATCACACCCAGGTCGTGTCCAGGGTGGTGTCCGGCATATCCTTTGGGAGAATAACTTGAAGTAAGTCCCCAGCACTTCTCTCCATACCCTTCATAATTTTCAGGATTTTCCACACAATACTCGTAGTGGATCAATGCATGGTTCTGGTTAAGCTTCCAGTAATCGGCATATTTATCCTTAAGTGTTCGCGGATCAAGGCCGAGGTAAGAATAATGTGCCCAAAACAGTGGCCCAACAGGATCATTATTAGTCTCATAGTGATCGAGAATGGTCTCATACCCCATGTAGGTGGTATCGCTGGTAATGGAGTCGTTGCGTGCCCAGCCTTGATGATAAACCTCAGGCTCTATCGGAAAGGTAGGTGAAGCAGCAGCAAGCACGTACATGATCAGGCACTCATTGTAGCCGCCAACGGGAAAGTTCATATCCCAGCCATTGTTGGGAGACCAATGCCAGTACAATACATTTTCGCCTCCTTTGGTGTACCAGTTCCATTCTACACCTTTCCAGAGTTCATCTATTTTGGCTGCCAGTGCTTTTTCCGCTTCATTGCCATCTTTAAAATACTCCCGTACAGTTAGCAGGCCCTGTACCAGAAAAGCGGTTTCCACCAAATCCCCTCCGTCATCTTTGGGGCTAAATGCCTTTACCTTACCGGTTTCTCCCATTAGCCAGTGCGGCCATGCGCCATGAAAACGGTCGGCCTTTTCAAGATAATCAACTATCTGCTGAAACCTTTTCAGCCCCTGCTCCCTAGTAATAAAGCCACGCTCAATACCCACCAATATAGCCATCAGACCAAAGCCTGAACCTCCTGTTGTGACCACATTTTTATCATTCTGGGGGTAAACACCATCCATATGTGTTCTTTCACGGCCTAATCCTGAAACCGGCTCGGCATTGTCCCAGAAGTACTGAAATGTCTGGTACTGTACCAATGTCATCAGGGAATCGTCGGAAATGATGCGTGTAATATCTCCGGATTCCACTTCTGTTGATTGTGGCTTCTGGCTACATGAAGCAGCCAGTATTAAAAGAGTAGTTATAAAGAGGTATAAATATTTGGTCATCCTGATTTTAATATGAGGTAAAACTTAATTTATCTAATCCGTTTTCAATTTCTTTGTTAGTCATAAACAGATCCCAAAGCAGTGCTGTACGATAATTTTCTATCATGGTAACTATCGGTCCCTGATCTATGGCAAGGTAAGAGCTGGCCGTCCACTCTCGCGTAAAGTTAAAGGCATCATAAAACCCATACGTCCCCCAGAGCTTGTCTCCAAGCAAATAATAAAAGTGCTTTATGGCTTCCATTGAGTATTCGGGAGTATAAGGCATAGAAGAAATGGCAGCCGTTGGCGTAATCACTCCAAGATCGTTATCAGGCGAATGTGCCGAATACCCTTCATGATTATCACTGGCCGTAAGCCCCCAGCTTACTTTGCTGTAGCCTACGTAATCTTTCGGGTTAGCTATGCAGTGCATCCTGTTGATGGAGGTATGGTTTACATTTTGGATCCAGTAGTTTGCGTACTGGTCTTCAAGGTTGCGGGGATCCAGGCCAAGGAAAGAATAGTGTGCAAAAAACAATGGCCCACCGTATGCACTGCCCACCGGGAGTTCAATACCGTAATATTCATTGCCATTTTTCATTTCCCCGTTGCCAGCCCAGCCCTGGTGATAAACTTCTGCATCAATGGCATGTGTGGGCGAAGATGCCGCCAGCACGTAGACGATCAAAGACTCATTCCACCCGCTGATCTGGTGGTTCATATCCCAGCCATAGTTGGGGGACCAATGCCAGTAAAGCACCTCCTCGCCTTCTCGGGTAAACCAGTCCCACTCTACCGCTTCCCATAGTTGGGTGATGGCAGATTTTATGGCAGCTTCCTGGGTATCTCCATCATTCAGGTATTCACGCACCGTGAGCAAACCCTGGACCATGAATGCAGTTTCTACAAGATCGGCACCATCATCTTTCTGACTAAATGGTATTACTTCTCCTGTATTACCATTTACCCAGTGGGGCCAGACCCCATGAAAGCGATCGGCGGTGGACAAAAAATCAACTATTGTCTCAAGCCTGTCCATCCCTTGCTGGCGAGTGATGAACCCTCGCTCTATACCTACAAGGATTGTCATCACTCCAAATCCGGAACCCCCAATGGTTACCACATCACCGGAAGTATTACGCTCCCTGGCAAGACCACTGGTAGGATGAGCAAAATCCCAGAAGTATTTGAAAGTCTGCTCCTGTACTTTGGTAAGCAATTCTTCATCCGTTATTTCAGGGAATTTGTAAGTAGAATCGAGTTGTGTATAAAAAGTCAATTCGTAACCGAAGAAAGGCTCATTATCTGTACCTTTTAATGTTTCCATTAACTCCAAATTATATTTTTTCAGATATTCCAGGGTAATGGAACTGGTCACACTAACCATTTTGCCATCCTCAGAGGTTATTACCGGGGCAACAGTGCCTGATATTTGAAGTGCTTCCTCAAAAGATTCCATATCCACCGGACCTGAAAAACTGAATGTGAAGGTCGGGTTTACCTTGACATTGGTAACCAGCGGTTTTTGATCAATAGTGTTCCCATCTATTACAACTGACAAAAGCTTCAGGTCTTCCGGTTTGGTTTTAAAGCTGAAAGATACGGCCGTAGCACTTCCTCCACCGGCTCCATGGAGCTGTTCGGATATACTTAAGGTATAGACTGTGCTACTTTCCAGAAGGGTAGCCGGATGAATTAGCACAGTATTCTGTGCTGAAAGTGTAGCTTCAAATGCCACGTCCTTACTGTCTGAGGTCAATGAAATGGCGGATAGTAAAGATGTTTCATCTAAAGCTCCGGTAAAGATCAATGTTATAGGCTTGTCAACAGGTAAACCTTCTGTTGTTTCACTACCGTCGATACTGATTGCTGTTGAGCCCATAAAGGCCTGCTTTAAGCCAAACGGCTCCTGGCTTGCATCATCATCGTTGCAAGAAAGCAGGCTCATCATGAGCACGGTAAACAAAAAACAACTTTTCAATTTCATATTCCGGAACAAAGGATCGCTTACGGTTTATCTTTTAATATAATCAATCCACATCATCTACCAGCGCCTGAATTTCATCTGCCGAAAGCGCCCTGTTAAATATTCTCACTTCATCGATTTCGCCGGTTAAGAAGCTGGCCCATGGCTGTGACCCAGTAGCAGAAGTTAAACTGGGTGTAGTTTGGAACTGATATGTTCCGAATACCATAGAGCCTACATTCTCGAAAGCCAAAGGGCCTGTCCATGCGGCAGGAGTTGTGGATTTCAACTCTCCATTGATGTAGTATTTGATTTCCGAAGAGGTGGCGTCATAAGTTAGCGTGTGGTTAGACCACTGACCAAAAATATTAGTTAAGTTAGTGATTCCAGTAACCCAGGTTTCACTTGCACCATTGGTAACGTGTGCCTTCATATTTGCACCATTAGTCAAATTGCCACCATCTACGAGCACCTCGATGTTGCCCCAGAAGGAACTTACATTTGACAGACTGACCAACCCAAATGAACCGTCTATTCCCGATTCATCACCTACATAATCCACCTTTGCCCAAAATGACAGGGTAAAATTCTCTACTCCGGCTAATGTATCTCCCGGGAAAAGTATGTATGACTCATTAGCTGCATCCAAGCTAAGTGCATTGCCTTTAATGCCGTCGGCAAAACCCGGCGCCCCACTTGTAGTAGCGCTCTTTTCACTGATAATGTCAAGGAAGACACCTCCTTCAAATGGCATATAAAAAATCTCTCCATCCTTGGGGAAATATTCGTTGGTCACTATAAAAGTTACTGACTCGGTAGTTTCTTTACCTGAAGGATCTGTTGCTGTTACCGCAACTGTATGTTCACCAATCGGAAGGCCTTCATAGGTAAAAGAATTGTTGGCATTCCTGTAGTCTTTAAAGTCAGAAAAATCAGCCAGCTCAGCTCCATCAAGCGCTATGGATACAGACTGCACTTCAATGTCATCAGTAGCCTGGAACTTAAAGGTAACATCGGCAGTGTTTTCAGTGAAAGGAATAAAAATATCACCCGTCGGATTGCTGATGGTAACTACAGGGGCAGACTCATCCGGTCCCGGATCTACGGCCGAAATATCATCTATATAGCCGTCATCGCAACCAAAGGCGAATATGGCTCCCATTATGTATAATTTATATAATTTCATTTTTGCTTAGGTTTAATTTTGTTCATACTCCGCTAACTGAGGCAACAGATCAAGCTGAGCCAATGGATATGGCAGGTATTTGTCCTCTTCTTCGATGTAATTTCTGACATCATAATCAAGCTCCTCAGTCCTGTTGTGACGTACAAGGTCATAAAACCTGATGCCCCACTCCATGGCAAATTCTGCATACTTCTCATTCAGCACATCTTCCAATGTAACTCCTGAGATATCTCCAAGTCCAGCCCTGTCGCGTACCTCATTCAAGGCAGCGTCAGCACTCATTACACTGCTCGTAGCTCCTTGAGTAAGGGCTTCGGCATGCATCAACAAGATCTCTGCATAACGTATGCATATAAAGTTTTTGTTGGTACCATATACAGTCCTTCCGGGAGTTAGTTGGTTGGAAGGCAGATAGTGTTTTCCACTTGAAAACATCGACCTTGGGTTTGGTGAACCGTCAGTTTTACCAATAATATCACCATCCCTGGTTTCATTGGAGACCCATGCCGGAAGTGTGGCATAAGCAGGGTCAGATTTTATTTTCGCTATGCCTTCCTCTGTGAAAAGTACGCTGGTTTCCAGCCTTACGGTTTCTCCTCTATCCAGCATGAACTTGATATACTTCTCCGTAGGCTCCCAGAAGCCCCAGCCTCCACCAGCACCCGCAACTGCGGGAGCGTAATCGTTGGGGCCAAAGAATTCATACAGGTATGAGAAATTTTGCCCTGAGCCTTGCCCCAAGTCTGAGTACTGTAGCTCAAGAATATTTTCGCTACTCAACTTGCCCGGAATTTTGAAAAGCTCATAAAAATCAGGATATAGGGTAAATGCGCCCGATTCAATGATTTGTCCGGTAGCATTGGCTACTTCCTGATAGTTTTTAAGCTCCAGGTTGGCCAGCGCTTTTACAGCAAGGGCGGTATAGCGGGTAATACCACCCGGGATGTCCGTCCTTTGGTTGGGATGCACATTGGGCAGCAAAGGTATAGCTGCATCCATATCAGCAGAAATATGCTGCATCACTTCCTCACGTGAAGATACTTCTGTGGTGTATAATTCGTCAGTCGAAGAACTGGTTGTGATCAATAAGCCTCCCCAGAGCCGTGAAAGCTGGAATAGAGAAAATGCTCTCATCACCTTAATTTCGGCTATATACTGATCAGCCTCAGCCGGATTTGGTGCATACTCCTTGTAAAGGGCTATCTGCTCCATATTTGCATGGTAGTCGATGATGTCGGAGTAAAGGTTAAGCCAGGCTGAATTGTACATCCAGAATGACCTGTCGTAGCGGTACACATCGGTAGCCAGCAAAGGCTCCTGATCACCATTCGGGTCTACATCATCACCTCTTACTGATATCAGCGGGTAGGTCTCCCATTGCAATTCATATAGCTTAGCGTATGCACCTGTCAAAAGACGGAACATATCCTCGGTTTTTGTGTAGTCAACGCCGTCAAGCACTACCTCATTTTCGAGGGGCTCGTTCAGAGAGTCGTCGCACGACAGCACGATTAGTGATGCCAGTGTCAGACTCATTATATATTTTAAAAACTTGATAGGTTTCATAACAATCAGTTTAAAAATTTTAAAGTTTTATGTTCAGACCTATGGTGTAAATACCTGGAATAGGATAAGTCTGGCGGTCAATACCATCGGCTACCTCCGGGTTGAAACCGTTGTAATCAAATACGGTCAATGGTCTCTCTGCTGTAAGTGTAATCCTGACATCCGGCATAGGTGCCCCGAACAGCTCTCTATTGATCAGGCTATAGGCCAACCTTACGTTTTGGATACGGAAGTAAGAACCATCCTCTACAAAGTAATCACTCATGCTCAGGTTATAGGCCTTTCTCAAACCTGCCGCTGATGGGTATTCGTTGGAAGTACCTTCTCCTCTCCATAGGTTATCGGCAAGGTCGGCATCAATGTTGGTATCTGTGGTGAACAGCATTTCGCCTCGCTTTCGGTTAAGTATACTGTGACCGGTCTGTCCCTGGAAGTTGGCTGTCAATTCTATGTTTTTATAATTAACACCGATATTGAATCCATAAGTTAACTTGGGTAAATATGAGCCTAACACCACACGATCGAGGTCATCTATCACACCATCATTGTTTTGGTCTTTGAACCTGAAATCACCGGGAATAATATTATTGGCATCAATAAATTCCTGGGTCAGGCCGCTACTGCTGATCTGCCCTTCGTTTTGGAATACACCTTCCACTTCATACCCGAAAAAGGCTTCTATCGGCTCTCCAATGATTGATCTCTGACGGAACTCGCCTTGTCCTGCATTCAGATAAGGCTGTCCGCCGAGGTCTCTAACTTCATTTTTGAGGGTGGCAAGGTTTCCTCCAACGGAGTAAGACAGGTCCTCAGAAATGTTGTCAGACCAGTTAAGTGCAAGCTCAAGTCCTGAATTGCGTATAACACCTCTGTTTCTACGAATCTGATCTCTAACCAATGGTAACACGATAGGGAGAGCAGCATCTTCGGTATCCCTGATATAGTAATCCGCTTCAAGTGAAAGCTTGTTTTCCAGGAACCTTCCGCTTATACCTATGTTGGTTTCTTCAGTAGTTTCCCACTTCTCCAGCAGGTCATAAAAAACATCGGCTTCATTACCCAACACAAGTATTCCACCTATTGCGGTTTCTGTGCCTACCAAAGTAGGCTTACCAACCGCTGCAGGCGATGAATCATTGCCCAACTTACCCCAGCTAGCCCTGATCTTCAGGAAATTAACCGGTTTAAAGTCGAAGAAACTCTCTTCTGAAAGCACCCAGCCTACACCTACGGTAGGGAAATTGCCCCATTTCTCCTGGAATTTGTTTGTACCATCTCTTCTGAAAGTACCGTAGATCAGGTAACGGTCATCATAGTTGTAGGAGATCCGCCCGAAATAGGAAGTGCCATAGAATTTACCCAGATCACTATTTTCATCGTCAAAATCCCCTACTTCTCCCACATCGATAGCTCCGTTGTCTATGTACCAATACTCCTCATTATCAGGATTTGGAGAAGGGTTTAACTCAGTACCTTTAGCGAAAAGCAGATCAGCAGTTTCGCTACGGTAAGAGTAGCCTCCCATGATGCTGAAGCTATGTGCCCCAATATTTTCATTGAAAGTTAAAATGTTATCCCATATCTCATCAAGGGAAGTAGTATTCTGTTTTTTAATTCCCGATACTACCGGTGAAAGTCCATCATTAAAGGCAAAGTCCACGGTTCGCTGATTTACCGAGCCGAAGTTATAATTGTAGGAGGTCTTAAATGATAGCTTGTTGGGAAGGATCTCGAAATCTGCGTAGAAATTTGCAAGTATTTTAGTGACCTTGAATCTGTCATCGTTATACAGCAGATCATAAAACGGATTTTGCGAATTTCTATAGCCTAATATTTTGGCATTGGACAGACTAAAAGGTTCCGCATCGGTGTTTTGATCATCATAAACCGGCAGGATAGGAACTGCAAAATAGGTTTTGAACCATACGGCGTTGTCGGCAACATATCTTGTAGCATTGCTGATGTTGACATTACCTCCTACATTTAACCAGTTGGCAGCATCAAAGTCCACTTTACTCCGGAAGTTGAAACGTTCATAGTCATTGCGGGTATGCTGTAGCAGACCTTCCTGATCAAAGTAACTTGCCCCAACAGCATAGCGCGAATTCTGGCCTCCTCCACTGATGGTAATAGAGTGATTTTGAATGGGTGCCGTCTGCAGTACCTCATCATACCAGTCGGTATTTACATCAGGTACGTTAGGGTTTACCCGGCTTCGCCCATATCGCTGAAAGGCGGCATTGAGAAAAGCAATATCAGCTGATGATCCGGTTTCCCGGACGTATTGAGAAAACTGCTCCGCATTAGCCATTTTCAATACATTCTGAGGTACCTGCACACCATAGTAACCATCATAAACAATTTGCGGTGCCTGGTCGTATGATCCGGATTTCGTTTCGATAAGTACTACACCATTAGCAGCACGCACACCGTAAATGGCAGCGGCAGAAGCATCTTTCAGCACTGAGATGCTTGCGATATCAGCGGTATTCAGGAAGTCGATGTTATCGAAGAACATCCCGTCAACCACGTAAAGTGGATCGGATTTTCCTTGTAGAGAACCTACACCCCTAACCCTAACCTTGGGGCCTTCCCCAGGTTCACCACGGCTCACGATCTGTACACCGGCCACTTTTCCCTGAAGGGCCTGCATTGCCTGACTTGTGGGTGTCTTCTGTATCTCTTCGGCCTTTACTGTGGCAATGGCAGAAGTAAGGTCTTTTTCCTGCTGGGTTCCATACCCAACTACTACAATTTCATCCAGTGAGGTAATATCACTTTCCATACTAATGTCAATGACACTTCTGCCACTCACATTCACACTTTGTGTCGCAAAACCTATAAATGAAAAGATGATGACATTTTCACCTTCATTAAGACTCAGCGAATAATTTCCATCAATATCGGTGACTGTACCTTTAGTTGTATTCTCCACAAGCACATTGACACCCGGCAACGGCTGGCCGTCGTCTGATGATGTCACCTTTCCACTAACATTTGTCTGTGCTCTTGCACCGGATATAACGGCCAGAGCTAGCATAAGAGAGAGTAAATATTTTAGCATAAGGTTATTGTTAGGTTATTATTTGCGACTGGTTACCCAATCGTGAAATAATGGTAGTCGGGATTCTATACTAAAACAAGAAACAGGAAGTGATTTCTGTTAAAACAAGGCATTTTTTGAGCTTAAAAAACATGCCGCCGTTGCGCTTAAAAAACAATGATACGAGTGAATCAGAGGGTTTTTGTCACTGGAAACGATTGCATGTATCGCATTAATAGCAGAAATGGGGATTTTGAAGATTTAGCCTCGAAAGATGTCTGTCAAATCAAACTTCTGAGGATCATACAGATAGTTCGGGTTTTGTAATGTCAACTCACAAAATGAACGATCAGGTCGTTTTCTATGCCGCAGATGGAAATCTGCAAAGGTCCTTTGAAACTGATATGTAAAACTGATAGTTTAGTAACACTAACCAAACGCAAACCAACCATAACAAGCAGATGAAAAAAGAAATGACTGAAACGGAACTTCGGCAATTGGAAAAACAACTTGGGTGCCCAAGCGGAGAGATGGGTATAGAACTAGGCGTGACCATGCATGAAACTAATATCGGCATGACTCTGAACACAATTGAATTCCTTGACCTGCATGATGGCAATTTGGTACTCGAACTAGGGCATGGAAACTGTAGCCATCTGGAGAAATTGTTAGGGAAAGCAAAAAACCTCGCATACCACGGGCTGGAGATTTCAACTTTGATGCATGAGGAAGCTCAAAGAATTAATCAGCAGGTAATTGCAGATCACAAAGTTGATTTTAAGCTTTATAATGGTGAGAATATCCCGTTTCCTGAAAGTCATTTCGACAGGATCATGACGGTAAATACTATTTATTTTTGGAAAGAGCCTGAAGGGTTTATTAATGAGATCGGGAGAAAGTTGAAGCCAAACGGTTGTTTGGTTATAACTTTTGCTCAAAAGGATTTTATGAAGAACCTGCCGTTTGTAGGAGAAAACTTTACCTTGTACAACCAAAGAGATATTGAAAAGCTGGTGGAAGGATCGGGTCTGGCGATCACCGGATACCTCGATAAAACAGAAGAAGTAAAAAGTAAGGCAGGGGAAAGTGTGGAGAGATTTTACTCTATGGTGAAGTTGGCCAAGAAATAGTGACAGAACTAAGAAATAGCTACCTATAATTAATACTGCTTACTAAACTTCCAAATGTTTGGTAAAACTGGTCTTGCTCAGAAGTACCGACTGTAGTAATACTACAAAACTGATTAATTCTACTCCCTTTTGCTGATAGGTCGCTCTCTTTTCAGAGCCGCATTTGTTGCTGTTTAGGTAAAAATCACTTGAAGCCGGATGGCTCTGCTATAGCAGTTGAGGCATGCGCAGTATAAATGGCGGTATCAGCCCCTATAAGAGCCGCTATCATACTGTTATCGGTTGATGAATAATTTTCACATTTGCATTGTATAAGGTTTTAATTATTCATGCACTAAAAAATAAAGACGATGTCATTTCAAGCATATTTAGACAACATTCAAACAAAAACAGGGAAAACACCTACAGATTTTGAAACGTTGGCAGCAGAAAAGGGATTCACCCGGGATGGGCAAATTAAACAAGGGGTAAAAGCTACGGAGATCACCAACTGGTTAAAAGATGAGTATGAGCTAGGGCATGGTCATGCCATGGCTATTTATGCTTATATTAAAGGCAAGAGAGAGTAGGCCGAGCCTCACATTAATTGATTGTTTCCCGGCTAGTTTTTAGCAGCTTCTATAGGTAATTAAAGGCAAAACAATGAAATTGGTGACCCCCTTAATTACCTATCAGAAGTTTAATGGAAAAAACAATTGTTATAGGCGGCGGCCTGATGGGCAGCTCGGCGGCCTGGCAGCTTTCCCGGCAGGGAGAACAGGTATTGCTCATTGAGCAGCAACAAAGCGTTTATAAAAATGGATCAAGCTATGGTGAGTCGCGTATTGCCAGGAGCCTTGGGCCGGAAGATGACATTTTCTCCTACCTTCACAACAAATCGGTAGCTGAAGCAAAGCAGCTAATTTCGTTTTTAAACGCTGCATCAAATGGCAACACACATAGCATGGAGGATATCTACACGCATTCGCCTGTAACCTATGTGTTTGACCATACGAGTATCGAAGAGATGAAAGCCATTTGCCATGAAAAGCAGACTGACGCTTATAAAATAGCATCTCATACCAATGCTCATGAGGTTCTAGGCATGACTATCCCTTCGTCCGATACGGTGATCAGGGAGTTCACTGACTATAGCGGAACTTTTAATCCCAGAGTTTTAATTGCGAAGCTACATGAGGGCATACGGCAATATGGTAACAGGATTTTGTATGGATATAAAATAGCCGGCATATCCCGAAAGCATGGGCATTATGAAATTGAAGCCGTTGACCTTCAAACGCAGGAAACAAAATTATTTCTCACAGAAAAACTGGTAGTGGCGGCAGGGCCTTATACCGGAGAGTTGTTAAAGCACATTGCCCCTCAATTCGGTACGCTGATCACGCCCAAGCGGGTATTTACTTCTTTCTTTAAAATAAAAGCCTCAGTATATCTCACCTACTCCGCTGATGAAAAGGAAGCCATAAGGCAGTCTCAACCCTCCTATTTTCAGTATGATGGCCTGTTCTACTCCATGATTGACCGCATTGATGATGACGGTTTACCGGTTTTCAAAGCAGGCGCCCATGGCATTTATCATTCGATTGAGAATATGGATGAGTGCTGGAATACCCAGCCGACTGATGAAAATGTAGAATGGGTCAGGGAGAGATTGTACAGGTACTTAAAGATGCTTAACATTTCCATTCAAGAATCTGATTTGGAATATGTTCATAAACAGTCATGTGTATATTCCCTGACAGTCAACGGACTACCTTTTGTTACACCTGCAACCCAGGGAGACAATAGCATGGTAGTCATAGGAGGCATGAATGGTATAGGAGGCAAAGGAAGTATGTGCTATGGTTTGATTGCTGCAAATCTTTTGCTGGGAAAGGAGGAGGAGGAAGCAATGTACAAAAAGACTCTGGAGGCTTTAAGAAAATAAAAACTAGTCTAAGGCATCCCGGCTAAGTACGATTTTTTCATCAATGGCTTTTGTAATAGTTCCTACGACTTTATCAAGACTTAGACATTCCTGTTCAATTTTATGATAAAAGCTTTTTAACTCGTATATATCCTGAACATGATTTGCTAAATGGGCCAGGCCCAGCAGGCGTGCCACGGGAGCCCTGAGTTGGTGAGCGTTGATAAAGGCATACTCTTCGAGTTGCCGGTTACGAATAGTCAGCTCACTGGTTCTTTGCTTTACCTTCTCTTCCAGTAGAAGGGTCATCTTCTTGCGGGATCGGTACCTAAAGATGAGCAACATGAAAATTATAATTAATAGTATAAGCAAAACTGTTAAATAATACACTTTTTCGCTGTTTCGCTTAACGGCAGACTGCAGGAGCTCCTTTTCGAGCCTGGCCTTGTCCATTTCGAATTGATGCTGCCTGTCAAGGTCATTTTTAATGATGTCGGAAACCTGACTTAGATTATAGATTTTCCGGTAAAGGTCGAAAAAGGCTTCATGTGCAGCCAGGGCATTTTCATAATCGTTTAAATAATCGTAAGCAATATATCGCCAGTTGTTAACCTCCATATTTTGCTTTACAGACAGCCTTGAAACTTCATATTGAAAGTTTACTGTTTCCTTTGCCAATTTCAGTGCTTTTTTGTGATCATTCATGTATTTATAGGCCTGAAATTTGCCGAACAATTGTTTAAACTTTAAATAATAATTGGAATCAGAAATTTCTATCTTGTCAAATACTACCAATGCTTTTTCCGGTTTTAGCCTGGCCAAAAGGATATTACCCTGGGTAAGGTATATCATGCTGCGTCCATATGCGTTGGGATACTTCTCTATTACCTTTTCTGCCAGCATGTTATAATGCCAGGCGCTATCTGTTTGGTTCTGAATCAGGTAGATCTCAGATATAGTAAGGAGTTCCACTATGGATTCATCTTCATCGACATATACTAAAGATGTTTTGCAAACATCAAGAGCTCTCTCATAAAGTCCTAAAACCATATAAGTATGCGCTATATTACTCAAAATATAGGATGAAGAAGCTTGTTCCTGATTAAAGAAGCTTCTGGCACTTGTAAGAATCCTCATTGAGGAAAGGTAATCTCCATCACTCATGAGCCTTACTGCCATATTGTTAAGAGATCGTATTACCTGGGTGCTGTCATTCTTATTTAAGAAGTACTGATATGCCTGCTGTAGATGGGTACTTTTGTGGGCATACGTCCTGGTATCAAGCATGCCCTTCAATAATAAAATGTTCCCTTCATTATAATCAATTCCTGATTTTTTAATTTCTGAATCCAGCACATTAAGATAAAATGCCGCCGAATCGTTAGCAAAGTCAAGAAAGTGGAGGTATGCCTTGAGGTATGTGAATTGGTGAATAGCATCTATATCCTGTTGCTTTATCAGTTGATTTCTCACTGCATCCAGCATCTTAAATGCTTCTTCCCTATCAAATTTGTGAAGTATGAGTATCGAATCATATAGAGTACTGTATGTCGTATCTGGTTCTTTCGAATAACTTTTACATTCAGGCAGGTTTATTACAATACCAATAAGTATTGTTAATAAAAGTTTGAACGGATTCATGCTATTAAGACATTAGTTGTCAGTCAATTATAAAGTTAGCTAAATTTCAAAACTGACATATCAACTTATAGACACTTATGGCAGGAGTTATGATTTAATTTGTGGTCAATGTAAATTAAATAGATCATGCTATTATTATCATCTTGCCTGAATCATTCCGAAGTAGTACATTTGCCGTTCAATCAATCACGGGACCTTAGCTCAGTTGGTTTAGAGCGCCGCCTTGACAGGGCGGAGGTCGTGGGTTCGAATCCCTCAGGTCCCACAGAAGTTAAAAACCGGTCAAAAATCGACGATTTTAGCCGGTTTTTACATTTATGAAGTTCGAACCCCTGAAGGTCAGTTAAATTTTTAGTGTGCAGTATTTGATATTACAGATTAACCAAATCATTTTTTATTGCATATATGGCCAAGCCAATTCTATTTTTAATTTCTAATCTTTCAAAAAGAGCCTCACGGTATCCATCTATTGAACGAACCGACATGCCCATTTCATCTGCTATTTCTTTATAGGTAAGTTCTGAGCAAACCAGTTGAAGAAACTCTAATTCTTTTTCACTAAAACTATGTCTTTGCTCAACCTGAAGCTGATCAAGTAAAATCTGCCCAACTTGGCTTGAGTAATAGAAACCTTTATTTATTATTTCGTTTAAAGCAACTTCCAATTCATCTGGGTCGGCCTCTTTTAAAATATAGCCACTTGCCCCAGCTTTTAACATCTTAATAATAGTTGACTCATTTTCATACATAGAAAGGGCTAATATTTTAATTTCTGGATAATTGGCTTTAATATGTTTTGCTGTTTTATAGCCATCCCAACCTTTCATATTTATATCTACTAAAGCTACCGAAGGTAATGTATTTTTGAACTGACTTATTAATTCTTCACCGTCATTCCCCTCATAGATGACGTTAAATCCAACGAAACCATTAATTATCTCTACTATTCCTTTTCTGAATAAGCTATGGTCGTCAGCTACAGCTACAGTGTATTTACTCGGATTCATATTTTAGCTCTCGGTTTATTAATAATTCAACTGATGTTCCATGCCCTTTTTCACTGTTGAATGCTATAGTTGCATTAATTGCCTTAGCTCTTTTATGTAAATTTAGCATTCCTAATCCTGTTTCCTGGGAGGTTTCACTCATGTCATAGCCTATTCCATTATCTTTTACTATTACCAAAATTCCTTGGCTATTAGAACTACAATGAAATTGGATTATTGTAGCCTTTGCGTGTTTGATTATGTTGTTTACAATTTCTTGGATTATCCGGTAAGCTATAAGCTGTATGCTTGGCGCTAAAACTATATTTGGCTTTTCAATTTTGGTAATGATTTTATGTTTGCCTAATTGCTCAAGTCTTGAAGCTTCTTGTTGTAATAACTCTGAAAAACTCTTGCGTACTATGAAATCGGAGTTCATTTCTTTTGATAGATTTCGTAAGTCTCCGATAGCCTTTAAAATTAGCTCTTTTAAAAAAATAAATTTTTCATCTGGTATAGGATCCCTTCTTTTTTGAAGTTGACTTAACTGCAATTTGGCCAAGGATAATATCTGACCAATATTATCATGTATTTCCTGAGATATGTACGTCAGAGTTTGCTCCTTTACTTCAAGCTGCGCTTTAAGTAGCTCTTTTTGGTAATTATTTTCGAGTTCTTTGACATGTACATTATGTCTGTTCTGAGCTTTCTGATAGAACAGTAAAGAGGTAATTATAATACCTACTAGCATGATAAAAAGAAGTGTGCCGGAAATGACGAGTACTGCTATAGGAATATTTTCTTGCATAGGAAACCTATTAAATACAAGCTGTATAATGCATAATTTAACAATTTTATAATTATGCTCAATTCCTTGGCCAGTGTCTCATTATCTCTGGCTATATATGCACTTAGTCCCATTTGGAAAAATGTGCCACAATAAAAAAAGAGGTTGCCTGTATTGATCCAGAAATAGGGGTTTGTAAACAAACTTGAGTGTTCAGGAGGGTTAGCGTACAGTTCATATACATATATTAAGGCATATAGCACAATAATAGTGGACCCTAGCAGGAAGCTATAAGTATTGGGCATGTGTAGGCCTTCTATAAAAATGGATAAATAAAAGGAGGTAATTAAGAAAAGCGGCACGATAACCAGCCAGTACCTGTTGAGTACCTTGTTTCGTAAAATATTTTTATAAATGAGCGTAATAAGAATGAATTCGAGAGGCTGATAAAAATGATCAATGACATTGTTATACTCTCTTTCAATAGCCAAACCACTTAACTCAAAGAGAAGGACAGCAATGAAAAGGATTTGAAAATATCTGTAGGTAGCTAAAAGGTATTGCCTGTTGGTAGTACATGCTACCAAACAGGCGATGATTAAAATAATATAAACTAAGAATAAAGTCATTGGGTTTTCTTTCTTCTTTCTTCTTTTTTCTTTTCTTCTTCCTTCTCATTTTCCTTTTTCGTTTCTTCTTTCAGTTCAAGAATTGATAAAAAATCTGTAATTGCCTCTACAATATTTTGATCCTTTAAATCCGTCATTTTACCATCCATAGAACCTACGGTTGGCCACCTTTCTTCTACAATAGACAATTTAGACTCTTTTATGGCGGGTACAGCTTTTCCAGCTGAATCAACTGGAATTACGGCAATAGTTTGCCCTTTTAATAAATCATTATTTTTTTTATTATAATCAACACCATACAGCATTACTAAGGCATCACAACTCTCTAATTTCAAAAGCTCATTTAACACTGCTTTACTTATTATAACACCATTCGGCTCATGTGATATATTAGTTTCTGGGTTACTCTTAATATTTCTAACCCGTTGACAATAATGTTTCATGATTTTTTCGCATTCAGAAAGATCAATTCTTTCAGCTACTTTGTTTCCAAATGCCTTATTAGTCTCTTCATTACATGCGATGTAGACTCTTAATTTTCCAAGCAGACTTTTCGAATTTTCCATAACTATAGGTTTTTGGTTAATAAATGGTTTAATAATATAGCTCTATATTCGTTATAATACCTTCTGCCGACAAGGGTGTTTTTAACACAATCTCCGGGGATAACCCCAAATACCCTGATAAAATATATTCCTGTTACGGTGTAAATACCTTTAATATCAGTCTTTTATTGGAATAACTTGGGCGTTATAATCAATGAATCCATAAGTATTTAAACCAATTATGCCATGAAAAATTTATTAAAAAACACCAAAGCATTGTACATATCCGTATTAATTCTCCTCAAAGGAAATTTACTTGCTTCTACCAGTGCTAATACAGTAGATTATTATATTGATATGGAAAGTCCTGTAATACAGCTATCTGCGGTTGGGAAGGACGCAGATAATAACTATCATTTTATCTTTGGTTTTAACTGGACTTCCGATACTACCGCATTTCATAGAGATATGATGCCGAGTATAGATAAGCTTCATTTTGTTAAATTAGATCAAAATACACCATTTTATAGCCAACTAAACCCTGTGGCTTCTCCTGTTTATGAATTTGTTGTAAAACATGATGACATAGATGAGATAGACGAGGTCAAGTTCTATTGTACATATATAATTGGAGGGCGAGTCTATAATACTAAGCCTGTCCACCTTCAACTCCGATTTGAAAATGATCCTGACCTTGACATTAAGATATCTAGTGAAGGATTATATTACTTTACAAATTCGATTACTCCGAAGGTAAAATTAGGAGCTAATATTGATGGGGTACGTATAGAGAGTTTAGTCATCAAAGAAATAAACAGCAATGAAGCCCCTGTTTTGGCAGCTGGCGATGGGTTGAGTCATATATATTTAGGACCCCATCAATATACAGAAGTGAGTTTCCACGCATATTCAGGTCGAAGTTTAAGCGTTAACAATGAGTATTTTGTAATAGGTCAAATTAGAGTCGGGAGTGAAGTTAAATCTTTTAGCAAAAGGTTAAGGGCTCTTAAAAGGTCGATGTATTATGTAGTTGCACCTGTTCACGAATTGGAAGTATACGGAAATAGTGATTTGGAAGTATTCGTAAATACATCGGCTCCAGTCAAAGAAGTAAAGGCGGAAATATTAGAAGCCTCTGTTCCGGCAACACTTAAATATTATGACCTGGAAGGTGCTGGGGAAAACAGATGGCGGCTGAAAATTAACTCTTCAAATAAGAGTATATCTTTTGGAAGCTATACAATTAAATTTACAGGTACTTCCGTAGAAGACACACCATTAATTGTAAAGGAATATTCATTTAAAAAGAAACCTATAACCTGGAAATCCATTCATATTAAAGAAAGCAAAGCAGGTTATAGTATAACCGCTGAACTGACATATCCCGTAATAAATAAATCAGATGTTGAGTTACTTTTAGATAGTCATGGTTTCTCTATGTCATCTGTCGATAATAAGATATTCACAAAGGAGTTTTCTTTAAATGATCAAAGTCTTAAGGAATTCACGGAAGCAATGAATGATGATAACTTTAAGAGAAATATTGCAGTTGGTATTCAAGTTGAAGGAGTACCTTCTGACAAGAATGTTATTTTTACTGCAACCATTCTTGATATGAACCAGTTTGAGGGCAAGAAGAAAAAGGAAATTTGTGAAAAGTTAGAGGAAATAGGTTTTGAAGAAAATCTTGACAAGATAGCATTATCTATTAGTGAAGAGCTCAAAAAGGATGAGCCAGATCGTGAATGGGCAAAGAATGTTTGGTCAGATGCTATTGAGTATGCTCCAAAAGTATTAGGACTGATAGCTATGTTTTTTTAAGTTTTGAAACTAAAGGTTTTATACTTTAAAATCTAAAATTGCTCTAATATCCTCCCTCAAAAAGTTCGAAATTGAGACCTTGGGGTCCACAGAAGACAGTCAGAAATGGCTGTCTTTTTTTTTCGTATCATTTCATATTAACTAATCAGTCGATCTAACTATAAGTGAAACTACTATGCAACTGTTGGTCGTTATCCCCATGTTGTTAATTGCTGTTTTATGAAGCCTCGGGCTAAGAGAAAAATTTAATGAAGATATATCTGCTTTATTATCCTAACGGTAGTAAGAAAAATTATGAGAATGTCACATAAATGCCATCAATAGCGATCATTGGCCATGTTCGACAGTCTATAAACCAATAACATATCCACATTTGCCGTTCCCATAATTCTAATCAATAATTGAAAGCAGCAGTTGTATCACATGATCAAACTATTTATGTTTGCCATTATTTATAATTAGTCTAAATAATAAATATAAACATATCCCACATGCGTCATAACTATATCATCCGGCTGCTGCTGCTTATCATATGCACGGCTGCTTTGGGTAAGATACAAGCCCAGAATATATTTCTGGATAGAAGCTTTTGGAAGTCGAACCCCTCAATAGCTGCTATAGAGCAGAAGATAAAAGAAGGCAATGATCCGGCAGAGCTTAATGAGTATAATTTTAATGCTACCGTCTATGCCATTATCGGTGGTATGTCTTCGGAGGCCATTATCTATTTGTTGAAACAGAAAGGCAACGATATTGATGTTATAACTCACGACGGGCGAACCTACCTTCATTGGGCTGCTATGGGTGGTCAGGTGGATCTAATGAAATACCTGGTAGAAAATGGTATCAAAACAGGTGCAGTAGATGATCATGGCTACACCGAGATAACTTTTGCCGCCACTACCGGCCAGCAAAATGCGGCGGTTTATGATTTTCTATTAGCCAACGGTTCAAAAATTACCGATACGAATCACGACGGAGCCAATGCGCTGTTGTTACTGATCCCTCATCTGAAAGACTTTACTATGGTTGACTACCTGACTTCCAAAGGGCTGGAACTCGACAGCAATGATAATGACGGTAACGGGGCATTTTACTATGCGGCTAAAACGGGTAATATCGATATGATGGACAAGCTCATAAAAAAGGGTATTGCCTATAAAGAGAATAACAAAGTTGGTGGTAACGCTATGATTGCCGCAGGTCAGGGCACAAGATATGGCCCCAATTCGCTGGCTGTTTTCCAACATCTCGAAAAACTTGGTATTGACCCTAATGTGACTACACACGAAGGGGTAACGCCGCTACACCTGCTTGCCGGAAGAACGAAAGACACCAGTGTACTGACTTATTTTATTGGTAAGGGGGTGGATATTAATCAGGCTGATAATGATGGGAATACACCGCTTATGAATGCAGCAAGAGGCAATGAGCTCGAAGTGGTTAAATATATCGCTGAAAAGACAAAAAATATCAACGCAGCCAATGAAAGCGGAAACACAGCCTTAAGCCATGCGATAGCCCGCAACAACTATGAGGTGGTGGACTATCTCATCAGTAAGGGCGCTGATGTGCAGGTAAAAGATAAAGAAGGGAATAGTCTGGCCTGCTACCTTATGGAATCTTACCGACGCGGCCAGGAGGATCAGTTTGAAAAAAAACTTAACCTGCTAAAAGCCAAAGGGCTTGACATGAAAGCTATACAGGCTAAAGGGAAAACGCTTTTCCACCTGGCGGTAGAAGCCAATGATCTTTACCTGGTAAAAAAAGCAAAGGACAATGCCGCTGATGTCAATAAAGCCAACGATGCCGGGGCAACACCACTGCAGATCGCTGCAATGAAGGCCTCGGACGATGTGATTCTTAAGTATTTACTTGAGATCGGAGCGAATAAAAATGTCGTAACCGATTTTGATGAAACCGTTTTTGATCTGGCTCAGGAAAATGAACAGTTAAAGAAAAAAGGAGTAGATATCCAGTTTCTAAAATAATATTTACATGAGTAAAGTTTCTAAAATATGCCTTCTCGCCCTTATGAGTGCAGTACTTATAAGCTGGTCTTCGCGGGAAATGGATAATGTAACAGCTTACAAGTGCCTTGTACAGCTTACCAATTACCAGGGAGAGGGGGCCTACATGATAATCTCACTTATAGACCCTGACGGGAACTACGAAAAAACGCTGTATGTGATGGGGCAGGATGAAGAATGGTACCCTGACCTAACACAATGGTGGAAGTTTTTTGATAAAAGTGATGAGGATGTAGATGGTATCAGCGGCGCAACAATAGCCGGCGGCGAGCGCACAGTCTGCATAATACAATTGGATGATACCAAGCTAAATGCAGGATACAAGCTGCGCTTTGAAACAGCTGTAGAAGATCAAAAATATTTCTTGAATGATGTCGAAGTACCGCTTACTACGGAAAATGTAAAAGGAAAATTTGACGGTCAGGGTTACATACGCTATATCCGTATGATGCCCAATTAGCGTTCGTAACATGATTATTTCAATCTGGAGGTACAGCCATTTGTTATTGGCTGTATCTTCTTCTGTTTTTATATTCATAGCTTCCTTAACAGGCATAATCCTGGCATTTGAACCAGTCTCCAATCAATTGCAGGGTTTTAAGGTCAGTCATGCGGCAGAACTCTCTCTTGCCGAAACGCTGCCTCAGTTGAAAAAAAGCTACGATGAAATATTTAGCCTGGAGGTAGATGCCAATGGTTTTGTTGCGATCTCAGCCATCGACAAGGAAGGTAACATGGTTGATTTTTACATAGATCCGTTTACCGGTGAAAAGGCGGGTGAACTTATTGATCAGTCCCCGATATTTGAATTTGCCACCACATTGCACCGTTCGTTGTTTCTCAAAAGTGCCGGCCGCTTTTTTGTGGGCCTCGCCTCTTTCTCTTTGCTCCTGATGGCCATCACCGGGATTATATTAGTTGTCAAGCGTCAGCAAGGCATTCTTAAATTTTTCAGCAGAATCATCAGGGAGAATTTCTTTCAGTACGCTCATGTTTATCTGGGCCGGCTGGCTTTGGTCCCGGTCATTATCATTACTCTTACAGGTACTTACCTGTCACTTCAGCGCTTTGAGATAATCCCCAAGGGCAACAAACCATCTTATGACATTAACCATGAGAACACTGGAGCCAGTCCTGTCCGTGAGTATCAAGACTTCGCTATATTTCAAAATACGATGTTGTCAGATATCCGCTCGTTGGAATTCCCATTTTCAGATGATCAGGAAGATCACTTCACGCTGAAGTTAAAAACCAAAGAATTACTTGTAAACCAATTCGACGGAGAAGTCATGGCGGAGTCAGTCTATCCAATGGTTATGTTGCTTTCTGAGCTGAGTATGACATTGCACACAGGAAGAGGAAGCATATGGTGGTCGGTAGTGTTGGGGCTTGCCTCGTGCAGCATCCTGTTTTTTATTTATTCCGGCTTTGCCATGACGCTTAAACGGCGAAGAACAAAGATAAAAAACAAGCTGGGAAAAGATGACTGCGAATTTATTATACTTCTGGGTTCCGAAACAGGAAGTACCATCCCTTTTGCGGTACAGCTTCACCTTCACCTGTTGGAGCAGGGCCAAAGCTGCTTTATCACAGAAATGAACAAGTACACATCATTCAAAAAAATGCGGCATCTAATTGTAATAACTTCAACCTATGGACAGGGGGAAGCGCCAGCCAATGCCCGTAAATTTCCCGAACTATACAGGCAAAATAAACCTGACACCGACTTTACATTTGCGGTGGCAGGTTTCGGATCACTGGCATATCCTGATTTTTGTCAATTTGCCTATGATGTGGATGAGTTGATGTATAAGGACAAGAATAGCAAGCGACTGCTGGAAACTGCCGCTATCAATAACCGGTCCTGGGAGGCATACCGGCAATGGGCCAGGCGGCTGGGCAATAAACTGGGCATTAGCATAGAACTTCCCGCCAAAAATCCGGTAGTTCATAAGAGAAAGAAAAAAGAGTTGTTCAGGGTTATTGATAAAACCAGTGCCCTCGAAAACCCGGATGATACCTTTCTTATATCCGTGGAGAGCTTTAAACACCGAAAATTACAGTCGGGAGACCTGCTAGCCATCTATACCCCAAATGACCCGCATGAGAGGCTCTACTCTATATCTTACCTGGGTGAAAAAAGGATTCTGCTGAGTGTTAAGAGGCATAAGCAGGGCATCTGCTCCAATTATTTGTATAGCCTGCAACCCGGTGACCTGATAGAAGGGTGTATCGTGAAAAACAAAAACTTTCATTTTCCCTCACACGCCGCGCAAATAATAATGATCAGTACAGGCACAGGCATAGCCCCGTTCCTTGGTATGCTGGAGCAAAATAAGGCCAAAAAGGAAACGCATCTCTATTGGGGTGGCAGAACTGAGCAGTCCTTTGAACTTTACCAGCACTATATCAGCAACAACCTTAACACGCAAAAGCTGAGCTGCTTTACACCTGTATACTCCCAGGCAGGCAACGGTAAAGAATATGTACAGCAGTATATAGCCAGAGATAGGGAGCTGATGGCTTCAACACTCAGGGATAATGGTGTCATCATGATCTGCGGCTCTATTGCCATGCAACGTGAGGTGATTGATATACTGGAACAAATTACAACAGAAATCAATAATAAACCCTTGAGCTACTACCAGCAAAAAGACCAGCTGCTGATGGACTGCTATTAGTAACCATTGATAGTAACTATAGGTAGTACTGGAAAAATACCTAGCAATAGCGATTGTCTCGCAGTTGAGGGGTTTGTAATATTGCCTTGTTTAGAATTATTCTAAATAAATAACCTATTTTATTTAGACAGGAGCTTTTTACGGACATGCTTTGGCCTCTGTCTTTTAAAATAAAGTCCTCGGGGCCGTAAGTTTAAATGAACTTGCGGCTTTGCGAGGCACAAAATTCAAAATATTTGGTATGTGCGACTCTAAAAATTATATCGTATTAGCCGAGGAAGATCCCGTTCGGATAAGTTGGTGTAAGCATTGTAAAACCTATTCACTGGTATTTGGCACGAGCTATCTTTCTTTAACTAAAAAAGGCCTGAGTAATTTCAAAAATGTATTGGAAGGACTTAAGAGCCGGAATTTCTGCTACGATCACTTTGGCACAAACAAGGCCCTGCTCAGAAATAACCGTTCCTCACCGGGCGTTTACCTCACCAAACAGGAAGTAAGCTCCCTGCTGGAAATCATTGAACAGGGCACAGCACTGAAAGAAGTTTACCACATCTTATATCATTAACCGGTTAAACTATAAGTGAGCTTAAAGATTTTATAAACATTTTATCCCTATTAAAATTATGTCATTTGCTATTGAAAACAAGGTAGGTCTTTTCTACGGTACGGATACCGGAAATACGGAAGTGATTGCCCACCACCTGGCTGAACTATGGAAAATATCAGAACTCGAACTAATAGAGGCCTGTGATATGACCGCTGCTGATTATGACCGTTTTGACATTATAATCATTGGTTTATCCACCTGGTACGACGGAGACCTTCAAAGTGATTTTGAGAACTTCTTTGAAGAATTCAAAACCATAGATTTTAGCGGTAAAGTTGTAGCTATGTTCGGGTTGGGCGACCAGACTGGTTATCCGGAATATTTTGTGGACGGACTGGGTATACTGGGCGAGGTAATTGTTGAAAATGGCGGCTATATCATCGGTATGTGGCCTAATGAAGGGTATGAGTATGACGAATCTAAAGGTTTATACGATGAAAATCATTTCTATGGATTGGCCCTTGACTTTGAGAACCAATATGACCTCAATGAGCCACGTCTCGAGGCCTGGATAAAGCAGGTAGAGCAGGAAATAGAGGAAATGGTAGAAGAAGCATAAATCGAGAAGACAGGCCAATTGCTTAATGTGTACCTATAGCCAACATATTATATTATCAGAATGTGACAATGCGCAGGTTAGCTGGTGCAAGGGTTGTCAGGGTTATTCCGTGATATTTAATAGTTGTGCCTTGTCGTTTTCTGCTTTTGAACTCGGTCATTTCAGGAATATTCTTAAAAATCTGAGCGAAGGAGACTTTCATTATGATTTCCCGGGAGGACGACAGGTACTTATCAAGAATCATGGAGCTTCGCTGGGGATCTGTCTTACCAAAAAGCAGGTAGACGATCTGGAGCAACTTATTGCGGAGGCCCAGACTGTGGTTGAGGCTTTTAAGATTATTTATCATTATGATGCATAATGATCTACCCGGTTCCTTACAGAGCGCTTAAGAGCCAACGCACCGGTTTTATTGGAATGAAAATAAGTCAGTATAAGCGACACAATAATAATCGCTGCTGTCCAGCTTAAGGAGATGAGTCTGTCTTTCTAATCACCGGAACTTCCCCCATTTCTTCTTACTTGATGGAGTGTATAAATGATTCACCGTTTTATTTTATGACTCATCCTCCTTTGAGATCAGAACCTCATTTAAAGAGCAAAAAAGCATTGCGGGCCGTAAACTACTACATTGCCAGCAATCTTAGCAGTGGCTTTCAGGTTTTCCCGGACATTGACAAATATCACCCTGGCTTCACTTTTAGTACTGCCATAGGGAATAGTGATCGTTACAGTTACACATCATCCATCTATGATACCAGTGGCAGATCGCATTACATCCCTAAATAGAGATCCGGGCTTAACAAAGGCGCAAAAATGTATAATCCTTCGGGCTATTGTTTTATTTTACGAGGTTGGTTTCATTCGAAAGCTTGTCGATCTGATTAAAACTTTCCAGGGCTTTTCTGGTTTTAATATGTATATGTTTGGCATTTAAGGATTTTTAAAACTATTTCGCACCTTCCAGTAAATCTATTCCTAAAAAACAGAGCTGCCATATTGTGCCGGTTGCAAGAGGAAAAGGACAAACAGTAAAGGATAATTCAGAAGAGAAAGTATAGAATATGGCTTCAGGCTTTTTTGCGCTATTAGATGATATTTCTGCTTTGGTAAAAGCAAGTGCCTCCAGTTTGGATGATGTACCTACCCAGGTAGCCAAAACTACAGGAAAAGTTTCGGGTATTGTAATTGATGATACAGCAGTTACACCCAAATACGTTGTGGGGCTTGATGCATCTCGTGAGCTTTCTATTATTTATCAGATTGCCAGGAAGTCCCTCATCAACAAACTAATTATTTTGAGCCCGGCGGCTCTGCTGCTCGGTTACTTCGCTCCATGGGCTATTACGCCTATTTTAATGCTTGGAGGTGCTTACCTGTGTTTCGAAGGTTATGAAAAGGTGCATTCTATGTTTGCCAAGTCTCACGATGAAAATGTTGCCAGTGAGCAGGTAAAACTTATGACTCCGGAAGAACTGGAAAAGGAGCGGGTGACCGGTGCTGTCCGCACGGATATTATTCTGTCGGCCGAGATTATTGCCATAGCCTATAGCCAGGTTACGGGGCAGGCTATAGTAAACCAGATTGTAGTAATGCTGGCCGTAGCTGTCTTTATTACCGTCGCAGTATATGGATTTGTAGGCCTGATCGTCAAAATGGATGATATTGGAGTGCATCTTGCGCAGCATAAATATCCTCCCGGCATTCAAAAATTTGGTCGTAACATCGTAAAGTTTATGCCCCACTTGTTAAATATCCTCAGCTATGTGGGTACAGCAGCCATGCTTTGGGTAGGTGCTGAAATTATTGCCCATGGCATTCCTTTTACCAATCATTTGCTACATGATTTGGAGTATGCTTTGGCTGAAACGCCCCTGATGGCCTGGCTGGTCAAGGCTCTGGCCTGTGGTATTGGTGGGTTAATCTTAGGTTTTGTGATTGAGAAAATTGTGAGGCTATCTATAAAAACATTTACTAATAAGAGATAAGGGGAGCGTAGTCCGCCTGCACTTACCGTTTTGATCAAAAGAAAAAAAGCTCAATCATTTGAGAACAGAAGTGCTCTTATCGTGCGTTCTATTACTTTTATAACTCCTCTCGGGGCGGCTGTTAACTTTAGTGCGATGGGCCCGGAGCACTTTTTTATTAAGCCCTACCACTATAAGCCACATGCCCAATACCAGCTCCAAAACAGCTGTCGGCATATTTAACACCAGATATTCACTGGTGATAACCTCTACAATATGAAAGAGTATAAGCATACTGGCAACCGCTGATAGCAAAGTCCCCACCAGACCCCAGACTGAAAGCCATAAAGGGATCAGTTTTGACCTGATCAGCAAGATATAGAGTATGAAATTGCCAATGCATAAAATAAGAACCATAAATACATGATTGATATAATCCCGGGTGATCTTGAGGGCGTTTCCCAGAGCCTGGAAGTTTGAGGCATTTTCCGGGGAGTTACTCACAAATTCATTGCTCAACGCCAGGATTAGCAATAGCAATATTGTGCCAAATATTACAAGATTGGTTGCTATGATCCTGAAACTTAAAAAACCAATGGCCAGGCTACCGCTGAACCTTCTGATGATAGGGTATAACAACAGGGCCACTCCCAGGTAAGACAGCGCCATAATGAACTGGAATACTGCACCAATAATCACCTGATTAAAATGGGCCGCGGCTTCTGTTAAATAATGCCTTGAGTCAATAGCAGGAGCAACACTGAAAAGCCCGGCTGCCATACCCACTATCATAAATAAACCTGCAAATCTTGTTTTAAGTTTTTCTGAACCCATGAGGAGCTATTTTGGATTGGTTTCGGAAATATTGATAACGCTGTTAAACCCTGAAAACACCCCATTTTAGAAAAGGTTTTTCTTCCATACAAGGTTAAGTGGATAATAAATAATGCGGCTTGGCTCTCCTCTTTTGCAAGTATCTTTATAACAGAACTTTATAGTTTAATGAAAAAAATGGTCTTTTTTTTATTTTTACCAGTGCATCAGTTAAACTTTTAAAAGTTTGGTAAACATTAATTGTTCGGAGGTACTGGCAGCAGCAATACTGCTAAGTGAAGAAATTCCACTTCTTCAGGGCTTACATGTACTCCATTAATTAACAAAAGGTGGTGCCTTTTGCTGATAATTTCAAATTAAAAGCCTGACGAGTCCTTTATTTGACCGCAAGTTTATCTAACTTCCTCAAGCCGTTCATAACGCTCTTTTACAATCAGGAGCCACCCTTGTAGCTTGTAAGCGTATTCCTCAGTGTTATAAATGGTATTACACCAACCCTGCTTACTATGCCTCTTACTCCTTTCTTCCATGGCTTTCCGTTCATCAGGCGAATATTCTAACCGCATATCCGTAATCACATCAAACAACCGGCCAGGCAATTCAGAATAATTAACCAACCTCACCAGTTTATTCTCAGCATGAAGGAGCATCCACCCATAAAGCTTTGAAAGTACATTAGCGGCATATAAATCAAGGTCATGGGCAGGAATGCCCTTTAGCTGAAATACATCCTTTTTGAGTAAACCGGGTACCATGTGCATACCGCGAACGCGTTGATGTGATTGCAATACCTCTACCGGTTCTCTGTATAGAAATATTGCAGGCACACCGGGAAATGCCTGCCTGATCAGTCCATAATATGCAAGGTGCCAACTGTCCCATTTGATGAAAAGGTATTGATGTGGGGCCTTTCTTTTTTGTCCCATAAGAATGATGGCTGCCCTTAATGTTTTCATCTTAACATCATGGCTGAGATCCGAGCTCAGAATTTCATCAGTCAGCGGTGGCTCGGAATAAACAATGTTTTTGGCGGATTGGGCAAGCATCTGAGTAATCAAGGTAGAGCCGCACCGGGAAATATGGAAGATAAATAGTGCGGGTTTAATGGTATCGGTTCGTTTTGATGCGCCAAGCTTATTGAACTCGTGCAGGGAAGTATTTTTGGATTTCGGAGACTCGTATCTAATCAATCTTATATCGTCTTCAAAAAATGGCTCCCTGAAATCTTTATCTCCAGCATATATCCATTGTACCTCTTCTTTTTCTGCATCAAAGGCGACGGGTATCCATTTGTTGAAGTCATCAATTGTGTGTGGCATTTTTGATTTAAGTCATTCAGTTTTTTATTTAACAGATAATTGTACTGCTAAAATGTTAATTTTAGAAAAGCCATGTTTGGCCAGTCATTAAATTTAAACAACATTTTAAATGAAAAGCTATGCAAAATTGCCTTTTCAGTTTGATCCTGCACAGCTTCTGCAAGAGCTTGAGATTTGCAAGCAAAACTGGACCAGGCACTTTAACACGGCATACTACTCTGGCGAGTGGAGTGGCATCCCCCTTCGGTCACCTCAGGGAGAGAGCCATGGCCTGTCGGCAGGCCATGCCGATAGCAGGCAGTTTGCAGATGAGCCGGTGCTGGAACACTTGCCATATACCCGGTCGGTGATTGAAACTATCAACGCACCGAAAAGCTCCGTCAGGTACCTGCGATTGACCCCAGGATCAGAAATAAAGCCACATAAAGATTATGATCTGGTATTTTGGGATGGATTTGTAAGGCTACACATTCCTATACTTACCAATGACCAGGTGAAATTTATGCTCAATGATAACCTGCTTAACATGCAATCCGGAGAATGCTGGTTTGCCGACTTTAGCCAAACCCACAGTGTGGAAAATGGTGGAAAAACTGACCGGGTACACCTGGTTATTGATTGCCAGGTAAATGAGTGGCTGAAGACGCTATTTATAGAAAATGGAATTGTTGAAAGCACAGAAAAAGCGCCTACTGAAATGGAGCAGTATGACGAGGGTACAAAAAGAATGATTATTGAACAGTTGGAGGCTCAGGGAACCCATGTAGCGCTTGAAATGGCTGCCAAACTCAGGAAAGAGCTATAATTTTTGCCTGGGTTACTCATTTGAGCGGGGTATTTTATCGCTCCCGGGTATTTATAAACACCAATTATCTTACATAGGCAATGAATAAATCCTTTGCTATAGCATTTTTATCATTTTATTTGTAAATTCCCTACCCGAAATCAGAGGTCGTTTGTTATTAACCTGCTAATGCTAAAATACATTTGGTTGGCAAACGTTATTACAATATGATAAACAGGCAAAGAAATATAGCGTTTAAACTGGTTGCTCTGTTCTTCGCTATTGCATTCTTTAATGTTAGCCTTGCTCCTGATCAGTCTGAGCAGGAAGCCGGCAAGGTTGCAGATATCTCTGCTTGTGATTCTATGTATCACCATGCTGAGGATGCTGATAATTTCTTTACGCAGGTACTGGAGGTAGGATGGGACATTTACCAGGCTATTCCTGATACCGAAACCACCAAAAAAGAAGAACAGAATTCAAAAAAGAGCCACACAGACTGGTTCTACAGCTTTGATCCCTTTCCGGTAGCCTGTATGTGTACAGACAAGCCATTACATAGTACTCTATTTCTTAATGTCGATTTTAGAAACTACATCAAGGAGGTCATTCCTCCTCCTCCAAAGGCTTTAGTGTAATCAACGTCATTATACCTCATTATTGCCATTAGGCCTTAAGCCACCGGAAATGTGTGCTTAAATGTGGCAAGTAATGATTGTGAGATTATAAAAAGCCCTTTGGCCATAGTAGTTTCTCATGGCCTATAGATTAAACGAAAAGGCCAGGGGCATTTTTTCAAACTAATAAAAACAAGCAATGAAAACATCAATGCTGGAATACTATAAGATCGTGCTGAGAAAAGTTAGCTTTCATCCTCAGCTCTTCAGAAAAGAATACAGAAAAGCACTGTTTTACTTAACTGAGGACGAATCGCTCGAACTTAAGCTATGGCTGAGAGGAAATTTAGCATACATACCCACATGATGTAAACCCTATTATTTTTTTCTAAAGAAATCCCGGCTAAAGAGGCAAGTTAGTCTCCCCAGCCGGGATTTTTCAATTCATTGCTATTAGCTCAAGGTTTCCAGCTTCTAATTTCACTGTCGTAGATGTAGCAGGATAATTACCCGCACAAGCCACCAGAAACCAGTGAACAAGTAGCCAGTAACCTGCCGCTACCACTTATCATTCTGACCTAAATTACCACGGATCACGTCATCAAATGGGATAGGGAATAAATTATGTTTTCCTTCCACAAAGCCCAGATCACTAAGCTCCTGGGAAGCGCGGCCCCAGCGGATAAGATCAAGGAAGCGGAAACCTTCAAACGCAAGCTCCAGTTGTCGCTCAGTAACTATGGCTTCGAAAAGTGCCGTACCCGATGCTGCCACATCCTCCAGATCTGCCCGGTCACGCACTTTATTGAGCTCAGTGAGGGCCCGCCCTTCATTGCCTGCGTTGTAGAAAGCCTCGGCAGCCATGAGCAGTACATCGGCATAACGGATCAATCTCCAGTTGGTGGCATAATTTAGCTCTGCCACTGCATCAGTGTTGGTTTGGTTGCTGTAAGTACCATACTTACGCCTGATAAAGCCATGGTAGTCCCACACGTTCTCACCTGTCCATGCTCCACCAGCAGCAACCAGTTCAGCTTCTGACATAAGCGTGTTTACTTTTCTGGCACTATCGCCGGCATTGACAAAGGCATCGTACAATTCTTCGGAAGGGTACAGGAAGCCCCAGCCTGCAATAAGTGAGTCTCCGGGTGCAGGTTCGTAAAAACCACCTCTTGGCCCCATAAGCTGAATATGGATATTGCTCTCCTGAAGCCTGCCATTGTCCCATGGGAAGTTGCCCCAATCAAAGCCGACGGAACTCACAAACTGAACCTCAAAAACAGATTCTTTACCCAACTCACCTGCTTCAGTCCAGTTGTCTGCATAGTTATCATGCAGGTCATATTCGTTGGATGCAATTACGGCATCGAGAAAATATGCGGCGCTGTCCCACTGCTGCTGATAGAGATAAGCTTTGCCAAGCAGTGCCTGGGCAGTACCCTTAGAAACCCTGAACTGATCCGCTGCACTGTACTCGCTTTTCAGAGGCAATAGTTCGATTGCCTCACGGAGGTCTTTCTCAATTTGATCGTAAACAACATTACTGGCCACACGTTCCTGTTCGTACGCTGACTGGTCAGGCTCGGCAAGTATTAAAGGCACATCTCCAAACATAGAAACCAGTTCAAAGTAATTGTGCGCACGAAGCGCTTTGGATTCAGCGATCAGAGCCTTTCTGAAATCATTCTCCGGCTCAACCAGGTTGATGACTTTGTTGGCCCTGAATATGCCAAAATAGGCCATTCTCCATGTACCCAGTACACCCCCATTCTGAGAATCGTATGTATAGTCATCCAGGTTTTGATATTGTGGCTGGTCGCCACTACCTCCACCACCGGCAGTCCCCTCATCTGAAGGTAGTGTTTTTACCAGGTAGTTGCTGGACCAGCCCGTATTGTAATGGTATTGCAGGATGTCATAAACGGCTATGGTAGCCCTGAATGCATCCTGATCGGTTTTGTAAAACTC
Organism: Fulvivirga ulvae; assembly: GCF_021389975.1. Lineage (NCBI taxonomy): Bacteria > Pseudomonadati > Bacteroidota > Cytophagia > Cytophagales > Fulvivirgaceae > Fulvivirga > Fulvivirga ulvae. The sequence goes on from NZ_CP089981.1 coordinate 1,692,017, forward strand.
TTCGGTCGACTTTCTTCCATAGATTTCCTTATCAAGGTAGTCGTCAGAGCATGAAGCCAGGATCGTCAGTAAGCTTAACATGCCCATTGTCCATATTTTTATATAATTCTTTTTCATAATCTCGTCGGTTTGTAATTAGAAGCTAAGTGATAATCCGGTCATGAACTTTTTGGGGATAGGATATACTCCTCTGTCTATGCCCTGACTGTTGTCATCATTACTACCAGCTTCAGGGTCAAGTCCGGGATACTTGGTAAATGTGAAGTAATCTTCCAGAGATACATAAACCCGGATAGAGTTGAACTTCAGCCTGTTGATCAGGTTTTCAGGAAGGGTATAACCCAATTGCAACTGCTTAATACGCGCATACGAGCCGTTAAACACCATCAAGTCACTGTTGTAGATGTATGGATTATCAGTATCAGCGGCAAACCAGTCATTGGTGCTTCCTTCTCCAGTCCAGCGATCTTCGTAAAAGAACTCAGGCTTATTCACAGTACCTCGGTCAGTTCTGTTGAAGCCCATGAGTATGTCATTTCCTTTTGAGCCTTGTATGAACACGGTCAGGTCAAAACCTTTGTAGCCTACGTTGACACGCCCGCCATATAAAAAGTCCGGATGAGGGTCACCTATATAAGTCTGGTCTTCAGGAGTGATTCGCCCATCCTGATTAACGTCTACCACTACCGGCTCACCCGGAGCGGGGCTGTACTCCGACAGGTTGTTGTCACTGATGTAGTTGTCGATCTGCTCCTGGTTCTGGAATATACCATCAGTCTTGTAACCTCTGAAATACCAGATAGGCAAACCTTCTTCAAAATATGATGCCGTCCAACCTGTACCTACACCGGCACCCTGGATCTTGTCAGGCACCAGCGGGTTCAGGAAGATAACTTCGTTATCCACTGTCGTCATATTCGCAGAGATCTCATAGTAGAAATCGCCTGCGGATTTGGTGTATGCTACTTCAAACTCAAAACCTTTGTTTCTTACATCTCCCCCGTTTACAGTGGCACCATCGTTACCAATGTAGTGAGGTGGCGTACTGGCAGTAAGAAGGCCTTTGGTTGTTTTATTGTAATAATCAACAGTTATTCTCAGTTGGTCGTCAAGCAAGCCAAAATCCAGGCCAAGGTCTACCTGCTCACTGGTTTCCCATACCAGGTCCGGGTTAGGAAGGAAGTCTGGTTCTGCACCTACATAGAAGCCTCCTGTACCTGTAGGGTATCGTATACCTTGGGTAGTAATGATAGAGGCATACTGCCCGGGAGTAAGTGATCTGAGGTTACCGTTTTCTCCCCAACTTGCCCTTACTTTCAAGAAGTTAATGAAGGTTTCAGGGAAGAAATTCTCAGCAGATACTACCCAGCCGGCAGATACTGACGGGAAAAGGTCCCATCGGTTGTCTTCAGGAAGTAAGGAAGATCCATCGTACCTGAAAGTGGCATTGAGCAAATACTTGTCAGAGAAAGTATAGGAAACCCGCCCGAAGTATGATAAAAGGCTTTTGTCTTCTCTGGAGCTTCCTATACGATCGCTTTCATCAGGAATATAATCGTAGTATGCGAATTTATCGTCTTCATCAAACATCGGACCGCCAGAGCCATTGAGCTTGTTGTATACGGTGTTAATGGCTGATGTACCTAACAGGATGGAGAAGTCATGCTCAGCAATACTGTTGGTATAGGTAGCAAAGTTTTCCCACTGAGTAGTGAACCATTTTTCATTGTTGTCCCTTACTGTTGGCGTGTTGTTTTTTCTCTCATTAGAGAAATAATAAGTAGGGAACCATTCATGATTAAGCTGAAAAGCCGCATCAATACCAAACCGAGAGGTAAATTTAATATGCTTAATAGGAGTCAGTTCAGCATAGATATTGCCTACTACTTTATCCTGTACAATCTCTCCTCTGGTATTTTGGATCATGGCCAGCGGGTTACCGATCTCTCCCTGTACAAAACGGGAGATGCCATAGTAGTTGCCATCATCATCTTGCGTAAGTGTTTCTCCGGCATCCAGTGCAGCCTGCGCATGTGCTGGTAGCCCATCGGTGTAAATTACCGGGGTCGTGGGGTCCATGAGTATGGCATTACCTACTACTGAGCCAAATTCATCATCCTCGGCAATAGTACTTCTTTTGAAGTGAGAATAAGAGAGCCTGTTACCGATCTTCAGCCAGTCTTTGATCTGGTGGTCTGAGTTTAATCGGGCTGTATACCTGTCAAACTGCGCTTTATCTCCACCTGCAACACCGTCTTGGGTATAGAAGCTTCCTCCTATCAGATAGGTTGAGTTTTCTGAGCCGCCACTAAGGTTAAGGCTATGTTTTTGGAGGGGTGCGCTTTCGAACAATTCATCCAGCCAGTCCGTTCCTTCCACACCCTGATAGTCGGCAGGGTTAGGTAAAGTTCCGGAAGCACCGGCTTCGTTAAGATACTCGGCATACTGCTGAGCATTCATCATGTCCATACGGTCGCCGACCGTCTGGATACCATACTGAAAGTTATAGTTAATTTGCGGTTTTCCTGCTTTACCGGTTTTGGTAGAGATCAGGACTACACCATTGGCACCTTCAGCACCGTAGATAGCTGCCGAAGCTGCATCTTTCAGCACCTCTATCGAGGCTATTTCGCTGGGATCGAGGTACTCTATGCCACCGGTTCTGATACCATCTACAATGTAGAGCGGACCAGCATCTCCATTAGAGCCGGTACCTCTGATGCGCACCTTCAGGCCACTACCGGGTGAGCCGGAGTTAGCCAGTACGTTAACACCGGCAGTTCTACCCTGAAGGGCCTGCTCCACTCTAAGTGTTGAGGTATTGGTAATTTGCTCTGCCTCAATACTGGATATAGCACCGGTCAGTAAGCTTTTTTGTTGCTCACCATAACCAATTACTACCACTTCTGACAGAGCGGTTACATCAGTGGACAGGTTAACATCCACTACGGAACGGTTTTGAATGTTAACCTCTTCCGTGGCATAACCAATAAATGAAAAAATAAGGGTACTGCTACCTTCTGGCACCTGCAGACTATAGTTACCTTCTATGTCTGTAGTGGTACCAGTGGATGTACCCTTTACAATAATACTTACGCCTGGTAAGGCGCTGTTTGATTCTGCGTCCAGAACTCTTCCGGACACCTGTCTATCCTGTCCGTAAAGGACTATTGGTGCCCACAGGCAAACCAACAGGATAATCACTTTAAGGGGGTTAAGGTTCTTCATAAGCGATGATTGTTTTTAGTTTAGATCAATATCATCGTCTAAGGGCAAATGTTGCGGGGATAAACCTTTCTTTTAAGATGGGTATTTATTGCAAACGTTTCCTGAACCCTTGAATAACAGCATTTTACAGAATCGAACAGAATATTTTATTTATTGCGTTTTGTGATTAGATCCAAAGCATCAGGGATAGTCAAACCGATCAGCATATGCGTAACTTATACTAAGTCACCTGATTTATCCTTAGTCTACCGAAGGGTGACTTGGATTTGAAATGAAAAACGGGTGTCTGTGACACGGTTTAATTTGCAGTACTTTAATTACAAAAAATCCACTTTCACCAACCTGCACGAGCCGGCATAATCCCTGGCGCTAGACTAACGGTAGTGCTCCGGCTCATCCACAAAGCCAGTCTTTACCGGATTCAGGTGGAGTACTTTTTGATAAACATCTTAAATGATTTGGAAAAAGAAATAACTAAAGATTAGCATAAGCTGGTAATGAGAGTGTCCAATTACCAATAGTCCTTTTATAGATTAATAGGTAGTAAAAGCTTAACATTTACTTTCTCCTTTTTATCAAATGAAACACCTGGTTCCCATTGAGGAGATTCTTCAAATGCTTTTTTAATTTGATCAGCACATTTCTTAGAAACCGACTCATTTATAAATACCGATCCTTTTCTTACATAGCCCGTTGAATCTAAAACAAAGTGAACGTAAACCTTTTTGCCTTGCCTTGAACACTTAATTTTACGGTCAAGATATTCGTAAAATCCTGCATAGCTTCCTGGAAAGGTTGGATCCTGCTCAAATAACCCCACATAAATGTCATTATCTAACATAGTACTGTCAGATTCTTGAGCACAAGTATAACTCATGGAAACCCCAACAAGAACGATAACAACCATGGCGACTTTGCTTTGCATAATATTGAATTGTAGCTTATAAACGAACGTCTTATATCTCGTTTATTTGGTTATGACTGGCAATTTAGAAAAAGAATATTAATTATGAAGTTTCGTTTTCCAATTACCGTATCGCAGACACTCGTTCTCATTATCAATTCGTAGTCCCTTCGGTAGACTACGAATAGTCTCGGGAAGGGTGACTAAGGATTTTGTCATGTATTGCTCTGCTGTGCAAACTCCGATGGATTGACTCCGTACTGCTTTTTGAAACATTGCCTGAAATAAGAGAGGTCGTTAAAACCTACCTGGTAGGTGACCTCGGCTATAGTAAGGTTTTGTTGCTTCAGGAGCTGGGCTGCCCTTTTAAGTCGGATGGTACGAATAAACTCATTGGCAGACTGGCCGATGAGGCCCTTTAGCTTCCTGTAAAGCTGAATTTTGCTCATGCCCAAATGTGAGCAGAGGTCCTCCACCTGCAGCTCGGAGTTGTCCATGTTGTCCTCCACAAAGCCTACAGCTTTTTTGATGAAGCTTTCATCTGCCGTAGAGATAACCACATGCTTGGGTTCCAGGTTAATGGTTTTGTTATTAAGTACCTGATCCTTGAACATTTTGCGGCTCTTAAGGATATTCTTTATGCGCAGAGCAAGCAATTTTGGATTAAAAGGCTTGGTTACATAATAATTGGCGCCTAACTCAAACCCCTGTTCTACGCTTTCATTGGAAGCTTTGGCTGTAAGTAATATTACCGGAATATGGCTGGTTTTTTCATCACTTTTTAATCGGGAGCAGAGCTTGTAGCCATCCATTCCGGGCATCATAATATCGGAGATAACGATATCAGGAATTTGCTCCAGTGCCAGCTCCAGGGCTTCCTTTCCATTGGTACACTCCAGTATCCGGTATTCACTTTCCAGATAGCTGCTGATAAATGATAGCATGTCTGCATTGTCTTCGGCTATGAGTACAAGCGGCAGGTCGTTTTCGGCTTTAATATTTTCCGCAGATGCAGCCGGTTCCTGATTCTTGTCGATCAATAGCTCATCATGCTCATAATTATCGGTGTTGGCATGGTGGATGATGCGATCTTCGGAGATCTCGGAGGGCTCCAGGTGTTTGCTTCCCAGAGGAAACTGCACCTTAAAAGTTGTGCCCCGCCCTTCTACACTGCTAACCTCGATCTGGCCTTTGTGCAACTCCACCAGCTCCCGGGTCAGCGCCAGACCTATGCCGGTACCTTTAAGGTTTACATGATGTTGGGCCCTGTAAAACCTATTGAAAATATAAGAAATCTGATCTTGAGGTATGCCGATACCTGAGTCAGCAATGATGATCTCCACCATACTGTCTTTTTGCTGTACCGTCAGGCAGACCTCTCCAAACTCCGGTGTGTATTTGATGGCATTGGAAAGCAGGTTGGTAAATACTTTTTCAAGTTTGTCCTGCTCAAAATACATGTATATCGGCTCCTTGGGCAGGTTGGTTTTATAGGTAATGAACTGCTTGTCGGCATACGTGGCGAATGAAAAGGCTAAAGGCTTTAAAAATTTAACCAGGTCCTGCTCACTGGCTTTGAGCTTCACGCTCCCCGATTCCAGCTTGGAAAGATCCAGTATCTGGTTGATCAGCCTGAGCAGCCGCTCTGCATTACGGATCATCATCCGCATTTGCTTTTTGTACTCATTCTTGGTTTCATCAAGGTAGAGTGACTTCAAGGGGCTAAGGATCAGGGTCAGCGGTGTACGGAATTCATGAGAAATATTGGCAAAGAACCGTGATTTCAGCTGGTCGAGCTCCTGCATTTTGGTGAGTTCCAGATGCTCCAACTGAAGCTGAGCCTGCAACCGTTCTTTATAGATAATATTATGGCGGGCCCAAAGCAGCATAGCCAGGATGATCAATGCATAGGCTCCATAAGCCCAATATGTGCTGTACCACGGCTTGCTGATGTCAACAATGATGGAGGCTTCCTGTTCGCTCCAGATACCATCGTTGTTAGAACCCCTTACTTTAAAAGTATAAGTACCCGGAGGCACATTGGTGTAGTAAGCCTCTTTGCGGGTACCGGCTTTTTGCCAGTCTTCGTCATAGTTTTCGAGCTTATAGGCATATTCGTTTTTGGCCGATTGCGAAAAATTAAGAGCCGCAAATTCAAAACTGAAATCATTCTGATCATAGTCAAGTTGAATTTTTTGGGCATTGACTATATTTTGGGCCAGCAGTGAATTGGGGGCCGTTCTAACTACCTCGTCAGAAAGCAGGAACTTGGTAATATAAACCGGAGGTGCATTGGGGTTTTTCTTCACATTTTCCGGGTTAAACATGTTGAAGCCTTTTATTCCTCCAAATACCAGGTGACCGTCGCGGGTTTTCAGGCAGGCCGATTTGTAGAACTCGGATGATTGCAGGCCATCGGACTCGTTATAAATTTTTATAGTACCATCCTGTTTGGAGTAGCTGGCCAAGCCATTGTTGGTGCTTATCCAGATATTCCTGTTGTCATCTTCCAATATACCATAAACCACATTGTTTTGCAGGCGCTGGCTGCCCTCTATAACCAGGAACCGGTCTGCCTCCCGATCGTAGTGGTATATACCTCCGCCCTCTGTTCCTACCCATAGCACACTGTCAGAATCCTCAAAGAGGTAGGTGACAGTGTTGTTATTCAGCCCGGAGTTGTTGGCATCACCATGACAATAAAAATGCTTGTCAGTTATATTCAGCGCATCATCTACCCTGATCCGGTTGAGCCCGGCACCTTCGGTACCTATCCACATATTGCCCTCGTAGTCTTGCAGGATTGACCTTACTTTATTTCCACTAAGTCCTGGCGTGGTCTCTTCATTGATGTGATAGAATTTTTGCTTTTCAGGATCATAAATATCCAGTCCGTCGCGGAAAGCAGCTATCCAGACCCTTCCTTTGTTATCTTCGAATAGTTTGTAAATATCATTCCCGGAGAGGGAGTTATTATCATCAGGTCGGTGAATAAGGTGTTTGAATGTGGCTTTGCCTTCCCTGAGTATTGAGATGCCACTTTCCCATGTTGCTACCCACAGGTTGTTTTTTCTATCGATAAGTACACTTACTACGGCATCGTTTGAGAGGCTGCTGCTATCGCCGGGTATTTGTTTATACCTTTTAAACTTACCCGTTCTGCGGTCAAAATAATTCAGGCCGCCGCCATCAGTTCCCACCCATAAGTTGCCCAGGCTATCTTCAGCAAATGAGCTGATTACATTATGGCTCAGCGTATGGCTGGGTATACCACTTTGATAAAGGCCTTCGAATTTTTCCTCGTATGGATCCATTTTATACAGCCCCTGATTATAAGTTCCGATCCAGACGGTGCCATGCCGCCCGGTGCTTAATGACCAGATGGAATTACTGTTGACCCCATAATTGTTTTCAGGAGTATGGAAAAAGTGCTTTGCTGTGCCCCTGGCCTGATCTACCATGAAAAGTCCTTCGTTTTCGGTGCCTACCCAGATTCGGGCTTCCTGGTCTTCGCAAATAGTTAGTACCCGTACTTTCGTAAGGGCTTTAGATAGGGAATGGTTTGTCAGCACATCTTTAAAAATATAGCGCCCGTTGGTGTACACCAGTCGCTTAAGTCCTTGATGTGTGCCTACCAGCAGCGAGCCTTTGGAGGTTTTGTAAATATACCGGACCACATTGCTGGCAAATGACTCGCTGGATCCTGCTTTAAAAGCAATGAAATTTTTCTTGTTTACATCAAAGAGATTGATACCACCTCCGTATGTACCTACCCAGAGGTTGCCATTACGGTCCTGGTTGATAGATGTGATGTTGTTTGAAGAGATGCTATACGGGTCGGCCTCATTGGACATGAAACGTGTAAATGTACCGTTTTCCTTGTTCAGCAGGTTTAAGCCACCCTTTTCGGTACCTACCCAGAGGTTGCCATTGAAATCTTCAAAAACGGCAGTTATAAAATCGTCGCTCAAAGAATTAGGATTGTTTTTAATATTCCGGTATACATAAAAGCGATCTTCATCATAATTGTAATAGTTTAAGCCACCTCCATACGTTCCTATCCAGATGTTACCATGTTTATCCTCAGTGAGGCACTGTACGGTACTGTTGCTGATCAAAGTAGTATCTCCGTTGATGTGTTCATAAGTCAGGTAATCCTGCCCGTCATACCTGTTCAGCCCATGGCGTGTACCTATCCAGAGGAAGCCCTTACTGTCCTGCAAAAGACAGGTAATGGAGTGCTGCGAGAGCCCTTTTGATACCGGGTAGAACCTTACATCATTTTCCTGTCCACGACAGTAGAAAGAAAAAAACAATAGGATTATGGTCAGTTGACTTTTAAACATGGATATGAATTAGCATATTAATATACGTAAAGTCAATTGCATGAAACAATTACCACCTTCAATTGATGTATTTACCGAGGTTGATATCGCCCCTAATTTTCAAGTTTTACAGTTCCCATATTTCGTTTAAAAATTTAAAAATGCATATGAATTTCAGAAACAGCTTTAGAAGGGTCATGCAACATGGACTTCTGGTTATTGCAGGTCTGGGTTGCGGCATAGTCCATGCCCAAAAAGCCAGTGATAAGGATGTAGACCAAAAAGTGGAGGCTTTGCTTTCAAAAATGTCTATCGAGGAAAAAGTAGGGCAGATGACTCAGGTGACTATTGATCTTATTCTTGAAGACAGCTCACTGGATGCTATCGATGACAAAAAACTTAAAGAGGCCATACTTAATAAAAAAGTCGGCTCTATACTTAATGTAAAAGGCAGTGCCTACACTATGGAAACGTGGCACAAGATACAAAAACGTATCCAGGAGGTTGCCACAAAAGAAACGCCTAATAAAATTCCTGTGCTTTATGGTATTGATGCCATTCACGGAGCCAACTATATTGAGGGCGCCACACTGTTTCCTCACAACATAGGAATGGCTGCAAGCCGTAATTCCGAGCTGGTGAAGCAGTCGGCCAAAATAACAGCCATTGAAACCCGCGCCAGCGGTATCCGCTGGAATTTCGACCCGGTGCTGGGCCTGGGAAGACAGCCGCTATGGTCAAGGTTTGAAGAAACCTTTGGTGAAGATGTACACCTGGTAACAGCAATGGGTACTGCCGCCATCAAAGGTTATGAAGAAGACGGCCTCAAAAGCCCTACGGCCGTAGCATCGTGTATGAAGCACTACCTGGGTTACTCTATCCCTGCCAGCGGAAAGGACCGTACCCCGGCTTACATACCTGAATATACCCTAAGAGAATATTTGTTGCCTCCTTTCAAAAGTGCTGTTGATGCGGGAACGTCGACGGTAATGATCAATTCAGGGGAGATCAACGGTGTCCCTGTCCATGCCAGCAAGTATCTTTTAACAGACCTCCTTCGCGGAGAGTTAGGTTTTGAAGGTGTTGCTGTTTCCGACTGGGAAGATGTAATCCGCCTGCACACCAGACACAAAGTAGCCGATACACCTAAAGAGGCTGTAAGACTTGCCGTAGAGGCCGGTCTTGACATGAGCATGGTGCCTTACGACTACTCTTTTTATGACTTGTTGTTGGAGCTTGTAAAAGATGGAGCCATCTCCGAAAGCCGTATCGACGAGTCTGTACGCAGGATAATCAAGTTAAAATACAAGCTGGGACTTTTCGACAATCCATTCCCTGAAAAGGCAGCTTTGGCAAAAGTGGATGCCAAAAAATCTCAGGAAGTGGCCCTGAATGCAGCAAGAGAAACTATTACCTTGTTAAAAAATGAAAAATCCGTACTGCCACTAAAAGAAGGTGCTAAAGTGCTGGTAGCTGGTCCTGCCGCGAATAACCTCACTTCACTCCACAGCTCGTGGTCATATGTGTGGCAAGGCAATGACGACCGCCAATATCCAAAGTCTACTTTGACCATAAAAGAGGGCCTGGAGGCTAAACTTGGTAAAGGCAATGTGATCAGCGCTGCCCAAAGAGATTATAACAATGCTGCTAATTTTGATGCAGGGCAATTGAAAAAAGATGCTGCAAATGTTGACTACATTATACTTTGCCTGGGTGAAGATGCTTATGCAGAAACTCCCGGTAACATCGACGACCTCACGCTTGACAGCAGGCAGCTTGCTTTGGCTTCGGCTGCTGTAGCAACCGGAAAACCTGTTATTCTCGTGCTAGTGGAGGGTCGTCCCAGAGTGATCTCCTCTATCGAAAATGACATACCGGGTATATTATTGGCTTACAGGCCTTCAACCATGGGCGCTCAGGCCATAGCCGAAGTGTTGACCGGAGAATATAATCCTAACGGTATACTTCCTTATACATATCCTAAACATACGGGAGACCTGATCAAGTATGATCATAAATACACTGAAGGTATTCGTGAAGATGAACCCAATACCTACACCAACGGAGCTTATCGTCCGCAGTGGGCATTCGGTCATGGTTTGAGTTATACTACTTTTGAGTTCAGCAATTTAAAGGCTGACAAAGCAACTTTTAGCGCAGGGGAAAAACTTAATCTCACAGTAACTGTTAAAAATACAGGTAAAAGAGCAGGAAAAGTAACGGTTGAACTCTATTCCAGGGACCTGTTTGCTTCGATAACTCCGAACTTTAAGCGACTTCGAAAATTCGAAAAGATAGAACTTGCTGCCGGAGCATCGAAGCAAGTCTCTTTTACCGTATCTCCCGAAGAGCTTGCTTTCATCAATGCACAAGGCAAGAAAGTGACCGAGGCGGGAACATTTGAATTTATAGTGAAGGACCAGGTAGTGAGTGTGGAATATAAAACAGGACAGGAGAACTAATGAAAAGGATCACAATTACCGTCCTGGCTCTATTTGCACTCATTGGCTGCAAAAACCAGCAAGAGAGCATGAAAGAGAACGAGGTTATAGCAGAGAAAGAAGATAGTGTAGCAGTAGAATCGGCATTTCTTTATATAGACACTATTGCCGACCTGGGCGAAGGGGCCATATGGAACCATAAATCGAGGGAATATTACTGGATAGATATCGAAAAAGGGAAAGTTTTTACTTTCGACCCTCTGACCGAACAAATGAGAACCATCGACGTAGGGCAAAGGGTAGGTACGGTAGTGCCTTCAACTCAAGAAGGGCTTGTATTGGTAGCCTTGCAAAATGGCATATACTCGCTCAACCTGGAGACAGAAGAGCTACAGCTTATGGAGAAACCGCCTTTTGACCCTAAGGTAATACGGTTCAATGATGGTAAGTGTGATCCTGCCGGCAGGTTCTGGGTTGGCTCTATGGCCCTTGATGAAACACCAAAAGCGGCTTCGTTGTACAATTTCAATGGCGATACACTTACCCGAATGCTGGATAGCATTTCTATTTCCAACGGTATATGCTGGTCGGCCGATAAGAAAACCATGTATTATATTGATACTCCCACGCAGACAGTGAAAGCGTTTGACTATAACAATGAAACCGGAGCCATTGAAAATGGAAAGGTGGTTGTCAAAATTGAAGACGAAAATGCTTTTCCTGACGGTATGACTATTGATAGCGAAGGCAAGCTTTGGATAGCTCTTTGGGGTGGTTCCAGCGTGGTCCGCTATGACCCGGATAATGGAAAATTACTAAACAAGGTAACTGTTCCCGCCAAAAACGTTACCTCCTGCGCTTTCGGAGGGCCAAATCTTGATACTCTGCTGATCACCACCGCCAGTATAGGCATGAGTGACGATGAAAAAGCAAAATATTCAAGAGCAGGTGCAGTTTATGCCACAGTTCCGGGCGTTAAAGGGGTGAATGGTAATTTCTTTGAACTCAAAACGGATTAGGTGATCGGTTTCTGAGTACACCGATGTGTAGTGATCGGTATTAAGTGATCGGTAATCAGTAAATGATAAATTTCAAATGATTGATAATCAACAATTTATGAAGAATATGAATTCTTAAAATGACGATTTGCCAAGTTTTTGCCAAGTTTTCATTTTTTTTCCTAAAATTTGGCAAATTGTCATACCTTTCAACCCGAATATAATTATACTAAAATTTTTGTCACTGACAAAATGACCTAATCTTGTAAGACTTGTCAGGCATCTATTGTTTTAGCTATCATTGAAGCCAGTCTCTTCCCCTCTCCAGTACAAGAGTGTAGAAACCATTATACTATTGCCCGGACTTCCCAGATTACTAAATTTAATCTTGGCCACTCTTTTTTTGAAGATAGTCGTTACTTTCAAGAGCTTTAAGAACTACCTTGTTAAAAACTGGCTTTATATATGATGGATAATGGGCAAGCCAAGCATATCCTTTAAAAGCTAGCGAAAAGATTGTGAAGTAAGTATTTAGGGTTTTAATTAAGTATCTAGAATAAAGAACGGGAGAAATTATATACTCGAAAAATTCATTTATCTTGAGGCAAGCTTGGTGTATGAAATCTATAATAATCGGCGTGCTACATTTAATAAGCGTCTTAACAGAATTGGAGAAGATGTAAGTTACCACTAAAGCTTACAAGTTATGTAATAAGACACACATTCGCCACTGGAAGCTTAAAAAGTGGCATTTCAACAAATGTCATTGGTGACATGCTTGGCCATACTGATTATGTCTCTACAGAAGCTTATTTGGCTGATCTGGAAAATGACGTTTTTGATAAAGCAGCCGATTCTGTTTTCTCTCTGATACCTGGTGAATGAGAAATGCCTATAAATTAATGGGTGTCAAACAATCTGACACCCAAAGCTCTTATCTGAAAACGGTGTTAATTGAAAATCGTTAAGACAACAAGCTGATACTAATATAATTTAGGCCTTGTGTAAAGATCGAGGCCAATTACGGAGCTTATTTTTCATGTTTTGGAGTACAGCACTTATTTGAACCCTTATTCCTGAATTTATTGAAAGCAAATACTGCGGACGAAACCAGGATCATGGTAACACCGGTATAGTAAACAGTCGGGCTTAATTTCAACCACAAAAAAGTAAAAATGGTTAAACCTCCTGATAAGGTACATATCAAAGTTAATAATAGAAAAGGCCCTCGTATCCTGTATATCTGTACTGCTACAGCCCATAACACGGTTGATCCTATCAGCCAGTATTCCCATGCCGGGGGTATTTGTGATACACCTCCGCATACGGTAATAATTGTACCCGCAGCAAACAAGCACAGTGAGCATTTGGGTAGTAGGATTAACGCCAGAAGACTAAACACCTGGGATAATCTTACATAACCGGGGGCGGATGATTGATTTTTCATAGTGAATAGCGTTAAGACAAAACCGATCTTAAACTTCCTGTAACCGGAATCTGATATTAATAGTGGGGTTGCCGAGTAGTTTGGGAGGCATCACACGTCCGTATACCAACCTGTTTACAGGTTCTACCTCTATATTTAGACGGCTGCCGAATATAGCTGTAACAGGAAGTTCAAAATCAAAGTCAACGAGTGGTTGTTTCACACACTCATCAACTTTCGCCGGATCACCCGGTTGTGCCATTGCACGTGAAGCAATAACCGTCTCTCTGTTTTTCAGCAAAATTTTAAAGCTCCCTGGTATGGAGAGGCGGTTAATGCCTTTTACACGTACATTTACCTTCTGATGATCTATAATGAATGGTTGATTTACAGATAAATGACCTTTCATAATGTACACCTTTAGAGGTTTTGAATTTCAGTTATTTACAGACCTGTTATTGAGGCAATATCACGTCATTTGTCATTAGCAATCGCATATTTACAGTAGGGTTGCCCATCAGTTTTGCAGGGAATTTTTCACCATGGGCATCCTTATTAAGTGGCTCCACCAAGATTTCCAGTTTGGCTCCTGCCACTTCCTCCAGATTAAGTTCGAAATCAAAATTTACAGCTCTATGCTGAACACAGTTTTCACATTTCTCGGCTTCATTCGGCTGAAAGAAAGCCCTGCTGCGAAGTATCTTGTCATTCTTCATAAGATGTACCTTAAAACTGCCAGGAATCTTGATCCTGTCAAGGTTTTTGACGCGGATATTGACCCTGTCCGGTTTCAGGCTGAACTTGTCACTAAGTAAGGAGCTTCCTTTCATTGTCGGAAGCGCTTCGAGTGCCAGCCCCTCGAAAGCTGTTTCCTGATAATCTACATCCAGGTCGTTTAATGAATCTACCACATTAACCGTAGTCCTGTTTATTGGCATTGACGTAAATGGATCAAGTGTGGTAAGAAACTCGTTAGTGAAGTAGCTTCTACTGAAGTCCGACCGGATGGTCTTGAGCAGGCCTGATAAATTGGTAGCATTCATCTTCTTTTGCCACGTCCACCAAAGCCTGTCCAGGTTGCAGTGGTAAAACCAGAAAATCGGGTCGAATGATGCTACGTTCTGGTCAAGCATAGTATCCCCTATCGAAACATGGCCGCCGTCATGTCCTGAAATATTGGTGTTGTTCGGTGCATTATCAAAGGCGCGACCACCATGAAAGTCTTCCCAGTCAGTCCTTCCCATAGCTCGCGACAGATCTTCCAGTACTTCATACTGCGCCAGGTTCGACGAAATCTGAGACCATGTGTACCGGGATGTCTTGTCCCCTTTTTTATATTGCGCATTTAAATCGACAGGATATGTGTAACTATCAAAAGGTGCGTGATTCAGAACATCAGGGATCGGTGTGTTGATGTCCCAATACGGCAGTGTTACATCTTCACATCCTTCAACACTACGAAGGGCATTTTCGAAATACAGCAGATAGGCCCGATGCCATGGATTGTAAGGTGGAATGTGGTGCATGCACTTTGATTTTGGTAATCCATGCCACCCTGCAATCACAAAATATCCGTTAAGATCATTATGATCCATTGACATAATGGTACTAAATGCCTTCTTAAGTTTTTCCAGCTCCTCGGATGAGAGGCTGGCTACATTTTTACGGATCCTTCCTGCTACCTTTTCTGCAGACTTGCGCAAAGCCATGCCAGACAAAGCCGTTTCGGTAGTTTCTATTGTTCCCTTAGGGCACCCGGTCTGGATCCAGTTTAGAAAAGTTTGCACCCAACTTGGCTGCCATGGGTTGCCTGGAGGCATGTTGCCGGAAGCTACCTGTCCGTAAATATTGGTTGCGTTGGATTTCACATATTCATAATTGTCCAATTGTACACCCTGAGGTGCCATATGATCAATATCAGTCTGGTTAAACATTTTACTGATTTCGCCATACCATGTAGGATTCGTAATGGTTGTTTCGCTCATAGTGATTTATTTAATAGTCAGGTGATTTTATTATTGTTCCAATGACCAGTTAATGGTTCTGTTATACTCCATAATTTCGGATGTCTTTCTTGCAATTTCCTGCCCCATAATATCTGATAAGAGATAAAAGGCAGCATCTATCCCGGAAGATACTCCTGCAGAACACAAAACATTCCCTTCACTAACATACCGTTGGCCTTTGGCTACAAAAGCATCGATATTCAGGGAATTAATTTTTTTCCTGAGATCTTCAATGGCCTGGTGGTGCGTTGTGATTGTATGACCCTGTAATTTTTGTCCCAGCGCAACGACCAATGGAAAAGCGCCGAGGCAAACCGAAACAATCTGATTCTTATCTGAATAGTTTGACTGTATCCATTTGATCATGGGGTCAGAGGCACTGATGCTCTTAATATATGGCCCACCAGGAATGAAAATGATATCAGCGTAGGGTGTGACATCATCAAAAGTAAAATCAGGTGTTATGGCTATGCCTCCTGCCGTGCTAATAGGCCCTTTTTCACATGCAATTACATATTGTTGAAATGGCAGATCATCTGAATGTAAAGATTCCCGGCTTATGTAATTAGCCATGGCAAAAACGTCATGGGGACCGGTAAAATCCAGGGCTTCCACGCTGTCATAAATAATGTGATAAATATTTTGTCCCATGTTAGTATCTGTTTTATAAAGCTTCTGTTCCTACAATATTGACAAGCTCCATCATACCCTGGTCTTCATGATCCAAGATATGGCAGTGTAAAACAAATTTGCCATCAAAATCCTCATAACGAGAACGGGCAAATACAGTATCTCCCTGCTGGATCAGGTAAGTATCACGCCAGACCGGGGGATCAAATATTACCTCCTGTCCACCTGCCTTTTTAACTCGGAATATTTCGAAACTATTGACGTGTATGTGGAAGGGGTGATTCACAAACTGAGAGGTGATTTTCCATTCACTGGCGGAGTTCAACTTTAAGACCCTGGGAGGATTGTCCATGCTGAACGGTCTTCCATTAACTGTAAAACACGTGGGAGTGCTGTTTACATCGATATTGAACCACACTTTCTGTGCCGGTCCTTCCAGTTCACTTTCCTTAATGGTTTTAAACGGACGGTATGCCGCCAACTCCTCACTGGTGGGTAATTTCATATCCTTACTTTCCGTGGAGATGATCACTATCGCCAGGACTTTCGGAGACTCATATTCGTCAAGCAAACTACTCTCCTTTTGAGTCTCCCTATCAATGAGGAACAGGGTGTCAGTTTTTGATACCTCATTGGCTTTTATGAGTATATCCGACCTGTAGCCGGGCTGTAGTTCTACATAACCCTTTGTCTCCACTCTTCCGAGGCTTATTCCATCCAGCGCAATTTCATGTAACTGATGTCCATCAAGTTCAAGCTCAATCTTTTCCCGAACCCCGGCGTGTATCAGTCTCCGAACGCTGCACTTCTCCTGATTTCATGCGAATAATTGGATACGTCTGTCCATTGATCATGGTGCGCCATCCATAGCTATCAACCCCCTTATCCCACATGCCCGGCCCAAATGATGCATCAAAGTCTTCTACTCCAAATTGGCCGTTAGAGCCCCGGGTATAGGGGATTTGCTGAAATACAAATATCTTTTCGTCTGCTGCCTTTATTTCAGGTATCGTGTCCATTCCCCCCTCAACTATCAGGGCGCCTCCCATGCCGGAGGAAACCTGTACTGCAGTGGAGCCATGTACGTGGCCATGGTACCAAAAGGTGCCCTGAGGGTGGTTTTCAGGCACCTGAATGTGATTCTGAAATTCACATGACGGCATAATATGCACCAGAACATTGTCGCTGCTATCTTTTGGGCTTACATGCAGGCCATGAGTGTGCAGGTTCGTAGTATTGAATGACTGAGGGTTCTTCTGTTCGCACGGATCGTCGGAAGTATGGTGCATGCCACCGTAAGGATCGCAACTGACATGACCGAGCGGAGGCAGGTCGTTTTTCATTTTGACACGCAGGAGATCTCCTGGTTTGACTTTTAAAGTAGGCGGTACCAAAAGTCCTTCATAATTTCGCAGCCTCACTGTTAGCGTTTGGTGGTCTTTGACATTCCATATCTCCTGATCACTATAGGCCACCCGGAGTTCTGTATCTAATATTCCGTTTGTAGCGGTTCTTACCTGCGGGTTTTGAAGATCCTGATATACTGGTTTTGTAGTACTAGCCAGTTGTGTGCTCCTCTTATTTTTTTCAAAAGCAGTTTTTTGACCAGCAGACTTTCTCAGGAAGGATAGAATGTTTTCCTTCTCCGCTTTTAATAATGCAGAACCGTCTTTTGGCTTTTCATCCTTGTCACAGGACGCAAGCGTCCCAATAAGTAGCACTGATGTTAAGATTATATGGTTTTTTTTCATGTGTGGTTAGTTATCGTTAACAGGCGTAAAATGATGCTACTAATCCGGCTTTAGCCTGGCCGTTGCTATGTGGAGCAGTTCGTATCACCGAACCTGCGATGGCATCGACCTGGTCGATGCCGTTTGGCCAGTACGGGATATAATATCCTAGATAGTCATAGACCCAGCCCTCAGTGACCGTCCCATTAATACCTGTACCCTGATACCTTAAGGTAAAAGGATTACCATAAGTGATGTATCCCCTGAAATTAAGCCTGGCTTCTCCAAAATCGAAGTAACCATTGACCTTGCCTATCGGGCTTTGTTCAAATATCATTTTGCCCTGACCAAAAAGCAGATCGTCGGGTGTAGTGTTTTGGTCGGCATCATTCATGAAGCTTCGGTAAGTCCACGTTTTACCGGTGAGTATTTTATGTGCTTCCATCATATCAACTGCGGGTTAAATAGGTGTTTTATCTCCGATTCGAAGTGTATATTAGAAAGAGTTTAGTGCCAGGTCAATACCCAACCTTGGGTATTTTTGTCAAAATCAGCGTGTATTGGTCGTATTGGGTGTTTTTTAAGTAGCAATTTTTTAAGTGCGTTTCCCTTTTAACCTACAATGGAATCAAAGGGGATATTATAAAGTTGGAGGTCAGAAGTTAAAATGATAACCCAAAGACAGAAAGCCGCCAACCTTTAGATCTGAGACAGTTAATTGGGATGTGGATTTATTGACTCCACCTTTACGTACTTGTTGACTTAGGCGATTCACCTCCCCAATAATTAAACCTGTATCCACCGCCACTCGATGTTTGTTGCCATATGAAAAGCCTCCACCAATCAAAAACCTTGGTCTCATCTTATTAGTGATTGATACCCCAGGCCCAAATGCAAATTGTAAAGAGAGATTTTTGTTCTCTAACCTTTTCCCTCCTCTCAACAAGGCTGCCATTCCCATCTCAATCTTGCTTAGGTCCTCGTTGACCAGTTGATGGGTAATCGTACCATCAACTGCAGTTTCTGTGCTTATAGAATATGCTTCGTCAGATAACGTAGCCCCGTAAAATGCCATTCCCACAGTAAAAAAGGTTTTAGTTTTTCCCGGAAAGAGAATTTCAGAGCTATAAGATTGTAAGTTGTATTTTTTGTCTCGTGGTTCTATTGTGTATATTAATTTAGCTTGTTCTCCGTTAAGTTGAAAAGGAGCAAGACTTGTAAACAGAATTTCTCTTGCCAATCATAGAAGGCAGACAAAAACCATACGACCATGAAAGAATTTCCTGTATCGGATATAGTTATAGCCATCCCTGCTGGTTCATTATTGTTTTTTCTCCTATGCGTCTTTATTGTGGCATTTACACTTTTATTTGTAAGAAAGCGCCAACAACCCAAGATTCAAAAACAGCAAATTAAAGAGCAATTCTCAAAGAACCTGCTGGAGGCGCAGCTTGAAATACGTGAACAGATGCTAAAACCCATCGGATATGAGTTACACGACAATCTTGGATAGATAGCCAGTCTGATAAAGATTAACCTGAATATCATAGACCTGAATGCTAGAGAAAAAGCCGAAGAAAAGCTGGATGAGACAAAAAAATTAATTAGAAAGCTAATATCAGATATTAAATGTCTCAGTGTTTCATTGAATAGTGATTATGTAGTTAGTACAGGATTGTTAGAGGGTTTGAAAGACGAAATAGAGCGTATTAAAAGGCTTGGCATACATAAGGTTATATTCGAGAATGACGCTAAAAACGTAAGTCTTGATCCCAATAAAACCATTATACTTTTCCGTATGTTCCAGGAAGTACTGAATAATACACTCAAACATAGCAACGCAACTTGTATATCCGTTATTCAGGACTAATCAGTTTGACATAAAAGTTAGCTTAAATGAAAGAAAGCTGTTTAGGCGGCCGAAACCTTGTTCACAGTATTATTTATTACATGAGCTATGGATTCCATATAATGATGAATGAAGAAATGTCCTCCCTCAAAAGTATGAATTTCACAACTATTTGTTGTATACTGATTCCACTCAGCTATCGGGTCTTTTGTTAGATCATCTTCGCGGCCTGTAAATACGGTAATACCAAAATCTACTTTGTTAAAAGTCTCTAAATCAATGTCCGTTCCTGCAATTCTAAAATCATTTTTGAGCAGGGGTAAAATAGCTCCATAAGTTCCGGATACTCAAAAAACTCAGGGGGTGTTCCTCCTAGCAAAGCCACCTCATCTTTGAACTGCTGGCCATCCATTTTTTAATATAATTTCTCTTTTTCCCTGTATAGCACCTCTACCTGAGTAAAATATGTGATCTGGTGAGACCTTTAGTTTCTCTTTCAACCGTTTAGATAACTGGTGAACCAATAGTGCTCCCATACTATGTCCAAAAAAAGCAAATTGTGAGAAACCTATTTGAGATGACACAATTGTATAAAGGTCATCTACGGCAGCCTCCAAATCTGCGTACAACTCTTCCCCAATTCTCCTACCTCTTCCGGCTACAGGAAAAAATTCTATGTTCTCATTTAAATGAGGTTTTAAACCATTATAAATATTAGATGAACCTCCGGCATAAGGAAAAGCAAATAATTTCAAAGTACTCATTATTTTTGTTATCCAATATATTTAATATCACTGTTGTGAACAGTGGCCCTAATAGAAAACACCTCCGCAAATGTGTAGTAGATCATATTAATAATTTTTCCTGGCAATCCTAATGTTTTGTGTTGTCTTCTTATTACATGTTTACCAGGAACTGGCCACTCAAATTCCAATTTATTCACACCTGCCTGCATGTAATCCCTTTTCAGTATTAGCTTAATGCTTGTCCACTCTTTTCCCACACGCGTGATTTTATATAAATGACTATTGATGTATATCTTCACTGTAGAATCAACATCATAGAAAGCGAAATCGGGAATTCGCGCTGTAATATCAAGTTTAATATCTTGCAAGGCGTCAACTACAAAAGTAAATGCAGAATGCATTTCATGAGCCCTGTAGTATGCGTAGTCCTCATCACAAAGAAACTCCTGAAACGACCTTTCAGAATATGGACTTTCGAGCAGACAAACGGGCTCCTCTGTTATTCTATATTCGCTGATCCGATTTTTTTTTATCTCATCCTCTATTTCAACACCTTTTATCACCTTTAGTGCTTCCGACATAGCATCTACCAACTCCAAAAACATGAGCTTCTTATTTCGAGGGTGTCCAAAAATACTGAAATTTTCAAAAGGATAAATTTCTGAAAGGAATCGCACTTCATCAGAAAATATTATTGAAGAGCGCTTGGAAAATAGTATACAGGATTTACGATATGCTTCAATAAGTTCATTATCGGCATATCTCAATGCCTCGCAACAGTGGTGATAAAGTAATGGATAATGCTGTCCTACATAGTAATTGTGAATAGCCGCCTGAAAGTGGGTGATAGAAAGTACTCTTTCTGAAACAGAACTTTCTATTGCGGCCATACTGCCTGCATCTATACTCACGCCAAGTATACTTGCTACTTGAGAGGCCACGGCCCCCATAGCCAAGTGAATACCCTTTAAATTAAGATGACAATAATCCAGAAAAAATTCGCTTCCTGGAATACCATCCTTACTATGTTTTGCAAGTACCTCCTGAAGGTCCACAACCGTTATAGGACTTTCTTTTAAAATATCATTTACCAACTCTCTAATAATCGAAAATCTTCTGGGGGCACTTGTTCCTATAGCATTAATAAGAGCTTTGTCTTTAAGCTGCTCAAGAAATATCCTCCTTTGATATAGATCTCCGTTATGCTCGAAATATTTGGCCATCATTTCATACGCAAAAGGATGCTCAACGTCTATATCCATCATTTTACCAGCTATTTTTTTAACCTCTTCCCAATCTCCTGAATCCTCAGCATGCAGGCAAGAATCATAGGCTTCACTCCATATTTTCATTTTGTTTCCAGGTAAAAAATGGGAAACATACTCTTTACGAGCTGGCTTAAAATCGCCAAGGTTAAACTCCGGCATCACATATAGAACAGGAATATTATATTCTGCATTAATTCCAGTCAGGAGTTCTTTAAAATCATTTATATTGCTTTTAAGGCTATCTGTAAGTGTATCCTTGATAAATTGGGTCTGCTCGGATGTCCCAACTGTTTTCTGAAGCATATTAAAGTTATAAGGGGTACCCAAAGAACTTCCTGGTTGCCAGTTATTTCCAGCAAATACAATAACCATATCCGGGCTTAACAGTACACTTTCTGAAACGACTTCCATAAGTTGTTCAAAACGCATCCCTTCTTTAGCCAGATCAACTACCTCTATTTTGCGATCGGGTATAGATTCTGCCAACATCTTTTCAACAACCCGGGCTGCACAATATTCATGAGGGAAATGAGTGCATCGAGCTACAGATTCACCAATAAGGACTATACGGTATACGTCATCACTTCCCGGAGTGATAAACTCCACCTCAGACCAATTATCATCTTCCGAATCAAACTCCGGATTTTTCACATAATTCCCGCTTATATCGTCTTTAATCCACCTCCCTACTTTTTCCGCTCTGCTTTCAGGTTCAATGGTTTTAGTTGCAGGCTCATGTTGTTCCTCTATGAATAGTGCCAACTCATCCGAAAGATCAATAGATGCTCCAGAGTAAACAAGTTCAGCTACTTTATTTGAAATCTCTTTTAGTTCCATTATATATTGATTTAAGCTATTTATGCAAACGTGTAGACATCACTGTTTACATTTCTTGGTTGTACGGTACTGAATTTCTCCCCTAGAATTTTCTTAATTCTCTTTACCATTTCCTCATTACGGTCAAAAATGTATCCGCCAAGAACGAGGCAATCGATTTCTGTATTGATAAAGCAAAGCAAAGCGTCTTCTACAGAGCATACAATAGGTTCTCCCTTTACATTAAATGATGTATTAAGTAATATGGGTACTCCACTATAGGTCTCAAACTTCGATAATAGTTTATAGAATCTGGGGTTAGACTCCAAACTAACTGTTTGAACTCGAGCTGAGCCATCCACATGGGTAATGGCTGGCATATCCATCCCTGATTTTACCTGACAGGTTTCTAGCATAAAAGGCGATTCATGGTCCAGTTGAAAGTACTCAGCACACTTTTCTTTGATTACCGCCGGAGCAAAAGGTCTGAAACCTTCTCTTTTCTTTACCATACTGTTTATGATGTCACGCATATCCGGATTTCTGGGGTCTGCCAGTATGGACCTGTTCCCTAATGCTCTGGGGCCAAATTCCATTTTTCCCTGAAACCAGCCTATCACCTTTCCATCTTTCAGGCGTGTTGCCACCTCATCAAGAAGTCTCTCTTCATCGGTCGTATAATTCAGAGCTTCATTGGTAAAATCTCCCAGAATATCTGAAATTTGATCATTTGAAAATGAAGGGCCTGTATATATCTGATGAATACTAGATTGGGCCGGGCGTTCTCCTGTAATCTGGACATGTGCCTGACAGGCGGCCCCCAGAGCACCTCCTGAATCGTTAGAAGCTGGCTGAACAAACATGTTTTTAAAAGGGGTATTTTTCAAAACTTTTCCGTTTGCTACACAATTGAGAGCAACACCTCCTGCCAGGCAGAGGTTTTCAGACCCTGTTTCATTATATAAGTAAGTAACTTTCTCTATGAGAATCTCTTCCAAAACAACCTGAAGGCTTTTAGCTATATCCATATGGCAGGTATCTAAAGATGCATTCCGCTCACGTACCGGTACCCCTATCAGTTCGACCAGTTTTTCTGAATACATTCGCTTCCCTTTCATAAAGTCAAAATACTCTATATTGAGACTGTATTGCCCTTTATCTCCCATTGTAATCAATTGACGCATTTGAGGTGCATAGTGAGGTGTACCATATGGTGCGAGTCCCATGACCTTATATTCACCCTCATTGACCTCAAACCCCAGATAAGCTGTAATTGTACTATAAAGTAGTCCTAATGAATTGGGAAAATGTACCTCTTCAAAAAGGTCTATTTTTTTCCCTTTGGCACGCCCATAGGTAGTTGTCGCCCATTCCCCCACTCCATCCACAGTAAGTATACCTGCATCTTCAAAACCAGAAAAGAAGTAACTGCTTGCAGCATGAGACATGTGATGATCAACGAATACGATCTTTCCTTCATATCCCAATTGCTCCCGAATACTGTATTCTACATTTTTGGGATCAAAATCAGCCAGATTATCCAAACGGATATTCTGGTTTTTGCTCCACAATTGTCTTGCAAATTTTTTAACAGGATCTTCATAATAAGCTATACAATCTATATCAGATGGTGATAATCCTGCCTGCTCCAGACACCATCGGTATGCTTTTTTAGGTAACGACGAGTCATTTTTTATGCGGGTCAGCCTCTCCTCCTGAATAGCATTGATCAGTATACCATCCTGCAGCAGGCAACAAGCCGAATCGTGATAAAAAGCAGATATTCCTAAGATATTCATATGTATTAGAGATAAGTGTTAAAATATATTTATTGCCTCTAAAAGAAGCTATGGAACCGATTACTAATGAAGGCAACTGGCTCAACATTATTTGCAAAATTCTTTTCATAACCCCAGCACGGCAGCTGTCTCTCAGCTTTGAAGAATAATATTGTCTTTCATTATTAGAATTACCCTTTTATTGTTTCAGGGATTTCATACCCAACTGTTTTGGCAAAAAGAGTGACAGTGTTCTTATGCCCTTGGGGAGGTACATTTTCCTTATCAGTCTTGTTTAAATCCAACCACATTGAAAATGCAGAGGTAAAATAATTTATCATTTCCGGATCATTTGTGATATCCTTAGACGTGTACAATTCCTGATTATCAAATACAATGCGATAGAAACCCAGCTGCTCTGCAATTTTTCGGGTATTGCTTGATTTTTCCTTTACTTCCCAACACATTGCTGAGCAATATTCACTTTGAAGATAGTGATCAAATATTTTCTCAATAAAATTGCGTTTCCAATCCACAAACCGTGAAAAATATAAGGGACACTCCTCTTCTCCCACTCCCAATCCCATTTGAAAAGTGTTTTTATCAGTCGTTAACATGGCAAACCAGGAACCATTCATAATGAGAGGGAACCTTACTTTTTTGGATTCTCCCTTACCAAATACAGCAATGGGAACGTGTACATTTGTACCAGAGGGAACCATAAATCGTATCGCTATGTAGTTAAACCCTCCAGTTGTTTCTTTAAACATCGCGTTATAACTATCTATTTCCTTCATCGGATCCGGAAGGTTTTCCGGAATATTATCTTCGTTCGGTTCTAATGTTTCTATTTCAAAAGTGTTGTGTCGAAAAGCATCAGCCAAGGCTATCAACTCTTCATCATTCATATCATTCGGGATTTTTACAATTTTTGTCCTCATCATTATTATACTTTATTTGAAATCAGTTTTTTTATCATTCGGCAGGGATACTCTATGATCCTCTTCATTCCAATTGCCAGAACATTGACAACCTTAATTTCCTGGAACTGTATGGGTACTCTTAATCTACCATAACCTGACTCTCTTCTTCAACCATATCCAGAAATGTTAAATACTTCTCCATAGACCGCTTCCATGAAAAATCTTCCTTCATACCCCGTTCAACAATACTATTCCATTCAGCCTTTCGATGAAATACTTGTACTGCTTCACTCAATGTTTCTACGAGACTTTCATGCTCAAAATCAGGAATATAAAAACCGGTACACTTATGTGGAAGATGAGTGTATGAAATTACGGTATCTTTTAACCCTCCAACGGGCCTTACAACAGGAACACAACCGAACGCGAGGCCATACATTTGAACAAGTCCGCATGGCTCGAACAATGAAGGACATAATATCATATCAGCACCGGCAAGAAATTCATGAGCCTGCTTTTCAGTGTATTCATATACATAACTAAACTTTCCCGGAAACAACTCCATGGCCTTAGAAAGCCTTTTATGTATAATGCCATTTACTCCATTGGCCGGCCTTCCATATACAACTAACTTTAATCCCTGATCCAAAATAGTTTGTATCTGCTCCATTGCTTCAGCCTCCGACTTCCAAAGATTCATAAGCAAGTTGATTCCTTTTTGCTCTGTAAGTCTGGCCATAAACAAGACAACAGGCTCTTGATCTTCTGTCAGGCTCAGTTTTTTGTACATCCTGTTTTTCCAGTATGGTTTTATTTCCTTATAGTCAGACACGTCATAATGCTTGTCCAGGAATGGACTTTGGTTAGGAGACCACTGCTTTTCGTCAATACCATTAGGGAGCGCATATATCTTATTACGTTTTATCAAATCCAGAAATTGCATACCACAATGAGGAACCTGACTTTCAAGTAATTCCAAAGCATATGTTTCGCTGACAGTAGCCACATAATCCGCATTTTTAAAGGCAAGTGAAAAGAACGTCAGCATACCGTGGATTTTATGCACTTCCATTAGCTGATCACATGTCTCTGCTTCCAGCAGATGTACCTGATCCAAAAATATTTCGCCTTGAAATTCATAGTTATGTATCAGGAGTATTGTTTTGCAGTTAGGGCTAAGGCTTTCCAACAAATCAGGGTATACGAAACCTCCACATACATGCCAGTCATGAAAAAAAACAAAACCTGGCTGCATATCTTTAAGCTTAATCAAGTGCAAAGCGGCTTTGGCAAAATAGAGATAAACTACGAAGGGAAAGTTTTGTCCATAAGGTTTTTCTCCATCTTCATCTGTTGTCTTTCCTTCTCCCGATTCCATGTCGCTAAACTGCATTTCATCAGACATGTTCAGAAAATAAAAATCTACACCGTCTTCCTTATAATGATAATAGTAAAAGGTGTAATTAACATTTTGGATCTCAATTTCAAAACAATCCTGCTTGAACAAGTAGTCTTTGTGCATTCTTGTTTTGTAATAAAAAGAAATAACCACGTTGGGCTCTTTTAATGACAAATATTTGGGTAATGTACCCACTACATCACCAAGTCCTCCCCGCTTATAAAAGGGGGCTACTTCAGAAGCTAAGTGAACAATCATAGAATATTGATAGGGTTTCTTGTGTCTTTTAAAGTATCAGTAATCATCCCTGGTACGCTCCCATTTACCGAAAATACAATCTCAACCTGGTATGGTTCCAAGTTTATTTCTTCTCCATCTTTACTAAAAATGGTAGCTGTATCAGAGAAATTGAACAGGAAGTAAAGCGACTCTCCTTCAAAATTTCGTTCCAGAATAAAACTTCTTTTAGCTGAATCCACCAAGGGAAAAGAAAGACTCCCACTCTTAAAAATTTCGCTATGCTCAGACCTGACCTGACTCAGGTAGGTAACAAAGCTCTTTGTTTTTGACTCAACATCCATATCGTCAAATTCCATGCATCTCCTATTGAGCGGATCCCCCAACCCTTCCATTCCCTTTTCTTCGCCATAATACAATACCGGTGTACCGGGCAATGCAAAAAGCAGGGTTAGAGCAGGCTCATATAGGTTTTTAATATTTAGCAAGGAGTAAAAACGAGCAACATCATGGTTACTGAGGAAATTCCATGAGTCTCTACTAAAGTGATAAGAATTTCTGTAATACACTTCTAACATCTTATAGACCAGCATCCTCACTGATATACTCTCCTTTATAAAAAATGGAGTTAGCACATCCAGATATAGGGCATAATTTGTAAATCCGTCTATTGCACACATTCCGGAAAAAATACTTTCATCAAAATGCCAACTCTCTGCTACTATCAAGGCCTCCGGATTGATTTCCCTGGTCCTTGCTACAAAACGTTGAATAAATGACTCCGGCATCTCAGTGCAAACATCCAGCCGCCACCCATCTATATAGTAATGCCCTATCCATTTTTCTACAACTTTAAGGAAGTAGTCTTCAACTTCCGGATTCTCCAGATTAAACTGGGGTAACTCTTTGTAACCATGCCAGCAACTATAGTTATACTGCAAACCATCAATCAAAGGAAATCCACTAATCTCAAACCAGTTTCGGTATGCAGAATTTTTGCCTTTTTCCAGAACATCCTTAAATGCAAAAAAATCAGTGCTGCAATGGTTCAACCCAATATCCAGAATGAGTTTCATTCCCCTGGAATGTACTTCTTCAACTAATTTTTTCAGGTCTTCTTCACTGCCCAGAAGTGGATCCAACTTGAAATAATCGATACAGTCATATCGATGGTATGACTTTGAATGAAACACGGGGTTCAGATATATAAACTCAGCCCCAACAGATGCTATATAATCCAGCTTGTTAATGATACCTTTGATTGTGCCCCCGAAGAATTTATAGTAGTCAGGGGTCTTTCCCCAGGTTTCCAGGTAATCTTTTACAGGTTCTTCCTTAGTTCGATGGAACCTGTCCGGGAATACCTGATACCCCAAAAGATGAGCACTTGAATCTGATTTTTGATTTGATTCAAGGTTGAAAACAAATAGGTTATTTTGATGGACATTGGCAGACAATATACTTCCCGGGTGATAGTATCTGACCTGCCGAACGCCCGCTATCTTAAGGTAATAGTGAAGGTATTCTCCTTGTAAACGTACTCTGCTTTTCCAGAATGATTTATTCTTATACTGAAAAAACCGTGTTAGTGAATAACTCCTATCACTGGTTTCAAATACAACTTCCTCTATCCATCCATGATGCGTAATAGCACGTATCTCCCATATATCATCTTTGATATGGCTTATATATGCCGAGGAGTTTTCAAATTGAAGTGGGCTAAAAGGCTCTGTCTCAAGAATGAGTGGTGATCGTTTATGAGAATCATAAACTGAGATCATTGTTAATTCACTATTAACTGGTCTGGTAAAATCTCTATTTAAAAAATAATGTATGAATGATTTTCCTCGGGGCAGATCTACCTTGAGCTCAAATATACCCGATTGTCTGCACTCCATGGATTTTCTAAAATACCTTCCTTTAACCGGGAATACCCCCACATGTACTTCTGTAACCGTTGGGTCTGAGGATATATATAGAATTTCTTTGCGAATAAGGGCTTTGTCCATGTTATCTTTTTGATTAAACGAAATTGTTTGTTCAGCCAGGAATTAGTTCTTCTTGATGTAAAAGGTGTTGTTTAACACGTTCAATCCATTCCCGAAGATATTTTTCCTGAAAAAGAGTGTGGTTTTGGCCTTCAAACTTTCCTAAACGACAATTCTCTGCAATATGGCTTTCGACATAAGCTACCGTATCACTATCGTTACTGTAAGAAGCTTCTGGCAACAATAACAAAACAGGAATCTCAGGAGCAATAACAGGCACCTTATACTGGTTATGGGCAAAAAATAAAGATAAAGCCTGGTCATTATAAAATTTGTGTCCGAATGCCCTTTTTATATCAGCAGCCCTGGTTTCATCTTTAATTGCACCTTTTTCTCTTAAAACTCTCCTTCCAATTTCCCAGACATTTTCCAGAGGCTGATTTTTCATCAGGTCTTCTATGTCAGTAGGGGCAATTCCTGCCTGCCAGTCAATATCTTTTGCAATAAATGATGCAGTTTCTCCAAGAGTATACGCAGGAGCTATTTTTTCAGGAAGTACAGGTGCCGTCATCCAGAGAGGAGGATCTACCAATACAAGAGGTCCCACTTTTTTCCCAATTGATCTTAGTTTTTTAGATACTTCAAGTGCAAGTACACAACCGGAACAAAAACCACCAATAAGAAAAGTCCCATCCTGCTGATATTTCAGAATAGCCCGAGTTGTTTCCTCGACAATATCCTTAAACCTGGAAAACTCGAAGTCCCACGTCCTCAGATTTACATCCTGATCATTATTGATCATTTCGAGCATTTCAGGGAATAAAGCAGGAGCCTGGACACCAAAGAAATCTGTTATATCTGTTAGGTAGGGGCCCATGTCCAATATTCCAACAATACTTGTTGAAGGCATTATACCCCCCATTGGCGCACAGAAAAACAATTTATTAGTTGAATTAGAATTGGCTATTTCTGCAATTTTCACGGTCTCAGCCTGCTTTATTTTTTTAAACTTTTCGTCCAAACCGGCCGCCCAGCTATAGCGGTTATTGATATGACTTGCAATGGTCTCAATTGTTGTATTCCGGAATATGATATCCATGGAAATAATAATCCCCAAACGCATGTTAATTTGCTGTATGAGTTTCATGAGGGTCAACGAGTGTCCCCCCAGTTCAAAGAAGTCGGCATTGGTACTTATACTATCCTGCGGAAGCTCGAGGATCTCGGACCATATACTTACCAGACGGCGCTCCACCTCATTGGAAGGTGCCTGATATTCCTCCACCTCCACCTGATAGTCAGGCAGAGAGCTGTAATCCAGTTTACCATTGTGGGTCAGTGGCAACGCCTCCAGCTCAACATAATACTCAGGAACCATATAATCCGGTAAATATGCTGACAAATGGGTCTTTAACTCTTCTTTGTTAACGAGGACATCGGATACGTAATAGCCCACAAGGTGAGCATCTTCTCCCCGATGACGAAGGGCCACAGCCGCCTGACGAACCCCCGCACAACGCTCCAGCACATTGCTGATCTCTCCCAACTCTATGCGATAACCACGAAGTTTTACCTGGGTATCGATGCGACCCAGGTACTCCAGGGTTCCGTCTGATCGCCAGCGGGCCAGATCACCGGTTCGATACAAACGCCCCAACTCGCCTTCTCCAATAATGAATTTTGACGAGGTCAACTCCGGACGGTTAACATAACCCGCCGCTACCTGAACTCCTCCTATGCATAGCTCTCCTACGCTGCCACGGGACAATAACCGGCTCTGGTCATCCATGATGTGGATCTGCGTGTTTAACACCGGACGACCAATAGAAACCACGCCCCCGGAGTAGCCATCCAGGCAAATGGAGGTCACATCTATGGCTGCCTCGGTTGGCCCATAATAGTTATGGAGTCGTGCATGCGTAAAAACAGACGAAAAGGATTCTACGGTCACTCCTTTCAGCGCTTCGCCACTACAGATCACCTCTCTCACTCCGGGAAGCATTGCTCCTTCTAACTGCATAGTATCCAGAAATACTGACAGCATCGAGGGCACAAAGTGTATGACTTCAACACCTGCTTCTGCTATCGTGGTGCTGAGGTAGCTCTGGTCTTTATGACCTTCAGGGCGTGCAATCACCAGTGTCCCCCCTGTTATCAGCGGTAAAATAAGTTCCCAGACAGAAACATCAAAAACGACCGGTGTCTTATGTAAAAAACGAGTGCCTGCGGTAAGGCCAAGCTCTTCCTGCATCCATAGCAGTCGGTTGATCAGTCCTCCGTGGGTGTTCTCTACACCTTTCGGTTGCCCTGTTGATCCTGAGGTGTAGATGATATAGGCCGTAGATGATCGGTCGGCGGGTGTCCATAGCACTGCCGATGTATCTTTTGCCAGGGTAGCTGTTCTGATAACAAAACATGATGAAGGCAGCCCCATAGCTTCTGACTGGAATGCGCCGCTAAGCAAACATACCGCTCCGCTGTCTTCGAGGATCTCTCTGATCCGTGAAGCGGGGTAATCAGGATCCACCGGAAGGTATACGCCCCCGGCTTTGAAAATACCCAATATACTGGCTATTAAGTCTGGGCTGCGCTCTTGTAAAACTCCTACTACATCGCCACCTACAACGCCGGAGGACTGCAATGACGATGCGATTTGGTCTGAGCGTGCATCCAAATCCCGGTAGCTTATCTCTTCGCCCTCATAAATCAACGCCACGCCATCGGGGGTTGATGATACATGACTGGCAAACAGGGGAAGGATGGAAAAGTCTTTGGGAATATCTCTATCAGCACCCTGAAGTTCCGCAAGGGATCCATTGTCTTCCGCCAATACGGTTGACAGGTTGATCTTCCGGTCAAGGGAGTCTGCCAACAGGCGAAGGGTATTCTCATAAATTTGGGTGAATCTCCTGAAATCTGTATCGGAGATAAAGGTGGTCACATAATCATACTGGATAAAACAGTTGCTTCGTACGCCGTTAACACTTACTTCAAACAAACCATGACCCCGGATGAAGTTATCGATAGCCACACGCTCCTCTTCGGTCACGGACCGGGAATGATCCATCGATAGTTCATAGATCACATGGAAGCTCGTAAAGTTGAACAGCAGGTCGGTGATCGGGTTTTCCGTGAAATTGGTTACCCCCATCGCCCGCGCTATTCGGAACAGGGAGGTACGATCGTATGCTTTGATCTCCTGTAGCTTCTGTTCTACTTTGGTCAAAAGTAATTCACCGGTCAGTTCTTCTGTCAGATCCAGACGCACTGGAATCGTATTTAAGAAGTTACCAAATACATCTACGCCTTCTTCCCCGATCATGCGGTTGAAGGTCACCAAACCGGCTACGATGTCTGAGCTGTAGCTCATCATATTCAGACTGCTCATATACGCCGCAAAGAACAGGTTCTTGACGGTCGTGCCTCGGCTCGACGCCAGGTCTTCCAAAGACCCGAAAAGATCCTGGTCAAAAGGAACCTTTATCGAACGGAACGAACTATCCTCCACTGGGGTATTCAAACTGAACTTCGTAAAGCCCGATAGCTCTGATTTCCAAAAATCAAGGCTCTCTTCCATCCGGTCATAAACCATCTCTTCTATGATGAACTCCCGGTAGCCGGTACTTAATGGGGCCGGACGATATGCATTATCTTCCTGAAGGGCTCGATAGGTCCTGTTCAGTTCCGTCATAAAAGTGGCTATACTCCAGCCATCGGAAATGGCATGGTGGATCTCAAAGATCAGTACATGAAAGTCTTCCTGAAGACGAAAAGCACTCAACCGCCATAAGGGGGCCTTATCCAGGGCGAAGGGGTGCTCTTGGGAGTGCTCCATATAGGATCGGATATGCCCTTCCTGCTCCTGCTTTGGTTTTCCTCTCAAATCCGCATAGGGAACTTCTATTGAAAAGGGTTTATAGATCACATGGGCATTCTCCCCGACATCAAGAGCGGTGCGCAGGGCACTCTGCTTTTCTGTCAACAGGGTTAAGGCTTGTTCCAGAACATGGATATCAAAGTCCTCATAGGTAACCTCCCATACCAGTTGTTCAAAATAGATCAGGGCTTCTTCGTTCCGAAGCTGGATAAAGCTCATCCCTCGCTCTATATTGGACATCGGATAAACTGACTCTATGGACGGGTCAGCATGCTTCGAGCGATAGGATGCTGAAAACTCTGCCAGCTCGGTCTGTACCTCCTGGTAATAACGCTCATGACCTCGGCTATCTTCTGAACGGGCATAGGCAAGCAGCTCTTCCAGCGTCTGATATTTATATAGATCTGATACTTTTAGCCTGGTATGAAGCGTGTCATTCATTCGGCTGATCAGACGAATCGCTGTAATCGAATCCCCGCCAATACTGAAGTAGTTGTCTTCAAGACCAACTGTTTCAAGACCTAGTGTAGCACTCCAAATAGATGATATTTTCTTCTCTATATACGTTTTTGCAGGCTTACTACCATACGTTAAATGCTGTATAGGATCTGGCAGGTACTGCTCATCCAGCTTACCATTAGCTGTTACTTTTAAGTGATCTATGCGAACAAAGTATGACGGTATCATATACAGGGGTAGCTTATTAGCCAGAAGCCTGCGAAATTGTACTACATCTATCTCTTCCGGCCCTATATAGTAGGCTACCAGGTATTGATCCTGTGACCGCTCCCGGAACACTACCTTTACTTCTTCAATAAACTTGTAAGTGGACAGGATGTTCTCTATGGCCTGTAGCTCTACCCGGAAACCTTTTAGCTGTACCTGGTGGTCCATACGACGATAGTAGATCAACTCGCCATGAGCGTCAACACGGACAAGGTCGCCGCTCCTGTATAGTTTCCAGGGGGAGACCTCAGGACGACTGATAAATTTCTCGCCGGTCAGATCAGCATTTCCAATATATCCCTGGGATACGCCATAACCGCCTACATACAGTTCGCCTGGCAAGCCATGGGGAACTATGTTTCCGTCGCTATTGACCACGCACGCAAAGTATCCTGCTAATGGAATTCCTACATTGCTCTCATTCCTGGATATAATCGGGCGGGTGATCTCTTTGTAGGTTACATGTACCGTCGTCTCGGTTATTCCATACATGTTCACCAGTTTCACGCCTGGGTAGGTGTCGTTCCAGTCTGAAAGCATTCCCGGCTGAAGCTTTTCGCCACCAAAAATAATGTAACGGAGCTTTATTGCTGAAGGTGCCTGTAAAGCTACACGCATAAGGTTATAAAAGGCGGTCGGCGTCTGGTTCAAAACCGTTACCTGATCGCTAACTATTCGACTCAAAAACAGGGCCGGGTCAAGAAGTTCTTCTCGTGAAACCACCAGTAAACGGCCTCCCGTAGTTAGGGGACTGAAGATCTCCCAAACACTAAAATCAAAACAATAACGATGGAACATTGTCCAGGTATCTGATGAGCTAAAGGCAAATGGGGTATCCCGGTTTAGTACCAGGTTCTTCAGGTTCTCATGGCTGATCATCACTCCTTTGGACTTCCCTGTCGTACCGGAAGTATAGATGATATAGGCCAGGGTTTCGGAGGGTATCGATACACCCGGGTTCTCTGAACTATAGCTTGCAAGATCAATGGTGTCCGAACTTATTACTTCAATGTTTAACCCAGTCAATGCCTTCTCCGAATGGGTCAGTAACACCAGGGCCTGACTGTCTGAAAGTATCTCCATGATCCGTTCTGATGAGGCTTCGTCATCGATCGGCACATAGGTCGAACCGGTTTTCAATACCGCAAGAATCGCCACGATCATCTCCACCGATCGGTTATAATATAGCCCGATGCACTGTCCCGGACCGGCACCTGACATCTGAAGGTGCCGTGCCAAACGGTTGCTTCGCGCATTAAGTGCGCTGTAGCTCAATCTATCTTCTCCGTAGCTAACGGCTAACTTATCCGCATGCGCTAACACCTGCATCTCAAAGGCATCTATTACTGTCTGATCAGGAGCAAAACATGGCTCTGTCAGGGGGTAATTTAAATATACCTCAGGACCTTCTGCCTGAAGGCTAACCGAACGGAGGGACTGCCCCGGATCGGAAAGGACGCTATTCAATATGTATTGGTAGGCTTCCATAAAAACCTGTATGGTCGCTGGTTTAAATAGTGCCGTGCTGTATTCCATCTCCAGCAACAGACCTTCTGGCGTTTCTTTTACAATCAGGGTCAGGTCAAATTTTGACAGCTTGTGGTCCAGTTGAACCGGAACTGCTTTGTATTCCTCTCTGGCTTCAGGATCAGATTCCAGGTGCTCATAAACCAGACAGATATCAAACAGCGGGTTCCGGCTGGTATCACGGGCTACGTCAAGGCTTTCCAGTAAATCTTCGTAGGGAAAGTCCTGGTGGTCCATGCATTGCAATACACGCTCTTTTACCTGAGCATGGAACGCTTCAAAACTCAGGTTGCGGTCTAATAGCATCCGGATCGGAAGGGTACTCGCCAGCATCCCGAAAAGGTCTGACAGGTCGGGGTGGTTACGGCCATTGGTGACGGTACCTATCACCAGGTCATCGCTGCCGGACAGTTTCCCGACTAAAAGGTAATAGGCGGCATAGATGACGGTGTAAACCGAACTGCTGTGTTCCTCTGCATAATTTCTTAACCCCTGGGTAGTTGTATCCGCTAATTCCAGGGAAAGCGTATCTCCTGCAAAACTCCTGAAATGGGGACGAGGAAAGTCTCCGGGAAGTTCCAGGGGGGAAGGAAGGGACACATACTCTCTCTCCCAGAATTGTCTTTGTTTAACAAGCTCTGCCTGCCTCTCTGAACTGTGGTACCAAATCACATAATCACGGTACTGCAATGGAACCGGATCAAGGGTAACACCCTGGTAAAGTGACAAAAGCTCTTTGACCAGAAGACGCTGGGTGACGCCATCACTGATGATATGGTGGATATCAAACAGCAAAAGGCTACTTGTATCGCCGGGTACTACGCCTATCCGAAACAATGGAAGGCTATTCAAAGAAAATGATTCCCTGAACTCTTGTAGAAGGTGTGCTTCATCTGTTCCTTCATCTGGTTGATAAAACCTTACGGATACAGCCCCTTCTTCATGCACTTTCTGAACTGGATCCCCCTGCTCCAGGTCAAATGTAGTACGCAGGATCTCATGACGCTCAACCAAATCCTCGCAGGCTTTCCGCAAACGATCTTCTTCCAGAATCACGGGCAACCTAACGGCAAAGGGCATGTTATAAGCCGTATTATCTTCTTCCAGGTGTTGTACAAAATACAACCGACGCTGGGCTGGAGATAATGGGTAGGACAAGCAGGGCGCTGTTCGTTGGATCTGGCTATGTGTGGTCCGGTCAGATTCCTTTAACAGGGTTGCCTGGGAGGATATGGTGTCTCTTTCAAATAAGGCGGATATACTCACATTGACATGGTAGTCTTTTAAGATGCTGTGCTTCAGCATAACAACGGTCAGCGAGTTGCCCCCTACACTGAAAAAGCTGGTATGGGTACCCAGGCTATCCGCAGGTTGGGATAGTACCTGACTCCATAAATTTTGAAGGTATAACTCCTCTTCGTTCTCTGGGTTACTCGCTTTGGATGTGCGGTTGGGAGCAGAACATAACGCCAGAAGTGCCCGCTTATCAGTCTTACCATTAGGGGTTAGAGGGAGTACCGGGACATGGATAAATACCGAGGGTATCATATAATCCGGCACCTGGCTGGATAGATACGCTCGAAGGGTCGACTCTTTATAGGGAGTAGCACTCACATAAAAGGCTGCCAGCATCTTATGCTCTTGCTGCTCCTGTACCAATACCACCGCCTGTCTGATATCCTCGTAGTTCTGAAGGTGGTTCTCCAAAGATCCCAACTCTATACGGTAGCCTCGAAGCTGTACCTGGTTGTCTTTCCGGCTCAGGTATTCCAACTCCCCGTTTTCCATGACGCGCACAAGGTCTCCCGACTTGTAAATGCGCTCCCCCTCTATATATGGGTGTTCTATAAAACGACTGCACGTTAACTCAGCCTTGCCATAGTAACCATCGGCTAAGCCGATCCCTCCTACATGAAGTTCCCCGATCATTCCGTTCGGAACAAGACAATTGTGTTCATCAAGTATATAGATCGAAAGGGTTGGTAATGGTCGTCCGATGTTACTAGATCCCCTTTCTATATCTTCTCTTGTTATATGTTTAAACGTATTGTGGACCGTCGTCTCGGTGATCCCGTACATATTGATAACCTTTGTCTCAGGGTAGCTTTCATACCAGGATCGCATCAGGGAGGGGTTAAAGGCTTCGCCCCCTAAAGTGATATAGCGTAATTTAAAATCAGCTTCGGGATGGTGATCTTTATGACGAATCAGGTTGTAGAAGGCACTAGGGGTCTGACATAGGCATGTTACGCCTGATTCTTTCAATAGCTCTATGAATGCAAGCGTATCCATCGAGGTCTCCCGAGAAAGAACGATCAGCTCGCCTCCATAAAGCAACGCTCCGAAGATCTCCCATACGCTCATGTCAAAACAGGGGCTGTGGAACATTACCCATATATCACTGCTCCTGAACTCAAAATCAAGTGAGTCATTGTAGAGCAGGCGAACCACATTCCGGTGAGGGATCATGACACCCTTGGGGTTACCGGTTGTACCCGAGGTATAGATGATATAGCACAGGTCTTCAGGTTTCGGACATACCCCGACTGGTAAATCACTATAGTCTGTCGATCTGCTTATCGGGATGATCTGATGTTTATAAGCCAAGCCATCGACTGGCTCCGTGGACAGTACCAGATCAACGCCGCTGTCTTCAAGTATATATTGAATACGTTTAGCCGGATAGTTTACATCTACGGGAACGTAAACACCTCCCATCTTCAAAATACCCAGTATTCCAATGATCGTCTCATGACTACGACCTGTCAACAATCCGATCAGGTCGCCAGGACGCCCGCCATGAGCCATCAGCATATGGGCTACACGGTTTGATGCCTGGTCAAGCGATGAATAGCTCATATGAACTTCCCCGTAAACTATCGCCGTTTGTTCTGGATACAACGATACCTGACTGGCAAAAAGGCTAACGATTGTCGACGATTCAGGATAGCTTACCGAACGGTGATCAAACTGACTCAACAGATGTTCACGCTCAAGCTCACTGGTCAGCTCCACTTTACTGTAATGCTGGTCAGGAAATGCTAAAAGGTTCAACAGCAACCGCTCGTAAAAACCATACAGCTTCAAAATGCTATCTTCTCTGTATTTTAGCTTGTTATAACTAATCTGTACCTGCGATCCTTCAAAATGGTAATGAAGATCACATAATAAGCCTGACAGGTCACTTGGCTGATGAATACCTGCACTGGTTAACCCCAAAAGGCTGCCGGACGAAACGCCTGTTATACGATCTCGAAGCAATAGGGTAACATTACAATGCGGGTGGCTAAGGCTATCAAGTATACATGACTTTACCTGCAACAAAATGTCCCGAAATGTGGTCGTTGCCCCCAGTTCACTCATCACGGGAATAACATAACCTGATGATACCGAAGTCCCCGTGTCGGTATAAGCGCCTGTAAATACCAGCGCCTGACTACTGCCGCATAACCGGCTCGCCAAAACCTGGAAACCGGATAGCAATACCATGTGCTGGGCCCGCAATGAGGCCGATACCTTATTCAGACCGGATATTAAACCCTCTGAAACTTCAACTTCCACAACTCCTGATTCGTAACCTTCTTGATGACGTTCCTCATAATCACCAAAATAATCCGTGCCCTCCCATCGATCCAGATGACCTGTAAAATAACCTCGGTCAACCATATGTATCTTATTATCTTTTGACATAAATACTCCCTTTTTATTATCTCAATCCGCCTTTATTTATCCAGTATTCTCCAAATAAAAATGCGGTATTATTTTAATACTATTTTGTTTAGACAGACATGCAAATCAAAGTTTTACGCTAACCGGTAAGCCGGCACAATGAACCTCTATTCACTATCTGTTATTACTATTCCATTTTGGTCTCAGATTACTGATCCAAGTATTGACGAACCTTTTCTGAAAGATCTCCGTCCTTCCTGGAAATAATACTTGCCAGTTCTTCCAGTTCACCGGTCTGCAACATATTCTTCCCTTTAAGGTAATCCAGCTTCCTAAATAAGGCTTCACTTCCTTTGCGTCGATAAACATGAAAGAGCATCCATGGAGTACTAGGATACATATCAGGGTTTCCATTTTCAAGTTCCAGATCAAACTCAGTGGTGAGTTGGTTAATCTTATACATCAACCGCTTACCTGAATCACTATTGGTAAAAAAGATAAACCCTCTTTGATTTTGGTCCGAATAGATCACTGTTGATTTGAATCCGGAATTACTTCCATTAAAGAAAAGAAGGTCCTCTTCCTGAAAACGCAACACACTGAACCCCGGTCCTGTATAAACCGAAAAATTGTCCAACGGCTGTAACAGTACCAGAGATTCTAACATTTCCTTGTGTATAGTTTCTGAAAAAGTCTCCTTGTCAAAAAAACTCAACACCAATTTTGCATAGTCAGCAGCGGTTGTATGTATATATGAAGCAGGCAATTTATCAGCATCGTAATCCATTGCTTTAGTCATCACATTACCAAAGATGTCGTGACCGGTCACATAATTTGATGTAGTAAGTTTTGCTGTTGTAGTTTGCTCCATCCCATCCGATACCCACATATAGGTATCTTTCAAGCCCAACGGTTCCAACACAAGTCGATTTGTAAAATCAACAAAAGACTCGCTCAAAAGGTGTTCCATTACCTCAGTAAGATACAGAAAGCCTTCCCCAGAATATATAAAAGTCTTTCCCGGTTCTTCCAGAATTTCCAACACTTTCGGGTCGTTCTCCGATGTCCAGTTTTCAATTCCGGAGGTATGGCTCAAAATCATCCGCGCTGTAATCTTCTTATAACGCTTATCATGCATTAGCGGCTTGTAACGTCCATGATAGTTGAAAAGTGGGACATCCAGGTCCAGCACGCCTTTATCTACCAGCTTATAAACGCTGAAGACCAAAAAGATCTTGGATAAAGAACAGGCCTCAAATGCTGTATGGAGATCTGCTGCATCATCAGTCCCCATCTTTTTGTATCCGTATACATTTGAATAGGCTGTTTTTCCATCTTCTAATATAGCAATTGACAAGGCGGGGATACCCAGTTCGCTCATCAGTTGTTCGATTTCCAGATCAAAGGTCAGTGCATGAACATCTTTGCCATTAGAGGTAAAATAACCATCAGCCTGCCCTAGTGCCGCAGAACTGAGAATTAGTAAAACACAAAAAATAATGCGCTGAACTGTTATAGTAATTGTATTCATTAGTAGTTGATTTTATAGTTTATGAGGTTGGTTTAAATAGCATCCACAGGAGTTTTATTCACCCGGTAGGTCTTTAATTTTCCTGTTTCCATTTTAAGTACCATGTCAGGAACATCAAAATAGTTATCATCATGAGTAATTGCGATCACGATCTTTCCTGCTTTCTTCATCTCTGGTAGTAAGGTCTTATAGAAGAATTTTCTGTAATCGGGGTCCTGGTCTGCTGCCCATTCGTCAAACAAATAAATCGGTCTGTCTTCCATAAAACACTGGAGCAGAGCAAGCCTTTTTCGCTGGCCACTCGATAGCTTGATGGTACTGTAGTTGTTATCAGTTACCGTAATTTTCTCATCTAATTGTAGTAATTTAAGGTAGTGATCAAACTGCTCTTCACGCCCGTTAAGGTCTATATCATACATTTTTTGGAACAGATGGGCAGGACTAAAAACAGTAGAAAAATATTCTCCAAGGTCAGCGCTACTCACCAGGTTGCCATTGACACTAAACTCCCCTTCAATTGGTTTGTATAGACCTGTCAGCATTTTTGCTAATGTTGTTTTGCCACTGCCATTACCTCCTATGATGAAGAGAATCTCTCCAGCCTGAACGTCCAGATCTATCGGCCCCACTGAAAAACTTTCCTTTGTGTTATCACTTTCATAGCAAAATGAGATTCCCTTTGCACTGAAGGATTCAATAAGTGTATGTTTTACTTCCTCCCGCTGATCGAGTAATGTATCATAAGGGATTTCCTTTATAAACTCCTGAATGCGATTCCATGCTATCTTTATCTGAAGAACCGAGGGTATGGACTCTACAATACGGTTTATAGGCCCAATGAGATAAAGTAAAACGATCACAAAATTCATGATCACAAAATTTTCAATATTTGAAAAGAATTCGGGGATTCCGTAAGCTACCAGCCCCAAGAGAGCCACCAACATAAATTCTCCAATGTAAGAGGAGTTTAGCAACTTAATATCGGCTATCAAAACTTTTGATTTATATCGCTCTGCACTTTGAGAAACATCATCTCTGAACTCTAGTTTTTTATTCCGGTGCAGACTTATTTCCTTATATCCATGAACAAGGTCATTGATATAACTCATAAAAATATTAGTCTCATGCCTGGCTCTATCCAGAAAAACGTTTGATTTTCTTACAGAGATATTATAAACCAGTAACAGGAGACACATAAAAAATATGGTAAGTAAAGCAGCCCAAAATGCAATTGAAATGAGATATACAAAGACACCTATTACTGTTATGGTACTTGAAAACAACAATACAATGACGTTGGTTGAATCCCCCACCCTGGAAACATCATCATTCAATGCTGCATAAATTCTTCCAATATTAATCTTCTCAAAGCGCTGATAAGATGTAGAAAGGATTTTTGATAATAATTGTACACGCAGCTCATACACCAATCCCCTGGTAAATCGCACCAATTTGATCTGAACATACCTTCTTCCCAGCAGGTATATTGATAATATGAGAAAATAGTAAAACAAAAGATAGCGCACGGGTACGTCTGATCCTATAGAAGATGTAATAACTATGATTACCCCTACATTGGCAAATCCGGAAAGGATGCTAAGCAACAATATCTTAGGTGCGAATCTCTTATATTCATTTTTTTGGGGGAATAGTAATGTGAAAACCGAAGCCAGATAGGATACGCCAACTGCCAGAACCATGACCCACAACAACACGCGCAGACTCATGGGAGACCAGATAAATGTTGTATTCCAATCAAGTTCTAAAATGGCTTCGGGAAAAATATAAATCCCATAGGTAAACGGTAATATTACTACCAGAGATAAGAGGAACCCTAGCATCCTTTTGATGGTAAGGGTTTCAAATTTTCTCTTTTTCTGAAATATATCTACAAAAACAGAAATCATAAACCCTAACACGACCAACACATAGAACAGTAACGCTATAGCTAGCATGGCATATGTGGTATCATTCTGATCCCCCGGATCATACATTTCGGGGATTTCTTCACCATTTATGAGATCAAAAATCTGCTGTCCTAGTGGGGCAGTAAAATTGCTATTCGCGTTAGCCACCAGAAACAATGCTGTACCAGCTTTTTCCCTCAATACTGCATAAGCTGTAAAGTCAGGATTTTGTCCGCTATGCAAAATATCCCCATCACCTTCCAGTGAGACCTCCCATCCCATAGCATACGATTTATTGTTGTGAGGAGAGACTGTTTCGTCTCGGTTATGGGTTAATTCCACCAATGAATCTAATGAGGTATTTATCATACCCAACTGTATCTTCATCCACTTTTTCAGATCGTTTGCATCAGATATGACATACGCCGCTGCGTTGTTTCCTCTAAAGGACGGTTCGCTGTATGCAATAGGCTCGAAAAAGCCTATTTTGTATCCTTGAGCCTTCAATGTATCATTTTCACTCGCACTGATTCTTGTATTTGAAAGGCCAAGTTCTATAAACAAATCCTGCATCAACTCTTCAAAAGATTCTCCAGTAACCTTTTGCATAACCAGGGCCAGTATATCATAATTTATAGTTGCATATTGGTACATGGAGCCAGGTTTGAACTCTAGCTCCTGCCCTATCAATTTTCGTACGGTCTGTTCTAGTGCATCGTCTTTACTTGATTCTGGTATTAAGGACAAGGTATGCCAGGGTATTCCGCTTGTATGATGCAGCAATTGCCTTAAGGTGATCGTAACTTCTTGCTCTTCAAACATTACCTCAAACCATGGAATGAGTGTATTCACCGGGGTATCCAATGACAAGTCTCTCTCCTTTACAAATTTCAAAAATGCCAGTGCTGTAAAAGCTTTACTACAGGATGCCAGTTCAAAGCGGGTATCTAGCAAAACCGGAATACCTTTTTCTATATTGGCATACCCATAGCTCTTTATATATTCCTGGTCTCCCTTCAGAGCAATGAGTGTAAGTCCGGGAATATCTCCATTCTCCATAAATTGCTGTACCTTTTTATCGATCTCTTCCACAGGAAAGGGCTGTGGTTCCTGGCCGTATAACCAGGTACTGCTCATCATAAAAATGAGAATGAATATACTTTTAAAATGCTTCATTAAATGGTTTTAAGAGTTTAAAAAGAGTTTTAATATCGCTTTCCTGTCTATCAGATTTACAATAAGGTATGACAG
This sequence comes from Fulvivirga ulvae, assembly GCF_021389975.1. Classification (NCBI taxonomy): domain Bacteria; kingdom Pseudomonadati; phylum Bacteroidota; class Cytophagia; order Cytophagales; family Fulvivirgaceae; genus Fulvivirga; species Fulvivirga ulvae. Next base: position 1,735,197 of record NZ_CP089981.1, read on the forward strand.
TCTCAGGGCAATCAGGAAACAGGCTGCAATAATGCCCTTCTTATTACAGGGGCTAGTATTTCTAAATTATCAATAATAGTGTAATGATCTCCCTGGACATAATGATGCTCAAATGAACCAGTGGTAAAATTACCCCATTCCTCCATATGTATCTGGTGTGTATCACGTTTTGCCTCAATGGTAATAATACTGCCCTGTATTTTACCTTGAATTTGGTAGGTTGCCAGTATTTTTGCGTTATGAAGTACTAGTCGTTTCACCCTGTCAAAATCCTGATCCTTTAAATCTTTATGCCAATGAGCCAACTCCTGATTCAGCATTTTTGAAATATCTTCGTCGTCTAAAGTGCCTTCATCTTCATAAACATTGCGGTCGATTATGATCAGGGTAACAGGATATCCCTGGCCTTCAAGTATGCGTGCCATTTCAAAACCAACCGTACCTCCCATAGAATATCCTATAAGAACCACTGGCTGGCCAGCCTGATTTACCATGGTTATCTCCCTTGTAAAAGATATGGCCATAGCATCTATACTAAGGTCAAAAGGTTCGTCATGGTCAAATCCCCGATATTGAAAACCCAGTACATTGACCTGGTCATTTATGCTTGAGGCAAGCTCTCTAAACACCGTAGCTGATCCAAGAATGGGGGGTATAAAGAATACAGAGGGGTGGTCGGGAACTACATTACCTAATTTTATCATTAATGTTTCCGTCCTTTCATTTGTTTTCAGACACCTGGCCAGTTCTATAATGGTTGGGTTGTTATAGATATCCTTTAAGGCAATTTTCTTCTCAAACCGCTTATAAATCATTGACATGATTTGAGTCGCCTTAATAGAATTCCCTCCCAACTCAAAAAAATTTGTATCCGTACTGATCTCGGATAGCTTTAAGACATCCTTCCAAATTTCAAGCAGGGTTTCTTCATGCTTATTAACTGGCTTACTAACCGTGTTACTCCGTAACTTTTTAAGTTCTCTATTCTCCAGGAATTTCCTGTCTGTTTTTCCACTCACAGTCATTGGAAGCTCATTCAAAACGATCAGATGAGCCGGGATCATATAAGCAGGTAACTTTTTCCTTAGAAAGTCTTTGAGTTCAGCATTAAAAGCAGGGTCTTGAAGCAAAAGTTCAGGTACAGGTAAAGCTTCAGTATTAATTTTTCCGTTATGTGTTGTAACAAATTCACTAATTTCCACAAAATAATCAGGTACCATATAGTGCGACAGGAGTGCATTTAAAAACTCTCTTATTTCTTCTGTCCCAATTTTTTTGGATGCTGAATAATAGGATACCAGATGTTTCTCCCCACGGTAATCTTCTCTGGCCAAAGTGATACAATTAGTAATCCCGTCACAAGTCTGGAGAGCCATATCCACCTCAATGGGTTCAACACGATACCCTTTCAACTTCACCTGATTATCTTTCCTCCCCAAAAACACTAATTCTCCTTTTTTATTCCATCTGGCAAGATCACCGGTTTTATACAACCTTCCTTCTCCAAAAGGGTTAGGAATAAAATACTTCTTCGTTTCAATATCATTATTTAAATACCCTCTTGCCATCCCTGCTCCTGCAATGTGTATTTCTCCTATCTCCCCAGAGCCTACTTCTTTCAAGTTATCATCCAAAAGAAACACCTTGTAATCACTTACGGGTTTCCCGATTATGTTACAATCTTCACCCTGTTCTATGCGACCAAAAGTGGCGCATATAGTAAATTCCGTAGGGCCATAAGTATTGAATATCGATGTATAAGCCAGGAGTCGGTCTACATATGATTTTTGCAATGTATCTCCTCCGCTTATTATAACTCTTGGCATATAATCAAGGCGATCATATTGTGCATTGAGTTCATTGATCACTAATGGGGTTGTGCTCAATACAGAAACTTTATGGAGGTTTATTGCGTCTATCATGGCCTCTACATTTCTTCCTCCATCAGGAAGGATTACCAGTTTTGCTCCGGCATACAACGTCGGAAAGACCTCTTCAACAAATGTATCGAATGAAATGGACGACTGCTGGATCACCGTATCAGCACCAGAAATATTGAAATACCTGCTAAAGGTCTCGATATAATCAACCACAGATTGCTGCTCTATCATTACCCCTTTAGGCTTTCCTGTTGACCCTGACGTGTAACAAATATAGCATAGATCTCCTTGAGAGGCTTCTGATTTATATTCCTTTGCACCAGACATATTGGGATTATTCTGAGGTTCCTCACTAAAAGCTATGGGCGCCAGGGCTGAAAGTACATTGAAGTCAATATCCCGTTCAGCGATAATGAGTGTTGCAGCACTATCCCGGACGATCTGTTCCATACGTGCCAATGGATATTCTCTATCAACAGGGACATACACTGCACCAATCTTCAAAAGAGCCAGTATTGATATAATTGTTCTCTCTGATCTGCCGGCCAGCAAAACCACATGATCTCCCAACGAAACCCCGTATTGCTTTATTAGATAGGTGGCAAATTTTTCAACTTCTTCATACAACTGCTTATAAGTCATAGACACATCTTCATACACCAAGGCCGTGCGATCGTGGTGTTTTAAAAGTGACTCATGAAGCAATTCGTAAACATTTTGCACAGTTGAGGTACCAGATAGAGGTGAATGCGAATTTTCTAACTCCCGAACACGGGCCACAGGCTTCGATAACTCAGGTATTTCAACCTCTGCCAAGTTATTTTTCTCTTTTTTCAATGTATAGTAGGCGATCAAATGCCAGTTCATGAACTCATCCTGCCTGGTGACAACAGCCACCTCATGTATTGCAGGATGATCAGAAATAGCACTCTCAATTTCTCCAGGCTCAATACGAGAGCCATTTATTGAAATCTGATTGTCGACTCTCCCCAAAAAGTACACCAGTCCTTCGTCACTCCATTTACCCACATCTCCGGTTTTGTAAACTCTTGTTTTATCCAACTGATCAAACGAGCATTCTATGAATTGCCTCTTTGTTTTCTCTGGGTCATTAAAATATCCCTTTGCAAGACAAATCCCTCCAATACCTATCTCACCATTAAAGCCAATAGGGGATAACTGATGATATCTATCAAGTACATAAATCTGAACGTTATCTATAGGCTTCCCTATTGGAATTCTTGACTCTTCACTTCTGGTATCTTCCTGTGTAGTATCATAATACGTTACTTCAATAGATGCCTCGGTGGGGCCGTAAAGGTTAGATAATGGAATGCTATATCTACTATAGTACTTGTTAACAATGTTTTTAGTAAGTTCTTCTCCACTACACGCAATCATTCTAAGGTCACTATTTTTCAAAGGTTCTCCTTCAATAGCATCCAGGTAATTATTTAATTGGGTTGGAGAAAAGTGTACATAGGTTACCTCGAACCGTATGATATTCTCAGTAATTTGTAAAGAGGTCTCCTTTTCTGCGAGTACAAGTTTTGCGCCGAAACACAAAGGCATAAATATTTCACCAATGGATACATCAAAAACAAAAGGTGTTTTTTGATATATTACATCCTCCTGAGAACATTTATAATGATTCCAGAACCAGTTTATTCTATTAATGAGTCCCTCATTTTTTATCAATACTCCTTTGGGCTTCCCTGTGGATCCTGACGTATACAAAATAGCAAATATACTCTCCAATCCTACTTCGGCTTGTGGATTGCTATTGGTACACCCTTCAATTTTCATATCTAGTTGATCCGTTTCAAAAACGGGGCCCTGGTATTCGATAGAGGCTTTTTGAATGATATCAATACCATCAGTAATTAACAGTTTCGCGTTGGTATCTTTTAAAATAAAGGAAATGCGCTCAGCGGGAAAATCCATATCCAAAGGAACGTAAGCAGCACCAAGTTTAATAATGGCCAGCAGTGTCAGTAGACGATCTACCGTATTGTCCATCAAAACCCCTACATGATCTTGATCGGAAACTCCGAAAGATGTATGAAGATAATGAGCCAAACGATTCGCTCGATCATTCATTTCTCCAAAAGTTATCTCCCCTGCCTCTGTAAGGACAGATATTGATCCCGGCGATTCCTGAGCCCGTGCTTCAAATAAGTGTTTGATTCCACACGAAAAGTCAAAACCCTTATTTGTATTGTTAAATAGTCTCAGTATTTGATTGATCTCCTCATTTTCTAAAAAGAACAATGTACTGATCGGGTTATCCGGCTTATTAAGAACTTCCGTTAAGAAGTTTTTGAAATGACCTACCATTCTCAGGATCTTCTCCTTTTTAAAAAGGTTATTATTGAAATTAATCGCTCCTGTTATGCTACCTCGCGATATCCGGTTGAAATCATAAGATAAATCAAACTTACTTCCTGTATTCTCTCTGTAAATAATGGTATCGTTATCTGTCTCACTTTCTTCAATTATCCCACCTTCGGAGGCAGAGTCATGATAAGATATAAGTACATCAAAAAGAGGGTTCTGTTTATTGTTTGAGCCATCATCAATATCATTTACCAATAAATCAAATGGATACGATTGATGCTCAAAAGTTTCTAAAGAATTGGTGTTGACCAACTCCAGTATCTCTCGAAATGAAAGGTCGCCTTTAATCGGTGTACGAAAAACAACCGTATTGCTATAAAACCCTACCTGATTCTCCAGGCTATAATGATCACGGCCACTAACCGGATACCCAAGAATGATATCTTCCTGTCCGGTATACCGATGCAACAATGCTTTCAAAGCACTTAGGAGCACAATGAATAATGACGCTTTATACTGATGCCCAAGCTTAACAAGTTGATCTGTAATTTCACGTGAGATTTCATATTCAACTCTACTGCCCTGATAACCCCTCTCATCAGGCCTGTCAAAGTCCAAAGGTAGTATAAGCCTGGTGAGTTCCCCCGAGAGCCTATCCGTCCAAAATTTCTTTGAAGGATCCAGTGAGCCTGAATCAATTAAATCATTCTGCCATACTGCATAATCTTTATATTGAATTTTTAATGGGGACAGGTGGTTTCCCTTTCCTGTAACAATTCCCTCGTATAGTTCTTTAAACTCTCGAATAAGTACGCCTGAAGACCATTCATCAATTATTATATGATGAAACACAAAACATAATACCGAGGTGTCATCACCACGATCTATAACCGACACGCGCATTGAAGACTCTGACAAGTCAAATGGATAACGACATTCTCTGACAATAATGTCATTAAAAAGCTCTTCGGAAGCAGCACTGAAATAATTAACCTTCATGTCAACAGCCGAGATACCCTTTATTACCTGCCGCGGCTGCCCATCAATTACATGAATTACTGTCCTTAATATTTCATGTCTTTCAACAATCAGTTCCAATGCCCTTTCAAAAGCAGAGACGTCCATATTTTCAATCACAAAATCTAAGGGAACATTATACACCCCTTCCCCCTCTCCCAGTTGGTCCAGTATCCACAGCCTTACCTGCCCTCTGGATAATGGGTAATGATCCTGAATATTTGCCTGGGGGATAAGTTCAGTACCTCTGTTTTTTTTCACTGCATTGAAAAACTCCAGTATTTCAAGTTTCTTCGACCTGAGTTCTTCAATTATTTCAGGAGTAACAGCACCATCAGCACCCTTAACTGCTAAGTTTCCATCTTGCACAGAGACAATAATGCTTTTATGTCTCAAAGAGCTTATATATTCGTCTATTTTCATATGATTACTTTTGTGCTATACTCTCCGTCATCCTCAGAAGTCTCCAGTTGCCTGACTGTATCTATATAATCAGCCATGCTTTGTATCGTAGGTTTTATAAAAATCTGTCTGGGACTGATATCCAATCCTGTAGTCTTCAATATACGATTTGTCAGTACAATAACCGTGAGTGAGTTTCCTCCAATTTCGAATAAGCTTTTATCTGTACTGATCCTTTCCACATCTATATTTAACACCTCAGACCAAAGATCCATGAGAAGTACCTCGGTTGCTGTTTGTGGTCCACATCTTTCTCCTTCATGAGTAAAATCGGCTTTGGGTAAAGCTTTGCGATCCACTTTTCCATTAGGGTTCAATGGAATGTTATCAATCCACATATAACCATTAGGGATCATATAATCCGGCAAGAGTCTCGATAAATGTAGCTTGATAATCTCCGGCTTCAATGTCTCTTTGCCAGAAAGGTAGGCATATAAATACTCCTGACCCGGTTGCCCTCGCAGACATACAACAGCTTTATTTACCTCAGGGAGCTCTTCAAGACAATTCTCAATTTCTCCCGGTTCAATTCGATATCCCCGCAGTTTTACCTGATCATCAACACGCCCCAGAAACTCAATATTTCCTTCAGGGAGCCAACGTGCTAAGTCACCGGTGTCATATAATACTCCGCCTGCATATGGATTATCTACAAAACGCTCTTTTGTAAGATCCGCTTTGTTAAGGTACCCTTTTGCCACTCCCTTACCCGATAAATAAAGTGTTCCTGCGCTGCCACGAGGTACAACCTGTCCGGCATCATTCAGGATATAAGCCCTCATATTAGCTATGGGTTTTCCAATAGGTACTCTGTCAGCAGTGATCATCTCCGAAGTCACTTTACAGGAAATGGCTATTACAGTAGCTTCTGTAGGCCCATATTCGTTGTAAAAGTCATATTGCTCCATATACTGCTTCGCCAATGAAGCCTTGCATGCCTCTCCTGAAACTACAATACTCCTGAGCTTTTCCATAGGAGGGATAGTCATACTTTCTAAGAAAGATGGTGTCACATTCATGATGGTCACACACTTTGAAGACAAGTATGATACAAAATACTCCGGATTACTCAGCGTCTCCTTATCGATAAGTACGAGACCCGCTCCGGTTGTTAAAGATACCCAAATCTGCTGTACCGATACATCAAAATAGTATGGGGAAAATTGTAGAACACGGTCTTCACGGTTAACAGATAGAAACCGCTCTTCATGAGCAATAAAATTGCTCAGGGATTCATGTTCAATCATAACTCCTTTAGGGTCTCCCGTTGAACCTGACGTATAAATAATATAAGCGAGACTTTGAATATTTACCCCTGGCGATGTTCCGGCAGTATGGTTTTCAGAGGAAAGTATTTCTGGTGTCAAGAAGATGCGAGAAGCCCTAAGCGCATCGTCTATATCGGGTAAATTACTTATTACGTAACTACATCCGCACTCTTCCATCATGTATAAATTACGCCTGATGGGTTGGTCGGGGTTAAGGGGTACGTAAGCCGCTCCTGCCTTCATCACCGCCAAAATCGCTGTAATCATTTCTGTTGAACGCTCCATAAGCAAACCAACAATCGCTCCGGGTTTCACCCCTTTCTCCACCAGATTTCCAGCCCATTGATCTGATAGATTATCCAACACACCATAGCTGATTTCCTTATCCTTATATATAAGCGCAATTGCTTCAGGGCTTTTAAGTGCCTGAGTTCTGAACCTGTCCAGTACTGTATTGGGCAGTCCAAAGTCAACCGCAGAATCATTAAAGTCTTCAAGCAATTCTTTACATTCAATATCAGACAATAGGCTTATATCTGCTATTCTTTGGGTGGTATCCTCTGATACGCTGTTTAGGATGCGTTTTAGATATGCTGTGAAATTCTCCAGTGTTGACTTCTGAAATAAATCGTTTCGTGCCGTAAACGTAAAACCCAAACCTTTATGTGAGTCCAACACTTCCAGGCTCAGGTCAAATTTTGCCTTTGCTGAAACTTCCCCATGTTCACTGAGGTCAATGGCTCTCATATTAAAGTCGATCATTTCCTTTTCTTCCTGAATTGTAAAGAACACATCAAACAACGGATTTCGATCAATCGCTCGAGGAATCTCTAATGTATCAACCAAGTCCTGATACTGAAAAAGTTGATGCTCAAAAGCCTGAAGGGTATCCTTTTGAAGCTTTTTGATAAACTCACCAAAAGCTTTTTTATCCGAAATCTGCTGACGGATCGCAAGTGTATTGACAAACATACCAACCATATTTTCCAGATCAGCATGAGAACGACCAGCGGTTGGTGTACCCACAACAATATCCGTGGTGTTACAAAGCTTGTGCAGGAGTACATAGTATGCACCAAGAAGCAATGTATATAAGGTCACCCCAAGGTCGGATGCCAGACCTCTTATTTGTTCACTTTCCTCACCGGTTAGTAATAACGTTGCGCTACAGGAATTATCACTTCTTTCAAGTGGTCGCTTATAATCTGTGGGCAGATTCAGTTCCGGAATTGATTCGGCAAAAACATCTAACCAATATGACTTATGAATGGCTACCTGTTCCTGGTAAGCCGTGCTTTGTTGCCACATTGCATAATCCTTATATTGTAATGGAAGTGCCTCAAGGGTTTCTCCTCTATACAATGACCAGAACTCTCTAAGTAATATATCCATGGAAACTCCATCACTCACAATATGATGCATATCTACCATGAGTATACACTCTCCATACAGGTTTTTAAATAAATTAACCCTTATGGGCAGTTCCTTATCAAGATCAAAAGGCCGTAAGAAGGATTTGTAGGTTTGCAACTCTTCTTCGGGACCACCTTCGTCATACTCAATTTCAAATTCGTATTCTTCAAGTACCCGCTGCACCGCTTCGCCTCCCTGCAGTTCAAACACACTGTGCAATATCTCATGCCGTGCTATAAGTTGGCCAAAGGCTTCTTTGATGCGATGGATCTCATAATTATCGCCAAGCATGAACAGTTCTGGCATATTATAAGTTATGCTCCCCTTATCAAATTGATATAGGAGGTACATGCGTTTTTGAGCAGAAGACAAAGGGTAAGCGGATATCATTTCTGCCTTTGGTATATGCACAAAGGCAATATGCTCATTTGCCTCTGCAATTAAGTTGTTTAGGGCTCCTATAGTAGTATTATTGAACAACTCGCTCAACCGTATAGTTACGTCAAAGGCTTTACTGATCCTGTTCACCAATGTAATTGCACTTAGAGAGTTACCTCCAAGACGGAAAAAGTCGGCATTGGTACTTATACTATCCTGCGGAAGCTCGAGGATCTCGGACCATATACTTACCAGACGGCGCTCCACCTCATTGGAAGGTGCCTGATATTCCTCCACCTCCACCTGATAGTCAGGCAGAGAGCTGTAATCCAGTTTACCATTGTGGGTCAGTGGCAACGCCTCCAGCTCAACATAATACTCAGGAACCATATAATCCGGTAAATATGCTGACAAATGGGTCTTTAACTCTTCTTTGTTAACGAGGACATCGGATACGTAATAGCCCACAAGGTGAGCATCTTCTCCCCGATGACGAAGGGCCACAGCCGCCTGACGAACCCCCGCACAACGCTCCAGCACATTGCTGATCTCTCCCAACTCTATGCGATAACCACGAAGTTTTACCTGGGTATCGATGCGACCCAGGTACTCCAGGGTTCCGTCTGATCGCCAGCGGGCCAGATCACCGGTTCGATACAAACGCCCCAACTCGCCTTCTCCAATAATGAATTTTGACGAGGTCAACTCCGGACGGTTAACATAACCCGCCGCTACCTGAACTCCTCCTATGCATAGCTCTCCTACGCTGCCACGGGACAATAACCGGCTCTGGTCATCCATGATGTGGATCTGCGTGTTTAACACCGGACGACCAATAGAAACCACGCCCCCGGAGTAGCCATCCAGGCAAATGGAGGTCACATCTATGGCTGCCTCGGTTGGCCCATAATAGTTATGGAGTCGTGCATGCGTAAAAACAGACGAAAAGGATTCTACGGTCACTCCTTTCAGCGCTTCGCCACTACAGATCACCTCTCTCACTCCGGGAAGCATTGCTCCTTCTAACTGCATAGTATCCAGAAATACTGACAGCATCGAGGGCACAAAGTGTATGACTTCAACACCTGCTTCTGCTATCGTGGTGCTGAGGTAGCTCTGGTCTTTATGACCTTCAGGGCGTGCAATCACCAGTGTCCCCCCTGTTATCAGCGGTAAAATAAGTTCCCAGACAGAAACATCAAAAACGACCGGTGTCTTATGTAAAAAACGAGTGCCTGCGGTAAGGCCAAGCTCTTCCTGCATCCATAGCAGTCGGTTGATCAGTCCTCCGTGGGTGTTCTCTACACCTTTCGGTTGCCCTGTTGATCCTGAGGTGTAGATGATATAGGCCGTAGATGATCGGTCGGCGGGTGTCCATAGCACTGCCGATGTATCTTTTGCCAGGGTAGCTGTTCTGATAACAAAACATGATGAAGGCAGCCCCATAGCTTCTGACTGGAATGCGCCGCTAAGCAAACATACCGCTCCGCTGTCTTCGAGGATCTCTCTGATCCGTGAAGCGGGGTAATCAGGATCCACCGGAAGGTATACGCCCCCGGCTTTGAAAATACCCAATATACTGGCTATTAAGTCTGGGCTGCGCTCTTGTAAAACTCCTACTACATCGCCACCTACAACGCCGGAGGACTGCAATGACGATGCGATTTGGTCTGAGCGTGCATCCAAATCCCGGTAGCTTATCTCTTCGCCCTCATAAATCAACGCCACGCCATCGGGGGTTGATGATACATGACTGGCAAACAGGGGAAGGATGGAAAAGTCTTCGGGAATATCTCTATGAGCACCCTGAAGTCCCTGAAGAGAAACATTGTCTTCCGGCAATACGGTTGATAGGTTGATCTTCCGGTCAGGGGAGTAAGCCAACAGGCGAAGCGTATTCTCATAGATTTGGGTAAATCTCCTGAAATCTGTATCAGAGATAAAGGTGGTCACATAATCATACTGGATAAAACAGTTGCTTCGTACGCCGTTAACACTTACTTCAAACAAACCATGACCCCGGATGAAGTTATCAATGGCTACACGCTCCTCTTCGGTAACCGACCGCGAGTGGTCCATCGATAGTTCATAGATCACATGAAAGCTCGTAAAGTTGAACAGCAGGTCGGTGATCGGGTTTTCCGTGAAATTGGTTACCCCCATCGCACGCGCTATACGGAACAGGGAGGTGCGGTCATATGCTTTGATCTCTTGAAGCTTATCCTCTACTTTTGTCAACAGTAATTCGCCGGTCAGCTCTTCTGTCAGATCCAGACGCACCGGGATCGTATTTAGAAAGTTCCCGAATACATCCACACCTTCCTCCCCGATCAACCGGTTGAAGGTCACCAAACCGGCTACGATGTCTGAACTGTAGCTCATCATATTCAGGCTGCTCATATACGCCGCAAAGAACAGGTTCTTGACGGTCGTGCCTCGGCTGGACGCCAGGTCTTCCAAAGACCCGAAAAGATCCTGGTCAAAAGGAACCTTTATCGAACGGAACGAACTATCCTCCACTGGGGTATTCAAACTGAACTTGGTAAAGCCCGATAGCTCCGTTTTCCAAAAATCAAGGCTCTCTTCCATCCGGTCATAAACCATCTCTTCTATGATGAACTCCCGGTAGCCGGTACTTAATGGAGATGGACGATATGCATTATCTTCCTGAAGGGCTCGATAGGTCCTGTTCAGCTCCGTCATAAAGGTGGCTATACTCCAGCCATCGGAAATGGCATGGTGGATCTCAAAGATCAGTACATGAAAGTCTTCCTGAAGACGAAAAGCACTCAACCGCCATAAGGGGGCCTTATCAAGGGCGAAGGGGTGCTCTTGGGAGTGCTCCATATAGGATCGGATATGCCCTTCCTGCTCCTGCTTTGGTTTTCCTCTCAAATCCGCATAGGGAACCTCTATTGAAAAGGGTTTATAGATCACATGGGCATTCTCCCCGACATCAAGAGCGGTACGCAGGGCAGTCTGTTTTTCTGTTAATAGGGTTAAGGCTTGTTCCAGAACATGGATATCAAAGTCCTCATAGGTAACCTCCCATACCAGTTGTTCAAAATAGATCAGGGCTTCTTCGTTCCGAAGCTGGATAAAGCTCATCCCTCGCTCTATATTGGACATCGGATAAACTGACTCTATGGACGGGTCAGCATGCTTCGAGCGATAGGATGCTGAAAACTCTGCCAGCTCGGTCTGTACCTCCTGGTAATAACGCTCATGACCTCGGCTATCTTCTGAACGGGCATAGGCAAGCAGCTCTTCCAGCGTCTGATATTTATATAGATCTGATACTTTTAGCCTGGTATGAAGCGTGTCATTCATTCGGCTGATCAGACGAATCGCTGTGATCGAATCCCCGCCAATACTGAAGTAGTTGTCTTCAAGACCAACTGTTTCAAGACCTAGTGTAGCACTCCAAATAGATGTGGCTTTCTTTTCTAAATAGCTCTGGGCTAATCGTGTACCTCTATGTACCTGATGAACAGGATCTGGCAGGTACTGCTCATCCAGCTTACCATTAGCTGTTACTTTTAAGTGATCTATGCGAACAAAGTATGACGGTATCATATACAGGGGTAGCTTATTAGCCAGAAGCCTGCGAAATTGTACTACATCTATCTCTTCCGGCCCTATATAGTAGGCTACCAGGTATTGATCCTGTGACCGCTCCCGGAACACTACCTTTACTTCTTCAATAAACTTGTAAGTGGACAGGATGTTCTCTATGGCCTGTAGCTCTACCCGGAAACCTTTTAGCTGTACCTGGTGGTCCATACGACGATAGTAGATCAACTCGCCATGAGCGTCAACACGGACAAGGTCGCCGCTCCTGTATAGTTTCCAGGGGGAGACCTCAGGACGACTGATAAATTTCTCGCCGGTCAGATCAGCATTTCCAATATATCCCTGGGATACGCCATAACCGCCTACATACAGTTCGCCTGGCAAGCCATGGGGAACTATGTTTCCGTCGCTATTGACCACGCACGCAAAGTATCCTGCTAATGGAATTCCTACATTGCTCTCATTCCTGGATATAATCGGGCGGGTGATCTCTTTGTAGGTTACATGTACCGTCGTCTCGGTTATTCCATACATGTTCACCAGTTTCACGCCTGGGTAGGTGTCGTTCCAGTCTGAAAGCATTCCCGGCTGAAGCTTTTCGCCACCAAAAATAATGTAACGGAGCTTTATTGCTGAAGGTGCCTGTAAAGCTACACGCATAAGGTTATAAAAGGCGGTCGGCGTCTGGTTCAAAACCGTTACCTGATCGCTAACTATTCGACTCAAAAACAGGGCCGGGTCAAGAAGTTCTTCTCGTGAAACCACCAGTAAACGGCCTCCCGTAGTTAGGGGACTGAAGATCTCCCAAACACTAAAATCAAAACAATAACGATGGAACATTGTCCAGGTATCTGATGAGCTAAAGGCAAATGGGGTATCCCGGTTTAGTACCAGGTTCTTCAGGTTCTCATGGCTGATCATCACTCCTTTGGACTTCCCTGTCGTACCGGAAGTATAGATGATATAGGCCAGGGTTTCGGAGGGTATCGATACACCCGGGTTCTCTGAACTATAGCTTGCAAGATCAATGGTGTCCGAACTTATTACTTCAATGTTTAACCCAGTCAATGCCTTCTCCGAATGGGTCAGTAACACCAGGGCCTGACTGTCTGAAAGTATCTCCATGATCCGTTCTGATGAGGCTTCGTCATCGATCGGCACATAGGTCGAACCGGTTTTCAATACCGCAAGAATCGCCACGATCATCTCCACCGATCGGTTATAATATAGCCCGATGCACTGTCCCGGACCGGCACCTGACATCTGAAGGTGCCGTGCCAAACGGTTGCTTCGCGCATTAAGTGCGCTGTAGCTCAATCTATCTTCTCCGTAGCTAACGGCTAACTTATCCGCATGCGCTAACACCTGCATCTCAAAGGCATCTATTACTGTCTGATCAGGAGCAAAACATGGCTCTGTCAGGGGGTAATTTAAATATACCTCAGGACCTTCTGCCTGAAGGCTAACCGAACGGAGGGACTGCCCCGGATCGGAAAGGACGCTATTCAATATGTATTGGTAGGCTTCCATAAAAACCTGTATGGTCGCTGGTTTAAATAGTGCCGTGCTGTATTCCATCTCCAGCAACAGACCTTCTGGCGTTTCTTTTACAATCAGGGTCAGGTCAAATTTTGACAGCTTGTGGTCCAGTTGAACCGGAACTGCTTTGTATTCCTCTCTGGCTTCAGGATCAGATTCCAGGTGCTCATAAACCAGACAGATATCAAACAGCGGGTTCCGGCTGGTATCACGGGCTACGTCAAGGCTTTCCAGTAAATCTTCGTAGGGAAAGTCCTGGTGGTCCATGCATTGCAATACACGCTCTTTTACCTGAGCATGGAACGCTTCAAAACTCAGGTTGCGGTCTAATAGCATCCGGATCGGAAGGGTACTCGCCAGCATCCCGAAAAGGTCTGACAGGTCGGGGTGGTTACGGCCATTGGTGACGGTACCTATCACCAGGTCATCGCTGCCGGACAGTTTCCCGACTAAAAGGTAATAGGCGGCATAGATGACGGTGTAAACCGAACTGCTGTGTTCCTCTGCATAATTTCTTAACCCCTGGGTAGTTGTATCCGCTAATTCCAGGGAAAGCGTATCTCCTGCAAAACTCCTGAAATGGGGACGAGGAAAGTCTCCGGGAAGTTCCAGGGGGGAAGGAAGGGACACATACTCTCTCTCCCAGAATTGTCTTTGTTTAACAAGCTCTGCCTGCCTCTCTGAACTGTGGTACCAAATCACATAATCACGGTACTGCAATGGAACCGGATCAAGGGTAACACCCTGGTAAAGTGACAAAAGCTCTTTGACCAGAAGACGCTGGGTGACGCCATCACTGATGATATGGTGGATATCAAACAGCAAAAGGCTACTTGTATCGCCGGGTACTACGCCTATCCGAAACAATGGAAGGCTATTCAAAGAAAATGATTCCCTGAACTCTTGTAGAAGGTGTGCTTCATCTGTTCCTTCATCTGGTTGATAAAACCTTACGGATACAGCCCCTTCTTCATGCACTTTCTGAACTGGATCCCCCTGCTCCAGGTCAAATGTAGTACGCAGGATCTCATGACGCTCAACCAAATCCTCGCAGGCTTTCCGCAAACGATCTTCTTCCAGAATCACGGGCAACCTAACGGCAAAGGGCATGTTATAAGCCGTATTATCTTCTTCCAGGTGTTGTACAAAATACAACCGACGCTGGGCTGGAGATAATGGGTAGGACAAGCAGGGCGCTGTTCGTTGGATCTGGCTATGTGTGGTCCGGTCAGATTCCTTTAACAGGGTTGCCTGGGAGGATATGGTGTCTCTTTCAAATAAGGCGGATATACTCACATTGACATGGTAGTCTTTTAAGATGCTGTGCTTCAGCATAACAACGGTCAGCGAGTTGCCCCCTACACTGAAAAAGCTGGTATGGGTACCCAGGCTATCCGCAGGTTGGGATAGTACCTGACTCCATAAATTTTGAAGGTATAACTCCTCTTCGTTCTCTGGGTTACTCGCTCTGGATGTGCGGTTGGGAGCAGAACATAACGCCAGAAGTGCCCGCTTATCAGTCTTACCATTAGGGGTTAGAGGGAGTACCGGGACATGGATAAATACCGAGGGTATCATATAATCCGGCACCTGGCTGGATAGATACGCTCGAAGGGTCGACTCTTTATAGGGAGTAGCACTCACATAAAAGGCTGCCAGCATCTTATGCTCTTGCTGCTCCTGTACCAATACCACCGCCTGTCTGATATCCTCGTAGTTCTGAAGGTGGTTCTCCAAAGATCCCAACTCTATACGGTAGCCTCGAAGCTGTACCTGGTTGTCTTTCCGGCTCAGGTATTCCAACTCCCCGTTTTCCATGACGCGCACAAGGTCTCCCGACTTGTAAATGCGCTCCCCCTCTATATATGGGTGTTCTATAAAACGACTGCACGTTAACTCAGCCTTGCCATAGTAACCATCGGCTAAGCCGATCCCTCCTACATGAAGTTCCCCGATCATTCCGTTCGGAACAAGACAATTGTGTTCATCAAGTATATAGATCGAAAGGGTTGGTAATGGTCGTCCGATGTTACTAGATCCCCTTTCTATATCTTCTCTTGTTATATGTTTAAACGTATTGTGGACCGTCGTCTCGGTGATCCCGTACATATTGATAACCTTTGTCTCAGGGTAGCTTTCATACCAGGATCGCATCAGGGAGGGGTTAAAGGCTTCGCCCCCTAAAGTGATATAGCGTAATTTAAAATCAGCTTCGGGATGGTGATCTTTATGACGAATCAGGTTATAGAAGGCACTAGGGGTCTGACATAGGCATGTTACGCCTGATTCTTTCAATAGCTCTATGAATGCAAGCGTATCCATCGAGGTCTCCCGAGAAAGAACGATCAGCTCGCCTCCATAAAGCAACGCTCCGAAGATCTCCCATACGCTCATGTCAAAACAGGGGCTGTGGAACATTACCCATATATCACTGCTCCTGAACTCAAAATCAAGTGAGTCATTGTAGAGCAGGCGAACCACATTCCGGTGAGGGATCATGACACCCTTGGGGTTACCGGTTGTACCCGAGGTATAGATGATATAGCACAGGTCTTCAGGTTTCGGACATACCCCGACTGGTAAATCACTATAGTCTGTCGATCTGCTTATCGGGATGATCTGATGTTTATAAGCCAAGCCATCGACTGGCTCCGTGGACAGTACCAGATCAACGCCGCTGTCTTCAAGTATGTATTGAATACGTTTAGCCGGATAGTTTACATCTACGGGAACGTAAACACCTCCCATCTTCAAAATACCCAGTATTCCAATGATCGTCTCATGACTACGACCTGTCAACAATCCGATCAGGTCGCCAGGACGCCCGCCATGAGCCATCAGCATATGGGCTACACGGTTTGATGCCTGGTCAAGCGATGAATAGCTCATATGAACTTCCCCGTAAACTATCGCCGTTTGTTCTGGATACAACGATACCTGACTGGCAAAAAGGCTAACGATTGTCGACGATTCAGGATAGCTTACCGAACGGTGATCAAACTGACTCAACAGATGTTCACGCTCAAGCTCACTGGTCAGCTCCACTTTACTGTAATGCTGGTCAGGAAATGCTAAAAGGTTCAACAGCAACCGCTCGTAAAAACCATACAGCTTCAAAATGCTATCTTCTCTGTATTTTAGCTTGTTATAACTAATCTGTACCTGCGATCCTTCAAAATGGTAATGAAGATCACATAATAAGCCTGACAGGTCACTTGGCTGATGAATACCTGCACTGGTTAACCCCAACAGGCTGCCTGATGAAATGCCTGTTATACGATCTCGAAGCAATAGGGTAACATTACAATGGGGGTGACTGAGACTCTCCAGTACTCTCGTCTTTACCTGGAACAAAATGTCCCGGAAAGTGGTGCTGGTGCTAACTTCACTGATCACGGGAATAACGTAACCTGCCGCTACTGATGTGTCTATATCGTTATATGCACCCGTAAATACCAGCGCCTGACTACTGCCGCATAACCGGCTCGCTAAAACCTGTAATCCGCATAGCAATACCATATGCTGTGAACGCAATGAGTCTGATACATTATTCAGACACGATAGTAAAGCTTCTGAAACTTCAATCTCTATACTTCCTGATTCGTAACCTTCATGATGACGCTCCTCATAATCACCAAAATAATCCGTGCATTCCCAACGATCCAGCTGACCTGTAAAATAACCACGGTCAACCATATTTATCTTATTATCTTTTGACATAAATACCCCCTTTTCTTATCTCAGTCCGCCTTTATTTACAAGACCCCGGTATTCACCCAACATATGTAACCCAAACGACATACCTGGCTCACCTCCTTCCCACTTGCGGTATTTTTTAGTATAACTCAGAAGCGTTTCCGTACCAGGTTTGCCTTTACTGAAAATCCCTCCCCATATATTATCCCACTCTCGATAATTAGTATCTTTTCGTAGAACCTCATGTGCTTCTCTGAGTTTGTAACAAGGAATAGAAGGACATAGGTGATGCACCAAGTGATAACGGTCTCCATGTCTTCCGAAAATAAAGTTTTCAATCATGTTCCCATGCCTGTTTCTGGTAAGTAGTAACTCTGACTTTTCAGATTCTGGTAAAGGATAATGCTCAGCCATTTCTGCTAACCATCCAATTGTAACATAAGATGTGAAGAGTGGTATGATCCAGAATAGAAAGAATTCCAATAAAACTCCTGAAAGTATTACTGTAGCAAAAACAACTGCCCAGGTAATAAAAAACTGTAGCCTTTCTCTTCTGAATTTACGAGTTCTTTCCTCTGACAACTGAGACGTGTCAAAAAAGATCCTGTCTCGGTAGATATACCGGATGTATTCGATGGTTCTATAACCGATAATTGAAAGCACGATATTTTTGATAAAAAACATTCTATACCCTTCTTTAGTATCGTACAGACCACAAGCTATCTGAAAGTTATAATCCGGGTCCTTCTCTTCATCTCCACAATAAGGATGGTGTCCCCTAAGGTGGGTCTGCTTATAGGGGATCAAAAGATGACAGATCAAAAATGAAGTAAAGTAGGTTCCTAAAATCTGGTTTAGCCTTTTATTAGAAGACAATAACCCATGGCTGGCCTCGTGTAACAGGTTAGCAAAAACTCGCTGAACTGACCCGATGATGATCAAACTAATTGGGTAAAACCAATACGAAAATTGCACACAAATCATCACTGAAAATGCAATTAGTAGGTAGTTAAAAAGCACGATTAACAACCCCGAGTATTTATTTGCTCCTCGTAGTGTGTGAACCTCTCTTAGAATGCTTTTCGAAATACTGATCGGTTCAATTTGTTGTAACGTTTCCATAGGTAGTGTTATCGATTTTTTTTTGCATTAACTGATTGAAAAAGTCTATTCCCAGCACGAAATCCATTTGATCTCTAAATATCTTCTGAAATTTCTGAACCCCACGCTGAATGTTATCATCCTGAAAAACCTGATTCATGAGCCTCAACATTTCCGTTTTATTGATATCTAACAGGTTACCCCGGACTCCCAGATTATTATATATTACCCTTGTTGAATTTCCTGGTTGATCACCAAAAGATGGAAAAACCACCGAGGGAACTCCATGATAGATGGCTTCTCTAAGTGTTCCTAAACCGCCATGACATACCATCAGGGATATTTTGTTAAAAATTTCTATATGGGGCACCCAATCATAAATATGAACATTGTCAGGAACCCTCAATCCATCCATATCCTCCTTTTTCCCAACCTGAAGAATCAACTCACAACCATCCATTTCTTCCATAGCTCCGAGAATAGATTTATAAAAGTTTACCCTAACCTCAGGATTCAAGAACTGAGGCATGGTACCTAGTGTGGCGTAAATTATTTTGCTCTGATCATCAAAAACTGACCAATCGAACTGCTCGCTGTGTTTTTCATTCTGTAGTACAAAGCTCCCTCCATAAAAAATCCTTTTCCTGTTTTTGCGGTATGGCAAATCAAATTCTGCCGGACAACAATAAAGAATGGGTGTATCGATCCTAAAATCATTGGTAGGATAATCACCCCACACTATGCGATATCCATATTTTTTAAAAACACGCTTAAAGTTGTTTTTCGGGATACGTCTCAGCCCGAAATGTCTATAGAGCATTGCATTATATTTTAAGCGATCTCTCAACCACCACCGGTAGATACTTACCCAACCGGCAATAATTTTCATACGATCAATCAGGTTTAACTTCTTTGAAGGCGCATAGGTGGAGTGTACCGAGGGCAATCGCGTGTTGAATTCGGTAGAGAGTGTAACACTGATTCCCAATAAGGGAACTCCCAATTTCACAAAAGGCAATGTCCAGGATGTATTTAGCACCTCATACAAAACCAATTTAGGAGGACATTCCTGATAATAATTGTAGCATTCTGCCATTAATGCCTGTTCTGCCTCCACCTGATATAAGTGTAAATTTTTAGGTTGATTTAAATCAAGCGTGGGTTCAGGAAAAGAAAACGCCTTATACCTCAGGTCATTCTTCTCAAAATACCTACAAGTATCTTCATCAAAGATCCCGGCATATTCCACTTCAAAACGGTGGTCTTTTAAAAAATTTGCCAGGTATTGAGTAGACCTGATGGTACTTGCCTCAGGTTTAATAACAATACATATTAATTCTTTCTCATCCATGTTATGGTGTTTGCACTATCCGGGATTCCAGGTGTTGTATGAGGTCCTGATGTTCTGATACATCAGGGGCCGAAAGAAAAATCTGCTATAAATTAAAGGTTATCTCATCTCCTAATGCCTTTGCTTCCTTGGTCATTGGGGATGAATGATCTAAAAGTATATCCAAAGATGGTGTTATCTCTTTCTCCAGAACTTCTAACATTTGCCCTACTAACGACTGTAAAGACTGTATTTCTTCTTCTTTGAAGTATGAAGTAGAATATTCAAAACGAAACAAGTAATTCTCTGGCTGCTCATATACAAACAGGCTGAGCGGATGTTTGGAAACTTCCGTATTGAGCTGAAAAGGAGTAAAACTATTATCTGCAACTTTTAACCCTGAAAAATCCAGATTCTGAAATACCAACATAGTTTCAAACAATTGTTGCCCCTTATCAAGCATCTGAGATCGAATAAGGTCATCCTTAATGTCTGAAAGGTCAAAGAGTTGTTTTTCATTTACCTCTGTCAATAATTTATGCACTTCAAGAACCATTTGAGAGAAGGTCATGCCCTCTTTAATTTCGAAACGCACGGGTAATGTTTTGGCAAACATGCCAATGATACCCAGAACTTCTTGTTGGACACGTCCCAGCGTATTGATACCAATGGTAATGTCTTTTTGACTTGTAACGCTGGAAAGCATTAAATAATAAAGGCTATAAATAATTGAAAAAGCTGTTACATTGTCGTTCTCATACGCCTTTGAAAGCCGTGCTATAGTATCTTTTGAAACAAAAAATTCAAGGTGATTCCCTACACTCTCCCCTTCGCTTTCATAAAATGGCTGAAAGCCCGATTTGGGTATCTTCTTATTCAATATTTGCTTCCAGAAAAGACCGCTTTTTGCATATTCTTCACTCTCTCTGAATTTATTTTCCCAGACCGCATAATCCTTAAATTGAATATTAAGCGGTTGCAGAGCATGGTTATTGTAAAGAGTCAGAAAATCACGTATCAAATTGATCTGCGACATCCCGTCGCAAACGATATGATGAGTATCAGCAATAATGACGCGAGAAGTATCTGACTGAATAAGCCCAACTCGTAATAATTTTCCGTTTTCCAACTGAAAAGGTTTAACAAAGTTTTTAGCCGCTTGCTGAACCTCTGGCTCACCTCCTTTAACTTCAATAGTCTCAATTTCGATCTCCCAGGGTGCGTGAATTAGCTGCCAAAACTTTTGATCCTCAAATACAAAACTTGTTCTGAAGGCTTCATGTCGCTCTATGATCTGATTAAATACCTCTTCCACTTTATCTATTTGTACACCCTCACTAATTGTCCAGGCAATGGGAAGATTATATGAAATACCCGTATTCGACTCGGCCTCAAAAAACATACGCTCCTGATTCTTACTCAATGGAAACCGAGCTCCAGACTGTACCTTAGAAATAACAAATACACTATCCTGATTGAGCTCCTGTACCTTACCTGCCTGCTGTCTTATAGTAAGATTTTTTAAAGCATTTCCTAAAGTAAGCCTTACCCCAAACTCTCTATAGATTCTTCCAATCAGCTTCATCAGGCTGATGGAGTTTCCCCCTATTCTTAAAAAATTATCAGTTACTGAGATATTATCTTCATCAAGTACAGTTTTCCAAATAGCTAAGAGCTTAGCTTCGGTTTCATTAGAAGGTTCTGCTGATTCGGTCTTCAGTGGTTGTATTTTTTCCAGGGCTTTTATATCAACCTTACCATTGGAAAGCAATGGTATTGATTTCAAAGGGATCAATAATCCCGGATGCATATACTCCGGCAACTGTGCTTTCAATACCTGCCATAGATCCTCTATCTCCTTCCCCTGATCTTCTGACTCAATAAGCTCTACATACATTCTAATCTCAGCTTCGGGCAGATCTTGCTTCACTACTATAGCTATTGCACTTCTCACACGTGCAGATCCTAATGCTACATTTTCTAATTCCTCAAGCTCTATACGTATGCCCCTCATTTTGACCTGGCGATCATCCCTCCCCAATAGATCCAAATTTCCATCTGCACTTATTTCACCTCGATCTCCGGTTTTATAAGCTGGCAATGGCTTGCCCTCTTCACTTTCAAGTGTAATGAAGTTCCTTGCATTTAGTTCTTCATTTTGATAATATCCTTTGGTGAAATATTCAGAAACGATATAAACATCACCAGGAGTGAGAGCAGGGCATGGTTTCATTGATTCGTCAAGTACCAAAACCTGTGAGCCGCTGATGGCCTTACCAACGGGGATTCTCACTTTTCCGGTATCTTCAGGTTTGATCCGGTAAAAGGTACGAATCATCGTAGTCTCAGTGGCTCCGTAAAAATTAACCAATTCTGTACCTTCACCCTTTTTCTCATACCAGCTTTTCAGTTCTGATGGCATAACCCTTTCCCCTGAAAGAAAGATGTACCTGAGTGAACTTAACTGATCTTCTCTTAACTCATTGCTGTTAAATATTCTAAACACACTGGGTACACAATGTATTGCTGTTACTTTCTTTGAGTCCAACCAGGCCAAAAGGTTTAAGGGATCAGGCACTTGACTTTCAGGGATACAAACGGTTCCTCCTGCAAATAATGGCACAAATATATCACGAAGAAATGCATCAAAGTACGGACTGATCAATTGACTGAAACGGTCATTTTCATCAATTGCAAATTCACCGATCTCCCAAAGAATAAACTGTAAAAGGCTATCATTCCGTCCAACAATGCTTTTGGGCTTACCTGTTGACCCTGAAGTAAAATACATATACAAGCTGTCATTTTCTTCATAAGTCGGAAATACATCAACCTCCGCCTGATCTGCCGCTATGACATCTTGAATATCAGCCCGACTTTCAGAAAGTGCTGTGGTATTAAATCCTCCATGTGAAGTAAACAGGAGGTAAGCCAGATCATTATCCCCAATTATACTATTAAATCTGCTGGCAGGCATTTTGGTATCAATAGGTACAAATACATGACGAGCCAGTGCCACTCCTATCATCGTACAGATCATGGAGACCCTGTCTTCTGTTGCTATTCCTATAAAGCTATTTTGCGGCAGGTCGGCTTGTAAAAGAAATCTGGCAATCTTAATAGCCTTTTTATGTACCATTTCATATGTAAATACCCTGTCTCCTTGTTCCAGAGCGATAGCTTTTTTGTTCAGTTCCAAACGCTTGATCAGTTCTTGCTGAAAAGTCATACAGTTAAATTTTAAAATTAGGTTTTGTTACTTTAATGGGTACCGTTCGTGAGTCGTTTTGCAAGTCTATTGTACGGTCAGTGCTTCTTAAAAAATAGATCGAGCATAATACCAAATGTAATCACCACAATAAGGAGGTCATTTTCATACGGAGCATTTATGGTATAGCCTTTCTGACCATATTTCTTTTTTAGATGTTCTATCATATCAGGGTTGAAATACCCTTGTTTCTTAATCAGATCATAAGATAACAGGTCATTGATATACTCGATGTTCTGTTGTAGCAAAAAGGGACTCCCTGGGGCTATAAAGTGAAATTTTTCCCGGTCCAGAATCTCACGGGAAACATATTTACTTCCCATTTGTCGAAGTATATACTTTTCGGTAAAGTCACTCAGTTTTAAATCGGGGGGGATCTTCGTTGATAACTCTATGAGATCTTTATCCAAAAACGGATACCGAACTTCCACTGAGTTGGCCATGCCCATTCTATCTCCGTGATCCGATACCAGATGATCGACTAACCGAAGTTTATAGTCAATGTATGCTCTTTTATGAAGAATATGCCTGTTATGTACTCGTTCCTTGTTCAACGGAAAGCCGTTCTTTAGACAATTTATTTTGTCAAAATTTTCGTTAACACCATCCGAATACAATGATCTTTTAATATCGTCAAACTCCAGGTAATTCCTCTCATACAGGAAATCTCTATCTCCCCAGAGAGATTCTCTAAGGGCTTTTTCAGATTCACAGGCTTCCGTTGAAACCAGCTTCTCTTCTCTCATTTTATCAAACCTGTACCCAACATACCCTGCAAAAAACTCATCTGCCCCTTCACCGGATAGAATTACCTTTATATTTTTATTTCTCACACTTTCCGACAGAGATAGTGATGCCGTATTATATGTTTCTTTTATAGGGCACTCACTATGATAGATCGACTTAATTAGCCGATCACTAATATCTTCATATTGAAACACCTTTTGATTCAGGTTCATATTGTTTTCGCTGGCTACCAATTTCTGGTAGTAAGACTCTGAATACAGCGGGTCTGTAAAATCAATAGAAAATGCCTCCTTTATTGAATCAGGATAGTTGCGATTGACCATGGAAGCAATCATGGAGGAATCTAAACCTCCACTAAGGTAAACGGCCGAAGGCACATCGGCTCTAAGTCTATACTTCAATGATGTGTTGAAAACCTCCTCTATAGCTTCTATATATTCACTTTCCGGCTTCCCATCGGTCATCTGATCGAGTGTTGGGTAATCCAAATCCCAATATTCATGTACACTAAGTTGACCTTGATTATCATAAATCAGGTAGTGTCCGTTCTCCAGGCTTTGGATGTTATCAAACATAGTTCGGGGGCTAATAAGCCCGGGAAAGGTCATAACCTGGTCCAGACCGGTTAAATCCACCGAGGAAGACACCTGCGGATGTTCAAGGATGGCTTTTATTTCGGAAGCAAAAATAAAATGTCCGTTTACCAATGTATAGAAAAATGGTATGATGCCTAAATGGTCTCTTGCACATATTAAGCGCCGTCTTTTTTTATCGTACAATGCAAAGGCAAACTGCCCGTTAAGCTTATTAATGAACTCCACTCCATGCTCTTCATATAAATGAACCAACACTTCCACATCCGTATCCGTTTTAAAGGCATGCCCTTTCTTCCAAAGTTCCTCCCGGAGTTCCACATAATTGAATATTTCTCCGTTGCAGATCAAAGTGACTGAATCATCTTCATTACTAATAGGTTGCATACCGTTATTAAGCCCAATGATGCTTAGTCGAGTAAATCCAAAAGCCAGGTTTTCATATAACATCACGTCTTGAGCATCTGGTCCCCTATGAATCAGCTTCTGATTCATTCTTTGAATAATTTCCCTATCAGTAAGGGTTGTAGCAGTATTTTTTACAAATCCGCAAATTCCACACATATGGTGATTGGTTTATTTTTTTGTTTGATAAATAATACTGATCAACTAGGCAACAGTTGCTTCAGTATTGATTTCGCTAATAGGCATTGTAGAGTCCCTAAGGGTTTCATTCACTAGTTTCAGGTATTGGTCGGCCAATGCCTCAAGCACCTCTTTTTCAAACAGCTGAGACTGACCTATAAAGAATAGTTCCAATACCTCTTGCCTCGGTTGTGCCTCTATTTTAAAAGCATAGTCAGAGACTGTGTCTTGTGACAGTTTTAATGGCTTGAATGAAAGCTCTCCGACTTTTGATTCTTCAGTATAATAGTTGATGAATGTAAATTGTGTATTGGTCAGTCTTCCTCCTTCTATTTCGGTTTTTTCATTCAATTCACCTAGTAAATCATCATACTGATAGTCCTGATTATCAAAACTATCAAGAACGTTGGTCTTAATAGTTTCTACAAAAGAGCTGAAACTTGTTTCCGGGTCTATATTAACCTTTAATGGGAGAACATTAATAAAGGTCCCCACCACTTTGAAAAGCTCTTGTTTACTTCTACCCAAAGCATCTGTTTCAATAATGATGGTTCTCTCTCCCGATACTTTGTGAAGCAATAGAAAATAAACTGAAAGCAAATACATAAATTCGGAAACCTCAGCTTTTGCACAGAACGATTTCATACTGCTATACTGATTTTTATCCAGAACCCGATCAAAAATCATAGCACTGTTATCCGAATCAACAGGTATTGAGTTATTTGCAGTAAATCCTAGCTGGGGAATATTTCCGCCCAGTTTTTCCAGCCAAAAAGCTCTTTGCTGCTGCAGTTGTTCCTTACGATCTTTCTGCCATTGCGCATAATCTACATAGCGAACGGGAGGCGCTTCTACCGAAAGTCCCTGATATAACTTCATAAAGTCCGTCATGAGTGTATTCAATGCCACTCCGTCGCAGATAATATGGTGAATGTCGATGAGCAAAAAACTCTTCTCCTGACCTAACATTAGATTGAATCTTAGTAACACCCCCTGCTCCAAGTCAAAAGGCTTTACAAATGCATAAAAGGCCTCAAACATGTTATACCCAGAACTTAAGTTATTTACCTCTAATGATATACGTGGCTCCTGCCTGATGTATTGCTGCACCACGCCATCCTCATCCAGCTCAAAGTTAGTCCTTAGCCCGTCGTGTAGCAGAGTAAGTTCGGTTAGGGCTTTTTCAACTTTTACTGCGTCTATATCTCCTTCAATTTCATACGCCATCGGAATGTTGAACAGTGTACTGTCAAAATTCATCAGAGAATGAAAAAACAGTCTTTGCTGGGCTGAAGAGACCGGGTAAAACTCTCTGACACCACAATGAGGGATCTTATCACTATCTTCCCCTTTCTTACCTTCAATAAGTAGTGCCAGACTTTGCAACACACTGTGATTAAAAATAGACCTTAAGCTTAATTTGACTCCGAAAACATTCTGAATTTCTCCCATTAGGTAAACAGCCATAATGGAATGCCCTCCAAGAACAAAGAAATCATCCTGTTTACTTATATTTTCTTCTTCATGTTGGAGAAGTTTGCTGAAGATCTTTCTTAATGCTTTTTCAGCTTCAGTCAAAACTCCCTGATCTGAAGTATCTCTACTAAATGCATCTTGAGCTGTGGGTAATTTTTTCCGATTTACTTTTCCATTTTCAGTTACCGGGATTTCATCCAGGCGGAAATAAAAGCTTGGCAGCATATAAGCCGGAAGCTCCTGCAACAGAAATTCATTTAAATTTGCCTGGTCTATTTGGTTCTCTGAGACATAGTATGCACAAATATATTTATCATACTTACTTCTTGCACTGGCATGTACTATCACTTGCCTTATATCCGGATGCTGCTGCAGCCTTCTTTCAATCTCGCCTAACTCTACACGGTATCCCCTGATTTTTACCTGAGAATCCTCCCTCCCCATAAACTCCAGGTTTCCATCAGGATACCAACGTGCCATATCACCTGTATGATAAAGCTTTTCTCCTTTGTAAAAAGGACTATCTATAAACCGGGAAGCACTTAGCTCCGGCTCATTGAAGTAACAGGTTGCCAGACAATCGCCACCAATATACAAATGGCCCTTTACTCCGATAGGGCATAGATTTAAATCTTTATCCAGCACCAGATAGCGGGCATTTTGGATCGGTTTTCCATAAGGTATACTACTCCACTCTGGCAAAACTTTTTCTACTTCAAAGTAGTTAGACCAAATAGTAGCTTCGGTAGCACCCCCTAATCCTATGAAACGGTAATCGCTAAACAGAGACTTCATTTTAACCGGCATGGATAGAGGTATCCAGTCACCACTTGAAAAGGAAAGCCTTAGTTTGCTTTTTTGGAGATCCTCCTTAGGCATAACTTCAAAAAATGGTATTAACTGCTGCAGCATGGCAGGTGCCGAGTCCCAAAAGGTTACTCCTTCTGAAACCACTATGGATGCAAGCAGCTCTGGTGAGGCCAACTCTTCTTCATTGGCAATTCGTACGGTTGCTCCTTTGGCCAGACCTCCGAAAAGGTCGTATACAGAGAGATCAAAACTCACCGAACTTACCATAAAGATCACGTCATTTTGGTTGATGTTGTAAGTATTATTCACCCATTCGATCAGGTTAATCGCAGGGTGATGTTTTACAGCAACACCTTTAGGGTTTCCTGTTGATCCGGAGGTAAAGATTACATAGGCCAGATGATCACTGGTGGTAGTGCCGACAAGGTTCTCCGTGGCATAATGTGTGAAATCAATTTCATTCTCCTTGCCCTGATTGAGCTGGGTACCCTGAAAACCCTGCTTGGCATCGGGGTTTTCCAAAATGGTTTCAAGGCAAACTATCTCCTGATCGTCCAAATATCGTTCCCTAAACTCCTGCTGATCGGTAATTAAGATCCGGGATGCTACCGTATTTATTATAGTTGCTTTGCGATTCCATGGAAGATATGGTTCAACCGGAATATACTTTCCTCCACTTTTAAGTATCGCCAGCAAAGCAATAACCAGCTCTATGTCTCTTTTCATCACTACTGTGACAGCATCTTCGGCTTCAACTCCCAAATCCCTGAGGTAGTTTGCCATTTGGTTGGAACGTTCATTTAGCCATTTATATGAATATGATTGTCCATTAATAATGATTGCAGTGTGATCTGGTATATTACAAACCTGCTCTTCAAAAAGCTCATGCATAAGCTTTTTGTTACTATATGGCAGGGAGGTATCATTAAATTGATAAAGGATCTGCTCTCTCTCATTGTTTGTCAATATCTCAATTTGCGAAAGGCGCTTATCAGGATTATCCACAAAGTTATTGAGTACTATTTCGAGGTGACTCCCTGCACTGCTAATGGTATCGTCATCAAAAACACCGGCATCATAATTAAGACAGATATCGAGCCCGTCATCCGGGGTAATGATCATCCAAAAATCGAAACTGGTCCTTCCTATAGATTTAACATTGGTGATACTGAAACTCTCTTCCTGCGTATCATCTTGCTCAACAGGAAGATTTTGAAAGGCCATAACGTGATTGAAAAGCCCACTTTTCAATTCGGAAAGGTTTTGTATATCAGACAACGGAAGATGAAGGTGGTCCATCCCTTCCATTGCCTTTTGTTGATTTTTGCGCAGCAGTGTGGTAATAGTATCCTCTGTTTCATACCGGACGCGTACAGGAATTGTGTTGATAAAAACTCCTATAATATGCTCAACATCCTCAATCTCTTCAGGCCTGCCAGCCACAACAGAACCAAAGACTGCATCGGAGGTATTGGTGTACTTTGCCAGTACAATACCCCAAGCTGTTTGTATGATGGTATTAACAGATACTCCTGTGTGAGAAGATAGCTGCTGTATCCGATTCATACGGTCATGGTTTATACGCACATGGTGTTCTTTATAATGCTGTTGCCCATGCACAACCCCAGCTTTTTGAGGCAATCCGGCAGTGTTTTCATATCCTTTCAGATAGCTCTTCCAGTAAACAGAGGCATCCTCTCCGTTGAAGTCTTTAAGCCAATCAATAAAGACCTTGTAAGGAGTCGCCCTTTGAAGTTCCGGCATTTCCCCATGAATGGCTGCATGATAAAAAGCCTTAAATTCCTTTACTATCATGGCCATACACCACCCATCAATGAGTATATGGTGATAACTCCAGACTAACTGATATCTAGAGTCGGTACTTTTTATCATGGTCAGTCGCATAAGGCTGTCCGAAGACAGGTCAAAACCCCGGCTCTCATCATCTTCAAGAAAACTCTCGAATTTAGTAGCTATGTCTTTTTGTTGAATGTCCTGGCTCCAATCCAAAAATGAAAAATCCGGTTCCTTATGTTTTACAACTACTTGTACAGGTTTATTTAATCCCTCATGGACAAAAAGGGTTCGCAATGCAGTATGTCTGGCTACTACCTTAGAAAATGCTAAAGCAGTTTTCTCTACATTGATGTCACCTTCTAGACTAAACTTAACCTGAGAAAAATAGTTAGAGCTACTCTCAATCAGCAATGAGTGGAATAACATCCCTTCTTGCATTGGTGAAAGTGGGTATATATCTTCTATCTCATATTGCTTCTGTAAGGCTGAAATTTTTGCCAATGCCCGTGTATTCAGGTTTTTCAGTCCCTCTCTCTTTAGAATTTGCTCTAATGAAAGCTCAATACCTTCATCTCCATATGTAGAAGGTTTATCTATGGTTGTAATGGCAATCTTTCCTTCCAATTCAGAAGCAAATTCCCTTATAGTTTGCCACTTAAAAACATCCCTGACTTTAAAATGAAACCCTTGTTTTCTCAAAAGGGCTACAATCCGTATAGATTTTATAGAATCACCCCCTAGAGAAAAGAAATTATCTGTTGCCCCGATTTTTTTAATATGAAGTGCCTCTTTCCAAATATCAGCCAACAATTTCTCAGCAGAAGATACTGGTGCTTCGTAGTTATTCGCTTCATTCACCCTCGGCGCAGGTAGCTGCTTTCTGTCAACTTTACCACTGGTGTTTAGAGGGAAAGTTTCCAAATACACCATTGCCGTTGGAATCATATAATCGGGCAGATGTGTCTTCAGGTAGTTACGAAGTTTGTTTTCATCAACAGCAATATAAGTAGTATAGTATGCTGTTAAAAACTGGAGACTTCCCTTTTTATATAACATTACATAGGCTTCTTTTACGCCTTCGTACTGCAACATTCTGGTTTCAATCTCTCCCAGTTCAACCCTGATCCCTCTAATTTTTATTTGATTATCTATACGTCCTAAAAACCGGATATTACCATCCAGAAGCCATTTTGCAAGGTCTCCTGTCCGGTAAATACGCTCTCCTGGTTTTTCTGGGTTTTCAATAAATTTGATGTTCGTCATGTCAGGGTCATTGAGATATTCTCTGGCTAACCCGATACCGGCTACACATAACTCACCGGGAACCATTTCCGGGCACAGGTGCATTTCATGGTCAAAAATATAGACCTTCCTGTTCGTTATTGGTTTCCCTATGTTAGAGGCATCTACCTTCTTCCCTACTTTTCCGCATGTAATTCCTACGGTAACCTCAGATGGCCCATAGGTCTGGTAAACATCACAATACTTCACAATGTTACTTATGTGAGAGTCTACCAAGGCATCTCCACCAACAATAATGAACCTTACACTGCTTAAGTCCTCAGCATATTCATTGAGTTCATTCAATATCAATGGAGAGGTATTAAGAATGGTAGCCTTTTTTTCCTTTATAGCCTTAATGAGTGCAAATATATCTTTCCCTTTATCAGGCATGATCCGAAGCGAGGCTCCACTGATTAGCGTAGGGAATATTTCTTCTACAGAGGTGTCAAATGCAAGCGATGCCTGCTGGATTGCACTGTCTGCTGAAGTAATTTCAAAGCTGTCACGTGTGCTCAAAGCAAAGTCAAGCAATGATCTATGTTCGATCAAAATACCCTTTGGCTCTCCAGTGGAACCTGAGGTATAAATACAATAAGCAAGATGGTCTGGTCTGATCTCCACTCCCGGATTCTCTGAACTCTCCTTGTTCAGTGTTTCCTTCAAGCTATTAAGATCCACTAATCGGGACGGCGCTATATCAATTGTAAATGCATCAGAATTGGTAATTACTGCCCGAGCTTCTGAGTTGTTTATGATTGCCTCCATCCTTCCCGGGTTAAGTTCCGGGTCAATAGGGGTATACCCTGCTCCGGCTTTTTGTATAGCCAATAGAGGTACTACCATATCAATATCCCTTTCGAGACATACCGCAACTATATCATCAGGTTGTAGTTCAAAATTACGTTTCAGGAAATGAGCCAGACGATTAGATCTTTCATTCAGTTCCTGATAAGTTATCCCCTGATCTTCACACAAAACCGCCATAGCCTCGGGTCGAACAACTGCAATTTCTTCAATCATCTTTACCACATTGGTATCAGGCAGGGCAGTTTCTTCAGGGTTATTGGTGAAGAGGTTCTGCTTATCCTTATCATTCAGGAGTTCCACCTCATCCATAGAGATGCCGGAAAGTAATTGGCTTATCAGGTGTTCAAAATATCGTCCATATTGCTCCATGGTCTCCAGCCTGAAAAGAGTTTTATCGTATTCAAACTGAAAACCCACATTATCTTCCTGATCCTGTATGTGTAATGACAGGTCAAATTTGGTATCTATTTCATTTTCAATGTCCGGCTCAAGAGCAATGCCCTCAAGTCGGGCTTCCGATTGTCTGTAGTTCTGGTAGTTAAGCATTACATTGAACCATGTTCCCCGGTTTTCGGACCGCTGGAGATTGAGTTGATTGGCCAGGGATTCAAAATTCACATGTTGATGCTCCAGAAAATCAAGAAACGAAAGATTTACCCGGGATAAAAACCGGGGAAAATCCGATGGCTCATCTGACTCGTAGCTGTGTATGACCGGTAATGTTTTTACAAACATCCCGATCACCTCTTCCATCTCCAGATGTTCTCGCCCTGAAGTAGTAACCCCAACTACTATATCCTTATCACCTGTAAGTTTTCTCAGAAACAGATTGAATGCAGCAAGAAAGAAGGTAAACCTGGATATCCTATGATCTTTACAATACAAGGTAATTGTTTCGATCATAGCTTCATTGAATGAAAATGAATGAACTCCACCGTTTTTGCCAGAATGAGTCGGACTGAAATCATAAGGAAGATTTACCTGCGTACTGCGATTCCTGAACAACTCCAACCAGAATTTCTCGTTCTTCAGGCTAATTTGCATTACTTCCTCGCTATTCTCCCATTCACTATAGTCAACAAAACGATGTATGGGAGGAATCATGCTCTCCCCCATATAATGTTTCATCACATGATCGATAATAATTTTTTCTGAGGTCCCGTCGCTAATAATATGATGGGTATCAATCATTAAATAATGCTCTGTGTCCGAATGCTTAATAATTCCCACTCTTAGCAGTGGAGGCCGATTGAGTACAAATGGTCTCACAAAGGATTTTCGAATAGCTTCTATATCTTCCTTCTTCCCTTCAAATTTTTCTATCATGAAATTGCCTTCAGCATGAATCTGCTGTAAAGGGCTTCCCTCCTTCTCAACAAATGAAGTTCTAAGGATATCATGGGTCGAAATCAATTGCTTAAAAGCAAGCTCCAGTTTAGCTACGTCCAATATTCCTTTTACAAAAAAATATTTGGGCATATTGAATGCAGTAGACTCCGGGTTTATCTCCTGAAGTATATAAAGCCCCCGTTGAGCATCAGATAAGGGGTAGAATGTTTTCTCTTCGGCCTTTTTAATGCCACCTCCATTATCTGCCGAGCTTTGAATAGATTCGTAGAAGTCTATGATAGCCGTTTTGCGTTCTTTAATGGCCTGAATAACTGTCGGGTCTGGCTCATACCCCTTATCCACAACCAGCTTCAGTCCGCCCTCCTGAAAAGAAAGATCTATCTGATGCTTATCCCTAAGGTTATTTATAAATTCAAGTATTTCGTTATTCATCGATCGTTTTGTTTTGCTGCTTAGAGTAGATTCAGGTCATTAATATCCCCTATTCAACCCTATGCGATACAGAAGGAACATGGTAAATGCATAAGACCCTAAAAAAGGGATGAGTAGCGTATACCTGTTAACCGGTATGATAAGTTCTCTGTAAAGTTTGCGTGTAAAATAATTTCCGAGGTCACCTAACTTGTGCCATGGACTGCCCCAGCAGTAAGCCAATGTCACTCCGGCATTCATATCCACGGGTACCACGGCATGAAACCACTGCGGAGGAATATAAAGAGCGTCACCTTCCCTCACTTCCACTATATAAGATTCAAACTTTAAGAATGAATCAAGTTCTTTCCCCTCCAGTTGTCTTTCATTCTCAAGGAAGTCGATAGTCCTCTCCCTGTCAGGCAGATCACTGGACAGTAGCATAACCTTCTTGGCTCCTACGACTTGTGTCATAAGTGTTTCGTCAGCCTTGTGGTAGTGCCATGCGGTTGATGCTCCACGATACAGGAAAAATCTCTTCTCTGAATAGTTTCTGGGCTTGGGTGGATTTGGTAAAAATGTAAAGCCAGCAATATCAGCATTTAAAGGTTGATAATAACTGCTTGGGTTTATTTCTTCTGCTGGAATACTAAGGATAGAAGTTCCTTTGCTAAAGATCTCATCTACAGCTGCATGAAAGCCTTTTTTTTCTCTCCCTGAGTTCTGTCTTTCACTGTCATTGAAATTTCTGTGTTTGGAAACATAAAGGTCAAAGTTTTTTATAGAAGATTTCCAAAAGTCTGTTTTGCTCCATTTTTCCGAAGCCGGCCAATGTTTACAAGCTCCGCGAATTACACACGGGTTGTTTTTGTTCACCCATTGCTCGTAAAAAGTTTTCTGGCTAAGGTCTGCTGCATTGACTTCTGTAACTTCCCTGGAGTTCTCTAATCCAGGAATCACTGAAAAGAGTTCTTGTTCTAAGTCTGTGGAAAGCATAGCTCGGATATTTGATGGTTATAAACTTGTGTAGTATTTAAAATTAAAGTAATCGGGACGCTGTCTGAATATTCAGGGTTACTTAAAGAGTTTGTGTAAATAGTATGCAGAAACTGAATAGCAGAAAATAAGTGGCATCAAAAAAGTGTAAAGTCCTACCGGCCATATAACCTGCCTATACATACGGCGAACCAAATAATTCGATACCTCTCCATATTTTCTAAGATGGTTTGCCCAGCAATAGGCTATAGTAACCCCAACATCACTTTGCGTAGGGACAACTGCATGAAACCAGTTAATAGGTATATAAAGTGCATCTCCCTCCTTTACACTAACTACAAATGATTCAAACTTAAGGTTAGGATCAAGGTTTTCCCCAAAAGTATATCTCTCATCGTTTAGAAAGTTCGTTACATAATTGGCTTTTGGCAACTTAGCAGAAACCAGGGCTACATCTTTATCCCCATTAACCTGACACATCAGCGTTTCATCACAATCATGATAGTGCCAGCCTGTAGAAGCATTCTTATATAGAAAAAAGCGACATGCAGGAAACCCACGAGGTCTTTCCGGGTCTGGCAAAAATTTAAAACCCTTCATATCATCCAATAGCTTCGGATAAGCCGAATTTTCGGAAATCACCTCCGAGGGAATACTCCACACATGATCATCTGATGAGGTGAAAAGCATCTCCATGGCTTCCCTGAAGGGTACACGTTTGGTGTGCTCTACTTGTCGTTCTCGTTTGTTATAGTTACGGTTTGGGTTAATATCAATATGATAGTCAGGTGAGGTCACTGATTGCCAGTACTCCTTGCTCTTCCATTTGTCTACTGCCGGCCAGTGTTTCACAGCCCCTCTTATAATACATGGGTAGTTCTTATCCACCCAATTCTTTTTGAACTCTTCAGGGCTCAGGCTCTCCGCATCAAATTCTGTTAATGTCCCCGCATTTTCAATTCCCGGAATTGCTCCGAAAATGTCCCGTTTTACTTCATTCAAATACATATTATTCATTTTATATGCTTATTACTTCTTTTGTTTCTGAATTGGCGACATTTTGAAATGCACTTAGGTACGATCTTAAATTCCTAACAGTAAGCTCTTTGAAAAGGTATTTTAAGGGGATCTCAACGCCAAATTCCCGCTTAAGAGAGCTTCGTAGAGTCATCAGTTTAATCGAATGGCCTCCGAGTTCAAAGAAATCCGTGGTAACGCTGATACTCTCCTTTGGCAGCTCCAACAAGGATGACCATAGGGCTACCAGTCTATCTTCAATTTCATCTTCAGGGCTAACATAATCCTTTGCCAATATGTTAAATTCAGGTAGCTCTGCCTTGTTTAATTTACCATTGCGAGTCAATGGCAGAGCTTCCATATGCACGTAAAATTCAGGAATCATATATTCAGGCAGGAAGCTTTTCAGGTGGCTTTTCAAAAGAGTAATTTCAAAAGTCTGGTCTGAAACATAGTAAGCTACAAGATATTGCTCCTGACCTCGCTGGCGCAGGAGCACCACAGATTCCCGAATACTTTCGTGGTTATCAAGGATGTTGGATATCTCCCCAAGTTCAATCCGGTATCCGCGTAATTTCACCTGATCATCGATACGCCCCAGATATTCCAAATTCCCATTGGGCAGCCATCGAGCCAAATCTCCTGTCTTGTATAATTTACCGTGTCGGCCAAAACGGTTCTTCACAAATCTCTCAGTAGTGAGTTGTGGCTTGTTTAAATATCCTTCTGCAACCTGTACTCCCCCTATGCACAACTCGCCTATACTTCCCTGAGGCAGCAGTCTGTCGTAAATATCAACAATATAAATATCTGTATTGGGCACAGGTTTGCCTATACTTACTATCTTATCTTCATAATCTCTTAGATTTATAGCCGTCACATCAATTGACGCCTCTGTAGGACCATAGTAGTTTCGTAGATTTATATGAGGGAATAAAGCCTTAAACTGACTTAGTGTACTTGACTTTAAAGCTTCGCCGCTACAAATAACTTCCTGAAGAGTAGTGAAATGTCCAGCCTGCTCTTCCGTGATACCTGACAGGAATACTGACAGCATTGAGGGAACAAAATGTATAACATTCACGCCGTCATTCTTTATTAATTCATATAGGTATTCCTGATCTTTGTGCCCCTGAGGTCTGGCAATACTCATAGTGCTACCTGTAATTAGTGGCAAGAATAATTCCCAGACTGAAACATCAAATACCACAGGTGTTTTTTGTAAGAACACATTACCATTTTGAATATTCAGGTCATCCTGCATCCATAATAATCTATTCATCATACCGCGGTGAGTATTCATTACACCTTTCGGTTTACCTGTAGACCCGGAGGTATAGATGATATAAGCTACAGCATCTGCATCCACTTCTAGTCCCGGGTTTTTGTCACACTTCGAATCTGCATTATTCCTGAGAGGGTCAATAACAGTGAGGTTTCCAAGTTTTGCAAAACGTTCCTGATTCTGCTTCGATACCAGTGCAACAGATGCGTCTATCTCTTGCAATATGATATCTATCCTCGAGTCGGGGAAAGTTTCATCAAGAGGAACATACACTCCGCCAGACTTCAAAATGGCCAGAATAGAAATAATTAACTCAAAAGAGCGATCTATACAAACCGGAACCTTTGCCCCCTTTCCTACAGTAGCAAGCAGTATATTGGCAAGTACATTGGCCTGTTCATTTAATGCTTTATAAGTAAGCTCCTCTCCTTCAAATCGTAGTGCAACAGCGTTGGGTATATGAGCAACTTGTTCCTCAAAACGTCCTATTATCGACTTATCAAGATCATACCTGACTTCAACTCCACGGGATAATTCGAGTACATGTTGTAATTCGGCTTCATCCAACAGGTTTACCTCACTTATCTTTTGAGAAGGACGATCCATTGATAGCATTAAAATTCTCAAAAAATGATCTCTAAGAGCTTCAAGGCTTTCCTTTCTGAATTTTGACGGATCATATGTAAACTTAAACTCAAGCTCATCCGCAGGAAGTACTGTTAGTGCGAAATCGTAGTTCGTTTCCTCAAAAACTGCAGGATCCTTCAATTCGAAACCCGTTTGATCATCGGAATGCACACTGGTCTGGAAAGGGTAATTTTCAAACACGACCAAATGATCTAGTTGAAATCCGTTACCAACCTGAGTTTGTATATCGGCTAATTGCACATAGTGATGGTCAGTGGACTGTATAAAAAATTGTTGGTTTCTATGTATTACATCTGAAAATGTATCGCTTTCGTCATAAAAGACACGTACAGGAACAGTATTAATGAAAAGTCCTACCATTTGCTCTACTCCTGGTACTTCCGAGGGCCTTCCTGATACCACTGAGCCAAAAACCAGGTCATTTGTGTTTTGCATCAGTCCAAGGCTTATCCCCCACAAAGTTTGAATAAAGTTACTTTCGGTAACTCCGGTCTGGCCACATACTTGTCTCAATTGAGCCGTCTTTTTCTTATCAAGCGTAAAATTAATATTTTGTTTTTGATAAGGCCTTTCTTGTTGACTAACCGGGTTTTCTACTTTTCCTGGTACTTCCGTATTTGACCCAAGACCACTAAGATAGTCTGACCAGAAGTGTAGAGATTTTGTAGTATCTCTTCTACTCAACCATCGCAGATATGAATCATACGCGGATATTTCCGGAATACCAGGTTCATGCCCATGGATCAAAGCCTTGTAGATGTCCAGAAACTCATTTACAATAAGCCCCATACACCACCCATCCATAATAATGTGGTGATGACTCCAAAGTATATGATATTCACTCTCTCCTGTATGAAATACACTGATGCGGAAAAGAGCACCGTTATCCAGCCTGAATTTATTCCTGGCGTCTTTTCTCCTATATTCATCCAACAAAGCAGTTTTGTCCCCTGTTGCACAAATATCTCGAAGGTCGTAATAGGTTACCGGGATTTCGCCATTTGCCAACACCACCTGAACAGGATCTGAAGCCACATCTTCTAAAAAGATACTGCGAAGTACAGGATGCCTTTTCATAACGAGTGCAAAACTTTCCTCTAAAATGGTCATATCCAAGCCCCCTTGGAGCCGGCAAGTCGTCTGTTGAAAGTAACTGTTTAATTCAGGCTCCATTACCCAATGAAAGTGCATCCCCTTTTGTAAAGGAGTTAATGGGTAGACATCTTCCAGTTCAAAATCCGCCTCAAGCTTTCTAAGTGTTGCCTGATCGAGTGTTTGATATACCAGGTCTGAAGGACTTAAGGTCCTGGCTTTTCTTTCTGTACAATATGAAGAAATCGATTCGAGCCAATTGCAGAAGGAACAAAGAAAATCTACAGCCGCGTCCTCACCCAAAGACGAGGGATCTGAGATCAATGAAAGTTCAAGGCAACCATCAACTACTATAGCAGAAATATCAAGGTCATAGAATCTTCGGGAATGAGCATCAGTATCAAAAGAATCTGTTTGAGGTAGTATCTGGAAATGATTGGTCTGACTAACTGTATCAAATTGCCCAAGGTAGTTAAAGCTTATCCGGCTTACACCGGTCTGCCTGAGAGACCCTTCAATATATTTCCCTAAAAGATAATCTATACCTTCATTTGGCACGGCACGGAGCGACTCCTTGGTTTTCTGAATACTTTCAGCCAGTGTTTCTTCCTTTCCCTCTAATACTACCGGATAAAATGTGGTAAACCACCCTATAGTATCCTGTACATTACAGTCTATTACCGGACTTCTTCCATGATTCTCAAGATCAACCGTCAAGGAATCTATGTTAAAAATTTCCTGAATAGCCAACTTTAATGCTGTAAGTAACAGATCGTTTATTCTTGTATTAAAAGGTTTGTTAGCTTCTGTAAGTAAAACTTCTGTAGAGCTGACATCCATTTTGCGGGTTACTGTCATCCTGTCCCCAAACAGTTTCTTCCCTGAAGTATAACCGAAATTTTGGTCGGCATCTGCATGATCTTGTTCAAACTTCTTCCAGTAACTTATACCATCGCGGTACGTGCTTTTTCCCATGTATTCCTGCAAGCGATGAACCCAGGCTTGATATGAAGCCGTCTTTGGTGGCAGGTTGAGTTCCGTCCCTGCCTCATATTGATGAATTAAGGTTTCCAGGTCATTAAATAATATTCTCCAGGAGACACCATCAATCAGAAGGTGATGTGCCGTAAAAAACAGTTGACATTCCGTATTCAGGTGAAACAATACAGCGCGAAACAATAACCCTTTTCCAAAATGAAGAGAACTTTGTGTCTGTTGAATAATTTCCCTGATCTTCTTATGGGGCTCATCCTTCGCTCGCAAATCATGTTCCTGTATCTTAGGAGTATCTGCATCTGAAGCGATATATTGTTTCGGGAGCTGACCTTCAACGTCAAACTGTACTTTCAGTATATCATGCCTTGCTATCAATACCTGAAATAATTTATCAAGCATATCCGCCTTGGTACCTTGCGGAAACCCTAGCATCACAGATTGATTAAAATGTTCCTTATTGACATATTCACTGGAAAAGAACCATGTCTGTATTGGACTTAAAGGTATCTCCCCTACGATATCACCCTGCTCACCCAGAGATTCACCATAAGTAATATGTCTGGCGAGTTCAGCTATTGTTTGATGGATAAAAATATCTTTGATACCTACATTATACCCCTGTTGTCTAAGTTTTGAGCTAATTTGAATGGACTTAATGGAATCTCCTCCGATCATAAAAAAATTATCCCTGATTCCAATTTTTTGCTTTTGAAGTACTTCCGTCCAAACAGATTCCAGAAGAAGCTCTTCGGTGGTTACAGCTTCTTCAAAGGGAATCTGTTGTTCAATTTTATGCGTTTTTAACTTGGCTCTGTCTATTTTACCATTAACGGTAATAGGTATACGTTCCAGGCGAACATAAGTATCAGGAACCATATAGGCCGGAAGCTTTTCCAAAGCGGCATTCTGCAAAGCCGTAGCCATATCCTGTTCACTGCCTGAAGTATAAAAAGCTGCCAGGTTTTTATTAACGACTTCAACTACGACCTGTTGTACTCCCGTTTGCTGCAGGATATTTTCGATTTCCTCCAGTTCGATACGATACCCTCTCACCTTTACCTGAGTATCTTTTCTGCCTTTGAAAATTATATTTCCATCTGACAATCTTATGGCAAGGTCTCCTGTACGGTACAGCCGTTCTCCAGACTCAAATGGGTTCGGAACAAAGCTGGAAGCTGTAATTTCTTTTTTATTAAGGTATCCTCTCGATAACCCTGGCCCTGAAATGCAGAGCTCACCAACAACGCCCGTGGGTTGCAGGCTAAGGTCCTCGGAAAGTACATACAATTTCATATTGCCTACCGGTTTACCTATTGGCACTATCCGAGGAATCTCCCCCGTATACATGGAGGCACAAACGCTGGCTTCTGTAGGGCCATATGAATTATAATATCTCCCACGTTTTGAAAATTCTACAGCCTGCTCGTAAGGAGCCTCTTCTCCACCCGTAATAAGTGTTTTGAGACTCTGAATTTCAGAGAGATCAAGCATCTTAACATAAGCCGGCGGAAGTGAAGCAATTGTAATCTTGTGTTCCTGAAGGAAATTGGTAAAACTGGCTACATCTTTTTTCTCAGCATCGCTCACTATATGGAGTGTAGCTCCACTTAGGAGGGTGTTAAAGATGTCCCACATAGAAACGTCAAATGACTGGTTGGCAAACTGCAAACTTTGATCCGTCTCTTTAATTACCCCATCTGCAATTTGTGAACATACTGTATTGATAATGCTGCGGTGTTCAATCATAACACCTTTTGGCTGGCCAGTTGACCCGGACGTATAGATAATATAGGCCAGGGTTGAAGACGGAAAAACCGGAACATCAAAATCTCCTGACATTTTTCGGCCCCTGGTTTTAAATACCTCAAGAACATCTTGGTCTATCACTAGACGGCATGCACTATCCTGTTTTATATATAAAATCCTCTCTTCAGGAAAATCAGGATCTATGGGGATATAAGTTGCTCCCAGTTTAAGAATTGCCAATAAGGCTGCAATAAGCCATTCATCACGTTCAATCATAACTCCCAGCATATCTTCCACCCCTATGTTGTACTCATACTTTAAGAAGAGCGCCAGTTGATTTGAAAGTTCATCGAGTTCGCCGTACGAAAGTTCTGCATTTCTTGTAACAACCGCAGCTTTATCTGGCACCCGAATTACCTGCTTTTTGAAGAGTACCGGCAAAGTTTTGTCCAGTGGTAAGTCTATTTTTGAATCATTCCATGTATAAAGTAGCTGGTTTCTTTCAGCTTCACTTAGGATAGGAATATCCGAAATCGTAATCTCATTGTACTGCGTAACTGCCTTGAAAATGTTTTTGAAGTAAATCGCAAACCTTGAAATAGTATCCTCTTTAAATAGTTCTGGCGCGTAGATAAAGTTACAACTTAAAGAATCTTTACGCTCCAGTACGGAAAGTGTCAGGTTAAAACGTGATACAATATGGGCACTTTGCTCATTAATAAATATCTCCTCTGGTGAAGTGTCAACCTGTCCTTCTCTTCCATCACGATAAACCAGTATGCAGTCAAACAGCGGATTGTTGCGTCCCGGGTCTCTCTCTAACTGCAATGTATCTATTAAGTCCTCCAAAGGATAATCCTGATTCTCGATACAGGCCAAGGTATTCTCAGTTATCTTCCTGAGGTAATCGTTAAAACTACCTCCTGCATCAATCTGGTTACGTATGGCCAATGTACGCACAAACATACCAATGACCTTTTCCAGCTCGGTATCGGGTCGACCTGTTATAGGGGTGCCTATTACTATATCTTTCTGGTTTGAAAGGCGACCTAGTAATAAAGTATAACAGGCCATTAGCAAATTGAAACAGCTACCTGCACCTGCAATTGTTTTATAAAAAGTATCGGTCTTGGGTATTTCGAAAGTAAGCAGAGCACCCTCGTCACCAATAGTGGAATTCCTGTCAAAGTCTGTTGGAAGCTCCATTGGTATTATTCCTTCGCTGAATTTATCGAGCCAGAATACTTTTTGCTTTTCAAGCCTTTCTTTATACTGTTTGGAGTGCTGCCACTCCGCATAATCTTTATACGCAAGGTCGGAGTCTGCAACCTGACTACCCTTATATAATGTAATCAGTTCATTGAACAATATCTCCTTGGATGCTCCATCCACCACAATGTGGTGAGTATCAAGTAAAACATACTGTACTTCTCCTGTATTTATAACCCCCGCTCTTAGTAAAGGTGCTTCACTGAGATCAAAGGGTTTAACAAATTTTTCAACCGCTATTTGTAAATCGCCCTGGAATTCCAAAGTTTCTATCGGTATATCCCATGAATCTATAATTTCCTGATAGATGACACCTTCTACATTGCTGAATTGTGTTCTCAGACTTTCCTGGTGCTTTACCAATTCGTTCAGTGCGCTTTGAAATTTATCAATATCAACACTTTCTGTGGCCCTTAATATGAAAGTTTCGTTATACGCAATACTCTGCGGGTTAAAAGATTGCAGAAAATAAAGCCTCAACTGTTCTGATGAAGTATGGTACAAGAGTTTTTCCTCACTCTTCTCAATCAGCCCTGTACGATTATCAGGTGACGACAATGTCTTTAAACTTTCGGCAAGTTCTTTAACCGTAGGATTTTTGTAAATATCACTAATCGACAATAAAACTCCCAATTGCTTATTGATGCGGGCAACCAATGACATCGCCTTTAAAGAATCTCCACCCAATTCAAAAAAGTCATCTTTTGCAGAAACCTGTTTTCCAAAAAAAGCTTCATAAACTTCGGTAAGGGCCTCTATTGGGTCTTTTTCAGTAGACAGCGGTCTTATTTCCTCTCCACTTGCAGTAGCTCTGGTTTTCAAATATTGCTTTCTACTATTTTCAAGGGCTTTGCT
Source organism: Fulvivirga ulvae (assembly GCF_021389975.1). Taxonomy (NCBI): domain Bacteria; kingdom Pseudomonadati; phylum Bacteroidota; class Cytophagia; order Cytophagales; family Fulvivirgaceae; genus Fulvivirga; species Fulvivirga ulvae. The sequence goes on from NZ_CP089981.1 coordinate 1,778,223, forward strand.
GATATCTCCTTTGTAAATGGTAAAAGCAGAATATGGTTGTGTTATGCAATGGTAAAATACTGCTACACCTTCCTGTGGGCTTATACCATGAACTATCTGTGCATTTATATCTTCAGAATTGGTCGTATCTAATGTTTTACTGTTCACCTTGTACGACATCCCTACATCGAACCAGTCACACCAGTTAATGGCAAGTGCTTTAATTCCGTATTTTTCACGGAGGTATGGAGCATAGTGTTCTACAAATTCATTTGAGGCATTATAGGCTACCTGGCCAAATTTAATATGGTACAGGACATTACCAATTGATGAGAACAATACTACCAGATTAATTTTGCTAATATCAAGGTATTGCTCAAATAACAACAGACCATGTACTTTGGATTGCAATGGCAAGATCATATCTTCCATATCTCTATTCCTGATAATACCTCCATGATCCACCTCTCCTGCAGCCCAAATAAGACCGTCCAAGTCGGAATAGTCCTCCATCAGCCATCCACAAAACTGTTTCACGGCTTCTTCATCTGATACATCCAGTTGATAAAGCTTAACCTTTGCTCCAAATGACTCCATTTCCTGAAGTTCCTTTATTTTGGTTTTCAGATCATCATCGTCAGAAGAGGCCAATACCTGATCCCATTGCTCTCTCTCCGGGAAGGGGGATCGATGGGTAAGTATTAAATTAGCCTGATGATTTATGGCCAGACTCCTTGAAACAGAAAGGCCCATACCTCCAAAGCCACCGATCACCAAATAAGCTCCGCCTTCACAAATCGGTGTTTCTCCAGCTGAGACCTCCGATGAGGGTATAGACTCCAAAAATGGCTTCCACTGCTGCATCCAGCGGTATGCCGTAAGTGGGGATGAACCAAAATCTTCAGCCTGTAACTGTTTGATCAATTGGTCACGATAAAGTAAAGCTTCTTCTTTTGATGAAAATGGATATGGCAAATCAACAACCTCCACCAAAAGATTCGGAAGTTCCGAGGGCGCAATTTTAGCTACAGAAAGTAACATAGCCTTTAAAGGGTCTACGCTCTCACCAGGAACTACGCGTGCAATATGGTTTGTGAAAATCGTCAGTTTGACTTCTTCCCGGATAGTTGAATGCGCTAGAGATTTAACTATCATGGCAAGTCCAACATACCCCATGGACAGTTCTCGGCGAATTCCTTCGTATTCAACTATAGGTGCTTTTCCTTTTAATGAGGTATGATACAGTATATGGTGCGGAGGTCCATAGGTCTCTTGTACTGACTTCCAAAGGATGCTTAACATATCCGCATCAGAATAGTTAATGGTATAGCTTTCTGCTGCCCGCTTCTCAAATGCATCTCCATAACTCACTGCAACTACCCGATGACCTTGCTCGCGCAATTGATTTATGATAAGCTCGCTATAAGTCTCTTCTCCACAAAACACCAAATAATTAAACTTCTGCCGGATATCTCCGGGCTTAGAAAACTCCATATTCCGGGCTTGCTTCCAATTGGTGCGGTACAGATACTCTGTCGTATCATTGGTCTCCTCAGCTGCCAATCCTGCAAAACCATTACTCAGCAGCCGTTCCAGATTAAAATTGGTGGTAAATATGTTCTTTTCAAATGCATAAGTGGGTAACGCCAATCGCCTTCTTTTGCCTTCTTCACCAAAAAGCATCTCCCAGTCCACCGAAACGCCATATTCCCAGAATTTCCCAATACGCTCCAGCAAATACTTTTGATCATTAACTTCCTGTTTTCTGTGTTTTACCAGGTTGATAGTTTTGTGCTGTTCTTCTCTTGCAAAAATTGCCTCGGCATAGTTTGTTAGTGTTCTCCCAGGCCCAACTTCAATAAAAATACTTTCCCTCATTTGCCCTAGCGTCCACAGTCCTTTTTCAAACTGCACTGTTGATCTCAGGTGCGAACTCCAATATTTAGGATCATTGCTCATCTCGGGAGTTATCAAATCACCGCTTACATTAGATACAAACGGAATCGATGGGAGGCCGAAGTTTACATTGCTAAACTCAGATTCGAATATGTCTAAAACTTCATCCATCAAAGACGAATGGAAAGCTTTGGAGGTCTTCACCCGCTTTGTTTCAAAGCCCAGAGCAATAAAATGTTGATTTATAGCATCAATCTCTTTGGTACCCCCCGCCAAAACGAATGAGTTAGTTGTATTAATTACGGCTATTTCAATACCCGGAAATGCAGACATCTCCTGTTTTAAAAGTTCTTCCTGAACACCTTCAACACTCAACATACCTCCATCAGCACATTGGCTCATTAAATGGCCCCGTTTCACAACCAACCGAATGGCATCTTCAAGATCAAAAACACCGGATACGCAAGCTGCCACATACTCTCCAATACTATGACCTATCATATAATCAGGCTTTATACCCCATGACATTATAAGCTTGGCCAGAGCATATTCCACACTGAACAAAATCGGTTGTGTATATTGTGTCTGATGAATTTTTCCCTCCGAATCATCAGAAAATAAAATATTCGCAAAATTCAGACCTGCAATAGACTCAGCCACTTTCAGACAGGAATCAAGCGTATGCCTAAATAACGGTTCGGATGAATATAAACCTTTACACATACTGAAATATTGCGCCCCTTGTCCTGAGAACATAAATACAGTCTGACGCAACGTGTCTCCTGCAATATTGAATGTTTCAACATCCTGAAGTTGTTTCACAGCTTCATCAACACGCTCCACTACAAGGGTTTTACGTAGCTTCATGGCTTTTCTTCCTGTTAACAGGGTATAGCTCACATCGGCCAGGTTGATCCCGGGGGTGATCTTAAGTTTGTCGGCCAGACGGTCGCAATTGCTTTGCAAAGAATGTTCTGTCTCTGCCGAAACTGATAGCAGGTAATACGGCCTTCTTCCTGCCGGGCTTGCCCCGACAACAGGTGCTTCTTCCAACACTATGTGTGCGTTGGTTCCACCGATGCCAAAAGAGCTTACACCGGCCCTGAGTACTCCAGCCGACGGTTTCCAGTCCTGTAGTGTATCGTTGACATAAAACCCGGCAGACTCCATATCGATCAAGGGATTGGATTCTTTAAAATTTAATGTAGGCGGTAATTGTCTGTTTTTAATACATAAAATGGTCTTTATGAGCCCTGCGACTCCTGCTGCGGAATCCAAGTGCCCAATATTGGATTTCAAGGCACCCAGGATCAACGGGTTATTCTTTCGGGCACCAAAGGCATAGGATAGTGCCTGTACTTCTACCGGGTCCCCCAACTCTGTCGCCGTGCCGTGGGTTTCAATATAACTAATACTTTGAGCGTCAACTCTGGCCAAACGCTGAGCCCGTAAAATAGCATCAGCCTGACCTTTTACGCTGGGGGCTGTAAACCCTACTTTATTATCTCCATCATTATTAATAGCCGATCCTTTTATGATCGCATGAATATTATCATTGTCCTCAATGGCTTGTTTCAGCTTCTTCAGTACAACAACTCCAACGCCTTCTCCTCCTACTGTTCCATTGGCATCTTTATCAAATGGACGACACTTCCCATCTGCAGAATGGATCATTCCTTTCTGATACCGATATCCTTTATGTGAATAGTGTTTAATATTAACACCACCTGCCAGAGCCATATCACATTCTCCCAAAAGCAGGCTACTACACGCTTCATGAACAGCCACAAGAGATGAAGAACAAGCGGTCTGAATAAAGACAGCCGGGCCCTTTAGGTTTAAATTATATGCAATTCTTGAACTTAAAAATGTGATATCCCGCAAATGTGAGCTGGTAAAACCATCGATCAACCCCTCTCTATTCTTCACTTCTGCATTCAATATCCACGGGGTGTTGACAGAACCTGTTGAGAACACCCCCACTTTTTTATTCATTCTTCCAATATTACCATAGCCACAATCTTCCATTGCTTCCCAGCTACATTCATGAAAGGCTCGGATTTGCGGATCCATAAGCTCAGCTTCATCTGGAAGATACCCAAAAAATGCGGCATCAAAACTATCCTTATTTTCCAGATATGCATTGGCTTTCACATAATCAGGCCGAGCAATTTCTTCTCTGCTCTCTCCTTCCTGAAGAAGGTCTTTATCATCAAGCTCTTTTATACCACTAACTCCGGATTTTAGATTTTCCCAAAATGTGGCAATATTATCCGACCCTGGAAACCTCCCGCTTATACCTACTATTGCGATTTCCAGGCCTGTATATTTTTCACTCATAATTATAGTCTGCTTAAAAGGTCCATGGTTTCAGTGATCTGATCGAGATCATTACTATCAGAGGTACTTTGTTCTTTTTTACCCTCACTCAAAAATTTGGAAAGCAGTGAAATAACCGGGTATGTAAATGCATCCGCCACAGTAATTTTCACATTCATTTGTAAAGCTATCTGATCAACCATTTTTACCAGTTTCATAGAGTCGCCACCTAAGTCAAAGAAATTGGTATGGATGCCTATACGAGATGTATGCAATCCCAACACATTCGCCCAAATGTCCACAAGCATTTGCTCTATTTCATTTTTAGCGAGGGATCTCTCATCAACTTCTTCAAAGTCAGGCGCCGGAAGAGCTTGCTTATCAATTTTACCATTTGGCGTAAGTGGAAGCTCTTCAATGCGAACGAAATAAGAAGGAACCATATATTCAGCCATTTGCTGCGAAAGGAAATGCCGTATTTCAACAACATTGATCTTTTCTCCAGATACGTAATAGCCCACCAGGAATTTTTCTTCCTCATCTTCTTTCATTACTACCACTGCCTCAGAGATAGTCTTATACCCTTTTATTCGGCTTTCGATCTCTCCCAACTCAATACGGAAGCCCCTCAGTTGCACCTGAAAATCTACACGTCCGCGATACTCTATCTCACCATTGAGAAGCAGTCGTGCAAGGTCACCCGTTTTATATAGTTTCTGCTCCGGCACGAAGGGGTTATCTACAAACCGTTGCCTGGTGAGACCTTCTTTACCAAGATAACCTTTCGTTACACCTGCTCCTCCCACATACATTTCTCCCACCACTCCATGTGGTTGTGGCTTCATATTCTCATCCAGAATATACACTGACAGTGTAGGTATAGGGTGGCCGATATTGCTTATATTGTTTTCTATTTCGTAGCTACCTATCTCTTTATAAGTTACATGTACGGTAGTCTCTGTAATGCCAAACATATTGATCAATCGTACATCCGGGTATTTTGCTTTCCAACCCGAAAGTTTTCCTGGGCTAAGGGCTTCTCCTCCGAAAATCACATATCGCAGCGCCAGATCAGCAGATGGTGATTCCAGTTCTCTGATAACAATATTGTAAAAAGCACTTGGGGTTTGATTAAGTACCGTTACCCTTTCGGTCTTTAGCAGTTTCAGATATAATCGTGGGTCACGAGCTATCATCTTAGGAATAATTACAACACTACCTCCAAAAAACAGCGCTCCGAAGATCTCCCAGATACTGAAGTCAAAACAGGGACTATGAAACATAGTCCAGATATCATCCTGATTAAAATCAAATTGGAATTCACTGTTTTGAAAAAGCCTTACTACATTGCTGTGGCTGACCATCACTCCTTTAGGGTTTCCGGTAGTTCCCGAGGTATAAATAATATAACATATAGACTGGGGATCCAAAAATTCCAAAGGTCTATATGTCCCTTTCGATTCAAATATCTCAACAGGAGTGCATATCTCTATGGGCAGGTTACTAAAGGCATTAGTTTGATCTGTTATTACCCATTTTGCGTTGCTGTCTTTCAACATATATAAGGTCCGGGATTCAGGGTAATCTATATCGAGTGGTAAATAAACTCCTCCGGCTTTCAATATGCCAAGCATGGCAACAATGTAATCAAGCGACCTATCCAGGTATACCCCAACAATCTCCCCGGCAGTGATCCCTTTTGATTGTAAATATGTCGCTACCTGCTCCGACCTGGATTGCAGCTCCCTGTATGACATACGTTTCCCTTCTAATACCAGTGCTGTGTTTTCAGGAGTTTTTTCGATTTGCTTTTCCAGAAGATCTATTACGTTATCACCTTCCGGCCATTGGCAATTCTCGTGATTCAAATGCTGTAACAACCCTGTTTCCTCGGCTTGTGTAGCCAGAGACCATGAATTAACGGGGAGTTCCGGGGTTTCCATAATAGCATAAACAATCCGACTGAAATGGGTCAAAAGGTTGTCGATCAATTGCGTCGGGTATGCGTCTGAATTGAAATTGGCATGAAATCGCAGCTGTTCTCCCGGGTTTATTACCAGCACAAGGTCATAGTGTGTTTGTTCAAATACGTGAACATCCTGAACACTAGTCATCCCTAAAGAAGACCCTATAAAAGTATCAGACAATGGGTAGTTTTCAAATACCAGAATATGATCAAAAAGTGCTCTACCCAGCATGGTTTGGGATTGCACCTCTGAAAGTGACAGATACTGCACATCCGTCATTTCAATTTGCTCTTCCTCCAATCTGCGTACTACGGATTTAAAAGTATCTCCGGCGAATTTACTGTAGCGTATCGGCAATGTATTTATAAAGAGGCCGATCATGCTTTCAATGTCCTGTATATCCTCCGGTCTTCCGGATACTACCGAACCGAAAACTACATCGTCAAGCCCTGTATATTTCTGCAACAATAATCCCCAGGCCGCCTGAATTATTCTGAAAGGAGTAGTGTTGAGCTGCCTCGCAAATACATTCAGTTGATTTGACCGATCCTTATCAAATGTTCTTGATATGTGAGAGTACGCTGTATTATTCCCTCTTTTTACCTTATACCCTATCAAAGATGTGGCTTGAGACACTCCACTGAGGTAGGTTTTCCAACGTGCCCGTGCAGCTTCCCGATTCTGATTTTGGAGCCACTCTATATATTCAGCATATTGTTTTACCGGCCTCAGTTCATATTTTTTTTCTGCTATCAGCGTCTCATAAATGTTCTTAAAGTCATTCCATAAAAGCCCCATACACCACCCATCCATAAGAATATGATGGTAATTCCAAATCAGGTGATAGCGAGCGGTAGCAGTTTTGTATAATTGTACCCTAAAAGTGTCTCCTGCTTCCAGATTAAAAGGGCGTTGTCTTTGCTCTTGTCGGCTTGCTTCCAGCAATGCGTCTTCTCCAACCCCGTCAACCTCATTTGTTACGTCCTTAAATTCAAAGGTCAATGGTTTTGATTTTAGTAATACCTGTAAAGGTTGGTCATAGCCTTCACGAATAAAGAGGGTGCGTAAAATGCCATGTTGTTGCAGAAGTAACTCCAGGCTCTCTTGTACTGCAAACACCTGTAATTCCCCTTCCAACATCATTGTCTTTTGCTCAAAGTATATGGCAGAGTTTGGGTTCAAAAGTGTTTCGAAAAGGATACCCTGTTGCATTCCTGAGAGCGGGTATATGTCCTCTATGTCATGTTCATTCTCGAGGCTTTCTATTTGATTTTGGTTCAGAAATGCATAGCTGAGGTCTGACGAGGTCAATTCCTTTTCCATATAATCACAGCAATAATCTGTAACCTCCTGCAAAGAAACCTGGAGAAGGCTGGCAAATTCTACAATTTGTGGTGTGCTTATCTGTTCTATACTATGGGTTAAGGTCACTTTCAATTGCCCATTGATAACCATAGCCCAAATATCAATAGCAACCTCTCTGTAGTGCTCCGGAGACTGTTCACGACCATTATCTATGTCTGCTATTTCAAAAATACCATAGGAATCAACAGGGTCAAATTGCCCCAGATAGTTGAATTTCATCCTTGGAACAATTGCAGGCTTTTTAAATGATGGATCCAAAAACACTCCCGGAAGATAATCAAACCCTTTATTGGGAACCGAACGCAATTGCTCCTTGAGAGACTTTATCTGTGTACCCGGGCTACCTTCGGGAACTGAAAGGCATACTGGAAAAATACTGGTAAACCATCCCAGGGTACGACTTATGTCCGTCTGCTCGGCTATTGCTTCTCTTCCATGCCCCTCAAGCATAGTGTAGAGTTGATTTAAGCCATACTTTTTTTGAACCGTCCATGCAAGGGCCGTAAGCAGCAGGTCGTTGATCTGGGTGCCAAAGGCTTCATGTGCTTCTTTCAACAATCGAGAGGTATATGTAGCATCTATGTAGAAGCTAATCTCCTTTTGATCCGCAACTTTATTATTACCATCATCATTATCAAGGGGAATATTGGTGAATTCCTGCTGCGCAAATGAGGCCCAGTATTCGCGTGTTTTTTTATACTGGTCAGTCTCCAGATATTTTTTAAGACCTTCGCTCCATAGTTTTAACGATTGGGATTTTTCCGGTAAAGCAAGCTTTTCCCCTCTTTGATGTTGCCGCAGCAATGTTGACAGGTCTTCCAGCAAAATCCGCCAACTCACCCCGTCAGTAATCAGGTGATGCATAATTATAAGCACACGACTGCTACGCTGGTAATGGAAAAGCCCTATTTTACAAACCGGGCCTTCTGCAATATCAAGACTTCTCTGAAGTTCATCTAAAAGGGTTTGAGATACCACATTGGAATCCAAAGTAAACTCTTCAATTTTTACATGCGCTGTATTATTTGTATATCCGGGGGCAAAAGAGTTTCCCTCCGCCCTGAAGCGTATGCGGAAGGCATCGTGGTGCCCGACTAGTTCGGAAACAACTGTATCCAGAACTTCTTTTGATAATCCTTCTTTAAAGTATAGTGATACTGATTGATTATAATGTGATAGCTCTACTTGCTGAAGGTTAAAGAAGGATTCCTGAACGGGTAGAAGAGAAAATTCACCCTGAATATCCTGCAATACTACCTCAGCGATGTCCGCTTGTATCTTCGTCGCCATCCCTTCAAGGGTAGGAAACTTCATGATCGTTTTTACGGGAAGCTTATATCCAAGCCTTTTCAATCTGGAGCTTACCTGAATTAATAGTATTGAGTCTGCTCCTTTATAAAATACGTTGTCATTTGAATTTAAATCTTCGATACCCAGCACTTCACACCAAACATTTTTAAGCTCACTCAATACTGACTGATCTACTGCTTTTATCTCTGGGGAAAATGCCAATGAAGATCCCAGGTTACCACCATTTCCCCTTACAACAGTATTCAAACCTGTTTCCATGTAGTCCAGCCTGGCCAGTATTTCCGGGGTTTGCTCAGGGCTGGCACACATTTCGGTAATTATCTCCAAATATGCATCTGCCAGCTGTTGTAATTGCTGTTTGGTGAAAAAGGTAGCATTCCCAATAAATTCAAGTGCGACATGCTCACGCATAAAAACATTTACTACCAGCGGCAATTCCGTGGTTTCATAAACCTCTCTTAGGCGAACCTCACAATTTTCTCCTACCATGAGATCATGAAGTGGATAATTTTGAATAATAAGCAAACTATCGAAAAGAGAATCTCCCGGTTGCAAATCCAGCATTTTCCGTATTTCCAAATAAGAACTCTGACTAAAATCAGTCAGCTCCGCCAACTGCTTATCCACTCTTCTAATTTGCTGTTCAAAACTTTCCGTTACTTGGTGGTTGTGGCGGAATGGAAGCGTATTTACAAAATTTCCTATTACCTGATCAGCACCGGAAATGTTCAGGTCACGGGAAGATACAACCGTTCCAAACAACACATCTGTATCACCTGAAAGACGATGCATCAGGTTGATATAACCGGCATAAAAAACAGATGACGGAACAAGTCCATAGATACTGGCGTAGCGCTGCACATCCAGTCCTTCTTTAGAGACTGTAAGTCGTATGTATTCAGGCGTTGGCGTTACATTATAATTATTATTGTTTTGCCATATATTTTTAGGCTTATAATCTTCGAGGATACGTTTCCAATAAGCTTGCTCCATAACCAGGTTTTTCTTACCCTGAAGCCCTTTCAAGATTGTCCGTAATTGTATGGGGGTATTAAAAGCAGGCGTTGATACCGTTAATAATTCATAATAGGTATCAAATAATGCTTTTACAAGTACTCCTGTACTCCAACCATCATATAGTATATGGTGGTGAATAATATTTAGTATGTAATGATCTGCTTCACTTTTTAGTATTCTGATCTTAAAAGGAGTAACTGATAAATCGAATCTTTTTGACAGCTCGTCGGTACAGAAGGCCCTTATCATTTCTTCTTTTCCTTGCTCATCAAGGTGACATATATCCGTTATTGAAAATTCAAGAGGGCACTCCTTGAGAATAATCTGAACCGGGTTTTTAACAGCTTCCCATCTAAATACCGACCTGAGAGCCTCTTGGTTTTGCTGTACTCTCCTACAGGCATTCTCGAAAATTTTCGGATTAAATTCTCCCAAAATGTCCAGAGATAGCTGAATATTATATATAGATAGATCATCCTTTTCCAGGTATTGAAATAGAATACCCTTTTGTGTCATATTCAATTCAACAATATCCTGAACATTACTTCTCTTAATCTTTTCCGGCATATTGATCAGTATAATTCTTTAAGATTTAAGCAGATTATCAATCGCATAGCATTAATAAATCAGGATATTCAGATCTGTTCTACTTTGTTGTCAGCCCTCTTTAAGTTCTCGATATAAGAGACTACATCCTCCAGGCAATCGGTGGTGTACAGTTGCTCCTGAAAATCTGAAAAATTAAACAAGGCATCACATGAAAGACTATTCAGATTATATACACTGGCTTTGCCCTCCTTAATATTTCTTATTTCTAGCGGAGACCCTGCCAAAGCTGCACCATAACAGATATAAGGGCTCTTACTTCCCAGCATCCCAAACTCTATTGTCCATAGAGCAATATTATTTATCTTATAAAACAGTGTAGGCTCCTTCTTTAAATTATCCTCCATTGCATCTAATTCCTCTTGTACCAGCTTTCGTTCGGCAGCTGTGTGCTTATGAAGCGATAAATATTCCAAATCCATTGGCTCCATCTCTACATTGCTTACCAATGAGCTGATCTGTTTAAGAAATGCCACATATTCCGGATCATTAAGCATTGGGGCGTGTCCCATAATATCATGGATCATATCAGGGAAATCAGCATAGCAAATCTGTTCCATTGGGCGGATATCCCGAATAACAGGAAGTACCTGGCGATTGAGGTTTTTAAAATACTCATAACCGCTTAAGTATCCATCCACAATTCGAATTTCCCAACCTATATTGCTTAGCTTTTCAAAGAAATCTACAGGATCAAAACCATCACCAAAAAAGTAGTTAAACCCTTCCAGATAGCCAGGGTGAAACATACTCTGGTTTTCTTCAAAGTTTTTTCTCTGTTCGGCAATGAACAAGTTAAGCGTTTTTACTTTTTCATCGGTAAATTCCGGATAGGCATCAATATTCATAATCTTTAAGGTTTAAAAGTTGTTCCCAAAGGGGTGAACGAGTTACAGATATTCTTATTGGTTGTATGTAACAGCGTAATTAAGCGGCTGTTCATCAACTGTTATTTACAAGGAGTTATGAAAGACCAATTAAATAATGGTGGATCACCGTTATTCAGTATTTATTTAGCACATTTAAGGAAAGTAAACCGGCTAATAAAAATCAATGGCATTCCCCTTTATCTCAAACCCTGAGACTGAAGAGGAAATAAAAACAAGGGCTTATAATCTACTTAAGATAAGTTGATCCGAATATTTTATTCTCGTGATGTTTTTATCGGACTAATATACGCAGCCTTAACAGCCTGGTATCCCACGGTAATCCATGAAATAAGAAGTGCTAAAAACGCCGCAAATACATATACCCAAACGCTCACGGAGGTTTTATAGGCGAATCCCTGTAACCAGGATTTTGCCAATAAGTAACTTATTGGAATGGCTATTGTAATAGCAATTAATACAATTTTAGTAAAGTCTTTGGTGAGCAATACTACTATGCCGGGGATACTCGAACCGAAAATCTTGCGCAATCCTATCTCTTTTACACGACTTTGTGTAGTAAATGCTGCCAAACCAAATAACCCGAGACAAGATATGATAATAGCGAGACATGCAAAGTATGTAGACAACAGGCCTATTTGCTTCTCAGAAGCATACTGTTCTTGATACTTGTCATTCAAAGATACATAATCGAAAGTGTACCCTGGGTTGTATTTTTCGTAAAAAGACCGGATATCATTCACAACTTTCTGAGTCTCATCACCCCTTATTCTTGCCATAACAAAGATCGTATTGTCAGGGTTAATTTTAAAGAGCAGAGGTTTCACCTCTTTATAAAATGACTCGTAGTGAAAATTGCTAACAACCCCGACTATCTCCATATCCTCACCCCATAAGTTAACATGCTTATTTACAGGATCGTCAAGAGACATGGCATCGATCGCCGCCTCATTAAAAATAATCTTGGTATTATCTGCACCATAATCACGGGAAAATGACCTTCCTGACTTCATTGTCATCCCCATGGTTTCTATAAAATCATAATCAATATCTACAACTTCGAACTCCACGGGCTCATTTTCATTTTTACCTTCCCATTCTACGCCTGAAGTTTTATTGTAACTGCCAATAATATTATTGGATGTACTTGAAACATCTAATACTCCTGGTACTTTTTTCAGTTCTGCAGTAAACATTTCCAAACTACTTGATGCCTGCCCCTCTTTTTCAAAATATATCAACTGATCCTTCTTATAACCGAGATCTTTAGTTTGAAGTAAATCAATCTGTTTATATACTATAATAACTGAAACAATGAGAATTACAGAAAGTGCAAACTGAAAAATCACCAATCCCTTCCTGATAAATAATTCACTTTTGGAATTAGCAAGTTTACCCTTAAGAACTACGGCTGGATTAAACTGTGATAAATATAAGGCCGGATAGCTTCCTGATAGTATTCCTGTAAGCATGGTAACCAAAATCATAAACAGTATGGTGCTGAATTGCATTGACATACTCAATTCCTTTCCAGTAACCTCATTAAATTTAGGAAGAATAAGGGCTATAATAACAAGGGCAAAACAGAGCCCTACGACTGCTAATAATAGCGACTCTCCTAAATACTGCCTGACCAGAACAGACCTGTCGGCTCCAATAGCTTTCTTTATCCCAACTTCTTTTGCCCTACGCAGCGCTTTAGCTGTCGAAAGATTCATGAAATTCACACAAGCCATGAGAAGAATAAAAATTGCAATTATTGAGAACAGCCTTACGTTTTCGATCCTTCCGCCTACACGCTGGCCACCTTCGTATTTTCCATAGAGATACTCTTCTGCAAAGGGAGTGGCAAACAGTTCTCGATTAGTATTTTCAATCCTGGACTGAAGCAAGTTCATAATTTTTCCGTTAAACTCATCCACATCAGCCTCCTCTTTAAGGGTGGCATAGATATGAGTTCCGTTATTTCCCCAATCCAATACCGCGGGGGACATTTCTTTCCAAATTTCGAAGGATATGACAAAATCAAACTGTTCTGTTGAATAAGCAGGTGGGCCATCAAATACTCCAGTAACCATAGCATCTCGTTCCAAATCTGCCAAATGCCACTGTACTGTCTTGCCAACTGCCTCTTCTACCGATCCGAATAACTTTTCAGCAGTACTCCTGGAGATAACAATTGCATTTCGATCTTTCATCACCTGCGATTTATTCCCTTTCAAAAGCTCGTACGAGAATACATTGAAGAAGTCTTCACTCACAAACTGTCCTGTACTTTTTATCAATCGGTCCCCACCTGTAGAGAGGCCAAACTTAGGGAACCATGAATAGTGTGTTACCGCAGTGGCATAATCTATTTCCGGAAAATCCTGCGACAGCGTCTCGGCCAGTACCCCCACCGTAGTAAAAGAAACACTTGTTTCATCAGCTATTGTCTGCCGCTCCAATATTTGAAATAACCTGTCCTTATTTTCGTGGAATTGGTCCACCTTAAATTCATCCTGCACCCATAGCGCAATAAGCAAGGTACACGCCAGACCGGTAGAAAGTCCAATAAGATTGATGATAAAGGAACTTTTGTTTCTTTTGAAACTACGAAGTATGGTAATAAAATTATGCTTAAACATGTCGGTTTTTTAGTACTGGGTTTATAGCAAAAACAATACCTGAAAGGTAAATATTTGAAATGTTGACACTTACGAAATGAGTCAGCTCAATCATCTGTACGATATCGCAACAAAGTGAACGAAATCGTTCATTTATACATTAATCAAACAGATCATCCAGTTCTGCCTGTTCCAAGGTTGCCATTTCAAAATCCTCAGGTCTAAATTGAATATGTTTATTTTGAGAAAAATGGTCAACTATCGATACCAGAGATTCTTCAAAAAGAACTTTCAAATCAAGGACTCTATCTCTGGAAAAGGCCTTTTTATTATAAGAGAATACAGTAGTCAGTACACCCGAAACTATTAATGCATTCACCTCTATTTTGGCTGTAAAATGATTTTCCGGAGCAACTTCCAATCCTGTAGATACAGGGACATACTCAAATGTGTCGTTATCAAACTCACTATCAAAAATTCCCAGAAAATTAAATCTGAATTCTGAAAGATCAGTGTGAGGGATACCATTTTGAATCTGATAATGCACATAGCTTATTCCTCCATCTGTAATGGAGTTAAATATAGATTTAACCTGACTTAGTATTGAAGTGATCTGTCCATCATCCCAGGTAAATCGTGTTGGGAATATTGATGTGAACCATCCACAGGTTCTCGAAAAATCCTGCTCATCAAAAGTTCGTCCATGTCCTTCCTGCTCTATCTGCACTTCCTTTAATCCCAGCCATTTACATAAACTTATTACCAGTGCCGTATTCAAAACAGTTCTTGCATCTACTTCATGTGTTTTAAATGCTTCTTTTATAAGAAAGCTGGTCAGACCTGGGTCTGTTTCAAAATTAATTGTTTCGGTATTTTGGAGGCACCAGTCCTCCGTTTCAAAATCACAAGGAATTTCGAAAGATGAACCTTGGTGCCATGTCCAGAAATTATATTTTTCTTTCGATATTCTATTGGAGGATGGATCAGCAAAAACATCTGCTAATTTAGAAACCGGAGCTGTTTTTGCTGAAAGGGTCAATGACACACCAGATGAATATTCTTCATACCATTGCTGCAAATCCTCTAACAATATTCTCCATGACACACCGTCTACAACTAAATGATGAGCCGTGAGAAATAGCGACTTAGCCCCATCATTTGTTTGGAAAATTGCAGCTTTAAATAGTAATCCGTTCTTCAGGTCCATACTCCCCTTGATTTCCTGACACTTACGTACAAATGATTCTTCATCAGAAATTTCAATAACGGGAATATCAAAATGTCCCAAATGGGAGTTATTGTAAAATAGTTGTTGCAATTCCGAATCATAATTCAGGCGGAGTCCGTCGTGTCTTTGTATCAGTTCGGCTATTACCCTGCCTAGAATCTCCACTTGTACATCAGATTTAAAATTCAGTACAATGGATTGATTATAAAAGTTAATGTTCTCAAAATTATGACTAAAAAACCACGAAATAATAGGGGTTTTTGCAAAGGCCCCTGACTGAATTTCCTGATAATGTGGGTTCTTAATTTCCAACATAGAAACGACCGGGCTCAATTGGGCAACAGAAAAATGTAAAAGTACCTCTCTGGGTGTTACCTGCAATCCTTTATTACGCAACTGTGCCGCTATCTGAACCGCTTTAATGGAATCGCCACCCTCAGCAAAAAAGTTATCGTCTACCCCTACTTCGCTATTCAAAACTTTTTGGTAGACCGGAAGAATTAAGGCCTCAGTTGCAGTAAGTTCGCGGTCCGCCTGTTGCACAGTATTTGCTTGCGGTTTTAGTGTATTATAGTCTACCTTTCCATTTTTGGTAAGGGGAATTACCTGCAAATGTGTGTAAGTTAATGGGATCATATAATGCGGTAACCTTGATGTCAAAAAGGTTTTAATCTCTTCACTCTCCAGTCTCTGTTCGCTCAAATAATAGGCATCCAGGATCATAGCTCCAGATGCTCCTTCCCTGGTATGCACCAATGCATTCTTAATCCCAACAAAATTATTCAATTCATATTCTATTTCGGCCAGCTCTATTCGATAACCATTAATCTTAACCTGGTTATCCATCCTGTTAATATATTCTATAACCCCACTTTCCATCTCAACGGCCACATCACCTGTTTTATAAATCAAAGTACCAGGTTCATAAGGGTTCTCTATAAACTTTTCTGCTGTCGAGACAGGGTTATTATGATACCCCAATGCCAGTCCCTTTCCTCCTATATAGAGTTCTCCATGTACCCCTTTAGGTACGGGGCGGAGTTCCTGATCTAACAGATAGATCGTTGTATTGGATATAGGAACTCCAATGGGAACTGACTTTGTTTCAACTGCCGGATCAAACTTATGGATCATACACCCCACAGTAGCTTCTGTAGGGCCATATTCATTATATATCTCCAGGTGTTCGCCGAACATCTTCCATACATTATACGCAAGTTTCCAGTCCAGACGTTCCCCTCCAACTATGAACCCTTTTACTTTTTTCATTACGGTAGGTTCAAAGCTCAAAGAAGTTAACACCTTGAGATGTGCAGGTGTCAGTTTAATAACATCACAGCAACCTTCCTCAATGACCCTCTCAATAAGAATATCATCCTCATTGTCCTGATAGATCACAATCTCATTCCCTGTAATCAAAGGTATGAACAACGAAGTAAGGGTGAGATCAAAAGAAATTGACGTAAATAAAGGGAAGGCAACCTTACCATCAGTACTCTTGTAGCAACGCGCTGCCCAGCCCACATAATTGATCAATGAGGCGTGCCCCACTTTTACTCCCTTGGGGTTGCCTGTAGTTCCTGAGGTGTAAATAATATATGCCGGAGTATTTTCTGCTTTAGGCTTCTTGTCATTAGCCTCGTTAACTCTTTTTGAAAATTGAATACCACCAAAAATTCTTTCGGGTAAATACATTGAAAAGACACCGACGTTTATTTCTTTCTCCGAAAATATTAGCTCACATTCACTATCTTCTACTATACGGTATATCCTCTCCTCTGGTAACTGTGTATCCAATGGTATAAAAGTAGCTCCTGCCTTAAGCACCCCCAGCACTGCTGTAACAAACTCAGGACTTCTGTCCAGAAACAAAGCCACCTTTCCCCCTGTACACCCCAGATCTCTCAATACTGCTGCCAGTTCATTCGATTTATCACTAAGGAATTTAAAAGACCATGAATTGTTACCAAAACGAATGGCCACATTATCAGGTGTCTGTTTAGCCTGCATTTCAAACCAATGATGTATCTGGTTTTCCGAAGTGAAAGACTCCCGAATTCCCTGAAATTTTGGATATTCCAAAATCATACTCTCCTCTTCATCTGTATACAACGAAAACTGCTTTAAAGGCAATTTGAGTGAAGATTTGGTGAAATTCTGAAGTAGCGTTCCAAGGTGAGAAGTAAACTGTTCCATTCTCCACTGATCAAAGAGTGCCGTAGCATACTCCAGATTAAACCTCATACTTTCCGCGCCTTCAAATACATGTAAAGAAACATCAAATTTTGAAGTACCACTATCAACAAAGCACTGTGTCCAGATATCTGTTTCTGACTTTAATTCCGGATCCCAATGATGCAGGACAAACATTGTATCAAACAGTGGGTTTCTACTGGCATCAGACCGTTTCTGAATGTGGTCTATCACTTTATCAAGTGGACAACGTGCAAAACGAACCGCCTCCAATATATTAGTCGTTACAGATTCCAGGTATTCATCAAAGGACTGCTCCGGATCGACCCTGACAACCACGGGTACACTGTTTACAAACATCCCTACCATTTCGGGCAGCTGCATGTGTTCCCTCATATGAACAGGAATACCAATACATAATTCGTCCTGACCACTGTATTTGGAAAGCATAAGAGCATATATAGCAAATAGAACCGAGTTCAAAGAGCAACCTGCTTCCATCGCCATATGTTTCAAGGCCCTGGACTGTATTTTATCTAATCCAAATGTCAGCGTTTTCCCTGCATGGTCAAATATTGCCGACCTGGGCCTATCTGCAAACAAATTGAGTACAGATGGTAACTGTTCATGTTTTTCTTTGAAAAAATGTAACGCTTCGGAAAAATCAGGACAAAACTCTTCCTTTTCCCAAATCACAAAATCAGTATAATCTATATTGATCTCTGACAATGCATGTCCATCATAAATGGCTACAAGTTCCCTTACCATTTGATTAAGAGAAAGTCCATCGCAAATACTATGATGAACATCAATAAACAAATAATTTACTCCATTCACGGTTATAAGCCTGACTCGAAGTAACGGTTCTCGTTCCAGATCAAACGGCTGAATATATTCTTTAAATATTTCTTCTGGATCACTTTGAACATCTGGAACCTTCTTCAAATCTATAAATGCTGACTGCCGAATAAAAAATACCGGAACTCCATCTTTTTGCCTAAAGTTAGCTTTAAGGATCGGGTGCCTTGCACCAAGTAATTCAAGAGATGCCCTGAGCCTTTGCTCTTCCAGGGGAATATTTAGTTTAAATACAAGAGGAATATTGTAAGCCAGGGTATCCTTATTGGCCGCCCATGCATAATAGAGCCTTTTTTGGCAGGAAGACAACGGATAGTCTTGTCTCTTGTCATACTTTTTTATGACATCAGCAGTTGTAGCTTCTGTGGTTTCAATCAATCGCGCAAGCTGTCTTATCGTTTGGTTTTTATAGAAGGTATAAATATCGATCTGAAAGCCAAAAAGTTCCTGTAGTAGTGATAACTGGCGAAAAGCAGACAAAGAATTGCCTCCTGCTTCAAAGTATTTTGTTGTAGTCCCTATAGATTGCCTATGTTTAGGAAGAAGTTGTTTCCATAGTGCTAATATTTTCTCTTCCACTTCTGTCTCAGGCAGCGTTATATCATTACCTGAAAATAAAACATCCTCAATATTGGCCAAAGTTTTAGATATCTGTACGAATTCCCCTTTCCTGAAACTTTCAACCAACCGGAATCTCTGTAGCTTTCCGCTCGTGGTCTTTGGAATCTCGCGTACCGGAAGTATATAGTCTGCTTCAAAACCGAAGTGCAAGTTTAAGTGTTTCCGTATTTGTGCTGCCAACACTACAAAATCCTCACTTTTTCCTCTAAAAAGAACGAAAACCAAAACAATATCCCTTTGTACAGAAGAATCAAAATAGCCACTTACTACAATTTTGTTAAGCTCAACTTCTGGAATATCTTCAGCTACTCTTTCCAGATCATGTGGATAATAATTCTGCCCGTTGACAAAGAGTACATCCTTACTTCTTCCTATAATATACAAGTTGCTTTGATAGTAAAATCCCGTATCTCCGGTATTTAGCCAATCGTTGATAATTGTATTGCGGTTTGCTTCATGGTTATTATAATAGCCCTTGGTTACGTTCTCTCCCTTAATAAAAATATGACCAACGTAACCTTCCTCAAACTCTCCACCCTGCAGGTCGGCTATTTTCAGTTTGCTTTTACCAATAGGCCTACCCACATTTACAAAAGAGATCGTATCTGTATCATTTCCCTGAGCTATCCTGATGGCATCTCCTATACCCAGGGAGCCCCGGGATACAGTCAGAGAATTAACTCTATCTTTTAAATCAGAAATAGAAACAGCCAAACTTGCCTCAGCAAGTCCGTAAACAGGGCACATGGCATCTCTGGAAAGTTTAAAATGTTCCATACCTCTGATAAACTCAGAGGCCAACTCCTCCGAAATTGGCTCTGCCCCATTGTAAATTAGCCTGACAGATGAAAGGTCCCAGTTGTAGCTCTTTTTAGCAGACATGTGTTTGAGTAAATACCTATACCCAAAATTTGGAGAGCACAATATGGTTACCCGATGTGTTGAAGCTTTATCCATCCATATAGATGGTCTTCTAACAAAAATATTCGTATGGATCAGGTATTGATTCATACCGTATAACAGTGGGTTCAAATGAAAGCCAATAAGGCCCATGTCATGGGTAAGAGGCATCCAGCTCAAGGTACTGTCCGAATCAGTGTACCCGGCTGCTTCCCCAATGTCTCTAATATTTGTTAACAGGTTGTGGTGAGTTAGGGTAACACCTTTTGGTGTGCCCGTTGAACCTGAAGAAAACTGAATAAATGCGACATCTCCCGGAGTAATATCCGGCCTTACAGGATCGGGTTTATGAGCTTCAAAAGCTTTAGATTCCAACAAACTTCTGGAGAGTATTTTTTCAAATACGTCACCATATTCATGGGCATCAGCAAAAGCACCCAAGTCTTTGAGTCCGTTTGCGGATATAAGTATAAAAGGATTTGAAAGCACGCCCCATACGTTAAAAACCTTTCGTTTGTGCTCCTCTTTGTGACCAACCGTCAATGGTACAGGAATGATGCCTCCAAGAATACAGCTCCAAAAAAGAATGATAAAATATTCATTATTATCTATTTGAAAGATTAGTTCATCTCCCTTTTTTAACCCCTTGCTTTGAAGAAAAGTTAGAACGGCAAGTGCTCGCTTCAACAAGTCTTTATACGATAAAAACTTTTCATTATTCTCTCCATCTATAAAAGCTACACCTCTTTTGCTTAGCGCACTTTGGTGGCGTAGAAGTTCTACCAATGTTTTGTATTGCATGCAGACTCCCTGATATTTCAGGTATTTATCAAATTCTTGAATATCTCTTTTGACGTTTGGACACAACTTCGTTTCCCTCAGTCACATGAAGTTCTCGTCAAAATAAATTGAAGTAGGAAAGTTTGTACCTTAACAATCAATGTATAAAATACTTACGTGATATGAGGCACATCAGCAATATTAAATATTTAAAGTTCTTATCAAAAGTAAACTAGGAAATATTTTCAGTGAAAATTTCGCACATACCTTTCTTGGTTAAACAAATGTCCAAGACCATGTTAAAGAACAATGACTAATATCCATCTATCGAGCGATTAACCTGTTAGATTTGAGAAATGCCTATATTTCTGGTATTGTCAACAAGGACTAAAAACGTACGATGGAACAGTTGCTTTAATATTTTGCTGTAGAGAATCTATCCGGACTATGATTTTATTAAGGTTCTCGGCTTCCAAAACTTTGCACTCCAACCCACGTAAAGGTCCGTTCATAATTTTTTTTACTTCGCCAACTTCAGGCACATCCACATTGGCCTCAATGTCAATGATATTTTTATCACCAACCAAGTACTTGATCTGTTTAATTTCCTTATCGGAAACCTGAGCATATTCAACTCCGAAACGGATATAACCACAGGCTCCATTGACAGACAAAGCTCGATGAAACTCATTCTGAGAATTAACATTTACAAATACATATGAAGGAAACAACGGCTGCATTATAGTTTTCTTTCTATCACTCCACCTCCGAACTGTTCTCACCAAGGGTAGAAACGACTTTAAGGAGATTTCTTCAAGCGAATCAGCCACTTTTTTCTCAAATCGAGATTTAACATATAAAACGTACCAAGCATTAGAATAACTCATAATAAAATTCGATTAAATCCTACTTTCTGATTTAATTAAGAGAACGCAAGGCACATGCAAAATGGATCACTAAATGCATTTAAGCATCAATTTCCTAATCATATACAAATAAGTATCGGAAATTTATCCTTCAGCATTTCGAAGGTTCAATTTGCCACTTCGAATTGCATGAATAGACTTTTCAAATCAGAAACATGCACAACTAATTAGTAACCAGCGCTTTTAATGTCAGGATTTTTTAATTTTCATTTCCAGCTGATTGTGTGAATTTAACTACAACTAAATCCTGTATTAACAGTACCTTGCGATCAAAATCACCAAAAGTATTAAAAAAAAGTTCTGTTAATTTAAGGTTTTCTCATACAGAATCAGGTGTATCTTATATGAGCTATTGGAATTAAATACGTAACAAATACTTCAGAAATTCACATTATTCTATTTATTTTTTAATTATTCTATATTTTTAGTACACTTCTATATTTGCAAAACGAATGTGTAGGCTAAATTCCAATAACAAAGCGAAGCATAGTTATATTCTTTTTATAAATTATTAATTGTTAGTTTGTTATACCAGACTTCAGATGCCATTAAACAATGTCTAATACATCAGAATAAAAATATAACAAGTATCATATATTCAATAAATAATACATTAAAAATGTAAATAAAATAATTTCATATTAAAAAAATACCTTTATTTACAAATAAAAAAACGAAGAAATATCTATTTTATAAATACACTATAAATATGAAAGAATAAGTTATGTAAGATTTTCTTTTATTAAGAGACTTTAATTCCAAAAATTATAGTGGCAGGCATTCAGCTTTCAGCAGATACGTATAGGCTGAGAAAGGGAGGGAGTTTCCTACAGTATGACTGTAAGATGAGTCGCAAGTCTAAGGTTCAGATCACTCAAGAACTCCGTAAACTTGATTTCCATAACAAGACCCAACGAGGGATACAGGATTTGGCAATATTGCTGAACCCAAAGATCCGGGGTTGGATACAGTACTATGGGAAAATCAGTCGCAAGAGTTTAAATCCAGTGTTCTATTATCTTCACCATCGGTTGATCAGGTAGATACTGAACAAGTACACAAGCTTCAAAGGAAGCAAGGTCAAAGGCCATCAAATGGTTCAAGTGTGTAACGAGTTCCTATCCTAACCTGTTCTATCATTGGGAATTGGGATACAAATTGGTATGAACCAATTCAGGCCAACAACGACTGCATAATAAGAGCCGTATGAATCGAGAGGTTCATGTACGGTTCTGTGAGAAAGTTAGGGGTGAAACTCCCCTGGCTTACTCGACTACCCCTAGTTTTTAATCTATAAATTATTTTTTACTTTTTTTTTCATCAGTTAGTCTTTGGCAATCATAAAATTACACATTCATGTAACCTACTGCAGCAAATGTAACACCTTGTATCACAGTATTATGAATCTTTACTTTGCCTCCTTATTTAAAATTTAATGATGATGAAAAAATATTTCAGTCTAATTGCAATAGTATTTTTATTAGCAACAATTAGTTATTCACAAAACAAAAGTAATATGGAAAATTTAGATCAATCAATTAAAACTTATCCAAAAACATTTTCGCATATAGGAATTACAGTGCCAAATATCGAAAAAGCTGTAAAGTTTTATACCGAAGTAATGGGCTTCTATGTTATCATGAAACCCACTGTCGTTAAAGAAGAAAATGAAACAGCAATAGGTCAAATGTGTATTGATGTATTTGGCAAAGGATGGGGTAAATTTAAAATTGCTCACCTGTCTACAGGAGACAAAATTGGTTTTGAGTTATTTGAATTTAATGAAAGTAAAGACCTTAAACCTAATTTTGAACCATTTCGAGCCGGTCTATTCCACTTTTCTGTTCAAGACCCAGACGTAGAAGGACTTGTTAAGAAAATCGTTGAAGCAGGGGGTAAACAGAGAATGCCAATAAGAGAATATTATCCAGGAGACAAACCCTACCGTATGTGTTATGTCGAGGACCCTTTTGGAACTGTATTTGAAATATACTCTCATTCTTATGAGTTACACTATTCTGAAGGAGCATATAAATGATGGTCTTTCGCAAATTCCTGTCCCCATTTATCCAGCTGTAGGATAATGGGGATTAGCGATTCGCCTTCTTCAGTCAATTCATATTCCACTTTAGGCGGAGTAACTGGATAAACAGTTCTTTTGACTAATTTGTCTTTTTCCAACGCTCTAATAGAATATGTAAACATTCTATTTGAAAGGTCAGTGATGCTCTTTTGTAATTCACCTGACCTTTGAGGCCCATCTTGCAAGTGGAATAGAATTAGGCTTTTGTATTTATCTCCAATCAAATGAAGTGCAAAAGCTAAGGAGCAATTAAATTCCTTATCCTGATATTTTATTCTATCTAAATTCATATCGAGTTCTTTTGTTCATTCATAATGAGGGGTCAATTCACTCAACTAAAGACAGGAAGTCTTCAGTAAAGCAAATCTAATATGATGCGTTTCCCCTAAGAAGGCTTTGACATTTTTCGATCATAATATTTTTTAATATCAAATAATCCAGAAACAATCCCTGCTTTAAAATCTGCTATACTTTCAAATAACTTATCAATTTCATAAGGATCATGGATCATACCATAGACCTTACCGTATGTATCGACGGCTAGATAGTTACCGTCTCCAAGATTTTTTATGACATAAAATTCACCTTCAGGAATTTCAATTTTGAAAGTATCGTGTAAATCCAATTGACTTTCAATGTCTTTTAAATGGTTCTGAATAATATTCTGCAGTTCATTCTTTTCCTCATCTTGAAAATGCTTTTCATGCACTTTATCAATAACTATCCTGGTTGAATCTAGTTCTTTCCAATCATGAGGTGTGTAGTATCCCACTAACATCCCTTCTAGCACTTGCAAATCAACCTCATCATAGTTACTACGTTTCTTGTTCCATACATAGATATCTTTGATGAGGAAATAGTTTGGTACTTCCTTATTACAATACTTCGCTTCCAATTTGGAGTTTAAAGTAAAATTGTATGTGCCTTTTTGTGCGAGTTGATTCTTTTCTTTACCCAAGATAAAATCAGTATTTAACTGACCTCTTAAATAGCTATACTTAACCGGTAGTTTATCAACTATCGATCGCAGGAATTTAATCTCTCGATCAGAAATATTTTTCCTTTTTGCAAAGTTGAATATATTCATTACTCCTCAACTTCAATATCCCAAAACTCATCATCGGTCAATTGATTGAAAAATGATATAGGGGCTACTCTAAATTTGTTTCGTGATAGCCATTTCACTTTAGCAAAAAAGGGGTGTTGTATCTGCATAGGCTTAACTGTGAAAAGCTCTTTCTCCAATACAAGGCTTCCGTCTTTGCGATATACTTCTACTATTCCTTGAAGTATGTCAGTTTCAAATATCACTTTTAGGTTGACATACATCGATCTATTCCGGTTCCACGCTTTTTCTTTATCGTAAAAGACATTTTTTAAATCTTTTTCCAGGCAGGCTTCATAAGCCAGTTTAAAATTGGTAGAATCCCAGTTTTCAGCCTCACTTAGTTTCTTGCAGTCTTCATAAAGCAGGTCCAATAAAATCCGCTTGCGCTTTTCAACTGGTTGTTTAAAATATTGATCAAAATCAAAATAGTGATTGACTTCAATAACATCAATAAGTGCCTTACCAACATCCATTGTCATATTAAATTTGCTTAATCTTTCCGCATCATACTCTTTATCGTAAAGGCAAATATTAATCTTATAGATATTTTTGGTATCCACTGGTTTTAGATTCACATAAAATAAATCAACTACACAAGGTGTTTCTCGGTTGAAATATTGTAAATCAGAATTTTCTGAAAATGAAGACAATGAGACGTCCTTTAATTTTGCCATTATTACCCCTCAACTTCAATATCCCAAAACTCATCATCGGTCAATTGATTGAAAAATGATATAGGGGCTACTCTAAATTTGTTTCGTGATAGCCATTTCACTTTAGCAAAAAAGGGGTGTTGTATCTGCATAGGCTTAACTGTGAAAAGCTCTTTCTGCAATACAAGGCTTCCGTCTTTGCGATATACTTCTACTATTCCTTGAAGTATGTCAGTTTCAAATATCACTTTTAGGTTGACATACATCGACCTATTCCGATTCCACGCTTTTTCTTTATCGTAAAAGACATTTTTTAAGTCTTTTTCCAGACAGGCTTCATAAGCCAGTTTAAAATTGGTGGAATCCCAGTTTTCAACTTCACACACTTTGATGCTGTCCTTATATAGCAAGTCTAATATAATACGTTTGCGTTTTTCGAGGGGCTGCTCAAAATACTTATCAAAGTCAAAGTAATGATTGATCTCCATAACATCTATAAGAGGTTGGCTCACATCCATTTTTATATTAAACATGCTTAACTTTTCGGAATCGTATTGCTTATCAAAAAGGCATATACTTATCTTATTCGTATTTTTGGTGTCTATTGGCTTTGTATTCGCATAGAATAAATCCTCAACGCATCTTGTTTCGCCATTAAATTTTTGTGAATCGGGCCTCTCTGAAAGTGAGGTTAAAGAAACATCCTTTAATTTTGCCATATTACACCTTAACTTCAATATCCCAAAACTCATCATCAGTCAATTGATTGAAAAATGATTTTGGTGATATTCTAAATTTATTTAGGGATAACCACTTCACTTTGTTGAAAAATGGATGTTGAACCATAACAGGACTTACTTTGAATAACTCCTTTTCCAAAAGCTGAGTCCCCTCTTTATTACAAACCTCTACGATTCCAAGGAAGTAATCTATTTCGAATACTATTTTTAGATTGACATATAATGATCTATTACGGTTCCACGCTTTCTCTTTATTATAAAAAGCATTTTTTAAGCCTTGCGTTAGGCAAGCATCATAGGCAGACTTAAAATTAATGGTGTCCAAATTTTCTGCCTGGCATACTTTTAGGCAGCTTTGAAAAAGTAAATCTAATACAATACGCTTTCGCTTTTCTGCCGGTTCCTTGAGGTATTTATCAAAATCAAAATAGTGATTAACATGAGCGATGTCAATCAGCAATTGACTTTGGTTAACTGGTACTTTATATTTTTCTAACTTATGTGAATCTAAGTTATAGTCATAGATTCCAACATTTATTTTTTTTACTCCTGTCGTGGTTACAGGACTGAAGTTAGAAAGGAATAAATCCTCTACACATCTAACTTCTCTATTAAATGTGAGAGCTTTAGGGTTGCTTGATCCAGATGATATGGATATATCTGTTAGTTTAACCATATTACTCCTCAACTTCAATATCCCAAAACTCATCATCGGTCAATTGATTGAAAAATGATATAGGGGCTACTCTAAATTTGTTTCGTGATAGCCATTTCACTTTAGCAAAAAAGGGGTGTTGTATCTGCATAGGCTCAACTGCGAAAAGCTCTTTCTCCAGTACAAGGCTTCCGTCTTTGCGATATACTTCTACTATTCCTCGAAGTATGTCAGTTTCAAATATCACTTTTAGGTTGACATACATTGACCTATTCCGGTTCCACGCTTTTTCTTTATCATAAAAAGCATTTTTTAAATCTTGCTCAAGACAGGCCTCATAGGCTAGTTTAAAATTGGTGGAATCCCAGTTTTCGGCCTCGCAAACGTTGATACTGTCTTCATAAAGTAAATCTAATATAATGCGCTTCTGTATTTCAATGGGTTGATTGAAATATTGATCAAAATCAAAATAGTGATTGATTTTTATAATATCTATTAATGAAAAACTCTTATTCATTCTCACGTTGAATTCATTTAATCTTTCTACATCGATGTCAGAATCATAAAGATGTATACTGATTTTATGAATTTTATTTGTTTTGATTGGGGTAAGATTCCTATAATATAAATCCTGTACACATAGTGTTCCCCTATTAAACTTTTGTGAATCGGGCCTCTCTGAAAATGAGAACAGAGAGACATCTCTTAATTTTGTCATGTTCATTTAAAATTTAAACCATTTTCCCCATATTCCATTTGGGCTTTTCATACCATATGGGGCATTCCCCATAGTGGTTCTGTGAACAGCTGTTATATATTTTTCATGAAACAATCCTGCTGCTCTATTTGAATGTGTCCCTATTACCTTTCCAGTGTACCTGCCAGGATCTAATTTATTTAATCTATTTAATTGAGTCGCCAATCTTCTAGGCAGTCCGTCAGCGGCTACCCTGCTGCTCGATGTAATACCATATTTGTAAACAACATTATCTATCTTATCATATATCCTATAAACCTTTGTTACCTTATTGGCCAATCTCAAGCTCCTGGTGGCTAATCCAATTACCCTACCAACCGGCGCCGCTGTCAATAAAGTCTCGGTTATAAAGTTAGCAATAGGTGCACCAGCCGTTCTTACTGCATTGGTTACCGGGTTGCTGAAATAATCTGTTTTACCCCACCAATAGGGCTTATCCATAACTCCAGAACCTGGAATCGGTGATTTAGGAGCGCCTGGCATAGGTTCAGCCGTAACTACAATTTCCGGCATTATCTGGGGAGGATTAGCCCCTCTGAAGAAGTTTCCTCCATGAGCCAAAGCAATTACTCCTTGTGTTGTCCCCTGAATTACACCTGCTGTTGCAGCACTATAAACGCCGGTAACTACACCATCGCTAAGCCCGTCGCTAAATGCAGCACCATTCGACCATGCATTGCCCGAACCTGATACAATACCAGATGAGAATCCCCCAGCTAGCCCCGATACAAAACCACCTGTAAAACCTGTCCCTACTACACTTGAAACAGCACCTCCTGTAACTGCCCCGACAGCTCCTGATGCAGCACCGATACCCAAAGATTTAAACAAATCGCCCTGCCCTTCAATATTATTCATATTGGAAGCCACATTGCCAATAGCTCCCAAATATGCTGCGATACCGAGCGCTATGGGTACAATTTCACCTGTCGGATCAGTAAAGTTAACAGGATTATTGGCTATTCCCGTGTACGGATTATGAAACTGCCCCTGCGGGTCAGTAGCGTAAAATCTACCCAGATCACTGTCATAAAACCTTGCCCGGTAGTTATGCAGCCCTGTCTCTTTGTCATACTCCTGCCCGGTGTAGCGGTACTGGTTGGGGATAAAACCTTCTTCCTGCCTTACTATATTGCCCAAAGCATCGTAGTCATAGCGGGCATCCACTACACCGTTATCCGTAACTACTACGCGGGTAGAGCCTAAATGGTCTCTGCTGTAAAACTTAACTTGCGGTGCAGCCGTTTGCTGTACCGTAAAATCATCAAAATATACCTCGCTATATTCCCTGCTCTCGTTGCTCAGGTAAACTACTGCAAAACCCTCCCGGTCTGCCACCATCTCCAACTCAATTTCTTCATGGTTCCGGTTGGTGCCATCTTCATACGCCTCTTCGGAAATGGGCTGATAGCCGAATTTAACGGGGTTAAACTGTTTATCAAAGAATATGTAATTTAAAAAAGCTTTTGGCACTCCTTTTTCGTCTGCACTCAGCCCGGCAGCGCCCAGGGAAAGGGCATTCTCAAAGGCGGCCTTAAACAGGCTTCCTTCCGCTCCGGCCGGGATACCCAGGGATTGTACCAGCTCAGCGGCCAAAGCTGCCGGCACAAAGCTTCTGGTATTTTCAGGAGCTTTAAGGTACTTGGCGGACACCTTCATTGTTACCGTATCGCCGCTGTAAAGCTGAAGCATTTTGGTCACCCCCACTTTTTTACCTGCCTCGCCTGTTAGTTTCAGTGAGTAAGCGGATAGCTCTCCATCTGTAGCATTAAATAACCGTGCATTTACAATCGGTGCCTGGCGGTATGACTCTCCAAATTCCTGCTCTTCGGTAGGTTGTTTATCCACCTCAAAAGTTGCAACACTGGGTTCAAAACCCGCTTGCTGATAGGCTGTAATAGTTTTAGAAGCGATCAACCCAGTTGGGCCATAGATCAGGTATTTGGTGTGCCAGTCCCCGGCATCGATCCTTTCTTTTTCCAATACAGGATAGTCACCAATACCACGGACATACAGGGTATAGTGGGTATCACTGCCATCATCCGGCAGGGTGGTTTTCATTACCCGCTCGCCATCCGGCCCGTACTGGTACCGCGACAGTCCTCCATCATAGGCTGTGCTGGCCGGTTTGTTGAAATAATCATCATAGATAATGCTGCTGAGTTGCTTGGTCTGCGACTGAATGATATTCCCGTTGGCATCATACATGAACTGATTCGTGCTGCCAGAAGTACGACTCACCTTGTTGGTGTTACTATAGTAGGTATAGTTCTGTTGAGTATTGCCCTTTTTGATATTGAGTATGTTGCCGTTGGGGTCGTAGCTGGTGGCACTGCCTACGCCTATGTCCCAATTATTATTGACACTGTTATCACTGACCGTGAGCCTCCCAAGCTTATCATAGCGGTAAGCATAATGATACGATGCCGACGCTCCGCCAAAAGCACTGATACCTTTATAGTTGTAGGTGGTGCGTGCGATCAGGCCTGAGTAATAGGCGTCACCGCCATAGCCATTGGCTGTATAGCTGAGGTCTTCCCTGAAATAAGGATCATCGATCTGGGTGAGGTTGCCCGGCGAGTCGTATTTGAAACTACGGACAAAACTGTTGTTGTTAAGTTTCTCTTTGCTTAGTTCGCCATTGATGGCGTATTCGTAGCTGGCATATAGGTCGGGGGTATCTCCTTCACCAATACCGATCAGCCTGCCCAATCTGTCGTAGCTGTATTTCAGCGTACCTAGTCCGGGTATGGTTTCTTCTGTAAGCGACCCGGTGTTATCCGAAGCGAATGAAACCTCATGAATCTCGTTATTATAATCGAACACCTGAAGCCCTTTGGTTTTGATCCCATATCGGTCGTAAGTATAATATTCGGTGACTTCGGAGTCCGTTCCGTTGGGGTTGTAAACTACTGTTCTAACGAGTTCCCCTCGCTGGTAAACATCGTTACCCAGATCATCTTCATAAATATGGGACTGTCTTTTTGTGGGTGATGACGGGCCTGCTCCATTAGCCAGATTTTGCAGAGTGGATTCATTCCACGCAGCGCTGAATACTCCGCTTTCCGATGCTCGTCCTTCAGCATCATACTTCAGGTAATTGATAGTGCCATTGGCAGCACCATTGGCATCCTGAGAAAAGACTAATCTTCCGGTCTTTTCATTATAAATGTACCTTGTTACACCCTGATCCGGGTCATCGCGTTTTTTTAACCTGCCCAGGAAGTCATAGGTATATTCGCTGATATACGCATTTCTATCCACTTCGTTATTCGGTGGATTGTGATAGTTAGGCGGGTAGGTTTTCCATAAGTTGCCCTGCCCGTTATAAGTGTATTTTGTGGTAGCATAGATGGAGTGTCCGTCTACCCATATTTTACCGATGGCATACGTCAGTTTTACATATGATTTGTTGCTCAGCTGGGTTGCCTGTGGGTTAGCCACCTGCGGTGCAGGGCATATGATCCTGCAATAGTTGTTGTTGAAACAGTAGTCCGGGTTATAGGCAATGGGTGTCCGGCAGTCGTAATCGTAGTACCTGACGGGTGTGGGGCCGCAACTGATGCGGCAATTCTGAGCATTAAAACAATAATCTGGGTTATAGTCTATCGGCTTATTACAGTCATAATCATAATAGGTGATATCCGGGACACATAGTATCCGGCAGTTGTTTTCATCAAAGCAGAAATCCGGGTCGTACTCGATAATGGTGGTACAATCCAGGTCATAATATAATGTTGGCTCCGGCAGGTCATAGATCACGGTAGCATAGTATGTGGTATTGGCCTGGGCCTGGAATGTACCGGAAATATTGTTTTCGCCATCTATGATATCTCCGCCCCCCGGAGAAGTGCCTATTTTTACGCGTGTCTTATATGTCTCCACATCGGCGTAGGCATAGGTTACCTCACTGCTGAAAGGGACTGAAAAGGCATGGCTCTCTCCGGAAACAACGGTTTTATTGGTATAATTGGGTTCTTGTTCTGTCCCTATGGTGGGGCCAGCTTTTTCCAGTACTACATTATCTGCCAAATCAGTCATAACGATCTGCTCTGTACCATCGGGTGAGGTAGTTTTAACCACCCTGTATTTACCCGCCGGATAGCCTAAGTTTACATCTGACGTAGTCAGGTACTCAATGCTGCCGTTTTTGCCGGAGCCTAATTTGTAAGTTGCTCCAGGACTGCTTTGCTCTAATACCCTGCCGAGGGGAGATGCTTCATAGCGGGTGGCGCTGTAAGGGTAATACCCGTCATTGTTCAGGTCTTTTACTTCTCCCTGCATGTATCCATTCCCTCGATTGTAGCTGGTCACAAAGTTCGTTCGGTATCCAAAATCACCGGTTACCCTCGTCGTTTTAGTGCTCACATCTCCTCTGCCCAGATCATCATAAAGTATCTCACCGACCATCAGGGTATTGTCAGTTTCTTTGCTCTGCTCTTGCAATACCTTGCCTGCTGCATCCAGGTATGTACTGCTTTCTATAGGGTCTGCATATACCACCACATTATCAATAGCATATTCGCTGGCACTGCCATAGCTGTAGTGAAAAAAGCCGATCTTTTGGATGCCGCTGGTATTGGTTCTAAGGGGCAGGTCATTGCGGTATAACTTACCATCTATAAAATAATCTGCCGTGTTGGTGGCCGTATTGACCTTTATGCGGTAAGTGGTCTGCTCTTTCAGGTTGCTTTTTACATCCACCCACCCTGCACTGTTATAGGCTTTGACCTTGTCCGTACCATGCAGGCTCATCCATATGGCATTTTCACTACCCCCATTGCGAGCGTCCCATGCATCACCTCCCAGGGCTAACCCTAACCCCAGGTTATTGCCCGGCTGTACGGCTCTGACATCAATTCTACCCCTACCGTACCTGTAAGCTCCTGCTGCATGTCGAGGTAATAGAGGTCGGCCGATGAGTCGGTGGCACCTCCGGGGCTGGATACCATCAATTCTCCATCTATCCTGCTAAAGGAGGCTGTAACCCCATTACCATATTCCTGATATACCCAGTAGGGGTTGGCAGTGGTGAAATCTTCGTAAAATCCGCTCTTTTCTTTGATGGCAGTACTGTGTATAATGTTCGGATCGGCAGCAACCCATGAGCCTTGGTCTCGATAGCAGGAATAGCCTGACGAGGTAGACGAGGGTGTGCCGTCGATGCCAATAGAAGCTACAGAAGAGCCGAGTGTGTTGTGTAAATTTCGAGTGGTCAGGCCGTCGCTTCCGGTGGAAGACAATACATATTTGTAGTCCTTGTCATATGAGGTACTGGTAGCATAGGCATCTTCGGGGTAAAGCCTGAAATTATCTACATATGCTTTGCCCGATGTAGCATACAACCCATCATAATTGCCATAGGTATAGGTAGTCAAGGTCTCAATGATCTCAACTCCATCCAGCAGAACTTTGAGTTTGCCCCCTTTTCTGATGGTCAGGTGGTGCCACCGCTTGTCATTTGCCAGGTTATAGCCTTCCAGCAAAGTGCCCTGATAATAAACTTTAATGGCATCGGTATAGACCCTTACGGTATAGCCTGAGTTGGTGGGTGTATCTGAGGCGGAGGCTTTTCCAAAGTGGTAGGCTAGGTATCCTGTCCCGTGGATCAGCTTGTAGTCAAACTCAGCGATCTGGGTTCCGTTAAGGGGTACACCTTTCAGGCTGTAGAGGTTTGCGGCTTGGGTACTATGATCAAACTTCATTACACCGTTTTCAAACTGCCAGTATGAGGTAGCCGCCCATGTTCCTACGGAATTTTCCAGGTCATGATCATCAAAATCAGCAAACAAAACTTCGGCCGGAGTAGCATTGTAAATATTCGCCACTACCAAACCGTGGTGATCGTAGACAGCCGTGGTGTAGCGGTCGTCCTGGTTTTTGATCAGGGTGACATTGAAATCGCTATCCCGCTCTGCAATATCGGAAGTGAGCAGCCATTCAGCAGCATTGGAGGTGCTGTTCCACGCGCTAAAATCAGGAGATCCGCTGCCTTTCCAGGTATAGCTGCGATAAGGAACAGAGGTGTTAACTTTCCCTGAATGGGTTTTCCAGCGGGTTGCTGTACTCGAAATGATCGTGTTGTTTATTTTCTTCTTGGTTTGCACAATTGGCCCTAAAAAATTACCCGTAAGGGTTGGGTCATAAGCCTCCCACCAATATTTATGAGTGGTGGTCAGTATGTCCTTGTTGCCAAAACTGTTATAGTTTTCTCCTGTTTCACTTGCCAATTGGCCTTCACTATTGTAAGTATATTTAACATCCGATGACAATCCGTCTACCTGGTCATAAACATTCATACGCCGAACAAACTTCGACTGATATATTACGTTCCCTGCCCCATCCTTATGGTCATAGGCCAGGCCGCTATAAGAGGTCTCCGTTTGGGCTACGTTATTACCGTTTTTATCATAACTAATACTGGCGTAGCTGACTCCTTGCACCAGGCGAAGACAGGAGTAGGGGTCGGCTGAGGCTGTCGGGAACGGAAGAGAGCTTTCAACTGAAGTTAATCCATTAAAGAAATAGGTATCGGAATAACCAAAAGGGGTGGCTGAGGCCGTAGCACTACCGGGAATAACCCTGACTTTGTTAAACTGAGCCGTACTTCCCCCGGCATCGGTTTTGGCAGTGGCAGATGTATAGGCAAATGAAGTGTACCGGGTTTGGTATCCGTCATGGGTTTCTATTTTGGTTACTACGGGTTTGGAAATCATGCCGGAAGCTTGGCCATCGTTCAGATAGGTAAGCTGAATGTTAGTAGCCCGGTCTGAACAGTTGCCATTAAATGAAGCAATGATCTGCGCACTGATGTATTGACGGGCAGCCAGGTTGAATCCATCACAGGGAGCGCCGTCAATCTTTCTTCCGGTTAAGGTGATCAGGCCGGCATCTTGTCCATTTTTGAATTGCTGTAAATAGCTGTTACTACCAATCGTATAGGCAACATAGGGTTCCTCGCCATATCCATAATGAGGCTTGCCGGAAAGGCTGGTGCCAGAGGTATTGGCAACATTTACGATCGCTCCGTCGGGCTGACGTTTGTAAAATTTATAATTGTTATAAAATAGCCCATCGGGTCCTGCCATTTGCTGATACCCACCACCAGACAGGTCTATGCTACCACCCCAGTTACTATAGTTGGGGTTAAATATATTTCGCTTTCCTTTTCCAGTGGTCTCATCGGTATATAATATGATGTCTTCTCCATAAGAGGGGGCGCTAAAGGGCGCATAGATATAGTTCATACCACTGGTACTTTTCCATTGTCCTCCTTCATAGCGCAGCGCCATAATCTGTGTTTGAGGATATTTAATAGCCACCAGGTCATTGCCTATGATATTTACAATGGCGTCATCATCTATGGCTCC
The DNA here is from genome assembly GCF_021389975.1 of Fulvivirga ulvae. Taxonomy (NCBI): domain Bacteria; kingdom Pseudomonadati; phylum Bacteroidota; class Cytophagia; order Cytophagales; family Fulvivirgaceae; genus Fulvivirga; species Fulvivirga ulvae. Next base: position 1,813,048 of record NZ_CP089981.1, read on the forward strand.
GATGTTTGTCCGGGCGGTTATGTTATAGTTTTCACCCCAGTTAAAGATATATTCAGGATTGTCTGGGGCAATAACCACTGCAAAAGAGTTTCCGGCATGCCAATGCGTTGCTTTGTCAGGGTGAGTATTGAATTCGTAGCTTTCCGGAAATTTGACCTTGTGCCATTGACGTTGCTGGTCTACATAATGTAGTTCCACATCATCCGACCCGTATGTACTGTGCCTAATGATATAATTGTTAGTAGCAGCATAGTTAAATATCTGTTTAGTGCCTGCGTAGCTGATGGTTTTCTCATCCCAGTCCTGGCCATTCCAAACAAAGGTGTGCAGGTCGCCGTCCTCTCTTTCGCCAATAGCAATAAAATTGTCTCCGGCAAGCAGAGCAGGCTCTCCGTTCCCAACTTCAATGCCCTTTTGCAGGGCTACCCAGGAGCCTGCAAATTGTGGGTGTTTATAATAGGCGTATAAGGTGTAATGATTACCTGATTGCTGTTTAAGGAAGGCAAAATAGTCTCCGCCAGCTACAAGTAGGCCGTACTCTCGTAGCTGATGTTATTAAGCATCGTCACATCTTTGCTGATCCAGTGCCCATCCCAGGTATGGCTTTGAACAATTATCGGGGCGCTACCTTTTTCGGCCTTTCCGTATGCATCCAATTTACGCCAGCCAGTCACTACAAAATTATTGCCTTGCCACACTGAGGGAGCACCGTAGCCAGTGGGAGCCGTGATGCTTTTGTATCGATTAGCTAAAGATAGCTGCACCTCATTATAAGTGTACTTAATTGTACTGCCTGTAGGCCCTGTTACCTGGCTTAACCTACCGGTGTGGCTTCCGGTGCTGTTATATTGGAATTTTATGGGTGGCACCTGCTCGCCATAATGCCCTTCACTGACAATTTCCTTTAAAAGTCTTTTTGTAAAATCTCCTGAGCCTAAAAACTCATATTCAAAATTGATGGTATTAAGCTTTAGATCATATTCGTTATGAACCGTTATGCGCTGAAGATATTTTTTCTGATAGAACTCCTGGTAAGCATCAGGCTCGGCTTTTTCCTTGTGAGGTTCCATGTATTCCTGCGCTAGTTTTTCTGCGTATGCAAAATTTATCCTCGCTCCGGTCGGTCCTTTAATCTCGATCAGATAAGAGGCCTCAGTATGCTGCTTTCCAGAACTACTACCTACATATTGCAGTACTGCGTCGTAGGCAAAGGTCATTTTATCTCCAATCCTGTTTTCAATGGATGAAAGGTTCCATACATGGGCCATTTGCGCTTGGTTGCCGGGACGAATGCTGCTTCCGATCCAGTTGCCCCACTTAACCATCCATTGTACTGTGTTTCTGCCTGAGTTTTTGTTTCCATAAGACATTACCCTACCATCTTCCGTTATCAATTTCCACTCTTCAAGCGCAGGGTCGTAGGTGATGTCCCAATACAATTTTTCTTCTGTGGCATAGTGCTGGAGGGTTGTGCCTCTGGTCAAAATGAGCTTTCGGGCGGTACCTCCTTCAAAAAGGTAGAAGTCGTCATCTTTTCTCGTTCCTGTTTGTTTATGGTCTGCTATTATTCTTGGAAAATCCATCGACCAACCGAGTCCGAGGATACCTGTGGGTGCGTCCCGGTTCCATGTTTCTGTCTGTCTGGATACGTCCGCAGAATTATAGGAGATGGTCACCGAGGGACTAATGCCGTTCATACCCGGTAACGATACAAGGTTGACAGGGAAGGCAACTTCTCCTGTAAACAGGTTAACCGAGCTTATGGCACTGCCTGAAATATCTGACCCCAGATTAAAGCCTGCTTCTGGTGCCTGAGTGGGAGCATCGCCCTGGCCAAAGCCGGAAATAAAGGATGAAATAATAACGAGTAGCGTGCTGATTAGAAGTTTTTGAGACGTCATGGTTAATTAAATGTTGAAGTAAGATTACTTTTGGAAATAGCGAAAGTAGATATAAATATTATAAATTAAATAAATAAAGTCATATTGATTATTGACTTAATCCATAAGAATTAGATTATCAAGGAGTTGTGTATATCTTGCAAGTATGTTTTGATATTGGGAACTATCCGGTGGTATTTCTTTAAGCTGGCCGGAGCTGAACCGAAAGAAAAGCTTAAGAGAGAAACTTGAGGGTTTAATAGTTCTGTATTCCATGTCTATCAATACCACTTTGTTTTTAGCATTGATAAAGTAGTTTCCCTTGAGCCGGTGCGTGTAATCAAAGATTTTCATTGTTCAATTTACCGGCATATTCACTGGGTCTTTAATTAACAGATATTGCAGGATATTACGGAAAACCCTCAAGAAGAAATGTGCTCATATTTTTCCCTATTTACTAATTAAAACAATTATTAACCTGATATAAAATACTTTAAAGGGGTAAACATGAAAAATGTTTTATAAATAGTTAAAAAAATAATTAAAACTTACACAAAAAATACATCGCGTGATATGTAGTGTCAGATATAGTTAAGAGGTGAACATAAAATCTGAAAATTTAATTAGAACCCGTTGTTTTGAAAAGCTGACCCTATTGAAACTTCAATAGAAAGCACTGCATTGATACAATCACTATGCCATTAACATAAAAACTAAAAAAGGCGGTTTAATTAGATTTCAACCGCCTTCCTTTCATCCGATATAATATTACCCAAAAATCACGCTTGCCGCATCATCCATTACCTCCTGTTCAAACTCAGAAAAGTATGCCTCCGTTGTTGCATAATCCGTATGCCCAAGCATATCACCGATTACTGCTTTGGACACTCCTTTGTTTTTGCCGGCCATTGCGAAGGTATGCCTTATTACATAACTGGAAAGTCGGATAGGGAGGTCAGCTGCGTTGCCTATTTTTGCCAGTAATTGGTTGAAGGATGAAAGCCTGGTGGCGTATTTCTTGTGTATTACTTCACCATCAGGGTCTTCAATAACATCTTCAAGTACGGGAAATATAAGGTTGCCAGGCCTTTTTTCTTTCAGGTAATAATCGAGTATAGCTTGTGCTTCCGGCGGAATACTGAAATTAAATTCCTTAACGTTGGCCCCTCGTTTTGTTTTTCTTCTTTTATATCTCAACCGTCCTTCTGCAATACAATCTCGGGTTAGATGGGCAAGGTCTGCAAAATTCATTCCTCTTAAATAGAACATGAACAGCATGTAATTTCGGGCATGCCATACCTTTGTATCCGGTGGGTAAGATAATTCCTTAATAATTTGTATATAATCGTCTTTTACCGCTCGTTTGTTTGACTCACCTTTTTTTATACTGTAGCCTAATTGTCCAAACGGATAATGTTCTCGGCCAACTTCCGTGCTTCTATCTTTGATAGCAAGATTATAGATCCTCCTTATATAGCGTAGTATTATAGATATGGTACTGGTTTGTAAATTTCTGTTTTTGCAAACAGCGTCAAATCCATATATGAACATTTCATCTATTTCAGTGATGAGCAACCTATTATTTCCGTGATACTTTAAAACTTCATCAACGCTGTATTTACACATTCGTGCCGAAGAATATTGTTTGGATTGCCTATACATCTGCTCTATTTTTTTTCCATAGGCAAAAAGAGTGGTTCTTCCCACCATGGCAGGTTCAGATGATTTAGTCTCTGCTTCATCTGAAATAGCTTTTGCGATTGCATCCGCAACATTATATACCGTCATATCTTTCAGGTGAAAGCTGTATCTGGTGAGTACATCTTCGGCAATAGAGAGCTTGTTATATAACTGCCTGTTTGCCCGTGTGGAATTTTCATAGGAACTTTTAACCTTATTGTTTTTAAAGTCCCATTCGGACTCCAGATGCTTTAAACCTGTGGATATTCTTTTGGGTACTCCTTTGTGGGTAAGACGGATAACCACAGGGAAAATTTTTGACTTTTTATTTCGGTTGTCCAGTCGTAATGCAAGTGTTGCCATAGATTCAAAATTTTGTTGTTAGATTTATGAATAAGTATAGGCTACACTTGTCAAAATTGTTGCCAAGTTTTTGCCAAGTTTTTAAGATTCTAATGGTTTGAAAGGGAATGCCAGAATGGCAAAACTGTATTTAAGTGTTGATTAAGGTACTTTTTGGTTGGTTAAGGGGGAGGACTTCATTGATCGGTAATCGGTGAGTTTTCACTGGTTGCCGATTTTTTTTGATATGGGATTATTGCGTGAGGAAACGGTGAACAGTAATCGGTAAATGGTAACCAGATCGGAAGTGTGTTAGATTATTGGAAGGGATTATAGGGGTGTTTTGATGTTAAATAGTCACGGTAAACTATTTGAACAGTAAACAATTTTAATTTAATCAGGTCAACTCTTATCAGGGAAGTGCAGTGTTCAAGTTACCAATTACTCCTTACCGGTCACCGATAACTTAGCCAGCGTACATACCCTCAACCTCTCAACAATTCCCAAAATTACTTATCTTCAAGGGTGGTTTTGAGAGAGTTGTAATGCAGATAGCCAGATTTTTATTATTTTTTTTACTGATATTCCCTGCGAGTTTAGCAGTTACCGGGCAAATTATTGCCCTGGACCCCGAAGTAGATGAACAGATCATCCCTATCAATCAGCTTCAGATTTATGAAGACCCACTGAATAATGTTGATTTTGACCAGGTAAGAAGGAACCCACGCCTTTTTTATATGAAGCCTGACTTTACTCCCAAAGATTATAATACGGCTTCGGCTTATTGGGTAAAGTTAACACTGAAAATTCCTGAACACCACAATGAGCACTGGCTGCTGGAGTTTTACGATCAGTCCATCGACCATGTGGAGGCGTACATCCCTCAGCCTAACGGAGGTTTCAAAAAACTGGTCATGGGAGACATGTACGACTTCGATCAAAAGCCTTTTCAGCATAAAAACTTTGAAATACCCTTAAACTCCAACCTGAGTGGCCTGCAAACTTTCTACTTTCAGATAAGGTCCCATGCCTATGCTGATATCCGGATTGCGGTACGTACTATTGATCGTTTTATATACTATGCACTCAATGAGTATTTTCTTTATGGCATCTTCTATGGCATGATCCTGATCATCAGCTTGTACAACCTACTGATCTTTTCAGCCATCAGAGAGGTGAAATACCTGTATTATACTTTCTATATTTTGAGCGTAGGCGTCTATGCCATGTGTGTGGACGGCATAGCTTATCAGTATTTGTGGCCTGGTTGGCCTGCGTGGAACCAGATAGCCTATGGTGCAGCACTTTTTTCGTTGATATTTTGGGCAGTTATCTTTGGTCAGCGTTTCCTGAATACAAAAAGAAGGGCACGAAAGCTTCACCGCATCATCAATGTAGTACTGATTATGAGGTCAGTGCTATTTGCGTACGCCCTTGTTTTTGACCAGACTTTATTCGAATGGCGAAATATTGAGATCATCCCGCTGTCCCTGATATTTTACGCCGGTATACATGTACTGATCAGAGGTTACAAGCCAGCACGTTTCTTCGTTATGGCCTATGGCATACTCTTCCTGGGCTTTCTGTTCAAGGCTTTGTTGAACCTTTCCATTGTTCCTTTCGGGATCATTTCCTACTACAGCCTGCATATCGGCTTCCTACTTGAGATGCTGTTCCTTACCTTCGCCCTGAGTGACAGGGTGAGGATATTGAAGGACAATCGTGACCGTGCGCTGAAAAGGATTATCATTCAGCATCAGGAAAACGTTAAGCTCAAAGATAAGGTCAACAGAGAGCTGGAAGACCTCGTGGCCAGGCGCACCACCCAGTTGCAGGAGAAGAACCTGCAGTTGGAGGAGGCCAACAATAAAATGATCGAACAGGCCAAGGAGATCAACAAGATCAATTCGATGCTTGACCTGGATAACTGGAAACTCAAAAACAACATCAAAGAGATACTGCAAGACCGCCTGGTGAACAAGAACCTGACGCTGGAGCAATTCAACAAAATATTTCCGGACCCCATCAGTTGTTTTAAGTTTCTGGAAAGGCTGAAGTGGTCGGAAGGCTATGAATGCAGCAAATGCGGAAACAACAAATATTCGCCCGGGCATACCAAATTTTCACGCAGATGCTCCAAATGCGGGTACGATGAATCGGTAACGAGCAACACCGTTTTCCACCGCATCAAGTTTCCGATCGAAAAAGCTTTCTACATTTTATACATTACCAATAACCGTCAAAACTCCTATACGCTTGACGAGCTTTCGGAGATCCTGGACTTGCGCCGGAATACGATCTGGAACTTTAAAAAGAAAATAGAAAGTGTATATGATACGGCTGAAAATGAGGGTAAAAGTGTCCTGATCCATGACCTGTTTTCTGCTCACCTGGGAGACTGACAATCAGCTTCAAAAAGCCTATGCCAAAGGAAATAGAAGTTAAATCGATACTGAATAAAACCAAAAAGCGTGACAGTTGGTTTCTCGACGATTATACAGTGAACCTGTATAGCAGTTGCTCATTCAACTGCCTGTACTGCTATATCAGGGGTAGCAAGTACGGCACCAATCTTGAACAAAGCCTTTCTGTAAAAACCAATGCCATTGAAGTGTTGGACAAGCAGTTATTCAACAGGGCAAAGAAAGGCCAATATGGCTATATTGTACTTTCCTCGGCTACTGATCCTTATCTTCAGGTGGAGAAGAAGTATGAACTCACCCTGCAAGCTCTTGAGGTAATCTCCAGGCACCGATTCCCTGTACATATCATTACCAAATCAGACCTGGTGGTGCGTGACTTCGACTTGCTGCACAAGATAGACCAAAATGCCATACTTCCTCATGATCTGCAATCATCTCCCGGACGAGGAACCCTTATATCATTTTCATTCTCAACATTGGATGAAAAAGTGGCCGGTATATTTGAAAAAGGTGCTACCAAGCCGTCCAAACGACTGAAAGCACTCGAAAAAGCAATAAGGGAGGGTTTTCATACCGGAGTAAGCCTCATGCCTTTGCTTCCCTTCATTTCGGATACCACAGAAAACCTGACATTGTTTTTCTCTACATTTAAAGCTTTAAACGTTAGCTATATACTTCCGGCTACACTGACTTTGTTTGGCAATGGCTCCGCCGATAGCAAAACCCTGGTGATGAAAGCTATCAGAGCACATTTTCCGGAGCTTGAAGAGAGGTATATCCGCTTTTTTCAAGAGGGTTATCAGATGCCTGCTTATTATCAAAAAGCCTTCGCAGAAAAGATGAAAGAGCTTTGCGATGAATACAAAATACCTGGCAGCATTACAGCTCCAGGCAAACCTTACTAACTTTTTCGGTGCTTTAAACTATGACGAAATGATCTGCAAGACCAACTCTTTCGTTAATGGGCGTCCGTTGGCTTTTGACTTTATATCAGCAAAGGAGTACCTGAAATCGCAACCGGCTTTCCATTGGCTACAGCCATAGGCAGTTTTCCCTTTTATCAAAGTGCCCTTACCGCACCGAGGGCATGCAGGCATACCATTATTGGCTGGTTTTGGTGCCTTCGGCCTGGTTTTATTCTCCAATTCCAGCTCAAAGGTTTCTGTCAGCTTCACCACTCCCTCTACTTTTTCACCATTGAGCACAAAACCCTTGAGTTTGGTGGTCGCCTTTTTGTCAAGCAGCCTTTGTACCTGCTTGTCAGTGAACTTTTTGCTCATAAATGTGAAAGGCACCCGCATATTGCATCCGGCTTTCCATTCACTGCATCCATAGCTGCTCTTGCCTTTAAGCATATTCCCGGAGGAGCATTTTGGGCATTTCATTCCCTTCGAGGTGTTCTTTTTGGTAGCTTTTTTATTGGCGCCAGCTTTAGGAGCGGCTACTATAGGCTTACCTGCTTCCTGGCGCACTTCCGATACCAGGTCATCTACCATCTTCTTCATGTTGGCTATAAACTGCCCAGCACCAAACTCGCCCTGTTCTATCTCTTTCAACTTCTTTTCCCAATGCCCCGTAAGCTCGGCCGACTTTAACTGTTTATTTCGTATGGTGTTGATAAGCTGTATACCCATCTCCGTAGGCAACACTTGCTTTTTCCTTCTTTGAGTATATTTTCTTTTAAAAAGGGTCTCTATAATGCTTGCTCTTGTAGACGGCCTTCCAATACCGTTGGCCTTCATCAGGTCGCGCAGTTCTTCATCATCTACCTGCTTTCCGGCAGTTTCCATAGCCCGAAGCAGCGAAGCTTCTGTGTAATTTTTAGGAGGTTTGGTAGTTTTTTCAACAAATGAAGGTTCGTGGGGGCCACTTTCCCCTTTTTCGAATGAAGGAAGAATCCCCTCGTCATCCTCATTATTTTCATCATCGTCATCCGAAGAGCTTTTCTTATTCTCTTTCGGGAACAGCGCACGCCATCCTTCGTCCAGTATCTCCTTACCGCGGGCTACAAATTTGACCCCTTCCACCTCTGCATTCACCTCTGTTTTGGCTACTTTACAATCAGGGTAGAATACAGCGATGAAGCGTCTGGTAATTATGTCATATACCTTTTGTTCATCAGGGCTCAACGGCTTCTGCTCCCCTGTAGGGATGATCGCATGGTGATCCGTTACCTTATTATCATTAAATACCTTGGTTGACTTCCTGATCTTTTTGCCGAGGATAGGTGCAGTGTAATTGGCGTAATCTGACAGCCCCTGAAGTATGCCGGGTATTTTAGGGTACATATCATTGGGTAGAAATGTAGTATCTACCCTGGGGTATGTCACTACCTTTTTCTCATAAAGGCCCTGAATCAACTTTAAAGTTATCTCGGCAGTAAAACCAAATTTATTGTTGCAATAAACCTGCAAACCGGTAAGGTCAAACAGCTTAGGGGCATACTCTTTCCCGTCTTTTTTCTCAACTCCGGTTATAACAAGATCTTTACCCGTTACCTTGTTGAGAAGTTCTTCCCCTTCCTCTTTGGAAAAGAATTTACCCGTGGTATTGTTAAATTTGGTTTCCCTGTAAATGGTTTGCAGCTCCCAGTAAGGTTGAGGCACAAAGTTTTCTATTTCATAGTGCCGGTTCACTAACATGGCCAAAGTAGGCGTTTGTACGCGTCCGATGGATAGTACCTGCTTAAAGCCACCGTATTTAAGTGTATAGAGCCGGGTGGCATTCATACCAAGCAGCCAGTCGCCAATAGCCCGTGAGCTTCCCGCATAGAAGAGGTTATCAAATTCCTGTGCTGGTTTCAGTTTTTCAAATCCAGCCTTAATAGCTTCGGTGGTAAGTGACGATATCCAGAGGCGCTGAACCTCTCCTTCATATTTGGCTTCTTTGATTACCCACCGCTGTATCAACTCTCCTTCCTGGCCGGCATCACCACAGTTGATGACTACAGAGGCTTTTTGCAGCAGGCTTTTAATTACGTTGAATTGCTTTTTAACGCCGCCGTCCTTCATAAGCTTGGTTTCAAAACGCTCCGGCAGCATAGGCAGCGTGTTCAAATCCCACCGCTTCCAGTGCGGCTGGTAATCTTCCGGGGCATACAGCGTGCAAAAGTGCCCGAAAGTCCACGTAACCTGATAGCCATTGCCTTCAAAGTATCCTTCTTTACGAGCGTTAGCTCCTATTACCTGCGCTATTTCCCTGGCTACACTTGGTTTCTCGGCAATACAGACCTTCATATTTTAGTATTGAGATTTTAGTATTGAGCATTGAAGCTAAGGCCACTAAGCCTTAATTATTTATTGACACTCCTGTGCTCAATACTCACTGGCAAATCAACTGGCGAAAATACAAAATCTATTTTACAGCGGAAGGGTTTGTGGGGTTAGTTAGTGGACAGGATAACCTGTGATAAGTTGGTAATCGGCAAAAGCAGTTTGCAAAAGTTGTCGGTTTGGAAAGTAAACGGTAATCAGAGAAGGTCAACGGGTTGAATAGTAAGCAGTAAGGTGCTTCCAGCCCTGAAAAAAGGCGAAATCAATTAGCAAAAGGTGAAGCCTTTTGGAAAGTCATAGAGTAAAGCCCCATAAGGGTGGAATGTCATTCATTTATGGAAATATCTTCTGTTCACATGGTTGAGTAAGTACCTTCTAAACCCTTGCATTTTGCATTCCTTAAAAAAATTCCGAATGATACTGTAAGATAGTTCTCTTCACCTGTTTCAATAACAAGCCATAAAACCAAGGCTAACCGAAAGTAAGACTTATAAAAAATCAACCAGGCTGAATGGATGAACCGTTTGGGCCAAAACCAAAAAAATGAAGGACAATTTATCGAGCAGTAGCACACCAGGAAATCGCCTGGCTGGTAATAAAAGTAGTTTAGACAATGACATGGGAAGCAAAAACAGTCTCAACCGGTCGAGCTTAGATCAGGCCGGTTTACCTGTCCAAAGGCAGGCGGTCAGCAAGAATAATAATACAGGCTTGCCTGATAATCTTAAATCAGGGATTGAGAACCTTTCCGGTCACTCTATGGATGATGTCAAAGTGCACTACAACTCTGATAAGCCTGCCCAATTGCAGGCACATGCTTATGCACAGGGTACGGATATACATCTGGCATCAGGACAAGAGCAGCATTTGCCACACGAAGCCTGGCATGTGGTACAGCAAAAACAGGGTCGCGTGCAAGCTACTACCCAGCTAAAAGGTGTAAGTATCAATAATAATGCAGGGCTGGAAAAGGAGGCAGACGTTATGGGGGCCAAAGCCCTTGATACCGAAAGTGCTGTAGGGGGAAAATCAGTTCAAAAGGGTAGAATGGCCAGTTCAACATCTCCAGTGCAAAGAATTACCAAAGACGAGTTTGACCAGCAGGTAACAGACCAGGACCTTTTTGATAAATCGGGATCCTTCTACAAGGATGTAAACAATAATGATATCGATAAGGGCAAAGCCTGGGCCATTATTAAAAAACATGCAGGGAAGAACTTAAAACAACTGAATAAAGACCAGGCCATAGATATTATCCATCACCTGCATAGAGATCAGGTTTCGAGGGATAAAAAAGGTAAGATGCACCAAAACACACATGATATGGATCAGCTATATGACAGGGCGGAGCTGGTGCACCAGCACTTTGAAAAAGAAATTAAAAAGCTGGGAAAGCGGTATGGAGCCATAGAAGCAAAAGTACCGGAAGGACTAAAGAAACGTCCACGTGCTACAAAGAAGGTTGGTATGAAGTATAAAGGCGATGCCAGCCGGCTTAATGATCTTGTGCGCGCTACCATGATCTTCAAAAGCTACAAGGACATGAAAGATTCGGGAGGCCATGCTTTGTACGACATACTTCGTTTCTTTGATGAGGATCAGAATGCAACGAAATTTACTCCACCTACTCCTCAAAAACAGCAAAAGATGCTGCAGCAAATGACCAAAATCAAAAAACATATTACCAGGAACGCATATTTAAGCGTCAATAAAGGATATCAGCGTGTTGTAAAAAGCGTCATTAAAGACTTGAGGAATGGTGATGGTACAATTACCATTAACAACCGAAAAGATATAGACCTGCTCAGGGAGATCAGTTATGCCTGGTACAAAAAGGCGGATGATAAAATGTCTGCCTCAGGGCAAATGATTGTAAGAGGGGGATCACTGATAGAAAGATCAACTACCTACGAACATTAGTAGTAATGACCCCATTCTCAGCAGAGTCTTTCGTGAATCTCGCGAAGGGCTCTGTGCTTTACCCACAAAGTACAGCTTTTAAATATTCAATGCTCAAATATCAACACCATAGCTGACCTTAACTTTGTCCATCACCACATGGGTATAGAAGTGCTTTAAATTAGGGTTATCCATTAGCTGCCTTTTAGAGAACTCTTCAAAGTGCTGCATGTCCTTTACATTGACGATCAGTACAAAATCATAAGTACCCGTAACATAATAACATTGGGTAACTTCTACGCACTGCTGTATGCTCGCCTTGAATTTATCGATGGCCTTTGAGCTCCCCTCGTGAAGTACCACATCCACTACGCAGGTAATCCCAACACCTACAGCCTTGGGGGAAATAATGGATACATCGGCTTCAATAATTTTTTCCTTTCTAAGTTTTGCTATCCTACGCTGAACGGCACTTTGACTTAAATTGACCTCTACACTTATCTCCTCAGCAGTTAGCTTATTGTTTTGTTGCAGTAATCTTAATATCCCTCTATCGTACTCATCCAGCATATGCATAATTTGTTTATTTACATGTCAATAATAGGGTAAAATATGCATTTACACGCCATATCTGCCCTGTTTAATCTGTCAAGCGCCTTTAATTTTGCGCTTCGCATAAAACACTTATGTATGGAAAGCATTCACAGCACCAAAGCCCCAAAAGCAATTGGGCCATATGCCCAGGCAATACGCTCCGGAAATCTTTTGTTTTGTTCGGGCAAGACTCCAATAAATCCGCAGGCCATGGAAATTGAAGGAAATGACATTCAGACGCTGACCCAAAGGGTGCTCAAAAACCTTGAGGCAGTTTTAAACGAGGCCGGTCTCACCTTACGTCATGTGATTAAAACCAATGTGTTTTTATCTGATATGCAATTATTCCCCGAAATGAACGAGACATATGAGATATGCTTTAATGGACATAAGCCAGCCTGTAGCACTGTAGCAGTCAAAGGGCTGCCCCTGAATGCCCTGATAGAAATAGAATTAATCGCAGAAATCAATTAAATATGACATTTATGAGTTCAGATCAAAAGATTATGCTTCCGGCAGGAAGTTCATTTTCAGTAGAAGAAGTACAAAGGTTCAGAAATGAAACAAAAGGCTGTAGTCATGTGGTGCACCTGAATAATGCAGGAGCAGGATTAATGCCGGATATCGTTACCCAGTCACAGCTTGATCATATAGCACTAGAGGCAGAAATAGGTGGTTATGAGGCCTCAGCTTTACGGGCAGATGGGATAAAAGAATTTTACACTCAAACGGCCCTGCTGCTAAATTGCTCGCCCCGAAATATCGCTTTTACAGCCAGTGCCACTGATGCCTATACGAGGGCATTGTCTTCTATTCCCTTTGAATCCGGAGATGTGATACTTACGGATAAAGATGATTTTGTTTCCAACCAGATCCAGTTCCTTTCTTTGCAAAAGCGGCTGGGGGTTAAGGTCGTTCATATCAACAATAGCCCAGGGGGTGGGGTAGATTTGCAGGATTTGGGCGAAAAGCTAAAAAAATACAACCCCAGGCTACTGGCGATAACACACATCCCAACCAATTCCGGACTGGTCCAGCCTGTAGATGAAATTGCAGAAATATTCAGTAGCTATTTAAAAGAGAGCAACCATACCACTTGGTATATTTTGGATGCCTGCCAGTCGGCCGGACAAATGAAGCTGGATGTGCAGAAGCTCCAGTGTCACTTTTTGAGCATGACATGCCGGAAATTTTTGAGAGGCCCGCGCGGTACTGGGGCTTTATACATTTCTGATGAGGCACTTGATGCTGGTCTGGAACCGATGTTTATCGATATGCGTGGCGCCACATGGACTGAACACAATACCTACAAGCAACAGCCCGATGCGGTACGCTATGAGGATTGGGAGTTTGCCTACTCCACGGTAATCGGAACCAAAGCAGCCATTGAATATTGCCGGAATATAGGAGAAGAAAGAATTGAGCAACAGGTAAGGCTCCTCTCTCAAATGCTAAGACAAAAGCTTCAGGAGATAGAAACAGATCGAATCCAGGTTTTGGATCGTGGCCCTGCCTTGGGAGGTCTGGTGACATTTACAGTTAACAATGGTAACCCACAAACTATTGTAAGTGAGCTGCTGAAAAGGAAAATAAACGTAGTGCCGAGCTACCGTGAATTTGGCATTTTTGATTTTGATGAAAAAGGAGTCAGTTGGGCAGTTAGGGCTTCCCCCCATTACTATAATACTCTGGATGAGCTGGATGTGCTTGTTAATAGCCTTAGCGAGATCATCAGGTAAGTCTACCTCAGTAGTTGCAACTCCAACCAGTCGCGGGTACAAACAGAACTAATGACGGCTTTACTAAACTTCTATAAGTTTGGTAAAGCTTGACTGTTCGCTAATACCGGCTGAGGGTAATAGCCTTAAAGCAGAGGTTGCCACCTTGCTGAGCGTCGCCTTTCCCGATAATGGTCTCCTGCCATAATTAAAGATTGTGCCTCCGAAGGCCGCAGAGTCCTCTACGAGAGACTCTACTGGGAAATAATATATAATCCGGCCTTAATATAATAGCATTGTGCCCCTTCAAAGGGGGATTGGTGAGTAGTATGGGTGAAGTTTTGTCTTAAAAATTAAGTTATTGTAAATCCGGATTGCGTTTTATTCTTATGGGGAGAATAACCTTTGATTTCACTTCAATCCCTTTCATTTTTGCCGGTTTGAACCTAAAGTCTAACTCCTGTAATTGACCTTCAACAAATTTATCAATTGCTGTTTCTATTCCTTTGACGATGTTCTTTTCCAGTAAGGAACCATCTTTTCCTATGACAAATTCAAAATAGATCTTCCCTTCAATATCCTTGAATTTATTGCCTTTTTTGGCAATTTTATCATTAATGAACTGGTCGATAGAATCCAAACTAATTAACAACTCTGGCTGCTCTTCAGCTATTATATAGGCAAAATCAGAGGATAGCAGCTCCTCCCGTTCCTCTTCAGTGATCTTAATTTCAAGGGGTTCTTCCACATACCAACTCCGCCAGATTCCCTTGCTCTGAAGCCTTTCATATTCTTTGCAAAGTTTGGGTGTAAGTTGAGCCACTTTATCATAGAAAGGCTTGATCAATTCCGAATATCTTTGAGTTCCAAGTTCCTCAAGTACAAATGGGTCTTTTAGTGCCTTGCTAGTATGCAGAAACTCCCTCCAGGTTTTATTGATTTCCTGAGTTTTCAAGTCCCACTTTTTACTGGAGCGGTTTACTCTAAACTTTGAATAGAGCCTAAAAAGCAATTTGTAATCTGCTGTTGCCTTATGAATATATGACAGAAACATTTCTTCTGTATCACGTTGAGGTGGATAGTAAATACTGCGTGTTTTGTTGTTTACAACATCAATGGGGATTCCATAATAATCATCAGCAACATTATTAGTCAATTTGAGTACATAATTTATATTTGGGTCAAGGCCACTCAAAAAATACTTGAAGTTTAAGCAACAATCGCACAATGCAACTTCTATCTCATAAGAAGTACTACCGTCATCTTCTATCTTTTCTGTATAATTTGGGCCATGAAGTAACTCAATAGTGTCCCCTATGACTCTAACTCCCGCATTATCTGCATCCGAACAATTTCCGTGGAACCCCAAAAAAATTTCCAATTTGCCGCCATCCAGCTTTTTGTCAAATATTGTAATACCAGCCGCATGAATAGAAGCGTGTGATTTGTTAAATTCATAGTCCACACTAAAACCATTCAGGCACTCGAATTTTTCAAACTTGTCCAGTTTGACTTGACCAAACGAATTTATAGTCAATATGATGAGTAAAAGGAACGTTAAGGCTTTTCCCATAATACAAAGATAATATTTAACCAATAGCAATGACGGTGCTTTTACTTGTCACAAACTTCTCCCTTGAGGGAGATGCCGCAGGCAGAGGGTGTAAATGCAGCTTCTCTCTCATTGTTAATTAGCTGATCTATCATGATGGAGAACATCCCCCTGCCCCCTTCAAAGGGGGATTAGTGAGTAGTATGGATCAAGTTTTTGTTTAATAAATACGTTTATGAAAAAGGCTCTGAGCTATGATACACCTCATTTCTTACACACAATCTGCCAAAACTTCTGGGCAGGTCTGCTCTCTACATTCTTGGCGGGCTCCTCTATTTCTTTTGTTTCCAGCAGTCCATATTCTCCGAATTCGGATGTTATGGACTCTTGATTATAAAAGAATAAATTAACGCCATGCCTTGTCAAAAAACGGTCTTTGCTTAAGCGTTCACCATTGCCGTAGGCGTTATCACTGGTGGAGATGGTTACAAAAACCATGTAACCACCAGGCCTAAGCTGATTGTAGCAGTCGCTGATTAATTTTGCCCTTTCTTTTTCGTCCAGCAAATGGATTAAGGCATAGCAGAAAATGCCATCGTAGCTTTCTTTGTCAAATGGCATTACACTTACTGACCCGTGAAACACTTTGATGTTATCACCATAGTACTTTCTGGCAAGATCAATGGCCGTTTCCGAAATTTCTATTCCGGTGACATCACAGCCGCTGTCAATGAAAATTTTCGCATTTCTACCATAGCCAAATCCCGGAATTAGTACTTTTTTAAGTCCGTGATGCTGAAATAAACTGGCCGTTTCAATAGCAGAGTCAGCCGGTTCAAATCCCCACATGGTCTGCTTGTCCCTGAAACTTGACTCCCAAAATTCTGTCATGATGTTTTATAGTTAAATTTTCTGCATTTTTCTACTCTCTGGCGCAAGCGTCCGCTTGTGCCTTTATGCAAACAGTTCCTTTGATACCTGAATGCCAGAATTCAGCGATAACTCCCTTCCAACTCTCCAAACCTCATTTTCCCAAACTTTCCAGTTTTCTGAATTCGGATTATTAAGGGAAATTTTTATTTCGGCATTTGGAGCAAAAACAAAATATTCATATCCAATGCCATCCAGGGTCAGCCCTCTATTCGCATCAAACAGATCATATGATGTCAATCTTCTTATCTTATCGACGTAATCTTGAGGTCGATGCTTCTGATAAAACTCTCCAATTTTCCCTTCTTTATCAACGGTAAAAATCCCTTGTATTAGCTCATCAGGATTACTCTTTTTCCTAAAAGAGTTTTGATTGAATTTTATAGAATATAACCAACACCAACCTACAAAGGACTTGGATATGCCAATTAACCAGCAGTATTCAATAGATTCATCTATTCTCCATCCCCTATTATCTCTTATGGTAGCATTTCCTGATCTTAAATGTGGAATACCCAGTTTAGATGCCAGACTTTTGACAACATTTTGATGGAATTTGTGTTTCAGTAGTTCTTGTGCCTGGTGCATTCTATATGACCTGCTTGGTTTACCTATATCCATAAAGCTTTAAGCCCAAATTAGAGCATTCAATTTCAAACTCACCAATTGAGCAAATCTCCTGCTCTATTTTCTCAATATTTTGGTTGTATGACGTCAATCCTGCCTTGAGATTATTCGGTGATACATAATCTTTATATTCTTTTGGGAAGATGACCCATTCCACTTCTTTGTATAAAATTGGCTCAATAAAGAAAGGTTCAGTATCTGGGGCATCAAAGGAAGTTAGTCTTAACTCATCAGAATAGACCAATTTATAATATAGATGAACCGCTCCCAAGACACTGGTCAAATGTTCCAGCAATTTGATCCATTTTGCATTATTCATAAATGAACCACTGTATTTCAAATGTAAATAACTATCTAACTCTTCAGGTTTCATGTTGTTCCTATCATTCCCTGGCGAAAGCGTCCGCTTGTGCCTCAATTAACAAAATCCTCTTTACTCCTACTGATAGTTTATGGGGCTTATAAATGCGTTAGATTTACTTCAATTGTCCTTTCTAATCGATCGATTTGGATGGTAGTTATTTCTTTCCACTGCTCTACTGCTTGATAAAATTCATAGACGTTTTTATCTAAGACCCAATAGCCTTTTAAATTATAAGTCGTCAAAGAGTCATAAATTGAATTGCTGTAATCATCTTTGGCATTATAAAATTTCGAATTTTCTATCTGCTCTGATATTTTTTTTATATCCTTTTCACTCACCTTCAACTTGAAAACCCAGGTATAATCGCTATCAAAAGCTCCAGGGTAATGAAATGTCTTATTTTCCATAACTTTAAAGAAGTAGGATATTTCTATACCACTGTTCCTCTTGATTGTATTTTTCATATCTAGCCTCCCTAAAAGGTAAAAAGTAACCTTAAATAGGATGAGGACAATTACAACCCATTTTACAATCTTAATCAATCTCTTTTGAAGTATTTTTTTCATTTTTCGTGAACCGTTTCATTGTCTGTCACAGGAGTTCATTTGTCCCTTTACACAATAAGCTAATTTGTCCATCTCTCACTTAAGTTGTTGCTTGTAACGGATTGATAAGTTTTATGGAATTTTCGCCAATTGATTGAGACCATCTATTTCATTGGGATCAACAATCCTGAACCTGGAAAGCCCCATTCACAGATATAATCTTCATCGGTATGATAACCATACATTTTTTTATACAACCTATCTCTAAAATCGTATATATTAAGGATCAGATAAGGCTGTTTAAACAAAACTGGATGCAGATTTACCTTCCAATTTACAGAACCATACTTTCCACTTTTCCTATACGAGTAATAATCAAAATATAAAGTTGCCGATGCTGTATCCTTTTCATTCGTCAAACGCAAATAAGCTTCATTAGGGATGCTTAACCCCTCTCTGGCGCAAGCGTCCGCTTGTGCCCTTACTCGATAAACAAAATATTCAACAGGCCCTTGCCACCACTATAATCAACCGCACTGCTATATTTCCAGTAGGACGGCTCACTCACAAACCCCGCAACTACGGGATTCATGTGTAAATAATCCAAACGCTGCTCCATCATTTTATTATCTGACAGCTCTATAGGATGGTTGTGCTGCTGCCAAAGCTGCCAACCGTTGTTGTTGCCGTTTTTGTTTCCTGCACGCTCCATCATCCACTTTATCCATTCACGTCTGCTTTCCGAAGGATGGTTTTGGATTTCCTCTTTTAATTTACGCGAAGTAAAACTTTTGAAATCTCTCAATATGTCCTGCATGGGCTTGTCTTCTGTCCCTATGATCAAATGAACATGACTCGGCATAATGCACCATGCATAGATTTCAAGCCCTTTTTCTTTTTGACAATACTTTAAGCTTTCTATCAAAATGTTGTTGTAATCTTCCCTTACAAACAGGTCTATCCAGTAGACAGTAGCAAAGCTGACAAAGTATAGTTTGCTTTGGTCCTGGAATTTGTACTTTCTACTCATTGGGCTAAGATAGCTACCTGCTGGATGTGGCACAAGCGGACGCTTGCGCCAGAGTAGGTTCAAATCCCCACATGGTCTGCTTGTCCCTGAAACTTGACTCCCAAAATTCTGTCATGATGTTCTATAGTTAAATTTTCTGTATTTTTCTACTCTCTGGCACAGGCGACGCTTGTGCCTTTACGCAATAAGCAAAATTATTGCTTCAATCTTCTCTTACGAATAAATCTATCACAGTGATAGCAAAGCGGACAAAGTATACTTGCTTTGATCTTGAAATTTATACTTTCCGCCTTTGTGCTAAGGTAGTTACCTGCTGGATGTGGCACAAGCGGACACTTGCGCCATAGTAGGCTATTTACCTAAAAAATAAGACAGGGCAACTATAATCAAGATGATAGCTAATGGGATAAGACAGCCTGAAATCAATTTTGGAGGTCGTGGTGCATTACTCCATTTATTAGACATCCTCCTGTATTATAATCTGCTGGCATATTGACTAATAGTTAAACGGGATTATTAATTTAATATTCACGTTTTCATTCTGTCTTAATCCTGGTGTCCACCTGGGCATTTTTCTAAAAATATCTATAAGAGCGGAATTTAATTTTGGATTAGTTCCCTTGACGACTTCAACTTCTTTTACATTTCCGGTTGAATCAATAACCAATTGAACGTATGTCCTTGAAGCTGCACTATCCTGAGATATTTTTCTTTCACTTAATTCTTTCTCCACATATTTGTAAAGTTGATCCAGGCCTCCAGGAAACTCGGGTTGCACGTCAACCAATATATACGGCCCATCACTATCTGCCAGTTCTATATCTTCCTCTGCTTCATCATCGAATGTCTTTCTTTTCTTTGGATAAAGCTTTTCTGCCTCGGCTCTGGCTCTTTCAAAGAAATCCTGTCCGTATTTTTGTTCAATCAAAGCAAACATCCTCGACGAATAGCATTCCTCTCCTTCGGTTACAAAACACCCTCCATTAGAGTTAATAACACCATATCTGTCAAGCAGGTATTTGTCATAAAAATCCTCAAATTCAGGATCCGCTACAATGGTTAGTCCATATGATGTGGCTTTCATGAGTCCATTGCCAAAGTCTTCATTTGCCCTGGCAATAGCTTCTTCACAGGAGTCTCCGAACTCCTGCCCTAAAGTGATAGTCAGGCTAGATAAAATGAGAAGCATTGATGTGAGTGATTTGGTCATATTGTTTTATTAGATAAATCCTGTTTGTATGGTAAAACCCTCTCTGGCGCAAGCGTCCGCTTGTGCCCTTATTCAATAAACAAAATATTCAACAGGCCCTTGCCACCACTATAATCAACCGCACTGCTATATTTCCAGTAGGACGGCTCACCCACAAACCCCGCAACTACGGGGTTCATGTGTAAATAATCCAAACGTTGTTCCATCATTTTATTATCTGACAGCTCTATAGGATGGTTGTGCTGCTGCCAAAGCTGCCAACCGTTGTTGTTGCCGTTTTTGTTACCTGCACGCTCCATCATCCATTTTATCAATTCCCGTCTGCTTTCCGAAGGATGGTTTTGAATTTCCTCTTTTAATTTACGCGAAGTAAAACTTTTGAAATCTCTCCAATATGTCCTGCATGGGCTTGTCTTCTGTCCCCTATGATCAAATGAACATGACTCGGCATAATGCACCATGCATAGATTTCAAGCCCTTTTTCTTTTTGACAATACTTTAAGCTTTCTATCAAAATGTTGTTGTAATCTTCCCTTACAAACAGGTCTATCCAGTAGACAGTAGCAAAGCTGACAAAGTATAGTTGCTTTGGTCCTGGAATTTGTACTTTCTACTCATTGGGCTAAGATAGTTACCTGATGGTTGTGGCACAAGCGGACGCTTACGCCAGGTAGAGGTAGGGAGAGTAGCAAAGATTTTACCTCACAAAAACCCAAACCCCAATCGTTCCCAATCACCATTCAGCTACAACTTCCTGCCAAACAGCAAATAAATTAGGAAAAATCACATCCCTTGGCGTATATGCTTCTGTTTTTGATGCTCTTACCGGACATGGCGGAGTTTTGAAAAGTGGCTTCTCCTTCTCTAGGGCATCAAAAATATTCAACCTAAAACCGACCAAACTATGACCATCAGAAACCTAAAACCTCTATGTATTCCGCTGCCGGTATCAATGGCACCTGGATTCTGCTCACATCAGTTTTTACAACGGAACTTGACCGGACTCACGAGGCGGTAGCCTCGGTAACTTCACATCTTCTTACATATGCTGAGGCCGGAAACGCTTTCCGGTAACAGGTATCTATTGCTCAGTGCCTGAACCTTCAACCTATGAACAACCTAGACCAACTATTCTATGATAAAATTCTACAAACCCCTTACAAGGACAAACAGCCGGGAAAGTGATAGAAACAACATTACCGGCCGGAGACCACAAGCTTAGTTTCCCGGACTGTATCTGGTGATGACCGGCAAAGGCAAAGAGTTGCACCACATCAAGCTTATCAAATAATGTCTATAAGAGGCTCCTATTTTTCAACCCAAATAAATTTTACCCCTTATGAAAAAACAACCTGTTTTAACTTTAATCCTACTCATACTAGGCGTGATATGCGCCCAGGCTCAATATGAGTTTCCGGACTGCGCTACGCCGTGGGACCCCAATAACGCTGAGCATACGCAAGGCGATAAGGTGTCCTACAACGGCCTCAATTATGAAGCTAAATGGTATACCAACACCACGCCGGGCAGCGACGGAAGCTGGCAAAACCTTGGTGCTTGTGGAGACGGTGGCCTGGGACCTGACTATGACGGCCCTCAGCGGATCATTGGTTATCTGCCCACGTGGGTAGAAGGCTATGATATTGCCAATGAGTTTAATCCCGAGGTAGTAACCCATGTGAACATCTCATTTTTGATGTTTAAGCAAAACAACAACAATTACAACAGCAGCGATTTCGCTTCCATTGCTTTCGATGAAACGCAGGAGTACAAAGTGGATTCCGTGCTGTTTGACTTGGGAGTGTTGCAAAAAGCACAGCAAAAAGGTGTGACCGTATCCGTTGCACTTGGTGGAGCTACTGACTTTGCCTTCATCTGGCTAATGGATAAATACCACAATAATGATCAAAAGCTGAATGAGATCGCCGACCTGATCATCAACTATATGGATGAAAGGGGCCTCGATGGTGTTGATCTGGATATGGAGTGCTGGTGGGCAGATGCTAACATCACTGGCACCAGTGATCAGGGAGGCCGCGTGCGTGGTAGCAAATGGGGTGATAGCGATCAGGGACCGCACCCGGCAGCTATCGGACTTACCAGATTGGCTCAGAAACTGCGCCAAAAAGACCCTTCGAAGCTGCTATCCGCAGCGGTATTCGGCACCTCATGGTATGGCAATAACTATGACGATGAGTTGGTCGATCACCTGGACTGGTTAGGCCTGATGACTTATGATTTCACCGGGTCGTGGGATGCCTCACCTTCTGGCCCTCATTCGGCTCTGTATAAGGTACCCTTAAATACTTATCCCGGACAGTCGGCCAATAACCCGATCTACAGTGCGCAGGATGCCCTGGAATACTGGATGGGTCTGGCAGAACCCGCATGGAACCATGATGGAGGTTTTTCAGTGCCCAAAAGCAAGCTTGTGCTGGGCGTGCCTATGTATGGCTACGACTTTTCACAACAAAAACCCGCAGGCAATGGCTTTGTATATGTACCATACAAAGACATTGTAGCTGAGTTTCCCAATGCTCCTACAAGTTATGATGCTAATGACAGCCGCATGTTGCAGGGTAATGTTACCGGTAATGGTCGAAACATCTACTACAACACACCAAAGCTTGCAGGCAAGAAGCTGGAATATTCCCGTGATTATGGCCACCAGGGCCTCATCATCTGGGAGCTTACCCAGGATGTGGACTACAACTCTGGCGGTAGCCTACTGAAAGCCATCAATGATGCTGCCGGTAATACTGATGTTAACCAAAGCCCCAATGTAAGCTGGGTTGCACCTGTTAATATGGAAACTTTTGTGATGAGTTCCTTTACCCCGATTACGCTAAGGGCTTCTGCATCCGATGCAGATGGTACTATAGCCGGTGTAACCTTCGAGGCCAATGGCAGCCAGGTGACAGGTACGCTTAATGGCAGCTATTATGAAGCCCAGGTAACTCCCACGGCTTATGGTGAACTAACACTGAAAGCTACAGCCGTGGATAATGAAGGAGCCTCCTCATCACAAACTATCAAAGTTACTATTGCTGACGAAGCCGGCAATTTACCGCCAGTGGTAACCGTTACAAATCCTTCCAATGGAGAAGTCATTACCCAAAGCGAGCTTAGCGAAATCAGGCTGAGTGCTATGGTAACGGATGACAGCGATGTACCTAATGTAACCTTCACCATCAATGGACAAGCCCAAAGCACAACGGCCAATGGGGATGAATACTATGTCCTGTGGACTCCTGCAGCAGAAGGCGCCTATAGCCTTACGGTAGAGGCTACCGATAGTGAAAGTGCCTCCACTATTGTAGAGATAGCCTTTGAGGTTATAATACAAACCAGTGGCTGCGATGCTCCTCAATGGGATGCAGCTACGGTATATGCTGCTGCCGGAAATATTGTCCAATACAATGGCAAGCTTTACAGCAACCAGTGGTGGACGCAGGGCGAAACTCCGGGACAGGCTGCCGTTTGGGAGTTTATTGAAGACTGCAACGGACAATCAGACCCATGTGGAGAGGCATGGCAGTCAGGAAAAGTATATGCTGCATCCGGCACCGAAGTAGTTTATGAAAACAAGGTTTACCGCAACAAGTGGTGGACTCAGGGGGACAACCCGGCGGCCGGTGGAGTTTGGGAGTATGTACGCGATTGCAATGCTACGTTCAACTATGGAACTGGCGGATCGGGCAGCATGGCATACCCTAACCCTTTCACCTCAAGCCTTAATATGAGAGTAAAGGTTGAGCGTAAAGGTGATGTATCGCTAAAAATGATCAACGCTCAGGGTACTATCGTCATAGATCAAAATGCAGGGCAGTTGGATCAGGGTTGGTATGAGTTTTCGCTGGATGGTGCTTCGTTGAAAGCAGGGATTTACCTATACCAGGTGGAGATCAATGGTGAGATTGTCAGAAGTGCAAGAGTGATTAAAGAATAAGAGAGCTATCGTGATAAAAGATTACCCCGACAGGCTTGTGCTTGTCGGGGTTTTTGATTTATGTGTGGCTTTTCCAGGTTAAGAACATCCCCTGCCCCTTCCAATGTTATTAAGCTAAGGCCGGATTATATATTACTTTCCCAGTAGAATCTCTCGCAGAGGACTCTACGGCATTCGGAGGAACAATCTTCAATTATGGCAGGAGACCATTGCCAGGAGAGGCAATGCTCAGAAAGGTAGCAACCTCTGCTTTAAGGTTATTACCTTCAGCCGGTGTTACCGAAAAGTTAAGCTTTACCAAACTTTTGGAAGTTTAGTAAAGCTGCGATTTAGCCTTGTCCGCTGTTATTTACAACTTCCGGGTGGGGTTTCTCGAAAGAAGGGCTCCGCGAAAACAATAAACCGCCTTAACACCACTCAGGTCAACTAATTTCCATTCTTCTCAGGTGCCGGAGGCGAAATCATAATATGGGCCCGATGGGTGCCGGGATCCATAATCCATGGGCCACCGGGAACTATGGGCCTGATGGGCAGGCCAGTGGACTCTGCGGTAGCATAAGGAATATAAACCACATAGCGCAAATTTGCGCCCGTTACTTTACCGGTCACTGCGTCATATTTTCCATCAGCACCGGAAAGTACATGTAGGGTAGTAGGCTGATCAGGCATTTTTAATTTGCCTTCTTTCACTTCTTTTTCGCGTATTTCGAAAACCTCACCATGGTTCTTCCCGGTTGCATATAGCTCTCTTCCTCTTGCCATAAAAGGCTCCAGATCTTGATGATAGCAGGCAACACTAAAGCCGTCCTTTTCCGGGTCATCTGCCAGGCAGATCAGTTCATTGGTGCCTTCCCTTATCATCACCAGCTTGCCCTCCACATCATAGCCCAGCACAGATGCTCCGGCCTGCTGTTCTTCAGGTGCAGCCTGTATGGCGGCATTTATCTGATCTTGTTTGTTCGGGATTTGTGCGAATGTGGTAGTTGTACACAATAAAAAGACAGTCAGAGAATTATAAAGGGTTTTCATAGGGGAGATGGTTTGGTTTTAATTAAAGTTAGAAAAAAGCTAGTGTCTCTCAAACCCATTAATAAACTGAAACTCCGAATGGTCCTTCTCGTGTCCCTTTGCTCCATTGGTCTGATAGCCAAGAAGCTGGAGTACCTGCTTATAGTTCTGCTGGTTAGAAAATACCTGCGCCATAAGCTCACCATTATCATCTTTGTTGATAATGATCTTTTTGGGCTTGGGGATAAGACAATGCTGAATACCACCATAACCCCCAATGGCATCCTGATAGGCACCGGTATTGAAAAAGCCAATGTGCAGAGGCTTTGTTCGTTGAAATTTGGGAAGGTAAATGGAGTTATTGTGTTGCTCACAATTATAATAATCATCACTATCGCATGTAATGCCACCCAAAAGCACTTTTTCATATTCTTCATGCCAGTGGTTGATCGGGAGCATGAGGAAGCGCTTTCTGATAGCCCAGGTATCAGGCAGCGTAGTGATAAACGAGGAATTGATCATATACCATTTCTCCTTATCGTTTTGCTGTTTCTGGCGTAGTACGGAATAAATGATACCGCTACTCTCGCCAACGGTAAATGATCCGAACTCAGTAAAGATGTGAGGCACCGGTACATTTTCACGATCACAATTGGTCTTAATTCGGGTAAGGATCTCTTCCACTATTCCCTTATAATCATAGTCAAAAGCCAGGGAATCCTTGATGGGAAATCCTCCTCCAATGTTCAGGCTATCCAGCTCCGGGCATTCCTTTTTCAGGGTAATGTAAATGTCTACACACTTGGTAAGCTCATTCCAGTAATATGCAGTATCCCGAATACCTGTATTGATAAAGAAATGAAGCATTCGCAACTTGAATTTGGCATTTGACTGAATTTTTTCCCTGTAAAAAGATATGATGTCTTTGTGGCCAATACCCAGCCTGCTGGTATAGAAATCTACTTCAGGTACTTCATCTGAAGCAATTCTAAGTCCAAGGTTGATTGGAAAGTTAACGGCACCCTCAAGTAAAGCCAGCTCTTCAATGCTGTCAATAACAGGGATGGTTCGCCGATGCCCATTATTGACCAGCCGTCCAATGTTTTTGACATATTCACGCTCTTTCAGGCCATTACAAATTATGTAATGTGCGTCATCGATCTTGCCGGTCGCCTTCAGGCTCTCCACAATATTGATATCGAAGGAAGATGAAGTTTCTATATGCACATTGTTTTTCAAAACTTCATCAAGCACATAAGAGAAGTGCGAGCTCTTGGTGCAGTAGCAATAATTGTATGTTCCTGCATAATTCAGCTTTCTAATCGCTTCATCAAACCACTTTCTGGCCTTATTGATGTTGTTTGAGATCTTGGGCAGGTAACAAAACTTTAAGGGCGTACCATACTGGTTAACCAACTGCATCAGGTCGATATCGTGAAATGAAAGTGTGCCGTTCGTAAGCCGAAATTCCTCTTGTGGAAAATCAAAAGTCTGATCTATAAGGTCGAAATACCGTGTTTTCATTTATCGCGGTTTGGTTGATCTGGTGTGGCCTCACTCCGGTATATAAAGGTACCAAAAGCAGCAGCGTGTGTTAATAACAGATAACCCGCTATAAATTGTTATGGTAAAATCTGTTTAAACAAGTGCAGGCAAGTATTAACGTCTCGGCCCGATAGCTCAAAATATCTCATTTTAAGTATTTCAGAGTGGTTTCCCCATTTCTCGAGTTATTCCCTATCTAACTACAAATAGCAAAAACATCACCTTCTTGTTTTCCGTTTTTCAAAAGATGAAACTCCTCCATTTTCCATACCTAATTCTTCTATTACTACTAAATAGTCCTGCATTGTTCTCCCAGAAGCAGGCTAATAACTGGTACTTTGGAAATCAGGCGGCCATAACCTTTTCGCAGAATGCACCGCAACCGATATACACCAGCCGTGCGAGTTCCATTGGTGCTACGGCTTCAGTGTCAGATTCCAACGGTAATCTTTTGTTTTATAGTAATGGGGAAAGCGTATGGAATGCTAACCATGAAATAATGCTGAATGGTGATAGCCTGACTGGTTCTAAAAATGCCACCAATGTAGCTTATAGTGTTCCAAACCCTCAAAATGCTCAAGAATATTACCTTTTTACAATCCAAACGGATCCTTATGTTAACGATCAGGATTTTCGTAAAGCCGCTGTTTATTATTCTGTCATAAACATGAATGTGGACAATGGAAGAGGAGGCATAGATAAAAACCGAAAGAATATCCTGCTAAGGGACAGTGTAACTGAAAAAATCTCTGCTGTACCTCATAATAATGGGACAGACTTCTGGCTCTTGTTGCACGAGATTGGGAACAATAACTTTCCAGTTTACAAAATAACTTCCACCGGTATATCATTTAGCCATAGCACGCCTATTGGCAGTCCTCATACTTATAATTTAACTGAGCTACAAGGACACATGAAAGCCTCTCCGGACAATAGCAAGCTGGCGGTCACGTTCCGGGCCTATAATCCGGATACACAAAGTCCCGTATCTGCTCCATTTGAAATTTTTGATTTTGATAATGCATCAGGGGCGTTATCCAATGTTCAAAACCTGGGCTATTACAGCCTGCAATATGGTGTCTCCTTTTCTCCAAATAGTGAGCTGGTGTATCTACATGGGTTTACCGAAACTGGCGTGAACCCTGGAGATCTGCTATACCAGTTTAACCTTAAGGCCAGTGATCCTCAATCAACCCGAAAAGGACTGCTCAGGACGAATAATCAGGCTCAGGATTATTTTGGGCTTGCTAATTTTAGTTTGCAGTTAGGGCCTGACGGAAGATTGTATGGGGCTGGAAATTTAAAGCAGACCAATAAGCAGGCGAGAAATATTCTACTCGTAATCAATCAACCGAATGAGACGGGCCAGGCTTCCAACGTAGAAATAGTTTCCTTCGATTGGGAAGAACAGCGAATTGGAATTGATCTGCCTAATTTCATTCAATCCATATTTGAAGATTTAACGCCTACCGATAATCCCAATGCTCCTTGTTCGGAAGAAAGCAGCCTCTTCTTAAAGCCAAATCCTGCCAAAGCCTATTTACAAATTGAACTTACTTCGAGATGCTTCAAACCTTACTACCTTACCATCTATAATGTTTCAGGCCAATCCCTGGGGAAATACTTCATTAATACCCGGGAATCACCAAAAATTGATTTAAACCATCTGGCTCCGGGATTATACATCCTTATTATTGAGTTGCCGGAACAGCGAATGGTCAAAAAACTTTTAAAAATTGACCCGGAAACCGAAAACTAGTATTGAAAGTTGCTCCCTTGTTAAGCTACTGACCAGATGCCCACGTAATATCAAAAGTATCCCTTACCGTGGTGCTGCCCATAAGTGCTCCATAATCCGGGGAGGGTACAGGCCGGCCATGTGAGTATGCCTTCACGGTACCGTCATCCATGACCTTAACTTCGGTAAAACCAAAATAATCACCACTGTCAAGTGTGGTGCCTCCATTGCCGGCTATGATCTGCCACGACTTTGATCCCTCGGGTTGACCTGCCCAGAAAAGGTGCTCGTGCGCCGACAGCATGGCTTCGCTGCGGTTTTTGTTCATGGTGCCCCACAACTGGTCAATCTGAGCCTTGTTCCAGGCCAATCCCGGGTCGGAAGTATCTCCTGTAGCCAGTCCTTTCGCATCATAGGCCGGTTTGTGGCCCATTACGAAAATATGGCCTTCCGGATTAGCAGCCCGCCACGAGTTGATGTCGTTGGTGATCCAATGTACAGGAACTTTGCCAGGCTCGTTGTAGGTATCGGTATTCATCAGCACAAAATGGTCATTTTGGTGATCAAACGAGTAGGTAAGCCTGCTTTCATCTTTCAGCAGGCTGTCAGGGCCTCCTGGGCCGGGGCCATTGTTGCCGATGATAAATTCAGGCATTAACCGTAGCCAAATCTCGTTGGCATACTCGTTGGGTACTTCATTGTAGTCAGGTGGTGTAGAGTAAAGGAACTCATGGTTTCCGGGTACGGCCACCATCTTTATTTTGCTTTTTGAAATAGGATGATCAGCATAAAGCTTTTTCCAGGCCTTCAACTGGTCGACCAGCACGCTGGTGTCCTGGCTTTCTGCCAGCACCAGGTCACCCACAAAAAAGAAGTAATCCGGTACAGGGTCCAGCTTCATGGCATCGTCAAAAGTAGCATTGAGCTGGGTGAGGTTGGTGTGGGCTTCGTTGTAGTATTCGGAATTTTCCCATGCCGTGCCATCGTCATGCCAGGAGATGCGATTGCAGCCCATAACTACGAATGAATATTTAACCGTAGCAGAATCTTTTGCTGCAACGGTACTTTCTTTTTCTTTTTGGCCGGAATTACAGCCGGTCCATATGAGTGCTGCCAGAATCAGAAGAAATACACGGGAAATTCTTCCGGAAACCAGGCGGTCGGGCGAAGTTGTTGGTTTTGAATACATTAGTAGGTTGGTTAAGGTTTAAAACGCTTTTCTGGCGTTGAATTTTATCCTTTCCCTGCTTTCCCGATCCAGAAAATCGTACCTAATGATAGTAAACTAAACACTAAAAAACCAATGATCAACGGTATAGCTGTGCCGTTAAAACTCAAGCCTATGACAATACCAAAAGGTACGGAAATGAAGGTAGATAGTGAGCCCACCAACGAGCTGCCGATACCTGCTACGTGACCCAGAGGCTCCATGGCAAGGGCATTTAGGTTACCAAAGAGGAGGCCGACACAAAACAGGCTGATAACAAAAAACACCATCACAACCCAGAAATCGAGCGGGCTAAATGAGCTGAGGAGCAGGTAGATCAGGGAAACAGCAAATAGCATATAGAGCGCTATTTTTACAATAAACCTCATCCCTTTACGCACTACAATTTTGGCATTGAGCAACGATGCACTGCCAATAAAAAGCGCTAAAACAGCAAAGCCGCCTGCAAATATTTCCGCTTTGCCGTATGTTTCAAAAACCTGCTGTATGGAGCTAAGGAAGCCCAGAAACATACTGGCTACAAACCCGGCTATAATAGTATACCCCAAAGCAACCCTGTTGCCGCAGATCTGGCCTATGGCTTTGAATATTCTATTCAATGAAAATGGCATTCGGTTCTCTGCTTCAAGCGTTTCCGGTTGTCTGAGCATAAACCAGATAAGGATAATAACAGCTACTAATGACAACAAAAGGAAAATAAACCGCCAGTTGGCAAACATCAACACGCCCTGCCCCAAAGCCGGAGCAATGGCTGGCACTATGATGAATATGGACATCACGAAAGACATCACTTTGGCCATAACTGACCCCTCGTACTGGTCTCTGATGAGGGCAATGCTGATGATTCGGGGTGCAGCTAGGCCTATGCCCTGTAGCAACCGGCCAGCCAGCATTACGGGCAGTATTTCTGCAAAAAATGATATCAGGCATCCCAGAAAAAACAGCAACAGGCCCAGGTAAACGGCCGGTTTTCTGCCTATGAAGTCCGACAGCGTCCCGTAAATCATCTGGCCGATAGCCAATCCTAAAAAGAGCATGGAAATGATGAGTTGAATATCATTTGAACCCGTCTGATCAAGGCTGACGGCTATTTCCGGTAACGCCGGGAGTAAACTATCTATGGAGAGGGCTACAAGGGCCATCATCATAGCCATAAGGGCAACAAACTCGAAAACAGGTATGGGGTAGGCAAGCTTTTTAGTGCGCATGAAAATATCTTAAAATTATTTGCTGCAAAAGTAGGGGCAAACGCTTATAAAAAAGTTAGCGATTTCACGCTATTATTTATGAATTTCAATCAATTCCTGCTTTAAGGCTGATGGGGTTTTGCCGGTGCTGACTTTGATAAAGCGGTTGTAGGAATTCTGGCTGTCAAAATTCAATTCGACGGAGACCTCTTTATGTGATAATTCATTAACTGTAAGCAGCCTTTTAATTTCTATGAGCAGGTGCTCCTGGATAATTTGTTTTGGCGATTTCCCGAGTGAATTGCCAATTTCACTGTTGAGTTTGCTAGCGGAAACCCCCATCATATCAGCATAATGTTGCACAGTTCTGTGGGTCTTGTAATGCTTCTGAACCAAGTCGGTGAACTGCATGGCCAGTGGAGTGTCTTTGCGGAAGCCAGGCTTTTCATTTACAATTTCATAAACCTCAATAAGCACCAGGCTAAAATAACTGACCACTTTATGAAAAGACATCTCAGTTCTTTCCTCAAATACTGTTAATAATCCTTTTACAAGATCATATAACCTGTCATATTTTTCAGCAGAAATTGTAATCTCCGTCTGGCTTTGCAAAACACTGATCCATTCCTGGTGAGCTGAATACAGGTTAAGCTGTAAAAATTCTTTGGTAAACTGAATTGAAAAACCATTTTCGCCAGGCTTTCTTTTTAACAGATGTACCTGTCCCGGAGATATGATATAAACAGCTTTTTGTAGCGTTTTATATTTTACAAAATCAATGATCTGCTCACCACCTGCACCCTCCGTAAAAAAGAGTATTTCATAATAATCATGCCGGTGGATTTTGGTGAAGTCGTATGGGTTCTCATGCGGTATCTTATCTACAATGATGCCGTTGAAGTTCTTTGCATTGATGTCAAGCTTGTGGGTTTGAAAGTCCATGAAACCTGGTGTTGATTTAAACCTATGTGATAGAAGCTGAATAGCTGATCGTTAATGCAAATATAGCTGTGCATACTCGCTAATACCGGCTGATTTGTTCAATTTTTCTTCACACAGCTACAATGCCTGTAAAATGATTTTCTAAAAAGCATAAAAGCATTTAGTTTAGAAATCTGGAACTAACACATACGTTGTTTTAAAAGATTTAAAATTGAGTAGAAAGCATAGAAATAAAGACAATAAAAATCAAGATTCCTTCCTTATCGATAAGATCGTCTGGACGATTCTAACGCCTGTTCTCAAACCTCTGAGCTACCTTAACGAACGGTTTTTCCCGGAGTATGAAATAGACGAACGGCTACTCCGCAATAACGAGTCCTGCTACTGCGATTCGAAAAAGGAATATTCGTCATGCCACCAACCTGAGCTAAAAAAGAGAGGTAAAATAGCCATCAAGGTTACAAAGACCTATAAAAAATCGCACCGGACAATAGTTAAGTATAAGATCAAGCCTAATGAAAAACAGATACTGCGTCAGCTCAGATCCGGTTCAGTCAATCCATTGAACACCGACGGGAAATATGTAGATACGGATAGCTATCAATCGTGGTAAAACTAACCCTGACTGATTTTTAAACCATATCTCCTTTATTACCTTCAAAGGAATTTATTAATTTGAGTAAAAGCAGCCAGGGCTGCCAACCTTCTTAAAATTCAGAAAATGGATACAAAAAAGCTCGTAAAAGCATGGTTTGACCATTGGGAAAGTGGTGATTTCCTCAACTTACCGGTTACAGAAAATTTCAGACACACAAGCCCGTTTGGTACCATCTATGGTAAAAAAGCTTATTTCGACCTGGTAGAGAAAAACAAAGACAAGTTTCTGGGGCAACACTTTGAACTGCACGACGGGATTTACGAAACCAACAAGGCTTGCGTACGGTACACTGCCAGGCAGGGAGATGATTTCTATCTGGATGTAAGCGAGTGGTATTATTTTAAGGATAACCTCATCGAGGAAATAGTAGCGTACTACCACATAGGCGAGATCAGAGAAGAGAGAAAACTTCAGGAATAGTCATCACCTCAAGAAATGGACATATGGACCGGTTGTATATCGCGATACGCTCTGGATGATCTGTAATTGAGAGTTGGCATAAAAAAGACAGCCATTCCTGGCTGTCTTCTGTAGGACCTGGGGGATTCGAACCCCTTCCAGCGCAAGTGCCCCGACCTGTGCCCAGAAAGAAAGGCATTCTTTGTTCTGACAATATAAAGTCCCGATTATGCTCTAGCTGGCCTCCATATGCTGCGTCTGTTTGTCAGTACCAGATTTTGTGGGTTTGCTTCCTTCACTGTATGCCCCAAGGCAAACCCGTTTGCAACTTATTGACAGGCTTAACCAACTCCTCTGCGAGACTTTTAGCTCTTGGAACACTCATCTTATTAAGCTATATTCACCATTCAAGACACACACACCCTCTATGAAATCATAGCTGCACAATGCAAACACACGCCAAAGCTACAATTCATAAATAGGCGTTATAAGGCATTACAAAACCTAAACTCAATCATGAAAGCAGTTGGCTATTTTATTTTTTTGTTATTACTGGCTTTTTCTTGTAAAAGACCATCGGAATGGAACGGTTCAGTCCTCACGCAACCCCGGGATGGCTTGACAGTTGAAGAATTGTTGGAGGGTAAAACTCAACCACTCATAGATATGAGTTACTTTTCAAAACCTAAATGGGGAACCAATGCAAAACACCCATTATCAGGCACTTTAACCCTTCATGGCACACAATTAGATTATCCCAAAGAAAAGGAACATTATCCACGAGAGAATTTTTTTCCTGAACTGCAATTGGATTTTATTTCCCATCATGGAGAACTGATACCTCTGCAAAAGGAACAAATCAGTACAAGGTACCAGAAAAATTACTTCTGGGATGTATTTGTTGGAACCGGGAAAACATGGCAGGAACAAAATGATGGTGAATGGAGCCGTGCTTCATTTCCCCTTACCTTAACTGATAGATGGATAGGTACAGCCAGAAATTGTGTGGCATCATTCGTTTATAAACCAGATTCAATAAGCAATGTTTGTTTACAGTGTAGCCAGGAGACAGCAGACATTGATGATAAAGGAATTGCTAACATCAATGGCATATTACCAGCCAATTACCATGCAAGACAATTTGCAGATTCAGCTCAAATAATTAAAAAACATAAGCTATTTGAGTTAAAAAGACTTCCCGTTCGCCAGCTAAGTGAGATTGATATAAATAATGAAGTGGCTGACTTCTTTGAGAAAACGATAATTACCAATGCACCAACGAGCTTGGGGGCTGTTTTAATAGATAATACACTTTACCTGCATCCACCCAAAACCCGCCATGGCTTGTACCCCTATCCTGATGAAAT
This sequence comes from Fulvivirga ulvae, assembly GCF_021389975.1. Taxonomy (NCBI): domain Bacteria; kingdom Pseudomonadati; phylum Bacteroidota; class Cytophagia; order Cytophagales; family Fulvivirgaceae; genus Fulvivirga; species Fulvivirga ulvae. Next base: position 1,847,135 of record NZ_CP089981.1, read on the forward strand.
GCGTCATGGTTTGTATTCTGTTACCAAAAGTATGGCAGGTGCTTTGGCTCTGCTGTATTTTGAGGAGCGATATGAAGAAGATGTTTTTAATGAACTGATTTCGGACTTTGTACCCGCATTGGCAAACCACGAAGGCTGGAGAGGTGTAACCTTCTCGCATGCCCTCAATATGGTTACGGGAACTGAAGGGAGTGAAAGCCCGGAGCATCTGTTAAATACATTAATTCTTGCCTCAACCGCAGAAGAAGCAATTAATAATATTGCAGGACTTGGTAATTATCCGGAATTGCCGGGTCAAAAATTCAATTATGCTTCTACTAACTTATTTGTATTGTCTTATGCGTTGCAACAATATGTAGAAGAAAAAGAAGGCACAAAAGTCAATTATTGGGATTTGGTGAAGGAACATGTACTTGTTCCGATTGGTGCAGAGTATTTCACTGTGTTGCATACCATTGAAGATGATGAAAATGAAGCTATTCCTATCTTAGCCTATGGAGCATTACCAACCATGGACGAAGCAGCCAAAATAGCCTTGTTGTTTGCCAATGAGGGTCGCTTTGAAGGAAAGCAGATATTGAACAAAGAAAGAGTAAAGGAAATTTTTGGAAAAACGGATTGGGATGGATACAATACCGATAATGATATTCGAGGGTCAAACTATCAACATGCATTTTGGTCAAAAGAAATAAAGATCAGGAACTGTAAAGTAAAGGCAACTTATATGTTAGGTTTTGGAGAAAACTATGTGGTGTTTCTGCCAAGTAAAGCCATTGTTTTTAGGTTTTTGGATGAGCACGATTTGAATATTGATGAACTAATAAAGGCTGTAGAAGAGATTAGGTCTTCATGTCAAGAGGAATGATCTCCAGTCTGAAGACTGGAAAAGTAAGAGGTACAAGTAATTTGTGAGTAACTCTTCCGAAAATGACTCACTGGAAAACGCACTCACAATCACCCTGGATTATATCAATCATATATTTATGGTTCTCATTTCATGTATTGGCAACGTCATGCTCTATATCTTGCTTATCAGGTCAAAGTTAACCCTACAATGGTTTTCTACCTGCGGCCTGGTGGGTACCTTGCTACCAGTATTTTGGATCTTGTTCATATCGTAGAAGTTATCACCAGCAAATATGGGTTTTTACGAGATTGACATATTGGATCCTCATGATCCAGGATAAACCATATTCTAAAGATTATTATTTTGTAAACCCATTGGGAACCTTTGACTATGACTTTTTCTATTTCTTCTTGTTTGCTTGACGTAAATATTGAACCAGATGGTAGGACTTTAAAAAGCCAATCTTATATATTGACTTATTACTATCCTTATAAGTAGTAAAAGGAGCCCTACCTGTCCAAAATAAAACGTTATGATTACTTACACACGTTTAAATGTAAATATGATACCATTGATGCCGGTAGTACTGCTTGGACCGGTTCCCTTGGCAAAGTTGCCATATGCCAATTTATATGCTCTTCCCACAGTTGCATCTGCATAAGCAATCGGCATCCATTTGCCTTTATTTCCATATATTGGTGATGCAGATCCGTCCGCAAACAAAAATTGAATCCTGTAAGCAAGTCCACTGGAGTAGTTCACCTTTGCACCAATGCACTGCTTTCCCTTGAGGTCAAGCGTAAAACTATCACCACCACCACTTGCTACCTTGGTCCCGTTCATATTGGGATAAATGAATTGCAGTCCGTCAATTGAATTGTAAGCGTAGATATTGATTTTTTTCACCTCACCACTGGGTTTATCTCTGCTCCAACCGCTTATTAGTGTATTCCTCATGTTTCCGGTGCCTCTAAACCTCGTCCATAAATAAGGCCCAAGCACAATAGTATCCAGCTCAGCCAGAATTGGGTTCAAAGTAATATTTATACCTTTAAAGAATGAGGAATAGCTTGCTGTACTGCTCAGTATATCTGCAAGGTCAGCGATAGCCCGGTTGAGTGCCCATTTTTTGAAATCAGACGCCCTCGATTTTTCTTTTATTGAATATCCGAAGTTGTATACATTAAGTTGATCACGGACTCCATATTCGTATACCTTATTCCATAAAATATGACGTGAGTTATAGAACACTTTTAAGGCATTACTTCTCCAGTTTTTCCATTCAACATAAACTGAATCGAAAAAAACTTTATACTGATTATAAGTTGATTCTAACTCTTTTAATGCTTGGGTGCGGTCATCTTGGTTAAACAACACTTTATAATGATTGTATCGTTCTGACAACACCGTCAGATGCAATGCACCAATAGGAACCATGAGGCCAATTAACATATGGCGGTATTTCGATTGATTGACCCTTTCGTACAAACTGTTTATCACCACCATGGTTGCAATCAAAATAGTACCCTTTTCCCTATTGCTTGGGGAGCTTATGTATTGATTAAGGCTCGTTTGCACGGCTGTAATCTGGCTCTGCACAATGTTGTATTCGTGATTAAAAACAGCGGCCTCTACGACCTTGTTGACCTGACCTTTTACCTGATCCCATGCACTTTCTTTTTTTTCTGGCCATAAAACTGTCGTAATTGCTGCAACAATCCCGCCTACATAAGGTATACAGTCTTGCATGGCGATTACGCCTGCTCTCAGTGCATCCTGGTAGCTGTGTGAATTTTTTACTATTGCAGTTACAACCTTTAAAGCGGCCGCGAGCCTGGGATCCGCTTTAGGTGGTGCCATCCGGGGTAATACCGTTGAAGGTGGTGCTTTTTCAGTCTTAAGGTCACCCATTGTCTCCTGCTCATAAGTGATAGTAGCTTGCAAAAGATAATCAGCAGCTAATACATGGCCCATTTCTTCTTGAGAAAACAATGATGAATTCTTCTTTGCAGCAAAAATCACGTTTTTCAAGTACTCACGTTGCTTCTCGGAATCCTCTTTTTTAACCTTATCCGGCACAGGTGGAGAAAGATTACCTAGTTTCTGAACCACTTTATCAAGGCTCATAATATGTGCATTTTCTTCTTGCGTAACATTTTTCATTTTTTCCATCTTGTTTTGTTCTTTGTATAATTGTATATCTCATAGTCAGTGATTTAGCATTCACTTTTATCTATTTTAAATTCAGGAATTGACCAATAGCCATTAGCAGTAGAACACTGCTTTACGTACAGCAGAAGGATTTAACAACGGCCTATTTGTATGTGCGCGATAGATCGTAAAAAGTATAAAAAAACTCTATGTCTGTGTTCATCATTTGAATTGTGTTTTAGATGAGTAAAAAAATCCAGACACAAGATTATAACGAAGTCTTTTTAAACACTTCCAAATTTGTCGCAAAAAGATATAAATTTGTCGCTTATGAAGATTAGAGGCTGTTTTTTTTCTTAAGCCCGTATTTTACGCCACTACTTTTTTCACTTCTCCCGGTGTATAACCAAACTGATCGTGAAAGCATTTACTGAAGTAGTTGGGAGTGCTGAACCCGGTCATGTAGGCTATTTCAGAAACTGTGCCAGCATTATTTTTCAACAGGTCCATTGCCCGTGCGAGCCTGATGTTTCTGATAAACTTATTGGGTGGCTGTCCGGCTATGGCCTGTAGTTTTCTGTGTAATTGGCTACGGCTCATGCCCACCGTCCTGGCAAGTTCCTCCACTCCAAAGCTGCTGTTATCGATATTTTCTTCTACAGCTTCCAGTAGCTTTTCTACAAATGCCTGATCAATAGAAGAAATTGTTATATCTCCTGGTTTCAAAATAACCGAATTGCTGAATTGATTTTTTAGTTTTTCTCGAGTATTGATGAGGTTGGTTATACGAATAACTAACTCTTTCCTCTCAAATGGTTTGGTTATAAAATCATCAGCCTCAATTTGTAACCCTTTCAGCTTGCTTTCCACATCAGCCCTTGCTGTGAGCAGGATAATTGGTATATGGCTTGTTTTTTCGCTCTGTTTCAGGTGTTTTACTACTTCATATCCATCTACTCCAAACATCATGATATCTGAAATAATCACATCAGGTACCAGTTCTTCGCCTAGTTTAATTCCGGTTCTTCCATTGTCGGCTTCAACAATATTAAAATCACTTTTCAAAGTTTCCCTTATAAACAGCCTTACATCAGCATTATCTTCTATAACCAGTACGCTCTTCTTACTACAAAAGGTTTGTTGAACATCATCTGCTTCGGGGAGATTATCAATTATAGCTTCAGGTGCGGTTAACTTATACAAATCATTTGATGGTACCCCAATCAGGCATTTATCAGAACCCTGCCATTGATCTTTGCCCAATGGCAGCGTAATAGTAAATGAGCTCCCTTTCCCCTTAATACTTTTAAAACTAATAGACCCGTTATGGGCTTCTACAAGTTCTTTTACCAGGGCAAGGCCTATTCCAGAGCTTGCCTGCACATCATTTTCTGTGTAGTAGTATCTTTCAAAAATTTTACTCTGTTCCTCAGGCTCAATACCTTTTCCGGTGTCAGTCACATTCATTTCAAGATGGTCACCGTTTCTTAGTAATTTTACAGAAATATCATCTGCCTCGGTCGTAAATTTAAAGGCATTGGATAACAGGTTAATGATGATCTTTTCCAGGCAGTCTTTGTCAAACCATGCCATTATTTCCTTTTCATCTGAAAAAAAGACCAGATTTATATTTCGAGATGATGCCAATAATTCAAAACACATCGTGACCCCTTTTACAAAGCTCACTATATCTTCTTCTATGATATGGTATTTAAGTTCACCGGAGTCCAGTTTTGAAAGATCCAGGAGTTGATTTATCTGAGCAAGTAATCTCAGGGCATTTTTTTGCATCATGTCTAGGTAAAGGTTGGACTGCCTGTCATCCACTTTTGCCCTTATTTCTCCTATAGGACCTAATATTAGTGTCAGAGGTGTTCTGAATTCATGCGATATATTGGCAAAGAAACGAGATTTGTACTTTTCCATTTGCCTAATTTGCTTATTTCTCTTCTCTATTTCTTCGTTCTTAAGTTTGAGAAGCTTGTTATCCCTAGCCTTTCTTTGTTGGCTAAAGTAAATCAGGGCTATAATTATTACAGATAAAAGCAGAACTCCTATTAGCGCTTTGCGAACTATCGCCTGCTTGTCAATCTCACTTTCTGCTTTCTGAAGATCAAGATTCTTTTGTAGCAGTTCATTTTCTTTTTCCTTAAGCTCATACTTTGCAGCCATTTCGGTAAAAGCTTCCGTTTTCTCCTGGCTATAAGTAACATTGCGCACCGCCATAGCCTTGTAAACCAAATCTATAACCTGAGTAGTGTCTTTTTGTTTTACACGTGCTTCAATGAGATATCTCAGAGCATTATACCTGATATTATTGATGCTAGATGAGTCTTGTCCGGAAAGGGAAAGCATAGCATATTTTTCTGCGGCAGGATAGTTTTTTAAGTTCAGGTAAATTTGGCTTAAGAGGTTATATGAATTGGCCAGAGAGTTCACACTGCCAAATTTTTTCTTCACTTCAATTGCTTTTTTTGCATAAGGAAGAGCTTGTTGTGGTTTTCCCATATCGGACAATGCAGCTCCCATGTTGTTGAAATAAATGCCACGTGCTCTCAAATTATTTTCACCCATACGTACAAATCCCAGATTGTAATAATGTATAGCCGAATCGTACTGGCTAAAATCAAGATAGATTAGGCCAATGTTCATGTACGCCTTGAAGTATAGCGGATCATCAGCTTTCAGCTTATTTGTTTTATGAAAATATGTTAAAGCTTTTTCCGGTTCATTGATTCTTCGATATAGCAAACCGATATCATTTAGTATATCGACTTTTAGGTCTGTCTCATATCGCTCAGCCAGTTCCAATGATTTCAGAAGATGGTCTAGGGCCAAATCAGGGTTTCCCATCCTGTCGTGAGCAATTCCAATGCCTCTGTAAATTTGGAGTGTATCGTACTCACTCCTCGCATAGTGAAACGTTTCCTCCCAATGGTTCAGCGCAGCCCGAAAATTGCCCTTCAGATGCAGCAAATGTGCAACCCTGACATTGGCTTCCATAAAGATAGTCTGGCTATTAAGCAGGGCTGCTTGCTTAAGCGCCTGTTGCTGATAGTTATAAGATAATTCAAGATCGCTTATTTCGTAGAATTTTGATAAACTATCCAATTCATAATATATAGACTTGCTATTCTGAGCGAATGAGGTAGAACATGTAACTAAGAATATTGGAATTATTAATCTCATGTCAGGTTGATTGATCATTAAAGATAGGTTTATAATGATCTTTTTTCAACCTAGTTATGAATCTTCTTTAGAGAATTAACTTACTCCATATACCATCATTTAGCTTCCGTACAACGTTGCTCAAGGTCTCTTCAATTAAATGATATTTTTTTGATTCCAGGTTGAAGACAAGGTTGCTGGCTTGGGTATATCTCTACTTTTGGAAAGTATGGATGCACTGTGAGCATTCTTCCATCTTTAATGTTTTAGGGGCCATCCTATAAATAACGAATCATGTATAACAAATATGTTTCTAAATTCAGGGAAGAGAAGCTCACTATTGAAAAGAAAATCGAAAATTCGGCTGTGAGCAGTTCGAACTTGACCGAATGCATTGATTTTACAATCGACTTAAGCTGTAACATACTGAAAATGTGTGATTTATCAGACTACACAAAAAAGCAAAACCTGCAAAAATTGATATTCCCCGGAAGGCATTAGGTATAATCGTGAAAATGATGCAGTTCGAACTGATAGGGTCAATTCATTTTTCCACGTAATTCCCTCATTATCAGCAAAAATTAAGGAAACAAAAAAGGGAAGGGTAGCTTTGAAACTACTCTCCCCTTTTTGGTGGGCGCTGAGGGATTCGAACCCCCGACCCCCTCGGTGTAAACGAGGTGCTCTGAACCAGCTGAGCTAAGCGCCCTTTCTTTTAAATTCATTCGCTCTGTTGCGAATGGGAATGCAAATGTAATATAGTTTTTTTTATGCGCAAACATTTCCTGCAAAAAACTATAAAATTTATGTCATGGCATTCTGTTTGATGTTTAACAAGTAAAAATGTAGCTTTCGGTAGCTTTTCAGCGATAAACATTTTGCCAAAATTGAGCATTAAAAGAGTATTCAGAAAAACCTTTCTTTATCTGCTTCTTGCAGCTTCGGTAGTTGTTATTAGCAGTGTACTGGTCACTTTTCTGTATCGTGACCAGCTTATTGACCATTTTATCCGGGAGTTTAATAAAAATATCAACACGCCGGTACATGTAGGTAAGATCAACGTTTCTTCGCTAAGCAACTTTCCGCAGATATCTCTGACTTTCCATGATGTAAATGTCGAGGAAAGCTATAAAGACAGCTCTTATCCCCTGTTGGCAGCCGAAAGGATTGACTTTACCTTTAACCCTATCGCGGTCTTCCGGGGCAACTATACTATAGAGGAGATACATCTCACCAACGCGAAGTGTCATTTGAAAATGAACAAACAAGGAGAAATAAACTATGACATTTTTAAACTGCCGGATACCACACAGCACCAGGCCGTAAAACTGGACTTGTCAAAGGTTAGACTAAAGGATGTGACTTTTACCTATACCAATGAGCTTAAAGACGTAATACTTGAGGTGTTTACAAAATCTACCTCTGCCAACCTTTCGGCACTGGGCAGTACCTATGATGTGGAAACCACCGGTGACGCTTTTCTCCACTACCTGATGGTAAACAAAAGCATGTGGGCTGAGGATAAGGACCTCTTTATAAATTCGAAACTCAGCTACAATGACGGAGAAAAGTACCTTACCATAAACTCGTCAACAGTCAATATCAGAGGTTCGGAGTTTGGCGTATTCGGCAGTTATACCTTTAAAGGCAGACAATTAATCGATCTGGCTGTTGAGGGTAAAAATACAGATATCCAAACACTGCTTTCTTTACTGCCAAAAGGGTCGTCAGAAAGGTTTAGTAAATATCAAAGTAAGGGTAATGTTTATTTCGATCTGTTGATGAAAGGCGAGATCAGCGACAAAACATCACCGACACTGGATGTGAATTTCGGGCTAATTGACAGCAGGCTCTACCACCCGGATACAGATGCGCAGATCAGTCATGCAGACCTTAAAGGGACGTTTCATGCCTCAGAAATGTCGAAACTGAATACGGCAACATTACAACTGGAAAATGTCAGTGGTGAGCTGGAAGGTAATAAATTTAAGTCCAATCTTTATCTGAAAAATTTTGACGCGCCTTTCGTTAAATGCGACTTTGCCGGACGCATTGATATTAACTCATTGTTTAAGTTTTATAAAGCAGATAATATCAGATCAGGCAAAGGCGTTCTGGATGCCAATATCAACTTTGAAGGTTATCTTAAAGATCTTAAAAAAAAGGAAACTGCTCAGAAAATTAAAACTTCAGGAGAGATTAACCTGGAACACCTCTACCTGGCACTAAGAGATTTTCCCCTTCCTCTGGAAGATCTGCAAGGTAACCTGCTTTTCAATAATAATGACCTTGCCCTCAGTGATGTATCAGGAAGCCTTGGCAATAGCGATTTCCTGCTCAATGGCTTTTTTAAAAATATCATTGCTTATCTTCTGTTTGACAATGAGCCTGTAGGCATAGAGTCTGACCTTAAATCCAGTTTTATAGACCTGGATCAACTTCTGCTGGCCAACAGTGGAGAAAAAAAAGCAGACTCTCAGTACTCCTTTAAAATATCTCCCCGCCTGGTGTTAAAATTTGATTGCGATATCAAAAATCTTAAGTTCAGAAGGTTTAAACCCACAGATATCCGTGGTGACCTGAAAGTTAAAAATCAGGTGGCCGTCTCAGATCAGATCAAACTCAATGCTATGGGTGGCTCCATCGCTCTGTCTGGTATGGTAGACGCCGGCAGAAATAAACTGGTAAAGGTAAACACAAGCTTTACCTTGCAAAACATTAATGTTGACAGCATTTTTTATGTGTTCGAAAATTTCAATCAGGACTTCCTCGAAGACAGGCATTTGAAAGGGAAAATTTTTGCGAACGTAGACGCAGAAATGACTTTTAACGATAATCTTTCGCTGTATTCTGAAACCCTGACCAGCAACATCAGCACAACCATCAAAGGTGGGGAGCTAAATAATTTTGAGCCTATGCAGAAACTGGTCCGTTATCTGGATGAGGACAAACTGGACCACCTGCAATTTTCTGAGCTTAAAAATGATATTCATATTGAAAACCGAACGATTTACCTGCCTGAAATGGAAATAAGCAGCAACATTACTGATATCAAAATAACAGGCACACACACTTTCGATCAGAATATCAATTACAAGGTTGTGGCTCCACTGAGAAGCCAGCGAAAAATAGATAAAGACGAAGCCTTCGGCGCCATAGAAGAGGATGATTCCGGCAGATCTATGTTGTTCCTTAAAATTATTGGCACCACCTCTGACTACAGAGTAATGTACGATAAAGAAAGTGTAAAGAAAAAAGTGGTCAGCGACCTGAAAAAAGAAGTGAAAGAGCTCAAGGATGCATTTAAAAATAAGGGGCGGGATGAGCAGAAGACCATTGAGCTTGAAGAAGATGATTATTTCGACTGGGATAATTAATAAAGCTCTGCATTAAATTTCAGGTTGGTTTCAGACAGCCCCAATAATTTGTATCTTCATTGGCAGATATTCCGTACTATTCTTAGTCCATTAACCAACTAAAAAACTTTCATAACCATGAAAAAGATACTATTCCTTACAGGTGATTTTACTGAAGATTACGAAACCATGGTACCCTTTCAAATGCTGGAAATGGTAGGTTACACTGTACACACTGTTTGCCCTGACAAAAAGAAAGGTGATACTATTAAGACCGCCATCCATGACTTTGAAGGCGACCAAACCTATACTGAAAAGCCGGGACATAACTTCACTCTGAACTACAGCTTTGATGATGTTAAGGCCGGGCAGTATGACGGACTGGTGATTGCCGGAGGAAGGGCGCCGGAATATCTTCGGCTCAACAATAAAGTGATTGAGATTGTTAAACATTTTTTTACTGAAAACAAGCCGGTTGCGGCTATCTGTCACGGCATCCAGATTTTGACGGCGGCCGGAGTGGTTAAGGGCAGAAAGCTTACCGCCTATCCTGCTGTTGGCCCGGAGGTTAATCTTGCTGGTGGTGAATATCAAAATATTGCAGTTGATGGTGCTTATGTTGATGGCAATCTTGTAACCTCACCAGCCTGGCCCGCACATCCCAAATTTATTAGTGAATTTTTGAAGATCATGGGAGCAAAAATTCAGATCTGATCATAGTTATCCATTTTAAAATATTTTGAAAGCCGATCTTTTAAATATATCGGCTTTTGCATTTAAACCCACCCGGCAGGAATGACAAGAATAGAACCCATCATAGGCGTGAATGATGTTAAAGAAAGCTCAAGATGGTATCAGACCCTTCTTAACTGTAAAAGTAATCACGGAGGCAATACATTTGAGATCTTGACCAATGAGGCAGGCCATACCATTTTATGTCTCCACCAATGGGGTGAACATGAACACCCTACTCTATCGAGTCCAAAAGTCAAGCCCGGAAATGGCCTGATCTTATATTTCAGGGTAGACGACTTAGACGTGCATTGGAAAAACGCAAAACACCTGAATGCAACAATCGAAGAGGCACCTCACCTCAATCAAAATTCAGGAGAAAGAGAGTTTTCTTTAAGGGATCGCGATGGATACTTTATTACGGTTTCCACATAACTATTGAGGATCTTTTTCTAAAGCTCTATCGCACCAATCTTTCAAATGAAGGGCGCACCCTTTCGAGGTATCAAAATTGATGCAGTTTCCTGCATCAATTTTCACCTGCTACCACGGCTTACTCATATCGCAGTGCTTTAACAGGATTACTCAATGCGGCCTTCACAGCATGAAAGCCAACGGTGCCCAGTGCTATGAACAACGACAGGAAGGTAGCGATAACAAAGGTGAAGAAACCGATATTGATCTTATAGGCGAAGTCTTCCAACCACGCATCCATCAGGTACCAGGCAATAGGGCAAGCCAGGCAGGCTGAAATAATCACAAGCCATGTAAATTCCCTGGTCATTAACCCGGTAATATTCAAAATGCTTGCGCCAAGGGCTTTTCTAACCCCTATTTCCTTCACCCTTCGCTCCGCGGCATAAGCAGCTAAAGCAAATAACCCAAGGCATGAAATGATAATGGAGAGTACGGCAAAGTAATTAAAGATAACTCCTATACGTTCTTCCGCCTCATATTTTTCGCTCCACTGATCATCTACAAATTTATATTCAAAAGGGTATGCAGGGGCGTACATATTATGGTACTTTTCCATCGCAGAAATAGCCCCATCCATATTTCCCCCTTTGGCCCTCACTACTATATAATTAAACCAATCCGGTTCCAGAGCTATAAGCAAAGGTTCGATTTCATCATGCGAGGATGAAAAATTGAAGTCTTTAATTACACCTACAATCTTACCTTTTCGCTCTCCCCAAAGTGTTAATGGTTGCTCTGCTGCATTACCTTCAAAGCCCATTTTTCTGGCAGCCTCCTCGTTAACTAAAAAGTTTGCGGTATCCGTACTATACTTTCTGTCAAAGCCTCTGCCTTCAGCCAGCTCCATCTCGAAAGTCTGTATAAAGTCAAAGTCAGCAGAAATATTGCTGAACAATATCATGGCATCGGGATCTTTGCCTTCCCACTCGAGGCCATAGGTAGAATTACCAAAATTAAGTGGCGCCATATTCATGGCTGTTACATGCTCTACAGAAGGGTCATTGAGCAGTTCCTTCCGGATAGTCTCATAATTCTTGCCCATGCCCTGATGCATTTCCATGTACAGAAGCTGCTCACGGTTAAAGCCAATGTCCTGACTTTGAAGAAAATTTAGCTGCTGATAAACTACTATGGTACTTACGATCAATACAATAGCCAATGTAAACTGGATCACCACGAGTACTTTCCTGAAAGTAGCGGCCTCTCTGCCTGACCGAATAACACCCTTGAGTACCCTGGCCGGTTGATACCTGATGAGGTACAGCGCAGGATAACTTCCTGCAAACAAGCCTGTAAAAACCGTGATCAACGCCATGTAAAGAAGCAGCTCTGTATTGAGTATATCCAAAGTGAGCTTCTTGGCCGTAAGCTCATTAAAGTAAGGCAATAGCAGGTATACAATAAGCCCGGCAAGCACTGCCGCTATCAGTGAATAAAGCAATGACTCTCCTAAAAACTGAAAGATCAGTTGTTTGTCATAAGCACCAACGACTTTTCTTAGACCTACTTCCTTCGCCCGCTTTGTGGCCTGAGCAGTGCTAAGGTTCATGAAATTAATACAGGCGATGAGTAAAATTACAAATGCTATTATTGAGAAGACCTTGACATTAGTTATCCTGCCTCCTGCTTGTTTCCCATTTTCAAATTTAGAATACAGATGATACTCACTAAGTGGCTGAAGAAAAAGTGTGACATTTGACCTTTCATTTTTGTCCTTAATATCATCTTCTATCTTATCTTCAAAAGCACTGGCACTGGTATTATCAGCTATCTGAACAAAACCACTAACGTTATTATTACCCCATTCGTCGAGCCACGATTTATTCTCATTCCAGAACTTTTCAAAGGTCAGCAGGTAGTCAAAAGTGAGACTGGAGTTAGTAGGCAGATCTTTGATCACGGCTGTTACATTAAGTTCCGTTGTGTCGTTAAGCGTTATGGATTTACCCAATGCACTCTCGTCACCAAAATATTTTCCGGCCAATGATTCTGTCATAACTATTGCGTTAACAGGATCCAATGCCGTATTCAGATCTCCTTCTACCAGCTCAAAGGTATACATCTTCAGGAAATCCTTATCTACATGCCTTCCGGATTCAAAATTACCCTCCTTGTCAGCCCGGAGCAGGTTTTCGACAGGCCAGGTATACCTGCTGGCATATTTCACTTCCGGGTATGTCTCTTTCAAATAGGGAACAAGTGGCGCGGGGTTAGATGAGGTTGTGAAAATGTTTCCATCTGTATACTGCTGGTTTTCCAATATCCGGTGAATATTGTTAATATTTTTATGAAAATGATCAAACTCCAGTTCATCCTGAACCCAAAGAATGATCAGCAGCGTAGTAGCCATACCGAATGAAAGCCCGAAAATATTGATGAGGGAATAAATATTATTTTTGACGAGTGTCCTGTAGGCTATGGTGAAATAGTTCTTTAGCATGGTATTATTAGTTTTAGTGTGTTAAAGACAGTGGTTTGACAAAAAGGATGCATAATATTGCAGAAAGGAATACTTCAAAATCGTAAATAGGTTACAACCCAGATATGTCTGACAAGGAATTAATAGAGGAAGATGACGAGTTATTCGAGCATCACCGGATAGTGGCTGACCCAAAACAGCAGCTACTGAGAATAGATAAATTTTTGATGGACAGGTTGCCCAACGTAACACGCAACAAGCTGCAGAACGCAATCAAAGATGGTTTTGTAAAAGTCAATGACACTGAGATAAAACCTAATTACAAGGTAAGACCGGATGATGTTATTACTATTGCCTTACCTGAACCTCCCCGAGATACAGAGGTGATACCTGAAAACATACCGTTGAATATTATTTATGAAGACGAAGACCTGCTCGTAGTCAATAAAGAAGCGGGCATGGTAGTACACCCTGCTTACCAAAACTGGAGTGGCACTTTGGTCAATGCATTAACTTATCACTTTCAAAATCTCCCTGAAATGCAGGGCAACGAAGGGCGTCCCGGACTGGTCCATAGAATTGATAAGGATACTTCAGGCCTGCTGGTAATTGCCAAATCGGAAACGGCAATGACCGGCTTAGCCAAGCAATTTTATGATCACTCCATAGAAAGAACGTACCTGGCTTTGGTGTGGGGCATACCCGCCGAGGCCAAAGGAACGATTAATATCAATTTGGGACGAAGCCTGAAAGACAGACGGATAACCGTAGCATATGAAGATGAGACGATAGGGAGAAATGCCATTACTCATTATGAAGTTCTGGAGGACCTTCGCTACGTTTCTCTGATCAAGTGCAACCTCGAAACCGGCAGAACTCATCAGATACGCGCTCACATGAAACATCTGGGGCATACTCTCTTCAACGATGCTACTTATGGAGGAGATAAAGTACTCAAGGGTACGCCGTTTTCCAAATATAAAAGCTTCGTTGACAACTGCTTTAAGGTAATACCAAGACAAGCCCTGCACGCAAAATCCCTGGGATTCATGCATCCTGTCAAAAAGGAATTTATGCAGTTTGACAGTGAGCTTCCGGCCGACTTTGAAGCAGTGTTAGAAAAATGGAGACATTATGTACAATACACCTAAGACAGTATTGGTTCAGTCTCTTTCTTTTCGTTCTTTAATGCGCTCCGGATCTCCTTCATAGCCTGCTGCTTGACCTTTTGATAATTCAGGTCGTTCGCCGGGTTATACAGCAAGTCTTTAATGTAATCCAGAACCTTCTCCATCTCTGAAGCATCCATGGCTTCCAGAGACTGTAAGATAGCTTGTTTTTTTGTGATCGCTTTCATTTCTTGTAGTGGTTGTTAGTAAAAATAACGCTTTCCCAACTACGAGGTTAGCCCCTGAATGAAACTTAACAATTTAAAAATATAGCCTGTCCGGGATTAACACTTCACCATAAAGAGCTGAACTTAACCTCAGAATCCGAATTAGCTGAAACTTATAAGGGCTTGCCCACCCGGCAGCACTGAAAGAAAAAAACACGCCAGGCTAAAGTCATCTCTATAACTAACCAAGAGGCTTTTATTTAGCTTATGAAGTATTAACAAACCTCCGGATTATCCAATTACTTAAACAGCTTCAACTTCTCAGGAATCGTAAACTTGATATCAAAATTAGAAGCGAAATGGGATTCATTATCTGTCCAGTTTCTCTCCAAACCGGCGGAGACATTTCCCCATACACCATCCATAATCAGAAACTCTCCTCCCAAATTGGCGAAATACATATTGGCACTCAGGTTCTCGTCTCTTTCATACTGAAGCTCGATGAAGCCTTTATACTTATTTTCTCCTCCATAAATTCTCGTTGTAATAGAGTTGGAAGTATAGTCATCACTGCCTTCAATATCGCCGGATATATAGTTAAAATTCCAACCCAGCAATAGCTGACCATGCTGACCAAGCGGTGTGCCATAGGTTGCCCAAATAGAAAATTTGCTGAATTTAGTGTCTTTGGCCAGGCTATCGGGTGAGGTCCCCAGGACTGCAACAGCCAGATCCAGCTTTTTCTTGTTCCAGTTCTGCTCTTTATAAGCCGTATTCAGGGAATCGATAGAAGCATCAAAATCGCGTTTGATCTGTTGGTTTACATAATCTTCCTGTTGTTGTAGCATTGCAGGATTACCAGCTACATCCTGAATGGTCAGATTGTTTTGCTTAAGGTACTGTAGTTGAAAAGCATCTTTAGCTGCCACTTTTTCGGCCAGGATATCAAAAAGTTGTTGCCGGTATTGTTTGTCATTTTTGAGATCACCCTCATCAATCAGGGTCATTCGGGCACCTATAGCCAGATTGGTGGTTATATCGTTCTCAGGATCACGCTGAGTACCTATAGAGAAACGAAGGCTATATAATTCGGAATGCTTATCATATTCGCTGAGCGTAAGACTATTGGATTTGAGCAGGATATATGGAGCTATTTCAGCAGCAAAAGAAGCCGGTAAAATTACCTGTCCGCCTTTGCCAAAATCCGAAACCATAGCAGCAAGAGCTTTGGGAGACGAAGGCCGTAGTATATTGCTAGGGTTTGTCCCCATTATTTTAAAGGCTGGCAAATCCGGAATTGCAAAGTTTAACCTGAAGTTTTTAACCAAAGCCGTATCCTGAGGGCTTACCTGTGCAGAAACGCTGGCACCAAAAGCACATAACAGTGCGATAAAAGCAGACCGTAAATATTTCATTGTTTGCTAAGTAATATAAAAATAAGAGACCCTTGTGATTTGCCTGTATTTTCGCCGGTATCCTGATCTTTTCCCAGGGATTGGCCAGCCTGAAATATTTCTGCGGTAATGGTATATTGTTTTATGTTTTCAGGATCCAATGCTTTGAACTCAGTTCTGAGCTGAACCAGTCTGCCATCGCTGTCAATTACCGGGGGTGGAATGGTATAGCTGTCATCATCAGGGTTCTGGTTGTTCCCCTTTTCGTAAATCAGTTGATTATTACTGTTGGCCTCCCAAAGGGTGTATGCATATGAGGCTACGATGAGTCCCTCAAAGGTAAACACGACCTTAAGATCTCCTCCGTTCGGGTCAAACTTAATTGTTTTTATCATGGTTCGGTTAATTATGATTTGTCAGGATCTTGATCTTTTACTGTAGTGCCGGTGTCGGCGTTAGCTTCTGTATCGGTGCTGGTGCTTGTGGTATCGGGAATTGTATTTTTATTTTCCCGGGTTTTTACAAATGTGTAAGTACCCGCACTTAACCCCAACAGTATCAATTGATTTTCGCTAAACTCCGGCATAACAAAATCGCTTGTTACCGTTCTGATAAATATCAGGCCGAAGATCAGGTTGAAAATTAAATTTTGCAGCCTGTGAATACTGACGCCTCCGCAATCAGAAAGCACATCTATCAGCCATCCCTGAGAGGCATTATTTTGGTGCCTTTCCTCCGTAGGCTCAGTACTATCTATGGTAGTGCCAACCGCAGTGGTACCGGCGCTAATTCCTAATAACGTTACGGCTGTAAAATTGAGCAGGTCTGTTTCGCCTGTTACGAGGTAAATGAACAAGTAAGAAGTAAGTATTATAAAAGTCCACCAGGCCAATTGGGAGCGTGATAAACTAAACGCTCTTGTTTTAAGTGGCTGAGTGCTTTTGTCGCGTACCAATGACGTTTTCCTGCAAAGGACCAGCAGTGAAAAGAAAAGGATTACTCCGAAAACACACGATATGATAAACTCGTCCTTAAACTTAGTAAGCCCTATAAACAGCTTCTTGCTACATTTATAAAAGATATCCGTGTCCTTGACCTGGATACCAACACCTACCTCTTTAAGGAATAGTCCGGGAAGTTTTTTGATATAGTTTTTTTCCTGTGTATTGAGCAGGCGTTCGTTGAGAATAAAACATATCTCATCTTTGTCATTCACGCACCGGATCGGGATCAGGGTGGTTAAGGCAAACTCATTAATATATAAGGTAATCTCACTCAGATTTACTTTGCCTTTATTTAGCAAAACATCAATATGCTTGAGCTGTACCACAAGGGTATCCCCGAAGTCCAGCGTATCGGGTGTATTAATATTATGTCGTGGCAGTGGTTTGGAGGACTTTAACGTTTTACCATGCCTACTCTTATAAACATCAATTACATATATATCAGTAAGGGCTACTTCCTCCTGCAAAGTAAGCGCTGTACTGTCTTTTTCATCTTCAACAGGCTGAGCCAGAACACTTAGCCACGGAGACAGAAGGAAAATTGCTACAAGAATGTTTTTCATAAAGCACCACGGATAGATTATTCGTAAGTCTAACGATTTTTTAGTGGAAAAAAAGTTTAAAGTAATAGGCCAAACTTACATCTACAAGATATCTCCACTCCCATGCAACCTCCATTAAAAACCAATGGCACCCCTGAACTTTGTCAAAGATGCCAATCGAAGTACAATCAAAACCAATCTGTATCTTAGTGTACCCAATATATTATGGTATGTCTATATCAGGCATATTGCGTTTTAGCCAGAATAGGAATTTTACAATCCTCATATTTCATAGGCTCCCTGTTTTTGGCTATATGTAAATCTTCCTCCTTCAAGGCTTTCTTTATTGCGTAGATCAATGAGTTATTCAGGTAGGGCTTAATCAAAAAAGCGCTGGCACTGATATGTTTAGCCGAGCTGATATATTCCAGCTTTAGTTCTTCATGCAGAAATATTATCGGCATCTGCCTGATTTCTCTTTCACGCCGGATCATTTTGCACATCTCCAGACCGTTCAGGATAGCTATGTTCACCTCACTAATGATCAAATCCGGCTGACCGGATTTTGCTGCATACAAACCATGCAAACCATCGTCTGCATAGATTAGGTTAAAATCGAAATGAGAAAGAATATCATGCATTTCTCTTCTGGCCTGATCGTCCTTATGAATTATTAGAATATTCTTCTTCATGACAGCACTGTTTAATTACCCTCAAGTTATAAACCAGCACGCATTTTATTTTATAGCAAAAGGTTACATGGGGAAGGCAGGACAAAACAAAAAACACGTAATTATCTGAAAAACAGGTTATTACAAACTTATTAGCTTCTATTATTAGTTTGTGAATAGGGTAAATTTACCTATGAAATTAGGTAAATTTACCTAACGAAAAGCTCCCGGATATCAAGGGGTATGACTCTTATTCTATAAGCCCGGCATCGTAAGCAAACTTCACCAAACCTACTGTGTTCCTTACTCCAAGCTTATCCATCATTCTTGCCCGGTGGTTGTGAATAGTTTTCTCTGAAAGTGAGAGCTTTTCTCCTATCTCTTTCATAGTGAGTTCTCTGCAGATCAATAGCAGGATCTCCGCTTCACGGTCGGTCAGTGTTACGTTGCTTTGGAATACAGGTCGGCCTTCGGCCTTTTTCTTATCCATGGCTCCTTTGCGCAGGGCATTCACTACTATTTCATTCTGATAAAAGTCATTTTTCATCACTGAAAGAATGGCCTCCTGAACCTCTTCCGGTTCAGCATTTTTTAGCAGGAAAGCATGGGCACCCAGCTCCATCAGGTAAAAAATATGCTGCTGAGTATCATGCATGGACAGCACCACGATCTTGATATCAGGATAGCGGTTAATTACTTTCTCGGTAGCCTCAATGCCATCCATTACCGGCATTTCAAGATCCATCAGTATCACGTCCGGTTCTTCTTCTTTAATCAGATCCAGAAGTTCTTTGCCATTACAGGCCTCCCTGACTTCACTTACGTTGGGAAACGACCGAACCAATCGTCCCATTCCCTTCCTGAAAAGGGTCTGGTCATCTGCAATATATACCTTAATTTGGCTCATGATCCCTTTTTATATAAATGTTGACTGTTGTTCCCTCTCCAGGCTGGCTTTTGAATACTACCGATCCGCCGATAAGACCCGCCCTGTTTTCAATACTATATAGCCCTACTCCCCTCTTAATGTCTGCACGTATTTCATCCACATTAAAACCTACTCCGTCATCATACACCGTAACCGTTAGTGACTCCTGCCAGTTGATATTTACTCGTATTAGTGAAGCCTCCGCATGCTTGAGAGCATTATTGATCAACTCCTGTATCATACGGTAGATCAGTAACTCCTGTTGTTTTGCAAGAGCGACCTCTTCCCCACTTGCTTCATACCGTACCCTGGTTTTCGGATTATCGAGTTTTTCGCAAAGTTCCTCAACCGCTTTTGATAATCCAAAAACATCCAGTGAAGACGGCAACAAATCTTTGGAAATTCTACGAACGGTTTCGATGGTTTCATCGATCATGTCTTTGGTTTCACCCAGTGCCTCAGTAAGCTCTTCTTTGGGTATAGCGCCACTCTTCAACATGTTGAGGTTGAGCTTGGCAGCCGACAGCATAGCCCCTACACCATCATGCAAATCCGAAGCTATCCGTTTTCGCTCTTTTTCCTGAGAATCTATTGTCGTTAAAAGTAATTGCTTCTGGTACCCCGACTCCAGTTCCTGTGTAGCGATTTTATTCTGGAGCATCCGCTTTTGGTAGTAGATGACGAAGAATACGATGGAGCCGGCAAGAAGGAGCATTACTGATGTTCCAACAATCAGAAGTACTAAAATATTTGAAGCTTCACTTTCCATAATTAATAGCTGTAAAGGATCGGCTTTTCCAAAAACCAACCGCAAAAAGCACATTTTTTAAAACTAATAATACATTATGAAACATGTAAGATATAACTGCAGAAGCTTCATTTACTTTTGCAAGTGGTTCAAAGAAAAGGAATAAGAATAGGACTCCTGAAAAATACAACAGTATAGCTGAATTTACCCAGAAAAGTGGATCTATAATTGGGTTAGGTACATTCATCTCCACCATCATTTTACGAAAATAGCTTATAGAATAAATACTAAATAACACGCTATTGGTTATTCGGATTGGAGTAGCCTCAAATTTTAAAGCCAGAAGAAATAAAAGTGGTAGCAAAACCTGGAGAATTCTAACAGAACTTTTATTAAACCTATTTGAAAACAAATGCAGATAAAACTCAAGAATAACAATTAATTCAAATAGGCGATATGTCGCTCCGACGTGAGGTATATATTTGTGTATAACGTAATCTCCATAAGAATTTATTAAATCGGCTGAGAGAGAGAAAAACACAATTAGCTGGATGAAACGTAGGGTCTTGGTCATCCTAGCACTAAAAGAAATACAGAAAGTTATCGCTGTACTTACTAAAGATGTTAAAAAAATTATATGAAATAACAGAATGTAATCCATGTATGTCGCTGAATGCTTCTAAAATAAGAAACTATGACAGCATGACATCAACCTTCGTATAATATATAATCGTTTAAAACAAATGAGGTGTCAGCTTTTTGACACCTCATTTGCCACTTAATTAGACAATGGATCATTTGGATCCTCCGGACAGTATGGAGGACAAGGTTTCCCGTCATCCAATAGTGTAGGACCGCCATCCTTCCCTTCACTTTTTGGAAGTATATTGTTTTGCTTTGCATCTGCTCCCGTAAGGATTAATCGCTTATTTCCATCGTCATCTGTAGCAAAATATACTCTAATACCCTGACAACTACCATCTCCTTCAAGCAAAATTTGCTTAATGTAGTCTTTGCCAAAGAAAAATGCTTTGACCTCACCCGGATTCTCATCCCTGTAACGTTTAGTCCACCTTTTGGCCATGCCTAAAGTAATTGGTTTACCTTCTTTTCCATTAAATGCCATAAACTATAATTTTTAGTAAAACATAAGTAGTAATAAACTTCTAATATATAGATATTTATGTGATATAAACATGACGGGGTTATAAAATTTATTAATTTTTTTTCATATCACCAACTTTAATTATTGGCCCGGCTATAGTTTTTAGGGGCATTTTTTATACTTCAATCGTAAATCAACATTGAGCAGGCTCATCCTTTCTGGTATATTTATGTAATTTTCAGCCAAACTTTTAGCAATGACCCTCATTCAACTCGAATATGTAATAGCGGTTGACAATTACAGGCATTTTGGTAAGGCTGCCGAGGCCTGTTTTGTCACTCAACCTACCTTAAGCATGCAAGTGCATAAGCTTGAAGAACAGCTTGGCATACTGCTGTTCGACAGAAGCAAATCACCGGTGAGCCCTACGGATATTGGTAAGCGTATCATAGAGCAGGCCCGGGTAATTTTGGCTGAGTCGAAAAAGATTCAACAGATAGTGGATGAAGAAAAGGGCGAAATGGCTGGTGAGCTCAGAATTGGGATCATCCCTACTTTATCACCTTACTTATTACCTCTTTTTATTAACAACTTTATTGAGAAATATCCAAAGATCAAGATTAAGGTTGAGGAGCTTATCACTGAGCAGGTGGTAAGCAAGCTTAAGCATGAATTGCTGGACATCGGCATTATCGTTACTCCTTACGAAGACACAAATTTGGTAACCAAGCCTGTGTTTTATGAGGAGTTTTATGCCTATGTCAACTATCGGAGCCCTTTTTATAAGGAGGAAAAACTTTCTATAAACAACATACCGGCTAATGAAATATGGCTGCTCAACGAAGGGCATTGCTTCCGCGACCAGGTGCTAAGCCTTTGCCATACTTACAAAGACCGTGATTCTCAGTTTAAATATGAAAGCGGCTCACTGGAAGCACTGAAGAAAATAGTGGATAAGCATGGGGGCATGACTTTGCTGCCAGAGCTTGCCACGCTGGATTTTGATAAAGCAGCCAAAGCCAAGCTGCGGCCTTTTGAAGACCCCAAACCTGTAAGGGAGGTAAGCCTGGTTATGCATAAGAGCTATCTGAAAAGAAAACTGGTGGAAGCCTTACATAAAGAAATACTGGACTCAATCCCGGATTATATCAATGTTCAAAAACATGGTGCAGTCATTAAATGGAAATAATGAAAAGTAATAACAAAGCAACACAATGTGTACATAGTGGCTCAATAATAGACCCTGTAACACGAGGAGCGGTAACTCCTATCTACACTTCAACAGCCTATGACTACATAGATGTTGACATTCATGCTTATCCACGATATTTTAATACGCCTAACCAGCGGGTAGTATCGGAAAAACTGGCAGCCCTGGAAAACGGAGAGCGGGCCATTACATTCGGCTCAGGCATGGCAGCTATTTCAACAACTTTATTTGCGTTGCTCAGGCAGGGTGACCATGCAGTATTCCAGAATGATCTCTATGGAGGTACCCATCACGCCATTACCAAAGAGATGGAGAAGTACGGCATTGAGTATACCCTTGTTGATGGCATGGAGATTTCGGATTATGAAAAAGCGATAAAGCCAAATACCAGACTGCTTTACATAGAAACGCCATCCAACCCGTTATTAAAGATCATAGATATCAAAGCCATAGCCGATTTGGCCAAGACCAATAATATAGTATCGGTGATTGACAATACTTTTGCCTCCCCGATCAACCAAAACCCGGTAGATCTGGGTATTGATGTAGTGGTACATAGCGGCACAAAGTACCTGGGCGGGCACAGCGATATCTGCTGTGGTATAGCAGTAACTTCCAATGAGCTCGGCCAGCAGATCTGGGAATCTGCCATACATTTTGGTGGTAGCCTGAATTCTCAAATGTGCTATCTTCTGGAAAGAAGCCTTAAGACACTTGCCTTAAGGGTAAGGCAGCAGAACAGCAACGCCCAAGCCATCAGTGAGTTTCTGGATTCACATAATAAAGTAAACAAAGTCTATTATCCGGGGTTAACAAACCATGAAGGTCATGAACTGGCAAAATCGCAGATGAGCGGTTTTGGGGGAATGCTTTCCTTTGAAGTAAAAACAGACCCTGACAAGTTTGTGAAGGCACTTCAAATGATCAAGCCGGCTATGAGCCTCGGTGGCATTGAAAGCACGATTACCTCTCCACGGCAGACTTCCCACTCAAAGATATCGGCAGAAGAAAGGGTAAAGGTGGGGATTTCTGATTACTTGCTGCGCTTATCTGTCGGTATTGAAGATGCCAATGACCTGATCAGCGATCTGGACAGGGCACTAAACCATGATTAACAGTATACCTCAGGAAATATTAAGCTTTTGCGAATCAGCCTTCGGTGGGCTACAGTCTTTCAGGCCTGCATCCGGAGGCTGTATCAATAACGGTGGCAGGATAGAAACAGAAAAGGGAGAATTCTTTATGAAATGGAATGCCTCCACAACTTTTCCTAAAATGTTCACTGCCGAGTCTATGGGACTTAAACTACTGGCAGAGCCCCAGTGTATACAGGTACCCGACGTGCTCGAAGTATATGAGGGTAGTCAGTATTCCTGCATAGTCATGGAGCATATCGCAACCGGCCCCAGAGCAAAAACTTACTGGAATGATCTGGCCGAGGCTTTGGCTTGCCTGCACAAAACCTCTCGCAGCAAATATGGCCTGGACTACCACAACTACATCGGTTCACTGCACCAGTATAACCATAACGAAGACCGCTGGGCCGATTTCTTTATCAACAACAGGCTGCTGCCCCAGGTAAAGCTGGCCCTGGAGCATGGCAGGTTCAACCGCTCCGATATGGAAAAATACAGCCGGTTTGAAAGGGCCCTGCCGGGCCTTTTGAATGAAGAAAAACCTGCACTCTCACATGGCGACCTCTGGAGTGGAAACCTGATGACCGGCCCCAACGGAAATCCTGTATTGATCGACCCTGCAGTAGCCTTTGTACACCGGGAGACAGAGCTGGCCTTTACCCGGCTATTTGGTGGCTTTGACAGAGAGTTTTACGAGTCTTATCAAAACATACTCCCTATGGAGCCAGGCTATGAAGAAAGGTTTGATATATATAACGTATACCCTCTTTTGGTACATGTAAATTTATTTGGCGGCGGTTACTATCAGCAGGCCATGAGTACCATTACACGTTTCTCCTGAGCAATTATCTCCACATTTTTCCTCTTCCGAATTAGTAAGACCCGCACTGCTAATGAATTAACCACACATCTGGATTATGGTATGATCTTTTTACTTAGCTAATGTGAATCAATCATTCTTTGCTATGGTATATACTAACAATATATTAAGAGTATACTTTGCATTTCTTTTGTTTATATACGCGTGCGGTCCTGCTGAAAAAGAAGATACGGATAGGGCTGAATTTGATTCCACTGAAGTAAGCTCAAAACGCACTACTGACCATTTCGAAAGTGACGAAAGGGGCATTGAAGATTCAGTCATTTATGAGTTTACGCGCAAATACCCGGAAATGCAGTATGCTTATTTGTTGACTGATGAAGGCAGGGTAACTACCGTAAAAGGCAACTATCAGGTTGAGATAGACGGTGTTGACGGCCCTGCCGACCTGGAGAAATTTGCCAGATGGATGGAGAAACTCTATGAAAGCAGGGAGCGAAACCGTGAAGCTTATAATGAAGGAATTGATAAGCCTGCAGCACCTTCGAAGGGGTATGAGGCTTACTATGAAATATTGGATCAAAACTTTGAATACCCTGAGGGAGCTGACAAAAATACGCCAGAAGCTACGGTATTTGTAGAATTTGTGGTTGATGAAAGTGGTAATGTAGCCCAGGTTAAGGCAGTGCATCATACCTATTATCATAAAAATAGCAACGTAGTAAAAGCCATTGAAAAAGCTGCTGAACAGGCCATAAAAGATACAGACATGAAATGGAGCCCGGCCGAAAAAGCTGGAAAGCCGGTTAAAATGAAGCTGGAGATCCCTATATCTGTTACACCGGATTAAATAGTGCATCATCCATACCCTGAAGCATTTTAACTTATATCAATGAGATTTTGCCTCTTATTTGAGCGGTACTGGTAATGACCGTTTCAATCATTAAATTTACTGCCTTAAACAAACTTCAGTATTTATGAGAAACTTTTTATTCCTGCTTTTTACAGTTGGGACCATAAGTCTTGCCTCTGCCCAGGACAAGAAGGACATCACAGTTGCTGACCTGTACCAGAAAGGCACGTTTAGTCAAAAGAGTGTCTACGGCATCAACTGGATGAATGATGGCCGTTACTACAGTGCCCAGGAAAGCAATGATATCGTGAAATTTGATGTAACAACCGGTGAAAAGGTTGAAACCATTCTGGACGGTGACCAGCTCACCCCAACAATCACCTTTAACAGTTACAGCTTTAGCGCAGATGAAAGCAAAGTGCTGTTAATGACCGACCGTGAGAGCATTTACAGGAGATCATACAAAGCACAGTTTTATGTGTATGATCTCGGCAGTAAAAAATTAAGCAAGCTCTCGAAGGGTGGCCCTCAGTCTTATGCTACATTTTCTCCGGATGGTTCCAAAGTGGCCTTTGTGAGAGAGAATAACCTTTTCTACGTAGACCTTAGCGATATGAAAGAAGTACAGGTAACTGAAGATGGTAAATTTAACCACCTTATCCATGGTAGCACGGATTGGGTGTATGAGGAAGAGCTTTCTTTCACCAGGGCCTTTGAATGGTCAGGTGACGGTAAAAATCTTTTTTATCTGACTTTTGATGAAAGCGGTGTCAGAGAATACAACATGCAGGTATGGCACAATGGTCAGCTTTACCCTGAAGACTATCGTTTCAAATACCCCAAAGCCGGCGAAGATAACTCTGTAGTGAGTGGGACGGTCTATTCCCTGGAAAACAACAAAAAACAGTCTGTTAAGCTTAGCAGCGAAAAGGAATTCTATATCGCCCGGATCAAGAGAACAGAAAGCGCTTCCACGCTTTCCCTCGTCAGGCTCAACCGCTTGCAAAACAAGCTGGACATCCTGCACCTTAACACCAATACCGGTGAAGTAAAGGAAATACTTTCTGAAAAATACGACACCTATGTAGATGTTGACTTTGTGGATGAACTTACCTATTTGAAAGATGGCAAACATTTTATCCATGCCAGTGAAAAAAGCGGCTTTAAGCACCTGTACCTTTATACTATTGACGGCCAGTTGAAAAACCAGATCACCAGTGGAAACTGGGAGGTAAGGTCTCTTGAAGGTGTAAATGAGAAAGGAAAGAAGGCTACGGTTTACTACACCTCCACAGAAAAGTCCGCCATGGAAAGAAATTTCTACTCCATTGACCTTAAAGGGAAAAACAAGGTACTTTTAAGAGGAGAAGAAGGTACTCATGCCATAGATATGAGTGGTGATCAAAAATATTATATCGATTACTATTCAAGTGCCACACAACCGTTGAATGTTTCTCTTTACCAAACAGATGGCAACAAGAAAATCAAATTGCTGGAAGATAACAAACAACTGGAGTCTGTTGCCGGCGAATATGGATTACAACCCAAGGAATTCTTTACGTTTAAAACTGTTGACGGATCTATCCTTAACGGATATATGCTCAAGCCCGAAAATTTTGACGCCAACAAGCAATACCCTGTACTTATTTACCAGTACAGTGGCCCGGGGTCTCAGAACGTACTTAACTCATGGGGCGGCAGCCATTACTACTGGCACCAGCTGCTCACGCAAAAAGGCTATATTATAGCTGTGATCGACACACGAGGAACCGGCGGCCGAGGTGCGGCGTTTAAGAAGATCACCTATAAGCAATTGGGCAAATACGAAGTGGAAGATCATATAGAAGGAGCCAAATACCTGGCAAACCTGCCTTATGTTAATGAAGACCGGATTGGTATCTGGGGCTGGAGCTATGGAGGATACATGTCATCACTGGCGCTGTTCAAAGGCGCTGATGTCTTCAAAGCGGCAGTGGCCGTTGCTCCCGTGACCAACTGGAGGTTCTACGACACGATATATACCGAACGGTATATGGACACTCCTCAGAACAACCCTTCCGGATATGACGATAATTCACCCACAAGCCATGTTGAGAAGCTGAAAGGCAATTACCTGCTTATACACGGTACTGGAGATGATAACGTACATTTTCAAAATGCCGTAGCGCTTCAAAATGCATTGATTGCAAAAGGGAAACAATTTGATTCTTTCTACTACCCTGACAGGGCGCACGCTGTTTATAAAGACAACGCACGTATACATTTATTTACTTTAATGACTGACTGGGTGTTGGAGAATTTATAATAAGCAAGGGGCCACACCGGTATACGGTTGGCCCCTTATTTTTTCCAGAATAATGAAAGAACCAAAGCAGCTTTATTTCATTGCCATTGTTCCTCCCGAGCCAATCTATAGCCAGATAGCTGAATTCAAGGCTCACATGGCCAAACAATATAATTCTAAAGCTGCCCTTAATTCCCCTCCACACATAACCCTGCATATGCCCTTCCGGTGGGACGAGGAGAAAGAAGAAAAGATATTCTGCACCCTTGAAAACCTGACCGGCAACCGACAGGCTTTTGCTCTCTCTCTCGAAAACTTTGGCGCCTTCAAACCAAGGGTGATCTACGTTGACCTTCACAGGCAACCCGCTCTGGAAGACTTACACGACGACCTCAAAAAGGAGATGAAAATTTCGCTGAATATTTTTAATGCGGATTATAAAGACAGAGGCTTTAACCCACACATGACCCTCGCCTTCCGTGATCTTAAAAAACCCGCCTTTTTTGATGCCTGGAAGGAATTTGAAAGTAAGGAATTTAATGCCTCTTTCACGGCAGACAAAATCGCACTGCTAAAGCATAATGGCAAAAACTGGGATGTTTATCGTGAGTTTCCTCTAAAAAAATAAGGCTGCCCCGTGTTTCAGGGACAGCCTCATTCAGGAAGATCAATTTTACTTTAATATTAGTTGGTATTACCGGAAGCATTATTGCTGAAGGTATTGCCCGAGGCTGTAAGTGTCGAACCACTTTCAGCAAATATACCGTACCCTGCACTGTCGGAGATGGTTGAGTTGGTCACTACCAACTGGTCATTGTTTTCAACACCAACATTAAATTTGGCATAGAGGCCTCCGCCCAGGTCTGCACTTCCGCCGTGTTTTATCACTGCATGATCAATCAGGTTCCTCACATCATTGGTAAAGAAGCCTATGCCTCTCCAGGCACCGGGAGACTTTGTTTTACCGGTGAAGTTTACCTTTTTAGCTGCTGTACCCTCAACACTTAAGTAACCATCTCCACCTACAGTAACGCGAATATCTGTACCTGCTTCAAAGTTGGCTCCTGCATTGATGACCAACCCGGACTCAATAGCCACATTGCCAGAAAAGAAGTAAGGGGTTTGATTAGACAAAGCTACCCAGGTTACTCCGGTTGCACCCTGTTCTAATGTAGAACTTATAATTTCGACACTATTGTCTCCATTACCCGTGTTAAAAGTAGAGGCCTCGTCCAATTGATGTACTTGATTAGCATCCAGTGCCATGGCTGTACCCACATTGTTCTTGAACTCATTATTGGCAAAGGCTTCCAGTGCTCCACCTTTTTCTACATACAGGCCGTAACCATTGCTATCACGAATGATACAATTGGTGACTTTAGCTCTGTCCCCATTTTCAATTCCAAGATTAGCCAGTACATAAAGGCCACCACCGGGCTCATTGCTTCCCCCATGAGCTATCTCCACATAATCAAACTCATTTTTAGTGTCGTTGGTGAAAATATGGATGCCTCTCCAGGAACCTGCCGTGCCTGCCTTGCCTAAAAAGCTAACCCTGTTGGTAGCAGTTCCTTTGGCAATGATGTAACCCGTACCCTGAATGGACATGTCCAGATCTGAACCGAACTCCATAACAACACCTTCATTGATTTTCAGTCCACTCTCCACATGGATGTCTCCTGTTACCCAGTATGGTGTGCCATCAGCAAAGGCCGTCCAGATAGACTCTGTACCCATACTCAAGGTTGATCCAAACAGCTCTACATATTGGTGACCATTATCGGTAAATGAAGAGCTGGCATCCATATGTGTCATATTATTGGCATCTATGGCCAAAGGCATACCTGTATTATTTTTAAAGGTATTATTAGCAAAACCGGTTAGTGAACCACCTTTTTCTACATATAACCCATAGTCACCACTTTGAGCGATCGTACAGTTGGTTACCTTCATCTTATCACCATTTTCAATACCTACATTGAATTTCGCATACAGTCCACCACCATATTCAGCGCTTCCTCCATAATAAACCTCTACAAAATCCATCACATTTCTAACATCGCTGGAGAATACACCAACGCCTTTCCAAAATCCATTACTTTCTGTTGTTCCGGTCATTACAATAGGTTCGCTGGCACTCCCTCCTGCCAGTATCGCTCCGGAGGACTCGATATTCAGAGCCACATTGCTTTCGAAGACGATCTTTACGCCCGGCTCAATGATCAGGTCTGCCCTCATATTCACATTGCTGGAAGCGATGTAATCAGGTTTGGCCGGATTAGACACACGGTTGACAAGTGTGAGGTCGCTATTATGCGTACCTCCTATTTCTTCCGGTGCTATAGCCTCTTCGGCTGTTATGCTCACTTCATCAGAGCTTTGTCCGTTCTCATTGGAAATGGTCAGCTCAATAGTATAACTGCCGGCTACATCAGGCGTAAAACCTGGAGCAGCGATAGTAGGGTTATTTAACGTCACAGTACTACCGGCAGGGGAGTTGGTTATCGCCCATTGAAAGGTAAATGCATTCCCCTCAGAGTCAGAAGAACCACTGCCATCTAATACCACGGCATCCCCAACAGATACAAGCTGGTCCGGCCCGGCATCTGCCGTTAGCGTTCCCGTTGGTGTGGGGTCTCCGCCGTCATCATCCCCACAACTCACTAAAGTAAGCAGCAAAGCCAGCGAAAACATGTTAAAAAAGGTTAAAAGATTGATTTTACTTCGTTTCATATTTCCTCGTTTTTAATTTCAAATAATTTGATTCGCGGCCTTTATTCAGCGGCATATGGAATTGTAAACTTTTATGTAAAAAAAATTATGTTTTTGTGCTGCGGTCGGGTATGTTTATCTTCGGGATTTAAATAAGATGTTTACAATTCAATTTTTCGGAACATTAATAAACACAGAAGGTTGGAGCGGACAGATCAGGAGATAGTTGATAGAATCAAAAGGGGCGATGATAAGGCTGTTATGACCTTATATGATAGCTACAGAAAGGAGTTTCTCCATTGGGGCTATAATAACTACAGCCTGACAGAGCAGGAATGTGCCGATGTTTTTCAGGACGCCGTGATCATTATTTATAAAAATATCCGGCAAGGCAAGCTGGAGCAGTTATCAAGCTCGTTAAAAACCTACCTGTTTGGCATTGGAAAAAACCTGGCCTTAAAAAGGGTGAGCCAAAGTTCAAGAATGGTTGTAAGCAATGAAGCCGTTGAGTCTAACCCCGGTTTTGATCATGAAGACCCTTTTGAAGCCACCGAACGGCAAAAGGTGATCGCCGGAATGTTGGATAGTATGGGAGATCCATGCAAGTCCATCTTACAGATGTTTTATTTCGATAAGTTTACTATGGATGCCATTGCGTCCAGGCTAGGCTACAAAAATGAACATGTAGCAAAATCGCAAAAACTACGGTGTTTTAATCAATTGAAGAAGATGATCAGCGACCGGTTCAATTCTGAAGATATATAGTATGGAGGATAAAGGTTATACCGATATTATCAACAGATATCTTGAGGGCGAGATGTCTTCATCGGAGAAAGAAAGCTTTCTTGAGCAGGTAAAGAGCAACCCTGCCCTTAAAGATGAATTGGAACTGGCGCAGGATATTCAAAAAGGGATCGAGCTACATGGAAGCTGGCACCTTAAATCCCTGTTACAGGCCGAGGAAAAAAAGTATCAAAATAAGCCTGCTAAAAGTTGGGGATGGAAAGTCGCGGCATCATTTTTTATATTGGTTGGCCTCGGATATGTCATTTTTAACTTTGCCAACAGGGGTAGTAGCGATATTTACAGTCAGTATTATTTACCATACCCCAACATAGTAAGCCCGGTAAACAGGTCTGACGAAGGAGTACGGTCTGATGCCCTGGCTGACTATGAACAAGAGAACTACCAAAAGGCTATTGAAAAGCTTACTAAGCAACTTCAGTCTGACCCGCAGAATGATGTTCTGAATTTTTATATGGGTCAATCGCTACTGGCAATCGGTAATGCGGATCAGGCTATTCCCTATTTTAAAAACATAGGACCCGCTTCCCGGCTTTACGACCCGGCGGCATGGTATCATGGCTTAAGCTTATTGAAAACAAGGCAAATGGATGAGGCAAAAACACAGTTCGAACAAATAGCCGGCTCAGGAAGCAGCTATGCTGATGAAGCTGCTGAGATAGCCGATAAACTATGATCTTCCGTTTCTTCGCCGGGAGTAGAAGTAAGCAGCGCCAATAAGCAATAAAATG
The DNA here is from genome assembly GCF_021389975.1 of Fulvivirga ulvae. Lineage (NCBI taxonomy): Bacteria > Pseudomonadati > Bacteroidota > Cytophagia > Cytophagales > Fulvivirgaceae > Fulvivirga > Fulvivirga ulvae. The sequence goes on from NZ_CP089981.1 coordinate 1,878,563, forward strand.
CCTCCGGCTCCTGCGTAAATGTAGCTGTCATTTTGAGATAGTCCTACTTCGGGTTTTCCAATGAACACAAACCCACTCCAAAAATATGGGGCAGCGGTATTGGCATCAGCGGTAGAGAGATAGTCCAGCTTAGCTTTTCGGAGAGCCTCAGGTTTTGACATACCTTCTTTCAAATAGCCATAAAAGCTTTGCATGATCGTGGAAGTAGATTGATCGGGTACAGACCAGAGACTCATCATTACATTGGGCGTACCCGCATACATAAAACCACGCGCCAGGCTCATTGGCCCTTCACCCGCGTAATACTTGCCTATACCCGTATTGCAGGCACTCAGACTCACCAGGTCGGCATTAAGCGTCATATTATATAATTCATAAGTATGAAGCAGGCCATCTTCAACCGTATCTTTGCCCGGAGAAAATACCAGCTTTGAATAAAGAGGATTTTCATGGTCTACAATGGCATGGGATGCCAAGTGTATAATGTGGGCCAAGGGCGCTCTTTTTTTAAAATCCGCCTCAGTTGCATCACTTCCTACAAGAGCCTCAGTATTATAAAGTAATGCCACATGCCTCGCTTCTTTTTCTGCCATGGGAAGCAGAGGCAGGTTCTTTACCAAAGCACTGTCAGCGGCACTTCGCGTTGCAAGAAGAGGCCCGGAACTCTTGCTGAAGGAAGGAGCATAAGCAAGCATATTGCCTTCCATTCTCTTCGTGTCATTCAGGAAATTCATTACTATTAAGCTCGCTGAAAAATTGTAGCTGACAGTATATTTTCTAAGCAGGTATGGAAGGGATGAAAATGTGGCTGCTTCATCTGCCTCTTCTATAAGCAATGCCTCAAAAGGAACCTCATTTAATTTACCATCTGGTATAATAGTTAAGTGGTCAACTTCGGGAAATTCCCGGACAAATGGCTTAATCAATTGGTTGTATGCTGAATATCCCTCTACTTTATAATCTTCAAGGTTTGCCGTCTCTAATTGAAGCTGATCCGGAGAAGTATTATCGATATATTTAAAAACTGTTTTATGCTTTGAAATGGCCAATACAAAGTAGCCCTGCTCCCATTCATAATAGAGCAAAGCCAAGGCATTATCGCCCAAAACAGACTGGAACTTAGATAGCTCTGGTTGCGTAACACTTACCCAATAATCAAAATAACGCGGAAACTCTTTTCTTACCCTGGCGTTTAGCTCATCCAGTTGCTTCTCCGTTGCAATTATTGAATCTCTAATATCATCCGTTTTTTCACCTTCTTTTTTCAAATCAAGATAGCTCTTTTTATAGTTATCTGTTTTTTTAGACAGTATTGCATATTGGTTCCTCAAATCATTTGGCAGTAACTTCTTCCCGGCAGGCATAGACTTAAGGTTCTGGTAAAGCACATAGGCCTTATTGGCCTCCATTATTTCAAACCCTTTACTAGCATATTTTTTGTCACCGGTGAGTTGATATAGCCGTTGTGCTACTTTAAGGGCACTGGCATAAATTTTCTGACCTGTTTCGGAAAGCGAAAACTTTATATCCTCTGAAGTAGCCGCATTAATCTGTTTTTTAAAAGCTTCTAATGCCGACATGTAACAGGCCAAAGCTTTTTCTGCAGCAACAACATCGGAATCTTCATCCTGCATAGCGAGAAGTGCATCACCTTTTTTAATCAGCGCCTCAGAAATAACGATACCTCCATAATTATAAGGGGCAAATTGAATATCCGGATTTTCCCAGGCCTCTATGGGGTGAAACTCCGGGAAAAAGTAACCTATGGCTTGATTGTAATATTCAATAGCTCTACTGGGAGCGCTTTTCTTCATAGCCACATCTCCCAACCCCATATAGATAAAGTACCGGTCCCAGGATTGTATCTCACGTGACTTCAGGATCTCAAGAGCTTCCAAAAAATTCTCCTCCGCTATTTCAATGTTTCCGGACTTCAGGTTTGCTTCACCTATTAATGAATGAGAATAAGCTATCTGCAGATGGTTTTGGGGCGTAAAGCTTTTACGAATGGACAACGCTTTATCATAATTCTCCAAGGCCCTCTCATAGTCCTTCAGACTCACCAGTATTAAACCGCGATTATTAAACAGGCTTGGGTTACTTTGGCCTGACCGTTCGTTTAAGGCGATTGCTTCATTAACCAATTCAAGTGCCTTTTCAGACTCGCCTTTCTGATCGTATATCCGACTAATATTATTTTTTATTATGGATAATACATAGTAGTTCTCCGGTTCTAGTCCATAAACAATATCATAGGTCTTGGAATAGTAAAGCATGGCCGCATCATAATCGTTAATTGACCTGAAAACTAAACCTATATTGTTATAAATTTCAGCCGTCTCCATGCTGCTTTCTCCATAGAGTTTGATACTTAAGTTCAATGCCATAGTGAGATTTTCCCTGGCTTGGTCACGAATACCCAGGTTACCCAGCATCAAGCCTTTAGTCATCAGTAAGTCTACCATCTCCTCATTATCTTTCCCATGAACCTTTGGGCTCAGTTCAATCAACTCATCAACTACTTTTAATATCTGCTGATAAGCGTTAAGTGCACGTAATGAATTATTATACGTCTTTAAAAGGTCAAAATATGCTACACCAAAACTTTGCCCATAGGCTATACCTTCGAGTTGTGACCCAAGCAGAGCCTTTACTTCTTTAAAATCCTGCTGCCGAAGCTTCTGCTGGCCCCACATATTTAATGATTTGAGCCAAAGCAATGTATCACCATTGGTTTTAGCCAGTTCGTAGGCTTTATGATAATAAAAAATAGCGCTATCCTGGCTTTGCTGTGCCTGCTGGAAAACCTCTTCTGCCAAAGGTTGTTTTTGGGCATGAAGAGGCTGCCGCCCTGCGCATATGAAAATTATAAAGCTGATTCCTCCTAATATTAATATATCAAATGGTCGAGTGTAAGAAAAACGATACTGCACGGTTTAAAAGTTTGTTATGTGATGAGTAAACAAAATAACAAAATATGCAAAAGGGAAAAAATTATATCCCTTGACATCCGCCAGTAAAGTTTTGATTTTTAGACAAATAGATAAAGAAGAGATTAAAGACAAATAGTAGTTGTATGGGGATGTGCAACCGCACACCACCTCTTATTTAAGAGATTATTTATATTCTAATTCCTCCGTTTTATTTTTAGGAGTCAGTTTCATACTCCTGATCTCCTTATCAACCTCCACATGTACCAGATTGACCTGATCGTCATATTCGCTGATCAGTATTTCACTATGCACCTGAATAGAGTTTAATTTCTTTACCTTTTCTATTTCCATATAAGCATAAAGGGCGTCGCCTTCAATTTCATGGCCGAGGTAGTTGTGGACTTCGGCTTTGCCATTAACAGAGATTTTGAAATTGGCTTTAAGGTATGCTTTTACCAGTTCATCGGTCGTAGTGCCATTTGGTTCCAGCAGATCGATTCGTTGGTTGTTATTATGGTTCCTGATAGCCAGCTCAAGGTCATCCAGGAATATTCGCTGAACAATTTCAAGAGCATTTCTCTCCCGATCAAACTCTATATCGCACACACTCACATGGATTGGATGCATAAAAGAAGATAAAAAAATCACCACCACTAACATGAAATACTTACGCATTGGTATAAATAATTTGACAAGTCTCACAAATATAGATTAAACTTGGGTCCTAAAACAATCAATCGTTTATGTCAGAATTCGGATTATATTTTGAGCTGGGGATTGATCACATCCTTGACGTTAACGGATATGATCACATCCTTTTTGTTATAGCTCTTTGTGCCATTTATGTACTTCAGGACTGGAAACGCGTACTTATTTTGGTTACCGCCTTCACTATTGGCCATTCTATTACGCTTGCACTAGCCACTCTGCGCATTGTCAATTTTGATAGTGACCTGATAGAATTCCTCATTCCGGTGACTATTTTTTTAACAGCATTCTTTAATCTGTTAAAAAAGGAGCGTACTGTGCAGGCCAGCAAAATACAGACCAATTATCTTCTGGCATTATTTTTTGGTTTGATCCACGGTTTGGGATTCTCCAATTTTCTGAGAAGTATATTAGGTAAGGAAAAATCCATTGTATCCCCGCTATTAGCCTTTAACATAGGTCTGGAAGTGGGCCAAATAATAATCGTTGCAGTTTTCCTTATAATTAGTTTTATATTGGTCGATATTTTTGGTGTTAAAAGAAGAGACTGGCGTATGATCATTTCTTCAGCCACCGCTGGTATCGCTTTGATGTTGATAGTAGAAACGAAATTTTTGAATTAAATTTTAATCTGATGAAGAGAGTAATTTTAAGCCTCGCAATTTTGCTGCCTTTTCAATTTTCCGTAGCACAGGAAAAACAATGGGAAGGCAAATTTGAGCAGTTAGGCACAGAACTTCCCACTCCCAATGAATATAGAACAGGATCGGGAGCCCCTGGAAACGAGTATTGGCAGCAGCAGGCCAATTATGAAATTGAGGTTGAGCTTAATGATAAAAACCAAAGTGTAACCGGTAAGGAGAAAATAACTTATATCAACAATTCTCCGGATGTATTAAGGTATTTGTGGGTACAGCTAGATCAGAATGTACGAGAGCAAGGTACCAACACCCTGAAGATACAGGAAGTTGCCGTTATAGATTCGATCCCAGCAAAGTTTGCGGCCCAGGGATTAGGGATATCTGATTATGACGGTGGTTTTAAGATCAAGTCTGTAAAGGATGTAAATGGAAAAGACCTGCCATATATCATCAACAAAACCATGATGCGTGTGGACATTCCTCAACCTTTGAAATCCGGTGAGTCTTTTACATTCGGAATAGAATGGAGCTATAACATCAACGACAGAATGGAACTTGGAGGAAGAAGTGGTTTGGAGTACTTCCCGAAAGATGGCAATTACCTTTACACCATTGCGCAGTTCTTCCCAAGAATGGCTGTTTATGACGACTATGAAGGATGGCAAAACAAACAATTCCTCGGCCGTGGTGAATTTGCCCTGCCGTTTGGAGATTACAAAGTAAAGATCACGGTTCCTTCTGATCATATCGTAGCTTCTACAGGTACGCTGCAAAACCCTAAGGATGTGCTAACCAAGCAGCAGATGGAAAGGTTGGAACAAGCCAAAAAATCATTTGACAAGCCCGTGATCATAGCTACTGAAGCGGAAGCTATTGAAAGAGAAAAAACCAGGTCGGATAAAAAATCAACGTGGGTTTTCCATGCCGATAACGTAAGAGACTTTGCTTTCGCTACCTCAAGAAAATTCATTTGGGATGCGCAGGCTGTTAAACTGGATACAAAAACGCCAATGGCCATGTCTTATTACCCTAAGGAAGGCAACCCGCTTTGGGAGCAGGAGTCAACAAAGGCAGTAAAAAACACATTGGAAACTTACTCTAAGTATACCATAGAATACCCTTACCCTAAGGCGATCTCAGTACATGCTGCATCGATAGGTATGGAGTACCCGATGATCTGCTTCAACTTTGGCCGCCCTAACGAGGATGGTACTTACTCAGATATCACTAAATACAGAATGATCGGCGTAATCATCCATGAAGTAGGCCATAACTTCTTCCCAATGATCATCAACTCTGATGAGAGACAATGGACATGGATGGATGAAGGATTAAACACATTCGTTCAGTACAGAACCGAGCAGGAGCAGTACGACGATTTTCCTTCCAGAAGAGGGCCTGCAAAAGGTATCGTAGATTATATGAAAGGCGACAAAGCTTTTATCCGCCCTATAATGACGAACTCCGAGCAGATCGTGCAGTTTGGTAATAATGCTTACGCCAAGCCGGCAACTGCCCTTAGCATCCTCCGGGAAACAGTGATGGGACCCGAGCTATTCGATGCTGCTTTCAAAGAATATGCTCAGCGGTGGGCTTTCAAACACCCCAAACCTGCCGACTTCTTCAGGACTATGGAAGATGCCTCAGCCGTTGACCTCGATTGGTTCTGGAAAGGCTGGTTCTATACAGTTGACCACGTAGATATAGCAGTAGATGAAGTGAAGTGGTTTAAGCTGAGAACTGAAGAGTCTGATATAGAAAACAAAGGTAAAAAGGTAAAGAAAGGAGACCTTACTGCTAATGAAGGAGAAGGAAAAGCAAAGGATTTCAGTAAAGGCCCTGAAGAATTTTCTTTGGTAGAAACCGATCCAAGGTATTATGGTGAGTTCATGAATCGTATTGATGATAAAGCCATCATTCAAAAATTTGAAGACAAAAACATTTACCAGGTAACTTTTAAAAATGAGGGTGGCCTTGTTATGCCCCTGATTATTGAGTTTACTTTTGCTGACGGCACAAAAACTGTGGAGAAAATACCCGCAGAGATCTGGAGGATGAATGAAGAAGAAGTGACAAAGGTATTTGCCTTCGAAAAAGAGGTGATAAACATTGTGCTAGATCCTAATGAAGAAACAGCAGATACTGACGTAGAGGATAATATCTTTCCAAAAGCGGAAGTGCCCTCGAAGTTCGATGAATTTAAGAATAAGAAGGGAAAATAAAATCAACTTCAAACACAACAAAAAGCTCCTGAACTTAGGAGCTTTTTTTGTTTTCGGCACATTTAGAAACCATTTATATAACTTTTAAACATAATTAGCATGGATTAGGAACTAACCGTTGGTCTAAATGATTAGATTAGCGTGTTATTCCAAAAAACCTAATATCAACAAGATGAAGAACCAATGCATTTTTTTGCTGCTTCTTACTTTTTTAATTTCCAGCACCACATTTGGACAGGAAGAGTGGGGGCAGAAGTTTGAGCAGTTGGGGCAAGAGTTGCCAACACCAAATTCATACAGAACAGGCTCGGGAGCTCCCGGCGTCAACTATTGGCAGCAACAGGCTGACTATAAAATAGACGTTGCCATAGATGACAAAAAGCAGGTGTTGACCGGCTCTGAAACCATTAAGTATTACAATAATTCACCTGATGTACTTACCTATCTATGGGTACAGCTAGATCAGAACGTAAGGGCCAAAGAAAACCTGGATGCCCAAACAAAAACGGGGCCTGTTAAAGACTCTACCTCTGCGAAATCATTCCAATCACAAATGGCTTCAGCTGATTATGAGGGAGGGTACAAAATTAAGGCTGTAAAGGATGCCGCAGGCAAGCCTCTAAAACATATCATCAACCGCACCATGATGCGTGTGGACCTGCCTCAACCTATGAAAAAGGGGGATACATTTACTTTTTCAATTGACTGGTCATATAACATCTACGACCGCATGGTAATTGATGGCCGCGGAGGTTACGAGTACTTCCCCGCCGATGACAACTATGCCTACACCTGCGCACAATGGTTTCCTCGCATGGCCGTTTACGATGATTATGAAGGATGGCAAAACAAACAGTTTATTGGAAGAGGTGAGTTTGCACTTGCTTTTGGCGACTATGAGGTAAATATTACTGTACCGGCAGATCATATTGTAGCGGCAACCGGTGAACTTACCAATGCCAAAGATATACTCACAAAAACTCAGTTTGAGCGACTTGAACAGGCAAAGAAAACTTTTGACAAGCCTGTTTTCATTGTAACTGAGGAAGAAGCCATTGCCAATGAAAAAAGTAGAGCAACAAAAACCAAGACCTGGAAATTTGCTGCTAAAAATGTAAGAGATTTTGCCTTTGCATCATCCAGAAAATATATCTGGGATGCGCAGGCTGTAAAACTGGCTACCAATACTCCCCTGGCTATGTCTTTTTACCCTAAAGAAGGCAACCCGCTTTGGGCCGATGAATCAACAAAAGCTGTTAAAAACACTCTTGAAGTTTACTCCGAAAGAACCTTTGATTACCCATATCCTGTAGCCATTTCAGTAAATGCTGCAAATCAGGGTATGGAGTACCCCATGATCTGTTTCAACTTCGGCAGGCCAAGAAACGGAGTGATCTCAGAAAGATTGCTGGATGGCATGGTGAGCGTTATAGTACATGAGGTAGGCCACAACTATTTCCCTATGATTGTTAACTCCGATGAAAGACAATGGACCTGGATGGACGAAGGGCTAAATACTTTCCTGGAAAAAGAAACCAAACGGGAGCGTTACCCTGACCTGGATCTGGAATGGGGCACCCCAAAAGGCATTGTTCCCTACATGAAAGGTGACAAAAACAATATCAGACCTATCATGACCAACTCTGAGCAGGTAGTGCAGTTTGGTTACAATGCCTATGGAAAGCCTTCCGCAGCGCTTACTGTATTACGCGAGACAGTAATGGGCCCAGAACTATTTGATGCTGCTTTTAAGGAATATGCCAACAGGTGGAAATTTAAGCACCCCAAGCCTGCAGACTTTTTCAGATCTATGGAAGATGCCTCTGCTGTTGACCTTGATTGGTTCTGGAAAGGCTGGTTCTACACAGTTGACCATGTGGATGTAGGCATTGAAGAGGTGAAGTGGCTCCGCATGCGCACCGAAAGTGCTGATATAGAGAACAAGGGTAAAAAAGTAAAGAAGGGTGATCTTACTGCTAAGGGAGGTGATAATAAAACGATGGACTTCAGCAATGGCCCCGAAGAATTTTCTTTGGTGGAAACAGATCCACGATATTACGGGGAATTCATGAACCGGGTAGATGACAAGGCTATCATGCAAAAGTTTGAAGACAAAAACCTTTACCAGGTAAAATTTTCTAATAAAGGCGGCCTGGTAACTCCATTGATCATTGAATTCACCTTTACCGATGGCAGCAAAACAACGGAGAAAATTCCTGCCGAGATCTGGAGAATGAATGAAAAGGAAGTGACCAAGGTATTTGCCTTTGAAAAAGAAGTCACAAGCATCAAATTCGATCCGAATGAAGAAACTGCTGACACCAACCCTGATGATAACACGTTCCCTCCAAGGGAAGCTGCTTCAAAGTTTGACAAGTTTAAGCAGAAAGCAAATTAATAAGCTGATACAACCGGGTAAGGCCGTCAAAGAATTGACGGCCTTACTTTTTATACGCCTACCTGTACTAAGGCTTCCTTTCGCATATTAAAAAGCTCCATCTCTCATCTAACTTGTATTTTTTCGTACTTTTATAATCTCCCTTTGGAGTATCGCCACAGAGCAAAAAAAAGTAAAATGCAGGCATCCTTTAAGAAGACAACAAGAAGCTCTGGGCTAAGAAAGAAAGCTTTCTCAACAGTATTTTTAATTACATTTACCGCCAGTTCCCTATTCGCTCAGAAAAAAAATACTACAACGCAGAACCAGCAATGGCTACAATACTATAACCAAATAAAGCTGGCTGGTAAATGGGTGTTACTCACTGATGTTGGATACAGGTGGAAAAATGGCTTTGAAGAAAGCACGCAATATATTGCACGAACTGGGGTTGGATATTCCATATCCGACCATGTCAGGGTTTCAACCGGATTGGCCCACCTTGGTTTCTATTCTTTGGGTAAGATCAATAAAGTGGAGTTTCGACCGTACCAGGAGCTCATCATCAAAAACAAATTAAATAAAGTGGGCCTGAGCCACAGGTATAGAATAGAGGAGCGTTTCTTTTATCAAGTTGCCGATGGTGAAATTCAGACGCCAAATTCTTTTAATTTTCGACTGAGATATTCTTGTATGGCAAGCATTCCACTATTTCAATTATCCTCAAAACGCCCTGAAAGAACATTCATACTTAATATAGGTGATGAGATCTTCATCAATGCAGGTCGCAATGTTGTTCACAATGTTTTTGACCAAAACAGGTTTATTGTAAGCCCAACAGCTCAGATGAATAAAGATGTATCCATCAGCCTGACATGGAACGGCCAGTTTGCTGCCACTGCAAAACCGCAAAATTATAACTACACGAATGTATTTTGGCTCCAGGTGAAACAGCAACTAGATTTAACAGGTAAAAGGGTGCAAAAGGAAAAATGAATACAAGTTTCTTAAAATATCCATGGTTGGCTTTGCCATAGCCTCTAGCCAACCAACTCCCTCATTTTTCTGATCTTCTCTGGGTCAGCAATACGCAACTTGAATTCAGCGCCCTGCTCAGAGCCCATGCCAGCTATTTGCTCATTACGATAGACCATGCCTCCGTCACGATGGCTCATAGCCGAGAAGTGAATTTCATTTACTTCGGTTTTACTAACTATTTCGGCCACTGTTTCCTCATTTACGCCTGATCCCGGCATAATAATAATCCTCCCGGCTGCCCGCTTCCGAAGTTCTGCAATTAAATCCACGCCTTCGATCGCCCTCGACTGTCCGCCAGAGGTTAGAATTCGGTCAAACCCGACTTCGATGCAATCCTCCAATGCTTCAAAGGGATCCCTGGCCATATCAAATGCGCGGTGGCAGGTCACTTTCAATGGCCTTGCTTTATCGATCAGCTCCTTGCAGCGTTTTTTATCTATGGTTCCGTCCGCGTTCAACATACCAAATACCACCCCGTCCACACTCAGTCGCTGGCACTGGCTGATGTCCCTTTTCATCGCATGAAACTCATAACTGGAATATAAAAAATCACCCCCCCGAGGCCTGATCATGATGTAAACGTCAATAGACAAATGCTGTCTCACTACTTCAATTACACCGTAGGAGGGTGTAGTCCCTCCCTCTCCCGGGTTATCACATAGCTCTATGCGATCTGCTCCCCCTTCCTGCGCTTTAAGGGCAGCCTCAATGGAATAAACTACTATTTCGAAAAGCATTGGATAGACTTAAAATATATTATACACATAGTCAAAAAGGCAACGCCTTCAAATCCACATTTCCTCCACTGATCACTATACCTACATTTTTGCCGGCGAACCTCTCTTTGTTTCTGAGCAAAGCCGCCAATGGTACTGCTGAGGAGCTTTCAACGACAATCTTCATTCTTTCCCAGATCAACTGCATGGCAGCCACAATTTCAGCGTCGTCAGCCAGTAAGATATCCTCAACGTGCTTCAATATGATCTCAAAAGGCTTTCCGCCCAGCGAGGTTCTCAATCCGTCGCAGATGGTTTGCGGATTGGTCTGAGGCACCAGTTTCATAGATGTAAACGATCGGTAAGCGTCATCTGCACCCGAAGGTTCGCAGCCGATTACTTTGGTTCCTTTTGAAAAATAATGGGCTGACAGTGATGTGCCACTAAGCATACCCCCTCCACCGACAGGTGTTAGGATATAATCCAGTCTCTCGTTAATATCTTCAATCAGCTCTTTCGCCGCAGTACCCTGCCCTTCTATAATGCGGTAATCGTCGTAAGGGTGGATTAATATGGCTCCGGTTTCCTCAATAACCTTCTGCAAGGTATCTTCCCGTGCCTGTAAAGTTGGCTCACATTCTATCAGCTCAGCACCATAACCTAGCACGGCCGCTTTCTTTACCGAAGCAGAATTGGAGGGCATCACAATATAAGCCTTTACTCCGTTCTCCCTCGCGGCCATTGCCACAGCCTGAGCGTGATTGCCCGATGAGTGAGTAGCTACACCAGCTTTTCTGTCTTTGGCAGACAACGAAAGAACGGCATTCATCCCTCCCCGTGCTTTAAATGCTCCTACTTTCTGAAAGTTTTCACATTTAAAAAAAAGATTCGCTCCCGCTATTTTATTCAGGCTTTCGCTGGTATAGACAGGCGTGCGGTGTATAAATGGGGCAACTCTCTCATGGGCTGCCATAATGGATTCCTGGTCCGGTACTTTTGACATACGTATATTGAGTAAATTTTAATGTGCTTTCAACCAGTTCTCGCCCACCCCAGCCTCTACTTCCAAAGGCACTTCCAGGCTTACTGCCGACATCATCAACCTGATCACATTTTCTTTGACCTTTTCTACCTCATCTTTGGGTACATCAAAAATCAATTCATCATGCACCTGTAAGATCATTTTTGTTCCAAGACCTTCTTCTTTCAACCACCGGTGAATGTTAACCATGGCGATCTTAATGATATCTGCCGCACTACCCTGGATCGGGGCGTTGATCGCATTTCGTTCGGCATAGCCCCTCATAGTAGCATTTCTGGAGTTGATGTCTCTGAGGTATCGTCTTCTTCCCTGGATAGTTTCTACATACCCCTGCTCCTTGGCTTTGTTGATGGACTCGTCCATATAGTTTTTGATGGAAGAAAACTCTTTAAAATACGCCTTGATAATATCATTGGCCTCAGCCCGCGGGATGTTCAGGTTTTGCGAGAGACCAAAGGCAGATATTCCGTAGATAATCCCAAAATTTACCTCTTTGGCCTTCCTCCTCATATTCGGGTCTACATCCTCAAGGGATACGTTAAAAACTTTGGCAGCAGTAGTGGCATGGATATCCCGCCCGTTTTTGAAGGCCTCGATCATGTCCTTATCCTTGGCAAAAGATGCGGCTATACGAAGTTCGATCTGCGAATAATCCGCTGACACCAGCACATGGTTTTCATCCCTTGGCACAAACGCTTTCCTGATCTCCCTGCCTTTTTCCGTTCTTATCGGAATATTTTGAAGGTTCGGATTATTAGAACTCAACCTGCCGGTAGCTGCCACGGCCTGTCCGTAATCGGTATGTACCCGCCCGTCGCTGACACTAATCATCTTTGGCAATGCATCCACATAGGTGGATTTTAGTTTTTGATATTCCCGGAACTCCAGTATTTTCCTGGCTATATCATGCTCTGCCGCCAGCCTTCCCAGTATCTCTTCACCTGTAGCATACTGACCGGATTTCGTTTTCTTAGGCTTTTCAATTAGCTTGAGCCGGTCGAACAGGATCTCGCCCAATTGCTTAGGTGAGGCTATATTAAACTCACAACCGGCTATTTTATAAATTTCCTCCTGGGCCTGCAGGCTGGCTTGCTGTAGTTCCGCAGACATTTGTTTCAATGCCTCTTCATCTATTCTTACACCTTCGTGCTCCATGTCGGAGAGCACATAAACTAATGGGTGCTCAACCTCTTCAAGCAAGCTGTCAAGCTTTTTCTCCTTTTTGATCTGGTCTGACAGCACCTGTTTTAATTGCAGTGTAATATCGGCATCTTCTCCGGCATATTCCACTACATCTTCCGGGGCTATGTCTCTCATGTTTCTCTGCCGCTTACCTTTAACACCTAAAACAGAAGTAATCGGCACACACTTATAATTCAAATATTGCTCTGCTATGGCATCCATGTTATGTGGCATTTCAGGCTCAATCACATAGTGCGCCAGCATGGTGTCAAATATTTTACCCTTTACATGGACACCATACTTTTTCAGGGCAAGGATGTCGTATTTAACGTTCTGACCTATTTTAGTGATTTTCTCATTTTCCATCACCGGTTTAAACTCCAAGAGTACTTGCTTCGCCTCCTCAAAGTCTGCCGGAAGTGCCACATAGTAGGCTTCCCCTTTCACATACGAAAACGCCAGACCCACAATCTCCGCCTCCACAGCATCAATATTTGTGGTTTCCGTATCGAAACAGAACTCATCTTGCATTTGAAGGAATTTTATCAGTTCGTTTCGTTTCTCTGCTGACGTCACCAGGTGGTAGTCATGTTCCACCGTTTTGATACTCGTCTTTTCAACCGTTACAGTTTCTGTAACTTCTATGGCTACTTTACTCTCATCACTGAACATGGAAAGTTGCCCTGATGCAGATGTCGTGGTTTTTCCTGTTAATTCTTCACCAAATATCCGCTTCATTATGGTCCTGAACTCAAGCTCTTCGCATATCGGCTTTAGTTTTTCCTCATCAGGTCCTTCATATATCAGATCCTTTTCATTAAACTCAATAGGCACCTCGGTATTAATTGTTGCCAGCTCTTTAGAAAGTATACCTTGCTGGCCATAGGCCTCCACATTTTCCTTTTGCTTGCCTTTGAGCTTATCCACGTTAGCCACCAGCTCTTCAACAGAACCAAACTCCTTAATGAGTTTTGACGCAGTCTTGGGTCCGATGCCCGGAATCCCGGGAATGTTATCAGCCGTATCACCCTGCAAGCCGAGCATATCCGTTACCTGATCGACACGTTCTATATCCCACTTTGCCAGCACCTCAGGCACGCCCAGTACATCCACGGCATTGCCCATGTAAGCCGGCTTGTACAGGTATACATGCTCCTCTACCAACTGCCCAAAATCTTTGTCTGGGGTCATCATAAACACCTCATAATCTGCTTTACCCGCCTTCTTGGCCAGCGTACCAATGATATCATCCGCTTCATAGCCATCCATTTCGAGTACAGGAATGTTAAATGCCCTAACGATATCCTTCACTACCGGTATCCCTACTTTTATATCTTCAGGCGTTTCTTCACGATGTGCCTTGTATTCTGCAAATTGCTCATGCCTGAAAGTAGGTGCTGAGGTATCAAAAACTACAGCGATATGGGTAGGTTTCTGCTTTTGCAGTACTTCCAGAAGAGTATTTATAAAACCGAACATTACGCCGGTGTTTACACCCTTTGAACTGATCCTGGGGGTTTTACTGAATGCAAAATGGGCTCTGTATATAAGTGCGTAGGCGTCAAGAAGAAATAACTTTTTTTCGGGTTTGCTCATGCTCGTAAAGGTATGCAATTGAAATTATAGATGATAAAAAAATAAAAGTGACTTTTTCAACTATCAAAGTTATGGAATTAGCTAGTTTGTAACATCTATAATAAAAATGTAAAATAGATAACTATGAAAATACGTACAACTTACCTCCTACTATTTGTAGCCATGGGAATATCTGCATGCCAGGGCGAACAAAATATGAAAAGTGAACTTGGCTATTCAGAAGAGGCTGATTATGAAATGGTCGAAGACGCTCTTGAAATACCTGCAACCGAACAGGCTCCACCTCCGGGTGTCAGGTTCGCCAGCCAAACCGAGCCTGTTGAACGGAAAGTAATCAAAACAGCTAATGTTAATATGCAGGTGGAAAATCTGGATTCCGCAAAAGCAAATATTGACCAGATCATTAAGCTGTACAATGCTTACGTAAGCACAGATAACCGCACCAATGATACCTACAAGTTGTCTCTCGACATGACGATCCGTGTACAGCAGGATCAGTTGGATGAAATACTAAAAAAAATACTGACACAAGCCTCATTCGTCTACGCCAATAACATCAATGCCCAGGATGTGACCGAGGAGTTTATAGACCTTGAGATCAGGCTGAAAAATAAAAGGGCCGTGGAGGAGCAATACCGAAAGTTACTGCAAAAGGCCAACAAGGTGGAGGATATCCTTAAGGTTGAAAATGAACTTCGCATGATCCGTGAAGAAATAGAATCAAAAGAGGGAAGGCTTAAATACTTAAATAGCCAGGTAAGGATGTCGACTATTCATCTTACTGCGTTTCAGGATATATACCACGCCAGCCAGGCTCCTTCGAAGGGATTTTGGCTAAAGATCGGGGATGGATTCAGTGGTGGATGGTATCTTTTGCAAGAAATTATCATAGGCCTTATCTATATATGGCCGGTGGCTCTGGTGATTCTACTTGTCATTTTTCTTCTCAGAAAACGATTTAAAAATCTGCGCTTAAAAAGAAACAGGGGTTAAATGCCCCTTAACCTTCCTTCAAGGCTGCGGGTTTTTTCCTCTTCCAAAATATTGATCTGCTTGTAGGCTCCTACAAAGTGATATGCCAGCACAAGAGAATTCAGGAAGAAAATAGCAAGATACCCAAGATTAAGGAATATAAAGTTAACCTTAACCACCAGCGCATAGGCCGTAAGTTCGTAGGCAAAAAGTGCAATCCCTATAATGATGCTCATAGCGCTGAACCAGGCCTCATGTTGATTTTTAAATATAGCTCTGACAATAACTGTTATGGCAAACAGAAAATTGACAGCTATAAAAAACTGGTAAGCAGGGAGCAACTGCGTGAAAAATACCGGTGGTAAAACGATCGTTAAGGCGATGATGCAATAATTGATCATGATAATAATATACTTGTAAATAGACTTTTTGTCGTTCAAAAATACCTGGCTGATAAATAGCATGCCTACCAACATGCTTAAATACAGTGAGAGGTACTCTACCTTAATGGCAACTTGCCAGCTTATGCTGTCAAAGAAAGATGTGATAAGATAAATATTGGAGAAAAGGGAGCGTATACCCCAGAAAAAACATAGGAGGCCAAAATATAATGTAGCGCTTTGCCCTTTTCTTATCAGGAAAAATCCTATAAAAAAGGCTCCTAATATGAGTAGCCCCCCCACAAGAAAAACATTGGATACAATAATGGACTCATGTTGCCTGTTAATAACTTCTGGAGTGCCCAGCTTTATTGATTTATGTACACCGCCGCGGTTGTGATGAAAGTTTGAAACCTGGAGTATAATCTCAATAGTCTCTCCCGGTGCTTCGAAGATTTTTACATGCGGCTGCCACTCAGGTTTTGCACGAGAAGCGTCCACTGAAACTATGCCATTTGAAGCCAGCATTGTTCCGTTAACCCATAAGGCATAGTTAGTATAGACATTTGGAATATCAAGGCTGAGCAGATCAGGTTTTTCATGCTTTTTTATAACCAATCGGTATGTTGCATAACCTTCACCTGTTAATTCGGTCTGCCCTGTTTTAAGGCCATTCCAGACAGCCGGCAGCTTTATGTACTGTGCCTCAGGTTTGTTTTTACTGGTAAAATCAGCCGGAAAAAGCACATACTTCCAGTAAAATTCCCATTCTCCATCCAGAGATATCGGCATGGCACTGTTAAAATCCGTATGAGTAAGGTCAAGACGTCCGCGCTGTACTTTGGGATGAGAAACTGCCGGTATACCTATCAAAATTACCAGAACAAAGGTTAGGAAAGCAGCAAGCTTACTTGCGCTAAGTACTTCAGCCATAGACATTTTACGATTGGTTTTAGTTTACCATCGTGCAAGCTAGCTGCTAAATATTATATATCCTAAGCAAAAACACCGCAAAAGGTACATAAGGCTGGAATAGCAAGTTAATCCAGAACTCTTTTTAAGAATGCCAGAGATTTTCGATAAGCATCTTCGGTTGCCTCCTCATCATGGTTGGGGTTGCTTGGGTTGGCAAAAGCATGGGTGGCCTCGTAAAAATGAACGTTGAGCTCTTTCTGAGCCTCTTTCATATCCTTTTGAAATTTTGACACCACTTCCGGTGTGATCCACTCATCTTTCTTGGCAAATATGCCCAAAACAGGGAAATTTATTTTCGCTTTAATTTTATCTACATCCTTTTCGGGCATACCATAGTACATTACAGCCCCTTGAGCTTCACCTCCGGCCATCATAGCGGCCTGCAAGGCCCAGCCACCGCCAAAGCACCAACCGATAGTAGCTATCTCAGAGCTGTTACCCGCATGGTCAAGTGCTCCTTTTATAATAGCCCGCGCTCTTTTGTCATCCACCTGCCCCATGTATTCCGATGCTTTTTCACGGGTCTCTGCTATCTTTCCGTCATACAAGTCCAGCGCCAACACATTTACAGTCCCCAGGTCACTATAGTATTTCTCAGCCATCTTTTTGATGTGCCCATTCAAGCCCCACCATTCATGGATAACAAATAAATAATCATCAGAATCCACCTGGGCTTCCAGCAAATATGCATTGGCTGTTTTGCCATCAGGCGTATTTATTTTGATCATTTTGCCAATTTCACTGTGGTGGGTATATGGCTCTGGTTCGGGATGCTCAGCATTAAATTCCATGTTCGATGCAAACATGGCAAAGCTCTCTGTTGCCGGAGTATGACACATAGTAATGTCAGACTGGGCAATTAAAAGATCTGCAGAAAATAACAATGCAATAGAAAGGATAAAATTTTTCATGGCTGTTAAGGTTTAAGGCTATTTCCTTAACAAGCCCATAAAATGTTTTGTTTACTTCTGTCTCGCATAGGCAATATAATCTGTTACCGGCGGCTCTATACCCTCGTCTCGTAAAAGCATAGCAATCTGCCCTCTATGGTAAGAGCTATGGCTTAATACCTGACTTATAACTTCTCTTATGGTATTTTCAAATTTTCTCCCACTGGTATTTTTGTAAAAGATCATCTCTTCAAACGTGTCAAACTTGTGCCCGTCAAGATAGCTTAGCCAGTTTACTGAGCTTTCCTCCGTCATACTGCGCAACTCCCTCAGTTTATATTGCTCCCATAGAGGAAACGGAGAGGTCGGTATATCTTTAATGCGGTTTAACCATATGATTTGGGCTGATAAAAGGTGGCTGAAAAGCAGCAGTATTTTGTCGTTCTTAACCTCACTTTTTTCAAGTGTGATTAGTATCCTTTGGTTTGCCCATGCATTATGTTGAAACAAATCCCTGAAATGCTTTTTCATCGGTATGTTTTTATTTGTTTAGTTCCCTTTCTGGCCAGTGCAGCCGCGCTATCAGCTTTTAATACTGACTCCAAGCCTGTCACTAAATTATAAAATAGATCCCTTATTTAAAGGTGATCATTACACTCTTTTTTAATCTACAAGACGATACACCGGATATTGCATATATGCCTTTTCATAATAAGGCGAATGCATATAAATGAAGTTTAGCTGTGCATACCAGTTATCCGCAAACTCCTTATCTTCATTCTTCTTTTTCTCAAAGGCTTTCTCTAACTCTGAGTTCTCCTCCAGAAGCAACCAGGCAATGTCTTCAAACACATATGGCGAGAAATGCTCCTTCTGCTGCAAAATAGTATCAAAAAAATTCCAGTTAAAAAAAGAATCCGTTGCCTCAGGCTCCAGGGTTTCTACCAGATATCGTCCACCTGGCTGGCTGATATGAAAGACGTAATCTCCTGCCCTGAAGTCTATTGATGTTTTAGACTTGTTTACTTCAACACTGTTGTGCGGATAGTGTCCCTCATAGGCTGAAGGCAAGGTTTTGAAATTAGTTATTGTGTAACTCTCTACGTTGAGTATAGTATCATTATTTAACCTACTGTAATTTAGCCCATTACGCTTCAACCTGTCTATAATCTCATACCACCCCTGCGGTACTATATATGCCTTGGGTATTATAACTTCTTTAGTAGGAGTGTAGGTATTATAGTAGGATATTTTCTTATCAAACGGCTTATCCCGGTTATAAAAAATACGCTGCTGCCCGGTAACTTTACTTTCCACCATTTCTCCTTCGTACCCTTTAAAATCAATGCTCTTTGATGCTGTATCATCAAGCTTCCAGGTCACCGGGTAGAGGTCACCGGGCTTCAATAAGTTTCCTCGATGCATCATCTGTATTTTTGCACCATCCTCACCAGCAATTTCCACCACACTTTCTATGAAATCATAGGTGGCTTTCACCCTTACATCAAAAGGCTTCAGCATGTGTGTTTCAATCATAAAACCCAACGTATTAAACAAAGTAGTATACCCTGTTGAGTACCTCGGGTAATCCATAAACTGGGTTATCCCTTCTGAGTCAGGGGTTTGGTTAAATACATTAACGTAAGGAACGATCTCGCTACCTTTATCAGCTATTAGTTTCTCTAATTGAGGAATAAAGCCACTTTCTATGTACTTGCCCATGGCGCCTCCAATTTTATTGTGTTGTGTTGCTAAATGTGTTATGCTGTACTGATAATCAGCTCCATTGCTCACATGGGTGTCAATAAAAATATCAGGCTGTGCTAAATGGTAAATTTCATAGAAAGCAAGCGTATTCCGGGTGTCGGCCTTAATAAAGTCCCTGTTAAGGTCGTAATTTCTGGCATTTCCCCTAAAGCCGTATTCCTCCGGACCGTTTTGGTTTACACGGCTATAGGTATTGCGGTTTAGTGCACCTCCAATGTTATAAATAGGAATGATCACAAGCACTATGTCTTTCAAAGCTTTCTTCCTTTTCGCATTAACCATGTAATCACGCACCAGCATTTGAGAGGCCTCGATACCATCCGGTTCCCCGGGGTGTATCCCGTTATTAATCATTATTATGGTCTTTCCCCTTTCCCTCGATCTTTTAAGGTCAAAATCCTTGTCAGTGTCCACAATAACCATGTGCAGCGGTTTGCCGCTATCCGTTTCACCCATTTCCCTGATATCAACCTCCGCATGTAGTTTAGACAGGGTGTTATAATAGCTGATCACTTCATGATAAGGCGAAGTGCCACCATTTTGCTCGAACCCGGTTTCTATTTGTTGCTGGGCAAAGATCTGGCCCGAAAAGAAAAGGAAGAAAAGAAGGATTGTGTTTTTCATTCTCTATATTTAATCATTTTAAAGCGCCCAAGGGCTTAACCAATATACTTTTGTGAGGGTTAAATTACTTAATTAAAAACAAGTAGAAATGAATTTTATAGAAGCGGTAAATGAAATCATAGCTACTCGCCGGTCAATATACACTAATATGTTTTCCGGAGAGCAGGTTGACGACAAGATTATTGAAAAAATGCTGGACAATGCCAACTGGGCCCCGACACACAGACTTACCGAGCCATGGAGGTTTATTGTATTTAAAGAAGACGGGTTGAATAAGCTGGGCGACTTTCAGGGAGACCTCTATAAACAACGCTATAAGGACTCTTTCAATGAGGAAACGTATTTAAAATTAAAGAACAAGCCTCTGGAATGTTCGCACGTTATAGCGATAGGAATGCATAGAGATGAACAGCAAAGTGTGCCTGAGGTGGAAGAAGTCTGCGCCACGGCATGCGCCGTGCAGAATATGTGGCTCACGGCCTCAGCACATAGGGTCGGCTGCTACTGGAGTACCGGTGGTGTTACTTTTTATGAGGAAGCCAAGCCATTTTTCGGGCTGGGTGAAAATGACCTGCTGCTGGGCTTTCTTTACATAGGAATGCCAAAGAGTGAAAAGTGGCCCGCAGGCAAGCGCAATCCCGTGGAAGATAAGGTGAAATGGGTTACCCGTTAAGGTATATCCACCACAATGTTGCGGTGAAATACTTCCACAAAGGCGCCTGGATTAGCAGGCGCTATTCATTATAAATATTTGATAATCAATGATATAAAATTAAATATTCTATTGGCACGGTTATTCTCTTCTGCCTTTAAAAAACTGTTAGTCACATTATAGAGAAATACTGATACGTACGATGGAACACACATTTGAAATCAACTATGACAGGCTTGCTAAAAGAGATAGCGGGCTTATTCTGGAAATAAAGCGTGCATTAGTTATCCCTGACTCTAAAAAGGCCGGTGAAATTATTTGCAGAATACTGCATACGATACGCCGGAGTTTATCTTATACTGAATCTGCCGAGTTTATAAGCAGACTGCCTGAATACCTTAAGGTAATGTATGTAACGGACTGGACACCGAAGGAAAAGAAAATAACCATTAAACATTTGGATGAATTTACCGAAGAGGTTTTGGCTCTTGATCATAAAAGTGGCCATAGGGTATTTCATAAGGAAGTAGATGCACTAAGTGCAGTGATCACTGTATTGAAAATACTCAACCGCCATGTAAACCTGCTTAATCTACCCAGTTTTGGCTATTCATTCAAGAGAGAGCTAAGCGAAACCATGCTGGAACCCGCAGCCTGACCAGCTCCCAGGCGGTTCCGGCCGTGGTACCTGAAATCCTTAAAACCAGGCTACCAGCTGCCAGCGAAAAGCCCACATCCACTGGATTGAATAGTTAGAAACACCTGATGCTTTCAATATTTCTTCTATTTCATTTTTGTGAAATGATCTCAATACGGAAACGGCTGCATCGTTTCGAACCATGACTGACTTCGAAAAAGCAGCTGTGAGCCATTTAATGGAGTGATAAGCAAACCAATGGCGATGCAGGTCATTAATAACCATGCCAATGGAAGCCTGAGATTTAATAAGGGCAAACAGGTCTGTGAGCTCCTGATCGTTAAAGTGATGCGTGAAAAGTGTAGAAGTTGCAATGTCATATTGCAGCGCCTTAAATTCCTCAGAGAAAATATTTATGGATTTATAAACTATTTCGGGATAGTTCCGGGTATTCTTTTGGGCAAAATCTATGATATTCGGATTCGCATCTATTCCTATGAGGTTTATAGGCTGGCTTCGTTTTCTTGCCCAATCAGCAATCATCATCAGCATATCGCCGCCCCCACACCCAAGATCTACAATGGTTAAATCACGAGATACTTTGATTTTGATCATCAGTAAGTCCAGCCCATTTACGGTTACATGGTTCCCTCCCAGCCATTTATTGATCGTCTCCAACTCTCTTAGAGTCTGGTCAATAACCTCTCCGGAGCTTTCAAGGTCATCCATCAGTTCTATCTCATTACTACGCTTTGCAAATTTTGATGCCATTAATGTATCTCTATAGTTAAAAGCATACTTTCAAGTGTAAGCCCAGGTCCGAATGCAAGCCCCAACAAGCTTTTGTTATCATCATCTGCTTTCAGCTGATCCATTATTCGTTTTAATACAAATAAAATGGTTGGTGAAGACATATTACCATATGCGGCTAATACATCATGAGCAGCCTGGTTCTCTTTTTTGCTGATGTTCAGTTCCTTTTCAATGACCCGCAAAATCCTTTTCCCTCCCGGGTGTACAGCAAAATAATCAAATTTATCGACACCGCTTTTATTAACCAGCTTTTGTAGCAACTGTTTTATCCCTGATTGGATAACATCAGGCACATAAGCCGAAAGGCGCATTTCAAAGCCAAAATCACCTATTTTCCAAGCCATGTGCTCGTGTCCATTTCTAAATAGTTCATTGAAAAAAGAAGTGGTTCTGAAGTTTATACCTTCATCCGGGCTTCCGGCCATCACCAACGCAGCAGCACCATCACCAAACAAAGCATTGGCCAGCATGAAGTCTTCAAGTGATTCCTTTTGAAAGTGAATACTGCATAGCTCTACACATACAACAAGCACGCGTGCATCTTTATTGGCCGAGCATATTGCGTCTGCCACTTTCAAAGCATTAAAAGCCGCATAGCATCCCATAAAGTTAATACCTGTTCTTTCTACATGAGAGTTTAGACCTAACCCGTCTACAAGTTCTATATCTAAACCGGGAGCATACATGCCTGTGCAGCTAACCGTTATCAGATGCGTGATTTGATCACGTGGAGTATTATCAAGAGCCTTTTTAGCTGCTTCCATACAGAGCCCTACCGCTTCCCGCTGAAATAAGCCCAGGCGATCATGAGTTGACGGGAAAGGCTCAAGACTATCATTATCCGGAAAGAAATTTCGAACGAGTGAAGAACTGTAATCTTCTATGACTGAATATCTTGAAGATATCCCTGTGGCACGATAAAGCACTCTTAATTTATCAGCTTCAACCCCCTCCAGACGGTGAGCCCGAATCATAAAATCAAGAACACGCTGTTGTTTAATTTTATACCTGGGGTTTGCCGTTGCGATAGAAGTGATGTATGCATTCATTAATCAATAATACTTAAAAATTGATATCTTGGTATAAAAGAAAACAATGTATGTTTAAAAAATCCACATGGCTGCATCTGCGTATTCCCTTTTCATTTTTTCTTTTGCCCGTGTTTTTATTTGCCCTGGCGGTATCCCCAAATATTAATGAAAGTCGGATCATCATTGTTTTCATAGCGCTTCATTTTTTTCTGTATCCCGCAAGCAACGGCTATAACAGTTATTTTGATAAAGACGAAAAAAGTATAGGCGGCTTAAGGAATCCTCCGAAGGTGGTTAAGGGCCTGTACTATACGGCTTTGGTATTTGATATGGTTGCTATTGGCATGGCTTTGATTATCAGCTGGCAGTTTTCACTTATGCTTTTTATATATGGCCTGGTTTCTAAGGCCTACAGCCACCCAGGGATCAGGATTAAAAAATATGCATTTCTAAGTTGGTTTATTGCCGGTTTTTTTCAAGGAGCATTCACCTTTATGATGGCCTATATGGGTCTTAACCAATATGGCTTTCATGTTTGGGAGCAAGCTCACCTTTGGCTACCCGGTATATTGACTTCACTGATGCTATGGGGCTCTTACCCTATGACACAGATCTATCAACACGAAGAAGACTCTAAAAGAGGTGACCACACCTTAAGCTATAAACTGGGAATTAAAGGCACTTTCTATTTTACAGCAGTTACATTTTCCATAGCCGTCGGCGCATTTGTTTTTTATTTTATGGAATATCACAAGGATAAGTATGCCCTGCTGTTTGTACTAAGCATGTTACCGGTAGTATTATATTTTGGCTATTGGTTCTTAAAAGTGCATATCGATATGAGCAAAGCAGATTTTAGTCATACCATGAGGTTGAACATGATATCAGCGTTGTGCCTGAATATTTTCTTCATTTATTTCTTTCTGGACAGCAGCCAGGTGCTTCAGGCCATTAAAGCTGGTTATTAAAAGGACTCTCCATGTGTTTGCCTGATCAGGAAATCGGCTATTAACTTTGATCTTTTAGCTATGAGCACAGCAAAATTAGAGGCGAGCTCCGAGCCGAAGAGCTTCTGTATTTGCCTGCCAGTCCAGAGTTTTTTTTCAAAAAGCATTCTCCATCTTCGCGAATAATTGTATTCAAGCTTCTCCCTGGAGCCATGATTATTAAAATAATCGATAACCTCCTCTGATAAAATTTTAGCCGAATGAATAGCCATTGCCATACCATTACCGCATAGAGGGGTAATCATTCCTGCTGCATCTCCGCACATCAGCACATGTTGCTCTACAGGCTCCTTGGTTTCAAATGAAATCTCATTAATGACCTCAGGCTTTTTAAAAAGGAATTTTGCATCTGTGAATATTTTCTTAAGGTAAGGGTTTTGGCTCAAGACTCGGGCCTCCATGTCAGAAATGCCTGACGACTCTGATAAGTTGGATCTGGCAGACAAATAGCACAGGTTATATTTATTACCCTCAATTTTATTGATACCGCAGTACCCGTCTTTAAAGTTATGCAGTGCTATCAGGTCATCAGGATGGTCATCGTAGCGGATATGATATTTTACTCCAATATAGGGCGATTTTTTTTCCAGAAACTTCCTCCCCATTTTCTTATCTAGCCTTGATCTCTTTCCAAATGCTCCCACTACCACATGAGCCTCCATGGCGGGAGAGCCTTCAATCTCTACCGAGAAACTGTTACCATTGTACTTTACCGACCCGACTTGCTTCTGTAAGATAAATTCCACATCCATATCAGCAGCTCTTTGATACAGGAAGTTATCCAATTCATATCGACTTATTCCAAACCCGCCCATGCCTAACGCCAGAAATGCGGAATTACCATTTGTTGAGGTCAACTGAAGCCGCTTAATAAGAGAAGGTTCCATTTTAGCCGGAAATATCTCCAGTCGCTCCAGAAACCCGCGTACCTCATTTGAAATATATTCACCACACACCCGGTGAAACGGATATTTCTTTTTCTCTATCAGGGTCACCGGCAAGCCAGCTTTGCGAAGTACAATGGCACTCACCAATCCGGCAAGCCCACCTCCTACGATGATTACCTTTCTCACAACCAGGGCATTAATGTTAAATGTGAATAATTTTTTAAAAAATTGAACATAAAGTTCAAACTTCTTACGGAAAAAAGCGTTTAATTTACAAAAACAAGTTGGCCTATGAACACTATATCTACAAACAAAGCTGGCAGTGATTCTATTAATGTGTTTTTAATCGGAAACAACCCGATTGAACTCAGCAATATTTATGAAAAGCTAAAAGCAATCAAAAATAAAACTTATAATGCAGAAATAGGCTTTGACCTTAAGGGCGTTTATAAAAAAATAATGAAGTTTCACCCGAGCTGCATTCTTATAGATGATAACCTGGAAAGGTCTTACTTAAAAAGCCTGCTCAACAAGCTTTCTTCATGGTCTAAGACACGTGATATTCCCATAGCCATTCTAAAGAATTCAAACAATGGTCAGTCTTATCTGATAGGGGCTCAGGAATTCATATTAAAGGATGGCATCACATCTGAAGCGCTTTCAAAATCAATATTAAACTCTATTCGCTTGAGAAACATGCACAAGTATTTGTATACATCATACAAAAAACGTCAATCACAATTTCTAAACTTTTTAAGCAACAATTAGATCTGGCTTTTTAGGCGGAAAGTTTGTGTAATCTTAACTCCGTCCCGTAAGACGGTTAATCTTAGCTTTTTATTTTCTTTGGCGTTTAGGAAGCTGATGATGTTGTTCAGACGCAACCTGCTGGCATCGATACTGTTAATCGAAACAAGAATGTCGCCTTTTTTAAAGCCTGCCTTTTCTCCGGCAGAGTGATTTCTAACCTCAGTGATTTCATAGGTATTGAGCCTGCTCCCTATAGCCTTAACAACTAATCCACTTAGGTTATAGGTAAAGTCTTTTTTGTAGCTTTTCCCCTTTTTTAGGTATAATTTTTCTTCGGGAAAATTTATAACTACAGTAAAACGGCTGAGGATCTCACCGCCTATGGAGCCATTCCGGAATGTTCCGATATTTTTAAGACTATCCAGAAATGAATTTGTTTCGGGAAACGTGGCAAGAATATCCGGCCAGCAGGCTTCTCCCAGATGGAAATAATTAAGTCGTGCCATTTCACCTTCCAGCAGGCCGCCTAATCCCCTACCTAAAGAGGTTGAGATATGTTTCTCTGGCAATATGATCTGCGGGTCCGACGACTTATCTAACAACAGTCCATGGCTCGCACCTGTATCTACCAGCAGCTTTACATCCAGATAGTCGCCCGTGTTGTATACTATACGACCCGTTACGTAAGGCTTAGTATCTTCCACCTTTATGGGGACTTCATGAAACCTCCTGCGTTTTTTAAAGTATTCGGGAGTAGTGAGGGTTAAAATCTTTTTATCATAGTTTATGGTGACAATAAACCGGCTGAAGATCTCATAACCCAAAATACCATGTACTTCCGTTCCCAAATAGTTACGCAGTTCGAGGTAGTCTTCTGCAAGTACTAACATGGCATGCCCCTTCCCTGTTACACCCGGTAGAGAAAGGGATACATTGTTGGTAATATATGCATCTACCAGTCTTTCTCCTCCCAGCCCTGAAATGGTATATTTCCGCGAATAATGAAGGTTCAGGATATCGCTGAAAGACTTTTCAGTAAGAATAGTTGTGCGAACGCCGGTATCCAGAATAAACTTCAGAGGCAACTGATTATTGAGTACTACCGGTACAACGATAAGGTTATTATAGATTTCAAATGGAATGTTTACCCGCTTGGCATCATTAAGTTCAAAACCCAAAGTCTGGCCACTGGATTTCGAAAAAAACAAGAATAAAAAAGAGCAAAAAGTAAAGCCAATTAAAATTTTTCTCATACACTTCAGGCGTAACTCGTATTCTTAAAATTTAAGAATTTTGCGCGACAGATTTATCAGATAGCGAACATAATTTCATTTCCTTTCATTAAAATAACCCAATATGGGGGATTTTAGTTTTTCTTAAGATGATAGGAAATATCTGCCTTAATTAGCCTGTATCCAGGAAATAAACCTGTAATAGTACCCACTACCAAAACGCAGCCAAATACAAAGGCCAGATCTCCGAAACTGGTTATCTTATACCTTAGGCTGAGGTTTAAAATCTCACCCAATGGAGCAACATCAAGAGCAATAAGACTGAAGAGTATTGCCAGAACCGATAGTATCAGCGATTCTGTAAGGATTAATTTGTAAATAGCCAGGGGCCCGGCACCAAGCAATTTTCTTATGCTAACCTCTTTAACCAAATACTTGTAACTAATATTATTGATACTGTTGGCAGCGAATATTATTATTGCCACACTGACCATAATTACAGAAACCCTGCCATATGCCTTAAATAAAGCAAAGCTGCTGATAAGGCATGCATATCCTATTGCCGATACAGCAATACTCACTATATAAAACAGCACGTGCTGCCGGAGCTTTCGAAGCGATATGATACAATGATTCCAAAACATTTGAAATATTGTAATTCAAGAAATATACCATAATATTAACCGCTTTTAAAGGCAGCAGGGCAAGCTAAAATTAAAAATATGTTCAACCTCATACATTATAGTTGTACATAAATGAACACTTTTCTACTAAATCACGTCTTGCTCAAATCGTCCCAGATGGAATAGTTATCGAAAGTATGCGACTCTAAGCGGGGGATGACCTCCTCCGCCGTGGATATGTTAAGAATAAGCTTACGATTCTGTGGCTTCAGAAATCCCTGCTTCACCATATGATCCATTTGAAGCAAAAGATGGTCGTAAAAGCCACCGACATTAAGTAGTCCAACAGGCTTTTTAATTATACCTAATTGCACCCATGTAAGGATCTCACCAAGCTCTTCGAGCGTACCAAAACCACCGGGCATGGCAATAAAAGCATCAGCCAGCTCAGCCATTTTTTGTTTTCTCTCATGCATCGACTTCACAACCAGCAGCTCAGTCAACCCAAGGTGTCCAACCTCCTTTCTCATCAGGAAATCAGGTATAACACCTGTCACACTTCCGCAATTATTCATTACAGCATCTGCTATAGTACCCATCAAGCCTACCTTACCTCCACCATAAATCAGGCTTTTGTTATTTTTTGCCATCCATTTGCCCAGTGTTTGCGCTTCGGCATCGTAGATAGGTTCATTACCGTGGCTTGAACCACAAAAGACACAGATATTCTTCATATTTTTAAGGTATTGAAAAGTAAAACTAATAAAAAGCATCCATGAAGAAAAGGTTGAACATATCTACCGGGGCTCCCTGGGAAGATATAGTCGGTTATTCAAGGGCCGTACGTATTGGAAACACTATCGAAGTATCAGGCACTGTAGCCGTGAGAGATGGAAAACTGGTAGGTCAGGATAACCCCTACGAGCAGACCAGATGTATTTTGCAAATTATAGATGACAGCATTCAGAAAGCCGGAGCTCAGTTATCCGATGTAGTTCGCACCAGAATATTTGTAACCGACATTGGCCAATGGCAAATGATAGG
Organism: Fulvivirga ulvae; assembly: GCF_021389975.1. Classification (NCBI taxonomy): domain Bacteria; kingdom Pseudomonadati; phylum Bacteroidota; class Cytophagia; order Cytophagales; family Fulvivirgaceae; genus Fulvivirga; species Fulvivirga ulvae. The sequence goes on from NZ_CP089981.1 coordinate 1,907,302, forward strand.
AAAAGCTCATGGCGAAGTTTTTGGAGATATAAAACCCGCTACCTCAATGATAGAAGTAAGCCGATTGATCAGCCCGGAATATTTGTTGGAGATAGAGGCTACTGCTATTGTTCAGTAGAGCCGTCTATATCATGTTTATTATCGCTGATCATTTTGTTAGGAAATATCATCGGAGAAATGATAGCCAAAACAAACAATACAAGAACAAGTACCAACGCTAAATAACCCATATATATAATGTTTTTATCTTTTGTGCAAAGATAGTAAGGCACCTGTAATATTAAAATATTTTATAATTTACCTTGCACAATATTTGCTCCAGTATGGCCATGAAACACACACTTTACTTAATAACAATACTTTCCATTATCCTGCTACCAGATATCCAGGCCCAGGAAACAAAACTCTTTACCACTGATAGTTCAGCCTATGCTATCGGCGATATTGTTAATGGAGAAAAAACAGGTCTATGGAGATTCTATAATACACAGGATATAAAACTGGAAGAAGGGAAGTTTGAAAATAACCAGAGACAGGGAGTATGGCGCTTTTTCTACCCCTCTGGCGGTGTAAAAGCTAAAGTAATGTATGTAGAGGATCTCCCTACTGATTATATAGGCCTTTCTCCCGGCGGTATAATCGAACAGGCAGGAAAATATGAGCATGGCAAGAAGCATGGCGAATGGGTTACCTACTATGCTGACGGGCAGCCCATGTATGTCAAAACTTATCAAAATGGAGTACAGCAAGGCCCCTTTTATTACTATGGCCCGTATGGGGAGTTGTTGGCAGAGGGAAGTTATATGGCTGATACCACACATGGTCAGTGGAAAGAATATAATCAGTTTGGCAGACTAATTTTGGAAGGTAGGTATAATGAAGGTATAATGGAAGGTATATGGAAATCATATTATGACTTTGGGAAAATAATGGAAATTCAAAAATATGAAGCCGGATTGCCTGACAGTACCTGGATGGAGTATCATGAAAATGGAAAACCTAAAAGTATAAAACATTACGACAAGGGACTACCTAAAAACAAATGGCAATCTTTTTACAAAGATGGCGAGCTGCGGGAATTGAAATTTTATAATAACGGATGGCAGGACAGTGTTTACCTGACATACTTTGACAATAGAAACCTGGCAACACAGGGGTTCTACTCCAACGGGGTAAGAGAGGGGAACTGGAGATATTTCAATGAAGATGGTTTTGTGATTGAGGAAGGAAAGTACAAGAACGATGAGCAACACGGACAATGGTTCACTTATTATGACAGAGGACAGCTAAGGTCAGTCGGCAGTTTTTATTATGGCCTGGAAGATGGTCTTTGGGGTATTTTTCATACTACCGGCCTTCTCATGCAAGAAGAAACCTGGGACAAAGGCAAACTTATGACCACCAGCCCTTATTATACCATTTATGGTGATACGCTCTCCGCCGGAGACCTGAAAAACGGTAACGGACTAAAAATCAACTACTATATTGATGGTAAAAAGGAAATTGAGTGCCAATTCGAAAATGGAGTTCCTCATGGTTCTTGGACGTATTATGAAAAGGATGGCAGCGTAGCCGAGATAGGTCAATTCAAAAACGGCCTCAGACAAGGACGTTGGATATACTACTATGACAATAAAAGGAAAGAAGCCGAGGGAGATTTTGAAAATGGAGAAAAAACAGGCACTTGGTATTATTACTACAAAAGTGGCGGACTTAGGGAATCAGAAGATTATACTGAAAAGTAACTTTTAATAACGCATTTCAGTATAAGCATACAAAACATCGCATAAATGAGAAAACTAATAGTAGCAGGTGGAATAATAGTAGCTGTTATAATTATAAGTATGGTAGGACTCAGGTTCTACACTAAGTCATTCAGCCCGCAGGATAAAGCCATTTTCGAGGAAGAAAATGTGAAAATTGCAGTATCATATAGCCGCCCTTTTAAAAAAGAGCGTGAAATATTCGGAGATCTAGTACCTTATAACGAGGTGTGGAGAACCGGCGCCAATGAAGCGACCACTTTTACTACCGATAAGGATTTAATGATTGGAAATAAACTTCTTAAGGCTGGTTCCTATTCATTATTTTCCATTCCCCGAAGCAATAACTGGACAGTTATCTTCAATAACGAAGTTGGCCAATGGGGTATAGCTCCGTTTTCAGGTGAAGCTAACAGAGATCCACAACAAGACGCTCTGACCATTGATGTAGCTACAATCAAGACCCCTGACCTTTTTGAGCAATTTACCATTACTTTTGAACAAATGGGCCAGGAAATTGAAATGATCCTAATGTGGGACCATACCCTGATAGTGGTTCCTATGTATGTAGTGAACAACTAAAGATTCAGGATTTTTACTTCCACTTTTATGTCAGCCACACCAGACTCCTGACTATCGCTTTCCATTCTTTCCTTGCGTGAAGTTACTACCTGTATCCTGTTCTCGTTCACGCCCCGGCCTATAAGGTAAGCTTTTATTGCTTCGGCCTGTTCTTTTGTACGGTCGTTGTGATATGTTTTCTTTATTTGTTCCTCCTCTATAACCTCGTAGCCGGCATCCGCAATATCCTCAGAGTCTTCATCAAAATCTTCGTTGTCCCATTCAGTCGCACCCTCCCCCAATGAATCTTCCTCAACTTCTTTTTCAACCTGTTCTGTAATTAAAGGTCTTTTTACTTTGGTTATAACGGTATCAGATTGAATTTCCGTAAGGTCCGGATCAGATTGTACCGAGTCTTTTTTAAAATTATTCTGAGCAACAAGAATTTCGATCTTCATGTTAGGGTTCTTCCTAAGTACTTCGGCTATTCTCCGTAACTCAAATGTTGAGTTGTCACTTATTTCCGAAGAGTGCTTCTCAAAAACCACATCAGGATTATAGGTCGCCCCCGGAGCTATTTTTGAAAGTGTCACCTGTAAGTTCTCCTTATCCCTGACGCCAACCTCTTCTGTAAAATCATACACCTTTGAAAAGTACAGGTAAGTTGGGTCATCCATATCTATTGCTACATCATAAACCGAACCTTCTTTTAATACTATGGCAAACTCACCTTTTCTGCCCACTTTCTCATTCCATAAACGATCCCTGTTGCCAACATTGAACACAGTAAGGTTGGCATCCAAAGGTTCACCGGTAGCCGCATCCGTAACGGTACCTTGTATGCGCATCACTTTTTTAGGTTGGAACTCATCAGGGATCAATATCTGGACCAGCTCCCTGTCCCGGTCACCTTGTACATCAGCAAACAGGTACCTCCCCTTGGCAGGTATACTTATAAACTGATCATTTTTATCGGTATTGACGAAATCAAGAGGTATTGGGTCTGACCAGGTTTCCCCCGACTTTGTCGTGATATACAGGTCAAGTCCGCCTTTGCCTCCAAACTGATCAGAAGCAAATATTAAAGTCTCACCATCGGCAAGTATCCTTGGCGTTTGCGAGTTGCCCGTGTTAATGTTGGCCGGAAGTTCTTTGGGTGTGTCCCATCCGTTATATGTTTTTTTGGAAACCATCAGCCTGCACCCACTAGCCCCACCATATTCACTCATTTTTTCGCAGCGCATAAAGTACAGGTACTCCCCATCGGGCGACATCATACCTGCCCCTTCGTTTTCGCTGGAATTTACCGGACTGCCCAGATTACCAGGAGCCTCCCAGTCATTGCCCCTGCGGTTACTGGACCATAGATCAAACCCACCTAAACCGGATTTCCGGGATGTAAACAGCATTACGCTACCGTCAAAATTGAGGCTATAACCACCCCTGTAATTCAGCGTTGGTCTATTAATAAGCTTATTAACCTCCAGCCCGTCATTCCATGTTGAGACTGTTTTTTTGGTTGCCCATCGCATGCCATGGTGCCCGTCATCCGTATAATCTGATAAATACAGTAAGGTCTGTCCATCACCACTGATAAAAGGCGCATAAAGGTTAATTGAAGGGCGATTTATGTTAGAGGGAAGCTTTCTAATTTTGTCTTGTGAAATAGCATTAGTTATATTAATTATACAAATCAGAGAAAAAAAGCTCGCCCGAATGATGGAAGACATAATATTCTGTTTAGGTTTACGCATTCTAAATATAATGATTTAGAGCAAAAATGTTTCCAAATCAAATTCATAAATTCAACATCAAAAATCAGTATTCGGTGAAGACGTTTATAATTACCCTAACATGCTTATTTTCAGCTTTAAGTGCCTTTACGCAGAAGCTTGAAACAGTAATACAGCGCGGGCACTACGCTGCTATAAAGGCAGTAGCTTTTACGCCCGACGGCAAATACATACTTACCGGCAGCCGTGATAAGTCTATTAAATTGTGGGATGTTGCCTCTGGCCGCGAACTCAGGTCATTTTTGGGCCACAAAGCCACAATCAATGATATAGACGTAACAGATGATGGCAAGTATTTCGTAAGCAGCAGTGCTGATAAAACTGCAAAGCTATGGGAGATTTCAACCGGTAAGATGATCCGGGATTTTGTGGGGCACAAAGATGTGATGACTACCGTTGACCTCAGCCCCGATGGCACAAAACTGATCACGGCAGGATACGACTGGGTAAGTATGTTGTGGAGTATGGCCAGTGGCGATACTCTGCGAACTTTCAAAATGAACCCGGATAAAGGCTTAGGCTATGGCATCAATGCCAGTTTCAGCCCGGATGGAAGTATGATTGCATTTGGCAGCGACAACCGGACCACAGTAATTTATGATGCAGGATCGGGCAAATTGGTGCAGGAGATAAAGCCGGAAGAAGGCTGGTGCGGCGGTTGCGCTACTTTTATAGACTACTCTGAAGACGGGCAGTGGCTCATTACGGCGAGCAACAAAGGAGACTTTGTGCTTAGAAATAGCCGAAGTGGAGAGGTCGTAAAAACTTTTGTGAGAGAGGAGTCTTATGAAGCTGTTGATTTAAGCACTGACGGCAAACTGGCCATGATGCTTACAGAGGATTCTTTAAAGGTTTTCAGCACAGCCAGCGGACAGCAAAAATTCTCTGTCAAAGTTGATCATTCCATGCCTGCTACAGATGCGGCTTTCAGCCCCGACAGCAAAACCATAGCCGTGGTTAGCGACGATCAAAAAATTAACCTTTATGATGTTGAATCCGGCAAAGTAGTCAAAACCCTGGGCGGTTATCTGGTTACCCGGGATAAAGGCGGACTGGACTATGACCCTAACTCCAGGTGGGACTATTACATTAAAAAGTATACGGACCTTAAAAACGATGTTGCTATAAGCCCTGATGGTAAATATCTGGTAAAAGGAAAAATCGGTGCTATTGCACGTATGTGGGAGATCAAATCAGGGGTAATTGCCCAAGAGTTTCATGGTCATGAAAAAGCCATTCTTTGCATGACTTTCAGCAAAGACGGTCAGAAGCTGGTAACGGGTAGCGCGGACAATACTGCAAAGATCTGGGATGCAGCTTCAGGTGTAGAACTGGTAACCCTAAAAGGCCACCGGGAAGTAATATTCTCCGTAGGTTTTAGTAAAGATGAAAAAACGATAATAACAGGAAGCTGGGATGGTACGGCCAGAGTATGGGATGCCTCATCCGGTGAATTGCTGCAAACCCTGGTGTTTGAAAACAGCTCGCCTTATCAGGCTGGTCTATATCAAAATAATATCTATGCACTTATTGCCGGGCTTGATAAGTCCCTTAAAATGTTTGAGCTTGATTCTAAAAAAGAAGTAAGACAATTTATCGGCCACACGGATATTATTCAGGCTTTTGATATTCACCCTTCCGGAGAAAAATTGGTCTCTGTTTCGTGGGATGGTAAATTGAAGTCATGGAGCATCGCCACGGGCTTGCAGCAATGGAAATACTCCAGCGATGAGCCGTTGTACGCCGCAAGGTATGACAAAGAAGGAAAAACCCTGGCATTGGGAGGTGCCGACAGGGTGATCAGGATAATGAATTCAGAAAATGGCAACCTGATTAACAGCCTGCATGGACACCAGGCAGCTATAACTAACATTGAATTTTCTCCTGACAACAACCTTTTGATTAGCGCCAGTGAGGACGGCATGATCAAAATATGGGATGTAGTACAGGGCAAGGAACTGATCACCTATGTAATCCTCGAAAATAACGATTGGATGGCCATCAATGCAGAGGGATATTTTAATGCTTCAAGTGGTGCTTTCAATAAAATAGCATTTGTTCGCGGAATGCAGAGCTTTAGTGCTGACCAGTTTTTCGAGCAATTCTATCAACCCGATTTGCTGGACAAAACATTCAAGTCTAAGGACCAAGGCATGAACATGCTTGAAAAAATTGAAAAATCACCTCCTCCATCTATAGAAATAATAGCCCCTCACAATGGAGAGGGGTTTCGTAGTGAAGAAGCTGAGGTCATGATTAAAGTAACCGATCAGGGAGGAGGAGTAGCAGAGATAAATATTATTCAAAACGGAAAAATAGTAAGTACTCAAACCCCTGAAGTTCCGGCCGGCAAATCTATAGTGGTAACCCAAAAGATCAGTTTGGTACCCGGTAACAATACCATTGAAGCCTCAGCATTTAGTGAAGGGCGAATAGAAGCTGATCGCAAAAGCGTGAAGGTAAGTTTGGAAGGTAAAGTAAATTCGACTTTGTATGTGGTTGCTGTCGGTATCAATAAGTATAAAAATGAAGCTCTCAACCTGAATTACGCCGCAGAAGATGCGGAAGGCTTTGTGAAAGTGGTTGGTGAAAACTCCAAAAAGCTTTTTGACCGTGTGGAGATTATACCACTCTACAATGAAGAGGCTACACGAGAAAGTATACTAAATAAAATGGAGGCTCTTTCAAAAGTAGTAAAACCTCAAGACGTATTATTTTTCTACTATGCCGGACATGGGAGTATGATAGACAATGATTTCTACTTTATTCCATCTGATAATATAAGACTTTACAGTGAAGACAAACTTAAGAAAAACGCCATCTACGCAGGAGACCTGCAAGAGAAGCTTGCAAAAACTGCTGCATTGAAGCAGTTGGTAATCATAGATGCTTGTCAGTCCGGGGGCAGCGTAGAGTTGCTGGCACAACGCGGGGCAGCAGAAGAAAAAGCCCTGGCGCAATTATCCAGAAGTACTGGTATTCATGTTCTAGCTTCAGCAGGGAGTGAGCAGTTCGCAGTTGAGTTCAAGGAGTTGGGGCATGGCCTGTTTACTTATGTTTTACTAGAAGCACTTTCTGGAAAAGCCGATGGATTGCCTCAGGATGGAAAAATAACCATTTACGAATTAAAGTCTTACCTGGATGATCAGGTGCCTGAATACTCCAGAAAGTTCAAAGGTAAGATGCAATTCCCCTACACGTTCTCCAGAGGTCATGATTTTCCGATTGTAATCAAATAACATAGTGCGGCGAATTTGTTATGAGGTAAATGTCTGTCTGATTAGGACAAAACATTTACCTTTGAACAACATAAGAATAGCAAAAGCATGAAGCTAAATTACAGAGAAATAGGCGAAGGAAAGCCGTTAATAATATTACATGGTCTTTTCGGGTCGTCTGACAACTGGATGTCAGTAGCCAAGGAACTGGAAGGCCATTTCAAAATGTACCTGATTGACCAGCGCAACCATGGCCAGTCCCCACATAGCGATGAGTTTAACTATGCTGCTATGGCAAGCGACCTTAGCGAGTTTATAGAAGAGCACAGAATAGAGAACCCATCAATATTAGGACATTCCATGGGTGGAAAAACAGCCATGAATTTTGCTATTAACCATGCTGATAAATGGGACAAGCTTATTGTAGTTGACATCGCTCCAAGAGCATACCCCGTTCACCACGATACCATATTAAAAGGACTGAAGTCTATTGATGTAGACAACCTTAAGTCAAGAGGAGAAGCTGATAAACAATTGGCAGAATATGTCCGAGATTTAGGGACTCGTCAATTCCTGCTAAAAAATCTGGCCAGAAAATCTGAGGGCGGTTTTGAATGGAAAATAAACCTGCCGGTTATTGATAAGAACATAGAAGCTATGGGCGAAGGCATTCAGCAACAACTCGCCATAGAAAAAGATGTGCTTTTCATCAGAGGCGAAAATTCAGATTACATACAGGATAAAGATAATATCCTTATCGTTCAACTTTTTCCTAACTCTGAGGTAAAAACTGTCAAGAACGCAGGACATTGGGTACATGCCGAACAGCCAGAGGCACTTCTGGAAATTATAAGGGAGTTTCTTGAGGTTTCCTGAGAATACCTTTGCAATTGTAAAGGCTATGGAGTTCGGCTTTCGGGAGTGCTAGCCTTTTAGCTTCTGTATAAAATAAATGATTAGTGAAATGAGGATGCTCAGGATAATGCTGGTCATTAATGGGAAGTAAAATTGAAACCCATCCTTCTTAACACTTATATCTCCGGGGAGTTTGCCCAGATATGGGATTCTGGGACCGAAATGCAAGAATATTCCTGCAATTATAATAATTAGTCCGATAATGATCAGCGCTTTACCCATATGGCAAAATTCACCAGAAAGAATCAGAACGTCAAGTCGCACTTCCGGACTTATCAAAAAAATTGAATCGACGTTAAACACTAAAAAATAAAGAGGGCCGCCCCCTTACCTGACGACCCTCACCCTCTCCTATGAAGATTTTGAATGTTTTTATTGAATTCTGATAGACTGGCTAAAATATTTCCCTGCAATATCAATTCGCATAGTGTATGAACCAGGCCCAAGTCTTGACATGTCATATCTTTTGGTCAGATTACCATTGTCAGCCAATGTATCTTCAAAAATGATATCATTAGTATTGTCCAGAATGGAGAGTTTTAAAGGTTTCTCATGCATCTTTTGCAGAGCGACGTCAACTTTATTACCATTTTGGTTTATACTTGGCTTGTGTATTACAAGGCGACTATCCCTGTTGATCGAAAGCTTGTCATTGATAATAGACAGCGCAAACATTTCAATTCGCTGATTATTTTCAATCTCCAGGGTATACTCACCATCAGGTAGCGACTGCATGTCAAAACCTTTTAGGTACTCACCGTTTTGAATGTTTGTTTCTTTGTAAAGTCTGAAATTATCAACGTCTTTCAGGACTACATTTACCGTTGAGGAATCAGTATTTTTTATAATTAAGAAAAACTTTTTCTGATCATAACTAGTCACCTTAATATACGGGGTAGTGCCGTAAGCGCTTACAAATAACGTGGTCAATAATAGAACCGTTGCCATGGATGTTTTTAATGTTTTCATATCCGTTGTGTTTTGATTTGCAAAAACTTATGATACAAACTTAGCGGGATCTGCTAAGCCTTACTACAGCGGAATTGGCCACTTTATGTTGTATTTTAACCCGATTATAACCCATACAAACATATCGGGTTAATTTTGCATATAAACTGGTTAATTTTACATATCTTGGTCTCAGACTTATCATTTTACTTTGCCTTATGATTATTAAGAAACCCAGATTTGAAAAGATCAATCCGGCTTTTGGTAGCTCTATAACCATCCGGCAATATCGCGACCCTTGTCGTAACAAATTACCCTATTGGCATATTCACCCTGAGATGGAGCTAGTGTATGTAAATGGCGGCAGTGGCAAGAGGCATATAGGCAATCAACTTTCGTATTTTAATAATGGAGACCTTATATTCATTGGTGCTAACCTGCCCCATTTTGGCTTTACTGACCGGCTAACGGCCAACCGATCCGAAACTATTTTGCAAATGCGGGAGGATTTTCTTGGAGAGAGCTTTTTTTCCATACCCGAAATGGCTCCAGTTAAAAAATTGATGGAACGTGCCAAAAGAGGTATTGCATTTCATGGCAAGACTAAAAAGGCAGTGGGAGCAAAAATTGAGAAACTCATAGATAAAGACCCGTACGACCGGCTTCTTAAAACACTGGCTATACTAAAGCAACTGGCTTTGTCGGAGGAGTACACTATATTAAATGTAGATGGCTTTGCCCTTGAAATAGAACCTCAGGATAATGACCGTATTAACACGGTATATAAATACGTACGCGAAAATTTTCAAAAGCTGATCAGTCTGGACGAAATAGCTGATAAGGTCAGTATGACGGAACCGGCCTTTTGCAGGTATTTTAAAAAGATATCCGGAAAAACCTTTACCAAATTTGTCAACGAATACCGATTGGTGCATGCGTCAAAACTATTATCAGAAAGCGCCTCGAGTATTACAGACATATGTTTCGAATGTGGCTTCAACAATTTCTCCCACTTCAACAAGCAATTCAAACTATTTACTGGCAAAAGCCCTTCGGAATATCGCAGTGAATTGAAAAAAATTGTACAAGGATAACTTCGGATCTGAATTCTGGGGAGACACTAACTTTTCAGCTCCGTGTTTGACAAGACACTTAAAATGCCCGTTAGCAAAGGTACTTGGTAAATCAGGATAAAATAGCTATCGCAGTTTACTGATTCTCAGAGGCAAAATTCACGTTCAATCCTGCTCTACAGGTTTTCAGTCTAATCCTTAACTACACCTAAGATCTGATCTGTTATCTATCAGGCCAATATTTAATTTTCATTTATTATTGAAAGTTTCGAAACATTGATTTACCTTTGACGTATGAAATATCAGGAAGCAAAGGATAAGTTTATTTTGGCTTGGGGAAGTTTGGGTTCCAGTTGGGGCGTAAGCAGAACCATGGCACAGATACATGCGCTTTTACTCATATCGACCTCACCTTTGTCAACCGAAGATATTATGGAAGAACTTCAAATTTCAAGGGGTAACGCCAACCAAAATATCAGGGCTCTCATGGACTGGGGCCTTGTGGAAAAGGAGCTGAAAGCCGGCGAAAGACGAGAATACTTTATGGCTGGAAAAGATATTTGGGAGCTGGCAAAACAAGTGGCCAAAGAAAGAAAGAAAAGAGAGCTGGAGCCTATGCTCAAAGTCCTGAACCAGTTACAGGATGTGGATGGAGACTCGAAAGAGGTAAAGGAGTTTAAAGAGGTAACAAAAAATATTTCCGATTTCGCCGGACAGGCCGAGTCTACCTTAAACCTGTTTATTAATTCAAAGCAAAACTGGTTCTACAAACTTCTATCAAAAATTACGCTCTAAAAAAATTTAAATATAAGTTTCATTTTTTATTGAAAGTTTTGAAAACAATTATCCACTAAAACATTTGTATCATGAACTACACTATTCTCACTTATGCATTTTATATGCCTCTCACTATTATTCTGACCGTATGGGTAGCCAAAACACTATTTACCAACGGCAGGGTATTTCTGGTAGACATCTTCCATGGCAATGACTTGCTTGCAGACAGCGTCAACAAACTACTGGTAGCCGGCTTCTACCTGATCAACATCGGTTATGCAGTGTACACTTTGAAAATATTTGGCTCCATCGATTCTACCCAGGAAATGATAGAAAAGCTGAGTGTTAAGCTGGGCACCATCATACTCATACTTGGAGCCATGCATTTCTTTAACCTTTTCATATTCTTCAAGCTTCGTAAAAAAGCTCAGACTGCAACTACCTAGATGATCATGAAAACCTTAAAAGATCACACTCTGATTTATGACGATGAATGTCCCATGTGTAAAATTTACACCGGGGCATTCATTCGCAGCGGCATGCTCGACGCCGATGGCAGAAAACCCTTCAGCGCACTTTCACATTCCACCGACCTGGATCACAAAAGAGCCTGTAACGAAATAGCGCTGGTCAACAGACAAGATAACTCCGTCATTTATGGAATCGACAGCCTGTTTACCGTGATAGGGCATAGCTTTCCAATGCTTAGTATCTTATTTGATCAAAAACATTTTAGAGCTATCTGCCAGAAAATTTATTGCTTTGTTTCTTACAATCGTAAAGTGATAGCCCCAGGCAGCGCAGAAAATAAGTGCATTCCGGATTTTAATTTTAAATACAGGTGGGTCTACATAGCATTTGCCTGGTTTATAACATCACTTGTGCTTTCATTGTACTCGGAGCTGCTTGTTCCGCTTATAGCAAAGTCACAGCTAAACAGAGAGTTTATAATTTGCGCGGGGCAGATTGCATTTCAAGCCATAGCACTGCGGACCTTGGGCGTACTAAGCACAAAGGAGTACATTAATTATTTTGGGCATATGATGACTGTTTCGTTGCTGGGTGCATTGCTGTTAACTCCTGCGTTCCTGCTCAACCACCTTACAGACGAACCTTACGTTTTTGTCGGGTACTTCTCCATAGTAGTAACTTATATGTTAGTCGAACATATAAGAAGGATTAAACTGCTTGGCCTTCCACACCTTCTCACTGCTACCTGGGTTTTATACAGGCTTTTAGTACTTGGTATCATGCTAGCGACAGTATCTATATGAAAAAAATAATAATTGCAGGAGGCTCAGGCTTTCTGGGCACATGCCTGGCCAGCTTTTATTCCAGGAAAGGGTATGAGATAAGCATATTATCCAGAAGACATACTATAGACCATGATAACATTGCTTATTATAAGTGGGATGCAAAAAATCCGGGGCTCTGGACAGAAGCGTTAGAAGGTGCAGATGCTATTATTAATCTGAATGGAAAATCCGTAGACTGCCGATATACTGAAAAGAACAAGCAACTGATCTATGATACACGGATTGATGCCACTCTAGCCATAGGCAATGCCATAGTCCACTGTAAGCAGCCTCCAAAAGTATGGCTAAATGCCGCTTCTGCAACTATCTACCGACACTCCTTAGATAAGAACATGACGGAAACCAATGGTGAATTTGGAACGGGCTTCTCTGTAGATGTCTGTAAAAAATGGGAGGCCGCGTTTAATCGCTTCAATTTGCCTATGACCCGGAAAATAACCTTGAGAACAGGAATAGTTTTAGGCAGAAACGGAGGCCCTTTGCTTCCTCTACAGAATCTCACTAAAATGGGAATAGGAGGAAAGCAAGGCTCTGGTAAGCAATATTTCAGTTGGCTGCATGAAAATGATTTTGTCCATATTGTCGATTTCCTGATCAATAACAGAACGTCATGCGGCATTTATAATGTCACCTCACCTTCAGTGATTACCAATACGCAATTAATGAGGGTGCTGAGAGATGCAGTTGGTATGCCATTAGGAATCCCATTGACTAAGCTGGTACTTGAATTAGGAGCATGGCTTATAGGCACTGAAACCGAGCTAATCCTAAAAAGCCGGAAGGTAATTCCAGAAAGGCTACTTAACGAAGGTTATAAATTTCACTTTGAGAATATTAAGGCGGCCTTAAAAGACCTGATGGCTTAACCGAAGCCTTCACCCATGAGCAAAAATCAAAAACAAGTTATAAGTTTACTCCTTTCCTTACCTTTACATTTTCAAATTAAAAAACATGTCGAAAGGTCAGCTCTATCTCATTCCTACAGTAATTTCTGAAAAGCAAACAGACGTAATCCCCGAGCAGGTAAGGCAGGTGGTAAAGCACACGGACTACTTTCTGGTAGAAAACCTTAGAACCGCCAGGCGCTTTATCAGTAGCCTGAAACTCGGTTTGAACATAGAAGAACTACATTTTGAACTACTGGATAAAAATACCCCGGTAATCGAGGTTGAGAGGTTGATGAAACCCGTATTTGAGGGAAGAAATATAGGGGTACTCTCAGAGTCCGGTTGCCCGGGAATAGCAGACCCGGGGTCGGCGGCAGTTAAATATGCACATGCCCATAACATTAAAGTGGTGCCATTAGTCGGGCCTTCATCCATATTCCTGTCACTTATGGCCTCAGGTTTTAACGGTCAGAATTTTACCTTTCACGGCTATCTTCCCATAGATAAAAAAGCCCTGGAGGGCACCATCAGGCAATTAGAAAATGAGTCGCGAAAAAATAACCAGACACAGATATTTATAGAAGCCCCTTACCGCAACAATCAACTGTTGGAAAACCTGATTAAAACCTGCCATCAGGAAACGTCGCTATGTGTGGCCAGGGATATTTCAGGGGATGAAGAATATATTAAAACGGCAAAGGTAAAAGACTGGAAATCAATACAAGTCGAACTTCACAAAGTGCCCACTGTGTTTTTACTGCATGTCGCGCAATAACATTTTAATGTTATTATTTTTGGGCGGATTTTATTTTAAGCACATTTGACCTAAATTTGTGCGCTTTAAAACGCTTACGATATTCATTTAAAATAAAATAATACATGCCTTATCTATTTACCTCCGAGTCCGTGTCTGAAGGACACCCGGACAAAATTGCAGATCAGATTTCTGATGCTTTAATTGATAACTTTCTGGCATTTGACAAAAACTCAAAGGTAGCTTGTGAAACTTTGGTAACTACCGGTCTTACAGTACTTAGTGGCGAGGTTAAATCTGAGGCATATCTTGATGTACAGCAGATCGCCAGGAACGTGATCAACAGAATTGGTTATACCAAAGGAGAATACATGTTTGACGGTAACTCTTGTGGTGTAATATCTGCTATCCATGAGCAATCTCCTGATATCAATCAGGGTGTGGATCGCAGCAACCCGGAAGAGCAAGGTGCAGGAGACCAGGGAATGATGTTTGGTTACGCTACAAGCGAAACAGATGACTACATGCCATTGGCCCTTGACCTTAGTCATAAGCTCCTGATAGAGCTTTCCAGGCTTAGAAAAGAGAACAAAGAGATTACTTACCTTCGCCCTGATGCCAAATCGCAGGTTACAATAGAATACTCTGACGACAATATCCCACAGAGAATTGATGCCATTGTGGTTTCCACTCAGCATGATGAATTCGGCACTGAGGAAGAAATGCTAAAGAAGATAAAGGCGGACATCATCAACATACTTATCCCTCGCGTTAAAGCTCAGTTGAAGCCGGAAATCCAGAAGCTTTTCAATGATGACATCAAATACCACATCAACCCTACCGGTAAGTTTGTGATTGGTGGCCCTCATGGTGATACCGGACTTACAGGAAGAAAGATCATTGTTGATACCTACGGAGGTAAAGGAGCTCATGGCGGCGGAGCTTTTTCAGGTAAGGACCCTTCAAAGGTTGACCGCTCTGCGGCTTATGCTACCAGGCATATTGCCAAAAACCTCGTAGCTGCTGGTGTAGCTGATGAAATATTGGTGCAGGTGTCCTACGCCATTGGTGTAGTTGAGCCAATGGGCATATTTATTAATACTTACGGCTCAGCCAAAGTAGATATGAAGGATGGCGAAATAGCCAAAAAAGTGCAGGAGATCTTTGATATGAGACCTTATTCCATTGAGCAAAGATTAAAGCTTAGAAACCCGATCTATTCAGAAACAGCGGCCTATGGTCATATGGGAAGGCCATGCGAAAAAGTCACTAAAAAGTTTGTATCACCAAGCGGACAGGAAGTGGAAATGGAAGTAGAATTGTTCCCTTGGGAAAAGCTTGATTATGTAGTTCAGGTGAAAGAAAAATTTGGTATCAAATAAACAATCTAAGGAATAAAAAAGGGCTTGAAATTCAAGCCCTTTTTTATTATATATCAATTAGACTAAAATTAATGTGCCATTTGCTTAACCTTAAACTTTCTTAGCTGTCTTCGCAGCGCTTCAGTAGCCAGGTCGGTAGCCTCTTCAAATGATTTTGCTTCCTCTTTAGCAAAAAGTTGACTCCCGGGTATATTTAATTTAATCTCTACTGTTTTATTTTCAATTCCGGAATTATTCAATCTTAAAAACACTTCTCCATCAACTACACGGTCATAGAAGGTTTCCAGTTTATCTACTTTTTTCTGGATGAAATCGATAAGCTTCTGATCAGCATCGAAGTGAATTGAATGCATTTGTAACTTCATAGTAGTAAAGTTTAAAAGATTAGAAAATGTTAAGCCTTAGGGTGCGCTTGGTCGAAGACCTTCTTCAGTTTATCGAGCGAATTATGCGTGTAGACTTGTGTTGCGGCCAGGCTTGTATGCCCCAACAGATCCTTAACGGCATTGAGCTCGGCTCCCTTGTTCAGGAGGTGCGTAGCAAACGTATGGCGCAATACGTGGGGACTACGCTTTTCAATTGTCGTAAATAGATTTAAGTATTTTTTTACTGTTCTGTAAATCACCATAGGATAGCAAGCTTCTCCATTTTCTGTAACGAGCAACTCACCACCTTCGTTTTGCAAACCCTGACTATTTTTTGCTGCCAGGTACTGTTCTATCACATGCTCCAGACTAACAGAAAAAGGGATCATTCTTTCCTTGTTCCTCTTGCCCAAAACCTTGAGCGTTCTGTTAGTAAAATTTATATCTATAGTCTTTAACGAAATCAGTTCCGATAATCGTATGCCGGTCCCGTATAGAAGTTCCAATATCAGCCTATCACGGCTGCCACCGAAATCCTGGCTGAACTCGCACTGATCCAATAATCTGGTAATATCATTCTCCTGCACAAACTGTGGCAACTGCTTGTTGGTCTTAAGCACTCTGATCTTAAGCATAGGATCTTTTACAATATGCTCTCTTCTTAAAAGGAATTTATAAAAAGATCTCAAACATGCTATTTTACGATTTACGGAGCGGGCATCCATTCCTCCATCAACCAGGCTTACAATCCAGCCACGTACAACGCCGTGATTGGCTGTAGCAGCATCAATTTCAGGAAAATTGTTTTGAATGAATTCTTCGAATTGGCTTAAGTCATTTTCATACGAGGTGATCGTATGTTTACTGTAGCGCTTTTCGTACTGAAGGTATTTAAGGAAGGTTTCCCGCATAAAAAAATAGTACTACTCAATTGAACCTGAGTAGTACTAATTTAATAAATTCAAACGGGAATAAATAGCTGATTAATAATTTTCTTCAGCGTATTTTTTCTGTCTATATTTTGCCTTAATTATTTCGTTTCTTCTTTGAACGGAAGGCTTTTCATAGAAAGTTCTACCTCTGAGTTCTTTTAATACACCAGTTTTCTCAAACTTCTTTTTGAATCTCTTTAGAGCTTTCTCTATTGACTCGTTTTCTTTTACGTTAACTACGATCATTTTTATACACCTCCTTTCAAATGAACTGCAAAATTAAGAAAAAAAAGTTTATTAACAAATGTATCAGGATCAACCTGCAGTCCAGCTACCTGTACTGCTCACTGCGCCTGTTCCATCATAGTAAGTCCAGCTTCCGCTGCCGTCAGCACTCCAAATATATTCTATCTGAATAATGTCATTGTCATAGCTCTCCATATAACCTGATCCATCCGCTCTTACTTCAAATATGAAGTAATAACCCCACGAAGGATAATTATATTCGCCATAAATGCTTCCGTCGTTTCTGATCTCATACTCATACGTAAATATCTCCACACGTGTATCAACAGAAAAATCCAGCATTACAAATGAGCCAGATTTACCATCTTTAGCCTGTGTTCCTTCAAACCACTTGTAATATGGCCCGCCGGTCTCTCTGAAAAAGATCTCAAAGAAATAGGAGTTGTCCAATTCGGTAATTTGATAAGCTATAGACCCTCCCTGATATGACCACTCATAGGTCACCATATTAGCATTCACCCGTCCGTTTGCCGGTTCAATTGGATTACCCAATTTTGTAGCTCCATCCGGTATGGTAAAAAGAGAGCTGTAAGCTCCAATGCTTGAGGTCATGCTTTCAATCATGCTACTTACAGCCTGAGCTTCAGCACTAGTTGAATTCTTTAAGCCTTCAGGAATAGATATTTTGTTTTCTTCGCTGAATACTGCAAGCTCTACTTCTTCTAAAGAAGGTTCGGGGTCATCCTTATCACCACATGATACGGCTACAAGAGCCAGGCAAAACAGGACAAACAGTTTTTGTAAATTTTTAATGTTCATAGTGTTTTAGTTTATTCTTTTTCTACCATTAAATTAAAATAAATAAATGATAAAAGTAAATTTTGATTATTAAGAGTCAGAATTTTCTTGTTATCAACATGTATAACTATAAAAATAAGCCAATAAAAAAGCCTCCAAGAGGAGGCCTTCTTACAACTTAACTTGAACTATAAACTCTATTTTAAAAGAGATCTTGAAATTACAAGTTTCTGAATTTCCGATGTGCCCTCTCCGATTGTGCAAAGTTTGGAATCACGATAAAACTTCTCAGCAGGATAGTCCTTGGTATAACCATATCCTCCAAATATCTGCACTGCATCCGTAGAGTTTTCTACAGCTACCTCGGAGGCGTAATACTTAGCCATTGCCGATTCCTTATTTACCGATTTGCCTTTGTTCTTAAGGTCAGCTGCCTGATGGGTCAGTAATTTGGCAGCTTCCACTTTTGTTGCCATATCAGCCAACTTAAAGGCTATACCCTGAAACTTTGAAATGGGTTGATTAAACTGATGCCTCTCTTTAGAATATTGCAAAGCAACATCCAACGCCCCCTGCGCAATACCAAGGCTTAAAGCCGCAATACTGATTCTTCCTCCGTCCAGCACCTTCATGGCCTGAATAAACCCTTCTCCAACTTCTCCTATTATATTATCCTTATGCACCCGGCAGTTGTCAAAAATGAGCTCAGTAGTTTCAGAAGCCCGCATACCTAGTTTATTTTCTTTTCGTCCGGCAGAAAAGCCTTGTGTTCCCTTTTCTATTATAAATGCCGTCATTCCATGAGAGTCTCCCACCTCTCCTGTCCTTACTATTACAACTGCTACATTACCAGACTTGCCATGTGTAATAAAATTTTTGGCGCCATTGATTACAAAGTGGTCACCATCCTTTTCGGCAACGGTTCTCATGTTACCTGCATCTGAGCCTGTATTCGGTTCTGTAAGACCCCATGCACCTATCCATTCGGCAGTAGCCAATTTAGGAAGATATTTTCGCTTTTGCTCTTCGCTTCCAAACTGCAGGATATGCCCTGTACACAGTGAGTTATGGGCAGCCATAGACAAACCAATGGATCCGTCTATTCTGGAAAGTTCGGAGATAGCCGTTACATACTCATGATAACCGAAGCCAGAACCCCCGTACTCCTGAGGAACTAAAACTCCCATCAGGCCCAAACTTCCCAGTTTTTTAAACAGCTCTACGGGAAACTCCTGGGTTTCATCCCATTCCATCATTTTAGGACGAATTTCCTTATCGCCAAAGTCACGGATCATCTGGGCAATCATCCTTTGATTTTCACTTTCTTCAAAGCCCATGGTAGGTTTTTCTTCAGATACAGCTTGCATATTTTCTCTTAATAAATGGATTTCAAACGATTTCTAAACAAAGATAGTTATTAAAATTTGTCAACCAAACGAATGTTAGTTTGGTAACCTTTTTTTAACAATTTATGAAACTTCCATGTTGATAAGGATTTAAAGTAATTATCAACTATTTTTGACGCTTCATTCGTAGCAACTGAAAACCTAAAACACTGAAAATTAGAAAAAAATGAAAATAGCAGTAGTCGGAACAGGTTATGTGGGTCTCGTAACTGGCACATGTTTTGCCGAGACCGGAAATACCGTATCATGCATAGACATTGATGAGAAAAAAGTTAATAGCCTGAAGAATGGGAAGATAACCATTTACGAACCTGGACTGGAAGTAATCTTCGAACGCAACCTGTCTCAGGGAAGACTAAGTTTCACTACAGACCTTAAAGAAGGTATTGAAGGAGCTAAAATTATTTTCCTTGCCCTGCCCACACCTCCCGGTGAAGATGGCTCTGCTGATTTGCAGTATGTATTGAAAGTTGCAGAGGATCTCGGCCCTCTTTTGAAAGATTATGCAGTGATAGTAGATAAAAGTACTGTTCCAGTAGGAACTGCAGAAAAAGTGAGAGCCAAAATTGCCCAGAATGCAAAAGTAGATTTTGATGTGGTTTCCAATCCTGAATTTTTAAGAGAAGGAGTTGCTGTTGACGATTTCATGAAACCTGACAGGGTAGTGATTGGAACTAACTCTGAGAAGGCCCGAAAGCTGATGGAAACATTATATGCTCCGCTAGTAAGACAGGGAAATCCCGTGATCTTTATGGATGAGAAATCTGCCGAGCTTACAAAATACGCTGCTAATTCTTTTCTTGCTACCAAGATCACCTTCATGAACGAGATTGCCAATATGTGTGAGTTACTGGGGGCAGATGTAGACGCAGTAAGAAAAGGTGTAGGTACAGACAGCAGAATTGGAAAGAGGTTTTTATTTGCAGGTATCGGATACGGAGGAAGCTGCTTCCCTAAAGACGTGCAGGCTTTGGCCAAATCCGCAGAGCAGGTAAATTATGATTTTCGCATATTAAAATCTGTAATGGACGTTAACGAAGATCAAAAGACTAAGCTCATCCCACGTATTAAAGAGTACTTTGGTGGTGACCTTACCGGCAAGACCATCGCTATCTGGGGCTTATCTTTCAAACCATATACTGATGACATTCGCGAAGCCCCTGCACTTTATAATATAGAACAACTCCTGGCCGCAGGTGCGGAAATAAAAGCCTATGACCCGGAAGCCATGGAAAATGTGAGAAACCAGATCGGTGAGAAGATCACCTTCTGCCATGATGCTTACTCTGCTGTGAATAATGCTGATGCACTGTTGGTAGCTACAGAATGGCCGGTATTCAGAACCCCAGACTTCGACAAGCTTTCAACATTATTGAAAAATAAAGTGATTTTCGACGGTAGAAACCTTTATTCTTTGGAAGAAATGAAAGAACTTGGGTTCACATATGTAAGTATAGGTAGAGAGACAATCAATGGATAAGAAAGTAGTTTTAATAACAGGAGCCGCGGGATTCCTCGGCTCACATCTTTGCGACCGTTTCATCAGTGAGGGTTTTAAAGTTATCGGTATGGACAATCTCATCACCGGTAATCTTAAAAATATAGAACATCTTTTTAAGTTAAAGGATTTTGAATTCTACCATCACGATGTTTCCAATTTTGTTCACGTTTCGGGCAAGCTTGATTATATCTTGCACTTTGCCTCTCCTGCGAGCCCAATCGATTATTTGAAGATCCCAATCCAAACCTTAAAAGTAGGTTCTCTGGGCACGCATAACCTCCTTGGTCTGGCCAAGGCTAAAAATGCACGAATGCTGATAGCATCCACCTCAGAAGTTTACGGAGACCCTTTGGTTCATCCGCAAACCGAAGAGTACTATGGCAATGTAAATCCCATCGGTCCAAGAGGTGTATATGATGAGGCCAAGCGTTTCCAGGAGGCCATGACTATGGCTTACCACACCTATCATGGACTGGAGACGCGCATTGTAAGAATATTTAATACCTATGGGCCAAGAATGCGTCTGAATGATGGCCGTGTACTGCCTGCTTTTATCGGACAGGCTCTTCGCGGCGAGGACCTTACCGTATTCGGTGAAGGCTCTCAAACCAGGTCGTTTTGCTATGTAGATGACCTCGTTGAAGGTATCTACCGCTTACTATTTAGCGATTATCCATACCCGGTAAACATTGGTAATCCTGATGAAATCACAATCAAAGAATTTGCTGAAGAGATCATCAAGCTTACAGGCACAGATCAAAAGGTGACTTACAAACCACTTCCAAAAGATGATCCGATGCAGCGTCAGCCAAATATTGACAAAGCACGGGAAATACTGAAATGGGAGCCAAAAGTAAACAGGGCAGAAGGGTTGAAGATCACTTACGATTATTTCAAGACTTTATCCGATGAAGAGTTGTACTCCAAAGAGCACAACACGTTTGATGAATATATCAAGAAGTAATGGCACTAACCAAATCATTAGCCTTTTTAAAGGATCTAAGGCTCAATAACAATAAAGACTGGATGCATGCCAATAAGCCGGCATATCAGGCCGCACGTACTGAGTTTATAGACTTTGTGCACGAGGTCATTTTGAAAATGACACCCATAGATACCGGCTTGCTGGGCCTGGAGCCGAAACAAAGCATTTTCAGGATCAACCGGGATATCAGGTTTAGTAAAGACAAGAGTCCCTATAAAATTAACTTTGGGATGTTCCTTTCAGAAGGTGGTAAAAAGTCCGGTAAAGCAGGTTATTACTTTCACCTCGAGCCAGGCGATAACTCATTCATAGCCGGGGGCATCTATGCTCCTGATCCTGATAATCTTGCCAAAGTCCGTCAGGAAATTGATTACAATGCTGCCGAACTTAAAAAGATTGTAGACCAGAAGAAATTCAAGAGCCTTTTTGGTTCACTACAGGGTGAGTCACTAAAACGCGCACCAAAGGGATATCAGGAGGATCATCCGAATATTGACCTGCTTAAGCTGAAAAGCTTCGTCGTACTGCACAAGGTAATGGATAAGGAAATAGCCGACTGGTCAGATGCTGATAAATGCATAGCCGTTTTTGAACAGATCAAGCCATTGAATGATTATTTCAATGTTGCTATAAGTTAGTTTGGCATCAATGATCATCATAAACAAAAATGCCCGGAACTATTAATTCCGGGCATTTTTAGTTAAAGACAGTTTGTAATTAACAAGCTACATTCTCAAATGAAGTATCCCAACATAAATAGGCACCACCATTAACCTTATAATGACCAGCGCCCGTTTCATGGTTCCATTCTACTTCAACGCTCGCTCCACCGCCTCCTACAATGTTGTAATAACGGTTGAAATCCACTTCTGTAGTTTTTCCATATTCAATATATGATCCAAAACCAGTCGTTCCGGTTTCGATATTTTTGTATTTGATATAAGCAGCTTCTTCATCCTCCACTTCCCAGTCTATTCTCAGGTATGGCGTTGGGTTGTCTCCATCTTTATTAAGCTCCCAATATCCGCTACCTCCATCTGCAGCCATTACGCCGGAATACCAAAGCACATTTTGAAACCCATTTTGCTCTGAGGCATACATATTCCACTCGACTCCGGCATCGGTAACTTCACCAGTAAGTTCGAAACTATAGGTTCTCCCCACTACTTTGTGATCAAAATTCCAGACCCAAAGTCCTCGATCTGAATCATAGCTGGCCTTCTGGGAAATAGCAGCTTTAAATGAAGCTACAGGCACTGCCATGCCTACAGCCAACACTACATTCCACACCCCCACATAAGTAGCGGCGGTCTCCCAATTGGTGGCCATTTCCCGCCCTCCACTATTATCACTGTTGTCGAATTGAGAAAAATCCATCTCCATAGAGCTTGCAGGCGGAAGCTCTGGTGGTGTTCCGGGATTTACCTCTTCATCGGAAGTACATGTCGCGAACATAAATATTAAAGCCAATAATAAAGCACCTGGTTGTTTTAACTTATTCATAATGATCGGTTTTGATGATAAAATATCAGAAGCAAATACCATGCTTCTCTACTTCAAGGGTTCGGCAAACATTGCGCCAAACCTATACATTTCAGTGTAAATCCCTAAGGAAGTCACTTTGTAACCATAATCGACCAGCAGTGAAAATTTAAGTTCCATTACAATAACATAATTAGAAAACTTAACGAGCTATCGGTCGCACATCATACCAATCGGTGATCCAGGCGGCGGATCTAATAGTTCCGGTTTTTCAAATTTCACAGGTTCTTTTTCAAAAAGAGAAATTTTTCTTATTGCTGAAAGGTAATGGGCCTTTTGAGATTCGTCCTTTGTTGTTCTTGAAACTGCCTCAAGCCAGCCCTTTAGCTCAGTAAGTTTGAGATAACAGATAGCCCTTACCTGATCACTGGCATCTTTGTCCGCTGCCAGTGCCATTAAATTTGCCAGCGCCACATTATCAACCACTCGCTGTATTTCGCCCTGATAACCTTCAGGATGAGAGGCCTCCCAGGTAGAGTTCAATACTTTATCAATTACAGAAGTTAGTGACGGCTGATCCTGGTTGTGGGCGTGGTATTCAATTAGTCGCTGAGCTCTTGACCGGTTGAAAAGCAGACTCAAAGTAATATTAGCTGCGCTTTCCGCCGCTCCCAGGGGGTCAAATGTAAGGCCGGTTCTTAGAGTTAGCACTTCCCTGCCCCTATCATAGCCCATGGGTCGCGGAGGTATTATACTTAACAATGGTTCCGGCAGAGCAAGATGCTCGGGCTTGAGTGTTTCTATGAGCGCATCCAGTGCTTTCTTCTGTAGCTCAGGAGCTATCATTTTAGTGACCAATTGCCCGTCGCCCCTCAATGCGTACCGATAATTAAGTCCTGCAACCAATTTAACCGTAGCCTCAGTCTGGTACCTGTGAAAAAAATAAACAGGAACTAGCACCTCTTCCAGCTTCGCATAAGGTTGATGCATTCTGATATTGTTTTCACCAAAGTTGTTCAGCGCTATTTTACGCACTTCAAGTACCCTTAAAAGCTCATCGGAAGCACTGGCTCCATTATCCCATAAATGAGCATATGGGTGTGCACCGCCCTGAGGCCTGGCATCCTGGTCTGATAAAAAGCTTAAGTCTTGGCTGAGTGCGCCTTGTATAATGTTATTTAAACCTTTCTTTTCGTCTACATGATCCGCAAAATCCTGGTAGCCATATTGGATAGCTATCTTGTCCCATGCCCCAATTTTATCATCGTAGGCATTGCTCAGGCTAATTTGCCCGGCTTCAACCTTTACGACCGGGTGTGGGTAATCCATAACTGATGCGAGTCCTTCTCCACTCGATGTGTAGCTATGTGCGAGACCAAGAGTATGCCCTACTTCATGTGCAGCAAGCTGCCTGAGCCGGGCAAGTGCCATTTCCTCCATAGCGTTGGGTATCTCTGTTCCTTCTTCATACGGCGCAAGTAATCCTTCTGCTATCAAGTAATCCTGTCGCACCCTTAAAGACCCCAGTAAAACATGACCTTTAATAATCTCACCTGTTCTCGGATCAGTGACTGAAGATCCATAAGACCAGCCTCTGGTAGAGCGGTGTACCCAGTTGATCACATTGTAACGAACATCCATGGGATCAGCACCTTCAGGGAGCATTTCTACGCTAAAAGCATTTTTATAACCTGCGGCTTCAAATGCTTGATTCCACCACCGGGCTCCATCCAGCAATGCAGACCTGATGGGTTCCGGAGTGCCCCGATCAAGGTAATAGACAATAGGTTTAACTGCCTCACTTAGTACAGCCTCGGGGTTCTTCTTTTTCAGCCGATGACGGGTTATAAAGCGCTTCTCAATACTTTCTCCAATAGGTGTAGCATAGTCATAGTAAGTCATTTCAAAAAAACCCGCCCTGGGATCAAATTCACGAGGTTCATATTTATCGTCTGGCAGCTCTATAAACGAATGGTGTTGACGCACTGTAATACTGGAAGCGGTTGGAGTTACACTTTTTATGTAATGCCCGGAAGGAGTTCCCGTAAAAGTAAGTGTAGCTTCAAATTCAGAATTACCGGGAAAGTTTTTGGTTCGTGGCAAGTAAAAAGCCGAACGTGACTTATCCAGTGCATAACTCCCTTGTTTGGCATTTTTCAAAGTTCCACTCACATCATGGGCATCGCTTAAAAGAAAATCAGATACATCAATAAGTACTTTGCTACCTTCCTCAGTAATCAATGTGCCACCCCACAATACTGACTGGGCAAAAGCATCTTCAACAGCTTTTTGTTCATCAATATTATCACTCCCTGCACGGTAAGTATAGTTAGGCTCAACGAGCAGGATTTTAGGGCCTCTTCTTTCAAACTTTACTACACGGCTATTGCCCAATTGGTTACGGTCCAGGCCAATATCATTGGAGCCTACTCCAGCCGAAAGGGAATTTACATATAGAAACTCCTGATTAAATTTATCTACCACCAGCAGGATCTTATCCGTTTTGGGATCGTAATAGAACTCGAAGTATCCCTCGTACTTATCCATGCCGGCCGTTTTGCCGGCTATACCAGAACTATACGAAGCAGATTTTCCTGATGATGTTGTGGAATTAGACGTTGCCGTGCATCCTATAAAGAGCAGGGCGATACAGAGATATAGCTTGTTCATTATACAAGGATTGATACTGTTTAAAAATATTAATATTTATAAAGGCACGCAATGGTTATTACACGTTCGGGTATGGCTGTAAATATTATTTGCTATATTCCTATTGAAGTGGGTAAAACACTAAAGGCCTTTTCACTCCACAGAAAAAAATTAATTTTTCTGTGACCTTTTAAAAAACTGCGGTTATATGTTCAAAACTATCGGAATTCGACACTTGAATACGGCCAAACATATGACCGAAGATGAGATTGCTGATGAGCAACGGATAATCGAGGCTTCTAAGAAAGATCCCCGGGTTTTCGGTAAAATATATGACCGGTATTATGAAGGTATATTCCATTTTGTTTACCGCAGAACGGATGATGAGGAGCTGACGGCCGACCTCTGCTCTCAAACTTTTTTGAAAGCTCTGCAAAATTTAAAAAAGTATGAATTCAGAGGATTACCTTTTTCTGCATGGCTTTACCGCATTGCAAGTAATGAGGTAAACAAGTTTTTTAACAAGAAAAAGAAAAACAGGGTATTCAGTGTCGAGGAAGAGCGTGTTTTTGAGCTTTTTGAAAATGACGAAAAGGAGTTTAGCCAGGAGCAGATCCAGCTTTTAATAAGTACATTGAAGGAGCTTCCGACTGAGACTATGGAGGTGCTGGAATTGAGGTTTTTTGAGGAAAGAAGTTTTAAGGAAATAGCATTTATATTGAATATTGGCGAAAGTGGTGCTAAAATGCGTCTTTATAGAGCGGTTGAAAAATTAAAAGAACACTTTAAAGTCAATTGGACTGAATAATGGGAAGACACGAGATCAGATTGCGCAGAAAGAAGATGACTTCGAGAAGGATCGAAAGCCACAAGGACTACTATGATCTTCTCAAAAGACATGAGCGCTCAAGTATTGGAAAGAGGCTGTTGAGGATCGTTATCTACATTATCATTTTTATGGGACTGATTATGCTGGGGTATTTTGCTTTGCGCGAAATAGATAAGCCTCAAAATGATACTCCGAAAGGAGAGACCCAGGCAAAAGTATATAAAACATCCCGGCCGGGTGTATTAATAAATGTTTCATTAAACACCAAAAATCATGGAAAAGCGTAAGAATCCTGAAAAGGACTTGAGAAAACAATCAGGACTTTTCTTTCATATCGGTCTGCTGGCCGCGATGATGCTGGCTGTAAGTGCCTTTGAGTACAGGACGGAGAAAGTGGTTGATCCTGTTGATATCACAGAAGGGAATGTTATTGAAAATGAAAACGTCCCAATCACCATCATTGACCCTCCGCCGCCACCACCAAAACCAAGGGTAGTCAACCCAATTGAAACAACAGAACCAGACCCTGAGCCTGTTCCTGACAATGTCATTATTGACCCTATCGAAATACCCGAAGTTATTCCTGACCCGATAGATGAAAGCCCAAAAGATGAAAAAGTAGACAACAGTCCCTTTTTGATTGTAGAAAAAATGCCATCTCCAGAAGGAGGATTGGAAGCCTTATACAAGTTCATCAATAAAAACCTCAAATACCCTGCTCAGGCACGAAGAATGGGAATTGAAGGAACAGTGTATATGAGTTTTGTTGTGGACGAAAAAGGAAATATGGTCGACATCCAAATCGCGAAAGGCATTGGTGCTGGATGTGACGAAGAAGTACTGAGGATATTTGAAAATCCTCCAAAGTGGAATCCGGGTAAGCAACGTGGCGTTCCTGTTAAAGTAAGACAAATAATCCCGGTCAAATTCGTGTTGAACTAATCGGACCATGTACTTTAACCTCTTTGTCAGACTATCTTTTTACTTTATAGCATTAATGTTGGCTCCACTGAGAGCCAACATTTTTTGTTTTAGAAGACCAACAAAAAGGCCATCTCTCCCAAATCCGCCCTTTATTTTCATTGATAAATATTTGTATAAACGATTATACAAATAATATAAATTGAAATATTTATGAATATTCGCAACCTCGAATATTACAACTCCGTATATTCCAGTAAGTTGATGCAGAAAGTAATTGAAATGTCAGTTACTGACCGTTTTAACTCATTGAGAAAACGAGAATTGCAATCAGTCATGGGTTGTGATGCATTTTCTCAGACATGTTATTTTTCTTCTCCCCTATCTGGTCAGGCACCCATGTTGACCAATAGCTAACAAGACAATAACTGAATTCAATGAGGCCCCGTTGGGAACTTGTGGTTTTTGGTGCCCTCTGTTGGCAATAATAAAAGTAGATATCTCGCCAATACCTTGGTTAAAGGTTTACCCTGCTCAATGATGAGCCAAAATGCTCATGCATTTTTATTATTAACCTTAAATTTTAAACTATGAAAGCATTAACCATTATTATCGGTCTTTTAATGATCATCGGGGCGATTGCTGCACTGGTGCTGAAAAAATCAGATATAAATTCCGAGTTCATTAAAAGTTGGAAAGTTAGAAATTCGGCCATCCTAATCATATCGGGTATAGCTCTGATGTTTGTTAACGGACTTTTTTTTTACTCCGAAGCAGGCTATAGCTATCTGGTTCAATATCCTACCGGTAAGCAAATAGCAGAGCTCCGACCCGGATACCATCTGAAATGGTGGGGAGAAGTGGTGCCCTGGAAAAAAGTAGTAACCGTAAAGTTCGTTTCTAATGAAGAAAAGGAGCAGGACGGGCAGCAGTACAGTGGCAATAGAGTAACCATACCTGTTCGTTTTAATGATGCAGTAAAAGCGGAACTGGCATTATCAGCGAGATTCCGACTGCCCGAAAACCCGGACTTGTTCTTGAAAATGGCTCTTGAATTCAGACATCAGGACAACCTGGTAAATGGTTCTTTGATACCTTCATGTATGGAAATTGCCAAAAATTCGGCCCGGTTAATCTCTGCACAGGAATACATAGCCGGACGAGGTGGCGAGCTTGAAAATGCTGTACTGGATCAACTGGCTCACGGCATGTACATACTGGATGCAGAAGAGATGAAGCCAAACGGTACTGACTCCATTAAATCAATAGATGACAGCAGGACTATAGAAAACAGAACGTTGGTACGATATAACGTGAAAAAGCGGACGAACAGCGACGGTACCATCATGCGAAAAAAACACCCCATTGCTGAATATGGTATTGTGGTTTCGCAGGCAACCGTTGAAGATGTCAATCCCGAGCAACGGTTTAAAGAATTGCTGGGTAAGCAAAGGGATGCAGCTGCTCAGGCCTCTATTGAAAAAGAAAGAGCCAAGCAGGCAGAATATGAGAAGCAGCGAATTATAGCTGAAGGAGAGGCTGCCAAAGCAAGCATCAAAGTGAACATGGAAAAGGAGCAAATTACAGCTTTGATAACTATGGAAACTGAAAAGAAGAGAGAGCAGGTAAATGTTGAAAAGCATAAGCTGGAATTACAGTCTGCCCGATTGAAAGCACAGGAAGTAAAAGTGCTGGCAGATGCTGAGGCTTATAAAAAGAAGAAAGTCATGGAGGCCGATGGTGCTCTTGAAATGAAACTTCAGACTTTTGAAAAGGTACACTCGGCTTATGCACAGGCAATCGCTGGTACCCAACTTGTACCGACTACCTACATAGGTGGAAACGGAGAGAAAGGCACTCCTAATGCCATGGACTTTATCAATATAGCCACGGCAAATATGGCCAAAGACCTTGATGTAAAGATCAAGCAAAAAAAGTAAACTAACCTGATGTCTTTAGTTGGCTCAAGATGAGCCAACTTTTTTTATTGAGTCTCCTTACTGAACAGGAAGTCTATTTCCTTACCATCTCCCGAAATAGTGGCCTTCAACTGGTCTCCACTGAGTACATAGGCAATTCTTTTCGGAAAATCATGCTCAGGATTTTCACAGACAAACCCTTGCTCACTTAGTGCTACGATTTTGAAGTAAACAGGCTCTGCGTTTTCAACCACATCCGCTACATAAAAAAGTCCCTCTTCATTATTTATTATTTGCAGCTTCTCGACAAATATTGTGTCAGTACCCGCCAGGGTTACCCCCCACCCCAACATAATGTTGTCAGAAACAGGCTCCCAATATTCATGGGAGGTTTTGCCGGGCTTCACATTTTGCCTTTCCCACTTACCAATGAGCCAGGATAGTTGGTTTAACTTCTCTGAGCCAGTTGATTGGGTATAGCCATATGAGTATGCTATTACAAGCAAAAGCAATAAACTATAGAATCTTTTCATAACTTTTTAATTGCAAAATTATAACCGGTGATGGGTTATGTATTGTAAAAAGCCGACACCTGAATAATTACTTTTCTAAAAAGAAATTGGCCATCCCCGGTTGCTCAAATATGTACCGGGATGGATCAACACCAGTAAAATATTTAAAGGCCTTAATGAAATGTGACTGATCAAAATAACCTGAATCATGAACTATGTCGCTCCACGAAGGATCACCTGTCTTCATCAGGTCAAAGATGTTATTGAATTGCAATATTCTGGCATAGCACTTTGGCGTTAGGCCAACATACCTTGCAAAAAGCCTTTCAGTCTGCCTTTCACTCAGGTCTATTTCTTGTGCCAACTGTCCTATTTTAATGGTCCCTTTGCACTGCATTATTAGCTCTATCGCCCTTCTCAGCTTCTTCTGAGGATCTGCCTGGTTTATCCGATGAAGCAGGTGGTACTGAACAACCTCCATCATTTCCTCATAGCTGTACATACTGTTTATCGCCGTTACTATTTCTTTTAAAGGTCCCACATCCTGCTCAGAAAGATCTACCACACGATTAACGTAAAACTGCATGTTGATGCCAAAAAGCTCCGTAAGTGCCAATGGCTTAAATTTAATTCCAAGCATGCCAATTCTTTGGGTATTGCGCAAAAAGAAGTGTTTGTCTATTTGACCTGCCAACAGATTTAAAGCCTGTTTTTCCCAAAGCTTATTTGTTTTGATCTCATAGTGGTCTCCATAATGAAATATTATCTCCACATATCCGTCAGGTATGATCTTATCCACCTGTACTTCGCTTTGGTGCATGGCTTCCACTACCCATAGGCATTCAACAAAATCGGCCAAGTCAGGTAAAGGAGCCAGGCGCTGGTATAGTATTTCTTTTGGCATATGACTTTAATATATTATAAGTTATGAAACTGCTCCTTATCAAAAAAGTGGTGAGGCATTTTTACAATAGGGCCTGTATTTATAATATTGAAAAGTCATTTTCAAATTTTACAAAAACTTAAAAGTAACATGAGAAAAGCAGTTGCAATTTTATTTGCTTGTACACTGGTTGTGTCCGCTTGTAGCCAGTCTACAGATAGCCCTAAGGATGGGGAGAACCTGAAAGACTTACCAACAAATGCTCAGAGTGAGCCTTATGAAGATGATTCGGACATAGTAAAGGTAACTCTAAGCTATGCTGATGGCAATATTTCCGCAGAAGGTGATTATTTGAACGGAAAGAAAGTTGGGAGCTGGACTGAATTTCATCCGAATGGCGTAGTGAAATCTGTCTCAGGCTATTTAAATGGCTTAAAGCAAGGCGCTCACATTGAAATAGACAACACCGGCAGGTTAACAAAGAAGGCCTACTACCACCATGATCAGCTTCACGGAGTTTACAGGGAGTACAAGCATGCCCGGGTAAAAGAGGAGCGCATATATAAAAATGGAGATTTAAATGGCGTGGTTAAAACCTATTACGACAATGGCAGTATTCTGGAAGAAAGCTTATATCTAAATGGCAAGCGCCATGGTTTGGCAAAATGGTACGACCAGGAAGGCAATGTAACTATTGAATATGAGTATGAAAATGGTGAACTCGTGAAGAAATAATACCCGAAATAGCAAGCCCCTATTTCAGAAAAACTGCCAAATCAAGTCAAAATGACATATTTTGATCGATTTAACTCATATTACCCTGTCAACTTATCCATATCATTGGTGTTATATCCGGGATGGCATGAGAGTTGTTTATTTCATATATGAAAGAATTAACCAATAACCAAAAAAAGGAGGTAACTATGACACTCATGAAAAGATCAAATGATTTGTTTCCCAGCCTTTTAGATAATTTTTTTGGAAGTGACTGGTTTAATAGTGGCCAGGCCGCAGGCTCAACAATGCCCGCAGTCAATCTAAAGGAAAATGAAGACAACTTTGAAGTTGAGCTGGCAGCTCCTGGTATGAGTAAAAATGACTTTAAAATTGAACTGGATAATAACTTGCTGACTATATCGTGTGAAAAAGAAGAGCAACATGAGGAAAAAGGAGAAAAAGGTCAGTATGCAAGACGCGAATTTAACTATCGCTCATTTCAAAGGTCATTTACTTTACCAAACACTGTAGAAAGTGATAAGATTAACGCCAAGTATACTGATGGCATCTTAAAACTTACTATTCCTAAAAAAGAGGAAGCTAAAAAACGTGCTTCCAGACAAATACAGATTTCATAAATGAAACACATCAAAAGCCTTGTCCGTATAGTTATGGCAAGGCTTTTGATTAATTCTATTTCAACCGAAGTTATCCCTGCCTATATATTCGACCCCAGGCTTAAGGATTTTGCTTTGGTCTTACTTACAATCTTCAGTTGTTGATCTAAAACAACTATTTTTTAAAAAATTAACAGAAAAAAGGATGAAAAAATTTAGTGCTTTAATTATGGCAGCCATTTTGGGTAGTGCTTTGACTCTAGGTTCGGTATATCTTTTTAACGTGGACGATCAGGGCAGAGTACTAAAAATTGAACACGTAGATGGTACGCCGGCAGTAAAAACTGCCTATTCAGTAAATAAGGATGGGGACTTAGTACCGCTTGACTTTACCGGCGCAGCAGAAAAAGTAATGCCCGCCGTAGTCCACATCAGGTCTACTCAAACAGGTAACTATTCAACTCAAAACAGACAGCAAATACCGGAACCCTTCAGGGATTTCTTTGGGCCATTTCTTGATGAACGTGGAGGGCAACCTATGCCAAGAATGGGTAGTGGTAGCGGTGTAATCATTAACCCTAAAGGTTATATTGTAACCAACAACCACGTGATCGCCAATGCCGATGATCTGGAGGTAACTCTAAATGATAATAGAAGTTACAAAGCCAAGGTAATTGGTGCCGACCCGACAACAGATATTGCCCTGATAAAGATTGAGGCAGATAAGTTAAGTAGCCTGTCGTTTGTGAACTCGGACGATGTGCATGTTGGAGAGTGGGTACTGGCAGTCGGCAACCCTTTTAATCTTAATTCTACAGTAACTGCCGGCATAGTTAGCGCCAAAGGCCGAAGTATCGGCATAATAGGTGACAACAATGCCCAGGATAGTGTAAACAGTGCAATAGAAGCTTTTATTCAAACCGATGCAGCAGTTAATCCTGGTAATAGCGGCGGGGCTTTAGTTGATTTAGGTGGTAATTTGATTGGTATCAATACTGCAATTGCCAGCCCTACAGGCTCTTATTCTGGTTATTCATTTGCCGTACCATCCAATATTGTGAGCAAAGTTGTGGAAGACCTTATGGCTTATGGCACTGTTCAAAGAGGATGGTTAGGTGTACAGATCAGAAACATTAACAGCCAATTTGCCAGAGAACAAGACCTAAATGTAATTTCAGGAGCATATATTGACCGTATTGATCCAAAAAGCGGAGCTAAAGAAGCGGGTATCGAAGAAGGCGATGTAATAGTATCTATTGATGGCAGGGACATAAACAATACAACCCAGCTAATCGGTTATATCGGAAGCAAAAGACCAGGTGATAAAATAAACGTAACGGTCAACCGTAGCGGAAAGGAAATCACCTATAATGTAACTCTGAAAAACAGGGAAGGAAATACTGAAGTAGTTAAAAAGGAACGTGAAGAAATTCTTACGGTCTTAGGTGCCGAACTTGAAAATATTGATAAGGCTACCTTGAAAAGGCTTAATATCAGCTCCGGGGTAAAGGTAAAATCACTCACTCCGGGTAAAATCAGAAAGTCAACAGATATGAGACCTGGCTTTATTATTACTAAAATTGACGGCCAACCGGTAAAATCCAAAGATGAAGTAGTAAAACTTCTTGAAAAAAAAGAAGGAGGTATTCTCATCGAAGGAGTTTATGAAGACATACCTGGAACATATTACTATGGCTTGGGCTTGTCATAAGATTAAGCAGAGATAACGCCCATATTATTTGGGCGTTATTTTTTTTAATAACGCATCTATAGTTATAAAAATTACGTATAATTATAGTAGTAAAAGAAAAAGATCTTTAACTTAATTTAGTATTGTATTGCCTATGAAAAGACTTTTTAAGAAAGGAGAGCGGGTAAGAAACAGCGGAGATGGAAAAGTGATGGAGGTCTTAAAGTACATCAAAAACAAAAGCTCTTACTTAGTAGAGTGTGCCTGGTTTGACATGGAAAAGAAAGAAATCAGGACGTACAAATTAAAACAGGATAAACTTTTAAAAGCGAGTTAAAATAGGGTCCCTCTTGCGGAGGGACTTTTTAATTTAAGAAATGTTCAATACATAAATTCCGCCATTCTTAGCCTAAAAGTATTTACTTACTTCATTTATAGTGGTCACATCCGCAGACTACTCGGGCAGTGTACCTCATACTAAATACTTCTATGCTTAGAAGTGCTGCAAAAGCCATTAAAAACACCTCCAGATTTTTGAAGCCATGGAGGTCTGTTCTGCTAAATTAAAACTTTACTCCCGAAACTTCGTCCGCGCCTTGTTTGGATTGGAAGCCCTCTTTTTTAGGAAATTCACCCTCATAGGCTAACGTATTCAGCCAAAACCTTCTAAAAAAGCCTCTGATATGGCCTCATGTACCTTTGACGAGCAAAATTTATCTTGTTTTCAATGTCTACAAGTTGGACTTGCAAATCAGAAAATTAAATAACAATCTTATCTGAGGGTAAGCTTTAAAAGCCAGGTTAATGGCAGTATTGATTTCGTGACCTGCTAGCTCAAGGTCTTCCGGTATCTTAGCATTGGCAATACCCGCACGAGTCTGTGTTACTTTGGTTAATATGCGCTCCTCTACTTCTGTTGTACTTTTTATAGTATTTACAAGGTTAGGGATTAAATCAGCCCTTCGCTGGTAAGTTGCCTATACATCAGCCCCCTCTTTATCGACAGCTTCTAGTAGTACTACGTACTACGGGCCTTATAATAAACCCCACTTCCCGCAAATACTCAATAAATGCGACTAATAGAATTACGCCTATAACAATTAGTACAATATGCAATGTTTTCATGATGTCGAATGTTAAGTTTACCCTTTAATACAAGCAACCTATGTCTCCCCAAATAATGAAAAATATGCTTTTTGTAGCAGTCGCTGTCCTGCTTTATTCCTGCAAAATCGACCACGACAAAAAAGTAGACCGGGCAAAATTCAGTTTTAAGACAGGGGACGACACCGAGCTGTTTTTCAAAAATATGAGGCAGTCGTACTATGACCTTGAGGAGAATAGTGTGGCAAAATTCAATATTTTCAGGTACAAAGACAGAGTTCAGGAGGCGGATCATCAGCTGCTGAACCTGGCCATCGTCATTAATTATTTGCAGGATGAAGCTTACTTGCTGCTCGAGCCGGACGAATCGCTACGGGATCAGGATCGTCTGGAAGTAATATGGAGTGGAGAAGCTGAAACCGGCGGAACCATACTTTTGGAAAATTACAATCGTGAGGGTATGCTTGAGTTTGTCTCCCAGGTTTATGAGGCTCTGCAAAAGAAAGCCCGCTTTACCCTGAAACTTGAAGGAGAAGAGCTGCCTTTACTTGATGACCCGAGAGAACGCGAGGCCTTTCGAATTACTGTTTCCGACTATTACAGGCTCACAAGGGTTTACTGATCATTGAGCCATAGGTCCACATACTTTCCATCGGGGTCATAAGTAAGGCTTTGGTTTTCTATGATGAATTTTTGGCTCTGCCTTGGTCATTGGTAAACCAGGCTATGACATTTTTCATAGCCGCACAACAGTTTTATGCATTAATTTTTTAAACAAATTTTAATTGCCAAAGGCAGTGATCACCAACCTGCGGCTTCCACCATGGTTGCGATGTTCACAAAGGTATATGCCTTGCCATGTGCCCAGGTTAAGACGTCCTTTGGTTATTGGAATGGATACTGAGCTCCCCAGTAGTGAAGATTTGATGTGCGCCGGCATATCATCGGACCCTTCAAGGGTATGCTTGTAGTAGGGAGCATTTTCAGGAACCATTTTGTTGAAGTGACTTTCAAAATCCTGCCGCACGGTTGGATCAGCATTTTCATTGATAGTCAAACCGGCAGAAGTATGCTTGATAAAAACCTGTAGCAGGCCGGCTTGTATTTCCCGAAGCTCAGGAAGCGCATTCTCCACAATCGATGTGATGAGGTGGAAGCCTCGTGGCTGAGATGGAACGGATATCTCTTTTTGAAAAACTTTCATAAAGCTAGTTTTCTATTCTTTCAAAAGCCCCAAGATCAGGGTTGTCGTCACGGGGTTTACCATCGTGGTCTGTACCCAGGCCAAGTACTATGCCTTTGTCCTTGGCTGGAGAAAGTGTATCCAATTTGTAATCATGATCCCTCGGATACACAAAATTGGGGTCTTCATTTAGGATATTGCCGTTAACATTAAAGTCTTCATTTGATGTTTTGAGCAGGTTATTGGACATACTTAGACTGAAACTGGCTTGTCCGCTGTTGCTGATAATAATTTCATCTTTGAGAGAGCCCCAGATAATTGAGTTAGCCAGTTCAACTTCTAGATCATCAACTAACAGCGCATCTTCACCGATCACCAGGTTGTCTGAAAAAACCACGGAAGGATCTTCTCTGAAAAAATCGAAAGAGTAGTTGGCAAAGGTGCAATGCTCATACCGGTAGCTGCCACCCGCATAGTTTCCAAGGGTATTTATTGCACAGTTGTTTATCACGGTATTGTAGACGTACATGTCGGAAGTAATTGCCAGAATGCCATATCCGGGTAAAACAAGCCCACCGTTTATGGGTAGTTTGGTGTTTCCACCGATATTTTCAATAGTACTGTTGCCAATGATCAGATCCGGCTCGGTGTCATCATCGGGTGTGCCAAGGTATATACCCACTTCTGCATTGCGAATGTCAGTATGGTTTATGTTATTGTTTTTGCTGCCGGGCAGGAAAATTATACCTCCCCACTGGCCGGGTACCTCCTTAAAATCAAGCCGGTCATTTCTGAATAATACCCTCTTTTCTGCCTCACCCTGTGCGTCGATGGTGCCCTTTACAAAAATGTACGATCCGTTATGCGAATATATTTGCGTACCAGGCTCAATAGTCAGTGAGCACAAAGAATCAATAAGTACTGAATTGTAAATGACATAAGGCCGCTCATTGGTCCAGGTAACATTACAAGCCAGTACGGAATCCCTCAAAAAATTGGCATCCTGACCCCATGCTACTAGTTGAACATTCTGTTTGTTGCTATTGGTCAGGAAGCTGATCTCATCGGATACAATAAACGGCAGGTTTTCATCAGCAGGATCAATAGTGACCTCAACCAATACCAGAAGGCTGTCATTGCCCAGCAGCCTTGTATTTTCAAAGCTTGAAGATGGCCGTCCGTTTACATAAATGGTGTATGGAGAAGTGGACTTTTTTAGGGATATGCTGGCTATCTCAACAGCATTGTCGCTGTCATTATATACTTTCAGCCGCTTTGTGATATTCCTGATCTCACTACTGACTTTGGTAAATACGGTATCAAAAAAGATGGTATCGGTAGAAAACCTGAGACTGGCGCTGCTATCGAAGGTCAGCTTTTCTTCTTCGGGCTTGCAGGCCATAAATGCCAGCAGTAAAAATATTACAGGTAAGATACTCTTCACGATAACTTCTTTAACGCTACAAAGGAGAATAAATTTTATTCTCCTTCTTTCATCTTCATTGCACTTTCCGCCATGTGCAGTTGTTCGATAAACTCATCTATTTCCCCATCCATTACGGCTGGCAGGTTGTGCTGGCTGTAATTGATCCTGTGATCTGTAACACGGCTTTGCGGGTAATTGTAAGTCCTGATCTTATCTGAACGGTCGCCACTGCCTACCATGGATTTCCTTTGGGCCCCAACGGCTTCATTATGCTTTGCAAGCTCTATTTCATAAAGACGTGAGCGCAATACTTTTAATGCCTTATCAAAGTTCTTTAACTGCGATTTCTGATCCTGGCAGGACACAACGATACCACTCGGTATGTGGGTAAGCCTGACGGCAGAATACGTGGTGTTAACAGACTGACCACCCGGACCTGATGAACAGAAAGTGTCTTTACGAACATCGTTCATGTCTATATCTACCTCAACGTCGTCCATTTCAGGTAATACGGCTACAGTGGCAGCAGAGGTATGTACCCGGCCCTGGGTTTCCGTTTGAGGTACCCTTTGTACGCGGTGTACACCAGATTCAAACTTTAAAGTGCCATAGGCATTGTCACCGGAAACGGTGCTGACAATTTCCTTATAGCCACCGCTGGTTCCCTCCGTCAGGTCAAGTACGGTAAGCTTTAGGCCTATACGTTCGCAGAACCTCTGATACATTCTGAAAAGATCGCCAGCAAAAATTGCGGCTTCATCTCCACCTGTACCTGCACGGATCTCAAGGATTGCATCTTTATCATCATTGGGGTCTTTAGGTATGAGCATCTGCTTCAGCTCGTCTTCAAGCTCTTCCTTTTTTGGGTCAAGTTCGTCAAGTTCCATCTTCGCCATTTCGCGGAACTCTTCATCTTTTTCGGTTTTAATTACCTGCTTAGCATTATCTATATTGGATAGGACATCTTTATACTCGTCGTATTTTTCAACGATCTTCTGGAGGTCCTTATATTCTTTGCTCAGTTGTGAGTACTTTTTCATATCAGCCATCGCGTCGGGCTGCACGATCAGCTGTCCTACTTCTTCAAACCTATGCTTTATTTCCTCAAGTTTTTGAATCATATGAATTTCCTATTATTTCAACAAAATTAACAAATAGGGAGGATTTAATTGTAGCTTTGCAGAATATTAATCAAATCCC
This sequence comes from Fulvivirga ulvae, assembly GCF_021389975.1. Taxonomy (NCBI): domain Bacteria; kingdom Pseudomonadati; phylum Bacteroidota; class Cytophagia; order Cytophagales; family Fulvivirgaceae; genus Fulvivirga; species Fulvivirga ulvae. The sequence goes on from NZ_CP089981.1 coordinate 1,946,054, forward strand.
ACAAAATGAGAGGAATCTTACTTTTTGGCTTGTTTTTAACTATTATGAGCTGCGGGGGTTCATTATCTGATGAACAACGAAGGGCTTTAAAAAAGGAAATGAAAACGAGGGAAATCAAACGTGTTTCAGATGATCAGATATTTGAAAAGGCCCTAGAAATGGGAAGAGATTATGCAGAGCATCTTGCTATAGATAATAAGGACTCTCTGTCTAAGGTCAACGGAGTTGCTATCTTGTTTGCCGATACTTTGTCGCCTTCACTTTCACAAGAACAAAATGACCTTTTTGAGGCATATTTATATTCACCGCAGGCAGATTTGCAGGATAATGTACAGAAACTGGAAGACACCATACTGTACTCTTATCCGGCAAAAGATACAGCAAATTTACAGGGAGTCTGGTTTATCAGCATCCCTATAAAAAAGGTGGTGTTAGCCCTCTGACCAGGCAGGATCAGGATTGCTCGCTTGCGTCACACTCACCCTCTGTCCAGGAAGTAACCCCGGCTTTTTCTGCTTCGCAAGGGTTGCCATAAGTCTTTCCATCACAGCCGCACACGGGGTCGTACTGCTTTGTGCAGATTCCCTCAGGGTCTATCTGTGACTCATCAATACAGTCGCTTGCCTGTTCATTATGATCACAGGCGAGCGCAAAACCAACCAGCAGTAGTAAGATCAAATTTTTCATCAGCAGTATTTTTTAATGAACAATTAAGAGGGTTGAATTTACATAACCTCCTTATGCCTGAAGCAGTCTACAGCATGGTCATTTACCAATCCGCATGCTTGCATGTGGGCATAAATAACCGTACTTCCCACAAACTTGAACCCTCTTTTCTTTAAATCCTTACTAAGCGCATCTGATTCTGCGGTAGTTGCCGGCACTTCTGACATGTTCTTCCGGTGGCCGTTGATTGGTGAGCCTCCTACAAACCTCCATATGTAATTATCAAAACTACCGAACTCCTTTTGAATCTCTAAAAAGCGCTTTGCATTATTAACAGCTCCGCGGATCTTTAGTTTATTTCTTACTATACCAGGGTAGTCAATTAGTTCAAGTATTTTCTTTTCATCGTACTGAGCTACCCTGGCCGGATCGAAATTAGAAAACGCAGTTCTGTAACCGTCTCTTTTTTTAAGTATAGTGGCCCAACTCAATCCTGCCTGGGCCCCTTCGAGAATGAGAAACTCAAAATGGACTTTATCATCGTGAACTGGCAGCCCCCATTCTTCATCATGGTATTTTACGTATTCATCAAACTGGCCTTCAGCCCATCCGCAGCGTGTTTTCATTTTTTTTTGTTTTGGTGTTTGAGACTTTACGTTATAATAAACCGGAGGGTTTGGGAAGCTGAAATATTTAAACGGAAGGTTCGTTCATAACAGTAACCTATTGTAATTGATTAATTATTTGAGGTAATTGAATACCAATAAATCCTTTTATTAATGAAAACAATCAAGACCCTGCTGACAGGCATAGTTTTGCTGTCCGCTATTAAAATGCTGAATGCTCAGACTCCGGAGCAAATGTTGGAAAAGTTAGGTATAGAACTTATCAAGCCAACTAAGCCTGTAGCTAATTATACCAAAGCTGTTCAAAGTGGCAACCTAGTATTTCTCTCAGGACACGGACCATCTAAAGGAGATGGCACCAGCATTAAAGGTAAGCTCGGATCTGACCTTACCCTTGAGGAAGGTCAGGAAGCCGCGCGCATTGCTGCCATCTCGCTTTTATCAACGCTGAAAGCTGAAATTGGAGATCTCAGTAGGGTAAAACGAATAGTAAAAGTTACAGGGATGGTCAATTGCACCCCGGATTTTTATGATCAGTCAAAAGTCATCAATGGCTGCTCAGATCTGCTGGTGGAGGTTTTCGGTGAGAAGGGAAAGCATGCCCGAGCGGCAGTTGGTATGGTGTCATTGCCTTTCAACATCGCCGTAGAAATAGAGATGATAGTAGAAGTGAAATAGTGTGCTGGCGCTCACGGCATTTTTCTGATTCTAACTTCTATGTCCTTTTCATTTTTCAGTAAGTTTTGTATGATAGAGGTATCGGTAGTGCCATAGTGATATGGATACAGAATTTTTGGCCGGAAAGCCTTTGCTGCGTCTGCTACCATTTCAGGTGTCATGGTGTAGGGTAGATTCATGGGTAAAAAGGCAATATCTATGTTTGACAAGGCCTTCATTTCAGGAGTATTTTCAGTATCTCCACCAATAAAAATCCTTTTATCTCCAATATTCAAGATATAGCTGTTACAACAGCCTTTAGGATGGAAAAAATCGCCATTGTCCCTTTTGTGAACCAGGTTGTAAGCAGGGATAGCTTCGATTTGGACAGACTGATAATTGAAGGTTTCATTATTGTTAATTACCTTACCAAAACCTAACTTTTCCTCCGCCAGAGCGGTAAGTACCGTGGTGGTACTTTCCTTTTTGATCTTTTCAACTGCGGCAGGATCACAGTGGTCACCATGATGGTGAGTGATCAATATCAGGTCAGCGTCAGGTAGCTTGCCATAGTCTGCTTCCCTCGATGAAGCATCTATGTGAATTATGCTCTCTTTAAATTCCATCATCAATGAACCATGCCCGATAAATGTGATGGTAAGAGGACCGTCAGACGTATTAATAACGTCCCTTTCAAACTGTTGTCCGTGTATGGTTAGAAAGGAGAACGAAAGTAGCAGGGTTAGTATAATATGCATTTTGATAAATTGTAGGTCTTGATATCAGAAAGTTTTCATCCACTCAAAAAATTGATAATGATCACCGTTCATACCAATTGCCTGATAGACATTTTGTGCGCTTTGATTTGTTTTTTCAACGTACAGACGGATTCCTTTTAAATCATCCTCCTGTTCTACCATATTTTTGATAAAGTTGTACATGCTTTTAAAGATCCCTCTACCTCTATAATCCTCGCGCACATAAACTGATTGTAGCCATACAACTGTCCCGTTTCTCCATTCACTCCATTCAGGAGTAGTCAGCAGGCACGCTACTACCTCTTCATTGTCTTCGGCAACATAATATATGCCCTTGTTGAAGTCCTCGAAAACAGCCTCCACCCCTTTTTTTAGTTGTTTTTCATCGAGTTCCAGCTCTTCAGTTTCGCGAGCCATTCTCTTCTGGAAATCAACTATAATTTTACGTTCTTTATATTTAGCAGGTCTTACGGTTATCATATATATATAAATATAACATCTAAAAAAGAAAAAAGCGACCGAAAAGTCGCTTTCAAAACTTAACCATTCTCATTTAATCTGAATTTCTGAACCTTTTAACCTATAATTGTCAGACAGAAATACTTCGTAAAAAGTAAATAGTTACAGCTATGTATGATGTTCTGATCATAGGCGCAGGTCCTATAGGATTGGCTTGCGGTATTGAGGCAAAAAAAGCGGGTTTGAAATATATAATCGTAGACAAAGGCTGCCTGGTGAACTCTATTTATAACTACCCCCTCAACATGACCTTTTTTTCCACGTCTGAGCGCCTGGAAATCGGTGGCGTACCATTTATTTCTCATGGCAATAAACCCAACCGTTTTGAAGCTCTGGAATACTACAGACGGGTAGCAATGAGTTGGGAGCTGCAAATTAAGCTATATGAATCTGTAACAGAAGTAAAAAAGGAAGATGTAATTTTTAATGTTAGTACAACAAGGGCAAAATATCAGACGAAGTCCGTTGTACTGGCCACTGGTTTTTACGATATCCCGTTTATGATGGGAGTGCCCGGCGAGAACCTTGCAAAGGTAAAGCATTACTATGACGAGCCCCATCCATATTTTAATCAAAAGCTTATCGTAGTGGGAGCGGCAAATTCAGCAGTAGATGTAGCTTTGGAGACTTATAGAAAGGGTGCCGATGTAACTATGGTTATCAGGGAACCAACTTTGCTTGACTCGGTCAAATACTGGGTTAAGCCTGATATAGAAAATCGTATAAAAGAGGGATCAATCAAATCATATTTTAACTCACAAATAACAGCAATTCGAGAGCATGAGGTTGATATTGCCACGCCTGAGGGAACCTTTACACTGGAAAATGACTTTGTAATGGCTATGACAGGCTATAAGCCAAACTTTGGATTTATGGAGTCACTGGGCATAGCCTTCAGGGATGATGAAATGCATACACCTCATTATAATGAAGACACCAATGAGACCAATGTGGAAGGAATATTTTTAGCGGGGGTGGTATGTGGCGGGCTCAAAACCAATAAGTGGTTTATTGAAAACTCCCGAGTGCATGCCGACCTTATAATAGAGACCCTGAGCAAGCGACTCCTGTAGTCGTAGGGCAGCTTTTCCTGTTTGTTATTTTAAATGCGCGATTTCGTACGCCAGCTGTACGGTTTATGCTCATTAATTATTGCCGCTTACCTCCAAAAACATCCGTATTTCAGCATTTTGCAACATTTGCAAGAGTGGCACGTGTATGGCATGTAGGTAAATAACAACAAACTTTTTCAAAAACTCAAAAACTTAAATGTCATGAAAAACTTAATGAAAGTTTCGCTGGCCTGTATGCTGGGCCTTGTATTAACGATGTCAAATGTGATGGCTGCTTCTGGTGATAAAGTCACTGAGAAAGCGAGGGAAGCCGTGAGTAATGCTGCGCCTGATGATTGGGAAACACTTGCCAAGGCTGCGGATATGTGTATTAAAAAGAAAGTGAATCTTACAGAGGCTAAAGAGTGGTTGGATAACTCACTGTCTATTAAAGAAAGTGCGTTGGGTCTTGAAGTTGCCGGCGATTACTATATGCTTAACAAACTATATGATCAGGCCATCAACAATTATGTAAAAAGCATGTTGCTGACTAAAGAAAAAGACTTTTATGCAGACACGGAAGGACTGCAGGCTAAAATTGACAAAGCGAAGAAATTGAATGAAGCTTAAACGTTCATTGTATTGATGGACAAAAAGGGACTGGTAGTTGATATCAGTCCTTTTTTTAGAGCGTTTTATATCCAATAAAAGGAGAAGTCTTTTAATTGTTCAAGAGTCCGCACTAAGTTTAACTTTAACGTTCTGTTTTATTCGATGGTAAGATACATGATGGCAAAGTTGAACGGCATAATGATCAACAGGTTGGTTGATTGATGAAAAGAAGAGTACAATTGTCGATCTCGCTAAAGAGCAACTTGCCTCCATGGCTAAAAATACCCCACTGACCACCCAAAAAGCCACGCCAGAAAAAGTATAAGCAGGATTACTGCCAATACCCTAATTATTAACCTTCTCTTGTCCATTTGCTTTGGTTTGATTTTCCTTTTCTTCTTTCTCTTTTTCTTCTTTCGGCTTGTTTTTCTCTGACTCAGGTATCGATTCTATTTCCTTATCAATCTCATTCCAGTAGGCCATCTGTACGGCTTCAACTGGCTCAATGTGTTTGCCGCTGGCTATCAGGGCCATGGCCATTATTATGCTTGAGATCAGAACGGTGTAAAGAAGGATGCCGGCATTAAAAGTATCAACTTGCAACTCCTGAGGAATAGCAAAGAAAAGGAGTATGGTTACCAAACCACGAGGAGCTATGAGTATCTCAGGAGTGATTTTTTTGCCCTGGAAAAGCCGGAGAAAAATAGCCCGGATACCAAACAAGAGGATGATAACAAGTATACTGATAAACAAAACATTCCAGTCGAGCAGCGTCGTAAGGTCAAGGGTGATCCCGAAAATGACAAAGAAGAAAGTCCTCACGACGAAAGCTGACTCTATAGTAACGAGATGGAAGTTGTTCAAAATACTATTTACAGAAGGTACATGAATCAGCTTTTTTAATTTGCCCTGAAAAAACACCTTATGATTATTAAGTACCAATCCGAAGATCAAGATGATAAGGAGAGAAGAGAGGTGGAACATTTTGCCGATAGAATATAAAAGCAACAACACGGCTATCAGCAGGAATAACTTGACATGTGTTCTGACTTTTTGAAAAATAAACACGAGTGCATAGCTGATGATAACAGACAGCACTATGGTAATGAAAATGTTTGAAAACACGTCCCAAACTACGGAATGTACCTTATCGTTGTCCACATTACCGATAAGAAAATAGAAGTACATGATACCAAGTATATCCGAAAAGGTACTTTCGTATACCATAAACTCCTTTTTGTCATCCATTAATTCTCCTACGGAAGGTATTACAATTGCACTGCTCATAACTGATAACGGTATGGCGTAGATCAGTGCAATGATGTAATTATCTATCATCACCAGGTTTAGTAGAAATGCAATGGCGAAGGAGCAGACCATTAACCCCAGAAAAGCAACCATAAAGGATTTCCATATAAGGGGCCATTTCTCTCTTGATAGTTCCAGGTCCAGAGAAGCTTCAAGTACAATCATGATCAGACCTACAATCCCAAGTATCTCTAGCACATTGAACAGTGCTCCGCCAGTGGCGATACCAAAATAATTGAGGCCCAGCTTAATGAGTATACCCGATACAATGAGAAGTAAAACACTAGGTATGTTGGTCTTTTCAGAAATAATATTGAAAAAGTAGGATATGATCACAATTAATGAAAAGATGATCACAGCAGTATATGAATTAAATATTTCCATACTCAAATAAAATCAATCTGTTATTTAACAAGAAGCAAAATGCAACTGTTGAGACACATAAAATCACATTTTGCTTTGTAATGCAAAGTACTTTTAGTATTGTTGTATTCTATTGCAAAGAAAGCAATTATTATGGGTTTTCAATTTACCATTAATATAAGATTGTAATGAATAAAGAACCTGACTACCTCAAAGATATTTCTGAGATCAGAAATATTATGGAGCGTTCTTCAAGATTTATGTCCCTCAGTGGGCTTTCCGGGGTGATGGCCGGCATTTACGCACTAATAGGTGCTTTTCTTGCCTACAGGCTGTTTTATTTTTCTGATGAGATACTCTACAGAAGCATTTCCAGGGGCGACATTTCCGGTAAAGCACTGAACCTTATACTATTGGCACTTGGTGTTTTGATCCTGGCAATAGGCACGGGAATATGGTTTTCTCACACCAAGGCAAAAAAACATAATTATAAAGTGTGGGATGCAACTGCCAAGAGAATGATCATTAATTTGGCCATTCCTTTAGTTACAGGTGGTATCTTCGTGTTGATTATGTTTAGCAAAGGGCTAATTGGTCTTATTGCACCATGTACATTGATTTTTTACGGCCTTGCCCTGATCAATGCAAGCAAATACACCTATACGGATATCCGGTACCTTGGCTTTTGTGAAATTATACTAGGCTTGTTGAGTAGTTTTTATATTGGGTTCGGCCTTCTGTTCTGGGCCATTGGCTTTGGTCTGCTTCATATTATCTATGGTACGGTTATGTATTTTAAATACGAAAAGTGAAGCAGTATCTCAATCATCTTAACAAAGCTTTTGAAAACCGTGTAAGGCTGGGCATTATGTCTGCTTTGACGGCTAACGATTATATGGATTTTAATACCCTGAAAGAGCTTTTAAATGTAACGGACGGTAATCTGGCCAGCCATTTAAAAGCCCTTGAAAAGGAGGAATATGTAGGTATGGAAAAGACATTCATAGGGCGAAAGCCAAACACCAGATATCATATTACCAAATCTGGACGAAGTGCATTTGAGACCCACATCAATGCACTTGAACAATTAATAAAGGAACAACATCAGTCTAAATAAAATTTTTTACCTCAATACTTTGAGATACAAAGTACTTTTAATTAAAAATTATGGAAGAACCAGAAAAAAACACAATTAGCAAGATCAGTGACGGAATAAAGAATTCCATTATGGTCAAACTGATAGCCGTAGCTGTAATAGGCCTACTTTTGCTCATACCTGCCTCCAGCATAGAGTCATTAATATATGAGCGACAACTGAACCGTGACACGGCTATCCAGGAAGTAAGCGATAAATGGGGCAAGGAGCAGGTACTTGCAGGGCCTATACTAAACATTCCTTACCGGGAATACCATGAAAATAAGGATGGAGAGTTAAGGTATACAGTACATTACGCCCATTTCCTCCCTAAAACATTGACTATTGATGGCAAAGTCGATGCGGACCGGCGGAAGCGTGGTATCTATGAAATAGTACTTTATAACACCAAGCTTCAATTTTCAGGTACGTTTGAAAAACCCGATTTTAATATATGGGGTATTGATCCACAAAATATTCATTGGGACGAAGCGTATGTTTCTATAGGTATTCCTGACATGTCCGGCATCCAGAAAGACCTGACCTTGAAATGGAATGGTAAAAACCATGTGGTAGAATCCGGTTTACCGGAAAAGGAGGTCATTAATTCCGGCCTGATCAGCAGAGTAGTTCTAGGGCAGCAGCAGGTCAGCAATTTTGAGTTTACTGTAGACCTTAATGGCAGCAAGCAACTGAGCTTTGTACCCGCTGGTAAGCGAACATTGGTAAAACTGGTATCTCCATGGCCAGACCCTAGCTTTAACGGTGAATTCCTTCCGGATGATCGCGAGGTGGGGGAAGGGGGCTTTACCGCCGAATGGGAGGTGCTGGATCTTAACCGGAATTATCCTCAACAATGGCTTGGCAATACCCAACATATACATGAGGCTGCTTTTGGTGTAGGTTTGCTCCTGCCCGTGGATGAGTATCAGAAAAACATGCGATCTGCGAAATATGCTATTCTGGTAATTGCACTTTCATTTATTATATTCTTTCTGATCGAAATCCTTAATAAGAAAAGGTTCCATCCCTTCCAATATGTAATGGTTGGGTTGGCTATTGTGTTATTTTATAGTTTGCTGATATCCTTTACAGAGCACATGGGCTTTAACCTTGCCTATCTGGTATCAAGCATTCTGGTGATTGGCCTTATTACAGTATATGTAGCTGCAGTGTTCAAAACCCGAATGCTTACTATCCTGGTTACATTACTTTTAACAGTCATTTACTTCTTCATCTTTGTTATACTTCAATTGCAGGATTTTGCCTTACTGGTGGGAAGCCTGGGGCTTTTCGGAGCGCTGGCAGCTTTAATGTATCTTTCAAGGCATATTAATTGGTATGAGCTAAATTCCCGAACGACTTCGGAGGCAAGTTAGAAAGTCGGATGTGATGTGGGGCTTAAGCGGATTATTAAGCTCCACATTCCATTATCTTCTACGTATGCTGTTTTCCAATACTTTATTAAGACCAAAAATTTTTAAAAATGTTGAAATATTGCCTTTGAGCTTTGAAAAATGTGCTATTTTAGAAAATTCAATTCTAAAGAGTCCATATGTTGGTTTATATCTTATTTGTTGTTGGCTTTATTTTCTTAATAAAAGGAGCAGACCTTCTCGTAGAGGGTGCATCCTCAATAGGTAAGAAATTCAATGTCTCCAGTATAGTAATAGGCTTGACTATCGTATCGTTTGGTACTTCGCTGCCCGAATTGTTGGTTAACCTGATAGCGAGCTACAGAGATACTCCCGATATAGGTGTTGGGAACGTGCTTGGAAGTAATATTGCTAACATTCTGCTTATCTTGGGGATTTCTGCATTAATTAACCCGCTACCTATTACAAAAAACACTTATTTTATTGAAGTCCCTTTTTCGCTTACCGCTACACTGCTGGTGGGCTTTCTTGCTAATGCCTCACTATTTGGGAAGTCTAATGATTATGTGATCAGCCAGTACGACGGCGTTATTCTGTTATTTTTCTTTGTGTTGTTCATGGGCTATGTTTATATCGTATCCAAGCAGAAGAAGTCAGAGTTCTCTACGGAAGAGTTTAAGGAAATGGCACTGGGTAAATCCGTGGGGCTGATTGTTGTAGGTATGGCAGGTCTGTTCTTTGGTGGTCGTTGGGTTGTTGATGGTGCGATAGAGCTTGCAAGGGGTTTTGGAATGAGCGAGGCCTTTATCGGACTGACCATAATAGCTGTAGGAACCTCTTTACCAGAATTGGTAACTTCAGCAGTGGCAGCCTTTAAAAAAGATACCGATATTGCAGTAGGAAATGTGGTGGGCTCAAATATATTTAACCTGCTTTGGATACTTGGTTTAAGTGCAGCAATTAAACCCATTCCTTATGATGTTATTAGTAATTCGGATGTATTTATGATTATAGCATCAAGTACAGCGCTGATTTTGGCAGTTGTAGTGGGTAAAAGGCCGGTGATCAGCCGGTGGGAGGGTTTCTTCTTTCTGATTGCTTATTTCTGGTACATAACTTTCCTGATAGAGAGAGGGTAGGTCTGGCGTCAAACAAGCATTATTATTACCTCAGTGGTTGTGAGGGCCTTATCGCGCGGCTCACGGTCACGCCTATCTGTTGCCTCTGCGTTTTTTATAGCGGTGTTTGTTTTTCTTACGGTTAGCTTTAACCTTCTTTACTTTCTTTGTGTGTAGCTTTTTGCTACTATTCATGCGGTAATTGGGCGCTTTGAGGTAGTTTTTCCTCAGCCTCTTTTTAAGCTTTTTTGAGGAGGTATTGGCCTTATTTCTGGCGAGTGAAGACGTTCTGGTCAGGGTCTTTCGTCTAAAGGCAAGGGAGCTATTCATTATTTCCCGTGAGTTCTTCTGGTTGCGGTGATAGTTTTGGTCTCTGAAGTCAATTCTCAGGGTTATCTCGCTGCTGCTCCCGAGGTTGGACCTGTACTGGTTACTGAATGTCTCATATGTATACCCAATAACTATACGTTTTTTGATTCTTAATGCTGCAGTGGCGTTGAGCTGTGGAGCGGTGTTCGAAACCAGGCTTGAGCGGTAGCCCCCACCTAAGGTGATCATATTGTTAAAGGTGTAATAAAGACCTATATCATACTGATTAGACTCCGTTGAAAGCTGACGGAAAGTGATGATAGGTTCCAGCAGGTCACGAGCTCCTGCAACGGGAAGCTTGAAATTAATATAACTGCTGTAAAATGGGGATAGCTGATTAGATTCATCAGATAGACCGAGACCCGTACTTATGCGGTTGGCAGCGCCACCGAACACAAAATATTTTGTTTTTAAGTTAAGCCCAAAAGAAAAATCCAGGCTGCTTTTGTTAAAATCATTGCCAAATAGTAATTGATCAGAAGTATTGATCACATCTAACCTTGCAGTGCTTACCTTTAGGTTGTTATACTCAGCAGAAACTCCCATCGACAGTGTAGTTTCATCAGTAAAATTGAGATGGTAGGCAAAAGCTCCGGTTACAGCAAGTCGATCATAAATGCCGATCTTTTCGCTAAAAACCGTGGCGCCAACACCAAATTTATGATAAGCAAAAGGAGTGTGAAAGCTAAGCATGTTAGTTGTAGGTGCATCATCAATACCCGACCAGAATTTCCGGTGAGATAGTGTGAGCGAACCAAATTCGCTACCCGCAGCCGCAGGATTGTATAAGAGTGAATTGGTCAGTTTCTGGCTATACAACGGCAGATCCTGTGCATTTGCCGTGAAACAAAAGCTCAGTTGAATAAATAAAAAGAGATAAAGTAGACGTCTCAACAAATTATTCAGTTTTTCCTTTTACTACAGTTACTGTTCGGGTTACCACTTTACTTTCGGCGTTATCCCCATCTTGTATTTGGACTATGCACAGATAGTTACCCGCTGGGATAGTGCTTCCCTGAATGTTCAGGTCCCAGTCGTTCTTGTAACCTTCGAGTTTTATCACCTCAACACCATACCTGTCCAGTAATGTCACGACATTGTTGGGGAAGTTTTCAATGTTCTCGATGTATAAAATATCATTTGCACCATCACCATTAGGTGTAATGGCATTTTTAATGTCACCAACGCTTATTGGTTCAAGCCCGGTAACAGTTATATCAATTTCACTTATGCCCTTGCACCCATTGCTACTCGTCATTTCAAGGCTTACGGTAACCGTACCGGGTGAAGTATAAATGTGGCTTGGATCATTTTCAGCGGATGTTTCACCATCACCAAAATTCCATAGAAGCTCGGTAATATCCGATGTGCTCTGAAGACTAAACTGCGTGGTGCGATTACTTACTATTTTAGATTCTGTAATAATATTGGCCTCTGGAACGGGTTGTACGCTTACATTCAGGACATTTGAGATGGGGCTGCTTCCACAAATGTTCTTGCCAAGCACCTGAACAGCCCCGTCCTGAGCATTAACAAGGTTTACTGTTATCGACGGCTCCGTGGTTTCCACCGACCCGGATACAGGCTCAAACCCTTCAGGTAAGCTCCATATGTATGAATTAGCGTTAATTATGCGAGATACTGTGAAGGTTACACTCTGATCATTTTGACAGAAACTGTTACGGCCCGATGATGACTCAATAATGCCCACTCCCGTTGGTATGGCAGTTCTAGTAATAGCAATTGTTGCACTTGAAGCCGGGCAACCTCCATTGGAAATAGTCCATTGGAAAAAGTTCTCACCAAACTGCAAACCTGTAACACTTGATTGTGGGTTAGCAGGATTCGTAATAATACCCGAACCACTGATAAGTGTCCATTGCCCGGTACCCACTGCGGGAGCGTTTCCTCCCAGGTTGGTAAACTGACTATCGCATATCTCAGCATTGCTACCAGCCTGTGCTTGTGTTGGTTGTTGATCAACCTGTATGGTGACAGGTGTGTTATTTATACTTTGTGAGGCGCAGCTATTTGCATCCACAACAGAATTGATAGTATACATCGTGGTGCTTGCAGGGGTTACCAAAATGGGGTTGCCGCTAAAGCTTATGGTTCCAACATTCTGAATATCTACCACGTAGGGAGGTGTTCCCCCTGATATATTCAAAGTAAGCTGAGCACTACTTCCTGCGCAAATGGTTGAGCCTCCGGTCAGGGCTGCAGAAGATGGAGGTGTATTTACACTTATCACGGCAGAGCCGTTCATGGTTCCGGTACAGTTAGTCACCGGGTGCACCGCTTCAATAGTGTATGTGCCTGCAATTGATTGCGGTGTAAAGCTGAGAACGGAACCATTACCAGCTAATGTCTGCACGGTTGTTGATCCATTGCGTAGCAATATATAGTTAAAACCAGTTTGAGAACTGCTTAAGCCCATACCTGCACTCTCGCCCGAACAAATATTCCCTCCCCCTGAAACCGTAAAAGTCTGAGGTAGAGGATTGACGAGAACCATAATAGTTGTAACTGGCCCTTCACAGTTTAAGCCCGAACCAACTGCAGTGATGTCATACTCAACATTTAAAGGCGTTGATGTGGTGTTGATATAGCTGTCGCTGGAAATAGCAGCATTATTATAACCCGAGGCAACTGTTGCATTTCCTGCATTGGCAGTTAAGCCAGACGGCACTCTGATGGCTTTAATGCTGTAAGTGCTAACAGGACCAGGAGTTGCGCTAAGGGTTATTCCCGTTGGAGCATTGCTGCATATGCTGGCAGATGTAGAAGCAACAGTTGGTGGAGCTACCATGTTAACAGTTACAGTGCTTGTAACTAAAGTACAGGCTCCAGCGCCATCAGGGTCTTCAGCTACCAGCTCAAGGGAGACAGTGGACCCTGCATCTCCCGGGCCGGGTTGGTAAGTATCGGTAATGGAAGGACCTGGGAAGGAAGACCCTGTAGTACCATTGCTGCTCGTAAATGAACCAGCTCCGCCGGATACTCTCCAGTGTCCTGAAGTGGCAGCACCCCCGATCACGCCGGTAACGTCAAAGTTGCGATTGGCGCACACCGAAAAGTTGGTCCCTGCATCTGCGGTCGCGGCTTCACCAAAAGTGATCTGTACAGTACTGATATTCGATGAACAAATGCCAGAGGAGATTTCCCATTGCAACTCATAAGTGCCATATACTTCAGGACTATTAAGAGTTACGTTTGATGCATGTGAATTAACATCGCTAAAAGATATACCTGCAGAACCTGACGGCATACTCACTACTGACCAGGTGCCGGAGCCAATAATAGGGGCGTTGGCGTTGAGCGTGTAGCTGGTGCCACATACGGAACCCGGGCTGCCTGCATTGGATGAAGAAGGAAAAGGATCGACCGTTAAGTTTACAATGCTGGATACCACGGAGCAATTTCCACTTTCAGTGACAACACACCGAAAGCGGTGTCCGTCCAATCCGCCGGGGTTGTTTACATTTAATTGATTAGTTGTGGTGCCTGAAAACTGAGAGCCATTGGTAACATTGTTAAAAGGTCCGCCGGCGCCATCATCTTTTTGCCACTGGTAGGTGACTGTCGTTCCTGTTGCAGTAACTACAAAATCCACAGGCACGTTGGAGCAGGTAACTTTGCTAACAGGTTGAAGACCAATAGCTGGTGGAGAGCACATGTTTATGGAGAAAATGTTGGCTAGGCTGGCAGGAACAATGACATTACCGGCCAGGTCTTCTGCTAATGATACTGCTACATCTATATCAACTAATTCTTGATTTACGTCCTGTACGTCATAGGTCGCATCGTAGGTGGTATTGTCTAACCAGCTGCCATTGTTGAACGTCAGCGTTGCGGCTGGATCTTCGATTGGGAAACTTACGAGAGGGTTAACTGATGTATTCATGGCTTCATTAAACCTTACTGTCAGCGTGAAGCCGGATGTTCCCGTTTCAGCATCAGTAATAAGGGTTACAGAAGGGCTTACACTCGTAACCAATGGCAGTATCCCGTCAACTGCAATATTTTTATTTGTACCCAAAGAGCCGGTGGAGCCTGGTGAGGGAAGAGTCAATATGGCAATAGCATTGTCTGCCGCAGCATTGATTGTTCCTCCGTTTAGTTCTAAGGCTGTGGCGCTGGTGTACTCCAAATCACTGCTAATGTCACCTGCTTGTACGGTATATTGGAACTGAAGTGTTGTTGTACCCGAACCTCCACTATAGGTGGCATACCGATCTGTAGCTCCTGTTTCCAGTAGTATCCTGGGGGAACCTGTAACATTTACATTCTGATCAAAACTTACTTCGACAGTCATTGTGGTTCCTAACGGATAACTTCCGTCAGTTAATGCTGAGGTCACATCTTGTACGGATGGTGGAGCCAGCGTGTTTGTGGACGCAGTAATACCGGGAGTGCGGTAGCATGCCCCGAAAGTGTTGAGGCTATAGATCGCAAAATGGTAACTGGTGGATGGAACAAGATTCGTGATAGTTACTGCATTACCGGTACCTCGATAAACTACGAAATTGCCAAGTCCCAGTGGGTCTCCTGAGCCGAAAGTAGTGCTGGCCGGGTGTAAAATACCGTCTTTAGGCGCACTATTTACTGCACTGCCCTGCTTGGCGACTACCAATACCTCATTTCCATTTCCATTGGTCCAGGAGAGGTCTATGGATGAGGAGCTATTACTAACAGCTACAGGTGATGATGCCTGGATAGTCGGGTCTGAGCAGCCGCTTAGCGAAATGTCGGTAGCGCCTGTTAGGCCTGCCAGAATAGTAAAAAGGTTTGAACCATCACTATTGGCTGTCTTCAAGGTTGTACCATCCAGTATAATAAGTCGGCCATCCGGGTGTACAGCTATAGCCTTAATGTCGGTTAATCCGGAACTTATTTTAGTATAGGTGCCGCTACCATTGTCCATATCCGCAGCCATGATCCTGTCAGTTGTGGGGTTCTCGTAGATGATTTCTCGTGCACCGAAATCAAAATCAAATGATTCACCTGCTCCGGAAGGAATAATAGTTGCCAAAGTCCCGCCGAAAGTTCCTGTTCGGTAAATGACCCCGTCAAATTCATTGGATACATAGACGTACTCTCCATCAGTGTCCACATTGATATCATGAAAAATGTCGCCGCTGTATGACCCTATATTGAGTGTGGACGGGTTTTGACAACAATCCTGATCTGTATAGTTACTATACTCGATTGACCCGGGGTCGCTGTCAACAAACGCATTAATATAGATCGTCGCATCCCCAGGGTGATGATCCATATTAAAACCGGCGGTCATGGCGGGCCAGCTATAAATGAGTGTAGGAGTGGTAAAACTTGAAAGCGGGATTCTGTACAAATCGCCCTGACCGGGTAAAGTGAGAAAAAATGCTATGTTGCTGGAGTGGTCAACAGAGATTTTATGAGGTTGATCAGGATGCGTAAAATGAGTCTGTAACAAGGACCCGTCAAGGTTTGCACTTCTGATATTGTTTCCCTGAGTCCAGTAAATTCTTTGTCCTATAGACTCGGTATTAGCCAAAGTAGTAGCGAACAGTAAGCCCAGAAGGAGTCGTTTTAAAGCCAACGGTATTATTTTTTTCATCGCAATTCGGCTTGAATATAATAAAAGAGAATATTATTTTATATGAAAATTAGTTGTTTAGTAACCTGTAGGAACAGAAGGGGTGTTTTTCCCCTTTCTTTTTAATATGAGGAATGCGCAGACAAACGTCCAATTAATGATTATAAATACAGGTTTTTATAAAGAAGGGCAAAAATTTGAGCATCCCAGGCCTGATCGGTTGAATCAGGTATGTCTGAGATGCTTAATCAGGATTGAAATGGCTATTTCCAGGCAGTAAGTATCACGCCCATGAGTGTGAAGCTTACAACAAAATAAAAGCTATCGATAAACCAAAGCTTAAGGGTTGCTCTTGAAAAAAGGTAATTTACACCCATGGCCATAGCTACCCACCCAAAGCCGGTCAAAAATCCATAAAGTGCCCCTTCGCTTATACTTAAGCCTCCTAAAAAGAATGCCAGGTTGATAGACATGATGAGCTCCAGGACAAAAGCGGTCCCGTAGATTTTCCCCATGTTGGCGTTTTTCAGGTCTTCTTCCGTAAAACCATTTTCTTTCATCCAGCTTTTGCCAAATATGGGGCCGTACCATATGGCACCGATAAAGAATGTTGATAAGGTGGCCACTACTACGGCCAGCCAGTTAATTGATACTTCTTCCATTGTTTTATAGTTATTGTTCCGAATATTTTTTCCAACTGCCAAGCAGGATACCGGCTATTTCATATTTAACCAGCACCACACTTTCATCAATAAGGGTGAGCTCGAATGATCGTACAGAAAAATAATTTTGGGTGGTTATCTCCAAAAAGATAAATGCAAGCCATACAAGCAGTGATATTTTTAAGCCTTCAACCGCCGATGTTACATGCATTCGTTTAAACAACCAGGCCAGCATGTACGCTTCTGCCAGCGATGAGATGAAGGATAGGCTTAGACCTATTCCCATATCTACCTTTGAAAAATCTGCTTCTGTGAGCTCATTGAGCTCTACCCAGCGGATACCAAAGAATACTTCGGAGTAAATTAACGGTGCTACTGCCTGTGCCAACAATGCGGCCACCCAAACTGCTACGTGATTGATCCTTAGTGTTGTGCCCATATTATTTCGCATTAGCGTCAGGTTGCATAACCCCACTGATGTAGCCACTGGGGTCTTTGAAATAAGCCAGCCAACCCACTGTAGGTACAGCCATCTTGGGTACTACTATTTGCCCCTTATTTTTCTTAATTGCCTCAATAGCTTTCTCCAGGTTGGCCACTTCTATGGTGTTTACCACCGGCTGTTCCGGATCACGTCGCCTCATTATAGCTCCGTTAATGCCGGGCTCATCATCTTCACCTGTTTTCACAAGCCAGTATTCTTCATCGCCCCATCTGCTCACTTCCCAGTTAAACACGTTTTTGTAAAAACTGATTGAAACCTCCGGATCTGCCGAGGGTATTTCAAAATGTATTATTCGTCCCATTTTAGTATTTTGTTAAATGATCAGAAATTGACTCCAATTAGACCTTTCAGTGCGAACTGATTATTGAAAGTAGTATTTTTAAACATGGCAAACCGGCCGGAAAAACCGAAGCGGAAAAACCGGGGAGTGGAAAGGAAAACTTTTGAGTTAAAACCCTTTGGAAAATAAAATTGACATCAACGATAAACTCGTTAGGATTATTGGTGTCCAGTTTTTTGGCATTATAATTCCTAATGCCACAGGATTGGTCAGCAGCAATGACAGGTCAGTTACTTACCTTATGCTGACCTACGGATATTTTATCCTGATCTCGTTTTTGATCTGGCAAGGCAACCGGTGGCTACTGTTCAGGCTGGAAGAGCGGTATAACTGGTTTATTAACCCGGCCCAGAAATTGATTATGATCTTAGGGGCAAACATGTTTTATACAAGTATGCTTGTGGTGGTAATGCTGCTAATCTGGTACCAGGGGGTAGGGCAAGTGGCAGACTGGGAGGTTATAAAAATCACGGCGGGTGTATGTGTGGTATGTGTAATATTTATAACACATACCTATGAAACCGTATTCCTTATCAAGGAGCGGGAATCGGATAAAGTAAAGACTGAGAAGCTGGAAAAAGCCCGGGTTCAGGCGGAATTGGAAGCACTTAAGAACCAAATTGATCCGCACTTTATGTTTAACTCTTTAAACAGTCTTTCTTACCTGATAGAGTATGACCCGGCTAAGGCGAAGGAGTTTACTGAGAGCCTTGCAGAGGTTTACAGGTACATACTTTCCAATAAAGACAGGCGCCTGGTTATTCTACAGGATGAACTCCTGTTTTTACAGAAATACCTGTCTTTGCTATCGCTGCGTTTTGATGATGCTTTGCAGGTAAACTTTGAAATTGACGAGAAAAGTAAAAACGAATACCTTATACCTCCCATTTCTATTTTTATTGTTATAGAGAATGTAGTGAAGCACAATGAAATATCGAAGCGAAGTCCCATGAACGTTAATGTATCCCTGAAAGAAGAAAGTTTGCATATTGAGAATAAAATAGTAGTAAAGAAAGTCCTTCATCATTCATCAAAAATAGGTCTGGCCAATCTTGAGGAGCGCTTTAGGATAATTGTAGGGAAAGGGGTTAGTACCCATATAAGTGATGGCCGGTTTAAGATACAACTACCCATGTTAAAAATATCTAATTGAGCTATGAGAGTATTAATTATTGAAGACGAGCCTACAGCAGCACAGAAGCTAATAAACATGCTGATGAAGTTAGATGCGCAGCTCGAGGTAGTCAATGTCATCCAAAGTGTTGAAGAGGCCATTAACTGGCTCCGTGAAAATCCTGCCCCGGATCTGGCATTTGTGGATGTACAGTTGGCCGATGACATTTCATTCGAAATATTCAAGAAAGTAGAGGTGAAGTTTCCCGTCATTTTTGCTACGGCTTATGATGAATACATTTTGGA
Organism: Fulvivirga ulvae; assembly: GCF_021389975.1. Lineage (NCBI taxonomy): Bacteria > Pseudomonadati > Bacteroidota > Cytophagia > Cytophagales > Fulvivirgaceae > Fulvivirga > Fulvivirga ulvae. Next base: position 1,965,117 of record NZ_CP089981.1, read on the forward strand.
GGCACTGGAACATCACTCCATTGATTATTTACTAAAACCCCTTCAGAAGGAGCGGTTGGCAAAAGCCCTGGATAAGGTAAAAAGACTCGAATCACACTTCCTGCAACACCGGTTCAATAAACTCTTTGAAGAAGGATTCGGCGGCAATAAGGCTAAGAAGCGTTTTTTAGTAAAGCGTGGAGTGGACTTTGTGTCTGTTTCTGCAAAAAACATAGCCTACTTTTTTACCGAGCATAAGCTGGTATTTCTCGTTAGCCGGGATGGTGACAAGTACATTGTAGATAAGACTTTAACAGAGCTTAATGACGAGTTGGATACTGATTATTTTTTCAGGGTAAACAGAAAATATCTTGTACATATCGATGCGATTGAAAAATTTAAATCGGAAAACGGCAAAATAGCGCTTCACCTGCTGCCGCCTACTCGTGAAGAAGTACATGTAAGTAAAGAGAATGCTCCTAATTTCAGAGGGTGGATAGAGGCATCATAACCTGAGAGATAAAGCCATGATGCCTCTGCCAGATTATATTTCTACCAGTTTCCAGCGCCCTTTCTTAAAAATGACGATGCTGGCTACTGCCAATGCAGTAGAAGCAATGGCAATCGCTAAAAATATACCAATAGGGCCAAGTCCGAAATAAACGGCCATGGCATATGCCATAGGCAGCTCAAAAAGCCAGAAGCAAAACAGGTTTATAACAGTTGGTGTTTTAGTATCACCGGCACCGTTAAAGGCCTGTCCTATTACCATACCATAGGCAAAGAAAATGTACCCGCAGGAGATTACCCTTAAAGCTAGGGCACCATATTTTACAACCTCTGCCTCGGAGGAGAATATCCTTACAAACTCTTCCGCCCAGGAGATAAATACTATGGAAATCAGGCCCAGAAAGATCATGTTGTAAAATGCGCATTTCCATACCGACCTTTCTGCCCGGTCGGGCTGGCCTGCACCCAGGTTTTGGCCTACCAGCGTAGCGGCTGCATTACTCAGGCCCCACGAAGGCAGGATTGTAAACATTATTATCCTGAATGCGACTGCATAACCTGCCAATACCTCTGCTCCAAAAACAGCACTTATCCTTACCAGGAATAACCAGCTTAAAGTACCAATCATATACTGCCCTATGCCTCCAAAAGAAACCTTTACTATTTTCCAGACTGTGGCCCAATGGATTTTCAGGTGCTTTAGCTTTACTTGTACTATGCCCTTTGCTCCGGTTAATACTGCTAATTGATAAAGCACACCTATACCACGGCCAATAGTGGTAGCTATAGCAGCACCTTCTATACCAAATGCCGGAATCGGGCCCAAACCAAATATTAATATAGGGTCAAGCACAATGTTAAGGCAGTTGGAAACTATAAGTACGCGCATGGCAATGGATGCATCGCCGGCTCCTCTGAAAATAGCGTTGATCAGGAAAAGCAGCATGATAGTTACATTTCCTGCCAGCATGATCATGGTGTAGCCATACCCTTCTTCCACCAGGTCTTTTTCACCGCCCATCAGGGTTAGTATATCTTTGGCGAAAAACATTCCTGCAGCACTAAATATCAGCGATGTCAAAATAGTGATAAAAACCGCCTGTACAGCTACATTATTGGCCTCTTCCGGCTTGTTTTCGCCAACACGACGTGCTACCATTGCTGTTGCGGCCATGCTAAAGCCAATGGAAATTGCATACACAATCATGATCACCGACTCAGTCAGTGCCACCGTGGCAATAGCATTTACACTTACCTTGCCCACGAAATAAATATCAATAACAGCAAACAGCGACTCCATGATCATTTCAATGATCATAGGCACGGAAAGCATAAATATGGCACGATTAATACTACCACTGGTGAAGTTTTTCTCAGAACCGCTTACGGCGGAGCCAATAGTAGAAAAGATCTTATATATAGATTGTAATATTGAACGCATGAATATCGGTTTTAAAGGAAATAAAAAAATTAAAGAAGTGCTTAGAAATATGAACTTCCGAAGTTCATTTTCTTAGCGATCGAGAACCGATATTAACTTCATAGGCTTGAAAATTTGATCCGCTTTTGCGGTAAATGCTTTATATTAGTTCAATAGAGATAAAAACAACGTTTTAACAACATTATTTTGCAATACATACCTCTTACGGTTGTTTTGGTTTTAAGTTGCCTGATCAGTCAGGTATTTGCTCAAACCAGAGTTATTGATAGCCTGAAAAATGCAGCAACTCAGGCTGAACCTGATACTGTGAAGATTGAGTCACTCAGGCAGCTGGGTGTACTGATGAGCGATCATGATGTGGCTATGGCCATTGAATATGTCAACAAGGCCATTGATCTTGCAGATGCCAATGGGCATGAATCATTAAAAACCGAGGCAGTGAACTCTCTCGGTATTATCTATTATGGTATTGGCGACTACGAGCAAACCCTCGAATGTTTTTTAAAAGTGCAGGCCTTCCAGGAATCCAGAAACGACTTGATGGGCATGTCTCGTATTTATAACAACCTTGGTCTTTTGTTTAAAGAACTTGGACGATTTGGGAAGAGTATCGACTACCTTGAAAGGTCCGTTGAGCTAAAACTCCAAACATCGGATACGCTGACGCTGTCATCTTCATACAATAATTTGGGTATGGTATATCAGGAAGGTTTGAATGACTATAAACGTGCTGCGGAATGTCACAACAAAGCATTGGTCATTGACAGAAGGAACAAAGATGACTACGGTATTTTTGTTTCACTTGCAAATATTGGTTTAAACCATTTTAAGCTCGGTCATCTGGATTCGGCACAACTTTATTACAATGATGCGGTAATGCTCTTTGATAAAACAGATGACCGATACGTTAAGGCAGAATTTCTATATGAATATGGCCTGCTTAATACTGCCCTTGGCCAATATGACAGGGCCATAGAAAAACACAACCTGAGCATAGAGATGGCTAAAAAAGCGGATATTAAACTGCTGCTGAAAAATAACTACGAAGGGCTGTCAGATATTTATTCAAAGCTTGGTGACTATAGGAAAGCACTGCAGTTCCATAAGATGTATAGCCAGGTCAATCGTGAAATTTTTAATTCAGATCAATCATCAAAAATAGCTGAGATTGAAACCAACTACCATTTACAAACCAAGCAAAGTGAAATCGAGCTCCTCCGAAAGGAAGCTGAGATCAAGGATCTTAAAATTTATAATGATCAAATGGCCTTTTACTGGCTGATAGGGATGCTTGTACTGGTTGTCTTTATTGTCGTGCTACAGTATAGAAAAAATGTTTACAGAACCCGGACAAATAAAATTCTGAGACAAAAAAATCAGGAGATCATTGTCAAGAACCAAAATATAATGGACAGTATCCTGTATGCCAAGAATATACAGGAAGCAATACTTGCCGAAAACGACAGGCTTAAGGCTGTTTTTAAGGATGCCTTTGTTCTCACCAAGCCTCGCGACATTGTAAACGGTGATTTTTATTGGTTTGCAGAAGAAGGCAACTACGTGGTTATTGCGGCAGTTGACTGTACTGGCCATGGTATACCTGCGGCGTTTTTAAATGTGATGGGCAATTCTCTGCTAAACCAGATTGTTAATGAAGAGAAAATTATTGAGCCGGCTGAAATATTAAGAGAACTCAACATCAGGGTGTTTAAAAACCTGAAGTACGACAACGTGCGAAGCAAGTCTAATGATGGTATGGACATAGGTATATGTCTGTTTAACAGGGTGAATAGAAAATTGGCTTTTGCAGGTGCCAAGCGACCGCTCTATTATTACCACAATCATCAGCTTAACGTACTCAAGGGAGATCATTATCCCGTGGGGGGAATACTATATGACGAGCATCGGGTATATCACCAACATGAACTTGTTTTGCAGGAGTCCGACAGCATTTATTTGTTTACTGATGGTATAGTGGATCAGTTTGGGGGTCAGGAAAATAAGAAATATATGTATCCCCGGTTCAGAGAACTATTGCGGAAAATAGCCACTGACCCTATGGCAATGCAGGTCGAGGCTATTGAAGAAGAAATTAACCGATGGCAAGGTAATAATGAACAAACTGATGACATACTAATGATCGGTGTGAGAGTTTAAGCCTTTTTTGCGAACCTGTCGTTTCCTGTATAAATTGACAAAATTGAAAACAATGATACAGATAATGAGCCATATCAGTCCTGCTATGAATCCTGCCAGTACATCAGTAGGGAAGTGAACCCCGAGATAGACACGACTTAACCCAATGCTTAGAATCAACAAAGCCTGCACCAGAATAAGCAAAACCTTAAGTAACAAATTGCCAGTATGCTTATACGTCAGGTAAATGAGAAACCCATAAAAGGCGATGGCACTCATGCTATGCCCGCTAGGGAAACTGTAGGAGTGTGCTACCACTAGCCTTAACTCTTCCAGCGGCCTGGGTCTGCTGATCAGCTGCTTAATAGCTATATTCAGTAAAAAAGCAGAAACGAGTACTATTGTTGCCTGTAAAGAAAGCTTCCATCGGTGGTGTCCGTGGTAATAAAGCAGCGTTGCAATTACAGGAATTATAATAACATAGGCCGTTACATCGCCCAGATCGGTGATAAAAGTTACTACCTGCGTGAACGTGTCACTTCGGAAGCTGTGAACAAATTCCGTGATCATGTCATCGAATTTTATAAGTTCATCAGCCTGCAATCTTTCGGTGATCTCTAAAAACGCATTGAGGGCAAACAGACAAACAATCCCGGGAATGATCAGTGAGAATACAAAAAGCAAGTATTCATTGGAGTGTTTTTCAAGTTCTGTTTTTAACCTTCTATACGCAGTGAGCATGTGTAAAAATAAACATTTCTTACTGAACCAAGCCCTGTCGCAATAACGGCGGGCGTAAAATACTAACAGGTTATACTGCCAGTTGTTTTGGGGCTATCGGGTCGAAACTATCTCCTCCACAAGGTCTTCCACGCTGGTAGCTTCAGGAAAGAAGCTTAGGATTTTAAGCATAACCCTGTCAACCAAAGTGTCGGGACATGAAGCACCACTGGTTAATATTATGCGTGTTTCACGGCCTTTTGGCAGCCAGTCGTCAGTAACTTCCATCTTCTTTTCAGGGTAGTTGAAGTGATGGATCTCTTCTGCTGATTTGATCTCCTTTTCGGAGTTGATAAAATAGGTTGGAAATTTGCGTTCGCAAAGCTCAACAATGTGAGAGGTGTTCGAACTGTTGTAGCCTCCAACTACGATAGCCAGATCGGCGGTTTGCTCAAGGAGACCATATGTAGCATCCTGGTTATCATTGGTAGCATAGCAGAGGGTGTCCCTGGTATCGGCAAAGTGCTCACGATAATTTTCCTGACCATGGACTTCGATCATCACCTGTTTGATGTAATCCGCTATCTCCTGAGTTTCGGTAGCCAGCATGGTGGTTTGGTTTACTACGCCTGCTTTATCAAAGTGCACATCAGGGTCGAAGCCTTCGGTGTACATTCCCTTGAACAGTTTATAAAATTCCTCCCTGGAAATGTTGCCCTTGATCACCTCACCAAGCGTCCTGGTCTGGGCGATGTCCTTTACAATAACCGAAGGAGCTGTTTTCGAACTATGGGAAAATGTAGCACGTGTCTCCTCATGGTTGTGTTTCCCATGAATAATAATAGTGTGATTGTCCTCACCAAGTTTTTCAGATCTTTTCCAGACTTTTTCGACAAAGGGACAGGTGGTATTGTATTTCTGTACTTCAATACCGATTTCATCAAGTTTTTTTTCTATTTCGAGTGTGGTACCAAAGGCAGGAATGATCACAATGTCTTCCTTTTTAAGCTCGTCCCAACCGATGAACTGGGTGCCGTCCGTATCCATGATGAATTTAATGCCCTTACCTTGAAGGTCATTGTTAACCTCCTGGTTGTGGATCATCTGGCTTAAAAGGAAGACCCTTTTATCAGGATTTTCCTCAAGCGCCTTATAGCTGATCTCAATGGCATTTTCAACGCCATAGCAGAATCCGAAATGTCTGGCAATGTAAAATTTTACCGGACCGAAATTCAGCTCCGTCGGTGTAAAGTCTCTTTTACGTGGGTCAGTAATCCTCCTCGCCTCTTTGATCCTGCCGGTAATGGAAGATCTGTAATATTCAGGAATGTCGAATTTTTTGATAGCCGATCAGTTTTTGATATGGTGCAAAATTAGTGATTTGACAGGTAACATTTAAAATTGACAAACAGTTTTTAAGTAAGGTGAAATCTGCTGTCTTTCAGGGTGGTTTTCTTTAAAATTACCAGTTTAATAGGCGTATACATATGGTGCGGGGCCAGAAGTTAATAAGGTTATGGTGGATCAAATGGAATTTCTGGGGAGACCCTATTTTTCACCTCTTTGCTGACAGACAGTTGTTAATAGCAGTAGACAAACTCGTATAATATAAACAATAAACGCGCCTATTGCTATTAAACACCCAGTGGTACTAAAACAAAAATGGGGACTTTTCTTGAAGAAAAACCCCCATTTCATAGCATTGCAACCTTAATTGCAACGTATGCCAAGTTACAGTTATCCAGCTTCACCGGCGCTTTGCCTAAGCAAAGTTCAGGATCTGGCTTTCATGATAGTACTCAAACGATACGATTTTATCATACTCAAAAAAGTTACTTTCTGCAGCTTTGCCATTTCAGATCGCCAACCAGTCGTTGTGACCCCTTCAGTATACTTTTTCAAATCCGGTATCAGGTTCTCAAAACTAGTTTGAGGGTGCCGACCAGACCGTTTTATGAAACCGCTTTGCTGTGACTTTAGTCATTTCAAATTATCAGCCGAATGGCCTTAACTCCTGAATAGCGTATTTCTCGTATCACCACTACTTACCTGACACTCTTTTGTGTCTGCCGTGATTATCTCTCACTTGGTTTATCTAAGGTCGTAACAATATCTTTGCGGGCAAAAAAATCGGAAGGTTTGTTTCCCACAACTTTCCCACCGGTTTTGACCCCTAAAAGCAGGTGGTTATACACATATTTTCAGTGATAATCACACGATTATCCACATTTCGCAACACAAGTCTGGAAAATCAGAATTCAAGATGGAATACAGTGCCTTTTTTTAGCTCTGACTGCACCGTGATACTGCCATTGTGGAGCTTCATGATCTGCCGTGCAAAGCTTAACCCTATACCTGTGCCTTTCTTTTTTGTGGTATAAAACGGTGTAAATATCCGGTCTATGGTTTCTTTCGACATGCCCGGGCCGTTGTCTTCAATCGTCATGGCTATTTTTCTTGCCCCGGCTCTCCTTACGGCTATTGAAATTTCTCCGTTTTCTGCTCCATCCAGAGCTTCAATAGCATTTTTTAGCAGGTTGATCAAAACCTGCTCCAACAGCTCATGATCGGCCTTTACTTTTAACTCGCTGGCTTTTATATCCAGTGTTAGTCTGATGTTCGATTTTTCAAGATCGGGTTTCAATAGTGAAGTTAACCGCTCTATCATGCTCACAATATTGACATCAGTGATCTTTAGCTCAGGGGTTTTGGAGAAATCCTTATAGGCATTGACAAATTTTAACAAACCTTTGCTTCTGTTTTCTATTGTTTGAAGGCTTGTTATGATATCCTCCTGGTCATCGGCAGGGAGCTTCGAAAGGTCTTCATTATGTAGCATCTGGTTGATGGCACTGCTTAATGACACAATCGGGGTGACCGAATTCATAATTTCATGGGTCAATACACTGATCAGCTTTTGCCATGCTTCCACCTCTTTTTGCTCCAGTTCGATGTGGATGTTTTGCAGGAGCACGAGTCTGAAACTCTTGTTTTGAAGGATAAAATCTTTGACATGGAGTGAAAGCTGTATGATTTCATCTTTTATATACGCTTTGATCACCTGTCGCTCACCGGAGTGTAAGGTGACAATGGCTTTGTGTAATGCAGGGTCTATGGCTTCAATATCCTTGATGTTTTTGAGATACGGTTTTTTCAGCAGGTTTTTGGCTGCCGGATTTATCAGCTCTATTTCCCCATCACCGGTGTAACTGATGATGGATATTCCAATATTCTCATTTAAAGTGCGGAGGTATTGATACTGAGACTCCTTTTCAATGCTGATCTTCTGAAATTCTTCAATGACGGCATTAAAAGCCTGACTTAACTGTGCCTGGTTTGATCCTTTGCCTGTACCCTTAAAAATATTGGTGAAGCTGCCTTGCTTGATGGACAGGAGAAATTGGGTGAGGTCGCTGTTTGTCTTTTCTACATACCACGTGAGGCTGGTAGCCACGGAAATAAGCAAAATACCGATAACAATAGGAGTGAAAAGCCATTCGGTTTTGATCAACACAAAAGCCAGCATCAGCGACAGTACCATGATCAGCAGCACCCGGATGATGATATTTAGTCTAAAGTTTTTGAGGTTCATATTTCAGGTCGCTCCTACGTACGGAGCTGATTTTCTGTGAGAAAGATAGGCTATAAACAGGTCGCCCGTACCGGGCTTATTCTATATTTTGTCCAATTTGATACACACTAAGCGGTGAGCACGGACCCTATATATTTTGGACTATTCAATTCAATTTAGGACATGAATTTAGCCCGGTACGGGCGACCTGTCTATAGAAAATATTATTGTAAACACCAGCACCATAGGTGCGTTCTGTCCTTATTCGATCCATTCAAACAAATATTTTTCGTTGTAGTCAACATTGAATTTATTTAGAAAAGATACATATTCTTCTTTGAATGATGTTCGTTTATGGCGTTCGTCCTGATTATTGATATAGTTTATGACAACACCTAACTGAGAATGTGCATAAGAAAAAGCACCGAAACCAGTTTGCCATTGAAATTTTCCTTTAACCCAATTTTTGGCACTTATAAAGTTTGATGATCCTGCCTTAATATCCCTTACAAGATCAGAAAGCGCAATTGTTGGTTTTAGTCCAACCAGAATATGTGTATGGTCTGGCATACAATGAATTGCCAATAGTTTTTGACCTCTCTTGGAAATAATGCCACTGATAAACTTGTGGAGTTCTTTTTTATGAGCTTTTGGAATCAGACGTGCCCTTCCTTCTACGGCAAAAATGATGTGAATGTATATTTGGGTGTACGTATTCGGCATAATCAATAATTGCGTTCAAGGCTAATATCTGATTCCATACTTATCCATTTTCCGGTAGATGGTGGTGCGGCCGAGGCCTAGTTCTTTGGCGGCTTTGCTGATGTTGCCTTTGTTTTTTGCAATAGCCTTTTCAATAGTACTCTTTTCCACCTCATCCATATTGATGCTGTCGATGGAAGTAGTACTTGCTCTCTGGTCGGTCAGCAGAAAACTGTCCTGACTGAGCACATTGTCATCGGCCATGATCACGGCCCTTTCTATGGCATGCTGCAGTTCGCGAATGTTGCCGGGCCACGAGTGATAGCAGAGGTACTCCATAGCTCTTTTGTTGATAGAAAGACTGGTTTTCCTGTATTTCTGTGCATAAACATTTAGAAAATGTTCTGCCAATAAAGGTATGTCTTCAACTCTGTCGCTTAATCTGGGCACGTGTACCTCAACCGTGTTGATGCGGTACAGCAGGTCTTCCCGAAATTTGCCCTCAGCTACCATCCGGAGCAGGTTGCTGTTGGTAGCGGCTACTATACGACAGTCTACCGGTATGGGCGCATTGCCTCCAACTTTTACAATTTCCTTATGCTGGATAGCCGTCAACAACTTAGCCTGCATAGGAAGCGACAGGTTGCCGATTTCATCAAGGAATAAGGTGCCTCCATGCGCCAGTTCAAACCTGCCCGTCCTTTCCTCCCGGGCATCAGTAAAAGCGCCTTTTACATGGCCAAACAGCTCGGACTCAAACAGGTTTTCGGAAACAGCTCCCAGATCCACCTTGATGAAGACGCTGGTACTGCGGTCGGACTTATTGTGAATTGACCTGGCTATCATCTCTTTGCCTGTTCCATTGTCTCCCAATATCAGCACATTGGCATCTGTGGCGGCCACTTTGTCTACCGTGGAGAAAATCTTTCTCATAGGTTCAGCGTGTCCTATAATGGCTTCTTCCGAGGAGGTTAGCAACCGGTTAAGGCTACTGTTTCTGCTCTTCAACTCTTCTACCTCCAATTTGGACTGGCTATGGTTATAAGCAGCAAGAACCGTAGCCTGAAGCTTCTCATTTTCCCACGGCTTTACTACAAAGTCGGCAGCGCCTATTTTCATGGACTCCACAGCCAGTTTGATGTCTCCATACGCAGTCATCATAATCACCTGCTGGGTGGGGTTTTTAGTCATGATATTCTTTAACCAAAAAAGCCCTTCTTTGCCGCTGGTAACGCCTGCAGTATAGTTCATGTCCAGCAGTATTACTTCATACCGGTTATGGTTGATCAGAAAGTTAATTTGCTCAGGGTTGCTCTCTACGGTAATATTGGTAAAGTGCGGTTTCAAAACTATTCTGGCCGTGTGCAGTACATCCGGGTCATCATCAATAACCAGAATATTGGCAGCTACTTTATTCATAAAACACCTGTTTAAAAAAATCTAATATAGGTGTTTCATTCTGGAACAGAAACCGGTTGTTATTTTATTTTCTTCCTGGCAAACCACAAGTCCCTGATGGAGATGCCCAGGTTAATCTCGTTGGTAGTTTCATAGATGAGGCTGTTGCTTGTGGTGCCGTTAAATTTTCGATGATACGAAATATTGATGGCCCCATGGGTTTTCAACGGCAGGCCCAGTCCGGCGGTGATGCCCCATTTGTCGAATGACGTATCATCAATATCGAGATATGAATTTTCGATATAATAACCCAGGCGGTAGCTTATATTAGAAGCATATAACAAACCTTGCCGGTTTGGTGTAAACTCAAACCCGAACGCATACCTCCAGGTGTCATTAAGTTTGTCAACATCGCTCATTTCAACATTGCTCCATTCATTAAACTCCACATCTGCTGCCAGCATAAACTTGTTGCTCACCAATGAAATACCCAAGCCTGCTTTCTGAGGCAGTGTGTAATCATTATTCTGATCAATCTCCTCGTAAATGGTTTCTTCGTCAATATCAGAAAGTTCGGTGGTGGCGTTGCCATTAAGACTGGTTTTATCATCGTAAATGGCACCAATGTTTATGGCGAATTTTTCTCTTCGAATCTTGTAATTTAAACTAAAGTCAAGGTTTAATTTATGCAGGTAAGTTCTTTGCGATACCAGGAAAGACTCTTGCGAACCTGTGCTAACTGCCCCTTCCTGGTGAAGGATGCTGCCGGTAATAAACCTAAGGTTAGCCCCCAACGTGAAATTAGGCAATACCTCATAACCTTGACCGAAATAGATCTCATTAAGGCCTCCCGATCCTGAATATTTTACATTATAGAGATTTCCCTGCGAGCTGACTACATTATTTTTTTGGATACTATACCCTACTTTACTGAAGGGAGCAATACCCACTATGCCTGTCCATTTGTTGTTAAACCTGAACCAATAGCTCATTTGCGATAAACCGCCATCGGACAGTTTTTCACTTGATTCCGATGTGGTGTAGGTGGTTTGGTTATAATAGATGCCAAAGTCAAACATATGGGTATAATATCCGCCAACCTCCGTATTGGCTGCCGGGTTTATGCTATTAGCCCAGTATGGGCTGTTAAGGCCTATAGATGTAAAGCCCATTCCCTGGTTTTGGATAGTGGCTTTGTTTTGTAGCTCTCCCAGCCCGAACATGGAGTAGGCAGAGCCTGCCTTATTTTGAGCCAGAGAAGAGGTGGTTACACCCATAAGTATAGCCACCACTACATTCAATTTGAAATCAGTCATCTTCATCGTATTCTTCCAAAGGTTTAAATTCCCAAAGGTCATCAAATCGGGAACTGCTGTTTTGTCCCAAAGCCACATAGCCTCTGCCGTTTACTGTGAAAGCCACAGCACCTTGCCTTGCAGACCCTTCAAATGACGTTTTTTCTGTCCATACATCCAGTATAGGGTCATACTCCCAGGTAGTGTTAATGTTGGAGCTGGCAATTCCGGTAGTTATGTATCCGAATTCTCCTATGGAAAAGGCCACTGCAGATGCCCTTATAATGGTATAATCATCATCTTCAGTTAAAATTTCTTTGGAGGTCCAGTCGACATTGGCTGCGTCAAACTCCCAAAAGTCCGTTTGGTATATCCCATTATTCAAACCTGTGCCCACAAACACACGGTCTTCTATCATTAGGCTGACAGCGCTTTCGCGTTTTTCCCCCTTCACACTCACTACCTGTTGCCAGGCAGCAGTAGCAGGATCGTATTCCCAGATGTCTTTCAGGTAGTTACCGTCAAAGCCTGTGCCCACATAGCCTTTTGCATTGGCAGTGAAAGCGATAGCCCTGATCCGTGCTGACCCTGCAAAGTCTTCGATCTGCACCCATTCGTTAGATTCTGCATCGTATTTCCAAAAATCCCTGAGCTCATCAGTACCATCATAGCCTGTGCCCACGTATCCCGTATTGCCAATGGAGAATGCTACTGCCCCGGTACGTCCTGCCCCGGGAAAATCGGCCACTCGCTGCCAGAAATTTTGCTCCGGGTCGTACGACCAGAAATCGGTAAGGTAGTCATCACCATCGTACCCAAGGCCCACATAGGCTTTGCTTCCGGCTACAAAAGCTACGGCTCCGGACCGTGCTACACCTTCAAAAGAGCTTCTTTTTACCCAATTGCCGTCTTCCACGGTATCATCATCGTCATCATCATCTGCACAACCGGCTACTGCCAGTCCCAAGCTTAAAAAAGCCAGAATTCGAATGTATTTAATCATTTTTCAATCGTATTAAGTTTAAATTAATTTGAGCTTTATAGTCTTCATTTTGCTGGTCACCGAGTACGATATAATCCAGGCTGCTGCTAAAGCCGGACTCGGTTGAAGTGATCAACAAAGCGTTTTCATTATTTTCAGTCAGAGAAAGCTGGTAGGTTACAAATTCTGTGATATCTGCACTGTAATAGGTATCAAGGTCATACTCGTCGTCTAGTGTTAGTTCCAGAGTATATGAAGTTGAACTGATACTGGTGTTTTTGTTATTTACATAATACATCGTCAGAGTTTGAGGCAGCAATTGCTCCGATGCATATTGATCTCTGATGGGTCTTAGCCGTATTTCGGCATTATTCAAAAGCAGGTCGGGATTGTCTTCTATGATCTTTTTCAAATATGGAAGTTCTATCCTTATGGCGATACCTGCGCCAGATTGCATATAGGCAGTTTCACCAGTTAATGATGACGCTAACCCCTCATCGTCGGAAGTGATATTCTCCAGGGCAGTGCCTGTATAGTCGGCTTCAAAGCTATTGAAGTATACTTCTCCGGAGCTTTGATTGGTTAGAGCCAGGTATTTTTGCTCTGAGGGTATAGTGGAATTATCAGTGTAGTAGATCTTAACTACTGGTGATACAGCAAAACCTATAACTGCTTCTGCATCTTCTGTAGCACTAATTTTTATACCCTTAAAGAAATCAAGAAAATCTGCCGGATAGGAATACAGGTTGTCGCTGTCGAAAGTTTCTTCAAATAACTTTAGCCCCAAAGTATCTGATAGCCTGATTTCGATTGAGCTCCCGGTATGAGGTCTGGGAGATACAGTTTTTTGTCCCAGCATCGCGGTGTCACCATAAATGTCCCTTTGGGTATAAAAGCGGCTTGTATTATACAGGTTGCCGGTTTCACTGTTAAGCTCTATTTCTTCATAGAGCTCGTCAACGATCAGCGTAAAGCTCTTGGTCGTATCGTTTAGAAAATAATTGTTATACTCTAGCACGAGGGTGATAGAGTCATATCTTACTTCCTTTTCATCGAGCTGGTATGCGGAAGAATCGGGGGTGAGCTGTAGGTAGGCCGCGGCATTTACTTTCCCAAAATAGGTGTTGGACGTCCGTCCGACAACCAGGCCTTCGGGTGAAGAAGTTATTGAACTGTCAAATTTAACCGTTGAAAGCTTCATGGTCAGGGAATCCCATGTAGCCAGTTCAAATGAAACATCATTGAAAAACTGTGCTCCAGTGGTAAAGTCTTCGTCATTGCAGCTTATCATGCTGCAACCGAGGAGTAAAAGCAATAAAATCCGGTTGGCCTCAATCTTTTTCATGACCCCGAAGATGTGCATTGCGCTTCTGAGACAAAAAAATATTCAACCAAGGGAGCACTTCGATCAATGAATGTTCCTAAAATCTATACCTACAGTCCGGCTAGACGTTTACGACCACTACAATGATGACTACCAGCAGCAGGATCAGGGTCAGGGTTTGCAGAACAGGATCGGTTTTCATAGGCATTATTGTCCAATAAAATATGATCTGAGCAAGTCATTAGAATTTAAAAGGAGGAAGTGCACCGGAGAAATTGCGGTGGAATACGACGGCCCTTTATCAGGTGCTGATGATGCTACGATCTCCCGGATATCATCCTTCCACTGTTTGCATTCGGGAGCAAGTTGTCCCTGTATCTCGTCCAGGCGTTTTTTATGACCATTTAATATACCTCTTAGCTGGTCAACCAGTGATCTTGTGATCAGTTTGTCACTCTGTAGCTCAACCTGCTCCTTTTCCATTAGTTGTTTCAAATACACCTGGGCATCCCGTATCGTTTTTTTCTCATCCTCAGACAATTCGTTATCGAAGGCTTGCCGGGCTGTAATAATGACTGGGATTACTCTTGATTCATAATATCTGACAACCATAGAATTATGCGCTAATTTATTATCAGGGTGAGGGTCAGCCACTGTTTGACCCGGTGAACACAAAAGGCTGCCATATAGCCAGGCGATTTTAACAACAAGTGCTTTCATGGGTATTGATGTTTTTATTTACAAAGCTGATAGAATGGATCGGGTGTGTAAATTTTTTTCAACCAACCGTTGGGAATCTTCAATGAAATGAGCGCAGTGGTTTTAGAGTAAAAGACAATTCATGGGGCTTTAGTGGCTAATTTGACTGACCTTCGTCGATTTATTCCTGACGTTCGTTGAAAATAAAATATGCTGAGGCACTATTTCGTTAGATTTCGGAAATGAATAAAATTAACTATAAGACCATTGGTATCCATTTGCTTGCCTGGCTGACTTATGGGTTTATAATTTTCAATTTGATATCATCATTTCGCGGAGATTATAACCACAGCCTCTGGTTCGATCTTCGGATACTGACTTTGCATGCCCTGGCTTTTTACCTCAATGTGTACTTTCTGTTGCCAAGGCTAATGGAGAAGAACAAGTACATGGCTTATTCTTTTTCAATCATACTGGTGCTGGTCTTTCTTTATTTCGTGAGAGAACTCTTTGCCTTTTTTGAACCTATAGACCGTTTTGCTTTTATAAGGGATATTTTTGAAAGGCCTTATCCTGCCTATCAATTGGAAAAGGGGATGTTTGCAGATAGTGCCGTACGAACATGGCCCTTTACAGATAGTCTCATTATGAGTAAGACAGAGCCTCCGTTTATAGGAAGTCAAACACGTCCCGTACCAGGACTTTTTATTAAGTCATTTGGAGATACTGGATTTACACGTGCCGCTATTCGCTTTAATCCACCATTACTCATGGATATACTGTCTTCCATTGCTATTCTCTTTATAAGTACCACCTACTGGGTCACCAAACAGGCGCAGAAGCGTGAACAGATGGAAATGACGCTTAAAAGTGAAAACCTTGATACAGAACTAAAGCTTCTGAAGTCACAGATAAACCCCCATTTTCTATTCAATGCTTTAAATAATATTTACTCCCTTAGCTACCGAAATCAAAAGATGGCGCCCGACATGGTTATGAAGTTATCGGAAATGCTGCGTTACGTACTTTATGAAACCAATGAGTCGAAAGTTACCTTGGATAAAGAAATAGCTTACATCAACAACTACATTGATTTCCAAAGGCTAAAGACTGATAATAAGGCCAACATCAACATTCATATCGATATCCATAACCCGGAACTGCTCATTGAGCCTATGTTGTTGATCCCTTTTATTGAAAACAGCTTTAAGCACAGCAATATTGATCACCCGGACGGCTGGGTTAGCATTAACCTCACCACTTTTGGGAAGGCCAGTGTGCTTTTTGAAGTTAGCAATAGTAAGCCTGTAACAGAATTTACCAAAGATAATACCGCAGGGATTGGCCTTGAGAATGTTGAAAAGAGGCTTCGGCTGCTATATCCCGAAAAGCACGACCTCACTGTTGAAGAAAACCGGGATTCTTTTACTGTTAAATTAATAGTTATCCTATGAACGCCTCATGTATTATTGTTGATGATGAACACCCCGCCCGGGTGCTGCTGGAGGATTATGTAAGCAAGATGCCTCAGCTCAAACTTGCCGGTGTTTTTAGTAATCCTATTGAAGCCATAGCTTTCATGAACACCCGGCAGGTGGACATTATCTTGCTGGATATCCAAATGCCGGAGTTGAGTGGCATAGAATTTCTAAAGTCGATGCCGAAACGCCCGAAAGTAATTTTTACAACAGCTTATCAGAACTATGCTTTACAGGGCTATGACCTGGATGTAGTGGACTACTTGCTTAAACCTATTAAATTCGAACGCTTTTTACAGGCAGTTAACAAAGCCTGCGACCTTCTTAAGCTCGAACAAAAAGGTACTTCAACAGTTATGGAACAGGTGATCAGTGTAAAGGCTGACCATAGGATACATAGGGTCAGTGTAGCTGATATTCAATACATTGAGGGCCTGAAAGAATATGTCCGGTTCCACCTTGACGGTGAGAAGCTTATAACCCTGGAATCGTTAAAAAGACTGGAAGATATACTGCCTTCAGGCAATTTCATCCGCATACATAAATCATATATTGTAAATAAGGCTAAGGTAAAGTCCATCTACGGTAATCAGATTCAGTTAAGCAATAGCACCTATGTGCCTATCGGGAAGCTGTACAGAAACGATATTATGGAGCGCTTGTTTACATAAATGTTCCGATACGGAACAATAAAATGTTTCGTATCGGAACACACAACAGAATGGTTTCTATGTAATTTGTCCAAAATCAGCGTTCTGCCCTCATGGCACATTCTTGGGTATGCCAATATGTGAGAATTTTCACTAATTTAACTCACAATGCTCAGGAACTACTTTAAAATTGCCCTTAGAAATTTATTAAAGCAGAAGGTTTACTCTGTGATCAACATTTTTGGCCTGTCCTTCGGTATGGCTTGTGTGTTGCTCATCGTAGTTTATGTAAAGGATGAGCTCAGTTACGATAAATTTCACAAACATGCCGATGATATTTACCGGATAGCATGGTTTTCCAATAATCCGCAAACACGGACACCGCACCCGATGGCCCTGGCGCTTGTAAAGGACTTTCCGGAGGTGGAGGCTGCCACGTCATTGTCTCCCCTATGGGGTGCCGGACTTACCAAACAGACATTTTCCGTCCGCAATCCCGAGAAGGATATCACCCATGATGAAAAAGGCATTCTATCTGTAGACAGTACCTTTTTTGAGGTGTTTTCATTTGAATTATTGAAAGGGAATAAACAGGAAGTACTGCGAAATGTAGGCGGTATTTTACTCTCAGAAACCCGTGCCAGGAAGTATTTTGGCGATGAAGACCCGGTCGGAAAAGAATTGGCAATTAACGATGACCGTACCTTGCTCATGGTTGAGGGTGTTTTTAAAGATGTGCCTCAAAACTCGCATTTTCATTTTGATGCTTTAATATCATATGTAACTATGAAAGCATTAGAGGGGCGGGATAGTCCTTACTACACCTGGGCCGATTTTGGGCACTACAATTATATCCGGCTGAAACCGGGAAGTGATCCTGATAAGCTGGAAAGCCAATTGATGCAGTGGGCCATGAAATATGTGGACGTACCCGAAGAGGAAATGCAAATGGCCATGCAGAACGGCATGCATTTTAAACTCCAAAGGCTGACAGATATCCATCTTGGTTCCCGGATCCGCTGGGAACTGGAAGCAAATGGTAACAAAGAGTATGTCTATATCATGTCGGCGGCAGCCCTGCTGATCCTGGTCATTGCCTGCATAAACTTCATGAACCTGACTACAGCTCGTTCTACCGAAAGGGCACGGGAGATTGGGATCAGAAAATCTTTAGGTGCTTATAAATCCCAGGTAAGCCTGCAGTTTTTAGGCGAGTCGCTGCTCACTGCTATCTTCGCCATGCTCGTTACCGGCCTTTTAGCAGAAGTATGCCTGCCATTCTTTAATGTTATTACCCATAAATCATTAAGGATAAACTACCTCCAAAACCCGGAGTTAATACTCATTTTGGTTGGAGGTACGATTATAACAGGTCTTGTAGCTGCATTGTACCCTTCACTCTTTCTTTCTTCCATGAACCCGGTGGTAAGCTTGAAAGGTGTTGGAAGGCTCAAACCCAAAGGAGCCGGATTCAGAAAGATGCTCATTGTGTTTCAGTTCATTATTTCCATGGCCTTACTCAGCGGTAGCCTGATCATCTATAATCAGCTACAGTTTATTCATAACAAAGACCTGGGCTTTGACAACGACAAGGTAATCGTGATCCCTTTGAAGAACGAGGATCTGAGTGAGAAGCTGGAGTCTATGAGGACAGAGTTGAGTAAGATAAAGGGGATTACATCCGTGTCGGCAACTTCTAATGTACCAGGAAGACAGTTTAACCAAAACTCTATCTCCAGGACGGATGACCCTCAAAGCAGGGTATCCGCATCAGAAACCTATATAGACTACAGCTTTTTTGAAACGATGAGTATAGAGTTTGCGGCCGGCAGAGGCTTCTCCAGAGATTTTCCCACAGATTCCAATGCATTTGTTATTAATGAAACTGCTGCCAAAAGCATCAACCTGGCAGACCCGGTTGGCAAAGAGATAACCTGGTACACTGACAATAACAGACGAGAGCCCTTAAAGGGCACAGTCGTTGGTGTGGTTAAAGATTTCAATTATGGCTCCCTGCATGAACCCATCAGGCCTCTGCTTTTTTATCTGGCACCTGCCTATAATGATATGTTGATAAAGGTTCAGGGAGAAGATTTTGCAGAAACTATTGCTGCTGTGGAACAAACATGGAAAAAATTTGAGAACAGGTTTGAGTTTGAATACTCCATACTGGCCGATGATATGGGTTTGCTTTACGAGGGTGAGAAGAAAACAGCCAATGTTTTTGGGGGCTTCTCTGTAATCGCTATTCTCATAGCTTGCTTTGGCCTTTTTGGTATAGCCTCATTGAGTTATTCGCAAAGAATAAAAGAAGTGGGGATACGCAAAGTTATGGGGGCATCAGTATTCAGGATCCTTACCCTGTTGGTGAGGGATTTCTCGGTGCTGATCGCTTTGTCTATCATCATCGCTATCCCGGTAGCCTGGGCTATTATGGATAACTGGCTCGAAAACTTCACCTACCGTATCGGGATTTCCTTTTTTGATTTTGCAATTTCAGCTGTAATACTGGTACTGGTGGCTCTGGTAACAGTTTCTTACCTCACGGTCAAAACGGCCTACAGCAACCCTGTAGATGCTTTAAAGGAGGAGTAAAAACGATACTATGATCTACAACTATCTCAAAATATTACTCCGTATAACGCGCCGCCAGCATTTTTTTGCAATAATCAATTCTCTGGGCCTATCAGTGGGCATGGCTGTATTCATCCTGATCATGCTTTGGGTTAACCACGAGGTAAGCTTTGACGGATTTCATAAAAATGCCGGAGATATTTACAGGGTCAATACTGTTTGGAAGAAAACGGGGGAGAAGAGTGCAAGTACTCCGGGTAAATTGGCAGAGGCCATAAAAACATCTATTCCTGAAGTTGAGCTCGTGGCACGTTTACACTCAAGCAGCGATCAGTCATTCTATACATACGGCGATAAAAGCTTCTATGAAAACAAAATCGCTTATGTTGACCCGGCATTTTTTCAAATGTTTGATTTTCCCGCCATTAAAGGAGGTGCTTCCAATTGGCTGGAGCCATCAGGTTCTATGGTCATTTCGGAGACCATAGCCAGAAAATATTTTGGAAGCGAAAACCCGATCAACAAAGTGCTGACCTGGAATAACAGGACTGATAATATAGTTACGGGTGTGGTGGCGGATTTTCCTGATAACTCACACCTGCAATTTAATTTCATCTATTCCCATAACGACCTGCAGCGGTATTGGCCGGGAGGGTATAGCTGGACTAATTTCGTTCACAATACTTATTTACAGCTTAAGCCGGGAGCCGATATTGAAGCCGTAAACAAAAAGTTAACGGCGCTTCTTTTTAACAATACCCCGGCATCCCGGGAGGAGGTTCATGAAATATATTTACAGCCACTAGAGGATATATACCTTGACCCTAAGGTTTCTTCTTCAGTGGCAAAACAGGGTAATCGGCAGTACGTAAATATTTTCTCGATAGTAGCCTTGGCCATTCTTGCCATAGCCTGTATTAATTTTATAAACCTGTCCACTGCGAGGGCTGGAAAAAGAGCCCGGGAAGTTGGGGTAAGGAAATCACTGGGAGCCAGTCGCAAGAGTTTGATCATCCAGTTTTTCTCCGAGTCCCTGGGTATGGCATTCATCTCCTTTCTGGTGTCAATGCTCCTGGTTGAGATTTTCCTGCCGGCCTTTAATCAGCTTGTACAAAAAAACATTGACATCGACTATGGCAATTGGAGGTTCCTGGGTGGGCTGGCCGTAATGGTATTTCTAACGGGGATCATATCGGGAATTTACCCTGCCCTGCTGCTTTCTTCATTTAAAACCACCTCTGTGCTTAAGGGTGCCCCTGTCAAAGAAGGTCATAGCCGGCTGTTTAGGAAGGGGCTTGTAGTCATTCAGTTTACTGTTTCCATGCTATTGATCATCGGTTCAACGGTAATTTTTAAACAACTCTATTTTCTTCAAAACAAGCAGCTTGGTTTTAGCAAAGAAAACACAATTTACATACCAGCTCAGGGAAATATTACCAGTAAATATGAAATGGTAAGACAGGAGCTTCTTCAAAGCCCTCACATTGCTGATGTCACCGCCAGGGAATCATTACCTATGGTATCTATTAACACCAATTACATCACCTGGCCGGGTAAAGAATCGGATTTGAATTATTCTGTTGAAACTATAGCCGTGGATTATAATTTCATGGAAACCATGGGAGTCAAATTTAGCGATGGCAGGAATTTTTCTGCAGAGCATGCTACTGATGCAGATCGTGCTTTCATAGTTAACCAAAGTGCCGTCGAAATGATGGAATTGAAGGAGCCGGTGGGCACGGAAGTTTCAACGCGAGGCCGTGAAGGAGAGATTATTGGCGTTATTCCTGATGTAAATTTCAAATCCCTGCATCAACCGGTCCAGCCACAGTTGTTTTATGTCTTAAAAGATTTCCAGAGCATGACCATGCAGCTCTTCGGAGTAGTACTGATCAAGATAGCGGGGAATGACCCTTCTGCCGCTATTGAGGATATACAGAAGGTGGCAAAAAAATACAATCCTGATATACCCTTTGAGTACCATTTTCTGGATCAGGAAATAGATGCACAGTATGCATTTGAAGAACGCTTAAGCAAAGTCAGCAATTATTTTAGTGGCCTCGCAATAGTGGTTTCATGCCTTGGCCTGCTGGGGTTAGTTACATACACTACCCAGCAAAGGGAGAAAGAACTGGGCATAAGGAAGGTTCTTGGTGCCTCACCGGCTCATTTACTTCGTAACCTGACCGGCGATTTCCTTCTTCTGATCTTACTGGCCTGGCTAATGGCAGCTCCGTTAGGCTACTACCTGCTTCATGAATGGCTGCAGGGTTTTGCGTATAAAATCGACTTGAACATAGCAACATTTCTTGGAGCTGGTGCAGTAGCTCTGCTTGTTACCTTATCGATAATAGGTACTCAGCTCATACGTGCTATACACACAAATCCGGCAGAGGTGCTTAAATGTGAGTAGGCTGGTGTTTCATGGCGGAACATAGGTGTTTCAAAAAGGAACAGAAAGACCTGATTTATTTGAATGGAAAGCGCTAATCATTTGATAATCAATAATATTTGGTTGGTGGCATACGGATTGGAGTAGCGTAGTTGTTCCGAATCACCAGCCAATGGTCATGAGGTAATTCATCTAAATACAGAGAGCATGTTGAAAAACTTTTTTAAAATATCTTTTAGAAGCCTTTGGAAGCAAAAGGTTTTTAGCCTGATCAATATTGCAGGACTTACTCTCGGTATCTCCGTGTGTATGGTTATCTATCTATATGTAGATGACCAGGTCAGCTATGATAACTTTCACTCAAAGGCTGACAGAATCTTCCGTTTACTGCGTATCGGCAATATCAATGGAGAAAAATACTTCATTGGAGTTACGGCTGCACCATTTGCCGATGCACTTGAGACAGACTTTGCACATGAAGTGGAGCAGACTGTCCGGTTGTTTTATAGCGATGGCCTCGTACAGTACGAGGATAAAACTTTTCTGGAACCGAAATTTATACTTGCCGACTCCAATTTTTTAGAGGTTTTCACCTTTCCACTGGCCTTAGGAGACCCCAATACAGCTATGAGTAAACCCAATGGGGTATTGATCACTAAGTCAATCGCGCAAAAGTATTTTGGAGATGAGAACCCAATGAATAAAACATTTCGGGTGGGTAATGAATATGACCTGACTGTAACAGGGGTGTTTAAAGATTTACCGGCCAGGACACATCTTGATTTTGACTTTGTGGCTAACCTCGCCCTCCTGAGAAATGAGTCCTTTTTTAGCCATTGGTGGAGCAACAGCATGATCACCTATGTGCTTTTAAAAGACCCTGCAATGGAGCAGACCCTTGAAGCACAATTGCCGGATTTTATGACCAAGTACTTTGGTGAAGACTTTAAAAAAACGACCAATCGGATTGATCTGACTTTGCAGCCACTATCCGAAGTTTACTTCGAGCAGGATGTACGCTACGATCAGGTGCTTCATGGCAGCAAAAGCAGTGTTATCACCTTCAGTGCGGTTGGAGTATTCATATTTCTGATTGCCTGCATTAATTTTATGAACCTGGCGACTGCCAAGTCTGCACTACGGGCCAGAGAGGTTGGTGTGAGAAAAACGTTGGGCTCATCAAGAAGTAAATTGATTATCCAGTTTCTTGGAGAGGCTTTTCTGATATCCGGGACTTCGGTTGTTATTGCCTTTATGGCCCTGGAGCTGTTTCTTCCTTTTTTTAATCAGGCATTCGGTCTCGAACTTTCCCTGGCCCACAAACTGCCGGTACTCATCCCCGGTCTGGGGCTGATCATTGTTATTACAGGCCTGCTATCAGGAATCTACCCGGCCTTTGTCCTTTCCGGGTATAAGCCGGTTGAGGTATTGAAGGGAAAATTAAGGGGCGGAGGCAAAGGAATAAGCTTTAGGAAAGTGCTGGTGGTCCTTCAGTTTTCCACATCCGTATTTCTTATTATCCTGACCCTTCTGGTTGGCAAGCAGATGAAGTTTATTGAGGAAAAAGACCTTGGTTTTGATAGAGAGCAGGTATTGACATTTCCACTAAACCATGCTGAAATACGCGAAAAGAGTGAAGCTTTGAAAAATAGATTGCAAGAGCATCCCTCAGTAGTGGCTATCGGTAGCGGAACAGGTATTCCGGGTGGCTTTCACGATACCATGACTGCCACTATAAAAGGCATCGAAACCCAACCTCGTTTCCGTACACTATTTGCCGATGCCGGTTATTTCGAAAGCTTTGGACTGGAAATAGTGGCAGGGCGAAGTTTTATTAAAGACCATGCGGCAGATCATGATCAGACTGTAGTGCTTAACGAACGCGCAGTCAGGGAAATAGGCCTGACCAACGAGGCGGTCTTGGGAAGAGAGATTTCCATCTCTTTTGATTCCGTTCCTAAGACAATCATCGGAGTGGTTAAAGATTATAATTTCTCATCACTTAAGGCAAAAATTGAACCTCTCATGATCAGTAATGTCGACAACGGCAGAATGGTAGCGGTTAAGCTGGAGGGTGATATCAATGATGCAATAGCGCATATTGAAAACGTCTGGAATGACCACTCTTCTACCTACCCGTTGGAATATACATTTCAGGACGAGAATTTCAGCAGACTTTACAAGACGGAGCAGTTGCAAGGAAAGCTGTTTGCCACGTTTTCCGGGATTGTAATCTTTATTTCCTGTCTTGGCATCTTCGGCCTGGCCACGTTTACTGCTAACCAACGGCTGAAAGAGATTGGTATCAGAAAGGCGTTGGGAGCTACAATTAAGAGCATAATCGGGCTGCTGGTTAAGGATTACCTGCTGCTTATATTAATGGCCAACCTTGTTGCCTGGCCTGTAGCCTGGTACTTTTCAGAAAAGTGGCTGGATCAGTTTGCTTACAAAGCGCCCTTAGGTATAGGAATATTTGTTTTGACTCTTCTGGTTGCTTTGGTAATCGCATTGGCTTCGGTAGTGTTCCAGTCAGTAAAAGCCGCACTGGCCAATCCGGTTGATGTGTTGAAAGAAGAATAGACCCGCTTTTACAGAGATGCCTACATTGGTTAAATATGACCAAACTATCATCTTTCATAAATGGCTAATTAGCAGTCAATTTTTCACCATACTCTGAAACGGTTTTATGCAACTATATTTTCCACCTTTTTACATAAACTACTATGAAAAGTAGTTTTTCAGTATCAAATTTGTGTTCCCCAAGAATAATTCTATTCTTAAATGAAAGCAATTCTCTTCATCCTCTGTATTGCGCAATGCACCTGTTCTCTTTATGGACAAAAGGGATATATAAAAGAAATAGACAGTCTTAATCGGGAGTTTCCAAATGCACATGATACAGTAAAGCTTAAGATTTTAGATCAACTGGTAATAAAGAATTTCTCCACTAACAGAAATGCTGATATGTACCAATGCCTGGATAAAATGCAGGAACTCTCAAATAAGCTCAACGATAAAAAGGGGCTATTTAAATGTAGTTTCTACCAGGGGATGATTGCTTTTAATATAGAATGGCAACCTTCAAAAGCATTAAAACATTTATATAAAGCATTAAGAATTGGGCAAAAATATAAAATGGATGATCAAAAAGTGTTTTCATCTATTTATACCAACCTCGGACTGATTTATAAGAACATTGAGCAATTTGATTCTGCTGAATACTGTTACCAAAAAGTTATTCAAATCAATAAAAGTATTGGCTTAGATAAAAATAATGTAGTTGCCTACCTAAACATGGCTCGGATGCAGCATTCAATAGGTAATGCTTCTCTTAATTTAAAATATGCTAAGAAATGCTTTGATCTAGCCACAAAAGAAGGGGATGAATTATCCGAATATATAGGATATAAAACTATGGCAGAATCCCTGATCTATATTAGATCTCTTGATGCAGCACGAAATTATGCTAAAAAGGCTCGAGACCTGTGCCGTATGGTGTATGGGAATGATCATTCAAACATGGCTGCAACTATTCATGTTTTATTTAGGATTGAATTCTTTTCAGGTAATTATAAAGAAGCCTTATTATATGCAAAGCAGGCAGAAAGAATACTGGTCAGAATTTACGAAAACATTCACCCTAAGCTGTCAGGGACATATATTTATCTAGGAAAATGTTACTATGAACTTTGTCAGTATGATTCTGCGGAACATTATTACCAAAAAGCTTTAGTATGTACTAGGACTATTCAGGAGAAAAATAACATGGCCAGGCTATCTGCCTTTAAGTCATTGACAGAGTGCTATTTAGCAATGAATAACTATGTGCAGGCAGAAAAATACTTTAAAGATGCTATCAAGGTGGAGGGGGCACATGCTGAAGTGAAGGCCAGTCTTTACCGTGATATAGCAAGTTACCTTGCCAAAACAGGTCAATTCTTTGAAAGTTTAGAGTCTTATGAGCAAGCTATAAAAGTCTGCGTAAATCAATCTGCTGAGACTGAGTATAAAGATCCTACAGCGGCCTCATTAGGTAATACTTCCTTAGGGCTTTTACTCATGCAAGAAAAGGCCCTAATTCACGAAAACTTATTCAATGACTTAAACGAACAAAAGTATTTGATTAAAGCTGCGTATGAGTATCAAATTTGCGATTCTATTATTGACAACTTTCGAAATAATTACCAAAACACTAAAGATATATTAAATTATAATCAGGCTACGGTAAAAGTTTATAATGGAGGAGTGAGGGTATCAAAAAAATTGTATGATATATTTGGTAACAGCAAATATAAAAAGATGGCTTTTATGTTTGCAGAAAAAGCTAAATCAAACCTGCTGTATAGGTCCATCTTGTTACAAAATGCACTGCAGTATAGTTATCTCCCCGATTCAGTTTTAGCCTACGAGGAGGCATTAAAAGGAAAAATCACATACTACCTGTCTAAAATAAATACAAACCTGGATAACGACAGTAGCCGAATTGAATATGAAGAGCGATTATTCGATGTAGAAAGAGCCCATGAAAAGTTTCTAAAAAAGTTGGAAGTTTTATTTCCTAAGTATTATAATTTAAAATATAAGAATGATGTGCTCACCCTACAGGAAATACAGGAAAGATTGAACCATGATGTAGTTGTAGAATATGTGCTGACAGATGAGTCTGTATACGTTCTTTTG
Organism: Fulvivirga ulvae; assembly: GCF_021389975.1. Lineage (NCBI taxonomy): Bacteria > Pseudomonadati > Bacteroidota > Cytophagia > Cytophagales > Fulvivirgaceae > Fulvivirga > Fulvivirga ulvae. Next base: position 1,991,648 of record NZ_CP089981.1, read on the forward strand.
ATTACAAATAGTGACTCGCAAATTATTGAGATGAAGAAACCAGATGAACTTGACCGATGGGTAGAAGGCTTGAGGGCGTCTGTACTATCTAGACAATACCAGCAATATCAGGATATAGCGTACGATTTATACCAGAAGTTATTTGAGCCTCTTGAACCTTATCTTAATAAGAATGATCATATTATAATAGTTCCCGATGGGATATTATGGTATTTAAACTTTGATCTGTTAGTAAAAAACAGGGGAACCGGAAGGCCCTTTTATGAATTAGACTATCTTATCAATGATTATGTAATCAGCTATGCTAATTCAGCTAATTATCTCTTTATGGATGAAGATCTACCCAAAGTTAAAGTAAAGAATAAATGTCTGGCCTTTTCATATAGTAGTGATTCCATAGCTACGTCATCCATGGACTTTTTAGTTCTTAGGGACTTCAAACATGATCTGCCAGGAACCAGAGAAGAAATACGTAGCATTTCAAAACTACTGCCGGGAAAGTATTACTTCGGCAGCTTAGCTTCCGAGGCCAATTTCAAGAGGGAAAGTCAGCATTATTCCATATTACACCTTGCTCTTCATGGAGAGGTAAGCGATAGAGATCCATTATTTTCCAGTCTAAAATTTTCTCAGAGTGATAATGATACTACGGAAGACGGCCATCTCAACATTTACGAGATTTATAACATGAATCTGAATTCTGAACTGGCTGTGCTTAGCGCCTGCAATACGGGCTATGGAAAGCTCGAAAAGGGAGAAGGATTAATGAGTCTCGGCAGAGCCTTTCAGTATGCTGGTGTTAGTAGTTTATTAATTAGCAATTGGGGTGTTCCCGATGAAGTTGCGCCTTCTGTTATGTATGATTTTTATAAATATATAAAACAAGGCATGACGAAAAGTGGGGCACTACGCAAGGCGAAGTTAAATTACCTGAAATCCGCAGGTATACATAAAAGCGCACCGTTTTATTGGGGAAGCTTTGTGGTAATGGGCGATACCTCACCCATAGAGATAGAAAATAATATGTTGAACAACTGGGTTTATTTTATAATTGTTATTTCCTTTTTTGCGGTGGTTTTATGGGTATCAGTGAACAGAATAGGACAAAAAAAAGCAAACCTTCATTTGTTTAAGAAATGATCAAACCATTGTTTCAGGCATTTTTTATGAAATGGACTAACTCAAAAGCTCGCTATAATATTTTTCTAAGATCAAAATCTCAAAAACTGGATAATTTTTAGAAAGGCGCAGGTAATCTCATTGTGCTGTGAAGTAAGCTTTTACCTATATATTAACAATCAGGCAATATATATTCTAAATAAAGACACATGTTACAAAGATAAGTTTGCTCCCGAATGTCTGATGTTGTCATATTATTACCTATTTGACATATTTGACGCATTGCCCATAGAGTTCTTACAAGAGTACTATTGGGGAAGCCTTAAACTGTTTTGTGCCCAATAATCAGACTATTATTGTGCAAAGTATAGCAGTTTAATCAAATGTTTGACCCGGTGATTTGATATGAGGTGATATAATTTTTAATTGGATCTTAGACTGCCATGATTAGGCAAATACAAAATGTTTACTTCTGCAGTTGAACGATACTATCGAAAAGTATACCTGTACTTAAATACTTAAAACCAACATTATATGGGAGCTTCCTGGGCTGAATCCCGAAAAAGGTATAATCAACTTTTAAAAGGTTTGGACGTTCTTATTGAAGATACAGCAGATCTCGTTGATAATTATGAAAAGCGTCATATTGAGTTTTCTAATCTCATCTATGAAAAGGGCCTTACAGAAATTATGAATGAAGCCAATTTTCTAACAGCTCATGAGCGTGAATTTATGCTGATGTACTATTCATTAAAAGGTCAGGTTGAGAGACTAAAACATTACAGAAAAGCCATTAGCTTAATGTTGATTAAAGACCCTGTTAATTATCCTGATAATTGAATCCGTTCAATCCCAATTTAACAAGTAGTGATTAGTTTTTTCTGCTACATACTAGCATATCCAAATCAGGTAGATCATGCGATATATTCATCTTCCTCGTACCATCAATATTCAATATGAACATGTCAAAGAATTCTTTTTCAGTGTCGGTCATTGCAATTCACCATGAATAATTTCACCGGCACTTTCCTGGTCATTTAATGGATCGGGAAAACAGGAAAGGCTGTTCAAAAATTCTAAAAGTGCCTTTTTCGTTATTAGAACCGATTTTTTAAAATTCGTTATTATATGAATGGATAAATTGTATTATAATAATTCGTATACTAATCTCAATGAAGATTAGCTACATTATTCCACATAATAAACCCGCTTCACTCGCTGACTAACATTGGTAAGTATTTCGTATGGTATGGTATTGATCTTTGAGGCTGCTTCCATGATTGTCAGGTGTTCTCCGAAAACTTCAACCTCATCTCCTTCTGACGCATCTATGCCTGTGATGTCGATCATGGTCATGTCCATGCAGACGTTTCCTATGACCGGCGCTTTTTTGCCATGCAGCCAGACTTCACCGACGCCGTTGCTAAATGCCCGGCTGAAGCCATCGGCATAACCAATAGCAATAGTGGCAATTTGCATGTCCTCCTTAGCCAGGCCTTTTCGGCTGTAGCCTACTGTTTCTCCCTCTTTAATATGTTTGATTTGAGAGATAATCGTTTTCAACCTGCTAATCGGCCGAAGACGGTGTTGTTCCAGTTTATTTGCCTCAAGACCATATAAGCCTATGCCAAGCCTTACCATATCATAATGGAATTCGGGAAAACGAACAATGCCAGGGGAGTTTACCAAATGTCTTAGTGGCCTTTTGTACAGGTTCTGTATTATCCTGCCAGAGAGCCTTTCAAACTTTGCCGCCTGCTCTTTTGAGAAAGTGTTATGCGTTGCCTCATCTGAGCCAGCCAAATGACTGAATATGCTCTTTACTTCAAGGTTCGGATACTTTTGTAATAAACCAATCAATTGATCTATATCACCTTCCTCAAAGCCAAGCCGGTGCATGCCGGTGTCCAACTTTAGGTGCACTTTCATGGACCGGTTTCCCAGGAAAGAGATAAGCTGTCTGAAAATATTGAAGTTGTACACCTCAGGCTCCAGTTGATACTGATAAAGCTTTTCAAAGCTATCTTCGCTGGGGTTCATTACCATGATAGGAAGATATATTCCATTTTTTCTCAAGATAACCCCTTCATCAGCATAGGCCACACCCAGATAATCCACCCTGTGGAATTGTAAAAGATTGGCTACCTCAAGGCTACCACTTCCATAGGCAAATGCTTTCACCATCACCATCAGCCTGGTCTCCGGCTTCATTCGAGACCGGTAGAAATTGAGATTATTGGTTAGTGCATCAAGGTTGATTTCCAATTGTGTACCATGGATTTTTTCTTCAAGGGTCCTTACAATTCTTTCAAAGGCAAAAGTTCGAGCACCTTTAACGAGGATAATCTCATCCCTGAAAGAAGTAAAGTCGTGCTGCTTAAGAAAGTCCGCCGTTGTTTCATAAAAGTAAGCCTCCATGTCAAACAACTTTTTAAAGCGTGACAATGCAGGACCTATACCTATAATTTTGGTTACGTTGGCCGTTTTTAGCAATTCGTTAACCTGAGTATACAATTTTTCCTGATCTGCTACAGATTGAAGTATATCGGAAATGATCACTGATTTGCTCTCGTGCTGTTTTTGATGCGATAAGAAATCAAGCGCTATCTGCAAACCCGCAAGATCATTGTTGTAAACATCATCTATTACATAACTGTTGTGGATAGCTTTTTTAAACTCAAGCCTCATGTGCACTTTATGAAGCTTGCTGATACCTTCCTGGATGGATAAGGAATCATAGCCTTTGAAAAGCATGTATGTAATACAATGCAGGCAGTTTTCTATTGAAGCCTTATCAATAAACGGGATTTTGAAAACATGATCAGAGCCAAACCTGATGTTCGCAACGGTCTCTCGTTCATTGTGGAGAACATCCATTATCCTCACGTCACTGTCAACATGATGCCCCCAGCTAAAACCTTTCCCGGCAAGGTATTGATCTATCTCTTCATGATCCTTACAATATACCACACGTTCTGTATGCTGAAATAGCCGGGCTTTCTCCTGTATTTTCTGCTTTCTGGAGTTAAATCCCGCATCGTGGGCCGAACCTATGTTAGTAAATATTCCAACGGTAGGCTGAATAATAGCCTCCAGTTTCTCCATTTCGTCCGGCTCAGAAATACCTGCCTCAAAAATCCCAACCTCATGTTGTTCATTAAGCTGCCATACCGAAAGTGGTACTCCAATTTGAGAATTGTAACTATGAGGATTTTTTACCGCTCTTTTATAAGGTACGATTAGCTGAAAAAGCCATTCCTTAACAATGGTCTTTCCATTGCTCCCGGTTATACCCACCACCTCTACATTGAATTGCTCACGATGAGCTTTCGCCACAGCCTGCAAAGCCATTAGGCTGCTGCTGACTTTCAACAAGTTACTATCTGGTAGATGGAACCCTTCTAAATCCTTTTCCACTACAAACTGACGAACGCCCTTATCATAGAGTGATTTAATGTAATTGTGACCGTCATGCCTTTCACCACTAATGGCAAAAAATATCCCGCCACTGGCAAAAAAAGATTTACGGCTATCGGTAATGAGGTACTTGATTTCCCCGGAGTATTCGGATAAAACAATTTCTCCGGCAGTAATCCCGGCAAGGCTGTTAAAGTCAATCATGGCTAGAAAAGGAGCTTTTTAATGAAAACATCCGACACGTCAGCGGATGTGCCTAAGATACATGTTTATTGGATATTCAGCGGTTGGAACTATATCAAAGCTTGTGACAAAATTATGAGTGATAAAGCTCAGCTTTCCAGCGGCATGATCATTTCATATTGGTTTAACTGGTTTTTAAACCCAAGGCTCTGGAAGAAGTTAATGGTATTTGTGGCTTCTCTCTGGATATTGATCACGGTCAGGATTTTCTGCTTGCTGGTTTTCTGAATGTACTTCACCAGGCTGGAGCCAACACCCTTACCTCTTACTTCCGTTGCAACGCCAATTTGGCTTATTCTGCCAAAAGCAGGCTGGTAAATAGCATAGCCTACACATTTACCCTCAGAGTAAGCCTCCACAATAGTCTCACTGGCTAAGTTATCATTGATCATTAGCGATGAATCCAGAAAAGAAGGGGCCTGATTGGCGAAGCGTTCGTAAACATCCCAACTTGGGTGCTTCACGCCGAATATTTCCAGGTTTACTTTTGGAGGTTTTACTTTTAAGTTTTTTGAGTCAAACTTGAAGCACCGGAAATATTTGGTTTCCCGAAAGCCGATACTTCTGTATGCTTTTATAGCGCGGTCATTCTCTGTCAGAACTTCCAAAACACACTGTTTTATCTTTCTTTCCTGAAAAAGTGGAATCAAAAAGTCATACATCCTGACGGTAAGCTTTTTACCTCTGTTGGCCGGACGTACACCAGTTCCTCCGTTATATGCCGTAAGTTTTCCTTCATAGTAATTAACAGCGGTAAATACAAAGCCGACTAATGAATTATCTTCACAGGCACCAGCGGAAAGGGCAAAATCTATTTTGAGCTTCTCAACAAATTTTCTAACAAACTGCTCTTTGGTCAACCTGAACGGCACTTTATAATCAGAAAACGAGTCCAGAAAAGTAATGTACATATCGGTCAAATCGACCGGCCTCAAACTTCTGATTTGTAGTTTACTCATCCTAGTGAAGTTTGGCGCCATTCGGAACCTCATGATCCGGAACAGCCAAAAGAATATGACCGTTTTCATCCGCAAAACCTGTAATCAGAATTTGAGATAGAAAAGGTCCTATCTGCTTTTCTGGAAAATTAACGACACAAACTACCTGCTTGTTGTGAAGCATTTCTTTGGTATAGTGATGAGTAATTTGAGCGCTAGATTTTTTTATACCAATATCTTCGCCAAAATCTACCCAAACCTTATAGGCTGGCTTTCTGGCTTCTGGAAAATCTTCTACCTTAACAATCCTCCCAACACGGAGTTGAACTTTATCAAAATCGTTCCAGTTAATCTGATCCATAATTGTACAAATATAATATTTCAACGAGTCGTACCAAGAAGGATTGTAACCTTTTGAAAATTAATACGTATATTAGTACACCTTGAAAAATCATGAGAGATAGGTCAGTCAAATACATCGCATCCATCCTCTTACTAGTTAGTGCGTGCATCGTAAATCCATTGGCAGCACAGGAGGGAAGCTTTATGTTCCATGAGGGAGGTGGAGATAATATTCAGGAGAAGCCTGAAGCACCAAGCTCTCCGGGCACTGAAAACTCTTATACACAGCCTGGCCTGAAGAGTACCTACAGCAGAGATAAGAATAAAAGCGATACTCAGGAGAAACCTGAAGAGAGTAACAAACAAAAACCTGCTGCCGCTGCCAACGTTCAGGTGCAAGTTCGACAAACAACAACCTCCCCGACCACCGGCAATAACGAAGAGGAAGATCCGGACTCCGTACTTTCTTTTAATTTTCTACACTACATCATTCAGAGATTCAAATTTTCTGAGGTAATAGACGAATAAATTCTTCCTGTTTTCTGAGATTTTTAAGATCGTATTTGCAACTTTGTTGCATTATGACTATTCGTGTATTTACATTTTTGATTTTTGAAGTCCTTTTATTCTCAACATGCCCCGCCTTTACTCAGGGAAAAAGGGATTGCAACACTGACTGCAGTTGTACTATTTCAGGCCTGGTGGTAGATGCCTCCACACAGGAGCCTATCCCTTATGCTACCGTACAAATCAAAAACTCTGAAAAAGGCGTTATGACCAATGAAGCCGGAGAATTTCAGATCAAAGAGCTTTGCGAAAAAGAATATGATATCTCCATTTCTCACTTGGGATACAAGAGTTTTGTACACCACCATGACATCTACCATCCTGACCTCATCGTTAAACTTGCTACCAATGATATGATACTTGAGAGTATAGTGATCGAGGGTAGCACTATAGAAACCGGACTTGAATCACTGACAGAGTCAAATCTATCTGGTAAAGAGCTGGAGAGCATTAAAACAGAATCGCTGGGTGACGTATTGAGCAATATTACCGGTGTTTCTACACTAAAAACAGGGCAGAATGTAGTAAAACCTATCATCCATGGCTTACACGGCAACAGGGTACTGATCATTAACAACGGTGTAAGGCACGAAGGACAAGGTTGGGGTCAGGAACACGCACCTGAAATAGATGCTGCCATGGCGGACAATATTGCCCTGGTTAAAGGAGCCGCTGCGGTAAAATACGGGCCGGATGCCATGGGAGGAGTGATCATCATTAATCCACCCAAAATGGAATTATCAACAGGGCACTTACACGGAACAGCGGGCGTAACGGCCGCAAGCAATGGCAGGTCTGTCAATGCAGATCTGCTGCTACAGCAGGGCTATAGAAACTTTGCCTGGATGGGCCAGGTTTCCGGACTATATCAGGGCGATCTGAGGACTCCCGATTATATGCTAACCAATACCGGTGCCCGTGAATTGAGCTACATGTTTGGTGCCAGGTTTCATCACAAACAGCTCGACCTTAATTTGCTATATAGCCATGTACAGCAAACGCTGGGCATACTGAGGGGGTCTGTTGTGGGCAATCTGGAAGATCTAGATATCGCACTAAAAGCTGATGAGCCGTATTTTACGAGAGATTTCAGCTACGACATCAATAACCCGCGGCAGGAAGTAAGTCATGACCAGATCAGGCTAAAGGGGCATTACAATTTTAATGATCATCAATTAGACTTTCAATATGGCTTCCAGGCCAATACCCGGCAGGAGTATGATGTAAGGCGGGGAAACAATAATGATCGGCCTGCCATAGACCTGGAGCTTTTCACACATACACTGGACCTGGACTGGAAGCATGCACCCATTTCAGACTGGAGTGGCACCATAGGAGTTCAATGGCTGTATCAGGACAATAATAATATCCCCGGCACAAATACCATCCCTTTTGTTCCTAACTACAATAATAACAGGTTTGGCCTCTATATCACAGAATCGCGACCTGTTGGCAACTTGGAGTTTGAAGTAGGCGTGCGGTATGACTATCAGTCGAACTCCGTAGCAGGCCGTGATGCTGACAATAATGTTTACAGGCAAGATCTTAACTATCAAAGTGTAACCGGACTGGTTGGTATAAATACCGTACTAGGCAAAAACACCAGCTTCCGAAGCAATTTTGGTACTGCCTGGAGGCCACCAAATATTGCCGAATTATACAGCTATGGCAAGCATGAATTTACTATTGACTTTGGGCTTTGGCGTCATACTACGAACGAGTTTGGAACACCGCAGAGTATATCCGATGTATTGGATCAAGATAAGAAACCTGTGGATAATGAGTTGGGATTTAAATGGGTAAATACATTTAACCACACCCTAAAAGGTCGAAGCCTTGAGATAACGGCACATGTTAATTACCTCAAAGGGTATCTCTACTCTAAACCGGCCGGAATAGCCGCAACTGTACGAGGGCCGTTTCCTTATTATGTATTTGACCAAACCGATGCGATCTTCTTCGGGTTAGATGCCAGCTATATCCTGCAACATTCCTCCCTATGGGAGTCTCGTGTACAAGGTACATACCTCCAGGCACGTGATATCAGCAATGATGATGTGTTTGTAGGTATTCCTGCTAATAAGATTGGTTATAAACTATCATTTATGAAACCAGTCTTTGGGTTAGATCAGTTTAGCGCTGCCTTGGAGACGAACTACACTTTCAGGCAATACCTGGCACCACGTGTTATAACGGTAGCCGAAATTAATGAAGCCAATCTTAATGGTGAAGACCTCTTTTCAGAAGATAAATCCAGCTTCGACTTCCTGCCTGCACCGAACGGCTACCTGCTTATGAACCTTAACCTGCAAGGCACCCTCAATCAATTTGTCTTTGGTGTTCAGTTTAAGAATCTCCTCAACGCCTCGTACAGGGACTACACCAACCGGTTAAGGTATTTTGCCGATGAAACCGGCTTTAATATGGTGATTTCTGCACGTTATAAATTTTAAAAATGCAAAATAAAACAATTTCTATTTGCATCATTGTTGCATTTAAATATATTTGTATCAGTTAACGATATGTAAATGTTTAATTTCATTTAAAACACTGATATGACAATTTTAAAATCAAACTATCTCGCGCTGCTATTGCTCGTAACTATAGGCTTTATGTCAAGCTGTAGTGATGATGACGCCCCGGAAGCTGAAAATGAAGAAGAAGTAATTAATGAAGTCACACTGACCTTTACCCCCGCAGCGGGAGGCTCTCCTCTATCATTTACTTACAACGATCCTGACGGCGAAGGAACAGCAGCACCAGAGCAAGACGACATTGTGTTGCCCGCTAATACCATATATTCTATGTCCATAACCTTCAAAAATACCGTAGGGACCAGTAATGAAGATATCACTGAAGAAGTAGAAGAAGAAGGACATGAGCACCAGATCTTCTTTGGCTGGACCGGAGCATTGTTCTCAAGCCCGACAGGTTTAGGAAACATTGGTGCCGGAAATCAGGATAATCCGGTAAATTACCAGGACACTGATACAGAGGGGTTGCCTATCGGATTGGAAACTGTTTGGGAAACTGCTGAAGCTACTTCAGGGACTTTCCGCATAATGTTAAAGCACCAACCTGATATCAAGACCGCTACATCTTCATCTGATGACGGAGAATCAGACATTGATCTTCTATGGAATATCGAGATACAATAAAATAGTACAATAACACTGATTGCTATCTCCTTTTGGTTTAGGTTGAATCAATCAGTAATTAAAGAGGCCGCTCAAAGCATTTTGGGCGGCCTTAGTTTTTTTATTAGATGCGAGCATTACAACTATCCATTGAATAGTTTCATTTATGCCTTTACCAAAAATTGCTCGAGTTCTTTAAGTTTTATACGTCCTTCATAAAATGCTTTACCAAAAATTACTGCAAATACACCCATATCATTAAGCCGCTTGATATCATCAACGCTTCTGACTCCTCCGCTGGCCAACACACAAATATCGGGAAACTGATCAATTATATTTTGGTATAGTTCAAACGCCGGACCTTGCATGACACCATCTTTGCTGATATCAGTTGTTTTTACATATTTCAGACCTCTGGAGTAGAAGTATTCAATATGGTCCATTATATCGAGGTCCGTGCTTTTTTGCCACCCTCTGATAGCTATCTTGCCGTTGATGGCATCTGCTCCCAATGTGATCTTTTCCCTTCCATATGAGATGATCCATGAGGAGAATAGCTCTTTCCTGCTTACCGCCACACTGGCAGCCGTAATATAACTGGCCCCGTATTCATAGGCCTTGCTTATATCTCCGTCCGTATGGATACCTCCGGTAAAATCAATTTTCAACCCGGTATATCCCGCTATTGCTTCCAGTATATGATAGTTAACCGGCTGGCCTCTTCGTGCTCCGTCAAGGTCTACAAGGTGAACCACTTCTATACCATGATCCTCAAAGGTCTTGGCCAAATCAATTGGACTTTGGTCATATACCTTCTCCTTTGAAAAATCTCCCTGTTGTAATCTGATTACTTTGCCTTCATTAATCGCTATGGAAGGTATTATCTGGATCATATGCAGTTGGTTTATAGTTAAAAAGGTTAAGCGCACAAAAATACACATTCCATGATGTGGAAGTGCAAATGAATTAACAACAAATTGTAAAATTTTCCCCTACTGATTTTTCTTCCCGATAGCACTATGGTGATTGATTCTTGGGGGAACTGGTAAAGTAGTAAAACTTAACGAGAATTACAAGAGAAAAGCCTCCTCAAAACCTGCTTCAAAGGGACTTTTACAGTATAATTACTTCTGTTCTTCCGGAGCCCTTCGGGGTTATCACTTCCATCCGGATTTTCGTTAGGAGCAATGGATCCTTCTTCTCCGCATCCCATGGCAGCCAGTCTTCGCTTATGTATTCCCTTGTCAATCAGATAATTCCGAATAACATCTGCTCACCTTGGTGAAAGCTCCTGCTTGTGAACGGCATCTCCTTTGCCTTTTGTATGGCCGCAATTTCGATCTTCGCCTTTGGATGCCTCAAGTCAAACAACAAGTCCAGGTGCAGATGAGCTTCCGGCTAAATGGCTGCTTTATCAAATTCGCAATAAATATGCCCTACTACCAGTACGGTTCCCGTTGTTATTTACTCACATTCATCATCTTCAAAACTAATATTCCAGCAGTGGCGCTGGTCATCCTGATAATATTCCTGTTCGGTTATCCAGCCATATTTTTTGTTTCTGTTCCATCCCACCGAGGCGGTGTTACCGTTGTTAAGCAAATTGTAGAGTCCGTCATAAATGCTTTCATCAGTTATGACGTATTCAATGTAGGAGCCGTCTCTATGGGCCATGTACTTCATGTGGTTGATTATGCTCTCGGCATTTTCTTCCCACTGTATTTTTACAGCCTCAATGCTGTCCACGGGGTGTTTGTACAGGCTCCAGGTTCCTGATTTTCTGTCAGGCGCTGACAATCCCTGAATAGCAGTAAAATTTTCAAAACTGCCCGGTTTGGAGATGAGCATCTCCCAAACTACGCCATTCTCACCTTCGGTGGCTAATAGTTTAGAGGTATATTGTTCGCCTTCGAGCTTAAATTCTGAATTCCACGCCCAGCCCTCGCCTGAGTAGGTAGCTTCTTTATTTGTAGATATTAGGTATGCTGTAATTGGCATATTCATATCATTATCCATAAACTTCTTCCATGATGAAATATGCCCACCTGCTCTTATGGCATTTCCAAAAGATTCCTGACGACCGTTGTTAACAGCAAAGGTTTCAAACTCCATTAGCATGGTAGAAGGCGGAAGGATATCGATGCGGCTGTCAGATCCCGGGTCATCGTCATCACCAGAGCAAGAAATCAATAATTGACCAGCCAACAGGACAACCATAAGAGCAATCTTTCTCATTCGATAATTATTTTAATCTTTCTAACAGCCTAAAGAAGATGTTGTTATAGCGGGCCCATTATTTTCTGGAATATTCAAGCTCTATGGGTCGTTTACAGCCACTTTTGCTCGCTGATAAGTTTAATCTTCTTTTATTAAAAACAAATGATATACGCTGGTTGATTGGTTTTTATATCTTTGGCGAATATTTTTGACTTATGGAAATAAAAAACAACGCTTATCTGATACAAGGTGTCGATCTTAACAAAGTAGTTAAGGAGTTTGATTCGCCTGTATACGTTTATGATGCCAACAAGATTATTGATCAGCTAACTACGCTTAAGAATGCATTTAGCAATCAAAAGATCAGGATAAAATACGCAGCTAAAGCGTTGACTAATATTTCTATACTCAAGTTAATGAAAAAGCACGGCGCTGGTGTTGATGTGGTTTCGGTGCAGGAGGCTAAGCTTGCAGTTAAAGCCGGCTTTGAGCCTGGCGATATTCTTTTCACTCCAAATTGCGTGTCGTTTGAAGAGATCCAGCAGGGGGTGGAAATGGGTCTGACCATCAATATTGATAATATTTCGATTCTGGAGCAGTTTGGACATAAATATCACAACAGTGTCCCCTGTTGCATACGGCTGAACCCACACATTATGGCGGGTGGTAATTCTAAAATATCCACCGGACATGTGGATTCCAAGTTTGGTATCTCTATATATCAGCTACCTCATTTGCTGAGAGTAATCAAGACGAACAATATTGATGTGATCGGCCTGCACATGCATACTGGTTCTGATATTCTGGATGCTGAGGTATTCCTGAAAATTGCTGATATACTTTACGGTGTGGCCCGTGACTTTCCTAACCTGGAATTTATTGATTTTGGCAGCGGCTTTAAAGTCGGCTACAAAGAAAATGATATTACTACCAATGTTTATGATCTGGGTGTAAAGCTTAGCAAGTCGTTTGACAAGTTTTGCGAAAGCTATGGCAGAAAACTGGAAATGTGGTTTGAGCCAGGCAAATACCTTGTCAGTGAATCAGGTTATTTTCTCGTTAAAGCCAATGTAATTAAAACTACACCGGCCACCGTTTTTGTGGGTGTGGATTCAGGCATGAACCATCTGCTGCGCCCTATGATGTATGATGCTTACCATGAGATCATAAACATTTCTAACCCAAAAGGAACGCAAAGGGTGTATACTATTGTGGGCTATATCTGTGAGACGGATACTTTTGGCTGGGACCGGAAGCTCAACGAAGTGCGTGAGGGTGATATTCTGGCGATCAAAAATGCAGGGGCTTATGGTTTTAGTATGGCTTCCAACTACAATTCGAGATATCGTCCGGCAGAGGTATTAATTTATGAGGGTAAAGCCCATCTGATCAGGGAAAGAGAGACGATGGACGATATATTGAGAAATCAGGTGGAAATAGATATTTAGTAGGTAGTCTTGAGATTTGAGTATTGATACTTAAGAATTGTGAGGTTAGGTGAAATATCCAACCTCACAATCAGGATTTAATCCTTGTACTGGTCTTTTAGCTTATGCTTATATTCTTTCATGAACTTCTCAACTTTCGGACGGGAAACTGAGGCTACGTAGGGCTGGTTAGGGTGCAGCTCGTAGTAATTTTGATGGTAGTCTTCTGCTTCATAAAATGAGCTAAACCTGGTAATCTCAGTAACTATGGGCTTGTCATATTTACCCGAACCTTCCAGTTTTCCAATTACTTTTTTAGCTGTTTTCTGCTGTTCTGCTGTTCTGTAAAATATAGCAGATCGATATTGCTTACCAATATCCGGGCCTTGCCTGTTTAACTGGGTAGGGTCATGCGATGCAAAAAACATTTCTACCAACTCCTCATAAGTAACTACTTCAGGGTCGAATAGTACTCTGACAGACTCGGCATAGTCAGTACGGCCAGCACCAACTTCTTCGTAAGTAGGGTTGGATGTTGTACCTCCACTATAACCAGACACCACATCTTCAACGCCTTTTACTCTTTCAAAAACCGCTTCGGTACACCAAAAGCAACCGCTGGCAAAAATAGCCGTATCGAGTTTTGCTGCCAGAGCAGGGTCAATGGTTGTTTCTTCATGGTTCACATCACCACCTGACGCACAACTCACAAAAGCAGCAAGGGCAAACACAATTAATGGGATTTTCATCAGATAATTCATTTCGTATATCTTTTTAATAATCTAACTGGACTTAAAGTTTTTTGTTTCATGGGGAATATCGTCTGGAAGACAAATGACACGATTAACCTGTTCGTATTCGAATTATTAAAATAAGCTATAATTGCCTCCTTTTCTAAATTTTGTAAGGTCAAAAGGAGGAATTTCCCTTCCTGACATATATCTCGCTCTGGCTGCGCTAAATAACTGAGCAATCATGCCGGCAATATTACCTTCTCCTTTCATTCTTCTTCCAAACTGGCTGTCATTCACATGGCCTCCGTGAACTTCACATATCTGGTTCCATACTTTATCAAACCTGTCAGGGAAATTTTTACGCAGCCAGTCTTCAAAGACCTCTCCGATATATCCGTTAAGCCTCACTATGGTATAGCCAGCTCCAAGAGCGCCATGTTCTGCGGCTGCCTTAATGACTTTAGGTATTTCATGATGGTTGAGCCCCGGGATGATCGGGGCATTCATGATGGTAACAGGTACGCCTGCTTTTGACAATTCCTCTATAGCCTTAAGCTTTTTGTAAGCGCTGGCAGTACGTGGCTCAAGTACTGACCTCAGTTTTTCATCCAGTGAAGTAATGGAGAGTACTACATGAACGAGTCTCTCCCTGGCCAGAGGTTCCAATATGTCAAGATCACGAAGTACGGTTACATTTTTGGTAATGATACCCACAGGGTGCCGATATTTGAGGAATACCTCCAGAAGGCCCCGTGTAATCCCCAGTTTTCTTTCAATGGGTTGATAGCAATCGGTGTTGCCGGAAAGCATGATGGGCTGGGGCTTCCATGACCTTTGCAAAAGGTGTTTTTCAAGTAGCTCAGGTGCATTCTTTTTAACAATTATTTTGGTCTCAAAATCCAGACCTGCATTATAGCCCCAATATTCGTGGGTCTTACGGGCGTAACAATAAATGCATCCATGTTCACATCCCTGATAAGGATTTAGAGAATAATACATCCTCACATCCGGACTATCAACTTTGTTAACTACCTTTTTGGGGTTTTCATAAAAAATTTGAGTCGGAATTTTCTCTCCCAGCATCTCTTCATCAATCCCTTCAATATGCTCCGAAACATATTCCTGCTTTAGAAAAGGATTTGATGTTCTTATTTGTGCTCCTCTGCCTTTGTGATATTCCTGATCCATAAATCAAATTTACCAAATTTATTAGTTATTACTAATTATTTTAGTAAATTTACTTTCCATTAAATGCTATAAATAAAAAAAGAGATCTATACACAGCCAGGCTGGTATAGATCTCTCCTTTATTTAATGGGTTTTACTTAGAAGCTATATCTAAGCCCAAATTGCATCTGCCACCTTGACAGCAAACCAGTTTCAGGCGTAAAGGTTTCTGTTAGGTCTGTGTCAAAAGAATAAACAGGGTCGCCATTAGTTACACTTACTCCTATAGGTTGGGTATTGGTTGGAAATTGGCGAACTCCCCAGTCAGAATTGATGAAATTTCCAATATTCAGGATATCAATGCTAAATTCTATTGAATTGTTATTGGCAAACTTATAATTCTGCAGGAACCTGAAATCCCATCTCGAGTACCAAGGGCTGAGGGCATCGTATTTTTCAGCATAAGATCCCCGGTTATCACTTAAGTAATCATCCTGACTAATATATGCTTTAAGGGCTGCCCTTTGAGCCGTCTGCTCCGCAGCGGTACCCGTGAACGCCATGTTGTCAATTTCATTATCCGTAGGAATATAAATCAGGTCATTCAAACCCGATCCATCGTTGTTAATATCACCCGAATAGGTATAGCTAAATCTTCCTCCTTTAGCATACTCGAAGAAAAGGGAGATCGTTGTTGACCAATTATTGGCATATTTAAATGTTTTATTCATATTGCCGACCACACGATGCTTATTGCCATAGAGCGATGGTGTCAGCCTGGCCCTGTTAACATGTCCGATGCCTGGATTTCTGTCATAGGCATCACCTGAGATTTCTGCTTCGATAGAACTTGCGTCTTTGGCATCCAGATAGTTATAAGCCAGGCTGGTATATAAGCCGTTTGACCAGTTTCTTTTTACCTCCAGGGTTCCATTGAAACTTCTTCCTTCATCAGTATTGGTAAAAACATACGCATTAGTAGCACCGCCAAACGGGCCCTGAGCTCTATCTCCTGCCTCATAAATTACCCGGTTGTCAACACCATTTAATGTGCCTGAAGGTAATTGCAACCCATAGTTTCTTACCATCATGGCATTGATGTCTTTCGTGTAGGAGAGATCTGCACTTACTATCCAGCCTCCACTGAATTTTTTATCTGCACCTATACTGGTTCTCCATACCTGAGGGAACTTGAAGTCTTCTTCTGTCATCGTATAGAAGAAGAAATCCGGATTTGCCACTTGGTTTCCTACCCACACAAAGGGAAATCGTCCTGTGAAAAGCCCCGTGCCTCCTCTGACCTGCAAGCTCCTGTCTCCTTTTACATCCCAGTTAAATCCAACACGTGGCGAAATTAAAGGAGTCTGGTCCGGCAGATTGGTATGATCAAATTGGACGGGTTGTCCATCTTCATCATAGTAGATCACATCCGGTGCATATGAACCTCCCTCGCTTATTGTACCTCCTTTTCTGTCAATATTTTCCTGTATTTTATCAGCAGTATCAAAATACAGTGGCAGATCCATTCTCAAACCATAGGTAAGTGTAAAGTTTTCTGACAGATCCCACCTGTCTTGAACGTATAAAGCAAATTGTCCGACATTCGTCTCAGCCAAAGCCCAGCTGTCATTTGCATTGTTTGTATTGAAAGTGTTAACAGCATGATTCCTGGCAAATCCCAATGAATCTGCCGCTACATAGTCGAGAAAATCCTGCACACTGTTAAAGCCTGGACCAAACGTCCCTCCGGGATAAGGATAATTGAAAGGCTCATATATTCCAAGATTAAACGAGTTGTCAAACGAGAATTTTTCGAAGGATCCTCCAATAGTTACTGAATGAGACCCAAAATAAATATCAAAATTGTCAGTGATTTGCAGCACTTTTTGGTCGAGTCTGTTATTGATGGAAAAAGGCTCATGCCCTGCTACTATGTAACGAATTCCGTCCTTATTGATATTAAGCACCGGAAACGGGCTGCTAAAAGGATCTCGACTATCTTCGAATTGGGTGAAACCAATCTGAAATTTATTAGCTGTTTTATTCGAAAATCGCGATTTAAATTCCAGTAATCCGGAGTGTATTTTGTTATTGATGGCATAACCGGAGTTTCTAAATTGTAAAGTTGTAGCGTCGGGTCCTCTCCGGCCTATGGCTGACGGGTGGGCCGGTTTCTGCTTGGTTGCATCTAAAAAATTGTAAGTCGCTGTAAGCGTGTGTTTATTATTAATGTTCCAGTCAAGTTTAATAATCCCCTTTTCATTATCTGTATCATGTTTGTATCCCTGATAAGGCCCCGGATCGTAGCCTATGCTTCTTAGAGCATTTTGGACAGCCATAAGATCTGACTCCTCTACCCTTGACTCATTGGCACCATCCTGGGGGCCATTTTTGGCCACAAAGCTTGACCCAAGGTCTTCCCTTCTTTCAATCTCCATATTGGCAAAGAAGAAAAGCTTATCTTTAATGATAGGGCCTCCAATACTGAAGCCTGTTTGAATCTGTGTGAGATCGGGCACAAAAATTTCTTCTCCTTCAACTTTCTTACCCGTTAAACCATCTGATCTGTAAAAACCGAAGACTGTTCCTGAAACCTTGTTAGTACCACTTTTAGTAACTGCATTGATCGAAGCACCGGTAAACCCTGATTGGGTAACATCGTACGGAGCCACGGCAACCTGGATCTGGTCTATTGCATCCAAAGAAATTGGCTGAGCATCTGTTTGTCCGCCCGGTGTAGCCGCATCAAGGCCAAAAGGATTGTTGAAAATCGATCCGTCCAAAGAGAAGTTATTATATTGGTCATTTCTACCGCCAAACGAATTGCCATCAGATGAAGGTGTCAACCTATATATATCACTGGCAGAGCGTGTAATGGTTGGTAATTTCCGGATCTCCTCATTACTGAATGATTCAGATGCTCCGGTACGGTCACTATTAAAGGTTTCGTTATCGCCAGTTATTACGACCTCTCCCAGGGTCTGGATGTCCTCATCAAGGTTAAAATCAAGCTCCAGAACCTGTCCCAGAAGAAGTTGTACATCCGTAAGCTCCTGGCCAGAATATCCTATATATGTGACTTTGATTGTATATGGGCCTCCTACACGAAGGTTAGCCAAGTTATACTTACCATCGGCCCTGGTGGACGTCCCGTATTGCGTGCCTGTAGGCTCATGCAAGGCTATAACTGTGGCTCCAGGCAATCCCTGACCTGCAGCATCAGTTATTTCTCCTCTTATGGCAGCTGTAGTTACTCCCTGACCGTGGGAGAAAGCCACACCTGTAAATAGTAACAGTAATGATAAAAGTAATTTTCTAATCATGGTTATTTGGTTAGGTTTATTATGTTATGGGTTAATGAAAAAGTGCTGTCAAGCCAACCTCATCAAGTTAACTGGTTATAACGATCATTCAAAAAAAAGAATTGGAAATATGCGCCCTCAGGCTTTTAAATTCAGCTTGAAGCCGATGCCATGATAATTTACGATTTCAATGGAAGGGTCGCCGGAAAGGTACTTCCTGAGTTTTGATATAAAGACATCCATGCTACGCCCTAAAAAATAATCGTCATCTCCCCACACTTCTTTGAGTATATCCTCTCTTCTGATAACAATCCCTAAATTATTGCAGAAGCAACGTAGCACATCGGCTTCCTTTTGGGTCAGCACTTTAGTTGAGTTGTTGCCGGTTAGCGTCAGGTTGTTATAGTCAAAAGTATACTGGCCCATCTTAAAAGAATGAATAGGCTCATGAGTGCTCTCTTGAGTTGAGTGGCTTCTTCTGAGAAAAACTTCTATGCGGCAAACCAGCTCCTCCATGCTAAATGGTTTCACGATATAGTCATCGGCACCCGTCCTGAAGCCTTCAAGCTTATCGTCCTGCATGGACTTGGCGGTGAGAAAAAGTATGGGAATATCAGTATCTGTTGACCGTATCTGTCTTGCCAGGGTAAAGCCATCTTTTTTTGGCAGCATTACATCCAGTATACAAAGGTCAAACTGTCCCAGCTTATAGGTTTGCAGGCCTTCTTCCCCATCAAAACACCTCACCACATCATAGCCCTTCAAAGACAGGTTATCCTGCACGACAAAGCCAAGGTTTTTATCATCTTCAACAAACAGGATTTTCTTTTCAGCCATTATTCAGATAGAGTTTAAAGGTACTGCCTTTCTCTGGTTCGCTTTCCAGCTTTAATGCTCCCTTATGTGCCATAATTATCAAGTTTACATAGTTGAGCCCCAGACCAAAGCCTTTAACATCATGAACATTACCTGTAGGTACACGATAAAATTTGTTAAAAACCTTTTTACGCTCCTCATTGCTTATACCTATTCCGTTGTCTTGCACTTCAATGCATAGTTTGCCATTGATATTACAGGTCCGGATTTTTATTTCTGGAACCGTTTTGGTGTATTTGATTGCATTATCTAACAAATTATAAAATACATTAACAATGTGCAGCCTGTCACCATTAATGCACGGATTTTCCGCTTCCATCAGCAGCTCTACACTCCCCGCTTTCTCTTCAAGGTTTAGAGCAACTCCTTTTAGAGCTTCATCGATGATTTCGTGTATATTTATTCTTTCTCTTTTCAGGGTGATCTCCTCTTCATCCAGACTGGCCATTTGTAATACGCGCTCTACTTGTTTTTTTAAACGCTGGTTTTCATTTTGAATAATGGTGGTATAATTAAGCAATCGCTCCGGCTGCCTGATAATTTCCGGATCCTTTAAAACCTCTGTGGACAGGGCTATGGTTGAGATGGGCGTTTTAAACTCATGGGTCATGTTGTTCACGAAGTCCTTTTGTACCTCGGAGAGTTTTTTTTGCTTAAGGATCACAAATAGTGCATAGGCAAAAAAGATGATAACCACCAGTAAAACAAATGATGAAAACATCCACACTCCCATGCGATTGGTAATAATGGAAGCTTTATTAGGGAACTGTACTCCAAAGTAGTAATTCTGATTTTCCCATTTAGGAAGTATCCCCGGAGTACTGGCAGGCTTTAGTTTTTCGTCCATGGCTACATAACTACCGTATACCATTTTTTCGTTGGTACAATCATAAATACCATATTCAAAATCAGCGGTAATATTCCTTTTTCCAAACTCTGTTTTTAGTAAATGTTCCAGCAGGTTAGCATCAATTTCATTATTGATCATTACCACATAGTAGTTGGTTGAGAGTTGTCTGATAGGATTATTTGCAGGCTCGGCAGTATTGGAAATTTGAAAAAACTGATTGGCCACATTATATAGAGCAGTGCTCACGTCACGGTTAAACTGATCTGCTTCGGTATCAAATGCCTGCTTAAACCAATACACCTGGGTAATGACTATCCCGGCTATACTGAGAACAGCCAGCACTACTAATAGCCTTATGGTGTTGCGTTTCATTACTTGAAAATAATAAAAAGAGAGATGGATTAGCCACTCTTTAACATCTCATTAACAATTATTACAAATCTCTTAACAAAATGATTCTGAAGTTATTCACAATTTGAACGTGTGGATACTGTCTATAGTAGTCACATGTTTTTATCACACTAAACTCTAATTATTATGAACAAGTTACTTTCAACTATCGCATTCATTTTACTGGCAGCAATGTCATATGCTCAGGACCTTGTAACATCAACAAACAATGCTGATTTCCTATGGGAAGAGTCCTTGACTTATGATTTCGGAAAAATTACACTAAACGAACCTGCAATACACACTTTCAGGTTTACGAACAATGGGGAAACTCCCCTGATCATTTCAAGTGCTAAAGCGTCTTGCGGCTGTACAGTGGCGGCATATACCAGGGAAGCCATCATGCCGGGTGAAACCGGCGAGATCACCGCCACTTATAATGCTAAAAAGAGCGGCCCTTTTCAGAAAGGTATCACAATTACTTCCAATGCCAGGGACAACGTTGTTGTTTTGTACCTGAAAGGGGAAGTAACTGAATAGTTAATAGGAAAGTGCTGCCCGGCTACGATAACGGATAGTAAGCAGCACTTTCCACATTCTCAACATCAATATTGACAAAACTCATAGAAACTGAACCGTTTATTACATTCTGATCTGTAATATTTTCCAGATTTTTTATTCACTTTAGGCAAAATTTATTATGTGGTTTATTCAGGTATTTGTTACATTTGCCCTTCTTATTTTAAAAATTCGGTGACAAAAGCCTAACCAGTTATAACCAAATGTCATCTAACCGCGCAAGGATTAGTGTATTTTCTCAAATGCTTCTCAGTATGGCGTTGGTGTCGTGCAGTATTTCTCCTTACGAGCATCCGCCTATTTCGCAAAATGGCTATGTAAATGTAGTGGTAGAGATACCAGCAGGAACCAACCTAAAGTATGAGTTCAATGCAAAAGCAGAGGAGTTCGAGGTAGAGATAGTTGATGGCAAAAAGCGGACTGTTAACTTTCTGCCTTACCCTGGCAACTACGGATTTATACCCTCCACGTTAATGGACAAAGCAAAAGGTGGTGATGGTGATGCTCTTGACATACTTGTAATCTCCGAATCATTATCTCAGGGTACAGTTGTGGAAGTTATTCCGGTTGCGGTATTACAATTATCCGACCAGGGGGAAACCGATGATAAAATAATAGCTGTTCCGGCGGATGAGGCCCTACGCACAATTAACTGTATAACATTGAATTGTATCAGGGAGAAATATCCTAAGGCTTTATCGATCATACAAGATTGGTTTAGCAGCTATAAAGGGGCCGGAAAAATGAAATTTCTTGGATGGTCCAATGAAAAAGTGGCGATAAGTGAAATAAAAAAGTGGTCAGTTTCTGATGAAAAAAAGTAATTACTTGTGGATGATAATCTGTGCTGTGGTTGCCTGCAGCGCCAATAGTGATAGCAATGATCCTGAAAAGAATGTCCGCTTCAGCGCGGCCGAGTCACGAGGTGAAGTTGAAAACTCCCTGATCAATGAAGCTTCCGGCCTGACAGAAAGCCTTAGCAATGCAGGTTTGTTATGGACGCATAATGATAGTGGCAACGACCCTTTCATTTTTCTGATCGATGAATATGGTCATGACCACGGTACTTATGAGCTGAAAAATGTGATTAACCGTGACTGGGAGGATATATCCAGTGGTCCGGGACCTGAAAAGGGGCAAAACTATCTTTACATAGCAGAAATGGGAGATAATAATGCTGTCCATGAACTGAAGTATATCTATCGATTTAAAGAGCCCGTTGTTGGCGGACCAAAAATTATTGAAGATTTTGAAACCATTACCTTTCAATATCCAGATGGCAAACGTGACGCTGAATGCCTGATGGTTGATCCTCTGACGAAAGATCTGTATATCGTCTCTAAAAGAGAAGACCATGTAGGAATCTATAGGGCGTCATATCCACAATCCACCGAAGAGCTTATAACCTTGGAAAAGCTGGGAACTATACCATTTCACAATATCGTCGGTGGGGATATCTCTTCTGATGGCGGAGATATACTGCTGAAAACATATGATCAAATAATGTACTGGCAAAGACCTGAAGATGTTTCAGTTTATGAGGCTTTGCAACAAGAACCTTTATTAATCCCATACTTGCCTGAACCGCAAGGCGAATCTATTGCCTGGAAAAAAGACGAGACCGGCTTTTTTACCTTGAGTGAGGAGCGGGATAGTATTGAAGCCGTCTTATATTTCTATAAAAAACACTAGGCCTTCTAAGACAAGGGATGATAGGTTTTTAGCAAAAAATATACTTTTTACCTGGCCAAACTCAAGTCAGTACAAAAAGGTTACACCATTTCGTTGATAGTATTTTGATTGTATAATACTTATCTCATAAGCATGCGCGGTACAAAACGCACTTACAGTACTTTTCTCTAATCTTTGTCTCTCACTGTTAAAAGTTTAGACATCAATTTATACCTCAACTTGCGTCTATCTCTGTCAAATGTCTAAAATCAGAAAAGATCGCATTATTTGGCATATCAATGTTTTATAGTTTTACCATATAATATTGATAATTAACAATTTAAATGGTTTAAATATGAAAAAGACTTTAACATCTCTTTTTGTTTTAGGTGTGCTGTTTATAGCAAGTTCCTGTACCGATCCGGCGGCTGATGAATTGTATGATTTGAAGAAAGCCGATGCGGCTACAGCCACTGTCGGAGACAAGAGTCCGGACACTGATGATAATCCGCCCCCAGCTCCTTAAGAAAGTTATACATGTAAGTTTTTCCAAAAAAAGACCCGAATAAATTTCGGGTCTTTTTGTTTAATTTACATTTTGGTGTAGGAAAAATTATATTTATGAGTAAACTTGTTTTTACCCCTTTAATGCTGGTCTGCTCGTTGTGTTTTGCACAATCAGATTTA
Source organism: Fulvivirga ulvae (assembly GCF_021389975.1). Lineage (NCBI taxonomy): Bacteria > Pseudomonadati > Bacteroidota > Cytophagia > Cytophagales > Fulvivirgaceae > Fulvivirga > Fulvivirga ulvae. The sequence continues at coordinate 2,015,311 of NZ_CP089981.1, forward strand.
CAGGGTCTTTATGACTCTGCCCGACTTAACTCAGATCTTAGTCTTGCCAGAGAGGTTAACAATATGGCCAGCCAATTAAATGAAAAGAAGGTTATGGCTAATTCATACTTTCTAATGGCCTATTTGCAAAAAAAAGATGAGAAATTCTACGAGGCTGTTTCGAATTACTTTCATGCCTTATCTATTTACCGATCGCTAGATGACAAAAAGCAGATTGCCAATGTAACCGAAAACATTGCCAACATATATAATGCAACCGGTTTTCATGATAAAGCCCTTGAATACTACTATGATGTAATCAGGATCAGAACCGTACTCAGAGATACCACGGGACTGATGAAGGTGAACTCTGCCACGGGACTGCAGCTACAAGAAATGGGCCGGTACGAGGAAGCTCTTGTCCTTTATGCTCAAACTCTAAGTATGGCTCAGACCGTCGATGATAAGTACCGTATCTACTGGATAAATAATAATATCGGACGCTTATACAGATCGCTGAACGATTTCCCCAACGCGAGGACCGCTTATGAGAAGTCCATACAAGCGGCTACCAGTGAAAATGAGGTTGGCGAAGTCTACAATAACCTGGGCTATCTGTATTTAACTGTTAACGATACCTTGTCAGCTCATAAATATTTTAAAGAATCGCTCAACCTACTTACTGACCAAATGTTTATTGGAACTGTCTACACCAACCTGGCTCATATTTATGAATCGAGGAATACAGATTCTACACAGCTTTTCTTTGAAAAAAGCTTTTCATTTTTTACTGACCATCAGATAGCTATGAGGGAGGAGTATTTTGAAGTATGCAGAAAATTGAAGGAGATCAATCGCAATAATGGCAATCTCAGCGAGGCTCTAAAATACAGTGATAATATTGACCAACTAACTGCGGATTTGCTGGAGTTACGCGTAAACCTCAATGACATGTATAACCAATATCAGGTAGAAGCTGCAACCTACAAATTTGCCAGCCAGGAAAAGGCCCGGGCACTGGCCCGACAGCTAAAAATTGATCAATATATTAAATGGGCACTGGCCGTACTGGCCTTAGTATTGATTACCCTGCTGATCATTTTGTATAGGAAAAACCGTAAAATACAATTTGCTCAGGATACCGCCAGAAAAATTTATAAGGTCATTCATTCCTGAAACAAACTTGTATTAATGGAAAGTCAGCTACCCTTCATGTTAATAAGCTGAGTAAGAAAATCACTGGAGGCGGATAGCTTACCTTCAAGCTTTTGTTTGTCTTCCTTTAAACGTTCGTTGGCATTGACCAGGGCTTCATACTCACGGAGCAGATCCTCGAATGCCTCCTCCGGGCTTTCTTCAAAAATCTTGCGATAGAGTTCTGTTTTTGCACGAGCTCCGTTGAAAATCTCAGATTCTGCGGTTGCTATGTCATTTGGCAAATCGGGGATATCACCGTTCTCGTCTTCTGCAAATAAATAAGTAACCGGAGTTTGTAATATCTGGGCAATTACAGGCAATAAATCACTTGTAGGGGAAGACTGTCCATTCTCCCATGAGGAAAGTGTAGCGTTCCTAAAAGAAATACCCGCAACCTGATTTACCCTCTGGATGAACTCAGATTGCGTCATCTTAAGTTTTTTGCGGTAAAAAGCAATTTTATTGCCTAAGAGAATTTTATTATTCAAGATAACCGTATATATTTAATCAAATTTACGATAATTAGTAAATAATAATAGTGTTATGCCTGTTAAGATACGAAATTTAACAAAATGAACGCACTAAGATTGCGCTCCCAAACCTAAAAACTTATGATACTTACTGAAAGAGACATTTATCCGATGCTGGAGTTTGACCGGGATGGCAAGCATAGCTTTACCATACAGCTTTTTTTTGATGAGATCAAAGAATACTCTCTGTGCTGGCTGGCTGAAGAGGAGCTTGAACACAGATACCCCAACCATATTATAAACAAAGATCTGAGGTATAGACGCAATGGTAACAAGATAGAAATATTGGAAACCAAGACTAAAAGCAATATTGCGCAGATAAGGTATATACCACTTTAATGGGACTACAGGAAATATTATCCAGATTTAATAGACTTCAGGAACTGATTGAACAGGAAAACACCGGTAGCCCCGAAAATCTCGCAGACTCACTCGGGGTTTCCAAAAGACAACTGCTAAATTACATTATAGCTTTAAAAAATGAGTCTGATCAGTCTATTGTATATGACAGGTCTATCCAAAGCTATAAGTTTATGGATGGTAAAGATTCTGAAGTGGATCAGGCTTAATTTCAGAATGTGAAACAATGCTCCGGTATTGGCAAATTTATTAAATTAATACAGGTTTCTGCAAAATCTGTATTTTAATGGTTTTCCAAGGCTGCTATTAATAACCCTTCCGTATTTATCCATGGCCGACCATTGGATGCAAATCTGATTTCCTCCAGTGTCAATGACCTCCATCAGCCCAAACTGACCGTTACGAGCACTATAACCATTGCTATAGGGGCCGCCTTTATAAATACCAAAGTTATCCAGGGGTGCAGCATGAAATACGGGTATTTTTGTTTCTCCGGAGGTGGCGAAGCCACTGTTACTGCCATCATCAATGGCTACCATGTGCGCATCTCCTGAGAGGATAAACAGCGGGATTTCATAATCTTCAATGAAATTGGCAATCACCCTTCTCTCTTCCCCAAAGCCTCCCCAGTCATCTTTTTCATCGCATTCATACTTCCTGCTTCTCTTGTCACTGATCCATGGTATACCTGAAACCCAAGCCACGATCATTGAATCAGCCTTAGCTTGCAATAACTGCTCTTTAAACCAGTTAAGATGTGCTTCATTGCCAAAATTGGTGCCCTCTTTTACTTTTTCACATCCTGAATACCGTGGTCGCTGTTTCTGAGAGCGCAAATCAGTTAGCAAATACTTTACCCTGCCAACATTGAAAACCTGAGAAATGGGTCCCTTGTTGTCATCAAACGCTAAAGGATAATGGGGCACAAATCGCTTGTAAGCTTCGATGGCTTCCTTTTTACAACCAGCATCCTTAGCACTGTTATTCGGCCCATAATCATGGTCGTCCCACATATAAACAAAGGGTATGCGATGATAAAGAAATGATTGTGACGTCGAACGTTGCACATCAAAAAATGCCTTTGCAAAAGCGTATTCACAATTGTTCTTTATATTTTCATAATGAAGATCGCCGGTATTCATATAGAACAATGGGCCTTGCTCTTGAATCGTGCGGAATATCCTGCTTCTGGAGCCGGTCCTTGCGCATGAAGCAAAGGCAACCTTATAAGAGAACATACCATGCGGAAATGTTTTAAAATAGCCTTTTAGCTTTTCATCTGCCGTAAGTTCGCCATCCATTTCAAGCTTGTAATAGTAGCTGGTTGCACTTTTAAGGCTATCTAATGAAGTTTTTGAAGTCAGAAAATCCGTAGCTTTTACTTCTACGGACGGTGAGTACCGAACATCCTGAGAAAAATTCTTATCTGGTGAATAGACAATTCTTACTACCGACTCCCGGCTAGTCTTAAATGCGATAACAGCCGAGCTATCGGTAACCGAACCTGCCCAGACATACTCAAGGTACTTATCCGGATTTTCCGGCGGTGAACAGCCGGTAAGTATGCAAACCCAGAAACATATTAATATTGCTGAATGCAGATAAATCAAATTGCGGATATTTCGTTGCTATTTTTCCCGGGCAGCCAGTCTTTCAGCAAACTTTTTCAGCATGGCCTTGCGATGCAATGGGGCATTGATCTGCTTCAAAGAGTGAAACCCCTGCTCAAAATACTTGCTCATGGTATGCTCTGTAAGTTCTTTAATGCCGAGTTCGTTATAGATCTGAGTTACAGCTCTTACTTTATGCTCCGGTTCAAATTGTTTTTTGTTAAGCCAGTCCTCAAGCTCTTTCCTTTGCTTACCCTTAGCATTATCTAATGCTTTTATCAGCAGAAATGTTTTTTTATTTGACAGAATATCTCCTCCAACTTGTTTGCCAAACTTATCTTTATCTGCATAGACATCAAGCAGGTCATCCATCAGTTGGAATCCAATACCTATATTAATACCAAACTCTCGCAGTGCTTTGCAGCTTTCTTTTGCTACCCCGGCAAGCAGTCCTCCAAGCTCAAGGCTAAAGCCTAGAAGCACGGCAGTCTTTTGCCTGATCATATCCAGGTATTCTTCCTCTGTAACTGTTTCTCGGCTTTCGAAAAGCATATCGAGCTGCTGCCCCTGGCACACTTCACGGGCGCACTGATTAAATGCCTGAAAAATATCAACTGTTAGTGATGCGTCGTCAGTAATCAACATTTCATATGCCTTAACCAGCATCACATCTCCGGAAAGGATAGCCGTATTATGGTTCCACTCCTCATGAACTGTATTCTTCCCTCTTCTCAGCGGGGCGTCATCCATAATGTCATCGTGCATCAAAGTGAAGTTATGAAACACCTCCACGGCAATAGCCTGTTTCAAGATGGATGTTACATCATCCTTGTAAAGGGAATAAGCCAGCAGAGTCAGCAATGGCCTTAATCGCTTGCCTCCCAATAACATAATATATTCTATGGGTTCATATAGCTCTTTTGGAGCTTTTCCATATTCGGCGTTCTCAATTTCCTTTGAAATTAATGCCTGTAGTTGCTTTAGATTTTTCATGGGCTAAGTGATGGCGAAACTAAACCATATCCTTCTTATCGGCAAATTCAAGATCAATGGTTCTTCTATCAATATCAGTGCTTTTGACGGTAACATGTACTTTGTCTCCCAGCGTATACATCTTCTTATTTCTCCGTCCAAACACGCGATAGTTTTTCTCATCAAATTCATAGTAATCGTCCTTCATGTCTACCATACGCACCATACCTTCACATTTGGTTTCCACAATCTCAACAAAAATACCCCACTCTGTAACGCCTGATATAATACCATCAAAAATGCGATCTTCTACACTTTGCATAAACTCTACCTGCTTATATTTAATGGAGGCCCGCTCGGCATCTGCCGCTCTTTTTTCTCTTTCAGATGAGTGGATACATTTTTCTTCAAAGTCTTTTTTATCTACAGATTTACCTTTGTCAAGGTAGTGCTGCAAAAGCCGGTGCACCATCATATCAGGGTACCTCCTGATCGGTGATGTGAAGTGCGTATAATGCTTAAATGCCAGGCCGAAATGACCCATGGCCTCTGTTGTATATTTTGCTTTAGCCATGGACCTAATGGCCAGTTGCTGCAACACATTCTCCTCCGGTCTTCCCTCTATAGTTGTCATCAGGCTATTAAGTGACTGAGAAATAGAGCCCTGGTCAGTTTTAAGATCGTGACCAAACTTTTTGGCAAATTGTGCAAAAGAGTCAACTTTTTCAGGGTTCGGGTAATCGTGGGTCCGATACACAAAGGTGTTTTTATCTTCACCTTTCTTCATTTCATATACAAAGGCAGCTACTTTTCTATTCGCCAACAGCATGAACTCTTCAATAAGTTTATGTGCATCTGTTCGCACTTTTGGGATAATCCCCAATGGCTTACCTTTTTCGTCAAGTTTAAACTTGACCTCCGTGGTCTCAAAATTAACGGCTCCTTTATTGAACCTCTCTTTTCTAAGCTTTTTGGCGAGGTCATTGAGTTTTTGAAGCTCCTGAACTAAATCTCCAAGGCCTGTTTCTATACTTGCCTGTGCTTCTTCGTAGGTAAATCTGCGATCTGAGTGTATTATCGTTCTTCCAAACCACTCTTTCTGCACATTGGCTTTATCATCCATCTCAAAAACCGCTGCAAATGTCAGCTTGTCTTCTCGTGGCCTCAGTGAACAAAGTCCATTTGAAAGCCTCTCCGGCAGCATAGGTACGGTACGATCTACCAGATATACAGACGTGGCCCTGTCAAATGCTTCTTTTTCTAGTGTGGTATTGGGCAATACGTAATGCGTAACGTCAGCTATGTGGATGCCTATTTCGTAATTACCATTCTCCAAAACCTGGAAAGAAAGTGCATCATCAAAATCCTTAGCGTCTTCAGGATCTATCGTAAAGGTCAGCACATCTCTGAAATCTCTTCTCTTCTCGATCTCGTTTTTGGTGATCTTATCCGAAATTTTCTCAGCTTCCTGTTCAATATGTTCGGGAAATTCAAAGGGCAGATCAAACTCAGCCATTATTGAATGTATTTCGGCTTCATTGTCACCTGCCGGCCCCAGCACATTTACGATTTCACCTTCAGGGCTTTTATCATGTGCAGGCCATTGGGTAACTTTTACTATTACCTTATCGTTATGCCTGGCTCCATGCGTGGCATCAAGCTTTACGAATATATCCTGGTGGATCTTTTTATTGTCCGCAATAACAAATGCGAACCGTGGTGAAAACTCTATTCGTCCTACAAATTGCTCTCTCGCCCGTTCTACGATCTCAACTACTCTGCCTTCTGGCTTTCGTCCATCTCCAGCACCTTTAAGCTGTACCTTTACCGTATCACCGTCCATTGCAAAGTTGATATCCTGAGCTTTTATGTAGACATCTTCTTTGTCATCCGGTGTTAATAGATAAGCAAAGCGGGGATTGACATGGTCAAGTTTACCAATGAGAAATTCCGCTTCACTCACACTTTTATAACTTCCATTGGTGAGTTGAATGATCTTGCCGCTTCTGTGCAGGTCTGAAAGCACATAGGGTATCTCTCTGTTATAATCTTTTCTTCGGTAGCCTAGCTTTTTGGCTACCTGACTTGCTGTATATACTTTATTATAATTACTATTAAGAAGCGAAAGAATCCTGGCATTCAGTTTTTCTTTAATACCTCCGGATTTTCCATGGTTCTTCTTTTTTCTTTTCTTTTGACTCATAAATTACAGTGTCATGCATCTTAACAAAGATGCGATTAATATTAATGCTTATTACGCCCCAGTATTACTAAATGTTTAAAATTAAAACAAGCTTGGGGGCTATTAGTTAGGCCTCTCGGACTAATTGGCTGGCGTGACGGTAACCTCAAACGGTTCTGATGTGATATTCTTTAGTTTTAAGTACAATTGTGCTGTTACAGCTACATCCTGCAGGCAATAATCGGCTATTTTTCCCAGATTTCGATCTTTATAGTAAACACGGTTTACATCGCTGCCGTTCATGTCTGTTTTACTGGATTCAATATTAAAAATTGCTGCCAGAAGATCAAGGGATGTATAATGTTTCCAGTCACCAAACTTCCACATGTCCATAGTATCAATATGATTGATCTCCCATGGCTTTTTGCCGGAAAGATCCAAAGCCGTCGGAAGCGAAATGCCATTTATCAGCATTCTCCGGCTTAAGTATGGAAAGTCGAACTCCCTGCCATTGTGGGCACACAGCTTCAGACTGTCTGATTTCATCTTTCCAAGTATGGTACTAAAGCGCTCCAGAAGGGCTTTTTCGTTTTCATCATAAAGTGCTTTTAGTCTGAGCACCCGCTTCTCTTCCTCCAAATGAAAAAAACCTATGCCAATACTCACTATTTTTCCAAATTCAGCATAAATTCCGGCACGCTGAAAATAGAATTCATCCTCGGTAAGTCCTTCTTCCTTTTTTAAAAAGGAGGCCTTGCGGCTCCATAAAATTTTCATCCGCTCATTCAGCTCTTCATATGTTTCGCCTGAGCTGACTGTTTCAATATCCAAAAAGAGGATGTCCTTTAGTTCTTTCATGCTATGAATGAAGAACTCCTTTCATCTTCAGCTCTTTTATGTAAATAAGGTTCTCCTCTTTAATGGTATCAGGAAGAAAAATAAATTTCTTATCATAAATCTTCCCCTCAATATAGTAGCTCACCCAGAATTCATTGTTGAGATGGAAAATTTCAGAATTTATCGGTTCTATCAGCGCAGTACCTTTTGCTGGTACGGTTTCCAGAAAATGTCTCAATGTTGACGTCTTCTGGTGCTCACCGTTTAGTTCTCCATAACCTGTAGAAGCCACAAGAGTATTTTCTATATCATGGTCATTTCTATTAATAAGATGAACGTTCCACTCTGTTTCATTCAGTTTATTCACCTCTCTGGTTACAGCCAGTGTTACATTCTTAACTTCCGGTACTTTAATATCCTTTCTCATTTTTCAAACAGGCTCATTTCAAACAGAACAGCCAACTTCGCTTTCAATATGGACTTTACTTCATCAATATTCTGTTTCTGCCCCAGTTCCTTTTCCAGTGAAGTTACGGCTTTGTCTTCAATTCCGCATGGCACAATATTGCCAAAATAATCCAAATCTGTATTTACATTAAAAGCAAATCCGTGCATGGTTACCCATCTGCTGGATTTAACGCCCATAGCACAGATCTTTCGTGGCTTCACCTGCTGCACATGATCCAGCCATACACCGGTAAGGCCTTCAATCCTCCCTGCTATTATGCCATATTCGGCAAGTGTCTCAATAATCCCTTCTTCCAGCAACCTAAGGTACTTATGAATATCTGTAAAGAAGTTATCAAGGTCAAGGATGGGGTACCCGACTATTTGGCCCGGACCATGATAGGTAATGTCCCCGCCACGATTAATCTTATAATAGGTTGCTTGCTTTGCCTTCAGCCCATTGCTATCAATCAACAGGTGCTCCTCAGAGCCACTTTTGCCCAACGTATAAACGTGAGGGTGCTCACAAAAAATCAGGTGATTGGGTGTAATTGCTTGCTGATCTTCTTGAAGCTTTCTATTGCTGATCTTTAAACCAACAATTTCATCAAACAGTTTTGTCTGATAGTCCCAGGCTTCTTTATAATCGATGATACCCAGATCGATGAATTGTACTTTTTTATTGATTATAGAATTCACTGCCGAAACAAACAGGCTTATATTTGAACTCTGCAAAGGTAATGAAATTATGAACAATAAAGCGCAAACTGGAAAAGACGGGGAACAGCGGGCTGCCGAGTACCTTATGGGCAAGGGGTATGAATTGCTAGAGAGGAACTATCGTTACAAGAGATCAGAAATAGACATTATTATAAAAAAAGAACAGCTTCTGGTTTTTGTGGAAGTAAAAACCAGAAGCTATAGTTCTTTCGGGTATCCGGAAGATGCAGTCGATGGCATCAAGATTAAAAAAGTGATTTAAGGAGCTGATCAATACATTCATGAAAAAAATTGGTGTCATGATATCCGGTTTGATGTAATCTCCATAGACTGCTCTACTCAGGAAATCGTTCATTTTGAAGATGCCTTTTATTGATCTGCATACACCTCCACGCTAATGTCATGTGGCGCCGGCTCATCGCCTCCAAAATATGGAAATAGCATATAGTTAACGTTACCTGAGCAATTGGGATTTTTGTTAATCTCTACTCTGGATGCGCCATTTACAGTAAAGACATATTTGTTATCAATAATCTCGATCTGATAGTCGTTCATTTTATTGAGCTCAACGGAGGTCACATACTCCGATAGTCTGTTACCATTCACATAGCAGTATGCGTGCACTTCCAGCTGATCATTATACCACCTCCAGCCAAAGCGCGCACTATTCTCATGATGGTGGCTGTTACAATCAGAAAAGCCCATAAGTTTATTTAGGTCAGCCTGATTTTCCACTTTTTGTGTTTCATAGATTGCTGATTCGTCAAACCTCGCCTGAAAACTCAAGGCTTTTCCATCAAACGATTTAATGGTTCGGTTAGACTCATGATGGCCTTCTTTTATGATGTATAGCTTTTGAATATCACCCTCAAAAGGAGAGTCTATTTCAATTTTACAGGCTGTAAAAAATAACAACAGCCCTGATAGTAGTAGTGCGTTTTTCATCAAAAAAATATTTATAAATTGTTTGGTATTTTGACTATGAAGTTACTCCCAACCCCTTTGGATGAAGCAACTGAAACTTCTCCTTCCAGTTTGTTTACTGCCTCCTGTACTATATACAAGCCAAGGCCCGATCCCTTGGAAGATTCGGATGACCGGTAAAACATTTGAAAAATATCACTAATATTCTCTTTGGAAATACCTTCACCATTATCGCATATTTCTATTACAGCATGCTTCGGTGTAACCTTTACATCTATATCTACAAATTTTTCTGTTTTCCTTAAATCCTGGAAAACTATTGCGTTCTGAATAAGGTGCTCAAGGATGAGGTTTACACGCAGCTGGTCCGACACAAATTTCTGATCCTGCTTTACACGTACCCTAAATTTAATTTTACTGGCTCGCACATAATCCAGATATTGATCTAAAATCTTGGCTATATTCTCGTTGAAATGAATGCTGGATTTTACAATTGGTCCGCGGGCGTTTCCAACAAATGACTCTAATGATTTCAGGAAGTTATCCATTCTTACCACACTCTCGTTGATCAGATGAAGGCATTCATCGATGATATCATCTCTTGTGGATTTCTCCGCCAGTCGGATCAATCCCTTTATGGAAGCCAATGGCCCTTTAAGGTCATGAGAACAGCTGTAAACAAACTTATCGAGCACTGAATTAGCCTCAGACAACTCCTGATTGAGTAAGTGATTCATTTCCTTAATTTTAAGTGTGGTTCTCATCTTTATTGATAGTTAGGTTATTTCCTCCGGCCAAATCTCACCCCCATATTAACCGCATAAGGTTTTTCAATACTGGTGTTTTCCAGTCGCTTAATATTTGCTGAAGCTCTTAACTGAATTCCTGTTTTTGCTTCTGCAAAAAAGTGAACGAAGTCTCTTTCTGCCTGAATCCGATATTCCAGACCTATGCCTATGTTAATGTTAGTAGTATTAATACTGCCCAGAAATGGTTCTCTGCCCACACCCCTTTGCTTTTCTACCCGGTCGGCTTCTTCTATATAGTGACCATAGAATTTCATGCTTTGGTTATTTAATCCTGCCATTACATAGGCATCTGCTTTCTTTGCGGGAAGCTGCAGGGCTTTTAGTAAGTAAACATTGCTGTTGATTTCAACCTCAAATAGGTCAATGGTACGCTTTGTTGCCGAATTAGAATAGTAAAGCCCGGCTAACCTGGCTACTATACGGCTGTAAGTATTACCGAAGATAAAGGCAGCACTTCCACCTTCTTCAAATACGTTGAGACGATCCAGCTCTGTCACGTCACTTTCCAAAGTAAAGTTTCGCATGCCGAAGGACGCCTCAATGCCTTTATGACTGAAAATGGAATTGCTCTCCTCTTCTTCTAATACCGCTTCCGGTTCATATTGAGCACAGGCCTCAAAAAATGAGAAAGCCATCACAAAAAAAATGGCCAACGCTCTTAAAAAATTTCTAATTGAGATATAAAAAAATGTCATGGCTATTAAATTCATCAATACAAATTTGATGATAACCATGGCTGTTTTTATGAGGGAATTCCTGAAAAGGAAAAATCAGAAGTACTCTTATTAAAAAAGGCCCTTATGCGAAAATAAAGGCCTTTTTAGGAAATTTTGCAGATTTCCAGAAAATATTTGACTCTGCATACTAGAGTAACCCTCAGGGACTTAGGATTAAACCCTGAGAAATTTGTGAGGGTAAACCCTCAGAACCTCTATGTTTTGAGGATCACAGCTCAATGATGTTGTTCTTTATGGCATACTTGACAAGTTCGGCAGTATTTTTAAGACCAAGCTTGGAAAGAATATTTGTTTTATGTGTTTCAACGGTTTTGATACTGATAAACAGGGCATCGGCCACTTCCTGGTTTGACTTTCCCATAGCTACCTGCTCCAGCACTTCAAACTCCCTGGTCGTAAGCTCTTTACTTTTTTGAGCTGGTTTCTTTTCATCAGCTTCCTGATTATAAAATTGCTCGAAAACCATATTCATAATAGAGGGGCTGAAATACTTTTCTCCGGCGTTGACCTTTTTTATAGCATCTATCAATGCCTCCCGGCTGACGTCTTTCGGTAAATATCCATTAACCCCAACTTTTGCACTTAGGGATATATAATCCTGATTAACCTCACCTGACAATAATATGATCCGGATATCACTATTTTGCTCTTTTATCCAGCGGGCCGCTTCTATACCTGTCATTCCTTTCATCATAATATCCATTAATATTATATCCGGGTAAAGTTCCTGAGCAGCATTAATGGCCTCCTCTCCACTCTCTACTTTCCCTACCACATCAATGAATTCAACATTTTTCAGCATTGATGCAACGCCTTCTCTCATCAGAGCATGGTCATCTACTAAAAGTACGCGAATATGTCTCATTTTAATTTATTATTTAAGCAGTTTTTCTATAGATAAAATCAGCTGATCCGCCGTACACGGTTTTCTGATGTAGGCATCCGCGCTACAATCCCTGGCTTTTTGCTCTGTTTCCTTGGTTGCCTGAGCAGAAAGCACTATGATGGGAGTAAACTGATGCCTGTCAATAGACCGGATTTTGGAGATCAACTCAAAGCCATTCATTTCAGGCATCAGCAAATCCGTGATGATCAGGTCAGGGTTGGTTGTGCCTATCTTGCGCATGCCATCAAAAGCATCGTATGCAGTAATTACATCATATCCCTCCATTTGCAACAGATCGCTTATCTCCTCAAGAAGATGTAACGTATCATCAATTACTAATATCTTTTTCATCGACTAATGGAATCTGAATCTTAATTTTAGTTCCCTTTCCGATTTCGCTGTCTACTTCTACCGAGCCCTTCTGAAGCTCCACAGCCTTCTTAACTATAGACAAACCCAATCCTGTTCCTTGAATAGCCCCGGCACTGTTCGTTCTGTGAAATGGCTCAAATATTTTTTCCTGATCTTCCTTTTCTATACCCATTCCCCAGTCTTTGACCTGCATGTTTAAAACCCCGTGGGCACATACAACATCAAGAAGAATTTTATCCTTTCCGGGAGAAAATTTAATAGCGTTGGTTAAAAGGTTAATCAAAATATTGCGCAAAAGTTTCTCATCTACGGCAATTTCTTTTTTCTCCGATGCTATTGAAAATAAGATCTTGTGAGTCTTTTTAGTGCTGTGGGTAACCTCTTCTATTATTTTTTTACAGAAGTCCTTGATGTTGATAACTATGGGATGCAGTTTTATTTTTCCTGACTCGCTCTTACCTATCAAAAGAACATCATCCAGCAAATAGGTCATATGCCCTACTTGCTCTTCTATCTTATCCAGCTTCCGTTCAATCTCATCTACATCTAGTTTGGTTTTATACCTTTTAATAAAATTGGTGGCAAATGTAATGGTTGACAAAGGCGTTCTGAACTCATGCGAAGCCATGGAAACAAACTTCGATTTAAGAGCTACCAGTTCTTTTTCTTTCAGAAGTGCTTCATTTAATTCCTTTGTACGCTCCGCCACTTTCATTTCCAATCGCTCCCGGTACTCAATAAGCTCGGTAATATTTTGCCCTACACCTATTACACCTATGATCTCCGAATCAAGGTTTCGGCGGGGTGCCGCATTAAACAGAATGGTAACAACTTTGCCTGTTCGGGTATAAATAGGCAACTCATAGTTTGTCACTTCCTTGCCTCTCAGTGCATTTTTCAGCAAATCAGTAACCGCCACTTTGTAACCGTCCAGAATGAATTCGTCAATCAGCTTTTTGCCTAACACCTCAGTTTTGGAATAACCGGTAATTTTCGCTGTCACCTGGTTCCATTCGTTAATTCTCCCATTCCAGTCAATACCGAATATCGGGGCATTGGCGGTATCAATAAGTGTTGTCAACTCTCTCGCTACCGACGTTACCCGATCTTCATATACTTTTTGTTCGGTAATATCAGAAAATGAAACCACCACGCCTATCCTATCATTAGGCTGCAAAAAAGGTTCGGAATTGACCGACAGCCAAATTAAATCCCCCCTGTCTTTTACCCCCATAATGACCTGAGAACATGGCTTACCCGTTCGCAATGTAACTTTAGAAGGAAAGTTATCCGCTGGGAACAACTCCATATTTGGTTTAAAAAAGCGATACTTTTCTCTAAGCTCCCTTTCAAACTTTTTTGAACTGGTGGTTTTAGTCCTTAGTATTTTTGAGGCGCTTTTATTAAACGTAACAATATGGCCTTTGTCATCATATAGGATGAGCCCTTCGGCAATAGATTCTATTACTCCCTGGTACTTGGCCTCACTCTCAATCAGCAGATTATGAGCAAGCTTTTGTTCTGTAATATCTCGGGAAGTACTTACTATCCGGATCAACCTGTTATCCTCATAGACATGCTGTAGCATGGTTTCCAGGTAAATATAGGCTCCATCCTTGCGCTTAATGCGGTATGAGAACGGCCTCCCGTCGTATCCGCTTTTTTGATCAAAAGGGTTGATGTGCTTATCCTCCAGGTCTTCGGAGTACATCAGGTCAAGGTGTTTCAAACCTATTAACTCTTCGGCATGATACCCAAGAATACGATCCGTTGAAGGCCCTACCCAAAGATATGTGGAATCAGGACTGTGCAAGCAAACGAGATCCTGTATATTCTCGGCAAGTAGCCTGTATCGCTCCTGGCTTTCCTTCAGCGCTCTGTCCGCGGCACTCTTTGCCTTAATAATCTCTGCATCCCTTATTTCACGCTCTATCGCCGGCATTAATCTTGCCAGGTCATTTTTTAATAAGTAATCGTTAGCTCCAAGCCTCATCGCCTCTACCGCTGCCTCTTCTCCTATAGTACCTGAAACAATAATAAAAGGCATAAAGGGATAGTTCTTCCGCGTGATTGCCAATGCAGACCTGGCATTAAACTGCGGCAGAGAATTATCGCTTATCACCACATCCCATTCCCCGCCATCAAGGGTTGCTTCATATTCTTCTGCAGTTTCCACACGTACGGCATTTATATTATAGCCCTCCCGGCGGATTCTTCTTTTTATAAGTTCATAGTCGTCCTCGGAATCCTCAATGATCAGCACATTGATTGGTTTCCATCTATTCATTCGCATTTCAACAAACTCCTCTTCTTTAATTTTCATTATAATTTGTTGCTGGTGGTTGTTTCCAGTCAGGAACTATAACATCAAATTTACACCCCTCATCCTTCTTGCTTTCAAGCATAATTGAGCCATTAATTTTCTCAATGGCATTTTTAACAATATAAAGGCCGAGTCCTGAACCTGACGAAAACTCATGTGCCCTGTAAAACATATCAAAAACTTTGTCCTGTAACTTCTCTGATATTCCCTGTCCATTATCGATTACCTGCACAAAAAGCTCTCCCTCCTCCTTATTTGCATTAATCAAAATCCAGGATTTATGATTTCGTGACTTTCTTCGGTATTTAATGGCATTCTCCAGCAGGTTTTGAAAAATTGAGGTGAGCAGCCTTCTGTCATTATACACGGTGTGAGAGCTGTTAAGGTTGAGGTGCAGCTCAATCTCACCAAACCCCTCATTATATTTCAAGCCATCCATAATATCTTTGATAATGTCTTCAAGAATCACTTCCTCCGGCATAATCTGACCTTGTTTGATTCTGGATAGGTTCAAGAGCTCATCCAGCGTGTTTTTTAGCTGAACCGTACTCTTATCCAGCATTCCCAGATACTGCTGGAATGCCGCTTCTGAGAAATCCATTTTTCCAATATTTATGAGTCCCATTATAGAGGCTACAGGCCCTTTAAGGTCGTGGGATATACGATACATCAGAGTTTCCAGTTCATTATTGATCTTTTTTAGGTTCTCTTCTGCCTTTTTTTTTTCTGTTACCTTTCTCACAATAATGGAGATTCCCTCCTCTGACGGGTATATGCTTCCGTCGAAGTAATCCCTTCCAAACTGAAAGGCCAGGTGCTCAGACTTAGTTTTCTGCCGAACATTGTTTATTTTCCTTTCAATTTTTGACTGCCTCCACTCCGGAAACATTGAAAATATATGGGCTCCCAAAATGTCTTTATCCTTGATGTTGAACTCCTTTTTGGCCGCACCATTCCAGTGGATTACTCTAAGGTCCTTATCGAGCGCTAAAAAGGCATCTTCAATACTGCCGGAAAGAAACTGATACATTTTCTGGCTTTTGGCCAGCTTCTGCTCTATGGCCTGACGTTTTAACCTGTTGTTTGCCTCCTTTAATTCTCTTTCAATAGCCGGTATCAAACGTTTAAGGTTACCCTTCAAAATGTAATCATTGGCGCCGGCGCGCATGGCTTCAACTGCCGCTTCTTCACCTATAGTACCTGAAACAATAAAGAAAGGAACATTTTGATTTTTGGATCGTGTTACGCTCAGCGCCGTAGGTGCGTTTAAACGGGGCAACCTGTTATCGCTAATTACAATATCCCACTGCTGGGATAAACAGCTTTCCAGATCTTCCACCGTTTCTACCCTCTTCGCCTCAGCCATGAAGCCTCCTTTTCTGATTTCTCTTAATAATAAATCGTAATCATCTTCTGAGTCTTCTATCACCAATATCTTTAATGTTTCAATCATTTATCTGTGGGTTAGGTTCATTTAATACAAGCCAATAAAGACCAAGTTGCCCTACAGCTTCAGTAAACTGCACAAAATCCACAGGCTTTCTAATATAGCTGTTAGCTCCTAGTGAGTAACTTTTAATAATATCTTCTTCCTGGTTAGACGTTGTTAGTATAACCACTGACAACCCTTTAGTACTATCGTGTTGCCTGATTTCCCTTAAAACCTCCAGCCCGTCAAGCTTTGGCAATTTTAAATCAAGTAGTATTAAGGCCGGCCTTACAACTTCTCTGCCTTCGCGTCCAAAAAGAACATCCAAAGCCTCAACTCCGTCACGCACTATAGTAACTTCATTGGCTATGTTTTTCTTTTTTAAGGCTCTAAGTGTAAGAGTAATATCATCTTCGTTGTCTTCAACTAGTAATATCTTTCCTGACATAGCTGGTTATTTCAATTTAAAGTAAAATAAAATGTTGCTCCGTTATCAATAGCACTTTGAGCCCATATCTCTCCTCCATGGCGATGTATAATACGTTTAACGGTGGCCAGGCCTATTCCTGTCCCTTCAAACTCCTTATCACCATGTAGCCGCTGAAATGCTCCAAAAAGCTTATCGGCATAGTTCATATCAAACCCTACTCCATTATCCTTTATATAAAATACTTGTTTGTTATCAATCGTTTCATCTCCAAACTCCACTTTTGGTGATGTCGATTTCCTGGAATATTTTGCAGCATTTTCAAACAGATTCTCCAGTGCCACTGTAAGCAGACCTTTGTCCGCTAAAGCAGACAGCCCGGGAGCTATTATAAATTCTGTTTTGGTATACTCATCAGCAGCCAGATTTTCTGCTACATGAGAGGCCAGAGCGCTTACATCTACAGGCTCAAAACGTATCTCTTGCCGGGATATTCGGGATAGCGCCAGCAGATCATCTATTAATCTGCCCATTCTGACGCTGGCTGATGATACTCTGTTCAAATAATCCTGACCGATGTCGTCAAGCTGGCCTGAATAGTCCTCCATAAGTGCCTGACTAAAGCCATGAATACTTCTGAGTGGAGATCTTAAATCATGCGAGACGGAATAGCTAAAGGCTTCTAACTCCTGGTTGGTAGCTTCAAGTTGTGCAGTGCGTTGCCTTACAACTTCATGTATTCGTTTTTCCGCCATTTTTCTTTCGGTGATATCCATGATCTGGATAATGAAATATCTGGTATTTCCATTGGCATCACGCACAGCAGAAACATTCTGTTGAACCCAAACAGGCACTCCCTTGGTATTTAAATATCTTTTGTCCAGTTGGTAAGAGTGGACGTCTCCTTTTTGTAATTTTTTCAGGTGTTCTTTATCAAGCTCACGGTCTTCAGGGTATGTAATTTTGTAAAGCCCAAGTCTTAACAATCCGGCTTCATTGTATCCCAACATTTCGGTGAGTGCATTATTTACTTTTAACAACATGCTGTCCGTTCCCATTAGAGCCACACCTATAGGACTGTAATCAACAGTAGCTTTAAACCTCTGCTCGCTTTCCTTGAGGTTTTGTTCATGTAGCTTCTGGTCCGTGATATTCATGCATATGCCAATCATTGCAACAGGATCTCCATATTCATCCTTGGTTACTTCACCCTTGGAGTGCAATATTCTTGTTTTCCCATCGCTGGCTATCACCCTGTACACAATATCGTACTTAATATCCTTTCTGATGGTATCCCCTATGGCATCACTGACAAGGTCCATGTCATCAGGGTGTATGCGTTCGGTAAAATCCTGTATAATACCCCTGAAATCCCGCTTAGGGTGATCCATCAGTTTATGCATGTAGTCATCCCATTGTAACGCTCCGGTTTTAATGTTCCAGTTCCACGCTCCAATTTCACCTGCCTCAAGTGCCATTGAAAGCACTCTTTTGCTGGCAGCCATGTTCTCCTGCGAGGTTTTGGCAAGATCTATATCCATGAGCAGCCCCCTTAATGAAACCATTTTACTATCCTCTACCACAGGTAGCCCAACTATTCTAACCCAAACGTTATTTCTGTTCGCTGTTAGCAGCTTTACTTCGAGGTCATAACTCTCACAAGTCCTTTCAGCAATGGAAATCGCTTCTCTTACTTTATCACGATGATCTCTTTGAATAAAGCTCAGGGCTTTCTCAAAATTAAAATCCGTTATACTCGTTAGCTCAAGTATTCGATATACTTCTTCCGAACAATATATTGACCCTTCTTGTACGTTCATTTGCCATACTCCTATTTTTCCCGCTTCCTGTGCAGATTGAAAAAGCTCATTGGTTCTCTTCAATATGCTGTTTGATGCTTTGAGATCCTGGGTACGCTCATCTACCTTTTTTTCAAGGTCTTCATTAAGTCGTTTCAATTCGTTTTCAGCTCTTTCCCGTTGCAATATCTCGTCTTTCAGTCTCCTGTTTAAAGCTGTTAATTCTGAAACCAATTTTTCCAGGGCTTCCGGACTTTTATATTTTAACACTTCCGGGGTAACTTTTACCAAAGCAAATACTGTCCCCATAGAAACCATCGCAGTAATAAACCTTACCAAAGCACTAAGTCTGTATACAGGCCACCAAAATATGACCGCATCGATAAAATGCGTGAGCCCGCAGAAAAGGATAAAGGCTATAAAAAGAAGAAATATAAATTTGAATGGAATTCCGTCCTGTTTTTTGTATAAGTAGTAGCCAAGGATCAAAGGAATCATAAAATAAGCTAACCAGATCATGAAATCGGAAAGAATATATAACCATCCGTGAAATGGTGTCCATATGCCGCAATTCCATCTGGCAGGCCAACTTTCAGTATTCAAAAGCCCGGCGAAAAATTCCGATTGACCCTTTACATCAACAACCTCATTGGAAACCTGACAAGTAACTGGTGTTTCACTAGGCTTAGCGTTAGCTAATGTATTGAGTACCAATAATGATAATGGAATACAACAAACAAAAAAATGCCTCCGAAAACCTCTCATCATCGTATTGTTATTGCCGTATCAGAAAACTAGTAATAAAGTAATCTAATAAAATGTTCACACTTACGGAAATAAGCAAAATTGGCGCATGTAAGATTTTACAGGCAAAATTATAGTTTACAGATTTATTTATATGATTAAAGCTGTTTGCGATATAGCAAAAGCTACAATGGGTGAGGAATTAAAATTATTACATTTGTAATATTTTAGAAGCATTAATAAAATATGCATTGAGAGCCCTATCTTCTCTCATAAACAAGCTTCCCACGCTTGTTCCATTCCTTGTAAATATAAGGCTTGCTCTGCTTGTCAAATGGGTCTTTCGAATAGCGGATTATTTTCTTCCTCCGGCCGGTGGGATAGTACTCTACCCAGTCGCCCACTTTAATGTCCCACTGGTATTCTCCTTTAACTGCTACTTTGCCATTTCCATGGAAATAATAGTAGTAGCCCTCTTTCTCCCCATATTCTATAGGGATGATTTCCTTCATTTTCTCCCTCTTCTGGTCATAGTAGCTTACAAGTGACTCTTTGGGCCATCCTTTGTAATATTTTTCTTTATCTACCAGTATATCATTTTTGTCATACCGCATCCATCGCCCATGCTTCATTCCTTTATAAAATATTCCTTCCTCCAACACCTGATCTCCCTGCATTTTTTTATAAGGCCCGTGCAGTATAGCGCCATACTCTTTATCGACATCACCTTCGCTCCTGATTTTCCCCCGGCGGTAATCAATCCAATAAACATCCCTTACATAGGGATCGGGCTCTACGTATTCTTTTAGTACGTAAAAAAGCTCATACGTCTTACCGTCGCCACTGCCTTTTTGTGTATAGCGCTTTTTGGTTTTCAGCCCGTAGAAAACATTTTTTTTTCTTTTCTTCTCTTTTGGTTCTACGTAGTCTTCCTCTTTTTCATCATCTTCCAGATCAATAGTGATGGGGGTATCAATAGTAAACATTTTGTCTGTACTCTCCGGATCGGTTTCCTGAGCGTACAGAGATGTTGTAAGTAAGAATGTAGTGGATAGAAAAACTAAATATTTCAGAACCATTGACCTCTTTTATTATTTGGCAACGTAAATAACCATTTTTTATTTTCATCTCAAAAATAAAAAAGCCACCCGAAAAGTTCCGGGTGGCCTTGTTCAGTCAGGTTTACAGATTATTCCCCTGCCAGCTCTATACTTCTTTTTATAAAATTAGTCAAATCTGCACCTGAAAGCATGTTTTGAGAAAGCATAGCCAAGTCATAAGCTTGTTTGGCCAGCTGCTCTTTTTTCTCCTCTTTTTTAGCCCTCAGGATTTTTCCTATTATGGCGTGGTTGCCATTAACTGTAAGGTTAAACTGATCAGGCATATTGCCCATCATGGCATAACCGCCGCCTCCCATTTTGGCCATATCCTTCATTCTGCGCATAAACTCTGACATGGTGATGGTAACAGGCATTTCATCAGGCGACTGGGATTCAACAGAGATATTCATACTCTTGTTGTTAACAGCTTTTTCAAAAATAGCCTTTACCTTCTCCTCCTCATCCTTGCTAAGCACGCTTTCAATTTTCTCGTCTTTATCTATGAGTTTATCTACAGTCTCAGCATCCACGCGCCTAAGCTGCGTTTTATCCAGCTTTTGCTCCAGGAAGTTCACAAAGTGACTGTCGATAACTCCATCCATTAAAAGGATATCGTATGACTTACCTTTCGCAGCTTGTATGTAGGTATCCTGCTTCGCTGCATCGGAAGTATACAAGTAAATAAGGTTCCCGTCCTTATCTTCCTGGTTAGCCTTTACCTTCTCCTTATACTCGTCAAGGGTGGCAAAAGCACCTTCAGTGTTTTTAAGTAAAGCAAAATCTTTGGCCTTCTCATAGAACTTATCCTCGCTAAGCATACCATACTTCACAAAAATGCCTATATCGTCCCACTTGCTTTCGTAAGCCTTTCTATCATTCTTAAATAACTCTGTCAGCTTATCCGCAACCTTTTTGGTGATGTGGTTATTGATTTTCTTTACACTGCTGTCTGACTGCAGGTAGCTTCTTGATACGTTAAGCGGAATATCGGGCGAATCAATAACACCATGAAGCAACATGAGAAACTCAGGCACAACGTCCTTCACTTCATCAGTGATGAATACCTGTCTGGAGTATAGTTGGATTTTATTCTTTTGTACTTCGAAGTCATTTTTAGCTTTAGGGAAATACAAAATACCAGTCAGGTTAAAAGGATAGTCTACATTCAGGTGAATCCAGAAAAGCGGGTCTTCCGACATAGGATAAAGGTCCCTGTAGAATTTCAGGTAATCTTCATCTTTCAGGTCAGCAGGGGCTTTAGTCCACAACGGTTCTGTATCGTTGATGATGCGGTCTTGCGTTACCGTTTTATATTTCGGCTTTCCTTCGTCGTCCTTGCCATCATCTTCCCTTTTTTCTTCTGTTCCAAATTTTACGGGTACAGGCAAGAACTTACAGTATTTTTCAAGGATTGACTTAAGTCTCCATTCATCAAGAAATTCCTCGGAGTCATCAGCAATATGCAAGATAACGTCCGTACCTCTGTCACTTTTTTCTGCCTCGGAAATTTCAAATTCCGTAGAGCCATCACATGTCCATTTGGCAGCTTCCGTGCCTTCCTGGTATGACTTAGAGATCAACTCAACCTTCTTCGCCACCATAAAAGCCGAGTAGAAGCCCAGGCCAAATTTACCGATGATGTCTTTTGCATCACCTTTGTCCTTAAACTTCTCCACAAACTCGGTAGCACCTGAAAACGCAATTTGGTTGATGTACTTCTTAATCTCGTCGGAAGTCATACCGATACCTCTGTCGCTTACAGTTATCGTTTTTTTCTCTTTATCAAAGCTTACTTCCACTGTAGTATCACCGATATCTTCTTTCAGCTCACCAAGAGATGACAGCCTTTTCAGTTTCTGGGTAGCATCTACTGCGTTGGAAACCAACTCTCTTAAAAAGATTTCATGATCAGAGTACAGAAACTTTTTGATAATTGGAAAAATATTTTCCGTGTGAATCGAAATAGTACCTTTTTCAGCCATTTTTATTCTTTATTTTAAAATCTAGTTTTTCGGGTTTACTCTTGTGCATTTCCAAATACCATTCCAGCAGACAAAAAGTGACATAATGACAGATTTGTGACAGTAGGCAAGAGAAGTAAACAACATGCTGCCAGGAATTAAATCAAAGGGTAAGCTTAAAAATAAGTCAACTCCCTCTAATCGGTCGAAACCAAAATCTAACCGGAAGTGAGCTTTTACCGGGTTCGGCTGGCAATAGAGGTTTTGAGAGAAAAGTTTTTAACTTATCGAATTCGGTCAACTGAGCGGACAAGGCGCTCGTCTTTTCGAATAAAGCGGTTGGCAATCACATTGCAGATCATAGCCGCAGCGGGAAAGAATACTGCCATTCCATAGCTCCAGCCATATTGAAGTTGCTTTTCTTCCATGAGGTTGCTGGCAAGGTATAAGCCTAAACCCATAGCCCCGGCCATAAACAGCGAATTTAAAGCCCCTAGTTTCATTTGAAGTAAACGGTTTTTAAATCTGGTAATCTCAATGATTCCAACAATGGCTGCTGAAATAGCCAGCACCGCCACAAATACATAAGGGGAGTAAACTTTGGAAGTTTCTACACCTGCACCTTCCTGTACATCAAGATAGAATGAGGTAAGCACGTAAGTTACGCTGCCATCTTGGGCCTGATATGTCCATAAAGGAAATAACAACATAAGGAGCATCAACACTACTACAAGTAACAGAAATACGGTTTGAATCCTTTGTAACATATGGCTATTGGCTTAAATTGCGAGTGCAAATTTAAATCAAACCCACACGGTTTACAAACTGTATTTGAAATGAAAACAGCATATATTGTAGATATATTAAGGACACCTATAGGCAAATTTGGCGGTACGCTGGCATCGATACGGCCCGATGACCTGGCAGCCCATGTCATTAAATCGCTGATAAGTCGAAATCCGGATCTGGATGTAAGCCTGATAGAAGACGTGATTTTTGGGGCTGCCAATCAAGCTGGAGAAGATAACCGGAACGTGGCCCGGATGGCCCTTCTGATGGCCGGGCTGCCAATTGAAACCGGTGGTGTTACCGTCAACCGCCTGTGTGCCTCTGGCCTGCAATCTATCATGGATGCCTCACGCGCATTGATGCTGGGAGAAGGCCAGGTATACATTGCAGGTGGCACTGAGAGTATGACGCGTGCACCTTTCGTAACGGCCAAACCGGAAAGTGCTTATAGCCGTGCGGTGGAAACTTACGATACAACCATCGGGTGGAGGTTCCCAAACCCAAAGTTATCCAAACTTCACTACCCTTTTGCCATGGGTGAAACAGCAGAAAATGTAGCAGAGAAATGGGGCGTTTCCAGAGAGGAGCAAGATGAATTTGCCTATAACTCACAATTAAAATATAAAAATGCCCATGAGGCCGGCAGGTTTAAAGATGAAATAGTTCCGGTAGAGATTCCTCAGCGCAAGGCCAGTCCTATACATTTCGACACTGATGAACACCCCCGCTATTCTCCCCTTGACAAACTGGCTTCACTCAACCCGGCCTTCAAAGACGGTGGGACTGTAACGGCAGGAAACTCATCTGGTATCAACGATGGCGCCGCGGCTTCACTAATAGTGGATGAAGATGTACTCAAAAAATTCAACCTGAAACCTATGGCACGAGTAGTTTCCATGGCCATTGCTGGCGTAAGTCCGGACTGTATGGGTGTAGGCCCTGTACCCGCTACACAAAAAGCCCTGAAAAGGGCTGGGCTTCAGGTGAAAGACCTTGATCTGATAGAGCTTAATGAAGCTTTTGCATCGCAATCCATAGCTTGTATGCGTGATCTTGACCTTAATCCGGAGATTGTAAATGTTAATGGTGGTTCCATTGCTATCGGCCACCCACTCGGAGCCAGTGGCACAAGGATCACTGCTACCTTACTTCACGAAATGCAAAAAAGAGAACAGACAAAATACGGGCTGGCTACCATGTGTATAGGAGTAGGTCAGGGTGCTGCTATTATCTATGAAAAACTGTAATATCTGTTAATTCATTGAAGACTTACCTGGACATAGATAAATGGGAACGAAAGGATCACTTTTCCTTTTTCAAGGGTTTTGATGAACCCTTTTTTGGGGTTACAGTGGAAATTGACTGCTCTGCGGCTTACGCTGAAGCGAAAAGAAATGGTGTTTCTTTCTTTCTATATTATTTGCATAAAGCACTGGTAGCGGCAAATGAAATAGAAGCATTTAAGTACCGAATAGAGGGCAACAGAGTTGCCCGATATGAAACAGTCAATGCTTCTCCCACTGTACCGCGCCCTAACGGCACGTTTGGCTTTTCATATATGGAATACAAACCTGTTTTTAGTGATTTCTACGCTACGGCCATAAAGGAAATGGAACGTGTAAGTAAAGAGACAACTCTCGTACCAGCCACGAGTAATGAAAATGTGATCCATTTCTCAGCTCTGCCATGGATTAAATTCACCTCTGTATCTCATGCAAGGCATTACGCCATGTCCGACTCCATTCCAAAAATCAGTTTTGGTAAAGTGTATGAAAGTGAAGGAATGAAGTTAATGCCTGTCTCTATCCACGTTAACCATGCCCTGATGGATGGCTATCATGTTGGTCAGTATTTTGACCTGTTTCAGGACCTGATGAATAAAGTATCATGAGGTATTTTTTTGAGGTTGCCTACAATGGCACCAATTATCACGGCTGGCAAATACAACAAAATGCTACCACAGTACAACAATTAATAGAGGAAGCGTTCACTGTAATATTAAGAACTGAGGTACCCATTATGGGTAGCGGCCGTACTGATACTGGTGTACACTGTTCACAGCAGTATTTCCACGCCGATCTGCCGAAAGATACACAAGTGGAAAATCTACAGTATAAGCTCAACAGCTTTCTGCCTCCAGACATCAGTATCAATTCTATCCGGCTGGTTTGTGAAGATGCACACGCGAGATTTTCGGCCCTTTCGAGAAGTTACGAGTACAGGATAACCCAACGAAAGAACCCGTTTCTTCAAAATATGAGCTATTTCTATCCAAAATCTCTGGATATCACAACTATGAATCAAGCAGCCTCGTTATTAATCGGGGCGCAGGATTTCGAATCTTTTAGCAAAGTTAAAACGGATGTTAATAACTTTGTATGTGAGATCACGGAGGCTCAATGGATTGAGGAGGGAGACCTGCTAATATTCCGTATCACGGCAAATCGATTTCTGCGAGGCATGGTAAGAGCTATTGTGGGCACATTGTTAAATATTGGAAAAGGAAAGCTTCAAAGAGAAGCTTTTAAAAAGATCATAGAAAGTAAAGACCGAAAAAAAGCAGGGGCTTCAGCTCCGGCAGCAGGTTTATTTTTGACAGCAGTAAAATATCCCCGGGAGATTTTCCCTGACTAGTATTTTGGAAAAAGAAAAAGTTAACAGCGGCAATATTGTAGACATGCAGGTCCTGAAAAGGCTTATGAAGTTCGTAAGCCCATATAAAGGCAAATTCTACTTTCTTATATTTCTTACGGTAGCTCTGGGCATATTGGCCCCTGCCAGACCTCTCCTTATTCAGATTACATTGGATAGCTTTGTTGCCTTTGGTGACTATAGCGGTATGGTCATGATGATTGCCATATTAATAGGCCTTCTTATCGTGCAGGCTATCGTGCAGTACCTGCATACATACCTGTCGGGTTGGTTAGGCCAATATGTAATCCGTGATATTCGTATACAGCTATACAGGCATCTGGTCAATTTAAGGCTTAAGTTTTTTGATAACACTCCGATTGGTCGTCTTGTAACAAGAACTATTTCCGATGTAGAAACACTCGCAGATGTGTTTAGCCAGGGCCTGGCAGCAATGATGGGAGACCTGCTCCAGCTTCTTTTCATACTGGCTGTAATGTTCTACAGCGACTGGCGACTAGCACTGATAAGTTTGTCTACACTACCTATTTTATTGCTGAGCACCTATATCTTCAAAGAGAAAATTAAAGTTGCCTTCAATGATGTGAGAAATGCCGTCTCCAATCTGAATTCTTTCGTACAGGAACATATTACCGGTATGAGCATTGTACAAATCTTCGGAAGTGAGCACAGGGAGTATGAAAAATTTAAAGAGATCAACCGGGAACATAAGAAAGCTAACCTTAAATCGGTATTATACTATTCGGTATATTTTCCCGTAGCAGAAATTATTAGTGCTGCCGGCATTGGTCTCCTGGTATGGTACGGTGCCAAAGGTGTACTTCATGAGGCGGTGACTGGCATCACCATGGGTAAACTCATTGCATTCATCATGTACATTCAAATGTTCTTCCGTCCTATCCGGATGATTGCTGACAGGTTCAATACGCTGCAGTTAGGAATTGTAAGTTCATCGCGAATTTTAAAACTTCTGGACAATGATGAGCACATCCCTAACAATGGAAGCCATGCGCCTGATCATATTGAAGGCGCTGTAGAGTTTGATAAGGTTTGGTTTGCCTACAATGAAAATGACTATGTATTAAAGAATATTTCTTTTAGCGTTAAACCCGGTGAAACGCTTGCACTGGTAGGCGCAACCGGGGCAGGAAAATCATCAATCATAAATCTTCTTAACCGCTTTTACGACATTAATCGTGGGACAATAAAAGTTGATGGGGAAAGCATAAGCAGTTATGAACTGGGGGCATTGAGATCAAAAATAGGTGTTGTACTTCAGGACGTTTTCCTGTTTAGCGACACTATACTCAAGAATATAACCTTAGGCAACGAAAATATAAGTGAAGAACAAGTACTGCATGCTGCCGATCTTGTTGGTGCCCGAAGATTCATTGAACGCCTTCCCGGCAGGCTCGATTATAATGTAATGGAAAGAGGCTCTACACTTTCTGTCGGTCAGAGGCAACTCATTTCTTTTGTAAGAGCTATGGTATACGACCCTAAAATCCTCGTACTGGATGAAGCCACCTCTTCGGTTGACACTGAGACAGAGGAATTGATACAACAAGCCATAGATAAAATGATGAAGGGCAGAACCTCTATTGTAATTGCCCACAGGCTTTCCACCATTCAAAAAGCGGATAAAATCATTGTGCTGGATAAAGGTGAAATCAAGGAGGTTGGAAATCATGAAGAACTACTTTCTCAAAATGGTTACTACACTCAACTTCATAAAATGCAGTACAAAGAAATTATTTAACTATTTTGCAGGGACATATGCATCTTTGCATGCATTTTTTATTTAAATAGTTGATTTGCAACTCTCTGCAGAGCATTTATCAGCATAAGGTGCTTTTCGCTATGCGCTGAGTTTATATAATCATTTCAGGTTAATATTTAATTAGTCTATATTTGCAGTTAATGTCCTTTGCACTTTTCAGGTATATCATCCCCTTGCTGTTTTGCATCTTTATTGCGGATCAAAGCTTTGCTCAAAAACGGCATAAAAGCAATTCGTTTTACAAAGGCCGATACAAATCGGTCAGGGTTTCCAAAGCAAAAGCCAAAGTGGTATGCCCGATTTTCGAACATAGCAAATACCCGTATCATGGTATTGGTGTAAAGTTGGGAGATCCGTTTGCTGTAACTTATAAGTTTTATGCCACAAAAAACTTCGCAATAGCTATTGACTTCGGGTCAGCAGCCAGTGGATTGTACAATAAATACCATCGCGATAATTTTGTTAATTATTCTATATCAGATTCGATACTTGGTAGTGCATCCATAAGCTATTTGGGGCATAAGGTTAAATCAGAGTGGGTAACTGAAGGGAAGTTGCTGTATCATCATGATGCCTCAAAAGTATTGAACGGCCTTCAATGGTATATTGGAGCTGGCTGGCAACTAAGACAGGTCGATATAGAGTATGAATACTTTCTAGAAATTAATAGTAATGAAAATGAAATAGGCAAGTTTGACGTTAATAGATTTACAATGGGTCCAACAGGAGCCCTTGGACTTGAATATGCTTATTTCGAACTGCCTGTTTCTGCTTTTCTGGAAATAGAAATGTTTTCAGATATTCTGGAAGATCCGGGTTGGATAAGGTTTCAAGGGGGCGTTGGCATCCGCTACGTATTTTAAACTTCTTTGAATATAACCTTATCACAAATATGAAAATGATCTATAAAGCATCTTGCTTTATAGTTGGCTTGTTTTTAGTTTTTCAATTTACCTATGCCCAGAAGTTTAATCAGGGGCTTGGCCTACGCATAGGTGATCCGGTTGGCATATCGTACAAAGCTTACCTCCCTGGCAACACTGCTGTTGAATTCGCCCTGGGTACTACGTCCAGGAATCGTCATTCATCATATTATAAGGATACTTTCAATGCTCTTGACAGGTACGACGGACTACGATACTCTGATCATGATGTAAAGTATACCCTTGCCTTGCAAGGCAGGTACCTGTTACACAGCTCTTTCCCTGCTAATGTCGAAGGTCGCCTGGACTGGTACTGGGGTATTGGAGGGCACTTCCGGTTTTCTAAAGTAGAGTATACTTATTTTAGCGAAAGCACCATGTTTGCTTCTGACGAAAAAAGCAATGTCGACCTGGGCCCTGAAGGTATACTTGGGATAGAATACGAATTAAAAGACTATCCTATAGTTGGATTTAGTGAGGTAAGCCTTCTCGGAGAAATTGTGGATAAACCACTCAGATTTCGTTTCTTTGCCGCTGTAGGCGTTAGATACGCCTTTAATTCGCTATAAACATGCTAAAAAGGGCTCTAATCGGATTGATGGTATTGATTTCAATCGTAGCATTTATTTTTTATTATAAACTCGGGGGAAATCAACCGTTGGAGTTCAGGATGGTTTCTCACCCTGAATTCTATGTAACAGGAGAATACTTTAAGGGGAGGTATAACGACCCAGCGGCTGAAAGGCTCTTTTTCGACGCCAAAGCAAGAGCCGGGAGAAGCAGTCAGGCGACACTTGTAATTATAAACTATCCTTCAGAAGAGAAGGGCAAGGTTATTAAGCAATTCATAGGTGCTGGCATGCCTCATAAACCTGATACCCTGTTTGAAAAAGTTGAAGTTAAACGTGTTCCTCGTCAACAAATAATATACACCACCATCAGATCGCATAACTTTGTGATGCCTACACCTGAAGATGTTAAGGCTGGAGCTTTAGAGTTTGCCAAAGAAAAAGGAGTTACATTGGACTCACTAACATGGGAAACCTACATCTCTGAGCGTGAACTCAAAGTATGTTTCCCTTTGAAAAATTAAATTAAGCGTTGATAACTCGCTGACCTCATACCATCTCGCGGTGTTCAGGTTTGTATAAAAGTCTAACCTTCCAGGGTTTCCTCGGTGAGTGTCTGTTTTTCAAATAGCTCTTTATAGATTCCATTCTTTCTCATGAGTTCGTCATGGGTTCCCTCTTCCATCACATAACCATCGTCCAGCACAATTATTTTATCCGCCAGCTTGGCAGAGGACACACGATGAGAAATAATCAGAGAGGTTCTCCCTTTCATGATTCGCTTCATGCTATTTAGAATAGTATTTTCCGTTTTGGTATCCACGGCAGACAAAGCGTCATCCAACATTAATATTTTGGGATCCCTGCATATAGCCCTGGCTATTGATACGCGTTGCTTTTGTCCCCCGCTCAGTGTTATTCCGCGTTCTCCCACACGGGTATTAAATCCGCCGGGGAATTCTATGATATTATCGTAAACATCTGCCTCCCGGGCCGCATCAATTATCCTCTCTTCAGTGGCGTCTGTAGCCCCAAAAGCTATATTATTATAAATCGTGTCACTGAAAAGAAATACATCCTGAGGAACATATCCGATTTGGCTTCTCAAACTAATGAGGTTATACTTGTCAATTTCACGCCCGTCTATCCGGATCTGACCACTAGAGACATCGTACATTCTGGAGATCAGGTTAGCTATGGTGCTTTTACCGGAGCCTGTAGTCCCGATAATAGCCAAAGACTGACCCGGCTTTACACTAAAGGAGACATCCTTTAACGCCTGAATACCAGAGTCCGGGTATACTAAATCCACATGGTCAAATTCAATCTCACCCTGAAGCTCTTCCACCAGTTCTTCAGTGCTGATAATGTCGTTCTCAACTTTTAAAAATTCATTAAGTCTTTTTTGCGACGCTGCAGCACGCTGTATTATACTGCTTATCCATCCCAAGGAGGTTACAGGCCAGGTCAGAAGGTTTACATAAATGATAAATTCGGCAATGTTACCAAAAGTCAATGTCCCTTTGATAACCTCAGCACTTCCTGCGTATACGGTCAATATAGTACTTAAACCAATAAGTCCGAGGATCAAAGGGAAAAAAAAGACTTTGCACCTTTGTAAGTTCGAGAGAGCGGTCTTTGTATTTATTACTTTCATCGGTAAACTTCCTTATGGAGTCATTTTCCCGTGTAAATGATTTTAATACACGTATTCCGGAGAAAGCCTCCTGTACAAACGTAGACAAGGCCGACTGGCTTATCTGAATCTCTTCTGACCTTTTGTTTATTATATTATTTACATAGTATATGCTCACAGATAAAATAGGCAAAGGAATAAGTGCGTACAAGGTTAATGTTACGTTGATGGAGAGCATATAAGGTATAAGCATGGCAAAAAGGGTAACCATACTCAAACCATACATTATTGACGGCCCCAGGTACATACGGACCCTGCTCACATCTTCAGAAATCCTGTTCATCAGGTCCCCTGTATTGTTCCTCCGGTAAAAACTCAGCGGCAATGACTGGTAATGCGCATATATTTCATTTTTCAGGTCAAACTCAATTAACCTGGACATAACTATTATAGTTTGTCGCACCATAAAAAGAAATACTCCACGAAGCAGTGCCATAACGAGGATCAATATGGCATAGATTAAAATACTTCCGGCAAAAATGTCATAAATATCATTCTGAAGATCAACACCTTCAAAGGAGCGATACACACTGATATTCTCACTCACGAGATTCATAGCGTACCGTACCATTGGTGCCGGAATAATCTGAAAGATGTTGGAAATAATAATAAATACCAGTCCGAGAACCAAGTGATATTTATATTTCCAGAGGTATTTATTGAGATAGCTTAATTCCTTCATTCAGCGAGAGTCCTGGTCAAGATAAAATGCTTCATTTAAAGCCATAAACCAAATTTTATATGGGTTTATCTCTAAAACGGGCAGAGACCTTTCAGGTTTTTCGCAAACGTTGCCGGAATTGAAAAAATAACAAAAAAACCTTAATTTTGGCCGACCTTTTTTCTAGAGCATTCCTCTTTTATCAAGGTTCAAAACTACAATAAACTAATTATTTAACATTATTATGATGGAAATAAATGAAGTGGAACGAGTAGGTGAAGGTTCTGTCTTTGGCGGGCTCGCTAAACTCAATCATGAGCAGGTAGTTTTCTGCCATGATCAGGCTACCGGTCTGAAGGCAATCATAGGAATACATAACACAGTACTTGGGCCTGCTCTTGGAGGGACAAGAATGTGGAACTACGCTTCGGAAAAAGAAGCGCTTACTGATGTACTCCGATTGTCAAGAGGAATGACCTACAAAGCGGCTATAACAGGTCTCAACCTGGGCGGTGGAAAGGCCGTTATTATCGGTGATGCTGCCACCATGAAAACCGAAGCTTTTCTTAGAAGGTTCGGTAAGTTTGTAGAGAGCCTGAATGGTAAATACATTACGGCAGAAGATGTTAATATGAAGACTCGCGACATGGAGTACATCGGTATGGAAACATCTCATGTAACAGGCCTGCCCGAAAGTATGGGTGGCGGAGGAGACCCATCTCCTGTTACCGCTTATGGCACTTATCTCGGCATGAAGGCTACTGCCAAAAAAGTATTTGGCAATGATAGTCTCACAGGTAAAAAAATTGGTGTCCAGGGTGTTGGCCAGGTAGGTATGTATCTGGTAGAGCACCTGACAAAAGAAAATGCTGAGGTATACATCACAGATATCAGCCAGGAAAAACTCAAGCAGGTATCGTCAACCTATGGTGCCAAAGTGGTTGGTATGGACGAGATCTATGATATCGACATGGACATTTATTCTCCATGTGCACTTGGAGCTACTCTGAATGATAATACCATCAACAGGTTGAAGTGCCAGATAGTGGCTGGTGCTGCCAACAATCAATTAGAAGATGAGCAAAAGCACGGGCATATGCTTATTGACAAAGGCATAACTTATGCTCCTGACTTTTTGATTAACGCCGGTGGTCTCATCAATGTGTATGAAGAACATCTTGGTGCTTACAACAGAGACAGGGCTTATAACACTGCGGAAAAAATATATGATACCTGTCTTAACATTTTAAATGTAGCACAGGACAAAGGCATTTCAACCCAGGAAGCCGCTATACAATTGGCAGAACAACGAATTGCAGATATAGGTAGGGTTAAATTACCGCGATAAATAAATATTTAACTAATTTTGCAAGGCTGTTTCGGAAGTCAGATAACCGGGCTTTTGAAGCAGCCTAATTTTTTAATTTTTTAGAAAGTCAGTTCTTTCAATTATTGTAAATGCTTAATAGACGAACATTAAGAATTAAAGGGATGCAGACCATTTTCGCTTTCCAGCAAAGCAAGGGAGCAAATTATGGTCTGGCGCAGGAATTTATCAAAGAAAGCTTTGCTCCCGACCTCAACTCCATGGAGGTGCAGGACAAAGAATTACTAAACAAGCAAAAACAAGAAGCTCTACAGATATTTGAAGAGAATTATAAATCTCAAAGTTTTATAAGCTCAAATGGATCTGTTGAGAAGGTCAACGATGTAGTAAATGAAGCTATTCGCGATTACTACCGGCAAATAGACAAAGATTTCAAATTCTTTAAAAAGAATATGGTGATCGAGGCTGAGAAGGTGCTCGATCGCTATATATCTATTTTAAACTTGCTTATTGAGTTAAGTAATCTGGCCGAGAGCGATCCGAAGCAAGATCACAGCAACTTTGTTAAAAATTTGTTAATAAAGGCATTAAAATTTAACAAGTCGCTGGAAAATATTAGCTTGAGGCGAAATATAGGTTGGGACAATTACGAGGGTGAAATTCGCCAATGGTTTAAGGAACTAATCAAAACAGATGAAGCTTATATCAGCTACGGAAAGCTGGTTAGCCCTTCATTTGAACAAGACAAAGACATTGTCAATCATATAGTTAAAAATATTCTGTTTAAGGATGACCTGATTGACAAGTTTATGGAAGAGAAAGACCTTAACTGGAATGAAGACAGGCCTATAGTAAAAAGCCTGACTACAAAAACCATAAAATCAATCACCGAAGAGTTGAGTGATGATTTCGAATTGCAGGAGTTGTCCTACAACTGGGAAGATGACAAGGCGTTCTTTATAAGGCTGTTTGAAGATACTGTAAAAGTAGAAGCAGAATACGAGGATTTAATTGCCAAAAAAACAAAAAACTGGGACATTGATCGTATTGCCACTACGGATAAAATCATACTGGAAATGGCAATTTGTGAAATGATTAATTTCCCCAGCATCCCTGTAAAAGTGACAATTAATGAATATATTGAGGTCGCAAAAAGGTACAGCACTCCGAAGAGTAAAACCTTTATAAATGGTGTACTTGATGTGATAGCCTCCGAACTCATAGACTCAGGTGCTATCAGAAAAAGTGGACGTGGATTAATCGACAACAAATAAAATGCATTAATTATGAGCAGTAAATCAGGAAATTCTTTTTTTGCTTTTTTATTAGGTGCAGCTGCTGGTGCGGCACTTGGTGTTTTATACGCCCCTGATAAAGGATCAAATACCCGCGATAAACTGACCTATCGGTTAGATAAATACAAGCAAATGCTTGAGGAGTTGGTAGAAGATCTAATGTCAGAAAAAAACTCAAATCTAAGTGAGGCTAAAAGCCATGGGCAACGTGTAGTAAGCGACGCTAAAGAAAAGGCAGAAAGATTGCTGGAAGATGTAGATCAGTTGATCTCACATATTAAAAGTGGAGAGAAAAACGAAAAAAAATAAGCGAACGTTTTTTATAAATTTTTGTTTTACCAATTGTTATAATAAAAAGAGCGCAGCTCAATTTTAAATTACTTAATTAATTATGAACAAAGGAATCAAGTTATCATTATTAGTGGCTGTTTTCGCAATGGTTTTCGCAGCTTGTGGAAACAATAAAGAGGCTGAGAAAAGAATTGCTGAATTGGAAAACAGGCTTGCAGAAGTTGAAGGTAACAAAAACCCTACAGCTACTCCTGAAACCAAACCAGAAGAGAAACCAGAAGGCCCTCTTCCTACATTCTCGTTTGAAGAAGACTTTCATGATTTCGGTACTATAAATGAAGGAGATGTTGTAAAGCACACTTTCAAATTTACCAACACTGGTGAGGCTCCGTTGATCATTCAAAATGCTCAGGGTTCATGCGGCTGTACAGTACCTACATGGCCTAAAGAGCCAATCCCGGTGGGTGGAACGGGTGAAATCGTTGCTGAATTCAATAGCAAGGGTAAGCCAAACGTTCAAAACAAAACAGTAACCATCACTGCTAACACATGGCCTAAACAAACCAGGCTAAGAATTAAAGCAGAGGTAACACCAGCTGCCGGCGGAGAAACTCCTGCAGATGGTCCTGTAAAAAAATAAGCAACAATATAGTAAGAACTTAAACTTTTCATCCCAGCTCCTGCAAAGGAGTTGGGATGTTTTTTTTATTAGCGTATTTTAGCAGAAATTTTAACGATTCAATACGATTATGATCAAAACTATATTATTGCAGGCAGATGGTGGTGGTGGAGGTATTCAATCACTGATACTTTTTGGGGGAGTAGCCCTCGTTTTCTACTTTTTCATGATCCGGCCCCAGCAGAAAAAGCAGAAGGAGCAGAAAAAGTTTATTGAAGAGATCAAAAGAGGCGATCAGGTCGTTACCGTTGGCGGAATCCATGGCAAAGTAATGAGCACCGATGAAACTACCGTAGTACTTGAGGTAGATAAAGGAGTGAAAATGACTTTTCAGAAGAGCTCTATATCTCTGGATGCCAGCAAACCTGCCCCAGTGAAAGGTGAAAAGAAAAGTTGAGCAAACTAAATGACATATTGAAATCTTTAAGACCCGATAAGACTAATCGTCTTCGGGTCATCATTCTTTGTGTATTTGCGGCAACTACATTCTGGTTTTTGAATGCACTCAATGAGAACTACTCCACTACATTAAAATATCCTTTACAATTTGTCTACGATAAGGAAAAGTATATTGCCATTGAGGAGCTTCCGGAAAATATTCAGGTTAATGTCAGTGGTTTAGGCTGGAACTTGTTTAGAAACAGCCTTGGCATCAAAGTTACCCCTTTACGCATAGTTCTGGAGTCTCCCTCAGAACTTAAAAAAATAACCGGAGGAGCTTTACCCGCACTCATATCTGATCAAATCAGCGAGGTGGAGCTTAATTATGTACTTACGGATACCCTCCATATTAACATCGACAGAAAAACAACCCGGACTTTTCCAGTAAAAATTGATAGCACAGCAATTTCTCTGGCCTCAGGCTATCGAGTTGTTAACTCCATAAGGTACACACCCGACTCCGTAACTCTTGAAGGTCCTGATGGTATATTGACTCAAATGCCTGACACGCTGCTCGTAAGTATTCCACAAAAAGACATTGATGAGAATTTCAAGGAAGATGTCCCCGTCAATACTCCAAATAATAATCTAATTAAAAGAAACCCTCCGACATTAAACATCGTTTTTGGTGTTGAGGAATTTATTCAAACCTCAGAGAGTACCCCTCTTAAAACAGTAAACTTTCCGGAAAATGGGAAAGCATATATTGAAAAGAATACTATCAACATCGGATTTCTGGTGAGCCAGTCAAAAAGGGAAGAGGTAACATCTGAAGATTTCGAGGCAGTGGTTGATTACAATGACATCAATAAGACTGACTCGACTATCGCACCCAAGCTTGTTAAATATCCCGGCTACATTCAGGAAGTATCACTGGACACCACAAGAGTAAAAGTCCGCTTCAATGAAGAATAAACCTCTCGAAATAGGGGTCACCGGAGGTATCGGATCTGGTAAAAGCCTGGTATGCAAGATCTTTTCCCTACTGGGTGTACCTGTATACAACTCCGACAACAGGGCAAAATGGATAACAAATAATAGCAAAAAAGTACGGAGGAAGATAACCAATAGGTTTGGGACTGAAGCCTATACAGCCGAAGGATTGAACAGGGATTATATGGCTGGTAAAGTATTTAATGATCCGGCCCAGTTGAAAATTCTTAACGCTATCGTACACCCTGCAGTTGGCCAGGATTATGACCTGTGGGTGACAAGCAATTGTCAACAGCCGTACCTAATAAAAGAGGCAGCGCTGATTTTCGAGGCAGGTTCTTACAAACGCCTCTACAAAGTTATTAATGTATCCGCCCCTGAGGACCTGCGGATCCGGCGTGTACTGCGGAGAGACCCTTTTCGGAACGAAAAGGAGATAAAATCAATCATTGAAAAACAAATGGCTGAAGTGGATAGGCAACAGCGATCCGATTATAATGTTTTCAACGATGAGAAGAAAATGCTTATTCCTCAGATCCTGGATCTACACGAAGAAATCCTAAGCCTTATCTGATGTCGCTACATTTACAGGCAGCATTAAATGGAGGTCGGAATAAAAGAGATAACAAAAATATACCCGTTTCCATACATGAGTTGACTAAAGATGCTGTTGATGCCGTAAAGGCAGGTGCAGGGTCCATTCATCTACATCCGATGGATTCAGGCAATAATGAAACCCTTGACCCCGAAAGGGTAGCAGAAACGCTTTTAAGCATTAGATCAGCTGTTCAGGTACCCGTTGGCATCAGCACTGGCGAATGGATTAGTGGTCCAAAAACTCTGGACATGATCAAAAACTGGTACGTATTGCCTGACTTTGCATCAGTGAACATTCATGAGTCAGCAGCGACAGATGTAATATCTATATTGTGGCAAAAAGGAATAGGTATTGAAGCTGGACTCTGGAGCATAAAAAGTGCGCAAAAATTTCTAAAGATACCAACCACTGGTTTTATAAGGATTTTAATAGAACCTATGGAAAGTGACACCGCCGTCGCTATCAAGAGTACACAATCCATAATAGCTCTGCTTCAAAAAAATGAGATAACAATCCCCCTTCTTCTTCACGGACAAAACGAAAATGCCTGGAAGATACTGGCCTATGCAAGAGCAATGGGGCTAAGTAGCAGAATAGGCTTTGAAGATACTTTATGGCTGCCGGATGGCAAGCCTGCAAACAGTAATTGTGAATTAATAGATGCTGCCTTAATGTTCTAAATAAGGTACTAGACTACAAAAATTTACATTACACTAGCTTATAAAAAAATAAGGCTGTATTTGTTAAATACAGCCAATTGCCATGTTAATGTGTAAGAAAAAGTATGAGGCTATACTTATAGCTCATACTTTTTTACTTCACCGTCAATTTCTACTTCAATTGTGGCTTTTTTAGCCATTCTTTTAAAGTTGTAAAGCTTGCAAAAAGCTCTTTCAAATGACTCCGCTGAGCTATACACAACTTTCTCGTCTGCATTCAAAATCCTGATGTTAGCTTTAGTTTCACCAGATTGGATAATTGTAAGTTTATATACATCTTCCTTTCCTGTCAAGGGAGCTACTTTCACGATATTCAAATCCACTGGCACATCATTGCTTGGAGCAACAGAACCATGATAGATCATTTTTTTGCTTATTGTATTTCCTTCAATTACTTCTAGGGTATACACACCATCAGGCATTTGGCTGAAATTATATGGCCTTACAAAAGCATTAACTTTCTTAATAGTTTCGGTAAACACCAATCTGTTCTCAGCATTCCAAATATTGATGATGGTTTTAGCATCACCTTTACCCATGAACAATACACGGTATACGTTGCTCTCCTCTGTACTAACCTCTACCTTTGGAGCTGCTGTGTTGCTTCCTTTTTCTCCATCAGTGGCATTTACTGCTAAGCTTATTACTGTAAAAAGCGTAGCTAAAATTGCATTTCTTGTTTTCATGTCTGTTTAATTTTGAGTTTTAATTTTCATTTGACACTGCAAATGTCGACACGAAAAGCCTAATAAGTGTTTATGAGATGTTCAAGACATTCTTAAGTATTCGTTATGCACAACGCCACTTTTTGCCTCGGTTGTTATGCTTGTTTTAAAAAGGGGTCAAAACAGCCAAAAAATACCATAAGTGAAAATTTGGTTAGTATGCAAAAGATCAGAAGCGGATATTTCACTTAAATAAAAAGCCAAATTTTAGGTTGGCCAAGTTCACAAAACCAAAGAATAATTGGTGTTAATAATCACTTAACATTCACCTGAAGCCTGTTATATAAATGTCAGTATTTAACGTATGCCTCTTTTTTCTTGCCCCTAAAAAAAACTCTCTTTATCCATCTTGGCAGAATAAGTGCGCCAATAATCAGATACGGATAGTAAGTTAAAAGCCTCCAAAACAGTGTTACGCCTAACGTAAATTCATTGAGGTAAACTGTAAAGAATTCGATGAAAAAGTTTTCTGCCAGCCCTGAACCTCCCGGTGTAGGAGAAATAAGCATCACGACCCAAAGTATAAGGTGCTTACCCAATAGCAAAAGGTGATCGGTTATGACAAGGTCGTTGGCGTATGCGGCGATCAAACAATTAAGGATGGCATAGCGGGAGATCCAGGCTACTATTGTAGCAAGTATTATTTTGCCCCAATATCTTTTTTTCTTGCCCTTAATGAGTGAGCTCGCCCACATCACTTCATTGCCATGCTGATATGCCGCATACCTCCATTTTCTGAGAAACCTGATCGATGTAATCTTTATAAGTATCCATTTAAATAGTCTTGGCCTGAAGAAGAGTGCAAAGATCATTATGAAGGTATAGATCGCTATCAGCGAATAGCTTGAGACAAACAGCCCTTTAAGAGTGCCCTCAAAGTCAGGGAAGTAATTAGGGTCGATGAGTAAAAGAGCCACCGGCGCAAACACTACAAAGAAAAGGTTATCAAGTATAGCCGTGAGCATCGTGTATGCTATGGACTTACCCAGGTTGATCCCCTCTTTTAGTAATATAAAAACAGCAACTGCGGTGCCACCAACCACGGAAGGGGTTACTGCGGAAGCAAATTCCCATAGCAAGATCACATAAACACTGCTGGACCAGCTCAAATCTTCATTAGTAAGTGTGCGGATTCTGTAAATATAGGCAAGCTCTTTGATCACAAGCACGCCGAAAGCCATTACGATGGGGAAAATATCAGCCTGAAAAACCAGGTTTATTTTTTGAGGTGTAAAACTATCATCTGTAACTACAAGGAATGCTACAAAACCTACACTGATGGCCACTGGCAACCAGATCTTGTTAGGATTCAGCGTCTTCAGTATTTTTTGGGTATCCAGGTTCATCTACTCGGCTGCCACTTGCTCCAGTTTTTCGATCCAGAAGTTATTGAACCCTTCACCTAAATGCATGGTAATAAGGTTCATCTGAAGCAGTTCAAGTATTGCCAGAAAGTTAAAAATTACAGCTATTTTGTTTGGATCATAAGCTATTATTTTTTCAAAAGCCAGCTTTGGTATTTTTTCCAGGGTATTCATTACGTAATCACGCTGGCCGGAAATAGTATATGGATATTGTATTACCTCGTGTCTCGGTTTGTTTTTTTCAACTTCATATCGCTCCATCACCTTCAGATACACTTTCAAAAGCTTATAGAGATCCATATCCTGAAGCTCAGACTCCACATTGACTGTTTCAGACAGCGATCTTACTTCCTTCATGAGGTTGCCACGTTTCTCTTTTTCTATCTCTTGCTCCTCCATCTGCTGAAGCTGCTCGAGTACAGATTTGTACTTTTTATACTCCAGCAGGTGCCTTACCAGCTCCTCGCGCGGGTCTATTTCATTACCTTCTTCGTCCAATTGAGGTCTGGGCAAAAGCATTTTTGATTTAATACGCATTAATGTAGCGGCTACAAGAATAAATTCGCTGGCTACCTCTATGTTCATTTCCTCTAGTCGGTGTAAATAGTCAAGGAAATCGCCTGTGATTTTTGATATGGGAATATCGTGTATGTCGAGCTCATCTCTTTCAATAAAAAAGAGCAGAAGGTCAAATGGGCCCTCAAAAAGCGGTAATTTTATTTCAAAGCTCAAAACAAATAATTGCTTTAAATTTTTCTTGCAGAACTTCAAAGATATTACTTATACCCTGAAATAATATCCGGTTGATAAAAAAAATGTACTTTTGAACTTTATAAGAAGAAATAGCCGTTTGCAATAGGTAAATAAAACACTTAACTTAAGTTATTGTTTAACAGTTACATCATCGATTTTTCTATATAATGCTGATTGAACCCGGAAAACTTTTAGCCACTGTAAACAACCCTGACGATTTAAAAAAGCTTGATCAGACACAGTTGGTGCAGTTATGTGAAGAACTGCGAACCTTTATTATCGACAATGTTTCTGTCTACGGTGGCCATTTTGGGGCAAGCCTTGGTGTTGTGGAACTTACCGTAGCCTTGCATTATATCTTCAATACCCCAAAAGATCAGCTTGTATGGGATGTTGGCCACCAGGCTTACGGCCATAAAATACTTACAGGCAGAAGAGATGTTTTCCACACCAACAGGATGTACAAAGGCATGTCTGGCTTTCCGAAAATGAAAGAAAGTGAGTATGATGCCTTTGGAGTAGGTCACTCCTCCACTTCGATATCTGCTGCCCTCGGTATGGCTGTTGCCTCCAAGTA
Source organism: Fulvivirga ulvae (assembly GCF_021389975.1). NCBI lineage: Bacteria > Pseudomonadati > Bacteroidota > Cytophagia > Cytophagales > Fulvivirgaceae > Fulvivirga > Fulvivirga ulvae. The sequence goes on from NZ_CP089981.1 coordinate 2,056,428, forward strand.
TAAAGGGGATGAAACAAAGCAGCACATAGCTGTTATTGGCGACGGTGCTATGACAGGCGGTTTGGCATTTGAAGGGATGAACCATGCCGGGGTTTCTAACTCTAACCTGCTCATTATTCTCAATGACAATTGCATGTCTATAGATCCCAATGTGGGGGCTTTAAAGGATTATCTGACCGATATCACGACATCTCATACTTATAATAAAATGAAAGATGAAGTATGGAATGTACTAGGTAGGATCAGCAAGTTCGGACCAAATGCCCGGGAAATTATTTCAAAAGTAGAGAATAGCGTCAAATCATTTTTGCTTAGCCAAAGCAACATGTTTGAATCGCTTAACCTGAGATACTTCGGCCCGGTTGACGGCCATGATGTTAATCACCTGGTGAGCGTACTCGATGACCTGAAAGATATTAAAGGGCCTAAAATCCTTCACTGTATCACCAGAAAGGGAAAAGGCTATGGACCTTCGGAAAATGGCAACCAGACTACCTGGCATGCCCCGGGTAAATTCGATAAGCTTACGGGAGAGATTCGCAAAAAGGTACATGAAACTCCCCAGCCTCCAAAATATCAGGACGTATTCGGCCATACACTTGTAGAACTGGCCGAAAACAATGACAAAATCATAGGCATCACTCCTGCTATGCCTTCCGGCTCCTCTATGAATATTATGATGAAAGCTATGCCGGACAGAGCTTTTGATGTTGGTATTGCCGAGCAGCATGCCGTTACCTTTTCAGCAGGACTTGCTACTCAAGGTTTGATTCCCTTCTGTAATATTTACAGCACTTTTATGCAAAGGGCTTTTGATCAGGTGGTGCATGATGTGTGTATTCAGGATCTACCGGTAAACTTCTTCCTGGACAGAGCAGGGTTCGCAGGTGCAGACGGACCTACGCACCACGGAGCTTACGACATAGCATATATGCGCTGTATACCTAATATGATCGTGGCATCACCAATGAACGAATCGGAACTCCGAAACCTGATGTACACTTCTCAATTGCCTCGCAAAGGCAAAGCTTTTACTATAAGATATCCACGCGGTCAAGGTGTAATATCTGAGTGGAAAACACCCATGGAAGAGGTAAAAATAGGCACTGGCAGAAAAATAAAAGATGGTGAAGAAGTAGCCATTCTCACCATCGGTCATATCGGGAACTATGTAGTTGAAGCTTGTGAAAGGCTTACGAAGAAGGACCTTAATCCTGCTCACTATGATATGCGCTTTGTGAAGCCGCTTGATGAGGAGATGCTCCATGAAGTTTTCGGTAAATACAAGAAAATAATAACCATAGAAGATGGTTGTCTGATGGGTGGTTTTGGAAGCGCTGTTTTAGAATTTATGGCAGAGAATAATTACTCTGCGCAAATAAAAAGGCTTGGCATTCCTGATGCTATAATAGAGCATGGGGAGCAAATAGAGCTTCAAAAAGAATGTGGATTTGACCCGGAAGGAATAGAAAAGGCTGTAATAGCCCTCACCGAACCCGCGCTCGCGAAGAATTGATCCATGGCAATTTCTTTTACAGAAAAAGGTAACGGCTTTCCTGTTGTATTGATTCATGGCTTTTGTGAAACAAGCGAAATATGGACTGATTTTGCAGATGCACTTGCAGAACATTATAGGGTATTAGCACCTGATCTTCCCGGCTTTGGAAATACGCCATTACCGAAGAGTGACTTTAATATCGACGATGTTGCCGAAATGGTCTATCAGTGGCTTAAAATGCTAAACATCGACAAAATGGTTATGATCGGGCATTCTTTGGGCGGCTATATAACTCTTGCATTTGCGCACAAATACCCGGACATTCTGAGTGGCATAGGCCTGTTCCATTCCACGGCATTTGCTGATAGTGATGAAAAGAAATCCTCAAGAAACAAGACCATTGACTTTGTAAAGGATAGGGGCGTCGATGTATTTGCACACTCATTTGTGCCGCAGTTATTTTATATCAAAAACAGAGCTACTCTGAAAAAAGATGTCGAGAGTGTGGTAAATTCGGCTGCAAAAACTGCAGAGGTCAGCCTCGTGGCATACACCAAAGCTATGCGCGACCGCCCTGACCGAACGGATGTATTAAAATCTCTCGCAGTTCCAATTTTGATTGTAGCCGGCAATAAGGATACTTCCGTGCCTATTGAACATATTTATGCGCAGGAGCTTATGCCTAAAAAAGCAGTAGTGCATATCTTCGATAATGTGGGACATATGGGCATGTTTGAGACCAAAGAAAAGTCTCTGAGAGCCGTTCAGGGTTTTGTCGCTTATTGTACTTAGCCTCCACAACCAAGGTTTTTCTTTAAATTCCTGTCAGGAAGCACCCCTCGGTGCTCCTTTTCCTCTTCAAACTCCGGCTCTCGGTCTTTTTTGTCCCCTTTAGCCTCCTCTTTTTGCTTTACCTCTTTTTTATTCTTATCACTCATACTTTCGAAAGTTTTGCTGTCCATTCAAACATAAAATAGACCATAGTAAAAAACTATGTATTACATTTAACAGTTTTTAATGACCTTGGGTTTATCTAAACTGGTTATCTAAAGACCATTTCAAATATAAAAGTAATCGTCTTTAGCCTAGTGCCTCAAACTTTTTAACATATATGAAATTATTACGTCAATACACTTTTGCTCTGCTGATAACCTGTATTTTTGCAAGTTGTGAAAAAAATGAGAAAGAAACGATGAAGAAACCTCTACCTCCAAAGGCAGAAAAAATTGAAAAACAACTTGTAGCCCACGGGCATACCAGAATAGATAATTATTACTGGCTGAATAATCGTGAAGACCAAAAGGTAATTGACTACCTGAATGCTGAAAATGCCTATACAGATACACTGATGAAGCACACAGAGGATTTTCAGGAGAAACTTTACAATGAGATTGTAGGCCGTATAAAACAAACTGATGAATCCGTGCCTTATATGTCAAATGGATATTGGTACTATACCCGATACGAAGAAGGACAGGAGTACCCTATCTATTGCCGCAAAAAAGAGTCTTTGGAAAATGAAGAAGAGGTAATGCTCAATGTCAACGTAATGGCCGAAGGGCACGAATATTATCACGCTACAGGCCTGAATGTAAGCCTTGATAATAATCTGTTGGCCTTTGGCATAGATACAGTAAGCCGAAGACAGTACACCATTTATGTAAAGAATCTTAAAACCGGCCAACTCCTTGATATGTCCATCGATAATACGACCGGAAGCAGTACCTGGGCAAACGATAATAAAACACTTTTCTACACCAAAAAGGATCCGAACACCCTGCGGTCTAACCAGATATTCAAGCACCGTCTGGGTGCAAAAACTGAGGATGACCTGATATTTGAAGAGGAGGATGATACCTTTTACACCGGAATATATAAAACCAAGTCGGACCAGTATCTCATTATCTGGTCTGGCAGCACGCTTACTAACGACTACAGGATATTAAATGCCAATGATCCTGAGGGAGAATTCCGGCAGTTCTCTCCAAGAGAAAAGGGGTTGGAATATTCCATTGAGCATTACAACGATAAATTCTATGTTGTAACAAACCTGGACGCCGTGAATTTCAGGCTGATGGAAACTTCTGTTGAAAAAACTCACAAAGAAAACTGGAAAGAAGTTATTGCACATGACCCTGAGGTGTATCTTGAAAATATAGAGGTTTTCAAAAATCATCTGGTAGTTGAAGAACGTTCTAAAGGGCTCTCTCATTTGAGGATCATTGACCAGAAGACTAAGAAGGAGCATTACCTAGACTTTGGTGAAGAAGCCTATACCGCTTATATCTCTGTTAACCCTGAGTTTAACACTAACCTGCTGCGTTATGGCTATACTTCACTCACCACGCCAAATTCTACCTTTGATTATAACATGGAAACCCGTGATAAAATACTACTTAAAGAGCAGGAAGTGGTAGGTGGCTACAACAAGGAAGAGTATGAGACCAAACGACTCTACGCTGAAGCCAGGGATGGAGTGAAGGTGCCCATTTCCCTCGTCTATAAAAAATCACTTAGAAAGCCGGAAGGTAACCCAACTTTATTATATGGGTATGGTTCATATGGAGCTACTATGGATCCTTCTTTCAGCTCCACCAGACTGAGCTTACTGGAAAGAGGCTTCGTGTTTGCGATTGCCCATATCCGAGGAAGCCAAATGCTCGGCCGCGAATGGTATGAAGAAGGTAAAATGTTTAAGAAGAAAAATACTTTTAATGATTTTATCGACTGTGCAGAATACCTGGTTCAGCAGCAATATGCTCAGAATGACAACCTGTTTGGCATGGGCGGTAGCGCCGGAGGCTTGCTGATGGGTGCTGTCGTTAATCAAAGACCGGATCTTTGGAAAGGAGTAGTTGCCGCAGTGCCTTTTGTAGATGTAATGACTACTATGCTGGACGAAAGTATACCGCTAACAACCGGCGAATATGATGAATGGGGTAACCCTAATAATAAAGACTCTTATGAATATATGTTGTCGTATTCCCCTTATGATAATGTAAAAGCGCAAAACTATCCTAACATGTTGATTACTACAGGCTTACATGATTCCCAGGTACAGTATTGGGAACCCGCCAAATGGGTGGCCAAGCTTCGTGAAATGAAAACAGATGATAATAAGCTTTTGCTCAAGACTAACATGGATGCGGGTCATGGCGGGGCTTCCGGCAGATTTGAGAAGTTCAGAGAAGTTGCGTTGGATTATGCTTTTATTCTTGACCTTGCCGGAGTAAAAGAATAAGGGCCTTGCACAACCTCTTTAGCCCCGTCTTGCTTGTTCGCCAGACGGGGTTTTTCATTTATTCAAGTTGCGTCCTTATTTCCGTAATTTCTTTTAAAGCAGCCATCTCTTTGTTAATCCCTGTATTGATAACTATAGTAAGTACCGCAGCCATAACCACATAGCCTATATCCATAACAATAACCCAGAATTTTGGAAGATAGGCTAAAAACTCTGGGGTCAAGAGATAAAACCCCAGGGAGTACAACAAAACTATCGTAATGGTAATAGGTCCATGTATACGTTTTCTCCATGCATAAAACTTCGACGCCTGAAACGCAGTGGTTTTTGTGTCTGCATTAAATTCAATCTGATCTGCCTTTCTATGACTCACAAGTTCGATGATGATCCTGACAATCAATCCGCCGACCATAAGCACAATACCCAACCTACTTATAACTTCCTGCATGGGAGCTACGAAATAGAAGAACAGGCTTATTCCAGCACAAACCACCGTCAAAATGGCTACATTTCCCATGTGAAACTTTTTGGATTTGCTGTGGTTTTGCATCACGAGGCGTTGCATATCTATAGCAGCCATGCCAGTGGGTGCGTCCTGTTTGCCATCTTTCCATACGGATTTTAATGATTCAAAATTATCCATGGTTATCCATTAATTCATTTAATTTTTGCTTTATACGGTGAATTTTCACCCTTAAATTTCCTTCCTTAATACCTGTCACCTCTGCAATCTCATCATATTTCATTTCATCAAGAACAAGCATAATAACTATCCTGTCAACATCATTCAATCTGCCTATTGCATGGTGTAGCTCCTCATACTTATCGCTGGGCTCCGATTGATGAACGAGGTTGTCGTGGCGGTCATCAAGGGATTGCATATCAAACTTTTTATTATTTCTGATATGTAGCAGGCAGGTGTTGACACATATTCGATAGATCCAGGTTTTGGGTGACGCTTCCTGCCTGAATTTTGGAAGCGCCCGCCAGACCTGTATGAAAACTTCCTGAGTAAGGTCTTTCGCCAAATCTTTCCCGCCTTTCATATAGCCCAGGCACAAGGCATAGACCATGGCCTGGTACTGATTGTAAAAGTCTTGAAACTGCTCCTGATATCTTGCTGATGACATTATTTACTGAAGAAATGCGGTTACTTGTTTAATTAACCAATCTTTTTGGTCAAACATGATAAAGTGTTTGCTGCCCTCTGCAATCTTAATTTCTTTATGATTCAATTTTGCAAATTGATTATTTAAGTTTTCACTTACGGCTTCTTTGGTTGGAAAATCAGCAGCCAAAATTAATGTCTCAGCTGTAATACCAGCTATTTCTTCCCTTAAATCGACTTTGAGTAAGTCTGTATAACCATAGGTATAAGTTTTACGATCCGCTGCCTCGATCCATGCGGTAAGCTGATCTACTTTTTCAGATTGATTGGTCATAGAGGAGGCCATGTATCTGGCGTTCTGATGAAACTCCTCCTCATTCATGGCAAGCATACGCTGATTATAGGGATTATCATAGGTGATATCATCGGCCTTTACATGCGGCATCATAAGCTGTCTGATACAGGGAAGAGCATCAACCAAAATTAGCTTTTCTACCAATTCCGGAGATTCCGCAGCTATATCCATTGCCAGCATGCCTCCCATACTGTGGCCTATGATGATGGCCTTACCTGGCTTTTGCTTCGTAATATATTCTTTCAGATCTCTTTTAATGGTTTCATACCAAGGCATATCTATCGGATCAATACCATTGAAACCTGCATAAGAAACCTGGTGGTATTGAAAGTTGCTACCTAGTGCATCGACCGTTTCATCCCAAATTTCACCAGGACAGGTAAAGCCAGGAAGAAATAATACTGCAGGTCCATTTCCTCTTTTTTCTACCTGAATTGATTGTTGAGCATAGGTGATGAAGCTGATCAAAACTGCTACAACTATTAAAGTTAATTTTTTCATGATTGTATCCGTTTTATATTTATTGCTTGGATACAATCATTTAAGGATTGTTACAGTAAGGGGGCAAAATTTTTTTAAAGTTTATGTAGCTGTCAGATTTTCGTAACTATAAGTATCATCATTCAAGATTTTTTATTCATCGCCTAACGATAGCTAATGGACATCAATTCCATCAAAATAAATTTCGGCGATAGCTGTATCATCATATTTTTTCCCTTTGTATACTTCCAAAATTTCGAATTTTAATTTCCACAGTTCTTTAAGTTTTAAGATTTCCGTATCGGACCTATCTTCATAACTGATAGGTTTAAATTTAAAATGTTGGTCTTCCCCTATATCTTTTAGATTTAAATCGGCAATGGGTTTATCATTATAATAAACCCTCAACTTCTTTACCCTTGAGTTTGTAGTCCATGTTGATAAGCTTTTTACATAACCATTTGTAATTATTATTTCAGTGATTCGGGGGCTTTCCGGAGCAAATTCATAAATTAAATATTCACCGATGCCATATCCATCAACTCCCTCAATCCAGGCATTTTTATAATTTAGATCGTGCGCGTTCTTTGGCAGATAGTGGTTTTCTCCCTGACTGGTCAGATGGCTTGAGGCTGAAACTGACCTGGGTCCTCCTCCACAATACCAGCTACAGCCACCTCCAATGATATCCCAAACGTTCTCCTTCATTTCGTCGCAATACTTCAAAATCTCATGCTCGGATGTTGTTAACTGCTGCCAGCTTCTTCCTTCGGCATTCATATTATTTAAGACCACTTCACAATCTTTAAGTGCTTCGGGAGAGTTGAATTTTTCTATAAATTCAATGCTAATGAGCCAAAAGTAACAGGATCAAGCGTTTGAATGTTCTGGCTGCTTAAATCAGCAGAGGATCCGGTTAAGAGTAGTATTGTAAAGTGATTTCATTATCTTTTTAGTCTAAACTTATGTAAAATTTAGCTTTAGAAAAAAATTACACTTCAGGCGAAAAGTATGGTCTGGTTCCCAGAGCAAGACTTCTAAATGGATCGTTTGATAACACTTATTTAACCTATGACAAAAATCAGCTACAGAAGTGACCTGTTTTTAAACCAATTCTTTGGGAATAACGTCTTTAGAGTATATCTTCGCAGTAGTTTATAATTAATCTAAATAAAGAGTACGTGAATTTAAGAAGTGTAGCAGATTTAACCCCCGGTGAAAGTGGCATAATCAATGGATTCATGGACGATACCCTTTCTTTAAAACTTCTGGAAATGGGTTGCCTTCCCGGCCAACCTATAAAATTCAATTTTGCTGCTCCTTTAGGAGACCCAATCTGTGTGAGTGTAGCAGGGTATAACCTTTCTCTGAGGCTGGACGAGGCGATCACTATTTCTATTCAATAAATGTTAAAAAGCGATATCCCAAAAATTGCGCTGGTTGGGAATCCAAATTCCGGTAAGTCTTCCCTTTTTAACCATCTTACCGGCCTAAACCAAAAAATAGGCAATTTCCCCGGTGTAACCGTCGATAAAAAAACCGGATACTGTAAATTAGATGATCACACTAAAGCTGAAATCATCGATCTTCCCGGCACTTACAGTATCTACCCTAACTCCACTGACGAGAAGATTGTCTATGATATACTAGGCAATAAAGCGGACCCTCTCCACCCGGATGTGGTTGTGGTTATTGTTGATGCTTCCAATTTTAAGCGTAATCTTTTACTTTTTACTCAGATCCATGATCTGAATATCCCATGTGTTCTTGTTCTGAATATGATGGATATCGTTGAGAAAACGGGGCTTGCTATAGACGCTGATAAACTGTCATCGGAGCTAGGTGTACCGGTAATACCGATGAAGGCAAGAAAAGGGCACGGGATTGATGTGTTAAAGAAAACTCTGGCAGCAAACGCCCAACAGAATTTTCGACCTATATTTAATGCTCATGATCTTGCTCCGCAAGCTATTGAGGCCATTAAGGAGACTTTTTCGGTTAAAGACGATTATGTTGCCTACCAGATGCTGCAGCAATATCGGATTAATTCTACGTTGACTGAGAACGAAAAGAACCTTATCATTGATATTGCTGAAAAGTACCATTTTAATCGGGATGAACTCAGAAGAAAAGAAACTCTGGAAAGGTATGCTGCGATCAATCATTTCATTGATGGTGCAGTAAAGGAAACTTTTACTCAACTCCCCAAACGATGGACCCAAACACTGGATAGGGTATTTACACATAAGATATGGGGCTACCTGATCTTTTTATTCATCCTGTTTTTAATATTCCAATCCATTTTTGCCTGGGCTACTGTACCCATGGATTTTATTGATCTTACTTTCTCCGAATTAAGTGTTTTCCTAAAATCTCAATTGCCAGAAGGTGCACTCAACGAACTATTTACCGAAGGTATTATACCTGGTATAGGTGGTATAGTTATTTTTATACCGCAGATAGCCATACTATTTGCTTTTATATCTATTCTGGAGGAAACCGGCTACATGTCACGCGTCGTTTTTCTTATGGACAAGATCATGAGAAAATTCGGTCTTAATGGCAAAAGTGTGGTACCACTTATTTCAGGGGTGGCATGTGCTATTCCTGCCATTATGGCCACAAGAACTATTGAAAACTGGAAAGAACGCCTTATTACTATTTTTGTTACTCCTTTGATGAGTTGCTCTGCCAGGCTCCCGGTTTATACTATTTTAATTGCACTTATTATCCCCGAAAAAACAATTGGTGGCGTGTTCAACCTTCAGGGCCTGGCGCTTATGGGTATGTACCTGCTAGGTTTTGTAGCAGCTATTGTATCAGCATTTATAATGAAGCTAATTCTGAAAACCAGGGAGAGAAGCTTTCTGGTAATGGAGCTGCCCACATACAAGATGCCCAGATGGAAGAATGTCGGCTTAACCATGTATGAAAAGTCTAAGACCTTTGTTTATGAAGCTGGTAAGATAATACTAGCTGTCTCGATAGTGCTTTGGGTGCTGGCCTCCTACGGACCTGCTAATAAACTGGAGAGAGCGGAAGAAATTGTAGCCCAAGCATATAGTCAGGAAAACCTGACTGAGGAAGAACTTGAAAACAAAATTGAATCCTTTAAGCTTGAGAACTCATATGCAGGCATATTTGGCAAAACTATAGAGCCCGTCATTAAGCCTCTCGGATATGATTGGAAAATAGGCATTGCGTTAATTACTTCTTTCGCAGCAAGGGAGGTGTTTGTAGGTACCATGGCTACTATATACAGCATTGGCAATGTAGAAGACGAAAGCACCATAAAAAGTCGGATGCGCAATGAAATAAACCCCGAAACAGGTAAAAAGCGCTACGATTTTGCCACTGGCCTCTCTCTTTTGGTTTTTTATGCTTTTGCTATGCAATGTATGAGTACAATAGCCATAGTCTACCGCGAGACCAAAGGCTGGAAATGGCCAATGATCCAGCTCGGTTATATGACAGCCCTTGCTTATATCTGTGCACTCGCAATTTATCAGACTTTTTCTTAGTGACTAAATGGCTATGTTAGCAGGCAGGCGGCCTTTTCACCCGAGAAAATAAGGAACGAAGTAATTATTCTACTCATACACTGTAAGTTTTTAAGAAGTTATATCACTAGTCTTCTCAGATCTGGATTTGTGAAGAAGTATATTTGTATTTATAAAAATTAAAGCGATTTGAATCCCCTCAATGTTTTCAAAGAAAGAAAGACTCGTTTTGAAAAATCATTCATCGAGTTTAATAGAAATTATAACTCAATAGCCGCTGTCAGAGTCAGCCTGTTTATTGCTGCCATTGTGCTTGTTGTAGTATTTGCAAATACCCGCGAAGGTATTGGTATAGGAGTTACTCTCGTTACGTTTCCTGTTATTTTCGGACTTATTGTAAGAAGACACAACAAAATTGCAGAAAGCCGTGATCTCGCCAGATTTTCAGCCCTGGTGAACCAACAGGAAACTGATCGGCTTGAAAATCGAATGAATGATCTTGAGCAGGGTGGGCGGTTCAAAAACAAAAAGCACCCTTACCTTCACGATCTTGATATTTTCGGACACAATTCTATTTATCAACTGATTAGCCGGGCAGTAACGCCTTCAGGGCAAACACTTGTAGCCAAATGGCTCTCTGAGTCAGCCCGGAAGCAGGACATCATACTCAGACAGGAAGCTGTACAGGAAATGGCTTCCATGCTTGATTGGAGACAAGGTTTTCAGGCTTCAGGTATGCAGCATAAGGAAGAAGAAAATAATTTTCATTCCCTGTTAGAATGGATTAATGAGCCCAACAGGGTTTTGGATAAAGTACTTTACAGAGTTTTGTCCTATTTATTACCCACTATAACCATTGTGCTTATTTTATTTAATATTTATGCAGGATTAAACATATACTACACAATAGCCGTCCTTGCAATCAATGGTATTATTCTGAAGAAATTTGCAGAATATGTTGAAAACATCACGGAGAAGACATTTAAAAGTCTGAAGACTCTACTTGCCTATGGAAGGATGATCAGGGTAATTGAAACAGCAAATTTCCAAAGTGAACGGCTTAAGTTCTTACAAAGCGCGTTCGTTCATGCGGACCACAATGCCTCGGATTCGATATTGAAATTACAAAAGATACTCGATTACCTGCAGGCTCGCTCAAATATGTTTTATCTTTTCTTCAATTTCGGCCTTCTGTTTGACCTTCACCTGGTATTCAAAGCAGAGAAATGGAAGAAACAGCAAAAAACTGATGTCAGCCAGTGGTTTGATCATATCGGAGAGTTTGAAGCTATTAGCAGCCTGGCTGGGTTTGCCTACGCTAATCCGCAATATTGCATGCCAGGAATCAGCGAAACTGATTATGCACTTGAGGCAGAGGAAATGGGTCATCCGCTCATCCCGGAAAACGAAAGGGTTTCCAATACCATCAAAATGCGGGGTAAGGGTACCGTCAATATTATAACCGGATCGAACATGTCAGGTAAAAGCACTTTTTTACGAACGGTGGGGATCAATATAGCTCTGGCCCTGGCCGGTGGGCCGGTTTGTGCCAAATCTTTTACTGTATCGCGGCTTCAGGTATTTACCAGTATGCGTACTGAGGATAACCTGGAGGAACATGTGTCTTCTTTCTATGCTGAGTTGCGCAGGATAAGAATGCTCCTCGACATACTCGAAAAAAATGAAATTCCAGTACTGTACATGCTCGATGAAATACTAAAAGGTACCAATTCCAAAGATCGCCATGCGGGAGCCGCAGCACTCATCCGGCAGATTTCGGACACTGACTCTATGGGTTTCGTTTCTACTCATGACCTTGAGCTTGGCCTGTTGACCAATGAACTTGCAAACCTAAAAAACTACAGCTTTAACAGCATCGTGGAAGGAGATGAGATTATTTTCAATTACACCCTCGAAGAAGGTATATGCCATAGTTTCAATGCCAGTAAGCTGATGGAGAAGATCGGTATAAAGATGTAAATACTACCAAAAGCTAGAACCTTAAAATCAAAGGTTTGAAGAGATCAAATATTACCTAAGATATTTGATCATAACATTTTTTCAAAAATTCTTTTTCTGTTGTGTCATTGGCACCCTTAGACTTCCTTAATTTAATTGCAACCTCATATGTTCCTACGTATAACAAACTTCTCCTATATGACTTTAATTCTTCCTGATAGGAAAATGTTTCTTCCTTCCCATCGATTTCATAGACACCCCACATGTTATCATCATAGGTCTCATTTCGAAAATCATTCACAAATAGCAATTCTCTATCTTCTTTGATTTTCTTATTATAAAAGTGAAGCAGAGGAGGTACTCCAACCCTGACCACTCGTATATCATTTTCAATACAGCCTCCATATTTAAAACCTATTACACCATTAGATGGAACATTAACCACAATAGAACTGTCCCCTTCAATGACTTCTCCACAGGGCACATTATAAATAAGAGATATCATTCCTTCATAATTCCTCGGAAGAACAATTGCTTTTTCCTTATTTTCATAGTATTGATTAAAATAGCTTGAAAGAAACTGGTGTTCTACTTTTTTATAAAGGGCTTCCTTTTGCGCACCTTCAATGAGTTTCAAATTTAGTGGCTCCCAATCATTATATTTCAACTCCTTTTTGACTTCTCTTTCAATAAGTAATATCCACATATACATTAACTTGTCCAAATCAGCCAAAAAAGGTGATTTAAGTATATAGGACCTCATGTCCAAACCTCTAAATTCATGTTTATATCTTTCCTTACCGGTTTGAACATCAATTATAGACAGAGGATAGTCTGTCTTTGATAACCTAAAAAAATCTCCATCAAAACGGTAAAGACCATACGCCTCAAATAAAAGCTCCTCGGATTGGATCTGTTCTTTATGGTTTAAATAAAATTCAATAAGGTAATATAAATCTTCAAACTTACGAGATGTCTTGATAGGCTTATAAATAGCCTGACTATTTAATCTTTAGATAAAGATGTTATCGTTAGACTTCCATAATAGAAAGGCATACTTATGCTCATCGGTACCATCCTCATTAATCATCCCTGCAGGAAATGAGTTATCTGTTTTATAAAAAAGTAATACAGTATCAATACCAGAACTTAATAATGCTTCTCTCAAACTATCAGCTGCTTGATAAGCAGAGATATGAGAAATAGGAATATCCTTATCCCTTTGTTGTATCAACATCTCCTTGATTTCAATTAATGTTTGCGAATAGCTACAGTAACTGGATATTAGAATTAAGGCCAAAAAAGAAATAAAAGGAAGTCTCATTACATATGTTTATTACTAATAATTTACAATGTAACTAGGAACTCGCATAAATAAAACTAGTACAAGCGGGGGTCACCTCAGCAAAAATTAGTTATGATGTCCATACTGCGTTGGCTAAGTCCATTATGTCTGCTTCCATAGCAAACATAAGATTACTCCTACACCGACTACATTAAATTTAGGGTTGTTTCGGTTCTCCATTCCCCTGTTTCAATTCTCTGGAATGTTGACAGGGTCCTTGAGCACCATTAGCTGTACAATTTCCCGGTATCGCTTCAGGCGCTCTACCTGTCCGTGAAGAGAATAGTATAAGTATGCGAACTCTCGCTCGTATTCATCAATAAATTGGCTTTTCTTCATCAGTTCAAGGAGTTCCTTTTCATAGATGATGTAGGCAAACTCCATGTTGTCCTGTTCGTAATGCACGATCAGATCACCGGCACTGGCAATCAGATTATCCAGGCCATTCAGAAGTTCCCTATATTTTCCTTTAGACATTTCCCACGATGTACTCATATTTTATATTCTTAAAGTTAAACAGGCCCTGGTGAGCCCTTGACTTGGTGGTTGAACCCAAGCGGATGTAAACAAATGTTATGGTGGGGCGCTCCTGATAGTCATCGCGGGAAGGTGCCTTCACACCTTCCTTTGATGATAATCAACCTAAACCCAATCGGCGGGTATCTTAAATGGCTCAGGTATTTTCAAATCACAAATTCATATTCGATATATAGTGTATAAATAAACGATATTTCGAATAAAAAGTCAACAGTAAATAAGAATTAATTTTTAGTCTTACTTTAGCTAAGCCGCCTTACCCGCCAATCTGTCCGTTTTATCAGAAGTCTCTATGGATTTTAACAAGTCAATGATCTAATTTTCACTAACATGCTTGCTGCCTTTTATATACTTCCCCTGAAACAGCTTTTAAACCGATTAGATAAAATTTGCATAAATCATAAGCTCCGAATTCTTATGTTTCATTATATTTAAAAAATATGAGGTGGTATGGGTGCTTAACTATTGTCTGAAAGCATATTTGACAATCAGGGAAAGTTTTTGATACAACCTCATCATTATTATATTTGCCCCATAAACAAGTTTTCCATTGGCATACACTGGTAATAAGATAGCTCACTTTCGAAAAAAGAACGGACTTACTCAAGAGGACATCCGTCAGGAAGTATACAAACAGACAGGTAAAAAATTCAGACAAGGCACCATCTCTTCGTGGGAAAATGGGAAAACAGCACCAGATATGGATATCCTTAGCGTGCTGGCTTCTATTTTGCGCGTAAGCGTAGATGATCTGTATGATAGGCCCGGACCTGAAATTGAAGATATAATGACGGCCGACCTGATCAGGTTTAAAGATGGGCTTGCCGAGGCACAGGGCCTTTTCGCTCAACAGAATGCCAAAGAAGCGTACCAGCATATGGAAGCATTGTGCATTGAAATGCTCAAAAAGATGAATACCATCTCCGGCTCCTATGAAAAAGTACAGGCTCAGCTTAGAGCAGTGCGGGAAATTACCAGAATGTAACACCACTGCTTTACCATTCAAGAACTTGCCTGATCTTGTATATTTTGCGACTGGTAGTAAACAGAATAGCTCCTGTTATTACCACAAGCGCAAAAAGCACTATTACAGCATAGCCGTAGCGTGAGTTCAATTGTATTTCAGCAGTTTTCTGCTTCTTTTCATTGTCAAGTTCCACAGACAGGCCCAACGCAGCCTGTAGCGCCTTGAAATTCGTTTTATCTACCATTTCTTCTTCAAGTAAATCCTGCATGGCATCAAGTAACAACACATTTTCATACTGTTCAATATTCACTGGCTTGCCTGCTTTGCGCAATGCCACATATGATTGCCGAATGAGTCGTAAAGACTCCTGTAAGTGCTCATTAATAACATCTTTATCTGCCTCCTCTATGGCATGTTCCAGGTATTGAACACCTTGCTCATGGTCTCCCTGTAGTTGGTACAGTCGCCCTAAGATATTAAGCAACCCGGCAATTCTCTGACTATTTTCCATTTGATTCGATAAAGTCATGGCTCTGCCTAGCCATTTCCCCGCCTCTTTATACAATCCCTGCTCCATATATACTTCTCCTATATTGGCAAAACCTATAGCTTGCTGTTCTTCTTGAGCCACATCTGTATATCTGAGTGACTTCAGGTAATTATCTACGGCTTCCGGGTAATGCTTGGCGTGATAATACATGGTGCCCATCTGGTTGTAGATACGATTGAGATAGTAGAGCTTATTTTCAGTTAATTCATTTGCCAATGTCAATGCAGATTCGAAATAGAGCCTGGCAGAATCATACTTCGGTTGGGAGGTAGCAAAATAACAAAGACCCAGGTTCAGATCCGCAATCAGCTGGTTTTTTGTTTCATTTAAAGCATAATGAATCGCGCCAGTCCTTTGATAGAATTTTTTCGCATATTCATAATTTCCGGTTTCAACAAAAACACTTCCTATATTATCTAAAACCACCGCAATTCGTAGAGTATCTTTAATCTTCTCAAGATGACCTATGGCTTCCAGGTAAAGATCTATGGCCTTGATATAGTCACGTTGACCTTTTTTAATTAATCCCATGTTGTAGCAGGACTTGCCTGCAACAAGATAATCTCCTGTTCTTACTGCCAACTGCCTTTGCAGGGCCAGATAATGATATGCCGCCGTCATATCCAAAACCTTATTATGTGCCTTGTAGAGCGCATTATAAATACTCAACTTAGACACATCATTGGACTCATTCACCAGTAATGCTTCCAGTTGCTTAATGTCCTCTGGCAAAGTCGGGGTGGAAGGTTCGGCTATTTCAGAGTTACAGGCTACAAACAGCAATACTGTCACTATTGTTGTAAAGACATACTTCATATCCAGGTGGTTGTTTAAATAGTCACCCAAATAGAAACTTTAATAAACACCTTTACAAACACATTATAGCCGATACCTTACATAGTTAAATTATCTCGTAGATTGCCTCTTACATTGGCCCATGGTCCTCAGCCTCATTGCCAATAGTAGCTGCCGGCTCCTCAATATTTACAGGTTGAGGTACAATGTTATCTGACTCATCGGCACAAGATGAAAAGCCGAACGCGGTGAAAATTACACCTAGTACAATCATGGAATTTCTTAGTTTCATAGCGATTATTTTTAAAGTTTGTACAAGTATAATTTGAATGCTGTTTTTAAAATACTTCATTTAATATTCTAAGGCACTCCCGTATGTCATCAGTGCATTTTCATTCATATTAAAGCATAATTAGTCACTAATACGGGTTAATATATGCGATAAATCTTTTTAAGTGCTTGTAAGAGTTTTACAGTTTATGAAGTATACGCCATGAAATAATATCAACTTAGGTAAAAGCTTACACCCTGATGCATTGATTTTGCACCGTCTTGCATGAATTTTGTGGTGTATTTTAAATATGGTAAGTCTCAGGTCTGTTATTACCATCCATTTTGGAATTGTCAACGGCTATATTTCAGATGAATAAACTCGGCCCTTCCTCTGCAGGATAACCTGTAATTGGTAAGCAGAGGCTAACGTTAGTCACTCCATCTTTTGAAGGTCTAAACGTGCTGGTCAACAAGAATAGCGTTGCCATCCGGGTCAAGTACCACAAAGCTTGCCGGACCGGTAGTAGTTTCATCGGCTTCGCTTTCCAGTTTTATTCCCTTGCCTTTTAGCTCCTTTTGAATCGATCTGACATCATCAAAGTCCTTAAGTTTATTGGCATTGGTATCCCAACCCGGATTAAAGGTGAGAATGTTGTTTTCAAACATACCCTGGAAGAGCCCAATCAACGAGCCTTCATTTTTCATGATCAGATAATTTTTTTCTACATCTCCCGCAAAGACCATAAAACCAAGGTTTTCATAAAACCGCTTTGAGGCATTGATATCTTTAACACTGAGACTTATGGAGAAGGCGCCTAATTTCATAGTTGTTGGTGGTTCGTTGTTACTAAGGTTGTTAATAAAGATAATGAAAGTGCGATTAAAAGACCAACACACAATGTCTTTAGCTAAATGCAACCTTGACTGATGGATTTAAGAGTTTTTACAGATTCGAAATATTTACTTAAATCCTTTAAGGTCGATACTTTCCTCGTTAACCAAACTATCCGAAAAGTTGAGGGAATGACCTTTTTCCCATACCACTTTCATTATTGTATCCTTTGAAATTGAATAGCTGATATTTTCAATAAATCTCTGTTCCTCGCTTCCCCTCCAATTTTTTTCGTATACCATTTCAAATTGTCGGGGTAAAGTCCACCGACCGACCCAAAGTGCTCCCCAGGTATCACCAGCATCCCCTCCTGATTTTTCTCCAATTATTAAATATTTGTTTGGGCTTATTCTGATGAGTGTATCTAAAGAGACCCCACCTATACCTACCGAAACACTACTATTTAAAATCGCAGATAACCTATAACCATCCTGCTGTTTATCCCAAACAGATATTAGATGATTAACCGACTCAAAGCCGAAATCCCTGAAAACAGCCAATGTTTTATCTCCATAATCCTTAAAATCCCTTGTAGTGCCAAAATAAGGAAGCTCACCAATTCTCAGGATTAGTGGCCTTTCGAGATTTGCCGTTTTGTCAATTCTAAGAAAGCGGTCATTTATTATTTTTCCTGTTTTATCTGTTTGAACTGTTACTAATATATGATCATCTGTTTGATAGGGCACTAATTGAGATTCCGTTATAACAAGTGAAGAATCTACTCTAAACTCTACTCCATAATTCTCGAAAATTCTTTGCACTGAATCCATCCCATAGAATATAACCTGATCAAGTAGTTGATCGTTGTTTAAAGCCCCAAAAGATATTTTTTTGTTTTTAATTTCAGTTAACAATGCTCTTAAATCCGATAGCTTTTCATCATATGTGCTTTGATAATGAGATTCCCTTTGTTCAGTCTCATTACTCGCCGAAATCTTGCTATGATATTCTACTAGAGCCGCTATTATTCCTTCTAAATATTCCCGGTAGGGTTCCTCCGTATTTCTAAACATAACGGGTATATCTTTAAGCAGTGCATAAACCTGATCATTCAGCGGGGGACTATAGTAATTTAAAGATGCATAACTGCTGTCTCCTTGTTGCAAAAATATACCGGTAATCTGGTCATCTTCACTAGCTTCAAATCTACGGGCACTAAATAAAAACCCATACTTGCCTCTTATGGTGTATGATGTTTGAGGGTCACTTACAGCCCTGTCTACCAATTCTATAATAGCATCGGAATCCCTGGAGATTACAAAGTGGTACCTAATAGTTGCAGTGTCGTCAAAGCATAGGGTCAGGTTATACTTCATGCCATTTTCTTCGGTACTGTAGAATATAACACGGTCGCTTTGACTCAATTCCCCGGTTACAGAATTATTGCCCGAAGCAGGCGAGCTATTAGCTTCTCCAAATACACCATCAGATTTGTGATGGATAATAAAGGCTACAATTAGTAACGTCAATAGTAAAGCCGTCCATAAATAATACTTCTTACTCATATCCTGAAAAATAGAAGTTTTAAATCATTGGTAAGAGTAGTAAACTTTGATGTAAATGCATTTTTTGCCTCCTCTACCTCAGCAACAGCATGAGTCTCTTCTCTTCCAGCTTTTTTAGGCCAAATGTGAAAACCCCCTGTGCAAAAAGAGTCCCAAATCTTTTTGGAGGCCTCAGCTCCAAACTCCTTGGGGGTGGCTTCATTCAACTCCCAGGAACCCCAAATACCATTCTCATCGATATCCCCTTGGTAAAAGACCTGATGCGTTCCGTACGATTTTGTCAGTGTTGCTTTAAACGTTTCTATATTGTAGGTTCCTTTCCAGGTATATGGCGCTACATCGTCTGTACCATGACCAATGATAATGGAATCTTGAAAAATTAATTCACAATCCATTTTATGTCGGGTAGTGTTTTTCTTGTAGCAATAAAAGCCGCTCCAGCTTCCACTGGGTAGTAAGTGGTGTGTTTCTTTGTTATGCATTTAATTTCAAGTTAACAGGTCTGCTTAGTTTTTAAAAGGATAATCGCTTTGCGATTGCTTCTTAGACCTGACGCTAAGGTGATGTACTTTTAAATAAACTTTCTGATATTCATCACAAAACCTAAACCTTCGACAATTCAGCTGCTCCAAAGTATAATTGTCAAAATATTCAAGAAAAGTTTCATGTTGGTTTTTCACATATCCAATGTAGAATGCATGCTTTGTGCTTTGATCATGGAAGTGGCCTTATAATCCAATTGCATTTTCCTTTTAATTCTTTTGCCTGGTTATCTCCTCCACCAAGCTCACTACTTTGGCATTTGAGCTTCCATAGCTGACTATTTTTACATCCAATGGCGTGTTCTGAAATTTTGAAAGTGCCTTAGCGATGGAGTCCGTTATCCATTGTGTTTCGTTGCCAAAAGCACCGCCGCCTACCAATGTTAAAAAAACTTTAGGGCAGCCTGTTTTTTCAAGGTTAATTAATGCCGCATAGCATGTGGCCTCGTAAGAAGTTTCGAGTATCAGCCGGGCAAACCGTTCCCAATACATTGGTTCTATGCTGGTATATGCTACAGGAAGCGCAGAGCAGTAAGCCTGGGATACCATTTGACGGGTGTCTGTCAATGTTACCTCGGTTTGCCACTGGAGCCCAATTTTCAGTTTATCTTTCAAGGCTCCTTTGAAGTCATCACTAGATTTGGCAAGCACCGAATTTATTTTGAGCAGGCCCTCCTGACTCAGTAGTGCATAGCCATTGTTCATTTCCCAAAACTGGGATTCTTCATTACCCAACGCTTTGCCAATCAGCTCAAGGCAGTCGATCTGGTTGTCTGATGACTGCCCTGTCCGTCCATTTACCCGAGCAAAGTAATTTCTGTAGATGGAGCCAGCCCCACAGGCAATAGCGCAGGCCGGGCCTTGAGTAAAGTCATGCTCATAGCCATCAACCCCCTGCTCCGGGGTAACATGCGGGCCTGTCATTTCCAGCAGATTGAACTGAGATGCTGCCTGAATTAAGGCATTTGCATTGTTGACGTTAAGATGGATTTGCTGAACATTCGCAACAACTTCCGAAACCATTATGCGGCCGTCAAAATTATCTAATGGTGGTGTCTGGGCCTTTAATTCTTTCAAAGTAGGTACCTGAAGTTCACCATGCCGGTATGATTTACCATTGACTTTTGAAGTCATATTATTCCCTTCGATTAAAAGGTGCTCTCTTACATATGCAGGAGAGATCTCATCAAATCCGGTAAGCTTTTTAAACCACATAATTGAATAAAAATTTACTCAGGTAAAACAAATGAATATTCTTTTAAAACGGACCAGGCTGAAAAACTAGAGGGCAAATGGATCAGAAAATAAAACATGCGAAGTGAAGCATACTTTTGAAAATCCGTAACCTTGTCTATTGTTATTGTATGCTAGTTTGCCTTTTGCTTTTGCCGATTGTATTAACAACAGTCTGTCATACACAGCTGCGAAAAATTAGCGGCTTACCAGATATCCCGCCTGAACCTTTAAAACCTCTTTTTATACCAGTTGGTGTACGCTGTATTTCCTATCATGGCCGGGCCGGGAAAATTGGTGAATTCCCTGCAATATCCAGAGGCCAAATCTTGCTCTCCATACACATCGTAGGGTATTATAGTGTACAATGGAGCAGCTTTAGCCTCTTTTTCGTTATAGCCCCAGGCGTAATTCATAGTGATGATGATCTCGTCTTCCGATATATAAGCAAGAGGAGCCTTCACATCAGGCCCATCAGCTTTATAAGGAATCCTGGCGATTCGCTTAACATTAGCCTTAACGCTAAAATACTGTGGGTTCCATTCACAAGTCACAATCTCTGTTGACAATACTTCTATGAGGTAAACTTCTGTTGCGTACTCCCCTTCAAAGTCGCAGCAATCACAATAATCCAACAAGTATGGGTTTGATGCCAGGTACTCCTGAATCTGCTCAGTCTGTTCAAGCGTCATGTTGTCCCACGGGTCTACCCATGAAAGTGTTGGACATATCAAGAGCAGTATAAGAAAGACGTTTTTCATTTCACATATTTTTTAGAGTGATAATTTAAAAGCTCTTTGTAAATCTCTATTTTTCTAATGACACCAAAATACAACTTATGTTAAATTATTTATGATTTAGTTTTCATTTATGTGATTCAGTAGCCATCCAAATTTAAAATCGGGTTTAGAGAAATTCAGTAATTCAACTTTTCGTAATTATGATACCGCCTTAAAAAAGACACCCGATAGCCGTTAAGCCATCGGGTGAACATTAAAAAATAAAACTACCTGATTAAGTTATCTTCGTTTTAAAGTGCTGCGGCCGCCTCCAAGCTCGGGTAAACCAAGGGCTGCTTTCACTTCATTATAATCTGCCACATTGAGTCTTCCGCCTGTATCCCAGAACTCTCCCGGAACAACTACTACCCGGGCTATCCATTCATCGGTGTCGGATGCAGTGAGGTTATCCAAAGGAAATTCGGCGTCAAGGAATAGTTCTACATCAAACTTTGTGAAATCGAAATTGTACTGTAGCATTCCGTTTTCTGTAATTATTGTCTGGGGCAAGGCTCTCCATATCTCATTGCCGTCTTCATCTACCTCCCAGAGCAAATAAACCAGCGCCACATCAGAATCATAACCTTCAAAGTCCTCAGGATATGATAACAGTACTTTATAATCTGGCGCTGTAAAGTTTATATCGGTATATTCAAATACATATCCACTCTCTCCGGGGGCTCCTTCAGGACCTTGTGGACCCTGTGGGCCTTGCGGGCCTACCGGTCCGGGAATACCATCATCATCTCCAACATAACATGACCCTAATGAGAGCATGATAAGCAAGGCGGGAAGTAGTACAAATTTTTTCATAGCCAATAATGTTTGATTACATAGTATGGCCACCAAACATTAGGCCACTTTTTTTATCCTCATAAAAAAAGTCTTAAACAGGCCAAAAAAGAAGATTTTATAAAAAAAAGAGGCGCTTAAAGCACCTCTTTTTTCAGTTTTTAATTACCGTCTTTATCTTCCTGATCCTCTTCTTGTTCCTTGATATCTTCTTTAAACTCCTTTTCATCACCGAAGTCATCCGAATACAGGGCATCCAATTGTTTAGACAGTTCCTGATTGTATTTCAACCAGTCCTGAATAGCACTGAAATAAACCAGTGCTACATCCTTTACCCTGCTGCTGGTCTTAATGCCTTTAACCGTCAGGTCCTTTTTGCCCAAAAGGGGCATTTCAGTTTTGTTGTCCTGATAAAGTGCTTCCGAGTAAGCTATTGGCCCTTCCACTACCCTTGTTAAGTAGAGGTTTCTATGGTATACTCCCTCAGACCTGTCTGACAGAATAGAGTAGCGTTTTGCGAAATCAAAATTATTGTCTTTAGGTAAGGCGTCAACTTTCAGATCATCGTTAAGCGCCTTAATGATATTGCTGGCAAATACATCTGATCCCTCCAGATCATGTGAAACCAACAGTCTCAACAGCTCAAACCGCTGATCCAGGCCGTCCTGCCCATCTATTTCAACTCCCAGAAACGAACCAGGAATAAATACCATGCTGTAATTCTCATTTACAGGAGGCAGATAAAGGTCTCCATATCTTTGGCCACCCTCACTCGCATTGTAGTGTATTACAAGGGTAAGATCCGGCTCAAACTCATTGATCTTCTGGCCTCTGGCCACGAAGTCTTTATTTCTAAATACATCATGAAACATCATGAAGTCCGGAGCTTCGCCACTCATGAGATATTCAAATTTTTCACGATTATACCAGTCTTCTTTATACCCCTGAACAATGTCCTTTTTATAATCTGTCTTTATCCATTCGTTATAATTCATACCAAAGGCACTCTTGCCATAGTCATGAGTCAGCATAACTTTTGCACCCTTCTTTTCAAGCATCTCTTTTAGTACAAGGGCCGTGGTGTAGGCGAGGTTAGCTTCAAAAAACTCAATATCCTGTTTCTGATTGAAGTATTTACCTTCTGCGCGCACATATCGCTGCTCCAGTTTTGCTTCATCAAAGGTAGAAGCAATATGGCCCGGATCCAGGGCAATTTTCAGTCCTCTCCACTCACTAACCGGATAAATTGCAGGGTTAACGTGGGTATCTTTTACACCATAGAAGTAGTGCGACCCCTTTCTGTTTAATATATCAATGATCTCCTCATCCGTCTGTTTTTCAAGCATTTCGTTGAAATGAGGCATTTCCCTCCAGTAGAGGATAAATTCCGGCTTATTTACTTTCTGACTTGTTGGGTAAATATACAGCCCGCGGTCGTTGACGAGAACATTATCAAAGCACTCTGCCTCTTTGCATAAAAACTGCAGGTTTTTGGTCACACGATCCATGTAAAACTTTTTTACAGGTATGGGCTCTATTTTCTGTGATTTAACCTGCCCGATGGTAATGGTGAAAAGCCCAATTAGAATAGCTATCGAAAGTGATTTTTTCATGTTTGTACGTTAATTGTTAACTGCAACGCGTAATTCGCAAACAACCTTTTGCCCCATCTCAACGATGATTTGACCATACAGGTTTTTACTTATTTCATGGTTAACCGTATTAATAAATAAACTTTTAAAAAATTTGGCCAATATCAAAGATATAGCCTCAAAAGATGTTAAAAAATAATCGGAAACCTATCTTTATTTGCCAAAATCAAAAGCATCATAAGACAGATATACAGCCATACTCAAATATATGAGTATAAAAGAAATTAACACCAGATCCTGCTGACCAAAAGTTAATTGTCTGCGCACTCCGGTAGAGCCAAATTCAGGCTGAGTATTCAGAACCATAATATCCAGGATCATTTTTGGAACAGCTAAATGCTCCCTTACAAACATAGCCATATTCATATCTCCGTCAGCGGCATATCCAATTGCGTCAACACCAAAGAACCAGGAAAGAAATAAGGCCCGCTGTAAATGAAACCCCTGACTCACCACCAGAACGTTTTGTAACCCAAAGAGTCTTTTTGATCTGACTATCGAATCCAGTGTTCTGAATCCGGCAAAATCAAGTTTTATAATGCTTTGAGGTATGCCTCTTTTTATAAGGCTGCGCATCATATCTCTCGGTTCGTTGTAATTTTCCTTACTGTTATCTCCACTTATCAAAATAGTTGAAACATATCCCTTTTCATACAGCTCCACAACGGCATTGATCCTGTTCGTATAGTATAGGTTCTCGCTTACACCATCCTGAAGATATTTATTAGTCCCCAGCAACAGGACAGTATATTTTCGTTCGGCTATATTCTCTATTTTACTGGCAATTCTAATGTTTGAATAAAAATCTACAACCAGATTGGCCATAAAAATAAAAAACAGGGTAGTGAAAACTAAACTCAATACCCGCTTGCCAAACCAGAGCATGCCATCCAGTACAAATTTACCTGAATAGAACTTGTTAAGTCTGTATAGCAAAAAGTGATCCACCACACTATGCATAATAAGTATGGAGGCCGCTAAAAATACAAAGCCCAGTATATTCCAGCTATCAATATGATCAAGATAGCCGGATAAGTCATCCAGTACTGATGATACTGTTTTTGTGCCCTGATTTAGGTCCGAAATAAGGGTGCCTATATCACTGTAGTAAAACGGGAGCATAAAAAGTGCTATCAATAAAAACAGCACTCCCATAAAAATTAAAAACTTGAGTCCTTTCATTTAAATTATTGGCAAGGAAAGCGTTGAGTTCACATATACCAACCAGACAACGGGCTCGAAATATAGTAAATATTGGTTCCAGTATCCATCTAAAACGGATATTATATAAATGTTAATTTTTCTAAACCGTGTCCGGCGATCTTCAGGCCTTTATTTCAGTTCCGGAATAACATTTTGCCAAAGACTACTCGCTGTTTTTTTCCTTGCTTATGGTATCACCTGACTGTTCTTCGAGCGGCGGCTGGCCCCCTGTAATGCCATACCTGGCTACATTGTCTCTACTATTATCCTCCTCTTCATTCTGTTCGTAAGAAATAATGCCAACCTTCAGAGCGCGTGTTCTCCATTTTTTCCTTGCATAGGCCTGCATATCCTCCACGCTGTCATACTCATCCATGATCTCCATACCTAAAACTGTTTCCATTACATCTTCCATAGTAACCAGACCTGATATACTTCCAAACTTATCCGTAGCCAGAGCGATATGTTCTTTACTTTCTACAAATTTATCAAGAATAAAGGGCAGTCTCATTTCTTTGTTAACTACTATGATGTCACGTTTTATCTCACTGAGGTTCATTTCATGATTATCCTCAGCCATCTCGGTGAGCACATCATTTTTATGCACGAACCCCGTGATGTCATCACGATTTTTGCTATAGGTCGGTATGCGGGAAAATTTTTTAAACTCAGGGTCCTGATAAAGATCGGCTATCGTCTTTTCCTCCTGAGCCATGACCATTACTGTGCGGGGTGTCATAATATCTTCAACCACAATATTTCTAAAGCGGATCATGTTTTTTAACATTTTTGATTCCATTTCATAAAACACTCCCTCTTTATGCCCGATATCCGCCATGGCCGATACCTCTGCCCTACTTATAGAAACTTTTTCTTTATTGCCTGATAGCAGGTACGTTATCCCTTTAGATAATAACACAAGTGGATACATCAGCCAGATGAGAACATTTAATGTTTTGGCTGTAAAGGCTCCTAGTGATCTCCAGTATGTAGCTCCAAGTGTTTTGGGTATGATCTCTGAAAAAACCAGTATTAATAAAGTAAGCACCGCTGAAACCACACCCAGATATTGATTTCCAAATACTTCAGCTGCCTGGGCACCAACACCGGCAGCACCTACTGTATGGGCAATTGTATTAAATGATAAAATAGCCGCCAGGGGTTTGTCAATATTTTCTTTCAAAGCGCTAAGCCGTTTTTGAAGCGAATGCCGACCTTCGTCTTTTAAAGCTTCTATATAGGATGGTGTAATACTAAGGAGAACTGCTTCTAAAATGGAGCATAAGAAAGACACCAGTATAGCGATGGCAAGGTATAAAAAAAGTAGTATCATATAGTCGTATCTATAAAGTCAACAGCATTTTTCATTTAAATGTTAAAAAATCCAGCTCATCTCTGTTACAAGGAGCAAAAAATCATTTACAAAGTATGATTATATTTGGCGTTTCATCAATAGAACATTCATGAGCAAATTTCTTAACAATCTATACACCTCTGGCTGGGTTTTGCTGCTAATATGTATAATCGCTGCATGTCAGGCTAAAGTAGAAAAACCAAGGGATATATCCCTCAATAAATATACTGATTCTGTACTATCGCAAATTTATGATTATCAGGACAAAAGGGATACCAAAAGCCTTTTAGATTATTTCAATCATGATAACGCGGCGTACCGATGTGCTGCGGCCGAAGCTTTTGGGTCTGTACAGGATAGCCTGGCCATACCCATGTTGGGACAACTTCTTTATGATAGTTCATTGCAGGTAAGAAAAGCTGCGGCATATGCTTTGGGCCAAAGCTACGATAGCAGCGCAGTTGCGCATCTCGCTGGTGCCCTTCAAAATGAGGACAGTGTCTACGTTCGAAGAGAGCTTCTGGAAGCGCTCGGCAAAGTGGTTACACAATCTCAGATACAAGTTCTTTACAACCAAACTGACACAAGTTCTAAAGAAAAGGAGGGCATGGCGTGGGGGCTTTACCGCGCCGGGCTTAGAAATGTACATGATGGTATAGCCACGCAATTGGCAATAACATTACTCGAAGCCTCAAACAGCTATGAAACAAGGTTAGGTGCTGCGCATTTTCTGGCCAGAAGCAGAAATCTGGACCTAAAAAAGGCACAAGAGGAGGCCATTGTCAAAGTGGCCACTCAGGATATTTCCCCTAATATTCGCATGGCAGCTACATCAGCTTTACGAAACATACAAACTGAGCTGGTAAGAAAAACCCTGGCCGAGTTGGCCTCCAAAGATGGCGATTACAGGGTAAGGATTAATGCGCTCAGGGCTCTTGCGGCATTTGATTTCAACAGTATCAGCTCCATTCTATATAAATGTTTAAAGGATGAAAATCTTCATGTTGCTATTACAGCTGCCGGCATCATTGATGCCAGTACCCCGTCCGACAATGGGGCTTTAGTTACAGAAATGGCCTTAAATGCTGACCGATCAAAGATAAAAGCGCTCCTATTAGGAACGGCATTGAGGCTGGCTGAAGGCAAAACTGACTTGATGGAAAGAATAAAATTACTATATGAAGAGAGTAATGATCCATACTTTAAAGCAGATCTGCTTTCCGCTCTGGCAAATGCACTGATATCTTATGAATTCCTGATCACCAAAACATATTCAGAAAAGCACCCTGCTATTACCACCGCCGGAATATCTGCCTTGGCTACCTTACAAGGCACATCAGACTTCCCAAAAGAGCTTCAACCAGCCTTTGCGGATGTCTTCAAACAGGCTATTGAATCCGGAGATATAGCTATGATTGCAATTACTTCAGAGGTGCTGGCAAACCCTGAGTATAATTTTAAGGAAGTGTTTGACAGTGTTAGGTTCTTGCATCGTGCCAAAGGTCGCTTATCTCTTCCAAAGGATAACGAAGTCTTGCAGGCACTTAATAAGGCTATTGCATACTTCGAAGATACTGCTGTAGAAGAAGTTACGAACGAGTATAACCATCCAGTTGACTGGGAACTGGTGAAATCGTTACCAAAAGATCAAAAAGTTGTGGTAGAAACAGAAAAGGGAAGCATACAGCTCCGCTTATTGGTAGAAGAAGCACCCGGTTCGGTAGCTAACTTTGTAGCTCTGGCACAAAAAGGATATTTCAATGGTAAAAACTTTCACCGCGTGGTGCCAAACTTTGTAGTACAGGGAGGTTGTAACCGTGGTGACGGGTATGGAGGTGAGGATTATTCAATCCGATCTGAGCTGGCAAATCTCCGATACGGGGAAGGCGCCGTAGGTATGGCCTCTGCCGGCAAAGATACGGAAGGTACACAGTGGTTTATTACACACTCTCCCACGCCACATTTAGATGGAAGATATACTATATTTGCGCAGGCAACAGATGGTCTGGATGTGGTACACCATCTTCAGGTAGGAGATACTATCCGATCTGTTAGCTTGGTTAAATAATTATTAGTAATAGTAAAGCCGGTCGGCTATAAAAAATTTTTCAATGTCTCAAAGATCTATACAGGCTGAAAAACTAGGCATACTTGGTGGTGGTCAACTGGGCAGAATGCTTATCCAGTCAGCACTTGATTTCAATCTGGATATCAAAATCCTCGACCCTGATGAAAACGCTCCATGTAGAAAGGTGGCCGGTGAATTTGTTGTTGGTAAGCTGACTGATTTTGAAACAGTTTATAACTTCGGAAAAAACTGCGATGTTATTAGCATTGAAATAGAAAACGTCAATACTGATGCATTAAAAAAGCTGCAGGCAGAAGGCAGGAAAGTTTTCCCACAACCCGATGTTATTGAGCTGATTCAGGATAAGAGGACACAAAAGCAGTTTTACAAAGAAAACAACATTCCCACAGCTGAGTTCGTGCTCACCGAAAACCGAAATGATGTACGTAATCATAAAAGTTTTCTTCCTGCTGTAAATAAGTTAGGGAAAGAAGGGTATGATGGTCGCGGGGTGCAGATTTTAAGATCTGAAAGTGACCTGGATAAGGCATTTGATGCCAAAGGGTTGCTTGAAAAGTTGATCAACTTTAAAAAAGAAATAGCTGTAATCGTTGCCCGTAATGAAAAGGGAGAGGTTACATCTTTTCCTCCGGTGGAGCTTGTATTCCATCCCGAAGCTAACCTGGTGGAGTACCTTTTTGCCCCGGCAGAAATATCTGAATCCGTGGCCCTTGAGGCTGACTCCATAGCAAAAAAGGTAATCTCAAAGCTTGATATGGTGGGGTTACTGGCGGTGGAAATGTTTGTAGATCAGGAAGACCATGTGCTGGTCAATGAAGTAGCTCCACGTCCGCACAATAGCGGTCACCAAACCATTGAGGCTAATTACACGTCACAGTATGAGCAACATTTAAGGGCCATTTTTGATTTACCACTTGGCAATACAGAAGCTCTGATCCCTTCGGCCATGGTTAACCTGCTGGGCGAAGACGGATATACTGGCCAGGCCAAATATGAGGGGCTTGATGATGTCATGCGACAAAAGGGTATCCATATACACTTATACGGTAAAAAACTGACAAAGCCATTTAGAAAAATGGGGCACGTAACCATTATTGATGAGGATATTATCGCCTTAAAAGAGAAAGTTAATTTTGTAAAACAAACCTTAAAAGTGATCGCATAAATTATGAACAAACCGGTAGTAGGAATAATTATGGGTAGCCAATCAGACCTGAGAGTAATGAAGGAAGCTGCCGAAATACTTGAAGAGCTCAAAGTAGAGTATGAGCTGACTATTGTGTCGGCCCATCGTACCCCTGATCGTATGGTTGATTACGCTCGTTCGGCACGCTCAAGAGGTTTGAAAGTAATAATAGCCGGAGCCGGAGGGGCAGCCCATTTACCGGGGATGGTTGCATCAATGACCACCCTTCCTGTAATAGGTGTTCCGGTGAAGTCGAGCAATTCGATCGATGGCTGGGACTCCGTACTATCCATTCTTCAGATGCCCGGAGGCATTCCTGTAGCCACCGTTGCTCTGGATGGCGCAAAAAATGCCGGTATACTGGCCGCGGAAATTATAGGCTCTTTTAATGAATCTATCGCCAAAAACCTGGAGAAATATAAAGAAGAACTCAAGGAAAAAGTATTAAAAACCGCAGAGAGTATAGAGGCAAAAGGCTGGAGAGGAAGTAAAATAGGCTTCTAAATTTTCGTGGTTTTTTGTGTTGACCTTAAAAATTCAGCGCATAGTATTACAAAATTACGTTAGACTTTTGAGAAGTGTGGGGCATGCATCATAGAGCTATTGTATATTCTATACCTTTTTAATAGCTTTCCGCAATGAAAATTTTATCTCTATGGTCCGGTCCGCGCAATGTATCCACGGCCTTAATGTATTCATTTGCGCAGCGCCCGGATACCAAAGTAGTGGACGAACCACTCTATGCTCACTACTTATTCCGAACCAACGCAAACCACCCCGGAGAGCAGGAAGTACTTAATAATATGGAAAATGACGGTACCAAAGTTCTCAATCAACTTCAAAAACTTAGGACGGATCATAGTATTGTTTTCTTAAAGAATATGGGGCATCATTGGATAGATCTTGACGAAAGGCTGCTAGACAACATGGAGCACGTATTTCTAATCAGAGACCCCAAAGAAATGCTGCCTTCATTGATCAATCAGCTGAAGGACCCTGTATTGCGGGATACGGGGCTGAAAGTGCAGAAGGATTTATATGACATACTAACGAAACGGGGTAAAAGCGCGCCGGTAATAGATGCCAAACTTCTGCTTACCGATCCACAAAATGTTTTGCAAAAAGCTTGTAATGCATTGAATATTCCTTTTTACCCGGAAATGTTGAAGTGGGAAAAAGGACCAAGGACAGAGGATGGTGTTTGGGCCAAATACTGGTATCACCGTGTACACCAATCAGAGGGCTTTACTCCTTATGAAGATAAGAAAGAGCCTTTTCCAAAGCACCTTGAGCCTCTACTTGAAGAATGTGAACCTTATTATAAATTTCTATACCAAAAAGCTATAAAAATCTGATATGCTAAATATTCAACTTCCAGACGCAAGAAATGAGAATATACTCATCAATATAGATGGCAAACTTTATCCCAGGGAAGAGGCCAAGGTATCTGTATTCGACAGTGTAGTCCAGGGCGGTGATGCCGTATGGGAAGGCCTGAGGATATACGATGGGAAGGTATTTATGCTTGAAGAGCATATTGATCGCCTTATTGCTTCCGCAAAAGCTATGGCATTCGCAGAAATTCCTTCCAGGGAATCTGTAAAGGAAGAGATCTTTAAAACCCTGAATGCAAACCGAATGTACGATGAAAGTCATATCAGGCTTACTTTGACCCGAGGCAAAAAAATAACTTCAGGAATGAGTCCTCATTTTAATCAGTATGGCCCAACACTCATTGTACTGGCAGAATGGAAAAAACCTGTATATAATACTGAGGGCATAAAATTAATAACCTCTTCTATCAGAAGGAATCCTCCGCAGTGTATTGATTCCAAGATCCACCACAATAACCTGATCAACAATATACTGGCTAAAATTGAAGCAAACCTGGCCGGTGTAGATGATGCTGTCATGCTTGACGTGGATGGCTTTGTATCGGAAACAAACGCAACAAATATATTTTTTGTGAATAACGGCTCTGTGAGGACTCCCTTTGCAGACAGTTGCCTGCCTGGGATAACCCGACGAAACGTTATAAAGCTAGCCAAAGCCAATGATATTGAAATCGAAGAAAAACGATTATCAATAGCAGAAATGTACATCTCTGATGAGGTTTTCGTTACAGGTACTATGGGAGAAATATCTCCGGTCTTGAATATTGACGGGCGAACCATAGGCTCGGGTAAAAAGGGAGAGGTAACGAACAGAATACTTTCTCTTTATCGAGAAAAGGCTAAAAATGAAGGCGTTATTATTCCTCGATACTAATATTGCTCGGATTTTAAGATAAAACTATTTAAATTCTGTCTATGAATCCTTCGAAAAAGGGCTGGCTCAAAGAGTTTCTGCACTATAGAAAGAATCTGTTCGTAAGGTCTAAAGAGTTTGAGAAAACCAAAAAGGGCCAACATCCCGACCAGTCTTTTTACGGCATGATCCAACCAACGGGTATTATGTATGGGTATCCTGTACATGTATATGATCTGGAATTGGATTACGGATGGAAAAAGCTCGACACCGTCAAGGTCTTATTGGCTGATAGCTTTATCAATATTGCAGAATTATACGCCTCCGCCCCTGTAGATACTGCCGATGCCTTCTACCGGCTGATGTACGAAACTATGGACAGTGTCAACCATTTTTACAACGCCGTCTACCCTGAGATTTCTACCTCGTTTACAAATTGGCTAGGCCAGAAAAAAGATGTGCTCCTGATAACTGAAAAAATCCTGGATAAACGGCTGGATATTATTTTTAAGAAAAGCAGCAATTTCTGGACTGATTTCTTCAATCATAGCCAGCTGTTTCTTGATATTTACATTTTCGGACAATGGAGCCATACTAATCCTGATCGTGTTTTGCTGGAGTTTTTTAAGGATGAAAAAGAAGAACTTAGCTACACCGCCGTAAAGGTAATGGCCGCAGCAGCCCATGCCAATAAGCATGTGGAAAGCGAGGAAGAAAAGCTGTTTGAACATTTTATAGAAAACTCAGGTCTTCCGGCAGAGAAAAGGCGTGTTGCTAATGAATATTTTGGGCATGGACTCGCCATTCAGGATATCTCGGTGGCAGAGTCCGATCCCTGGGTAATCAGAAAGTACTTTCTGGAGCTGGCTATCCTCACAGTATGGTCTGATAAAATGGTTGAGGAGATCGAGTGGGAATTTCTAAACAACTTTAACCGATCATTAGGTTTTTCAGGGGAGGATTTTGACAGCAGTATGATTGCCGTCGAGGGGTTTGTGCTTCAAAACTGGCATCAACTCGATAGTCTCCAGCTCAAAAAAGACCACCAGGCTATTAGCGAGGATTATGTCGGGCGCATAGCCAGAATTACTGAAAAGTACATAAACAGGATAAAGCTTGAAATGTCGGATGATCATGAACTGATTGAGATTTTAAGAAAGGGTAAGGTATCAGAACTTTCAAAAGATGAAAAGGAGATACTCCGTCACAAATTTATAGGAATACTGAAAGCCATTCCCAGCTTTAGGGTTATTGCGCTGCCTAAAGATTTTCTATCCTACGAAATTCTTCTGAGGGTTATTCCAAAAAGTGTTATAGCAGAAATGGCAGGCGGCTGATTTATTTACCCGACTCCGATTTGGGAATAACCAGAGACATGATAATAGACGCAGTAAGCGTCACTATAATAACAGTGAAAGAGATCACAATATCTATATGAATGTTTATTATCTCCAGTAGCATTTTAGCACCAATAAAAATCAGTATAAATGAAAGCCCCTTTTGAAGAAGATAAAATTTATCTATAATGCCTGCCAGCAGGAAGAACTTAGCCCTTAAACCCAGCACTGCAAAAATATTTGAAGTATAAATAATGAATTCGCTCTGCGTAATAGCAAAGGCGGCAGGGATAGAGTCAACCGCAAAAATGAGATCGGTAGTCTCAATCAACAATATAACCAGAAACAGAGGGGTGAATAGGATAGCGCCCCCTTTTTTTACCACAAACCTTCCTCCAAAGTCACTTTTTGTAATCTTAAGATATTTTCTTGCAAACCTTAACAATGGATTTTTACCAGGATCAATATCTTCATCTTCTCCCTCAAAGAATATTTTAATGCCGGAGTAAACAAGAAATACTCCAAAAATGTATAGTATCCAGTAAAATTGCCCGATCAGATATGCTCCTACGAAAATAAATATCGCCCTGAAAACTAGCGCGCCAAGAATTCCCCAGAACAGGATGTTATGGTAGTATTCTTCCTTTACGTGGAAATACCTCAGTATCAAGAGTATTACAAAAATGTTATCAACAGAAAGGGCATATTCAGTGAGATAAGCAGAGAAATAGGTCAGGGCTTTGGTAGCCCCTCCGTCATACAGATAGATCAGGTAACCAAAGGCCACAGAAATTACCACCCAAAAAATGGATTGATAGAGGGCCGATTTTGTAGAAATGCGATGTGCCTTTTTATTAAAAACACCAAGGTCTATAATAAGGAATAGCAGTATGACCACACCGAATACGGCGAAAAGTAAGGACTCATGTGTATTATCAAAAAGAGCAAAAAGGAACATACCCTGTGCACCTCCCACCGGAGTAATTAAAATTTAAATCAAAGGGTAACAACATCTCAAAAAGAACAAATTATTACCAACTATATCCTAGCAAAACTACAAAAATTAACCAATCAAAATATCACATAAATGGTTATTTTGTGAATTCATTAAATACTAGCCAATATAACATATTAATTAGTTACATTGATCACATATACCCTGAATTAATATATTTTTTTGGTTTGCTTTAAACCCTGCCGGCAGGCTGATTTCGGGAATTTGTATTTTGTCGAGACATTGTGTCTGGCCACATTGCTCGCACTTGAAATGAACATGTTCGTGGTTATGTTCTTCCTTTGAACACTCGCTACACAACGCGTATTTGGTAACCCCCTCATCATCAAGCACCTTATGAATTAAGCCTTTATCCAAAAATGTTCTGAGCGTACGGTATACCGTCACCCGGTCGAAAGACTGATCCACCTGATGTTCTATATCAGAGTGAGATAATGCATGTTCGTTGTTGAGAAGTAATGTAAGGACCTCTGCTCTGCAAGGAGTGGATTTTAGTTTGAAATTATTCAGTACATTTTTAAGGTCCATCATTTTAAGTTTTAAGTAAGTTGAAACTGAAGCCTTAACAGATAACTATATATACCATCATCATAGGCTGATAGTTCCTCATGGGTTCCCGTCTCTACAATTTCCCCTTCTTTTACCACAAAAATTTTATCAGCTTTTCTAATGGTAGCTAATCTATGTGCTATGATAATTGTTGTCCGATCCTTCATCAGTTCATCCAAAGCCTCTTGAACCAATACTTCCGATTCAGCATCAAGTGAACTGGTGGCCTCATCAAGAATAAGGAGCGCCGGGTCCTTCAATATTGCCCTGGCAATGGCTATACGCTGCCTCTGGCCACCTGAAAGTTTGATGCCCCTGTCGCCTACTACCGTCTCAAGACCTTCAGGAAAACTCTCAATAAAGTTATACGCGTTAGCTTTACGGGCAGCCTCCTCTATTTCCACATCCGTAGCATTTGGCTTGCCATAGGCTATATTCTCGCGAATGGTACCTCCAAACAAAATTACTTCCTGGGGCACTATACCAACATTCTGCCTATAGTAAGTCAAGTCATAATCAGCTATATTATGCCCATCAACTTCTATTGTACCATTAGTGGCATTATAAAAACGCATAAGCAACTGTATGATGGTCGACTTTCCGGCACCACTAGGCCCCACCAGCGCCACTTTTTGGCCTGCACTAATGTTCAATTCCAACCCTTTCAGTACTTTAAGTTTTTTTCTGGATGGATACGCAAAGTATACGTCGTTAAACGAGATGTTCCCTTGCAACTTACCCTCTCCAACAATACCTCGTGTAGTTTCAACTTCTTCATTGATAATTTCAAGAACACGCTCTGATGCGCCAATGGCACGCTGCAAGTGTCCGTAAATATCACCAAGCCCCGCTATTGAACCGCCAATAAAAGTAGTATATAAAACAAAAGACAATAACCCTCCGATTGTCATCACATCATCAGCAACAAGATTGGCCCCATACCACATAACACCCACTATACCTCCAAACAGCGCAAATATGACAAATGAAATAAACCCGCCACGATATTTGGCGGCTCTTATGGCAGTATTAACCGTATCTGTTAAAGCCTGTCCATATCTTTTTATCTCAAGCCCTTCATTGGTGTAAGCCTTTACGGTATTTACAGAGTGCAAAGTTTCTTCTACTACTACATTGGCTGCTGCAAGCTTGTCCTGGGTCGACTTTGAGAGGTTCCTGATAAACTTTCCAAAAAAAAGTGCCGCAATGATCAGTATCGGAAAAGTTGCCAGCATAAAAACCGTGAGTCTCGGTGCCAGATATAGTATGATCCCTGTTCCAATTAACAACGTTGCAATCTGACGAAATAGCTCTGCCAGTGTTACTGAAAAAGTATCCTGGAGCATTGATACATCTGAAGTAATTCTGCTGATCAGTTCTCCTACCCGTCGGCTATCAAAAAATTTTACCGGCAGGGTTATTAGTTTGCTATAGGTCGACAACCTCACATCGGCCATAGACCTTTCACTTACCTGGGCAAACAAATAAACTCTGAAAAAAGAAAAAATACTTTGAGTCAATAACACGCCTATCAAGGCCAGGGTAACTTCATTGATACTACTTAGTATCCAGCTTTCCCCACTGGCAACGTCTATTAGCTTACCTGCCAGAAAAGGAAAGGCCAGAAGTATAGTGCTGCTAAAAAAAAGACAGATCATACCAAGTATAAAAATACCCTTGTAGGGAAGAGTATACTTGAATATGCCTATTAACTTTTTAAAGTTAGTCTTGTTGAGCTTTCTTTTTTCCTCAGCATTCAGAGGGCTTTTTCCTCTTCGTTTCGCCATTACAATCCGTTATTACGCCTAATGTAACCTATAAAACCGCAAATCTATCCAGATAAAGCTTCTTAGACTAATTTCTAAATAAAAATCACCGAAGTAGCGCGTGATAACTTTCTGCGTTTTATTTTTTTAGCCTAACTTTAGCCATCGCAAAATAAGATATAATGTATCAGGTAAAAAGACTATTGGTAGGGCTTGATCTATCAGAAATGGATGGAAAGCTTCTTACATATACTTCAAAATTGGTTAAGTTGTTTGGTGTTGAAATGGTCTATTTTCTTCACGTTGCAAAATCCCTGGATTTACCGAAAAAGCTGGTAGAAAAATATCCGGATCTTGTAGCTCCGGTTGATGAGGCATTGGAAAAGGACATCAGGGGTCAAGTAGAAAAGCACTTTACTGGTACATGCGAATTTAAAGTAGAGGTAAGGGAGGGTAATGCTGAAGACAAAATATTGAGATGGGCCGACCAAAAGGAGATCGACCTGGTGGTAATGGGAAGAAAACATGAGCTGAAGGGAACGGGAGTACTTCCAAACAGGTTAGCCAAAACGATTCATTGCTCCGTTTTACTAATACCCGAAAATGCAACCGATAAAATTACCAAAATACTAGTGCCGGTTGATTTTTCAAAAACCTCTTCAATGGCCTTAGAAGAAGCCGTTCTTATTAAAAAAGCTACAGGAGCTCAGATCATATTACACAACTCGTATCGCGTACCTTCCGGCTACCATCTTAGCGGAAAGTCTTACCATGAATTCGGGGAAATTATGAAAAGTAATGCCTACGAAGATGCAGTTGAGTTTTTGCAACGATCTGAATTGAGAGCAAGTGATGTAGAAATTCAACTAACACTTGATGAAAATGATGATCCCGCAGAGCTGTCTTACGCACTTGCTGAAGAAAAAAATGCTGACTTAATTATTATTGGGTCTAAAGGGAGAACCGGCCTGGCTTCCATATTACTTGGTAGTGTTGCTGATAAAATGATCCGGTACGATAGCAAAATCCCGCTTATGGTAGTAAAAGATAAAAAGGCTAATCTCGACTTTTTACAGGCCCTGTTAAAGCTTTAAAGTTTAATCTCAGCATTGACTTCAAAATTTACAGAGTCTTTAAATATCATTTTCTGAGTGCCTTTTATCGAATACTTATGAAGTAATGATAACCCTGTAAAATCATTGAAAACAAACTTCAAGCTCCTCTTTGAATGATAAATAGGATTGTTCTCAACATATGCTGCCTCAATTATTCTTAAATCATCCGGTGTATTCAAATAGTATAGCTTAAGATAAGGGACCTCCAGATCATCGGACACACCTGAGTATTCTTTGATTTTCAAATTACTATTCGGGTCATCGTACACTTTAACTTCATAAGAGCCTTGTAAGGCCGGCTTATTGATATTTATTTTTTCCAATATCTGAAATTCACGGTTCCATGCATCAAGGCTGTCTGGGGCCACATTTCCTTCCGAAGATTCGCCCTGAACTTTAGCCCTTTTGCTGATACTGGCCTGTTTTTCGTAAAGAAGCTGCTTTTGCTGCTTCATCAGACTATCAGTATCAAAATATACAGATACAGTTTTGTCTGGCTTCATTTGACATGAAGTCAGACTGATAAGTATAGTAAGTATAAAAGTATTTTTCATCAGATCAGTACATCCCCCGTCATTTCTGATGGCACCTGCACACCCATCATCTTTAATATGGTTGGAGCCAGGTCACCAAGTTTACCGTCTTTGACAGAACCTATAAAGTCACTATCAACGAAAACACACGGTACAAGGTTGGTAGTATGTGCTGTATTTGGAGTGCCGTCGGGATTGATCATGATATCAGAATTTCCATGATCGGCTATAATAATTGTAGAGTAGCCATTTTTCAAAGCAACCTCCACAACCGCCTGAGCACAACTATCAACGGTTTCACAGGCCTTAACGGCCGCTTCAAACACACCAGTATGCCCTACCATGTCGGGGTTGGCAAAGTTCAGGCATATAAAGTCCGGATCTTTGGCTTCAAGCTCAGGTATGATCTTGTCCCTGATATCTTTTGCACTCATTTCCGGCTGCAAGTCGTAGGTAGCTACTTTTGGCGAAGGACACAGGATGCGCTTCTCTCCTTTGAACTCACCTTCACGACCTCCTGAGAAAAAGAAAGTAACATGCGGGTATTTCTCGGTTTCTGCTATCCGGATTTGCTTCTTGTTATTTCTTTCCAGTACCTCCCCCAACGTGTTTTGCAAATTGTCTTTTTCAAAAATGACCTTTACGCCTTTAAAGGTATCGTCATAGGTGGTCATGGTTACATAATGCAGGTTCAGTTTGTGCATGTTTTGCTCGTGGAAATCTTTCTGGGTCAAAGCCTGGGTAATTTGTCTTCCACGGTCTGTTCTGAAATTAAAACAGATCACCACATCTTCCTCTTCTATTTTAGCAATTGGCTGATTGGTGTCATCCACATGAACTATAGGCAATATAAATTCATCGGTAACGTCCTCCATGTACGATTCTTTCACGGCTTTCAGTATATCTCTTGCCGGCTTTCCTTCTCCGTTTACCATGAGATCGTAAGCTTTCTTTACACGCTCCCAACGGTTATCTCTGTCCATGGCATAATAGCGGCCTACTACAGAAGCAATCTGGCCCGTGGTTTTCTCCGCATGTGCCTGAAGGTCTGCCAAGTATTTTTCACCGGCCTTGGGGTCGGTATCCCGGCCATCCGTAAAGGCATGTATATAAACTTTATCCAAACCTTTATCACTGGCTATGGAACACAGACCTTTCACATGGTTAATGTGTGAGTGCACACCGCCATCGGATATCAAGCCAATGAAGTGGACTTTCTTATTTTCTTTTTTAGCATAATCAAATGCATCGTTTAAAACAGGGCTATCATCTATGGTGTGCTCTTCAAATGCTTTATTGATTTTTACCAGATCCTGGTAAACTACCCTTCCGGCACCAATATTCATATGGCCCACTTCTGAATTTCCCATCTGACCTTCCGGCAAACCAACCGCCAGTCCTGAGGCTTCAAGCTTGCTATGGGGGTATTTTTCCCAAACAGAATCCATAAAAGGGGTGTTTGCCTTAGCAATAGCTGATATTTCAGGGTTTTGTCCTAAACCCCAACCATCCAGGATCATCAGAAGTACTTTCTTGTTCATATGCGCATTTTATACTGTTAAAGCGCAAAAAACGTTAATTTTAAGATGGTATTCAAAGCAAATGGTCAAAAGTTATATCTATTATGTTTTATTGATCATCACTACTTTTTGTTTATCAGAGCGCGCTATCTGCTTGTAAAAACTGATAAGTTCTTCATAGGTATCTTTTGAATACGTGCCTTTTTCTATCAATAAGCTCCGGGTATATATCAGTCTGTTACCGTCTATACTGACCTCGCTGGTATATTTGCCAAAGGAGGACTCCAATATGAGAGGCTCGGGAACAAACTCCGGTACATAACCTATTGGTAGTGTATAGACAATTGAATCAGTGTCATAATAGCTAAACTGCTTAACAATAGGCGTTTTTCTTTGCTCCAGTACCTCTGGAATGTAGGTGCTCTTATTATTGAGATTAGGACGAATAAATAATCTCTTTCCACTAATGGAAGCAAGTTTCTTTATCTCAAGTGAAGATTTTTGCTGTATCTCTGGCAAATCCCTTTCTATTAATTCAAACTTAAAATCCAGCAGATTAAATGACGAAATATCGCAATTCCTATATATCCACTTTTCCTGCTCTTCAAGTCCCTGCCTTAAGTAATAGTCCAGATTACCATTTTCAATTTGGATACCCTTGTAGCTAACAGTCATATCAACGGTACCAGTTCCCTGATCATCTATACTTACCCGGGCTACAGTTATTTGTTGGTTTTGTTCGGGCTCATATGCCGGTGTGCGTACAACCACCCCACCCTCTTCTGTGATTAAAAGCACTTCCCGGTCTGAGGTGAATTTGCCCAAGTACCCAAACGGATTGGTTTGACTTGTACACTCCAGCCAGATAGTATCATTTTTCAGGGGTACCGCCAATATCGCATGATTGAAGGTACTATTGGCAAAACCTTCTTTCAGAGGCCTGGGATACTGGCCTGCCTCAACAAGTACATAGTTAGATTTAATACCTGCGGCTGTCAACATTGCCTTTGTATAATTTGAAAGTGCTTTGCAATCACCATAACCTACATTATCGACGGTTATAGCTTCTATCGGTTGAAAACCGCCTATACCAAGTTGCACGCTTACATATCGGGTGTTTTGTTGCAGGTAGCTATAGATCCTTTTTACCTTCTCCCTTTCTGTTTGGGCATCTGCAACAAGCGCTTTGATCTTAGATATTGTTGCATCAGGCAACTGGTCACGGTTGGCATTGAGTGATTTTATCCATTTTCCAAAGTTACTCCAGCTCGTAAATTCCCCAGGGTATCCATCATATTCAAATCTGTGAGGAGTTGTGTAGATTACAGGTGTATAAAAAGTTATATTCGTTCCAAATGGTTCGAATTGCACCGGCTTCAAATGCTCAAATTGCCATTTTAGGCTTACCTCAACTCCAGTAATCTCCTTTACCGGCTCAGAAGCATTGTGTACTTCATAAAATGGGATCAACTCACCTGGTCCTACCATTTCAAAAGAACTCTTTAATACTGCAATCTTCTCATCCGGCTGCACGACCCAGTTAGGAGTCTGAAACAGGTTTTTATATTCTACCTCGTATTCAAATTCAACTGTATATGGATATACCTTTCTTCTAAGATCTGCTATTCTTACGCGGTTATCTTCAAAAAGACTCACTTCAGAAATATTACTTCGATCTAAAAATTCGGACTTCTTTAAGTCCTCTATCTCCTTGCCGTGTTCATCATAGCATTTAGCTTTAAAAGAAACAATTGAGGAGGATTTATCATAATTAATGCCCTTCACTCCAAGATTAGCAGCCTGGGGATTAAGTATCGTGATTACGGTTCTCCTATGGAGAACTGTTTTGCGAAAACTATGAATCTGAAACCTCGCCTCATCACTTAGCACTATTGCTTTAGCATTTTGCTTAATGCTGTCCGGAATACTTCTATTTAGAATATCCTGGCTAAAGGCCTGCCGGGTAAGCAGACCAAAACCAAGAATTAACAGGTGAATTTTATATTTTCTTAAGAACAACTTGCTCATCATATTTGGCCACAACTAACTCATAAAATTTTCTTAAGGAGGCATATTCCTCAGGAGAAAAAAATGTTTTCCGAATCAATACGGTTCCTGCAATATTAATTTTGGAACCAAGAACACTTGCAGAAAACCTGAAGCTGGCATCATTATTTGGCAAACCGAAAACCTGGGATTGAGGAAGTTCCGCAACCGTGTAACCTTCGGGAATATCAAAGGTAAAAATATACTGCTCTTGTATAGGTGCTGGTAGATCTACCGGAAACCTTCTTGTTTCATTTTTAAATACATTCTCATTAATCGAGGAAAAAAGGAATGGATCTATATATAGAATATCGGCAAGTTCAATCTCCTCATTCACCAACTCTACTTTTTCAGTAAATGATTCATATATATCTTTGTCTCCATTAAACTCTGATGAAATTACTTGCCAATCAGTCATGTTACCGTAGTTTTCCTTTAGGTAGTTCTGACCTGTTTCCTGTAAATATTTGGCCCTCGCTTTTGCGCTTAACAGACTGCCTTTTCGTGATTGCAGCACAGCCTGCAAACTTCCTTCCTCAGAGATATTCATTGAAACCATATTGGTACTGGAGAAGTTTGTGTTGGCGTTAAGGTTAATCCAATGCGGGTTTTGCGAAAGCAACCAGCCTGAGCCATTCAGGGCTTTTTCAGGTAAAGTATTAGCAGGCAGGCCTTTTTGAGTTGCGTCCAAAAGATAGTACTCATTATCAATTATAGCGGCCGCTATTACATAGTTGAACTTGGACATATTCGGGTAAACAGGGTGTGGTTTACCATTAGATCTTGTACTCAATACTACAGGATGGGCAGTGATCCCCGACTCATTTAGCATGGCAACCAATAATAGGTTTATATCCGCAACACTACCTTTTTGATCCTTATAAATAGATTTCAGATTCGATGAAGCAAAAAGTCTGTATTGGTCATTCCACTCCATTTTAGATTTTACGTGCTCATAAATTTGAACCATTTTGTCGTACTCGCTGGATACGGAGCCCGTAAGTCCTGCAATTATTTCTTCAGCAAAACCAGTCCGGGTAAGAAGCTTTCCAAATCTGTCGCTTTCCAAAAAACTCTTTGTGAATTTATCTTCATATGATCCCATAACCACCTCTACAGGTTCGTTGGGATAACGTATGGAAACAAGCTGAAACTCTATTTTAGTAAAATAGTCCGACGCCGTGGTCATGTAGGGCTCTCTTTTAATGGCTGGTAAATTTTCCGCCGCCCAGCGATATATTTTGCTATTAGACTTTAAAGTTGCTTCCCGGTTTTCAACTGTACCTCCTCGCTGCGGAATGGTAGTATATTTTATCGTAAAAGTTTCTTCTCTGGAGTCAGTTTCACGAATTGTCAAAGGTTCAAAACCTTGATACACCTGTTGGTAATAAAAGTACTCTGGTACCCTAAGCCTGTATTCACTGTACTCGACAGGAATGGTGGATTGAAAAGACCAACTTTGAAGATTGTATATGTAATCTGACAAAATTGAATACTCATATTCGATGATGGAACCTTCTTTAACATTAGGAAATGTAAACTTCTGCTGATACCAGTTTTCACTTAATTGCTCTTCAAAAACTGCATCATTTTTTAATTTTTCCTTCTCAATTTTTCCATCCACCAAATTATATGTGGCTCCCTTAAGTCCGGCTATTTTTTCCTTACTACCGCCACTACCTTCATAAAATGGAATACTGATGTTAGCATAATCATAACCTTCTTTTGAAAGAATTTTTATCCTAACCACCCGGTCAAATCTATATTGCCAGCCTTTGTCGTTGGCATATACAAATTCCGTAGAGCCGAAATCAGCCAAAACTATAGCTTCAGCTTCGGGGAATTGTTCTTGATTCTTGCTAAACTCAGATGGGTCAATTTTTCCAAATTTTACAGGAACTTTCTGGGCATTTGTCACATAGGTTGAGCAAAACAAAATTAAAAAAAAGCAAACTCTAGACAGATTCATAAAACATAAAGATTAAAAAATTAAACAATTTTGCAATATAGTTTCTTTTTTTCAATGTGCCCAATCTTGCTATGACTATGCGAAAAAACTTATATGCCCGCAAAGGTAGATTGCCTATATTTGAGGCCTATGGCTAAAACCAAAACTGTATATTTCTGTCAGGACTGTGGCTACGAATCTGCCAAATGGCTGGGCAAGTGCCCGGCCTGTAATACATGGAACAGCTTCGTGGAAGAGGTTACCAAAAAAGGTTCGGCCGCGGATAAAAATGACTGGCGCAACAGTGGTACAGGAAAGGCTTCTTCAACACCAAAGAAGATTGAGGATATAACTCATGAGAAGGAGCAGCGCATCAATACCAGAAGTGGTGAACTAAACCGCGTGTTGGGCGGTGGCCTGGTGCCGGGGTCGGTAATTCTTATCGCTGGTGAGCCTGGTATAGGTAAGTCTACTTTAATGCTGCAAATAGGATTATCTGTAAAGCACAAAGTACTTTATGTCTCAGGCGAAGAAAGTGAGCAACAGATTAAAATGCGTGCCGAGCGCATGACGGATATTAAAAATCCTGGAGAGTGTTACATCCTGGCCGAAACTTCTACTCAGAATATATTTCAGCAAATAGAGGCTTTAAAACCCGATATACTGGTGGTTGACTCCGTACAGACTTTGCACTCTGACAACATTGAATCTGCGGCGGGCAGTGTTTCTCAGGTCAAGCAGTGTACCGCAGAACTTATCAAATATGCCAAGGAAACGGCAACTCCGGTTTTTCTGGTAGGCCATATTACAAAGGAGGGTGCTATTGCAGGGCCAAAGGTACTCGAGCATATGGTAGATACGGTGCTCCAGTTTGAGGGTGACAGACACCTGACCTACCGCATTTTACGCACTACAAAAAACAGGTTTGGCTCT
Organism: Fulvivirga ulvae; assembly: GCF_021389975.1. Taxonomy (NCBI): domain Bacteria; kingdom Pseudomonadati; phylum Bacteroidota; class Cytophagia; order Cytophagales; family Fulvivirgaceae; genus Fulvivirga; species Fulvivirga ulvae. The sequence continues at coordinate 2,101,272 of NZ_CP089981.1, forward strand.
ACTTCAGAGCTAGGTATTTATGAAATGATGGGCTCCGGACTCCGGGAAGTCAGCAACCCTTCGGAAATCCTGATATCACAAAAAGACAGTGAGCTAAGTGGCGTGACCATCGGAGCTACGATAGAAGGCAACAGGCCTTTACTTATAGAAATACAGTCGCTGGTAAGTACCGCAGCTTACGGCACTCCGCAAAGAAGCTCTACAGGGTTTGATACTCGACGACTGAATATGCTGCTTGCTGTATTGGAAAAAAGATGTGGATTCCGGCTTGGTTTGCAAGATGTATTTCTTAATATGGCTGGTGGCATCAAGGTGGAAGATCCGGCTATTGACCTGGCCGTTTGCAGCGCAGTAATTTCTTCGCTTGAAGAAATTTCAATTTCTGAAAAAGCCTGTTTTGCTGCAGAAGTCGGCCTCGGGGGAGAGCTAAGGGCGGTAAACCGCCTGGATAATCGAATTGCGGAAGCGCAAAAGCTTGGGTTTGAAGAGGTTTATGTTTCAAAATTTGGAATGAAGGGCATAGAACCTAAAAAATATCAGATCACCATTAAACCTTTTGCAAGGATCACTGATGTTTTTAGTGACTTGTTTGGATAACTGTTGAGTCAATAACCTGTTAAAAAAAGATGCAAGAATTTTTATCAACATACGGAATAGACCCGGAAACATTCAGGATCATTATTTTACCTTTAATGATTTTCTTTGCCAGAATACTGGACGTTTCTATCAATACAGTCAGGATCATATTTGTAATGACCGGCCGTAAGCTGATCTCTACCATTCTCGGCTTTTTCGAATCTCTGATCTGGTTGCTGGCCATCGGACAAATTTTTCAACATATTGATAATGTTTATTCCTACATCGCCTATCCTGCCGGATTTGCTGCCGGAATTATGGTAGGAATGCTGATAGAAGAACGGCTGGCACTCGGTAATGTGGTAGTAAGGGTGATCTCATCTGAAGATCTCTCGGGACTTATTAAAGTACTGGAAACTCAGAAAGTAAGATATACTCTGGTATCGGCCCAGAGCGAAACGGGTGAGGAAAAATTGCTTTTCACTGTTGTAAAAAGAGATAACCTTCCTTTGCTACAGGCGGAGATACAGCGCCATGTGCCAAGTGCTTTTTATACCGTAGAATCAGTAAAAAGTGCATCTGAAGCAGGCATACTAGCAGAGCAACCCAGTCGAAGAGGTATTGGGGCATGGCTCACTTCGGTTAAAAGGAAGTAGTCCAGTGGCCAAATTAGGTGTTGTATAGCCGTCTCCCCTGCAACCCACCCGTATGTATGGCGAGTATTTTCACTCCTTCGTCGAAGTAGCCTTTCCTGATTTTATCATAAAGGCCAAACATCATTTTTCCGGTATACACCTGATCGAGGGGAATATGGTGGTCCGCTTCAAAGCGCTTGATAAAGTTTATTAACTCCGGAGTGGTTTTGGCGTAGCCTCCGAAATGATAGTCTGTCTCTATTTGCCAGTTCAGGCTCACAGGCCGGTTGATCTGGTAGCTGCTTAAGAAATTTTTGACCTCATCTATAAGAAAGTCTCCCTTTAAAGCAGAAAAACCTATTACCTGCTGGTATTTGTCAGAAGCAGAAATAATACCGGAAATAGTACCTCCTGTACCTACCGGTAGACCAATAAAATCGAAACGCTTTACCTGGTCATCTACTATTTCCTCGCAACCCCTTATTGCCAAATGATTAGAGCCGCCCTCCGGTACCAGATAAAACTCTCCAAACTGCTCTTTTAGTCCGGTGATGAATAATTCCTCGTGTTTTATGCGGTAATCCTCACGGCTTACAAAATGAAACTTCATGCCATTGTACTTTGCAAAGCTTAGAGTTTCATTCAAAGGCTTATCGGCTAACTCATCTCCACGGATAACACCGATGGATTCAAAACCTGCTTCCTTGGCTGCCGCCGCGGCCGCATAAATGTGATTTGAAAAAGCCCCACCAAACGTCAGTAGGGTTTTATGTCCATCCTCCCGGGCTTTGAGCAGATTGTACTTGAGCTTCCTCCATTTATTTCCCGAAACAAATGGATGTATCTTGTCCTCTCTTTTGATAAAGAGCCGCACTCCCTTCTCATTGATCCATGCCTCCTTTACCTCCTCAATAGCAGGCTGTTCATAAAGCTTGAGCATCATTTGTTCATTTCCATGTAGTCCAGAGTGAGGTTAAGCAAGGCCTTCACTCCCGTAAGCATACCGCTTTCATCAATAACAAAATCAGGTGTATGATGTCCTCCTAAATTTACTGCGGGTTCGCCTGTCTCAGAAGCGCGGCCGCCTACAAAAATGTACAATCCCGGTATCTCCTTCTGGAAATAGGAAAAATCTTCAGCACCCGTAACGGCATTAACCAGATGGACATTCTCTTTTCCGGCCACACGCTCTAAAGTAGGAACCATTTTTGAAGTCAAGTCAGGGTCATTATAGGTTACCGGCACTATCTTTTCAATGTCAACCTGGACGGTAGCCCCGGCGCTTTCGGCAATTTTAGTGGCCGTAAGCCTCACTTTGTCATGGATCATTTCCTGCATTTTAGTATCAAGCGTGCGGATGGTCCCGGTCAGCTCCACCTCTTCCGGTATAATATTAAAACGTACTCCTCCCTTTACCACCCCTACGGTCAGCACTGCTGCTTCTTTGGTAAGTTCAGTCTGACGACTGATGATCGTTTGCAAGCCATTGATTATCTGAGCGGATACGACTACAGGATCCACGCCTCCCCAGGGTGTAGACCCATGAGCCTGCTGGCCTTTTACTTTGATGGTAAACCTGTCTGATGCAGCCATTGCCCCGCCAGGTTTATAATTGATGTGTCCTACAGGTGTGCCTGCGCTGATATGTAAACCGAAAATAACCTCTGGAGAAGGGTTTTTTAAAACACCTTCTTTGACCATAAGGCCGGCGCCACCTTCTTCTCCGGGAGGTGCCCCTTCTTCCGCAGGTTGAAAAATAAATTTAACCGTTCCGGGCACATCCTTTTTCATGGAAGAAAGTACCTCGGCGACGCTTAGTAAAATGGCTATATGTGTATCGTGGCCACAGGCATGCATTACACCTGTTTCAACCCCATTATATTCCGTCACAACTTTTGATGCAAAGGGCAGACCTGTTCTCTCCGTAACAGGAAGTGCATCAATATCAGCTCTTAAAGCTACGACAGGTCCTTTTTTACCTCCTTTTAATATGCCTACAACCCCGGTTTTTGCCACTCCAGTCTGTACCTCCAGACCGAACTTTTTGAGGTGTTCAGCAATTTTTTTACCTGTTTCAAACTCTCTGTTAGAGAGCTCAGGGTTCTGGTGAAAATACCTTCTCCATTCAATGGTTTTGGTTTCGATTTGCCCGGCTTTTTGACTGGCTATGGCTTGTATAGAATTTTCCTGGGCCAATAGCTGCCCTGCTATCAGCAAAAGTGTAAGCAAATAGGTGGTTTTCATAGCGACGTGTTTACCCCAATATAAATAAAGTATCTAAAACTAACGATATAACTTTATTTTTAACAGCCGCTAGAGTGTTAACTTCATCAGGCTACTTATTTACGGAATGCTGTAATCCGGCCAGGTTAATGGTCACATCACCCCCCGGTGAATTGATGTAAACATTGCCCGGATAATTGGTTTTGTTTCCTATCTTTCCCCTCACCCTAACATATTTCTGCTTATCATCCGTATAGGCCTTATCCAGTTTTACATTTTCCCGAGGCAGAAAAAGTGATTCTTCCTTGGCTGAAATATCTACTTCAAGGTAGCTGTTCGGCATAAAATCAAGTGTAATGTCGGTGTACTTCCCTGACAAATTGATCTTGTTAAAGCTAAAAGGTATTGACTTCACTTTTAATTCACCATAATTCATTTCCAGATCAAGGGTTTTCTCCATTTCCTGCAGCTCTATTCTGGAGAATGTTACCTTCCCTTCAAGGGTACTTATTTTGTCGATATTAAAACGCTGGTCGCCACGTGAGTCCAGCGTCACTCTGTCTGCCTCCTTTACATTTACCTCAGAAGAACTGCTTTTTACTTCTACATTTCCAAGTTTGGCGATTTCGGCTTCCACACCTTTAAGTACAAGCAGGCCCTCGGTTAGTTGTTTGATCCTCACGTCACCATATCCCACCTCAATATTTGATGATGCATTGAACTTGTTCGCTCTAAGGTTACCATGCATGAGGTTAATATTACACTTTCCGCTTACTTCATGCATGTAGATGTCCCCAAACTTATTTTCTATGTCGAGAGCTATTGTTGCCGGCATAAATATCTCATAATCAATCTCGATCTTATTTTTGCTGAGCAGCGTTTTTGAGTAATCGCTGATGTTGTTCCAGAGTTCTTTAAAAAAACCTGATTTTCTGTCCAGTACAGTTTCTATAGTGAGGTACGGACTGGTACTTCTGAAATCAATGTCTACCCTCTCCAGCATTTTTTCGGCATCGCTGTAATCTTTCCCGTAGGCGGTGATTTTCACTTTTACCTTTACAGAATCTTTTGACCATGTGTTGATCACCACCTGTCCATATTTATTGATAAGCTCCAGATAACCATTTTTGGACATGCTGAAATCCCTTTCAATGGTCTTTGTAAGTTTGGTGTCGTCGTTATCACCAGGCTTGGCCGTTGCCTGCAGGAAACAAGCACATAGTACTGCGCTAAATATTAACTTCATTATTTTGTTCTCTCTGGTCATGTTGCTTGATTTCCGTTAAAATTTGTTCCAGAATGCTGAGCTTAAGCCTGTAATTGTCAATCATCGCCGCTATCACTTCTTCATTGTCTGCGTTATCCTTAAGATCCTTTTTAAGGTCCTGATATGCGCTATCCAGCGCCATAAGATTATCCATCACTTCCTGATCCACGCCTGCGTTGCTGGCTTTGATTATGCTTAGCTTTTCGGCCACTTGCTGGGAATAGTAGTATTCGGTTTCAGCAAGCTCAGGAGAAATCTCATGCAAGGCCACGCCTTCTGCTACATCGTTAAACTTAAAACTTATAAAGCCCCAACTGACCATAACCAGCACCAGTATAGCCGCAGCCACTTTACCCGCCATGCCCCGGATATTCCACCGGGATTTATTGAGGTCTCCCTCTATATTGTTCCACATTTGGTCAAAGTCGGCATCATACAAGTCAAAATCTGCCCTTCTGGTGTCGACTGACTCTTTAAGCTTGTCTTTCATGAGCTTCGTCTTTAATACTCAATATTTTTCTAATCTTGCTTTTTGCCTTGCTGTACTGGGCTTTTGAAGCCGACTCAGTAATTCCCAGTATTTCACCTATTTCCTTATGATCGTAGCCTTCAAAAAGGTACAGGTTCAGTACAGTTTTACATCCTTCGGAGATCTGATCAATAGCTTCAAGTACGCGTCGGGCTTCGTACCTGGAATAGTCCAGGTCTTCTTCATGCTCCTCGGCGAAATCCTGATGGTCTTCCATGGCTACCGTCATCAGCTTTCTCTTTTTCAACGCGTTAAGGCAGTGGTTAACCACAATCCTTTTAATCCATGCACTGAAAGTAACCTCACTTTTAAGGGTCCTGATCATGCTGAATGCCGTAATGAAGGCATCCTGCAACACATCCCTGGCCTCCTCTTCATCACCCATCATCCGGCGGCAAATATTATACATAGCTTTCACGTACAGCTTATACAGCTCGTTCTGCGCCTGTCGGTCTCCTTGCTGGCTACGCTGTACCAGATATTTATGTATGGTCTGTTGTCCGGACTCCACTCCAACTTATATGTTATAACAATGACAAGAACTTTAAACAGAGGTTTCCTTCACCACAAGAAAAGTTTTTATAAATCGTTAACTTTTCAACAAAGGAGCTTCTAACTTTAATAATCTGCCATTGTTAATTAGCAAATGACGAGAAAAATTCTGGTTTATACAGTGTTTATAGTGGCTTCCTTGATTGTAGTGTTCTCAACTCATGCTCAAAAACTAGTTTACAGGATAAATTACAAGGAGGATTCTATCGGTTATATGATAGCCAAAAAATCACTTAGCAACAATAAAGTTACTTACGAACTCGAAACCAGGACTAAGTTTAGCCTGGTGCTCAGCTTCAACCATACCGCATATTATAAAGCCGAATATGAAAATGATGTACTGACGGCATCGCTATCAGAGGATTTTTTAAATGAGAAGGAGCAATCCAAAACAACAGCCACGCTACAACACGGAAGGTATACTATAAAAAAGGATGATGAGATAAAAACGGAAAGCAGCCCGATTCATGAAAGCATTGCTTACCTTTATTTTAATGCTCCACTCAAAGGAGAAATTTTTTCAGAGAAACATGGCCAATTTTGCCCGATCAGACAGGTAGCCTCTAATAAATATGAACTTATCAAACCGGATGAACGGGTTAATGTTTACTACTTTAAAAATGGCTTATGCCACAAAGTTGAGGTGAATACATCAATGGCCACGGTTTATTTAACCAGAATTAAATAACAGATTGTATAGCATTGACACACAATATCTTTAACTTTCAAGTTTGATAATAAAGACATAGAATGGAAAAGGAAAAATTGACAGTTGACCAGGTTCTATCTATGGACCTCCCCAACATCATATTGTATGCAGCACCGGTGATGATATCGCTTGTTATCCTTGAGTGGATCGTAAGTTTTCGCCAAAAGAAGGACTTTTATGACGGTAAAGATACTATTGCAGCAACTGTAATTGGATTTGTCAATGTAGGTATAAGTGCGGCAATAAAAATTGCAACCTTCGGTATCATCCTATTCTTCTATAACCTGGTTCCCTGGAGCATTCCACATACCTGGTGGGCTTATGTACTTTGCCTGATTTGGATCGATTTCTGGAGATATTGGGCTCACAGGGTTGCTCATGAAAATCGTTTTTGGTGGGCTACGCATGTTACACATCATAACTCGGCCAAGTACAACTGGTCCGTTTCTTTCAGACTGGGGTGGACACAGCATATTAAAATAATTTTCTTCATACCCGTAGCACTGGCCGGTTTCCATCCGGTTGTGTTCTTTATTTGTCATCAGATTGAAGTATTGTATCAGTTCTGGATCCATACCGAGTATATCAGGAAGTTGCCCAGACCTATCGAATATATTTTCACTACTCCTTCACACCACAGGGTACATCATGCGCGGAACGACAAGTATCTGGATAAAAATTACGGTTCTACTTTCATTATCTGGGACAGGATATTCGGAACCTTCCAACCGGAAGAAGAGCAGGCAGAGTATGGCATAACCACTCCTGTTAACTCTTATAACCCGGTGTACCTGTGCTTTCATGAATGGATGGATATTGTAAAAGACATTAAGAATTCAAAATCGTTGAAGGAGGCCTGGGTGATGACATTTACCCGGCCCAGCAAGCTGGAGGAACGAAAAAAAGCCTTTAGTAATAATATGGCCAAACCAAGCCCGGAGGTAGTACCTGTTACCGAAGAGGTAAACCCTGTTGAAAGAAAACTGTCCGGGGTCAATGAATAACAGCGTTCCCTTATTCCATCTTGCGTTTCCGGTGTCAGACTTGGAGACCACAAGAAAGTTCTATACGGATGTTCTTGGCTGCTCAACCGGCAGAAGTTCCGAGCAATGGATCGACTTTAACTTCTTTGGTCATCAGGTAGTTGCACATCTTAAGCCTGAAGAGGCAGGCTCATCACCTACCAATGAGGTTGATGGTGATAAGGTACCAGTAAAGCATTTTGGGGTTATCCTGGAGTGGCAGGCCTGGCATGACTTTGCAGAGCGACTCAAAAGTCACAAGATAAACTTTATCATAGAGCCTCACATACGGTTCCAGGGACAGGTCGGTGAGCAGGCTACCATGTTTTTCCTTGATCCCAGTGGCAATGCGTTGGAATTCAAGTCGTTCAAAGATCCCAGCCAGGTTTTTGCCTATTAAAGACAGCAGGACTGCTATCTGTTGCTCAATATTTCCAGTTGATTTTTTCAATAAATCAATTTTTCAACGTTATTTGAGTGTTATATAAACCTTGTACAATGCGAAAATCTCAGCTAATATTTATCCTTTCCTTATTCTTTTGCTTTTCATCTTTCGCGCAAGACGACGTAAAAATTGTAAACCGACTCGATTCATTGCAGTATGGAGCGGAACTACCGAAGGAAATACTTCAGGGTAAATCTGTAGCACTGGTGCAGCTCCCGCCCAAAAACACTAACCCGATCGTAAGGGGTGACTGGAAAAAGCTGGCAGAAGTTACACAGCCTGGATTCCAAAAGGCAAGTATAGATGTAGTAACGTACTACCATGTAGAAGATATTTATAGTGGGAAAGAATCCTATCTCGCCTTCATGGAAGAATTTAAGACGAGGGAACTCGAAAATATTGTTTTCATTGTTCAGAAAGAGGGCTCATACCGCATCGTGCTTACAAAACTCAATGATGAAAAGGAGCTAATTAAAAAAGGGCAACCCGCCTGGCAAACCCAAAACGCTGACCTTTCTATAGCCCTTGATAACCTCTATAAAGCGGCCGCCAATTCATCCCAAGACCGGGACAACCTTCTGATACTTGATGTACCCGAGTTTGGCGATATGGCCAAAACCATTGATGGAAGAAGGGGTGAGTATTACGACCTGAATTTCTCATCTGAAAAGCTGGCTGTACCGATTTTTGCAGATACCGCAAAAATCAGTGCCGTAATGGCAAACTACCCTTACAAATACGGTTTTGTAGATCCCGACATGGAAGAAAAAAAGGTGAGGTCGGAGGGCTACCAGTACATTTTATACTATGTGCATACCACAGGAAAAGCTGTAAAAGAGATGCTGGAATATCCTGTTACGGATACGGAGACCGCCTATGTTTCTGAGGTGGTGAAAGATGGCCAGGCCAGAGTAAACTCATATAGTATTAATACTCCGGTGTATAAATTTTATATCAAACACATTTATTCAGGCAATACATTCCTTGGCAAAAAATGGGATGCAGCCCCCACCTGGGAGCAGGCGTTAACCAATTATATCGATAACCTTCGTACAGAATTGATACGAAACTAGGCTTTAAAAGCACTCTAAACGATATTAAAGAAAGGCTGTCCTAAAAATCAGGACAGCCTTTCTGTTTTAAAAGAGCCAATCAATGAAGTATTAAACGCATTATAGCCGTCTGATCCCCCGCAATCAATCTGAGCTGGTATAGTCCTCCTGGCAAATCCGAACAATCTAAGGAAAGCCTTTGCTCTCCGGTCGAAAGATGATCTTCCCTGTATGATTTTACATTTTTACCGTCAGTTGTCAATATAAGTACCTCAACATCAGAAGATGTGGATAAATGAAATGAAATATTGCTGATACCTTCTGACGGATTGGGGTATAGGTTAATGACGGACTGGCGCTTTTCATAAACCGCTGTAGTCACTGCTTGCTTCACTTCAATAGTATATTCGGTTGTGCTGCCATCTTCTGCGGTAACAACCACCTGGTCTGAACCGGGTATATTATCAAATGCACCAATGCTAACCTTGGCGGCGGAGCTTCTGGCTTGTGCGGAAACAGTTACTTTGGTATTTTCAGGAACCTCAACCGTATAGGATGTGACCAGTGGATCAAATTCAGGAACGAGGGTGCCTTCAGCAACTGAAAGAGATACCAGCAAACTATCGTTATCCAGTGATTCCATCTGTGCCAGAGGGTCCCACCCATCGGTGCCTTTGGTAAAATTATATGGGGTAATTTCCGTGCCATCAGTCAGAAAAGGAGAAGTCAACAAAGTTGACCATGCAGCACGGCTCGCACTGTTATCTTCACCTGATGCTTCTATCGTTCCATATTCATACATACCGGGCGATTCACCGCCCAGTGAACTTGTCCAACCTATTGGCGAGATTAGCGATTGGCCTTCCGATCCAGGATATTCGGAAGCATCTACCCTGGTTTTGTAAAAAACCACCTCACTTGTGGTTGCCCTCCAGGGGCGTCCGAAGTATCCCGGCTTGGCACCGTTGACCGAGGCTGTTTCCACACCGGGAGTAGTTGACATAACCCTGCACTCATACATCAGGTATCCCCTGCCGGCGCTTTGCTGGGCCGCCGTGAGATATGACGCATCACTGGATTGGTCACTGGTATTCATCACCAGGTTAGTTTTGTAAAAAACTGCGGTCATGGCACCGAAAATATAATCTACAGCGCCCATCATGGCACCTTCATATACCAGTACCCTGGCTCCCGCACCTCCAAAAAAGGAATCCTGTCTGCCAACCACTCGACATCTGTCCAGAATTACTTTATCAGAATTATCGACTATAGCAATGGCAGCTGCCCGCTCTACATAATTTCTGTCTTGGATGGCAGTGTTGCCATAATCAGTTGGCCTTTCGCCCTTACCACCAACTTCCCACATCACAACCACATCCTCCGATTCTTTCTTTGAAATGTATTGATTAAATGAGTTTTCGAAAATGATATGACTGGCCTCAAAACCGTCAGCGGTAACTACCACAGTAGCATTCCAGTACGAGCCTGATCCTTCATTGGAGTGGGACAGGTATCCGTTTTGTTTGTTTACTTCCAGTATATCCGCGTGCCACTTTCGGTCAGGGCCCATGCTGTAGTAGTTGTAGCCTAAGCCGTAATAACCTGTAATCCTCACTGCCCCTGCCTCTATATCAACTCCCTGATTTTTCAGAGCGATGCTGGGGGTTTCAGCAGCATTTTTCAGGGTTATATTGTTTTCTTTGATTACGAGCATTTCCTCGTAATTCCCAGGATCTATCATCACTGTCACGCGCTCGTCGTTATTTCTCTCCATTTTGGTAATCGCATCCAACGCCTCTTTGATGGTTTTATAGGGTTTATCCACACCCACGTATATTTCCGGAGCATAATCAACGGCATCATAAACAGCAATTTCCGTTAAGTAGGTGGTAGATGCTGTGCTGCCAATAGTGATGGTTGCATATCCCGGTCCGGAACCAGGATAGACATAATCCACATGCTCTATCAAACCGGTTGAACCGGTTGAAGTAGTAACAGGATCACCTCCATCAATAGAAAAATCGGCGCTGAAATAGTATGAAACCCTGAGGTTTTTGCCGGCATCTATGGGTACCTGGATCGTTGCGCCGGATTTGGCAGAAAGGTGACCTTTAGCAACATCATTGGACATGCTGCCGCTAAGCAGTATTCCTTTGTAAGAAGTGGTACTGCCAGAAATTTCCTGATCATCAAACGACCACACAGTAACAGGAACGAAATCCAGTGTTTTTGCAGTAACCGCACCATTTACTGTCAGGTTAGAGGTTAAAGCCATCTGTACAGGAAAATCATCCAGCCCGGCATAACTAATCACATAAGAGCCATCGCGCAAAGCAACATCGCTAATGGCTGAAAAAGTATAGACATAGCCATCTTCGTACAAGTTGGTGAAGGTAAGGCTCAGACTACTCAATTGAGAATTGTCCAGACCAGATGTGGTAATGGCTATGCCATATACAGGCTTTGAGGCAAATATTATATCACTGCTTTGATCAGCCGCACCAATGGTTATTGTGCTATTGGTAATGTGGTAGTCGTTAACGCCCACGGCCGAAACGGTGTACTCAACATCTGGCTCCAGTTGCACCGTATACGAGGCAGAATTTAAATCGATTGCAGGTTGGGGTATAAAAATTTTATTCGCTACAGGGTCAGGGGTATATGCCAGTTGCAGGCTGGAAATATTGGCTCCCAGGCCTGTAATATTACCATTAACCGTATACAGCTCGATCTGCTCAACGGTTACATCAAGGTTTGTAGTTGCTTCGGTTACTTCAAGAATGCTGCTGCTGGTTATAAAATAACCGGCGGCATCAGTTAACTCCAGCTCGTAGGTATACCCGGCCGGAAGTTCGACACTGTACTGCCCGGAATTTACCACGGATGTCCAGGTTTTACCGGCTTGGTTTGTAAAGCGTATGCCGTATCCGTTTGGAATGCCACCGGCAAGACTTTCGTCTACTGATCCGGTTATTGTAGCATAGGTAGCATCCTTTCTGTATATCCTGTAGTAGCTTGGCTTTGCCTGGGTATCAAAAATACGGTAAGTCCCGGCTTGTTTGGCAACAAATTGGAGTTCCGTAAGGTCCGTGCCTACGGCCACGAGGTCTGTGTGCGCACTGGGATCAACTACATATTGGAAATTAATTATTCCATCGGCATCGGTTATCAGCATTACAGTAACTTCGTCGTCCTCATTTAAAGTAAGGCTCATATTTCGCCCTTCATTTGCCCTGGAGTTGACATATACCCGACCTGTATAGCCGGAAACGCCAGAAAGGTTTTCATCATACCTCGTTAAGTTGGTATTGGTAGTCCTTAGGCGGTCCCCGGAACCCCCTACCCAGCTTAATACTCCTGATGAGAAGCTGGGCAGCACGCTGCCGGACGTACCAGGAGTTATAGACCCGTCATACCAGGAGTTGATTTCTGACTCGGTCAGCATATTATTGTAGGTTTCGCTATTGAGCTGTTCTGCGCCAAAGTCCCAAACATCAATTTTACCATTGCCAGGGCCTATCTCAGGAGCATTTTCAATAGCAATGGCATGAATATATACCGTACCGGAAGATTGTAAGGTAGCCTTAACAACTCCTGCATTTCCTGAGTAAGCAAAACTTACTGGAAAGCCATCGGCCTCACCAGTATTTTCGGCAACCATACTACCTAGCGAATTACCCTGCTGATCCGTTAAGCTGAATACCGCATTATCGGCGCTATAAGTACAGGTTGTGAGCGTAATTATAGCATCGCCGGCCACTTTGACCTCAAAAGAATTGGCGTTATACATCGCAACTCCATGCGCCGGATCGTGCCACCAGAGCTGTGTTCCTACATTGCTTTTAAGGGTCAGAAGGCTATCACTGGTCACGAAGGTATCATATTTAATCTCTGTATCCTGAGGCATTTCACTCCCATCTGTAAGGCTATAGGTGTAGGTAGTACCGGGTTCAGGTTGAAGAGTTCGTGTGCTTTTGTTAATAGTATCAATATCCTTTCCCGGATAATTGGGATGGGCATTTACCCATGCTGTTCTCATTACTGAAATGATCAGTAATAAGATGATAAAGTAAGGTCTGAGGTTGTTTTTCATAGGATGGTTCTTATTTATAGATTAATCGTATTTTTATGTTGTGCAATCGATTGCGCATATCGAGCAAGCTTACCCTCTTCTCAAAAGTTTTGCTATGCACGTTATGATTTTGTTGTTCTAGCTCCCGTATAAATCCGGAAACTCGGTTTAATGCGTTACAACAGTAGGGGATAGCCGCTGTAAGCGCCAAACAGAAAGGCCACATCTTTATTGATCTTACCAATGCAGGTACAGATACTTACTAACACATCATCACATAAATGCCCGAGTTTCAAAAAAGGAAATATATTTCCCAATATCAACTTTATTCAGTTTTTAATTTTGGTAAATCATATAGAAGCAAAATAAAATAATGAAATATTTTTATTTAACTTAAAGTGCAGATATTCAGCACTATAATAAAAGTCTTCAATAGTTATAAGGTTTCTGTCCGGTTACCGTTTAGAATGTTGAAAGCATATACATTTAAGAATAACCAATTTTTTAAGTAAGAACCAAGTCAATTTTTTGTTCTCAACAGTATGGTTATCAGCACTTTGTAAGAATATTTTGATTTTGGCACGCAGGTTGTTCTTCTACTGAATTATTTAGGGGTTTTCTTCGTTAGCGTACGGAGGTTAAAGTTAAAGCAATATGAAAAAGAAAAGTTTACTTATGGTGGGATTGCTGTTAATAATAGGAGACGCTATGGCCGAAATGGCGGCCGCAACCTTTATGGCAGCAGCAGAAGGACAAAAGATCCAGGTTATTATTGATAAGAAGGTCATTAACAGTGAACCGAAAAGAGTAGTAAAAATTAAAGGAGCCGGAGGAGTACACCAGGTAAAAATTAAAGTCTTTAAAGGACCTAAGCTATTTACGACCAAAGAGCAGTTGCGCATAAGAGCGGGTTATAAAAATGAGTTTACCGTTTTTGTGAAGCCTGACCGCAGCCTTGAGGTAAAACGAACAAGATCAACCAAAATATACAATTCACAATATAAACGTCCTGACAGGTTTTACAACAGACGGTTTTATGCCGGTATCAAGACACGTCACAGGATACCAAAGGTCAGAATTCCTCAATTGGATCAGCGAAAAAATTATCTCGCCCAAAGTGCGACAGACCATAAGAGATATTTAGCTGTCTCCGAAAAACATGAGACAGCATTTGGTTAAAGACCTGGGTTAAGGCGGCTGATCAGCCGCCTTTTTTATTGTTGTCCTCAGACTCTACCAACTGCCCCACCAGGGATGCAGGCCGCTGGCTCTGACCTCTCGTTTCCTCTACTACATAAAGCATTTCTTCTCTTGATATTAGTCCATTGTCATAGGCATGCCGTGCTGCCTCTTCGGTATCGGTAACCAATAGCATCTCCACATTATGCTCCAGGAGCTCACGCGCTATGGTGTTAACCTTTTTATCCTTTTTCGATTTGGATACATCCCGAATGTATATAGCCTTTACCCTCTCCGGAAACTGGCGTGTGATCTCTGCATAAAGTAAACTATCCCTTTGCCCGCTATCGCCAATCAATATAAAAGGCAAATCATCAAAGGTCGACATCAGGTGTTTTATTTTTTCCAGTTTGTGATAATGGTTGCCTCCACCTGATGTTATTAGTTTCCACAAGCTGGTTTTCAGATCCTGCAGCAGGAAAGGTCCTTTGGGGATGTTTCTCACTTCGCAAAAGTCTTCGAGAAAATCATATAAATTCCACTCGCTGCTGCTTACATAAAATACCGGATTTTGTATAGATCTGTCTGCTCCCTGGTGAAGGGCATTGTAAAAAGCCGCCACGCCGGTAAAGGGCAGTCTGGTCTTTGAATTTTTGGTGAGGATAAGCCTAAGTTTGCTCAAAACTTTGGTAGCATGAGATATGAGGATGGTGTCGTCCACATCAGAGATCACTCCGTATCTGGCTTCCCCATTCCGGTGGATATAAACTTCTCCCTCAACCTCAAGCTCTTCCTGCTCGTCAACGATTTTATCCAAAACTTTATACCTCACCTTATGCCAGCCTGATACGGCCAACGGCTCATTAAAAATGAAGTCTTTTTCAAAATAGCCATTGCTGTCAGTTTCAACTACACACTCCTGGTCAAACAAAAGTATCTCGACCCTGACATCAGGAATCGGGCTACTCATGTAACGACTGATCATAGCCCTGAAGTTTTTACGGCTTTTATCCGTGTGAGCGGATTCATATAAAATCCGGTCATCAAGCACATGTCCGCGAATGTGAAGGAGCTTGCTGGTGCCATACCCACGATAGGGCAAAATAATAGGAGGAGCCAGCAGCCCGAGGCTCTTCTTGATACGAAGAGACAGCTTTTTGATCGGTTTACGAATAAACTTTTTAATGGTGGTTTAGTTTTATTTTATAACTAATAAGCCCATCTTAATGTTCCTATTATAATCTATGAATAAAATACTATTTGTAGTCAATCCTATCTCCGGAGGCATTGACAAATCAGACCTCAAAACGGAGCTCAAATCTTGCTGTACGGAAAGCAATGTAGCATTTGATTTAATAGAAACAAAAGGAGAAGACGACCACCGGTTGATCTCGGAAGAGATAGAGAAAAGCAAGCCTGACGCTGTAGTAGCGTGCGGTGGAGACGGCACCATTAATCTCGTGGCGCAGGTATTGCTGGGCAAGGGCATAAGTCTGGGAATAATTCCGTTGGGCTCTGCCAATGGGCTGGCTACCGAACTGCTTATTCCAAAAAATATAAGGAAAGCCGTCAAGATCATTATCAAAAATCATGTTATTGATATGGACGTCCTCCGCATCAATGGCAAATTTCTTTCCCTGCACCTCAGTGATGTTGGCTTTAATGCCAAATTGATCAAAAATTTTGATGAAGGTGGTTCACGGGGTAAACTGGCTTATGCGGCACATTTTTTTAAGGTGTTGTTTAAAAAGGCCCCCAGCAAATATACCTTCATAATGGGGGAAAACAGCTTCCGGCGAAGGGCCGAAATGGTAGTGTTTGCCAATGCCTCAAAGTATGGCACCGGGGCTGTGGTAAATCCGGACGGATGCCTGTACGACAAGAAATTTGAAGTTTGCATATTCAAGCCGTATCCCTGGTATGCCATATTCAGGCTGGCATTCGACTTTTTCACCGGGAGAATGAAACAATCTCCGTACGTTAAAATATTCTCTACCACCAACATAGTGGTAAGATCAAAAAAGAAAGTGCCTCTCCAGGTGGATGGGGAAGTAATGGGAGATTTCAAGCAAGTAAAGGTCACTCTTGAAGATGTTCCGTTGCCCATCATAGTGCCTCCGGGATTTAAGTAAAAAGGAAACAAACGTAAAACCTGTGGGGTAAATCGAGTTGAAAGTAAAGCAAGTAATGTGAAACTTCCCGCTAAAAATCAGTAAACCGCGCTTATTGTTATTATTATACGAGTTTGTCTATTGCTTTTGCCGATTGCTGATTAACAACTGTCTGTCAGCAAAGAGGTGAAAAATTTAGGGTCTCCCCAGAAATTCCGTTTATCCTAAAAAGGGAAGCTGCTGGCAGCCTCCCTTTTCGTGTTTAGGTTTGTGGTAATATATTCTGCTTAAAAAGGATATTGATTTTTAGCGATAACATGGTCTGCTATCCTTCTCCTTGCCTCTTTAAGGTTAAATGGTTCCAGTTTGGTAAATCTCTTCAGTCCCATCAACATCATTCTCTGCTCATCACCTTCAGCAAAAGCATAGATGGCCTGCTTACCTGCCGCTGCTGCTTTTTCGACTGCCTCATACAGATATACTCGCACCATGTCTGTTTCAAGCTTCATGGCTTCTTCGCCTTTCTGACCGATCAATTTCTCTACACGAAGTAAGCACGACTCTGCCACGTAACCTTCAATAAGCATATCAGCGAGGTTCATCAGTATCTCCTGCTCATCGCTCAGTTTTTGCATGAGCTTCTGAACAGCAGCACCAGCTACCATCAGACCCGCTTTTTTCAGGTTTCTAAGTACTTTCTTTTCTTTCGCAAAGATCTCGTCTCCATCAGAAGCGCCAAAATCAGGAATAGACATCAGCTCTTTTTGTACCGCCATTGCAGGGGTCATCAGGTCGAGCTGGCCTTTCATGGCTCTCTTCAACAGCATATCGATAGAAAGCATTCTGTTGATCTCATTGGTTCCTTCAAAGATCCTGTTGATACGAGCATCTCTGTAGGCTCTGTCCATCGGGCTTTCTGCGGAGAATCCCATACCGCCATAGATCTGCACACCTTCATCAGCTACAAAATCCAGCACTTCCGAGCCATGCACTTTAAGGATAGCACACTCAATGGCAAACTCTTCTACAGATTTAAGTCTGGCCTGAGCAGGCTCCATTCCCTGAGAAGTAAGCGATTCATAAGCATCGTCTATGTTCTGTCCTGCTCTGTAGTGGGCAGATTCAGACGCATAAACTTTAGTTGCCATTTCTGCTATCTTATGCTTGATAGCTCCAAAGTTGGAAATTGAAGTTCCAAACTGCTTTCTCTCATTAGCATAGTTCGTAGCATTGTCTATAATGGCTTTGCTACCACCAATAGCGGCTATACCCAGCTTGGCACGACCGATATTCAGGATGTTAACGGCAATCTTGAAACCGTTTTCTCTCTCTGAAAGCATGTTTTCCACAGGGACTTTGCAGTCGTTGAAGAAGATCTGGCGTGTAGAAGATCCCTTAATACCCATTTTCTTCTCTTCTTCATTCATGGTAATGCCACCAAAATCTTTCTCTACTATAAATGCAGAAAGGTTTTTGTCGTCATCAATTTTGGCAAACACGATAAAGACATCGGCAAATCCACCGTTGGTTATCCACATTTTCTGGCCATTGATGATGTAGTGCTTACCATCATCAGTCAATTTGGCTTTGGTCTTTCCGGAGTTGGCATCAGACCCTGAATCCGGCTCTGTAAGACAGTATGAAGCTTTCCACTCACCTGTAGCGAGTTTTGGAAGGTATTTGGCTTTTTGCTCTTCGTTACCGTAGTAGAGGATTGGTAAAGTACCAATACCGGTATGTGCTGAAATAGCTACGGCAAACGAATGGCCTGCTCCCAAAACTTCTGCTACAAGCATTGAGGTATTGAAGTCCATGCCGAAACCACCGTACTGCTCAGGAATAGATGTACCTAGCAGTCCCAGTTCACCGGCTTTATCCAGCAGTGAAGGCATCAGCTCGGGCTGCTTCATAGAGTCCAGCTCATCCAGCTTAGGATAAACCTCCTGATGAAGAAAATCTTTACAAGTCTGAGCAATCATTTTTTGCTCTTCTGTCCATTCTTCAGGGGTAAATATTTCTTTGGCTTCAGTTTCCCTGATTAAAAACTCACCCCCTTTTATTGCCGACGCAGTTCCGGCCGGCACTTCTTTTGATTGTTCTGTTGCTGTAGTGCTCATAATATTAAGATTATTAGATCCGGGATGGGAGATGTGAGATATTGAAAACCACATCTGCCGTCCCATTAGATTGTTAATGTTATTTCAAAAATTCATAAATACCGGCTACGCCTTGTCCACCACCGACACATGCCGTTACCATACCATACTTGCTTCCATTTCTTCTGCGCATTTCGTTAAGCAGGGTGATAGAAAGTCTTGCTCCGGTGCTTCCAAGCGGGTGGCCCAGTGCGATAGCTCCTCCGTTAACATTGATTTTGGACATGTCCAGGTCAAGGTCACGGATAACTGAAAGTGATTGGGCAGCAAAAGCTTCGTTCAATTCTATCAGATCGATATCGTTGATCTTCAACCCGGCTCTGTCGAGGGCTTTTGGAATAGCATAAGTTGGCCCTACACCCATAATACGCGGCTCTACACCTGCTGCGGCATAGCTTACCAGTCTTGCTACAGGCTCCAGACCCAGCTCTTTCACTTTTCTCTCCGACATTACCACCACAAAGGCAGCTCCGTCGTTGGTAGGTGAAGAGTTACCGGCTGTTACTGATCCTCCGGCGGCGAATACAGGCTTAAGCTTACCCAATACCTCTTTAGAGGTTTCCGGCCTCGGCCCTTCATCAGTGTCTACAGTAAATTCGCGGGTTTTCTTTTTGTTGTCTTCAACATAAGTTTCCTTCACAGTGATCGGTAGGATCTCATCTTTGAATTTACCTGCTTTTTGTGCCTCCACGGCTTTCATATGCGAATTGTAGGCAAATTCATCCTGATCGTCACGTGAGATTTTCCACTCCTGGGCTATTTGCTCAGCAGTAAGTCCCATGCTGGTGTAGTAGTCAGGGTGCTCTGAAGTGATGTTGTAATTCAGCGCGGTTTTATATCCCATAACCGGCACCATGGACATGGATTCGGTACCTCCGGCTATCACCACATCGGCCATGCCTGCATTGATCTTTGCTGAAGCCAAATGAATAGCTTCAAGCCCTGAGCCACAGTATCTGTTTATTACCATACCCGGAGTGTCGATACCCAGGGCCATCAAGGAGATCATTCTTCCCATTTGCATCCCCTGCTCCGCTTCCTGCACGGCATTCCCTACGATCACATCATCAACCATATTGTTTTCCAATCCGTCGATCGATGACATGAGGTGCTTAATAATATCCACAGCCAGATCATCAGGTCGAGTAAAGCGGAAACCGCCTTTCTTAGCTCGTCCTACGGCTGTTCTAAATCCTTTTACTATATATGCGTCCATTGTAGTATTTTAATTATTTTGTACGTCTATTTCGTTTTGTTTCCTTTTGCCTTTGTTAATCAGCAATCGGCAAAGGCAGTTGGCAACTTTAGCCACTCGTATACTTTTCAGGATAATTGATCATATGATTTAAAAGTCGTCCGATTTCTGCGGCCTCCTTATCAAGATTATCTTTTATCTCCGCTGTTATGTAATTACATTCTTTCGCAAAATCCAACCATACCTGGGTTTCGCTGTTTTCCATATCTGCGTCTGAAGTTTTACTTACAAAGTGAGCCGGATAAATCCTTTTCCGGTATGCTTCTGCTATCGAAGTGGATACCGATCTTGAAGACCTTCTGATTTGATCAGTTAGAGAATAAGTTTCTTCCTTTGGAAATGACTTTGATACTTCAAAAATTTTCATTGCCAGTTCAAAGGATTTTTTGTAAACCGTAAGCTCTTTAAAACCAAAATTCTTCATTCATTTAACAATTTTGCCGACTGCATCTGCCTATTGCCTACTAATTTCTAAGCGGTTTCCCCGTGGTCAATATCGACTGTATTCTTTCAAGGGTTTTCTTCTCTCCGGTCAGGGACAGGAAGGCTTCTCTTTCGAGGTCGAGCAGGTATTGCTCTGAAACTTCCTGTGGATATGACAGGTCTCCGCCGCTCATTACGTAAGCAATTTTGTTGGCAATCTTCACATCATGGTCTGAGATGTAGTTACCCATTCTCATACCATTCACTCCGGCCATAAACAAAGCCATACCGGTTTTACCCTGTACTTTGATGTTGGTAGCCTGGATCGGTTGTGTATATCCTGCATTGGCCAGCTCCAGCACTGTGGCTTTGGCGTCTGCTATTTGTCTGTCTTTGTTGATCGTGATCTTATCTTTCGGACGGATGATGTTCATGCCCATAGCCTCATGTGCCGAGGTGGCAACTTTGGCCGTAGCAATATTCATAAATGCATTTTGCAAAGCATTTAACTCCACATCACCTTCTTCTATGGCATCGGATACCCTCTTGGTCAGCTCCTTGGTTCCGCCACCACCGGGTATAAGGCCTACGCCAACCTCTACAAGACCGATATAGGTTTCGGCTGCTGCCTGTACCACATCGGCGTGCATGGTCATCTCACAACCTCCACCAAGGGTAAGGCCATGTGGTGCCACTACTACGGGAACAGATGAGTAGCGTACTCTCATCATGGTATTCTGGAAATGACGGATCATGAAATCTACTTCATCAAACTCCTGCTCTATGGCATACATAAATACCATTCCGAGGTTGGCTCCGGCAGAGAACTGCGCTCCCTGGTTACCGATCACCAATCCGCGGTAATCTTTTTCGGCCATATCTATGGCGCGGTTGATCCCTTCTACCACTTCACCACCAAGGGTGTTCATCTTGCTATGGAACTCAACGTTCAGCACGCCATCTCCAAGATCAAAGATGGTGGCTCCGGCGTTACTCCAAAGCACTTTGTTTTCACGGATGTTGTCGAGAATGATGTATTCGTCAGCACCGGGAACGGGCTTGTACGATTTGGATTCTATATCGTAATAGTTTCTGACACCGTCTTTTGCTGTGTAGAAGGATTCAATGCCTGAATCGAGCATGTCATAAACCCATTGGTTTGGTTTATAACCCATCTCTTCCATTTTCTCAACAGTCTTCTTCACGCCAACGGCATCCCATGTTTCGAACGGACCAACTTCCCAACCAAAGCCTGCACAAATAGCATCATCAATCTTATACAGTTCGTCCGCTATTTCCGGGATTCGGTTGGAGACGTATTTAAATAAAGCATAAAATGAATCTCTGTAGAATTCTCCTGCTTTGTCTTTTCCTGAGAATAAAGGCTTAAACCTTTCTTTAAGGTTTTCAATAGGCTTGGTAGCTTCAAGTGTACCAAACTTAACCTTTTGCTGAGGTTTGTATTCTAAAGTTTTAAGGTCGAGGGTAAGGATTTGGGTTTTGCCTTTTTCGTCTTTGGTTTTCTTATAAAAACCCTGGCCGGTTTTGTCTCCCAACCACTTGTTCTCTTCAAGCTTCGCTACTACTTCCGGTAATTTGAAAGTTTCGCGTCCTTCGTCGTTAGGCAGTCCCTGGTAAAGGCCATTGGCCACTTTGATAAGGGTATCCAGGCCTACAACATCCGAAGTTCTGAATGTGGCTGACTTGGGCCTTCCGATTACCGGGCCTGTAAGTTTATCCACTTCGTCAACATTCAGGTCGAGCTTCTGCATTGAGTCGATGACCTTAAGAATGGCATAAATGCCAACTCGGTTGGCGATAAATGCAGGTGTGTCTTTACAAAGTACTGTTGTTTTACCCAGGTAAAGATCTCCGTAGTGCATCAGAAAATCTGTTATCTCAGGGTCTGTTTTCGGTGTAGGGATGATCTCGAGTAATTTCAGGTATCTCGGAGGGTTGAAGAAGTGCGTTCCGCAGAAGTTCTTTTGGAAATCTTCACTTCTGCCATCCAGCATCAGGTGAATCGGAATACCAGATGTATTGGATGTGATGAGGGCACCTGGCTTTCTATGCTTTTCTACCTGGTCAAATACTTTCTTTTTGATGTCCAGGTTTTCCACAACTACCTCAATAGTCCAGTCACACTCTTTGATATCGGCCATATCATCGTCGAAGTTACCTAACGTAATTCGACTGGCAAAGGCCTTGTCGTACAAGGGAGCCGGATTCGATTTTATTGCAGACTCAAACGCCTGGTTAACAATTCGGTTCCTGACCGCTTTGTTTTCCAACGTAAGCCCTTTCTTCTTTTCATCCTCCGTTAGTTCACGGGGCACGATATCTAACAACAGCACTTTTACTCCAATGTTCGCGAAGTGACATGCGATCCGGGAACCCATGATCCCCGAACCCAACACTGCTACTTTGTTAATTCTTCTGGTCATTGTTGATTGATTGTTTTTCCGTTTTCGTATATATTATTATTCTCTATAATTCCATTGATGTCATTGATCACCTCAAAAAAGACTTTGAGTTTTGAATCAGGGATTTTAGCACGTACAGCTTCATTGAAGGCCAATACGGTTTTCCTCGAAACTTCCTTTTTCTCTTTACCTTTTTCCGTAAGGTGAATACGTACAGATCGTTTATCATTTTCGTCAGGCTTGCGATATACAAGGCCTTTCTCCTCCATGTTTTTCAATACACGGGTGAGGCTCCTGGATTCAAGACCCATAAGCGGGGCGATTTTTGTGGCCGGTGTGCCTTCTTTCGAAGAAATATTAAGCAGAACAAACCCAATCGAGGTCGTAATCTCCTGCTTCACTGCCTGCTGGTTGTACATTCTGGCTATCGCATGCCAGGCAGTTTTAATATTGTGGTCAATTGTTTCTTCTCTCTTCATTTATTTGTATCTTATTATATATCGCCAAAGCTTATTTTACTTTCTTTGGCAACCGGCACCTCGGTATTTGGAACGAGGGATAACAAATATAATAAAATTTGTTATGCATGCATACCAATTATGAAGAAATTTTACAGCGCCCCGTTTCCCTTTAATAAGCAGCCAGTTAATTTTTTTGGAAGAACCCGTGCAACCTTTTAAATATACCGGCGTCTTATACCTAAGACTCTAATGTATTAAACACTTATGCATTCAACAGAATTATTGAAAGGTACGCTGCAGATGATCATTCTGAAACTTCTCGCCGATGAGGGTAAAATGTATGGTTACGAGATCACTCAAAAGGTAAAGGAGTTGTCTGAAGGGCAAATGGTGCTAACGGAAGGCGCGCTCTATCCTACTTTACATAAACTGGAAGCTGAAGGATTATTACTTACCGAGAAAGTGGCCTTGGGGAAGAGGGTAAGAAAATATTACCGCCTCACTGAAACCGGTCAGTCTTCTGTATTGAAGAAAGTAGATGAATTCACAGATTTCATCGGCTTGATGAGCCGCGTACTTCAAATTAAACCCGCCTTGTAATGGAGCTTTCCAATGAGCAAATAGATTATATCCAAAAAGATATCAATTATCGGGGCATAGTACTTGAAGACCTGGAAGAGGAGCTTCTCGACCATGTCTGCACATTGGTGGAAGAAAAGATGTCATCCGGTCAAAGGTTTATTGATGCATACGATGCTGTAATCAGAAGCTTCGGCTCTGATCAGGAAATTCAACAGGTTCAAAATCAAACACTCATTTTATCAAATAACAACCCCAAAATCATGTTCAGGAATTATTTCAAAATAGCCATCAGGAGTTTATCCAAGCATAAATTCTACTCCTTCATCAATGTGGCCGGGCTTGCGGTCGGTTTGGCTTGTTGTATGCTCATCTCCTTATTCGTTGCTGATGAATTAAGTTATGACGGTCATCATAAACATAAGGATAGGATATATCGGGTAGTAAGACACGGAAATTTCAACGGTAATGAATTTCACTATTCTGTTAACCCAGCTCCTTTAGCTTCTGCCCTTGTAGAAGAGCTTCCGGAAGTAGAGAAAGCTGTGAGGTTTCGCAGCCGGGGCACCTATTTAGTTACTACCGATGCTATGACTGAAAGCTTTAAAGAAAACAGGTTAATCTTCTCTGACCCGGATTTCTTTCAAATATTTAGTGTTCCCCTAATTGAGGGGAACCCGGAAACAGCGCTAAAGGATCCAATGACTATAGCCATCAGCAAAAGTATGGCCTCCAAATATTTTGGCACAGAAGACCCTTTGGGGAAAATCATGACGCTTGATGGTGACGAGGAATATCACGTAACGGCTGTATATGAAGATATGCCAACCAACAGTCATTTGCAATTTGATTTTCTCATGTCAATGGCCTCTCTGGAGGAAAGCAAAAACACTGAGTGGCTCAGTAATAATTTCTTTACTTACTTCCTGCTCAAGGATGGTGTAAATGAAAAGCTTTTTGAACAAAAACTGAATGATATGACGGAACGCCACTTGAGGCCTGAAATCATGGCTTACATTGGCAAGTCTCTGGAAGAGTTTAAGGAAGCCGGAAATTATGTGGTGTTTAATATTCAGCCGCTGCAAGATATCTACCTACACTCAAGTTTCATTTTTGACATTGGTCCTACAGGAGACATCACTTATGTTTACTTATTCGCAGCCGTTGCTATTTTTATTCTGGTCATTGCGTGTATCAATTTTATGAACTTATCCACTGCCCGGTCTTCGAACCGCGCAAAAGAAGTGGGTGTACGTAAAGTATTAGGCTCATTCCGGTCTCATTTGATCAAGCAGTTTCTGCTCGAAACCATTTTGCTATGCCTCCTGGCTTTTGTCATCGCCATAGCTCTGGCCTCAATGGCCGTTCCCTTTTTCAATGACCTTGCCGGTAAGTCCATTGAAATACCACTAAGCAGCCCGGTTTTTTATGGAGTAATATTTCTTTGTGCGCTTTTCATAGGTGTTTTGGCCGGGGTTTATCCCGCTTTTTTTCTCAGTGCCTTTAAACCTATCAATGTCCTGAAGGGAAAATTGGCACTCGGTACCGGTAGTAGTCTGATCAGAAGCGGACTGGTAATCTTTCAGTTTTTTATCAGCATTTTATTGATCATAGCCACTGCTACGGTTTATCAACAATTGAATTTTATTCAGAATAAGAAGTTGGGATTCGCCAAAGAACAGGTATTGATCATCGGTGATGCCTACATGCTCAATGAAAAGGTAGATCCGTTCAAAAAGGAAATTGAGCAACTCCCTCAAATTACCAGTGCATCTTTATCAGGCTACCTGCCGGTGCATGGGTATAACCGAAGTGACATCAGCTTCTGGGAAGATGGTCAGGAGCCTTCTCAGAATAACATGGTGAACATGCAAATCTGGAGGGTGGATGAGGATTATATCTCTACATTGGGAATGGAGTTAATAGATGGCCGGAATTTTAACGAAGAGATAGCATCAGATTCCAATGCTATAATTATCAATGAAGCTGCACTCAGGGCTTATGGGTTTAAGAAGTCAAGTGATAATCATAGCTTGTTGACTTTCCATTTCGATGGTGAAACGGGAGTGGTTTCCAAGGACGTGTATGATAAATATAATGTGATTGGTGTTGTAAAGGATTTTCATTTTGAATCCATGAAAGAAGATATCAGTCCTGTCGGCCTGTCACTGGGTCGCAGTGCCAGTGTGATCACTGCAAAGTTTGCAACGGAAGATGTACAAAGTGTATTGGCTTCTGTAGAGGATACCTGGAAAAAGTTTGCACCCGAATTGCCTTTCAATTACTCGTTTCTGGATAGTGATTTTGGCACCATGTACAAAACAGAAAAACGTGTGGCTACTGTATTTACAGTGTTTTCAGGTCTGGCCGTTTTTATTGGTTGTCTTGGTCTGTTTGCGCTGGCGGCTTTTATGGCTGAGCAACGCACCAAGGAAATAGGTATCCGCAAAGTACTCGGGGCTTCGGTTGGTGGTATTGTATTTATGCTATCCAAAGAGTTTAGTAAGTTGATCGTTGTGGCTTTTGTTATTGCGGTACCGTTGGCGTGGTGGGCTTCATCACAATGGTTGAGTAACTATAGCTATAAAGTGGACATTGGTCTGGGACTATACCTGGTCGCCGGATTAATCGCTTTTGTTATCGCATGGCTCACGGTGGGTTATCAGTCTATCAAGGCTGCCCGCTCCAACCCTGTCAACTCTTTGAGAAGTGAATAAATTTATTGAGATTTTCAGGGTTTAACAATAATCCTGAAAATCTCTTTTCCCATGTTTAAGCTGCTCGAAAATAAACTAAAGTCAGAAAATGGTTTTAACGCAAGCCAAATAGAAGAGCTCCTCTCCTGCTTTCAGTCTTTAACCACCGAAAAGCATCAAATCCTGCTTCACAAAGGGGAGACAGCCAGGCATTTAGGTTGTTTGCGGGTATTTTGTATTCAGCCCGATGGTAAGGAATCTACCAGGTTTTTTGCTTTTGAAGGGAGATTTGGAACGGCATTTCCAAGCTTTATTTTACAACAACCTTCTGTTGCACTGATTGATACTGTGGATAAGTCAGAATTATTAAGAATCAATTATCATGATTTTCAAACCTTGCTGGCAACGGTGCCTGGTTGGGAAACTTTATATCGCAAAGAGCTGGAACGTGATTATGTGGAAAGCATCCTTCGTATAGAATCGTTTGTGACGATGAACGCGGCTGAAAGGTATCAGCGGATATTACAGCATGAGCCTCATCTGATCCATCGACTGCCAAACCGGATCGTGGCCATTTACATGGGAATATCGCAGGAAACTTTGAGCCGGTTGAAATCAGACCGTCGTTTTTGACATTTGTCAATGTTTCTTACTGCTCAAGTCGGTACCTATGCAAAATAAAAAGTATCCGATATGCATAAAGTATTACCCATTATAGTCTTTGTATTTTTCACGTGTAACGCAGGCGCCCAATCTTATATAGGTCAGCAAACTTTGGAATTATACGACCAGTCCAGGAGCCGGCCTGTAATTACTGAGATCTGGTACCCTAGCTATAAAGCTCCCATAGAAGCTGATGTAAAATTCAAGACACCTTTTGTAAGGGAGACAACCACGCGAAATGCTCCCCTACCTGAAAAGAAACTGTCACTGATTATGTTATCCCACGGCACGGGTGGCGGAAGGCTCACTTTGGAGTGGCTGGCTGCAGGGCTTGTGAAGCAGGGATACATGGTAGCTGCGGTGGATCACTGGGGAAATACTTTCGATAACAAAATACCAGAGCAATTCCTGAAATTCTGGGAACGGCCCAAAGATATTTCTTTTGCCATCACAGCACTGCTGTCTGATGATAAAATCGGCCAGGCGATTGATAAGGAAAGAATTGTCGTAGCCGGTTTTTCCCTTGGCGGCTTTACGGCTATTGCTCTTTCAGGAGGCATGCTGGATTATGAACAGCTCATGGCATTCACCGACTCTGAAAAAGGTGAGAAAGAGGCAGATATTCCTGAACTGCACGATTTACCGGATTTGCTGAAAAATGAGGCGTTTATGGAAAAGCTTTTGGAGGAGTACAAAAACTCCGGATCACTAGCAGATCACCGCATCAAAGCAACTCTGGCTATTGCCCCGGCCCTGGGGCAAGGCTTCAAAAATGAGGAACAAGTCCGAAGCATTAACATTCCTGTTTTCATCATAGGAGCAGAAGGCGACGAAATGGCTCCTGTAGAAACCAATGCTGCCCATTACCATCAGCTCATTGAGGGATCTGGTTTTTTCCTGTTTGAAGGTGAGGTTGGTCATTATGTTTTTCTCAACGAGATCAATGTGCCCATGGAGGGTGACGCTGCAATATTCTTTGGTGATCACGCCACTGTGGATAGAAATCAGGTACACCAGAAAACGATCGGGTTATCCACAGCGTTTTTTGAGAAAAGTTTGAAGGATTAGGAAGATGTTGCCGCAGAGTTTACTTCTGCGGCAACTTACCCCAAGTGGATCAACTACATTTGCAGCCGGAGCCTGTCACCCATTTACAACAGGATCCGCCACACTCATTTTTGTTCTTACCCGAACACCCGCAGTTTGCTGTTGTGGGACAGCCATTGCTCCCTGAGCCGGAAGTCCCTTGTTCACAGGCTACCCCATCATTATCGGCATCCAGGTCACCGTGGCATTTGGGGTTAGCATTGTAGGCCGCCTGGGCATCAGCCTGGCCGGCGTAGTCTGCACAATTGGTATCGGGACAGCTGCTCTCTTCTACTGTACATCCCGAAAAACATAATACCCCTGCAAACACCATTCGTAATAAAAATATTCTGGTCATGATTTCTCCTTTTTCAGCCAATTAAGACTGATAAAGGGTGTTTGGGAAATTTGTTTTCCGGGTGGTAGGGTTTGGTTTCCCGATGACTAATTTTTTAGATATGGCTCTTTCCAGCTGTTAACCCTATACTTTTCAACATTTCTCTTTTGCCAGTTTTCTTTAATGGTTACAGCAGAAACACGAATATGTACATCTATACCCTCCATTAAATTATCGTTAAGTAAACAAATATAAAATGTCCCTGCCTTTGGGTTTTCCATCCTTTTGTATGACAAAGGGCCATTACCCATTTCAAATTGGAAAAATTGATTGCCTTGCATAAAGTTTTCCACATTCTCATGGTTTGAAACAAACCAGTATTGAATGTTATTAGCTTTGGCAGGAATACCAAATTCGGCATAGCCTTTAAGAGCCAAAAGGGCCAATGCAGAAGAGCCGGAACCATCAAACGAAGCAAGACTTTGAGTAATATCAGTCGCCGCCTTTAGTTGGGATTTTCTTTTAATGGCTTTTTCTTCAGCCTGTTGAAATATTGCTTCTGAATCTTCTCCTACACCGATGTAATACGACCAAGAAACAGTATTAGGAGGGAGTGCTACTTGAACAATTGATCTATTCGGTTTACCATTAGTTGCTGTTTGTGAATGTACTCTTTCTACTTTATTGCCTATTACAGAAATAACTGCCGTATCAATTGAAGCTAAATAGTCCTCTTGAACAGTGTAAAAAACTGTGTCATACTTAACATTCCAATAAACCGTAGAATTGAACTTCTTACTAGAATCCGCTGGTTTCCTCTCTAACTTATATCTGCATACCCTACCTCCCAAGGCCGAATTCTTTAAGCGTAGTTTATAAATTCCTGTATTCTGGATTTGGATAGCCTTATTGTTAATAGTACTTGATTTATATTCAATATACTTGGAATTAGATGGAAGCTCCATAACTTCAATTTCCTTTAGCTCTTTTCCTTTTATTTCTTTCAAGGACATAAGCAATTCATCACCCTCCGATAATCCAAAGTAAAACTCCTGTTCAGAAACACCATTGACTTTTAGTGTGCCCTCCGATACAGTTATGTTTTGCTGAGCATATGACATCTGCATACTAAACATCATGATTGATAGGAATCTCAAAATCGCGAGAAAACAGTTCTTTAGAAGTGGATGAATTTTAGCCATAATTTTAAAGTTTTGATTATGTCACTAATTAAACCATTATGCTCACGGGTAAAAAAGACATTTTCCGAAAGACCTAAATCAATTTCCCAATGGATTAATTACAAGGCTGAGTTGGCTTTCACTCATGCTGCCAACATTTACCACTTACATTCTTGGTCATGCGCCGGCAGCGGTTGCCTGTGGTTTTGGCTATGGCAGAGCATTGGCTGGATACAGCATTTTTTTCGGGCCTTGGTGGGTCAACGATCTTGCTATTGTCAATTTCTACTTCTTTCTGAGTAATGGTAGTGGTAGGTTTACAGACTTTGCATGGTTCATAGCCTCGCTCTTTGGCATCTATCAACGCTATAGGATATTTGCTATGGCTTAAATACCGACAGGTTTCTTCATGGTATTTACTTCCGGTTTTGGTGATATATACAACCTGGGCATCTGCTGTATTGGCAATGAAAATAGTAAGAACGGTCAGCAGCATTAAGTGTCTGATAAGTTTTTTCATGGCAGGCGTTTTTGATCGTGATTAGCTTAATTTAGTCATTTTAGGCTTTGTCTCTTATTTTTCCTATCAAAAAAGCCACACCAAAAACAACTAGCCGGAGCAGGTTATAAATTACAACGACGGATAGCAGTAATGCTCCAAAGGCTAAGAAGAAGACCAATCCGCCAGAGCTTTTGCCCCAGCTTTGTCTAAAGGACAGGCCACGAATACCCGTTTTGATTGAAAAACCCCGAGAGCCCACTGAGCCGAATTTTGTGCGCTTGCTTAAAGAAACCCCCGACTTACTGATATTCAAATGGGAGCCTTTACCCAGGTTTATCCTTCGCTGATATCGAAAGCTCATAACTCAGCTATTGCCGCTTCAACTTTATCCACAAAATTTTCCACGGCCTGCTTACCCATGCCTTTGGTATGAAATATCAAACGAGAGCTGGCTGATGAAATGGTAATGACGTGTTTGCGAGAGCTAAAAAACAGGGCTATCAAAACCCCAGCCGTAATCAAAAGCAGAACAGATAGATGATCTGCCAAATTGCCTAATGAAACGACCCCGGTAATGCCACTTATTATCGCAAGTATGATCAGGATCGGATGGCTGGTATATTTCACCTCTATACCACTAACCTGTTTCAGCATAATGCTGATTAGTTCTTTGTCATCCTGATAGCGGATTCTGTGAGTAGTGAGCACAACCACCTCTGACTCGGATTTTACGAGTAGGGATTCATTTTTATTGAGGTTCATTTTCTTATGGTTTTCGATTTACCCACAAGAAAAGAACTATGGCTTAAGTGTTTTAAATTATATTTCCCAAGGCATTGATTTTCTTTCCCAACGAATAACCGGCTAATCTTCAAGCCCGGCGAAAACCCATTTATCCTCTTCTTTTTTAAACTTGTACGTCTCAGTAGGTAAAAACCCGAGCAGTACAGTCTCCCTTCTTTTCATCCAATCGGAGCGCTTGGAATAAGTAAGTGCCACGGACAGGTACCGGATATGATTTTTATAAACCACTTCTACCAGGTAGGTGTAGTCATCAACTTTATTTTCATCCACAATTTGGTAATCTGTGGGTAGAGTGTTGATAAAGATATATTTTACATCAAGGGTATGAGGACTGGGTTTATGATTGATTAAATAAATATGGGGTTGCTCAAAACCGTAGGCATTTTCCGGGGTCAGCAGGTCCAGATTTTTATCTACTGCCGGTTCTACATTTTTCTTAAAGTTGAATTTAGAATATCCGGTTTCAAAAAAGTACTCATTGCGGTAGTGTGCTTTTATTTTATTATAGCGATCATTAAAGTTATCAATGGTGGCAAGGGTGGTAGCTTCTCCGTCTCTGTTTTGCATTTCCTCCTGATGATCAGTCATCATCTCGGCCTGGAAGGTCTGGATGCGATCCTTTATAGAATTATTGATTCGGGTATCGGAGGGAAGATCTCTTATGAGGAAAAACCAAATGGCAATTGCCAATAATAATAAGCTAAAGGTACTGGTGTAAATTTTTGCAGATGGCTGTTTTGGTAAAGGTTTGGACTGTATCTTCTGCTCATTTTTGATTTCTTTTACCAAACGATCAGCTACATATTCAAGACCTTTTTTGGTATTTAGTGCTGTATATTTTGCTAGCTGGCTATCATATTGTTCAATTACCCGTTCATCTATATTATGCCATATTGTAAATATTCTTGCTTTTTCTTTGGCCCATAATGCATGAAATTCCCTTTGAGGCCACTCGCGCCCCAGATAATTATGAGTAATTACCAGCACCCCATGTTTTGAGTTAATCAGCGCCTCTCTTATGGTTTCATCCAACTTCTTTCCGGCAATTAAATGTGTACTGGAACACCAGACTTTAATACCAGCTTCTTCCAGTTTGTTAACAAGTGGAGTTACTATGTCAATCTGATCACTTACAGCGTGAGAAATAAATACATCGTATACTTTATTATCAGAAGGCATAAAATTTCATGTTTTTGCCCCATATTAAAATTGATACGCAAGAATTACAAAACCAATTTCCGATCACAAGCTTCTGGTTTCCAAAAGCCTTATTTGATCAGGTTGAAACAACTCATTACATCATCACGATAGCTTTTGCTCATCTGTACTTCGTGTTTATCCCCAAGTTTGATCATGTTGCCATCGATACCGGTAACCCGGTTGATATTAATAATGTGTTTCCTGCTCACCTTTATAAAATCAGAACTGTTGATCTGATCAGAAATAATCCTCATGTTATTCGAAAGTTTATATTCCTTTTCATCTGTCATCACTGAACTGTAAGCCCGGTCAGCCTCCAGGTAAATGATATCTTCGTAGGAGATCATTTTTGATTTTTGGTTGTCTATCCTGATGAATATGCGGTCTTTCAGTTTAGAAGTTGAGGTTGTTTTTGCTGGTTTGGCAGCATTTACAAAAGCTATCTCCAATGCCCTCAGCAAGTCACCGGTTCTGAAGGGTTTGGATAGATAGTTGGCCGGGAAAGTTTTCTTTGCACGGTCAACGGTTTCGCTGTCAGTATGGTCGGACAGGTATATTATGGGAATATCATGCTTTTGTCTGATCTTCTCCGCCGTAGCAATCCCGTCAAGCTCACCGGCCAAATGAATGTCCATCAGGATCAGGTCCGGAAGTGTTTTGTTCACTAAGTCGATCGCATCTTCTCCGCTAACTACGGTTTCCAGTACATCAAAATCATGATCCGTCAATATGGCTTTCAGGTTTTGAGCTATTAAAAGCTGATCTTCAACGATCAATACAGAAATTTTTTCCATTTGAGTTACTTTAAAGGCATTAATAAATTGAGTTTGGTTTTATTTGAGGTTTCCCATTTAATGGTTGCATTCAGTTGTCGGCTCAGTGTTTCTATAATATTCAAACCCATAGAGCTTTCAAACTTGTCTGGCTTAGAGAAGCCGGGGCCGTTATCTTCTATACGCAGGTGCAGTTGATCTTTTTCCAAATGTAAAATCACCTTTAGTTCCGGATTTTCGGTCACCGGAAAAGCATACTTGAAGGAGTTGCTGACTAGTTCGTTCACAATCAAGCCTATCGGTATCACTTTATCCACATCCAGCTCGACGGGCTGTATATCTACCTCAATTGAATCATTTTGCAGTTGGTCGTAACCATAACTATCGGCAAGCTGGCTGATCAGGTCGCCCAGGTAATCGTGAATGTTGACTGATCTGCTTTCTGTTTTTTTGTAAAGCTTCTGGTGAATGATAGCCATGGCATTGATGCGGTTCTCTCCACTTCTCACCGCTTCCAGCGCACCTGCATCGGTTATGGTACGCGATTGGAGACTGAATATATTAGAAAGAAGCTGCAGGTTGTTCTTGACCCGGTGATGCAGTTCCTGCATGAGGAGTTGAATTTGCTTTTTGTTGCGGCTCTCAGAACGGAACTTAGTATATATTGATAATCCTATTACGAAAACCAGGACGACCGAAATACCCAGGATGATAATCCACAAGCGGCTTAGATCTATTTCAGCTTTTTGCAGTTCACGTTCTGTTTCCAGCATCGCTATGGATTGTTCTTTCTTCTCAGTCTCATACTTGGTTTGCATTTCAATCAGCCGCTGGACCTTATCACTATTAAGCAGGCTATCCCTGACGACCATTAGTTCCCTGGCACATTCGAGGGATTTATCGTAGCGGCCGAGTTGTTCATAGGCAAGCATACGGAAGTTGAGATTGTCTTCCATCTCCGACAAAAATCCTCCTTCTTTTATTAAGGCTTGAGCAGAATCAAGATATAGTAGAGCTTTTTGTGGCTGGTTTTGCAAGTTATAAATATTAGCCAGATTATTATATGTGATCGCTTTGCCACTTTTATCATGTATGGATCTTAAATTTAGTGACCTTTCCAGATAATCTTTTGCCTCCGCAATTTGATCCAGATTGATCAGCACACCACCAATATTATTGAGAGTGCTGGCAACCAGAGACTTGTCATTAAGATTTTCCTTTATTTTTAACGATTGATTTAAATATGTTAAAGCACTATCATACTCCTCCAGGTTTCGATAAATGATTCCTATATTGTTTAGAGAAGAAGCTACTTCTTTTTGATTATTTAATGATTTCCGTATGGAAAGTGCTTTTCTATGGTAGGCTATGGCATTATCATAGTCTTCCTGACTTGCATAAATACTGCCAATGGTATTGTAACATGCTCCAAGTGATTGGGTATTTCCCAGAGGGTCTAATAATCTGGCGGCAATCAGTAGATTTTCCAAAGCCAGTGAATAAGAGCCCATTTGCTTGTTAACCATACCCAAATTAGTCAGAGCCGATGCTACGCTTGTGGTGTCATTTTGATTTTGATAATATTGGATTGCTGCCTTATAATGAAAAATGCTACTATCTATTTTCCCGAGTTTGTTGTAAACTGTTCCGAGATTATTATGAGTAAAAGCCATGCCAATTTCATAGTTTTTGCCCATATAGCCTTTCATGCATTTTTGATAATAAGAAATAGCACTGTCGTACGATCTATCTTGCTGATAGGTTTGGGCTATTTGGTAATAAAGATGCTCATGATTTGAAGAAGTTGTATCCAGAGTTTTCTTCAAAGTAATGATTGGAATGTTTTCAGGAACCTGAGCTTTGAGCGCAGGTGAAATCAACAAAGCCAGAATTAGACAACGCAACATTATTTCATTCGTTCTATGTTTTTGAAATTGTAGATCAATATAGAAAAAAACCATCCCTATTGGAATGGTTTTTTCATTTGTTTGAACACCAAATTAAATATTTAGTGTATCGCTAATTGTTGAATTTTGCGAAGGAGGTGGTGGTGGCGGAGGAAGAACGATAGGATCATCGTCTTCATCATCTCCACCGCCTCCCAAGGGCCGTACAACATCCTCATTACACGCAAAGGCGAAAGCGCCAAAAATCAAAGTAAGTATTGAAAAAAATTTTATCCGTTTCATAACAGTAAATTTTTGTAGTTAGAAATGGGCTGAGGCAGAATTGGATAGGCAACACGATTCCTGTTCTTGAAATCAATCGGATTTCAAGTATTTGAAAGTCAAAATGTTATCTACTTACGCTGGCCTCAGCCATTAAGTGTGAGAGGAGTCTCTCCGTATGGGTGAATGCAGTATGACTCTCACGGTCCAGACTTTATTCATCCATTTGGTTCGACTAGTGAAGCACCTTCTCGAGTGATGCTTCGGAGTGATTGATCAATCAACTATACAAAGGTTACGATTGTGAGGACGGTTTCTTAACCTTACTTTTTCCGCAGTTCTTTTTTTTCTACTTTAACTACACGTTTTATCACCGAAGCCCCCATTATGAATATTGAAGTGCCAATTCAAGAGCTTGATCTGATGTTTAAGCATCTAACTGATCATTTTAATGTAGATCTCGAAAAAGCAGGATTCTTAACTATAGCTGACGCAATCGAGAATGTTGATTATCGATATTTAAGTGAAAAGCTTTACGGACAAATGACTGAGGCGAGAAAAAAGGGGATTCCTGAAATTAATCTACGTCTGGAAAAATTAAATGCTATAGTAGAGCACTTGGGTTTTAAGAGTTTTATGGATTTTCAGAACTACATAAAAATCAACCCACAGCTTATGCAGTATGTTGGGCATTATTACTCTTTGATTCGAAAAAATTCAAAAGACTCCGAGATACTTCAGTCACCAGTAAAAATTGAAAGAGAAGAACATCTGGTCAGATTGACGTTAAAAGGAAAAGATCGCCGTTATACAGGAAATTTAGAAATTCAAGATGGGTGCATGACATGCCTTATGAGATCAGAAGAGCGAGATAAATCTTTTTACCATGTTTACAGAATCGGTAAAATAAAAAATCCCCGTATAATGCTGGGGATCTTTGCAGGAGCATCCTCTTTTGATGAACCAATCGGAGGAAGGTGCATTTTGCTAAA
This sequence comes from Fulvivirga ulvae, assembly GCF_021389975.1. Lineage (NCBI taxonomy): Bacteria > Pseudomonadati > Bacteroidota > Cytophagia > Cytophagales > Fulvivirgaceae > Fulvivirga > Fulvivirga ulvae. The sequence continues at coordinate 2,137,343 of NZ_CP089981.1, forward strand.
ACAGGACAACGATTTTCATAAACTTATAAACGAAAAACTAAGAATTGAAGAATTGGACAATCATGTTGATCAAGATTACAAACAGCTCCGACAATATTTTGAAAAGTATGAAGAAAATAATTTAAGCCTCGGCAATCTCAACGACTATGGATTGAATATTTAGCCTTAGCTATCACACACCCTCATATATCCTGTCAATCTCTTGCTGATAGTGCTGCTTAATAATTTTTCGTTTCAAGCTAAGCTTGGGGGTCATCTCTCCTTTTTCGATTGTCCATGGCTGCGCAAGCAGCCGGAATTTTTTTATTTTTTCATACTGGGCAAATTCCTCGTTGGCATGGTCAACTTCTTCCTGATACTTCTGAATGATCTTTTCATTGAGGATCATTTCGGCAGGGGTAGTATAGGTGATTTGATGTCGGCGGCAGTAATCTTTCATTTTTTCAAAATTCGGGACGATTAAGGCAGCGGGAAATTTTCTGGATTCTCCGACAACCATGGCCTGGTCTATCATTAAGGATTCTACCAGTTTGTTTTCAATAGGCTGAGGAGCTATGTACTTCCCTCCGGAAGTTTTGAACATTTCCTTTTTCCGGTCGGTGATCTTTAAAAATTTGCCGTCAACCATCTCACCAATATCGCCGGTATGAAACCAGCCGTCGGAATTGATAACTTCTGCCGTGGCCTCGGGTTGTTTGTAATAGCCCATCATCACATTATCTCCTTTTGCGAGTACCTCGCCGTCTTCAGCTATCTTCACCTGCACACCTTTAAGCATTGGCCCTACGCATCCTATTTTTATGGCATCCAAGCGGCTGAAGCTGATGCCCGGTGAAGTTTCCGTAAGGCCGTAGGCCTCGAGTACTTTTACCTGAGCTGCCCAAAAAATATTGGCCAGACTGGGTTGCAACGCAGCGCCGCCCGAAATGATGAATTGCACATTTCCCCCCAATGCTTCGCGCCATTTGTTGAAGATAAGTTTGTTGGCGAGCTTAAGCTGGAGATTGTACCATATTCCATGTTTTGCATCGAGCTCAAATTGTTTGGCCAGGTTCAATGCCCAGAAAAACAAAGACTTTTTTATGCCCTGCAGTTCATATCCTTTGCTCACGATTTTCTCGTAGACTTTTTCCAGTAGTCTGGGAACTGTGGCGAAGAAATGAGGCTGTACTTCCTTTAAGTTCTCGCCTAGCGTGTCCATGCTTTCAGCGTAGTATATAGATACACCCATTTGCATGTAAGTATACAGTGCAGTTCTTTCAAAAATATGACTCAAAGGTAAGAAGCTAATGGTACGATGCTCCGGGCCACCTACGGCAAATGCATCGCAAACAGAATTAGCATTGGATAATATATTCTTATGGGAAAGCATAACACCTTTAGGATTACCTGTGGTACCTGATGTATAAATGATAGTGGCTAGGTCTTCGTATGCTATGGTATCCCTTAAGCTCTTAATTTCCTCAAGTGACTGCTCAGTAGCAGGTTTAAGTATTTTCTTCCAGTAATCGGCCGCGTTGATTTCATCGAAACAATAAACCGTCGGGTTATGATCAAGCGACTTTTTGGCTTCGTTTATTTTGGCTGTTACTTCCGCATCACCGGCAAACACAAGTTTAACTCCTGCATCGCGCATTATAAATGCATAGTCATCTGCAGTTGAATTGGGATACATCGGAACGTTTATGGCTCCTATTTGCAATATGGCGTAATCGGCAAAAACCCACTCCGGTCTGTTAAATGAAGCAATTGCAACTTTATCACCCTTGTTTATACCCAGCTCAAGTAAACCTGTACTGAGCTGGTTTACAATTTCAGCAACTTCTGAGGTAGAATACTTTATCCAACTGCCATTAACTTTATTTGATAGAGCATCCTGTTTGGGCCTATCGGCTAGTTGAAAGTCAAGTACATCAAATATTCGGGTTATTTCCATAGGGCTAGGTTTTTGCAAAACTGGCGTTTAAATTAACTAAATCTTATCATTTATTATAATTCGCTGTTTTGCAATTTGCCCTCAAGGCTATTGTAATCACCTCTAAGTTGTCTGAAACGCTTTCTTGCTTCTGCTACATATACACTTCCTGGATACTTAGTTAAGAATGTTCTGTATATTTCCATGGCTCTTTCCGGATCATTGAGCTGCCTGTCATAAATAGAACCTATGGTAAAGTAAGCATCATCACTAAGTATGTCATCATCATATTTATCTACAATTTCTTGTAGCAGTGATATCGAGAGCTCAAAATGGCCAAGTTTTTTCTGTATATCTGCTTCTTTCCATAGGAGCTCATCTGACAAACTATGGCCTTCATATTCCTCACGCATAGCCTCAATGGCGCGAAGCGCCGGCGCTATTTTATTTTGGAAAAGCATTAATTCTATTGCGGCAAATTTTTTCATTGCCGTTTCAGTACTATCAAAAGCTATGTTATCCTTTATCAACAAACTCAGCGCCATGGCATCATTAGCAATCTCACGGGTTGTGGCTTGTTTTAATATATCCAGGTGCTCCTGAGCTAATTGAAATTCGCCCTTGTAGTATGATAGTTTTGCGTTTCTTAGTTTCGCCTCATATCCAAGCGGATCTTCCTTATGTGATTTTTCTACCTGAGAATAAAGCAATGTCGATTCCCAAGGTTCTTCTGTTAAAATGTAGATATCTCCTAAATCCAGCTTTGATCTTGCTTTTATATCCGGATTGGCCCTCGGAGTTTCTATTATTTCATTTAAGATGGTAATAGCTGAATCTTTTTCATCCAAATAGAAAGCATGAAGCAAAGCTTTATTGCGCAAAGCTTCAAGAGTATTTCGTGTAATCCCAAGCTCACTTATAAAATTATTGTAATCATTAATAAGATTTCTTATTTCACGCTCATCAATTGGATAGGTATTTCTTACCCGTTTTTCGTATGATTTGATAAGATACATCTTGGCCAGCAGATAATTATAAGTACCAGGAAATTCCTTTATTATGTAAGTGAATATTTTAATTGCATTATTATAATCGTTGTTATCCAGGGCCATAAGACCAATGTTAATACTTCGGCTTCCTTCAGTTCTTAATCGCTTATCTATAGCCCTAGCCTGAATAAAGGCTCCGTAAAAATTCTTTTGCTGAAGGTTTACCCATATAAGCAGCTCGCTGTATATTTCACTGTTCGGTTCATTTTGAATTTTGTCATAAAGTAACATTTCCAAGCTCTGAAGTTCTTCAGGTTTGGCGAGCAGACTTTGCAGCGTATTTTTTACATAGTTAAGGTTTGAAGGGTTCTGGCTAACATAATTGAGATACTCCTGCACCATTAAATCTTTCTCGTTCATAATGCGGTAAATGTTAGCCATCTCCAGAGCATACGCATATTGATTGTTGATGGCATCTCGAGCTTCCTTAAAAGTTCGGATGGCCATATTAGTAAGTTGCTTGTTAACGAAATAGTCCGCGGTTATGCGCGTACGATAATTGTCATACTTAATTTCATCTATGATATCATCAAAATATTTTTGGGCCTGAGTCTCCTGACCAGAATTTTTTAACAGCACTCCCAGGTCAAGCTGATAATAGAGATTGTTAGGAAATTTTTTGATGAGGCGTTTAATATATTTTTCTGCCTCATTGTATTCTGTCATTTCCAGTAGCAGGAAAAAATAATTGTTGTGGATAAGTGGGATATTATCCGGATCTCGAGTTAGATCATCATAAAGCTTTTTTGCTTTTTCATATTCTCCCTGAGAGTAATATTCGTTGGCCAGCCTGACTTCCTGTGATTGAGCACTGGCTGTTAAGGAAATAATAATGAGTAAGCCTAAGATCAAAAAATTTTTCATAGATCCATTTATTAACAATTCACACACACCTATATTATATATACTATTATATATTTAAAATTATTATTATATACTATCATGTGGATACGTGGATAAATACTTAATTTATATCTTGTTTTTTAAAGTTGTGGATGTTTTGATCATTATCTATATGTTATCCACAACTGTTTAACCTTGTAACTTACTGAAAATATGAAAGTTATAAGTTATTCACATCGAATGTCTTCAAATGTGGATAGTTTAAGGTCGCGGTATAAGTCTGTGGATTTTCCAATTAACAAGTTGAGTTTGTTTTATTAATCAACACCTGATTCTGATTTTGAGGCTGATATTTAAGTTAAGAACATGTTATGTTTAGATTTCCACAGCATTAATCCACAGTTATCCACACCTAGAATGATATAACGTTGGGGCCAAGTTCCCAGTTTGCCCTAAGGGTAAGTATTTCATTACCTTCACTATTTTGGTAAAAGATAATGGGTTCCGGCTCTTCGTTAGCTTTAACGTTCCCGGGATCCCAGATACCGTTCAGGTTGCTATCCACAAGTATTCTAACTCTATATTCTCCTGGTTCAATGTTTTTGAACTGAAATGTTTTACCGTTAACTTCTTCGGCTACTACCTGGTTTTTTGTGTTTATTAGTTGCACAAAATAATGCTGGCTATCTGTTTGTACCTCGATAAGTAATACCCCTAACTGATCTGGTTTTACAAATGAAAGGTTTTCCTTTATCCTTTTGCTGGAGTCTGATTCAGCACTTATGAAGCTGCCTGCACTTGTATAGAAGTGAGGTTGCTTTGGTGTGGGAGGTTGCTGTTTCAGACTATCCTTCAGTGATGCATCTTCTTGTTGTGACATGTTCTCATTTTTAGGGACTTCCCTGTTGTCCGGCCTGCCTGAGAGTTCTTTCTTATTAGGTGTGTTTCGTTTGTCCGGGTTTGGTACCTCTCTGTCTGCAGGCACCTTCTCGGCTTTTCTACTTTGAGCTCGTGAGCCGGTATTTGTATTTATGTCATCTTTGTTAACAAATAGTGATGGATCAATTTCATAAGTCAGGGATACTTCATCCTTGTATTGGTTCCACTCCAGGTCCTGTGGTTTGAAGTATAAGATATTTGCAGTGTCAAGGTATAAGTATATACTGTCGTAGTTTATATTTTTTACAGGTTTACTGAATTTGAGAGTGGCGCTGAAAGTTGGAGTTTTTGTAATTACTTTGGGAAGCGTTGCTTTCACTGTAAAGTCAGTAGGTTTGCGTTGTGTGGGTTCAAATTTAAACCTGACAGAATCGAATATATCATGTTGGAGTGAATCAGTGGCACGTATAGATATTGCCAGAGTATCACTGTATTTGTCAGAGTTGAAGATTTGTATTGTATTGTGGCTGACATCAACGAAGTTGCTGTAGACTACTGTTGTTGTATCAATACTTTTAAGATCATAATCTGTTACATGTTTGTTATATTTAAGATTATATGTAGTGCCGGAGGCTCTTGTGCTTTGCAGTTCCAAATCACGAACATCCAACAACTGTATTGGAATATTAAGTTTAGAAATATTACTATCTAGTTTGACCGTTTCAGAAATAAATCCATGCTTTTCTGATTTACTTTCTAAGGTCAGGTTTTTATTCTTGTCTTCAAATGCGTAGATTTTATAGGATGCATTCTTTAAATTGTCAATGTTGTATAGTCCTGCTGCATCTGTCTTGGTATAGTATACTGGTGGACTGTTAAATACATCAAGGGTGTCGTTCGCTTCATATATGGCTATGGTTACGTCTTTAGCGTTAGTATTGGTCATTAGATCATAAACATGTCCTGATAGGCTTAAAGAATCCAAATAGCTACCTGTACTAAATGCCAGTTTGAGTGTATCGGCAGGGTTACCTTCCGTTAGATCTTTAATTCCTTCGCGGAAGTTAATGGAATATGTAGTACTGTCCTGGAGAGGTTTTTCAAATTCTATAATTACTTTATTCTTCCTGTATTTTATTTCGTATTCATCCTTTATTCTGGGTGTGATAAGAAATTGTTCTTTTGGATTGTCTGTTTTGATGAGCTCATCAAAGGTTAATACTATTTCCTTTCCTTTGAAGTTTAATTCTCCCTGGGCTGGTATGGAAGATACCAATACTGGAGGTACTTCATCTTTTTCACCACCAGTTGGAGCTGACTGATTTGCACAAGCTGAGAATAAGGCAACACTAAGAAGGAGTATGCCGGAAGTGATCCTGTTCATTATTTACTGAGTATATATATTAAACTTGAATAGTTGAAATTATTGTTTTTTGCCTTTTGGTTTGAGATGAACCCACGTATGGGTGCCTTAAAAAATTTGAGTATACCAGCACCTTTGTAGGCTTCGCTAAGCAGGCTTACATAATAAGCATCCAAAGTCATTGGCAATATTTTATTGATTTTAAGTTGATATTTAGTTGCCAGTCTGCCCAGGCTTTCCTGATCAAAATGGTATAAATGTCTGGGTACATCATATGCTGCCCAATACTGTTTGTAATACTGGGCATCATGGCTTTTGTAATTTGGAACGGCTACAATGAGCTTGCCAGATTGTTTTAGTTTATCAACCATCATCTGCATGAAGTCATTGAGATTTGGTATATGTTCCAGAACATGCCACATAGTTATAACGTCAAATTCTGTTTGTTCCACATCCTTTAAATCTGCTGAAATATTTATGGAGGTTTTATCGGTAGCCATTTTTCTAGCACTTTCATCAGGCTCTACACCATTGATTGCCCAACCGTCCTCTTGGCATGCAGATATGAAATGACCTGTACCACAACCTATGTCCAGCATGCTACCCTTTTTATTGAGGGAATTAATTAGCGCTACTTTTTTATTTAAAGTAAAGTTCCTGGCTATTTTATATATAATGTTAACAGGACTATTGGATTTGTTGCTATGAGAAATATAATCCTGAGACTGGTAATATTGAGATAGATCCTCTGCTTTAGGACGTGGATTGGTAAAGGTGAAGGAACAATTAGTACATGTTACTAGATTGAATTCTTCTCCTGAAACGGTATAGTCTTTACAGGTTAGGTAGTTATTAAAATGCCCGCTATCACATAGCGGGCAGGCATTTAATCTTTCAAGCATACTTCTATTTACTCAGATAGACCATTAGTACGGAAACATCTGCGGGTGATACTCCGCTGATCCTGGATGCCTGGCCTATGGTTTGAGGTTTTATTGTTTTTAGTTTTTCTTTTGCTTCTGAAGAAAGCGCTTTAATATTTTCGTAGTCAAAGTCCTTCCTTATCTTCTTACCCTCCAGTTGCTCCATCTTATCGGCCAACTGTTTTTCTTTATCAATGTAGTTATCATACTTTATCAATATCTCAGCCTGTTCTAATACGTGCTGATGATATTTGTCCAGATAAATTTTTAAATCGTTGTTAAGATCTTTTAGATGATTAATGCTTAATTCCGGACGCTTTACCAGACCTATCACTGGTATGCGTTGTTTAATGGGTGCAGAGTTCTGGGAAGTCAGGCTTTCATTGGCATCTTCTGGTTCCACTCTTTTTTGCTGCAGATCATTAATGAGTCTGGCTACATCCTTTTTCTTATTGAGCATGTTCTCCAGTCTTTCATCTGAAGCAAGGCCTAGCTGATGTCCTTTTTCAGTTAATCTTATATCTGCATTATCCTGGCGAAGTAGAATTCTGAACTCTGCTCTGGAAGTAAACATGCGGTAAGGTTCTTTTGTGCCTTTATTAATAAGATCATCAATGAGAACTCCAATGTAGGCTTCAGAACGCTTTAGTATGAATGGCTCCGTTTCCTTTACTTTTTTATGAGCATTAATACCAGCGATTAATCCCTGACATGCTGCTTCTTCATATCCTGTTGTACCATTGATCTGCCCTGCGAAGTATAGGTTTTCTATAAGTTTTGTTTCTAGGGTTAGACTGAGCTGTGTTGGAGGAAAGTAATCATATTCTATGGCATAGCCTGGTCTGAACATCTTTGCATTTTCAAAACCAGCTATTTGCCTTAGTGCTTTGTATTGAACATCTTCAGGTAATGAAGTAGAGAATCCATTGACATATATCTCTACCGTATTCCAACCTTCAGGTTCCACAAATATCTGGTGTCTTTCACGTTCAGCGAATCTGTTGATTTTGTCTTCAATAGAGGGGCAATACCTTGGCCCTACGCCTTGGATGCGCCCATTGAACATTGGAGACTTGTCGAACCCAGTCTGTAATGTTTCATGAACATCATTGTTGGTATAGGTTATAAAGCAGCTTTTTTGTTGTTCAAGGGGCTTTGTACTTGAACTAAATGAGAACTTCTCAGGAAGTTCATCCCCTTGCTGCTCTTCCATTTTAGAGTAATTTAAAGATCTTCCATCTACCCTTGGCGGTGTACCTGTCTTCATTCTACCGGCTTCAAAGCCAAGGGAAACTAACTGTTCAGTTATTCCTTTTGCAGCATGTTCACCGGTTCTTCCACCACCAAATTGCTTCTCTCCTATATGAATGATACCATTAAGAAATGTGCCGTTGGTGAGTACTACTGCTTTAGCTTTTATTTGGATACCCATTCCTGTAGTGATACCAATAGCTTTATTGTTCTCTACTACTATCCCTGTAACCATCTCTTGCCAAAAGTCTACGTTTGGAGTGCTTTCCAGGGTTAATCTCCATTCTTCGGCAAACCTCATTCTGTCATTCTGCGTACGTGGACTCCACATAGCAGGGCCTTTAGACTTATTTAGCATCCTAAACTGAATCATTGATTTGTCAGATATTATACCCGACATACCACCTAAAGCATCTATTTCTCTTACAATTTGTCCTTTAGCTACGCCACCCATAGCTGGGTTGCAAGACATTTGTGCTATAGTGTTCATGTTCATAGTGACCAAAAGCACCTTTGATCCCATTCTTGCAGCAGCATGCGCAGCTTCACATCCGGCATGGCCTGCCCCTACTACTATTACATCATACTCCGGAAACATAATCTTCCATTTTAAATATTAGTGTTCCACGTGGAACATCTCATTCTATATTACTTCTGAATTCGTTATCAAGTTTAGTGTCTACCTACTGTTCCACGTGGAACAGTAGCGCTACTCACTTCAAGGGCGCAAAGATAAACAAGCTTCTTCTTTTTCACGCATACCCCTTTCTTCTTCGGGTGTTTTGTCCTTGTGTCCCATTAAATGTAATACACCGTGGATTATAACCCGGGCCAGCTCATCTTCGAAAGGGGATTTAATACTGTTGGCATTATCTCTCACCCTGTCGATGCTGATGAATATATCTCCTTCTATTTGTTCGTCCTCTTCAGAGTTATCAAAGGTGATAATGTCGGTATAGGTGTCATGGTTCAAATAGTCTATATTCATCTGATATAGATACTCATCGGAGCAGAATATGAAATTCAGTTCTTGTAGTCCGAAGCCTTCTTTCTCTATGATAGTTTTTATCCAGTTGCTTATGTAATCCTCATTGATGAGTTTAAAGTCTATGTCTTCTTTAAAGAAATTAACGACTTGCATTAGCTTATATAAAAGTTTAGCTCAACTACTTTACCCTCCTCCATGAAATTGACTTCATCTGAAAGATGCTTCATAAGAAATATACCTCTACCGCCAGGTTTCTCAAGGTTTTCCGGTGCCGTAGGGTCTGGTAAATTTTTGTAATCAAATCCCTGGCCTTCATCACTTATAGTGAACCTGATCTGACCATCTTGCAGAGATAACGATAGCGCAACATTTTTTGATTTGTCGTGTTGGTTCCCATGCTTGATGGCATTGTTGACTGCCTCAGTAACGGCAATCATAATGTTTCCATAAATGTCGTCATCTAGCTGGAACTTCTCCTTCGCATTATCAATAAAGCTTTCGATCATTCGGATGTTCTCTGTGAGGGAAGGGATCTGAATTTTAATGGTGTTCATTCTGATTTAGTTGTTAGATTCTTTGCCTAGTCTTTTAAAGTATTCGTTAACTTCTTTTTTGTAATATGGGTATAGTTTAGGAGGTACTGTTTTTAGCAGTTCTATCTCCTTTTCTTTCATCTTAAAATATTCTTCGAAGGCTTTTGGAAGAGCCTTTTCATAATCCTTAGCGGTCTCTCCTTTTCTCTCCTCATCCAGCTCGCGCTCTCGCATAGCATTTTCCGCCTCCAATAATCTTGTTAGTATTTCTCTTTGGCGTTTAATGGTTTCCTGCGTAATTTTTTTGTTGACAAGATCGATTTCTGTTTCCTCCATTTTTTGTGGTATGCCATCTCCAGGTTTCTTGCCGCCGTCCCCTTCACCTGCTTCTTCCTGCATCTCTTGCAAGGCTTGCCTTATACGCTCTTGCTCTGCGGCCAGTTTGGCCAGTTCTTCAGATAGTTCTCTTCCGGATTTTCCGCTTTTCTTCAGATCTTCTATTTTTCCGTTTAGCTGTTTTTGCAATTCACTTAATGATGGACTTTTGTCCTTTCCCTTCCCCTTTTGTGGTTTGCCCATAGCATCACTCATGGCGTTTTGCATTTGCTGAAGAACATCATCAAGTAATAAGGCCAGGTTATTCATCGAGGTCATGGCGAATTGCTGTTCAGAAACTGCAACGGGCTTTTTTCTCTCTTTAATGGCCTCCATGCTTTTATCCATATGGTTGTTCATATCGCCAACTTCTCTGGTTACAAAAGAAGCAATCTGAAATACTCTATTGGCCAGCGAGAGTAAACTGTCTTCCACTATCTTTGCATCATCTTTTAATTTTAACTGCTGCTGACCTAATTCTACAAAGCGAGGGTCACTTTGGTTTACTTCCGAAAATTCTTTCATCAGTTCCTCTTGGTCAAAAGACAGTTTCAGCAAATTATGTACAATGTCTCTTAGATCATCCAGATTCTCCTGCATCATTGTCATTTCCATACTGCTCTGCATCTGTTCCATTTGCTTGGCCATTTTCTGCATTTGCTCTTTGGCCTTCTCTTGGGACTCCTTGGATTGTTTCCTTTTGTTCTTGTCCAGGGATTCTTTGGATTGCTGCTGCTCCTGCTCTACGTTTTGTTCCTGTTCTTGCATGTCAGGCATAGATTCAGGGTTTTTTAAGTCCTGATTAAGCTCCTCTAACGAATTCATTTCCTCTTTGAATTCTTTAAATTGTTCTTGTAATTCTTGTTGTTTCTCAGAAAGTTCTTCGTTTTCCTTATTTTTATCTGAAGTTTCTTTTATTAACTCTTCCTGCTTTTCAATCTGTTGATTCAGCTCATTTATAGCCTCATTGAGCTTGTAGTCAAACTTCATTCTTTTAAATAACTCCAGGGTGCGCTCTAACTCTTTCTCGAGATTGTCTTCCTTATTGTTTAGCTTATCTAGTACATCCTGAATATCGTCTATCTCACTCTGTTCTTCCAGAAGTTTCTGTAGCTCATCATATAGTTTTTTTGTCTCCTCATCCAGCAGTTCATCCATTAGATCCTGTAACTGCTCAACTTTTTCTTTAATACGCTCGTCTTGTTTGGAAAAGCGTTCTCTTTTAAGCTCATTACTTCTGTTCTGCTCCTTGAGTTCTTCAATAGCCTTGTTTAGCTCTTCACGTTTCTTAATAATGTCTTTGAGCAGGTTTTCATCCTGCCAGCTCATTTCTTTTTGACCTTTGAGCTTCTTTTCGGCTTTATCTATTTTTTCTTTAAGCTCTTTGGCTTCATTAATAGTTTTATCAATGCTTTCCTGAGTCTCGCTGGTAGTTTGTTCTATATCCTGCTTTATCTCCTTTTTTGAAGGCAACCGGAACATGTAAGTGCCTGTTTTGGAAGCTTTGTGACCATTTACCCCATCATTGTCCCAAACCTGCAGGTAGTACTTAACAGAGCTATTTTCTGTCAGTCCTAGTGAGTCCAGAGACCATTGGTAATAATAGCGCTGATTTTGTGTGCGTGATATAGGGATATTAATGGACTTAAATGATGATTCTTTCGAACCCTGTAAGACTTGATAAAATAATTTCAGTTTTGTAAGACCATAGTCGTCGGAAATATTGCCACCGAGTGCGATAAATGAATATAAAGTGGTATCCGGATATACGCTCAGATCAATTTGAGGATGCTGATCGGGTATCACATCTATCTTATAAAGTATCTTCTCCTTATTTTCGCTGTACTCATTTTTAAGGTTGATACTGTATATCTGCGACTTTTTAAAAGTTTTTTCAAATTCGAACAGCGAATTATCCGCAGGCTTGAGTTTGTAGCTTTGATCTGTAGCCTGAAAGTTTACGGATACCTCGTCAGATTCTATGGTCTTTAATTGCCATTTAATAGAGGTTCCTTCCGGGATCTGGAGGTTACCAACGTTATTAAGGGTTTCGTTGCTTTTGCCCAGGTATTTAGGATAATCAAGGTAGACATTAAAGCTTCTTAAGTTTGGCCTGTTAACAACATTGATATCGTATGCCGAGGAAGTAAATCCTGCTGCTTCAAATTGGAAACCCTGATCATTTTGGATCTTCCTAAATGTATACAAATATACACCGCTCTCGTCCCTGGACATTTTTATCTTTCTGCCGTTATTAAGAATATAAGCGTTTTCAGGGATAGCTTCACCATTTAATTCTAGCGAAACAGTGAAATCCTCGTTTTTAAAAGCAAGAAGCTCTTCATTTACAAGGTTAAAATTGAATGGAGCCTGAGGTACGAATTCATTGTTGAACTGGATAATTCTGGAGGAACTGGTGGTAATGAAGGCGGGACTTAAAATCAATACGAGTACTATGATGAGCAGAGGAACAAGCAGGTACTTTAAATAACGTTTGTTCTCTCCAATATTGACAGCGTCTTTGAAATGGTACTTCCTGATCGTTTCAGCTTTCTGACTGATACTGGCTTCTACAAGTCCACCCTTATATTTTTGTAACTGTATGACATTCAGAAGTTTATCACCTATTTCCGGAAATACGGACCCTATTTTTAATGCTGCTTCCTCATTGGTAATACCATGCTTTCCACTGGTCATCCGGTATAAGGGCAGAATGACATACACCGTCATGGTATAGAAGCCGGTGATGATAAATGAGAAGAGCAGTATGGCCCTTATTACTGAACTAAATCTAAAAGAGTATTCTAATGTGTTGAGAACAAGAAATATGGACAAAGTAAGCCCTAGAGAAATTATTAAACCTCGGAGAGCGAGGTTAAGATAATATTTTCTCCTGTACGATCTAAGATTAGCCTTGATGTGACGTTCATTATCAGTCATACACGATTTCTACTTGCAGAGTATAGATTATACGAATTTAATTTAATCAGAGTTTGAATTGCATTTTGTCTCTAGGTTAAATATAATCCTTTATAAACATTTCAAACCAAAATCAACCCTTATAGTTCATTTCAAGGCCAACTTCCTTTTCAAAATATTCTATCACATGCATTTTCAATAACTTCTCCTGTTCAAGAAGATCAAAATGTGGTAATTTCTTTACGAGTTTCCAATGCGGCCACCCCTGTTCATCAAGTCCTTCTAATTCGTAGAATCCAGAGAGACTGAGAACCTTGCAAATGGCAATGTGCATAAGATCTTGCTTTTCTTCCTTATCAAACACCTTTTTGCCTTTCCCCAGCTCCTGTACACCGATCAGAAAAAGTACGGCATTGAGGTCTTTGGGCCGTTTGCCAACAACCTTTTCCAGTTCAGCTAGCAGGGCCGCCCATGCACGATCAAGTTCAAGGTCCCTTTTAATCATTTTTTGTTTTCTTCCAAGTCCTCCCAGAATTCTACAGCTCTGCGCAGGTGAGGGACAACTATAGTTCCGCCTACTAAGTTTGCCACCGAAAACGCCTCAAATACCTGCTCCTTGGTAAACTCCAGGTCATAACACTTTTCAAGATGATACTTAACACAGTCGTCACACCTGAGTACCATTGAAGCTACCAAACCTAATAGCTCCTTCGTTTTAGTATCTAGCGCCCCCTCGGCATACGTATTGGTGTCCAGGTTGAAAATTCTTTTTATAACTTTATTATCAGCAGCAAGAATCTTTTCGTTCATCTTGCTCCGGTATGCATTAAATTCTTCTACTTTATTCATTAATTTGGGCATTTAAATAGTTGCAAATATATCTATTATAAGCTAATGCTAAATGATTTCATTTCATTGTTCTTTCCAAAATACTGTATGGCCTGCAACAATAGCCTTGTAAAAGGTGAGGAAATGGTCTGTTTGAAGTGCGATTATGAGATACCAAAGACCGCAAGCCACCTGGACAAGAGTAATTATATAGCCGCTAAGTTTTATGGCAAAGTCCATCTTCAAGACGCGATTGCCTTTTATAAATTTACCAAGAGTGGGCGTGCGCAACGGCTTTTGCATAGACTTAAGTATCATAATAAGCCAGAACTGGGCGAATTAATTGGCCGTAAGTATGGCCATGTATTAAAAGGCATGGAAATTCAGTCAGTATATAATTTAATAGTACCTGTACCATTACATAAGACCAAACTCAGGCGAAGAGGCTATAATCAAAGTGCTGTATTTGCATCAGGGCTTGGAGAAGTATTAGGTATCCCAGTGATAGAGTATGCCTTAACGAGAAATGTTAAAACTTCTACCCAAACGAGAAAGTCCAGAATAGAACGATGGAAAAATGTAGATAACATCTTTGTTGTTTCTAAGCCTGAAGAGGTAAAAGAAAAAAGGGTGCTACTTGTAGATGATGTCATCACCACCGGATCGACTTTGGAATCTTGTGCACAAGCATTGTTGGATTCCGGATGCAAATCGGTTGGTGTGGCGGCTATAGCCGCGGCAAAATAATTTTTGAAATTTGCAAATATTTTCGAGCAAATCTTGCTTGTGAGCCTCCGTTCAAGCCGCGCCTGAAGGCCTTATTTTAGCGTTAAATGGGTCATTGGTCAGGTATAGGTTATATACGCTACGTATAAGGGCTTTAAATTGACTAATTTCTAATTTTTATATAAATTATCTCTGAAATCCTTAAAAATTATTCGTAAAAAGTGTTTTTTAGACGAATTTTAGTTTTTATTCTACCTCATGGTTTCCTGCCTTTTTGAATTTAGTATTTGACTTTTTATCTCAAACTTTACTGTGAAAATTTAGATTACCGTATTTGATTTATAAATTTATTCTTTATAAGGTTTAAAAAGGCTTGTTCTAATATCGTAAGAAGAAAGCGGCACTATTGAAAATTTCAGATTTGTCAATACCTTCTAAAGTGAGAAATTCTGCCTGGAAAAGTTTCATAATACTTATTAGTTATTTTATAAACAGCCAGTAATGTTTCTAATTGTATTACTTTCGAATTATACTACTGGAGATGTATTTTATGGTACTGCTTATTACGAGGTGCGCCAATAATGTGACTGCTCTTGCTAAACTTTGCTTAACTATATAATTTCCAATCTTTTTTCGAACATGACCCCGATACACTCAAAGTAAAAATGGCAAGCACCTTCGCTCTAATATAGTTAACGACAGAAATAGCGATGTAGAAAAGTCTGTTGAATAATTCGTGTGTTCAGGCTGAATATTACACTTAGTGTTTGTTTCTATGCTAAGTATTTAACTGCGAGCTGTACTGCGGCTGCAATAAGCTTTACCAAACTTTCAAAGTTTAGTATAGCCGTTGTTTACGTTAGCTTGATAATCCATCATTAATCGAGTGTTGCATTTATTTGGCTAAATTAGAAGAGGTAATATACGGAATATTAATTTGGAGCCCGAAAATATATGCTTTGCATCGAACCTATCGGGTGTGTTGTTTGATATTCTGAGTAATTATTTAGAAGTATCTACGAGATATGGTTTAATTGAAAATAACTCCTAGCGCATAAAAATACAATACTATGTGTGGAAATTAGATAATAGGAAATAAAATCAGACTAAATATCTGTCATGAACGGGTAAAAATCAGAAATCAATCATTCTGGTATTTTGCCAGCCTTTATGCTATGAATCATTAATTCAACTTTAAATATAATCTATTCTCCGATTAAGGTTGCCTCGAGCAAAGTAGAATTAGGATTCATAAACCTGTCTTGAACTAATGGATGACGAATAGCCAACAAAACGAATAACGTTACCGTTTTCAAATTGGGCGGACCTGTACCTATCGCTCCGAGTTTGTTAACTACGGTTAAACCTTAGACAGCCAAAGGAGCTCATTTGAATTATCAATGTTTACTCCACCAAATATTTCTGGATTCCGGGACGGCTCATAAATATTAAAACTCAAAATATGAAGCTTGCTGCTGAAATCATTTGGGTGTGTGCTTTTTCAGATTGTTATTAAAGCTGCGTATAAATCTGGTTCACTTTAAATTTGAAGCATTAAAAAAGCCCCGATTTCTTAGAAACCGGGGCTTGTATTTTTATCTATTTACTTCTTAGTAGTTAGATCCTGCTCTGATCATTGCACACCTGAAGCCGATAGTAGCTGTTGATGAATCCTGATCCAGATATCTTCTGGTACCTGGAGACATCCAGTATGCTACATCTTTCCAGGAACCACCTTTGTAGACTCTGGCTTCATCTGTAATAAGTGAAGTGAAGCCTTCAGGGTTGTTTTCTATATCACTGTTGTAGTACTGCTCACCAGTAGCAATGTTTCTTGTCTCATCCATATAACCATCTCTACGGATAGGATTGAGATCATCAAAATCCTGGAATGACATAGGACGGTATACATCAAGTACCCACTCACTTACGTTACCGGCCATGTTGTAAAGACCGAAATCATTGGGAGGGAACTCATAGATGTATGAAGTGATCAATGCACCATCATTCAGTTTACCTGCTATACCGGCGTAGTCACCACGACCTCTTT
Source organism: Fulvivirga ulvae (assembly GCF_021389975.1). Taxonomy (NCBI): domain Bacteria; kingdom Pseudomonadati; phylum Bacteroidota; class Cytophagia; order Cytophagales; family Fulvivirgaceae; genus Fulvivirga; species Fulvivirga ulvae. The sequence continues at coordinate 2,153,985 of NZ_CP089981.1, forward strand.
TGAAGTTAGCCAGGAAGTAACCCATTTCTTTTCCGTAGGGATTTCTTAGGGCGTGGCCATCCCAGGGGTAAACTCTTTGGTGTGTCTGGTTTTCATCAAGCCACTGAGTACCGATCAAAGCAGTAGCTGCGTATTCCCATTCAGCTTCTGAAGGAAGTCTGTAGTTAGGAAGTACAACACCTGACTCCAAAGGAATTCTTCCGTCGGTTTCGGCGTACTCTTCACCGGCATTTTCTGCAAGCTTCATGTTTACAGCTCGGGTTCTCCACTCTGCATAGTTATTTGCCTGTACCCAGCTAACACCAACAACCGGGAAATATCTAAAGCCAGGATATCTTAAATAGTGATCAACATACGGGTCATTATACGCCAAACGACTTACCCAAACAGATGTATCGGGTAATGCGGCGATATATACCTCTCTAGATGAATCAGAAACGTTTAGATAGTGAAGGTATTCTAACCAGTGGATATTGGCAATTTCAGTTTCATCCATGTAGAATGAAGCAACCGATACTGTTCTCTCCAGGTTATCCCTTCTGTTCAAAATGTCTTCTTCATACGAGCCAACTACTGCACGACCACCTTCTATGAAAACCAAGTTAGGGCCTTCTGGTTGTCCACTATATGGATTCACCATAAAACCGTTATTGTCTTCATCATTATAAGCCAAACCTGTGGCAGTACTTAATGCACCAGGGTGTACACTGGTGGGCCGACTGCTTCCGCCTAGGAAACAAGAAGTAAGTAAAACTGAACCACTGACAACTAACAAAGCACTCTTAAAAAAGCTTGCAGTTCTTTTCATACCTGTTCTATTTATTCAAAAAAATCAAATGCAACTACTAATATAGTGATATAAACTCGTCACTTACAAGTTTATGAGCAGGCAAAATAACATTTCTCTTCGACAAATATTACAGAAATTGTAATTTTTTGAATATGAAGTTTGTGTTAATCACCCGATTCACGCTAATCAGGTCGTTAGTAAATAACTGCAAAAGTATTATATTATTATCTATTAAAATAATTAAGTCTGCACTACCAACCTTTTTTTACCATTTACCGCCTTCACAAACCGTAGAATTATTAATTAAAAAGGCATAAATAAAATTCCTCATCTTTGAAAATAGATTTTTGCTGAGCAGTGTTTTTAATTAAATCCCAACATTGGATGTAATGAACCAGGATGATTACCATTGATAACATAGATAGGAATAAGCTTTACTGGATATTTCAGTTATTTGGCTGGACATTATTTTTTATTATATATAGCATAATAGCCGGATATTTCACCAATTTTCAATGGCAGGTATTTGCCGGATATTTAAATACTGTTGTAGTTGGATTTTTACTTACTCATTTTTACCGCCTATACATAAAAAAGCATGAATGGGTAAAGCTTGGAATTTTTAAGCTGGCCATTCGGGTTATTGCTTCCTCATTTTTTATTGCTCTTATCTGGGCGCTGATTATTTTGCCTATTAATAAAACTTTCTTTAATGTAGAGAAGAGTCAGGAACTTACCTGGTTCATTGCCCTGGTAATAGTATTTAACCTGTCTGTAATGACACTAGGCTGGTCTCTCATTTATTTTCTTTTTCAGATATTTATCAACTTCAAGAAAAGTGAAGTTGAAAAATGGAAACTTGAAGCTGCTGTGAAGGATGCCGAACTTATAGCTTTAAAATCTCAAGTTAATCCTCATTTTATATTCAACAGCCTCAACAATATCAGATCTCTGGTTATAGAAAACCCGGAAAAGGCCAGAGATATGATAACCCACTTGTCTGGATTGTTGAGATATTCGATACAGTTTAATAATATGGAGAGAGTAAGTCTCGAGCATGAACTGGAGATCGTTCAAAACTACCTTAATCTTGAATCCATTCAGTTTGAAGATCGGTTAAATTATAAGTTGGAGATAAAACCTGAAACTCTGGAACTTAAAATTCCACCGATGGCCGTACAGCTTCTCGTGGAAAATGCAATAAAACATGGTATCTCAGACTTGCCTCAGGGAGGAATAATCAACATCAAATCCTCATTGGAAAAAGACACTCTCGTGGTTGAGGTTATCAACTCCGGGCAAATTAAAAAGTGCGAAGACAGCACCGGTATCGGACTTAAAAATGCTTCAGACCGATTGAAGCTGCTTTTTGGCAAATTATCCGATCTTAAAATTGAAAATCTGGACAGTAATTTTGTGTCAGCTAAATTCACGATTCCATTAACTTAATAATATTATGAAAGCACTTGTAGTAGATGATTCCCGATTGGCAAGAAATGAGCTGAAAAGACTACTGAAAGAATTTGATAGCGTGCAGGTAATAGGTGAAGCTGCAAATGCGATGGAGGCCAGGGAAAAAATAGAGGCCGATAAACCCGACCTCATTTTTCTGGATATTCAAATGCCCGGTAAAAATGGCTTTGAACTTTTGGAGGAGCTTGAATCTTCTCCGGAAGTGATATTTACCACAGCGTATGATGAATACGCCATTAAAGCATTTGAATACAATGCGCTGGATTATCTCCAAAAACCCATACAAAAAGACAGACTTGCCGGAGCCGTAAGCAAGGTGGCAGAGAAGAGAGAGAAGCAAAAGGAAAAAGGCGACGAGGCACGCATGACAGAAAATGACCAGGTTTTTGTGAAAGACGGCGATAATTGCTGGTTTGTCTTGCTAGCCAACGTGCGTATGCTTGAGGTAGACGGAAACTACACCAAACTTTACTTTGATGAGCATAAGCCTATGATTCCACGTACACTCAATTACCTGGAGTCTCGCCTCGATCCTAAAACCTTTTTCAGGGCGAACAGGCAGCAGATTATTAACCTGAGATGGGTCGAAAGAATAGAACCCTGGTTTAGCGGAAGCATTAAGATTTATATGAAAGGTGGACATGAAGTGGATGTCTCCAGAAGGCAGACTCAACGATTTAAAGAATTGATGAGCTTCTAAGTTCCTATTCAGGGTGAGATGTAGAAATAGACGATAACTTTCAGAAACCGGCGATAGACGGACATAATACACGATAAGTCACGTCCCATTTTGGGAATCGCTATCCTAAAATGAGTTGTTTTTGATTCTCTCAACCTTTAAATTTTACATTTTAGGGCATTTAAGCCAATGGCACAGTCTTTATCTCTGTAGAGGTAAGAACTAAAAAATTACATTGGCTATGATACCTCTAAATGACTTCCAGATTTTACCTTTCGACAAAAAATGTGATTACATCACTATCTTTGCAGACTATATGATCTACAGAGTTGAGGATGAGAAAAAATTCTACCTTTATCACGTAGACTCATATTTCATCGAAGTTTGCTATGCACCTTATGAAAATAAAGTTATGGGTATAAAAGCTTTTACAGAAACAGCAGATCTGGATCCATACCTAAACTGCATAAGTATTTCAGAATTAAACTTTTGATTTTTCCTCTTGAACAATACCGGAAAGTAGAGATATCGCCTGATTCACAGTCAATACCTCATTGACTGTGAGAATCAGCTTATCTTTCACTTCTTTTAATCGACACCTTTTAGAATTACTTTGTGCAAACGCCAATATACGTCCAAATATCGCGGATTTAAAATACTCCTCTTTGTCAGATGAAACGAAATAAGCTTTCATCTTTTCTCCTTTCAACGTAAGTTTCTCAAAGCCAAGTTTTTCCGCTAACCACCTGAGGCGTACAGTTTCTATTAATTCATTTACTGATTCAGGGATAGGACCGAACCTATCGATGATTGAGCTTCTGAAGTTTTCCAGCTCCTGCTCGGTTTTGATATTGTCCAGCTTTGAATAGAGGCTTAAACGTTCGGAAATGTTATTTACATAATCTTCCGGAATGATTACCTCCAAATCGGTTTCAATGTTACAGTCCTGGACCAAAACCTTAGTGGTTTCTGAAAGCTCTTTTACAAACAAGTCTCTAAACTCGGTTTCTTTTAACTCTTGTACAGCCTCGTCCAGTATTTTATGGTACATATCGAATCCCAGATCCGAGATAAAGCCACTTTGTTCAGCTCCCAAAAGATTACCTGCTCCCCTGATATCAAGATCACGCATAGCTACTTTGAATCCATCACCCAGATCGGAAAACTCTTCCAGTGTACTCAATCTTTTTCGTGCATCTGATGAAAGACCGATAGTTGGTGGTGTTAACAAATAGCAGAAAGCCTTTTTATTGCTTCGTCCCACCCTGCCACGCATTTGGTGCAGGTCTGACAAACCAAACATGTGGGCGGAATTAATGATTATGGTATTGGCATTAGGAATGTCCAACCCGGATTCTATAATGTTGGTCGAAACTAATACATCATATTCACCTTCAATAAACTTGAGCATGGCCCTTTCTAAACTGGCACCGTCCATTTGTCCATGAGCAACACCTACACGCGAATCAGGTACCAATCGCATGATTATGTTTGCTACCCCCTCAATGTCATTTACCCTGTTGTGGACAAAAAACACTTGTCCTCCTCTTCTTAGTTCAAAGCTAATGGCGTCCCGGGTAATTTCCTCGTTAAAAGTATGAAGCTCAGTAGTTACTGGTTGGCGATTGGGTGGTGGTGTAGAAATAATACTTAAGTCACGTGCTCCCATTAATGAAAAATGCAACGTACGGGGAATCGGTGTGGCAGTTAGTGTGAGTGCATCAACGTTGACCCGCATCTCTTTCAGCTTTTCCTTTACCTTAACACCAAACTTTTGTTCCTCATCAATGATCATCAAGCCCAGATCTTTAAACTGGACATCTTTATTGACTATCCGATGGGTACCGATAAGAATATCTGTTTCACCATCCTTAACCCTTTTCAGCGTATCCTTAATCTGCTTGCTGCTCTTAAAACGATTAATATATTCAACCTTTACCGGAAAATCGGATAACCGGTCTTTGAAAGTGCGGTAGTGCTGCATGGCCAGGATCGTTGTCGGCACAAGTACTGCTACCTGCTTATTATCTGTTACGGCCTTAAATGCTGCCCTTATAGCCACTTCCGTTTTTCCAAAACCTACATCACCACAAACCAAGCGATCCATCGGGTGCTGTTGCTGCATGTCTTCTTTTACATCGGCCGTAGCTTTTGCCTGGTCTGGTGTGTCTTCATAGATGAACGAAGATTCCAACTCCGCCTGCAGGAAGCTGTCTTTCGAAAATGCATATCCAGGTGCCTGCTTTCGCTTGGCGTAAAGATTTATAAGATCTTTGGCAATATCTACAACTTGCTTCTTGACCCTTTTTTTCTTGTTTTCCCATTCCGGGGAACCTAATTTACTTATGGAAGGTGGTGTACCTTCCTTTCCGGTATACTTGGAAATTTTATGCAGTGAGTGAATACTCACATAAAGTAAGTCATCATCCCGATAGATCAGCCTGATTGCCTCTTGTATTTTGCCATTGACCTCACGCTTTTCCAGACCTGCAAATTTTCCTATACCATAATCTATATGAGTGACAAAATCACCAGGTTGCAGGGTACGAAGTTCCTTCAGTGTAAGGGCCTTGGATTTGGAATGCTTATCCTTGGTTTTGTATCTGTGAAACCTCTCAAATAACTGATGATCAGTGTAACAGGCGATTTTTAAAATTTTATCAATAAACCCCTGTCTCAGGCTGGCATTAAGATCCTGAAAGTCAATCGTTGGGTCAATCTCTTCAAATATCGAATGAAGCCGCAGCAATTGCTGCTGAGAATCGGAAGCGATAAGCGTAGTAAAACCCTGGTCCTGATTTTCATTCAGGTTTTTGGCCAACAGTTCAAAATTCTTATTGAATGAAGGCTGTGGCTCAGACTCAAAGGAGAAAGTTTCCGATGCCTTAAAATAGAAGCGGTTTCCGAATTCAATTTTAACCAGAGGAATGGCCTGGCTTTCAAAAGTTTTGGAGGTTTCAAAAAGGTCCTGAGGATTTAATATAACCTGAGTTTCCCCACTGGCTTTCAAAATATCATCGAAGCTTTCCTTTGCCCGTTTGAAGTAACCATCGATCACATCCAGTGTTTGCTGATAATCCTTAAACCAGATCTTTGTATTGTTGGGAAGAAAATCCAGGAAACTCTGGCGTTCCTCATGGATCAGTTTGGTTTGTACATTAGGGATCAGGTTTATCTCTTTAACCGGATCTACCGAAAGCTGAGAATTAGGATCAAAAGTGCGGATACTGTCTATTTCATTACCAAAAAGCTCTATACGATAGGGTAAGTCGTGAGCATACGAAAAAACGTCGATGATACCACCGCGAACGGCAAACTGACCTGCTTCGTAAACAAAATCAGTTTTTTCGAAATCGTATGACATGAGCAGCTCACTGAGAAACTCAACGTTTACGGCCTCACCCACTTTAGCAGAAAAAGTGTTCTTTGTCAGCGATTTTTTGTTGATAACCTTTTCTGTCAGGGCCTCCGGATAGGTGACAATCAATTCACCTGACGATGCTTTGTGATTTACCCGGTTGAGGATCTCTGCACGCATGAGTACGTTAGCATTTTCGGTTTCCTCAAACTCATAAGGTCTTTTATAAGAAGTGGGGAAGAAAAGTACTTCCTTTCCTGAAAGTAAATTTTGAAGGTCGTTGTGAAAGTACGCAGCTTCCTCTTTATCGTGCAATACGATCAGGTGGTTTTGGTGGTTGATTTGATAAAGTGCTGCAATCAATACAGCGTCCAAACTACCTGTCAACCCTTTGACCTGGACATGGCGATCCTCATTAGCCTTGGTTATCTCGGCTATCGTCTGGATAATGCTATCCGCTTTGTACAATTTTAACAGGTCGCCTGCTTTCACGCCTAGTGCTGTCAAAAATTAAGTCGCAAAGGTAGCAAATTATTGAAGAGTGATGTGAAGGGAGAGTTAAGTTATTTTGAAGATGAGTTTTGCTTTAGCAGGTAGATGTAGCTATTATAATTTTTTTCTCAAACGATTTTTTTGAGGATCGCACTTTGGATTTTAAATATTCCATGTTTAAATTGCGTCGGAATTTTTGGCTTTAATTAAAATATTAGATTTTGACTTTATTTAGTTCCTCTTTGTAAAAGAATCTCGATTCTTTTACAAAAAATTGGCTGGAGGGCTTTTACAAATGCTTATTCCAGCTATTTCCCCATATAGCTTTGTTTACCATTTTCAGTTTCTGCTACAATGGAGCTGAAAATACACTTATTTAGATATATCTGAATAAGCTAATGGAATATTATTCAATCAAGAAGATTTGAAATTGGTTTGATAATGCCAAACATTTTTGAAACTATTAATATTAACTCAATCAAATATGATTAAGTACGGATTGTTTACTGCAAGTCTTTTGATCTGTAGTTTCATCACTTTTGGACAGGTAAGCCCTGTTTATGTAGATGTAATTCCGCCATCACCGGAAGCCTCCAACATTGCGAAATATGGAAATACCCCGGTTAGTTATAATACAGGTACTCCAAATATTTCAATTCCTCTACATACCATAGCCGGGAAAGCCATAGAACTTCCGATTGGCCTTACCTATGATGCAAAAGGACATAAGGTGGAAGACGTGGCCAGTTGGGTCGGTCTGGGGTGGACACTAACGGCCGGCGGAGTAATAGCAAGAACTGTTCGCGGCAGGCCGGATGAACATAACAAAGGGTATTTTAACCAGAGAGACAGGTGGGAAACCCTGAAAGATCAGGTTTATACCACCAGTAATTTTGTAAATCATCCCAAATATGATTTTGAGACTGACGTTGCCAGCGGAGAATTGGACCTGGCCCCTGATGCTTTTACTTTTAATTTCGGTAGTTACTCAGGCACAATCACTTTTAAATATATAAATGACGGCACCAGTTTCGAGTTTTACCCCATGGTCTCTCCTTTTCAGGATGTTAAGGTTCAGCATCCTTTTGATGGCACTACTAATGGCAACTGGATCATAACTACCCCTGATGGACTCAGGTACACTTTTTCGGATAAAGAAACCAATGATACCCGTTCATCTAACGGCCTTTTAGTATCTGCCTGGTATCTAAGTACTATTGAAAGCCCTGGTACGCATGAGAAAGTAGTTTTTAACTACGGCTCTAATGGAACTCATGTAGTTGATAATGGAAATATGTATAAAGTGAGTACCACTACACTTCAGGGTACAGGTAATTATGGTTCATGCGAATATCCAGCTCCTTATATAGAGACTGATGATCCGGATCAGGTAACAACCCTTTATTTAAATACCATATCCTATTACCCGAATATTGAGGTGCAAAATGACAGGTATATCAGGGTAGCTTTAAATTCCACGGTGGGCAGATCATGTGAAAGAGTAGTGAACTACACACCTGTTTTGAGAAGGCTCAATAATATAATTATTACTTCCCAGTATCAGGGAACCCCATCCTTGATCAAAAATATTGATTTTTCATACGGAGTATATGGTAATCCTGCTGATTGTAATAGTAGCAACCGACTGAAGCTGCTTGCTGTTAAAGAGACAGGTAAACCGGCCTATCAATTTGAATATAATAGTAATACACTGCCTCAATATGGCTATATGTCAGATCATTGGGGATACTGGAACGGACAGGGCAAACCTGCAAATAATTCTTTTATTCCAAAATTACCTAAAGCGTATGAGTCTCAATTTATAAACAATGGTTTGGCCTCGGCTAACCGGGAAACGAGTAATGTGTATAGTTTAGTTGGCCTGCTTAATAAAATCACATATCCAACAGGAGGCTCAACTATTTTTGAGTTTGAAGCCCATTCGGGTCAGGGTTATGTCGATAACTATAAACAAGCGAAAATAATTGATGTAACTGCTAAAAGCGATATAGAGCATCATGGCACTATGTCAGCCGCTGAGCTTGCATTTAGAGAACTGTGGAATGACGGCGACACGGAGATTGCGGATGGCATGCCTAATGTAAGGCTAATGAGGTTTACCATTAATGAGGGACAATATGTAAAAATCAGTTCTTCCATATCACCATCCGGGGATTATCGAGAACCGATAGGAGCACGGCTATATAACTGGCCTGTTGTGGATAAACACCAACCAATCAGCTTCAACCCTGCAATTCAAAAATTTTTGCCCGCGGGGAATTATGTATTGGTAGCCATGGTGGGCGAAAAACTAAATGGTATAACAGCGAAGGCATCTATAGATTACTATCAGGTTATTGATAATTACCTTGTTAAAGACAAATATTACGGGGGTGCCCGCATTAAGAGAATTACGGACTATGATCCTGTTGACCCTAATAATCCTGTGGTTACGGAGTTTCGTTATTACAAAGACTATATAAACTTTCTTAAGCCAGGAAATATAAGCGATGGGCCATCATGGGATGGGCCTACCCCGGTACCTACTGACGGTTCCACAGGTGCTGGATCTTCTTCAGAGGAACCAGAACCTACATCCAGCGCCACTGTATTCTACTCTCCCAAGTATTTTACAGATGATATTTGTGATGGACAGCTTATAGCTTCAGCATATAGCAGCAACCCATTTGGATTGATCAAAGGGCACCATATCGGGTATTCTGAAGTAGCGGTGATCAGGAATGGCAATGAAAATTATGACAATGGCATAACCATCCATAAATTTTCAAACAGCCCCAATCCTGATGTAAGGAACCTTAAAAAAGAGGAAGCTTACTATGACGCTGACCTAAACCTGGTTAGCAAAACCACTTATGAGTATGCTGATGAATATGCTGAAAACACTACGGGCTTTATTTTTAAGATAGATCAGGTACAGGTTCTGTTTGACGATGGAGAGGGGTATCTTCATTACTACCATTTCTCCAACAAAATGCCGGAAACAAATTATAATTACGGATCATTTTGGAGGCACCTGGTCAAACAAAGTGAATATAGTTATTCGCCAAATGGAGGTGAATATCTCAAAGAAACATCTTATGAGTATGCCACTGCAGGCTACAACTTCAAGAACCAGGTGCATTACCAGTTCATGACCAAAAAATCGGAAAGTATCAATGAAGGGAAGTTAGATAGTTATTACCTGTATCCTCCTCAATTTTCAGGTACTGTATATGCTCAAATGATCAATGACTACAATTATTCTCATTTGGTAAAGAGCTATACCGAAATGATGCCGGACCATGGAAGTCCGCAGGTAATTACGGGCAACAGCTATGATTATACAAAAATTGATGGCAGGTATGTGCCTGAAAAAGAATACCTCTATGACAGGGAAAGCTTGCAGTACGAAGCGATCAGGATTTTTACCCATGACGCAGGCGGCAACCTTACAGGGATCAAAAACCTGAGGACAGGAATCAATACCTCCTTTTTATGGGATGGCAGGGGCAGGAACTTAATAGCCGCCATTAAAAATAGCTTACCAGACCAGGTGGATTATTGCAGCTTTGAAGAGTTTACCCGCAGCACATGGACAACCGGTAATACCCTTGAAGATGCGGGTGCCATAAGCGGTAAGATGGTAAAAGACCTTAATTCAGGAGCCGTGACATTTAGCGGAGGGCTGGCGACTGGAACTTACCAATTATCACTCTTTGCGAAAAATGGCTCTGTAACGGTCAATGGAGTTCAAAGAAGTGCCCCGTCAGCATGGACATTGCTGACCTGGGAGGTTGGTAGCATCTCCCTCACTATAAGCGGTACCGCCACCATCGATGAAGTACGGATTATGCCCGCGGATGCCCACGCAGAGTTCAGCACCTTTAAAGTGGATGATTTTATCGGAGTCACATCAAAATCAGACCCGAATGGTATTTCAACCTACTTTAAATATGACGACCGGCAAAGGCTGGAATATATCAGAGATAACAACAAGAACATCACTACAAAATACGAATATGGATACTATAATGATTAAAGTTAGAAGCCTGCTGCTATTGGGTATCATGGCCCTGGCAGGCGGCGCATGGGCTCAAGTGCCTTCGGCGATGAAACTGGAAAGTTCGGCAGCAATTAGTGATGGACAGGAATTTCCGATCGAATCAACAATTGAAGTCTCAGGGGACCATATAGTATGGACACAATACAGCCAAAGCGGTAACAGCCAGGAGACGCGGTTTGAGATAGCTGGTGTAAACGGCGATTGGGATCAAAACACAAACCAGGGACTGCTAATCTATACTGTTGTGATTGATGAGAGCAGGGAGGAAATAATTATTAAAGGCACGGCAGAAAGCACTGAAGTAAACATCGGCCCTAATAACCAGTACACCATTCGTATGATTATGCATACCATCACTTATAACTAATTCGTATTGAGCTTTAATCCATTAATGATGCTAAGATTTTTATTTTCTATAATCATATACCTGGTTACCTATTCGGCTGGCGTTGGCGCCATTAACGGACCAACAAATGTAAACCCCGGCGTGGAAGTAATGTATACCTACTCAGATGAATTTCTTCAACGCGACCCTAACTGGGAAGTTACCAATGGGGTAATCACTTACCAGGGTACTATGATGAATGCCAATGACCCTGAAGGACAGGTCGCCTATATTGTTAAAGTCAAATGGAACAATGTGAGCTCCGGTTCCATTCGGTTTAAGAATGGTTTTTTTATAAGAGATATACTCAGTGTAACCATAGCCTCGCCATTACCTTCGACCCCTCCAAACCCCATAGCCTCAACCAATGCATGTGGTAGCAAAACACTTACCCGTCAGGGTACCCCACCTTCAGGCGTGACCTGGTACTGGCAAGTTTCTTCAAGCGGAATCAGCACTACCCTGGGCTATGGCAGTACTTATGTAGTCAATAACTCAGGTACATACTACCTGCGTGCCAAAAACAGTACAGGCTGGAGTTCAGGCTCAGGTTCAGTGTCAGTTACGGTTACAAATCCTGCCGTGCCGCCGGAACCTACCGTGAAGCTGGAGTGTAACATGGCCACAGTTACACTAGCCGCACCACCGTCCGGTGTAACCTACTATTGGCAATCTTCAGCTTCAGGTACCAGCACCGAAGCTAAATTATCAGGAAGCTCCACATTTCTTTCTCAATCGGGCTATTACTATGTACGTGCCAGACAAGGAGACTGCTGGAGCGCGACTCGTTCAGGTTATGTGGACCTTAGTGCCTCATCTATTGACATATCAGGAGAGCAACTGGTATCTGAAGGGTCTACCCATACCTACCAGTATACACCGGAATATTTATTAATAGCACCTTCCTGGTCCACCCCAGGAGGAGTTGCCTCCGCACCGGAGCTTAATGGCTCTACGTACACCACTACGGTACAATGGTCTATTGCAGGACAGACGACTTTGAGGCTGTGCAGTCATGGTTTTCCTTATGGAGAGATGCCCGTAACCGTTTTACCATTACCCGAGGCACCGCCCGCTCCAAGGCTCCAGGATATGTATCCAGTCGGACACTGTGGGTCAATAGTTTTGGAAACTTTTGGAAGTCCTCCGTCCGGAGTTATCTGGTACTGGCAAAATTCCCCTACAGGTACCAGCACTTCCAATTCAGATCCGGATTTTACTGTGCCATCAGATGGGGTTTACTACTTAAGAGGCAGAAATGCCGCAGGAGGATGGGGGCCTGCTTCCGGTGGTCTTGTGGTAGACCTGCCTGAATTACCCGAGGCACCACCCGCACCAACAGTACTGCACAACTGCGGGCTGGCCACAATCTCCCGGGCTGTACCCCCGTCAGGGATCACTTACTACTGGCAGACACACCCGGAAGGCACAGATGTTTCTGATTCGAGGGCTACCCGGCCTGCCGGATCTGGCATACACTACCTGAGGCCTAAATCTGAAACTTGTTGGGGGCCGTCATCCAGTATAACCATTGTTGGTGATAATCCTGCTGACAGAGTTAATGTAGCCCTGGGCCAGCGGGTGACTTATGATACTGATAATTCAGGTTCCGCCGGTGTGTGGTGGCATGCCAGTGAAGGGTCAACAGTATTAAGCACCTACTCAGAGGGTACCAGGCATTATGCAGAAGTAGAGTGGGGCCAGTTGGGTGAAGGATACCTTAAAGGCTGTTCCGGACCTTTTATGATAGAAAAGGTTTTTGTAAATGTGGTTCCTGCAGCCCCTGATGTTGAAGCAGGTTGCGGAAGCGCTCTTCTTACAAGAAACGGAACACCAAAAGCATGTGAAACATGGCACTGGTATAAAGCCGGAAGCTCCTCTTCATTAGGTACAGGAGCTACACTTACAGTAAACACCTCCGGTACATATTACCTGAGACCAAAAAAATGTGATGGCACCTGGCACAGCGTGGGCTTTGGCACAGTGGTAAATATTGATCCACTGCCAATAGCCCCGACAGATGTTAGTGTTGAAGATATGGTTAACCCTGGTTTTGTGACTATGAAAGTCAATGATACCAACCCGACCTATACCTACCACTGGTATCGAAATGGTATAAAGGAGCATGAAGGCACCACATATAAAGCTTTTTGTGCGGAAACCAGTACTTTTAAAGTTTACAGTTTTGAAAACGGCTGCTTAAGTGCTGCGCCAAAATCAGTAACCAGCAACGTTTTCCTTGTTCCGGCAATACAGGTAGATGGGTCACTTTTTCTGAAGAGCGGAGAGCAAACCCGTCTTTTTGTAGATAACAGTATTTTTACCCATTATCAGTGGGCAAAGGACGGTGCCGACATTGCGGGAAGTACCCAGCACCAGTTGACCGTAACTACCCCGGGGACTTACCATTTGGCAGTCAGTTTAAACGGAACAGACTATTATAATACCGCATCAGTGAAAGTGGCCCTCCTGGGCAACCACCCCGATGATTCACCCGCCCCTACGCTACGAAGCAATGCTCCTACGGCCACTTTGGGATCATCCGATATCAATTATGTGAGGACGTACTCCTTCAGAGTGCCTTCAAACGATCTGGGGATAATAGGTACCGTACCGGATTTCCCTGTAGATGAGGTCACTGTTTCAACCCAATATATCGATGGCCTGGGCAGGCCTGTCCAAACCGTTATCAAACAGGGGTCTCCAAAGAAGAACGATATTGTGCAATCCGTAACTTACGACAGGGAAGGAAGGCAATACAGAGAATATCTGCCCTATGTGAACAGTGCCGGGCTGGGGGCCTACCGGAACAACCACCTGCAGGAGCAATATGATTTTTACAGGAACCTCGACAATACCAACCCAACTTCACCGGCTTACAAAGTGGCCCGTACGGGAGTTCCCTATGCCGAAACCAGGTTTGAGGACTCTCCGCTGGATAAAGTAGTGGAAGCGTCAGCACCCGGGGAGACATGGCAGATGGGGCGCGGCCATACCACCCGAAGCGATGTAAGGCCCTACAATGCCGCGGATGACCAGGTAGTTATCAACTGGTCCGTAGCTAACGACAAGTTAGTGCACCAGGGCTATGTTTATACCGGTGAGCTGATGGTACAGGTTACTGCTGACGAGCATGGCCAGGAAGTACGCGAATTTACAGATAAACAAGGCAGGACTATCCTCAAGCGCGTAAATGGCAACAACAAGGGAGAGTGGCTGGACACCTACTATGTGTACGATATATTTGGCAACCTCAGGTTTGTACTCCCTCCCGTATGTTCCGAAAAAGTAGTTGGCAGCTTTAACTGGGCTACAGATTCAGGCATCATAGATAACTGGGCCTTTCAGTATAAATATGACAGCAGGGATCGAATGGTACTCCAAAAGGTACCGGGCGCAGAAGCACTGTACCTGGTATACGACAACAGAGACAGGCTGGTACTAACCCAGGATGGCAATCAGCGGCTGAACGGAGAGTGGGCTTTTACAAAGTATGATGAACTTAACCGGCCAATTATCCATGGTGTAACCGTACAGCCCGGCTCATGGGAGGAGGTAAAGAACGCGGTAAAAAATCATCCGGTGCTGTTTGAGGAGCCGGGAGGTGAAATGTTTGGTTATACTAATCTGGCGTTTCCCATAGATACACTGGCTGAAAATTATAACCTGATCACCTATTATGACAATTATGACTTTCCCCATGCCGACAACCTGGCTTTTGTTCCCGAACTTGGCCATACAGCGCCTTTTGACCGTGTTGTTGGACTCGTCACCGGTACGGTAACAAAGGTACTGGGTGAATTTAAATGGTTGCGAAGCATTACCTACTATGATGATGAATACAGGGTCATCCAAACGCAGGATGAAAATCAGCTGGGTTATGTGAACGTGACAACCAGCAGGTATAATTTTGCGGGGGAAGTGATCGAGGAGCAAACCTCCGGGAAAGACGTAAAGGTGGCCCGGACCATGGTTTATGATCATATTGGAAGGCTACTTCAGATAAACCATAAAGTTGAAGACAGTATACAGGTATACGGACCGGTAGTTTTGGTGAAGAACGAATACAATGAAATAGGTGAGTTGATAGAAAAAAACCTGCATAGCGAGGATAACCTGGCCTCCTTTGCTCAAAGTGTGGATTATGCTTATAACCCAAGAGGCTGGTTAACCCACATCAACAACAGTGAACTGTCTGAGACTGAAACCCGGAGCCCTGGTGACTACTTTGGTATGGAGCTGATGTATGACTATGGATTTGAGCAACAGCAATATAATGGTAATGTGGCCGGTGTAAAGTGGAAAACCTTTGGCAAGCCCGAAACCAAGGCCTATGGCTACGTCTACGACGGCCTCAACAGGTTAAGATACGCAGACTATGTGGAAAGCCAGACCGGCGCATGGACATTTAAACCGGGAGTATACAATGAGCATGTTCATGATTATGACCGAAACGGAAACATCCTTGGCCTTACACGTTATGCCGACCATTCCGGGCAGGAGGAGATTGATCGGCTGGTTTATAGCTATGGACAGGGTGCTGAACATGCCAACAGGCTACTTAGAGTGGCGGATAATGATCTGGCCGCCTATAAAGAAGAGGGATTCAGAGATGCAGAGGGTGATGACTATGTGTATGATGGCAATGGTAATACGGTACGAGACGCCAATAACCATATTGAGAAAATATACTATAATCATCTCAATTTGGCCGAATATATTTTGTATGACGACGGGCGGTCGGAGGCATATACCTATGATGCTACCGGTACTAAAATAGCGGAGGAGATCTATAGCAGCAATGGTTCATTAGTTGAAAGAAAGGATTTTATAGATCAGTTTGTTTATAACTTTGGTAAACTGGAAGCTATACAACATGAAGAGGGGCAGGTAGTAGGTAATCTTTATTTTGGAGGCCTGGATTACTTATATGATATTAAGGATCACTTGGGGAATACCCGCCTTACTTTTACAACAAGGGATGAAATTTATCACTATCAGGCCACCATGGAAACCGAACATTCTGATGAAGAAGAGGCCTTATTTAGTAACCTGGAAGAGACCAGAATCACTTTTGCTGCAGCAAGCAATTCACCAGATAAAGTAGCCAGAGTTAACCAAAGCCAACCGATTGGGCCGGCTTTGGGTTTAAAGGTCAAGCTAGGTGATATTATTCATTTGGAAACTTATGCTTACTATGAAGGAGGTTCCGGTTACACCACTCCAACCAGTTTAACATCAATCATAGCATCCGTAGCGGCAAGCTATGGAGGTGTAAATGGAGGTACTGAATACCAACAGACCATATATAACAGTTTTGAAGGTGCTTTTGGTTTTTTTGATAATGGCCAAACCAGTAGTGATAATGTGCCTTCAGCATACCTTAACTATATTCTTTTCGATGAAGAAATGAATTATAAGAATTCCGGGTATAAGCAGTTATCTGATGCGGCTAATTTTAATGTTGAAAAACTTGAGATCAGCGATATACAAATTGAGGAAACCGGGTACATATATGCCTATGTAAGTCACGAAAGTGCTACCGATAATTGGGTATATTTTGATGACCTGAAATTAACCCATAACAGAAGTAAAATCATAAAAGGTGAAGATTTTTATCCTTTAGGCCTCTCATTCAATCCTTACCATCGTGATAATGAACACTATGCTGGTTCGGTAAATACCAGGGGTATAGCTCACGGAATCAAAGATCTGGGTTTCAGAAAATACGATGCCGTACTTGGCAGGTTCTATAATATAGATCCTCTTGCTGACTTGCAACCGGACCAAAGCACGTATCAGTATGCGGGTAATAATTTTGCCAATAATGAAGACCTGCTGGGCTTGCTTATAGAAGACGGAAGCTATAAAGTGAGGGAAAGGAACAAACAAGCCAGGACAGGCGAGGATAAAGATAAAGGCAAAAAGGGCAAAAGAGTAAAAAGAGTGAAGGTAAAAGGCCGTGGTACGCACTCCAGGGTAGCGATTTATGTTCCTAAAACGAAAAAGCAAAAGAGACACCGAAAAGTGGATGGCCGCAGAAAGAATAAAAAGGAGCAGGATGAAAGAGGAGAACAGAATGAAAATACCTCAGAGGACACTGATAATCAGCAAGGAGGCAGCACGGAAAATACAACTCAGGCAGATTCTGAAAATTCTGGGAAGAGGCCTTATGAAAGTTTTGAGGCGTTGGCCGACGAAGCCGGACAGGAAGGTGTTTTTGGCCCGGCGAGGCCAAAAAGAGTTATCGGAACCTTACTGTCCGGGTCTGCCGCCGGACCACAAATAAGGCAACCAAGATTTGTGGGGAGTAGTCAGCGTAAATACGAAAGTAGTACCCATAAAAACCAAAATAATTCTATTGAAGAAGTCTATGCTCAGTTAAAAACACACCGGGGAACCAACACGGGTGCTGGTTCTGTAGCACTTGAAAAGCACATCGCAGGCAAAACCGGCTTTGACTACAAGCGGGAGGTTTCTGCCAACCTGATGATGTTTGGCCCTGACCCTGTTGGGGCAGGCAACTACCTGATGAAACTATGGAAAGACCTGGGCTTTTACTACCCCAAAATGTATGTACACCCTGATAAGGTAGTTGTGGAAGGAGAATATATCATTACCGATGATGCGGGTAATAAAATATCAACAACCTATACCGTTACCTTTGACAACAGTGATACGGAAAGGGAACTTTTCGATAAGCTTACCATTTGGGCAGGCAGTGCTGACTATTGGGGCAAGAGCGCTGCCGTAACCGATCAGTGGGCGGATAAAATCAAATACCATATCAAGGACCTCGGCAATACCACACCGGGTGACGAAGGTGGCTTGGTTTTGTACTCATATATTATTGCTGATGTGGTGACGGCGCCCTATGTGGCGGCACCAACCATTTATAGCGGCAAACACTGGAGGACCGATGAGCAGCTTGCTGGCTGGGAAAGGGCATTGGCTATCCTTGACCTGGTGCCTGGTGAGGTATTGGTAAAAGCGGGAATCGTTGCTGTTGTTGTGAAGATTGGAGGTAAGGTGATAGATGTTGCCAAACTTAGCGCAGTTTCCCGAAGGGCTATTGCCAAGGCGATCCAATTTGGGAGTAAAGTATTGCCAGCTGCCAATGAACAATTTACTTTAATAGGAAAGAGCGGAGCCACAATTGGTGTACTTTTGAAAGAAGGGGCTGATGATGTATTGCGCGTTGCAAATGATGGCTGGCTGGATGATGCGGTTGACTATACTGTTGATGAAATTATTCCGGTTGGTTCGGGTGTTGTCATTAAAGATGGTGCGGGTAAAATAGTTGAAGCTAGGGTTTATATGGTTAAAAAAGCTGATGAGACGGTCGGCTTTGTAAAAGCCAATGCCATTAAGGAATTTGATGAGGTTGTACAAAATGTTGATCTGAATAATCATATATTTAAAGGAGATTTAAATGTTGATATAAATGGAAATATTCGAGGCGTGTCTGGAGTGCATTCAAACAAAAAACTAATACCTGACCATCCAGTATCTTATAAACAAGGTGATATAAGAATTCAACCAGGAACAGAAAATCCGCTTGTTAAAGGGTATTATCAGGCGAAAGTACAGGTTTATGGAAAGAATTATACTGCGCAGGGCGCGACTATAGAAACCTGGGTTAAAGGTAAAAAGAGCACTTTTTTTCCTGATAGTTGGAGTGTTGAGAAAATTCAATCAGAGATTGCGGAAGGTCTAAGAACTAAGGTGCTTGATCCTACCTTTCCAACTCCTCCTGGCAGTACTGCCTATAAGGCAACGATGTCAGATGGAACCAAGCTACAGTTAATATATGAAGGTACAGTGCTTAAAACAGCTTTTCCTAATTTAAACTAATATGAAAAAGAAAAATCCTTTTATTAAAATGGATGAGAGTAATTACGTCTTAACAATCTTAGATTGTAATAGATATGAGTTGGAATGCTATGTGTTTAACAACTCTAGTGAACCAATTTTATTTGTCAGAGATAAGCAGTTAGATGATTATAATTATGCAGGTTATTTTTTTAGGGTTTGCTGGGATGCTGAGGATATAAGGGAAGATCTTTTACCTTCTATAGATATGGTTATGGATAGAAACTGGGGGGATGAGGTTTTTCCTAGTGAATTATGCACTGCCATCATAGAACCGAAAGTGACTTATTTTACAAATAATAATGATTTAGAAAAGGGAAAAAAAGACGCTTTAAAAGATAAAAATCTTCAAATCGACACTATAGATTTTAAGAAAATATCATTGAAATGGGTAGAGTTTTTAGAAGCCCATTGCAATTAAATCACAAAGTTGGAAAGTATAAAGGAGAAGGAGTATTATCCTGATTGGCTTTATGAAAACCAAGAGGAAGGCGGATGAAAGGATGGTATTTCAACTAGCCCATTAGATGGTTGGATCATTGAAAAAATTCAGATAGAAATGGTTCGGGCTATGAAAAATATGAATTTGATTAATGAATATCCCGATTGTAGAAAACTTTTTAAAGGTACTATGTTGGATGGTACCGAGTTGGCTATATGGAAAGATGTGGAAGGAAATATCATATCAACATACCCTGTAATTAATCAGTGATTATTATTGTTTAAAAAAAATCATAAATTGATCTAATATGACACCTTTAACCTCAATATTAAGTTTTAGTCTTAATGAACATACCTACCCTGTAATAGCAGCTTTAAACAAAAAGTACTCTGTTCTATCTTTATTTTTGCAGTCATGGGATTCTTCTAAAGATATTAATGAAGATTTTTTACCTGAATTAAATAGTGTTTTAATGCAGGAAACCTCTTATGCGGAGGTTAGTGCAGGAGAGGGCTATTCTGCTGTTGCCGCTATCTATCCAGATGAAGTGAAAATACATACGAAGCCAGATGAAGAACCTGTAATTATCTCTATTGAGCTATTTAAAATGTGCATAACTGATTGGCTAGATTTTTTACAAAGTCACGGTAGGTAATAATTTACTTTACCTAAACATCTGTTTTTTTTGTTCTTTCACAGGTTAAATATGATTCTTGAAGAATTAATATGAAAATTAACGGTATTGAATTTGACTTTGAAATTAAGAATGGTTTTCCACTAGCCAAGGTTAGATCAGGCTCCGAGAATTATTACTTAATAGCCATGTTTTTAACTGTATGGAATAACTCTAGGTACATAAAATCAGATCTAATTCCTTATGTAAATGAGCGAATTAAGAAAGGTCTGGAAAAATTCATTGATGATGAAGGCATAGAAAACTTGTTGTCTTTCGAAGCTGACCCAATAGGTGATGCACTTATTGATAAAGATAAGACTATAATATCCAGCTGGGCCAGCGATAAAAGTAAATGTGAAGTACCTACTCTAATATTTAAAAACATAATATTAGAGTGGCTAGACTTCCTGGAAAAAAATGGTAAATAGGGCGTATTAGCTGGTCTTTGTCTGTTTACACTTCATTGTCCGGATATATGTACTGTTCTATTTATTGCAGCCCCTATATTTACTCTGGCAGCACTGGCTGACGGGCGAACAACTCGCAGGCTGGGAAAGAGCACTGGCAGTTCTTGATCTGGTGCCCGGTGAGGTATTGGTAAAAGCGGGGATCGTTGCTGTTGTTGTGAAGATTGGAGGTAAGGTGGTAGATGTTGCCAAGCTTAGTGCAATTTCCCGAAGGGCTATTGCCAAGGCGATCCAATTTGGAAGTAAGGTATTACCAACCGCCAATGAACAATTCACTTTAATAGGAAAGAGCGGGGCTACCATTGGTGTACTTTTGAAAGAAGGGGCTGATGATGTATTGCGCGTTGCAAATGACGGCTGGCTGGATGATGCGGTTGATATAGCTTCTGACCAAGTATCACAAGTATCCTCCAGCGTGGTAGTTAAAGACGGTTTGGGCAATGTAGTTACGGAAGCCGTTTATATGGTCAAGAAGGCCGATGGTACAGTTGGCTTTGTTAAAGCCGGTGAGGTAGCCGTTGATGGCACTAAGTATAAATGGACTAATTTATCTGGTAAAGAGCTTAGTTGGCCAAAACAAACCGCTCAGGATATAGAAGTTGGAATTACGACCGCTTTAAACAATGCTGATGATGTAAGTAAACAAATTGAGGGTAAAGTAGGACAATATGTTAGCTCAAAGGCAAATGTATCTGGTTTTGGAGCTAAGTTTGACAATGCGGCTGGAGAGCTGGATGTTGTTACTGATAAAGTGATAATTGAAGTAAAAAAATCTGCAGGTAGTTTAAAATCTGATCAGTTTATAAAATTTATAGATCCAGCTCATCCAAATTACCTTAATGCAAACAATTTGGATGTGGTTCTATATATAGATGAAATACCAACTAAGAAATGGCAAATTGACAAAATAAAATCAATAGAGGAAATGGGAGTGGAGGTAGTATATTCATTAAGCGATTTAGATAAATTTTTATAAAGAAATGGAAGGAATATTTATATTTTCTAAAGCAAAAAAAGAAGAAAAATTTATTCAGGACTTAACATTGGCAGGATTTAGAATGCGAGCCTATGTTAGAATAACTGGATATTACTATAGGGGAAAAGAGTATAGCTCCTCTGAAATAGTCATTGAAAAAGATTATTATTCTAAAGATAAGGAAAGGCTTCAGGAATATTTACGTTTTTATATAGGCGAGGATACTCCTGTTATCGAGGAGTATCAGGGAGACAAAGTATATTGTTTAGGGTCAAATGATGGGGGCACTGATTGTGAACACTTGCTATTGGATTGGTGCATTGAATATCTGAAAATTAACCCGGATCATTTAATTGTGTCTGTAGATGAAAATGTTTACTCCCAGGAACACTTATTAAAAGCTAAGGAAAGAAATGAATTTTACTGGATGTATAAAGCACCTGAGGAACTGTTACGCTAGTAGGTTTTGGTAAATAAGGTTATAGAGCTATAAAAGAAGGAACAAGGTAGTAAATTTAGAAAGGTAATCAACTAATATGCCAGCATCCACATTTGAAGTAATAAGTGTCTTTATCTGAATGGGGCTACTCTATCGATAAGATAATTAATAAGCTGGAGAGACATAACCCTGGTTTTAGTAAAGAAGGTTTGAAGTCTAATTTGATTGAAAAATTAAATGATAACTCTTTTGATTGGATAAAAATTGCATTAGAGACAAAATTTGTTCCTACCGCCGATGACATGCCACCAAGAGAGTTCAAGATAGATGATCTGTTGATATATTCTGGTTTGGTGGGTACAATTTCAAATCGAGAGGCTAAGCTGGCAGAAGAAGAGAGAGAAAAATTAAGCGATCAATTGAGGAATGTTGATATTCACAGTTTTTCCAATATACATGAATTAATGGACAGCGAGCAATTCTCTTGGCTTAGGTTTGCAACCAAACATGACTATAAGTTGGCCTTTGGAGAAATCTATTACACAAAGGAAGATGTGGTTTTTCATGTTAAGAAAGTAGCTTGGGAATATCTTTTTCCAGATACACTGGATCAGGAACGGATGGAATTGATAAGTCATGAATGTAACAAGTTACTGAAAGGGCACACAGCTAACGATGGCTGGATGGATATGGACGAAATGGTAGAGGTTGTTTCCCAAACATATCCAGAAGTGGATATATACCTTTTATCAAAAGTTAATTGGGATAAGAAGATCCAAAGCCTTAATCATTTTAGGAATCCTATTGCTTTGGGATTTAAAAGGCATCTACTTTAGTTCTAGCTGATGGGTGGAAGTCCTTGTGTTACTGGGAGATCTGCAGTCAATAGTCTTCTTTTATTATGCTTATTAATATTTAGGTAAGAATGAAACACTTTTTTACGATTCTCTTTATAATGGCAGGACATATTCTATTTTCTCAAAAAAATGTAAATCAGGCGTTTAAAGAGGTTTGTGACTGTTTTGAGACTCGTTTTAACGAGGAATATGAACATTTAAATTTAAATAGAGCGGATAGTTGTTTTATAGAAGCAGTAAATAATCTTACACAAAAGCAACAAGATAATCGACTAGATAATAGACTTAAAATAAAACTAATTAGAAAGTGTGATATTTTTTATGCTATTACTGAGACAAAACGACTGCGAGAATTTTTTCTTAAATCCCCGACTCAGCTTGACCAGGAAATAAAACTCTTAAGTACGTATATAGCTATAACACCAATGCAAAATTTTTCTTAGAAAGGGCCTATAGATATTTCCTTAAATCTGAATATGCCTCTGCACAACAAGATTTAAATACAGCAAAAGAGTTAAATAAGGATATGGCAGATATTTACCTTTGTGAGGGTAGATTGTTCGAAGTTCAAAGGCAGTTTAAGAAAGCAAAAGCAAGTTATAAAAAAGCAATAAAGTTGTCAAAAGATGATGATCTGCATTATCTCTTATATATAATAAAAATAAAAATGCATGATACTTACGTGTAAGCACCCCCGTAAATAGGACAGTTTAAAAGTAGAGAAAACAACTTAAATTTGAACTGTTTTTATGAAAAGGAAAAGATTTTCACCCCAGCAGATTGCCAGTATCTTAAAGGAGTTTGATGCAGGAAAAACGGCAGCAGAGATCAGTCGTGAACACGGCGTTAGCCAGGCTTCATTTTACAAGTGGCGTCAGCGCTTTGGCGGAATGGAAGCTTCAGAGCTTCGCAAGCTGAAGGACCTTGAGGAAGAAAACCGAAGGTTAAAACATATGTATGCTGAACTGGCCCTTGATCTCAAACTTGCTAAAGAGATTATAGAAAAAAAGCTTTAAAGCCCTGTCATAAAAAGCAGCTCGTTAAAGAAGTGCAGAAGGAACTGAACTGTGGCATCAGCAGGGCGTGCCGTGTGCTAAATCTAGCCAAATCGGTATATTATTATCAGTCTATTAAGAATGATGAGCCTATAATATCAGCATTGCAGGCAAAGGCTGAGCAATTTCCTCGCGAAGGTTTTTGGAAAGCATTTAATCGCCTCAGAAATGAGGGTAATGAATGGAATCACAAGAAAGTTCATCGTATCTATAAAGCGTTGGGTTTAAACTTGCGTAGGAAAGTAAAGAGGAGATTGCCAGCAAGAATAAAAGAACCTCTGGAGGTGCCTGCTGCACTTAACCATACATGGTCTATTGATTTCATGAGTGATGCCTTATTCAATGGGCGTAAATTCCGCTCTTTCAATGTTATGGATGATTTTAATCGAGAAGCTTTGCATGTAGAGATCGATTATTCTTTAAAGAGCAATAAAGTGGTGTGGGTTTTAAATCACTTAATTAAACGCAGAGGGAAACCTTCGCGCATACGTATGGATAACGGTCCAGAATTTATAGCGGCATTAACACAAGAATGGAGCCGTATGCACGCAATAGAGTTCATTTATATTCAACCAGGTAAGCCTACTCAAAATGCATATGTTGAGAGACTGAATCGTACCTATAGAAACTATGTGCTTGATGCTTATGTGTTTGATTCTATAGATGAAGTACGACAAGCCACTGAAGATTGGATGTATGATTACAACTTTGTGAGGCCACATGAAAGCTTAAATGATAAGAGTCCTGTACAATACGCACAAGTGGCGTTAACAGTGGATAACTCTATCGAGTTACCCACAATTAACACCTATTATAACAATAATAATTAATAGAAATCTATACTTTTATGGAGTCCTAAAACGGGGGTGCTTACATACGTAGTTGAACCATAGTTTCAGCAGAAAAGGTGATTTAATATAGGAGATAAGATAACTCTGAAAGTAAGAGACTTTTTTAAGTTATACCCAGCTAGTCATCATGATACTGTTTTGCAATCTGCCTTGGTCGATGCGTGGAAGAAACTCGATGATCTTGGTGATGATGTGCTGCGAAACGACCCCGAAGCCCTGAAGAAGATTAATGATTTTGATGCCGAGACTGGCGGCCGTTTTGATGAGTTGGGGGATGAGTACATGAACACCCCTGACCCACACAAAAAAGGCTGGGTTGATCACTTGGAAAAGAGAACGGTTGATGGAAAGGTAAGAAAAGCAGGTGATAATGCTGATAAGTTTAAATCATTTGATACCAATGATAAAGTTCCTTCCAGGTATACAGATGATTCGCGTTTTGATGAATTAGCATATGATCCCGCCGAGGGTAAAATCAAGCCAGAAACTAGACAAGAAGCCATGGCAGGGTTGGAAGCTGAATCGCAAGGGCTTATCGATGGCCCTATTTCACCAGGATTTTTAAAGTGAGGAATATCTGCAAACAGATTTAGAGCTGGGGGCATTGGAGGAGACAAAAGCCCTGTATATTGCAACAGGGCTTCTAAAACTAAATAAACTTATAACTCGGCGGCTCAATATTATTCATTCGAATATAAAGATTGGCCTTAGCCCTGTGGTTGGTGCAGTGGTCGTTGGCAAAAATGATGGCTTGTGCCCGTGTCATTTTTGTATCGGGCCCAAAAGGCAATTCTACTTTTAGATCATCCTCTTTTAGGGCTTTAATGGCTGCTTCCATATCCGCGTAGCCTTTTTCAACAATAGCCCGAACTTCAGCTTTGGACAGGCCTTCTGCGCTGGGCTCTTCATATTTTACCTGCTCTCCTTTGATCATGGCTTTACTGAAATAGGTGAGGGTGTAGCCTATGTGCACCATTTGCTCAGCGAAAGTTTTACTTACTTCACTGGGTTTGTAAGTGTACTTTTCTTCCGGCATAGCGTCAGCAACTTCCAGGGTATGCATTTTTCCTGTTTTCCACATCGGCAATGTCATTGACACAAACGAGGTTGTCTTTTCTTCCTCCTTGAAATTAAAGGCGGTTAAAATTGCCACCAGGCAAACAACTGCTGCCAGTAGCGAAATTCTCAATTGGTTTTTCATGGGACTTGGGATTTTGGTTTTACTCAATTTAGAAAATTACTTCATTATCTCATACCCTTATGGAAGTTGTATGTAGTGGGAGCTATTTCGGCTTATGTACTTTAGCTTTGTTTCAAAACAACACACCCCATTGTTTCACTGTGAAACAGATTTTTGTCTTATGCTTAATATTTGTGGTTCATTTCGATAAAAATCGTATTCTTACTTAATGGCACTATTTTAGGGTATGGATAAGTCTTTCATTCATTTTAGCCAAGATTAGCATAGCATGATCAAGAATTATATCAAAGTTTCTCTCAGGTTTTTCTTAAGGCAGAAACTATTTACCACAATCAATATATTCGGGTTAACGTTTGGACTCGTGTGTTTTATTTTTATGGCCGTCTGGGTGTGGGACGAGTACAGCTTCGATCGTTTCCATAAAAATGAGGACAGTTTGTACCAGCTTTTTGCAGAACGGGACCGAGCAGGTGAAAGTGTGATTGTACCATATGCGCCGTCATCGCTGGTGTCGATAATTGAAAGGGAAGTTCCGGAGGTAGATAAAATTGCCCGTGTATTTCCAGCTCATGCTGTATTTGCCAAAGCTGAAGATACTTTTTTAGAAAAGGGTATTTATGCAGATCCTTCCTTTCTTCAAATGTTTAGCTTTCCTCTGAAAGAAGGTAGTATTACAATTAAAGAACCGGGCTCCGTGATAATATCAGCCGAAACAGCGGAGAAGTATTTTCCCGGTCAATCGGCCATAGGTCAATATGTAGATCTTGTTCAAAACAACAGGCAACAATACAAGGTGACTGGTGTTCTGGAAAAAATACCTCACCAGTCTTCTCTGCATTTTGATTTCATTTTACCTTATCAGCACTTTGAAGATACCCAGCGGCCATGGTGGAAAAGCTCCAACAAATACTCATTTTCAAACTATAATGTTCAGGTTTTTATTCAAGCTAAGCCTGGGGTTGTAGCCAGCACACTAGATGAAAAATTAACAACTGTTTTAAAACATCACAGTGTTGCTGACACGGATGATGCCCTGTTTACCTATCCCTTTGCAGACGTTTATCTATATGATGACTTTTCAGGGATGGGCAGCACCTCAGGCAAAATTTTGTATGTCAGGCTGATTTCGGTTGTGGCAATTGTCGTACTACTGATCGCCTGTATCAACTTTATCAATTTGTATACTGTAATGGCCAGTAAACGTAATAAGGAGGTGGCTCTGAGGAAGGCTGTAGGTGCTCAGAGAAAACAGGTGATAGTTCAGTTCTTGACGGAATCCGTTTTAATAGCTGTTGCTTCCATGTTTTTGGCCATAACGCTGGTTGAGATGCTTATGCCTTTTTTCAATGCGCTGACAGGAAAGCATATTGCCCTTCCTTATTCGTCATCTGGGTTTCTGCTACTTTTAATTGCTGCCAGCATATTTATTGGGTCACTGGCCGGTATTTATCCGGCATTGCAATTTTCCTCCTTTGGGCTTTTACCTTCAAAACAAAAGCTAAACGCAAAAGCAGGTGTAACAGGGTTAAGAAAGGTGCTTGTGGTATTTCAGTTTTCCCTTTCAGTGGCTTTTATTGTCTTTTCCATAGTGGTTTTTAATCAGATCCGTTTTATCGGGCATAGTGATCTGGGTATCCAGACAAGAAATATTCTGCGACATGAGCTTCACGGGATCAGGGGAAAACAGGAAGCGTATAAGGAAGAATTGCTACGCATTCCCGGTATACAATCTGTAAGTTTTACGGAACAGGACCCTTTAAATACTGCCAATAAAAACAATGGAATATCCTGGCCGGGAAAGCCGGAGGATGATAAATCTTTTTTTAATGTTATCCAGGTGAGCGAAGATTTTATAGAAACTTTCGGCATTGACATCTCCGAAGGTCGTGCTTTTACCTTCAAGAATCGTTCGGGTCAGCTTGCGCTAAAGCAGATCATTATAAACGAGCAAGCGGCTAATGCGATGAATTTGTCTGATCCTATCGGTATGGAGCTGACGGTTTGGGGAAATAAAGGGATAGTGGTAGGTGTAGCTAAAAATTATCATCATCAGCCTTTGAGCCGGCAAATTGAGCCGGTTGTGATTTTGTGCAACCCGGAAGAAACCTGGAATGCATACATCAGCATAGAACCTGATCATGTCAATACAGCTCTTCAGGATATTGCAGTAGCATACCAAAAGTATGAGGATCAACACCCTTTTGATTACTCATTTATAGAGCAAGACTATGAAACCCATTATGCAGGCCTGACGACTATTGGCTGGTTAAGTGCTATTTTTACTGCGGCTGCTATCTTTATAAGCTCCTTAGGCCTTTTTGGGTTGTCAGCTTTTCTTATGCAACAGCGGTCCAAGGAAACAGGGATCAGAAAGGTCTTAGGTGCTGATATGGCGGGCTTACTTTTTTTATTTTCCCGCGATTTCTTAAAGTTGGTTTTGATTGCCATCTCCATAGGCTTGCCATTGGCGTGGTTCTATGCGAAATCCTGGCTGTCAGATTACGCTTATCACTTTGAACTGGGCCTGCTCCCCTTTGTTTCAGCGGGCGTTTGTGCTATCGTCATTGCGTTGGCCTCAGTAATTTTCAACACGTTAAGGGCTGCTATGACAAACCCGGTGCATACGCTTAAAGAGGAGTAGACTTTAAGAAGTGGCTTAGACGCTTCTCATTATTTCAAGGATGTCATCAATATGTTCTCGGTTGTTCGATAGACGAGGAACTTTATTCTGGCCTCCCAGCTTGCCTCTTTTCTTCATCCAGGCATAGAATGTGCCCTCTTTGGCGCTATGTACAACTGGAGGGAGGAGGGCCATGTCTTTATAACGCTTGGCGTCGTAATCAGAATTTATCTCGCGGAGTTTTTCGTCTAGAAATTGCGTAAATCTATCAAGATTATCAGGTAGTTTTTTAAACTCAATGATCCATTCATGGCCACCTTTGTTTCCTTCATCAAAATAGATAGGAGCTGCGGTAAAGTTATCTATAATAGCTCCTGTTTTTGCGCATGCGTCAGTTATTGCCGACTCTGCATTTTCTATTATAACCTCTTCACCGAATGCATTAATAAAATGCTTGGTACGGCCGGAAATTTTAATCCTGTAAGGTGATGTGCTTGTAAATTTTACTGTATCACCAATATTATAGCGCCAAAGTCCGGAATTGGTACTAATGAGCATGGCATAGTTTTTCCCAACCTCAACCTCATCCAGTGAAATCGTTTGCGGATCCGGACTGTTAATATTATCAAATGGAATGAACTCGTAAAATATTCCGTAGTCAAGCATGAGCAGGAGCTCATTTGAATTTTTTTGATCCTGAATCCCAAAAAAGCCCTCCGAAGCGTTATAGGTTTCGCAGTAGTTCATGTCATCCTTAGGGATCAGCTTTTTGAAAAGCTCGCGATAGGGAGTAAAAGCTACTGCTCCATGAAAGAATACTTCAAGATTAGGCCATATTTCAAGTATGTTTTCCTTTCCTTTTAGCTCCAGCACTTGTTGAATGAGCAGGATGGTCCATGTAGGCACTCCAACCAAATTGGTCACATTCTCTTCTGAAGTGATCGAAGCCATTTTTTCGATTTTCTCTTCCCATTTATCCATCAATGCAACATCCAGCTTTGGGGTTCTGATTAGTTGAGCCCATAAAGGAAGGTTTTGCATGATCACCGCAGAAACATCACCATAGTAGGAATTGGCATTGGGATCATACTCATTGATCTGATGGCTTCCGCCAATGGTTAGCCCTTTACCAGTAAACATTTTGGTTTCGGGATAGTTATTGACATAAATAGAGATCAGATCCTTTCCACCTTTGAAATGACAGTCTTCAAGCGCCTCAGGAGAAACTGGGATAAATTTACTTCTGGCATTGGTTGTACCGGATGATTTGGCGAACCAGGTAATTTCTGAGGGCCATAAAATATTTTGCTCTCCACGCATGAGCCGCTCTATGTATGGGAACATGTTTTCATAAGCATGTACTGGGACACGCTCTTTATACTGTTGATAATTGGTGATACTTTTAAAATCGTATTTTTTACCAAATTCTGTGTTTTTGGCCTCAGTCACCAATTTTTTAAAGAGCTCTTGCTGTACGTCATGGGGGTATTTAATGAAAAGTTCGATATCATGTATCCGCTTCTTCATCACCCAGGTTAATATCGAATTCAGTATATCCACCAGCTATTATTGTTTTGAAATAACTTAAAAATAAAAATAAAACGGTTTGTTGGTGATATGCCGGGTCAAATTTTTCTTTTTAACTCAAAATGCTGCCCGAGGTATACGCGCCTTACCTGCTCATCGGCCGCAAGCTCTTCTGCAGAGCCGGCTTTAAGCAGCTTACCTTCAAACATGAGGTAGGCACGGTCTGTAATTGAAAGGGTCTCGTTTACGTTGTGATCGGTTATAAGAATGCCAATATTCTTCTTTTTAAGCTGGGCAACAATAGTCTGTATCTCTTCAACAGCAATAGGGTCTACACCGGCAAAAGGCTCGTCGAGAAGCACAAAATTTGGATCAACAGCAAGTGCCCGGGCAATCTCTGTCCGACGGCGCTCTCCTCCGGAAAGTACCATACCCAGATTTTTACGCACATGCGTAAGGCTGAATTCTTCAAGAAGGGACTCACACTTTTCTTTCTGGGTGGCTTTTGGAATATTTCTCATTTCCAAAACGGCCATAATATTTTCTTCTACTGTAAGTTTTCGAAACACGGAAGCCTCCTGTGCCAGATAGCCAATACCTAGCTTGGCCCGTCTATACATCGGTAGGTCAGTAATATTATCGTCATCCAGGAATATCTGTCCTTCGTTGGGCTTGATCAGGCCTACAATCATATAAAAAGTTGTGGTTTTACCAGCTCCGTTAGGCCCTAATAAACCAACAATTTCCCCCTGCTCTACCTGTACGGACACATTGTTAACAACTGTTCTCTTCTTATATTTTTTAACTAGATGGTCTGCTCGTAAAATCA
Organism: Fulvivirga ulvae; assembly: GCF_021389975.1. NCBI lineage: Bacteria > Pseudomonadati > Bacteroidota > Cytophagia > Cytophagales > Fulvivirgaceae > Fulvivirga > Fulvivirga ulvae. The sequence goes on from NZ_CP089981.1 coordinate 2,185,037, forward strand.
TATATGACAAAAATAACTAATCGAACTTTATATCCTTTACATTTAACTGAATAGACTGATAGCCCATGTAGTTATTTTCTTCTATAGAAAACGCCATTCTGAACTTTTCTCCATTCTTTATCCTCTTTTCATATGCCCCGAGATTAAACCCGATGGCTTCCAGCTGGTTATTACAACCATCTTGCCGAGCGATGAATTTGAGGTGCTTGTCTTTGATCAACCTCAAAGAGCCTGCCACACTTATGTTTTCTGCTAAGAATACCGGACAGAGATTTTCAGGGCCGAATGGCTCCATCTGATTGATCACACCAAAAAACTTGGATGTGATCCTGTCAAAGGTTATTTCAGTGTCGATATTGACCAGTGGCGTTAACAGTTCCTCGGAAATAGAACTGGAAACGACCTCTTCAAATTTTTTCTGAAAGGCCTCAACTTTATTTATTTCCAGGGTAAGCCCTGCAGCATACATATGTCCTCCAAATTGCTCCAGCAAATCACTGCAATTCTCGATGGCATTATAAACATCAAAGCCGGGAACAGATCTCGCAGAACCTGTAGCCTTGTTGTTGGACATAGTTAAAATGATAGTGGGGCGATGATATCGCTCGATACACCGTGAGGCAACAATACCTATAACCCCTTTATGCCAGTCATTTTTAAATAATACAGTTGATTTTGAGGTTTTCAGGTTTTCACTTGCTTCGATCATTGCAATGGCCTCCTCCGTTATTGTTGCATCAAAATCACGGCGTTTATCATTTTTTACATCCAATTGCTCACCGAAGTGGTACGCCTCTTCTTCCGATTCTGATAATAACAGATTCACGGCTGTTTTTGCATGAGAGATCCTGCCGGCAGCATTTATTCTTGGAGCCATACCGAACACAATGCCAGTAATAGTCATTTTGTTTCTGATACCTGCCAGTTTGGTCAAAGCTCTTAAGCCCGGTCGGGCACTGCTTTTTAGTCTCTCCAATCCGAAAAAGGCCAACACCCTGTTTTCTCCTGTAATAGGCACAATATCTGAAGCTATGCTTACAACCACAAGATCAAGAAGATCTAGTGGGTCAGCATACCATTCGGGGTTTTGAGATACCAGTGCCTGAACTAGTTTGAAGCCGATAGCACAGCCCGGAAGCTCCTTATATGGATATTTGCAATCTGATCTTTTAGGGTCTAAGACAGCCACCGCCGGCGGAAGTTCATCACCAGGGCGATGGTGATCACAAATGATAAAATCAATACCATAGGAGCGAGCTTTTTCAACCAGCTTCACAGATTTGATTCCGCAGTCAAGTGAGATGATCAGTTTAAAATCATTTTCTGAGGCAAATTCAATACCTGCATCAGAAATGCCATAACCCTCTTTGTAGCGATCGGGTATATAGAAGTCACATGCCGGATAAAAAGAATTGAGAAATCCAAAGAAGAGAGCAACTGATGTGGTTCCATCTACATCATAATCTCCGTAAACCAGTATTTTTTCATTATTTGCAATGGCCTGTTCAATTCTGTGAACCGCCAAAATCATGTCCTTCATCAAAAACGGATCATGAAGCATGTCAAGAGTGGGGCGGAAGAAATTTCTGGCACTATCGAAATCAATGATGCTGCGTTGCGCGAGAATAGTGGCTATTGGAGGACTTACATTTATAGACTGTGATAATGAATGAATGATCTCCTTGTCAGGTTTATCTTTTAATACCCACCGTTTTTCTACCATGCACTTTTTTTTAAACAAAAAGAAGCTGTCCTAAAAGCCATAATATTTTCCGGGTAAACGGCCTCGTCTTTCACAACGAGTTGACTTTTAAGACAGCCCCTTAAATGAACTTTGATTTACTATCTATTCAGAGTCTGCCGCACCATCATCGGCAATAACGCCTTCCAATACGTCTTTAATTGGTACTCTTACACCGTCTTTGTAGGGAACGATCCAGGCATCTTTAACACCCATTTCCCTCAGGTATTTTTTGAAAGTATCGGCCTCCCAGTAATCCCTGAACTGGCCAAGAGTGATCTTTTGCATGCCGTCTTCATTTTCTCCGCTAAAGTTTTCGCTATTCTCAAAATACTTTGAAAGGTCTTTGTTGCGGAATGCACCGATCTGCACCTTAAAAACTACGCCATCTACCATTGGCCCTTCAGATGAGCTTGCTGCAGGCTTTGATTTCATATCTCGCAACTCAGCTTTTGCAGAAGAGAGGTCACTTCTTAGTTTTGCCAGATCATCCTGCAGTTCACTGATTTTCGCATCTTTGTCGCTCATTCGCGATTGCATAGCAGTATTTTCAGTTTTTAGACTCGTTACCTGACCTTGAAGTGCCTGATTTTCTTCTACCAATTGCTTCATCTGCTCTGGGTTCTTCGAATATTCCTTGGCCTTTTTCTTCCACTCTTTCTTTTCAGCCTTAGACAATTGGGCAAATGAATTCACTGAAAAAGCCATAATCATGGCAAGCGTGAGTATCACAGTTAATTTTTTCATTATGCTATTTTTTGTAAAATCTTCGAAAATATACTCAATATAATTAAAATATTAAAAAAATTAGTTTTTAAGGCTGCCGACCATATCCTCCGGCCTCACCCACAGATCAAATTCTTCCTCGCTTAAAAACCCTGATTTAGTAGCTTCTTCTTTTAATGTAGTACCATTTTCATGAGCTGATTTGGCAATTTTAGCAGCTTTTTCGTAACCGATATGTGTATTAAGCGCTGTTACGAGCATCAAACTATTATTGAGGTGCTGCTCTATATTTTTATTATTAGGCTCTATGCCAATGGCACAATGTTCATTAAACGATACGCAGGCATCCCCTATCAAACGCGCAGACTGGAGGAAATTATATGCCATTACAGGTTTGAATACATTAAGTTCGTAATGCCCCTGCGCTCCACCAACAGTGATGGCCATATCGTTACCCATCACCTGGGCACAAACCATAGTCAAGGCTTCGCACTGTGTTGGATTAACTTTACCCGGCATAATTGAAGAACCCGGCTCGTTAGCAGGAATATTTATTTCTCCAATACCTGATCTTGGACCGGAAGCAAGCATTCTGATGTCATTGGCAATTTTATTTAAGGAAACCGCCAGTTGCTTTAGTGCTCCATGTGCCTCAACTATAGCATCGTGAGCAGCCAGGGCTTCAAATTTATTTTCTGCTGTTTTGAATGGAAGGCCAGTGAATTGGGCAATCATTTTAGCTACATGGTCGGCATAGCCCTCGGGCGTGTTGATGCCGGTTCCTACAGCGGTGCCACCCAAAGCCAATTCGGAAAGGTGATCCAATGTATTGTTTAATGCCTTTAAACCATGATCAAGCTGGGAAACATAACCCGAAAACTCCTGGCCCAAAGTAAGTGGTGTGGCATCCATCAGGTGGGTTCTTCCGATTTTCACCACGTTCATAAACTCCTGGGATTTTTTGTGGAGCGTGTCCCTGAGGGTTTTAACTCCCGGGATTGTATTTTCGACCACCATTTTATAGCAGGCGATATGCATACCGGTCGGGAAGGTATCGTTGGATGATTGCGACTTGTTTACATCATCATTAGGATGAATAAAAGTTTTTCCTTCACCTAGTTTATTGCCGGCCAGCACATGGGCTCTGTTGGCGATTACCTCGTTGGTATTCATGTTGGATTGTGTACCTGATCCTGTTTGCCAGATCACCAGCGGAAACTGATCATCATGCTTACCTTCGAGGATCTCATCACAAACCTTTGAAATCAGGTCTCGCTTTTCTTCAGAGAGTACGCCCAGGGCATGGTTGGTATGTGCCGCTGCTTTTTTCAGGTAAGCAAAGCCATAGATAATTTCGAGAGGCATACTTGCCGCATCACCAATCTTGAAGTTGTTTCTAGATCTTTCTGTTTGGGCGCCCCAATATTTATCTGCGGGTACTTTAACCTCGCCCATGGTATCTTTTTCTATTCTGAAGTCCATTTGTACAAGCTTTTCCGTTTTGGGGCAAATTTAGAAAATTATTTGGCTTAACAGCCTCTGCTTGCTTATCAACTTGCGGAAATCTGGCATAAGTGTATATATTTTCACTCTACTTTGTTCGGCGTTTACCGGTAATGACTCGTTGCCGGCCGATTAGTATCAACTATTTCGATAGAAGAGTGGTAAACTTGAATAGTTAAAAACTTAAAATTAAGAACATGAGAGAGCACAATACAAACGACAAGAGGTTCTGGTTAGGTATCATCTTTGTCATCTTTGGCGGATTCTGGCTACTGGATAACCTCGACATCATTCCATATTATTTCTCCGATATGTTGTTTTCATGGGAGTCCTTTCTAATCTTGCTGGGTGTGTACTTCATATTGGGAAGAAAGAAAATAGAACCCGGTATTATTATGATCGCCGTAGGCGGAGTATTTCTTATGCAGGACATGGGCCTTTTTTACGTGCGGAACATATGGCAGCTATTCTTACCTGCGATCGTTATTGTCATAGGTATTTCGTTGATCATGCGTCGCTCAACTTTTGGCCGGCACCTTGATGGAGACGAAAAAAAAAATGATCTGGACTATATTGATGATTTTGCAGTTTTCGGCGGGCGTGAACGTACAATTGACTCACAAAACTTTAGAGGTGGTCGGATAACGGCGATGTTTGGAGGCTCACAAATGGACTTACGGACAGCTGATCTGGCAGCCGGTAATAATGTGTTGGATGTATTTGTAATCTTTGGAGGTACCGAAATCATTGTTCCGCCAGACTGGACAGTCCATGTTGAAGTATTCTCACTTTTGGGAGGTTTTAGCGATAAACGTGCCACAGCTTTGAAAGTAGTGCCTAATCCCGACAAAGTTTTGATTATCAAAGGGTTTGTTATGTTTGGAGGTGGAGATGTAAAATTGCAGAGATAAGTACAAAGCAACACTCAACACTAAACAATGAAACACCCACTGGCAGGTAAAGCCGTTATATTTTATGTATCCGCATGGGCAGCAGTGATCGCTGTTCATGCGGTTTTACTCTATTATCATTATCAGCTACCGTTATCGATTTCATTAGCCGACGCAGTTATATCGAATATACTGTTGGCAGGAATAGGGCTGAGCTATTGGTATGTTGTGCAATATATTTCCCCGGATAGTCAGGGCATTTCCGGTGTTATTATCAGCCATATTCTCGGAGCTTCCATATCAGCGCTGCTTGTAGTTTATGGAGCAAGTTCAGCTCTTTCGGCCTTTTTTAGCGAAAACGACAGTTATAGCGACTTAGTGGACGGGTCCTTCTTATGGCGAATTATTATCAGTGTGTTTTTCCTCGCCCTGATCATAATGGTGTATTACCTGCTTCGCTACAATAACAACCTTCGCTTAAAAGAGCAGGAAGAGTTGCAGCTACAGGGAATGCTCAGGCATTCGGAGCTTGAAATGCTCAAGTTCCAGATCAATCCACATTTTATATTTAACAGCCTGAACTCGGTAAGCTCCCTTACTATTACCGATCCTGACAAGGCCCGGGACATGGTAATAAAACTTTCGGATTTTCTCAGGTCATCTCTGGGCAACCAAAGTCCGGAGAAGCATTCGCTAAAAGATGAGCTGGCACAAATGCAGTTGTACCTGGATATAGAAAGGGTGCGTTTTGGCGACAGGCTTACTGCGGTACACGAAATTGACCCGGCATGTCAAAGCATGACGCTTCCCAACATGATTTTACAGCCCATTTATGAAAATGCCATCAAATATGGAATTTATGAGCAATTAGAGGGCGTAGAAATAAAAACAACATGCAAATGCGAAGATGGAAATCTCAAGGTTTCGGTATCCAACAACTATGATTCTGAGGGAGCGCCACAAAAAGGAAAAGGAATAGGACTTAAAAATGTCCGCAACAGGCTGGAATTGACTTATGGCACAATGGGCCTGATGACTATTGAAAAAGAGAAAACGATATTTACAGTTCACTTGCTGATCCCCCAACCACCGAAAAAATGATAAAAACATTAATAATAGATGATGAAAAACTGGCTCGGGATGTTATAAGAGCATATTTAAAAAGCCATTCTGATATAGAAATAGTATCAGAGTGCGCCAACGGATTTGAAGGTGTAAAGGCTATTCATGAGGTAAAACCCGATTTGATCTTTCTTGATGTGCAAATGCCCAAACTTACGGGTTTTGAAATGCTTGAGCTTCTGGATACAGTGCCAGTCATCATATTCAGTACAGCTTATGACAAGTTTGCGCTAAAAGCCTTTGAGCAAAGTGCTGCTGATTACCTGCTGAAGCCATATTCACAAAGCCGCTTTAACGAAGCTATATCGAAGGCCAGGCAACGCCTGACGGGAGGAGGAGAAGATAAAGAGCTGATAACTAAAATTCAGGAGAGCCGTGAAGTTGCCCGTGAAGGGCTTGATCGACTGGTAGTTAGACTGGGCAGTAAAATAGTTATTATTTCTCTGGATAAAATTGATTTTATAGAGGCTCAGGATGACTATGTTGCTATCCACAGTGAAGGCAAAAAATATTTAAAACAGCTTACCATGAAATACCTGGAATCCTCATTGCCTGAAAATCAATTTGTCAGAGTTCACCGGTCGTTTATAGTTTCCATTAGTAGTATTGACCGGTTGGAGGCCATGTCCAAAGACACCTATATGGCAATACTCAAGACTGGCATTAAAATTCCTGTAAGCCGATCGGGTTATGGTTCATTAAAAGAGGTGCTTAATTTTTGATTTCACTTTCTTCATTCTGCAATAATTGGTAAAAACCTTACATCACGCAAGATTCTTTGTTTTTTGGTTGCTTTAAGGAAATAAAATTTCGAGTTTAGGTGAAATTAGGCTTCTATGCCTAAAACAACTTAAACCTAAACCTATGAATTTTATGACCAACTACAGATTACTGTTATTGGTATTCCTCGGCGCCATGCTGATGAGGTGTACTAATGACCCCAACGAACTGGAAGCTCCTCGGGTAGACCAGGAACTTCTGCTCATCCCAAGAGATCAGATTGATGATCAAATCATGGAATCCCTAAAAGCGACCAATGAGTTTAACTGGAAGGATGCGTCCGATCAGGTACTTTGGAGTGCCTTGATGCATTCAGACTCTACATTGACTATTGGTTATCAGCCAGAGGGCGAGAGTGATGTCAACTCAAGAATGGCTACCATTGATATTAAAGGAAAAAACTGGGTGCAAGCCCGTGAGAATGTTGTGGAGGAAGCCCTTTACATTATTAACAAAGGGAATGATCAGCCCCTTGAGTCGGAAGATATTGATTTGCGTGCACATGATGTATTACCTTATGTGGAAATACATATCACTGATCCGGCCGTAATCACCAGGCTCAGGTCTTTGCCAAACGTACGTTATGTTGAGCCTTTGGGCTATGAAGTGGACTTTTCCAGATATGCTGCTGAGGGTAGAGAGGAAAGCAGCAAAGGTTGCTCAAACGATCCGGATTCTGGAATCCCTGCAGGCGATTATACTGTGGTTGCCCCTAATGCTAAGGTGTCGTGGAACTACAGCTATATGAATATCCCTCAGGCGTGGAATCATAGCACAGGGAGTGGTATAGCCGTAGGCCTGATAGATACTGGTATATCTCCAAATCAAACCAAGCTTAACGGAGAATTCAATTCGGGATATTCCAGTGGAAGATATGTTCATAAATATGGCTTTTATGTAAGTAGTTGGTGGCCATGGGATGATCCTGACGGGCCCAATGACCAATGTGGCCACGGTACGGCTATGGCTGGTACTATTGCTGCTCCAAGAAGTACTTCCGGAAGCTCAGTAGGTGTAGCTTACAATGCTAATCTTGTAGCTGTAAGAGGTACGGGGGATGTAGTTATTAACGGAAGCAGTGAAAAGACCGGTGTTTCAGATGCTCTTGTTTTTCTTGGTAACCGAAGTGATGTAAAGATCATTAGCATGTCAATTGGTGATGTTTTCAGTAATTCTAAAGTTGCTGATGCCATACGCTACGCCTATGGTAAAGGAAAATTAATATTTGCGGCGGCAGGTACATCAACTTCATTTACTAACTGGTACGGTGTAATATTCCCGGCATCAATGAATGAGACTGTAGCTGTGACAGGAATTAAAGAAGGAAGCGGTTATCAGCGATGTGACATCTGCCATTCCGGAGATAAAGTAGATTTTACTGTGGTTATGGAAAGATCGGGAAGCGGTAAACACGCCCTTACCCTGGCCATGAGTGGCAGCAGCCCTTCAACAGTAGGAGGCTCTTCGGTGGCTACAGCCACTGCAGCAGGTATAGCTGCCTTGGTATGGTCCAAAAACCCAACCTGGACACGCACTCAGGTACTTAATAAAATGAAACAAAGTGCTGATCTGTATCCGGGCAGAAGCTCTGAATATGGATGGGGCACCTTAGATGCGTTGGCTGCGGTTAATTAAACAGGTAGTAAACTCCGGCGGGTCATCCGGACCTGCCGGGCTTACTTGTACCCAATTTTGTTATAAAAATCCCAAATGACGATCCCCACACTCACCGAGATATTTAATGAGTGTTTGGTGCCATGTTGAGGTATTTCAATGCACTCGTCAGATTCTTCTACGATCTTTTCATCAACGCCAAAAACTTCATTTCCAAAAACCAGGCAGTACTTCTCATCTACTTTGGGCTGAAAATCATTTAGCATAATGCTTTTGTCAACCTGCTCAACGGAGATTATTTTGTAACCATCTTCTTTCAGTTTTTTAATTCCGGCAATTGTATCCGACATATGCTCCCACTCTACCGATTCGGTGGCTCCCAGTGCGGTTTTAGTTATATCTCTGTGAGGGGGTGTTCCGGTGATGCCACCAAGATAGATTTTCTCTACCAGGAATGCATCTGCCGTCCGGAAGGCCGATCCGACATTATTCAGGCTTCTTATATTATCCAGAAATATAACGACCGGAAGCTTTTCACTTTTTTTAAACTCTTCTATGGATTTTCTTTCCAGTTCTTCGTTGGCAAGTTTGCGCATCTTACTTTCTGATAGCTTTGGTTTTAAAAATACAAAGCTAACATTTAGTGTGTAATGTGTAATTAAAAAGACAGTAAGACACCAGCCTTGCTAATCGCACCAAAAAAATTAATCTTTGTGACCTTAATTGATCATAAAATGGCTAAGACCAAAGACGCAAAAGAAACTCCGTTAATGAAGCAGTACAACGCTATTAAAGCGAAGTACCCGGGGGCCTTATTGCTATTCAGGGTTGGTGATTTTTATGAAACCTTTGGTGAAGATGCTGTTAAAGCCAGTAAGGTTCTGGACATTGTATTGACCAAGCGTGCCAATGGAGCGGCTTCTCACATAGAGCTGGCAGGCTTCCCTCACCATTCACTGGACACTTATTTACCGAAACTGGTAAGGGCAGGTAATCGGGTGGCCATTTGCGATCAACTTGAAGATCCCAAGTCGGTTAAGGGTATAGTTAAAAGAGGTGTAACGGAGTTGGTTACCCCAGGCCTTTCCTTTAATGATAATGTTCTGGAGAAGAAGGCAAACAACTTTCTGGCCTCTATACACTTTTCGAAAGACCGGGCCGGAGTGGCTTTTCTGGATGTTTCTACCGGAGAATTTATGACTGCTCAAGGGTCAAAGGATTATATCTCTAAATTATTTCAGGGATTCAACCCTTCCGAGGTTATCTTCTGCAAATCTGCAAAGGAAGATCTCAGACAGCTTTTTCAGGACGACTACAATACCTTTTCATTAGACGAGTGGATCTACAGTTTCGATTTTGGCTATGAAAAACTGACGGCCCATTTTCAAACCACTACACTCAAAGGCTTTGGTATTGAAGGTATGGATGATGCCATTATTGCAGCCGGAGCTGTTTTGTATTATCTGGAAGAAACGGAACATCGCGAAGTAAAACATATCTCCTCAATATCCAGAATTGACGAAGACCGATACGTTTGGCTTGATAAATTTACTATTCGTAACCTGGAATTGATTTATCCACAACATGATGGAGGTGTACCACTAATTGATATTCTGGATTGCACGGTTACGCCGATGGGTTCGCGGTTGTTGAAGAAGTGGATGGTATTACCTCTAAAGGAAATAACCACGATCAATGAGCGATTAAACACGGTCAAAGGATTTACAGAAAACACCGATCTTCTTGATGATATTCAGCAAAACCTTAAGCAAATCGGTGACTTGGAAAGGTTAATATCCAAGGTAGCCGTTGGCCGCATTAATCCACGGGAAATGAACCAGCTCAAGAAGGCCTTAAAAAATACTTTGCCGATCAAGAAGATCCTGCAGGAGAGTAAGTTTGCAGAACTCAAAAAACTGGCGGATCAGATTAATCCCTGCGAATTCCTGCTGGAAAAAATAGAAAATGAGCTGAAAGAAGAGGTGCCGTTAACCTCCAATGTTGGCGGTTTGATCAAAGACGGCATTAATGAAGAACTGGATGAGCTGAGAAAAATAGCGTATTCTGGCAAGGATTATCTTATTCAGATACAAAAGCGAGAAGTTGAGCGCACGGGCATTTCTTCTTTAAAAATAGCTTACAATAAAGTTTTTGGTTACTACCTCGAAGTAAGCAATGCCCATAAAGATAAGGTACCTGGTGAATGGATCAGAAAGCAGACCCTGGTTAACGCCGAGCGATACATCACTGAGGAACTCAAGGTCTATGAAGAGAAGATTCTCAATGCAGAAGACAGGCTGTTTGTTATTGAGCAGAAATTATTCTATGAACTGGTCGTGAGTGCTGCTGATTACGTGACCCAAATACAGCAAAATGCAAGGGTTTTGGCTACCGTAGACTGTTTGAATTCTTTTGCTATCATCGCGAGGAACAACAAGTACGTAATGCCTGAGGTCAATGACTCTACTGCCATAGATATCAAAGAAGGTAGGCATCCTGTTATAGAAAAGCAGCTTCCCTTAGGTGAATCCTACATTCCCAATGATGTTTTTCTGGATAACGACCATCAGCAGATTATGGTTATAACAGGACCCAACATGGCGGGTAAGTCTGCTTTGCTCCGGCAAACAGCCTTAATTGTGCTTATGGCGCAAATGGGGTCTTTTGTACCAGCCAAACAGGCTTCGATTGGCATGGTTGACAAAGTTTTTACCCGTGTGGGAGCCTCTGACAACCTGTCAAAAGGAGAATCAACTTTTATGGTTGAGATGACCGAAACAGCCAGCATCCTTAACAACCTCAGTGACCGTAGCCTGGTGCTGATGGATGAGATCGGCCGGGGTACAAGTACCTATGACGGAGTCTCCATAGCCTGGTCTATAGTCGAATTTCTGCATAACCATCAGGATTATTGTGTCAAAACATTGTTTGCCACACATTATCACGAGCTTAATCAGTTAACGGAAGACTTTCCACGTATTAAAAACTTCAATGTATCGGTAAAAGAAGTTGGCGATAAGATCATCTTTATGCGAAAGCTGAAGGAAGGTGGTAGTGAACATAGTTTTGGTATTCATGTGGCACAACTCGCTGGTATGCCGAATAAGGTAGTTATAAGAGCCAACGAGATTATGCACTTCCTGGAGAAGGATAAGCATAAAAATGACACCCGCAAAAAACTTGAGGAAGTACCAAAGGCCAATTATCAAATGAGCCTTTTTGAGGCTGATCCAAAATATAAACAAGTGCAGGAAATGATGGACACCCTTGACATCAACACCATTTCACCGGTAGAAGCCCTTCTTAAACTTAATGAGATCAAAGTAGTACTAAAGGGCAAGGCATAACCTGAATATTCATCCGTTTATCTACCTGATCCTTACGCAGATCAGGGCAAAACCCGCTATATACTACCTAAATTCAGCAAGTAACCTGGATTCCAGATATTTTAAATTAATCATTTCTTTTTACAAAAATTATCAAAATAAAATTTGAATTATTCAATATGCCTATTAGATTTGCGGCCTATTAAAGCAGGGTAGTTAATAGAATAAAGAACTATGTTTTTTTATTTAATCAAATAATATTCTTATTACTTATAAAATAATAATTTAAAATTAAACAAAATGAAGTTAGTCCAAGTGGTATACGCGAAAGCCTTCTTGATGTTGTTCGGTGTCTCATATGCGTTTGCGCAGGAGGAGGCGAGCAACACAATTGAATATGGGTTTAAAGCGGGTGCTGTAATGAGTGAGTTAAGTTCGTCATATCATACAGGATCCAGATTAGGTTTTACAGCCGGAGCTTTCGGTTCTTATCAGATCAATGATATGCTGGCAGTACAAGCAGAGGTAGCTTATTTTCAATCAGGAGGTACCTATTTACAATTTAAAGATGAGTCCAGGTTTGGAGGATCATCAGATTTTTTCAACAACCATGTTAAGGATGCTTCAGTTACCCTGCACAACATTTATGTTCCTGTTCAGGCACGTTTTGCTCCTTTCAGCAATCCTGCTTTTCCTAAATTCCTTATAGGCCCATACATGTCATACAACATTGCAGCAACGGAATCTTATCAGAAAACAGGTCAATTAAACGGAAATGTTTTTGTAACCGCTGCAGGTGAAGATGTGGTTTCTGACCAGTACAAAAACTTTCAGTTTGGCGCCGTAGCCGGCCTGCAATTCGACATCCCTACTGAAGGAAATTTTGATTTGGTTATAGGAGCCGCTTATCAATATGGTATTACCCCGGTTAAAGAATCTTTCAGTTATATCGATTTTGTAGAAGTTACAGAAGATGTAACGGCCAATGCCTTCTCATTTACTGTTGGTGTTAAATTTTAAATAAAGCATAAAAATTAAAAACTAAATAAATCATGAGTTCTATAATGAAAAAAACAAGAATCCTATCGTTCCTTTTGGTGATCATACTTGCGGGTGTATTCACTTCTTGTAAAGATGATTTTACTGAAGAGGATGCTTTGAATGCTCAACAAACTGTTGATGTTTCTGTTTATGTAATTGATTACTTCAATACCACTGCGGTAAGTGGAGCAACTGTATCTATCATTAAAGATGGCGCTGCTGTAACTGCTCAAACCAATGAGCAGGGAATTGCTTCTTTTTCTGACGTTAAAATTGGTGGCGGATTACCTGTAACTGTAGAAAAAGAAGGTTTTACCAAAGTTCAAAATTTAGTAAATGTTGATGTTAACGATTATCGTCAAGGTCACTTTACTGCTACACTTGGAGTATTGTCATTAACTGAAAATACTGCCACTATTAAAGGTAAATTGGAAATAGAGTCAGACGTAACTAATGAGGATACCGAAGTTGTACCTGAAGGAACTGAAGTTAAAGCATATCTTGATCTTGATGGTATGAATACCGTTGAGTTTGTTGCTACTACCGATGCCAATGGTAACTACGAGCTTGTCGTACCTGCAACAAATACTGGTGTAGATTACAGAATGAAATATGCAACACTTACTTTAGATCAAACTATAGCAAAAAATGGAAACAAAGGAGATGCTGAATTTCCGACAACATTGCCTAGTATAGCTAGCATTTCAACAGTATTTAATCCAATTGGTTCTGCTATTGATATTCCTGGTGTACCTTCAATTTTTGCAACTGCTCCAGCTCCCGCTGCAGGAGGTACTGCTGCGATCATTTACAATGTTGACGTAAACTCAGATGGTGAGATTTATGACTTGGATTGGGATGATTCTGGTTCGGGATATACTCAGTCAGAAGGAACTGAGGTTCAAATTACTATTACTTCTCTTTTTGGAGGCTCTGGAGCTGATATTGTTACATATGTAGATGAATCAGATACCGACCTTTACACAAGCGAAACAATTAACGATGGCGGTACTGGTTACCCTTCTTTTGATGAGGCTAACAGAACAGGTCGGATAAATCCTAGTTTCACTAACTATGTTGACATCCAGACTGGTGAAATAAGACTAGTCAATGGTCATTATGGAACTGGTACCATTAGAGCGGAAGAAATCCAGTAATAAAGATTAGCCTCTGCTAACGGAGGCTAAACTTATCTTTTATTAAATATCTAAATAAGAAGGTATGTATAAATTAAGAAATTATTTGTTTCTGCTCTTTATTGGATTTGGCATTGTTTTTACCTCTTGCGAAAAGGATGGACTTACGGAAGAAGAAGTACTCAACATGGCCCAAGAGACAACTTTTGCAGTGAATGTAAAAGAGGAGGGAACAAATCTGCCCCTGGCTGGTGTGGATGTAACTATTTCTGCAAGTAGTAATGTTTATACATCAGTTTCAGATGAATTTGGTGTGGCCTATTTTGAAAATATTGAGCAAGGAGATGTTATTATTGCTTTAAAAAAGGAAGGTTACTTCAATTTGACGCAGGAAGCCGAAGTTTTCTCAAATGGCAGGTTGGCAGGTGACAACATCACAATGAACATGTATGCTGAGGAAATGGCGGCTATAGTCAAAGGAAGTGTTCGAATTCAAACGGATCTTACTACTACGGCTTTTGAGCATCCTGAAGGGATTGAGATTTACGCTAAATATAATAACACCACAATTGCATCTGCTAAGACTGATGCTGAAGGTAATTATTCCTTATTGATACCTACTACAGCTAATGGAAGATATATAACAATCCACTTTCCTGATCTGGTGTTTGATCAGAAAATAGCTGTTCGTGAAGAAAGTGGTGTGGTTATGAAAACGGCTAAAGGAACAATATTCAGACCTTATGATAAGGCCATGGCTTTACCTTCTACAGCTAACATCTTAGCGACAGTGGCTGGCCCTAATTATTCTAATGGACGCCAGGCTTATGTTGAATCTTTAACTGTTGAATCTGGTGTAATTTCAGGTGTTGAATTGGGTGATATTGGCTATGGCTATTCAACGTATTCTGCTATTTATATTAATTCGCTGGACGGTGGGTCCGGAGCTAATATTGAGGTTGACTCTGATTTTGATGGGTCATATTGTTATCCAGAATACTACAGGCTTGACCCAAATGATATTTCTATCTACAGTGGAGGAACAGGTTATCCCGATTATGAACCCAATGTAAATGTTTCAACCATGCACCCAGGTGGCTTTAAATGGGACCTCTGCGATTATTTAAACGAAACGGAGAGAGTGGAGTCTGGTGATGTTTACTTAATCGACGTTAACTACGGAACAGGAACAGAACTGGGAGAAATTCAATAATTATCCCTTTTATGTAGTAATAGTAAAGGCCGTTCAATATCAATTGGGCGGCCTTATTTTATATAAAAGGCACTACAGTATCTATTTTTATTGTTTCAAATTCTAATTTTCGACCCTTCCAATATTACCAACACACATAATTGAACCTTTATCAGGTTATTTAACTTACTACTAAATAATCCGTATTTTTGCGGAAGAATTTATTTTAAATGACCGGACATGTCAGAAGTAGTATTAGAAAAAAGAAGTAAACCCATTTTAAAGCAGGAAATCGCGTTTGCGATGGTACACCTGCTTCCTTTAGGCGCATTATGGACGGGTGCTACCTGGTTTGACTGGGTAGTTTGTGCGGTTTTATATTTTGGCCGCATGTTCTGGATAACAGGTGGCTATCACCGTTATTTTTCACATAAATCATATAAGACATCACGTTGGTTTCAGTTTGTGATTGCTTTTATGGCGCAAACATCAGCGCAAAAAGGTGCTCTTTGGTGGGCAGCTCATCACAGGCATCATCACCGATACAGTGATCAGCCCGAAGACCCACATTCAATGAAATTGTATGGCTTTTGGTATTCACATATTGGCTGGATCGTTGGGCCTGACTATAAGAAGACAGACTATAAAACTATTGGCGACTATGCCAAGTACCCCGAGCTGGTATGGCTAAATAAAAATTACCTTGTACCACCGCTGGTGCTGGCATTAGTTGTAATGGCTTTAGGCGGCTGGGTCAATGGAGGCAGCCCGCTGCTCATGTTTACCCAGGCCGGATTCTCTACCCTATTTATAGGATTTTTCCTTAGTACCGTTATTCTTTATCATGGTACTTTTTCAATAAATTCTATTATGCATAAGTTTGGAAAGCAGCGCTATAAAACCGGGGATGAATCCAGAAACAGTTTATGGCTCGCTTTGCTTACTTTAGGCGAGGGCTGGCACAACAATCACCATTACTATGAGGTCGCTGCCAGGAACGGATTCTTCTGGTGGGAAGTTGATTTTACCTATTATGGCTTGAAACTTTTTAACTGGATGGGGCTAATATGGGATTTGAAAGGTGTGCCTAAGCATATACTTTACTCGAAAGATAAACAGCATGCCAAAGAGCTTGCCGCCAAACTTAAGCATAATGAGCTGAGTGTAAGCGAGCTTCGAAAAACAGCTTAAAAGCAACTAAATGGTTATGAAATAAAGGTTGTCCATGTGGCAACCTTTTTCTTTATGCGGCGTTATGGTTTTAGGACAATAATATGATTAATTATGACTTCGTTATTTGTTGAATTTAGAGCTAAATTCAGGAAATCCGGAAGAGTACATTTTAAAGGCTTTCAGGAAGCCTTTGCTTTGTTTCAAGAGGTAGACAGGATGACAAAGCCGTGGCTGGAAGACGAGGATCTTGAGCCACCGGTGGGAACTATTGATTAAGCTTTTCACATAGCAGGTCATTAATAACCTAAATGACTCCCCTTACGTTTTAATTTTGAGTGAATTCTGTAAGAAAAACCGGGCTTATTTTACTGCTGGTATTTTTATTACCAGCAGTTTTTTATTCTGTGTACGAAATCTCTTCTTTGAGCAGGAATGAGGAGGTAATCAATAATATTTACCAAAACCAGCTTGATGCCATCCTTTATTCGGTAAACCAATATTCTGATGATGTTGCAGATAGCTGGACCTCAAAAATAGAATCTGCCCTCTCCTCTTCCGAACTTTCCGATTCTTTGCCACCAGCCATTTTGGAGGTACTTGATGTCAATTCCAGTATAGCCCTTATTTTCCTGACAGATACATCTTACAACCGCAAACCACTTTTATATAGTTATAATGACACTTTGGCCAAGATTGCATCTGGCAGGGTTGAGGAGGCTATGCAAGTGAATAAGTCTCAGGTAGACAGACTGGTCTTATACATGGAAAGTGGGTTTCAGAAACTTCAACCTCTTGATATCGACTTAATCATAAACAGTAAAGACCTGGTAACACTGGTTTTCATTCTCAATAAGCCGATTGGTAATTATTTGGTGTGTGGTATAGTTCTGGACCCTGAATTATTTATCGGAGAAACACTGAGGCCTAAATTACAGACTATAGCTGCTGATAAGTTCATACTGTCTGCTCATCAAAAAGGTACAGATGAGTTGGTTTACACCACGATTGATACGGTTAACAGATACGACTATAAGGCTAAGGCCATAACCAATGACTTCTGGATTCTCCCCGACTATTATCTGGGCATAAACCTGAAAGGTCGCGGCATTGATCAGATTGTCATGGAAAGAACCTATCTCAACCTGGGTTTGATATTGCTTTTGAATATTGTGCTGCTGTTTGGTGTTTGGCTGGCGTTTAAAAATGTGAAGAAGGAAATCCAGTTGGCAGAGAATAAATCCGTATTTGTTTCCAATGTA
The DNA here is from genome assembly GCF_021389975.1 of Fulvivirga ulvae. Lineage (NCBI taxonomy): Bacteria > Pseudomonadati > Bacteroidota > Cytophagia > Cytophagales > Fulvivirgaceae > Fulvivirga > Fulvivirga ulvae. The sequence goes on from NZ_CP089981.1 coordinate 2,202,540, forward strand.
TCCCATGAAATCCGCACACCACTGTCATTGATCAGTATGTTTGCCGAAACCTTGGAAATGGGCCGGGTACCGACGCAGGAAAAGCGGCAGGAGTACTACCAGATCATAAGCAAGGAGGCCCAAAGGCTTACAGCCATTGTGAATAAAATATTGAACTTTTCGCAGGTTGAGGCCAACAAAAGCAGCTATATTCTTAAGGCAGTGGATTTGAGTGATGCTGTAGAAGAAGTTCTTAAAACCTATACCTATCATCTGGAAAGCAAAGGCTTTAAATACTCATTCCTCCGGGAGGAGAACCTAATTGTAGAAGCGGATAAAGATGCTTTGCAGGAGGTAATCATCAATGTGCTGGATAACGCGATCAAGTACAGTAAAGACAACAAGCATATTGAGATTCAGACAGGAACATCAGGGAATCGGGCATTTATGTCCATCCGTGACCGGGGAATCGGTATTGCCCTGAAGGATCAGAAATATATATTTGACAAGTTTTACCGGGTTTCGACTGGAGATTTGGCCAAGGGTCAGGGTACAGGTCTTGGATTGTCGTTGGTCAAACATATTATTGCCAGACATAATGGCAAGATCAAAGTAAAAAGTGAATTAGGAAAAGGCACTACCTTTACCGTATATCTTCTACTTAAACAACAGTGATATGGCTGATATCTTAATCATTGAAGATGAACCCATGATGCGGCTTGGGCTAAAAGATAACCTGGAGTTTGAAGGGTATCGTATTGATCTTGCGGTTAGCGGCAAAGAAGGCTATGAAAAAGCTATTGACGGAAGCTATGACCTCATATTGCTGGATGTAATGTTGCCCGAGCTTTCGGGTTTTGAGGTATGTAAAAAGCTGAGGCAAAATGGAAACTCAACTCCGGTAATATTGTTAACAGCCAGAGGGGAAGAAATTGATAAGGTTCTTGGCCTTGAGATCGGGGCTGATGACTATGTGACCAAACCCTTTAGTGTAAGGGAGTTAATCGCCAGGATTAAAGCACTGCTTCGGCGGGTAAAAACGGAGGATCAAGGGAGCGCGGAAGATTTGGAGGTCAGAATTGGAAGGTTGGATATCCATTTTGGTAATTATACTGCCTCAGACGGGGACACTGAAATAAAAATGTCTCACAAGGAATTTGAAATACTACAGTATTTATATCAGCACAAAAATCAACTTGTAAGCCGATACGATCTGCTGGAGAATGTGTGGGGCTATGAAGAAAAGCCAACAACACGAACAGTAGATAACTTTATGGTAAAGCTGAGACAAAAAGTGGAAGCTAACCCTAATCAACCCAGGATCATCCTTACCGTACACGGGGCCGGATATAAAATGATCTATTGATTTACAGTACCTTACCTGTCGTGACAATCTTTTACATTTGATTACTTTTTGATGACACCCCAGGGTGTAATAGTGCCGTTATTGACTATAGAAATCAATTTTAGGTCAAAACAACACAGGCATGAAACTACAATTTAAACTCTTACTGTTTTTCCTTTTAATAGGAGCAGGCGCAATGGCACAGGACCAACAAAGCCAGATTGGGGCTAAGATATTACCATCTGCCGAGAAAGGTCTTGTAAAACTTCTGTATGTAAACCCCGGAGAGAAGCAGGTTTCTATAAATTTTTATGGAGAGAAAGGACTTCTGTTTAATGAAAAGATCAAATCAAATCAATTTAAGAATGGGTTTATTAAATATTATGATTTGAAATCCCTGAAGTCAGGCAAGTATTGGATAGAAATAGCAGACTCGGAAATTTCCGTCAGATATGAAATGATATTTACTGATGAAACCATGTGGATAAGTTATTGGAATAACTATTTGCCACAAACTGAAGTTGCAGCAGTAAAGTAAAAGACATCACTGGGGGGTGATTTAGGGGTGACATGTTCTTGAAAAGACCGTGGAACCCCTTAACTTTATAAGCTAACATTTAGGAAATTTGAGAACAGCGCTTATATCCATCTTGGTATTTCTTTTGAACGCTTCTTTTGCTCAGGAGCGACTTATCAACCTTGAGGGCCGGTGGAAGTTTTCTATTGGCGATAAAATTTCATGGGCTGACCCCTCTTATGACGACAGCTCGTGGGAAACCATTTACGCTCCGGAAATATGGGAGAACCAGGGTTTTCACGGTTACGATGGCTTTGCCTGGTACAGAAAATCCTTTGACATCACTAACCTGCCTGATAATAAAAGCCTGTATCTGCATCTTGGCTATATTGATGATGCCGATGAAGTTTATCTTAACGGTAAGCTCATAGGTTTTTCCGGGCATATGCCTCCCAAATTTAAAACTGCTTATCGAGCAGAGAGGCAATACACTTTTCCTGTTCAATACCTCAACAAGAACGGCCCAAATGTTATTGCTGTACGTGTATACGATGCAACCCGTGAAGGTGGAATTTCCGGAGGTAAGCTTGGTGTCTACGCATCGAGCTATTCTTCCGGTTTAATCGTAGATCTTCAAGGGGTTTGGTCTTTTAGAAAAGATAACCAAGGCTATAGAAGGGAAGACTGGGAGCAGATCATGGTGCCCATTCCGTGGGAACCCCAGGGGCATGAAGAATATGACGGCTGGGCTACCTATAAAAAAACATTTACCCTACCTGCAGGGACATCTGCTGAAAACCTTGTTTTAGTACTTGGCAAAATAGATGACTTTGACCGTACATACCTGAACGGTAAATTAATAGGCACTACCAGAGATGACAGGCCATTGGGTAAAAGCTACTCCTATAATGAGCTGAGGGTCTACACTATCCCTGCCGGATTGATCAGGCTAAATGAAGAAAACACCATAATTATTGAAGTGGAGGATATCGGGATGACAGGTGGGATCTGGAAAGGCCCTATAGGTATAACAACGGTGACCAGGTACTATCGATATTTGAAAGATTAAAAAAAGCCGGACCTCTATGGCCCGGCAACTGGTGAATTTCCTTATGGCCTCAGCCAGGCTTCCCTTATCAGTAATTGCTTTTCAGTAGGGTTTTCCATCAGTTCAAATAAATGCTGCTGAACAGCCTGAACTTTAAATACCGGTGAGCTTAATTCAACTTCATTGAAATTTCCTTCATCATCTTTTCGCAAGACCGTATAAGAAAGTGTTTGCCCTTCATCAAGGCTGTTCTGGATATTTCCAATAAACGGCCCGATCTCAGGACCCAGTGGAGGTATTGATTGTCCGTTAATCTTTAATAGAATATCCCCTTCTTCAAAGGCCAGTGAGTCTCCCATAGCATTGAGGTTATCAACGCCGGCTATAGCCAGGTACTTTTGACCTTCGTGTTCAGCTATAGTTATGTTTTGCTGTTGCAGACCTATACTATAAAGCTCTATATTTTCCTCGGGTATGTAATTTATACCTACCGTCTGGAAAATCTCTTTATATGGCAAAGGCTTTGTTCCGCCCACATAGGTTTTCAGAAACTCTCCTATTTCAGGGTATGTCATTTCGGTGATAATATCGAAGAGTTGTTCATCATCAAAGGCGCTATTTTTGCCATATTTTTTTGATAGGTCATGCATCAGCTCCTGAAGTCCGTATTCACCGTTAGATAATTCAAGCAGTTTAAGATCTAAAGCAAGGCCTATCAGAGCTCCTTTTAGGTACACGTTGTAATATTGATCCGAATATTTTTCCAGTGTAAACTTGCTGATGTCGGTAAAAGCGACTGTATCCAGAAAGTCAGATGCGGTTATCATCTTTTCCCTGATCATTTCAAGGTATTCATCAGGCCCGATCAGGTCGTATTGGATCTGCATATTGCCTGCGAAGTATTCTGTTACGCCTTCATACATCCACAGATGTTTTGACATTTTCGGATCGTTGAAATCAAAATTATCTATTTCCTCTGAGTGAATAGTTAAAGGCGTTACGATATGGAAGAATTCATGTGCGGCAAAGTCCCTCAACTGCTGCGCCATGGCCTGTATCTGCATTTCGGGCATATAGTAAAATGAACTGTACGAGTGCTCAAGTGCGCCATATGAAAGCACAGGCTGATCGGTGAAATAGAAAATAAAAGCATATTTATCAACAGGTAGCTCACCACCTAAATACTCCTTTTGTGCCTGCAAAATTTCCTTTATACTGGCAGCTATTTGTTCGGCCGTTACCATATTGTTTGGTGAGTAGGAAGCTATAAGCACTTCGGTATCAGCTACTTTGATAAGTGCAGTATCCGGAGCACTGTACATGATAGGTGAATCTACCAGCCGGTCGTAATCCTCCACTTTAAACTGGTCTACTTTTTTACCGGAGGCCTCTGCTTTTTCTGATTTTTCCAAATCAATTACCGTGCTCAGATCAGCTCCTACGGTGGCAGGTACCAATCCTGTAGCGCCGTAAAAGTTTTCCTTGCGAATGATATTAATGTCAAAAGGCACTTCTTTCATACCTTCGAAATATCCGAAAAAGCCACTGGGGTTCAGTACATAATTTTTGTCTGCTTCAATGTTGGTTCCGGCTGGTTCAAATATATCTGGCCCGTCTTTTTCTGTATCATAAGTATCTTCTACCCAATAGCTGATCTTTGCCAGCTTTTTGGCGCCCTTTATAGTCCATGAATTGTCGTTAATCCTTTCGGTTTCAAGTTTCCGCCCCTTTTTATCATATGCGGAGAACTCAGAGACCATTCTGCCATAGTCGGCAATGCTGTACGTGCCGGGAATGATCTTCGGAAGGTAAAATGTGATTTCATTCTCTTTGATCGCGGGTGGCTCAAGCTCTACAAAAACCTTGTCTTCATTAACTTTAGTCAGATCAATTGTATACTTATAGTTGTCATTGGCAAATACAGATATTGCACAAATGGTTAACAGGCTTAGAATAAATAGTTTTTTCATCTTTTGTTGAAGATAGTTATTTAGTTTGGGAAAGAAACGAAATCCTTCTCACATAAGTTTGAGACATTTGATAGAAGGAAGATATGTGGGTTAAGGATGCTTTTAGTTAACATAATTAAATATTTTATTGTTTAAATTTAGTGTTATGAATTTCCATACAAGAAAGTGGGTAAAACCCGAAGACTTAAACCCAAACGGCACTTTATTTGGCGGAAGCCTTCTGCGCTGGATTGACGAAGAGGCGGCTATTTACGCCATTGTGCAACTTGAGAATCAGCGATGTGTGACAAAATATATGTCAGAAATAAACTTCGTGAGTTCAGCCAAAAAAGGAGACATCATAGAGCTGGGTATGAAAGCCATACATTTCGGGCGAACTTCCCTGACTATTGCCTGTGAAGTCAGGAATAAACTAACCAGAAAAACCATACTGGCGATAGACAAGATCGTATTCGTTAGCCTTGATGAAAATGGCAAACCAGCTCCGCACGGTAAGACTGAAATTACGTATGTTAAAGATCGATTACAGTAAATATTTTACCCCATGAAACCGGAAATACTTAGTTTGGTAGCCTCACTATCGGGAGTTCTAATAGGTGGAGGCATCTCCCTTTTGCTGCAAAGAAACCAGCTGCGTCATGCTTTCAAGCTAAAAATTGAGGAACTCAAAACCGAACATATGGCTGAAAGGACCGCCCGTTATTATCTTTCACACAAGAGCTATACGGATCGCCGCTTCGACACCATTAAAAAAGGCCTTGGAGGGTTTGAAGATGATGAATTAAGAAAAATACTGGTCAGGGCCGGTGCCATCAGAAGCTACCGGGATGATGAGGAATGGTGGACCCTGCTTGAGCGAATGCCGGAAAAGATAGAGAAATTGAGGGCTGATGACTAACCTGCTTTTTCGAACTGACAACCGTCAATCTCCAAAATTACATCCCTTCCGTAGGCGGAAGATGGTGTTTGAAAGCCCGGGCGGAATATGCCATTGAGAATTTTAGAAGCGAAAAGCAATGTCGCCTGTGAAGTTAGTGTGTAACCATTTGGGGTTTTAAGCCTCGCCTCATAGTATGACCCGTTCGAATTTTCAGCCCTGCCCCAAAGGTAAGTGTTGCTGTTTTCCCTTTTTTCTTCGCTAGGACCTGCCGGCTTCTTATCCGTCTGCTTTTTGAGGAAATTTTTCACCCAGTTGATTTTAAGGAAAAAGCGCAGACGGTGTGCCCATTTTAGTGCTTTCAATTGCTTTTTTGATGACCCTGCGAAAACTTCAATATTGGGAATGCCAGTGCTGAAGTACGCAGAAGAAACATCGCCCCAGCTTATACCTGCTGACAATTTTTTAAACGATCCATAGTTTATATCCCTGACCGATTCACCCTGGGGCTTTGTTTTTAGCTGGTGGTTCGATCGATAGACCTGACCCTCGCCGGCCCCTTCTATCATTGTTTTCGACGTTCCTCGCGAAATACCTCCTCCTGTGGCTGCAAAAGCAAGCTGTAACTTTTCAGCATCAGGAACACGCGCTTTTAATAATGCTGCCAGGCAGTCTGAGGGTACCACGTCGAATCCTGAGCCGGGAAGTAACATCATACCGACTTTTTTTGCTGCCTCATCGTACCCATTAATAAGCTCGAAAACCTGGTACTCACCTGTAATGTCGAGATAATGGGTGAGTGTTGCCAGGCATGCTTCTACCATAGGTTTTGCTGTTTGTTGAAATGGGCCTGCGCAATGGATGACCACCTTTGCATCCTGCAAAAGGAGGTGTAATGCCTCTTTATTGGTCAAGTCAACTGCCGAATAAGAAAAGCCGGTCTCCTGAGAAAGCTTTTTTAGTTTCTCTTCGTTTCTACCTGAAAGTACAACCTCTATGCCTTGCTTCCTGGCCTCTTTTACAATCAGCTCTCCGGTATATCCGTAAGCTCCATAAACTACAATATCTGTCATATACTAGCCAAGCCGAATATCATCCGGCAATTCGTTAGGGTTTTGCGGTGGTTTATTAACACCACCTCTTTCTAATAGTTCTCCACAAAGTTGAATACCATTAATTAAACCTAGTGTGGGTTTTCCGTTCTTGATCTCCTACAATCAATTTGACCACGGCTTCCCATTCCTCAGGTTCTACTTTGTCATTGCGGCAACCAGGCCTGTGATCGTAGTTAAGATTGCTCCAATGGATACTCCTTTCCACTTGCCCATCCTTTTGCTCAGTGCCTGTGCTGCAATTACAAAAACAACAACAAGAATAAAATAAGGAAATTCAGTTTCTTCTGATGATTTGTCATGAGCCGATGGTTCCGAAAGTTCTTCCCCCTGAATAGCGGTAGATAATGCCTCTACTCCTTCATCAATGCCTGCATAAAAATTTCCCTGGCGGAAATTTGGTATGATGTAGTTATCTATAATTCTTTTGGCCGTGGCATCCGGAATGGTACCCTCAAGGCCGTAACCTACTTCAATCCTGACTCTTCTGTCATTTTTGGCTATAAGCAGAATAACTCCGTCATCAATATCCTTTCGTCCGAGCTCCCACTTTTCTGCAACACGTATGCCATAGTCCTCAATAGGCTCAGGTTCTGTTGTCGAAACGATCAGCACGGCTACCTGGCTGCCCTTGTCTTGTTCAAGAGCCCGGAGATTACGTTCTAACCGGTCAACTTCTGAACTACTCAATGTGCCGGTCTGGTCCGTTACCCGCTGCCATAGATCAGGTACAGACTGAATGCCCTGACCATATGAATGGGAGAGAAAGCATAGTAAAAAAAGTTGTAGAATTAACTTTTTCATGTAAGCCGCTAAACTCTTTTGATGCATGTCGTTAAACTTACTAAATATATCACTAAATTATGAGTAAAAGTATAGATCAGGTATGGCAAAAAGAAAAGTACTCGTACTAACCGGAGGAGGTGACTGCCCGGGCCTTAATGCAGTAATTCGCGGTATTGTGAAACGGGCTAAAAGTGAAAAGGATTGGGAGGTATTGGGGAGCATGGAGGCGTTTAATGGCGTTATGCGGGAGCCTATGGAAGTGATAGCGCTTAACGAGAAAATGACCGCCGGCATACATGTAAAAGGAGGGACTATTTTAAAAACTACAAACAAGGGTAATCCGTTTGACTTTCCTATCCTGCAAAGAGATGGCGGCTGGAGTACCGTCGATAAATCTGGAGAGTTGATAGAGCGTATAAAATCACTTGGTGTTGAAGCGGTTATAAGTATAGGAGGAGACGGTTCTCAAAGGATTTCACAAAAACTTTATGCGCAGGGCCTGAACATAATAGGCGTACCAAAAACGATCGATAATGATCTGTCAGGAACAGATTTTACTTTTGGTTTTCGTACGGCGGTTCAAATTGCAACGGATAGCTTTGATAAACTGGTGACTACGGCAGAGAGTCATCATCGTGTAATGATTATGGAAGTCATGGGGCGTGGAGCCGGATGGATTGCCTTGCACACCGCGCTTGCCGGAGGCGCCGAAGTTTGTTTGATCCCGGAGATTCCCTATGATATCAACAAGGTGGTAGAGAGGCTTAACCAACGTTATGATCAGGGAAAGGGCTTTGCTCATATAGTAATAGCAGAGGGAGCCCGTCCTAAAAAGGGAAAAGTTACAGCAGCGAAAAGCGATGAGGTTGGGTACGAGAATAAACGACTGGGCGGTGTTGCATACCGTTTGTCAGAGCAGCTTAAAGAAGCAGGTTGCGAAGCCGATATCAGGGAAACAGTACTTGGACACACACAAAGAGGGGGTACGCCGATAGCTTTTGACAGAATATTAGCCACACTGTTTGGGGTTAAAGCCTTTGAACTGGTACTTGAGGGAGAGTATGGGAAAATGGTTTCTTATAAGAACAATAGGATTACTGCGGTAAGCATTGAAGAGGCCATTCGTAAGTATAATTTTGTAAATAAGAATTCCTTTATGGTTAAAGCAGCCAGAAGTATAGGCATATCATTTGGGGATTAAATAATATGAAGAGCTGGTGTCTGTTGTTGGCTTTTGTTTTGATTCAGCGTGTTGGCCTGGGCCAAAACACCCTGACTCTGATTTCGCACGATAGAGAGATCAATCTCAACACATATTTATCCGCTTACGTCGATACCTCGCATTCACTTACCCTGGAAGATATTGTGGCGCTTCCTAATAAAAACTTTAAACCTATACCTAAAACAGGTTTACGAACCAATGTTACCAAGGATGTAATTTGGGTTAAACTAACGGTTTCAAACCCCCATAATACCAGGGCGGATGTAATCATAGATTTTATAGATCCTTCCCTTGAGCATATAGAACTGTTTAAGTTTACAGAGAGTGGTTTGCTAAAGTACGCCACGGGTACAGGCCTGCACCCCAGAGAAAAGAGTGTTTTTTCTAATAAGAACAGCTTCCTTATTGATTTTCCCAGGCGGCAAACAACTCAGATTTATTTTAAGATTTCTTCACCCAATTATATGACGATCTCTGCCAGGCTGCTGGATGATGGGCAGGCCATGGAAGAGAACATGGAGGAAAGAACATTTCTGGGCATGTTCTACGGAGCTATTTTGATCCTTATGGTGTTTAATTTTTTGCTGTCGGCCATTACACGGCTCAGAGTATTTTTCTTCTATGGCCTTTATATCCTTACCATTGCTGTCTTCACAGGTGCAGCGGATGGCTTTACCCCTTTTTATCTTCATTTTTTAATTGAGTGGACCAACGGTTATCAAGACATGGTAACAGCAACACTTAGCAATATTCTGGGATTGTTGTTTATGCTTGAGTTTCTCCAGGTAAGATCATGGTCGAAAACTTTTTTTAATATCGTAACCATTTTTGCAAGCCTGGTCGGGCTCTCCATCTTAACATTACTATTTACCTATCCTTCTCACGGATACCTACTCCTTAATTTTTATGGTATCATAAGTCTTGCCCTTATGCTTACAGGCGGTGTATTGGGCACAACAAAAAAAGTACCCCAAGGTATATATTACCTTCTGTCTTACATTTTGTTTGGCTTTTTTATACTCATTTTCATTTTAAACCTTCTGAGAGTAATTGAATATTCGTTTTTGGTGCAGTATTCAATTCATCTCGGCTATATGTTGAGCATTGTTATTTTGTCATATGGTCTTGGTGTGAGAATATATGAGCTTTACAAAAGCTATCTGCTACGGGAGCAGGAAAAGCAGCATTTGATCGAGCAGAAGAAAAAGGAGCTTGAAGTAAAGGTTGCAGAACGGACCCATGATATTCTAATCAAAGAAACTAACCTGAGGGCAATACTTGAAAATACTGACAGCGCCATCTGGCTGGTTGATGAGCAATACAGACTTATCGATTACAACAATGTGTTTGCAAAACTTTGTGATGAGATATATGGTACGTCGCCCGAACGAAACCAGCTGGTGCTGGACATCACGCCGATGAATGTTGAAAAAAACCGCTGGGAGAAAAGATATTATGAAGCTTTGAAAGGGCAAGGCGGAATATTTATTGATCAAAATAAGGTGGCAGGAAAAATTCATCACTTTGAAATATATACTTTCCCAATAGACAGCAATGGCCAGATAACGGGTGTTTCTGCTTTTGCAAGAGATATTACTATTAGAGTTGATGCACTGGATCAACTCAAAAGCCAGAATAAAGCTTTACAAAAAGTAAATAAGGAACTCGACAGTTTTGTTTACAGTGCTTCTCATGATCTAAAAGCTCCATTAGCTTCCATTGCCGGGTTGATATCACTGGTAAGGCGTGAAGAGGACCTGGAGAGTCGGCAAGCCTACTACGATATGGTAGAGCGCTCCATCGCCAGGCTCGACCAGTTTATCAGTGACATTATTGATTATTCCCGAAATGCAAGACTCGAAAAGGATGCAGAGCCTGTAAAGTTTGAAGAAACTATTCTTGAGGTATTTAATGACCTTGCCTACATGACTGATACCCGGGATGTTGCGAAGAATATCAATATTACGCAAAACACAATCTTTAAGACTGACCCGACACGCTTAAAGGTTATATTCCGAAACCTGATCAGCAATGCCATAAAGTATGGTTGCAGTCACGAAGGAAATGACAGAATAGATGTTGACTGTGATGTAAGCACAAGAAAAGCTATTATAAAAATACGGGATTTCGGACCGGGAATTAGTGAGGTACATCGTAAGAAAATATTTGATATGTTTTACCGTGCAGATGAAAATGGGTCGGGCACCGGTCTCGGGTTGTACATTGTAAAGGAAACTATTGAAAAGCTGAATGGCAAAATCAAACTTGTGACCTCAGAAGGTGAAGGTTCAACCTTTATTGTAGAAATACCAAATGCCAAATGATTTGTCGTAAACAAGACTATGGGGGCTTAAGTTTTATTTTTTGAAACTTTAATTAGCTACTTTAGTTATTGACAAAAAGGATGATAACTATGGAATCAAAAAATCAGGAAAGCGGCAGCTTAAAAAAAGCAACGCTTGGAGCAGGTTGCTTCTGGTGTGTGGAGGCTGTTTTTCAGCAGGTTGAGGGTATTGTTGCGGTAGAATCGGGCTATACAGGAGGTAAGGTTAAAAATCCTACTTATCGGGAAGTTTGTAGTGGTTTAACAGGTCATGCAGAGGTTGCTCAGATAACCTATAATCCAAATGTAATTTCTTTTGAGGACTTACTTGAAATATTCTGGAAGACTCATGACCCCACCACACTTAATAAACAGGGAGCGGATATGGGTACTCAATACAGGTCAGCTATTTTTTATCATGATGATGAGCAAAAAGAAATAGCCGAAAAATACAAGCAGGAGCTGGATCAGGCGAAGATTTTTGATGACCGGATTGTAACGGAAATATCCCCTTTGAAAGAATATTATAAAGCAGAGGATTACCACCAGAACTATTACAACCAAAACTCGGCACAGCCTTACTGCTCATATGTAGTGCGTCCGAAAGTAGAGAAGGTGAGAAGATTGTTTGCCGACAGGCTGCAGACCAAATAATTCAACCTGTTATAAAATAAAAACTGCTTCATAGATTAGTTTTCATGGCTATGAAGCAGTTTTTGTTAGTTTTCGACTACTCTTATCTTGTCAGAAGTAGTTTTCCTCTGTACACTTTTCCGGGAGTAGTTACCTTATAAGTGTATATGTCATTCGGTAGTCCGGTAGCATTCAGGTCAAATGAATATTTATTGCCTTTGTTCACCTGTCCTTCAAATAATACGCTTACTCTTTCACCACGTTGATTATAAATCTCTACTGCAGTGTTTCCGTCGTATGAAGCTACAAACTCGATTTTTGTAGTTTCACTGAACGGGTTAGGATAAGCCAAAATTTCTGTTTCCGTATTGTCCGATTCAACAATAGCTGTTTCGTAGCTGACGCACTGACCATATTTGTACCCTATAGTGTAGGTACCATCTGCCAGGTCATAAGCACATGCATCATCAGTAGCACATACGGTAAAGTCGATGGTGAAGCTATCACCAAACTCGCTTTCACCAAAATTACTTATGTTGTCAACTTTGAATCCTGATAAACCTGTGCGAGGATCAGTGCCATACTCAATGGTCCAGTGTTCTGAATTACTTACTCCGTCAATTGAAGTACATTCAGGTACGGCTATACTCAGGTGAGAAAGACCGTAAGAATGAGAACCGTTGTATTCGACTGTGGCTGTATAGGTATAGCAGTTTCCATCTACAGATACCAGCACAATATCAGTATCAAAAGGGTTACTGCAAGCACCGTCACTACCAGAGCCGTTGTCACCATCACCGCCATCGCTATCATTATTTCCACCCTCGGTGTCACCGCCATCGTCGCCACCATTATCTCCATCAGTGCCATCTCCGTCCCCGGAGTCGTCATTACCGTCACCATCATCGCTTCCTGAATCTCCTTCGTCGTCGGTACCGCCATCAGTGCCATCATCCGTTCCATTGTCACCTCCATCACCAGTGCCGTCATCACTTCCTGTATCAGAACCATTGTCAGTACCATCATCCGTGTCATCATCTCCTGGGTTATCAGGATCCGGACATCCTGCTGAGTTTGCATCAACAATGAACTCCTGAGCTACAGAGCAACCGTTGATATCAGTAACAGTAACGATATATGAACCTGACGTAAGGCCTGTTCTGTCTTCGAGCGAGCTTTCATCCATCCAGTTAAAGTCATAGGGTCCTGTGCCCCCTGTTACCGTTAAATCAAGATTGAATTCACTTTCGACACAATTAACATTTGTGATTTCAGCTGATAAGGACAATGGATCTGGCTCTGTTAAGTAGAAATATAACTTTCTTGAACAACCGGTCGCGTCCGTTACAGTTACATCATACATACCGCTGATAAGACCAGAGATTTCTGAGGTAGTACCACCATTTGACCAAACGTATGTGTAAGGGGCCTGACCACCTAAAGGAGTTACTTGAATGTACCCGTCAGCGCCGATACACGTAGGGTTTTGTGAGCTAGTGCTTACCTGGAATGTCTCTGTAAGTACAGAAATCCTAAGTGTGGAGCTACAACCTCCTGCATCTGTTACGGTAACACTATATATCCCTTTAGCTAATCCTGATAAATCTTCGGTAGTGCTGCCATCAGACCAGGTATAAGTGTAAGGCTCGGAGCCTCCTGATACTATAAGATCAATACTGCCGCTGTTATCTTCGACACAAGATGTAGGTGTAGGAACCGCACTTAGGTTCAGAGAATTGTTTTCTTTCACAATGAACGATCGGCTGATGGAGCATCCGTAGCCATCTGTAACCTGAACATTGTAAACACCTGCAGCCAGTCCGCTGATGTCTTCAGTTGTCGCACCGTTAGACCATACAAAAGAATACGGCTCAGAACCACCGGTAACCGTAATGTCAATACTTCCTGTGTTACCACTACAGCTTGTTTTTTCAACTGCTGCTGTCAAACTGATCGTAGTCTGGTTTTCAACCACAGCAGGAACTTTAACCGAACACCCTCTGCTATCAGTAACTTCCAATTCGTAATAACCAGCACTCAAATTACCGATAGAAGCGGTTGTCGCACCGTTGGACCAAAAGTAAGTATAAGGAGATGTTCCTCCTGTTACATTTACACTGATGCTACCGTTGTCGGAGCCACTGCACGATGCAGAGCTAATATTTACCAAAGTATTCAATGCTCCAGGTTGGTTGATCAATGCCGTTAACATAACACTCTCACCATTGGCATCAGTGATGGTTACTGAATACTCTCCTGCAGATAAATCGGTATTTAATGCGGTAGTGCCTCCATCAGACCATTGATACGTGAAAGGTGCTTCACCTTCTACCACAACTACCTCGGCAGTACCATCGCTTAAACCAAAGCATGATACATCGCCGGTTTCGACATGTGCGGAAAGCTGTGAACAGGTAATTTCTGTTTGTTCGTAAAACACACAAGTAGCAGCCTTGTAAGCTACTTCGGGAGCCCAGCAGCTCAACGATTCCTCGCAGGTTTCACTGTCTGGGCAAAGTGTAAATTCTACCGTGAATTCGCCGGCCTGGCCATCTTCTCCAAAACCTCCGATGTCATCAACTTTGAATCCGCTTAAGCCACTTGTGGGGTCGCTACCTACTTCGATAGTCCAGCCTTCGGAGTTAGTGATGGAAGAAACGCTGCCACAAGGGATAGCCACTGTGTAATGGGAAAGTGCATGTGTACAACCTCCGTCATTAGTAACGAGTAAGGTGTATTTCAAACAGCCACCTTCGGTTTCAGTTATACTTTGTACTTGTGTTCCAAAGCAGCTTTCCCCGCAGTTTTTTGGCAAATTACCGTGTGCAAAGGAATAGCTACCTGAAAAAAGGAGCCAACAGACAATAAAAGTTTTTAGTATAGATGATTTCATAAATGTTCCTTAAGCCACATATAGATGTAGCTCACCGTGAGCTGGTAAGTGTAGCTTTGGACGAGCCGTAGCTGCAGCCGATAAGTGATTGGTATATAACGATGAGTAGGGTTCGATTGAGTGCTGTCAGGTCAGTTCAATGATATCTGCCTGAGGGCTATTTATATAGCTTTGGATATAATGATCAATCTCAATGGTTGTTTTGTAATTGTTGATAACTGTCTTTATATCATCGAGATGCGAAATGCTAACATCCTTGTCGCAAAAACCAAAACCACAATAAGTGCCTCTTTCTACCAGTACAACGGAACTCTCTTCTTCCGTACGCCCCGACCCTACAATAGCAAATGATTTTTGTGTTTCATGGAAAGAGTCTATTGCCTCATCTACTTTGTTATTGTATACCTGAGTGGTCTCCTTACCATCGCATGCGCCGGCACATTGTCCGAGTGGCAGGTCATAACAAGGGCCGTCGGATTTTTGGATGCCTGAGAGCTTGGGACAAAGATCAAAATCACGGATCTTGTTCATCATAAATTGCCAGGCATCGGAATGCGAATGAAAGAAGATCAGGGGCTGAAGGCCTTTAACACTTTTGCTGATATTAAATCGCAGGTACCCCTGCCGGTCTTCGTATTTGTAAATACCCCAGGTGTTGCTCAGCACTTTTTGTGCTCGGTTGTATTTGGGCCACAGCCGCTTGATTTCATGCGATTCCAGGAGCAAAGCCACCAGCTCATTTCCCGTAAGTTCATAGCTGATATGATGGATCTCGTTTCTTATGGCCTGGTTTCTCCGGTTTTTGCTGGTTCCCGAGAAATGTCCCGTTATCCTTTTCTTGATGTCGATAGCCTTCCCTACGTAGATTACCTCGCTCCTCTGGTTCAGGAAATAATACACACCAGGCTGTTCGGGTAGGTTTTCAAACTCCTCCTTAGGCAGGTTAGGTGGTAGTGTGGTTTCCTTTGAATTTTTCTTCAACGCCAGGGCCACATATTCGCTGTCCTTTTTAATGAGCATATCAAAAAGAATAGCTGTAGCCTGGGCATCTCCTCCGGCGCGATGGCGGTTTCGAATTTCAATATTTAGTTGCTCACAAAGATTACCTAAACCGTACGATCTCAACCCGGGAAACAGTACCCTGCTTACCCTTACCGTACATAGTCTTCTGGGACTGAAACTGAGGTTTACTTTTTCAAACTCCTTTTTGAGGAATGAATAGTCGAAATGTACGTTGTGTGCTACAAAGATCTTATCTTTTAAATAGTCGTATAGCTCATGGGCAATTTCTTCAAAAGAAGGAGCTGACTCAACCATATCCTGCCTTATACCTGTAAGGCCGGTGATATAAGATGGGATGATCTGTCCGGGATTAATTAGTGTTTCATAGGAATCCGTAACTTCATTGCCATCATGTAAAAAGATGGCTATTTCAGTAATTCTATTATTTCCCGCAAAACCTCCAGTTGTTTCTATGTCGACTATAGCATACACCACACTAAATTAAATATAATACGAACATTTATTTGGTACTCACCATTAAAATAACGCCACAATGAGCACGCCAGTGGTATTGTTTTTTGTTATGGTGGCTATAAAGGTATTTAGAAACATCTATGGCGATTTATGTGTTATAGCAATAAAAAGGAAGACTAAGCACTTGCAATAGTACGACTTTGACCATAAATGACATTTACACCTACACCGCATATGGAACAAGCAACAAAAGCAACCACAGATTATAATCCGTCAGAAACAGAAAAGGTTTCTGAAATAGGAAACTCCGGTAATTCAACAATAGGTGCTGTACTTGGATCGAGGGTTTTTGCTCTGGCTATGAAGGTGGCAGAGAAATATTCTTACAGCAAAAGCAAGATATACAGGCTACTTCAACACGCGTTTGAAAAGCTAAAAGAGGAAGGTAACCGGCATCGCCTACAGAAGGATTTTAAGGAGAAAACCCAAACTCTCACACGCATGATCAGGGCCTACTACAATGGCGAGTACCGAAAGATACCTACAACAGCAGTACTTCGCATTCTGGGTGGTCTGGTGTACTTTATTTGGGTACTGGATCTGGTGCCCGACTTTATTCCTATACTGGGTTTGGCTGACGATCTGGCTGTGATAGTATGGGTGTATAATGGCTTGAATGAAGAAATTGAAGATTTTGAGCGTTGGGAATCTGCCATTCCTGAGAATTTTGAAGAAGGATAATTTTAAAACCAAATAATATAAAACTATGAATGATAATGGAAAATTTCTTCTCGGTCTTGCCGCAGGTATTGGGGTAGGTACCGTTTTAGGTTTATTAATTGCACCCGACAAAGGATCTGCAACTTATAAAAAGGTTGAAGGCGCTATAAGAGATGCCGCAAACGATCTTCTGGAATACGGGTCGGAAACAGTGAAGTCAGCAAAAAATGAATTGCATTCTGTAAAAAACCAAAATTAGGAAGATGTCATTATTGTCTAGAGTAATTCGTAAACCTGTCAATTTTGTTGAGCATCAGATTGATAAAGTAAAGGAGAATATTCGTGAGGAGATTTCGGAGAAAGTCCAAAAGCTAATCCTGGTTATTTCTCTGGCGGTTTTGATGCTTTTTGCTGTTCTGTTTGTCAGCATCGGGGTTTCCATTTATTTTAATCGGCTCCTTGAATCCGAAGTTTATGGATACTTTATAATTGCAGGTATTTACGTTTTACTTTTTACAATCCTTTTTGTGATACGTCGTAAAGACTATCTATACAGGAAGCTAAGACAATATGCAGATCTGTTTATGAAAACAATGTATTAGCGTAGGGGCCGTATCAAAAGCCTGAGTTCTGATGCTGTTACTGACGGATGAACTTTTAGAAGTTAAGCTACTAATTTGACAGGTTCATTCCTTGTAAATCATTAGTTTTGAGCTTTTAATACGGTCTCAATTTTATAAACAGAGGAAAAAGTTTATAAACGATTAAATTTTTTTAAAAAGGCGTTGCAAATTAAAATCCCTTACTTAAATTTGCAGTCCACTTGAGAGAGTAGCTCTCGGGTTTCAAAAATAAGCGAGAATAGCTCAGCTGGTAGAGCACGACCTTGCCAAGGTCGGGGTCGCGGGTTCGAATCCCGTTTCTCGCTCAGATTTTCAAAACGTGAAAATAACTAATTTGCCTGCACGAATAGCAGGCTTTATTTTTAGAGGGTATTTCTGAGTAAACGAAATTTGTCTACGATGTAGACTAAGCCCGGGTGGTGGAATTGGTAGACACGCAGGACTTAAAATCCTGTGACCATTGCGGTCGTGCGGGTTCAAGTCCCGCCCCGGGTACATTAAAGCCGGTCATTGTAAAATGATCGGCTTTTTTGTTTTTCTATGGTAACCTCTGACCTCTGACAGGGCTCAAAGCCCTGTCAGAGGTCAGAGGTTACCATAGAGTCATTAAATATTTAATGAAAGAGGAACAATAGAACACAACACACTCAAAATATGATCTTCATTATACCTTTTGGAATATTATTCTAGGTAAAAGAAAGCCCGCACTACCCGCACTAATTATCATTTGTTCAAATAATCAATCGCTTCTTTAGAATAATCTTCAATCTGATTTTCAAGAATTATTTTCAACGATATACAATAACGCTATTTTTATTCAAAACATATACCTTGTATTACAAGGTACTTTGTTATAGATTGCATTAACAACAAAAACTCGAAATAAATATGAAAAAGTATCTAACCATTGTGGCTATGGTCGCAATACTTGCGGCGGCCTGCTCTAAAAGTAAAAACTCCGAGCAATCAGAGATTGTCCAAGACCAAAAAACATACAAAAGTCAAATTGATAGTCTGTTATCAGTATATGAACAGAGAGGTGACTTTATGGGAAGTGTAGCAATATTTGGCAGCGGGCAAACGGTGTATTCAAACGCTATTGGTTTTAGCGACGTTGAGACTAAAAGAAAATTAAAACCAGACACAAAATTTCGAATAGGCTCTATCAGCAAAACTTTTACTGCTGTGCTGGTACTGATGGTGCAAGAAGAAAACAAGTTCAGTTTAGACCAAACTATCGATACATATTTTCCTTCTGTGGAAAACGCCGGAAGCATCACCATATCAAACTTGTTAAATCATAGAAGTGGCATACATAGCTTCACCCGGGACAAAGATTTTTTCAGTTATCATACCAGGTATATCTCGTCGGACGATATGCTCAATACCATCTCGAAATACCAAAGCGATTTTATGCCTGACAGCAAATCCGAATACAGTAATTCAAACTATTTCTTACTTGCTCTGATCCTTGAAAAAGTATATGAAACGACCTTTGAGAATATTCTTACTGATAAAATTCTTACCCCTCTTGATCTGAAAAACACATATGCTGGCGACACAATAAACTTAGAAAACAATGAATGTTATTCTTATGAGTATATTGATGATTGGTCAAAATTACCCGAAACAAATATGTCTGTAGCCATGGGCTCCGGATCGATAGTTTCTACTTCAATTGATTTAACTGTATTTATCGATGCGCTATTCAGTGGCAAGCTCGTCTCAGCAGCAAGTCTTGCAAAGATGAAAACCATAGTAGATGATCATGGCATGGGTTTAATGAGGTTTTCTATAGGAGGAAGAGAAGCGTATGGACACCACGGATCTATTGATGGTTTTAAATCCACCCTTATGCATTTTCCTGACCAGGGTTTGAGCATTGCATTAGTTTCTAATGGATCAAATAGTAATAATAAAGAGGAGGTGTTTATGGAAGTTTTAAAGCACTATCATCAGGATAAACTTATTGAAATATCAGAAGCAGAAGTCATTCGATATGTCGGTACATACACTAATCCGAATGATGCATCAGATAAGTTGATATTCTTAAATGATGGAAATATATTAATTCATAGTATTAAAGGAGAGTTTGAAGAGCCATTGATATATAAGGGCAGTCGCCGTTTTTTATTCGAACAGCTTTATGCCGAATCAATGGTTTTTACATTTTCGGTAGATGGGAAGCAACTTACACTCAATCAAGGTGAGTATGAGGGTGTTTTCTACAAAGACGAGTGATATAAATAATATGATCCGGTCATCATAAAAGTGGCCGGATTTATTGTTAAGGCATCTATCTTCATCGATATTTAAGGGAGTTTGTACAATCCCAAAATAGATTAGTTTAATTTGTGATTAAATAAGCGCATGTATCACCCCTGGCATTTATAAGTAACTTCCATGACCCAAGACCTCTACCAAAAAGCCATAAAATTTGCAGGAGAAAAACACTGCGATCAGAAAGTACCTGGTACTAACGCCAATTATTTACTGCACATCTCTAATGTGGCCATGGAAATACTGATGGCTTACCAAGCCGAAAGCAATTTTGATCTAGACTTTGCCGTACAGGTTGCCTTGCTGCACGATACCCTTGAAGATACGGATACGACCTTCGATGAATTGAAAGATAAGTTTGGCGAAAGAGTTGCCCTTGGAGTTAAAGCGTTGACTAAAGACGGTAACCTTTCCACCAAGACAGAAAAAATGACCGATAGTCTTAACCGCATTAATGAATTGGACAAAGAGGTGGGTATGGTAAAACTGGCTGATAGGATCACAAACCTGCAAGCGCCTCCAAGCCATTGGGACAAGGAGAAAATTACAGCCTACCTGGAGGAGGCGAGGATACTTGATAAAGGGCTTGAAGGAATAAATGAGTATTTGAATATAAGGTTGAAGCGGAAAATAGGAGAATATGAAAAGTATGTTCAATAAGGTCTGGGCATGAGACAAATCACAAATTCACAGAAACTTACCATATACCTTAACACTGCCCCTTTCCTGCTTGGTGAGGGATTCTGTATTGGAGGTGTTTTAATTCCTGTTATTGCCTTCCCCAGTATTGAAGCTTTTTTAGGTTTGGTTTTCTTAGCAATTGGAGTATTTATTGTCTATCGCAAATATCAAACGGTTAAAAGAGGTACTTTCGTTTTAACGTATGGCGTAAAGTCAGAAGCTGTAGTAACCGATATAACTAATACGAACTGGAAGCATAACAAAAGAAGGGTAAAGGAGTATAACTTTCAATTCGAGGCCAACGGAAGGAAGTTTAATCATGAATATCGTTCAGCATTCCAACGTCATTTAAGAGCTGGAAGTAAGATGTACATATTTTATATCCAGGAAAATCCCAAATTGGTCTTCATACCCAAGTTGTACAACTTGAATTTATAGGTGCTTTATAGCACTCTTTATATAGAGTACTTTGGCAGAGATTGATGGCTTAGCTTAGCGCAATATGTCAGCAACCTTTAATTCTATGACCAACAACCATTCCATAAGCAGCCATCCCGATTTAGAAGTATTTTATGAATCTGTCGAGATTTCGCGTTTCAAGAGCAACCTGAGGTGTGTGCTGTTTGATTACTTAAGTGTCAAACATTACGACCTGATACCAGACATTGAGAGTTTTATACAGGACATGAACTCTTTGTTTGACTTCCTTGATGCTCTTGAGAAAGTGGAGCGTTCCTAATTGCTATACCCTTATCCAAGCATTGAGGAGGCTGGGTATCTTTTGAATTTTCATTCTTAATTTTTATACAGACTTGTCTAATCAAGTTATATTCTCTATGTTTGCCGAATCAAATCGTAAATAATGAAGGTTCGAGATAAACTGATATACACAGCCGCCAGGCTTTTTCATCAACAAGGATATAACTCTACGGGAATAAACCAGATTATTGATGAAGCCGGTATAGCCAAAGGAAGTTTTTATTACAACTTTAAATCTAAGGAAGAGCTATGCATAGCATATTTGGAGTTTCGCCATGAGCATTGGTTTACAAAGCTTAAGCAATATGTAAAGAAACATGCCAGCGACACTAGTGAGATCTTATGCGCATTCGACTTCCTGATATTTATGAATGAACTCGAAAATTTCAGGGGCTGTAGTTTTCTCAACATACTTGCTGAGTTGAATAAAGGCGATGAAAAAATTCTAAAGGTCATTCAAAGTCATAAGAATGACTTAAGAACCTACTTCAACGATCGCATAAATGACGCCACCGTAGGCGATCATATGTATCTGCTATTTGAAAGTGCTTTGATAGAAAGTCAATTATTCAAAGACCAATGGCCAATTATTAAATCAAAAAATATTGTTCAATCCCTAATTAACTAAAGCTATGGAAGTGAAAAAACCGTTGCCGCCATTCACGCATGAAACAGCAACATTAAAAGTGCAAATGGCAGAAGATGCGTGGAACTCAAGAAACCCGGAGAAGGTTTCTCTTGCCTACTCTGTAGATACCGAGTGGAGAAACAGAGATAAATTTATCAAAGGCCGAGAAGGAGTGGTTCAGTTCTTATCTGATAAGTGGAGTAAAGAGCTTGACTACAAACTGAAGAAAGAACTTTGGGCCTTTACTGACAACAAAATAGCTGTGCGGTTCGAGTATGAATATCATGATACGAACGGGCAATGGTACAGAGCCTACGGAAATGAGAACTGGGAGTTTGATGAATACGGATTTATGAAAAAGCGATATGCCAGTATTAACGACCTGCCGATTGATGAAAAGGACAGAAGGGTGAGGTAAAGTCACCCTTTTATTGTTGTTGTATCAAAAAGCATAGAATAGCTTTACTCTATATCAGACTCTGATTCGAGAAATATCTTTTTAAGCTGCTCTATGGTTTGCTCATCAGGATTTTGCCACATACCGCGCTGTATAGCCTCCAACATACGTTCAGACATATCTTTCAGTGCCCACTTATTGTTTTTTCGAATAAATTCCTGATTCTGTTCGTCGAAAAGGTATGCTTCGGTGATGCCCTGGTACATGAAGTCTTCGATCAGGTTGGTAGTGGCATCATAGGCAAAGAGATAATCCATAGTGGCAGCCATTTCAAAAGCTCCTTTGTATCCATGGTCCTGCATGCCCATGATCCATTTGGGGTTGATGGCTCTGGAACGGTATACTTTAAGGAGTTCTTCTTTTAGTGTTTGTACCCTTGGGTTTTCAGGTCTTGAATGGTCACCAAAATAAATTTCAGGTTGGCTGCCTTTCTGGCTTTGTACTGCTGCTGCCATACCTCCCTGAAACTGGTAGTAATCGTCAGAGTCCAGAATGTCATGTTCGCGGTTGTCCTGATTTTGCATCACTACCTCTATAGTAGCCAGTCGGGACTCAAACACAGCGTGAGCCGATCGGCCTTCATTCTTTTTGCCATAGTAAGCATAGCCGCTCCAGTTCATATACACCCTGGCCAAGTCCTCGGTGGTAGACCAGTTTTGTTCATCGATCACACCTTGAAGGCCTGCTCCATAAGCGCCCGGTTTGGAACCAAACACCCGGTATAGTGAGCGTTCTTCAGCTTGTGCCTCTGACAAACCTTTGCTTATCCAGTCCCCTTTTTCTTTTTTATATCGTGCCCTTATTGGGTTTTCACTATCGGGTTCATCGAGATGAGCCACCTTATCTATGGCCGCATTAAAGAGGGCTATAGTATCGGGGAATGCATCTCTGAAAAAACCGGAGATACGCAACATCACATCTACCCGTGGTCGTTTCAGCTCCATGAGAGAAAGCACCTTAAAATCTTTTACCCGCCTGTTGGCCCCTTCCCAAATGGGCGCAACCCCTATTAATGCGAGTGCCTGCGCAATGTCGTCTCCTCCGGTTCGCATAGTAGCGGTACCCCAGACGGAAACCCCAATGGACGTTGGAAATTCACCGTTTTCCTGCAAGTACCGGTCTATCAGGTTTTGTGCACTTTTTTTACCCAGCGCATAGGCTGATGGAGAAGGTATGGTACGCACATCAACAGAGTAGAAATTTCTGCCGGTGGGCAGTACATCCAGTCTCCCTCGTGTGGGAGCTCCTGAACCACCTGCTGGAACGTACCTGCCGTTCAAACCTGTGAGTAAGTTGTCAAGTTCTTCCGTGGTGCGTTGTACCTTGGGCAGTGTTACATTTTCCAGGTAAGTTTTAACCTCTATGGTTTTCGGTAGCGAAGCAGGCTTCATCTCCCACTCTCTCGTCAGTAACTTTTTTGCCAACTCCTCCAGCCTTTCAACGGCCTTGCCCAAGGTACGACAGTGTACGCCTTCAATGTCTTTTCCATACGTTTCTTCGTATGCACAATTGAGTGGATCAAAGTCGAGTTGCAGATCTTGAGCAAGCGCTTGTGTGAATCCCGGGAGGCCAGACGAGGGTATGCGATGAAGTGCAACCATCAGGTCTGTCAGTTTTTCCTTTTGAGGCACCTGTCCCAGTATATGGAGTCCGCCCCTGATCTGTGCTTCTTTTAGTTCGCACAAATAGCCGTCAATGGTTTCAAGCAATTCATCAATATCATCAGTATGGCTGTTCAGGTCTGTTTTGAGCGAAGTAGACTTTACCAGCTTTTCGATGTTGTTTTTTATAAAGCTCGCTCTTTTGGGATCAAGCAAAGCAGCTTCGTAGTACTCATCTATCAGCTGTTCCAGTTTGAGCAGGTCTCCGTAGGCATCTGCCCGGGTCAGTGGAGGGATAAGGTGATCTATAATTATTGCCTGATTTCTTCTTTTGGCCTGAGTTCCTTCACCAGGATCGTTGATAATGAACGGATAGAAATGCGGAATGGTACCTAAAATGCTTGCAGGAAAACAGCTTTCCGGGTTGAGTGCCACGCTTTTCCCCGGAAGCCATTCGAGGTTGCCGTGTTTTCCTATATGAATTAAGGCATCGGCCTTAAACTCATGCTGTACCCAAAAGTAATAAGCCAGGTAATCGTACGGCGGTGCAAGGTCAGGCGAATGGTAGGTCGCCTGTATATCGATATTGTATCCTCTGCCTGGCTGGATGCTTACAAATAAATTGCCCAGACAAAACCCCGGCAGTGTAAACTTTCCACTTTTATAGCTAGGCGAGTCGTAGGGATGGCCCCATTGCGTCTCTATTTTTTCTCTTAGTGTTTTGGAAACCTGATTATAGTAACTGAAAAATGCGTGCTCATCAATCCACACTTCTGCATCCTTTAGTAAATGGGAATCAGGTTCGTTGGTAATATAGCGTGTTAGCAGCTCTATCAGTTCACGATCAGTTTCCGGAATATCATCGCCCGTATCATACCCGGCTTTTTGTAATGCCTTTATGATCTGTACAGTACTGGCAGGCGTGTCCAGTCCAACACCATTGGCTAGCCGGCTGTTTTTGTTGGGGTAATTGGGCATGATAAGCGCAACCCTTTTCTCACAGTTTTCCTTTCTCTGCAGGCTGATCCACCTGGAGGCAAACCGAGCTACAAACTCGCAGCCCTGGTCATGAGGTACGTAGGTGATTATATCAGAGTCCGTCACTTCGTCTTTTCCCGTGGACTCTTTAAATGAAATGGCCGTGGTAATGATCTTGCCATCAACCTCGGGCAGGGCAATGTTCATGGCCACATCAGTGGGAGGCAGCCCAAATTGACCTTCTTCCCAACTTTGCCTGTTACATGAGGCGAATATGGCCTGTATCACTGGCTTCTTTAGCTGATCGAAAAATCCATTCGCGTGATCACCAAAGTTATTGAAGGCAAATCCCGTAGTATTGATGATCACCTCAGGTTTATAGTTGATACGAGTAAGCAGTTGATGGATTTCCCGGCCGATGTTTTCGTCGCGAAAGCTTAATGCCATGAGTACCACTGGTTCTACACCGTGTTTTTCAAGCTGCTCGGAAAGTGCATGAAGCGGTTGCAAATTATTGGCCAGAAAGTGAGCCCTGTAACTTAAAATAAGTACCTGATGCTGGTTCGAATCAGGCTGAAAACCTTTGAGTATGCCTCTTTTGTGGTGGTAAAGAAACATGGAAGGCACATCCGATATGCCGGCAAGCGGTAATTTGAATGAAAAGAACTCATTAAGGAGCAGTTTTAGGCCTTCTGTCAAATTATGTACCCCACCTGCCATGCAATACTGCCAGTACTTATTGACCAGCGCCAGTGGCACGTTGGAAAGCTCCATAAGTTCCATGTCGGGCTGGTCGTACCCTGGAATAAATATGACCTTTATTCCTCTCTCTTCGGCAATTTCTACAAATGCTTCGCAGAGATAGGAAAAGTATGATTTACCCCCCAGCAACCTAAGCACAATTATTTTAGCCTCTGAAGCCACTTCATCGATATACGTATCGATGCTTAGCTCCTGCTTAAAGTAAGTTAGGTTGGCAAGCCTGAAGGAGGGTAGATTTTCATATTGATCACCTAATTGCCTGTAGGCATCATTTGCAGTCTTGATTTCTGTATCGCTTGCTGAAAGAAATAAGATATCACCCGGCTGTTGTTCCACATAAAAGACTCCCTCATCGTTAGGGTTCCACCCTCCGGGTATTGTTGCAATCAGATGCATAAGGCTAAATTTTTATAGTAACGAACTTTCTGTTTGAGGCTCCAGACCTTTTGCGTCCAGGCATCTGCCGATCACAACAAGTCGGGTTTTTCTTTCTTCGTCTTGTTTCCAGTTTCGGTCAAAGTAATAGTCGAAGCGACTTCCAACTCCCTGCAATACCATGCGCATAGGCTTATCAGGAATATTTACAAACCCCTTGATGCGGTAGATCTCGTTGTCTTTTACCCACTGGTTTAGGGTTTTAACCAATTGCTTGATGTCCTGAGTTTCCGGGTATTCGATGATTAGGGTGTTAATATCATCATCGTGGTCATGATCATGCCCATGTTCGTGATGGTGCTCATGTATAGAGTGCCTGTTATCCAAATCATCTTCAGCAGAAGCTTCAATCCCAAGAAGTAATCCGTTATCAATTTCACCATTCGTTACCGGAATGATCTTCGTATTGGTCCGTGCTTTTTCTTTGATCACCCCCTCTATCTCTTGCAATTTCTCATCATCTATCAGATCAGTTTTGCTGATCAATACGAGGTCTGCACAGGTTAACTGATCTAAAAACAACTCTTCGATAGACGTTTCATGGTCTAAAGAGTCATCTGCCAGGCGCTGTTTCTGTACCTTTTCCCTGTCACAAATTTCTCCAGTGGCTAAACCTACAGCATCCACAACGGTGATCACGGCGTCAATAGTTATGTGAGGCTTGAGATCGGGCCAGCTCACCGCTCTTACTAAGGGCTTGGGCATGGCGAGTCCTGAGGTTTCAATCACTATATGGTCGATGTCTTCCTTGCGTTCGATCAGTTCAAGCATCGAAGGGAGAAACTCTTCCTGCACGGTGCAGCAAATACACCCGTTGGCCAGCTCAATCATATTGCACTCTTCATCGCCACAGCCAGATTTTATCAACTCTCCGTCTACACCCACTTCTCCAAATTCATTGACCAAAACAGCGATACGTTTGCCGTTTGCATTTTTTAGCATGTTGTGAACGAGTGTGGTTTTTCCTACACCGAGAAATCCGGTGATGATGGTAATAGGTATTTTTTTCATGGGTTACTTATTTAACTTCTGTTGTTGATTTTTTGCGTTTGTATAAAAACAGGTTCCATTTTTCTTCCGCCACGCCGTGCTTGTCCATTTCGCTGCGAGCCATGGTGAAAAACAGGTCGGATAATCGGTTGATATAGCCCGACACGTAATCTTCCACACACTCGGGATCTTCATGAATGAGGGATACCAGCCTGCGCTCTCCACGCCTGATCTGCGTGCGCACTACATGGCAAAGCGCAGAAATTTCGTTTCCTCCGGGTAGCAGAAAATAGTCTGATGGACTGGACATATCATTTTCCATTTCATCGATCCAGGCTTCACAAAATTCAGCGCCATCCGTGGGTCTTGCGTTTTTGTTTTCCTTTGTGGAGATAGATGGCCTGGCCAGGTGAGACATCATGTCCATCAAGTCTTTTTGAATTTTATGTAAGTTGGGTTGCCATTCGTGGTCATCTCCCAGCTTTGCTCTGAGTAGTCCAATAGTGGAGTTGGCTTCATCAAGTGTGCCCAGGCATTCTATTCTGGGAGAATTTTTAAACTCTCTTTTCCCTCCAAATACGCCTGTATGGCCTTTGTCTCCTTTACGAGTGTATATTTTCATGTTTGTATAGTGGTTATGGTTAAGTTTAATAATTGATTGACATGTTGAACTGAGCCTAAGTAGAAATGTACATAGGATGCCAGTACACGCTTGTACCGATAAATTTTAGTATTTACCGGAAGGTCTCTGGCACTAAGGAGGCCGCCTGTAAAGGCAGTGTCCTGATCATTAAAAATGGTGGAATAGTGAAATTCGTGTCCTTTTAAACAGCCATGCTCAAGGGGCAATTCTCTGTAACCCAGACTCAGCTTTGAATGCTCCATCGACGTGTAGAAATCAAATACTCCTGACATGGAAAATGTGCGCCCCTCTTCATCTATGATTGATCGACTCAGATACATTAATCCACCGCATTCGGCAATGATGCGGCCATGGTTAGTTGCATAGTTTTTGATACTTTCCAACATTTTGGTGTTGGCAGAAAGTTGCTCCAGATAGCACTCAGGGTAGCCTCCCGGTAGATAGGTGAGATCAGCTTCCGGCAAGGCATCGTCGTGCAATGGACTGAAAAATTTTACCTCTCCCATGGCTTCGAGAGTTTCCAAATTCTGCTGGTAAGTAAAATTAAATGCTTCATCTTGGGCGATTGCTATTTTTAAGTTTGGCCCGGATGCTTCCGTTGGAGGGTTTACAACTTCCTGAGATGGTCTGTTGGTAAGTTTTAATAGCAGTTCTATATCAACCGTTTTTTCAAGCTGCCCGGCAATCAGCTCTATAGTGGGTTCGTACGTGGAGAGGTTTGCAATAGAAAGGCCCAGGTGTCTGGAGGGTATTTCGATTTTATCTACCCACGGCAAATAACCCAAAGCGGTAACCCCGACATCATCGCAGGCATCTTTTAAAAACTGATAATGACTTTCGGTATTTACCTGATTGAAGATTACTCCGGCAATTTCCACCTCGCTGTCAAAGTTTTTAAAGCCATAGAGTAAGGGAGCCACTGAATAGGCCACGGCTTTGGCGTTGACAATCAGCACCACAGGGAGTTGCAGTTTTTTGGCAATTTCGGCGGTGCTTCCAGCGGCTTTACGTGCGCCGTCAAATAGTCCCATCACACCTTCAATACAGGCCATGTCTGCGGATTGAAGGTGTCTGTTATAACATGACTCCAGCTCACCGTCATCCATCATATACAGATCAAGGTTTCGGCTTAAGTGCTTAGCGGCCAACTGATGAAATTTGGGATCTATATAATCAGGTCCACACTTGAACGGATGTACCCGCTGCCCCCGATTACAAAGTGCCCGCAACAAGCCCAGTGTTAATGTGGTTTTTCCAGCGTTGCTGGTTGGCGCTGCTATGACAAACTGAGGTTTATTCATAGCCCCTGAGTTATTTTAACTACATGTGGAGCAGAGCTTTTTCTCTTCCAGTTGTGCGTTTCCAGCATAGGACGGTTATCATAGTCATCTGCGGGTTTGCCTATGCAGAAATATCCAAGTGGTTTTACGATTTCAGGTAAATTTAAGAGCTCCTTAAACGCTATATAGTCTAATATGGAGACCCACCCCATGGAGTACCCTTGCTCCGTGAGGGAAAGCCAGATGTTTTGTATGGCACAGGCCGTGCTCCAGGTTAAGGTCTCGGAAGTGCCTATGGTGCCAATCACATATTCATCCAGCACGGATAGGTCGGTAGCTATTACCAGGCCGACGGGTGCCGAGGTGATCGCTTCCAGTTTAAGAGATTGGTGTTTGTCCAGTTTGTCCGGGTCTGCTATTTGATTTTCGGCCTGCTGGCGCGAGGAGTCAAACAGGTTTTTGATTTTCTGTTTTAGTGGCTGATCTTCTATGATGTAATACCTTGATGGCTCAGATAAACCTACAGACGGGGCGGCATGCCCTGCTTGCAGTGCCTTTTCCAGTACTTCATCGGGTACAGGTTCTGAGGTAAAGTGTCGTGTATCTCTTCTTTTGAATATTACATCGTACAAGTCCATCATATCTCAAGTGTTTTGTAATTGGCTTTTATACTATTAGCAAAATCTTTCGCCATTTGAAGTTTCACAAAACCTGATTCGGTATCGACAACCGTTACAGACTTTAAGGAGCCAAGCAGCTGTTTGTGTAGTTGTACTGCTTCTTCAAACGGAGTTGATGTTTTGCCTTTATTAATTTTTCCATCTGTTAAAATGAAAAGCTTAACTATGTCGGAGCCCTTTTGCTTTCTAATCACCTCATAAACTTTTCGAATACCCGAGGCCATATTGGTTTGCCCGCCGGTTTTTAGATCTTCAAGCGACTGAAAGAGCAACTCTTTACTTTTGCCCGGAGGAAATATGAGCTGAGACTCGCCTTGTAGCAAAGCAATCAAAGCATATTTTAAAGACTGTCGGTTATGTTTTTTAGCGGTGTTCTCTATCAGCCCTTTTACATAAGCAATCATTTTATTCTTCGCCATGGAGCTGCTGGAGTCTATGAGGAAAATTATAAGTGGAGCAGCATTATGGGAAGTCTTCTTTTGTTTTAACTCAAACCGATCGTGCAGTAAATAATGGTTGACTGTTTGCAGCAGATCGCGTGTTTGTACAAACCGATGGCTGGGTTTAAGGGTATGGTCACCAGAGGTTACATCTTTGATCTCGAACCCATGTTTGGATTTTTGACCCCCATCCGGTCGCAAGGATAAACTAGCATGGGTGACCATTGCATTGAATTGCTGTTCAGGCGATCTGTTTCCGGATGTGTTATTAGCATTCATAAGATCAGACGGGGCTTTTTTTTTGCGTCATCTTGCGGTGCAGAGCCGTTGTTTGGTTTGGCATTTGGTTGCTTTTGCGATCGATGCCTGAGTACGAAAGGCGCTACTTTTTGAATGTCTTCGTTTTCAATGGCCGATCTGTTATGCAGTGCGGCATATGCCCGGGCGGTCTTTATAATAAGGATATCCGCTCTCATACCTTCTACCTGATGTTCAAGGGCTATTTTTGATGCTTCGGCAATGCAGGTTTCCGGTATTTCAACATCACTCAGCGAAGTCCTGGCCTGAATAATACTGGACTTCAGTACCTGATCATTTTCTTTAAAGCGTTCACAAAACACTTCAGGGTTTGTGTCAAACTCAACCCTGCTTTTGGTAATGGCTATACGTATTTCTGGATCTACAGGTGTGGAGATATCCAGGCAAAGGCCAAAGCGATCTTGCAATTGAGGTCTTAAATCACCCTCTTCAGGATTCATAGTCCCTGCCAGGCAAAACGAACTTTCAAAAGTATGCGATATCCCGTCCCTTTCCAGGAAGTAGCTGCCTGTTGATGAAGCATCGAGTAATATGTCCATCAGGTAGTCATTGAGCAGGTTGATCTCATCGATATATAAAATACCACCATGAGCCTGCGCCAGGAGACCTTTCTGTACAACCTGCTTTTTATCGTTGATCAGTTTTTCTATATCCACATGCCCGAGCACCCTGTCTTCCGTGGCGCCAATCGGGAGGTTGATGAACGGAAAGGGCTGCTCATCGTCACTCATCAGTTGGGCCAATGACCTGACCAGTGTTGTTTTACCAGTTCCTTTATCTCCATAAGCCAGCACTCCGCCTATGGTGGGGTCAATAACGCAAAGCGTGAGTGCCAGTTTGAAATCATCCTGCCCTACAATAGCCGAAAACGGAAATAATCTTTTGTTTTTCATCTGAATTAACTTGTGCAGGCTTTGAAACCTCCCTGTGTATCTTTCGGGTCTTCTTCAAGCCCCAGGTGTTTATTTCTTAGCGTATTCCACATGTCCAGTTTTTCCCATTTAGGATCTTTTTGCCTTTTAAACTTGGGGAAGAGGTCATAATATGGGTTGGGAAAGAATACAGTGATCTGATTCTCGCCTGCTCCATTGAAGCTTCTGAATCCCAACTTGAAGGGTTGCCATCCTTATTTAGTCGCCTGTAAAATTCTGCACGGCTACATTTGCGTAGCTTTTTCAATTCCTCTGAAGTTGGGGCCTGGCGTGTACCATTGTTTTCTCCAATACAGACATGAAAATGCCAGGGGCCAAAATCAACGGTCAGATATCCATCGAGTAGCGAGATTTTGGTAGGAGCGTTAGGGGCACCTACCTCCCAGGCGGCACCCTGACACAGAGTGCCAAAACGAATTTGCTGCCAGTAGTTGCTGAAGATGTCTTCTAAAAGATCAAATAGTATTTCCTCTTCACATGCCACAGGAAATACTTCCTCCTGAGCGCCGTCCAGCGTAGTTATGGTTTGGGGTTTTTCTATGGTATTCATCAGCATATCTTAATTAGAAATTGTGGGTGTATTTTACCTGCATATTGCGGCCGGGCATGTTAAAACCTCGCTTTTCGTAATAGTTTTCATCGGTGATGTTATTGGCCAATATCATGAGTCTGCCATTTTCATTTACCGGAAAGGCGATGGAGAAATCAAGCAACATAAAAGCCGGATATTCTATTTCCGGCCGGTTGATATAATCCGTCCAGTCCGTATCATATCGGCTGCCTACATACCGGGCAGCCAGGCGGGCATCAAACTTATAGTTGGTGTATTCCAGGCCATAGGTAAGCGTCAGGTCCGCTACATTGTGCACCTTCTTGGTTGATATTTTATTTTCCTGAGTATATGCGGTATTACGGAATTCTTCTTCCAGTTTGATATATTTTACCGCATTTACAAATATTTTGAAGGAATATTCGTAACCTGCCAGTGCACCAAAATCCCAGGATACTGAAGTTTCCAGGCCGGACATGGTAGCAGCTTCTGCATTGATGTAGGTAGTGGTGGAGGCTATGGTGTCGCCCTCATGGGTAATCTCGATTGTATTTGATGTTACTGTTGGCCCTTGAGTGATGCGGTCCTTTACGCGGGTGCTGAAATAGGTAACATCGGCACTTAACCCGTTCTTTTTATTTAAGTAGCCTACGCCTCCATCTATTGTGATGCCCCTTTCCGGCTCTAAATCAGGGTTGCCATAGGAAATGTTTACCTTGCCCTTAACATTAACTTCCCTACCTGGTCCGCTGATACTATAGCCTGCCACGTTATAGGCATCCGGAGTTACGAATGCACTCCCTGCACTTGCATGTATATCAAAGTTTTTTGGGAGTTTGTATTTTAGTCCAAGACTAGGATTGAATACCTGGTGCGACTCCTCGGCACCTTTATAAGTATCTAAAAACCGGGTCTCCTTTACATCGAAGGTGATGTTATCTACCCGGGTTCCGAGTGTGGCGAATAACTTGTCATTCAAAAGTTTCAGGTGAGCCTGGGCAAATATGGCCGTTGAGTAAATACCGTAGTTTGGTGAGTTGGGCGCTTTTTCTGAGCCATCATTTGAATTGAAACTTTCCGATGTCGTGTTAGACCTGTTATAATCAAAACCATAGGTTAATATGTGTTTACCAATGTTATAGCTGCCCTGCAATTGAAAGCCCACCCATTTATTAGTTCTCTTTGAGGTAACGTAGTCTGAAACAATCCCTGCACTTACTGACCTGTAATCGGAATATTCCAAACTATTATAGGCCCTTAAAGATATCTGGTGATTGGTATTTATTTTACCCTCAACTTTCAGGTCTGCACCGTAGCGGTAAGGGTTTTTAAGGCTTTGGCTGGTATTGCCGTAAAAATAATCTCCCGGGGTTTGCACGTTACTTGCGGAAAAGAATGTACCACTTATGGAGGCTCTCCAGTTTCTGTGAAATTGATATCCGAAGCGAATGCCACCACTTTGGTATTGATAGGTGGTGTATTCCCGCTCTTCACCATCACCATAAACGTCATTGGCCACGGTGGTGGAATCTACTTCATAATCGGTGCTATAGTATGTTCTGGTAGCTTCGTCCCAGCCAAATTTATCCCTGAAGAGGTTATCATGTCCGTGGCGGTAGTCTTTATCTTGTTGAAGATGCTTCAGGTTTATATCAAAGTCCAGTTGCTCACTTAGGTTTCCTCCTACGTTTAAGCCTAGCTCAAAAGTATTATAGCTACCAAAACTGGCGTAGAGCGATTTTTTGATTTCACCTACCGATTTTTTGGTAACAATATTCACCACACCTCCCATGGCCTGAGAGCCGTACAATGAGGAGGCGGCTCCTTTGATCACCTCAATACTTTCAATGTTATCGAGGTCTATAGTTGCCAGGTTGGTGGCGCCGGCAGGTCGGCCGTCGATCAGCAATAAGCTGCGCTGGTTCAAGCCGGAAAACTGTGGGCGATACCCTCTTATGCCTATACCTGAAAGCAGGCCCGGGTATTGGATCACGTCTACACCAGCTTTCTTTTTAAGTACGTCAGCAACATCTTTTGAGCCGGATTGCTGAATTTCAGTGTCTGTGATGACCTGTACCTGTTGAGGCAGATCTTCTTCTTTGGCTTTCACGCGTGAGGCGGAAATTACAATTTCCTCTAATTCTCGTGAGAAAGCATTTGAAGTAGTGTCAGATTGAGCATGGCCCCTCATGGTGCAGAGGGATAATAGGAAGCAAAGGCATCCTAAGAATGTTTTTTTCATTTTACAATGGTTTAAATAATTACTAAACCATAGCAAAAGGAAGAATAGCGATGTGAGGAAGTACCTAAAATAAATTAGAACCGACCCATGAGCCTTTCGTCCGAAAGCTATGAATATTATACTTTAGGCAGGTCTTCTGGCTCGTCCCGACATTTGTTGCCTTCCCATCCCAATATTTTAGGACAGTGGCTTGGTTAACAAATGCCATGATTCTAATAGAAACAGGACACACAGCTACGGAGATAGCTCCTGATTTTAACAGGATTCCCTTTTAATTCCGGAAACTAATCCGGAAACCAAAAGCGTAACAAATGTATAAAAATTACTGACAATGATGATCTGTTCATCTTAATTATGACAAGCAGTTTTTACTTTGTCAAATACTGGTAACAGCCACCATGCCAGGCTCATTAATTTCCAAATAAATTTTGCAAAAGTGTCTCCAAAACAGCTTTTCATTGCTGTTGTCAAATACCAAAAGCTGGGTTTCTCCAACCTTACTCTTAAACCGGACACCATACTGGTTTTGGTCTATAGACCTAAAGGCTTCGGCAGTGCCTATTCTACGTTTTTTGTAAGCGATTCCATCATCTTTAGAAGGTATACCTATGGCTAACTGTACCTGCCATTGGGCAGTGCTGGCTGTAAACCATTTGTGATCGTAATTCAATTGTACGGTTGCAGGAATGCTGACAGCCTTTGGTGACACCTGCGGTATAACCAGCTCAACATCATCCTTATACTTTTGAAAAATATCTTTGAGCATCGGGTAGAGATTTTGCTCCCAAGGGTCAGCCTTTGCCATGAATACCAAACCCAACTCAGCATCGTTTGCTTCTTCAAAAAACTTGGCTTCGGGAGGTGCAAGCGGGTTGTCTGATGCCACCTGCGACATACCGGGAGCATACAGGATGTTTTTGTTAACCGGCTTGCCCAGTTTAATATGTTGCTCCACCAATTCGATACCCTTCTCTACGGTCAGGTTTTTATACCAGGTGTTTTCCGGCATTACGATCAGTGTCGGTGCATCTTCGCACCGGCCATTACACATGGTTTTTACTGTGTGGACCTGATTATAAAGTCCCTCGGACTTCATGTAGGCCCTGATTTCTGATGTGATCTCCTCAGCTCCTTTTCTTTTGCACGATCCGCCGTTGCAAAATAATATGCAGTGTGAAGTTTTTCCCAGGTCTTTTCCCATACCGTTAGTTTTGATATTGTGTTATCGATCTTAGTTCTGTTTTCAGCTCTTGTATGGAGTTAAGTTCCACTTCGCTATTATTGGCTTTGATGAGCCAGTTATTATCCGAATGCTGGCCTATATGAATTTGAATATCGCAGTAGCCGTTGTCCAGTATTTCAAACCCCTCTTTTTCCAAAGCTTTTCTGGTCCAGATAGCGGTGGTTCCCATGCCATGCAAACTCACTTGCTTGTTGAGTCCGTATTTGATTTTAAAGTTTCCGGTCTGGTTATCGAACTCTACATTTTCACCTTTGAAGGTTTTCTCCATCATGCCCGCCAGCACCAGGTCTTCGGCAGATCCGGCGATTACGTTTCGATCTTCTGTAATGAGCCAAACAGAGTCAGCCAGCTGAATGGCCATTTCCAATTCATGGGTAGAGAGCAGAATGGCTTTATCTGTTTCCTTAGCCAATGTCTTCAGTAATGTGAGCAGGTTTACCCGGTTATTCACATCCAGATGTGCCGTTGGCTCATCTAATACCAGCAACGGTGTATCCTGTGCCAGAGCTTTGGCTATCATGACACGTTGTCGTTCTCCATCGCTTAGCTCCCCGATGAACCTGGAAGAGAAGTCCTCAACTTTTACCAGTTCCATAGCTACTTGTATGGCCATCTGGTCCTGCTTGGTAAGGTGCCCTAACCAGTTGGTGTAGGGTGTTCTGCCCAAGGCAACTATTTCAAAAACAGTTAGGTTGACCGGAGTTAGTTTTTGAGAAAGCACCATGCCAATGCAAGTGGCCAGTTGCCGTGGAGTTAGTTTATTGATAGCTTGCCCTTGAATGAAGGCTTCGCCTGACACTGCTGGTATTACGCCGGTAAGCGTATGTAAAAGGGTAGACTTGCCTATACCGTTTGGCCCTAAAAGGCAGGTCAGTTCTCCCTGCTTAAGGTGGAGATTGAGGTTTTGGATGAGGGCCTGCTTTCGATAACCTATAGATAAGTTTTTGGTTTCCAGTATCATGGCTATTTATATTGAAGTTTTCATCATTCGCGAACGGATAACGACCGAAATTACGATCGGGGCACCAAGCAGTGCGGTTACTGCATTGATGGGCAGGGTGGTTTGCTCACCAGGCATTTGAGCGATCATATCGCAAATCAGCATAACTATAGATCCGATTAATATAACCGAGGGTATGAGAATACTGTGATTGGCGGTTTGAAAAACAGCTCTTGCAATATGAGGAATGGCTAAGCCAATAAAGGCCACGGGTCCACAAAATGCTGTAATGCTTCCTGCAAGTAAACAAGAGGCTATAATTACAACGATTCGATACTTTTTTATAGATATGCCCAGCCCTCTTGCATACTGCTCCCCCAGCAAAAAGGTATTCAGTTGCTTTTGAGAGATGAATGCTAACAATATGCCGAGAAGTACAATCGGAGTTAAAATTTGTAACTGCTCCCAGGATACTCCAGCCAGACTCCCAAACGTCCATATGACATATGCCTGTATTAATTCAGCGTCGCTAAAAAATTGAAGCACGCTAACAATCGCACCGCTGGCACTCCCCACCATGAGTCCAACGATAAGAAGTGAAACATTGTCTTTAACCTTTGCGGAAACTAAAAGTACAAATGAGAGTACTGCGGAAGAACCCAATACGGCTGCGACTACTACTCCCCAATTTCCTAACTGGTATAGTATATTGAAAACGGAACTGCCCGACATGACCAATAGCGCCACTCCCAGGCTGGCTCCGTTGCTGATACCGAGTACAAATGGCCCTGCCAAAGGGTTTCTGAATAAAGTCTGCATCAGAAGCCCCGCCACTGACAAGCCCGACCCAACCAGGAGAGCCGTCAAGGCTTTGGGTAGTCGAAATTCAGTAATAATAAACCCCCAGCTTTCCTTTTCGAGCGGTTTGCCTGTCAACGATTTCATTACCTGATCGAGAGGTATGTTGACTGTGCCATATCGAATATCCAGCAAGAACAGGATGATCAGGAGTATTATAGCGAGGGTATAGAATGCTATGTATTTGGAAGGGACAAATCTCATGGAGGATTAATTGAGTTTTTTATAATAGATAAGCTGGTGATCAGGGAATTTCTCTGGATGTATAATCTTTATTAAATCCTTAAGTATTAGATGTGGATTGACCAGACCTGTTTCCCAATAGTCGTTGGCTCCTGTTTCATTAATGCGGCCATATATGTTATAAACTTTCTTTTGCTGAAAAGCCGAGAACCGGGTATATCTTTCATCGTGATCGATAAATTCGGCGAGCTCGGTAAAACCTCCGGGATTGATCCAGATATCGGCATTGAGTTGTTTGTCTATAACCGTTTCAAAGCTTAATGGTATGCTTCCTCTTGACTTATCTGAGAACCAATAGTAAGAGGCGTTGGCATCTTTTAAAAGTTGTGCTGCATAGCTATTGCCTCCGGGCATGGACCAGGTGTCTTTGTATTTGGCCCCTGCGAGTACAGAAGGTTTGTCACTCACAGCAATGGCTTCTGCTTTTATTTGTTCATACTCATCTTCGATATGATTGAAAATGCTATCTGCCATAGCATCCTTTTCAAGAAAGGCTGCCATAAATTTTAGCCATTCGGCCCTGGCAAGTGGCGAGCTTTCCATCCATTCAATATTATAAGCAATGGGTACTCCTGATTTTTCCAGCAATTTCAGGTTATCGTGTATCTGGGCATGTCCGGTGGTCATCATGAGATCCGGTCGAAGGTCAATAAGGGTCTCAATATTTAAATTTTGGGTGTTTCCAACTTCTGCGATTTCACCATTTAAAGCCCGCTCTTTGATGGATGGATTATAGATATAGTCCAGTGTACTATGCCCAATGAGTGACTGCTCTGCCCCAAGCGTATGCAGTAGTCCGAGATGTGTGGTAGATAAGGTTACGATACTGGAAATCGGTATTTCGACTA
Organism: Fulvivirga ulvae; assembly: GCF_021389975.1. Lineage (NCBI taxonomy): Bacteria > Pseudomonadati > Bacteroidota > Cytophagia > Cytophagales > Fulvivirgaceae > Fulvivirga > Fulvivirga ulvae. The sequence goes on from NZ_CP089981.1 coordinate 2,240,852, forward strand.
TAAAAACGTCCTTAGGCAGGTTTTCCGGTACAGGATCACCTTTATGGATTAGGATATAAGTGGCGTATAATGCAGTGGTATCCCAGGGGTTTTGGACTGTAATTTTCTTAAAACCATCCTGTTGTTTTATGCTAAAAAGTGATGCATGTTTAAGTTGGACAGGCTGGCGGGTCGGCAACGTAGATGTACCTTCCTGCTTTGGCGAATTGCATGCAGCCACAAGGCATATCAACACGGATAAACATCTGATAACGAGCTTCATTTTTAAATAATTTGCCCGGGGAAATGGAATCAGAATGACGCAACAAAAGATTTGCAGTACGCAGCAAAAACTATGTAGGATCTTCTAATCAGCACTTTTCTCCCGAAAGTTTCGATTACTATGTTTTACTGGCAGGTCTTCTGGCTTGCTCCAATGTTAACGGCCTTCCCATCCCGATGTAGAGACAGTGGCTTGTGATTTGGTTAACATTTTACAGAGCTTACAGCTGCGGGGACAGCTCCTGATTTTAACAGGATTCCCTTTTAATTCTGTTGACGAAAGTATCTCATCAACAAACACCAATGCTCAAATGTATATAAATTACTTTATTTGGACATAATAGTTAAGACTATCATTTTTCATCACAATGTGTCTTAGGTCTTCCAGCACCTTTTCAGGATGTACAAATCCTGACTGCCAAAAGTCATTTTTGCCATATTGGCTCAACCGGCGGTTGTTATTGTAAATTCGGAGCCGCCCGCCCAGATATTCCGGAGGCAGATTGAGCTCGGCAAGCTGACTTATGGTATTCATTTGGCTGCCCGGATGTAGCCAGATATCACATTGCTGAAGTAACTCAATTACTGTTTCATGAGATAATTTAATATTGCCGGGGTTGGTATCTTCCTTAAGTATGTACTGGCCACCAGCATCTTTGATGAACTGCGCCATATAACTATTGCCCCCGGCTACATACCAATTGTCCTTCCACATATAGCCTACAAAGAATTTAGGAGCACTATCTCTTTTGTTAAACTGAGATTTTATCTTCTCATAGTTATCAGCTTGTTGGTTAAACAGGGTAAAGGCTACATTTTCTGTTTTTGTAAATAGAGAGAGGTATTTTATCCACTCCAGTCTCCCTAAAGGGTGGTTTTCCGTGTGGGCGGAGAAGAGAATAACCCGGAGGCCAAGTGCTTCCAGCTTTTGGTTTACATCCATCGAGTTGCCAACGGCAGACTCTATGATCAGGTCGGGCTGGAGGTTAATTAAAAGCTCATAGTTCAAGTCACCACCTTTGCCTACTTCATTCACACCCTTATTGATAAAATAATTTCTCAAACTGTCATCAAAAACGTCCTCATACGAGGGAATGCCTACAATTCTATCTTGCAAACCCAACTCACTGAGCATATTTATGTGTGTAATGGAAAGGCAAACAATAGCACGCGCGGTAAAGCCGGAGTCTATATTAAATGTTTTCACTACGGTACTGTCACTGTTTGACCACGGGGCATTTATCTTAACCTCCGTGGCCCCGGATTTAAGATAGTCAGCGCCAAACCTTGATGCATGCGACAGGTCCAGGGCTTGTTTTTGTACAGGTGCTTCGGTTTGTGCCGGAGTACATTTCAAAAGGGTACCAAAACATAATATGATCAACAGGTTTTGGACGATACGGATATCAGGCAATGTCATAGCTATACGTGTGGAGTTTGGTAAGAATCATTTCAGCCCTTTGGCTTACGGGCATCAAAGGTATCTCATGAAGTGTAAAACCTAAGGACTGATAAACTTTAATAATTGATCTGTAAATCTTATTCGCTTGTGCGTATGTTTCTCTCCGTTCATGATCATTCACAAAAATGGACGGATGAATGGGTAGTATAAAGGCGTTTTTGTTATACCCGGCATTAGCCACTGCCTGGGTGTATGGGGGCGGTATGGGTAAATTACACGAGTCCAGGTTGGCAATAATATCGGGTAGAGCGCGATCGAAGAAACATAGTGCTGAATCTGTTTGAACCATGTGCTCTTTAACCATGGTATCAAAAGTAAGGGTGCAAAAATTTTGCATATCACCCCATGGGAGGGCATTGGAAGATATACTTAATTGTTGTCTGATAATTCTACGAGAAACTTCTTCATAACAGTTGAAACCCCGACGGCCTAACTCATGGAGCAAGGTTGTTTTTCCTGCGCTTGCAGCTCCTGTAATGATAAACTTGTTGCTCAGATTATCCATTGAATGCCGATAATTATGATGACAAAAATGAGCGTGACGGCATGGTTGATCATGGCCACTTTGTTTATCTCGTTAGGTGCAATGGCTCTGCTATTGCCTCCTATGAATGGCTTTTCAACTAATTTCCCATGATAATAATTGGGGCCGCCAAACTGGCAATTTAAAATACCGGCAAGGGCAGATTCCGGGTAGCCGGCGTTCGGGCTACTGTGTTTGTTTCCGTATTTGATTATATACTTCATGCCTCTTCTGCTTAGGGTCAGCCCGACCATTAAGAGGGCAGTGACTCTGGCGGGCATAAAGTTAGTGATATCATCAAGCTTTGCTGCAAACCTGCCAAACAGAAGAAAACGCTCATTTTTGTAGCCTATCATAGAGTCAAGCGTATTGATCATTTTGTAGGCCAAAGCACCGGGAACACCTAAAATGGCATAGTAAAATAAAGGTGCTATCACCCCGTCACTCAGATTTTCCGATAGTGTTTCAAATACAGCCAGTCGGATTTTATTTTCGTCTAACTGATCCGTTTCTCTCCCTACGATCCAGGAGAGCCTTTTCCTGCCAGCCTCAAGACCCTGAGCTAAAGCAGCAAATACAGCTTTTCCTTCTTCAATCAGGCTTTTGTTGGCAAGGGAAAAGAAAAGTAGAATGGTGGCAATAGGGTAATAGATGTAAGTGAAAGGCCTGATGAAGTGTATTAAAAAGTAGCATGTAGTAAATACCCCACCTGTTAAAAGAATAGTTAAAACCGCACCTTTTATCAACTTGTGCCTGCCGTTGTTCAAATGTTTTTCACCAAAGTTGATGCTATGACCAAACCACCTGATGGGATGCGGAAGCCATCTGGGATCTCCCAAAATGAGATCTAGCACGTAGGCGGCTAATAATGGAAGAACAACTAAATACTTTTGCTCCATGTTTTGAGGGCATTAACTAACAACAGGTTTTTCTCTTCCGTTTGTGGCGATATTCTGATATAGTGTTGATCCAGACCATGAAAGTTAGAGGCGTCCCGAACCAGAAGCCGGTGCTCATGGGCCAGATATTGCTTTAAGTCTGAAGCCAGGGGTTTCTTCAGTTTGATGAGGAAGTAATGTGTTGATGAGGGTAACACCTCCAGTTCTTCAATCTGGCCCAGTTCTTTCTGAAGTTTGTGAGAAAGCTCCATGATAGCTGAAAGGTCAGGCTTAATGTCCGTGTAGCTATCAAAAATGAACTTACCGGCCTCTATCGCCATCTGGTTTACGTTCCAGGGCATTTTACAGGCTAGTATTTTTTGCTGCATGGCCGGGCTACACAGCATGTACCCCAATCGCAAGCCGGGTATGGCGAAGAGCTTGGTCAGTGATTTAACAATAATAACATTATCGTGTACGCCGATCATATCCACACAAGAAGGTGAATCGCCCATCACAAAATCCCCATAGGCTTCATCAATAACAAATACGGTATCCGGGTGGCAGCTTACCAACCGGTCAAGTTCTGCTCTGGTTGTAACTAGCCCGTCAGGATTATTAGGATTACAGATGAAAGCCAGTGTTGAGGTTATGCCCGATGTGGATAACTTATGTCGGGGCATGTGATTTATCTTTATCGCATGGCTTTCGCAAGCGGCTTCATATTCTGAGAAAGTAGGGAAGTAAATGGTTGCTGAGCTATTGCGAAAAGCATGTGCAATTAAATAAAAGGCCTCTACAGCGCCGTTTGTTACCACCACATTTTCACTTTCAATATGATGATGTAGTGCTATTTGAGAAGTAAGGCTCTGGGCATCCGGAGCAGGGTAACTCTGTAAATTGCCGAGTACATTTTGCAAAGCGGCGACTAAAGCCTGATGTGTGCCGTCATGCCAAACATTAGAACTGAAGTTAGCCCTAAAGTCAAAATCAAAATTGTATAGATCGTCTCCGTGGCTCATCTATCACGTTCCTCCTGGTGTTCATGTAGTACGGGAGACGTTACGGTGGACTTGATATAGTCTATGTCCATGCATTCGCGCAGCAAACTAGCCAGCTTATCGAACTGCTCTTCTTTGTATTCCTGATGTGACTGTAGTTTTACTTCGGTAACATCTAACCCGGAAAGTAAGTGATCAACAACTACAGGGTTATCAAAAATACCATGTATGTAGGTGCCCCAGCATTTGTCGTTGAGGTAGAAGCCGTCAGTCTTTCCGTTACGGATTTGATTTACGGGTTGAGAGCTGCCTTCCAATACCGCTGTTTCTCCCATATGGATCTCATATCCTGAACAATCTTTAGTGGAGGACAGGAAATTGAAACTGACCTGTTCGGTTGTTTTATTACCCAGCATGGTAGTTGATACAGGCAGGAGCCCGATACCCGGGATAGCACTGGTTACTCCTTCTACGCCATCTGGGTCGTGAATCTCCTGCCCAAGCATTTGATAACCCCCGCAAACACCTACAACCTTTTTCCCTTTGGTATAAGCAGAAAGTATTTCCTTAACCAGTCCTTTTTTACGTATTTCCTGTAGATCACCAAGGGTGCTTTTAGTGCCTGGAATGATGATGATATCAGCCTCTTTTAGTTCCTCAGGTTTGTCAGTATAGTATAAGTGTATCCGTGGGTCTCTTTCCAGGGCATTAAAATCCGTGAAGTTTGACATTCTTGAAAGCAGTACCACGGCAACATTGATGACCATTGCTTTACTGGAGAAATTCTTGTTTACGATAGTTACCGCGTCTTCTTCTTCAATGTGAATATCTTTAAAATAAGGTACCACGCCGACTACGGGTACTCCCGTGATCTCCTCCAGTATCCGTTTGCCATCTTCAAACAGCCTGATGTCACCTCTGAATTTATTAATAATAATGCCTTTGATCAATTTGCGCTCTTCTGCCGTGAGCAACTCCAGTGTACCGTATATGCTGCCAAAAACACCACCCCGATCAATATCCGCAATCAAATAAGTAGCAGCGTTTGCTTTCAGGGCTACTCGCATGTTGGTGATGTCCCTTGCTTTCAGGTTCAGCTCTGAGATACTTCCCGCCCCTTCTATTACTACAGGTGCATACCGTTGGTTGAGGCGGTTAAAAGCTTCCATTACAATGTCAAAAAGCTTATCGCGGTCAGTTTGCCTGAAATAAGAAAGTGCAGATTGGTTTCCTGCGGGCTTGCCATTGATGACCAATTGCGATGTTTGGTCACTGTTGGGCTTTAACAAAATGGGGTTCATGTCCGTATGAGGTGGAAGGCCGGCAGCATCGGCCTGCACAGCCTGTGCTCTTCCTATTTCTTTGCCATCCGGAGTAGCATAGCTGTTGTTAGACATGTTTTGGCCCTTGAAGGGTGCCGGCTGGTAGCCGTCCTGTTTCAATATCCTGCAAATGCCTGCGCATAGGATACTTTTACCGACGTCAGAGCCTGTACCTACAAACATTAAGGGGCGTAAATTATCTGTCACAACTACTTATTTTATCTGATTTTTGGAAAGCCGGCTTAATCCCCGGAGTCAAATTGAGCTGGAAAATTATAACTAAACTGATTAAGCTCAATAAAGTTTGACAATTCTTTGGTGCAATAAATTGATCCGGGCTTAGCTCATGTGAGAAGGAAGTTGTCAAATTTAGTGGGTCTGGGCTTGGTATGTTACGCGCATAGTGCCGAGTTTTGAGCATAAGGGACCGTCCATAAAAGTCTAACATCCTGAGTTTTTCAAATGAAAGTAAATATTGATATCAATCAGATCGTTGAAACGATTAGTGACAGCTACTCTCCGTTAACAGCCGCCTGCAAAGCGGACCTTGCTAAAGGGCTTAAAGTGCTTGACTTCGACAGGTCTGCCATTCTTGTCAGGGAGGGGCAGTATGCAGATAAAAGCTATTTTATTGTAAAAGGATGTGCCAGGGCGTATTATTTAAAAGATGGCAAAGATATTACTGACTGGTTTGCTTTCGAAAATGACTTTATAACTGCTATCAACAGCTTCTTTCTGAATGTTCCCAGCCCACATTTTATTGAAATATTAGAACCGGGTATTTTACTGGAGCTTTCAAAGGATAAGGTAGAGCAACTTTCTGATAAATACCATGATTTTGAGCGGCTTGCAAAAGTTGTGGTTACCAAAACGCTCCTTCAACTACAACAGCGCGTGGTATCCATTCAGTTTGAAACTGCGCTACAGAAATATGAAAACCTGTTGAAGATTCGGCCCGATATTACTCAAAGGATTCCCCTGACCCATATAGCATCATACCTGGGTATTACCCTGGAGACTTTAAGCAGGATCCGCAACCCAAAAAATGGAATTTGATCTATGTCAAATGCCTAGAAGCATTTATGCCTGACCTTTGAACTCAAAAAGACATGAGGAAAATTCATTACTTATCAGGCATTATACTCACCATTTTTATTGGTCTGCACTTGTTCAACCATATAACTGCTATATGGGGTGCCGATACTCACATTAAAGTGATGAGCATGCTACGGCACTTTTATCGCAACCTCTTTGCTGAGGTGATTTTGTTAGCCGCTGTTTTTGTTCAGATGTTTTCTGGTTTCACACTGTTCAGGCGGCATAGGAAACGTACTACTTCCAAATATGAAAAATTACACCTATGGTCAGGGTTATATATGGCTGCTTTCCTCACCATCCATTTAAGCGCTATTTTCTTTGGCAGAATGGTGCTGCACCTTGATACCAACTTTTATTTTGGCGTAGCCGGACTGAATGCTTTTCCTTACAATTTGTTTTTCATCCCTTATTATGGTCTTGCCATCTTTTCATTTTTTGGTCATTTAGCAGCTATTCACCATAAGAAAATGAATCGGTTTATCCTTGGCATATCACCGTCCAGGCAGTCCGGATTGATCTTGATTGTGGGTACTGCCTTAACTATTTTAATATTCTATGGGCTGACCAATCAGTTTCAAGGGGTGACTGTGCCAACTGAATATGAAGTGCTGATAGGAAAATAAACAGGTATTACAGACAAATATTTTTTATCTGCTGACATAGGGTTGACAGTTTTAGCTATTACTATTGCGTAAACAATTATCCCATGAAAAAACTAATACTAGCTGCGGCTGCCTGCCTGTCGATAGCAGGTGGAGCCTACGCTCAAACCCCGAACCCAATGAAGAAAGAACAAGTCAGCATTAACGACAAAGTAAAGATCAATTACCTGCAAAGTGGTAGCGGAGACACAACGTTACTTTTTTTACATGGCTGGTGCATTAACAGCGGCTATTGGAAGGATCAGATTACCCATTTCAGCAATGACTATAATGTATATGCCATGGACTTGCCGGGTTTTGGCAAATCTACTGCAGAAGGCAGAACGGAGTGGACAATTAAGGAATATGCAGATGATGTAGTTGGGTTTATTAAAGAAGAAAAACTTAAAAATGTAGTAGTTATAGGCCACTCGATGTCAGGTGATATCATGTTACACGTGGCCATGGATCTGCCGTCAGAAGTCATCGGGCTGGTGGGTGTTGATAACTTCAAATTTGTAGGTGTAGAGTTCTCTCCAGAGGATATGAAGTATCTGGAAAATTATTTCAAGGCACTTGAAAGTGATTTCGCCAAAAATGCACCTGCATACTCTGAGAAAACGCTGTTTCAGCCGTCTACTCCGGCAGAAGTAAAAAAAGCTGTTATGAATGATATAGCCAACACCGACCCTACTATCGGCTATAGGTCATTAAAAGACCTCATGCAGGGCTTTGGAAGCACGGCTGAGCTGCTTCAAAAATTACCCTTGAAGCTCTACCTCATCAATAGCACGGCTGAGCCTACTTATGCGGAGGGGCTGGAAGCAAATTGTAAGAATGGATTCCAGATTGAGTCGGTCGGTGCAACAGGCCATTACCCTATGGTTGAAAGTCCTGAGGTTTTTAACAGTGCATTAGATAATATTTTGCAATCAATACACCAGACACATTAGCAAAACGAAATAAGTAACTAGTTCAACCTGGGATAAATTTCTCTATTTGAGACCCGAAATGAAGCAACTAACCTTAAAATATGCGTTTTGGAAGCACTTACATGTTGGCACGGCTGTTGTTTTAGTTTATTCGGTTAGGTTGAACAAAAGCTGTTATTTCGTTTTTAGTTGGTTTTAACGAAAACAGTCAGAAGCCGCCCTCTGGTAAAGGGCGGCTTTTTTTATTTTCATTCCTGGTCATCCCTCCTTAATTCGATCCTTTTACAAGTTGAAGTTATGCGCTGGAAACAGCGGAATAGTCGCTGTCTTGAGCACTTACCACTGCCAATGTTACAAAGCGGTAAAACTTTACCAAACTTTCAAAGTTTAGTAAGGCTACCCTTTAATCAGTTCGCTATTAGTAACAATGATCCAATCTGAAATATGGTGCATGGAGTCGCTCTTTAAACGGAAAATAAAATACTCAAATCGGGACAGGCTTCTCTATTTGAAACTAACAAAGGCTGATATTTTGCTTAAAATCAAGTTTTCCTGCACATTTAAGTGTTGGCACGGCTGTTGTTTTAGTTTATCCGGTTAGGTTGAACAAAAGCTGTTATTTCGTTTTTAGTTGGTTTTAACGAGAACAGTAAGAAGCCGCTCTCTGGTAAAGGGCGGCTTTTCTTATTTCATATCAGACTGCAAGACAGTTATTGCAACTACAGTCGTATTTAAATTTCCATATCCAATAATTTCTGAGACCTTGCCAATTGCTCTTGCCGATTGCTGTTAACGGGACTGGTATAAGTTCAAAAATATCATTAAATTGATACATGGAAGTTGCAGAAGTTCAAAAGCAATATATTCGGGGACTCCTGATCAAGGGTCGTAAAATAGAAGCTATTAAATACCTCCGAACCAATTTTGACTTAACCTTAAGAGATGCCAAACGGCTTGCCGAGTTAATTGATGAAGATATCGCTGATGATGAGTATATCAGAAGGCCAGGACCATTTAGTGGTGGTGGAGTTGCCATCCTGACTATTGTCTTTGGATTAGTTGGTGTTATCATGCTTGGGGTGGCGATCCATTTGTACACTTCCAATCGCAGTTTTGTCAGGGAAGCTGAGCAGACAGTTGCTATTGTGGTAAGCAACCCTTCCCAGCCGGTATTTGAATATGAAATTAACGGCCAGATATACACTTATTATTCCAACGTAGAATCCGATCCCCCCAGTTACTCTATGGGTGAAGAGGTACCGATTTATGTTAATCCCAGTAACCCGAACGATGTGCTTATCAATACCTTCATGGATCGCTGGTTTCTCATTTCGCTGCTCGGAGGCATGGGGGTAATCTTTCTCGGCGTTAGTATGCTGGTGTTTTTTGCAGCACGAGCCCGTTAATTATATCCATTCCAACTCCTTCACCGTCAACTCGGACTCAACCTCGCCTGTATGCGCCGTTGATATGGGTTCAAATAGCATAACATGGCACTCTTCCTCAGCTACAGGCAGGTGCTCCACCCCTTTTGGCACTACGAACATTTCTCCTTCATTCAAATCGACTTTTCCATCTCTGAAGTGCAGCGTCATGCTGCCCTTTACAATTAAAAACATTTCGTCTTCGTTGGCGTGACTATGCCAAACCATCTCTCCCTTTAGCTTGGCGAGCTTTACATACTGGCCGTTCAGCTCCCCCACAATCTTTGGTGTCCAGTATGCGGAAAAACGGGAGAACTTTTCTTTGAGGTTTACCTTGGGCTTCATAATCTTCAAATTAGTAGTTATAGTTTGTTTAAGGTACGTGATTTTGTCTCAACTTTCATTATCTGCTGCTATTCATGATGTTAAATTCTGCTTTCATCACGTTATTGTCTCTCAAGATCACCTGATTGCTCTCCGTCTGTGTAAAGAAATATGGTGTTTGTCACAAATAATAATCTATTCGGCATAAGAGCTTCGTTAGCCTGTAACTATTGCGGATAATAGCAGTAATAACTTATAAGGTACAAAGCTCTAACAATGAAGTTTCTGCTTCTTTTTTTTATTAATATTTCAATCGTTTTCGGCGGCTATGCACAAGATCCTGCTGTTAAATCTTATACTACGCAGCGCATAACGGGAGAACCACCTAAAATAGATGGCAAAGCGGATGATAATGCCTGGGACCTGGTTCCCTGGGGAGGTGGTGATTTCACGCAGCGTACGCCAGATGATGGTGCTGCCCCTTCCGTTCAGACACAGTTCAAAATTCTCTACGATGCTAAAAACCTCTATGTGCTCTTTAAGAACCTTGACCCGGAACCCGCCAAAATAGTTAGTCGTATGTCGAGGAGGGATGGTTTCGAAGGCGATTTTGTAGAGGTGAATATTGATAGTTACTATGATAAAAGAACAGCATTTTCATTTACAGCATCAGTTTCCGGTGTAAAGGGAGATGAGTACGTATCTAACAACGGGAATAACTGGGATAGCAACTGGGACCCTATCTGGTACCTTAAAACGAGCATTAATGATGAAGGTTGGATTGCTGAGATGAGGATTCCTCTTAGCCAGCTTCGTTTTGCCGATAAGCCGGAGCACGTCTGGGGTCTGCAGGTCACACGGCGTTTCTTCAGGAACAACGAGCGCTCCAACTGGCAGTATATACCTCAGGATGCAGCAGGCTGGGTGCATTTGTTTGGAGAGCTGCGGGGATTAACCGGTATAAGGCCCCAAAAGCAATTGGAAATACAACCTTACGTACTCGCGAAAACAGAGCGGTTTAAAAAAGAAGAGGGTAATCCTTATGCTACGGGCTCATCCTCAGACATTGACTTTGGTCTTGATGCAAAAATTGGTATTACCAGCGATATCACTCTGGATCTCACAGTAAATCCGGATTTTGGACAGGTTGAAGCCGATCCCTCGCAGGTGAATTTATCCGCATTCAGGCTTTTCTTTCCAGAACAGCGGCCCTTTTTTATTGAAGGTAGTAATATCCTCACCTTTCCAGTTTCCAATTCGGGAAACAACAACCTGTTTTATTCCAGGCGAATAGGCCGGAACCCTCAGCAGTCTATTGATACTGACGATGATGATCTGGATGGCGACGGAGAAGCGGACGATGACGATGTGGATGAATTTGTTAAATCATCTACCAACTCGCGAATATTGGGAGCGGCTAAAATAACAGGTAAAAATAAGAATGGTTTTTCATGGGGAATCCTGGAGTCCGTAACGGCCGTGGAGACTGCTGAAATAGATAGCCTGGGCTATACCCGGGAAGAAACTATTGAACCTCTGACCAACTATTTCGTCGCCCGGGCACAGCAGGATATTAATAAAGGAAACACTCTTGTAGGAGGAATGATAACAGTAACAAACCGAAAGATAGAGGAACCGAAACTGAACTGGCTTCATAAGTCTGCCTATACGGCTGGTCTCGATTTTACGCAATACTGGCTCCAGCGCACTTATTTCATCACTTCTAAAATGATAGTAAGCAAGGTAGAAGGAAGCGCGGAGGCAGTGACTTCGACACAGAAGTCACCCGAGAGGTTCTTTCAGCGCTCAGATAATCACCACACCAAGCTTGATACTACCAGAAATGAACTGACGGGTACAGGAGGCACCCTTGTTTTTGGTAAAAGAAGTGGAAAAGTTATTTATGATGTAGGCTTTAACTGGTTGTCGCCCGAACTGGAGTTAAACGATATTGGGTTTCTCGGTCAAACCGATATGATGACCCAATGGCTATGGGTCCAGTATAGAAAGCTCAAGCCATTTGGTGCATTCAGGTCATTACGTGTTAATCTCAATCAGTCCTCATCATGGGATTTTGGAGGTGTAAATACGGAGAAAGATATGGATATGGAAACCAACTTTGAGTTTAAGAATTTCTGGTATGGAGGAGCTGGTTTTTATGTGCGCAGTTATTCTATTTCCAATGCCGATTTACGGGGAGGCCCCGCCCTGACTTATCCCGGCCGTTTTGAATACTGGGCCTGGTTAGGCTCGGATACAAGGAAAAAATTTAGCGTAGAAGTAAATCCCTGGTGGGGTTTCGGCTTTGACGACAACCAAAAGAACAGGGGTTTATGGGTCAATTTCATATATCGCCCAAGCAATGCCTGGAATATCTCCCTCAATCCAAGCGTAAGCAATAATGTGGATAAAATGCAATATGTAACTACTGTGGATAACCGGGGTGGGGATGAGTACATCATTGCTCAAATTGATCAGACCACTTACAATATGTCCTTTAGGATGACTTATATGATCACCCCCAATATGTCGATCCAATATTGGGGACAGCCCTTTGCGGCTTCTGGCAGCTACTCCGAGTTTAAGAAGGTGACAGAACCGGATGCAGAAAAATATTCCAATCGGTTTGTTATAGTCGGGAGTACTTATGATTCCGAAAATGATGAGTACCTGATCGACGAAAACCTGGATGGTGAAACAGACTATACCATAGAGAATCCTGATTTTAATTTTGCCCAGTTCCGCTCCAACATGGTGCTCAGGTGGGAATACATTCCGGGGTCAACATTATTTCTGGTCTGGACACAAAACCGCTCTGAATCCCCAGACAACCATAGCCATACTTTTGCGCATCTCTATGGAGGCTTATTTGATAAAAAACCGCATAACATTTTCCTTTTAAAGTATACTTACAGGTTTATCTTGTGAGGCTGAATAAAATATTAGGGAAGTTATTTCTGCCTGAAGGTTATTATTTGCAAGAAGCCATTCCAGCCTGCTAGTGGCAAAGGGTCAACAAAAATGCCTGAAGACATGCTTTTAAACTGAATACTGTTTATCTTATATAGGCATTTTGGATATTTTTCAAGTTGGCCGTATGCGAATCAGACGTTACGCTTATCTTTTAAGTTCATTGATGTTTTTGTCCTTAGGTACTGTATCTCAGGCTCAGGAAGAGGATTTGGATCAATATTTTGAAATGTCACTGGATGAGCTGATAAACCTTGAGATTTCGGTTGCTTCCAAAACTGCAGAAGCCTACATCAATTCACCCTCCTCAGTTTATGTGTTTACTGCTACGGAAATTGAACGCATGGGTGTAAGGTCGGTGGAAGAATTGCTTAATTATGTTCCCGGCTATTTTACCGGTTTGGATATTGAACAAGGCAAAGCCTACCGTATAGGTGCACGAGGCAGAAGCACGGCATTATCAGAGTCGGTTTTATTTCTGGTCAATGGAAACCGGCTCAACGATCTTTATACCGGGGGAGTTTCCATTATCAACAGACTGATCCCTGTTGCAAATATTAAGCAAATAGAAGTGATCCGGGGGTCGGGATCTTCACTGTACGGTTCAAATGCCTTTTTGGGCGTTGTAAATATTGTCACCAAGGAAAATGTTAATGATATTCAACTTTCCTATGGCAACCTTCACAGTGTCTCCGTAGCCGGCAACTTTTCCAAGTCTTATGAAAACATAGATATAAATGCTTTTGTAAAAGGCTTTTCAAACGACGGCTATGAGTTTGATGATTTTACTGATCTCGTAGGCAGAACCTCAGACATGACAGATCAGGAACGTGGTTTTGATGCCATGCTCGGGGTCAATTATAAAGGTTTGAGGGTAGAGATGCGGCACCATGAGAGAGAGTTCAAGGGTTTTTACGGCCTGGGTGGTGTTGCTGACTTTAATAATTCCGAAGAGTCATTTCAAACCATGATCAACCTTTCTTACAGGCTGGCGATAAGCGAAAAACTAAAGCTCAATTTCAAAGTTGGCCGCAGAGTCGAGACTTGGAAGACCAAGGCTGTTATATTTCCGGCCGGATACGATGGCTGGACAGAAGACTTTTTTGCCGGGCCTTTTATGAAGAGTTCGGCCAATAACCTAAATGTGGATGCTGCATATTTGCTGGCAGACAAAAACGAACTGCTTACCGGCCTGTCTTACGAGCAGGGGGGAATTTCCAAGGCCGTATCACTTACCACCCATGATTATGTGGAATTTAATTACTTTGGAGGTATCAGGGAGTATGAACTGCCTTTTAACAATACAGATGACCGGCGGCATGTATGGGGTTTTTTTGTTCAGGATAAACATTCCTTCAATGATCAATTAAAATTAACTTTTGGTGCTCGCCTCGATAGCTACAGCGACTTTGGTACAAGCCTTAATCCTCGGGGAGCGATCATTTACAATACACCCTGGAAGGGAATATTGAAGCTGATGTACGGCCAGGCTTTCAGGGCTCCAAACTATCTTGAGCTTTATGATCAGAACAACCCGGTCGACTATGGCAATACAACACTCGACGCAGAAGAGATAAAGACCATGGAAGTGGCCTACACGCAGAACTTTACCATACTTTCAGCTACAGCCACCTACTTCCACAATACTATCGAGAACCTCATCTTTCTTGACCCGGATGCACCCCCTGTACGAGCGGAAAATAACCCGCTGCTCGCACCCACTTTCTATAATTTGCCAGGAAACATCAATACCTCCGGCGTGGAGGTAGGCGTTACTTACCGGCCTTCTGAAAAATTTACTTTTACTTGCACCTTTAGCGAGCTTATGGGTGCATGTTACATACATGCCCGAGAGAATGATTTCTGTCAGGACTAATTTTAAATTCTGGAAGTTAAACCTAAACATCAATGGAATATATCATGGGGATATCAGGGAGGTGCCTGACCAGTCAGGGTATGTGGTGCTCAATACCAGGCTGCACGTTAAGTTTGATGACCTCACTTTTTTCGGAAGTGTGAATAACCTGACGGATGAACTTTACAGAACACCAACCACCCTTTCTGATGTAGGTGTGGTAAATCGTGGCCGTTTATTGTCCTTTGGTCTAAAGATTAATTTATAACTTCAGTCCACCTTATATTCCTCGTGCTGAAATTTAATGTATTGATTAAAGTACGCCCCTATGGAGCCGGCCCGCATCAGTTCTTCATACTCAGCTTTAACTACATCATAATATTGGTAAATGCCACCGTGATCAACAAATTCTACTTCAAGCAGTTCTTTTGATACATCGTAGCCAATAGAGACAATAGCACTGGAATTAACCGGTATCCTTTTCATAGTTTTGTTCGTAAAGAAATAATCAATGCACATACAAATCCCCATCCCCGAACATTTTAGCTACAAGGAGTGCCTTTGGTACCTGGACAGGGGCTTTGATGAATGCCTTTACACCATTAAAAACGAAAGGATATATAAAGCTGTTTCCATTAATGGCCAAAAGGCTTTACTCGAAATCTCAGCTGTTCCAAATGCCCTGCAAATCAGCAAATTGACCACTGGCGCTATGCCAGAACTTGCCATTGTTGATTATGTAAACTCCTGGTTTGATCTGGAAAGGGACCTGAGCGGATTTTATGCCTTGGCTGCTAATGATCCGTTGCTCAACCAGCTAATGCCAAAATATACTGGCCTCAGGCTGATAGGAATTAATGACCTTTTTGAGGCACTTTGCTGGTCGGTGATTGGTCAGCAGATCAACCTTAAGTTTGCCTACAAACTTAAAAGGGCTTTGGTTGAGCGATTTGGTAGTTATGAGGATTTTGAAGGGGACCGGTATTTTTATTTTCCCTCACCGGAAGAGTTGTCCACAGCCACCAAAGAAGATCTTCTGAGTATACAGTTTTCGAGGCAAAAGGCAGATTATATATTAAAGCTGGCAGAGGTTTTTGCAGAAAACAAAATTTGCAAAAGCGAACTTCAACAGCTTAGCCTTAGTGAGGCTGTGGTGCAGCTATCCACACTGCACGGCATAGGTGCATGGACGGCCAATTACGTGGCTATGCGATGCCTCAGATTTATGGATGCTTTTCCTATGGGAGATGCCGGATTACAAAATGCAATCCGCAGCCTGTGGGGTCAGAAGGAAAAACCTACCATGGTACAGCTTCAACTGCTTTCCAGGCAATGGTCGGGCTGGCAGGCGTATGCTACACTGTTTTTATGGAGATCGTTAAGCGAAAAAACAGATACAATTTGATTTTCTAATCAATTGTTCGGGTGAGTTTTGTGGTGTACTCCTGTACAAACTCATCCAGTCTTTTCAGACGGTATTGCATGATCCATCGAGGGTGAGGCAGAGGAACTATCTCCTTAAATAGTTTGTGCCGGGCATTTAGCTTTTTAAGATATGCAATGTTTTTGCCCATACCCAGGCTAAATGCAATGTCCTTTGCTCCAAATTCCAACTGCTTTTTCATTTCTTCCACTATGTATCCTTCAAGCGCTTCCTGTAGCGCAGGGATATCGTAATAATTGAGGTTCTTACCATCCTTTACAAAGCCAAGCGGCGAAACAGACGTAAAATAGAAGTTTTTGTAGAACACCTCCGGTCCGCCGATAGCATTGATCATTTGATAGATGAACCTGGAGGATAATTCCGGTTTGGGGTCAAAACTATTTTCAATGTCCAGTTCTTCTTTTAGCCTTATCGGGTCAGTAAATGGTATTCCGGTCGAGCCTCCGCCAAAGCGCCCGGGGTTAATGCCGATCAGGAAAGTGCGCTTTTGTTTATCGTCAAAGTACTTGTTATAAAAAGTATTGAGAATAGCGCTGACTTCGCTGTCATCAAACGGGTAAAGTACCTCTACACCTTCCGGTAGTTGCTGAGGTATGGAAATATTGCTGTAGTACTTAAGTATATTTTCTGCGTAAGTCATTCGTAAAGTTATCCAAAACCATCACAACCAGGGCGGTAATCCTGTAAATGAAGTTAATTCAGTTTTTCATAGTACCCGTCCGGCGGCATTATTTATCCGTTTATCAAAATATTTTAAAGTCTTTGCAACCTTTACCCCTGTAAAGTGCGTCTTATGTGTAGGTCAAAAACAACAAATAAGTATGAAAATTTTAACAACACTGGTAGCCCTGCTATTGGCGGGCACCGTATACGCTAATGTAAACGGTGACGAAAATTTAGCTCCAAAAAAGAAAGTCGCCATCGTTAACAATGTAGAAGCTAAGTACAAGCTCGTCTACATTAACGAAAATCAGGGCGCAGTTTTAATCAATATTTTTAATGACAAAGGTTCGAAGGTTCATAGCCAGACAGTATTGAACAAAGAAGGCTTTGCCCAGCAGTTCGACTTTACTTCGTTACCGGAGGGTTCGTATACTTTTGAAGTAGTACATCCTGATGGTTCTGTAGAAGCAGAGACTATTAACTACACAAAAACACCGGCAGCAGCTTTAAAAGCCAATGTGCTAAGTGTGGATAATGACAGGAAGTACAGGCTGGCTGTGCTAAACAATGCAGGACCCGTGGATGTAAAAATTTTTGACAACAATGACAGGCTCGTCCATGAGTCTACAGTACGTCACCCTCAGGGCTTTAGGAGAATTTACGACATGAAAGACCTTAAAGGTTCTTTTTACAAATTTGAAATCACTGATAACAATAGCACAGTAACACTGGTTACTCAATAAGTTTGTTTTGTTTAGGTAATGGGGCTGTACCGTGTAATACCGGTCAGCCTCATATTTTTTTCACCCAGCCGGGCAATGTGAAATTTACCATTAAAAATCGGTAAACATGCCCATGGTTACTTTTTATTGGTTTGCAACTGCTTTTGCCAACTGCTGCTACTAATTATCTGTCGAACACATAGGATAAAAGTTAATGTCTACCCGAAAATTCGGCTTGACCAGCAACTTCCTCATACTTTTCTTTCAAAATAGATAAAGCCAGATCAATACTTTCAAGGTGAGCTCTGAAAGCCAGAATTGCAAATCTTAGCGTATAGATACCATCAATGGTAGTTGTTGATAGAAAAACACGGCCATCTTCATGAATTTTCCTTGCTACTTCCCGATTAAATTGGCAGGCATCTCCATCATCCGGTACAAACCGGAAAGTGATCACTGTTAGCTCAGGCTCCGGTCCCAAGGCTATCCGGGGTATTTTCCGTAGCTGCAGATAGAGGTATCGCGTTAGCATTAGCTTCTCATCAAGCGCCGCACGGAAAGGCTTTAACCCATGGATCATTAGTGGCAGCCACATGCGCAGTCCTCGGAAGGGCTTCGTAAGCTCAGGTGATACATCTGCCGGAGACACTTCATCGGCTAAATTGACGGTATCCTGCATATAACTGGCTTCATAGGCAAAGCTGTTTCTAAGCGTACTTCCATGCCTCACGATCACTACACCTATGCCATAGGGAAGAAAAAGGCCTTTGTGAGGATCCATTACCACAGAATCGGACTTTTCTATTCCGCGAAATTGCTTCTTACCATACTCAGTCAGCATGAAGAATCCGCCATAAGCTGCATCCACATGTAACCAGAGCCCGTGCCGCAGTGCTATGTCTGCCATGCTATCGAGCGGGTCGACTGCGCCGGTATCAGTTGTTCCTGCTGAGCCAACCAGCAGCCAAGGGTTTAAGCCTTCTTTAAGGTCAGCTTCTATAGCTTTTTTCAGGGCCTCCATGTCCATACGGAATCCGTCATCAAGGGCAATATGCCGTACCTGGCACTCCCTTAGTCCGGCTATGTTTATTGCCTTATTGATGCAATGGTGAGCCTGTTTTGACAAATAAATAACCTGTCTGGAGATATTCTCTGCACGGATACCGGCTGCATCCCTGGCTGCCACTATAGCCGTCAAGTTAGCAATGCTGCCTCCTGAGGCTAAGTTACCCAGTGCAGATTGTGGATAACCTATAAACTCCTTCATCCAGTTAATCAGGTGGTTTTCCATCCGTACTGCGCCAGAGTTGGCAAAGAATACCCCGGCATATCGGTTCGTAATATCTGCCCAATAGTCTCCTAAAGAGGAGCTGTAGATTCCACCACCAGGGATATACCCAAAGTGTCCGCCTGATGCAGGATTTAAACCTTCGTTATCCACATTTTTGGCTACAAGGCCTATGGCTTTTTCCAGATCGATAGGTTCATCTGCTATGGGTTGCTTTGTCAGGTCTATTCCTGTATCATTTACCCGGAAAGCAGGAATTTTTTCCAGATCATGAATATTTTCCAGAAATTGCTCTGTATAATTGACTATGGCATCACGCAGCGTACGGCGCTGACGGGCATCAGGCTCTATAGCTTTGGCCTGCTCTTCGTAAGCTTTGATCTTATCTCGCATAAGTCAAAATTGTCATATAATTTTAAACTTTTAAAAAAATTTGATGTGAACTGGTTGCTGCTGTTTGTATTATTGGTCCTGATCTTTCAGGTAGTGATGTTTTTTATGATCAGGGCGAAGCGAAAAAAGGATAAGCGGGAGAGTGTAATCGAAAAGTATAACATCAGAACCCCTGCAGATGCTTTTCGCCTGCTGCAAAATCCTGATCTTCCCGACGAAGATCTCAAAAAGATAGAGGAACTTTACAGAAAGGACATTAAATCGTAACTAGAGTCCCTATTTCCTTAAACTACATAAACATTTAACTGTTAATATTTCATGTTTTCATCTACCGAAGTGCGTTGGTTTTTTAATGAATCCCTTCCCGAAGCAGTGTCTGATTGGTTTAACCTTTTTGAGCCTCTAAGGCAGCCTCTCAGAACGGATTACTATTTGAAAAATACCGACAATGCCCGCATGGGGATCAAACTCCGGGAAGGACAAATCCAGATCAAATGTCTGGTAGCTGAGATGGGTGTTCAATATTACGCCAATGCCGTAGGTAAGGTGTCTCAATATGAGAAATGGAGTTTTCCGGTAGTGAGTAATGAAGAATGGAGTGCCTTGGTGGCCAGGCCTGATGTCTGGATCCCGGCTAAGAAGGAAAGACTGATGTTGAGGTACACGCTGGGCGGTGGCTTTCCCGATCGTATCGAAATGGACGAGCGAATAGAGGAGGGCTGTGAGGTGGAACTGTCAAAAATAGAGATTATAGATAAAACCTACTGGTCACTAGCTTTTGAGGCATTCGGGCCGTCTGCTGAAATGAACCTAGAGAAGACTACCAGGGAAATTTTTGAAAGTAAAACCAGCCCAATATTCTTTGACGAAGAGAATTCTCTTGGATATGCCCGTTTGATCCACGATATTAATAGTTGATATGTTATTAGCAGCAGATATAGGAAACACCAATGTTGTTTTTGGCCTTTATAGTGAAGGGCAATGGCAAGAAGTATGGAGAATTGATACTAAGGATGAGGCCCAGGGCAAACTCTATCATTCCTTAAACAAGCACGTAAAAGAACCCGGAGAGATAAAGGACATTGTTATCAGCAGCGTGGTGCCGTTCTTCACCCCAATACTTACCAAGCAGTTGCAGCAAAAGTTTGGTGTCACTCCTTACATCATTGGCCCACAAAGTTATCCACATCTGCCGCTGGAGATCCTTCGGCCAGAACAAATAGGAACTGACCTGGTTGCAGATGCTACAGCGGCTTACCACAAGTTCAATGGTGACTGCATGGTAGTGGATTTTGGTACGGCCCTGACCTTTATCATTATTGCTAATAAAAAAATAAAGGGAGTTAACATTGCTCCCGGCCTGAAAACGGCCATGAAAGCCCTGGCTGGCAATGCCGTTAAACTACAGGAGATCCCGCTGAAATTACCGGATTCCGTAATTGGTACAGACACTACAACAGCAATACAATCGGGCATACTTTGGGGCTATGTAGGCTTGGTTGAGAAAATGATTGAGCGTATAGAGAAGGAGTTATCCACAGAGCTAAAAGTTGTGGCTACAGGGGGCTTATCAAAAGTATTGGAGCCTTTGCATGATCAGTTCGATGCTGTGGAGCCTAACCTTACCCTGGACGGTATGAGACTCATTTATGAAGCCATAAGATAGGGACAAGTCCGAATCTTTGGGAAGACATTAACTTTTCGCGTTAGAGTCTGACGGACAGCGGTTAGCAGCAATCAGCAAAAGCCGTTGGCAAACCAGTAACAAGATGTGGATCAAGCAGAATTTCTGGGGAGACTCCAACATTTTACCTCTATGTTTGACGAACAGTAGTGAATAGCAATAGGCAAAAGCAGTTGGCAAAATAGGATAAAATAGCAGTAAGCGCAGTTTTATCTTGTTTCACTTGGTAACGTTACCTTGATGGGCTTACTTTTCCGGATTCACTCACTCCACAGGTTTTACACTTGACCCCAAATAGTTCTACAGGTTTTTCAGATTGATCCTAAAATGAAAATCAGGTATCCAGTTCCCTGAATACCTGATCATCCAATTGTAGTGATTGTTGGTATAAAAACGTGCGTAATTTCTAATTGTTTTAAAATAGTTATTGAAATTACTGATTAACAGTATTTAACGGTAAAACCTGAAAAACTAAAAATTTGGCTTGACCTTTATTTTTTTCCAAGCCAGCGCTCTCTGCTTTCTTTCTGCGCTTTGCTAAGCTTCTTGTCCTGTAACTCCAGAAGGGTTGTTTTATAAGCGGGGTCGCTCTCCATCTCCATAATTGTCTCCTTCTTCTCATCATTTCTTTCGTAAACTACGGTTACAGTGTTATTTACCCCAAGTTCCACAAGTACATCCGAAATATTAGTAGTATCCGACATGATGTAGTCGCCAATCGATACTATTCGGTCACCGTTTTCAATACCGGCTTTATATAGTGGGCTTCCCTGATGTGGGTTGCTTACTACAATGGTTTTTCCTTCCTCCAATCTTACATAAGCCCCAAGATAAGACGAACCTGGTTTGGCTTTTTCAAAGTTCACGCCTACAGTACTCAAAAGTGACTGGTATTCAGGCATATTGCTTTGATAAATGTACTTAGTGAAAAAGTTCGTGGCAAAGTCTTCTCCGGCATATTCGGCCAGTGTATTTTCAAGGTCTTTTACCGTATAGGGTATTTCGGTCTTTCCATACTTCTTCCAGACCAATTGCATATAACCATCGAGCGTTAAATCCTTTTTATAGTTTCTCAAAGAGAGGTCGAGTGCCAGGCCAAGTACACTGCCATACGAATAATAGGAAACAAAGGTGTTTGTCCAGTTAACAGGATCAACTGAGCGGGCAGCATCTACAAACGGCGCCTGATAGCTCATTTCAATAGGATTAAAATATTTTAGAGCGGGAGAATTCCAGACATAATTCAGTGTGCCGGACAAGCCCTCCACATAAGCCTCGGGAGTAATGATGCCGGCCCTGCATAGGATCAGGTTGGTGTAGTAGCTGGTAAAACCTTCTGCAAACCAAAGCTCGCCAGACATATTGGCTGCTGTATAATCGAAAGGTTCAAGAGGCAGAGGCCTTATCCGCTCCACATTCCAGGCATGAAAATACTCATGCGATACTGTACCGATGTTGTTTTCCATTCCTCCTTCTGCCAGTCCTTCCACATCAGTTAAAATGGTTGAGTTTCTATGCTCCATGCCGTCACCGGAAACATTGGCAAGATAGCACGCCAGAAAAGTATAGGTGCCAAAATCAAAATCAGGAAGCTCCCCAAATACAGCTTTTTCCTGCTCCACAATCTTTTTTACCTTGGCCACATAAGTATCAAGGTCCGCATCACTCCCTTTATGATGTAAAACAAAACGAATGGTATACGTTTTGCCGTTTGATGTTTCTGTAAATTCGCGTAGGGAGTAATTGCTTATTTCTGTAGGGCTATCCATGAAATAATGCAAATCAGGAGCATAGTAAGTATTTTTTTCAAGATGCTTAAGTTGCGTTGCCACTTTCCAGTTCAGGTCTTCGCGTACTTTGAACGTTACTTTTATGGGTCTTAGCGCCAGGCGTGGTGCATACATAAAAGTAGCCGGAATATTGAGGTGGGCATGGGTTTCATCTATTTGTGTATAAGTACCATCTCCCCTGTTTCCGTAAAGGGTGTAAGTGACTACAACAGTGCCATCATGCCCGGAAACATTCCACTGATACGGGTTTGGCCTGGTTACGAGCAGGCTTTTTCCTTTGCTGTCAGTGGCTTTTACGTTATACACGTTTTTGGCAAACTCATGGAGAGCATACCTTCCCGGAGAGGTACGACTCATTCGCAGCTCAAGCACTTTATTTTCCAATCCGCTAAACTTGGCTTTTATGGTAGCTTCGTGATGAACGGCATTATCAAAAGAGATCTCATAAACGTTGTGGGTCTGGGCGATAGAGAAGCTACCAGAAATTACAAGGAAAACCAGGAAGAATAGCGCTCGCATTTTTATAGGGTGTTTTAAAGTTGAAGCAACTAAGCTAATGAAAAAATTATATTTACAACAGCTACTTTGCCACCCCATCTGAGACGCTCAGCGATGTTGCCTGATATGGAATGGTACCTACAACTTTATGGGTATGGGAGTTGTTACCCTTTAAGATGCTTACTTTGGAGTATTATTTTACATGTCCCTATTGTGGGGAACAGATTTCGATGCTACTCGATATCTCTGTTCCTCATCAGGATTATATTGAAGATTGCGAAGTGTGCTGTAATCCAATAAGAATAATGTTCGATACGGAAGGAGAAAACCTTATTTCTTTTACAGCCGAATCTATTGAACAATAATCACTATGCTCCCCTGCGTTGCCTGTACGAATAATAGCTTAATACCACTTTTATAGCTTCTTCTATCGCTTTATTGATGGGCATTAAGGTCTGGCCCAGGTCCGCATCAATCGCACGAAGCTGAAAATAAAAGTTGCGCATAACAGGCACAGGTTGCTTTTCGGCTATATGCTTTACTGCAACTGAATGTGCGTCGGGAAATTCTGTTTTAATGGTTTTGCAGGTAACAAGCTGTGGGATTCCCTGTTTATCAAGCATGGCAGAGTAACCAAAAAGCCTGCAGATGAGTCCCCGGTCTTTATACTGCCCGCAAAAGCCCCTGTCCCCTTCACTCACAAACGGACGGAAAGCTTTACAAATAGATACTTCCGGTTCGGAGCGTAACTCTTCAAACCACTTATAAGCCTGACCGTCTTTGTACAACTGGTAGGCCAATGGAAGGAATTCTAACGGAGTTGCGGCTATATCAGGTTTTTTACAACATAAACCACACCCACTCAGACATTTCATTCCTGTGGCATCCTGAAAGGTAGCCACCTCCCTCTCCAGGCTCGCGAACACCCGTTCGATAGCCTGAACTTTACGATAGATCGACATTAACTGTCTAAAAAAACGATGCAAATTTAATCACCTGTAGCTAATAATAGTTCGCCGGATATTAAAAAAATTTCACCACTGATAGTAACCTCTTTGATTTTGTGTTCACTAACTCATAAGCGGAACCTGAAAAGCTAATAAGAGTAAGGATCAATTAAGTAAATGAACCATGAAAAAGAAGTTTAACCTAAACGATCTGAAAGTAAAAAGCTTCGTTACTTCGATGGAGAATGGCGAAGAGCATACAGTTAAAGGCGGAGGAACCCTGGTAATAGGCTGTACTGGAGTGATTGCCTGCGGAGGCACTTTACCACCACTTACCAACAACACAACGTGCTGCCTTGACACCAAGGTGGAGGCCATATGCAAGGGCTGGCATACTATGCCTTATTGGGATGGCTGTGGCAGCATCAACCCTGGTTTCTGATCATATAATAACTAAAAAATAAGTCAGGGCCGTCGTTTGAGTGTATTTCCAAAACCTTGAGTATCCTATTAGATATTTGAGAATACACCGCCGGAATGCCCTTCACTCTCCATTAGATGCCAACAGTCAGAGTGGAGGCGTTCCCGGCCTTGATTTTAATGTAATTTGGGAAAACAGAAGCCTTTCCCTAGAAAGGGAGGTTTAGCGGATAAACAATTCCCACAGCAATAAGAGTTTGCGGCTCTTTGCTGATATGATAGCGGATCTCCCCAAAGAGCATTAGTTTCTTTGAGAGTTCATATACACCGCCTAATCCACCATATGCCCCTATAAACAAGTCGCGTTCATCATCCACTTCAAAAAGAGGACTGTCAGAAAAATTTGACTCTCCACTAAATTTCAGGTTGATCAGGCTTAGGCCAATAATGGGATAAAATGTGGTATGGTCAACCAGATCAAGTGCTTTTAACTCATATTTGGCCTGAATGCTGTACTCCTTTCGGCTAAGGGCGTAATCCATAAACTCATCTGATCCATTGTTTTTGAACGAGAAGTGGATTTCCGGGCCGATTTTTATACCATTTTTAAGTGCATAAAAAGCTCGGAAGTTATACGATACAGCTTTGATCTGCGTACCAAAGCCTAAACCGGTGCCTATTTCTGCATTTTGTGCTGTTACTTGCTGAACAAAAAGGCATAGGCATATCACTCCCATTAAGCCGGCTTGTTTAATTAGATGCATGCTATATTACTTCTTTATAAAAATTTGCGTGTAGTAGACCGGGCCATTGTTATGCTGGTATGCCCCAATACCTATGTGTGAGAAGTTACCTTCAATATTTGCCCTATGGCCGGAGCTGTTGAGCCAGCCTTCCATCACCTGCTTGGCTGAATTATAGCCATAAGCCACATTTTCACCACTTGCTCCGCCACCACCAGTATTGC
Organism: Fulvivirga ulvae; assembly: GCF_021389975.1. NCBI lineage: Bacteria > Pseudomonadati > Bacteroidota > Cytophagia > Cytophagales > Fulvivirgaceae > Fulvivirga > Fulvivirga ulvae. The sequence continues at coordinate 2,266,359 of NZ_CP089981.1, forward strand.
TCTTAATTCGTTCTACCCGCTCCCCAAAGCCATCATGTCCAAAAGAAACTGCCCCCTGCGCCATGTTTTTGCTGTGTACACGACACTCATATGAGATGTAACTGAGCATTTCAAGTTCAGGCTTTCCAATGGTTTTTCGGTGTTCGTTAACCAAATCTATTATTTGACTTTCTACCGCCAGCGGTGGGCTTTCAACATCTTCATCGCAGGAAAGTAAAGTTATGGAGATCAGCAACATATAGCTGAAGCGTATGATTATCTTTTTCATATTAAGGTTGATAAAACGAAGTCAAATTTATGGTTGATTGGTAGAATTTTGACAATTTTTTTCTTTAAACACACCAAAAGTCACGATCAACTACAAAAGCCTGAAAAGTTAATACGCAGTTGGTACATAGCCGCTAATTGAAATGATTATAAATTAACCTCTAAGCAAACAAACATGAGGATTTACAGTATTATTAACTATAGATTTATAACTATATTTAGTAAAGAAACATAATTGAACTATGGCTAAACAATTTATTACTTCAAAGAGGTCGTTAAGTGAAGAAACCGAGAAAAAGCTGAACAAGCAGATTTTGATGGAGGGTCTTTCTTCGGCCAGCTATTTGTCTATGGCATCTTGGTGTGACACACGCGGATACATCAAGTCGGCACAGTTTTTATACAACCATTCCGAGGAAGAAAGGCAGCACATGCTGAAGCTATTTGCCTATATCAACAATGCCGGAGGACATGCAATGCAGCCTGAAATTACCAATATTAAACATGAGTTTGGTTCGCTGAGGGAGGTTTTTGAAGATATATTGGCTCATGAAATAGCAGTAACCAAATCCATTAACGAGCTGGTTGAGCACTGCTTTAACTCCAAAGATTTTACAACCTTTAATTTCCTTCAGTGGTTCGTGACGGAGCAGCGTGAAGAAGAAACCCTGGCTCGCCGTGCTGTAGAACTGTTTGACATCATTGGTGAAGAAGGTATCGGTTTATGGACCATCGATCAGGAAATTGCCAAGTTAGAAAACAATGGAACAGAGACAGGGCTCGAATCCGGAGGAGGAGAAATATAATATCTTCATGTACCGCTGAAAGCGTCGGTTAACCTGCTATTGGCAAGTAGCCCGTCAAGGTCGTTTTCTTTTACCTTATGATAAAGGCAGTTATTGGCAATCACGTTTGGGCCTTTCTTGCAATGGCCCATACACTTTGTTTTTATTACTTCCACAGATGACTTCAAGCTGCTGTCCTTAATCTTCCCTGTTAGTTGCTTTTCAAGTTTCTTGCTTCCGTTCTTTTTGCAGTCTTTGGCAGTGCAAACGAATATATATTTTCTTGATTTTGAATTTTCCATGAGCTATTACAAGATAACAGAAATACGGTAAATAAATTCCTGAATAGACCTGTTATCTCTATTTAAATTCCTGCCTCTACATATTCAGAAATCTGGCCTTGATGTTATACCTGACCTACGGCACAAAGGTCAACAATTTTAAAAAATATTTCCTGTCAAAATTATTACTGACATAGGGCTGTCACCTCACGGGTTTTTCTTTGTGTAAAACAAAATAGAAAAACCCATGACAACGATTAAGATGCTTTTATCAGAGTTGGAGAAAGAAGCCCAAACCACCCGAAAAATGTTTGAAAGAGTGCCTGATGAGAAATTTCAATGGCAGCCCCATCCTAAAAGCATGACTATGCAAAAGCTGGTGGCCCATATTGCCGAGCTTCCGGGGTGGATTACCACCACACTTACTACGGATGAACTGGATTTGGCAGAAGTGCCGTACATAGCACCTCCTGTTAATAACACGGCAGAACTTATGACTTTCTTTGAGCAAAAACTAAATGAGGGTAAAAATCATCTGGAGCAGGCACAAGAACAACAGCTTACCGAAAACTGGACCTTACGGGAAGGAAACCAGGTATACTCCACAGAAACCAAGGCGGAGGTTTTAAGAATGGTGTACTGCCAGATAGTACACCACAGGGCGCAATTGGGTGTATACCTGAGATTGTTGGACCTCCCTATTCCGGGGAGTTACGGACCTAGCGCAGATGATGTGAGCTTTTGATCGAAATAATAAACCAACACGATTCATACCGATCCGGAACCAATGAAAAAGTTTAACAAAATACTAAATGGAGACGCACTTCTGTTCATAGGTATAGGGGTTGTAGTTCTCCTGATATATATGGCAGTGAAGCATCTGTAAAACCTTTAATGATATGATTACCATCTCTTTCAAATTTTATAAGGAAGAGATGGTAGTTTTTATACATCTTCTGTCGGAGGATTTTTATTCATATCAGTGCTATCACTATTCCCTGTACTGCTTTTGTTAATGGCAGGAGTTGTCTCGCTCGTGTTACTGTCACTTTTAATATAATTATAAGCCTTTTCCCATATTACTTCGCTGAAAACAGAGCCTACCAGACAAAGAAAAAGCAGCGTGTAGGGATTAAGCTGAATATCCTGCGAGCTAAGAATGGCAAGGCCTCCCTTAGCACTTAGAAAAATCACCAGTGAGGCCGATACACCTCCGATAATAACACCCGTAATATTCTTTTTGAACATGCCCTGATCTGTTACTTCCCTGTTTCTTATGAGCGATGCTATCCCGGCACCAAGGAGTCCAAACCCAAGCATACCTGCAATTAACACCATTTCATCAGAGCGCGCATCTACCAGCCATTGTGCCAGCCAATGGAAAAGGCTTCCGGAGCCGGATTCATCATCTAAAGTGACCCCTCCAAAATAATCTTCGAATTTCCAGTTGATATCTACTGACTCAAAACCGGAAAATGGCGCTGCCCGGTATTCGGAAGAAAGGATGAGGGAATCAGCCATGGAATTTTCGAGGTTGTCAATAAACAAATTCATGGAGGCCAGTTGGGCCTGGTTCTTCTTGTCTAGAGTGCGGAATATTTGAACATTTCGTTGGAAAGACTGCTTATAGGCTGAAATAAAGTATTCGTATAGACTTAACAGCCTTACAAACAGCTCTCCGCGCTCATTGCCAACGGCCCTCAAGTACATATTATAAGCATACTGCTGAACGTAAGTGTTCTTTTTCTGCTCAATTTCGGCATCAAAGCTCTCTTTTACATCATTCATTTCCCCTGTTTCCCTTCCATAGGCTTTCGTTACCTCTTTGATATCGTGCTGTAAATTTTTTAAATAATTGAGCACATCTTGCCTTGGGATAATGAAGTCATCTTTGTTATCTGAATATGAGCGCACAAATGATAAATTAGCTTCAACTCTGGACAGTCTTTGTTGCATCTCATTAAAGGGACTGGTGTTGGCTTTAAAGTCAACGTCCTGGCCCAGTGAGTTATTTACTTTATATATTTCTTCAATTTCTCTTTTAAAGTCATCTTCGCTTATACCATCAGTAGATGTTCCTTTCTGCAATTCAGGTATAGCAATGATGGCCGAAATACTTAAAAATGAACCAAGAATAAATATACCGGCAAAAATAATATTGAGACGCTCTTTATAAATCATTTGCTTTAGTGCCTCACCACTGTCAGCCACCAGGTATTTGTCGCTTAAAAAACCAAAAGCTGCCATTAACAGCAAACCGATTAGCATGGATCGAATATTATCCGCATTAAATACCATTCTGAAAAAGCGTTCAACTCCGGTCATGAACCGCTGACTCCATTCGCGCGACAGCGACAACAGCGTACTAAAAAACGATTGGTTTGTTTTCTTTACCACATCAGTAACTGCGTTGGATATCTGGGCAGAGTGCTGCTCAGTTTTAGCTGAACCATCTTTATAACCATCTTCATACCCGTGGTTATAGCCAGTGGAATATTGATCATCAGGATTAAAAAAAGTGGTACTTTGGTTATAATACTGTTGCTGTTGAGCAAAGCCGTTTTCGAAAAAGTAACGGGAGACATCAATAATGCTATTAGCGGGAACCACAAACAGGGCATATATTCCCTTAAAATAGATTAACGTAATAAAGCCCACGGCAAAAACCCTGGAAAACCAGTGTTTCCCGGAAATAAATACAAAATGTATCACGAGGCGTATGAATGAACCGATCAGAAGGGTCAATAATAGTAATGTTGAAATGCCAAAAGTTGCATTGGCATAGCGGAGATAGAGCGCCTCCTGTTGAGTATCTTGTAGCTCAAAGGTCCCACTATGAAAGAGTATGATAATCACAATAAGAGAAAGGGCCAATAGTAAGGCGATGACAAGAAGTCCCCATCCAAATTGTTTGGCAAATTTTTGAAGGAACATGTATAACAGCTTAAGGTTTAGTAAGTTATATGAAAAGGTATTGTTTGCATAAAGCAATAGACTTTTTTCATGCATATAAATAATGAAATAGTAATGATAATTCCAATAAGGGCGGAAATGATTAAGGCAAATTACAAGATCAGTGCACTCTGCGGGTTGGAGTTCTTCCGGCTTAAAATATCCTGAGTAAATAGGCAAACAAATTCCTCTAATTACGTTAGTAGAAAAGTCAAACTAACTACCCAATCATATTCATGAGCAAATCGAAAGTTACCATAGCCCACGTTTTTAAAACTATCGTGTGGCCACGAAGAAAGCATGTACTTATCGGCCTGGTCCTGATTGTAATCAGCAGGCTGGCAGGGCTTATTTTGCCTGGGGCCAGTAAATACCTTATGGATGAGGTTATTCCCAATAATGATATGCAAATGCTGAAAATGCTCCTTTTGGCTGTTGCGGGAGCGGTACTCATACAGGCTGTTACCTCCTTTGCATTGACCCAAATATTGAGTGTAGAGGCACAAAATCTGATTGCAAAGCTCAGGGCCAAGGTTCAGCGGCATATTATTAAACTGCCTATTCGATTTTTTGACAATACCAAGACCGGAGAGTTGGTATCTCGTATAATGACCGATGTAGAGGGCGTAAGGAATATTGTGGGGACAGGTCTTGCCCAGCTGTTTGGTGGAATCCTTACTTCTGCTATATGCCTGGTTTTGCTAATTAGTATCAGCCCCATGATGACGTTGTACGTACTGGTACCCGTAGCTATCTTCGGGGTTATTTCCTTGAAAGCTTTTGGCTACATCAGGCCGATCTTCAGAGAGCGGGGAGTAATCAACGCGGAAGTAACAGGTCGATTAACTGAAACGCTTGGAGGTGTTCGCGTAATCAAAGGGTTTAATGCTGAGGAGCAGGAGATAAAAACCTTTGAAGCCGGAGTTAACAAACTTTTTCTGAATGTTAAAAAAAGTCTTACCTCTACCAGTCTTGTGACCAGCTCGGCCACATTTTTACTGGGTCTCGCTTCCACCGGTATTATGGGTATTGGCGGATACATGATCATGAATAATGATCTTTCTTTTGGAGATTTTCTGGCCTTTACATTATATCTCGGTTTTATGATCGCCCCTATTGTGCAGATGAGCAATATAGGAAGCCAGCTCACCGAAGCTTTTGCCGGGCTTGATCGAACTGAAGAGATCCTGAACACTCCACTTGAAGATGATGAAGTTTCTCGCACCGAGCGGGTTGACCACATAAAGGGAGAGATTGTTTTTAACAACGTGTCCTTTGCTTATGAAGAGGGCAAGGAGGTGATCAGCAATATAAATTTTAAAGCCCCGTCTGGTTCAGTGACTGCCCTTGTAGGTACATCAGGCTCTGGTAAAACCACTATTGCCGGATTGGCTGCATCCTTTCTTACACCTTTGGGAGGTATGGTTACTGTAGATGGTGTTGATTTAAGTAAGGTTAAACTGGAGAGTTTTAGAAGCCAGTTGGGAGTGGTTTTGCAAAACGATTTTTTATTTGAAGGCTCGATTCGTGATAATATCCTTTTTCCCCGTCCGAATGCAACCGAAGATCAATTGTTAAATGCCGTAAAGGCCGCTCACGTTGATGAGTTTACGGATAGATTTGAGCATGGATTGGATACCCTTATTGGTGAACGGGGTGTAAAGCTCTCCGGCGGCCAGCAACAGCGCATTGCCATTGCACGGGCTATATTGGCAGACCCAAGGGTACTGATACTTGACGAAGCAACATCAAACCTTGATATGGAAAGTGAGGCTTACATACAGGAAAGTTTAAAAGACCTGATGCAGGGCCGCACCACCTTTGTGATTGCCCACCGACTGAGCACCATCAGACAGGCGGACCAAATACTTGTTATTGAAAAAGGTGAGATAGTAGAACAAGGTAAGCACGATGAGTTGATCGCCAAAGAGGGCAGATACCATCAACTTTATACCTATCAGGCAAGGATCTAAGAAAAATTATTAGCTGCCGGTCGCCTGCCGGCAGCCCATTTCTGTCTCCGGAAAACTTTTTTTGCATGATCTTTCTTTCTTCCCCGAAGTCTTTGTTATTGAAGAGGGGCTTAATAATCCGGAAAGGAGATTTTCTAATTTATCTAAATAATTGCCATCTTGTAAGGCAACTTCAATTGTATGCTTAAAAAATCAATTATTCTGTTATCCGTTCTTGCCATTGTGGGCTTTATACTCTACAAATGGTATGATGAGCCACTGCCAGAAGGCAATGAAGGCCCTGTGGCTGAGCAATTGGCTGATAAAATGCTGGCAGCAGTTAACTATGATGCCTGGGATAGTACAGTAGCTGTCAAATGGTCGTTTTATAGAGGCCATGATTTTATATGGGATAAAAGCAGGAACCTTGTTGAGGTGAAATGGGACAATATGCGGGTATTGTTAAATACCACAGATCAATCGGGAAAAGCGTATGAGAAGGAAACGCTGTTGTCCGGAAAAGAGGCGAAAAATGCATTGCAAACGGCATGGGAGTACTTTGCCAATGACTCGTTCTGGCTGGCTGCTCCTTTCAAAGTTAAAGACCCCGGCACTAAAAGGAGTATTGTAAAAACAGAGCATGGCGATGCATTGCTTGTACAATATACTTCCGGAGGAGTTACACCCGGAGACAGCTACTTGTGGTTTCTCAACGAGGAGGGGCTGCCTGTAGCATGGAAGCTTTGGGTAAAAATAATACCACTCGGAGGTATGAGGTTTAGCTGGGACGGTTGGCAAACTTATCCGACCGGAGCCCGTATTTCCTCATTTCACCATGGTGTGGTAAATGTGGAAATATCAGACGTTGATCTGGCCATGAGCGCTGCCGAACTTAATAAAGGTCAGGATCCCTTCAAAGAAATGTAAAACTTTATCTCCGCTCAGGCCGGTAGCCGGAATCGTCAAAGATTTTTCTGGCGTTAGGCTCCTGCATTAGTCCCTGCATCGTTATGCCTTCATTTTCTTCCATATACTGTCTAACGATCTGCCACCCTAGCCAGGTTGCGATCCGCCCCGGAGCCTTCTCCCCAATTTCAAAGGTTTTGGGTCGCTCGTCTATATATTTCTTTTTGACCATGTGATTGGTTTCGTAAAGCAGCTGATTTTCAAGAAAATGCGCCCAGATAATGTCCTGATTTTCCTTTGCTCCTTCAATTTCTTCATTGGAATACCAAATCAGCACACTGTCTGGCGTGCATGGCATCATGTGTTTCGCAAAATAGAAAGACTTGCCATAGCCTATCATATCTGCAAGTATGGTTTTGTCAGAAACATCCGTTTTGTTGAACATCGGTGATATCCCATAGAGTAGCATGATGGATGGGGTAATATATTGAGGCCTGTACCTTTCCAGCATATAGCTGTAGAGGCCCAGTGGTCTGTATTTTGCACTGTCGCCAAGGTAATAATCAAGGCCAATAATGATCAGTGAATCCGAAACAAAAAGATCGTGATCCAGCCCTGTGGCAACGGTTTGTATTTTAGGAGCCTCAAAATCAGGGTAGTAATATTTTAAGTTGGTGAATGCCGTTGTGATATCCGCCTTCAGGGCACTTAAATCACCAAATACCCTGTCTATTTCGCTTTTCAAAGTATCTATATGCGGATTTTTAAATCTTTTAAATAGCGCTTCCATCATTATTGAGTCATCCGGGTACTGGTTTCTTTTAAGAAAAATCTCCGTTACAACCGGATTATCCTTTAAAAAAACCCTGAGCTCTGTTTTGCTTTCCACACTTAGAAGATCACCTTCCAGCCGCTCTATTTCTATGTTTATTTTTATGTCACTTATATCAGGTTGGTAGACGCATTCGTTACTGTTATTACCACACGATGACAGGTATAGGATGAAAAATGCAGGTATTAATAATAGACAAAGGCTTTTTTTCATGATCAAACTATTCGCTTAATTTGTCGTTAATGATTTCAACTATTGAACATGCTAAATAACTAAAAATTATACATTGATGAGAAAATTTCTGTTACTGATCATATTCATGTTTGTTGCTTCCACTGGCTTTTCCCAGTTTAAGCTTGGCTTCAAATTTAGCCCAACTATTTCAACAAACAGAATAGATTCCAAATCAGATACAGTTTCATTGAGTACCGATGGGGCTGGCCTACGCTTTGTGGCGGGTCCTATAGCCGATTTTCAGCTTACCGAGAATTATTTTGTAAGTACGGGATTGTTGTTGGTCTCCAAAAGAGCAGGCCTAAAAGCAAAGCAGCCATTGGGTACAGAGGTTGAGGAGTATTCGCTGCAATACATTCAAATACCTGTTACACTGAAGCTTTTTACCAATGAAGTGGCCCTGGATAAGAGAATATATTTCCAGATGGGTGCTACTATGGAGGTAAATGTAAAAGATGATCCAAAAAAGGACCGGTACTATTATGTAGAGGACTTTAAGCTTTTTGATTCGTCATTACTGATTGGCGTTGGCCTTGAATACAAAGTAGGGGTGAATACCATTGTATTTGGTGGCTTTTCTTACAGTAGGGGCTTGCTGAACACTGTAGGTGACCATGTAAGGCTGGATGATGACATCACATTGAAGAATGATTACCTTGCCCTGGACCTGGGCATTAAATTTTGATGAAGAATAACAATTATTTAATCAGCCATCCGGATACCCTTTCTGGATGGCTTTTTTTATCTTCACCCGGTTAAGCAACACCAACACTGCTATTGTTGAAAATATGACCTTGCAAAAAGTAGGCATCGCACAATATGCCGCTCACCACCTTGATCTTGAGAAGAGCCTGAAGCGCCTGGAGCAGATCGTGGATCAGGCCTCGGCGGAAAAAATTAAACTGCTTGTATTTGGAGAAACATGGCTGTCAGGCTATCCGGTCTGGCTTGACCATTGCCCTGAAATAGCCAAATGGAACAATGCAGCTACCAAAGAAGCTTACCTTAAGCTAAGGCAAAGCAGCATCGAAGTACCCGGTAAAGAAACCGGACAAATCGCTGCTCTGGCTCAAAAGCATGGAATGGCCATTGTAATTGGAGTCAATGAGATAATTAGAAAGGGCAGGGCCAGTGGTACAGTTTACAACACGCTGCTGACCTTTGATGAAAAAGGCAGGTTGGCCAATCACCATAGAAAACTTGTGCCGACATATACTGAGCGAATGATCTACGGCCCGGGTGACGGACATGGGCTACAGGTAGCAGAGACATCTGTTGGGAAGGTGGGTGCTTTAGTGTGCTGGGAGCACTGGATGCCTCTGACACGTCAGGCATTGCACGATGAGGCTGAAGATATTCACATTGCAGCATGGCCTACCGTACATGACAAACACCTTATTGCGAGCAGACAGTATGCCTTTGAGGGCCGTTGCTTTGTGCTGGCTGCCGGTCAGATAATGAAGGCTTTCGAATTTCCTCCGGAACTAACCCTGCCCACGGAGCTAGCCAATGACCCGGATAAACTTGTGCTTAACGGAGGAAGCTGCATCATAGACCCACGTGGAGAGTATATAACACCTCCATTATACGATAAAGAAGGCCTGGTGGCGGCTGAAATAGATCTCTCCGACCGCATTAAGGAACAAATGACACTGGATGTGAGCGGCCATTATCAACGGCCAGATGTTTTTGATTTTCAGGTTAACAAAGCAAGAAAGGTATGACGCTTACGCAAAAGTTATTTCGTCCGGTTGATAATAGTCCGCTTATCCTTTTCAGAATAGTGTTTGGACTATTGATCTTTTTAGAAGCCTGGGGAGCTATTCTTACCGGTTGGGTCCGAAGGGCTTTTATCGAACCGCAATATACATTTCCCTTTATTGACTTTTCATGGCTACAGCCCCTGTCTGGCTATGGAATGTATATTTACTATATCATTATGGGTATAGCCGGTTTAATGGTCATGTTTGGGTTTTACTACCGGCTGGGCATTGGCACCTATGCCATTATGTGGTCAGGCGTATATTTCATGCAAAAGACCAACTACAACAACCATTATTATCTTCTGGTATTGATGTGTATGTTGATGTGCCTTGTTCCGGCGCACCGCTATGCCTCAATAGATGCCAAACGGCATCCGGAGAAAAAAAGCCTTACCTGTCCCCAGTGGTGTCTATGGTTATTTGCGATTCAAACTACTATCGTATATATCTATGCTTCGGTGGCCAAGATGTACCCGGATTGGATAGCTGCCAAACCCATTAGCATTTGGTTTGACTATAAAAGCGATTACTTCCTCGTAGGCCCACTTCTGACCAAAGACTGGTTTCAACACACCATAGCATACGGAGGTATAATGTTTGACCTTTTAATCGCCCCGGGCCTGATTTGGAAGAGAACCAGAAAATATGCCTTTATTGCCTCCATATTTTTTCACCTGTTCAACTCAATTATTTTCCAGGTTGGAGTATTTCCATATATGGGTATAGCCCTCGGTGTGTTTTTCTTTGAACCTGAAGTTATCAGAAGAATTTTCTTCAAAAGAAAATCCATACCTGAATATCTCAATACCTATAAACCAAGAATCGCGTGGGTTTATATAGTGGGGATATATTTTGTAATGCAAATCCTACTGCCATTGCGCCACTGGCTGTACCCTGGCAATGTACACTGGACAGAGGAGGGGCACAGGCTTTCCTGGCACATGATGCTCAGGGTTAAATCTGGTTATGTTTTTTTTAAGGTGGCAGACCCAAAAACCGGCCGGGAATGGAAAGTAAACCCGAATAAATACCTGACCTATAAGCAATCTAAAGCTATAGCAAGCCGACCGGACATGTGCTGGCAGTTTGTACAGATATTAAAGGAAGATTATGCTGCCAAAGGCTATCCGGAAGTAGCTATCTACGCGGTGGGCAAAGTAAGTTTGAATGGCAGGGAACAACAGCCGCTTTATGATGAAAGTGTAGATCTGGCAAAAGTTGAGTGGAAACGATTTGGGCATTCAGATTGGCTACTCGACCTGAAGTAAAGAGAATAACTTCGTAAGATCATAAAGAAAGAGGCCTGATCAAAACCACAAGTTTTATTTTGATATCCCGGGGTTTTGAAGAGGCCTCTTCTTGCGAAAAGTGTTACTTTAGAGGATATTATCCATCAATTTCATCGCCTTCAGCGCTGAACTTTTTCTTTTCAGTAACTCCCTGAGGGCTTGTGAAGTGTACTTCATAAACCGTTTTTCTTGTTTTTGGGTCAGTTACCTTATATACTTTAGAAGCTTTCCAGTCAGCATAATCAGAAGAGATTGCCTCAGAAACAGGAGATGGAACTTCAGTCATTCTGATCTCAACTTTCTCATCCTGCTTTTGCTCCATTTTATCTTGCTGTTCTACTTGTGCTACGGCAGATGTACTGAATGCTGCAGTTCCAGCGATGATCATTGAAGCAGCTATGGTTCTAATTAACGTTTTCATATTTGTTTACTATTTAATTGGTTGGTTAAAATTTAAAATTGTTTGATAAACTACTCTTTCAGAACCGTGCCAGAGCTGCATACTAAACTTAATATTCTGATTTACAGCCAATTAAAAGTATTAGAGATAAAGACATTAATTTTAAAATTGTAGAATTTTCCTACAAGTCGTTGGGGTGTGGGGCGGAATATATCACACTATTCAACAGTATCTACAGACTTTAGCTTCAGCACCTCCTCAATGTATCTAAAAGTTTCCTGTCTGACAGACTCCAGATCTTCTGAGGTAAGGTATGATCCTATCACGTGATGATTGACATTTGGAAAAGCTACTTTTCTTTTTAGAGATTCAGGGGTCCCGAGCTGGTCATACATCTCCAGCATTGCGGGTACTAATACCGTATGATCCTGTGCGCTGTCATTTTTATAATAATATCCTAAAAATACTGGCTGAGTTACCGAAGCGAAAGTTTCTTCATTCATTGTCTCCTCAATAAGCTCTTCCAGATGTGTAAGGGCTTCTAACCTGTATCCATTGGTCCAATACTTCTCTCTTTCAGGGTCAATCTCCCAACGGTTATAATTACTGCCTTTTACGAGCCTGGCTAGTTGCAATCCCCAGGGTTCGTCCAACAGCCAGGAGTTAGGGTCGTAGATTTTTATGTTTGGTGAGTAGAGCAGTAGCCCGGCAATGTCAGCGTCATCCTCTGCAAGGTAAAGTGCAAAGGTGCCACCTGTGGAGGTAGCCAGTATAATTAGTTTCTCGCCAAGCTGTTTGCCAATGGCTATGGCTTCCTTGGCGGAATTCATAAGCTTTTCGGCGGTAAGGTCAATCATTGGTTCCTCATCGGCAACACCATGCCCGTAGAGCCGGGGCAGATACAAGTTGCAGCCATAGCGCCTGGCGATCTCCAGATGTAGTGGCGCACCTTCGCCCTGGCTTGCAGAAAAGCCGTGGAGGTATACGATGCTGTAAGGTGTTTTTTGATAGGCAGAGTCCGCCCAGATTATGCGGGATTCATTGTCCGGCTTTATGTTCGGAGTTTCCTCCTCATGTTTTTGTATTTGCTTTTCAAGACTGTGCAGGTCATTGGCAACTTCCGGCAACTCTTTATTAAATTGAGGAGACTCTACCTTTGGTCCCAGAAAGTACACAGCACATATTAACAAGACAATTACCAAAGACCACTTGATTGTTTTCATTTCAAAGCATGATTATAAATAAAAGAAGCTTACCTGACTAACTTTCACAAAAAGAGCCCTGTCCTACCCATATTGTTTTGATTTCAGGTTGAAGGATACCATTTTTTACTGCGGGATCAGACATTATCACCTCCGGCTCAACCTCTCCTTTCATGATCAGAATACTCCCGTCATCATTGTCAAACACACCTTCAGAGATCACATTGCCGGTTTTAGTTATGTTGTTAAGATATTGGTCATGCTTGAGAAACCACTCAGGAGCTTGCTGTACGTTAAACTTAGTAATATGTGTTTGATACCTGATGAAGGTATAAAAGACCATTTTAACATCTTCATTCACCTTACAAACCCCACCTGACCGGGGAGTCCATGGAAGAATCTCTATTTTGTATCTGTTCGCTTTTATAGCCGGGTCAGTATATATCCACTCCCTGGCTTTCGTAATATCGTTGGTATTCAATATGAAGATACCTCCGCCTCCTTCAAACGGCCCAGCAACAGTCAACTTGTCTTCGGCTGCAAGGCGCTGGATATTGGCCATGTGCCTCTTTTGTAAGCTGTCAACGGCTTGTTCAGATAGTACTTCTTTGTCTGGGTTACTGTTCAGAAAAACGAACATGTATTTCTTTTCCTGCGCATAGGATGTCAATGTAAAGCAGACCAAAACAAGTAGCAATATCAATCTATTCATTATCAGGTTAATTATGTAGAAGAAACACCCCGCATATGGTAAAAGCTATACCTAATTTAGCTATTAAAACCGCGAACTTTTACAAAATAAAGGCAATTTTATTGCTTTTCACGCCATATTCCGGTAAAGGAACGAAAATTGATCGCTAAAAATCACATCAACAAGAATTATATCATGATCAAGACATTGGCTATCATACTTGTAATAGCAGGAATCATTGGCTTGGTATTAGGTGTTTTGGGTATTTTTGGGAGCAACCTCGTTGCTCTCAGTCCTTGGGCACTCGCCATTTTGGGCCTCATCTTTTTTTCTTCCGGTATAGGCCTGTTAAAAAGGGAAAGCGGGGAAACCCAATAACATCAAAGTTCCAATATTCTATCTATTAGGAGGTTCACTTCCTGTTCGCTATTATACACATGCGGGGCCACTCTTACTGCGTCTCCCCGAACAGATACATGAATATTGTCACGGGCCGTAAGCTCCTTTAACCTGTTGGTATCAAGCCCTTTTGTAGCCCTGATGCCGAATAGGTGCTGAGCCCTGTACTGATCATCCTCTACGGTATACGCAGTTCCTTTCAACCGGGCAAGTGCATCTCTGGTGATGTTATGGCAATAGTTCTGAATATTTTCAGGGCCCCAGTCATTGATCTGCCGCAGCGCTTGCAGCATCATGGGCACCAGGATAAAATTGCTATGTTCCCCAACCTCGTACCTCAAAGCTCCGGGTTGGTAATCATCCTGATAATTTACCAGTCCTGCAAAATCTTCGCTCTTTGCGCGGTTAATCCAGTTTTCTTCAAGAGGATCGCCATTATCAAAGGCTTCTCCGTAATACGCCATGCCGATGGAGTAAGGTCCGAATAGCCATTTATAGCCAGCGCAGATCAAAGCATCGGGCTGAATTTCTCCAGTGTTAAAAGGAAGTGCACCCACAGATTGAGTGCCATCTATGATCAGTAATGCACCAACTTCACGGGTTTTTTTCCTTATAGCTTTCAAGTCATATAAAGTGCCGTCCGCCCAGTGTACATGCGCCATGGCCACAAGTTTGGTGTTTTCATCAATGGAAGCTATTATTTTCTCATTCCATGCCTCGCCTCTTCCTTCTGTTAGTTTTGGAGCATGTATGGTTCGTAATTCTGCCCCTGCTTTGTCGGTAAGACTTTTCCATGGATAATAGTTACTTGGGAACTGTTCCCCCATCACTATGATGTTCTGATTCTTTTCTAACTGCACATTTTTGGCTACAGTGGAGGTTCCGTAAGAAACAGAGGGGATAATTACAATACGGTTATATTCGGTTGTACCTATAAGTTTTCCAAATTCTTTTCTGAGTAATTCGGTATCTTTAAAGAAATCAGATGGAGATATGGATGTAGGGTTGCTCTTTCCGCGGATACCTTTGATGCCTGCTTCTTCCACACTCTTCAATAGAGGTGACATATATGCACAGTTCAGGTAAATATGATCTTTTGGGAGAGAAAATAGCTCAGATTGGTTTTTTAGCATAGTGTAACAATTATTCGTTCGTATCTTCTAAAATAAACGAAACGTAAGAATAATTAGAAGGGTTGAAAAAGTATCTATTTCAGGTTCAGGGCATCACGAAGATATTTGTCCGATACACTGTTTTTTGACCAGTAGTCGATATGCAAAGTTTTGTCAAGCGTGGCGGAAGTAGTTAGCTCCTTACCTCCCATTCCGCTGTAAGTTTCTTCCCAGGACTGTATCTGGTAGGGAAAGTTCTTATCAAAAGTAATAGACAAGCTCCTCTCAGGATATTTAACCTGATAGGTAATTTGTTCGGCTTCTTCATTTAATGTAGCTGTTGCCAGCAGGGGTTTAAGGTTTTTATGCATAAGACGTGTGTGGAAAAGCCCGGGAATGATCTTTATTTCGCCAATCGGCAGTGCTTTATAATTTAGGCGTATCTGGTTCCATAGCTCATCCTCAAGCAGGGCAGCTTCTATTGACAATTCCTGGTCACCTTCTTTTTCAAAATATGAAAATGACTTAAGGGCATACTTCCTGCGCTCCAGGTTCATTTGGCTATACACCTGCCCACACCACTCCTGGCTGGACATCGTCACCTTAAGCGTTTTGGGTTGGTTGTAGCTGTCAACAGGCGTAAAGGAGGACAGCATCATAGAATAAGGATAAATACCTGTAGTAAACTTTTTGGTGAAATTCAGTTTCATTACTGTTATCTTGTCATCTCCGGCCTGTTCCGGGTTATCCAGTTTTACCTGTTTGGATTTGGAGAATGGTTCTGTTACAAAAATCAGTACGGCTTTTCCGTCATGGATTTCTCCATACCTCGATTGTTTTAAAATATATGAAGCTACCTCAGCTTTTCCTGAATACCAGTAATTGCTAAACTGTTCATTTTCATACGGTTTCTCTGCGTGCTCTAATGTAACAGAATCCGTAGACTGACTGCAGCTAAGCCCTGATGAAAGCACGGTGAGACTTATTATGTATAATACGATTTTCATGATCTAAGTGTTTTTTCAGAGCAGAAATATGCACTATAAAGGTCATTATAAAATAAGTTTACAGGAAGTCGTATCCTTTACATTTTTATAAATTTCTATATTTACCGTTTCTAATAAAAACATATGTCTCAGCAAAAAATAAAAAAGGACATTGGCTCAAGAAGGTTTTTATATCTTGCCATACTGGCTGTTTCCTTCATTGTGGCTTATGTCTATACCTTCGATTCTAAACTTGCTCTATTGGGTGATAATGCCAACTACTACATATTAGGCAAGTCGCTGTCGTTGGGCAAGGGCTATACCGATATTAACTATGTTAAACAAACATCAAATAACCATTATCCTCCGGGTTACCCTGCTATTATAAGTGTCGTGTTATTATTTACAAAAGCCATCACCCCTTTAAAAATACTTAACGGTATATTTTTTATGATGGGTGTTTGGGTTCTCTACAAGTTAGTAAATAAGATCACGGACAATGAGGTTTTTGCCTTCATTGTAACCTTTTTGACACTCATCAATTCCCATCTGCTTTGGTATTCATCTGTTATGATGTCTGAAATACCATTTTTCTTTTTTAGCATTCTGTCGCTTTGGGCATTTATGAAAATAGATTATGAGAAAAGATCGTGGAGAAATCCTTATTTGATTTTATGTATTACAACACTAATCATATCTTATTATATACGTTCACTGGGCGTTGCCCTACTGGGGGGCTATTTTTTATTTTTTATTTTTCATAAAAGGTGGAAATCTATCTTGGTATTCTCTATTTCCTTTGCGGCAGGAGTTTTGCCATGGTTTATTCGTAGTCAAAAGTTAGGTGGGGGCTCTTATATGAGACAGCTTGGCATGATTAATCCCTATCAGCCTGCATTAGGGCAGGCAGATTTTGGTGATTTTGTTAATAGGTTCTTTAATAATTTTTCAAGGTATGTTACCTTGGAAATCCCGAGCGCCATTTTTCCCTTAAAACAGGTACAGTATGGGGGATCATATAATAGTTCAGAGTGGTTTTTAGGCTTGTTTATAGTTGTTTTGTTCTTTTACGGAGTTTTCATGCTGCCAAAGTTTCGCTGGTTGATTCTCGGGTACATCTTAGGTACGTTAGCCATCTTAATGATATGGCCTGATGTGTGGATCGGGGTGAGGTTTATTGTGCCGGTAGTTCCATTATTTATTCTCGGATTCATGTATGGGTTGTACAACATTATGTTGCAATTCCGTAAATGGCTTTCGCTAAAAAAAATGGTGTCGCCTTACTGGTTATTACTTTTGGCAGTGCTTTATGTGAAACCCCTTAAAGCCATTCATGATCAGGCAAAAACCCCTTATTCCACGGCGTGGCGCAACTATTTTGAAGTAGCAAAATGGGCAGATAGAAATCTGGAGGAAAATGTGTTGATAAGCTGTGGGAAACCCTCCTTGTTTTACCTTTATGCCGATACTTATACAAGAAGGTTTAAATTTGCACAGGATCCCAAAGAGCAGCTTAAGGACTTGGAAAAATATAAAGTTGATTACATTGTCATTGATCAGGTTTATGGCAATACCATTAGGTATTTGCTACCTGTAGTTCGACAATATCCGGAGCGCTTTGAGCAGGTTTATCATTTAAAAAATCCGGATACCTTCCTTCTTAAATTTAAGCGATAGATGATCATAACTAAATTATCTGTAATTATTCCGGTATACAATGAAGGCAGAACTATTCATAAAATACTTGATAAAGTAAGGGAAGTCAGCCTGATATATGATATAAAAAAAGAGGTGGTAATTGTCAATGATGCTTCTACTGATGACAGTGAAGCAAAAATCCGTGAGTACATGAGTGCTAACCTTGGACTTGATATACAATACTATGCTCAGGAAAGAAATATGGGAAAGGGCGCTGCGCTTCATCGTGGAATAAAGGAGGCTACCGGCGAATATCTCATTATACAGGATGCAGATTTGGAGTATGATCCTGATGAGTATAACCTTTTGCTGAAGCCGATTGTTAATGGTGTTGCTGATGTAGTTTATGGCAGCCGTTTTCTTGGAGGAAATCCTCATAGGATCTTATTCTTTTGGCATTCTATTGGTAATAAAATCTTAACGTTTCTCTCCAATATGTTTACTAACTTGAACCTCACTGATATGGAGACCTGTTATAAGCTGATCGAAACAAAGACAGCCCAGGGTTTAAAGTTGAAGGAAAGACGGTTTGGGTTTGAGCCTGAGGTGACGGCCCGGCTCGCAAAGGTGAAAGGTATACGCATTTATGAAGTAGGTATTTCTTATTATGGACGTACCTATGCAGAGGGTAAAAAAATCAATTGGAGAGATGGATTTAGAGCAATTTATTGTATATTCAGATATAACCTGTTTTAGCCGTATGAAAGTGGTTACTTATTCATTATAAGTGTTATTAATATTACACATTTTAGAGCGTCAGGATGATAGAAGCGAAAATATACCGTGGCATTGAATATGTTCGGATAAGTGAGTTACCGGAAGACCAAAAAACGTCTATTAAAAACTGGTTGAATATCGATGTGGTTATTAAAATTCAGACAGAATCGATACTAATGTCGGATTGTATTCTTTTTAAAGATTATGAATTCTGGTTTAAAAAAATCTTCACAAAGGCGGTGGCTGCCGAAGAGGCTAACGCAGTAACATCAGAATTTAAAACAAAGAAAAAACCAGTGGGTGGATTAGCATTCGACTAACCCCAAACGCCCTCAGGAACAAATTCCAGCACATTTCCTTCGTGATCATTAAAGTAAAAAGACTCCTGGCCGCTTTTCCATACCAGTTTGTCTATGATCTCTATATTTAGTGCTTTGATTTTTTCCTTTACAGTTTCATAGTTTTCTCTGCTGACCTCAAAAGCGTAGTGCTGATTACCTTCTGCATAATGTGGTGGCGGAGAATCTTTATATTTACTATCGTCCGGATTAAAGCAAAGCAAAACGGACGAACCTGCTCTAAAAAAAACGTGTCTGCCACGATCGTAATGAATTACTTCCAGACCAAGCTTATTGTGATAAAAATCTCTGGCAGCTTCCAGGTCTTTGATATACAGGCATGTTTCCTTAATCTTGATGATTTCCTCCATAGGAGCTATTAAACATTTGTTAATAATTCTTTTTATAACATTAGAAACTTGTTGTAAGTTACTTTTATTCTTCTTTTCTTTTGAATACAAGGTCCCATATCATCATATTTCTAAAACTAACTGAAATTAACAAGGTGAAGGGCTTCCCTTTAAAGCTATTATTCTAACTTTGCGCACAATTAACTTGATACTAAAGCTATAGTGAAAATTGACGGCCTGCTGGTAAAGTTTCTCATATGGCGCGTGAAGCACGTCAGTAACAAGAACTTTGTCCTTTTTCTGGCAGGAATAATTGGGTTAATATCCGGTAGTGCAGCCGTTATTCTCAAAGAGAGTGTTCACTTTATACAGAATCAACTTATTAGTGAGTTTGCCATAGAAAATGGGAATTACTATTACCTTGGATTTCCGTTAGTAGGTATTCTAATTACTGTAGTTATATCGAGATTTTTGCTTCGGGAAAACCTTGGACATGGCATCACACAAATTCTATATGATATAGCGAAAAATTCAGCCCTGATCAAACGATCCAAAATGTTCTCACGAATGGTTACCAGTGCTATAACTGTGGGTTTTGGCGGATCCGTTGGACTGGAAGCTCCGATTGTGGTTACAGGCTCTGCCATTGGGTCTAATGTGGGGCGGGCAATGCATCTTAACTATAAGAAAAGAACCATTTTGATTGGGTGTGGAGCTGCAGGAGCAATCTCAGCCATATTCAACTCTCCTATTGCAGGCGTTATATTTAGTATGGAAGTTATCCTGGCTGATGTAACTATTGCAATGTTTATTCCCCTGCTCATTGCTTCTGTTACCGGAGCCCTTGTTTCCCTGAGCCTTTTGGGTGATGATGTATTGTTTTCGTTTAAACTCGTAGATAGCTTTACGGCTTCTGATACACCTTACTACATATTATTGGGTATTTTCTGTGGTTTGGTTTCCGTGTATTTTACCAGAATGACCTATAAAGTTGAAGGGCTTATTGCAAAGGTTCAAAACAGATTTGGGAGAGCCTTGGTAGGAGGGATATTATTGGGCTTCGTGATTTTTCTTTTCCCTCCAATGTATGGTGAGGGGTATAACACCATAAAGTTATTATTGGCCAACAGAGAACTTGAAATTCTAAATACCAGTCCCTTTTTTGCCGAAATAGATAATATTTATATTGTCTTTGGATTCATTTTCGGTGTTATCCTTATGAAACCAATAGCCTCAGCCTTAACAATTGGTTCTGGGGGTAGTGGGGGTATATTTGCACCGTCACTGTTTCTTGGAGGAGTTACAGGATTTATGTTTGCCACTGTATTGAATGTTATTACATGGGGTGATGCGGACGTAAGCACCAGTAACTTTACTCTTGTGGGTATGTGTGGCGTAATGAGTGGTGTATTATATGCTCCGCTTACAGCTATATTCCTTATTGCTGAGATTACCAGTGGCTATGAACTGTTTGTGCCATTAATGCTTGTATCTGCGATTTCATTTAGTACTTCATCTTTTTTTGAAAAGCACTCTCTTTATACTAAGCACCTTATCGAGAGAGGGGATCTGATCCAATACGACAAGGACAGACAGGTACTAAGCCAGATTGACCTGCTCAAGATTATTGAAAAGGACCTTTATACTATTCAGCCAGAAGCAACCCTGGAGCAGCTGGTTAACTTGGTGAAAATATCGAAGCGCAACATCTTTCCTGTAGTGAATGAAAAACAGGAGCTGGTTGGAGTTGTAACACTCGATGATATCAGAAATATAATGTTTGACAGAGGAAAACAGAAGGACACACAGGTGAAACACTATATGCACAGCCCACCTGCGTTTATATCCTCTCACGAAAATATGCAATCTGTAATGAGCAAGTTTGAGATTTCAGGAGCGTGGAATTTACCCGTAATTGATCATGGAAAGTATGTTGGATTTTTATCAAAATCAAGAATTTTCAACACCTATAGAAAGAAACTCATCCGCCACAATAGAGAATGACAAGTGGTGATGACCTTACATTTTATTTCTCATCTATATAAAATTTTGATTTTCATGAATTAACCCTTGTATAATTCATGTAATTGGTTAATTTCGCATCCCCCGCTTTGTAATGGCGAAGTTGTCCACAAAGCTTACATTAAAATTTATGGCCATAAATCATTGATTTACTGCGTTTTATGGAGTGAAAACAATAAGGTGTGGATAACTTTGTTGTTTTGTGGATAAGTTTTCATTGATTTTATTGATTCTTTATTTTGTTAAATCTTCACCCCTCTTTTTGGCTTAAACCCTGTAACAAACTTAAATTTATTACGCTAAACATACACAGATACTGTGCAGGTATTGGGAATTTTTACTTAACTCCAGTCAGCCATTCGTGCTCCTTAATCCCAATCTTGTGAGAGACACTCTGTGTTAATACATGTTTAACGCAATATTATTGCAATGTAAAGCGCAGTTTGTTTAACATTATAACGCCAAAAGTGAAAATCTTGAAATAGTGCAATAATTATCCTTTCTACTTGCTTTTGTTAAAAGAGGACAAGTGAGTATAAATTTCTAAATTGTAGCGATTGGCTCAGCACATAAGGGCAACCGCGGGCAACCGGAATAATTGAAATCACGTATTTTATTTCACCATTCTATATGTGCAGTCGAGAAATAAACTATTTTTATATATGAAAAAGAATTATCCCCTACTTCTTCTTTTGGTTTTAATTAACACCTCCATTTTTGCACAAAAAGCAGAGGTGGTAAAATTTGAAAGACTTGATGCCATAATAAATCAGGAAAGTGAGAAAGTCACGGTCATCAACTTTTGGGCTACATGGTGTGGTCCTTGTGTAAAAGAGCTGCCTTACTTTAAAGAGCTGGCTGCTCAGAACCCACATGTCAACGTATATCTTGTAAGCCTGGATTATGTGGAAAAGTTGGATCGTGTGAATACTTTTATTGAAAGGAAAGGACTAAAATCCCCCGTTCTTCTTTTGGATGAAATGGACTATAATTCATGGATAGACAAGGTAGATGAGAGTTGGTCCGGAGCTATTCCAGCCACACTGTTGATCAATACAGCTACCGGGAAAAGAAAATTTGTTGAAAAGGAACTTAAAGAAGGAGAACTTCAGGAGTTAATTAAAGGATTGTCAAACTAAACCATTATATATCATGCTAAAGTTGAAATTACTTTCATTATTACTGTTTGTGGTGCTTTTTGCAGGCACTAAAGTCAATTCCGGCTATCAGGTCGGAGATACGGTTAAAGACTTTGAGCTTAAAAATGTTGATGGAGAAATGCTCGCCTTATCTGACTTTGAGGATGAGCAAGGTGTGATTCTTATATTTGATTGTAACACATGCCCATATTCTCAGGCTTATCTTGATAGAATTAAAGAGCTGCACGCTAACTTCAAACCGAAAGGCTACCCGGTAGTGGCCATTAACCCAAATGATCCGGGAAGGTCACCGGGAGATTCTTTCGACAAAATGGTAAAGTATGCAGAAGAGAACAGCTACAAACATGACTATCTACAGGATGAAGACCAAACTGTTGCCAAAGCCTTTGGAGCTAGTAATACTCCTCATGTATTTGTTTTAAAAAATGATGGAGGAGAATTTAAAGTAGCCTATATAGGGGCTATTGACAATAACACCAAAGATGCAGCGGCGGCGGATAAGAAATATGTAGAAGATGCTGTTAATGCTCTGCTGAGTGGCAAAGTACCGGTAACCAACAAAACAAAAGCTATAGGCTGCACCATTAAGTGGAAAGAGGCATAAGCCTGTCAGAGAATATTTAAGACTAAAGGTCCGCTAAAGAAACAAAACGTTTACATTTGGCGGACCTTTTGTTAACCCTAAAACAATTGAAAATGGCCAGACCTGATTTATTATCTATCCCTCCATTTTACAGAAAATATGTAGAAAGTGTTGAGGAAGAAGATTTAATCCCTGCTTTAATCAATAGCGGCAACCTTACCATAGATTTGATTAAATCTATTCCTGAGGCTTCGGGAGACTATCGCTATGCCTTGGGTAAGTGGAGTGTAAAGGAAGTGCTCGTGCATATGATTGATGCAGAACGTATTTTTGCGTACCGTGCTTTAAGGTTTGGGAGAAATGACAAAACAGAACTTCCAGGATTTGAAGAAAATGACTATGCTATCGCGTCAAATGCAGGTGCCCGTAAACTTTACAAAATTCTTGAGGAATATAACAATGTACGTGCTGCTACAATTGACCTGTTCGGCAGCCTCGATGAAGAGGCTTTGGCAAGAACCGGCTTTGCCAATGGTACTGAAATAACAGTTAGTGGCATTGGTTTTGTAATAGCCGGCCATGAAACCCATCATAGAAATGTATTAAACGAACGCTACTTTTCAAAGTAGTTGAGGTTTTGTAATTTGCCCCTATGAAATTCAACCTCATTCTGGCAGTCATTCTATTAATGGCTGCCTTTTCCTGTTCATCGATTAAAGGAAGAAAGGAAATTTTAAACTCAGTAAGGGCTTTTGAAACGAGGTATCAACACCATTCTGGCTTAGTGATATATGACATTGAAAAAGATAAATTTCTCTTGGATTACCACGGAGATAAATACTTTATTCCGGCCTCCAATACGAAAATACTTACACTTTTTGCCTCTTTAAAGATTCTTGGAGATTCTGTTCCAGGTCTGTATTATATCGAGCATGGAGATTCTTTGATTTTTTGGGGTTCAGGAGATCCGTCCTTGTTAAATAAGGATCTACCGGCAAGTAGAGTGTACGATTTTTTAAAAAACACCAAAAAACAGCTTTACTTTTCCTCGTCCAACTATTACAATGATCACTTTGGTCCGGGCTGGGCCTGGGATGATTACCTCTATTCTTTTTCAGCAGAGAAATCGCCATTGCCCCTATATGGAAACCTGTTTACTGTAAGTAAAGCAAAACAAGACAGCCACCTTAACCTGGAACAACCATTTTTTAAACAATTCTTCTGGCTGGGTGATACTGTAACGACAGAAACTATATTGGTTCGGGATGTTAGTTCAAATAACACCTTTTACTTCCCATCCTATTCAGAAAAGGAATTTAAGGAGCAACTACCGTTTCACTATAGTGATTATCTTCTGGTATCTGCCCTGTCCGATACGTTAAACCGAAACGTTAGTCTTATAAACCACCCCTTGCCAGAGAACTACCACACAATAAGTAGTATCCCTGTTGATTCGGCCTATAAAGTAATGATGCAGGAAAGCGACAACTTTATTGCAGAACAACTGATGCTTATAAACGCGGGCATAGTTACTGATTCGCTAAAAACAGAAAATGCTATAGATTATGCTATGACTCATTACCTGTCAGACATGCCCGACGAACCGGTATGGGTTGATGCTTCAGGGCTCTCCCGCTATAACCTTTTTACACCTCGTTCTATGGTTTGGGTATGGCATGAAATATACAAAAGTATTCCTTCCGACCGGCTATTTGCAATACTTTCTGTGGGAGGACAATCTGGTACACTTAAAAAATACTATAAAAATGCCACTCCATATATATTTGGAAAGACGGGCACGTTAAGTAATAACCATAACATCAGTGGATATTTGCGCACAAAAAAGGGTAAGCTTTATATTTTTGCCTTCATGAATAACAACTACCCAATCAAAGCTGCTGTTGTTAAAAAAGAAATGGAGCAGATCTTGCGGAAGGTCTACCAAAACAACTAACAAACTTTAATATGAAGAAATCTCTTTTAATTATAGCCTTTATATCTTGTGTCCTTATTCAGGTAAAATCACAAACTTTGGATAGCCTGGATTTTAAAATTGGGCAAATGCTGATTGTAGGATATCCGAAACAAGATATTAAACCTTCCGAACAAACGATCAGCGACATTGCCAAAGGTAGGATCGGAGGTATTATCCTATTTGAGAAAAACATAAACCCATCCAACTCCTATATTAAATTGAAGCAACTTACCTGGAGTCTTCAGGCGAAAGCACCTGTTCCCTTGTTTATAGCTATTGATCAGGAAGGCGGCAGAGTTAACAGGCTGAAGGAAAAATATGATTTTCCAAGAAGCGTATCGGCACAATATCTCGGAGGGGTAGCTAATGCTGACAGCACACGCTTTTATGCTGAAATTACCGCATCAACCTTAGCCGGATTAGGTTTCAATGTGAATTTTGCTCCTGTGGTAGATTTATCGACCTATAAGGAAAATCCCGTAATAGCGAAAATAGAGAGAGCCTACAGTGATAACCCCGATAGCGTGGCGCATCATGCTGCAGAAGTTATTGATGCTCATAGGAGATATGGGGTTATTTCAGTGCTTAAACACTTTCCCGGCCATGGCAGCTCGCATGCTGATACTCATCTGGGAATAGCCGATGTAACAGATTACTGGCAGCAGAAGGAGCTTGTGCCATATCAGAATCTGCTGGAAAAGGGTAAGGTTGATGCTATTATGACTGCACATATTGTTAATAAGAGACTGGATAAAGACGGGAACCCGGGTACGCTTTCCAGGGCTATAATGACCGGGCTTCTGAGAGATAGTCTAAATTATGATGGCGTTATCTTCTCAGACGACATGCAGATGCATGCCATAACCAAACATTATGGCTTGGAGAAAGCCATCAAACTGTCTATTAAGGCCGGAGTGGATGTCCTGATGTTTAGTAACAATATCCAGGGGAGTGAAAACCGAACAGTTGATGCCGTTCACAGGATTATCAAGAGTTTGGTGGAAAAAGGAGAGATCACTGAGGAGCGGATAGACCAGTCATATGACAGAATAGTTAAACTTAAATCAAAATTATAAGAACCCGTTTAATATGACAGAACCATACAATATCATAGAAGCAGAGGGAAAGAGAGTTCCTGTTTTGATCAGTGTTCCTCATAGCGGAACACTTTTTCCGGAAAATATAAAGGATCATTTCAACCAGAAACTTATTGCTGCACCAGATGATACAGATTGGTTTGTCCATAAGCTCTATGATTTTGCTCCCGAAATGGGTATAACAATGATTAATGCTACTTACAGCCGTTGGGTGATTGACCTTAACCGTGACCCTGAAAGTGCCCCGCTTTATGATGACGGACGAATCATTACAGAACTATGTCCTACTTCCTCATTTGCAGGAGAACCCATATACCTCGATCATCATATGCCTGACAGGAAGGAGATAGAGAGGAGGCTTGATATTTATTACTGGCCTTACTACAACAAGATCACCCAGCTGCTTGATGAGCTTAAAGCTGAATTTGGGAAAGTACTTTTTTGGGATGCGCATTCTATACGCCAGTATGTGCCTTTAATCAGGAAGGAAATATTTCCTGATTTAATTTTAGGAGACAACAAACGAAAAACAGCAGATGAAATGCTGATTGAAGCTGCATTGGCAACATTTAGAACTACGCGCCTCAAAATTGAACACAATCACCCTTTTCAGGGTGGCCACCTGACCAGGTATTTTGGCAGGCCGGAGCAAAACCAGCATGCCTTGCAACTGGAAATGACAAAGATCAACTACATGGATAATAAAGAGATCCATTATGATATCGAACGAGCGGGTATTATGCGAAACCTGCTAAAAAAAACATTTGAAAACCTTATTAAAACAATAGAGCAGCTGTAGATGAAAACTTATAAGTTCAAAGGCATTCTACAAAATCACGGATGGGAAGAAAATGTATTTGTTACCGTTAATGACCTGGGTATTATTCAAAAAATTTCAGAGGATAATTCCGCAGATTTTGAGAGTGTTAATGGTTTTGCTATTCCGGGTTTTCAAAATGCCCATAGCCATGCGTTTCAGTATGCTATGGCTGGTATAGCAGAGCGACATGAGAATGCAGAAGTTGCTGATGATTTTTGGACATGGCGTGAGGCGATGTACCAGCTGGCACTTACGATGTCGCCAGACGATATAGAACATGTAGCAACTATGTTGTATGCTGAAATGGTCCGGCATGGTTATACCCATGTGGCTGAATTTCATTACCTGCACCACGACAAGGCAGGTAACCCCTACTCCAACCTGGCAGAACATGGGGAAAGGTTAGTCGCCGCAGCTAAAAGTGCTGGAATAAAGATCACTTTAGTACCTATGTTTTATCAGAAAGGAGGCTTTGGCACAGAACCTCAGCCAAGACAAAGAAGGTTTATTTCCCCTTCTCCGGATGCCTATTTTAAATTGTTGGAAGCTTCGAAGCGTGTCACTGGCCTGTACAGTGGAGCGTCACTTGCGTTTGGTATTCATTCTTTAAGAGCGGTACAACAGGAGGATATAGTTTCGACCATGCACGAAGGACCAAAGGATCTGCCCTTTCACATCCATATATCAGAGCAGCTAAAGGAAATAGAGGATGCTAAAACCTTCTTAAAAAGCAGGCCTGTGGAATGGTTACTTAATAATACCAATGTTAATACCAATTTTCACCTTGTGCATGCTACCCATCTTGTGGAGACAGAGGTTAACGGTATAGCAGCTGCAGGAGCTCATGTAGTACTTTGCCCCTCCACCGAAGGAAATCTTGGTGATGGTATATTTCCGTTACGAGATTTTCAGAAAAAAGGTGGGAAATGGTCAATCGGTACAGATAGCCATGTAGGTCTTAACCCATTGGAAGAGCTAAGGATTCTTGACTACGGACAACGGCTGATTTCGCACCAGCGTAATACATTTATAGATAGTGCAGAACCGGATAGCGGAGCTTTTGGTTACCGACATGCCCTTCTGGCAGGAAGAAAAGCTATGGGAAACAAAAATGAGGTGTATTTTAAGGAAGGAGAGCCTTTTGATGCGGTGGTATATGACGCCACAGCACCTTTACTGGCTTCGTCATCGATAAGTAATATCTTATCGGCAATTATCTATTCAGGTGATGTCACAATGACTTTGGGAACTGTTGTAAATGGGGAGTGGATAGTGAAAAACAATGAACACAAGCTAAGAGAAAGAATAACCGGTAATTTTATTTCGTGTATAAAAGGATTGAACATCAGATAACGGCCCTGTAAAACATAGTGTTAGAGCCTGTGTTATAACTGCTAAAGCCTTAATTTTAGTTATAAATCAGTACTTATGAAACTACAAATTTACTTATCGGGTGAGATTCATTCTGACTGGCGAGAAGAGTTGATCAACGAGGCTGAACGGCTGTTACTTCCGGTTGAATTTTTGACGCCGGTGCTAAATCATGATGCCAGTGACGAGGTGGGTATTAAAATTCTTGGAGAGGAAGATAATAACTTCTGGAAAGATCATAAGGCAGCCAAAATCAATGCGATACGTATTAAAAACAGTATCGAAAAGGCCGATATTGTAGTTGTAAAATTCGGAGATAAGTACAGGCAATGGAATGCCGCCTTTGATGCAGGGTATGCGGCCGCCCTGGGAAAATCTTATATCGTTGTACACCCGGCTGAATTTACACACGCCTTAAAGGAAGTTGACGCCCAGGCGATGGCAGTAGCCGAAGATGTCAGTCAAGTCCTTAAGATATTGGAGTACATTACACTCCCCGAGTAATTATAAACCTTGTATTTTCATTTGAGTTAGACAATTTTAGATGAAGAAATTGTAGCTTTTGACCTCTCAAATCAGACCTTATCCTTTTCAATCAAATGTCTCTTAAAAAGGCTTTATCATCATTGATGTACCTTATCTTATGGGATAGTATTTTTTATGTTTTGACTAGTCCTGAATAAGCGTTACAGTTTATACAAGGATAAATAATTATTTAGCACCGGGGACTACCTCGGTGCTTTTTTTTGATTTATAAGTTTTAATTGGAATAGATTTCTGTTCATGCATGAAGTTAGGTGTATTCATCCAACAACTCCAATGAGGTCTTTCATTGTTATAAATATCAACGGATTCTGTTATGAGCTTACTCATGAGTTCCTGATCTGTTGTAGTGATACCTCGTATGAACTCATGTTTTAATATTCCATTGATCCTTTCTGCTATAGCATTTTGGTAGGGATCATAGCTTTCAGTCATACTGCATGTTACTTTGTGTTTTTTTAGTAGCTGTTGATACCCATCACAACAATATTGCAGCCCCCTGTCAGAATGATGAATAAGGTCTCTATTTGCATATTTTCGGTTTTTAAGCGCACGTTTCATGGCCTCAATGGCTCCTGAAGCATTTAGGCTGTTTGAGACATTAAAGCCTATAATCTTCTTAGAATAAGCATCTGTAACCAACGATAAATACATCGGGCTTTGTCTGTTACCTATGTAGGTGATATCTGATACCCAAACTTGTTCTGGTCGTTCCAGTTTCAACCCATCAACCAGGTTTTTATGTTTTCTAAACCTGTGATGTGAGTCTGTAGTGATATGATATTGCCTTTTCGGGACAATCTGTAGATGATTGGCCTTCATGATAGCAAATAACCTGTCTCGGCCTACTCCAATTTCCTTAAGTTCATCGTATAGCAGATAATATAGCTTTCGGGTGCCGATTCGGGGCATTCTCATTCTTACTTTTTCAATGATTTCTAAAGCCTGGCTAGCTACCTGTTGCTTATCCTTTGTTCTTTTAATGGCTCGGTAATAGACCTGTCTATTTATCCCCAACAGCCTGCAGGCATAGGTTATCCCTTCTTTTTGTTCAATCTTGAATCGATCAACTGTTGAGGTAAGGACTTTTTTCTGATAGGCACTTTAAGCTCTTCTTCAGCGATATCAATCATCATATCAAAGATGATAGCTTTCTTATTTGTAAACTCCAGTTCCTTCTCCAGAGTGTTTTTTTGCTTCTCTAGTAACCGGACTTTTGCTTCCAGCTCTAGTAACTTTTGTTCAGGTGTTTTTTCCAAACTGAGGTGAGATTTATTATCCCAATCTAAGCTACCATATTTTAATAACCAAGTCTTAACTGTCGCATTGCCCTGAATACCGTATTTTCTTTGAGCTGCATTCAGGCCTAATTCACCATTCTCGACCTCGCGGACAACCTGCATTTTAAAGGTATAACTGTAATCTCGCTGTGTTCGCTTAACATACTGAGAATCATTCTTCTTTTTCATAACATTACTTTTTGTGTAACGCTATTTCAGGACGGGACATTTTAAGTATTTAAAAAGGGGTGGGATTATTAGATTAATAGGGTTTTGTGTAAGTTAAGAGAATATTAAGAGGCCAGTGCCTATGGCTAGATATGTTTTTACTGTACTAATAGCCACCCTTCATATGAATATTTCCCTTTTTGGGCAGGTGGTAGATACAACCAGGACGGCCAATGATCTGGTTAACAACATCCTTTTGGGAAACGGAGTGCAAATTGGTAATGTCTCTTTTACAGGGCAGAAACATGCAATAGGCTTTTATGAGGACCAAACATTACAGGTTGGAATTGAAAAAGGAATATTGTTGACATCAGGTAACGCTCTTTTTGTTGCAGGGCCTAATAAATCACCTCGTTCCGGTTGGGCCAGTGATGCAGCAGGAGATTATGAGCTGGATGCAATAGCCCGGGGAAAAACATATGATGCCGCAGTATTGGAGTTTGATTTTGTAACCGTTTCAGAAAATCTGTCATTCCAGTTTGTTTTTGCTTCAGAGGAATATCTCGAATATGTAGGTTCAAAATTCAATGATGTATTCGCTTTTTTTATAGAAGGACCAGATATAGGAAAAAAAAATATTGCCAGACTTCCCGACGGCAGTACTCCTATTACTGTCAACACGGTAAACAACGAATTGAACAGTCAGTATTATATTGATAATACTTATGTTAATACAACTGATCCATTCATCTGGGATGTAAGGAATCGGAAAGTAATTGAAAATAAGAACTACCTGCAAGAGGAAATACCTCCTAAATATAACATTCAATTTGATGGTTTTACGCAGGTGCTTGAAGCCAGATGCAAGGTGGTTCCCAATAAAGTTTACCATATCAAAATTGCAATAGCAGATGTTGGCGATGGTATACTGGATTCCGGCGTTATTCTTAAAGGAGGTTCATTTCGTAGCTATGGAGATCAGGTAGTATCATTAGACAAGCATTTCAGAAACGAAGTAACTCCAAAAACTGCTGAAAGCAAGCGACCGGCTCTGGCAGCCTCAGGGCGGCAATTGACCCGCAGCATACCTAAAGAGATCATACTGGGAAATATTGAATTTGAATTTGATAAATATAGAATACCTGTAAACGCAAAGAATACACTAACTACAGTTATCAATGAATGGTACAAAAAGCCAGCTGGAAAAATTCATGTGATTGGTCATACCGATAGTTGGGGTTCTGATCAATACAATATCGTACTTTCCCGGAGGCGTTCGGAGGCCGTTGCACATGCACTGAGTGGCCTGGGTATACCTGAAAGTCAATTAGTAATACATTTTTATGGAGAGGAAAGACCTCTAAAAACCAATGACACTACCGACGGGCGAGCGAGGAACAGGCGCGTTGAACTGGTTTTAAGCTATTAAGGTGCTTTGAAGGCTTTAACCCCCGCCAGCACTTTTGTCCGGACTCTGTTTTGCCGGGGTACAATCGGGCATGAATACTTCTTATTATAGGCACAATACGGATTGTAAGCCTTGTTAAAGTCAAGGATAATAGAGTCAGCCTCGGGAATAGTAAGGCCCAGGTATCTTCCTCCTCCATAAGTTTCTTCTCCATTAGTAAGATCGGTAAATGGCAGAAACAGGTAGTCCTTATATTCTTCGGTTTCCCTGAGTTCATGGCTTTGGAAAATCTCTAATACAAATTTTTCGCCGTCAAGTTCAAAATGCGCTTCGCCGTACTTTTCGTATATAGGAGATCGGGTCGTGGTAGTAGCCATTTTAAAGGGCTTTTGCCCTAGGGTTCTGACAAATCGTGCCTCAACCCGATATTTGAGATCTATGGGGAAGAAATCCAGTGATGTAAAGGCTTTAAGGTCTGAGTCTGTTAAAGGGCTTTCCTCAGGGTTGGAAAATTCCTCATTGAGCTCTTTATGATATTGCTCAATTTCCTGGATCAATCCTTCATGTTGAGCGTACGATGTTGTGTAACAACTCAAAAATAAAATGGGGATGAATATCCTTTTAATCATTTTAATCAACATTTAACGTGAACAGTCATATGCGAACTTCATCTTCGTAATCGACCGGAACTTTGATAGGGAAACCGTGAAATGATACACGTATAAACCCTTTGTAGTGTACTTTAACTTTCTTTCCTCCAAGTATACTGATTACACTTTTTAAGAAACCCATCTGTTTCATATCAAAGGTTGCATCGAGCGGCACTTTGAATTCAGAGTTGGCCGGAATCAATGTTTTAACAGAGTGATTAATAGTACCAATTTTGTTACCCTCCACTTCCACATCTACCTCCACTTTCTTTAATCGCATTTTTACATCATTAGGATTATAAAAATACGCATTGGCATTAAGGTAGGCCTCAGAACCAGTAACTTTCGTTACTTCAATATTGCCAACTCTCCTGAACACCGGTGCATCTTCCGGATGCTTGCAACCATAGGCAAGTAAGAAAACCGATAACAGCACCACAAGAAGGAATTTATATTTCATGTATTTAGAATATCTGACGTTTGGACTTATATACAACACTCAAGCTATAGACGTGAGTTTAAGCACTTTGTTACTTTCTTAAACTATAATCATACCAAATTATTTCAAAACCAACACAACGATTGTAAATTTACAGTGTTAATACATCAATGAATCTTACCTCAGACTACCTGGAATTTATAGCCGATGGGTTGGCCAACCAGGACTACGCAATTGTTGATCATTTTCTTCCGATGGAGGAGGTAAATGATATTCTAAAAGTTTTTGCGTTGCATCAGGATAGTGACCGCTTTAAAAGGGCAGGTATAGGAAAGGATGATAACCTGCAATATGATCGAAGCATTCGGGGTGACTATATCAAATGGATTGATCCGAATGATGCTTTGTTGCCGGTGCAGAAATTTTTGGATCGAATTAACCACTTAAAGGACTATTTGAACAGGACCTGTTTCCTCGGGATAAAAGATTATGAAACACATTTCACTATTTATCCTCCCGGTTCATTTTACAAAAGGCATCTTGATCAGTTTAAAAACGACGGTGCCAGAAAAATATCATTTATTTGCTACCTGAACACTCAATGGCAACCTGGAGATGGTGGCGAGTTAAGGCTTTACCTTGACAAGGAAATAAGGGATATTGCTCCTACGGCAGGCAAATTGGCTTGCTTCAGAAGCGAAATTATCGAGCACGAGGTTTTGCTTTCAATGAAAGACCGGTTTAGTCTTACAGGTTGGATGCTGAATCTGCCTTTGGGGCTGGAGTTTATGGTTGACCGGTAAAAATATGATTGATCTAAGTTTTTAGAGTCGAGTGAGTAAGCATATTTGTTATTTCGGGAATAAGGATTTATCTATACCAGGGATGATCTTGAGTGCATTCTTGTAATATAGTTTTCTCAGCACTTCGTCATCAAGATCAAGGCCATACATTCTCCAGAATGCGTGGTATCTTTTATAGTAAGGGAAATATTCATCATCCGTTTCCAATACTCTGAAATAAGTATAGTATTCTTCAGGGTTCCAGCTGTCCTTTCCAAACATCACCCTGTCCTGGTATTGAGTCAGGAATTCCTTGGCCATACGAGGCTGGCGACCCAATTCAGCAATAACGGCACCTATTTCAGTGAACATGTTGGGATATTTTTCCATTAATTTACCGAGTTTGCCTAGATCATTTCCGTACCAACCCAAATGGGCATTAATGAAAATAGTTTTTGGATGCTTTTCAAAAATATGATGCTGCTCTCTAATAATTTGTTCCCATGGGGCGGGATCTGTATCAGATCTTTTTCGCCCCGGACGCACTTTTAACTCCAGCCACCTTTCATTTTGTTCATCATGTGGTTCCCAAAAAGATTTAGGGTCAGCGGCATGTATTAATACCGGGATGCCAAGTTCACCACATTTAGTCCAAACCGGATCAATTCGAGGATCATCGATCGCTATTCTTTTTCCATCTACTATGGCCATTGTTTGGCTCTTGTAGATCTTAAGGCCATTGGCGCCTAGCTTAACATCATTTTCAATTTGCTTTACCGTGCGCTCGGTCCAGCCTGCCTCGTTAATTGTGCTGATATCAATGTTAGTAAATACTATAAAACGATTGGGGGCAGTTTTCCTTACATTTTCTATACTTCCTGTCAGGTGCTCCTCTGAGCCTCTTCCCCTCCCACTAAGATTGACCATTACAGCCATATTGAGTTTATCCATCTCCATTATAACCTCATTCAGATCTTGGTTGGGCATATTAAACTGATGATTGTGTACATCTATAAAAGGGTATTTTGCCTTTTTTACAATGTGCTCAGGAACCACCAGCGTCGAAGGTGGATCATAACTTTCCCAGTCCATCCGCACTTCATTATTTTGGCTTCTACAATGACACGAAAGAATTAATAACAGGAAAGAAAGAATATATCGGTACATAAAGAAATGATTTGCTAAGTTCTTACGAATTAATCCATAAGAAGTTATAGCTATTTACTTGACTACAACTTTATAGCATTTTCAATAGAGCCTAAAGAATAGGCTTTTGCTAAAGCACTATTATTTATAAGCTTGGTAGCTTCTTTGGACCTCATACCACTATTGCAGAAAATGATTACTTCTTTACCGTGATATATATCATGATCCCTAAGCTTTGGCAGAGGAATATTCAATGCGCCTGTAATAACCTGTCTTTCATGCTCTTTAGGAGTTCTTACATCCAGAAGCAGTGCTCCTTTCATTCTTAGCTCTCTTGCTTCTGACAGACTGATGTTATCTCCGTGTCCCAGAAAAGCATAAAACTTCTCATATAACCAACTTGCAACGCAGAAGTGAGTGAAGATTACTGTAAGCTGTAATGCAATCAGAATGGCAGCTGTATACAGTGCTGCAGTGTACTGACCATCAAGTAAAAACAATCCGGTTGTAAGGTTAAAAGTTGCACCCATCAGGCTTGCATATCTCCGAGGAAGAGGGTTTATCGCAGGCAGTTTTTTACGGTTAGAGATGGCAATAATCCTGTTATATACGGCATCTATGGGGTGATATTTTTTTGATCCAAACCCAACTATACCAAGAGCAGATAGAAAGAAGTGGATGAAGGGTTCCTTAAAGATCAGGCCAAAGATTACCATGACCAGACAGAATGCGGGCATAAGCCTCACATGGTAATTTAGAGAACTTAACTCTTCTTGCGAGCAGGATGAATAACCCTGCTGTATTAAGTAGCGATTCATAGGTAAATAGGTTGAATAGGTATCGCATATATACCTTAATGTGCAGGGAAGGTAATCAGGGATAAAGCTAAATTTTAAAAGATTTTTTTCTTCAAGTGGAAAGATAGCAGGGTTAAAGTGTGCTAAAAGACTGTCAGGTTGCAGATTGTCAGTTCTGCAGTGTTTCTACTGGAATGAGGACGCTCGCAATGAGGCATACCCGGTATACAGCGTGAAAATAAATTTATTTACACCGCGTTGTTTTTTAAGGTTATGACAATATTGTTTGAAATCACCTATATTTGAAACCATTGGAATGATTAACCGGACTGCCTATGAAAGCCTTTAGTGTTATAGTAATAATTCTCTTTCCTGTTTTTGGTTTGGCTCAATCAGCTGAAGAACACTATGCGAAAGCATTAAAAAGTATCGAAAATGAAAAATATAAGGAAGCAGTCTCTTCCTTAACCAAAGCAGTAGAGGCCAATACTAAATACAAGGAGGCTTATAACCAGCGAGGTTTTGTTAAAAACCAGTTGGCCGATTTTTATGGTGCCATTGGTGACTATAACATTGCTTTGGAGATTGATTCAACTTTTGCTGATGCGCTTGTAAACCGCGGAGAGGCTAAGTTTAATCTCGGAGATGACTATGGAGCTTTGGAAGATTATGACAAAGCCATAAAATATGATCCTAAATCATCGGAAGCCTATTCCAACAGAGGGTTTGCCAAATACAACCTTGAAGACCTTCAGGGAGCATACTTTGATTTTTCAAAAGCTATTGAACTTGATCCTGATGATGCTGATAAGTATTTTAATCGTGCTGTTGTAAAAGCCGAGCTCGAAGAATATATCAGTGCTATTGATGATTATACTAAATCTATCTCTCTAGACCCATCAGATCCTGATGTATATAATTATTTGGGAGTGGCAAAGTTTAATATTGGCGAAATTGAGGAGGCCATAAAGGATTATAATAAATCTATCGAAATGGATGGCTCAGACCCTGTAAAGTTTGAGAATCGAGCCTTGGCCAAAAGCACTCTGGAAGATTATGAGGGCGCACTGGCTGACTATAACAAGTCAATAGAGCTATTTAATGAGGACCCTGACACCTATAATTTACGAGGGGTAGTTAAGTATAATCTTGAAAACCACGAAGGAGCCATTGAAGACTATAACAAAGCCATTGAACTGGACCCGTATAATCCAGTATACTATGATAACAGAGCGCTGTCAAAAATGGAAGTTGAGGATTACAAAGGCGCTATCCAGGATTATTCGTACTCAATTGAACTGTTTCCCACTGATCCGGAAACTTTCCATCAGCGAGGGCTGGCTAAAATACAAAAAGGGGATAAATATGATGGTTGTCTGGACCTGAATACTGCGGTTGAGTTAGGGTCTGATGAGGCCAAAGCCTCTGTTAAGGAGCATTGTAAATAATTTCTGTGATCATGTAATTATTATGCTATTCCTGCCTTATGCCAGCCAGGTCACTTATAGATTTGATTTTCAATTCTTCTGCCTGGTCTTTTCTCATCATTAGAGCAAAAGTATTATTGAAACCAAGGGGAGGTAGCCAGACAACATCAAATCGCTCTTTAAATTCTTTACTTACAAAGTTGTACACTTTATCCTTTTCATAAGGAATACTTCCGTCCTTTTCTGGCTTTAGTATAACCAGTAAGCCGGTACCAGTATACTCCGGATAAAGATCTACTTCACCTGTGTTCAGTGCATCAAAGAGTAGCTTTGTTCCCCCAAAGCCCAGCTTTAAGCCAGCAGTGAGCCCTGTTTCACTTTCAATTATAATTTTGAATATATGTGCCAGAATGAAGCTCTCCGTAAAATTTTTGGATCCAATGAGCACATCCGGGCTTCCTGCGCGTGCCCTCCCGACATGAAAGCCGGTGCTTTTTAAAAAGTTTATGGCAACCTCTCTGATATCCTTTCCCTCTTCATCCACCTGATAATTCATCTGTGCCATCGCTTCATCAGACACCATATTTTCCAGTGTGCTTAGAGCTGTCAGTATTTCCGGATATTCATTCAAAGTTTTCCGGCGAATAACAGGAGCTGCGTGATATGGAGGGAAGTAGTTTTTGTCATCTATTAGTTTATAAAGATTAAAAGCTTCAATCCTTCCATCTGTTGAAAAACCACTGATTACATCTACATGTTTATTTTTAATGGCCTGGTACATTAGTCCTATTTCCATCTCCCTGACATCCAGATTCAGGTGGTAGATCTCTTTAAGGCCTTTATAGCCATCACCGCGTTCGATAAATTCAGATGGAAAGCCGGCAACCAGTCGGGAGGGCTCAGCGTGCGAGCTGATGCTATACCAGGCAATGAAGAGGGTGCCGGCTGTTATCACCACCAATATGGGCTTTATGAGCGTATAGACGTGTTTCTGTACAAGACCCATCAATGAGTCAAAAATAAGAGCCATTAAGGCTGCCGGTATTGCACCGGCTAATATCATATATGGATTGTTGGTGCTGAGTCCGCGAAAAATGAATTCACCCAGACCTCCGGCAGCAATTAAAGCACATAAAGTAGCTATACCCACATTAATTACAAATGCTGTGCGTATACCAGCGAAGAGCACTGGCATGGCGAGTGGCAATTCTACTTTCATCAAAACCTGAAATGGAGACATGCCCATTCCTATAGCAGCCTCCCTTATGGCAGGATCAATTTCAGTGATCCCGGTATAAGTGTTTCTCACTATCGGCAGAAGGGCATATAAAAATAAGGCAACGATGGCGGGTATGACTCCTATACCTAAAAAAGGGAGAAGAAACCCGAGCAATGCGACACTCGGAATGGTTTGGACAGCATTCACGAAGCCTATAACCAGTGATGAAAACCTCTTGTTTTTGCTTATAAACAAACCTAAAGATAAACCTATTGTAGTAGCAATGGCTAATGAAACCAGCGTTAACCATAAGTGCTCCATGGTTTGATCCAGCAGTTCTTGCTGGTGTGAAGCTACAAAAGATACAAACTGAGTAAGCTGTTTCATTGAAGTCGGTTTTCCCAAAATTACTCAGGAAGGCCAGAGGTTAATATCTATAACCTTAATTTTTGTGTTTCGATCTCATAAAGCGTATTGTTTTATGAGCACTATTATCGCCAAAACCCCTGACTAGAGCTAAAATAAGGCATATTTTTATTGTCCACCTTTTTGTCAACCAAAAAGCCACCCTTTTTGTCTGACAACATATCAAAGTACTGAGCCACAAAACGCTTATCATCGCAGTCTGGTTGAAACTTTTTAACTCGTTATCAGACCGTTATTCCTCAAACCAACAAATAACGGAGGCATGAAGTCAATATATTAAATATCATGACAAAATCGAAGGTTAACTTATTGGGGAAATTTGCAATAACTTCTGTTCTGTTAATTCTAACAGTCTTAGCAATATTCTATGCCGCTTATTTTCAGCATGAAAGAATAAAAAGTCGGGATCGTGAAATTTACGAAGAACATATACCTACACTTTTACTGCTAAAAGGATTTGAAGCCTTGCTGTTTGAGTCACTGGATACAGACATTGCTCAACATGCTGTAGTGGCTAAATACAGTTCACTAAAGAAGGACTATAAGAAACACCTGGCCTCATATTGGCGCAAGGATGAGAAGTCGAGGGATATGATATCGGCATTTGATGCTATGTTGATATCTAGAGAAGAGCTAATAAAACTCAGGAGTACAGAGGAGTTTGTCGCTTCTCAATTAACGCAAATCTCTGTCAATGACACTAAGGGGAAAATAGATAAACAAGTTTCTCAGTTAAAGAAAATGCTTGAAGGCGTGATTCAGGCACAGGAGCGGAAGGTCTCTTCAGTTGTGGTAGAAAAGGAAAGTGCGGATGGTGTTTTAGTTGTTTTGGTAATCCTTCTGCTCCTGACTTTTATTGCGGGATGCTTGTTCCTACTATACCAGCTGTATAATGGAGTCCTTAGTCCCCTCACTCAACTCAGGGATCTTATTATCGCCATCAGTGAGGGAAAATCAATTAATACAAATATTCAAATCGGGCAGGACAAGATAATGACGAATGCCCTGGTCAACTTAGTAAAGGATCACAGAGCAAGGACCTCCTTTGCCGTAGCTATTGGTAAGGGTGATTATAATAACAGCCTGGAACTAAGGAGTGAAGATGATGAGATGGGTAAGGCCTTGCTTGAGATGAAGGAGAACCTCATTGTAAATGCGAAGGAAGAGAAACAAAGAAACTGGACAGTTTCAGGCCTGGCTAAATTTGCTGATATTATCCGTAGTCAGACAGACCTTCAATCACTTGGGGACACTGTTATCAGTGAAATGGTAAAATATACCAGTTCCAATCAGGGGGCACTTTTCATAGTTGAAGACGAAGATCTCGATGATCCATACCTTAGAATGGCTTCCTGTTATGCTTGGGATAAGAAACGGTTTGTAAATAAAGAAATCCGTCCGGGACAAGGGCTGACCGGTGAGTGCTGGCAAGAGGGTGACCCTATATTTATCACAGAGATTCCGCAGGATTATGTACGCATCACTTCCGGTTTGGGAGATGCCACTCCAGGTTGTGTATTTATATCTCCGTTAAAAATAAATGAGAATATTTATGGCATTCTTGAGCTGGCCACATTCAAGCCATACGAGGAATATGAGCGAGAATTTATAATCAAAGTGAGTGAGAACATTGCTGCCGCCATTTTCAATGCCAGGATAAATTCACAAACACATAAACTACTTGAGCTTAGTCAGCAACAGGCTGAGGAGATGAGGGCATCTGAAGAAGAGCTACGCCAGAATATGGAAGAGCTACAGGCCACCCAGGAAGCTGCTGAAAGAAGAAATGCAGAACTCGAACGGGTGAATGCTCAAACTGAGGCTCAAAAGCAGACCATGGCTAAAATGCTTGAAAAATTGAAGAGAAAGGATGAGGAAACCGAGCAGCAAACCCAACAGCTAAAAGCGAAGGAAGAAGAAATGTTAAAAAGGATGAATGAGTTGGAGGTAGTTCGTGAAATGGCAGAGAAACGGAACAAAGAACTGGAGCGGGCTAATGCTCAGGCAGAGGCACAGAAGCAATCCATGACAAGAATGATAGGCAAACTCAGAGAAAAGGAAAAGGAGAATCAGGAGCAAACAGAAGCACTAAAAGCACAGGAAGAGGAACTAAGGCAGAGTATGGAAGAGCTTAAAGCGGTGCAAGAGGAGATGGAAAAGACAAGAAAGGCCGAAGCATCGAAATCAGTTGAGGTTCAAAAGAAAATAACAGAAGAATTGACGGCTAAGCTAAGAACGGCAGAAGAGGAGGTAAAACAGCTCAGATCCATGAATAGAAGTCAGAATTAAAAGGACAGAACCTGAAACAGTCTGTGGGGGCTTGCAATGATGATTTTACCCTTGGCATCGCTAAAATTTGATAAAACCAGGACATGATAAGTAAGGAATTATTTGCTATAAAGTTTGAAACAGATGACAAAATCGGCTCTGGTTTTTTGCTTAGAGAGATGAATTCCATGCTGCTGATATGTAAAGGGGCCATGTTGCAGGATGAGTTCAGATTGATTATTGGGGAATGCCTTAGGCAAATAAAGAAAAACAGGGTCAGGGCGTGCATTGCAGATTTTGGCCTTATGAACACTGAGCTTAATGCTTGTCATGTAAAAAAGGATTTTCATGAAAATATTTCGGCTGCAGGTATTACCCGGCTGGCTATTGTATTACCAGTTAACTCTATCAATGGGGAATTTGTCCAAAATGCCAGGGAAACACGGATACAGCACCCTGACTCATTGGTGGCTTTTTACTCCTACAGTTTTTCAGATGCATTGCTTTGGATGACCGATAAAAGCAGGAGACCCCTGTCATATCAATCTGTAAAAGGGTTAATATCATCAATAACGGGAAGGCTAAAGTTTACAATAAATTCTGCAATCGGGTAAATCTAAAATAATCACTATGAAAGTATTTTTTGAAAAAGACTATGCAAGAGTATCATATAACTCTACAAATAACATCATTATATATGAGTGGCTGGTACCACCTACGGAGCAGGAATTTAAAGCTGGATGTGAGCAAATGATTGAAGCCATTGCTCATTTTAAAACGGGGAAAGTGGTAGTGGATACGAGAGAACAAGGGGCATTGGCCCCTGACCTTCTTGAGTGGATGACCACCGACTGGCTATCAAGAGCAGTGGCTGCTGGGTATACTCATGGCGCAATTATATTGCCAACAGATATTTTCACCCAACTGGCAGTGGATGAAATTATGGATATGGTGAGTAAAAAGGTAGTGTCAAGAAATTTCGACGATATGAGCGAAGCTATTGAGTGGATTAAAATGCAATAACGACTATGGAACTATACTTTGAGTCTGATTATGTAAGGATATGTTACGAGTCTTCATGGCACTATGTGGCACTTCAGTGGTTAACACCTCCCACGAATGAAGAATTCAGGGACGGTTGTGAGCGAATGCTGGCCGCAATCAAGCATTATGGAGTAAAAAAAACATTGGTAGATGCCAGGCAACAAGGAGCTATTCATCCTGATCTTATAGAGTGGATGGACAAGGTTTGGGCCGCACAAGCTATAGATCTTGGATATAGGCACTGCGCTGTAATAACTCCAACAGATGTTTTTGCCAGTTTTGCTTTGGACGAAATCACACAAATGAGCAAGAGAACTTTAGTGAAAACGGAATATTTTGATAAAGAGGAGAAGGCCATTGAGTGGTTGAAGCAACTATCGGAAACTGCAAAAGCTACGACTTAGATAATCAAAAGATTTCTGAATTAACAAAGGTTTATTTAATCCTATTAATTAAACAGCTTTCAATTGAATACAGATCTACTAGAGCGTAAAATACTCCTTCATTCCGTTCGCAACTCTATTATTATAGTATTGATATACTTAATGTATGACTTGCTAACAGGTGGCAATACAGATCTTATCGTGGGGAGCGTATTTGTGTGTTTGGTGTTTACTGCCTGCTACTGGCTCATAACAACACACTTCTCTGTTTTTGTAAAAAGGCTTCTTGCCTTTATTTATCTCATTTGTGTTGCTACTGGCTTTTTCTCACTGGGAGGCATGTCTGCTCTTACGGCTATTGATTTTTGTGGACTCATGCTGGTATTCTCAACCATATTCGGTGGAAGGGAAAGAGGCATTTTTATTCGTATTGTATTAATTCTGATTCTTTTTTTATGTTACGTCGAGGTATTTCAGGTAAGTCTGATTGATAACCTTAGAGCCAATGATCATCCTATCGTAAATGTAATTGAAGTGATTGTCCGGCTTTTAAGTTTGTTACAAATTTTCCTGACCTATAAAGGGCAATATGATCAGGAACAATCACGATTATTTTGGGCAAATGAAAAGCTGGAGAAGGCACACCGTCAAATTGCGACATATAATAAAAATCTTCAAAAATTAGTTGACAGCAGAACCCAAACGATTCAGAGTCTCAATAAAAAACTTATTGAGTACACCTATTTTAACTCTCATAAAACCAGAGCTCCGCTGGCCAGGATACAGGGACTGCTTCATCTCCTGAAGTTAAATTCTATCTATAAAGAAGATGAGGATATACGCAGGGTAATAGACCTCACTTATAATAACAGCCTGGAATTAGACAATATCATACGCCAGTTTTCAGCCTTACTTGAGGTGGAGATATCCAAATCTCAGGATAAAGATGAAACAAAACAAAGGTCATTTCCAGCAGATGAGCACAATACTATTATGTATAAGAAAATTCTTTGAATATGACGAGAAGAGACCCATACTTCTGCCTGGATAAGCAAGATCACCTTAAAGGAAATATAATTAAAAGATTAGCCTATGTATTGGTATTTAATGGTTTTTAAGAAATACTCAAGGTTTTACGGGAGAGCCCGAAGAAGGGAATTTTGGATGTTCATGCTTTTCAACATGCTGTTTTTGTTCCTGACAATGGTAATTGATAACAAGGCAGGAACAGCCGTTATCGGTTTTGGTTTTGGCTTGTTTTCTATCGCATACCTAGTTGTTGCATTTATTCCAACGCTGGCTGTATGCGTGCGTCGGTTGCATGATATTGGCGAAGGAGGCCAGCTAATGCTTCTTGGATTAGTGCCTGTTTTGGGAACCGCATGGCTCCTGGTTCTTTTTGCTACCGACAGTAATCCCGGTGGGGGAAATCAATATGGCAGATGTCAAAAGGGATGATATCAGAGAAATTAAGTTATCAATTGAATGAATAAGATATGAAAATTAAGAAAAAGAATTGCTTACTGATAATCACTGTAATGTGGTCACTCCTTTTGCTATGTCATACAGAAGGAAGTGCCCAATGTACCAGTGGGTATACATCCGGTGACCTGACCATTTCAGGCGCGTGTACCATCAGTTCTGATATTACTATTAGCGGTGCGCTCAAATTTTCAAGTGATGCCACCCTGGTGATAGGCGCGGGTGTTACAGTTACTGTAACTGGGAATTTTGAGACTGGTATATGGCCCGGTGGTACTTACACCATATCTGGTGGTGGCACCCTTGATATCGCAGGAAGGTTCTATAATAACATTTATGACAAATCGCTGACTATCTCAAATATGACAGTAAATGTTGGTAATAATGGAGGGACCAATGAAAGCAAAAATGAATACGGCTCGATCCTCAACCTGGAAAACGGAACCTTATTTACTGTTACCGATGGAAACTTTGTCAATGGAAACTCTGCAGACCTTACTATTGACAATTCAACAATGACCATAAATTCAGGTAATTATAAAAACGACAGTGGGTCTGCTACCACCGTTCAGAATGGAGGGAGCCTCATTGTTTCTGATGGCGACCTCACCACTGAAGGTGGTTCGCAACTGATGGTTGATAATAGCACGGTAAATATTTCCAATGA
The DNA here is from genome assembly GCF_021389975.1 of Fulvivirga ulvae. NCBI lineage: Bacteria > Pseudomonadati > Bacteroidota > Cytophagia > Cytophagales > Fulvivirgaceae > Fulvivirga > Fulvivirga ulvae. The sequence continues at coordinate 2,310,670 of NZ_CP089981.1, forward strand.
TTTTAACAACAGCTTCCAGGCCCAGCTTGACATAATCAACAATTCTACATTTACCATAGGAGGTACTTTTGATAATGGATATGACACCAACGGCAATCCCGTAAACGAGGGTTATATCAATGTCAATGGTTCAAATTTGAATGTAGGATATTTTAACAATGCCTTTGCCAGTAATATGGATATTGACGGAGGCGGTATTGTTACGGTCACCAACGACCTCCTAAATGATTATGGCGCTTCAATTGATATTCCTGATGGTACGCTTGTGGTAGGGGGAACAATAACCGATAATAATAATGGAATAAATGCTACTTGTTCTGATGGCTGTTGTGGAAACTGTGGAGCTTTGCCTGTCACAGTTATTGCCATGGAATACCGGCTCGTAAATAACCATGTGGTATTAGAATGGAAAACAGCCTCGGAGCTTAACAATGACTACTTTACCATTGAGAAATCAATTGACGGTAAGTCATTTGTCAACGTAGGCGTGGTCGATGGTGCGGGAACCTCTTACATGGCAACAGAATACCAATGGAAAGATAAGATACAGCTTCAGGATATAACTTACTACAGATTAAAGCAAACAGATTTTGACGGTAGCTACTCATATCAGAAAGTTATTAAGGCAGATGGCGGGCAAGCAAGCTCTGAATTAAGGATCATGCCAAATCCGATTGCTCAGGAAGGCTCCATCTACGTGTATGGAGTGGGTGAAGAAAGTGCAACTTGGCAAATTCAAACAATAAAAGGCCAGGTATTAAATGAAGGAGTCTCCTTCGGGCAACCGGCCGTAGTCAGCACATCAGGCTTAGGTGAAGGTGTTTATATTCTCGACTTCCAGTCAGGCCGGCAACAAAAACAAGTAAAGATCATAATTAAGTAGGTTTTAACAATTATAATACATAATACCCATGATTAGGCTTTTTATTAGTGTACTTACACTTTTGCTTTTTGGTTTGAATCACCTTAAGGCTCAGAATGTTATAAATGCTTATGCTAAAGTTACCGGCATTTCAGGAACAACACTTACACTCTCTGATATTAACGAGACTAACGATACCTTTGTCTCAGGTGAGCAGGTCATTATTATGCAGATGCAGGATGATGTAATAGGTTCTAACACATCTAACGATAGTAATTTTGGAACCTTGGATAACATTCAGTCTGCGGGCCTGTATGAATTGGGTACAATAGCTTCAGTGACAGGCTCAAGTATTACCCTTACTGCTTCATTAAAAAATTCATATCATACAGGAAGTAACTCCTCGGTACAGGTTATCTCATTCCCTGATCTGGGCGGTGGCGGAGATTATACCACTACATCTGATCTTACTGCACTGGCTTGGAATGGAAGTGTTGGCGGGGTTATAGCGTTGCAGGTTAGTGGGGTTTTAACTTTGGACCATAACATTAATGTGGATGGAATGGGGTTTAGGGGAGGAACAGTTTCTGTTAACAATGGTACAGTTGCATGCTTTGCTACTACCTGGACAACCAGCAATACCGGATATGCAGGAAAGAAAGGAGAAGGAATTTACAAGATAACCAACTCCAATTTTGACCAGGGACGGGCAAAGGTTGTTAATGGTGGTGGGGCTGGAGCTATTCACAATGGAGGAGGTGGCGGAGGAGGAAATGTTACCGCCGGAGGAGAAGGCGGAGATGGCTGGAACTGCACTGCAAGCCCTGTTGGCGGGCAAGGTGGCGTATCTTTAAGTTCGTATATAACTTCCAGCCGGATATTTATGGGTGGTGGTGGAGGCGGAGCTCACCAAAATAATAGCGTTGGCTCTTCCGGAGCTAACGGGGGAGGAATTATATTGATCAAGGCCAATGAAATCATTACGACAGGAACATGCGGTGGGCGTGCTGTTTCCGCTAATGGTGTTGATGCCAATGATTCCGGAAATGATGGGTCAGGTGGTGCCGGGGGAGGAGGAACAATAATTTTTAGTGTCCCCAATTTCAGCATTGATGCAGGGTGTACCTTGGCTGTGTCGGCTAATGGTGGTAGCGGAGGCTCAGCTATTACCACCGATATTCATGGAGCTGGTGGCGGAGGTGGTCAGGGTCGTGTAATGTTTTCTGTGACTCAACCTGGAAATACATCAGTGTCTACAAGCAATGGCTCATCCGGCTGCAATAACGGTACGGACCCATGTAATTCTGTGCCAGATGAGCAACCCTCAGGGAGTGATGGAGAAGGTATAAGTGACGAAGTGTCTTCTGACCCTCTGCCGGTTTCCCTTTTATACTTTAACGGAGCAATTGAAAAGTCAGGAGACATAGTATTAAAGTGGGGTACGGGAAGTGAGTTAAACAACGACTTCTTCACTATAGAAAAATCGCCGGATGGTACTGACTGGGAAATTATCGGGTTTAGCAACGGTTATGGGACAACTTCGGAAGAGCATAATTATGAATACCTGGATCGGGTTAATAAGGTTAGTAGTGCGTTTTACAGACTGTCGCAAACGGATTTTGACGGAGTAAGAGCTTATCTGAAAACCATCAAAGTAGAATCCGGTTGGGCTGAAAATGACATATTGCTTTACCCTAATCCCGGGAAAGGACAATATGCTTTGCTTTTGAGTGGTCAAGTAAACGGAGATGTATCAGTAGAATTATATGATACCATGGGGCGAAAGGTAGAAGTAGAGTATGAGCAGGCTGTAAATAAAATCAGGTTTCAGTTAAATAATAAACCCAAAGGAGTATATATGCTGAGGATTGATCTTGGAACGAAAGATAAGATATTTAAGCTGGTGCTTGAGTGAAACGTTAAAAATTAAGCCATTCCTTGTGTGGTTGAGGGTCGTTTCAAAAGCTTTTTGAGCGACCTTCTTTTTTATGTTTATTAAATAAGGGTTTTGCAATAGGGATTCGACTAAGCAGTATCCTTGAATTTCCTGATTAATACCTCTCTATTATTAAAATAGAGCTTTAGTAGTTTTTCAAACTCTATGTTTACATTTTTATCGGTATGTATTAAGCATTCAGCAAGGCTGGTTTCAGGCTTTAGGCCGGAATACAAATCAAAATCCTTGAAACTCATAAAACTGGCAAGATCATGCAGAGTTACTGCATTTAGCTCAAGCTGTAATTTATGCTGGCCAAAAAACTCTTCTACAAATGGACTTGCAGGATGAAAAAGGAGCTCTTTAGGTGTACCTATTTGTTGAATCTCCCCTGCATTAAGAAGGCATATTTTGTCGCCAAGCACCATAGCTTCTATGATATCATGTGTTACAATTATGATCGCTTTGTTGATTACTCCCTCAAGTCGTTTAAATTCGTTTTGAAGTTCTTGCCGGGTAATTGGGTCCAGGGCACCAAAAGGCTCATCCATCAAGATCAACGGTGGGTCCGCAGCAAGTGCACGGGCTATGCCGGCACGTTGTTGCTGCCCTCCACTTAGCTCATGAGGTTTTCTTGATTTTAATGATGAAGGAAGGTTCATCATTTCCAGCAGGCTGTTCACTCTGTTTTGAATTTGGGATTTGTTCCAGCTTAGAAGTTCTGGTACAACAGCAATATTCTGCTCTATTGTATAGTGGGGAAACAGTCCTATACTTTGAATAACATACCCTATCTTGCGCCGAAGCTCATAGGCAGTAAGATTATCAGTGTCTTCTGATTCTATAAATACCTTTCCGCTGTCTTTTTCGATCAATCGGTTAATGATCTTTAATATGGTCGTTTTTCCACTTCCGCTAGTACCCAACAAAACTAAAACTTCTCCCTGAGCTACAGAAAATGATACTTCATTAACTACAGGAGTGGAGTGATAGGATTTTGAGATGTTGCAGACTTCAATCATTGGGATATAGACAAATCTAATAAAAGTAATGAACAGCTAGGCAGAGATCTTCACTACTCTCTACCTTATTGCTTTATTTTCAGCTTTTACATATCCTTCATGCCCATATTACTATCACGGCTAAGTGTGGTTTTTAGCCCTCATTATTTTTAAATGTACCGGGAATGCTTAGAAAAATCCACGCATTGGTTGATGATCTTCAAGGAACTCAATTTCGAAACCCATCTCTTCTATCATGGAAACCAGTTTATTAAAATTAACCAGATAGCTTTTGTATTCTATTCTAAGTATTTTATCTACATCTGTTAAGTCAAAATTTATGGAAGCAAAAGGAAAATGATGCGAAAGAGTAACCAGCACCCTTTCAGCATCCCGGGCATCGACAATATTGGTTTTAAATACCTCTACCATAGCGGTGAAATTTTAAAATTGAATTCTATACATCACATCTGGAAAGAAGCCTATTTGCTCTACAAGATCTACGTGATCCGTAACTTCATTGTATCTTCTTACAAATTCATTTTTACGGTTGGTTACATTTTGCAGATCTACAAAAAACTGATGGGAAATATTTTTGTTTTTGCTATTTAGCCTTACCCCAAATTTTACATCCCAGCGAAAGTACGTGTTATAGCGCTCCGAAAAAGCGATATTCTCCATACGAATCTCCCTTCCGGCATTGTTACGAGTAGCTTCAAGGTCAACCGGAGTATAGGGCTTGCCTCCTGCTGTGGTTAATTTGGTGTCAAATGTAAGGGCATTTCTTTTGCTTTCACCAAATGCCCACTCCTTGCCCAAAAGAAGATTAGCCACAAGATTATTGTTAAAAGCAGTATTACGCTCTATGCCATCACTCCCCTTGTATTTTGATTCGTACATGGAGGATGTCATTAAAAGATAATAACCCCGGCTAAAGAATTTTTCCAGGGTAAGTTCTATGCCGTAATTTTTACCGCTGCCGTCATTAACCAGTGAACCCCTTTCATTGAAAATAAAATCGGCGCCCTCGTTGAGTACAGAATAGCTTCCTGACTGGCTTTCTACCGGTACATCAAAAATATTTTGGTAATAAGCCTCGGTCTTTAATCGCCAGTCTGCCCCAAGGTTTCGATCGTAGGCCAGTACATAATGATGACTTTTTATGAACTCAAGATCCTCATTAGTACGTTCGTAAACACCAGAAGATATTTCCTCCTCAAAAAACAGGACAGGTGTAGGAACAGTTTGAGCATGAAATCCATAAGCCAGGCTCCAACGTTGGTTAGCCGTCATTTGCCAGCTAATAGCAGCCCTGGGCTCGAGTATAACGTCATCAGTGTAATCTAGATACTGACTATGGAGTCCGAAGGTAACACTTAAATTATCGGTAAGCTTATTTTCAGCCTGAGCAAATAGCTGACTGAGCGTGTAGGTATCCTTTAGGTTACGAATAGTAACATAGTAGTCCGGAATGCCATCAGCGTCATCATCCGGTATATTAGCACGATTATCGCGGTCAATGACTGAGAAGTCAGCATCATATCGCTCTATGAGCACCCCTGTTTTAAGACTCCATTTTGCATTGAATTTTTTATTTAAAGTGGATGACAATGTATATCTGCTTTCTCTTGTGGATGCGTCAACAGCATTATACTTTTCCAGAAGTACATCTTCGGCGTTTTTCACCAAGTTGTCTTGCTGGTATTCATTAAAATTAGTTGAAGCTCCGAATGCGGTTTTTATATACGTAGTCTTATTTAGTCGGATCAAATGATTTATACCGATTAGTCCAAGCTGATTATCCACATAAGCGTCTTCATTGGGATTAGCGAACAGGTCATCGTTTTCAATCTCATCACCCTTAAAATCTATATTGCTTAACCCGCCAAGACCAAATATTTCGAACCTGCCTGCCTTTGTTTCACCAAGATTTAACTTAAAGGAGAAATCCTGATAATAAGGAACTGCGGTAGTTCCTGTTGCCGCCAGGCTGGCGATTCCATAGCGATATGAAGCAATAAATGAGGAATTATTTGCTCTGCTCAAAGGCCCCTCAGCCATGAACTCCAATCCGCTAAAAGCACTGAGCTGACCAGTAAATTCATAGGTATCTTTATTGCCATTTCTGAAATTGACGTCAAAAACGGCTGCATTTGCATTACCATACTCTGCCGGAAAGGCCCCGGTCAGGAAGTCTGATGTGCGAAGCAGGTTAGTATTTAAAGCATTTACGGGCCCGCCGGTAGTTCCCTGAGTAGCAAAATGATTAGTAGTGGCTATTGGGATACCTTCTACCCGCCAGAGTAAACCAACAGGTGAGTTTCCTCTTACTACAATGTCATTGCGGGAATCATCGGGTGCGCTCACCCCGGCAAAAGACGTGGCAAGGCGAGCTACATCATTTCTGCCTCCGGAAAAACGTGTTACTTCCTCAAGACTAAAAGTGCGGGCACTTACCTTTGCCAACTCATTCAGAGGCATATCCTTGTCCGATTCGGAGGTTATGACGATTTCATCCAGTTTCTCTACTGACTCTTCAAGCTTTAGCTGTACCACAACCTCCTTGCCGGCAGTGACCAGAACATTGGGTACCGATATACTTTTGTAACCAATGTATTGCACAGTTAGCGTTTGTCTTCCTACGGGCACGTTTTCAATTTTAAAATTACCGTTGGTGTCAGTTACAGCTCCCTTCACCGGTTCTGAACCAGCCAGAGTTACGGTAGCGCCAATGAGTGGATAATCAGCTTGGGCATCCAGCACCTTTCCTTTGATAACCTGGGTCTGTGCCATTGCTGAAGTGGAAATCAGCAACCCAATTGCAAGTGTTAATAGCAATAGTTTTGTCATGGGGATAATTTTTAGTGTTTGTGCCTAAACTTAGTTTATGCTTCCACACCTGTAAATGTTAATCATAGCGAAGGCCGGAATTATCAATCTGAATGCTCGTTTGAAATGGTTAAAGTCAACGATTGGGGTTTAAACCACATGCTTGCAATTTAAACCTCATATTTTCTGCTTTCACTACGTGATTTCCCGGTTTGACCACGAAATCGATTCGTAGCATTCATATGTTTTCACTACTTTGTAAGTACAATTGAAATATTACGGGTTAAGAGATGAAACTTAGGGAAAAGCATTTTAGATGGGTTGGTATACCAGTGTTTGCATTGGTTCTCACGTTGATGATCAAACGAGGGGAAGATGCGCCTTTTTTCCAAAGGTTCCTGACGGCAACTTTGATCACCGGGTTTTTCTGGAATGGAGCCTTTATGCTATTTATCTATTTTAGAAAGAAATACCCTTTGATCAGGCAGACTCCCAAACGCATTTTTATTACCATAATAGCGCTGAGTATATTTTTGATAATAGGAGATACAGGAATATGCCTTATCATGGGCAAAAAGACCCTTGCCCAGCTCTCTGATCCTGCTATTTTCTTTAAGTATACAGATATCAATTTCCTTGCTTCTTTCTTCATTGGCTCTATTTATGAAAACGTATATTTTTTTGAACAATGGAAGAACACGATACGGCTGAACGAGGCACTCAAAAACCAACAGATAAGAACACAGTTTGAGGTACTTCAAAATCAAATGAGCCCTCATTTTTTATTCAACAGCCTCAATACTCTGACCACATTAATAGCCGAGGATCGGGAGATAGCGACAGAGTTTACACAAAAGCTGTCAGAAGTTTATCGGTATATACTTGCTAACAAGGAAAAGGAGCTGGTGCAGCTTAAGGATGAACTCGAATTTGCTCAGGCTTATATTTATTTGCTTAGAATGCGATATCCTGAAAACCTAACTGCTGAATTTTCTGTAGATGAACAATATCAAAAACAATATATAGCTCCCCTCACCATTCAGATGCTTGTGGAAAATGCAATCAAGCATAACGTAATCTCCAAAGCCAACCCGTTGCATATAGAGGTGTATGTTGAAAACGGAAAATCTATTGTGGTTAAGAACAACCTGCAGAGTAAGAAAGTAATTGAAAAATCAACTAAAACGGGACTGGCCAATATACGGAAGCGCTACGAATATTTTGGAAATAAGAATATAGACGTTATTACCACTGCACGAAATTATCTTGTGGCGATTCCATTGATCAGTCTGGTCAATGAGCAGGATCAACCGTTAGTAGCAAAATTATGAAAGTACTGATAATTGAGGATGAGGCACCTGCATTTCGCAGACTGCAAAAAATATTAGAGGAAGTACAGTCAGATATTGATATTGTGGATGTACTGGATAGCGTTGAGGAAAGCATAAAATGGTTTAATAATCATAATGCTCCTGACCTTATTTTTATGGACATTCAGCTTAGTGACGGAGTAAGTTTTGAGATTTTTGAGAATATTAAGATAACACGGCCTGTCATTTTTACTACTGCATTTGATGAATATATGCTTAAAGCGTTTAAAGTCAATAGTATTGATTACCTGCTTAAACCTATCAAAAAAGAAGAGTTGGCTCAAAGTCTTCAAAAATTTCATGGGATGAGATCAGCATTTGGCAATGGCGAGCATCCTGACCTCAGTGAGTTGATCTCCAGGATCAGGATGGATGACAGAAAATACAAAGCTCGTTTTCTGGCCAGACAAGGGGAGAAACTGGTATCCGTGGAAACCAATAATATTGCCTATTTTCAAACCAGGCACGGAGTGGTTCATTTGGTAACTCAGCAAGATAAAAAGTACCTCATCGATCAAAATCTGGATGAGCTTGGGAACCATCTGGATCCTGACAGATTTTTTAGAGCCAACCGCCAGTTTCTGATCAATTTTTCGACCATTAAAACAGTACACAAATATCACAAAGGAAAGCTTCTTGTAGAACTTCATCTGCCAACAGATGAACCCCTTACGGTAAGTAGCGAAAAGGCAGGTGTGTTTAGGGGGTGGTTAGGCGAATAAAAGTACATGTCGTTATTTTTTCACAGAGCAGACATCTATGCTTGAGAGCTTTCCCTTAAGTTGTATTTGCCCGATAGAGGTGCATTTATAACCATTCAATGCCCTGGTCCTTTTAACCAGTTCCCCAGATATGAGAAAATGCTCACCATAATCGTTACAAATCGATTGTATTCTTGAAGCCGTATTGAGTACATCTCCATGATATGCTATATCACGTTTGATATTGCCGATTTCAGCAACCGTTACTAAACCACCGTGAACACCGGCTTTAAACTCGGGAACTACACCATATTTTTTCATATAGTGGTTTCTTCGTTTTTCCAGGGCTTCTTTAAAGGCATAAAAAATAGAGATATATTCAAGTGTGATAATTACACGGTCGGTCCTCCAGGTAAGCACTACTTCATCACCTACATATTGGTATATTTCTGCTTTGTATTTGTCAACAAGAAGATTGATGTCGTCAAAGCAATCTTTTATAAGTTGAGAGTATTTAATATTACCAAGCATCTCAGCATATGTAGTTGAAGACTTAAGATCCATAAACAGGAATATGCGGTCTTCTACTACAGGGTGTTGATATTTGCCACTTATGAAGTTAATAAGGTTGTTTAGTCCAAATTTTTTGATCGTTTGAATCACAAAGTTTACCAAAAGCGTCTGAAACCCCAGGAATATCAGGGCAAAGATAATGATCCAATAAACTAACTTAAACTGGCTCATTTCCCTGATCGCATTTTTTGGAAAGAAATCAAACTGGCTCATTATAAGATAGACCGTAATGGTGCTTAACAGAAACCCTCCCAAATAAACAGCGCTCTTGATAAGGATCACTTTTCCGAAACTGTATTTTTCAACCAGAAGTTTTTCCGAAATCTCGTTAGCCCCGATGAAAAGCAGGCCAAATAACAGGCCAAATAGTGTTGCTTCGAGCATTTGGAAAGGAGAAGCCCAATATTTGATCACCGGGTTCTGAATAGCCGAAAGGTCTATGTCTGCCAGCTCAATAAAACCGGTTACATTAGCCAGAGCAAACCATGAGGATAAGCCCATGATGAATACCCAGTATAGCAGAATAATAATGTATAGTTTTAGCTTATTCACCTTATAAAATTAGAAGTTATTCCCGATTTTAAACGGTATTGGTCACGTTCATTTTACTTGTCTTTGAAGGATTTTTAAGTTTTTGAGATCGTTTTTAAAATATATTAAGGAGCAAAACGACTAAGTAGTATATAGTTAGCAGCCTGCGAAGGGTCCTTGTAAATTTTATATAAAGGGCCAAACCTAAACCTATTTAAACCTAATTTCGTTTTAGATTATTGTATAATACCTGAGAAATGACTTATTGTAATATAAATCCCGCTGAATTTCCTTTTGTTAGTGTGCTCAATATGGCATCACTCATTAACTACTGGGAGGCTAATCTGAAAACAAACACCTTGTTTTCTGGTTACCCTGCAGATGAAATCAGGCGAATGATTGATTCAGCACCGGAGTTAAGAAATCCTGTTTATGATCTTGGCGAGCTGGATAAACACAAGAAGCTAATGGGGCTTTTAATGAGTGCGGTTTTTCCTCCGGCCATGATAGAGTCGGAACTCTCAGCAGCTATTGTTCCTTTCAGCTTTCAGGGCATCTTTGCCACACCAGGTTATCACAAGATTATGCCGTTAGATCATATTCGTGAGGATGTGACAGTTAATTTTGCTGATGATAATATCATTGCCGGTAAAATAATGATGGCCTGTATATTTATTTTGAATAAATTTTATGGCACAAACCTGTCAATGGACAGACCAATGCTGGCTTCGGTTCCGGATGAGGAAACAGGATTGAAACAAATTTTTAAGGTAAATCTTAACACGCAATTTGTGGATGTCGTGTGTAACGGCGAGCCCGACCCAATCGATAAAAAGGTGATCCGAGAGTTGCTCGATGACCTTTATAATACAGAACTGTGGCTAAAATATATTAAGCCGGAAAAATATCAATTTCAGGGTTTTGGTATCATTAAACTTGTGGACGTCACTGTTGAAGAGATGTTGTCTTCAATTAAATACGACCTTTTGAAGAAGGATGCCGTTACCTGCGCGGAGAGCTTCCAATCCATCCAGGAAAAAATCAGATCAATTTTCCGGTTACCGGAAATGAAAATGGGGCTGTCCTACATTGATCCTTATAATAACGTAATCTCTAATTACGGAGCGAGTGACTGGAGCAGCTTTATGATGCCAAATAGTGATGAAACGCTGACATGCGAGTGCTTCGAAGGATCGGTTTACGAGGAGGCATATCAAAAGATGAGGCCTGTAATAATTGAAGACCTTAGAGAGTATGAAAACAAGGGAACTATTGAACGGGCTTTACTAAAAAAGGGAATAAAGAGTATTGTGGTGGCTCCACTGGTTCACGATAAGGAGGTTATTGGTATGTTGGAGTTGGGAGCGCCTATTCCGGGGAAACTAAATCCAATGAATGCTGCCCAGGTGGAAAATGTCCTTCCTATGTTCACTGCTGCAGTAAAAAGAGTACTGGGTGAGATGCAAACTGAAGTTAGGGCTTTAATCCAGGAAGAGTGTACCGCTATTCACCCTACCGTAGAGTGGCGTTTTATGGAGGAAGGTTACGAGCTGATGAGTATGAGGAGAAAGGGAATAAAAGCAGAGCTTGGAGATATTATTTTCCCTGAAGTGTATCCCATATATGGCCTCTCTGATATCAGAAACTCATCACTGGAGAGAGCAAAGGCAATACAACAAGACCTTAAAAACAATCTGAAACAGGTTAAAAAGGTAATATCTACCATACTGGAGTATAAAAATATGCCTATACTCGATGAAATCAATTATAGGGTAGATCTTGAAATAAAGAAAATATCCAGAGGACTTGATTCTGGTGATGAATCAAGTGTGCTGGAATTCCTTAGAAATGAAGTAGTGCCTACATTCAGTTATTTTAAGGAGTCGGAAGAACTACTCAGGCCGGTAATAGAAGATTATGAAAAGCTTATTGATCCCAAGCTTGGAGTTATTTATGATAAGAGAAAGGATTTTGAAGAAAGCCTGACGAAGATCAATGAAACAATATCCATGTACCTTGATCAGGTAGAGCAACATGCCCAGGAAATGTTCCCCCACTATTTTGAAAAGTATAAAACCGATGGGGTTGAGTATAATATATATCTGGGTGAGTCACTGGTAAGAAACAAAAAGTTTAGCAAGATATACTTGAGGAACTTCAGACTCTGGCAACTGCTCACGCAATGTGAGATAGCAGTAAATATTGAAAAACTTAAGCCTGAATTACCAAAAGAGCTGGATATCACCCAGCTGATACTTGTGCATGGAGAGCCCCTGTCAATTAAGTTTAGAAAGGACGAAAAGCATTTCGATGTGGATGGTGCTTATAACATTCGTTATGAAATAGTAAAGAAACGGATAGATAAAGCTTACATAAAAGGTTCCAGCGAGCGACTCACTCAACCGGGCAAGATTGCTATTGTTTATACCCAGCAGAAGGAAGCGGAAGAGTACATGAGATACATAGAATATCTCAGGTCCATCGAATACCTAACAGGCGAAGTTGAGCACCTTGAACTGGAGGAGCTACAGGGGGCAAATGGCTTGAAAGCCATTCGTGTGATGGTGAACTTAAAGTCGCAGGTTAAAGATTTTGGGAATGAGCTTCTAAAGGACGTAATAGCTGCCATCAATGCTTAAATGACTTAACTCTCGAACATCAAAACCAACTCCATATGTGTTTTTTATTTTTATTGGAAAAGACATTTATTCCATAAATACGAAGTCCGTGATAGATTAAAGCCAATGCCCAAAGTACTACAGGAAAAAGTAAGCCCCATCTTCCACGGATATCCTGAAAGATCATGAGAATGATACTTACATTGACAATAAAATAAACAACTACATGTACAATGAAATAATTTAATTGTCGGAGTAGTTGTTTTGTTTTTTGATATAGCTCAGTATTATCCACCGTTTTCTCAAAACGGACATAGATTTAAAATGTTTTGGCTGGCTATCATTTTCTTCACCATTCCTTGTATATTAGTTTTTATATAACCAATAAATAATAGAGAAAATGGCATTACGTTTTGTAATACTCTTCCTAATGATGTCGGGGAAGTTACTCGCTCAGGGGGCCGAAGAATTAGATAGAAGGAATGGCTTTAAAGACATAAAAATGACCTCAAATATTGCGGAATATGAGGGGCTAGAATATAAGAAGGATATTGAAGATGAGGTTTTTCCTCAGGCTAAACTCTATACAGCTAAAAAGGGTTATTATGAAAATATTGGAAGCCTAAAAATCTTTGATCTCGAAGTTAAAGTGTATAAAGACTCAATATTTGAGATTAAAGTCATAACCGAAAAAGATCCTAATCTTTATAAAGGGCTAAAAAAGGCCTTCGGAGAACCGGAGTTTGCTTACCGGTCAAGTAAATATTACTGGCAGTCTGAACGCTTAAAACTCATGTATAGCTCGCATTCAAATAATAAGATCGAAATGGTTTACAGATCATATTTAATGAATGATAAACTGAAGGAAGAAAAGAAGCAGGAGGTAGAAGAGATCGTTGACGACTTTTAAATAAAGCGAGAAACAAATATAGTGGTTGCTGTGTTGTATTAATTACAGTAAACAGTACCACTATGAGCAAGTATTCAATAGAGAAAATCGGACTCAGGTACGGTATTTATGCGGCCGTAGCCTACATTTTGTTTTTTATTATCATGCAAATTGTTGGGTTGGCCCATTTCTACTGGCTAAGGGCGCTCAATTATGTCTTTCTTTTTTCGGCTGTATTTATGTCCATTAGAGACTACAAAAATGCCCATAAAGACTCATTTGCCTATCTTAATGGAATTGGTGTCGGTGTGGTTACCTCCATCATTTCATGTCTCATTTTTGCGGTATTTTTATGCATTTACCTTGAGGCGATAAATCCTGATTTTATGACAGCCATCAAGGAAAATGAGATGTTTGGTAAGTACCTTAATCCTTACATTGCTGCTGCAGCGATTCTTTTTGAAGGTTCTTTCTCCGGTATTACTACGGCCTTTATTTTGATGCCCTATTTCAAAAAAAGCCATGCTGACGAAACAGGACAGCCCGTGCCATAGTGAGGCGGAAGCAGCTCTCTTTAAGACCTTATTATTGCTTTATATCCGTACATTTGCACATGCTTTAATCCACGAAATGAGGAAACATTTCGGTAGATTACATGGTTTCAGAAGTCATGAGTGGTGCAATAAATAATTGCTTATCAGGTGTAGTACGGCAGAAATGTAGCGCCAAAACCTTATTCCGTTTATAACGTCTGATTTTTGTAACAGCTATACAGAATCATTTTTCAGTTAAGTCGAAGCTGCAAACCAATAAATGAAGAAGATACTTTCAAACAATACAAAAATAAAGATCAGGACAGTTCTCTTTATTACCATTGGCTGGATACTTGTCGGAATGCTGAATATCTATTATAACCACCTGATCATGTTGTCTCAGGAGGCATTTGAATTCAATGATTATGATCTTGAAACCGCCCTCTTAACCAATATGGTAGCATTATTTATAGCAGGATTAGGTGGGGGTTCACTTATTATTTTTTTTCTGAAAGACCGGCTTAGGAAGATGCCGTTAGGTATGGTTATCATCATCAACATGATTTCCTTCTTGCTGATAATTGCTCTGGTCAGTATTTTGGCCTTTGTTTTCTACTACTACATACTTGTAGGGGAGTCTTATTTTGATGGCGATCTCTGGTTTAACCTGGGTGAGTTTGTTACCAGCTATGGGTTCTTGCTTAACCTGATAGTTTGGACGGTGGTAACAACAGCAACCATAGTGGTGTTGCAGGTAAATGACAAATATGGGAAAGGGGTTTTTCTGGAGACGCTTTTGGGCAAGTACCACAACCCTATTAATGAAGAGCGTATTTTTATGTTTCTCGATCTCAAATCATCAACCACCATAGCGGAGAAGCTGGGGCACAAAAAGTATTTTAAGTTGCTTAATCGCTTTTTTGAGGATGTTACTAAAGGTGTGATTGAAAATAAAGGCGACATTTATCAGTATGTGGGTGATGAGGTGGTGATCACCTGGACGCTGGAGGATGGCCTGGAAAATGCCAATTGTATTCGATGCTTTTTTGAGATTGAAAGTATTATCAACCGGCATGCTCATAAATACATAGAGAAGTATAGGATAAAACCCACATTCAAAGCTGCATTGCATGGAGGTGAGGTTACTACAGGTGAGGTTGGTACCTTTAAGAAAGACATTATATTTACCGGTGATGTGTTGAACACAACCTCTCGTATTGAAGACAAATGCAATGAATTTAATGCCAAGCTCCTGGTATCAGAATCTCTTATTGTTCAATTACCTGTTAATGGAGAGTTTAATGCCGAAGAAATAGGTGACATAGAGCTTAAGGGCAAGCAGAATCCTGTTAAGATTTATAAAGTATCCAGAGTATTTACCGGAGAGGAGCAAGTGGTAGTGGAATAGCCTGTTCCTGATCAGGTGTAATGAGGCAGCCATAAATGAAAATTTACAGCTACCTCATCTTCATTATTTGTTATGCTTTTATCCTTCCCATTTCTTGAAAAGTGCAATAGCATTATGACCACCAAAGCCAAAGGTATTACTCATGGCATAGTTGATGGTTTTTTCAACGCGCTTACCCAGAGTCAGGTTAATTCCCTCGGGTAAATCAGGGTCAACATTTTTGGTATTGATAGTGGGAGGGACAATATTCTCCTGCAAAGCTTTTACGGTGGCAATAGCTTCTACGGCACCGGCAGCACCAAGCAAATGGCCTGTCATAGACTTGGTAGCACTTACATGTAGTTTGCTGGTATCTTTCCACATGCGTGCAATGGCTGATAACTCCGAAGGGTCTCCAACCGGGGTACTGGTGGCGTGTAGATTTATATAGTCTACATCATCTGCAGCTATGCCGGAGCCTTCCAGTGCCATTTCCATAGCTAAAATAGCACCCAGACCTTCAGGGTGAGTGGCTGTGGCATGGTATGCATCATTTGACATACCGGCGCCGATTACTTCTCCATATATCCTGGCACCTCTGTGCTGGGCATGCTCCAGGTCTTCAAGTATCAGAGCCCCGGCCCCCTCACCCATTACAAAGCCATCGCGATCAACATCAAAGGGTCTTGAGGCAGTCTCAGGGCTGTCATTTCTTGTAGACAGGGCTTTCATAGCTCCAAAGCCGCCAATTCCGGATTGTGTTATAGGCGCTTCAGAACCTCCGGCAATCATTAAACGGGCTTTGCCCCACTTGATATAATTGTAGGCATCCATTATGGCGCTTGTGGAGGATGCGCATGCCGATACCGTGCAGTAGTTTATACCCCTCAATCCATATTTTAGTGCAATAGCGCCAGATGGCGTGTCTACCAATATTTTAGGTATGAAAAATGGTGAGAAACGTGGTCCGCGATCTGAGCTTGCATATTCAAGCACTTCATTTTCAAATGTATGGATACCGCCGTTTCCAGATGCCCAGATAACACCAAATTTATTAACATCGGTCTTATCCAGCTTAATACCACTATCAATCATTGCCTGTTCGGAGGCGATAATGCTGTATAATGTAAAAGGGTCGTTTTTACGGATATCCTTACGGTCGAAATGATCTTCAAGATTAAGTCCTTTCAGTTCACAGGCGAATTTTGTTTTAAAAAGTTCTGTATCAAATTTTGTAATAGGTCCTGCTCCGCTTTGCCCTTCTATAAGGTTGCCCCAGAAGGTCTTAACATCGTTGCCAATGGGTGTCAATGCACCAAGACCTGTTATTACTACTCGTTTAGTTGTCATGGTTAGTTGGAGTTATGTCTAATTTGATTTGGTTTTTAATTTGTTCGAATTTTTCGTGACCTAATACCCGTGCTATTTGCAGGCCTGCTGTCAAACTGGTCACTAAAACTGCTGCTTTTGCGTTAGCGGATCCGTTAAAGTAAAAGGTGCCTGTACTCCTTCCCTCTTCCAGTAGTTCAGTTAGCCATAGGTTTATATCAACTACCATGGAATGTAAGCATACTCTCATGCTTTCAGGAACAGCATACAGATCACTGGAAATAGAACCCACCATACAAATGCGGTTATGGAGCATCTTGTTATCGTATATGGTAAAAAATCTGTCTAGCTTTTGCCACGGATTAAGCATGCTGACTTCATCCCGCCACTTAGTTATATTTTCATGCTCAGTACGAATAACAACACACCCCAGCGCTTCCTTGCCGGGAAAATGATAATATATGGCAGCATTTTTAATACCCAGCGGAACGGAAATATCCCTAAAACTGAAGGCATTATAGCCGACCTTTAAAATCAATTCTTTTGCGACAGCCAGTATTTTGTCACGAGTATTCATATCACAAGACAAATTTACTTACTTATAGGTAAGTAATCAAAATCTGAAGCTAATAAAAAACCCTCCGGATAAGTATCACAGAGGGCTTCTCTTTTATAAATGCTTTATAGAAGCTTTAGTTTCCGCCTTTTTTCTTCTTTTTAAAAAGATCTTTGATCTTATCCTTAGCTTCTTCTTCTACCTTCTTTTGCAAGTCGGTTGACTCTGTTTTTGTCGTGTCGTTTTTGTCTCCACCCAAGATGTCGCCTATTACCTCTTTGGCCTTTTCATCCTTAACATCCTTAAGGAGATCTGCCGCAACATCTTTGGCTTCTTCCTTAGCTTTTTCTTTTGCGGCATCTTTGGCTTGTTGCTTCTGTTCCCCCATAAGTAGTTTAGGCTGAGGGTTATCATAGGTGCCTCCCAAACCAATTGTAAGAGGAATTGTAGATCCGGTATTTCCACCGCCGGTATAGGAGGATATCAGGCTGTTGAACTGTGTACCCAGCTTTCCTGCAGGGACATCCATTTTGAGGTTATAGCTTATACTTCCATCCAGTGCTGTGGCTCCACCTATTGTTGTTTTATAACCTCCCAGACTTACATCAAATGGCTCCACTTTGAGCTTACCATCTTCTATTTTAACAGACATTAACACATCTTTGATTTTTACCTGATCTACTTTATCCAAGCTTGCCAGGCTCATTATCCCGTTAACGATTTTTGAGTTATCAACCGTTGCCTGGGCCACCTGTAGTAGTCCGCCTCCGTTGGTTGTTACAAGGTTAGGCATCATCTCCTGATCTAGTAAACCGTTTACCTTAAAGTTGGTAGATACCTTACCATTTACCTTTTCCGCAATTGGTGCAAAGTTGCGCACCAATTCAAATGTTTTAAATGACTTTTGAATGGATAGCTCTTTAATGTCCATATTAAAATTGTAGGCAGGTTTGTCAATGTCTCGTGCATTATAAGAACCATTAACTACAAAAGTTCCCTCAAGTAAGTTAAAGCTGAGGTTATTGAGATTGGCTATGCCATCTTTTACAATAATGTTTCCCGTAGCATTGGTTATCTCCATATCCATGATCAGCGCCTTCTTAATCTCTGATTTTAGTATGAAGTCAATATTTTCAGGAACCTGAACTACGCCGTAAGATTCTTCTTCACCGACAGTTGGTGCAGCAGTCTCTTCTTCTTCAGTCATAAATTCATTAAGATCTAACAAATTAGAATTGAAGTTCATGGTCCCTTTTAGCGTTTGGTTTTCGCCAAACATGTATCCGATGTAATTAGAAATGGAGCCGCTCATGGCCATATCACTTTTTCCTACTGTTCCTTTATAGTTAGATAAGGTCATTTGCCTGGGGTCAAAGGTAGCAGTAGCTGTGGCAATAGTTACATCATAAGGAAGTTCTGCATCCGTATATTTAAAATTGTTCACTGTAACAGTACCACTGGTTGGCAGATTTTGATATTTTTCAGCTTCAAGATCAGACATTGTGCCCGCAGTTTTGATATCAGCATTGATTTTTCCTGCCAGATTCATCCCCTCTATGGGGAATACTTTTGTCATTTTCTCCAGGTCTATACCGCCTTTCGCAGAAAGGTCCCACTTGTAGTTATCCAGGTTTTCCAGTACAAGGTTTGCACTAAATGGCTCTCCATCCATGATCATGTTAAAGTCTTTAACCACAGCTTTAAAGTCACTCATTTTACCTGATGGATCTGTTATTCTTGAGTCAAAGCTTAAATTTTCCAAGGCATAAGGAAATTCTGATGTTTTAATATAGCCGTTTTTCATACTCATCGTAACGTCAATTGCAGGAATAATCTGACGCACGCTGTCATATATGCCAGAGGCTTTAAGATCAATATTAAAGTTGCCCTTCATACTCATACCCTCCATAGGAAACATTGAATTAAGTTCTCCAAGGTTAAGTTTTCCTTTCATTTCTGCATCCATATCATAGTCCCGCAGGTTTTTGACGAGTAGCTTGGCATCAATCGGGTTTTGACCGAAATCCATGTGAAACTGCTTAAGGTTCACAATGGTATTTTCTATAACGCCATCCTGATTATCTACCAAAAGATCCATGTTGATATTTTTGATTGCTGTTGGCAAATCAGGATACTTGAACATAGCATCATTTACTTTTAAGGCTACACCAAATGCCGGCATCGTCAGGCTGTCATATTTACCTTTTACTGAGCCGCTGAATGCAAGAGTACCTTCGGTTTCAATATCTTTAAAGTCAGCAGTATAGATACCCGGAACAAGAGACAGGAGACTTTTGAAGGTGTTTTCCCTGGTGCCATAGTTGATATTCATGTCCATGCTGCCGTCTTCGAGCAAAGCAAGATACCCATCAAAGCTCATGGTAAAGTCATTAACCTTTACATTATTTTCCTTAAAGGTATATTTCCCATACTCGTCACTAATAGCCAAAATGGCATCAATCTCCACACTTTTACCTGAGACGTATTCAGTACCATCAAAAACAACTGTCACTGAATCAGCACTTGTTTTAGTAGTAAGATCAAAAATGTCCTGCGTAAAGTCACCACTGCCTGAGTGTTGCAAATTCTTCAGTTCCATTTTAAAGGGGATGGACTGGTCATCATAAACCAAATGCCCATTGGTGATTTGCCAGTGGTCGATACCAATATTAAACTCAGTAGCTGAGGTATCCGCTTCTACATCTGCAGGGGCACTTTCATCAGCCACTGCAATGTCATAGTTCGCAGTGCCATCTTGTAAGACCTTAATGAATATCTCAGGATTGTCCAGTTGAATACCTTTGATTTTAATCTGATCACCCAACAGGCTGAAGATATCAACTTCAACCTCAAAGTGTTGAACGGCAAATAATATTTGCCCTTCAAAAGGAGCTTTGTTTATAATCCCAAAATTATTTAGTGTGGCCGTTGCATTAGGAAAGTTTTTGAAGAGAGAAATGCCAAAATCTTCCGTATCCCAGACAACATCAGCATTTGCCGATTCCGCAAGGGTTTTGTCGATGGATGCTTTAATATCATCTTTGAAAATGACAGGTACTATAAATGCGGCTGCAAGTAAAACTATAATGATGCTGCCAAAGGCAATCAGGACTTTTTTCATAATGGTGAATATTTAATATAATTCCTTCGTAAACAAATTTAGTAAAGAATAACATTAAATCTTAGTGATGCCCTAACGCCTGAAGAGCTTTACGGTGATCTCATCGGCAAAAGAAAGTTCCATATAATCCTTGCTCTTTTTGAGAATCTCATACTTTAACTCAATGTCATTGTCCAAACGCTTAAGGGTAAGCTCATTGTTGTTCATCTCCCACTTAAAGTTTACACCTTCGGGTTCTTTAATCAGCAGGGAGCCGGGTTGGCCGGCCACTTTTAGTTGTGCGTAATTATTATTGAATAGTATGAGGTCTCCGGTAACTTCCTCTTCATCGATCGTCCATGATACGGTCCATGCATTTTCTAACTTATCAAATTCCTGATTCTCATTACAAGCTGTTATTAAAACCAGGCAAATAAAAGTTATTCTCTTCATCATTCTGTCGTTTCGTAATTAGTAAACGAGAATGAAGGGCAAAGATTGTATCAACTAAAAATACTTCATAAGCAAATCGACGATTTGTCTGACCCGGTTATTATATGGAGGATAAACTGTTTTGGTAGTGGTTAAGCCGACTCTTTGTTTGAGTACGGGCTTTTCGTTTGAGAAGGCCATGAATCCGTGCCAGCCGTGTGATTTTCCTATACCGCTGTTGTTGACACCTCCAAAAGGCAGATTGGGATGGTTGAAATGCAAAACACAATCATTTATACAGACCGCCCCTGATGATGTACCCTTTAGTATGGACTTTTTGTTGGAAGAGTGTTTCCCGAAATAGTATAATGCCAATGGTTTTGGCTTGCTATTGACGACCTCAATTGCTTCCTCAATGCTATCAAATATTTGGATTGGCAGCACCGGGCCAAAAATTTCTTCTTCCATAACAGCCGCCTTTTCAGTAACTCCATTTAGAATGGTTGGCGGTATAAAATTTTCATCGGCTTTTGCTTCACCACCCATGACCAACTCTGCACCATTCTCCAGGGCATCTTTGATCAGTTCATTAATTCTATCGTAATGCTTGCTGTTTACAATACGAGCATAATCTGCTGATGAATCAAAACCCTGCTTTTTGCTGTCAAACAGCTGTTTGATAGCTTTGATTAATTGCTGTGTAAAAATATCAGCGACAGATCTGTGAATCAGCACATAATCAGGGGCAATACATGTTTGTCCATTGTTAATAAATTTTCCCCAGGCAATTTTTTCAGCGGCATCTTTCAGGTTTGATGTATGATCTATTATAGCTGGTGATTTTCCGCCAAGCTCAAGAGTAACAGAAGCAAGGTGTTCAGCGGCTGCTTTCATTACTTTTTTGCCTACAGCAGGGCTTCCTGTAAAGAAAATATGGTCAAATGGCAATTTCAGAAGCTCTTGCGATACGTCGATACCTCCGTTAAAAACACGTACTTCATCCTCTTTATAAAGTTCACCAATCATGTTATCTATAAGCTCGGAAGTATTGGGAGTCATCTCCGAAGGTTTTAAAACTACCGTATTTCCGGCTGCCAGAGCAGATACCAAAGGTCCAATGGCAAGATTAAACGGAAAGTTCCAGGGAGCTATAATCAGGCAGACGCCCTTTGGCTCATACTGGATATATGACGTGGTACCGATCAATGACAGCGGGGCATCAACTTTCGCTGATTTTGCCCATTTAGTCAAGTTCTCCAGTGCATGTCGGATTTCGGTGAGTATCGGATAGATCTCGGTAATATTAACTTCTACTGATGGCTTTTTAAAATCCCTGTAGATGGCATCCTGAATGGTCTTTTGGTTTTTCTCAATCCAAAGCTGCAGGACTTTAAGACGCCTGGCTCGTTGGCGGATGTTTTCCGAGCGCATTAGTAAAGATTGTTTTTGCTGCTTCAGAAAAACTTCCTCGATGCTGCTATTGTAGGTTTCGGCGGTGGTTTTGGCGGTACTCATAATATAAAAATACAAAAAAGAAGAAAGCTTTCCGGTATGATTGGGAACATTCTAATGTTAACTTAATGTTAAACGTGTTGCTATAATGATGTTTTAATGTTAAATTAATGTTAAGAATTTATTAACAGAAGATAATATGAGGAGGGCTTTCTATTTTTTTACGATCGGTTTAATGCTTGTATTCGGGACATTAAAATCGCAGAATATACCTGCTACTTCGCTAAGTTTTCATTCGGCTTTGGAAGAGCAGGCCATTAAAGAGTTTATGGAGAATAAGGAGGGTAATATGTTTGCTCTGCAAATGATCTCTGCACATGACTTATCCGCCACGGAATTATCAGATTACAGTACCAGACTTGATGAGTTTGTGGTGAAGCTCTCCGAGAAAAGACAAAAATATAAGAATGATGAGAAGTTTCTCTCCTATATCTTTTACAAGATAAATCAGAAATTTCTGAAGCGATATAAACCATTTACCTCGCCCGCCATGCTTTTTAAAACAGGAGAGTATGATTGCCTCTCCGGAACGACAATGTATGCCTTAATTCTTGATAGATTAGATATTGACCATGATATAGTGGAAACCAATCATCATATATACCTGCGAATAGAAAGAGCCGGAAAAGTTTATCTTATGGAATCTACCGATCCTATGTATGGATTTATCGCTGACCAGAAGGAGGTGGCCAACAGGCTTAATGACTATGATTACGAGGCTGGCGCTGGCATACCGCGCGAAAGTGTTGATAAAGATGTGTATGTTTTTAGGAATCAGGTTAATGAAACCATAGATATGTACGACCTTGTTGGTCTGCACTACTATAATGCTGCTGTAAATTCTTTTAATCAGGAAGATATCTCCACCTCTATCAATAATCTTGAGAAGGCCGTGGTGTTTTATTTCTCCCCGCGTATAAGCGAGTTCGGGCTACTGGTTGGCAAAACACTGCTACAGGTTAATCATATACAGGGAGAAGATAAAAGAGATTATTTAAATCGTATAAACCATCTGCTCAGTGTAGAGCGTACGTACGCTGTAAGGTGATTTTTTTAATTCGATAAGATTCTAACTTCTACCCTCCTGTTATTTCTTCTGGCTTCAGCATCATCTTCACGACTCAAAGGTTGTGTGCCGCCAAAAGCTTTGGTATTAATCCTCTTCTTATCTATACCTTTACCAACCAAGTAATCCTTCACCGCTTCAACTCTTTTTTCAGAGAGTTTCATGTTTTGCCTTGGGTTTCCCCGAAAGTCGGTATGGCCTTCCAGTTGAATGGTAATATTTTCGTTGCTGTTAAGCATCTCAACCAGCTCATCAAGCTCTTGATGAGATTCTTCTGAAATATCAGCTTTGCCTAAAGCAAATATCAGCTTATCTAAACGAATAAGCTGATCAATGCCGGTTGGCTTTAGTTCGATAACTCTATTTCCATTATTGGATCGAAGTTCGGAGGACTTAAGTGTTTCTGTATACGGAGCGTATCCTTCAGCACTTACTCGCAAGGAATAATCTTTACCCTCTTCCATATTGAAAGTAAATGAGCTGCCAGAGAAGATTCCTATTTTACTGCCATATGGCAGACTTTCATACTGGATTTTTGCTTTAACGGGCTCGCGTGTCGAATAATCAATGATATCACCTTTTATAGGGATGATGTCCGCATTTGCATCTTGAGCAAGCAAGTGCGATGACAGTGCCGGCAATACTATCATCAGTATACAAATGAGTCCATTAAAGCGCATAAAGACCTCCTTTTTTGTTTTAGTCATTCATAATTTGAAATTCCACCCTTCTATTCTTACTTCTGCCTTCAATTGTTGTATTGGGAGCCGTGGGTTTGGTTTCTCCAAAGTATTTTACAGTTAATCTCTTTTTATCAATTCCCTTTTTAGTGAGGTAATTCATTACAGCATTAGCTCTGCGTTCGGAAAGTTCCATATTATATACGCCTGGCCCTACGTCATCTGTATGTCCGGCAATAGCAATTTCCATGTTTGACCGCTCCGTCATTAGCTTTACAACCCGGTCCAGTTCTGCGTACGATTCGGGCTTTACTACAGCTTTGTCAAAGTCAAAGAATACATTGTTCATTACCACTGTGGATTCCTTTTCTATAGGCACCAGGTAGAGATCCTTTCCATCTACTATGTACTCGCCATCTTCCTTGAAATCTCGTAGATCTATATTTTGACTTTCAGCAACGAAACCTTTGGCTTCAGCTCTGATGCCATAAATTTCACCAGCAGGTAGCAGAATTTCATATTCTCCTGTTGCAGGGTTTGACTCAGTTATACCAATTTCCTTGCCATCCGACAATCTTTCATAGATAATCTTAGCACCAATAGGCTGTTTTGTTTTGGAGTCATACAGCTTGCCTTTAACGGCTATTACAGGTTCTGGCTGCTTAAACACTGGCAATGAAACCCTGAAAATATCCAGATCATCTTCACTTACACCTTGTGAATAGTATGCGTGTTCGCTATTACCGGGTATGTTGAAGAACAGGTCTTCATATTGAGAGTTAATAGTCGGGCCAAGGTTTTCAGGTTCGGACCAGTTGGTCCACGTGTCGTCAAGTCTTTTTGTAACAAAAATGTCGCTACCCCCAAAACCACTATACCCATTTGAAGAAAAATACAATGTTTTGTCATCCGGTGCCAGGAAAGGAGATACCTCTTCTCCCGCTGTGTTTACTTTCTCTGAAAGGTTCAATGGTTCTGACCATGAGCTGTCATTTTGCATAAAGCTTACATAAAGATCACGGCCTCCTCGAGAGTCTTCACGCATTACGGACATTAGAAGTACTTTTCTGTTATTAGCTAAAAAGAAATTGGCTTTTTCAGAATAATTGTAATCATTTTTAATGTCCAGAGATACGGGCTTTGACCAGCTTCCTCCTGCATTGGAACTAATTGAAACACCGGCAGCCATTTTACCATTATCAAGATATTGATTACCCAGGACCAGAAGCACCGCCTTACCATCCGGGGTTACAGAACTTACAAAGTTGGGGCCTGCGTTATTGAGACCTTTCCCCATGTTTTGGGCCAGTTTCCACTCTCCGTTTTCATCTAGCTCCGAATACCAGATGTCTTCTGTATCTTCTACACCTCCTATATTTTCAGGGTGGTTTTTTCTGGAGAAGTAAAGTGTTTTTCCATCAGGTGACAACAAAGGTTTGAATTCCTTATACTTGCTGTTTACATTTTCACTTAATCTTTCCTTATCTACCTCAGGATTAATAAATTCGGGAATACTGATTTCAGGAATTATGGGAATATCCGAATCAGAAATAGCGATAGCGTCCAGACTGTAGTATTCCGGTACTGCAGCACCATCCAACTCTATTTTTACTGCTTTAACTTTATAGGGAGTATATTCAACAAACACATTGAGCATCCGACCTTTTAGCGGAACTGCTCTCGGGCTGAAGGTATTTACCAAATATTCCTTGTCATTTTCATCATAGACGAATACTTTAAAAATGGCGCTTGGATTATACGATTCAGCAATAGCTATTTGCCGGATTTGAATAGGGTTTGAAAAGCCTACTTTTATATATTCCTTTTTATTTGCGCGCTCGGGAGTCCATGCGTTGGGATTTTCGCCACCTGCCGGCAACACATTAGGTTTACCAAGAATTTGCGAGGCAGAGTATTGAACGGGTGTTAATTCTGATGAGACATCAATAACTTCAGTAGCCCACTGTACGGTCTGAGAATAAGCGGAAATACTGATGATAGTCAGAAGAATGAGGGGTAGAAATTTTTTCATAAATAGGTCGAATGGTTCAATTTTAATTCCCAAAGGTAAACATAGTTAAATTTTTGCATTGATTCCATGATCAAGTTATGAAATCATAATCTTGCAATAAGAATTAAAACATTACAAAGCTGCAATGTCTGCCAATATAGTTAAATATGCAAAAGTATTGTTATATTGATATTAACAGCGATTTTAATCCATAGATTTATCCTGAAAAAGCAGAAAACCTACATGTAGAAGGGCTCCGAACTGTGTCTGAGCGTCGTCGTAGTAATTGACACTGAAGCTGATAGGCCCGATAGGGCTATGTAATACGGTACTTGCGCTACCGACAAAATAGATTTCATCTATAACTTCATCGTATCTGGGCTGTTGATCGTCCTGCTGCTTAATGGCCTCCAGAGGCTTGAAAGCATACCCTTCCAGTCTGAAATCCAGGTTTGGCCTTATGCTGATCACATTCCTCAAGCCGACGGCTAAGTAATTGTGCGCTCTGAAGTTTTCGAGGAAGAGTGTGCGGCTATCTTGTAAAGGGTTAAAAGCAGGTGCATTAACAATGGTACTGTAGTAGTTGCTAAAGAACGGCTGATTAGAAAGTACCCCTTCAAAAAAATAACCCGAACTGAAGTTGCCGTTCCGAAAATACTGCTCTACCGTGGCCTTTGCCCTAAACCAGTCATGATCATTGGTTGATTTGTTTTCTATTGAAGAGGTGCTGCCTGGTTCATATTCTTCTTCTATATTGAAGTAGTCCAGGCTAATGTTAAATGCTTTTCCTTCATTGGAATACTGCTTTCTGTTAAGACTGTTTCTGCTAAAGCTTAGCCCTGTCCTTAAGCCACGAATATCAAATACATCCAAAGTGTCTGCCGATGTGAAGATAGCGGTATTCGAAAACCGGTCTGTATTGTTAATCCATGCTGTATTGATAATTCCTTTAAACTGCGCTCCTACCGGGAAACCTATATTAAAGCCGTATTTTCTATCCGTGCTTACCAAAACAGTAGAGGTGTTTTCTTCCTTAAGTATATCATCGGCATCTATAAAATCCCAGTTATTATAGGTGACCTCCGCTTCCAGGTAAAGCTGATTAAATATTGGTAAATCGAGGCGGGACTTGGCCTGGGCGGATTTGTAGAAACTACCTGTATAAAAATTAAGGCTGTTTTTAAGCAAATAATTATTGAAGTAGTAGTACTCCAGCCCTAAAAAGATCTGACTTACGTTTCGGGTTGCTATATTTCCGCCTATTTCCACATTGAAATTGTTTCTGGGTCGGCCGAAAATCTCTAATTGATATGAGTTACTTTCTGCATTGAAAGTAATATCCGGGTATATTGTTCTGAAATACTTCTCTGACACCAGCCGAAAATAACCAGTCTTGATGTCTTCAATATAAAGAGGTTCCCCTTTGTTGAACTTGAATATCCGGCTTATGTATTTTCTTTGCTTTGAATTAAATCCGTGGAAGTTGATATCGGTAAATTTCAGAGGTATATTTTTTTCGAAAAACCTATTGCGTTTATTGGCAAGCGAGTCACATGAGCTTCTTCGTTCAATCCCGGCTTTAATTTTGTCCATTTGTTGCAAGGTGGCTACATAGCCACTATCTATAAGAGCTTTGGCCCTGTTGAAGTCAAAGGCAGTATAGCCTTTCAGGTTTGGTTCTACGTAAACTCCTGATTCAGGAATTATTTCAGGGTCTGTTTTATCGAGCAGCATGTAGAGAAGTGAGTTATTGAGTAGCTCTTCATCTTTTTCAAACGGATAATCATTGAATATTTTAGACGATACATTAACACCGATCACCACATCTGGCTCAAATTCATCAATAGCCACATCGACAGGGAAGTTATTGTAAATTCCTCCATCAAAAAGGTACTTGCCATCTATTCTTATTGGTCTGTAAAAAAAGGGTACTGAGAGTGTGGCCCTCAAAGCATGGCTCAGAGACCCGCTTTTAAGCACCACCTCATTCTGAGTAAATATATCCGCCGCTACTATGCGCGTAGGGATAAAGAGACTGTCGAAATTATAATTGGCATTGGCGGAAGGTTGAGCAAGTATTTCTGCCAGGGCAAAGTTCAGGGAAAGGTCACTGGCTATGCTGGATGTAAGGGAAGCGTTAAAGGTGGAATCCAACGAAAGCTTGAGCGACAGGAAGGCCGCATTTGGTTTTTCTTTATTGTAAAAGTAGTCGTACTTCTTTTTTAGAACACCACCGACCCATTGGCTCAGCTCTTTGCTCTCCATAATTTCCTCCAGTTCGTCAGAGGACAGACCGGCTGCATATGATCCGGCAACAATGCCGCCCATGGAGGTGCCTACAATATAGTCAATAGGGATATTGTTTTCTTCGAGGGCCTTAATGACCCCTACATGAGCAATGCCTTTTGCACCCCCCCCACTTAGCACCAGGGCTACTTTTTGAGCCCGACCCATGATGCTAATATTTAACAACCCAATACACAAGAGGATTTTAACCAACCACATACAGGTTAATAGATTTTTCGCTCTAAAAGTAAACAAAAAAGCAAGGCAAATATTGCCTTGCTTATTAAATTTAAAAGAAATGTCGCTTATTTGGTACTTGCCAGAACTTGTTGTTTCTTAGGGAACTCTATTTGATCAAGCTTATTTGTCAGCATGTCTCTTTGAGCAATGTATTTTTCCATTTTCTCTTCCTTTACTGGTTCAGAAGGAGGCAGGTCAACTTCCAGGGCATCAATTTGTACACCGTTTTTCCAGAAACGATAGCATAGATGGTTGCCGGTAGCTAATCCGGTACTTCCTACGTACCCTATGGTTTGATTTTGCCTTACTCTTGTTCCCGGCTTTACTCCGGCGGCTATTTTAGACATATGCAGATACTGAGTAGTATAAGTGCTGTTGTGCTTAATTTTTACATAGTTACCGTTGTATTTTTTATATTCTGCGGCTACTACTATGCCATCTCCCACAGATCGGATAGGAGTGCCTTTAGGTGCTGCAAAGTCAGTACCTCTATGTGCCTTCCATCTCTTCTGAACTGGATGGTATCTGTTTCCTGAGTATCTGGAGCTTATTCTGGTAAATTCCAGCGGGTATTTTAAAAGTGCTTTTCTCAGGCTTTGGCCTTTCTCGTCAAAGTAATCTATACCGCTGCCCTGGTCGAAGTGAAACGCATAGTAATCATTGCCAAAGTGCTCAAAATAAATTGCCTTGATATCACCAATACCTACAGACTGGCCGTCCACAAGCTTGTCCTCGTAAATTACTTTGAACTTATCTCCTTTTTGCAGCCGGAAGAAATCAAGCTGCCAGGCGAATACATCAACAAAATCATTGGTTAACTGATGTGAAAGCCCAAGTTCACTCATAGTTAGCGAGAGGTTGGATTCAATCACACCTGAGATGCCCTTTTCAACAATTTGTACTTCTCTTTGCTTTTTTTCTACTGAGATAGAGTCCCGAAGATTAAAAATTACATATTCAACAGGATTGTGTTCATAAACAAGGGCCTTGGCAGTTTTTAAAGAATCCTGATCGCAGATAAGGGTGTACTTCTTGTTAGCCGCTATTTTACGAACATCAAATACATCTCTGGAGATACTTGCCAGTCGGAAAATGGCCTCTGAGGAAACATTATGTGCTGATAGAATTTCGGAAATGTTTTGATTCCTCTTAATTTTATCCTCGATCACGACCATCGAGTCCACCACAAGACCATAAAGCATTTTTGGCTCTACAGGTTCAATATCTATACTTGTGGAATCAGGAGCACTGGTAATTTCCTGCTCGACAGATTTTGATTCATTAAGGACAGGAATTAAAAAATAGAATCCGAGTGAAATCGTGGCTAAAATGATTAGCCCAAGATACTTTTTTGACATGTTGGTTTTAGTTTAAAAAATTTCGCTAACTAGCCCGCAAATAAGCAAAAACTGCTGCTAATATTAATGAATAAGTAAGAAAAATGCCAGAAATTAGAGTTGTTTTAATTTATTTCTTTCAGTAAAACTAGTTATATGACTGATAATCAAATGTTTAGATCAAAAACAAAATCAATCAGTATTATAGGAATGGGTTGGTTGGGCTTCCCTTTAGGTAAGTTTTTGGTCAAAAATTCACATTATGTTAAAGGATCTACCACTACCACCTCTAAACTAACAGCCATAGAGCAGGGAGGAATAAAGGGTTACCATCTGGCACTACCAGACCTTGATAATAGACTGGATTTCTTTGATACCGATATTCTGATTATATCTTTGCCGCCATCAATCAAGGATTATAACCAGGTGATCCGTGTATTG
Organism: Fulvivirga ulvae; assembly: GCF_021389975.1. Taxonomy (NCBI): domain Bacteria; kingdom Pseudomonadati; phylum Bacteroidota; class Cytophagia; order Cytophagales; family Fulvivirgaceae; genus Fulvivirga; species Fulvivirga ulvae. The sequence continues at coordinate 2,340,890 of NZ_CP089981.1, forward strand.
CTTGGGCAGGTTAAAGAGCATAAAATTCCATGGGTGATCTTTGTAAGTTCTACGTCGGTTTATGCCAATGCCAACAAAAGAGTTATAGAGGAAGATGCAAAAAACATTGCTTCAATACATTCCGGTGTGCGGCTTTTGGAGGTAGAAAACCTCTTTGCGAGTGATCCGGATTTTGCTACAACAATAATCCGGTTTGCAGGGCTTTACGGGCCTTCCAGAGAGCCAGGAAGATTTCTGGCGGGGAAAACAGATCTCAACGGACCAGACAGCCCTGTTAACCTTATTCATCTCGATGATTGTATTGGTATAATTGGTAGAGTGATTGAAAATGAAATAAAGGGACAGACATTTAATGCTTGTGCGCCTGAGCACCCCAAAAGAAAAGATTTCTACACAAAAGCATGCCGTAGTCTTGGGTTGGAACCACCCCACTTCAATAATGATCAGGCACCTTTTAAAATCATTGACTCGAGTAAATTGGTAGATGTGCTACAGTATCAATTCATACATGAAAATCCTATGGATGACCTTTAGTTATAGTGTTGGTTAAATTTTTTAGTGCCTTTGTCAAGAAAATCGATGAAGTTTGAAACACTTCTGTCATATGTTACCGGTTCAACCAGTACCTTTTCATCCAGGCCAACCAGTACATAAAATGGCTGAGCATTATTATTGAGATTATTTATTTGCAGGTCAGCGTTTTGTTTACCGATGGTTTTTTTAATTTTTCCATCGTACTTTGAGGTAAACCATTCTGACTCGGGAAGCCCCGTTTTATCATCTACATAGAGTGCTACAACCACGTAGTCTTCCTTAAGTCTTCTCAGTACTTCAGGGTCTGACCAGACTACTGCTTCCATCTCCCGACAGTTTGTACAACCATGGCCTGTAAAATCTATAAAAAGAGGTTTGTTTTGCTGACGGGCACAAGCCAGAGCCTGATCATAGTCAAAATAGCCATTCAGGCCGTGCGGTAAGTGCAGGAAATCGCCGTATTTGGGTTGGCCGCATTCGGCAACTTCGGGGTCGTCAGCCTGCCGTGCCAAGCCTATGAGGTCAAAATCATGGGTGTACATAGGTGGCAGATAACCTGCCAGTGCTTTAAGGGGGGCACCCCACATACCGGGTATCAGGTAAAGCACAAAGGTAAAGGTGGCAATTGCCATCATGAGTCTGGGTACACTGATAACCTCCAGTTTGTTGTCATGAGGTAAGCGTATTTTTCCAAGAAGGTAAAAGCCCATAAGTGCAAATATGACAATCCAGATGGCAATGTTGACTTCTCTGTCCAGTACTCCCCAGTGAAATGCCTGGTCCGCTATGCTTAAGAACTTAAATGCAAGCGCCAGTTCAATGAAGCCAAGAACGACCTTGACGGAATTAAGCCAGCCGCCGGATTTAGGAAGGTTGCTTAGCCACTTGGGGAAGACTGCAAATAATGTAAATGGAATTGCAAAGGCCAGTGAAAAGGCAAACATTCCCAGGATCGGCTTTAAGATCTGACCGCCTGCTGAACCTACTAATATACTGCCGACAATAGGGCCTGTACATGAGAATGAAACCAGTACCAGTGTAAAGGCCATGAAGAAAACACCTACTAACCCACCCTTGTCAGCTTTTTTGTCCATACTGTTAACAAAAGAACTGGGAAGGGTTATGTCAAATAATCCGAAGAAGGATAGCGCGAAAATCAGGAATACACTGAAAAAGATAACATTGGGAAGCCATTCGGTGGAAAGGTGATTAGCCGTTTCCGGTCCCATTAGCGGAGCCAGTGCCGAGCCGATAAATGTGTATATCAGAATTATAGAAAAACCATATATGAATGCTTTTCCGGGGCCTTTCCCTCCGCCAGTGAAATAACTTACGGTCATTGGGATCATGGGAAATACACAGGGTGTTAGAAGTGCTGCTAACCCGGCGATAAAGGCAAATATCATAAACCATATAAGCGATTTGTCCCTGTCATCTTTCACTACAAGCGATTCATCAAGAATGGGTCCTGTATTGGCGATTTTTGAATAATCCTTTTTAGCAGTTTTTATAGTATCTGAAGCTGCTGAAGTTAGTTTAGTCTTATTATCGTTTGTCTGCGCTTGTTCAGGTTTTGTTTCTTCAATTTTTATCTGAGACTTATCCGCAGGTTGTTCAGTTTCTTGGCTATCGGGGGCGCTTGTGCCCACCGTTGAGGATTTAAACCTGAAATTATCAAAGATGAAATCGTGATCGAAAGGTATACACTTACCATCCACATCTGAGCAGACCTGAAATTCATAGTTACCTGAAATTTTGAGGTCAGTGTTAAGAACTTTGATCGTTTGTCGAAATTCTCCGGTTTTCTTGAAAATCCTGACGTTACACTCAAAGATGTCGTCGTATTTTTCAACAGGGTTTATGGCTTTCACATCACCCACCAGTTCATAGCTGCTATTTGGGGTAAAGGTAAATGTCGTAACCATTGGCCCGCAATCAGGATCAAAGTCAGATGAATACAGGTACCAGTCTTTAATGATCTTTGCTTTAAAAATCAATTCAACATTGTCTCCAACCTCGACCTCTTTGCTGCTGGCAGAGGTGGTCCAGGAAGAGGGTTCTATAACCTGTGAAAAAATGGGCAGGGAAAAAACTAAGCTTGAGAATAAAAAAAATAACTTTTTCATGTCGACGCGTTTGGCCATTAAATATGCAAAAAAGGACTCAAATTTTAATTACGCTTTAAGAATGCTTTAAGTTCTTAAAATGTTCTGATACTCAACACGGGCAATTGTAATTGTAGTGAAGGATGGTAGGAGGGTAAATTATTATATATTGATCTTGTTTTTGATCAGAGAAATAAAGGCCTCAGGAACAGACTGCCCGAGGCCTTTTATGATTTATTTATTCATTTCAGCAAAATGTTTGTAAAACAGGGTTATAGTTTCAATCCCTTTCATATAGTTAAAGATGCCATAATGCTCATTAGGTGAATGTATAGCATCTGAATCCAGACCAAAGCCCATAAGCACTGTATTTAGATTAAGTTCATCTTTAAACAGAGAAACTATCGGAATACTCCCGCCATCCCTTGTCGGAATGGGTCCCTTTCCAAAGGCCTCTTCAAATGCAGCACTGGCAGCGGCATAGGCTAAGGAATCTGTGGGGGTAAGTGCTGGCTCACCACCATGATGAGGAGTAACTTTTACTTTAACAGACTTTGGTGCAATTGACTTAAAGTGCTTTGAAAACAATTCTGTTATTTCATGCGACTTTTGACCCGGTACCAACCTCATGGATATTTTTGCATAGGCTTTTGATGGCAGTACGGTTTTAGCTCCCTCTCCAATATATCCGCCCCAAATCCCATTTACATCCAGTGTAGGCCTTATACCGGTTCTTTCGAGAGTGGTGTATCCCTTTTCTCCGCTTACATCATCTATATCCAGGTCTTTTTTATATTCATCAAGGTCAAAAGGGGCACTGTTTAAGGCTTCGCGCTCTTCCTTTGAGAGCTCCTCTACTTTATCATAAAAACCCGGAATGGTGATATGATTGTTTTCATCCTTTAAAGAGGCAATCATTTCACAAAGAGTATTGATCGGGTTGGCTACAGCTCCTCCGTAAACCCCTGAGTGCAGATCCCGGTTGGGCCCTGTTACTTCAACCTGCAAGTAACTTAACCCGCGTAAGCCTACTGTAAGTGAAGGAGTTTGGTTATCTATCATAGCTGTATCCGAGATCAGAATGATATCAGCAGCCAATTTTTCTTTATTCTCTTTGACGAAGATGCCCAGGTTGTCAGAGCCAACCTCTTCTTCTCCTTCTATCATGAACTTCACATTACATGTCAGGGAGTTTGTCGCCATCATGGCTTCAAATGCTTTTACATGCATGTACATCTGGCCCTTGTCATCGCATGCACCACGGGCATATATTTTATCATTTTTGATCACAGGCTCGAAAGGAGGTGAATCCCACAATTCGTAAGGGTCTGCAGGTTGCACATCATAATGTCCGTAGACCAGTACGGTCGGCAAATTTTTATCTACTATTTTTTCTCCATAGACTATGGGATATCCAGCCGTCTCACAAATTTCGGCTTTGTCTACTCCGGCTTTTTCAAGACTGGATTTTATAAATTTCGCTGTTTTGAGTACATCATTCTTAAACTTGCTGTCAGCGCTTACTGAAGGTATCCTTAGCAGTTCGAGGAGCTCGTCCAGAAATTTTTGTTTATTTTGTTCTATGTAGTCGTGGGTATTCATGTACGATCGGGTTTTAAAGGGCACAAAGGTAGCCCGATAATGTCAAACTGCCAATTTATAACGTTTGTTGTTCCTAAGCGGCAGGTAAAACGATTTTAAAAGTTGTACCCACATTGACCTTGCTTTCAACTGATATTTCTCCTCCCAGCTTATTGATGGACTGTTTTACGATATACATACCGAGCCCCGATCCTTCAGATTTTTCAGTGGCCCGGTAAAACATGTCAAATATTTTTTTTATCTGACTTCTGTGTATGCCTATACCGTTGTCCTTAAAAGTAATTATCAGCTCTGTTGGGGTAAAAACAGCTTTAATTTTTAAATAACTATTCCTGACCTCTGAGTTTACGTATTTGTAGGCATTTGAAATGATGTTGCTAAAAATGATTTTTAACCTGAGCGGATCACTTGTAAATGATTTACTGTCTCCTTCAATGATTAAGGTGGTTTTTACCTGCTTAAAGCTTTCGAGATATTCCAGATCAGTGATGCAATTTTCAATCAGCGCCTTAAGTTCAAACGGCTCCATTTTCACCTCCGTGCGGCTGGCTTTTGCATAATTAAGCATCGATCGCACGAATTCATCAAGTTTTAATATACTCTTTTCAATCCGGCCAAGATACTCGGCCTGATGCCCCCGGTCTTCATCAATCTTCGCAATATTAACAAGACCAAGAATGGAGGTCAGAGGTGATCTTAAATCATGGGAGGTTTTATATACTAACTGATCTAGTTCAAAATTTCTGTCAGACAGCTCGCGAAGGGCTACATTAAGCTCTTCTTCTCTATTGGCCAGTGCCAGGTTTTGTTTCCTAAGTTCTTCATTAAGTTTGGTCAGCTTATCTTCTGCCATCTTTATTTCAGTGATATCCCTGACGGCGCCATCAAAAATATCTTCCCCCTGTGGGCCTTTGGAATGGGAACAACTGTACAGACCCCAGAATGTATCCCCGTTTTTCTTTACCAGTTCTACTTCTTTATTTCTCACAAAACCTTGCGAACGGATGGATTCTACAATCTGTGTTCTGGCTGTTTCCTCTGCGTAGAGCACATTTGGGTTAATTCTAAGTACCTCTTCTTCTGAGTCATAGCCGAATATTTCTATAAATGCTTCGTTGGCAAAAACTATACCTCCATGCACGGAGGTTCGGAATATACCTTCTGTAATATTCTGGCTGATTGAGGTTAAAAGCTGTTCATTTTGCCTTGACTTTTCTTCAGCGATCTTTTGCTTGGTAATGTCCCTTACGGCCCCATCAAAATAAGTCTGGTTGTGCTCCCCTTTGATAAGGGAAGAACTCATCAATCCCCAAAACTCTGAGCCGTCCTTTCTTTTAAATTTTACTTCAACGTTGTTGATATTCTTTTTACTTAATAACATTTCATGGATTTCTTTTCGTTTGTCCATGGATGCATAAAGCTTTGACGAATGGATTTTATTCAAGGCGTTGAGAGTGTCAAAACCAAACATTTTCAAAAATGCCTGATTAACATATTTGAAATTACCCGTAGGCACACTCCTATAGATACCTTCATTTATGTTTTGATTAATGCCCTCCAGTAGCTGACTCGTTTCCCGTGCTTTGTCTTCGGCGAGCTTTTGTTTGGTTATATCTCTGAAATTGGAAATAATCCCACTCACCTCGGGCTTGTCGAGCAGGTTGGTGAGGGTAGCATCCGACCAAAGGTAGTGACCGTCTGCATGTCTTAATCTAAATCGGTAATTCAGACTTTGACCCGGTTGTGACAGTATGCTTTTAAATGCATCCTGCGAAATAAGTATATCATCGGGGTGGATAAAATCCGTACCCTTCCTGTTGCAGACATCATTTTCTGAATAACCAGCAATATTTTGTACAGAAGGGCTTGCATAGATGATGTAACCCTCCGAATTGTAGAGTACTATTCCTTCGTAGGCATTTTCTATTAACGCCCTGAATTTCTTCTCCCTCGATGTTAACCTTATCTCATAGCTCTTCTTTTCCGTAATGTCGTTAGAGGCATATAGCAGGTGAGTACATTGCCCTTCTTTATTGGTTATAGGTGTAATTGATGATGAATAGTACCTTGTGTCACCTTTAAATTCAAATTCCTCTATGAATATATTGGTTTCGCAGGTTTCAAGTACTTCCTCATACTTGGCTAATACATCCTGGGCCTTTGCTTTACTATATTCATATTCCTCATACATTACGTCGGTAATACTTCTCCCCAGGAACGTCTGGGCTGTAATTTTTGGATTAAATGATTTTGCGGCTTCCAGGTATGACGGGTTAACAGATAATATTATCAGTTCGGTGTTGTTTTTTACTTCCAGCAAGCAAAACAGGTCTGAAGTATTTTGAAAAATTAGCGAAAGGTAGCCATTTTCCGCGCCGAGCTCATCGTTATAATTGGTTTCAGAGGATTTCATTTAGCACAATTACCAACACATAAATTACCCAAATTAACTTAATCAATATACAAGTAAAATTATGAAAATTAAAGATTGTCAATGCTTTAAATGGAGAGGCCAAGGCCAAACTCCACCATGTCTGCAGTACGACTATGTGCTTTGAGTGTAATCTGGGGGAAAAAGTGAGGCGTTACCATATATTTGAAGCCGTAACGTTGATACCAGGTTGACTCATAATAGTCCTGAGGTTTAAAAACATAAAACCCTCCCTGGAGTATGACCCTCATTTTTCCCAATAATAACTCAGACCCTACCGTGAGCGCCACTTGCCTGCCATCATCCTCCAATGAGCTTTCAGTCACCCCTTTTTGCTCATTATAAACTGCCCATGCTTTTTTTACTGATTCTCCCGAGTAAGTAAATCCATCCACTCCTAAAAGTATGGTATTATAGCGGGATACCTGGCGGCTCGTGTAAAGGCTTACGCTGTAAGCTTTATGTTTTGTATCTTCCCTTAGTACTTCCCTCCATGCAGTGCCACCAAAAATGTTGACATGCCAGCGCTTATCGAAAGTCTTTACCGTATCTTTTTCAAAGTTTATTTTCAGCGGATTAGGTACATAGCGCAGGCCGATTCCGGCTATAGGAAAGTTCATACCATTATTAGGCATGTTTAACTTGCCGTTCGAATAGTGCCTGAAAGCCAGATTGATATTGAAGTAATACTGATCAGTTAGCTTTATTTCATGATGGATAGTGCCTCTGAGGACGTAACTGATTTTGCTGCTAATAGCTTTGTTGTCGGGGTTTTCTGTAGCCTCAAATGTCCTGGTAGAGTATACGAAGCCTGTGCCGATATTAAACCTCCATTGACTTTTGCGGTTATTGTTGGGCGTCACGTCCAGGTAGCTTGTAAGTGAATAAACACTGCCCAGCTCCCGGGGTAGTCCATAGTTAAAATATGAAGCCGCAAAACCAATGTGAGGATAGTTAAATAACCTTTCCCACCTGTGGCTTCCATTAGTAATTTTAGCGGCATATAGCTCGAGGCCGTGCAGGTTAGACATCTGCAACTTAGGCATATCCTCTTTATACCGCAATACACCTCCATAATAGGGGTTGGCACCAAAAGACCATGAGGGCTTTTGCTGGGCAAAAAGACCCTGACTAAAAAATAAACCAGCTAAAAAAAATGTAAAAAAATATGGCATATGATTAATCAAAATATTTGACGCAAGGCAGCAGTCAGATCGTCTACTTCTTGCTCGGTGTTATAATAATGTACTGACGCTCTGACTACTTCTTCTAAATTTCTATCTTCCATATCCAGCAAAGTGCTGCTTTTATGAGAAACTACGGTATTAAAACCTTTAGCATTCAGAGCTTCCTTTAACTGCGAGGCTTTGACAGAGGTGGTGAATGTTACTATCCCCGATTGCACGGCACCTATATCGGTAACTTTTACATCTTCTATTTTTTCCAATTCGCTGCGAAGATACTGCGAAAGCTGGACTACACGCTGCCATATATTGTCCATTCCAAAGCTATTTGCTTCTTTCAATGCCTGTGTAAGCCCAATTTTAGCAGCGAGACCTGATTCCCATGTTTCGAATATTTTAGCGTCTGTTCGCGCTTCATAAGCATCAGGTTTTACCCAGTTTGCAGAGTGCAAGTCAAGGTTAAAGGGGTTTAGAGAAGTTAAAACGTTTTTATTTACATACAAAAATCCTGTGCCACGAGGCCCTCTCAGGTATTTGCGCCCTGTGGCAGATAAAAAATGACACCCTATTTTATTAACATCAATAGGATACTGGCCAATAGACTGGCACGCATCCAGCAGGTATAAAATATTATGCTTTTTAGCAAGCTTCCCAATTTTCTCAGCGGGATTTACCAGTCCGCCGTTGGTCGGAATATGTGTTACAGAGATTAGCTTTACACTTTCGTCAATGCTTTCTTCGAGCTTTTGCAGGTCAATTTCCCCTACACTGTTGGAAGGGATGACCTTTATGTTGATCCCTTTATCTTTTTTCAGGTATAAGTATGAAATGAAATTGCTGGCATATTCTGCTTTTGTGGTGAGTATGGTATCTCCTTTTTTAAATGGGATGGAAAAAAAGGCCCTTTGCCACGCCACTGTGGCGCTTTCAGTAAAAGCTATCTCCTCAGGCGATGCATTAATAAGTTTGGCAGCTTCGAGGTAAAATTCTTCAAGCTGGGCTTTATGTTTTGCAGCTGTTTCGTATCCACCAAACCGGGCTTCGTTTTTCAGGTAGTCAATTTGAGCATCAAGTACCTGCTGGCTGACCAAAGAAGCACCTGCACTGTTAAAATGTACTACATGTGTAACACCAGGAGTATTTTGACGAATGGTCTGAATATCCATTTTTTAGAAGGAGTTTAACGGTTTAACTAAATTTTCTGCCGAACTAAAGGGCAGGTTTGTCAAAAGAGCTAAAGACTTTGTCGGGCAGATCCCGGAATACACTCACCTTATGTGGCCCTTTGCCATCGGACCGGTCGGAGGATAACATCACTCCATCATATTCGCTATAGTTATCCCAAGGCCATATGGCAGAAGGTATCTCCTGGCCCGCGTCTTTAAAATAAGCCCATTGTTTAACCAAATGATCAGCTTTATCAACGTAAATCTCATATTTATTTTCCGGAGTAGAACCTACGTTTTCAAAAGTTAAGGTTAACACATCGGCTCTGATACCAGTGGCGGTAGTATCCTCCCGACTGTACTTTAATGTGACACCGCTATCTTTTAATTTGAAAGGCATCACCAACCAGTATGAGTCGTTGATCCAGATATCTTTTGCCCTTTTTAAGTAAATCCTGAGGGAGTCGGGATCAGTGATTTCACCGGTATCTTTAAATACCCTGCCCTCCAGTGTGTTAATATTTACCAGATAAGTGGTTTGTTTCGATGGCACGTCAATTCTGACTCTGTTGGAATGTTTGTCCCAAACAAGGTCCCTTGCACCAAAGAAATTCCAGGCAATATAGCGAAGGTTGTCGTAGTTCTTTCTGCCTCCCATAGCTACCATTATACTGTCCGCTATGGCGATGGCTCTTTGATCAGAACCGGCTTCATTAAAACCTTCGGCAGCGGGGTTTGGGTTGGTTTGTTGGTCAGCCTTCTTTTCAGGAGAATTGCACCCATACACTACAGCCAGCATGACAAGAATTATAAACTTTTTCATTTGGTTTTGGGATTCACTTGTTTATTTCTGATTTTAATTAGGTCAGAGACCTTCACTTCGTTTCCTTTAAAAATGTATTTGCGCAAAACACCTTCAAAAGGCAGGATTATTAGTGCAATTAATACCTGCATGATAAAATCCAGCACGGGGGAGCTTGAGGAACCAAATTCATTTTCGGCAACTGTCTGGATAAACTCAATAATGATGATCAATGTGAGTACGGCTAGTAACCGGCTCACCAGGTGATATTTGGTATCAAGCTTTTTAAGTCTTACCGAAATAAATAAGAGAAGTGCCAGTGTTAAAAACTCAAGCGCATAAAACCAGGCTCTTTTCCAGTAGGGAGGTATAACCTTGAAGGCTACCGGAGCAGCTTCATTGATGTTGCCTAAAGTATTTCGTGATTTAACTTTCAGTATATATTCTCCTTCCGGCAGATACGGGAAGTTGATTTCATTGTAGTTGGAAGACCATTCGGACCATTGATCATTCAGGCCTTCCAGCTTATATGAATATTGAATATCCAATACTCCTGAATATTCCGGTTGGACAAATTCAAAAATGAGGTTACCGTTTTGCTGATCAAACACCAGTTTTGGTGCAGGCGATAATATTTCAGAGGTTGTCCGGATATCTTTTAAATAAATTTCATATCCATTTGATATAGTACTCAGCGCAGGATTGGAAAGCTTGTAAAGGTCATTGTTGTCTGTGATTACCCAGTAATCTTCACCACGGTCGTCAGTAGCAATATAATTTATGTTTTTAAACAGGCTTAGAAGGTTTAATTTATCCGAAATTTCTTCAGGAACAAGCGTTGACCACCGCTGACCTGCGTGTATCCAGACTTTCCCGTCCGCTCCGGCAAGGTATCGGTCCATATTGGCAGTGCTTCTTATTTTTTTTAAAGATTTATCACCATCACGGGTGGTATAGACGCCAGACTCATTAATAAACAGGATACTGTCGCCGGAGGCAGCACCATAAGTTTCATAGAAATATGGGTTTTCGATGTGGTATTCGTCCATCTCGGTGATTTGACTTCCCTTAAGCTTTATCCAATAAAGGTCGTTGGTACTACAAAACCAGATGCGGTTATGTTTGTCTTCAAATATATGCTGCACGTAATCTTTATAATCACCAAAAATTTCCAGCTCGGGATACCCTTCAGCTTTGTAATTAAAAACTTTTAGCTCATCAGTATAGGTACTGGCAAAGATCTTGCCCTGGCTTGGAGAGACATAAAAATAGCGTATAGGAAGGCGGGAAATGGGAATAGCTTTTCCTCCGGTGATTTCAAACAAGCCGTCGAGCCCGCCACAAAATAAACGCTTGCCGGAAGAGAAAAACTGGAATACCTTAGATTCTATACCTTCAATTTTTTTATATCTGTACTTAATGGATTGCAGTTCCTGTTCAATACGTGTTTTATAAACCGGGGTCTTTTCATTTTCTGACTTGCCGGAAGGCCTGATATCCGGATCATTCTTTTCCTTACCTCTTTTTAAGAAGCTGAATATACCCCTGCCTTTACCTTCGGAATCCTCTTCAACTTCTGTTGCTTTTACCTCTTCCTCAGGCGATTCGGGCACTCTTACATAATGGATGGTTTCATTGTAGTTCCTTACTTCATCAAGGTAGTAAACGCCCAGGCTGGTGCCTACATAGAGTTTGCCACGGTGATTTCTGGTTGATAGCATCTTACCTTGCAGGCCAGGGTACCGATTAAAATTTTTAAAAGGAAATGTGGGTGAAATCCGGGTCAGGCCAACGGCATGGGCCGCCCATATGCCCAGGTTTCGGTCAATGGCCAGTGCAAATATTTCATTGTCAGGGAGCCCGGTCTGGTAGTTTATGATTTCTTTGATCTCACCTTTTACAGGATCAATGAATACAACCCCACCTTTTAACGTCGAAATTGCAGCGAGTGAATCACTAAACCAGATACCTTTCTGAATACCACTCTCAGCCAGGTATCCCTGATCGTTAGATATTTTTACAGGCTGGAGTCTCCTTTGTCTATATAAGTACAATTTATGATCTACGGTACTGATGAGATAATTTTTACCCTCTGGACCTACGCAAATAAACCCAGGCTCAAGATCTTTTAGGGCTTTGTTGGGGGGACTTATAAGTTTTGTGCCCTCTATGAGTTGCATGCCACTATTGGTGGTTGTAACGTAAATCTGGCTCTCAAAGGAGAGTAGATTGACAATTTTGCCACTATATCTTGGAGATATTTTTAGTGAAGTACCTGTTTCAATATTATATATAAAAATGTGGCTTTCGTTGATAGCGTACAAGGTATCTCCCTGAATAAGAACACTAAATATGTCTTTAGCTTCTGGCATTTTGTCTGAAAGAGATACGTAGGACAAGTTAAAGTTTGCATCACGACTCAACCTTCCAAAGCCGCTTCGCCCTCCGGCATAGATAACATTGCTTTTACTAACCGTGAGGCTGAATATGGCTGAGGGAGTCTTTGAAAAATCCCAGTTTCTGCCATCAAAAGTTAGTATACCTGCCCTATTGGCAATGCATATAATACCCCGATGATCCTGAAGAATATCAAAATTGACATTATCAACCCTGCTGCCAGTGGGCGAATAATGTGTAAGATAGAAATCCCCATCCTGAGCTTTACAAAAAATAAACAGGAATAATAACAGTTGAACAAGAAAGAACTTTTTCACGGCCACACCTCTAGTTTACCCCTAAAATACTGAAAGAATACGGATTAATTCAAATAAAAACCCCGAAGACACTCTCCGGGGCAAAAGAAATATTACTTTCTTTGTGATTCTTATATTATACCCTGTGCTATCATAGCATCAGCTACTTTGATGAAACCGGCAATGTTGGCTCCCACCATATAGTTACCTTCAAATCCATAATGCCTTGCTGCAATAAGCGCACTATCATGGATCTCCTTCATTATCTTTTGAAGCCTCTGGTCTACTTCCTCCGCTGACCAGTAAGAACCAAGATAATTTTGCATCATTTCAATCCCTGATGTTGCCACACCTCCGGCATTCGAAGCCTTGCCGGGAGAGTATAAAATTCCGTTGTCGATAGCAATATTTATGGCCTCAATGGTCAGCGGCATATTGGCCCCTTCTCCTATTAGCCGGATGCCGTTTTTAACCATGTTCTCCGCATCCTTGCCATTCACCTCGTTTTGGGTGGCGCAAGGAAAGGCGCAGTCCGCCTTAATATCCCATAGTGGATTGTAATCTGCGTTGGTGTCTTCAGTATATTTGGCAGATTTATACTTGTCAGCGTACTCTTGAATACGACCTCTTCTATTGTTTTTCAGGTCTTTAATAAACTCCAGCTTTTCAGAGGTTATGCCGGCTTCATCATAAATAAAGCCCGAGGAATCTGATGCAGTTACAGGCTTTCCTCCCATATGGAGTATTTTTTCTATCGCATGCTGAGCCACATTACCAGAACCTGATACAATGCAGGTTTTACCTTTAATGCTCTCACTCAGGCGGTTTAACATATTCTCTGCAAAATATATCAGCCCATACCCTGTTGCCTCAGTTCGCATTAAACTGCCACCCCAGCCAATACCCTTTCCCGTAAGTACTCCGGTAAATTCATTGCTCAGCTTTTTATAAGTGCCAAACATATAACCAACTTCTCTTCCTCCTACGCCAATATCTCCTGCAGGTACATCAGTTCTATGTCCTACATGTTTGGTAAGCTCCGTGAAAAAGCTTTGGCAAAATCTCATTACTTCATTTTCTGACTTGCCTTTAGGGTCAAAGTCGGAGCCGCCTTTGCCGCCACCCATGGGGAGACCGGTCAGGGCATTTTTAAATACCTGCTCGAAAGCAAGAAATTTAAGTATGCCGGGGTAAACCGAAGGGTGAAACCTTAATCCTCCCTTGTAAGGACCAATGGCGCTGTTCATTTGTACCCTGTATCCTTTGTTTACCTGAACCTCACCCTTGTCATCCATCCAGGTTACCCTGAATGATATCATCCTTTCAGGTTCAAGCATTCTTTCCAGGATCTTATACTTCCTGTATTTTGGATTTTTATCCAGAACAGGCTTTACTGAATCGATTATTTCTTCAGCAGCCTGATGAAATTCCGGCTCTCCGGGGTTTCGCTCTTTTACAATATTGAGTAAATCTGACATGGGTTAAGTTTAATTTTTATTTATTAAAGATAGTATAAGTATATTTAATGCAAACGTTTTCTAGATCATCTTTTAACAGCCCTTTGTGTATTAACAAAGCCGGTGCTGATCCAGCCTGTAATATTCTCTGAAGTAACGATATATTCAAAACCATTGTACCTGGCCAGTAGCTTTAAGTTATCGGGCGGCGTCAGGCGTGCCCTTGGCACACTTGTACTGTCCGGGGCTGAAAATATTTCCACGGTTCGTCGCAGAGTTATTTCCGGACCGCCGGTTATAGGCTCAGTCAAATTTTTATAGATATAACCCTCTTGTTTATCCGGCAACTGAGCTCTGTACCAACTGTTACTTTCCCCGGTAATAAGCAGAAAATTATTTTGGTACAGTTCACTTTGTACACCATATTGCATGCCTGGCCCCTTTCTGAGATTTACTTTTTGAGCAATTACTTTATACGGTTTTCTAAAAGTCACCGTGTCAATGGGTGTTTTTTCCAAACTCTTCTCCATGGTTTGAACGAATCCCAAAGGATTGATCGCGCCTTGTTGATAAATGCCAAAATGCAGGTGCGGAGCGGTGTATTTGGCATTCCCGGTATTGCCTACCAGTCCTAAAGTGTCACCGGTTTTCACCATCTTCCCCGAATTTACTAACTGGCTGTCCAGGTGTGCAAAGTAATAATTGAGATTTCGTTTTATATCTTTCATCCAGATCACGTTTCCCCCAAGGTTGGTATTTCCTACACGGACAATGACGCCATTGGCAGGAGCAATTACCGGTGTGCCACGACGGGCAAATATGTCTATCCCTTCATGTGATCTGAGACCACCATCGCGAGGGTCTCCGAAAATACTCTGAATAGAGAGGTTGGTAGCCCCGGTAACCGGGTTTTTTAGAATTGGCGACACTGAGATTGTAAGAGTATAATAGAAATCTACAAGTAGTTCGGGCTGTATCCTCAAAAGACAGGATCGGCCTGCTTTGAATTCATACTCCAGATTGTTGCCGGAGTCGCCATGAGCCACCTGTTCCCACTGTCCGTTGGTACTGTTTTCGAAAAGGTCAACAAAAAGGGTGGCTTCACCGTTTCTTACGGCCTCTAGGGCCACCGTTAGCTTTTGTCCGCTTTTTATACGAAACCTATAGGCGTGTGCATCTGGTCTGGAAGCCTGGAAATAACCTGCTTCTGTATGAGGAAGAGAAACAGACAGAGAGTCTTGAAAAGCTTCTTTACCTGCCCTTAGCCATTGTCGGGCAAGCGCTGTTTTCTGTAATTCTGTTTTTTCTAAAAGCTTCTTATATTCTTCATAGGGTGTATTGCCTGAGAATACATCTTTTACTTTTTTGAAGCCATTGCATGACAGAAGAATAAGCGTACATAAAACTATCAATAGCCGCATGTAAAACTAACAGGCGGAGTTTACTAAAGTTTTTCTTTTAAAAATTCTGCTGTGTGATTGTTTTCAAGCTTGATCATATCTTCAGGAACTCCGGCAAAACAAACATTGCCGCCACGCTCTCCCCCTTCAGGCCCCATATCAATGATCCAGTCCGCAGACTTGATCACTTCCATATTATGCTCTATGATAATGACACTATGCCCTTGCTCTACTAATGCATTGATGGAGTAGAGCAACTTGGTGATGTCATGAAAGTGGAGGCCAGTAGTGGGTTCATCAAAAATGAACAGAATATGATCTTTGCTGTCCCTGGAATTTTTACCCAGGTAAGATGCCAGCTTAACCCTTTGCGCCTCACCTCCACTAAGCGAACTTGAAGACTGCCCCAGGCCTATGTAGCCCAGGCCTACATCGAAAAGCGGCTGAAGCTTATTAAGTATGGGGGCTTTGTCCGCAAAAAACTCAAGACTTTCTTCAACAGTAAGATCCAGTACATCGGCAATATTTTTCCCATCGTATTCTATGTCCAGAATCTCCTGCTTGAATCTTTTACCTTTGCAGCTTTCGCAGGTAAGGAAGATGTCTGCCATAAACTGCATTTCAATTTTAACCACACCTTCACCCTGACAGGTTTCGCAGCGGCCCCCGTCTACGTTAAATGAGAAATGGGAAGGCTTATAGCCTCTTTGCTTAGCCAAAGGCTGATCAGCAAATAATTGACGGATAGCATCATAGGCTTTAACATAGGTTACAGGGTTAGAGCGCGATGATTTTCCGATAGGGTTCTGGTCAACAAATTCTATCTGGGTGATTTTTTCATAATCGCCTTCAAGCTTGTCAAATTTACCGGTAGCCTCTGAAACCGTGCCTAATATTTTTCCCACTCCCGGATAAAGGATTTTTTTAACCAGCGTGGACTTGCCTGATCCGCTTACACCTGTAATCACCGTAAGGACACCCAGGGGAAACTGCGCGCTGACATTTTTCAGATTGTTCTCTATGGCCCCGGATACTTTAACCGAATCCTTCCATTTTCTGCGGTGGCTGGGGACCGGTATTTTTTCTGTGCCCAGCAGATATTTGGCTGTATAAGAGTCAGAACCATCAAGATCGGTTATTTTACCTTGAAATACCAACTCTCCACCGTGGATCCCTGCATCAGGACCAATATCTATAATCTGGTCTGCAGCCTTCATCACCTCCTCTTCATGCTCCACCACGATCACCGTATTGCCCATATTTCGCAGCGATTCCAGTACACCAACCAGTCTTTTAGTATCACGAGGATGAAGGCCAATGCTGGGTTCGTCGAGTATGTACATAGAGCCCACCAGGGCACTTCCCAGTGAGGTAGCCAATTTTATTCGCTGAAACTCACCTCCTGAAAGGGTGGATGTCATCCTGTTTAAGGTCAGGTACCCCAGGCCAACACGCTCGATATAAGACAGGCGGTTGTTGATTTCTTTTAAGAGCCTTCGAGCGATGGCTTCTTCATGTTTGGAAAGCTTTATGCCATTGAAAAACTCAATGACCCTTTCTATTGGCATCAAAACCAGGTCTGTAATGGACTTTTCGTTGATTTTCACATAAGAGGCATCTTTTCTCAACCTTGTTCCACGGCAGTCCGGACAGGTGGTGCGTCCGCGGTATCTTGAAAGAAGTACCCGGTACTGAATTTTGTGAGTCTTTGTTTCAAGATGCCTGAAGAACTCATTCAGACCTTTAAAATATTCATTTCCTGTCCATAGAATTTCTTTTTCCTTTTCACTTAGCTCATTATACTGTCTGTGGATAGGAAAATCGAAACGGATGCCATCTTTTAACAAAGGAGAGAGCCATTTTTTCATGGTTTCGCTTCTCCATGGAGCAATGGCACCTTCATATACCGATAAGCTTTTATCAGGAATTACCAGGTCTGTATCAATACCTAAAACCTTGCCAAAGCCCTCGCACGTCCTGCAGGCTCCATAAGGATTATTGAAACTGAAAAAGTTGACATTTGGCTCATGAAAACGCATACCATCAGCCTCAAACCGGTCTGAAAAGTTACTTCTTCCCTTTCCTGTAATATGGATATAACAATCACCGATCCCTTCAAAATATGCTGTCTGTACGGAGTCTGCAAGGCGGAACTGCGTATCCTCATCTTCCGGTTTTACAACTGCCCTGTCAATGAGTATTTCCAAATCAGGAGCTTTGCCGAGGCTCTTTACATTTTTAAGCTGCTCTTCTATAAAAACGACCTCTTCATTGTTCATGATTCGGGTATAGCCTTTACTTAGCAATATCTTAAGCTCCTGCTCTATGGTTCGTTCTTTATGGAGCTTGAGAGGGCAGGTAACCATCACCTTTGTACCCTCCTCATGTTGGTTAATAAATTTTACTACGTCGGAAACGGTATCTTTTGATACTTTTTGACCACTAATGGGGGAGTATGTGACCCCTATGCGGGCAAACAGCAGCTTTAGATAGTCATAGATTTCCGTGGTCGTACCTACGGTTGATCGCGGATTTCTGGTATTCACTTTTTGCTCAATGGCAATAGCAGGAGACACCCCTCGTATATAATCTACTTCGGGCTTTTCCATGCGTCCCAAAAACTGCCGGGCATATGAGCTCAGACTTTCAACATACATCCTTTGCCCTTCTGCAAACAGGGTATCAAAAGCCAGGGAAGACTTTCCTGAACCGGAAAGACCTGTGATCACTACGAGTTTATTTCTCGGTATGGCTACACTGAGATTTTTGAGGTTATTAACCCTGGCACGTTTAATAATGATGTGCTCCTTGGGGTTTAGGTTATCTAAAAGTTTTTCTGTTTCGGCGTTTTGCATAGTGGTCGGCAAAGATACTATACAATTAACAGATAAAGAATGTTACACTATAGTTAGTAAAAAATTGAGAAGCAGAATAGGCAAGCTTAACAGTCACTCAGAAAGGGGCTTGGATTTTAATGCTTACGTACTTATATAATGGTTGGCAAACGGGTTATGCCTCAGCAAACACAATTGCCAACCTGATTAAGGCCCTGCGATTATTAGCTAGCCTTCAAAATCGGGATCGTAATCGTCCCCAACATCGATATCGTCCTCATCTTCCATGTTGTCGTCCTCATCCACTTCCAGGTCATATTCTCCTTCGCTGTTTTTGGTAACGGCGATTTTTACCAGGTACATGGTATCATCTGTTTCGAGAGGAACAACAAAGAAAGGCTCATTTTTTGCGTTTGTCAAACGCATCAAATTGCTTTCAAAACCTTCTGGATATTTCTTTTTAAGCAGGGATTTTAAAGTCGGATCCAAGTTCTCAAGACTTTTGATTACTCTCTTCTTTTCCATTTGAGTTATTAACCTTCATTTAGCTGTTTTGTTCCGGGTGGAAAAGTAATAAAAGATTTATCATTCAATAAAATATTATTCTGAAAAATTTTAGTTTTTTACAAAAAAATGAAGATGGCAGGCGCTGATATGCGAAGAAAAATTTATTGACGAAAATTTTTGCATGTTATTTGTTTAATTCTTTACATTTGAAATTCCTGAAAAACTATTCAAAATTTAAACCCCGGGCAACAATATGATATAGACCTCTACGTTAACTAAATTGTAATACTTAATGGAGAATTATAAGATCAGTGATAGTAAGTTGGTATCACTTTACAAGCAAGGTAACGAAGAGGCATTCGAACAGTTGCTCAAGCGGCATAAAGCCCGCATCTATACTACTATATACCTCATTGTAAAGGATAATTATGTGGCAGAAGATCTCTTGCAGGAGACCTTTGTGAAAGCAATTAACACGATCAAGGGAGGCAGATATAACGAAGAAGGTAAATTTCTGCCCTGGATAACCAGGATAGCCCATAACCTTTCAATAGATTATTTCAGAAAGGAGAAGAGGTATCCTACAATGATACTTGAAGATGGTAGCAAAGTCTTCAATGCTTTGGAATTTGCAGAAGACTCTATAGAGTCTGTACAAATAAAAAATGATACACATTCTAAGCTGAGGGATTTGATACAAGAGTTACCTGAAGCACAGAAAGAGGTATTACTAATGAGGCATTACATGGATATGAGTTTTCAGGAAATAGCTGAAAATACAGGAGTAAGCATTAACACTGCTTTGGGAAGAATGCGATATGCCCTCATTAACCTGAGGAAGAAAATGAAACAATACAATATTGCCTATGACCAAGACATTTACCCAAGATGATGTAATCAGGTATGTTTATGATGAAATTTCCGGAGAAGATCGTGAAGAAATAAAACAAGCGATCATCTGCGATTCTGAACTACAGGACCTGTATAAAGAACTTGTTGCCATAAAAAGACAATTAGATCAAAGCATGAAGTCGCCTTCCGATAAGGTGACAGAAAGTATTCTTAATTATTCAAAATCTTTAAATTTGCTCTCCAACAAATGATGGAATGCAGCGAAAAGAAAGATTTGAAAAGTTTGTAGAATATTTTACCACTCATCAGCCTGATGCGGAAACCGAGCTAAACTACGGTAATCCGTTTGAGTTACTTATTGCTGTGATATTGAGCGCGCAGTGTACTGATAAGCGAATAAATCAGGTAACGCCTGCGCTGTTTGCTGACTTCCCAACTCCGGAACACCTTGCAGCCAGTCACTTTGATGAGCTTTTTCCTTACATAAGGTCCGTTTCTTATCCCAATAACAAAACCAAACACCTGCTGGGTATGGCCAAAATGCTGGTTGAAGATTTCAACTCTGAAGTACCGGCAGATCTGAAGGAACTCCAAAAACTACCGGGGGTAGGCAGAAAAACAGCCAATGTAATAGCCTCAGTGATCTATAACCAGCCTACTATGGCTGTGGATACTCATGTTTTTCGGGTATCCAAAAGATTAGGACTGGTCAACCAGAATGCAAAGACGCCACTGGAAGTAGAGAAACAACTGATAAAGAGTATCCCTGAAGAGTACATATCACGTGCACACCACTGGCTTATTTTGCATGGCAGGTATGTATGCCTCGCCCGAAAGCCCAAATGTGAAGAATGTAAGATCACACATTTTTGCAGGTATTTTGAAAAAAACTACCTTCAGGTGTGATTACCTATGAAAGTTGTTATAATTCACCAGTATTATAAAACCCCGGATGAAGGTGGTGCTATACGCTCATACTACATTGCAAGGCATTTGGCTGCTTTGGGACACGAGGTGAATGTGATCACTGCTTTTAATAACAGGAAATACAAGGTTAAAAATGAGGGGCCGGTTACGGTACATTATCTGCCTGTTTACTATACCAACCATTTAAGTTTTTCGAGCCGCATTCATGCATTTTACCGGTTTGTGAGAAAATCGATTGATCTCCTGAAAAAATTGCAACCGGTCGATCTCAACTATGTGATCACTACACCCCTTACCACCGGCCTGATAGCACAATATGCGAAGCGGAAATATGGAACCCCATATTTTTTTGAGGTGGGAGACCTTTGGCCTGATGCTCCCGTAAGCCTGGGGGTGCTAAAGAACCATCTCTTAAAAAAGCTTGCTTATAAACTTGAAGAAACCAGTTATATAAATGCCTGCGAAATAGTGGCTTTGTCGCCTGATATCAAAACTGCCATAGAGCAAAAGGTACCTGGCAAGAATGCGGAGGTAATTACAAATTTTGCCGATACCACATTTTTTGCTCCGGAAGACAAAAGAGAAAGCCTTTTAAAAAAATTTAATACACGGGGTAAGTTTGTAGTAACTTATACAGGTACAGTGGGTATGGCCAATCATCTGGAGTACTTACTTGATGTTGCAGCGGTAGCTCAGGAAGAAGGGAAAAACATTCAATTTCTGATAGCCGGTTCTGGTGCCCGATGGGAAGCTATCAGGCAGCAAGCATTAGACCGCGACCTTCGGCATATTACCTTTATTGATTTTTTGGACAAGGAGGGGGTTAAAGAGGTCCTCAATATATCTGACGCTGTTTTTATATCATTTAAAAATGCCCCGGTACTGGCCACCGGTAGTCCAAATAAATTCTTTGATGGTCTGGCTGCCGGGAAAGTGATTGTAATTAATTTTAAAGGATGGATCAGTACATTGGTTAAAAAACATCAATGTGGCTTCAGTTATGCGCCGGAAGATCCCCGGGCTTTTTTAGATCAGGTAGAACAGTATATTAACGACAGTCAACTTTTACATGAAGCTCAGGCACGGTCGAGACAGCTGGCGGGGCAGTTTACACCTGCGGTACAATTGGAGAAACTTACTTTATTGATAGAAAAATTTAATCAGGCTCAGCGCCCATAGATAGCGTTAAGTGATTTCAGTTTTAGTTCAAGCGCCGAAGTAAGCTGCCCCGGGGCCATCCTCCAGCGCCAGTTGTCCGATGCAGTACCCGGCCTGTTCATTATGGCCTCACCCCCAAGCCCAAGTATATCCTGCATAGGGATTATAACAAGATCTGCCACCGACATCAGGCACATTCTTTGAAATAGTTCGGCTATATTATTGTGTGTGAGCCTCCTCCCAAGATATGCAGACAGGCGTTTCTTCTCCTGTTTGGAGATATGCTGAAACCAACCACATACCGTATTGTTGTCATGTGTACCCGTATAGACTACATTATTTGAGTGATGATTATGTGGAATATATGGATTAGTGGCCATATTGTCGCCAAACGCAAACTGCAATACCTTCATTCCGGGGAGCTCAAACCTGTCCCGAAGCTTATGAACACCTTCATCCAGCAGGCCAAGGTCTTCAGCAATAAAAGGCAGGTCCGGATAAACCTCTTTAATGGTTTTAAAAAAAGCATTCCCGGGCGTTTTTTGCCAACGTCCGTTGATAGCAGTATCATCTCCGGCAGGAACATCCCAATAGGCCGAGAAAGCTCTGAAATGATCGAACCGTAAGATATCAAAAAGCAACATGTTTTGCCTGACGCGTAGCATCCACCAGTTAAAGTTGTCTTTTTGGAGTGTATGCCAGTCATAGATGGGCGTACCCCATAGCTGGCCGGTTTCACTGAAATAATCCGGAGGCACCCCTGACACGCTAACAGGCTTTTTCTGTTTGTCCAGTTTAAAATATTTGGCATTCGCCCAGCAGTCTGCACTGTCATAGCTTACATAGAACGGAATATCTCCTATGAACCGGATATTCTTTTCACGGGCGTGACCGATCAGGTTTTGCCACTGGCTGAAAAAAAGAAACTGTAAAAATTTCTCTTTCTCAATATTCTCTTCCAGCTCCTCCTTCAGTTTTTTCAAAGCAGTCGGCTTCCTGTCGCGCAGTTCTTCGGGCCAGTCCATCCACCCCTTATGGTTGAGGTGGGCCTTGACAGCCATAAAAAGGGCATAGTCTTCCAGCCAGGACTTGTTTTTTTCACAAAACCTCTGGAAGGGCTTATGACTGTTTTTCCCTGCCCTAAATTTATTCCAGGCTTTTTCCAACAGGCTCTTTTTGAATTTTATAACCTCTGCAAATGCTACACGATCTTGAAGGAACTGAAAATTATGCTTCAGGTCAGACTTTGTTAAATAACCCTCTTTGAACAAAAGCTCAGGACTGATGAGCAATATATTGCCTGCAAATGCTGAGGGGCTGCTATACGGCGAGTTACCCAAGTGATATTCAGTGGGGTTTAACGGAAGTATTTGCCAGAATCTTTGTCCTGCATTGTTAAGGAAATCTATAAATTCATAGGCCGTGGGGCCCATATCGCCTATGCCGTACGGAGAAGGCAGTGAGGTTATATGGAGCAATATGCCGCTGCTTCTGTCAAACTTCATGGTGTGAACCTTTTAGCATGGCAATGGGAAATACTGACAGTAATTTATCAATGCAGAGCGAATCAGATACTTTAAACCTCTCACCTGTAAAAATATTCGTTAATGCCTGTGGGGTTTCTTTTGGCAGAGAGATACATGTATCTGACCAGACAGACTTGCCTTGAGGAAAGCTGATTTCCCTGCAAATCGAAACGATTTTCCTAGGGATTATCATAAAATACCAATCGGTATGAAATGTTCTGGCGTAGCCAATTATATGATCTTTCTGCTTGCCGGATACCTCTATGGGTATATATTCGCCCTTATCAAATACCTCCTGGTTGTGTCTTCGTTCATTAAGACACTTAAAAAGGGTGAACATTTTTATACGGCCGTCATGAATATTCTCAAGCAGCTCGTTCAGGTACTCAGGATTACTGTTATTTAATTTTATTTCCCGGAGTATTTGTATTCGCCGCTTATAGTCAACCGGTCTGCGGTTATCCGGGTCCACATATGAAAGATCCCATAATTCAGTGCCCTGGTAAATATCCGGAATACCGGGAGCGGTTGTTTTTATCAGACACTGCCCCAATGAATAAATAGCACCAAAAAAGGCTGTTTTGCTGCTGAACGGTTCAAAGACAGCTTTGAAATCATTGCTTTCGAGGATGGCAGAAATAAAACCAGAAACAGCTTCTTCGTAACTTTCATCGGGCTCGGACCAACTGGTATGTACTTTGGCTTCTCTGAGCACCTTTTTCATATAATCCCTGGTTCGCTGCACAATACTCTCATCCGATGCTTCAGGTTGCGGAAGGGCACCGATCAGTGCCTGATAGATGAAATACTCTTCATTAAAATCAGGAGCATAAGGATGAGGCCTCAGTCCTTCATTGATCTGTCTCCACTCATGGACTTTGTCAAACCATTCTTCCGGCATCTCACTCAGTACATTGATCCGCATACGGGCATCTTCACCTCGCTTGGTATCATGAGTGGCAGTGGCATTGATCGATAAGGGAAAATGTACTTTTCGTTGACTCATCCTTTTGTGAAAGATGGAGACAGATATTCCGAAAATATGTGGTGAGTCGCCGACTTCATTGTGAGAAATAAGTCTGTTGTAGATGTAGAAGGCGGTATCTTCAACACCTTTGGCAGCCAGAGGCCCGGTAAACTGCTGGCACCGTTGCAGAAAGTATAGCGCCGATGTATCGGGTTTATCGGAATGGCCACAATAAATACTGCGGAGGTACTCCAATTGTTTGCGCAGTGACGGCAGCTTATTCGATGCAATTTTATAAGCCTCTTCAATAATGTCTGTTTGCCGGTTTGACAAGGGGAATGTTTTTGGATAGATCCGGTAAACAGGAAAGCCTGCCATAAAACCCGCCAGGGCTTCTGTCCATGCTGCTTTATTTTGATCATTATGAAGAAGGCCGAGTTCGAGCATCAGAGCATATAAATTGTTCAACTCCCCACCCATTCTTTCTTTTAATACAAAGCGCTTTTTATCATAAATGAGTTCTTCATAAGGTGGTTTACCGGGACTAATTTTTTGATATGCCTGTGTAAAAGCATTTTCCCCGTTGATGTCGGTAAATAAATGATTTACAAGGGCAAGAAATCCATAGCCGCTCGTGCCCTGAATAGGCCATTGCAAGGGTAAGGTCTCATCCCATTCCAATATCTTTTCAATAATGATATACTGGTGCGGGCCTACCAGCTTTCTCAGGTTATTCAGGTAGCTTTCAGGGTCAAACAGGCCATCAATATGGTCTATCCTCAGGCCGTTAAATACTTCATCATCGCATAATTTCCCGATAAGCTGATGGTATCGGTCAAATACCATGGCATCTTCCATTTTCAGACAAAGCAGGTCATTGATAGTGAAAAAACGCCTGTAGTTGATTTCCTTTTCAGTGTTTTTCCAATGAAGCAACTGAAAATGTTGATGACTGAGCAGATCAAGAAGCAGCTCGCGCGATGAGCTGATGATCTCTGTAGCGGTCAGAATGGCATCATGAACCTCCTCATCTTGCTCAAAAAGCTGATGAAGTTCAACTTTATAATGCTGCCAGTTTTCCTCTTTTATGGAAGCGTTCTCTATCCCTTCTGCAATCTCTTCCAATTGTTTATAGACATTACTATCCTTTGAAAGCCGTTTTTCAAGAATGTTCTGGCCGATTGAAATGATCTGCGGGTATGATTTTATACTGACAGGGTACTTGTTGTCAAAATAATAAAAATTAAAAGTGTCCTTATCGTACCGTATCTCCAGCTCACCTTTGTGGACCACATCTTCCAGGTCTTCCCCCAGAAAGGGAGCCATTACCTTGCCCTCTTTCCAACTGATATCAAAGAACCCGTTATATTCGGAGGCCGGACCTTTTTCAAGCACATCATAAAGCCAGATATTGGTGCTGTCATAAGCCATATGGTTAGGTACGATATCTTGCAGCCACGACATTTTTCTGCTTTTAAGATCTTTACGTATTTCTGCAAGCTCTTCAAGTGTACCTGTTTCTTTGTGGATCTTTAGAGGATCAGTTACATCATAGCCATGAGTGCTTCCCTTCCGGGCCTGGAATATCGGCGATGCATATACGGTAGAGATGTTCATATCCTCCAGATAGGCAGTAATTTGCTTCAGGGCTTTAAAAGGAAAGGCCGACGACAACTGCACCCTGTATGTGGAAGAAGGAGTGTTCATATGCTAAACAACAAGGTTTAAGTTTTTATACAGTGCATCGAAGAGTTGGCACCAGCTTTCTGCGTCCGGGTTATCACCTCTTTCACAACGGGTCATATAAGTTTCATAGATTTCCGTCTTTATCAGAAATGCAGTATTTTGAGCTTCCCAAAACTCCGGTTTTATATCTCCTTTTTTAATCAGCCTCAGCAGATCTACAATATATTGCAGCAGGTCATTATTGTTAGGGTCTATGGCCAGTTTATCTATCAATGAACGCACTTTTTCATTAGCCAGATAGTTTAATGTGACGGTGTCCAGCTCTACGGAAATTCTTCTGGCCACATCCAGCAGATTTTCCAGTGCTTTGAGGTTGATCTCCTCAGCTTCAAACATATTGATCAGCTTGGTATTAATGGCGAGGTCTATTGGAAGTTTGAGCTGTTTGGGTACAGCCATGTTGATCTCGTCAAATACCTGTAGCAGCTGGTAGTTGTTTTCGTAGAGTTGATAAATAGTACCCTCCGCATTTTTCAAAGTATTGTCCATGACCAACTCCATGATCTGGCGCTGTTCATCCCGGAACAGGTGCCAGAAAGAATAGTTATGGTTTCCAAAGTATTTGTCAAGCAGGTTGAAGATTTCGTAAATCCTGCTTTTCTGAAAGGCATCTGCAATATTGGTATGCAGCTCTTCCAATGCTTCATTTCCAAGATAAGGGCGCACGCCTCCAAAAAGGTTATGCTCGCCCATATGGACAACAGCATAGGATATGTCAACCTCCTCCCAGGTAATATTTGACCTGAAGTAAGTACGGCCTACCAGCAGCTTTTGCTTGCCGGCTTCATAATAGCGCTTGCTTTTGGAAGCGGCACTAAAGCTATATAAGATAGTTTCATCCGGAAACTCTTCAAAAACCGAGGATACCGCGTAGTGCGCTCCTACCCGCAGCATATCTACGATCATGGGTTTTACATGCCTGTGGTAGGCTGTTGCTGCATTGCCGTATTCAGGAATGTTACTCGGTATCTTTTCCAGCAAGTCAACGAAATCTTTTTCGTAAGACTGTCCGCTTATATCTTCCGCAAGCTGGAGTGCACGGGCGGCATAAAAGATGTCTTGCATAGACTCGATGCCGGTTACCTCATCAAAAAACCAACCGCAACTGGTGTACATGAGCATAGAATGATATTGCATCTCCATCAGTTTCAGCAGCTTGGTCTGATCCTTCTTATCCAGGCCTTCCCGGAAGTTTTCTTTCAGAAATGATGATACATTTTCTTCAGATCGGTCGAGTACAACAGCGATATAGGCATTTCTTACTTCCCATGGATTTGATGTATAAGGGGCAAGCTCTTTCTCATAAAGTGTTATGGTTATATCCCGTACCCAATCAAAAGCCTTTCTAAGCGGACTACGCCATTCCTGGGTCCATCCGGGGCGACCGCCCGTGTTGCACCCGCAGTTGGAATTCCAGCGCTCGACACCATGGGCACAGCTCCAGGATGTATTTTCCAAAATCTCTACTTCGTATTGTGGTGGAAATTTTTCAAGATAATCTCCATATACCGTGAGTTCAACAGACTGATCTTTTTCAATAAAATTCAGTCCATATGACAGCGCCATTTCTCCAAGGCGGTGATGGTGGCCATAACTTTCGCCGTCTGTTGCTATATGTACAAGCTGGGGCATGCTATCGTCCTTAAACTGCCCCAGTAAACGTGAGGCGAAGGATTCACCATTATTGAGAAGACCTTCGAAAGCCACCGCCTGGGATGCAGATGCATCATAAAAAAACAGGGCGATAGTCTTTCCGGATGGTAAGTTGAACATATAAGCATTTCGGGGGTTGATCTTTGCGCCGGTTCCGTCTTTCCATTCCGTTTCCCCAATTTTTCTATACCTCCTGGCCTGGTATGGTGAAAGAATAGTGAATTTGATATTATGGGCTGCAAGCACTTCAAGTGTTTCGGTATTTACGGCAGTTTCACCAAGCCACATGCCCTCGGGGTCACGGCCAAACCTCGACCTGAAATCTTCAATGCCCCAAATTACCTGCGTCTCCTTATCTCGCTGGTTCGCCAGTGGCATAATCATGTGATTGTAAGCCTGGGCCAGTGCGGAGCCATGGCCTGAAAAATGCTCGATACTTTCCTTATCTGCCTGCAGGATGGCGGCATAGGTTTCCGGTGCCTCAATTTCCATCCAGGCGAGAAGTGTCGGACCCATATTGAAGCTCATCCAGGCGTAGTTGTTAATGATATCGACTACCTTACCTTCTTCATTCAATATCCTGGATGCAGAGTTTCTTGCATAGCATTCGGCATTTATCCGGTGGTTCCAGTCATGATACGGATATGCCGAGTCTTGTATTTCCACTTTGTTCAGCCATGGGTTTTCCCTTGGTGGCTGGTAGAAGTGACCATGTACGCACAGGTATTTTTTAGTTTCACTCATGGGGTTATGAATTTTCGCTTTTGTAGAGTACCATTGATTCCGGGGCCAGCGCAAGCTCTTCGCCTTTCTGCAGAATGGTTTTACCAGGGCAGCCCTTTCCCCTCCAGCGTTCATCTGATGATGCACATATTTTGTACCATCTCTCCAGAAAGGCAGGCATTTTGATATGCTGTATCTCCTTACTAAAGTTAAACACTGTAAGCAAGATACCAATACCCGGGCTGGCATCTTTTGATCTCACAATCAGTAGTTTTTGTGACTCATGAACCTCCGTATCCACATTTCTTTTCAAGAAAGCAGAAAACATGCCTTGCTTGCGCAGCGATATTAAATATTGATAATAAGTAAACAGTGTTTTCTGCCCGGGATCCTGATGAAAGTCCCATTTTAACTTAGAGCGGTTATAAGTTTCTTCAGCCTGAGGATCAGGCACCTGCCCCTTCCATTTAAAAACTCTGAATTCGTTGGACCGCCCTTTTCTAACGGCTTCAATCAGGTCATGGTCGCCATGACTTATAAAATACAGAAAAGGGTGGCGTTCTCCGTACTCCTCTCCCATAAAGAGCATTGGCACATATGGAGATATCAACATGATACCTGCCATCAACTTTAACATTTCAAACGAAACAAGTTCGGCTATTCTTTCTCCAAGCATTCTGTTGCCCGTCTGATCATGGTTTTGAATACAAACTACAAACCTGTTTGAGGCCATTATACGTGGACTGTTACCCACGGTTTTCTTTCTGAACGGGGAGTAAATACCATCATAGACAAAGCCCTGACGGAAGGCCTTGGCTAGATGTTCGATCTTTCCATAGTCGAGGTAATAGCCGTCATCTTCGCCCGTAGCGAGCGTATGTATGGCGTGATGAAAGTCATCAGTCCATTGGGCATCAATACCATAACCACCTTTTTCATACGGCTCCAGGATCTTTACATCGTTAAGCTCACTTTCTGCTATCAAAAAATACCTTCTCCTGTTTTTTATCTGTAGTTCATCAACACACTGTCGCAACTCTTTCAGGAAATGATAAGCCCCGTGATCAATAATAGCATGGACAGCATCTAACCTTAGACCGTCAATGTGATAGTCATTCAGCCATGTAAGGGCATTTCTTAAAAAAAATGCCCTTACATGGTCACTATATGCGTCATCGAAATTCAAAGCCTTGCCCCAGGGAGTTGAGTGCTTACCGGTAAAATACGGGCCATATTCTGCCAGATAATTGCCCTCCGGGCCCAGGTGGTTATACACTACATCAAGTATTACGGCTATATTTTTTTGGTGACAAGCGTCTACAAGTTTTTTTAAACCGGTATGGCCACCGTAACTATCCTGTGCTGCATAAGGATAAACCCCGTCATACCCCCAGTTTCTGTTGCCGGGAAACTGAGCAATTGGCATGATCTCAATGGCATTAACGCCCAGCTCCACAAGGTGATCAAGCCCGGATATAGCCGATTCGAATGTTCCGCTCGGGGTGAATGTACCTATATGGAGCTCATAGATGATCAGGTCACTTAGCGCTATGCCCTCCCAGCGTGAATCTCCCCATACATAGTCATGTTCGTCTACCACGGCTGACCAGGAATGTACACCATCAGGCTGAGCTTTTGATGCCGGATCGGGATATGCCTGCTGACCATCGAGGATAAACCTGTACCTGACCCCGGCCTTAATGTTGGCTATTTCTTTACTCCAGTAACCAAATTCATCTTTTTCCAGTCGCGTAGTGACCAGATCCGCGGCTTCGAACTCCACATCCACACTTTTCCTGAATGGCGCCCAAACTGTAAACTGACAGTTATGGCCTGATAGCATTGCTCCGGTCGCTTTGATCATGGTGTGGTCATTTACTTTGATTAATAACACTGCTTAATAAGCGAATGAATTGATACATTCTTCTCATCCTGATTAAACAAAGGCTAATAGTAAATGTTTGCGGCTCATACACTTCACGGGAGTGAACAGTTTGAGTGTGATGTGGTTAGAATTTAGTATTCATTGATTTCGAAAATAGCGGTAACATATTTCATAGTTATATGTTAAATTTAGTAACACAGGTGCACTGGCTGTAGTCACAGAAATTTCTCGGTAATCAAATAAAAACCTGGCTTTCAGACCTCTTTTAGAGGGCGGCTGAAGCGGACAGGTCTATCACATATAATTCAACTGATATATCAGCCTTGGGTTGATACAGGTGATTAAAATCTTTTACATATGAAATAGTTTAAGGGAATCATATCGATGCTCACAGAAGTTTGGTGGAGCAGAATTCTGGAGCTCACCTATTCCATATGGACAACTGAAAAATTGACATACACCCATGAAAGAACTGGAAGGACAAAAGCGTGTGACCATTGAAAATGTGACCCCACTCATAGACGGAGGTAAGTATCCGATAAAGAGGACGGTTGGGGAGCGTATAGTGGTAAATGCCGACATTTTTGTTGATGGACATGATAAGGTTGAAGCGGCGCTGCTTTACCGGAAAGTAAATAAACCTGTCAAGGGAAAATCGGTCAAAGCTGGGAAGTGGGCTGAGGTCCCTATGACTTTCATGACCAACGATCATTGGATGGCCAGCTTTACTCCGGAGGAAGAAGGATTTTACGAATACACGATCAAGGGGTGGATTGACTATTATGGTACCTGGCAGGACGGACTTAAGAAAAAATTTGAAGCCAATCAGAATATAAAAACGGAACTTTTGATCGGTGCGGAACTTATGGAAGACGGCATAGCCAGGGTGTCGGCACCACAACGCAAAAAACTTGAAAAATGGATTAAGCTGTTTCGCAATGGTGTAGAGGATGCGGAAGCCGTGGAGAAAGCCCTGAGCGAGGAGGCCACCCAGGCTATGTTTGTAGCGCAGGAGCATAGCTTTACACGAACTTACCACCGTATATTACAGGTCAATGTAGAGCGGAAGAAGGCGCTGTTCAGTACCTGGTATGAATTCTTTCCCAGATCGGCCTCTCCGGACAAAGGAAAACACGGAACATTTAAGGATTGTGAGCAGGTTTTGCCGGAAATAGCCAAAATGGGCTTTGATGTGATATACCTTCCCCCTATCCATCCAATTGGGCGCAAGCATAGAAAAGGGAAGAATAATGCCGTAACAGCGAGTGAAGGTGATCCTGGATCTCCATGGGCTATTGGTGCTGAAGAAGGCGGACATAAGGCTGTAAACCCTGAGCTTGGCACACTTGAAGACTTTACCAGTCTGGTTAAGAAAGCCAATGAACTTAATATTGAAATAGCCCTTGACTTTGCCATACAGTGCTCCCCGGATCATCCTTATGTAGCAAAGCATCCTGACTGGTTTAAGTGGAGGCCGGATGGGACCATTCAATATGCAGAGAATCCTCCGAAAAAATATCAGGATGTATTGCCTGTAAACTTTGAAACCCACGACTGGGAAAATTTATGGAAGGAGCTTAAAAGTATCGTTGAGTTCTGGATTGGTAAAGGGGTGAAAATATTCCGGGTGGATAACCCACATACCAAGCCCTTTACCTTCTGGGAATGGATGATAAAAGAGGTAAGGGACAGCTATCCTGAAACCATTTTTCTGGCAGAGGCATTTACCCGGCCGCGGATTATGGAGCAGCTTGCCAAAATAGGTTTTACACAATCCTACACCTACTTTACCTGGCGAAATACGGCTGAGGAGTTCAGGGAATATCTCCATGAGCTTACCCGGACGGAGGTAAGAGAATACTTCAGGCCAAACTTCTGGCCTAATACGCCTGATATACTTCCGGTCTCACTGGAATATAAGCCGGAGCCAGCATTCATTGCAAGGTATGCTCTGGCTGCTACCCTGTCTTCCAATTGCGGTATTTACGGCCCTTTGTTCGAGTTTGGGCTGAATGAGCCATACCCCGGTAAGGAAGAATATGTGGATTCGGAAAAGTATGAGATCAAGCATTGGGACTGGAAGAAAACAACCAAAACCAAAGATACGATCACCAGGCTCAATAAGATAAGAAAGGAAAATACCGCTTTGCAAACCACGTGGCATGTAGAGTTTTGTGATGTGGACAATCAGCAATTGCTATGTTATGCCAAAACCGATCAGGATAAGCGAAACAAAATGGTTATTGCTGTTAACCTGGATCCTGTATACGCTCAGTCGGGCTGGGTAAAAGTGCCTTTCGAATACCTGGATCTTCCGGCCGACAAACCCCTTGTGGTCCATGATCTGCTTACAGGCAGCAAGTATACCTGGCAGAAT
Organism: Fulvivirga ulvae; assembly: GCF_021389975.1. Classification (NCBI taxonomy): domain Bacteria; kingdom Pseudomonadati; phylum Bacteroidota; class Cytophagia; order Cytophagales; family Fulvivirgaceae; genus Fulvivirga; species Fulvivirga ulvae. The sequence continues at coordinate 2,373,419 of NZ_CP089981.1, forward strand.
GAGTGGAATTATGTAGAACTGCACCCACAGGCATTGCCTGTCCATGTATTTAAAATTGAACCGAACGCATAAAGCCAACTTTAAAAACTAAAACTAAACCAGGGAGGAATACTACTATGGCAACAAATAAAGCTAACATTGAAGATGACTTATACTGGTATAAGGATGCCATCATTTATGAGCTCCATATCAAAGCTTTTTATGACAGCAATGGTGATGGTATTGGTGATTTGCGTGGCCTTCTTGAAAAACTGGATTACCTTGAAAGTTTAGGTGTAACGGCTATCTGGCTTCTTCCGTTTTACCCCTCCCCGCTGCGTGATGACGGTTACGACATTGCCGATTACTATAGCATCAACCCTTCCTACGGAGATATTAAAATATTTAAGCAATTTATAAAAGAAGCCCATAAACGAGGCTTGAAAGTCATCACTGAGCTGGTCATCAACCATACATCTGATCAGCACCCCTGGTTTCAGAGAGCCAGAAGGGCAAAGCCGGGGTCATCCTATCGTGATTACTATGTCTGGAGTGATGACCCTAACAAGTACAAGGATGCGCGAATTATCTTCACGGATTATGAGCCGTCCAACTGGTCGTGGGATCCTGTGGCGAAATCCTATTACTGGCACAGGTTTTTCTCGCATCAGCCTGATCTGAATTTTGACAATCCGCAGGTAAAAAAAGAAGTGTTCAGGATACTTGATTTCTGGTTTGGCATGGGGGTGGACGGTTTCAGGTTGGACGCTGTCCCGTATCTCTTTGAAAGGGAAGATTCCAACTGCGAAAACCTGCCGGAAACGCATGCTTTTCTGAAAGAGCTGAGAGCCCATGTAGACAGAAAATATAAGAACAAGCTACTGTTGGCTGAGGCTAACATGTGGCCAGAGGATTCAGCTTCATACTTTGGTGATGGTGATGAGTGCCATATGAACTATCACTTTCCTATTATGCCCAGAATGTTCATGGCTGTAAAAATGGAAGACCGCTACCCGGTAATTGATATTATAGACCAGACACCGGAGATCCCGGAGTCATGCCAGTGGGCGATCTTTTTGCGTAACCATGATGAGCTTACCCTCGAAATGGTAACTGACGAGGAGCGTGACTACATGTATAAGGTTTATACTAAAGATACACAGGCGAAGATCAATGTAGGTATCCGCCACAGACTTGCACCATTGCTGGAGAATAACCGCAGCAAAATCGAGCTGATGAATGTGCTCCTGTTTTCGCTACCCGGCACACCTGTAATCTATTATGGGGACGAGATTGGCATGGGAGATAACTTCTACCTTGGTGACAGGGATGGTGTGCGCACTCCTATGCAGTGGAGCGCTGATAAAAACGCAGGATTTTCAAGTGCCAATCCACACAAGCTGTATCTGCCGGTAATTATCGATCCGGAATACAAATACGAATCGGTAAATGTAGAGGCCCAGCAGATCAATTCATCTTCATTATTGTGGTGGATGAAGCGTGTTATTGCCATGCGAAAGAAATACAAGGCATTTGGGCGGGGTGATATTAATTTTCTGTCTCCGGCCAATGCTAAGATCATAGCCTATACACGTACTTATGAAGATGAGGACATTTTGGTGTTGGCTAACCTCTCACGTTTTCCGCAGGCGGCCGAAATTGACCTGGAAGATTATGAAAACTATGTACCTGTGGAGGTTTTTAGTCATAATAAATTTCCCGGGATCAGCGACAGGCCTTACCTGTTCACTATGGCGCCCTATGGCTATTACTGGTTTATCCTTGAAAAGGAAAAGGATTATACCGAAGAAAAAGGAGAAGTGCATACCTTTAAGCTCACGGCCTGGGCTGATCTCTTGACAAGCAGGAACTTACAGAAACTTGAGAACAAGGTACTACCGGCATATATGAATGAATGCCGCTGGTTCGGGGGCAAGGCTCGTGTAATTCAGAGCATGAGTGTTGTTAACCAAATTGACATTCCTGTTGAAGATATGCCCGCTACGCTGATCACCATTGAGGTTAACTATAACGAAGGTCTGCCCGAGGTTTACCAGCTGCCACTGGCCTTTATGGCTTATCAGAATGAGGAAGAGTTTCGCGCTATTAATAAAAAAGGAATAATAGCCAATGTCGCACTGAGCGACAGAGAAGGGGTACTTTTCGATGCAGTATACAGCGAGGAGTTCAGAAACGCCCTGTTTAGCAATATAAAAGCAGGACGAAGGCTTAAATCTGATCCGGGAAACCTTGTTTTTTATACCAGTGAAAAGAATGGGAATTTGAAATCAAATGGAGAGCTGCACTCCAAAGTATTAAATGCCGAGCAAAGCAATACTTCCCTGACCTATAACAACAATTATTTTCTGAAGCTATACAGGAAGCTGGACAATACCATTAACCCTGACCTTGAAATTACACGCTACCTGACCGAAAAAACAGCCTACAATCACGTGCCCCGGTTTGTAGGGGCCATAGAATACGATAAGAAGCAGGAAGGAAGCCTTATATTGGGGATGATGCAGGAGTTAGTTCCCAATCAGGGTGATGCCTGGGAGTATACCAGGGATGTACTTAACAGGTTTTTTGAGAAAGTACTTACCCAGCCCAAAACTATTCACCCCGTGGCGGCCAAAAAAGACCTTACAGAACCTTTGGTATACAAAAAAATGTCGCCTGTTTTGCGCGACCTGATGGATGGCCCTTTTCCCGAGAGAGTTTCCCTGCTGGGGCAGCGCACTGCTGAAATGCACCTGGCATTGGCAGAACATCCGGAAGAGAGCGATTTTGAACCGGAACCGTTTTCATTACATTATCAACGCTCACTTTATTCCTCATTACAGTCGCTTACCCGGAGTACATTTCAAAATCTGCAAAAAAGTATTAGCAGACTGCCAGAGGAAATGCAAAGTGAAGCCCGGGAGCTGCCCGAGCTGAAAGGACAGGTCTTAAGATGCTTTAAGCGGATTTTTGATCACAAAATTTCTACTATGAAAATCAGGACCCATGGAGATTATCATCTTGGTCAGGTATTGTGGACAGGTAAGGACTTTGTGATCATTGACTTTGAAGGAGAGCCGGCCAGGGCCTATAGCGAGCGAAGGTTGAAAAGATCTGCATTACGAGATGTGGCAGGTATGATACGGTCGTTCCATTACGCTTCATACAGCACCATTATGCAGCCTGAGTTTGAACAACAGCGAAAAGACGGCAAGCTGGAAAAATGGGCTGAGACATGGTATCATCACGTCACCAGGTTTTATATGCATGGCTACCTGGAAAATGTGGAAGGGCAGAGCTTTGTGCCAGATAATAAGGAGGACCTAAAAATATTGCTGGAAACGTTCCTCCTTGAAAAGGCAATATATGAACTGAATTATGAATTAAACAACCGTCCTGATTGGGTGATCATACCACTGAGGGGCATAAAATCAATAGTAAGGAGGTATACCCATGGCTAAAAAAGAAAACTCAAAAGCAACGGTAAAAGAAAAGAAGAATGTAGCACGGCCTTCCGTGAAAAGGACCAGTGCCGAAACTGCAAAAACACCTCCTGAAATAAGGCAACCGAAAGCGGATAAAGCAGTAAAAACCGAAGAAGTGCAGGTGATAGACCATGTTACGCTTTTTTCAGACTACGACATTCATCTATTTAGAGAAGGTAAGCACTACGAGCTTTACACCAAGCTGGGCTCCCATGTTATAGAGCATAAGGGAGTAAAGGGTACTTACTTTGCACTTTGGGCTCCCAGTGCGGAAAGTGTATCGGTGATTGGTGATTTTAATCACTGGAAGCGAAACGAGTACCCCATGTATGTCAGGTATGATGGTTCCGGTATTTGGGAAACATTCATTCCCGGCATTGGTGAAGGTACGGTTTATAAATATTTTATAGAATCGGGCCACGGAGGTTATAAAGTAGAAAAAGGTGACCCGTTCGCTTTTAAATGGGAGGTGCCTCCCAATACAGCCTCCATCGTGTGGGACATTACCTCTTCCTGGACCGACAAGGCATGGATGGATAAAAGAAAGAAAAGCGCAGGCAAACCACAGGCATTCTCAGTCTATGAGTTGCATTTAGGTTCCTGGCGCCGGGTGCCTGAAGATAATAACAGGTCGTTAAGCTACCGTGAAATGGCTACTGAACTCCCTGCTTATGTTAAAAAAATGGGATTTACCCATGTGGAGTTCATGCCTGTGATGGAGCATCCGTTCTTTGGCTCATGGGGCTATCAGATCACGGGGTATTTTGCGCCTTCCAGCCGCTTTGGCACTCCGCAGGACTTTATGCACCTTATTGATGCCCTGCACCGGGAAGGCATAGGGGTTATCCTTGACTGGGTGCCATCGCATTTCCCTTCCGATCAGCACGGTCTGCATTACTTTGACGGCACATTTTTATTTGAGCATGCCGATCCCAGGAAGGGCTATCACCCTGACTGGAAAAGCTATATATTTAATTACGGACGAAATGAAGTACGGGCCTTTTTGATCAGTAATGCCATGTATTGGCTGGAAAAATACCATGTTGACGGCCTGCGTGTGGATGCTGTAGCTTCTATGCTCTACCTGGATTACTCCAGAAAAGAAGGCGAGTGGGAGCCAAACCAGTATGGAGGCAATGAAAACCTCGACGCAATCTCATTTTTAAAGGAATTTAACGAGGCTGTTTACGCCAGGTTTCCTGACGTGCATACCATTGCGGAGGAGTCTACTTCGTGGCCGATGGTATCAAGGCCTACCTATATCGGAGGGCTGGGTTTTGGTATGAAATGGATGATGGGCTGGATGCACGATTCCCTGGAGTATTTTAAAAAGGACCCCGTACACCGCCAGCATCATCAAAATGAGATTACCTTTAGTGCCTACTATGCGTTTACCGAGAACTTTATGCTTCCGCTTTCCCATGACGAGGTAGTGTATGGAAAAAACCCGTTGCTGTATAAAATGCCGGGCGATGAATGGCAACGATTTGCTAATCTCAGGGCGCTGTATGGCTACATGTATGCCCATCCCGGAGCAAAGCTGCTGTTTATGGGTGGTGAATTTGGGCAGACCTCTGAGTGGAGCCATGACCAAAGTCTGGACTGGCATCTGGCCGACTACCCGCTCCACCAGGGTGTACAACAGGAGCTTATAGCACTTAATCAGCTATATAAAACCGAGAAAGCACTATACGAGATCAGTTTTGAGCAGGCAGGTTTTGAGTGGATAGATATTCATGATGCACTTAACAGTGTCATTTCCTTTGTTCGCAAAGGCTTAAGCAATAAGGAGCAGCTCCTCATAATATGTAACTTCACCCCTGTTCCCCGGGAAAACTATCGTGTAGGTGTGCCCGAAAAAGGTTTTTGGAAAGAGGTCTTCAACAGCGATGACCAAACCTATGGCGGAAGCCATGTGAAAAATAATAAAGCCATTGCTTCGGAGCCCTTACAGGCCCATGGAAGGGACAACTCCATCACCCTCACCTTGCCACCACTTGGTGTGGTGTATCTGAAGTTTAGTGAGAAGTAATTTCTAACCCTCCAGGAGTTTTAAAACCCCTGGAGGGTTAGAAATACCATGTAATATTCCGATCTGGAAAGCACAAAAATACATGCCATTTCCAGCCTTAATTTAAAGTACCCCCGCCCTGGCCCTCATTAATAGCGCAAATAATCTTCACTACCCACATCGTTTAAATATAAACTTTCCAATAATTAGAAAAATAGTTTTATTTCTAATCGAATAAACTATAAATTGCGTGCGATTTGTGTTTAGAGCAAATCTTGGCTTTAGTTTTACTTTTTGCAGCCCCACGGAAAAGTAATTTCTACACTGATTTTTTTATTATTCTAACGATTAAGAACTTATATGCATTCTTCCAGGCTCAGTAGTGTTGGAGTGTTCAGAATTTTTGGTTCTGTAATACTCCTGGGTTCACTTTTGTTGTCCGGCGTTACTATACCGGCAGCAGCACAAAACGATCACATAGCTTCACCGCAGGCGGTGTTGCCCTCTTCCGAGGCCATAGCCCTGGCCAGGCAGGTAGCCATACCCGTCGGAAGCTATACAGGATTGCCGGACATCTCCATTCCGGTTTATGCGCTCACAGGAAAAGACATCAACCTGCCCCTGTCGTTGAGGTATCATCCTGCACTTGACAGGGAAGGCCCGGCAAGGACGTGGGTAGGCAACGACTGGGTGCTTGAAGGAGCCGGCATGATCACCCGGGTGATCAACGGCATCAGCGACTTTGAAGCCAACGGATATGTTGGCTCAAACCTCCCCGCCAACCTGTCCGCCGCCTCATCAACCTACATTAACCAGGCCGTGAGCGGGACGACCGATACAGGGCCTGACATTTTCTATTTCAATTTTGCCGGGTATAAAGGCAGCTTTGCTTTTACCCCACAGGGAGAACTTATTACCGATCCCTCCAACCAGTTAAAGATAGAACCCCTTACCAACGAAAACGATGAATGGATGGTCCGTGATGCACAAGGCTACCGGTATATATTCGGAGGCCCCGGTGGGCTGGAGCATATCAGCCGGGACGGAGAGAATAAACTGGCTGTAACCGGCTGGTACCTGGTTAAGATCATTTCACCCTTGAAGGAAGAAGTTGTGCTTAGCTATGGAGAGCCCATACTCGTAGAAAACGACTACTATGCAGACCAGAGCCTTCCCGGGCGGTTTGAGGCCAGCTTTGCCTATTTTATAGCGAACCAGAAACTTGACCTGGCCCGCTATCACTTTGTACCCTTCCTGGGGAGCATCACCCTGGATAACGGTCTGTCAGGCAACAGGATAACATTTGATGCCAGAGATATCGATAATGGCTCACCATTTGGCAATGGAAGCCTGAAAGAGCTTACCAAAATCATAATCGAAGTAAAGGACGGGGCCGAATGGAAACAAACAGGACATGTATCGCTTGGCATGGGTGATAACCTCACCTCGGTGTACCACTACCATTCAGAGGTGATTGGTTATTACACTAACCCTGCAAACCCCTTTAATCCGCTTCCCAGTCCCGAAACCCCCTCCATACGCGAAAACCTGATATCAGCCACCAGGATTTCCTACAACAACATAGCTGGCAACCCGCTGCTATCCGAGATAGTATATAACTCAGGCAAAAAGATAAAATACTACTACGAACCGCATGATTTTTCAAACTACACCCTAAGCAGCGAAGACCTGGAAAAACTAAAACCCGGCTACCGGCTGGAACATGTAGTGGTAGAAGGAGCCGAGCCCCTGGAAACCTACTTTCATTACGAAGACGAGCAGGGCAATCCCAGCGGCACCTTGTACAACTTCAAAAGTTTTGAATACAACATAGACAGGTGGTACAGGAAAAGCAGCTACAGCATGTATAACGGGCCCATGACCAATAACCACGTCACCCCATTGTTCAGCACAGTGCTGGGCGGCCCCATGGTCACCTACTCCAGCGTATGGACAGAATCACCCGGCAAAGGAAAAGCCACCTACAAATTTACCGAACCCGTTTTGCCATCCACCCAGGCAGAAGGGTACTACAGCCAGTCCTTTAGCACCTTTCTGCCCGGGCTTGACTTTACCGGCGGAAAACTCACGGAAAGCAAAGTCTATAAATATGAAAACAACACCTGGCACGCCGTGCAGCGCACCAGCCACACCTACGAGGAGATAGCCCGACCACCCCTGAAAGGACTTAACCTGCTCATGATAGATGCCGCAGGCGATAAAAATGTAGTCAACGCAGCAAGCACCATCACCGGCAACAACAGCAGCAGTACCACCGTAACCTTCGGGGATATTACCGGTATGCAGACCTACCAGCTACCGACCAGCTGGACCCGGTTGAGCCAGAGCGTGACCACGTACTCAGAGACAGCAGGCATTTCAAAAGCCACCACCACCAGCTACGAATACAACAGCCAAAACCTCCCCTACAAAACCACCACACTACTGGCCAACGGCGTATCAGCATACAGCACCATATCCTACCCCTTCGAATATCCCGGAGAGCCTGTTTACGACGAAATGGTCTCACGCAACATGCTGGCTTACCCCATAGAAGCTCTTACATACAGAAAAGAAGGTACCACGGAGCTACAGACCGGCGGGACCATCACCGACTACGGCTTTTATGCCGACAACGACCCCGCCAATGACCAACCAGGAATGACCGGTGAAAATATACTCGTAAAAGCCCTTTACCACTGGGAAAACCAGGCCGAAGGAGCCACACCAACCTCGGAAATTCCTGTACTAAGCAGCAAAAACTATAAACTGAGCGCCACATTTGACTACGACACCCAAGGCAACCAGGTACAAACAGCCGGCAAACACAAAGTGGCCACCACGGTTTGGGACTATAAAAATGAACTCCCTGTAGCCAGCATTGCCAATGCCCATGCCTCCGATGTTTACATCAACAGTTTTGAAGAAAACGGGACAGAAGCACAGGCTAAAACCGGGCAAAAAAGCCATGAAGGAGGACAATACACCATTCCGTTTACCCCCGATCCCGGCAAAGCGTATACCCTTACCTACTGGTACTACAGCGGCGGACAGTGGTACTACAGGGAAAAACCCTTCGAAGCCACCATCAATGAAGGAGAGGCCCTGGACGAAGTGCGGGTATACCCAGTAGGGGCCCGTGTTACCACCACTGCCTATGACTGGAAAGGCAATGTTATCTCGGCAACAGATGCCAACGACCAATCCGTTTATTATGACTACAACAAAATGAACCAGGTCACCAACATCAGGAACAACGACCGGGATATTGTACAGACAACAAAGCACAACTATGCATACTTTGATTCACCATGCGAAGGGACAGCAATAGCCCCTGTTCAGGCAGGTTTTGGCGGAGGAGATAATATGACCGTTGGACTAGGAGTCTACTATACCCTTACCGTGAATGCCTCAGGAGGGTGTGGCCAGCTCTACTATAACTGGTATGCCGTGGATGCGGCCGACAACCAAACCTATTTGGGTACCACTGCCCCCGAGAATGACTGGTCCAGCACGGTTCAACTGAAGGCCCTTTGCAAAGATTACTTTACCATTAAATGCGAGGTGGTAGATGCCAACGGCACCGGGATGGCTACCGTCAGAAAATATATCAAAGTAGACAGAGAAAACGCAGAAATGACATTCTCCCTCAGTGGAGGACCATTATACCCCTATAACTACTGTACCGTAAACTCAGACCAGATAGCAGTAACCCCCAATATTACGGGCGGATGTGGTGCCTATACCTACTCCTGGAGCTATAGCTACCATAACGAAAATACATCAGGTACCATCACCAGCTCCGATCCTGTTTTTGTGGAGAAATTTCTTGGAGCAGGAACGCTGACCTGTACAGTGACAGATATTTCCGGGCTGACGGCTACAACCACACAGAATATTCGCCAGGACAAAGACTGCCTGAATTAAACTCCTCCACCGATTAAAAAAGAAACTTCAGATGATGAATATAAATAAACTACAGCATTACACCTTCGTTTTGATTTTGCTTACAGCCTCTGTCCTTTCCCATGTTGTAGCAGCAGAGGCAGGAATCCGTAGTAAAAATAGCATATCAGCTACCTTGCCCAACCCGGTGGCCGTCAATAAACAACAATACGGGAAAGGCTATGCCAAATTTGAAGCAACAGGCTCTAGCGGCACCTACTACTGGTACAACAATGCCTCCGACGCCACACCAATCAATGCCACACCCAAGTCATCGGTAGTGCTGCTGATCAGCTCCACCACCGTACTGTATGCCCAGGGCTACACACCAGAGGAGGGTTACAGTGCCAAAGTAGCTGTAACCGTGTCCGTTCATAAATTTCCGGTAGTTAAAGTCATCGGGCAGACAGGCATCGATTTTCACCAGGAATGGGTAGAGCTCAGCACCACCGAGCCCCACGACCAATACCAGTGGTACAAAAACGGGAGCCCGATTTCCGGTGCCACCGAGCGTAACTACAAAGCAGCCAGCGCAGGCTTTTACATGGTAGGCACCAGGAAAACCGGTTTTGGCAAAGAACTGAAATCCGACCCCTTCCGTGTAGCCCACATGCTGGAAGATGAAAACCGTACCTATTCCATCAACACACAGGTTTTAGTACCCGGGGCAAAAAGCGCCGGAGATGTGATCAGACTGGATGCAACAGACAAACTGCAATCCATCAGCTACTACGATGAATACGGCCGCGTAGAACAGCAGATGGCCATCGGAGCCAGCCCCTCGGGAAAAGATATCGTCAGTGTACACGAGTATGATGCCCTGGGGCGGGAGTCAAAAAGCAACCTGCCCTTTACCCATGATGGAGGCTCCGGCCTGTACATAGACGACTGGCAGGCCAGGCTCAATGCCTTTTACCAGCAAGCCGGGGACGGCATAGCCAATACCCTCAAACCCTTTGCAGAAGTGGAGCGGGAGAACTCACCCATGGGAAGGATCAAAAGGTCAGGCGCCCAGGGAGAAGCCTGGCAGCTTTCCGGTACCCATACCACAAGCTATGACCAGCAACTTAACGATGGTACCGAAAATGTAAGAATTTGGAAAATAGACGAAACCACAGGCCTGCCCGTGTCAACATCATCCTATACAGCAGGGCAGCTCACCATACAGAGCGTCACCGATGAACAAGGAGTGACCACCAAAAGCTATACCGCCCCGGAAGGCTACACCATACTTCAGGAAGCAGCCCTTCAGGCAAAGACCTATGCTGTTTATGACGAACGCGGCAGAATGCGCTTTGTACTGCAACCCGAACTCGTCAAAAGCCTGATAGCCTCCGGAAGTTATGAACTTACACCCCAGCAGATAGAAAACATGGCTTTCCAGTATCAATATGATGCCAAAGGGCGGCTGACCGGCAGCAAAACCCCGGGAGCAGACTGGATTTATATGGTGTACGATGAGCTGGACAGACCCGTACTAAGCCAGGATGGCAACCAAAGACTTAATAGCCAGTGGATGTTTGTGAAATATGATGTTTTTGACAGACCGGTATCATCGGGTATTTACCAGGGTACAGCTTCAAGAGAGGACATGCAGCAACGACTCGACCGCTACTACAATCAAAAAATAGAGTGGGAACACTTTACCGGAACAGCTCTTGTGGATGGGCACTTGCAAAAAAACCTGCAGACCTCGGCCTGGGGAGATGCCGGAGCGTCGTCAGGAGTAGTACTTGAAAGTGGTCAGGACGGCACCATTCACTTTGAGATTACCGACCTGGCACACCAGTACATGATCGGCCTTTCCGATGCAGATGTTAACGCCCACTACAACACCATTGACTACGCCATTTACATAGATCGCACACGCTTTTATGTATACCATAACGGCAACAAAGTGTGGAATACTGGACTACTGGAAATGGGGGACATCTTCCAAATAGAAAGAAAGGGAAGCGAGATAAGGTATAAACAGAACGGAAGCGTGTTCTATACATTAGCCACAGCCAATACAGGAGCACTGATAGCCGACGCTGCGATATATACCGCCGGAGGACGTATAGATACAGAAGTTACAATAAGGAACTATGAACAGAAGGGAACAACATACTTTGGCTACAGCGATATGGCCTTCCCGCAAATAGCAGACCAGCAAAGCTTCCTGAACGTCGTGTATTATGATGATTATAACTTTACACATGCCTCGGCAATTGAGTATACCTATGAACCAAATGAAGAAAATCCTTCATATTTTGTTAACGTTAAGGGATTAGTAACCGGAGCAAAAACCCGCATACTTGGAGAAGAGGTCTGGATCAACACGGTTACCTATTATGATGACCGATACCGTAACATACAGTCGGTAAGCAATAACCATAAAGAAGGCATAGAAAGACTAAGCCACCACTACGACTTTACAGGGAAAGTGCTGAAAACAGAGACCAGCCATACGCTGCCCCTTCCGGTTATCTGGAAAAACATGACCAATGTAGAGCAGGCCGGTTCAATTTTTACCTCTACAGCCAGTGTGAACTGGGGAGGCGGAATGGCCTCTGCTAACCAGCTAAAGGCCGGGGAAGACGGCTGGATAGAAACCACCGTAATATCCTTTGGCAACAAATTCCTCGGCTTTTCCGAATGGGACAATGGCGTTTCGTTTAACGACATAGACTTTGCCATGTACATGAACGGAACGAACCTTAAAGCCTATAGAAAAGGAACATACCTGGCCACGATAGGAACCCTTGAACTGGGGGACAAGCTCAGGATTGAAAGAGCCCAGGGCACAGTGATGATCTACCACAACAATAACCTGGCCTATACCTTCGCAGATAGCAGTGCGGAGGCTCTTGTAGCAGATGCTTCCCTGCAACAAGCCATAGCCACTTTAGGGTACATCCGTTGTTCATTTGGAGTACCTGCGCCACCAGAGCCCCCTTACGAAGTGCTATGGGCAAGCCGGCATGGAAACACCTTTGAAAACGGAACCCTGACAAAACAGCACGCCAGTAACTCATGGGACATCGGAGGATCATATTCTTTCAACCGCCTCGAAGCCAATACAGACGGGTGGGTCACCTTTCCTGCTGCCCAGCATGATGTAAGCAAAGTACTGGGCCTTGCCCATGAAGACCAGGGAAGCCGCTATAACGACATCAACTACGCCATATACCTTAAAGCTGATGGCACGGTTGCCATTTTAGAAAAAGGAGATGAATTGGAAACTTCAGAAACATACCAAAGCAGTGATATATTCAAAATAGAAAGAGTCAACGGAGAGATCAGGTTCCTGAAAAATGACCAGGTATTCCATATCTCTGAAACGAAATACAATGGATCACTGATGGTGGACGTGAGCATCTACAGCCAGGGAGGCCTCTTTACCAATGTGCAAACCTCCTTCCCTTACCTTCAGCCCAAATCCTCAGCTATAGACCTGGTTCAGCGATTCGATTATGACCGAGTAGGCAGACCCCTGAAAACCTGGCATGAAGTAACAGAACAGATCCAATGGCAAAAAAGCAACCATATTGGAGAAACCGGCGACGGCATAGAAAAGACAGCAGGCACAAACTATGCCTGGGATACCGGGGCAGAATCCGTTAAAATACTGCCGGCCGGAAGCACCGCCTGGGTAGAAATGACCGCCGCCAGCGCCGATAAAGCCCTGTTTTTCGGGTTGTCTGCCACCAGTGCAGACCATCACTGGAATACCATCGAAAATGCCTTCTATCTCACCAATGGAGGAGAAGTGCAGGTAAGGAGGATCGGGAGCAGCACCAACTGGCTGAGCACCACCCGCACATACTCCGCAGGCGACAGGTTCAGGATAGAAAGAAATGGAACCAGCCTCCTCTTCTACCATAACGAACAACTCATCTACACGAGGGCAGCACTTTCAGCGGTTGACCTCAGAGTAGATATTTCGCTTTATGAAACAGGCAGCAGGATCATCAGCCCTACCCTCGGGTACGGAGAGGTGCTTCTGGCCGAATGCAACTACAATGAGCTGGGAGAGCTCATAGAGAAAAACCTGCATAAAGATAAACATGACCAGGACTATGCCCAATCCGTAGACTACCGGTATAACATCAGAGGCTGGCTTAAATCCATCAACAACGCCAGCCTTGAAAAGAACGATGAAAATAACCCCAATGAACCCCACCCCTTTACAGGCGAAAAAGACTACTGGGGTATGGAACTGAGCTATGAAGACAATGCAGGGACCGGCAACACCGGCTACTTCAATGGCAACGCAAGCGCCATGAAGACCAGCTATAATATGGGTATAGGCGAAATAAAACAGCAGGCATACAACTACACCTACGATGACCAGAACCGCCTGACCGGTGCAGCCTATAAAGCCGGCGCCACCGGTACCTGGACCGCCATGCCCGGCTACTACGATGTAGAAGACATCAGGTATGACCTGAACGGAAACATTACAAACCTGAAGAGATATGCCAACTACAGCCAAAGGACAAAAATTGATGACCTCGACTATGACTATAACGATGCAACCGCCGGAGTGAGCAACCGCCTCACCGCTATCACCGATAACAGCATCGCAGAACCGGCTATAGAAGGCTTCAGAGACAACCCCGGAGCTGACTACACCTACGATGCCAACGGCAACATTACCAGCGACAACAACAAGGACATCGCCGACATCAGCTATAACTTCATGAACATGCCCGAGCAGATCGTAAAAACGGATGGCTCCAAAGTTACCTTTACTTACGATGCCTCAGGGGGTAAGCTTGCCAAGTATGTTTATGACCCCTCCGGCAACCTGGTAAAAACCACCGACTACATTGGGGCCTTCACCTATGAGAACGATACCCTGCAATACATCCACCACCAGCAGGGGCGCATACTGCCGGGTGAGCTGGACGGAAGCTGGGAGTATCAGTACTACCTTTCCGACCACCTGGGCAACGTACGTACGGTATTTACCACCAAAGAAAAAGTACACACCTTCAAAGCCACCATGGAGAGTGAAGAGGCCCACCATGAAGGGGAGATCTTCACCAACCTGGACAAATCCCGGGCACCGGACCCGGATGCAGTTTCGGGAGACGAGGTTTCGAGGCTGAACAGTGTGCAAATGACCGGGCCGGCACTTAGCTTGCCGGTGTACCCCGGAGACAGGATAGATATGAAAGTGCAGGGCTACCACAGAGGGGGCAGCGGCAATGCCAGCCCTGTAGACCTCGACGACTTTATCACCGCCCTGGCCGGTGCCTTTGGCGGAGTGAGCGGCGGCAATGCCATGGAGCAGGCCATATACAGCATAACCGAGCAGGCCATAGACCCCATGTTTGGAGGTATAGGCCTGATGGGTACCCAAAATGACCAGCAACCCGCGGCCTACCTCAATTATATCATATTCACCAAAGACTTTAAAGTCCATCAGCATGGCCATACACAGATACCTGCCGCGGCCAACACGGTGCATAAGCTAAGAATAGACAATATCACTTCTGATATCGCAGGATTTATCTATATTTACCTCACTAATGAAAGCAATACACTAAACGAAGTGTATTTTGATGACTTTGAGGTAACGTTAACGGAAGGGAAGGTAGTGCAGAGCAATAACTACTACCCGTTCGGGCTACAGCAAAATACGAGCTGGACCAGGGCAGCGCAAACTCCAAACGCCCACAAGTTCAATGCAGCCACCGAGTACAACGACTTTACGGATACTTACGATACCCCGTTCAGACAATACGACCCGGCCACAGGTCGCTTCAATGGCGTGGATGCTTTAGCCCACATGATGCCAAACCTAACGCCTTATAGGTTTGGGTTTAATAATCCAGTTTCTTTTAATGATCCTACGGGGCTTATAGAACTTCCTTTAGTGTGCAAAACCTGTGAAACGAATGGGGGTAGCGGGGGAAGTGGTTTTGACCAATACGACGACTTGGTGAGCTCTGGCAATCCCTATTCGTTAGTAGGCAGTATGGGGCCTGGTTCAGGGCGCCACTGGACGGACCAATTATGGAGACGTGCAGGAGCTGTAGGCATGGAAAGAAATGCCCGCATGATGAGCCAGCAAACCTTTGACAGGTTTTATAATATTACTGATGATAACCGCTGGGAGAAAGCCAATGAAGCCGCTGTTAATGTGTATGGCAAAGTTGGTTCGGTTGAAGTTGGTGGGTATAAAAGTGATAAATACGGGTGGAAAGGAAAACCTGCCAGAAATGGATGGAGTGTTGAGGATTTTATTTTGGACGACCCTAAAATGGTTTATGCTGGGGTAAACCCTTTTGAAGAGGGCTCAGCTTTACGGGAAAATGGACTTAACACAGCTGCGGGTGTTGCTGGTATTGTGAATGGAGCCGCAAGCATAGTCTCTTATAGCCCTCGTCCAATGTATACAGGTCCTGTAGAGTGGTCTACTACTGTTAAAGGATCTGCTAAATTTGGTGCTCGAGCAGGAATAATTGGGTTAGCTTTTACGGGCGCAGATATGATTAACAATGGCGTTAATACTAGTAATGGCCTAGACGCGGTAATGGGAGGCGTTGGTTTTGGAGGACCTGTTGGAGCGATTGTTTCCGGTGTATATTTCATAGGCAACTTAATAACAACGGGTGTTACCGGGGAAAGTATTGGACAACATATAGATAAGTATTACTGGATGCCAATGCCTGGATCAGTTAGCTTTGTACCTATTGGTAAAAAGATCAAATAAATGATAATGAGTATATTCGACTATATTTTTTATAGGTTTTATAAATTTTACGTTGGCCAAGGGAGTAGTATTACTCAGACGTACGCTGCGGGCTTGGTATCGATACTCCAATTTTTTACAATATTGTCTGTAGTTGGGGTATTATCCTTGATATGGGAGTTTGAAATATTTACTAAGTATCAGAGTATACTTATTATAATACCATTAATGATATTAAACTGGTATCGTTACGAACGGAATTTTGATATAAAAAAGCATGAATCTCGTTGGAGAGATGAGCCAAAATTAGAGAAAAGAAAGAAAGGTTGGTTAATTGTTACATGGTTTGCTCTTGTAGTTTTAATCCCTGTTTCTATTGGGGTATTACGACATAATCTTGGCTTAATCTAAAGGTGAATAAATTTCAGATGCTGACCCTGTCTGGTCTAAGGTTTAGCATAGCGATCCTTATAAAACGATGAAACTGGCGCAAGTATCCACTTGTGCCTTTCATTGTTTTACGGGAAAGCTTTTCAGCAATCCTACGACCACTAATGAATTAGGGCGTCCGCCTGGTATGAATTTATTGTAGACTGAGAAAAATAAAACTATATTCGCAAGTGCTTAAAAGCACAAAACGTTCTTTGTATGAGTACACTGCAAGTCTTTTGCACTAAAGAAGTTGTGCAGAGGCAACGAAGTGTATTTTGATGACTTTGAGGTAGTGTTAACGGAAGGGAAGGTAGTGCAGAGCAATAACTACTATCCGTTCGGGCTACAGCAAAACACAAACTGAACCAGGGCAGAACAAACCCCCAACAAGTTCAATGCGGCCACCGAGTACAACGACTTTACGGACACTTACGACACGCCGTTCAGGCAGTATGACCCGGCCACTGGCCGCTTCAATGGTGTGGATGCTTTAGCCCACATGATGCCAAACCTAACGCCTTATAGGTTTGGGTTTAATAATCCTGTTTCTTTTAATGATCCGACAGGGCTGAATGAAAGGCCGGTGGAGTTAGACCTCATTGACAGGAGAACAGGTGGTGGCAGAAGTATTATCAGTGGGGCGGACAATGATTTATCGATGATTTGGCTTAGTGGTGGTATGGGTAGGGCTAGTATAGGTTCTGGTATGTACCATCGTAGTTATGGTTATAAGGGGTCTGGAAAAGGTTATCGTTATAGTTCTGTCTCAGCAATGGCCAATGATGCCTGGAACGCTACTTCTGAAAATGGCTGGTCTGTTACAACTTATGATAATGGTTCCAAAACAGGCTTTGCCTCAGGGACGATGGCAGACCTTGGAGGTAGTGGCCATGGTGCTATTAGGGTGTATAATAAGTATGCTGGTAAGGCTGTTAAGGGAAATACATACAAAGGTGCTTATGTTTATGATTTTGAGGCACTGATGTTCTTAATTAATCAAGGAGGTACTCCGGAATTGAATCAGAGTGGAGGGAATGGTTGGAGTGTTATGGCGGATAGTAACCCAAAACGAACTAGTAAAAATGTGCCTTATGGAGAAGGTCATAAAATTGGATTAGCAGGCACTATTGCTTTTTTTGATACAGGGTATGCAGTAGAACTTGGCTTAGCTTGGGATGACAATGGAGATATGGGTATATATTTTACTCATGGAAAAGCAGTAGGATTTGATGCATCGTTTGGAATTGTTTCAGGATATATGCGGACTAATGACCCGAAGGATGGTTTTAGCTTAAACCTATATGAGGGTTATGGGGGGTCTCACAACGGAGCTTTGTGGATGTATGATATGGGATATGGAGGTGATAATTTTAATGGTGACAATCATCTTGATGGTTTTGGTAAAAACTATGAGGAAGCCGAAGGAGGAGGCTCCATAGGTTCTCCTATAGGTTACACGCGTCAGTTTACACATACATTTTTTATTTGGAGTACGCTATGAAGAAAGTAATTCTTGGAATTTTAACGCTATTACTATCAGCAGTAATAATAAGTTTTTTGTTAAAGGAAATTTTGCAGACGAAACCTTTTAGTAATCGTAGAAATAACAGTTTATGTAAAACTGAAAAATTTGGTAGGGCTGAATTTTTTTCAGGCATAATTGTGAAAAAATATTTAGATCGAAAAAATCACAGTAATAGAACCATAAAATTTAAAAATAACAATGATATAAAAGAGTCAATATTGTTTGCTCTGGACTCAAGTGGGGCATATGATTTTCTTATTGAAGGAGACTCTATAGTTAAAAATAAGGGTGAGTTAAGAGTTAGGATTTATAGAGACTCCGTACTCAATGAGTTTAATATTGACTATGGGTGTAAACATTAAGTTATAAAGACATCATGGATAGTTTGATTTTTGTAGTTGTTGTAGGGTTAGCTGTTGCCGGGAACATATTTTACTATCAAATGAAACATACATTAAAAGTAGCTGGTTATAAAGTGAATTATTTTTATGGTCATTTTACTGATTTGTTGAACATGTATGACTTAATCAAAAATGAAAAGGATAAGAAGTTGAAGAGAAAATACAGCATTCAATTGGCGCGGGTCATTATTTTAATCGTTTCATTTATTGTTACTGCAGCAGTATCGTTCTTTGTTAATCAAACTAGCTTCAGTTGGTGTATCAGGTGCTACTTATAGCTGGATGAGAACGTGGACGTTTGGAGGTAATCTTTAAGAATTATGAAAAGAAGTTGGATAATAGTATTAGGGGTGATCTTCGTGCTTTTGGTTGTCTTTCATTTTATGTTTTCTAGAAAGATCCTGACAAGAACCCCCTTTTCATTGATGAATCTAGATGAAACCAGATGCTGGAGGGAGGAACAGGCAAGAGAGGTGCTGTTTAATGGTATAGTGGTTTCTAAATATAAGGATAAGAGAAACCATGCTTATGAAACAGTTGAAATCGAAAACCCGGACGGTCTAATTAAAAGCACGGTGTTTGTTGGAGAGTTTGCAGGAGCATATGAGCTTGTACATGAGGGAGATTCTCTTTTCAAACCAGTAGGAGAACTTGAAATGACAATAGTTCGAAATGGAAATAGCCAAGTAAAAGTGTTGGAATACGGTTGTAAGGAAGATACGGTCGGTGATTGAGATAGCAGCTATCCAAACTAAATCGTAATAATATAGAAGCTTAGGTAAATAGCCCGGGCTTTTTTCATATCGGAATGGGCGCAGGAGATAAAGGAGAGTAATACAAGGAGCCTTGCAGGGATGCAGGGCTTTTTTAAGAATAAGCCTTTCTAGTCTTAGCATCCCTTAACATGGCATCAATGGTAAATAGAATGTGGTCTTTATCTTTTTCATTGAGGGTCAGAATGTCATTGATCCTTTTGGGCATGGTTTGTCTTGATATAGTTGTCAGAACTACCGATCAGGTAATCAAGAGAAACCTCGAGAACTTCCGCAATCTTGGCCGCCACTTCAATAGAAAGTTTTACCTCATCACACTCTTACCGGCCTACCGTGGTAGGAGTCGCTTTTAATACTTTAGCAGCCTCTGTCTGGTCTAAGGTTTAACATAGCGATCCTTAGACCTATAATGAAGTAGGGCATCCGCCCGGTATGAATTTATTGTAAACTGAGAAAAATAAAACTATATTCGCGGGTGCTTTAAAGCACAAAACGTTCTTTGGAAGGTACACTGCAAGTCTTTTGCACTAAAGAAGTTGTGCAGGAGGCAACGAAGTGTATTTTGATGACTTTGAGGTAACGTTAACGGAAGGGAAGGTAGTACAGAGCAATAACTACTACCCGTTCGGGCTACAGCAAAACACAAGCTGGACGCGCATGGACCAGACTCCAAACGCCCACAAGTTCAATGCGGCCACCGAGTACAACGACTTTACGGATACTTACGACACGCCGTTCAGGCAGTATGATCCGGCAACAGGTCGCTTCAATGGTGTGGATGCTCTCGCCCACATGACTCCGACGCTGACTCCTTACAGGTTCGGGTTTAATAATCCTGTTTCTTTTAATGATCCGACCGGGCTGAATGAAAGGCCGGTGGAGTTGGATGATCCAAACCTGAGGTCTGGTGGTGGCGGTAGTAGTATTATCAGTGGGGCGGATAACGTGTTTGGTATGAGCTGGCTTAGTGGTAGTATGGGTAGGGCTGGTGTTGGAAGTTGGACAAATCAGTACAGAACAGGGCGTACACAAAGCCTTGCTTCCATAATAACTAGTTTGATGATCAGGAAAGGTTCGGGAGGCACATGGACGCCAGAAGGTGGTAATAGCTTCTTCCAAAGTGATAATGAAGCTATCGGAGCGGGCTATAGTTATATGGTTAGGCACGGTGCTTCCGGGGGAAGCCTCAGGGAACACATTGGTAAAGCTTTAGGCGGTGAACTTGCATCTGATGGAACATTTTACCAGTTTGTGCAGACTGCTCAATACAGTACAGATGGCAGAATGAAAGGGGCAGGATATGTTATTGAGCAGAAAATTAATTTAAATACTACCGATCCTGTACTGCCGAATTTAACCCCATGGTATGATATTTCTTCATGGAAATTGGCTGCATGGTCAATTGGGCTTGATATCGACGTTGTACTTGTATATGGAGGAGATACTAGTCCTATTGCATATGGAACTGTTTTAGCGGGAGCTGATGAAGGAAAAGGCTTTTTGTTAAGTGACGCTGGAACTTCTGCATTTGGATTGGATGCATCAGGTGCGGTAGAGGGGACTGCATATTTTTATACTGGAGATATTAACAATTTTACCGTTTCCACATTAGCCGGGCCGAGGTTCGAGGCAAATCTTGGGGGATCCTTTGGTATTGATCTTGG
Organism: Fulvivirga ulvae; assembly: GCF_021389975.1. Taxonomy (NCBI): domain Bacteria; kingdom Pseudomonadati; phylum Bacteroidota; class Cytophagia; order Cytophagales; family Fulvivirgaceae; genus Fulvivirga; species Fulvivirga ulvae. The sequence continues at coordinate 2,394,319 of NZ_CP089981.1, forward strand.
CGCAGGTATTGCGATTAGCGAACGAGATCAATTCGGGGGACAAGTTGTTGCTGTTAAGATTTTTGGTGGCTTAGGTATTCCAACATACGTGGGAGGGAATATCAATTGGGGAGACACTTATGTTCAAAAAGTTTTTAAATAGATGATGTTTTTATTTCCTAGAAAAAAAATTGAATTATCTGTCCAAAGAAGGAAGGACGATGTTTTGGAAGCAATTAGGGCGAATGTACAAAAACCTAAAATTTTTCAAACAGTATTTTCAAAACGTTCACTTTTTGAAGGAGATATTTATTTGGATAAATTCGATTTGAAATTTGTTGGTAAACATGCGAGGTCTTATCAAGTGAAAATACTTGGTGAAATAAATGGTAATGATGAATCTACAGAGTTAAAAATAACAGTTGGAGTTACCTTATTTGGGAGGATAGTAACTTTTGTCTGGTTTTCTTTTATGTTACTTTTTTCTTTGTTTTCCATTTATATCTTTTTTAGTCAGAGTCAGCTTATTATGCTAACCTTTGCTTTTGTTAGTATTTTAATTTTGATAATAGGGGTGTTATATAATTTTTATGGTTATAGATATGAAGTGAAACGGGTGCTGCAATTGATTCAGGAAATTGTGGAAGGTAAAAAGTAGCTTATACCTGGCTTAGTGGTAGTATGGGTAGGGTTGGTGTTGGAAGTTGGGCAAGTCAGTACAGAACAGGGCGTACACAAAGTCTTGCTTCAATAATAACTAGTTTGATGATTAGGAAAGGTTCGGGAGGCACTTGGACTCCAGAAGGGGGCAATAGTTTCTTCCAAAGTGATAATGAAGCTATCGGAGCGGGCTATAGTTATATGGTTAGGCACGGTGCTTCCGGAGGAAGCCTTAGGGAACAAATTGGTAAAGCTTTAGGAGGTGAACTTGCTTCTGATGGAACATTTTACCAGTTTGTGCAGACTGCTCAATACAGTACAGATGGCAGAATGAAAGGAGCAGGGTATGTTATTGAGCAGAAGATAGATCTCGTAAATGGTAGTAGTACCGCATCTTTAAGTTTTCCGAAGGAAGGTAATGCATGGAATGATTTTTTAAATAGTCAATTCATGAAAATCCTAATTCCTGGAGACGTGTTAACTTTTGATGTTTCTGGAACATCTGTACTTGGTACAATCGGAGGCGGATCAACATATACATTACATATTGTAATGAGAGGGAAAGATCCTGGCTTCTATAGGACCAAAACAACTTTTCCATGTTTAGTAGAAAGGGATTGGAAGTTGATTATGGTTTAAATGCGGGTGTGCTTTTTTATGAAGGGGATTATCATAATATGACACCTGAGGAATTACTAGGTCCGGCAGCTACTGTCTCAGGAGGGATTGGTCTTGGAGCTAACTTTGCAAGGGGGGTTTGATGATAACTATAACGGTGTTTTTACGGGGGGATCAATTGGTTTTGGTGTAACAATTGGGGGCTCTGGAAGCCATAAAGGTATGACTACAAAAATAGGAAACTGGTAAATATGAGAAGGGAGAAATTTGTTTACATGATCATCATCATTATTATTCTGGTTGGAGCATCATTTATGATTAAGTCTACACTAGATGTCAGACAAAAAGTATTGGATTATGAGGTAATGACAGAGTATATTGGAACTGTAGATAGTATAAATGCAGAGCAAGCCAGTGCCTATTATATTATGGACGAGGACAAGCCAACCTTTGGAAGAACTGGCCGGGAAATGCTTGAATATGTTCAAGTGGGGGATTCAATTATAAAAAAGTCAGGGTCGACGCATGTTGAAGTGGTAAGATATGATGCCAGTGAAAAAGAGGTGTTCAGGAAATCATTTGAATTAGAAAGAGGGTTTTAAGTCTTACCTAATGAAAAGTTGGAATAGAATAGGATTTATCAAAGCTATATTTGTTTTGGTAATGGCTGCATTGAATATGATGGAGCCAGTTTATTATAATTTGAATGGAATGGGAATGGTGCTTCAAATTACAATAGGTTCTTTGGTAGCTTGGATGTTGTTTGGCATATTAATTAATTACGTAGTTATCAAAGTAACTAATGGTTCTTTTGTTTCACCTCAATGGAATGACAACCCCTTGAATTTTAAGAAGCCCCAAATCTTTTTACAGTTTGCAGGAATATCCATTTTAATTTTTGGCTTTGCTAACATACTTGGAGTGCTTATCCAATCAGCAAGTTTTAGTTTCTTTGGTTTGCAAAATATTTCCAGTGGGATGGGATTATTGCTTAGTCTGAAGCTTTCAAAGTACTTGATAGCTCTAAGAAGGAATTGATATTATCTATCTCTCCATTAGGCCCAATATATCATGGAGCATCAAATATGTTTTTTGGGCCTTTGGCTCCATATACAGGACTCTAAGAAGATGGCAAAAAAATTAAATTAAGATCAGTTGAAGGAATTGCACCACCTAAAAGAGTGGTGTAGTACCAAAGATGGTCAGATGTATGTGCCTTATACGAATGTTTCTATGAGTGCTCATGATCTTGCCAATGATAAATATGTCTACGCAGGTTTTAATCCTGCGGATACTAAACTGACTTTAGAGGATGTGTTACATGAGAATGATGGACAGGCTATAAGCATTACTTTAGCAGGTTCATTGTTTAAGGACGGTATAGGTTATACCCTAGGTTATTTCTGGGGAAAAAATACTAGTGGGGTATATGTAAGTAAATTGCAGCCTGATAAGCATGCTACAAATGTTCATGTTAATTTATCACTTGACTATAACCTGTTTTCTTCAGCGGATGGTACGGAAGTGACATATGATGAAATCATGGGCAATGAGGCTCAAATAACCGGAGATCTTTTAGTCTTGGGTGGAACTGTCGGGCAGGCCGTGCCTCATTTTGATCACAATAAAAGTTATGGAAATTTTACTCCTCCTTATAGATTGTTTTCGGGAGGGCTAGGTGTAGCTGTTGGGTATGCTGAATATAATTCAGTAACGATTCCTTGGAGTAGGTATAAAAATTGGTTGTTTGATAAAGTAGCAAGATGAAAGTATTAAAGGTTATAATTGTTCTTATTGTCGTGTTCCTGAGTGTAATGTTTTTAATGAAGCAATGCGGGAGCGAGGTGTTTCGTGATCAAGCTAGGAAGGATCTTTGTGAATCCTATTCACAAATGAAATTTTTAGTTGTCAAAGGAAGGGTAGACTCGGTTTATGAAGATAAATCCAATCATAGTGTAAATACCGTGAATGTAAATAGTGGAAACAATATACAGATTGTCTATCTTGAACCCGATAGGAGTGGATTGTTTAATTACTTACAAGCAAATGACTCTATTTTTAAAGAATACAATAGTTACGATGTGGTGGTTAAACGCGCAGGTAAGGAGAATTACTTTATTCTTGACTTTGGTTGTAGCAATAACTAAATATGAGTTAGTGTAGCTGAAGTCACACAAAAGAGATTTAAAAGCCTGGGTAAATAGCCCGGGCCTTTTTTATATCGGAATGGAGGAGATAATTATAAGAGGAATTGGTGACGATGGCAGGACGGTCATGTATGGAGTGTCTATGGGAATAGGAGAAACACTTGGGTTCTCACACGGTTCTGGAATCACAAAAGTTAAAACATGGTGAAGTTTATAAAAGTAGGAATAAGGATTGGAGTAGTTATTTTAGTTCTTATAATGATATATGGAGGAATAACATTAGCAATAGAGATGGTTCAGTCTAAAAATGAAGATATTAACTCTGAATATTTTTCTGTTATAGATGATATAAAAGTTAGTGAGAATCGTGCTACGCCAAGCTTCTTAATTAACGATGAATGGAGATATTGGGGGGCTATGGAAGATTGATTATTCCTTTTGTTCAGTCTGGAGATTCAGTGGCTAAAGCACGTGGGCAGGGTAAAATGGTTGTTTACCGCAAAGGAGAACTTGGTAGATATGAAATATTAAAAGAGGTTGGCCTTTAATTGTTGAATCCCTTCCGGGTTTTCCCAGTCTGGTCTAAGGTTTAGCATAGCGATCCTTAGACCTATAATGAAGTAGTGCGTCCGCCCGGTATGAATTTATTGTAGACTGAGAAAAATAAAACTATATTCGCAGGTGCTTAAAAGCACAAAACGTTCTTTGTAAGAGTACACTGCAAGTCTTTTGCAGGGGGCAACGAAGTGTATTTTGATGATTTTGAGGTAATGTTAACGGAAGGGAAGGTAGTGCAGAGCAATAACTACTACCCGTTCGGGCTACAGCAAAGCACAAGCTGGACCAGGGCAGAACAAACTCCAAACGCCCACAAGTTCAATGCGGCCACCGAGTATAACGACTTTACGGATACTTACGACACGCCGTTCAGGCAGTACGATCCGGCAACGGGGCGTTTCAATGGTGTGGATGCTTTAGCCCACATGATGCCAAACCTAACGCCTTATAGGTTTGGGTTTAATAATCCAGTTTCTTTTAATGATCCTACGGGGCTTATAGAACTTCCTTTAGTGTGCAAAACCTGTGAAACGAATGGGGGTAGCGGGGGAAGTGGTTTTGACCAATACGACGACTTGGTGAGCTCTGGCAATCCCTATTCGTTAGTAGACAGTATGGGGCCTGGTTCAGGGCGCCACTGGACGGACCAATTATGGAGACGTGCAGGAGCTGTTGGCATGGAAAGAAATGCCCGTATGATGAGCCAGCAAACCTTTGACAGGTTTTATAACATTACTGATGATAATCGCTGGGAGAAGGCCAATGAAGCTGCCGTTAATGTGTACGGAAAAGTTGGCTCTGTTGAAGTTGGTGGGTATAAAAGTAATAAATACGGCTGGAAGAAAAATCCGTCTCAGAATGGATGGAGTGTTATGGATTTTAGTATGGACGAACCCAAAATGGTTTATGCAGGTCTTGGTGGAGATATGGCAAGTTCTTCCTTAAAGACACTGGTTACTGTTACTGGGTTTACTCAAATGGCCACTGAGATAGCGGTTAATGGCTCTAAACCTCTGTATACTGGAGCTAAGCAGTGGGCAAACATGACCCGAGTAGGAAGTAAGTTTGCAACTAAACTTGGTATTGCAGGAGTGGCACTTACCGGAGTAGATGCAGTAATTCAAGGCGAATGGAAAAATCATCACACTGCGGATGTCTTAATAGGAGCCGCACTTACAGCAGGAGGCTTTATACCTGGGATAAACATTGGAATAGCAGTTGTAGGAGGGGCGTATTTCCTCGCTGATTTTGGATGGCAAATGTATTCTGGAAAAAGTATTACAGAAAGCTTATTTGACTAATTATATATAATTTTATGTATGACTTTATGTTTAAAACCTTCTTTAACTTATTTAATAAGATAGGGACGGTGGATCCAAGAGACAATGCTGTTTCAATGGTCGTATTAGCATTCTTTGCTCATTTATTCTTTTTGCTTAACTTGATTATGCTCGTATTTAAGACAAATTTGTTGACTTTAGCATATGGGGAAAATCATAGTAAATATCTTTGGTTACCAGTTATATTAATGATCATGTTCCTTTTTTATAAATATTATAATGGAAATAGAACTGATAAAATATTAAAGGACGGTAATATGGTGAAAGGGACGGTATTGGTAAGAGATGTGATAATTGTCGTTGTCTTAATAGTTTTGCCATTCGGTTTGGGAATTGTATTGTTAAACTCAAACTAAAAGATGCCAACGAATGGGCTAAAGGGTTGAGTGAATCCGATAGGAATAAGCTTAATGAAATTTTAGAAACTAAGTTCGGTTCAGGGTTAAATGATGAAGCTGAGAAAAAGGGCATTAATCAAATCCTTAAGAAAGGAAAAGTTACTACAGAGGATGAGTATCGATTACTGCTGAATAGAATTGAAGAAATACATACAGACCCTTTAAAAAAAGAAGAGGTGGAAAGGATAAATCTTCTTTTGATTGAATACCACAAGAAGCAGAAATGATCCCTCCCTATCCTTGTGGTTTAGGTTTTATTCCAATAGGTAAAAAGCCTAATTAAATGATGAACTTGTTTGATTATATATATTACAGAATATATACATTCTTTCTTAAACAAAGAGATAATGTTCCTGAAACAAAAGGAAGTGTTTTATTGACAGTATTACAGTGTTTTTCATTATTAAGTGTAGTGGCATTGGTAAAGCTGGTTAGAGACTTTTCCTTGCCTCCTAAGATCTACCTGGTTCCATTTGTTGTTCCTATAGGTGTGTTTAACTGGTATCGGTATGAAAGAAATTTTGACATAGAGAAATATAAAGCTCGATGGAGTCATGAGCTAAAATCAGAAAGGAGGAAAAAAGATTGGTTAATTGTTACATGGTTTGTCCTTGTAATTTTAATCCCAGTTTCTATTGGGGTATTACGACATAATTTGGGGTTGATTAAATGACTTTGCTGGCCGTAGGTTTAGCGCAGCGATCCTTACGACACCAATGAAGTAGGCGTCCGCCCGATTGGATTTATTACAGAGAATTGAACACTAGAAAAATAGGGAAGTGTGGAGATTAAGCTTTTTGTTTAAGAAGGCTGTATTGATCGTTTATTGTACCTGTTTTTATCTTTTTAATAGTGGGGAATAAACTTATTTTGACATTATGAGCATGTACAAAGGGCCTTATGGTTTTGAATTTATAGGTGCATTTATAAGATGGTTCTTTTTGATACTTTTTCCTAAATATAGAAAGCAGAAAGATCTTTTTAAAAAAGTTTTAACCGGAGGTGCTTCCTTCGGTGAACGATCTTCGGAAGTATTCATTTTAAATTTGCTTACAGGAGTAATCACTATTGTGCTGGTGTTGATTGTGCTCATATATACAAGCCATGCCTGAAAAGCTAGAGCGATTTAGCCTGCAATCTTTATCTACACTATTTATTGAAATGCTAAACACTGAAAAGGAAATTACACTGAATAAATATGGGCAGGGACTTGTCGATCCAAAAGTGTTAGTAGATGAATTTTCAAGCTTTGGCCTATCCGAAAAGAGAAGTTATCTAAAAGAGATAATTGCCCTTATCCAACAATCAAAACCACAGGAAGAAGATATACGATCCGCGATAGTTGAGAGTAAATTAAAACCAACATTTACCCCTTGTGTGCTTCTAGCCAAAGGTATAACCAGTCATCTTTTACAAAGGATTGCTGAGCTGCCTGATTATGAATTGAATAAGGCGTTAAAGTTATTGTTGGGTTTATTTAAAGTATCTTACCAGAGGCGATTTCAAGCTGAAAAAAACAATCCTGATAAATGGTGGTATTGGGATCTCTCGGATGAGCGTAATGTGGAAAAAGTGTTAAAAAAGTATTTAGATTGATCGTTTCTTCCCAAACTGATAATCAGCGTTTTATCAATCATTATAAAAGATAATATTGTGGATCAATCCACCAAGGGTGCAAAACCCTTGGTGGATTAGGATGGTTAGAATTGAATTATTTACAATTCCCCTACATCTATTTCCTCTCCAAACTTGTTGAGGAATTTGTATTCTGTAATGGCCAGCGAAGAGTCCTGCACCATTTTGATCCATTTGAAATATTTCAAAAACCACTTCAGCCTTCTGGACATCGTACCTTTGGTGAAATAGGCATAAATGAAAGGATGTATAACCACGGTTATATCCTTGTCGTTCTGCTTGGTCATCAGATGGTCAACTGATCTCTCAATAAGGTCTGAAACCAGTATAGAAGCACTGATCTTACCTGTTCCCTGGCAGGTAGGGCACACTTCTTTAGTGGTAATGTTCATTTCCGGCCTTACCCGCTGGCGTGTGATCTGCATCAGGCCGAATTTTGACAATGGCAGAACGGTGAACTTAGACCGGTCCGCAGCCATTTCATCTTTAATGACCTTATAGATCGTCTTTTTGTTCTCAGCCCTCTTCATATCAATGAAGTCGACTACGATAATGCCACCCATATCACGCAACCTGAGCTGCCTTGCTATTTCCTTAGCGGCCTCAATGTTTACCGAAAGAGCGGTTGCTTCCTGGTCCTCTTCACGGTTAGATTTATTACCGCTGTTTACGTCGATAACATGAAGCGCTTCCGTATGCTCTATGATCAGGTATCCTCCGCCTTTGAGGCTTACAGATTGACCGAAGGCTGATTTTATCTGTTTTTCTATGCCAAAATTCTCAAAGATCTTTGCTTTGCCATTGTAAAGCTTTACAATCTTCTCCTTGTCAGGGGCGATGGTCTTGATGTAAGTCCTTACTTCATCATATATCTCTTTATCATCGATATGGATGTTGTCAAACGACTCATTAAGAACATCTCTGAGGATGGACGAGGCTTTGCTCATCTCACCGATTACTTTTTCCCTTGGCTTGGCTGTTTTAAGTGTTTTGGCACCCTGATGCCATATGTCAAGAAGATGCCGGAGGTCTGAGTCCAGCTCCCTTACATCTTTACCCTGAGCTACTGTTCTTATAATTACACCAAAATTCTCAGGTTTGATTGATGACACCAGTCTTACGAGTCTCTTTCGCTCGTCGCTGCTGCTAATTTTCTTAGAGACATTTACTGTGTTCGAAAAAGGAACAAGTACCAAATATCTGCCTGCCAGAGACAACTCGCAGGATAATCGCGGCCCTTTTGTTGATATAGGCTCTTTTACAACCTGTACTAGTATTTGTTGATTCCTGGAAAGTACATTGGTGATCTTTCCATGTTTATCTATGTCTGGCTTTAAGCCAAATTTTTCCAGTTTACTGGAGGTATTTTTTTTTGAAAGCGCACGCTTCGTGAAATCCTGAAGCGAACTGAATTTAGGTCCCAGATCGAGATAATGCAGAAAGGCATCTTTCTCGTAACCTATATCAATAAACGCTGCATTGAGACCCTGAACTACTTTTCTGACAGTACCCAGGTATATATCTCCAACTGTAAACTGGTTTCCATCTTCGTCATGATGGAACTCAACAAGACTTTTATCTTTTAATAGGGCTATACGACATCCGTTTTGAGTTGAATTGATTATTAATTCGTTACTCAAAATGTATGTGATTTGAGATTAAAACTTATTTAAAAAGATGTGTATAGACACACAGTCCCGGGGGCACCGGGACCATGATCAAGAATTACTTCTTCTTATGTCTGTTTTTTCTCAATCTTTTCTTTCTCTTGTGAGTAGCAATCTTATGTCTTTTTCTTTTTTTACCGCAAGGCATATCTTTAAAATTTTTGCTCCCGACTCATCGGGATAGTTAAACAATTTTTTATTTATTCAATTTCTTCCAGATAAGAATCCACTGTAGCGTGTACCTGAGGATCATCATCCAGCTCTTTTACTTTTATAAATTGCTCTTTGGCTTTGTCTTTTTGTCCGGTTTCCATGTAGCTGACTCCTAAAAAGAAGCGAGCCTGTGTGTTTTCCGGATATAGTTCCACCAGCTTGCTGTAGCGTTCTATGGCTTTGTCATACTGGTTTGACTGCATGGACAAAGCCCCCATATTAAACAGGGCCTTTTCGTTTTCTGGATCCTGTTTCAAAATTTCTCTCAGCATCATTATACCCTGCATGGGGTTTGATGTTGACAGGTAAGTCATGGCCAGGTTATTCTTAATGTCCAGCCTGCCTGGTGACTTTTCCAATACCTTTTCATAATATTCCCTTGCTTTGCCACCCATTTGAGCTCTTTTTTCTGCATCCATTGCAAAACTGAAAGCTTCATAATAAGTGTCTCCGGCCCTTTGCCAGTTTTCCACAGTTGGAATATTTTGAGCAATGATTTCAACGAACTTAGCTGCACTATCGTATTTACTCACGCTTAGATACAGCTTTGCCAAAGAGTCCGCAAAGATAACACTTTTTTCAATATTTTTACTAGCGGTAAGTTTTTCCTTTAAAATTTTGATATTTTGTCGGGAATCTCCCGATAGCTCCAGATCGTGAGCATTGGTGGTGATCCCGGAGTCCGGGGGTGCGGTTGATGTGGGTTCCTGAGAAGAACTTAGCTCATCCGAGTCATTGTCAACCACAACTTTTGGTAAGCTGAAAATAAGCAGTACCAGCAGGGCTGCACTTGCAATTAATATTATCCTTGTCTTTAGCATTAAATTTCAGTTAGAAACACATGCAAAGTTCAAGGATAATATTAAGATTTAAAAGCAAAGGGATTATTAACTGTTTGCGTCCTTTACTTTATCACTGGTCTTAATCTTCTCAATAAATACCTTAGAAGGTTTGAAACTCGGTATATAGTGCTCATCGATTACAATTGCCGTATTCTTGGAAATGTTTCTGGCAATTTTCTTCTTGCGCTTCTTATTTACAAAGCTGCCAAACCCTCTGACGTAAATGTTATTTCCTTCTGCCATTGAGTTTTTAACAATATTGAAAAATGCCTCAACAGAAACAGTTACGTCTGATTTGTCGATTCCGGTCTTCTCGGAGATTTCGGATATTACTTCTGCTTTAGTCACGAATAATAGTCTTTTTGATTAACGATATTAATTACTAGGTGTATATTGGTCAGCAAATTTAGGCTCCGTGGGAATATAAAAAAATTAACTATGCCAAAAATCTAACACCCCATTTTGAGCATTTTTTGACTAAAAAGTGACCTAATTGAATAACAAAAAATTCGCAAAAAAGTTAATTACATGGTATAACACGCATAAACGTGAACTGCCATGGCGCGATACGTCCGATCCTTATAAAATATGGCTCTCAGAGATCATTTTGCAACAAACCCGTGTTGCCCAGGGCCTGCCTTATTACCACAGATTTGTAGAACATTTTGAAAAAATTGGAGATTTGGCAGCGGCCAGCGAGCAGGAAATCCTACGCCTATGGCAAGGGCTAGGATATTACTCAAGGGCCAGAAACTTACATAAGTGCGCAAAAATAGTTGCAGAAAATTTGGGTGGAAACTTCCCGTTTGGGTATAAAAACTTGTTAAAACTACCAGGAATTGGTAAGTATACGGCTGCTGCGATCGCCTCTTTTGCTTACCGCGAACAGGTGCCCGTAATAGATGGAAATGTATACCGAGTGCTGTCCAGAGTCTACGGTATAGACGCTGATATTTCCAGCGGCAGCGGGCAGCGAAAATTTGAGAAGCTTGCCGGTGAACTGATCCCCGCGGAGCAGCCGGATATCTACAATCAGGCCATCATGGAGTTTGGCGCTACACACTGTACACCAAAATCACCGGCATGTGATAATTGTATTTTTAATATAGAATGTCATGCACGCATACATAATCTGCAGAGAGAGCTTCCTGTCAAGCTGGGAAAAGTAAAAGTTAAGGATCGGTATTTCCATTATATGGTGTTCACAAAAGGGGAACATATGGCTTTGAAGCAGCGAAAGGGTAATGACATCTGGAGAGGCCTCTTCGATTACCTGCTTTTTGAAGATAAAGAATTCAGGGACTTTGACTGGATAATCCATAATTACGACCATTTAAGTGAACTGCTTCCATATATCAAAGAGGTAAATGTGAGCGCCGGATACAAGCATGTGCTTACACACCGCAGGCTTCACGCACGTTTTTTTACAATAGAGCTCAGTGAGGGCACAGAAGTTGCCAATATGATAACCCGCCTGGGATTGCAGTTTTTTGATCATGAAGATATTCATCAATTACCCAAACCTGTTTTGGTTTCACGTTATTTGAATGATACTATTTTTTAGTTAGATTTATAAAACATTAGTAGCTTTGCAAAAAAGATTAAAACGAGAATATGTCAGGAGTTAATAAAGTAATAATTGTTGGAAGGTTGGGAAAAGACCCTGAAGTAAGACATTTGGAGAGTGGAGCATCTGTAGCCAATTTTCCGGTGGCTACTTCGGAAGTATATAAGGATAGAAATACGGGCGAAAGAAGAGAGCAAACCGAGTGGCACAACGTAGTGCTGTGGAGAGGTTTGGCAGAGATCGCAGAAAAATACCTTAACAAAGGTGATATGGTATACATCGAAGGTAAGCTTCGTACCAGGTCCTGGGAAAAGGATGGTGTAACCAGGTATACAACAGAGATTGTTGGAGATAATATGACCATGCTAACCCCTAAGGGTATGTCAGAGGGTGGTGGCACTTCACCAGCCCCGACAAGATCGCAGGAGCCGGCACCATCACAGGCGGGAGCTGATATAGCTATTGATGACGAATCTGACGATCTGCCGTTCTGATTTTTAGAATAAATCCCAAGTATTGGAAACCATAGACGAACCTCCGAGTCAATATTTGTTAGCGACGATCTTCAGTGAGGATTCACTGTTTTACTTCATCAGCGGTATTACACTTCTGCTGTTGCTGATTATGTCCGCATTGATAAGTGGCTCAGAGGTGGCCTTTTTTTCGCTAACCTCAAAAGATATAGCCGAATGTAAGGAAAGTGAAGAAGTGCCGGATAAGCGCATAGTTACCCTTATCCGTCATCCTAAGCAACTGCTGGCAACCATTCTGATTATGAATAATTTTATAAATGTTGGCATAGTTACCCTGTCAACATTTGTAATGTGGGAGATTCTGGATGCCAAAACCACCGAAGGAACCCCTGTAATTATTCTTACTACCGTCACCACACTGGGTATAGTGTTTTTTGGGGAGATCCTGCCTAAAGTTTATGCTACACCTAATAACCTCAGGTTCGCCAGGCTGACCTCTGCGATGCTCAAATTGCTGAACACGGTATTCAGGCCATTGTCTTTTTTACTGGTTACCAGCAGCAGCGTTATAGAACGGCGGTTTACCAAAAAAGGGTACGATATCTCCGTAGAAGAGCTTCACCATGCCCTTGAAATAACTACTACCAGCGAGGAGACTACCGATGAAGAAAAGGATATTCTGAAAGGTATAGTTAACTTCGGTACACTCACGGTTAAACAGGTAATGAAATCAAGGATGGACATTACGGCGTTTGACATAGAGATGGATTTCCATGACCTGATGGATAAGATTAATAAGTCAGGATTTTCCCGTATCCCGGTTTATTCTGACACTATAGATAATATCGAAGGAGTACTTTATATCAAGGATTTGCTTCCACATGTTGATCAGGATGAGTCTTTTGACTGGTGTAAGCTGCTCAGGCAGGGCTTCTTTGTTCCTGAAAACAAAAAGATTGATGCACTATTAAAGGACTTTCAGGAGAAGCGGGTGCATATGGCCATTGTTGTTGATGAATACGGAGGTACCTCCGGTCTGATCACCCTGGAGGATGTCATCGAGGAGATAGTGGGTGAAATAAATGACGAGTTTGATGATGAAGATATTGCATATAGCAAACTTGATAAGTATACTTACCTTTTCGAAGGCAGGACCACGCTCAATGATTTCTGCAAGATACTGGAGGTGAACCCGAATACTTTTGAAAAAGTAAAGGGGGAGAGTGAATCGCTTGGAGGCCTGCTGCTGGAAATTAATACAAAGCTTCCTTCTGCCGGAGAAAAAGTGTATTTTGAGAGGTACGTTTTCACTGTGGTAGCTGTGGATAATAAGCGTATTAAAAAGGTGCGGGTCTTTATAAACGAAAATGATGAAGATACAGGAGATTATAACTAAACTGTGGTTGGCTTTTTTCATAGTTTTAGTTTTATGGGGTTGTGAGTCTGATTATGCACCGAAGCCTAAAGGGTATAATCGCTTTATCCTTCCCGAGCATGCCTATCAGCCACTGCCTGATACCCTGCCCTATCACTTTGAATACTCAAAACATGCCCGGCTGCTTAAGGACTCCTCCTGGATTTCAGACAAGTATTGGGTTGAGATCTATTATCCGCAATTTAAAGCGGACATACACATAACTTATAAGACCGTCAATAGTCTGGACTCGCTGAAGGAATATTTTGATGATGCCTATTTCCTCACCGCCAAGCACCAGATCAAAGCTTCGGCCATTGATGAGGCTATATCAAAAACGCCATCAGGCAAAACGGTGGTTTATGCTGAACTGGAAGGCGAAGTGCCCAGCCAGTTTCAATTTATTTCGACAGATTCTACGCAAAATTTCCTGCGAGGCGCACTTTACTTCAATACACAGGTACAGAATGACTCTTTGCAACCAGCTATTGAATATGTGAAAGTGGATATTGTTCATATGATGAATACCCTTAAATGGAACGACCTGAAGGGGAGCAGCAGAAATTAAGCAGTTAAAGAATTTTTTTGGTTAGTTTGCGGGTATGCAAGGATTCTTTGATACAAAGATAGAATTCCTCAAAGGAGTCGGCCCGCAAAAAGCGGCACTACTTAATAAAGAACTCAATATATTCACTTATGGGGACCTGCTTCAGCACTACCCGTTCCGGTACGAAGACCGCACTAAATTTTACCCGATCAATGAGTTGAATGGCACTATGCCTTATGTTCAGATCAAAGGGAGGGTGCGTAATATAGAGGCGGCAGGCCCACCACGCAAGCGAAGGCTGAAAGCATTTTTACGTGATGAAACAGGCGAAATTGAGCTTGTTTGGTTCAAAGGAGTGCAATGGGTACTACAAAAGCTCCAACCCGGTGTTGAATACATGGTTTTTGGAAAACCCACGGCATTTGGAAGCAAACTTAATATTGCTCATCCCGAATTTGAAGTGCTCACACATCAAAATGAGGATTCCAGTTATTTGCATCCTGTATACCCTGCCACTGAAAAGCTTAAGAAGAAATATCTGGACAGCAAAGCTATTTCAAAGCTTCAAAGAACGCTGCTTCAGCTTGCCGAGCACAGGATTAGGGAGACCTTGCCACAGCAGCTACTGATAGACTACAGGTTGCTTTCAAAGAAAGAGGCCTTGTTCAATATCCACTTTCCCCAGAACAATGAACTGTTGCAAAAGGCCAGCTTCAGGTTAAAGTTTGAAGAGCTGTTTTATGTACAATTGCGCCTGTTAAAGCTGAAACTTGCAAGAGTTGACAAGTTTAAAGGTCAGGTTTTTCATGATACCGAGCTTCTGACCAGATTTTATAAAGAACACCTGCCGTTTGACCTGACAGATGCGCAGAAACGGGTAATAAAGGAAATTTACCATGACATGAAGTCGGGGCGACAAATGAACCGGCTGCTTCAGGGTGATGTGGGCAGTGGGAAAACCATAGTGGCCTTCATCTGCATGTTATTGGTGGTAGGCTCAGGGGCTCAGGGAGTAATGATGGCCCCCACTGAAATATTGGCAGCGCAACACTACCAGGGCCTGAAGGAATATGCCGATCGCATGGGTATTACCATTGCCTTACTCACGGGTTCTACCAGAAAGAGTGAGCGGAAAATCATACACGAATACCTTAAATCGGGAGACCTGAATATTATTGTGGGTACACATGCCCTGCTTGAGGATATTGTACAATTTAAAAACCTGGGATTGGCTGTGGTTGATGAACAGCACCGCTTTGGGGTAGCCCAGCGATCCAAACTATGGCAGAAGAACCGTGATGTTTATCCGCATGTGCTGGTGATGACCGCCACCCCTATTCCGCGCACACTTGCCATGACTTTGTATGGAGATCTGGATATTTCAGTGATTGACCAGCTGCCGGCAGGAAGAAAGCCAATAAAAACAGTTCATCGGTACGATGCAAACCGGCTGAAAGTAAATGGCTTTATCAAAGAGCAAATTGCAGAAGGGAGACAGGTATATATCGTTTACCCATTAATTGAAGAGTCAGAAAAACTGGACCTCAAGCATCTTATGGATGGCTACGAAAGCATTTGCAGATCTTTTCCGGATATTCCTGTAAGCATAGTACATGGTAAAATGAAACCCGATGCCAAGGACTATGAAATGCAAAGGTTTGTAAAGGCAGAAACTAAGATCATGGTGGCTACCACGGTAATAGAAGTAGGTGTAAATGTGCCTAACGCATCAGTTATGGTCATAGAAAATGCCGAGCGGTTTGGTCTAGCACAATTGCACCAGCTTCGCGGAAGAGTAGGGCGTGGTGCCGACCAGTCTTACTGCATACTTATTAGCAATTATAAACTCAGTAAAGAGGCCAAAGTGCGGCTTGAGACCATGGTGAGAACCAATAATGGATTCGAAATAGCAGATACTGACCTGCAATTGCGCGGTCCCGGAGATCTGACAGGCACACAACAAAGCGGGGTGCTTGATTTGCTGATAGCTGACCTGGGAAAGGATGGCAAAATATTGCAGGCAGCCAGAGGGGCGGCTATTGCTCTGCTGGATGCTGACCCGGAACTATCCCATCCTGATAACCGGAATATCCGGAGCCAGATCGAGTCTATGCGCAAAACAGCCGTTAACTGGAGCAGGATCAGTTAAAAGACATTTTAAATACTATATTTGTGTGTCCACAAAAAACTGTACACTAACTATGAGAAAAAAAATTGTAGCCGGAAACTGGAAAATGAATAATAGCCTCGATGAGGGGTTGAAGCTTACTTCTGAGATCGTGAATATGGTAGCCGATGAGGTAAGAGGAGATGTACATATTATTTTAGCTCCCCCTTTTATTCACTTAACTCAGGTAAAGAAATTGATATCTGGTGTAGATAAACTCCACCTGGGTGCTCAAAATTGTAATGATAATGCCCAGGGTGCATTCACCGGAGAAGTTTCTGCCAGTATGCTGGCCTCTGTTGGTGCGCAGTATGTTATAGTTGGACACAGTGAAAGAAGAGAGTACTTCAACGAAAGTCATAAACAGCTTGCCAAAAAAGTGGACCTGGCCCTGGAAAATAATCTTACTCCCATCTTTTGTTGTGGAGAGTCCTTGGAGATCCGGGAAAACGGCCTTTTCAAGGAGTACGTTTGTAATCAAATCGGAGATAGCCTGTTTCATCTGCACGACGATAAATTTTCCAAAATAGTAATAGCGTATGAACCTATCTGGGCAATAGGAACGGGAAAAACTGCTTCATCGGATCAGGCCCAGGAAATGCATGCGACCATACGTGAGTTTATAGCCGAGCGATACGGCGGGGAAATTTCTGAAAACATGTCTATACTCTATGGAGGAAGCTGCAAGCCGGATAATGCAAAGGAGCTGTTTGCCTGTAAAGATGTGGATGGAGGCCTGATTGGCGGAGCTTCTTTAAAATCAAGGGATTTTACCGATATTGTAAAGTCATTTTAATGATGGCAGAGAAACTTCCGGCAGAGTTTATAGGGGTTAAATTTTCATGTAGTGAAGATTTTTCCGAAATCATAATAGCCGAGCTTGGCGAGCTTGGCTACAACTCCATGATGGAAACAGAAGATGGTGTTGAGGGCTATATTGAAATTGAGAAATTTTCCGGGCAGGATGTGAAGGATCTGGTTGCGAAGTATGCTAAACTTACACCATTATCGTATACCATTGAGGAGGTAGAGAGGAAGAACTGGAACGAAGATTGGGAGAGAAACTATGATCCTATCATTGTTGAAGATAGATGTCTCGTTCGCGCCACATTTCACAAGATAGAGGAGAAATATCCATACGAGATCATCATCACTCCCAAAATGTCATTTGGCACCGGTCATCATGCCACTACTTATCTGATGTTAAAGAACCAGATGGAGCACGACCACAGAGGCAAACGGGTACTTGATGCCGGCTGTGGTACTGCAATACTTGCTATTATGGCTTCCAAGCTTGGGGCAAAAGAAGTAATAGCTTACGACATTGACTCATGGAGCATAGAAAATGCCCCTGAAAATGTAGAATTGAACCAATGCAATAATGTCAGTGTTTTTGGAGGAACCATTGAATCGCTACATCTGGAAGGGCATTTTGATATCATTTTAGCCAACATCAATAAAAACGTACTACTTGATGAGATAAAACACTACCAGGCATATTTGCCTGAAAAGGGTGTACTTATGCTTAGCGGGTTCTACGATTCGGATGATCAGGACTTACAGGATGAGGCTGCAAGGTATGGCCTTCAATTATTGGGCAGGTCGAGCCGAAACTACTGGTCATCGTTGGTTTTTGAGAAAACGTAATAGAAAAAGTACCTTCCATTTAATTTTTTCGTTAGCGATTGTGTTTACAAGTAATCATCATCAATTGGTTTATTCACAATAATTTAGGAATTTCAGGGGATTGATCATGTGGCAAACTTTTAGATACTTATTTTTTCTGCTCTGCATGTTGAGCTTTAATGCTTTCTCGCAAAGCAACTCCGGACCTGCTGTCCCAAAGGATACGGTAAGAGTGATGCTCAATGACGAAAGAGCCCGTCAGGTTTTGGGCATCAGTGACGAATTTCAAATGGCGTGGGTGCGGCTTGCCAGGGATCAGCAGGATAAGGTGATAGCGCAGGTTGCGTCACTGATGAACAACAGAAGAGGAAATAAAACGATCTATTCAGCCTATTTTGAGGCTATTGCACATGCAGTAAATACCGAGGGGGTCAATGCGCAGAAGATGATCAGCTACCTCAATGTCACCGAAAAAGTAATTGCTAATCATACATCTGCCGAGCTGCTGCAATACCTGCAAGTAACCAAGTCTTTTTTTGAGCACCGTGCGCTTTTCCATGCCCGGTCAAACCGTTTATTTGTCAGCAACGATGAATATAACCTGGAGTATGTGGAAGACCCCTCACCGATCGAGGTGGAAGAGGAGCCTGTAGTAGACGAAGTGGATGATGCAGCTGCGGATGACGAGTATTTTGACGAGTGGGATGAAGAGCCTGCAGATGACGACTGGGATACGGAATGGAATGATGATGACTGGGATGAAGGACCTGACCCTGAAGATGAATTAACGGAAGACCAGCAAATGGTGGAGGCCATAAGAGGTGGGCCTGCCCTGCCGGCGATCAGCGGTCCCGTGATCAATTTTGAAAAGGCTACCTTAAATTTCTCAACACCTTACGATTCTGTTTTTTTGGAAAATACTAAAGGATCATTTCTTATACTGAAGAACAAGTTTGTCGGCGATGGAGGCAAATTTGACTGGTCAATGACAGGTCTGGGTGCTGATTCGGTTTTCTGCCAGCTAAGCACATATAGCTTTGATGTGAATAAACCTGCACTACAGGCCGAGGCGGCAAAACTTACATATAAAGGAAAACTGCCCGATCCTGTTGAAGGTGTTTTTGAATATAAAAGTGTAAGACATGATACAACCACCGATGCCAGATACCCGAGGTTCATGTCATACTACAGCAATATAAAGGTTAGCAATATTGGGAAAGACCTGATTTATAATGGGGGTTTTTCTTTAAATGGCAGAAAGATATATAGCTCCTCCGTACTGGGAGAGCTTTCTAAAATCGAAGTCCACGACAAAGCATCAAAAAAATTTAAAGCAAAAGCTAAAATATTTGAATTTTCCGACTCCACCGTTACTGCAGACAGAGCGTCGATTGTGATATACCAGGGGAATGATTCCATATACCATCCCGCGGTAAGGGTTAAGTATGATTTCAATAAAAAATACCTGGTACTACAAAAAGATAAGGGAGGTTTCCGCAATACACCTTATACAACTACATATTTTAATGTGGATTTTACGGCGGATATTATTAGATGGCACCTTGATTCTGCCACACTTGATGCCTCAATACTTGAAGGAAGACGGATTGTTCCTGCGCACTTTGAGTCATCAGATCATTATAATGTTGAAGATTATCGGGGTTTGGGCGACAAAATATATCCGTTTAACCCTTTGGCGTTGGTAGTGTCTTATTCCAGGAAGAATAATGAGGAGCAGTTTTATGTTGACCAGCTTGCACGACACTTCAAAAAAGATGTAAAAGTACTTAAGGGGGCTATGTTGCATCTTGCACAAAAAGGACTTGTTGGCTATGATACCAACAAAGGTCTGATCACTGTTAAGGAGAAAGGCACGCATTTATTCGATTCAAAATTTGGGAAAAAAGATTTTGACAACATAGTTATTAGTTCAGTGATTCATCACAGGCCAAACTCAACATTAAACTTTGAAGAACGTACGTTTAAGATCCGGGGTGTGGATGGTTTTAAGATTAGTGATTCGTTGAATGTGGTGATCAAGCCCGATAGTAGTGAAATAGTACTAATGCGTGACAGGGACTTCAAATTTAACGGTAAGATAAGTGCAGGTAATTTCGAATACATAGGGCGTGATTTTACTTTTAAGTATGACAGCTTTCTTATTTATCTCAATGAAATTGATTCCATCCAGTTCTACGTAAAGGATGAAAACAGCCGGGGCAGGTCTGGCAGGCGTAAAGTCGATAACGCGCTTGTGTCATCAGACTCCTCAACCGACGGCGGTGTTGCCAATAACCTACAGGCATCGTCAGGAACGCTCTTTATAAATAAACCGGGCAATAAATCAGGTAAGGAGAGTCTTCCTAATTATCCGAAGTTCGATTCTGGCAAAGGCGCAGTTGTATATTTTGATAGAAAGGAGGTACTCTCAGGAGTATACGACAGGTCTATGTACTTTCTGGTACCACCTTTTGGCATTGATAGTTTGGGCGGCTCAGATCCTGCCTCCATTGGATTTGAAGGGTCTTTCGTATCCAGTGGTATGTTCCCGACTTTTGAAGAGAAATTGCGGGTACAACGCGACTACTCAATGGGTTTCACGCATGCAGTGCCTGCTGAAGGGTATACATTATATGAAGGTGAAGGAAAGTTTTACAACCAGCTAAATCTAAACAAGCACGGGCTTAGGGGTAATGGTAGAATTGATTTCTTAACCACTTCCCTGGTATCAGAGGATTTTGTATTCTATCCGGACTCAGTAGTTACCAAGGGAGATTATGTAGAGATCCGTGAGCAGGAATACAACGGAGTGCTCTTTCCGCAGGCGTCTGTAAAGAATTATGATATGAAGTGGTTGCCAAAGAAAGACAGCATGTATATAAGCAACCTCGACGAACCTTTCCAGTTTTATAACGAAACGGCGTCTCTTGATGGTACTGCAATAGTGTCCAATCATGGTGTATATGGCTCCGGTACCCTCCTTACCCGTGGTTCTGAGTCAATATCTGAGAGGATTACCTTTGAGCATGATCGCTTTTCTGCCAGGCATGCGGATTTTGAACTGAAATCAGACAACCCTGATAAGCCTGCCCTTGCCGGAGATGATGTCTATTTGCGGTTCAACCTTGACGAAAACTACGCTGATATTAGCCCGGAGGTAGAAGGTCAGGCGGCATTGGAGTTTCCATATGCGCAGTTTAAAACCTCAATTACTCAGGCCAGATGGGACCTGAATGAAGAGAAGATCACCATGAAAAAACCTGATGATGTTCCTTTGGAAAGCTCTTACTTCTATACCACCCGTGAGGATCTTGATTCCCTTAGGTTTAATGCAACAGAAGCTGTTTATGATATTAACACTTTGGAGCTCAAGGTTAGCGGGATACCTTATATTGTGGTTGCGGATGCCAAAATTACTCCGGAAAACAATGAAGTACTCATTTTGGAGAATTCTAAAATAGGCAGACTCACAAACACGACTATTATTCTGGATACCCTGAATGAGTATCACAGGCTTACGGAAGGTGTAATTGACATTAAATCCAGAAATGAATTTACAGGCTATGCAACCTATCAATTTGTTAACTCTCTGAATGACACCGTTCCTATCAAGATGGAGAATTTTCATCTGGAAACCATGCAGGTAGCCAGTTCAAGGAGAAAAGAGGTGTTCGAGCAACATACTGTAGCCAATGGTTCTGTGAGTGAAACGCAAAACATTCTGATCTCTCCGGGTATGTTTTACAAAGGTGATATGATCCTTTACGCACATAAACCGGCGATGCAGCTTGACGGTTACATAAAACTTGATCTGCATGAACCAGGTTTTAATACCTGGATACAACACTCCAGCTCCGGTGACCAGCGTGATGTGATGATAAACTTTGACAACTCTGTTACTGAAGAAGGCAGAAGGCTGGAAGCAGGTCTGTACTTTTCGTCTGGTGACAATAGCCTTTACAGCACTTTTATAAATGAGAAATACTCTCCCGATGACGAGGACTTCTTTGTGCCGTCAGGAATATTGTATTTCGACAAGAATAGCAATGAATATGCCATAGAAGACACTTTGAAGATGACGGGGAAGAAGCTATCAGGCAAAATTTATCGTTACAACCAGGACACCAAAGATATTCGTTTTGAAGGTCCCGTTAATTTTATGAGACCTACCAAAGATGTCTCAATAAATGCGGCTGTGCTCGGACATGGCAACCTTGACAGGAATGAGTACAATCTCAATAGCCTGCTTGCCATTAATCTTTCAACGGTACCTTCACAGGCATTTGATATAATGGCCAGGGATATTGTTGATGTGGTTAAAAACCTGGGTGCGCCGGAAGGCCTTGGTGATCAAACCCAATTGATATATAAGCTGGCAGAGATTATAGGCGAGAGGCCGGCGAGAGAATATGAAAAACTGTCATTGCAGGAGTATGTTCCTTTGGGGGGCTTTGCTAAAGAGACTGCGGTGCCATTGGTATTTACTAATGTTGACCTTAAATGGTCATCGGACCATAAAGCTTTTTACAGCGAAGGTAAACTGGGTATGTCCAATATCCAGAGAATTGATGTTAATGGTGCCTTTGATGGATTTATGGAAATAAAGAAGAATGAAGCCGGAGGAACAATATTCAACGTTTTTATCAAGGTTTCGCCTGCATCTTGGTTCTTCTTTAGCCTGGAAGACGACAGACTTCTGACTTATTCATCCAATGAAAACTACAACGATGTCATCAGTAAAAAGAGCAATGGCTCTAAGGCAAAAATCGGCGATCTCATCTTCGCTCCTGCAGATAAAGCCGAAACACTGAACTTTATCAACAGATTCCGGTTAGAATATTATGGAATAGATGAATTTTACGACTTGGATTCAGAGGTAGAGGAAGTTGTAGACGAGACTCCTGATGATGGTTTTGGCGGTACTGAGGAAGATGATGGATTTGAGGATGACGATGATGGGTTTTGATAATTCCCTCACCTGAAAAAAATTCTTTATATTTGAAACTAACTGTGTTAGGAAGGAGTTATGCGCTTGCTTCCTTTTTTTGACCTAATTAAAAAATATGGAAATAGCTGCAATAGGAATAGCATTAATTTTAGCATACCTGCTTGGTTCAATACCCACTGCCGTTTGGTTCGGTAAATCTGTACATGGAATAGATGTAAGAGAACATGGTAGCGGAAATCCTGGTGCTACAAATACCTTTAGGGTTTTAGGAAAAAGAGCCGGTACAATAGTTATGCTTGGTGATATCATTAAAGGTATGGCAGCTACCTCACTTGCAAGAATATTGCTCAATTTGGATTTTATAGAAGAGCAAAACCTGGTAACATTTAAGTTAATACTAGGTGTGGTGGCTGTTATCGGTCATGTCTTTTCGGTATTTATTAACTTCAAGGGGGGTAAAGGTGTAGCCACATTACTGGGTATGATGATAGCTATTCATTATGAAGTTGCCCTATTATGTATAGTTGTTTTTCTTGTCACCCTGATCATCTCCAAGTATGTATCACTTTCTTCAATCATTGGAGCCTTATCTTTTCCGGCCCTGCTTTTACTGGTGCCAAGATTTAAGACCAATGAGCCACTATTGGTGATATTTGGTTTCTTCCTGTTCATTGTTATAGTCTGGACACATAATAAAAACATCAGGCGGATAGTAGAAGGGGAGGAAAATAAGACCTACCTGATAAGGTTTAAAAAAGATTAAAGTGTTTTCAAAAGGGCAATTAGTTGCCCTTTTTTATTTCCCCTTCCTGTCTGAAAATAGCCTTTTATCCAACTTATGATCGCAGTTAAATAATTTGGAAATCTTCCCGGGCTGTAGTCCGTATAACCGGATTGATCGTCAGAACCTACTTAATCAATCTTTTTACCTCTTAATTAATTAACCATGAGATCAAAAACTTTACCATTTCTTATGATGCTGTTAAGCATCTGCTTATTACACAGTACCACCATGGGCCAGGGCGTCACTCTCCCGCAGGTTAGTCCGGCCGCTGAGGTAACGCAGCAGGTAGGTATATCCAGTGTCACGATCAATTATTCAAGACCTAATGTAGTCAGTCCTCAGGGCGAAGACCGTACAGGGAAGGTATGGGGCACATTGGTGCCTTATGGCTTTAACAATCTGGGCTTTGGCACTTCCCAGGCAGCTCCCTGGCGTGCAGGTGCCAACGAAAATACAACCATCGAGTTTAGCCATGACCTTAAAATAGAAGGAAAGGACCTTAAAGCAGGTAAGTACGGGCTGCATATGGCTATTGCAGAAGATGGTACGGTAACCATCATTTTTTCAAAGAATTCAAAAGTTTGGGGAAGCTATTTTTATGATGAGAAGGATGATGCGCTAAGGGTAAATGTAAAATGGGAAGACCATGAAAGCACCCCCTTGCTTACCTATAATTTTGTGGAGGTCACCGAGAGCTATGCAGTGATAGCCCTGGACTGGGAGAAAAAAAGAATACCGTTTAAGGCGGAGTTCGATACCCCTGAGCTGGTCTATCAAAATTTAAAAAATGAACTTCATTCAAGCCAGGGTTTTGCAATTACTAACTGGACAGCAGCGGTAGCATACCTCGTTCAAAATAAGATCCATCTCGATGAAGCATTAAACTGGGCTAATACCGCCATTGAAGGTCAATTTTTTAGTGAGAGGAATTTCAGGACATTGCAGACGAAATCAATGGTTCTGACTGCAATGGGAAAGCATGATGAGGCTGCAAAAATAATGAACGAAGCTCTGGAAGATCCTAATGCTGCCGTGGCGGATTATTATACTTACGGACGTCAGTTAATTGGGCAGGATAAAGATACAGAGGCACTTGAAGTATTTAAGAGGGCCAGCAAGAAATGGAAAGACCACTGGCTCGCTCCTCATGGATTGGCCCGGGGCTATTCTGCCCTTGGTGAATATGAGAAAGCACTGAAATTTGAAAGAGAAGCACTTGCAAGGGCTCCTGAAACTAGCAAAGTCTTTCTGGAAGGATATATCAAAACCCTTGAGGACAATAAGGACTTCAATTAACATTGCGTGCTGCGGAACTTTTCTTACAGACTTTTGCATAGAGAAAATGTTCCGCAGTTTTTAAATTTAAAAAAATACGGGCAATTCCTACTCTTGTAATTACTGTATAAGCGTCGTACTTTCGTTTTGTTTTTGCCCCGTCATTCGGGGTTGTCAATGAAACGGAGCGTAGATGAAGTTGCTTACCAGTCTTTTTTTTGTTTTAGCCATAATGAGCTTTATTTTTTTATCCATTGGTCTCTATAAACCCTGGGTAATGCTTTGGTGGGAGGATACCCAGAATAGGAAAAAGGTAATTAAGCTGTATGGTATCTCAGGCACCTTATTTTTTATATTATACCTCTTGATGGAATACTTCTCCTAAGGCTTTTCGGTAATAGCTATTCTTTTATTTTCTTCTTTATCCGTAAAGGCAAAAAGATATATGTCGCCACCGTCTTTTAAGCCAAGTTTCTTTTTGATGGCATGCACTTCATCAGGGAAATTTCTGGCAGAGACATTAGCTTTTTTGCCTGATAAATAACTCGAAACCGCCTTTTTATTATAAGGAACTACATCTATTATACGAAACCTGCGACCCGGGAAATCTGTCACTTCAGCATTACTGGTGTAGAGGTGTGTATGGGCATGCAGCTTTTTTATATTATATACCCCGGCAATACTCTTAAATGCGCCTGCTTTAAGAATTGAACTGTTAGGCTCGTAAAGAAACTTATCAGGAAGTCCATACTCCGCCTGTGCGCTTATTTCTGCTGATTTTTGGAAACTGAAACTTTGCCTTTCCCCTACTTTCCGGATATTGATTGTATGGATTAAGGGGTTATCTCCTTCAGACTGACGCAGTAGGTACAGCACCTCCTTACATTCGTTCTCCACGGAAATAATATGGATTTCGTGCACAAATTTCAGGTCTCTGACAGAGCTCTCAATATCCAGCATCGGAGAGGCTTTTATCAGGATGGTGTCTGCCCTGGACAACAGGTCTGGCAAAATTGTAGTTACATCAGGCTCGCAATCATCAAACCTGAATACCCTTTGCGCATTTTCATCCCTTCTGGCGGGATCGAGATAAACCACATCAACCTTAGGTGTGTGTTTCAAAAAACTCTCTGCCTTATCATTTTTACAGATAATGTTTGTGGCGCCAAGGGAACACAGGTTATCAGATGTGATTGCGGCAAGCTCTTCATTTTGCTCTACATAAGTGACTTTCTCAAAGCTCTTACTCAAATAGTAGGTGTCAACCCCCGCACCTCCTGTGAGATCAATGAGCGATTTGCCACTAACTATAGATGCCTTATATTTAGCGGTAGCCTCTGATGAACACTGCTCCATGGAGATCGTTGGAGGGAACATCACACCCTGAGAGGCATACCATTCCGGCAGCTTCGTCTTCGCCTTTTTCCGGGCCGTAATTTGGGTAGCAATTACCTTTATTGATACACCATGGATATCCCTATGCCTGAAAATAAGAGTCACCGGGTCATCATTTTCATGGGCCTTGATGAATCGCTGTATTTCCGGCTTGAGCAGTTCCTTCATTAAAAACGTACAGTGTAGAAGCAAAAATGCCATTCCCGCAATGCGGGAACGGCATCTGATAAAATTATTCCTTTATTTAATAAACAAGGTTGTTCGCCGCAAGAAATTCTGCTATTTGAACAGCATTGGTAGCGGCACCTTTCCGCAGATTATCAGCTACCACCCACATGTTTAATGCATTTGGTTGCGACTCATCCCTTCTAAGTCTTCCTACAAACACTTCATCCTTACGATGGGCATTAAGAGGCATGGGATAAACAGCATTTTTCACATCGTCCTGAAGCACAACCCCAGGAGCATGATTCAGAAGCTCTTTAACCTCTTCCAGGTCAAATTCGTTATGGAATTCAACGTTTATCGATTCAGAATGGCCACCCATTACAGGCAAACGTACAGCGGTTGCGGTAATAGCAATGCTGTCATCACCAAGTATTTTCCTTGTTTCATTAACCATTTTCATCTCCTCCTTAGTGTATCCGTTATCCAGAAAAACGTCAATGTGAGGCAGTACGTTCATATCAATTTTATGAGGATAGACCTTCTCCCCTTCCACGCCATTCCGCTCATTCATGAGCTGGTCAACGGCAGCTTTACCGGTACCTGTAACTGACTGATAAGTTGATATAACCAGTCTTTTTACACCATATTTCTTGTGCAATGGCGCCAAAGCCATAACCATTTGTATGGTTGAACAGTTAGGGTTTGCGATGATCCTGTCATCTATTCTCAACACCTCAGCATTAATTTCCGGCACAATAAGTTTGTGGTCAGGGCTCATCCTCCATGCTGATGAGTTATCGACTACGATACACCCTATTTCAGCAAATTTAGGAGCCCACTCCAGTGAAGTACTTCCTCCTGCAGAAAATATGGCAATATCCGGTTTACTAGCAATGGCATCCTCCATGCCAATAATCTTGTAGGATTTACCCTTGAAGGTTTGAGTTTTACCAACCGATTTGGCAGATGCTACCAAAAACAGCTGATCAAATTCAAAATTTCTTTCTTCGATTACCTGCAGAACTTCCTGTCCCACTAGGCCTGTTGCTCCTACAATAGCTAGTTTCATTTTAATAATAATTTAATTGGCTGAAAATGATATGATTACACATTCATCAGTAAATAGATCCCATACCAGTTTCATGTTAACATAAATATGTACTCAAAAATACTATTTTTGTTTTTTACAGCTATTGTTAATATGAATTAATTGCCTTGTTAGATTATTATAAGCTCTGTTTAGTAGTTCTTTTTCTCTTTTTGGTCAAGTTTCCATGCCAGTCGCAGTTTACTGATGACTTTACTGATGGCGATTTTATTGCAGATCCGGTATGGAATAGTTCAAATAAATCAGGTGACGGGGCTGACTTTCAGGTCCAAAATGGCGAATTACAAAGCAAGGGCCCGGCGGCTTCTTCAACAATATGGATTAGCAATAGCAATCTGCCCGATATGCATCAACAAAAGGTAGTTTGGCAGTTTACAGCCAGATATGATGCTTCCCCAAGTGGCTCCAATAATACGGAAATTTATCTCTTTTGCGATAACAGTGATTTGAGCTCCACCGCTGACGGCTATTTTATTCGCCTTGGAGAGTCAGGAAATGACGATGGCATTGATCTGTTTAAAATCGGCTCCTCCACCCCGCTGATCGCTGACCCAAACCCTTCAATTGCTTCAGGTTATATGGTGAATATAAGAGTCACCAGAGATACTTCAGGGAAGTGGGAACTTGAAGCCGATCCGTCGGGCGGATTTGCCTATGTGATGATTGGTACAGCGGTTGACAAAGAATTTACTACCGGCTCACATTTTGGCTTTAAAGTAGAACATACAAGTACACGAAGTCAGGCATTTTTCTTTGATAATATTTCCATATCATCGAGCGACATTAAAGCTCCTGACCTGGTTTCGGTAGAGGTTGTTTCACGGTCGCAGCTTGATCTCATTTTTTCCGAGCGTCTGGAAACATCAGCAGGAGAAGATATTAATAATTATTTTGTGAGTGACGGTATTGGTTATCCTTCTTCCGTAACGGTCGATGAAGCCGATTCCAGGATTGTTCATTTGGATTTTGCTTCCGATTTTGCAAAAGGGAAGATGCACCAAATTGAGATTAAGGGTGTGCAGGATCTTTCCGGGAATGCGATTTCATCAATATTTTATGGATTCGTGTATTTTGTTGAAGAGCTGGCTGCGTTTAAAGATGTTATAATTACAGAAATATTTGCTGATCCAAGCCCACCCAATGATTTGCCGGAAAGAGAATTCATTGAAGTTTACAATAACAGTAATAAGGTTTTCGACCTCGCCAACTGGCAATTCTCAGACTTGAAGGATACAGCTATATTGAATAGTTCCTACTTCTTTCCGGGGGATTATTTAATATTATGTCCGGAGGAGGCTGCCCCGGAACTTGCCCCATATGGTCAGGTAATGGGATTGAATAATTGGCCCACTCTTAACAATAATGAAGATTTTCTGTTGATCAGGGATGCCCATAACCGGGTAACAGATTCCGTACATTATTCCTCCAGCTGGTACAAAAGCTCTTTAAAATCAGATGGTGGCTGGACCCTCGAACTCATTGATCCGGCAAATTTATGTGGCAGTGGCGGCAATTGGACTGCTTCTGAGCATCTGTCTGGCGGCACGCCGGGTGCCATTAATTCCGTAATAAGTGAAAATCCTGATTTTACTCCTCCTCTGGTAACGGAAGTGTTTGGCCTTCGTGCGGATTCGGTAGTGGTGAGGTTTAATGAGGTGCTGGATACTGATATTGTTCCGGGAAATTTTATTATAAACCCGGCAGTTGAGGTTTCAAGTGTGATTCCAGGCAGTGGTTTAGATGAGATAGGGCTCAAACTTTCTGATCAGCTTCATGGCAGTATAACCTACAGTCTGAAAGTGAACGGCATCAGAGACTGCAGTGGTAATCTTATAGATGAAGAAAATTTATACGATTTTTATCTGGTTGAACCAGCCGACAGCTTTGAAATAATTATTAACGAGGTGCTGTTTAATCCCTATTCAGGCGGAGTGGATTTTGTGGAGCTTTACAACAACTCCTCAAAACATGTTAATCTCAAGGACTTGTTACTGGCCAATGGTGAAAAGCTGGATGGTCAATACCATAGCAAGCAAATATTTCCGGTTGCTGCCAGCAATATTGTATTAAAGCCGCATAATTATATTGCTCTGACGGAGAGCTCTATAGTATTGAAGGAAAACTACCCAAGATCGGATGAAAGAAACTTTAATGAGGTTAAAAGGTTGCCGGCTTACAACGATGATACAGGTGTAGTCATACTACTAAATCCGGATTCAGCCGTTCTGGATTTATTTGAATACTCTGAGGATCTTCATTTGGCTCTGCTTGCAGATAAGGAGGGGGTATCGCTGGAAAGAATTTCTTTTGTTGCACCTACCAACGAGAGTAACAGTTGGAAATCTGCAGCCTCTGCTGCCGGCTTTGCCACCCCGGGATATATAAACTCTCAAGTCAGTAAAGGCTTCCAAACCAACAGCGGACAGATCATTGCTGAACCTAAAGTAATTGTACCGGACGGGTCTGGCCACAATGATTATACTACTATTAATTATGCTTTTGATAAAGCCGGTTATATAGTCACCACGCGAATATTAGATGCGTTTGGAAGAACTATAAAAATACTTGGGGAAAATGATTATTTACCTGCCGAAGGGTTCTATACATGGGATGCAACCGATGAGGTGGGATCAAAAGTCCGGACCGGTTATTATCTGGTTTTTCTTGAAGCTTTCGGCTTGAACGGGGAGGTGCTGCGGTTTAAGGAAAAAGTTGTGGTTGGTACAAAATTTTAATTGCCGATTTATCGTAATAACCATATGATTCACAAACAGCTGCGTCATTATCAGCACTAAATTTTAACTAATTTTAAGATTACTTTTAAACTTTCCTTTAAATCATAAATTCAATTACATAATCCAAACTATAGTAAAAAAAAATTGTTTTATTTATGATACCTAATAAACCTAAAACGTGCTATAGTTATGAATTGTGTAATTGATAAGTCCATTCTTTTTCACTTAAGACAAGGAAAGAAAGCAGAAGTGATCCTAAGGTATATCAAAATGAAATACCGAATAAGCATGGATCTGTCTGCGTTGAAAGAGCGGGTTAAAAACCTCAACTCTCAGCTTGAGTTAACCTAATCTTTATAGATCTTAACAATGGGGTTATTTTTTTCACGAATATAACCCCTGTACATTCCTGCCGTATTAAAAGGCATTGCTATATTGCCTTTGCGATCAAGGGCAATTATTCCACCGGATCCTTCTTTTTTGATGAGCTTGTTCATCACTACTTCGTTGGCGGCATCTTCCACTGTCATGTGTTTGTATTTCATTAATGCGGCAATGTCATATGCCACCACATTTCTTATAAAAAACTCGCCGTGCCCTGTTGCGGAGACACCGCATGTGGCATTTTCGGCATACGTACCAGCGCCAATTACAGGAGAATCGCCTATGCGGCCATATCTTTTGTTAGTCATGCCTCCGGTAGAAGTACCAGCTGCTATATTGCCATAAGCGTCCAGGGCCACACAACCTACTGTGCCAAATTTATAATCGGGATATTGATCAAGGTATGCCGAAGTGTTTTCCTTTTCCCTGATACGCTGTAATTGTTCATGACGATTTTCATCATAGAAGTAGGAGGGATCAACTATTTCCAGTCCCTGCTCCGCGGCAAACTGCTCTGCACCATGGCCAGCCATCATTACATGAGGTGATTTTTCCATTACAGCCCTTGCGGCCAAAATAGGACTTTTCACATTTGTCACGCCAGCTACAGCCCCGGCCTCACTTGTTTTACCGTTCATTATGGAGGCATCCATTTCATTTTTCCCTTCATTAGTAAAAACGGCACCACGGCCTGCGTTAAATAGTGGTGACTCTTCCAATATCTGTATGGCCGTACTAACTGCGTCAATACTTGTACCCCCGTTTTCCAGAACGGCATACCCGCTGTTGAGAGCTTCCTGTAGCTTGGCCGTATAGGCAGCCTCCTTTTCGGCACTCATGTTTTCCTTTTTTATCGTTCCTGCTCCTCCATGTATTACCAAAGTAATAGGTCCGGGGGGTTGTGTTTTTTCATCTTCTATTTCCTTGGAAATGGTTTTTTCTCCTTTTGGAGAAGGTTGGCATGCGATAAAAAAAATAAGAAAAATGAAGATATATGACTTAACAACTTTCATAAACAGGGCTGGTTTTTTGCTTTTTTGAATTCAAAATGTCTGGAATAAAAACAATTTACCCAATATAACCTTTTTTTATTTTGGGTTCCAAAACCAGACCTTGATAGAAGTGGAGTTTAATACGGGTTAAAAGAATCACCAATAGGGTAATACGACGTGATTCTCCAATCTGTTCAACGGACTCAAAAATTGGCTCGTACATCTTTCTTTAATTAAAAAGAAAGTTCCTCTATTTCAACTTATCCTTTTAGGAGATAAGGCTTCTTCTTAAATGGAAATAGACTTTTGCTTTAAAAAATCGAAACATTCAAGGAAATAACTTTTACAAATCAGCTTAATTTTTATTGGTTTTATGGCACTATTTTAAATTAAATTTGTTTAGACCTGAAACAATTTATTCAATATAATCTTTTTTGTTTTGGGTTCCATAAACTATTTTTAGGCGGTTTTATTGGAACCGATGAAATTTAACTAAAATTTTAGCATAATGAGTAAGGAAGAAAAGACCAGGTATTCAGAGGCAGAGTTAAATGAGTTTGAAGAACTCATTATCGAAAAATTAGAGAAGGCCAAAAACGAGTTGAAAATATTAAAAGAAACCCTCAATAAAAGTAACGACGAGGGTACAGACTCTACTTCCGGAAATACCAAAGTGCTTGAGGACGGAGCAGATACAGCTGAAAAAGAAAACCTTAGTCAATTGGCTGCACGCCAGCAGAAGTTTATAAATAACCTGGAGAGCGCATTGGTAAGAATAAAAAATGGTACTTATGGTGTCTGTTCTGTAACCGGCAAATTGATCTCTAAGGATCGTTTACGTGCAGTACCTCACACAACCCAATCTATAGAAGCTAAACTAAGCCAGCAGAATTAATCGGTGGATTTTCTTCAGAATCATATAGAGGCGTTGATATTTTGTTCGCCCGGCCCTATAAAGGTTAATGAACTTAAGGCATGCCTCTCTGAGATGTTTGAGGCAGATGTACCAGAAAAGGACATTGAAGAAGCTTTAAAAAAACTGAAAGAAAAATTTGAATCTGATGAATTTTCTTTCAGTTTAAACCATTCCGGAGGAGGTTACCAATTCTTAACAAAACCGGCATATCAGGCCAGCATAGGTATAATGCTGAAGCAGCAATCCAAAAGAAGATTGTCTACCTCCGCATTGGAAACACTTTCTATCATTGCCTATAAGCAGCCTGTTACCAAGTCAGATGTGGAGAGTATCCGTGGTGTTAACTGCGATTATGCAGTACAGAAGCTTCTGGAAAAAGGCCTGCTGGAGATCAAAGGAAAATCAGAATCAATCGGCAGGCCATTACTATATGGAACCAGCGATTTTTTTATGGAGTACTTTGGTATCAATAGTCTGAATGAATTGCCGACACCAAAAGATTTTGCGCCTGCAGATGATAATTCAATCGGAGAAGAGTCAGAAAATTGACTTTGTCCGTCAAACATTTAAAACCCAGTAGCGATACTGCGTTATCTTATGAAAAAATCAAGAAAACCAGAAAACAAACGTAGCAAGGCTGATGTGAAGGGCCGCGCCAGGTCACAATCCACGTCAAAAGCCAAAAAGGATACTCCTAATATTCCGAAGCAGGATACTCCACAAGAGATTCGCTTGAATAAATATATCTCCAACGCCGGAGTCTGTTCCAGACGAGAGGCGGATAAACTCATAGCTGCCGGAGAAATAAAAGTTAACGGACAGGTAATTACAGAACTTGGTTATAAAGTTGAGGCTACTGATAAGGTTGTGTATAAAGGGAAGAATTTAACCCCGGAAAAGTCTGTTTATGTACTGCTCAATAAGCCAAAGGATTTTATTACCACTACCGATGATCCGGAAAACCGCAGGACAGTAATGGAGCTGGTAAAAAACGCCTGCGAGGAAAGAATATACCCTGTAGGCCGACTTGATAGAAATACAACGGGACTTTTGCTTTTTACTAATGATGGAGAGCTTGCCCGCAAGCTGGCCCACCCTTCTCACAAAGTGAAAAAAATCTATAGGGTAGAGCTGGATAAGAATATTACCAAAGAAGATTTTGTGAAGATTGAAGAAGGGCTGGAGCTTGAAGATGGAGTGGCCGTGGTAGATGGCTTAGGCATAGTGGATAACAATAAAAAAATACTCGGGATTGAAATTCACATCGGAAAGAACCGAATAGTACGACGAATTTTTGAGCACCTTGGTTATGAAGTGATAAAACTTGACAGAGTAATGTATGGCCCGCTGGATAAACTTAATCTTCCAAGAGGTAAATGGAGGTTTTTGACAGATAAGGAAATAGACAAATTAAAGCGGCTAAACTAGCATCCTCCGGTTTTATTTTGTGCCGTCAGAGTTCAGGCTCGGGAATAACAATTTTGAAAGTTGATCCCACCCCCGGTGAAGACTCCAGAGATATGGTGCCGTTGAGTTTCTTAACGGCCTCTTTAACAATAAACAGCCCTAACCCGGAGCCTTGTGAGTCAGTTGAAGCCCTGTAAAACATGTCAAAGATCTTCGAATGGTGCTTGGGGTCAATGCCATTTCCATTGTCTGAGATAGTGATGGTAACAACTCCTCCTGATTTATGAAAACCAACTTTAATGTAAGGATCTGCCTTGGAGAGATCATGATATTTGACGGAGTTAGAGATTAAATTATTCAATATAGTTACTAATCTGTCTTTATCTCCGTTAAGCAGATTCTTTTCATTGGGTTCATAATCAAGCCTGATAGCCGATGCCCCTTTGGCAAATTTTACTGCACCAATTACATCATCCAGCAGTACATTGAAATCCAGTTTGGTTACGCTAAGTATCCTTTTACTGTTTTTAGAATAGTTAAGTATGTCGTTAATCACCTCATCCAGTTTTTGGATTCGCCCTTCTATCCGTTCAAAAATTTCCAGGGTTTCCTGGTCTTTACTTTGGTGCTTGGCAAGGTAGGTGAGGCCTAGTATTGAAGCTATTGGAGAACGAAGGTCATGGGAGGTACTGTAAAAAAAGCTATCAAGCTCTGCATTGGCTTTTTTAAGGTCGCGACGTTCATTCTCTAACAACCAAATGACCATCCCCATACCTATAAGCGCCTGAAGAAAAAAGTCCAGAAGCCCAAGGTGAGCAACATATGGAAATTTGTATTCTATACCAATAAGTGGTAGCAGACCTACAATAAAATAGTTGATCTGTTCAAGACCAAACACTATAAAAGCCACCGTAAGCAATTTTTTACCAAGCCCTTTAAAAGTTGAGGTAGTAATTATTATCCAGATTCCTGTGGCCAGAAAGCCTGCGCCTGTAATGAGTGCTCTCACACTTACCCTTACAAAAAATCTCTCATCTGAGGCAGAAGTATCATTAAGGAATAGTATACCAGATACTGTTGCAAGTGCGATGGCAAGCAGTAGTATCATGAATAATCTTGATTTTTGAAACTTTCTTTCATTGATTAACTCCCATGTACCGATAAAAAGTAAAACGGTTTGAATATAGGAAGCACTTATCGACACAATAGTTAGTGAAACCCAAACGGGATGGTCGACAGGATATATCCACATGATTTGTAAAATGGAGGCAGCAGTAAGCAAGTATAAAGCAAAAGCACACCAGCTTAAAGACCAGATCTTGAGATAGTGCTTGCGGTAGACATTAAAGGTGTACAGAAATAAAAATGCCAGGATGATGCACCAAACTCCTTGCATCAGGTGCTGAGAAAAAAGTCTTATCGAAATTTCAGGCAATGGGAAATGATTTTTTTAAATTTCCTAAAAGGTAATTACAACCGCTTAAGTTATCAAGAACAATTATAAATTAGAGGGAAAAATAGTATGCTTGCATACTATTTTTGGTCATATGTGTTAATTTTAAGCCTATAATCTAAACTACCTAAAGAAACATAACTGATGAAAAACACCAATAACATAAAACAAAAAAGTCCCGAATTTCTTCGGGACTTTGATGTGGTGCTGAGTGGGCTCGAACCACCGACTCACGGATTTTCAGTCCGATGCTCTACCAACTGAGCTACAGCACCGTTGTAAGAGGATGCAAAACTATATAATTTTATAATTGATGCAAATAAAAATAATAAATTTATACATATAAATTTACTTGGAATGGAATACATAGGACAGATAGCATTTTTAATCATACTTGGAGCAGCCACGTTTGTGCTGCTTAAACGCATTAGGCGTATAAAAAGCAATATTAATCTGGGTAAGGATGTTGAGATAAACGATAGCACTTCTCAGCGGTGGAAGAATATGTTTTTGATCGCGTTTGGTCAGAAAAAAATGTTCAAAAGACCTCTCCCAGCCTTTCTTCACTTGCTGATTTATGTAGGCTTCCTGGTCATTAATATTGAAGTGCTTGAATTTGTGCTGGATGGACTGAGCGGGCAGCATCGTATGTTTGCTCCGTTTCTTGGGGACGTCTATCCAGTGTTGATGAATATTTTTGAGTTTCTTGCCGTTGCAGTCCTTTTCTCCTGTACCGTTTTCCTCATTCGCCGGAATATTATTAAGGTAAAGCGGTTTCATGCCCGTGAGATGACTGCTTGGCCAAAGCTTGATGCAAACCTGATATTGATCATAGAGATAGTGTTGATGATTGCTATTCTCACTATGAATGCTGCAGACCAATT
Organism: Fulvivirga ulvae; assembly: GCF_021389975.1. Classification (NCBI taxonomy): domain Bacteria; kingdom Pseudomonadati; phylum Bacteroidota; class Cytophagia; order Cytophagales; family Fulvivirgaceae; genus Fulvivirga; species Fulvivirga ulvae. The sequence goes on from NZ_CP089981.1 coordinate 2,430,619, forward strand.
GTTGCAGCGATCTAATCCTGAGCATTATACAGCCACGGGCTCATTATTTTTCAGCTCTATGCTGATGCCTCTTTTTGAAGGAATGGATGCTGCCACGCTTATTTTTATTGAAAGAGCAGCATGGTGGTTTCACATAGTGGGTATCCTTGGTTTTGCTATTTATGTTACCTACTCCAAGCACCTCCATATTTTTATGGCCTTCCCCAATACATACTACGGCACACTTACGCCTAAAGGCCAGATGAAAAATATGGATGCCGTGACCAATGAAGTAAATATGATGCTGGGCATTCAGCCGGAAGGTGGTACACCCCCGCCTGCACCTGAGGAGATCGGCAGGTTTGGTGCAAAAGATATCAATGACCTGACCTGGAAAAACCTAATGGATGCCTATGCCTGTACAGAATGTGGCCGTTGTACTTCTGAGTGCCCTGCTAACCAGACAGGCAAGCTGTTATCTCCGAGAAAAATAATGATGGATACCCGCGACAGGGCAGAGGAAGTTGGTAAAAGTCTGGCTACAGGTGGTAAAGGGCTGGAAGATGGCAAAACTTTGCTGCATGATTTTATTACCAAGGAAGAGATCAATGCATGCACAAGCTGCCAGGCGTGTGTTGAAGCATGCCCGGTAAGTATCGATCCGCTGGATATTATTTACCAGCTCAAGAGGTATGTAGCTATGGAAGAGTCTGGCTCTCCTGCGAGCTGGAATAGCATGTTCCAGAATATTGAAACCAATTTTGCTCCTTGGAAATTTGCCCCTACCGATAGGTTTAAATGGGCTGATGACCTGAAAAAAGAAGAAGCATAAAAAGAAATTGACGAAATAAATAAGATATCTAAGCTATGAGCGATAATAAATATAAAGTACCCACCATGGCCGAAATGGCTGCCAAAGGAGAGTCACCTGAAATCTTATTCTGGGTAGGCTGTGCTGGTTCTTATGACGACAGATATAAAAACGTTACACGGGCGTTTGTAAAAATATTGAATGTGGTAGGTGTTTCATTTGCCGTATTGGGTCCTGAAGAAACCTGTACTGGTGACCCTGCACGAAGGGCTGGCAATGAGTTTCTGTTTCAGATGCAGGCTGTTTCGAACATTCAGGTATTGAATGGCTATAATGTTAAAAAAGTAGTGACGGCTTGCCCGCATTGCTTCAATACGTTGAAGAATGAATATCCTGCCCTTGGGGGAAATTATGAAGTGATACACCATTCTACTTTTCTACAACAGTTGATCAATCAGGGGAAAGTATCCCTGAAAGGAGGAGGCGAATTTAAAGGAAGAAAGATTACTTACCATGATTCTTGTTATCTGGGGCGTGCCAATAACATATATGAAGCGCCAAGAGAAGTGCTTGAGGCGCTGGATGCCGAATTGGTCGAGATGAAACGCTGCAAGACCAAAGGCTTTTGCTGTGGAGCGGGAGGCGGTCAGATGTTTAAAGATGCCGAACCAGGCAACAAAGAAGTGAACATCGATAGAACAGAAGAGGCTTTAAGCACCGGCGCAGATACTATTGCTGTAGGTTGTCCTTTTTGTATGACTATGATGAGTGACGGTGTGAAAAACAAAGAAAAAGAAGCTGAGGTGAAGGTAAAAGACCTTGCTGAGCTTATTGCCGAAGGCCTTGGCGAAAAATAAGAGTCGATAAACAAAAGGCCCGGGCTGATCTCCGGGCCTTAACCTTAAAAAACTAACAACATATTTCTGCCCATTATTTTTTAAATTCATAAGCCAGGCCTACGGATACTATTCCTGCGCTATACAAATTTGCCCTCTTTACGATCAGGTCTATGTACCTGAAATACCCCACATTAAGACTGATGCTTTTAAGTAGCTCCACGGACGATTTGACTTCCAAAGCCGTGAACTCGGTACCTTCACCCCTGACAAAATCTACTATAGCGCCTTCTCCCAATGATTTTTGAAACGATAACCCGGCGATAACCCAAACCTTTGAAGCGATCAAGCCACCAAACTCTGCGCCACTTACAGCCTGATGCGTAAAGTCGACCCCTTCGTACTGAGTTCGATAATTGAGTGTTGAATATACTGAAACATAGGCAGGTACCTGGTGAAATGAATGAGAGGCAGCCACCATTAACCTAAAATTCCACTCACCATCACCTGCTGGCAAATTGATCTGTTCGAAATCATTTTGCTTGTTTTGTGCATAGTTGTTTGCCTTAGCTGTCGGTATATCAGTGATCAGGCTGATGGATACCGGAAACTTGCCCTGGAGCAGGCCATATTTTAAACCTATAGGCAAATCACCCAAAGCAGTTATTTTCTCCGTGGTTTCAAAGTAATGATGTTTGATAACCGGACCGTAGCTGATGATTGTCAACCGGTCGGCAATTCCATATTCACCATAAAGCCCCGTGATGGACTGCGCGAATTCAGAGGTTTTTAATTGATTGCCTGATAGGTTGAAGTAAGTATCAGATGCTCCGTAACTGGTTTTGAGTTTTATATAATACTCTCCTTTTTTCCGAGTCCAGCCGCTTTGGGCATAGGCCGTTGATAAACAAAGGAATGCTGTCCCTATCAACAGGGACAAGCATTTGCCTGTAAGTCCATACCTGCTCATGGGTCTAATTCAGTTCAGCATATCCAAAAGGGATGTTTGCTGATCCACACCATAGAATGACATGAGTGAATTTGCTGGCTGCGGCAGGCTCCAGTTTAAAGAAGTTCTCCCCTGTAGAACTTACCGGGCCTATAAGCCTCAGGTCGGGGTTGCCACTGCCAGGGTCAGCTTTATACTCGCTAGAAGTAGACAAGTAAACAGTAACGGTACCGGTGGCAAGGGTCGTGGAAAAATCAGAACCGAAGCGCAGGAACTGTGTGCCATTTTCGTCAGTTCCCAGTTCTGCGGTGCCTGTACTTCCCGTGTCATTTTGCTCTACAAAAGTACCATCTGTTGTAGCGGTAAAGGCTCCCTGCGGCATGCTGGTGTCGATCAGTACTTCTTCAGTATCATCATCACCGCAAGCCATAAATACAGCCAAAGACATTATTACTATTCCGAACTTTTTCAACATGGTTTTAAAATTTTATGGTTTAACATGTTATCAAAAATCGGCTTCAAGTATCACGGAAATATCACGAAAGCATAACGTAACTCTAAAGCTTTAAAAATGCACCAACCGCATAGCTTGGGTTGGCAAAAATCAGCTGCCCGGAAAAGGCAGTTCCATATGATACCGAGATGCCGAAGGCTTTGGTGAAGTTAAAGGCGATCTCTGGTGAGAAAGACATATATTCGGTATTGTTGGCGAACAGGCTAGTACCTACGGCATTGAAATTATCGGCTCCATTATTCAATGATTCAACGCCGAAAACACGGGCTATCAGGGTTACTTTGCTGATCGAGATACCGGCTTCAACACCATACAGGAATTCATCCGAATAGTCATTGGTACGGTTGTTCAGGCCTGCTCTTAGTGAAAGGAAAGGATAGAATTTCCCAACCTTAAAAGCTCTGCTGGCATCAATGGAAATCATCTGGTTAAATTCTCCGTCTCCGGTTTGTAATGATCCGTCCCTTCCTCCACTGTCATTACCAAGAGGCAGCCCTAAAGTTAGCGTAGCGCTTACTACAATCGATTTATCTGTAATCAAACCATATTTTATGCTCAGATCAGTATCTCCTAATGAATTTACAGCATCACCTTCAGCTATTAGTTGACCTGTTGTACCTGATACCTGCTCGTTTAGCGTAGCCCTGCTAAAAAAAGGAAAATAAAGGATCCCGGTTAGCCGGTCAGTGAAACCATATTCGGCATAAATGCTGGTGTTGTAGGTTCCCCTGGTAAGGTTGGGATCAATCATGCCTGTATTGGTATAGTGCTGGTCAGAGATTACCCACCACTGGCTCAGTTTAAGGAACATCCCACCTTTCGGCTGGGGCCATCCTCCGCCTGCCATGGTTTCAGTTGAAAACCAAATGAAACCCATTACGAAAATAGTCTTAATAATTCTCATTGCTCTAAGGATTTAGTGTTCCGTTACCCACCGGCACTACAAAAGGTTTGCAGTAAAACAGTACTATATTGTATTCAAAAAGATCAGATGTTGCGGTAATTTCATACGATTGAGCCCCGCTAAACTTTGCCACTTTGGCTACCTCAAGAGCACCATTGGTAGTATTGGCATTGTTGGAAAGGTATACATACAAACCGGGGAGAGCGGATGTAGTATTAAAGTTATCCGCAAACTCCAGGATCAGGCCGTTGCTTCCCTTTTTTAGTGTTACATCACCTGAAAGCGGGTATGAGCTCACAGTTTGCAGGGTCGCTGATCTTAGCTCCACGTCCCCGCTGGTTTCGTCGCCTGCTGTTACTTCCAGTGAAGTGGCAATGTCTTCTGCAAGTACACTGAGGGTAGCTGTACCAGGAGTCAGCGCAATGGCTAGTCCTGAATTTTCTATTGAAATGACGGATTCGTCTGACGATGTCCATACAAAAACCACATTTTCCTCCTGGCCGATATTGTTAAAGTATTTAGCAGAAAACTGGTGGGATTCGCCAACTTTGAGAGAAGTTATCGGGTTGTCTATAACAATCTTTTCCTCCATTTCATCGTCAATAATATCTGTGCCGATACAGCCGGAGAGTGTTAAAAGCATGATAAATAGTCTTTTCATGATTGAGCAGTTTGATATTGTGGCAATTGAAATGAAAATGTGGTACCGTAATTGACCTTGCTACTCAGGTGGATCGTTGCATTATGAATTTCCAGTATTTTTTTGACAATGGCTAATCCTAATCCGGTATTGTTATTATCAAGGCTGATCCGCTTGTCCCCGATATGATAGCGGTCAAAAATGAATGGGATTTGATCTTTGGGGATGCCAGGACCCGAGTCTGATACCTTTATTTCAACATACTGATCTTCCTGATCCACCTCTACCTGTATTTTGCCGCCTTTAGGTGTAAATTTTAAGGCGTTATCAATCAGGTTTTGCAGCACACGCTCTATCAACCCGACATCTGCGAATACCAGTGTATTGGCCTGATGCTTGGACGTGGTAATTTCGATGTTCTTTTGCCGGGCCAGGAGCTGGAATTTTTGACGGATGTCATTGATTAGCTCCTGAATAAAGAATGGCTCTTTTTTAGGGCTTACCTGCTTCGATTCCAGTTTGGAAAGTTCGAACAGTTCATCAACCAGTTTCCTGAGTTTTTCGGTGCTTTCAAGGATGATCTTAAGATATTTTTCACGCTCGTCTTCCGACAATGTTTTTCTTTTGATCATTAAAGTTTCTATATAGCCATGTATTACGGCAAGAGGGGTGCGCAGGTCATGCGAGACATTGCCGACTAGCTCCCGTCGCAGGTTTTCCATCGATTTCAGGTTTTCGATATTACCTACTATGGTATCCGCCATTTCATTAAATGCCAGGGCAAGGTCATTAATGCCTCCTTCTGACTTAACCGGTATCCGCGCACTCATTTCTCCATTTTGAAAGCGCTTGACAGTACGTGTAATGCGGTTGATGTTACGGGTGATGAGCCATATGATCAGCAACCCAAGTACAAGGGCTACAAACAAAGTGATAAATATTGCTCTGCCGCCCAGCCGTAATATATAGCTATTCCACATGTAGGCAGATACAGAGTCATACTCTTCACTGGCGAGTACTACATAGACATAGCCAAGGGTTTTATCATTTTCCAGGATTGGAGCCGCCGAAAATACTTTTTGAACCCCCGGGTTTCTGGGATCGTCTCCCACGATGTATTTTCTTTCATCTGAATGAATAAACTGGCGGACCGGCCCCAGGTTTACGGAGTCCATTTTTACCTTTTTATAAGGAGCCACATACGACAGAATTTTTCCCTTTGGGTTGAGAATGTATACTTCTATGCTCGGGTTAATGGCCATCATATGATGCATAATGTCCTGAGTAGCACTTTCTGACAGCTCGCCATTAATGAATGGCTTTACCTCAGTAATGATATGCTCTGCAATGCTGGCATTGAGTGCCTGGTTTTTTTCCTGCACATACTTCTCGGCCAGGTTCGCGGTGATAAAAACATAGGAGAAGCCTACAACCATTAAAAGTCCCGCCAGGGTGAGTGAGATCTTCCGGAAAAAACCCAGACTACTATTTTTTATTTTCATTTTCATGCGGGTTGATTTCCTATATTTCGTCGTTGAACCTGTAGCCGATACCCCAGGTGGTGAGGATATACTCCGGATCGCTCAGGTTTTCCTCCACTTTTGCCCGTAGCCTGTTAATATGAGAATTCACGGTATGCTCGTATCCTTCAAATTCATACCCCCAGATGATACTAAGCAGGCGGTCTCGGGAATAACTTTTGCCAGGATTAGATGCCAGCAGATAGAGCAGGTCAAACTCCTTTGGGGTAAGGTCAATTCTTTCTCCTCTACGAAGCACCTTTCTTTTTGCCTGGTCTATAATCAGAGCACCATGCCTGATTATCTGATTATCATCCCTGGGCGTGTTAAGCATTTGCACCCTTCTGAAAATGGCCTTTACCCGGGCAATGAACTCCCTTACACTGAAAGGCTTAGTCAAATAATCGTCCGCACCTGTTTCCAGGCCCAGTATTTTGTCAATTTCCTCCGAGCGTGCCGTTAACATCAATATGGGTGTATCAATGTTATTGGCACGCAGGTCCCGGCAGATCTCAATGCCATCTTTATCTGGCAGCATAATGTCCAGTATGATGAGGTCCAGTGCCTCTGTAAGTGCCATGCGATAGCCCATACTGCCGTTTTGAGCCATTTTTAACTGGCAACCCAGGTCGCTTAAATGGATTTCGAGCAAATCCTTAATGTGAGCATCGTCCTCAATAAGCAATACCTTTTTCATAAGTGATCTTTTCCATCCATAATAAAGCCGGACCGGTCCTTTGGTAAAGGTAAATTTCATATATCACGAAAGTATCACGACAGGCTTTATCCTAAATTTAGAGGGTAGTTCGGTAGGAAAAAGTCAGTTAATTGACGTTTTTGAATTATCTTATTGAGTGCTATTAAATTATGGTAACAATGAAGCAAATGCAGACGTTGAAATTACAATGAATTACCACTAACCAATAAAAACAGAGAATCAATGAAGACACTGCAATTCAGAAATGGAGACAAAATGCCTGCCTTTGGCCTGGGAACATGGAAGTCAAAGCCCGGTGAAGTTTACACTGCTGTAAAAGAGGCTATAAAAACAGGCTACAGGCACATAGACTGTGCGCCTATTTATGGAAATGAACAGGAAGTAGGGAAGGCATTGACTGAATGTTTTGAAGAAGGCATTGTGAAGCGGGAAGACCTGTGGATCACCTCGAAACTATGGAATGACTCGCATGCGGCAGGGGATGTAGAGCCTGCGCTGAAGAAAACTTTGTCTGACTTGCAAATAGATTATCTTGACCTTTTTCTTATTCACTGGCCTGTTGCCATTAAAAAAGGAGTGTCTATGGCACAGAAAGCAAGTGATTTCTTTTCGCTTAAAGAGATTCCTTTATCCGTGACCTGGAGGGCTATGGAGGATGTGCAGGAAAAAGGCATGACCACTCACATTGGTGTTTCTAACTTTAATATTGACAAGCTAAAGTCACTTACAGTTGAAGGTAGGGTGAAACCTGAAATGAACCAGATAGAGATGCACCCATATTTGCAGCAAGAGGATATGGTCGATTTTTGTAAGCGTGAAGGCATTCTTCTTACAGCATATTCACCTCTGGGCTCCAAGGACAGACCGTCGAATTTAAAATCTGATGATGAGCCCTTACTGCTGGAAGACCCGACTATTACTAGAATAGCAGAAGCGAAAGGTGTAAGTCCCGCACAGGTATTAATTGCGTGGTCACTTAACCGCGACATTTCTGTGATCCCTAAATCGGTAAACCCGGAGCGTATCAGGCAGAACTATGCGGCGGCGGATATTAAACTCAGTGAGCAGGAAATGCAGGAGATAGCCAAACTCGATCGGGGACTGCGCTATGTAACCGGCAACTTTTGGGTGGTTGAAGAAGGGCCATATACCCTGGAAGGCCTTTGGGGTTAGCATCTCTTTTGGTGCTGCCCTGTGACCCTATAAGAGGCTCGGGCCAAGGTGCGTTAATTTCCCTTAAACAGAACTTAATCCGGGCTTTTGTGGTTTTTTTTCTAAATTTGTTAGTATGTTAATACCATTTGAAAACATGCCCGACCATGCCAGGGTTTGGATATACCAGGCGGATAGAAAACTGGCAAATACCGAAGTAGAAGCAGTAAATACGACAGGAGAAAAGTTTTTTGAGGATTGGGCCGCTCATGGCGCTCCATTGAAAAGCTCCTTTAAAATATTTCACAATCAGTTTTTGGTGATTAGTGTTGATGAAAACTTTAATAAAGCCAGCGGATGCTCTATTGACAGCTCTGTTGGCTTTGTAAGGCAAATAGAGCAGCAGCATAATATCAACTTCTTTGATCGTACAAAAGTTGCCTTTATCTTCAACGAAGAAGTATATCTGGAATCTCTCAGTAACTTAAAAGCCAGTGTGGCAGAAGGAAAAATTGATGAAAGTACCCTTACTTTTAATAATCTGGTATCCAGTAAAAGTGAGTTGGAATCTTCATGGGTTGTTCCGGCCAAATCAACCTGGTTAGGCAGGTACTTCAATTAAATGCATGCCAACAACATAATATTTATACCCGTCGTTATACGATTGAGGATTAATAATTATAAATTTAGGCAAAGGAATATCTAAATATGAATGCGACATTAAAAATTTCGATGGCCTTTCTGGCACTAACTGTGTTGTCGTGCAGTGTAGAGAAAAAGGCATCAAAAACTTTTGATCGCGGTCAGTTTCAGTCTACGATTGAGCTTTATCAGGGAGTACTTAAGAAGGATCCGAACAACGCGGAAGCCAATTTTTATATAGCAGAATCTTACCGGCAATCCAACAGGCTGCAAGAAGCGGCCCCTTTCTATAAAAAGGCCCTGGACAGGGGTATGAGAAATGATTCAATACATATGTTCTACGCCTTTGCATTGAAGGCTAACGGCAACTACGATGAGGCAAAAAGGGCGCTTGAGCAGCACTTGAAAGTGGTGGAAGACGAAGAGTATCAAAAAAGGGGACAGGAAGAGTATGATAACCTCAATAACCTTGAGCAGGTCAGAGCCAAAAAGAACTACTTCAGGGTAAAGAACCTCGACGAAATAAACTCACCTGCCGCAGAGTACGCGCCGGTATATAATGATGGTGAGCTTTATTTTACCTCTTCGCGCGGAGACAGCAAAATTTATAAGGCCACGGGCACACCCTTCACAAACATTTACCGGGTAAAGACCCAGGGGGCACGGGTAGATACTACTACTATTACGGAGTTGGACGCGCTTATCAATAACTATAATATCAACGAAGGTGCGGTGACTTTTAGTCCTGATGGGCAAACCATGATTTTCGCACGTGGCAATTCCGGTAAGAAAAAGGGAACTGCCGATGTGAATTTATACATTTCGAGTAATCGTCGTGAAGGTTGGACGGAGCCGAGGATGTTGAATATTAATAACCCGGGCTATTGGGATTCAACCCCTGCTTTTAGCAGGGACGGCAAAACACTTTATTTTGCTTCCAACAGACCGGGAGGCTATGGAGGTACAGATATCTACTCGGCCAAAAGAAATTCAAGAGGACGTTTTTACAAGGTCACTAACCTGGGGCCTGAAATTAATACTACGGGCAATGAGATGTTCCCTTACATTTCTGATGAAGGTTACATGTATTTTTCCAGTGATGGACATGCAGGTTTTGGTGGACTAGACCTTTTGGTAGCCAAACGCAGGAATGGAAGAACAGAAATAGAAAACCTCGGCGAGCCAATGAATACAAGTGCTGACGACTTTGGTATGTATTTGTTTAAGGCAGACAGGGGCTTCTTCACCTCGAACAGAGAAGGTGGTGAAGGAGATGATGACATTTATACCTTCGTCAATGAAGATCCTGATCTGAAAATCGTCAATTACTATCTCGAGGGTGTAACTATGACCCATGATGATAATGATAAGCTGGTTATTTTGCCGCGGGTAGAAGTTAAGCTGCTTGACTATGAGGGTAAAGTACTGGATGAGACTGTAACCGAAGATGATGGAAAATTCCTGTTCAGGGTTTATGAGCATGAGCATTATAATCTTGTAGGAGAGAAAAAGGGAGGTAAAGACCAGTATCTGATTACACGGGCTCAATTTACTACGGTAGGCAAGAGCATAGACCGCGATACCTTAAAGCAACTGGTAACAGATGTAAAGTTTGATACCTTATTGGTTCTTGAAAAAATTGAGAAAAACAAAATTTTCGTGATGGAGAACATCTATTACGATCTTGATAAGTCAGATATACGTGAAGATGCTGCCCGTGAACTGGATAAGCTTGTAACCATTCTGGAAGACAACCCTGAGCTTAAGATAGAACTTAGCTCACATACCGATAATCGGGCTGATGATGATTATAATATGAAGTTATCCCAAAGAAGGGCGAAATCTGCGGTTGACTATATCATCTCCCAAGGTATATCATCCAACCGGCTGACGGCCAAGGGGTATGGAGAAACCAAGCTGATCATACCCAATGCAAAAACCGAAGAAGAACACCAGGTGAACAGGCGTACAGAATTCAAGATTCTTGAAGTAGGTGAGAAAAAGGAGTCTACTGATGTTGATGAATTTGATGAAGATCGGTTTTTTGATGACGATGATGCTGGTCAGTAGGCAATAAAATATTATTTTATTAAAAGGCTGCTCCGTAAATTTCAACTTCCGGAGCAACTTTTTTTAAACCCCGGCGGTGTTATTTCTGGAGGCGTAGGCTTCCAATGCAAACCAAAGCAGGTAAGCAATAATGAATATTACGAAACCGTACATGGTTGTGATCATGGAGACCTTCATGCCCCCGGCCAGTAACGCAGGTGATACTTTTCCTATCCGCTGAATAGCTTCGAATGCCTGATATAGCCCTATCAATTGCCCGAGAATGCCAGTGATCAGCCCGAACAGGCCGGCACTTTTGATATATTCCAGCCGTGATTTGACGATCACCGGATCATGGCCTTTACCGGATGCAAGGTAGACAGCATTGACTACTGCCAGCGCTAGAATTACTAAAAGTACCAGGGTGAGTATGCCCATGAATGCAGGGCCTCCTTCAATAAATAGTTTTGTCATGATAGTTAAATTTAATTGTTTAATTATACAGTTCAAAGCTAGATTTGGCAGGGCCTGTTGGCAATGTCGAATCCGGCTGGAAACCGGTTATCTATCGACTAAATTGGCCATGCTCTTCTTAAATAGAGATATTCGCTGCTATGAAAAGCTATGTACACATCATATTTTGGCTCGTAACGCTGGTCTTGCTGTCAGTGATTTTTGCTCCTTACTACTCGTCATTTGAGGAGAGTTTCTACTTTGTTTCCATGCTTATGCCGGTCGTAATCGGGACCTGTTATTTCTTTAATTTTTACCTGGTTCCAAAGTATCTTTTTGTCCGCAGGTACGGGGCGTTTATACTCTACTCATTCTATATGTTGCTTGTGTCGCTATACCTTGAAATGTTAGTGATTATGCTTGCTTTTATATTTCTGGCGGAGTACTCCTATCACAACATGAGCCCTGTATCTTCTGATGTTTTTGTGCTGGCGGTCACCCTCTATTTCATTGTATTTTTGTTCTCTTTCATCCTGCTTATCCGTCGCACGTTTATTAAGGAGCGGGATATTAATGCCCTTAAAGAGGAAAAGCAGAAATACGAGGCTGGGCAATTTACCATACGCTCAGAGCGACAGCTTAAAACACTGACTTACAATGAAGTAACCTATATTGAGAGCCTTGGCGATTACGTGAAAATTCATCTAAACAACGGTACTCATGTGGTTACCAAAGAAAAGATCAGCAAGCTTGAAGAGCGGCTGCCCGAAATGTTTGTTCGCATTCACCGTTCATTTATGGTAAACAAGCAAGGCGTCTCAGCTTATAATAAAGAGGAGGTCAATATCGGTGAGTTGCAATTGCCTATAAGCAGGACATACAAAAAATTGGCTTGGGAGCGGTTGAGTGGGGAGTTGAGATAAGTTAATTATATCAGAGATCAACATATTATAGGTTGATCCCTGATGATGTGGTTATTTTAATTTAATCCATGTAATGGTTGCTTTTTTGTCCCTGCTATTTTCCAGCTTTAAAGTAGTAAAGTAACCTGATTCTTTATTATAGTCTGATATACGAAAGGCGGCAAAATTATGGGTCTTTTTCTCAGGTTGACCATATAATAGGCCGCGTTGCCTGCTGTTAACCTCGCAGACGAAAGCATCAGTCTCGCCTATACCTGCTATCCTCGTAAGTTTACCTTTCTTTATATTTTCTAAGTTTTCTATTATATCATTAAAGAAGATGTATTTGCCTTCTTGCCCACAAGCGTAAGAAAATGATTTATACTGATTACTGTGGATTAGCCGCACAACTTCAATATTTCTGTTAGCCGGGTAGAGGGCGGGATAATAACCTACAATAAAATGACTTTTGGGAATAAGGGTATTGTGAAGTACTTTGGCCTGACGATCGAGAATTGAAACGACCATACTGCCTAATGTAGTAGAACTGGAACCATTTGATGAGGTATAAATTGTAATTTCTTCAAATACCATTGTATAAGTACCATCATCGTTGATATAGATAATTTGGGGTAAGGCATTGAATTTTTTGTCTTTCCCAAAAATCTCACTGTGCTCAAAATCAACGTTAGGAGTGCTTACGTCCTTATAGAATACAGTTGAATAAGTATCTGCATCAAAAAAGATTAACTTGGGAGTATATGCACTGCCAGATTGTTTAAGAGCCAACATTACAACAAGATTTTCTTTTTTATTGTAACGAAGCATTCCGGAAGTAAAATATTGATTTTCAGTAAACTGAAGTTTCTTTACGTTTACATAAGAATCGCCCTTTTCCAGACTGGCGAAAAGTACTGTTCCCTCATCAGATTTGTTAGTATTAAATCCATTGGCGCAGGCTATAACTTTTTTATCTCCCAGAACGACCATGTCAATGAGATCTAAATATTTGAACTCTTCATTTGGAGAATGATAGAAAGCACTGTTGATAATTTGATGATCGGAGCCATAGTGAATAAGCTTAATTCTTTTATTTCTATCCGAAACAAAGCTATTGAACAGAGCTACAGCATAGTTATCGGAATGTTCATCTTTTCGAATATAGAATTTTGGCTGAGGGACATTGCCATAGGCCATGGCGTATCCGGCAAACGCTGAGTACTTGTCCAAACGAGCGACCTCATTTTCTTCTTTAATGGCACCATTATCAGTATTAATGATCACCCTATATAGAATAGGAGCACGTGTGTAAATCATTTCGATGAACAGCACTAAATCGCTCCCTATACTGAATGCAGCTTCAATAGAAGCCCCTTTTTTTATGCTTAAATTTCCCTTGGTATGGAATTGAGGGTTTAGAGGTTTATTCAATTTTAGTTTACGAGAACTGTCGTAAACCCAAAGCTGCATTCCATCTTTCTCGGTAATATGGATAAGTGCTGTATTGCCGTTTGAGAATTGAAAGAGTTTAAGCCAGCCATCCGTAGGCTCCTCCTTAAGCGGTTCGCTTTCTTCAATAGTAAGATTTTGGCTAAAAGCTGTTGCAGAACAGATAAAGATAAAAAATGAAAGTTTAATAAATCTTAGTAGTAACATGTTTTTATAATAAAAAAATTTGACAAAAAACTTCAATGTTAGTGAATTACAACTTAATTATCAATACCCTGCGAATCATAATATCAAAACGGCTAACCAATAATCCTCCCAACTCTCATCACTTTTCTTATTTTTGTACCTCTTCATTCCTTAAATTACAATTATGAGCGAGCGCTACGCACAACGTGGAGTATCAGCATCTAAAGAAGATGTGCACAATGCTATCAAAAACATTGATAAAGGGCTTTATCCCCAGGCTTTCTGTAAAATAGTAGAAGACTACATTGCCAATGACCCGGACTATTGCAATATTATGCATGCAGACGGCGCAGGCACAAAATCTTCGCTTGCTTACATCTATTGGAAGGAAACAGGCGACATGTCTGTGTGGAAGGGGATAGCCCAGGATGCCATTATCATGAATATTGATGACCTGATATGTGTCGGCGCGTTGGATAACATATTGCTGTCGTCAACCATAGGCAGAAATAAAAACCTGATACCAGGAGAAGTGATTGCAGCGTTGATCAATGGCACCGAGGAGGTGCTGCAGATGCTAAGGGACAATGGTGTTAACATCATCAGTACAGGTGGAGAAACTGCTGACCTTGGTGATTTGGTAAGGACAGTAGTAGTTGATAGCACGGTTACAGCCAGAATGAAGCGCAAAGATGTGATCAACAATGACCGCATTGAGGCAGGCGACGTAATTGTAGGCCTGACTTCTTACGGGCAGGCCAAATATGAAATAGAATATAATGGCGGTATGGGCAGCAATGGACTTACCTCGGCTCGTCATGATGTGTTCAATAAGATTTATGCAGAAAAGTACCCTGAAAGCTTTGATCCGGATGTGCCCGGAGACCTTGTGTTTTCAGGGGGATATAAGCTTACCGATACTGTCGATGATGCACCGGTGAATGTGGGAAAATTGGTGTTGTCGCCTACCCGTACCTACGCTCCGGTGATGGCAGAAGTATTTAAAAATCATCGCCAGCATATCCATGGTATGGTGCATTGCAGTGGAGGTGCACAGACCAAAGTACTTCATTTCATAGATCATTTGCATATAATTAAAGATAATCTGTTCCCGGTTCCTCCGTTGTTCCGCATTATTCATGAAGAAAGCGGTACCGATTGGAAGGAAATGTATAAAGTATTTAACATGGGGCACCGGTTAGAAATTTACCTGAAAGAAGAGCATGCCGCCGAAGTGATTTCCATCTCCAAAAGCTTTGGAATAGATGCACAGATCATCGGGCGGGTGGAAGCCTCAGATAAAAAACAAGTGACTATCAAGAGTCCGAAAGGAGAATTCATCTATAATTAAAAGATATGTTAAAACAGTTATTGTATTCATTACTGGCACTTACCATAGGTATTTCGGCCTGCCAGCCGGAAAAGAAGGAAAACCAGGAAGAAAAGACTTCAGAAACCATGAAAATAGAAGACCCTCATAGCTACGCCCGTCCGCAAGAATCAGTAGTTAAACACCTGGACTGGAAGGCAAAAGTTAGTTTTGAAGAAAAAAACATAAAAGCCAAAGCTACACTTACCATTGAAAATAGTGAAGGTGCAGAAAAGCTCACCCTTGATACTAAAGACCTGAAAGTGGATAGCGTGACTCTGGGTGATGAGGAGGAAAAAACGACACACGAAATTGGTCAGAAAACCGACGCGATGGGCAGTCCGCTAACCATCAAAATTACCCCTGATACAAAGAAGGTCAATATTTATTATTCAACCTCTTCCGATGCAGAGGCTTTGCGGTGGCTGGCTCCGGTTCAGACGGCCGGAAAGGAAAATCCTTTTTTGTTCACCCAGTCGCAGGCGATCCTGGCCAGAAGCTGGGTTCCCATTCAGGATTCACCTGGCATAAGATTTACCTACTCAGCCGAAGTTGAGGTTCCTAAAGGCCTGCTGGCACTGATGAGTGCTTCAAACCCTCAGAAAAAAAATGAGAGTGGTGTTTACAAATTTCAGATGGATCAGCCCATTCCTGCCTATCTGCTGGCACTTGCCGTAGGTAATCTGGAATTTGCTGAAATAGGCCCCAGAACAGGAGTATATGCTGAGCCATCAGTGATTGATGATGCCAAATATGAATTTGGTGAGCTAGAAGAGATGGTAACTGCTGCCGAGGAGCTTTATGGCCCTTATCAGTGGGGCCGTTACGACCTGCTGGTACTGCCTCCTAGCTTCCCCTTTGGTGGTATGGAAAACCCAAGGCTGACTTTTGCCACACCTACCATACTGGCAGGCGACAGGTCGCTTACTTCTTTGGTTGCACATGAACTTGCCCACTCCTGGTCAGGAAACCTGGTGACCAATGCCACCTGGAACGACTTCTGGCTCAATGAGGGTTTCACGGTTTACTTTGAGCAACGTATCATGGAAAAGCTTTACGGTCGTGATTACTCGGAAATGCTCGCGTCTCTAGCCGCCCAGGATCTAAAGGCAGAAATAGAGGACATAACTAATGACAATAATGAACAGGATACCCGTCTGAAACTTGAACTGGAAGGTAGAAATCCTGATGAAGGAGTTACTTCCATTGCCTACAATAAAGGTTATTTGTTTTTAAGATACCTGGAGGAACAGGTAGGCAGGGAAAAGTTTGATGCATTTTTAAAAGATTATTTCAGTAAAAATGCATTCAAGGTAATGACTACTGAACAGTTCATAGAGCAATTACAGACAAATCTGCTGGATAAAGAGCGGGTAAACATAGGCAAAGTAAAAATAGAAGAGTGGATCTATCAGCCTGGTCTTCCTGAGGATGCTCCAGCACCTCAGTCAGAAAGGTTTGCCAATGTAGATAAGCAGGTCGAAAAGTTTGTGGCCGGAACTCCTGCCAGCCGATTGGATACTGCCCAGTGGTCTTCCCATGAATGGCTACACTTTGTAAGGGCCTTACCTGTTGAGCTTAATAATGATCGCTTGGCGGAGTTGGATAAGACGTTTGGCTTTACACAAACCGGCAACTCTGAAGTGCTGATGGCATGGTTGTTACAGGCTATTAAGCATAACTATGAACCTGCTTATTTCAAATTGGAACATTTCCTTGTGAACACGGGACGAAGAAAGTTTTTGACGCCACTCTATGGTGAATTAATAAAAACTGAAGTGGGCAAAAAACGAGCTATGACTATTTATGAAAAAGCAAGGCCTAACTATCATTTTGTGGCAACAAATACAATAGATGCAATGTTAAATTGGACAGAACAAAACCAAACTAAAAACTAATGGCCAGAGTAACACTTAAAGGTAATCCGGTAAATACCAATGGCGAATTGCCGGAGAAGGGGACTACAGCTCCTGATTTTAAACTTACAAACACAGATCTGTCGGAAGTCACACTGTCAGAACTTAAAGGACGCAAAATAATACTGAACATCTTCCCAAGTATTGACACTTCTACATGTGCAACGTCAGTGAGGAAGTTTAATGAGAAGGCTGCCTCTTTGGATAATGCTGTAGTATTGTGTATTTCAAAGGATTTGCCTTTTGCTCATAAACGGTTTTGCGGAGCTGAAGGTATAGAAAATGTAATGTCGCTTTCCGACTTTAGAAATACAGACTTTGCCAGAAGATACGGGGTGCAGCTTGAGGATGGTCCGCTTGCCGGGCTCAATGCCAGGGCTGTTGTTGTTATTGATGAAAATGGAACTGTAGTACATTCGGAACTGGTAAGCGAAATAGTGGATGAACCCGATTATGACGCAGCCCTGATATCATAATTTAAATTTATTAAGAGGAATGAGATTTTCATTCCTCTTGTTTATATTGCCTTACCAATCCCTTTTTCAAGCTATCAATAATCTTTTGAAGATAAATTAAGGTAAATATTTTAGTTCTCTTTTTGCAGAACTAAAAAAACTTATTACTTTTGCATAAACCATAAAGAGTATATTATGCTGAATAATGAACAGAAACAGTTGGTAGAGAAGATCGGTTTGATGCATGAATCTGAAGGCCTTTCCCCCGTTGTGGCCAGGGTTTTGGGGCTTTTGTTGGTCAGTGACAAAGTAGAGCTTACTTTTGATGAGATCAGGGAAACGCTGAATTTAAGCAAAAGCGCGACCAGCAACGCGCTGAATATAGCTATTAAGTTGGATAGAGTCGAGTATATCACCAAACCTGGTGATAGAAAGCGTTATTTTAAATCTAAAATTGAACTTTGGAGAGATCACATTATGGATAGCTTCTGTAAAAAGTGCAGCTGGTCTAAAATGTTTGAAGAGATCCTTAAACATCGAACTAAAGAAACCAAAGAATTTAATAGGGCCATAAAAGACTTTGTGAATTTTTTAGAGTATATGGGAAAAGAGCTTCCGAAGCTTTATAAAGAGTGGGAAAGTAAAACCAAATAATTTTTTTCTCGTATTAGTTCTTTAAGTACAGAACTAACTAGTAATAGCAGGAAGTTAAAAAGTAAAAAAATTAAACGCAAACAATGAAAAGAAAATTTATTTACGGAGCCATTATTTTGTCGGTAGTATTTGCGGCATGTGGAAAACAAGAGCAACAGGCTCAGGGCCCGGCAGGACCGCCACCATTTCCTGTAAATACTGTTTCAAAACAGAACGTTACTTCTTATACAAACTATGCAGCGAGTATAGAGGGTGAACAAAACGTTGAGATCAGGCCAAAGATCGATGGGTTTATAGAGGAAATATACGTGGAGGAAGGTGATTGGGTTAAAGAAGGGCAACTACTTTTTAAGATCAATGCAGATCAACTGGAGCAGCAGGCCAGTGCGGCGAAAGCTACTATTGCAGCGGCGGCGGCCAATGTGGAAGCTGCCAAACTGGAAGTTGATAAACTAAAACCATTGGTTGAAAAGAATATCGTAAGCCAAAAGCAATTGGCAACAGCAGAAAGCAATTTATCTGCAGCCAATGCAGCACTACACCAGGCAACAGCCAATTATAATAATAGTAAAGAAAACCTGGGTTATGCTTACCTAAAAAGTCCGGTATCAGGGGTTTTGGGAAGTATTCCTTATAAAGTTGGTGCCCTGGTAGGTCGTAATGAGGCCCAGCCACTAACCACTGTGGCAGATATTAGCAAGGTAAGAGCCTATTTTTCACTCAATGAAAAGCAATTGCTGGCTATCAACAGACAGTTTAAGTCAGACAAAACCAAAAGTCTGGTAGATGAGCTACCCGAAGTGGCGCTTGTGCTGATAGATGGATCTGAATATGAGCATAAAGGTGAAATCAAAACAATTAATGGTCTGGTAAATACCCGCACCGGCAGTACTCAACTTCAGGCAACCTTCCCTAATCCGGACTTTTTGCTTAGAAGTGGAAGCAGTGGAGAAATTAAATTCCCTGTTGTGCATAAGGATGTATTCAGAGTTCCTCAGAATGCAACCTTTGAAATGCAAAACAAGAAGCTGGTCTATGTGGTAGGTGAAGACAATACTGTTAAGCCTATACCTGTGGAAGTAGTCACAAGCATTGAAAAAGATTTTATAATTAAGTCAGGTCTGAATGAAGGAGACAGGATAGTTACTGCCGGAGCAAACAAGCTTAAAGATGGCATGAAGATAACACCTGAGGGAGGCAACGTAGCCGGAGGTTCTTCAACTTCAACTGCATCAGCAGCCCCAGCAGAGTAGGGCTGCATCATATACATTAACAAAACGATATCATGTTAAAGAAATTTATAGAACGTCCCGTACTTTCTACAGTGATCTCTATTCTCATTACTATAATAGGGATCCTGGGTTTAACATCCCTGCCGATCGAGCAGTACCCGGAAATAGCTCCGCCTACTGTACAGGTGCAGGCGGTGTATACTGGTGCTAACGCAGAAACCGTACTAAACAGTGTGGTAATTCCCCTTGAGGAGGAAATTAATGGTGTGGAAGGGATGACTTATATGACCTCTACCGCCAGTAATGATGGCGCCGCCAATATCAGTGTTTATTTTGAATTGGGTACAGATCCGGATATCGCAGCGGTGAACGTACAAAACCGGGTAGCCAAAGCCAATAGTAAATTGCCTCAGGCAGTTTTGCAAACAGGTGTTACAACCCAAAAAAGCCAGAATAGTGCTCTGATGTTTTTCTCATTGTTTTCGGATAATGACAACTATGACGAGACCTTCGTGGAAAACTATGCCAGGATCAACCTGGTGCCCCAGTTGCAAAGGATCAAAGGTGTAGGTCAGGTTACAGTATTTGGATCTAAAGACTACTCCATGAGGATCTGGATCAAACCGGAGAAAATGGCGGCTTATAATCTTATGCCCTCCGATATTCAGTAGCTGACATAGAATTGGGAGCTTTCAACTACGGTACAAAGAACATAGCCATGGGTAACCAAGGTGTGGCCGTGGGTATATTCCAGACTTCAGGATCGAACGCCCAGGAGATCATCAAGCAGATAGAGTCAGTACTGTCAGAGAACAGGACGACCTTCCCTGAAGGGCTGGACTATGTAATCCCTTATAATACCAAGGACTTTCTGGATGCCTCTATCGACCATGTTATCCAAACACTGGTTGAGGCCTTTATCCTGGTATTCATAGTGGTGTTCATTTTCTTGCAGGATTTCAGGTCGACATTAATTCCGGCCATAGCAGTACCGGTAGCTATTATAGGTACCTTCTTCTTCCTACAGCTATTTGGTTTCTCTATCAACATGCTTACTTTATTTGCCATAATTCTGGCGATCGGTATCGTAGTGGATGATGCCATTGTAGTGGTGGAGGCCGTACATGCCAAGTTAGATGAAGGGGCGAAATCTGCTAAAAAAGCCACCCTGTCGGCCATGAGCGAAATTACAGGCGCGGTTATTTCGATTACACTGGTTATGTCAGCGGTGTTTATTCCGGTGTCATTTTTGACAGGCCCTGCCGGTGTCTTTTATCAGCAGTTTGCGCTTACACTGGCTATTGCCATTGTGATTTCAGCGGTAAATGCCCTTACACTGAGCCCTGCACTCTGTGCTTTGCTCCTAAAACCTCACAACCCTTCTGAAACCCATAAAAAAGGTGTGAAAGCCAGATTGTTTGGTGCTTTCAATACAGCATTTAACACCGTTACCGATAAATACATCCACTCATTAAGGTTCCTTGTAAGGAGAAAAGCCGTCGCCATCGTTGGGTTAGTGGTATTCGTGGCTATAGCTGTTGTACTTTTCAGGACTACTCCTTCAGGTTTCATTCCTAATGAAGATCGTGGGATAATCTTTGCTGACGTTACCATGCCGGCAGGTACTACACTGGAGCGAACAGAGGAAGTGGTGAGAGAGCTGGATTCAATATATGCATCTATGGATATATTGGATGCAAGAATGAATATTGTAGGCTTTAGTTTGCTGAACCGTGTAAATGGTGGTTCCTATGCTTTCTCAGTAGTCAGTCTTAAAGATTGGGACGAAAGAAAGGGAGATGGAGAATCCGTGCAGGCGATAGTGGGCCAGCTTTTTGCCAAGACAGCCCACTTTAAAGACGCCAGGGTACTTTTCTTTACTCCACCGAGTGTGCAGGGTTTTGGTAACGCTGATGGGTTTGAGATGAGGTTGCAAAACAAGGGAACAGCTAACTGGCATGAGCTGGCAGGTACTATGGGTCAATTTTTGGGAGCATTAAATGCAAGGCCGGAGGTGCAATATGCACTTTCATCCTTCAATCCTAATTTCCCGCAGTATAAAATGGACATCAATGTGGAGAAGACCAAGGAGGCCGGTCTTTCTGTAAATGAGATCATTAACACCCTTCAGGGCTATTATGGTGGTTTGTATACTACTGACTTTAACCGTTTCGGAAAGCAATATCGGGTAATGATCCAGGCCAGGCCGGAAGACCGGGCCACACCCGAATCTCTGGACGGTGTATATGTGACCAATGTCCAGGGAGAGTTGGTCGCCATCAGTGAGTTTGTGAACATGGAGCGGGTTTATGGACCGGAGGTGGTGAGCAGGTTTAATATGTTAAATGCTGTAACCATCAACGGTAAGGCCAACCCTGGTTACAGCTCGGGTGATGCAGTAAATGCCATCAGGGAAGTGGCCGCCCAAACGCTGCCTAATGACTATACTTTTGAATTTTCAGGTATTACACGTGAAGAAGTGAAAACAGGAGACCAAGCCATACTCATCTTTTTGCTGAGCCTTGTTTTTGTTTACTTCCTGCTAAGTGCGCAGTATGAGAGTTATATATTGCCCCTTTCGGTTATTGCTTCACTGCCCGTGGGAGTGGCCGGAGCCATAGCGTTTGTTAACCTGGCTGGTCTTGATAATAACATTTACTTCCAGGTGGCCCTTATCATGTTGATTGGTTTGCTGGCGAAGAATGCTATCCTTATTGTAGAGTATGCCATACAGCGAAGAAGAGCGGGAATGAGTCTGGCTGCTTCTGCTATAGATGGTGCCAGAGCCAGGTTGAGGCCAATCCTTATGACCTCATTTGCCTTTATTCTAGGTCTAATGCCACTGGCACTCTCTACCGGAGTAGGTGCCGTGGGTAACCAGTCCATTGGTATGGGAGCTGTAGGCGGTATGCTTATCGGCACCATATTCGGCGTGTTTGTAATTCCTGTACTGTTCGTGATATTCCAGGGCTTACAGGAAAAGATCAGCGGTAGAATGGCTCAGGAAGATGACGCCGAAGCATATAAAAGCAATGGCCATCAAAAGCAGACAGTAGAAGCATTGGCAGAATAATTCTAAAAAAGAAAACAAAATGCAAATAAGAAATATATATACGGGATTGTCCGGGGTGATATTAACAGTTGTTTTATCATCCTGCCTGGCAACCAAGAAATATGATCGTCCTGAGATAGAGACTGCGGATTTGTATAAAAATTTTACAACATCAGACTCTACCACCCTGGCGGATATACCCTGGGAGAATTTGTTCCCTGATGATCAGCTTAAGAAACTCATAAGTGATGCACTGACCAATAATGAGGATATGGGCATAGCTGCGCAGCGAATAGTAGCTGCACAGGCCTATTTTAAGCAAAAGAAGCTTGAGTTTTTGCCTTCAGTGGGTGTTGGTGCGAGTGTTACACACCAGGAGCTTGCTGAGAATAGCCAGTTTGGATCTTTCTTTAACGGAAGCATAGATCAATATCAACTGGCTGCCGACCTTTCCTGGGAGGCAGATATCTGGGGTAAGATCAGGAGCAATAAAAGGGCTTATTATGCTGCTTATATGCAGAGTGAGGCAGCATACAGGGTAGTACAGACGAAGTTAATTGCCTCTGTTGCTGCTACATATTACCAGTTACTTGCACTGGATGCCCAGCTTAAAATAGCCGAGGAGACGGTTGAAAACAGGACTTCCAGCCTTGAGACGATGAAGAGCCTGAAAGAATCAGGGCAGCAGACAGCCGTTTCGGTAAAGCAGACGGAAGCCCAGCTTTATGGTGCTCAAATTCTTGAGGCTGACCTTAAAAAGCAGGTGCAGATCGTTGAGAATGCTTTGTGTATGCTGTTGGGCATAGCGCCTCAACCTATTGATCGTGGTGTACTTGAAAGCCAGGAGCTGGAGGTAGATATGAATATAGGGCTGCCTGCACAGCTTGTCAGGAACAGGCCGGATATAATCGAAGCAGAGTTTGGGTTAATGCAGGCATTTGAGTTGACAAATGTAGCCCGTACCCAGTTCTACCCTTCACTGACGCTCTCGGCAACCGGTGGTTTTCAAAGTATTGAGTTTGATAACTGGTTTGATACAGGGTCATTGTTTGCAACCATAGTTGGGGGTTTAACGCAACCTGTTTTTAACCAGGGCAAGATTAAAGCACAGTACAAGATATCCAAAGCCGAGCAGGAGCAGGCATTGCTGAATTTCAGGAAGTCGCTTTTAAATGCGGGCCAGGAAGTGAGCAATGCCATGGTTACCATTACGGCAGAAGATGAAAAGTATGACTTGAGGCTCAGGCAGCGTGATGCCCTAAGCGATGCTGTAGCGTTCTCGGAAGAACTGTTGATCAATGGCTATGCCAGCTACCTTGAAGTATTGACGGCAAAGGATAATGAACTATCAGCAGAGTTGAACCTGATAGATACAAAATATAGAAAGCTTACCGCCATAGTTGATCTTTATCAGGCACTTGGCGGAGGATGGAAACAGGTTGATTTGTAGTTTATAGTGGCACTGGTGGGGGAAATGCCCCTTCAGTGCCTTTCAGTTGGAAGGAATTTTTATGATGAAGGCGGTTATTGAAAAAGTTGCATTTGAGCTTTTCCTGAAATATGGGCCAAAGCGAGTAACTATTGATGATATTGTTGCTGCGACTCCGATTTCAAGGAAGCACTTTTATGAGCTTTACCTGAATAAGGAGCAATTGATAAAGGCCATGACAGGTCGTTTTCTCCTGAATGCCAGGCTGGAGATTGACGAAGTTGCACCGAAGGAAGGTTGTCCTTTGGTTGCGCTAGTCAAAGTTCAGCACCGCTTCTTTCAGCATATTCGAAAGTTGAGTTCCTCATTTATTTATGAGGTCAGGAAGTATTTTCCAGAGTCAGTCTCTGATTATGACAGTTTCAGACATGACCTGGCTGATTCGATGATAACGTTTGTCAAGGATTGCAACGAAAAGGGCTGGATAGCAGAGGGGGTAAATATTGAAAGGTATGTGAAGCTCCAGCTCTACTGTCTGGAAGAAATTCTGTTCGGTCGTCTGGACCTGATCAACCATGGAAGCCAGGATGAAATAGCAGGTATGGGAAGAGACATTATTTTTAATAACACCCGCGGCATAGTGAATTCAGAAAAAATGGGGGTGTATGATGAGTTAATTAGCAGATTGAAGAAAGAGTATGGAAACATTAATTGAGCACAAAGTCAGGATACTTAGTGAGGTAAGGGACATTCTAACAAAGGACGTAGGTATCATGGAGTCGGAAATCTCCATGGATTGCGACTTGCTTAAGGATTTAGGTTTGGATTCACTTGATCTGGCGGATCTTGTTTTCCGGTTGGAAGTAAGGTTTAATATCCGGATTAAAGATGAAGATATGGCCGGAATAAAAACCATTGGTGATATAGTAGATTACCTTGATACAGTAATAAACCCCGGCTCTTAGTTGAGCCGGGATTTATTATTGTTAGTTTCCTACCATAAAAACGGCATTGGCAAACAGAAGCTTTCCGTTTTCCCAGAAACCTCGGAACAGAGGGTTGTCTACCATATAAACGATTTGGCCGCTGCCAATATTTTCTACACCAAACACCAGGCTGTTTTGGAGTTTTTTAGTCGCCCGGTAACCGGCAAACCCACTTATTGGTTCTGCTTCTCCCTTAATAACACCTACATTACCACCTTCACTTAAGAAAGCCAGATTCTGGCTACCAGATTTTAATGTGAAATAGGCCTTATCATAGCCATAGGCCAGTGGGTGAGTGTTGTCAAGGTCAATTTTGAAAATAGCCCCGAAAATGGAATTGCTGAGTTGGTCACGCTCCTGGTCTGCATAGTTGCGCAATTGCTCCTCGAGGGTTGGCTTATGCTCATCTTCCTTTTTCTCCTTATCAGAGGCGTATTCTTTAAGCCCAAAACCATTTTTGTCCTTGAAGGAATTAAGAGCATTGCCTATAGCGATTACTTTGCCACCTCCCCTTATCCAGGTGTTTACTTTTGCCAGAGTAGTTTCGCTAAACAGACTGTAATATCCATTGGGAACGATCAATACATCGTAGTCTGAAAGATCCACATTATCAAAATATGTTGTGCCGATATTGGTGACCGGATACTCCAGTTGTCTTTCAAAGAAGTGCCAGATCTCTCCGAAATTTAATGATGAGGTTTGCTCCCCGGCCAAAACCGCTACTTTAGGCATATTTACCCTGGCTACATCTCCGGAACCCAGATCAACTCCGTTTTGAGCAAAACCAGTAGATACGGCAACTATATTCCTGTCGTACTTATTGGCAAGTTCACCAATGATCTGGTCAAAGCTGCCGCCAAAGCTCTCATTGGTTCTTCGGGTAATTACTATGGAACCTCTGGAGAAATTTTCACCTTCTATTTGCAGAGGTTTGTGCGTTACCCTGGCATTTATGCCCTTCTGGAGTAGGGCTGCTAAAAATTTTGCGTCTTGCAGACTTTTATAATTGAGAATATAAGCATAGACATGGTCAGTGCTTTTACCTGTCTGCGGCTTTTGCACCTCGTATTTCCCTGCAATATCTACCTTGTCAGTTAACGCATACGCATCCAGGCCATACGCATAGGGAAGGGACCACGCAGTGATGTCATAGGTAAGTGTATCTGAAAGTTTAACAACAGGTTCAAACAGGGCAGTCAATAGACGTGACTTGGGCTGGTAAGCACTGATTACCAGATCCTGGCCACCCATACTTACAGAGGTCATTTGATTGCTTCTGTAGCTAAAGCCATTCAAAGCTCTTCGCTGATTGGTCGTGCCATAAGTGATGTGTTGCTTATCCAGGAACCCGGTTAATGCTTTGATCTTATCGATGTTGTTATCAGCTTTGATCACATAGGCCTTGTATTTTGAGCTTGGGTTCTTTTCGTTCTGCTCAAAGTATTTTTCAAACTCATTGACTACCTTGTCGGCGTGCATAGAAGTGATCTCCACGGTAGATATTCCGGTTGTGAAATGGTGCAGCAACCGGTCTTTCAGTGTTAGTGTATCTCCATATTCTGTTATGATGCCCAAACCTGCATAGCCATGGCCTGCCTGCTCGTAAGTCATGCCTATAGCACCATTGTAGGTAGGGTAAGTGTCTCCATAGCTGGGATAAAGCAGGTCAAAATGCTGCTTGGTAAAATACAGCCAGTTGTTGGCATCAAAGTACTTAGCGTGGTTTTTTCCGATAATGGTCTGGAATTCCCTTTGCCATGGAGTGATCACTTCATGAAAAGGCTCTGCCGCCGGGGCAAAGTAATAAGGGTTGTTTACATATTGCTCGTGAAAATCTACATGCACATGAGGCATCCACTGGTGATAGACCTCTGCCCTGCTTGCCGACTCCACCTGCGTTTGCCATGCCCAGTCCCTGTTTAAGTCAAACAAGTAGTGGTTAGGTCTCCCTCCTGGCCAAGGCTCGTGATGCTCAATAGCATCACCATTGGGATTGAAATACTTATCACCATATTGATTGTAAAAGTTGGCATAACGATCCCTGCCATCAGGGTTTACACACGGATCGATAATCACAACCGTGTTTTCCAGCCATGCTTTGGCACGCTCCTCGGTTACAAGTGCATGAATGGTTTTCATCGCAGCTTCTATGGAAGAAGCCTCATTGCCATGAATATTATAGCTCAACCATACGATGGCTGTTTTATCACCGGACGAAGACCCATCTATGAGCCCCGATCGTTTAAGGTTGTTTTGCTTAATTTCGTCAAGCCTCGCCATGTTCTCTTCTGAAGCGACTACAGCCATGATCAGAGGGCGGTGCTCGTAAGTCTCTCCGTACTGCTGTAGCTTTACTTTAGTTGATGATTCTGCAACGTGCCGGAAGTATTCGACCACTTTATGATGACGAGTGAACCGTGCACCTAATTCATAGCCCAAAAACTCATCGGGAGATTGCAGGCTTTGTGTATAACCTGTGGAGCAGATTGACAGAATGCCTATTAAAGCCAGTATTTTTTTCATATAAATAATATTTCGCTATTAAAGCTATATAAAGTCAGTCAATAAAGCATATTTATTTTGAATAGAGGTTATTAGACGGTGTAATTGGAGGTAAGGTGTGAGACTTGTCACATCATTCGCCACTGGCAACTTCTGCCAGGAAGCAAAATGAGCCATCCAAAATTTATTATTTGAACACTATCATTTCATTCAGTCTGGATGTCTTATTTTAAGAATATGGAAAAGTGTATTTTTTCTTATTTGACATAAAAACCGAAAATAAGATCAATCAATGTATCTTATTTTCAATTTTTGATCAAATTAATGGTTGCTGCCAGTGCTTATTTTGATTTTGCCAAAAGCCCCTTCACCTGTGGCACGTGATGGTCGAAATGGGATTGGAAAAAATCCATGGTCTGTTTAATGTTGATCATACCTATCCTGGGGTGTTTAAAAATTTTTTTGCTATACAGTGCCGGGGCCAGGTTCTCAAGAAATGCCTGCATGTCCTTTCTTACAATCTCCCAGTCCTTTTTCAATTCTTTAAGGTGTATTTCTTCAGGGATTCCGTCTTTTACCACTCTCGGGGCTTCAAATTTTAGCGGGAGGAAAAGAGAGATTTGTAACAAATAGCTTCTAAACTGTTGCTTCAGCGTGGATGGATACAAAGCGTTGGGATCAAGCGTCTTTTTCTTCATATAGGCCAATGGCAGTTTTTCGGCCTCTTTCATATGGTACAACACCTGCGCAATAGACCATCTTCCTTCAGCAGGTTTGGTGTTGAGTTTCTCATGGGGCACGTCATCAACCAGTGCGAGCAGGTTGTGCTTTGACTTTTCCAGCCTCTTGAAATAGGTAAGTATTTTTTTATCCATATATGCCAAGGTATTAAATATATTGATTTTGACTTGCGGTAGTACCCGGATATTTGAAAATTACGTAATTGTTTGGTGTATTTTGGTACATTGAAAAATGCAGTACTATGAAAAAAACAGCAGCACTTGTATTATCAAGTGGAGGAGCCCGTGGTGTAGCGCATATTGGTGTTATAGAAGCGGTACTTGAGGCAGGCTATGAAATCAAGTCGATATCAGGCAGCTCGATGGGTGCCGTAATAGGAGGCGTTTATGCGGCCGGGAAACTACCTGAGTTCAAAGAGTGGGTTTGTAACCTGGATAAGATCGACGTTTTTAAGTTGATGGATTTCACCCTGAGCACGCAGGGTTTTGTACGTGGTGAGCGCGTCTTTAACCAAATGAAATCGTTCATCGATGATTGTAATATTGAAGATCTCGACATAGACTTTTCTGCTGTTGCAACTGATATTGTTAATAAAAAGGAAGTAGTTTTTAATTCCGGAAGCCTTTTCACAGCATTGCGGGCTTCTGCGGCCATTCCGTCGGTACTCAAGCCCAGTGTTATTGACGGAGTGGAGCTGGTTGATGGGGGGGTACTCAACCCTATACCCATAGCACATGTGAAGCGGTCGGAGAATGACATTGTTGTGGTGTCTGACGCTAATGCAGCTGTACCTTGCATGAAACCTGATACTCAGGAGAATATGGATGACAAGGGACGTTTTGCACCACTGATTGAAAAATGGAACAGCATCTTTCCTAAAAACAATAACAAGGTCAAAAGGCTTAGCTATTTTGAATTGGTGGCAAAGTCTGTGGACCTTATGCAAGACAGAATTTCAGAATATATTATTGAACACAGTCGTCCCGATATTGTTGTTCGGATATCAAGGGAGACTTGTAGTACCTTTGAATTTTATAAAAGCAAGGAACTCATAGACTGTGGGCGGCAGGAATTTGATAAATCATTAAAGCATGCATTACTCGGAGCTTAATAAGGCAGTTGGCAATATTGACATTTATTTACTTGACCAGATTCTAAAGGGCCGGTTTGATGGGAAAAAGCGGGTTTTGGATGCAGGATGCGGAGAGGGCAGGAATATGCTGTACTTCCTTAACAACGGCTATGATGTCTATGGGATAGATAGCAACCCTCTGGCCATCAAAATGCTGCACATGATGCATAAAACAATTCCTAAAGACCATTTTTTGGATGGTAAATTAGAAATGCTACCCTGGAAAGACTATTTTTTTGACACCATAATTTGTAGTGCTGTTCTGCATTTTGCGCAGGATCGTGATGCGTTTTATGAAATGATAGAGGAACTAAAGCGGGTGCTCAACCAGCAAGGTATCCTTTTCATCAGGATGGCCTCTACTATTGGCCTGGAAAAAACGGATGATGATTCATTCAGCTATTTACTTACCCCGGAAGATATCGACAGGCTTGTAAACAGTTCAGGCTTTGAAAAAGTGGAGCCTATAAAAACAGTATTGGTAGAAGGTCAACGTTCCATGGCAACACTTGTACTCTCCAAATCTTAGAATATTTTTGAATCTTCAATAATAATTTATAGATTGTTTGCCAATCAAAACTTACTAAAACAATTATGGAAGCAACACTAGATTCACCAGTAACCGAACAGCGTCCGGTTGAATACGCAGGATTTTGGCTTAGGTTTGTCGCCTATATCCTTGATGCAATTATTCTGTCTATTGCATACTGGATCATTATTTCCCCGCTTTTAGGATTATTCGGCTTGGGGACTTTTAATTCATTCTCATCCGGCACTATGACAGAGGAAGAGATGGTGGGAATGGCTAGTATCTTCTCTGGTTCGATTATCGTTATCCAGCTTATCAGCCTTGTACTTTATTGGCTTTACTTTGCCTTGATGGAATCAAGTAGTAAGCAGGCCACCATAGGCAAGATGGCCCTTGGTCTTGTTGTAACAGATATGGAGGGCAACAGGATTGGGTTTGGTCAGGCAACAGGAAGATATTTTGGTAAAATAATTTCCAGTTTAATATTAGCAATAGGCTATATAATGGCAGGGTTCACAGAAAAGAAACAGGCCCTGCATGATATGTTGGCCGGAACACTCGTAGTGAAGAAGTAATAAATAATAAAAATGCTCCGGTGAACACCGGAGCATTTTTTCAACAAATAAAATTTATACCTCTATCCACAACGGTCACTATTACAGGCACCCCACCTATAAATTCCCCATCAGCCTCAATAAAGCAACCTAATGACGGGGACGTAATTTTTAGTTTTCTCGCTATCTTATATTCTACCTTCGGGTGATCCAGTACTTTTCCCTTTCTGATTTTTGCTACATTTTTCAGGTAATCGGACAAACCTATATCTCCTGATAACATGATAGAAAATTTACCGTCGCAAGGGTCAGCTTCAGGCGCTATGCACAGGCCACTGCCAAAATATCTGCCATTGGCAATTACCAGTGAATTGATCTTGCCCTCCCACACCCAGTTATCAGCTTCACATAATACAGGCTGATTGCTGTAGCTAAAGAAAGTTCTGACTATGGCTGCAAAGAAAGTAATCTCAGACCCTAGAATTTTTGATGAACTGTTTACCCTTTTAACAACTTCTGCACCAATGCCAAGATCTGCAATATTGATAAAATACCGTGTATATATCAGGTCACCTACTTTCTGTTCGATCAGCCCCAGATCGAGCTTTTTGGAGCTTCCCTTTTCTATCAACTGCAACAGTTTTTTGAGTGACTTCGGTGCCTGAATGGTTCTTGCGAAGTCATTGGCTGTGCCGTAAGTCAACATGCCCACGTTGCAATGAGGTTTGGTCGATTTTTTTACACCATTGACGGTTTCATTTAAAGTACCATCCCCACCCACTGCTATTATGTGAGTACAGCCGGAATCAGCCAGGGTCATGGCAATGACTGTGGCATCTCCTATGGCCGAGGTCTCCTTTATTACTATATCCAGATGCTGACTTGTATGGCTCAGCTTTTTAAATTCCTGTTGGAGACGTTTTTGCCTCCCTTTCTTACCATTTACAACAAAGCCAATCTTTAACATCTTATTTTAAGGTTAACCCATAAAGGTATACAGGTGTCGGTAAACAGACAATAGATTTTTTTGTTAACTCACTATATTTACAATCCATCAAATGAAAATCTATGAAGGCTATTTGGAACGGTGAAACTATTGCAGAGAGTGATGACACTATAGTGATCGAGGGAAATCACTATTTTCCTGCAGAAGCGGTGAAAAAGGAATTTTTGAAGAAATCAGAAACCAATACGGTTTGTCCCTGGAAAGGAACGGCATCATATTATACGCTGGAGGTCAATAATGATACAAATAAGGATGCAGCCTGGTATTACCCGGAGACAAAGGAAGCAGCCAAGGCCATTGAAGGTAGAATAGCTTTTTGGAAAGGTGTTGAAGTGGTATAATAGATTAGCTTTGAGCTCGTTTAACCTTCTTCCTCAAACTGAAATAAAACAACAGGCTTAGCAAAATGCTCATACCGGTACAGCTCCACCAGAGTATGTCAAAACCGGCTCCGGCAACTACACGCGTACCCAAAAATGGGGCAAGCGTAAATGCAGAGGCCCAGGCTAGCGAATATAGCCCAATGTAACTTCCCTGGTTACCTTTGCCTGCTTTGTTGATTACATGGGTAACCATGAAAGGCATGGCCATGATCTCAGCAAAGCTTAACAGGATAACGGCCGCAATGAGCAGGGAAATGCTACCAGCGACATTCAGCACGGCGTAAGACACACCACAAAGGAATGTTCCGATTACAATCATTTTCCTAATGGTTACCCTCTTTTCAAAATGATGCACGAGGATCATTTCGAAAAGGAACACGATAAGCCCATTCAGCCCGAGCAGAATCCCTATGGTGCCTTCTGATAAATGGTGGGATTCCCGGTAGAATATAGGAATAGTATTGAAGAGCTGGAAAAATACCATCGCATAACCGGCCACAAGCAATACAAAGAGTAAAAATGAATAGTCAAGATAGGGTGATTTATCCTTCAGTGCCTTGCTTGCATGAGGTACTTCTTTTACCTTTCTCGGAGTTTTGTTTCTGAAATAGACAAAGAAAAATATTCCGGCCGAAATACAGGTGAGGCCGTCTGCATAAAAAAGAAGCTCGTAAGAATGAGAAGCCAGGATACCTCCAAGGGCAGGGCCAATAGAAAAGCCAAGGTTGATGGCCATCCTGTTGAGCGAGTATGAACGCGTTAGGTTCTCCGGTTTGGAATAAGAAGCAATGGATGCCGTATTTGCCGGCCTAAGTGACTCTACCGTCATGCTTACCAGAAATACAGCTACTGTAAGCCACTCAAACTCGGTGATGAGAGGAAGAAACAGAAAGAATATACCTCCTAAAACCAGGCTAAGGAACTGTACAAGGAAATTGCCGATCCTGTCTGACAGCCAGCCTCCTAATAATGAGCCGGCCATTGCTCCTAACCCGTATGAAGCCAGCACAATACCAGTTTCCCTGATCTCGAATTTAAGGGATTGCGTGAGGTAAATACTCAGGAATGGCAACACCATAGAGCCTGCCCTGTTGATGAGCATCACTACGGCCAGCATCCAGGCTGGTTCGGATAACCCGCCGTAAGCCTGCTTATAAAGGTTCAGGATCTTTGTCACTTTTGCCCGTTTAAAATATTATTGCTTACGCTTAACGTAGCTGGCGGTTGCTTATTTACACGATATTATTTGAGCGGGCAAAGGCGAAAAACGGGGATGCTGCTTACACACCTCAGCTAAGGCCGACGCCGTGTCCTGCCAAGAAATTTGAAGGCATCTACCAGCATGTAAGTGCCTACAACTCCAGTAACACCACCGGCTATCAGAAGACCCTGACCCAATTCATCATTTTCCCTGCCAAGCATAAGGCCTCCTGCAATGGTTACAGTATATCCCAGGGTAGCTACCAATATACCTCTCTGGAATTTTGACTTAGATTTTTCCAGATTCAGGTGTATGTTGTCAACATCTGCCTGCAGGGCCAGTACCTCCTGCTTTAGTGTGTCCAGGCCAGGGTAACGTTCCTGTCCGTATGTGGTTAAGGTCAGTAGTGAGAGCAGTAAGATTAGAAATGCGCTTCGTAACATGTTGATTAAGTAGGTTTTGTTTACTAAACCTACGAAACAGCTTTGTCATGAAAATGTTTAAGTGTTGAGCCAGTTTTTAAAATCTTTCACTTTTTTTCTACTCACAATAAGCTTTTCCTCACAAGGAATTTTCAGGATAACCTCCAGGCGGTTATTGTAATAGCTCTTTACTTCACGAATGGCATCAATGTTAATAATAAATTGCCGGTTGATCCGGAAAAAGGACTGGGGATCAAGCAACCCGTCATCCAGCTCTTCCAGGGTGTGGTCTATGATGTATTGCTTGCAGGTTACTTTTTCAACAATATGGCAGATCTTATCTTCCGCGTACAGGTAAGCAATCTCTTCGGCATTTTTAAACTGCATGCGCTTACCAAATTTTACAAGAAAGCGCTTTTTGTAGGTCTTGCCACTTTCGCGGAGAATGGTGCTGATCAGCTTCTTGTCAATAATGGGTACACGCTGATTTTCCTTGAGCCGTTCGAATTTTTCCAACGCAGTCTTGAGCGCTTCATATTTGATAGGCTTGAGCAGGTAGTCAATGCTATTTAGTTTAAAAGCATTTAAAGTAAACTCATCATATGCCGTAGTAAAGATCACCGGGGTATAAAATCGTACCCTGTCAAAAATTTCGAAACTTTTGCCATCGGCGAGCTGAATGTCCAAAAGAATAAGGTCAGTTTCATGTTCACGCTCCTGAATGAATTTTATTGTATCCTTTACCGTATCTATCCTCTCCAGGACATAAATATCAGGATTGTATTGTTTTACCAACTCTTCGAGGCGCTCAGCAGCAAGTTCTTCGTCTTCTACAATGAGTACGTTCATTCGATTTCGATTAAAGGGACCTTAACTATAAAATTGCCATTTGACTGGACGATCAAGGCATCCTTTCCGCACAAATAATCATACCGTTCTCTGATATTCTTTAGCCCAAGCTGTGTAGAAGGCTCTTTTACAGGCTTTAGCTGGACATTATTTTCCACAATCAGATAATCATTATTGCTGCGAAGCTTGATCGTCAGGGGTTCGGCTCGCGAAACTATGTTGTGTTTAATGGCATTTTCTATGAGAAGCTGCATAGTAGCAGGTGCTATATATTTTGACTTGTGCTTCTCATCTATAGTGTTTACAATGTTTAGATTTTCCTTAAATCTCATTTTGAGCAGGAAAATGTAAGATTCAATAAAAGTAAGCTCTTCCCATAACCTGACTACCTTATTTTCCTGATTATAAAGCAGGTACCTGTATACATTGCTTAGCTGCTCTATGAACCTGGAGGAGGTGTCAGCATCTTTATGCACCAGAGAGGAAAGCACATTGAAACTGTTGAATAGAAAGTGAGGGTTGATCTGGTTGCGAAGGGCTTCAAACCGGGCTTCGGCATTCTGCTTCTTCAATCTTTCCGTTTCCAGCTGAGCATTTTTGTATTGATTTACAAAAAACACAATGGCATTGATACTATGCAAAAACAGGTTGACCCTGAATGCAAAGCCCAATGCAAGTTTGAAGGTGAGTACTTCATTGATGGATGCACCTTTAAATATCTCAAAGCCAAGCGTAACCAGAAAAGCAATAAACAGCACATTGATGAGGCTGAGGCCGAATAAAACAAAAAGCGGATGGAATTTCCTGAACTGCCATTTCATTGCAAATGTAGAAAGCACTCTGTTGCCTTCCCAGATCAGAAAAACTATACATAGAAGTATACCGAAAAAGAGAAAAGGGTTAAGCACAAAGCCAAACAGCTTATCCCCTTCCGTAAAAAGTATGTTGAGGAAGGAGTATGCTGCCAGCAATAAAATAAAAATGTAACGGTACTTAATTCCAAACATCGGTTCACAACATGAAAGTAAGAGGGTTTAATTTATGAAAAGAGCGGCATACTGCCGCCCCTTTCATAAGCATTTTTACAGAGCAGTGTCTACAGGAAGTAGCACGGCATCAATAACATGTATTACACCATTTGTAGCCAGCACATCGGTACTTGTAACAGTGGGGTTGGCAACATCCGGATCGTAGTCGGTAAGGGATACGTCATCACCTACATTGATTGTTATATTCGTATCACTCGGATCCTGGGCATCAGAAAGTGTAGTTGCCACCAGGCCGTCTGTGAGATCAGATGAAAATACGCGACCACTCAACACATGATAAAGCAGGATATCCGCCAGTAAAGTATCATCCACATCAGCAGGACCACTTACATCCAAAGCGGTATAAAGAGCCTGGAATGCATCATTTGTTGGAGCAAATACCGTGAAAGGTCCCTCAGGGCTTTGCAAAGCGGACACCAATCCGGCCTCGGTAAGTGCGGCGGCCAGGTCTGTAAACCCTGCGGCCTGAGCGATAGCAACAATGTCATCGCTATCCTCAGGTAGCAAGGTCCGGTTGATCACATGTACTACACCATTGCTATAATCTAGCGCCTCTCCCGATTCCGTAGCAACAACGACCTGTGAATTTCCATTAATGAATACACCATTTGAATTGTTGGTAAGATAAAAATCACCGTTTAATGTACCTATGGCAGTAGCGAAACCTCCTGCTGTAGATGGCAGGTCAGAAGCAAAATTTTCCGTTCCTAAAACATGGTATGTCAATATTGGTGTCAAAGTAGCTTTGTCCAGACCATCCAGAGATGTTATTCCTGCAGCCTCAAAAGCCTCATTGTTTGGCGCAAAAAGGGTGTAATTAGCGCTTCCGTCGATCAATGTTTCTAACAATTCTGCTTTCACAACGGCTGCGGTAAGTATGCTAAAGTCTTTATTGAAATATGCAGGTTCTACTATCGTATTGACAATACTTGTCTCCAGGGAAGGTACAAGCACTGCATCAATTACATGTATAATTCCATTGTTTGCTTCAATGTTTGCCGTTGTCACGTTGGCGTTGTTAACCATCACATCGCTTCCTGATATACTGATGGTTACCTCATCGTCACTACCTAATGCAGTAGCAGCCATTTGTCCGTCGCTTAGGTCAGAAGATGCAAGCGCTGCACTTGCAATTACATGGTATTGAAGCACTCTTTTCAATACATCTTCGGGAATATCATCCAGTTCATTCTGGCCGATCACTCCAAGCAAATCGGCAAAAGCAGCGTTGGTAGGAGCAAACACGGTAAAACTGCCATCACCATTCAGCAGATTGACAAGATCTGGAAATTTGGTAAGCGCCTCTACCAATATGCTAAGGTTTGAGTTGGCCTGGGCAATTTGTACAATAGAAGGTGGTGGTGGCAGTAGCACCTGATCAATGGTATGAATAACACCATTGCTTGCTTCAACATCAAAAGGAGCGCTGATATTGGCGCCATTTACGGTCAGTGCTGAAGCATCTATGGCAACTGTGGCCCCGTTGAGTGTGGCTACATCGCCTGTGGTCAGGTCGGATGACATTACCTCGCCGCTTACAACGTGATAGAGCAATATGGCTTCGAGGTTTTCAACATCACCGACGTTATCGGCTGTAATACCTGCGGCTGCAAAAGCAGCATCGGTAGGTGCAAATACGGTAAAAGGGCCTGTAGCTTGCAGATCATCCACCAGATTAGCTTCGGTAAGTGCTGCGGCGAGTGTGTTGTAACCATTGGCAATGGCCACATCCACAATATACTGAGGCTCGGGATTGCCTCCATCATCGTCATCCCCACATCCGGTAAAAACAAGCAGAAGCATGGATAACAAAAGCACGGAATAGATCCCTTTGCCTGATAAGTAGTTAACGAGTTTCATAGTTTTATTTTTTAGATGAACATTTGGTTTTTTCATCGTTTTAACGGCCCTCCCGGACAGGTGTCACGGCCTTATGGAGTGGAGTGTAGCTTTTGAGGAGTGAGGTGTATCTGTTAGGAGTGAATGGTGTCAAATCACCATAGGTAGCGGGAACAATTTCAAAAAAAATAATACATAGAATTATGAGGTATTGTAATTCTATGTATATTTGTTCTATGTATTCAAAAGAACTTTTAAAAGGGACCCTCTCGGTCATTATTCTCAATTTGTTGGCAGAAAATGGGCGCATGTATGGTTATGAGATTTTTCAGAGGGTTAAAGAGCTTTCTGATGAGAAAATCTTACTAAAGGATGGCTCCCTCTATCCGGCTTTACAAAAGTTGAGTAAAGATGGATTGTTATCGTATGAAGAAGAGTATGTGGGAAAAAGAGTGAGGAAATACTATTATCTGACTCAAAAGGGGAAGCAAGAAAAAGTGGTTTATCTCGAAGAACTCAAAGATTTTATGATGACGTTGAATAAAATTATTTTTCCACAAGCAGGAACCATATGAAGCTAACAGAACAACAGGAAGAGATGATCCGGGCATTTGTGGAGGCGCAGGGTGTAAAGCGGCCAACACTATGCGATGACTTAGTAGATCATTTGTGTTGTGTGATTGAAAGTCAGCGAACTGCAGATACGCCATTTGAACAGATGTTGGAAAATGCAGTCAGGGAACTGGCACCTGACGGGCTTGCAGAGATCGAGTACCAAACAGTGTTTTTACTAAACTCTAAACGAATAATAATCATGAAAAAACTAACGTATTTTATCGGATTTATTGGTTCGGTGGCTTTGGCTGCCGGTGTTTTGTTTAAACTACTTCATTGGGCCGGAGGTAATCAGTTATTTATATCGGGCTTTCTTACTTTGCTGCTGATTTTTATTCCATTTGTGGCCTTTGACAGATATAAGGTAGCCATCTCAAAAGCACTATCAGAGCGCTTAAAAATTATTTTGGGTGCTACTTCGGCAATTATTACCGGTATAGCCGCTCTATTCAAAGTTCTTCATTTACAGGGAGCCAACATCATGTTAATACTCGGAGCTTTCATTTTTATAGCTGGATTTCTCCCTTTTCTCTTTTTTACCATGTATAGAAAATCATCCTGATAAAAAAAAGTATTGAGTGAGCTTACAGCGTAAGGTCTCTAACCTGCTGCCTATAAGATTTACCAACAGGCAACTCTTTGCCGGCCACGGTTATCCACTGGGTTCCTTTGGAACTGATGTTGTCTTTGTTGACTATATAAGATTTGTGAATTCTGATAAAATTGTCTGGCAGGCTTTGTTCTAGGTTTTTCAAGGCCTCCAGGCTCATCAGCTTTCCTTCTTTTAAGTGGTAAGTAACATATTCACGGGCGCCTTCAATGTAGTTAATGTCGGAGTATCGGAGCCGGTGGGTTTTATGGTCAGCCTTTACTATCCAATAGCTTTCGGTTTGCTTTGGCAGGTTCTCAATTCTCTTATGGGCTTTTTCCGAAGCTGTAAGGAACCGCTCAAAAGAAATGGGTTTAACGAGATAATCAATCACATCCAGTTCATAACCTTCAAGGGCATAGTCAGGGTAAGCGGTGGTGAATATGGCAGCGGGTTTGTTTTGCAGGGAGCGCAAAAATTCAGTACCTGTAAGTTCAGGCATCTGGATGTCGACAAACATCAGGTCGACCTTGTTTTTCTTCAAAAAGTCCAGCGCCTCTACCGGGTTTTTGAAACTATGAAGGTGGGTAAGGTATGGGATCCTCGAAATATAACTTTCTATAATAGCACGTGCGGGAAACTCATCATCTATTACAATGCAGTTCATTTTAGCTCTAGCTTTAGGTCTATACTAAATACATCTCCCTTTCCCCGGATGTTTAATTCATATTTACCGGCATAAAGATACTCCAGTCTTCTTTTAACATTTTCAAGGCCGATTCCGCCGGTTTTGTCTTTTGTGGCAGCCTTGCCGACCGTATTGCGCACCAGCAGTTGGAGTGTTTGTCCTGAGGTGGATAATTTAATCTCTACAAAGCCAGTGTCATCATCCAGATTACTATGCTTAAATGCATTTTCAATAAAAGGGATCAGTATCATATGGCTGATATTTTTATGGCCATCAACCGCTGACAAATCAACCCTTATGTCAGGTTGTTTTTCAAATTTGATGCGTTGAAAGTCAATATAATCATTAATATAATTTATCTCCCGGCTGAGCAGCACCTGTTTTGCATTGGTTTCATAAAGCACATATTTCATCATTTCTGAGAGCTTCATGATCATATCCGGCGCTTTCTCGCCCTTTGTGGTGGCCATGTAATAGATGTTATTCATGGCATTTAATAAAAAGTGAGGGTTGATCTGGGACTTTAAAAACTTCATTTCCGTTTGCAGGTTCTCATTCATCAGGTTAACCTCACGCTGTTTTCTTTGCTGGTTCCTTCTTATCGTCCAGTAGGTAGAGCTTATGAACAATACTGCGAGGGAAGAGATAATGTTGTTAATAAATATCCGGCTTCTGAATGCACGCTCCAACCTTGGAGCACCATGAAATCTCCGGTGTCTGCCGGTCTCCAATGCATCATGAACAAAAGGCAGTTCATTTGAAAGTGAGAACAGGATGTAGGTAAAAACTATCAATACTGCCAGAGAGAGAAAGTAGCCGACATACCTATTCCTTTCCAGAAGCTTGGGCAACAGTATAAGGTAGTTCACATAAAACAATATCGCATGTATGGCTACTATCCTGATGGCCAGAATGATAGAAGCTTCGGCATCAAAGGGAAATGAGAGGAAATAATAATGAATTAGTAAATAGCCTATCCATAACAAAACGGACAAGGCTATAAGCTGAATACGTTGATTTGCCATATACTAATCTACATTTTTTGAGGCTACGAGCGGTTTAAGTTTCAATGTAAAGGCATGTTTTTTCAACCAACGTCACCTTTATGTAATTCCATACCCCTTGTATCAGCCAAAATCCGGCTTTCGCAGCCTGCACTTTTCCATTCGTTGAAAATATCCGGCTGTTGATTGAATACATTAATTAGCCCGGCACAAAAGCCTGATTTTTGCCGTTGATGTACTCAGGAACTAAAAAGAATAAAAATGAGAAATTCAAGATTATTATTTACTGTAATGTTCATGTTAGGCGTTACAGTGGCATTTGCACAAGATATGGACAGAAAAGAGTGGGATCCGGAGAAAATGTCGGAACGGGAAATAGAGCGGGTTGGAGAGGCTATACCTGACCTTTCTGAAGATCAAAAGGCAAAGCTCAAAGAGGCCAGTGTGGAGCACTTCGAGCAAATGAAGGCTTTTCGCGAAGAGAATAAGGAGGAACGTGAAGCAAGAAAGGAAAAAATGCAGGGCTTTCATGAAGCAAAGCTGGCTACATACAAAGAAGTGCTTAGCCAGGAACAGTATGTAAAACTTTTAGAGCATATGGTGACTCACCCGAGGCACGATGGTCCCAGAGGGCATAGAGGAGGCCATCCGCATAAAGGCAGACACGGAGACAGGAATAAAGATAAGTAGTCGTTTTAAGGTTTAGGTTTATTGGATCAAGTCCATCCGGGAATTCGGATGGCCTTTTCATCACTCGTTAAATTATATTAAGTATTTACCGGGGCTAACTTGCCAATTTTTATCCACCCATGAGAATCAAATAAATTTTTAGATACATTTTTATTTTGCAATAGTTGCAAGTCGGGAATTGTCCGGAAGTAAGAGTATAGGTCATCCTCATACTTTAAAGACTCGTTCTGATATCGCAATTTTATGAGTACATATGATGATTCCCGATCTGCCAGAGGCAATTCGGAATCCAGTTTAACCAGGAACCAATGTGGGTCAGGATCATTTTCCTCATAGAGGATTACCCTGTCAATGATTATGCCTGAAACAGGCTCGGCAAGCAGGTCAGTTAATGCCGGGTTATAGGGATCGTTTTCAATGTAAATATGAATCCCTACATAATTGTGGGCCTTTATGGAGTTAAGCAAAAACCAACTTGTGAGCAGCTTGGACTGGGGCAATGTGCCATATCCCCTTTTCTCTCTGCTACTAAAGTAAACATCCCTCCAGTATCCCTTCACCAGGTTAAAGGTGCTGAGGCTGGAGCCGAAAAATACGATCAGTAATCCTGCCGAGGAGATACTCCCAACCAGAGCGTCATGAGCTTCTGTGGGGCCATAATTCCACCCCACCATGATATACTCTATGCCTAAAATAAACGTCAGGGCCAGGGTTAGGAATAAGCGCGAACCCTCAGCTTTGGATACCATTTTATAATCGAAGAAGGAGGAATTGTTGAGGCTGTTATTGATCATGATGATCCATACCTGTACAATAAAGATAAAAAACAGGATAAACAGTAAAACAAGCTTCTGAAACAAAAAGAAATCGTACAGACCATGCACCACACTTGCTATCAGAAAGGAAATAGCGAAAGCCAATATTGGGTGATAAGCATTATTTTTGAACCGGCTTATGACCAAGCCGTATGCGGCAATCGATGTAGCCATCATGTGACCTACCACTGACATGTATGCCCTACCGTGGATGATGCCACCGGCTACATCCTGAAAATAGAGCAGGTTCTCTACAAAAGCAAAACCAAGTGCAGATGCGGAGGCATAGATAATATAGTCAATAGGCTCTTTAAGCACTTTTGTAAATAGTGCAAGCAGAATAAACGGGAATATTTTTACCAGTTCTTCAGGTACACCTATCGCAAAAATGGCATAGAAGAGGTCTCCGAAAAAACTGCCGTCCATTTCCCAGTTCAGGAAAATATTCTTCATGTCAATTATTAGCAGAACCCCCAACACCGAAAGCATGCCTGAGAATAACATCAATATGAAGTATACAATTTTGTCAGGATTAAAGATGTCCAGCCGGATCAGGTAGATCAGCCATACAGCGGCAATGACCAGGGCAGCCATCAGGCCCATCAGCTTAATGGGCTCAAATATGGTACCTAATGACCAAATAAAATATTGAACCGGTTGTAAATCGTACAAATAGGTCTGTCGTCTCAGGGAATAAGAAAAGTATTGCGAGGCACTGCCATAGTTGAGCAGGTCATAAAGCTTCGTGTAATTTTTACTTTTGGTATACTTAATAATTAGAAGGCCAACAGTTTTGCCAAAGTAACTGCTTGAAGTTTCGAGCTCTTTCCAAAAGTATTCGTCTGATTGCTCTGGAGTTTCGGATTCGTATATTTTGCCCAGGTAGTAATTTAAATAAGGTATTGATGTTTGGGATATTTTATTCAGCCAATTTTGAGATTCAGCATAGTCGTTTTCCAGAAAGTGAATTATCCCCAACCCAAACGCCCCCAGCGTAGTGTCTCCATTGCTATACTGATGGGTGTACCACTCTTGCAGTTTCTCGACCTCTTTATAATGGTGGCCATCGCTTAGCTCCCAGTAATCTGGCAAGGCCATATATGTGGTAATAAATTCATGTTGGTAAGCTAGGTTATTGACATAATCATTTAACCCTTCAAACTTCAGGTCATGTTTTACTGCATCACGCACACTATCCTGAGGGTTATAGACGCTCACTACTTCTATAGGTTTGGGAGTTGGCAGTTGCTCTACAAGAAGATAACAAATGGTTAAAAAAGTAATGCTCGAAATGGCCGCAATGGACATCGGGGATTTAAGCAAAGCTTTTGGGTCAGATGTAGTTGAAAATTTCCAGTAAATATAAGCTCCTGCTAAAAGGAGGAACAAAAGAATAAAAAACATCAGCAATATTGAATAGATACAAATTGCTAATATAATTGTTTTATTCTAGCTGCTGCTTATCTGAGTGATTTTTTATTCAAATCTTTTTTAAGACTGGGCTTTATTCCCCAAACCTTTTCAAATCCTTATTAGTAAAT
Organism: Fulvivirga ulvae; assembly: GCF_021389975.1. Taxonomy (NCBI): domain Bacteria; kingdom Pseudomonadati; phylum Bacteroidota; class Cytophagia; order Cytophagales; family Fulvivirgaceae; genus Fulvivirga; species Fulvivirga ulvae. The sequence continues at coordinate 2,473,565 of NZ_CP089981.1, forward strand.
GTCCATTCGGGTGTCTCCAGCACTTCTCCAAAATCGGCGGAGTACCATGGGCTGATGTCTTCATTTCTGTTTTTAAGGATCTGTATTTGCTGGGCCGGCATGTAGCTTTGTGCCAGTAAAAATATTTTTCCCCCTGTTTCAGGCCTGGTGGCCACATCAACTACAATGACGGCATGGCCGGGCGAGCCGCCCTGTACAAATACATCACCTATCTGCAAATGGTCCGTTTTAACAGGTTTCAGTTCTTTTGCAAGAGATAAAGTACCTGCGTAGCTGAAGATGATCTCCATATACTTCCAAAAATCCTTATAGGTATTTGATGGCGAACCTGCCTGGTACCACGACACATCATTTCCCTTTACTGCTATTCTCTTGCCCTTCATCCATTCGGAATAATCCACTCTGAAACCGTTGGTAAAATTGAAATGTATTTTGTCATACTCCTTCTGGTTCCATAAGTGTTCTGCCCTTAGCCGTATAACGGCATCCGCACACTGGTGGAGGTCACGTTCCCCTATTTCAAGGTCGACCACGGCGGTATAAACATTGAAATTAGGTTTGGGAAGCCCGTTGTAGAACCTTACCATAGTGCCGTCCGGTTTTAAAGGCAGTTGCCTGAGGTACTGTCCAAACGATTTTTCAGCAACCGGAACTCGCTCAAAACCGTCCGGTGTGTTTATTCTTGCTTCGAGAGTATTGCCTTCGGTATTAATTATTGGTTTTTCGGTATGGTCGTCTCCTATGCTTCCGGCAGTTGCCTGACTGTTGCCACCTGTTTGTCCACAGGCCTGAAACATGAGAGAGCAGGTTATTAATAATACAAATCGGGTTTTCATGTGCTGCTATTCAATCAATTGATAAGTTCCTGTTTTTTCCTCCTGCAAATAAAGGTGCTCCAGCTTTTTACTTAACTCTGCATATTCTTTTTTATTGCTTTCGAGAAAGTTCTCATAAGCCTGTTGTGAAGTCCAGGTATCCAACAACATATACGTATCTGGCACCTCTGTCAGTTTGTATAAGAATGAACCTTGATATGCCCGTGAAATGCGAAAAAATGTTGCCCAGGATCCTTTCGGCCCATATTCATGTTCGAAATCTGCATTATGAGCAGGTGAAGTCCTATAATTCCATGCTACGATATGCATTATTCAGCTACAGGTTGCACGGTTACCGACTCCTTCGTATGTACCACTACAGACTGTGCGAGATAATCATGAATGGCTCTTTTTTTATCATTTTCTGTGACAGTGAGCAGTGACAGCCAGCCTAAAAGCGATTTGAATATGAAGCGTAGCAGCGCCATATGAAACAATAGCTTTTTTTCCGGCTTATCTTCTCTCCTTACCCTCACCCCCAAGAGGTAATGCCCAAGCGTTCCGCCAAATGCACTCGTAAATAACGGATCATATAAATAAAAAATAAATACGAACGCGATCATTCGGGAATTATCAGAAATATGGTCAAAGCTCGAAAACAAATATGTGGTGAAAATCATTAAGACCATTAGCACTACAACATCTGCCATAAGCGCTTTAACACGCGTGGGTAGCGTTGGGTAGGTTTTCTGAGACATGGTAATTTATTTTAAGCCTACTATTTACAATTTTTCTCGATAAATTCATATATGAATTGTATTTAGAAATTATTTATTTTTGTAAAATGCCTTCTTGGAACTTAATGGCAGCGGCGGCAGTTTAGGCACTTTATAAAGTCAGTTTATGAAGAAAATCTTTAGTACTGTATTTATTCTACAACTGTTTTGCTTTGCAGTGGTCAATGCACAGGTAGAAAAAGAAGAAGCACCTGAGCTTGACAAAGTAATCGCCATCCCCTACAGGCCCAAAATTGCAGAGTTTAGCTACAATACACTAGGCGAATACAATACCTATTGCACTTCTGATGAATTCGGAAACTCAAGCTCTGAAGTAGAGCGGGATAGCCAGCTTAAATTGCGCCTGGGTATACCTCTTGTAATGAAGGACTCCAAACTGTTTGGTATCCAACTCAAATATGACCGGCATAATTTTGTACTGGACTTTGAAGACTCACCGGAGCACTATGAACTTTATGACCATATAGAAAGGAGAAGCTTTACCAGTTTGGGTGCGAGATTCTTATTTCAGAAGTCGCTGGATGATACCCGGGAACTTACGGTAATAGCCGGAGGAGAGATAAAAAGTGACGAAATTGTCCTGAATAAAAATACCGGGAAGTATTACACGCACATTGCCTACAGCAAGCAACTAAATAAGCGCACAAAGATTGGTGCCGGCCTCATGATGTCATACACTCTTGGCAGGGCACAGGTGTACCCATTGGTAAGCTATGAGCGCAGGCTCAGCAGCAAATGGACGCTTGACCTGAATCTTCCAAAGCAGGCGGCACTACGCTACAGGGCCAATGAGAAGTTTTATATTACTGCATCTACAGAAGTAAAAGGCTGGCGCTATGCGGTCAACAATGCTGTATTGTCAGAGGAGAACCACGGCCTCACATTGCGTAAATCCGATATCAATTTTGGTCTGAGCTTCGAGCATGAAGTGCACGACTGGCTATGGCTTGGCCTTGATATGGGGCTATCCAAAAACCTGCGCTACTTCCTGGCCGAACCTGGCGACGGGCGTAAAGATGCAGTCATTGATCTCACCGCCGATGACACGCCATATGTAAAGTTTGGCCTTTTTATAGTTCCTCCTAAAAAGATGTACCTGAAATAAGCGTGCAAGGCTTTTAGGCTTTTTCATCAGGCCATTGAGCAAAAATTCATCTGCCCTTAATATGGAAGTAACTGATATATGTTAAATTTCATGCAAATTGCCGGCAAAAAATCACCCGGTTTATAAATTGCATTACATGAAGCATTATCAATCAGTTATTTTACTTATCGCACTCATTACAGCCTGCGGACCATCGAAAACTAAGGAAGAGCAACTTCCAAAACTGCCGAAAGATGGTATTGCACAATATTACGACAACAGTTTAAAGCCCTTTTATCACGGAGTAGCTTCCGGCGATCCGCTTACGGATAAAGTTATTATCTGGACAAGGGTAACACCGGAAGATTCATTAAAAACGATAGAAGTGGACTGGGAAATTTCAACAGACGAGCAGTTTAAGAATATAGTTAACTCGGGTAAAGTTTCTACAAGCCCGGATGATGATTATACCGTGAAAATTGATGCAGACAAGCTCCTGCCTGATACTAAATATTTTTACAGGTTTAAAGCCCTTGACGCTGTTTCACCAATAGGCCGTACCAATACGGCCCCGGAGTCCATGGTCGACAGCCTTAAATTTGCAGTAGTAAGCTGTAGTAATTACGAGTGGGGATATTTCAATGCCTATAAAAAGCTTGCAGAGCGCAATGATATAGATGCCGTGCTCCATCTTGGTGACTACATTTATGAATATGGAGCCGGGGGCTATGGGGATACTACACTTCAGAGGAGCCATCTTCCTGAATATGAGATCATATCTTTAGAAGATTACAGGTTGCGTTATTCTCAGTACAGGCTGGATCCTGATTTGAGGGCTGCACATCAAAACCATCCGTTCATTACCATATGGGATGATCATGAGATCGCTAACAACTCTTATACGGACGGAGCCCAGAACCACCAGCCTGACGAAGGCCCATATGCTGAAAGAAGGGAAGCAGCTAGAAAAGCATACTACGAGTGGCTTCCCGTAAGGCCATCCAATCATTTGTATAGAAACTTTAAATACGGAGAACTGGCTGAGCTTATTATGCTCGATGAGCGATTGGAGGCACGGACAGCTCCTGTAGATAGCGTAATGGATCCTACCTTTGAAGATGAGAATCGAGCAATGCTTGGCAATACACAAATGCAGTGGTTCGAAGACCGGTTAAAAACAACTAATGCACAATGGAAGGTTGTTGGCAACCAGGTAATTTACTCATACCTCAACTGGGGGCGCCCGACCTTTAATATCAACCTCGATTCATGGGATGGTTATCCTGTAGAGCAAAAGAAAATTGCTGAATTTATAAAAAGCAATGAAATTGAGAATGTTGTGTTCGTAACCGGCGATACCCATTCTGCATTCGCTTTTGAAGTTACCGTCAATCCGTTTAGTGATTATGACCCCATTTCCGGTCAGGGTGCATTTGCCGTTGAGTTTGGTACTACCAGCATCAATTCCAGCAATTCTGATGAGCGCTTCCCGGTTGATTCCGTGAAACTCCACGAGCAGAAAATAACCAATACACCGGTAAACCCACATTTGAAGTACTCAAACCTTCGCGATCATGGCTACCTGGTGCTATCGTTATATCCTGACGAAGCTAAAGCAAATTTTTACTTTGTGGAGACTGTTAAAAAGCCAAGTAACAAGGAAGAGCTGGGTAAGTCTGTAACCGTTAAAAGCGGCACGCATCATTTGCTTTTTGAGGAGTAAATCTAAATTTAGCTTAAGACCTCCAAGGATCAAAAACCTTGGAGGTCTATTCCATTACTAGATTTCAGCCAGATACTCGTGAACAAACTTAATGGCCATGGCACCTTCACCCACGGCACTTGCTACGCGGTTCATGGCTCCTGAGCGAACATCACCCGCTGCAAATATGCCCGGGCTGCAGGTCTCCAAAAGGAAAGGTTCACGCTCCATTTTCCATGATTTCTTAAAAGTATCATGCTTTTGCAGGGAGTTACCCGTTTCGATGAACCCCTTTTCGTCCTTGATGATGTTCAGGCCGATCCAGTCTGTATAAGGTTTCGCACCTATAAAGATCAGCAATGCACCTGCATTCACCCGCTTTTCTTCTTTTGTTTTATGATTGATGAGTGAAACGGCCTCAAGACGGTCAGACCCATGAGCCTTCAAAACTTCAGTATGCCCTAGAATATGAATGTTTTCGGTGGCTTTGATCTGGTCTATCAGATACTGGGACATAGAACTGCTCAAGTCCGGTTTTCTGATCAGGATATACACATTCATGGCAAAGTTAGACAGATACATGGCTGCCTGACCTGCAGAGTTCCCTCCGCCAACGATATACACATCTTTGTCTTTGCAGGCATGGGCTTCTGTAGTAGCGGCGCCATAATAGATGCCGGCTCCGGTGAAATCGTTTATACCTTCGGCTTCCAGCTGCCTGTAATCCACTCCGGTGGTAATGATGATGCTCTTGGTGTTTATTTCATTGCCATTGGCAAGCTTTACGATCTTATAGTTGTCTTTTAAGGTAATCTCCACCACTTCCTGCGGAGATAGAAATTCAATACCAAACCTTGTAGCCTGGGTTATGGCACGCCTTGAGAGTTCTGCGCCACTGAGTCCTTTGGGGAAGCCCAGATAGTTTTCAATACGAGAGCTGGTTCCTGCCTGTCCTCCCGGAGCCCTTTTTTCTATCAGCAAGGTATTTAAACCTTCAGAGCCACCATACACTGCCGCTGCCAGCCCGGAAGGGCCAGCACCTATAATGGTGACATCGTACATTTTCTGTTGTGCAATTCCCTGCATACCCATTTTCTGGCCAACATCCGGCAGGTCAGGGTTGAGCAGCAGGCTTCCGTCTTCAAAAAAGATAGCAGGCAGGTCTTTGGTATCAATTTTATTGATCTCCATTAGCTTTTGGCCCTTCTCACTCGCTTCCATATCCATCCATTGGTATGGGATGAGGTTGCCAGATAGAAAGTCTTTGATCATGTGCGATCGGGGCGACCATTGATAGCCCAGGATTTTTATGCCCTGAAATTCCGGTCTGTAAGAAGCCTGCCAGGCATCCAGATGGTCGCTCACCACCGGGTAAAGCTTCTCCTCCGGCGGGTCCCATGGTTTCATCAGGTAATAATCCAGTTGTACCTCATTGATTGCCCGGATAGCTGCTTCCGTATCAGAGTAAGCCGTTAGCAGAATTCTTTTGGCGTCAGGGAAAAATTCTTTGGCCTGTTCCAGAAATTCCACCCCAAGCATTTCAGGCATTCGTTGATCTGTAAGGAACAAGGCAATGGTTTCACCCTTATTTTTGATGTCCTTTAGTGCTTTTAGCGCCTCCTCTGCTGATTCTGTCGCCATTATCCTGTATTCTCTTTTATACTCTTCCCTTAAATCGCGCACAACTGCCCTCAGCACGGAGGTATCATCATCAAGAACAAATATTATTGGTTTTTTCATGGTAACTGTAAAAACTGTAACTATAAATTGTGAACAGTGAACTAAGAACAGTGAATCGTAACCGCTAACGAATAGGAATACAAACTTTAAATACAGTTCTTCCAGGTTTTGATTCTACCTTAATAGTTCCATTATGCTGATTGATTATCTGCCGGACAACATCCAGCCCAAGGCCCGTGCCTTTACCTACGGCCTTGGTAGTGTAAAACGGATCAAAAATGCTGTCAATTACATTTTCAGGAATACCCGTGCCTGAATCACTGACCGTGACCTTCACAAAGTCCCCATCCTGCTTAGTTTCAATCTCTAATTTACGTTCGTCAGCATTCTCCAGGGCATCAATGGCGTTGTCAATCAAATTGGTCCATACCTGGTTGATCTCACTTACATATATGTGCGGTTTCACCAGGTTGTATTCATATTTTTTAATGACTTCCACGTTGGCCTTTTTTAGCTTATGGTTAAGCATCACGAGGGTATTGTTTATTCCTTTATGGATATCCTCCTCCTGCCTCTCCACTGCCTGATCCATATGAGTATAGCTTTTAACAGAGCATACAAGGTCATTGATGCGTTGAGAGGCATCTTCTATTTCCATCACCAGCTTTTCTGTGGTCATCACCTGATTGAGCCAGCCTAATACTGCTTTTAAGTCATCAGAAGGCACATGCTTGGCTATGTTATCAAAATCACTGCTTTCAAATCCAAAATCAACAAAATTGTCTGCCAGCTCATAGCCATCTTCAAAGCCAACAGTTTCCAGCCATTCCGCTACTTCGTCTTCCCTCCCGGTTTTGTCCATAAGCCCATATTCTTTTATGCCATCGCCTATTTTTTCAAAAAGAATATTGTTGACAAAGTCTACCTGTTCAGCAGTCATTCTTATGGCAATAACACTTTTAAAATTTTCCGGCAATAAGGACAAATGCTTGCGCAATGTTTGGGCACTCCTGACCACAGCGGCAGACGGGTTGTTTAATTCATGCGCAAGTCCGGCTGATAATTTTCCCAGCGCCATCATTTTGTCGTTTTGCTGCTGCATTTTGGTGAACTGACGGATTCGAGTGCTCATCACATGTACAAGAGCGGTAGTCAGTTCATGGTGATCATGGATCATCTCCTGAAAATAGCTTTTGTCCAAGGCTACAACTGATGCGTCTGAAGTGGCCTCAGCGGTGCCGGTAGCCGTACTGGCTCTGGAGTATGGCAAGGTCCCTGAAATGGTTTGCTCATCAAGCGACCCGATAATCCTGTACTGTCCATTCTGATCTATTTTCAGAATAAAGCTGCCTTTGAGGATGATATGCATTTTATCAATCGGGTCCCCCTTTTTGAAAGCATAATCTCCTTTTTTAAAAGTACGACATTCTGCTTTCGACAGAAGCCACTGTAACTGATTGACCGGAACATTTTTCAGCGCTTCAATTTGCTGAAGTTGTTGAATTAGGTTCGTATCCATGTGGAAGCGTATCAGGCCATAATTAAGTTTTATAATTTAAAGCTAAGGAAAGTATCTGGTATCCAGAGCAGAGCTGCCACTAAATAATACTTGGCGGACATCAATCTGTCTTAAAGGTTATTACAACTTTACTTATCGTCGTCTGCCTAACAGGAATATTGTATCTGGCATGGTTTTTCGTAATTTGTAATATAATTCAGAACATTATCATTATTAAAAAACCATCAAATAACATGAAACTGAAATTAGCCATTCTGTCACTACTGTCATTTGCATTATTCTATACTGCTGATGCTCAGGTGGTAGGCAACAACTTCCCTGCTTTGGAAGCTGAAACTGTTGAAGATGCCGTCGTTAACCTTCCGGAGGACACCAAAGGCAAGTATACCCTCTTGGGTATGGCTTACTCCAAGAAATCAGAAGATGACCTGAATACCTGGTTTAGTCCGGTTTATAATAAATTCATCAGGGAAGATACCGGCTTGTTTTCTTCATTCGGTTATGATGTCAATGTTTATTTTATCCCCATGTTTACAGGTATCAATGCAGCAGCCACTGGCACTGCCAAAAACAAAGCGCTGAAAAACATCGATCCTAAGCTACTGCCTTATATCCTTTTTTATAAAGGCAAACTTAAGCCATACAAGGAAGCACTCGAATTTGAGAAAAAAGATGTACCGTACTTCTTTGTACTTGACAAATCAGGGAAGATCATATATGCCACTTCAGGAAAGTACACAGAGGATAAAATGTCCGAGATAGAGGCTTTATTGGAGTAGTAAAAACTTTAGATAAGTATAAGTGTGAGGGGTGATCATTTCGGTCACCCTTTATTTTGTGCCCCAGCTGACACTATTGAGCAAATGGGTCGGAAAATAAAACATGCAATGTGAAGCTTTTCACTGAAAATCAAAGAAACGTGCTTATTGTCATCATATGCCAGTTTGCCAACTGCTATTCTATTAAGAGAACAAGTCTGTCAAATACCGGGGAGAAAAAGTTAGTGTCTCCCGGGAAATTCTGTCTGATCCTTATTTTACTCTTCCGCTTCCCGGCGGGTACATTGTATCTACCTTATCACTAATAAACATCTCCTTGGTGTCTATATTCATAAGGGTAAGGGTGCCATCCCAGCCTGCCCCGGTATCCATCAGCCAAATCTCGCAAGACCTTATAGGCTTGTCATTATATTTATGGATAGGCGTGTGTCCAATGTAGACTTCATCATAAGGAGTGATTCTTTCTTGGTTTCCATTTATCCTACGGGCCATAGCCGTCCGGTACAAGCCTCTGTCCCATAGGAAAGTGCTGGGACCTTGTACTTCAAGGGGTACTTCGGGAACTATCCCGGCATGTACGAACAATTTATTTTCATGGAGATGGTAGTATTGAGCACTTTGAAGCAGGTCAATATGGGATTTTGGCATACCTTCCGGGTAGCTTTTTACCGTACCCGCTCCACCCTGGCTCAACCATATATCATTGGCATCACCTCCGGTAGCCCATTCGAGCGCCCAATGGTCATGATTACCCAATATAAATACCAGGTTCCTGATTCTGAGTAGTTCTTCAATAGCCTGATTGGTTTCAGGCCACCCATCGCAGACATCCCCAAGGCAGATCAGCAGATCATTTTCATAATCAAATGAAGATCGCTCCAGACATTGTACAAGCGCTTTATGGGCACCATGGATGTCTCCGACAACAAATTGCTTCATATTTTTAACAACAAAACAAGAAGGTATAAGTTAACAATATTATCGAGTAAACATGCATATTTATCAACCGATTATTGGATAGGGATAACCCTTTATAAAATTTTTCGGTTGAAATATATATTATTGTATAGTTTTACAGTTGATAGTTAAAATACTGAAAGATGGGCAAAACAGCTTATCTGCGAGTTTTTTGGAATTAACCAATCTTAGGAATGGAAGAGTCAGTAACAACAATTGATCAGAAGAGAGAACATCAGGAGAAAATAAAGCAGGTTTTCACGGAGGTAGGAAAGGTAGTAGTGGGTCAGCAGGCCATGATCAACCGGCTTTTGATAGGTTTATTTACACAGAGCCATATTTTGCTGGAGGGTGTGCCTGGTATAGCTAAAACACTGACAGTAAGCACACTGGCCAAGGTGCTACATCTGGATTTTCAAAGAATACAATTTACCCCCGACCTGTTGCCGGCAGACCTGATCGGTACCATGATATATAATCAGAAGCTTGCCAAATTTGAAGTTAAGCAGGGCCCCATCTTTGCCAACATTATCCTGGCAGATGAGATCAATAGATCACCCGCCAAGGTTCAGTCAGCTCTTCTTGAAGCTATGCAGGAAAAGCAGGTTACTATTGGTGAGACTACTTTCCAACTGGACAGGCCATTTCTTGTACTGGCAACACAAAACCCTGTAGACCAGGAGGGTACTTATCCGCTGCCGGAAGCCCAGGTAGACAGATTTATGATGAAGGTACATGTTGATTATCCAACCAAAGAACAAGAGTTGGAGGTGATGAGAAGGATCTCGAACATGAGCTTTGATTATACTGTAAATACAGTGCTGACCAAAGAGGATATTTTTGCTATTCGCAATGAAATTAACCAAACCTCAATATCAGAGTCTCTGGAGAAATACATTGTAGAGCTTGTATATGCTACCCGCGACCCCAGGTCATACGGGTTGAATGAAGAAGCAGAGTACATTCAGTTTGGTGTTTCCCCTCGTGCTTCCATCAACCTCAATCTTGCCGCCAAGGCGGTTGCATACTTTGAAGGCAGAGACTATGTGCTGCCTGAAGACATCAAAGAAGTGGCAGGCGATGTGCTGAATCACAGGATTATCCTTAACTATGAGGCTGAGGCTGATAATGTTAGCACCTATAAGATCATCAATTCCATTTTGAATAAAGTGCCTATTAACAATTAGTTAATATTCCCGAAATAGCTGTTTATTTAAATTGTACCCAATAAGCGAGGGCTGTCATTCCGAAATGGCAGCCCTCGCTTAATATTAGGGTAAAAATAACTTCATATTGTTTAACAAATCGATAATACGAGCATCCGCTTGACTTAACACTAATTACCCACCTTTGAGCCACAATTGAAAAAGAGAAATCTATTTAAAACTCAAATTCTATTACACAATGAAAAAAGTTTTATCACTATTAGCTGCATTTGGAGTGATGTTCTACCTCTCTTCTTGTGGTGATGATGACGACGATCCTGTAGCAGATAATGGTGTAACCATTACAGGGATCCCTGCCACTGCTTCTATTGACAATTTAGGAACTTACACGGGTACAGTTACCTTGGAGGCCCCGGATGGCCTTGCTGCTTTGGCTGTTACCAAAGGTAGCGCTGCATTTGATGCCGAGACTTACACTGGAGAGACTTCTGCCACATGGGCTTTCTCTTACACTGCTGTAGAGGCTGACGAAGATTCAAACATTACATTCACTTTCACTGCTACTGATGCTGATGGTGATACTGAGGTATTTACTCATGTATTAAGCGTTGGTGATGCTCCTGAGCCACTTCCAAATGAAGTACTTTCTGGTTTGATCACAGCTAACAAAACTTTAACTGCAGATCGTATTTGGGAACTTGCAGGTAGAGTTATTGTAACTGATGGTGCTACTTTGACCATCGAGCCTGGAACCATCATCAAGGGCCGTCCAGGGGAAGGAACAAATGCTTCTGTTCTAATGATTGCAAGAGATGGTATGATTGATGCAGAGGGTACTGCTGATAATCCTATTATCTTTACAGCTACTGCTGATAACATCGCTGTAGGACAGAAAATAGGTTCTAATCTTGATGCAAATGATAATGAACTTTGGGGTGGTGTTGTAATCCTAGGAAATGCACCTATTTCTCCTGATGCAGGTACAACTGCTCAAATTGAGGGAGTTCCTGCCTCTGAGCCTCTTGGTCAGTATGGTGGTGATGTTGCAGATGATAATAGAGGCACCTTAAAATATGTTTCTATCAGGCATGGAGGTACTACTATCGATGCCGTAGCAGGTAATGATATCAATGGATTGACATTAGGTGGTGTTGGTTCTGGTACTACAATTTCTCACATAGAGATTTTTGCCAACTATGATGATGGAGTTGAGTTCTTCGGAGGATCTGTAAACCTAAGTAACTTGTTGGTCTACACTGTTGGTGATGATGCTATTGATGTTGATCAGGCATACTCTGGTACCGTAAGTAACTTTCTTGTATATACCAGTACTGCTGCCAGTTCAGACGAAGGTCTTGAAATTGATGGTCCTGAAGGTTCAGAAAACTCTACTGGTAAATTTACAATAGAGAACGGAACGATCACATCTGTAGATGGAGGTGGATTTGCTGCAGATTTCAAATCTAAAGCGCAAGGAACAGTTAATAATGTAAAATATTCTGGTTTCACTGGTGGAGCTACTATTAAAATCAGAGCTAGCTTCGATCCTGACAATTCATGTGCGGATAAGACTGACGCTTATACCAACGTGATCGGTGATAATCTGGTTTTCACTACTGTTGAGTTTTCTGCAGTGTCGGTATATGATGGAGATGATGAGGATGCATGTGATGTTCCTGCGTCGTATCAAACTTCTGCTGCTGGAAAAGTGTCAAGTGCAACTGCTACAGGAGCTTCTGATGCTACAGTATTTGACGCTTGGTCTTATGCTTCAATTTCAGAACTGCTGTAATTGTTAAAATATACAAAAAAGGCTCTGCCATGCGGCAGAGCCTTTTTTGTATTCAGGCATCCTATGTTAAGTATATGTTAAGCAAAGTATCTTAAGGAAACATAAAGTTAAACAATTGGTAATTTACATATTCCCTACCTCTGCCTGTCAAAATCTACCTTTGCAACAAATTTTACAATGAACAAATGAGAAAATTTTCAATTACTTTTATCCTATTTTATGTCGCACTTACAGCATCTGTATTAGCTCAGAAGGGGTATTTGCGAGGTAAAGTAATCGATGGAGAAACGGGAGAGGCGCTTATTGGAGCCACTGTTTCCAGACAAGGAACAACCACTGGAACAGTTGCGGATTTTGAAGGCAATTATTCCTTGCCTTTAGATGCAGGTACACACACAATAGTTTTTCAGTTTGTTTCGTACCAAACTAAAACTGTTGAGAATGTAGAAATTGTAGCAGGTCAGGTTAATACAATGGATATTACTTTATCGACAGATGTTGAGCAACTTGCTGAGGTTGTGGTAACTGCAGAAGTAATTAAAGATTCAGAAGCAGCAATTCTCACCTTACAGAAGAAATCAGCTAATGTGCTGGATGGGATGTCATCACAAACATTTCGAAAAATTGGTGATAGTAATCTTTCTGGTGCCATTAAGCGTGTTACCGGAGTTTCTATACAAGGGGGAAGATACGTTTATGTAAGAGGTTTGGGAGACAGATATAACCGAACCACTTTAAATGGCATGAGCATACCTGGTTTGGACCCCGATAGAAATGACGTTCAGATAGACTTGTTCCCAACTAGTGTTCTTGAAAATGTTATTGTATATAAAACTTTTTCACCGGAGCTTGCCGGAGACTTTACAGGAGGTACTGTGAATGTTGAAACCAAAAGTTTTCCTGAGGAAAAAACAACTTCAGTTTCACTAGGCTTTGGGTATAACCCAAAAATGAATTTAAACGGAGACTTCTTGTCATACGAAGGGGGAAAAACCGATTTACTTGGCTTTGACGATGGAACCAGAGAGTTACCACTCGATGATCCGACATCATCTTTTGAAAACCCTAATATTGCTACTAATCCGGGGCCAACCATTGATGCAACCAAACGTCTGGATCCTAATATGGATGCTATCAGAAAAAATAGCTTTTTGAATACGAGCTTTTCAATTAATCATGGAAATCAGCTTGATAAGGGAAATTATAAACTAGGATATGGACTGGTGCTTAACTATCAAAACCAGTATGAATATTATGAAGATGCTGAATGGGGGTATTATTTTAAAGATGCCAACAAAGACATATATCAATTGGATGCACAGAGAATTAGAAATGGGGATTTAGGGAGAAATGATATACTTTGGAGTTCTTTGTTGACAGGAGCCATTAAAACCAACAGGCATGAGGTGGGCTTGACATTTTTTAGGACTCAAAACGCTGTAGTAGAAGCAACCAGCAGAATCTCCAGGGATCTTGAGGAGACTGGTCAGACTGCCTATCAGGATGTATTAACATATTCGCAGCGATCTATAACAAGTCCATCAATTTATGGAAAACATAACTTCAATAAAATATCATTGGAGTGGAATAATACATTCACATGGGCCAGGGTTTATGATCCTGATTATAGAGAGGCCCTTATTGCTGAGGTGGATCAGGTTGGTGAAGACGGCCAGCCACTATATTCAATTGATGGAGGTGATGGAGGCCGAGTAAGTCGATTTTGGAGAGATATGAATGAAAATAATGAGAGTGCACGAATTGATGCTACCTATGAGTTTCGTGATAATAACAAACTGAAATTTGGAGCAGCAGCGCTATTGAAGTGGAGAGAATTTGAAACATATGCATTTTCACTGCAAAATAAGGGTATCGTTCAAAATAATCCGGATTATCTGCTTCAAGAAGAAAATATTTGGAATGCGCAAACTGAAGAAGGTACATATATTCAGGGAGGATATGAAGCAGCAAACAATTATGATGCGCGATCAGCTGTATACTCAGCTTATGGTATGGGTGACATATTTTTACACAGTAGTGTGAGAGCCATATTTGGATTGAGAGTAGAACAGGCTTACATGAATTATACAGGTCAGGATAACTCTGGGATCATCGTATACGATGATGAAAGGACTCTGGATGAGCTAAACTTTTTGCCCTCTGTAAACTTTGTGTTTAGCCTGACTGATGATATGAATATTAGAACTTCATATGGTAGAACTGTGGCGCGTCCTTCATTTAGAGAAAAGTCTATAGCTCAAATTCTAGACCCCATTACTGGTATTAGATACAGCGGAAATATTGACTTGGAGCAAACAGATGTGGATAACTTTGATTTGAGGGTAGAGAACTTCTTTGGCAGAGACCAAATGATTGCAGTTTCTGGGTTCTATAAAAAGTTCTCAGGTCATATTGAGATGGTTCGTTTTCAGACAGAACCTACCGAGGTTACTTGGAGGAATATAGGAGGGAGCCAGGTTTATGGTATTGAAATTGAAGGTAGGAAAAGGCTAGGTTTCATAGAAGGGCTTTCAGCTGGTACAAATGTGACTCTGGCAGCTTCGAAAGTTGATATGACTGAAATTGTAGTTTTAGAAGATGGAGTGACAGGAGAAATTACTTCTGAATTTGAGTCAAGAGTAGAGCAGGCCAGAACGGGTGAAGATGTTGATGAAGATCGAGTTATGGCTGGCCAAGCCCCATTTTTGATCAACACTTACCTTAATTTTTCTGATGAAGAAGGAAATACTAATTTTAACTTATCCTATAATGTTCAAGGCGAGAGCCTGGCTGTTGTTGGTGTAGGACAGGTGCCAGATGTATATGTTAAACCTTTCCATAGCCTTAACCTAAATGCATCAAGAAAGATAGGCGCAAGCAAAAAGTCTCAACTTACATTGAGAGTAGATAACATTCTTGGAGATTCGAAAGATCAAGTTTGGAAAAATTATAAAGCAGATGAGCAAATATTTACGTCGTTTGATACAGGTAGAACATTTACGATAAAATATAGCTATAATTTCTAAATTGAGATACTCATTAAAGTAGCAAAAGTCACCTGATAAGTGACTTTTGCTACTTTATGTTATCAGGAGTTTTTGCGGCAATGTCAGAATAATTTCTCCCCCAACAAATCCCTCGCCTTATCCCTCCAATACTCCATATCATCCTGCCGGTTGATATTCTCATACAGTACCGCAAGGTTGTGGGCCGCCTTACCAGCTATTTCCGGTTTTGATGATTCCGTAAGCTTGAGCAGTTCGGCTTCCACAGTATCCCAATCTCCCATGAGATAGGCTTTATATGCACTTTTAAATACCTTAGTATGATAAAATTGACGTTGTTCAAAATAGGCTCGTGGGTAAAACTTTTGAATAAAACCCCTTCCCAATTCGGTAGAAATAATCACAGCATTTTTATCAGCCTTCCCCATTGAAGGTCCCACTGCCAGCAAGCCACTGATTACAGAGCGTTTATCGTGTTCTATTCTCCGCTCATCATGGAATTGGTGTAGCTGCTCTCCGTCTTTGTCATACATGGTAATATAAGATTCCACCACCAGGTCATAATAAGCGGTTCTATCCTTGGTGCCGTCCTCTTGTTTTACTACCTCTACCTCTTGGTCAAAGTATAAGTTGTAAGCATTCAGGCTGAGAAAATAATTTGCATTGTGCTCCAAACAGGCCTCCCTCACTTTCTCTTTGCTTATCGGGGGTCCGGGTTCGGTGGCGGCATACCTCACCACCAGGCTGTCCAGGTGAGTGATGTTGTAGTACCTGCTGCTATCATATCCTGCATTTAGACCACGAACAAAACTGTTGTAGCCCATCCGGAAAACTTCGACCTTGTTGTCGTTGCTAAACGGCAAACTATCGGCAGTAAACTTGCTGATGAACAAAAACTCTTTTTTACCCAATGGTAACCGAATATCGGGAGACGAAGTTTTTTTTACAGGAACCATAGTACTGCATGAAGCAAGCATGCAAAAAATAATTAATGCAGGTATTGGGCGCATCGGTTTGTGGTTGGTTTAGTAGACCAATTTCGTTTAAAAAATTCAAATCAAAATCACATTTTAAGATAAAATTATTTAGACAGCCAGTGTGAATATTGGTTTGGGATCATCTCTTAAAATTACTCAGGCATAATAACCTTATGTCATCTAAGCCGTTTTGTTAGTTGTACTTAGCTTTAATTCATGAGTCAAAATATGAGTAAAAATGTCCTTATAACAGGTGGCACCGGCCTGGTAGGTTCCAGGTTAACAGAGTTGTTGCAAGAAAAGGGTTATAGAGTCAGGTATTTAAGCCGATCGCCAGGAAAAGTTAATGATGTTGAGGCTTTTGCCTGGGATGTTACCAAAAAAACCATTGATACCCGGGCATTTGATGATGTCAGTTATGTTATTCATCTGGCAGGTGCAGGTGTTGCAGAACAGAAATGGACTGATGAAAGAAAAAAAGTCATTTTAGCGAGCCGCACAAGGTCTACAGCATTATTAAAGGATACTTTAAGAGATCATCCTAATCAAGTAAAGACGGTTATTTCAGCATCTGCAATAGGCTATTACGGCTTTGATAATGGTGACAGGTGGCAAAAGGAAGGAAGCCGTTTTGGAGATGACTTTTTGGCTACGGTAACCAAGGCATGGGAGGCAGAAGCAGATTTGATGACTGAATTGAGTATCCGGGTAGTGAAAATCCGGGTGGGGGTGGTACTAAGCAATCAGGGCGGGGCATTGAAGGAGATAGGAAAGCCCGTTAGGTTCGGTTTGGGAGCACCTCTTGGAAGTGGTGACCAATATATGAGCTGGATACATATCGATGATCTTTGCAACATTTTCATCCACGCTATAGAAAACGAAAATATGAATGGTCCTTACAATGGCGTTGCACCAAATCCGGTTACAAATAGAGACCTAACGAAATCAATAGCCAAGGTCATGGGTAAGCCGTTCTTTCTTCCTGCCGTACCTGGCTTTGCACTCAAACTGGTGCTGGGGCAAATGGCAGGCATGCTCCTGGGAAGTAACCGGGTTTCGTCAGAAAAGATTGAATCAGAAGGATTTAAATTTAAATATCCTGAAATAAAGGAAGCTCTTCATGATCTTTTAAAGAATTAATGCAAGCAAAACATTTTTTACTCTTATAATATTTTTTAAGTTTAGCGGCTGTTTTGAAAAAATATGCTTTTCAAACGAGCAAAATTTTATCCAGCCCCTGAAGGTATTCAGGCCCACAACCGTGGAAAGAGTTAGTTAATAACTTATTTACTGGATTATGAATGGATTGCATCAGATAATGAATAAGGCGTTACGTATTCAGTTAGGTAAAAGCGCTTTATAATATCTGCTGCATACAGATGTGACTCTGCCCAAAAAGGGGGCTGATCTTGAACGTGAAATTTATAAGGAATAATCATTTTGCCTCTTAATAGAGCTCTTGATGTTCCCGCTTTAGTCATTTAAATAATAAACAGATGAAAGAGATGAATGCAAAAAAGACCAAACTGGATAATATAAAGAATATAGACGATCTTACCGAGGAGGAGAAAAAAATTGTCCGGGCTTTTGAAGAGAAGGATTGGAATGAAATTAAAAGCTATGATTCCTGGGTTATCTTTAAGGTCATGTCAGAGTTTGTGGAAGGCTTTGAAAAACTCGCAAAAATTGGTCCTTGTGTTACCATTTTTGGTTCGGCCAGGACCCGCGATGATCACAAGTATTACAAAATGGCCGAGAACATAGCAGCTAAACTGGTAAGACATGGCTATGGAGTTATTTCCGGTGGTGGGCCGGGAATTATGGAAGCTGCAAATAAAGGAGCCAAATCTGAGGGGGGAAAGTCTGTTGGGCTTAACATCATACTTCCTTTTGAGCAAAAAGGTAATGAATACATTGATCCTGATAAGCTCATAACATTTGATTACTTCTTTGTACGTAAGGTAATGTTCACCAAGTACTCTCAGGGCTTTATAGTAATGCCGGGTGGATTTGGCACCCTGGACGAACTTTTTGAAGCACTTACCCTGATACAGACTAAAAAGATTGGCAAATTTCCGATTGTGCTGGTTGGAAAAGAGTATTGGGGCGGACTTATCGACTGGATCAAGGATACCATGTTGAATGCCGCGAATAATGTACATAAAGAAGATCTTAACCTCTTTAAGTTGGTTGAAACTGAGGCGGAGGCGGTGGACGCCATAGATGACTTCTACTCTAAGTACATGCTATCCCCTAACTTCTAATTATTGCTTATATTTCAAGTCTGGATTTTGTGATTCAGACTTGATGCAGTTTTCTCTTATTGGGATTGAGACTTTTCCCGAATTTTATTTTTTGAGAAGTGTCTGGCAGTGGAACTATTTTTGTTCTGGCCACATTAGATGTTTTGTAGTCTGAAACTTTTTTAACTCCCACACATATGAAATACTTTCCTCACGCCATTTCTTTACTTGCCCTCATATTGATATGTTCCTACATTAAATATGACAGTGAGCAATCTCAAAGATCCGCTGTACATGCTGTTCCTCAGCAGCAGCAGGAGAACTACGCATTTTACAAAGTTGACAATCCGCCCGCCGGAGAATACGCTGGCTATCTCAATGCAGTTTCATTAGAACTTCCAAAGGAATTGTTTTTTGCCGGAGAACGCGTACCACTGGAAATACCCGATGTAAGGGAGAGGCTGGACAGAGAGTTGCATATCAATACCTACTGGCATAGTAGTACTATATTTTTGATGAAAAGAGCCCACCAATGGCTACCTCAAATCGAGAAAATATTGGCCGAAAACGGTATTCCTGATGATTTTAAATACCTGACCGCCATTGAAGGGGGCTTCGTTAATGCCGTATCTCCGGCCAATGCGGTAGGTTTTTGGCAAATTCTGGAGTCATCCGGTGAGGAGAACGGGCTGGAAATCACGAAAGAAGTTGATGAGCGCTATGATCCGTTAAAAGCTACGGAAGCAGCATGTAAGTATTTGAAAAAAGCACATAGAAAATTTAATAACTGGACAAATGCTGCTGCCTCATATAACAGAGGTATGGCTGGCCTGCAAAGAGCTCTGGACAATCAGAAGGTAGACTCCTACTATGATCTTCTGCTTAATGAAGAAACTTCCAGGTATGTTTTTAGAATTCTTGCGATTAAGGAAATTATTGAAAACCCTAAAAAATATGGTTTTAACATTGATAAGAGGCACTTATACGACCCTGAAGAGTTACGATATGTTGAAATTGACCATGATATTAAAGACCTTGTTGCCTTTTCTAAAGATCAGGGTATAAATTATAAGCTATTGAAAAGGCATAACCCATGGTTGAGAGAGGATCACCTTGATGTAAAAAGAGATAAAACTTACCGCATAGCCATACCATTAAACCCATAGCAATAGCAGAGGTTCCATTGCAAGTTTTGTATAATTGTCTCAGTGCAGACAAGCCTGACAGTTAAACGGAAGTTCATCAAACTTCATACACTGTTATGCGTTAATTTTATGAGACTTAGAAAACAATACTTACGATGGAAAAAACTTACTACGACCCCGCTGACCTAAAAAAATTTGGAGATGTAGCAGACTTTCAGCCAGAACTGGCCAAAAAATTTTTTGATTATTACGGAGACGTTTTTAAAGATGGAGCCCTCACCGCTCGGGAAAAATCCCTGATCGCCCTGGCAGTTGCCCACGCCGTACAATGCCCCTATTGTATTGACGCTTACACCTCCGATTCGCTCGAAAAAGGAGCTACTGAGCAGCAGATGATGGAAGCCGTGCATGTTACCACAGCCATTCGTGGAGGAGCTTCACTGGTTCATGGCGTACAGATGATGAATAAAGTCAAGAAGCTTAGCATGTAAAATACTATAGCATGATAAAAACATTAAGGTCACAAAATCACTCCCTTGCCAGTGGACAGGAACAGCTAAGGTTTTTGTCCAATGGCATTTTTGGAAGTGACAAGCTCCCTACATTCCGAGAAAAAATTGATACACTTGGCGAGTTTCCGCTAAAGCCGACAAACATAGAGATCTTTCAAGTGAATGTGGGTTATATGTGTAACCAGGTTTGTAAGCACTGCCATGTAGATGCTGGGCCTGACAGGAAGGAGATAATGGGACGGGAAACCATGCAGAGGTGCCTTGACATTATGAGCAAAACCAATATCCACACCCTGGACCTCACTGGTGGTGCTCCTGAAATGAATCCTGATTTCAGATGGTTTGTTGAAGAGGCCCATAAAGTAGGTGTTAAAGAAGTAATAGTTCGCTCTAACCTGACTATAATTCTTGCCAACCCTAAGTACCATGACCTTCCCGAATTCTTTAAGAAAAATGGCGTGAGGGTAGTTTCTTCCCTGCCGTTTTATCAGCCCGATAAAACTGATCGTCAGAGAGGGGAAGGGGTATTTGTTAAGTCGATTGAGGCATTGCAAATGCTTAATGCCGTGGGGTATGGCAAAGAAGGATCAGGCTTATACCTTGATTTGGTTTACAATCCGGGCGGGGCATTCCTTCCGGGCAACCAGGCAGAACTTGAGCGTGATTTCAAGAAGGAGCTGAAAAACCACTACGGAATAGATTTTAATAGCCTTTTTACCATCACCAACCTTCCTATAAGCCGGTTCCTTGATTTTCTGATCAGGACGGAGAACTATGAAGAGTATATGGAAAAACTGGTTAACTCTTTTAATCCGGCTGCGGTTAAAGGCGTTATGTGCCGCAATACCATTTCTGTTGATTATGACGGCTACATGTATGACTGTGATTTTAACCAAATGTTGGGGTTAAAAGTAGATAAGCAGGCTGGTCAGCATATCAATGATTTTAATCTTGAGAATCTTGAAAACCGTCATATTGCCATAAGTCAGCACTGCTATGGATGCACTGCAGGTGCGGGCTCAAGCTGTCAGGGTACAGTTGCATAATAATCCACGTTAGCTAAATTTACAGGCACTTAACCAGCGGGGAACCCCCGTTCAAAAAACTATTATAATGACAATTGACCAAATAAAGGAAACGGCAGGTTTTTTAAAGGAAAAAGGCTTCGCTGATCCTCAGGTAGGTGTAATTCTGGGCACCGGCCTGGGAAATCAGTTTGTTTCAAAGATAAAAGTAGAAAAAGAAATAGCCTACAAAGACATTCCCCATTTCCCTGTAGCAACTGTAGAGTTTCATAGCGGAAAGCTGATTTATGGAGAAGTAAACGGGAAAAAAGTGATAGCTATGCATGGCCGGTTCCACTTTTATGAAGGCTATAATATGAAGCAGGTTACCTTCCCTGTCAGGGTTATGAAACTATTGGGTATCGAATATTTACTGGTATCCAATGCCGGAGGTAGCATGAACCCTGACTGGAAGAAAGGAGATATGATGTTGCTGACTGACCATATTAATTTGCTACCTGATAACCCACTGATAGGTCCTAATCTCGATGAGTTGGGTCCCAGGTTTCCAGATATGAGCAATCCATATGATTCTGCACTAAATGCAACGCTGGAAGACATTGCGATTGAAAAAGGCATTACTCTCAACAAAGGCGTTTACGTGGCTGTATCCGGTCCCAATCTTGAAACCAGGGCAGAATACAGATTTTTAAGAAATATTGGTGCCGATGTAGTAGGTATGTCTACCGTGCCAGAAGTGATAGTAGCCAACCATATGAGTCTACCATGTTGTGCCATATCCGTGCTTACAGATGACTGTGATCCGGACAACCTGATGCCGATCAATATAGAAGAAATTATAGAAGCCGCGGGCAAAGCTGAGCCAAAACTGACTGAACTGTATATAGAACTGATAACGCGATTGTAATGGAGACTTATTTACAAACGACCAAAGATGTTTACAAAAAAGCCGCAGAAAACCCTGATGTAGGCCTCTGTTGTACCACCACACCGGTTTGGCAACTTCCGGAACTACAAATCCCTAAAAAGATGCTGGACATGAACTACGGCTGTGGCAGTACTGTAAATCCTCGTGACCTGGTCAATGATCCAACAGTTCTGTATGTAGGTGTAGGTGGAGGTATGGAGCTGTTGCAGTTTGCCTATTTCAGCCGACGTAAAGCCGGGGTCATAGGTCTGGATGTAGTGGATGAAATGCTACAAGCGAGCGGTGAAAACTTCAAGGAAGCTGAGAAGCAGAACCCATGGTTTAGGTCGGAGTATATTGACTTACGCAAAGGAGATGCGCTTGACTTGCCGGTAGAAGATGCCTCTGTAGATGTGGCCGCGCAAAATTGCCTGTTCAATATTTTTACTAAAGAAGATCTTAAAAAAGCTCTGACTGAAATGTACCGGGTACTAAAGCCTCATGGCAGATTGGTATTGTCCGATCCCATTTGCGATCAGCAAATGCCTGAAAATCTCCAAAGGGATGAGCGCCTGAGAGCGTTATGTCTTAGTGGTGCATTGCCTCTAAAAGATTATATCCAAATGATTACCGATATAGGCTTTGGTACAGTAGAGGTACGTGCTAAGCGGCCGTATCGTATCCTATCACCAAAACACTATGATACTACAGAAAACATTTTCATAGAAAGCGTAGAGGTATGCGCCATTAAAGACCCTATGCCGGAAGATGGCCCATGTATCTTTACGGGTAAAACGGCCATCTACTATGGTATGGATGAATATTTTGATGATAAAAAAGGTCACATTCTGATGCCCAATCAGCCCCTGGCGGTTTGTGACAAAACAGCCGGTGCATTGGCAGCTCTTGATAGGGACGATATTTTTATCTCAAACTCAACTTATTTTTACGACGGTGGCGGATGCTGCTAATCTTAATTGCGCATAATCGCACTTGAAATAACCACATATTAACTAATGACCCAGCTAAGAACTATATCAAACTCTTCATTAAAGCTTTCCTCTCTTGTATTAGGTAAATGGCATATCAATGAATTGACTCAGGCAAAACTTGAGGGATTAATCAATGCTGCCCTTGATGTCGGCATAACCAGCTTTGATCATGCCGATATTTATGGAGGCTATACCTGCGAAAGTATTTTTGGCGATTGGATGAAACAAAATGCAGGGATGAGGGATAAAATTCAACTCGTATCCAAATGTGGTATTAAGCTTATTGCAGATGAAAGGCCCGTCCACCGTATTAAGCACTACGATACCTCGAAAGAACATATCATCAATTCTGCTGAGCAATCACTTAAAAATCTCCAAACGGATCACATTGACCTGTTGCTGATCCACAGGCCTGATCCACTTATGCCGCCTGAAGAGGTTAGTGCAGCTTTTAGTCAGTTAAAAAAGCAGGGCAAAGTACTGCACTTCGGTGTTTCAAACTTTACTAACACACAATTTGAACTACTATCCAGGTACAGCGATGAGCCATTGGTCACTAACCAGATAGAGATATCCCTGTTTAAAAGTGAAGTTATGTTTGATGGCACATTGGATTATCTGATGACCCATAATATCAACCCTATGGCCTGGTCGCCTTTGGGTGGTCGGGATAATGTGATGTCTTTGGTTGGAAATCAGGAAGTACAACGAATTGCTACCAAATACAATGTGGAAACTGGGAATTTACTTCTTTCGTGGTTGTTAAAGCATCCATGTGGTATAATTCCCGTTATAGGCACTATGAATCCGGAAAGAGTCAGGTCTTCGGTAGAATCCCTGGCCGCTGACCTTGACAGGGAAGACTGGTTTGAGCTTCTTGAGCTTGTGAGAGGCTATTCTATTCCTTAGCCTGTTTCCTGTTTCGGATTGTTTTAAAGAAGTTGGATATAAACAATCTAAAGTCCAATTTTGTAGATTATTAAACAATACTCACCATAGCCTATGATCACTGATGCGGATGTAATGAAACAAGGGGATGACTTCGATATAACTGGCTATGACAGTATAGAGATATTGGGCGCCCGGGAGCATAACCTCAAGAATGTAAACCTTACATTTCCAAGAAATAAGCTGGTGGTGATCACGGGCATTAGCGGAAGCGGAAAGTCTTCACTGGCCTTTGATACGATTTATGCAGAGGGGCAGCGCCGCTATATGGAAAGCTTTAGTGCCTATGCGCGCTCTTTTATTGGCAATCTGGAGAGGCCTGACGTTGACAAGATCAATGGATTAAGTCCGGTAATTTCCATCGAGCAAAAAACCACCTCCAGGAATCCTCGCTCTACGGTAGGTACAGTTACTGAGATCTATGATTTTATGAGGCTACTTTATGCCCGGGCAGGGGAAGCTTTTTCTTATACCACCGGAGAGAAAATGGTGCGGCAGTCTGAGGACCAGATTCTTGACCATATTCTATCAGCTTATGACGGGCAGAAACTCACTATTCTAGCCCCGGTAGTGAAAGGGCGTAAAGGGCATTATCGAGAACTCTTTCAGCAGATAAGAAAAAGTGGATATTCCCGGGTGCGTGTGGATGGCGAGCTTCAGGAATTAGTGCCTAAGATGCAGGTTGATCGATACAAAACCCATGATATTGAAGTAGTTATTGACCGGATCGTTGTTGATCAAAATGACCGTTATAGGATCAGCCAGTCTTTGGCAACTGCATTAAAACAAGGTGAGGGTATAATGATGCTTTTGGATCAGGAAAACCAGATATATCATTTCTCAAAATATTTAATGGATCCGAAATCCGGGCTATCCTATGACGAACCAGCCCCAAATACCTTTTCATTTAACTCTCCTTATGGTGCCTGTCCAAAATGTAACGGGCTGGGAGTTATTGAAGAAATAACTGAGGAATCGGTAATTCCTGATAAATCCCTGAGCATAAGCAGGGGAGGAATATTGCCCCTGGGCGAATTCAGGGATATCTGGATTTTTAAAAAAATAGAAGCCATCCTGAAAAGATATAAGGTAAACCTGACTACACCTATCAGGGATATTCCGGAAGATGTTCTGAAAACTTTGCTGTATGGAGATTCCGTTCCGGTTGCAGTAAAATCAGTCAAATACCCCGGTACAGACTGGAATACCAAGTTTGAGGGCATTATCAAGTTTTTGGAGAAGCAGCGCGAGGGCGGTTCTGATAAGATACAGCAATGGATAAATGATTTTACCGTGTCGGTTACATGCCCTGAGTGTAATGGGGCCAGGCTGAAAAAAGAAGCCTTACATTTTCTTATCGATAATCAAAATATATCTCAGCTTGCGGAATATGACATCAAAACTTTATGGAGCTGGTTTGATGGCCTTGAACTGCGGCTTTCTGATAAACAGAATAAAATTGCGGCTGAGGTACTCAAGGAAATAAGAAAAAGGATTGGTTTTCTGTTAGATGTTGGACTTGACTACCTGCACCTCAACAGGCCATTAAAAACATTGTCAGGTGGGGAAGCTCAGCGTATCAGGCTTGCTACGCAGATAGGTACCCAGCTTGTAGGTGTGCTTTATATTTTGGATGAACCAAGTATCGGTCTTCATCAAAGGGACAATGTGAAGCTTATTAAAGCTCTTAAAGATCTTAGAGATCTTGGTAACTCGGTAATAGTGGTAGAGCATGATAAAGATATGATGCTTGCTTCTGATCATATTATAGATATCGGACCCGGGGCAGGTCGTCATGGGGGACATATAGTTGCCCAGGGCACACCGGATGATTTCCTGGAACTGGGTAGCGCTACGGCTGATTACCTCAAGGGTAAGCGCAACATTGAAGTGCCTTCAGAAAGAAGAAAAGGCAATGGAAAAAAACTTAAGCTTATCGGAGCAAGTGGACATAACCTAAAAAATGTCAACCTTGAGATTCCTTTAGGTACACTGACTCTTGTTACAGGAGTATCTGGTAGTGGAAAATCTACCCTCATCCACGATACATTGTTCCCTATCCTCAATCAGAAATTTTACAGGTCCAGAAGGGAGCCATTAGCCTATAAATCAGTAAAAGGGCTGGAGCATCTGGATAAAGTGATAGAGGTTGACCAGTCCCCTATCGGCCGTACACCCCGATCTAACCCTGCTACCTATACCGGAGTTTTTACAGATATAAGGGCATTATTTGCCGAGCTCCCAGAAGCAAAGATTCGTGGTTATAAGCCTGGTAGGTTTTCTTTTAATGTTAAGGGAGGACGATGTGAAACATGCGAAGGCGCCGGATTACGACTGATAGAGATGGATTTTCTGCCAGATGTACATGTACCTTGCGAAACCTGTAAAGGAAAGCGATACAACCGTGAAACACTGGAAGTGAGGTTTAAAGGGAAATCTATATCAGATGTACTTGAGATGACTGTAGAAGAGTCAGTTGAATTCTTTGAAAACCAGCCAAAAATACTCCGAAAAATTAAAACGTTGAATGATGTTGGCCTCGGTTACATTTCGTTAGGTCAGCATGCCACTACTTTATCCGGAGGCGAAGCTCAAAGGGTGAAGCTTGCCACTGAACTTTCAAAAAAGGATACTGGAAAAACATTGTATATTTTGGATGAACCTACCACCGGTTTACATTTCCAGGATATTCAGCATTTACTTGATGTACTTAACCGATTGGTTGACAAAGGCAATACAGTGTTAATCATAGAGCATAACATGGATGTGATCAAAGTTGCCGATCATATAGTTGACTTAGGCCCCGAAGGCGGAAATGGTGGAGGAACAATCGTTTGTTCCGGTATCCCGGAAGAAGTAGCTAAGAATGACCAAAGCTATACAGCCAGATTTTTAAAGGATGAATTATCATAAAAAGCTTGATTTTGTGTTTATAATGGGATAAACTTCGGACTAATCCATTTAAACCATCCTATACATAATGAACAAATTTTTGAAACTATGTCTTGCTTTAATTTTATCTCAAACAATATATCTCAATAGCTTTGCGCAACTCAGAGGAGACACCTATGCTGAGGCAAAGGCAAAGGGTACGGCCAATTGGGTATTTACATATTCTGAAGCGCCGGGATTTGCAGCTAAAGTCAATGGCAAGATGACAGGCATTACATTTGATCTGATGCATAAATTCAAAGAATTTGTGGAACAAAAAGAAAATATCAGGGTGAATATCACTTATGAGAGCAGTGCCTCAAATGACTTTATATTGTTTATGAAACAGGTTAGAGAAGGCAAGGGCGGTGTTTTTGGTTTAACGAGTGCCACCATTACGGAAGAAAGAAAGAAGACATATACTTTCAGTCCGCCCTATATTACCAATATTAGCATGATATTGTCTCATAATTCAGTACCTACACTAGCCAATGTTGCGGATATCAGTAAAATTTTTGCGGGTATGACAGCAGTAACCGTCAAAAATTCGACTAATGAAAAAGTGTTAACTGATATTAGAAACAAGTACTTCCCTGCTTTAAAAATAGAATATGTGCCTTCAACACGCGTGGCCATGCAAAATGTAATGAAGGATCCTAAAAAGTTTACAAATGCTGATTTTACCTATTACTTTGAGGCAATCCAAAACCGACAACCGATAAAAAGACATCCGGGTGGTGATATCGATACCGAGCAATTTGGGATAATTATGCCAAAAAGTAATGACTGGGACCCGTTGCTGGAAGAGTTTATGAGTTCGGAGTTTCTTGAAAGTGTTTACTATAAAAAGATCATAGCCGATAATCTGGGGCAAAGCGCAATGAAATTTTTTGAGACTATAAAACACTAATTGGCTCATACTTAGAAATCTCTATAGATAAGTTATATAATTTAGTGCAAATTTTATAAATACGGCACTGAGCACACTGAATTTGTTTAAAACATTTTGATTTGCCTGATTCATTCATGATTATTATAGGTTAAATTCTTTCTAACTATTAATTATTATGAACCATCTTGTTGACAAAAGAAAAATTCAGTGCGCTATAGTACTCGGTTTGTTGCTAAATACATCCTTACTTTTTGCCCAGCTTAAGGGAGATACCTATGCGACAGCAAAGTCGAAAGGGTCAGCAAACTGGGTATTCACCTATGCTGAATCTCCCGGGTTTTCCTCAAAAAAGAATGGTAAGATGACAGGCATCACTGTAGACTTAATGAATAAGTTTGAAGAATATGTTGAAAAGAAGGAGGATATTGAAGTCAACGTAACTTACCAAAGCAAAGATCCTAATAATTTCACACTGTTTCTGGAAGAGGTTAAACAAGCCCGGGGTGGTGTATTTGGTTTGAGCAACACTACAATAACCGAAGAAAGAAAAAGGATATATAACTTCAGTCCGCCTTATATAACCAATATTGGAATGGTGCTGACTCATAACTCCGTACCGACATTGAACAGTATAAGTGAGATTGCTGAAAAATTTGCCGGGATGACTGTAGTTACTATAAAAAATTCAACTAATGAAAAATGGGTGAAGGATATCAAGTCCAAATATTATCCAGGCCTTAAAGTAGAGTATGTCACCTCATTTGGCAAAGCCATGGACGCTATTGTTGCTGACCCAAAGAAGTTTACCAATGTAGATTTTACGTATTATTTTGAGGCTATACAGAATAGGCAACCTGTAAAAAGACACCCTGGTGGCGATGAAAGTACTGAGCAATTCGGAATAATAATACCAAAAAGTAATGATTGGGCTTCGTTACTGGATGAGTTTATGAGCAATGAATTTGTTACCAGTGTTGAGTACAAAAAAATAATTGCAGATAATTTGGGCCAAAGTGCTATGAAATTCTTTGAAACTTTGAAGAAATAAGACAGGATATTTTCTATGGTAAAAGTAAAAGTGCCGCTCGACAGCGGCACTTTTTCATTCAACCAAAACCTTGAAAATTATCAACTATGAATTATTGCTTATCTTAAAAAGCCAAATTTGTATAAAAGAGTTCCCTTTAAATAATAAAAAAGCGTACCCTCTAAATCTATCCGGTTTTCTTCTTTTATTTAGTTACAATAAGCTAATATTACACCGGCAATTTTTACCACCATTAGCTATTAGTTACGATGAAGAATATACCGGTGCCAGAGTCTAAGAATCCACGTTTAATCATTATTGGCGGAGGTTTTGCAGGTATTAAATTAGTTAAGAAGCTGGCCAGGGCTCCTCTTCAGATTGTCTTGTTTGACCGTAATAATTACCACACTTTTCAGCCTCTTCTTTACCAGGTGGCTACTGCCGGCCTGGAACCTGACTCTATAGCTGATCCTTTGAGAAAGCAGTTGGAGCCAGTAAAGAATTTTATCTTTCGGATGGGGGAAGTCTATTCCGTGGATACAAAAAGTCAAAGCATTCAAACTGAAATAGGCGAAATGTCCTACGACTACCTGGTGATAGCTACAGGTTCGAAGACAAATTATTTTGGTAATGAGTCGATTATGGCTAATGCCTTCCCTTTAAAGCAAATACCTCAGGCGTTGGATCTCCGTAGTCACATTCTTCAGAACTTTGAGGCTGCAAATATTACCGATGATCCGGAAAAGCTTGAATCTATGATGAATATTGCCATTGTAGGAGGTGGGCCTACAGGTGTTGAAGTGGCCGGGGCGTTAGGTGAGCTCAAGAAAAATATTCTTCCCTCCGACTACCCTGAATTGGATTTTGATCAGATGAATATCATTCTGCTGGAAGGGGCTCCGCGTCTTTTAGGAGCAATGTCAGAGTTTGCTTCAAAGAAAGCACTGAAATACCTTAAAAAATTTGATGTCAATGTGCAATTAAACACCTTAGTGACCTCCTATGATGGTGTGGTTGCAAAACTGAATAATGGTGAAGAAATTAAAACCCAAACGCTGATATGGGCCGCAGGAGTTCAGGGTAACTTTCCTGATGGTATCAACGAACGCTCGGTGGAGAGAGGCCGGTTAATTGTTAATGAATACAATCAGGTTGAAGGTTACGAAAATATTTATGCCATAGGTGATATAGCCGTTATGAAGTCGAAGGAATATCCGCATGGACATCCTATGCTGGCTCCTGTAGCCATACAGCAGGGCGATCATCTGGCAGGCAATTTCAAAAGAATGTTTGAAGGAAAACCTTTAAAGTCGTTTACATATAAAGACAAAGGTTCTATGGCAACTGTTGGTCGGAATAAGGCGGTTGTAGATTTGGGAAAACTTAAGTTTGGAGGACTTTTTGCCTGGATGATCTGGATGTTCGTACACCTTATCTCTATCATAGGTTTCAGGAACCGGTTAATAGTATTCAGCAACTGGGTATGGAATTATTTCACTTATGACAAAGGGACCAGGCTTATTATCAGAAGGTTCATTCCAAGGCATCGTAACAATCATAAAGAATAATGAATAAGTCGGGAATACAATATTTTGTAGGGGGACTCATGCTACTCTTTTCTTTTTATCAGATATACATTAAGGAATACTGGGAGGCCGCTATGTACATATCTGCGGGGCTTGCTTTTATAACCATGGGGCTGATAAAGAGAGAAGCCCTTCCAAAGCAAAAAACACTGCTTAATGTTTTTTCATGGGTTTTTATTTTGCTCGCGGTTTTTCTATTCCTGTTTTTGATCAGAACAGACGGATAATTCCGCTAGTGTTCTTTTCGACCCACTGATAAAAAAACGTAATTTTTAATGCTGGTATTAAGTAAATTTACTTTTTTGATAGTGTTAAAAACTAAGTGAATAAACTAAAGTTATATTGGTCATTACAAATAGGAAGCTGGCTCTTATTTGCTATCGTGCAGATTTTGGGATTTATAATCCTTGGGGGTCAGTTGCTAAAGAGTTCCCAGGTAATATTCTGGTTACTCGAAGCTGTTACTTTCCTATTCATCACCCATCTGTTCAGGCGGTTTATCATTAATTGGGGCTGGCTGGCTTTTAACATGGCAAAATTGATCCCCAGGGTTCTTTTAGCTGTGTTCTGTCTGGGCCTGACCGTCTATTTTATTCGTGTACTCATAAGCTTTCCACTGGGTATGTTTAACCCTCAGGTGTGGAAAATAAATAATGTGGTTGGACTTACCATGGTCTATGCCTTGATCTTCTTTTTGTGGTCAGTACTATATTTTATATATCATTACTTTGAGCGATACAACTTGTCATTACAACATGAAGCTGCTATTAACGAAATCGAACTCAACAACCTTAAATCACAGCTCAATCCGCATTTTATTTTCAATGCCTTGAATAGTATAAGAGCCTTGGTAGATGAAAATCCGGTTAAATCAAAAAATGCTATTACGCAGCTATCCAATATTTTGCGAAACTCATTGGTTTCTGATAAAAAAAGGCTAACTAATTTTGAAGATGAACTAAAAACCGTGAAGGATTACCTTGGTCTGGAAAGTATCAGGTTCGAAGAAAGGCTAAGAACGAAATTTGAAATTCACCGGGAATCATATAAATTCTTAGTTCCTCCGTTGATGCTACAGACACTTGTAGAGAACGGCATAAAGCATGGTATATCAAAATTGAAAGAGGGTGGTATCATTGATTTGCGAACTTTTGTCACCGATTCTCAATTAAAAATAGAGATAAGAAACAGCGGACACTTTAAATCCGTTAATGGGGCTAAAGCTGAAACTAAAGGAGGGTTAGGGCTACGAAATACCAGGCAAAGGCTTAAATTATTATATGGAGGAGAGGCCCATTTAACGGTGAAAAATGAGTCTAAGAATATTGTATTGACGGAGCTGGTTATTCCAAAACGGAATTAAATGCCGGTTAGCGTTAAAAAATAATGCTCAAAATAAATTGGAACATATGAAAGCACTAATTATTGATGATGAGAGATTAGCAAGAAAGGAATTAACCAATCTGCTTCAGGATTATGGTCAGATTGATATTGTTGGTGAGGCTGCCAATGCAGACGAAGCCTTGGAAATGGTTAATAGCCTGAATCCGGATCTCTTATTTCTTGATATTCAAATGCCGGGTAAAACAGGATTTGAACTACTTGAGATGCTCGATAATGTGCCTCAGGTAATTTTTACCACAGCATATGATGAATTTGCACTAAAAGCATTTGAAGTAAATGCTCTTGATTATTTATTGAAGCCAATTCAAACAGAACGTCTGAATGAAAGCATAAACAAATTACTGGCTAAACATCAGGCGGCAAATACTTCTGGCAGGCACCCGGAAAAAAAACTTACACTTGATGATCAGGTTTTTGTAAAAGATGGAGATAAATGCTGGTTTGTTAGCCTGTCCAATATCAGACTGTTTGAATCTGACGGTAACTACATTAAGGTCTACTTTGATAATAACCGTCCGATGATCCATAAGTCATTAAATGCGCTGGATGAAAAGCTGGACTCAAGGCATTTTTTCAGGGCAAGCCGTAAACACATCGTCAATCTGAGTTGGGTCGAGGGGATCGAGCCATGGTTCAATGGCGGCCTTATGGTAAGACTACGAGGTGGAGATAAGGTAGAGGTAAGTAGAAGGCAGGCAGCGAAGTTTAAAGAAATGATGAGCCTATGACCCACCGGAGATCCTTTTAACGATCTCCATAAGCTCGGCTTCTACATTCCAGTCTCGGGCTAGTTTTAACATGGCGGTTGCTTCAAGCTCAGTTACATAACCTTTCAAACTGTTTGACTTCCATACCATGTCAATATAAAACACCCTTTTTTCAAGAGGGTAATCTCCAATGATACCATTCAAATATTCACGTGCGCGATCAAAAGAATTAAAATAATCCTTTGCAATGAATTCATTAGCCCACTTTAACTCTTCCAGTCCGTCAATTTCAAGGGCAGTTTCCTGCAAATTTTGACGCTCTTTTTCATCTAATCCGTGATAGTGAAAAATTACAGATTTAAGTAGTAAATAAGCCTTCTTTTCTTCGCTGGTCATGGGGTCAATTTTCATTAGCAAAAAAAGTAAAATAAAATTTAAAAACTAATATTCCTTAACTTTAAAAAGTACAGGTTTACTAGGGCTCGCGTCAGCTTCAAGGCTTGTGATTTGTAAATTGAGTAAGTACAACCCGTCTTGTATATCATTGTTTACGTAAATCAGTTCTGTAATGGTGCAGTCCTTTCGGATATTACCATTCATATTCCAAAAAGCCCGGTGCGATTTAAGCTCCCCTCCATCGACCTCCCTGTCTACAGACGGTAAGTCTATGAGTAGGTGCTTTACATCCTTTTGGCATAGCAACTCTGCAATTCTGCTATCCATATAACAAGGATTGGTGCCGGAGTATTGACGATGAAGCTTTTCAATAGTATTTGGAGAGGTTCTGATAATAATAGCCTCTATACCTTCCTGAAATACGGCTTGAAAATCCTCAAAACTAATTACCAAATCCCCATTGGGTTTTTGTGTTGGAGGGAGAGTAATAACCTGTGCGCTAAAGTGGTATCTTTTAAGGCATTTGTTTAATGTCGCTCCCTGATCAGACGAAATGTGTCCGAAACACTCGGTATGAGTCCCGTTTCCATGTGGGGTAATAGAAATTGACTGATAATTTACACTTCCTCCCAATGCTACGCTACCAATGAAGTCTCCTGACCGAATAGTTTCAAAATTAACCGGAGCTGCGTAATAGCAATTTGGATTATCGCTGCCCGCATTAAGGGGAATGGATATATCCAAAGGATTAGTAAGATCCGCCTCATAGACTTTCGCATTTATAATAAAAGACGCTTTCATATCTAAATTTTGAATAGGTCTGAAGATATTTTATCTGCCAGTAATAAACCACTACGGGTTAATTTAAGATGTTTTCCGTCAATTATAGCATAACTCTTGGTGAGGAGTCTGTCCAGGTATTCCCGTTGATCAGCAAGAAGGTCATAGCTCCACTCATTTTTTAACTTTTCAAGATTTGCACCCCACTTGGTCCGTAGGGTGGTGAGTAGGTATTCATTGATCCTGTCTTCATTAGTTAGAATATCGGCTTCATACGGAATTTCAGAATGGGCAATGGCTTTCAAATATTTTGGATTATGGCTAATGTTGAACCTGCGGTTTACACCATCATAAGAATGGGCACTTGGTCCTATTCCTAAATACTTTTCTTGCTTCCAGTAGCCTGAATTATGCCTGGAATGATATCCGGGTCTGCAAAAATTGGATACCTCATATTGTTCGTACCCGGAATGAGAAAGGCGCTCCAGCAGGATTTCAAATTGAGCAGCGGAAAACTCTTCGTCAATAGGTGGAATATTCCCTTTTAACAACCAGGTGCCAAAAGTGGTTCTGGGTTCTATAGTGAGACTGTATGAGGATATATGCTCAGGCTGTAATGCCAAAGCCTGATCCAGATCCCTGTGCCAGTTTTCATGGTTATCCGCAGGAATTGCATAAATTAGGTCTATACTTATATTATCAAACCCAGATTTTCGAGCATCTTCAAAGCATTTTAATGCCTGCTGCTGGCTATGGGCCCTGTTCAGATAATTCAAAACAGCTGGATTGAATGACTGGATACCAATACTTAACCTGTTAACCCCCGTTTGATAAAGTATCTCCAGCTTTTCCGCCGTAAGATCATCAGGATTAGCCTCAAGGGTTATTTCCGGAGATGGAGCAATAACATAATTGGCTTTAATTATATCCAAAAGTTTTTTCAATTGTTCACCTGTCAAAAGAGAAGGTGTTCCTCCTCCAAAATATATGGTGCTTATCGGATCTTGTTGAAGGTAGTCTTTCTGTAGCTTTAGTTCGGTGCACAGTGCCTCTACCATTTCCCTAACATACTTCTGATTAGTGCTGAAATGGAAGTCACAATAATAACAAGCTTGTTTACAAAACGGAACATGTAGATATATACCAGCCAAATCGTTATAATTAAGTCAGCTTAAAATTAAATTTTATTTATTTGGTAAGGAAACTAATATATAGCACTTTCTTTTTTTTATCAGCCATTAACTTATGTCACGGGCAGAATTATACATTACAGTTTCTGGGCTCTGATAAAACACTTGACATAGTTGAAGAATTCCAGCCATTGCAACAACGGGTTACGGATTCTTTAGAGGTAATAAGTCAAACCAATAAGTTACTTGCCAGTCTTTATTCCAGGGGTTATCTCAGGGCCGAAACCACACGAGCTAATTTCTCCAATAATGTTTTTAGAGTAGGAGTCAATGCTGGTGAGCAATATTACTGGGCTTACTTGCAGCAGGGCTCTGTGCCCGAAGTGTTACTGAGCAAAATAGGTTATAGAGAACGGTTCTATATCAACAAACCTTTTAAGTTCGGTGAGCTGGCAAGGTTATTTAACAAAATAGTCAGGCAGAGTGAAAATACCGGTTATCCTTTTGCTTCCGTGAAGCTTGATTCAATTACCGTAGTCAACAATACTATTCAGTCCGTATTAAATTATACAAGTGGTCCTTTAATCACCTATGATTCCCTTATTATTAAAGGTACAGACAAGGTCAAAATAAAATGGCTGATGAGCTATCTTGAAATGCGACCGGGTGAAGTGTTTAACCAGGGAGTGCTTGATAAAATAGCCTCAAGAATAAATAAACTTGGGTTTATAGAACTGGCTGCTCCGGTTGAGGTCACTTTTCAAAATAGTCAGGCCACTGTAATGCTAACCCTTAAAAATATCAACGCTAATCGTATTGATGGTGTAGTGGGGATTTTGCCAAATGCACAGAATGACGGTAAGCTATTGGTAACAGGACAATTCGACCTTTCCTTAACTAACCTTTTTAATAGTGGCAAGCGGCTTGACGTTGAATGGCAGAGGCTCAAACCATTGTCGCAGTTTCTGCATATTGCATACCGTCATCCTAACATGCTGGCATCACCACTACATTTAAATACCTCTTATGAACTCCTTAAGGAGGATTCTACTTTTATTAACAGAAATGCATTTATTGGATT
The DNA here is from genome assembly GCF_021389975.1 of Fulvivirga ulvae. NCBI lineage: Bacteria > Pseudomonadati > Bacteroidota > Cytophagia > Cytophagales > Fulvivirgaceae > Fulvivirga > Fulvivirga ulvae. Next base: position 2,509,544 of record NZ_CP089981.1, read on the forward strand.
TGATTATCAGATTTCGGCAAGCAACGTTACATTTTTTACCAGGTTGAAAACCTCAAGGTTATTAAGTACAGAAGGGCTTGAGGACATTTTAAGTCTGCCGGAAGTCAATGACTTTAACCTTAACTATTACGGTATAGGCTACGGCGCGAATAGTTTCAATGAGCAAGTAAACAGAAGATCTGGCATGAGTACATATATAGAGATAGCAGTGGGTACCAAGAAGATCAGAAAAAATGTATCATTACCTTCTGAAATATATGATGGGATTGAGCTCAATACAGTACAATATCAATTGGAAGGTCATTATCAATATTATTTACCAATTAGCAAGTTGCTTGTTTTTCATCAAAGAGTAAAAGGAGGTAAGATTATTAATGATCAGCTTTTCAAAAACGACCTGTTCAGATTAGGAGGTTTAAGGAGCCTGAGGGGGTTTAATGAAAACTTTTTTTTCGCTTCAGACTATCTGCTTTCCAATGTTGAGCTTCAGTTACATTTTGATGAAAACTCATCCTTGTTCGTCTTCTATGATCAATCCTATATGTATTTCGATCTTGGTGAAAATAGTATGATTGATTATCCTTTGGGGATTGGAGCAGGCATAAGTTTTGCCACTAAAGCAGGCATAGTGAGCTTGGTATATGCAGTCGGTAAATCAGAAAATCAGGAACTCAGTACTCGTCTTTCAAAATTTCATTTCGGTTATATAGCTAAATTCTGATAAATTGCAGCTAAATCTTGATAAGCGTGAGAAAAAGACTACTATATATTTATACATTTTTTTATTTGATATCTATGGTGTCCCCTTTGGAGTCTTTTGGTACAGATACAACCGTAGTGAGGGATCTGTCCCATGACTGGTATTTTTATGATGAAGGTAGCGAAAGTTACTTTCCTTTGGTAGACAGGACCTCTTTCAGAGGTCGGACAATACATTTTGATGTAGCTCCATCAGAATTTCACAACAGCATACTACAAGTTGGTGGTGGACAAGGGTTTTCTTTCTTTATCAATAATAGAATGATAGGAGTCATAATGAATAAGCAATCTTATGATATTGATAGCCTTAAGCAAATCTTTGGTTCAGATAAGTGGCATTTTACAGTATATAACAAAAATCTGGACCCCTTTGCTGTATTTACACGGGTAGTACAATATAGCAAATCAGATAAACCCCTTGCCGAAAACACAATTATTATAAAGACACGTGAATTTCATCCATTTTATAATTTCGCTATTACTGCATTGATTTTGATATGGGCCTTTTTAGCTGCATTGTATAACTATTTCCCCAGGATGCTGTCTGATTTTTTCAAAGCAGGCAAGGCTTTTTCCTTAAGGGAAAGTGACGAAAATTTGTTTAAGAGCAGGCCATTGAATCAGATTAACCTTTTAATATATCTCTACCTTAGCTTCATGGTGGGCCTGGTATTATTGCTGATTGTTTATCAATCAGGCATTCATGTCGAAGCAGGCATATTTAACCCCGATGGCTATTGGGATAGCATGTGGAAATGGTTACAGTTATCTTTGTTAATTATGGGGTGGTTTTTTTCTAAATATTTGTTAATCAACAATATGTCGTCCCTCTTTAAGCTGGGAGGCTTTGCAGTGTCTCATTACTTCAATTATATAAGAATGAGCCTGATCATTTTTACAGGTGCCTTACTTGTATTGGTGCTTTCCTACTTTGGATTCGGAATTTTTTCGGAAGGTTACTATGCTATATTTATCAACATTATATTGATCCTGCTAGGATTAAGGGTGGTAATATTGTTTTTTAAATTATTGAGTTCAGCCTCATACAAAACTTTACATTTATTTTCATACCTTTGCGGCACTGAAGTAATACCGTTTGGTATTATTCTTTATTTAGGATTAAATCAACCATTCTGATTTACTAAGAGCAAAGAGTAACTGTTGAGTGAAGTTATGACCGATCAAGTGAAAGATAGGATGCGTCCAGTAAAGAGCATCCTCGTTTCTCAGCCAAAACCTAGTGATGAAAATTCGCCTTACTTTAAGTTGGCGGAAAAGTATAACCTAAAAGTAGATTTCAGGCCATTTATTCAGGTGGACCCGGTATCTATTAAAGAGTTCAGGCAGCAAAAGATTGATATCCTGAAACATACGGCTATAATTTTTACCAGTAGAAATGCTGTTGACCATTTCTTCAAAATCTGTGAAGAAGTGAAAATAGAAATGCCAGCTGATATGAAATACTTTTGCATTTCAGAGCAAACGGCTAACTACCTGCAAAAATATATCGTCATCAGAAAGCGAAAAATTTTTACAGGACATCGTACGGCAACAGATCTGCTGGAGATATTAAAAAAGCATAAAAACGAAAAGTACTTATTCCCATGTTCGGATATCAGGAAAAATGATATACCAGATTTCCTGAGTCAGAATGGGTTTAATTATAGTGAGGCTATTATTTATCGTACGGTAGCTAGTGATCTTTCGGATCTTGAAAATGTGTATTATGATATTCTGGCTTTCTTTAGCCCGTCTGGTATCAATTCGCTTTTAGTCAACTTCCCTGAGTTTAAGCAAAACAATACGAGAATAGCAGCTTTTGGTCCGACAACAGCTAAGGCTGTAAAGGACGCAGATCTGATTCTGGATATAGAGGCACCATTACCAAATGCGCCCTCTATGACAGGGGCAATAGAGTTGTACATCAAGAAGGCGAATGGCATCAAATAATCCGGGGTTTATTTTCCTATTTGGTAAATCATCCGGAATCTTTGTCCTTTTAACGCAAAATTCTTGAATCTATTGTCAAAAATAACTTATATTTAAGACTGCTTTTGACTATAGATATGCGAAGAGTTATTTTTTATATATGGTTAGGGGCGTTATTTTTTAGCCTTAACGCTGCAAACGCCCAACAAGATGCGCAATTTTCATTTTATATGAAAAACGCCCTTTACTATAATCCTGCTTTTGCAGGAACAGAGGGTATTACGCAATTGACTTTGCTTCATCGTACCCAGTGGGCTGGGTATAAATCATCGTTTGATGATGGTGGGGCACCTAACACCCAGGTTTTTAGTATGACAACTCCAATCTATAGATATAGGAGTGGTTTTGGGGCGCACGTGGTTAATGATAACCTGGGACCAGTTAATAATCTTGAAGCCCAGCTTTCATACGCTTATCATTTAGGAATTAAAAATTCCAAATTGAGTTTTGGTATCAGAGCAGGGGTATTTTCTCAATCTATAGATAAGGGGCAGTACAGGCCGATTGATGAAGGAGATCCCGTTATCATAGAAAGCTCAGATTCTCAGGTAAGGCCTGATATGGCCCTGGGTGTATATTACCGATCTGAGAAGTATTATGCAGGCTTTAGCATGAATCATATTCTTAAGTCTGAATTCGACTTCGGAGTTGATGTGGTTAGAAATGCACTTGAGAATCATGCTTATTTAACTTTTGGTTATATATATGAAGTGAATTTTGATGTTAAATTATCACCATCATTTCTTGTACAGACCGATTTTAATGAATACAGTTTTATATTAGGCGGTATGGCTTATTATAAGGACCAGTTGTGGGGAGGCCTGTCATTTAGGCAGTCAGATGACATAAATCTTTTGTTGGGCTACAATTTTTTGAAGGATAAGTCGTTAAGTTTTGGCTACTCTTTTGGTTATGTAGTAAAAGATCAGGATGCGAAGCAACCTACAACTCATGAAGTGTTATTGAGTTATCAATTGCCTGTGAATCCTGGTAGTGGCAAAAAGGTTATCCGCACCCCAAGATTCAGACATTAAGAATAAAAAGATTTTGCTTTTAATAAGAATTTATTCAATTTGTAAAATATCTATATTAATAACGGTGGTTTTAAAAACTCTTATTGAAAGATTTTAAATAGAATTTTTTTTATATATTTCCACTTCAAATTTAAACAAACATGGTTGGCTTTAACTTAAATTAATTAAGTTAAAGGTTTTAAAGAAAAGTGTTATGCGTAAAGTTACAAGAAGATTCCTCTACTCATTGTTGTTGTTGGCACCAGCAATATTAGGAGGTTGTGGACTCTTAGGCCTCGGTGGCGGCGGAGGAGATCAGGGCGAGCTAGTTGGTGTGCCCGGACGAGAAGGTTGGGTTATGACGCTACCTTATGGTATGGTTCCTATCCCTGCCGGTACATTTCACATGGGGCAGGCTGATGAAGATCCTGCGTCAACACAGATCAACTTCAACAAACAGATCACAATCGGGTCATTCTATATGGATGATACCGAAATTACAAATAATGAATATCGTCAGTTCATTAATCATCTGCTCGAAGACTCTGTAAGTGTATTGGGTGAGGATAAAATCATGAGTGATTACTATCCCGATACTACTGTTTGGGTCAGAGATTTTGCACACCACATGGGTGACCCGGTTCAGGACTACTATTACTGGCATCCCGGTTATGATGATTACCCGGTAGTGGGTGTGAACTGGGAAGCAGCAGTTTATTTCAGTAAATGGAGAACTGCATATTGGGCTGACTTCAGAAGAAGTATAGGAGAGGTGCCCATGCCTTCTTTCAGGCTTCCCAATGAGGCAGAGTGGGAATATGCTGCAAGAGGAGGAAGAGATATGGCGAAGTACCCTTGGGGTAATCCATATATAAGAAACTCAAAAGGATGTATGCTTGCCAACTTCAAACCAGGCAGAGGTAATTTCTATGACGATGGTTTTGCATATTCAGCACCAGTTGCATCTTATTTTGCGAACGACTACGGGCTTTACGACATGGCCGGTAACGTATCGGAATGGTGTCTTGATGATTTCAGCCCTGTTTCTGTACCAACAGTCTGGGATTTGAACCCTCAATTCATCGATAAAAGAACTGATCCAAATAGTACAAAGTATGATCCGGATATCCTACCTAAGAAGGTTATACGAGGAGGCTCGTGGAAGGATGTTGCATATTATCTGGAGACAGGAACAAGGACTTTTGAGTTCAAAGATTCAGTCAGAGCATATATTGGTTTCCGTAATGCTATGACTCATTTAGGAAGATCATCAGGAACCGAATTTTAAATTTGATTTTTATTATCAAACACATTAAAATTAACTTTCATTAAAATTAAAACCTTAAGACAATGAGTAGAAAAAAAGGCGGATTTGCAGAACTTCTATTTAGGACCATAATGCCCAAGATTTATGGTATAGGTGCTGCAGTAGTAATTATAGGTGCAATGTTTAAAATTCTGCATTTGGAAGGAGCTAATCAAATGCTAATGATAGGTTTGACCACAGAAGCTATCATTTTCTTCTTAAGTGCTTTTGAACCACCACACGCAGAACCAGATTGGTCTAAAGTCTATCCTGAGTTAGCAGAGGACTATGAAGGAGCAGCCACAGCTCCAAGAATCTCTAATAAACCAGGAGTTTCTCCATCACAAGAGCTTGACAAAATGATGGAGAAGGCTAAAATAGGTCCTGAACTTATAGAAAGCCTTGGAAAGGGAATGAGAAATATGGCGGACTCCGCATCTAAAATGTCAAATTTGGCAGATGCTGCCGTTGCAACAAACGACTATGCAAAAAATGTGAAAACCGCCTCACAATCATTGTCGGAAATGAATAAATCTTACGCTACAACAGCTCAGGCGATGTCAGCAATGGCAGACGCCACCAAAGATTCAAAAGAGTATCACACACAGGTACAAAATGTAACTAAGAATCTTAGCGCGTTGAACGCTGTTTATGAAATGGAATTGAAGGATGCTGACAGCCACGTTAAAGCTATGAACAAGTTTTATACTAATATGGCCGGAGCTTTAGAAGGAATGACACAGGCAGGTGAAAAAACAAAGTCGTTTGCCAACGAGCTTGACAAACTGACTGGTAACCTGACTTCTCTCAATAAAGTATACGGAAGTATGCTTACTGCTATGAGAGGTGGAGGAAACCCTAATCAATAAAAGGGTTTAATAGTAAGAATTTATGATTTATTCATTAACAAAACGAATCTAACATGGCTGGTGGAAAAGAAACCCCAAGACAGAAGATGATAGGTATGATGTACCTCGTTCTTACTGCGCTGTTAGCGTTGCAGGTAAGTAATGCGGTACTAGAGAAGTTTGTCTTCATCGATGAAGCCCTTAGACGTTCGGGTGAGGAAATGGCTGAAAAAAATACAAAAACATTATCAGCAATTACTACCGAGGTTAAAAACAAGGGAGATAGAGCTGCGGATAAAGCGGCTTTAGATAAGGCGAAAAAAGTAAAAGAGTTGACCAACGAGACGTTGACCTATATGAGTGCCCTAAGGGAAAAAATGGTTGAGATTACAGGTGGACGTGATGAAAATAATCAGCTTATAGGAGCTAAGGATTATGATATTGTTGGTAATTACATGATCCAGAAAGGAGAAGGAGAAACACTCAAGAAAAAGTTAAACGATTATTCTAAGCAACTGGAAAGTCTAACTGGTAACCAGTTTTCCCCTTTGGCTAAAGATGCGAAGGATATAGAAATAGCTAAAAACGATGAGAACCAAAAGAATAAGACTTTTTCCGAGTATTATTTTGGTAACACTCCGACAGCAGCAGGTATGGCTACAATAAGCCATCTGGAGACAGAAGTATTAAACTACGAGGCGAGGGCTCTTGAGAACCTGGCAGAGCAGGTTGGAGCCAAAGACGTAGAATTTGATAAACTTGTTCCATTAATCAGGCCGACATCAAATGTTGTGGCTGCAGGAGCGGATTTTGAAGCTGATCTATTTATCACAGCGGCAGCTACCGGTATGGATCCAACTTTTATGTACAATGGAAAAGAAGTGCCCGCAGAGCAGAATGAGCACGGCATTAAGTATGGTAAAGTTAAATTTTCAGCTAAAGCCGGAAATTATGATCCAAAAACGTTGATGTCAGAGCAGTCATTCAAGGCACAGATTACGCTTAATGACTCTACTTACACTATTGATCATAAGTACTTTGTGGTTAAGCCTGTTATCCAGGTGAGGTCTGCAGCATTGCAAGCTTTGTATATGAACTGCGGTAACGAACTGGACATTCAGGTCCCTGCATTAGGAACTGCTTATAATCCTTCTTTCTCATCATCAGGTGCAAAAGTTGTCAAAGGAAACAGAACTGGTTTAGTTACAGTAATACCGGAAGGTAGAAGTAAAGTTAAATTAACAGTTAGTAATGGAGGCAATGTTTTAGGTACAGAGACGTTTGATGTAAAGAAGGTTCCGCCGCCTAACATTGAAATATCTTCAAGAAACCGACCTGTTGATTTTGAGCAGGGTATAACGGCTGCGGCTTTAACTACAATCAAGGTTAGCGCAGAACCCGATGAAAACTTTGCCAGAGAGGTGCCAAAAGATGCCCGCTACAGAGTGTCTAAAGTGAATGTAAAGTTGGCGAGAGCAGGCAGACAAATTAAGGCTGAGGATTTTACTTCTGAGAACATTGATTTGAGAGCCTGGAGGAGTTTATTCAGAAAAGGTGATAATCTTATTGTTAAAATAGAAAATGTTACCAGAAGAACTTATCAAGGTGAAAACGAAAGAGTGAAGCCGGCAACTACTATTTATAGTATTCCGATTGATTAATAAATATAAGGTGTGAAATGATAAAGTTTAAGAAATATATCCTTGTTGTCTTAGTAGGAATTTTAGCAACACCCGCAACCTATGCTCAATTGAGTGAACTGGATCAATATAATCCCAATTCAATTGAACCTATTGCAAGATATGAGCACTTATTCAAAAGAAGGGTGTGGAGAGTTATCGATTTGAAGGAAAAGCAAAATAAGGGCTTTTTCGCAAGAGGAGGAGAAATTACAGGCTTTATCCTGGATGCGATCAAGTCTGGTGAGCTTTCTGACTTATATGTTAATGATTCTCTAACTACTAAAATGAGTAAGGATGAGTTCATGGGTAAACTTGTTTACCAGGAAGGTTTGCAAATTGATGCATGGCAGCCTGGCGTTGAGTACTATGAAGGAGATCAGGTTAAATATAACGGTATTGTCTACTCAGCCATATTTGATGAGGTAACATCTGTTCCGTCTGAATCTCCTGATGATTGGGAAGAGACACCCGGCGTAGGTGATGCCATACTTTTCTTACCTAGACAAATCAGTTTGCTTATGCTGATGGAGGATGTGATTTTTGACAAGCGAAGATCCAGACTTTATCATAAGCCACAGTCTTTGCAACTTATCATCCCTGGTTCAGAAACTCTTGATGGTGTGCAGCTACCACTGGTAGTTCTTAAGTATAAGGATTTGCACAAACTGTTTAAAGAGCACCCTGAGAGTGCGATCTGGATTAACAGATACAACAGCGCTGAAAATAAGAATTTCGCTGATGCATTCGATTTAAGGTTATTCAGAGCTTCTCTGTTTAAATTTGAGAATCCGGATGATGATCCTATAGTTGACATGTACAAAAACCGTATGGAGGCAGTTATGGCATCAGAATGGTGGGAGATGCAGCTAATGGAAAAAGAGCATAACCTTTGGGAATACTAAAAACTGAAAGTTAATATATAAAGAAGCTGCTTCAATCTTGGAGCAGCTTCTTTTATTTGTGAAAGTAATTGTATACAAGCTCTGCTTTGCTTTCTCCTAAGAACCTGATAAGCTCCTCTTTAGACAAGGCCTTGATTTTACGTGTTGATTTGTATTCTTTTAAAAGCCTGTCGGTCGTTTTTTTGCCAACACCCTTAATTGTTTCCAGCTCAGTATTAAAGCTGGCGTTGCTGCGTTTTTGTCGGTGAAATGTTATAGCAAATCTATGAGCCTCATCCCGTATTCTTTGAAGTAGAAAAAGTGACCGAGATTTTTTACTAATGTGTATGGGTATTGAATCACCGGGGAAATATATTTCTTCCAGGCGCTTAGCAATACCGACGATTGGTATCTTGCCGTATAACCTGAGTTCCTTAAGAGCATCACAGGCACTGCTTAGCTGACCTTTGCCTCCGTCTATCACTATGAGCTGGGGCAGGGGAAGATTATCGCTTAAGAGCCGCTTATATCGTCTATAGACAATCTCTTTCATAGAAGCAAAGTCGTCCGGCCCTTCGACTGTTTTAATGTTAAAATGCCGGTAATCTTTTTTTGAAGGTTTCCCATCTTTGAAGCATACCATTGAGGCAACCGCATTTGTTCCTTGCAAATTGCTATTATCAAAGCATTCTATTTGCTGCGGTAATTCCTGAAGCTTCAAGTCTATTTTTAGTTGGAGAAGTGTCTCGTTCTTTTTCTCTTTGCCTGAGTGCTTCATTCTGTCTTTCTTATACTCAAGCGCATTTTTAAGAGAGAGTTCCAGCAGTTTTTTCTTATCCCCTATTTTGGGTATTACATTGTTTACATCCTCTTCTAACGTAAGGACAATATTGGATATTATTTCCTTATTATTACTGCCATGACGATCACGAAGCTCTACGGATATCAAACTAAGTACATCTTCGTCAGATTCTTCCAGTTTCTTTTTGATTTCAACAGTTTTGGCCAAAATTATAGCCCCATTTTTGATCTGAAGATAATTAACAAAGGCGGACTGTTTTTCACTGACTATAGAGAATACATCTAGCTCTGATAGTTTTGGATTTACTATTGTTGATCTCGTTTGGAATTTATCAAGCAAATCAATTTTTTCTTTAAATCGTTGGGCCAGTTCAAACTCAAGGTTTTCGGAGGCGGTTAGCATCTGTTGCTTGAAATAGCTTCTTACCACTGAAAGGTTTCCCTTCAGAATGTTCCGGGCCTGTTCTATTTCACTGTCATAATCTTCTTTGGTTTGAAGATTCTCGCATGGGCCTTTGCAATTTCCAATATGGTACTCCAGACATACCTTAAATTTACCTTCTAATATGTTGTTTTCAGACAGGTTGAATTTACATGTTCTGATCGAATACAGCTTTCTTAAAAGATCCAGTACGTTTTTCATGGCTACTACACTTGAAAACGGGCCGAAATATTCACCATATGTAGGGTCAAATGTCCTGGTTGAAATAATGCGTGGTAGCCTTTCATTTACAATACAGATATAGGGATAGGTCTTATCATCCTTTAGCAGAATATTGTATTTGGGCTGATTTTCTTTGATTAGATTATTTTCAAGAAGCAGCGCATCAAATTCGGTATTGGCCAATGTGTATTCCATGGACACAATCTCGGAGATCAGCTTCTTTGTTTTTCTATTGAGCTGATGGGATTTGCTGAAGTAGCTGGCAACCCTTTTTTTCAGACTCTTTGCTTTCCCAACGTATATAAGTTCCTCATCTTTATTGAAGAACTTATATACGCCAGGTGAGTTTGGTAATGAATTTCTTTCCTCTACCGAGTGTCGCGGTATCTGCATTTAGTAGTCCGTACTAATATTTAGCGAAAATCACCTTCATTCCAGACAGGGTTATCTTCAACTTCAGTACTATCTGAATCTGAAGTGGTGCCATATCTGCTACAATCAAGACTTACATCTACGCCCCCTACGGGTCTTTGGAAAGAACCTTTTCCGTAACCCAACTCCTTGTCGTTATATACTTGTAACATGTACTTTTCCCATATAGGACGGGCGGTTTTGGCTCCTTGCCCTAAGTACCAGTTTCTGAAATGTATACTTCGTTCATCTCCACCAACCCATACACCAGTTACGAGATCCTTGGTCACACCCATATACCAGCCGTCTGAGGCATTGTTGGTAGTCCCTGTTTTACCACCTACTTCATTATTGATCCTAAGTTCCATATCTATACCTACAGATGTGCCCCCTCTTTCTTCCACACCACCTTTGAGCATATAGAGCATTTTGTAAGCCGTTTGCTGGCTAATGGCTTGCCGCGTTTTGGGGACGAAGTTTTCTATGACATTGCCATTTTTATCTTCTATTCGTGTAATGTAATAGGGCTTAGTGTATATGCCTAAGTTGGCAAATGTGCTATACGCTCCAACCATTTCATAAATGGAAACATCACTTACACCCAGACATAATGCAGGAACAGCATCCAACGGGCTTTCAACACCGACCCTTTTGGCAAAATCAACCACATTCTCAGGTTTGATCTCCTTCATGAGATATGCGGTAATAGTATTGACAGATCTGGCCATACCCTGTCGGATAGTCATTTCCTCACCCGTACCATACGTGCCATCTGAGTTAGGTGGTGACCATGTTGGAGGGTCACCGGGTACCTGGAATGTAACCATGACATCACGTACTTTGTAGCATGGAGGATAGCCGTGTTCTATGGCAGCTCCGTATACAAAAGGCTTGAAGGTGGATCCTGGCTGTCTTTTACCTTGTTTTACATGGTCATACTTAAAGAATTTGTGATCTACACCTCCGACCCATGCTTTAATATGACCGGTATGTGGATCCATCGACATTAGCCCTGCCTGTAAGAATTTTTTATAATAAGCTACTGAATCGAGTGGGCTGAGTAAGGTATCCTTTTCTCCCCCCCAGGTAAATACACTCATTTGCTTGGGCTTATTCATCATTATTTTTATTGAATCGGAACCTGTGCCATATTTTCTTACTAACGCTCTGTAGTGTTCGGTTCTTTTGAACCTGTCTTCAAGAAAATCTGGAATTTCTCTGCCTCTATCATCTATCCATGGATTCCTTCCCTTCCAATGCTCATCAAAAACTTTTTGAAGATTGGCCATGTGCTCTTTAACAGCCAGCTCGGCATACTCCTGCATACGGCTATCTATGGTAGTGTAAATCTTCAAACCATCTTCCCAAAGGTCATAACCATTTTCTTCGCACCAATCCATGAGATCTCTCCTTATAACTGTTCGGAAGTATGTCGCTAACCCCTTGTTTTGGTTGGCTACATCATAATCCAACTCTATGGGAAGTGCACTTATAGAATCATATTCTTCTTGAGTGTCAATTACATACCCATGTTTATGCACCTTGTATAGCACCTCATTTCTTTTACTAAGGGAATTTTCCGGGTTTCTTACGGGGTTAAAGCGAGTTACGGCTTGAAGCAGGCCGACAAGTACCGCTGACTCTTGTATATTTAATTCTGCAGGGCTCTTATTAAAGAAGGTTTCTGCGGCTGTTTTTATTCCGTAAGAGTTGCTGCCAAATTCCGCGGTGTTAAGATACATGGCAATAATTTCTTCCTTGGTAAAATTACGCTCAAGATAAACCGAGATGATCCATTCTTTGGTTTTTTCAACAATACGTTTGGGATACCTGCCCCATGAGGCTATTGTACCTTCGAGTTCTTCATCCTGAGTGTAAAGATTTTTGGCAAGTTGTTGTGTAATCGTACTTCCCCCACCGGCATAGTTAAACGTAAGTATTCCCTTTATTACTCGTAAATAAGCAATGAAATCCATTCCGGAATGGTCATAGAAACGATGATCTTCAGAAAGTAATAATGTGTTTATGAGGTCAGGTGAAAGGTCATCATATGAAATCTGGCTTCGGTTAAATCTGAAATACCTTCCCAGAGATACACCATCTGATGAGATGAGTTCGGATGAAAGGTCATTTTCGGGATTTTCAAGTGCTTTTAAACTAGGCATACCTCCGTACAGACCAAAAAGATCAGTACTCACCGACCAGATATAAATTGGGAACAATAATATAATACAAACTAAGAATACACGCAGGGCGATAACTGAAATTCTATAGCCCTTACTTTTTTTATTGAGAGTTTCTTTAAAGTCCATTTTTATAATTCTTATCAAAAAACCTTAAGTAGGCTTCTAAATCTTTACTTTGATAAAAGATGTTGAAATTATCTTTGGTGATTACAAATTTATAAATTTTTGAGTTCTGAGTTTTCTCTGAAATTACATCTTCACTCACAAATTTTCTAAAGTACTGTAGAGCCTCCTGCTGACCTCCAAAAGATGTAATCATTGTGATTGACCGGTTTTCATCCAGTATAAGGTTGCTGGTTTTTAGGTTCTGTTCATCAAATTCGGAGTTGTTATAAGCTTCAATGAGCGGGTAAATTCTATCTGTAAGGCCTTTGCCGGCATCATATACCACTACTAAATAGTGCTCCTGATCAAAGTACTTTACAAATTCAGTTCCTAAAAGTCGTCTCTGCTTTTTTAGAAAGTTTTCAGAAGCAGTCAATAGTTCTTTGGCATATGGGGTGATTTCACTATCGGGGTGCTCTTTTATAAATTCGGTAAGTTGGTACTGATACAGGTTAACATCTTCCGTTTTCCCTGTTATGAGGATCTTAAGCAACTTGAGGCGAGGTGTAAAAACCGTCTCCTGATGGTCATTCATTGCCTGGTTTATAACATCTAATGCTTGCGTATACTGTTCGCTGCCAAACAATTCATAGGCTTTTTTATACGCTTTTTTTAGCTGTTCATTGGCGGCTGTGCTTTCCTCAGTATAATTCGGATTAGCCAGAAGCTTGGCATATGTAGTATTAGGATACTGCGACAATAACCTGTTTTTATATCTTTCCGTATCTCGGCCCAAACTTTTATTAATCAGGTAGAGGTGGTAAAGCACTTCTGGCTCATGCTTTGTTTCAGGGAACCTTCGAAGTAAAGTCTCAAAGGAGGTAGCTGCATTTGGCTCTTCATGAAGATTGAAATAATAGATATTTCCTAGGTTATAATATGCTTCTTCGATTTCAGTGAGAGCTCTCTCTTTAGCTTCTGCTGAGAAAGGTATCTGATTATACATTTTCTCTGCCTGTGCCGTAAGCACTGTTTCCGGGTCTTCCTCTCCTACCTCTATATCTTCGGTATCGGGAGAAGTGTTTGTGTTATCCTTTGCCACTTCCTCATAATCCTGTTCAGCTTCTTTATTTGACCTTCGCCAGTTATCTTCCAGTTGCCGGTCCCCCCAAATTCTTTTAAATTCTGTTTGACCCATCGCTATGGCCGAGGGATTGTCGAAATACCAGCTGGTAGAACTAAATCCTGTATTGTCCTGCAGCTGATTAAAGGTATTTCGTCTTATGCGTTTTCTTTCTTTTTCCTCCTCTTGCTTTTTGCGTTCCTCTTCTGCAGCTATATATTCATCAATTTGCTTGCGTATACTTAGCGAATCCATCTCAGACAAGGCAAGGAGACTATCCTGAAGATGTATTGTGTTTAACTGTTTGACAAAATCGGATAATACTTCCTGCCTCTCCTTAATTAGTTCATAGTTCTCGTAGTCTTTAGGAAGCACTGTAATGGTACTATCATAATAAGCCTTTGCCAGTTCATATTTTCTTAAACTATCGTAATGGATTTCACCTAATTTCAGATAAGATTGTCCTTTTTGCCGGTTATTGTTCGTACTGGCCTTCACGGACTCTTTAAGGTATTTAACGGCATCTTCAAGGTTGTTTTGGCGCATTTCAAATGCAGCCATCTCATAGTAAATTTTATCTTTGAACTCCTTATTCTTTTTGTCTTTCAACAGCTTTTTAAAAAGCTTTCGGGCACTTTTCAGGTCACTTGATTTTCCCAATTCTGTAACCTGAGCCATGTATAAACGAGCATGGAAATCAAGCTCATACTCAGGGTTGCTGGCTATGCATCTTTTGTAATAGTTAAAAGCCTCAGCATCAAAACCAAGCATTTGGTAAACCTGGCCTATGATGAAGTAAATCCTCCCTTTGCCATCCTTTTTCTTTAAAATGGGAGCCGCCTTTACCAGGTTTTGCACCATATTGTCGTAGTCTTCCTGAATCTGATAGTAGTGTGCCCGGTTGATATATAGAAACTTCTGGTTGTTTTTATTCACCTTTTCTTTTTTCAGGTAGTCAGAAACGGAGGTGGCATTATTGTACTCCTTATAATCCGTGAAAGTTCGGAGCAGGTGTACAAGAGCACGATGCCTTGCGTCAGGGTCTTCACTTTTGGTATTTACATACTTAAATGTTTCTATTGCATTTACATAATCAGTACTATAAAATCGTGCAAGGCCTATTAAAATGTAACTATCATCAACCCATTTACTGTTTTTGTGTCTTTGAATAGCTATAGAAGCTTTTTTGATACACTCCTCTACTTTGTCTTCGTATGTTTTTGCTAAAACGGAGTCTATTTCGGGGTAGATATTTAGAATATCATTATAGTCATTGTCGTAACTGTCATCAAGAACCTTCTCTATTTCCCTAATGTTCTCTTTGGCATAGAAGTATGCATTATACCTTGCGGTAGTATTGTGATAGGTTTTGCTAAGAATGTTTTTACGCTCGGCGGAGCAAGAAGCCAGCAGGCCGGCGGTAATAATAGATATGTAAAAAAAATGGTATCTTAAACGTAACAATGTATTCTTTATTCGTTAAACTTCAATAATGAACGTCCACTTAATTAAAAATTTGCAATAAAGATCATTATTTTTTTCTGGTAATTTATATTAGAAAATATTAATAATGAGTATTCCTGAACAAAACGTAAAAATTAAGTTAATTAATACAATAATCGTTTATAATATCTATTTTTGTTCCCCAAAATTTAATCCGCAGCAAATTGAAGGCAAGAAAGACACTTTCGAGTTGGTTGGTTAACCGCTACCTGCTTATCATAAGAAACGAGGAGAACTTTGCTGAAAAATCAACCTTCAGTTTTACCTATGCAAAGGTAATACTTCTAACCGTGACCGTATTTATAGTTTTGATGGCGCTCAGCCTTCTGCTGGTTAAGACCTTGCTGGCGCAGTGGTTTGATCCGAGACATGCGCAGATTGAAGCTAATAAAAATCTATATGAGTTAACACTCAAGGTAGATTCTTTAGCTCAGGAAGTAGATGAAAAAGATCGGTTTATCAGGAATTTTCAGAGAGTTTTAAGTGGAGATACCTCCAGGGTTTATAAAGACTATGAATCTCCGGGTAATTCTGATCAGGAAGTCGCCAGTGGGCAGGCGCTTGCGGATGTAAGTAAACTATCTCCTATTGATTCTCAGTTTCGGCAGGAGTTTGAGCAAACCGATCTTTCACTGCTTAATCTTAATGCAGGTGGTGCTTATAGTGACCTACAGGAAATGTTCTTCTTCTCGCCAATTTCAGGATTTGTTTCTGCTCCGTATAATGTGAAAGAAGGCCACTTTGGTGTTGATGTTGTGGCGAAGAAAAATGAGCCTGTAAAGAGCGTAGCTGACGGAACAGTGATCATGTCATCATGGACTCAGGATTCGGGCTATGTCATTGCTATTCAGCATCGTGGGAATCTGATCTCAGTTTATAAGCATAATGCTGAACTATTAAAAAAAGTTGGTAGTTTTGTAAATGCTGGGGAAATTATTTCAATAATTGGTAATACTGGCGATTTAACAGATGGCCCTCACTTACACTTCGAATTGTGGAATAATGGAAACTCGGTTAACCCTGAAGAATTTGTAACTTTTTAAATGTAAAGACCATGTTTAACTCAAAAGAAAGTCATAAGGTTGCAGAGCAAATAAGCAATTCCAGCAATATAATAGGTAAGGGCACTGTACTCCAAGGTAATATAGAAACTTTTGGTAATATCAGGATTGAAGGCAAGGTAGTTGGTAACATAAAAACTAAATCTAAAGTAGCTCTCGGGCAATCATCACATGTTGAAGGCAATATACTTGCTCAGAATGCCGAAGTTGAAGGAGAGTTGAAAGGTAATATAGAAATAACAGATATTCTAATACTCAAGCCTACCGCGGTAATTCACGGTGATATCATAACGGCAAAGCTTATTGTGGAATCAGGTGCTACATTTAATGGAGGCTGTAAAATGGGAGTGTCAGTGAAGGAAATAAAAATAGGGGAGAATGGAACAGCCAAAACCTTCAAACCAGAGGGAGCCAAAGCAGTATAATGGCTTTATCAAATACTCAGGTTTGGCCATTCAAATGGCTGTAACTATATATCTGGGAAGCCTGCTGGGCTCATACATTGATACAAAAACCGGGAACACATCCGAGCTTTATACAAAAGTAATTACATTGATAGCCGTACTCCTTTCTACTGTTATGGTAATACGCCAGGTTATCAAATCCAACTCTGATAGTTAATATTTAAATGATTAAGAGGCTACTTTCATTCACCCTATTCGTAATAATGATTTCTGTTATTCTGTATGTATCTCATATGTATACATTGGATTATATTGGCGAGGTGGTAACTTTTTCCATATCCGGTATGTATATCTTTCATTTTATAGCATGCTTTATTATTTGCCTTTCTGTGGAACTTCTGTATACAAGGCTGCCTTCCCAGGTAGGCTATGCCTACCTTGCTTCTGTATTTATCAAAATAGGTGTTTTTGTACTAGTATTTAAATCGGCCATCTTTGGACCAAACGAGTTGAATATGACCGAAAGATTATCTGTCGTGGTTCCTATGTTTATGTTTTTGATTTTTGAAGCAATCTATTGCGGACGTCTGATGAATTCCCAACAAGCGTAAACGTTGGAAACCCCGAAATTTCAGAAAAAACAATTACAAAAAAAGGTTGATCTTATCCAGAATTGCTTAGCTTTGCACCCAAATTTATAACGGATTCGTTTTAAGTATGGTGATGTCCAAAAAAATTACAAGCCTTTTATCAATACTGACATTGTTATTTTTCTCTAACCTGGCTTTTGCATCTGCAAGCAGCGAAGGAGAACAGAGCCACGGCGGTGCCGTAGACACTCAGGAGGAAATAAATGCTTATATAAAGCACCACTTACAAGATTCTCATGATTTTACCCTATTTACATTGGGTGAGTCAGGCACTCATATAGGTTTTCCTCTTCCCGTAATTCTTTGGGATGATGGTTTACACGTATTTATGTCATCAAAGTTTCACCATGGCACAACTGTTGCCGAATCAAACGGCAATTATTACACGGTTTATCATGGTAAGATATATAAAACCAATGCGGAAGGTGAGCTTTCTTTTGATGAAGAGCATCACCCGACTAATGCAAGGCCTTTAGACCTTTCTATTACAAAGAATGTAGTAGGAATGCTATTTGCAGGATTTCTTTTAATCTATCTTTTTGGTTCTTTGGCGAAAAGCTATAGCAAAAGATCGATACCCACCGGGGTTGGAAGAGTACTTGAACCTCTGGTTATTTATGTGAGGGATGAGATGGCAAGGCCAAATATTGGAGAGAAGTATTATGAAAGATATATGCCTTTCCTTCTTACGGCTTTCTTTTATATATGGATATTGAACCTTATGGGGCTTACGCCACTTGGTTTCAACGTTACAGGGAATATAGCTGTAACTGTTTGTCTTGCATTGTTTACATTTATAATAGTACAGTTTAGTGGTAAAAAAGATTATTGGAAGCATATCTTCTGGATGCCCGGAGTTCCGGTACCTATGAAGATTATCCTTATGCCTATTGAGGTATTAGGTATGCTGACCAAGCCATTTGCCCTACTGATTCGTTTGTTTGCGAATATTACCGCAGGACACTTTGTTGTGATGAGTCTTATTGCGTTGACAATTACCATGAAGGCAACGTTTGGGCCGGTAGCAGCAACAGGGATGTCATTGGCGTTGGCGTTGTTTATCACAATTATAGAAGTATTGGTGGCCTTTCTTCAGGCATATATATTTACAATGCTGTCGGCGTTGTTCATTGGTATGGCAGTTGAAGAGCATGACCATCACTAAAAGAGAATTTTTGTTTAATTATATAAATCAATTCACATGTACAATTTAATTGGAGCAGGATTAATCGTAATCGGTGGTGGAATTGGACTTGGCCAGATAGGTGGTAAAGCAATGGAAGGTATTGCTCGTCAGCCTGAGGCAGCCGGTAAAATTCAAACTGCCATGATTATTATTGGTGCGTTATTAGAAGGTCTGGCATTTGGTGCTTTGATCTTGGGTCAATAATGCAGAAGACTTGCAAACACACCTTGTTGCGATAGGCGCAAGGTGTGTTTCTTAAAAAAATAGAATAAACAAAAAACTAAAATATATAAAATGGATCAGTTGCTCAACGACTTTTCGCCAGGCTTGTTCTTTATGCAAGCGTTCATTTTTCTGATTCTTCTTTTCTTATTGGCAAAATTTGCCTGGAAGCCCATCATTCAGTCTTTGAAAATCAGGGAAGAATCTATTCAGGATGCTCTTGACTCTGCTGAAAGAGCTAAAGAGGAAATGGCTCATCTTAAAGCAGATAACGAGAAACTTTTGGATGAAGCCAGACAGCAGAGGGATACGATCTTACAGGATGCAAGAGCAGTCGCCAATGGTATTAGAGAAGAAGCAAAAAATGATGCAACCAGGCAAACTGATAAAATGATAGCTGACGCAAGGGCGGCAATAGAGGTTGAAAAGCAGGCGGCAATGGCTGAAGTAAGAACACTCGTGGCTGAACTTTCATTGCAGGTGGCAGAGAAGCTTCTGAAGAGAAAGCTTGATGAAGAAGGTGCTCAAAAGGAGCTTATTTCAGATTTTATTAACGACGTTAAGCTGAACTAAAATGTCAGAATTCAGAGCAGCATCAAGATACGCCAAATCATTGCTTGAATTAGCAGATGAAAGGGGTGTATTGGAAGAAGTACATAAAGACATGCTGTCTTTTCATGAGCTTTGTAAGGAGAACCGTGAGTTTACCCTAATGCTTAAGAATCCTATTATTAAGCATGATAAGAAAAGGTCTATTTTGGAGAAGGTTTTCAAAGGCAAGGTGAATGATCTTACTATGGCTATTTTCGATATCATTACAAGGAAGAACAGAGAAGGGATACTACCTTCCATAGCCAGGGAGTTTCATAGCCAGTATAATTTATTAAAGAAAATAGAGGTGGCCAGAGTAACTACTGCGGTGCCATTGTCTCCGGAGTTGCGTACTCAATTTGAAGATCTCGTAAAGAAAATATCTTCGAAAAACACTGTGGAACTGGCAGAAGTTGTAGATAAAGACATCATCGGAGGCTATGTTTTGAAAATAGGTGATCGTCAGATTGATGATTCCTTAAAGAGTAAATTGAAAGCACTTGAACTTAAGTTCAGTCAAAACCCATATATCAAAGAATTTTAATTTAAGAGAAAATAAAGATGGCTAACGTAAGACCAGACGAAGTTTCAGCGATATTAAGAGAGCAACTTTCCGGTGCTAAAACCGAAGCCGAGCTCGAAGAAGTAGGTACGGTACTAGAAGTAGGTGACGGTGTTGCCCGTATCTATGGTTTGTCAAAGGCACAATCAGGAGAACTTCTGGAGTTTGAAAACGGCTTGAGAGCATTGGTACTAAACCTTGAAGAGGATAATGTGGGTGCCGTACTCTTGGGAGATTATAAAGATATTAAAGAAGGGGACACTGTTAAAAGGACCGGAAGAATCGCATCTATCAAGGTTGGTGATGGTATGGTAGGCCGGGTGGTTGATACACTGGGTAACCCTATCGACGGTAAAGGGCCGATTGAAGGCGAGACATTTGAGATGCCCTTGGAGAGAAAGGCTCCCGGAGTAATCTACAGGCAGCCGGTAAACGAACCTTTGCAGACGGGTATCAAAGCTATTGACTCAATGATTCCGATCGGAAGAGGTCAAAGAGAGTTGATCATTGGTGACCGTCAAACAGGTAAGACCGCTGTAGCGATAGATACCATTATTAACCAAAAAGAGTTTTATGAGAGAGGTGAGCCTGTATTCTGTATCTACGTTGCTGTAGGTCAGAAGGCTTCAACCGTGGCGGGCGTTGTTTCTGCATTAGAAAAAGCTGGTGCTATGGATTATAGTGTTGTGGTTTCTGCTTCTGCTGCTGATCCCGCTCCTATGCAATTCTTTGCTCCATTTACAGGTGCTGCTATAGGTGAGTTCTTCAGAGATACTGGTAGGCCTGCACTTGTAATTTATGATGACTTGTCAAAGCAGGCTGTTGCATATCGTGAGGTTTCGCTTCTTCTAAGAAGACCTCCTGGACGTGAGGCCTATCCTGGAGATGTATTCTATCTTCACTCAAGATTATTGGAAAGAGCTGCTAAAATCAGCCAAAATGACGGCATTGCACAGGCTATGAACGATCTGCCTGAATCTCTTAAAGGTAAAGTAAAAGGAGGAGGTTCACTAACAGCCCTTCCCATCATTGAAACTCAGGCTGGTGATGTTTCAGCTTATATCCCGACAAACGTAATTTCCATTACTGATGGTCAGATATTCCTTGAAACAAATCTTTTCAACTCAGGTATCAGACCTGCTATTAACGTGGGTATTTCTGTATCCAGAGTAGGTGGTAATGCTCAGATTAAGTCTATGAAAAAGGTGGCAGGTACTTTAAAGCTTGACCAGGCACAGTTTCGTGAACTTGAAGCATTTGCTAAATTCGGATCTGATCTTGATGCGGCTACTAAGCTTACAATCGAGAGAGGAAGAAGAAACCTTGAGATTCTTAAACAAGCTCAGTATTCGCCGGTATCTGTAGAAGAGCAGGTGGCTATCATTTATGTATCAACTAAGGGTATGATTGATGATGTGCCTGTAGATAAAGTAAGAGAATTTGAGCGTAACTTCCTGGATATGCTTCGAAATAAGCATAAGGATGTACTTGACTCGCTTAGAGCAGGAAAGCTTGAAGACAGCTCTACCGATACTTTGGCTAATGTGGCTAAAGACCTTGCAAAAGAATACTCTCACTAATAAAATATACAAGATCGTCAGGTCAGCATAAACTGATCTGACGGTGTTAAAACTTGATTCGACAAAATGGCGAATTTAAAAGAGGTAAAAGGAAGAATTCAGTCTGTTACATCCACTCAGCAGATCACAAAAGCCATGAAAATGGTGGCTGCGGCAAAGTTGAGAAGGGCTCAGGATAATATTACCCAGATGCGGCCTTACGCTGAAAAGCTGAATGCCATGCTTCAAAATCTATCTTCTCAGGGAGGTGATAATGAAGAAAGCCAGTTTTCTGAGGTGAGAGCCATTGAAAGAGTGCTTATCCTGGTGGTAACATCTGACAAAGGATTATGTGGTGCTTTTAACAGTAATATATTTAAAGCTGTTAACAGACATATTAAAGAGAATTATCAGTCTCAGTTTGATAAAGGTAATGTTACTATACTGGCTATCGGAAAAAAGGCCCGTGATTACTTCGTTAAACGAGATTATAATGTAATTACGGATTACTGGGATATGTTTTCTCCGGTATCTTTCGAAAAGAGTGTAGAGGCTTCGGAATATGCTATGGAGCGCTTTGTGGAAGGCAAGTACGACAGGGTAGATCTGGTATATAACGAATTTAAAAACGTTGCCACTCAAATCATGAGGGTAGAGCAATATTTACCTGTGCTCCCTCCGGAAAAGAGTGAAGATGATAAGTTTCAGGTAGATTATATATATCAGCCCTCAAGAGATGAGATAGTGAAGGACCTGATTCCTAAATCGTTGAAGGTCCAGGTTTATAAAGCAATCCTTGACAGTAACGCTGCTGAGCATGGAGCAAGGATGACGGCTATGGATCAGGCAACAGATAATGCCGGGGAGCTTTTAAAGGAGTTGAGACTTACGTATAACAGAACACGTCAGGCGGCTATTACCAAGGAGATCCTTGAGATTGTAGCAGGTGCAGAGGCGCTCGGTTAATATGGATTCATTATAGATTTTATAAGTGCGGAGCGGATCATTTTTTGATTCGCTCTTTTCATTTTACCATCTTACAAAAATTGTACAGGTACATTAACATCCTCAGTCTTGACGTAGTTGCAGGGGCCTGTATCTGCTCGATGTTCCTCGCCGACTTTTTTGAAACGGATCTACATTGGGCAACAACATTACTTCTTGGGATATGCGTCTGGTTGATTTATACCTTTGACCATCTGAATGACGCCCGAAATATTCCTCATATGGCCAGTACTGAAAGACACCGCTTTCATCAAAAGAACTTTAAATGGCTGACTGTTATCTGCATTTTGATGCTGTTGGCCGCGGCTTTCTTGGTGTTTACAATACCCGGAGAAACTGTAATGTGGGGCGTTGCCTTGTCATGTTTCGTACTGGGCTATTTCTTGATGCTATATTTACTAAGACTTAAGTCGTCTTATCATAAAGAAATTACCATTGCTATCCTTTACTCTGTCGGGATTTTACTCCCGGCATTAAGTATCGCGCAAGGTTTCGATGTGCGGGACGTATCCATCGTGTTCGTTCAATTTGTCATGCTGGCATTTACAAACCTTCTTACTTTTGCAGTTTATGAAATTGATTCGGATGAACGAGACTTTTCCCCTTCTCTGGTGCGGATACTAGGTGTTGATCACTCCCATGGCCTGCTTAAAGTTGTTGTTACTTTCCAGATTGTGTTAAGTTTGATCCTTTTAAACGTAAGCCGTTTTTTTGAGCTTGAAATGATTTTATTGCCCATGATTACTTTAATGGGCAGTGTAGTGTTTTTTAGGAGGTTTTATATCAGGGTCTCTTTATATCGGCTGGTGGGAGATGCGGTTTTCTGTATGCCACTTTTCGCTATACTGATATAGCTAAGGATGTTTATTTGCGATGGCCAATTTTAATTCTGTAGCATTCGTTTATGATACGCTCGCAAGAGTTGTTTTTGGTAAGTCAATACAAAAGGCTCAAACCAGTTTATTATACTCGATTACGAAGGAAAGTAAAGTATTAATATTAGGAGGAGGAACGGGCTTTATTCTTCAGGAATTGGATAAGCTCAGGCTATCATTAAAGATTACCTATGTCGAGCCATCATCAGCTATGATGAAACGGGCTAAGAAGAAGTTACCCTTCAGAACCATCGTTGTTGATTTTGTTCAGGACACTCACGAAGCTGTTTCGAATGATGGTGATTTTGATGTGGTGATTACAAACTTTTTTCTGGATGTGTTTCCGGCAGACCGGCTTAGTGAGGTGGTGCAGGAGGTGTCCTTGCTTATCGGCAAAAACGGTGTGTGGTTGTTAACGGATTTTGTGAGAACAGATATGTGGTGGCAGAAGGTGCTAATTAAACTAATGTATCTGTTTTTTAGGGTAACGGCCGGACTGGAGGGGAATCAATTACTTAATTTTGAAGATTACTTGCATGAGAAGGGCTATAAGTCTGTAAAGCACAAGTATTTTTATAATGGTATGATAAGAAGTGATATATACAAAAAGCCGGGATGTCTGGCTACAGGTGCTTACTTCCCTCCCTCACACTAAGATTAGCCAGCCGGTTGTTTTGGATAAATGCTCTGACCCATTCAGGATTGGTCTTGGAGTATTCTCGTAAGGCCCAGCCAATAGCTTTTTGAATAAAGAATTCACGGGAACTGGTATGGCTTAAGATAGTTTCGGCCAACAAGGCTGTATCTGTATCCCTTTTGTACTTCAATTGAAATAGTATGGCGGATCTGTTAAGCCAAAAGTCCTCAGTATGTTGCCATTTGGGAATAAAAGAGCTGATGTTTTCAGGGTAAAGTTTAAAATATTTACCAGCAAGGTTGGCAGCAGTAAGGTCCACGGTGTCCCACCATTGCTTATGGGTAAGCATATATTCCAGAGTTGTAATGTGATCTTCACTCACTTTTTTTGCCAATTTTTCACATATATCCATAGCTGTTAATTGCAGTTCCCTCTCAGGTAATGTCCATAGCTCTACAACCATCTGATGTAATTCTGAGATGGATGGAAGTCCGTGACTTTTCAAGAAATGTCGTGCGAGGTTTCTGCGTAGCGGTGTCTGAATCCCAAAGAACTCGAAGTTTCCTCGTAGATATTTCTTCATGGCAAAGGCCTTTGATTTGTCAGCATGCGGCTTAAAATACTCTCTTAACTCACGGGCATATGTCATTTCAGGAATGGATTTTTGATACCATTATTAAGTCTATGTAGTGTTTCCGCAAGTCTTTTGTCCTTGGTTTCCTGGCGTTTTGCTGAGGATATCCACTGTGCATATTCCTTTCTGTTAGTATGCGATAAACTATTATAAAATACTTTGGCTTCCGGGTTGTGAGACAGGAGTTTTTCTAACTCTTCTGGCAGGTCTATTTTACGTTCGGTTCGGTCTTCTTCTACTGTTACCAACACTTTATCGCCTGTACTTTTATTTATTGCCTTTCTTATTTCTTTTTTAATGATAAGTATGGGGCCACTACCCATATTGGCGATTGAGCCCTGGTAGGGGTGTCCGTCAAATGTAGCTTTTACTTTAACCTGTCCTTTCGTGCCAAAAATTTCTTCAGTATCAAATGGTATTTGTACCCACGCACCGCCGGAGTTATCAGGTGCTCCCTGTATTGCTGCTTCAAAAGTTTGTGTTTTTGCCTGTGGGCTTGCCTTTACTTTTTCGGCAGGCTTAAATCTCAGGGCTGACCAGGTATCATTGATGCTTATCTGCGATACAGGGCGGTACCCTATAGTAGTAAATACATCCCAACCCTTGTCTCTGCTAATATCTGTTTTTATAGAGGAGCTCTTTTTAGGGTAGGCTACCCAGAAAGTCGAATTATAATCACTTGCCGCCAGAGAGGGAGGTATTCTGAATGCCAGATCCTCCTGCTTGCGTACGAAGACAATTATAAACTCATACCCGCTTGCTGTAACTTGACTATCGTGAGGAATGTCAATAATTACCTCATCAGGAAGATCAAATATTAGTGCTTTTGCGTTTTGCTGGTATTTAAGTTTTTTTATTAGTTCAGACATTAGACAAGAAAAGTTTTTTATTTTAAAAATATAATTGAGTACCAGTCTTTATCACACGAGTACAGATTTTACCTGCACACCGACATGTAAGGTCTTATGCACAGGACATTTATCTGCGATCTCAAGCAATCTTTCCTTTTGCTCATCTGTAAGATCGCCACTAAGTTCAATTTCCCTTGTAATCAGGTCGAGCTTTGCCTCATCGTTGTCGCAATTATCACAATCCTGTTTATGGATTTTGCTGTGCTGAAGGTGAACGTGTACCTTTTCCAATGGCCATTTTTTGCGATCGGCATACATACGCAAGGTCATTCCTGTACAGGCACCCAGAGCGGACACCAGCAGGTCATATGGAGTCGGGCCAAGGTTATTGCCACCAACGGAGGTAGGCTCATCTGCTATAAGAGGATGGCCACCTGCCTGAATTTGGGTTATATAGCCATCATCCCCCGTTTGACATATCACTTGCTTATCCGTAGATAAAGGTTCGTCAACGGCCATGTCGATATATCTCGTGGCCCAGGTAGCAATTACATTTCCGGTGTAGATAGAATCCTCCTTGCTGGATATCAAATGGTCGGCGCCGTCAAGTGTAATGAAGCTTTTCGGGTGACGGGCTCTTTCATATATTTTCTGCGCGTTATCGATACTTACCACAGTGTCTTGCGGTGAGTGCATAATCAGTAAAGCTTTTTTTAGTTTACCTATGCTATTTTTCAGGTCTGCTTCCTGTAGGTCATACAAGAGCTGGTCTTTTATTCTGAAATCCCTACCGCCAATAGAAACAGTGGCTTCACCTTTTGATTTTATTTCTTCCAGGCTTTCCTTAAATAGTTTTTTTACGTGTGGTGGGTCAGCTGGTGCCCCTATGGTAATAACTGCTTTTACGCTGGCAATGGAAGAAGCTGATGCCAGTACAGCCGCTCCCCCCAATGAATGACCAATGAGTATTCCGGGTACTGCATGGTTGGAGGACAAATATTCTGATGCAGCTACCAAATCGCTAACATTTGATGAAAAATTAGTTTCGGAAAATTCGCCCTCGCTCTCACCCAATCCAGTGAAATCAAACCTTAAAACGGCAATTTTATTTGAAGTGAGCGCTCTGCTTATGTTTATAACAGCAGAAAGATTTTTTGAGCAGGTAAAACAATGGGCAAAAATTGCGTATGCTGCTGGTTTTCCGCTCACTGGCAGCTCTAGGCGAGCGGAAAGCTGCTGTCCTTTTGCGTTTTTGAAAGATACTTTTTTGGAGTTCATATCAGCGATGTGATTTTAACCTGAATTTACAAAATATGGTTGCGTTGAGATGTCTTAACGCGTACAAATTCTCCTTAGATATGCAATTTTATTACAAGCATATGGAATCTACTCGGGAAAACGTTAACTTGCGGAGTTGACCAGTTGTCTTTACAATGATTATGAATGAATTAAGTACGGATCGCTTCATATTGAATGATTTCATAGAGGAGAATGCGGAAGCGATCTTTATATTCGATAGCAACTTTAGTGTGGTGGCTTGGAATAGAAGGTGTTATGAGTTGTTTGGTATCAAAAGAGAAATAGCTGTTAGTAAAGAGCTGGGCCATGTTGCCCCTGTCTTTAGTGATCAGTATTTTAAGATGCTGGCCCTAAAGGCGATGGCTGCCAAACCATCAGTAGCCAAAAAAAGCTACACCATTTCGGGTAATGTATCTTCAACCTATGTGGTGCCGAGTTTCTCACCGGTCAGGCTTTCTGAGTGGGAAGGTAACGGTTGTATGGTTATACTCAGGGAAACAGAGCTTACAGAGCGACCAAGTAAGTTTCGTCCGCTGATTGCGGAATCCCCGATTGCAACTGCTATTTACAGGCCTGATGGTACGCCAAAGTATTTCAATAAAGCTTATAGTAACCTTTGGGGGGCGACCAAAGGTATGAGCGATGTTGTAATTAAATACTACAATATTTTTGAAGATGAACAACTTGAAGAGCTCGGCCTCACAGTCTTCATTCAAAAGGCCTTTTTAGGAGAGGCTACGGAAATACCACCTATTGCTTATAATCCCTATGATACTGCTTCTATACGCCGTCTTGGCTTAAGGCAACGAAAGTACGTGAAGGGTCATGTTTTTCCTATAAAGGATGAGTTTGGAGAAGTTGAGGAAGTTGTGATGGTGCTTTCGGATATAACTTTTCAGAAGCAGGCCGAAGAAATATTGACCGATACACATCTTAAATTTCAAATGCTTACTCTCGGGCTTCCCGGAGTAATCTATGAATATGAAGAGCAGGCTGACGGTGGTTCCAGGTTTAAATATATTAGTCAGGGGTGTAATGAGATGTTCGGCTTTTCTCCTGAGGAGATCATGAAAGATGCAAGTCTGCTAAATAAATTAGTCCATCCGCAGGATCTGGACGATTTTTTAATGACATCCGGAGATTCCAACAGGCAGAACAGGGAGTGGCAGTGGGAAGGCCGTGTGCTCGTGGACGGTAAAGAAAAGTGGATTGAAGGTAAATCAAGCCCAACCAGGCAAAAAGATGGTAGTATTATCCGCTATGGATTACTTTTGGATGTTACGGATAAAAAGGAAGTAGAAAAAAGATATAAGCTTTCCGAAGAGCGATTGCAACTGGCCCTTCGCGGCGCTGAACTGGGCCTTTGGGAATGGGACCTGAAAGATAAAAAAACTATTTTTAACAAAGCATGGGCAGCCAAATACGGATATGACCATCATGAGTTAGAGCTTCAGTTTGATGATTGGGGAAAACTTATCCACCCTGAAGACCTGCCTTGTGTCAAGGAGAAATTGACAGGGCACCTTAAAGGAGAAACTGAATATTTTGAAGCAGAATACCGTTTCAAAACCAAAAGTGGAAGCTATAGGTGGATATTGGACAAAGGAAGGGCAGTGCAGAGAGATGAAAAAGGAAGAGTCACCAAGGCTTCCGGAACCTACCTAGATATCAATGAGAAGAAAAATGCTCAACTGCTGATCCAGCGCAATGAGCAACTGTTTACTCAATTATTTGAAAACTCTCCTTTAGGTATAGTATTGCTTGATGAAAAGCATAGGGTAATCCAGATGAATCAGGGGTTCAAGGATATGTTTGGCTACTCTATCAATGATATAATAGGTAATCAGCTTAACAACATTTTGGTACCAAAAGATCTTCATCAGGAGGCTATTGATATTAATTTACTTACTGTAAGTGGGAAAGTAGGAATGCTGGAGTCTCACCGGACTCATAAAAATGGCAGCCTCGTACCAGTGATAATCTATGGAGTGCCCGTAACACTGGACAATAAGACCATCGGAATTTATGGTATCTACGTAGACATAACAGCCAGGACAAAAGCCGAGAATGAGCTTCAGGTCAGGAATAACGAGCTGGATAATTTTGTTTACAAGGTTTCTCATGATCTTCGCGCTCCGTTATCTTCTATTCTGGGGCTGGTAAACCTTGCCCAGCACCAGGATAATGATGATGACCTTCTTCAATATATCGGGCTTATAGAAAACCGTGTCAAGCAATTGGATCTCTTTATCAATGATGTATTGAGTCACTCCAAAAACCTGAAGTTGGCTATTATGGTGGACCCTATCAACTTTAAACAGATAATTGATAATTGCTTTACGGACCTCAGTTATCTGCCGAATGCCCATAAGGTTGATATAAAAACCAGAGTTTCTTCCAGACCCTTTTATAGTGACAGATGGCGGATAAATGAAATATTCAGAAACCTTATCTCCAATGCCATAAAATATCTAAATCCGGATATTGACAATCCTTATGTGGCAATTGATATTAACATCACTGATAAGTCGGCAAATATCAAATTTAGGGATAACGGAATAGGCATTGAGAAGAATACCTTGCCAAAGGTGTTTGAGATGTTTTATCGTGCTACTGAGTACTCGGAAGGTTCCGGTATCGGGCTCTATATAGTGAAAAATGCCATAGAAAAACTTGGTGGTAAAATAAGGGTTGAAAGCAAGCCCAAGCAAGGTACGTTTTTTGATATCACGATTCCAAACAGCAAAGAAGCATGGTTAGAACGCGAAAATGAGAAATAATCTCTTATTATTGCGAAATGATGAAGATTGTTGAGGTAAACTCTAAACTGTTAGCTAAAAAATTTATCCAATTCCCTGTAAAGCTTTATAAAAACGAGCCCAAGTGGATAAGGCCGTTGGATAAGGATATAGATAGTGTATTTGATCCGGAAAAAAATAAAACCTTCAGGCATGGGGAATGCGTACGTTGGTTACTTGAAAACGATAAAGGTGAAATCATCGGCCGGATAGCCGCATTTGTCAATAGAAAGACAGTTGATAAAGGTAACGATCAGCCTACCGGAGGCATTGGTTTTTTTGAGTGTATCAACGACAAAGAGGCGGCATTTAAGCTTTTCGATCAGGGCAGATCATGGTTGGAAAGTAAAGGTATGGAAGCTATGGATGGTCCGGTTAATTTCGGCGAACGCGATAAATGGTGGGGTCTGCTGGTAGACGGTTATAATATAGAACCCAACTATTGCTGTAACTATAACCTGCCGTATTACAGGGAATTATTTGAAGCTTATGGATTTCAGGATTACTTTCAGCAGTATACCTTTGGCCGTAAGGTGAGAGCTCCTTTTTCTGCAAAACTTATGGAGAAAGCAGAAAAGGTGATGAAAGAACCCGGCTATACTTTCAGACATATGGAGCTGAGCAAAATCGACAAATATACGGAGGACTTCAGAACAGTATATAATAAAGCATGGGCCAGGCATAAGGGTGTAGCCGAACTATCTTCACTGATGGCTAAAAATCTGATTAAACAAATGAAGCCTATCATTGATGAGAAAATTATCTGGTATGGCTACTACAAAGATGAACCGGTAGCTTTTTATATTAACCTTCCCGAAGTAAACCAGATATTCAAGCACGTTAACGGGAAGCTTGATCTGCTGGGAAAACTTAAGTTTTTATATCATAAATGGACGAAAAGCTGTAATAAAATGCTCGGGCTTGTATTTGGTATTGTACCTGAGCATCAGGGTAAAGGTCTTGAAGGAGCATTGGTGATGGCCACCGCTCAAATGGTACAAAAGGACTATCAACGATACGATGATCTGGAAATGAACTGGATCGGAGATTTTAACCCAAAGATGATCCGGGTGGTGGAACAAGTAGGGGGCGATATCGTTAAAACCCATATAACCTATCGCAAACTGTTTGATGAAAGCAAACCCTTCAAAAGATGCCCGATTCAATAAAGCTTTTATGAGCCTGTTTAACTATAGATCCAGATTTTTCTTGAAGAATCTGATGAAGGGTCTTATTGCTCTCACCGTGATAGTTGTGGCCTACATCCTGCTTCAGAAATATACCGCCTTTGATGCCTTTATGGACTACATTGGGCGATGGCCCTTCATAGTTTATACCGTCTTTATTTTTTCTGAAGTAGTTTTTGGTATTATTCCTCCGGAGCTGTTCATGATCTGGTCGATAAAAAATGGTGCTTTTGATACCTACGTGCTTAATGTAGCTTTGCTTGCCCTTATTTCTTATTCCGCCGGTGTGTTGGGTTATTTTATTGGCTCCCGGCTGAAGGATCTGGGCCCGGTAAGAAACATTTTTCAGCGATATATTAAAAGATATCAAAATACCTTGAACAGGTATGGAGGGTTTCTTATTATCGTCGCAGCAGTTACGCCAGTTCCATTTTCTGCGATTTGTATGTTAATGGGTGCTACGCGTTACAACTTTTACCGATTCTTGTTAATCGCTTCTGTACGTTTCGTCAGGTTCGCGGCATATTCGACGGTTATTTATCAGGCTAATATTTAAGCAAGTCGCATTTTACCTTTACTTTTGCGACTCGTTTTTTACCACAGCCTATGAACTCAATTAATGGAAAAACAGGTGTTTTACTTATAAATCTTGGTACACCGGATAGCCCTTCTGTAGGAAATGTCAGGTCCTACCTTTCCCAGTTTTTGAATGACCCAAGAGTAATAGACATACCCTGGTTATTAAGAAAAATCTTGGTCAACCTGATTATTGTTCCTTTCAGGGCTCCCAAGTCAGCTAAGATATATAAGGATCTTTGGACAGACGAGGGATCGCCTTTGCTATATTATAGTGAAAAGGTGCGACACATGCTCGATGAGGAATTGGGAGATGACTATACCGTTCATCTGGCCATGAGGTACAAGAACCCGGGCATACCTTCGGTTTTAGAAGAAATGAGGAAACGTAACTATCAAAGAATTGTAGTGGTTACCATGTTTCCTCAATATGCCTCGGCCTCTACAGGGTCAGCTCTTGAGGCTGTTATGGATGAGATAAAGAAATGGTGGGTAATTCCCGATGTTAAGTTTATTAGCCAATACTATGATCATCCGCTATTTATAGAGGCTATACTTGACCGCGCCAGTAAATATAACCTTGATGAGTATGATCATATATTGTTTTCATACCATGGTTTGCCTGTGAGGCAGGTGGATAAGGTCTACAACAACGGAGTGTGTGAAGGGCATGAATGCGAGAGCAACATTACCGAAGAAAACCAGTATTGCTACAAGGCAACATGCTACGCCACTACGCGTATTTTAACGGAAAAACTAGGACTTGATGAAAGTAGGTACACTGTTTGCTTTCAGTCCCGTCTGGATAAGAACTGGCTAGAGCCATTTTCGGATAAAATAGTAGAACAAAAAGGCAAGGAAGGAGCTAAAAAGCTACTCGTTTTCTCTCCTGCATTTACCGCTGACTGTCTTGAAACTATCATTGAGATAGGAGACGAATATCAGGAAATATTTGAAGAGCATGGCGGAGAGAAGGTCCAATTGGTTGAAAGCCTAAACGACCACCCGCTATGGGTAGAATGTCTAAAAGACTTAATTCTTAATCGGTAACCCTTCTTTCCTGGTAATCCCTGCCTTACAACATTGCAGGCTATTAGTCCAATATATTTATAATAGGTGGATTAATGCCTGATTTAACAATGATGTTCAGATCGTTGTTCTGCTACTTCTTTTTATAATTTTCAATCATATCCTGTAAAATGGAGTTTGAAGCCTCCAATTTACCTTCAAGTTTATAATTTTCCTTTTTTAACCGATCAACCTCTTTTTCCAATTTTTCAACTTGTTCTGTAAGCAGGTCAATCTTGTCAAGGAGCTCATCGGTTTCCTGTATTTCAGCATCACTGTACAACTGCAAGATGCTGATATTTAGGAGTTTTGCAAGAGGAGGAAGCAGGTCAGCCGGGGGCATGGCTTTGCCGGTTTCCCAGGAATATAATGCCTGAGGCGAATATTTACTTCCTAACATGTCATTTAATTTGGTGATAAAGGTGGGGCGCTTTAGTCGTAATTCATTTCTATAGAAGGCGATTTTCTCTCCTATAATATTTTTATTCTTCACAATATAGAGTTACTTTGTGTTTTAAATTTGTTTAGACTAAATTTTCAATTTACATTACAAAATAATATTAAGCTTTTTCGATAGCGCAATTAATTTGCACTGTAAAAGTAAGTAAAATCAGCTATGTTTAACAGTAATATTTATGATCCGTGCCCGGAACCACTATCTCCTGCCCAATACAGGGTACTCATGAATTGCATTTTTCATACTCTCAAGCATATAGTTTTTTATTGTTCAGGGAAGGTTATGCCCAAGCTTACCCTGCAACAGTCTGCCCGCTTTAAAAGCTTTATTTTCATTCAACGGATGTTTATAACCCGATCAGGTCCAGTGTTCGGTTATCTGCAGAACACATAAATTAAGACGCTTGCCAAACTTTGTAATCATTAAATATCTATACCTATGCACAAACAAA
Organism: Fulvivirga ulvae; assembly: GCF_021389975.1. Taxonomy (NCBI): domain Bacteria; kingdom Pseudomonadati; phylum Bacteroidota; class Cytophagia; order Cytophagales; family Fulvivirgaceae; genus Fulvivirga; species Fulvivirga ulvae. Next base: position 2,542,888 of record NZ_CP089981.1, read on the forward strand.
AAAGAATATACCTTCATGCTCCTGACTCGACCAGCATTTATATGCAGAGAAAATATTTGCAGTGGCTAAACCCCCTGGAGTAGCTGAAACCTGACTTACACTCCCAGCAACCCCCGGGTTGCATACTTTCCGAGAATCGCCCCAAGATGTAAACAAGTTATTTAATAAACCAGCCATGAATTTTATTGAAAAAATAGAACGTCTTGATCTTCAGATACGTCAGGGTTCAACAGGTAATGCCGCAGAACTGGCGCAAAAACTGGGCATCTCCAAACGAAGTGTTTTTAACTATCTCAAATGGATGAAGGACCGCGGAGCGCCTATTACCTTTTCAAGGATAAGGAAAAGTTACATATATGATCAGGAGGTGGAGTTTGTAGCAACATTTGTCAGCAGTGCCTTACGCTATGAGGTACAGCACGAAGATAACGACTGAGACCTGCTTTCTCTTTCTTTTTACAATTGGCATGTGTCTGCCTCCCTGTAAAGTAGATAGTTGTATACTCCGCCAAAGGCCGTACTTGCTTTACCGCTATTACGTCGCAATAGATCTGAGCTTTAAAGTGGAGTAACATTCTAAATCTTTCACATACCTTTCATAAATTTCTTATTTTAGTATAATGGACGATGAGAAAAAAAATGAAATGATGCGTGAGGCCATTAGGCTTTCCATTGAGAATGTGGAAACAGGGAACGGCGGCCCGTTTGGAGCTGTTGTTGTAAAGGATGGCAAAATAATAGCCCGGGGATCAAATCAGGTAACATCCACCAATGATCCGACGGCACATGCAGAGGTGGTGGCCATTCGTAAGGCTTGCGAAGTCCTTGGCTCCTTTCAGTTGGAAGGGTGCGAAATATACACCAGTTGCGAGCCATGTCCGATGTGTCTGGGAGCTATCTATTGGGCACGCCCTGATAAGATATACTATGCCAACACAAAAAGCGACGCTGCTGATATCAATTTTGATGATCAGTTTATTTACGAAGAACTTGACAGACCTGTGTCAGAAAGGAAACTTTTTACAGAGCAGATGCTGAGAGATGAGGCCATTGTTGCATTTCAGAAATGGTCTGAGAGTTCGGGTAAAATAGAATACTAAACAACAGGTATGGAGTTTATTCTTAATAACAGAATAATAAAGACTGATAAGCCGGGTGGTATGACTCTTCTGGATTTCATCAGATACGATAACCATCTGACCGGAACAAAAATTGGTTGCAGAGAAGGAGACTGCGGAGCTTGTACGGTTTTGATTGGCGAATTGAAGGGCAGCAAGGTAAACTACAGATCCATGACTTCTTGCATAACGCCACTGACTAACGCCAGAGGCAAGCATGTGGTAACCATTGAGGGCCTTAACATGAAAACCCTTAGTCCTGTACAGCAGGCTTTTGTAGAGACAGGTGGTACCCAATGCGGCTTCTGTACTGCTGGTTTTATTGTGTCCCTATCAGGATATTGTCTGTCTGAGGGGTTGCCTAACTATGATGACGGAATCAGCGCTATCGATGGAAATATTTGCCGATGCACAGGTTATAAATCAATTGAAAGGGCTACGGCACGGGTAGTTGAAAAAATAAGCAAAAGGGATATTAATGATCATATTAGCTGGCTTGTGAATGAGCAGTTTATCCCTGAGTATTTTCTGGATATTCCAAAGAAACTGGCTGCTATGAAGTTGGTAAATCAATCACCAAATGGCTATGAGGAGGGTTTGCCAAAAGTTGGAGGAGGCACTGACCTCTATGTACAGCGGCCGGATGACCTTGTTACCGGTGATGTTCATGCATTCTATGATTTGTCAACCCTGAAAACCATTACCATAAAAGATGGTCGATGTTTATTGGGAGCGGAAGTTACGGTGAGTGATCTGATGGAGTCAAAAGACTTTAACAATCTCTTTCCAAATTTAAGAAAACACTTGAAGCTGGTATCATCCACCCAAATCAGGAATATGGGTACCCTCGCCGGCAATTTTGTTAATGCCTCTCCTATTGGTGATCTGACCATATTCTTTCTGGCCCTTGATAGTACCCTCATCCTGAATAAAAATGGTCAACTATCACGAGAGGTTAAGCTCCGTGATTTTTATAAGGGCTATAAAATACTGGATCTTAAAGAGGGAGAGATAGTAGAAGGGATTGAGTTTGATCTGCCTGATAATAATACCTACTTCAATTTTGAAAAGGTCAGCAAGCGTAAGTACCTGGATATAGCCAGTGTGAATGCTGCATTACGTATTAAATTAAGAAGTGGATTTATAGAAAAAATTCATGCTTCTGCAGGGGGTGTAGGCCCTACTCCTCTTTACTTAACTAAAATCTGCACTTACCTGGAAGGCAGGGAGTTGACCATTGAAAATATTAGATCGGCTACTGGCCTATTGAGTGAGGATACTTCACCAATTAGTGACGTTCGGGGAAGCCGGGAATACAAAGCACTGTTGTTAAGGCAATTGTTTTTTGCACATTTTATTGAGCTGTTCCCTGAGAAATTTGAAATGGAGGTGTTGGTATGAAAAATATTGATTCAAAAGGACATGTAAGGGGTGAGTCTGTATACCTTGATGATATCACGGTAAGGGTTGGCACGCTCTATGGGGATGTATTTGATGCACCGTGTGCTCATGGCAAAATCAAAAGTGTTGATTACTCAGAGGCTGAGCAATTGCCGGGTGTGATTAAAATACTGACTTACAAGGATATACCCGGAGAAAATCAAATAGGAGGAATATTTTCTGATGAGCCTCTTTTTGCTGAAAATGAAATCCATTTTTGGGGTATGCCAATAGCCCTGGTTATTGCGGAGAGTGAATTCACCGCAAGGCAGGCTCGAAAACTGATTAAAATTGATATTGAGGAGTTCCCACCCATTGTTGATCCGAAGGAGGCCAAAGCAAAAGGAAGTTTAATATTTCCTCCGAGGACTTTTAAGCTTGGCGAAGTGGAGAGGGCTTGGAAACAGTGCGATTACATCTTTGAAGGCACAGCAGATTCAGAAGGGCAGGAACATTTATATATAGAAACTCAGGGAGCTTATGCGTATCTGATGGAAAATGGTAATATAAGAATAGCCTCTTCCACCCAGGGACCGACAGCCGTCCAAAGAACTGTAGCTAAAGTATTGGGAGTTTCTATGAACAAGGTAGAAGTAGATGTGACCCGGCTTGGCGGAGGTTTCGGAGGAAAGGAAGATCAGGCTACGGCCTGGGGCGTAATGGCCGCACTGGGAACTATGTTGTTAAACAGACCTGTAAAAATAGCATTGCATCGAATGGATGATATGCGTATGACAGGTAAAAGGCACCCTTATCGCTCTGATTTTAAGATAGGTTTGAGCAAAGATCTCAAAATATGTGCTTATGCAGTCACTTTTTATCAGAATGCAGGTGCAGCAGCAGATCTTTCGCCAGCCGTTATGGAGCGTACTCTTTTTCATGCCACCAATAGCTACTATGTTCCAAACGTTACGGCCACTGCGTATAGTTGTAAAACACACCTTCCTCCCAATACGGCTTTCAGAGGCTTTGGTGGCCCGCAGGGGATGTTTGTTATAGAGTCTGCAATAGCCAAAGCAGCAAAAGAGCTTGGTGTGGAGGCTTATGAAATCCAACAAAAGAATCTCTTAAAAGACGGAGATGAATTTCCCTATGGACAAATTGCAGAGCAGGCCGAAGCCCATAGTACCTGGAAGGAAGCCTGTGATAAATTTAATCTGGAATCTCTTAATAAAGAAATTAAGGACTTTAATACCAGCAACAAGCATCTGAAAAAAGGTATGGCCATGCAACCCGTTTGCTTCGGGATTTCATTTACAAATACTGCCATGAACAATGCCCGTGCTCTGGTGCATATTTATAGTGATGGCAGTGTAGGTGTAAGTACCGGAGCTGTCGAAATGGGGCAGGGAGTAAATACTAAAATGTTGCAGGTAGCCGCAAGCACTTTTGCCATTGATCCGGCTAAGGTAAAACTGGAAACAACCAATACTACAAGAGTAGCCAATACTTCACCTTCTGCAGCAAGCTCAACGGCAGACCTCAATGGTAAGGCATTACAAATCGCCTGCGACAAACTTCTTGATAGACTGAAAGAAACCGCGGCAAAACTGTTGAAAGCCGAAGCTAAGCACATAATTCTAAAGAATGATCTGGTTTATTGTGAGGGCAAGCCTTCTGAACTTACCTGGGAAAAACTGGTGCAGGCAGCATTTTTGGATAGGGTTTGCCTTACAGAAAATGGCCATTATGCCACACCTGTTATACATTTTGATAAAACCAGAGAGAAGGGCCACCCTTTTGCTTACCATGTTTATGGTACAGCTATTCTGATTGTAACAGTAGATTGTATCAGAGGCACCTATGAGTTTGATACGGTAAAGCTTATTCACGATTTTGGTAAAAGCATGAATGAAAGCATTGACCTCGGGCAGATTGAGGGAGGGTTAGTACAGGGTATAGGTTGGATGACTATGGAGGAATTGAAATACAATAAAGAAGGAAGACTGCTTTCCAATGCCTTATCTACTTATAAAATACCCGATATTTATTCTGTGCCAAAAGAAATACAAGTGGAGGCCCTGGAAACCGGTGGTCATGAAATGGCAATTAATAAATCTAAAGCTGTGGGAGAGCCGCCCCTGATGTACGGACTGGGAGCATACTTTGCCATACAAAATGCCGTTAGGGCCTATAACCCTGACTATCACTTGAAATTTGATGCGCCTTTTACACCGGAAAAAGTGCTGAAGGGGCTATATGAGAAGGCCAATGTATCTGTCCCTGGAGTATAAAAGGTCAAATATATTACGTGGTGGCCTGATATATTGTACGGGAGATACCATAGCCGCTCTGCTGTTAAATGAGTTTAGTCTGATCAGGTTAATTGTGATGGTAATTGTGGGGGCGACATTATATGCATTTGAAATTCCCAATTATTTCAGATGGATAGATAGTAAGACAGCCGCCTATAAAGGAATAAGAAAGAGCCTGTTTAAAACATTACTGGCATTGCTTTATTTTAATCCGCTATGGATAGCCCGGCACGTGTTCTTTATCAAAATATCGATGATGCCGTTACTCCAGATATCCTTATATTCAATGCTCAGCATCGCCTTTTATTCTTTTTTAGTGAATGTGCCTATTTCATTTATTGCCAACTACCTGATCCAAAATAAAATTAACCTCAGGTGGCGGTTTATGGCCAGTGCTATATTCTCAGCATTAATGGCCATCTACTATGCCATGAGTACGGCCTGGTTTAGCTGATGGATTTCTGGTGTCATACATATCGCCTTTTAGCAAAACACCAAAAAGCCGTACTGCTCTATGTGCTTGACAGTAGCGGGAGCAGCCCGGGTCGTCAAGGCTTCAAAATGATAGTTGCTCCCGGAAGTGAGATGGCCGGTTCAATCGGAGGCGGCATCATGGAGCACAAGCTGGTAGAGCTGTCAAGGTCGCTGCTACACGACAGTAATGATCTTTCTAAACCCTTTATAAAATACCAAGTACACCGGGCAGAGGCACATGACAGATCAGGGATGATATGTTCAGGAGAGCAAACTATAGCTTTTTACTATTTGCAGGAAAATGATGTCCGATGGATAGAGCAACTTTTGAAAACCTTTGAGGAGAACAGGAAAGGAGTACTTTTATTGACAGAGAAAGGACCGGAATTTTTACCTGAACAAATATTGTCCAGTCAGTATGATTATATACTTTATAGCAAAAACCGTTGGAGTTATAAGGAGCAAATTGGATTTAAAAGTACGCTCTATATTATTGGTGGAGGGCATGTTGGGCTTGCGCTGTCCCGGTTAATGAGAAATTTGGGTTTTCATGTAGTAGTGATGGATGATCGGGAAGGCCTGAATACATTGGAACAAAACGAGTATGCACATAAAACATCGGTTATTGATTATAATAAGATAGAAAACTATATATCAGAAGGAGAGGATACTTATGTGGTGATAGCCAGCTTTGGTTACAGAACTGATAAAAAAGTGCTGAAGCGTTTGATTGATAAAAAATTTAAATATCTGGGTATGATGGGGAGTGGAGAAAAAGTCAGGACGCTGTATAAAGAGTTGAGGGAAGAAGGCATAACTGAGAGGCAATTGGCAAATGTCCGGTCTCCCATTGGTTTACAAATCAAAAGTAAAACGCCTGATGAAATAGCAGTAAGTATAGCTGCGGAGATTATTGAGGTTAAGAATAGTACACGTTAATATAAAAGGTCTGGAAGAAAACTATGTTAAGCTGTCCTCCTACCACCAGACCACAACGTGGAGATTAAAGGTTCATTCACTTATCCCCACATACTCCTGCACGAATTCAGGGCATTTGGGTTCTCCCTGGTAAAACTCCGGGGGTCTCTTCTGAGTTATAGCCCAGCGATGTAGCCAGGTAATTCCACCTTTGCCCACATATTTATCCTCACTTTGGTAAGCTTTATCTTTAAGGGCCTGGGTCAGGGATATAAACTCATAGCCTTCAGCTTTAAAAAGGTCAAGCAGCTTGGGCAGGTAGTCAGCATTGAGGAGATTGTCATGTATGAGCAGGATTTGAGGGATATTTCTTTCAAACATCTTGCCGGAGATGGACTCGTAATACCTGGTTTTTTCAACCATATAGGTGAGGTAGCTTTTAGCAACTTTCTCTTTCATATCATCATCACCTGCCTGATCAGCTTTTCGGTAAGCGCTGGCAAAGATGTATTCGGAGTTGTCAATAGTCACCGGAGCTTCGGTATATCCATTGTCTTTGAGGTAACTGGCCAATGAATCAACCTTCTCTCTGGTATCACCACGATGAAGAAACGGGTGTCTGAAGTATTGCATGCGCTGCCCATAATTTGTCAAAATGCTCTTGGTTATGCGCTCTCCCCTTTTTATTTCATCAAAGAATTCTTGTGTGGTCAGCTGGTTGTAATCAAAATGTGAGAATGTATGATTACCCAGCTCCAATCCGTTGCTGGCCCAAAGGTCAATATTTTTCACCTCAGGATCAGAAAGCCTGCCATTAACAAACAGCTTTGACTCATTAACAAACCCAATAGCTGGCACTTTGTAATCTACAAGGTGTCTTACTATATTTTCATTAATATAAATGTGTTGGAGTGTATCTTCTTTGTTCGTTATGTAAGGCAGATCATCAACGGTAACCACCATTTGCTTTTGGGCCTGGCTGAAAGTAATGGTAGTAATGCCGGCCCAACATATAACAGAGAGAAGTATTCTAAGCATATCAGGCTTCAACTTGTTTATAAAACTCTGACAGCTTCTCCACGGTATAATCAATTTCCTCGGGTTTGTTGTACTTGCTAAAAGAGAACCGCACAGCGCCACGGGTAGGGTCTGCTTTTATGCCCGTCAGAACGTGCGAGCCTGTACTGGCCCCGCTTGAGCAGGCACTGCCTCCCGAAGCGGATATCCCATTAATATCAAGAGTAAACAGTAGCATGTCATTGTCATTGGACTGTGGCAAACAAACATTAAGTACTGTATAAAGACTTTTTTCCGCATTTGCTGAGTCTCCATTGAATCCCACTCCCTCAATGCTGTTTTTAAGCTTGGAAATCATCCGGTCTTTGAGCCCTTGAACATAGTTTTGATGCTCTTCCATATCGCGGTATGCGATCTCCAGTGCTTTGGCCAGGCCGATTATGCCATACACATTTTCAGTTCCGCCACGCATATTCCTCTCCTGAGCACCTCCATGGATGTAAGGAGTGATCTTACTATCCTTTCTGATATATAGAAATCCAGCGCCTTTTGGCCCGTGAAACTTGTGAGCAGCACCCGTTATGCTCTGAATATCAAGGGTTTTAAGATCATGCTTATAGTGACCTACAGTCTGAACAGTATCCGAATGAAAGATGGCATCATGCCTGCGACAGATTGAACTGATAAGATCCAGGTCATTAATATTCCCGATTTCGTTATTCGCATGCATAAGCGATACCATAGATCGGGGATTGTTTTTAAGTAATTCTTCCAGATGATCCGGAATTATATGGCCTTTTTCGTCAAGTTCCACAAAGCTCAGTTTGATTTTCCCCTGCTTTTGTAGATTTTCCATTGTGTGTAAGACGGCATGGTGTTCGATCCTGGAGGTAATGGCATGAGTTAGTCCGTATGATTCTATACCGCAACAGATAATGGTGTTGTCGGCTTCGGTACCCCCTGAAGTAAAGAATATTTCACCAGTGGAGGCATTTAAAAGCTCTGCAACCTGCTTTCTTGCATACTCAATGGCTGACCTTACTTTTCTTCCATGAGCATGGATAGACGAAGGGTTGCCATAGTTCTCCATAAGAAAAGGCTTCATAGCCTCAAATACTTCAGCGTCAAGGGGAGTGGTAGCAGCGTTGTCAAGATAAACGTTCATAATGCACTTATACTTTAGCAGTAATAATGTCTTTAATATCCGAGATAAGCTTATTGGCCAGGTGCTCGGCAGTAGCTTCAGAATCAGACTCCGAATAAATCCTGATGATAGGTTCGGTATTTGATTTTCTCAAATGCACCCATTCATTACCAAACTCTATTTTAACGCCATCTATTGTATTAACTTTCTGCGAAGAGTATTTTTTCTGTATCTCCTTTAATATTTCGTCAACGTTGATTTCAGGGGTAAGTTCAATTTTGTTTTTGGAAATATGGAAATTAGGATACGATGCTCGGAGTCGCGATGCTCGCTTGTCTGATTTTGCAAGATGTGACAAGAAAAGAGCGATACCTACTAAGGCGTCTCTCCCATAGTGTAATTCAGGATATATAATACCCCCGTTTCCTTCTCCGCCAATTACAGCCTTGGTCTTTTTCATTTCCTCAACTACATTCACCTCACCTACCGCAGAGGCACTGTAAGTGCCTCCTTTTTTCTCGGTAACCAGCTTTAATGCCACTGAAGATGACAAATTGGAGACAGTATTGCCGGGTGTATTTGAAAGTATATAATCTGCAACGGCCACTAACGTATACTCTTCGCCAAAAGGATTTCCATCTTCCTGGATAAGTGCCAGACGGTCAACATCAGGATCTACTACTATACCTAAATCAAATTTCCCTTTTTCTATTTCCCGGCATATGTGATTCAGGTTTTCAGGAAGAGGCTCAGGGTTATGGGGGAAGTGCCCTGTCGGGTCGCAATAAAATTCCTGAACCTGCTCTACCCCTAAAGCCTTCAATAGCCTTGGTACTGAAATTCCTCCGGTAGAGTTTACGCAATCAATTGCAATATTAAAGTTTTTAGCTTTTATGGCTTCAGTATCTACCAGTGGGAGTGCCAGTATTTTTTCAATATGCTTATCGATGTAGGTGTCATCTTTGCTATATGAGCCTAGTGATAATACCTCGGCAAATTTGTAGCTGTCTTTTTCAGCAATTTTCAGTACTTCAGCACCATCTTCGCCGGAAATAAATTCTCCTTTATCATTTAATAACTTTAGAGCATTCCATTGAATAGGATTGTGACTGGCCGTTAAAATAATTCCACCTGCCGCATCTTCCTCAGGCACTGCTATTTCTACTGTAGGTGTTGTGGACAGCCCCAGATCTACTACATCCAATCCAAGGCCTATAAGGGTATTTGACACAAGATTACTGGTCATCTCACCAGAAATCCTGGCATCCCTGCCGATGATAATTTTTGATTTGCCGGTCTTTTTTTTGGCCCATGTGCCAAATGCAGCGGCAAACTTCACTATATCTATAGGTGTTAAACTTTCACCTGCTTTACCTCCAATGGTTCCTCTAATCCCGGATATTGATTTAATTAACGTCACGATTTCTAAGCTTTAATTCCTTTGCAAATTTAGGAATTTCAGGGTTTATAAGATTATAATAAATAAACATTATTTATAATATAACCGCTAGTGGATCCTTGATGTGGAAAAGTAAATAATATATAAAGCCTTACATTATATAATGTTTTTTCTTACTATATTCGACAGTTTATTAAGATAAGAATATGATCACTTACGTGTTGTTTGTGCTTGGTTTTGTGGCCTTAGTCAAAGGGGCGGATTTACTTGTGGAGGGAGCTTCTTCCATAGCAGTAAAATTTAAAATTTCCCAAATGATCATTGGTTTGACAATTGTTTCATTTGGAACGTCATTGCCAGAGTTATTGGTCAATATTACAGCCAGTGTTAAAGGCAATCCTGAGATAGCCATAGGAAATATTTTCGGGAGTAATATTGCCAATATACTTTTAATTCTTGGTATCAGTGCCCTGATCAGGCCTCTGCCTATCACCAGGAATATTTATTTTTCTGAGATCCCTTTTTCACTCATAGCAACCCTTTTAGTAGGTTTCTTGGCAAATGCCGCATTGTTTTCCGATATTGATACTCTTACACTTAGCCGGCTTGACGGAGGTATTTTGCTGGTTTTTTTCTCATTGTTTATAGGGTACATATATGCTGTACACCGCAATAACCTGGAAGCTTCGGCACCTGAAGAAGAGTTTGTGTCAAGGGATTCAATACCAAAATCAATCATATTAATAGCAATCGGATTGATCGGCCTCTACTTTGGAGGAGAGTGGGTGGTAACAGGGGCCGTTAAAATAGCAGGTGAAATGGGGCTCAGCCAAACATTCATCGGGCTGACAGTTATAGCCATTGGCACATCTCTACCTGAGCTTTTTACTTCGGCAGTAGCCGCATATAAGGGCAATACTGATATAGCTGTCGGCAATGTTGTCGGCTCTAACATTTTTAATCTGCTATGGATACTTGGTGTAAGTGCCCTGATCAGGCCTTTACCATTTGATATTGCCAGTAATACGGATATTATTATGATCATTATATCAAGTGCTTTGCTGCTTTTTGCTGTGGCTGTTGGTAAAGGAGCCAGGATTGTAAGGTGGGAAGGTATATTGTTTATACTGGTATACCTGACATATCTGTGGTATCTTCTACAACGCGGATAGTAGAATCCAAAAAATAATTATTTCGTAAATCTAACAACGTATCCTTCCGCCACATAATTTTGCATTACAAATTTTAACACTATTAATTAAAATGAAAAAAATCGTTCTTACCGTGGTGGCTGGAGCCATGATGGTAGTTGTGATGTCTTGTGAAAACAAAGAAAAGAAGGCGTATCAGGCATCTGTTGATTCTTTGCAGGTAGCTTATGATAGCGTCGGTAAAGTTGCCATGAACTGGCATCAGCAATTTAATGCCCTATTTGAGACTTGCCAGGCAGATACTACTGTTTCTGACTCGGTCAAGGCAATCGTTTTTGAGAAAATCAGTACTGACTGGGCTGCTTTTGAGACAGAATGGACAGAAAATACCTCAAAATTGGATTCCCTGAAACAAAATGTAACAGAAGTTGTCCAAAATGAAGAAGTTACTGAGCTTAAGAACTACCTCTCAGCAGTAGATGAAAAACTGGTCTACTTTCAGGCACAACTCGAAAATGCAAAAAACGTTTGCCAGACTGCTGAAGTTGTAACAGAAGAACCTACAGAAGAATAATTAAAAATGAAATTATAATTTTGGGATCCCTGGCCGAAGGTCAGGGATTTTTTATTTGCTGCTTAACTGTATTTAGCCATTACCTTGTTGACCTCGGAGTCGGGGTTTCCGCAGTTTTCGCCCTCTCCCACTTTTTTGCCACAGTAACCGCAAGTGCCACCTTCTTTATTAAGATAAGGGTTTTGTGAAGCGCAGGTACCCTTGAACTCGCCATTCTTTATAAATAACAGCCTAACGGACATTAACCCGAAAAAGAGTGCTATGAAACCTATTCCCAGTAATAAAGTAGTCATGGTTTGTCTATTTTTTTGCAAATTTAGCCATTCGTTATCAAAACGTGTGTATTACCTTTAAAGTTTCTAAAAAGCCAGTAAGAATGCCGGATATAAAAACCACTCCTGACCCTAACCGCAAAGCAAAGCTTGAAGCTTTTGACAGGCTGCTTACCATTATGGATGAGCTGAGAGAAAACTGTCCGTGGGATAAGAAACAGACCCTGGAAACACTTCGGCACCTGACCATTGAGGAGACATATGAGCTAAGCGATGCCATTATAGAAAACGACCTGGACGAGATCAGAAAAGAACTCGGAGACCTGATGCTGCACAATGTGTTTTATGCGCGCATAGCTTCTGAGAAGAAAGCCTTTGATATCACTGATGTACTGAATGGAGTTTGCGACAAACTGATAGAACGCCACCCGCATATCTATGGTGATGTGGAGGCAGAAGATGAGCAGACGGTTAAGGCCAACTGGGAAAAAATAAAACTTAAGGAAAAAGGAAATAAAAACCCTTCAGTATTGGGAGGCGTACCAAAATCCTTACCTGCCCTGATCAAGGCTATGAGAATACAGGAAAAAGCCAGAGGAATAGGCTTCGATTGGGAGAAAAAAGAGCAGGTATGGGAAAAGGTGGAAGAAGAAATGCAGGAATTCAAAGCAGAGTTTAACGCCGAGAGTGCGGAAGAAATAGATAAGGAAAAGGCCGGGCAGGAGTTTGGCGACCTGCTCTTTTCGTTAATTAATTATGCCCGATTCATTGATATCAACCCTGAGGAAGCACTGGAAAGAACCAATAAAAAATTTATAAAGCGTTTCCAGTTTTTGGAGCGCGAATCTGCCAAAGATGGGAAATCCATTGGCAATATGACTCTTGCTGAGATGGATGAATATTGGGAGAAAGCAAAGCAGCATTAGTGATATAGATATTTACTATATAATTATCTTAGAATTAGGACTTTAAAGAGGTTTCTTATTTGAAAATTGGGAAGGTTGAATTACATTTATGGTTAGTTAAATATCTCCACATGTTTATTCCTCTCCATGAAAGGCTTCCGCTTCAGAAACTTCTTCATCAAAAAAAATGAATATATTGAGTCCTGGTCCCTGTACAAAAGAGTAATTCTTACAGGGCAAATCAGCATGATATGCCTGGCGGTGGGGCTTTTTTATATGGCCTTTGATCTTCTGAATGATACCCATTCAGCCCTATTCGTATACTATGTATTTATAGGTGTTTCAATTTTAACATTTTTTCTAAACAGGCGGGGGCATTATGTGGTAGCTAAGGTTTGCATACTACTTGTGGCCAACCTTGCAGTATTTTGTACATTTGAAATGGAGCCATCCGGAACAGCTTCTTTCATATTCTTTATACCCTGTGTAATTGGGGCCTTTACCTTGTTTGGTTATGATGAAAGGCTTGTAAGTTATCTCTTTTCAGCATTGTCTATTAGCCTTTTCTTTATATCATTTTCATTTGACGTTGATTTTTTGGCTAAGAGTGAATTTCCTGCGGAACAAATTAGTCTCAATTTTGTGATCAACTTTGCAGTGAGCTGCATCACTGCGATTTTTATGATCAGCTTTTTATTAAGGATCAATGCCAAGTCGGAAGAAAATCTTATGAAAAACGAGCGGGAGCTTCGGGCCTCGTCCGAGGAGTTGATCATCAGTAAAAAAAGGTTTGAGCTGGCTCTCCAGGGCTCTGGTGCTGGTATTTGGGATTGGGACGCTGTCAATGATAAACTCTATATATCGTCTTTTCTTGCCAATTTACTCGGTTATACCAAAGACTATGTTAGTGACCTGACCAGTGAAAGATTTCTTGAAGTAATTCACCCGGATGACAGGGCCAGGTTTCGCGACCATATGGAAGCTCATTTGAAAAATAAACTTCCTTTCAGGGTTGAGTGCCGTTTTAAAAAAAGTGATGGCTCCTACCTTTGGGTTCTTGATACCGGTCAGGCTCAGTGGAACGAGCACGGGCGCCCGTTGAGAATGGTAGGATCTATTATGGATATTACAGAGAGAAAACAGGCGGAAAAGAAGGTATATGAGCAGAACCTGATGCTTGAAAAAACTAATGCAGAACTTGATCGGTTTGTTTACAGTACCTCACACGATCTCAGAGCACCACTCAGTTCGGTGCTAGGTCTTATCAATATTGCACAGTTATCAGAAAACCCGGAGGAGCATCATACATTTTTGGAAATGATGAAAGAGAGGATCAACACATTGAACGGCTTTATTGCAGATATAATCGACTACTCCCGCAACTCACGCCTGAGTGTGGTAAGGGAGGAGATAGTATTGATTGATATTGTGAAAGAGGCCATTCAGAACCTGCAATATTTTGAAAACTCTCAACAGATAAATATTATATATGGTGGTATAGAGCATATTACATTTCAGGGAGACCGTAGCCGGTTGAAAATAATTTTGAATAACATCATTGCCAACGCCATTAAATACCATAATATAGATCAGCCCGACCCGAGAGTGGAGATAACGGCAGATAACAAAGGGCATGAATTGGAAATAGTAGTAAGAGATAACGGAGATGGTATAGAACCAGAACTACTGGACAGGATATTTGATATGTTTTTCAGGGCCACCGAAAAGTCCGAAGGATCTGGCCTTGGTCTTTATATTGCTAAAGAAATGGCGGACAAACTTGAAGGCAAGATCAAGGTTAACTCTGTAAAGGGCAAAGGCACGTCCTTTATCGTTAAGCTGCCACTTGAGCGGATTGCGGATACTATTGAGAAAGAAACTATCGCATAAAAATCATTTTACTATCTTTGCGCCCATGGCTAATCAAGACGATAATTTACTCAAGAAAATAGTTGCTCATGCTAAGGAGTACGGGTTTGTATTCCCTTCAAGTGAAATTTATGACGGACTAGGCGCGGCCTACGACTATGGTCAGAATGGAGCAGAGCTTAAGAATAATATAAAGAGCTATTGGTGGAAATCAATGGTGCAGATGAACGAAAATATTGTGGGCATTGATGCTGCTATATTTATGCACCCTACCACCTGGAAAGCTTCAGGGCATGTAGATGCTTTTAATGATCCTTTGATCGATAATAAGGATTCCAAAAAAAGATACCGCGCTGATGTACTGATTGAGGAATATATCGCCAAAATAGAAGCCAAGATCAGCAAAGAGGTTGAAAAAGCAGCAAAGCGATTTGGAGATAAATTTGATAAAGAACAGTTTGTAGCTACAAATGACCGGGTAGTTAGATACAACGAGGAGATCGATATGATCAACTCAAGGATGAAAGCCGCAATAGAAAGTGGCAATCTTAATCAACTAAAGGCGCTAATTGAGGAACTGGGTATTGCCGATCCTGTTTCAGGGTCAAAAAACTGGACAGATGTAAGGCAGTTTAACCTTATGTTCTCTACTGAACTGGGATCTTTAGCCGAAGGTGCTAACAAAATATATTTACGTCCTGAAACTGCCCAGGGCATATTTGTTAACTTCCTGAATGTGCAAAAAACAGGCCGTATGAAGCTTCCGTTTGGAATAGCCCAGATCGGTAAAGCTTTTAGAAATGAAATTATTGCGCGGCAATTCATTTTCAGAATGCGGGAGTTTGAGCAAATGGAAATGCAGTTTTTTGTAAAGCCGGGCGAAGAGATGCAATGGTATGAACATTGGAAAGAACATCGCATGAAATGGCATAAAGTATTGGGACTTGGGGAAGACAATTATCGATATCATGATCATTTAAACCTGGCACATTATGCCAATGCCGCCTGCGACATTGAATTTAATTTTCCAATGGGATTCAAGGAGCTGGAAGGTATCCACAGCCGTACGAACTTTGACCTGAAGGCTCATGAGGAGTACTCCGGAAAAAAGCTGCAGTTCTTTGATCATCAGGAGAATAAAAGTTATGTGCCTTATGTGGTGGAAACATCAATAGGTTTAGACAGGCTTTTCCTTGCCGTGCTTACTTCCGCTTATTCCGAAGAAACGCTTGAGGATGGTAGTGAGCGTACCGTTTTGAAAATTCCTGCGGCCCTGGCTCCTTCAAAAGTAGCTGTGCTGCCGTTGTTGCAAAAAGATGGACTGCCTGAGAAGGGTAGAGAAATACTGGATAAGATCAAGTATGATTTTGCCTGCCAATATGATGAAAAGGATACTATTGGGAAAAGGTACAGAAGGCAAGATGCTATAGGTACTCCCTATTGCATTACCATTGATCATCAGACATTGGAAGACAATACAGTGACCTTAAGAGACCGTGATACAGCCAGGCAGGAAAGAATAGATATATCTGAACTAAAAGGTAGAATAGAAGAGTTGGTATCGCTTACAGGGTTACTTAGGCAGATCGGATAGGTTGGAAGGTTTCTCAGCAGTTGTGCCGGTCACATTACTTTTACTTGTGGTGGTTGTATCAATGTTCTTCGTAATGAGAAAAATGACACTGCTTTTTCAGGGAGATGTTTTGAGTGTTGCTACAAGATACCGTGTGTTTCCTGTCAAATACCGTCACATTTTGCAGAAGTACTCTGCTTATTACAATGTATTACCTCTGGCTGACAAGCAAAAATTTCAGAAGAGAGTACTCCGATTTATACATTCAAAGCGATTTATATCCAGAGGCTTTTCAAAAGTTACTGATGAAATGAAAGTGCTTATATCTGCGGCAGCTACACAGCTTACTTTTGGGTTACCGCAGATATACCTCACTCATTTTGATAAAATACTGATCTACCCTGACACCTACTATTCCACAATAAATAAAATGTATCATGTGGGTGAGGTTAACCCAAGGATGGGGGCTATTATTCTTTCATGGAAAAGCTTCGTTGATGGCTATGCCGACCCGACAGACAGTTTTAATGTAGGTATCCATGAAATGGCTCATGCCATACATTTCGAAAACAGGATAAGGAATAGCGAATTCGATTTCCTTGATGCAGAAAGCCTTTATGTCTTTGGGAAAATTGCTGCTTCGGAGATTTCCAGGTTACGGAGGGGTGAGCCACACTTTTTTAGAAGCTATGCCGGCACAAATGAACATGAGTTTTTTGCCGTTGCTCTGGAATACTTTTTTGAAAAACCAGTGGAGTTTAGAGGTTCATTGCCACTTTTATACAAGACATTATCTACCTTATTGAACCAAGACCCGGCAGAACTATATAAGTTACGTTAAAATATTGATTATGAGCACCATGAATTGGGAACAACTGTTATCAAACCGGAGGTCGGGCGAAAAGCCCAAGGAGCATGATGTAAGCAGGAGTGCCTTTGAGCAGGATTATGACAGAATTATTTTCTCTCACCCGTTCAGGAGGCTGCAAGATAAAACTCAGGTGCACCCGCTTCCCGAATACGATTTTGTACATACCCGGCTTACACATAGTCTTGAGGTCTCCAGTGTTGGGCGTACACTGGGCAAAAGAGCAGGGCAGGTACTTTTGGAACGTCACAAAGGTCTTAGAGCCAAGTTTTCCGTCCATGATTTTGGAGCTATTGTGGCGGCGGCCTCTCTGGCACATGATATTGGGAATCCCCCGTTCGGACATTCAGGAGAAGATGCCATTTCTGAATTCTTCCGTTGCCATGAACAGGGGAAACATCTTAAAAGTTATGTGACCGACTGGCAATGGCAGGATTTAACCAATTTTGAAGGTAATGCTCAGGGATTCCGCATACTAAATAAAGAACGCTACCAGGGCCTGAAACTGACTTATGCCACCCTGGCAGCATTTAGCAAATATCCGCGTAAATCACTGATAGAAAACCGTAATAAAGAGCGAAGAAGCCAGAAAAAATATGGTTTTTTTCAGTCTGAGAGTTCGTTGTTCTCGGCTATGGCTGATGATATGGGCTTGATAAAATATGATGATTATGTATGGTCGCGTCACCCCATGGCCTTCCTCGTGGAGGCCGCAGATGATATTTGCTATCAACTGATTGACCTTGAAGATGGGTGCCGGCTTGGTTTGGTGAGCTATGATGATACCGTTGATCTCTATGCTGGTATACTTCGAGAAAAATTTGACAAGAAAAAGCTGGAACGAATAGAAAGTCCTGATGAAAGGATAGGAACATTGCGCGCTTTATCCATAGGAACATTAATAGAAGAAAGCTGCACATTGTTTTTGGATGAAGAAGAAAATCTCCTTACGGGAAGTTTTGATACTGCGTTGACTGATACTATATACTCTACGCCTGTTTTACAGGAGATCGAAAGTCTGTCGATAGAGAAAATATACAGAGCTCGCACAGTAATGGAAACAGAAGCTGCAGGCTTTGAAGTGTTGCCGGGGCTGCTGGGGGTATTTGTAACAGCAGCTCATGAAAAGTTAAACGGTACTGATTTTTCAAAGAAAAATCAGTCTGCTCTGAGGTTGATGCCGCCGGAAGTAAGGCGGGAGATATCAGAAGAATCAGACATGTACCAGGTATTGATGAGCTGTATAGATTTTGTTTCCGGAATGACTGATAGCCATGCGATTTCATTGTTCCGAAAAATCAAAGGAATATCGCTTCCCAACAGTTAATTAGGAGCCCTGAGGTTTAGTTGCTAAAATTATACTTTAAACCTAAAATGATTACCTTTGTGGTCTTATTTCGACATGTGGACTAAACTTGCTCATATAATCATAAAATTCAGATTGCTGCTGGTGCTATTGCTGGTGGCAATTACAGCGTTTATGGGGTATCATGCCCAAAATGCAGAGATGAGTTACGATTTCGCCAAAACTGTACCGTCAGATGATCCTGATATGGTGATTTTTCAGCAGTTCAAGCAGCAATTCGGTGAAGACGGTAATTTGGTAGCTCTTGGAATTAAAGATAGCAGTGTATATACCCCTGAAAACTTTGAAAAACTAAGGGAGCTGAGCCTGGTGATAGCAGATCTCGAAGGGGTGAATGATGTGCTCTCGTTGCCTCTTGTACAGCGACTGGAGAAGGATACCGCAGAGCGTAAATTTGTGCTTAAGCAAATATTTCAGGGGCCGGCGGAAAGCAAGGCAGCTTTTGACAGCCTGCTGCAGGTAGCCTTTGATCAGAGATTTTATAGTGGCCGACTCATCAACGAGGAGAATGGAGCTACCCTTGTACTGGTCTCTATCAACAGAGAAGTAGTTAACTCCCCGAAACGATTGGAACTAACCCAGAAAATAGTTGATGCAGGAACTGCTTTTGAAAGTGATACAGATATACAACTCCACTATGCAGGTTTACCTTTTGTCCGGTCGGTAGTGGCGGGGAAAGTGCGTAACGAAATGCAGATATTTCTTTTTCTGTCAATAGCAGTTACCGCGTTGATACTATTTCTTTTCTTTAGAACCTGGGATGCTGTGGTATTCCCAATCACGGTCATTGCTGTTGTGGTAGTGTGGGTTCTGGGTTCACTCGCGCTGTTTGATTATAAAATAACCCTTTTAACCGGGCTGATACCTCCGGTTATCGTAGTTATAGGTATCCCCAATGCTGTTTATTTGTTAAACAAGTACCATCAGGAGTTTGAGAAGCACGGTAATAAGATCATGGCCGTAAGCAGAGTGGTACGTAAAATCGGCCTTGTAACCCTGATAACTAATTTTACAACAGCCATTGGCTTTTTAGTACTGGCTTCCACTGACATTGTTATACTTAAGGAGTTTGGAATTGTAGCCGGACTGAATATCATGGCTACTTTTCTGGTAAGTATAATTTTAATTCCTGCGGTTTTTTCATGGTTACCACCACCAGGAGGCAAACAACTTAAACATTTGAAGTTTAAGAGCCTTGATTTCGCACTTACAAAAATGGATTTACTCATCCACAGGCACAGGAGTTACATTTATGGTGTGACCCTGATTTTGGTTGTGGTATCAGTGTTAGGCGCTTTAAAGATCCAGGCGATATCATATATGGTAGATGACTTGCCAGCGGATAGTGAAATTAAGCGCGATCTGGCCTTTTTTGAAGAGAACTTTAGTGGCATTATGCCTCTTGAGATAGTAGTGGATACGCATGAACGCAGAGGTGTCATAGACGTCCGGACATTAAGAAAGATAGACGAGTTTGAGGCTTTTTTGGAGTCAAATCGTGACATATCCAAGCCTGTTTCTATTGTAAGCTTTGTCAAAGCCTCCAAGCAAGCCTATTATAATAATAATCCGGCGAGGTATAGCCTTCCGGACCGAAGAGAAAGCAACTTTATTTTGCCATATATGAAAGGGCAGAATGATAGTACGGGCCTCTTCAATTCATTTGTGGACTCTACATTACAAAAGATGAGAATCTCCATGCAAGTGGCTGATATAGGTTCGCATAAAATGGATTCTCTGATCAATGATGTTATTCAGCCGGAGGTAGATTCTGTATTTGCCGGAACAGAACTTACTGTAGATATTACGGGCACTTCGCCATTGTTTATTAAAGGGAATAAATTCCTGATTAAAAATCTGAGAATGAGTTTGATCCTGGCCTTTGTTCTCATTTCAATAATTATGGGCTTCCTTTTTGCCAATGTGAGAATGATACTGATCTCTATCATCCCCAATATAATTCCACTGGTAATTACTGCAGGAATTATGGGGTTTGCGGGTATCCCACTTAAGCCGAGTACAGCACTCATATTCAGCATTGTATTTGGTATATCGGTTGATGACTCCATACACTTTCTGGCAAAATACAGACAGGAGTTATTTGCCAATAAATTTTTTGTGCCCGTGGCTGTGAGCAAAAGTGTGAGGGAAACGGGAGCGAGTATGATGTATACCTCTATCATCCTGTTTGCAGGCTTTGTGATTTTTGCAGGATCAAGCTTTGGTGGTACCGTTGCATTAGGAATTTTGACATCCGTAACTTTGTTAATAGCGATGTTCACCAATTTAATATTATTACCATCCCTGCTCATGACCTTTGATGATGGTAAACGCAGAAAAGATTCGCACCCGTTAATAGAACAGTATGATGACGGCTTTTATCAGGAAGACGAGGACGAAGAAATTAACCTTGACCTGATCAGAGTTGAAGGGGATGGATCAGTTGAGAAAAGCGATATTTCTGACAAAATTAATTCATAAATACATAAAGGAGATTAAAGGTGAAATACAAAGAGTATAAAGGGCTCAATTACGCCGAGGTAGCCGATAGAATACTGGAATATTGGAAGGAAAACAAGATATTCGAAAAATCAGTAGACAGTCGCGAGGGGCAGGAAACTTTCACGTTTTATGAAGGGCCGCCATCAGCAAATGGTACTCCGGGTATTCACCATGTGATGGCCAGGGCGGTAAAAGATATATTTTGTCGCTATAAAACCTTAAAAGGCTTTCAGGTAAAGCGTAAAGGTGGCTGGGATACCCATGGCCTGCCCGTAGAACTACAGGTAGAAAAGGAGCTGGGGATCACCAAAGAAGATATAGGAAAAAAGATCTCCGTTGAAGAATACAATCAGAAGTGTCGGGAAACGGTAATGAAATATAAGGATGAGTGGGATGACCTGACCCAGAAAATGGGTTATTGGGTCGACCTGGACAATCCCTATGTGACGTTCGACCGTGATTATATGGAGACTTTGTGGCACCTCCTTAAAAAACTCTATGACAAAGGCCTGTTGTACAAAGGTTACACTATTCAACCTTATTCGCCTGCTGCTGGTACAGGATTAAGTTCTCATGAATTGAACCAGCCAGGTACATATCGTGATGTAAAAGATACTACAGTAACTGCACAGTTTAAACTTAAAAATGAAGACAACACATTCCTGCTGGCCTGGACAACTACTCCATGGACATTGGCAGGTAACAGTGCTTTGGCAGTAGGTGAGAAGATCGATTATGTCAAAGTGAAAACCTATAACCCATATACTTTTGAGGAAATTAAGGTGATCCTCGCTAAAGACAGAATGGGTGAATACTTTAATGCCAAGGCAAAAGATATAACATTTGAAGATTTTAAGGAGGGTGATAAGCTCATCCCATACGAGATTGTAGCAGAACATAAGGGAAGTGATCTGATAGGGATTGAATATGAGCAATTACTTCCTTATGTGGCCGCTGACGGACCTGCGTTTAGGGTAATACCCGGTGACTATGTAAGTACAGAAGATGGTACAGGCATAGTGCATATCTCACCAACCTTTGGTGCTGATGACCAACGTGTGGCAAAGCAGGCAGGCATTGGAGCAATACTAGTAAAGGATGAAGAGGGTAATCCTATGCCAATTGTGGATAAGCAAGGTCGCTACGTAAAGGAGATTACGGACTTTGCTGGTATGTACGTCAAAAACGAGTACTATAAAGATGGGGAAGCACCTGAAAAATCACTTGATGTACAGATAGCCATTAAGCTAAAAGAAGAGAACAGGGCGTTTAAAGTAGAGAAATACGAGCACTCATACCCACATTGCTGGAGAACGGATAAGCCTGTTCTATACTATCCTTTGGATTCGTGGTTTATTAAAACCACGGCTATGAAAGATAAACTGGTAGAGCTGAACAAGACCATAAACTGGAAGCCCGAGTCTACGGGCACTGGCCGTTTTGGAAACTGGCTTGAAAACCTGGTGGACTGGAACCTCTCAAGATCAAGGTTCTGGGGTACACCTTTACCTATATGGGTGTCTGAGGACAGGGCAGAAGAAAAATGCATTGGCTCTATGGAGGAGCTAAAAGCAGAGGTTGAAAAGTCAATCAAAGCAGGGTTCATGTCAGAATCAATAGGGGATGACTTTGATCTTCACAGACCATATGTAGATAATGTGGTGCTGGTTAGTGATAGCGGACAAAAAATGTTCAGGGAGCCGGATCTTATTGATGTATGGTTTGATTCGGGAGCTATGCCTTATGCACAGTGGCATTACCCATTTGAGAATAAAGATGTTTTCAATGCAAACTTCCCTGCAGATTTTATTGCCGAAGGTGTTGATCAAACACGAGGCTGGTTCTTTACATTGCACGCCATTGCAGTGATGCTGTATGATAACGTGGCATTTAAAAATGTAATAGCCAACGGTCTGGTATTAGATAAAAATGGAAACAAAATGTCCAAACGGTTGGGTAATGCCATAGATCCGTTCAAGACGCTTGCTGAACATGGGCCAGATGCCACAAGATGGTATATGATCTCTAACGCCAATCCTTGGGACAATCTCAAATTTAATATGGATGGGGTGGTAGAAGTGCAGAGAAGGTTTTTTGGAACATTGCATAACACTTACTCATTTTTTGCCCTTTATGCTAACCTCGATGGCTTTAATTATGAAGAAGGAGATGTAGACGCTAGTGAAAGGACCGAAAGTGACAGATGGATACTATCGAAATTAAATAGTCTGATAGCCAAGGTTGATGCTGCTTATGCGGATTATGAACCTACCAAAGCTGCCCGGTTGATCCAGGATTTTACCATCGACGATCTGAGTAACTGGTACGTAAGGTTAAACAGAAAGCGTTTCTGGAGAGGAGAATACAATAATGATAAAAAGGCAGCTTATCAAACATTGTACACGTGCCTTTTGACTATCGCAAAACTTGGTGCACCTATAGCACCGTTTTACATGGATCAGCTTTATCAGGACCTCAATGCAGTTACCGGACTTGAATCAACCGAGTCGGTTCATCTTGCCGATTTTCCTGCTATGGATCAGGCTGTGGTGGACATTGACCTTGAACAAAGAATGTCGCTTGCGCAGAATGTATCTTCATTGGTACATTCTTTAAGGAAGAAGCATAAGATAAAAGTACGCCAGCCGCTGTCAAAAATATTGCTTCCTGTAATAAATGATCAGTTTAAAAGACAAGTAAGTGCAGTAGAAGACTTAATTCTCTCAGAGGTGAACATTAAGGAAATAGAATTTGTTGACGACGAATCCGGCGTGCTGGTTAAAAATATAAAGCCTAATTTCAGAAAACTTGGTCAGGAGCATGGTCCTAAAATGAAGGAAATTGCTGCTAAGATCAATCAGCTTCCGGCAGATGATATTGTAATATTGGAAAACAAAAATCTGTTAAAACTTCAGTTGAACGACAGCACCGTTGAATTAACACTGGAGGATGTGGAGATCAACTATCAGGATATTCCCGGTTGGTCGGTAGCATCGGAAGGAAGGCTCACTGTAGCCCTGGATATTACTATTTCCGATGATTTGCGTAAGGAAGGTATAGCTCGTGATCTTGTGAACAGGGTACAAAATATGCGTAAGGATATGGGGCTGGAAGTGCAGGATAAAATAAAGATCAATATTGAAAAAAATACGGACCTGGTCAACTCAGCATTGGAGGCGAATAGAGAATATATTTGTAATGAAACCCAGGCCTTATCTTTGGATATACTTGATAAGCTGAGCGACGGAAATGAATTGGAGATGGATGAGCACAAGCTCAGAGTAAAAATTGAAGCATAATGAAGCTATATAAATATTATTTGCTGGCCCTGGGTGTTATTGTCCTCGATCAGGTAGTGAAGTTACTTGTTCATTTCAATATGGAAATGGGTACCATGGGTGAGATAGATGTTTTCGGAGAATGGTTTAAGCTTCATTATTTGCTTAATCCGGGTATGGCCTTTGGCCTTAAATCGAGCCATGAGTATGGAAAGCTCCTCTTAACTTTGTTCAGATTAGGGGCCATGGTGGGAATAGGCTACTATATTTTTTACCTGTATAAAAAGAAGGCAAAGTCCGGATTGCTGTGGTGCATGGGACTGATTCTGGGAGGAGCAGTCGGAAATGTAATAGACAGTACTTTTTATGGAGTTTGGCTTGATAATGCGCCTGAAGGATCTCCGACACCGTGGTTTCATGGTCAGGTGATTGATATGCTTTTCTTTCCGCTATTTGATGGATATTACCCTGATTGGTTTCCATTGGTAGGTGGAGACTACTTCCTGTTCTTCAGCCCGGTGTTTAATATTGCAGACTCATCTATTTTTATAGGTGTTGTACTGATCCTTATCCTTCAAAAGAAGTTTTTTAAGGATAAGGATAACGAAAACACCATTACCGATTCTCCTCAGGAGGGGGATCATTCGGATAAAGAGAGCAAAGAGGTTATTGTTTCTTAATACAGCCTGCCGGAGGGGTAAGGATGTTATCTATGGCTTTAATCGCCATTTGCTTTCTTTCAGGCCATTCACCTTTAATTTCTACAAATGGAACCTTAAGTTCCTGAAGCGTGCTCTTGAAAAGATCATAGAAATAGCTTCTAAGGTGAGGATTTTCCCTCTGACGATCCTCCTCCCAGGGAAGGTCGATATATGTTAAAAGGTAGAGGTCATACCGGCGGGTCTCTATTGCATGTAGTATTTCCTGATGGCAGAAACCGTATTTGAATTCTGACCATATTTTAATAACGATAAGATCAGTATCACAAATGAGCAGGTCTTTGGCTTTAAGTACTAATCGGTCTTCATTTGCCAATTGGCCCTGAGCAATTGCAAGCAGGTCATCGGCCTCATATGGGCGATTCAGGTCATCGATATACCGTCTGGCATACTCCTTTACCCAGCAGGTGCTATAGTGCTCAGCCAGTTTTGAAGATAACGTTGACTTACCCGTACATTCGGGTCCAATTACCACTACCTTTTTTACAGACTTGTCTGTACTCTCATCGTCTTTCTCCATGCCAGATATCCTGAAACCGCTAAACCTATATATACCAAATACAATATTGAATAAAAATGTATGCCTTTATAATAATAAACACCTGTAGCCAATACATCAACCACAAACCAAAAATGCCAGTTTTCAATCTTCTTTCTTGCGGTAAGCCACATACCAGCCAAGCTCAGCATAGTGGTAGCACTATCCCAGTATGGAAGTGAGGCATCCGTGAAACTTTCCAGAAGAAAACCCATAAGAAAGATACCCATAGCTGAAATAAGTATCAACGCAGTCAATACACCTGAAGAGGCATGTGTGACAGGCACTTCCTTAGCTTGGGATTGATCCGGAGCAGCATCTAAAGGGGATTCACGGTCAGGTGATTTTTTTCCTCTGACCCAATACCACCAACCATAAATGTTAAGCACTAAAAAGAAGATATGCAGTGCGAAATCAGCATAGAGTTTTTCTCTCCAGAATACTACAAGCGACACCAGCACATAAATTATTCCGGATGGCCACGTGAGTATATTTTCTTTGATCAGGAATATTACAGCCAGCAAACCAAAGATCAACCCCGTTGCTTCGTAGGGATCCATTGAAGTGATGTATTCTATGGTTTGCTGCAGTATACTTTCCATAATAGCGGAAGCGGCAAATATATCTTTTTTATTTATTATTTTAGCAGCAGTCTGACTGGCAATAATTTTAACCTGATTGATGTGAATAGAAGAAAAGCTATCAGAGGCATAGGAATAGGTGCTTCAGCCGGTTTGTTTTTGCCCTCGTTCCTTACCTCATGTAAAGATGACGAAGACCCTAAGCCTGCCATTAACTATGATGGTACGGTGATAGTGATAGGTGCCGGGGCAGCCGGGCTCTATACGGCGGATTTACTCGTAAGCCAGGGAATTGATGTAGTTATACTTGAAGCGGGAGACAGAATTGGCGGAAGGGTCAAGTCAGTCAGGTCATTTGCGGATTTCCCTGTAGAGCTTGGTGCGGACGTTTTAAGGAGTCAGGACTCTCTTTTTCTTCAACGTATACAAGATTTAAATTTAAATACGGTTCAGGTGGGTACAGGCCGGGAGAATATCTTTTTCTTCAATGGTCAGACAGTGCCAGCCTCTGACTTGCAAAACCACACGGACTTTGTGGCAGCTCAGAATTTTGTCAATAATATACCAGCCTATAGCGGAGATGACAAAACAATTCTCCAGGCAGCTCAGGATGCAGGGCTCGATTCATCTGTTTATAGATTCATTGAAGGCCAGGTAGCAGACCCGATTGGATCAGATATAGGTAAGGTTGGTATCAATGGAGTCAAAAGCTCACTCAATTTACCTACAAATGGTAAGTCGATAGCTCTGGCTAATAATCCCATAGAGGACATATTCTTTTCTGTTTTTAACCACCTGATTGAACGCGTTCAGTTAAATACTAATGTTACATCAATTGATTATAGTGGTGAAGAGGTTACCGTACAAACAAATAACGGTAGCTTTTCGGGAAGTAAAGTTGTAATGACAGTACCCGTTTCCATTTTGAAAAGCGAAAGGATATCTTTTGTGCCGTCGTTACCGGATTCAAAAGCAGAGGCTCTGAGCCGAATTGGTATGGATGCAGCCATCAAGATATTCATCAAGTTCAATAAAAACTTCTGGGGACAAAACACATTAATGATATACGGAGGGGATCTGGTGCCGGTATATACCAGCATAGGTCAGGAGCTTAGTGTAAGTAACCGGACACTGATGATAGAGGCATTCGGTCAGGATGCCGATGCATTGAGGGTGTTGAATGATGAGGATTTGAAATCAGCTATTCTGAATGATCTGGATAATTTATTTGAAGGAAAGGCAAGTTTGAACAATGATATCAGTGAATTGATAAAAATGGACTGGACCAGTGATGAAAATATTCAAGGAGGGTATTCTTACCCCCTTATCGGAGGTTCGGATGAGGACCGGATAACTTTGGCGCAAGACATAAACGCCAGGGTGTATTTTGCCGGAGAAGCTACAAGTGTGAAATACGGTACACTGGATGGAGCATTCGACTCCGGTGCAGTTACAGCTCAAAGTATTATAACCCATATTCAGGAAGAGCAATCGTAATAAGAATACAGGCATAAACTTTGAATTTTATAAACATGAACAAATCAATCTATTTATTCTTTTTTATTCTTTTGTTGAGTGCAGCAGCCTGTGATCAGCAGGGAAAAGAAACTAAAAGTGGGAAAAAGAAAAAGGAGGGATTGGTGCAACAATATCGTGCAGATGGTTCTTTGAAAACGGAGATAAACTTTAAGAGAGGCAAGAAGAACGGGCTGGCAAAAAGCTACTACAAAAATGGCAAGTTACGCCAGCAGATTACATATGTAAATAATATAAAACATGGAGATGTTACTACCTACTACGAAAATGGGAAACCTTATCAGGTTACACCATACAACAATGGTAAGATCCATGGTATTCGCAAAAAGTATCGTATGGATGGGAGACTGGCCGCTGAAGTACCTTATAATAAAGGTGTGGTTTGTAAAGGGCTAAAGGAATACCTGCTAAACGGAGATGTTAAAAAGAATTATCCTAAAATAGTGGTTACGGAAATTAATAACCTGATCAAATCCAATGAATTTATACTTAGGATTTCCATTTCAGATAACTCCAGAAAAGTAACATACTATCTGGGTGATCTGGATAGTAATGGATGTATTATGGAAGGAACTATGAAAGTTGAACCACAGAGACCCGGAGTACTTGACCTTAAGTACAATATTGGTCCGGGTATGTTTACAATGGATAAACTTAACATCATTGCTGTAGTTGAGACTAAACTCGGTAATCCCTTTGTGCTGGAGAAGAAGTATAATCTTGCTATAGAAAACAGGGGATAATCGGCTCCTACTTAATCATTTTTTGCCTCATAAGCAGCTCATAATTGCCAGGAGCATATTCAAGGCCTTTGGATATAAGGCCAACTGCTTTGGCTGTATAACCTTTTCTGAAATAATAGATGGCAGCTAGTGAGTAAACCCGGCCAATATTCGTTGCATCAATATTGAGCTCAGGTGAATAATTCTCTTCAAATAAAGACCTGTATTTTGACGCTTCGTTGATTTTCTGCAAATCATAAGACTGGCCACACTGTATGAGATAAGAGCTTACCAGCATACTCTTAAATACATTATTGCTCATAAGTTGAGGGTGCATTTGACCATAGCTTTCGAGTCTTTCAATAATCAGGCTGTTATTACTTTCAAACCTCAGGCTCTGAGCAATCGTAGATACCATAGCGTTGTTTATTTCAAGGTTTTCCGGCTTTAACTCATAAGCCTGATTAAAAAAAGCAAGAGCTTCGTTATATTTTCCCTGATTATAGAGTATCCGTCCCCTTTCATAGTTATAAAGATAACCAATAGCGTGTTTCAATTCTTTATCATGTAATAAGGATGCCAGGTGCTTATAATATTTTTCGTATGTGATAGCATCCCCTTTATTGATCAGGTAGATATTATTGATTCGGCTGAACTCGCCCAATATCATATCATACGAAATACCATAATCGCTATACCTGGCCAGTTTAGCAAGATTTGTTACGTCCTTAGGATTACTGTAATCGGACTTCTGAACTACATCGATATTCACGGCGGTCAGTAGTGTAACCACCCTGTTGGCTGGATAAAAGAAATAGGCCTTTTCGAGTAGTTGGAAAGCCTTTTCGTAATCTTCTTGTTCGAGAGCATATAAAGCATGATTAGTATATTGTATTCCAACTAGTTCTTTTAAGGTAATATCCGGATCAGAAAAGTAATATTCGTCAAAAAGCTGAGTTACTGACTTGTTTTTGGCCTCTTCAGCACTTATAAGCTTGGCTTGGGTCATTTGTTTTACAAATGCTTCCTTATATCGGTCACTTGAGACAATAAAGCCTCCGTCAGGATCGGTGGATTCCACCAATATTTTTTCAGATCCGGGGTAAGCAACAAGGTATACATGCGTCGGCTTTTCTTTTATAATGTACGGAACATCAAGCTCAGAGAAGACAATACCATACAGAGCAGAAGCGGAGACACAATTATAATAGCCCTTGGAAAAAATACTGCTAAAGTCATTTTGAATTTCATACTTGGTCAAAAACAGCTCATGTACATCTTCATACAAAGCCTTGATCTTTTTATCTGCTCTCTTTTTGTTCAGTTTATCAAGATCAATATTATTGATCTTTGACTTATAGATAGTATGATATTGTTCAAAAGTACTATTTGTCATATCCGGATTGGCAGCCAAAAACAAAGCAAGATAGTTTCGTTTGCCCTGGTTGAAATATTCCTTAAATGCAAGAGCCTCAAAATCAGAGCTAAAACTTATGTCATTAAAATATACCAGGGAATCCTGACTAACAGCGGGTGTAGCTATTGTGAACAGCAAAAAATAAAATAACTTCTTCATCTCTTTTGTACTCAACCTAAATAAGCTAATTAAAGTTTAATATTAAAATCCAGGACAGAGGTTTTATTATTTTGGAAAGAAAGTTGGATTAGGGCCTGGTTGGGGCGATACAAAAGAAACCCTATGGACAGATAATTCATATCAGGCTTTCTTGTAAGTATTCAGGCCGTTATCACACTTTCTTAAATACATGACAGAAGCTCCTGGCTTATGTTAAACCTGCATCCAGTTAGAATAATGAATAATCAATAATAAAACTGCCAGGATGTCTTTTTTGAACTTTCTTCTTAAATGCTTCAGCTTCGTCCCTCTTATGGAAATGGCCTATTATCAACGAGTATATTTTTGCGCCATCTACCATTCTTTGTTTTATGGTTACCTCCCTGGCATATGCAGGTTTCAGATTTGTTGCAGTATTCATGAGGTTTTCCATATCTCTATAACTGCCAATTTGAACTCCAAACCCACTTCTTTCGACAGTATCCATCTTCAGACCATAGTATTTGACATTTTCAGGTAGACTTACAACATCTGGCTCTATGTTTTCAACTTTAGCATCTTCTACACTTACAATCTCTATTTTGACATCTGCAGTACCCTGACGGATAAAATTAAGTTTCTGAGCAGCAGATTTTGAAAGGTCAATCACCCTGCCTTTAACAAAGGGGCCGCGGTCATTTATGCGAACTGTTACAGACTTATTATTGTCAAGATTCGTAACTTTTACACTGGTGCCAAATGGGAGTGTGCGATGTGCAGCAGTAAGCTTGGTGTGCCTGTACTTTTCTCCGCTTGCAGTAGAGCGACCTTCAAATTTGTCAGCATAAAAAGATGCCTTTCCGTGTTCTTCCTGAGCATATAGGAAAGATTGTAGGCAAAAAATAAAAAGTAAAACTAACCTCATGCGATAAAAAATTTGTGTTAAACTAGAAGCATTTATCGAGATGCACAATTTCAGGGCTAAATTTATTCTAATAGTTTCGTTTTTTATATTAGTGAATCTCCGTAGTTTTGTCCGGCAAATAACATAAACGCTTATTTGCTATGTCCCTAGACAATTCCAAATTTATTTTTGAGGCACTTACTTATGATGACGTGCTTCTTCAGCCAGGTTATTCTGAAGTACTTCCAAGAGATACCGACACTTCTACATACTTAACCAAAAATATTCGATTAAATATACCCTTGGTATCCGCAGCAATGGATACAGTAACGGAAGCAGAGCTGGCCATAGCCATGGCCCTGGAAGGCGGCCTTGGGTTTATTCATAAGAATATGTCTAAGGAGGCTCAGGCTCAGCAGGTTAGAAAAGTTAAGAGATCACAGAGCGGTATGATACTGGATCCTATTACACTTAATATCAACTCCAATGTTCAGGATGCAGAACATATAATGCGAGAGTATAAAATCGGAGGTATCCCGGTGATAGATGAAAACAAAAGGCTTATCGGAATTATCACTAACCGCGATCTGAGGTTTCATAAGAATATGAGTACTCCTGTGAGCGAGATCATGACCAAAAATGATCTTATCACTGCAGAAGAAAATATAGGACTTGAAAAAGCCGAAGATATACTTCAGAAACATAAAATTGAAAAACTGCCAATAGTTAATAAGGATGGAATCCTGACAGGTTTAATTACTTATAAGGATATTTTGAAAAAGAGAAACAAACCAAATGCCTGTAAGGATGAATACGGCAGGTTGCGGGTAGGTGCAGCTGTTGGGGTAACGCCTGATATTCTTGAAAGAATTGAAGGGTTGAAAGTAGCAGGTGTCGATGTAATTAGTATAGATACTGCTCATGGCCACTCCAAAGGTGTGATAGATGCATGCAAAAAGGTAAAGAATGCATATCCTGAACTCGATCTGATAGTGGGTAATATAGCAACAGGAGAGGCAGCTAAAGCTTTGGTGAAAGCAGGGGCAGATGCAATAAAAGTAGGTGTGGGTCCAGGTAGTATATGCACTACAAGAATAATAGCAGGAGTAGGGGTACCACAACTTTCTGCGGTTTACGAATCGTCTAAAGCTATAAAGGGAAGTGGCATACCAGTGATTGCAGATGGAGGTATTCGTTTTTCAGGAGATGTAGTAAAAGCCCTGGCAGGTGGTGCTAGCAGCGTAATGATTGGCTCGTTACTGGCAGGTACTGAAGAGGCTCCGGGAGAAGTTATCATTTATGAAGGAAGGAAATTCAAGTCATACCGGGGAATGGGCTCAGTTGAAGCTATGGAAGAAGGCTCAAAAGACCGGTACTTCCAGGATGCAGAAGATGACATTAAGAAACTAGTCCCGGAAGGTATTGTTGGCCGTGTTCCTTATAAAGGTCTGGTATCAGAAGTACTTTATCAACTTATAGGCGGACTGAAAGCGGGCATGGGCTACTGTGGTACCGCTACAATCAATAAACTTCAGGATGCTAAATTTGTAAAAATTACTGCTGCCGGGGTACAGGAGAGCCACCCCCATGACATATTTATTACCCGCGAAGCTCCTAACTATAGCAGATAATTTTTGCTGCTTCTTTGCGGTAAATAGCTTAAAATTTCATATATTTCGTAGATATACCCTCGTCAAAGCAAAGGAAAAATTCTTTGCTTTGACCGTTTGGTAATACTGTAAAGGAGTTACCAAATGATTGGTTTTTGTATTTAACTAATAGTCAACCTTTTATCTACATATCCCCATAAAATGAAATTTTTTGAGAAAAATCGTACCGTAAAACACGGGATCAGATCCGCTAACTTTAGCGTAGTGTTTTGTTTTTCTTTAATTGCAGGTTTTGCACCTGCCTTAGTTCTGGCTCAGGATTATTATATTGAGAGATTTAATACGCAACCCAATGGAGCCACAAGTGATAGTGATGACTCCCCCTGGACTACGATTCAAGGCTCTTCCGGCTCTTTGGCTGTTGATGCCGATTTTCAGGATTTAACAGCTTTTTCCGTGGGTACCGAGGCCGTCTGGTCTACCGGACAATTTACCATTCTGGGAAGTACTTCAATCTCAGTCGATGCGCTCGAGTATAGCGATTCCGAATCAAGTGATTATGTAAGAGTATATTATAGATTAGATGGAGGCCCTGAAACAATATTCGGAAACTTCAGTGGCAATTTTGCAAGCGCTACTGCTACTACCACAGTATCGGGCAGCAGTCTGGAAATTGTGGTGAGATTTCTAAATAATAATGAATATCATACAATCGATAATGTAGTTGTACAGGCTGCGACTTCTACTCCCTTATATTCGGTCGCTAGTGGTGATTGGGATGATGGTTCTGCCTGGTCAGGAGTTGGTTATGGAGGAGCATCATGCGGTTGTGTACCTAACGAAACCGCCCGGGTAAATATAGGCGGAGGTATGATCATTGATCTTGGTCAGGATGCATCCGTCAATGATGTGACCATCGACAATACCGGAACACTACGGTTTACTGATGATAATATAGAGCTAAATATGATGTCTGACGGAATCTTCACGGTTAATAGCGGAGGTGTTTTTGATGAAAATGGTCAAAGTGCCGCAGACCTTGATTTTGAGGGGGGATCTGGCACTAGTCAGCTGGTGATAAATAGTGGAGGTACTTTTGATATTGACAGGGTTTATATGTTTGGTTCAAATGATCTGGAAATCAGTGGTGATGGAAATATAAATCTTACGACCAGTCTCAATTTTAGATCTTCAGGAACTGTAACCAACGGTCTTACGGGAACAATGACCATCGGCGACGAGATTGATTTTAATGCTAACAATGCCACATTTACTAATAATGGTACGATTTTCCTTACTAATAACTTTACACTCACAGCAGGCAACACTGGAAATTTATTTGGTAATACAGGGCGAATAGATATTGGAGGGGATATAGACCTCAACAACGGAAACCTTACCATCGACAATTCCGGAATAATTAACCAATATGGAAACTTTGTTAATATTGATACCGGCAGTGATTTTAACAATTTAGGGGGAAGCACCTGGGCCTGGTATTATGTAGGAGCCTATGATACAGATGTCAATACCATATTTTCTGCGGGGGGGCTTTTTGAATATGAAGGTTTTGGTGATCAACTTGTAATTCCGGTGCTGTATAACAACCTGACAATTGACGGATCGGGCAGTAAAGCATTACAGGCGAATACCAATGTAAGCGGAGTTCTGTATATGAATGCCGGGTACATCTCCTTAGGTAATTTCAACCTTAGCCTTGGCAATTCGGCTTCAATAAGTGGGAGCAGTAGCAGCAGTTATATACTCACTGATGGAAATGGCGCCTTGGTACAGAATAATATAGGTGCCGGAGGCAAGGCAGGAAGCATCTCCTTTCCCGTAGGATTAAATACAACCAGCTACACACCGGTTTCTATCACTAACGCAGGAACAGCAGATAATTTCAGTGTACGGATTTGTTCTGGCATTTATGAAGAAGGAGGGTGTGCTACCGGTACTGCCGCTACCGCTCAGGTGGTGGACAGAACCTGGTTTATCAGCGAATCGGTGGCCGGAGGTTCAAATGCAACCCTCACATTTCAGTGGAACTCCGGTAATGAACTCAGTGGTTTTAACAGAACGGATGTTAATATTCTACATCATAACGGATCTATTTGGGAAGCTATAGGAAATACATCCGCTTCGGGGGCTGATCCTTACAATGTATCTGTTTCAGGAGTGAACTCATTCTCTCCTTTCGGTATAGAGGGAGGTGATGGCCCGCTTCCTGTTGAGCTTACTTATTTTGACGCCCGGCTGGCTAATGACAAAGTAAAGTTGGCGTGGGAAACTGCTACCGAGCTTAATAACGACTTTTTTACTCTTGAAAAATCTTCTGACCTTAATAATTTTTACGAGATAGAAATAATACCCGGTAAGGGAACAACCAATGTGAAAAGTGAGTATTTAACATTTGATCATAGTCCTTTGGCCGGCGTTTCATACTACAGGTTAAAACAAACTGATTATGATGGTACTACGAGCTATTCACGTTTAGTAAAAGTTGATTATGAAGGTAAATCAGAAAGATCATTAAAAATTTTTCCCGTGCCTTCTGATGGTCGGAGTATAACCCTCTCCATGATGGATCTGTCGGGTGTAGAGTCAGTACCCCTCCACATAACTGATATTCAAGGAAGAACCGTTTATCAAAATATTTTAAATACTGAAAGCCCCGAAATAAAACTGGATTTTCAAAGAAAGTTATCTCGTGGTGTGTATTTGATTAAAATTAACATGCCCGAACCCGTCAGCAGGTACTTTGTGGTGGAATAAGATCAGAATTTATTTTGCAAATAATAAACCCACTTGATAAAAGTGGGTTTTGTTTTTTACATATGATATCGTTATTTGTTGAATATCCCCATATCTATGAAAAATGTTTTAAACAGTAGTATTTTCAAATGTGCTCTATCGGGTTTATTACTCATACTTGGATGGCCGCCCTTTTCATTGACTCCCCTACTTTTTATAGCATTCATCCCCTTATTTTTCGTTATAGACAAGCAAGCGTCAATTAAGAAGATTTGGGCCTATGCTTACCTGACTTTTTTCATATGGACTGTTGGTACCATGTACTGGATTGGCAATACAAGAATTGACCTTCAGGGCTTTATCATTATCGCAATTGCATGGATATTGATACCATTTTTTCAAAGTTTGCCATTTCTTGTATTTGCCTGGGCGAAAAATAAGATCGCTCAGGAGTATATCTGGTATTTGCTGCCTTTAATATGGGTTAGCTATGAATACTTGCACAGCAGCTGGCAATTGGCATTTACCTGGTTGCATCTTGGCTTTGGTCTGAGCCCGATGCCATGGTTTATTCAGTTTTATGAATATACAGGATATCTTGGGGGTTCATTAGTAATTGTATTGCTTAATGTCATGTTTTTTAATGTTATTAAAGCATATGGAAGCGTGAGTTTTAAACGCAATTTGTCAATGACCCTTGGAGTTATTACCATCCTGATACTGACAAACCTGCTCTTATACCCGCAGCCACAGGGAGGAGAAAGAAATGCCTCTATAAAAACAGCTATTGTGCAAAGCAATGCCGACCCATATGAGGTATTGGATAAAAACAGCCTAAAGCGACAAGTTGGTACCCTGCAAAGGCTGCTGCTTCCGTTAAAGGGAAAAGATGTGGACTTAGTTGTGCTTTCAGAGGGTTACCTGCGAACGTCCCCTCTTGCTCCTTTGGTATTAAACAATGTTGATGAACAACCGGCTATCAGGGAGATCAAAAAAATATCCAAGGAGATTAATGCCCCTATACTGGTTGGGTTTATCGGGTTTAAGCTTTTCGATAGTAAAGCTATTGCACCCTCATCTGCCCTGCCCACAGGTGATGGCAGGTATTTTAGTGCTTATAACGGGGCCATGCTTATAGCTCACGATAAGGCTACACAAGTACAAATGAAGAATAATCTGGTACCTTTTATGGAAAGGATACCTTATCTTGAGCAGCTATCATTTTTTGAAAAATTCAAACTCCAGCTTAACCAGGCTAAAAACAGCTACGAGAAGGATGATGAAGTGAATGTTTTTGAATATAAGCAGATGCGTATCGGAACCCTTATCTGCCTTGATGCCCTTTTTCCGGGGTATGCTACTCACTTTGTAAACAACAGCGCAAATATTATGGCTGTAATAGCTAATGACAGTTGGGCAGGAAATACTTCCGGCTATCTGCAGAATGCACAATATGCTTCTACCGTGGCTGCTTCCTTGCGTAGAGATGTGGTGCGCTGTGCAACGACTGGTAAATCAATGTTTGTGAGTAAATCGGGGTTAAAACGTAAGATTACTTCATGGGATGAAGAGGTTGTTATGATAGACGAGGTTCGTTTGCTGAATAATAATACACTATATGCTTTCGCTAAAGACTGGCTTGGGTTGATAAACACGATCCTGTTAGCAATATTTTTTCCTGTCGCTATAATGTGGCAGAAAATGCGTTCACGTTAAAATAAAACAGATCCGATTGTATCCTGAAATTAGCTGTAACCATGCTACTCAGGAATAACTCCGCCTTTCCATTTCTTGATGATGAGGACGTTTCAATATGATTGGGCGACTTCTGGTTTTTATATTCAAGGACTTCTAGGCTAAATGCCCGAATGTGCTACCTTTTTGGGCCGTCGTTTTAGCCTAATAAATCAAACCTCCCACACCGGATTTTCTACAATTTAACATTACCCTGATTATAAAGCTAACCCCTACCTTCTAAGGGTTTTCAGGGGATACCCTGAAGGGTATCAGGGATGACACCTAAGAGATTTAACTATTTGGTTATCAAAAGGTTATAATTTTACATGCGTTATAATTCTTCCTGTTTCCGGCACAGGAAGTAAACTTTGACTTTTGGTTAAAAGATCATACATCAACATCGGTTTTGACATTTGCCCGATTCAGAAACAAGCACTGATTCTTGTCTCAATATGATTTTTTTCATCCCTTTTTGGGAATAATTTGAGGTTAGATGTTCGTTAGGTGAATTTTACTGTCATATGTGTATTCAAACTTAATCCTTGTATAATCATCTGATTATCAATAATTTATATATCAATAATTGAAGAATGCCTCAGGGATTAAAATATATTTTTTGATATATGGCATAAGTGGCAAATCCTTTGAAGTATGGAAAAAGAGAGTTTGTGAAAGTGACAAAAAACAGGAAAAACATACTTAGGTGTAACAAGAGACTTAAAGATGGAAATCCAAAAAAAAGTAAATACTGATTAGATTTTTGTTACACGAACTTGCTTCAAACCCCATATATTATGAAGACTCTAGTAAAAGCAATTATCCTCCTATCGATTTTTCAACTGGCTGCGCATAGCCAGTCTTACGCATGCTGGCCTACCGGAAATGTTACCTGGACAGGTAGCACTGACTCAGACTGGAACAAGGCGTCCAATTACAGTGGTAACTGGGGAGCACTTCCTGATAATCAGGATCGGGTTATCATCAACCCTAGCAATTATACCAATGCTCCTGTTATTGGTAGTAATCCTGCCTTTTCTCCTGCATCAATTAATTTGACCAATGGTGCAAGTCTCACCGTTAACAGGTCTGTTACTGCGGCATACTTTGAGGTTGGTAGTGGTACAAACACCGTTACCATTCAAAGTAGCAGAAAGCTTACTGTTAGTGAAGATTTCTTATTAAGTTCTAATAATGGGCGTATTGTGATTACTGGAGCTGGGAACGTGGATGTGAATAATGACCTTATTTTTGAAAATAATTCTTCAAGGTTAACCAATAACTCTACAGGGAGTTTTGTCGTCAAAGGAGATATTGTACTAAGCGCTAATTCATCAAGATTGGAGAATAATGGAAGTATTTCCATAACCGGTGATTTAAAAACCGGTGGAATATTGGATTCCGGCAACCGTGT
Organism: Fulvivirga ulvae; assembly: GCF_021389975.1. Classification (NCBI taxonomy): domain Bacteria; kingdom Pseudomonadati; phylum Bacteroidota; class Cytophagia; order Cytophagales; family Fulvivirgaceae; genus Fulvivirga; species Fulvivirga ulvae. The sequence continues at coordinate 2,581,078 of NZ_CP089981.1, forward strand.
AGAAAATAATGTTGGAGCTACATTAACTATCGGGGGAGATATTAATTTTAACGGGGCCGCTAACATTGTAGATAACTACGGTATAGTCAATCAATATGGTAATTTTACTGGTATAGATTTGCTCTGCGATTTTGAGAACCGAAGCGGAGGCACCTGGAACTGGCTTTTTACGGGAGGAACCCCCGATCCTGATATGTCTGCTGTAATGTCAACCAACGGTACAGTGGTATATGCAGGAACCGGAGATCAACAGATACTACCTATAGCCTATACTAATCTCGTAATTTCTGGTTCAGGAACTAAGCAACTACAAGGTGGAACAGCTGTTACCGGCACGCTAACGCTATCAAGTGGAAAACTGGCGCTCAATAACTCTGATCTTATCATAGGGAGCTCCGCAACAATCTCCAATGCTTCTTCTTCAAGGTATATTATAACCAATGGGACAGGTAAGCTGATTCAAAATGGTATTGGGACAGGTGGTCGTACAGGTAATGTATTATTCCCAATAGGTACAAGTGCGTCAAGTTACACCCCGCTTGTGATCAACAACTCAGGTACGGCCGATAATTATTCTGTAAGATTAGCGTCAGTGGTCTACGATGGAGGTTATTCTGGTACTGCTCAAACATCTGATGTTGTAAATAAGACGTGGTATATTGATGAGGAAGTAATTGGTGGCTCTGATGTCGCACTAACCTTTCAGTGGAGTGATGCAGATCAACTCAGTGGATTTTCTCCTATAGATGTTAAAGTAATACACTACGACGGATCACAATGGGAAACTATGGCGTCAGGTGCTGCCACTGGGTCAGGGACTTACACAATGACTGCTACTAACATCTCTTCTTTTTCTCCATTCGGAATAGAAGGTGGAGCAGGTACTTTGCCAGTGGAACTGCTATACTTTAAAGGAAGCATGAATGGAGATGCGGCCATGCTGGAATGGGCTACCGCTTCTGAACTTAACAATGATTACTTCACACTTGAAAGAACAACCGATCTTGAAAACTTTGAAGTGTTGAATACGGTACAAGGTAAGGGTACAACTGAGGAGCGAAATGATTACAGATATTATGACAACAATCCGGTCAGAGGAACTGCATACTATCGGTTAAAGCAAACAGATTTTGACGGTACTTTTACATATTCCGATATCATAAAAGTAAATAATAATTCAGTTTCAGATACTGCAGAGTTAAACATGTATCCCGTTCCTAACCAGGGAGATCAACTTACACTTCGGGTTACAGGTTTGGTTTCAGAAAAGGCAGCTGCAGTTTTAGTATATAATACTCAAGGGCAGATTGTACATCAGCAACAGGCTCTTATTGAGAGCTCCGGCGAGGTAGTTTTAGATTTTCAGGAGAAGTTGCCTGTAGGAGTCTATACTGTACGTGTGAATGCTGCCAGGCCACTTACAAAGCAGTTTAGTGTGAGATAATTTTTAAAATAGCCATATTTGAGAGCCACTTTAGAACCTAAAGTGGCTTTCTTATTATACGAGATAATATAATTTACTATCTTCAAGGCGTTTTTGAAATATGCTAAGCAAGAAAGCAATCATACGGCTCACCACATTGCTGGCCATTATCACGTGGGTGGTCTTGGTATTTGGTGATTTGTCTATTGTTTTTAGCACCACTAACAATTTGAAGCCGGGTATAGGCAGGGAAGTTCCGCCAATAATGCTCAGCCTCTTCATCCTTTCTCTTTTTGTTTTTTACAAGTACCGGATAGAAAAAGCAGAAAGCATTAACTTCGTAGATCTTCTGTGGAAGGTATTTGTAACGGGGTTGATCACCACCATTGTATCCTTGTTCTTCCGGCTGTTTTTAAATCTTCTTGGTAGTACAAAGCTGGCTGAGAATATCATTTTCCTTGACTTTATCTATCTGTCCAATTTAGGGCTTATCTGTGCTTTTCTGATCTCCACATTTATAGTCTGGAAAAGACTGATCCTTTATCAAAAGTCGAAATTTTTGTTAACCGCCTGGCAAATATTTGAGTACTCTTTACTATTTAGTTTATTATACAATGTTTTGCCTGTACCGGCAGTTCAGGATTTGGAAGAGTACTATTCTGCTCTGCTTGTATTGATGGGGATTTTCCTGTCTGCCAACATGAAATGGGTAGCCTATCTGAACTTCAAGCAAAAATGGAAGAGCATATTACTTATAGCGCTGGCCATGTTTTATTTGGGATATTTCACCTTTACCCTTTTTAATCTGGCTGACGATATAGGGGAATCTACAACTCAGTTTGCTGATTTCAGGAATAATGTTTTTATAATCGCGCTTATAGCTTTCATTTTTATATATGCACTATTTTCTCTGCTGGTAATATTATTTAATCTGCCCACATCATCCGTTTTCGAACAAAAACTTGAAGAGGTAGTTAATTTTCAAAGACTTAGTCAATCTATTCAGACAGAGCAGAATGAGGAGCGCGTGTATGATATTTTACTGGAAAGCGCCGTAAGTACTGTTTTTGCTGATGCAGCGTGGATCGAGATTATCAGGCCAGGGGAGAATAACCAGTTTTATACACAGGGAATTTCAGTTAAAGAGATACAAAATATAAAACAACATATCAGTGACAATAATGTAAGAGGTATACTCGATCAAAGTAGTGATAAAACCATAAACCTGAATAAGTACCTTTCAACTCTGAAAGGATCAAGGTTCAGGTCCATTCTTGCATTTCCTATTTACGTCAAAAATCAGCAATTAGGCACCCTTGCCCTACTTAAGGATGTAAGTGATGGATTTAATAAAGAGATGACAAAGATCATCGATACCTTTACTAATCAGGCTGGGATATCAATAGAAAATTTCAGGCTTTTGTCCGAGGCTCTTGAAAATGAACGATATAAGGAAGAGCTTAAAATTGCCAAGAGGGTACAAAGTAGCCTTTTACCTAAGGAGTTGGATCACGACGGAGATTATGATTTGGTGGCATTTTCCGAGGCGGCTGATGAAGTTGGAGGTGATTATTATGACACCTACCGGGTTAATAAGAACAAAATAGCACTAATTATAAGCGATGTTTCAGGTAAAGGAACTTCTGCGGCATTTCACATGTCTCAGATGAAAGGGATTTTTCATAGCTTCGCGCAGCTTGACCTTTCGCCAAAAGAGTTTCTGGAGAAAGCCAACAAGGCATTAAGCCAGTGTCTTGACAAAGCCTCTTTTATTACCACTTCCTATTTTGTAATCAATAGTGCTACTAAAACAGTGGAATTTGCCAGAGCGGGCCATTGCCCTACTTTGTTTTTTGATGCCCAACTAAAGAAGGGCACCTATTTTCAGAATAAAGGACTTGGACTAGGTATTTTAAGAAATGGTGAATTTGGAAATTATATTCAAACCAATGCCTTTCAGTATAAAACCGGAGATATAGTTGTACTCTATACCGACGGTGTCACGGAAGCAAAGAATGCTCAAGGTGTTGAATTTGGATACGACCGCTTGCAAAAATTCATTGAAAAGGTAAGTGATCAGGGTGTACAGGAAATACAACAGAGATTAATAAATGAACTTTATGAGTTTACAGGTACAAAGTCAATAGATGATGATTATACCACCCTGATCATCAAATTTAATTGATTTGTATTAATGAACATAAGTCTAATAAATACGTAAAACAATTATGGTTGACATAAAACGGTTACAGGAAGAAGGCTATGACGTTATAGTGATAATCGGGGAAGTTGATGCCAGTTCCTCCATTGAACTTGATAACGCTATCAATGAAGCAGTGAAAAGTGGAAAGAAAAAGTTTCTGGTCGATTGCACCTCTCTTGAATATATATCTTCCGCCGGACTAGGCGTGTTTATGTCGTATATCGAGGAGTTTAAACGAAATGATATCAATCTTGTGATTTTTGGTTTGAATGATAAGGTTGCAAATGTTTTCGAAATTTTAGGCCTCGATCAGTTGTTAAAAATAGAGGGAACAAAGGAAGAAGCAAAAGCTCTGCTAGGATGAAGTACTGTTATAAAGTGCCGTGTAAGAAGGAAATGCTCAAGGAGATAAGGTGCTTCGTTAAAGAGGTGCTGGACAAGCATGGGCTTTCTGAAGTCGATGTTAGTACTTTAGTGCTTGCCATCGATGAAGTCTGTGCTAACCTGATCATCCATTCACATTGCTGCAACCCAAAGGAATCCATAGAAGTTGAGATCAATGTTGATAAAGACAAGGGGTTGATCTTCAATATAATCGATAAAGCGGAAATATTCAATATCAATGAATACCAGGAACCAACTTTAGAGGACATCATAAAGAAACAGCGAAAAGGAGGTATTGGTCTTATTCTGGTTAAAAAGATTATGGACGATATTCAGATTTATTCAGACAAGAAGAAACACGTATGCAGACTTGTTAAAAAGATACATATCAACTAGCCTCACATTTTACTTATTTTATCATATCCCCATTTTCTCCTATTAATTTATTAAAATTGCATGGTTCTAAATTATTCTTGGAGATGAAGTTTCGTATTTGGTTTATACTTATTCTAATAGTTGGTTGTAAGGCATCATCCGATGTTTCCGGTATCAGGCAGGATGACATCCCTGTCAAATCCATGAAACTATTTGATGTTGGTGAAGAGTCTGTTTATACGGATGAATTTGCCTATGTATACAGAAAGAATAATGTAAATAATGATAGTGCCTTTACACATGATGACATTAAGGATTACCTGGATCTTTATATCAAATTCAAACTAAAAATCGCAGAAGCCAAGAGTCGTGGGATGGACACCACCCGGGCCTTTATCCGAGAGTTTGGAACCTACAAGGAGCAGTTGAAAAAGCCTTACCTTACCGAAAACCAGGTTACGGAGAAATTGATTGCCGAAGCGTATCAAAGATACAAGGAAGAAATAAATGCTTCCCATATATTGGTTCAGGTGGACCCACAGGCGGCTCCTGCAGATACCCTGGAAGCCTATAATAAAATTTCCAAAATCAGGGAACAGTCCATCAATGGAACTGATTTTGGCAAATTAGCGCGGGAGTATTCTGACGACCCCTCAGCTAAAATGAACAATGGTAATCTTGGCTACTTCACATCTTTTCAAATGGTATATCCTTTTGAGTCGGCAGCATATAACACGGAAGAGGGTAAGGTTTCCAAGCCCGTAAGAACCAAATTTGGTTATCATATAGTTAAGGTCCTGGATAAACGGCCAAGCCAAGGTAGTGTGGAGGTTTCACACATCATGATCAGGATTAAACCCAATAAGGCCGATTCTCTTGAAGCCAGAAATAAAATCTTTGAAATATACGATCAGGCAGTAGGAGGTGTAAATTGGGAGGATCTCGCCAAGCAGTTTTCCGAGGATATAAATACTAAAAATTCTGGCGGACTGTTAAAACCTTTTAAGGTTGGGCAAATGCCTTATTCTTTTCAGGAAGCGGCTTTTGCATTATCCCGGCCCGGCGATATTTCAGACCCTATTATGACCCCATATGGCTGGCATATTATAAGATTGGAGAAAAAACTTCCCCTTGAGAGTTTCAAGGAAATGGAACCTTCTATAAAGTCAAGAATTGATCGTGATTCAAGGGCTGAATTGAACAAAAAGGTACTTATTGAAAGGCTAAGAAAGGAAAACAATTTTGAAGAAACTAGTGCTACACAAGAGATATTGAGTTTTGCTGACAGCACATTAAATAAGGGGAGCTGGGATTTTCCTGATAGCCATGAGATACTTGATGATGTACTTTTCAGGATAGCGACGGAAAAATATACCGTAGGAGATTTTTTTAAACACTTAAAACGTGAGCAAAGACCTAACTCCCATTCTCCTGAAGTTTATATGAGGTTACAATACAATAATTACACTGATGATCGCATTATATCCTATGAGGAGAATCATCTGGAGGACAAATACATGGATTACCGGATGCTTGTAAACGAATATCGGGAAGGGATTCTCCTTTTTGAACTTATGGAGCAGGAAGTATGGAATAAAGCTGTTGAGGATACTGCAGGCTTAAAAGCATATTACGAAAATCAGAAAAACAAGTATCAGTGGGAGCAAAGACTTAAAGCTACCGTCTATAATTCTGATAATGAGGACGTGCTTGAAGAAATTGAAAAACTTATAAAAAGCAATGATTCCTTGAGTTTGTCTAAAAAGGCATTAGAAAAGCAGTATAACGACAAAACTGCATTAACTTTACAGGTCACTGAGGGAATTTTTGAAAAAGGTGATAATCACATTGTTGATCAGGTGGAGTGGTTGCCTGGTATTTATAGGGTAGATGGATCAGGCAGATATAATTTGGTCTGGGTGGAAGAAATCTTAGAACCTGCCCCTAAGAAGCTTGAGGAAGTTAAAGGTTTGGTTATATCTGATTACCAAAACTATTTGGAGAAGCTGTGGGTAAAAGAGCTAAAGGAGAAGTACCCTGTAGATATTAATGACAGTGGATTAAATTATATTTATGAGAAGCTGGAAAAGTAGCCATATTACATTTGTATTGATAGTGATCTTGCTATCTGGGTGTGATCTGATAAAAATGAAAGAAGACTCTCAGGAAGCAGGTAACACCAGTGATCCAGTGGCGAGAGTGAGAGAACAATACCTTTATCCTGAAGATCTTGAGGGTATTGCGCCCGCAGGCATGAGCAAAGAAGACAGTACAGAGCGAGTGCAAAGATTTGTAAATAACTGGATCAGAAAACAACTTCTTATACAAGAGGCAGCAACAAAGATAGAGTTTGACGAAGCTGAGATAGAAAGAAAAATGCTCGACTACAGGTATAGCCTGATGGGCTATGAGTATCAGTCTTACTACGTGAATCAAAACCTTGATACAGAAGTGACTGATGAGGAGATTGAGAAATATTATAAGGAGAATATTGATAATTTCATACTCAAGCAAAACATTATCCGTGGTAAGTTTATAAAGCTACCCAAAGGAGCTCCAAAAACTAAAAAAGTAAAATCGTTATTATTATCAAGCCGCGAAGAAGATAAAGAGGAGTTGAATTCATATAGCTTAAGCTATGCGACACAATATCAGCTTGACGATTCAGTATGGATGGTTTTTGATGAAGTTATTAAAAATTCGCCTCTGGCAGAAATTCCAAATAAGGTACAATTTTTGAAAAACCAGAATTACATTGAACAATCTGATGATCAATACTTGTACTTTTTGAGGATAGAAGAATACCGCATATCCGATAATGTGTCTCCGTTAGAGTTTGTTAAAGAGGGCATTAAAAATATTATTATAAATAAGAGAAAGGTAGAGCTGGCCAGACAGCTTGAAGAGGATGTTTATGAAAGAGCAACTAAAAACCAGGAATTTGAAATCTATAATTAAATCAGGGTTATTGTCGGCTGGGCTGGTGATGTTTATGCCATTATTGTTGAAAGCTCAGGAAGGTGGAGTGGTCGTGGATAAGATTATTACAAAAGTTGATAATTACATTGTATTGAAATCTGACCTGGAGACTACCTACCTTAACTATCTTGCCAATGGAAATCCTGCAACTCCGGATGCTAAATGTAGAATATTGGCTCAGCTTATCAGCCAAAAGCTTATGGTGGCCAAGGCCGAAATCGATTCTGTAATAGTTACCGATGCAGAGGTTGACAATAATCTTGACAGAAGGATGCAGATGATCCTTTCACAGTATGGTGGCTCAGAGCAGCAGCTTGAGGAGTACTATGGTAAGACAGTAGAAGAGTTTCAGGCTGATATTCGTGATCAGATCAAGGAGCAACTGGTAGTACAGCGAATGCAGGAAACAATAACTGCGGGGATTAAAGTTACTCCTGCAGAGGTAAAAAAGTTTTTTAGTGGCATACCTCAGGATAGCCTCCCGTATTTTTCAACGGAAGTAGAAGTGGCTCAGATCGTAAAGATACCCGCAGTGGGTAAAGGTCAGATAGATGCTGCTAAGAAAAAGTTAAACGATATTAGAGCGAGGATAGTAGCCGGAGAGAGTTTTGAGGCTCTTGCCAAGGAATATTCTCAGGACCCTGGGAGTGCTAAATATGGAGGTAATCTTGGGTTTGCCAGGAGAGGTATAATGGCACCGGAGTTTGAGGCTGCTGCCTTAAAACTGAAGCCCAATGAAATTTCCAGTCCGTTTGAAACCCAATTTGGTGTACACATTGTTCAACTGCTGGAAAGAAGGGGTAATGAATATAACAGCCGGCACATATTGTTGATGGCCGAACCCTCTGAAGCTGATATGAGAGAAGCAGAAAGCTTCCTTGATAGTTTGAAAACCAAAATACAGGCAGACAGTATTACCTTTGAAAAGGCTGCCAAAGAGCATTCGGATGACTCCTACACTGCAGGTAACGGAGGCTTTTTTATGGACGATTTGGGAGGTACAAGGGTATCCGTGGAAGATCTTGATCCCGTAGTTTTTTTCACCATTGACAGCATGACAGTCGGGGAAATCAGTAAACCGATTAAGTTTAGAACTGATGGTGGAAAAGAGGCAGTGCGTATATTGTATTATAAATCCAAAGTAAAGCCTCATCAGGCCAACCTGAATGATGACTGGCAAAAGATACAGGCTGCAGCCCTGAACCAAAAGAAGTCCAAAGCACTGAATGATTGGTTTAACAATGCCAGGGAAGATGTATTCATTAGTATTGATGAAGCATATGATTATTGCGGGATTATGAATTGACAAACCTTAATACACTAGTACCGTAAAACAAGCAAAATGCATATATGAAAGAATTTAGTACAGAAGTGGAAGCTGCCGATGCTTTACATCAGGCATATAAAAAATTATCTGCAGAAATAGGCAAAGTAGTCATCGGGCAGGATGAAGTTGTTAGATTGCTATTGACTTCAATATTTTGCCAGGGACATTGCTTACTGGTAGGTGTGCCTGGCTTGGCTAAAACCCTTCTGATACAAACTATTTCATCAGCTCTTGACTTAAAATTTAGCAGAATACAATTTACTCCTGATTTAATGCCTTCTGACATTTTGGGAGCAGAGACACTGGATAAAGACCGTAATTTTAAATTTATCAAAGGCCCTGTTTTTGCAAACATTGTACTTGCCGATGAGATTAACAGGACTCCACCTAAAACCCAGGCCGCATTGCTCGAGTCAATGCAGGAATATGCTGTCACTATTGCCGGGCAGAAGTATGATCTGGAAAGACCATTTTTTGTGCTCGCCACTCAAAACCCTATAGAACAGGAAGGTACCTATCCGCTTCCGGAAGCCCAGTTAGACAGATTCATGTTTAACGTACTTCTTGACTATCCCGCTTATGATAAGGAGGTTGATATAGTGAAAAGTACAACATCAGATGTAAAAGCGACTGTTGAACATGTGCTTACGGGCGATGAAATTATTTATTTTCAGCATCTGGTACGCAAAGTGCCTATTGCAGATAATGTAATAGAGTATGCAGTTAAATTAGTTCATAAAACCCGTCCTAATACTGATAAGGCGGCTCCGGTTGCCAATGATTATCTGGAGTGGGGAGCTGGTCCAAGAGCCTCTCAATACCTTGTGGTTGGGGCTAAATGCAATGCATTGCTTAATGGTAAGTACTCACCGGATATTGAAGACGTAATAGCCGTCGCCAAACCGACTCTCAGGCACAGGATTGTAAGAAATTTTAAAGCGGAGGCTGAAGGAATATCTATCGATGACATTATCGATAACCTTATTAAATCAAACTAATTGACAGGCTCATCAGTAATGGTGAGTGTTCTTCTGTTTAGGCTTACCTGATATTCTCTTAAAGGAAATTGAGCCGGTCCGCCAGTGGGATAGCCGTTGGTAAAGCTAAATGAAGATTGACAAGACGGATCTGTCATATACAACTCAGAAGTATGGACGTTTACTGTAGAACCGGCTTCATATGGCCTGTATGAGCAATTTCTTTCAAAGGCGTGGTATGTTGTAGAATTCTCGCGGTATAGGATGATACCTCTGACTCCTTCGCTTAATAAAACATAACCTCCGTCAACAGATAGGTCATTGAATTCAGGAAGATCTAACTGAATATAAATATCTGGAAAGGAGGCATATGGAATCTCTTCTCTATAAGGAGAATCATTACAGGAAGACGCTATTAGGATAATCCAAAAGAAAACAAGTTTCAGATTATTCATAATTATAAAAGCCCTTCCCTGATTTCCTTCCGTGATGACCTGCATCTACCTTCTGTTGTTGAATTCTGCTGGGTCTGAATTTGGCATCCTGATAAAAAGAGTTATACATAGACGTAGTTACGCTAAAGTTTGTATCTACACCAATCAGGTCCATAAGCTGAAATGGCCCCATTTTAAACCCTGATGATTGTACCAGTGTGTCTATTGTTTCCATGCCAGCTACTCCTTCTTCAAGTACTTTCAATCCCTCTACATAAAAATGTCTTGCCACTCTGTTAACGATGAAACCCGGAGAGTCCTTTGCCATGACAGCAACCTTTCCCAGGTTTTCAGCAAGCTCTTTTGTAAGCATAGCTGTTTTGTCATCTGTTGCCGCTCCTGAAATTACCTCCACCAACTTCATAATGTGAGCGGGGTTGAAAAAGTGCATCCCCACAAAGCGTTCCGGATGTTTAAGCCCTGCTCCTATTTGTGTGATGGGGATGGATGAGGTGTTAGAGGCCAATATTGTCTTTTTGGAATTTATTCTTTCCAATTCGGCAAATACCTTCTGCTTGACATCAAGCCTTTCTACTATGGCTTCTATAATAAAGTCTGCTTTGACCTCATCAAGATCTGTAACAGCAGAGATATTCCCCAGTGCAGTTTTTCTTTGCTCCTGAGTGACTTTTCCTTTTTCAATACCCTTTTCAAGGTTCTTTTCTATTGATTTTAATGCTTTCTCAAGTGCGTCCTTTTCGATATCGAAAAGGACGGTTCTATATCCTGCCATGGCAGCTATTTGAGCTATGCCCTGACCCATGGTACCTGCACCTATAATGGCTATACTCTTGATATCAGCAGTAGTATCCATAGTTAATGTAGAGTTGAAAACTGCTTTAGAAACCGAACATCGTTTTCTGTATATAATCGGAGGTCATTTACCCTGAACTTTAGCTGAGAAATACGTTCAATGCCCATACCGAAAGCAAAACCGGTGTACTCCTCATGGTCAATGCCACAGTTGGCCAAGACGTTAGGGTCTACCATACCTGAACCGGCAATTTCGACCCAGCCAGTGTACTTGCATAGCTGGCAACCATCCCCCTTACAGATCTGGCAGGAGATATCGATCTCTGCACTGGGTTCAGTAAAAGGAAAATACGACGGACGGAATCTGACCTTAGTGTCTTTACCGAACATTTCTTTTGCAAAGTGATAAAGTGTTTGTTTTAGGTCTACAAAGCTTACGTTTTTATCCACATAAAGGCCTTCAACCTGATGGAATACACAATGTGCTCTCGCAGATATCGCTTCATTGCGATAAACGCGTCCAGGCATTATAGATCGTATGGGCGGCTTTTGTTTTTGCATAAGCCTTACCTGCACATTGGAAGTATGCGTCCGCAGTAATATATCAGGATTTTTTTCAATGAAAAAAGTATCCTGCATTTCCCGTGCGGGATGGTTTTCCGGAAAATTTAAAGCTGTGAAATTATGGAAGTCGTCTTCAATTTCTGGGCCATCGGCTACATTAAAACCTATCCTTTCAAAAATTTCAATTATTTGGTTCCTAACATATGTCAGGGGGTGCATACTGCCTAATGTATGTCCTGCCGGTGGTAAAGTCAGGTCTTCATGATCCGACACTCCACCTTTGCCTGAGGCCTCCAAATTGTCAATTAATGCTTTAAACTTAGCCTGAACGGCCTGCTTTACTTCATTGACTTTCATGCCGTAGGCCTTTTTCTGGTCATTAGGCACATTTTTTAGTTCTGTAAAAAGATCTCCGACTACACTCTTTTTGCTTATAAACTTCAGTCTGAATTGTTCTAACTCATCCTGATTTTTAGCTTCAGCGGCTTCAACCTCCTTTAATATGGCTTCAACTTTTTCCTGCATATCCTGTTTTAAATGATCATTCCTGCAGCCACAGTTTCGTTGGTGGCCTCATCTATAAGTATAACGCTTCCGGTAATTCTATTTCTACTATACCTGTCATAGTACAGAGGCTTTGTTGTACGCAGTGTTACACGGGCAATGTCATTCATACTTATGTTTTTGTCATCCTCTATTCTGTGCAAAGTATTGATATCCATTTTGTAGTGAATGTTTTTCACCATGCATCTGGCGTCACTGGTTGTATGCTTCAAAGCATATTTTCCATTGGCAACCAATGGTTTTGCATTCATCCAGCACAGCATTACATCAATATCCTGACCTACATTAGGTTTATTGTTTTCCCTGACGATCATATCTCCACGGCTTATATCAATGTCATCTTCCAGTTGCATAGTTACTGACATCGGAGGGAAAGCCTCTTCAAGCTTTTGATTATAGACTTCTATACTCTTTATTTTAGAAGTAAAACCAGATGGCAGGACTGCTACAGTATCTCCGGGTTTAAATATTCCTCCAGCTATTCGACCTGCATAGCCACGATAGTCATGGTACTTATCAGAATGAGGACGAATAACATGCTGTACCGGGAAACGACTGTCAATATGGTTGTGGTCACTTCCAATATGAATATTTTCAAGCAAATAGAGTAACGTTCCTCCTTTGTACCATGGAGTGTTTTCAGATTCATTAACCACGTTGTCACCTTTTAATGCACTGATGGGAATAAACCTGATATCTTTTACATCTAGCTTGGAAGAAAATGACTCAATCTGATCCTTTATTTTGTTGTACACTTTTTCATCATAATCAACCAGATCCATTTTATTGATACAGAATACAACGTGAGGTATTCCCAGAAGAGCAGCAATAAATGTATGGCGGTGTGTTTGTTCAACAACACCATTTCGTGCATCAACTAAAATTAAGGCAAGGTTAGCTGTGGAAGCACCGGTAACCATATTTCTGGTATACTGGATATGTCCCGGAGTGTCGGCTATAATAAACTTTCTCTTAGGGGTGGCAAAGTACCTGTAAGCCACGTCTATAGTAATGCCCTGCTCTCTTTCAGCTCTCAGTCCGTCAGTTAGCAATGCCAGATTGACGTTGGCATCACCTTTTCGTCTGCTGGATTCTTCAATAGCTTCATATTGATCTTCAAATATGGATTTAGAATCATATAAAAGTCGACCTATCAATGTACTCTTACCATCATCTACGCTTCCGGCTGTTGTAAAACGTAGCAATTCCATGTCAAGGTATCCGTTTGAGTCTCCGTTATTCACACTCATTTGATTATAAAGGTTTTAAATTAATAGCGATAATTGGTTAAATATGGGGTTAACCCTTGAATTAGAAATATCCTTGTTTTTTACGATCTTCCATTGCCGCTTCTGACCTTTTATCATCTGATCGGGTACCTCTTTCTGTTTGTCTGGTAGCAGCCACTTCAGTAATGATTGTTTCAAGAGTAGATGCCTCGGACTCTACTGCTCCGGTACAAGTCATATCTCCGATAGTTCTGAAGCGGACCACTTTTTTAAAAGGTTTTTCGGAATCTTTCTTTTGGATGAAGTCGCAGTCAGCCATAATGACATTGTCACGAACAAAAACTTCGCGTTCGTGGGCAAAATATAATGATGGTAATTCAATATTCTCCATTAAAATGTATTGCCATACATCCATTTCTGTCCAGTTGCTGATCGGGAAGACTCTGAAGTTCTCACCAAAATGTTTTTTACCGTTAAAAATATTCCAAAGCTCAGGTCTCTGGTTTTTGGGATCCCACTGCCCAAATTCGTCACGATGAGAGAAGAATCTTTCCTTAGCTCTTGCCTTTTCTTCGTCACGGCGTGCTCCGCCAATACAAGCATCAAACTTGTACTTTTCAATAGTATCGAGAAGGGTAACGGTTTGTAGTCCGTTTCGGCTTGCATTATACCCTTTTTCTTCCACAACTTTGCCTTCATTGATAGATTCCTGAACAGAACCTACTATCAGCTCAACTCCTAGTTTTTTAACATATTTGTCTCTGAATTCAATAGTTTCAGGAAAGTTGTGTCCCGTGTCGATATGGACTAAAGGGAATGGAACCTTAGCGGGGAAAAATGCTTTGCGGGCAAGGTGGGCTACGGTTATTGAGTCTTTACCACCAGAAAAAAGGATGGCAGGATTTTCAAATTGTGCAGCTACCTCGCGAATAACATAAATTGCTTCCGCTTCCAGTTCTTTTAAGTGTGTTAGATTATAGGCCCTCATGTTATGCTTTGCTATATTTTACTTTTGGAAGAATATATTTTAAAAGTTCGTTCAAATTTTCTTCTGCAGAGTTATCTGCAGTATTTAACTCAACGTCGGGATTTTCCGGATGTTCAAAAGGAGAGTCGATTCCGGTAAAGCTTTTTATTTCCCCTCTTCTTGCTTTCGCATATAAGCCCTTTACATCTCTTTTTTCACAAACCTCTAACGGACAATTAATAAAAACTTCACAATACTTATCTCCTATTATATCTTTTGCCATTGTCCTGATTTGCGCAGTAGGGCTGATCAAGGAACAAATCGTAATAACACCATTACTGGCCAATAGTTTTGAGGCTTCAGCAGCTCGTCGAATGTTCTCTGTCCGGTCTTCTTCGCTGAATCCCAGGTTATTATTTATCCCGGTTCTGAGATTGTCGCCATCCAGTAAGGCGGTTAGGTACCCTTCACTGTGCAGTTTATTTTCAAGTGCACGGGCTATAGTACTTTTGCCGGAGCCGGAAAGGCCAACCATCCATATCACCAGAGAGTGTTGCTTTAAAAGCCCTTCCTTTTTGTTGGTGCTCAGTATAGAGTCAAATATCGGGTGTATGTTTTCAGCCATTTTTACGAAAATTTGAGTGGCAAAAATACAATTAATTAATATAATATATAAATGAGCCGCACATTTGTGTAGTTTTGTTTTATGGAAATTTATATACAGCAAGAAGAACTTATCAATCTGGCACGTAAAGCAGGAAAAGCCATATTAAAAATATATAATGACCTTGAGCTGGCAGGCGATGTTGACTATAAAAAGGATGATTCGCCACTGACACTTGCGGATAAAGCTTCACACGAAGTGATCATGGAAGGACTCCTTGAGTTGTATCCTGATATTCCAATCATTTCTGAAGAAGGAGATCAGCTTAACTATGAGGACAGAAAGGACTTTGAATATTTCTGGTTGGTCGACCCTCTGGATGGAACAAAGGAGTTCATCAACAGAAATGGACAGTTTACAGTAAATATTGCTTTAATGCATAAACACTCGCCCGTCGCAGGTTTTATCTATACGCCCGTACATGACAGCTTGTATGTCGGTATTAAGGGGGATTGTGCCTATAAAGTCGAGAAAGGAGAGAGAGCCGATCTAAAAGTTAATAATTCCACCGGACAAAGAATTGCAGTAAGAAGTAAATCACATGCATCCCCTGAGGAGGAAGGCGTACTGGAGCAGTATGATGTGGTTAATGATATTTCCGTGGGTAGCTCGCTTAAATTTTGCATGGTAGCTGAAGGAAAGGCAGATATATATTATCGGCATGGCCCTACAATGGAGTGGGACACAGCGGCCGGACAGGCGGTACTTGAAAGTGCAGGAGGCAAGGTTTTAAAGGGAACAGGACCGGAAGTTTTTAGCTACAATAAAGAAAATCTGCTGAACGGCAGCTTCTTGTGCCTGGGCTTTTAAGATGCTTTTAAGATTAAGATCTGTTTAATTTCCTGATGATCAGGAAGTCCAGAGTTAAGCTAAGAATGATTGAAAATACCAGGATAAGGGGTAGAAAGATTGCATCATCAAGCTTATAGCAAACAATAGCCAAAACAATATAACTTATATTTAGTGCTCCCAGTGCAATTGCCGTTTGGGAGTGCGTAAGACCCAGGCGCATCAAAGCATGATGCATATGGTTTTTGTCCGGTGTAAACGGAGACTGCTTTTTGGATAGCCTGAGGATAAAAATCCTTAGTGTATCAAACAAAGGGATAATAATAATACAGATTGCGGTGGTAATAGAAGCTTCAAATTTATATGGACTTGTATTAGGGAGTTGATAGTTAAAGTCTATAAAATTGATGGCAAGAACAGAGAATAGAAAGCCAATTACCAAGGCTCCGGTATCTCCCATGAATATTTTTGAAGGCTCCCAGTTAAATGTTAGGAAGGCGACCACCGCACCAACCATACTTAGAGCAAGCAGAGCCGTTAATGTTTCTCCTACCAAAAAGAACCATATACCAAATGTAGATAAGGCTATCGTTGCAATTGTACCTGCGAGTCCATCAAGCCCGTCAATAAGATTGAAGGAGTTGGTGACAACAATGATGGTAAAGATAGTAAGTAGGTAGCTTACAAATTCCGGTAACTCATAAACACCAAAAAGTCCATAAAAGGAATGCAGACCTGTGCTAGTAAGTATGATTACCATTGAGGCCGCAATGAGCTGTCCTATTAGTTTGTAAATAGGCTTGAGAGGAACAATATCATCCCTCATACCTACAACAAAAATTATAGAAACCCCTGCAAGAATGAACTTAAAATCCTGAAAACCGTCGATGGGCATCCAGATAACAAGAGATACAAAAAAGCCCAGAAAAATGGCTATGCCGCCCAGTGATGGGGTTGTTTTTTTGTGAATTTTCCTTCTTCCCGGGGTATCCATCATCTTTTTTTTCTTTCTCGAAAACTTGATGATCACCGGGATCACCAAAAAAGTAATGATGAATGATGTAGCTATTGCTAATGTAATCGAAGTCATCTAGGGTTTATTAGATGCGCAAAGGTAAGGAAATATCTAAATCTTAAAAAGATATAATGGATAGCTTCCCTAAAGAACTCAATCTATTTTAGAAGTTCACTATATAATCTAGCAATCTTTTCCCATGAGTACTCTTGATAGGCCAACAATTGAAGATTCTTACCAATTAAATCAAGCTCCGCTTGAGTTTTTAAGCTCTGCAAAAGCGATATTAATTTGTCCGTTGAATTAAAATATAAAGCTTTATTTTGAGTTGTGAATCTGTTATAATTTACATTCCATGCCAATATTGGAAGCCCAAGCCACATGGCTTCCACTAGTGAAGGGTTTGTGCCACCTGCACTATGTCCATGAACATATATACAACAATTACTCCTTAATTCATTGAGATCATGTTGGTCGTAAATGGGATCAATCGTTAGTATATTGTCACAATTTTTATATTTTTCCTTTAACGCTTCTCCATAGCTACTTGAGTTCCAGTTTCCAACAATTAAGAGTTTATAAGAAGTAACTTTGGAAAATGCTTCTAAAATTATATGGATATTGTTTTCGGGTTCAATTCTACAAACTGAAAATGCATATTTTTTTTGTTTAATTCCATATTTATTACAGGTCTTAATGGTTAAACTGTGACCTTCGGCGTGGCTTCCTCCATATGTTATCAAATTACTTTTTCGGCCATATTTACTACTAACATACTTCTGAATTCCCAAATTATCAGCCACTATCTTATGTGAATATTTAACCGCCAATTGTTCCTGTAGCTTTAAATATATCTTTGCAAGTTTTCCCCATTTGTTTCTTCTCCATTCTAGTCCATCAATGTTTACAATAATTTTTTTTGAGCTAAAAATTCGAATGATTGGTATTAGAAAAGCTCCACTGACACCAAGAATAAGTATTACATCTGATTTATTTAAACAGTGGATAAGACATAAAGAATCATATAAGATACTAGATTTTCCATTAGGATTAACAGGTAAATATACAAGTTTAGTGTTATGAAAGTATTTAGGTTTTTGCTTATAGTGAAATGAGCTGCAATAAACGGTAAAATCAAACTTTTGATTTAGGCTTTTGACTAGCCATTCTGCGAGAGTTTCAAACCCTCCGTATTTTGCTGGGATGCCAGCGGTTCCAATCACTGCAATTCTTTTTTTCAAATCAGATTTAATTGATATAGTCTTTGAACGGTTTCTCAAATAGAAGGCAATATTAAAAAATGTAATAAACATTATCCCTTTGTGTAGATGAAGGGCCGATTCAGTTGCAAATATAAGTGAAATGAGAATGAGGAATGATGTAAAAACATAATCTTTACATATCAAAGCTTTTCTCGTCGATTCAAAGAGAACAAACAAAAAGAAGAAGAGACCAATTATCCCATGGTACATAAAAACTTCTATGTATTGATTATGTGCATTATATTGTAATTCTGCAGCAATTTGCAAATTGTTTCTTTCATAAGCACGGTTATAATAAGGCTGAACCTCTCCTGTACCCATTCCTAGCCATGGGTTAAAATCCATGCAGTCGAGAAGAGCTTTCCACATATTAATGCGTAGTGATCTTCCTCCAAATCTATTTTCGGAGAAGGATTTAGAGAAGTCCAGTGCTTCAATAACTCTTATGCGATTTACCTTATTGTACCGTATATTTAGTCCTATAAGTGAAGCTATTATAAAAAAGGATAAGGCTGCAATAACAAATTTATACCTGTTGAACTGTTTAATAAAAATGTAAATAATCCCGATGCTAACTGCAAAAATGGCAGTACGAGATGAAAGCATGATTATAAAATAGAACTGGAGTAAGGACAAAATGATGAGAAGAATCTTTTTAACCCCAAAGTTAACAGACGAGATCAAATAGGATAGAATAAAAAAGAGTGATAAACCACAGTACATGGCTAAATAAGTAGGGTGTATATTCAATGGATTAACCAGAAGTTCGTTGGAAAAGTACCAGGGATTTAAGTAAGTATATGCTTTACTTAATGTAATTATTTCAGTGTAGTTTTGATATATGGATTCACCAATGCATATGAGCATTGCTATACTGCAGGAAATAACATGTGCTATTTTAATTTCTTTTAAATAAGAGGCTTTGAATATCCCTGAAAAAAGGATAAATGGAATAGCAATTAACGAAAACCGTCTTTCTATAATTTTGATGCCAATATCCAGGTTATTGGAATAGAAAAGGCCAACTACAATCCATATAAAGGAAAGAGCATAAGCAAAAAACAACCAGTTCTTATAGTTAAAACTCTTGTAGTTTACTGCTCCTAAAACGAGTAGAATCACAAGACAAAGATTAGTAGTAAGCATTGAAAATGGCAAAGCAATAATAAAAGCTACTATTGTCCATTTGCCCACTTTATTTACTACTTCCTTTATTGTAGTTGTTTTTTTAAGCAGATTGTTCACGACTCTTTTTGATGGATAAGAACAGTATAAATAATAGTAAAGGAGTTAGGTAATAATAAAACCCATTAAAGAAAGCGCTTAGTATGGTTGTCATAAATAGAATATAGGTGAAGATATTATTTTTAATGGACGTTTTATAAGTAGAGAACAACCAAATAAATGAATATAAATATAGAAATAAACCAACCAATCCATATGAATACATAATACTAAAAAAATCATTATGAAACCAAATTGGTATTCCTAACCTATTCAAGTTTGCCTCAAGTGACAGATGAAAAGACTTACCAAATAAAATCTCTAGAAAGGAAAAATCGATAATTTCTTTATACCATGATGTCCAAATGAGAATTCGTGACAACCCAGTGATGTTATTGGTTAATGAGTAAAAGAAAGAGACATATTGAAACAGAACGGAACCTGAAGTTACTTCCAAGAATAAGTCTATATTTAATATAAATAAAATAAACAAGAGGGCTGTAACAATGAAATGTAAAATATACTTCGGTTTGAAGTAATAAAGGATCACAGCAATCATAAAAGCGACCAGGATAGTTCTTGCCCCTATGTATACACATAAACTAAGGCTTAATATAGAACTAATGAAGTATCTATTTATTTTTCGATTACTGCATTGTAAAAAATACACAAACAAAAAACCAAATATATATGATGCTGTTTGAGGTATTCTGAAAAGACCATTATTGTAGCTACGCAGGTATTCAATTTCTTCACGAGAAACACTTGCGTTAATTGTAGAGACTAGTTCTCCGGCATTTATTCCCAGAATGCTTGGTGCCAATAGAATCAAGGATATAAGGAAAAGAGGGATGGAGTGTTTAGGATTCAGCGATTTGAGATTCCTACTGTATAAGGATAGAAAGGCTATATAAACGATAATGTTTAATACTTCTAAATTGCTTACATAGAATCCGTATATAGCCAGAGCCTTTAAGAAAGTACATGCGAAATAAATTATTATTACATAAACAAAAAATATATTTTTTGACGTAGTAGTAATAATGAAAGATAATATTCCTAATGTTGGAAATAATATAGGAACATGTGTGAAGTAATTAATTAAACAATCAAAAAATAATGCTATTAAAACAACGTAATAATTGGCTTTAGTTAAGCTTATTTTCATTACCATATTTTAAATTTCCTAAACACTTTATCAGGTCTAAAAATTGAGGAAATTACTAAATAGTAAATAGCTTTTACCTTATTGTCTTCAAAAAGGTATTTTCTATAAAACTTCATGTGAAAATACATAATGAAGATTTTTATTTTTGGAGTGCTTTTATTAAATATTTCCTTTCTTAGATCATAAGTCTTTTTTATTGTACTATATGGTAAACTATTTGAGACGCTATTTGAATGTATTCTAACCCCTGTAAGGCATTCCTTAAAATTAAAAAAAATGTGTCCATCTCTCAATATTCTGCTGAAAATATCATAATCTTCTGCTGGTACATTTTTTTGTCTGTATTGATATAATTTAATTATGTCAGATTTGATCATTACGGTGCCGTGCAGTAACCCGTGTTCGCCTTTTAAGTACCTATCATGAATAATTTGAGTGTTGACCGGGAAATTTGATTTGAAAAGTTGATTTTTAATTGAGTGTTTGAAATAAAATGCGTTACTCCCAATTGCGGTTATAGAGGGATGGTTTGTAAGGTAAAAATATTGCTTTTCAATTCTCTGCGGATGCATGCAGTCATCTGGGTCTATCCTTGCTACATATTTCCCTGTTGCTTTTTCTAGCCCTATATTAAGAGCCTTTGCAAAGCCTTGATTATTTTCTAATTTTATAACAGTTATTATGTCATAAGACATAGAATATTTGGAAAGAATGTCTAAAGAGTTATCTGTTGACTTATCGTCAACAATAATAATTTCTTTTGGCAAATACGTTGATTCTAATATGCTGTTTAAAAAAACCTCAAGGTATGGCGCATTATTATAGTTCGCAGATACAATAGAGACATCTAAGTTTTTATTTAGTAGCATCAACCATTGATTTTGTTTAATAAATACTTCATGTAGGAGCGCAAAATTCTCCCTTTGATTTTAAGTGACAAGCGGTTGTCAGTTATTGGCTGATGAATGTAGTTACTCTTTAATATTTCGGCTATCCTAGTCGAGGGTTTTTTTTCTTCTGTTATACCAATATGACGTGCTAGATAATTTTTATGAAAAGTTTTATTTATGGTAGAACCATAATTGTTTATGGATAATGCCTGTATGGCATATGTGAGTTCCCTTTTATTACTTGCTGAGATAATATTAAGCCCATCTGGCTCAAAATCGTAATTCATTTGCTCACCATGGGGATTGTAATATATTACGGGGCGGCCTATTGCAATTGCTTCATGAATTAGAGAGCTAAATCTGGAAATTAGAATGGAACTCTCTTGTAACGTCTTATGTACTATTGCAGCACCCGATTTAACACAGTTGTACTTACTCATATCGCCCAAGTCTCTTGGATGTTGAGATATTATATACTCTACTTTATTAACATTCATTACGTCTATAATATCACTCACCCAACTTTCTCTGACTTCCTCAAAAATACCATAAGTAAAGTTAACGTTAATCATTACACGATTAGTAGATGGCCGTGGTATACATTCAATTACTTCGTATCTTGGATTTCCTCCAATAAAATTTACATCGCGTACCACTGATTTTAAAGAAACAATACCTTGAAAAATTGGATAATCGCACCATTCCATTCTTCTTAAATAGTCATTAAAATCTATTATAGACTCTTGAAGGCAATAAGTTGGTAGGTTTTGTTTTTTGAAATGATAAATTAAAAGTCTCTCGACTGGTCCCCAATCATTTGAGACTACCAATTGTTCTTTTAAGTCTTCTTTAGAAGGGAAAAACTTAAAATTTTGATACTTAATGTGCAGATTATTAAGTGCTGTTGATGCATTCTCAAACTTTAACATTGAATTAAGTACATTGTAATTCTTGGGGTTTAACTCTTTCAGTATATTCTTGAATAAATAAACATGAGTATCGTTTGAAATGAAAAAGTTTGTTGAAGTATCCCTAGAAGGAATGTTTGTTTTTGATTTTACAGGTATTAAGTTAAAGCCGGTTATTGTATTGGGGTACTCTTTTTTTATGGAATTCAAGATACTTTCTTCAACAAAAATTTCATTCTCAACGTTAATGTAATGGTTAAATTTTGTCAGAAGTCCTTCCCCTGAATCAAATTTAATGGCAACTAAATTCTTGTTATTTTTTTTGAGCTCATAAAATGAAGCGAGGTCGTTTTCGAAGAAATAGATTTTATACATCACATAAACCAAATATAGATTCCAAAAATAAAAAGAACTAAAGCAGGAGGAATAGCTACTTTTTTTTCAAAGGTAAAAAAGTTTAACTCAAATGATTTTAAGGAGTAATGCGCTGAATACCAACTATAAAATGCTAAGTTACTAACAATTTGAGCTACTGGAAAAACAAATACCCCTAATTCATTAAAAGCAATTATTACAAATCCTATATATATCAATCCTGATATCCCATTTGCCTTATGCCAAATAATATGGTTTGTAGTGCTGTACAATTGAATATGCATAGCCCCATATCTTTCTAAAAAAACACCAATTCCCATAGTTATCCACAAGCATCTACTTACAAAGGGAGATTGACTATTTATTAGGCCAATAAAAAAATCAGATGTTAGAGCTATTATTATTATACTAATTACAAGTATCCAATATGATAATATCATTCCTTTAGAAGCGACGGTTAATTGCTCTTTAAATTCATTTCTTGCTCTTAAAATAGCTAACAATGGTAACTTGCTATAATATGGTACTCGTGAGAAGTCAGATAATATCGTTATGATCCTAAGAGCTAACAAATAAGATGCTACTTCCTGCGAGTTTTCAAATTGTGCGTAATAGATTCCTGAGAATTGTACAATTCCATAGCTCATAATAATACCAATGGCACTTCGCCAAGAACTTGGCCAAATTTGATGGAAAATATTCCAATTGAACTGACTAATATGGTTGACTTTATTACGAAGTTGGTGTTTTCGGCATAGTAGTGAGTTCCGTATGACTATGATAATTAGCCAAAATTGATTATTTATTACTAACATCAGAAGACCTCCATTAGCCAATATGATTAGGCAGCCTCCTAGCACGGAACAGATGTTGGTTATGATGTCCCATCTTTTGATAAGAGCGATATTATTTGTACCCATAAGGTACGTCGTATATAAGATCCCATAAATGTAAATTGGCGCGGACACTAAAATTATACCCCAAGATATCCAGGCGGCTTCTTTGATGTCAAGATCATTTATTGGTTTTATTAATGACCAAGTCCCCAATACAGTGATAAGAATAAATGAAAGTAATGCTAAGCATAGATATATTCTTTTCATTGAACCATACAGCTTTGAAACAAGGTCGATGTTTGGCATAGATGCTTGTTGGGGACTTACTTTTATTGTCCTTAAATCCTTGATCTCTGAGGCTCCACCCATTGCAAATGATATCGCCCTACTAAAGGATTGAGTAAAACCTATATCGGCAAGTTGAAGAATGCTGAATATTGTCAAAAATAGAAACCAAATGCTGGTTTGTTGGGAGGAAAAGGAGGAAAGAATTAGAGGCAGGAGGACAATAATATTTATAGCTCGAGCTAGAAAACTGCCCCATGTCATTGCAATGGCTGAATTTATTAGCCTGAGGAAAAGCTTATTTAAATTCATCTAGCGTTATCTATAATACTACAGGAGATCCCGTTTTTATTACCTGTAATTATGTCTTTCTCATTAAATCTGCAGAGAATGATTTCTTTGGCGTACGATCTGCTTCGATCATAGATTGCATACAAATTTCCATTCTCACCCTCAGCTACATCTGGGTATGAGACTCCCATTCTCTCATCTATTATTAGTGACTCCCAACTTTTCATTTTGTCTCTTGACAAATAAACAGTTAACTTTTCTCTTACCAAACTATTATTTTGAACAAATAGAAAATTTCCAGAACGGAGTTTTTTAATATGTGACCGAGAATTTGTGGTGGGCTGTAAATCTATAGAAGAGAGCGGTGACCAGTTGTATCCATTATCAAAAGAAGTTGATGAGAATGTTCCTTTTTTTGTTCTGAGGATGGCGTGAATAACATTTTTATCTATTTCAACTAGTTGCGGTTCATCAACTTCTTTGATAGCTTTTGGGACTTTAATTATACTCTCAAGGTGAAATTTATTAAAATCTGTGGTGCTTACTACATTCACTCCGGCCTTATGTTGTATTTCCGGATGAGGGGGTTTAAAATGATGAACCCCAGGGTAAATATCTCCCCAAATGGAAACAGGAAGCAGTATTCTTTCGTCAAGTAATTGAATTGGCTTGTTTATCATTACACCATCATATATCCTCCTCGGAGTTGACCAATGGTCTTCCTCAGACTTTAACCCTGGAGATCTTATATACCAAACACCACCTCTACCATCCCAAAATTCATATGACTGAGTCCAAAAGATATACAAATGCTGATCTTTTTCTGAATACCAAATCGTTGGGTCAAAAGCTCTAACACCTGGTTCAGGCTCAATTATAATTGCATTTTTCTGCCATGTTAGACCGTCATCCTTACTCATTGAGACAGTAACATAATTGTCCGTTCCTTCATTTACATCACCACTATACCATACTGCCCATAGTACACCCTCTTTTGTTCTTTCAATGCTAGGTATGCCTTGCCAAAGACGGTTTGTATATCTTAAATAGTTTTGAGAACTATCATTGATGTTGAAATATATTGATGGGGGGTGTAAAGCAATAGTATCATTAGGATCATGAAGTACTCTATCTAGCTCATCCGTACAGGATATGGAGAATAAATAAACTATACATATAAACAATAGATTGTACCTTTCTAACATTAAAACTTTTAAGGATAATAATGTGGTATTACTTATTAAGGCTTTCATTAGTATAACCTTTATGCTTCTTTTGTATTAGTAGTTTCTAGAGTATTTTAATGTTGACACTTCTACATGCTAAAATTTATTTTTATTGCATGCAAGAGCAATTAACTCTTTAGTAAACTCTCGGGATGTTATAATATAATGGATCAACACTTCTCAATTGTTTATTTAAGCAAACTATAGATGTTTATTTAAGCAAACTATAGATTGAAACAACCTTAATATTTTTATATCTTGTTGGTGTCCATGATGTCAGTTTAATAAGTTTATTTGCGGAGTCGATAATATATTGGTTCTCTTGAGTTAGTTCAAATTGAGTTGTATCTATTGTATCAGAATACCCGTCAAAACCGACTAAGTTTATATATTGGCACCCCAATTCAATAGCAGTTTGTAATGCAATAGCTAGAGGGCTGTCTTTATATTTTTCTACAATATTAATTTCATTTAATTCATAGGCATCATCGGATATAAAGGGCGGTAAATAAGTGCCCATTTGTCTAGGTGAAGGTGGGTATACAAACTTGTAATCATTTGATAACAAGATAGACTTATACTTAGTCAATTTGTATGCTTCATTACCAGGTAAACAGAAGTACTGTTCAGTTTCTATTGTATTGTAGGCGGTAATATTCCGGGTACTAGAATGGATAATTGTCAGGTTATGGTTTTCATGAACCAGCTCTTTGATAGCGTTAAAATGAGAAGATGCAGAGGTTCCTCCTCCAATAATGATGGCTTGATCTTGTTTAATATTTTTTAATGGTTGAAGTTTTGTTGTGTCATTAGATTTATTTATTCTGTTGTTTAGTGCATTAATAATATTGCTAGTTGAATACCTCTTCTTGCTTATCCATGACATAACATCTTTTTGGGGAAGAGAATAAGCTCCAGAAATCATGTACGGCAAATTAGTTCCCCATTCATACTCTTTTTGTAAATACTCAAAATTTGAAACCAGATCACTAAGACCATTGTCTTGAGCATTAATTAATCCCTTGGATGCAAGATATGTAATGAGAAGTTCAGTCTTCAAGTTACCAGCACCCCTGCCCATACCTGTTATGGTACAATCAATAATTTTACACCCACACTCAATAGCAGTTAAACTATTTATCAAGGCCATTTCAAGATTATTATGTCCATGAAACCCAAGAGAGGTATTTGTTTTTTCTTGTACGATTTTTGTGATTTCTTTTATTTCATCAGGTAATATTCCTCCATAAGAATCAACCATATAGAAGAAGCTGACTAATCCATTTATACTTGGAATCTTGTCAAGGAAAGCTGGATTGTTTTTCCATTCGGACATGTACATGACATTAAATGCCACATCAAATCCCATGTTTTTGATTTGTTTTGCCAAACTTACTGCGCGATCAAAATTAGCAGGGTCAATAGCCATTCTAACCAAGTCTATTATTCCTTTGCATGGAGTTAGGAGATAATCTAAATCCTCAGAAGTGGTATCTTTTTCATTAAGAATGATTGCTAATTTCTTCTTAGGACACAATTCTTTAATTCTTTTTAATAAATATTCAGGACAATAGAAATACTCACCAAAATAGAATGCCATAGGTGTACTTCTATATCCTACTTCTATATAGTCAATGGGTAGAGTATTAAGGACTGTGAAGTAATTTTCGCTGAGGTCTTGTGGGAAATTCCAGTTTGTATAATATCCACCGTCCCTGAGTGTGCAATCTAAAATTTCTATACTCATAATATAAATTGTATCAGTTTATGTTTAGTTAGCCGGAGTTTAGGATGTAAAGACAAAATTAATCACTTGCTTGTACAGTAGAATTTTGGAATAAATATTCTGTTAACATTTTTAATAATTATAATATTTGTGTAGAAACCATTCAACAGTTATTTCAATACCTGTGACAAAATTCTCATCTGCTTTCCAACCTAGTTCAGTTTCTATTTTAGAGGCATCAATAGCATATCGTCTGTCATGGCCAGCACGATCTTTTACATAAGTAATCTGCGATTTATACGATAGCCCATCTTTTCTTGGGCTCTTTTTATCAAGTATTTCACAAATTGTATTAGCTACTTCATTATTATTTCTCTCATTTCTTCCTCCAATATTATATGTCTCTCCTGATTTGCCTTTGTGAAAGACAAGATCAATGCCTTTGCAGTGATCCAGTACATACAACCAATCTCTTATATTTTTCCCGTCGCCGTATATAGGGATGTTTTCACCATTCAGGGCTTTTTGAATAATTACAGGTATTAACTTTTCATCGTGCTGTTTAGGACCGTAGTTGTTGGAGCAGTTAGTTGTAACAACATTTAGGCCATAGGTATGGAAATAACTCCTTACCAGCATGTCACTGGAAGCCTTTGAGGCAGAGTATGGACTGTTTGGAGCATACGGCGTAGTTTCTTTGAAAAAACCTGTCTCTCCAAGAGTGCCATAAACTTCATCGGTGGAAATATGATGAAAGCGTGCTTCCTTGAATTCATTCTTTTTCTCGAAAGGGGCATTCATCCAGAATTTACGAGCAACATCAATTAAGGTAAATGTGCCATTGATATTTGTGTTGATGAATGCTTCAGGTCCCTCAATGGAGTTGTCTACATGCGATTCAGCTGCAAAATGGATAACTCCCTGAAAGTTGTACTGCTTAAAAAGTTCTTCAATTAAACTCCTGTCACAAATATCTCCCTGAACAAATGTATATCTATCGTCAGATTTTACTTCCTCTAAATTTACAAGGTCACCAGCATAAGTTAGTTTATCCAGGTTGATTAGATTGTACTCAGAATATTTATTTAGAAAATATGGAACGAAATTGGATCCAATGAATCCGGCACCGCCGGTTATTAATATATTTTTCATACTTTATCTTCAGCTATTTTTGTCAAATATTGTCCATATTGGTTTTTTAATAACGGCTGAGCGAGATCTATTAGCTGTGCTTTACTAATGTAGCCCTTCCTGAATGCAATTTCTTCCAGGCAAGCTATTTTAAGCCCTTGCCTTTCCTCAATTGACTCTACAAAGTTAGAAGCTTGAAGTAAGCTTTGATGTGTTCCGGTATCAAGCCAGGCCATACCTCTACCCAATAATTCAACTCTAAGACTGCCTTCTTTGAGGTACATATTATTCAAATCAGTTATTTCCAGTTCACCACGTGATGATGGTTTGATTTGCTTAGCTTTTTCTGCAACCGTGTTGTCATAGAAATATAATCCGGTTACAGCGTAGTTTGACTTTGGATTTTGGGGTTTTTCCACAAGGGATACCACTTGGTTGTCCTCGGTGAACTCTACAACTCCATACCTTTCCGGATCCTTAACATAATAACCGAATACAGTAGCCCCGTCCTGCATTTGAGCTGCTTGTATCAATGTTTTGGAGAAATTATAACCATAGAAAATATTATCTCCCAGTATTAGGCAGCAAGAGTCATTTTCAATAAAATCTTCACCAATAATAAAAGCCTGAGCCAGACCGTCTGGAGAAGGCTGCACAGCATATTGTATGTCTAAACCCAACTGAGAGCCATCAGATAACAGGTTCTTAAAATCTTCTGAGTCTTCAGGGGTTGTTATGATTAGTATTTCCTTTATATTGGCAAGCATTAAAACAGACAAAGGATAATATATCATAGGTTTATCATATATGGGCAACATTTGTTTTGAAATGGTTTTGGTAAGGGGATAAAGCCTTGTGCCAGAGCCACCTGCGAGTATTATTCCTTTCACAATATTTGGTATTTAATGGGTTTCTATACTTGATATGTTTTTTTGCCAGTTCCAGGCATCTATTAGTGATTGTTCCAGAGAAAGTTCGGTTTTCCAGTTTAATTCATGTTGAGCTTTTGTAACATCCGCAAAAACCTTCTCAACGTCACCATCCCTTCTTTTTCCAATGACAAAGTTCAATTTTTGCTTAGTTGCTTTTTCAAAAACTTTCACCACTTCCATTACAGAGTGCCCAGTTCCTGTGCCGATATTATAAACTTCTTTTTGCTGTATATTGTTACCTATGACCATTTTAGTTAAGGCAGCAATGTGGGCTTTACTCAGGTCAACTACATGTATATAGTCCCTGATACAAGTGCCGTCTGTTGTATTATAATCATCTCCGAAAATAGTGAGGTGATTTCTCATGCCCGCGGCAGTTTGTGTAATATACGGAACAAGGTTATTAGGCGCGCCTATAGGCAGTTCACCTATTAAGCCAGATGGGTGAGCTCCAATAGGATTAAAGTATCTTAGAGAAATGAACTTGAAGTGACTTTTAGCTTTACAAAAGTCCGAGATAATGTCCTCACAAATTTGCTTAGTACGGCCATACGGTGATTCAGCAGGCTTTATTGGAGACTCTTCAGTTACAGGTAAAATATCAGGCTGTCCGTATACAGTACAGGATGATGAAAATACAAGGTTATTAACCGATTCATGCTCCATCACTTTAAGCAGGTTAATAGTAGATACGAGATTGTTCTCATAATACTTAATAGGGTTGGACGAAGATTCCCCCACTGCCTTATAAGCCGCAAAATGAATAACTCCTTGAATCCCACTATGCTTGGAAAATACAGATTTTAAAAAGCTTAGATCGTTACAATTTCCCTCCTCTAAATGAATTTCTGCTTTTGTGAGCTCTTCAAGCCTGTCTATTACAAATTTTTCAGAATTTGAAAAGTTATCAACAATTACCGGCGTATAGCCGGCATTAATAAGTTCGACACATGTATGGGAACCTATATAACCGGCTCCTCCGGTAACAATGATTTTTCCTTTTTCCATTATAGTCGCGCCGTTATATTTTCTTTGCTAAAAAAACCTTTTATGTCATAAATGGCAGTAGCCTCGTTTGAAATGTTCTTAAGGTTTATAGCTTTAAATGTTTTATGCCCAACAGCAAGTACTATAGCATTGTAAATTATATTCGGTTCTGATATTAAGGTAAGTCCATACTCATGCTTTACTTCCTCTATGTCAGCCTGGGGGTCGTATACATGAACATTTGCACCAAAGCCTTCCAATTCACGGATTACATCAATTACCCTGCTATTTCTGATGTCAGGACAATCCTCTTTGAATGTAACGCCTAATACAAGTATATTGCTATTGTTTATAGGGTTATTTTTCTTAGTCATTAATTTAATGACTTTACTGGCAACATATATACCCATATTGTCATTAATTCTTCTACCGGATAGAATTACCTGTGGATGATAACCCAAACTCTCAGCTTTATAAGTCAGGTAGTATGGGTCTACACCTATACAATGTCCTCCAACCAACCCTGGTTTGAATGGGAGAAAGTTCCATTTTGTCCCCGCAGCTTCAAGCACCTCATGGGTGTCAATATTCATTTTGTCAAAAATCATTGCTAATTCGTTCACAAAAGCAATGTTGAGATCTCTCTGAGAATTTTCTATAACCTTTGCAGCTTCAGCGACTTTGATTGATGAAGCCATATGGGTGCCGGCAGTAATAATTGTGCCGTATAATTGATCTATTTTTTCTGCAATTTCAGGAGTACTTCCGCTTGTTACTTTTTTTATAGAGCTTAATCTATGCTCCTTGTCGCCTGGATTTATTCTTTCTGGTGAATATCCACAATAAAAATCACTGTTGTATTTAAGACCACTAACTTTTTCAAGAATGGGTACGCAAACTTCTTCAGTGCAACCAGGAAACACGGTTGACTCATATATAACTATGTTGTCCTTAGACAAAACTTTGCCGACTGTTTCACTTGCTTTTTTTAGCGGTGTTAAGTCAGGGGTTTTAAATTGGTCAATTGGCGTAGGTACAGTTACTATATAAATATCAACTGATTCAAGTTCTGCAACATTTGAGGTATAGCTTAATCGGGTTGCTTGAGATAATTCTTCTTTACCTACTTCTAGTGTTTTGTCTTCACCATTTAAAAGTTCATTTATGCGTTTCTTGTTAATGTCAAATCCAACTACATCAAGTACCTTTCCAAATTCAACCGCCAATGGAAGGCCAACGTAACCGAGCCCTATAATTCCTAATTTCATTTATTTATAATTTTTGATCTTATAATAGTCTAAATACCAAGTTATAAACTGTTGAATCCCTGTTTTAATAGCGGTATTAGGTTTAAACCCTACACTCTTTGTCAATGCATCAACATCTGCATATGTTGAAGGCACATCACCTGGTTGTATAGGCATCATGTTTTTAATAGCAGTTTTTCCTAATGCGTCTTCAATGGCATTAATGAATTCCATTAGCTCGACAGGTTGATTATTGCCAATGTTATGGATTTTATAAGGAGCAAAGCTATCAGATGGATTAGGCTTATTTCCATCCCAATCAGGGTTGCCGGAGGGGATAGTTGGTATTAGCCTTACAATCCCTTCAACTATATCATCAACATAGGTAAAATCCCTTAACATTTTGCCATGATTATATACATCAATAGGTTTGCCTTCAATTATGGCTTTGGTAAATAAAAAAAGAGCCATATCAGGACGCCCGTATGGGCCGTAAACAGTAAAGAAACGAAGTCCGGTTGTTGGTAGGTTGTAGAGATGGGAATAGGTGTGTGCCATCAATTCATCAGACTTCTTTGTGGCTGCATATAATGATAGAGGATGGTCTACATTATGTTCGACAGAGAAAGGCATTTTCGTATTAGCCCCGTAGACAGAGCTTGATGATGCATAAACTAAATGCTTAACATCACTATGTCTACAACCTTCCAGAATGTTGAGGAAACCGTCAATGTTGCTTTTTATATATGCCCTTGGGTTTGTTAAGGAGTAACGAACGCCAGCCTGGGCAGCCAGGTTTATCACATAAGAGAAGTTGCCTGTCTTAAAAAGCTTTTCTATGCCTTCTTGATCTACAAGATCTAATTTTTGGAAATTGAAATTCTCTTCTTTTTTCAGAATACTAAGCCTTGATTTTTTCAGGTTAACATCATAGTAGTCATTGAGGTTATCTATGCCGGTGACTTTATACCCTTTATTACATAAAACTTTGCAAAGATGAAAGCCAATAAAACCAGCTGCCCCTGTAACCAGTATTGAATCCATATATATATGTAAATTTTTACTCTAAAACCTAAATAACTTAACCTATGCTCAACAAAACGAGGTCAATTTTGGCACAAATGTAATAATTATATAGAGCATTAGAACTCTTTAGTTTATTTTAATAAACTTGCAATTAAATTAGATAAAAACAGATATGTCGGAAAAAGGAACTGATGAGATTGACCTAACAGAACTACTCGTTAAGCTAAAAAATATTTTTCTGAGAAATAAGATTACTATTGCCTTGCTAACAATAGTAGGGCTTTTGCTTGGGTTATTGTATTACAATCTCAAACCAGCTGTTTATCAGAGTGAAATAGTAGTTAGGGCTACTGTTTTGAACGAGTCTTTACTGAAGGTAATCAATGAGAACCTTACTCAACTTATTAAGGAAAATAATTATAAAGGTTTAGCTCAAAAACTTAACCTTTCAACCAAGGTTGCGGAGTATATTCAGAGTGTGGAAATTGAGCCTACGGATGAAAACGCAGATAAAAAACTAGAATATGCTTTCTACGTGATTAAAGTTGAGTCTTTTTCAAATGATCATTGGTCTGAACTGGAAGAAGGAATGTTGCACTATCTTTCCCATAATACCTATGTTAAAAAAAGGATAGATTTAAAAAGTGAGCAGTACGCAGGTTTTATTGCCAAATTGGATGAGGAAATTAACCAGATTGATAGTCTGAAAAGAGGACTTTATCAATCCGAAAATTTTAACAAAGACAATGTTGTGTTGATGAACCCCGGGGAAGTATACACCGCGCTTTTAGAACTTATTAAACAAAAACAACAGTTAGAAGAAGAACTGGAATTTAACCAGGCAGTAGAAATAGTCGAAGATTTTGATGCCTATCAACGTCCAGTGAGCCCAAGACCTGTCTTCTCAGTTGCAGTAGGGGGCTTAATCGGTTTTTTAATAAGTCTGTTTATCGCCTTTGGCAGAGAATTTAATAGCTATTTAAAACAATACGAAAGGACCCATTCTTGAATGGAGTAATAAATTTTATAAAAAAAGAAGTACTCCTGGAGTGGCGTCAGCGCTATGCCATTAATGGTATTCTATTATACTTAGTGAGTACCATTTTTATCTGTTATCTGAGTTTTAATGTCAAAGCCAATCAACTCAATCCGGTTACGTGGAATGCATTGTTTTGGATAATTCTGTTGTTTACAGCCATTAATGCTGTAGCCAAAAGCTTTATTCAGGAAAAAGAGGGAAAGTTCTTATACTACTATTGGCTTATTAAACCACAAACGCTCATCATTGCCAGAATATGCTATAATGCTATTTTAATGCTAGTTTTAGCTATGCTTGGATTTGCAATGTACGCTGTTGTGCTTGGCAATCCAATCCAGGACCCTCTACTTTTTGTAGTAAACTTGCTTATGGGTGCAATTTCCTTTTCTTCGGCGTTAACAATGATCTCTGCAATAGCATCAAAAGCTAATAATAATCAGACGCTAATGGCCATTCTGGGCTTCCCTGTAATTTTGCCGATGTTACTTATGGTTATAAAAATATCAAAAAATGCCCTTGATGGTATCGAAAGAAGTGCAAGCTTTGATGAAATGCTAACTCTGCTGGCAATTAATCTAATAGTCGGGGCGGTTTCTTATCTCTTATTCCCGTATCTTTGGCGCAGCTAATTTTTAAGGGCTTATGCGTAAACCGTGGTGGAAAATATTAACGGTTCTACTACTTCTCTATGTTGTTGTAGGCGGACTTTTATTTGAAGTACCAAGATTAGTCATTCTTAATGAGACTATTCGGGCACTATATTTTCACGTACCTATGTGGTTTGGGATGATACTGATGTTAGGGGTATCAGTGGCTTACTCTATTCTTTATCTTTTACGTTCTAATAGGTCGTATGATGATTTTGCCATTGAATTTGCCAATGTTGGTGTGATTTTTGGCATGCTTGGCATACTTACCGGTATGCTATGGGCTCAATTTACCTGGGGAGACTGGTGGAGTGGAGACCCTAAACAGAATGGTGCAGCCATTGGCTTACTTATCTATTTTGCTTATTTCATTCTCAGAGGCTCGCTGGATAATGATGAACAACGGGCTAGAATAAGTGCTGTTTATAATATTTTCGCATTTTTCGCCCTTATCCCCCTTCTATTTATACTTCCCAGACTTACTGATTCGCTCCATCCCGGCAATGGGGGGAATCCTGGATTCAATGCCTATGATCTGGACAGCCGGTTGAGGATGGTTTTTTACCCCGCTGTAATTGGATGGACAATGCTGGGAGTCTGGGTAGCGACATTGAGAGTACGTATTAGAAAACTTGAACAAATTATAGATTGATGAAAAAGATTGGCCTATTGCTGATTCTCTGCCTGGCGTCATTTTTTGTAAATGCTCAGGATAAAATAGAAATTACCGAGAGCGATTATGCAAATGAAGAAGTTGAAATGGCGGACAGGTTCCGTGAAGAAGGAAAAATATATGTCCTGACCGGGGTAATATGTATTATTCTTGGAGGGTTGGTTGCGTATCTAATTGTAATTGACAAAAAAGTAAGCAGGATAGAGAAACAGTTATTAAATAATGATACTTAGAAACCATTTTGAACCTAACTTTGTAAAGTATTTGATCAATCATTGAAGCTTATGAAAACTTCTCACATTATCGGTATCGTTATTATAGCAGCTGCCATTGGTATCATTATCACAACTGCAGGTGATGCAAGTTCTTACGTAACTTTCGATACAGCTCAGGAAATGGCTCTTAATGGCAACGAAAGTAGCATACATGTTGTTGGAGAGCTAAAAAAAGAAAGTGGTGAAATTATTGGCATCCAACCTTCTGCTGATAAACTGTCATTTTCATTTATCATGGTAGATGACAATAAGAGGGAACAGAAGGTTTTTTATAATGAGCCCATGCCTACGGACTTTCAAAGATCAGAAAAGGTTGTGGTTATTGGTGCATATCAAAACGATCTTTTTGTAGCGGAAAAAATTTTAATGAAATGTCCTTCAAAATATCAGGAGAACACTGTAAAGGCGGAAATGTGAAAAGGAAAAATGCATAATTTTTATGATACATGAGTTTATTGGTGGCCTTGGTCACCTTTTTGTTATTCTAGCTTTTATAAGCGCGTTATATTCAGCTTTTTGTTATTTTAAGGCCTCACAGGCCAAAGAGTTATCACACGAAAAATCCTGGAAGATAAATGGGAGGGTGGCGTTTTACCTCCACACTGTTGCTGTTGTTGGCGTAGTTTTTAGCCTTTTCTATATCATATATAATCATTACTTCGAGTATCACTATGCCTGGAGCCATTCCTCCAGAAGACTTCCTACTCATTATATGATCTCGTGCTTTTGGGAAGGACAGGAAGGAAGCTTTCTATTATGGCTATTCTGGCATGCTTTACTGGGTGTAATTGTTATTCTGACCAATAAATTCTGGGAGGCTCCTGTTATGACAGTGTTTTCATTGGTCCAGGTATTTCTGGCATCAATGATCCTGGGTGTAGTAATACCTGGTGTGAGCGTAAAATTGGGTAGTTCACCTTTCATCTTATTAAGAGATGCAATCGATGCTCCGATTTTTAAGGAACAACCCAACTTTGTGCCTAAAGACGGAACCGGACTTAACCCCCTGTTACAGAATTACTGGATGGTGATACACCCTCCGACTTTATTTTTAGGTTTTGCAACCACAGTCATTCCATTTGCCTTCTGTATTGCAGGGCTTTGGAAAAGAAGGTACCGCGAATGGGTCAGGCCGGCACTGCCATGGGCACTATTCTCAGGTGCTATTCTGGGGCTGGGAATTTTGATGGGCGGATACTGGGCCTATGAAACGCTTAACTTTGGCGGTTACTGGAACTGGGACCCGGTAGAAAATGCTGTCTATGTACCGTGGTTATTTCTGGTAGCTTCGATTCATACCATGATCACTTTTAAAAACAGTGACACGGCGCTCAAAGCAAGCATAGTATTGGTTGTTACTACTTTTGTGCTAATTTTATACTCTACCTTTTTAACAAGGAGTGGCATATTAGGGAATTCTTCGGTACACTCCTTTACGGACCTTGGACTATCAGGGCAATTGCTTATTTATCTTTTATTTTTCACATTAGGATCAATCATTTTGGCAGTAGTAAGGTGGAAGGAAATGCCTTATTCTGAGAAAGAAGCATCTACCTACTCAAGGGAATTTTGGATCTTTATTGGGGCTTTGGTTTTATGTCTGATGGGCTTCCAAGTCCTGATACCTACATCTATTCCCGTTTGGAATAGCATAGTAGAACTTTTTGGTGGTGTATCAAACATAGCTCCACCTGCTGATCAAATTGCTTTCTATTCCAAGTTTCAATTGTGGTTTGCAGTGTGTGTAGCCCTACTTTCAGGTACCGGGCAATTCTTTTGGTGGAAGAATATGAAAAAGGAGCAGTTGTGGAGCAGCCTTACGGTTCCAATTGTATTTACTTTAATTATTACAACAATTATTGTGGTAATTAAGAATGTCGCAGACCCAATATATATTATGCTGCTGCTTGCAGGGGTCTATACAGTGGTGGCAAATGCCAAAATTCTTTTTAACGTATTAAAGAAGAATCCAAAGTTATCCGGAGGAGCGGTTACACATATAGGAGTAGGCTTGATGTTAATAGGTATAATGTTTTCAGCCGGGTATTCCAAAGTAGTATCCCTTAATACAACAGGGATGCTAATCTCAAAAGAATCGTCAACCGAATTCAATAATGAGAACTTATTGCTATTTATCAATGAGCCGAAAGAGATGGCTGATTATAGCCTGAAATATAAGGGAGAGAGGCTCGAGCCGGTTGATATATCGAGCTACATCAACAGAAATGATATAAGACAAACAGGCTTGCCACATATGGTTATTGCCAAGAGAGATATTGTAGCTGACGGAGAGGTGATTTTTGAGAAAAATGATACCATAGAGATTGCTCCGGAAAATACGTACTACGAAATAGAATATACCAATAAGCAGGGTGAGAAGTTTACCCTGTATCCTCGTGCTCAGGTAAATGAATCTATGGGCGGTTTACTTGCTTCACCTGATATCAAAAGAGGATTTGACAAGGATCTGTATACTCATGTTTCTTCTATTAGAGACCCTAATAATGAAATGGAATGGAGCGATATGGAGGAGTTTGAAGTATCTCCGAAGGAAAACTTCTTCGTGAACGATTATGTGGCGAGAGTAGATAAATTAGAAAGGATACCTGAAGTAGAAGGTGTAGAGCTTAATAATGAAGATGTTGCTGTTAAAGCTACTGTTACTATTCAGGGAGAAGAAGCGGAATACGTAGTACAGCCGATTTTTTTAATAAAAAATGGCATGGTAGGGCGCATTTCTGATGAAGTTAGTGACCTTGGATTGAAGCTGACACTATTAAATATCTATCCGGAAAAAAACAGCATGGCTATTGGAGCCAATACCAGACAAAAGGATTGGGTAGTGCTAAAAGCTATGGAAAAACCGCTCATAAATGTTCTGTGGCTCGGTACACTATTGCTAATGGTCGGTTTTGGTATTGCCATTAACCGGCGATATAGTGAGTTTAAAAAGATGCGCGAAAAGGGAATGGAGTAGTTTGAACATAACCCTGGCATGATGTTAAATAACAATTATGTTTCTTTTATTGGCGCCGGTAATTTAGCATGGCATCTGGCTCCTGCACTGGATAATGCAGGATACCCGGTTAAAGAGGTTTGCAGTAGGTCTCCAAAGAGTTCCAGGGCTTTGGTGAACAGGCTCTATCAGGCTGAGGTTAATGAAGGATATGATTTCTCGAATAGTCCGTCCCAATATTTTATTATAGCAGTTCCTGATGATATCATTTCGGAGATCGCACGTGAAATAATTCTGCCGGAGCAGGCTATTTTACTACATACATCAGGAGCTAAGTCTATCGATCTGCTCTCTTACGCTGCCAGTGAACACATTGGCGTTTTTTATCCCCTACAAACTTTTAGTAAACAAAAAAAGGTAGATCTCACCCATGTGCCCATATGTATAGAAGCTGAAGATTCGGCTACTGAGAAGCTGCTTTTTACCATGGGCAAGGCTATAAGCAGGAAGGTTCTACACGTAAATTCAGGAGACCGTAAAGCACTACATGTTGCGGCTGTTTTTGCCTGTAATTTTGTTAACCATTTCATGAAAATATCTGAGGATATTTTATCAGGTAGCAAGCTGGATTTTGATTTGCTTCATCCTTTGATAGCAGAGACCATCAATAAAAGCTTTGAGCTTGGGCCAGGCAAGTCTCAGACTGGCCCGGCCCGGAGGCATGATTTTGAAACACTTGACAAACACATGGAGTTTTTGAACAAGAATGAAGCCGTAGCTGAAATTTATAAAATCGTCTCTCAACACATTATCGATAGTTATCCTCAGGATTAACGTGCTTTTGACAGATTCCATTTTACCCCCAAATAAAACTCGCGTCCGTGGATGGGTGCATAGGCGTATGCGGTATCAAAGTAAGGACTAAAGCCCGTAGGTGTATTTGGGTCATTAAATCCGGTGAGTGGCGATATCGGCTGAACATAATCAAATAGATTTTGTACTCCTCCATAAACAGACCAGGCCTTGGATATTTCTTTGGAAAACTGAATGTTATGAAACATATAGGGCTCGGAAGTGGTTGATCGCGGCTCAGATAATGGTTCACCATCCGATCCTACATCATAAACAGCGGGCAGAGCCATTGTGCCTGTAAGCCTTAGGGTATACGCTATATTAATCTTGGGTTGTGCCCAGGTATAATTTGCTGTGATTACACCGCTCCATTCAGGGGCAAACTCTATAGAAGTGGTTTCAAGCGTACCTTCGTCATTGGGCTCTGTCTGAGTAGCTTCCTGTACATTGAACCCCACATTTACTGCAAGAGGGAAATAAAAGTCATGTGTTACATTTATACCTATACCCTTGGTGATTGCATGACCATCTGTATTCGCATAGATAATTTTATTAGGATCATCATAGTTGGGTATTATTTTATTAGAAAAGTAGGTGTAGTACACATCAAAATCCACCGTCCCCTGACTTTTACCTATGGAGTATACATGGTTGAGGTTAAGGGTTCCATTAAGTGATCTTTCTGGTTTAAGCTCTTCTACTATCTCTACACTTCTTTGTCCTGTAATAAAAGCATGATCCTCAGTAAACAGGTTCACTATTCTAAAACCGGTTCCAAAATTAGCTCTTAAAGTAGTCCATTTGCCGGGTTTATATTTGGCATTGACACGAGGTGAAAAAATTGCCCCATGAGATGTGTAGTGATCGAGTCTACCTCCTGTTAAAAGCGATAATTTTTCAGATACAGCCCATTCATCCTGTAGAAAAATACCCGGAATAAATTGATTATCTGGTGAATTTTTGCCAGTACCAGAATTTATAGTAGCCACTGTATTATCATCGTAATGCTGATATCTTGAAGTAATACCGGCAAGTATGGAGTGATCATTTAATTGTTTGTCCCAAATAAAATTCGCAAAGGCAATTCCTTGTTCTGCTTCGTAATAATCGGCTCCATAGTAGCTGTCCTGTAAATGTTGACTCAGGGAATAGTCGATTTTTAGGTTGGCATTAGAGGGAAGCTCATATGTGCCAAAAAGCTCAGCGCGGTGTGTGTAGATGCTTTCACCGTAAATTTCATCACTACCGCGTATTTCCTGGTAGTTTCGGTCAGTCAAAAACTCTTCAACCCCGTTTCTTCTATCTTCATAGTAG
Organism: Fulvivirga ulvae; assembly: GCF_021389975.1. Classification (NCBI taxonomy): domain Bacteria; kingdom Pseudomonadati; phylum Bacteroidota; class Cytophagia; order Cytophagales; family Fulvivirgaceae; genus Fulvivirga; species Fulvivirga ulvae. The sequence continues at coordinate 2,621,055 of NZ_CP089981.1, forward strand.
TATTTTGCGGCTACCGTAAATTTCTTATTGCTTGGGCGATGAATGTTCCATTTAGTAAATAATGAATACCTGTCCAGGTTAGCCATATCTCCGAAACCATCACTATTTCTGTCATCAAAATCGTTGATATAAGCATAATTCAGACCAATAAATCCATTTGATTTACCAATTGACGGGGCGGCTGATAAGTTGCCAAATGATTCGAGGTGCGAGGTACCCATAAGGTCAACTGAAAGCAGTGGCTGATCCTCAGGATCTTTGGTGATAATGTTTATTACTCCTGCTAAGGCTTCCGAGCCATATAGTGTGGAACTCGGGCCTTTTATAACCTCAAATCTATCTATGATCATACTTGGAATACCATTTAGACCATAGACAGAAGCCAGGTTGCCATATATAGGTGTACCATCCATAAGTACAGCGGTATATGGCCCTGGCAGACCGTTTATGCTGATGCTGTTGGTGAAACATACTCCGCAAGCAACAACCTCCTGAACTCCATTAACCAGCTTGATACCCTCTACAACGGAAGAGGCTGCCGCGGGCGTAAATGTATTGAAATATTCAGAAGTAACGACACTTACCTTAACAGGCGATGATTTTACAAAAGTAGGTTTCATTGTCCCCGTCACTACGACTTCATCCAGACCAAGACTATTTTCCTCAAGCGTAATATTAAGCTCCAGGCTTTGTCCTGCGGCGACATTTACAGTTTTTACTACTGGCTTATAGCCGATGGACCTAAACTCCAACTTATAATCTCCCGGATCCAGGTTGGGTAAGCTAAAACGCCCCTGAGCGTCTGCCACATCTCCGGTTTGTGAAGACGGTATTTGTACTGTGGCTCCGGGAATTGCTCCCGCTTCATTTTTTATTTGTCCATGAATGCTAGCCTGTTGTTGTCCTAAGGAAATCTTGAAGCACAGTATAAGAGTTAATAGTAAAAATGTTCTTTTCATAAATCAAAATATTTTATAACTACAAACTTAATAAATTAATTATATATACAAAAAATAATTATTAGGTTAACCTAAAAATTGATCGTTGTAACTTCTTTTATGTAGATTTGAGCTATGTCGTCACATCATTTTGTTAGAGAAGATCAGGAGCCTGCGGTGTTTATAATCGATCCGGTAAAAGAGGATATATTGCTTCAGCTTTTAGAATGGAGCCCTAAAGTAATTGTAGTTCAGGAGGCCGTTGAACTGATTATAAGTCTGGGTATTAAAATTGATGCGGTACTTTGCACGAAAGAATTGCGTGATAACTTCAGGAATATATTAGGCTTTCAGATGCCTGTTGAGATTATTTCGGTTGAAGAGGACAATCCGGATTGGATAAGACAAGGAATATCTTTTCTGGCTGAGCAGGACTGTAAAGCTGTTCACATTATTGGGGAAGTACCTGAAGCTCTAAGAAACTGGTTGGCTGAAACGGCTTTGCCAACTATAGTCATTTGGGATACTGACTATAAATGGATATGCTGTCACACGGGTCAGTTTAGTAAGTGGGTGACAAAGGGCAGTACTTTTATACTAGCTGAAAAGGAGCATGCTATTATACACACTGATTCACATATCAGGCAACATAAGAAGCAAGATATTCTTGTGATAAATTTGTTGACAGAGGGTATGATTACATTCAGTGTTGATCATCCTTTTTGGTTAGGAGAGCACATTGACTGAATTTGATGCTCTCACAATTCTATCCTTGCCGTGCAAATCTTTGATCACCTGAACTTTTGAATAATCCATAATTTCCAGCAGTGCCTGAACATCTTCTCCAAATCGTTCATTGATCTCAAAGTAGAGTATACCGTGTTCCTTCAAAGTACTTTTGGCCAGCTCAGCAATTCGTCTGTAGTATAATAGTGGGTCTGAGTCCTCAACAAATAACGCCATAGCCGGTTCATATTTAAGTACGTTAGGTTTCATAAGTAGCTTATCGCTTTCCGTTACATATGGAGGGTTGCTTACAATAACATCCAGGGACTGGACTGGTATAGGTTCATTTAAGATATCTATAAGTAAGAATTCAATCTGTACTTTATGTAGTTCTGCATTCTTCCTGGCAACCTTCATTGCGCGAGGGTCATAGTCTATAGCAAAGGCCCTGGAGCCTCTCAGCTCCTTTAATAGCGTAATCGGTATACAGCCCGTTCCGGTACCAATATCCAGCAACTTGATTCTTTTACCATGATTCTCATTAATAATCAGGTGAACCAGCTCTTCCGTTTCCCCACGAGGTATCAATACACCTTTATCCACCTTAAATTCACGCCCGTAGAATTCCGTTTGGCCGATGATATATTGGACAGGCTCATGAGTATTTATCCGTTTTATAAATTCATTAAGTTCCCTAGCTTTTGAATTAGCCACATTAATGGATCTGTCAAGTATAATTTCTGCTTTATCCAGGTTAAAAACATGCTCCATGATCATATAAGCAATACTAAGAACCTCTTCGGTACTTTCTTCCAGCTGGATTTCGTCTGTGATATATTTTAAAAGCTTCTTGGACGAGTCCGGAATATTGCGGGACATGATGATTTTATAATGAGTGGTGAGTTTGTTAACATTGTAAGGTTAATACAAATCTAGTTAATTAGCTATAAAAAAATATTTATGTTGATCCGGTCCTGTGCAGGGGTAGCATAAAGTGATCTAACCGCCACATGCATAACGATGAACTCTTTATACAACGGGCTTTTGATTTGGCCTTTCTGGGTTTAGGTAGCGTTAGTCCTAATCCGCTGGTAGGGTGTGTAATTGTTCACCATAATAAAGTAATAGGAGAGGGATGGCACATGAAATATGGCGATGCCCATGCTGAGGTTAATGCCATCAATAGTGTGGCAGATAAAAGCTTGTTGCCGGAAAGTACTGTATATGTAAGCCTGGAACCTTGTGCTCATTTCGGAAAAACACCTCCGTGCTCGGACCTCCTGGTGAGGCATAGGGTAAAAAGAGTGGTCATCTCAAACATGGATACCAATCCACTGGTTGGAGGGAAAGGAATTAAAAAACTTGAAGAGGCCGGTATAGAGGTGGTTACAGGTGTATTGGAACGTGAAGGTCTGGAAATCAATAAGCGCTTCTTTACAGGACTAAAAAAGAAGAGGCCTTACATTATACTCAAATGGGCCGAAACGGAAGATGGCTTTGTTGCCCGAAAGAATTATGATTCAAAGTGGATTAGCAATGAAACCAGCAGGAAACTAGTACATAAATGGAGGGCTGAGGAGGATAGTATAATGGTCGGTACCAATACCGCCTATTATGATAACCCTGGTTTAAATGTGCGCGATTGGTCCGGGAGAAATCCGGTCAGGGTAGTTATAGACCGAAATTTAAGATTACCAAAGAACCTGAAAATATTCGATGGTTCGCAGCCTACCATTTGTTATAATTTGCTGTCGGGTCAGGCAAGTAAGCGATTGCAATACGTAAAACTGTCCGAGACTAATTTTCTTGAGGCTCTTTTTCTAAATCTTTATGAACATGGTTTACGTTCCATAATAGTTGAAGGAGGGGCGCAATTATTAAATTTGCTGATCGAAAAAGATATGTGGGACGAGGCAAGAGTGTTTATTTCCCAAACCAAATTTAAGGAAGGTATTAAAGCACCGGCCATTTCCGGGCTTGTCGCAGAAGAGATGATCGATACTGATAAATTGCTGATATATAAAAACTAAAAAAAATGGCTGAAGAATTAATTGTAAATACGAGTGCGGATAAACAGGAAAAGTATAAATCTCTGCTACCACAGATTGAAGGGTTAATTTCTGTCGAGAGTGATTTGGTGGCTAACCTCTCAAATATAGCTGCAGCCTTGAGGTATGGGATGGGCTTTTTTTGGGTGGGGTTTTATATTGTGAAGAATGATGAATTGGTGTTGGGGCCTTTCCAGGGGCCTATAGCCTGCACGAGAATACGTAAGGGTAAAGGGGTATGCGGTACAGCCTGGGAAAAAGCAGAGACAGTACTTGTTCCTAATGTAGATGAATTTCCCGGACATATTGCCTGTAGCTCAGATTCAAAATCAGAGATTGTTTTACCAGCTTTTAAAGATAATGAGGTGGTACTTATCCTTGATGTGGATAGTGATAAGCTAAATGATTTTGATGAGACAGATAAGGTCTACCTGGAGAAATTGATGAAATTAATTGAGGCCAAGCTTTAATCTAGCTCGGCCAAAACTGTCATTCCTCCTTTGGTCTTTTGGCCAATATCTACCTTAACCTTGGCTGTAAGGGGTAAGAAAACGTCTACTCGGGAACCGAATTTGATAAAACCGAATTCCTGCCCCTGCTCAAATTCCTCCCCTTCCTTAACATACCATTTAATGCGTCTGGCCAGTGCGCCGGCAATTTGTCGCATCAAAATAGATACTCCTTTAGGGGTTTTTACCACTACGGTAGTCCTTTCGTTTTCAGTGCTTGATTTGGGGTGCCAGGCCACAAGGTACTTGCCGGCGTGGTATTTGAAAAACTCTACAACTCCCTTTACGGGCATTCTATTAACATGTACGTTCACTGGCGACATGAATATTGAAATTTGAATCCTCCTATCTTTAAGGTATTCCGTTTCTGTAGTTTCTTCAATCACTACAACTTTACCATCGGCAGGAGCCACTACATGCCGGTCATTGACAGGGGTAATGATTCTTGGGTTTCTGAAAAACTGAAGGACGAGCAGAAAGAGTACAATAGTTACTCCTAAAACCAGCCTGAAAACAATGGGTTGATCAGGAAAACCAAAATAGACCATGACGTTGATAATCGTCAGTATGATCAGCAGTACTACTAATAAAACCCGTCCTTCTTTATGTATGCTCAATGCTAAAAACTTTATTTACAATTAATAACCACCACGATATTTGTAGGTCTTAGCTACTTTATCTATGGCAACTATGTAAGCTGCAATTCTCATGGATACGTTATACTCCTTTGAAGTATTGTATACATTATCAAACGCATCTTTCATAATCCTGTCAGAACGTCTGTTTACACGCTCACCTGTCCACTTATAGCCCAGTCGGTTTTGTACCCATTCGAAGTACGATACAGTAACACCACCAGCATTGGCAAGGATGTCCGGAGCTACCATAATGCCTTTATCGTTGATAACATTGTCAGCTTTTGCGGATGTAGGTCCGTTTGCTCCTTCAACAATCAGCTTTGCTCTTATGTTTTCCACATTTTGTGAGGTGATCACATCCTCAGTTGCCGCAGGCACCAGTACATCAACTTCTAATCCTAATATTTCATCGCCACCGATCATTTCTGCACCGGGGAAGCCGGTTAGTGTTCCATTGTTGCCATTTCGATAATCAATGGCAGCCTGAATATCAATACCATTTTCATTGTGGTAAGCACCTGAAAGATCACTAATGGCTACCACCTTTACACCGCGTTCGGCCAGTAAAAGAGCAGCGAACGAGCCTACGTTTCCAAAGCCTTGTACGGCGCAGGTAGCTTTGTAAGGGTTGATTTTTAGCTTTTCCATAGCCGCTAATGCGGAGACCATTACACCTCTGCCTGTGGCTTCTGTTCTACCTAATGATCCGCCAAGTACCAAAGGTTTGCCTGTTACTACAGAGTTGATGGTCATACCCTGGGTTCTTGAATACTCATCCATTAACCATGCCATCTCTCTTGGTCCTGTTCCCATATCAGGGGCAGGAATATCTCTGTCAGGTCCGAAGATTTCGACCATTGATAGGGTATACGCTCTCATCAAACGCTCAATCTCTCCTGACGACATTTCTCTTGGATTACACTGAATGCCTCCTTTAGCTCCGCCATAAGGAATATCCACAACAGCACATTTCCAGGTCATCCAGGCAGCCAAAGCTTTTACCTCGTCAATGTTCACACCCGGGTCAAAACGGATTCCACCTTTTGAGGGTCCCAAAATATTTGAATGGATAACCCTGTATCCGTCAAATACGCGGATAGAACCGTCATCCATGGTTATAGGCAGTGAAACAATAACTTGCTTGGCAGGAGATTTTAAAACGTTGTAGACCTCGTCGTCAATTCCAAGTATTTGAGAAGCAATGTGAAATCTCGACATCATTGCTTCAAAAGGATTCTTTTCGTCCTTTAGGGGTGCAGGCTCTATATAACCCATATGTTTTGTTTTTTGGTTATTAAAACGATTGCAAATTTAAAGAAATATATATCATTCAAAGTGGCAAATACTTAAAAGATTTTCAAGAAAGTAGTAATGAAAGGGGCTGAAAGCAGGAGTCCGTCAAAACGATCAAGGAATCCTCCATGCCCCGGTATCAATCTGCCTGAGTCTTTGATTTCTATGCTTCTTTTAAATAATGATTCTACAAGGTCGCCATACGTGCCTCCTATTATAATGATGAAACCCACACAGAGCCACTGCCAGGGCATCAGTACATCGGTTGTATAATGCAGTCCGTATGCCATTGCCAGGGCCAAAAGCAGGCCTCCAATACTACCCTCCCACGATTTCTTTGGTGAGACCCTCTCAAATAGCTTCCTTTTTCCATACCTTACACCGGCAAAGTATGCGCCGGTATCATTGGCCCAAAGTATCAACAAAGAGCCCAGGATAAGTTCAAATGTATATTCACCGGAAAAGAAAGCTACCACGTTAAGCAATGAAAAGGGGATTGCAACATATAATATACCCAGAAAAGTGAAAGCTATTCCCCTGAAGGGCTTAACCTCTTTTTTCTTATACAAATAGATCAGGTATATCAGTGTTGCCACCGGAAAAATGGCGAAATAGTACTTGGAATGAATCCTTCCGCTTTCTATAAAAAAGGATAAAGAGAAAATACAAAGTCCGCAGAATGTACCAAAGGTTTTCAACGGAAGCATTCCGTCCAGGCCCACCAGCTTATAAAATTCCAGTTGAGTGGCGGTGCAAATTGAAATGAAAATGATAAAATAGGTCCATTCACTGTAGCATATTCCGCTGATAATAATTAATGCGCCAACCAAGGCTGCAATGATCCGTTGTGTTAAATTACTGTACTTATTTAAAATTGATGTCATTTTTTATTATTTGTAGCGCACGTAACACATCCTCAGACGCTACATGTACTTCATATTGTCCAAAGTTATTTAAGGATGAGTCTCTTTTATTAATGAGGACAGGAGTGATATTGTTATCTTCGAGTACATCCTTCACTATTTCTGCATGGTAGGATTGATCAGTTTCAAATACTTTTTGCCATCCTTTCATTTAACTTGCTTTCTCAAAAAATAACTCCTGAAATAGTATAATAGTCCAACGGTAATAATAGTGAATATTAAAGCAGCAGACAAAGGTACTGACTCAGTATTTTCTATATCAAAGCTTATAAACCCCTGCTGATGAAGGTAAAGTACCACTACGGTAAAGCCGTTGTTGATAAAATGAGCCGTGACAGGTACCCATAAATTTCCTGACCAATAATACAAATAGCCGAACAGTGCACCTAATAGCAACCTGGGGACGAAACCAAAGAACTGCATATGAATGGCACTAAAAAGTATTGCCGATACCCAAATGGCAACATGGATGTTTCGCGTAGCTGTATGTAGTTCGTTCTGAATAAATCCTCTAAACAGCAGCTCTTCGCCCAAAGGAGCGAGTATTGCAATAACGAAGAAAGCAATAGCGAGATCGAGCGGCCCGTCAAATTTTGTAATAAACAGGGTGATCTTAGCCAGTGCATCTTCCTTTTCCCGTGCCCATTCCTCAAACCCCTTCATAAATTCAGGGAAATGAATATTGGCATTCCACTCAATAAATAATGAGTTTACTATCATAAAAGCCATCACAATTCCAAACGTCATCCCAATAGGTACCCAACCCACAGGCTTACTGAAAAATATACTCAAGTCCTTTTTTTCTCGGATTTTTAAATATATAAATGGTGTGATGATCATTCCCAATAACGTGCCGAATCCCTGACTAATGAACAATGGAATCCTTAACGCAGGGTCTCCGGTAGGGTCTGCGAGTGCTTCTGCCATCTCCATAAGAGAGCCCGGGTAAAAGGGGATAGATAAAAACATTCCTAATTGAGACCCAATAATAGCCCCGAGCAATGCCAGACCAAATATAAAAATTGCAGAAGCTGCGGAACTTCTGCCTTCTGACAGATGTATATTATTGTCGAATTTATCCATAATAAAGAGTAAATAAGTAACGGCAAGCTCGACCATAACCTTTCAGAGCTTGCTTTGTATTGCTCATTTGACGTAAATTTACAGTTTATTTTAAAATCAGTTCGGTAAAGATAAGTATTAGGTCAATGGTTAAGATAGGAAATGTAGAGATAGGTGAATTCCCTTTGTTACTTGCCCCCATGGAAGACGTGAGTGATCCACCGTTTAGGGCAGTATGCAAAGAAAATGGTGCAGACCTTATGTTTACGGAGTTTATTTCTTCCGAAGGACTTATCCGAAATGCAGAAAAGAGCGTTCAGAAGCTTGATATTTACGATTACGAACGCCCTATCGGCATTCAGATCTTCGGGGATAAGATAGAGTCTATGAGAGAGGCGGCAGCCATTGCCGAGGAAGCACAGCCGGAGATGGTGGATATCAACTATGGCTGTCCTGTAAAAAAAGTGGCATGTAAAGGTGCTGGTGCAGGCATTCTGCTCGACATTCCGAAAATGCAAAAAATGACCGAAGAGATAGTTAAGCAGGTCTCTCTCCCTGTCACTGTAAAGACAAGGCTGGGCTGGGACGACAGCACAATAAAAATTGTAGAGGTTGCTAAACGGTTACAGGATGTAGGCATTAAGGCGCTCACCATTCACGGTCGCACCCGTAAACAAATGTATAAGGGAGAGGCTGACTGGACAAAGATTGCCGAAGTAAAAAATCACCCCGATATTCATATTCCTATCTTTGGAAACGGTGATATTGATTCTCCTGAAAAAGCTTTGGAATATAAAAATAAGTATGGTGTTGATGGCATTATGATAGGCCGAGCCGCTATTGGCTATCCATGGATTTTCAATGAGATCAAACATTACCTTAAAACGGGTACTACATTACCCGCACCAGCTATGGCTGACAGAGTAGCGGTAGCTAAAAAACATCTTAATTTTTCTGTGGAGTGGAAAGGGGAAATTACAGGCATTTTTGAAATGCGAAGGCACTATACCAACTATTTTAGAGGTATTCCTAATTTTAAACCATTTAGAACGAGACTGGTGGAGTCAGAGTCACATACAGAACTAATCAGTATTTTAGATGAAATCGGCGAAACTTTTGTAGAAGCCTACGCGTAATAGCAATTTTTGGGTTTTTATCCATTATCAGCACCCTTACCTTTGTGAAGAAACATCTGGTTCTACTATTGAAACCCTCGCAATCTAATGACTGAAGAAAACAACCCTAACCTTCTGGCTTGGGGGCTCCTGTTAGTACTTGCCTTGATCTGGGGCAGCTCATTTATTTTAATCAAACGTGGGCTGGATGTCTATTCTGCCGGCGAAGTAGGGGCGATCCGAATTGTTTCCGCATCGTTATTCCTTTCACCTTTTGCCATCAGCAGACTAAAGAGCCTGCACAAAAGACACTGGTTGTACTTGTTTTCCGTAGGTATGTTTGGAAGCTTTCTGCCCGCTTTTCTATTTGCCAAAGCGCAAACTCACCTTCCCAGCTCTGTTGCTGGAATTATTAATGCCCTTACACCACTTTTTACTATGATCCTCGGCGCATTGTTTTTTACGCAAAAAATTACCGCCAAAACTGCCATAGGTCTGATTACCGGTTTTTTGGGAACAGTGGCGCTTATTCTTGCCGGCTCAGGAGGAGATACCTCAGAGTTTAATTTATATGGTCTTTATGTGGTGCTTGCTACTATATTTTACGGGGCAAATCTTAACCTGATCAAGTTCAAAATACCAGACCTTACAGCCAGAACCATAACCAGTATATCCTTAATGATAGTTGGGCCTATAGCTATATCTTATCTATTCCTGTTTACTGGTTTCATGCAGAAAGTGCAAACCGCAGAAGGAGCCTTGTTCTCTTTGGGTGCGGTCGTTTTGCTGGGAGTATTGGGAACTGCCGTTGCACTTATTTTATTTAATCAACTCGTGAAAATCACCTCTCCTATTTTTACCAGCTCGGTGACTTATCTGATTCCGGTCATTGCAGTTTTATGGGGGCTTTTGGATGGAGAGAGACTCTATGCAGGACATTATCTTGGCCTGGTTTTGATCACCCTTGGGGTGTACCTGGCCAATAGAAATAAAGCTGCAAAAAAGCCCGATGATCAGGGAGAGTCCTGAAAAACCGGAGGATTTTTTTGTGTTTTTTATCCCTCGTTTTAAGGGATAAAGTTCCTGTAGTTCTCTAAATATCTAAGAAAAGCCTTCAGTTTAGAGAAGTAGCTATAATTTTTATAACCATTATAAGTCTGCTTTTTCAGCCAAAATGGGTGATTTATGCTATTATAAGCCTTCATACCTTCATCATACATAGTATCGGGCCTGTCCCGGTCTGTGGTTTTCATTTATTCTCAATTAAACCAATATTGTATGAAGAAGATTTTACTATTGTGTTTTGCTGTGGTACTATCTATACCTGTGGCATGGGCCCAGGAGAGGGTAGTATCCGGTAAAGTAACCTCTGAAGAGGACGGCAGTGCACTGCCGGGAGTAAACGTTCTGGTCAAAGGTACTACAACCGGAACGATTACAGATTATGAAGGTAATTATAAAATTACGGTTCCGGATGAGGCAGAGCTACTGTTTTCATTTATCGGATTCTTAACTGAAGAAGTTCAGGTATCTGGCCGGTCAGTTATTGATGTGGCTCTTACTACAGATATTACACAACTCAGTGAAGTGGTTGTAACGGCTGCTGGTATTGAAGCTAACAAACGTGAACTTGGCTATTCTATTCAGAATGTTGATGCAGAGGATGTCAGAAAGTCGGGTGAGAATAACTTTGTAGCTGCTTTAAGTGGAAAAGTGGCAGGAGTTCAGGTCACAAGCTCTGGCGGGGCTCCGGGTGCTGCTGCCCAGATCCGGATCAGGGGAAACAAATCCGTACAGGGAAGCAATGGCCCACTCTTCGTAATTGATGGGGTTCCAATTGATAACTCGACATTTAACACATTTGATTCTCCCGAAGATGATGTCTCTAACCTGGGATCAGGTGGTGTTACCAACTCTAACCGTGCCATTGACATTAACCCTGAAGATGTGGCCTCATTAACTGTTTTGAAAGGTCCGGCTGCAACAGTTCTGTATGGTATCCGTGCCGCCAATGGTGCAGTGGTTATTACCACAAAAAAGGGTGCCAGAAACTCTGCTGCCAGAGTGAAGTATTCGTTTGGCTATACTATTGATAGGGTAAACAAACTTCCTGATTTACAAACTGATTACGCACAGGGGTCGGTACAGGGGGGTGTTCCTACCTTTCAGGCGGCCATGACAGGCTCTACGCAAAGCTTGAGCTGGGGCCCGTTAATCTCCAGCCTGAGGTATGCCAACGAACCCTCAGTTTGGGATCCTAACGGACTAATAGTGCCGGCCAGTGATCCTAGAGCTACCAATAGAGTGACCCAGTCCTATAACAATGCCGAAGATTTCTTTGAAGATGGCTCGAATATGACACACGACCTGAGTGTTTCCGGAGGTACTGAAAAAACCAGCTATTTCTTCTCGGTCGGACGACTGGATCAAACGGGTATTATGCCTAACAGTGAGTTTGCCAGAACCAGCTTCAGGGCAACAACAAGTGCTGAACTCTTTACAAACTTCACCGCTACTTTGTCGGCAAACTATATTCAGTCGGGAGGTCAGAGGGTGCAGAATGGATCTAACACCTCCGGTGTTATGCTCGGTCTTTTGCGTACTTCTCCTTCTTTTGATAATAGTGCCGGGTACATTTTTGAGGATGGATCCCAGAGGGCCTATCGTGGAGGAAGTATTTATGATAACCCATACTTTACTGTAAACAAGAACTTTACTACAGATGAGGTAAACAGGATTATTGGTTACACACAGTTGTCATATGATGCAGCTCCCTGGCTTAATGTAACTTACAGACTGGGAATAGACACCTATGGTGATGACAGAATATTCAGAAATGATGTGAACTCATCCAGCGTGCCTGTAGGACAGGTTATAAATATGACTATTCGCAGTAAGGACATTAACTCCGATTTCCTGGTTACATTTAAGAAACAGTTCTCCGAGAAGTTCGATTTTAATGCAACGATAGGTCATAACTATTACAATAAAGATATTCATATCAACCGTATTGACGGGCAGGGACTTGCCTCACCAGGTTTTTTCAATATAGCCAGTGCCACCTCAGTTAATGTATCTGAAGGTGTTACAAGAAGGGAACTTTACGGACTATTCGGAACAATTACCCTGAATTATAACAATCAGTTTTTCTTAAACCTGAGCGGTAGAAACGACTGGTCTTCCACACTTCCTGAAGAGAATAACTCCTTCTTTTATCCCGCTACAAGTATAGGTTGGGATTTTACGCAGACCTTTGGTATCAACAGCACCTTTTTCTCATATGGCAAGCTAAGAGCTTCATGGGGACAAGTGGGTAATGATGCTCCGTTTGCTGTTACCAACAATGGTTTTGTACAATCAAGAGTTCGTGATGGATGGACCACTCCTCAGGGGGTGATCTTCCCGGCCCTGGGCTTAAACGCATTTAACCCTAATTCTTTATTGGGTAATAGCGAGCTGAAGGCGGAAACTACTACTACAATAGAGTTTGGTACAGATCTACAGTTTCTGGATGGAAAAATTGGTTTAGATCTTACTTATTTTAACGCTACTACCACGGATGCAATATTAAATATTACAATCCCTAGTGCGAGCGGGTGGCAGCAAAGGGCAGTAAACTCAGCCGAATTAAGCAACAAAGGTATAGAAGCTGCACTTACCGCGAGTATTATTGATAATGATGCTTTTACATATGATATAGGAGTAAACTTTACCCGTATCAGAAATAAGGTTGAAAAACTGGCCGAGGGAATTCCGTTTATCACCATAGATCCGTTCGGCACACAGCGCATTGCTGAGGGAGAGCCTTTCGGAATATTCTTTGGTAGCCGCTTCTTGCGCGATGAGAATGGACAAATGGTAATTAACCCTGATAACGGTATGCCATTTGAAGATCCTACACAGGGAATTGTTGGTGATCCGAACCCTGACTTCCAGCTTGGGTTTAGAAATACCTTTAGCTACAAAGGGCTGACGCTTAGCTTCTTGCTTGATGTCAGAGAAGGAGGGGATGTATACAATGGAACCAAAGGCGTGTTGAACAATTTCGGTGTAGGAGAGGAAACCCTTGATAGAAACGAGAGAGTTATTTTCCCGGGGGTACTCGGAGAGGTTGGCTCTGATGGTTCTATCACTCCTACTTCAACTCCAAATAACATTGAGGTGGTTAAAGGAGGTACCGATGGCAGTACCAACTATTATCAAAACTATGGATTCGTAAACCTGACTGAGCTTACCATAGAAGATGGTTCGTGGATAAGAATGAGGGATATTTCATTGAGCTATAGCCTGCCTGCAAGCGCATTGGGCAAGTTGCCGTTTAGTGCTGTAAATATTGGGTTTACAGCGAGGAACCTCTTCCTGATTACGGATTACACAGGTATTGACCCTGAAACCAACTTAACAGGAGATTCCAGCAACGTAATTGGTTATGATTATTTCAATAACCCCAATACCAAAAGCTATGGCGTGAATGTTAATCTCACTTTTTAAAGCATGATAATTATGAAAAAGATATATAAACAATTATTCATCATATGTTTTGCCTTCGCAACAGTGACCTCCTGCGAGTTTGGAGATACTAATGTGGATCCGGCAGTACCTACTGATGTTGCTATGTCTGCGCTATTGCCCTCAGGCGAAGCGGCAGTTTCATGGGCCATAGGTGGGGAGATGGTAAGGATAAGTGGGCTGCTTACACAGCAGTTTGAGGGAATAAATGCCCAGCAGCTTGATAATTACAAGTATCTGATCAGAGACGCAGATATGGATGGTGTTTGGCAGAGAATGTATCATAATTCTCTGAACACCATAAATGTAATTATTAAAAAGTCTCAGGAGCAGAATGCGCCTCATTATGAGGGTGTTGCAAAAGTTCTGATGGCGGCCGGAATAGGTACGTTTACCGATGCATTTGGGGATATACCATATACCAGTGCCTTTGGAGGAGACGAAGGGAACTTTACACCTACCTACGATACCCAGGAGCAGCTTTATACCACTATCATTCCGGGTTTACTGGACGATGCCATTGCAAAACTTAGCGCTGCAGAAAGCGCCGGTGGTAGCCCCGGTTCTGATGACCAGATTTTCGGAGGCGATCTTGACTTGTGGATTGCTGCTGCGCATTCATTAAAGATGAGATATACTTTCCAAATGGCTAAAAGAGATGCTGGAGCTTATGATGATGCTCTGGCTATGCTTCCTGATGTGATTTCATCGAATAGTGAAGATTTTGAGATGTACTTTGGCTCAGGTGCCAATGAAACCAACCCTCAGTATCAGTTTAGTCAGAGTCGCGCGGGAAATATCAAGATGGGAGAATACTTCATTAACGCGTTTTCAGACGATGATACCCGGGAGGCTTTGTTCATTAATGATATTTTTGAGCTTGGTGAGGGAGCTAACGGTTACTATACGGTAAGCGCCGCGCCAGTGGTGCTTATGAGCTATGTTGAAGTGAAATTCATTGAAGGCGAATCGCACTTAATGAAAGCTGCCCCCGACGAGGCTGCTGCCAAAGCAGCATTAGACGAAGCTGTTAATGCATCTTTTAATAAAATTACCGGCTCGGGTACACCTGTAGCTTATCAGGCAGATCTTGATGCGAGGTGGACTGTGGCAGCAGATAAGCTGGAGGTACTGATTGATGAGAAGTATATTGCTACATACTCTCAGAGCATTGTAGTCTGGAATGATTACCGAAGAACAGGTTACCCTGCATTGGAATTTGTAGCAGGAGGTACCAATGCCTTTAATACTAATGGAGAAATACCCAGAAGGCTGCCATACCCTCAGGAAGAAAGATTGCTGAATCTGTCAAACCTTCCTATAAAAACACCCAATTTACAGACACCTGTATGGTGGGATGAGTAATTTGACCTAATAAAAGGGGTTGCCGGTCGTATGGCAATCCCTTTTTTATAATTATGGAACGTGTCATTTCCAGTCAACTCTTTTTACTTTGTATTTTCATTATCATCATTCTGCAGCTGAAGGTGGTTAACACCTATGCCCAGGGCTATCCGAAAGGGCAGGTGACAGATACGGTTTGGTGTGCTCATGACAGTACTCAAACTTATTCATTATACCTACCTTCCTATTACGATCCTCAGCACCAATGGCCTGTAATCATTATTTTTGAACCAGCTGCCAGAGGTGAACTTCCTGTAAGTAAATTTAAGCCTGGAGCAGAAGAGTTAGGGTACATTCTGGTAGGCTCAAATAATTCCCGCAATGGCTCCTGGGAAGTTGCTTTTGATGCTGCCGACGCCATGTTTTTAGATGTATTTAATAAGTTTTCAATCGATCCGGAGCGTGTTTATGTGTCAGGGTTTTCCGGAGGTTCCAGAATAGCCACCTCAGTAGCAGTTATTACAGGCAGAATAGCAGGTGTAATAGCTTGTGGAGCAGGTTATCCAAATGTATCCCAATATCAACCTTCTGCAAAAAGTAAGTTTGTTTACTGCGCTCTCGTAGGGAATCAGGACATGAATTATCAGGAGCATTTGAAAGTAGCTGATGACCTGAATGAAAAAGGAATAACCAATAACCTCATTACCTTTCCTAACGGGCATCAATGGCCACCAGCCTCATTTTTAAAAGAATCGTTGTACTGGCTTGAATTTCAGGCCTATAAAAAGAAAATGAAAACAAGTCCGTTCTTTTCTATAAAAAAGGCATTTCATTTGGTCAAAAACCGTGCGGATAGTATTTATCAGGTCCATGACATGGTGGAGGCACTTAGGGTTTACAGGAGCTTGGAAGAAAATTTCAGAGGCCATTTTGATTTAATGGAGGTAAATCAGCTTATTTTATCTATTGAAGAGAATAAAGATTATAAAAAGCAGCAGCGAAACAGCGAAAAAACAAGTGATCTGGAGATGGAATACAGGTTTGTAATAGGTGAGGCATTTACTGAACTTATCTTCACCCGCTTTAAAACAGGTAACGACTCTACTTTGAAAAATATGGATTGGTGGAAAAACGAAATAGACGGGTTTAAGCGGTTATCGCAAAAGAAGGATATATACAAAAGTAACATGGCGCTTCGTATACTCAATATGATATGGGCCAGAAGTGCTGAGACCAGTTTTACATATGCTGCCAGGCAAGATTATGAACTGGCTATCATTTTAAATGAAATATGGCTTTATGTAGAGCCTGAAAGTACCTGGGGGCATTGGAGCCTGGCCAAACTTTTTGCTCAAACCGGAGATATTGAGAGGGTCGTAAAACACCTCGAAGCAGTAAAAAAGTATCGCAATGGTATTCCTTTGCAAATTATAAAAAGAGATACTGCATTTACCCATATGCTTGATCATGAAAAGATCCGGAACCTCTTAAAATAAAATCTAATTTTTTTCTCTTCTAATGTCCTTTTCCTTTCAGGCTGATCGTCATTACTGAAATGACCCATTAAATTAGAATAATATGCCTGATATTAAACACTTAGGATGTTTTCACAATGTAGCTTTGATTAGGCTATGTTTCTCAGAAGTCTGAAAGCACTTTGCGAATCAGGGCAAGGTCTTCCTTTTCCGAATCAGGGTAGAGTAGATAAAATATTGTCCAATGGATAAAAAACCAACACTTTGTAAATCTAAATGAATCCAATATTTATACACTTTAAAACTAATAACAGATGAAAGAATTTATGTATTTATTCAGAGGAGGAGACGCTCGTCGAGCACAGGAATCTCCCGAAGCATGGCAGGCTCATATGCAGAAATGGATGACCTGGATGGAGAATTTGAAAAATGAAGGTACACTGGTTGGCGGTCTGCCACTAAATCAGGAAGGCAAAGTGGTAGAAAAGGCAGGTGAGGTAATTACAGACGGCCCGTTCACCGAAGGTAAAGAAGTAGTTGGTGGTTATCTTATAGTAAAGGCCAAAGACCTGGATCATGCAGTTGAAATATCAAAGCAATGCCCGATTTTCGAACATGAAGGCTCCACCGAAGTGAGGGAAATTATGTCAATGTAATTTTTTGAAAAAGTTTTAATACTGAAGAGGCACTTGATGAAGGTGCCTCTTTTTTATTTTTTCTTAAATTACAACACATGACAGACCATATACCTTCAAGTAGACCGGCAGAAGTTGTAGACCATTTTTTTAGACATGAGTCGGGAAGGATCATGTCTTTCCTCATTAAATCGTTTGGAAAAGAAAGGCTGGAGGTAATAGAAGATGCTGTTCAGGATGCCCTTGTACAGGCTATGAAAACCTGGTCATTTACAGGAACTCCCAAAGAACCTTCTGCCTGGATACTAAGAGTGGCACGCAATAAAGTTATTGATCAGTTACGACGAAAAACAAACTTCGATTCCAAAACAATAATCATTAAAGAGCGGACTTCTGAACACTATGAGGTTGAATTCCAATCAATGGATTCACAGTTTAATGATGACCTTTTGAAAATGATGTTTGCCTGCTGTCATCCGTCAATTTCGCCAGAGAGTCAAATAATTTTAGTGCTTAAGATCTTGGGTGGTTTTGGAAAGGCGGAGATAGCCAGGGCATTGATGAAAACGGAAGATGCCGTGGCTAAAGCTTATACGAGGGCAAAGAGTAATTTCAAGAAAAATGATATTGTGTTGGAAGTGCCAGATTCGGAGCTTGATAAACGGCTAAATAATGTTTTGAAGATTATTTATTTGTTATTTAACGAAGGTTATAATTCCATTTCAAATGAAGAGCTCATACGCAAAGACCTCTGCCTGGAGGCTATTCGATTAAACAAAACCATTACTGATAATCCTAAGTTTGACAAACCGGAAGCTAATGCGCTTATGGCACTTATGTGTTTTCAGGCCTCCAGATTCAATTGTCGGATTGATGCCGACGGGAGAATGCTAACACTTGAAAGCCAGGATAGAAAGAAGTGGAACCACGAGCTAATTGCCATAGGAAATTATCATTTATCGCTTTCAACGAAATCAGGCAGTATAAGTGAATACCATCTACAGGCCAGCATAGCTGCCTGCCATTCATTTGCCAACTCTTTTGAAGAAACTAACTGGGTCGAGATCCTCAAACTTTATGATACACTACTTATCCTCAGGCCCAACGCTATAGCATCGTTAAATCGTATTGTGGCCAGCTGTTATGCCAATGGTCCTTCAGTAGCACTGGCTGAACTTGAGAGGCTCGACCTGAAAGCACCACTAAAAGAATCCTATTTGTTTTATTCTATCAGGGCCTTTTTATATGAGAAAGATAGTCAACCTCACAATGTAATAATAGATTATACAAGAGCAAAGACACTAACAAAGAATAATATTGAAAGAGAATATCTTGAACAAAAAATAAAGATCCTTACTATCTCTACCGCTTCAGCTTAGCTATTTCTGCGGAAAGTTCCTCTACCTTGTCCATTGCTTCTTTCTGATCAGTAATATCGCGCGATACTACAGAAACACCAATAATCTCACCATCCCCATCTCGAATAGGGTCGCAGTGTACACTTATAAATAAGGTTCTGTCTTTTAATTCCCTTGTTTCTTCAATGTTAAAGGTTTCACCTTTCAGGGCCCTGTCATATCGCTCTTTCCATTTTTTTCTGGCCTCACCCTGCATCTTGTCAAGTATATTATCTCCAGGATTTAATACAATGCCCTGCTCTTTGAAGCGTTCGCGTAAAACTTTATTTGCGAGTATGACTTTATATTGGGCGTCTACTGCAAAATAAGTGTTGGTAGTACTATTGATCATGGCATCTAATACAAAGCCTTTTTTCTTAAGCTCAACTTCCATTCTCTTCTTGTCCGTTACATCCCTCGAGAAGATAGATGCTCCAATGATGTTGCCGGATTTTTCTTTAATAGGGTTAATGAAATATTCCCTCCAGGCATCTTCTCCTTTCACTGAACTCTTAATGGTAAAGTCGAGTCTTTCGCCTGACATAGCTCTGTCGTAGTATCCCTTCCACTCGTCACGAACACTTCCCAACATATCGAGAGCATTGGCTCCTTCCTGAAGTCCTTCATATTGTGTTCCACGATATCTTTCTTTCTGCACTTCATTCATGACCACGATTCGGTAGCCCCTGTCAATCGTAATTATCGAATCAGTCGTATTGTTGATCAGGGCATTGAGGTTTGCTTCTTTCGCTGAGAGTTCTTTCTGCGTACGGGCCATTTCTTCCTGGGTAGCCTGCATTTCCTCCATATTCTGACGCATCTCCTCTTCCTGAGCCTGCATCTCTTCTGTCATTTGCCTACTCTGCTCCAGTAACTCTTTAGTTGTCTGGTTGGTTTTTGCACTGATAACTGTTGAAGCTATGCTCTCGCCTACTTTTTCAAGAAACTCAATATCAGTATCGCTGAAATTTTCAAAGGAAGCCATCTCTATAACCCCGACCACCTCTTCATTAGACTTTAAAGGTACGATCAGCAGGCTGTTTGGTGTTGCAAGCCCCAGCCCGGAGGTAATATTCAGGTACCCTTTGGGGATATCAAGCATGTAAATGGTTTCTTTCTCAATGGCAGCTTGCCCAACAAGTCCCTGGCCTACCTCAATTCGTTTCTCCAGGTATTTCTTTCTTTCATACGCTCTGCAGGCCATTAATTCCAGATAGGTCTCGTCCATGTTTTCATCCTTGTTGAGGATAAATATACCTCCCTGATTGGCCTTCATATAGTTCACAAGCTTTTCAATAACATTGTCGCATAGTACATCCAGATTATCAGCATTGTTTCTCAGTATCTCACCAATTGAGGCCAGGCCAACATTCACAAATTTCTCTTTAGCCTCTCTTTCGGATGCCTCTATCAGGCTGGCTCGCATGTTCATCAGCGATTCCCCCAGGCGATCAGCCTTATCAGCTCCATAATTCGCACTAAGGTTTCCCTGGCTTATGCTGTCTGCAAAGTGGATATTGGTATCCATTAATTTTAACTGTTCTTCCATCTGAAGAAAGTTTACACCAGCGTACTTTGTCTGCCTTCTTTGTAAATTAGACCAGAGCATACACAAACCTGCATATAAACACAAAATCCCTATATGTAGCACTGCATGCTTAATACTAAGAGCTGGAACATTTTCAAAGTACAAATTAAATTCTGAACCGCTCAGCTGCAGATAAAAAAGAAGAAGGAAGGTCATAATGGCGTAGATCACCGCTGGTAGCAATACTCTCCAGTCTTCATAGAACAGCAATACCGTTAAGGAGACGAAGTAGAAGAAATGCATTTCGTACATTCCATGAAGCTGAATGATGAATTGCATGCCAAAATTCCAAAAAAGGAAACTTACAATCAGCCTGAATATTAAACTTCCGGAAAGGAAAGACTTGGCCAGAAAGTAAAGTCCGAGTGATATTCCCCCCATGATGAGGCCAAAAGCCCAGGTAGAATAAAATATGGATAAAAAAAGACCAAATAAAAAATAGCCTACCATGAAGTAATTGATAATGGAATCGGCCTCTTCATTTACTTTGTTGTGGAATGATTTCAGTTGTTCTGCGGAGATCTTCTCAGTTCCTTCCATTTTTGCGCTTTACGTTTAAAAAATAGACTGTAATCTAATAATTTTTTTGCCGTGTAATATAGTCAGACTTGTAGATAATTACAATTTGTGATAGGCGGTAGTTCTTTACTCAGAGGATTAATTTTAAAGCAAAACGCTTTTGTTTTTTATGACGGATTATATAAAACCTTAGCAATCAGAAAGTCAACAGAGGGATAAAAAAGAAGGCTATTTCATATTTTATTGAAATAGCCTCCTGTCATGGGAAAATTAATTCGCTATATTCCTTCAGCTTCCACTGATGTTACCTCTGGAAGCATTCTTTTTAAAAGATTTTCGATTCCTGCCTTTAACGTGACTGTTGACGATGGGCAACCACTGCATGAACCTTGCAGCAATACCTTCACAACTCCCTCATGATACGAGTGGAATGATATCGCACCACCATCCTGCTCTACAGCGGGCCTGATATACTCATCTAATATGCCTTTAATTTTTTTCACTGTCTCAGAATCATTCTCATCGAATAGCTCATCCTGTATAGTGTCTTTTATTATTGGTTTTCCTGACTCAAGAAAGGCCTGGATGTGTTGTTTGATCTGGTCTTTTATTTCTTCCCACGCAAATTCCTCTTTTTTAGTAACCGTTATAAAGTTGCTCATGTAAAATACACGATCCACAAAGTCATACTTAAAAAGCTCACTGGCAAGAGGCGCTTCTGAAGCTGATGCTTCATTAGGAAAATCATAACTAACACCATCAGGCATAAGCATGAAATTTGCAACAAACTTTAACGAATTCGGGTTAGGATTAGACTCCATGTAAAGATTAACAACCCGCTTATCTATGTTCTTTGTTTCCATAACTTCAATATTTAATTAGGAGAACGTACCTTATTTATAAAGGTTCCATTCTGTAGTCAATATCAACTGTATTTCGGTAGCTCTCCTTCTGATTTCGCAATAAGTGTAGATACTGTGGCATCACCGGTAACATTTACCACTGTTCTGCACATGTCAAGTATCCTGTCTACAGGGAAAATGATTGCAATCCATGCCGGGTTTAACCCAACAGATTGTAGTACAATGATCATCATTACCAGCCCTGCGCTAGGTACCGCAGCAGAACCAATGGATGCCAATGTTGCCGTAAGCACAATGGTCAACTGCTGGCCAAGAGAAAGGTCCACCATATGCAATTGTGCCATGAATATAACTGCTACTGCCTGGTATAAGCTGGTTCCATCCATGTTTACCGTAGCGCCAATGGGGAGCACAAAGCTGCTTATGTTTTTAGATACACCCATGTTTTCTTCTATGCATTCCATAGTTACAGGGAGAGTGGCTGCACTTGAACTGGTAGAGAAAGCGAGAAATTGAGCAGGGCTGATGTTCTTAAAGAACTCCCTGTAGCTTAGTTTTTTGATGAATATTGTTATGATAACCGGATAGAATACAAAGACCATAAAGAAGAGGCCAATAACCAGAGTAACGGAGTATGACCCGAGACCTTTAAAAATCTCGAACACCTCCCTTGGAGTATCTGCCATTTTAGCAATTACACCTGCCAGAAGCGCAAAAACGAAATATGGAGCAATCTTCATAATGAGGTCGACCATTTTCAGGAAAGCCTCATTTACCGAATTAACAAAGTCAATTACCGGTTTGGCTTTTTCACCCGGCAGGAGTGCCAGAGTTATACCAAAAAAGATGGCAAAAAATATCACCTGTAACATAGCTCCATTATCTGATATGGCGCCTACTATATTGTCCGGAACGATATCTACCAGAAACTGTAAAGGGCTGGTCTCTTTGGTTTTTTCAGCTGCAGCCATTTTATCTTCAACACCGGCACTCTTTTCGTCAATGTTTTCGAGCTCTTTGGCACTGGTTACTTCTTCGACCAGAGGCCTGTACTGGGGATCTGTAAGGAAATGCCTCCCATCTTTAGGTTGGGGAACACCCGGCGTGTCCTGGACCCATTTTTCATAAGATATCCTGTTTTTTACCCTTTGAGCTTCGTCAGTAAATGTGCCTGGCTTAATGAGGTTTACCAGTACCAAGCCGATGCCAACAGCTATAACGGTAGTCAACAGGTACAAACTGAGTGTTTTCGCACCCAGCCTTCCCAGCTTTGACATATCGCTCAGGCTGGATACACCTCCGATGATGGAAAATAATACCAAGGGAACGGCTATAAACTTAAGAAGCTTAATAAATATTTGGCCAAGTGGGTCTATCCAATTAATGGTGAATTCATTCCAGCCCAGATAACTGGAGATAAAAGCCCAGATAATACCGGCCACCAGACCAATGATAATTTTTATGTGTAGGGGTAAATTCTTCATAAAAGTCGCTAAAAATTAGTCGCGCAATTTAGCCGTTTGGTTTATCAAATAAAAATCAGCGATTACCAGGGCGGCCATGGCTTCTACTATAGGTACGGCTCTCGGTACTACGCAAGGGTCGTGTCTGCCTTTGCCGCTAACCGTAACAGCCTCACCCTGAGCGTTTATACTCTCCTGATCCTGCATGATAGTTGCCACCGGCTTAAATGCTACATTGAAATATATGTCTTCTCCATTGGAAATACCACCCTGAATACCTCCGGAATAGTTAGTTCTGGTTTTTGTTTTGTCGCCCTCTTTATAAAATGCGTCATTATGCTCCGAGCCACGCATTTTCACACCTTCAAACCCGCTGCCATACTCAAAACCCTTTACGGCATTTATGCTGAGCATAGCTTTGCCCAATTCGGCATGGAGCCTGTCAAAAACAGGCTCACCAAGTCCTGCCGGAGTGTTTTTAATTACACAGGTGACAATGCCGCCAATAGTATCCTGGCTTTTCCTGATCTCGTCGATCAGGCTGATCATCTGATCGGCTGTCTCAGCATGAGGGCAACGGACTATATTGCTTTCGGTTTGGCTGAGGTCCAATGAAGGATAATCCGGGCATTTGATGTCCCCAACCTGGGAAACGTAAGCCGAGATATTAATACCTTGTTTTTCCAGCATCATCTTGGCAACGGCACCGGCAGCTACACGCGCTGCAGTTTCCCTGGCACTGCTCCTGCCGCCTCCACGATAATCTCTCACACCATACTTCACATCATAGGTGTAGTCTGCGTGCGATGGCCTGTATTTATCAGCTATGTGGGAGTAATCTTTGCTTTTTGCGTCCTTATTATGGATTACAATACAGATAGGTGTACCTGTTGCCTTCCCTTCAAAAACACCGGAGAGAATTTCGAAAGTGTCATCTTCCTTCCTTTGCGTCGTGATCTTGGATTGTCCGGGTTTCCTTCTGTTCAGCTCCTGCTGAATGAAGTCTTCGTTAATATCCAATCCGGCAGGGCAGCCATCTATGATGACCCCGAGTGCCTTGCCATGAGATTCCCCGAAAGTGGATATTTTAAATAAGGTGCCGTAAGAATTTCCCAATTTTTTTACCGTGTTGGTAGGTTTATTTCTTAAAAATGATGATTGCTGTGGTCGCTAACATAGTTAAAATTAAAATGTTGGCAAAGATTTTAATCCATTCAAAGCTGTCGGTACTTTTTAATTGATTGTTCCCCCCTTCTATTCTGTCATAAAATGACCCCAGGTCATTGGACTGGATAGATTCATTCTTTTTACTTTCACCAGTAACCGTTACTCTCTGTGATGACATCAAAGTGTCATACTTTTGGGTTTTGGGGTTGAAGAAGATCCACTTGAAATAATCCTTTAAATTATACTGTCCAGGTTCTTTCGGAATGCCAAAATAGCTGAATGACTTTGAGCCTGTCACGTGATTATTTCGACGGTTAATGTTTTGATTGATGTTCGGATCATAGAAATCAAAGTTTTCATCACTATCTACCTTTGGCTCATTGATAGCCGAAATATTACCTTCTCCATATACATTGAATTGGTACGAGAAACTCTGGCCTGTCTCCAGCTCGCCGGAGCTTATTCTTTCATCGAGGAGGTAATCGCCTACAGCCACCTGCTCCCTGAGGGGATGAGGAGGCAGCTCTTTTACCCGCACAGTTTTGGGCTTGCTATAGAAAGTCTTAAAATCTTCTTTACGGTTCTGGCCAAAAAATGACGGGTTTTTAGCTACTTTATATTTAATCATTTCAAGACCCACAGAAGGGAACCTGATATCCTCTGCATTCAGAGGATAGAACACCCCCTGATAAATCTTATATTGCGTATAGCGTTTGCCATTAATGGATATAGGCTCACCGTTAATATTCTCAATGTTGAAATTCTCCTCCCAGGCATTCTCAGGCCGAATCTTTTTCAATACATCCGAAAGCTGTTTTCCCAGGTCGTGAAACTGGAGAGGAGCGCGATTGTTATCAGCCACATAAAAAGAAAGCGTAGTGGTGACACCCTCGCCAACATATGCACTCTGTTTATCCGTTGTAAGCGCTAAAAAAGCGTCTTCTTTAATGTCTACAAACTCGGTTTTTTCGTCTCTGCCAAAAAAGCTGTCTGCAGGGTCATGATCAAAAAAGCTTCTGAAAGGATCATTCCTTTGTTGCCTTTCTGCCGGTGGGCCTACTTTTACACTTTTGCCTGGAGAGCTGTACATTTTATCGTTAATCTTGATCTGAAATGGATCTATGGTAAAAGTACCCTGGCCTGTTGGGGCATAAGTCATAGTCACACTCTGCGACGAAGAGATCTGGCCGTTGATGATCTGCGTGCTGGATGATGATGACGTACCACGCATACGGAATCCTTCAATTTCAGGAAAATCGCCGTAGCTTTTCAGTCTCTCGTTGGAAGCAGTAATTGTGATTGTCCAGGCCTGGTTTTCTCCAATCTCATCCGGACCTAAAGTAATACTTATTTCCTGTGCCTGAAGCGATTGGCCGGCAAAAGCCGTGACCAGGATCAACAGAGAAAATCGTAAGCTTCTGTATATCAAACCCATAGTAATTTGTTGAACCTTATTACTTTTCTAACGTACAAATTTATGGCAATCTTTTAAAAGCCGTAACTAATTTGTATATTAATGGTTGCAGAATGTGATAAACTTGTTTTACACGAAATTTTAAATTTAAAATAGCTTATGTTAGAATACGTAAAGACTATCCTCAGCAAGGTGAGTTTTGATCCAAGGCTGTTTGAAAAAGAACTAAAAAAGGCTATTAAAACATTAGTAGCTGATGAGGTTCGCGAATTAAAAAACTGGTGCTACGCACAGTTTAACGATAAGCATGAAACGGTCTTACAGAGATGTTTCGTAACGGTTTAAACTTAAACATTTCATATACCCCGATTACGCCCCGGCCCTGCCGGGGTTTTTTGTTGGTTTTTAAACTACTTTTGCGTTGATCCGAACTTTTAAACTCAATCACTGGAGCGCTCCGAATTTTTGGCAAAAGAAATGTTCCTTTTCAATCCTTCAAACTTGGTTCTTTTTACTGCTGACTTTCTGAATATTTCGCTGAAAACCTCATGTGTCAGGTCTTCCCAATCCTTTTTATTCATCGATATCAATTGCTCGTGCGGTTCAAAAGCCGGCTCATGATGAGGCTTTGAAAACCGGTTCCAGGGGCATACATCCTGGCAGATGTCACAGCCAAATGCCCAGTTCTCAAACTTTCCTTTAAACTCATCCGGTATTGACTCTTTGAGCTCTATTGTCAGGTAAGATATACATTTGCTCCCATCTACCACGTAAGGTTCAGGAATGGCATCCGTAGGGCAGTTGTCCATACAGGCCGTGCAGGTGCCACAATAATCTTTAACCGGCCCATCGTGGTCCAATTCCAAATCCAGAATCAGTTCTGCAAGGAAAAAGAAACTACCACTTTGCTTGTTAAGTAAAAGGCTGTTTTTACCGATCCAGCCTGCTCCCGCCCGTTGTGCCCAGGTACGCTCCATTACAGGGGCTGAGTCCACAAACACACGCCCATCAACCTCACCGATTTCTTCATGTATGGCAGACATGAAATCCTTTAACTTATCTTTGATCACGAAGTGATAATCTTTGCCATACGCATACTTGGCGATTTTGTAAGAACCATCTTTAGCGAGATCCTGCTGCGGATAGTAGTTGTAGAGGAGAGTTACTACAGACTTTGCACCGGGAACCAATTTTGTGGGGTCTAACCGCATCTCGAAGTGGTTTTCCAAATAGCCCATTTTGCCATGCATGCCCTGGTTGAGCCATTTCTCCAGCCGTGGGGCTTCCTCTTCTAAAAACTGAGCTTTGGCTATACCGCAATACATAAAGCCCAGTTCTCGAGCTTTATTTTTTATTAGTGCAGTATTTTTTGAAGTATTCATTATTGTATGGCTACATGCTGAATTTTGATTCAGTTGGCAGCATAACACAGACTAGGCCTGTACCGTTCCGGTGAGACTAAAATCAGCGAAAATGACCATGTGTTAATCAAAAAGGCCTCGGGCTCTCCCTGGAGGTACTATTTTGAGATGCTTATAAGCCAGCTCTGTTGCCTCACGTCCTCTTGATGTCCTTTTGATATATCCCTCCTGGATCAAAAAAGGTTCGTAAACTTCTTCAATAGTCTCTGCCTCATCCCCACAAGCCGTAGCAATGGTTGACAAGCCTACCGGGCCACCTTTGAATTTTTCTATGATCGTAGACAGAATGCGATTGTCCATTTCGTCCAGGCCATGCTCATCTACATCAAGGGCTTTTAATGCCATCTGCGCTATTTCCATGGTGATAGTGCCGTCGCCTTTGATTTGAGCAAAGTCACGGGTCCTTCTTAAAAGGTTGTTGGCTATCCTGGGGGTGCCCCGGCTCCTGCGTGCTATTTCGTAGGCAGCTTCCGTAGTAATAGGAGACTTCAATATATCACATGAGCGCTGAACAATAGTGGCAAGCAGGTCAGCGTCATAATATTCCAGCCTGGCGTTGATCCCAAAGCGTGCCCTGAGCGGACTGGTCAATAATCCGGCACGGGTAGTAGCGCCTATTAAGGTAAAAGGAGCCAGGGATATTTGTACTGTACGGGCACTTGGTCCCGAATCCAGCATGATATCGATTTTAAAATCCTCCATGGCTGAATACAAATATTCCTCCACGATGGGGTTTAGCCGGTGGATCTCATCAATGAAAAGCACATCATGATCTTCCAGGTTAGTAAGTAATCCGGCCAGGTCACTGGGTTTGTCCAAAATAGGGCCGGAAGTGATCTTGATATTTGTTTCCAGTTCGTTTGCTATAATATGCGAAAGAGTAGTTTTTCCCAGTCCCGGAGGGCCATGTAGTAAAACATGGTCGAGTGATTCCCCTCTTTTCTGAGCCGCCCTCACAAATATTTTAATATTCTCCACCACTTTGCTCTGGCCCGTAAAGTCACTAAAGCTCAATGGCCTTAATGCTTTTTCTATCTCCTTTTCAGCCGGGCTTAAGCCTTCTCCGTCTCCGCTTAAATAATCTTCTCGCATATATTACTTTCCGATAAGTCAAATTGACTTTTTGAATTTAGAAATTATCCGCAATTAATGCCTCTAAAGTACACATTACCCTAGGCAATTTCATTAATTTAGCGCCAAATTTTGTATACATGAGTCTTCGCTATAAAAATATTATTTACTCAGTGGTGCTGGTATCGGCTGTGTTTCTGGTTTGGAAATACCGTCAGTCTCAGCAGGTGCCCATGGCTCATTTCTCTGGCAAAACCATGGGGCCTATAACCTACAACGTCACCTATTTTGATGAGCAGAAAAGGGATTTCAGCAAGCAGGTAGATTCTTTATTAAAAAGCTTTAATAAAGCGTTGAGTACTTATATAGTCGATTCTGAAATATCAGAGTTTAACAGGGATACGGCCTTTAAATTTGACAGTCCTTATTTTGAGCCGGTGCTGGTTAATAGTAAAAAAGTATATGATCTTACCGGAGGAGCCTTTGATCCAACCGTGATGCCATTGGTCAATGCGTGGGGGTTTGGGCCTGACAAACAAATGAAGTATGACAGTGCTTATATAGACTCGCTGATGCAGTTTGTGGGGTTTGATAAGGTAGAGTTTGACAGGGAGATGGTGATGAAAACAGATCCACGTGTGCAACTTGACTTCAGTGCTTCTGCAAAAGGCTATGGGGTGGATATTGTAGCCGACTATCTTGAAGACAAAGGTATTGAAAACATGCTTGTGGAAATAGGTGGGGAAGTGGTGGCCAAAGGTAAAAATCTCCAAACCGGAAAATTATGGAATATAGGTGTTCTCGATCCGGATTCTGATCAGATCAGCCAGTTTTATACCGCTACGGTAGCTATTGAAAACCGGGCAATGGCAACTTCGGGTAATTACTTTAATTATTATGTGGTTGATGGAGTTAAATATTCTCACACTATCAGTCCATTTACTGGTTTCCCAATCAGGCACCCGTTGCTGAGTGCGTCAGTTTTTGCCGGGGATTGTATGACGGCCGATGCACTGGCCACGGCGTTTATGGTACTCGGGCATGAAAAAGCAATTGAAATACTGGAAGCTAACCCTGAATTGGACGGATACTTAATATATAGTGATGCTGCCGGCAACAGAAAGGCTTATGCTACGGCAGGTATTAAGCCTCACATAAAAGAAGTGGAATAATGACAGCAATAAAGGAATGGTTTGGGCAGTGGTTTGATTCGCCGTATTATCATATTTTATATAAACACAGAGACCATGATGAAGCCAAGGAGTTTATCGACAATCTGGTAGAATACTTTCATTTCTCCAAAGACCATAAGCTCCTCGATCTTGCCTGTGGCAAAGGGCGACACTCCATTTACCTCAATCAGAAAGGGTTTGATGTGGTGGGGGTAGATCTGTCGGCGCAGAACATTGAGCATGCCAGACAGTATGAAAACGACAGGCTGCATTTCTTTATTCAGGACATGCGGCATGATTTTGCCGAAAATGAGTTTGACTTTGTTCTGAATATGTTTACCAGTTTCGGGTATTTTGATTCAGATGAGGAGAATGCTCAGGCCATTCAGGTTGCGGCCGATGCTCTGAAACCTGACGGGAAGCTGCTCATTGATTTTTTGAATCCGTATAAAGTGGTTCATAACCTGGTACCTTCAGAAGAAAAGACGATTGAAGGTATTACCTTTCAGATAACAAAGCAATTTAGTGAAGATGGTTATATCCTCAAGGATATTCGATTTGAAGACAACGGTCATAAGTACCATTATCAGGAGAAAGTAAAAGCCATCAGGCGTGTAGAGTTTTTGAGCTACTTCAAAAGAGCCAGTTTGCAACTCATAGAGATTTTTGGGGACTACCACTTCAATGCCTACGATCCTGAGCACTCTGAAAGGATGATATTTGTAGTGAAAAAATAGTTGTCAGAGACATGTAAGTGCAACATTGTTGTATATCTTTGCTGCCGAATCTGAATATACCCATGCTTTTTAATCTTCTGATCCTATTTTTTGTAGCCTTACTGGCCGGATTGTCCACATTTTTGATTCCGGGAATAAAGGATAAAAAATATAAACTGGTTTTGGTGTTTGCGGGGGCATACTTGTTTGCCGTTACCATCATCCATATCCTGCCTGAGCTATTCTCAAGGGCAGAAAATCCCACAAAGATTGGTCTTTTCATTCTTGTAGGCTTTTTCCTTCAGCAAGTGCTGGAGTACTTCACCTCTGGCGTAGAGCACGGCCATGTGCATAAGCATAATGAAGGACATGAACATAAGGCAAGTTCAGCTATCTTAGTGCTTTTCGGATTGTCGGTACATGCATTTTTAGAAGGTTCATTGCTGGCCCATCCGAGTGCATTGCATGAGCATCATGAGTCAAATTCATTGCTATTTGGAATTTTGCTTCATAAAGCGCCTGCTGCATTTGCCTTGATGTCTATTCTGATGTGTCAGGTGAAAAAGAGGAACCTGGCTGTATTATTCCTCGTATTATTTTCCCTTGCATCGCCGCTGGGTCTGTTGATAGGCGACTATTATGTAGAGAACAACATGCTTTCCAACGAAGCGTTTACCATCCTTTTTGCCATTGTGAGCGGTAACTTCCTGCATATCTCCACTACTATTGTTTTTGAAAGCAGTGTCGATCATCATTTTAATGCTAAGAAACTGGGGGTTGGTATACTAGGTTCTCTAGTGGCTGTTTCTGCTGAGTATTTCTTTTAGTGCCTGCTCCGATCGCCGGAGTATTCGGGGTTAATTTTTAGACATGTAGCTGCTAAGCTGCCCAAATCATTTTTCAAATGAGATGATTTTTTGCAACTTAGTATGGAGCGACAAGGAATGGTCTATTTATTTAAACCCGAATTCATGTAAATTATGAGCAACAAAATTCAGACACTTAGTGGCTACATCCACGAATACCAAAAGAGTGTTCAGGATCCTGACAATTTCTGGGGCAGGATAGCAGATTCCTTTTACTGGCATAAAAAAGTGGGACCAGGTCGTTGACTGGAACTTCGAAAAACCAGATGTGAAATGGTTTGTCAATGGCAAGCTTAACATTACCGAAAACCTCCTTGAAAAACACCTGTTCTTGCTGGGCGATAAGCCTGCCATAATCTGGGAGCCTAATGATCCGGAGGAGGCCGTAAGAACTATTACCTATCGCGAACTTTATGAAATGGTCTGCCAGTTTGCCAATGCCATGAAAGGGCAGGGCGTTGAAAAGGGAGATCGTGTGATAATTTACATGCCTATGGTTCCTGAGGCTGCTGTTGCCATGCTTGCCTGTGCCAGAATAGGTGCTGTACATTCAGTCGTATTCGCCGGCTTTTCGGCCAAGTCGCTTGCCGATCGTATCGAAGATTGTGCAGCTAAAATGGTGCTGACCTCTGATGGTAATTTTAGAGGAGAAAAGAAAATTGCGGTCAAAAACGTAGTGGACGAAGCCCTTGAAAATACGAGTTCGATTGAAAAGGTAATCGTATTGAAGCGCACCGGACAGGAAGTGACCATGAAAGATGGTCGGGACATCTGGTGGAGCGATGCCATTGAGGGCGTGTCAAAGGAGAATAAAGCGGAGGTAATGGACTCAGAAGACATGCTGTTCATCCTATATACCTCGGGGTCTACCGGAAAACCTAAAGGAGTGGTGCATACCTGTGGAGGCTATATGGTGTACACCACTTATTCTTTTCAAAATGTATTTCAATATAATTCAGGAGATGTCTATTGGTGTACTGCCGATATTGGCTGGATAACAGGACACTCCTATATCGTATACGGGCCGCTATTGGCGGGGGCTACTACTTTGATGTTTGAAGGGGTGCCTACTTACCCTAATCCCGGAAGGTTCTGGGCCATTTGTGATAAGCACCAGGTAAACCAGTTTTACACGGCCCCAACAGCCATCAGGGCATTACAGGTATTTGGAACGGAGCCGTTGGAACCTTACAAGCTGGATTCATTAAAAGTGATCGGGTCCGTTGGTGAGCCTATCAATGAAGAGGCCTGGCACTGGTACCACGACCACGTTGGTAAAGGCAGGTGCCCGATAGTAGATACCTGGTGGCAAACAGAAACCGGAGGTATTATGGTATCGCCCATTGCGGGAGTTACTCCAACAAAACCTTCGTATGCTACCTTGCCGCTTCCCGGGGTGCAACTGGCTATTCTCGATAATGAAGGCAAAGAGCTAAAAGGAAATAGTGTTGAAGGGAACTTATGCATCAAATTCCCATGGCCGTCTATTTTACGGACCACTTACGGAGACCATGAGCGATGCAGGCAAACTTATTTTTCCAGCTTCAAAGGCTACTATTTTACAGGTGATGGTGTAAAACGAGATGAAGATGGCTATTACCGAATACTGGGCCGTGTAGATGATGTCATCAATGTCTCAGGGCACAGAATGGGTACGGCTGAAGTTGAAAATGCTATTAATGAACATCCTAAAGTTGTGGAATCGGCCGTTGTAGGTTATCCTCATGATATAAAAGGACAGGGCATTTACGCTTATGTGATCTGCGATATGGAAGGCAGGTCGGAAGAAAATCTGAAAAACGAAATAAGGGAAACGGTAAACAAAATCATCGGCCCTATTGCCAAGCCGGACAGGATTCAGATTGTATCCGGATTACCAAAAACACGATCCGGTAAGATCATGCGTAGAATATTAAGAAAAATTGCCACGGGTGACACAGGCAATATGGGTGATACTTCAACACTGCTTAATCCTGATGTAGTAGAGGAAATTATTGAAGGAGCTGCTAAGGAAGCCGTGTAAGATATATTCCAATTAAAAACCGCCTGACCAAAAGGCCAGACGGCTACCAGAGAGTAGAAAAAACCGTCTGACCGTATCCCGGTCAGGCGGTTTTGTGTTTAGGTTGTGGTTATTAACGTATTAACTTGCTTTTTTTGCAGTTTCAAACTGGTCCTCTTCGGTGCTGCCTTTCATGGCAGTGGTGGAAGAGTTGCCTTGTTGCACAATATTCTGAACAGTATCAAAATACTGAGTACCAACAAAGGCCTGGTGTTTTACAGCATTGAAACCGTGCTGTTGCAATGCAAACTCTCTTTCCTGCAGCTCGGAGTAACCGGCCATACCTCTTTCTTTGTATGCCTTGGATAGCTCAAACATCGCTGTATTCAGGGCATGGAAACCTGCCAGAGTAATGAACTGGAATTTATAACCCATTTCTGCAAGGTTTTCCCTGAACGATTCCATCTCTTTCACGCTTAGTTTGGCTGCCCAGTTAAATGAAGGAGAGCAGTTATAAGCCAGCATTTGATCAGGGTACTTCTCCTTCACGCCTTGTGCAAATTCGCTTGCCATGCCCAGATCAGGATTGGAAGTTTCCATCCAAAGCAGGTCAGCATAAGGTGCATAGCTCAACGCGCGGTCAATGCCTTGCTCCAGTCCGTTCTTAACATGGAAGAACCCTTCGGAGGTTTTCTGTCCGGTCAGGAACTTGTGATCTCTGCCGTCTACATCAGAGGTGATCAGATTGGCCGCCTCTGCATCGGTTCGGGCTATGAGTAATGTAGGTGTACCCATCACATCGGCAGCCAAACGTGCGGCAACCAGTTTATTGATCGCTTCCTGAGTAGGAACCAGTACTTTACCGCCAAGGTGTCCGCATTTTTTTGCTGAGGAAAGCTGATCTTCAAAGTGAACACCTGCTGCACCAGCTTCAATCATGGCTTTCATCAGTTCAAAGGCATTGAGGTTGCCTCCAAAACCAGCCTCAGCATCTGCAATGATCGGTACCATCCAGTCTATATCGGATTCGCCGGTTACGCTTTGGATCTGGTCTCTCCTCATCAGGGCATTGT
The DNA here is from genome assembly GCF_021389975.1 of Fulvivirga ulvae. Classification (NCBI taxonomy): domain Bacteria; kingdom Pseudomonadati; phylum Bacteroidota; class Cytophagia; order Cytophagales; family Fulvivirgaceae; genus Fulvivirga; species Fulvivirga ulvae. The sequence continues at coordinate 2,655,002 of NZ_CP089981.1, forward strand.
TGATCCTTTTTACCACGTTGGGCACGGAATCCGCCGGGTAAAGGGATTGATCCGGGTACATCTGACCGGCCAGGTTGGCATCAGCCGCCACTTGCCAGCCGCTCAGGTAAATGGCTTCAAGACCGGCAGCAACTTCCTGTACAGCCTGGTTGCCCGTCAGCGCTCCAAGACCGGCGGTAAAAGGCTGGGTAGTAAGCCTTTTCCAGAGCTTCTCTGCTCCCAGCCTCGCCAACGTATATTCTATATTTACTGAACCTCTTAAGCGCAATACATCTTCAGGAATGTAGGGCCTTGTTACACCTTTCCATCTTGGGTTCGACATCCAGTCGCTGTATAGGTTCTCTATTTGATCTGCGTTATTCATAACATTAAAAATTTAGGGGTTTAGTCGATTAATTGATATGCTGGTATTGTTAAAAATTCTTTGAAATCATCCGATTTTACGAGTTTGTCAAAAATGGATATTGCCTGGTCAAATCTTCCGTTTTTATAGTTTTCCTCGCCAACGTAGGCTTTGATCTTTTCAAGCTCTTCTGCTTTCAATTGCTCGTACAGGTCTTCTGTAATCACCCTTCCATCATCCAGTGTGGCGCCGTTTTTAAGCCATTGCCATATCTGGGTGCGAGAGATCTCTGCCGTAGCGGCATCTTCCATCAGGTGGTAGAGCGCTGCTGCGCCATTGCCCCTCAGCCAGCTTTCGATGTAGAGGATGCCAACATTAATATTAGTCCTCAGTCCATTTTCTGTTATGGTACCCTTGGGCACTTCCAGCAACTGCTCAGCGGTGATTATCACATCATTGCGCTTTACATGTATCTGGTTCAGTGTGGGCATATATTCGTTGAAAGCGTTTTCAGCCACTTTAACAAGTCCCGGGTGTGCTACCCATGTGCCATCATGACCATTTCTGACTTCATTAACTTTATCGGCTCGTACTTTGTCAAGAGCGGCCTCATTGGCTTCCGGGTCTTCCTTAATCGGTACTTGCGCAGCCATACCACCCATGGCATGTACGCATCGTTTATGGCAGGCCTTGATTACAGCAAGTGTATAGGCTTTCATAAAGGGCACTCCCATGGTGATCTGCGAGCGGTCGGGCATAACAAAACCCGCTTTATTGCGAAATTTCTTAATGAATGAGAATATATAATCCCATCTTCCGCAATTGAGTCCTGCAGAGTGGTCTTTCAACTCAAAAAGGATTTCATGAAGCTCAAAGCTTGCCAGTATCGTTTCGATCAATACAGTGGCTTTAATGGTTTTTTGTGGGATGCCTAAATAATCCTGGGCATAAACGAAAACGTCATTCCACAACCTGGCTTCCAAATGGCTTTCCAGTTTTGGCAAATAGAAATACGGACCTGAGCCATTGTTGATTAAGGTTTTGGCATTGTGAAAGAAGTACAAGCCAAAGTCCATCAAGCTTCCGCTGATCGGCTCACCTTTGATCGTAATGTGCTTGTCTTCCAGGTGCCAGCCCCTTGGTCTTACAAACAAGGTGGCCACCTCGCTATTTAATGTATAAGCTTTACCCGTTTTAGGGTGTTTGTATTCAATAGTACGATTTACTGCATCCCGAAGGTTGATCTGTCCTTCAATGTTGTTTTTCCATGAAGGCGTATTGCTGTCCTCAAAGTCGGCCATGAATACCTTTGCTCCTGAGTTAAGCGCATTGATGATCATTTTCCTTTCCACCGGTCCGGTGATTTCCACACGGCGATCCAGCAAGTCTTTGGGAAGTCTGGCAACCTGCCAGTCACCTTCGCGGATGGCTTTGGTTGATTCAAGAAAATCCGGCATGACACCATTGTCGATTTCTTTTTGGCGCTCGACCCTTTTTTGTAAGAGTAGCTTTCTGCGTCCATTGAATTTTTCATGCAGAGTGAAAAGAAACTTCAATGCTTCCGGAGTTAGGATCTCTGCGTATGCCTCTTCAAAACCTGCGTTAAGGTGCATGGTTTCCGGTGGGCTGTAGGCTTTGGTGGTTAATTCTTCAATCATAATTACAGGGGTTTAAATCGTTGTGTCATACGAATATCAGTAAAATTTCATTAATAGCGAAATTTCGCTAAAAGAAATTTTACACAAATTTTAATTACCTTTGAATCATGGCCAATGAAAACTTTTCGCTCAAACACATCTTTGGGCTTAAAATCCGCGATTTACGCGTTGAGAAGGGACTTTCGTTTCAGGAACTAGCGCAGAAGACAGGACTTTCAATTTCTTATTTAAGTGAGATAGAGAAGGGGAAAAAATATCCGAAAGGGGATAAGATCATGCAATTGGCGGAGGCTTTGGGTGAGTCTTACGACAACCTCGTCTCTTTAAAAGTGTCCAAAAGATTGCAGCCCGTGATCAATTTGTTGCAGTCTGATTTTTTTAAAGAATTCCCTCTGCACATATTCGGGTTGGATGCCCAAAAGATTATAGAACTTATTTCCGTATCACCGGAAAAAATCAATGCGTTTATCAGTTCCATTTCGTTGATCTCCCGCAACTATGAGATGAACCAGGAGCATTTCTACTATGCTGCACTTCGTTCATACCAGGAGATGCATGACAATTATTTTCCTGAAATTGAAAAGGCGGTAAAAGATTTTCGAGAGGCCAATAAAAGTATTAATACCATACCGGTCACAAAAGAGCAGCTTGAGTATGTGCTCATGGAAAACTATGGCATATTCGTTGATCGTAAAGAGTTGCCGGAATTCGGTGCTTTGAGGCATTTGCGCTCTTACTATAAAAGCAAGGGGAAAAGATTGTTGCTCAACAATGAGCTGACGGATGCTCAGGAGTGCTTTCTGCTTGGTCGTGAAATAGGTTTTCAATACCTAAAGCTAAAAGAGAGGCCGATGGAAACACCTCCGCAAAGAAGCTATAACTTTGAAGCATTACTCAATAATTATAAAGCTTCATACTTTTCTGCGGCTTTACTAATGGATGAGGATACCGTGGTAACAGATGTAAGGGAGTTTGCTAAAAATAAAAAGTGGGATGGTAATCAATTACTGTCATTCATCACCAAATACAATGCTACACCCGAGATGTTGATGCAGCGACTCACCAACATTTTACCCAAATATTTTGGAATCAAAAACCTGTTCTTTCTCAGGTTTCTTGGTACCGATGATTTTTCATCTTACGAGCTGACCAAGGAGCTTCATTTATCCAGGGCGCATAATCCGCATGCGAACAGCCTGAATGAGCACTATTGCAGGCGGTGGATCTCCATTGGCCTGATCAAGGAGCTGAGAAGTATGCACCGCCTTAAAAAGGAAGTACCAGTTATTGCCGGTGCCCAAATCTCACGATACCACGAGACACCCAATGAGTATTTCTGCCTGACTATTGCTTTTCCGAATGTTTCCAATTCCAATGAAAGTATGAGTGTCACCATAGGCGTATATATTGACAACAACCTGCGCAAAAGGATCAAGTTTATTGATGATCCGGATATCGTAACCAAAGTGGTGAACACTACCTGCGAGCGTTGTTCACTTACGGATTGCGGTGATCGCATAGCCCCACCTTACCATATCGGGTACCAGGAAAATCAGAGAGATGTAATAGACGCATTAGACACTCTGGAAAAATAATGCTGAATATTTGATGTGCTAAGCTGATGGATTAAAAAATAGCGTACCTTATGGAATCGGTAATATAATTGCATCATAATACTAAACATGTTTCACATTGACCTTTAGTATTATGAAAATTATCTGTACCGCAATCCTTCTATTCATTTCTTCATGCTTGCTTGCCCAGGGTGAGGAGCAACCGGTGATGTCCAAAATATCAGAAGTTACCGTTTACCTGCAAGGGGCGCAGGTTACCCGGAGCTTTGATGTCACGGTACCATCGGGAAATACAACCCTTGTAATAGGTAATCTTCCTGTCAATATTCAGGAAAGAAGCATCCAGGTAAAGGCATTTAATGGTGGTTTAAAAGTGCTGGCGGTTTCTGGCCGGCTCAACTACCTGGATGAAAGAACGAAGTCAGAACAAATTTTAGCTCTGGAAGCTAAAAGGGATAAGCTGAAAGAGCAGATAGCTGACCACGAAGTGTGGCTGGAGGTATATAAGGAGGAGGAATCTTTACTGATCAGCAATAAGGCCATTGGCGGAACGGATAATGGCGTAAATATAGATGAACTTAAACAAGCTGCGGAATATTACCGCTTACGACTGGCTGAGATAAAAGGGAAAGAGCTGGAGTTGGTGAGGAAAATAAAAACCTTGCAGGACGAGCAGGGCAAGGTAAATGCTCAATTAACGGAGCTTAGCAATAAAAGACCAGAACCGGTCCGGGAAGTTTTGGTAAAGGTATCGGCCAAAACCACTTTAAAATCTAAATTTATCCTGACTTACCTGGTACAGGAAGCAGGCTGGATGCCCTCTTATGATATCAGAGCTGAAAATGTGCTTAAGCCCGTTGAGGTTACGTACAAAGCTAACGTACACCAGAATACCGGGGAAGATTGGGACAGGGTAAAACTTACATTTAGCAATGCAGACCCAAGCCAGAGCAGTGTTGCGCCTAACCTTTCCACCTGGTACCTGAACTTCAACAACCGTGTGGCATATAATGATTATGGAAGACAAGGGCAAATAGGAACCTATTCCGTTGCAGGTAATGAGGTTTCGGGCAGGGTAGTTGGTGAAGATGGTATGGGGCTTCCCGGTGTGAATGTGGTCATCAAAGGCACCTCCGTAGGCACTGTTACTGATATTGACGGTTACTATCAACTGCCACTTACGCAGGATGCCCAAGCCATAGTTTATTCCTTTGTTGGGATGGAAAGCCAGGAAATAGGTATAGGGCAGCGCTCAGTGATTGATGTGGCTATGTATGAGGATACACAACAGTTGTCGGAAGTTGTAGTTACAGGTCTAAGTAGTCGAGCGGCGGGCTATAGTTCACGTTCATCTTACGAATACAAACCAAAAGTTAAAAAGGAGATAGCCGCAACCGCTGTTATCAAACAAACAACACTGGAATTTACAGTTGATGACCCTTATACAATCAAATCAGATGGAAGAAACCAAACCGTAGATATGGTGGCTTATGATCTGCCAGCTACTTACCATTACTATGCTGTGCCTAAGCTGGATACGGATGCATTTCTTAAGGCCCAGGTAACGGACTGGGATGGCTACAATTTTCTTGCGGGAGAGGCCAATTTATTTTTTGAAGGTAAGTTTATAGGAAAGACGGTACTGGATACCCGCAATGTAAAAGACACCCTAAATATTTCTCTGGGTCGTGATAAAAATATTGTTATCACACGGGAAAAGGTAAATGACTTAAGCTCAGCCCAGTTTATCGGAAGTAACCGAAAAGAATTGGTTGGCTTTGAAATTAAGGTCAGAAATAAAAAGCAACAACCAATCAATATCACCATTGAAGATCAGGTGCCGGTAGCCACTAATAAAGAGATAACAGTTGATTTGCTCGAGTCATCTAAAGCGGAGTACAACAAAGTTACAGGTACCCTTCGCTGGAAGCTTAAGTTTGAGCCGGGTGACAACAAGCAAGTGGATTTGAAGTATGAAGTGAAATATCCAAAGGACCAACGCCTGGTGATAGAGTAGTTCTAAAGTGTTCACAAAAAGGCACTTATATTATGTAAGTACCTTTTTGTGGTTTTATGGTTTTTGATGAAGTAAAATATTTTGGAGTTTGTAAGGATCACTAAAACCTGAAATGTTATGAAAACCTTCGCTTACACACTGCTGGTTACGCTGTTGAGTTGCGTATTTTTCGCCTGCGACGATGACCATCCGCTGCCTCCGGATGGAGAACCTCCCTGCGGCCCTCTGGTGGACCCGGAAATAACAGCCGCAGTTCTTGAAAACCATTTGATTGGTTTCGGATTAAGGGATGTTGACCGCATTTTGGATGATTACACTGAATCATCTATTCTGGTGACTCCGGAAGGAGTATTTATTGGATTAAATGAGATAGAGGCATACTATGAAAACCTGCTTCCGGCCTTTCCGGTGGATGGTACAGTTTTCGAGATTGACATCCAGCATGTGGAGGAAGATGTGGCCTATATTGTCTGGCATGCCGAGACCCCGGCCTTAAACGTACCACTGGGTTCCGACTCATTTGTAGTTCAGGATGGTAAGATAATGAGACAGACTTTTGTGGCTCAGATTCAGCCGAAGTAATTACACTTATAAATTAGTGATCGGATGACTCCGAAGTCATCCGATCACTAAAACGATCAGTCATCACCTCTTTATCAAAAAAAATACAGCTCACTAAACCTTAGTTTAAAGCTCATAAATATCCAGGAATGAGCTTAAAGTGGTAACTTGAGAGAGCTTCAATTATTTTAAAGTTAGAGTTTTGTAACAATCTAATTCTAAGGCTATTCTTACGGGATTAGTAAAGCTCATAAGGCTATTGAAGCATATCCGGATATATTGATTTTAGCCATTTTATTTCTTTTGCTAAACACATTATTCTTACTTTGCTGACTAAAGTATTAATATGAAGTATATAGCGCTAGCATTTTGTTTATTGATTTTCTCATTCAGTTGCTCTGAAAAATATGATCATGTCCCCGAAGATCAGTTTGTAGGTGTTTGGGAACTAAAAGGACGTAAAATGTTTGATGGGATACGGATTACGATTATCAAAGATAATAATAGGCTTAAAGGAAAGATCTCCAAACTAAATGAAAATAAGTATGTTAAGCTTTTTTCTGAGCTTGACGATGTCTGGGTTTCAGAAATAACCAGAAGCTCTAAATATCAATTTCGTTTAACAGAAAAGAAAATTGGCCGTGAGCTATTTTCACTATATGGTTTAAGTTCTTCTGTCGAATTTAGGGTACAGTTTATAGATAAGAATACCATTGGTCTTTCTAGCGGTAGTGTCGATCCAACCGAATCAACGGTAATCTATAAAAGAATTGAATAGATGTCTTTAGTGATCAGATGACCCCGAAGTCATCCAATCACTAAAACCATGTGTCATTACCTCTTCATCAAAAACTCCTTCAACTCCTCAAACTCACACCCCATTTCAATACTCTTTTTCTGTTTATCCATATACTGGGCCAGCCTTTCGGGTACATCAACATTTCCAATAACCTCATCCACTACATCTTTGAATTTTGCAGGATGTGCAGTTTCGAGAAAAATACCTGTTGCCTGATGATCTTTTAGGTAGTTTTTAAGGCCTAGATAACCTACTGCTCCATGAGGGTCGAGCGTATAGCCCGTGTTTTTATAGACCTCTTTCATGGCTGCACGTGTTTCCTCATCGGTGAAACTGAAGCCCTTTATTTCTTCTGTTATTTTATTCCAATCGCCCTGGTAAAGGTCAAGCATCCGGTAAAAGTTGCTTGGGTTGCCCACATCCATGGCATTGGATATCGTCTGCTTTGATGCGGTAGGATTAAACTTACCTGAAGCCAGATAATTGGGCACCACATCATTGATATTGGATGAGGCTACAAAACCTTTGATATCCAGGCCCATTTTTTTGGCCAATAGTCCTGCGGTAAGATTTCCATAATTACCGCTGGGTACCGAAAACACCAAGTCTTTGTCCGGTAGTTGTGCCTTGGCCCAGAAGTAGTAGAAGGACTGCGGAATTAACCGGGCAATGTTAATCGAGTTTGCAGAAGTAAGTTGCATCTTTTCATTTAACCCCTTATCCAAAAAGGCGCTCTTAACCATGCGCTGGCAGTCATCAAATGTGCCGTCAATTTCCAGGGCAGTGATGTTTTGCCCTAAAGTGGTGAGTTGTTGTTCCTGCAGCTTGCTTACTTTGCCTTTTGGGTAGAGGATCACTACATCTACATTTTCAACTCCCAAAAAACCATGGGCTACAGCACTACCTGTATCGCCGGAAGTTGCTACCAGAACGGTCACCTTTTTAGCTTCGCTACCTGAAAAATGGCTCAGGCAACGGGCCAGGAACCTGGCCCCGACATCCTTAAAAGCCAGGGTAGGCCCATGGAAGAGCTCCAGAGCATAAATGTCTTTTTCTACTTCATTGACCGGAATTTCAAAGCCCATGGTATCCTCTATAAGGTCATACAAAGCTGTGCCGGGTATATCTTCGTCCACAAAGGACTCGGCAACGTTGTATCCAATTTCGGCTAAGCTGAGTGTAGACAGGCTATTGAAAAATGATTTGGGAAGCTCCGGGATTTGCTCAGGCATAAACAGGCCATTATCATCGGGTAAACCTTTGATTACAGCTTCTCTAAAGCTTACGGGTTGGGTTTTATGATTAGTGCTATAGTACTGCATTAGTGTATCTTTAGTATTGAGATATTAGTATCAGGTATTGAGAGCTAACATCTCATAGCTTTAAAATTATGTTTAAACCTTTTCGGCCAGTTTATTGATCGTTTTGGCTCCTTCGGCATTGATACCTGAAACATAGACTTTATGATCAATGCCCAGGTCAGTATAATATTCATCAAAAGCCCGGGCCACTTTCTCAGCCGTAGCCTTGCCTTCGGTGAGTGCAAAGATAGACGGGCCTGAGCCTGAAATATTGCAACCTAATGCCCCTGAAGCAATGGCCTGATGCTTGGCCCCTGCGTATCCGGGGATCAGTACGGAACGGATGGGTTCAACAATATGGTCTTCCAGTGATCTTCCAATCAGGTCAAAATTTCCACTGGCCAGTCCGGCCACAAGCCCTGCTACATTGCCCCACTGGCTGATGGCCATTTCCAGAGATACTTCCCTTTTCAGAATGCGCTTGGAGTCGGCCGTTTTCACCTCAATTTGAGGGTGGACCACTGCGATATGCAGCTCTTTAGGGTAAGGAATGCTGACTACATCCAGTGGCCCATAACTGCGGACAAGCGTAAAGCCACCAAGCAATGAAGGTGTTACATTGTCTGCATGGGCTTTGCCTGAGGTGGCCCTTTCACCTTCCATGGCAAAACGTACGAGCTCTTTTTTGCTGAAAGGGCTACCCAATAGCTCATTGGCGGCGTAGGCTGCTGCGGCTGAGCTTGAGGCACTGGAGCCCAGGCCACTGCCAGGCATCACGCGTTTCCTGATCACGATCTCGAACCCTTGTTGAGAATCTAATTCTTTAAGCAGCGCCTGAATGGCTACCCCGGCTACATTCAGGTCAGGGTCAGTGGGCAGGTTTTCATAACCTTCTATCGGGTGAATTTTAATGGCACTGTCATCTCTTAAGGTTACTTCCAGTTCGTCTCCGATACCCTCCAGTGCCAGACCGAAAATATCGAATCCGGGTCCAACATTGGCAACAGTGGCCGGAGCAAATACCTTTATTTTCTTTTCCATGGCATAAACATTAATTGGCATTAGCGATTCTCATTATATCAGCAAATATCCCTGAGGCAGTTACTTCTGCACCGGCACCGGCACCTTTGATGACCAGCGGCTGTTCCGGGTATCGTTTGGTAGTGAAAAGTACAATGTTGTCCTTCCCTTCCAGGTTATAAAACGGGTGCGATTTTTCTACAAAACGTAAACCTGTTTCAGCCTTTCCTTTGTTGTAAGAGGCCACGTATTTTATCTTCTTACCTTCTTTCTCTGCCTTTTTTACCAATTGCTGAAATACTTCTTCGTGCTCTTCCAGTTTTTCAAAAAACTTATCGATAGACGGTGCATTCATGCAGTCTTCAGGGATGAAAGCCTGTGCAGGAATATCATCTATTTCCATATCCAGACCGCTTTCACGGATCAGGATCAATATCTTTCGTTTTACATCTACCCCACTAAGGTCAATGCGCGGGTCAGGTTCTGTATACCCCTCAGTTTGGGCTTGCCTTACTATGTCGGCAAACTTTGCCTCTTTGTTGAAATTGTTGAATATAAAATTCAGGCTTCCTGACAGTACCGCTTCTATTTTTAGAACCTCATCACCACTTTTGATCAAGTCGTTAAGTGTGTTGATTACCGGAAGGCCTGCCCCTACATTTGTTTCAAAGAGGAATTTGGCCTTGTACAGCAATGCCGTCTTTTTAAGCTCCAGATAATCCTGATAGGAATTTGTGCAGGCAATTTTATTGGGAGTAACTACTGAAATACTCTTTTTAAGTACCCTTTTATAAAGACCTGCAATATCGGCGTTGGCCGTATTGTCAATAAAAATACTGTTACGCAGGTTTAGCGTCTCCATTTGTTGGAGGAAGTCTTCGACTTTCATAGCTTCGCCATCTTCCATCAGACTTTCTTTCCAGTTTTTGAAGTTGATGCCTCCTTCCTGAAATAGCATTTTTTTGCTATTGGCCATAGCCACTATTCTCAGGTCAATGTGATGGTGCTGGCTGAGGTACTGCTTTTGCTTACGCAACTGCTCTATAAGGGCGGCTCCAACATTTCCAACTCCTATCATGAAAAGGTTGATACGTCTTTTTTCAGATAGAAAGAAACTCTCGTGTAAGCTGTTCAGGGCCTTTTTTACTTCCCGCTCATAGATTACGACCGAAATATTTTTTTCTGAAGAGCCTTGTGCTATGGCTTTGATATTAATGCCATTTTGTCCCAATACGCTGAACATAGTACCGCTCACGCCCACTTTTTCCTTCATGTTAGAACCTACCAGGGCTATTATGGCCAGGTCTTTTTCTATCTGCACCGGGTTTATCTTGTGGGTTGACAGTTCATAAGTAAATTCATTTTCAATGGCCGCTTGTGACTTCTTTGCGTCCCCGGCATCTATCCCCACGCATATGGTATGCTCAGATGAAGCCTGGGTGATCATGACCACATTTACCTTTGCGGTAGACAAGGCCCTGAACAAGCGGTGAGAAAAATTGGGTATGCCTACCATGCCGCTGCCAGATAGGTTAAATAGGGCAATATTCTGTATAGAAGACAGTCCCTTGATCAGGCTGCCATTGGTAGCTGATGCCTGCTTAATGACGGTGCCCACATCATCTTTTTTAAATGTATTTTTTATGTGTATTGGGATATTCTTTTCCAGTACCGGCTGGATGGTAGGAGGGTATATCACCTTTGCCCCAAAATGTGACAGCTCCATGGCTTCTTCGTAGGAAATTTCCTCAATGGCATAGGCTGAAGAAACCAGTCGTGGGTCTGCAGTCATCATGCCGCTCACGTCAGTCCATATTTCTAATTCAGGAGAGTTCAGGGCTGCAGCAATTATGGCTGCAGTATAGTCTGAACCACCACGTCCCAGTGTAGTGATTTCGCCATCTTCTGATGCTGCAATAAAACCTGGGCAGACGATCAGTTTTTCCTTTACGTTTTTGAAGTAAGATGCGATTTTGGTATTAGTCTTTTCAAAGTTCACTTCCGCTCGGCTATAGTTGCTGTCGGTAACGATAAAATCCCGCGGATCAGCCAAAAAAGTGTTGTGCTCCATGTCATTGAAGTAATCGGCTATAATGGTAGATGACAGCCTTTCTCCAAAGCTGAGGATCTTATCGCTTGTTTTGGTCGTGAGTTCATGGATAAGAAACACGCCTCTGCAGATATCCTCCAGCTCGTTGAGCAATACCTTTACCTTCCCCATTGTTTTGCTCTGCTTTTTCAATGGGATGAGCTCTTGAACAGTTTTAATATGCTTTTGCTCTACCTGGGCGAGTTCTTTTAAGTACTCAGCATTGCCCGTGGCAGCCATCGCACTACAGTTGACTAATTGTGTGGTAATGCCTCCCAAAGCAGATACGACTGCAATGATCTGGTTGGAAGAAGATTTTTCGAAGATTACATTCTTTACTAATGCGATGTTTTTAGCGGAAGCTACAGAAGTGCCTCCAAATTTTAAGACTTGCATAAATAACTAATTTATGGCGTTGAAAATTTGATAATTAACTTTTAAGAAAAATCGGAGCCCAGCCCCTTACGGTGGTATGTAAGTATAAACCCCCTACGGGGTTGTGGTAATGGTAATAATAGTAGTGCCGATCAATCCTGGGGCGGGATTGCCAGAAGCCAAAGAATATATGTTATTTGTCTTTTGCACTACGATTAAATTCGTGTTGTTGGGGTAAAAGTAGAATGAAATATTTATTAGTCAAATAAATAAATGAGAAAATTTCTCCGCACTCGATTGCGGTCAGTAAACCCTTTACATTTTTTTTCCGTACAGGAGTAGTCGCTGAGATTTTACCAGATTGAATTAGAGGTGCTTCAGTAAGTTGCTTCCGCTAATCTTTTATTTAATTTTAAATGATGAATGAAAAGGCACAATATCGTCCATGGTTGTCCGGGGAAGCTCCAAAAAAGGTGCTTTTCATTCGACTACAGGCTATGGGTGATATGGTAATCACCTTTCCTTACATTCAAGGGTTGAAAAAATGCCTGCCTCATACACAAATAGATTTTGTGACTCGTGAGGAAACAGACCCTATTCCAAATTCAATAGAATTGTTTTCTAATGTTTATACTTTGAAGGGGGGAAGAAACACCAGAAAACAGGCTGTTTATGCTTTACTATTGGCGCTTAAACTGCGAAGTCAGCAATACGACATTGTAGTAGACCTTCAAAATAATAGAATAAGTAAGATAATACGGAAGTTACTTTCACCTGCCTCCTGGAGTGAATTTGACAAGCATTCGTACAATCCGGCCGGTGTAAGAACTGAGAATACAATAAGAAATATAGGCCTGGGGGATTTTTCTCCGGATTTTAATATTCATATAACCGATCCGTCTAAGGGTATTGCCCTTCTAAAGGATGCCGGTTGGTACGAAGGGAGAAAACTTATAGCGCTGAACCCCGCAGGTTTTACACCCTCAAAAAACTGGCCGATAGATTACTATGCTGAGTTTGGCCGATTACTTTTAAAAAAATATCCCGACGCGCAATTTCTTATTTTAGGCATTGATAGAATAAGGGAAAAGGCTGACTACTTGCAGGAACAGTTAGGGGAAAACCTGATTAATTTAGTGGGGAAGACCTCTCCGGCCACCGCCTTTGCCATTTTGCAGTATGTGTCTTTGATCGTATCCGAAGATTCTGGTCTCATGCATATGGCGTGGGTATCAGGCAGGCCTACAATTGCTTTGTATAGTGTGTCAATTAGTGACCGGTCAAGGCCTTTGGGAGAGCACTCCATATGCTTGAGTTCCGCAGATATGGAATGTGGAGGGTGTATGGCTGCGGAGTGCAAGTTTGGAGATGTACGGTGTCTCACAAGATATACCCCGGAAATAGTTCTGGATGAGGCCAAGAAATTACTACAGTATGCGTAGGAAAAAGATAGCCATAATTGTTCCGGGCGGTGTGAGTAATGGATTTTACAATCAAGGCCTGCCAGCTTTGGTCAATTTAATTAATGGATTATCAGCACATTTTGAGGTCACGGTTTATTCGCTGATTTCTGTAAACCCTGATTATAAACCCGATAATTTCAGGCTAAAAGCCATCACTGCAACGCGGGAACAATCAGCACTTTCAAGGATGCTGCGTTTAAGTTTTATGATCTGGCGAGATCATTTAAAGGATCGCTATGATCTTTTTCACGGTATATGGGGAGGAGCTTCCGGTACGTTGGCAGTACTTCTGGGTAAGCTTTTGATGCGTCCGTCAGTTGTAAGCCTGAGGGGAGGGGAAACGGCAGAAGTAGGGGCTATTGCCTACGGATATTTGCTGAAGTCAAATAAAAAAAAGTGGCTTTTAAGTACGCTAAAGAGAGCCGATCAGGTAACTGTTCTTACTAATTTCCAGGCAAGCGTGCTCAGGAAGTACGGTTTTAAGAAAGATATTCAGGTGACTCCTACCGGTGTAGATACCAGTATTTTTACTCCGACAAATAAAGTTTATAGCCCTCCGTTTCATTTCCTGCATGTTGCCAATCTCACCGAGGTTAAAGATCAGGAGACTCTGCTCAGAGCGTTTCGGTTGATCCGTGACAAGCTGGATTGCCACCTGAAAATTGCCGGTGCAGATTATCTCAATGGAAAAATTCAAAAATTATGTTCGGAATTGGATCTTGAGGATAGCGTAACCTTTCTTGGGCCGGTAAAGAATACAGATTTGCCTGCATATTTTGCCTGGGCACATGCTATGATGCATACATCTCTCTATGAAGCTCAGGGCGTGGTCACTGTGGAGGCTGCGGCGTGCAAAGTACTGGTCGCTGGTACGAAAACCGGTATGATCTCAGATCTTGAATACGAGACTGTTTCTGTCACGCCGGGGGATTTTGAAGGCCTTGCAGAAAAGGTGCTGCAAATTGCTGCCGATGAGAAATATTGGAAATCTACAGTGCAAAGGGCTTATGAATGGGCTAAAGCTCATGATATTCATTTTACTGTAAACAGGTTTGCGGACATTTATAATAACCACATAAAATAGTTGTTGATGTTACGAGGCAATACGGATATAACAGGTGAAAAAAATCCTACTGGCTATAATGATAAATTAACGTCTGTACTCCGTTATGACGATTTTGTCCCGGTTTACCTGAACAGTAAGTGCAAGTATATTCTTAAAGGAATGGCTGAGGTGATTAGGGAACCCGAAAGCCTGAATGTTCAATTTCTATTACCTGTTAGCTCTGTGTCGTTATGATGTCTGAATTAAGTGTCGTTATCCCTACCAGAAACAGGTCTGAAAGTCTGATGCGCCTTCTGGAAGATATGTCAAAGCAGACCTACCCTCTGAAAGAAATAATTGTGGTGGATTCCAGTGATAAGAGGATGAAAATGGAAGCCTTGGCAGAGGCATTTCCTTCACTGAACATCCAATACCTGAATTCCACACCTTCGGTTTGCATCCAGCGTAATATAGGGGTACAGAAGGCCAGCTCCCCATATGTTTTTTTATGTGATGACGACATCAATCTCCCTGAAGACTATGTGTCTATATTGATGAAACATTTAGAAGAAGATAAATTAGGCGCTGCATCGGGCCTTGTACTGCAAAAAGGTAGTGATGGCTGGGAGTACAGCTATCCACCATCTGGCTTTGGAAGGCTGCTTTTCGCATTTGTATTCCAGCAGTCAGTCTGGGGCGATATCAGTTGCATGAGTACGCGGATATGGCAGAAGCCTTTTTATAAGATTATCAAATGGTACTACCAGGGCAGGGGAAACTCGTTGTCCTGGGCTGGCTGGCCATTAATTACCAACTTTCAGCCTCCGGTTTTCCGAACATCGGTCTATGGACTTGGTGCCAGCATTATAAAGAGGGAATGGCTCATTAACTCTCCCTATGATGAGGTGCTCGACCCACATGGGATAGGAGATAATTATGGCGTTGCCATGGGGTTTCCCGATAAGAAAGCTGTTAACGTAGTGTGCGCTGCAAAAGCTTATCATCATCAAAGCCAGGAAAACAGGCTGGAAAGTGCTACCACATACTACCGCCGGTTGGTGGCGCTGGATTACTTTTTAAGAAAATATCCCCGGTTTAGCTGGTGGCACAGGTTATGGTTTGTGTGGTCTCTTTTCGGCAACTTGTTACTGTTTAGAAATAAACCGGATTTCAGGCATGCTACAAAGCAAGTGCTAAGACAGGCAATAGGTAACTGCAATCCGTATGGGAGGGCAGCTGGTCAGGGACAAAAGGTGCTGGAATTGGAGATTTAGGTCTTAGAAAATATATCAGTAAGACTGTGGATTTGGCCTGTCAAAAAAAGCTAAATTGATATGTTCATTTTTAACAACAATCCTATGGCAGTGATAATAAGATGCTTGTTTTTAGCAGCAATGTGCGCTGGCTGTTTGGAAGGGCTTTGCCAACATAATGGCGAAAATGTCAATGAAGAGATGAAAGATTACATTTATATATTGACCCTCTTACCTGAATATCAGGATGAAGCAAACTGGACTGATGAGGTCACTATGATTGCCAACAGCCACTTCAATTACCTCAAGGAACTTCATGATACCGGGCAGGCTTTCTTTGTAGGTCGTACAGACTATGATGTGGTCAACAAGAATAATTTTGGTATTGTCGTTTTTAAAGCCAAAAACCAGGAAGAAGCAGCTGCATTGATGAGTAATGACCCTGCAGTAAAAAACGGTTTGATGAAGGCGGAAGTGCACCCTTTTAAGGTGGTATTAATGTAGAGAACGGGCATCAAATGGGTGTCCTGTCGGGGGACAGGACACGGTATTGTCAATTTACCTGTCACGGATAACTCGTGTGCCAGGGATGGAATCATGCCATCCAATAGCCTGAGAGCCTAAAAGGGAGAATGCTTCGAAAGGTATCAATCTGCAAAAAGTACGCCCTACAATGGCACCTGCACTTGGCTTCTCTCCATTTTCAGTTACCACTTTTGTGCCTGTAACAAATTTGCCTAGGGTTTTACCAAAAGTAGCTTCCATAATGATGTAGTACCCAAAAATTATCCCAAAAGCAAGTGGGTAAATGAGGATTGGGGAATCGTCTAGTATGCCCAGAAAACCCAAAATAAAAATAAAGACAATTAAGAGAATATAATAAGCAATTGTATCAATAACATAATTTCCAATCCTTTGTCCGGCGCTGGCTAAATTAATTTTCACCTGGGCTGCTCCATCCCTTGGAGTCAATCCCTGGTCTAGTACCTGATTTGTATCCATTGCAAATAATAATTAAAAAATTTTATGAAATAATTAGATGCTATGCATACTTCCGATTGACTTAATGTAACCTTAGATTTTAAATTACAAATTATTAATTGTAATTATCTCGGAAGAATTAGTTTGAAATGCGCTCCAATGGAGTCCGTATCTATGCAAATTGCTTAGTGCCCTTTGCATAAAACTTAGCGTCCCTTGCGGTTAAAATCACTATGCCAATATCCAACCTCCTTAGGAAATTCTTCTTCAAATTCCTCAAGGCTTTGCTTATATAAATTTTCCAGATACGTTTTGATGTGCGCAGGCAAAGCGTGATCAGGGCTTTTATTGAAGGTGTCACTCACCGGAAAACGGTCCCAATCAACCTGATCAGATATATTTAAAAAGAGAAAGATTTCTTTTAAAAATGCTTTAGGGTCATTAAGGAGGTCATGATAAAAGCAAATATGAATTTGCTCTTTTGGGAAAACACTTCTCCAGTTTTTCAGTATTTTGGTATACTCACCTCTGGAGAAAAGGTCCTTATTATTAAAGAGTTTAAAAAACTCTTCATCTTTTATGTCTTCAAAATGCTTTTTCTGAGCCCTTACCAAATACATCAAGGCAGATGCCCACATGCGATCAATGGGATTTCTGATGATGAGTATCAGCTTCAGGTCTGGGATTATGTTTCTAATAAACCGTATTCGCCCTAGAGGTAAATTAGCACATGGGGTGACTTCACCTTTAACCCCCTGTGCAGCTTTAAAATAGTCGCTGTATGCACTTAACGGCAATCCATAAAACCGGTACTTGCTGCTAAAATAGTTTAATTCTTTTCTGTCGGGCAGAAATAACTCCGGGTGACATCGCAGGTTTTCATAAAGCCAGGTAGTGCCTGCCTTTTGAGAGCCAATACATAAAAAGTCAGGAAATGTTAGCTGTTGAGTATTGAACAGGCCGATCTTATAAAACCACTTTTCAATGCGAAAGACCATACGACGGCTGGCATTGACAGGTTTTTTGATCAAACTCCTATTCATAGAACATCGGCTTTTAAAGTGGTTTCATGGACCTGTCCATCTGTAACTCTCCATATCTTATCAGCTATTTCAAGCAAAGTAAGATCATGATCAATCACCACTACCGTTTTACCTGAAGCCAGAAGCCGCTTTATAGAAGTCCGCACTTCAAGTAAGTTGGCTTTGTCGAGGTTATTGGAGACCTCATCAAAAATAAAAAGCTCGGAATTCCTATATAAAGCCCGGGCAAGTGCTATCCTCTGTTTTTGGCCGCCTGAAACCTGTACACCGTTTTCTCCCAGTTGTGTTGTTAAGCCGTCAGGTAAGGAGTTAATGAAACTTTCCAGGTTTGCCTTACGGATCACATCATTCAATTTGATTGTGTTTACTTCATGTTCACCAAAGGCAATATTTTCTTCCAGGGTCGCATCAATAATCACCGGCTGTTGTTGCAGGTAGCCTATGTGTGCCAGCCATCCTGTTTTATTATTTTCCGTCAGTTGTTCATTGTCAATATATATTCTGCCAGAATCCGGCGTGATCAATCCTGTAAGTAATTTAATCAAAGTAGTTTTCCCGGAGCCCGATGCACCACTGATTCCAATACACTGCCCCCTCATAAACTCAAGACTCAAATTGTCAAATAAAGGCTCTTTTCCCGGGTACTTGAAGCTTACCTTTTGTAACTGTACGTGGTTATTAAAATTAAGAGTTTCATTTTTGTCTGCCGGAGCATCATGCTCATCGATGTTTAATTCTTCCAGCACATAGTTGTAGACTTTAATGTTTGTTAGTGCATTAATAATTTTTGTAGTAGAAGGGTAAAGTCTGTAGAAGCCTGCAATAAACAGGCTGAGAAGAGGTACAAGCCCGCCACTTAGCTCAAAAAACAATGAATAACCAAATATAAGGGCAATACTCAGGGCCAGAATAACCTCAAGGAATTTGGCAGGAAGAAATGATGCGGTTTTGAGGTAGGCGTAGTTCCTGTTCATCTGATGCTTCAGCCCTATGAATTTCTCAATGAAAAAATCTTCCTTTTGATAGATTTTGACATCAATATAGCCATCTACACCTTGTAGTAAATATTTGAGGCTGACCGGATAAGTATTTCTGAAATCTTCTTCTATATGTTGAAGATGTTGGTTTTTAAACCACTTCCAGGTAAAAAGTATGGGTAACATCACTGCTATTAAAAGCATGCAGATAACAGGATTGTACAAGCAAATGCCTGCTATTATGATACCGGCAACTATTGATTCAGTGATAAGGTTTAGCTGTGGCGTAAGCATATAGCTGGCGAAATCGTGGGGAATGGTTTTTATTTTTCTGCTCACAATCGCGGAGTTAGACTTCGTGAACTCAAGGTAGTTTTGACTAAAAAAATGCTGTAGTGATCTCCTGGACAAGTTCGTTGAAATATCGAAAGTCAATTTTGAAATGTAATAGTTCACCCAGACACTCACCAGATTCTTGACCAGAAACAAGGCGACAAGAGCTGACAGCGCAATTATTTGAAAGTTGAATTCACTATGAATATCAAGCTGCTCGTAGAGGGAGGCTAGTATGGAGTGACCTGTAATTTGTTCAGGATTAATGAAAATAAGGATTATAGGTATGATCGCCGCTAGGGAGATGATGTCAAGCAGGCCATTGAAAAGTGTTAAAAATAATGACCATATTGCCTGTTTCTTAAAGCAATCAGGGATAATATGATATGTCTTTTTAACACTTACCCAGAGATTAAGCATGGTTTATATATTTCATTTTTTCCCATTTCATACCAACCTTGGATAAAAGCGATTTGATCTTGAACTTTGCTGCGGCTGTAATATTTCCGGACTCCTTGTTTTTGAAATAATGGACTTCACTGATGACCCGTCTCAAAGCGTGGCCATAATAGTCCCTGGAATAAGTTCTTTCAAAATCTATATCTCTGTCTGAGCTTGTGCTCCATTCCAGTTCTGTTGTTTGCAGTGCCTCAACTTCCTGGTATAACTCCGTTCCCTTAATGGGGTATGCAACAGTAATAGTAAAATGGTCAGGGTTTGAGCTTTTTAGGTGGTGAATGGTTTCTTCAATATCCGATTCGGTTTCCCCGGGGTAGCCGATCATGATAAATGTACCAGCTTCGATACCATGCTTTCTGGCAAGTATGATCATTTCACGCACCTTTTGTACATCCACCCTGCGATCCATGAGATCGATGACTTTTTGAGAGCCGCTTTCTGCACCTATCCAAACCCTAAAGCACCCTGATTCCTTCATCATTCTGATCACGTCTTCATTCATCCTGTCAGCACGGGTGATGCACTCGTAAGCGATCTTTAAATTTCTTTCTTTTAATGTGCTATTGAACTCTTCCAGCCATTTATGGCTGACAGTAAAAACGTCATCCACAAACCAAAGCGTATCCGGATTATAGGTCTTTTGTATCCATTCAAGTTCGTCAACAACTTTTACCGGGGATCGTCTTCGGTAACTCAACCCGTAAACCGCACGGCTACACCACTTGCAGGTATAGGGACAACCGCGCATGGTACTAATGGAAATGGCATTTGATCCATGCGCATTTTTCCATAGATCGAGGTATTTATGAAGGTCAATAGCCTGCCTGTTCGGCATGGGAAGTTGGTCTATACCTTTTATTTTGGTCCGCTTGGAGGTCGTACGGTTATTTCCCTCCTGATCCTTGTAAGCGATCCCATCGATCATGGGAATTTGCTCCGGCTGGTTCTCCAGGCTTGTCACCAGTTCCAGCATGGTTTCCTCCCCCTCTCCGATAACCAAAAAATCAGCTCCGTGATTCAGGAAACCATCGGTATTATAAGTCACTTCCGGTCCGCCCAAAATAACCTTAGTGTGGCTTAGCTCGTCCGAGTTTTTAACAAAACGAATGATCTCCAGCACATTGACCTTTGTCATCAGGTTAACATAAATAGCCAGGTATTTAGGCTTTTCCTTTATTAAATGGGCTTTTAGCAAACGCTTTTCGGAAAATGTTGAATCAAAAACCTCAGTCGTTATACCGCTCTGCTCGAGAAATGCAGAAATATAAAGGATGCCCAATGGAGGATAGGGCTTGAGAATGGCCTGCTCTTTTTCATCCTCTTTAAGGAAATAACCATGTGTAAGCAGCACTTTCATTCTGAAGTGGTTTTTGTTAATTCCAGATCAATCAAATAATGATCTGAATAATTTGATAAATGGGAGAAAGCATTAACTCTATCCTCCATTGAATCCAGCTTGTTTAACAGACGCCGTTTGTTTCTGAAAAAATTTCCCAAGTATGATGGCGGCAGAAAGAAACCTACCGGCCTCAATCCAACAAGTTTAAACTCTCTTCGGAACATAGTTTCTATTCGTGTTGGAGTGTAATACCACGTTTCAACTTGCTCTTTATTAATGGGAGCCATCAAGGGGCCTCTTTTGGTTCTTCGGAAAGCTTTTTTTACTTGAAGCTTTGATAGGAAGTAAATACTTTCCCAAACACAAAAAGCCGGCATGATTACCCCTATAAACCTGCCATTTGGTTTTAATAATCGCGCGGCAACTTTGCTGAGGTTTTGCAAACTCATAGCATCTACGCAATTGAGTCCTCCAAAATTTGAGAAGATAAGGTCAAATTTCGAATTAAAGTCTGCCTGTGCGATGCTGCTAATATTACACTGAATAAAGGTAGTCTGTTGAGTCAGTCCCATTTTTTGAGCCTTAGCCCTGGCAACTGAAATCATCTCTTCGGACAGATCTGTTGCCAAAACACTGTGGCCTTGTCCTGCCAGGTGAACGGCATCTTCTCCTGTGCCACAATTAAGCTCCAGGATTGATAAAGGCCTGTCGGGTAAGGCTTTCTCCAGGTAATCCCATACTTTCTGGCGCTGCAATGCTCCAATGGAGCCATGGGTAAAGTCATCATCATAAGTGGCAGCAATATGGTCAAAAGCAGTTATCATCCCGGAAAGAATCATATTTTCGTAACCTGAGTTTATCCATCACAATGGACGGTATATAATACAAGGTAGCTAAAACAGGCCTTAAATTTTTATAATTTACCCTTAGGGGATGCCGCAGCAGTTCTTTGAATTTCATAATTCCACGCTTCTTTCTGTATAACTTGTGAATATAGCGTGGTAGTTTCCTGTAAAAATCCCTATCCTGACTACTGGAAAACATGGTGTCAAGGTCATCGGAGTCAGTCCAGTTAGCCTTGTCTTGCAATTGCAGTTTTACTTTGTCATAAAATTTGGTGCCCGGTAGCGGGTAAGAAACTGAAATGCCAATTTCATCAGGCATCAGGTTAAGTACCATGTCTTTTGTTTTTTTTATATCTTCTTTGGTCTCTCCCAAATATCCGAATTGCAGGAAAAATGCGACTTTAATGCCGTTTTGCTGCAATAACTTTGTGGCTTCACCAATTTGTTCAACCTTTGTGCCTTTATCCATAGCATCAAGTATTTTCTGAGAGCCAGATTCTGCACCTACCCAAACAGTTTCGAGACCAGATTCAGCGAGGGCATCAATAGTGTCTTCCTGAAGTAGCAGGTCAACACGTGATTGGATCTTATACTTGATTTGCAGGTTTTTCTCTTTTAGTAAGTCCCGGAAACTTTGGATCCATCCTGGTTTTAAACCAAATATGTCATCACATATCCAAAAATGGTCAGGCTTGTGCTTCGTTATTAGAAGCTCAACTTCCTCTACTACTCTTTCCGGAGACCTGGTATTATACCTGTTCCCGTAAATTGGTTTAGCACACCAGTTGCACTTATAAGGACACCCTCTTGTAGTGGCAAGGTTCAAGGAAAAATAGCCGTGATGCTCTATCCATATTTGCCGGTACTCGTCAATATTTACGAGATCCCAAGCCGGTAAAGGCAAAATATCGAGTTCACGTAGAACCTGCCGGCTACCGGTTAAATGTGTTTGGCTATTATTTTGAAAAGCTAAGCCCACTACAGTTTCTATAAGTGGTGTAGGCTTCTGAATTTCGTTGAGCAGTTCCAGTAAAGTCATTTCAGCCTCACCGATTACTATAAAATCAGCGCCATGATCAAGGTATTCTTCATAGTGATCAGAGGCATCGGAGCTGGAAACTACAATGGTACAACCAAATCCTTTGGCGATTTCTATCATCTCAAAGGCAGCCTCACGCATATTGGTAAGGCACATTTTGGTAAGATAATTAAAGCCGTCATCATAAATGACAAGGTACTCGGGCATTTCCCTTTCCAATGCCTCAAGTATTTCATGGGGAGAATCTCTGAGATTAGTGTCAAATAAGGAAACTGAATAATTATTCTCGCGTAACAATGAAGCCGCAAAGAGAGTCCCTAATGGAGGGTACGGCTGCTTGAACTTCCATTGCTTGTAATCAAGTTTATAAAAGAATGAATGGGTAAAAAGTACTTTTTTCATTTTAGCGGTGAGCTAAGGGTTATATTAAAATTTTCTTCAAACTCTCTAATCTTGTCCTGATATTTATCCAGTATACTCTTCTGGTAGAACCTTGGGTGGTTCTTTGATGCATATTTTTTTGTTTTAAAGGCTACCTCAAAATCCCTCTTCGAAAACCGCTTTTCGAAGAGCTGCTTCCAGCGTTTCAAGGTCACGTTCATGAAATATTGATCAATTGCATTTCCCAGTCGGTTGTCGAATAGTCTTTCAGAGAAAGACTTGATCAGGGCGTTACCATTCCTTATTGTATTTGTTTCCCTTGGGGCTGAGTTCGGAAAATAATTTTGTACCCATTGGTTGGCAGTCCAGAATTCATAGTAACAATTTTCTCCATAAGTTGGAATTAATGTTACTGATTCAATTGCTGTAAATAAATTTTGTTCCTCAATTTCCAGGTTCTCTGTGTCAATAAAGTAATTGACACAGAAGTTTTTATGAGAGTTGAAAAGAAATATTCTTTTAAAAAGAACAAGGAACATTCTTGTGATCCAAAGTTTACCCGGAGCCGTGACGATGAAGAAATCCAGATCACTACCTTTGTCCATATAGCCTTTGGAAATAGACCCCGAAAGCATCACCGACCGTACAAAAGGAAACCATGAAATGAGCCGGGATACTCGTTTAGCAGTTTTCATCCTTTGTGTCGCAAGATTATTGCCTGCAAGCCTTCTTTCTACTAATGCAGGTGCATTGTGCAATGAATAAAACCGCTCAAACTTATATATCATTCCCTTGTCAATAAGTTCTACCAGCGCCAGGTCTACCTGGGCATCTTCGCAAGCGGCAGGACAAAAGAACAGTAACTCATCTTTTGTAAGAGGGTACTGGAAAACATCAAAATACAATAGAGTTTTAAGCAAGTCATCTGATAGCTGACTTTCTATGGACAGGTTATAGGTATGGGCAGGTTCAGGCATACTTTTCTGGTTTAAGGGGCAAAACATGAAAAATCAGTAGTGAATTAAAAAGACTATAAAACACCACACCTTTTTGTACTTCTAGCATTGACTCTGAAAGACAACACACGCCAAAAAGAAATAGAAATGACAGGAATAAAGTGTTTTGATTATTCCCAGATTTTATTACCGGGTAAAAAAATGACAATATCAGAAACGAGAACCCAAGGATACCTAGGTCTAAGGTCGTTTGTAAATATTGATTATGGGCATTGAAGTCGGATTGAAATATGCCAAGTCCAATTTTATCATATTCTTGGTTTAGGTATTGCTGTGAATCCCCGGGGCCAACTCCTGTCAACCAGTTACTCTCTATAATCTTAAGGGAAGACTTCCATTGTAGTAATCTTAAGTTCCAGGAGTTCCAATGCTGATCAGTAGAAGGGTATTTGAAACCAGTGTTAAGTGGTTCTTGAATAACCCTGAAATAGGTTACGGGGTTAATATAAATCAATAAAAGTATAATTGAAATAAAAGCACAGGAATACAAAGCTCCGCGCAAATACTTCTGCTTGCGAAAGAAATAATTTCCCAACAGTAAAATACATAAGGAAGAGAAGGAGAAAATGACTATTCTGGATGAAAGGAAAATCAGTGCCGTTAGTAGTATCAGCAATACAATAGTGGAAAGTATCTTAATAACATATCCATAGTTTTGAAAGAGATCTTTGAATCGCCAAACAAAAAGTATGACAGCAAAGGCGATATATAAAGAGAAGTAGGTTGGGTGAATGCCAAGAAAAGAGCCAAAGCCTACATATGAGAGCAGGTTCCATGTTTCGGCAGGGCCAGAAAAAGAATCCCGGAATTTATCCTTATTTACGAAATCAAAGTTCAGGTGTTCCGGGTCAGTAATATTATGTCCTGAGAGAATTATAAATACCAGACTTACAATGACAGCGATTAGACACGCTATGATAAAGGTGTAAAAAATAGTTGTCATTTCTTTGGTTGACAATCTTTCAGAAGTACCCATTACAATAGGTAGGACAAAAAGTGAGAGTTTTTTTTCAAGGTCATAAAGACCACTACTCATATCTTCGGTGATCAACATGCCGAAGGCGTGGAGAATATAGAATCCGGAAAGTACCCATATCAACCTGTTATGCTTTATTATTTTCCATTTTGATCTTAGGTTTCCTTCAATAAGCCAATTGGTTGTAAGTAGAGCAATGGATATACTGCACAACTTTATAGAGAATGGCAGAGTAACAACGGAAAGCACCGTAAAGACTACAAAAAGCTGTCGGTGTATATTTTTAAAACCGATCATTTGCCAGGTAGTTTAATAGTATTTTTTTGTTAATCTGATCTCGTTCCTTATCAATAAACCAACCCCATTTATTGAAATAGTTAACTGCACTTTGAATGTTGTATAATAACAGGTGTAGTTTTTTGTAGGATCCTTTTTCGTGATAGTGGAAGATTGACACTTTTGGGAAAAATACTGTACGGTAGGACCGATGTATTCTTCTGCTTAAATCTATGTCTTCTGTGTAAAGGAATATCTTTTCGTCAAACAGGCCAGTGTTTTTCAGAGAGGCTGTTCTGAGAAACATGAAGCACCCTGAAAGAAAAGGGACGTCCATTACCTGATCATAACCCGTAAATCGCATCTCATACAGGTGATCATATTTTTCAAAAGCTTTATAAAAACTCAAAAAACGTCTGTAGATCAAGTTGTGTGGCTTAGGGAGTAATTTACATAAATGCTGAAGAGCTCCATTAGGATAAAGCACCTTGGGCATGGATAAACCTATATCGGGATTGGTCTCCATGAATTTGTGCATTTCCGGAATAACTTCTTCATTAAAATACACATCAGGGTTAACGACAATATGATACGTTGATGTGTGCAGCACCTCTCTTAATGCAATATTATGGGCAGCTCCAAATCCCAAGTTTCTACCATTAAAGATGTAACTTATTCGGGGATCCTTGCAAAGCACTCTGGCATGATCTTCCGGTGAGTTATCTATGACATAGAGATGAATGTCATGATAGCTTTTCAGGCAACTATTAATTGTGTTTTCTAGAATGTGCAGATCATTCTTATATACAACGATGGAAGCTGTGAGGTTCATGGGTATAGGTGGATTAGGTTTTTCAATAGCTTTAATCGAAATTTTATTTTGGATAGTAAACTATAGTTACTTTTATCTCCTGTTTGTGTTGTGGTATTATCGTGTCGCCTATAAAGGCTCAGTTTTGTATCAACTATACCAGTCTTGAAAAACAACTCGGCAACCAGCCCTATCCACTGATCGTGCATGGGTATGTCCTTAGGGAAGGGCAAAGCCTTGCTCAGTACTTTTCGATTGAAGGCCATACAGCAGCCCGTATAGCTGTTTTTCCACAAGTTCTTCCAAAATCCTGGACGTGCTTTGTTAATATCAAATAGTGAAGAGTGCATCGGTTGTAATTCCTCATTTACAACGTAGCAGTCACTTAGCACCAAATCAAATTTTTCCAGAGCCTGTATCATAGTTTTAACTTTTCCGGCAAGCCATAGATCATCCTGATCTGAGAGAAAGATTATCTCACCGGTACAATGGTTAAGCGCATTCTCGAAATTTTTTATGGGGCTGTTTTTCGAAGCGCAGTCAACTAATTTTAAACGTTTATCCCGGTACGCATGTAAAATCGAAATGGTTGTGTCTTCTGAC
Organism: Fulvivirga ulvae; assembly: GCF_021389975.1. Lineage (NCBI taxonomy): Bacteria > Pseudomonadati > Bacteroidota > Cytophagia > Cytophagales > Fulvivirgaceae > Fulvivirga > Fulvivirga ulvae. Next base: position 2,681,579 of record NZ_CP089981.1, read on the forward strand.
CCATCATCTGAAACAATTATCTCATCATGGATACCTAATTGTGGAAGAATTGAGTCTATTTGTTCACGAATGTATTTTTCTCCATTATGTGTAGCCAGGCAAACCGATATCTTAGCCATCGTTTTTTGAAGTTAGATCGAGGCATACCAAGGCAACCAAAATAAATGACATACCTATAGGGTTATTGAAATATTGATTGGTGGCGGATTGAAAAAAAATAAATAATGAGCCAAAGTAAAAAGCGCTTGAATATGGAGATTGGTTAAACTTTGAAGCTTGAAACTTTTTAGTGAGCATCAAGAATACAGTACCCCAAAAGAGTAGGCCTAATAGTCCTTGCTTGTGAAAAATCTCCAAATAAGAGATCTCCATGTGTACCGGACGGACGGGTACGCCAATACCAAATCCGTGGCCAAGGAATACAGAGGCTATCGTTGTGCGTTCTAATACTTGATTTAATTGTTTCTTTCTCTCACTATCGGAAAATTCACGATTACCTAAAAGCTTATCAGGTTCAAACTGACGGGTAAAACCGGAGCTTATCTCAGTTTTTGATATTACACGGCTGACATTGGAGTATATGTCATTACCATAGTAGACTAAAACTATTGTGGCTATTAACAAAACCAAGAGCGACGGCAATTTTAGTTTTAAAGGCACGGAATGTATTAGAAGATATGTAAATCCTGTTAAGAGCAGGGCAAATATAAAACCTCGTGTAAAGGTGAGTATAATAGCACAAATGATAATGGCAGCCATTATTGCCCAGTGTTTGGGCTTTATAAAATAGACGAAAATTAAGCCTATACTTAAAAAAATAAATCCTTTATAGAAAAATGCCAGCTCGCCTCGGTAAAAAAACTCTTCTGTTGGAGAAGTAAGCGCATAGAATTTTTTAAAGGGGATAATTCCCCCATTCATAAGAATAATTGTAATCAGATAAGCTATACTTAGAAATAAAGAGCCATAAATAAAAAGCTTGGATATGTTGATTAATAAACTTTTGTCCTGAATAGTTAAGGCAAAAAATGGCAAGATTAGAAAATAAGAAAGGGGTTTTACATCTTGAAATATGAGCTTACTATCTGCTTTAACAGAATTACCTATTAATACAGAAATAACGGTAACAATAATGAAGGCCAAAACTAAGGCTGAGTATTGACTATTGATTTTTTCTTGTTTCCATAAGCTGTGAGCTGTATATATTATAGCGATTCCAAACAGGATCATTCTAAGGCTTACTGGTCCAACGGCGGTAAACCTGCCACCTCCGCCAAGTATAAGCTCCAGAAGTATAATTTGAAGTAATATGATGCCCAGGGCTTTCATCTCATTTTTTGCTAATAGTCATAATAGCTATTTTTAAAAAACTTATTGATTTGTAGGCGATACTTAGCCTAAGGGCTCTTCTTATTATTAATTTACTACTTTTTAAATAAGGGCTTACTTCTCTTTTATATCTTAAAGTAGAGTTGCAGAAATGTTCAAACCGCTTCAATGCAGATTGTTTATCTCCTGCATGATCAAGACCGGAAAATTGATGTTCACATTCGAGGTTAATGACTTTGAAATCAGGGCATATTTTTCTGTACCTTTCAATAAAAGCAAAGTCGCTATAGTCAAGAGGAAAGCTTTCATTATAGCCTCCACAAGACCAAAAATCCTCAACATTTATAAGCAGCCCACTATTGACAGGCATAATTTGATCCAAAGAGTATTTTCCGGGATGTATATAATTTATTATTCTCCCCTTTCCCGATTTTATGCTAAAGGGGCTTATTAATTTTCGTTTAAAAAAAAGATATGGAGCAAGTAAACCTGGCATATTTTCTTTTAGAGCATTAGCATAAATGTTAATAGCCTCCCTAGGGAAAAGTGTATCCTGATCCAGTAATAGCAGCCATTTTTTGCCGAGTGTTTTGGCTAGGGCTCCACCATGATTAAATGCTTTGCTAACACCACTGTTTGCCGGATCGTGGTAATAGTGGATATGCCATGAGTTGTATTTCTTCCCAGTATACATTTTATCACGAGAATTATCGTAAACCAAAATTTCCAGATGGTCTGACGAATATAATAATGACTTCGAAAGTGACTGGAATGTCTGTGACTGCTCAAGGGACGTATTATAAAGGACTATGGTTGCCAGTATGTCATTAGTAAGTTTTTTTTCTGTGGTCATCTTGCTACCTGCTTAGTTCGAATACGCCAAATACTGAATGCTCCCTATGAAATAACCTTAAGTTTAGAAATAGCATAAAGGTGATAAATAGCTCTGTAGTTAAGGCTGCAAAGGCACTGCCGTAAGCTGAGAAAGCTGAAACTAGGATTATATTAATTGTAATATTGAAAATGGCTCCCCCGATCGTGATATTGGCATAGCTTCTTTTAAAGTTATATGCCAGCATTGTCTGTGTTGCTGGAATACTTAATGCAGCCAGTAATGGGATGAGGCTGACGATCTTAAGCAAGTGTGAGGATTGTTTCAGGTACTCTCCCGAGAATAATTGTACTATGTCATCAGTAAAGATGTAAACAACTATCCACATAGGTATAAAGCCTATCAAGCTCAGTCTGACAATAATTTGGAGAAATGAGATAAGTTGATCAAAAGACTTTTCGGCTAGCAGGCATACCTTTGGAAATATGGTTTGGTATAACAATACCGCAGGAGCGCGGATTGCCAAAAGTATTTTTTCAACAATGGCGTAATAACCCGTACTTATAGGGTCGGCTATGAAACCAAGTATTAACAAGTTTGAATTGCCAGCTATAAAAGTCGAAAACATCGACAAAAATATAGACCTGTTCACCTTAAGCTGATCTATAATGAGTGAAGAAGATGGGTAAATGATCTTAACCCCGTACTTAACCAGAATTATCCATATTGCAATTAATCCTACCAGGGCTTGGCTTGCTCCTAAATAGAAATTGACCCACATAAAATCATTACTTCCATTGATGAATAAAATAATAAATACAGTGAACAATGCTTTTGAAATAATATTCATCAGCGCTACGCTACTCATTCTTTCTATCCCTTGGAAAAACCAGGTTGGAAGAAGCATTTGCCCAATAACAATTGAAAAACTGGATAAAAAGAGCAGTGAGTAATTGCTCCATGCCGGAATGAAGATCACTAACAGGTAAAAAGCCAAAAAACTTGCCAGCAACAGCGTGATTTTTGTGAAATATAGCTTGCTGAATATTTTGGAGATCTTATTCGTATTATTCCTGTTTAAGGATACTTCGCGTACTGCTGAAATAGAAAAGCCATAATCAACTAAATGGATAAAATAACTTACTACTGCCTGTGCAAATGCTACAAGTCCAAACTCTTCAATCTCGATGATCCGTAGTAAGTAGGGATATATAATCAGAGGGATTAGAAAGTTGGCTCCCTGGGAAATAGAAAGCCAGGTAAAATTTTTAAGTAATAGTTTACTCCGAAACATTTCTTCTTCACGATATTAACAGGTGTGGTTAAGATAATTAAATTATCTGAGGTTTATCAGGGAGATAAAAGGTGAAGTTAAAATGTGAGCGGACGTGATAGAGAGGTCACATAATAAAAAAAGCCTGGCCACCACAGCCAGGCTTTCAAATTAAAACCAACTAGACATTAACATTAAAATTAACTTCCACATGCTTCGCATGCATCGGGATTATCAAGTGAGCAGACCATGTCTGCGCGCTTTTGATCTTCATTCGTTGCTACAGGTTGGTTTGCAGCAGGTTGTTGTTTGGCAGACTTATCAACCGTGAACTGAATCGCAGAAGCCGCAGCTTTTGATCTAAGATAATACATACCAGTTTTCAAGCCTTTCTTCCACGCATAGAAGTGCATAGAAGTAAGTTTTCCAAAGTTTGGATCCTGAATATGTACGTTCATACTCTGGCTCTGGCAGATGTATGCACCTCTGTCAGCCGCCATATCGATAATTGCTTTTTGTGAGATTTCCCACACTGTCCTGTAAAGGTCTTTAATGTGCTGAGGGATCTCAGGTATATTTTGAATAGAACCGTTTGCTTCTATCAGTCTGTTTTTCATGCCATCATTCCAAAGACCAAGGCCGATCAGATCTTTCATCAAGTGCTTATTTACAATGATGAATTCTCCTGAAAGAGTTCTTCGGGTATAGATATTTGAAGTATATGGCTCAAAGCATTCATTGTTTCCCAGTATCTGAGAAGTTGATGCAGTAGGCATCGGTGCCAGAAGCAATGAATTTCTTACTCCACTTTTCTTGACCTCTTTTTTAAGGCTGTCCCAATCCCACCTTCCGGAATCAGGGCTTACACCCCACATGTCAAACTGGAATATTCCTTTAGATACGGGTGAACCTTTGAAGGTTTCATATGGACCATGCTCTTTTGCAAGTTCCATTGAAGCTGTCATTGCAGCAAAATAGATCGTTTCGTGAATATGCTTGTTTAAACCACGGGCTTCATCAGAATCAAACGGCATCTTCAACATCAGGAAAGTATCCGCTAGTCCCTGTACACCTATACCTATTGGCCTATGTCTGAGATTTGATTTTTTTGCCTCTTCAACAGGGTAATAGTTGATATCAATCACCTTATTGAGGTTTCTGGTGATCACTTTTGTAATCTCGTAAAGCTTTTTGTGGTCGAACTTACCATCTTCAGTAACAAATTTTGGCAAGGCAATAGATGCCAGGTTACATACCGCAACCTCATCAGGAGCAGTGTACTCCATGATTTCTGTACATAGGTTACTTGACTTTATGGTACCCAGATTTTTCTGGTTAGATTTCTTGTTCGCAGCATCTTTGTACAACATATAAGGTGTACCTGTTTCTATCTGAGCTTCAAGTATTTCAAACCAAAGGTCTTGTGCTTTTACCTGCTTTCTGTATTTACCTTCTCTTTCGTATTTTGTGTATAATTTTTCAAAATCATCACCATAGCTCTCAGAAAGGCCGGGAGCTTCATTAGGGCAGAATAGTGACCAAACGTCATTGTCTTCTACTCTCTTCATGAAAAGATCTGAAATCCATAGAGCATAGAAAAGATCTCTTGCTCTAAGCTCTTCCTTGCCGTGATTTTTCTTCAGGTCAAGGAAATCAAATATATCGGCGTGCCATGGTTCAAGATAAATGGCAAAACTACCTTTTCTCTTTCCACCACCCTGATCAACATAGCGAGCTGTCATATCAAAGTTTCTAAGCATAGGAACAATACCATTGGAAACCCCACCAGTTCCTTTAATATATGAACCTGTTGCTCTTATATTATGAATACTTAAACCAATTCCTCCGGCTGATTGAGATATTTTGGCACACTGTTTTAATGTATCATAAATACCGTCAATACTGTCATCCTGCATAGTCAACAGGAAGCAAGAGGAGAGCTGAGGTTTTGGAGTACCTGCATTAAAAAGAGTAGGAGTAGCATGGGTAAACCACTTTTCGCTTAGTAAGTTGTAAGTTTCAATAGCGGCTTCTATATCATCCATGTGGATACCAACAGCAACCCTCATGAGCATGTGCTGTGGCCTTTCCACAATCTTACCATCGATTTTCATCAGGTAAGAGCGCTCCAATGTTTTAAACCCAAAGTAGTCATAGCTAAAATCACGATCATAAATGATCGATGAATCTAATAATGCCGCATGTTTCTTGATAACCCCATATGCTTCTTTAGAAAGTAGCGGTGCATTTTCTCCTGTTTTAGGATCTACATAAGTGTAGAGCCTTTTCATAGTGTTCGAAAAGGACTTGCTTGTAACCTTATGAAGGTTGGAAATTGCTATTCTGGCAGCCAGTAAGGCAAAATCAGGATGTTTAGTTGTCAATGAGGCTGCTGTTTCTGCTGCCAGGTTGTCCAACTCTACTGTTGTTACTCCATCATAAATACCGTTGATCACCTTTTTTGCTATATCAACCGGCTCAATGTAGTTGAGGTCCAGTCCATAGCATAATTTTTCAATGCGGGCCGTTACTTTGTCGAACTTCACGGACTCCCGTCTTCCATCTCTTTTTATTACTAGCATCTCATGGGGTTTTTGGGGTTACGAATAAGTTTAAAAAAATTAAAAATCTTCATCTAATGAGAATTTTGGAGCGTCATCGTCTTTATTTCCTTTCATTACGCCAGCTTTTTGATAATCTCCAACCCTCTTTTCGAAAAAGTTAGTTTTTCCCTGCAGGGAAATCATTTCCATAAAGTCAAAAGGATTTGTTGCTCCATATGCCTTTTCACCTACCAACTCTAACAATAATCGGTCAGCAACAAATTCAATGTATTGGCACATGAGGTCAGCATTCATGCCTATCAGACTTACAGGCAGAGCATCAGTGACAAATTCTTTCTCAATACTTACAGCATCTTTGATAATATTGATAATCGTTTCTTTAGGTAACTTGTTTACTACATGATTATTATAAATCAAGCAGGCGAAGTCGCAGTGCAAGCCTTCATCTCGTGATATAAGTTCATTTGAAAAACTTAATCCGGGCATCAGGCCTCGCTTTTTCAACCAAAAGATAGAACAGAAGCTTCCGGAAAAGAAGATTCCTTCAACTGCAGCAAATGCAACAAGCCTTTCCTGAAAACTCCCTTCATCAATCCATCGTAAAGCCCAGTCAGCCTTTTTCTTAACACAATCCATAGTCTCGATAGCATTGAAAAGTTTGTCCTTTTCACCAGCATCTTTTACGTAAGTGTCAATCAGAAGCGAATAAGTTTCGGAATGAATGTTTTCTATAGCTATTTGAAAGCCATAGAAAAACTTGGCTTCGGTATATTGCACCTCTGCAACAAAATGTTCCGCAAGGTTTTCATTTACAATACCATCACTGGCGGCAAAAAAAGCCAGAACATGCGAAATAAAGTGTCTTTCTCCATCTGACAAATTATTCCAGTCTCTCATATCCTGACTTAAGTCAATCTCTTCTGCGGTCCAGAAACTCGCTTCGGCTTTCTTGTAAAACTCCCATATATCGTCATGCTTTATGGGAAACAGTACAAAGCGATTTTTATTTTCTTTAAGAATTGGCTCTACAGCTCCAGTTTCATTATCACTCATCTTATCACTCAATTTTTAAAATTTGAAAACATCTGACCTAAAGAGATAACAGGTAAACTCAAAAAAGTTTTCCTGATTATGTTAATTTTAGTTGATTTTTTGCCCAAAAATTACAAGGAATTAACGGGCATCTATTCGGCTTTGATAACAGCCATTAGGCCATACAAATATTAATAAATGAGCGGTAAAATCAAAGTCAGGTGACCGAGTGAGCAAGGCAGTACAGAGTTTGGTTTTAAGCATCTGATTGTCAGGTTTTTATAATACAATTTTTAATCATCACTTATGCTGTATTGGCCAAAAATGAGGGTTCGAAAAAAAATAAAAAGTTTTCCACAGACTCAAGCGGAACAGGCATGCCGGAGGCAATGTTAAAAGCATATTTTTCTTACATGAAAATTACTTCCCAAATAGTCGCTCTTTTAAATCATCAGGCACATGGTTAAATTCTGGTTCATGTTCATTTATGAACCAGGCAGAGGGTCCGTAATAGGTAATACTTGTAATCGGGTCTATAAATTTTATATACGTGCCAGATTTGTGTTTGTTGGAAAGGGCGGCAGAGATAGAACTGCGGACCTTGCTTCTTGTTAGCCTGGGCTCTTTTCGCAGAATGTAGTCTACAACCTCTGAAGAGGTAAATATTTTCAACGTAACTTCCTGATAGTGAGATATTTTTTTTGTCCATGGCCATTCTTCCTGGTAGCCTTTTGCTTCCCATCGCGGTGGTGCATAGGAGGGATTATCCTGAAATATTGATAAACTTGTCAGTGCGCTGATGTGATTATCTATTTCTTCAATCTCTTTTTTGAAATCTTCTATTTTGGCTTCCAGCAATTTTTTTTTCTCACTTAGAGCTTTCAGATATAATTCGGCATATTTTTCAGGAACATTAATTTTCATTACATGAAAACTCTTCTCAATAATATTTTAGCAATATATCTCAAAATTTCAAGCAAGTCAAGCGATGCAAGCAAGCAATCCAAGCTGCTGAAATGTAGGTCTATATAATTTATGTTGTGACACCTTAATATATAGCTACATTTTCATGTTTGCTGGAGTATGTATATTAAGTGTTTTTCGAAATTGGATAAAGGGTTTGATATTTAAGAATATTGAATTATCTTTGCAATCCATTTTTCAAAAAATTCAAAGTTACATGTACGCAATAGTTGACATAGCCGGAAAGCAGTTCAAAGTAACAAAAGACCAATTCGTATACGCTCCAAAGATGGACGGCGAAGAAGGCGCTTCCGTTGAGTTCGACAAAGTTCTGTTGTTTGGTGATGACAAAACGGTCGAAGTAGGTGCACCATTACTAAAAGGTGCTAAAGTAGCAGGTAAGATCCTGGGACATGTTAAAGGTGACAAGGTTGTGGTTTTCAAAAAGAAAAGAAGGAAAGGCTACAAGAAAAGAAACGGTCACCGTCAAGAATTTACTAAGGTTTTAATCGAGAACATTTCAAAATAAGAAAACACCATGGCACATAAAAAAGGAGCAGGTAGTTCGAGAAACGGTAGAGAGTCGGAAAGTAAACGACTTGGCGTTAAGATTTTTGGTGGACAGAAGGCAATTGCCGGAAACATCATCGTAAGACAAAGAGGAACTCAGCATCATCCCGGTCAGAATGTGGGGATTGGTAAGGATCATACCCTTTTTGCGCTGACTGATGGCATCGTTACCTTCAAAAAAGGCCGAAACAACAGATCATTTGTTTCGGTAGAAGCGGAAGCCTAAAGGGCTTGTCTCACTAAGATATGGAAAGCACGGACAGTCGTTCGTGCTTTTTTTATTGTTAAAAACCCCCTTCGATCAGAATAATTACTGCCACGTTTATCCCTCATTTTGTGGTATTTACATATTAAATGTTCCAATTATTGAAAATGCCCCAATATTCGCCTTATTACACTATTTATGTAGAAATATTATTTTGTTTTTCGTTGTTTGTGGTTTATCTTGGCGGATCATACCCCAGATGGGGGGATTTCTGTTCTAAATAATAACCTTAAAACAACTAATTATGAGGAAACTATTACTATTTATGAGTTTCTTCTTGGTCTCATTTATTACATGGGGTCAGGACAGGACTGTTTCTGGGAAGGTTACGTCATTGGATGACGGTTCTACTCTTCCTGGAGTGAACGTAATTTTAAAAGGGACATCTACCGGTACCGTTACCGATATAGATGGCAATTACAAACTTAGTGTTCCTTCCGAAGGAGGCACTTTGATCTTTTCATTTGTTGGTTTGGAGACTCAGGAAGTTGAAGTGGGTTCCAGATCAGTGATTGATGTGCAAATGGCATCAGATGTTAAACAACTTAGTGAAGTTGTTGTAACGGCTCTTAACGTTTCGAGAGAGAAGGCTTCTTTAGGCTACTCTCAGCAAACTCTGGAGGCCGATGCTGTTAGCAAAGTAAAAGAATCTAACTTTATTAACTCACTATCCGGAAAAGTTGCCGGTGTACAGGTTAGAACTAACAACACTATGGGAGGTTCTACCAACATCACTATTCGTGGTAACTCATCGTTCAGTAACAACCAGCCTTTATTCGTAATTGATGGTGTTCCTGTAAGTAACGAAACTAATAACTCTGCTAATCAGCAGGCAGGTGGGTATGGTTATGACTATGGTAACCCGGCTGCTGACATCAATCCTGAAGATATTGCTTCAATGTCAGTGCTGAAAGGTGCTGCAGCTACAGCTTTGTATGGTTCAAGGGGACAGAATGGAGTAATCTTAATTACAACAAAGAAGGGTACCAAAAGAAAAGGTATTGGTGTGACTTTCACTAGTGGTGTCACTATCGGTAAGATCAATAAGGATACATTTATCGAATATCAGGATCAGTATGGTGCTGGCTACGGTAAATATTACGGAGATAATGGGTACTTCGAAGAGGAAGATATAGATGGCGATGGTGTAATTGACTACATTGTACCTACTACAGAAGATGGTTCTTATGGAGGACAGTTTAATCCAAACCTTAATGTGTATCATTGGGATTCTTTTGTGCCTGAGTCACCAAACTTTGGCCAAAAACGTCCTTGGGTAGCGGCGGAAAATACTCCGGTTGATTTCTTTGAAACACAAACTACATGGAATAATAGTATAGCATTTGCCGGTGGTAATGAAAAGACTACCTTCCGTATGAGCTACACAAATTTGGATATGGAGGACATCCTTCCTAATAGTGAAATGACTAAGCATACTATTAACTTTACAGGATCTTCAAAGCTGACTGATAAGCTAACCGCTGATATAATGTTCCAATACAACATTCAGGATGTGGTAGGTCGTTTCTCAACTGGTTATAGCGATAACCTAATGACGCAATTCCGTCAGTGGTGGCAGGTGAACGTTGATGTTAAAGCGCTTGAAGATATTTATCATCAAACACACCGTAACTATACATGGAACCCTGCAGACTACACAAACCCATTGCAACCAATTTATTGGGATAACCCTTACTGGACTAGATATGAGAACTACAACTCAGATAACAGAGATCGTACGCTCTCCAAAGTCGGTTTAAGCTACCAGTTCACTGATTGGTTAAGTGCAAATGTATCGGCTTCAATTGACTCTTATACTGAAGTAAGGGAAGAAAGAAGAGCAGTTGGTAGTATCGCTACAGGTTTTGGAGTTAACCTTACAGATGAAAGTTCCGGGTATCAAAGAACCAACATTGAGAGTGCTGAGTACAATTATAACGCCATGTTATCTGCAAATAAGCAACTTACTGATGACGTTTCTTTGGCAGGATTTATCGGCTTCAACTTAAGAAAGGAAAACTATGATTACAGTCAGGCTTCAACCAGCGGTGGATTAGCTGTACCAGGATTGTACTCCCTAAGCAATTCAGTATCAACAAACCCATTTCCTTATGAGTATCTTTGGGAGAAAGAAGTTTACGGATACTTTGCCAATGCTAATGTAGGCTACAGAAACTTCGTGTACTTGGATGCTAACTATAGAACGGATATTTCTTCTGCCTTGCCAGTAGACAATAATCAGTATAACTATTACTCTGTTGGTTTAGGTTTTGTGTTTTCAGAGTTGATCGATCTGGATTGGATGGATTTTGGTAAAGTGCGTGCCAGCTATGGTACAGTGGGTAACGATACAAGACCATTAAGAGTGAACGATGTTTACCTGCGTGAAGATAATTTTGGTAATGCCATTCTTACTCGTTTGCCATATACTAAAAATAACCAAGACCTTTTGCCTGAAGAAACTGAGGAGATTGAATTTGGTTTGCAATTCACAGGTTTAGATCGCAGACTTAATGTAGATGTTGCTTATTATAAGAGAAATACTTTTGATCAGTTACTAGGTATTGATATTTCATCAACTACTGGTTATTCAAGAAAGTACGTAAACGCTGGTGACATTGAAAACAGAGGTATAGAATTAGTTGTTGGTGGAGACATTGTTAGGACTGATGACCTAAAGTTTAATACAACTATTAACTATACAAGAAACAGAAGTGAAGTAATTGAATTGCTTGCAGGAGCTAATAATTATGTATTCCAAAGCTTCCAGGGTGGTGTATCTGCCAACGCAACGGTAGGAGAACCTTTCGGAGTATTAAGAGGAACAGGGTTTGAATACCTTAATGGAGAGAAAGTAGTAAACTCAAGTGGTTATTATAAAGCTGTCGCCGATCAGATTATTGGTGACCCTAATCCGGATTGGGTAATGGGTATTAATAATACTGTTTCGTATAAAGGATTAAGCTTGGGCTTTCTTGTTGATATTCAAAAAGGTGGAGATGTTTACTCTCTTGATATGCACTATGGTCAGGGAACCGGTTTAACTGCTAATACAGTAGGAAATAATGACAGAGGTGTTCCTTTGAGAAGTCCTGTTTCTGAGGGAGGTGGTGTATTGAATCCAGGAGTAACAGAAACTGGTGAAGCAAATACAACTTATGCTGACGCTACGTCTTATAGTGGAGCTTTCTATTGGGGAAATGCTACCCGTAACCCAGGTGCTCTTACCATTTACGATGCATCCTATGTAAAACTTAGAGAGCTTTCATTATCTTACCGTCTGCCTTCTAGCATTACAGAGTCATTTGCAAATAGAGTAGACCTTTCATTAGTAGGTAGAAACCTATGGATTATTCATAAAAATGTGCCATACGCAGACCCTGAGTCAGGATTAGGTGTAGGTGCTGCTCAAGGATATCTATCCGGCTCTTACCCTACCGTACGTACTATGGGCTTCAAGGTAGAAGTTGAATTTTAATCTTTAGAATTATTGAGATATGAGAAAATTACTATATATATCACTTCTTACCCTCTTTTTTGTAGGGTGTGATGATCGATTAGAGGATCTTAACACGGACAAAAGAAATCCGGCTGAGGTTGATCCTACATCTTTGTTTACAAGAGCATTACGCGAGTCGGTGGATATGATGGTTAGCATCAGTGTTAACAACAATCCATTTAACCTATATGCTCAGTACTGGGCGCAAACCACCTATCCTGATGAGAGTCAGTATAACTTAACTGGTAGATCTATTCCAAGAAACTTCTGGAGGAATGGATATCGTGAGTCGCTTAGCAATTTGAAAAATGCCAAGGGGTTAATTCAGGAACAGATCGAATCTGGTGTAACAGGGCTGCCTGAAGCAGTTCTGCAAAATAGAATTGCTTGTATAGATATAATGCAGGGATATATTTATTCGGTCATGGTAGATGCTTTTGGGAATATACCTTATACTGAAGCTCTTGACCCTGACAATTTGAGTCCGGCATATGATGATGCAAGAACTATTTATAATAGCATTGTTTCTAATCTGGATGCCGCAACCGCAGCCATTGATGCTGGTGCAGCAGGGTTTCCTACTGAGCAAGATCCTATGTATGAAGGTGAAATGAGCAACTGGGTTAAGTTTGCTAATTCTCTGAAATTCAGAATGGGTATGAGGCTTGCTGATGTGGATAAGTCGGCATCAGTAACCATTGTTAACGCGGCTTTATCTGCAGGTGTATTCACCAGCAACGATGATAATGCAGCTATGACGTATTATGGTGCTTCTCCAAATACCAGCCCGATCTATGAAGATTTGGTACTTAGTGGAAGACAAGATTTTGTAGCTGCTAACACCATTGTTGATAAAATGAACACTTTAAATGATCCTAGGAGGGAAGTTTATTTCAGAGAAAACCTTGGTGCTGGGGTATTTGAAGGTGGTACTTACGGTGATGCTAATAATTATTCTGGGTTTACTCAGGTGGGAGACATACTTCATACTCCTGAGTTGAAGGGCGTCATTTTAAACTATGCTGAGATTCAATTTTTGAAAGCTGAAGCTGCTGAAAGAGGCGGATATAATGTTAGTAGTGGCTCTAGTGCTGCAGCCGACTATTATAATTCAGGTATTATGGCTTCTTTTGATCAGTGGGGAGCAGAGGGATCTTCTTCTTATATATCTCAAATTGATGTTGCCTATGCTTCAGCTCCTGGTGATTGGAGACAAAAAATTGGTGTTCAGATGTGGCTCGCTCTTTACAACCAGGGATTTGAAGGATGGACTACTTGGAGAAGGTTAGATTTCGACGGTTTTAATGCACCTCCGGGAATGACCGTTGGCGATATACCTTTAAGGTTTACATACCCTCTTGAAGAGGCTCAGTTAAATGGCGAAGAGTATGCTAAAGCTGGTGCTGCTATAGGTGGGGATGATGTTTCTACCAAAGTCTTCTGGGACGTATTATAATCTGAACTCTAAAAAAGAATAATATAATGAAGAATAGAATATCGATATTTATATTGTCACTCATCACGGCCGTACTTTTTACGGCCTGTGGTGACGATGACTCAACTTTTAATGGTCCTTTCAGGCTTAATATAGCAGGATCAAGTGAGGTTAGACCTGAGTCTACCCATGAATATACTATTGGAGATTTTACTAGCCCAGATTCATATACCTGGACTGTTTCTGGTCCTGCTACTATAAGTGGTAGCGCTACAGGTAATACGATTACTGTAGATTTCGGTGAAGTTGGTGATGCTGTTATTACAGTAACTAACGGAACTGATACAGGCACATTCTCGGTTACTGTGGCTGAAACTGAGCCTGCTGTAACTGTATCATATAATGGCGCCGGAGTTTTGAGAAGCGGTGAGGCTGATACAGTGTTCTTTAAGTTTGCAGCTCCATTAGCTGCGGATCCAAGCTTTGCCATGAATACTTCAGACTCTACTCAATTTAATGGGGGTAATCCTTTCGTGTCAGGTACGTTAGGTCCATTGGTAAAAATGGATGAGGACTCTTACTATGCAATTTATACGGCGGGTGCAGGAAGTGGAACTCCTGAAGCACTGTTTCAGGATATTAAATCGACTCCCGCGTACGGTGGTGTAAATATTGATAGTGCATTTGTGAAACTTTATAGAGTTGATAATACAGCACCTGTTGCAACCATTGACTACTCAACACTATTGGCAAATGATAGTACTGTTGTTACCATTACTGTAACTTTTAGTGAAATGGTTATGGCTGCAGACCCCGCTACGGATAGCTCTTTGTTGATCTCATTTGATGGAAGTGTTACTGCTGCTATTGATACTTTGGAGGCTACGGATGATCCATTGGTTTATACTTACGATTATATCGTAAACGGAGGAGGAGATGGACAGGTTGAAGTAGCAATTACTAACATTGCCGACCTCGCTGGTAATACGTCTGAACTTCTGTCGTATAAATTAATTGTAGATAATACTGCCCCTACAGTGGATTGGCTTATTGAGCCCAATACAGGATATGTGGACTTATATTTTGCTGTAATAGATGGAACTTTCGGGTCTCCAGGCATAGGCTGGTACACTATTTATCCTGATGGCGCTGCAGCACCAACGAGTCTTGATGATTTTGAAAAAGGCATAGCCTCCGGTGTAGAGGTGATTCAAGCTAATAACTTTGCTTTAGTTTCTTTATCTCTTGACGCTGGTGATTATGATGTTTATCTGGTAGTAAGTGATCCAGCAGGCAATATTAGTACTCTTGCTATGGATAGTTTTACTGTGAATTAACCAATAAATATTACCATTCATATAAAAAGCCATTCCAAAAGCTGATTTTGGGATGGCTTTTTTTATTATTGTGCCAATCAATTGGACATGACGCAGTGAAAAGAAAAATTCTTGTTTTAATAATGGGGTTATGCGGGCTTTCGCTACAGGCGCAGAACCTTAAGGATGTTTTTGTCGAGCCCTCCGATAATGGTAAGGTTTTCTCAGATTTTTTACTCAGTCTTGAGAAGAAGCATAATGTAGATTTTATTTTTGACGAAAGGAAAATCCAGGCTTTAACAGTTAATGGTATTCAGGAAAGAACCAGAATCATAGATTATCTTGAATACTATCTGATACAGTACAAAGTAGTGAAAACTCATGATAATATTCTTTTCATAGTAGACAAGGATCTTGGAGAGGAGTTTGGAAAACGTAAGGATAATTATGTTGCGATTAAAAGCAATAAGGAAGGCAAGGTAACGCTGGAGGGTGTTGTTACTGACGCTGGGAGCAGTGATCCGATAGTTGGTGCTCAGGTTTATTTGCCTGCGATAAATAAGGGAGCTCTTACCGATGTTAATGGTAAGTTCAGTTTTGATGTATCGCCAGATACCTACAAATTGGATATTAGGTTTGTTGGTTACGAAACTACTACTTTGATTATAGCATTTAGCCCTTATGGTGATCAACAGCTTGTGGAATCTTCTATTTTTCCGGAGTCCAAGGAGTTGGAGGGAGTAACAATTACCGCGGAAAGAATCGATAGGAATGTTACCAGTGAACTTACTGGTGTAGAAGCACTGGGCATAGAGACTATTAAATCTTTGCCAACTTTTTTAGGGGAAGTTGACCCTATTAAGAGTTTGACGACTTTACCAGGAGTAAGTACGGTGGGCGAGTTATCGTCAGGATTCAATGTGAGAGGTGGAGAAACCGGACAAAATCTAATTTTACAAGACGGGGCTACTATATACAATCCTGCTCATATGTTTGGGTTCTTTTCAGCTTTTAATCCGGATATGGTTAGTGATGTCGTACTCTATAAAGGTGGGGGACCGGCTAATTTTGGTAGTAGGGTGTCTTCAGTGTTAGATGTAAAGCTTAGGAATGGCGATGCTGGTAAGCATAAGGTATCAGGTGGTGTCGGTCTGGTATCCAGTAGACTTACTGTTGAAGGACCCATTGTAAGAAGTAAATCTTCATATTTACTGGGTGGCAGAATTTCTTATAGCAATTGGTTATTAAAAGCTACTGATGATATACAACTACAGAATAGCTCGGCAGAGTTCTATGATGTAACCGCCAAGATTTTTCAAACAATAAATCAAAACAATTTTATAACCATTTCTGGATACAGAAGTAGCGATGGGTTTAGGTTGGCTAGTGACTCAACATTTAGCTGGGAGACTACTAATGCTTCAATACGCTGGGATCATACTTTTAATCAGGCTCTATCCTCTTCTTTAAATTTGGCAACCAGTAATTATCTGAGTAAGGTTGAAAACCCAGACCCTATTGATGGTTTTACATATAATAATGCTATCAATAACATTAGATTAAAAGCTGAATTAAACTATAATAAAGGTGATGTAGTAAAGCTACAAGCTGGATTGGAAGGTGAGGGTGTTGTTATTGAGCCTGGAAAACTTAAGCCTTTGGAAGACGGAAATAATGCAATTGCCTCTGACATGAATGATCAAAGGGCTCTGGAAACAGCGGCTTATATACAGTCCAATATTAAATTATCAGATAAATTTTCCTTATCAGCAGGTTTGAGGTATTCCCAATTTATGAGATTGGGTAGAGATGAAATTTATGAGTTTGATTACTCCAACATTAACGGAAGATATCCGACGGTTAGCGATACATTGGTATATAGCAATGGAGAAGTTATTGATACTTATGGAGGTTTTGAACCGAGGGTTTCATTAAGATATTTGCTGTCGCCGAGCGCTTCACTTAAGGCCAGTTATTATAGGGGTTATCAATATCTCCATCTCATTTCCAACACTACCTCCACTACTCCACAGGATTATTGGGTTGCCAGTGGCCCTTATCTGAAGCCTGCAATGGGTGATCAGTTTTCGTTAGGACTTTTCAAGAATTTTAAGGACAATGTGTATGAGCTTTCTGTGGAGGGCTTTTATAAGGAGATATCCAACTCTATAGATTACATTGAGGGTGCTGATATAACACTAAATCCTTCATTAGAGGCTGGTCTTACCTCAGGTAAAGGATTGGCATATGGTGTAGAGTTTTTATTGAAGAAGAATCAGGGTACAGTTAATGGATGGGTTGCTTATACATTTTCCAGAAGTTTAAGAAAGTTTGATTCTGACCTGCATGAGACGAAAGTGATTAACCAGGGAGATTATTACCCGGCTACTTACGATCAACCGCATAACCTTTCTCTGATATTCAATTATCGTTTAAGTGCGAGAACGACATTTTCAACAAACTTCAGCTATAGTACAGGCAGACCAATTACGATACCGGTGTCTAAATTTTCCTATGATGCATATTTGTCAGTTCTGAACTATTCGGAAAGAAATGAATATAGGATTCCGGACTATCATCGTCTGGACCTTTCGTTAACCATAAAGGATAAGCCAAGGAAGAACAAAAGATTTATGGGAGAATGGATAATATCTATATTCAATGTGTACAGCAGGAATAACGCCTATTCAATCTTTTTTGACAGGTATGGTAAAGCCAGTAAGCTTTCAGTTTTGGGAAGTGCATTTCCTTCGATATCATATAACTTCACTTTTTAAAGAGATGTTCCGGAGGTTATTAGCTTGTTTATTGATCTTGCTTATTGGCGGATGCATTGAGCCATACGAGTTTGTAATCAATGATGGCTCCCCTGTACTTGTGGTAGAAGGATTTATTTCTGATGCTTCATATGATGAGACGCTAGAATATCCCAGTGATGGCAGGTATTTCTATGTAAAGCTCAGCTACACCAGCGATGTGACTAACCGTAGAGGTGCAGCAGTGACGGGAGCAACTGTCACACTTGAACGCGAAGGTGGGTCAACGTGGGTATACTCAGAGAGGCAAGAAGGGAAGTATTTACTGCTGGATAATGGTTTTAAAGCTTTGGCTGACAGCAGATATCGGTTGGTTATAGAACTTGCCAACGGAGAACAATATGAAAGCGAATGGGAGGCAATGCCGAGCATAAATCCAGTACCTGTTGGAAGAGTGTCATTTGAAGAAACCAAAGAACTTGCATACAAATATGTAGGCCAGGAAGAAGTTATCCGGGAAGTGCAGGGTATTGATCTTAAAATAGGTCTACCTGATAATAAAACTCAAAATTCAATCTACTATCTCTGGAAATTCGAACCTACTTGGATGTTCAAAGCCCCCCTTCACCCTCCGGTAAATGAAACATGCTGGATAAGCAGCGATGTGTACTTATCCGGTTTTGTGCTGCATGAAGATAATGTTGGAGGTTATGATAAGAAGCTTTTTTTTATAGAGACAGTTGGTAATGAACGCTTTCTTTGGGATTTCTCGCTCTTAGTGAAGCAGTTTATCGTTAACAAGGGATACTACCAGTTCATGAGTGATATTCAAGAGCAAACAAATTCTTCTCTAAGTGACGCTCTGCCTTATAATTTACAATCTAATATAAAAGCGAAAGGCGGTGTTAGGGTAAATGGGTACTTTGCTGTAGTTAAGGAAAGGGCTACGCGGTGGTACTTTAGTCAGAGAGATCTTTCATATACCCTTAAAAATAGTATTGAAGAATATTGTTTAAATCCTCTTACTGATAAAGGACCTTTATGTTGGGACTGTATGGCTTATGGCAGTGGAAACCCAAGTGAGGAGCCACCTGTTTGGTGGGATAAATAAAAGTCGCATTTAGTGTAATTTAATAAGATATGGGTACTAGGTTTTTTTATGCATTGCTTTTTACCATTGTTTTTGGGTGCATTGAGCCATATGAATTTGTTATTAAGAATGATGCCCCCACACTAGTTGTTGAGGGGTTTATTACGGACATCTCATATAATCAATCTAAGGCATACCCGAGTGATGGCCGTTACTTTAATGTTAAGCTAAGCTATACAAGTGATGTGACAAATAAGAGAGGAGAAGCTGTTACCGGAGCAACGGTACAGCTAGTCTCCAATGAGGAAAAAGGGTGGTTATACAATGAGGTTAGTGGGGGTGAATATGTCCTGCAAAATGAAGATTTTGCAGCAAGACCCGGTGTAAAATATAAGCTTTTGATATCCATATCGGACGGAGACACTTTTGAGTCAGAGTGGCTTGGCCTGCCAGAAGTGGAAGAACAGGAAATGGGAGAAATATCCTTTAAAGAGTTATCGAAGGAAGTTTATGAGATTGTGGCCGGTGAGAAAAAGGTTAGAACTGTAGAAGGTATTTCCTTACAAGTGGATATACCGAAAAACGAAGGCCATGAGCCCCGATACTACAAATGGCATACGGAACCTATTTGGGAGTATACTGTACCGTTGAGGCCTTATGTTAATAAAACATGCTGGATACGCAGTAACACATATTTGTCAAGTTATACGTTACAGGAAGATTATGTTGGGGGGTACTCAAATTCCCTTTTTTTTATGGAAACACATGGAAATGAAAGACTGTTCGAAAGGTTTTCTCTGCTGGTCAGGCAATATTTGCTAAGCAAAGAGGATTATTACTTTTTTTCCGAATTACAGGAACAGGCAACATCAGGGGCCTTCTTTGATAAGCCTCCCTATAATTTAAAAACAAATATTTCCAGTGTTGAGAGCAATAAAAAGGTAGTGGGATATTTCTGGATTGCGTCCGAACAGGCCAGGAGATGGTACTTTGACATATACGATCTTTCTTACCCTGTAAATAATCACTTACTTGAAGAGTGTCTCAAACCTTACGGTCCTCCTGCTATGGGGGAGATTGATCCATGTAAAGATTGCCTTGGATATCCCAATGGCACTCCCTCATTGGAGAAGCCGGAATGGTGGATCAGATAGACAGAGAGTAAAGGGTATGCTTACTACTTTCAGAATAAACTAAAATTACTTAGCTGATCAATGAAATGAGGAATTATCTTAGGATAAACTAATATCGTAAAAACAACTCCAAATAAGCTTCCGTAAAGATGGGCATCGTGATTTATATTATCACCGGCCCTTTTTCCCATGTAAACAGAATATAATATGTATAACGCAGCCCAGGCAATGCCAGGAAGTCCAATGAGACCATATAAATATAACTTTTGTGCAGGGGCAAAAAGTATGAAGCTAAACAATACAGAAGCCACCCCTCCTGAAGCACCTAAAGCATTGTAATAAGCATGATTCTTGTGCTTGAGATAAGTAGGAATATCTGAAACGATAATACCTAAAATGTAAAGTGCAACAAAAATAAATTTTCCTAATGTACCGTAGATAGCGGCAAAGACATATTCAACCTGTTCACCAAACATCCAGAGTACGAGCATGTTGAAGAGCAGGTGAATAAAATCATTATGGATAAATCCAGAGGTAATGAAGCGGTAGTATTGCTTGTATTCATTTACACTATACGGATTGAAAATCCATTTCCTTAGAATATCCTGATTATTCCAGGCATAAAGACTGGTAAGTACAGTGATGATTACGAGTATTAAAGTCACGGACATAGACTGGAGAAGTTAATGCCCGGAATCTGTATTCCGGGCATATCTTATTTAAATGTGAATTGGTCTGTTGGCTGTTGCGGCAAGGCAAGCTTCCTTCACTGCCTCCATATAGGTAGGGTGAGCGTGCGACATGCGTGATACATCTTCGGTAGCGGCTCTAAACTCCATGGCAGTAACTCCGGCTGCTATCATATCAGCTGCCCTTGCCCCTATGATATGAATGCCTAAAATCTCATCAGTCTGTTTATCAGCAAGAACCTTTACCTGACCATCTACATCCATACTTGCTCGGGCTCTGCCCAGCGCTTTAAAAGGGAACGAGCCTGTTTTATAGGGTCTTCCTTCTTCCTTAAGTTCCTCCTCTGTATAGCCTACACTTGCCACCTCAGGCCAGGTATAGACCACACCTGGTATCAGACGATAGTTAATATGAGGTTTCTGGCCAGCGAACTGTTCGGCCACCATGGTACCTTCTTCTTCTGCTTTATGAGCAAGCATTGCGCCTTTCACCACGTCTCCTATAGCGTAGATATTGTCAATGTTGGTTTTTAGGTGGTTGTCAACCTCTATTCGGCCACGGTCGTCAGTTTTAACGCCAACGTTCTCCAGCCCAAGGCCCATAGTATAAGGCTTCCTGCCAATGGCCACAAGACAATAGTCACCTTTAATTTCAACGGTGTTGCCCTTTTTATCTTCTGCCTTGACCAGGACTTCCTTACCCTTGGTTTCTACAGAGGTAACCTTATGGCTCACTTTAAAATCTATACCTAACTTTTTGGTAGCCCGGGTTAATTCTTTGCCCATCGTTCCGTCCATTGTAGGTATAATCCTGTCCATGTACTCTACTACGGTAACCTTAGAGCCAATTCGCGCATAGACAGAGCCAAGCTCCATGCCTATCACTCCACCGCCAATTACGATCAGGTGCTTGGGTATTTCCTTTAACTCCAAAGCTTCTGTACTACTGATAACCCGCTTTTTGTCTATTTTAGCGAAGGGCAGGTCTGCTGGCTTAGAACCTGTTGCAATGATTACTTTGTCAGTTTTTATTTCCTTGGCATCACCCTTTTCAGGAGTAATTTTAATAGTGTTCTTGTCTACAAACGAACCAACTCCATGGTGAACATCTATTTTATTTTTCTTCATCAAAAAATCGATGCCATCGCAGGTTTGCTTTACAACACTGGCCTTTCGGTCAATCATTTGCTTTAAGTTCACCTTCGGTTTGCTTATCTCAATACCGTGCTCTCCAAAATGCGTAATAGCATTATGATAGTGCTCTGTGGAGTCCAGCAATGCTTTGGATGGAATACACCCCACATTCAGACATGTTCCCCCAAGGGTGTTATACTTTTCAATAATGGCTGTTTTGAAGCCAAGCTGTGCAGAGCGGATAGCAGCAACATATCCACCTGGCCCTGAGCCAATTACTGTTACGTCGTATTGCATGTTAATATGTTTTAAACTAAAGTTTTATTTATACGCCCAACATTAAGCGAGCCGGATCTTCAAGCAGTTCTTTTACCCTTACCAAGAAGCTTACCGACTCTCGGCCGTCAATAATACGGTGATCGTATGACAGCGCAACATACATGATAGGTCTGACCTGTACTTCACCATTGATAACCACTGGTCTTTCTACAATGTTGTGCATTCCCAATATTGCCGATTGAGGAGCATTTATGATTGGGGTTGAAAGCATTGAACCGAATACACCTCCATTAGTAATAGTGAAAGTACCTCCGCTCATTTCATCAATAGTTAGCTTACCATCACGAGCTTTGCCTGCAAGCCTGATGATTTCGCTTTCAATACCCTGGAAGTCCATTGATTCGGCATTTCTGATAACAGGCACCACAAGTCCTCTTGGTGTAGAAACAGCGATAGAAACATCACAGTAATCATGATACACTATTTCTTCGCCATCAATGGCAGCATTTACCGCAGGCCACTCTCTGAGAGCCTGGCAGCATGCCTTGGTGAAGAATGACATAAAACCCAGACCCACACCATATTTCTCCTTAAACTGGTCTTTGTACTTCTTACGGAGATCCATCACCGGTTTCATGTCTACCTCGTTAAAGGTAGTAAGCATTGCCGTTTCATTTTTAACAGCTACCAGTCGTCTGGAGATAGTTTTACGCAGGTTTGTCATTTTTTCTCTGCGTTCATCTCTTGCCCCTGAAGGACTTGCGCTGGTCTGGGCCGGTTTAGAAGCTTCTTTTGCTGCTGGTTGGGTAGCCTTTTGAGCTTTTTCAGCATCTTCTTTTGTGATACGTCCGTCTACTCCGGTACCTTTTACATCTTTTGCGCTGATCCCCTTTTCTTCAAGTATTTTAGCGGCAGCAGGAGACGGGTGGCCTGTTGCATAAGTTTTTTCATCGGATACGGGCGCTGATTGACTTTCAGCTTTTTTCTCCTGAGATGTGGAAGAAGTTGTGCCGGAAGGCTTTCCTTCCATAACTTCTATCTTGCATAGAAGGGCTCCTATCTCCAGAGTATCTCCTTCGTTAGCAACTGTGCGAAGTATTCCGTTGGCCTCGGCAGGTAGTTCGAATGTTGCCTTATCAGACTCGATTTCAGCAATAGTTTCATCAAGTTCAACAAAGTCACCATCTTTTTTAAACCATGAGGCGAGTGTAACTTCAGTGATTGACTCTCCAAGCTCGGAAACATGCATTTCTTTTATTTCTCCCGTTTTCTTGGCTTCCCCGGATCCATTGGAAGAGCCGGAGTCAGCAGTTTTTTCTTTGGAAGAGTTGTCACTTTTACCGCCGGCTTTGGCATCGGTATCGATCTCGGCTATTACAGCGCCTACAGCAACTGTATCTCCTTCGTTGGCTTTGATGCGTAACACGCCCGAAGCTTCTGCGGGAAATTCCTGAGTAGCTTTGTCAGTTTCAATTTCAGCAATGATTTCGTCCTGTTCTACATAGTCTCCGTCGCTTTTTAACCACGAGCCGATAACTACTTCGGTGATTGATTCACCTACTTCAGGAATTTTGATTTCTAAACTCATCGGAATATATTTTTTAATGTGTTATTACTTGTCAAATGCTTTTTCTATTATACGAGCTTGCTCTATTTTATGTACTTTGGCATAACCTGTTGCCGGAGAGGCGCTGGCCTTTCTGGAGATTAACTCCAGCTTAGTGCCCTCCATGAAACGCATGATAAACCACCAGTAGCCCATGTTAGAAGGTTCTTCCTGTACCCAGTATAGATCCGCGTTTTTGTATTGCTTCAGCACTTTCTCCAACTGCTTTTTAGGGAAAGGATATAGCTGCTCAATTCTGACAATGGCAATGTCCTTAATTTTTTCCTTTTCCTGCTCTTCCAGCAGATCATAGTAAACTTTACCACTGCAAAGAAGTACTCGCTTAACCGATTTTTTAGTTACATAACTGTCATCAATTACTTCCTGAAATTTGCCATGGGTGAAATCCGTTATTGGAGATACTACCTTCGGGTGTCTCAATAGTGATTTCGGAGAGAATACTACGCAAGGTTTTCTGAAATTCCAGGTTACTTGTCTTCTAAGCAAATGGAATATGTTTGCCGGAGTAGTACAATTAGCAGCAATCATATTTTCCTCAGCAGCAAGCTGTAAAAATCTCTCCGGTCTGGCATTAGAGTGCTCTGGTCCCTGCCCTTCATAACCGTGAGGAAGCAACATGACAAGGCCATTCATGCGCTGCCATTTGGATTCAGCACTTGTGATGAACTGGTCTATCATTACCTGAGCTCCGTTTGCAAAATCTCCAAATTGTGCTTCCCAGAGAACTAACGCGTTTGGTGTGGCCATGGCATAGCCATATTCGAAACCTAAAACACCAAACTCAGAAAGTAAGGAGTTATAGATTTGAAATTTCTGCTGGCCTTCCTCAATATGATTAAGATTGCAATAGGGTTCATTAGTATTTGCATCGAAAACGAAGGAGTGCCTGTGAGAGAATGTACCCCTTTTGACATCCTGCCCCGACATCCTTACAAGTTTCTGCTCGGTTAATAGAGATCCGTAAGCCAGCAATTCGGCATCAGCCCAGTTTAGTTCATGCTTCTCAAAGAAATTAACTTTTCGGTCTTTAATTAACTTATCTATTTGCTTTAGAGGTTTAAAGCCTTTAGGGAGTGATGTTAGAGCTTTTGCTACCTTGTCAACTACTTTCTGGTCAATGCTAGTGTCAGGAGATTCGTCAAAATCCTCAGGTTTAGCCCTGTGTAATTGTTGCCATTCCTCTTCCACTTTTTGAGGTTTGTATGGCAGTGGCTTTTGCTTCACTTCATTCAGTCTGTCCTGAAGCAGGTCTCTGAATTCTTTATCTAATTTTTTCGCTTTTTCTTCATCTATGTCACCACGTTCTATAAGTGTCTTTACATAGATTTCTCTTGGGTTAGGGTGCTTGGCAATAAGACTGTAGAGTTTTGGCTGTGTAAACTTCGGCTCATCAGCTTCGTTATGGCCATGTCTTCTATAGCATAGCAAGTCAAGGAAAATATCCTTGCCAAATTTTTGATTGTATTCTACAGCCAGCTTGGATGCAAACACTACAGCCTCGGGATCATCCCCATTGATGTGAAGTACCGGAGCATCTATAATTTTAGCCACATCGGTACAGTAAATACTTGATCTGGCATCGTCATAATCAGTGGTAAATCCTACCTGGTTGTTTATTACAAAATGTATGGTTCCGCCGGTAGTATAACCATCAAGTTCTGACATCTGAATTATCTCATAAACAAGTCCCTGGCCTGCTACTGCTGCATCTCCATGTATAAGGATCGACATAGCCTTTTTACTGTCTCCATGGTACTCGTCATCTATCTGGCCCCTGGTATAACCTAGTACTACTGGATCCACTGCTTCAAGGTGTGAAGGGTTCGGTGTAAGCTTTACATACACGTCCTTATTAGACCCTGTTTTAATTCGGCTGGAATAACCCATGTGATATTTTACGTCACCATCACCCATAGTCAGGTCAGGGTCAGTGGTACCCTCAAACTCACTGAATATTTCTTCGTATGTTTTGCCCATGATGTTAGTAAGCACATTAAGACGGCCCCTGTGAGCCATGCCTATTACCACTTCCTTTACATCAAAATTTGCAGCATAATGTATGATTTGATCAAGTGCAGGGATGGTGTTCTCCCCTCCTTCCAGGGAAAATCTTTTTTGCCCAAGGAATTTTGTATGGAGAAAATTCTCGAATACTACGGCTTCATTGAGTTTGCTAAGCATCCTTTGCTTTGTTTCTTTGTCAGGGTTGGTATCAAGGGCTTCCTTTTCACATTTCCTTTTAAACCAATCCAATATTTCCGAGTCACGGATGTGCATGTACTCAAAACCTATATGCCCCAAATAGATTTTGTCAAGGGTTTCAATAATCTTTTTCAGACTGGCCCTACCAAGCCCTATTTCACTACCTACTTCAAACTCTTTGTTCAGGTCACTGTCAGACAAACCGAAGTCTTTGTAAGATAGTGTTACGTTATGGTTACGCCGTTTACGTACCGGGTTGGTGTCAGATTTCAAATGTGCCCTTGAACGGTATGCATGAATCAGGTTACGCACCTGTGTCTCTTTGGAGATTTCTTCAGAGGTGGCATGTCCGTTTTCGCCAAACTTTTGGAGGGAAAACTCAAAACCTTCGAAAAACTTCTGCCATGACTGGTCTACCGATGAAGGATCTTGCTTGTAAGATTGATAAAGCTCATCCAGATAGTGGCCGTGAGCGTTGGAAATGTAGGAATATTTATCCATGGGTCTGTTCTTGTGAAATTGTAAAACAAATGTAGGTAAGATATATACAATTAAAAAACCGTTTATTCGTTTTTGCGAATTTGTCTCATTTTCAGATACTTACAATTATTTTAAGAGCAACTTTCTCTGATTATCATTGGAAACGTTTAATAAACGTATTTGTTTTCCTTAGATTCAACTCCAGCCCTATGTGAAAAAGTAACTTACTCCCCCTTTGTTTTTTGTGTTATGTGAATTATTTCAAAAATAAACCTTATCTTTGCAGTCTTTTAAAGGGCGGACGTGATCCGTAGTTTTAGAAACCAAATATAAAAATGGCAGTAAAAATCAGATTGGCCCGTAGAGGTCGCAAAAAACAAGCATTGTACGATGTAGTCGTAGCAGATGCGAGAGCACCACGAGATGGTCGCTACATTGAAAAGATCGGTAGATACAACCCGAATACTGATCCTGCAACTATTGATTTGAATGAAGAGAGAGCTTTCCATTGGGTGATGAACGGAGCGCAACCTACTGATACAGTAAGGGCGATGCTTTCCTACCGTGGAATTATGCTTAAAAAGCACCTTCAAATCGGAGTTAATAAAGGAGCTATATCGCAAGAGGAGGCAGACAAGAAATTCGAAGCTTGGTTGAACGAGAAAGAATCTAAGATCGAGTCTAAGAAAGATAAAATAGCCAAGGAAGCTGCTGCTAGCGCCAAAGCCAGAAAAGAAGCAGAAACTAAAGTGAAAGAAGCAAGAGCTGAAGCGTTGAAGAAGAAAAACGTGGTTGAGGAAGAAGCTCCAAAGGCTGAGGAAGAGGCAACAGAAACGGCTGAGGTTACTGAAGAACCTAAAGGCGAAACTCCTGCGGAAGGAGAAGAGAATAAAGGAGAATAATAGCTATGAATATTGGTGAGTGTTTCCAACTTGGTTACGTCATCAAGAAGCATGGCTTGAGTGGAGAGGTTAGCATTTTACTTGATGTAGACCATCCACATGAATATCAGAAACTGGAATCAGTTTTCATTGAAATAAATGATAAACTGGTTCCTTTTTTTATTGAGTCCATTTCTATTAAAGGGAATAAGGCCATTGTTAGACTAGAGGATGTCACCACGGCAGAGCAAGCAGATGATCTAAAAAGCAGAGGCTTGTTTTTACCGCTTACCATGCTTCCTGAATTGAAGGGAGATAAGTTTTACTATCATCAGGTTATTTCATACCATGTAATAGACGTGACGGCGGGTGATATAGGTACTATAATGAACGTTTACACCTCCCCCAATCAGGACCTGCTGGCGGTTGATCATTATGGAAAGGAGGTGTTGATTCCTATCAATAATGAAATCATTGGCGAAGCTGATCATGAGAAAAAAACTCTCAACGTTAATCTTCCCGAGGGGCTGCTGGACGTTTACTTAGAATAATATGAGAATAGATATCATTACATGTCTGCCTCGCTTGTTAGACAGTCCGTTTTCTGATTCGATTCTGCAGCGCGCTCAGAAGAAGGGCCTTGTAGAGGTTAGTATTCATGATTTACGAAAATACTCTACCGATAAACATCAAAAAATTGATGACTATGCTTTTGGTGGCGGTGCTGGTATGGTGATGATGATAGAACCTATCGCTAACTGCATTCGAGATTTACAATCTCAGCGGATGTATGATGAAATAATATATATGAGTCCTGACGGCGAGCAGTTCACCCAAAGTATGGCTAATCAACTTTCATTGTATGAAAATATAATTATACTTTGCGGACATTACAAAGGTGTTGATGAACGAGTCAGAGAGCATTTTGTGACCAGGGAAATTAGTATTGGTGATTATGTTTTGTCCGGTGGTGAGTTGGCCGCAGCTGTAGTTTCCGACGCTATTATCCGTTTGCTTCCGGGGGTTTTGTCTGACGAGACCTCTGCATTGACTGACTCATTTCAGGACGACCTTGTGGCTCCGCCTGTTTATACGAGACCTGCCAGTTTTGAAGGTATGGAGGTGCCGGAAGTCCTGCTTTCAGGTCATGAAAAGAAGATAGAGGACTGGCGTTTTAATCAGGCAGTAGAAAGAACCAGGAAAAGAAGGCCGAATCTGCTTAAATAGCTTTGAAACTTTCTTGTATGCTTAAAAAAACAAAGGGCCTTAGAGTAATACCTGTGTAACTCTGAAGGCCCTGAGTCCAACCACCTCAGCTATTTTTGTATTGTTTGTTTAGGTAATTAAGGATTTCTGTTTTATAACCTTAGTCAAGTACATTAAATAGCCTTTCAAAACTACAGGTTTTTATAAAGTTTGCGAATCGTATATTGTAAGTTCCTTCTTGGTTAATAAACTATAGAGGAGATGGATTGTTCAGTTTTGACAAGCAATAATTAAACAAAAATATTTTAATACATTTTATATTTTTAACATGGTATCGTGTATTTATAAAATTATTATTATATTTGCAGTCCGATTTTTGGAACAGAGACTTTTTAGCGATAGAAATCATGAACGATATTATCAAATCATTGGAAGCAGAAAACAACGAGAGAAGAGCTTCATTCCCTTCTTTCAAGGCTGGAGATACTGTTAACGTACACGTAAAAATTACTGAGGGTAACAAAGAAAGGATCCAGCAATTCCAGGGTACAGTAATACAAAGGAGACATCCAAATTCTAACGGTGAGACGTTCACAGTAAGAAAGGTTTCCAATGGTATTGGTATCGAAAGAATATTCCCTATTTTATCACCTAGTATCGAAAAAATTGATGTGGTGAGAAGAGGTAAAGTAAGAAGAGCAAGGCTTTATTACCTGAGAGGAAGACAAGGTAAAGCAGCAAGGATCAAAGAGAAATTGTAATCCCTTCTACTTAGTTAATGAATAAAAAAAGATCGTCAATTTGACGATCTTTTTTTATTTAAAGGTTTGTAAGCGTTTTAGTTAAGCGTATCAATGTTATTAAGGTCCTCGCAGGCCTTTTTCAAGCGTGCTTTAAATGTCTCCTCACCTTTACGAAGCCAAACACGAGGGTCATAGTACTTTTTGTTAGGAACGTCGTCGCCTTCAGGGTTTCCTATTTGTCCTTGCAGATACCCTTCATTAGACTGATAGTATTGGCGGATGCCGTCCCAATATGCCCATTGCAGGTCCGTGTCAATATTCATTTTGATAACTCCGTATGAAATACCTTCTCTGATTTCTTCCACTGTAGAGCCTGAACCTCCATGGAATACGAAATCAACTGGTTTTTCGCTGGTATTGTATTTTTTCTGAATATAGTCTTGCGAATTTTTTAGGATAACAGGTGTCAACTTTACATTGCCGGGTTTATACACGCCATGAACATTTCCAAATGCGGCGGCTATGGTAAATTTATCGCTGACTTTTCTTAATTCTTCATATGCATAGGCCACCTCTTCAGGCTGCGTATACAATTTAGAACTGTCTATTCCTGTATTATCAA
The DNA here is from genome assembly GCF_021389975.1 of Fulvivirga ulvae. Classification (NCBI taxonomy): domain Bacteria; kingdom Pseudomonadati; phylum Bacteroidota; class Cytophagia; order Cytophagales; family Fulvivirgaceae; genus Fulvivirga; species Fulvivirga ulvae. The sequence goes on from NZ_CP089981.1 coordinate 2,711,499, forward strand.
CACCGTCTTCTTCACCACCGGTAACTCCAAGCTCAATTTCCAGAGTCATGTCCATTTTGCTCATGCGTTCGAGGTATCGTTTACAGATTTCAATGTTCTCTTCCAATGACTCTTCTGAAAGGTCAATCATGTGAGAGCTGTATAGTGACTTGCCATGTACCTTATAAAAGTCCTCGCCGGCAGTTAGCATACCATCAATCCATGGCAGAAGCTTTTTCGCGGCATGATCGGTATGGAGTATTACTCTTGCACCATATTGCTCGGCAAGCATATGAACATGGTGTGCGCCAGAAACGGCTCCGGCAATAGCTGCTTTTTGGTCTGTATTAGACAGCCCTTTGCCGGCATAGAAGCTCGCACCTCCGTTAGAAAACTGGATAATAATCGGAGAATTCAATTCGCTGGCGGTCTCCATTACTGCATTAACAGAGTTTGTGCCGACTACGTTTACCGCGGGAAGGGCGAATTGCTTTTCTTTTGCAAACTGGAAAAGTTTCTGAACATCATCACCGGTCAAGACTCCGGCTTTAAATTGTGAAGCGGACATTTTTTATTCTTTTATAGGTTAGATAATAATAATTAGCTTTAAAAGCCTTGCAAATAAACTAAATAATTCAAGTTGGTCACATTCTTAAGGCTAATTTTTGAAAGCTGACCGATACTGTAGATATTTGCAATGATTATATTACTTATATTGACTAGTCATATCCTGTAAAGGATTGATACATATAAAATTAACCTAATGAGCTGGTTCAAAAGAAAAGACAAAGGTATTCAAACTCCGACAGAAGCTAAAAAAGAGGCTCCTGATGGGCTTTGGTTTAAGACTCCAAGTGGCAAAATTGTTCACACCAGAGAGTTGAAAAATAATGCATATGTAAGCCCGGAAGATGGCTACCATGCAAGAATAGGATCCAGAGAGTATTTTGAAATACTTTTTGACAACAACAAATTTACCGAGCTTGATCCTGAAATGGAATCTGCCGATCCGCTTAAATTTACAGATAGCAAGCCCTACCCTGATAGAATAAAGGCAACTCAATCCAAAACTGACCTTAAGGATGCTGTTCGTACTGCATACGGCAAGCTTAACGGGATCGACATCACTATTGCCTGTATGGATTTTAATTTTATTGGAGGTTCTATGGGTTCAGTAGTGGGCGAGAAGATTGCTCGGGCTATTGACCATTCTCTTAAGGAAAAGATTGCATTTTTGATGATTTCCAAATCGGGAGGCGCCAGAATGATGGAGGCAGGCCTGTCATTAATGCAGATGGCAAAGACTTCAGCGAAACTTGCACTGCTTAGCGAAGAGAAAATACCATATATTTCATTGCTTACCGACCCTACAACCGGTGGAGTAACAGCCTCTTATGCCATGTTGGGTGACTTCAATATAGCCGAACCAGGTGCTTTGATTGGTTTTGCGGGACCGAGGGTGATCAGGGAGACCATTGGCAAGGACCTGCCTAAGGGTTTTCAAAGTGCAGAATTTGTTCTGGAGCACGGATTCCTGGATTTTATTGTGGACAGAAGAAATTTGAAAAGCAAACTTGCTATTTTGCTTAAAATGCTTCAATAGAAATTTGTATAAAATTATAGATTTGAGGATCTCAGTTAGCGTACGCTGGCTGAGATTTTTTGTTTAATAGGTTTCTTTTATGGTGGGTAAGAGCTGTTATATGTCTTCTTATAAACGCTGTTGATAGTTTATTTGTAACTTATAGTATTGAAATCGGGTAATTATATTTACTCTAAAGATTAATGCCATGGTTCGTAACTATATTAAAATAGCTCTGAGAAGCCTGCTAAAGAATAAGATATACACTTTCATAAATGTAGCAGGACTGTCTATCGGTGTTGCAAGTTGTCTTATGATTGTAATAAATGTTCAGGATGAGCTCTCCTATGACGATTTTCATAAGGATTCAGACCAGATCTACAAATTTGTATTGGAAAGGCTCTATCCTGATCATAAAACCAACTATGCGGTTACACCTCACTCTTTTTCCGATGTATTGGTAAGTGATTTTCCTGAAGTTATTAACGCCACGCGGGTATTTGGAGGTGCTAATAACCCAATAATAGTTCGGTATAGTGATGACGCTGGCAATGAGAAGGTTTTCGAAGAAAATAACTTTATAGCAGCAGATTCCACCTTCTTTGATCTGTTTAGTTTCCGCGCAATCAAGGGTGATCTTAATAAGGCGCTTTCCCTGCCTCAGAGTGTAGTGATTACGCGGGATATAGAGGCTAAGTATTTTGGCGAATCGGACCCTTTGGGAAAAACTCTAAATACGGATTTTGGCGAATTTTTGGTGACTGGTGTGATCGAAAACATACCAGAGAACTCACACCTGACATTTGATTTTGTTACATCTTTGAGGAGCCTTCCTTTTATATTTCAAAATGAAAATTTTGTCTCATTTACCACTCACACTTATTTGAAACTCAAGCCTGAAACTTCTGCAGTGCAGTTGGAAAGTAAATTTCCCGGAATGGTAAAACGCTACGCCGCCCCACAAATAGAAAGTAATCTCAATATGAGCTACGAACAATATGTCAGCGCTGGTAATGGCTATAATTATACGCTTATTCCACTTGAGGATATTCATCTGCATCCTATAGAATATCAAGGGGAGTTTGCAGCAGGTGGTAATATCTATGATATTTATGTCTTCACTTCCATTGCTTTGTTAATACTCATTATTGCATGTATAAACTTTATGAATTTATCTACAGCAAGATCGACAGAACGAGCTAAGGAAGTTGGTATTCGGAAGACCCTTGGATCCGCCCGGGGTCAATTAATAGGCCAGTTTATCACGGAGTCGGTCATTATCGCGCTTGCTGCCACTGTTATGGCGTTGGTTTTGGTTTATCTGGCACTTCCGTACTTCAATACGTTATTAGAAAAGAATCTTGTTTTGGAGATTAGTTCCGCAAACGTACTTGTGGTTCTATTATTTGCCATCATGGTTGGGCTTCTGGCTGGCACGTACCCCGCTTTTGTCCTGTCGGGATTCAATCCGGTGAGGGTGCTTAAGGGAAACATCTTAACCAATAAGAACACTGCATGGTTTAGAAATGGCTTGGTTGTGTTTCAGTTTGCCATCTCTATTTTTTTGATAGCAGGAACGCTGATTGTATGGGATCAGCTAACTTATATAAAAAGTAAGGATCTGGGGTTTGACAAGGACCGGGTGATGATTTTGGAGCGGGCTAACATTCTTGATACTCAGCAAAAAACATTTATGGATGAGCTTCGAGACCTTCCGCAGGTTTTATCGGTGGGTGGGTCAGGATCTCTGCCTGTAAATCAGTACTTCGGCATTCAGTTTATGCCTCCCGGAGCCTCTGAAGTGCTTACGGTTAATGCAATGCAACTGGATGATCATTACAGTGAAACAATGGGGTTTGAAATTGTTCAGGGGCGCGGATTTTCAGAAAATTTCAACGACTCATTATCGGTGGTTGTCAATGAGCGGACGGCTGAACTTCTTGGAGAAAACCCTATTGGTATGAAGCTAACGAATACAGTACCTGGAGATACTCCCTTAATTAGAAAGTTTGAGGTGATTGGAGTCGTTCGTAATTTTCATTATATGACACTCAGGGATGCAATAAGCCCTTTCGTGCTTATGAGCGATGAGAATGGTCTCAATAACGTAGCGTTCATATCGATACGCATCAGAGAAGGAGAACTCTCGGAAACCATAGCGGCTATTGAGAGTAAATGGCAGGAGTTTGTTCCCCAGGAGCCGTTTAAATATTCATTTTTGAACGAGGAGTTAACCAAACAGTACAAAAATGAAGCAAGCTCAGGCAGCGTGCTTGGCCTGTTTTCAGTTTTGGCAATAATTATTGCATGCGTCGGTTTATTTGGGCTGGCGTCTTATATGGCAGGTTTACGTACTAAAGAGATAGGTGTGAGGAAAGTAATGGGAGCTTCTGCTGCGAGTGTGGTGCTGCTTCTGTCGAAGGATTTTAGCAAGCTTATCGTTCTGGCTATGTTCGTGGCTGTTCCTGTAGTCTGGTATTTTATGACCCAGTGGCTGGAGGCTTTTGCATATAAAACTTCCATTGGAGCTGATGTGTTTATTATATCTGGCCTCTCGGCATTGATTGTTGCCTGGCTTACAACAAGCTATCAGGCTATAAAGGCAGCTACTGTTAATCCTGTTAAGTCACTAAGGAGTGAGTAACTGTTTCTGGCCATAGACAGAAGCAGTCACTCTAATTTTGCTTAGGGCAGGGATTTTAAGTTTAAAGCCCTGGATATTTCTTCAGCCAAATCTTCATCTTCATTATCAGTGATATTGATGGTTATCAAATACCTGCCGTTAATTCCGAGAATAAGCGTAGATTCCTTGTCGGCTTTGTTGTAGCTGAACCAGCCATTCATACCATTAATAGTAACACTGTGTGCCTTCTGCTCTTCATCTTCATAAGCCATATTGCCAGTCCACGCCATAGTGGTGCCCTGATAAATAGAGGCGGCGCCCCTATAGTCCATGATCGTAATTGTCAAAAAGGAATCTCCTTTGCTATATTCCCTCATAGCTGAAGAGTACGACATTTCATTCATTTCAAACATATTACCGTCAGGGTCACCTTCGGCAGTAAAGCCTGCCAGTGATTCCGGTAAATGTTTTTGTAATTCCTTATAATGAACTGCCTTGTCTTGTGCATAAAGTACAGTTCCAGACAGCAAAATGATGAGATTAAGTAAGGTTTTCTTCATGATTTTATAATTAACTAAAGACAAGTTAATCTTATTTTATTAAAAAGTATCAGGAAGAAAGAGAATAAATTTAACGAATTTTTGTACTATATTCTTTTACAGTATCTACAAATAGTCTCACCTTTCCGGGGTCGGTATCGGGATATACTCCATGACCCAGATTGGCAATATGTCGTTGAGGGCCGAATTCATTCAGCATGGTTTTTACGGCTTCTTGTATACGTGATTCATCTGCATATAACACGCATGGGTCCAGATTGCCCTGCACCGTTTTATTTTCCCCTAACAGCTGTCTCGATTCTTTGATGTCCATACACCAATCCAGGCCTACTGTGTTACAGTTAATTTGGCTGAGCAATTTTCTTGCAAAATAGGCGTCTTTGGCAAATACAGTTTTTGGTACTTCTGTAATAGCATCACAGATTTGACTTATGTATTTAAGGCTGAACTGCTCATATTGTACGGGTGATAGTATACCGGCCCATGAATCAAATATCTGAACCAGATCAGCACCAGCTGCTATTTGTGCTTTTAGGTAATTAATGGTGCTGTCAGTTATCATTTGCAGTAGTTGGTGGGCCATATTAGGATCGGTGTAAAGCATGGCTCGTGCTTTAGAGAAAGTTTTGCTGCCACTTCCTTCTACCATATAAGCGAATATAGTCCATGGTGCGCCTGCAAATCCTATTATCGGAACTCTTCCGTGTAGTTCTCTTTTGGTTATTTTAATGGCCTCCAATGTGTAACTGATATCATCGGCCCCGGCAACTTTTATTTTCTTCAGATCAGCTGCCGATTTTATGGTGGAAGGGAAGCGTGGACCCTTCTTTTCAATCATTTCATAGGGAAGTCCCATAGCTTCCGGGATAACCAGAATATCTGAAAATATAATGGCAGCATCAACCCCAAGAATGTCAACCGGTTGAATAGTAACCTCGGCAGCCAGTTCGGGGGTTTCTACCAACTCTTTAAATCCGGATAAGGAGTTTCTTACAGCTCGGTATTCTGGTAATATTCGTCCGGCCTGACGCATGAGCCATACAGGAGTACGCTCTGTTTTTTCGCCTTTGATTGTGCGAAGAATAAGGTCATTTTTTAAATGCATGCACAAAGATACTGCTACAGATAACTAATAAAAATATGGACTATTTTTTTGTCAAACTGTTTTTCTGGAAATTTGTTGAAAACCAAACACCGACGTTTTGAAACACCTGATTTTTACATGTATTGTCTTCTCATTTTTAGCCCTGTCTTCTATCAACTGCAATAGTATTACAAATACTGCTCCTGATAGTGTTTATATGGATTATGACCACCACAAGGTTCCGTATAAGCTGTATGCGCCAGATGAAAAATATTCTCTTCATTACGATCTTGAGGAAATTTCAGGCCTTGCCCTTCTGAATAACGAACGTCTTGTGGCTGTAGAAGATGAGCGGGGTTACGTCTATGTACTAAAGGCACAAAACGGAGAGGTTGAACGTAAAATAAAGTTTGCAAAAGGAGGAGATTACGAAGGTGTTGAAGTAGTTGGCAATTATGTATATGTGGTAAAAAGCAACGGCGATATTTTTTCATTCCAAATTTCTGATGCTGAAGAAGTAAAGGCCGATGAAACAGATACCGACCTTTCCTCTAGCAATAATATTGAAGGACTGGGGGTTTTGGACGGTAAGTTGTTGATTGCCTGCAAGGGTAAGGGGGAAATCAATGATAAAAAAGTTAAGGGTAAAGCTGTATATGAATATATTATCGAAGAAAAGAAAATAGCCAATGAGCCACTTTTTCATATCGAAGAAGAACAGATTGAAGCTTTTATTAAAAAGAGAAAATTTTTTAACAAAATACACGGATTTGACCCATCTGCCATCGCTGTTCACCCGTTGAATTCCGATATATACTGGCTTTCTGCCGACAAAGTGCTGGTGGTTTTGTCTCCTGATTTTAAGCTTAAAGAGGTTGTCCGGTTGGATGGTAATATTTACAGGCAGCTGGAAGGTATATGTTTTGCGCCGGATGGTACCATGTATCTTTCCAGCGAAGGAGATGGAGCCAGAGGTAAAATTTTTAAAATTAGTTATAAGTCTTATTAGAAGTTAAAATGGATTTGGCTAATTTTTAACTTCAACCGCACTTTTATGAAAAAAATATTGGTTTTTGGGGTTTTGGGCTTGGGTTTATTTTTAAGCCTTAATAGTTATAGTCAAACAAACTCTGCTGATACCTTAACCTATTCTGTATTTTTAGTAGGTGATGCCGGTAAAATTACTCCCGGACAGAAGAAAATCTTTGAGGTACTCAAACGGCAGCTTGACTCGGCCGGGACGAACAGCACCTTAATATTTCTGGGTGATAATCTATATCCGAAAGGCATGCCTCCTGAATATAGTCTTGACCGGAAAGCCTCCGAAGCGGCCATTGATAAACAATTGTCCCTAACAACCGATTATGAGGGGAAGTACTTTTTTATTCCCGGAAACCATGATTGGGCTCAGGGAAGAAGCTACGGATGGTCTTATGTGCAAAATCAGGAGGATTATATTGAGGGGAAAGCAGCAGGTAGCAACGTTTTTCTGCCTGATAATGGTTGTCCCGGACCAGTGGCTGTTGCCCTTAACGAGGAGGTGGAACTTATAATTATTGATACACAATGGTTTCTGCATGGATGGGACAAGCCCAATGAGCAACAGGGGGATTGCCCTACTGGTAATCCTATCGAGGTGTTGCAATTAATGAATGATATAATCAAGAGAAACCCTGAGAAGAAAATTATTGTAGCCACTCACCACCCTATGTACTCTTATGGCAATCACGGCGGATTTAATACCGTCAAGGATCATTTTTTCCCACTGACAGAACTGGCGCCACAGCTATATATTCCTTTGCCTGTTGTAGGCTCTATATATCCGTTCTTTCGTAAGGTCTTCGGCAATATTCAGGACATTTCACATCCTAAATACAGGGATATGAGAAATAGCATGGTCAATATTTTTGACAATTATCCTGGCCTTATCCATGTTTCAGGACATGAACATGCGCTGGAATATATTTACAAGGATAGTATTCACTACATTGTAAGCGGCTCGGGTTGTAAAACCGAATATGTACGAACGAAGGGCTTTGCGGAATACACGGAGTCCGTAAATGGTTTCGCACGGCTTAATTTTTATAAGAATGGCGAAGTTGGAGTTCAGTATTGGAAGCCTGCTAAAAGTGATACTACTTCCGGGGAGCTATCTTTTGAAAAGATACTGTTTAAAAGGCCCTTTCAGCCCAAGCTTACCACCGCAGAGTTTGAACGTAAATTTGACCTTAAAGATAGCGTGGTAGTTGCAAATGCCAGCAACCAGTATGGAACCAGAAAAAGGTTTGGTAAAAAGCTGATGGGGGAAAACTACAGGGCAGAGTGGAAGCAGAAAATAGAAGTTCCTGTTTTTGATATTGGTACTGAGCACGGGGGCTTACAGATTGTGCAGCGTGGGGGTGGTATGCAAACCAAATCACTGCGGCTTGAAGCTTCCAACGGTAAACAATATGTTTTGAGGTCTATTGAAAAGTATCCTGAAAACGCCGTGCCAGCCTTTTTAAGGGAGACTTTTGCTGTTGACCTCGTACAGGATCAGATATCTGCAGCTCACCCGTATGGAGCATTTGTGATCCCACATCTTGCAGATGCGGTAGGTATTTATCATACCAATCCTAAACTGGTTTATATTCCGGATGATCCCCGGTTTGGTGAATATCAAAAGACATTTGCAAATACACTTGCCCTTTATGAAGAAAGACCGGATGATGACTGGTCAGATGCTTCTTTTTTTGGCAATTCTGAAAAGATCGTTAGTACTTCGAAAGTATTAAATGAGCTCATGGAAGATAATGATAATGAAGTGGATCAAAGATTTACGCTGAAATCCAGGCTTTTTGATCTGGTTATCGGAGATTGGGATCGTCACGATGACCAGTGGCGATGGGCAAGGTTTAAAAAGGAAGATGAGAAAGGAGATATTTACAGGCCCGTTCCGCGCGATCGTGATCAGGCATTCTTTGTAAATGAAGGGCTGTTGCCTGGTCTCGTAAGCAGAAAATGGGCCTTGCCGAAACTGGAAGGATTTGACTACGATGTAAGATGGCCGTCAGGCTTTATGTTTAATGCACGATATTTTGACCGTTCATTTCTTACAGGGCTTTCCCGGGAAGATTGGGTGACTATTGCTCACGGTATCCAGGATAGCTTAACAGATGCAAAAATTGACGAGGCTATCCGTCAGTGGCCAGATTCTATCTATGCCCTGCATGGGAAAGAAGTTGGGGCAAAGATCAAGGCCAGAAGAGATAACCTTGAGAAATATGCCATTGAACATTACTTGTTTTTGGCCAGGGAGGTGGATATAGCTGGCAGTGATAAGCATGAATATTTTCATGTAAAAAGACTTGAAAACGGAGATGTACATGTAGTGGTTCGAAAAATGAAGAAGGATGGTGATAAAAAGAAAAAGATTTATGACCGGCTTTTTAAACTAAATGAAACCAGGGAGATAAGGCTTTATGGTTTAGGTGGAGAAGATGAGTTTTTAATTGAAGGAGATAGTAAGCAAGGCATTAAAGTAAGAGTTATCGGGGGAGAGGATGAAGATATAATAAAGGATCGGTCACATGTAGCAGGTTGGGGACGAAAGAACGTTTTTTATGATACAAAGCTCGGCAATGAGTTTGAATTTAGTAGTGAAAGCAAGAGGCGCTTGTCGGACAGCCCGGAGGTGAATCGCTATGATCGCAAAGCCTTTAAATATGATATGCTGATGCCACTGGTTACGGGTAATCTAAACCCTGATGATGGCCTTTTCATTGGGGGAGGCTTTATGTACACTGCGCATGGTTTCCGGAAAGAGCCCTATAAGAGCAGGCATATGCTACTCGCCAGCTATGCATTAAAAACTTCTTCATATGATTTCCGGTATACAGGTGATTTTACGGATGTGGTAAGTGATTGGAACCTAAATATTAAACTTAGTGTGAAACAGCCAAATTATGTAAATAACTTTTTTGGCTTAGGCAATGAGTCCGAGTTTAATCAGGATATTGACGAGGTAACGAATGTGGGGCGACCTATTAGTTATTACAGGCTGCGCTTTCAGGAGATGTCGTCTGATATAGGCCTTTACAAGAAAGTAGGAGGGTTTGCCACTTTTTCCATCTCTCATAAATTTCAGTCCGTTGAAATTGAAGATACTGATGATGACGACCGCTTCATAAATGATTTTAACAATGCTACCGGTACGGTAGACTTTGATGTTTACCAAAGCTATACAGGAGGTGCGATAAACCTGACTTTTGATAAACGTAATAGTGCCCAATTGACTACCGCGGGTGTTTTCTGGAGCAATGAAGCATCTGTACTGACCGGGATAAGCCATGCAGAAAAGACCTTTTCATCCTTCAATTCAGAGCTGGCTTTTTATTACACACTCAGGTTGCCGTCGTCATTTACATTGGCCACGCGTTTTGGTGCCGGAAGCAATTTCGGGGATTACGAATTCTATCAGGCTCAGGTCCTGGATGGTAAATCAGAACTACGCGGATACCGCAAAACAAGGTTTTATGGTGATAGCAAACTCTATAACAATTTTGAAGTACGCTGGAATTTATTCTCTTTCCGTACGTACATATTTCCTGCCAGTATGGGAATATTGGCTTTTAACGATATAGGAAGAGTTTGGCTGGACGGTGAAGATTCCAGCCTGTGGCATCATGGCTACGGAGGCGGTTTATGGGTTGCTCCATTCAATACGGCTGTATTGTCAGCCGAGGTCGGCCACTCCGAAGAAGAAACTCTTTTCTATATCCGGTTAGGTTTTATGTTTTAAGAATGCAGTTGACTATTCTTTAAACCCTAAAGCTGATATATGGTCTTAATAGAAGCTTTGGGAATGGATAAGCCTCCCTTGGTTAAAACTATGTCCTGCTTTAAACCTACAATAGTGTCGACAATGGTTTCATACCCTTCGTTGATGATTTTAACGATACGAACACTTTTGTTATAAAAGTTCCCCAGTATCAGGGCCCTTTTCAATTTGATTTCTTTTTTTTCGTTTTGCATGGTTTTATTTGGGTTGTAGAACTAGTAACGACCATGGTCAGTATTTTATTTGCCGTTATCTTAAAATAACCCAATTTTTCATTCTCTTCTACGGGTTTGATCGACGAATTGACTTATTTGTCGGTGAATTAACAAAAAAAATTCTGATCACGGGGTTACCTCTGAAATCTAGTGAGCCATGACTGATTTTGGTGCCATGCAAACCGGGTATCTTATAATCGTTTTTAATTCTCTTTCGGGAGTGTTTCTCGGATCAGAAATATAAATTTTGTGATGATGGCCATTTACTTGCAGTCTGTTCTCGTGGATAAAGCTTGTTACCTTTTCGATGGCTGACTTCTCAGTGCCATAAGGGCCAACATGTAGAACTTGTACACTTTTGCCTTCATTAAGAGTAATGAACTGAACTTCACTGGCCAGCATAATGTTGTTTTTGCCTATAACTTCTGCTGCGGCTTCGTCAACGTTATTTGATGTTATAAATTCAGGCAGACGAATCAGAATGTTCCAGTACCAGTCTTCCCGTGGAGCTTCATTAAAAGGTACATCAGACTCAACCCACCATTGTTCTTCTATTTTAGAGACTACAAAGTCTTTGCCTGCAGCCTTGCTGGTAAATTTTAAATGACAGGCTACAGCATGCACTGCTTCTAATGCCTCCGTAAATCTACGGTTGTCAGGAGCGCTTACCCCTTGTATTGATAAATAATTTGTAGGATCAAGTTCAATAAGCACCGGTTCTTTTGTGACTTTGTAATAATTAGAATCATTCTTAAACAGGTCCGGCTTTCTGCGGTGCCTGAAAACTTCATCCGTAAATAGTTCAAAGGCATCCATAATGAGTATGTCATCAAAGGCAGACATTAAAGGTACAAACTCCTTCATGTGGTTTATTTTGTTTGCTGCAGCTTTAGCAGAATCAGGAGAGCTCCATTTTACAAGATCAATAAACAACAGATCATTACTCATTGCCTTTAACGTCCTGTATTCCATAAAACCCGGAAACTTTTCAATCTCAGAACGTATAAGGCTATGTACTTCTTCGAAATCATCCGGGTGGTGATGCTTTACTTTATATATTACGATCTTAACTATAGCTGCCTCTTGCTTTGGATATTCTAACGATGTCATTATCAATATTTTTAAATTAGCTTTTGCTTTCTATAGAGCAAAGAAAGTAGCTATGGGTGACAGCCCTATGTCAGTAGAAATTTGAGTGCCGGATTTTTTTCAGGATATTTTCAAAGAAGCTGCTTCCAGGTTCCTTTCATGCGATTATACTTGATGGTGCTGGGCAGTGCTTTCCACCAATATTTATTAAGCTCCACTGCGAAGGAAGGTTGCATGTAACAGTTGATGGTACAACCTTCGCATTGAGGAAATTTGCCTTCCAGTGAAATCAGTTTTTGTACTTCCTCGGATTTGTAAACCTGGTAGAGATTGCCATTTATAGCGAATGATTTTATTCCCAGGTGGTAACATGGTAGCACAAGCTCATTTTCCGGAGAGATAACTATGGTAGAGCTTCCTGCCTTGCAAACCGGTTTATTTACATGATTGCCTCCATCTTTTCTTAATTGGATAAAGGCCTCATTTAAATAAACGCCGGGCTTTCTGGCCCATTCTTGAAGTTTTAGTAAAGTTGAATCAGACAGCCTCTCACCAGTACTCACCTCATGGTAGTCAAAAACCGGATTGAGGATCAGTACAAGCCCATTGGGTTTGCAGATGTTGTTGTACACGTCCTCAATTTGGTGGACATTGGTTTCAAATATTGTAAAAAGTATATCAGGCTTTTCACCTAATAGTTTGGCTTTAGCAATCGATTCGATCAGGAAATCATAACAGGCTACACCTCTTGACCTGTTGTGCTCTTCTTTATCGGGCGAGTCAAGCGAGAAATGAAGCATGTCGATCTTTCCCTTGAGCTGTTCCGCCCATTTTGGATAAAGCAGGCAGTTGGTAGTAAGTGTGGTAATGAAGCCATGGTCTTTGGCTAACGCTAATAGCTTATCGATCTGGCGATGCAACAGTGGTTCTCCTCCCGTGAAATCAACAACTTTTACACCAAGCCTTTTAAGGTCTTTAAAATTAGTTTCCGCAGTTTGAATGTCGATGTATGGGGATGGGCGCTCCCAGATATCACAAAAGCCACATCGCGCATTGCACCTGTACGTGACATAGTAATTACATAGTACAGGATGTGAAATGAGCCTCATAATTTGAAGTTACTATATCTCCTTCAACATGACAACTAGTCTGGAAATCCTGAAGCCATTAGATATGCAAAAACCGTATCTTCGTACGGCTTTTGCATTGTTATCGACCAGGATGTCTCTCCTCAAATTGTCTTATTTCTTCTTTAACCTGCCTCCGTTCCCTTCTATAGTTTATGATTTCGGTAATGGCTTTTACCACTCCTGCAAACGTAAAAAGGATCAGAATTTCAAAAATACTCATTACGTTAACATGCCACCGTCAACCTGGATCACCTGACCGGTAATGTACGACGACATATCAGAGCCAAGGAAAACGCAAGCTTCAGCTACATCTTCGGGACTACCACCTCTTTTTAGAGGAATAGCATCTCTCCAGCCCTGCACCGTTTTCTCATCAAGCTTGTCAGTCATTTCAGTTTCTATAAAGCCGGGAGCGATAGCATTAGACCGTATACCTCTTGACCCTAACTCAAGAGCCACAGATTTGGTGAAACCTATAATACCTGCTTTAGAAGCAGAGTAGTTGGTTTGTCCGGCATTACCTTTCAGGCCTACAACTGAGGTCATGTTTATGATCGAACCACTTCTTTGTTTCATCATAGTTTTGGTTGCGGCCTTTACGGTATTGAAACAAGACTTCAGGTTAATGTTGATTACATCATCCCAGTCAGCTTCATTGATCCTTAACAGAAGGTTGTCCTTTGTTATGCCGGCATTATTTACCAGGATATCCAAAGAACCGAAATCACTTACCACGTCATTAATAAGCTGCTCTGCAGCAGCGAAATCCGAAGCATCAGAACGGTAACCTTTGGCTTTAACGCCTTTTTCCTGAAGCTCTTTTTCAAGAGCCTGACCTTTTTCAACACTGGATAGATAAGTGAATGCTATGTTGGCACCCTGTTCGGCGTATTTATGAGCAATGGCGTACCCTATGCCTTTTGAGGCTCCTGTTACAAGTGCGGTTTTTCCTTCTAATAATTTCATGGTATAAATTGGCTTTTTAATGATTTACATGACTGACCGAGGTTCGGCACATGCTTAATCTTTTATGATAATGAATGATTTATTTAAAAAAAGGTGTTTTTATTGGCTTTACTAATATTTTACCCATTTGGTGATCCAAAGAAAAATAAAAGAAACAACACCGACAAAAATGAAGTGATGAATTGCTTACAAAGGCTTGATTTTTGCGGTTGGGTTTGAATGATGACAGATAGTAAAAAAAGAATAATATATCTCGAGGATGACGAGTTTACCCGACTGATGGTGCAGGCGCAGTTTGAAAATGCCGGATTTTCCGTGGAAGCTTTCTCAAGCTACTCAGATCTTATAGAAGCCATGAAGGAAAAGCAGTATGACATAGTAGTTACCGACCTGAATGTTGACGGGCACGAGCCTCAGCAACTGATTAGAAGCATAAAGTCCATTAACGCTATTCCGGTGGTAGTGCTCAGCGCCTCGGCGGTTGAAGTATCAGGAGCAAACTTATCACTAGAAAAGCCTTTAAAAAATGAGGATATCAAAGAGGTTGAGGGTTTGCTGGTAAAAACAGAAGATAGAATTAACCTTAGTAAAGTATATAAGTTTGCCTGTGGAGATCAGGAGTTGCTGGTGAGCTATGTGAATACTTTTATTGATAACTATGAAAAAGATCTTCTTCTGTTAAAGTCAGAAATAGATAGTGCTGATATAAGGGTTATCAAAAACCTCGCGCATAAAATGCTTTCGTCAGTATCATACTACGATCAGGATTCGCTGAATAAGCTTTTACAAAAACTGGAGCTTAGCGCCTCTGGCATGAGTAAAAGACAAATAACAGATCATTTTCAACAGATAGAGTATTACTCTGATAAATTACTTAATGGTATAAGGAAACAAGTTAAAGACACTACGCCTCCAACTCATACTTCCTGATTTTGTTGTATAATGTAGAGCGGTCAATTTTTAAAATCCTGGCTGCTTTTGATTTATTAAACTTCACATCTTTCAGTGTCTGCGCAATCAGGGCTTTTTCACTTTGGATGGCAAGTGTTTTTAGGTCCTTGGGCGGGCTAAATTCCTTGTTTGACGATAACTTGTTTTCTGCGGTTAGCTCCGGAAGGTTATCAGAACTCAGATATTCTTCTGTCTCTAATAAAACAGACCGCCTCACCATATTTTTTAATTCCCGGATGTTTCCCGGCCAGTCGTAGTTTAGAAATACATCCATTACTTCATTAGAAAAGCCTTTGACACTTCGGTTAAGTTCACGATTGGCCCTTTCGAGAAAATACCTCGCGTAAACCTCAATGTCCTGTTTCCGTTGTCTGAGTGGAGGTATATTAATTTGAAATTCATTGATCCGGTGAAACAGATCCTCTCTGAAATTGCTGTCAGCGGATGCTACCGGGCTAAGATTTTCATTAGTTGCTGTAATAAGTCTCACATCGACATCAAAATCTTTGGTTCCGCCAACCTTACGAACCTTTCTTTCCTGCAATACGCGAAGGAGTTTTACCTGCACCTCATAAGATAGGTTGCCAATCTCATCCAAAAACAATGTTCCTCCATTTGCCAGCTTAAATTGGCCGTCTTTGTCGTTTATAGCTCCTGTAAAAGCTCCTTTTACATGCCCGAAAAGCTCGCTGGCAGCAAGGTTTTCCGACAATGCTCCACAATCTATCGAAACGAAAGGTTTATCTTTGCGCTTGCTTTTCTGGTGAATAAGACGAGCAATATATTCTTTGCCCGTACCGCTTTCACCAAGTATCAATACCGACATATCAGTTTCCGCCACCAACCCTACATGCTGTATTATCCGTTGGAAATCAGGGCTTTGTCCGTTTACAAATTCAAAATTTTGAGTTGCGGGAGCCGGAGGTGCTTCCTCTGCCGATTTTTTGACCAGGGCTTTATTGATGATGCTTAGCAGCTCGTCAGGGTTGATTGGTTTTGCAATATATTCGAAGGCCCCCAGCTTAATAGCCTTGACGGCACTTTTGATGTGAGCGTAATTTGTCATAATAATAACGGCACAGTCATGATCCTTCTTTTTAATTTCCTTTAAAAGATCAAGCCCATCCAGATCAGGCATTTTAAGATCTGAGAGTATGATGTCAAAAGATTTTTCATTGAGCTTTCGTAAGGCCATCATGCCGTTAGAGGCACTGTCACACTCGAAACTGTTCTTTACAAGAAACCCCTTTAGCATGGTTGCAAAGGAAACATCATCCTCAACTATTAAAATACTTGCCATTATTAATTATTACTTTGTTAAAGCTTAACGGTTTGCCAGGGGCAAATGTGATCTATAAGCTAACAAAAATAAAGGCCCACTTGTTAAAGCGGGCCTTTCTGGAGTTAAAGAAGTGCTATTGGCTGTTGAAAGACTAAACCATCCTGTTAGTCTTCAATCAACCCACCATCTTTATTGTACACTTTTATCTGCTTTTGCTTTTTTTCATTGGCGAAGTGAACCTCATATTCCACCTTTTCTTTATCGTCAGAGTAAGTGATTTTATAAACCTTGGCAATATTCCATTTGGCAAATTCACCGCCCATAATAGCATCTTTGATAGATGCAGGAAGTTCAGACGGTGTTATTTCAGTTTTCTTAGGGTCAATTTTCAAAACAACCTCATCAGCCGATTTAACTTCTGAAGTAGTAGCCTGGGTTGATACAATGGCTGCAAAAGTAAGCGCAAATGCGGCTATAAATATTTTGGTCAGTTTCATCATTATAATCGTTTTGGTTAAAAATTCATTTATTACAATCAGGTACAGAATTGTGCCAAACCTTATTTTATTATATAATGCTCTGGTATTCAGTATTTTAATTCTTTCCGGTATTGGGGAATGGAAGAAGGCTGTGGCATTTTCCTACAAAATGATGTGTACCTGTGTAGACTGCTCCAGGTGCTATCTGGAAAGCAAATTTTTTTCTAAGGCCATTTCGATTAAATTTGCAATCCCACGATTAAACAGGAAATTAAAACACGTTATAACATGTCAAAGAAATATGATCTTTTAGTATTAGGTAGTGGACCTGGTGGTTATGTTGCCGCTATTCGCGCTGCTCAGTTGGGATTACAAGTTGGGGTTGTGGAAAAGGAGTCTTTGGGAGGTATTTGTCTTAACTGGGGTTGTATTCCTACCAAGGCGCTATTAAAAAGTGCTAATGTTTTTGAATACATATCACATGCCGCTGATTACGGAATCAGTGTAAAAGATGCCAAGGCAGATTTGGATGGCATGGTGAAGCGAAGCAGAGGTGTTGCCGATGGTATGAGCAAAGGTATTCAGTTCTTGTTTAAAAAGAACAAGATCGATGCTATCATGGGCTTTGGTAAACTAAAGGCCGGTAAGAAAATAGAAGTTACTGCTGAGGATGGCAAAACAGAAACCTATAGCGCAGATCATATTATCGTTGCCACTGGTGGCCGCTCCAGGCAGTTACCTAACCTGCCTATAGATGGCAAAAACATCATAGGCTACAGAGAGGCTTTGGTTCTCGATAAGGCACCTAAAAAAATGGTAATAGTTGGTTCAGGAGCTATCGGGGTGGAATTTGCATATTTTTACAACACTATAGGCACCGAAGTAACGGTTGTAGAGTTTATGCCTAGGCTTGTCCCTGTTGAAGACGAAGAGGTTTCAAAAGCACTTGAGAGGAATTTCAAGAAAGCCGGTATGAAGGTAATGACCAGCTCTGAAGTTACTCATGTGGATACCAAAGGTAAAGGCTGTAAGGTTACCGTAAAAACGAAAAAAGGTGATGAGATAATAGACTGTGATGTTGTACTTTCTGCAGTAGGTATCTCTACGAACCTTGAAGGCATAGGCCTTGAGGATATTGGCGTGGCTACAGATAAAGGGAAGGTAATCGTTGATGATTATTATAAAACTAACATACCTGGCGTATATGCCATCGGAGATATTGTACATGGGCCTGCCCTGGCACATGTGGCTTCGGCTGAAGGTATCATTTGCGTTGAAAAAATAGCCGGAGAAAACCCTCAGCCTCTTGATTATAACAACATACCGGGATGTACCTATTGTAGCCCCGAGATAGCCTCGGTTGGGTACACGGAAGCTGCTGCTAAGGAAGCCGGTTATGAGCTTAAAGTGGGTAAATTCCCATTCTCGGCATCAGGTAAAGCCAGTGCCGCAGGAGCCAAGGATGGTTTTGTAAAGCTTATCTTTGATGCTAAATATGGCGAATTGCTGGGCGCCCATATGATAGGAGCTAACGTTACTGAAATGATTGCAGAAATTGTGGCTGTGAGGAAACTGGAAACAACCGGTCATGAGATCATAAAAGCTGTACACCCTCACCCCACCATGTCGGAGGCAGTGATGGAAGCAGCAGCAGCAGCGTATGATGAAGTGATTCATATATAATTTGATAAAAATTATTACCCGAAAGGGACTGGTCTTAAGTTAGGGGGCGGGTGTCATGTCTGCCGACTATTGACAAGTGCATATTTAAGCCTTTAACTTTTGATACAGTCCCTTTCTATTTTTTAATCCACAAAGCATATCCCGGCTGATCAACCGGTGAAGGGTCCGAAACATTCCCAATTTGTGCCCCGCCATATACCCCCTTTTGGTTAATTAATTCCCCAATGTGTTGATTAATTGAACAAAAAATATGTTTGTAATCTTGTCCTTCCTAAAAACTAATGCGTTGATAATGTTCGATTAATGCGCCGCTTTTAAGTTTAATTAATTAGTAAAATCAGTCAATCTGTGAGAGGACAGCTTATTAATAATTAAAAATTACGTGAATTAATCTTCTCGGTTTTGGGTTATAGACTTTGATAGTGCTATATCAATTTACAGGTTTCAGAATTTAATAGGTGAGTTTGGGTGTGAAAGTTGCCCAAGGATTAAGACATAGATGTTTTAACTCACATAAACTATTAATATGATGAAATCACATGTTTACACACTCAGGATATTGTGCCTGGCACTGGCTGTAGCAATAGCCGGCTGCTCAGAGGAAGACGACCCATCTGCCGACCCCGGAGAGGAAGAAATAGTTGATCCGCCTACGCCCTCTTTAACTTTTGCGACCCCCTCAGACTCAACAGGGATTGCATTTGAAGTAGTTGGTAACCCCGTAGTTGACGGAACAAAGTATACCTTTAACACCACTGATGAAGATAATGGTTGTGGAATGCCTGGTGGGGATTATATCAAACTGGATACACTCGACCCCATTTGGGATAAAGGTTTTGCCGTAGCAGCCTGGGTAGAATTTCAGGAAGAAGAACGTTACTACGAAAGAATTGTCGATTTTGGTAACGGATGGGGCGAAAACGGTGGAATGAATATTACACTGTCACGCCTGGCACGTTCTGCCGATCTGGTTTTAACCAGTTGGATAGACACTGACTCTTTAACTAATCGCGAAAAAGGAAGACTTATCGCGCGTGACGCAATAGTCAATGGTGAGACTTTGTTTTATGCAGCTACAGTTAGTCCTACGGGAGAAATGAAGATATATGTAAATGGGGAATTGGCGGCTGAAAAGGCTGATGGGCATCCGGTTGCCAATGTTGTACGAAATGAGAATTTCATTGGACACTCTAATTGGTGTCAGGAAGATTATGACTTTAAGGGAACAATTGATGGAATGTACATATACAACAGGGCAATAACTCCGAAAGAAGTTAGGGCTCTATATGACCTTCGAGCTGGCTCAGATCAGGCTAAATAGCAAAAAATTGTCTTAAGAATACGGCCATTTCTGTTTCCAGGAAATGGCCGTATTTTTAAAACTACGAAACCCTAAAAGAAAAAGCTGAGACTTGCCTTTGCAAATAGTGGGCTTCCAGGGGTAAAATGTATTTCCGATACAGGGGCAGTTTCATTAAACAGGCGTGATTCTGTATCAAACTGTGCCTCTTTCCACTCACTATCCAGGACATTTACTATGGAAAACCCCACCTCATATCTTGGACGAGTATAATTTAAGGTAGCATCCAAAAGAAAATACCCTTCCGCCTTGATGCTGTTATCTTCGTTGGCTGGTCTGTCATCCATATACCTGTATCGCAGGCTTCCGTTAATTCCATTTTTCATGTTAAAGCTTACACCTCCAATGCTCGTGAAAGTCGGAGCCAGTGGGATATGATTGGCCTCTTCCGGTTCATTAACCGCTTCCGGATCAGTGAAATTCAAATCCGCATCAAGGTAAAGCCATTGTAATAGTTGATATCTGAAGGATAAGTCCAGTCCCCTTCGCCTGGTTTCTCCGCTAGGTTCTACTATGCCCTCATCACCTACATATACAAATTCCTGATCAAGATTGAGTTGCCATATGGCTGCATTGATTGACAGATTAGGCACAGGCTTGTAAATGCCTCCAAAGTCGAAACCATAGGCTTTTGGTAATACGTCCTTTCCACTTTGTGCTACCACTACCCTGGTATCATTAGAGTGAAAGCCAATACCTGCTTTGGCAAAAAGACCAATTTTAGGTGTTAGCTTATATGTTGCACTAAACTTTGGAGAGAATACACCTTCGCTCTCACCTTGCCTTTCATAAGTGCTGGCCAATGCATCTACATAATTGAATATGAAATGATCATAACGTAAGCTTCCGTTAATGGAAAACACGGGGGTAATATCGAGGGTTTCACTAACGTAGGCGTATACATTAGTCTCATCAATATCTCCTTTGGCCAGATCATCCAGTACCTCCCTGCGGTTTAGGGTATGAGATAGTCGGATGTCATTAACATCATCATACCTGAACCCTGCACCCGCCTTAGATGTAAGGTTACGGTTTCCCAGAAATCCCTCCTTGGTATATGTGCCGGCATACCCGTAAATATTTCTGTTTTCCGATTGTGTGATCTGGTCTCCGTTTACGGGGTCATTGAGGAAGAAAGTAAAATTGGAAACCAACATAAAATCGTAGCTGGAAAAGAAAACCTGGTGTTCAAGGTTTGCATCATTACCGAGATCGAGATTATATCTTATGTTCAGGTTTGTACGGCTGGTTTCCCCACCTTCTGTATCATCAATAGCTCCGAACCGACCTATTTGTCCACTTTCTACTGCTCTTACAGGTATCTGACCAGAGGCATCCCACTTACTTGTAAATCGAGAGGCTGATATTGAAAGTAATCTTTTGTTATCAAAATATCCGGTGTATTTACCCATAATGTTGATGCGCGAAAAATTTTGAGGACTTTCAAAATACCCATCGGTAAGATATAGCTCAGAAGCGAGATACAGGTTTTCACGGTTCCCATTTTTCTGTTTGTTATACAGATCGATGAGACCCACACTCCTTAAGGTGCCGTATTGTCCACCTTCCAGTTTAATCATGCTGCTATCGAGCCTGTCCCTGGTACTGAATGCTGCATATCCTGCTGTGGTAAAGTTACCCTGATCTGCGTAGTAAGGCCCCTTGTTGAAGTTTACGCGTTCAATGGTTTCTGGTATGACAAAATGCAGGTCAGAATAGCCTTGTCCATGGGCGTGCGATACCATATTTACAGGCATCCCGTCTACCGTCAGGTTGATATCTGTACCATGGTCAATATCAAATCCACGTAAAAATATCTGCTCCGCCTTGCCACCACCTGCGTGTTGGGCAATAAAAAGGCCAGGAACAAGCCTTAGTACGTCCTGAGAACTTTCCGTGGGACGCAGCTTTATGTCATAGGCAGATATGGAACTGAGATTTTTGACTTCTTCAGAAGTAATAACCACATCGGCCAGCTCAATATTTCCTTGTTGTAGATAAAAGTCCAGGTTTAGTTCTTTGTCTGTTATTTCTATTTCCTTCTGTTGACTTTTATAACCGATATAGGACACAGACACTGTAAAAGTACCAGCCGGCAATTTTAGTTTAAAGTTTCCGAAGGCATCAGCTGAGGCACCAGCTCCGTTACCAACTAATATATTGGCTCCGGGTAATGGCTCACCCTGATGGTTATATATTTGCCCGCTAAATATTTGCTGGGCATAAAGATTCTGGCAATAGCAAAGCACAGCTACCAGAATTAGTAGTTTGATTTTTGTCATAATTTATATTTAAAGCATTAATAATCAGGCAGTAAAGTGCTAATCTTGTCTATACAAGCTTTGAATTGCCCTTTGAAGCATTAGTATTTGCTCTTTGTGATTTATGACAGAATGGGAGGAGGGGTAGGAGGAACGAGTTTGTGCGTTTTTGAAATGTCCTGAACATAGCCCGAGAAGGAGACATCAGTGCCGGAATTTGTAAATATCCATACACCATTTTCGGTTACGTAGTTGAGCAGGAATATAATTTTTAATGGAGAGTGAACAGGGGAATCATTGTTCTCAATATCTTTTAACTTTTCGAAAGCTTTACTATGATCTTCAACGTGGTGGTGATGATGATCATGAGTGTGATGATGTATGATATTAGGGATCTGGTGTAAAGTGTCATGCACAATAGTGAATATACCATATCCCATAAAGGAACCTGAGTAAAATAAGAAAAGTGGTATGGCAATAATGTTTCTCAAGGAATAAGACTATCTTTTACTCATGGGGCTGCATTTGCAATTTTAGTGTACTTGGTGCCAAGTTCAAAGTTTGTACAGGTGCAACTTGCTAAATATTTTATGCTTTTAACGATACTGTAATATCAAATACATACTAATAACAGCTTTATGGTTAGAAATTGCACCCCTCTATATTTAATTTATGCTTTGGAATAGGGGCAGCAGCACTTTTTAATGGTCAGCCGAATGATTGACTGGGCTATGGTGTTTGAGGTATCAGGAAATTTGATTGATATATCGATTTTTTTGGTGATATACTCATTTACAGATCAGTGCTTTTAATGATGATTTTTGTAAATTAATATAGTATAAAGCCTTATTTTAATAACTTTACTATCCGCCAATTTTTTTTAATAGCATATGAATAAGCATGTTTATTTACTCTTTACGGTATTATTTTGTCTTACTATAGCCACTACTTTGGCTCAGGGAGACGAAGCTCTTGAAAAAGCATATGTCAGAGCTAATGAAAAGCTTGAAAAAGGAGATTTTCGAAGCGCTATACTGGATTATTCACAATTGATCAATTCGAAGTTCGGCAACAATGAAGTGTATGTTAAAAGAGGTATAGCTTATTATCAAACCAAAGATTATGACAAAGCATCTGCTGATTTTGACGATGCGGTTAAAGCCAGAATCGATAGCCCCGAACTTTACGGATATCGAGGACTAACAAAATATGAGCAGAAAGATTATCAGGGAGCAGCCAGCGAGTTGGAAAAGGCTGCTAATATGGGCTTTAATAAGCCTGAGGGTTTATTTAATCTTGGGAATGCTAAATTCCGGTTAGACAGTTATCAGGACGCCATAAAATACTATGATCAGGCCGAAAAAGCGGGCTATAGTAATGCTACATTATTTAATAATAGGGGTAAAGCTAAGTTTACTTTAAAAAATTATGATGCGGCCGTTCAGGATTATAATAAAGCGTTGGCTGTTGATGCTAAATACGATAAAGCTTTGGAGAACCGGGCAGAGGCATATTATGAATTAAAAAAGTGGAAAGAAGCCGCTGAAGATTATGATGCATTGATAAAATCAGGAAAAGTAACAGATGAGAACTTTGCCAGGCGGGGTATAGCCTTATATCAATTGAAAAATTACGACGAGGCGGCAAAGGATCTGGAAAGTGCGATCCAAAGGGGCAGTAAGATACCTGAACTGACCTATTACCTCGGCAATATCTATTTTGAGAAGAAAGATTATAAAAAGTCGGCACTTTACTATGAGCAGGCCCAGCGAGCCAATGCGGAAGTTGCTGATCTTAATGCAAAGCTCGGACAGGCATACTTTCTTAGTGATAATTACTCTGCGGCAGAAACTACCTTTACTACTGCGATCAATAAAGGGAACAATGATCCGGCAAATTACCTGTATCGCGGCTTGGCAAGGTATGAGTTAAAGGATGATAATGGGGCCTATCAGGATCTGAAACAAGCCACTGACAAAGGGCAAAAAAACTACAAAGCCTTTTACTATCTGGGGAACTTACAGTTTAAGCAAGAAGAATATCATTTGGCAGAAGCCAGCTACGATAAAGCTATTGCTATTGAAGCTGACGACCCCGTAATATTTAACAATCGAGGAAAATCAAAATTTAACCTTGATAAGCATCAGGAAGCCCTTAAAGACTATAATCAGGCACTATCTCTCAAAGCAGATTATGATAAAGCGCTTGAGAATAGAGCTGAGGCATTTTTCAAACTGGAGAAGTGGCAGGAGGCAGTAAATGATTACGATGCGCTGATCAAAGCCGGCAAAGTAACAGACGAAAATTTTGCCAGAAGGGGTATAGCAATGTACAAGCAGGGCAAGTATGATGACGCCATAAAGGACCTGGAGAGTGCGGTGCAAAGAGGAAGTAAAATTCAAGAGCTGACTTACTACCTGGGTAATGCATGGTTTGCCAAAGAGGACTATAAGAAAGCCTCTCTTTATTATGAGCAGGCTCAGCGTGCTGGCGTTGTTGCCTCTGACCTGAGTGCCAAATTAGGAAAATCGTACTTTCTTAATAAGAACTGCAACGCGGCCGAAACCACATTGTCAGATGCCATAAGTAAAGGCAGCGCTGATGTAGACAGCTACCTGTACCGGGGTTTGGCAAGGTATGAGTTGAAGAATGAGGACGGAGCCATAGCCGATCTGCAACAGGCTATATCCAAGGGAGTTAAGGATTATAATGCATATCATTACCTGGGTAATCTGCAATTTAAAAAAGAGGAATACGCAAATGCTGTAGCCAGTTATGATAAAGCCATCTCGCTTGATGCTTCTGACGCTGTAGTTTTTAATAACCGGGGTAAAGCTAAATTCAACCTACAGAAGTATAATGAGGCTATTGCTGATTTTGATAAAGCCCTCGCTCTCCAGGGAGATTACAGCAAGGCACTGGAAAACCGGGCAGAAGCAAAGTTTGCGGCCAAAGACTGGCCGGGAACTATTGCGGATTATGAAGCTATTAAAAAATCAGGAGGTTCGGATGCCGGTATTTATGAAAAAACAGGTATAGCCCGTTTTAATACCGGTGATTTTCAGGGAGCTGTTACTGACCTGAAGTCGGCCGTTCAAAGAGGTGCCACTGGTGATGACCTGAACCTGAAACTTGGTATAGCACTATATAAGACAGGAGGAAACAAAGAGGCTTACTCTTATTTACAAAAAGCCGAAGAAGCCAGTCTTGCCACTCCACAGGTTTATGAGATGTTGGGAGTATCGGCCTATGGTAACAAGAGCTTTGGCAAGGCTGATGAATATATAACGAAGGCATTGGATGGAGGTGTAAAAAGCAATGATCTCTACAAGTATCGTGGTGCGGCAAGATACGCTACAAACAATGTAGAGGGAGCATTTGAAGATTTTAAAAGGGCGGAGTCTCTGGGGTCTGCGGATTACGAGACGTTTAAGTCATTAGGTGATATATACTATTCACGAAATGAACTGGAAAATTCAATTGCCGCCTATAATAAAGCGGTTGCTGTAAAAGCTGATGATCCGGTGGTGTTAAACAACAGAGGTAAGGCCAAGCTTCTTCTCAAGAACCACCAGGGAGCCGTTGATGATTTTGATAAGGCTATCGCCTTGAAATCGGATTATGGAAAAGCCTTGCTCAACCGTGGAACTGCCCGATTTGAACTTAAAAATTACTCCGGAGCAATAGCAGATCTGGAAAAAGCCAAGGAAGCCTCAGGGCAAAGCAAAGAGGTGGTTAAAATGCTGGGATTGGCCTATTACGAAACTGGGAATAAAAAAGAGGCGGAAAAGTACCTCGATAAGGCCATTCAGGAAGGTTCTAAGGATGCACAGGTATACGTGTATAGCGGTTTGCTAAGCTATGATCAGGGTGATTTTAAAAAAACGGCTGGATATCTGGATAAAGCGGAAGAGCTTGGAGAAAAATCTCCCGCGATATATGAAAAAAGAGGTCTTGCCAAGTATAATTTGAAAAATTATCAGGGAGCGGTGGATGACCTTACCCGCGCTGAGAAATCGGGAGTGGCAAATGCAGACCTGTATGCGAAAGTAGGTATAGCGCAGTATGAGCTAAAAAATTATGAAGAGGCAGCAGGCAATTTGCAAAAGGCAGTCTCCAAAGGGTCGAAAGAAAATGAAGTTTACTACAACTTAGGTAATGCACAATTCAGGCTCGAACAGTATGATCAGGCCATTAAGAGCTATGACCAGGCTATAGCTCTGGGAGCTGGAGACGAGCTGGTTTACAACAATAGAGGGAAAGCTAAAATGCTAACCAATAAACTGTCAGAGGCAATTGGTGACTTTGATAAGGCCCTTCAGGTTAAGCCAGAGTATAATGTTGCTTTGCTCAATAGAGGTACCGCTAAATACCTTTCAAAGGACTACAAAGGAGCCATAGCTGATTTGAATAAAATTATAGATGCTAACCAGGGAGGTAAAGAAGAGTATCTGTACCTGGGGGTATCGAAATTCCAGACTCAGGATTATGATGGTGCACTCACCGCTCTGGATAAAGCCCATTCTTTAGGTATAAATGATATGTTGCTTTATTATGGTTTGGGTAATGCTCAATATTATAAGGGAGACTTTGAAAAAGCTGTAGCTAATCTTGAGAAGGCCATCCAGATGGGAGCAGAAGATGTGCAGACTTATGCTAATAAAGGTGCTGCCGAATATAAACTGGAAAAGTATCAAGCTGCTGCTACAGACCTTAAAAAGGCCGTGGAGATGGGAGCTTCTGAGGCAGAAGTATTCCATAACCTGGGCCATTCACTATATGAATCAAATGATTTTGAGGGAGCTGTTTCTGCATTGAATAAAGCCATTAGTGCCAAAAGCGATTATGGCTCGGCATATTTTCACAGGGGAAATGCCAGGTTCAGGCTTAAAAATTATGAAAGTGCTATTAAGGACTATGATGAGGCGATCGCAAAAGGTGTGAAAAACCCAGTTATTTTTAATAACAAGGGCAAGGCCTACCAGTTAGCAGATAACCTGGATCAGGCCATTGATAGTTATACCAAAGCCATTGAAGTTGATGGTAACTACGCGAGAGCTTATGAGAACAGAGGCAAGGCCAGCTTCATACAGGAAAAGTATGAGGCGGCAGCTAAGGATTTATCCAGGTATGAAAAACTAGAGGAAAAGCCTGATGGAGAGACTATATTTTACTTAGCAGAATCATATTACCATATGCAGGAATATGTGAGAGCCCTGTCCTATTTTGACAAAACCATTGAGGCAGGTAATAAAAGTGGTGAAACTTACCAGCACAGAGCAAGGACGCTGATGGAAACACAGGACTATGAAGGGGCTATAGCCGACCTGCAAAATGCGCTGAATGCAGGTAAGAAAGATGCATCAGTGTATATGGATCGCGCACGAGCCAATCTTTATTTGGGAAATATACGTGCTGCATCCAATGATCTTGACGATGTTATATCGAAAGATCCTGATAATGCAGATGCATATTATAACCGGGCATACCTAAAGGAGGAGGCTGAAGATTACGAAGGTGCCATAAGTGATTACGCAAAGGTGGTAAAGCTTACCCCGGAAGACGATGCCGCACATTTTCATCTTGCGAATGTTACCGTATCATCAGGTAACGTGGGTGGAGCACTGGAGTCAATCAATAAAGCTATTGAGTTAAATGGCAAAGAGGCATCTTACCACA
This sequence comes from Fulvivirga ulvae, assembly GCF_021389975.1. NCBI lineage: Bacteria > Pseudomonadati > Bacteroidota > Cytophagia > Cytophagales > Fulvivirgaceae > Fulvivirga > Fulvivirga ulvae. The sequence goes on from NZ_CP089981.1 coordinate 2,739,241, forward strand.
AAGTAAAAGGCAATATTTTATACCAGCTTGATCGCGGGGGAGAAGCCTGTGAGAGCTGGAGGACAGCAGTAGAACTTGGAGATAAAAAAGCTTCCTATTTTATTGGTCAGTACTGTAATTAAAAGAAGTCATAAAGTTATTTTCACATATGCCCGGTAGCCGTAAGTTTGCCGGGCACTATGTTTAGAAATTCTGTTACCTGGACCTTCCTTTACGTATATACCTCTACCAGATAATACTTTATCATGATTAAACTTTTTATTCCTTTTTTCTTCGTTTTTAATACTGAAATGCCGGAAACCATATCAGGGAAAGTGATACGTGTAATCGACGGAAATACCATAGAGATTCTTGATTCGGAGAAGGAGATTGTTAAGATAATGCTCAGCGAAGTTGACTGTCCGGAGTCCGGGCAGGAATTTGCAGAGGAAGCTAAGAAATTCACCGAGAAACTTACATTAAAGAAAAGAGTTATGGTTGAACTTAAGGGCAAGGACCGATGGGGGAATAAGCTTGGACAGGTAACTTTAAACAATGGAAAACTGCTGCATCATGAGCTGTTAAAAAATGGCTTGGCCTGGGCCAGAGAAGAGAGCAACGAGGTGCTGGCAAGCTTACAGCAGGCTGCCAGAACAAATAAAAGTGGCTTATGGATAAATGAGGACCCTACACCTCCCTGGATTTACAGAAGACAACAAACCATGATGGCTCCCAAAGGTCGATAACCTATATTTGAACATATCTGTAGCTTAGCAGTTTATTGTAGTCAAGCACAATAAAAAGTATTAATTTTCAGTTTTATAGACTGAATGAATAAAAGAGATTGTTATGAGATTTGTGTTAGTCATTCTGATATGTCTTTTAGGTGCTAGCTTTAATGCTAATGCGCAGAAAGCCAAGAAGTCTAAAGATAAACAACAACCCGTTGATAATGCATTTGAACCCTTTGCTCCTGAAGAAGTAAAGGCCCCTATTAGGAAAAGTAGCAAAAAAAGTAAAAAGTCCTACAGTACCAAGTACAACAAGACGCTCGAAGAAAAGAGAGAAGAGTTTGCCAAACGCATGGAAGCTAATGCCAAAAAGGAGCGAAAAATGCAGAGGCAAATGGAGAAACCTCAATATTCTGATCCCTCATATTTTGGACACAAAAACAAACCCAAAAAGCGTAAGCCGAGTAAGAGGAAATTTTGTAAAGAGTGTGGCATCGTCCATTAATATAGACTAGCATACAAAAAAATGATACATTGAACTTGCGGGGAGCAATGTTTAACGGTACCTATTTCTTATCTTAGATTCAATGAATAACCTCAATCGATTCATTGAACAAACCAATCTGAAACCAACTTTCGTTGCCGGAGATGTTGATATGCTTGTAAATCAGGCTGTTGAGAATAATTTCTTAGGTATATGCGTCCCTCCTTTTTGGGTTAAAAAAGCTAGCAGAGAGATTGGCAACAGAGATGTTCAGTTGGTAACAGTTATTGGTTTCCCGTTGGGGTATAACATGACAGAAACAAAAATCCAGGAGATAGAACTGGCTATGAGGGATGGTGCTGATGAACTGGATATTGTCATGAATATATCTTCCTTCAAAACCGGATTACCGTGGACGAAAATTGAATTGGCCAAATGTAGTAACCTTATCCATGATAGTTATAAGCTGGTAAAGGTTATTATAGAAACGGCTTATTTATCTTTAAAGGAGATAGAAACAGCATGCAAAATATGTGCGGATGCAGGAGTTGATTTCGTGAAAACTTCAACCGGTTTTGCCGGAGAAGGAGCTAAAGTTGAGCATATAGAGCTAATGCGCAAAATATTACCTTCAAATGTTGGAATAAAGGCCTCGGGAGGTATCAAAACCTATCAGCAGGCCGTAGAGCTTGTGATGGCCGGGGCTGATAGAATAGGTACATCTTCCGGAGTGGAAATATTGGCCGAAGCAAAGTAAACAAAAAACTATGGAGCACTTTAACATCAAGGTTTTAGGCAAGGTGCAGGGGGTTTTTTACAGAGTGCATACGCGTAAAAAGGCCTATGACCTGGGCATCACAGGTTATGTGCGCAATGAACCCGACGGTAGTGTATACATTGAAGCGGAGGGACGACTTGACAAACTTAATGAGTTTGTATCATGGTGCAGGATCGGCCCTGATAAAGCAAAAGTAGAGGAAGTACAGGTTAAATCTTCAGGCGAACTTAGGAAGTTCACCAAGTTCGAAATAGAACGCTAAATGAGTTGAAATATTCAGGAGGTTTTAGGCTAAGCGATTTTCATCTTAATGATACCCTTATACTTATAGATCTTGAGTTCAAAATGCTGATGAATGAAAGCTCTCATTCTGTTCTCGGCAAGCTCCGCCTTGCGACCTTCAGGGTAAAAAACCGTAAGCTCGAGCACTGCTTTTAAAAAGTTAGGTCGCAGACAAAAATCCACCAGCCACTCCTCATATGTGGTAATCCAGTCGGCTGTATATTTATCATAATGATCTTTTCCGTCAAAAAGAAACTCCAGCTGATTATTGCCATGTTTATATCGGTAAACACCGGCAAGGTTGCGGTAAAATTCCTCTAGACGATCAGTGAACTCAGTTTTATGAGCTTTAATACGCTTTACTGTGTCGTCTTCGAGCCCGAGCGGATTAAACTGATCCAGATAAAACTTCTTAGCAAAATCTATTAAATACACGATAAGATGCTGCTCCATATCAAGCTGCGCCTTTTCAAGTATATAGTTTTTATCCAGCGGAAAATATTTCTGAATCATTATTAAATATTTGAATGGACAAATATAATAGTTTCTTTGCAAGTATGAGATTAAAAAAACAGAAATGATCGTATAATTGAGGGGATTATATTACATCACTCTTTGATGGAAAGTACATAAATCCTATTTTACTTATAAGACTTAACCATATGCGACAGTTACTGATTATTTCGTGCCTTGTCCTGTTTAGTGCCTACAGCTATGCCCAGGAAGGTGCTTACCAGATTGACGTTACAAAATTAGATAGTGGTCTATACCTTTACCGCTCCTATGCTCAATATGAGGGTAATAAGGTGTCGGCCAATGGGCTCATCGTGGAAGCAAATGATAGCGTTGTGGTGATTGATTCGCCCTGGGACAACGATCAAACTACGCAGTTGCTTGACTGGATAGAAGTTGAAATAGGTAAACCGGTTGCCGCAGTAGTGATCACCCATGCCCATAACGACAGGATCGGAGGAATAGCTACCCTTCATGAAAGGAATATAAAAACAGTAAGTAGCCAGCTTACAAAAGTATATGCGCTGAAACGTGGTTTTGAGGCACCCAGGAAAATATTCGAAAAGGAAATAACACTGAGTTTGGGAGACTATGTAGTTAATGTATTTTACCCCGGGGCCGGGCATACGGTTGATAATACAGTAGTTTATATTGCTCCTTTCGATGTGCTTTACGGAGGGTGTTTTATTAAAAGTAGCGGGGCCAGGGATCTGGGTAATATCGAGGATGCTGACCTTGACTCATGGGCGAATAGTATTCAAAACATGCGAAAACGCTTTCCGGTACCTAAAATGGTTATTCCAGGACATGGTGATCATGCGCCGGGTGCCATAGAAAATACTCTGAAGCTACTGAGTTATAAGTAGACTATTGAAGAGGTGAGTTCTCCTCCTTTGCCATTACATTATAAACCATCTTATCCATCAGGCCGGGAAACCATTTGTTGAGAAAAACAGTCATTTTACCTTGAGCAGTCAGGATCAGGTGCTTTTTTCTCTTTTTGGTGGCTTTGTAAATGTGATTGGCACACTCCTCGGCTGTCATCATTTTTTCTTCTTTCCGGGGAGACTCGCCTTGCTGAGAGCCATCCGCCGTAAGCGAAGATTTTCTGATATTAGATGCAGTAAAACCCGGACAGGCTGTTAATACATGGACGCCCTTTTTAAGCATCTCAGTTCTTAGTACTTCAAGAAAACCTTGCAAGGCAAATTTTGAAGCCGAGTAGCCTGTTCTGCCCGGAAGGCCACGAAATCCGGCGATTGAAGAAATTCCGATCACTGAACCTTTGTTTTCCAATATAGATGGCAGACAATATTTGGTTGCATAAAGTACACCATAGAAGTTGATGTCCATTACCTGCTTTACCACATTCAGGTCTACATCTTCAAACAGGGCTCTCATGGATATGCCGGCATTATTGATCAGAATGTCAATCCTGCCATAGCGCTGCAGGGCCTCTTCTGCCATTCGCTTGTTATCCTCTTCCTTACTCACATCCGACTGAAAACCTATTGCCTCAATACCCTGATCCTTAAGCTCTGTTACAGCCTGGTCTAATGGCTCTTTTTTTCTGCCCGTGATCATAATCTTTGACCCGTTTTTACCAAAAACTTCAGCAAGAGCCTTCCCTATTCCGGAAGATCCGCCAGTTATTATTACTACTTTATTATGCATGGTACAATTTGGTTTATGGGTATTGAGCAAGGGATTTCCTGCCTGCCAAAAAAATGGCGAAGTTAAGTACTGCTAAAATAATAGATTAAGTTTTATTTAACCCATCTTTTGCAGAATTGCCTATTTTTGGCTGATTTTAAATATTATGATCATATTAAAGCTCTTTTCCCGGCTGCCCATGTGGTTGCTCTACATCTTTTCGGATATAATGTTCGTGGTTGTATACTACCTGACAGGTTATAGAAAACAAGTGGTAATTACTAATATCAGAAATTCGTTTCCGGATATGCCGGGCGATGAGGTGAAGGTAATTGCGAAAGAGTTTTACCGTAGGTTTATGGACTTTACTATGGAAACCCTGAAGGCATTCACTATTACAGAGGAAGAGCTAATAAAAAGGGTGAAGTTTACCAATTTACCCGATGTTCAGCCATATGCTGACAGACACCAATCAATATTGGTTATTGCATCACACCAGTTTAACTGGGAATGGGCCTTGCTTACAGGCTGTATTGTACTTCCCTTTCCTGTGGATGCTGTTTATCAGAAGCTTTCAAGTAATAGCTTTAATGATCTTATGCTTAAAACACGATCCAGATTTGGAGGTCAGCCCGTCGAGAAAAGCAATATACTTCGTGTCGTACTTAAATCTAGGGAAAGGTTAAGAGCCCTTGGAATAGTGGCAGATCAATCTCCCAGAAGAAAATCTCAGAAATATTGGACTAACTTTCTGAATCAGGAAACAGCTTTTTTTTTGGGACCGGAACAAATAGCCAAAGTAGCGAAGTATCCTACCTTCTTTTTTAAAGTTAACAGAGTAAAAAGAGGATATTATACAGTAGAGCTGGTAAAATTAACAGAGCCCCCCTATGAAAAGGCAGATCATTCTATTTTGGAAGCTTATGCCAAGGCTACGGAAGCTTTGGTAATCGAAGATCCGGCTGGATATCTGTGGTCTCATAAGCGCTGGAAGCTAAGGAAAGAAGAGGAAATCGATTAGGTTGATCCATATACATAGAACTATCCTTCAAAATAAAAATGGAGCCCGCATTGCGCGGGCTCCTTCGGCGGTTTAGGCCAACTATTAGGTAGTTACTTTTTCCAGAGCTTGTTCAATATCCCAGATAATGTCCTTATAATTTTCAACACCCACTGACAGCCGGATCATTTTATCCGTAATCGACATTTTTTTCCTTAATTCAGGGTCTACATCAGCATGAGTCATAGTAGCAGGGTGTTCTGCCAGGCTTTCAGTGCTTCCGAGACTTACTGCCAGCTTAATAAGTTTCATGCTGTTCAAAAACTTAAAGGCTTCCTTTTCTCCGCCCTTGATATCGAAAGATACCATGGCTCCATTGCTTTTGCTTTGTCTTTGATGGATTTCGTACTGTCGGCTGTCTTCCGGTGTGATATTTCCCAGATAATACACCTTTTCCACCATGGGGTGATGATTTAAAAACTCAGCTACTTTTGCAGCATTTTCTGCTTGCTGGTCCATTCTTACTTTTAGCGTTTCTAGGCTTCTCATAAGCAACCAGCCAGTCCAGGGGCCGGCCATACAACCCAGAAATGTGCGTAGCACTTTGACACGGCCTATCAGCTCTTTTGAGCCTAAGCAGGCTCCGGCAATTACATCGCTATGTCCGCCTATGTATTTGGTGGCTGAATATATAACCAGATCGGCGCCATGCTCCAGCGGATGTTGCCACAACGGTCCCATGTAAGTATTGTCAACTGCCATATACACCTGTTTTGTGTCAGTGGAATACAGTTTTGCAACCTCTTTATACATACCGATATCAATAAGCGCATTCGTTGGATTAGCAGGAGTCTCCAGATAAACAAACGCCAGCTTATTTCCATGCTCATGTTTTTTAAGCTTTTCCAGAACTTCTTCTTTGGAGTCATATGCCGTTACGCCCAGAGTATGGATACCGAATGACGGAAGTATTTTAGAAATGAAATGATCTGTGCCACCATAAACCGGACTGGAATACAATATGAGATCACCCGGCTTCAAAAACTCCAGGAGCGTGGTGCTTATAGCAGACATCCCACTTTCAAAAACGGCTGCATCTTCTGCTTTGTCCCATAGAGTAAGCCTGTTTTCTAAAATTTCAAGATCAGGATTATTCAGTCTGCTGTAGATAAGGCCCAGCTCTTCATCAGGGTGTTTTTCACGAAGGCCATAAGCCACCTCAAAGAAATTTTTGCCTTCTTCAGCATTCTTAAATACAAAGGTGGAGGTTTGAAATATTGGACATTTTATGGCTCCTTCAGAAAGTTCTGGTTTGTAACCATAAGACATCATTAAGCTTTCAGGAGAAAGATTCATTCAGATTTTATATTTTAATTTAGCTCCGAATGTAGTTTTTTGTTCTTTATAAGTAAATAGAGCTAGAATATATTTCTGTTATTTGTAGTTTAGTAGATTATATTTCTGTTGCGGCGTTAAGCTTTTGTTTTTTATGGAAAATATATCTTTTCTTAAACTGGACGAACTGGACTTAAAGCTCCTGAGTCTGCTTCAACGCGATGGCAAAATGAAGCATAAGGAGCTGGCATCTGAATTAAATCTCACAGTAACACCTGTTTACGAGCGTATCAAAAGACTCGAAAGAACAGGTGTTATTCAAAAATATGTGGCTATACTCGACCGTGAAAAAATCGGCAGGGAGCTTATTGCATTTTGTATGGTAAAACTTGAAAAGCATTCATTACCCAACCTCCAGGTTTTTGAAAAACGAATACTCAATATACCAGAGATTCTTGAATGTTTTCACCTGGCAGGCGAATATGACTATATACTCAAGGTAGCCGTCAAAGATATGAATGCCTACCAGGAGTTTACCGTCAAAAAACTCTCGGTAATTGAAGGGGTAGCTACCATCCATAGCTCTTTTGCCATGTCCGTGCTTAAATCCACTACCGCTTATACCTTAGGAGAGTAGAGATTCGATGTCCTCTTTGGACAAACTCTTCACAAAGCTTTCCTCAGTTGTAATCAACTCACTGGCTAGTTTTCGTTTATGTTTTTGAAGTGCCAGTATTTTTTCCTCTACCGTATTTTTGGAGATAAATTTATAGGTAAACACCTTATTTTCCTGACCGATACGGTGAGCCCGGTCAACAGCCTGAGCTTCAATAGCCGGGTTCCACCAAGGGTCAAGAATAAAGACATAATCTGCCTTGGTAAGGTTTAGACCAAGTCCACCGGCCTTTAAAGAAATCAGGAATACCTTCAGTGTAGATTCATTTTGGAAACGCTCTACTTGCGCTTGTCTGTCTTTTGTAGATCCATCAAGGTAAGCAAAATCAATATTCTTTTCTTTAAGATGCTCAGCCAGGATAGACAGGTGCTTAACAAACTGACTGAAAATCAGAATTTTATGATCATCACGAATAGCATTGTCTAATTTCAGTATCACATCCTGCATTTTACCAGAGTCTCCGTTATATTCCAGATCTACCATTTTAGGGTGATTTGCAATTTGGCGGAGTTTGGTAAGGCCCTGAAGTAAAAGCAATTGCGACTTATTAAGCCCTTGCATTTCAATGTTTTCAAGGATCTTATTTCTATAGTAAGATTTTACCTTGTCATATTCTTTTTCCTGGGCAGGAGTAAGGTCGCTATACTGAACGTTTTCTACCTTTTCAGGAAGCTCGGTGGCTACCTGAGACTTGTGTCTGCGTAGAATGAAAGGTTTAATAATAGCATTAAGCTTCCTGGTTTTTTCCTCATCATTCTTTTTCTCAATAGGGTTGAGAAATTCATTTTTAAAGAAAGATTGTGAGCCCAGAAGCCCGGGGTTAATAAAGTTCATCTGAGACCATAGGTCCATGGTGCTGTTTTCCAAAGGGGTACCGGTAAGGATCAACCTGCTGCGAGAGTTAAGCTGTCTTACTGCTTTTGCTATGTTGGATGCAGGGTTCTTTATAGCCTGGGACTCGTCCAGAATTACATAATTGAAGTAATAATCCGTAAGCAGGTCAATATCGAGCCTTACTATACCATACGATGTAATGATAACATCATACTTGGCAAATTTCTCCGGATTTTTATCTCTGTTGGTACCCGTGTAAGTGAACACCTTTAGCTTTGGTGTAAACTTCTTAGCCTCCGCTTCCCAGTTATAAACCAACGAAGTAGGCATAATAAGCAGAGAAGCACCCTGTGCCCCGGATTCTTTCTGCGACAACAACATAGTCAGGGTCTGTACAGTTTTACCGAGACCCATGTCATCGGCAAGGCAGCCTCCGAACTTATATTGATTAAGAAAATGCAACCAGTTATAGCCGGCAAGCTGATATGGACGCAGCTTCCCTTTAAAGTTTTTGGGTATAGGCGCATCTTCGATAGTCTCGAAACCTTTCAGCGATTCGAGCTTTTTGCTCATGGTAACTTTGGCCAGGTTGCCATTTTCCAGATCCTGAACCAAAGCAAGGTGGTGCTTTTTAAGCTTAGGATCGCCGTTTTCATCTTCTTCAGAGAACGCAAACAGCTCTGAGTATTCATTGAGCCACGACTCCGGTATTACAGCAATCTCGCCATTTGGAAGCTCCACTTCAAGCTTCTTCTTGCTTATTAACTTACGAAGCTCTTTAAATGAGATTTCGTAGTCTCCAAACTGTATTACGGCATGAATATCAAACCAGTCAATATTTTCCCTTACTTCAACGCTGATTTTATACTCACCAATAAAGTACTTCTTGGATGACCGACCCTTTTGATCTATAATAAATTTGCGGAGCTCCAGTTCTTCTCTGTATTCATCTAACCATGCAAAAGCTGTAGTTTTTGATATTGCAGCTTTTGAATTTCGTACCGGAAGCCCCGAATTTGTCATAAATTGAATGATCTCTTTTTCGTCATCCAGTTTACGGGTCACCCTATGGAAAGTATAGCTGTCTCCTTGTTTATCAACAGATACGCTCACAGGCCCTATATTACTTGCCTTGAATTTAAAAGGACCGTATTGAAAAGATAGCTCCAGCAGGATTTTCTCGTTTTCTTCGGTGGCCTGACCATTACCATTTTCACCAAATAGAGACATACTCGTGCCACTTCCTGCCAGCTCCGAAATAGTAAGTATAGGGATAGGATTGTAGCGTTCGCTGTTGATCTCGAAGCCTTTGGCATAAACGTCAAAGGACGCGATAAGCGGAGCAACAAACTTATTGTAGTAAGTTTCCTCTACGTTTTTAGGGATTACTATAAATTTCTTATTAAGGAATGGGGCTAATTTTTTGCCATCGACATCTTTTTCGAAGGAGTATAACTTGCCTTCAAGCACCATCCATGCCGGACTTTTGCAAATGATGTAAGCACCCTTGTATTGAAAATCTATCTTTTCGCCATTATACTTAATGGTTGGGAAATAGTGCGTATTCTCTTCGTTTCTTCTAAAGTGAAACAGTACAGTCGCTTTTTGCTCCAGTACTTCAATTTTTTTCCAGGCAGGCTCTCCGTCATTGCCCATTTCATACAGCCATTTGCCCTGAATTCTCTCAAGTATTTTGGATCTTCTCCTTTCGAGGTAGTTTTCTATCTCTGTTTTTAGAATGTCATTGTTTTTGCCATTGTCATATACCTTTGGGAAAAATTCTTCCGGTTTAACATTCTTTTTATTGAAATGCTTGATGACGGCTTCCTGCTGCATTTGATCCATCAACTCTATAAGCTCATAATCTGTATTATCCAATCGGGAAGCAAATTCCTTCGCGTTTTTAGAAGAGATGTTTTGGTGTTGTAACGTTAGTTTGCCTTTGTCGTCAAGATGCACCACGAATGACTCGAATATATATCCAAGATATTCGTGCTCATATAACGAGTATATGATTTGAAATGGTTGGGCTGCTGATATTTTCATTTTTAGTATACAAACAGAACCCGCAAATTAAGAAAAAAACATCATTTTATAGAGGTTTTTTTATTCTAAATCGATCAATATCTAACATGGCCGGTAAAAGAATTTTTTCTACGGATCAATGGTCTATAACGCGGAAAGCGTTATTTATGTTATTAATACGTTAATATTTCGTTAGAAAACTTGCACATCACAGGTTTTCGAGAGAGTTATATCTGGTGGCAATTACTGCCGGTCGATAGGAAATTATCAGGGTAATAAAGATGAGACTGAGGGACGTGTAAATGAAATCAGTAACTTTCATTTCGACGGGATAATTTTCCAGAACAGAGGTTTCCATTCCCATTGAAACAATACCAAAAGTTTGCTGAAGCCAGCAGATCAGGCCACCCAGTACTAAGCCTAAAGCAGCACCACCAAGAGAAATAATCGCCCCTTCGGAAACAAAGATGCTTCGAATTAGGCGATTGCCTGCTCCCATGGCGTATAATATTGATATATCCTTCTTTTTGTCTATGGCCAGCATAGTCAGGGCAAAGAAAATATTAATAGAACCCACCGCCATAATAAAGGAGAAGGCGATAAATACAAAGAGCTTTTCAAGGTTTAGCAGCTTATACAGATCCGCATGTTGCTCCTCATTATCTAAAACTTTAAAGCCAATACCCAACTTTTCGGATAAATGTTGCTCCACAGTATGAATTTTATAGCCAGCTTTAACCTTTATTTCAAGTGAAGTGCGCTTGTTGCCGTAGTCAAGCAGGTCGCGGGCAAATTCGAGAGGCACGAATATGTAGTTTTCATCGTAATTTTTCTCTATTGCAAAAACGCTACCCGGCAAAATATTCCGGCGGCTGTAAAGGTTGCTGATGTCTATGCTTCCCGGCTTCACATCTTTTATATAATGGACCTGAAGCGGGTATATATCACTGCCTGGCATTATGGACAGATTATACTGTACACCACGGCCTATTATAGCATAGTTGATGTCATTTTCTCGCAACTTCAACTCACCACTGACAATGGCTGTATCAATACGTTTTTGTTCCAGAAAGTTTTCGCTAACTCCTTTTATAGTGGCTACCATGTCAGCATCTCGATACTTTACATATGCGTAATCTTCTATGACTTCTGTTACGATACCAACCCCTTCCACACTTTTGATAGCCAGAGACAGGCTGTCAGAAAAGATAAACGACTTGCCTTTTACGGCTTCAATTTTGATCTGAGGGTCGAATGAGCCATATAACGACCTCAACAGGCCTTCGAGACCGTTAAAAACGGATAGCACAATGATTAATGCAGCTGTACATATGGCTACAATCAACATCGATATGACAGAGATCACATTGATGAAGTTTCTTTTTCTTTTCGAAAAGAAATATTTCCGCGCTATGAAAAGAGGCAGGTTCAAAAATTATTCGTTTTCGCCCTCCTTATCTTCAGGCGGAATGTTTAAGTCATCAATCAATTTGTCAATTTTCTGAGCCTTTTCCTCGACCTCATCTATGTAAAAATTTAGTTGGGGTACTATTCTTACCTGCTTGCCGATTTTATTTCCCAAATCTCTTCTTATTTCGCTTTTGTGTTGACCTATTTTATCAAGCATAGATTCCTTGTCTTTCACCATAAGCATCGAGAGGTATACTTTAGCTATGCTCAGGTCGGGGCTTATGGTAACATCGGCCACCGTAACAAATGTATTAGCAAAAATACCCATCTTATCTTTCTGAAATATGTCGCTAAGATCACGCTGGATTAACTTCGAAAATTTTTGCTGTCTTTTACTTTCATTCATAGTTGCAAATATCCGATTAAATTTACTTTTTTTACTTGTGTAAGCTAATTTTCAACTGTAGAGCGATCTATTTTGAACGGGTTTGGTAAGTTTAAGTGAAGCACAAATCGTGGTATCAATTTAAATGAGGCATCATAATTTCAATTTAGCCATTGATAATGGCCATGTTATCTTAAGATTCGCTTAATTTCGTGCACCCCATAAAACCGGATGAATCTTGTTAAACTACTTTAGAATAAACGATCCATACAGGCTGATCATTATATTTTTGGTGCTTTTGGCATTCCGACTGCCGATCATGCTTAATGATCATGCTCTTACCCTTCCTGAACTCAATTATATGCTGGTAGGTGAAATGCTTAATGATGGCGCTACGCTTTACGAAGGTGTCTGGGATAACATTGCCCCACTGTCCGCCTCGGTATATATGGTAATTGATTTCCTTTTCGGACGTTCACAATTGGCGTATCAGATAATAGCGTTGGTGCTTGTGGCATTTCAGTGCCTGGTGTTCAATCGTTTGCTGTTGCTTAACAAAGCTTACAACGAAAACACCTATATTCCCGGCCTCATCTATGGCTTGTTAATGTCCTTCTTTTTCGACTTTATTACACTCACGCCGGTTTTGATGGGTACTACATTTCTATTACTTGCACTGAATAATATCTTTAACCACATTGAATTCAGGGCCAAGCAGGATGAAATGATATTGAATATTGGCCTCTATTTGGGCATTGCATACTTATTTTATCTCCCCAATATCATTTTTGGTTTTGCTGCATTGCTTGTATTTGGCATATTCACTGGTACGGTGGCGCGGCGCTATATCTTAATACTTTTTGGGTTTTCCATACCTATGATGCTTGCTGCATGCTATTTCCTGCTTAAAGGGCGGTTGACCGTTTTCATTTACAATTTTCTCGATCCCCTGCTGAACTACGAAGTTGAGCAGTATATGTCGTTCAGAGAGATCCTTATTCTATTTTCAGTCCCTATATTTCTGCTCATTCTGGCTTTTGTAAGGATTAATCAGCGCGCCAGGTTTACTAACTACCAGGTAAGGCTGACCCAGGTGATGTTTGTCTGGATTATATTTTCCATTGGTTTCGTTTTCTTGAGTGGAGTATTTGCGCCTAATACTTTTATGGTTTTTGTTCCATCGGCGGCCTTTTTTCTAAGTCATTATTTATTGCTGATAAAGAAAAGGTGGATGGCCGAAATTGCTTTTCAGGTTCTTTTTGCTTCTGTTATACTTTTCAATCTCGGTACATTTTTTGATTTCTTCTACAGTGCCAAATTGCTGCACTATGACGATTATTTGGTGAGAAAGGTAGATAAATATGTTGATAAGCGTATACTGGTGCTGGATTATGATATGGCTCCCTATTTAAACGCCTATCCTGCCACCCCTTTTCTCAACTGGCAGTTGTCCGAAGAGTTGTTCAGGAACCCGGAATATTATGACAACCTTACTATTCTCCAAAAAGGATTTTCAGGTGACTTTCCTGAGGTCATTATTGATAAGCATGGAGTAATGTCTCCGGTATTTGAAAAGTTACCAGCCCTGAAATCCAGATACGATAAAAGGGCTGGCAATATTTATATTCTGAAGTAAGGTTAGCAGCCTATTTTGTCCACTCTTTTCTGATGCCTTCCACCTTCGAAAGGAGTCGAAAGAAAAACCTCCGTCATCTGCTCTACGAGGTCATAGTTCACAAACCTTGAAGGGATGCATATTATGTTGGCATCGTTGTGTAGCCTGGCCAATTCAGCAAGCTCTGTTTGCCAGCATATTGCCGCACGTACACCCTGATGTTTGTTAGCTGCCATAGCTACGCCATTGGCGCTGCCACAGACAAGTACACCACGATCATACTCCTTACTTTCTACAGCAGAAGATACAGGGTGGGCAAAATCAGGGTAGTCAACTGAATCGGCATTATGGGTGCCAAAATCTTTTACAGTATGGCCTTTTGATTCCAGCCACGCAACTAATTTGCTTTTATATTCGTATCCGGCATGGTCTCCGCCGATAGCTATTTTACTCATGATTGTGTATATTTTTTCTCCTCTAATAGTTCTTTTTTGCGCTGCTTTCGGAGGACTGAACTTGATATCAAGATACTGAATTCATAGAGTCCATACAACGGAAACGCTATCAATATCTGGCTTAAAGGGTCAGGTGGTGTCAGCATAGCACCTAAAATAAGTATGACAACTATGGAATGTTTCCTGTAGGCCTTCATCAGAGCCGGTGTAACAATACCTATCTTTGAAAGGAAATAAACTACGATTGGTAGTTGAAATAATATACCGCTTCCAAGTACAAGAGTAGTTACAGTGCCTACATAGGAGGTAATATCAAACTCATTATATATCAACTCACTGACCTGGTAGTTGGCTAGAAAGTTAACAGACAGAGGGGCCATAATATAGTAACCGAACATGATGCCCAATGTAAAAAGGACGGTGACTGAAAACACAGCGCCTCTGCTTACAGAGCGTTCGTTCATATGCAATCCGGGGCTGATGAACTTCCAGAATTCCCAGAAAGCATAAGGGAAAGCTACAATTATACCAATGACAAATGACGAGGTAATATGCATAGTAAATTGCCCCGTCATTTGCCTGCTTTGGATCTTAAAAGGTATATCCTCAATACAAAGTGCTGAAGAGTTGATCAGGTCGCCCAGCTTGCATAGCATCCTGAATGTCCAGAAGTCTGGCTTGGCAGGCCCAAGTATGACTGTATTAAAAACAAAGTCCACTGAGATAAAAGCAACGATTGTAATTGCAAAAATAGCAATCAATGACCTGATAAGATGCCACCTCAGCTCCTCGAGATGATCTATAAAAGACATCTCTTTCTCTACCCCTTGATCCAGATGTTTTGTCACGTTTTAAACTGCAGAAACTTGTTCTTTATAAAGAGGAAAACTATTCATCCAGTTGTTGATCTCAGTTTTAACAGTACTGATTTCATCATCATTACTATGATTCATCAAAACCCTGTCGATGAAATCAACTATTTTCACCATATCATCCTCTTTCATGCCCCTGGTAGTAACCGCTGCTGTACCCAGGCGCATACCTGAGGTAACAAAGGGAGACTGGTCGTCAAAAGGAACCATGTTTTTGTTGATGGTAATATCAGCTTTAATCAATGTATTTTCAGCCAGTTTACCAGTCATATCCTTGGATCGCAGGTCGATGAGCATCATATGATTGTCTGTACCGTCTGAGATTACTTTGTATCCCTTATCTACAAATTGCCTGGCCATTATCTTGGCGTTTTTGCTCACTTGCACTACGTAGTTGAGATATTCCTCGCTAAGTGCTTCTTCATATGCAACAGCCTTTGCAGCTATAACATGCTCAAGAGGACCACCCTGGGTTCCCGGGAATACACCGGAGTCAAGAAGTGATGATATTTTTCTAACCTCACCTTTCGGCGTTTTAAGTCCCCACGGGTTATCAAAATTTTCGCCAATCATGATCATACCACCGCGCGGTCCGCGAAGGGTTTTATGCGTAGTGGTGGTTACGATATGGCAATACTCTAGAGGGTCGTTAAGTAAACCCCTGGCGATAAGACCTGATGGGTGCGAAATATCTGCAAGCAACAAAGCACCTACTTCGTCAGCAGTATTTCTCAGGCTTTCATAATCCCAGTCACGGCTATACGCAGAAGCACCGCAGATGATCATTTTGGGTTTTTCCTTTCTTGCAGTTTCAGCTACTTTATCCCAATCTATAAGGCCGGTTTCTTTATCCACACCATAAAAGGTAGGCTGGTATAGTTTCCCTGAGAAGTTAACCGGGGAACCGTGTGTTAGGTGGCCACCATGAGAAAGGTCGAAACCTAAAATTTTATCTCCCGGGTTAAGTGTGGCCAGCATAACTGCGGCATTAGCCTGTGCCCCCGAGTGAGGCTGTACGTTGACCCAGGTAGCGCCAAATAATTTTTTTGCACGGTCAATAGCTAATTGCTCAACTTCATCCACAACCTCGCAACCTCCATAATATCTTTTGCCGGGCAAGCCTTCGGCGTATTTATTAGTAAGCACACTGCCCATGGCTTCCATTACCTGAGGTGATGTGAAATTTTCTGAAGCAATTAATTCAATCCCGGATTGTTGTCTTTGCTTTTCTTTGTTGATCAGATCAAATATAAGCGTATCTCTTTGCATAATATTATTTATAGAGGTGTGAAAATGGAAGCTCAAAAATAGTGTATGTGTGAGATATAACCAATATTGTAAGAGGTGATTCCGATTAAGAAACAATTTTTTTAATTTTAGCCGAAACACAACAAACCATGAAAAAACCAGCCATATACATTTTTGCAATTTTCAGTTTCCTGTTTTTGTCTAACTGCGATGATTACAGACAGGAGCGAGGCAATGGCCGTATAACTTCTCAACAGAAGGAGATTGATGATTTTAAGGAGATAGAAATAGGTGGGAATTATAAAGTATTTCTAAAGAAAGCGGAAAAGCCGGGACTTACCATTGTTGCGGATGAAAATCTGCACGAGTTTATAAAAATAGATCAGCAGGGCGATGTACTTGAAATTTCAAATGAAGTAACATTGAAAAGTGAAGAAGGAATCAAGCTTTATATTGATTATGTAAAACTTATGGCAATCAACACCAGTGGAGCTGCTGTGATAAAAAGTGAGAATGTAATTTCAGGGGATTACCTCCGTCTGGAAATGTCCGGTGCGGGTATTATTGATCTTGAAGTAGAGTTAAAGGCACTCAAAATTAATATTTCCGGTGCAGGCGCTGTGGAGCTTGCAGGTAATGTAACGGAACAAAACATTCAAATGAGTGGTGCCGGAGGATTGGAAGCATATGACCTGATAAGCCAAAAAAGTAAAGTGGATATCAGCGGCGTCGGGGGAGCTGCAGTCACAGTTAAGGAAAAACTTGAAGCTACGGTTAGCGGTGTTGGAGGAATAAGTTATCGCGGAAACCCACAGGAAGTAAATACAAATATTTCGGGCTTGGGAACCGTTGTTAAAGATGAAGAGCATAACGAAGAGGATATTTAAAAGATCCTCTTCCTGCTTTTTTACTCCACTCTGACACTAGAGGCCCGGCTCGCGGGCCTTAACCGTTGAACATCCGGCTTATTTCTTCGAGTTCGTCGGGTAAAACTGAGAAAACTCTGACCAAAGATGAACCATTCGAGTCTGTCCATGGTAGATATGTCGTTTCAGGTCATTAGATGCTATAAGCTTTAAATTCCGCTATCTTATCGGTAATGGCCTAATTGCCTTAAATACAGTTGAATGACATTTTCAAGGCCGTAGTATATCGCATCGCAAATCAACGCATGACCTATAGATACTTCATCGAGATACGTGATATTTTCTTTCAGATAAGATAGGTTATCGAGGTCAAGGTCATGACCGGCATTTAAACCAAGATCCAGGTTTTTTGCGAGATCAGCGGCTTTAAGGTAAGGAGCAATGGCAGCTTCTTTATTACTATGGTAGCCTCGCGCGTATGCCTCAGTGTAGAGTTCTATCCTATCAGTTTCAATTTTAGCGGCTCCTTCAATCATTTTTTGTATAGGGTCTACAAAAATTGAAGTTCGAATCCCATCTTTTTTTAGATCTGAAATAATTTCTGTTAAAAATGATCCATTTTTAATAGTATCCCATCCCGCATTCGAGGTTAATACGTCCGGTCCATCAGGAACAAGAGTAGCCTGAGCAGGCTTTACCTTTTTTACAAGCTCCATGTAGCGGTCATCAGGATACCCTTCAATGTTAAACTCAGTAGTTACTACTTTTGCCAGCTCAACAACATCATTATACCTGATATGTCTCTCATCAGGCCTTGGATGAACGGTAATTCCCTGTGCTCCAAACCTTTCGCAATCAAGTGCTACTTTGATTACGTCGGGGTTGTTACCTCCTCTTGCATTTCTCAGGGTGGCGAATTTGTTGATATTTACACTTAACCGGGTCATTCCTTTTTTGAATATTTATAACTTTGCTATCATTTATTGCAAATTAACAAATTGAAATTTAAACACTAACCATATGGGTCTGAAAGAAACAATTGATCAGGAGATAAAAAAAGCAATGCTTGCTAAAAAGAAGGATGAGCTAACAGCATTGAGATCAATTAAATCAGCGATATTGCTGGCAGAAACTGAAAAAAGTGCAGGAACTGCCCTTGCTGAGGATGCAGAGCTTAAATTATTAACCAAGGCAGCAAAGCAAAGAAAGGATTCGGCTGACCTGTATCTGAAGGAAGGCCGTAACGATCTTGCAGACAAGGAACTTTTCGAGTTAGAAGTAATTAATAGGTTTTTACCGAAGCAGTTGTCTGAGGAGGAAATCAGGGAGGAGTTGAAAAAAATCATTGACACTGTTAAGGCTGCTGGTCCTCAGGATATGGGAAAGGTAATGGGAGTTGCTACTAAGGACCTTGCGGGTAAAGCTGACGGCAAAGTGATTTCCGGTATTGTTAAAGAACTTTTGACTAAATAATTGAATACGCTTGATATTATCTTGCTTGTGGCATTGGCCTTTGGTGCATACCGTGGATTTAAAAAAGGGTTTTTACTCGAGGTAATTGCCATCTTGGCTTTTATTCTGGCGATAATCGGAGGTTTTAAGCTTCTCCATTGGGGTATGGACTTGCTTGATCAGCATTTCGATATAAGCGGTGAACTGCTGCCATATGTGGCATTTGTTCTCATTTTTATATTAATCATTTTGCTGGTTAACCTTCTGGGAAAACTCGTTAAAAAGGTGGTTGATATGACCTTGCTTGGATCTATTGATAACCTGGCGGGAGCCATTCTTTCGGTAGTAAAATGGGCATTTGGTATAAGCATAATACTGTGGTTGAGTAGTTCATTTGGAATGGAGATCCCTCATCTCTACACCGAAGAATCGTGGTTATACCCCTATATTTTGCCTTTTGCCCCGGCAGTGGTGGAACATTTTTCGGCCTTGGTCCCGTTTGCTCATGATCTGTTCGATACCATAAAAAATATGTTGCAGGGTGATCCTACTTCTTGATAATTTTGACTCCTTTACCTATAACCTTGTTGATTACTTTCAGCAACTGGGTATAAAGTGCGAAGTGATACGCAACAATGTGGGAATAAAGGATATCATTTCCGGCAACTATCAGGGAATAGTCTTATCTCCGGGACCAGAGATTCCTGAAAAGGCTGGTAACCTTATGGAAGTTTTAAAATACTACCATAACAAGCTGCCTGTACTTGGTATTTGCCTCGGCCATCAGGCCATAGGTGAATTTTTTGGAGCCCGGCTTATCAAAGCAACCAAACCCATGCACGGCAAGATTTCAAAAGTCGCACTGGAGGAAGATGTTATTTTCAGAAGTATGCCCAAAAGCATAAATGTGGTGCGGTATAATTCTCTGATCGTTGAACATGAAAATGTAGGAGATTTAAAAGTTATAGCCCGTTCATACGACGGGGAAATCATGGCATTAAGACACAAAGAATTGCCAATATGGGGTGTTCAATTTCACCCCGAAGCTGCTTTGACAGAATACGGGTTAGATATTTTAAAAAATTGGCTAACTTATAATCAGATAGCAGTATAATTGCTCAATTTTGTTTACTTTGTAGCAAGCACATTAACACAAATATGGCTCTAACTATAAGAGAAGAAAAAGAATTTAAGTATATCGATGAAGGCTCAGGTGAAGTATTGTTGTTACTTCACGGTTTGTTTGGTGCACTGAGTAATTGGGAAGGTGTAGTCAATAGTTTTAAGGGAAAATATCGCGTAGTCATACCGCTGCTCCCTATTTATGATATGCCATTGAAGCAGGCCGGGCTGGAAGGGTTAAAAAGTTTTCTGGAAAAATTTGTGTCCTTAAAGAATCTTAACAATATGACATTGATTGGGAACTCTTTAGGGGGGCATGTAGGGTTAATATATACGCTTAGTAATCCCGCAAAGGTAAAAAGCCTTGTCCTGACCGGTAGCTCAGGGCTATTTGAAAACTCTATGGGAGGCTCTTTCCCCAAACGGGGCAGCTATGATTACATAAAGGAAAGAGTAGCATATACTTTTTATGATCCGGCAACGGCAACAAAGGAGTTGGTGGATGAAGTGTTTGAGACAACAAAAAGTATTCCTAAGTGTTTGAGGATTGTAGCTATTGCCAAATCAGCTCAACGACATAATATGGCAAAGGAAATACAAAAAATACAACAACCTACATTACTTGTTTGGGGACTTAATGATACAATAACTCCACCAATGGTGGCGCATGAATTCAATAAACTTATTCCAAATTCTGAGCTTCATTTTATAGACAAATGCTGTCACGCGCCAATGATGGAACACCCTGAAAAATTTAATGATATACTAAATAAATTTTTAGATGCTAAACGTGATGATAGCTGAGGAGTTGATTAACCATATGATCCCGCCATTGAAACCAAAGGATTCAGCTAAGAAAGCAAGACTCTGGATGGAAGAATTGCGGTGCAATCAACTGCCGGTAGTGGAGAATGAAAAGTTTCTTGGCCTTGTATCTGAAGATTTGATACTTGAGGCCAATGATGCGGAAAAAAGCATCTCAGACTTTGATCTTATCGCCAAGCGGTGTGTTGTCTATGGTAGTTCTCACTTTTATGATGTTATTAAAATAGCTTCGGATAATAGCGTGCAAATGGTTGGTGTATTGGATAATCAGGAAAAGTACATCGGCGTTATAACAGTACAGGATACCATAACTTCCTTCGCACAGTCGGCGGCCATTCAGATTCCGGGTGGTATACTGGTATTGTCTATGAATCAGATTGACTATTCTTTGGCAGAGATCAGCAGATTAATTGAAGAGAACAACGCAAAAATTCTTAGCAGTAGCATAAAAGAAGATGAGCTGGATCCGTCCAAGCTAAAGTTAACCTTAAAAGTTAACAGACTTGACCTTACCCCCATAGTGGCTACGCTTGAGAGGTTTGGATATAAACTTATTGCAAGATTTCAGGAAACCAAGGTACTTGATGAAGAAAAGGGCAAGATCGACATGCTCTTAAAGTATCTCGACATTTGATATATGAAGTTTGGCATTCACGGCAAGGAGTTTGATAAAGAGACAGTCCCTTACATAAAAGAGGTTTTTCGGGAGCTCAATAAGCGCAAGGCTGAGGTTATTGTCTCCGAAGTCTTTATAGATCATTTGAAGAAAAACCACATTGAAACCGGGGATGTTTCAACCTACGGGGAAAAGGATAATCTGGACTATCTGGATTTTATGCTAACTTTAGGGGGAGACGGTACTTTGTTGGAAGCTTTGACTCACGTAGGAAAAACAGAAGTGCCACTGCTGGGAATAAACACTGGCAGACTTGGATTTCTTGCCACTACGGCAAAGCAGGATGTTAGCAATGCCATAGATTGTCTTTTTGCATCGAATTATGATTTTGACCGACGCACGCTGATACAGCTGAAATCTGATGGACTTTTTAACGGACTTAATTTTGCATTAAATGACTTTACGATCCTGAAGAAAGACACATCTTCTATGATAGTTGTACATGCCTACATTAACGGTGAGTTCCTTAACTCTTATTGGGCCGACGGAATCATAGTATCAACCCCTACGGGATCTACAGGCTATAACATAAGTTGTGGAGGACCGCTGGTGCTTCCACAGTCTAATAATTTTATAATTACACCAGTAAGCCCCCATAACCTTACAGTCAGGCCGATTGTTGTGCCTGATGACTCAGAATTATCTTTTACCATTGAAGGTAGAAGCAAGAACTTTCTTATATCACTCGATTCAAGATTTGAAGTTGTAGATGATTCAGTAAGACTTAAAGTAGTTAAAGAAGATTTTAAAGCGAAGCTGGTAAAATTGAAAGAGAATAACTATTTTAAAACTCTACGACAAAAACTGAATTGGGGACTCGATGTAAGAAACTGATTTTTTGTTTGTAAAATTAATGTTTACTTTTGTCTGATTTCTAGTATTACTTACTATTAGACTTGCTAAATGCTTTGAAATGAAAAGAATTTTTGTCGGCTTGATATGTTTCATGATTCTCTTTGCAGGGATGGATTCTGTTTATGGACAGATTAAAAGAAAGCAAATACGAAAAAACAATAAGAGGATCTCAAATTTCAGAGGTAAGAAAACATGGTTTGGTAAGGAAAAGCGCTACAACTACCTGGGTGTTTCAGTAAATGCATTTAACTACTTCGGTGATTTAGCACCTTTATCCAATAAGGCAAGTACTGATGTGTCTTTTACCCGTCCGGGCATTGGAGTTTTTTGGGGACATAGATTTGGTCCGTTTTATACACTCAGGGCATCATTTACGTATGGTACCATCAGAGGAGATGATTTTGAGTCGGCTGATCCCAATGATGAAGATGCAAAATTCAGGTATATTCGTAATCTGCACTTCCGCAATAGGATAAAAGAGCTGACTGTGGTGGCCATGTTTGACCTTTTTAAAAATGAGTCATCGTACATAAGCAGGGTTCAATGGACTCCATATGCCTATGCAGGTTTATCAATTTTCCATCATAATCCCCAGGCTTTTGTGCCTGAAGGTAGTGGATTGCCTGAAGCAGGCACCTGGGTAGATTTGGAACCCCTGGGCACAGAAGGTCAATATGCAGATCTGGATCCAACTGCCGCTAATGCAGGAATAGAGCCTTACAGCAAATTTCAATTCGCTATCCCTTTGGGTATTGGTATTCGCTATAGATTGAATCAGGTGCTGGATCTGTCATTCGAAAGTGGTGTACGATATACATTCACTGATTACCTGGATGATGTTAGTCAGAATTATGTTGATCCCGGAGTATTTGGCGATAATGAGCTTGCAAGACTGATGGCAGACCTTTCTCAGGAGGATAAAGCATCAGTGTCCAATGAGCCGAGAGCGCTTGATAATCCTAACATTCAAGAGATATACAATAACAGAGTAACTATAAACGGAGAGTCTAAAATAGCCGGCTATGGTTTTGAACATCCGGAAAATGTTCGGGGCAACAAAAATGAAAACGACCTTTATTTCGTTACGTCTATTAAAGTAGCATTTATAATAGGGGCTACATTTAGAAGAGCGAAATTCAGATAATATGAAGCACAATATTTTAAATATTTCGGGGAAAGCACTTCTATGCTTTCCCGTTTTTGTATTTATATGGCTGATTGTATTCAATAAAGCTATGGCTCAGGAAACGGAAATAGGCTTCGGGTTAGGGGGCTTTAAGTATTCCGGAGATTTATCCAGGGGCATTAACCTGAAGTCCATTAAGCCGGCAGGTACTGTCTTTTTTAGATCAAACATCAGTAAGGCTGTGAGTTTTAGGATTGCTGCTACAGCCGGAAAACTGGCAGGTAGTGATGAGAAAACTCCTATAGACCCATTTGCTGAGAACAGAGATCATAGTTTTGACATTTTTTTATTTGAGGCGTCAACAGTTTTTGAATATCACTTTCTGAAGTGGAGAGATGAATCAACACTCCTTCGCTGGACCCCTTACTTCTTTGGTGGGTTTGCAATATTTGGTGTTTCCGGAGAATCTGAAAAGCCAGAAGAGTATAGTAATGTACAACCGGCTGTACCATTTGGTTTTGGCTTTAAGTATGTGCTTAACCCAAAATGGTATCTAGGTGCGGAATTTGGTGCCAGAAAAACGTTTTTTGATTATTTGGATAACGTAAGTAGTGGAGATGGAACCATTAAGGATTATCAATACGGAAATAAATTTGATAATGATTTATACTATTTTATGGGAGTAAGCCTCACTTATTCTTTCTATACCATACCATGCCCCTCCAGTCCGTATAAGAAAAATTACCGAAGAAGGTAAAAAGGGGATATAAAATAAGCATTTTTACATAAATCGGGTTAATTTTGCATCCCTGTGTCTATATCTAATGAAAATATTATAATGGATTCATTGCCTCATCATATTGCCATCATAATGGATGGTAACGGAAGGTGGGCTAAGAATAAAGGTGCGGCCAGAATTTTCGGGCATAGGAATGCTATTAAAGCCGTTCGGGATGTTACGGAAGGCTGTGCTGAACTAGGTATAAAATACCTGACCCTCTATGCCTTCTCCACCGAAAACTGGGGGCGCCCTGTAGAAGAAGTCACCGGACTTATGCAATTACTTGTATCTACAATTAAAAAGGAATTAAAGACGTTACAGAAGAATGATGTAAGGTTAGCTACCATAGGTGACATTGATACACTTCCAAAAGGATGTAGAAAAGAGCTGATGGAGGCCATGGAACTCACCAAAAACAATAAAGGGCTGACCCTCGTACTAGCATTAAGTTATAGTGGCCGTTGGGAAATATTGGAAGCAGTTAAACGTTTGGCAAATGATGTAAAATCGGGAAGTGTGGATGTTGAAGATATTGACAACCCTGTTTTTGAGTCATATTTGGGAACCAGTGGTATTCCTGATCCTGAGCTGTTGATCCGAACCAGTGGAGAAATGCGCATCAGTAACTTTTTATTATGGCAAATCGCATATACGGAAATATATTTTACAACAAAGTTGTGGCCCGATTTCAGGAAGGAAGACCTGCATGAGGCGATTATTTCATATCAAAAGAGAGAAAGAAGGTTTGGTCGAATTAGTGAACAAGTGAAATCCTGATTAATGAAAAGAGTATCTGTATTTTTGATTTTTTGTTTTTTTATAGCCACTTCTCTGAATGCCCAATTCAGAAAGAGAGGCAATGTCCAGGATGATAGTGGGCTAAACTATTCTAACCCGCAGGAATATGTGATAGCAGGCATAGAAGTTACCGGACTGAAAGTATTAGATAAAAATGCACTTATTTCGCTTTCAGGGTTGAAGGTGGGAGATAAAATCAAGGTGCCGGGAGATGACATTAGCGGTGCTATTCGCAAACTCTGGAAGCACGGACTAGTCGGTAATGTTAGTATAACAATTGACAGAATTGAAGAAGATCAGATTTATCTGAATATTGAACTTAGCGAAAGGCCAAGGCTAACCGGCTTTACATTTGAGGGTGTGAAAAAGGGTAGAGAGTCTGAACTTAGAGAGGACCTTAACCTGATCAGAGGGAGGATCCTTTCCGATGCCATCATTAGAAATACGGAGTTAACCGTGAAAAACCACTATGTGAATAAGGGATTCCTGAATGCAGATGTCAAAGTTATTCAGCAGGAAGACACTGTTAACAGGGATGGAGTGAAACTTAAAATAGTAGTGAATCCCAAATCCAAGGTTAAGATTAATAAAATTAATATAATTGGCAACGAAGAATTCGCTGATAACAGAATAAAGAAAAAAATGAAATCTACTCATGAAAGGATTCGTTTTTCTTTATTTAAAAGAGCTGCCGAGCTTGTTATAGGTGTGAATCCATCCAATGTAAAGAGTTTTGTTGACTCTTCTTATGATGTTTCAGGAGAAGAACTGAAAGGATTTATCAATGATAATATTAAACTCAACTTCTTTAACTCATCTAAGTTTATTAAATCAGACTATGAAGTAGATAAAGATGCGATTATAGCTTTTTATAATTCAAAAGGTTACAGGGATGCAGAAATTGTCTATGACTCTGTTTATCGCCACGATGATAACTCCATCAATATAGATATTAAGGTAAATGAAGGTCGCAAATATTATTTTGGGGATATCATATGGACAGGAAACTTCGTCCACACAAGTGAAACACTTGATAAGATACTTGCAATAGAAAAAGGAGATGTTTATAACAAAGAGCTTATTGATCAAAAACTAACCTTTAACCCTAAAGGGCCGGATATTAGTGGCCTTTATATGGACGATGGGTATTTGTTCTTTAGAGTTACTCCGGTTGAGGTTGCTGTTAATGGAGACTCTATTGATGTAGAGATGAGAATCTATGAAGGTGAACAGGCAACTATTAAAGATATTATTATTTCGGGTAATGATCGTACCAGAGATCATGTAATACGCAGAGAGCTATATACCATACCCGGACAGAAATTTAGCAGAACTGACATCATAAGGACACAACAGCGTTTAGCTCAAATGGGGTACTTTGATCCGGAGCAGATTTCGCCAACCCCACTACCTAACCCTGCGGATGGTACTGTGGATATTGAGTGGAAGCTTGTTGAAAAATCAAGTGACCAGATTGAGTTATCCGGAGGTTGGGGAGGCCAGTTAGGTTTCGTGGGTACTTTGGGTCTTGTGCTTAACAACTTCTCGTTGCGCAATATGCTTAAAGGTAAGTTTACTCCAATACCCGTTGGTGATGGCCAAAGATTGTCAATGCGAGTTCAGGCAACCGGCCGTCAGTATCAGAGTTATTCATTCTCGTTTACAGAACCATGGCTGGGAGGCAAGAAACCTAATTCTCTCTCGGTGAGCCTTAACTATTCCATACAGCGACAAAGAGTTGCTGAAGATAGAGATGGAGATGCATCAAATGGCAATGAGTACTTCCCTTCTTATGGTGATTTTAATGCCTCCCTTAGCGTTAAGGGTGTAACGGTTGGCCTTGGGCGAAGACTGGAATGGCCTGATAATTACTTTACGTTGACCAATTCACTTTCCTACCTTGTTTATGAGTTAGATAATTACGGAACAAGAGGATTGGGCTTCGATGACGGAAATGCCAATAGTATTGCATTCAACACGACCCTGTCCAGAAATAGTATTGACAACCCGATGTACCCTACCAATGGATCGAGTATATCATTAAGTGCAACATTTACCCCCCCTTATTCTCTTTGGAGGAATCTTGATTATGATAATGTTTCTGCCGCTGAGAAATACAAGTGGATCGAATACCATAAATGGATGTTTGATGCCCAGTACTACCTGAACCCAATTGGTAAGCTGGTTTTGGAAGCGAAAGCTAATTTTGGATACATAGGTTCTTACTCTAACGAGGCAGGCGTCGGACCTTTTGAGCGCTTCTACGTTGGTGGTGATGGTTTGGCCGGGCAGAACTTCTTATTGGGAACTGAAGTTATTGGTTTGAGGGGATATGAGAATAACTCTATTACGCCACCATACACCAGTACCGATGTTAATGCAATAAGAGGTGGTATTGTTTATAATAAATTCTCTATGGAACTTAGATATCCTGTTACAACGGGTCAGGCAGCTACTATTTATGGCTTTGTCTTTGGAGAGGCAGGAAATAACTTTGGTTCATACGAAGAGTTTAACCCTTTTGAAAACTATAGGTCTGCGGGTTTTGGGGCAAGGATTTTCATGCCAGCTTTTGGGTTGATCGGTGTTAACTGGGGATACGGATTTGATACCCTGCCCGGTGCGACGGAAAGAAGTGGGCCGCAGTTCCATTTTACGATTGGTCAACAAATACGATAAAGTATGAAAAAGATATTGGTTTTTTTTCTGGCACTATTTTCGATTGCTAATGTTTATGGGCAAAAGTTTGGCTATGTTGATACCGACTATGTGCTGAACAAAATGCCTGAGTATAAAGAGGCTCAGCAGGAGATTGATAAACTTTCCAAGGGATGGCAAGAGGAGATAAAAGAGATGTCAGGGAAAATAGAATCAATGTATAATGAACTGCAGGCGGAAGAGGTTCTGCTTACCGCGGAGATGAAGAAGGATCGTTTGGCAGAGATAAAGAAAAGGGAGGATGAACTGAAGGAATATCAAAAGAAGATATTCGGTTTTGAAGGACTCTTTTTTCTGAAAAAGAAAGAATTAGTAAAGCCGGTGCAGGACAAGGTTTTTGATGCTATTGAAAAAGTATGCAAAGATCAAAGGCTGGCCATTATGTTTGATAAGGCTGGAGATCTTGTTATGATATATACAGATCCCAGGCACGATTATACAGACTATGTGCTGGAGGAATTAGGTCTTGGTGACCCGAATGATGTAATTAAGTAAAATGTTTAATTAATAAATACCATGAGAAACAAATTATTATTAACGGTAATAGCACTTACTTTTTTTGGTCTGGCGGCCGTTCAGGCACAGTCTGCATTGAAAATTGCCTATGCTGATGTAGATTACATCTTGAGCGAAATGCCTGAAGCAAAGCAAGTGGAGTCTGAACTAAAAGCCCACAACACCCAGTTGCAGAACCAGCTACAGGCTAAGTACCAGGAATACCAACAAAAGTTGCAAGCCTATCAGCAAGGTGCTGCTACCATGGTTGATGCCATAAGACAGGAGAAGGAGACGGAATTGGCACAGCTCGAGCAAAGAATACAGAAGTTCCAGCAGGATGCACAAAGCTCTATGCAAAAGAAATCAACTGACTTAATGCAGCCTCTTTATACTAAAGTGGGAAATAATATTGAAGCAGTAGCAAAGGAAAACGGATATGCTTATGTACTTAACGGTCAGGTAGGAGGAATTGATGTGGTTCTTTACGCTGATGAGAAATATGATATCAGTGATCTTGTATTGAAGAAAATGGGAATCACCCCTTCTTCAAATTAATAAAATTAAATACTATTGAGCGAAAGCCCTTCCAAACTGGAAGGGCTTTTTTATTTTAGTGGTATGCATAAACAACCAGAATCATTAAGAAAAGGAGATAAAGTGGGGGTTGTGGCTCCTTCACGAGTAATAACTGAAATGCAAATGGAAAAAGCTTTTGAGATTTTCGGCTCATGGGGGCTGGAAGTAATCAGGGGAGATGCTTTGTTTGCCAAAGCAGGTTACTTTGCTGGAACCGATAGTGAAAGAAGGGAGGATTTGCAGCGAATGTTAGATGATCCTGATATTAAAGCGATATTCTGTGCGCGGGGAGGTTATGGCATGACACGTGTTATTGATCAGCTGGACCTTAGTAATATCGTTAGTAAACCAAAATGGGTGATTGGGTTCAGTGATATTACCGCTTTGCACCTGGCCTTAAATCGCAAGAAAGTAGAAAGTATACATGGCCTTATGCCTGTACAATATAATTACATGGGAGTGGAGCAGTCACTTTCTTCACTCAGACAGCTTCTGTTTGAAGGTATGGTAGATTACGAAATAGCTTTCAATGCTAAGAATAAGCAAGGAGCCTGTACAGCAGAGATAGTGGGAGGTAATCTCTCCTTGGTTGTGGAAAGCTTAGGCACACCCACTGAAATTGATACAGATAAAAAGATACTTATACTCGAAGAGATCGATGAGTATTTGTATAAAATTGATCGTATGTTTATGCAGCTGAGCAGGTCAGGGAAATTGAGAAATCTTGCAGGGGTTATTGTCGGAGATTTCTCTCAGATGAAGGATACACAAATACCTTTTGGCAAATCAGTGTTGGATTTAATAGCAGCTCATCTTGAAGAATTAGACATACCCGTGGCCTACAATTTTCCGGTTGGGCATGAGGCCAGAAATTTGGCTATACCTTTAGGCAGAAAAATGCATCTTGAAGTTCTGAAAGATACAGTGAGGCTGCGCGATGCTGTTTAATCGCTGTCTGTCAGGGCTTTTGAAATCAATTTCTTGCTGTCATCTGAAATATCCAGCTCCATGGCTAATGCCCGCCCTTTAACGGACATTTTATTCCAGGTTTTTCTGAGAATATCAAGTACCTTTTGAGTTGGATGCTGTGTCGCGAAATCTTTGAAATAGTATTGTAAAAAAACCAGGCAGACAACATCTTCAAGCTTTTTCGTGGGCTCGTCTGATTTTAATTTTTTCTTGATCACCATATTTACGACACTTTCAGTGTCTTTTTCCTGGTAATCATGCGTTTGCATGATATCTCTTAACAACGACCCGTGCATGAGTTTAAGTTGTGTTCGCCAGCTTAAATAACCTTTACGATCCATAGAGTAGTCACTTCGGGGTATAATCCATCTTTTGATATGCTGGCCGTGTGCGGCAATTTTTAGTAGTTCATCAGCATCTTTATCGTACAATTGCAACATCTGGCTCATACGCAAACTGTACAGGTATTCCTTTGGGAAATGTTCTCCATTATGCAATTCTAGCCTTGGGTCTTGCCTGTTGATGTCATCTATAGCTGCTATTACCTTTAAAAATCTGGTCATGGTTACATTTTTTAATGGACTTCAGGTATAAGGCTAATACCTTTGTACTTTGCCGAGCGGCTTTTAAATGCTGCTACCTGTCCTATAATAATAATAGCCGGAGACTTTATTTGCAAATCTTCTGCCCTGCTAACTATATTTCCCAGGTATCCAAAGACTTCTTTCTGATTATTGTGGGTCCCGTTCTGTATGATCCCTACAGGTTCATATTCATCCCTGTAATAGCTAAAAAGTTCAGTGATCAGTTTGAGATTTTTCATTCCCATCAGTATAACTACGGTGGCTGAAGATCGGGCTGCATATGCCATGTCTTTAGAAAAGGAGCCATTTGAGGTGGTTCCGGTAACTACCCAAAAGCTTTCATTTACACCTCTCTTGGTTAAAGGAATGTGGTTTGTTGCTGGAACTGCCAGTGAGCTGCTAATGCCGGGAATTACCTCTACCTCGATCCCGTTTTGTTCAGCATGCTCCAGTTCTTCATGTCCACGTCCAAACACAAACGGATCACCCCCTTTCAGGCGAACAACGTTATTATAACGGGTTGCATAATCCACTATCATGGCATTGATATAGATTTGCTGATACTGATGCAAGCCAGCTTTTTTTCCTACGTAAATTTTTATGCAACTTTCTTTACAATACTCAAGCAGAGAGCTGTTGGCCAAAGCATCATATAGAACCACATCTGCATTTTTTAGTGCTTTAAGGCCCTTTAGGGTTATCAAATCAGCGTCTCCGGGCCCTGCACCTACCAAAATTAATTTTCCCATTTATTTACACTTTTGCGTAGTAATGATTTTTGATTAAAATAAAAGTACGTATTTTATCTTGTTTTTAAAATATTAAATTACGTATTTTTACGTAATTAATTATTGATTGGACCCTGTGATGTTCCGCTTAAGTTTATGTTATGACATTTAAATTGAACCGCAGGTATCCATCTAACCTTAAAATCAAGAGCCAGATGAAAAAGGTAGTTGTTATTGGAAATGGAATGGTCGGTTATAAGTTTTGCGAAAAGCTTCGTGAGAAAGCTGCACCTTCGGAAATGGAGATTACGGTATTCGGGGAGGAGCATATTCCTGCCTATGACCGGGTACATTTAAGTGAATATTTTGCTGAAAAATCAGCGGATAGTTTAGTGATGGCCGGTATGGACTGGTACAAATCGAATGCAATTGATCTTCGTATCGGTGAGCTGGTTGTATCTATTGACAGGCAGAATAAAACCGTACATACAATGCACGGGCACAACGCCGACTATGATACTTTGATAATAGCCACCGGATCCAGCGCTATGGTTCCTCCTATACAGGGAGTGGATAAAAACGGAGTGTTTGTATATAGAACTATTGAGGATCTGGAGAATATTATCAGCTACGGCGCCAAAATCAAAAAAGCATCTGTATTAGGGGGAGGTTTGCTGGGGTTAGAGGCTGCAAAGGCATTAATGGATATGGGTTTGGAAGCTGATGTTGTTGAGTTTGCTCCCAGACTGATGCCACGACAGTTGGATCAGCAAGGTGCACAGATGCTGAGTGAGAAACTTCAGGCCTTGGGTATTGGTATTCACCTCAGTAAAAATACGTCTGCTATTAGAGGAAATGGCAAGATTGACGCCTTGGAGTTTTCTGATGGGAGTGTTCTTGAAACTGATATGCTGGTAATTTCATGTGGCATTGTGCCTCGAGATGAACTAGGGAGAAAATGCGGACTGGAGACAGGGGCAAGAGGAGGGCTTATCGTTAATGACCGGATGCAAACCAGCGATCCGAACATCTATGCCATTGGCGAAGTAGCCTTACATAATAATCAGATCTATGGGCTTGTGGCACCAGGATATAATATGGCTGAGGTCGTGGTGAACCAGCTAACAGGTGCTTCTGAGAGCAAATTTGCCGGTAACGATATGTCTACAAAACTGAAACTGATAGGAATTGATGTGGCCAGTTTTGGGGACGCATTTGGAGAACGCACGGAATGCTTACCGATCACTTACGAAAATAAAAGCGGTGGCTGCTACAAAAGAATCAATATTTCCCCTGATGGTAAGAGGCTATTGGGAGGTATTTTAGTGGGAGATGCCAGCGATTATAACATGCTATGCCAGGTAATGCAGAATGGCCTGGCACTACCGCCTCAACCCGAAGACTTGATATTAGGAGGCCGTGGCGGAGATTCCCCCGGAGGTGCTATTGTGGATCTGCCTGATGATGCTCAGATATGTTCATGCGAGAATGTAACAAAGGTAGCAATAGTTGATGCAATTAAAGAACAGAGCCTTGAAAATATAGGCGAAGTTCGCACCTGTACCAAAGCAGGTACCGGATGCGGAGCGTGTTCCCCCATGGTGGCTGATATCTTTAATGAAACCCTGAAATCCATGGGCAAAACGGTACGAAAAGTGCTTTGCGAGCATTTTGATTATACCCGTCAGGAATTGTTCGATCTGATAAAAATCAATGGCATAAAAGAATATGATGAACTGCTTGACCAGTTTGGGGCAGGGGACGGGTGTGAAACCTGCAAGCCTGCTGTGGCTTCCATGTTTGCCAGTATCTGGAATGACCTGATCACCAGGCAGGAGGTTATTCAGGACACCAATGATAAATTTTTGGCAAATATTCAAAAAGGTGGCTCCTATTCGGTAATACCAAGGGTACCCGGAGGGGAAATTACTCCCGAAAAGCTGGTAGTACTGGGGCAGGTAGCAAAAAAATATGACTTATATGTTAAAATCACAGGTGGGCAGCGCATAGATCTTTTAGGCGCCGGCATAGAGCAACTGCCCGCTATCTGGGAGGAGCTGATTGAGGCAGGATTTGAAAGTGGCCATGCTTATGGAAAGGCGTTACGAACGGTAAAGAGTTGTGTGGGTTCCGCATGGTGCCGCTATGGATTACATGATTCCGTGTCTTTTGCCATAGAAGTAGAAAACAGATACAAAGGACTAAGGGCCCCGCACAAAATAAAGGGCGCAGTTTCCGGTTGTCGCCGGGAATGTGCGGAGGCCCAAAGTAAAGACTTCGGGATTATAGCTACGGAAAAAGGTTGGAACTTATATGTATGTGGTAATGGTGGCGCGAATCCCCAGCATGCTAAATTGCTGGCTACAGATATTGATTCGGAAACTTGTATACGCTATTTAGATCGCTTTTTGATGTTCTATATAAAAACAGCTGAACCATTAAACAGAACCTCTACATGGTTGAATAAGATGGATGGAGGGCTTGACTACCTTAAAGATGTGGTGATCAACGACTCATTGGGCATAGGGGAGCAGCTTGAGGAAGAAATGAAAGTCATGGTAAGTACCTATAAATGTGAATGGAAAGAAGTAGTAAATGATCCTAATCACAGAGCTAAATTTCGTCACTTTGTTAATTCGGATTTACCTGATCCTACGCAAAAATTCGGAATACTCAGAGGTCAGAAGGTACCGGTTGCGGACCATAAATAATTATTTATTAACAATACGGAATTATGATTGAGACACTTGAGCTTTATAAGACGGTTGAATATTCTAATGTGAAAATATGGTTTCAGGCTGGCCATATTGAAAATTTTCCACTGAATGGAGGTGCATGTATTAGTTATGGAAGCCTGCAGATTGCTGTATTTAACTTTGCAAGAAGAAAGGAATGGTATGCCACTCAAAATCTTTGCCCACATAAAATGCAGATGATTTTATCACGAGGTATGATTGGGTCTCAGGAAGATACGCCTAAAATAGCATGTCCATATCACAAAAAAACATTCTCGTTGAAAACCGGTGAAAACCTGAACGGAAGTGAATGTAACCTGGCGACTTATCCGGTAAAGGTAGAAAACGGGTATGTATACGTTGGATTTGAGGAATGAAAACATATCCGGAATCTACGTATGATTTAAGTATATCTTCGTAAATTTTGCCTAAATTTTATCAGGTGTAAATTTTTTATGTAGAGGCCGGTGAATGGCCTTTCTATGATGGTTAAGCAAAATAAATTTGACAAACTGGGTTGGTTCTATCTCATTGCGCTTTCATGTATCGCGCTTAGTATAGTTGTGAGTCAATTTTTTATTCAAAATTACATTGACAAACAACAGGACGATTCCAGAATAGTAAATGTTGCCGGCCGGCAGCGAATGCTTAGCCAGAGAATATCCAAGATTGTATTACAGGTCAAAAACCAACATGACCCGACATTGGTCAAAACATATTTGAAAGACCTGGAGGTTGCGCTGAACCTATGGGTAGATTCGCATCTCGGATTGCTTTCCGGGAATAGTGAGTTGGGTTTAACCGGTGATAATTCCGAGAAAGTTATTGGTATGTTCCGTGATATTGAGCCCCACTATGCTGCGATAGTGGGAAGTACTCGAGAAATTATTAATGCCATAAAAAAGCGAGACAGTGTGCCTGATGATATCCTGGAGCCTCATATCAGAAATATTCTTTTGCATGAAGGCCCATTTCTGGAAGGTATGGATAAGATTGTTTTTCAATATGACAGTGAGGCCCAGGCAAAAGTTACGAGGCTTAGTAAGGTAGAGATTTTACTGCTAATCGTATCGCTGACAATCATCTTGGTGGAATTAATATTTATATTCAGGCCTATAGCCAGAAACGTCCGACAAACAGTGGCAGAGCTTGTCATTTCAGAGGAAAAGTCCATTAAGATGGCCAGTGAGATGAGTCGTGTCTATGAGGAGCTCGTTAAGTCATACCAGGAACTGGAGGCCGTCAATCTTAAGCCGGAAGTACCTGCCCTATATGCTACCATGGATAAGCATGGTGAGTTTATTTTTTTTAGCCCTGCTTTTAAAAGATTATTGGAGTACGAAGTGGCTCCTGATGAAATCAGGTCACTGCTTCTAAGTAATGATTATAACAGAACGTTCATTACAGGCCTGTTAAATATTGTTAACGAGGGGCAGACCTGGAGTGGTGAGATCAAATTAATGAATGGTGGCGGTGATTTTTGTTGGCTGGAACTTTATATTATTCCGGTTCAATATCAAAATAATATAGAACACAAACTGATAGCAAGGGATATTACAGAAATAAAAGAGGCCCGTGTGCGCTCGTGGGAAATAAACAGGGAAAAAATAGAGGCACGGGTACGCGAGCAGCAATACAGGTCGGTATTGATCCTTGAAGGACAAGAAGAAGAAAGACAAAGACTTGGAAGAGAGATTCATGACGGCATTGGTCAAATGCTGACAGCTTTAAAGCTTAGCCTGGAATCTATAACTCCTTCCAGTTCCCGGCACACCAAAAAGCGGCTGGAAGATACAAGGGATTTAATGAAAAGCATTTTAAAAGAGGTTCGTCGAATCTCGTTCAACCTTACACCGAGCAGTCTGAGTGATTTTGGTATTGTTCCTGCGGTCAAAAAATTTTGTCAGGAGGTGGACAGGCTATCTGCTCCTGATGTTATATTTGAGAATAAAACCAGCTTTGTAAACCGCCTTGATCAGCATATTGAAAACAATCTCTACCGGATAATCCAGGAGGGGGTAAATAATGCAATAAAATATGCTTCTGCCAAAACCATACGGGTTACCTTTGAACATGATACCAAAGTACTTAAAATTGTTATTGAGGATAATGGAAAGGGCTTTGACTATGAAAAGTTGATAAACTCAGGTCACTTTAAGAACTCAGGTCATGGGATATTCAATATGAAAGAGCGAACAGCCTTTATAAATGGTAATTTTGAGTTATTTTCGAGGCATGCGAAAGGAACACGAATTGTAATTAAACTGCCTTTGGATTAAAATGGGAGATACAATTAAAGTTATACTGGCTGACGATCATGAAATTGTAAGGAAAGGGATCAGGCTTTTGCTTGAAACCGAAGGAGATATCGAAGTTGTGGGAGAGGCTTCAAATGGTGAAGAAGCCATTGATATGGTCGAACAGCTGAGGCCGGATTTACTGATTGTAGATATACGTATGCCGGTACTTAATGGTATAGACACTACTGCCCGTGTAAAAAAAGAATTTGCTGCTACCCGGGTGTTGGTACTTTCCATGCATGATGATGAAGAATATATTATTAAATCCATAGATTGTGGTGCGGATGGCTATCTGCTAAAAGATACCAGCAAACCGGAATTTGTAAAAGCTATCCACTCCACTATGGAAGGGCACAAGTACTTTAGTGGAGACATCTCAGATATTCTGGTCAACCATTACTTATCTGCCAGAAAAAACCCTCCTGCCGATGAATCACTCAATGATTCCAGCGATTATCAATTAACTAAAAGGGAGCGTCAGATACTCCATATGATTTATAAAGGATTTTCCAATAAGGCGATAGCTGACGAATTGCAAAAGAGCGTACGGACGATCGAAACCCACCGGTTTAATATTATGAAAAAGTTAGAAGTAAGTAATATTGCCGAACTGTTGCATAAGGTAGGCAATGACGCTTCTCTTAAAAAGGAAATAGGCGTATAGCTGGCATCATAGCGACTTTATTCGCTTATATTTTCTGAAATCAGCGTTTCGTCTACCAACAGCCGAAGGGTATATCTACCTGGGCCTTACCTGATCACTTATTTTTTTGGGCTGAACGAGCATTAAGACCAATGTATAGCAGGGGATACGTATGATTCTATTCTTATTACGTATTTATACTTATTTAAATTTGCAATTACGTAATTATTATACGTATATTTACGTATAAAAACTTGCAAATTGTCAGCTATGAGAAAGCTCTATCTAAGTTTTATCGTTGTCATGCTTAGCAGTTCGGCCTGGGCACCGTTGAAAATCACCGGGGAGATAAGGCCAGGGTCAGAATTTAGGAATGGATTTAAATGCCTTCATATTGAAGGTGATACTCCGGCCTTTTTTGTCGAGCAGCGCTCACGTTTGTATTTCGATTTTAGTAATGAAAAACTTTCATTGTGTATTTCTGTTCAGGATGCTCGTCTTTGGGATGTAACTGGTCAAATCTATAAATCCGACAATTCATTTTTTGGTCTGTACGAGGCATGGGGCCAGTACAACCTCGATGAGAAGTTCTGTATAACAGAAGTTGGAATATGACACTCCGCGAATTTTTGGAGATCTCTCATGGGCACAGCAAGCCGCACACATGGGCCCTGGGCCGTGCTGTGACCATTGAGCCAAAAATATTTGAAAAGTAAAACCTGACCTCTAAACCGAAAAAATTATGAAAAATATGAAATCCGGTAAAGCTACAAAAATCAAATTGCGAAGTTTCAACACTCCGCAGATGAGGACATTCCACCTTACATGGATGGCCTTTTTCCTTTGCTTTTTTGGGTGGTTTGGTATCGCACCTATGCTGTCTATTGTAAGGGATGATCTGGGGATAACAACTGATCAGATAGTAACTTCTAATATGATTGCGGTTGCCTCCACAGTTTTTATGAGGCTGATCATTGGCTGGCTATGTGATAAAATAGGACCAAGGATAGCATACTCGTGGCTGCTGATGTTAGGTTCGATCCCGGTAATGCTCATTGGCTTGTCTCAGAATTATGAGCAGTTCCTTTTGTTCAGAATGTTGATCGGAACCGTTGGAGCCTCTTTTGTGATCACCCAGTTTCATACTTCCGTGATGTTTGCTCCGAATGTAGTGGGCACAGCAAATGCTACAACGGCCGGTTGGGGTAATCTTGGTGGTGGAGTAACCCAGCAGGTCATGCCGTTTGTATTTGCCGGAGCATTGGCAATTTTTGGAACGGAGCATCTGGCCTGGAGGTATGCAATGGTAGCGCCAGGTATGCTTTTGTTTGTTATGGGCATCATTTATTTGAAGTTTACACAGGATACTCCGGAAGGAAATTACAGCGAGCTAACAGCCAGTGGCAAAAGATCAAAAGAAGATGGTTCCGGATCGGCCTTTCTTGAAGCTTGCAAAGACCACCGCGTATGGGTATTGTTCCTCATTTACGGAGCATGTTTCGGTGTGGAGCTGATTGTTAACTCCAAGGCTGCCTTATATTTCTACGATTACTTCGATATGGATCTGACTACAGCAGGTATTGTTGCCGGGGTGTTTGGCTTGATGAACATTTTTGCCCGTTCACTAGGAGGAATGATAGGCGATAAGTTCGGAAAAGGTTCCGGGCTTTCCGGTAGGGTCAGATGGTTATTTATGGTACTGTTTGTTGAAGGTCTTACTTTAATTCTCTTCTCCAGAATGGGTACCATCCCTACAATAATTGGGTCATTACTTGTATTCAGCCTTTTTGTACAGATGAGTGAAGGGGCAACCTACAGTGTAGTTCCCTTCATAAATAAAAAAGCTCTGGGTGCGGTATCGGGCATTGTGGGCGCAGGTGGCAATGCCGGGGCAGTAGCCGGGATGTTCCTCTTTAAGAAAGAACTGACAGGTCTGGAATGGACAGACTCATTTTTAATTCTGGGCATAATTGTCAGCTCCGTATCATTCATGTCATTTCTGGTTAGATTTTCCGTGCAAACTGAAAAAGAAGTTAAAAAGGAATTGGACGAATCTCTGGTTGATCAGGAGGAGCCAGTTGCTGCTATGGCATAATGGGTACACTCAGAATTCCTATGTAAGCAACACCAAGTTATATGTCAGATATAAAACAGACCTTTAAAACAACATGCTCTTATTGCGGGGTAGGGTGCGGTATTGAGATAACGCGTAACGGCAGAGACCGCTTAAAATTAAGCGGGGATCAATACCACCCCGTAAATAAGGGTATGCTTTGTTCCAAAGGTATGAACCTGCATTATACAGCCATGGACCAATCCGACCGGCTGTTGTATCCCCACATGAGGGGCAACAAAGGCTATCCGTTAGAGAAGACGGATTGGGATTCTGCTTTCCTGCGGGCTGCCAAAGTTTTCAAAACATTGATAGATCAGCACGGATCTGACGCCGTTGGCTTCTATATTTCAGGGCAATGCCTTACCGAGGAATACTATCTGGTGAATAAGCTGGTTAAAGGTTTCCTGGGTACCAATAACATTGACACTAATTCCAGGCTCTGTATGAGTTCTGCCGTAGCCGGGTACAAACAGGCGCTTGGTGAAGATTCGGTGCCCATTGCATATGAGGATATTGAGCTTGCCGATTGTTTTTTAATTGCCGGGGCAAATCCGGCCTGGTGCCACCCTATACTTTTCAGAAGACTTGAAGCACATAAAACTAAAAACCCCGATACTAAAATCATTGTCGTTGATCCAAGGGTGACGGACACTTGTCAGTCTGCTGATCTGCATCTGCAGATCATGCCGGGCACTGATATGGTATTGTTCCATGCGATTGGCAGATGTCTGGTTGCTAACGGCCACATTGATGAGAAATTCATACTCAATCATACTGATGGTTTTGACCTCTACAGAAAGGAGGTTATGAAAATGACGCTAAAGGAGTCGGCTGCTATATGCCGGGTCTCTGTGGACGAAATCAAGCTTGCAGCCAATTATATTGGCAGGTCAAAAGGTTTTATTACAATGTGGGCCATGGGTTTGAATCAGAGTACCCAGGGAGTAAATAAGAACCTGGCTTTGCTGAATCTGAATCTTATTACAGGGCACATCGGTAAGCCGGGTTCCGGTCCTTTCTCACTAACGGGTCAGCCTAATGCCATGGGGGGAAGGGAAGTAGGAGGTATGGCAAACCTACTCGCAGTTCATAAGGATCTGGCTAACCCAAAGCATCGCCAGGAAGTGGCCGACTTTTGGAAGGTAGATAAAATCAGAGAAGAGCCCGGGCTTACGGCAACTAAAATGTTCGAAGCTCTTCGTGATGGCAAGATGAAAGCGATCTGGATCATTTGTACTAACCCCTCGGTAAGTATGCCCAACGCAAAACTTGTAGATGAGGCACTCTCCAGGGCCAGTTTTGTAGTGGTACAGGATATCTCTGAACGCAGCGATACGGTAAAATATGCCGACTTGCTCCTTCCGGCAGCTTCATGGTTAGAAAAGGAAGGTACTATGACCAATTCGGAAAGAAGGATAAGTTATTTGGCCAAAGTTATTGAGCCACCTGGTGACGCTCTTCCGGATAGTGAGATTATTTTGCGCTTTGCACGAGCCATGGGATTCCATGGGTTTGATTTTAAAAGTGCGGAAGAAATTTATTCTGAGTACTGTGAGCTTACCAGGGGTTCCAGCATAGATATCGCAGGCCTGAGCTACTCCAGGTTAAAAAAAGAAGGTACAATACAGTGGCCTGTATACCATCCGACACATATTGGTACACCCAGACTTTTTACTGATCATAAATTTTACACACCAAATCAGCGGGCTCAGATCAAGATCAATGCCCTGGGTATAGCCGCGGAACCCTTGTCGCCTGATTATCCCCTGATACTTACAACCGGCCGCATAAGGGATCAGTGGCATACCATGACTAAAACGGGCAAGGTCAATAAACTGAGCAAACACCGGCCTAACCCCTTTCTGGAACTGCATCCGGACGATGCCGCCGTCAGGGGCATTGGTGACGGAGACCCGGTAATAATCCATAACCATCGTGGTGAGGTAAGGGTGAATGCAGTAATTACATCCAACATAAAACAAGGAGTAGTATTCCTGCCAATGCACTGGGGGAAACAGTTGGGCAGAGATTTTGGGAGAGCCAACAATTTGACAGATGATAGGATAGACCCGGTTTCAAAACAGCCAGGATTCAAATTTTCGGCTGTAGATGTTAAGCAATATAAAAAACCTGTGCAGAAGATAGTCATTGTTGGTGCGGGAGCCGCTGCTTATCGTTTTATCCATACTTATCGTCAACGAAACAAGGCCGATGAGTTACATGTATTCTCCCGTGAACCCTGGCCATTTTACAACCGTGTGCTTTTGCCAGAATATGTTAATGAAACCAAGGCCTGGGAAGATTTGCTGAAATGTGAATATGGAGAGCTTGAAAAACTCAATGTTAACCTTCATTTGTCAAACTCTATTGCCAAAATAGATAGGGAAAGCAAAACAGTGACCGATCAGCATGGCAAAGTGCATGCATATGATTTGCTGATTCTGGCTACGGGTAGCCGTGCTTTTATTCCTCCTGATGCACCTATGTACCTGCCTGGAGTATTTACTATTCGCGACAGACAAAATGCGGATGATCTGAAAGCCCATCTGGGTAAGGAAGGACATGTATTGATGGTAGGTGGCGGATTGCTGGGTCTTGAAATAGCAGCAGCGCTTCGGGAAATGAATGTCAATATTACATTGGTACAGCTAGGCTCCAGGCTAATGGAGAGGCAGCTTGATCCTACTGCCAGTTCACTATTGCGGCAGTATGTTGAAGATATGGATATCACTGTTTATACCAATGATCAGGTAAAACAGATAGGTTTACTGAAAGACAGCAAGCGTCTGGAAATTAATTTGCAAAGCGGTAAATCCCTGAACTGTGATGCTGTGGTGTATGCCATAGGCACTAAGCCAAATATTGAGCTGGCCAAAGAGGCCAATTTGAATTGTGGTCGTGGTATTGTCGTTAACCATTATCTCCAAACCAGCGACAGCAGCATTTTTGCCCTGGGTGAAATTGCAGAATTTGAACAAAGACTGAATGGCATAACTGCCGCTGCAGAAGAGCAGGCAGATATTTGTGCCAGGTATATCTCCGGAGACCTGTCAGCCTTTTATAAAGGGTCGGTTTCTATGAATATCCTGAAGTTTTCTCATCTTGACCTTTGTTCTATAGGTATCCCTGAAGTGCCTACCCATGCCAAAGACTATGACGAGATTATATTTCTGGACAGGTCGCAGATGTACTACAAAAAATGCATTGTAAAAGGTGACAAACTAGTAGGGGCAATACTTATGGGCGATAAACTTGAGTTTGCAGAGTTTAAGGAACTAATAGACAGCGGTACTGAACTTTCTGAAAAGCGAATGCAGCTTTTAAGGTCTAACAAACAACCTGAACCGGTATCTGGGAAATTGGTTTGCTCCTGCAATAATGTGGGCAAAGGAAATATTGAACAGGCTATCGCAGAAGGCTGCCAGTCACTAAATGAAGTCTGTCAAAAAACCGGAGCAGGTCTGGGGTGCGGAAGTTGCAAACCTGAAGTTCAGCGAATCCTTGAAAGCACCCTTGTAAAGTCAGAAGTTGAGTGAATTTAAAGTATACACAAAAACATTACTTTTACATACTATAAAACAGAGCATTAAAAATTACTAATTAAATATGAAGCTTCGGGAATTGGTACGGGTATTTGTAAAAGGAGGGATAATCTCACCCGGAGATTTATTAAAGATTACAGGGTTAGCCCAGTCTTTGGGTGCTTCATTTATACACTTCGGATCACGACAGGATATTCTTTTTTCTGTTAAGGAACCAAGCCGTGAGTTGCTCGATAAGGCATTTGAAAGCATCCATACACCTTATGAAATTGATACTTTCAGGTACCAAAACATAGCCAGTTCATTTGTAGCACTTGATCTGCTACCGAGTAAAAAGTGGCTGGCTTCACATATTTATCATTATGTACTCGACAGCTTTAACTATCTTCCTCAATTAAGGATAAACATTGTTGACCCATCCCAGAGTCTGGTGCCTCTTTTTACTGGTCAAATTAACTTTCTTGCATCTAATCAAGAGAATTTCTGGTACTTGTATTTGAGATTTTCCGAAATACAGTCAAAACCCTGGCAGTTTCCTTTATTGGTCTACAGCGAAGATATTGCAAAACTTTCCCTGAAGCTGGAGGAAATGGAAATAGTGAAAAACAATTTTAGTTATCAGCAGGTATATGATGAGGTAATGGGTAACCTGAGTATAAATACGCAGCCTGTTACGGATAACCTTGTGCTTCCGGATACTAACTTTCCCTATTATGAAGGGATGAACAGGATGCCGGATGACAAATACTGGCTCGGGCTATACTGGAGAAACAACAAATTTGATATCCATATCCTAAAGGCCATTTGCGAGCGTTGCCTGACAACGGGTGTAGGAAAATTAAGTCTGACTCCATGGAAATCCTTTGTGATCAAAGGGATTTTTGAGAAATATAAAATAGGTTGGGAAAAGCTAATGGGTAAATTTGGCATGAACCTGCGGCATTCTGCATTGGAGCTGAACTGGCATCTTCCAGCCCTTGACCAGGACGCTCTGGAATTAAAAAACCACCTGGTACGTACTCTTGATCAACAAGATATCAGTACCTATGGATTAACCTTTACTATTAAAA
Organism: Fulvivirga ulvae; assembly: GCF_021389975.1. Taxonomy (NCBI): domain Bacteria; kingdom Pseudomonadati; phylum Bacteroidota; class Cytophagia; order Cytophagales; family Fulvivirgaceae; genus Fulvivirga; species Fulvivirga ulvae. The sequence continues at coordinate 2,782,496 of NZ_CP089981.1, forward strand.
CTACCGATGATATTACACTCTTTACCTCCATTGTCATAGAACAGGACCTTCAAAATGAAGATATGTTTAACATATTATATTCGAAGAATTTCGACCCTAATTCTATGGAGTATAATTACTATGCAAAGGGCGTGGTCAAGGATGTGATTGCTCCATTGCTGATAGAGCTGAGCCACCTTTATTACGAAAGTCTTGAAGAAAATGTGGCAATTAAACCCTCATCTTCTATAAATAAGGAAAAAGAAAAACACGCAAACGTTTACCAATGCAGAAACTGTATGACCCTTTATAATGAGGAGTATGGAGATGAAACAAGGGGTATAGTAGCAGGCACACCGTTTGATGAGCTTCCTGATGATTATAAATGTTCGCTTTGCGGTGGTGGTAAAGCGCTTTATGAAAAACATCCGTTACCGGCTTAAAATTTTCCGTAACCACCTCCTCCGGGCGTTTCAACTACGAGTTTATCGCCCGTATGTAGTTTTCTGCTATCAATGCCATTGAGCATTTCCACCTTACCCTTATTGGTTATTATATATTGCTTACCACACTTGCCATCTTCACCACCTTCAAGGCCGTACGGGCTTTGTACTCTATGCTGTGAAAGAATTGTCATTTCCAATGGTTTGAGAAAGGTTATTTCCCGGATAATGCCATTACCCCCAAGCCAATGCCCCTTGCCACCGGAGTTTTCCCTGATCTCAAATTTATCCAGCCTTACCGGATAGCGCCATTCCATAATTTCAGGGTCAGTTATGCGAGTGTTGGTCATATGCTGGTGTACGGCATCCTGCCCATGAAAGCCATTTCCTGCACCGGTGCCACCACATATGGTTTCGTAGTAACCAAAGCTATCATCGCCAAACAGGAGGTTGTTCATAGTACCCTGACTACAGGCAGATAATTTGAGTGCCTTTAGCAGGGTGTCCGTGAGCCGTTGACTGACCTCAGTATTGCCACCAACCACAGCAGGTGGCAAAGAGAGGTGCTCAAAGTTGGGGCTAAGCATGCATGTGGGGATCTTCATTTCGACTTTTTGAAGAAGGCCTTCATTTAAAGGCAGGTCTTCATTCATAAGCAGGCGCAGCACATAAAGCACCACACTGCTAACTATGGCTTCGGTTGCGTTGAGATTTTTAGGATGCACTTCACTCGTGCCAGTGAAATCAAAGATTATTTTATCCTCGTTGATATTAATGGAAACCTGGAGACGACTTCCATCATCCAGAGTTTCTGCAGCGGTAAAAGTTTGACCGAACAATGGTTCTACATTTTGTAGCAGCTTGCTGCTCACATAGCTTTTTAGCATATGCATATGCTCCTTGACGGCATATGCTGAATAGGCGGAGCATAGGTTTTTTAAACCAGTTATTCCAGCCTGAAGCGCAGCTACACCACCTTTAAGATCAGCAATGTTTTCATCAACTGCACGCGACGGATAAGGAGCCTGAGTAAGCAGATCTTTAATGTCATCCCAGTAAAAGCTTCCCTTTTTTGCCAGGTACATAGGTTCAATTATCACCCCCTCCTGATCCAGTTGAGTAGCATCTGTGGGCATAGAGCCAGGCGTTTTGCCTCCTATTTCGGCATGATGCGCTCTGTTGGCTACATAGCCCGCAAGCTCTCCATTTTCGAACACACCACTGATGAGTGTAATATCAGGCAAGTGAGAACCTCCATAAGCAGGATGATTTGTGATAACAACATCACCCTCTTCAATTGCCATACTCTCTTTTACCTTCCGCACGCAAATACCCATGCTGCCCAGATGCACGGGAATATGAGGAGCATTTACAATTAGCTCGCCATTGGCATCCAGCAATGCACAGGAGAAATCGAGCCTTTCCTTAACATTAACAGAAAATGAAGTTCTTTCCAACAAAGCCCCCATCTCTTCTACTATGCCGATAAATCTGTTTTTGAAAAGCTCAATACTTGCGGCTTCAGGAGTTGAAATTTCTTTTTGATCAGAGCTGCCGGAAGTTCTTTTCATGATCGCATGGTTGTTTTTATCTAATAAAAAATGCCAGTTGGCTTCGATAAAAACGGTACAATTCTGACTGACCACAATAGCTGGTCCCTGGATGGTGGCCCCTGGTTTCAACTCTTCCCATACATGGGTTTGTGCTTCTTGCCAGCCAATATTTGTCAGGCATTGTTGTTTTCCGCTAGCCTTAGGAGTGTATTTGGTAATACTTCTGTCAGTCACATCTTCCTTTGCCTTTTTGGATGAAGCTATGAGTTTAATGGATTCCACTTCCACTGATTGTCCCTCGATCCAGTGTCCATAAATTTTTTTGTAGGAATTTTTAAAAGCCTGATAATAATCGCATCCGGCTTCTACCTCTATTTCAACAGTATTTTCCTGCCCGCGATAGCGCAGATAAGCCAACTTTTTCTTCACATGTATATTTTTGGCCTCCACATCTTGTTTTTCCAGTTTGGTAAAAGCATGTTGTTGTAACTCTTTCCATCTTTTATCCATAGCGGGCAATGCAGCATTTAAACCGGTCAATAATTGCTTTTCGGCAAAAGCTTCAATATCTGCCTGGCTAATGCCATATGCGCTAAGCAGCCCTGCATCATAAGGAATGAGGATAGATTGGATGTTCAAAAGCTCTGCAAGGGCACAGGAGTGCTGTCCGCCAGCTCCGCCGTAGGTTACCAGTGTATAGTTTTTAGGTTCATAACCCTTCCTTACGGACACCTTTTTAATGGCTTCTGCCATTTTTTCGTTGGCTATCGTCAGAAATGAGTTTAGAAGTTCAGCTTCGTCAGGTTCAGCTCCTTGTGCACGCAGTTCATCAATAACATTTTTTAAAGCACGTTCAGCATGTTTTTTATTCAGAGGAATACTGAAGTTACCCTCTACTAACCGCCCACTGAGTAGGTTAAGATCAGTTATGGTTAAAGGGCCTCCTGCACCATAACAGGCAGGACCTGGCATAGCTCCGGCACTTTCAGGCCCGACGGTAAGCACCCCCTTGGTAAATGAGCAGACTGACCCACCTCCCGCCGCTATGGTTTCTATAGAAAGGCATGGGCTCAGAATATGGGCATCCCCTACCTTGGTTTCATATTGATAATCATAACCATTGTTGTATACCGCTACATCTGTACTCGTGCCCCCCATATCAAAAGTGAGTACTTCATGAAAGCCTGATTTTTCTGCTACTGTTTTGGCACCAACAATGCCACCCGCAGGACCACTTAAAAGACTATCTTTTGGAGTGAAAACGTCAGCATTTACCACGGCTCCGGCACTGGTCATTACATGTAGCTTACCTTTGCGAATGTGCTTTTCAATACCCCGGATATAATTACTAATGATAGGTAACAAATAAGCGTTAGCTATTGTGGTTTCCGCTCTCGGCAAAATTTTGATATTGCCCGATAGCGAAGAAGAGCAACTAACATATTTGAAACCAATATCCAATAATAACCTTTCAAGCTGCTGTTCATGGCAAGGATTTTTGTAGCTGTTCATCAATGCTATGGCAACAGACATATTTTCTGGTACGGCTGATAACTTCTGTTTCAGGTTATATTCATCGGTTTCCTGCAGTATGTTACCGTCTCTGTCTATTCTTTCGTTGACCTCTATAACATTTTTATACAAAGGCCTGGGTTTTACAATATTTAAAGCAAAAAGCTCCGGCCGTTGTTGATTTCCTATACGGATAAGATCTTTAAAGCCCCTGGTGGTAATAAATAGTACATCAGTCCCTTTTCTTTCAAGCAGGGCATTGGTTCCTCTTGTAGAGCCAAGTCTCATGCTCAAGGCGGGTAAGGGCTTTTTCAATGGAGTTGAGGTAAGAAGACGTGCAGCAAGTACTGGAACTTCTTCGTTTGAAGAAATCTGGAATTTAGCTGTCCGTTCCATTTTTACGGGAGACTGTAATTTTATAATGCTCTCATTAAAGTCGATACTTTGGATAGTTGACCGTTCTTTGCTTTCGAGAATTTCAAATTCAAAACCCTCAAAAATATCCTCCCGAATGTGCCAGTTAAAGTTGGCTTTAAGTATGTTGGGCGCCACTTGTTGGGTTATCAAACCTCTTAAATTGCTGCTGCTGAGAATTTTTAGCCTCTTAAGCTGCCCCTCCGGGGAAAGCCCCAGGCAATCAGTGAATGTCCCTCCGGTGTCTATAGAAATTTGCCACATAGCTGTCGACTTTGATAGAAAGATAACAAGGGCTGAACAAAATATCCTTCTTATAATTATTAATTTAGAACGACAGCAAATAGTTAAGAAAAATGCGATTGATTATAAAGTTATTTCCATGGTTGGTTATTATCCTTCTGGGTGCATGGGTGTATATCACCTATAAGTCAGATCAGAAAATAGAGACTATTATCAACCGGAGTGCCATACTCCAGGAGGTGGAAGCTCTGGGAAAGCTGGAGTTGGTAAAGTATAATTTCAAGGAAATAACTGAAGTGACCGAGGTTAGCAAAGAATATTTTCGATTGTTTAAGTTGGGGCCGGATTCGAAAATAGCACTGATCAGCGAAGGCCATGCCGTAGGGTGCATTGATCTTACAAAAATAAAGGAGAGTGACTTGGTGCTGGAGGATGATACACTGTACATCAACCTGCCGTCTCCGGAAATTTGCTATTACAAGCTGGACATGGAGAATACCCGTATTTACTCTCTGCAGACTAATCCTATGAAGAATGAAAAGGAATTCATTCAAAAAGCATATAAGCATGCTGAGAGGGAAATTAAAGCTTCAGCGCTAAATTCCGGAATACTGGAGCAAACCCGTGAAAATGCAGAAATTATTTTGAAGCCCTTGTTGGAGCAGGTCAGTGGACATAAAGTTGTGCTTATTACCCGGGTGGAGGAGGTTAAAATTAACTTAGAATAACCCGAAGTGCTGGAGAAGAGCATACGAGCCCAGTAGCAGGAAAACGATACCGGGTATTATTTTAATGAGTTCGTTTTCTGCAATCAGGGGCCGTAGCCTTTTGGCCAATAAAGCCAGCAAGGCCAGAAGAAAGAAGGTGCCAACGGAAATTCCCGATACATAAATAAATACCTGATCTACAGACTCAAGTTTGATCCATCCCTGATGGTTGAGATATGCCGTGATACCAACCCAGAAAGGAATGGCCAGCGGGTTTAATAAGCTGATAACAACTCCCTTTCTGAATCCGCTGTTACGAATTGCTTCCATTATTTTAGAGGGTGATTTTTTACGGGGCCATAAATTAATAACTCCTAAAATGATCATGACTGATGCAGCAATAAGTTTGAAGTTATCAATGATCACGGGCGACGAGGTGATCCACCCTTCAAATTGCACCGCGATAAATGCGTATGGAAACTCAATAAGGGCAGCTGCAAGGGCAAACCGAAATGCTGCACTGAGTTTACCATCCAGAGAAAGTTGTATTACACTCAGATTGATAGACCCCGGGGGGATAGAACCTAAGAAACTGAAAATGAATGCTATTAGAAAAATTAGTGTCAATAAAAATGCATTTACCTGCCGATGGCCTTTATTCTTTTATACTCTGACCAGCCTTGCCTGACGGAAAGATAAGGAACTCCCAGCTTATGATTAGCCTTGCTGATCTCATAAAGTACTTTCCAATGATGAAACAAAACCCGATAGCCTTCCTTTAGCGAAAAACCCGGATGGTAAATGTGCGATGGTTCTGCACCGGCCCCGTTTAGCTCCATTACTTTAACTTTTCCAATTTTTAAGTCTTCAAAAGAGGCCGCCCTAAGATCAAATCTTCCGTAAAAGAAGCCATCAATCTGACTGCATATGTTGTCAAACGTTCTTTCAAGCCCATCGCAAATAAGATAGTTGCCATTGAGAAATTTGGTGCCCTTACAATGATTGCCGATGTTTACCAGTTCTTTTTCCTCCCCAAGTTTGAGTATAAGATCAAGTTCATCCTTAAACTTGATACATAGTGTAGCCCACTGGAGTTTGGCCCGGTCATTGGCCAGTATAAGTGTTTTTAAGGAATCTTTACCATTGCCCGTGACCCTAAGCATTTCTTTTAGAACCACGGAGCTAACCGTTCCCCGCGTTTCTTGCGGGTATCTGTAGTAAAAGATTCCTGCTTCTACAGGCAGGTCTACATATTCCTGAACCAGGAAGCTCGTAGTGCTGCGATTTGAATAGATAGCTAGCACAGAGCTATCCATTATTTTTTCGACCCGCCAACCCCTCTCTCCAATATCCGGTTTACAGATGATCGGGAATGACAATGACGCATCTGCCATTCTCTCCAAAATAGCGTCTACAGAGGTTTCGGGAGAGAAATATAAAGTTTTAGGAACCAGGCTGGCGGGTATCTTATTTAATATTTTATATTTAGATTCGCCTAGTAGCCCACCATTTTCTATACCAGGATTAGAGGCCGTAAAGAAAAACATGGATCGGGATTTAATGGATAACCATGCCCAATAACCAAAAATAGGAAGATAGACTATTTGAAATGGCCAATACTCCCAACTGCGGGCCCTAATAAGGAAATTACTTCGCCACAATCTGCTAAACCAACGCATAACTTAGTTTATAACTATACCCGAGTGGTCGAAGGCAGCCTGTTTTTTTGAAACTTAATGGTTGAAACCGCTACACCAAAATGTGGTGGAAGTTCAATATAAGGGGCTATTTCCTTCACGCCGATTTTTATAATTGCCATATGATGGATCGCATGCTCAATGTTGTAAGCCAGTTCCCTGAGAAAATTGGTTTCTATCAATTCCGTCTGATCATTATTTAAACAATAGTTTGCGGCCAGTTTTAGTGGCTTATTCTCGCTATTGGCAGTAAAGAAAACTGAAAGTTCATTTATTGTATTTAAAGCAAGGTGCTTATCAGTTTCAATGAGTTGATCATGATTACGATTGTCATAATTAATAATGCCGGAAGCACTATTGTTTTTCAGGCAAATGAAGAACTCCAACGTGTGGCGGATATGCTGACCTATGGTAGAGTTGTTTAAAGTTGGTACTTGTTTACTAAAGTCCTCATCTCTTATTTCTCTGACCACACCGGCCAATTGGTCGAGAATATCTTTACAAGCACGAATTAATTTCATCTTTTTCAAATAAATCAAAGAATTAAAGATAGCAAGAATTATGCTTGAGAAGCATATCTTTTTCTTCAAATGGTAATTACATGGGGTTATTGGGTGATTTTCTTCCAGTTGGCGTCTGCCGATTTAAGCAGTACAGTCTCATCTATGTTCCAGTCATTAAGTGTGTTGTAACCACCAAAATTATAGAAAAGGTAAAGCTTTCCATCTTTGATTTTATAGGTCTCAGGGTCTATCTTCACCTTTTTACCATTATCACCTATGGCATATGCACACCAACCTCCGTATTCGGGGATGTAGTTCTCAGGGGCATTGATGAATTTTTGACGGTTTTTTTCAGTAGAGAATAAATACGTTACACCTCTGTATATATGGCTGATAGCTTCCTTCCCTTGCTGCGGGCTGTTGTTGAAGTAGCTTACCGGGTCATATCCCTCTATTGCAACACCCTTTTTTGTGTTAAAATGTTTATTGTCCTGCGAAAAACCATTTCCCGCTGCAATAATTATGATGATAAATGTAATTATGGATCTCATATGAGATTGAACTGTCAAGCATTGACCAGGGTTGCACAAACCTGTTATACTGTCGTCTGCAATACATTTGGTATAATGTATTACAATTCGCGAATAAGATCCCAGACCAGCTCTGGTTCATATCCCTTTTGTATCAGAAAAGCCGCTAATTTTTTACCTATGACGAATTGATTTTCGCCACTTACAGTTACCCGTTTTTTTTCCAGAAGTAGTTTTAACCCTGTCCGATAATCATCTTCATCGATTTCTGCCAGGGCGCGATTAATACAGTAATCAGATATTTTAAGTGCTTTAAGGTGATGGGCGATTTTAACCCTGCCCCATTTTTTCATTCGAAATTTACCACCGGCATAGCTGATAGCAAACCTTTCTTCATTGATAAAACCCTCAGTGATCAGGTCAGTAAGCACATCTTCAACCTCGTCGTTACTAAGACCAAGGTCAAATAGCTTATCACGAACCTGTTGTTGGGTCCTTTCCTGGTAAGCGCAATAATCCGCAGCCTTCAGTTTGGCTTCTTTTACCGTTAAAGTACGCTTGGGTTTCATGGTCCGTTCACTGTTTATAGAGTTTCCTGCTCACTGTAAAACGGTAAACAGTGAACGGTGAAAGGAATTAGGATTTTATCAGGCCTTTTCGTTTCAGTATGCTTTCAACAAACTTTCTGTCGTTGTCGTTATTGAATATTTTGTAAGGTAAGTGGATAAGCTGGGCCTTGTTAACTACTAAAACGAAGTGATCTTTGGCTACATTAGCTTTTTTAATTTGATCCCACTTAATAGGCATTCCCTGTTTGGCGTTGAGTTTTACCAATATCTGCTGGCTGTTGATCTCGTAAGCCAGTTTTTCAAAGAGCATTTTGGTTTGCTCCAGCTGAGTAACACCGGCAAACTGGATAAGCCAGAAAAGTACGTAAAGTACCAGTGCTATGCCTGCACCGATAAGCCACCACATATTTGGGATCCATAAATATCCTGCACATATGGCCAGTGCGATCAAAAATACCCACCATTGCTGCTTTAGTACATTTTTTAACGCCAGTTTAATATAAGTACCACTTTCAAGTTTGTACTTCTTAGTTTTTACGATCATAATCTATTTTGAATTATTTAAGAACAATGATAAAAAAATGAAATGAATATTAGAGTGAACAATACAACCTCCAAAAAGGTAAATATGATATTTTTCCTGCCTTTCAATTCTATACGGCTTTGAGACTGATATCCATGCTTTTAACTGAATGAGTCAGTGCACCGACAGATATAAAATCTACCTCACATTCAGCCACCTCCCTGATGTTCCTTTCGGTAATGCCACCACTAGCTTCGGTCTGATATTTCCCGTCTATAATCTTTATGGCATCCTTCATTACTGATGGGATCATATTGTCGAGCATAATAATATCAACCCCTCCCACGTTTACAACCTCTTCCACCTCCTGAAGATTTCTGGTTTCCACCTCGATTCTGAGATTACGGCCGGTTTCGGCAAGATATTGCCTGGTTGCTTTTATTGCTTTTTCTATTCCTCCTGCAAAATCAATATGGTTGTCCTTGAGCATGACCATGTCGTAAAGGCCAAAGCGATGATTAGTGCCGCCTCCTATGGCTACCGCCCATTTTTCTGCAAGCCTGAAGTTTGGTGTGGTCTTTCTGGTGTCCAGAAGTTTGGCTTTTGTCCCTTTTATCAGAGCCATCATTTCATATGTGTAGGTTGCGATGCCACTCATGCGCTGCATGCAGTTCAACACCAGCCTCTCACATGTCAGGATGGATCTGGCTGAGCCTTCCACGGTTAAACCTATATCGCCCTTTTTAACGCTTTCTCCATCGCTAATCAGGGTTTTGACATTTAATGTATTGTCAAACTGGTTAAAGATTTTTTCTGCTAAAGAAATACCTGCAATGATGCCGTCATCCTTAATTAAAAGCTGAGCTTTACTCTTGCTTGAAGCCGGAATGGCTGCCAAAGAAGAATGATCGCCGTCGCCCACATCCTCTTTTAACGCTTCTGTTACAAATTTATGAATCGCCTGCTCAGACAAATAGCTTAATTCCATCTTGCAAAAATAAAAAAAGCACTGATTAAACAGTGCTTATGGTATGTTAAATGGTCCGTTTTATGCTATTCTTTTATGAAACTGATCTCATGGATCAGGTATTTATTGCCGGTATCTTTAATTCTTACCCACACCCGATAGGTTTCTCCTTTAGAAATATACTGACCTATAGCGTAAGGCAAACCTCCCTTTGAAGCTCCCTGATGGACAATGGTAAAGCTGGATGGCGGGTTGTTTTTGAAAAAGTCTTTGAGTACATATTCTGCCTGGGTTTTACTGTAACTCTGCATGTTGCCATCAAGCGTTACATCCACACTCTGATTTAAAAACCTTGCAATTTCCTTTGAGCTACCCGTTTTAATAGCTTCTTTGACATCATTGATAATTTCCCCCTGTGCAAAGCCAAGATTTGTAATTAAAAGCACAAAAGCGACACTTAACAATATTCTTCCCGTTCTGAATTTCATATTTGTGGTTAATTAACACCGAAGTCGAGACTAAAATTATGCCAAACTGCGGTGATACAATTAATTTTCAAATTAGCACATTAATCTAATACAAGCAACATCGTGTACCATTTATGGCTGGCTTTACTGATTTTAATTTCTACCGGCCGGCAGCACGATTAATGTTAGGACCGAAGAAAACGGCATTCATAAATATTTTGTTGGTGCCATGCCAAAAAGCCCTGAAGTTGAGGTTATCCGTAAAACCAATTATTACTCCTTTACCATAGTTGCTTATACCAACCGCTGATGTGCCCTTTAGTAAATCAAGGTTACCCTTGGAAATGTAACCACTTAACAGCGGTGAATCTGAATAAAGTATTGGATTAGCGAATGAGTTATCGGCTTTTTTTAAAAACAATCTGCTATTTCTGAAAATAGGGAGTGTTGGCTTATAGTAGCCATATAACAGAGGGTGGGTGGTATCTACTTTAGTTTCGAAAATGGCACCGCCGATTTCCCTGGCCCCCTCGGTTTCACTGATGTCGGCATATTTTCTTATGGTAAGAGAGTCTTTGTCGCTTAGCTTTTCGAATTCAAACTTTCCGAATCCGGAAGAGGCCAGGAATTTCAATGCATTTTTACTTGCAACGATAGTACCACCGTTTTGCAGCCATGTTTTTAACTTGTCCTTTGCAGGAGTCGAAATATCATTATATCGCCCATTGACCATGATAAGTGTATTGTATTTATCCATATCAATGCGGCTAAATTCGTTGATCGGGACGAGAGAAAGGTCTATGTCATAGCGTTGGTCCATCAGGTGCCACACCTCACCGGCATCATATGGAGTGACACCCTCACCAACCAGCATCATAATCTTCGGCTTCTGTACCTTGTCAAAACTTCTGCTTCCAAGACTCACACCGTTATAATCAAGCCCTGTAGTTAAGGCATAGATATCAATGCCCGTTTCTATGGCAAGCTGAGATAAAGTATTATAAATAGCGTCGCTGGTTTTATCTTGTATGCCGACTGGGATTATTATTGACCCTCTGGCAAATTGCTTCCCATCAGCCCCATTAAACACTTCGTTACCAACTTTAAGGCTGTATCCCCTTTTAAGAAGCTCATTCAATAGTTTAGGAGCATAATATCCATACCATTCAAATGCATATGCATAAGGTGATTGTTGTCCTATTATTTTTCCCGCTGGTTTTTGTTCCGCGCTAAATGGTTGTCCCAGGAGATTGTTGTTAAAAGTCTTGGCACTTAATACCTCGTATTCCATACCGAATGCAAGTGGCAATGTCCAGGTGGAAATATCGTAGAACAAACTATCCTGAAATTCAGTGCGGGTCTCAAACATTGCCTTTATTAACCGGTATTGAGGCTGGCTCAATGGCACCACGTAAAGCTGATCTGCTGAAAAACTGAAACCATTAACTTCCATAGGCTTTTTAGGATGATAGATGTTGATCTGATGTCTGGATATAAGCTGAGCAAGATGATAGCTGCGATATTCATCTTTGGAAGCAAAAATGTAAGCCTTGTTTTGATCCTTCTGAGCCTCCAGAGCTGCTTCCTGATAAAAGTTTCTTTGATGTTCCAAAAAGTCTGCTCTCATTTCATTGACAGCCTTTAATGTGGAAAAACTTGTGGTGACCTGGTTTCTTATTGTAAACGGAAATTCCAGAATACCATGAATACTTTCCTGAGCGTGTCCGCGGGAGCTTGCTTGCTCAAAAAGTACCCCTACTCCTCCGTTGATGTCAGGATACGTTGAGCCCTTACCATAATAATAGTCATCATAACTCTCTTTGGTGTAATATAGCGAACCGATATCATCTAGGGCCTTAGCATGATACTCACCCATTTTACTGGTCAGCGTATAAGTATTTTTTGGTGTCAGAGGGTTGTTTCTGGAGGGTATTCCTGGTTGGAAAAAGAATGTAGAATTAGTTCCCATCTCATGGTGGTCAGTAAGTACATTTGGTTTCCATTCATGAAATAGCGCTACCCTTCCCCGGGATTCAGGTAACTGCGCAGGTAACCAGTCCCGGTTAAGGTCAAACCAATAATGATTAGTCCTGCCTCCAGGCCAGGCTTCATTCTGCTCCATATTATTAGGGTCGGCAGATATATTATGACTTTTCCTCGAATTGACCCACCCCGAAAACCTCTGCAAACCGTCCGGGTTAAAGCTTGGGTCAAGAAGGATAACAGTTTCATCCAGCAGCTTTTCTATTTCGGAGCCTTGCGCCGCTGCCAGGTGGTAGGCTACCAGAAGTGCGGCATTGCTACCGCTGGCTTCATTGCCATGAACACTGTAACCCATATAAACCACGGCTGGCATATTTCTGAGATCCAGCTGTCCTGACGTTTCTGAATTTGCTAACTGAGCATGCTTTCCTTTTATCTCTTCAATATTGCTTATATTCTTTTTAGATGAGATAGTCAGGATCAGCAATGGGCGTGCTTCAAAGGTCTGAGCATATTCTTTTATCTGTATCCTGTCCGAAGCCTCAGCAAGCTTGTACATATAATTGACCAACCTGTCATGGCTGATATGCCATTCACCAATTTCATGGCCTATCACCTGTTGGGGAGTAGGTATTTCGGGGTTATATGATGCCTGTTGAGGAAGGTAATATTTCAAACCAAACTTCTGAGCATGAACAAGAGAGATCAACGTGCTAATTATAGCCGCTAATACTAGTATTTTTTTCATAAATTCATTTTTTTTGCAAGACAAAGAGTATTGCCATAAAACCATTGAATTTTAGTGAAGTTAACAAACTCTTTGCCCTTCACTACCAATTACTTAACAATAACTTAACATAGGGGGAGTTTCTTTTCATTAAAATAAAATTGCCTCTTAGACAGCTAGTTAAATAATGTCATACATTTGCAACCGCATTTTGATGCTGAAGATAATCTAAACACAAAAACTATTTTTAACAAACCTAAAACAAGGAATGAAACAAACTTTACGATTTGGAGTTATTGTCATCGCTTTTTTTGTGATGGTCAGCTTTTCTGCTATTGCCCAGACGGGGACAATTAGCGGTAAAGTACTTGATGAAGACAATGGGGATGTCCTTATTGGTGCTAATGTACGCGTGAAAGGAACCACCAAAGGGTCAGTAACTGACGTAAGTGGAGAATTTAAGATCGGTGATGTAAATACAGGATCACAAACTATTGTGATCTCATTTATAGGTTTTGCCGACAAAGAAATCCAGGTATCAGTAAATGAGGGATTAAACACCGATATCGGTAGCGTGGGATTAGGCTCAAGCGCAATTGGTTTGGCGGAAGTACAAATTATTGCTTCGGTTGCCGTCGACAGAAAGACTCCTGTTGCCGTGTCAACCATAAAGCAAGCTGAGCTTGAATCAAAGATTGGTAGCCAGGAATTTCCTGAAATTTTAAAGTCTACACCTGGAATTTATGCCACTAAATCTGGTGGAGGTTTCGGAGACGGCCGAGTAAACATAAGAGGTTTTAATGATGAGAACGTTGCTGTTTTAATTAACGGAGTTCCTGTTAATGACATGGAAAATGGTAATGTTTACTGGTCAAACTGGGCTGGTTTAACCGATGCTACAAGATCAATGCAGGTACAGAGAGGTCTGGGAGCTTCTAAAGTGGCGGTGCCCTCTATTGGAGGTACAATTAACATCATCTCAAAAGCTACTGATTTTGAAAAGGGTGGTAACGTATACGTTGCAACGGGTAATGATGCTTATTCTAAAGTAGGTTTTAGTTTAAATTCTGGATTGTCTGAAAATGGTTGGGCATTTACTCTTTCCGGTGCGAGAACTAAGGGAGATGGATATGTAGATGGAACTGAGTTTTTAGGGTACTCTTACTATGCCAATATTGCCAAGCAGATTAACGATGACCACGAAGTTACATTTACTGCAATAGGTACTAAACAAAGACATGGACAAAGAGAATCAAATAGTTTATTAATAGATTATGAAGAGAGCCCTAGCGGTATTAAATATAACCCTGATTGGGGGTACAAAAACGGAGAAGTTCTTCATGTAGAAGATAACTTCTATCATAAGCCGCAGCTATCTTTGAACCATTACTGGACATTGAGCGATAGAGCTGAAATATCTACAGCTGCCTATGCTTCATTTGGTACCGGCGGTGGCGGTGGTACCGGTGGTACATTTGATAAAAGTGTAAGAACCGGAGGACAGTATGGTCCTATAGATGTAGATTATTTTGTAGAGCAAAATGAAAATACTGTTGATGGAAACGCTCTTGCTTGGTTAAGAGCATCAAGAAACGACCACAAGTGGTACGGTGTATTATCTTCATTAAAATATGATATCAATTCAAATCTACAGTTTTTAGGAGGTCTGGATTTCAGATACTACAAAGGAAGTCACTTCTACGAAATCACAGACCTACTTGGTGCTGACTATGTGTTGAACAATGACGATATCAATAATCCAAACAGAATTCTTAAGAAAGGTGATAAGTACAACTACAACTATGATGGTATAGTACTTTGGGAAGGTGTATTTGGTCAGTTCGAGTATACTAAGGATAAGCTTTCTACATTTCTTTCATTGGCTGCTTCAAATACTTCTTACTCAAGAGTTGAGAATTTCAAAGAAACACCTGATAACAAAGATTCAGAGGATATATCATTTTTTGGATATCAAATCAAGGGTGGAGCTAACTATAACCTGACAAGAAACCACAACATCTTTGCTAATGTTGGGTATTTCGAGAAGGCTCCTTTCTTCAGAAACGTATTCCTAAGCAGAACTTCAAACGCTGCTAACGAGGATGCTGTTAATGAAAAGATCATGAGTACCGAGATCGGATACGGATATAGAGAGACGAACTTCACGGCTAATGTTAACATTTACAGAACTCAGTGGTTAGACAAAGCTTCTGTAAGGTCGTTAAGCAATGGAGGTCAGGTGTTCTATGCCAATATCACCGGAATTGATGCCCTGCACCAGGGAGTTGAGGTTGATGCCTTGTACAAGGGGATTAAGAACTTCACCTTTACTGGAATGTTGTCAGTGGGTGACTGGAGATGGCAAAATAATGTTCAGAACGTAAGAATAGAGGATGAAGATGGTAATCCACTTGGCGACCCCATTAACATTTTCATTGATGATCTGAAAGTTGGTGATGCTGCTCAAACTACTGCTGCTTTTGGTGTGAAATACTCTGCTGATGAAAATATTACCATTGGAGTAGATTATAACTACTATGACAATCTATATGCATCTTTTGACCCTACTTCAAGAACCTCTGAGAATGTAGCTGATGCATGGCAGGTTCCCGCTTATGGTATCTTCGATCTGAACTTAACATATAAACTTCAAATCGGAGATCTTAAAGCCTCAATATATGGAAACATCTATAATCTGGCTGATACTGAATATGTAGCTGACGCTAACGATGGTGGAGACGCTGCTAACTCTCGTGTTTACTATGGATACGGAAGAAACTGGAACCTAGGCTTAAAAATAAACTTCTAATTTTTTATTAAGATTAGCTATGAAAAATATTAAAGTAATATTAGGGTTGATCATTGCCGCAGGCTTTATGTGGTCTTGTGACCCTTTGGAAGATGA
This sequence comes from Fulvivirga ulvae, assembly GCF_021389975.1. Lineage (NCBI taxonomy): Bacteria > Pseudomonadati > Bacteroidota > Cytophagia > Cytophagales > Fulvivirgaceae > Fulvivirga > Fulvivirga ulvae. The sequence continues at coordinate 2,798,218 of NZ_CP089981.1, forward strand.
AATTGATGAGATAAAGTCGGAGCAATCAATTGCCAAAACACTCGAAATAACCTTAACAGATGATGATTACGAGCTTCTTTCGGAAGAAGGAGTTGCGGAATATGGTAGCTTTGATTCTGAAGACGAGGCCAAAACATACATTCCATTGATTTTAGAAAGATTGTATCCACAGCTTGGCAATGGTTCAAGTATTTTGGTTACCTATGATATCTATAACCCAATCAGAATTAATGATGAGGCAGACTTATCATTAACTGAAGCGGAGTATGATAGCATTGGCGAGAATCACCCTGACAGGCTGTTGGGCACTGACAGTACTTATTTGACCAGCGAAAGTGATATCGTTAAAGCAGTTGAATACCTTTATACAACACCAGAGAATAAAGATGTTGTTACTTTAACCTATGATTACCGCAATGGTGACGTGTCTGAGGAGAGAGAGAGCAAGCTGGTATATTATACTGATAAATGGATGTTGACTTATGAGCCTACAGCAGAAGATTATGCTTACATGGGACAGGCTTTCACAAACTTTGATAGCCGTTCGTTAGCCAGAGAAAGAATAGCATTTTTGTTCAATGAGCTATATCCGTTTGGAGAAGATGGAGATGTTCGTGCTTCAGTGTTTACCTACACCTATGTAGATGATAATGACACCCCTGATGATGAAGAAGATGATTTCAGAGTTTTCGAAGATTTTCTTGCTGTATTTATCCATAACGGAGAAGGTTGGGTTCCTCAGCAAGATGTTATGCCTAGAACCTTGAAGTTCGCGCACAATGGAACAAAATGGATTGCTGATAATACTATTCAGTTTGTTTTAACTGCTGCTGATTATCTGGCTATTGCGGAAGGTTATACAGAAAGCAACCCTGATGGAGCTACAAGTATGACTTCCTACAAAAATTATGATCTGTCTTTGTGGACTGCAGATCTCATCCAGGAGTCATTAATCAATTATTTGACAGAATTGTACCCTCCTGTTGATGGGCAAAAATTCTTGATTACTTATGCTACCTGGGAGCCAGGTGCAGGTACTGGCGAGCTGTATGTTATCGGACAGGGTGGTGAATATGTTTTGTTTGAAGAATAAGGTATAAAGCTCCTACAAAAAAAGCTACCTATCGAAATAGGTAGCTTTTTTTGTTTAATTTAAACATTGGTTACGGGCGTTGCGTTTTGAAAATGAGATTTGATGATGAACAACAGTAAATATTTTGATCGTGATGTAAGTTGGCTTTCCTTCAATAGGAGGGTGTTAATGGAAGCCGCAAATGCTAGTGTTCCTCTTTATGAAAGAATAAAATTTCTCGCCATCTACTCTTCTAACCTAGATGAGTTTTTTAGGGTAAGAGTCGCCGCTCTCCGGAGTATTGTTGACATAGATAAGAAAAAGATAAACAAGCGATTTACAATAAGCCCCAAAAAGCTGTTGCAGGAAATTCTGGATGAAGTTAATCTTCAACAGGAAGAATTTGGACGGATAAAAAAGGAGATGATTCTTCCGGAGCTTAGGAAGAATAAAATAATCCTTTATAGAAATGAGCCTATTATCAGGGAGCACCGAAGAGCTGTAGAACATTATTTTAAAAGTAAGATCCTTTCTTATCTCCAGCCTGTTATTATGACAGGGGAAAAAAGTAAGGCTCCATACCTGGACAACAGGGCGCTGTACTTTGCGATTTCGCTGGAAAATAAGCTTACCGGTGAAACGGATTATGCTCACCTTAATATCCCTACAGATCATTTGCCGAGGTTTGTTGAGCTTCCAAAGGCCAATGAATTCTTTTACTATATAGCAATTGATGATATCATAAGGGAAAATCTGGATTTTCTCTTTCCCAATCATGACGTAAAAGGCTGTTATTCCATTAAACTGAATAGGGATGCAGATCTTAATATTGAGGACGAATACTCGGGAGACTTGGTTAAGAAAATCCGAAAGCAAATTGACAAGAGAAACCTGGGCGTACCTTCGCGGTTTCTATACGATAATGCCATGCCCCGTGAGATGCTGGCGTTCCTTGTGGAGAAATTTAATCTTGAGGAAGACGATCTTGTTCCTGGGGGTAGGTATCACAACATGTATGATCTTTTTGGTCTGCAAAATCCTCGAAAGCCTGCTTTTGAGAATGAACCTCTGGAGCCTATCAGGAAGACATGCCTGGAAGAAAACCCTTCAGTCTTCAATGCTATAGATCAGGGAGATGTAATGCTACACTTCCCGTATCACAACTACGACTATGTTTTACGGTTCTTCAACGAAGCGGCACTTGATGCCCATGTTGAGGAAATTAAGGTGACCTTCTATCGTATTGCACCAGAATCCTTTATAAGCAATGCATTGATCAGTGCCGTCAATAATGGGAAGAAAGTAACCGTTTTCGTTGAGATTAAGGCTCGTTTTGATGAAGAAAACAACTTAAAATGGGCTGAGAAAATGGAAAAGGCAGGTATTAAAATAATTTACAGCATACCCGGCCTGAAAGTTCATGCCAAAGTAGGCTTGGTTTGCAGAAGACAGGAGGACGGATCGCTTAAACGATATGGTTTCTTTGGTACAGGAAATTTCAACGAAAAAACTGCAACTATATACGCTGATGAGGCTTTACTTACCTGTAATAAAGAAATGACAGAAGAGCTTGATCGGGTGTTCGAATATCTTTATACAAAAGAAGAGGTTTCTCCCTTCAAGCAGCTGCTCGTTTCTCAGTTCAACATTACCGATCGGTTTACGTCAATGATTGATCGTGAAATAGCGCATGCCAGGGAAGGGAAAAAGGCCTATATCATCTTAAAGCTAAATAATTTACAGGATGATATCATGATTGACAAGCTATATGAAGCGAGTCAGGCCGGGGTTAAAATTGATTTGATCATCAGGGCTATTTGCTGCCTGCGTCCCGGAGTTGAAGGATTGAGCGAAAATATTACCGTAAGGCGTATAGTAGATCGCTACCTTGAGCATTCCAGGGTGTTTTATTTTTATAATGACGGGGTAGAAAACCTCTATCAGGGCTCTGCTGACTGGATGAAGCGTAATTTGTATTACCGAATAGAAGTTGTTTTTCCCATTCTAAATAAAAACCTGAAGAAAGAGGTAATGAAAATGCTGGATCTTCAGTTGAGAGATAATACCAAGGCCTGTTACATCAATCAAAACCTTCAGAATATCCGGGTAAAAAATAAAGAAACCGGAATTCAGGCGCAGGTGGATTTCTACAAATGGCTTAAAGCACTTGAGAATGTAAGCGCTAGTGAACCGGAAAAAACACCATTGCAATAACAAAGGAAAGAATAGCTGCAATAAAGCCGAACATAAACACATTGTACGACTTTCGGAGCATCCGGTACTTCTTGCCGAGTACTATACCTAAAAAGAAGATGTCTTTGATCATACTTCCGTAGAGGAAGTCTGCGTCCTTCATCATTTCCTTCATGCCCCACATGTAGTTTTCGAGTTCCATACCATGGAAATTGCCAAAAAAGAGCAGGTTGGTCTTTTTGTTGATGATATCCTCTTTGGTAAAAGTACCGGTGGATACGTTTGGCCGGGTAGCCAGTACTGCAAATACAATAGTTACAAGACAGACCACAACCAGCAACATTCCAGGGATGATAAGGTTCGGATAATCCTCAAACTTTCGAAAAAGTACTGAAACTAAAACCGACAAAATGATAGAGTTGATAGAGATCATAATGTTGGCTTTATTGTCAGCCATAGCGCTAAGTGTCAGGTGGTTTTTAGAGGTGATCCTAAACATGGTTTCTATACCTCTGTCCGGTTTCATGATTTTGTTTTTCTCTATCTTCAGCTTTAGCTTTTCGATCTGACTCTCAAGCTTTTGGGTATATTCTGCATCCACCTTCTTGTCCTTTTTTTTCTGTAGCTTCTTTATATTGCTCCGCTTCCTGGGTTCTAAAGTATTTTGTCCGTATGCTGTAAAGTACCTATGAGTACTTAGAAATTTGAGGTTCTTTTTTACCCAGTCTTTAGGAGGTATCTTTTCATCACAAACGTTGACCAGTTCCTGACGAAGCTCTTCACTTCTGACAAAATAGATGTCGGTAGAGAGATGATACAGGTCAGCATCGCACATCACTTTGGAAAGCTCATCTTCCGGTGATTGCGGCATTTGGGTGGACTTAATTATTTTTTCCACCTCTGCTATTTTCTCAGGGTCCACCCCGAACTCATCTAATTTCTCCCGCATCAGCCTGGCGCTTTCCTCTTCATGGTTTTTGAAGCCACACTTATAACCTACGTCATGAAACCACGCGGCAACAATTACCAATTCCATTTGCTCCGGAGAAAGACCTATTTCATTGCCAATTTCTTCTGCAGCAGCAACTACCTCCTGGGTATGTGTCAGGCTATGATAACTATACTCTTTCGGAAGATTGCCCAGTACCTTTTCAGCATACTTCTTTGACCTTTTAACTAGCTCGGTTTCTATAAACATATCTCCTAAATGTAATAAAAAATAGTTTCAAATTTTACTACATATTAAGGAGTTCCGGCAGTCGTCTTATCGTCTACGTAATTTTGCAGGTAGCTGTAGCGTTCTGTCAAGGCCCCATTTTCAGCTATAGTTGCCCTTTTGATTACAGCTTCGGTATCATCGCCAAACAGGTGGGGCAGTACATTATCCACGAGCTCACGCCCGAAGTCTTCAGAGGCATTTCTGGGTAATTCGCAAGGCAAATTGTCTACCGCCATTACGGTGATATTTCCCTCGCTGATTAAAGGTGCCCCTACTTTGTCGTCTTGCGGATTATAGTCATAAATAGGTTCCGCTATGGTACATGGTCGTTTTGTTGACGGAATGGAGCCTTCGATGTCACAGGTAACATCAGCAATTACTCTGATCTTAAAATCAGGCTCCATGATATCTTCCCGTCTGAAGAGAACAGGAGCCCGCGGATCCCAGTAGGCACCTGCAATAAGCAAGTCAGCAACTTTAGTATATTTCAGAAAATCTCCTTCATAGTTCTGAGGATTGGTGTAGAAATCATTACGAATAAATTCGCCATCGTCTTTAGGCTTGTTGTAATCCCAGGTATCAAGCTGACAGTATACAGCTGTATCAAAGTCATTTTTAAGAAATTCTTCAGGAGTCACCTTGCGAATCCCCATACCATTAAGCACTTCCATAGCGCCTTTAGAAACTCGGCCTCCACCGGTCAAAACTATCTTTATTGGCGGAAGGGAAACCTTGGCATACTCTGTTTTCAAGTCTTCCAGATCGAAGCAAGCATGGGCCCTTCTCAAATCAAAGAGATTATAACGTTTTCCATAGGCCCAGATACCATTATAAGCACCTACTATACCTGCATAACGACCAAATGCCACAATACGTGTTCCACTTGAATCGGTGAGAGTCTCATAATCTATTAGCCTGATATTCTTTTGCAGGATCGCTTGAAGCAGCTTCCTGTTATAGTGCTGTTCTTTTATAGTGTGTGAAAAGAAAAAATAGGTTTTATTCGGGATAAGGCTGTCAATTGGCACCTCCTTAACCCCCATTAAAACATCACAATCATCAATGGAGTAAGATAAAGTAATGCCATTCTGGCGATACTCATCATCTTCAAAGCAACGGATGTCACTGGACTGACATACTACCTTTACATTTTTAAAATTTTCTTCTACCTCTTTTGCCTGAGCAGGTGTTAATGGTACTCTTCTGTCGACAGGTACTTTGCCTTCTTTAATAATGCCTAATTTCACGTTTTCCATCGTTTGCGCTGTGCTTAAATTTTCTACACGATGGCAAATATATAATTTATTTAGGTCCCCTAAATACGAAAGTACACCAGAATAGCAATGTTCTTAAAAAGTGTCTAGAATATAAGCAATGTGATCGGGAAATATATGATTGTAATTCAGCGTGCCATCATTTCAAAAAGGCACCATCAGGATAGGTTATAAAATCAAAATTTCCTAATGTTGGAACTGAATCGGCAAGAAGGCTAGTGATAAAAATTTCATCTTCAGAATCCAACGAATCATTTTTGTTTTGATCTATACAACACTTTAAATTGATTTTTATCACTAACAAAATCAGCCGCTTTAAAGTGTGCATCTGTTAAAAGCAATTCGTTAGTTGTTGGATTAACAATAAGATGATAACTGATGAATTTTCTATTTAGTGAAATATTTTCTTGATAATGGTGATCAAATTCTGACAGGGACCATGTAGATAACGATCGGTTTTTACCGTTTTATCAAGTGGAATAGCAATTTGATTTTGATAACATGAAGTAGTCAGGATACTGACAAATAAAAAAAGACAAGTTTTCATATGCAAAACGGAAGTGCCCCGGTAATCAGTTTGATTCCGGGGCGTATTACTCTAACAGGTATACATTTTGTTTCTTGGCAGATCCCAGAATCCCCTGTTGCTCTATCCTAAAAGTAATAACCAAAATTTCCACTGCAATTGTCAATGATTTTGTAAATACGCTTTCCCTTTAATTGAGAACTACCTTCATTTTTAACATGTAGGCGGTCATCTCCATTGATTTTTTTCTTCATTCCTGATTAAGGTTCTAGATAAAAATGACTTAGATGGGGAGGGAAAGAAAGTAATTTATTTGCGGATAATTTTAATAGTTTGACCTGTTATGTTACCTGAGTGAGTTCAATTTGTTTAAACTAAAATAGCTTTAGTGTTGTAGGAAAAGCGCAGACGCACTTTAAGACTCCAAAAAGTTACCCAGAATAGAGCTGGATTCTTTACCTCTGTTTTTACCATATGGGGCAAGGGCCTGGACCAATTTTCGGATAGGCATAGATTGTAAATAAACCCTACCCGTGCCTCTTAATGTAGCCAGAAATATACCTTCACCTCCAAACAACATTGATTTTAACCCACCTGCAGACTCAACATTAAAATCAATGGAAGGCTCAAAAGCCACCACACATCCTGTATCTACTCTTAGCACCTCATTGTTCAGTTGCTTTTCTATAACTGTTCCACCGGCATGTACAAAGGCTTTTCCGTCTCCCTGGAGCTTTTGTAAAATGAAACCCTCACCACCTACAAGGCCGGATCCGAGACGTTTATTGAAAGCGATGGTCATTTTTGTGCCCAATGCTGCACACAAAAAGCCATCTTTTTGCACAATTAAGGAATTTTCAGGAGCTGCGGCCAGATCAACAGGTATTATAGTGCCAGGGTAAGGAGCCGAAAATGCAACCTTTGATTTGTTGGCTCCCCTGTTAGTAAAGTGGGTCATGAACAAAGACTCACCTGTGAGTACTCTGGTACCTGCTGAAAGTAATTTGCCAAATAGACCTTGGTTAGGTTCGGATCCATCACCCATTTTGGTTTCAAATGTGATACCGTCATCCATGTAGAGCATGGCTCCGGCCTCAGCAATTACAGTTTCATTAGGGTCGAGCTCTACCTCAACGATTTGAATACTTTCCCCTTTAATTTCATAGTCGATTTCGTGGGAGTTCATTGCTATTCTTCTTCGTCTTTACCTTTTTTCTTGTTCTTTTTGCTGGATTTCTCAGACTTCAATTCATCATAATCATCGCGTTCAGCAAGCTTCTTGTCTTCTACATTCTTGTTAAGAAACTCGTTGATGCGATCTATATTAAAGTTGGTTTTTATTTCACCAAAGGAATCAATTTCAATATTAAAGCCCTCCAGTTCCGGGTTTACCTTTGGTTGAGTTTTCTTCTTTTTCTTTTTTGATTCCTTTTTAGACATGGCGCTTAAGGTTTAATTGACTTGCTTAACAGGCAATGTATCAATAGCTTTCTGTATTCTGTCAGCCACTTCTGCATTGCCCAGGATCTCGATGATCTCCATCAAGTCAGGACCTCCGCCTTTGCCGGTTATGGCTAACCTAACTGCCTGCATCACCTGTCCTATTTTAACGCCTTTTTCGTCTAATATGTTATTTAAAATTTCCTTTGAGGTCTCTGAGGTGAGCTTATCAGCCTTTAATACGGCTTCTCTGTAGGCTTCCAAAACAGAAACTGCCTCTTCAGTCCATTTCTTGCGAACCACATTTTCATCATAGCTGTCTGGCATCATGAAGAAAAATTTTCCTTCTGTCCAAAACTCGGCAGGAAAAATTACACGCTCCTTCATGGCCTCACACACTTTTTCTACCTTCTTGCTGTCAATAGCTATTCCATTGGCTTCAAGGTCTTTGATGAGGAATGTGCTTAGCTCTGTAGCAGGCTTAACTTTAATATACTGCTGGTTATACCATTTGGCTTTGTCAATGTCAAATTTTGTCCCTGATTTTCCTATTCTTTCAACAGTAAATGCATCAATGAGCTCTTGTAAAGAGAATATCTCCTGTTCTGTGCCAGGATTCCAGCCTAGAAACGCAAGAAAGTTGAGCAAGGCATCGGGTAGGTAACCATCCTCTCTGAAGCCGTGGAAAGTCTCCGCTGCGCCATCCTTGCCAGGAAATGCACCATGAATTGGAAATACCGGGAAACCAAGTTTGTCCCCGTCCCTTTTACTGAGCTTACCGTTACCGTCAGGCTTGAGTAGTAGCGGCAAGTGGGCAAACTGAGGCATGGTATCTTCCCATCCTAAAAATTTATATAACAACACATGTAAAGGTGCAGAAGGTAGCCATTCCTCACCACGAATTACATGGGTGATCTTCATCAGGTGGTCGTCCACAACATTAGCAAGGTGGTAAGTGGGCATACCATCTGACTTCATCAGTACTTTGTCGTCTATGGCAGAAGAGTGTACCATAACCCAGCCACGTACCATATCATTCAGCCTTACATCCTCTTTTCGGGGCACTTTAAGCCTGACTACGTATGGCTCACCGGCTTGAAGCTTTTCCTTTACCTCCTCTTCAGAAAGTGTAAGTGAGTTTTTCATCTGCATACGTGTGATGGCATTGTACTGAGGAGTATCGACACGTGCAGCCTTTAATCTCTCGCGCATTGCATCAAGTTCTTCTGCAGTATCAAAAGCATAATATGCGTTACCCTCATCAATAAGCTTTTGTGCATATTCGGCATACATGTGTTTTCTTTCAGACTGCCGGTAAGGACCGTAAGCACCTTCGGCATAAGGGCTTTCATCGGCAATAATGCCTATCCACTCCAATGATTCTTTGATATATTCTTCAGCACCCGGCACGAACCTGTTCTGGTCTGTATCCTCAATACGGAGGATCATTTTGCCGTTGTGTTTTTTTGCAAACAGATAGTTGTACAAAGCGGTCCTCACACCACCAATATGTAATGCTCCTGTAGGACTTGGAGCGAACCTGACACGAACTTCTTTATCCATCTTTTTTGATTGATTTAGGGCTGCAAAATTACGAAAAGTTACATTAGCATAATAGCTAAGTGTCCATCTTTAGCGCCTTGTCCAAGGTTGCACGGCTTAACTTCACCTGCCTGTTGAAGTTAAGCAGGGTCACAGTATAATTGGCCATGCCTGAAGAAAAAGCAATGGCAGCGTATAAGTATTCCCGGGGGAATATAATAAAAAACAGCCCTATCAGGAATGTCATACTTGTCCAGAATGTAAAAAATAGAGTAGAGCTGAAAAATAGTCGGTATTTGATAAATATTATGCATCCTCTGCTGGATCCTTCAATTCGGCCTTTTATAATTGGCAGATAATTTTGTGGGTAATTGACTTTTCTTGAAATACGGAAGGATGACTTGCTGATATGTCCGACAAATAGGATATCCGGATTTTCTTTTGATTCATTGAGGCTGGCAGGCTGAGTAACGAAGCTCAGCCTGCTAATGGCCTGTAATGCCGTAATAGGGGCAACCAAAGTTTCATTTTTATGAGGTATCAGCGTCATTTAACCGCTATGCAAGATATCTCTACGTTTACGCCCTTAGGTAATTGGCTCACTTCTACAGTTTCCCTGGCAGGAGGGTTTTGAAGGAAGTATTTGCCATAAATGGAGTTGATCAGCTGGAAGTTACTCATATCTGAAACGAAGATGCTACACTTAACCACATTGGAGAAATCAAGTCCTGCTTCTGATAAAATATAACTCAAATTTTTCATTACCTGTTCTGTTTCAACTTCGATATTGCTGGTAAGAAGATCCCCACTTTCGGCATCTATCGCTATTTGTCCGGATACATACAGAGTATCGTTGACCATTACGGCCTGGCTATATGGGCCAATTGGGGCAGGTGCTTTTTTACTGTTGACAATTATTCGGTTCATACTGACATTTTTTATATTAATATCTATTTTTGCCTTAAAGCTGCAAATTATGAAAATATTAATAATTGGGGAGGAGGAAAATTTTTTAGAGTTTAAAGAGAAGTTTTCTGACAACCATGAATACACTTTTCTATCGCAACTTACATCTCCAAGATTTTTAAGTGAAAAGGATCTGGTTTTTGATTTCATTGTTGATGAAAACCCTGATCATTTCGAATGCTATAAGAACCCGGGAAATGCTGTTATTTTTCTTAATACAGTGAAGATCAGTCTGGCGGAGCTTATATTTTTAAACGGTCCGATAGCGGGAAATATTTTTGGGTTTAACGGTCTGCCTACCTTTGTTAATCGTGAAGTTTTTGAAGTGAGCATGTTGAACAATGGACAGGACGTACCGGATAAAATATTTGAGTCTCTTAATACGGAATATAAGCTCGTAGATGACCGTGTGGGAATGGTTACTCCCAGGATAATCTTTATGATCATCAATGAAGCCTTTTATGTTGTACAGGAGGGAACCGCTTCGAGGGAAGATATTGACTCCGGGATGAAGCTGGGAACCAACTATCCTTTCGGGCCTTTTGAATGGCTCAATCTGATAGGGATACACCATGTGTATGAAACTCTGGAGGCCATTTATGAGGATACTAAAGATGAAAGGTATAAGATTTGTCCGTTGCTTAAGAAAGAATATTTGCTAGGGGTTAGCTAAGCTACTTTGTTTTTTGAATGTGCTCAGGGTTACGCTTAAATAACGCAATCCAACCACCGCCAAAATGCTGAGTGATCTTTCCTTTTACAAAGGAAAGAAGAAAAACAACAGCTCCAATGATCATATCATTGACAAGAGCATTTTTATCTTCAAATGAAAGTGCCCATGGAGCGATGAAAAGCCACGCTCCGAGTGGAATATTCCATTTCCCAACAGTTCTTGTGGCTTCCCAAAGAGCCGTAAATGCAAAGGTTATAATCAGCGGTCCTACAATGTGGTTGTTATCGGCTGCAACAGGATCAGCAAAACTTAAGATATCCGGGGAGGCCATAATCCATAAGCCGAGAATTATATTAATCACCAGTGCCCACATATTATGCTACTTTTAAAACCACTTCCTTTATTCCCCAAAAAGCTTTCCAGGTAGATTGTCCTGAGCGTTTAACACGCTGCATATATTGAAGGCTTGCCAATACTTCGTCCATAGCAGGGCCGATCATGGCAACTGAAATAACCGCTGATGCAAGGCATAAAGTACACCATGCATCAAACAATACAGGCTGAAATACAACCAGCATAATGCTTACCACACCCAACGGACCAACGGCAAAACCAAATACAATTGTTATCCAGGGCATCGTACGCCATCTGCGGGTACCTCCGATCACACCTGTCAAGGCATCAATAAAATAACCAATGGCTCCGAGGATGGCATCAGGTATAGGTAGTACATTAGACACTTTTGAGTTGAGTATGGTAATACTTCCGTCACCAAAGAAGGGTTCCCATACCGAGTTGATAATGTCCAGCTGATAAAGCCCCAGATAGAGAGCAATGAACATTCCAATAATTGCAAGTACTATAATGGGAATGCGCTGGCTCCAGGAGGCGGGGTTGTAATCCCAGCCAGGGGGAATAGGCGGAATATCTTTCTTGTCTATGGCCATGCTGTTTTTATGAATTAACTAATCAGCACGACAATTTGTTATTTGCCCCGGTTTCTTACTATAAAAAAAGAGGCTACCCAGAAGAATAGGGTAGCCTCATAAATGTTTCTTAGTAGTGTTATTCTACTGTTACTGATTTTGCCAGATTTCTGGGCTGATCAACATTGCAACCTCTCATTACAGCTATATGGTATGACAATAGCTGTAAAGGTATTACGGAAACCATTGGCATGAGTGCTTCATCAGTCTTTGGTACCTCTATTACAAATTCTGCCATTTGAGGTATAAGAGCATCACCTTCAGTAACCACAGCGATTACCCGGCCTTTTCGTGCTCTTACTTCCTGTATGTTGGAAACTACTTTGTCGTAAGAGCTGTCCCTTGTTGCAATTACAACGACAGGCATTTCCTCATCAATCAAGGCAATTGGTCCATGCTTCATTTCTGCTGCAGGATATCCTTCTGCGTGGATGTATGAGATCTCTTTCAGTTTCAACGCACCTTCCAGGGCAACGGGGAAATTATAGCCCCTGCCCAGGTAAAGGAAATTACGGGCATCCTTGAAAGTTTCGGAAATTTCTTTGATCTGATTGTCCAGTTTAAGGGCCTTTTCTACTTTGGCAGGAATGTTTTCGAGCTCAACTAATAATTCATGATACCTTCTCTCGGTTATTGTTCCTTTCTTATGGGCTACTCTAAGGGCAATCATGTTTAGAACGGTCAATTGAGCAGTGAAAGCTTTTGTGCTGGCAACCCCGATTTCAGGACCGGCATGGGTGTACGCACCTTCATGCGAAACTCTTGAAATAGATGAGCCTACCACGTTACACACTCCGAAGATTATGGCACCTTTGGACTTGGCCAGTTCGATAGCGGCAAGTGTATCTGCGGTTTCGCCTGACTGAGAAATAGCAAATACTATATCCCCTTCATTTATGATAGGATTCCTGTACCTGAACTCGGAGGCATATTCTACTTCTACAGGTATTCTGCAAAACTCTTCAATAAAGTATTCTGCCACCAAACCTGCGTGCCATGAAGTTCCGCAGGCAACTATTACTATGCGGTCAGCATTTACCAGTTTATTGGCATATTCCCTGATACCACCTAATACCAGTCTTCCTTCATTGGCATTTAAGCGGCCACGCATACAATCACCAATGGATTTTGGCTGCTCAAAGATCTCTTTCAGCATGAAGTGCTCATACCCACCCTTTTCAATGGCTTCCAGCTCCATGTCCAAAGTTTGGATATACGGCGTAGAAACTACATCCTGCGTGTTTTTGAGCTTTAGTTCATTATTGTCAATTACGGCTATTTCGTAATCATTGAGATACACCACTTCATTGGTATATTCAATAATAGGTGTGGCATCAGAAGCCAGGAAAAATTCGTCTTTGCCAATACCTATTACGAGAGGGCTACCCTTTCTTGCTGCAATCAGCAAATTAGGATCGTCTTTTGACATGATCACTATTGCATACGCTCCAACAACTTTGGTAAGTGCCAATCGTACTGCTTCATCTAATGAGCAGTCATTATTTTCCTGAATATCCTCGATAAAGTGTATAAAAACTTCCGAGTCTGTTTCACTTTCGAAAGTATGGCCTTTATTGATCAGCTCCTGTTTAAGTGAGCTGTAGTTTTCAATGATCCCATTGTGTATAATGGCCAGCTTCTTCGAGTGAGAGTAATGTGGGTGAGCATTCTCATCATTAGGCTCTCCATGGGTCGCCCAACGTGTGTGGCCAATGCCGATATTGCTGTTTAGATTATTTTCATACAGGTGTTCTTCAAGGTCAGATACTTTGCCTTTTTTCTTGTATATGTTCAGGCCTCCGTTGAGAAGAGCTATACCTGCACTATCATAACCTCTATATTCTAATCTTTTAAGTCCTTTAATGATAACCTCATGAGCCTGTCTGGGCCCTACATAGGCAACTATTCCGCACATATCAAATTATATTTATTTCTTATCTGGTATTGAGTAGTAGAATCGTAAATGCATATTGTCTTTATAAACAACCAGCCTGCTGACAGAACTGGCTGTAGGTAAAAATGCACCATTTATTACCCTCACGGGCGCCAGTATCAATTGGTTGTAGTTTTCTTCATAAAGGAGGTTTTGCAAAGACAAAGTAATGTCATTTCTGATTTCATTATCTTCCGAATTATAGGTTACGGAAGCAGTACCACCCGTATTGCTTAGTAAGGTTCCAACACGGTAATTCTTATTCGCCAGACTATCTGTAGTTGTGAGGTAGTATAGCATATTTGCCGGTGGAGGTGTGTTTTCATCCGCATCAACTATACCGGAGAATATCAATTCAGCTTTTTGAATAACCGGGCTGTCAATTGTATCGGCAAATTGCTGCATAGATGACAGGTCAATCTTCATAAGTAAGTTGGTGCCACTTTGAACATAAGCAAGGTTGGTACTGGTGACATAAGGCTCATAAAATGTTGAAAGGTCATCAAAATCAGAGCCACTCCACCCTACATTTTTATTGGGTTCAATATTATTATAGTTGATGGTTGCAGATGCTCCAAAAACCAGTTCTTCTTGAGAGGTGTTGCCTTGACTGTCCGTCTCCGAGTAGTAGAGCACCATTCTTGTATCGGATACTCCATAGGTTAGAACAGCGCTATTTGAAACAGTGGAAACAAATGCCATACCATTAAAATAATCTGCGAAATTTTCGGCACTGCTAAAGGCAGCATCCTGATTTTTGAGCCTATTGAAAAACTCAAGTGCATAGGTGTCATTGACCTGAAATGCAGACCGGTAAATATACTCGTCATTGCTATCAAAGAGTCTCTCTCTGTCTGAACTGTCCTTTGGGGTCAGGTTTTGTACGTCCTCAACATAATCTTCGAATTTTAGACCCAGGGAGTCAGGATAGATATAGAATTCACTTTCGGCAAGCTTCGCTCCTAAAGCCTGGGTTGAAGCAATCGTATAAGTTTGATCCTTGACAGGAATAGTGTCGGTAAGCTGATAAATCTCTATTTTATTTAATGTGTTTTTTACATTGCTACCATATATTCCCCTTATTCTGGTTTCCACAACGAGGGAGTCGAGTGTGGCTGTTCCCGAAAAGTTCTTACCTGGATTTTCAGAAGGTAAGGTGAGTTCAGTAAAGCTCCTGGCTTCCATGTGTCCGAAGTATTCATCCTGATAGCTACCGACAATAATGCTGCCTGTAGCTCTTGAATAAATATTATCGACCCATATCTGAGAAACCTTATCGTTTAACGGTACATCGACAAAAAAAATCCCCAAATCATTTTCGGGGGGGAGACCAACTGTGCTTAATTCTTCTTCGCACGAAAAAAATGTCAGGGCTGATAGTAGTATCAGCCCTGATCTTCTAACCCACAAGTTCATTATATAAATTGTAATAAGAGTCCGTAAAATTTTCGTCTTTTTCTATTGTTTCGATTTTCTTTTCTTCAGGGAATTTTTCAAATAAGCCATCAAGTGTTTGATCTTCCTCAGCTCTTATGACTGCATCGGAAAACTCAAGACCCAATTTGATAAACCCATAGTAATCTGCTGATAAAAGGTTTGTTAACATACTATCTTCGATATCGATCATTTTAACTTTCTCTATCAGATCACCATTAAATTTATGGCTGAATGCATTGTTATACGTAGTAAAGACAGATTTGGTATCCTTAAATAACGGATCATTTTTGTATGTCGTTTTTAAATATAAAGGTATCAAACTAGTCATCCAGTCATTGCAATGAACAATATCAGGAGCCCAGCCAAGCTTCCTCACAGTTTCAATAACGCCTTTACAGAAAAATATTGCTCTTTCGTCGTTATCTTCATAAAAGTTATTTTCTTTATCGTGGAAAACGTATTTCCGGTGGAAATAGTCTTCGTTATCAATAAAATAAACCTGTAATTTGGCATTAGGTATAGAGGCCACCTTAATAATTAAAGGTTTTTCTTCCTCACCTACTGCAATATTGATCCCTGAAAGTCTGACAACTTCATGCAACCTGTTCTTTCTTTCATTTATCAAGCCGAATCTCGGAACCAGTATTCTGATTTCCATCCCTTTTTCCTGCATAGCCTGTGGCAACTTTCTGACAAATTCTGCTACTTTGGAAGTTTGTAAGAAAGGATTGATTTCACTGGCTACATAAAGAATACGAAGTTTTGACATATGTGTAGAGATTTGTTTGCCTAAAATAAGACCACAAAATTACAAAATTTTTAGCACTTTTCAAGATATTATCTTTTGAAAAACATAGTTTTGCGATCCTTTTAAACGATTCTGATGGAGATTTACAGGGATATTGCTCCTTTACAACAACACCTCAATGAACATAAGTTCCAGGGTAAAAAAATAGGCCTGGTGCCTACCATGGGGGCATTGCACGAAGGTCATTTATCGTTGATCCAGGCTTCGCAGGCTGACAATGATATTACCGTTTGCAGTATATATGTTAACCCTACCCAGTTCAATAACAGCCAGGACCTTGAGAAATACCCGAGAAACCTTGATCAGGATATTAGTTTATTACGAGAAGCAGGCTGTCATGTATTATTTTGCCCCGATGATAGTACAATTTACACGGAACAACCCAAAATAAGCTTTAACTTTGCAGGACTTGATCAGGTGATGGAAGGGAAATTCCGCCCCGGTCATTTCAGTGGGGTTGGGTTGATTGTTTCTAAATTATTCAATATAGTAGCTCCACATTGTGCATACTTTGGGCAAAAGGACCTTCAACAGTATTTGATTATAAAGCAATTGGTGAGGGACCTTTCCTATAATGTGCAGCTGAAGTGTATTCCTATAGTGCGGGAGGCAGACGGAATGGCTATGTCATCAAGGAACAAAAGGCTGACAGAAGAAGGCCGAGGCAAAGCAGTGATATTGTACAGGACACTTAGCGAGGCACAGAAGATGCTCAAGTCCAGAATGGATGTGCCGCGGGTAAAGAAAGAAGTGACTGCCATCATTGATCAGGCAGGGGTAGAACTGGAATACTTTGAAATTGTTAACCCTGAAACATTAGAATTCATGGAGAACAATTTAAGTGGAAAAAATGTTGCGCTGTGCGTGGCTGGCTATGTCGACGGAGTCAGGTTAATTGACAATGAAATTTTTAATTTAGAATTCTGAAATTCAGATCGATGAATATTGAAGTTTTAAAATCGAAGATCCACCGTGTGAAAATCACTCAGGCTGAACTACATTATGTGGGTAGTATAACCATAGACGAAGATCTGATGGATGCCGCCAATATGATAGAGGGGGAAAAAGTGCAGATCGTAAATGTGAATAATGGTGAAAGGTTAGAAACCTATATCATAAAAGGTGAACGGGGTAGCGGTATGATCTGTCTGAACGGCCCTGCAGCCCGCAAAGCTCAGGTTGGCGATATTGTAATCATCATCTCCTATGCTATCATGGACTTTGAGAAGGCCAAAACCTTTGAACCTACACTTATATTCCCAGACGCAGATAATAAACTTCTGCAATAATCTCACATGGCTTCCGGAATAAAAAATACTGTTAAGTATATAATTATGCTTGGCGTTACGGCCTTTTTGCTATGGCTGTCTTTTCAGAATATCCAGGTGTCGAATGGGGAGAGTAAGTGGGATTTTATACTCAGAACCTGGGATTCCGCTAATAAACCCTTCCTTTTTTTGTCAGCCTTCGCTGCAATTTTCAGTCACGTATTAAGAGCCGAAAGGTGGAAGCTACTATTGAAACCGTTAGGGCATCATATTTCACTGGGGCATAGCTTTATGTCGGTAATGGTCGGGTATTTTATTAATCTGGCTATTCCCAGAGGTGGCGAAGTTTCCAGGTGCTATAACCTCTATAGGTTACACAGGGTTCCGGTAGATGTTTCTTTTGGTACCGTGGTAATGGAGAGAATCATTGACCTTATTTTCCTGATCATTCTTCTGACAGTGGCTTTTTTTATCGAGCTGGATAACCTGCTTTATTTCTTTCAGTCTGATGAGATCAGGAGACTTACATCGTCAGACCGTGGTTCGAGCTTTTCCTATACCTTACTGGTTGGGGGCATTGTGTTTGTTATAGCAGTAGTTCTGGTGATCAGGTATATTTTTAACAGCAAGCGATACCTCGCACTGCGCTACATGTCAAAAATTAGGGGCATGATGAGGGGCCTTAAAAGTGGTGTTACCAGTATTTTTAAGCTGGAAAAACGGGTATTGTTTATAGTTTATTCCTTATTGATATGGCTGTGCTATTACCTGATGATGTACCTCGTGATGCTGGCCTTTCCGGAAACAGCTCATTTAGGCATTCTTGCAGCCCTTACCATATTTGTAATAGGCGGTATTGCTATGGCCATTCCGTTGCCTGGAGGTGCGGGCAGCTTTCATATACTTGTGCCCTTGGGGCTCGTAATCCTCTACTCAATACCAGAAGAAAAAGCCGTACCTTTTACTTTCATATTTCATGGATGGCAAACTTTGGTTATTATTGTTGTAGGAGCTTTGTCTTTATTCCTGAGCCAGATATCTAAAAAGAAAATTGAAATCTACAAAAAATAAGATCGTAGACCGGAATAGCTTGCACTCAATTGTACAAGGCTGGAAGAAGGAAGGAAAAAAAGTCGTTTTTACGAATGGCTGTTTTGATATTCTCCACCTGGGGCATGTTGATTATCTTGAAAAAGCCCGTCAACGTGGTGATAAGCTGGTGCTGGGCTTAAATACAGACCTTTCAGTAAAGCGCCTTAAGGGAGAAAACAGGCCCCTAAATGATCAGTATGCCAGAGCGCGGTTGCTGGCCTCCCTGGCTTTCGTAGATGCCCTTACCTATTTTGATGAGGATACTCCCTATGAACTGATAAAAGAACTAAAACCTGACATTCTCGTTAAAGGAAATGACTATTTGGCAGAGAATATCGTTGGCGCAGATATTGTTATAGCTAATGGAGGAAAGGTGGAGACCATCGCTTTGGTAGAAGGTTTTTCCACTTCAAATATTATAGAAAAAATAAAAAAACAAAGTTAGATATCGGAGAAGAATATGGGAATTATAATCATTATGATTGTTTTCGGTATCATCAGTTTTGCGGTTAGTTCAAGACTGAAGAGTAAATTTAAAAAATACTCGCAGATACCACTGAATAAAAATTTATCGGGAGCTGAAATAGCTCAGCTTATGCTGACAGACAATGGCATTCACGATGTAAAGGTAACATCAGTTGAAGGTCAGCTTACTGATCACTATAACCCGGTTAACAAAACGGTTAACCTGAGTGAGGCTGTTTATTATGGTAGAAATGCCGCAGCGGCGGCGGTAGCCGCTCATGAGTGTGGTCACGCTGTTCAGCATGCCAAGGCCTATAGCATGCTGGAATTCAGATCTGCTATGGTTCCGGTTCAAAACGCAAGCGGAAAGATCATGAACGTTATTTTCATGATGATGCTGTTCGGAGGTTTTCTGCTTCCTTCACTGATTCCTTTTAAATTGGCGTTGCTGATCATTATCGGCTGTTACACGGTGTTTACCTTATTTGCTTTTGTAACCCTTCCCGTCGAATTTGATGCCAGTAAAAGGGCATTGGCTTGGGTTGAGCAGCGAGGAATAGTTACTTCAGCTGAACACGGCATGGCCAAAGATGCGCTCAAATGGGCCGCGATGACATATGTGGTGGCCGCAGTAGCTTCGTTGGTGACCTTGCTTTACTATATCAGTATGTTTTTGGGTAGCAGAGATTAAGTAAAATACGAGAAAATTTGTAATTTAGAGGGTTGTTATGCATGCATAACAACCCTCTGTTTTTTTATAAAAATTAAACTGGTATAAACAATGAACTTTGAATTGACAGAAGAACAACGAGCGGTTCAGGCTGCTGCGCGTGACTTCGCACAAAATGAACTGCTTCCGGGAGTAATTGATAGGGATGAAGAACAAAAATTTCCGGCCGAACAAATCAGGAAAATGGGTGAGTTGGGTTTTATGGGAATGATGGTAGATCCAAAATATAACGGCGGTGGCATGGACTCTGTTTCATATGTACTGGCCATGGAAGAAATCTCAAAAGTAGATGCATCGTGTTCAGTTGCGATGTCAGTAAACAATTCATTGGTGTGCTGGGGACTAGAGAAATACGGTACCGAGGAGCAGAAGCAAAAGTACCTGACCAAACTTGCTACAGGCGAAATAATAGGTGCCTTTTGTTTGTCTGAGCCCGAAGCAGGCTCTGATGCAACAAGCCAGCGTACAACTGCCGAGGACAAAGGTGATTATTACCTGCTCAATGGTACTAAAAACTGGATCACCAATGGTAATAGTGCCGGAGTTTATATAGTAATCGCCCAGACCGACCCGGAAAAGAAGCATAAAGGGATTAATGCTCTGATCGTAGAAAAAGGAATGGATGGTTTCGTTGTAGGTAAAAAAGAAAATAAATTAGGAATTAGAGGGTCTGATACACACTCTTTAATGTTTACTGACGTTAAAGTACCTAAAGAGAACCGAATAGGTGTGGATGGCTTTGGGTTTAATTTTGCAATGTCTACGCTCAACGGAGGTCGTATAGGTATTGCTTCGCAGGCTCTGGGTATTGCATCAGGCGCCTATGAGCTGGCGTTGAAATATGCTCAGGAGCGCAAGGCTTTTGGTAAGCCTATTGCCCAGCATCAGGCTATCCAGTTTAAATTGGCAGAAATGGCTACGCAGATTGAAGCGGCGCGACTTTTATGTTTAAATGCAGCTGCATTAAAAGATCAGGGTAAGGATTATGTTAAAGCTGCAGCTATGGCAAAAGTATTCTCATCTAAGGTTGCAATGGATGTTACTGTGGAGGCAGTTCAGGTACACGGAGGATATGGTTATGTGAAGGAGTACCATGTAGAGCGATTGATGCGTGACGCCAAAATCACTCAAATATATGAGGGAACCTCTGAGATTCAGAAGATTGTAATTGCCCGTGAATTGCTTAAAAACTAATTTTCGCCTATATTCTAAAAAAAATTATATGTAACTTGGAAAAGTGCATGATTATTTGGTTGAACTTCTTTATATTTGGGGTTGATTTAATACAGTAACGTGATGGAAGATTACAATAAAATAATTGAATCCTTAGGAATTAAGTTTGTAAAGTCCAATAATATAAAAGTATCACACCCTTTTACCATTAAGGACTACGAAGAAACAGAAAACACAATTCTTATCCTTAAAAAAGGAATTGTCAGATTTGGTAAGGATAATGAGTTGTTAAAAGAAGGTCATGCGCTATTTATCCCTGCCATGAGGTATACGCCTCTGTCATTTGGTGAGGTGGATGATAGAAGTCCTGAGTTATCTCTGGAAGAATTTAGTTATAAGCAAACAGAATATTTCAAGACCAACCCGGAAGACATCTCTGGCGTACCGGTGGCTGATTTTACATCCATTGTCTTTGAGACCAAAGTGTTTGATACGGTTAATTTCTTTAGTGCTTTAGATATACCTGCATTTACTTTGGAAAATTCCAGAGTAAACAGTACCATCTATGATATAGTTAAAGAACAGGAAACCAGGCTTGAAGGAAACCAGCGAGTGGTAAAGCTAAAAACAGAATTACTTGTTGTAGAGGTTATCCGTCATATCCTGCAAAAGAGACTATTCGTGGAGCAGATGGCCACTAACAGTACCTACTTCAAAGACCCTCGTTTGATAAAGCTCTTCAAGTACATCAAGGATAATCTTGGAGGCGAGCTGACTAATAAAACCCTGTCAGATGTAGCAGATGTCTCCGAAGACTATGTAGGACAGTATTTTAAAACGCTGACAGGTATTAATCCTCAGGATTATATTGAATATCAGCGTATGGAGTATGCTGTAAAGCTACTCAGGACTACCAAAATGAGCATCAGGGATATCGGACGTGCCTGTGGTTACAAAGATACTGCTTACTTCTGTAGAAGGTTTAAGATGATGTATGGTATACCGGCAGGAAAAATGAGAAAGAGAGAGACTTTAATGAATATTTAAAGATCTGTTAAAATCATAAATCTTTTCAGAAACCTCAATCAGCAGATTGGGGTTTTTTTCTATGGCGTTTCCAATTACGATCATATCGGCCCCTGCTTCTATGGACGATTTGGCTTTTGTTGCAGAATCAATGCCACCACCAACTATCAGCGGGACATCAATAACTTTTTTTACCTGGCTGATCATTTTTTGGGTTATCGCTTCATTGGCACCGCTTCCGGCATCCATGAAGATAAGTTTCAGTCCCAGCATTTCTCCGGCCATGGCGGTACATGCCGCTACTGAATATTTATCCGGCGGTATAGGGGAGGTGTTGCTCATGTAGGAAACAGCAGAGGTTCGTTCAGAGTTGATAAGCATATAGCCTGTAGGCAGAACTTCTATGCCGCTGTTTTTTAAAATTGGCGCTGCTATCACATGTTGTCCTATCAGCAAATCAGCATTTCGGCCGGAAATCAGACTGAGAAATAATATGCCATCAGCGCTAAGATCAAGATGCATATTGCTGCCGGGAAATAATATAACCGGTATTTCACAGCTGGATTTAATGGTTTTGATAATCCTGTCCAGATTATTGTTGGTGATCAAACTACCTCCGACAAAGAAGTAATCAACATAACACTCCTTGGCAAGATTTAGTAAGCTATTGATGGAAGATATATCCTCAACATTATCCGGGTCAATAAGTATGGCTAAAGATTTTTGTCCTTTTTGAGTTTTTTCTTCAAGCGTCTTTAGAATCTTCATCTTCCCTGGAATTGAGGTTTTGGATATAGTTTATTAACCTTTCTTTAGCAATACCCAGTAAAAATACAGCCATTTCTGTTAAAATAACATTTCCAACAGTTGAAAATACGGAAGGATGCTTTTGAATAACCATTTCATTTACTCCTCCTGTGTCTTTCTGCATTTTAATTTTCTTGACAGTTTTTTTGCCGGTTAGTTTTTTAATGAGGTAATAGCTGAGAGCAAAGCTACCTCCGATGACCAGTACAGAAGTGGCAATACGTTTTGTTTTGTCCACAACTTCAGACAACTCATGTTCAAATGCTTCTCGGTGTTTTTGAGAATCGTGCTCCAGATCTTCTTTTTTCCTTTTATTTGATGCAGCTTCAGGTATCATATTATTTGTCGGAATTTAGCCAATTTTCTATTTGTTTGTCAAAAAATTCTTTCAGTCCCAGTTGTTTCTTAAGCAGAAACACCAGCGTAAAGAGTAACAAATAAATTCCGGAAATGATCAGAAAACCATAAAAAAAGCTTCCCAGAAGTGTGCTGAAATAGTATCCGGCTGCCAGGCTGAGAAACATGATAAAAAACCAGCCAAGGCTAAATAAAAGTAATCCTACCATCAGCCTGGATAGTGCTTTGGAAGCCTCTTCGCGCAGCTCTATCTTGTAAATGTCCACTTTAGATTCGATAAAAGCGGTTAAATGATCAAACAAACTATCCAGTTTAAAGAAGCTCATAAATCCTTTTTTCTCACCCACGTTTTTGATTTTTGAGCCAAGATAAGCAAAATAGCAGGATTACTCAAAGTGCATTTAGAAGGCTAGTTCTACCTGAAAGCGGTATCGTAGCTCATCATCGCTGAATTCGTTATTTACATGGGTCAGGTCGCTTTGGATTTTTAAACTGTGACCTGCAAAATATTTTGAAACACCTAATGTCAGTTCGGTGATGGCTTCATAACCAGTAACCTTTTCCGGAGTAATATCCGTATATCGTCCGGCTATTTCAAAGTTGTTATCAAACAGGTATCCCATTTGCAAGTTCAGGCCTGTGCCGGTATAGAATGCACCTTCTGAGGTTACCGGAGAGCCATCGGTCCTTTTGTCTGCATATTCAAACATACTTGAGAATCCCTGGTATTTAAACATGGCATCTACAAAGTATGTTTTTAAGTCGTGGTGCTCACTCAGGAAGTCACCGGCAAAGCCACGCTCTCTTGGCGCATTATTATTCTGATCATAGGTTACTCCAATGGATAATTTGGGCGTTTTTTCTCTTTTGAGATCAGAGCCAAAATAATCACCATTGCCTGTAAATTTACCAAATGGTAGATATTCTATTCTTCCTGTATATTCGTAGCCGCCTATATTATCAATAGTAAGGTTTCTGCCTTCCCCCATGGCTATGGATCCAATTTCTCTAAGAACTGCTTTCCCCATGGTATGCTCATGGTGTATCTGAATACCCTGTCCCCTGTCAATATTATATTTTGAGTTTACCTGGCTTCGGTCTACAAATTGCAGCTTTTGTGAAGATATTACCCGCTCTCTGTTGCCGGGTAATTTGGTTTGTCCAAACCAGACTTCCCAGCCCGGAGCGAACTGATACTTCAGCACGGCATCAAGTACGATATTGGCGGCAAGGTTGGACTCTGAAGCTACTTTCCCGTTATCTCGGTTGCTTACCGCCAGTTCAATTTTATATTCCAGCCGAGGGTCGTAGGCGAACCCATCAAACTTAAGTCTGGCCCTTCTGATCATAAGCTGGTCATTCCATTTATCTGTTTCAAGATTCAGACCGCCATCGTATAGCGTCTGAAATCTCGTGCTAAACTTCATACTAAATGATGAATCTTTAGCAACAATTTGAATACCCTTGCCAAAGCTGTTGGAGGTTGTGTCCTGGGCTCCGGATAATAAAGGAAAAAAAATTAATGTTAGCAGAACATATTTTAACTTGTTCATGATAGTGTATGAGTTTAATTGTATGTATGAGTTGTTAAATGAGAATCAGTGTTTCATAAGCTCTCAAATCCTTTGTTGAAATAGATAAGGCAGAAAGGAATAATGAAAAATATCAACAGTATGTAAATGATTACCGTGAACCTGTAGTTGGAAGCAAGCTCACTAAACTTTTCCGCCATTCTGATAGGTATTTCTCTAAACCAAGGGAATGGCAGAAAGATCAATACACCTATGAGGTTAAAGGTCAGGTGTACTATGGCTATACTTACCAACTCGTAAGATTTAAAAAATACAGCTATAAAAGCGGTTATGGTTGTTCCTACATTAGCTCCTATTATGAATGGAGTTATTTTTCTCAGGGAAATCTTATCCGTTGCTACAAAAGGGATAACCAGCGATGTACTTATCGAGCTTGATTGGATAATTGAAGTAAGGAATGTACCCCAGAAAAAGGACATGCCGGTATTTGTAAATATATATTTTTGAAGTTTTTCTTCAGACTCTCCAATAAGCAGCTTTGATATAATCTTTGAGAGGACTTTTATAGAGGCAAATAGTAAAATGAAGGAGAACACAAGGTTAATTAAGGCAATATCAATTATAGAGGTGTAAAAGCTCGTTATGGGAGTGAAATCAATCAATTTAAAAGGAGAATGATTGATAGCATTTGTTGTGTCAACTCCAATTAGTGTAGAGGAAATGGTATCGGCAATTGAGGATAGAAATTCGTATTTCAGCTCAAGGGGAAAAAGAATCAGTACTACCAGAATATTGAAAAAATCATGTACAACTCCTGCGGAAAGTGCTCGCCTGAATTGCTCCCTGTTGCCAATATAGCTAAGCGCAATGATTGTACTGGTAATTGTGGTGCCAATATTTGCCCCCATGATCATAGGTACGGCATCAGCCAGACTTATAGATCCTGACGCGACTGCTGCAACAATCAGGGTTGTGCTGGTAGAACTACTTTGTATTAGTGCTGTAATTAACAGCCCTATAAATAGACCGATGAACGGATTAGATGCTGCTTTGAGTATGGAGTCAATGGCTTCCTTCCCGAGGTGCCTGAATGAATCGCTCATCAGGTCTATGGAGAATAAAAAAAGAAATACTGATGCGATAATTATCGCGATCCTTATCAAAAGCCATCGTTTTGATATTAACGTATCTGTGATGATTCTAGTCAAATCTGAAGGGAGAGCTTAAATGAGGGTGCAAAAGTATACTTATTATATATCTCAAACATTTACAGAATATTAAGTAATTGTTAAATGTTCGTGATAAGTTCTAAATAAAAAGACCAGCAACATTATTTATGAGGCTGGTCTTCTTATTTCACGAATCGATTTCAATCATTTTTTTTTCTTTTTTTGATCTTTCTTGTGCTTCAATACCTTAGCCTCTATATGGAAAATCAACTCTTCTCCTACATTTTTTGTCAAATCCCCGACTCGTTCAAGTTTTCTGACAATAGAGAATAACTTAAGGATAAGTTTTATCTTATTAGGGTATTTCTGTATCAGGTCAGCAGCGATCTTTGATGCATTCTTATTGTTTTCGTTTAGCTGATCATCTTTTTTAAATATTTTTCTGGCCAGTTTGGTGTCTTCATTTTCCATGGCCTCCTCCATGTCGTGTAGCATGGAAATAGCCACATCATACATCATGTTGAGTTTAAACTTCTCAATCATGTCATCTTCGGCTTTTTCCATTACATCAAACAGGAAATTAGCTATGCCTTCCGCATTATCGCCTATACGTTCAAGATCATTGCTGATTTTAAAGGCGGCCAGCACAAAGCGAAGATCAGTTGCCACAGGGTTATAGAGGGCCAAAATATTCTCACACCGTTTATCTATAGCCAGTTCAAGTGAGTTTACTCTTTTTTCCATAGAGATAACCTCTTTGGCCAAATCAGCGTCAGCATTGAAAGTGGCTTCCTTGCATTTAACCAATTGTGATGTTACAAGCTCCAGCATTTCCAGGAGCGTATTTTTTAATGAGTCTATTTCCGGATCTAAGTGTGACATATATCTGTAGCGTATAGGTTGTTGTTGAGTCTATGAGTTTAATTGAAATAATTCTTATTACCCAAATCTTCCTGTAATATAATTTTCCGTTCTCTCGTGCTTAGGATTTGTAAATAACTCTTTTGTTTTATCGTATTCGATCAGATCTCCCATGTAAAAGAAAGCTGTTTTATCACTAACCCTGGCTGCCTGCTGCATGTTATGAGTTACAATAACTATTGTATAGTTCTCTTTTAGTTCTGCGATTAGATCTTCGATCTTAGCTGTTGAAATAGGATCCAGTGCAGAGGCAGGTTCGTCCATAAGAAGTGTAGATGGTTCTACTGCCAAAGCTCTCGCAATGCATACCCGCTGTTGCTGGCCACCGGATAAAGAAAGGGCTGACTTGTGCAGAGAATCTTTTACTTCATTCCAAAGTGCGGCCTGCTTAAGTGATTTTTCAACAGCTTCTTCCAATATATCTTTATTTTTAATGCCTTGTATTTTTAGTCCATAAGCTACATTTTCAAAGATAGTTTTTGGGAATGGATTGGGCTTTTGAAATACCATGCCCACTTTTTGCCTTAGTTCCTCTACTCTGACTTTTTTGTCATATATATCTTTACCTTCGATAAAAATATCGCCTTCTTTTCGGAAACTTTCGATATAATCATTCATGCGGTTAAGACACCGGAGGAAGGTAGACTTTCCACAACCGGAAGGGCCAATGAAAGCTGTGACGGTATTTGCTTTCATGGTTAATGAAATATCTTTCAACACATGGTTCTCTCCATAGTATGCGTTGACATTATTTGCTTCAATGTGTTTCATTCTTATAGTATAAACTTACCAGTTTACTTTTTTCTGCCATTTATTTCGCAAATAGATGGCTATTCCATTCATAATAAAGGTAATAAGTAACAATATGATTATTGCAGCTGCTGCATTAATAACGAATCCATGCTGCGGTCTTGATACCCAGTTAAATATCTGCATTGGCAGCACGGTAAATTCATCCATTGGATTAGTAGCTACAAACGGAACATACGCCAATGCACCAATAACGATCAGAGGTGCTGTTTCTCCTACTGCACGAGATAGAGCAAGTATGATACCCGTTAAAATGCCCCCTGAGGCTGCAGGAAGTGTTTGATACCAGATGGTTTGCCATTTCGTGGCGCCCATTCCAAAAGAAGCTTCCCTCAACGATTTAGGGACAGCTTTAAGCGCTTCTCTGGTGGCTACTATTATAATCGGCAATATGAGCAGCGCGAGAGTAAAAGCACCTGCTAGCAGACTGCCTCCAAAATTCAAGGTTCTGACAAATATCTCCAGTCCCAGCAGTCCATAAATAATGGAAGGAACACCTGCCAGGTTGGCAATGTTGATCTCAATGATGGAGGCCAGTCTGTTCTTTTTGCCATACTCTTCCAGATATACACCAGCAGCTACTCCCAGCGGGATGGAAATAATTGCTGTTAAACCCAATATCCACGCCGTACCGGTCCATGCAGTCAATATACCTGCTTTGGCAGGCCTTCTTGATGGCAGGTTTGTTAGGAAATCCCAGTCTATGCGCTGAAGGCCTTCTGCCAGAATATTAAAAATAAATATGGCCAGAACTATCAACCCAAAGAAAGTGCAGAAAATACCGAAGTATTTAAAAGCAGAGTCTATGATTCTGTTTTGATTAAGCTTAGTCATACTTTTCCTGGTATTTTTTCTTTATCCAAAAACTGATGTTGTTGAGGACAAACGTGAAAATAAACAATGTAATACCTGCGGCAAATATTGTTTTGTAAGCCAGTGATCCGTGCGGTACATCTCCAAGGCTTACCTGAACAATATAGGCGGTAATGGTCTCAACAGCATCCCTGGGGTCTAGTGTCAGTATAGGCTGCTGACCTGCAGCAATGGCTACGATCATAGTTTCACCAATAGCTCTTGCTATTGCAAGTATAATTGATACAATGATGCCCGATGAAGCAGCAGGTACCGCAACTTTAAAAGCTGTCTGGAAACGTGTGGCTCCCATTCCATATGAGGCTTCACGTAACGATTTAGGCAATGCGTGCAGAGCATCTTCACTTAAAGATGAGATCATTGGTATTATCATAATGCCCATCACAAGTCCGGCTGACAATGCATTGAAACTGCCCAGATCAGGGACAATATTCTGCAAAAATGGAGTTACCACGGTTAAAGCGAAAAAGCCGTATACAACGGTAGGCACTGCTGCCAACACCTCAAGGGCAGGTTTAATGCTTTTTCGAAAATTTTTAGGTGCATACTCACTCAAATACACGGCTATGGCAATCCCTATGGGCATGGCCGTCAGTATAGCGATAGCTGTAGTGAGGAATGTTCCGGTAAGCAAAGGCAATATTCCGTAATGCTTTTGGGTAAACAGGGGAGTCCATTCCGTATCAGTGAGAAAGTCGGTAACCGACACCACCTGGAAAAAGCTGAACGACTCTGATACCAATACCCAGATTATTCCTAAGGTGGTGAGAATTGTAATGAGACCACTAAATGCCAAAGCGCCCTCAATAATTTTTTCTCCGGTATTTTTCAAAATAGTTTAAAGTAATGTGCCAGGCCTGTAAGCCTGGCACAATTTCAATTATTTATTGCTTTGCTGTCTGAACGAAGTTTTCAAACTCAGATTTTTCTTTTTTATACTCATCAGCTGGAAGAGGAATATATCCTACATCCTGAACAAGCTCCGGGGCAGACTCAAGGTAAAAGTCAACAAAAGCCTTTACTGCAGGCCTGTTGGCTGCCCCCTTGTTTACATAAATAAAGATAGGTCTGGAAAGTGGTGAATATTCTCCGCTTTTTACAGTTTCCAAAGACGGTAAAACAGGTTCACTTCCATCTTTCACAGGTACAAGCTTCAGTTTATCCCGGTTTTCTTCAAAATACGCAAGTCCAAAGAACCCAATGGCATTTTTATCTCCTGAAATTCCCTGAACCAGCACGTTGTCATCTTCACTGGCTGTATAGTCGCCACGACTTGAACCACTTTCCCCCACGATAGCTTCAGTAAAATAGTCATAAGTTCCTGAAGCAACCCCGGGACCATAAAGGCTAAATTCTTCATCAGGCCACTCGGCTCGGATTTGGCTCCATTTTGTTACTTCGCCCTGGGCAGAAGGCTCCCATATTTTTTTAAGCTCTTCAACAGTGAAATGGTCAACCCAATCATTTTCGGGATTAAGAACCACTGCCAATCCATCATAAGCCACGGTTAATTCTACAAAATCTATATTTTCACCGGTACAAGCATCCTTTTCTTTATCCTTTATTGGCCTTGAAGCATCATTAATGTCAATTTCTCCACGGCAAAACTTTTTAAAGCCCCCTCCGGTTCCTGAAACCCCAACAGTTACCTGCACATTGGGTTGCTCGGCCCTGAATTCTTCTGCAATAGCTTCAGTGATAGGGTAAACAGTACTTGAACCATCAATTTTTACTTCTCCGTCGATTTGATTTTCAGATTCTGAATTGGATTGTTTTTGACCACAAGAAGAAAATAAGAAGCTTCCTGCAAATAGAATAAGGATTAAATTTGCCTTGAATTTCATGCTTTTTTTGTTTAAAATTTTCGCAAAATTACCTTTAAGCCTATTGAGCCAAGGATATTTCATATTAAGTTAATGTTAAGTTTATGTTAACTAAAAGAAACATAAAACTTCTATTCTCTCAATAATTTCTATTAATTTGCCCCTTCAAAATTTATAACATTTGATCAGTGGTTTAGTTTTAAATCGCTCAGGTTTTGAACTTTATCAATTTGCACTATGAAATTTGACTTCTTCGATGTTCTCACGCTCGTAGGATCGTTGGGATTTTTCATTTATGGTATGAAGGTAATGAGTGAGGGCATCCAAAAAGTGGCTGGCGGGAAAATGCGGCAGATACTTAAGGCTATGACCTCAAATCGCTTCATGGGTGTGTTGACAGGCTTCCTGCTAACCTCTCTGGTCCAATCTTCTTCCGCTACAACTGTGATGGTAGTAAGTTTTGTAAATGCCGGACTACTTTCACTGGTAGAGTCTATAGGTGTAATCATGGGGGCTAATATTGGTACTACTATCACTGCCTGGATTATTTCAATTGTTGGTTTCAAGGTAAAAATTGCTGCAGTAGCTTTACCTATTATAGCTTTTGGTTTCCCTCTATTGTTTTCTTCCAAAAACAGATGGAAGTCTTGGGGCGAGGTTATTATAGGCTTTGCTCTGCTGTTTATGGGACTAGAGGCATTGAAGGGGGCTGTTCCGGATTTAAAGTCCAACCCACAAGTGCTTGAGTTTTTAAGTCGTTATACTGATGCTGGTATTTTATCTACATTATTGTTTATTGCTATTGGAACAGTATTAACCGTGGTGGTACAGTCCTCAAGTGCGAGCATGGCATTGACACTGGTGATGGCCAATCAGGGATGGATATCTTTTGATCTCGCAGCTGCTATGGTTTTGGGTGAGAATATTGGTACGACTATTACCGCTAATATAGCTGCGCTTGTAGGTAATATTCATGCTAAAAGAGCGGCACGAGCGCATTTCATATTTAATATATTCGGTGTAGTGTGGATGCTCCTTGCTTTTCCGTTATTTCTTAATGGTATCGATGCTTACATGACAAAATATCATAATGTATCTCCTTTTGATACCCCGGAGGCTGTTCCTGTTTCTTTGTCGATTTTTCATACTACATTTAACATTATTAATGTCCTGCTTTTGATCTGGTTTGTTAAGCATATCTCAAATTTTGTTGTGAAGTTTGTTACATCAAGAGGTGAAGATGAAGAGTTTAGACTGGAGTACATTAGCACTCCTATTATGTCCACTCCTGAAATATCTCTGGAAGAGGCGGGAAAGGAGATTGCAAAATTTGCCGAGCTCACATCAAGGATGTCGGGGTTTGTACAGGCGTTGATTGTGAAGAAGAAGGTAAAAGCCCGGGTTAAATTGATGAAACGTATTAAAAAGTATGAAGAAATTACTGATAGAGTAGAGTTGGAGATAGCTGACTATTTGTCCAAAGTATCGACCTCAAACTTAAGTAGTGAATCTTCGTTGAGGTTACGAGGGATGCTATCTATCATCAATGATCTGGAAAGGATTGGGGATTTGTTCTTCCAGATGTCGTTGGCCATTGAAAGAAAAAATGAAAGTGATGCTTGGTTCTCTGACCGCCAGGTGAAGAACCTACAAGAGATGTTTGAGCTTATCGATGAAGCTTTCACGGTGATGATGGATAATTTAAACATGGATTATGATCAAGTGAGTTTAAATGAGGCCGTTGAGCAAGAAGCTGCTATTAATAAAAAACGGGACAGACTCAGAAAGAAACATCTCAAAAACATTGAAAAGGGTGATTATGACATTATGAGTGGTATTGTATACTCCGACCTCTATAACCTTTTAGAGCGTGTTGGAGATCATATTATTAATGTGTCTGAGGCTGTTACGGGTGAGCTGGCTAAGGATGAAGAGGATATGGTGAACGCTTAAATAGAGAGCCTGTAGCTGTGTCAGGCCCTCCTATAATTGAAAAAAGCACAATATTTATTTTACATATTATGTAGCTTGCTCAAGGCAATCCATGCCATCATGCCTGCCCCAATTTCCAAAGCATCTTCATCGATATCAAAAGTAGGAGTGTGGACATATGAGGTAATGCCTCTGGCCTCATTTCTGGTTCCCAGCCTGTAAAAACATGCAGGCACCTCATGTGTATAATAAGCAAAGTCTTCAGCTCCCATCCAAAGTTCAAGGTCAACAACGTTTTCTTTTCCGAGAAATTCTTCTGCAGAAGCTCGTGCCTGCCTGGTAACTTCCGGATTGTTAACCAGGAAGGGATAGCCTTTTGATATCTCAACATAACAACTACCTCCCATGGCCGTTGCAATGTTTTCAGCCATAGTGGTGATCTTCTTATGAGCATCAGCCCGCCATTCTTCATCCATAGCTCTGAAGGTACCTGCGATATTTACCTCATCGGGAATAATGTTTGTCGCTCCGTTGGCGATTACTTTTCCGAATGACAGCACAGTAGGTGTTTTGGGACTTGCATTCCTGCTTATGATCTGCTGAAGCGCAACTATAATATGAGAGGCAATAAGTACAGGATCAACAGTCAATTCAGGAACAGCACCATGTCCTCCTTTACCCTTTACGGTCAGGTAGATCTCATCGCAGCTTGCCATATACATGCCTTCGCGAAAGCCTACCTTTCCAACAGGGATCAGTGGCATTACATGCTGGCCAAAAATACAACCCGGTGCAGGATCTTTCAGTGCTCCGTCTTTAATCATCAAAGAAGCACCTCCCGGGTTTTTTTCTTCACCAGGTTGGAAAATAAGCTTTACGGAACCTTCAAACTGATCTTTGAGTTCATGGAGTATTTTTGCTGATCCAAGTAATGAAGATGTGTGAGCATCATGCCCACAGGCATGCATTACACCTTCATTTTTCGATTTGTACTCTACATTGTTAGCCTCCAGTATAGGCAGAGCATCCATGTCAGCTCTGAGCGCCAGTACTTTTGATTCGGGGTTTCGACCTTCAATAACAGCGGTAAGGCCTGTTTCAGCAACGCCTTCCCTGGGCGTAATACCTATGGCTTTTAACTGTTCCGCCACATATTTAGCTGTATTGTATTCCTGATAAGATAGTTCAGGATTGGCATGGATGTGACGCCTGATATTAACAATCTCACCGGCATTACGGGCTGCCAGCTCTTTTATTTGTTGTTTTAGTGACATTTAGTGAAGATAGATTCTTTCAGGGATAATAATAGCACCGGGAAATTTTTTCTTCAATTGTGCGTAAGGTTTTCTGGCCTCAATTCTTGAATAGTACTTCCCTACTTTCACTTTGAAATTCGGTTCATCAAATTTCAATTCCGGATTGGATTCGGGGAGTATAGAGTACACCTTCCCCCTTGAAAGACGCGCCTCCTCGCTGTTGGTACCCGAGTAAACCTGAATGGTAAAACCATCGATATACCTGACATCTTTCCTAAGTACGTCAATACTGTCCAGCACGGCATTCAATTTAGCTGTTACATCGTGCGAAGGAGTGACATCGCTATAATCCGTGACCATTTCTGTAGAAGCGGAA
Source organism: Fulvivirga ulvae (assembly GCF_021389975.1). NCBI lineage: Bacteria > Pseudomonadati > Bacteroidota > Cytophagia > Cytophagales > Fulvivirgaceae > Fulvivirga > Fulvivirga ulvae. The sequence goes on from NZ_CP089981.1 coordinate 2,831,897, forward strand.
TCAATATTTATTTCCGGCTTTTCATATTTCGGGCGTAGCTGCGACAGGTCTTCTTTATACTTTTCAGTATCGGCAGAAGTCGTAACCGAGCTTGTTTTACACCCAAACACTACTATTGTGACAACTAGACAGTATGCTAATGGTTTGATCATAAAATTAATCTTCAACTAATACGCACTTGTTATTTCTGATATCTTCCTCTACTTTTTTGAATTTTACATCTTTTTCAATGCGACCATCCATATACTGGACAGTAACTTTATCATTTCGACCTACAATCTTTTCTGATTTAAGAGGCATGGTTTTTTCTGCCGGAGGTCTGTTGGCCTGTGCATTGCCACCGCCACTTAGTAACGAACGCGATTCGTCTTTTTGTTCCTGTAGTTTTTGTCTTCTCTGAGATCGTGCCTCTTGTACCTGCTCAGGTTCTTGAATAGGGATATCTGCCTTTACAAGGAATGAGATAGTTTCTTCATTAACTTTGGCAATAAACCGTTTGAAAAGCTCAAAACCTTCGAATTTATAGATCAAAAGAGGATCTTTTTGTTCGTAAACGGCATTCTGGACACTTTGCTTCAGGTCGTCCATTTCTCGCAGGTGGTCTTTCCATAACTGGTCAATAATGGCAAGGGTTGCCATTTTTTCCATTGCTTTTACCAACTCAGCGTTTTCGGTCTGTACACATTTTTTTAGGTTAGCGGCCACACCAATTTGCTTTTTGCCATCAGTAAATGGCACCATGATGTTCTCAATGTTGGCTCCCCTTGTTTCATCTATGTTTTTAATGATAGGCAGAGACTTTTCCGCAATTCCTTTGTTTTTCCGCTTGTAGTACTCGTAAGCCTGGTGGTAAAGCTTGTCAGTTAATTGCTCTGCAGAAATCCTTTCAAAATCCTCTTTGGAAATTTCGAAGTCAATACCTAACACTCCGAGTACAGTGAGTTTGAAGCTTTCAAAGTTCTCACCACCTTTTGTATTGACTACTATATCTTCGCACGTATCATAGAGCATGGTCATGATATCAAGCTGAAGTCGCTCACCAAACAGGGCGTTTCTTCTTCTTTTATAAATCACCTCTCTTTGAGAGTTCATTACATCATCATACTCCAGTAGCCTTTTTCTTATACCGAAGTTATTTTCTTCCACTTTCTTCTGAGCACGCTCAATGGATTTGGTTACCATAGAATGAGAAATAACTTCTCCTTCCTGTAAGCCGAGTTTATCCATGATACGCGCTATACGTTCAGGCATAAACATCCGCATCAGGTTGTCTTCCAGGGAAACGAAGAATTGCGATGAACCCGGATCTCCCTGGCGACCTGAACGACCTCTTAGCTGTCTGTCTACACGTCTGGATTCATGTCTTTCCGTACCTACAATAGCAAGACCGCCGGCGGCTTTGGATTCAGGGGAAAGCTTAATATCGGTACCTCTACCTGCCATGTTTGTAGCAATGGTTACAGTACCGGGCTTTCCGGCTTCAGCCACAACCTCTGCCTCTCTCTGGTGCTGTTTCGCATTAAGTACCTGGTGCTTAATCTTTCTCATATTAAGCATTCGGCTCAGCAATTCGGAAATCTCCACAGAAGTGGTACCTACAAGTACCGGGCGGCCCTGTTCGGTCAGGCTTACCACCTCATCTACTACGGCATTGAATTTCTCCCGAACTGTTTTGTAAACCATATCCTGCTTGTCTGCTCTTGCGATAGGTTTGTTTGTAGGTATTACTACTACATCCAGCTCATAAATTTCCCAAAATTCACCAGCTTCAGTTTCGGCTGTACCAGTCATACCGGCAAGTTTATGGTACATCCTGAAATAATTTTGTAAAGTTACCGTAGCATACGTCTGGGTAGCATCTTCAACTTTTACATTCTCCTTGGCTTCTATCGCCTGGTGAAGACCGTCAGAGTATCTCCTCCCTTCCATTACACGACCTGTCTGTTCATCTACGATTTTAACTTTCCCATCTACGAGAATATATTCCGTATCCTTTTCAAACAGTGTGTAGGCTTTCAGAAGCTGATTGACAGAGTGTATGCGCTGAGATTTTACAGCATAATCCTTAACGATCTCATCTTTCTTGGCCACTTTTTCTTCATCGGTCATTTGCTCATCCTTTTCCAGTTGAGCGATTTCAGTACCAATGTCAGGCATAATAAAGAAGTTTTGATCCTCTCCTTCACCAGTGATGAGGTCTATACCTTTTTCTGTAAGTTCTATGCTATTGTGCTTCTCATCGATAGTAAAATATAGAGGTTCATCTGCCTCTGGCATCATTTTTTGATTATCCTGCAGGTAGAAATTCTCTGTTTTCTGCAGAATTTGCCTGATACCCGGTTCGCTGAGGTATTTGATCAACGGTTTGTGCTTTGGAAGCCCCCGGTATGCTCTGAAAAGCGCTAAACCTCCTTCTTTTTCATTTTGATCAGCCATAAGCTTCTTGGCTTCCACCAAAAACAGGGAGGTAACTTTCTTTTGTGCCTCTACAAGTTTATTGATCCTTGGCTTGAGGTCGTAAAACTCATGTTCATCACCTCTTGGTACCGGACCCGAAATAATCAGTGGTGTTCTGGCTTCATCAATAAGTACGGAGTCAACCTCATCGACCATGGCGTAGTGATGCTTTCTTTGTACAAGCTCTTGCGGGTCGCGGGACATATTGTCCCGAAGGTAATCGAAGCCGAACTCGTTATTGGTGCCGTATGTAATATCTGCAAGATAGGCCTTCCTTCTGGCGTCTGAGTTTGGATCATGCTTATCAATACAATCTACCCTTAGGCCGTGGAACTCAAATATAGGGGCCATCCACTCGCTATCTCTTTTTGCGAGGTAGTCGTTAACAGTTACCACATGCACACCTCTTTTAGCCAGGGCATTGAGGAATGCCGGTAAAGTAGCTACAAGAGTTTTACCTTCACCGGTAGCCATCTCGGCGATTTTCCCCTGATGTAATACGATACCTCCTATAAGCTGTACGTCATAGTGTAGCATTTCCCAGGTTACCTCGGTACCCGCGGCCAGCCATTTATTATGCCAGATGGCTTTTTCTCCCTGTATTTCTACATTTGATTTTTCAGCAGCGATTGTTTTGTCATGCATTGTAGCGGTTACTTCCAGCTTTTTGTTTTCTTTAAGTCTTCTGGCAGTTTCCTTTACTACGGCAAAGGCGGGAGGAAGCACGTCCATCAAAACTTTTTCAAGCTCTTTGTTTCTGTTCTCTTCCAGTTTATCTATTTCGGAGAAAACCTCTTCCTTTTCATGAATGTCAAGATCGGGGTTGTCCTCAATTTTTTGATGTAACGCAGCTATTTGATCATCAATGCCTTTAAGCGAGGCATTTATTTGTTCTTGTATTTCTGTGGTCTTATTTCTTAGTTCGTCATCGCTAATGCTCGCAAACTGAGCATATTCCTGGTTGATCTTGTCAACCAGAGGCATCAAAGTCTTGATATCTTTTTCAGACTTTGTACCGAATATCTTTGCAATAAAATTTAACATAGTCGCTCCTGTTTTCTATCTTTCGACCTTAAAGTTAAGGTGTTTTTAATTAAATCTTTTACCTATTACACTGGCATTTCAATGGCGCCTTCAAAAACTCTTTCTGCGGGTCCTATAAGATAAACTTCAGAATAACTGCCATCATCTTGCTTTTTGAATTCTACCGCCAGTGTTCCTCCCATGGTATTGACGGTAACCGGACTTTCAAGACCTTTATGACTGGCAGAAATGGCCGCAGCCGTAACTCCTGTGCCGCAGGAAAGTGTTTCATTTTCAACACCTCTTTCATAAGTTCTGGCGAAGATTTCCGAGTTGCCCGTAATTTCAACAAAGTTCACATTTACTCCGGCCTCCTTAAATAATCCGCCGTTGCGGATGGCTTTTCCTTCGTCATACACCCTGTAATTCTTTACATTGATCACATACTTGATCAGGTGTGGTGAGCCCGTATCAATAAACATACCATCTGCCATTAACCTGACATTTTGTACATTAGCCATTTTTAATCTTACAGCTTCATTGTCAAGGATTTCTGCCAGGTGCTCACCATCATAGGCCAGAAAACGCGTTGATTTGTCGACTATCCCCAAATAACTGGCAAAATTTACAGCGCACCTGCTGCCATTTCCGCAAAGGCTCTGACTGCCATCCGGGTTGTAGTAAACCATTTCGAAGTCATAGTTGTCGTGGTCCTGGATCAGGATCAGCCCGTCTGCACCGATACCAAATTTACGGTCACACAGTTTTTGTATCTGTTTTGAAGAAAAGCGGTGCTGCGTACTGCGGTTGTCAATGAGTATGAAATCATTACCTGTAGCCTGATATTTATAAAATTTGATATTATCCATGTGCTATACTAAAATGAAAAACCCCGTTTCGGAAATTGCCAGATTTTGGCGGACCGAAACGGGGTCTAAAATAACAATTTTGATATAATTTATTTTATTTCCTCATAATCAACGTATTCACCGCCCTTAAAAGCTTTTGGTGACTTGTTTGAGCCATTTTTTGGAACATAATCAATGTTTACATTCCCGTCGTTGCTCCTTCCGGACTGATATTGCTGATTTTGGTATGCCCTTCCTCCTGATCTGTCAGCTGCTGATCTTCCAATGAGAATCCTGAAAAAAAGACCCAGAAGTTTGAAAAACAGAAACCCTATCAGAAACGCAATAATCAGAAATTTCAACATATTTTTACTCTTTTTATTATTATACTTATTTACTCAGATATAAGTTTCGTTCAGAGTATATTTTTAGGAAATAGTCGTCCATCAGGTCATCAATGAAATAAATGGCTTCTCCGGTAGATTTCATCTCAGGGCCAAGCTCTTTATTTACATTAGGGAATTTATCAAATGAGAACACCGGTTCCTTAATGGCATAACCATGCTTTTTAGGGTTAAATTTAAAGTCTTTAACCTTCTTTTCACCTAACATTACTTTAACAGCATAGTTAACGTATGGTTCATCATATGCTTTGCAAATAAATGGAACCGTACGGGATGCCCTTGGGTTGGCCTCAATGATATATACCTTATCATCTTTAATGGCAAATTGTATATTGATAAGACCTACGGTGTTAAGTGCCAGTGCTATCTTTTTAGTATACGCCTCAATCTGGCGGATCACGAAGTCTCCCAAGTTATAAGGAGGCAGCACCGCATAGGAGTCTCCGGAATGAATACCTGCCGGCTCTATGTGCTGCATAATGCCGATTATGTGTACATCCTCTCCATCGCAGATAGCATCTGCTTCAGCTTCTATAGCTCCATCAAGAAAGTGGTCAAGCAATACTTTGTTACCTGGTATTTTTTTGAGAATATCAATAATGTGTGATTCAAGTTCTTTTTCATTGATCACGATCTTCATGCTTTGGCCACCTAATACGTAAGAAGGTCTTACAAGCAGCGGGAACCCGATCTCTTTTGACAGCTCAATAGCGGTTTCAGCATCTTCAGCCACACCAAATTGCGGGTAAGGTATATCGTTTTCCCTCAGAATGTTGGAGAAACTACCTCTGTCCTCAGCAAGATCAAGTGACTGGAAGTTAGTGCCCAGAATCCTGATGCCATACTTTTCGAGTTTCTCGGCGAGCTTTAGTGCTGTCTGTCCGCCAAGCTGAACGATTACACCTTCAGGTTTTTCATGCTCGATGATATCATAAATGTGCTCCCAGAAAACAGGTTCGAAATATAGCTTGTCAGCTACATCGAAGTCTGTAGAAACTGTCTCGGGGTTGCAGTTGATCATGATAGTCTCATAACCACACTCTTTAGCTGCCAAAATGCCATGCACACAAGAGTAATCAAATTCAATACCCTGACCTATCCTGTTTGGACCTGACCCTAAAACTACTATCTTTTTCCGGTCAGTAATTTTCGATTCATTTTCCTGGTCAAAGGTAGAGTAGTAATATGGTGTTTGAGCTTCAAATTCGGCTGCACAGGTATCTACAAGTTTGTAAACCCTGTTGACGCCCAACTCCTTTCGCTTACTGCGAACTTCGCTCTCCCAGCAATTCATGAGGTGGCCTAACTGGCGATCGGCGTAGCCTTTTTCTTTGGCTGATCTAAGCAGGGCCGCGGGGATATTATCTATAGTATATTTTGAGATTTCATTTTCCAAAACGATCAGTTCTTCGATCTGGATAAGGAACCATTTGTCTATTTTAGTAAGGTTCTGAATAGTTTTAAATGGTATTCCCAGCTTGAAGGCATCATAGATATGGAAAAGTCTGTTCCAGCTCGGGTGTTCCAGACTTTCGAGGATCTCCTGCTGTTTTGTCAGTTCTTTGCCATCAGCTCCTAGTCCGTTTCTTTTGATTTCAAGGGACTGACATGCTTTTTGCAGGGCTTCCTGGAAATTTCTTCCGATACCCATTACTTCACCAACAGACTTCATCTGCAGGCCAAGCTTTTTATTTGAACCCTGGAATTTATCAAAGTTCCAGCGAGGTATTTTAACAATCACATAGTCAAGTGCGGGCTCAAAGTATGCGGATGTGGTACCTGTAATTGCATTTTTAAGCTCATCAAGGTTGTAGCCTATAGCCAGCTTTGCAGCAATTTTTGCTATGGGGTAGCCTGTTGCTTTTGATGCAAGGGCCGATGATCTTGATACTCTGGGGTTGATCTCAATGCCCACGATATCATCATTTTCAGGGTTAACCGCAAACTGGACATTGCAACCTCCGGCGAACATACCTATACCATTCATCATTTTGATGGCAAGGTTACGCATCTCCTGATATACAGTATCCGGTAGTGTCATGGCTGGGGCTACGGTGATGGAGTCTCCCGTATGTACACCCATCGGATCAAAGTTCTCTATTGAGCAGATAATGATAATGTTACCTTTGCTGTCTCTAAGCAATTCCAGTTCATATTCTTTCCAGCCCAGAATGCTTTGCTCGATAAGTACCTCATGAATAGGCGAGGTATGTAATCCGTGGGTAAGTGCTTTTTCAAACTCATCCGGTGTATTGACAAAACCACCGCCGGAACCCCCCAGCGTGTAAGATGGCCTGATAACAAGCGGGAAGCCAATTTCCTGGGCGATTTCCTTACCTTGAAGAAATGAGGTGGCTGTTTCTCCTTTACAGACATGAACACCCAACTCGTTCATTTTAAGCCGGAATTTCTCCCTGTCTTCCGTGGTTTCTATTGCGTTAATATCAACACCTATGATCTTTACACCGAAGTGCTCCCAAATACCAGCTTTTTGACAATCGATAGCCAGGTTCAATGCAGTTTGCCCTCCCATGGTAGGAAGTACGGCATCTACATTGTGCTTTTGTAAGATTTCCCTGATTGACTGCTTGGTAAGAGGTTTAAGATAGATGTGATCTGCGGTGACCTTGTCGGTCATGATTGTTGCCGGGTTAGAGTTAATCAAAATAACTTCTATTCCCTCTTCTCTTAACGAACGTGATGCTTGAGAACCTGAATAATCGAATTCACATGCTTGACCGATGACAATAGGCCCGCTTCCGATAATTAAAACTGACCTGATGCTTCTATCTCTTGGCATTTAATGGTGATTGTGTAGAGTTAAATGAATGACTTTTGTATAAATTGGCACAAAGTTATAGGAAAATGAATAGAATAAAAATGTAATGCGGGTAGGGGCTTCCTTTAATCAGGATTTTTTAATTTCCTTAAATCCACCGGGTTCCCGAAAATGATTGAATATGGGTGACTAAGAGCAGTTTAAAGATGATTTAAATTATTTTTTTCACCTTCTGATTTTCTGTGGAAGCATCTATCATTTTGAGCCAGCTTACTGTTTCTCCCGTAGCCACTGATTCATAGACGTAGGCATTATCAATCACCAGCAACTTGCACTTACCCAAGTCATACCTCAGGGCTTCTACAAAATCACCTTCTGCCAACGGCGTATTTTCCAGATCTTTTAAAACTGGCAATCCCGGCTCCTGCTTTTTCTTTTTGAATAGGCCAAACATACGAGCCACCAAATTAATGGATTTTATCAATTGCCAACAGCGGATTGAGACTTTTCTAAATTTTTTTCAAGGAGCCATAATCCTTTACTTCATGGCTATTGCCAGTGCAGTAGATAGCAGCAGCTTTCGAGAAGGGTATTTGATTAGAAGATGGGCTTACCATGATAGCGGCATGTTTTGGAACGTATTTGCGGGCTATGGCAGAGATGTGCTGCAGACATATTTGCTGATAATAGCTTACAGAAACCATAAAGAGTGATATTATAATTATACTGGTGACTTTATAATATTTTCTTTGAAATTCCATCATTCTAAATCTTAGTAAGAGTATTAACGCAAAGGTTAATCGGAAGATCAGAAGTAGTGGCCAAATACAGGCTATCAGGGACAGACGGTTTTTTAAACAATATGAATTACAAATGGAAACCCTTCACCGTCATACATGTCTTTGTGGTGTAAGCAGTACAAGCTTTGGCTTTAATATTAAAGTTTGCACTCCTAATTTTAACCTATATCACAAATGAGAAGAATACTTATTGTTGCTGCCATTTCTTTTATGGGCATTGCAACCTATGCCCAGGACTATTACTATGAGCGCGATACTATTTATGAAGAGGTTACGGTTTCTGAATTTAAGCGCCAAAGAGACGAGGTAAGGACATTATCCGGAGGTGGTGGTTATCATTCCGGAGGTTTTGGAGCGGTATCATTCAAGAGCTCGGAGTTTCAGGACAAGATACTCGTAATGGGTGGTTTCCGGGCCGGATGGATCATCAACCGTACCCTGGCCATTGGCTTTGAGGGTTATGGGGTAATACCCACCGCAGAGTTTGATAATATCGTGCCGGGAAGGAATGCAGTACTCCTCGGAGGCTACGGAGGTATGTTTTTAGAACCTATTATCTTTTCCAACCAGGTTGTGCATGTCACCTTTCCTCTGGCTGGCGGTGCGGGTTGGCTTGGCCTGCACGATGACTGGGAAGAGGACTATGATCGTGACGAGGAGATCATTGATGAGGATGTGTTCTGGTATGTGGAGCCCGGGGTGGCGCTGGAGCTGAATGTATCCCGGCACTTCAGGATAAATTGCGGTATTTCTAAAAGATTTACCGAAGATCTGAAATTGCTGGCTTCAGATGCCAATGAATTTGAGAAGTTAAATTACTTTCTGACGTTGAAGTTTGGTAAGTTCTAAGCAGCTGACATAGAAACAAGAGAATTGACAGGTCCGGAAAAGCGCTGCAGTTTTAAAAGGATAAATTAAGAATAGTTAAGTAGCACCAGGTATTATTTGGTGCTACCTAACTCTTGTTTAGATAAATTGTAGTCTACACATAAATATTTTGGCTCTCAAGCCATGTGAAAATTTACCGTTTAGTTAGAAGCGGCTACCCTGGCGGTTTCTTCCCACACTCTGAACACATTCTTGTAACATATTTTTTCAATATCTTCTTCTGAATAGCCCCTTTTGAGCAATTCATAGATCAGGTTAGGGTAATGAGACACATCTTTCAGCCCTTCAGGAAGTGTATCCCCAACACCATCAAAGTCAGAACCCAGACCAACATGGTCAATACCTGCTATTTTCACCACCTGGTCAATATGGTCAGCCACCTTCTGCACGTTGCTGTAGATTGGGTTCTCTTTGGAATAGCTAGCTATGTATGCCTTAGCAGCAGAATCTTCGGGGGTAAGGTTGTTTGACTGGAGGTAATCAGTGATATGCTGCCTCACATCACGCGACCGCTGATCCAGGAAAGTAGAGCCGAAGTTGATCTGGATAACACCATCTTTCTCACCCAATAGTTTGATCATCTCATCTGACATATTGCGTTCAAAGCCAGGCGTAAAATGCCTGCATGACGAATGCGAGGCAATAACCGGAGCTTTGCTCAGCTTCATGACCTGATAGAAAGTGCTATCAGAAATATGTGAAACATCGATCATGATACCTACATTGTTCATTTCACTGACTACCTCACGTCCAAAAGCACTGAGTCCATTCCATGTACGGGTAGTGTCATAAGAGGAGTCGCAAATCAGGTTGTCTTTAGAGTGTGTGAGGGTAATGTACCGGATGCCACGCTGGTGGAAATAAGCTACATTACTGAGGTCGTCACCTATTGGTGCTCCATTTTCCATACCCATAGGCAGAGAGATTTTACCCGATGCAAATTGTTCCTTAACCTGCTCAGGAGAAGTTGCAATGGCAAACTTGTCAGGATATGCTTGTGTAATTGACCTTACCATATTTATAAGGCTGTCAGCCAGCTCTTTAGCTCCGCCAGTTTCCTGATAAGAGGCCGGAATATAGATAGACATAAACGGAGCGTCAAGGCCACCTTTCTTTGCTCGTTCGTAGTCGAAGTCACCTTTTTCCGTTTTGATAAGTATCTCTTTATCAGATTCAATATTAAAGTTATCCTCTTTCAACCTGTAAGGCAGATCAATATGGCCATCCGTAATGATGAATTTATGAGCCAGCTCATTGGCCCTTATCTGAAGGTCGGCATCAGATATTTCAGTGGATTCTTCGGTTTGCCCGGGTTGACATCCCATCAGGATGACCAACAGAAATAATATTGGTTTGATAATTTTCATTAGCTGGTTATGTTTGTTTTGCGTTTTCTAACTTTGAAAGTTATGCAAAATAATCAATTAACCTTTTAATAGTGGAGTCAGGCAACTTACCTTTTTATACAACCGGCCAATTAGCCCTGAGAAACGGTCAGGATAAAGAAGAAGTATGGATTGCTTACAGAGGTATCATTTATGATGTCACTAAATCTAAACTTTGGAGAGATGGTAAACACTATGAACACTGGGCTGGCCAGGACCTGACCAAAGAACTCGCTGATGCCCCTCATAACGAGAATGTATTTGACAAGTTTAAAGCAGTAGGGAAACTTGCTCCACTTCCAAATTAGTAGTTAGTGGACAGTTCGGTGCCGGATTCGAGGAATTGGTGGTGTTTCGGTGACCAGTGATCAGTAATCGGAAGATTCAGTCGGCACCAGGCAAAGGAAGTAGGCAAAATTGGTTCCTTTTAAGTAACCAGTCCCTCAGCCATTAGATACCAGCCCCAGTTACTAATCCCCCAGAAAACCAGCAACCAGCCCCCGGCAACCCTACTTCCCTCCATTTCCTTTAAGGTCAGTGATGCATTGCGTGTCGAGTGTGGGCGGGGAACTCATGCCAAGGAGATCGGTAATTCCGGCGCCAGTTTCAGCGGTCCAGTACATAAGGCAGTCTTCGACATTGCAGTGGTGGCCGTGTGCTGTGTCCTGATGCTGGGTGGTCAGCGGAGTTCCATTATTGACGAGGCCGAGGATGTGACCGAATTCGTGGTTCATAACTGTTGACGTAAGCAAACTTGTTGAGGGCTGGCCGAGGCCACCTGAATTATCTTTGATAGTTTTCTGAAATAAGGCCATTGATGTATTCCGGTAGGCAATGCCCAGCACTTTGGAATTGTCAGTATCCTCACTATAGCCTCCATCAGCAAAAAAGAAGTAAGTGGCGATGGTATTCCCACTTGTAAATTGCGTGCGGTTATTATCTTCAATGGCCCTGATGTCACTCACCGTATATTGAGCCTGCCCGGGAGCACTGATCTCACTGGTGACCACAGTGATGTTAGATTTGTTGAGGTGTTGTCCTAAAAATGCTTTCAGATTATTTATTGCAGCAGCGGATGGCTCATAACCGGAAGCATACTGTATTTCAATGATCAGGTTATTATAAGTTTCTGATGATAGAAGGTCATTGGCTGATACCCCGACATTCTGATTATTAGATGGGTTGTTGGTTACTTCATTTTCATCATCATCGCTACATCCGCCGATGAATATTGAAAAAAGGATTAAACTTAATGCCGCAAAGTATTTCAAAAGGTTAATCTTCATAACTTAGTCATTGGTAAGACCTTTATGGTACGTAATAAATATTTGAAGACAAAATTTTTATCGATAAAATGATCCTGATAGCCGATAGCGGGGCAAGTAAAGCCGATTGGAGGTTGATTGACGCAGAAACGAATATTCAGCAGTTTCAGTCGCTTGGCATTAATCCATATCATCAAAAAGCTGAAAATATAAAGGCGGAGATCATGGAATCTTTAAAGCCAAAGATTTCAGATCCTGTGCATCAATTGTTCTTTTATGGCGCAGGCTGTTCTTCGGCCGCCAATAAACAGACACTGAAAACCATTTTTGAAGAGGCTTTTCCCAATGCCTTAATTACCGTTGATCATGATCTAATGGGAGCTGCCAGGTCATTGTGCGGCTATGATCCGGGGATAGCCTGTATTCTCGGTACAGGTGCAAATTCGTGCTATTATGATGGCAACAGTATCACTTCCAATGTCCCTTCGTTGGGGTTCATTATGGGAGATGAGGGTAGTGGTGCCTGGCTGGGTAAAAAGCTGTTGGGTTCTTTTATCCGGGGTGAACTGGGCGATGAACTTGAAAGCAAAATGATCAAACGCTTTGACCTGAACAGGGATACCATTCTTGAACATGTATACCAAAAGCCCTTTCCTGCAAGGTACATGGCAGGGTTTTCCAAATTTATCTTCCAGAACATCAAGCATCCGGTGCTTTACAGGCTGGTGTACCGGGGTTTCGAACTGTTTTTTGAGAAGAATATTGAAAAGTATGATCAATACCGGCAGTTACCCGTACATTTTACCGGATCAGTAGCTTTTTACTACAGTAACATATTGAGGCAAGTGGCCAATGACAGAGGCATAACTGTCAGGAATATTGTGGAGAGCCCAATCGCCGGACTGACTTTATATCATCAAAATAGTGTAATGCGATGAATACCAATACCACCGAATCACCCTCCAACTTTGATAACCTTGAGCAGATGTCTGTTAGAGACATTTTGATAAATATTAATAATGAAGATACCACTGTACCCAAGGCTGTAATGCGTGCCATGCCTCAAATCGAGGCGCTTGTACCGGAAATAGTGAAACAGCTCAAAAAAGGAGGTCGTCTTTTCTACATTGGGGCCGGAACCAGCGGCCGTCTTGGTATAGTCGATGCCTCTGAAATACCTCCGACTTTTGGTATGCCACACGGAGTAGTGATTGGTATTATTGCCGGTGGTGACCAGGCTATCCGCAAGGCAGTAGAGTTTGCCGAGGACGACACCGAGCAGGCCTGGAAAGACATGCAGGAGCACCAGATCAATCATAAAGATGTAGTGATCGGCATTGCAGCCTCTGGCAGAACGCCTTATGTAATAGGAGGGGTGAGAACAGCAAAAGAGCACGGACTTGTAACCGGGTGCATCACCTGTAACCGGGATTCTGAGCTGGCCGGTTCGGTAACTTTTCCTATAGAGGTGGTCGTAGGACCTGAATTCGTGACAGGCAGCACCCGCATGAAAGCAGGTACCGCCCAGAAGCTTGTACTGAATATGATATCCACCACCGTGATGATACAAATGGGACGCGTGAAGGGAAACAAAATGGTCGATATGCAGTTAAGTAATAATAAATTGGTCGACAGGGGCACGCGCATGTTGATGGAAGAACTATCAATAGGTCGTGAAGAGGCAGAAGTGCTTTTGAAAGAACATGGGTCAGTGAGGAAAGTAATAGATTTTATCAGGAAGAATGCACGAGATTGAACCATACTACCGGTGGCTTCATTTATATAATCCGGCAGAAGATGAACGATCTCCCTTTCATGGGAAAGAGTACAATTTTGACCTGTACTCCGAAAATATTTATGGTTACTATATCGATCCCGCCTGGGATTTTATGGGCTCGGAGACTCTCTATCTGAAAATATTGTATGCAGACTATGATGAGGGGTTTGCCATCATCGAGTTTATCGGGGAGTGGAATGATACCATCAATAATGATATCATGCACCTCAAACGCAATGTTATAGAAGCCCTGCTGCATGAAGGTGTCAACAAATACATATTAATAGGTGAAAATATATTCAACTTCCACGGTTCGGACGACTGCTACTACGAAGAGTGGTTTGAGGAGGTGGAGGATGGGTGGATTGCCGCGGTTAACTTTCCTCAGTTTGTGCAGGACGAGCTCAAGAACTTCAATGTAGATTCTTTTGTGAATATGGGAGGAAGTTTGCAAATTGATAAATGGCGTACGCTGAGCCCTCAAAGGTTCTTCCTTTTGGTGAATCAGCTTATACAGAGAAGAATATCCTTACACTAATACCAAAAGATGAAATTATTCAGAAGCTTTTACTCCTATTCGACATTTTCGGTCTTCACATTATTACTCCTTTTCCTTTCTGGCTGCGGTGGCGATGATGATGGTGAAATTGCCCCGGAGATCGTCAAACTTGAAAATAGTGAGGCATTATTTTCGAGGTCGAAAGAAGAAATGGTCACGCTGGCTAATATTGCAGGCTATCCTGAGTTGGCAGCGTATCTGAATTATGATATTAGCATTTACACTATTACCTATAAAACAGATTATCTGGGTCAGGAGATTATAGCCTCCGGATTGGTGGCCTTTCCGGAGACCGGGGAGAGTGTACCTATGATGAGCTTCCAGCATGGCACCATGGTAAAGCATAGTGATGCACCGACCGTAGATACACAGACCTACACCTTCCTGGCCAGCGTTGCCAGTGCAGGATATATTTTCCTCATCCCCGATTTTATCGGATTTGGCAGCTCAAGTGACATACTACACCCCTATTATCGTGCTGATATTACGGCAAGTTCAATTACAGACATGATGATTGCTGCCAGGGAACTTGCATATCTCGAAGGCTATAAGTTTAACGGTAAGGCCTTTCTGTCGGGCTATTCAGAGGGAGGATTTGCTACTATGGCCACTCATAAAGCAATAGAGGAAGACGGCCTGGAAGGTTTTGAACTGGTAGCCTCTGCACCTGCTGCGGGAGGATATGACTTAAAGGGCATGCAAGAATATTTCTTTTCACAGGAGGTTTACCACCAGCCTTATTATATGGCCTACGTGGCACTTTCGTTCAAAAATACCTATGGATGGAACCAGCCGCTGTCAGACTTTTTTCAGGAGCCTTACGCTTCGGAGATTCCTGGCTACTTCGATGGTACCATGTCCGGTGGCTCTATTAACAATAAATTAGATACTGTGGTAGCAGACTTTATAGCACCGGATTTCCTGAATAATGTAGATACGGACCCTAAATATGCTGATATCCGTGCAGCATTTGAAGAGAATAGCGTCGATAATTGGGTGCCACAAAATAAGATGTTTATGTATCACGGTACGGCAGATGTGACTGTACCTTATCAAAACTCGATTGATACTTACGAAAACTTAATATTAGCCGGAGCCTCTTCAACAACCGTCGAATTTATTGCTATTGAAGGAGCAGATCATGGATCAGGGTTTTTCCCCTACCTTCAAGATGTGCTAGGCAGGTTTGAGGCTTTAAAGTAATTCGTGCTTTATCGTTACGGTAATTAACTAGCTTTCCTAATCCTTAAAGGCTTAGGAAAGCACACGCCATAAAAACTTTACCAAACCGCCATATTCTAATTCTTCACAAACCCCGTTTTACCGTTTACCATTCACTGTTTACTGGTCACCACCTACCAAACGCTTCGGTCTTCTGACTCCCGGCTTCCAACTTCAATTACTCATATCTATCCAACAGGTTCTACTTCGGCAACCTTTGAAATAAGGTACTTTCTTTGCGTTTTAATTTCGCAGCATACGTACCGTGTTCTTCGGAGGGTTTCCTTTCTAAAGACCCGTTGCCTAAACTTAAAAAGCTGGCCTGCGGAAATTTCACTCAGGCTTACGCCCGATCTGTTTTCATCATGCTCCTGCAGTGCCCTCATCAGTTGATGGTCATTGCAGGAGGAGGCTTTCGGGTTTTTTAAGTATTGTGCCAGTTTCCTCAATACCTGATCAGGAAAAATATGATTACTCATCATCGGGAGCATCAGTTTCTTGAAATTGTTTTTCCATTCTGTACCATGCGGCCGTACGCTTCTTTTGTACTCGCTGAACGTCACCAGGTGCGCCACTTCATGAATGTAAGTGATCAGGAAAGAATAAGGATTGAGATCGTTGTTTACAGTGATTACATGCAGCTTGAGTTTAGGATCATACCTGTAGTCCCCAAGCTTGGAGGCACGTTTGTTTTTGATCTTGAAAGTAAAGCCATGCTCCACCCATAACTTATAGCAATAGTCAATGGAGTGCTCTGGTAAAAATTTCTGAACTGCGGACTTAAAGCGTGCTTCACTCATATACAAAAAACTCCTCAAAAATAATTGTTTTTTTGAAATAGGCCAGACTGCAGGCTTTTCTCATTTTTTATTGAAAAGGGTCAAAGTTTCGCTGTCGTAAATCTCTGAAATGTCCAAATAATCTAAAATATAACATCCACATCCCTTATCCGAAACATTGCATACCCCCCTCAGAATCAATAAAGAATAAATTAGCAGTGTGGATTGGCTGAATAGAAGAGCATATTCAGGACGAGCTTAAAGACCTTACGATACGGCATTGTTCTGACTTTGAGACTTACAAGAGACTCAAGGCACCTCATGGCATATAAGAAAGGGATTCTTACCGCCCGGACTACAGCATGATTAACCTGATTTTCTGCTTGTTATTTTAATTATAGAAGGTTTAGTGACCTGCTTTTTTTAAGCCATACCTGCAAACGATTTCTGAGTTTTAATGTTCAACATAAACCTATAGACCAATGATTAAAATCAACTCCTATGAATTATCTGTGCTTCCGAAATCTGGAAGCACCGACGTTTTTAAGTCCAGGCTGAAGATGTTTGTCAATAGCCGGCGAAGTTTTATACTTCTTGTATGTGGTGTAATGATGTCCCTTACCGTTTACTCCCAGTTACCAACTGCGCAGCAGGTAGCCGCCAATATGAAAGTCGGCTGGAACCTCGGAAATACCCTGGAAGCTATTGGAGGGGAAACCAGCTGGGGCAACCCCATGGCAAACCAGCAGCTTATCAATAGTGTGAAAGCTGCCGGGTTCAATACCGTACGCCTTCCCGTTTCATGGGATCAGTATGCCAACCAGAGTAACAATCAAATCGATGCAGCCTGGATGGCCAGGGTGAAAGAAGTGGTTGATTATTGTATCAGCAACGATTTGTACGTGATCCTCAACATTCACTGGGACAATGGATGGCTCGAAGAGAACGTGACTACGGCACAGCAGCAGGCCGTAAATGTGAAACAGAATGCTTACTGGACGCAAATAGCCAATTATTTCAAAGCCTATAACGAGCATCTGCTTTTTGCCAGTGCCAATGAGCCTCGCGTGGAGGATGCTACAGGTATGTCGGTATTGTTATCATACCACCAAACCTTTGTTAATGCAGTGCGTGCAACAGGTGGAAACAACAGCTCACGGACACTGATCGTGCAAGGGCCAAAAACAGATATAGGCACGACCAATGAGCTGATGAATACCCTGCCTACCGATCAGATAGCCAACCGTATGATGGTGGAAGTACATTACTATGACCCTTATCAATTTTGCCTGATGGACAATGATGAAAGCTGGGGTAATGTGTTTTACTACTGGGGCAATGGTTATCACTCCTCCACAAATACTTCCAGAAACGCCAACTGGGGAGAAGAAAGCCATGTGGATGAAAGGTTCGGATTGATGAAGGCTAAGTTTGTAGATCAGGGTATTCCGGTTATTATAGGTGAATTTGCCGCTAAGAAGCGTTCCGGTATTCCGGAAGAGTCACTTCATATCGCATCCCGGGAGTATTATCACAAATATGTAGTTCAGTCCGCTATTGACCATGGTATGATTCCTGTGTATTGGGATCATGGTCAGCCCGAATTTGGATTGTTTAACCGCAGTACCGGAGCAGTGGTTGATCAGGGCAATCTTGATGCAATTATGGAAGGTGCTGCGGGAAGCTGTACTCCCACACAGATTACACCCTATGTTCAGCTAAACGGAGGACCATGGGCACAAACATCCAGCGCAAACCTTGATGCAGGAGGTAGCGTAAAATTTGGCCCGCAACCCACCCGGGGAGGATCTTGGAGCTGGCGCGGTCCCAATTCCTTTAGTGCTACTACACGCGAGGTGACCATTGCTAACATACAATCCAACCAGGCAGGTGATTATGTCGCTACCTACACTAATACCGCAGGCTGTAGCAGTACAAATACTTTTAAAGTAACTATCAACAGCAGTGCGTCTTCCATTGTAGTAAGAGCCCGGGGAACCCAGGGAGATGAAACCATTGAATTACGTGTTGGCAGCCAAACCGTCGCCACCTGGACACTGGGTACATCATACGCTAACTACACTGCTTCGGGAAACGGGGCAGTATCTGTTCATTTTACCAATGATAACGGAGGAAGGGATGTACAGATAGATTATGTTACCGTTGGAGGAACAACCTATCAGTCAGAAAACCAGTCAACCAATACTGGTGTGTGGCAAAATAGCAGTTGTGGAGGCTCTAACAGCGAATGGTTGAATTGCAATGGGTATATAAGCTATGCTACCACTGGCAGTTCATCAGCCAGGACAGCCCAGGCTGAATCAGGTGTATCAAACGTGGAAGAGATTGTTGATATCGTTATTTATCCCAACCCATCGCGGGAAGGAAACTTTTCCATTACTGTTCCTAAAGCCATGGAAAATGCAACTATTCATGTTTTTGATAACAAGGGCAGACAGGTGTATGAAAATGTAGCCGAGAGAAGCGGAACATTTGATATAAATACTAACCTTAAAGCAGGGGTTTATCTTGTAAAGCTTACTTCTGGAAAAGCTAATTTGACTAAAAAACTAATCGTTAGATAAACAGCGAAGTAAAGGATGGCAGATCGTGCATCCCTGCCATTCTTTGCTTCTTATAAGTGATAGACCAAATTTTGTTTTTGGGTTTTCAGGGCTCATTTAATTTTTTTTACATATGTCAGTAACAAACAGATTACTATTACGAACAGCCACTTTATCCTTTATACTATTCTTTATTTTTCATGCGCGGTGCTATGCGCAGATCACTTTATCCAAAGTATTTGGGGACAATATGGTTTTACAGCGAGATATGAAAATTCCTGTTTGGGGAAGTTCAGCACCGGGTGTGCTTATAGTGGCGGAGCTGGGAGGGAAACAGGTGACCGTAAAAGCTGATCAGGAAGGAAAATGGAGAGTGGATTTTCCGAAATTCAAAGCCGGAGGGCCTTATACTCTCAAGTTGTATGAAAAGGGAAAAGCAGATGGAGCCATTGAGTTAAGCAATATTCTGATCGGAGATGTCTGGCTGGCTTCAGGACAATCGAATATGGAATGGCAGGTGCAGCAGGCGCAGGATGCTGAAAGTGAAATAGCAAAAGCAAACTATCCCAACATACGTTTTCTATTCGTAGAACACGACAAAAAATTAACTCCACAAACTGATATTTCTTCCGGGCAATGGAAGGCTTGCGATACTACCAATGTAAAGCAACTCTCAGCCGTGGCATATTATTTTTCACGAAAAATACATCAGGATCAACACGTTCCGATAGGTATCATCCAAAGTACCTGGGGAGGAACACCGGTAGAGTCGTGGACCAGCCGGGAAAAGCTGCTTACTTCACCCATTACCAAATCAGCCACACTAAGCAACGATACACTAACCTATGATCATTTTATTACCGATAGCCTCAATTCAGTCCGTTATTGGGAAATCTTATATCAGCCCAGGAACAATACAGATCAGGTGATTCCTATGGCGGAATATGATGATTCTGACTGGAATGAAATTGATATGCCGGGTGTGTTCCGGGACATTGGCATGGCTGAGTACAATGGGATGGTCTGGCTTCGGAAAAAAGTAATGTTACCGAAATCATTCACCAAAAAAGATTTGACTATTAACCTGGGGCATCCTGAAATGAATTATTCACTTTATTTCAATGGCACGCAAATCTGCAAGAATATTTGGAATGCCAACCCAACACATTACTATACCATTCCTGCCGTGCTTGTGAAAAATGGGAAAAATACCATTTCCGTAAGAATGGCTGTATTGTGGGGTGGTGGAGGCGTGAACCCTCCTGCGGGTGAATTATATATTACTGACAGCGTTTCCAGAATTTCTTTGGCAGGAACGTGGCTGTACAAAAAGGATCTTGAGCCGGCATTGCCTGAAATACTGAACTATCACTATTATCCGGAAGTACTATTTAATGCAATGATCAATCCGCTTATTCCCTATGGCATCAAAGGGTTTATATGGTATCAGGGAGAAGCCAATGTGGAGGCTGCCTATGATTACCGGACATTGTTTCCAATGATGATACAGGATTGGAGAGCCCGTTGGGGGCAGGGCGACCTTCCTTTTCTATTTGTGCAGCTGGCCAATTTCCAAGTGGTAAAACCTCAGCCATCTGAGAGCGACTGGGCAGAACTAAGGGAAGCCCAAATGATGACATTGTCCTTGCCCAATACAGGTATGGCCTGCATTATCGACATTGGTGAGGCTGATGATATTCATCCGCTAAACAAACAGGAAGTAGGGCGGCGGCTGGCCTTAATCGCAAATAAGCTTGTGTATAAACAAAATATTATAGCCTCAGGTCCTCAATACAAAAGTTTTAAAACAGAGGGAAATAAAGTTCGGATTAGCTTTACGCATACCGGCTCTGGGTTGACAACAAAAGATGGCAAAGAGGTAACTGGCTTCGCCGTTGCCGGAGAGGATAAGCAATTCTACTGGGCGAAGGCTGAAATTGACGGAGATAAAGTGGTGGTTTATGCTGATAAAGTAAAATCACCCAAATCTGTACGCTATGCGTGGGCTGATAATCCGGTGAGCAACCTCATAAACTTTGAAGGACTGCCTGCCGTACCTTTCAGGACTGATGATTGGAAAGGGACAGAGTAGAGTAGTATTGAGATTTTAGGTGTGATTATTAAGGGTAAAGTGGGGGTGCAAGAACTCAAAATATTGATAGACGCGGTTTACTGATTTTCAATAACTAGCTTCACCTTGCATGTTCATTTTTCAAATCCATTTGCTCCGCAGATTTACTGCCGCGTGTATGATGTGCCCACATTTGAGATAGGTCTAAAAACAGAAAGGGCCTTGGTTTCCCAAAGCCCTTTCTTATGAGTTTCAAAGAAAATTACTCAGCGTTTTCAACTGAATCAACTTCTTCTACAGTCTCTTCTACTTCTTCTACAGCTTCTTCAGCACCTTCTTCTACATCTTCAGCAGCTTCTTCTACTTCTTCAGTAGACTCTTCTACAACTTCCTCAGTAGTAGTTTCTTCTGCTGATTCCTCAGTTGATGCATTGTTACCACAAGCAACAAATGCGAAAGTGAATCCTAGAGCTAAAAATAATGTCAATAGTTTTTTCATTTTTTCACAGGTTTTGATTTGAAGCAGTAAATATAGATACAAAAACATGTAAAGGTCAAATCCATGTCATTTTTTTCTGAAAAATAGACGAATTGGTACGCCCTCCAGGTTAAAGTTCTTCCTGATCTTATTCTCTAAAAACCGCTCATACGGGGCTTTAATATACTGCGGCAGATTGCAGAAGAAAGCAAACGCCGGAGTTTGGGCGGATAACTGAGTGATGTACTTTATTTTAATATATTTTCCTTTTATGGCAGGTGGAGGATTATTTTCTATTTCAGGAAGTATGGCTTCGTTAAGTTTTGAAGTGGAGATTTTTGAGTTTCTGTTATCATAGATCTCAATAGCTTTCTCGATCGCCTGGAATATTCTTTGCTTTTTTACTACCGATGTAAAAATAATTGGAATGTAATCAAGTTGACCTAATTTCTGCAAAATGGCTTTCTTATACTTTTCTGCAGTGTTGTTTTCCTTCTCTATCAGATCCCACTTGTTTACCATGATCATGATACCCTTTCTGTATTTTAGTGCCAGGCTGATAATGCTCATGTCCTGAGCCTCCAGGCCTCTTTCTGCATCTATGATGAAAATACAGACGTCACTGTCCTGTAAAGCCTGAATAGACCTGAGTACCGAGTAAAATTCTATGTCCTCCTTCACCTTGGATTTCTTGCGGATACCTGCGGTATCGGTAAGTATAAAGTCCTTTCCATACAGCTTATAGTGTGTATTTATAGAGTCACGCGTAGTGCCGGCTTCATCAGTTACTATTGTACGCTCTTTGCCTAGTAAAGCATTAAGGAAAGACGATTTTCCGACATTAGGCCTGCCCAGGATAGCAATGCGGGGCACGCCTTCTTCAGGGTTTTCTTCACCTTCATCAAAATTCTTCACTACTTTGTCAAGCAGCTCACCGGTACCCGAGCCACTGGCAGAAGAGATTGGGTAAACATCACCCATGCCCAAAGCGTAAAATTCACTTGACATATGGATACGCTCCGTTGTATCCGCTTTGTTTGCTACCAGGTAGATGGGTTTATTAGACGTTCTCAAAACCTTGGCAAAGTCTTTATCCAGATCGGTAAGGCCTGCAAAGCTGTCTACCATAAAAAGGATTACAGTAGCTTCGTCGAGAGCGAGCTCTACCTGGTGCCGGATCTCCGACTCAAACTTGTCTTCGGAGCCGGTGACATAACCACCCGTATCAATAACCGTGAAATGCTTGCCCGTCCATTCGGCATACCCGTAGTGGCGGTCCCGGGTTACCCCACTTTCATCATCCATGATTGCTTTCCGCTTTTCTATCAGGCGGTTAAAAAGCGTCGACTTACCTACATTGGGGCGTCCTACTATAGCTACTATATTTGCCATATCCTTTTATATTGGGAGTAATTAACAGGCGTTACTAAAAAAATGTAACTGCGAAACTAACAACTCCAAACCCTAATCTCTAATTAATTATCTACTTGTTTAATACTTTTACAGTTTCTCTTACTTTCCTAACCGCTTGGCCTTAGCCTCTTTCACCAGCACCAGGTCGGTGTTTTCAGTGGTAACATGTGAAAATTTTCCATTGCCCGCCTCAGCCATCTTAGCTACTTTTTCAGGCATTAAATTTTTATTGCCATAATAGAAAACAGACATCACAATATCGTTTTCAGCCTGTTCGCTGATCAGATGATAAAGGGATTCAGGAATATTGAACTGACCATCCGTAGCCAGTATGATCCTGTTGTTGCCACCTTCTATTCGGAACTTTTCAGCCATTTTATAGGCCAGTTCAACACCGTCTTTAATATGTGTGGTTCCAGATGAACTCAGTTTGTCAAGCTCTCTCATCACCTTTCTGTCCTTACAGGAAGCACCCTTTAATACGGCTCTCGCATTTTCCGAATAAATAACGATCGACATTTTATCCTCTTCGCGCATGATGCTCAGCAGCCGTTTCAGTGATTTTTTGAGCAGTGGCAGCTTATTTTCATCACTCATGGAAGATGAAACATCCAGCAGCAAAACCAGGTGGTTGACCGCAAACCCTTCCATTGAAACATATAACTCATCCACCTGTGCAACCTCAGGCTCATCTCCCTGGCTGCCCATACCCTCAGGAGGGATAAACGAATAGAAAGTCATTTTTTTCTGGTGCTTCAGCAGCGATACCGGCTCAAAATCAACATAAGGGTTGAAGAACTCCGATTTCGGTATTTCCGCATCAGGTATTTCCACCAGGTTATCGAAATAGAACTCGATCAGGTGGTTATACTTATATACAAATTCCTGATAAGTGTAGGAAGGAGAGGTACCCCTTCGGCTGTCGTTGTAGGGGTTGGCAGCAAAACCCGTTTGAGACAGTTGGCCTAATTTCCGGGCACCATCGATAATTTCATTATAATACCTTTCAATGTTGCCCGATGATGTTCCGTATTTTCCAGCATTGATGCCGTCCAGGTTATTGTGCTTGTTGAGATAGGCTGCCGTGGCTTTGTGATTAAGGCTGTCTGTTGATGGCAACACGCCCGAGCTGTCCCTGATGTAGCTATACATGGTCTCTACAATGGCCCTGCTCTCGTCCATAAGGGCCGTCATGTCCGTGCCGGTTTTCATCCATGGGTCAGCCATGTCTTTGGGATAGCTGTCATAGATGGTTTTTATTTTGCTGTAAAGCGCATCTGTTTGCCGGTTGAACTGATCGACCAGGTATGAAATCCTCTTCAGGCGGCTGTAGATAAATTCATAAACAGGTTTGACATCAGCCTTATCATAAGTGATCAGCTCTAGCTGCTTTAACGACTGCTGCAGTTCATCAAAGATCTGCCAGATCTGTTTTGCCTGCCTGTTTAGCGTATTGCGGTAGTGCTCCGGGATGTATTTGCTGTTATATAGTGCACTTTCGTAATATGACAGCGGAATGTCGGGATAACTATAGTTAAACCTGGAGGGGTTTCGCTGTGCATGAAAAGCATTGTTGAGGGCATGGTTATAATTAATGCAGACATGGGGTATATTTTTACTTACCCGTACGGCATTGTTGATAAACTCTACATAGCTGTTAAGCGCAAATGCTGTTTCGGGAGATATCTCCATGTTTGCAGGTATCGGAGTGATTTCACTTACAGTAAGGGTATCATAGCTTACAGGCTCAACTTTAGGCTCAAACGGTTTGTCAGGCAATACAAAGGCAGGGCAGTAGGCCGTCAGTGCAATGCCTCTGAAATCGTCATTACTGGTGCAGAACCTGTTGAAAAAGGATAACGCGCTATTCAGGTCGTTGAGAAAAGCTTTGTAGCCGGAGTTGGCATGGTTATCGGAGAGCTGGTTTTCGTAGATGTTCCTGTCAAGCCAGTAGCGTTTGGAGCTTTGCGCCCCGTGGTACATCTGGTGTACGAAATTTTTATAATACAGACTTACTTTCGGGACCCCTGACCAGCGAAACATAGAGTCGATCAGGTTGAGGTTCCGGATCACCATCGCGTTTGGAATACCATTGACCGGAATTTTTGGTGTCAGGTTGTAGGCCCATAAATCCATCATTTCCGATTCCAGTTGCATAGCATCCCTCATGCGCTGCTCAACCACATGGTGGATGTTACCGGGGTTGTAAGACTGGTATTTTCTGTAAATATCATCAATGGTTACATCCAGCTTGTGCTTAGCGGTTCTGAAATTGGCGTATTCCTTTTGAATTTCCCTCAGCTTGCCTTCTGCCCAGGCCATGTCCGCGTCTATGGTATAATGCTCGAGGTTGACGTATGTTTCTATTTCGCGGCACTTTTCAACGATGGTGCCATAAACTTTGAGCATAGCATCGTAAGGCCGGCTCAGGGCTGCCCTGTCACTGGCTGTAAGTTGTGCTGCTTTTGTTTTTTGATTTTGCAGGTAGTAGTCGTCAATAAAATCAATACAGGCAGATTTGTGGTTTCTGAAATTGTAATCATGCCTGCGTTCTGCATAGAGCGTGACGGCCTGTCGGAAGCTTTCCAGGCAACTCATGGCTTCGGTGAGGCGCTCAACACTTTTGTTGGTTACTTCTGTATAAGCATTGAGGGCGCCTGCGGTCTGGTGGGAGATGGACTGGGCCCGGAGCGGTACCCAGATGGAAGACAGGAAAACAGATAGAAAGAAGTAAAATACTTTCATCATTGAGGGGCAAGTTTGTTTATAATTGACGGTTATTTTTTATATCCAAACCTTTTCAGGCTCAACTCCTGCTTTCTCCAGTTTTCGGCCACCTTTACAAACGTCTCCAGATGGACTTGTTTGTTGAAGAATTTCTCCAGATCTGCCCGGGACTGGATCCCGACCTTTTTCAGGGCTTCACCTCCTTTGCCAATGATAATGCCTTTCTGGCTTTTGCGCTCTACATATATTTCAGCCCTTATCCGTATGATGGTCTCATCTTCCTTAAACTCCGTTACCACCACTTCGGTACTATAAGGTACTTCCTTTTTGTAATTTATAAATATCTTCTCACGGATTATTTCTTCTACAAAGAATTTCTCCGGCTTATCTGTAAGCTCATCTTTAGGGAAGTAGGCCGGGTGCTCTGGCATGAGTTCGATGATGGCATCAAAAAGTTCATTAATGCCCAGGCCCTCAAGGGCCGAGACCATCAGGTACTTATCGGCTTTGACCAGCTCTTTCCAGTAGGTAAGCTTATCTTCACTCTGGGTGCCTTTGGCCTGATCAATTTTATTGAGGATGAAAATGATGGGAGCATCGATCCTTTCCAGGTGTGCGGCCAGGGTTTCATCAAACTTTTCGTAGATGTCTGTCATGAACAAAACCACATCGGCATCTTCGAGTGAGGAGCTGACGAATTTCATCATGGAACTGTGCAGCTCATACTCGGGTTTTATAATTCCCGGGGTGTCGGAATAAACAATTTGAAAATTTTCTCCACTTAAAATTCCCATTATTCTGTGGCGTGTTGTCTGGGCTTTGGAGGTGATGATGGAGAGCCTTTCCCCCACTAATTGGTTCATAAGGGTAGATTTGCCTACGTTGGGCTTACCAATAATACTTACGAATCCGGCCTTGTGAGGAGTGCTTGACATGAAGGTTTTAAATTTATTTTTGCAAAGGTACTTGATTTTTAAATATCTTCCATCTACTTTTGTAGTCCAATTCAGCAAGGGGGATAAAGAAAAGCACAAAAGAGTGCTACTACCCTTGAAAAAATAGCGATAAAAAGACCTTAAAAATATATCGCGGGATGGAGCAGTTGGTAGCTCGTCGGGCTCATAACCCGAAGGTCGCAGGTTCGAGTCCTGCTCCCGCTACTACGAAGCCGATTACTGAAAAGTAATCGGCTTTTTTGTTTTTATTCAACTGATAATCAGGTATTTATACTCAAATCCTTTGAGTGCGATAAGCTTACATGAGAGAGGATCATAGGTTAAGTTGCTATATTAGAGTAATTTGAGGGCACTCGTTGTCAAATGCATAATAGCAATGTCGTGGGTTGTGATGAGTAACCACTGCCATTTAATAGTACGAGCCAAAAACCAAAATCTTAGCGATGTAATCAGGATTTGAAAAAGTATACATCAAAAGCAATATATAATGCAATTGAAGCTAACAGCAAAGAGAGTAGAAGAGAATGGTTGTTGCTTGTTTTAAAGTACAATAATAGAATTTGGTTATGGGAAGAAGGCTATCATGGAGAAGAGACAATGAACATTGAATTTTACGATACCAAAGTCAATTATATCCGTATGAATCCTGTAAGGGCAGGTGTTGTGGAAAAGAGGAAGATTATTTGTTGAGTAGTGCCGGAGATTTTATGGAGTTCGTAAAGGAAGGCTGGAATTGAATGTTTTTGGTTGAGGGGTGTCGGATTACAAATTCCGAATAGCCGGGATTTACTATTTTGGTATCTTATAGCCTATTTGGTACACACGCAACCATATACGGACGTTGCTGGTAATTTAGCATAAGATGAAACAGTTAATAATAGTCATTTTTGCAGTATCAACTTGGACTACCTGTAGGGGGCAAGAACTTGTGATAATTAAGGACTCCAGCTCTTCGACATTTGTAATGTCGAAGTCCTATCGTAGCGTTTGCAACGCGACACAGATACACACATACATAATAAAAGAATGGTTAGTAGGGTTTTTAGCGTGGCTTACTAAATTAGCAGTATGGGATATGCATATGTAGTTCGAGATCAGGGGGCAGTACATTATGTGACATTTACAGTGCATCAGTGGGTAGATGTATTTACACGTCCTGATTATGTAGATATTTTGTTGGCCAGTTTAAAGCATTGTCAAAAGGTAAAAGGCCTTGAAATATATGCGTGGGTTGTGATGAGTAACCACTGCCATTTAATAATACGAGCCAAAAACGAAAATCTTAGCGATGTAATCAGGGATTTGAAAAAGTATACATCAAAAGCAATATATAATGCAATTGAAGCTAACAACAAAGAGAGTAGAAGAGAATGGCTGTTGCTTGTTTTAAAGTACAATAATAGAATTTGGTTCTGGGAAGAAGGCTATCATGGAGAAGAGACAATGAGCATTGAATTTTACGATACCAAAGTCAATTATATCCGTATCAATCCTGTAAGGGCAGGTGTTGTGGAAAAGAAGAAGATTATTTGTTGAGTAGTGCCGGAGATTTTATGTAAAGGAAGGCTGGAGTTGAATGTTTTTGGTTGAGGGTGTCGGATTACAAATCCTACGATTAAGGCTTCGGGATTACAAATTCCGAATAGCTGGAATATCCAGGTAATTCTATAGAACTCTAACAAGCTATAAAAGCATAATAATAAAAATGATACAAATTATTGAAAGTAGAGAGAAGGACATAGATGCTTTGCGAAATCTATTTTTAAAAACAAGGCTGACAACTTTTTCCTGGATTGAACCATCGCAATTCAAACTGTCTGATTTTGAAAAGGAAACGGATGGTGAGTATATTTTGGTAGCTCTTGACGATGAATTGTTAGTTGGATTTGTTTCTGTATGGGTTGCTGACAATTTTGTTCATCATTTGTATGTCGATGAAAAATATCATAATAAAAATATTGGGACTGAATTATTAAAAACTACGATTGATAAAATTGGGTTGCCAATTAGACTGAAATGCGAAGAAAATAACGCAAAAGCAGTAAGCTTCTATAAACAAAAAGGGTTTGTGGAAAAAGAGAGGGGGCAATCTAAAAACGGAACGTACATTTTGTTTGAACTATTAAAAGAATTAGAGAGTAAAGGAACGGCGCCGGTAAAATGCATATAAATCATGCCGCAGACTTTGATAATTAATTTGGTCTGCCCACACGCATTATATACGAACGTTATGAGTAATTATAAAACTTTGACGAAATGGCACACTGTCATTTCTCAAACTGTCAAGGGCAAATGACATACCGGTTTTTGGGAAAGGCTCCATATTCTCGATAAAATCTTTTTCACCCCATGGAATGCTGGCATAAAGGGTTATATTTTTCGGGTCAGGAGTATTTTCTTTCATTGATATTTTTTGCTTGAAATCGCAGCCGATGCCAATTCAGGGAAGATGTACTGGATGCGTACATATTTGAGAGTCTATCGCAGTTGCAGATCCTGTGGTCAATGGAGAGAGAAGTACAATCATGGGCATCCACACCAGTCTTTAGCAGGAAGGAGTCCTGTAGACTTCAAACGGGCACGACACAAAATTATTGAAGCTTACGAACAAGTAAAGGCTAAAATGAACAACATTCACTAGCTTTAAGGTTTGTATACAAACGTAGAGATGACTTTCGGAAAGTAAATTATGTGGTTGGGAAGATCTGGAGTTGATGGGTGAGTGAAATGATTAAAGTAAAGTACTTAATATCTGATTTTAGTCGTTTGTAAACTAAACGTTTGTCGTCTCTTAGTGGAATGAATTACAGTACTTTACTGTAAAATGATATAATGTGTGTATGTGCAACGTTGCATATATTCAATTGTTATAGCCAATTGTGCTACGATCAAATTCATTATTAAATGGGAAACTGGGGAACTGGAATATCTTCAAATGACATATTCGAGGACATCAAAGATGAATTCTTTGAACTCTACAATGATGGACTTGAACCAACTGAGATAACTCAGAAGCTTGTCAACTCAAATCAAGAGATCGTCAACGATAGGGAGGATGCCAACAACTTTTGGTTTGCTTTGGCACTTTGTCAGTGGGAATGCAAATCCTTGGAACCAGAGCTTTTGGAACGGATAACACAGATTGTTGAATCTGGAACTGACATTGAACTTTGGAAGGAGCTTGGAGCAGAAAAATCCGAGCTAACCAAAAGACAAAAGGTTCTGGATAAACTTCTGGAAAAACTTAATTCCGAGAAGAAGAATCTGAAAAGAAGGAAAAAGAAAGTTTTCAGAGATTCTGTTTTTAAAAAAGGCGATTGTCTAAGTGTCCGACTTTCTAACGGATCATTTGGGGCAGCTTTTGTTCTTGAGTCTGAGGAACAAACTGAATACGGACTTAACTTAATTGCTCTATGTGATTACGCTTCGGAAGAACCTCCTACAATTGAGTTTTTTGAAAAGGCTAACATCCTGATTTCAAAACAACAAGCGTCACGCGATACATATCAAGACCATCCTTTAATTAGCTGGTATATGGCTCCCCATTTTAAGGCAAGTGAAGTCAACTTGACCGTTATTGGATCACTTGATGCTAAAAAATCTTACAACCATGAAAAGGATTATAAAAGCTACGTCCACTGGAAATACATTTCCGATCACATAGAGAACCAACCAGAACTTGTGGCAGAGCATGGTCCTATACAAACAAAACTGAAACTGAAGACGCTGAGAAAGAAAACATGGCTATAACATCGGCTATGAATGAATTGGGTTTCATGGATCAGGATACTTTGGTGGCACTTGGAAAGTCCGCCACTAATTGTAAATTTATTAAGCGGTGTGGCTTGGTGCAGATGAAGAAGTTAGTGCTTTCTAATTCCCACTCATCATAGCCAGGCGTTGTGCTTCATACTAAAACCGATCCAGCTCTTCGACATTTGTAATGCCGAAGCCCTATCGTAGCGTTTGCAACGCGACACAGATACACACATACATAATAAAAAAATGGTTAGTAGGGTTTTTAGCGTGGCTTACTAAATTAGCAGTATGGGATATGCATATGTAGTTCGAGATCAGGGGGCTGTACATTATGTGACATTTACAGTGCATCAGTGGGTAGATGTATTTACACGTCCTGATTATGTAGATATTTTGTTGGCCAGTTTAAAGCATTGTCAAAAGGTAAAAGGCCTTGAAATATATGCGTGGGTTGTGATGAGTAACCACTGCCATTTAATAATACGAGCCAAAAACGAAAATCTTAGCGATGTAATCAGGGATTTGAAAAAGTATACATCAAAAGCAATATATAATGCAATTGAAGCTAACAACAAAGAGAGTAGAAGAGAATGGCTGTTGCGCGTTTTAAAGTACAATAATAGAGTTTGGTTCTGGGAAGAAGGCTATCATGGAGAAGAGATAATGAGCATTGAATTTTACGATACCAAAGTCAGTTATATCCATATGAATCCTGTAAAGGCAGGTGTTGTGGAAAAAGAAGAAGATTATTTGTTGAGTAGTGCTGGAGATTTTTATGGAGTTCGTAAGGGAAGGCTGGAGTTGAATGTTTTTGGTTGAGGGGTGTCGGATTACAAATCCTACGATAAGGCTTCGGGATTACAAATCCCGAATAGCTGGATTTTCATCCAGTCATAAAGTTCCTGTACGCATAACGATAAACCAGAGTCTTTCATGTATTGCGACTGTCCCCTTGAGGGGACTACAGGGGTGTTTTAACATCTTAATATCTGTCTAAATCTTCTGTATCTTATCATTATTTTTCTCTCAATATACCCAAGGTTGGGTATTGACAAAGTGATTTGGTATTGACTAGCTTTAAACTTCATTTTTAAATGAGTGTATAGTTTATGGGAAGCAATTTTATGTGTAAGCACCCCCGCAAATAGGACAGTTTAAAAGTAGAGAAAACAACTTAAATTTGAACTGTTTTTATGAAAAGGAAAAGATTTTCACCCCAGCAGATTGCCAGCATCTTAAAGGAGTTTGATGCAGGAAAAACGGCAGCAGAGATCAGTCGTGAACACGGCGTTAGCCAGGCTTCATTTTACAAATGGCGTCAGCGTTTTGGCGGAATGGAAGCTTCAGAGCTTCGCAAGTTGAAGGACCTTGAGGAAGAAAACCGAAGGTTAAAACATATGTATGCTGAACTGGCCCTTGATCTCAAACTTGCTAAAGAGATTATAGAAAAAAAGCTTTAAAGCCCTGTCATAAAAAGCAGCTCGTTAAAGAAGTACAGAATGAACTGAACTGTGGCATCAGCAGGGCGTGCCGTGTGCTAAATCTAGCCAAATCGGTATATATTATCAGTCTATTAAGAATGATGAGCCTATAATATCAGCATTGAAGGCAAAGCTGAGCAATTTCCTCGCGAAGGTTTTTGGAAAGCATTTAATCGCCTCAGAAATGAGGGTAATGAATGGAATCACAAGAAAGTTCATCGTATCTATAAAGCGTTGGGTTTAAACTTGCGCAGGAAAGTAAAGAGGAGATTGCCAGCAAGAATAAAAGAACCTCTGGAGGTGCCTGCTGCACTTAACCATACATGGTCTATTGATTTCATGAGTGATGCCTTATTCAATGGGCGTAAATTCCGCTCTTTCAATGTTATGGATGATTTTAATCGAGAAGCTTTGCATGTAGAGATCGATTATTCTTTAAAGAGCAATAAAGTGGTGTGGGTTTTAAATCACTTAATTAAACGCAGAGGGAAACCTTCGCGCATACGTATGGATAACGGTCCAGAATTTATAGCGGCATTAACACAAGAATGGAGCCGTATGCATGCAATAGAGTTCATTTATATTCAACCAGGTAAGCCTACTCAAAATGCATATGTTGAGAGACTGAATCGTACCTATAGAAACTATGTGCTTGATGCTTATGTGTTTGATTCTATAGATGAAGTACGACAAGCCACTGAAGATTGGATGTATGATTACAACTTTGTGAGGCCACATGAAAGCTTAAATGATAAGAGTCCTGTACAATATGCACAGGTGGCGTTAACAGTGGATAACTCTATCGAGTTACCCACAATTAACACCTACTATAATAATAATTAATAGAAATTTATATTTTTATGTAGTCCTAAAACCGGGGGGCTTACAATAACAATGATTAAAAATAATTTACCGTTATGATAGTAGCTCAATGTTTGTATAACTCTTAATTATAGATATTCTGGCCGAATATTAGGATTTAAGCTGAATTTGCTACAAACTTCATGTTCATATCCATTTCCCCCACACCCTTTCAGCATAACCATTACCTGCCAAAAAAACAGCAAAAAAGAACTATAATAATTATTAACTTTCAGGCTTAAATAAATCCAGACGTTTGAGCGATACGGTAGAAAATATTCCGGAGAACAAGAGAGAAGAATTGAAAAAGCTTACTGAGCTTATTTCCGGTATGGACAAAGTAGAGATGCTGATCCTCTTCGGGAGCTATGCCAAAGGGGATTGGGTTGAGGATAGCTATGTAGAAAATGACACTATTTACGAATACCGGAGCGATTTTGATTTGCTGGTAGTGCTGCGGCATGAAAACTTCTCACTCAAAGTTAAGATAGAAGAGCAGGTAAAAAGCCAGCTCATAGAAACCGGAGAGGTAACTACCCCGGTAAGCATGATATTTCATGGCATAAAGCACCTCAACCAGGCATTAAGCATTGGCAACTACTTTTTTAAAGACATTAAAGAAGAAGGCATAGTACTCTACGACACAGGCAAACACAAACTGACCTCACCTAAAAGGCTCACTGCAAAGCAATATCAGGAGAAGGCGCAGGAGTACTATGACCAGTGGTTTGAAAGTGCGAATGATTTTTATGAAACTTTCAACTTTGATTTAAACCGAAATAAACTGCATCAGGCAGCATTCTTACTCCACCAAGCCGTAGAGCGCTACTACACCACCATCTTGCTGGTATTTACCGACTACCGGCCCAAGGACCATAATCTGGAAACCCTGGGGATAAAAGTGGAAATGTGCGACAAAAGATTTGATGTATTCCCGAAGTCCACCAACGAAAGCAAGCGGTTGTTTGAGTTGCTGAAAAGAGCATATATAGATGCCCGCTATAAAATGAAGGAGTACCACATCACGAAAAGTGATTTGGAGTATTTAGCCGCCAGGGTGGAGGAGCTAAAGCAATTAACTGAAGAAATTTGCCTTGAAAAGATAGAGCAGATCGGAGAGAGGGAATAGAGTATTGAGGGCATTGACTAAAAAATAACTAACAGAAATATGATACCCATTAACGATCTACTACTATTTGCATTAGCCGCATTGATTATGGTGCTTACGCCCGGGCCAAACATGATTTATTTAATCTCCAGGTCATTATCACAAGGGAAAGATGCCGGAATAATATCTCTTTTCGGGGTCATGTGCGGATTTTTGTTTCATATCCTAATGGTCTCATTTGGCCTTACTGCCATATTTTTTGCTATCCCTTATGCTTTTATGGTGGTCAAGTTTCTTGGCGTTGGGTATTTACTCTACCTGGCTTATAATTCTGTAAGGTCCAAGGCCAAAATCTTTGATGCAAATCGAAATCTTAAGGCAAGCAAACCGCTCAAATTGTTTAATATCGGGCTGATGACCAATGTGCTGAACCCCAAGATGGCGGTCTTTTATCTTTCATTTTTTCCGCAATTTATAAAACCTGAACATGGGTCCATTTTAAGTCAGAGTTTTCAACTGGGTGCAATCCAGATCATGATAAGCTTTACGGTCAACTTCGTGATTGTACTATTCGCTGCCAAAATGGCGGTCTGGTTCTCGAAAAATCCACTCTGGATGGGAGTTCAAAAATGGTTTATGGGGTCTGTATTGGCCGGGCTTGCCGTGAAAATGGCATTGACAAAGGCAAAGTGAGCTCTCTGTAGGGTCACGGGTTTAGCACTTTATTGTAAGAGCTATTTATAGAAGAGAAATTTTACCATAGCAGCTTTTCAAAAACATCGATTTTGTGCAATCAGGGAGTAAAAGGTTCGGTATTTGCCCATGAGAGGCTAAGAAAAACCGATCAGAAGTGATCGGTTTTTTTATTTATATCCACTCCTAAATTATGCTTATTCTACGAGCACTTTTATATCACAAGCGGCCTGATTTAGCCCGGGCAGTTCCTGTTTCAGTTTGGGCTGCATGACTGCTTTGTTTAACCCATAACCAAACTAAAATATAAATTTAAGCAAGCAATGACTTGCGTATTAAATGTGCAAGGAATAACTTGCTCAAAGTTATCCAGATACCCTATGAGACGAGATGTATATCAGGCAATAGCTGACCCGACCAGGAGGCAGATATTAATGTCGCTTACCAAAGAAAGAAAAAAAGTAAATGCCCTTGCAGAACAATTTGACATGACAAGACAGGCCGTGTCTCTGCACGTTAAATTTCTACAGGAATGTGGGGTAATAAGCATTGAGCAGGAAGGACGGGAGCGCTATTGCAACCTCGAAGCAAACAAACTAATGGAAGTTGCTGATTGGCTTGAACCATTCAAAGCACTATGGAATAGTCGGCTTGACAGGTTGGATAACCTCTTAGATGAACTACAAGGGAAAAACAAAAGAAAATAAAATGGAAGACATCAGTAACAGATCAATGGAAATAACCAGGATATTCGACGCTCCTGTCGAACTGCTCTGGAAAGTCCTGACCACTCCTGAGTACATTAAAGTTTGGTGGGGCCCTGAAGGCTTTACCAACACCATTAGAAAAATGGAAGTAAAAGAAGGAGGGATATGGGATTTTACAATGCACGCCCCGGACGGGACAGATTTTGTGAATGTCTTTTACTACCTGGAAGTAAAGCCCCTGGAAAGGATCGTAATGGAACACAGGCAACATCCAAAATTTACCCTCATTGTACAGCTCTTTCCGGAAGGTGACTCTACAAAGGTCGTCTGGCAAAATATTTTTGATTCTGTACCTACTAAAGAAGAAGCCATAAGGGCATTCAAAGCAGATGTTGGCCTTGTTCAAAACATGGAGCGGCTTTCACAATATTTAAAACAGCATCAGGCCTGAGGTTCAGCAAATGGATCAAGCAAATCATTTTGACTAGCAACTAGAAATAAACCTATATGAAAAAGATAATTTCATTTATGCATGTATCGCTTGATGGTTTTGTAGCAGGACCAAACGGCGAAATGGACTGGATTAAGGTTGATGAAGAAATTTTTGATTACGTAGGCAAGCGCATAAACCCCTGCGACACGGCTTTGTATGGACGAGTAACTTATCAGATGATGGAAAGTTACTGGCCTACTGCAGGAGACAAGCCCACCGCAACCAAACACGACATTGAGCATTCGAAATGGTATAGTAAGATCCGTAAAGTTGTGTTGTCAAAAACCATGAAAGCAGAGGGTTTAACAAGTACTGAAATTATTAGCGATAACCTCTCAGACAGAATAAACGAACTAAAACAACGTAATGATGGAGGTTATGAAGATATCTTCCTTTTTGGCAGCCCGACAGCAACACATTCACTTATGCAGCAGCACTTAATTGATGGCTTCTGGCTTTTTGTTAATCCAATTGTTCTGGGAGGAGGTGTTCCCTTGTTTGCAAATATCAAAGACAAAATAAACCTAAAGCTTTTGCCTGCTACCCAGCAATTTACTTGTGGAGTAACGGAACTGAATTATATGGTTGACAGGTAAAAAGCCCTCCCAAAACAGGGAGAGCTTTTAAAAAGGGTTTTAATAAACCTTAACGGCAGGCTATTTTATAAGTCAATCCTCCGTAGCTTACACTACCGCACTGTCGCGGAGCGCCGCTTCTTTCGTGTAGAACGCCGGCTACTACCGGTGAAGCCATGGATGTTCCGCTCAAAGTAGCATAGCCACCACCTCTGTATGTAGAGGTTACGCTGCTGCCTGTCGCGATCCAGTCAACCGGAGATCCGTAATTTGAAAATGATGAAAATGAACCGCTACACGTCATAGATGCAACTGTCTAAACCCCACTCAGGTTATGACATGCAGGATCGTAATACTGGGCATCGTCTGAAGAGTTACCAGCAGCTAAAGCAATAAGAGATTGATCATTCAGTCTCTCCAATGCGCTTCTGTAAGCGCTGGAGCTGGAGCAGCCTGTTCTGCTGCGTGGCCCGAGGCTCATGTTAACCACGTCGCCGGAAATATCATTGGAAGCTACGTAATCCATACCACTTATAATGGTTGAAGTGCTGGCAGAGCCTGTACCCAGTACATCTACAGCAACCACGGTAGCTCCTGCTGAAACACCTACTACACCATAACTGTTGCTAATGGCGGCAGCTATACCAGCCACGTGTGTACCATGGCCATTGGCATCATCCGGGCTGGAGTCAGCAAAAGACCTGGAATAAGTAGTGTTTACGTTCAGGTCGGGGTGATCCAGGTCTATACCGGTATCTACAATCCAGATGAACGTATTGCCACCGGTACCATCGCCAGCACCGCCGGCATTCTGGATGGCACAGGTAGTGCTTTGTGCAGCTTCCCTTCCATTACTCAAGTCTTTAGGAAGTTCGTCCGCAGTGTAAACAGCCTCTACTTCAAAGTCCAGCTCTACTACCCTGTCTTGCTCAATAAAATCTACCCTTGGATCATTTTGCAATTGGGCGAGCTTGTTCTTATCCAGTTTTGCCACAAAGCCACTGTACACAGAGGTGAATTCGGCTTTTACCTGGGCAGGACGTATATCCTTTTCGCGGTAAAATCCACTTAGCTCCTCTTTAGCTTTGGCTGTTGCTTCCCTGGAGTAGGCTACTTTATCAGTCCGGTCTGTGAATGTCGGCTCATTAAGCCTGCCTGAGGTCATGGCATCACCCTTAAACACAACAATGTACTGGTCGGGGATTAGCTGGTCTGCGCTAACAGCATCATTGACCAATTTGTCTTCCAGTGCAGGAGACTCCTGTTCGTTACAGGAAAATACCATTCCGCACATCATGGCCGCAGCCCATAAAAATTTGGTTTTTTTCATAATAGTAATATTTAGGTTTGGTTGAAATAATGGTTGGCAATAAATCATATTTTTTGTGTAATTGCAACTATGTTGCGTTTGTTTTTATTTGATCTTTTCCTAAAATGCTGATGTTCAATAGTAAAAAATTTGTGCACATGTGCGGAATAGAAAATAATTCACGGTATTTGGATCGCACAGTCTTGCGAGGGTTTTACAGATCACAAATTTATAGTGTAGCTACACATAAATCTCTTTAGAGAGCAATGGTATTTCCCTCGGAAACTCGAGGGTAGCATCAGATAGCATTTGTATAAATAATTACGTATTTTTACGTAAATTACTGACTTATGGATTGCTTCAACTGCCACAATAACCACTGCATCATCAAAAGAAACCTTAATGAGAAATTAAGATCTTTTGTGGAGCGTAAATCCACCATTCGATGCAAGAAAGGACAAACATTTATCATAGAAGGATCACCGGTACATGGCTTATATTTTGTGCAGGAAGGAAAGGTCAAAGTTGCCAAAACCGGATTCAACGGCAAGGAGCAGATTGTCCGCTTTACAGGCCATGGAGAAACCATCGGGCACCGCGGTTTCGGTACAGGCCTCACTTATCAGATAAATGCTGTAGCCCTCGAAAATGCAGTTCTCTGCAATTTCTCGAACGATATTCTTAAGGAAATGCTCATGGAAGTCCCTTTGCTTACCTATGATCTGATGCTATTTTATGCCGAAGAACTCAACCGGAGTGAGAGCAAAGTGAAGAAATTTGCGCAGATGACTGTTCGGGAAAAAGTGATCGATGTGTTGTTATATATCAACAGAAAGTTCGGAAGGACCAACGATATACTCAACCTGCAATTATCCAGAAGGGAGATTTCAGACTTTGCAGGAACTACCGAAGAGCAGGTCATCAGAACCCTGTCTGCCCTTAGAAAAGAAGGCCTTATTGAAACCCCGGGGAAGCATATTGTGATAAAAAACGTAGAAATACTTAGTAATGAAATTTCGGAGCATAACTACTTCATTAATAGTTAAGTTTCTGCAATTCAAGTGTTTTAATTTTAAAACCTGCCATTTGGCAGGTTTTTTTATGTATTAAAAAGCTGTTTGTTCCTGTCTTTGATACACAAACAATTCAAACGATTGTCCATAGGTTTGTATAAACTACGTATTTATACGTAATCAACTGCGTATCAAACAAAGCTTATAACATTAGAAGACATGAAAAAACTGATCTATTTAACAGCGCTCTTTCTTGCCCTTGGATACTACAGTGCCAGGGCACAGGTTACTGTCACTGCTGAAGTTCGTCCGCGAACCGAGCTCCGTAACGGTTTCAAGACTTTAACGGATGAAGCAAAAGATCCTGCCTTTTTTACCGAGCAGCGATCACGTCTTTATCTGGATTACGCAGATTCGACTATCAAATTCAGAGTCGCTTTTCAGGACATTCGCATATGGGGAGAGACCTCACAAATCTTCAAGGAAGAATATGGTAAAACTTTCATCAGCGAAGCATGGGGGCAATACTATTTCACTAATGCTTTCTCCGTAAAAGCAGGCCGTCAGATCATTTCCTATGACAACCAAAGGTTTCTTGGTGGTTTGGAATGGGCGCAGCAAGGCCGTAGACATGATGCCCTGCTATTCCTTTATGAGCAGGGAAAATCAAAATTACACCTCGGGTTCGCTTATAACCAGGACGACGATGTGCCCGAGCCCGGTTTTCTCCAAGCCCCTGGAGCTGGATACTACTCAGTGAGCGGCAGCTACAAAACCTTTCAGTACGCATGGTTCAATAAGGCAATTACCGACGGGTCTGTTTCCCTGCTTGCATTCAATGCCGGTTATCAAAATGCGGACACTACCGTTTCATACAAGCAAACCTTCGGATTTGTAGGGTCAAAAAAATTAGGTGGGGTTAAACTGGCCGGCGATTTCTACTATCAGACAGGCGACTTAAACAACAACACAGTCAATGCACTGTTGGCTGGCATCAACGCCACTGTTGAAACCCCTGTAACTCCACTGACATTGGGAGTGGAATATGTCTCAGGTAAGGATGATGACGACACATCAACGGATGTTACGGCTTTCAGCCCTGATTTTGGTACCAACCACGCACACAATGGCTTCATGGACTACTTCTACGTAGGGCCGGCCAATGGCTCTGTCGGAGTAACTGATATCTATGTGAAAACAAGCTTCAAAGTGGCAGGAGGCGCCCTAAACGCCCACATACACGAATTCCTAACTGGCTCTACTCAGCTTGCTGAAGATGGAACTGAGCTTAGCAAGGCCATGGGTACAGAAGTAGACCTGGTGTTCACAAAGAAACTAAAAGGTGGAGTGGTTTGGAATCTGGGTTATTCGCAAATGTTTGCTACTGATACCATGGAAGCGCTGAGAGGTGGTGATAAAGGTGCCCTGCAATGCTGGGCATGGACAATGATCACCTTTAAGCCAACCCTGTTCACTTCAAAATAATCGATAACCATTAAAAACATATTCATAATGAGAATCTTAAAAAATACTGCAGCCCTCCTGATCATGGCTGTTATCTGGACCGCTTGCACAGGAGGAAGTTCCAAAGACAAAGCAACTGCTCAGGAAACCACAGAATCAAGCCCTAAACTATTGATCGAAAAACCACAGCTAACCTTCGGGTTCATCAAACTGACCGACATGGCACCTCTGGCCATTGCCAAAGAGCTGGGCTACTTCGAAGATGAAGGACTATTTGTAACCATCGAGGCACAGTCTAACTGGAAGAATGTTTTGGACAGAGTGATCGATGGCCAACTGGATGGTTCGCATATGCTTGCCGGTCAGCCAATTGCTGCCGGGGCAGGTTTCGGTCGCCAGGCAGAGCTGGTTACGCCATTTTCAATGGACCTTAACGGGAATGGGATCACAGTATCTAATGAGGTGTGGGCTGCCATGAAGCCCAATGTGCCGGCAGATGCCGATGGCAAACCCATACACCCCATCAAGGCGGATGCCCTGGCGCCAGTAGTGAAAGATTACAAAAATGCCGGTAAGCCCTTCAAAATGGGCATGGTGTTCCCGGTATCTACGCACAACTATGAGATCAGGTATTGGCTGGCTGCAGCAGGGATTAACCCCGGTTTCTACACAGCAGACAACATACAGGGGCAGATAGATGCAGACGTATTGCTTTCCGTAACGCCTCCACCCCAAATGCCGGCAACCCTTGAAGCAGGAACTATCTATGGCTACTGCGTAGGTGAGCCGTGGAACCAGCAGGCAGTGTTTAAAGGAATTGGTGTGCCCGTGACAACCAACTATGACATCTGGAAAAACAACCCCGAGAAGGTATTTGTGATGACGAAGAAATTTGTGGAAGAGAATCCTAATACCGCAATTGCTGTCACCAAAGCATTGATCAGAGCTGCCAAGTGGCTGGATACTCCCGGTAACAGGCCAAAAGCGGTTGGCATACTCTCCATGCCGGCCTATGTAGGTGCCGATTCGGTAGTGATAGCCAACTCTATGACCGGAACCTTTGAGTTTGAAAAAGGAGATAAGAGAAGCATGCCTGATTTCAACGTATTCTACCGGTACAATGCCACCTATCCGTTCTACTCCGATGGTATCTGGTTCCTGACCCAGATGAGAAGGTGGGGACAAATCCCGGAAAGTAAACCAGCAGACTGGTACCACACTACCATCAAAGATATCTACAGACCGGATATCTGGAAAGAGGCTGCTGATCTTCTCGTGAAAGAAGGTAAAATAGATGCCGCAGACATTCCTGATACAGATGGTTATAAGCCAGTCACCAGTGATTTTATTGACGGTACTGCTTATGATGCTAAAGATCCGATAGGGTATATCAACAGCTTCAAAATCGGAAATAAAGACGAAAGCCTTTAAACACAAATAGGCGTTGGTGCCTGAGGGTTTGGTCTGACCGGCCCTCGCACCAGTACCTGAGTTCAATTATCACTTCATAAATACCAACGCCATGAAGGACAAGTCCATTAAAACATTAAAAACGATCGGTCTGGGTTTTACAGAACCCCTGATCCGGATATTCAGCGGAGAGGAACCGGCCAAAAACGGCAAATTATTTTTTAAACAAGCTTTACTTCCGCTCCTGTCCATTTTCCTGTTTATAGCCTTCTGGTATGCCGGAGCTACAGCATTGTACAACAGCGAAGCTGAATCGAGGATCGAAAAGGTGAGGGCAGACCAGGGAGAAGCAGCAGCATTGGCCATGCAGAAATGTATTGAGTCAGGAGACGTTTCCTGCCAGCCCAATACCCTGCCATCACCAGCACAGGTGTATACGGCTTTTAAGGCATTGTGGCAAGATCACCTGAGCATTAGCGAGAAAAAAGCTGATTTCAAGGCCAGGGTAGCAGATACCAATTCTGAAAGGGAAGCTCAGGGCTTGGCCCCAATCACCTACACCGGCAGGCCGTCGTTCCTTGACCAGATCGGGACAAGCTTAAAGACAGTGGCTGCCGGTTTTTTACTGGCAGTTTTTATAGCAGTGCCCATCGGGATCGTCATCGGGTTGAGCGCTTCTTTGAGAACTTCTTTCAACTGGCTGATTCAGATCTTCAAACCGGTCTCACCGGTGGTTTGGTTGCTACTGGTTTTTATGATCGTGAAAACGGTCATCACTGATCCAGGCATAGACAAATCATTCATTATTTCCTCCATCAGTGTGGGTCTCTGCGCCATGTGGGCTACGCTGATCAATACGAGCATGGGAGTAAGCAGTGTAGATAAAGACTATATCAATGTGGCGAAAGTACTGAAACTCAGCATCGGCCAGAATATATTCAAAATCGTACTTCCAGCTTCATTGCCGCTCATTTTTACCGGCCTTAGGATCACTGTATCGGTTGCCTGGATGGTGTTGATAGCTATAGAACTGCTGGCACAAAGCCCGGGGTTAGGGTCTTTTGTGTGGGAAGAATTTCAGAATGGTGCGAACGACTCCAATGCCAAGATCATCGTGGCTATGTTCGTGATCGGTATCATCGGCTTCCTGCTGGACCGCATCATGCTGAGTGTGCAAAATATGATGAGTTTCAATAAAGGAATAGCATAATGGCCATATTAGAACTGAATAACGTTTCGAAATCCTTCGGTGCCGGCTCTTCCAGGATCGATGTACTCGAAGACATCAACCTGAGTGTCAGGGAAGGGGAATTCTTAGCTATCGTAGGGTTTTCCGGAAGTGGCAAAACTACGCTCATCAACCTGATCAACGGACTGATATTTCCGGATGCCGGTGAGGTGCTGCTTAAAGGTAAGCCCATTGCCGGCCCCGGGCCTGACAGGGGTGTCATTTTTCAAAATTACTCCCTGCTGCCATGGCTTTCGGTGTACAGCAATGTGAAACTGGCGGTAGATCAGGTG
Source organism: Fulvivirga ulvae (assembly GCF_021389975.1). Taxonomy (NCBI): domain Bacteria; kingdom Pseudomonadati; phylum Bacteroidota; class Cytophagia; order Cytophagales; family Fulvivirgaceae; genus Fulvivirga; species Fulvivirga ulvae. Next base: position 2,874,685 of record NZ_CP089981.1, read on the forward strand.
TTTCCAAAAATGTCGTCATCGGAGAATGAAGCCCACGTTTTGAGCTACATTGAAATGGTGAACTTAACTGCGGCTAAAGACAAAAAGCCATCTGAGCTTTCCGGCGGTATGCGCCAGCGGGTATCCGTAGCGCGGGCACTGGCCATGAACCCTGAGATGCTGCTGATGGATGAACCTTTGAGTGCATTGGACGCCCTTACCCGGGGCTCACTCCAGGAGGAGATCATCAAGATCTGGAGCAGGGACAGGAAAACCGCCATATTGATCACCAATGATGTGGATGAAGGTATACTGATGGCTGACCGCATCATTCCTATGACTCCCGGTCCTAAGGCGACATTGGGGCCTGAGTTTAAGGTGCCATTTGAACGCCCCCGGGACGTAACCAACATCAACAAAGACACTCAGTACAAAAGGTTGAGAAATGACATTTTAGAATACCTGATTGAGGTAGGTGCCACAAGAAGACAGGTGAGCGATCAGAAATACATCCTGCCTGACCTCAAACCTACCATGCCGGGAAGAGTCATTTTCGGCAGAAAGAAGAAGAAAGATAAAGTCAAATACTTTTAAACCCCTCAGACCATGCAAACACAACTGCAAGAAGTAATATCGTATATGCCAGAGCCGGTACTTAGCCCGGAAATGCTTGTCTGTAAGGATCTGCGAAAAGTATATCCTACTCCAAAAGGGGAATATGTAGTGCTCGATGATTTGCAGCTTTCCATCAGGCAGGGAGAGTTCGTTTCCATTATCGGGCATTCCGGATGTGGCAAATCAACACTATTGACCATGATGGCCGGGTTAAATGAGATTAGCGGCGGGCAGATCCTCGTAGATGATGATGTGGTAAGGGATGCCGGCCCCGACCGGGCGGTTGTTTTTCAGTCACCCAGCCTTTTGCCCTGGCTGACTGCCCTGCAAAATGTAATGATAGGCGTCAAACAGGTGTTCCCCGGAGCATCCCAGGCAGAAAAAGAGGATATCTGCAAATACTATCTGGACAAGGTTGGCCTGGGCAACGATTTTTACAAAAGGGCTACTGACCTTTCGCAGGGCATGCAACAAAGAGTGGGCATTGCCCGGGCTTTTGCACTGAAGCCCAAAGTACTCCTCCTGGATGAGCCTTTCGGCATGCTGGACTCACTCACCCGTGGGGAGCTTCAGGATGTACTGCTTGAGATCTGGCAGAAAGAGCAGATCACGGCAGTGGCCATCACCCATGATGTAGATGAATCCATCTTCCTGGCGGACCGGGTAATCATGATGACCAGTGGGCCATACGCCAAAATTGGCGATGAGCTGGTGATCCCGATCGAGCGTCCGAGAAACCGTAAAGACGTGCTGGAGCACCCCGACTACTATGACTATAGGGGCTATTTGCTGAATTTTCTTAATCATTAAAGTATATATTCGCAGTGTACTTTGAACTTGAAGATGACACTGCGAATATTAGAAAATGAGTCAGGCAGACTATTCCCACATGGGACATTGGACATTTTTTCTTCAATCCAAACAGCATATGGATTATTAATTTGCTATTGCAAAAAAGCTAACCAGGCGGCACTGCTTCATATTGACGAGAATTTGAATTTGCTTGATGATGTTGATTTACCTGTTATTGACGACATGCCTCAATACGCAAATTTTCATATCACTGGAGATGATCAGCGGGCATTTATGCTAAATACCGAGATTCGTTTTGAAAAGCGATTCATCAAGGATTCTATCAATTATGCGATTGTAGAATTCAGGCCTTCGTGGTATGCTATAACCATTGGAGATTCAGGAACCATACAAATGACACCTCTTAAGTTTTGGGAGGATCAGTTTTATAGTAAAATAAAATCTATAAGCTACAATGGAAAAACGTATTGGTTTGCTATCCACAAATTTCCACCTCAGCATGCCGAAGAAGTGGAGGTAAATATCACCTCTGGCAAAATTAAATCGCAATTGGCGTTTGCCGTAACTGAGCATGACGAATTACCAGAATTTGATGCGATAGAAACTCCTTTTAGCTTACATGGTTGTGTGGAATATCAAATTCAGGTAGGCGAAAACGGCAAACTATTACTGGCCTTTAACCTCCATTTTAAGGAACTTCATTTGTGTGAGTTTGATATACTAACCAAAAAAATGCTATCTAAAAATATAACAGCCAGAGGCCAAAAAAATGGTGAGAAGGCCCGTTTACATTTTTTTAAGATGAGCGAAAATGGTTATTTCTTACTTTGGACATACAACAATGGGAAGATAAAGAGGGAAACACGTGATCGGGGAGTATGGATCAGCTCTTTTGCCGGGTTTAATGATAAACCTAAGGTTAATCGATTTACGGACGACAAGGAAATATGCTGGGGAAACCTGTCTGCTGTGCAAAAATCAAAAGACGAATTCTATTTTGGGTGGACTAATGGATTTGGTAAAAAAACAGCAAAGTTTAAAGCAGTGAAATCTGTTATGGTTTCGGGAGAAAAAGTAGAAACTGAAATAGATGGAAACCCGGAAAAGATATTCCCAAAATATTTAATGATTATTAACGACAGAATATTTTTATCAGAAAATAACGGCAGGTTAATTCAAATAGAGGAATAACAACCAGTAACACAAAGCTTAGTGCTGTCAACTCTATCAATGCTGTTAAGTCGGTAGAACTCGGCAAATACGTATTTTTTGATTGATAAACTTAATGACAGCTTACAGAGCTAAATTGCGGCTTTACTAAACTTCCAAAAGTTTGGTAAAGCTTTACCGTTCTGTAATACCGGCTGAGGTTAATAGCCTTAAGCAGAGGTTGCACCTTGCTGTATATCACCTCACCCGGCAAAGGCCCGTAGGCTGGAATGCCCTCTCCGTACCGGAAGAGGTAGGTTTGACTTTATGGAAACTGCAGCTTGTCCTATATGAAATTGTAAACGATCAGTTGGAAGAAGGTAGGAAAAAATCTTTGGGTATAGCTGCTGGATGTTTAATGAAATAAATAACTTGGAAGGCTAATTAAAACGTTACCCAATAATGGCTATAGGGCATAGCTACAGAGGCAAAATTATTGCAGTACCCTGCTCTATGCCCTTACCATTGGCTACTATCCAAACTACATGATGAAAGACATTGCAAAATTTATCCTGCTGTCGGGTTTATTGGTGCTGGCTTCCTGTAAACTGGCCAGTGAAAAACCTGAAACAGCCGGAAATGACTCCCTCTCAAAGCAGAAAATGCTGGAAGACTATGAACTGTTTGAAGGAATATTCAGGAAAGCAAACGCCGGACTTTATAAGTATCGTTCTGAAAATGAAATAGATAGTGTGTTTGAGGCGAACAAACAAAGGTTGGTAGATAATTTATCATATCGGGAGTTTTACAATATCCTGTGGGACGTTATTGATTATACAGGAAGTAGCCACAATTCATTAACCTACCCCGACTCTTTGGACAAGCATTTGAATAAGCAAAAAATATTCTTTCCTATTCCGCTCAAGTACATCGAAGGGAAGTTGTATACCAACCTTGAATATGGGCAAATAGCTAATGGAAGTGAAATCGTTGATGTAAACGGCATCAGTGGCGAAGCATTTTCCTCCCTTATTTCCCGGTATGCAAGTACGGACGGCTTTAACAAAACCGGCAAATACGCAAACATAGCTACAGATTGGCTCGCTTTCTATATTTACCTTGCCATCGGTGAGCAGGACTATTTCACGGTCGAATACAGAGAAAGGGGTAGTGGAGAAACGCGGAAAGAAAAAATTGAAAGCGTGCCTTATGCCATTTTTTATAAAAACTATAAAGAGCGGCATTCTAAAGACTTTGAAAGCAGGATGGATGAAGACTACAGCTTTTATTTCCTGGACAGCATCAATACCGGCCTTTTAAATGTGCACACCTTCGGCATGGGAGGCCCGGATTCGGAAGGGCATAAAAAGTATGCATTTTTTTTGGATTCGGTTTTTACCACCCTTAAAAAACAAAAGGTTGAAAAGTTAATCGTTGATATCCGCGACAATGGCGGTGGTAACGATCCAAACGATATCCTTCTGTATTCATACCTGACCCAAAGAAATTTCAGGGAAAACAAATCAGCATTTACTATTTTTCAGGACATTCCATTTCGCGAACACTATGCGGATGATGATATTGATGAGCTTCCGCTGGAACTTAAAGAGGAGCATTCTATCTTCAGAAACGGCAGGTATTATCAAAACGAATCTTTCAATAAGGTTTGGGAACCCAGGGAAAATGCTTTTAATGGGAAATTGATTTTAATGATTGACCCTTTTGTAGCCTCTGCAGGTTCACTATTTGCGAGTATGGTCAAGAGTGATGAAAATACTGTAGTGATAGGAGAGGAGACTTTGGGTGGTTATTACGGCCATACAGGACATATCCCCGTGACTTACAAGCTGCCCAACTCTAAACTTAACTTGACATTTTCTATTGTTGACCTTGAGCAGGATGTGGAGGAATTGCACGATGAAAAACCGGGAGATGGAATAATCCCCGACTTTGAGGTCGTACAGACTTATGAGGACTTTATGAACCACCGGGATGCACAACTAAACTTTGCTATTGAAAAAATAAAAGAACTGTAGTGACAGCATTGGCGTAACGTGAGCGAAAGTAAAACGTTAGCAGCTATAAAAAGCGGTGGAGACGATAAACAAAAACATAGGTAAAGAATCAATTGACGCGTTGTTTGTCACTATTCCGTCCGGTACGGTTGAAATGAGAGATGACAGAAGAAAGGAAGTCTGGCTATCCAAAATCGAGACCTTCGAGCTATCCAAATATCCCATAACCCAGGATTTATACGAAACAATCACCGGCGAAAACCCATCAACATTTAAGGGGGAAAGGTTGCCAGTGGAGACCGTTGCCTGGATTGACGCAGTAAATTTTTGCAATAGATTATCAGCATTAGCAGGGAAAACCAAATGCTACACAGTTAATTTATCAACGGAAAATGTGGAATTTGACCCAAAAGCCAATGGATTTCGACTACCAACGGAAGCCGAGTGGCAGTATGCCTGTCAGGCAGGAACTAAACAAATCAGGTATGGAGCTTTGGATGAAATAGCCTGGGTGAAAGAGAACTCCGGTGACCGAACCCATGAAGTAGGGCAAAAGCAACCTAACGAATGGGGGCTTTATGATATGCTCGGCAATGTTTGGGAATGGTGTACAGACATTTACGACGAAACCGTCTACGGATCATACCGTGTATTTCGTGGAGGCGGCTGGTGCGATCAGGAAAGAAGTGTGATGGCAACTACCCGGAGGAGAAGCCACCCTTTTTCTTTTAAGATTGATGATTTGGGGTTTAGGGTTGCGAGGAATTTGACAAATTAAGGCGTTGTTACTAGAGTTTCTAAATCCTTAAAAAACAGAAGAAAGTCTTATGATAATTATTATTGCACGTATTGTATATACCTTCGTAGTAATGCTGGATCAACTTATCGCAATTTTGTATTTTTGTATCATGAAACCTCAAAAGTCAAATAAGGAACAAGTTATTGAGGCAGCTAAAAAAATTATAGCAGCTAAGAGGGACGTTATTGCCTACTCTAATAAAGAGATCCCCAAGAAAGAATTGAATGGCCGAGGAATTAAGCTTGCCATGCCTTTATAAGGACACTTACTATTTTTCAATGAGGACACATTCTGGCGAAAGTGTTCGTTTGCCCCATCTCTCACTTCAAATACTATTATGCGGTTCTGATGCAGCCACAGAACATTCTGAGACACGAACCTCCCTTGATGAAATCACCCATGGCCTGGGCTTGCTCAAAGTCTCCAAAACAGAAAAGAGAACTATAGTAATTATTAACTCACATACCCAAATATTTTTTTAAACTTGTATTGTGAGCGAATTACTAAAACACCTGCCCGAAGAGAAACAAAAAGAGCTATATCTACTTACAGACGTATTGCAGGCTTACAAGGGCTTAGAGATGGTCATCCTCTTCGGTAGCTATGCCCGGGGAAATTGGGTTGAGGATATGTATTTGGAGAAAGGGTAGTTGGGGAAGGTATGCCGTTATTCGAAAATATGAATGACAGGATGACTCTAAAGCTCATAAAAACCAAGACCTTTGACGGAGGTGCAATTATTCTTTATTATGAACCACAAGAAGCTGACGTGTTATAACTTCAGGCTTTCGAGAGTGCTTAAATCGATGGATTTTAAAACGCATAACCCCAAGACAAACCTGCATAAGGTATTCCAAAAAGGTTGGCAAATTTTCCGATGGGTGGCACCAAAAAGACCCGGAACATAATACCATTGTCCTCATTTTTATACCGGTATCCCATCAATAGCTGAAAGGCCTCCTGGCTGTGGTCAGGGTCAATAGAATCAGAGTCTTCCATTACTTCGGGATCATAATTAAAAATTCCATTGGCCCCAATTTCCAAAGATGATCGCTTGCCATACAAAATGCTGCCACCAATATGCGGGGAAAACTCCGTAAAAGATCGCACGAGTCCACCGCCAGCCCTTCCTGTAATATTGATTTTTGGAGAAACAGGTATGTATCGTTCATAGCCCAGGCCAATTCCGGCCACCATGGCACCTGCAAATTCAGAATACACTACATTTTTTCTTACCTCCTGCGCCTGAGCAAGGTCGAATACCACAGAGAGAATGAATATTATGGTCAGTTTCTTCATAACTGTTATGGTTTATTGCTAATATAGAAATCTTGATTCTTTTCAGGTCTGTTTCGTTATGTTATTTCTGATTTTAAGATAATTGTTGATCAGCCTGGAGTTAGCTTTAGCTTTCGTGTCAAATTGGATTAGAATACCTGCGTACAGTACTAAGCAGCGGCTTTACTAAACTTCCGAAAGTTTGGTAAAGCTTAACCGTCAAGAAGTACTGACAGTAGTGATATTATCAAACTGAAGAAATTATTGATCAGAATAAACTTCAACCTTTTAGAAATCAACTGCTTACCATGATGTAGCTATTTAGCCCAATATATCTACGGGATAAAATCGCCAAATATTTAAAAGCAACTATGTTGCATTTGAGTTGTGTGATGATTATATATGCAACACTGTTGCAATAGTAAAGGGTAAGCCGAAAACCTTCGAAAGAGTAGGTATTAACCAAAATTTTCAAAATTATGAAAACCAACAAAGAAGCTTTAATCTCCAGAATATTGGCTGACAAAGCAACAAAAGCCGTAGGAGGCACACATTGCAGCAACTGTGGTCACTGCACTTCTACACTGTAATTTTTGATGTTCATGCAGCAGTGTGCTTGATGCATGCTGCTGCTATCACCTAGTTCAACCCCTTATGGAAACCTTACAGAAAAACCAGCTAGAGGAACTACTTGAGTACGAGAATGAAGACGTACTATCACGGTTTCTTGATATGTATGATGTTACTGAAGATGAGGCACGGGATATACTGAGGGAAACCTTAAAGTTTTTGTATATCAGCCAGATTCCCGGCGTTTTTATACCCGACGACCTGCTCATCATCGATGAAATGTGGCACAATATGATCTTGTTTACGCCTGAGTACCATGAGTTCAGCCAAAAGCATTTTAACCAGTACTTCCACCATGTTCCGGCCCGGAAGCAGGAGAAGGAAGATCGAAAGAGATCCATGCTGGCCGATCCCGATAGCGTCAGGCAGGCATACCTGGAAAAGCTTGAAAAGCTGATTTCCGTTACTTACGACCACCTTGGTGAAGATACCGTGACCAAGTGGTTTGAAGAGTACCCGGTCAAATACAGCAAAGAGCAATTGAAGATATTAAGAAAGTAAAACACCATGAGTATATTTCCCAAGCGCTCCGTGCCCGGCAGTACGGTTACCATCCACTGGAATTTCAACACGGCCCATCTGAAAGATGTGCATGTATTTCCCTTGGTAAGGATCGGGGTGAGGGATCCAAAAGGGAAGGAAACCTTACTTTTTGAAAAGCACGTACTTGGCCTGCCCGACCCGGTCGAGCCTCAAAACAGCGATTTAAAGAAGTTAAAATACCTCAATAAAAACCTGCCATTGATGATCGTGGCCGATTACCTGAGCGGCCAGCATAAAACGGAAAAGCTGGTTGAGATCTTGCAAAATATACAGTCGGGACGGCACTACTATTTCACCTATCATGTACCTGAGGATGCACCGGCCGGGAAATACACCCTGATATCCGAGGTACATAGCGGGGGTGAAGTGAGGCACTCCAAAACAGCTGCTGACGATTTCTTTTTTATCGAGAAAGTGACCCTTGAGCGGATCGTGGAGAGTACATCGGAAGCCATAGTATTTAACCATTCTGAAGAGCGTACCCCTGTAAAAGTAATAGGTTGCCACCCGCTGCCCGAGGGCAAAATGCATGCGGAAGTTGAGGTTTTTGAAATCCTGCCTTTACAGGAAACGACCATTAAACTGAATGCTCCGGTTAATTATCTTGCTTACAATGAGGAAAGGCAGATCATACCACTCCAATCCGGTCCATCGGGCTTTTTGCTGAGAAACCAAAGTGTACCGCAGGCAACCAAAGCAGATGGAAGCGTCTATTTATTTAAAAAAGATGCAGAGGAAGCCTATGCACTCAAAGAAGAACACAAACTGCTGTGGGAAAAAGCAAATGGCTTGATCAATACCACCAGCCTGTCTGATGAGGAAAAACTGTTGCTTGACGGAATGGCAGCAGAAGGGCTGATCCGCGAGGTGTCCTTTGATTAAGTGGAGAAGGATCCATTCATCCTGAAACCCGGCCTGTTACGGCATTTTCTATAAATATTTCAAACGCAAACGTTTTGCGTTTGTGTATTAATTTTATATTTGCAACATAGTTGCATTTAAATATGATTCGATTTTGTACATATATCATTCTATTCATAGCCTGCCCGGCTATTTCCGGTGCACGCGCGGCAACTATTTCCGGCGTAGTGCTGGATGAAAAAGGCGATGCCATACCGGGTGTGTATGTCGAGCTTTCCACTGCCGGTAAAAGTGCCATAACCGATGAGGCCGGTCAGTTTACGTTTGCAGAACTGGCACCCGGAGTATATGAGCTAAACCTTTCTTACATCGGTTTTGAACCTCAAAAAAGAACCCTCACGATAAACAGCACCCGGCATGACCTGAACATTAAAATAACTCTGGTAGGGCAGGTTACGGAGCTTAATGAAGTGACTGTAACCGGAAAAACAGAAGGGCAGGAGCTACAGGAAAGCGTAGCCAGCGTTGCAGTTCTGGATACGCGGGATTTCTATTCGAAAAATATCAATACCAGCGATGTCATCAAGCAGATCTCGGGCGTAAATGTGCGCCAGACCGGTGGCTTTGGAAGTGACGCGCAGGTTTATATCAATGGTATGTCCGGTAAGCAGGTGAAATTTTTCCTTGACGGCATACCTCTGTCATACTTCGGCTCAGGTTTTGGGCTGAATGCTTTGCCGGTCAATATGATGAAGAGGATTGAGGTGTATAAGGGTGTAGTGCCGGTTGATCTCGGAGCCGATGCCCTTGGCGGGGGTATCAACATCATTTCAAGAAAAGAGTATATCAGCTATCTGGATGCCTCATACTCGGTCGGCTCATTTAATACCCATAAAGTCAATTTCAACGGCCAATGGGTAAACACTGATAAACAAGCCTTTTTAGGTATTTCGTCATTTTACAACCATTCGGACAATGACTATAAGATCGATGTGGAGATCCCGGATGCCAGCGGTAATCCGCAGCCTGCCCGGGTAAGGCGTTTTCACGACAAGTTTACTAACTATCTGGTCAACCTGAATGCAGGGGTTTACAATAAAAGCTATGCTGACCGGCTGGTGCTCAGCATGAGGTATTCCGGGCTGGATGATAATATTCAACACAATGCCATCATGTCTCAACCCTATGGAGAGGCTATTTATGAAGAGTCAACCACCGGAGTTTCCCTGGAGTATGAAAAGCAGTCTATATTGCCGCGAACTGGTCTCAAATGGTACGGAGGGGCCAATTTCACATCAGGTTATTTTCAGGATACCACCCTGAATGCCTACACCTGGGATGGGGAGGCAAACCACAGACGCACTGATGGCGGGGAAATATCTACTTCCGGGAATTTGCTGGACCTGACTTCTAAAAATGCCGTCAGCAGACTTAATATTACCTTTAACCCATGGAGCAAGGGCAGCTTTACACTCAACATGCTTTCTTCGTGGTTCAGGCGCGTGGGGGAAGACCCGATAGCTGCCGGTTTCTACGGAGAAGACTACTACAGCAACCCAACCGAGCTGGTCAGGAATGTTGTGGGGCTGGCTTATGAGCATGTTTTTGCTAACGGGCTAACCAGCTACACAGCAGTGAAACACTTTGCTTTCAACGCAGAGGGGTATTCCATTCAGAATATGGAGTTTTTGCCTCACAGTCAGTCCATATCAAACTTTGGTTTTTCCCAATCCATAAAATACAATTTCACCAGTCAGATCCTGGCCAAAGCCTCATATGAATACGCTACACGGCTACCGGATGAGTTTGAACTTTTTGGTGATTTTACCATGGTAAAGCCCAACCCATCGTTGCAACCCGAGCAAAGCCATAATGCCAATGCAGGCGTGCAGTTTACCTCCGGCAAGCTCACCGCAGAGCTGAACGGCTTCTACCGGCTTACCGATAACATTATTTGGCTCAGGACTTCCCAGTTCTTTGCTCAGTACCAAAACCTGCTTAAAGCTATGGTTAAGGGAGTAGAGGCAGAAGTGCAGTACAGGCCTTTTACCTTCCTGTCCGTAAAGGCCAATGCTACTTATCAGGATATTCGAAACAGGTCATCCAGGGAAGTTACAGGGTCGGTTGATAACCGCTATTTCGATGCCAGGCTCCCCAACATTCCTTACCTGTTTGGCAATGGAGAAGTACGCTTCACCAAAGAGAATATTTTGGGCAGTAAAAACAGCTTTTCCGCATGGTGGTCGGCAGGTTATGTGCATGATTTTTACCTGTTCTGGGCAGTGGATGGGCGAAAGGAGCTGAAGAACATTGTTCCAGAGCAGTTTATACAAAACGCGGGGGTATCCTATAGCCTGCCCGAAAACAAATTATCCGTGGCATTGGAGTTCACAAATCTTTTTGATCGCAAAGCCTACGACAATTTTAGCGTACAGCGGCCGGGAAGAGCTTTTTATCTCACACTAAGAACTTTTATAAACACTAACCAAAACAACAAATGAAAAATCACTTTTTTAATCTATGGCATCACAGGGCAGCCTTCTTTTTTCTATCGGCTCTCGCATGTGTGGCTTGTTCTGATGACGATGGCCCTGCTGCCACACCTGATACGGAGGTAAATTATGCTGTTTCCACAGTCAGCGGCGCATGGCCAGATGTAACTACCTATATTCAGGGCATTGAAGGCCTTAACCTTTCGACGGTTGACAACAGCAATGCAATTGAACTTACCGGAAGTGCGAGCACTGTAGCTTATGGGAACCACCTGTTTGCAACACCTTTTGGCGCTCCGGCCAACCTCGTAAAGTACACTTTCAACAGCGAAGGCCTTCCGGAAGAGGAAGAAAGGATAGTGGTGCCCGGAGCCAATACCTTTTCTACGTTACATTTTGTGAGTGAAACTGTAGCCTACGGGACTGTGTCAGGAGGTATTTCCAAACTGATCATTTTCAACCCTGCCACTATGCGCATAGAAGATGAAATATCCCTTAGTGCGGTTACAGGCAGGGTGCCGGAAGCAACGCGTACTTACTACCTGGATATGCTGGAGCGGGACAATAAGCTATTTATGGGTGTGCACTATGAAAACAACTTTGTACCTGTCAACGATTCGGCCTATGTGGCGGTGATTGACCTGTCGACCAACCAGGTAGAAAAAATAATAGCCGATGGCAGAACGGGGATGGTATTTGGAGGCCAAAGTCCCAATTCGGGTATGGTGAAAACTTCCAACGGAGATATTTATGTACAGGCCCTGGGCACTACCAATGCGGGAGGTAGTAGCCCCAGTGGTGTTTTAAGGATCAACAACGGAGAGACCACTTTTGATCAGGATTACTTCTTCAACCTTGAGGAGGCAACAGGCAACATTTGCATAGGTATCTACCGTACTTCCTCCGGCCAGTCCTTTACTGCCAGGGTAGAAGACGAGAGTGACTTCTGGGAATATGCCATCGGCCAGCCACAATTCAGATACTACAAAATAGATCTTGAAGGTAAGGCCGGCGAGGGTGCTGTATCGGGATTGCCTGTAACCTATGGGTCACGCAGTATGATCATGCATGAGGAGAGCGGCCAGAGCGTACTCTTTTCTATTGCTACCAACGATGAAAATGCGATTTACCGGTATGGCTTGTCATCAGACAGTGCCACCAAATTATTTACCTCAACAGGAGGCTATATCACAGGGTTGCAAAAATTGAACTGAGATGCTCGAAGCTACAAACCTCACAAAAAACTATGGCGACTTTACCGCGCTTAACGGGCTGGACCTCAGTATTAAGAGCGGTGATATCTTTTGCCTTTTGGGAGCCAACGGAGCAGGGAAATCCACCACGATTAATCTGTTCCTGAATTTTATAGAGCCTGATGCCGGGCAGGCCACCATCAATGCTATGGATGTAACCAAGCACCCGAAGGAAACGAGACAGTTGCTTTCGTACATACCCGAAAACCTGATGCTCTACTCCAATCTGACTGGTCTGGAGAATCTGGATTTTTTCTGCGGCCTGGGCAAAAAGCATTATGACAAAGAGCAGCTGGAGGAACTTTTGAAGCAGTCCGGTTTGCAGCCTGATTTTATCCACCGCCGGGTAAGCAGTTACTCTAAAGGTATGCGCCAGAAGGTGGGTATAGCGTTAGCCAGGGCCAGGGGTGCCAGGGTGCTCTTGCTCGATGAACCCACATCAGGACTTGACCCGAAAGCCAGTAACGAATTTTCAGAGCTGTTGCTGGACATGAAGGAGAAAGGAGTGGCCACATTAATGGCTACCCATGACCTTTTCCGTGCGAAAGATACCGGGACACACATTGGTATTATGAAGCAAGGGATATTGATAGAGGATTTTAAATCGGAAGATGTGAGCTTTCATGATCTTGAAAAGCTCTACCTCAAACATATGCACTAACAGACCATGCGAAATTTACTTTCCATAGCCAGAAAAGAAATAAAAATTGCCCTGCGTGAGCGGCTGGTAGTTTCCCTCGGGATCATCATTTTGCTGCTACTCGGCGTAGCCCTGTATGGTGGCTACGTGTCGTACCGCCAGCAAAGCAGGATAATAACTGAAAAACAGGAAGAAAAACGAACGGAATGGCTCGGGCAGGGGGATAAGCATCCCCACATAGCCGCGCACTACGGTACTTTTGTGTTCAAACCGAAAACTATCCTCAGTGTTTTTGATTTTGGCCTGGATACTTATACCGGCACGTCTATTTACCTGGAGGCACACTACCAGCATGAATTTATGTTTCGTCCGGCTCAGGACTACAGCAGTATGATCCGCTTTGGCGAGCTTAGTGCAGCCCTCGTACTCTATGTACTGCTGCCATTGCTGATCATCTTTCTGGCATTCTCATCTTACACCAAAGAAAAAGAAACAGGCACCCTCAAGCTACTACTCAGTCAGGGTGCCTCTTATGCATCTATTACATGGGGTAAGGTGCTGGCCTACTGCATATTGCTTATAGTTATTCTCGCGCCTTACATAGCTGGCATGTTCGTGCTATCCAGTTTGAGTTTATCCTCAGCAGTCGTGCCCGATGTATCGGTAAGAACGGTATTGCTCGTATTGATTTATTCGCTCTACATTTTTATTTTTCTTTCACTGTCGGTATGGGTATCCCTCAGGTCGGCCACGGGTAGAAATGCTCTACTTACCCTGCTGGCTTGCTGGATATTTCTGGTCATCCTTACGCCAAAGGCCGTGGCTAACCTGAGTGAGAGCTTTTATACATTACCTTCCATGCGGGCTTTTAAAGAGGCCATTCAAAAAGATATTCGTGAGGGTATTGACGGGGAGACACCCGGCTCGGTGAGGCGTGCCAGGCTTGAAAAGGAGTATCTCACCAGGTATGACGTAGATTCTTTGCATCAATTGCCATTCAACTTCGAAGGAGTGAGCATGCAGGCCGGAGAGGAGTACGGTAACATGGTGTATGATATCCATTGGGACAAGCTCAGAAATATCTTTCACAGGCAAAACAATATGGGCAGTATAGCCAGTATATTCAATCCATACCTGGCCATACAGCACCTCTCCATGGCATTGTCGGCCACCGACCTGTACACTGCTATAGATTTTGAAGACAAAGTGGAGGCCTACCGCAGGGAACTTGTGCGTAAGATGAACAACGATATGGCCCAAAACTCGCGGTACGGTGAATTTTATGAGTACAAAGCCACCCGGGAGCTTTGGGATGAAATTGAAGATTTCAGCTATATCACTCCTTCTGCTTTTGAAATATTACAACACTATAAGCTGGAGATGATCTCCATAGTAGGATGGACCACTTTCGTTATCCTCCTGCTTCACTATTCAAACCGAAAAAGTAAACCAATACATGGATAAGGCTATCAAAACGTTGATCCGCTACGAATGGGTCTCATTCATTCGAAACAGGTTCCAGTTACTTATGGTCGGTGTCACCTTCCTGTTTGGTGTATATGCCATCTACTACGGGCAAACAGAGATCAATGCCCAGCGTGAGGTCATTAAGGAGGTCATGGAGCTGGAGCAAAGTGAATTTGGTACCTATCTGGCCAGCTTTAAAGGTGAGCCGGAGACTATGCAGGAGGAGCAAAACCACGACATAGCTTCCAAGCCTGCCTTTGCCTGGTACAGACATGGCTACCATGCTATTTTGCCACCACACGACTATGCCGCTTTGGCTATCGGGCAGCGAGATCTTTTTCGCTATTACTACAGGCTTACAGGGATGAGCCTGCATTATCAATTGTTTGAAAACGAGCTTGCAAACCCGGTCAATCTGCTGGCCGGTAACTTCGATCTTTCATTCGTCATTGTTTATTTATTTCCGTTATTGATCATTGCCTTTTGTTATAACCTGTATTCAGGAGAAAAGGAGAATGGCACACTTCCTCTTTTGTATATCCAGTCAATCAGCATCAGCAGAATAGTTATAGTACGCCTGCTGTTTTATTTTACCCTGATTACCGGATTGGCCCTGTTAATGTCCCTGATCGGGCTGTTCACGTCAGGTAGTGTGCTTAAAGAAGAAAACCAGTTGCCGGCACTGTTATGGATCTTAGGTGTGGTTATTTATAATGCGTTTTGGTTTAGTTTGTTATTTCTGATCGTTAGCTACCGCAGAAACTCACCTTTTAACGCTATAACAGCTGCTGGCTGCTGGTTATTTTTCCTTATCGTTATTCCTTCGGTACTTAATATTGTAGTTACCACGAGGTACCCGCTGAGTAGTACTGAACTGGCAGGGCTTACGCGCCGTACCGGTCTGGAAAATGAGAATGATGAGCAGGAAACAAAAGAGGTTATCCTGGAATTTCTGGCCCATAAACCTGAATTGGCGGGAAGTGATAGCCTGATCGACAACAACAGGCTCGCCAAAGCTTATGCAGCCTATACCTCTTTAAAAGATATTGAAAGCCAGCATGAGGTGGACCGATACAACGAGCAGGTAAGGAAGAGGAATATACTGGCCAATCGTTTCCACTGGGTTAACCCTGCGGTAAGTATGCAGGATGTGTTCACTCATATCGTACATACCGATCTGAACACTTTTTTACGCTTTCAGGATGCTCTCGGCATGTTCCATGAGAAAATCACAGACTTCTATTTTCAAAAGCTGTTTTGGGACCAGCGCATCCACCGCGAGGACTACTCGAAGTTACCGGCATTCCATATGGAAAAAAGCATTGACCGGTACACGGTTGCTACCGGCATCATTTTTCAAATTGCACTTTTGACCATCCTGTTTGCTCTGGCCGGGCTGGTGACCATTAAAAAGAAGAGCCTGATATGAGAAAATATGTCCTTTGGATAGCAGGTATTGCTATTGCCGTAGGAGAGGTGGCCGCTCAAAGTCCCTTTACCTTCTATGGAAAAGCATTAAAACCGGGCACAAAAACGCACGAATTGGTAGAGCTTTCTGACGGGAAAAACAAGGCTACCATTCCGGTAACTATCTTTCATGGCGCAAGTGAAGGGCCTGTTTTAGGTATTACGGCAGGGGTGCACGGGTACGAATACCCGCCTATACTGGCAGGTCAGCAATTGACACATAAAATCGATCCCGGCCAACTTTCGGGAACAGTAATACTGGTGCAGGTAGCCAATACGGGTGCCTTTCTGGGGAGGACTCCTTTTTTGAACCCGGCAGATGGCAAAAACCTGAACAGGTCATTTCCGGGAAATGCAAAAGGTACCATTACCGAACGCATTGCGGACTTCATCTCGCGGGAAGTAATCAGTAAATGTGACTACTTTCTCGATATGCATGCGGGTGACGCCCCTGAAGACCTTATGCCATATACGGCCTACTACCACAGCGATGATATGCCGGAAATCTCGGAAAAAGGCAGGTTAATGGCGACTAATATGGGCTTTGACCATATAGTGGTTTTCAATGTTACCGGAAAAACAGCCAGGCCAAGTACCTATTGCTCCGCCGAAGCTTTTAAGGCCGGTATCCCGGCTATGGACATAGAGTGTGGCGGGCTGGGTAGGTCAGAAGAGCAACAGGTCGGGCAAGTTGTAAAAGGTGTGCAAAGCCTGCTTAAACAGCTCAAAATGCTGGAAGGTCAGCCGCTGGTCACACCGTCTATTGCAGTAATTAAAAAAAGGTCATACCTGAGCAGCGATCACAAGGGTATATTCTACGCTGCCAAAACGAGCGGGGATTATGTGGTCAAAGGTATGCACCTGGGCTATATCACTGACTTTTTCGGAAATCGTCTTCAGGATATATACGCTGATCAGAGCGGTGTGGTGCTGATCATTTTGGGTACACCGCCGGTCAATGAAGGTGAGACCGTAGCGGTGATCGGTAGCATTGAAAGTAATAAATGAATTATCCCATATAAGTTGATCAGTAATCAGATTGGTCGATTATAACCCATTAATAACTATGAAACTACCCTTTTTGGTGATCATGATGATGGCATTGTCCTTTACAATGCATGCTCAGATGGACAATCAGAATTTTCCCCCTCCGCTGGCTCCTGTCGAAGTGGAGGCGGTGCCGGCTAATGCTGACATAAAAATTGATGGAAAATTGTCAGAAGCGGACTGGCAAAATGCTCCGACCGTCAATGATTTTTTTAAGATTGAGCCCAGGCAGGGAGGTGAGTTTAAGCACCGGACTAACGTACGCCTGCTCTATGATCAAAAGCATTTGTATCTGGGGGTATTCTGCGCAGATTCCCTCGGTAAGAAAGGTATCCGTGTACAGGACCTGAGAAGGGACTTTGACTGGCAGGAAAACGACAATTTCGGCATTCAGCTCGACCCTCAAAACCTGAAACAGTACTGCGTGTCATTTCAGACCACGCCATACGGGAACCAGCGCGACCTCCAGAATTTTAATGACAACAATACTGATAATGACTGGAATGCCCTCTGGTCTGTGAGGACGCACCAGACAGATTCGGGGTACTACGCCGAATTTGCCATTCCCTTTAAGTCCATACGCTACGAGCGGCCCGGCCAGACCGACTCTGTTACCTGGGGTCTCACCTTCACGAGGCTGGCCCGCAGGGATTATGAACATACGGTTTTTCCAGCTATACCACAGTCGTTTTCTCCCTATCGGATGACCTATGCAGCCAGTTTAAAAGGACTTAAGGTGCCTGAGCCAAGTGCTAACATTCGGGTGGAACCTTATTTTTTATATCAATATGACGAAAGAGAAGCTGCAGGACAAAACACTTCTGATAGTGATGTAAAACTGGGAGGCGATGTGAAATGGGCCATCAATCCGCGATCGGTACTGGACCTGACTTTTAACACCGATTTTGCCCAGGCCGATGTGGACAGGGCGGTAAACAACCTGGAGAGGTTTAATATATTTTTCCCTGAAAGAAGACAGTTTTTCCTGGAGAATTCCGGTATATGGGCAGGGGCGGGAGACCCGTCCATTAAACCATTTTTTAGCCGTACCATAGGCTTACAGGGTAATTTTAATGCCGAACCTGCCAGAATCGATGCAGGTGTAAGATACACTATGCGAGACGACCAACGGTCCATAGCCGGGTTATACATTCACCAGGCACAAACAGGCAACTCCCCGGCGGCCAGCTTTGGCGCTGCCAGGTACCTGCAGAATTACGGACAGGAAAACAATATTGGAATTATGGTCACTCATCGGCAGGACGAGCACTCCGATGAATTAGGTGTGAGCCAGAGCAACAACACCACCCTGACAGTTGACGGTCTGATAAGACCCAAAAATGAGCTGACCGTTACCTACATGCTCTCCGGCTCGAGGGACAACTCCAGTGATACCCTTGGCCTGGCCGGTAAATTGTTTGCCAGCTATTCTGCCAATAAATTCTACCTGGGCTGGCTTACCAACTTTGTGACCGAAGACTATAATCCCGACATGGGTTTCGTTTACCAAAACAATGTGATCAGGCATAACCCGGGGGGCTACTTTATATGGAGGCCGAAGAATGTTCCGTGGATACGCCGTTTTGATCCCGGAGCCTTTTTTAATTACTATCACGATGCCAGTGATCCCGGAAATTTTCAACAGGCAAACATCTACCTGTTCCCCATTTACATCATTTTTACTAATGGCAGTTTCTTTGAATATGCGATCTATCCCACCTGGCAGAATATAAATTTTGATTTTGCCCCGCTGGGGATATCCATAGCCCACGATGAGTATTACTATACCAACCACCAGGTAAAATACAACTCTGACCAGTCGAGAAAGCTGTCCGTATCCGGATCGTTTAGCTGGGGTGATTTTTATAACGGAAAGAAGATCACCACCAATGGTGGAGTTAGGTTTGCTCCCATACCTCATATGGCATTTACTGCTGACTACGAATACAATAAGTTGAACGATCTGGGTGAGCAAAAAGAGAACCTGGAGACTCATCTCACTACTCTTGGAGCACGGTTTGCCCTCAACCCAAGAGTACAACTTTCGGCATTTTACCAGTACAATTCGTTCGATGAGC
Source organism: Fulvivirga ulvae (assembly GCF_021389975.1). NCBI lineage: Bacteria > Pseudomonadati > Bacteroidota > Cytophagia > Cytophagales > Fulvivirgaceae > Fulvivirga > Fulvivirga ulvae. The sequence continues at coordinate 2,893,811 of NZ_CP089981.1, forward strand.
AAGGCAGGTGGAACATCCGGGGGAGCTGGGAGTACAGGCCATTATCGTTCATATACCTGGTATTTAACGATACGCGTATTCAGGGGCTTGAACAACCCTTCGCAGAGCAACAGGTAATCGGTAAAGTCACTTTCTTAAAGCAGTTTTAAATGACCAACCGACCTGACCTGCTAAATGATAACCTATGGAAGATTGCACTGAGACTTTCACCTCCCGGTATTCTGGGGATGCTCATGATCTCGGTCAATTCATTAATAGACTCGGTTTATATGGGGAACCTGGTCGGGGCGGATGCTTTTGCAGGTGTTAGTCTTTTATTTCCGCTTACACTTATCATTTCAGCCGCTACCGGGTTTATTGCGACAGGCTCAGGCTCTGTATTGAGCCGCGCCATAGGAGCAGGCAACATCAAAGTGCAACGTAAAGTAATTCCCAACCTGTTGGCGCTTTCCCTCCTTTTTTCAGGGATATTAATGGCAGCCGGACTGTTGTTCACTGATGGATTAGTGGCGTTGATGGGAGGGGAAGGAGAAGTACTGGAGGCAGGCAAGGAATACTTTTGGGCCTATACATGCGGTATTTTCTTTAGTATCTACGGGCTGTCAGCCAATGGACTGATCCGTGCGGAAGGTAAGGTAAAGGAAGCCATGAACTACACCATGATAAGCGTAGTACTTAACCTGATGGCCACGCCACTGTTCATTACTGGTTTTTCTATGGGTGTGGCAGGGGCTGCCTGGGGCAGCGTGCTCAGTATGGCTGTTTATAGCCTGCTTACTTCATGGTACTTTGTCAGGGGGAGATCATCATTCAGTACCGGTCGTTTCAGAGTTCGTATTGAACGGGACATTATCAAAGATGTGATCAGTGTAGGCACTTCATCCCTGTCTATGCAATTGTCCAATGTGGTGAGACAGTTTTTCCTGTTCAGGCTTGTAGCTGCGTATGGCAGTAACCATGATATCGCATTTTTCAGTGCGGCATTCAGGCTGTTTTCTTTTGTTTCGGTGCCTGCTATGGGGCTATTGCAGCCTTTGCAGCCGGTAGTCGGTATTAACTATGGTGCAGATAAGTGGCAGCGTTGTATGGATGCTATAAAGACGTTTCGACTGGGTGCCATTGGCCTCATACTCTTGCTGCTTATGCCAATCATCATATTCCCCGAGTCGGTGGTTTCACTTATGATCCCCGGAGAGATGTTAAGTCAGGGCGAATTGAATAATCTTCGGCTTATATTTCTGGCTATGCCATGGCTTCCTGTAGCGTCTACCGGAATTATATTTTTTCAGGCTACCGGTAAGGGCAAGTTGGCTACCACCATACCCGTAGCTCGCCAGCTTATTTTATTTGTACCATTGGTTCTGCTGTTGTCTGTTATGGTTGGGCTTGATGGTATTTATTATGCACTGGCCATTGAAAACATGGCCTATGCCATAGTTGTGCAGTTGCTTTTACGAAGGGAGTTGAAAAAGCTAAGCCCTCAGGCCGGATTAAGCGCAGGGTAAGCTTATATTTTTCTGGCTACTACATGAAAAACATGCCAGTATTTGGGTTGTCCTGAAATTAACTTACCCTCTTTTTCCACTTCTTCAAGGTGCTCTGTTTCAAATCCTGTAAAAAGCTTTTCCACCTCTTTCCGGGTGTGAAAAGTCATTTCAGGATTAGTACTCCAGGAATCCCGCACACCAAAAAACTGGCCGCTGAACCTGCCTCCTGGTGAAATAGCATTGCAGATAACATTCCACAAATGGTAGAATCGGGCAGGCGGACAAAACGGGAGGCTAAAAGTGGCATTAACCAGTTTATATACAGGAAGGGCATCTAGTTTGGCAAAGTCGATACACCGGGTTTCCAGGCGCTCCCTTAATTCCGGTTCGGCAAGCCTTTCCACAGCTTCCAAAGCGAGGCGCTCACGGTCTATGGCCGTAACATGCCAGTGGTCTTGTAGCATGGCCAGGGTATCTATGCCATTGCCACACCCGAGGTCCAGCGATAGTTTATCGCCATGGTCTGCATGTTCATGTTGAAAGGCGGCCAGTGCGCGAGACAGCATAGCGGCTGGAGGTGTCTTTTCGTTGAGGTGCTTGTAATGCCCACTCCAGTTTTCGGCCATAGATCAGGATTTACATTGTTTGCAAGTGCCCTTAAGGGTGTAATTGACCCTGTCGATAGCATAGTTATTAGAGACTTTTATCTCCGGGACTTTTACATCCTCGAGACAGTAGGTGTGATGGCATTCGTCGCAGGTGAAGTGAGCATGCATATCTGTGTGAACCTCATCAGGACAACCACTGCTACACATAGCATACTTAATGCCCTGTACGTCTTCCGACGCCTTGTGCAGGATCCCGTGTTCTTCAAATGATGCCAAGGCCCTGTACACCGTTACCCGGTCATGTCCAGACTTCATGAGGGTGTCAAGGTCACTTGCCGACAATGCAAAATCATATTTGAAAAACAACTGCAACATCTCTAATCTGATAGGTGTTTTCTTTAACCCGTGCGATTTCAGGAGGTCTTCTATGATGCGTTTATTATCCATTATATTCTCCAGATGTTTTATACCAGAACACAATGTCTGTAGATTCAGTTTGCATAAACACGGCTAATATAGGACTTATTTGGGCATAAGCGTGCTTTGAGCGTAGAAATGTATGAGCAGATTGTCTGCTTAAGCCTGTTCAGGTGAAGATGCAGCGAATAATGGTCCGTATGACACTGACCAGGATGAAGAAATCTACTTACTCACACGGCTCTAAACCGCCAGACCTATACCCGCATTATTAATTTCACAAAAACACGCCTGATAAGTATGTCAATATTATAAATTAAATAATGATAATACACAAATACTAAAAAATAGATAAATATTTGCTCATAACTTTATGAAAATTTGAATTAAATGATCGTTTGGCTACCTTTGAACTATCGATAACGATCGAATATAATGTAGGGTGATGAAACTGGCAGACATGCCCTCCGGTCTCGGGGGTGGAGGTCACGGGATAAATTCTGTAAAGTATCCAATAACACTTTGAGTACTAACCGCTCCGTGGAGGTTCGAATCCTCCCTCTACAGCAACGTAAAAGCAGCCTTTGAGCTGCTTTTTCTTTTTATATCTATAGGCCGGTGATAAGAATGGCCCTCACAACTCTTTATAAATCTTGGATAATTGGATGATTTTCATTTCTCTTGCATCGCAATGTAAAAGCTTAGCGGACTATGAAGAGATCAATGCTGATAACCCCTGAAGGATTAGAAAAGCTAAAGGAGGAGTTAGATCATCTTTGGCGAGTAGAGCGACCGGAAACTACAAAAAAAGTTTCATGGGCAGCCAGCCTTGGTGATCGGTCTGAAAATGCGGATTACCATTATAATAAAAAAAGACTACGCGAAATCGACAGGCGCGTTCTGTATCTGCGCAAATGCATCGATAATTTTAAAGTGGTACACTATCATCCTCACCAGGAAGGCAAAGTGATGTTTGGGGCCTGGGTAGAAATTGAAAATGATAAGGGCATGAAAAAGCGTTTGCGCATTGTGGGCTACGAAGAACTTATAGGCGCTAAAGATTGCATTTCAATGGACTCTCCCATGGCGCAGGCACTGCTAAATAAAGAGGTAGGAGATGAGGCTATAGTGCAAACACCGGCAGCTAAGTTTGTATGGCGTATTAATAAAATTGAATATCAGAAATAAATTATTATAACCTGAAGCCTTTAGATTCTTTACCACCTCTAAGGGTTCTTCCCCTTAGGATTCAAGGCCTTAAAATCAGGGCTTATAGCTGCTAATTTTCTCTTTCATTAACGTAAAGAAAAAATTACCTTACAGGCTGTGAATAAATTTAGTGACTAAATACTAACATGAATAGAATATTAATAGCCCTGTTTGTTGCCACCGCAATGCTCTCATGCCAAACAGAAAAGCCTACTGAAATCATTGTTATTGGTACCCTACATCAACCAGAGCCTAATTTTAATCCGGATATCCTTTTCGGCATACTGGAAGATGTGAAGCCCGACCTTATACTGAGAGAATTGGACTCTTCAGCTTTCACTCCTGATTTTAAATATATAAATGTTGACCTCAACAGTAACGAAACGCAAGCCTCTGCCATGTATGTCGAAAAATATCCTGACACTCAATTGCGCCCATATGAATTTGAAGGCCGCAATGAATATAGGATCAATATAGGATCGCGACCTACAGATGGCCTCACCACTAAATTACTGGATAGCCTCAATAAGGTAAATTTACTTTCTACTGATGAAGCAGCAATAGTGAATAAATATCAGGCACTTATAGAGCCTTTGATCGTGTTAGCTTCCAAGTCACCAGAAAACTTTAATAACCCTGCCACGGATAGCATTTGTGCAAAGCGTCAATACTATCAATACCAGATGTTGCGACAGGTCACTGATAAAAGAGATGAATTTGCCACCACCTTTCACACTAAACCTGACGGCCAGGATATAAGCTATCGTGATGGCTATCGGCTGGCTGGTGACTTTTGGGACTTAAGAAACCAGACCATGGCTAAAAATATAATGGCCGTTTCTAAGCAAAATCAAGGCAAACGAATTGTGGTTCTTTGCGGGTTTATGCATAGGTATTATATATTGAGTGAATTAAAACGGCTAGGCAAAGACAAGAATATCGTACTGAAGGAATTTTATGAAATATAATGTTCGTTCAGGTTTTGTGATTATGAAATCAAAACTGACAAATGTTTTACTCTGATATTACTCGTATTGGACATTAAAGAAAGGCCTGTATCACCGTGATTTATCTTACCATCAGTACCTTAGATCTCCCTTATCTCCAACCCTGATTAAATGCGCAGTCCATGGTTCAGGCACTTCCCGATCCCGGAGATCCTGAATATTTTCTTTGAAGTCCGGTAGTAATTTTCAAGCGCACAAAAAAGAAAATTCAGGATGACGGGGAATTGTAGGGTACATGAGGAATCTCTTTACTATTTCTCTCCACTCATTGGGTTTGGAGCAAGGCTATATGCTCACTACAGGGATTCTAAAAAATCAATATACAGCGGAACGCTTTTTTCAACCCATTCGCTTGATGCATTTAATTCAATGCCATAATAAGCAAATAACGGTTGATAATCAGCTTTTATGTATTCAAAAGTAAGTTCAAATGGTGTGGTCAACTGCTCCATTGTATATTTGTATTTGCCGGTGGTGCTATACTCGTGCTCATCTATGCCAACGGATAGTGCCAGGGCAATTTTCTTTCCGGCAACCTTATACCCGCTTTTGCTGCCATAAGCCCAGCCATAGGCCAGCACCTCATCCAGCCATTTTTTGAAAAACGGAGGGCAATTGAACCAATAAAAGGGAAACTGAAATACAATTTTACTGTATTGCTCTATCAGCCTCTGCTCTGCCTGCACATCAATCTTTTCCTCAGGGTAAACCTCATGCAGTTGATGAATATCATATTTTCCCGGGTATTTGTTCAACTCATCAATCCACCTTTTATTGATAACTGAATCTTGAATATTCGGATGAATTACAATTACTAATGTTTTCATAATGTGCTTATAACTAAAATTATTGAATCCAAAAGTAATGGGTAATACGTTAAACCTCTAAGCTGACAACCTATTGTATGGTACTATAAAAAATGTAAGTTAATGACGAAAATAAAGGAAACATCTACAAATTTTGCGAACAAACAGGCCTTGGAGAACGACTGCTTAGAAGTCTATGCTTCAAACATTATAGGAGGACAATGGACACTGGCTATCTGCTGCTATTTAATCAATGGGAAGCTCCGGTATGGAGAATTAAAGAAATGTCTGCCAAATATTACAGAAAGAATGTTGGCCTTACAATTACGAAAATTAGAAAAAGACCGGATCGTAAAACGGACTGTACATGCAGAAGTGCCCCCTCGGGTCGAATATGAATTAACCTCAGTTGGATATGAGCTAAAACCAATAATTCGTGAACTCGAAAAATGGGGGAGGAAGCATAAGAAATCATTAGAGCTGGTTGGAAAAAACATTGAGCCCTGAGTAGCATGGGTTTTTGTGCTTGCTTTTTTTCGGAATTATGTGGGAATGGAAAGCTGTTCTTCTAATTTTATTCAGCTTTGTTTTAGGTCCGTTAATGTTTTAGGATCATCCAATTTTTATCCCTGTCATCCTGATGAATGTAAACCGATGACACATGGATTAGTTGCGTTGTTCGTGACAGCGATTGGATTTGTTATCTGGTACTATCGTCGATGTCTATTTTGAGCCTGCTTCCGGGTGATATTTCGGAAGCAAAATGCACTTATAATAAAAAGCAACATTCTCATGGAAGTACTTGAAAAAGCAGATGATGTAATTGAGACAATAGCCGGCAATGACGAAATGGCTGAAATATATGAGCGGGTTTTTCCTGTTGTGGCAAAATTTATCAGCTCAGCCGGGGGTTCATTTGAAGATGCCAAAGACATTTTTCATGATGCCCTGGTGATTTACATGGAAAAAATTACTCATGACCCTGTAGGTGTCATCAAATCTGACCAGGCCTATATTGTAGGCATTGCAAAACACTTGTGGATAAGAAAATACCGGAAAGACGTGCACAATACGTCATTAAGCAATATGGAGAACGAGTTTAAGATCCCTGATGATTACTTCCTAACTGCAAGCAGCAGCCGGTTGCTTAACTTTTTAAAGATAGCGGGGAAGCGGTGCCTGGATTTATTGCGTGCTTTTTACTTTCAGGAAATGTCCATAAAAGAGATTGCCGGGCAATTAGGCTATTCACACGAACATTCGGTCAGTGTGCAAAAATATAAATGCCTCGAAAAAGTGAGGAATACTGTAAAAACCAAATCAATGACCTACGATGACTTCGCGGAATAATACAAGGTGGATAGAAGAATACCTTAACGGGAGGCTTTCACCTGCCGACAGTCTCTTATTTGAGGCCAGGATTGCTGTAGACGCTGCGCTAAAAAGGGACCTTTATTTTCAGAAAAAAACATACCGGCTGATTAAGATGTATCACCGGGAGAAATTGAAAGAAGAATTAGAAGCCCTACACAAGAAAATTTTCAGCCAGCCGGATAAGCTGAACTTCCGGAGAAAAATTTATCAACTGTTTAAACCAAGATAATACTCATGATAGAAGCTAACGTAATACCTATGGTAATAGACAACTCCGGCAGAGGAGACCGTGCCTATGACATTTACAGCCTTTTGCTGAAAGAACGCATCATTTTTTTGGGAGGCCCTATAAACCAGTCTGTTGCGAGTATTGTAGTTGCGCAGTTGCTGTACCTGAACAGTGTAGACCCGAAACAGCCCATCAACCTGTACATCCAAAGCCCGGGAGGGGAGGTATATGCCGGCCTGGCCATTTATGACACGATGAAAATGCTGACGGCTTCAGTATCGACCTATTCTGTAGGCTTTACGGGGAGTATGGGTACATTTTTGTTAAGTGCCGGAGAGAAGGGCAAACGTTTTGCTCTCCCCCATGCCACGATCCATATGCACCCCACGGGAGGTGGAGCCAAAGGCTATACGGAGGATGTCCGGATCGCCACCCAGGAGCAAGAGCGTCTCCAAACGCAAATATTTCATCTAATGGGCAAACACACCGGCCATACGTGGCAGGAGATCGAAGATTTTTTCATTCGTGACAAATACTTAAATGCCCAGGAGGCCAAAAACTTCGGTATAGTAGATGAAATACTGGGTGATGCCAGCGATATAGTCATTTTAAACAAGTCCAGGCCAGGGGTAAATTTAATGCTTAAGGCGGCGCAGAAGTGATAAAACTAAGGATGGCAGCGTTTTCTGTTGATGCTGAAGTATATGAGATATATCAAACAAGCCTTGAGTTTAAGGTGGATAATTTATCGGTCACTTCGTGTGAGGATATTCATTAGTTGGAATAAATTAGGGTCTTTAAAAAATAGTTTTAAATCCATCATCTCATGACTATTGACTTTATTCCCATAAAGACTGACGACAAGCACACTGTGCTGAACTTATTTAAGGAGGCCGCTGAAAAGATTGCCAGTATGAATATTGACCATTGGCAATACTGGAAAAATCCACCTGCAGAAAAGGTGGAATGGGTAGAAGAAGGGATCAGGAATAACGAATTCTTTTTCGTTAAATCCGGAGGCGAATTAATCGGCATGGTCAGAATTTTAGAGGAGGATTGGTTGTACTGGGGCGAGCAAAAAGATAAAGCTTTATATGTTCATTCCCTGGTTGTAAAAGAGGAGTATGGAGGAAAAGGAGTGGGAAGGGATGTGCTCGAAAAAGTTGAAAATAGAGCAAAAGCAGAAGGTTGTAAATATTTGAGGCTTGATGCGGACTCCAAAAACCACAAGCTGTGCGGCTATTACGAAAAACAAGGATTTAAGAAGGTGGGGATTAAAGAGGTGACACTATCAGTAAGCAATCTGTACGAAAAAGAATTGTAGTAGAGCCAACGGACTTTCAGGCGGAGCCCTTGCAAAAAGGCTCCGCAGCTGTTTGTTTAAAAAGGCTTATTTGACATCATTTCTTTACCACAAACCTTGTTTCAAAAGAGCGTTGATGTAAAATATATATGCCTTCAGGCAGGTCTTTAAAGGTTAACTTATCATTGGGAAAGAGGCAAGAAACATTATTTGAAATATGTTAAACATGGTAGCGGTCCTGTTGAGCAATGATTGTTGTCTTCGAAGTAGCATGGATATCCAATGCCGGGCGGGAAAAATCTAACATTTACTCCTACATGACCGTTTCCACAGAGAAACAGGCAATCTCACCGATGAAAGAAACTCTAAGAAAACACCTGGAAGAAATTATCGAACTTACGGATGAAGAATTTGCCCTCGTGCTGTCGCATTTTAAGCTGAGGACTTTTAAGAAGCACCAAATTGTGATAGATCAGGGTGATGCGGTAAAGTATAATTTTTTTATTGTAAAGGGTTTAATGAAATCAGCCAGGGTTACTCCTGATGGCAAAGAGCACATAGTACAGTTTGCTATGGAAAACTGGTGGATTACCGATCTGGAAGCCTTTCATTATGGAACTCACTCCAAGTTTACGGTTGATTGTCTGGAAGACACTACTACTTATGGTTTAACGCTGGAAAGCAAGCTTCTGCTTTGTAAGCAACTCCCGCAAATTGAGCACTTTTTCCATGTTAAAACTACTGCGGGGTATATTGCGCTGCAAAAGAGGGTTCTCTGCTTTATCAGCAGTAAAGCACAGGACCGGTATCATAACCTGCTGGAACAATATCCGGGGCTCATGCAACGTGTGCCTAAAACAATGATAGCATCCTTTTTAGGGGTGAGCAGGGAAACCCTGAGCCGGATGGCCGTGGCCTAGTGTGACAAATCGCACAGCAAATCCGTGATAAACCTCCTGTTATTCTGAGTTTACATAGCAGAGCTTTGCTATATAAAATTTAGACGGTTATGAAATATAGAAACTTAGGAAACTCAGGATTAAAAGTGCCTGTGCTCAGCTATGGTACAGCCACATTTGCCGGTACCAACGAATTTTTCGGAAAATGGGGTAAGACCGATGTAGAGGAAGCCTCAAGGCTAATAGACATCAGTTTAGATCGAGGTGTTAACTTTTTTGACACGGCCAATGTTTATTCGCAGGGAGACTCTGAAATTGTATTGGGTAAGACTTTGAAGGGAAGGAGGCAGCAGACGATCATATCGACCAAGGCCACTTTTCAGATGGGCAACGGTGCCAACGACAAAGGCTCCAGCCGTTTCCATTTGGTAAAAGCTTTGGAAGATAGCCTTAAACGATTGCAAACAGACTATATCGACCTGTACTTTATGCATGGCTTCGACAGTGAAACTCCTGTGGAAGAAACCTTACGAACTTTGGATAATATGATAGCCAGCGGAAAGGTGCGCTATATCGGTTGCTCGAACTTTGCTGCCTGGCAATTAATGAAATCACTATCCATTTCTGAAAAGTTAAACCTTGAAAAATACATCGTATACCAGGGCTATTACTCACTGATCGGCCGGGACTATGAACAGGAACTGATGCCACTTTTGAGAGATCAAAACATTGGGCTTATGGTATGGAGCCCACTTGGTTGGGGGCGACTGACCGGTAAAATCAGACGAAACCAATCTATGCAGGATGGCAGGATCAAATCAGGCGGTGATACGGGTGCGCCCCCTGTGGATGATGAATTCGTTTTCGATGTTGTGGACGTTCTGGAGCGAATTGCTAATGAACATGGCAAAAGCATTCCGCAAGTTGCCATCAACTGGCTGCTCCAAAACCCAACGGTTTCCAATGTGGTAATAGGAGCCCGAAATGAAAAGCAATTGATAGATAACCTTGAGGCAGCAGACTGGACACTTCCAGAAGCTGATTTTGAAGAGCTGGATCTGATCACCAAGCAAGCCCCCATTTACCCGCACTGGGTTGGAGAAAGGTAGAATATGTTATGGTCCTTGCGGGTTCCTGGCGTTCTTTGCGGTTAAACTTGTACGCAAAGAACGCTTATTTCATGGGTGGGTGGATTTGGGTTTATTTGTAACTTAAGGTTTAAACCAAACGATATCTCCATTATCCTGTTTTTATAAGTGGAATAGGCACCAAAATAAGTTTATAGTCTCAACTTTCGTCAATCATTTTATAAGCCAGCTCACCAAGCCTTTTCACGGACTGCTCGATTAACTCGTCAAATGGCTCTGAATAGCTCAGGCGAATATAGTTAGTGTGAGTACCATGTTGAGCAAAGATCTGTCCGGGTACAACTACAATATCGGATTTCAAAGATTCCTTAAAAAACTCATAGCCATCTACGGAAGCCGGAAACCTTAACCATAGGACAAAACCTCCATCCGGCACATTGAACTTCACCGTAGGTGGAAAATACCTTATAATGGCGTCCCCATATTTTAGAAGGTTCATGTGTAGTTGTTTTCGAAGAGCTTTTAAGTGCAAATCGAACCGGCCGGTGCGCATAAAATCAGCCAAAGCAGCTTGAGACAGACTGCTTGTACCCAATGATAGCAACCTTTTGGCACGGGCAAGTTTGTCGGCATAGGCTTCGGTTAAGCAATAACCTACCCTGAAACCCGGAGCCAGGGATTTCGAAAAAGACGAGCAGTAGCAGACACAACCAAAACGATCATAGGATTTTAATGTAGAAGGACGCCTGGTGCCAAAATAAACGTCACCATACACGTCGTCTTCGATGATATTTACCCCTTTAGCTCCGGCAATTTCCACCAGTCTTTTTTTATGATGATCAGCCATAGAAATCCCTGTTGGATTGTGAAAGTTAGGGCATACCAGGCATAGCGTGATATTAAATTCCGAGATGGTTTTTTCAAAAGCCTCAGCATCAAAATCTGGTGTATTGAATGGAAAGGTGTAGATATTCACCGGCTTACCGGTCAAAAATTCCCGTATATTGAAATAATTAAGAGGATCTATCAAAATATTATCCCCGTTGTTGGTGAGTATATCCAGGCAAAGGTTGATAGCCTCCAGGCAGCCGGAGGTGACTACAACATCCTCTGGCTTGAACCGGCCTCCCCACTTTGATGCCTGAATAACGATATGGTTTTTAAGTGGTCCCATCCCTGATGCATCCTCATACTTCAGCAGGTTATCACCATATTGGATCAGGATTTCACGTGCAGACTTCCTGAGCTTGCCAATCGGCAGCATTTTGTTCGAAGGTGTAGCGTTTGCCAGCACAACCTTATCGGGCAGTAACTTGGCCCGTTCTACTGAATTGATGATCTCTCCTGTGTCCCGGGAAGTCGGATAAAATGACTCCTGAGGTTCATCGGACTTTTTCTGTGTATCCCTCTTTTCCAATAAAGGATGTAAGCTAACATAATATCCTGACCTGTTCCTGGCTTCAATAAGGCCTTTTGCCTCAAGGGCATAGTATGCTTTGAAAACAGATGAAGGGCTTACATTTCTTTCTTTGCACAACTCTCTGACTGATGGCAACCTTTGACCTATCTTCAGCACGCCTAAGCGAATCTGTTCCTCAATGGTACGGGCTATATCTTCATATTTAAACACGATACAAGATTATCTGATATGCTTCAAATATATAAAACTGTATCTGTTTTATTTTTGGGTGAGGCTCTAATTTTGCTTAAAAAACAATGAAAAAAACTGCATTTATCACCGGCGCAACATCAGGAATCGGAGAGGCATGTGCCATACTTCTTGCATCTCACAGTTACAATCTCGTACTCTGCGGAAGGAATCAGCCTATGTTAGACCTGTTAAAGGATGAGCTTTCGCAGCATGTTAATGTGCATACTTTATGTTTTGACATTGGGCACACTGACCAATTGATGGAAATTATAAAGAATTTGCCAGAGGCATTTCAGTGCATAGATGTACTGATCAACAATGCCGGAGGTGCCCATGGGTTGGATGAACTGGATCATTCAGCCATCGCTGACATTGATCAAATGATAGATGTCAACGTTAAAGGCCTGCTTTATATTACCAGGATGGTCATACCTTATCTAATGAAAAGCAAAGGTGGTCATGTGGTTAATATCAGTTCAGTAGCGGGTAAGCAGCCCTACGGAAAAGGGGTGGCTTATTGTGCGTCAAAGGCGGCAGTGGAGGCAATAAGTGAAAGCTTACGACATGAGTTGGTACCAAGAGGTATAAAGGTAACTAATATTGCCCCAGGTGCTGTTAACACCAATTTTTCAACTACTCGATTTAAAGGAGATGTTGATCGGGCGGCCAGGGTCTACCAGGGATTTTCTCCTTTAGTGGCCGAAGATATTGCAGAAACTGTGCTTTTTTGCCTCAACAGGCCTTCCCGGGTTCAGGTCTCTGATATGACTATACTGGCTTCGGCACAGAGTACTGCTACCTCTATACACAGAGCCGACCTATGATGCACAATCACATAAATCATATTATAAGTTTGCTGGAGGGAAACTGGAAGGGCGAGGGACGAGGCATGTTTCCCACCATCCCTGACTTTATATATAAAGAGGAATTTATCTTCAGGGGCGACCCTGCAAGGATGCTTACCCACTTTGAACAAAAAACATGGGTAAGAAGTCAGGGAGAGCATAGTTTCAGGGCCAGCCATTGGGAGTCAGGCTTTCTGTACTTTGATGCCGACCTCAATGGTTTTCTTAACAGTGCCCAAAACAGTGGCAGGTGTGAACTGCTGAAGCTCGAAAGCGTACAGGAAATCACTGAAGGCCATGAATTGCTTTTTGAATCGTTGCAGATTATCAACGACATCAGAATGATGCAATCTGCCAGAGTATGGCGACTTAATGATGCTGACAAAACTTTTGACTACGACATGAAAATGTCTACCGGGAAAGTTCAACAGATCACTCTGCACCTGCAGGCCAGCCTAAAGAAGGAGGTATAGGTCCGGACTAATAATGCGAAACTTCTGTTAAAGCCCGGGCTTTTGACGTCCCGGGCTTTGGTTTGCTCCAGGTGACTGACTAATGGCTAAAACATTTTGCCCCCGGAGCTTATTCAACTGATTTTACAAAACTTTTCTTTTAACTCATCCAAAAGTTGCCCATGCTCTACCTTACCAAAGTGGTTCTCATCCGCAAACCGAACGTAGCAGAGAGATGCCCTTTTTAGTTCTGATTGTATCTCCTCTATATTGAGAGTATCGTTACCAGCCATATGCAGAAGATAGTAAATCACCCTCTTCAACATCTTCTCAGCTTCTTCCAGTTGCCCCATTTCTTCGTAGGTATTTGCCAGGTTATTACAGGATATGACATAAACCTGAATAAACGGTATACCCACACGAAGACAGTTGGAGAAATTATGGTTCAGGACTTCCGCCCGGTACAACGCTTCCTGATAACCTTCCAGTGCTTCTTCAAAGCTCCCTTTGTTGAATAACTCAGTAGACGATTTGGTTTTATTTTTCCAAAAGTCTTCGATATGTTTTACGCAGGTATCGCTCATTTTATTTCAGGTTCTCGTTGGCAAAATCCCAGTTGATGATATCCCAAAAGCCTTCCACGAATTTTGGCCGGGCATTGCGGTAATCAATGTAGTAGGCGTGTTCCCACACATCAAGCGTGAGGATTGGAGCTTTCCCGTCGGTCAGAGGCGTAGAGGCTTCTTTCATAGGAATTATTTCCAGGGAGCCCTGCTCGTTTTGAGCAAGCCAGGCCCAACCACAACCGAATAGCCTGATTGCTGTCTCCGAGAACTGACTTTTAAATTTTTCGAAGGAACTGAAGTCGCGCTCTATCAATTCTCTTATTTTTCCGTTTGGATGGCCACCGCCATCGGGAGACAGGGAATGCCAGAAAAAGGTATGGTTCCAATGCTGAGCAGCGTTATTAAATAAACCGGAATCCCCATTATGATAAGCCTCAACAATTATTTGTTCCACCTTATTGTCAGCCATTGACGTATCCTTAACTAAATTTTGGAGATTGTTTACATAGGCGGAGTGATGCTTTCCATAATGATAATCGAATGTTTCCTCAGTGATTATAGGATTGAGTGCGTTTCTTTCATATGGAAGCTGTGGAAGTCTTAATTCAATTTTCATTGTTTCCTGTTTTTTACGTTTACATGTTTTTCTCTAACCGGCCTCAGATGGCTCCGGCCCTGACTTTATTTTGACAAACATATAAAAATTATTTAGATATATAAAATAATATTTTTAGACTAATCTAAAATATAATATCAAAAGTTGCGGTGCTGCCAATTAAAGTCAGCAAAGTATGCTTTCGGTTATTACGGAGAAGGGACTTGTGCTTTGTGGGGGAGAAGTGGCAAAATACCACCCGGAATTCCGGGTGGCTTGGTATTAATTGTCAGTAATTTGAGGTAGTCTACTTTATCATATGCATGTACCTGTTCTTTTCTTCAATAATCACCCAAATGTTGATAAGAAAGAGGATGAGGCCAATCACAACACCTGCGGGATCATGGGTGAGGTGGTGAACAACGATACCGACCATGATGGGGAAAATAACAATCGCACCCAAGGCTCTTGTTTTCGGTATGGCTATTAAAACTCCTCCGACTATTTCGCCCAGGGCGATTAATGGCATTAACCATTTTATAGTCATAAATGCACCAAATATCTTCATGGTTTCCTCCGGCATATCTTCCGGCATAGGCATGTAATTAAAGAATTTGTTCAGGCCCGAGTTGACCATCATCAATCCAAACAGGATGGTGAGGACTAGTAAAATTTTGTTCTTCATTTTTCTATTGTTGGTTTAAAATATTTCTGTAATGATGGATTTGAACGTATTTTCTATTGAAAAGTTAGTGATGTTTATATTCAATGAGAAAGCTAAACAGGAAAAAGTAGGGCATAGATGTGGTTTTTGGGCAGGGCCTTAGCAGGCATTTGTCGTAATTGACCCTCATTATGTCGTGCTTGCCATCGATGAAAGTGGATAAAATGGCTGACCTTAGCCAGGAAATCAAAGAATGGCAATTAATGGTAACACCTGAGAACAATATGTCAAAAACAGAAATAATAGCTGCATTCTCCAACGGCCTTTTTGAAAAGACCTTTGAATACCTGTCGGAGAATGCTACATGGGAAGTTGTGGGTGAAAACTATTTCAACGGCAAAGAGGCAATTATCAGAAATTGCAGAGAAGTTGAAAATTATTTTCGGACAGTCACTACCCGGTTTGAGACCTTCAATATTATTGAGGATGGCCATAAAGTAGCCGTGAATGGTTCAGGAGAATTTATCAGGGATGGCTTAACGGTATCATATGTCCAGGCTTGTGATGTATACCTGTTTGACGATCAGGGCTTGATACGATCCATTACGTCATATTGCATTCAAACCAGTAAGCCTGGCACGAAATGATTACCTTATAACTCAAAAAAAAGAAGAAAATGAATCCAAAAAAGATCTGGGCAAATTTGGCCGTAAGTAACGTTGAAAGGACCTGGGAATTTTATCTGAAATTAGGATTTAAGCCCAACTGTCCTCCTTCTACCAAAGAGCTGGCAAGTTTTGTGATAGGAGATGATGATTTTGTAATCCATTTTTTTGAAAGCGAACACCTTAAATCCAATCTGGAAGGGGAATTGGCAGACCTAAGCAAAGGAAATGAGATCATCTTTACACTTTCTGCTCAAAGCAAGGATGAAGTGGACAAGTGGGTAGAGGAAGTGAAAAAAGCAGGAGGAACCGTACTATACGACCCCAAAAAGGACAAGAAGGAATACTACGATGAAAATGGCTATTATGTTTTTGTCTTTGCCGACCCGGATGGGCATAAATTCAATGTATTTTTTAATGCAGGTAAGGGGTAGGTGTTTATTATGGATACTGTTAAACGTGTTAATCTAAACTGTTTTTGAATCTGGGGGTGACAATAATCGGCAAGCTTAGCGGCCGGCGATTACATATTTTAAACACCAGATAAAATTAGTTTTAATGCTACCTTCTGGTTTGGCCAAAAGTATTGTTTATCGCAATCCTTACTATATCATGTTTGACATTTATGAAGAGGATAAAATGAAAATGGCAGACCTTAGTGATTAGAGCGAAGAATAGTAACCCGGTAAAAAGAATTTGGCATTTTACCTTTGTACGCTAAATACTTTATAGCGAGAAATAAATCATTAAGTCCCCTTTCTGAATACATAAAGAACCCTCATTCGGCTGGATAAATAATACCTTAGTTTGTATTTGAAACGTGCTGGTCATATGCCAAAGCAAGCTTGTCTTTAGTCAAAAAATACGAAATAACAGGTGTTGTTCAAGTAAAGCATTAGAAATAAGGCGAGCACTCAGAGAAAGTGTACAAACTTAGTAACAGGAAAAATGAGAGCTGTAGAAATAACACAAACCGGAAAGATGAAGATTGTGGAAAGAGAAATTCCGCAAATCGGTGTGGACGAGATTCTTTTAATATTAAATATGTGGGGTTTTGTGGCTCTGACCTTAGTACTTATCCCGGTAAAAACCCTGTGGAGTATCCGCGAATTCCAGGACACGAAATATCAGCTATTATCGAAAAAACAGGTCCAGGCGTACCACAATCTTTCAAAACAGGGCAACGGGCTACTGTCGAGCCATACACCAATTGCGGACAGTGCACATCATGTAAACAAAAAAGGTTCAATGCATATAGGTACAACCAGACCCTTAGTGTTCAGCGAGACGGAGGAATGGCCGGATATATCTCTATTCCCTGGCAAAAAGTACTGGTTGAAGAAGATTTAAACTATGTGCAATTGGCCTTGGTGGAACCAATCACTGTTGGTTTCCATGCGATACTCTATTAAGGTTACCTGATTAATAGCCCCTGTACCTTCACCCCCTGAGGAGTAACTACACGTACTACATACATACCTTTTGACAATGAAGATGCATCATAAGTAATTCTATTGCTCAAAGTATTTATAATAGGTATGTCAACAGGTTCACCAATAGCAGATAATATTGACACAGTTAAATATAATTCTGTTATGCCCAGGTCAATAATAAGTTCTTTTTGTGCTTGAATATAATAGATGGATATATTTGATAATGACAAGTTCACTCGTTGTAAAATGGAATAAGTGAAAGAACCGTCATAATCGGTTTGCTTAATTCTATAATATGACTCACCGGGGTTAGGACGGGTGTCATACACGGTATATTCTTTTAATTTATGACTGGTGCCTGCACCCTTTTCTAATGCTAACTCCTGCCAAACTATACCATCAACCGATCGTTCTACTGTAAAATAGTCATTATTGATCTCGGTTGCGGTTATCCAATGTAGTTTAATACTTGACCCTTCCGGTCTTGCCGAAAAATCGAAAAATTCTACGGGAAGTGTTGCACACAAACTCTCGGCGACAGATTCCGGTTCTATTGAATAGAAGGAAGAAGGGGTATTTTGGTTATTGTAAGAAGTGGCAACCCATCCGGCTGTACGTTGCGTCGTTGATATACGGAACTCATCAAATTTAGCATCAATATAGTGATCGGCTGCATACTGGGATCGTCCGAAATAGTTAGCTGTAGAAGCTTCCAGGTCTTGAGGGCTTAAGGAGACACCCGTCGCATTTCCCAGCAATGACCCGTTTCGATAAATAGACATGGTAGAGGCACTGTTATTCAGAACAACGGCCCAGTGGATCCAGCTTCCTGTATTTGTTGTGTTGGTAACGACAGCACCCTGTTCTCCGCTATTTCCGGTAAGAGTAATTCTGGCATTTGTATTAGCTGGGCTTCCCGTGCTATTCGATAGGGTAAGAAAAAAATTGACATTGGTATTTTGCCCAAAGTCGAAAACACGTTCCCAGTTCGTATTACTTCTATCTAAGTAAACCCACCCTTCAAATGTGAAATTTGTAACTCCCGAGAAAGAGCCATTAGACATGAGAAGGTATTTGCCTGCAGTGCTGGAACTAAGAATATTTGTATTATTATCTAAATCTCTTGCGTTTCCTATTTTACCTGCATTAAGATTTGTCGTGGAGTTATCCGTCAGGTTACTCCCATTTGATGTATAATCAGTAACATCATTGTTAAAGTGCCAGACTCCTTTATAGGAACTGTCCCAAACGCTGTTAAGTGACGGGTCACCGGAAATACTATTGTTACCATAGTACATATGGATTTCGGTGTTTGAAGATGCACTCAATGTTGGGATTCTCACCCAGGCAATATACTCTCCGGTTGTGGAAACGTAACGTTCAATCTGGTGATCGAGCAAGGTACCGCAATCACTTGTAGTAAAGATGATGTCATACCCATTTACATTGGTTACATGCCCACCGCTTGAAGTCTCCCTGAGGTCGTTATCAGTGACAGATATCAATACAGGGAAATCTACAAGATCAGCTCCCCCTGAAACCTGCGAACTCTGAATCGTTATTTTCTTCGCATAACTGTAGCCAACGGGTTGTGCTTGAAGAAAATTAATAAAGGTCAGGAATACTATAACAGGAAAAAGATACTTCATACGATCAACAGCAATCGCAATGGAGGAGGTAAAATACAGGAAATTACCTGTTTTGGGTAGGTTGCTATGCTGGTCGGATGCATTGATTCGGCTGTGATTACCATTAAGCTTTACTATTAATCTGCCTGAGTTATATTTCATTACGCAAATGTTCAATCCTGTTACTTATTATAATTTGTATTTTTTGATTATACAATTTAATATATTTAAGTGTAGCTGCCGCTTTGTTAGCTGTTTATTTTTTTGGAGATATAATATTATCATTTTGACACGCAGGTGAATGGAGACACTCTGCACTTACCTCTCCAAAAACCGCCCAAAATCCTGCACCCGTTCGCAACAAACCTGCTCCATTACCTGCTGCAACTGTGTTTTGAGCAGGGAAATGGCATGGTCGCCACCCTTACTGCCCAGAGCAGCTACACTGTACATAAACGTTCTGCCCAGAAATGCAAATGAAGCGCCTGTTGCCAGTGTACGGGCAATATCAGGGCCGGAACGAACTCCACTGTCCATCATCACCTTGATCTGGTCTCCGTACTTCTCTGCAATGGTCTTAAGCGGTTTTATTGTCGACTGCCCGGCATCCAGTTGGCGGCCACCGTGGTTGGACACAATGATACCATCCAGTCCGAGTTTAATGGCTTGCTCGGTATCCTCTTCGCAGGCCACGCCTTTCAGCACAATCTTGCCCTTCCACATGTCACGGATAGGAGCGATTTTTTCTTCATTTAGCCTACCTGAAAAGGTGTCGTTCATAAACTTGCCGAGCTGTTTCAGGTCTAGCCCTTTGGGCATGTAAGGCCTTAATGTTTCAAAGTTGGGCTGTCCGTTGATTAGCGTACGTAGCGCCCATTCCGGTTTGCCCATAATCCGGAGGATGTTGGACAGCGTCATTTTCGGAGGCATGGCCAGCCCATTGCGGATGTCCCTGGGACGGAAGCCGAAAGTGGGCACATCACAAAGCAGTACCAGCACCGGGCACCCGGCGGCTTCAGCCCTGCGGATCATATCATCACGGAGTCTGTTTTCTGCGGGATGGTACAACTGAAACCAGGCCTTGCCCTCCGTAAGCTCACTGGCGCGTTCAATGCTCATAGTGGTAACCGTGCTGAGAACGAACGGAATATTATGTTCATGGGCCGCTTTGGCCAGTATTTCCGGAGCCTTGGGCCACATCAGCCCTTGCAACCCTACCGGAGCAATCCCGAAAGGTGCATCATAAGTATGGCCAAACAGCTCAGTCTTCATTTCGGACATGGTATGTTTGGAAAGGTACCTGGGGATAAGCTGCACATCCCTGATCTCCCTCGTATTCCGGTCAAGGTTTACATCCTCATTGCAGCCTCCATCGAGGTACTCAAAGGCAAACCGGGGGATTTTCCTGCGAGCCCTGTTCCTTAGGTCTTCAATAGCAGGATATCGTGTATCAAAGCTCATAATTCAAATATTTTTTCCATGAGTACCCATTTTTCATCTGTCTGGGCAAAAGGCAGTCGTTGCTGATATTGATCCATCAGAGTCTCCCATTCCTGAACCTTGGGGTTGTCTGCATCCATCTTTCGTTTCTTTTCAAAAGTAAAGGAAGCATCCACCTCCATGATCATAAATAACCTGGTATGGATATGGAAAATTTCCATTTGCAGAATCCCCGAATCACGGATACTCCTGATCACCTCCGGCCACACTTGTTGGTGGTATTCAATGTACCGGGCTATCAGTTCAGGGTCATTTTTCAGATCAAGCGTGAGACAGTAGCGTTTCATGCCTGAGCGGTTTTAATAGTTACTCTTTTGCCATAGAGGGCAATTACCGCAAAACATATCGCAGGAAGAATAAAAGAAAAACTTACTTCCGGAACTCCTAAGATCCTGATGTCTGCATATCCGGCCCCGCCAAGGTCAAGCACTGTGCCCTGTAAGGTAGGCATTAATGCCCCACCGACAATGGCCATGACCAAACCCGCGGCACCGATCTTTGATTCATCTTCGGTGAGGCCATCCAGTGCAATGCCGTAAATGGTCGGGAACATCAGCGACATGCAAAATGAAATAGCCACCAGACAATACAACCCTGCTATACCCGTGAGGAATATGGTGCCTAAAGACAAGCCAAGAGCTACTAAAGAAAAGGCTGTTAACAATTTTCCGGAGTTGATATATTTCATAAGGAATGTGCAGAAAAAGCGGCCGAAAAAAAAGCAAATGAAAGCAATAAACTGATAGTTGCCTGCTTCCTCATCGCTGATGCCAATTGTGTCCGCATAATGGTAAATGTAGGTCCAGCACATGATCTGAGCACCTACATAAAATGCCTGAGAAATCACACCCTCCACATATTTTGATTTCTTTACAAGTATTTTGATCGTTTTCCAGGGGCTTTGGTAGAGGTCTCCTGATTTGACCCGTGGCATTTTGCTGGCTACAATCAATACCAGGATCAGTATTACGCCCAGTCCCAGGGCTACATAGGGTGTCCGGATTACCATGAGGTCAGCCGTGGTGACGGCCGCTTTTGCAGAATCAGACAGTGAAGAGAAATCGACATTATCTGATTGAAGTTTTTTTAATACTAATTGTTGGGCAACCAACAGACCTCCGAGCAG
This sequence comes from Fulvivirga ulvae, assembly GCF_021389975.1. Classification (NCBI taxonomy): domain Bacteria; kingdom Pseudomonadati; phylum Bacteroidota; class Cytophagia; order Cytophagales; family Fulvivirgaceae; genus Fulvivirga; species Fulvivirga ulvae. The sequence goes on from NZ_CP089981.1 coordinate 2,915,363, forward strand.
GCCAACCGGGTTGAATGATTGAGCCAGATTCAGACGCTGAGTGGCTGTAACTTTATCACCCATGGCCAGAATGTAGGGGTTGGCTGTGGTTTCCAGAAAGGCCAGCCCGAAGGTGAGAATATATAGCCCCGCCAAAAAGAATGCAAACTGCTCCGTAACGGCTGCCGGGTAAAACAATAAAGCGCCCAGGGCATAGAGGCTCAGCCCTATAATGATCCCTGTTTTGTAAGAGTACTTTTGGATGAACAAGGCCGCTGGCAGCGCCATAGTGAAATAGCCTCCATAAAAAGCCAGTTGTACCAGAGAGGCCTGAAAATTGTCTAGCTCAAGCACTTTTTTAAAAGCAGTCACCATAGGGTCTGTCACGGCGTTGGCAAAGCCCCAGAGAGCAAAGAGCGATGTGATAAGAATAAAAGGCAGCAATATCTTTTTTGATACTAAGGGTGGTTTATTCATGTTCATAGGTTTAGGTTATTGCACGGTCGAGGTGAACATAGCCACCATCTACTATTAGCCACTGGCCCGTGGTGTGAGAGCTACGTTCTGATAGCAGGAACACTGCTGTTGAGGCGATCTCTTCAGCAGTCGTCATCCTTTGCTCCAGTGGTATTTTGCTTATGATTTTGTTAAGCTTAGCCTCCGGGTTATCAAAAGTACTGATCCAGCTTTGGTATAAAGGTGTCATTACCTCTGCCGGAACGATGGCATTTACACGGATGCCAAAAGGGGCAAGTTCTACAGCCCACTCTCTGGTCAGCGCCAGTTGGGCGCCTTTACTTGCAGCATAGCCCGAGGTGCCTCCCTGACCAGTAAGTGCTGTTTTTGAGCTTATATTTACAATTGATCCTTTGGAGATCTTTAAGTGGTCAACCGCATAGTGTACAAGGTCGTAATAATGTGAAAGGTTGGTCATGAGTGACTTCATGAATTTTGCCGGGCTGCCATTGATCAATCCTGTACCATCATTAACACCGGCATTATTCACGATTCCATCAATTTTGCCAAAAGTGGCAACGGTTTCATCTACTATCTGTTTGCATACATCCTCTTCTCCCAACTCCTGATTGATCACGTGGCACCGGCCTCCCCGGGAGATGATCTGCTGTTGAACTTTTTCTGCAGCATTGGCTGACCGTCCTACAATGACAGGGACAGCACCTTCATGGGCAAGCTCCAAAACAATGGCTTCTCCAATTCCTTTAGCGCCTCCGGTAACAATAAATACTTTGTCTTTTAAATTTAGATCCATAATTACGTTAGTTTATAAAAATTTGAGGCTGTCTTTCCCATGATCCAATCCTGCTCTTCAGAACTGAGGACAGAGACGGCCGATTGCAGTGCTCCGATGATACGGCCATAACTGCCGGCCACAAGGCATACCGGCCAGTCGGAACCATACATAAGCCGCTTTGGGCCAAAATGTTCCAGACAAAAGTCAAAATAGATCATAAAGTCCTGCTCTGTCCAATGCTGCCAGTCAGCCTCAGTAGCCATGCCGGATAGCTTTACGTGTACATGGTCATACTCACTGAGTATTTTCATATACTTGGCCCAATGGTCGAAGGACTGCTTCCTAATATCCGGTTTGCTGATATGGTCGATCACCAAAGGCATGGCAGGCAGGCTCCTGACCAATTCCAGGACGTCATCAAGCTGGGTTTCGTTGGTCAGTATGTCGTAGGTCAGCCCATGCTTCCCAACGCTTTTAACGCCCTCAACGAAACGATTTGAAGTCATAAACCCTTTTGGTTCGGCCTGGAGGATGTGCCGGACACCTTTGAAATGTTTGTTTGCTTTGAAATAGGCTAATTGCTCTTCCAGGTCAGGTTCTTGCAGGTCCAGCCAGCCAATCACACCCTTGATCCAATCGTGGGTAGCGGCCAGTTCCAGTAGAAAAAGAGTTTCATTTTCCGATTGGTCTGCCTGCACGGCCACACACCCGTCAAGGGCATGCTCGTCGAGCAGCGGTTTGAGGTCCGTAGGCATAAAGTCCCTGCGGATCACCTGCATGTCGTCCGTGATCCAGCCCTCTTTTACCGGGTGGTACTGCCAGAAATGCTGGTGAGCGTCTATTCTCATGCCTGCCAGTCGATTACTTCCTGCCTTGAACTTCCCAACCCGTCAATACCCAGCTCTACCACATCACCGGCTTTCAAGTATACCGGTGGTTTGAAACCAAGCCCAACACCTTCTGGTGTGCCGGTGGAAATAATATCTCCTGGCATCAGGCTCATAAACTTCGACAGGTAAGCAATCACCTCCTGCACATTGAAAATGAAATCATTGGTATTTCCATTCTGTACCTTTTTGCCATTCAGTGTAAGCCAGAGGTTCAGGTTGTTTGGGTTCTCAACTTCGTCTTTGGTGACCAGATACGGGCCCAGCGGAGCAAATGTATCGCAACTTTTACCTTTTACCCACTGGCCGCCACGCTCAAGCTGGAACTCGCGCTCACTGACATCGTTGTGCAGTACATAGCCGGCCACGTAGTCCAAAGCCTCTTCCTTGCTTACGTAGTTGGCCCTCTTGCCGATCACTACGGCCAGCTCTACTTCCCAGTCGGTTTTTTTGCTGTTTTTAGGGATAACAATATTGTCGTTTGGCCCAACAATGGATGACGATGCTTTGAAAAACACTACCGGCTCTTTCGGCACGTCCATGCCACTCTCAGCCGCATGCTTTTGATAATTGAGCCCGATACAAATAATCTTGCCCGGACGTTTTACCGGGGCGCCGAGTCTTACCTCATCGCTTATCCTGGAAGTAGTGGCCGGATCAAATTTTTCCTGCAGAGTAGCAATGCCTCCTTCGGTAAAAAAATCCTCGTCATAATCTCTTACTATCCCGCTTACATCGTATCGTACACCTTCATGTTCCACACCTGGTTTTTCAGAGCCAGCCTCTCCAAATCTTATTAATTTCATTTTTTATGTTGTTCTAAAATTTAGTATTGTATTTACTCTGACAGGTTTCAAAAACCTGTCAGAGTAAATACTTAAGTATTCAAAGTCACGAAGCCGCCGTCAATAGCAAAGTCACTGCCCGTAATGAAAGCGGCTTCATCAGAGCATAGATAAAGTACCAGTGAGCCTATTTCATCAGGCCTTCCCATGCGGCCGATCGGCTGGGTTTTGGAAAGTGCATCAAACATTTCCTTCTCATTTCCGGGGTAGTTTTTGGAAAGGAATCCATCTACAAACGGCGTATGCACCCTGCCTGGAGAGATGCTGTTGCAGCGAATGCCATAGCTCAGGCAGTCTTTGGCTACAGAAAGCGTCATGGCATGTACGGCACCTTTGCTGGTAGAATATGCAAACCGGTCAGAGATTCCCACATGAGCAGCCACCGAAGACAGGTTGACGATAGTTCCACCACCTGATTTCATAGCTTCGACGCCGGTTTTCAGTGTATTGAAAACACCTTTGATGTTGACCTCACAGATCCTGTCGAAATCTTCTGTCGAGGTATTCAGTACATTGCCAACATGGGCTATGCCCGCGTTATTGATGAGTATGTCCAGTGCGGCTCCTCCCAGTGCTTTCCGGAATACGGCCTGCACGTCTCCGGCATCAGCCACATTGCACTTCCAGTTATTGGCTTTGCCATTTTCGGCTTCTATTTCCTTAACCACTTTTTCAGCGGAAGTTTCATCAATATCGAGAATGTGGGCTTCTGCACCATGGGCAGCTAAAATAATGGCTATGGCCCGGCCTATTCCACTCCCGCCACCGGTAATGATGGCTTTCTTTCCAGTTAGATCAAATGTTTTTTTCATGCCTTATTGCTTTCTTATCAACTAAGAGTGTCATGTTTAAAGGGACACGCCTCTTTTCCAGGGTATAAAATCGTTTTGCTCCAAAGCCATGGCCTTCGTTTCTTCACCGCTGGCCACGGCAATAATTTTTTCCAATAATTCCTCGCCTACATCTTCGATCGTTTTAGTGCCGGAAATGACTTCTCCGGCATTTACATCTATCAGGTCACTCAATTTTTCACTCAAGGAGTTGTTGGTCGAGATCTTTATTACAGGGGTGACCGGGTTACCGGTAGGTGTGCCCAGTCCCGTGGTAAACAGGATTATATTAGCTCCTGAACCAGCGAGACCTGTAGTTGACTCCACATCATTGCCGGGGGTGCATAAAAGGTTGAGACCTGCTCTGGTAACAGGCTCAGTGTAGTCCAGAATATCACTGATGGGTGCTTTTCCTCCCTTTTTTGCAGCTCCAGCAGATTTTATGGCATCGGTGATCAGGCCATCTTTAATATTACCCGGAGAGGGGTTCATGTCAAAGCCTGAGCCGACTGATCTGGCCTGCGATTCGTAGGCACGCTGAATAGTTACGAACTTTTCGGCAAGAGCCGTAGAAGTGCACCTGTCAACAATGTTTTGTTCAACGCCATTTAGCTCAGGGAACTCACTCAATATGGTAGAGCCGCCCAATGCAGTTATAAGGTCAGAAGCATGCCCTACTGCCGGATTGGCCGATATGCCGGAAAAGCCATCAGACCCTCCGCATTCCAGCCCCACTACCAGCTTGTCTAAAGAGGCGGGCTGACGGGTGATGGTGTTTGTTTCCTTCAAGGCATCCAGGGTCTGATCGATGGCTTCTGAGATCAAAGCCTCTTCGGAAGGCATTTTTTGCTGCTCGAAATAAAGCACGGGCTTTTGTGTGTTCGGATACAGCTCTTTTTGGATTTCCTGAAACCAACTGATTTGTGCATGCTGACATCCCAGGCTGAGCACGGTTGCACCTGCCACATTGGGGTGGTTTACATAACCTGCCAGCAATCTCAGCAAAGCCTCAGCATCTTGCCGGGTGCCACCACAGCCTCCCTGATGGTAGAGAAACCTGATCCCGTCTATGTTTTCAAATACCCGCGATTTAGCAGGTGCGGATTGCTGAACAGCCAGTGACAATTTTTCGCTCACAAGCGCTTCATATTTATTGGGTCGATAATAACCCAAAGCCTTGATCAAAGCTTCCTCAATAACTTTCAGGTTTCTGTTCTCACAAAAAACCAAAGGCACAAAAAGCCAGTAATTGGCCGTGCCTACCTTGCCGTCAGGGCGGTGATAACCGCTGAAAGTCCTGTTTTTCCAAGACGTCACATCAGGTTGTTCCCAGTGGTAAGCGGTTCGGTTATCCACGGTTATAGGATCGGCAAAATGAGTGATATTTTCGGTGGTAAGCAGATCACCGGCCCTGAGGTCTGTATTGGCTTTGCCTACCGGTACGCCGTACATGATCACTTTTTCGCCTTTACTAAGGTCGGAGATAAGGAACTTGTGTTTTTGTGGAACGGCTGTTGCAAGCCTTATTTTTGAGCCTTCAAAAGAAACCTCTCCCGGAGCCAGGTCTATCAGGGCCACCAGTACATTGTCCTTATTGTCAACCTGTATGAATTGTGTCTTTTCCATGTGCTTTATGTTCAATAGCGGAGTTTTCAGGGATTACATATTAAGATATTAAAACGGTCATAGTCAATTTATTGATAGTTTAGTTGTTGCGCACACGTGTGCGCAGTATCTTTAAGTATGGGTAAATATGTGACGATTGCTGAGATAGCGAGTCAACTTAATGTCTCACACTCCACAGTTTCGAGGGCATTGAACGGCCATGCGCGCATCAGTGAAAAGACGCGCAAACAGGTTGTGGAGCTGGCCGAGCGCCTGGGGTATCAGTCCAATGCGGTGGCACACCGGCTCAGTAAAGGGGAGAGCGGGATCATCGGCATTATTGTACCTGACCTTTCGATACACTTTTTTACCAAGGTTATAGCAGGCATACAACCCGTGTTGCAGCAGGCGGGCTATGAAATGATGCTGTTCAATACGGCTGAAAGCATCGAGCAGGAGGTTAGGGCTATAGAGCAATGCCTTAAGTACAGGGTTGATGGCGTATTGGCCGCCATTTCCATGAAAACCAATGCCTTCACACATTTTCAAAAGTTGCTGAGGTATGAGGTCCCCCTCGTTTTCTTCGACAGAGTGGCCAACTTCCTGCCTGTGCCTAAAGTGGTCACCAATGACTATCAGGCGGCCAGCGATGCAACACGCTACCTGATCAGCTCAGGCTGCCGGTGTATTGCCCATATTACCGCCAGCATTAACCTCAATAACAGCAACAACCGACTTTATGGGTATTTGGATGCACTCAAAGAAGCAGGTATGCCCGTAAAAGAAACCTTGATCCACTATTATGAATTTGACAGGGAGTCGATCGCGCTATTTTTAGAAAAGGCCCTCAAACAACATCCTGAACTTGATGGCTTGTTTGTTTTTAATGATTATGTAGCTAATTATTCTGTGAATGTGCTGCAAATGCTGGGCAAGCAAATTCCTGCTGACATTTCCGTGATTGGCTTTTCAGACGAGCCTGTAGCCACTTACATGACACCCCAGCTCTCAACCGTGCAACATGGTGGTGAGAAAATGGGAGGATTGGCTGCTCAAAAACTCATATCAATCATCAAAAAAAATGAGTCGGTGGATGGTGAGAAGATAATGATTAATCCTGAATTGGTGTTGAGGGGCACTACGAGATAGGTATGGCCGGCTGTACGTAACCTACAATCCAAGTAAACCCTGGGCTGACCAAAAGACATAAGTAAATGTGATCTGGCTCATGTTTTTTAATGTTGCAGGGTACGTCTTTGTAGAGAATTGAAATTTCAGCATTTACAGTGAAGCGGTTAAAACAAGGCATTCTTTGGATAAACGATATTCGGATCGTTACCTTATTCCCTTGCGCTGCCCATTATTTGGGTCGGCTACGAGGTCATCGCATTTGCCATAGCATTGTTTTCGACCTGCTCAGAAGATGCCGACCCGAAAATAACGGCCGATACTTCCGGTCTTGAGCTACTGCACGAACAGGTGGTGAAGGATGCCGACCTTGTAATTGAAGTCTACAGCCCTGAAACGTCATTTTCGGGCTATAATGAATTGTGCTTTTTACTAAAAAAAGCATCCGACGATGCCCTTATTGAGAATGCCTCCATTACCATGACTCCTATGATGGCTATGAGCGATCATTCCCATAGTACACCCACTATACAGCCTGCCGAAAGCGATCAGCGTGAGGCGTTCAGGCAGGGAGCAGTTGTTTTCACCATGCCGAGTGGTGATATGGAAAATGGATGCTGAACTTAAAAGTAGCAGGATTGAAAAGTGAAAATGAGGTGACCTTTTGATTTTGAAGTGCCTGTAATTTCTAAAGAGGCTTCTTACCAGGCCCAGGATACCAAATACAAGACTACGGTTAGAAAGGTGTTGCCAATCAGTCTCACCCATAACCTAGTCATATTCGGTACAGGTTTGATTATGCTTGTAAAATTTAAACTGAGTGTTAGCGTATATAACCCGCCTTCATCAATACTCACCAATTAGTCAGGCCTTATCTTCAGTAATTTGCACGATCTGTTCTTCCATTTTTTGTTTGACTTTGAAATAAACCCGGAAAGTAGTGCCTTTGTCTACTTCACTGTCTACTTCAACATATCCTCCCAGTGTAACAGTTTGTGTTTTGACCAGGTATAATCCCATACCTTTGCCTTGCGCATGCTCATGAAATTGGGAATATAATGTAAAGAGTTTATCCCTCGCCGTAGAGAGGTCTACACCCACGCCATTATCAGTTATTGAGAGGCACATGAAGTTACTCTTGATATCAGTGTTCACCTTGATCACTGGTGCCCTGTCCGGATGCCTGTACTTTATGGCATTGCTTATGAGGTTGATGAGTATACTTTCAAAGTAAGATTTTACAGTATTGATGTGCGTGCAGGCTGAATAGTCTTCTTCAAAGCGGGCCTTGGTCTCCTCTATCTCTTTACTCAAATGGTCTTTGATCAGCTCCATTTCGTCCCTGATATTAATGTTACTGACTACAGCCGTATTGTTTCTTTTAATATCCAGGATGAGGGACAGGTCTTTTACCACCTGATCACATTCCTTAGTGGCTCTAACCAGTTTTTCAGATATCTCTTTGGCTTCTTCAACCTTATTTTCGCCTGTCAACTTAAACAACCTGCCCAGGCCGAGTATCCTGGCAATAGGAGCCCGCAGGTTGTGCGCTGCCATAAATGCAAACTGCTCCAGTTGCTGGCTATATTCCACCAGGGCTTTGGTCCTGTTTTTTACTTCGCATTCAAGCCACTCATTCTGTTGTTTTATCTCTTCATTTTGTTCCTCGATGGTACGCTGGCTGGCCATCAGTGCTTTTGTTCTTTCATCTACCATCCTTTTCAGCAGCTTATTGCGCTTTTTGATACTGCTCATTCTCAGTCTGTAATATAGTATGGTAGCACCTATCAATAAGGTAGCTCCAATCAGTCTGGCCCACCAGGTTTGCCACCACGCAGGGAGTATGTGTATGGTTAGAGATGCGCCCTCTTCGTTCCATAATTGGTCATTGTTAGAGGCCTTTACCCTGAAGGTATATGTACCGGCATCCAGATTGGTAAATGTGGCTGTTCGCTGGTCGTCTACATAGTTCCATTCCCTGTCAAAACCCTCAAGCTTATAGGCATATTTGTTTTTATTGGTTGAAGTGAAGTTAAGGCCTACAAAACTGATCGAGAAAAAGTTGTATCTGTGGGGCAAAGTGATCTTCCGGGTTTCGGTTATGTTGCGCTGCAAAATGCCTGTATCATCGTCAATGGAGACTGACTGGTTGAATAATTTTAACCCGGTGATGTAAACCGGTGGAGTATACGGATTGTCGTTCAGGCTATCGGGATGGAACACGTTTACCCCGGTGCCCCCGAAAAACATCCATCCATCACTATTTTTAAAAAAGGAGTTAGATTTAAAGCTATTGCTTAGCAAACCATCACTGATATCATATTTTTTAACAGAACCGTCTTCAGGGTTAAAACGCGCGATGCCTTCATTGGTGCTTAGCCAGAGGTTCCCGTGGTCATCTTCCAGTATACCGTTAATAACGTTATTGGGAAGTCCGTTTTCTGTAGTGTACTTTTTTACAAGCTTTTTATCGATGATCAGGTGTAAGCCTTCTGTAGTTCCAACCCATACACCTCCTTTTTTGTCTTCGGTGATACTGCACACAAGCCCGCCTACCAGACTGGCGCCATTGTTCAGATGACCGCCAAAGCGTGTTATTTCACCCGTATCAGGGTTATACCAGGTTAGCTCCTCTATGGTACCTACCCAAATGGTATTTTGACTGTCTTCATATATGATCCGGACATAATTGTTGAACTCAATACCTGTTGTGTGGGTCTTAAAAATACCGTTATCCCGATCTTCGAGTAAATTGATCCCTCCATAGGTACCGAAGAGCATCCTGTTTTTTTTTGACTCTTCACAGATGGAAAATACATTAGGATCGGAAAGACTTTCAGGATTATTTTTATCAGGAAAGTAATTGATAAACTTACCTTTTACTTCATCATACCTGCTTGTACCTTTTGACCATGTGCCAAACCACATTTGGTGCTCTTTGTCTTCATAGATACATATTACCGGGTCTGTCGCAAGCCCCTCTTTGGGGCTTATATGCCGGAAATGATATACTTTATCCTGATCCTTCATCACTACACCTTCTTCGGTGCCCAGCCAAATACGTTTTTTTGAATCTTGTCTGATAGCATTCACAACATTGTTTTCCAGAGGTACATCAAGCTCCGAAAACTTATATTTTAATTTATCATATACACATAGTCCCCTCGAGTATGTACCAACCCATATACGGCTTTGTTTGTCCCGGTAAAGGGCATGGATAGAATTATCCACTACGGAACTGGGATCATGCTTATCATTAATAAATGTCCTGATGGTATTCGCCCTGGTATCGAGGCGGCTGAGGCCGCCGTTTTCTGTTCCCATCCAGATGTAATTTTCATCTTCGCAAAGGGTCAGGATATTATTGACCCGTAGCCCTTTGGGGTCATCGGCTTGTACAGTATAATTTGTAAAATTACCAGTGGTAGTGTCAAGTTTGCTCAGGCCGTATTTTGTGCCAATCCATATATTCCCATGGACATCCTCGATGGCATGGTTAAATTCGTTGCTGATTATGCTATTTGGATCAGAGTTGTCAGGCTGATAACTGATCGTGGAGTTGGTATCGGCGTTCCATTTGAAAAAACCAATGGTACTCACTCCTATCCAAAAGGTGTTTTTAGCTGCTGCCGGAATAAATGAAGATACCGGACGCATGGAGTTGATAATGTCGTAATGCTGCCATTTACCAGTACTACGATCCAGTTTTGCTGCAAAAGCCACCGGCCATCTTATGCCTGTAACCCACAGGTTCTTGTCTGCATCTTCTGTGATTTGGCTTACCTCGCAGTCCTGGGTACAGATTTTAACGCGGCTAAAGCGGTCTTTTTCCCTATCGTAAGTGTGCAGCCCACCATTGGATGTGCTAACCCACAGAGTCCCTTCCCGATCTTCATAAATGTGTAAAATGGAATTTCTTTCTAATGTGTTGGAGTCGTTTGGGTGGTTGCGGTAAACAGAATATTCATAACCGTCAAACCGGTTTAAACCATCATACGTCCCTACCCATATAAACCCTCTCGAATCTTGAAAAATGCAAGTAATCGAGGAGCTTTGAAGTTCAGTGCCTTCATTGGGCCTGCTAAACTTGACCTTTTCCAGGCTGAACTGGGCCACCACAGTTGTTGCCTGTAAGAAGGCAATTAGAAGATATACAATATGATGTTTTTTATTCATTTCGCTTCCCGAAACCTTTTTTGTTCTGTAAGTGCCAGAACAGCAACTTGTTCTCATGTGGTAAATCCGCTGAGGGTTAGTTTACAGCAGGAAAACAAAAGGATTCAAATCTTACTTAATTTAACTTTTAATTTTATCATTAAAAACCCCGGTTATTTATTCATTATCAATTTCTTATTATAAACATCACGAGGTGGTGAATCGTGCCTTATGGGGGACTCTGGGAAATCATCCTATGAATAAGAATAACCAACCGGGCCAGACAGATTTTACTTTACGTATACCTTCGGAAAAAGTTGATAGAGTTTTACTGTTCTGTGTCAGAAGATCTGCACCAGCCGAAGTCTCATCAACCTGTCAGGGCTAAGTTGGACTCGTTGTGATGCATGGTGCAAAGTCAACTAACAGGGCTACACTTTTTGCTGACAGATTTTACCCTTCTAAGGTTACACAAGTCACTTTTCCTGCTATGGAAAGCGCTGAGATATGTTCTGCCTGAAACCACCCATCCCCCGGCCATTTACCAGCCTGTTAACTGAAGTAATCGTGATTGAATAATTGCGGTGCTTAGTACGGCTATAGGAAGGTTATACCTCCAAATATTGCTCATGTGACTTTCCAGTTATGTTTTCACCGCTTTTCTGTAGGGATGTCACTAATATTACCGCTCAACCAAACCTAAAACCAACAATTATGAAAAAGCTTTATTTTAACCTAAAGCTCAGGGCTTATGTATTTTTCTCCTTTACAGTGGCCTTGATTTTATTCGTTTTTTTCTTTTCGTCTACGGTTCATGCTCAGCAGCCTTTGAGTATGAAAAAGGTCTCCTATGCGTGGAATTACTTAGAGCAGGGAGATAAAGACCCAACAACCTTACGTCAGGAGCGGGATCATATTGTGGAAATACCCGGTGCTACCTGGCTTCGTCTTTATTTTGAGAATGTAAACCTGGGTAGCGAAAGCTATGTAAGGCTTACCTCTTTGCTTGACGGTGCCGTGCAGGTACTGGATGCCGCAAAAATGGCACAATGGAGCAACAGCAGTGCCTACTTCAATGGAGACCAGGTAAGGATTGAAGTTATTTCCAAAGGTGGAGCTGATATTTCTATTTCTGTTAAAGAGGTGGATGCCGGAGAACCTGAGGTGGGTACATTATCTCAATGTGGCCCTACAGACGACAGAATACCTTCCGCAGATGCTGCCATAGGACGTATTGTGCCTGTGGGATGTACAGGCTGGATCATCAAGAATGGAAAGATGGTAACAGCCGGGCACTGCACGGGTAGCAGCATGCAGGTGCTCGAGTTCAATGTACCACAGTCCAATTCCAACGGTAGCATCGTGCACCCTGCACCGAGCGACCAGTATACGATCACCAGCGTAGTGGACGGGAGCCTAGACTGGGCAGTATTTGAAACATCCCCCAACAGCCAGACCGGTCTCACAGCTATTGATGCTCAGGGAAAATCATTTGACGTAAAGCAAGTCAATAGTGCCGGTACCATCAGGATTACCGGTTTCGGTGTGGATTCGGGCACAAGGAACCAAACGCAACAAACGCATTCAGGGCCTTACTCGAGCTCTACCAGTACAAAACTTTACTACACGGTAGATACTGAGGGAGGTAACTCGGGCTCTCCGGTTATCGATGAAAGTACGGGACACGCCATTGGTGTACATACACATGGCGGCTGCGGCTCTTCCGGCGGAAGCAATTCTGGTACCAATGCCAGGGTAGCCGAATTTTGGAATGCCATGGGATTGGACACTACGCCTCCGGATCCATGTCCTACCACTATCAGTTCCTTTCCCTATACTGAAAGTTTTGAAAGTGGTATAGGTGCCTGGTCGCAGCAGAGTGGTGATGATCTTGACTGGACACGTGATTCGGGCGGTACACCTTCCAGCGGTACTGGCCCTGCCTCCGCAGCCAATGGATCGTATTACCTGTATGTAGAAGCTTCCGGCTCCGGGTACCCCGGCAAAACCGCACTTATCAATATGCCATGCTTTAATGTATCAGGGTTGTCACAACCTTCATTGACCTTCTCTTACCACATGGAAGGTACATCTATGGGTAACCTCGTGGTAGAAACAAGTACTAACGGTGGCAGCTCCTGGTCTACAGCATGGTCGGTTTCAGGAAATCAAGGCTCGGCCTGGCAAAGTGCATCGGTGAACCTTCCCTCTTCCAGTGGGCTTTCCATACGTTTCAGAGGCACAACTGGAAGCAGCTGGAGCAGCGATATTGCCATAGACCAGGTTGCGGTTAAAGAAGCAGATGGTGGTTCTACTTGTGAAACGATCAGCTTTACCGGTGTAACGTTCAGTTCTTACAGTGTTGCGGATGACGGTAACTATACCGTGCTGGATGATGCCACCGTACTTTTAGAGGATAACACGTGGAGGTCAATAGCCCTGAATTATACCGTGACGGCCAATACCATACTGGAGTTTGAATTCCGCAGTACCAGTGAAGGAGAGATTCACGGGATTGGTTTCGATACGGATGCCAATACAGCCAGCGATGCCACGTTTCAAGTGCATGGTACGCAGAACTGGGGTATTACCAATTACAATAACTACTCTGGTACCAATTGGGTGAGCTACAGCATTCCGGTAGGTGACTTCTATACTGGTACATTTAACCGGCTATTCTTCTCCAACGACAATGATGCAGGAAGTGGCAACAACTCCTACTTTAGAAATGTACTCGTCCATGAAGGCAACTGTACGACAGCGGCTATGGCCAAGGCCACAGCCAGGTCTTCTTCCGGTCAGGTGCCTGAAATTGCCGATGAGGGCGAAGAAGGTTTTGTCGCAGCCGAAATGAGCATTTTCCCTAACCCGGCGCTGGACATTATCCATGTCAACTTTGCAAAAGCTGAAGGGCAATGGGACCTTAAAATTACCGGTCTGGAAGGCAAAGAGTACTTCCGCACTACCGGTGCCACCAGTGAAGGCCGTATCTCCGCCAACGTATCCGGTCTGCCCGATGGCGTTTATATAGTCTCATTGGAAACAGAAAAAGGAAAAGTATATCAGAAAATAGTAAAGCAGTAGACGATTAGGAGAGTAAATTCGTCTTTTTTGAAAGCCTGAGCTGGGAAGCTCGGGCTTTTTTTGTGACTCCACCAGACTTTGAACCTGATTCAGCCGCTTGTAGTAGGCGTGCTTTTAAATGTTAAATAGATTAAAAATTTACAATCCCGTTAAAGGAATCATTCATGATTTTTACAATATTTAAGTACCCAGATAATTTAATCAACCATAACCGGTGATGAAACGAGGTGCTACTCAAGCTAACAGAGAGCTCATGGCTTGTCTTGCCTGACCTAAATATCAACTACACCTCAAGGGCTGATCGAAAAGACTATTTCATTACGAGATGCCGTCACGGCATTGCCAGCCATAACAAGCTGGTTCTGGTAATCAATTCATTTTAAGAGTAATTAAATTTTGCCCTTGCCACCAATCAGCCAAGCTTTACTTTTGGAAGTTTAGTAAAGCTGCGGTTAAGTTACTCAATACTCAAATCTCTATACTCAAGTCTGGTACATGTGCCTTATATGCTGATAATGTTAATTTTTGAAGGAAAAAGTCAACGATAGTTGTGAACGTAACTGAAAATTAAAGGCTGGTCAGTTACCGGACTTTTTTTGCTTTTTAGATTTTTCAGCCGGAGCAACGAGCGGGATTGTCACCAAAGATAGAGTAATTTTGCGAAACCACCATCAATATTGTGTTTATTTAATATTTAATTGATTTTTGTGTTTTTGATTTTTATGTTTTACATACCAGTTTATTTATGGGTACGACATCAAAATGAATAGAGGTTTTTGGTATTTGTTTAACCTACTAACAAAACGCACATATGTCAATAATTTTACTACGCTCTTGTCCAGTGCTTTAACAGAAAAAAACTGTCATGTTTAGTGCTTAAGCCACTAAAATCAGTTTTAATTGATGATTTAATTGACTAATTTTAATTAAAACAATCCGGGAAAAGAAACTGTCTTTGCAAGTCTGAATATTGATTTAAGATCATGGGATTTGATTAGAATTAATGTGCGGTTAAGTCAGATCTGAGATTCTTTATATGGTAGTATCTATTGCTTCCGTACTGGATATTCTACGTTAAATTATTGTAACTATTTATTTAATAAATTGTATAACGTTGCGCATTTAGGCAACACAAAATTTAACTATTATGTCAGTAGAAACGAATCTATCTCCCCAAAAAACAAGTGCAACGCACTTGAGAATTCATTTTCCATCTACGGTAAATTTTGCAGCTGCTGAACCAGGTGCAGAATCCGGTTTTTCCGTTGAATCCGTTGGTACCGGCTCATTCACCGGTTTGGCTTACACTGTTCCTGCACACACAAAGGGAACCTTAAAAGCTAAAATCCAGGTGATGGCTCTAACCTCTGCCGATATTAGCGAGCTCAACGGTATGGTAATGAATATGCTGGCTGCCAGCGAAAAGTCAAAAATTGAGTCCTATCAGCGTATTCATGCTTCTGCAAATCTTAGCTTTTTTGGCTTCCTGTCAGGTGGTGGCGAGGCTTCATATGATAGGGTTGACAGGTCAATGAAATCGCTTGGATTAACAGAGGATCAGATCAGTACTATTATTGATAAAATGTTCCAGGCTGCACAAAAAATGTCTCACGTTGAACTTGATTTCACTATTGACAATACTGCAAACGATTACAGTGTATCCGGTGATTTGCAGTTGTATACAATAGCGGGTCAGATTAGCTCCAAAAAGGGAACCACACAATACAGAATGCTGGCTGATCAGGGTACTGCAGGAAATGGTAGTGCTAAGGCCACTGGCAAGGTTATCCCATTGTCATAGTTTCCGGTTCGTGATGTGTCGCAGGGACTTTTAAGGGATTTTTAGTGATGGAAAAGGGCCGCTCAAGTTACTCTTGAGGCGGCTTTCTGCCAATATGCATATCTAGGTATCAATACTTGTATCTTTCTCACAATAAAGTACATGCGAAAGCAAATGGGCAAAAATACATTGCTTAGGTCGCCTTACCTTTGCTATCATTGCAGTTGATCTTAACTCAATTTTTTCTACGACGGCCTTGTCAGGTCAGTTTTTGCATTTGATTCCCTTCAGGGATTGATTTTTTATGAACTTAGGAAAATACACACTCTTTTTATCTGCTTTTGTTATTTTATACTTGCTTTCAATTTTGCAGTTACAGGGACAGGGTGATAATACCCGGTTTGAACACATTTCATGGGAAGAAGGTCTTTCCCAGGTGACGGTACAGTCCATTATTCAGGATAGCAGAGGCTTCATGTGGTTTGCCACTGAAGATGGTCTGAATAAGTACAACGGGTATGAATTTACCATCTACAGACACAATGCGGCCGATTCCGGAAGCCTGTGTTCTAATCGTGTCACCGATTTGTTTGAAGATAGTAGAGGCAGATTATGGGCAGGCACAAAATATGGGCTGAGCCGCTTCAATAAAAATTCCCAAACATTTGTCAGCTACAGATATAATTTAACAGATAGTAATAGCCTGAGCAATAACATGATTAATGGCATTGCTGAAGATCGTTCGGGCAATATATGGATAGCAACGCCGGCCGGGCTGAATAAATATATCTCTGACAGCGACAATTTTGACAGGTATGATCTAACTTCAACTGATTCCACTGCCCAAAGTGATAATTTTATCAATGATATAGGTATAGATCTCAAAGGCAACCTCTGGCTGGCTACTGTCGGCGGATTAAAGTGCTTTGACCCTTCGACAAGCAGATTGGTTGCTTATACTTTTGACGCGGGAGATGGTCTGAAGTATAACGACAACCAGTTGATATCGCTATTTATTAACAGGGATGAAGGGACAATTTGGCTGGGCACTGCACATGGGTTGTACAGCTTTGACCCTGAAAAGGAAAAGTTTACAGCACATTATCATCCGGATTATCGACCTAATGTACCTGAAAACCATATATTTTCCATTTCTCAGGACAATCAGGGCAAAGTATGGTTTGGCACTATGGGAGGAGGTTTGTACGGTCTTGATAGTCATGGGAAACAATTCTCTCATTATGTGAAAAACAATCAGGATCCATACAGCCTTAGCGATAATGCCATTGTTGAAGTGTATATTGATAGGCTCGGCTATGTATGGTTGGGCACGCAGGCCGGAGGCATAAACAGAACCAATGGTCAGGGACAGAATTTCAGGGCTTATTATGAGCATACGGGTGATGAAAACAGTTTGAGTGGCAGTACTGCCTGGGATATTTTTGAAGACAGTGACAGCCTCCTATGGGTAGCAACGGACCAGGGGCTCAATAGCTACAACAGGGAGTCGGGACAGTGGAGAAACTATAGCCCGGAGTATGAGCGAAGCGCCTCCAACCGTAAAACCATATGGTCTGGCTTTGAAGACAACTCAGGAAGCATCTGGATAGGTAAAAACGGCGAAGGCCTTGGAAAGCTGAATAAAGAAACAGGAGAACTTACATATTACCACGATGATCCCGACAAACCCGGCAAAAGGGTATGGAACGTTTGGAGGGTTAGAGAAGCAGAAAAGGATTTTTTATGGATAGCTACTTTAGGTAGTGGATTAAAAAAATTCGACAGATCAACGGGCAAATTTATACATTATACGCATGATCAGGCCGATGACAGCAGCTTGAGCAATGATTTTGTCTGGAGTATGCTGATGGATGGTGATATCATGTGGTTGGGTACCGGAGAAGGTCTTAACCGTTTTGATATCAAAAACGGGAAGTTTACCCATTACAAACATGACCCGACAGTGACCGGCAGCATTAGCAACAACAATATATACGCTCTGCATGAAGGTGACGACGGTATATTATGGGTGGGCACAAACAACGGCCTGAACAAGTTTGACAAAACCACAGGTACTTTTAAAGCCTATCAGGAGCAGCATGGGTTGGTCAATAATGTGATCTACGGTATTCTGGAAGATGGCAACGGATATTTATGGCTAAGTACCAACAAAGGCCTTTCAAAGTTTGACCCTCGGGCTGAGGTTTTTAAAAACTTTGATGCAAGCGATGGCTTGCAGAGCAATGAATTTAACGCAGGAGCTTATTATAAAACACAGTCGGGGGAAATGTGTTTCGGAGGTATAAACGGGTTTAATATTTTCCATCCTGATAGCATTCGCGACAATCTGGATGTTCCGCCTGTGGTAATTACCAGCTTTGAGATTTTCAATAAGCCCGTACCGATCGGCGAAGACTCTCCTCTGAAAAAGCATATTACCGAAACAGACGAAATTGCACTTTCATATGATCAGTCCGTTTTTTCATTTGGATTTGCAGCATTGAATTATACCAGCCCTGAAGCCAACGAATATGCTTATATGCTGGAAGGTTTTGATGAGGATTGGTATAATGTTGAACACCGGAGATTTGTGACCTACACCAACATACCACCGGGAACTTATACTTTTAGGGTAAAGGGTTCTAACAATGATGGTGTATGGAATGAAGAGGGTACCTCCATCGTAGTGACTATTGTACCACCGTTCTGGCAGACCTATTGGTTTTATACTTTGTTGATTGTTGCTGCTGTTTTGCTTGTGGTCATTATTTTTCAATTACGCCTGCGGAACCTCCGAAAAGCAAGAAAGCTGCTTGAAAAACAGGTGGATAAGCAAACCAGGGAACTGAAGCAGGAAAAGGAGCGTGTAGTAGCACATAATGAGCGACTCAATGACGCTCTTCATGAGCTGAAGGAGGCCCAGACGCAGCTGGTACAGTCGGAGAAGATGGCATCACTGGGCCAGCTGACAGCGGGAGTGGCCCATGAGATCAATAACCCTGTAAACTTTGTGTCTGCCGGGATAGATTCCCTACGGGTAGATTATGAAGATATACTGGCACTGCTTAACCGATACCGTGCGGGAGCGTCTGTAGACGAAATTGAGAAGTTTGAAAAAGAAATAGCATTTGAAGATTTGCTGGAAGAAATAGAACATCTGTTTGGCGGTATTAAAGACGGAGCGGTGCGAACCCGGGAGATTGTCAAAAGTCTCCAGAGCTTTTCTCGTCTGGATGAAGGCAATCTGAAGCGGGCATCTATTAATGAGGGAATAGAAGCCACACTTGTAATTTTAAAGAGTGGTTTGGAAAATAGGATAGAGGTGGTTAGGGATTTTGGTGACTTGCCCGAAATAGAGTGTTACCCGGGACAGATCAACCAGGTATTTATGAATATTCTCTCCAATGCCATACAGGCTATAGATGGGCCGGGTATGATCAGGATATCTACCAGCACTGAAGATAACCATGTGGTCGTAAAAATCGAAGATTCCGGGAAAGGCATTTCTCAGGAACATTTGAACAAAATATTCGATCCCTTTTTTACTACTAAAGATGTCGGACAGGGTACTGGCCTCGGGCTGTCAATATCATATGGTATCATAGCCAGGCATCATGGTAAAATTCTTGTCAAAAGCCATTACGGTGAGGGCACTACTTTTACAATCAGGCTGCCGGTCACCCCGGTGGTTCAAACTATTTAAAATAAAATAGCTGGTAAAACCAAATTAAGTATCCATCTGATAGCCAGTAAATTGGCGGGAGTAACTAAAAGTAATCCCACAGAAATTGTGCTGCTCAGGAAGTATTGGTTATTTTTCAAAACTAAAATGTAAATCAACTAACCTGATAAACGTTAAAGTACAATGAGCCCCATGAAACATCTTTTAGCCCTGTGCATTGTATTATCCTGGAGTGGATGTAAAGTAAATAACCAAACATCCGACTCTTCCGGGTCTCAGGCTATGGCGCCAGTTACCACGGGATATTCTGATTGCGACTATGGCATAAAGATATTCAACCAACATGCCAGCGGGGGGATCATCAACGACCTTAAAGAAGTTAAAGAGAAATACGGAAACCTGCCGGATGAGCTTAAAGCGCTATACCCGGCAGCAAGATCTACATGGAATTCAGCCTTACGGAGCCTGAAGTTCTCTTACACAAAAGATTACCAGGCTGATCTGCCCGACTATACAGGCTCGCTTGAAGATTGGAGGAACAGCAATTTAAACGATGATCAAAAGTTCTTTATGCTACTGACAGAGCTAAAGTATGGCCCATACCCCGTGGGCTCAAGAGATATGGAAGCACGGGCAGGCTGGGCCGAAAGAGCCAATATGAGCAAAAGATTAAACGCTTTCATCCGCGTGGCACTTCATGGTAATTGCCAACCTGTGGCTGCCTATAAGGTAAAGGGCCTGCTGGATCCGGAAATGCTTCCCCAAGAGCTGGAAAGTGCTATAAACTGATCATTTTTTTAAAATATATATCTATCTGTCGGTATTAAAATACGACGGAAAAGCAATGTGTATTATTACTATAGTTGTACTTCAACTCATACATATTGGTATCGCAGATTCTCTTTACTATGGACAGCCCCAGCCCGGTGCCTTTATGTTCTGAGCCTTTGGCAAAGCGGTTGAATAACTTCTCTAGGGGAACCTTTAAACGAGCTCCCGTATTGGTGATCGTAAATATGCCGTTATGGGTAGTGATGGTGACTTCACCACCAGGATCGCTATAGCGTATGGCGTTGGTGATCAGGTTGGTTACAAGCACTTCTACCAGGGTTTTGTTGCCATTGATATTCAGTGTACTCAAATGGCTGGAAATGTTGATGCCACGCATGTCTGCCAGATGAACTATGTTCGAAACCAATATGCTTACCAGTTCAGAAACATCAAAAGTCTCGGTTTCAGTAAACTGATGGTTCTCAATCTTGCTTAACAACAGCAGTCCTTTATTGAGTTTTGTAAGGCGCTGCAGACTCTGCACGAGGTCCTGTATGGCCAAGGACTGCTCTTCGCTAAGGTCGGGGCTTTGCATAAGCATATCTACTTTAGAGTGAAGTATGGCCAGCGGTGTTTGAAGTTCGTGTGAGAGATTTTCTATAAACTCCTTTTGCTGAAGAAATATTTTTCTGTTTCGTTCTGTTAGGCGCTCTACAGCTTTGTTGAGATCACTGAATTCGGAGATTTCCGTAGGCTCAAAGCTTATTTCCTTGTGTTTGTCCAGTTTATATGCCTTTAGTGCATTAAGTGTTTTATAGAATGGCTTCCATAGCTTTTGTGACAAGTGACGATTGATCAGAGCCAGGCCTGTTACCAGCACTATGGCCAGCAGGCCCTGGGCAACTCCAAGAGTTAGTATGAGCCCTTTATTATTAACAATAGAGGTACGTACAGTGAGCAGGTAAGGCTTGCCCTTCACTAATACCTTGGATGTAAGTGTACGAAAAGGGTGGGTCTGGTCGTGGATACTGTCATATTCATAAATTGTTTCAAAAGTATCCTGATAGGGAGCATCGCTAAATTCGACAAGGTCTATTTCATGCACTACATTGTTAAGCACTACAAGATCGGTTTCGAGATGCTCCAGGTACTCCAGGTCCTTTACATGATCGATGAACTCGTCACGATAAAGCAACAGCAGGTCATCCACTTCATTTTCAATAATATAGCTTATAAATGCTATGAATAGCGGTATACTAAGCAGTACCAGCAACAGTTTGTATATGATCTGGCTGCGAAAGCTTTTTTGAAGGAGTCTCATATTGAAAATTTGTAGCCCAGGCCGTAGACGGTATTGATATAATCCGTGCATCTGGCTGCGGTCAGCTTCCTCTTTAAATTTTTAATATGGGCGTAAATGAAATCAAAACTGTCCATCATATCGGCATCGTCACCCGTGAGGTGTTCCGCTATGGCCATTTTGGAAACCACCCTGTTTTTATTAGAGATCAAAAACAGGAGCAGGTCAAATTCTGATTTGGTTAAAGGCACTTTTTCACCATTTACATGTATAACCTTTGCTGACAGGTCGAGCATAATCTCTTCGAACTTCACAATGTCGTTACCCTCAAACTTACGTCGCCGTACTATGGCATGTACCCGAGCGCCCAGCTCTGCCATGTGAAACGGCTTGGGCAGGTAATCGTCGGCTCCCAGTTTAAGCCCTTTCAGCCGGTCATCCAGGGAATTTTTGGCAGAGATAATCAGCACCCCATCCGTTTTGTTCATCTTTTTAAGCTCCTGTAGCAGCTGTAGCCCGCTTCCTCCCGGCAGTGTGATATCGAGCAGAATGCAATCATAGTCAAAAGCACTTATCTTCTCCAGGGCTTCAGGGAAAGTAGAAGCGCATTCGCATAGAAAACTTTCGCTTTTGAGGTAGGCGGCTATGCTTTTAGCCAGATTTTCTTCGTCTTCAACAATCAAAATTTTCACTGTACAAGATCAATGGGTAATTTACAAATAATTAATTTTTCAGCTGTCTAAATCAACACTGTTATTCACTTCATGTGCCCGAAGGCTTAAAATCAGATATAAACAGCAGGAAAGGACTAAATGCCTTTCCCGCTATTCAAACTAAACACAATTTACAAAGACTCTTTAATAACTCTTCCGTTAAGAGGCTGAACATTTCTGTAGTTGTTGACCGGCATTAATTCGCGAAGGTCGTTTATCATTTTTAAAGAAACACTCAACGGCTGTTTGAAAATGAACCATTGCACCCCTTCGGTACATGGCGGAGTAGTCAGTGATCCGGTATATGCATAGTATTGCTTTTGCTGAGGGATAACATCATTCATGTTAAAAGTAGCATTAACACCCTTCTTCTCATCCACGGCAAGAGGCAGGTAGCCATCAAGGAACTGAAATGCGGGGCTGTTGATCTCACTCTCTACGGCCATTACCGCGAACACGGCGTATTTTCCGCTTTCACTTACATGTACCAGGTGAATAACCATAGGAAAGTGTACCCCTTTAATGGTGTGCTCTGAAAGCTCATGGAAGTGAAACTGCTTTAGCTCATATTTTTCGCCATTCAGTGTGATGTAGTCTCCCGCATCAAAATTGTATTGGATTGAATGACCGTTGTTTACCACTTCATGGATTTTTGTGCTCTTGCTGTAGTGGATATCGAGAGGTTGCAGTGTGCTATCCGTTTCCGTTTGAAGGATATCTACCGGTGACTGAAACTTACCGCCACAGTCGCCCTTTTCAAATTCTGCCCAGTGGTCGGGGCCGGTTTCCCCACCGTAGCTCCATTCTTTCTTTTCACCTGCCTCTGCGGCAGAGGCTTGCTTTTCCTGTTGTTCCTCTATTTGTTTCTTTTCAGTGCTGCATGATGTTGCAAAAACAAAACCAGCGATCAGTATTAAAAAATTGCGTTTCATAAAAATCAGGATTGTCATCGTTATTTTAATTGTAAGACTAGGCCAGGCAACTCATATCTTGCCCTAACCATTATATTTTTAGTTCTTTTACTATACAGACTCTTTTACAATCCTTCCGTTGAGCGGTTGCGTTGGCCTGTAATTGTGGGCAGGCATTGCATCACGAAGGTCCTCTATCAGGCTCACCGGAGCTTCAACAGGCGTCTTAAAGATGAACCACTGTACGGCTTCCGTACAAGGAGGAGTAGTTAAAGAACCAGTATATGTAAAGTATTGCCTTCCGGCAGGCAGTACCTTATTTATATCGTAGGTATTGTTAACCGTCTTGCTTTCTTCCACGGCCAATGGCAGGTAGTTGTCAAGAAAATCAAACTGCTCAATCTCCGTGGCACTTTCCTCGGTCAGTACGCCCAGCACAGCATACTTTCCTGCATCACTCACATGTACAAGGTGTATCTCCATAGGGAAATGTACACCCCCGACTGTGTGCTCTGAAAGTTCGTGGAAATGGAATTGCTTCAATTCGTATTTTTCACCGTTGAGAGTGATATAGTTGCCAGACTCAAAATTGAACTGAACCGTATGGCCATTGTTCACTACATTGCTGATCTTTATGCCTGCGTCGTAATGAATGTCCAGCGGTTGCAATGTGCTGTCAGTTTGTGTTTGCAAAATATCTACGGGAGACTGAAATGCACCACCGCACTCACTTTCCTGTTCAATTTCCGCCCAGTAGTCAGGTCCGGTTTCTCCGTCATAGCTCCACTCTTCAGCATACGCAACCTTGTCGTCATCATTGCTACATGATGCTGCAAAGCAAAAAATGGCAATTAATACTAAAAAATTGTGTTTCATAAAACTGTTTTTTGTTTGTAATTAAAATTTATAGTTATTTAAAAATGATATGATATCGTAGTTTGTAATATATTGTTGGTTTCAAAGTCATTTCCTGAAAGCGCCAGGTGGTCGTTGAGATAGCCTATACCAAGAGATGCTTTAGGGTTGACCTCGAAGGCCAGGCCCGCATAGAACCAGTTCTGGTTAAGCCTTTCGGGTAAAACCCTGTCGTCGTCAAGGTTGAGCCATATTTCATCAAAAACCTGGACAGATAATTCATGCTTTTCCCCAATGTTTACCAGGGGAATCGAAGTGGTGAAACGATAGCGGAATCGGGTAGTGTAGGATGTACCATCTACTTCAAGGTGTCCGTCTTTTTCTGCAACCTTATCGATAAACCGCTCCTCATACCTGAACCGGTGCTTGAACTTCACTTTACCACTTGTATGGCTTAGTGTGACTTGCTGCCATATATTATTTTCATTCTTGTCAATTGGGGTACTGTATGGTGCATAGGAGTAGTTTCTTATAAAAGTGTACCCGACAGCAAAGTCTACTGTATTATTTAGCTTATAATGTATTGAAGGGCGTACCAGAAGCTGTTGCCAGTGGTCGGTAAAGCCTGTCCTTCTGACATGCACCTCTGTTTTGCCATAGAACTTAGTGTTGATGTGAACATCACCAATAGCCGAAAACCAGGCGCTTGATTTGTGATAAGTGTTTTCCTGTGCATATAAAGTGCTGCCAATCAACAGCAATAGAATAGTTGAATAAAATTTCATCTGCTTTTTATCTTTTAATTATTTCGAAAATTGTATGTATAGCATGGCTATGAATTGCATCATCAGCCAGCACCTTTTGGTGAAAGGCTTGAAATATTGCCCTGCGTGGCAGGGTTGATTATGGGTCTTTGAACGAGTAGCCGGGGAATCCCTTTAAAGGGAAATCATAAGGCCCTCAATAAGGAATCGCCGTGTCAGGAATGTAATGAAGGAATTTTTGGGCAGCAATAAAGAACATAATACCGGACCGGGTGCAAAAGGATACCTGGCCCGGTATTCAAACCTGACCTTAAGCCAAAATATTGACCAGAGGTTTTGTAACCTGTGAAGGTTGTGTTAAAATCATTATCAAGATCTTCCTCAGCACTTTCTTCTATATCAAAATGACTGTTGAGTATATGCAGGGCCTGCTCATCAATGGTAAATTGCTGGTATCCGGCCAGTGTCTGTTGAGAACGGCTCAGGTCATCATCACTGCCATGAATTGCCGCCTTGGCGGGGGAGCCAAAAGAGAAGGTAATGGCTGTTAAAAAGCCAACTAACAACATCCCGCACCTGAAAATTTTTGAAAAAAATACCATATTCATGTTCATAATACTTTTGACCTACTCTCGGGTAGGTTTCTAAAATCAGTATTAAGTGCAACATGTAATGGGGATACCTGCTTTACTTAAATGTATTCGGCTTTATTTACTCCTGATGAATAATTTCATTCAGGTTTTTAGATAACTGAATCCTTCTTTCGGCAAGCGAAGCTTCATTTACATCTACCTGCCATTTATTGTTATCCGACAGCACAAAGCTAAATGCTGCACCAGCTTTGTGAAGTCCCGCTTCTTCGGCAACTATCACTACCGGCTGACCCGACGTTTGTTTTAACAAGGCCTTCAGTATATCACTTTTGTTCTCAGATAAATATACCATCTGCGAAGATTTTAGCAGTGTCAAATCATCGATCTGCTTCAGCTTAACAGGCAGGCCAAGAATATGCATATGAGCCGTATGGCGCTGTAGCATATTGAATACCGGCGAGCTACCTATAACCGTAATGGTATAAGCGTCACCAGGGTTTTCAGCAAAAGCCGTATTTTTTGTAATATCCAACAAGTAAAGTGCTTTAGCCAAATGCTCATCGGTCTGAGAGTTACATATATGAGATGCACTCAAAAGAAAGATCATCAGAACAATTCCTTTTTTCATAGCTGTAACTCATTGATTACGGTGCAATAAAAAGAACCGATTCTGAAAAAAATCTGAATTTCCAGCGGATGTAAAAATTTAGTTAAAAAAATCTGTCATGCGCCGACAAAAGTACCGGAGAGGTCATTTATGCCCATTTTCGTTCAATCCACTCAACAAATTCTCTTGACAAATTCTGCCCATTGGCCTCCAGGTTTTGCTTTGCCACCTGCTTATGGTATTCAAAATTATGGACTATAACAGGCACGGATAATTCATGGTGTTTATGCATTTGCCGGACTACCCCGACAAGCACTTCGACAAAATGCTCTCTTATTTTCTTACCCCTTTCAAGGCAGGCCTCCATATTTTTCGCCAATTCATCCTCCGTAAAATAAAGCCCTAATGCCCTGGTCCACTTCTCTACCAGTTCACGTCCGGTAGTATCTTCTTTTGTACCAACTTCCAAAATACTATTTTGCAGCCAGTAGGTATAATTCCACTTCACGTCCAGCTCGTCCGGTTTTAATAAATCAAAGACGGATTCAGCCCCTTCTTCATCTATCGAACTCAAAAAACCAAGCAGAGACCTGCTATCCTGTCCATCACATTTTTCCGGGATTTTCTTGCTGTAATGCTCTATGGTGTTATAGCTAAAAACCAAAACAGGCCAGTTTTCATTGTCACCATCTTCATAATCATATAAGAATGAGTACGCATAAATTTCTTCTTTTTCCAGCCGGACAATCTTTTCCAGAGCCTCTGTTACCTTTTCCTGAATATATAAAGCCAGTGAATTTTCGACACTCATGCTGCTGTAATGTTTGATTGTTTAAAGAGTTAAGCACAATAATAAAGAGTCCCCAATAGAAACCGTGTACAGAACTGTCATTTAATACATATGGTTTATCACGCCACTGAACTATTGTCGGCCATCCTAAAAAAAACATGTTATTTTTTTACATTCATACAAAAATTCAGATTTTATTTAAATTCTATGAATTGATTTGAGGCGGAAAATAATGATGGTCGAAACTGGCCTGTATTCCTTAAACTAACTAGGATTAATGTGTAAGAATTACTTTTGGGTATCATTTTTTGTAATACTTTCATCCCTTCACCTGAGCTGCGGCAGAAACAACTCCTTTACCATTATTTCTGAGCATACAGAGGATTCCGGTAAAGCCGGTAAATCTATAGTAGGGGCACTGCAAAGGTCACTGGAAGATACAGGCACTAAAATGTCGGTAAAAGTGGATACCACCTGGCAGGAGCGGTCTATCCTGGATAAAATCAACTCAGGATCAGAAGATATGGCCCTGGTCAAAAATTCAATTGCCATCGATGATTCCTACCCCAACATCCGGACAGTGATGCCGCTGTTTCCGGAGGTACTTTTAACGCTCTACAAAGGAGAAGAGCACACCCTGGATTCTCTTCTGGCACACGGTAATGTAGTTTTTATAATTGATAAGGATGAAGAGCAACAGCTTATTGAGAGCTTTCTGGATATGCTACAGCTGGTGCCTTCACGGGCTCGCCGTGTAAAGAAGCACGGGGAAACAGAGACTTTGCGCCGTGCCGTGAAAAGCGCCGATGTAATTATGCTCCTGTCTTCGCTCAACAGCCCGCAGATCAACGAGATCATGCAATGGGAAGATGGCCTGAAGATTTATGATTTCAACGCCGACGACTATCAGTATGGTTCTGTTATTGACGGTTTTTGCCTTCGATATTCCCAGGCGATCCCGTTTACCATTCCGAAAGGCATTTTTGACAACCTTTCGGGAACCCCGGTCCGGACTTTGGCAGTCTACGATGTTTTGATCAGCAATAAGCAAACGGATTCGGATGATATCTACGACATGGTTGAGGCTATTTTCAGCTCCAAGGCACGGCTGGCACGCGACAATTTCGAATTTGCCCTGCTCAACGATGACTTTGACAGCCACACTTTTCTATTTCCTTTACATGCCGGTAGCAAAGCTTACTTGAATCGTAACCAGCCCACCTTTTGGGAGAGATATGCAGAGTTGGTAGGAGTGCTCGTTTCGGTTCTGGCTATTTCGGCAGGTGCGGCCTCTACTGCCTATCATAAACTTAAGCAAAGAAGGAAAGATAAGATAGATGAATATTATACTAAAGTGATCTCTATTAGCAATAAATCCTATTATAAGAGCGTATCTCCTGATGAACGGAAGTTGCTGTTGGAAGAATTATTACAGATCAGGTTTGATGTATTCCAGTTGCTCATCAAAGAACGGATCAGCGCCAACAGTGCTTTTATTATATTTTTATTGCTAACCCAATCTACTATTCAGTATCTGGAATCGAAGGTTGAGCTAAAGAATAGTTATGAAATAGCAGATATTTAGAGTATAAAGGGGCGTGCTGGCGGATGAGAATCTGCCTGTAGTTTTTTCCTGTTTTTAACAAATACAATAAATAATGGCAAAGAGAACCAATAAATATCGACTCACCCTTGAACAGCTATCGCTGGCAAAGGAAGATGGTGTGTTGCAGCCACCAGTACAATTTGAGTTTGAAAATCATGATGAAATATTTAATATCATGGAAATCCTGAAAGAGAAGAATCTTTTTGGAAATGAAAACCAGTCAGTTGAATTTGCTGTGGGTTTAAAGCTGTTCGGTGAGGTGATGCTAAAAAACAGAAAGCATCCGCTTTTTGAAATTTTAAATCCGGCTTTTGGAGAGTTTATGAAAAAACTGAAGAGTAGCTGAGTAATACCCTGCTAAATCCGGATAATCGGGCTAATGGCTATGTTGCAAGGAAGATTTCAGTGAAGACTGTCTTATAATAAGTTTTGGCTGTAGCACCGTTTTTTGGGTTCGGCGGGGAGTATTGTTGACCAAGTTATTTAAATGATCAAAAAACAGCTCGCCGGTAACGTGCCCCATGGTAAGGCTTAGCTGGTCTACAGTGGTTAACGTAGGGTCAGTAAAGGAAGTGAAGGGTTCGTTGGAAAAACCCACAAGAGCAACCTCCTGGGGTATTTTAATCTTCCTTTCTTTTAACACCTGCATAGCTCCCATAGCACCATAGTCACTGGCCGAAAATATGGCATCAGGCATCATTTCGATTTCCAAAAGCTGCAACATGCTTTGCCTGCCACCTTCGAGTTGCAGGTTGCTTTCTATTATGAGGTGTTCGTCGACAGGTATATTGTTGTCCTTCAGAGCATCTGTATATCCTCTGAGACGATCCCTGTAAATACTTATTTTCACGGGACTGGTAAAGTGAGCTATCCGTTTACAGCCTTCCTCAATTAAGTGGCTTACCGCAGTATATGCCCCCTGGTAATCATCTATCATTACTTGGTTTACCCTCAGGTGATCTGTACTTCGATCAAACAGAACGATCGGGATTTCTTTATTCAGCAGAGCTTGAAAATGTTCAAAATTGGTAGTCTCTTTAGCAAAGGAAGCTATTATACCATCAACACGGGCATTGACTAAGGCCTCTAATGTTTGGATTTCTTTACCATGGTCATCATACGATTGACATATTATGATTTTATAGTTCAGGCGGTTAGCAACCTCTTCTATACCTCTAACCACTGATGAAAAGAATGCCCTGTCTGCTGTAGGTACAATTACTCCTATAAGATTGCTTTTACCGTTTCTAAGTGCTGCGGCAATGTTGTTGGGTTGATAATTCAACTTTTTGGCGGCCTCCAACACTGCCTCGCGCGTACTTTTACTTATTCTGGGATTATTATTTAAAGCCCTCGAAACCGTAGAGGCGGTTGTATTGAGGTAAGATGCAATGTCATGAATGGTGGTTTTTGCTGCCATTAACCTGATTGTTTAGAAGCTAAAATACTTTCAATCTTACTAAAGACTTTTTATAGATAATCATTGTATGGGAAGCACGTAAGGCAAAATGTCTTCATTAAATGAATTCTGAGCAAACGATTGTGCAATTTATAAAAAGTATTCAGTTATTGTGCATAATGCTATATCAACTTTTCAGGCGTAAATAATAGAATATTTGGTAAAAATGGATTCATATAATATATAATGTATGTTTTGGAAAGAAAATCAGATTTTGATTTTGAAAAAGAATAATAATTTCTTAATATGCAATCGATTGCACATATTTTGCAAGATTGAACACTAAAACCTCACTACACTATGAGTAAAACTACTCTCCTATTAAAGAAATCATTAACTGTCCTGATCCTTACAGGAGTTGCCATTTTTGGCCCTGTGATCAGCTACGCCCAAAGCGTTACTGCCTCCGGAACAGTTAAGGCCGCGGACGGTGAGATGCTGCCGGGTGTGTCGGTCGTAGAGAAAGGCACCTCCAATGGTACAGTCACCGATATCCAGGGCGCATTTAAGATCAGCGTTAGTGAAAATGCCACCCTCGTATTTTCATTTATTGGTATGCAGTCTCAGGAAGTAAGCGTTGGAAACCAGACTTCATTTAACATTACTATGGAGGAGGATGTCACGCAGCTTGCCGAAGTAGAGATTGTAGATGTTGGCTATGGAACCATGAAAAGATCTGACCTTACCGGATCTGTTGCCTCGGTTTCAGCAGAAACCCTTCAAAAAATACCTGTAGCCAGTGCCGCAGAAGCGATTACCGGTCGTTTGCCCGGTGTGAGGGTTCAGACGACTGATGGCTCACCCGATGCCGAAATTGTGATCCGTGTAAGAGGCGGAGGCTCTGTGACGCAGGATAACTCTCCTTTATATGTGGTGGATGGCTTTATCATGAGCAGCATACGCGATATTCCTCCTACTGACATAGCCAGTATTGACGTACTTAAAGATGCCGCGGCTACTGCTATTTATGGAGCCAGTGCTGCCAATGGCGTTATCATCATCAACACCAAGAAACCCAAGGCCGGAAGAGTATCAGTAAACTACAACGGTTTTGCCAAGTACAAACATCTGCCTGAAAACCGCAAGTATGAGGTTTTGTCTCCTTACGACTATGTAATGGCTAATTATGAAACAGCCAAACTAAAGTCTGAGGCCGATGTGGAGAATTTTGAAAAGTATTTTGGTAAGTATGATGACCTTGAACTGTATAAAAACAAAGCCGGAACAGACTGGCAAGACGAACTTTTTGGCGGAGGTCAGTTTTCTCAGTATCACAATGTAAGCCTTAGCGGTGGTTCTGAGAATACAAGGATTTCGCTTAGCCTTACCAACAATAATGAGGAAGGGCTCATCTCCGGCTCCGGTTATGAAAGAAATGTGGCCAACCTGAAGTTAAATCAGAATATTTCCGACAAACTTTCATTTGATTTTGGCTCTCGTATCACCTATTCAATAACGAACGGATCGGGTACATCCGGAAGCTCTCAGCTTAGAGTTAAGGATGCCATCACTACCCGCCCTGTCAACGGCATTGCCGACGAACTTGATATCGATCTTAATGCAATCGATGCCAGTGATGATTACCAGTCTTTCCTGTTAAGTATGATCAATCCCGCAGAGCTGGCCGAGCAGGACTGGCGCAAGCAAACGGATAAAAACTATGCCTTCAACGGAGGCCTTACCTGGAAGGCTACCAACAACCTTACATTTACAACAGTAGCCAACGGACAAACCAATTTCAGAGAAAGACTCAGATTTTACGGCCCACTGACCGGAGAATCGCAAAAGGAAGGAAGCAGCCTGCCTTTAGGAACGATTGAAGAGCGCCAGGGCTGGTCATACAGATGGTACAATACTGTAGGTTACAACTTCAAAGACCTGGGTCGCCACAAACTGGATCTTTTAGTAGGCCACGAAATTAACTCTAACGGAGGCGAAAGCTCTTTTGTACGCCAGGAAGAATTCAGGGTGTCCATTACCCCTGAAGAAATGTTTGCCAACATGCAACTGGGTGAAGGTCAGTTATTCTATTCGTCAGAAGAATTTACTGAAGATAACAAACTTTCATTTTTTGGAAGGGTAAACTATCAGTGGGACGATCGGTTTTTATTAACAGCTACTTTCAGAAGAGATGCCAATAGCAAGTTTGCGAAGGATAAGCGTGTAGGTTTCTTCCCTGCAGTGGCCCTTGGATGGAAAATCTCCGAAGAAGCCTTCATGTCTAATGTTACTTTCGTAGACCAATTGAAATTAAGGGTAAGCTATGGAGAAATTGGTAATGACAAAGTAGACAGAACGGCATCGAGGTTCCTGTTTTCACCCTCCAATGACAACGGTCCTGGATTTGGCAACGAGTATAATACTTATTACTCACCATCATCAGATGTTTTATATAACCCTTTTCTGATCTGGGAAACTACAGTTAGCCGAAATGCCGGTATTGATTTCTCCCTTTTTAAAGCCAGTGTCACTGGTAGTTTTGATGCATATTATAATACCACAAATGATCTTTTACTGGATAAGGCAATCTCACCTATTTCAGGGTTCCAAACTCAGTGGGACAATATCGGCAGTACCTCCAATCGGGGTATTGAGCTGGGACTGGAAGGCTACATTATTGATAATAACGACTTCTCTCTTTCAGCCAATATTAACTTTGGTATGAATAAAGGCAAAATAGAAGAATTGGATGGTACTGACGAGCGATTCTTTCAGTCTAACTGGGCAGGTACCGATCTCAAAGACAGAAATGATTTCCTGCTGCGTGTGGGAGAGACTATCGGCTTAATTTATGGCTATGAAAATGACGGTATGTATACTGTAGATGACTTTGAAAGTTATGATGAGGCAACGGATACCTACATACTTAAGGAAGGAGTGGTGGACAACAGTGCTACAATTGGAGTTAACTCTTTAAGGCCAGGGTACATGAAGATAAAAGATGCTGATGGAAACGGAGAGATCGACAGCGAAGACAGGAGGGTAATTGGTAACGCCCTTCCCAAGGCCCAGGGAGGTTTTGGGTTTAATGCCAGATATAAGGGATTTGATGCCTCCATATTCTTCAACTGGTCTTATGGCAATGACATCTACAATACCGGTAAAATAGAGTATAACCAATACTACCGCACTACTTATGGCAATATGCTGAATACCATGAGCCCTGACAATCGATTTACTTATATCGATGTTGACGGTGCATATACCGGTACACCTGGAGAAGTGGTAACAGATCTTGAGCAACTAAGAGATATGAACCAAGGCAAGTCAATGTGGAGTGGTAATAATTCATTTGGCACCGCCACTGCAGTACTTACTGACTGGGCCGTGGAAGACGGATCTTTCATCAGGCTCAATACATTGACACTGGGCTATACACTACCTGTTGATCTGATTTCCAAAGTTAAACTGTCGCAGGTCAGGATATATGCGACAGGCTATAACCTGGCTTTATGGACCAACTATTCAGGTTTTGATCCTGAAGTGAGCACCACAAGAAGCAGCTCTTACTCTGCACTGACTCCTGGAGTAGATTACTCATCATACCCAAGAAGCAGGTCATATACCGTAGGTGTGAATATTACTTTTTAATTGTCGCAAAAAATTACAGAGATATGAAATTTAGATATTTAATATTGGCCATGGCAGCTCTGATAACCGCTTCATGCGATGATTATCTGGAGCCGCAATCGTTGTCAACCTTTGATAGTGAGTATGTGTTTTCAAATGCGGAAGACGCCCGTAGAGGAGTAAATGCCATTTACGTCCACTTTAGCCATGATGGTTTCAGGTCGCGATTGTCTAATAATATGACAGGCAACACTGACATTGAACATAGCAGTGGTTGGGGCAGTGACGGTGCCCGTTATCAGATATGGGACCTCAATGCCCAGGAAAACAATGGAGACCTTGATTATGTATGGGATATCGGATATAAAGCTATAAGAGATGCTAATATCGCTATTGAAGGTATTCTGGCTAGCGAAGCATACAATTCGGATGATAAGGTGCTTGCTGCTGATATGGGTCATCTGTTAGGAGAAGCATATACACTGCGTGCTTATTGGTATAGCATACTTACGTTCTATTTTGGAGACGTACCGTTTATTACCCAAGCTCCTAAAATTGGGGTAGACTTCAACCTGCCTAAAGAAGATCGCAACGTGATATTGTCTTCCGTGATCCATGATATGATTGAAGCCGAAGAGGGGATGTATTGGGCCGATGAAGCACCTTTTGGTATTGAGCAGGTAAATCGTGAGTATACACTGGGCATGATCGCCCGCCTTTCATTACAAAGAGGTGGCTGGTTTTTGAAACCTGATATGACTATGGACAGGGCTTCGGATTACCTGGCCTATTACGACACGGCACGTCAATATACCGGCAAGCTGATACAACTAAAAGACCGTGAATTGCCTCAGGACTATCGGCAGGTATTTCTAAACCAGTCAAAATTTATTAATCCTGTTAACGCAGATGTACTTTTTGAAGTCCCCTTTGCCATTGGTGAGGGAGACGTGGGTTGGAATATAGGTGTGGGAGTTTATAGTGGCCCCTATGGATCAGGAAATAATTATATGAAAATACCACTCACATACTTCTACTCTTTTGACAGGGCAGACCAAAGAAGGGATGTGACATGCGCACTATATGAATATCCGAATGAGACTCCGACGAAGGAAGATTTGGAGCCGCAGGAGCTGATAGATTTAAATAATAAAGGAATTTCTCAAGGCAAATGGAGTCGCACTTATTTGGAAAAAGCTCCCGGAAGTAATACATCAAAAGGCACCGGTATAAACTGGCCTATGCTGAGATATGCAGATGTACTTCTTATGTATGCAGAAGCTGAAAACGAACTCAACGGCCCTACAGGGCAGGCTCAGGAAATGTTGCGCCGGGTAAGACAAAGAGCTTTTCCGGACTCTGTATGGGCAGAGAAAGTCGATACTTACATCAATACCGCTTCGGCCAGTAAAGAGTCTTTTTTCGAGGCCATTGTGGATGAAAGAGCCTGGGAGTTTGGAGGTGAGATGATTAGAAAATATGAGCTTATTCGCTGGAACATTTATTCAGAGAAAGTACAGGAAACAGTTGCCGGCCTTAAAAAAATGGCTGACGAAGCAGGTAGTGGTGATATGCCACAATATTTGTATGTAAGAAATGAGCCGGATGGAACATTGGTCATATACGATCTTTATTCTAACGTGGCCCCTCCGGATCCTGATAATTGGAGGCAAAGAGATTGGGTTGAGGCCCTGATTGATTTGAACCAGCCTGATAGTTATCAGCAGTGGATTACTAAAGACTGGGCAAGGTATACGCACCCTGTTAGATATATTTTTCCGATACCGACCATTGGCATAGACAATAGCCAGGGCGTATTGCAAAATGACGGCTATGGCTTCTAATAAGAACTTAAAATATTATACAATGAAAAATATCAAATCAAATATTTATAAAGCATCAGGTATCCTCCTGTTGGGCATGCTGGCTATGTTCGCCTGCAATGATGATGAGGAGGTATTTGAAAAAACCAGGTTATTCAGGCCCGTTTTAAATGAGAAGCTCTATGCGGAAGGCAATACGATCATTGCTGATATAGGTAACTTAAAGGAGGCAATATCTTATACCATTGAAGTTAGCCGTGATACCTTTAAAACCATAGATTATACATTTGATGCTGATACCAGCTATGTAGAGATCAATGAGACAACAGTAGGTGAAGAGCTGCTTTGGTTTACCATCTATCAGGTCCGTGCAACAGCTCATGCAGCAGACCCGCAGTATGATAGCAAGTCATCTGATCTGGGGGCAGTAAGAACACAAAAATATCCTTCAAATCAAGGGGCACCAAACCTTCAGTTTGATGTCACCGACACCAGGGCCAGAGTGTTCTGGTCCACTTCAGGAGATTTAATCGATAGAGTGAGAGTATATGCTATCAATGACCTCAGGCTGGAAACTCCATTATTTGATATTGAACTAACTCAGGAACAAATAGACGATAATGAGGCGATTGTTAATAATTTGACACCTGTTACTACATATCAAATTGCCATTTATTCAGGGGAGACTTTACGGGGATGGGAAGTATATACTACCAAACCAGCTTTGGAATTCGGCGACCGCCCTGTCTATGACCTTTCAGGGATTGAAAGCGAGGATATTCTGGCCGATACACTTGGCGATATTGAGGATGGTGCAGTAGTGATAGTGGAGCCAGGTAGGGTTTATCAGGCCAATGGATATGCCTTTAATAGTTCTGTATTGATCATAAGCGGTTATGGTTTTACTCCTGCTTTACCACTCATCAATACGTCTAGTGGTAATTATGATATAACGGACGGAGCAACAATAGATTCTTTGGTATTTAAAAATGTGGCCATTCATGGAGATTTTTCTGGTGGCTATGTTTTTAATATTTCTGTATCAGGCTCTATTGGCGAAATTAAGTTTGAAGGTTGCGAAATTCACTCCCACAGAGGTATCACAAGAATCAAAGGAGGTATTGGTACTGTTGACAAATATTCAATAGTGAATTCTGTAGCTGATAGCATTAATGGATATGCTGCATTTTATGTAGACACCGATGGCTGGACGGCTGGAGATGTTCTACTTGAAAACTCAACATTCTCCAAATTTCAATACTTCCTGGCAAGCAGAACAAATACTGGTTCTATAACTATTGAGAGCTGTACCATAGACCAGGCTCCTGAAGCAGGTCGCCAAATGTTCAGATGGCGAGGAGGTGATGGCAAGAATAATGTGACTGGGGGCATAAAAATTCATAATACCATTTGGGGGCCTGGCTGGGATATGAGTGGGGCTGAAGTTTATTCTGTAAAAGGTGTTGAAGGTCTTGGCTCCACTACTTTCGATATCATCAACACATGGAGTCCTTCTGATTTCTCCTTTTCCGGAAATGACATTGCAGGCTTCCCATCATTCATTTACAGTGGCACTGCGGATGACCTTTGGGTAGATAGAGAAAATATGGATTACAACATTAAAGACAAAGGCTTCTCTGCTGCAAATAGCGCAGGAGACCCCAGATGGAGGTCCGGACTATAGTTAGGTTTCTTCATATTGTACGAGATGCGGTCATTAGCATGACCGCATCTTAAATTTTGTCAGGAAGGCTCTTCATTAGTTAGATCATTTAAATCATTTTACATTCCATGAGATCGTTCAATAAACTATGTTTAATTTTCGCCCTATCCTTTTTCATTTTTCTGGTCAATTGTGGAGGTGACGACTCTGACCCCGGGCCAGGTTCCGGTTCGGATACCACTTCGGTAACTGATCCTGATCCCGATCCTGATACAACCACTCAGCAGCAGGATTCGCTTCCTGTAAATGAGGTGGCCTATGCGTTTGAAGGCGCTGAAGGTTTTGGAAGAAATACCACTGGAGGCCGTGGAGGCAAAGTGATCTATGTGACTAACCTCAATGATTCCGGCACGGGTAGCCTGAGAGCAGCCATCCAAACCAGTGGTTCGCGGTACATTCTTTTCAAAGTGTCCGGTATCATCGCTCTGAACTCAGAGCTAAAGATACAAAATGGCGATGTAACCATAGCAGGGCAAACCGCACCCGGAGATGGCATTACCCTTAAAAACTATCCCGTAACAATTGCCGCCGATAATGTAATCATCCGGTTTGTACGGTTCAGAATGGGTGATGAAGCCCAGGCCGAAGGAGATGCCCTGGGAGGTCGCTTCCATAAAAATATTATTATAGATCATTGCTCTATGAGCTGGTCAACGGATGAGTGTGTGTCGTTTTATGCCAATGAGAATACTACCGTACAGTGGTGCGTAATCGGCGAAAGCCTGAGAAATTCAGTTCATGATAAAGGAGCCCATGGCTATGGGGGTATATGGGGAGGCAGGTATGCTTCGTTCCATCATAACCTGCTGGCCCATCATGATAGCAGGAACCCAAGACTTGGGGAGGCGGCCGGCGATGCATTCGCGCTCACCGATCTTGTAGATTTGAGAAACAATGTCATCTACAACTGGGGTGGTAACAGCACCTACGGAGGTGAAGCCATGAATGTAAATATTGTTAACTGCTACTACAAAGCCGGTCCGGCCACCCCGGGTTCTAAAAATGACAGGATTGTTTCTATCGACAAGAATAAGGTGGAAGGTACCGACGTATACGATATCTGGGGCAAATTTTTCATAGATGGAAACTATATACATGGAAGCACACAGGCTACAAATGATAACTGGACGCATGGCGTGTATGCTCACTTTCATGGCAGCTATGGTACCGTTTCAGAAGAGGATAAAACAAACATGCGCCTGAGTGCACCACTTGATATCCAGAATAATGTAAACACCCATACTGCAGAGGTAGCATATGAAAAAGTACTAGGTTTCGGCGGGGCCTCGCTGGTAAGGGATGCAGTGGATGAACATATCATTAACGACGTTAAAAACGGAAACTACACTTACGAAGGTTCTAATGGTAGCACCAACGGCATTATTGATACACAAAGTGATGTAGGCGGGTGGCCTGTTTTAAATTCTGAAGATTCTCCCATAGATACTTCCGGAGATGGAATGCCTGATACATGGAAAACACAAATGGGGCTTAACCCTGCTGAATTTGAAGCCAATGACCATGACCTCAGCACCGGTTACGAAAATATTGAGGTTTATCTGAACAGTTTGGTATCTGCAATAACCAGCGGACAAAAATGATAAGCGTGTAAGCTGGTTTGACAAGAAGAGTAGTTAACGAAGTAATATTTAGAAGGTAGAGTAAATGAACTGGAATAGATTAAAAATATTAACAACCGTTTTGTTTATCACGTCTCTTTTTTCTGCATCCGCAATAAATGCACAGCAATTGTCATTTCCCGGAGCAGAAGGTTTTGGGAAGTATGCAACCGGAGGTCGTGGAGGCAAGGTTTTGATTGTAACCAACCTTAATGATGCCGGCCCCGGAAGCCTTAGAGAGGCTGTTGAATCAAAAGGCCCGCGTATCATTACCTTTGCTGTTTCCGGTAATATAGCCCTGGAATCAGACCTGCCTGTAGACAACGGCGACGTTACCATAGCCGGACAATCAGCACCGGGAGATGGTATATGCATCAAGAATTACCCCGTCAGGATCAGTGCCGATAATGTGATCATCCGCTACATGCGGTTCCGGTTAGGGGATCAAAAGAAAGTTGAAGATGATGCCTTCAAAGGCAGAGGAAATAAAAATGTTATCATCGACCATTGCTCAGTGAGCTGGTCGACCGATGAATGTGCCTCTTTTTATAGAAACTCCGAATTTACGTTACAGTGGTGCATAGTTTCGGAAAGCCTGAGTCAGTCGGTCCACAAAAAAGGTGCTCATGGGTATGGCGGAATTTGGGGTGGGGAAAAGACCACCTTCCATCATAACCTTATAGCACACCATAGCAGCCGTAATCCAAGGTTTAGCGGCTCATCTTCAACACCCAACAGCGCTGATGAACTTGTGGATTTCAGGAACAATGTAATTTATAACTGGGGTCATAATAGTGTTTATGGAGGCGAAAAAGGCAGGTATAATATGGTTAACAACTATTTCAAGCCCGGACCTGCCACTAAAAAGTCGGTTACCGCGAGGATAATAAACCCCAGCGAACCATACGGGAAATTTTATGTGCATGGAAACTATATGGCAGGTAGTGAAGAAGTAACAGAAAACAACTGGGCGGGAGGAGTGCAATGCGAAAACCCGGAGAGTACCAAAGCAGAAGAGCCTTTCGAGGTCATTCCTTTAAATATGCAAACAGCCGAAGAAGCCTATGAGTCTGTTCTGGCAGGTGCAGGAGCAAGCCATTGCAGAGATGCCGTGGATAAAAGAATCGTAGAAGAGGTGAAAAAAGGCAAGGCCAGCTTTAATAATGGTATTATTGATTCTCAAAAAGATGTAGGAGGCTGGCCTGAACTCAAAACGAAAAAACCTCAGGAAGATAGCGATAAGGACGGGATGCCCGATAAATGGGAAGCGAAACATGGACTGAACCATACAAACGGTAACGATGCAGTTGAATACACCATTGACAATGAATACACCAATATAGAAGTTTATTTAAACCAACTAGTGAAGTGATAGAAATATCAAAAACCAGAACAACTCAAAATATGCAGACAGGAAGCAATGTATTCCCGCAACCGGGGAAGTTTAGATTAATTCGAGAAGCAAAGAGATTTGGAGCTATGTCCGTCATTATGCTGTCAGGGGTGCTTCTGACAGGATGCTCAGGTAAGGGAGGCGATAAGGATAAAGAAGAGGTGAAAGCGGAGGTGCCGGCAACTACGGTAAGTGCAAAAGCAAGCGGCAAGGAGATGGCTGTAAAAATGGCCGATTCGGAAATGAAAAGAACGCCTGATGCTCAGTACCTGGATTTCAGGCCAAAGCCTAAATGGGAGTATACCAATGGGCTGGTTTGCACCTCTTTTTTGAAACTGTGGAAAGCTACAGGAGATAAAAAATATTATAACTACGCCGTGGCCTATGCAGACTCCATGATCAACGCCAAAGGTGAGATAAAAACCTACAAACAAACCGATTACAACATCGACAGGGTAAATCCGGGCAAATTTCTGATCGACCTGTATAAAGAAACCGGTAAAGAGAACTATAAAATAGCGATCCATACTTTGAGGGATCAGATGAAAGAGCACCCGCGTACCAGCGAAGGAGGTTTTTGGCACAAGAAGAGGTATCCACATCAAATGTGGCTGGATGGCATCTACATGGGTTCACCATTCCTGGCAAAATATGCTGCGGATTTTAATGAACCCGCACTTTTCGACGATGTTGCCAATCAGATCTACCTGATCGATAAATACGCCTACGATCCTGAAACCGGACTTTACTATCATGGGTGGGATGAAAGCAGGGAGCAAGAGTGGGCTAATAAGGAAACCGGGCTTTCCCCGAACTTCTGGGGGCGCGGTATGGGCTGGTTCGCCATGGCTCTGGTTGATGTGCTCGATTATATGCCTGAAGACCACCCCAAGCGGCAAATGATTGTTGACATTGCCAACAAAATGGCTGCCGGACTGGTAAAGTATCAGGATACTACGGGGCTATGGTATCAGGTAGTGAATATGGGTGAAAAAGAGGGGAACTACCTCGAAGCATCTGCTTCATCTATGTTTGCTTACTTTTTGCTAAAAGGCGTTGAAAATGGCTATCTCGACCAAAAGTTTGAAAAAAATGGTATTGAGGCTTACGAGGGGCTGCTTAAAAATCTTATAAAAACTGAAGATGATGGCTCCGTAAGCATTACCCAGGTATGTGCAGTTGCAGGTTTGGGAGGCGATCCTTACAGAAGTGGCACTTACGAGTACTACATCAATGAAGAAAAAAGGGACAATGATCCCAAAGCCATTGGCCCGTTTATTATGGCCTCGCTGGAGTATGATAAGGTTATAAACAGCCAGAGCGAATGAAGTTGATCCTGAGCAGTTTATTTTTATTTATTTCTGCGTCCTTATTCGGGGCAGAATACGATTTTGTAGTATCCGGTGACGGAAGCGGGGATTTCAAAACCATACAGGAAGCCATCAATGCAGTGCCTGACCTGAGAAAGAATGAAACCCGCATTTTTATTAAAAATGGTCGATATAAGGAGAAACTAATTCTTCCCGCCTCCAAAACCAATGTTACTTTCATTGGCGAGGATGTGAGCAAGACGATCATTACCTATGACGATTACGCTTCCAGGATTAACAGGTTTGGAGAAGAGATCGGTACCTCAGGGTCATCGGGTTTCTTTGTTTTTGGAGAAGGCTTTACAGCTCGAAACATCACCTTCGAAAATTCCTCAGGCCCTGTAGGACAAGCCGTAGCGGTGCGCATCGATGGAGACAAAGTGATATTCGAAAATTGCCGTTTCCTTGGTTTTCAGGATACACTTTATCCACATGGCAAGGATAGCAGGCAGTATTACAAAAACTGCTATATAGAAGGTACAACCGATTTTATTTTCGGATGGTCAACTGCCGTTTTTGAAAACTGCGAGATCTTTTCAAAAAAAGGAGGGAGCTACATTACGGCGGCATCTACAGAGCAAACTTCGGATTATGGCTTTGTATTTATTAACTGCCAATTAACAGGAGATGCTCCTGAGAAAAGTGTATACCTCGGAAGACCCTGGAGACCTTATGCCCAAACCGTATTCATCAATTGCGAAATGGACAGGCACATCAAGCCTGAAGGATGGCACAACTGGAACAAACCGGAGGCAGAAAATACGACCTTCTACGCCGAGTATAATTCATCCGGGCCCGGGGCGGCAAAAGGCGCCCGTGTGGAATGGTCTCACCAACTGGCTGAAGATGATCTTGAGAAATTTACTTTAGAAATGATATTTAAAGATTGGAACCCCAACCAAAAACTTAATGACAATGTGGAGAACTGAAGTGCATATGAAAACCAACAACTTATTTAAAGCAATACTATTATTTGCCGTGGCCTTTGCAACCGGCCATACAGGCTTTGGTCAGCATAACGACCTCTCCGAAGTATGGGTGGCAGACCAGGGCAACGGAACATTCAAAAACCCGATACTATACGCAGACTATTCTGATCCGGACATTTGTAAAGTGGGGGATGACTTTTATATGACCTCATCCAGTTTCAATGCTATTCCCGGGCTACCCATACTACACTCAAAAGATCTTGTTAACTGGAAGCTGATAGGCTATGCGCTGGATAGGCAGGCTCCTTTTGATCATTTCTCAAAGCCGCAACATGGTAATGGCGTTTGGGCCCCTTCCATTCGCTATCATAACAACGAATTTTATATCTACTACGGCGACCCGGATTTTGGCATTTACATGGTGAAGGCTAAAAAAGCTGAAGGGCCGTGGGAAGAGCCCGTTTTGGTGCAGGAAGGCAAGGGACTTATAGACCCGTGCCCCCTTTGGGATGAGGATGGCAATGCTTACCTCGTGCATGCCTTTGCCGGTAGTCGCGCAGGAATAAAAAGTGTGCTGGTGGTCAATAAAATGAGCCCGGATGGCACAAAGCTGCTAGATGAAGGTACCATAGTATTTGATGGTCATGAAAACCACCCCACTATGGAAGGCCCTAAGTTTTATAAAAGGAACGGCTACTACTACATCTTTGCCCCGGCTGGTGGAGTGCCCACAGGCTGGCAAACCGTGTTGCGTTCCAAAAATGTATATGGCCCGTATGAAGACCGTATTGTGATGGATCAGGGCAATACAGCCATTAACGGCCCACACCAGGGAGGCTGGGTCGAACTGGAATCAGGCGAATCCTGGTTTGCACATTTTCAGGATAGGGAAGCCTATGGCCGCATAGTGCATTTGCAACCCATGGTTTGGAAAAACGACTGGCCGGTGATCGGTGAAGACCTTGACGGTGATGGCAAAGGGCAGCCCGTAATGATCTACAAAAAACCGAATGTTGGTAAGAGTTACTCCAAAGAAACCCCTCCTGATACAGATGAATTTAGTGGCAACAGGCTGGGGGTGCAATGGCAGTGGCATGCCAATCCGAAAGCTG
Organism: Fulvivirga ulvae; assembly: GCF_021389975.1. Taxonomy (NCBI): domain Bacteria; kingdom Pseudomonadati; phylum Bacteroidota; class Cytophagia; order Cytophagales; family Fulvivirgaceae; genus Fulvivirga; species Fulvivirga ulvae. Next base: position 2,958,498 of record NZ_CP089981.1, read on the forward strand.
GTTGGGCATTTCCCAACGCCGCCGCCGGAAAGCTCAGGCTTTACACAGATCAATTGCCCGAAGGCGCAAAAAGCTTATGGGGAGCACCCAACCTGTTGTTGCAGAAGTTCCCTGCGCTGGAGTTTGCAGTTACAACCCAATTGACCTTCCACCCTAATGAAGAACTGGAGAATGAGCAGACAGGCCTGCTGGTTATGGGAGAAGATTATGCACATATCAGTCTTGTCAGCAAGAAAGACGGCCTCTATGTGGCTTTTACCACGGCGAACGACGTAAGGCATGGTAACGAAGAAAAGCAGGAGATCATTACAAAGCTTAAAGGTAATGAAGCTTACTTCAGGTTAGAAGTTCGGGCCGGTGCGAAGTGCCAGTTCAGCTATAGTGAAAATGGCAGGAAATTTAAACCTGTAGGTGAAGAGTTTACCGCAGTGCCTGGGCGCTGGATAGGTGCAAAAGTGGGTATATTCGCCGTAAGGCAGGATAAGATCAATGACTCGGGATATGCCGACTACGACTGGTTCAGAGTAACTCCTTTGAAATAGGAGCAAGAAATAATTTATACAAGACTATTACTACAACAAAGAGACTATGCATATGCAAAAGAATATATTGAGAGCATTCATGTTGCTATTGGTGCTTTCATACCATCAGGGGAGAAGTCAGGAGGAAAAAATATACGCAGGGATTGAATTTGACATGCCCAAAGTCGCCACCCCTTCCTTTCCTGACCATGTGGTGAGTATTAAAGATTACGGTGCCGTGAGTAATGGCATATTTGACAACACCCAGACCTTTGCCCGGGCTATCGACGCTCTTGCTGAAAAAGGTGGAGGCAAACTTATTGTGCCAAGAGGTATATGGCTGACTGGCCCTATTGTTTTCAAAAGTAACATCAACCTGCATGTAGAGCACGGCGCACTGATTGTTTTCAGTAAAGATAAAAGCAAATACCCACTTATAGGAACCAGCTTCGAAGGCCTGGATACCTACCGCTGTCAGTCACCGATCTATGGAAAAGATCTGGAAAACATTGCCATTACCGGCAAAGGGATTATTGATGGTTCAGGAGATGCCTGGAGACCGGTGAAAAAGGGCAAGATGTCACCGACCCAATGGGGGCAGCTGTTGAAGTCAGGGGGTGTAGTAAGTGAAGACGGTAAAGTCTGGTACCCGTCTGAGGCCTATGAGAAGGCCCAGAAACTGGTAAATAATTTTAATGTGCCCCCATATGAAACACGCGAGGAGTTCGAAGCCGTAAAAGACTTTTTGCGACCCGTAATGGTAAGTTTTATCAATTGCAGGAAGGTTTTGCTGGATGGTCCCACTTTCCAGAATTCACCTGCATGGAATATCCACCCGCTGATGTGTGAAGATGTTATCTTAAGAAACCTGACCGTCCGCAACCCCTGGTATTCGCAGAATGGTGACGGCCTCGATCTTGAGTCGTGTAAAAATGCATTGATCTATAATAATACCTTCGATGTGGGTGATGATGCTATTTGTATCAAATCCGGCAAAAATGAAGACGGCCGTAAGCGTGGCATACCTACCGAGAATGTGATCGTAAAAAACAATACGGTATATCACGGACATGGAGGCTTTGTTGTAGGTAGTGAAATGTCCGGTGGAGTAAAGAATATCCACATTTCCAACTGCACTTTTATAGGTACAGATGTAGGGCTCAGGTTTAAAAGTACCCGTGGTCGCGGAGGTATAGTGGAGAATATTTATATCTCCAATATCGATATGATCGATATTCCTACTGAAGCTATAAGGTTCAATATGTTTTATGGAGGTCAGTCGCCCATACTGGAAGAAGGGCAGGAGGCTGCCGAGACAGATCAGGAGCCGATGCCCGTTACGGAGGAAACACCTTCATTTAGAAACATTTACATGAAGGATATTACCGCTACAGGTTCAGGTACTGCGGCCTTATTCCAGGGGCTCCCGGAAATGAAACTTAAAAATGTAACACTTGAAAACGCCTTACTCGAAGCAAAAAATGGAATTACTATCATAGACTCTGATCAGATAACATTTAAAAATGTAAAAGTGATGCAGGAAAAAGGCAATGCGCTTACCATTTTTAACGGTACCAATCTGGATATCTCGAATCTTGAATACGCTGAGGGGAACAAACCGGCGGTGCGGGTATTGGGTAATACCTCTGAGAATATCCATTTTAATAAAAAGGAGATAAACAAAGATCAGATCCAGTTGGGTAGCGAAGTGAAAAAGAAGGCTGTTAAACTTCGCTAACCTGACCAATACTTATTTTATAAAATCATATAGATAATGAAAACATTCATACTGCTGCTATTATTTAGTCCGTTAGCTTTTTTGTTGCAGGATGATGAAATCACGATATTTTTAGTGGCCGACTCTACGGTGGCTGATAAGCCATTCAAAGATGGGAATCCGGAAAAAGGCTGGGGGCAGGTATTTCCGCTGTATTTGAAGGAAGGTGTACGCATAGATAACCATGCAGTCAATGGGCGAAGTACGAAAAGTTTTATGGATGAAGGCCGCTGGGATAAGGTGTTGTCACTGATCAGGCCCGGAGATTATGTGATCATTGAGTTCGGGCACAACGATCAAAAAATAATGGATCCTAAGCGCTATGCTGACCCCGATACTGCCTATAGGGCCAACCTGAAGAAGTATATAGCAGATACCCGTGCCAAAGGAGGGAAGCCGGTTCTTGCAACGCCTATCGTACGTAGGGAATTTGACGAAAAGGGAAATCTGGTTGATACTCATGGTCAATATCCGGATGTAGTACGGCAGGTGGCCAAAGAAGAAAAAGTACCCTTACTTGATCTGGAGGCAAAAACACGCAAACTGCTGGTAAGCTATGGAGAGGAGAGCTCAAAGCAGCTTTTTCTTCACATCAACCCGGGAGAGTACCCGTCGTTGCCTGACGGTAAAGAAGATAATACCCACCTCTCTCCATACGGCGCTTTCAGAGTGTGCGACCTTGTGGTGGAAGAGATGCGTGGCGAAATGCCTGAATTAGTCCAATACTTAAAAGACTGACCCTCATGAATACCAAAGAAAGAATAATACTGGTTATTACCCTCGGCCTGCTGGCGACATCCTTTCTGGCCAAACAAGAAATAGTTACCATATATCTGATTGGTGACTCTACCGTGGCTGATTATAGCGATAACTATGATGAAGGAAAAGACTACATGAAAACCAGGTACCCTGTTACCGGCTGGGGGCAGGTATTTCAGCCATTTATGGCAGTTGACAGCCTGAAAAAGTTAAAACATATTGTTCGGGGAGATAGTGTTGTGGTAGACGACAGGGCCAGAGGAGGAAGAAGCACCCGCACATTCTTTCAGGAAGGAAGATGGAGAAGCGTCTATGATAACCTGAACAAGAACGATATAGTGATGATCCAGTTTGGCCATAATGACGCCGCAGAAAATAAGCCGGAGCGCTATGTGAATATAGAAGGATATAAAGAATTCCTGCGCCTCTACATCACACAGACACTTCAGAAAGGAGCCATACCCATAGTGCTCACCCCGGTAAACCGGAATTATCCCTGGAAGGATGGTCAACTGGAGAATGTACATGGTGACTACCCGCAGGCCGCAAAGGATGTGGCTAAAGAGTACGGCGTGCAGGTAATAGACCTTACCCGGCGCTCTATTGATGCCTTTACTGCCAAAGGAAAGGAATATGTTACCAATAACTATTTTATGAACCTCCCGGCCGGTAAATATGAAGCATACCCGGAAGGAGAGCGTGACAATACCCATTTCCAGCCGGAAGGAGCAAAAGCAGTGGCGCAATTGGTTTTTGATGGGTTAAGAGACTTAAAATCAGGGGGTTGATTTGATTAGTAAAAAGAGGACAGTTCTAAGTATACTATTAGGCCTTGCCCTTACGTGGAGTGTTGCGCAGCCAAAAGAACCCCTTAAGCTTTGGTATGACGAACCGGCAGAAAATTGGAATGCAGCCTTACCCATCGGCAATGGCAGGATCGGCGCCATGGTATTTGGCCACCCTGGCAGAGAAAAACTGCAACTCAATGAAGAAACAGTTTGGGCAGGTGAGCCGGGGAATAACCTCCCTGCCGGATTTAAGGAGGTATTGCCACAAGTACGTGAATTACTGTTTGCAGGTAAGTATAAAGAAGCGCAGGACCTGCTGATGAGCAAAGTACCACGCCACGCCCCTGCTGAAAATAATTATGGTATGCCTTATCAGCCCGTTGGCAATTTATATATTGATTTTCCCGGACACGAAAAAGTAAAGAAATACTACCGTGATCTGGACATTTCGAACGCCGTAGCCAAGGTTTCTTATGAGCTGAGCGGGACTAACTATACCCGTGAAATAATTTCTTCATTTACCGATCAGGTTATTGTGGTCAGGATTACTGCCGATAAGCCGGGAAGTATTAGCTGCAACCTAAGCCTTGATAGTCCTCACGAAAAGTATTCGACAGAGGTCATGGGAGGGATGCTGGCCTTGTCGGGCACTTCCGGGGATCAGGATAATAAGAAAGGTAAAATCCGGTTTGAAGCCCTTGTTAAGCCGGAAATTAAAGGAGGTAAACTTGTAACCAGGCATGATCAGGTAGCTATAGAAAAAGCTGATACCGTAACCCTTTACCTGTCTATGGGCACCAACTTCAAACGGTATAATGATATAAGCGGGGATGAAATGGAGACGGCCAGGCAATTCCTGGCAAAGGCAATGGAAAAAGATTACATGCAAATAAAGGCAGACCATATCCGCCATTATAAGCAGTACTTTGACAGGGTGAGCTTGCGTGTGGGTAATGATACCCATGATGATGAACCTACTGATGAAAGGCTAAAGAACTTCGCCGGGCATCAGGACTTGTCTTTGGTTTCCCTGTACTTCCAGTTTGGTCGCTACCTGTTGATCTCCAGTTCTCAGCCCGGCACACAGCCCGCTAATCTTCAGGGCATATGGAATCAGGAGATCGCACCGCCGTGGGACAGCAAGTATACAGTAAATATCAACACCGAAATGAACTACTGGCCTGCCGAGATCACCAACCTGTCAGAACTGCACCAGCCCCTCTTCTCCATGATCAAAGACCTGTCAGTTACCGGAAAGCAAAGCGCACATGAAATGTATGGGGCGAGAGGGTGGAACATGCACCATAACACCGACATATGGAGGATCACCGGCCCCATAGACGGGGCCTTTTACGGCATGTGGCCCATGGGTGGTGCGTGGTTAACCCAGCATTTATGGCAACACTATTTGTTCACAGGAGATACCGGGTTCCTCGAAGAAGTATACCCGGTATTAAAAGGAATAGCACTCTTTTATGTGGACGTATTACAGGAAGAACCCAGCCATCACTGGCTGGTGGTTACACCTTCCATGTCCCCCGAAAACAAGCATCCCGGAGGCACATCACTGGCTGCGGGCAATACTATGGACAATCAGTTGGTATTTGATGTGTTTTCCAATTTTTTAAATGCGGCAGCAATACTTCATAAAGATGAAAGCCTTGCCGATACGGTAAAACTAAAACTTAAAAACCTGCCGCCCATGCAGATCGGGCAGTACGGCCAGTTGCAGGAGTGGCTTGCCGATTGGGACAGACCTGATGACAAGCACCGGCATGTATCGCATTTATATGGCTTATATCCTTCCAATCAGGTATCGCCTTTCACCCGGCCTGACCTGTTTGCCGCAGCCAAAACCTCCCTCATACACCGGGGCGATATTTCTACCGGTTGGTCAATGGGCTGGAAAGTTAATCTCTGGGCCCGCCTGCTGGAGGGAGATAGGGCCTTTAAGCTTATTACCGACCAGTTGAGGCCTGCCGGGGAAGATAAAGAAACCAATGGAGGAGGTACATATCCCAACCTGCTCGATGCCCACCCGCCTTTTCAGATAGATGGTAATTTTGGATGTACCGCAGGCATCGCCGAAATGCTGCTGCAAAGCCACGACGGAGCGCTGTTTCTACTCCCTGCCCTGCCCGCTCTTTGGAAAGAAGGAGAGGTTTCAGGGTTAGTGGCAAGGGGAGGTTTCATTGTTGATGTTTCATGGAAGCAAGGACAAATTGAGAAACTGGTAATTCAATCCACATTAGGAGGTAATTGCAGGTTAAGAGCAACGAGCCCCTTAAAATTGGCTCGAGGAAAATTGAAGGAAGCTTCAGGGAATAATTCAAACCCATTCTTTGTACAGCCGGCAGTGAAAGAACCTCTGATCAGCAATAAGGCCGAAATTACAGAAATAGCTGCTCCCGGGACATTCCTCTATGACCTGCCTACAGAGAAAGGGAAAACCTACGTGCTGTACCGCAGGGATTTTAAGGGTGATTAACAAAATGCAACAAAAACTTATACCTTAGAAAATCCTTAGGGAAGAGCCTCTGAACGATAAACATCAGCAATATGCAAAACATTAAAGTAGGATTAATAGGTTATGGCATGGGAGGCCGTGTATTCCATGCACCTTTGATAGATCATGTTACGGGCCTTGAGCTGGTCAGTATAAGGGAAACACGGGAAGAAAATATCAAAATTGCAAAAAGCAGATATCCTCAGGCTGAAATCGTATCCGATGCCTCGCTCATTATCAATGCTCCTGAGATAGACCTTGTAGTGCTGGCCGTTCCCAACAGTGCACATTATTCACTGGCTCATGCAGCGCTATCAGCAGATAAACACGTGGTAGTAGAAAAACCATTCACCGTTACCTCAGCAGAGGCGGATGAACTGATAAAACTGGCCAATGAAAGTCAGAAAGTACTATCGGTCTATCAAAACCGCAGATGGGACAGCGATTTTTTGACAGTAAAGAAAGTGCTGGATAGTGGCAAACTAGGTCGTTTAGTAGAATTTGAGAGCCATTTCGACCGGTTCAGGAATTTCATAAAGCCTGGTACATGGAAAGAGGAAGGCTCTTTAGGTACCGGTTTATTGTACGACCTGGGTTCTCACCTGATCGATCAGGCACAGGTACTCTTTGGACTGCCCGAAGCAGTGACCTGCTTTATGAATGTACAGCGGGATAACAGCCATATCATAGACAACTTTGAATTGATATTACATTACTCAGGCATTAAAGTAACCATCAAATCCGGCATGCTGGTTAAAGAGCCGCTGCCCAAATACATTTTACTGGGAACCCAGGGCTCTTTTGTTAAGTATGGCCTGGATGTTCAGGAAGCCACGCTCAATGAAGCAGAAAAATCGTTGGAAGATCAGGACTGGGGGCAGGAGCCGGAAAGCCAGTGGGGCACCATCAACTATCAGGATGAGCAGGGAGACCATCGGGAAACGGCGGAAAGTGTAAATGGCAATTATCCGGCTTATTACGAAAATATCTTTGAGGCTATTACCGGTAGATCAGAACTCCAGGTAACGCCGCAGCAAGGAAGAAACACCATTCGTATTATTGAACTGGCCATGAAAAGCCATGAAGAGCAGCGCACCATAACCTATCAGGCATGATAAAAAAGTACTGTCCTACCCTACTGTTGTTGTTAACCATCGTTCAGGTCCATGCCCAGCATGATTATCCCAGGGATACCTCGTACTCCATCCGAAGTGCATATCTCAAGCTAAAAAAGTATCACCCGGAAATAACGCCCATCGCGCCGCAGAAGCTAGAAGGTGTTGATGAGACCTACAACGTGCCCTATGTAAATGTAGGGAGGGAGCTTACCGTGGATGTCTTCTATCCGGCGCATAAAGGAGATAAAAAGTATCCCGGAGTGCTGCTGATATTTGGTGGAGGCTGGAGTTCAGGGGAAAAAGCCAATCAGGTGCCCATGGCGCAGCATCTGGCTGCCCAGGGGTATGTGGCGGTAGTGCCGGAATACAGGCTAAGCCCGGAAGTGCCATATCCTGCTGCCGTTCATGACCTCAAAGCCGCTATCCGCTGGATGCGTGCCCATGCAGAGGCTTATCAACTTGATACCACCAAAATAGCCACGTTGGGATGCTCGGCAGGAGCGCAACTGGCAACACTGTTGGGTGTGACCGGTGAATTAGAAAAGCTGGAAGGCACCGAAGGAAATTTGCAGCATACCAGCACGGTACAGGCTATAGTCAATATAGATGGCATCGTATCCTTTGTCCACCCTGAGGCCGAAGAAGGAAAATATGCAGCTAAATGGCTGGGAGGTTATAAAAGCGAAGTCCCAGAGGTGTGGAAAGAGGCTTCCCCCCCTCGAATATACAGGCAGCTCTACGCCACCCGTTTTGTTCATAAACAGTGCCCAGCCCAGGTTCCACGCAGGCCGGGATGACGTGGTCAGGATTTTGAATGAACATGAGATCTACAACGAAGTACATACTATAGAAGGTACACCCCATTCCTTCTGGCTTGTCCATCCGTGGTTTGAACCAACATTGAACTATACGGTAGATTTTCTGAATAAGGTTTTTAAATAAGGTATCCCCCGGATCAATCACGAGTGGCTGAAATGTAAAAGCAGTTAGGGTAACAGGAATCAGACAATGCCTAAACTCCTTGCAGCACAATTAATCAAGGAACCTCAAATCTCCGCAGCGCTGCGTTTGGGGTGACGTCGTATAAGTTAAGAGTGAGTTTTCTTACTTCCCAGCGGATGTCTCTCGAAGAGGACTCCGCGTCATTTTAGACCTTCCTAGCGGATGTCTCTGGAAGAGGACTCTGCGTCATTTTAATACGCACATATCGTTAAAGCTTCAACATTTGCTCCCTGTACTTAATACCCCACTTACCCATAGCATCGATGATGGAGTTCAGGCTTCTCCCGTATTCCGTAAGGTCATATTCTACAGTTACAGGCATGGTATTGTAGACAGTCCGGGTTACCAGGTGGTTCATCTCCAGGTCTTTCAGCTCCTGCGACAACATCTTGGGCGCAATACCGTCCAGCTCCCTGCGCAATTCCATAAACCGCATTTTGCCCCGGTAATATAAAGCACCGATGATCGGGGTTTTCCACTTGCCATTCAATAAATCCTGCGTGTCCCTCACCCCCTGGATCAGGATTCTGCACTGCGTGGGTAATTCTGACGCTGCTTTCTTCTTCATGTCTGTTTTTAATTAGTGGTATTGAGTATCAAAATGGAGCATTTTATAGCTCAAAGTTTTAAAATCCGTCTCTCAGGCAAATTATCTGTCACCTGAACTGCAATTTAACAGGTTGTAAAATCAAGAAAAAATATAGATAGTTACTTTTTAGTAACTAGTTACCAATAGGTAACAAATATATCCTGGTAACCTGCGCTTCCGTACATTTGAAATATTGAAAAGGATAAACAAAAACTGAGGTATTTGAGCGAATATCCAATTTTTTAAACAAACGAAAAACGAAATATTTTAAATATGGCAGTAGCACAAGAAAAGATGCAAGTGGAGATTTGGTCAGATATCGCCTGTCCGTTTTGCTACATAGGCAAGCGCAATTTTGAAACTGCATTGTCACAATTTCCACATAAGGAAAAAATCGAGGTGAACTGGCGAAGTTTTCAGATCACCCCTCATGCCAGGCATACACCAGGTATGGATAACAATCAGGCCCTGGCAGACCACCTGGGTACCACTGTAGCCCAGGCAAAAATGATGAGCGAGCGGGTGACTGCTATGGCCAAAGGAGCAGGGCTTACCTACAACATGGACAGATTGGTATGGGCAAACACTCTGGATGCCCACAGGTTGATCCAATACGCTCAATCCGTCGGTTTAGATGATCAGATGGAAGAGAGGCTTTTTCAGGCACATTTTACGAATGGTGAAAATATAGAAGACCATGCCACCTTGCTCAAGATAGCTCTGGAGGTAGGGCTGGAAGAGGGGCCGGTGAGAAAGGTGCTGGAAAGCAACCAGTATGCTGCCGAGGTAGATAAAGACATTTCAGTGGCCCAAAACCTGGGAGTCAGGGGAGTGCCATCCTTTATAATAAACAGAAAGGCTTCATTTAGCGGAGCCATGCCGGTAACGGATTTTGCCCGCATGCTGAGCAGTGCCTTTGAAAATTGGCAAAAAGAATACTCAGAAGGCGAAAGCCAGGATGGTGCGGTTTGCTCACCCAAAGGAGAATGCCAATAAAATTTAAAAGCCTTCGTGAAAACCAACCACCGGAGAGTGGATGCTTGATTCCCTGATAAGATTAAGATGAGAGAAACTCAGGGACGTCAGGTTGTAGTGGTCAGGATTTCCGGCGGCAGACATTTCTGGAAAATTACTAAACAATAATAATTATGATTTTAATAACAGGAGCCTCAGGGCACTTAGGAGGGTTAATAATAGAAAACCTATTGAAAACAGTACCAGCATCGCAAATAGCTGCCATGGTGCGCAATGCTGAGAAAGCCGGCGATCTTAAAGCCAAAGGTGTGGACGTGCGCGTAGGAGACTATCATGACCCGGCCTCTATGGAAGCTGCCTTTAAGGGTGTTGACAAATTATTACTTATTTCATCCAGCGATTTCAATGAGCGCCTGCAACAGCACAAAAATGCCGTTGACGCTGCTAAGAAAGCAGGTGTAAAGCATATTTTCTATACAGGAGTGGCTATGAAGGACATTAATGCCTCACCTCTGAAGCCATTACTGGCAGACCACTTCCAAACCGAAGACTATATCAGGGAAAACGGATTTACCTATACCTTCCTCAGAAATACACTTTATTTTGAGGTCACACCTATGTTTATGGGGGAGCAAGTGTTTGATACCGGAGTCTACTTCCCTGCCGGGGATGGTAAAGTTGCCTTTGCTACCAGAGCAGATCTGGCGGAAGCCACAGCACTGCTTCTGACAGGTGAAGGGGTGGAGAACAAAGCATTCAAACTTACAGGCTCAGAAGCAGTTTCTTTCGCGGATATTGCCCGTGAGCTTTCTGCACTTTCTGGTAAAGAAGTGGCTTACATTAGCCCTGATCCGAAGGAGTTTGAAGCTACACTTAAACAATTTGGTCTGCCTGAGGGCATAGTACAAATGTCGGTACTGTTTGCCGCAGGTATGAAAAACAATGACTTTGAAAGTACGGAAGATACTCTGGAAGAAATACTTGGTCGTAAACCTGAGACGCTTTCAGGATTTTTGAAAGGAGTATATAGCAAATAACTAAAGAATATAAACCAATAATGCCTGCATGCTGTCGTTATGCAGGCATATATTTTCTAATGCTCACGTATTCAAGTTAAGACATCCCGCCCCACTTAACTGACTGGAAATGTAGCATAACCCAAACCAGATATGGCTGGTCACGATATTACTTACTTGCTTAAGGGTTGCATTAACAATGACCGTAAGTGTCAGAAGGAGCTATACCGTCAGCTTCATGGCTTTGCTATGGGCATTTGCTACCGGTATGCCAATGACGGAACGTGTGTGGAACTCATTAATAAAGGCTTTTTAAATCTGCTCCGGAGCCTGCATACGACAGACATAAGCGGACATACCGATTATTTGCTGATGGTAAAAGAACGGTTTAGGCTTATTTTGATCCGTGTATGTGTTGACCACTATCATGAAAACAATAGGAATGGCCATGATGGCAGCGGAATGATTGAAGCGTATATGGGTAAACCTATTGAAGCAATTCGTTCACTTTCGCCACTGCACAGGATGGTTTTCAACTTATTTGTAATTGAAGGGTACGGACATGTTGAAATTTCTAAAATGTTAGGAATTTCCTTGAGTGCTTCGCGAGACTGCCTGTCAAAAGCCAGGGGTCATTTAAAAGAACAATTGAAATTAAACCAGTTATGATATAGCCAAATCATACCATAACCGGTTTGCTGAAGTTAGAATCACTATTTAACAACGGTAGCTTCCAGTTCCACCTTAAGCGTTTCAAACAGTCCCTTTACTTCCAGTAAAGTACTCGATTGTTTGATGTCATGCTTGGTTACCCAAGCCTGAAAAATATCAAAGCAGGAGAAAAGCTCTTCGGTAGAAGTAGTAAAAACATTGAGCCTCACAATATTCTTACAATCGTACCCGGCTTCATTGATGACCTGCTCCAGGTTCCGGATCGCCTCGATGAGTTGTGCTCTCATATCACCGGTACTTGACTGACCGTCGGCATCCACTGCAGCCTGTCCCGAGCAGTAGAGTGTGCTTTCCGCTCTTTTTACTTCTACAGCTTGTACATAGCTGCGTTCATCCTGCCATTTCCAGGGATTAATTACTCGTTTTTCCATTGATCTTACCTTTTAGGTTGTACCTCTACAGGCACAACAGTTAAAAAATTTTGTACTGTAAAGGTGAAAGTACCTTGTGTATTTGTTGCGTGACAAACCTCACAGTTTCAGCATGGACCGCTACCTGAAACCAATTGAGCTTTACTTAACTTCCAAAAGGTTTGCCAAAGCTTATATATCAACGAGCGATAAGATGCACAAGATAAGAAACGGAGATATAGGCTTGTTATAAATAGCACTTTTTAAAACTTAAGAAAAAAGCCTGCTGAGCGTTTCTCGCGAAACGCCCAGATAGGAAGCCAGCAGGCTCTTGGGTACCCTTTGGAGCAGCGAAGGATATTGCCGGAGCAGTTGCTCATACCGCTCCCTGGCATTGGAAGTAAGAAAGGAAAGTATGCGTTGTTGCGAAGCAATGTGCCCTGCGGTAGATTTTTCAAGAAAGAATCGCTCCATCTTCTGCAAACCGGTACATAATTTATGATAATCAGCCAGTGACATACAAAGCACCTCCGTATCCTCAATACATTGCAGTGACATGGTAGCTTTGGTTTCATTGAAAAATGCCATAAAATCAGTCTCCCACCAGTCTTCCATCGCAAATGACACAATATGCTGTTTTGCAGACATGTCAACGTATTCCAGTTTCAAAAGCCCGGAAACTACGAAGTAAACATGCTCTGCAAGTTCTCCGTCCCGGATAAGGTACTGACGCTTTTTATAGCTTTTATGACTAAAATGAGAAAACACAAATGAAAACTCTTCATCAGTAAGTGGCATTACTTTTTCTATATGTTTCCTCAGTATGTAGTGCATGGTATGGTGGATAGGTGTGAAAACACAGCAAAGTTAAATATTATAGCCTTACCTGTCTTAAGTTTTCCTGACCCTGGATAGTTGGAATATCCCGAACTTAAAAATATTCTTTTAAACGTATGTAAATTTAGTTTTAGCATTATATTCGCACGAAAATTTAGATATAAGTATGAGATCAATTAAAAAACACCAATCCGATTTATTAGCCACCATGTCCTTTCTTTTTTTGATGTTGACGGTGGTTTCATGTAGTAATAATCCCTCACCAGACAAGTTTTTTCAAAAGACAGTGCTAAACAGTAATATGGTTAACCAGTTTCCTCCGGAGATCTTTGGAGAGTACCTGGAGAAAAGCAGTGTGGCACATCAGGGAGCAACATTGAAAGGTGATGAGGCACAGGAAGTTGTAAATGCCAAAATACAATGGATGGAAAAACTTATAGCTGATATAAAAGAGCTGTCGACTACAGAAAAAACTAAGGAAATAAAAGATATATCAATTCAACTATATGGGCTTTGCCTCAGTGCCTACCAGAATGAATATAGTGCCTATGCCAGGCTGTGTGATACCCACGCTCCTAAAGAAGAAAAAATTGCCCTTTTAAAGTCTATTGAGGAAAAATATATACCTGAATATGAAGAACTCTATGGAGAATTAATAATGAAGGGAAAGGCGTTTGCAGAGGAAAACAACCTGAATGTGAATTGGGGTAAATAGTATGATGGTTGAAAATGTGAAATTATTCAGAAGCAAAAAAAAGATGCGTAAGATGATCTTGATTTGCGGAGGCTCATTGATTCCTTTATCCCTGATTTTTATATATAGTGCTGGGGTTATTTCAGGAGAGTACCATACTAAAGGGATGATTTTTTCAGCCTTTTTTATTCTTCTTTTTGTTGTTTATCTGATTAGAATACTTTTGAAATTCAATGATCCTTCTCCGCTTATTACCATAAGTGCCGAAGGGATTGAGGCAAAGGTTACTTCTATGAGTAAAGCAGCTGGCCTCATTAGCTGGAAGGACATCACCCAAATAGGTCTGGAAAAAATAGGCGGAGATTTGTTAGTCACACTGGCTCTTTCCAACCCGGAGAAGTATAAAAAGCGTATTCAAAAAAAGTTATCGGCTATGGTGTTAAAAGGCTCCACTGATGAAGTTACCGGTAATTTGATTGTCTTCCTTACAGCGTGCGAACTCGAATGTAATGTACATCAATTACAGGAGGACTTGATCAAATACTGGCAATCTGCTAACTAATGGCTGTTGATTTTTAGTATAAAGAGTTTTCCTTATAACGGGTAGCGTTTTTAAAGAACACAAAACTGTCAGTCATCCGATGAGTTTACTCAATCTGAAACGCTGTGAGGGCAGGTTATAAATTATTTTGCATTCCCCTCTTATCGGATGACTGGCCACTTCGCCAACCCGCACAGTGTTTTTTACTAATAATGGGGACACATAAACCGGAAGCCTCAGGCACTACCTACCCCATAAACAAATCTGCAACCTCTACTTCCAGCGCTTCAGCTATTCTCAGCATTGTGCTTACTTTCATTTCCTGCCTTCCTTTAATGTACTTTCTGAGGTTTTCGACATCCAATCCGGCATCATGGGCAACATCCCTCTGCTTTAAGCCTTTTTCTTTGATTATTGCATCTATCCTCATTCCAAGCTCAACGACTACCTGAGGTATTTTAGACTTTCTAACCCTTTTATCCATGGCCGGAAATTACAAGCAACTGATTGATTTGATATGATTGTTTGCAATCGGTTGTATATAACTGTAATATTGTTAATTTTGATTCAACAAAATATTGATGGCATAAACAGTTATAAATGAAAAACGATAATTATATTAATCAGGCGATCATAGGAGAATTGGAGAGTCTTTTCAGTTTTATTCCCCCGGATAAATTGCAGACAACAATTCAATACATCTTTTTTCAGTTTTTAATAAATGTGGATAAAGAATTGCTTCCGACCAACTTTAATCAAATGGCTGCGGATATACATTATTTAATGGAATTTTTGCAAATAGCTGCTGAAGATATAAAGTCATCTGATGAGTGTCCGAACAAAGATAGCAGTACCCGTTCGATAGTATTATCAAATTAAATAACCTCATCGAATGACTAACCCCACCACGCGACTTTTTTATTAAGCAAGTGAATTACCGGCAGCTCCTTGTCGGGTTACTTTTTTTAAGTCGGGCTTGTGCGGAGGGTATGGTAAGCTTTACTAATCCTTTGAGGCTTAGTAAAGCAGGTTTTAACATCGTGTTGTGATTTTAAGATCCATCCTGATTATGCTATATCTTCGGGAGACATGGCGCGCATCACGCCGTCATCCGATGAGTGTCCGAGAAGATAGTTGTACCCGTTCGATAGTATTATCAAATTAAATGACCTCATCGGATGACTAGACCTACCACGCGACCTTTTATGAAGCAGTGAATTACCGGCAGCTCCTTGTCGGGTTACTGTTTTTTAGTCGGGCTTGTGCGGAGGGTATGGTAGCTTTACTAATCCTTTGAGACTTAGTAAAGTAGGTGTTGACATCGTCTTTTGTGGTTTTAAGATCTAAAGGCTGAAAAATTTCCTGACCAACTATCTGATTAATAAACACTTTAAACGCAACTCTATTGCAAGTAAACTATTAATTATCTATATATGCAACTTTGTTGCATCTATCAGCGACGAATGATCATCATATATCATATATAGACACTAATAATCAGGATTATTGAAATGAAACAAAAATTACTATGCCTTTTTCTGCTTACATTTTTTTTCGGCGAGGCATTCTCCCAAATAAGCATTACAGGTACCGTAGTGGATGCCCGGCAAAATGCTGTGCCCTGGGCGACAGTTAAGTTAAGCGGTAATAATAAAACATCAGGAACAACGACTGATCAATCCGGAGCTTTTGCCATCGAACTGGCCGATACCGGTACCTATGAGGTTGAAGTGCGCTTTATGGGTTATGAAACTTTCAAAAGATCCTATGCATTTACAGAATATCAAGCCTATGATCTGGGAACTATATTACTCAATGAGCTTGCGCAGGAACTTCAAACCGTTGAAATACTCGGAAGGTTACAGCATGATTACAATAGCGATTATTCATTTTCGGCCACAAAAACCGCTATTAAAAATAAGGAGCTCCCACAGTCAGTATCTACAGTTACCAAAGAGCTGATTGCAGACCGGCAGGCTTTTCAGTTGGCCGATGCCGTCAAGATCGTGAGTGGAGTAGCTCCCTCAAGCTACTACAATCAATACAATATCCGGGGTATCAGTCAAAACGAAGAGGGGCAGATCATCAATGGTATGCGTACCCGTCAATATTATTTCCTGCAGCCCATTACCTCTCATATAGAGCGTGCGGAGGTATTGAAAGGGCCTGCCTCCGTTACTTTTTCCACCGTTGATCCGGGCGGGAGTATTAACATGGTTACCAAAAAACCGCTGGCAGAATCGCGCAAGTCCATCAGTCTGGGCGCAGGCAGCTTCAGTACAATACGTGCTGCGTTGGATTTTACCGGGCCTTTGAATGAATCCAAAACTTTGCTTTACAGGATCAATGGTGCTTTGCAAAAAGCAAAATCTTACCGTGACCTGGTTACGAATGATGCCGCGCTGTTTGCACCATCCATTAGCTATATCCCTAATGACAAAACAGCAATCAATGTTGAAATGATTTATAGCAACAGTACAGGGACACTGGATCGTGGACAGCCTATTTTTGGCGCTGTTGCAGGTAAAACCGACTTGAATAGCACGCCTATCAGCTTAAATTTAGGTGCTTCCAATGATTACTTCATCTCGAAGGAGTTCATGATCATGACCAACTTTACCCACAAGTTCAGTGATAAGATCAGTTTCAATACAGCCTATATGAAACAAACCTGGTCGGAAGACTTGCAGGAACACAGGACTACCAATGGTTTTGCCGTGGACATCAATAACCAGCCTGTCACCAGCCTGGCGGCTATGAGGTTTATACAGCGCCAGCAGTTTTGGGACACTGATAACCTGAACTCATACCTGAACTTTGATTTTGATTTCGGCAAGGTTTCTAACCAGTTACTGGTAGGATATGATGTCAGTCGCTGGCATAAAACAAAAGGCGGAGGACAAAACTCTGCGCGTGGTTATCTGCTAAAAGATGGTACGGCTACCTCGTCCTTTGACCCGGCCAATGCAGATGCTTATGAGACTATAACCATAGACGGCCAGGTATTACCCAAACCCAATGTTGATCATTTTGATCTTGCCAATCCGCAATACACCATTAAAAACGTGCAGGATTATGTGATTAACTCACGTATAGCCGTACCCTCTGCGCTTACCACTACGCATGCCATCTATGTGCAGGAACAATTAAAACTGGGCAAACTTTTGGCATTATTCAGCCTGAGAAGGGAATGGTTTAAAGATATTACCAACTACGAAGCCCCCAACGAAAGTGAGTTTACCAATGAAGCATGGCTTCCAAGAGTAGGACTTAGTTACGAAGTTGCACCTCAGGTCAATGTTTATGCTACCTACCTGGAAGGGTATCAGCCGCAGTCAAATACGGTTACGCTTATGCCTAATACAGGAGCCTTTTTCTGGGACCCTAATTCACCGGCTCGTTTCAAGCCACTTATTAGTGATCTGAAAGAAATGGGCGCCAAGGGTGAATTTTTCAATAGGCGAGTTACTATGAGTGTGGCATTTTATGAGATCAATCAGAAAAACATATTGATCAATGCTAACCTTCCCGCTTTTCCTGATTCGCTGGTGCAAAGAGGTGCTGACAGAAGCCGTGGCTTTGAATGGGATTTAGCAGGATATATTTTATCTAACCTGCAGGTTAATGCCTCCTACAGCTATATTGATGCCCGTATCGTAACAGATCAGGATGAAAGCCTTAACGGAAAACGCAAAGAGAACACACCTGTAAACAGTGCCAACATTTGGGCGCGGTACGATTTCCCCCGCTCCACTTTTTTAAAGGACCTGGGAATAGGTGCCGGGCTTCAATACAGCGGAAGCAAGATCCCATGGTTTACCCGCGACTTTACTGTGCCGGCATATACCATCATGGATATGGCGATATATTATAACCCGGCAAAAACGAATATGCAGTTGGCTCTGAATGTCAACAACGTACTGGACAAGACCTATTGGATCGGCGCTCAAAATTACCTGCGCCTGTTTCCAGGCGCACCGCGAAATTTTATGATTACTGCGACTTATAATTTTTAAATACTATGCAAAGAGGATCAGTTTTACTCATCGCAAAGCACTTTTGGCTAAACACTTTCAGAACCAGAGCCATCCTTCCGGTAATAGGCATTATGGTTTTGGTGGTAGCATATGCTGCTTACAGTGGATGGAAAAGTTACTCAACACACAATGATATCCGGATGCACTATCAGCAGGAGGCCCGGAAGAGTTGGGAAGGTAATCCGGATAAACACCCGCACCGAATGGCTCATTATGGTTCATTTGCTTTCAGGCTCAAGCATGCCCTCAGCATGTTTGACTTTGGGCTGGAGAGCTTTACAGGCAATGCCGTATTTCTCGAAGCACACAAGCAAAATACAGTGAACTTCTCCGAAGCGAGTTTCTCTACCGGATTGCTGCGTTTCGGTGAGATAAGCATGGCCATGATATTGCAGATTATCCTGCCACTGGTTATTTTCTTTCTGGGATTTGTAGCTGTGGCTGTAGAAAGGGAAAATGGCACCTTGAAAATCATCCTCTCCCAGGGTGCGGGCTGGAAAGCAATACTTATCGGCAAATCGCTGAGCTTACTGGGGCTTGCCATGCTCTTTTTTCTTCCGGTGGTACTGGTAATGTTATTACTGCTTACCACTGCGGAAGGAGGGCTTACGGCTGATATATGGTTAAGGTATGCGGGTATATTTGCCGGCTATTTGGTATTCTACCTGATCATAAGCATTATAACCGTTTTGGTTTCTGCCGTTAGCAGATCATCCAAAGATGCTCTGGTCAAGCTGCTGGCAGTTTGGCTGTTCTTTTTTATCGTGTTGCCCCGAACCACACAGGCACTGGGTAGCTACTTTTACACCTCACCTTCCAAGATAGAGTTTGAATCTGGTATTGAAAAAGAGCTTATTCAGGCCGGAGATAGCCATAACCCTGATGATCCGCATTTTAAGCACTTGAAAGATTCGGTTTTACAGGCGCATCAGGTCAGCTCTGTAGAAGAATTGCCTTTTAACTACAGCGGGTTTGTGATGCGGGAAGGTGAAAAATTAAGTACACATATATATAATGATCATCTTAAGGAGCTGCTACAGACCTATAAAAAACAGAATGGTATTACCCGGTTTGCAGCAGCCGTTAATCCCTATATAGCTATCAAAAACCTCTCTATGGCCCTTTCGGGAACTGATTTTGAATCATATATAGATTTTCAAAAGCAGGCAGAGGCGTACCGGTACCGGCTGGCACAGAAGATGAACGAGCTGCAAATGGAATTGATCAGCAACAAAAAGCCGGGGCCGGATGATAAGCCACATACTATCGACCGGGAGCATTGGAAGGAATTCGAAGATTTTAAATATAAGTTCACCTCCATAGGTACAGCGCTCCGTAGCGAATGGTGGTCAGTAATATCCCTTGTAAGCTGGTCTGTAGCTTCTATTGGAGGCCTTGTTTATTTGTCTAAAAAAGTAAAGTCTATCTAACCATGTATTCACTGATATTAAAACAATTCATTCGCTCAAAAACGGTTATGGTCACTACTCTGCTGATCCTTGTACTGGGAGTGGTTAGCATTCTTATAGGAGAGCAGTTTCTGGCAAAGCAGGAAAAGGCAATTGCCGAAGTTACTACACATCAGAAGGAACATATAGCCCGAAATGTAAACTGGATTGATAAGGAAATGGGATTGCTACTCTACTATCTGCGTTTTGCCCTGATCAATTCACCGGATAACCTGACGGCATTGTCTATAGGGCAACGAGATGTAAATGCCAGCATTCAAAATGTAACCATTCGCAACCTTGAGGGGCAGCGGTACGATACTGACCTTTACAACCCGACAAGCCTGCAATCTGGCAACCTCGATTTTGGCTTTGTGATCATTTACCTTTTTCCCCTGCTCATCATTGCCTTTACGTATGACCTGCTCTCTGAAGAAAAAGAGAAAGGAACCTGGAGGCTGGTGGCTATTCAATCAAAGTCTGTTCGGGGCTATTTATTAAAAAAACTATCTGTAAGGGCATTACTTATACTGGCTGCACTGTTGCTGCTGTTTGGTATTGCTGCTGTTGAGCTTTCTCTTTCTTTCAGCGAAACTTTGATGGCCTTTGCAGTACTCGGTTTTATGTATCTGGCCTTCTGGCTGGCCCTGTGCTTTTGGGTGGTATCATGGCAGCGCAATTCGAGCTTCAATGCGCTTACGCTGCTCTCCTTATGGGTAGTATTGGCCATACTTTTACCGGCTTCGGTAAATAACTTTGTGGCCAACATGTACCCGGTGCCTGAGGCTTTGAGCACCATGGTAAAACAGCGGGACGGCTACCATGAAAAGTGGGATATGGACAAGAAGCCAACAATGGATAAATTCTATGCCCATTACCCACAATTTGAAAAATACACCCTGCCGGACGATAATTTTAGCTGGCTCTGGTATTATGCCATGCAACAAATGGGGGATGATGAGTCGCGCCAACAGAGTGAAGCTATGCGCGAAAAGATCATGCAAAGAGAAAAGGCCAGTAATACGGCGGCCCTCTTCATGCCAACCATGCATACCCAGCTATTATTTAATAATCTGGCCGGGAGTAGTCTGGCAAACCATATGAAGTTTCTGGATCATACCCAGGCCTTCCATGAAAAGGTGAGAATGTACTTCTACCCTAAAATATTTGAAGGAGCATCGGTAAATACTGTAGACTGGCAGCAATTTACCCCGGAGTATTTCTCTGAAAATCCTGAGATAAACTGGGCTCGTGCCATATTGCCCTTGCTGGTATTCATAGCTGCCTTCTTCATACTGGCAGCAGTTAATTTAAAAAGATCAAAGTGGCGTAGTCCCGGATCATTGGTTTAAAGACAACTCAAAAAAAATTAGATATGCTGAAAGCAACGAACCTCACTAAAAAATACGGCAATTTTACTGCCCTTAATGCGCTCAACCTGTCTGTGGAGGCAGGTGATATATTTTGCTTGTTAGGAGCCAATGGAGCCGGCAAGTCTACTACCATTAACTTGTTCCTCAACTTCATTGAGCCTACTACCGGCGAGGCAGCCATTAACTCGATGAATGTAACCCAATACCCCGGTGAAACCAAGCAAGTACTGGCCTATATCCCGGAAAACCTGATGCTCTACTCCAATTTAACCGGGCTGGAGAACCTGGACTTTTTCTGCGGTTTGGGAGGAAAGCGCTACTCCCGGGAGCAGCTGGAAGGACTCCTTGAGCAGTCAGGATTACAAAAGGCATTTATTCACCGGCGTGTGAGTAGCTACTCCAAAGGCATGCGCCAAAAGGTAGGGATAGCGCTGGCCAGGGCAAGGGAAGCCAGTGTGCTCCTGCTTGATGAGCCTACCTCCGGACTTGATCCTAAAGCCAGTAATGAATTTTCAGAACTGCTGCTTGAAATGAAAGGCAAAGGTGTGGCTACTTTGATGGCTACCCATGACCTGTTCAGGGCAAAAGATACCGGGACACATATCGGTATTATGAAAGAGGGCGTACTGGTGGAGCAATTCAAGTCTGATGACGTTAGTTTTCAGGACCTGGAGAAGTTATATCTCAGGCACATGCATAACTAGTCCGGTGCCCTTCAGGGCAGGCTGATGGGGTAATGCAAAATCTTGCGATAAAAATCCGATATTTACTTAGTGAGGCTTATTGCGGGCACCACTTCATGTTAGGCTAAAAGCAACCGGATATGGAAACATCAAAAATACTGGAGTTGATCAGCAGAGGCAGGACAGACTTTATTTTAGAGTTGATCAGGAAAGAGAATTGGAAAGAGC
This sequence comes from Fulvivirga ulvae, assembly GCF_021389975.1. Classification (NCBI taxonomy): domain Bacteria; kingdom Pseudomonadati; phylum Bacteroidota; class Cytophagia; order Cytophagales; family Fulvivirgaceae; genus Fulvivirga; species Fulvivirga ulvae. The sequence continues at coordinate 2,980,472 of NZ_CP089981.1, forward strand.
TGCTCACTGAGGGTAGAATAAAACCCCTGCAATGGCTGGTTTATTATAATGATGTAACCGGGCTGAGGGCAGTTATGGAAAGTGGAGGCACACTGGAAAGTATAAATATTAATGATGAGTTGGGTAATGCAGCCTTCTTCGGACATTGGAAAGTGTGTGATTTTTTGATCAATCAGGGAGCAGATGTAAACTATCATGTGGACAAGACCCATGAAACCGCGCTTCACAATGCACTGGCAAAAGCCGGGCGTCCCTATTATTTCTATGTGGTGAAACTACTGGTTGAAAAAGGGGCAAATGTTAATAAAAAAACGATTCCCGGTCTGGAAACAGGTGCATTTATGAGAGATGTGAGGACCAAAGGGGAAACGCCACTTCATAGAGCGGCAGCCTACGCCGATGAGCAAACCATCCGCTTCTTAATTGAAAATGGTGCTGACAAACAGTCGCGTGATGCTCACGGAGATTCACCGCTAAGCTGGGCCAGCGAGCATTTGAGACCAGGCCGTATTTTGTCATTACTGGCCTTTGGAGAATTTTCAATAGCTGAAGGGCATAAGTTCAAAAATGTAAGCGATCATGGTCAGGGCTGGGGCAATGCTATGGACTGGAACCTGATAGGAGATTATTTGCCTGAATAAAATAGAAGTAACCTGACATGGGCGAGTATCCATGTCAGGCAGCTTCATTATCCGAGGTCTAGTGGCAGACACAAAGGAAAATGCGTTTGAGTGCATGTGTTGGCCGTGGCAAAATCACAATGAATAGGTGAAGTATGACAGGCCAGCGCATTGGTTACTGTACAAACAGTGCTTCTGGGAATTTGAGCCCCACCTTTTACCGTTTCCGCTTCTTTGCCCATCGGCGTAAAACTCGTAACCAAACTGGTTACTTTTAACTCTTTCAGGATTAATTTTTTCTTTTTCATTATTACTTTAGTTAGGTTAAAAATGGTTGGTTAAGGGGTTTATTTGCCCCTGATGCAGGGTTCGGTTGATGCCTGATATTAATTCCTGCGAACTGGCATTTTGAAATCCGGAGTATGAAACTCCGGAACCTTTATTCATGAAATGACTCCGATGGTGATCTGCAAACCTGTTAGTTTTTTGACCGCCAATAATCGATACTGTAAATTTACCATTCCCGGCAGGCAAAAATGGAAAGGGATTGACGAATCGCTGTTTTCAATTGACGAAAGCCTGCTATCGGTTGATCTGTACTTTGATTCCGCTAGTGTTAGCAGACGCTTGAGGAGGCCGGGCAAAAGTGATCCTTGGCTCTGGTGCCGGAAGAGGCTCTGAGACGGCTTTCAATACAAAGGGTTGATGGTGAAAATATAATCCACTACCAAAAAAAGCATTATTTGCTTACATTGGTTATTCTCAGATCCGAATTTGAAATTGACCCATGAGTCGCATAAAGCAAATATTTCTTAAATCGAAATACATCATCATATATGGTGTATCCATGGCCCTCATGGTCTTTATACTTAAATGGCTTCAATGGAAATACCTGATTGCCGATAACTCGCTGGATCTTTATACCGGTCTCATAGCAATTTTTTTTACCATATTAGGCGTGTGGGTGGCTACTCAACTAGCCAGAAGCAAAGTAAGGACAGTGGTGGTAGAAAAAGAGATCTACCGGAACAGACCTGAAGATGACGAAATAGATGAAGCCGAACTAAAGAAGCTGAACCTGACTACCCGTGAATATGAAGTACTGCAGCTGATAGCTCAGGGTAATACCAATGCTGAAATCGCCGAAAGATTGTTTTTGTCACTTAGCACAGTTAAGACTCATGTGTCTAACCTTTTTGTTAAGATGGAAGTGAAGAACAGAACCCAGGCAATAGAAAAGGCTAACAGGTTAAAACTAACGGCATAGGCAAACTCATACTTTGGTATGAATTTGTGCATTTTGGTACTAAAGTATGAACGGTACAGGCGCTTGTTGATATTAAATTTGTTTCGTAAGTATTCGGCTTATGTGTGACTATCCGTAAGCCTGTTAAAATTGAATTATAAACATATGAAAAGGAATGTATTAATTTTTGGTTTGGTGCTTGGTGCTATTCTCGCCGGCAATATGGTTTATATGGTTAACCTGGCATACAATAACCCCGAATTTATGAGCAACGAGCTTATGGGGTACGCTGCCATGATCATTGTTTTCTCTCTTACTTTTTTTGGCGTCAAAAATTACCGGGACAAACAGCTTAACGGAGTGATATCATTTGGTAAGGCGTTTAAAATGAGCGCTTTAATTGCTCTGGTCGGGTCGACCATATATGTAGTGGTCTGGTTGTTTTACTACTATATATTTGTTCCTGATTTTATAGACAAGTATATCACGCACGTATTACATCAGGCTGTCGCAGACGGAGCAACTTCTGCGGATCTTGAGGCAAAATCTGCAGAGATGAATCAGTTTAAGGAGATGTACAAAAGCCCGCTTTTTGTTGTGCTTATCTCTTATACCGAGGTGCTGCCTGTGGGCCTTGTCATTGCCTTCATCAGTTCGCTGATCTTAAAGAAGAAGCCTGACGCGGTAGTAGTATCGAAATAAAAAACAGACCGGTGTATAGTATTGTAGTTTGCAGGTATCCCGGGTTTGAGGCACACCTTCTGGAAGCTTTTTATTCAACTACCAATAATGTAAAAAAGCAGTAAGGCTATTAAAACTCCGATAACAGGAATTAGAAAGGTCAGCAGTCCCAGTCTTTCAGGTGATTTCATTTTAATCGGTTATGGTTTCTCTAGAATTGTTGGAGCCAGCTTCTGGCCTGCTCTATGTTGTCAAAAAAGTCGGCTCTTCGGGCCCTGGCGCAGTTATTTATATCAGTAGCCATAGATTCACCTGAAGGTAACCGCTCAGAAAAGTCATTGGGTATATAAAAGGCCGCATACATGTAGCCGGATTTTATAGCCTCGTATATCCAGATATTAGCCAGCCAATCTTGTATTTCCCGTGACAAAATACCCAATTGGCATGTATCCCAAATTACTTTGGTTGTGTTGAAGTGCTTTAAGGCAAGCGTTACCTCCATCATACCTTTTTTAAAAAACTCTTGTCCGGCAGGCGCCAGCCACGTTACAAAAATTGCATGACTCCGTTCATCGTAGTCAATGTTGAGATAATCCTTCGCGACAAGGTATTGATTAAACATGTTTTTCTTCTTTGGATATTATATCGCTTAAGCTGGTGACTCGTACCGTGCAACTTACTTGCAGTAAACCACTGGTAGGGGATCAGGCTCAACCGTTTCTCGATGTTAGACGTTCCTCTCAAGAGGTGCAAAAAATAGGGGTAGACAAAAAGGTAGAGCTTTTGGTGGACAAAAAGGTGGACAATTATAATGCTGGTTTTTATTTCCATGTATTACTAATGATTACCTACTTACCTTTGAGTAAGCATTTGGCAAGTTGGGTTGATAACGCAACTTATTTCTTTTAAAAATTAAATGAACCTATTGATTACGCTCCATCAAAAAAGCAGTTGTTCTGCACCATCCTGCCTTATAGAAGCAAGGTATTTGTTAAATAGAGTTGTCAGGCCCAAACCCATTTTACTCATACTGGCTTTTTATCTTCATAATCATGCGGCTGATGCACAGCATTACCTGCATCAGATAGATAGCATTAAAAAAGTTTTGGAAGAATTACCCGAAGAAGATACCAGCAGAGCTTATGCACTCACTCAGATGGCGAGGCTGCAGACCTTTAATTCTACAAATGAGGTATTAAAATATGCCGGGGAAGCACTGGAACTATCTGAGCGTCTGGATTATCACACCGGTATAATCAATGCCTGTTTTGCTTATGTATATTATTATGAGAATAATGGAGAAAATTCAAGAGCCCTGCGGTATCTGTTTAAAGCCCTGAATGCTTCAGTAAAAAAGCAGGATGAGAGCTTGATGGCCGACTGCCACAATTTTTTGGGTTATATCTACAAATCCCTTGGACAGTATACTGAGGCTTTAATTTACTATAACAAATCACTCGCTTACTGGGATTTAAAGAAGAATCCCAACATGCAGGCATTGATTCTCGGAAACATAGGAGATATTTATTTTGATAAGAAGGATGACGCTCAGGCTTTCAAGTACTATAATCAGGTATTGAATCTGGCTGAAGAGCATAATCTGGAGCGACGTTTAGCAACCGTATACAGGTCTTTGGGAAAATTCTATTACCGCCATAAAGACCTCGAAAAAGCATTGGAGTATCTACAGCCAGCGATTGAGTACGCCATAAAAATTGAAAGCACCAGATTGCAGTCAGAGGTATTGTGTTTATTGAGTGCAACCTATCTGCATATGGATCAACCTCAGGAGGCTTTCTCCTCGGCTGAAAAGGCCCTGCACCTGGCCAGGTTGTCAGGCTCAAAGTATGAAATATTAGAAAGTTATCTGCGCTTACAGTTGTCACTTCAAAATTTAGGTGATTATGAGAGGGCTTATGATTACCAATCAAAGTACCTCATCCTAAATGACAGTCTGGAAAATCTGGAGAATATACGAGCCATAGAACAACTGAAATTTCAGCACGAGATTGAACTTGTGAATGAGGTTTATAAAGGAAACGTATTAAGAAGAAATGTTTTAATTGGAGTGCTGGTAGCTTTAATGATAATAGTTTCACTGATTTTTAACAGGCGCTATTTATTGATTAAAAAAAGTCTTGAGAATAAAAGACAATTGTTGAACTATAGCATTCACAACCTCAAGGAAAAGTCGGAACTGGTGGATAAGATTAACAGGGAGCTGCAGATCTTTAGGCAAAATGCTACCCATGATGTGAAGATCAAAAAGTTTAACAGGGTGCTTCAGTTCAATATCGTAACGGATGACGACTGGGAGAATTTCAAAAAAGCCTTTGAAGATGTCTACCCCAACTTCATAGCCTCGCTAAGGTATCATTATCCTAACCTCACTACGGCTGAGATACGTCAGGCTGCTTTAATTAAAATGAAGCTGACTATAAAGGAAACAGCCTCGATTTTGGGGATCACACCGGAAAGTGTGAAAAAATCGAGACATCGTCTGAAGAAGAAACTTGATCTGAATGAAAACAAATCCGTTGAAGAAGTATTGGATAGCCTGCATGCCAGTATTTCCATGGATTAATCAGGATTTGATCAGCAGTGAAGAACGTTTTATTATTGTCTGCCGGACATCCCGTGTTTTCCGTAGTTTCTTGCAAGGCCCCCTATCAAGCCGGGAACCAGCGCTATGGTTAGCTGTATGGAAGCAGACAAACCATTTCCGGAAACAGGGTGTTGACTATGGTATGGGGTAAGAAAAGTCTGTCAACCAAAACGGAGGGGGTTTTGGCAGGCATTAGGGCAGCTAATTATAAAGCTGGTTTTACTTGAATTTATTACTAATAATTAGCTAATTACCTCTAGAGGTGGTTTTTTGGAAAGTGTGTTGATAACACAACGGATACTTTTTTAAATTAAATGAAAATATTGATTACGCTCCATCAAAACAGCAGTAGTACTGCACCATCTTATATCTCCAAAGTGAAGTGTTTATTGGATAGAATTACCGTGTCCAATGCCATAATTTTAATTTTAGCCTGTTGTTTTTATAGTCCCCCTGTTATTTCGCAGAAGTACATTCGCGAGATCGATAGCATGCAAATAGTTTTGGAAGGACTGCCCGCCGAGGATACGGTCAGAGTCAATGCACTTATTGAAATGGCCAACATTCAGACATATTACTCCACAGGTGAGATTTTTAAGTATACTAACGAGGCAGTGGAAATATCAAAAAAAGCAGACTATTCCACGGGGCTAATCGAGGTGGATTTTGTGCTGGCATATCATTATGATCATTCAGGAAATAGCCTGAAGGCTCTGGAGTACCTGTATGATGCTTTGGAAAAGTGTAAGAAAAGTAACGACATACAAAGGATGGCCAAATGCTATAATTTCCTGGGGCTTGTTCATGAATCCCTTGACCAGGATAAGGAGGCCCTGGAGTATTATGAGCAATCGCTCATCTTATGGCAATCGTTAAAGGATAGATACATGGAGGGGCTGTTATTAGAAAACATCGCTTATATCCATGCTGATGTCGAAAACAATGCGCTGGCCCTCGAATATTACAATAAAGCCTTTAAACTGGCAAAAGAGGATAATATTGAAATCAGATTAGGCAGCGTATATAATGCTATGGGCAAGCTCTACTATAAAGAGGGTGAACTTGATAAGGCCCTGGAGTATCAAAAGTTAGCCCTTGAGTACGCTACCAAAAAAGAAAGCATTATTCTTCTTTCTCGTGTTCATTGCGTAATGAGTGCGATCTACCTGGCCCAGGAGCATCCTCAGGAGGCACTGGTATCAGCAGAAAAGGCGCTGCATTTTGCCAGTCTTGCAGGTTCAAAACACGACATCTCAGATTGCTACGAACGCCTCCATTCGGCGCTTCAAAGCATGGGCGACTATAAAAAAGCCTATGAATACCAGGCCAAGTATATAAACCTTCATGATAGCCTGAAGAATGTGGAAAATGTGAAGGCCATGGAAAGAATGAAGCATAAGCTCAATATGGAGATTATTGATGAACGTCATACGGCGAATTTATTAAGAAGAAATGCCCTGATCGGTGTTTTGGTTGCCCTGTTGATCATCGGGTTTCTGATTTTTAACAGAAGACATCTGCTTATGAAAAAGCGCCTTGAGAATAAAAGGCAATTGTTGAATTATAGCGTACGCAACCTGAAGGAAAAATCTGAACTGGTAGAAAAGGTTAATAAAGAATTGCAGATTTTTAAGCAAAATGCAACCCACGATGTGAAGATCAAAAAGTTTAACAGGGTACTTCAGTTTAACATAGTAACAGATGACGACTGGGAAAATTTTAAGAAGGCTTTTGAAGATGTTTACCCAAATTTCATGGCCTCGTTAAGGTATCATTACCCTAACCTGACCACGGCGGAAATACGTCAGGCTGCTTTAATAAAAATGAAACTGACTATAAAAGAAACGGCGTCAATCCTGGGGATCACACCGGAAAGCGTAAAAAAATCACGCCATCGACTGAAGAAGAAACTGGAACTTGGTGAAAATGAATCCGTTGAAGATATTCTGGACCAGCTTCATGCCAGTATTTCTGAAGATTAGAAATAACCCGTCGGAATTCAGAAGGCGTAGAGGAGGCCACTCTGAGAAATCATATACCCTCTGCCCTCCGGCTTTCCCATATACCAGCCTTTTAAAGGCAGCTCAATAGTTGCGAAGCAGCGATCATATTCCCTGAATAAACGATACCAGATTTTCCTTTGAGTCGATATTGAGCTTTTTTCTGAGCCGCTGCCGTGACTTATCTACTGCACTTACTGATACATTGGCAATCTTGGATACCTCTTTGGTCGAAAAGTTCATTTTTAGATAAGCACATAGCTTCTGCTCATTGGGAGTGATGTTAGGGCAGGTTTTGGAAAGTCTGTCAAAAAATCCCTGATGTACTTTTTCAAAGTGCAACTTGAACACATCCCATTCCTTATCAAACTTCAGGTTGTTATCTATGGCCTTAATAGCTTCCGCGTTATAAGAACCTTTGGCATTGGATATTTTTTCCTTGATAAGCTTGAGAGTATTCGTTTTTACCAGCATGTTCATACTAAGGCCGGATAGCTCCTGCTCCTTCATTTCCAGTTCATATTGCTTTTGCTTTTTCTCAGCTTCCAGCCTTGCCAGCCGCTGTTTATGCAACTTTGAGCGAAGGTATAGGATGTATACCAGTGCTACAATGCCCAGAAAACAAAGCAGCGCCATAAATGCAGATGTTCTGGCCTGAGCCCTTTTGGCCAGGATCTCGGCCTTCAGTTTGTCCATCGTAATCTCCTTTTTTTCAGTCTCATACTGCAGCTTCATTTCATGAATATCCTGGAGCTTCTCCTTATTAAGCAGGCTGTCCCGCACATTGTAGAAGTGCTTATAGCTGGTTAGAGCTTCTCTTACCATTCCCAGCTTGTCATATGCTTTGGCCTGGATCTCGTACGAATCTCTCAGCAACTTGAGGGCAGGTAAAGAGTCAAGTCCGGCAATTGCCGATTTAGTAAGGTCTATCGACTTTTGGTAATCACCTTTGTCATACCAGACTCCGGCAATGTTGACCGTGGACATAATTGTATAATGATAATTCTGCACGGAGTCGGCAAGATTGAGAGATTGCCCTAGAAAGTATAATGCACTATCATACTCTTTCTGCAAATGCATCAGCACCCCCACACCACTGTAGGTATTGGAAAGCCCCTTAAGGTTATCGATCTCTTGCTGTAAAGTGATTGTTTTGGAGAAGGCCTCCCTTGCCTGAAGTATGTTGTTTTGCCCCTGGTAGATGAGGGCTATATTCATCATTACATCTCCCTGCTTAAGCTTATTGTCAATTTCGCCATAGAGATTATAAGCGTCATGAGAATAGCGTAGTGCTGCATTAAGGTCACCAATTGTCTGATAGCACGCACCCAGGTTTTGATACGCTGCTGCCAACTGCCGTTTTGACGCACCATGCCTTTCCTTAATACGGAGCGACTGTATAAAATATTTAATACCTTCGTCCCAGGCGCCCATGTCAAAATATGCTCCTCCAAGATTGTTAAGCACACTGCCGATCTGAAGGCTGTCTTTAAGAAGAGGTAGCGTCTTTTTGCAGTACGCTATTGACCTGGGAAAATCTCCCTGGTTGGAATACAACAATCCCAAGATCCAGTAAGAACGCACCCTGCCACCTTCATAGTCCGCTTTTTCACTTTCCGAAAGTGCCAGGTTGGTATAATGGAGGGCTGAATCCGTAGACCCATGGCTATATAGCCTGGCCAGCTCATGATAGATAAGTACCCTGCCGGTATCGGTGGATGTAGGCAAGGCAGCCAAAAGACTGTCCTTTTGACTTTGGCCGGCAGCAGGGATGGAAACTATAAACAACAAACATAGGATGTAAGTTAATTTCATTTTGAAACTCAGGGGTAGGTTTAGGGTTAATTTTATTTAGCATGCGTTGACAATTACGGGACTATTCCATTAGCGTACCTGCTTTTCCCTGCCTGTATCTATCATAAGACAGAAAATACCCAAGGATGTCATGCTTATTACCTCTTTCGCCATGTTTTACCTCTTTTAACAAGGTTTTCTTGGGTCAGTACTAGTAATGTCCTAGTACTTTTTTTCTAAATCCGGCATGTTATCCCGTGTTTCGCTGCAGGTTATTACCACAAACCGTTTCGATTGATTTTCAAAACCAATTTTTAAACTAAACCAACTTCATTATGAAAAATCTATTTAAGAGTGCAATTGCAGCTATGTGTATGCTGCTGGCGTCGTGTAGTGAACAGGAAGGTGACCTTAACCGAGAGCAGCCCGGAGATCATCTGGATGGAGCTACGTCGGTACTGCCTGGGGACAGAGGCGGGGAAGGAGATAACAAGCCGCCGGCTCCGGTTCATGAAGACCTGCTGATCGAAAGCGTTGAAAGCGACTATTATAAAGGAGATAAAAAATCACCAACAGGGCGGACAGATAATCCTTATGGCCTGGCAGTCTCAGTAAACAGCCCTTATAACGGAAAAACGGAAACCACAAGCTACTGGGGCCCTCCGGCACATGGCATATACTGGTATGGTGACTGGTCAGGAGACTTCTGGCTGGATAACGGCAATTCCGTGGCTGATTTTGGCAACTTTATTTCCTGCCACAAAAATGTATACCTTGACGTAAATGCCATACAATACCCCGGAGGACAGGCACCCCAGTCGTTAAAGGCCAGGTTACTGGAGTTTGGCTATGCCTGCAAAAGCGGTGGGTACAACCAGGGAGGATATACCCAGAAATGGGAGATTATAGGAGTTTATAATGGTGTGGAGTACCAACTCGGCTGGATTTTATATGCACACCTGGCCAGCGATGTGGTGTATAGTGTAGGTACAGTGCTAAACCTTAACGGACCGGTAAAAATAGGTACTACATTCTCTACCGGTAATCCCAATGGAAACAACTGTTGGGGGAGCTGCCATCTTCATATAGAAGTTTTTAACTATCGCAACTGGCCGTGTTATGATGTGAACCCTCCTGCCACGCAAAACAGCCGTATTGGCATACTGGGAGGCTTAGGTTCAAGTGTTGGTAACTGCCCGGATATCGGAGGCGGCGGAACAATGACCAACTGGGCCAGAAGTGCCATAAACTGTGACAGAAGCTCAGCATACAGCAGTCAATACGATTGTAACAAGGCCTATGACGGAGGCTATACCGGCTATACCAAATGGGTAAGCAACGGAAGTACTCAAACATCCTGGATGACCCTTGACCTGGGTTCCCTGCGCAACATCAAAGAATTTAAAGTCTTTCATGCCGGTAGTGTAGGAGAGCCTGTCTCGTCAAATACCCGGGCTTACCAGATCCAGTACAGCAACTCTTTTACGGGGCCATGGTACACTATTGTAAATGCCAATAACAGTGCTCAGGCCAATAGCAATACCTATACGGTCAACCTCACTGCGAGGTATGTGGCATTGCTGATCACCGATCCGGGCATAGATAACTACACCAGGATAGTGGAATTTGAAGTTAATGGAAATTAATTAGTCGGTGTGTATGGGTTGTGCCGGAGTCTTTTGGGCTTTGGTACAACCTTACTTTTTATTTCATGATGCATCATGGTGAGTTTCTCTTGTTTTCCGCTATGCGTTGAGGCTTCTCCTTTACTTCAGCCGGTGCCCGTCTATCTTTGTTTTTTAACCCCTTGGTTTTATTGCTGTTGGAAATATATCGGGCGGCCTTGAATGCGCCCGGCTGATAGTGACGTAAAATCGAATCAAAAACCTTAACTTAATACACTGCCGGTTCAGCCGGGGAAGTTAAAATAGTATTGAAATCTGTTTAGATAGTAATAAGGTAGACGCTTGGTTCGTGCTAATTTGGTCACTGATAAACCTGGTACAATCAGAAAACTCTAAACTCTCTGATCATATCAATGCAGATTGCAACGAACTTGATATGATCGCGGATAAACACCCTTATACATATATGAAATTTATAGATAGCCATACCATTGCAAAAACACTTCAGCCTGACGCCCTGGTAGACAAACTGCACGAAGCCTTTAAAAGATTTGAAGTCCGTGCTCCCATGCGTCATCACCATGACTATACCGTTCCGGGTAAAGACAGGGAATCCACGTTACTTTTAATGCCGGCGTGGCTTGAGGGCGAATCATTGGGAGTAAAAATGGTATCGGTTTCACCCTTTAATGATCTTTATAACTTACCGTCAATCCAGGGACTGTATATTCTTAACAATGCTACAACGGGCCAGACGGAGTTAATACTGGATGCGAAAGAACTAACGGTGCGTAGAACAGCGGCAGCGTCTGCACTGGCTTCCCGGTTTCTTTCCCGCAAGGACAGCCACAGCCTGCTTATGATCGGTACAGGCGCACTTGCCCCGCATCTGATTATGGCCCATCGTGCAGTCAGGCCGATCAGCAAAGTGTTTGTATGGGGACGTGATGTTAGCAAAGCAGAACAGTTATGCAGTGAGATCAGCCTGCCGGGTTCATCTTATACTGCAATTGACTCTATTGAGGAGGTCATAGGCGAGGTTGATATAGTAAGCTGTGCAACACTTAGCAAAACGCCACTTATTTTGGGAGAATGGCTCAGGCCCGGTCAGCACGTTGACCTGGTAGGTGCTTATCGCCCTGATATGAGGGAGGCTGATGACAACGTTGTAAAAAGGGCATGTATCTATGTAGATACTTACCAGGGTGCATTGAAAGAGACCGGCGATCTGGTTATTCCTTTGCGGGAAGGAGTAATTGACAAGGAAGATATAAAGGCAGAACTGAAAGAGCTGTGTAACGGGAGCAAAGCCGGAAGAAGCTCTGATGATCAGATAACATGCTTTAAATCAGTGGGGCATGCCATTGAAGATCTGGTTGCCGCCATGCTGATAAAGGAAAATTTAGGGAAAATTCATTAGACTGAAAGCATTTGGTATTGAATCCACCATATTTGAATTTGATCCATAACATGCTGGTTTACAATCTTATCACTATTTCTAGTGATTTCTTCAAACCCTTAAAACTAGTGTTTTATCCGCCTGCTTCCCTAAGTACATTTGGATTTGTATAAAAAACAACAAATTAAAATTTACAACTATGGGACTAGCAGAAAAACGCCTTGCTCAAGAAATCCAAAATGACAAACTACCAACATTTGAGTCAGAAATTAAAGACATCGCAGGATACGACATCAAGGTGGATATTGACTGGAATACTTTTACAGCCTACGATACTTACCCACTTTCGAGGCTGGACATCGTGTTTAGCGATCTGAAAGGTTTCCTGAAGAAGATTTGTGTTGATGATATGGGTAAAGAAGCCCTTAAGGAGAAAATGAGCGCCATTAAGCTTACCAACATCGAAAATGCCGATGATATAGCCATGGAGTTCAACGGTGATGTGTTTGACCTGAAGGTAAAACTGGTTGGAGATTCTTTCAGTGCTTACTCCGACTCGCAGCTTGCAAGCTATGTGGAGGGCCAACTTTAATTAAAAAAAATATACTGGTATCGGCTTTAATGATCTGAATTATAATAATTTAGAAGGGGAATGCTTCTGTTGGGGCTTCCCCTTCTCTAATCTATGGATTACATACTTTCAACAAGCGAAACTATGCAGGAAGACATTAATAAACTCGTGTCGATGGGCAAGCAGGCACTTATACAAATGGCCTGGGACCTGATAATGGATAAGCAGCTTGACTTCCGGATCTTTCCCGAAGATTATGAAGCCTCAGTTTGGGTGAATAGCAAGGACGTTCAGGTGAAATTCAGAAGGCTTATGCGCTATATTCCCGAAAGCAGTTACCTTGAATATGATATCTCCGTAGCATTGCTCGGCAAGAAGGTCTCGCCCTTTGATGATTGGTTTTATCAGAATAATTTTTTTGTGCCCGATAAGGAGCAGCAGCAAACCATATCATACCTCAAAAAGCTTTTAGGATTGCCTTATTCGTATATGAATCATGAGATTTCCGAAGATGATGAGAATTATTATGTCAATACTAATAGCGAAACGGCTTTTCGTCACTATATTGTAAATAAAAAATCAGGTGAACCCTCAGAACCGCTGGAAGGCACATATGTTGTTTTGCCGCAACCGTTTCCTGATTGTGAATTTGATGAAGAGAACCAATGGGTGGAGATAAAGTGAGCCATCTGATAATTTGCGAATGTAATGCAGGTAATTGAAATCCACTATGAAAATGAAAGGAGCGTAGTAGCTGTTTCGCTGAGCAGTGAAAAAATCAATGAGTATTTAAGCCGGCTAAAAGATGCAGGTCTCAATGGTCTGACGCTGAAAACTCTCACCTTCGGAAATTTTCCCGTTTATGCTATTACAAAATATCAAAAAGACGAACAGGAGAATGCCCATAGCTATATTGAATACATGGATGAGCAAGGATATATCCGGCTCATACAGACTCAAAAGGAGCAGAAAGCGAACGACAATTTCCATGTTTACTTCACTGCATATTGTTTTGAAGAGGAGTATTTCCAGCATGCGCTGGGACCTAATCTCATGGGCAATATAGACCATGTACAAGTCAATAATTACTTTCTTGATGATGATGACGCCGAGAAGGGCCTTGCTCATAGCCGCATCAGGAGGCTGGCAGGCCGGTGGGATTTGGACGGTCTGGATAACTTGTATGCACGGTATATGGAGTCTGGCTCAAAGAGCGATAAAGAAAACCTTGCGATGGAAGGATACCTCTCGGTATTCAGCGAAATGGATTATGACTTTGCCTGTGGAAAACTTACCGATGCAGGGATATCCTTATTGCTTCCCATAGCAGAAAAAATGAGTATGCTATTGGGCAAGAAGCAATGGGATGTTTATAGCAGGGCCTATATGATATTGCTGGAAGATGCCGTAGCCAACCACGCCGATGAAGTTGAGCATTACTTTAATGAGGCAGAGAGAGCTATTCAGGCCAATATGCTGGAAGCCATGGAAGATCAGCAGGAGAGCTATCGTCAGCTGGCAATGGTCAACAATATGCTATGTGAATACCGGCATTTTGATGATAAAAACTGGCATCGCGCCCTGGAATTTATCAACACATCCATTACCCTTGATCCTGCCGAAGGTGATTGGTTTTTATACCTGCAATTGATCCATATTCCCTACGATGTCAGAAGAAGCAATAAGCTTGAAGGCCTCTCGGATGCTGATGTTAAAGATCGGTATAAGCAATGGCATGCGCTTAGATCTGACGAGTTAATTAAATTCAGGGCACTCGGTATTTCTTTGGATGACAGCACGCATGCTGTTGCAGTAAATATAGCTATGGCATTCAAAAGACTTCGGGACCATATGGAGTGGTACCATATGGACGACAGCCTTTTTCCCGAAAAAGACTACCTGTACTGGCTCGATGAGGCCCGGCAATGGCAAAAACAAAAAACCACCAGGATGCAGCTCACGGAAATCGGACATTTTTTCCATGCCGAAGGTAATAAATACAAACGCATCGATTTACTGGAAATCGCCGTTTTACATTTTCAGCGATTGATAGAGCAAATTGGAGAGACACCGTTTGAGGTCTACTACAAAGCTTCAGCCCTGGAGGATATATCCGACATCTTCTTTTTTGAAAATGATAATGAGCAGGCAATAAACTATCGTAATCAGGCTACGCTATGCTACAAAGGCCACATCAGTTTGGTTGAGAGTAACCCATCTGTATTTATGCATTACACCGAATACCTTGAACGGTGCTATGTGCATCCTGCTGATATTATGAAACCTGCGATGGAAGAGCTGGAAGCACTGGCGGCAACTTCTGAAGAGCAGGGAGATGGAATGTACTCCTCACCGGTAATGCTGAGGATAAGACTGGCCCTGCTGAAAGAAGATGAAGAAGCAGCCCTGTACCATATTGTCAAATCCCTTATTTTATTTGAACTCGGCATGGAAGAGCACATTAAAAAGCTGATACAAATACCACAAATCAGGGCTTTTGATAAGCTTTATACACTATTAAGCGATACCCTGAGCTTTTTTGACGAGATCAGTGAAAACTATTACCTGGATGTGAAGATAAAATGGAAGCACCTCAGGGAAATGAGTCCCGAAGCAGTGTTTGAAGCCTGGGAAGAGAGAAAGGATGTACTCAGAAATCGTGAAAAAATAGCCTGGAGCTAAAAGATGACAACCGGTGACAGAAATCTTAGTTATTACACTCCTATCAATGAACTTCACAATGTCCCATAATAAATATGTGAATATTACGGAGCATGTTTCCGTGCAGCAATTTGAGCAAATACAGCGTTTCATTTTGGCCAATGGTGACAGGAAAACTTACAGGAATATTGATAGCAATAACCCACACTACCGGTTTAATAATTTTGATATCTTCCTCAACCCTGAAAATGTAAAGCTATTTACAGGCAATCCTGATTATGACAAGTTCAATGAAATAACCATATACGACCCTTCTAGTGAAATACAATATTATACATTAAGGGTAGTTAAGGCAGGTGACAGGGAAAACAGTGCTACACATCTTCCTGAACATAATGATGATGAAAACCGGGTGTATCTGTTGAATATCTATAATGAGGATATCGACTTAATGAAGAAAAACCTTTTGGAATATTATCTGAAGGAAATCTATCAGAAAATGCTGTAACCTATGATTCGAAAAAAAACTACCTGTTTTCTTTTTTTTATGCTTGTATCGGCAGGTTTCTCATGTCAGAAAGCGTCAACTTATGAAACATCTGTTGAAGGGACGGTAATAACTGACTCCGTTGAGCAAATTGATGTTAATGAGCCTACTCAACAAAACGTTTCTACTGATATTGAGGCTGACCTGGACTTCATCACAACCCGGGCATTGATTTTATCCGTCCGGGAGGAGTTGCTTATGCCCTCAGACTACCTCACCACTGTGATGAGGGTAAGGATAACCCGTGGTGATACGCTGATCTTTACGGATGCCGATGGCTTTGAAAGCCTCGCAGGAAAGGAAATAACTTTGAAATATCGTCTGGTACCTCAAGGCAGATGGTTAGTGTGTATGAATTGTACAGCTTTTGATGAAAATATAAAAGTGGCTGATATCACGTTAGTAACTTCGGAGGTTCAGTTCAAAAAATTGAGATTGCGCAAATTTATTGAGGACCTGTACATAGATGCTGCTTCAACATTTATGATGGAGAATGAACAGGGTGAGATTGAAGAATTTTTGAGTGCAAAGCACGATATGCTGAAAGACAGCACTAAAATGAAACAGTCTTACGCCAACTACGGATTTATCAATACTTTTTATCCCGAGCTTGGCAATCGCGGAGAGCTCGAAGCCTTGAACAGGTAACCTGAAGCCCCTTCACTCAGTTCAACTGACTGTTCTGTCTGAACCTCGGTTTTAAAGATTTTGAGGTATAAATTAATGCCTGAACCAGCAAACCAACAACGATTAGAAAACTGATCTCCAGGTACGAATTGAAATTGCTGCTGGCTATGAGCTGATCGGAATCTTTAAGTATCCTCCTGGTTTCTGCAAGTTGAATGTCCGAGAGTAGCCCCAGGTGCGTTGATATGCTTTTATGGTGCTGCTCTATACTGCTGATGACGCCAGTCTCAGGAGAAGAAATATACTCCTGCTCAAGCATATTTAACTGCTGAATATCAGCTTTTAGCCTTTTGAAATATACAGCCTCATCCGCTGTAAGCTGAGTCTTTCCATACTTCAATATAAGCTGCTGTATGGAGCTGTCGAGCCGGATTGACAACTCACCATTTTTTTCTATCAGTATTTTTTTCTGGTTGAACAGATCAGAGAGTTTATAAATATAGTTTTCAACCATTAGCCGGTCTTCATATACAGTAGTAAATGCCTTCTGTAATGCAGAGAAGTGCCTTTTGTCAATAATATTGGTTATGAGCATAATAAAAAAAATAATTCCCAGAGCCACCGCCGCCTTTGATTTTTGAGCAATTTGATATGTCCATTTCATGTTAGTAAGTATTAATGTTCCAGTATTGAGATGACAATGTAACAACCAGTTGGCAATTGGCAAAAGCAGTAACCGGCACCCCAAGACTCTACTACTTAATTTACAAAAAATAAGGCTAAAAAATTTACTTTTTGATCACGAAGTTGATGATAATAGCAATATCGCTTATCGTGGTGCTTCATACTTTGAAGGCCTTGGGAAACAGTACATGTTTTTACTCAATTTCATAGTCAAAACACCTGATTGCAGATAGCTGGACGTGTCATTCCAGGCGCTACGGGATATTGCGTGACCTCTCAACCCGGGAAGCCTTTACTTTATTTGATTAACAAAGGCTGTCAAAGTATAGAGAGTATCATTATTGAGAAAGGGGTCTCGTTCGGAAAGTAATTTGGATGTTTGGGAAAAGCTGTTGGGCAGGGAGCAGTGAAGCAGCTACATTGAGGAGATTTAAGAAAAACTTATCGTTATGGACTCACTATTCTATGGGATTATCATTTTAGTAATAGCTTTCTTGTTTTTTCTCTTAATGCGCGCATTTATGCTATGGTATTGGAAGGTTGATACCATAGTGCAAAATCAGAAGGAACAGAAACAGTTGATGCGGCAACAAAATCATTGGTTAGAGCAAATTTATCTTTTACAGGGAGCACATAAAATAGAACCTTCGAAGGATTCCCCTGAAGAGATTATTCGAAAGGCCAGGTTGTTTGATGAGTCGCAGGGGTAGCATGAAAATAGGGATAGCCTTTTACAGAAGAACCCCTGGCTGCGTTACACTTACAGAAAAAGCCCCCTGCTTTACCTGGCAAGGTAAGCAGAGGGCTTCCAAATCCGAATAATTAATTTTACTCGATCACAAGCCGTTGGGTAACTTCCGAAGAACCCTGGCTGAATTTAATTAAATAGAGTCCTTTTTTCAGGTGTGAAATAGTATGAGTATTTCTGTTTTTCACCTGGTCAGCCAGTTTGCCTTGTGCATCGTATATGCTGATTACATAATCTTCACCTTCGGTATAAGGAATATTGAAGGAAAGTAGGCCCGTCTTGTTTGGGTTAGGGTATACAGAGAAGCTATCGGGGCTTAACCCTGACGGATCCGGGCCGGCAGCAGGCAGAGTTACCGTAAAGGAATTGCTCCATGCGCTGGTTTCGCTACTATTTTTTGCTCTTACTCTAAAGGTATAGCTGGTTGTAGATCCCTGCTTAGGGATCCACAAATAGTAAGTTGTAGAAGTACCCTGGGCTTGCCATGAGGACCCGGAGTATAGCTGAACATCGTAGCCTGTGGCTCCCGATACCAATCCCCACCCGGCATAAAACCCTGAAGCATAGGTGCCTGCAGAGCGAATGTTACCCGGTGTTGCAAGCGAATTTGATGAACCAGAAAAAGTAACTGTATAGTCTTCTGCTTCTCCGTCTCCTATATTTCCACAGGCAGCAGTGGGTGCACTGTTGTATTTCATTACCACGCGCATTCTTGTTGTACCCGTGGCAGTGGAGCTTACCGTGAAATTGCCAGATACAGCCCCTGTCCCGTTAAGCCCGCTGATGACCAGTTCGGAAGCTTCAAACGTATTGTCCTTGTCATAATCAATCCATACTGACCAGTATTCGCGATATGAACTTCCTGAAAAACCAGGGGTAAGCACAACACTAACATTACTTCCAGCTGCAAGAGAGGCTGTTTGTGAAGTATAGTTGCCATATCCTGAATTGGAGCCTGAAGTATTTGAGAAACTCCCGATATTTACCTTATTGATATATTCATAAGATGCATTGCCTGAAATAGTACAATAAGAAGTTCCTCCTCCGGAGGTAGTAGCCGATGATGTATTGGAATACGATGAATAGGTGCTGCCAGAGTACGCCCTTACCCTGTAGGTATAAGTAGTACTTGCACTCAGGCCGGTATTACTGTATGAAGTCGAATTTGCGCCTAAATTGGCAATCGTGCTATAGCTTCCACCACCAGAAGCCCTTTCAATGGCAAAACCGGTTTCGTTGTTGGAGTTGTCATTCCAGGTGAGATTTATCTGTGATGATGACGCAGCTGTCGCTGATAAACCGGAAGGTGCTGTTACCGTGGTGCCGCCACCATCAGAGGTACCCGTTGCTATAAGGTTAGATTCCTGCCACAGCGGTTGTCTCGCCGGATGCTGAAGTGCAGCAAGCATCCTGTTAACCTGTCCCTGTGTATACATTTTATAGCATCCGCTGGCTCCGTTATAGCCCATATAGTTTTCATAGTTGATATATTGTCCGTAGCAATTAGTGGCCGGGGAACAACCATTTGACGTACTTGAGTTCTCTGCCGGCGTGTCAGATACCTGATCGTTAGGAGAGGAGCATCCTCCTTCAAAAGTATGGATCAGATTAAGCCAATGACCAAATTCATGAGTCAGTACTGAAGCAAATTCGTCATTTGTATTGCCATGGAGATAACGCCCGTTATAAACCACACGTGCAGTATTGTTATTCGACATGTAGGTGTTAGGGTACCAGGCTACACCAGAGTTGGTGGTGGAACCGTCGTTATACAAGTCGAGCTGAATATAGACGTTCATGTACTTGTAATTGTCCCAGGCATACTGCTGGATTTGAGAATCATAGCCACCACCGTTTCCAAAACCATTAAGTGCACCATAAAACTTCACTCCTGTAGTCGAATTTCCGTTGGGGTCAATCTTGGCCAGCCTGAATTCAATGCTTAAAGATTGTTTTATTCCAGCAAACTGACTGTCCACTGTATTGAAGTCGCTGTTCAAACCCTGAAAATCCTCATTAAGCTTGAGAAGAGCCTGCTCCACTTTAGCTTGTGTTACCGTAGAGCCAGCGAAGTTTGTGCCGAATACATGAAACACTACGGGTATGATGTAAGTCGGGCTTGCGATCAGTGCTTCATTGTGGTCAATTTTGTTTTGGCGAAGCTGCTTTACATAGCTTTTGGTAAACTCTTCCAGTTTCTGATATTCCTGCATGGCTTCCGGTGAAGCTTGCAGTATTTGCTTGTTCATTTCCGATGCCTTACATTTTAGCGCACCGGGGTCAATTTGCGCAAAAGCCCCTAAGCTTAAGAGGCATAGTAAAATTACGATTAAAGGTTGTTTCTGTTTCATAGGTGTTCGTGTTGATGGTTAAAATTTGTGGTCTAGGTTGTTGCTGTATTGGCAATAGATTAACGAGTCCGAAATATTCCCGGGCTATATTAAGCTACTATAGACAATTGGAGGTTTTATGAACCCTGCTACTTTGCAGCAAGAAAAAGCTTGCAAAAGCAGAATAGGTATGACACTATCCTGGCCAGGTAACTATTAATTTGAGCCTGGTCAAATGATTAACGTGAAACTTTGAAAACGCTGTATTAGCAAAGTTAAGTAGGAGTAAACACTATTGTAATCATTGGTCTTTTATTGGTTTAGATTGAACTTGTATTAAATATGATTACAATTTATGAGTAATTATTGAGCAGAGTTGATACTTTCTTAACCGATATTTATAGACTATTATCAAATTGTAAAAATTGTGTGAAGAGCGTGCATTGCCTGTAGCTTCAGGAGAACTCTGACAGGGTTCAAAACCCTGTCAGAGTTCTCCTGAACTATAAAATGATTGTCTGAATTGCAAGGGCGAAAAATTAGTCTTTGTTTTGAAAAATTTGCTGAAAGACTGCGGATGCTCGAAACCTAAGGTATAGGCTATTTCTGAGATCGTATCATCTGTAATCGAAAGCTTTTCTTTGGCGGCTGATATCAGCTTGTTATGTATATGCTGTTGGGCATTTTGCCCTGTAAGCGAGCGCAATAGGTCACTAAGGTAGCCTGGAGATAAATTTACCTGATCAGCCAGGTACTGGACTGTGGGCAATCCTTCGTTTAATGGCTTGGAATGGAGAAAGTAGTGATCTAAAGTTTCCTCTACCTTTTGCAGTAAATCATTATAAACGGCCTTATGTGTAATAAACTGGCGGTTATAAAACCGGTTGCTGTAATTTAATAATAACTCGATTTGAGATATGACCACGTCCTGACTGAACTTATCTATTCTCGCCTGCAGCTCATCATCAATAATTTTAAAGATGGACATAATCGTTTCCTTTTCATGAGCTGACAAATGCAATGCCTCATTGGCGGCATATGAAAAGAAGCCATATTGTTTGATCTTTTTTGCTAATGGATAAGTGAGCAGGAAATCCGGATGAATAAAAAAAATATACCCTGTACCCGAGCTTTTAGGGGTTTCAAAAACCTGGTATGGAGAAGTAAAAATCAATCCACCTTCACCGAAATCATAATAATTTTGACCATACCTGGCCTGTCCGCATAAATTGGTCTTGTAGGCGATCTTATAAAAGTCCAGAATGAAGTGATCAAAAACATCGGCTGGAATAACAATGTCTTCCATATTCACAAAACTTATCAACGGATGCAATGGCTGAGGCAAGCCAAATGCTCTGTGAAAATCAGACAGCGATTCAAACTTTCTGGGTGTATTCATCACTTATTCATTATCTGATAATGTTATGACCATTTTCCGTTTGGAGATCAGATATCCCTCCGAAAATAAGAAAATAAAAGCAATCAAAGGAGAGGTTGGCAAGCCAAATAAGTAGCCGCCATCCTCCCCTTTTAAGGCCGCACGTTTCAGGTTTACGCCTGCCAGTCCCTAGAAAAGGGGCCGGAGGTATCGCTGGAGGCGGATTCCCGGGCAATGATCGCCCTTAGTTTTGCAATGTCTTCATCGGTTCGGTTGCCATGAATTTCAATGCTGGCAAGCTCCGTTTCTATTTTGCTGAACTCATCGTCTGATAACACAACATCCGTGGCATGCAGGTTCTCAGAGATTCTGTCAAGCTTACGCGAGCCGGGAATAGGAACAAGAAAGTCATACTTATGCAGCATCCATGCCAGTGAAATTTGTGCAGGCGTTGCATTTTTTGCCTCAGCAAACTGACGGAGCAGACTAAGTAATGGCTGATTGGCGATTTGATTTTCTTTATAAAAACGTGATATAACCCTTCTGGCATCAATACCTGTATACTCAGTTTGCGGGTCAACCTTGCCCGATAGAAAACCATTGGCCAAAGGAGAAAAAGCCATAAAGCCAATATTCTGATCTTTGCATAACGGAAGTACCCCCTTTTCAAAGGTCCGCTCCATCATAGAATATTCACTTTCAATAGCGGTCAGCGGAGTTACCAAATGTGCTTGCAGAACCTGGTCAGCATTGGCCTGCGACAAGCCCCAACCACCAATTTTACCCTCTTTGATAAACTCAGCCATACAATAGGCAACATCCTCCAATGGAATGCTGTCATTGACCCGCGCCTGGGTGTATAGCTCAATGTGGTCCGTATTGAGTCTTTTCAGCGAGTTTTCAAGGCGAGTCCTCAGCTCCTGCATTAATTGCTTTGAGGTGCCTTCCCATTTTCCCGGTATCCAGAATTTGGTGGATATGACCACATCATTTCTTACGCCTTTTAAAGCCTCGCCCAGCAATTCTTCATTTACACCGTCAACGCCGTAAAATTCGGCGGTATTAAAAAGGGTACATCCCATATCACAGGCTGCACGGATTAACCGGAGCGATTCATCTTTTCCGGGAGCTTCCCCATATCCCATGCTAAGCCCCATACACCCATAACCGATCGCAGATACTTCCAGATCTCTTAATTTCCTTTTTTGCATCTCTTTTTTGTTTAGTGAGATACAAAGGTCAGGTGCAGTTACTTGAGGTTCGTAGCCGGATTGAGGAAGTATGAAGCCAAAATGATGGAATACTTAATGTGGATTGTTGTTAGCGCCAGTTAACTTCCCAGATCACCACTTAGCGATCATCCCTTTACTATTTCAGCAAGCTACAAATCAAGTCTCCCTTAGAGCCCTGGTAGTACCCCTCAAAACCAATTTGGTATCCAGTGTTACAGTCCTTGAGGCACCATTATACCCTTTGATCTGATCAATTAAAAGTTTGGCAGCGCATTTGCCCATTTCATGTGAGGGCTGCGCAACAGTAGTCAAAGCAGGTTCCACCAGGGCAGAGACCGGATCGTCAGTAAAGCCAATGATCGAAATGTCTTCCGGAATTTTGAAACCGTGTTGTTTAACAACCTGCATCGCCTGAAGTGCGACGGGATCGTTGACACAGAATATTCCATCTGGTTTTTCTTTAAGGGCCAGCAGCTTATCAGTTGCGTTACCGGCATCATCTCTAAGTGAGTTGCAGTGTACAATCAGGTTTTCATCGGGAGTAATGCCACAGACCCGTAAGGCTTTGAAGTAGCCGTCCATACGTTTGTTGCTTATTGCCAGGTTTTTCGGGCCGGCAAGGTAAGCTATTCTTCTGCACCCGGTATCTACCAGATATTTTACAGCTTTAAAAGCTCCATCCATGTCGCTCACATTTACTTTGGAGGTATCTATGTCGTCACTTATTCTGTCAAACAAAACCAATGGGATATTTTTTCGCTGCACCCTGAGCAAATGCTCCATATCTTCAGTCTCCCTCGAAAGCGAGATCAGTAGTCCGTCTACACGGCTGGCGATAAGCGTTTTGAGGTTGTTGAGCTCCGTTTGATAGTTTTCATTCGATTGGCAGAACAGAACATTGTAATTAACCTCAGAGGCCACTTCCTGAATACCACTCACAATAGAACTGAAAAAATGTACTTCAACGTCTGGTACTATAATACCAATAGTGTTTGTACGGTTGATACGCAGGCTCTGTGCTATCAGGTTAGGTTCATAATTAAGCTGACTGGCCATTTCCAGTACTTTTTTCTTGGTTTCCGGGTTAACATCAGCCATGCCGCGCATTGCCCTAGAAACTGTAGAAATTGAAATGTTGAGTTTTAATGCAATATCCCTGATCGTTACCTGTCCTTTCCCCATAATTTTGAAGCCCGTTTGTTAAGAAATCTAAAAGCGAATATTATTTAATAATCTGAACTTTTAGTGTTCTATCCAAAGATAAAATAATTTCTGCAATCGTTACCGGAATCGTTTTCTTCATTCTCGACCAGCTAAATCCTTGTAAATCAATTTATGAATGCCAATATTCAAACATCACTTCATAAGTGAACTCATTAGATCTGGCCAATCTATCATCGTACAGTGACATCTTTTTTAGATGCTACCACTGCTATGTTTTATCAAAAATTATTTACTAATGGAAAAATTTATACTAGGATGTATTACCCTGTTGTGCCTTGTTACTGCAAACGTGTGCGCTCAGGATACTGATGAAATATCAGTAACCGGAGTAGTTACCGATGCAGAAGGTGGTGCAACATTGCCGGGAGTGACGGTGCTGGAAAAAGGCACCTCAAACGGGTCCATTACAGATGCTAATGGAAATTACTCATTAAGGGTAAGTAAAGGAGCGAGCATTATATTCAGCTTCATCGGTTATGTGCAGGAGGAGGTATCTGTGAGTGCAAGATCAGTGATTGATGTTGCCCTTACCCCGGATATCAAGCAATTGCAGGAAGTTGTGGTTGTGGGTTATGGTACTCAGAAAAAAAGTGATGTAACGGGTGCTATCAGTACAGTAAAAAGTGAGGATATCACCAAAGTAGTTACTCCCAACCCTACAGAAGCATTACAGGGAAGGGTTTCAGGAGTTAATGTAACCCAATCTTCAGGAAGTCCTGGTGCAGCGGTAGATGTTACTATCAGAGGTATTGGCAGTTTTGGAAACAATCAGCCCCTTTACATCATTGATGGTGTGCAGGCCGATCCTTACTACATTGATCCCGCCAATATTGAGTCTATCGAAGTGCTTAAAGATGTGGCTTCAAGTGCTATTTACGGTACCAGGGCAGCAAATGGTGTCATCATCATTACCACCAAAGAAGGGAAAAAAGGCAAGCCTCAAATCGAGATCGGGTCATCTTACAGCATCAATACTGTTAGAAACGAAATGGAGCTGCTGGATGCCGAGGGCTATAGAAAAGTACATACACAAATGTATGAAAATGCCGGAGTCGCATTGCCTCAGTATTTGCAAAACCCATCCAATATCAACACAGACTGGGTTGATGAAACCCATCGGGAAGGAGCATTGCAGATGTATAACGTTCGTATAAGTGGTGCAAGTGAAAATATTGATTATAGCCTGAGTGGTAACCTGGCCGACGAAACCGGTATTCTGATCGGTTCCGAATTCAACAAAAAAGGTTTGAATGCTAACGTAGGGCTTAAGTATAATAAGTTAAAGGTCAATACGAACCTTACTTATAGTGAAACCTACAGGGAGCAACATAAATTCTCCGTTCGTGAAACCTATTTTATTTCACCTTTGATCCCCGTATTTGACAATTCAAAACCCTCTGGCTTTGGTTACAGAGATGGCGACTTGCCTGACCACCGCAACCCCGTAGGTGAAGATGCGCTTATCGACAATTATACCAGGACGAAATATTTCTTAGGTAATGTAGGCTTCAACTATCAGATCATTGAAAACCTTCATGCCAACGCCAATTTTGCCTTGGCTAATCTTGCTACTTATTCGTATGCCTTTCACCCACCTTTTAAGGTGAGAGACATTGACGACAACCCCGAGAACGAATACTCTTTTGTTTCAGAATATAACAGCGAGTTCAGAAGACTGAACCAGGAATACACTTTAAACTACAAGTTCGAAATAGGCAAAAGCGCCTTTGAACTTCTCACTGGATACCAAAGAATTAACGAACCGTTTAAAGAAACCTATGTTCAGGCTGAAGGATACAAGCTCGATGAGAATGGAGATAAAGTCCCCGCCGTTATACTAGACCCCAATTTTAACACCCTGGATGCCTTCAATGATGGCACTTATTCCGGTAGCGGCACCAATGCAGAGTATAGCCTGGTATCGCAGTTTGGAAGGGTCAACTATGCGTATGATGGCAAGTACCTGTTCCAGGCCAGTGTGCGTCGCGACGGCAGCTCTAGATTTGGTAAAAACAACAAGTATGGCGTTTTCCCCTCTTTTGCACTGGGCTGGAAGATCATAGATGAAGGGTTTATGAAAGATCAGACCATTTTTGACTTCCTTAAGCTTAGATATAGCTGGGGGCAGGCAGGTAATGACAGTGCATTGGGATACTATGACTATGTAGCACTGATAGCCCAGGGTAAAAGCCAGGACAATGGCGGATACGTATTTGGGAACCCACAGACATCATACCAGGGAAGTATTGCCAGAGACCTGCAAAATGATGACTTGCAGTGGGAAACCAACATCGCCTCAAACTTTGGTATCGACTTTTCCTCAATGGAGTCACGCCTTACCGGAGCTATCAATTACTACAGAAGTACCACCAAAGATCTGCTGATCACCAAAGAAGTGTCACCTTCTTCCGGAGTAAGAAACCCAGTGGTAAACGTTGGGGAGTTTCAAAACAGCGGTTTTGAGTTTGAGTTGGGGTATAGAAACAATGACAAAGAGATTAAGTACAGTGCCTTTGCAACATTTACTACTATCAACAGTGAAGTAACTAAACTAAGCAATGAAAGCCAGGTGCTTTATGGTACCGGACTCTTGTTTGGTTCCGACCACTTTGTAAACCAGACCCGGGTGGGTTATGAGCCGGGAGCTTACTTCCTGCCGGTGGCTGATGGAATCTTCCAAAACCAGGCCGAGATAGAAGCACATAGTGTAAATGGTCAGCTCATCCAGCCAGATGCTCAACCCGGAGATATAAGATTTGTAGACCAGGACGGAAATGGAGTTATTGATGCCGATGACGAAATCTACCAGGGTACAGCCATCCCGAAATTTGAGTATAGCATTAACCTTTCTGCCGAATATAAAGGTTTCGATATCAATGTTTTCCTTCAGGGAGTAGGTGGTAATAAGATTTATAACGGTAACAACTTCAGGCTGTTGAGCATGGACACCGGCAGAAATTTCAGGACAGAAACATTGAATGCCTGGACACCTGAAAATCCCGATACCGATATGCCTCGAGCTATATTGGGAGACCCCAACAGAAACAACAGGGCCTCAACAAGATTTTTGGAAGATGGGGATTACCTCAGGGTAAAAACCGTGCAACTAGGCTATTCGGTACCTTCAGAGTTACTTGAAAACATCAAGATCAACCGCGTGAGATTATATGTGACGGGGCAGAACCTGTTCACCTTTACTAAGTACGAGGGACTTGACCCCGAAGTTGGCGGAAGCATACTATCAAGAGGGTTGGACCTGGATCTGTATCCTAAATACAAGTCAGTAATCTTTGGTCTTCAGGTTCAATTTTAGAACACTTAAAATATTTGGAACATGAAAAATTTTCATAAACTGGTTGTAGCAGGATTACTGGCGGTAGCCGCTTCCTCCTGCAATGACGACGAATTCATACAGCAGTCACCACCAGACCAGCTTACGTCTGAGAACTTCTGGAGAAATGCCGAAGATGCCCGTTCGGGATTGACCGCGGCATACTCTGAACTTGAATCTAGGAGTAACTTCTGGGACGGCTGGCAGGAAGGTCGCCCCGTATTGGAATACTTCAGGAGCGACTATGCCTTGCCCGGCCCCGATGCTACGAACTATGCGCACTGGATGTCCATATTTAATTTTGATTATACCAATGCCCACATTTTTGTAGACGTAATCTGGTCGACTAATTATAAAGGCTTGAACTTTGCTAATCAGGTGATCAGCAAAGTAGGCGAAATGACACCCGATCAAATTTCGGATGCTGAGAAAAAGCAGATTATCGGCGAAGCCACATTCCTGAGAGGATACTACCATTTTAAGCTACTTACCATGTTTGAAAAGATCGTGGTGAGAACAGAAGCCATAACACAGCAAACCCTTGACAAGGACCTTTCTACAAGACCTGAGGCATGGGGCATTGTAATTGAGGACTTCACCACTGCGGCAGAAATGTTAGATATTGTGGGCAACACCGAACCCGGAAGGGCCACAAAGGGAGCGGCATTGGCTTACCTCGGCAAGGCATACATGTATAAGGCAGGCGATCCTTCCTCGGCAGAAAGCAATGACTTTGATAATGCTGTAGCAGCTTTTAAGCCTATTGTAGAAGGAACGGCAGGCAGTTATGCCCTTGAACCTGATTTTGTAAGCAACTTCAACGGTGAAAATGAAAACAATCAGGAGTCGATCTTTGAGCTACAGTTCAAAAGTGGAGACGCTACCTCATGGAACGCCACCAGATTACATGCATTTGTTGGCGACTGGTCAATCGGAGGCTGGGGTGGAATAGAAGCCACAATGGCACTGGTAAATGAGATGAAAAGTGAAGGAATGATAGCCAGCAACGGTTTGTACGACAACAGACTTTATGCTTCTGTTTATTTCAGAGATCCTTATTTCAACGACCCCGGCACCAACGAGATGCAGGGATCTACATGGGATGAGCTGATGACCACCCAGTACGGAAGCACCTACGACAATCATGCTTACTTCAGAAAATGGTTGCCCAACTATGTTTGGGATAACTCCTACGTGGGCGTGAACGTGGTGCTGATGCGATATGCAGACGTACTGCTTATGTATGCTGAGGCGCTGAATGAAACAGGTGATACACCCGGAGCCATTACCATTATTGATCAGATAAGGGACGTACATGGCAACATGCCTTCCACTACAGCTGCGACACAGGCAGAAGTCAAAGCGCAGATTATTCATGAAAGGACTATGGAACTGACTCTGGAGTCGGTGAGATTCTTTGATCTTCGCCGCTGGGGAATGCTGGATGAAGCGATGCAGGCAGCCGGAAGAACAGGGTTTAGTGCGGTCAGTCATGCATACCTTCCGGTACCGTTATCAGAATTACAGACCAATACGGCTATTGGGAGCAATTAAGAACACGAATTAGTTTTGTTTAGGTTAGATTAGATAAAAGGACGTATCAGGTGAAGTTGTAAAGCACCGGATACGCCTTTTATTACAGACATTTAAATCAGAGCCCAAATTGAAAAATTTAAGTAGCATACCTGTAAAACTCCTGACTTTAACTATTGCAGCTGCATTTTTGACCCTGCTAAGCTGCAAAAATGATGAAACTGCAAAACGTACTAAAGGTAAGCCACAGGAGCATTTTGCAGACATTCTTAATGTAAAAGGAATCCCGCAATCGGGGCAGGATAATAGCGTTTCCAGTTTTTCCGATCTGGGTGCATGGCACAGTTACGCGATATCACCGGAGCCTTCAGGAGCCTTTGCCGGTCCTTATTTAATGACTGTAAATAATGGTAGATGGCTTGGCCCATTGGGCGAAATGAACATATTTCTGGATGGTCACAGCGTTTCGTTCGGTGATGCATCAAACTTTGCATCCGCCTATTATCCCGGCCACCTGGAACAACGATTTACCGTAGGCCAGATCACTGTAGAGCAAAAACTCATTTTTATTTCATCT
Source organism: Fulvivirga ulvae (assembly GCF_021389975.1). Classification (NCBI taxonomy): domain Bacteria; kingdom Pseudomonadati; phylum Bacteroidota; class Cytophagia; order Cytophagales; family Fulvivirgaceae; genus Fulvivirga; species Fulvivirga ulvae. The sequence goes on from NZ_CP089981.1 coordinate 3,009,885, forward strand.
GCCACTGCATTGATTCAGACCCACATCATCAATGAAAGTCAGACACCGGTAAAACTTGGGATATCCTGGAAAGGCAAAACCTGGCTGGATAATGTCACTCTCTCGCTGCAAGAAAATCAAGGGATTCAGTATAAAATAGACGATAATCAATATTTTGTGATTCGTCCCTCTCTTAAAGCATCCGTTACCATTGATTCTGGAAGTTACGTGATGTCAACTTCAGAGGATATAACATTACAGGATGAAGTCACCTTAGCCCAGGTACATACACTGGGAAATGAAGAAGAAATTCAGGCTGAGGAGCCTTTAATAACTTCGGCCTTAAAGGATCCGGGGCACTACTTTGAGGCCAATACCCAACGGTGGAAACAGTATGTTGACCAGGTTACACAAGGTCTTACTACAGAAGAAGAAAAACTGATAGCTGTAAAGACACTGGAAACCCTAACCAATAACTGGAGGAGGGCCGGAGGAGAGTTGAAACATCAGGGCTTTTTCCCATCATACGCATACAGAGGATTTTATGGTTTTTGGGCATGGGACTCGTGGAAGCATGCTGTAGCTGCAGTAATGTTTAATCCTGACCTTGCCAAAGACCAGATCAGAGCCATGTACGATTACCAGAATGAACAGGGTATGATTGCAGACTGCATTTTCAGAGACACTCTGATCGAAAAACATAACTGGAGGGATACCAAACCGCCGCTTTCCGGTTGGGCGATTTATGAAATATACAAGGCAACCACCGATACCGCATTTGTAAGAGAGATGTATCCCAAACTGGAGAAATACCATCGCTGGTGGTACCAATACCGTGACCATGACCAGAACGGTCTTTGTGAATATGGCTCTACAGACGGCACTCGCATCGCAGCAGCATGGGAGTCAGGCATGGACAATGCAGTCCGGTTTGACAGCGCCAACTTATTGAAAAATACTAGGGAAGCCTGGTCGCTCAATCAGGAGTCAGTCGATTTGAATGCCTACCTGTATGCGGAGAAACTTTACATGTCAAAACTATCTGAAATCATCGGACTGCCTTCAGAAACACTAAAGAAAGAAGCTAAGGCATTGAAAGCTCAAATCAACAATGTATTCTATGACGAGGCATCCGGTTATTACTATGATGTGCAGATAGGGACAACTCAGAAGATAAATGTAAAAGGCCCTGAAGGTTGGATACCTGTGTGGGCTGGTGTAGCCGAGAAAGAACAAGCCACAGGTGTAATGAAACAGATTATGGATTCATCTGCTTTTAACACTTACATGCCTTTGCCGACCCTCGATGCCTCACATGAAAAATTTAATCCACAAAAAGGCTATTGGAGGGGGCCTGTATGGCTGGATCAGGCATATTTTGCCATAGCCGGCTTAAGAAAATATGACTTGAATGAGGAAGCAGATCAACTGACAGATAAAATATTGAATAATGCTGAAGGGCTTAAGGTAAGGGGAGAGCCCATTTATGAAAATTATCACCCTGTAAGCGGGAAAGGCCTTAATGCCAGGCATTTTAGCTGGTCTGCTGCACATATTTTACTATTGGTAAAAGAGCGAAATTAAGCATGTTGTTAAAAGAAGACAGAAAAGTTTCAGGTGCTGTAAGCAACCTCCTTCTGGAGCATTATGGCATTACTGGCGAAATACACCCTTTACAAGGGGAGGTAGATTTAAATTTTTATGTCATAGCCGACTCTGGAGAATGCTATACATTAAAAATATCTGATGAAGCAGACTTTGAAAGCATTCAATTCCAAAATGCCATGTTATCACATGTCAAAGAATGTACCATGCTTAAACTGCCCTATGTAGTCAGAAGCCTGTCTGGTAATGAAATGGAAACCATCATATTTGATAGAGAAACCAGATTGATCAGACTGCTGACCTGGGTGCCCGGAAGGCTTTTTGCTTACGTAAAGCCGCACAGCGCTAAGCTCCTGACGAGCCTGGGGATAGCCAGTGCAGAGTTGAGCCAGGCATTGTCAGGTTTTGACCACGAAGGAGCACACAGAGCTTATAAATGGGATCCGGCTCAGGCTTTTTGGGTTAAGGAACACCTAGAACAGTTTCCCACTGAAAAGGAAGCAGGTACTATCCGCTACTTTTATGATCTCTTCGAAGAAAATCAACCTTTACTGAGATCTCTGAGGAAAAGCGTAACCCATAATGATATCAACGACTATAATATTCTGGTCTCTGAACATCTCGAAAAAGCTGTAGTTGAAGGCATTATTGACTTTGGGGATGCCATATATACTTATACAGTTAATGAACTGGCTATAACCCTGGCCTATGCCATGATGGATAAAGAAGATCCAGTGTATGCTGCATGCCATGTGATCTCAGGTTTCCATAGCTGGAGGGCATTGACAGAGACTGAAGTAGAGGCTCTTTTAACACTTATAGGGGCAAGGTTGATCATCAGTGTCACCGCGTCTATGTTAAACAAGAAGGAAAATCCCGACAACGAGTATTTATCTATCAGTGAAAAACCAGCGTGGAAGCTGCTGTACAAACTACAAAATATTCCCAAGAGCTTTATTCATTACAGCTTTCGTTCTGCCTGCGGATGGAATGCCCGGCCGGGAAAATCACTTTCTCCTGATAAGGTTTCATTTGCTCCGGTAATCAAAGGCCTTGAAGAAAATATATATAACATTGACCTTTCAGTGGGGTCGAAAAAACTGGGCAACGCTTATAACTACGCATCAAAAGAAAGAGTTGATCTCAGGATCAAAAGAATACTTGAAGATGCTGACCATACTATTGGATATGGCAGATATGGAGAGGTACGTCCTTTTTACAATTCATCAGAATATCAGAAAAGAACTGATGATGGTTTTCTTCCCAAAGCACGGGCTTTAGGGGTTGATTTTTTCAGCTTTGAAAGCCGGGGAGTAATGGCAGCTTATGACGGAGTGGTACACTCAGTGCTCCGTTCAGGAAATGAGGCAACTATCATATTATCCCATAAAGTAGAAGGTATTCCTTTCTTTACACTATACAAACACCTGTCTACCTCAAGTATTAAAGATGTTGTCAAAGGAAAAGCGATTAAGCAGGGGGTTTTAATCGCTAAGATCGGATCTGAAGGTGTACATGGGGTCAGGCTCCATCACCTTCATTTCCAGATCATTTATGACCTGCTGGGATACGAAATGAATTTCCCGGCTACAGCTTCATCAGACGAGTGGAATGTCTGGAGTCAGATTTGTCCTGATCCATCCCCTTTTTTTAAATGGAAAAGTGGCGCTACAATAAATACTGGTAAGCAGAAAATCATTGAAAAGAGGGACAAGTACCTGGGCAAGGCCCTGAGCGTTTCATACAATGATCCGCTTCATATAATAAGGGGCTATAAACAGCATCTCTTTGATATTACAGGCAGGCCATACCTCGACATGGTCAACAACGTGGCCCACGTAGGGCACGAACACCCGGCCGTAGTAGAAGCAGGGCAAAGGCAAATCGCTGTTTTGAATACCAACACGCGCTATTTACACGAGGAAATAACGCTTTTTGCAGAAGAATTACTGGCTACGCTACCGTCGCATCTGAAAGTATGCCACTTTGTTAACTCTGGCAGCGAGGCCAATGAGCTGGCCCTCCGCATGGTACAGGCATGTACCGGGTCGCGGCATATGATTGTGCTGGAATCCGGTTATCATGGCAATACCGGCGGATGCATAGACATCAGCAGCTACAAGTTTGACGGCAAGGGAGGTAAAGGAGCACCTGAGCATACACATGTTATCCCTGCGCCGGATTACTTCCGGGGTATTTACCAGGGACAGTCAGGCCAATTTCAAAAGTATATTGCCCATGTTAAAGATGCTCTGGTAACCATCACAAGTAAAGGTGGCCGGGTAGGAGGCTTCATAGCAGAAAGTATACTCAGTTGTGCAGGTCAGATTGTGCTACCTACAGGTTATTTGGCTGAAATATATAAACTGATTCATCGGGAAGGTGGAGTTTGTATTGCTGATGAGGTACAGGTGGGTGTTGGTCGTGTGGGAGAGAAATTCTGGGGATTTGAGCTCCAGGGGGTTCAGCCTGATATAGTCACCATCGGTAAGCCATTGGGCAATGGACACCCACTGGCCGCAGTGGTATGTACGCAAGAGGTGGCCGATCAGTTTAATAACGGCATGGAGTACTTCAATACCTTCGGAGGTAATCCGGTCTCATGCAGCATCGGCCGGGCTGTGCTCAGGGTAGTTAGAGAAGAGAAATTGCAGCAAAATGCTCTGCAAATGGGTAACTTACTGCTGGACGAGCTCAAGGCTTTGCAAAAGCAATACCCGATCATCGGTGACGTGCGCGGACATGGATTGTTTTCAGGATTTGAGTTGGTTCGTGGGCTTACACCCGCTACAAAGGAAGCGACCTATCTGGCCAACAGAATGAAAGAAAAAGGTATACTGATGAGTACGGATGGCCCGGATAACAATGTGCTGAAACTCAAACCACCAATATGCATCAGTCAGCAAGATATAGCATTTTTTATGAAACAACTTGAAGACGTATTTAAGGAAGATTTTTTAAAAGCATGAACATGAACAGGTATTTTGCAGGGATCGCTCTGATTTTAGGTTTAACAGTAAACACTTCGCTTAAGGCACAGCACGACTGGGAGAACCACCAGGTATTTCAGATCAATAAAGAGGCTCCCCATGCCACACTATTTCCCTATGGCAGCCTGGAGTCGGCACTGAAAGACAGGCCGGAGGAATCCCCCTATTACCAGTCCTTAAACGGACTTTGGAAATTTAATTTTGCCATCAGGCCGGCAGATCGCCCTCCGGATTTTTATAAAAGTGATTACGATGCCAGTGACTGGAGCCTGATCCCCGTACCATCAAACTGGGAAGTTGAGGGCTACGACCACCCTATCTATTTGGATGAAAAGTACCCTTTTGAAGCAGAGTGGCCTGATATGCAGGATGACTACAATCCCGTGGGGTCCTATCTCAGAACTTTTGAGATCAGTGAGAACTGGAGCGATCGTGAAACTATTTTACACATAGGTGCTGCTACCTCTGCTATTTATGTATGGGTAAACGGAGAGCAGGTTGGTTACTCTCAGGGATCAAAAACACCGGCAGAGTTTAACATCACAAAATACCTGGAAAAAGGTACTAACCGTATTGCTTTACAGGTTTTCAGGTGGAGCGATGCCAGTTATATCGAAAGTCAGGACATGCTGAGGCTCTCCGGCATAGAGCGCGATGTATACCTTTATGCTATTCCCAAAGTGCATGTTTACGACTTTTTTGCCAGAACCTCGCTAACCGATAATTATACTTCAGGAGACCTTGCTCTGGACATAGAGCTAAAAAATTACACTTCAGAAAAAAAGACGGTTACAGCAGATATTAAACTCTTGGATAATGACAATGAGTATGAGCCTGTTCTGGAAAGACAGCAAAAAATAGTACTAAATGCTGCTTCTTCGAACCAAGTCAATATTAAAAGTGTCATAGAAAACATTCGTCCATGGACAGCAGAAACACCCAATCTGTATACCCTGATTATTAGTCTCAAGTACGGAAATACGGTACAGGAAGTAATCACAGATCAGCTGGGTTTTCGCACCGTTACGATAGAAAACGGCCAGCTACTTGTAAATGGTCAGCCAATATACATCAAAGGTGTTGACCGCCACGAGACTGATCCCCATACCGGGCATGTGGTTTCCAAAGCCAGCATGGAAAACGACATCAGACTAATGAAGCTAAATAATATCAATGCCGTGCGGTCAAGCCATTATCCTAATAATCCATACTGGTATGAGCTCACCGATAAATATGGAATGTATGTGATCGATGAAGCCAACATTGAAAGCCACCCATTGGCCAATAGCGCAGAAACCCAGATAGGCAATGAAATGAGTTGGCTGCCGGCACACATGGACAAAACCCAGCGCATGTTCCATAGAGATAAGAATCACCCTTCGATCATCATCTGGTCGTTAGGCAATGAGGCTGGTTATGGAAAAGTATTTGAAGCGACTTATGACTGGTTGAAAGCCCATGACAGCAGGCCTGTTCAGTATGAGCCTGCCGAACTGGAAAGGTATACAGACATCTTTTGCCCGATGTATCCATCAATTTCAAAACTGGAGAACTATGCTGCCAAAAATCCGGACAGGCCTTTGATCATGATCGAGTATGCCCATGCCATGGGTAACTCCGTAGGCAACCTTCAGGATTATTGGGATGTGATAGAAAAGTACTCGGTACTGCAAGGAGGCTATATATGGGACTGGGTCGATCAGTCACTGGAGTATGTAAATGATCAGGGTGTACCATACTATGCCTATGGACACGATTATCACCCGGGACTGCCAACAGATGGTAATTTTCTGAATAATGGTCTGGTGAATCCAAAGCGTGAGCCGCACCCGCATTTGTACGAAGTGAAAAAGGTTTATCAGCCCATTAAATTTTCAATGACAGATGCCAAAACAGGTAAATTCGAAGTGTTCAACAAAAATTTCTTCAAGGACCTGTCCGACTATACCCTTACCTGGGAGCTGCTGGCAAACGGTAAGCCCGTAAATAGTGGTGTGGTCCCTATGCCCAATGTACCGGCAAGGCAAAAGAAAACGTTCTTTATTCCGGTCAATGACCTTTTGTCATCACCTAATGCGGAATACTACATTACCATAAGTGCTTTGCAAAATACAGAAGTACCGCTGATCCCTATAGGTCATGAGGTTGCCTGGGATCAGTTTTATCTGGGAGGCTCTAACATCAAAGAACCTCAGGGACCAGTTGAAGGTGCACTTTCTGTTTCCGAAAAAGGGAATGCTGTAACCGTGAGTGGTAACGGATTTACCGCAAAATTTGATAAGAAGCAGATGTTGCTCACAAGCTATGAATTGAATGGGAACGAGCTGTTATTATCGTCCCTGAAGCCGAATTTCTGGAGGCCTCCCACGGATAATGATCTTGGCAATAATATGCAGGAATGGGCAGTCATTTGGAAAAATACCTGGTCAAAAAGTAAGTTAATTGATTATCAGGTAAAAAAGGACAGAACCAAAATTAATATTATAGCGAGTTTTAAAAGCGGGGAGCCGGCAGTAAGTTATACCATTACCTATGGCATAGACCTAAGCGGAAAAGTAGAAATACAGATGGCATTTACACCAGAGGAGGTGGGGCTCCCCAACTTGCCAAAAATTGGTTTTCAAACCCGCTTATCCGGTAAATACCATAATATGCAGTGGTATGGCCGTGGCCCTCATGAAACCTATTGGGATCGAAAAACCTCAGGAAAAATAGGAATATATCAGGGCAGGGTTTGGGATCAGTTGCACAAATACTCCCGCCCACAGGAGACCGGGAATAAAACAGACCTTCGTTGGTTGAAGCTTACCGATGATAAGGGAACAGGTTTAAGAATTTCATCTGAACTGATTTTTTCTGCCAGTGCGTGGCAGCTTGATCCGGAAGACCTGGAATTTCAGGCTGCTGCCCAAGGAGCATCCTCTGCGTCAGGTCTGGTACCAGTACCTTCAAAGCACGGGGCTGACCTTATCCCCCGCGACTTTATTACACTTAATATAGATCATAAACAGATGGGCGTAGGGGGAGACACTTCCTGGGGAAGGTTGGTACATGAGGAGTATACCATACCCGCCAGACCCTACACTTTTAAGTTTGTCATAGAGCCTATGGTCGGCCATTAACTAAGCTTAACAGGATGGAGTTTTTGCAAGGAAAATTCGGGGAAAGAGCTTACCATATATTATTGAACAGGGATTCTGGAGAATACATTGGTGTTATCCCATCTTGCGGTGCTATGCTCAATGCCTTTAATGTCAGGTTGCCCGATGATAGCTATTTTCCGTTGATTGATGGGTATGAAAATGAAAATGATTTGGTCAACAATATTGCCCATACTTTTAAGGGATGCAAGTTGTCGCCATTTCCCAATAGGATAAAAGCAGGTAATTACACCTTTAAAGGTCAGAATTATCAGTTGGGTATTAACCTGTTGGAAGAAGGCCATGCTCACCACGGTTTACTCTACAATGTTCCCTTTGAGTTGATTAATAGCGGGGCCGATGAGTATGAAGGTAGATTACGCTATCGATATGTGTATGATGCATTCAATCCGGGCTATCCATTTAAATATCACATGGAAATAGAGTACCGGTTCAACAGGGATAACAGCTTGACATGCACCACTGAAATTAAGAATACTGATGACCGGGAAATATTGATTGGTGATGGCTGGCACCCTGTTTTTAACACCCATCCCTTAACCGATGATATGTATATCAGGTTCCGTGCAGACAAACAATTGGAACTTCATGACATGATACCCAACATGAAGTTTGCAGAAGACGGAAAATTCAGCGATTTTCGTCGGATTGGAAAGCAACAGTTTGATGATGCTTTTGAATTAAACAATACTGGTAAGGCAGTTTTTACCCTGGCATACCCCAAGTTGAAAATGGCAGTTGACATTTGGCAACAAACGGGAACCGACGGGTACAATTACCTTCAGGTATATACCCCATATAATAGAAACAGCATTGCAGTTGAACCGGTAACGTGTCCAGCAAATGCTTTTAATAATGGACTTGGACTCATAACTCTTGCCCCTGGAGTGGAGCTAAGTCTTGCTTATGGTATAGAAGTTAGTTTTGACAAATTTTCTATACCAGATACTTTAATCAATTTCTAAACAAACAAAAATGTAATGAATCTATCGACCATCGACATCATTATTTTCGTTGCCTATGGCTGCCTGATCATATTTATTGGGTATTGGGTCAGCCGGGAAAAGAAGGGGCACACCAAAGATTCCAGCGACTACTTTCTGGCTGGCAAATCGCTGCCCTGGTGGGCTATCGGAGCATCTCTGATCGCTTCCAACATTTCAGCAGAGCAATTCATTGGCATGTCAGGTTCCGGCTTTGCCCTGGGTTTGGGTATAGCCACCTATGAGTGGATGGCTGCACTTACCCTGCTGATCGTAGCCAAGTTTTTTCTTCCTGTATTTTTAAAGAAAGGTATTTTTACTCTGCCTCAGCTACTCGAACAACGCTACGATGGGCGCATAAGGACCGTGCTGGCTGTATTCTGGGTATTTCTGTACACTTTCGTTAACCTTTCCACAGTGCTATACCTTTCGTCATTGGCACTGACGGTAGTGTTGGGCATTACCATGTGGCAGTCAATCATTGGCCTGGCAGTAATGGCAGTTGCTTACTCTATTTACGGAGGTTTGAAAGCGGTAGCCTGGACCGATGTCGTGCAGGTCGTGTTCCTGATATTCGGAGGCCTGATCACCACTTACCTGGCACTTGATGCGGTAAGTGAAGGAGCAGGAGCTTTAAAAGGCCTTTCTCTTCTGCTTGAAAAAGCTCCTGAGAAGTTTGATATGATCCTCTCTCCCGACAACCCTTTTTATAAAGACCTTCCGGGTATTTCCGTGCTGGTAGGGGGTATGTGGATTGCCAACCTGAGTTATTGGGGGTGCAATCAGTACATTATCCAGAGAGCACTGGCTGCCAAGAGTATTGGTGAAGCCCAAAAAGGACTTGCATTTGCTGGATATTTAAAATTACTGATTCCTATGGTAGTGGTAATACCAGGTATTGCAGCTTTTGTACTTGGCGCAAATATAGAGAGATATGACGCTGCTTACCCCTGGTTACTGGCTAATCTTGTACCTACTGGTATCAAAGGGCTGGCTTTTGCAGCCCTGATTGCAGCGGCCCTGTCATCGCTAAGCTCTATGATGAACAGTACTGCAACCATTTTTACCATGGATCTTTACAAACCATCACTCAAGAGGGAGGTTTCCGAGAGCCATTTAGTTACCGTTGGTCGTATTGTAGGTTTGGTGGCTATGCTTATCGCCGTAGTTGTGGCTCAACCCTTATTGGGGGGTGAAGAACAGGTATTCCAGTTTATCCAAAAATACACAGGATATGTCAGCCCGGGCATTGTGGTATTGTTCATGTTTGGTTTGTTCTGGAAGCGAGCTTCAGCAAGTGGAGCATTGTGGACTGCCATCGCTTCAGTGCCATTTAGCATCTTCGTTGATCTCGTGTTCCCGTCTATGCCATTTCTTGATCAAATGGGGGTAGTATTTCTCTTGCTTTCCGCCTTGATGATAATGGTTTCACTGGGGGCAGGAAAGGCATCACCTAAAGCGATCAATCTGGAGAAAGGACTATTCTCGACTTCACCATGGTTCAACGCATTGGCCATGGGCATTATGTTAATACTTGCAGTTTTATACATCATTTTTTGGTAATGGAAGCACACGAAATACACAAGGCATTTATAGATATATATGGTCAGCCGGATTTGTTGGTTAGATCTCCGGCAAGGATCAACCTGATAGGTGAACATACAGACTATAACGGTGGATTTGTACTACCGGCAGCGATCAATAAAGAGACTTATTTCGCGATATCAGGAAACGGCACCCGGACCTGTAATGTATACTCCAAACACTTCGATGAAACGGTAACCTTTGAACTGGATGATATAAAACCATCGGATAAATCGTGGGCAAACTACCTCATCGGGGCAGTAGACCAGGTTCAAAAGAATGGATATAAAGTTCACGGGTTCAATATTGTATTCGGAGGTAATATTCCTATTGGAGCAGGTCTTTCGTCATCAGCGTCCGTGGAGTGTGGACTCATATTCTCCATAAATGAGCTGTTCTCGCTGGGCATTGAGCCTGTAGAGATCATTAAAATGGGGCAAAAAGCAGAAAACGAGTTTGTGGGAGTCCAGTGCGGTATTATGGATCAGTTTATCAATGTAATGGGCAAAAAAGATCATGCTTTACGACTCGATTGCCGGTCATTGGAGTATTATTATTTCCCATTGAAGCTAAACAACTACTGTATTATACTTTGCAATTCGCTTGTGAGCCATTCACTGGCTACTTCTGCCTACAACACACGAAAGGAAGAATGTCTTCGTGGAGTGGAAATCATTAAAGCTCATTACCCTGAAGTTGAAAGCCTGAGAGATGTGAAACTCCCTATGTTGCAGCACCTTCTTCCTGAACTTGGAGAAAATGTTTTCAACCGTTGTAAGTTCGTTATTGAAGAGAATTTACGCGTACTTGAGAGTTGCGATCAACTGCAAAAAGGCGATGTAGCCGGATTTGGCAGAAACCTCTACGATTCGCATTACGGTCTGGCGCTAACTTATAAGGTAAGTTGCCCGGAACTGGATTTTCTGATAGGCTTTACTATTAACAAGCCTCAGGTCGTTGGAGCCAGAATGATGGGCGGGGGCTTTGGAGGGTGTACTATAAATATTGTTGAGAATACCTATAAAGATGATTTCATACAGGCAATTAGTGATGCCTATCAGCAGCGTTTTGAAATTATGCCTGAGATCTATGAGGTGGCGCCAGCCGAGGGTACAAGTGAGGCTGCTGTTTCGGAGTGTGTAAATACCAAAAGTTCATTATGAATATATCAAGACTTAATGAGACTTCGCATAGAAGGTATAACCCTTTGGCCGGAGAGTGGGTTTTGGTATCACCACACAGGGCCAGACGTCCGTGGCAGGGTAAGACCGAGAAGAAAGAAGATAAATCATCAGTGCAGTATGATCCGGGGTGCTATCTGTGTCCCGGTAATGAAAGAGTTGGAGGGGTAATCAACCCAGATTACAAGGAGGTCTACGTATTCGACAATGATTTCCCTGCCCTGCTTAGCGATGAGCAGGTTTCGTTTGAAGATGACTTGTTCACAGCCAAATCAGAAAAGGGCATATGTAGGGTCGTTTGTTTTTCGCCGGATCATGGCCTGACGTTATCCCAAATGGCTATTGATGATATTAAGAAGGTGGTGGACGTTTGGGCTGAACAATATATGATGCTGGGGGCTAAACCGGGCATCAGCTATGTGCAGATCTTTGAAAACAGGGGGGAGATGATGGGGTGTAGCAACCCTCATCCTCACGGTCAGGTCTGGGCTACGGAGACTGTGCCTAATGAACCGGCAAAAGAAACGATCATGCAGCGGCAATATTTTGAGAAGCATGGCCGCACTTTACTTTCAGATTATCTTACCCAGGAGCTTAAAAAGGATGAGCGCATAGTGATTGAAACCGATCACTTCGTGGTGCTGGTACCTTTCTGGGCGGTGTGGCCGTTTGAAACCATGATAATTAGTAAAATAGCTATACCACATCTGGGAGTAATGAACGAGGAGGAAAAGGTGGATTTTGCAAAAGCCCTTGGGTTACTTACCCGGACCTACGACGGGTTATTTGATGTATCGTTTCCCTATTCGGCAGGTATCCATCAGGCTCCTACAGATGGTGGGGAATATCCTGAGTGGCATTTTCATATGCATTTCTATCCACCATTGCTGCGGTCAGCAACTGTCAGGAAATTTATGGTTGGTTTTGAGATGTTGGGTAATCCTCAGCGGGATATAACACCGGAAGAGAGTACCCAAAGGTTGGTAAGTGTATACCAATCAATAATCAAATAAGTATGACCGGCTGGCTTCCTTCAGGAAAAATTCATTGTATGGATGGGCCTCCATTGTATACTGAGAAGGAAGCTTGCCGGAAAGTGCTTTAAAGTCTCTGATAAAGTGTGATTGATCAAAATAACCACATTGATAGGCCACAGAGGTAAGTGATGCGCGAGGTTCATTCAGGTATTTGAAGGATTGTTGAAACCGGATGATCTTCATGAACAGTTTAGGGCTTATACCTACATATTCGTCAAAAAGCTTTTGTAGATATCGGGCACTGATATCGCACTGACTTAAGATCATATTCAGATCACTTTTATCTTTACGCATCAGGATGTGCTTCACGGCGTGATCCACAATTTTAAGTTTACGACGGTAGGGTTCCGGGCGGATCTGTTTTAGGAGAAAGGACTCAATAGCATTGATCTGGCTATTCAGGTCAGATGTTTCTGCAATCTCCTGAAATAGCAGGTCGTATATTTTTGAGATTGCATTTGGGTTGATCACCCTGTCAGTCAGTTCGGAGATTTTTATAGGGAAGAAGCTTCGTACAGTATGCGGATAGAACCTGATGCCCAGCATGGACCTGCACCCCTGAGACTGAATGGCATACGACCGGCTCATTTGACCAATGAGTTCTATAGATGGGTTTCTACTGAAATTTTGATGATCTGGTGCTCGGAATACAGGCACGCCCATGTTGAAAATTAACTCCACACAACCATCCGGAAACGACACATCTTTGAGCACCGACTGGTCATCATCCTCAATAACCCAATAACAGTTGATGTAAGGGAGCAGCTCAGCAGAAGGCGTAATTTCCTGGTAGATCATGGTGCCGGAGGTTATGTGCTTCACTAACCTCCAACGTGAATTTTTAGCGTAAGGTTAGCTCATCTGCCAGAAGGGATAACGCTCATGTCAGCCCTGTAGCTCCAGCTTTCACTTTCAATTTTCCTGACAGAAGTGGATATGTGATTATTTGCCTCCAGTGCCTTACTTCCTGATAAAACCTGTTGACTGAGATCAGCAATGGATAATATCTGTTGGTCAAACGAGGCAAAACTTTTTCTGGGAACCATCATCAGGTATCCCGCATGTTCACCACCGGAGAGTAGTTTGTAAAGCGTATATTCAGGCACGGCTTTTTGTTTGACCGCGGCTTCCTTCAATGTTCTCATGGCCTTTTCAAAGATCATTTCTTTGCCAGGGTGTACAGTAATGTGAAATACTTCAATAGCTCCTGAAGGCTTGTGATCTTCAAGCAAATAGGCAGTACTGAGTGATCTGTCCAGAGCATAAACCTGTCGGAATACACTTTCAGCAAAAGGCGCGGTAGTCTGAGCGAAATCTTTGCCATCACCTGCCGGATCAACCCGATTGTCAAAAGCACTATGTGATATGCCGAATGAACCATCGATGAACATCCCCAGCCTGTTGCCGCTTTGTACATACCATGCATACCAAACCAATGGGTCCTGCTTCTCTTTGTGCCATTCCAAATGCTCTTTATACCCCGTCTCAAAAAGCTCTTTCGCATTTTCTTTTGGGTAGTAAGCAAAAATATAGGCAGCTTCACCACTAACATCTCCGGATTGACTGAAGGCAGACATAGAAACCAGAATCAGTAATATCATAATCAGGACGTTTCTCATAACATTTTGATTTTTATACAAATAAAGGCAGGGTCATGTAGCTGTAATTGTATAAATGCGAACAGGAATTAAAGAAAGAGAATAAAGGAGGAAGTACCTTCAATGTGGATGATTCCGAGTTATAAAACAATAAAGTAATTATTGAAAAAATCTTTCCTGGCAGAGAACTCTGCTAATTAACATAGTCTTGATACGGAATAAGTTAAAATCATATCAGTCAAAGTTTAAATAGAGGAAAATCAGATGGTGATTTCTTGCTAATTTAACCTCCTAAATCGGATATATCAGTAGTTAAAAAGGAATATGAGCAGCAGTACATTTCAGAGAATTAAGGACTTGAAGAGCTTTAAGAGACCAGCAACCTGGTCTGCCATTAAAACCATAGAAATGCACACCGGTGGAGAGCCCTTGCGTGTGGTTGTCGATGGTTTCCCATCGTTGGAAGGCGACAGCCTTCTGGCAAACAGAAGATATGTGAAAGAAAATTACGATCACCTGAGAAAACTTTTGATGTTTGAGCCTCGCGGCCATGCAGATATGTATGGATGTATTATGCTCCCTCCCTTTCATGAGGAAGCTGACTTTTCTGTAATATTCATGCACAATGAAGGTTACAGTACCATGTGTGGTCATGCTGTAATAGCGTTGACAAAGCTGGCTGTGGAAATGGGTTGGGTAGAGATCAAAGAGCCAATAACCAGCATCAATATAGAGGCGCCCTGTGGATTGGTGAGGGCATATGCCCAGGTGGAGGAGGGGAGAGTGATAGCTACCGGTTTCCACGGAGTACCTTCCTTTGTACTGGCTGACAATGTACAAATCGACGTAAAAGGTATGGGTAAGTTAAAAATGGATATTGCATACGGAGGGGCTTTTTATGCCTACGTTGATGCTCAAAATGCAGGTATTGAATTAATACCTGAAAACTATCCTGAAATTATCGAAGCAGGAAGGGCGATAAAGCAGGCTGTTATTAATAGCGGGTTGAAAATAGAGCATCCCTTTGAGGCTGATCTTGGATTTCTGTACGGAACTATATTCATGGATACTTCCCCCGTTGCCGGAGTTGATAGCAGAAATGTATGCGTTTTTGCCGATGGAGAGGTAGATCGCTCACCCACGGGTTCAGGTGTTTCAGGAAGAATGGCTTTACATCATCAGCAGGGGATATTGAAGGAGGGAGAATCTATGACTATTGAGAGTATCGTCGGGAGCCGGTTCACAGGGAAAGTGACTAGTATAATAAAATTTGGCCCTTATGATGCCGTAATACCCGAAGTATGGGGTACAGCCCATATTAGCGGGCAAAATGAATTCTATCTTGATCCTGATGATCCTTTTCAGGAAGGATTTTTATTGCGGTAGTACGGAGTTTCTTCAGACTACATCTTCTGTTAAGCAAATTTTAAAATGTTGCTGTCGTCATACTTACACTTTCTCAAGGTGACGTGGGTAGTGCAGGTCAATTTTATACCCTGTACAAACTCTTTTAATTTTTACTGAATTCAGACTTTTCATATTTATCGTTAGAGAAACACGCTGTGTCTTTTGACGTTGTTTTGTAATTCCGCCCACAATCACCCGTCCAAACTGGAAAATCGTCGAAAAATACCTGACTATGTGCATCTTATAAAAAAAACTACTATCTTTTATTTCATTACTTTTTGGTATCATTTAATGATACCAAAAATCTTTGTCAGAACTACCCGACCTGTTTTTACTTGATTACTATATATAACTATGGCAAAGAAAATACTTTTTGCAGGACTCTTCGTGGGTTTATTAGATGGTGCAGCGGCGTGCATCAATGCATATGTCAGTTTAGGTGTACAGCCCAGGGGTGTGTTTAAGTACATATCCAGTGGCCTGTTGGGCAAGGCTGCCTATGAAGCGGAAACCCTCCCTGTTATTCTGGGCATAATTATTCATTTTATAATTGCTGTTACAGCTACCGGTATCTTCTACCAGTTTTATAAACGATATGGTCAGGCTTTGCGACCGGTAGTATTATTTGGTGGTATCTACGGTATCTGGATCTGGCTGTTTATGAACTACGTAGTTATTCCACTTTCATTAATAGGTACTTATCCGAGTAATCTATATCAAATAACTATAGGTTTGTTGGTACATGTTTTTGTTATAGGTATTCCTATGGCGCTGTTGGTGAGGAAAATTGTGCGTGGTAAACACATGGATTTTTAAAGTTTCGGCCCTGCCGGCCGGCGCATATTAGTAAAGCGCCTGCAAAAGCTCTTCCTACCATTATTGTATGCTTTACCATACGGGTTATGACTGGCGCAAACCACCCCTCGATTTGCCGTTTTTACGCAAGTGGTTTTTATGAGACTCCTGCTATGTTTGTATTATCAAAAGCAATAAATTAAAACTTAAAAAAACAGACCTCATGACTACGCAAGCAAAAACCAACATTACTGTAGAAGCTTCAATAAGTGCTCCGGCAGAAAAAGTATGGAAGTTATGGACAACTCCCGAAGACATTATCCAGTGGAACAGCCCCAGTGAAGACTGGCACACACCGTCAGCTACCAACGATCTTCGCGTGGGGGGAAAATTCACATCCCGCATGGAGGCCAAAGATGGCAGCATGGGCTTTGATTTTGCCGGCATCTATGATGAAGTAAAAACCAATGAGCTGATCAGGTATACACTGGAAGATGACAGAAAAGTCAGTGTATTGTTCAAAGAGGAAAATGGCAAAACCCAGGTGACCACAACTTTTGAAGCTGAAGGGGAAAATCCAATAGAAATGCAGAGAGATGGGTGGCAGGCTATTTTGGATAACTTTAAAAAATACGTCGAAGCAAAAGGGAAGTGAACCACTTCCTTTGCTTAGAGAAAGAGGGTGAGACTCACTAAAAGCACCCTCTTTTTACTTAACACCTACCTGAACATCTCGGACCAAAATGAAAACTTTGGAGTAAACGGATCTGAAAAGTAAAACATGTAATGTGAAGCTTACGACTGATAATCAGCAAACCACTCCTACTGTTATTTAACACGAGTTTGCCAACTGCTATTAACAACTGTCTGTCAGTAAAGAGGTGCAAATTTAGGGTCTCCGCAGAAACTCTGCATGATCCACAATATTATACACGCTCTACTTTGCAGATATAACAGCCCGCCTCAGCATTCCGGACATGCAGGTACTCTACATCAAGGGTTGATTCGAATATTTCACTGATCAGCACATCTACATCATTGGTTCCCACGAGCTTTGTTAACACCATACGTTGAGCAGTATTGTACCCGATCAGGGTCAGAGGAAAATTAACGGGGTCGGCTTTGATTTCTTTTGGGAATTTATGAACATCGGCGTAAGGTTCTACATCAGCTGCATTTACAAAAACAGGCCCACTTTGATTGAAGGCATTATTTTGTTCAAAAGGCGAATGCAAAAATAATAACCGTCTATCCACACCAGGCTTGAACGGTTTTAATGACAACCTGCATGGTCCAGTACCCGCAGCGATCTCTTCCGTTACTTCAATACCAAATGCATCAGTTCTTTCTCTTTTAAGTTTATCAACAAACGTTTTATCTAAGGGTACAATTTTAAATGTGTACATAACCGATCTTTTTTACAAAATTCTGCTTTTTGGAAATGTTATACGACCCGAAAATTGCTGATTTACTTATGGCCATGGGGTGACCTGCAGGTTCCACCGAACGACAGCCGGTTCAATTCAAATCAGTATGAAAATAAAAGCACTACGGCTTCCTCAATACCATACTGAGCACTGGAATGTCCGCATGAAAAACAATAGTATCAGTCATGCTAAGTAAATACGCCGGTTTACCTTTACGGGCATGCGTTATCATCGTGATGAGATCCGGCTTGTTTCGTTTCATAAATGCCAGCATACCTTTGTCTTTGTCGAAGTCGTTATAGATAAAAGATTGAAATTTAACCTTTGATGCTTTGGGTATGTATTTTGACATCCGGGCTTCAGCTGTTTCCGTATCGGTAAAGTTAGCCGGTGTGTTTATATATAAAAGTTCCACACTGGCGGCCATTATCTCTGCCAGTTGTATGATGGTCTCTATAGCATTGGAAATGTCTTCTTCAAAATCGGAAAGAAACAATATTCTATCCACGGATTTCAGTTCCGAGTTCTTCTTCACCGATAATACAGGGCAGGTGGCCATACGGATAACCCTTTGAGTAGTAGAACCCACAAATAATTCTTTAGTCTCATCTGCTCCATGTGCTCCAATGGTAATCAGGTCCATCTTACGGTGCCTGGCAAACTCAGTAATAACCTCATAGATGGTGCCTCCCTGCACATAGGTTTTCACTTTGCTCCTTTCAAATATGGCATCATTCAGCAGTTTCTCCATTTTCATTTCAGCTTCTACCACACGGGCCTCCACTTCAGGAAACTCCTGCTGTGCCTGCAACGAAATACTGTTCCAGTCTGAGGGTGCATTTACCACATGAAGCAAGTGAACCTCAGCATTGGTTTTTTCTGCTATGAATACCGCTTTTCTGGCTGCATTGAAAGAGAATGCTGAAAAATCGACAGGTACAAGAATATTTTTCATGGGTATAGGGTTTATTTAGATTTACTATCCATTCTGTAGACTCTATTATATCGGTCAGAGTATAAAATTAGAACCATACTCATGCTTTCGGTATGAGCCGAGTCAACAGCTCCTATGACTTATGTCATGTTTATTTCACACCGGTTATTTTACCTTTCCTTTGTCTTTTGAAAATGACAACTGAGCTATGATCGAAGTCTGGAGGTTTCTTGCGGGTATTGGTCTTTTCTTTTATGCCATGAACATGCTGGAAAACGTATTGAAGAAAGTTGCTCAAGGACATACACCACGACCTTAAGGATTTTGACAATACAGCTAACGATACCTTATATGAGTATTATGTTCAACTGAAGAAGAGCTGGCTGGAATTTGATATCTCATTTCAACGTTTAATAACTATCGGCAACAACTCATTACTTTTTGAAGAACTGACTGTGGTTATGAAGGAAGCCTTTTTACACTACAACAATCAAAACGCACTGATTATAGAAGAGCTTAAAGGCTAAAAAATTATCGGAAGTAGAAACCTCAACATTGATGAACGTATAGCGTGAAATTCTTTCGGCCAAAAAATCTATACTAAGAGCCCTGGCATACTTAAAATTAAAAATAACGCAGGCCCATGAATTTGAATTTTTACCTGAATTCTGGAAGGTAAAATTAATATAGATGAAAAGTATCATAATATATTGGCTCCCTATGCCGGTTTTAGGAATGATCAACGGAATCATCCGGGGCGCAGTTTACGGAGAATCTCTCGGCGAACCTCTGGCGCATCAGGTCTCGGCGATCACATTAATGGTTATACTACTGATTTACGGGGTGGTTATACACCACAAGCTTGACCTGATCGGTACCCAAGATGCTTTTCTTCACGGGGTTGTATGGGTATCTCTCACTGTACTATTTGAATTCATCTTAGGGTTATGGATATTCAGGCAGCCAGTGAGTACTGTTTTGTACAACTATAACATGGCAGAAGGTCAATGGTGGCCACTTGTGCTGCTTTTTGTATTCTTTCTATCTTTCCTGCTCAAAATTTTACCGAATAAGGCAAATAAACTGTGATTTATCAATTCCACCTGCCAAACAATACTAAAATGGAGTAATTTAGATTGGCAAATCAGCACAGTTGTACAATGAAAAGAGCCACTCAGCTCCAGGTTAAACAATTTTTTATTCTCACCGTCATCTGGATGGCACTTGGTGTAGTTATAGCTGTTTATGATCACCTGGTACTGCATACCAGTCAGTCTCTGGGTACTTCTGATAAATACTCACTGGCAGAAGGCATTTTCAGGAATTTGATTTCAAGCTTTATCGGCTCCATGCTTGGAGGCAGTTTTCTGGTTTTCTTTGTCAACGTAAAGTATCGCGATAAGCCCTATGGATATACTATTATGGCGGTGCTTTTATTTTTTATTTTCGTTATGATATTTATTACCTTGCTGCTGGCCACGGTCATTGTACCACGTCAGACAGGACTGCCCTTGTCTGACCCTGTTTCTCAATCCGCTTTTAAAGCATTTGTTACTGACAGCTACCCATTAAAAAGCGCCCTGGTCTGGATCTTTATAGTGGCAATAACTCAGCTATTGCTCCAGGTCAGCAGCAAATTCGGGCAGGGCACTTTCTGGAACATCATCCGTGGCAAGTACAATACGCCTAAAGAGGAGAAGAGGATCTTCATGTTCCTGGACCTGAACTCCTCCACTGCTATTGCCGAAGAGTTGGGTGATGAAACCTACCATGCGCTGCTTCAGGATTTTTTCTCGGATATTACCGATCCCATAATAAATAATATGGGCAACATTTACCAGTACGTAGGCGATGAAGTCGTTGTAGCCTGGACACTTGAAGAGGGAATAGAAAATGCTCATTGCCTGAAGTGTTTCTTTGATATGAAGCAGGTAATGAAAAGAAAAGAGCAAAAATATATCCGGCGTTATGGCCTTGTACCTACATTCAAAGCCGGCTTACACTGCGGCCGCGTCGTAGCCGGAGAGATCGGGATTATTAAAAGGGACATTACCTATTCAGGTGATGTTCTCAATACCACATCAAGAATACAAAGTATGTGCAAGGAACTTAATGTGGAGATATTGGCATCCTCCAACATATTGAAGGAACTGATACTATCTGACCGGTACACTTCTGAACCTCTTGGAGTTATTAAGCTCAGGGGAAAATCCAGGGAGATTGCTCTGAGTACGCTTAGGCCCGTGTTTTAGAAAGTTTGCGAAGTATCTAACCCTGTTGCTTGCATCAACTGAACGGGCAGCAGTAGCCTCCTTGAGTGGGTTCTTCCTTTCCTCCGAATGACTGCGGGAGCGGACCTGATTCATGACATTTATCATTTAAGTATATGAAGGTTTGTCATCGTCATCTTTCTATATGACGCTTAATTTTATATAAAATTAAAATGACAATGAATGCAACTATTACAAACCTGACCGAGGCATTAGCCTATAAACTGAATGAACTTTATAGCGCTGAAAAGAAGCTGCAAAGTGCAATGCTACAATGCACTGAGCAAGTGAGTTCGCCAGCTTTAAAAAGCGAACTGTTAAAATATCGTGAAAGCAGTGGAGACAAACTGCTCAAACTGAATCGTACGTATAGCTATCTCATGAAAGAACCAGGTCGCTGTACGGACAAAGTAATTGATGCACTGATTAATAGTATGAAGCAGGTGCTTAAAGCAACGATACCAGGAGAAATGAAGGATATATTGTTGGTTTCCTGCCTGAAAAATATCAATTACTACAAAATGGCCGGATACGAAACCGCACTGGTATTTTCATGGGAACTGGAGCTGGATACTGCCTCAGCTTTGCTTGAAGAAGTATTGAACTGGGAAAAGCAAACACATGCTGACCTATCGCAAATAGCCGTGCTTGATGTAAATATCAAAGCGGAGGAGTACAACAATAAAATATAGAAACATGCTGGGCAATCTAACAGACAGACAAATCGACTACTTACTATTCAGCCAGGTAATCGGTCGGATCGGGTGCTATGCTGACGGTGATATTTTTGTTGTGCCCGTGACTTACGTATTTGATGGTCACTATATTTATGCGCACTCAAAAGAAGGTAAAAAAATTGACATGATGCGGGTGAACGGCGAGGTATGCTTTGAGGTAGAAGCCATGGATAATTTGGCCAACTGGCGTTGTGCTATCATTTGGGGGACCTATGAAGAGCTACAAGATCAAAAGTTACAAAGAGAAGGCCTTCAGATACTTCAGGATCGCATCGGACCTTTGAGGACCAGTGAAACAACCTATTCACAGCGGCCAGCTACAATCCCCCAGATAGTGGAAAAGGAGAAAAAACCTATAGTTTACCGCATAAAAGTAGAGAAGAAAACAGGCAGGTTTGAAAAGAGCGGGAATTAATTTTATTTCCCTTTCTTCTTCAGCTTTTCCTGCTTTTTAAAGTACCTGCGAAACAGGAAGTTGTGCTTCATGGCTTCCATATTTTCATTGAATCGGGCCGTACCTGCTTCAATGTTTTCCAGACTTTGATTGAGCTTATGCAGCACGACTGTATCTGAAAGCAAAGCCCCGGCCGTACCTTCACCTTCTTTAAGCTTTTGTAGCAATTCTCCCAGGTCATTGGCAGCTTTGGCGGTTTCCTCACTTGCCCGGTGAATATCTGACAAACTACCTTTCAGGTTCGAAACAAGGGCAGTATCCGTAATAAGCGTGCCTGCAAGCCCTTGTCCCTGCTTGATATCTCTGGCAAGATAGGCAACTTCACGGGCTGCATCAGATGCATTTTGACCGGCCATTTTGATATTAACTGCCGCCTGCTTCAGGTCTTTAGCCATGAGTGTATCGGATAATAGTTGCCACAGACTATTACTGTTGTTTATTTTACGGGTAATTTTTCTCAGATCACCGGTGATTACTGCAATATTATCATTGGTGGTATTCAGTGTACGCAGCATCGCATCTGTTTCAATGGGCTGTTCAGAGTAGATCTTATCGCCCTCTTCAACCGGATCGGCTTTTTCTCTTACGGAATTAATGTTTATAAGCTGATTTCCCATAAGGCCATCTGTGCCTACCGATGCCACCGAATTCTTTTTTAATATACTGTCTGGCTTTTTTGTCAATAACCATCGTGACGAGTATAGAAGTATCGCTCTCAATGATTATCTCCCTTACTGTGCCTACATCAATACCGGAAAACCGGACGTTGTTGCCCGGTGTAAGGCCATTTACATTCTGAAAGCTGGCTTGTATGGTAAATGTGGAACCAAACAAATTCCTGTTGCGCCCTATCATGTAAAGGGAGAAGATCAGGAACATCAGGCCTGCAAGCACAAAAAGCCCAAGCTTGGCATTATCAATAGCTTTGGTTTTCATCTTTTCTGTCTTTTATACTGCTATCACTAATAAAAAAATTGCGAACCTTTTCATCTTTGGATTTCCTTAGCTCGCTGAACTTACCTTCCTCGTAGCATTTCCCGTCGATCAGCATCACTACCCGGTTTGAGGTGATGCTGATACAGTTCATATCGTGGGAAATAATGATAGAGGACGCGTTATATTTCTCCTGTACATCAAGAATGAGTTCACTGATCTCCCTTCCGGTAATCGGATCCAGCCCTGTTGTAGGCTCATCGTATAATATTATTTCAGGCTTCAGTATCAGCGTGCGTGCGAGGGCTATTCTTTTTCGCATACCCCCGGAAAGTTCTGCCGGCATCATGTCCACGGTATGTGCCAGCCCCACATCCTCCAGGGCATCCATAACCAGTGCATCTACTTCCGACCTCTCCTGTGTCTCCTTCATCCAGTGCCTCCTTAGCGGAAACTCCAGATTTTCACGTACAGTCATGGAGTCGTACAAAGCATTGCTCTGGAAAAGAAAGCCTACTTTCACCCTCATTTTATCCAACTGTTGCCTGTTGTATTCGCTGATGTCTTTATCCAGCACTTTGATCCTGCCGCTGTCAGGATCCATCAGTCCAATAATGCACTTGATCAGCACCGACTTACCTGAACCCGACTTGCCCAGTACCACCAGGTTCTCTCCTTTATAAAGCTTCATAGAGAAATCCTTCAGCACGTGGTTATCACCAAATGACTTGTTCAATTTATCTATTTCTATAACTGCCAGGCATTCCATGGATCAGGTAAGGTTTAAAAGGTCAGTAATCTGAACAGCGATCAGGTCTATAATAAATACCAGCAGCGATGCCACAACTACAGCCGAGTTTGCGGAGCGACCGACACCTTCGGTGCCTTTGGTAGAATAATAGCCTTTGTAGCAGCCGATCAGGCCAATGGCAAAACCAAAGAAGAAGGTTTTTACCAGAGAGGGCACCAGGTCTCCATAGCTCAAAGCATCAAACACCTGCGACCAGTATAAATGCCAGCTCACTGCTCCCCGGATGTTTACACCCAGATAACCGCCATATAACGAAATTGCATTGGAAAGACTTGAAAGCACCGGCAGCATAAGTGTAGTGGCTAGTATGCGGGTGACTATCAGGTATTTGAACGGGTTGGTGCCCGATACCTCCATAGCATCTATTTGCTCTGTTACCCGCATGGAACCCAGTTCAGCTCCCATTCCCGAGCCAACCTTGCCGGCACATATCAGGGCGGTGATCACCGGAGATATTTCGCGGACAAGGGAAATCGCCACCATACTGGGCAGCATGGATTCCGCACCAAACTCAACCAACGTAGGCCGGGATTGAATGGTAAGCACCAGCCCCATGATAAATGCCGTAATGCCTACAAGTGGTAATGATTTGTACCCAACCCAGTAGCATTGGCGGATAAATTCACGAAATTCATACCGGGGCTGAAAGCCTTCACTAAAAAACCTTCCTGCAAATTTGGCTATATGGCCAACTTCCCGCAGAAATTCGCTTTTACTAAATATTGAGAACAGATCGGCCATAACATATAATTTCTCAATAATAAAATTGAGAAGCAAACCCGAAGATCGCCTTGATGTTGGTCAGGTGGTGGTATGATGCATGTCATATCCACGACTTTTTCTGTCAGCCTTATCAAGAGAATATTTTAATTGATTTATAATCAATCTGATAAATCCAAAAACAGGAGATGTTAAAAATGGTTGATAGAATTATAATCAGAAATGGGTATAAATTGTATACCCGTACAGCCGTTATTCTTTATATCAACTGCAAGTTCTTTAGTAACAATAAAAACGTAGGACCAATACTATTTGCCTCCAAAATTCTCTCCGTTTTTATTAAATAATTGCCTGATCTGCTAGAGACTATAGAAAATAGGTAACGCTGCTAAAGTCTTCCACACCAATAAAATCCATTCCCGTACATCCTTCCAGGCGTTTAATTTTAATACCCAGCTTCTCCGATAAAATATGAAGTCGCGGCATTTCGGCCAATCTGAAAATTGATATTTTCTCTTCAATAGCTTTTTCCCTGATGGCCAAGTAGTCTATCCGTCCCATATGCGATTCCTTAAGTATAGACCTCTTATACCTGGACTTCTTGAGGTCCATACATTCAACCACATCAAGGAGATTTGCAATATAATATGTACTCTCTACCAACTTTCCTTTTGCATCCCTGATATCTACTTCAAAAAACTCTATATTCAGAGCAGTTTCTTCCAAGATCAACTTTAATTTTTCTGAAACTATCTTTAATCCAAGCGTATTGGGAATGCTGTCGGTAATTTTTACTCCAGAGTCCGGATCGAGCTGAAATTCCATTTTTTCAAGCATCCAATCCTTAGATTGTATTCCCCAGGATAAATTGTACCTCCTTCCTTCAAGTAATTCAGAGCACTTACTAATTTCAGCAAGCTCAGGATCATTCATCTTTTGTACCCAGCAATATAGTTCCATAATAATCTTGACACTTATAAGTCAACGTTATGTTTCAACGTGTTCCTTCACTATCGGTAACTACGGTTAAAGATCTAATATTATCAAAAATGATCAATAAAGGAAAACGTCTCTCAATTTCTCAATAATTGAGAAGCAAACCCGAAGATTGCCTTGATGTTGGTCAGGTGGTGGTATGACGCATGTCTCGTAAGTAGCGATAGTCTTGAGTAGTGGGACTCATTACTCAGGACTCAAGACTTCAGACTATAAACCATTTCCCAGTAGAGTCTCTCGAAGAGGACTCTACGACATTCAGAGGCACAATCTTAATATGGCCGGTCAAAAAGCATCAATAACGAGACGGATAAAAGGATTTTGTGTTTACTGTTTTCCGGTCACTGCTTGTAGGTTAAAACACCCCTATAATCCCCTCAGGAGGATAGTCAGAGATGTGGAAATATTCAAATCCCAATTCTTTATTACACCTCGTTCCGTTTACTTGTTCATCATTCCAACCGATTGCCCAACACCGATCACCGGTTACCGAGTCCACTTCGGTCACCGATCTTTCTACTTCCAACTTACAGGACACCAATTTGCCTACCGCCTCCTACTCAGGACAGGCACGCTGATCGTGGTCAGAGAACAGACCATGAAGAAGGAAAAGTCGCAACCCCATAATAATAAATCAATACATTGATTATAAGCAAGTTAAAGGCATATGAAAATAATAAATCCCCAATAGTCTACCCATACTATTTTAAAAACCACAACCGGCCTGCTCTTGTGAACCGATAATTTGGCTTTAGAAGTTAAAACCGTGTTCATGAAAAGATTTAAAGATAAAGTAATTGTAATCACCGGAGGCGCCAGTGGCATTGGCAAGTCTGCCGTAAGCAGGTTTTTGCGCGATGGCGCTACCGTGGTCATTTGGGATGTTAACGAAGAGCAGGGTAAGACCACGCTGTCCGAAGTCAGGAGCAATGGCTCCATAGCCGACTTTATGAAGGTCAACACCACAAATCCGGAAGAAGTGGAGCAGGCCACACTTGCCACTATTCAGAAATTTGGGCAAATAGATGTGCTGATCAACAATGCCGGAATTACGCGAGACGCAACCATTAAAAAGATCACCTACAATGAATGGCAACAGGTCATTGACGTAAACCTTACAGGCGTGTTTAACTGTACCCGCTCGGTAATCCCGCAAATGATTGATAAAGGTTACGGACGCATCATCAACACGTCATCTGTGGTCGGGCTGTATGGTAATTTCGGGCAGGTCAACTATGCTGCTACCAAATCCGGTGTTATCGGCATGACCAAGACCCTGGCCAAGGAGCTGGGTAAACACAACATAACCGTAAATGCGGTAGCCCCTGGTTTCATTGCCACCGAAATGGTCAAAACCATACCGGAGAAAGTAATCAATTTGATGATCGACAAAACTCCCCTAAAGCGGCTAGGCACCCCTGAGGATGTGGCCAATACCTATGCCTTTCTGGCATCTGATGAGGCAGCCTTCATCAGCGGGGCAGTGATCAGTGTGGACGGAGCGGTAACTATTTAAAAAAAAGACTTATGAGAAAGGCAATAATTACCGGAACGGGCTCCTATGCACCGGCAAGAAAAATCCCTAACGCATATTTCAACGAGCTGCTTGATGAAGATGTAGACTCATGGCTAAAGCAAAATGTAAACATCCATGAGCGGCGGTGGTGTGCTGAGGGGGAGTCTGTGGCAGACCTTTGTGAGCATGCAGCCGTGGAGGCCATTGAAAATGCTGGTTTGAAAGCTACTGACCTTGACCTGATCATTGTGGCTACGGATACGCCGGAGTTTATTTCTCCTTCTACTGCAGCCATTTTACAGCACCGCTTAGGCGCAGACAAAGCAGGCACATTCGACCTGAATACCGCCTGTGCGGGATTTGTAACAGCTTTTGACGTGGCTGCCAAATACATACAGGCTGATGCACGGTACAGCAACATATTGATCGTAGGCGGCTATGCCATGAGCAAGCACCTGAATATGAATGACAAAAAAACTGTTACCTTGTTTGCCGATGGGGCCGGGGCGGTTGTATTATCAGCCCGTGAAAGCAGTAACGGGCAGGGATTTATCACTTCGAAGCTCTACACCAAGGGTGAATACAATGAGTGGATGGGCATCTATAGCGGTGGCACAAAGAAGCCGGTTGATGAGGGTGCACTGGCCACTAATGACCATAAATTAAAATTTGTTCATAAATTCCCGAAAGAGCTTAACCCGGAAATATGGACGGATATGATCTTGAAAATGTGCAGTGAAATGGGCATCAAACCTGACGATATCAACCAGTTTCTGGTAACGCAGCTCAATTTCAACTCTATTGATGAAACGATGGACAACCTCGGAGTAAGCCGGGAAAAGGCGCATAAGATCATGGACAAGTATGGATATACAGGATCAGCATGCATACCGATGGCCTTGCATGATGCCATCAGCAAAAGCAAGATCAAAAAGGGTGACCTGATCATGCTGGTCGGTTCAGGAGGAGGCCTGGCATTTGCCTCAGCAGCTATTAAATATTGATAGGTTATGGGATTGGCATCGGATAATCACGTACTAAGCACCTGGATATTGGTCATTGCCTATATGGCAATGATCCTGACTTTGGTGATCCGCGGCGCATTGAAAACAAAAAGTATCAGCGACTATGCGGTTGGCAATTTAGGGTTTTCCCCTTATGCTGTCGGTCTGGCGCTCGCCGCATCCATGACCAGCGCAGCTACCTTTATTATCAACCCCGGATTTATTGCCCTGTATGGCATCAGCGGATTTATTTCGTTTGGAATGGTCATGCCTATTGCCATATTTGGCTCGCTGATCATACTTACCAAAGGCTTTAAAAAATATGGCAGCAGCGTAAAAGCCCTGACCATGGCGCAATGGATGGGAAAAATGTACGAAAGCCGCTCATACAGGATCTTTTTTGCTATTCTATCCCTTTTGCTGATCACCTTCATTGTACTTATCTGCGTAGGCCTTACCCAGGTGCTTTCCAAATCGCTCAACCTGGATCCGGCCTATGTGCTTTTGGCAGTGGTGGCATTTGTATTCGGCTACATGATGTTTGGCGGGGCCAATTCTATGGTTTACACCAATGCGATCCAGGCAGGCATTATGTTGCTGGTAGCTTTTATCCTGCTGGGTTCAGGGGTAGAGTATTTTGAAAATGGTGTTTCAGGATTTTTGGCAAAGCTCAATGACATTGACAGCAACCTGACCCAAACTACCAATCCGGAAAGCTTCCTTTTCCGGGACTATTTCGAGATCATCTTTTGCCAGGTGGTTATTGGCATTGCCATCGTCTGCCAGCCCCATATCATCACCAAATCCCTGTTGCTCAAAGAGAATAAAGATGTAAATAAATACCTGACCATAGGCATCATTGCACTGGTGGTTTTCTTCTTTGTGGTATTTACCGGGCTTTATGTGCGTCTTTATTTCCCTGACCTGTCAGCAAACGGCCAGCGCATGCCCATGGATGGGTTAATTTCGGCATATGTAGTAAGCAAATTTCCCGTGTACCTCGGCATTATTGTGGTTTTAGGGCTGATTTCGGCAGGTCTATCCACCTTGGAAGGACTGATCCAATCTCTGAGCGCTACGATCACCACTGACCTAATTTTACCGGTTTTTGGTCAGTCATCTGCCTTAAAGTCGGACAACAACCAGATCAGGATCAATCGATTAGTAATACTGTTGTTGGCTATAGCCAGCTACTGGTTGTCGTACAATCAACTGGTCAACCCCGACCTGAGCGTAGCCATCTTTGCTCAAAACGGTGTATATGCCTATTTTTCAGCGGCTTTTGTTCCGGTCTTGTTTGGTACATTTTTCAGCAATGTATCGTTGAAAACAGTTTTTGCCTCTTCGGCAGTTGCGATCCTTGTGCATTTTGCCGTATACTACGGACAAATAACAAGCTACATGAAGGAGCCGGTCAATAACCCTGCAATAGCTGCCACTTTTGCGATCATATTTTCGCTGATCACCGGGGTGGTATTGCACCTGATCTTTAGTAAATCGTTTAACAGACAGACACTGGCACAAAATGCATAATCTCGACTGGATAGGTAAATGGGCCATTTATAGCCCAAACAAAGTTGCGTTAAAAGATTATGGCTCACAACAGGAGCTAACTTACCAGCAACTCAACGACAATGCGTTGAAGCTTGCGGATATATTGAAAAGTGAATACGGCCTTAAAAAAGGTGACCGGCTAATGGTGATAGCCGAGCATTCGTCATTGTATGTTACACTTTTCTCTGTAGCTCAAAAAACGGGTATTATTCTGGTGCCGGTCAACTACAGGCTTTCCGTAAGGGAGATAGACTACCTGATCAGCAACTGCACTCCTAAAATGGTGCTCTATGAGCTTCAGTTCAAAGCGCTTGTAATGCAAATTACGGCCAATAACCAGACGGCTATAACAGATACCCGGAAACTGGTGGATCAGGTAAAAAGCCGGGTTTACAAAACAGACATTACTGATCCGTCCATTGATTTTGACGACCCGCTTTTCATCCTGTACACTTCCGGGACTACAGGTTTCCCTAAAGGTGCCCTCTACACGCACCGCATGCTTTTCTGGAACAGTGTAAATACAGCACTAAGCCTGGATATTGTATCTGACGACCTTACGATCAACTGCATGCCCGCCTTCCATACCGGAGGGTGGAATGTACTGATCACACCGCTGCTGCATAAAGGGGCTACCATCGGCATGATGAACAAGTTTGATGCTGACCAGGTGCTGAGCCTTTTGGAAAGCGAACGGGCCACTATCTATTGGGGGGTACCTACTACCCTCAAAATGATGCTGCAATCGCCTTTATTTGAGCAAGCTGACCTTTCAGCCATCAGGTATTTTCTATCCGGTGGTGAAGCGCTGCCCTTAGAGTCGATTCATCAGTGGCACAAAAAGGGTATTAAAATACGACAGGGTTATGGGCTTACGGAGGTTGGCCCGAACATTACTTCACTGCACCACAACGACGCCGAAAGGAAGATCGGGTCAATCGGCAGGCCTAACTTTTATGTGGAATCCAAACTTGTGAATGAAAGTGGTGATGAGGTAAAGCCCGGCGAGATCGGTGAGTTTTGCCTCGGAGGCAACCTGGTGACTCCGGGCTACTGGAATAACCCCGAAGCAACACGGGATGCCATCAGTGACGGCTGGTTCCATACCGGCGACCTGATGAAACGGGATGAGGAGGGCTACCTCTATGTGGTAGACCGGCGCAAAAGCATGTTTATCTCCGGGGGTGAAAATGTATACCCGGCCGAAGTAGAAAGGGTACTGCTGTCGCACCCCGCCATCAATGAAGCTGCCGTGATTGGTGTGAAAGATGAAAAATGGGGCGAAGTAGGCAAGGCTTTTATTGCCATCAAACCTGGGAAAACACCTACAGAAACCGAAATCCGGGATTTCTGCATAGAGCATTTAGCCAAATACAAGGTGCCCAGGTACTTTGAGTTCATTGCAGACCTGCCTAAAAACGATACAGGAAAAATTAACAAAAAAGCCCTCAAAAGCTTAGTATTATGATAAAGTTCACGCTCTTTATAAACCTACTTATGCTTATGGCTATTGGCTTGCATGCGCAAACGGAACCTGCTAAAAAGATCAGCGAACTGATCAGCCCTTACAAATACAAAACCCACTACATGGATATTGACAGCCTGAAGATTGCCTATGTGGATGAAGGTGCAGGCGATGAAACCCTGCTGTTCGTTCATGGCCTGGCCACATACCTGCCTTCGTGGGACAAGCTGATTGAAGAGCTAAAAGAAAAGTACAGATGCATAGCTATAGACCTGCCGGGCTACGGACGCTCTTCCAAGGGTGATTACCCTTCTACCATGTCATTTTATGCCACTGTTTTGCAAAAGTTCACTTCTCAACTCAAACTGGATGACCCGGTGCTTTGCGGCCATTCCATGGGCGGCCAGATCGCTATGACATATGCCCTGAAGTATCCCGATTATGGTGATAAGCTCATTTTAATTGCTCCTGCCGGAATAGAAACTTTTAATGAACAGCATAAGCAGTGGTTTGGTAATTTCTTTACTGCCCGGGCTGTAGCATCGGCCAACGAGCAACAGGTCAGGTATAATTATGGACTTAATTTTTATGAAGTTCCGCCTGATACAGAATTTATGATTGAAGACAGGCTGAAAATGGCTACAGCGACTGACTTCATGGATTATTGCAACACTGTGGCCGGAGGTGTGCAGGGTATGTTGAACGAACCTGTTTTTGACCGGCTTGGAAATATCCGGCAACAAACCCTTATTGTTTACGGTGAAAACGACAACCTCATCCCGAACCGGATACTGCATAAGGATTTGACCACAAAAGAGATAGCCAGGACTGCTGCAGAAAAAATCCCGGACAGCCAACTGGCTATGGTTCCCGAATGCGGCCATATGGCACCCTTTGAAAAACCGATAAATTTGAGTAATATCATCAATCAATTTCTGAAGGAGTGAGCCGTGAAACCGAAACTGAAAAAGTTTACCGAATTTGCCGAAAACGTACTGCCGCATGAGGCTTCATACCTGCTGAAAGTACAGAATTTTGAAGACCCCGAAAAGCTCTCCATCTTAAAACTGATTGCTGAAAATAGTAGCGACAGTACCAAAGCGCTGCCTTTCGACCCCTCCATTGACAAAAGAAAGTACTCAAACATCAAAAAATGGATTCTGGCAAAGCTTGAGGCTATAGATGTGGACATTGACTTTGAGTGGATCAATGAGATCAACAGGAAGGTAGTGACGGATGCCATCACTCCGAAAGAAGAACGAGAGCTACTTCGAAAGATCAGCAACTACGAGCATCCCGTTTACAATTTCATGAAGTTCTATGAGCTGGCACTTAATTTCAGGCATTTTCTGCTGATCCGGCTGAGCTACGACAGCCACAAAGCAGTCAATGAATTTGTGAAAAAATATAAAGCAGCGTATGAAGAAGCCCGTGACATCAATGAAAGGCTGCACCAGGCCACGGAAGATATTATCGACCACTACGCCTCTAACCGCACGGAATCCAACTGCTGGGAAGACTGGCTCAAATCCGTATTCTACAATCAGGAGCTTGATGGCAACAGCCGTTTCCTGGCCGTGATCCGCCTCACTTTCATGTATTTTAATTACCGGGAATTCGACAAGCTGAAAACCGTCTATGATGACCTGGACGAAATGCTGAAGGATGGCAAATTTTACACACGCAGAATACTATTTAACTATTACGCCAACAGGCTCATGCTGCACTCTAAGTTTGATGTGTCGCAGCAGGCCGAAGAATATGGCTACCTCTCCATCCGCCAAAAAAACAGCGACCATTTACAGTATTTAAACAATTTCAGCGCTATACTCTTACGCCAGGGCAAGATTGATGAAGCGCTGAACCTGATGCGGGAGTCGATGACGGAGATGAGGAGCTCCAATAACTTTCATAGCAAGATTGGTTTCGTGGCCTTCTACATGAAGTGCCTCAATCTCAACGGTCAACCTTCAGATAGTGAAGCTTTTGCCGAAAGCTTTTTGCGTATGAACAAAGACCATGTGCTCCATAAAAGGTGGTACATTTTCTTCACCGCTTACCTGCGGGCCCTGATGTTGCAGCAGAAGTATGAAAAAGTAATTACGGTATGCAAACGCTACCAGCTCCTTCAAAGGGACGAGGCCGACAAACGCAAGCTTACCTACCTGCCCACAGTAAAGTGGTATTATGATGTATCGCGCTATATGGAGGGCCGCATGAGCGATGAATCCCTGATCGAATCTATGAACTCTACCGTAGATTCATTTTCCAATAACAGGCACAAGTCCGCCATTGTCAAAGACCTTTTCAAAGACTTAAAAAATCACATTCCTCACCTTATTGATAAAATAAAATCACAAATTTTTTTTGAGGCACCATCAAACTGACTGTCATCTGGTTACCCTTTTTTCACAACCTTAACACCAGCCCTCGTAAGACGCCATCGTACGAGCTTAAAGGTGGCTGTCGGGGGACGAGCCACCGGGGTAGGGGATGTGATGGGTTGTTTACCAAACTTCTGGAAGCTTAGTAAAGCCGCCATTTCGTTCTGCTCATTACTGTTCTAAACAAATTATCCCATCAGAAAAATGAAGGATAGCCCATTGTTTGTACCTGAACCCGTCAGGCTTTATCTTGTCCGGTGGTTTGTAACTTACTGGATGCGGAAATTAATATTCTTCGGATAATTCAAATATTGACCTGTATGATTAAGAAAGTCGAAGGTACTTTTTTACAATATAAAAAATTGATTATCAAATAGTTAAAAATATTTATACTTCATTAACCCTTTTAAGTCAGCCCATGGTATCTTTCATGCAAAATGTCAGGGATATAGGTATTTGACTAGGTTTAATTACTAAGTCATTAAAAACCCTTACAACTATGAAGAAATTAGTGATCATTGCGTTCATAACCTTACAGGCGGTACTCCCGGCTTTGGCGCAACAAGGCGGTATCACAGGAAAAATAACAGATGTTACCGGCGATCCCCTGGTCGGTGCAAGCATTATTATCGAAGGCACTACCACAGGCGCTACTACTGATGTAGATGGCTCTTTTACGATCAGCAACCTTTCACCTCAAACTTATACCCTGCAGATCTCATACATCGGCTATGAGAACTACGAGCAACAGGTAGAAGTGGGCAGCGGCATGACAGATATTGGTAAGATCACTTTAAGCCAGTCACTCCTCATGCTCAACAACCAGATAGTGATCTCCGGCACCCGGCGGGCAGAAAAAATCACCGAATCCCCAGCTACTGTAGAGCTTATCACCTCAAAGCAAATTGAAGAACTGCCCTCGTTTAACCCCGGCGAGCTACTTGCCAGGGTAAAAGGTGTTGACTTCATCCGCTCCGGGGTAGTAGGCACCGGGGTCAATATTCGCGGCTTTAACAGCAACTTCAATGCTAAAAACCTGCAACTCAACGATGGCCGCTATGCCACCCTGGTAGCTACAGGCCTGCCTTTCGGGCCACTAACTACGCAGGTGAAAGAAGACGTAGAGCGTGTAGAGGTAATCCTTGGTCCCAACGCTGCACTCTATGGCCCCAATGCCCACAACGGACTGGTACACACCATCACCAAAGACCCCAGAACATCGGAAGGCACAACCATAGCGCTCGGGGCCGGGAACCAGAGCATGTTCACCTCCAGGGCCAGGCATGCCCAGGTGATCAACGATAAATTTGCTTTTAAAATAACTGGCGAATATACCCGTGGTGAGGAGTTTGACTTCGTGGATTCTGTCTACATCGACAGGCTGGATGCCAACGGTAATCCCGGCCCGGACGGTGTCAAGGAAGGTTACGAAGAGCTGGAGCTGGACAATGATTTCAGCTTTTTGAGAGGAGAAGCCGCCTTGTACTACAGCGTAAAAGAAGACGCTGACCTCATACTCAGCTACAGCGGAAGCAACAGCACTTACCTTGCCCCTACCAATGTGGGCCGCAACCAGATCATAGACTGGAAGATCAACCAGTTCCACCTGCGCTATACCTCGCCAAGGTGGTTTGCCCAGGCATACATGAGCACCAGTAAAACGCAGGACACCTACTCCATCGATGACCGGACCAAAGCCTATTATTCAGGTCTCGATGCCGGGCTTTCCGATGCAGAGGCAAGAGGAGAGCACTCCTACTCCACCGGGGCATTGTTTATCGATGATTCTCAGCGCTATAATGCCGAACTGCAATATAACAACACCTTTGGCGAGTTCGAAATTGTGGCAGGCAGCCAATGGCAGCGCGACCTGGCCAACAGCGAAGGCACTTACCTCCTCGATCAAAATGAGGATGACTACATCCAGGTTGACCAGATTGGCTTTTACGGTCAGGTGGAGAAAAAATTTGGAGGAACCTTAAAAACGGTGGTTGCCTTCCGGGGCGACAACCATGAAATTTATGGGTTTAACTTCATCCCTAAAGCGGGAATCGTAAGGACAGGCACTTTGGGCTCATGGCGCCTGACTTACGGCCAGGGTATTGCCGCACCTACCATACTCAATATGTACGGCGACCTTTTTAGCGGTTTGATACTGGGCAATGCAGAAGGCTTTACGCTGGCCGATGGCACCACGGTAGAGAAGCAGAAAGTAGAGAAGATCCAGACTTTTGAACTGGGCTACAAAGGCCAGCTCGCTCCTAAAAAATTGTTTATCGACGTCAATGCATACTACAACATTTCCGAGGATTTCCTCAGCCCTGTAACGGTTGTGGGCGTGGCTACCGAAAGGGGTGGCATGCCGATAAGCCAGGTACAAAGTGGCTATGGCGTGTATGGTGGTTTGGTAGCCACTTACGTGAATTTCGGAAAAGTAAATACCTACGGCGCCGACCTCGGCCTTACCTATGCCATTACTGATCAATTAAGCGCTACAGTTAACTAT
Source organism: Fulvivirga ulvae (assembly GCF_021389975.1). Taxonomy (NCBI): domain Bacteria; kingdom Pseudomonadati; phylum Bacteroidota; class Cytophagia; order Cytophagales; family Fulvivirgaceae; genus Fulvivirga; species Fulvivirga ulvae. The sequence continues at coordinate 3,045,916 of NZ_CP089981.1, forward strand.
TCTTACTTCGATTACAGTGTTGATAAAGATGATTTGGCTGCAAACGATTTCAATAAAGATGGTGAAGTAAATAAGCTTGATGTGCTGGTCAATACGCCAAAAAACAAAGCCAGCATTGGTTTTAACTACAGCTCAGAAAAGTGGTTTGGCACCTTATTTACCCGCTGGGTACAGGAGTACGACTATTTCTCCAGCTTCCAGATCGCTGCCAAAACCCAGGACCTCGTGTACCGCGGTGTGCCGATAAAGGAAAATGCCCGAAGCGCCGACACCTGGAATTATGGCCCGCTGGGAGGTTTTGTCAATGTAGACCTCGGCCTCGGTTACAGGATCAACAAAGTGTTTACAGTCTCCGGACAGGTAACTAACCTTTTTGATGCGGAATTCAGAGAGTTCACTGCCTCACCGTTCATTGGCAGGCTATATTCCCTTGAGGTAAAGGCAAGTTTCTGACGAAGATAAATTCATAATTTGTTGTTGCACTCTGACTGACATTGGAGTTAAAAGCCCGGGTGATGCCGGGCTTTACTTTTGAAAACAAAAACAAGAATAAGTAGCACACGCTGCCTTCAGCCGGGGCAAATCTTCAATATTACTTTTTTGGAGGTAAAGCCTGATGCCTATAGAGTGTAGCGTAAAAGCTCAGCGGTATGATAAGAATGATAAGGGCCAGTTAAACATTATTCAGGGCATAGCACAATACTTTTTATTGGGATCTCATGTCCAAAACGATAGGCCTGCAGGAAAATGGATCGATCTATGGTGTCTGTATAATAGACAATAGACTAGGGTAATAGGGAGACCACTTTGTCCCTTGGAAAGCTTTCAAGGCAGGCTGTACCTACGATCGTCACCGCGACGAGCCACAGCATGCCCCGAAAGCTTTCGGGGAGGAAGCGGTCCCCTTATCATAGATACAGAACCTAATAAGACAACGTCAATTTCTGGCTCTTCAAAACCAGAGAGTTGCCCGTTTACAACTTCCTAATAACAAAGGCTACAGCCAAGGAAGCAAACACTCAAGAATATATAATGCTACACTAACAAAGATATCTTTTAACTATCCAATTGATTCAATCTGGAAATTACCTGAATTAGGAGTTCGTTTTGATGCTTTATTAAACCCAGTAAATTGTGCATAGCATTCAGGTTATCAAGCTGTAAAGAAAGAAGCTGATTTACCTCCTCCTGAGAATATTTTCTGTCCATTTCAAAAAAATTAAATTAATTATTCAATACGTATTTTAGTATTAATGCAATTTAATACGAATCATAAGTTGTGTAATACGATTCAAATATAGCTTAATTATATGAATTATCAACAACATTGAAATGAACTAAATTTGACTGTATCGCTATTAAAATATAGTAATACGATTCAAATGACCTCTAAAAAGCAAATCAATAGAATACGAGTAGTCTTGGCTGAGCAAGACAGGACCAACAAATGGCTGGCTGAAAAAGTTAAGAAAAACAGAACGACTGTTTCTCGCTGGTGCACCAATGACATGCAACCTTCCCTTGAAACCCTTATCAAAATTGCCGCCGTACTGAATGTTGATGTCAGGGAGCTTTTATACCCTACAAAGCAAAAGTGATTTATCCAACTGACCTGAAAGGTAATTCGGCAGACACAGCGGTTGATGCCCGACAAGTATCAAAAATTCAAAAGTCTCTATTGCCCTCTCAGGCTGAATTTCTGGATTACATCATGTTTCATGGTGTTTCAGAGTTCTCAAAATCTTTGCGATTGATCCATGATCTGGCACTCTACCATTCTGATATACCTTTCAATGGGGAAGAAAAGTCTGCTCTTTTTGATTTAAAAATCTTGTGGGAAGTCTTTGACCGGATTGAGCTAGAGTCATAAAATTTAGGGAGGGCTGTTTTTTAGCAGTGCTCCATTTAACAGAGGTCAACACATTGTCGAATACTTGAGCGGACGCTCTAGTATATGCTGGGCCCGTAGCGTATCAGGGAAAGGTGCTATTATGGGTGTTGCTTATTCTTGTTCTGTCTCAATTTCAACACCTATGCTCAAAAGTAATGCTTCATATTGTTCGTTGTCTTTATCTTTTATTTTATCTAATATAAACTTAGCTGTTTTTTTCATTTCAGGTATGTCAATTGGTGTCATGCTTCTTTCAAATAGTCCTTCTAAATGAGAAAATTCATTATTTATTCTGTCAGTCATTGCTGAAGCCTGTCTATTGTCTCCAAAAAATTTTGTCAGCTTTTCAATTTGGTCTGTAGCATTTGGGTATTTATAATAAAGAAACGCTTCTAAAAATTTCCGTGTGTTGTTGGCAAAATTATAGAACAAATTGTGTCGCCTTTCATCATCTGCATCAGCTGTTGCACATAAATGAATTTGATGAAATAGAAAATTAAATTCAGTAACATACTCTTTTAAATATCGAGGCATAATACGTATTATACTATTTTCATTTTCTCTTGAAATTAAAAAGTATGCTGATTTATTTTTATTTAACGCACTCGGTAATCGCTTCAAGTATTTTAGAAAATCAAGATTGTGTGTAGAAATAAAAATTTGTTCGAATTCTTCCTTTGCTATAATTTCAGCATTGATAAGACTATAAACAAAAAAAATATGATTACTATCTAAACTTGAAATTGGATCGTCAATCCAAATAATTGGTTTACTGCCTTTTGTTTCAACGTCTTCTAGTTTAGCCATAAAATAGCAAAATGCTATTAAACTGCATTCCCCTTCACTTAAATGATGGGCTTTTTTCCCGTCTCTAACAATTTCAAATCGTATTTTTTTATCGGCTTCTTCTAACGCTTGTAAAGTTAGAAAGTCGTGACCAAAGAAGTTGTTTAGGTATTCATTTACTTTTAGTGCTCCTTTTTCTTCGTCATTCATTAAGCGTTCTTTATCTTCGATTTGTGCAATCTGTTGATGGATCTTTTGTTCTATTGCTTGTTTATTTCGACTTTCTTTATCGGAAGTCTCTTTTAAGTCTTGAATTCTTGCCTTCACATTTGTGAATTGTATTATTTTAACAAAGTCGCTTACTTCTCGTAATCTCAATAATTTTTTTGCTTCACTTTGTTCATTTTCTAATGAATTGCTATAATCATTCGCTTGAGTTCTAAAACTTTCAAAAATTATCCAACACCACTCAAGACGTTTGCTATTATCAATTATGTCAATATATGGGTTTGGATTAAGAAGGTCATTTTTTCTGCTTTCTAAGGCCTTCATAATTCGATTTAATTCGGATTTTATTCTATCAGAAATGTTGTTTCTTAGGACAATAAGCCTTTCTAAGTCTGAATGAAACTTTGAATAAAAAGTATCTTTATTAAACTGTAATTGAGTATCAACGTTATGTTTTATAGTTACTATTTCAGCAATCAACACTTCAATATCCTTTTCCAGTTTCTCAGATTCTTCATCAAAATGACTTTCAAGTTCTTTCCACCTCTCTTCTGATATATCATTACCACAAAAAGAACATTGTTCAAGCTTATCTTTGTGTAATGCTCGACCTTCTTTAACCCAACGATTTAAAATTGCATCTTTTAGAAGTTGTTCAATTTTGTTAGAGCTACTAATTGATTTGGTGACTAAGACTTTAGCCTTTGTATTTATGGTATATAAATCTAAATTCGGTTTAGCAATTGCTCTAATATCAGGATTCGCTCTTTCATACAGTAAGTTAGATTTTATTGTCACTTCATCATCTGTAAGAGGTTGAAATGAGCCTTTTAAAACAGATTCTATATCAATCGTAAGTTTTGCTTTTGTGTAGTTTTGGTCACCAAACCTCTCTGACCTGTATTTTATACCTGTGCTTCTATCCAGTGCTTTAGAAGTTAGTTGCTGTTCTAATTGATTGTTTTCAGCATGATAAGTTTGTAGCGCTGTACTTGCTATTGAAGCAGCATTTTTTAGTTCAAGATAAAATCCACTTTCCTCACCATCTTCATTATTCCCTAAGTCATCCCTAAGTTTGTGAATTTCACTTTCAATAGTTGCATTTCCTCCAATTATTGCAAATGGGGTAATACTATCATCTGAATTAACAATAAATCGAAGATTCTCTTTTACAAAATCCTCGTTAAATACCCTGATTTTCTTGCCGTACGTTGCTAAATTATCCTGTGTTGCATCTGCTAAGCCTTTAATGCAAACTTCAAATTGAGGATTTTCATATTTCTCGGAAATAATACCTGTTTCTAATGCCCTGACGATTCTTGATAAAGTCGTTTTGCCAGAATAATTACGTCCGTAAAGAATATTTATGGGTTTAAATAAAACCCTCGTCTCGAATATTTGTGTCCCAACTGAAGTTTTGAAAAACCGCAAGGTTATTTATTGACTTTAACTTTGTAATCATTGCATTATCAGATTATGGTGGCGATTTTTATCATTGCCTATAACAACCAAAAACACCGTCATCTATAGGATATACCCGCACTGCACGCATGTTTAAAACCCCTAATTACCACGTAACTTCCATTTACACAAAACTTTAAAACATTCAAAAACAAATAAACCACCTCCACTACCCCCACCCCAATAAACTTTCCCAACAGCACAAATTACTTTCCGAAAGACCATCAATCCGAAAATTTTGCACCATCTGCACTTTGGCAGTTTGTTCAAAATAGTGAATGGGCAGATAACATTTTGAGGCTCATGTGAGGGGTGGAAGTAGAAAACAGGGTTGATGGTGCGGAATGGAGCTTTACCATTATCAGCCGTTAGGTATTTTTACCTATAAAATTGAGTAAAAATACCTAATAGCAGCAAGTCAGTTTAATGGTCACACTCGTAAACAGAGTCTACTCTTAGTGCTTAAGCTGATGTGTTAGCGCATTAATATTATTACTGATGCTACTGTAAACTGCGATATTCTTACGCAAGTAAAGTACATTTGACCATGACCCAAAGTGAACTGAACTGGCAATTAAAGGAAGCCCTGCAAAACATCGTTGGCAACACGGCTGAGATCGATGCTTTCGTTAAAAGTCTGTCGGTCACGCAGGTGGCTAAATCCGATTTTCTGATCAAAGCGGGCGATAGGTGCCCGAATATCTATTTTGTAAATGAAGGGATCTTCCGTACGTTTCTGGAGGTTGAGGATCGGGAGATGAATACAGAGTTCTTCTTTGAAAACAGCTTTGCAGGGGCTTTTACAAGCTTTTTGCTGGAGACCCCAACTTCGCTCAACATCCAGGCGTTAGAGCCGGCCATGGTTACAGTTATTCCCAAAACGCTGCTGGAAGGGTATTGCAAAACCAACCCTTGCTGGTATGCTTTGGGCAAACATATTTTCGAACAGGAATTCATCAAAAAATGCCGGCGCGAAAGTGAGTTTCTACAGCTTTCCGCCAGGGAAAGGTACCTGAACCTGATCGATCAATACCCACAAGTAGAGGATCGCATTGCCGGGTATCACATTGCTTCTTTCCTGGGTATTCAAGCCGAATCCTTGAGCCGGATCAGGTCAGGGAAGCTGGCATAGATTAACATAGATCAATGACTATATTGCTTCACACAGCTTTACTTTAAACCAAAAAACGATGGACAAAAGAGTAAAATTTGATTTTGAATTTTTCTTCACCAATGGCGGCAGCATCAAAGGCGAAGATTTCAGGCTGGATATTGCTGGCAATGATATCAGTGACAAGGAACTGGCAGATTATATCATCGAAGATATGCGCCTGCTTATGGTGGGTGAAACCCGCATACTCAACAAGGAGATCATCACCGAACCTCACAAAAGAAAACCCATCGACCAAAACACAGGCAAGCCGCTACTCATCGACCTCAGCCATACCATCGAAGACGGGTTAGTGACTTACAAAGGCCTTCCCGCCCCGGTTATCTGCGACTACCTCAGCCGGGAGGCATCCAAAGATATCTATGAAGAAGGCACGGAATTCCAGATCGGTAAAATAGAAATGGTCTCAAACACCGGCACGTACATTGACTGTCCTTTTCACCGCTACGAACACGGCAAAGATCTTTCGGAAGTATCATTAGAAGCCTTCACTGACCTTGATGGCATAGTAATCAGGGTGCCGCACGACAAGTCAAAAGCCATAACCCGGGAGCACCTGCAAAACTATGAGGTGAGAAACCGGGCCGTGCTCATTCACACCGGCTGGGACAAGCACTGGAATACCGAAAGCTACTACGAATACAACCCCTACCTCACCCAGGAAGCCGCTGAATACCTGGTAAGCTGTAATGTAAAACTCGTTGGTATCGACTCTCTCAACATTGATGATACCCGCGGCAAAAGCCGACCTGTTCATACCGCTCTGTTGGGTGCAGAAATCCTGATCGTAGAACACCTTTGCAACCTGGAGTTGTTGCCGGATGATGGTTTTACCTTTAGCGCCATTCCTCCAAAGTTTAAAGGAGTGGGCACCTTCCCGGTGAGGGCAATGGCGAAGCTTAAGCGATAAGGGAAGTGATCGGATGGCTTTGGAGTCATCTGATCACTGCTGGTTTTGATATTATTCCCTATCGGAATATGGAATATGGTCAAAAGTTTTAATGTCAATTCGCGATTCGCGAATTGATCATTCGGTGAGATAAAATACTTTCCTCAGAACTAAACAGGCCTTTTCCTCGTAAAAAGTCTCTTACATGAAAGCCATCCTTACCCTGATCTGCCTTACCTTATCATTATCCCTTTTCGCTCAAAGGGACTCGCTGGAATCGGTATTATCAGGCCAATATGGAAAGGAAAAACTGATCACTTTGCACCTGCTAATAGAGCAACTGCACAACACAAATGATAAAAAGGAGCTTAAGTATGCGAGGGAGGCCAGTGATCTGGCCGAAAACATCATTCATAGCAACAACAGGCTCATAACCAAAGACGAACTTTACCTGAAGCCGGTCTCATACTACTACCTGGGACGGGCTTATTTTAAACGGGAGCAATACGCCAAAGCCAGGGAATACTTAGACAAAGTGCTGTCAGATATTGACCTGATAGACAACGAAAAAGCGGGGCAAACGCTGATTTATCTGGAAGAACTTGAGGATAAAACAGCCGAACGCTCAGCGGTAGGTGTCTTTCTTAAAAAGAGCCTGGACAATATGGACCTTAGTGGCAAGGTGTCATCCGTCACGGAAAACATGGGCCTTTCCACTACACTCAAACTGGCCCGTTACCATGAAAAAAACGAGAACTTCATCAAAGCTATTGAGCAATATGAAAAGGCCATCAACCTGTACAAAGACCAGGGTGACAGTGAAGAGGTTTACTTTTACATGAACCATGTGGCCTCTCTCTATGAAAAAAGTGGCCAGTACCAAACGGCTATCAACTATTACGAAAAGATCAATGACCAGGCAGGCATCAAAGAGGATACGCTGCAGGTGATGATGAACAAGAAACGCATCGCCCAACTGGAGACCATCGAAAAGGAAGTATCCAAGCTCTCTCCTTCTGCCCTGGATAAAAAAACGAACATTACCCACTTCGCTTCCCCCGAACTTCCGCAGGATAAATTCAAACGTCTGGCTGATCAAATGGAAGCTCAGAAGGATTTTAAAAAGTCGTTGGAGTACTATAAGGAGTATGTGGCCTTGCAACGGGCTTATGAAAAACAGCAACAGGAAAAGGAGCTGGCCCTGCTGGAGCAGATCAACTATAATGAGAACAAGGAACGGGAAATAAAGCTGCTGCAACAGGAAAAAGAGATCCAGCGCATGAGGCTTTCTGAAAACGAGGCTGCCATGGAGCAGGAGGCAGAGTTTCGCAATATGCTGATCATCGGTGCCTCACTATTGGCTGCATTGGCCATTGCGCTCTGGCTGATGTACAATATGAAACGCCGCAACCACAGACGCCTTCAAAGTGCTTACCATGACCTGGAAACCACCCAAAACCAGCTTTCCGAAGCCGAAAAGAATATCCGCAACCTCCTGGGACAGCAGGTATCCGGAGCGGTGGCCAATGCACTGATCACCACGGCAGAAAACGACAGGATCGACAAGCGGTTTGTCTGCGTTATGTTCCTGGACATCAGAAATTTTACTCCGTTTGTGGAGAACAAGACTCCGGAAGAGATCATCCAATTCCAAAATGATGTCTTCGGGTTCATGATTGATATCATAGAGCGGCATAATGGCGTGATCAACCAGTTGCTCGGGGATGGTTTCATGGCCACATTCGGCGCACCCGTTTCTACTGAACATGACTGCGACAATGCCTTTGAGTCGGCCAAAAGCATTATCAATGAACTGGAAAGCCGCGCTGCTCAAAACATCCTTCCTCCCATCAGGGTAGGCATTGGTTTACATGCCGGAGATGTGGTAGTTGGCAATGTGGGCAACGCCCGCCGTAAGCAATATTCCATTACCGGTAACCCGGTTATCACCGCCGCAAGAATAGAGCAGCTCACCAAAGAGTTTGGCGTGCAGCTTCTGGTTTCCCGCGAAGTGTATGAAAACCTCACCTCCAAACCCGATGTACTTCCTGATTTCAAGGCTGTCCATATCAAAGGCCGGTTTGAGCCTGTGGAGACGTGGAGTGTGATTTAGTTGTTGGTGATCGGTTGGAAGACGGAAGACCGAAGTCGGAAGACCGGAGTCAGGAGTCTGGAGCCGGAAGACGGAAGCGTTTGGTAGGTGGTGAACCAGTGAATGGTGAACGGGTTTGTAAAGAATTAGAATTTTGAATGTTTCTACAACACTACTATCCCCTTGAGGGGATTATAGGGGAGTTTAAAGCGATAAACGGAGAACAGGTAGATCAATTTAAAGAGATAATCTCCTTTATCAAGGTAGGAAAAGATCTACTTCCCAGTGGAGTCTCTCTCAGAGGACTCTACGGCATTCGGAGGTATAATCTTTAATTATGGCAGGCGACCATTACCGGGAGAGGCAATGCTCAGAAAGGTATCAACCTCAGCTTTAAGGCCATTACCTTCAGCCATTGTTACCGACCAGTAAAGCTTTACCAAACTTTCAAAGTTTAGTAAAGCCGCAATTTAGCTCTGTACACTATCATTAAATTTATCAACCAAATACTTCCCAGTAGAGTCTCTCTCAGAGGACTCTACGGCATTCGGAGGTACAATCTTTAATTATGGCAGGCGACCATTACCGGGAGAGGCGATGCTCAGAAAGGTATCAACCTCAGCTTTAAGGCCATTACCTTCAGCCGTTGTTACCGACCAGTAAAGCTTTACCAAACTTTCAAAGTTTAGTAAAGCCGCAATTTAGCTCTGTACACTATCATTAAATTTATCAACCAAATACTTCCCAGTAGAGTCTCTCTCAGAGGACTCTACGGCATTCGGAGGTATAATCTTTAATTATGGCAGGCGACCATTACCGGGAGAGGCAATGCTCAGAAAGGTATCAACCTTTGTTTTAAGGCCATTACCCTCAGCCATTGTTACCGACCAGTAAAGCTTTACCAAACTTTCAAAGTTTAGTAAAGCCGCAATTTAGCTCTGTACACTATCATTAAATTTATCAACCAAATACTTCCCAGTAGAGTCTCTCTCAGAGGACTCTACGGCATTCGGAGGTACAATCTTTAATTATGGCAGGCGACCATTACCGGGAGAGGCAATGCTCAGAAAGGTATCAACCTTTGTTTTAAGGCTATTACCCTCAGCCATTGTTACCGACCAGTAAAGCTTTACCAAACTTTCAAAGTTTAGTAAAGCCGCAATTTAGCTCTGTAAGCAGCGATTAAATGTATCAACCAAAAAAGTGCGTATTTGCTGTATCCTGCTACTTGAGAAGGCATTGTGATATAAATAAAAAATAATGATGCTGCCCACCGAGGCAGCATCAAAATAATCATCCGTATAGTAATTTCTCCTACTCGCTCCTCAGTGATTTCACCGGGTTTACCATGGCGGCCACTATAGATTGGTAGCTCACCGTAAGCAGGCCTATACCCAGGGCAATGGCTCCTGAAAGCAGGAAAATGGCTATATTCTCAAAGGCAAACAGGTCGATCCTGTACTGAAAATCACCCAGCCAGCTTTTGATGGCGAAGAAGGCCACGGGCCAGGCTACTACCATAGCAAGAATGATCAGCAGTACAAATTCTTTGGAAAGCAACTGCACGATCTGGGAAATGCTTGATCCCATCACTTTTCGTACCCCGATTTCTTTTGTGCGTTGCTCTGCCATGTATGCAGAAAGGCCAAAGAGCCCCAGACAGGCAATAAAAATAGCCAGCCAGGTAAAGCCGGTAATTAACTCGGAGAAGTTTTCATCATTCTTGAAGAGGTTATCAAATTCTTCATCAAAGAACTGATACTCAAAAGGGTACTGGGCATAAGTAGTACTCCATTCTTTCTCAATGGTATTCATAGCTTCCCTCACATCACCCTTGATCCTAACAGAGAGGTTGCTATTGGCATTGGGGTTATAAAACATGATCAGCGGCTCTATGCTATGTTTCATAGAAGCAAAATGAAAGTTTTTGACCACTCCTATGATGGTTCTTTCCGAATTATTGCCAAACCTAAGCTTTTTACCTATTGGGTCTTCCCAGCCAATCTGCTCTATCAATGCTTCGTTGACGATAATGGCTTCCTGCTGGTCAGTGCCTGACTCCGGGGAATAATTACGTCCTTCTACTACCGACATTCCCATTACATTAAGGTAATGCTCGTCAAACGAAAGGGCACTTACTATCCAGTTTTGCTCATCATCAGCAGCGCCTTCGGGAGTAATGCCAGTACGCCCGAAAGTTCTGCCGGGCATATTGGATGACGTGCTTACCGCCTCCACATTATCGAACTGCATTAACCGCTCCCTGAACGCAGGCATACTCTGCTCCATGCCGGGGTCATTCATCTGAAAATTGACAATTTGCTCTTTGTCAAATCCCAGGCTCTTGTTTTTAATAAATTGTAATTGCTGGTAGATCAATAAGGTGCCTATGATCATGGTAATGGAAGCTGCAAACTGTGCTACAACCAGCACTTTTCTTAAAAGAATGCCACTCCTGCTGGTTTGAAACCGCCCTCTCAAGATTTTCACGGGCTCAAATTTCGAAAGCACAAAAGCGGGGTAGAGGCCGGCCAAAATGCCAATGGCTAAAGTAGCTCCTGCTATGGTCAGATAAACATCGGGTCTGCCGAAAATAAAGTCTGTGAGGCTCGTGTTAATGTTCAGGTCAATATACGGGGCCAACAGTAGCACAAGCAAAACGGCCAATACTGCGGCCATTGAGCAGATGAGCAAAGACTCGCCCAGGTGCTGCCAGATAAGATTGTACCTGAAAGCCCCAAGTACCTTTCGTACACCAACTTCTTTTGCGCGGGAAGACGACTGAGCTGTAGCCAGGTTCATAAAGTTAAATGCCGCTATAAGCAGTACGAAAAAGGCCACTGCGGATAATGAATAAACATAGGTGATATCTCCTTTGGCCTCGTTGTAGCCATCAAACAAAATGCCCGAGGAGTCAAGGTGAACATCTTCCAGCGGCTGTAGTTGGGGAACCCAAAACTCCGGTGCATCATTTTTCAGTGCCAGGTCTTTTAGTTTGGCTTCAACTGTTTCTTCGGAAGAAGCGTCATTGAGTACCGCATAACCAACCATACCCAGGCCTTGCCATGAATCGAGGTACTGCGCGAGGCTGCTGTCGGCCAGTGAAGGATAGAGTGAGAGCAGCAAATCCAGCTTCAAATGGCTGTTTTGCCTGTTATCTTCCATAAGACCGACCACCTCCCAGTCCTGGTCATTGATTTGGAGTACCTTGCCCAAAGCCGCCTCATCACCAAATATCTTCTTCGACATAGCCTGCGTAAGGATGGCTTTTCTTGGTTCTTTAAATGCTTCTGCGGCAGCGGGGTCTAAAAGCTTATAATCAAATATTTCAAAGAATGATGATTCTACGGATTTAGCATCTTCCGTGTAGACGAAATCATCTCCCACTTCCACACGAAGCCTGCCCTGAGTAAGAATACGGGTCGTGTTTTCAATCTCTGGTATCTCCTTTTTGGCTGCGGCAGGCATTACCGGTTCGGTGATCCCGACATTGTTGCTGGTAACCCCAAGGGCTTCGTCAATGGTATAAAACCTGAATATCCTGTCTGATTTGGAATGGAAATCATCGTAGCTCAGCTCATTTTTCACATAGATGAAAATGACCAGGCAACAAGCCATACCTATGGCCAATCCGATAACATTAATAAATGTAAATACTTTGCTCTTGCGCAGAGAGCGCAAAGCCGTGAGAAAATAATTTTTAAACATTGCGTGTTGTTTTTTGAGTTTTGACTATGACTATTTACATCAAAATCAAGTAAGTGACAAAGCAAATTATGTAAACGGCTAAAGGTATTTAAGGCTGGTGATTAATATAAAACGAGGTCAGTAGTTCTGTTTTCTGAAGTCTTTAACAAATAATCTGGATCAGAAGGTTGCACGGAATCAAGCTCCGGTGAGATTGTATAAACCAGATCACCATTTACTGTTAACTGATCATCAGGGCCTTTTAAAGTTCAGGGCAGATGTCCCTCACAAAGGAAGTACAATACGGGGCAGAGGTTTAATTGGGGGAAGTATTTAGCTTGTCAAATCCGAAATAAAGTTGGTTCAGGACATCCTGGGACTGAGGCCATTCGCTTTTTATAGTTTATCATTACACCGTTTACTTTTGAAGACGATTCTGGCAAAAACTTAATTTCTTGCTAAATAAATATATTTATGCTAACTTGATATAGTTATGCATATCCCGCAATGTCCCAAATGTGGATCGCAAAAGATCATCAAAAGTGGTGTGGTAAATAACCGCCAGCGCTTCCATTGTAAAAAATGCTCTTACTACTTTACTATCAATAAATTAGGGAAGAAAATTGACGATTACTATGTCATCAAGGCATTGCAGTTGTACCTGGAAGGGGTCAGTCTCAGAGAGATAGAGAGGTTGCTTGGGGTCAGCCACGTCTCTGTAATGAATTGGGTCAGAAAGTATAATATCAAGGCTCCGGAACGCTATGACTATAGGCCTGCCTACCAGATACTTAACCATCAGGAACTACAGGAATTTATCTCCAAACCGTCTAATATAGGAGGTTCTGGCATGTTAATTACAGAGCTTGGAGATAAATTTATGCTTATTAAATGGGAGCGTTTTAAAGATTAACTATAGTAGTTACCAAAACTATATTCCTTTTTACAGTTTTACCCGTAAAAATTCCAAAATTAATCTTCAATGAAATTTTAGACGGCCGTCTTTAACCCTTACTAAAAACGAAACTAAAATTTCACCCTATGAAGAAGATTAATGACCTAACCTTCTGGTGGATGCTATTATCCTTACTCTTACCAGTAATAGCATATGCTCAGGAAGAAGAGAAAAATGAAACAGACCACTCCTATAAACCCATGACGCTTAAGCTGGATGAGAGTGGTCAAAAGTACATCAGGTTCATCACCTGGCATCAGATATGGGCCGAAGATGGAAACCTTGATGATGACAGTCAGGGTTTTACCATGAGAATAAGGAGATCACGTTTCCTGGCCTATGCACAAATTTCTCCAAGATTTCTTATTCTGACCCATTTTGGGCTTAACTCGCTTACCGGAAGCAATGCTGACCCCATCGGTGACTCACGGGCCAGTGACGGACCACAACTATTTTTGCATGGTGCCTGGACGGAATTTAAAGTTTCCACAAACGAATCGCTGTATGTGGGAGCAGGCCTGCACTACTGGAACGGACTGAGCAGACTTACCAGTGCGAGTACGCTAAACTTTATGACTCTGGACAACTATCGTCAGGCCTGGGCTCAGCTTGGTCTTTCCGATCAGTTTGCACGGCACCTGGGAGTTTATGCAAAAGGCCGGTTTGGCGCATTAAACTATTCCGTAGCCGTCAATGAGCCTATTGTAAATGCCCTGGGGTCTACAACAGAGCCTGCACCTAACACCATCACCTATTCGGGAAGGCAGCTGCTGGGTAAAGATGCCGGCATGATCGTCACTGGTTATTTTGACTATCAGTTTCTCGACCAGGAGTCTAACAAGCTTCCCTACCGTGTAGGCTCTTATCTGGGTAAGAAAACCGTCTTCAATATAGGGGCGGGATTTTTCAACCACACCGATGGTACCGTAACTGCCGATGCGTCAGGTAACCTCTCTGGTAATGATGTAACGCACTTTTCGGTCGATGCATTTTACGATGCTCCTCTTGGAGAAGGTGCTATCAATGCCTATGCCGCCTATTACAATTTTGATTATGGTGAAAATTATAATCTCGGTACTACCTATGGTACCGGGTCATCGGTATATGCTCATGCAGGCTATCTTTTTCCGGAATTTTCGGAAAAATTCAGATTAATGCCTTATTTGGCCTATAGTACTCGTGATTTTGAAGCTTTCGAAGAGGCAGGGAATACTTTCCAGCTGGGAGCTAATTTTTTCCTCAATGGTCATAGCGCCAAAATCACTCTTGAATATAGTTCTACATTATCAAATTATACCGGAGCCGAGCCGGACCGGATAAATGGCCTCGTGCTCCAAACTCATATTTTCCTCTAAAATTTAAACCTATGAACAAAGAAAAAATGAAAGCGTATTGGCAGCGCAACCTTCTTTACCTTGTGGTGCTGCTAATTATCTGGTTTTTAGTTTCCTACGGGGCAGGAATTTTATTCGCCGATGCATTAAACAGTATCAGGATTGGCGGCTTTCCTCTTGGCTTCTGGTTTGCCCAGCAAGGCTCCATTTATGTGTTTGTCATCTTGATATTTGTGTATGTATCGCTGATGAACAAACTGGATAAAAAGTTTGATGTAGACGAAAAAGAATAATAATCATGGATGTACAAACCTGGACATATATTATCGTGGGGACAACCTTCGCGATTTACATTGGAATAGCAATCTGGTCAAGGGCCGGTTCTACCAAAGATTTTTACGTTGCCGGTGGCGGTGTACCTCCATTGGCTAATGGTATGGCTACAGCAGCAGACTGGATGTCGGCGGCCTCATTTATATCTATGGCAGGTATTATTTCCTTTGCCGGTTATGATGGAGCCGTTTACCTCATGGGCTGGACGGGAGGCTACGTGCTCCTGGCCTTGTTGCTGGCCCCGTATTTAAGGAAGTTCGGAAAATTTACCGTACCTGATTTTATAGGTGACCGGTATTATTCCAATACAGCCAGAACAGTGGCAGTAGTGTGCGCACTCTTCGTTTCATTTACCTATGTAGCCGGACAAATGAGAGGAGTTGGTGTTGTGTTTAGCCGCTTCCTTGAGGTTGATATTAATAACGGTGTTTATATTGGTATGTTCATCGTGTTCATATATGCCGTGCTGGGCGGGATGAAGGGCATTACTTATACTCAGGTAGCACAATACGTCATTCTCATCTTTGCCTTTATGGTGCCGGCTATCTTTATTTCCATCCAGCTTACCAATAACCCTATACCACAATTGGGTTTTGGAGGTACCATCAATGGCAGTGAAACCTACTTGCTTGACAAATTGAACGGTCTGCATGAGGAACTCGGATTTGCAGCTTACACTGATGGAAGCAAAGCTCTGATAGATGTTTTTTTTATAACATTTGCCCTTATGGTAGGTACTGCAGGGCTGCCTCATGTAATTGTGAGATTCTTTACCGTGCCTAAAGTGAGTGACGCAAGAATCTCGGCAGGGTATGCATTAGTATTTATTGCTATTTTATACACTACAGCACCTGCAGTGGCAGCCTTTGCCCGCACTAACCTGATCCAGACCGTAAGCAATGAAAAATATGCTTCTATGCCAGGTTGGTTTAGTAACTGGGAAAAGACCGGCCTGCTGACTTTTACAGATAAGAATGAGGATGGTGTAATACAGTATGTGGCTGATGCTGAGAAAAACGAGCTTGTAATAGACAGAGACATTATGGTACTGGCTAACCCTGAAATAGCCAACCTGCCCAACTGGGTGGTGGCTCTGGTAGCAGCCGGAGGACTGGCAGCAGCCTTATCAACTGCAGCGGGCTTGCTGCTGGTAATATCGACTTCCGTCTCTCATGACCTGATAAAGAAACAATTTGCACCGGACATCTCGGATTCGAACGAGCTGTGGGTAGCACGTGGTTCTGCCGTGGTGGCAGTGGTTATTGCCGGCTATTTCGGTATCAATCCCCCGGGCTTTGTGGCAGCGGTGGTGGCGCTGGCATTTGGGTTGGCGGCAGCTTCCTTCTTCCCGGCCATTATCCTTGGCATATTCTATCAGCGGATGAACAAGGAAGGCGCCATTGCAGGTATGATCTCCGGATTGGGAATTACCCTATTGTACATGCTGATCTTTAAATTTAACCTGTTCGGTGACACCACGTCTGCCGACTGGTGGTTTGGCGTATCTCCTGAAGGTTTTGGTACCATAGGTATGCTGGTAAATTTTGCTGTATCCATTACCGTTAGCAGCCTGACCAAGGCTCCACCTCAGGAGGTGCAGGAACTTGTAGACCATATAAGGTTCCCCAGGGGTGCAGGAGAGGCCCAGAACCATTAATTGACGGATCATGAGACTCAACAAAAATATATCCATACTTTTCATTAGTATTTACGGAACCCTTACCTTGATAGGCAGATTCTATTTTGAATCTGCCTACAATGTGGGCTTTATGGCCTCCATCGGGCTGGGAATTTTTTCACTGGCATTGCTATGGGGCCTGTTTAAGATCGGGTTTCTTACTTTAAAGGAGTAATACATGAAGGGAAAAGCAGCATCGGTACTTGTTATCATGTTTGTATTATTTTTTCTATTGTTCCACTACCCATTGATAGAAATATTTAATACCCGGCAGGCCGTCTCAGGAGTGCCGATGCTACTTTTTTATTTTCTCATCGTCTGGTTGTTACTTATAATTGTTTCGTTCAGGGTAAGCACGAAATACCTCAGAGATAAGGAAGATGGAGATTAAGTGGCTGGTAATTATACTATCATTCATGTACCTTGTTCTGCTGTTTTTAATAGCTGCCTGGGCGGAAAAAAATGCAGAGAAGAGGTGGCTAAAGTCTCCTTACATCTATGCATTGTCGCTGGCCGTATATTGCACAGCCTGGACTTATTATGGTAGCGTAGGGCGTGCGTCCAACCAGGGACTGGATTTTCTCACCACTTATGTAGGCCCAATTTTGCTTGCTCCGGTTTTCTGGATCATTCTGAGAAAGATCATCAGGATCAGTAAAATACACCGCATTACCAACCTGGCTGATTTTATTACTTCCCGGTATGGAAAAAGAGCTTCCTTAGGCGCATTTGTAACTATATTCTGCCTTTTAGGTGTATTGCCTTACATATCAATACAGATCAAAGCCATTTCAAACAGCTTTGCCATATTAGCCAACGAGCAAATGGCTCATAGTGTATCACTGTGGTTTTTTCAGGATACTGCCTTCTACATTACCATAGCGCTGGCAGCCTTTACCATTATTTTCGGGGTGAGGAACATTGATGCCAATCAGAAAAATATTGGTCTGATCACCACCATAGCCTTTGAGTCTACCTTTAAGCTGGTGGCTTTTCTGGCTGTAGGTATTTTTGTTACCTATGGTATATTTGATGGCTTTGAGGATGTATTTACTGCTGCTGCTACTTTGCCGGATTATGATCAGCTAACCACTATTAACCAGAGCGAATATGGTGACTGGATGTGGCTGAATATGTTATCGGCTATGGCTTTTCTCTTTTTGCCGCGACAGTTTCATGTGGCAGTTAAGGAAAACAGGGATGAAAGTCACCTAAGAAAAACCATGTGGCTTTTCCCTCTTTACCTGCTGTTTATCAACCTGTTTGTGCTACCCATTGCCCTGGGAGGTAAAATGATATTTGCAGGGCAGTCCATTGATGCCGATACCTATGTGCTGGCCATTCCGCTGGCTTATGATCAGCAATTTCTGGCCATTTTTATTTACCTCGGAGGGTTCTCAGCTGCCACCAGCATGATCATCGTTTCCACTTCGGCATTGAGCATCATGATCAGTAACCACATTATTACCCCTACGATTATCAAAAGCAGGAGGTTGTCCCGGTCATTTGAGGGTAAACTAAACCTTGTGGTACTGAGAGGAAGGCAATACATGATCTTGTTGATGCTACTGCTGGCCTACCTGTATTTTAAGTATGTTGGTGAGCAGTTCTCCCTCGTATCCATTGGGTTGATCTCATTTGTGGCCGTGGCCCAGTTTACCCCGGCCATTCTTGGAGGCATATTTTGGAAAGCCGGCAATAGCAAAGGGGCGTTCAGCGGCCTGATTGTGGGTTTTGTAATCTGGTTTTATACCCTGGTAATACCTACTATAGTTAATACAGGAGTTGTGCCGCCCGACTTTGTTGTTAAAGGTATTTTTGGTCTTCAGTGGCTCAGTCCGCAGGATTTCCTTGGGTTATCATCCATGAGCTACATTGTAAGAGGGCTGTTTTGGAGTCTTATGTTCAACCTGTTCACCTACCTGATTGTGTCAGCGACCACCAAAAGGACTTCCCAGGAGATCAATCAGGCTGAGATATTTGTCGATATCTTTAAGTACTCCTCCTCCTATGAGAGTTCAGTGGTCTGGAAAGGAAAGGCCTTCCTGGCAGATATCAAAAACCTGCTGGCCCAGTTTCTGGGGATCGAACGTACCGAAAGGGCCTTCAAGCGGTTCATGTTCAGAAATGATATCAATGAAGAGCTGCTGGAAGCCGATTACAGAACGGTTAACTACGCTGAAAACCTGCTTTCAGGAGTGGTTGGTTCTACCTCAGCCCGTGTTTTGATCTCTTCCGTGGTAAAGGAAGAAAAAGCGGTGGACATATCGGAAGTGTTTAGCATACTCAGAGAATCTCAGCAATATATTTCTGACAATAAGGAACTTACCATAAAGTCACGGCAATTGCAGGAGGCTACGGAAAAGCTCAGGGAGGCCAACGAAAAGCTCAGACAGTTAGATCAGTTGAAAGATGAGTTCATTTCCACTGTAACCCATGAAATGCGCACGCCCATCACTTCTATCAGGGCTTTGTCAGAGATACTCCATGATAACAGTGACCTTGACCAGGAAGAGCGCAGCCAGTTC
This sequence comes from Fulvivirga ulvae, assembly GCF_021389975.1. Lineage (NCBI taxonomy): Bacteria > Pseudomonadati > Bacteroidota > Cytophagia > Cytophagales > Fulvivirgaceae > Fulvivirga > Fulvivirga ulvae. The sequence continues at coordinate 3,064,949 of NZ_CP089981.1, forward strand.
CTCTCCATCATTGTAGAGGAGACCCAGCGCATGGAAAGGCTGATCAATCAGGTACTGGATCTGGAAAAAATGGAGAGCGGACAGCTGGAGTTGTCCCTTTCCACACTAAGTCTTAATGATGTAGTCAAAGAATCTTTAAATTCGATCCAGCAGCTCATCCTTGGACGAAGAATTGTCTTAAAGACTGAACTACAGGCTGAACTGCCACTAATCAAAGGAAACAAAGACAGATTGATCCAGGTTATTCTTAACCTGGTATCAAATGCAATCAAGTTTTGTGACCAGGAAGCCGGAGAAATTACTATTTTAACGAGTGAAGATGGCGGATCGGTTGAGTTAGCGGTAATGGATAACGGCCCCGGAGTAACTGAAGAAAGTAAAGAGCTCATTTTCCAGGCCTTTTATCAGGATAAAAACCAGACACTGAAAAAACAAGAGGGTAGTGGTCTTGGCTTAACCATCTGTCAGAAAATAATTGAAAAACACGATGGTAAAATATGGGTAAAAAACGACGGGCTGCACGGAGCCGTATTTACCTTTAAAATACCAGGAATAATGCAGTTAGATGAAGAAAGTACTAATAGTGGATGACGAGCCAAATATCATTATGTCATTGGAGTTTTTGATGAAAAAGAACGGTTATGAGGTATTTATAGCGAGAGACGGCGCAGAAGCCCTTGTAATTGTTGACCAGGAGGAACCGGACATAGTGGTGCTGGATATTATGATGCCTCAGGTAGATGGCTATGAGGTATGCAGTTATATTAAAAATAAAAAACAGCCTGGAGCCAAAGTGATATTTTTATCTGCCAAGGGCAAGGAAAAGGATGTCTTGAAAGGATACGAATCCGGTGCGGATTTCTATATGACCAAACCCTTTTCTACCAAAAAACTGGTGGATAAAGTCAATGAACTGGCAGGCTGAATAAATTAAAATTTTCAAATTATGAGCAATAAGATACAAACCCTCAGCGGATATATTCACGAATATGCTAAAAGTGTGCAAGACCCTGAGCACTTCTGGTCTCGCATAGCAGACTCTTTTCACTGGCAAAAAAGATGGGACAGCATAGTTGAGTGGAATTTCAAAGGTCCGGATGTAAAGTGGTTTACCAATGCCAAACTCAACATTACAGAAAACATTTTCGAGCGCCACCTCTATACCCTTGGAGACAAGCCGGCCATTATCTGGGAACCCAACAATCCTGATGAGGAGGTGAGAACAATCACTTACAAAGAACTGTTCGCGCAGGTCTGTCAGTTTGCTAATGTGCTCAAAGCCAGAGGAGTAGAAAAAGGTGACCGGGTGATCATTTATATGCCGATGGTGCCAGAAGCAGCCGTGGCCATGTTGGCGTGTGCGAGGATCGGAGCGGTACACTCTGTAGTTTTTGCCGGCTTTTCAGCTACCTCCCTTGCCGACCGTATCAGTGATTGTAAAGCCAAAATGGTGCTGACCTCTGATGGCAATTTCAGAGGGGCAAAAAAAATAGCTGTAAAAGAAGTGGTTGATGAAGCCGTAGAGCGAACCGAAAGTATTGAAAAGGTGATAGTGCTCAGGAGAACAGGACAGGATGTGAACATGAAATCAGGCAGGGATATCTGGTGGCATGAGGCAGTTGAAGGAGTGAGTACAGAGAATAAAGCAGAAATTGTAGATTCGGAGGATATGCTTTTCATCCTCTACACCTCAGGGTCTACGGGCAAGCCCAAAGGAGTGGTACATACCTGTGGAGGATATATGGTTTATACTACCTACACCTTCCAGAATGTTTTTCAATACTCCCAGGGAGATGTTTACTGGTGTACCGCTGATGTCGGCTGGATAACCGGCCATAGCTATATCGTCTATGGACCGTTGCTGGCGGGAGCCACCACTTTAATGTTTGAAGGCGTGCCCACCTATCCTGATGCCGGGCGCTTCTGGGCCATTTGTGATAAGCACAAAGTGAACCAGTTTTACACTGCTCCTACGGCCATCAGGGCATTGCAGGCCTATGGTACAGAACCCATCGAACCTTATAAGCTGGATTCTTTGAGAGTAATAGGTACTGTGGGTGAGCCTATCAATGAAGAAGCCTGGCACTGGTACCATGATCACATAGGTAAAGGTAAATGCCCGATCGTCGACACCTGGTGGCAAACGGAGACTGGTGGTATTATGATTTCACCCATAGCCGGTGTTACGCCTACAAAACCATCCTACGCCACGCTACCTTTACCGGGCATCCAACTGGCTATCCTTGATAACGATGGCAAGGAACTCACCGGCAACAGTGTGGAAGGGAACCTATGCATTAAATTTCCATGGCCATCCATGCTAAGGACTACCTATGGGGATCATGAAAGGTGCAGACAAACTTATTTTTCATCATTTAAGGGCTACTACTTCACCGGTGATGGCGTGAAGCGCGATGAGGACGGCTACTACAGGATCTTAGGCCGTGTAGACGATGTGATCAACGTTTCAGGCCACAGAATGGGAACCGCCGAAGTAGAAAATGCAATCAACGAACACCCTAAAGTGATCGAGTCTGCAGTTGTCGGGTACCCGCATGATATTAAAGGGCAGGGTATTTATGCCTACGTGATCTGCGACATGGAAGGCCGCTCCGAGGCTAACCTTATCGAGGAGATCAGGCAGACCGTAACCAAAATTATCGGGCCTATTGCGAAACCCGATAAAATACAGATTGTGCCGGGACTTCCCAAAACGCGTTCAGGTAAGATCATGCGCAGGATATTGCGAAAAATTGCCACGGGTGAAACAGCCAATATGGGCGATACCTCAACATTGCTCAACCCTGAGATTGTAGAAGAGATTATCGAAGGTGCCCGGTAAGTATTGAGGGTTAAAATCCCGAAAGAAATGGCTGCTAACACCATTGCCTCCAGGATAGCTGATTTTCTGAAAAAGTATCCTCCTTTTACATCACTGTCTAAGGAGGAGCTTTACCGTATTTCCTCGGAAGCAGTGGTATGCCATTTTGAATCGGGAGACTACGTGTTCAGGCAGGGAGAAGCAGGCTCGGGAAATCTTTTTGTAGTCAAAGAAGGTGTGATCCACCTGGAGAGGCAGGAGGATGATGCTTTAGTGCTGGTAGATATTTGTGATGAAGGCGACCTTTTCGGGGTCAGGGCCATGCTGAGTGGCAACCCCTATGTTTTTCGTGCCAGAAGTGCCGAAGAGAGCCTTGTTTATGCCCTTCCTGTAGCCCTTTTTAAGCCACTGATCGAAAACCACAGTCAGATAGCCATGTTCTTCGCTGCCGGACTTGCCGGTGGTCAGGCCGGATTGTTGGATACCCATACCACAAAAAGATTTCCTTATCAGGATTCCGGATCGCTGCTCAATTGGAATCGCCCACTGGAAAAGACTCACGGAGAACTGGTGTGGATGTCTCCAGACAAGACCATAAAGGAAGTGGCCACTGCCATGACCGATAAGAAGATAGGATCGATGGTACTGTGCCATGTCAATGGTGAGCTTGCAGGCATTGTTACCGACACTGACTTTCGGGAAAAAGTAAGTACGGGCAAAGCAAGCATTGACGCATCTGTAAGTGATATCATGTCGACCGACGTTGTGACCATGCCTTTGGGGCAGCCCCTTTCTAACTATTTGTTAAAAATGCTTCGCCATAAGATCAGGCATATATGCATAACTACTGATGGCAAACCAATAGGCATGCTCAGTGAGCGTGACCTGATGGCGGCACATCAAAACCATCCTGTTGCACTGGTTTATGCGATAGAGGAGGCGCCAACCCTGCAAAAGCTAATTGACCTGCGCAACCAGGCAGATGACCTGATCCGGTTTTACCTGGAACAGCAGGTATCCATAAGCTTAACCGCATCCCTGGCCACACATATCAACGATGCGCTGATCCGTAGAGTGATTGATATAGCGCTACAGGAAGTGCAGAAAACATCAGGTACTCCTTCGGTTGATTTCGCATGGATCAGCCTGGGGAGCGAAGGCCGTTCAGAGCAACTGATCCGCACTGATCAGGACAATGCCATCATTTATGAAGATGTAAATGGCAGTACTGAGGATAAAGAAAAGGTGAAGCAGTACTTCCTGCAATTGGGCAGCAAGGCCAATGATATGTTGGCAGAGGCTGGATTTGAATACTGCCCGGCTGATATGATGGCGGGCAACCCCCAATGGTGCCAGCCTTTAAGTGAATGGAAGCAGTACTTTTCCGGATGGATCAGACAACCTCAGGAAAAAGCACTGATGCTATCGACCATTTTCTTTGACTACCGCCGGGTTTATGGTTCGGAGGCATTACTGGTGCAACTGAAAGACCACGTGAAAAAGGAAGTCCTGGAAGAAAGCATCTTTCTTAATTTCCTCGCAAAAAATGCCCTTAAAAATCCGCCACCGCTGAGTTTCTTTAAAAATTTGGTTGTTGAAAGGTCAGGAGAGCATCAGGATGAGTTTGACATTAAGGCGCGGGCGATGATGCCGTTTGTGGATATTGCAAGAGTACTTTCATTGGATATTGGCCAGCTTGATGAAATGAATACCGTGGCCCGCTACCACCTTTTGGCCAGAGAGGAACCTAAGAGAAAGGAGCTATATCACGCTGCGGCAGACTCATACGAATACCTGATGAGGATTAGGGCACTCAATGGTTTTACACACCATGATTCGGGGCGGTTCATTTCCATAGAAAATCTGGGTAAGCTTGACAGACAAATCTTAAGAAATACCTTCGAACCTATTTACCAGCTCCAGCAAATGCTTGAATTGCGTTATCAGCTCAGCTATTTTAACTGATGGGCCTGCTTTCTAAAATATTTGGAAAAACTCCCTCAGGTGATCTGCCTCCATTTGCAAGGTCATACATGGAAGCTTGCAGGGATATCGATCAGAAAGTACCTATCGAGAAAGCCAGGTTTGTGGTTTTTGATACGGAAACTACGTCATTGGAGGTCAAAGAAGCCAGACTACTTTCTATAAGCGCTGTAAGTTGTACCCATAACCAAATAGAAGTCAGCTCAGCCCTGGACTGCTACGTGGCCTGGGGCGATGATGTGAGACCGGAAAACATAGCAATCCATGGCATCACCAAACGGCAAAGCGATACAGGCCTGCAACCGGAGGAGGTGATAGAAGTTTTCCTGGATTACATCAAAGATGCCGTGCTCGTGGCGCACCACATCGATTTTGATATATCCATGGTCAATAATGTTTTGAATAAGTATTATCCCGGCCTGAAAATAAAAAACCTTTTACTCGATACAGCACAACTGGCCATCAGACTGGAGCAACCCCGCATGAGCAGCACAGCCACCAATCCGAAAGACTACACCCTTGATGCGCTGATGGGCAGGTATGGCATTGATCCGTTAGAGCGCCACACCGCCCTGGGCGATGCCTACTCTACAGCAGAGTTATTGATCAGACTACTCCCTAAACTAAGACGGCGGGGATTGAAGAGGGTGGGGGATTTTATAAGGTAGCGTTCAAACTCTTAAGGCCTAAACACTCCAATAGTACCATGTCTGCGGATTTCTTCAATTTTTTTCTTGTAATCATTTAAACAATCTTCAAAAACGGGAGACAGTAGTTTGGATTGATCTTTTAATGATAACGCAACAATCTCAATATACTCCTCTCTTGAAAATTTATTTCTTATTTTAACCATTGAACAGCGACAGTAATTTTCAGTTAACTCAGGGTAATTACTGGTCATTTCCCCTGCATCTTTCAGACATTGGTTTATAATAACCTGACCATCTTCGTAAGTCCATTGAGATGATTTTCGGTTGTCGGAAATGAAAAAATAAATGCTATATCCAGTAATTAATACTATTACAGCAGGTATCCAATGCTTATGACTAAATGCTTTTTTTTCATTGAGCTTACTCAATCTTATAACTATGTTAAGTGATTTCAGTAAAGAATAAAGTTTGGAACGGATCCATTAATAACAATATATTCATTTCCCTGAAATAGTTCGAAATAATGGCAATTGCAATCTACAGAAGTTTTCCTAAGCCTTTAAGGACTAGGAAAGCTGGGCCTTTGATCGATGCTTCTAAACGCTAAGCTTATCAGGGGTTGCAAGGATGGTAAAAAAATGCCTACACTATAGCGGTAACAATTGTTGAAATGGGGTTAGGCTATTTAAAGAAACTTAAATAAGGGTATTTTTTGTTTAATTTTTTATTAAAAAAATAACAATAATAAAAGCGGCTATTTAAAATTGACCTCATTAAATTAAAAACCCGACCTGCAAAACAGGTCGGGCAAAAGTTTAACCGTTGCACATGTTCTCCCAGTGCGTACAGCCACCCCGGGTGCCGAGGGCCCATTCAATATCAATAGGGTAAGCCTCCACAGGTACACAAGCTCCTCCGGAAATTCCTCCTTTAATTGTTTGAGGGTTGTTACCATCATTAACAGCGGTAACAAAACTTTTCACTTTCAGTTGGTTTAAACTTAACTTTTTCATGTTTAATAGGGTTTTTAATGTTGCCTACTCTGATAGCTTTTCGGCTTCCGCTTGATATGACCGGTTTTACCCGGCAATCAAGGCTAGATCAATGCCTCTTCACTTTTGTTACCCATGAAAAAGAGATTTTTTTTTAAACGGTCATGTGAGTTCCAGTTTCATTAAAATGTCCGTCTGCACATCATCTCCGAGAATGAAGGAGTGCGTGTCAAACTCCACAAAGCCATTCTTTTCGTAGAATTTAATGGCTCTTGGGTTTTCTTCCCATACCCCCAACCACACAGTGGCACTGTTTCTCTCCCTCGCTAAACTCATGGCCTTATCAAACAGTAGTTTTGCCACACCCTTTCCATAATATTTTGCCAGCACATAGATCCTTTCGATTTCCATCGTGTGCTCCGGCATGCTTTCGGTTTGGGCATTCCCGAAATTGACCTTTAAATAACCAATCGCCTGACTGTCGTATTCAGCAAAAAAGAACATTGAATCAGAAGTCTTAATCTCTTCTGCTAACGCTTCCTGGCTAAACTTGCTGTCAAGGTATCTTTGCAGATTTTCAGGAGAATTGGCAGGCCCGAAAGCTTCTGTGAAGGTAGTCCGGCCTATCTCCCGAAGTGCTTTTACATCGGCTGTTTCAACAGGTCGGATGGTTATATCACTGGAGTTCATGATGATTTGAGGTTATTAAGGGAATCAGGTTTTAAATTAAACTTTTAACCTGACAGATGAAATGCATCAAAGCTAAAAAAGTCCAAAAAAAGCACAATAATGCACTTTAAGTGCACTTTTAAAAGTATTGATTAATCTAGATATCCTTTCAGAATATTGAGTCTTATCGCATATAACGTATAAATAATTGACTGATATTGTAATTTTTTATTGTGATATTAAAAAATATATAACATATTACCCGCCCATTTTTTAAAACCTTTTAATTAATTAATCATGAAGTCCACCATCCTTTTATTTCTAATGGTATTCGTTGCAGGCCTGTCAAATGCGCAGAACCTGGACAAGCAAAAAACAAAAGTAACTTACACTCAATTACCGTTGAAGCCGCTTCCGGAAGAAATCACTCAGTATTATGTAGAAACAGACCTGGGTTATATCTATAGTGGCGACAGCAAGACCGAAACCCTGAATAAAATAGGGTCGGCGGCAAACATTGGTCATTTGGAAAAGACCACTGATCAGGGAGCGAAACTATTGGTCCGTTTGGAGACCTATTATAAAAGTGAAGTAAATTTTGAGACAGTTGTGAAAAAAGAAAAAAGAGACGACAAGGAAGTTTCTGTTACTTATCACTATCTCACTTTTGAATATAAGTATCCACTGTATTTTGAGCTGACCCTTCCCGGGGAAGTTGATAAATTCTATTCTGAGTTTTCAAATAACTCAAATCAGATGTCAAGATATAAAAGTAGTGAGTACAGAACCTCTTCAGAGCTTAGCAAGTGGTGGAACTCAAATTACAAGTCTGTACAAGGTAAGTTAAGAACGGACCTGTTAAATAAAAACGTAAGTGACCTGAGATTTACCCTTGATAAATTTTTCTCCTATAGGACGAATACCTTATATACAGAATTTCTGACAGTGAAGAAATTCAAATCATTTGAGTATGATGATATCGATGAAGCCTGGGGAAAAGCAAAATTGGCTTTAGAAGAAATATCTGAGAACGATATAGTGTTTAGCGATGCGTTTAATGCTAAAATGGAAGAAGCCATTGTGATCTGGAAAAAAGCCATTGCCGAAAGTGATCTGGAGAGCAAAAAGACCAGAATTAACAAAAAAGTTACTGAGGCGCTGTATAACAATATTTTCCTGGCTTATGCCATGATGTCGGATTTTGAGAAAGCAGAGCAGGTAAAAGCTATGGCTGAGGAGAAAATAAATAAAAGGGCTATTGATAACTATGCTGAGTCTTTCCTTGAAGGACGTAAAGAGCGTTTTGAAATCAATGCAGGACGTATTCCTAACTCAATCTAATTGATGCATTTTGACTTTTTAATATAATGAAATACTTATACTTATTTTTAGTTTTTATCGGACTTGCGGCATGTGGTTCTGACGAAGAAAAATTGCCCGAAAATGTAGTTGAAAGCTCTAACGGGTTGATAATTACGCTGGAATGGTCAACCGGAGGCTCTTCTACACAGGCTCAGGCAGATGCAGACCTGGACCTGTTTCTTTTAAAGGATAATGGCGAGGTAGATTCTTCGGAAGGTTCATCTTTTGAAACCGTCAGGATAGAGGATTTTTTTGCCGACGGAGATTACTATGTTGAAGTGGAATATTATGCCGGCTCGGCTGCTTTGGACTACTCACTTTACGTGAGCAGTGCAGGATCTTCGGAAAACAAGCTATACGAAAGTTCATTGTTAGCTTCAGATAAGGGACTTGTAGTTCGATATCTTAAGATCAACAAAGCAGGAGATACATATACTATCACTGATCTTTGATAAGTAAGCATAATAGCATTTGGATGCCGGGTGAAAGCCCGGTATTTATTTTTTATTCACCACATCCTTATAGGCCGTATCCAGCGCATCCAGCAGCAATTCCCGGGGGACTTTGCCAAGCTCAAAGGTAGTCCAGCCCTGCAGGCCCCATTTGTTGGGCACGGGATATACAGCCTTCGCATCAAACTCACAAAACACCGATTGATCTACCTCATTTAGCTTAATGTTCGCCGTATGGCTTGGTTCATGAAGCGTCGCAAAAATTCTCCTTTTTATGACCTTAAATGCAGCCCTGTCGAAGTGAGGGGCTTCTTCCGTACCGGGAAAAGCTAAAGCCATTTCCCTGAAAATATCTATTGTAACCATACACTCTTCAAGTTTAAAACTAAGATACTAAGCAGTATCGGGACATGCTTGGAAATTTACGACATGCTACAATTGATTGATCTTTTTAAAAGCAAATGAAGGAGCAATCCTGGAGAGCATGTAGAGTATTTTAACACCACCAATCTTGATTTCCTCTTTCCCTTTTTCCAGTTTACGCAACATTTCATCCACAGCCTTTTGAGGAGAAATCGCCATCTTTGGCGGGTCTCCCTGGTGCCATGGCGTATCCACTGCCGACATCATGACTTCAAAAACCTTAACGGGTTCGGCCCTTAATTGATGCCTGAGTACCCGGGTAAAAGCATGTAAGGCAGACTTTGTTGCATTGTAAATAGGGTAAATGGCCCTGGGAGCGTAAATAAGCCCGGTCGTAATATTGATGATGGTTGCGTTCCTGTTTTTCATCAGCAAGGGCAAAAACAACTTGATGAGTACAATAGGAGCAATGAAATTTGTTTGCACTTCGGTTTCGGTCTTTTCTATCATTTCTCCATCTGCCAAAAAGTTTGTTTTGTGTACAGTAGCTGCATTATTGATCAATATATTGCAGGAAGAATGATTATTTGCCACCCAGTTGTACAACCCCTGTCTTTGGATTGGATCGGAGAGGTCACACGGATAGACCTGAACGGCGGGCATTTCTTTTTTTACAAGCTCAAGCTTCTCCACTGAGCGGCCACATATCAATACCGTATTACCATTTTCGTGAAGCCTTCTGGTAAGTTCAAGGCCAATGCCGGAGCTGCCCCCGGTAATCAGAATAGTGTTATTCTTTAATTTCATATCGCTCTTTTTTCTTCAAAATAGAGCATGAAATACACCAATGTCATTAACCTGTGTTAACACAACCAAAAAATATGGAAGTCTTAGTGATTTGTGTAAAAAGCGACATTCATTGGTGAGATTATGATAAGCTGACCCAACCAGTAGCGAACCGAACTAAGTGGCAGCTTTACTAAACTTCCGAAAGTTTGGTAAAACCTATTGCAAGATTTCTTCCTTTCAGGACTGGAATTGCAAGTACTTACACGTTGAAAAACTGAAGACTAAAAGCTTTTCTTAAATCCGGAAGCATTAGTTTTTATAATTCTATAGATCGGAGTCCATGAACATTGCAAGTTAGATAAGGTTTGAGGGTCGTCCTAAGCCACCTATGTTCCTGCTGACGGTCGAAACTTTTGTCTGAAGCCGTAAGAAAGGATATTCTAAGTGGCATGCGCCATACCCATCTTCCTCCGAACCCGGCTTAGTGCTACCGGCGTAATGCCCAGGTAGGAGGCTATCATGTGCTGCCTCACTCGGTCGGAAAGGTCGGGGTATTCTTTCAGAAAGGAACGATAGCGAGCTTCTGCATCAAGTAAAAGGAACTCCCTTTCACGATTTTCTTTTTTTATAAAAGCTTTTTCCAAAATAGCCACAAGGAAAGTGCTCCAGCAGGGGTGTCCGGCTGAGAGGCTTTTCCATTGCTGAAAATCGAAAGTGATAATCTCTGAATCTTCGAGCGCTTCAATATTGAAATAAGAAGGCCTGTTTAGGGTCATGGCACTATAAGAGCTTAAAAACCTGCCTTCGGGGAAAAAACCCTTCGTAAACTCATTACCGTTATCGTCTACATAGTAATAACGGAATAAACCATTGCCAATAAAGCCAAACTGACGCGGAACCTGTCCTTCACGAATAAAATGCTCTCCTCTAGTAACCGATAAGTTTCTCGCCATAACCAAAAGCTTTTCTTCCTGCTCCGGAGGCAGTTCTGTTAATGTACGGACGGTTTGGAGGAGAAGTTCTTTCATAAAATACTCGCTTGAGGAAAGATAACAAACTTTGGCTTAACCCTGAAATGCACCCTCTCAATCAGGCCGAAAATCGGTTCGTTGAAGCACCTGTTATGGTAAAGTTAGCTTGAGGCTTCTTTACAGGGATCAATAAAAAAGAACCGTAAAAATTTGTAACCATTCGGTTACATTTTTATATTTGTAACCAAATGGTTACGAAAGGGATGAGAAGAGATGTATTTCAGGCAATTGCTGACCCCACACGACGGGAGATAATAAATATACTGGCCCACAAACCGCTCAACTTGAATGCGGTCGCGGAGAAGTTTGATGTGAGTCGCCCGGCCATATCCAAACATGTCAAGATTTTGGAGGAATGTGGGTTGATCTCTATTAAGCGGCAAGGTAGGGAGCGATATTGTCAGGCACGGCTGGATAAGCTGAGTGAAGTCCACGAATGGACGGAGAAATTTAAAATTTTCTGGACGCAGAAGCTGGATGCTTTGGAAAACTTTCTGGAACGTGAGGCCCATGGAGAACAGAAAGCAAAGACGAACTCAAAACGAAAATCAAAATAATAATGAATAGAGATCAGGGTAAAATAACAAAAAAGTCTGATGGCTTTCAGGTAAGGTTCGAAAGAGAGCTTAATTATAGCATAGATGCGGTTTGGGATGCCATAACCAACCCGGAAAAACTCAAAATATGGTTTACTGATTTTGAAATGGAGCTAACGGAAGGCGCTGATATCACCATTAAATTCAGGGATGAAGCAGCAACGAAGACCTTTGGCAAAATAATTAAGGTAGAGCCGCCACGACGCTTCGAGTATACCTGGGAAGGAGAGCTGGCCGTATGGGAGCTGGAACCAATAGGTGATCACCGATGCAGACTGGTTCTCACTTACAGTAAATTGAGCAGTGAATACGCCATAAATGCACCGGCAGGATTTCACTCCCTGCTTGACAGACTGGAAGATATGTTGGGAGGAAACGATAAGTTCTACCCATTCGGAACTGAAGAGAATGACCCTGCGCACTTAAGAATTCAGGAAGCCTATGGCCGGATAGCCTATGATGATTTTCCTGAACTGAAAAGGTATAAGCCGGTGGTGATCGAACGGACTTACAATGCTCCTATAGATAGAGTCTGGAGCGCTATCACTGACAAAGAAAAGATGAAGGAATGGTATTTTGACCTAGAGGACTTTAAACCTCAGGTGGGATTTAAGTTTCAATTTGAAGGAGGTACTGAAGAAAAGTGCTACCTGCATCTTTGTGAGGTTACTGAAGTAGTACCCGGCAAGAAACTACAGTATAGCTGGAAATACGACGGGTATGCGGGTAACTCCTTTGTGACCTTTGAACTCTTCGACCTCGAGGGCCAGACGAAGCTGAAACTTACGCATACTGGACTAGGAACCTTCCCCGAAAGCAATCCTGATCTTGCCAGAGAGAACTTTGTGGGTGGCTGGGAAGACATCATTGGCAGATCGCTGAAACAATATCTTGAAAATCTTTAAACATTATTGCTTATGAAAATTGGAATGACCAGTGTTTTTGTAAATAATCCCATAGAAGCCTTTAAGTTCTATACTGAGATATTGGGCTTTGTGAAAATAATGTATATGCCCGAGCATTATCTGGCTATTGTGGCATCAGCTGAAGATCCGGAAGGAACTACATTGCTTCTTGAGCCCAACGATAGCCCGATAGCCCAAAACTACCAGACGGAACTTCGCAAAGCCGGGCTGCCGTGCATCGTTTTTAAGACAGATGATATTCAGAACGAATACCAGCGCTTAAAGGAGTTAGGAGTGGCGTTTACAAAGGAGCCAACCAAAACAGAATGGGGAACGGAGGCCATATTTGACGATACTTGCGGCAATTATATTCAACTACATCAAATGCCCTGAAAGCATTAGGCAAATTATCTACCTCAATCGCTTTGTAACTTTATCATAAGTTGATACGTTTGTCTGATATATACCGATCGGTATATATTAAGGATAAGTTTATTTAAGAAATGTCAAAGACAGAGCGAACCAAGGCGCATATCATCGAAAAAACGGCCGGCATATTTAATACCAAGGGTTTTATCGGAACCAGTTTGAGTGATATGGAAAAGGCCACTGGTCTTACCAAGGGAAGTATCTACAATAACTTCAAGAATAAAGATGCGGTGGCCCTGGCCGTATTTGACCACAACCTGCAATTGGCCAACAAACTTATTGAGTCTGAAATGGACAAATATAGTACAGCCAGGGAGCAGTTACTCGCTTATACAGAGGTTTATTTGGACAATGTGCTTCAACGTTCCTTCCCCCATGGCGGATGCCCCATGCTCAATACAGCAGTAGAAGCTGATGATACACACCCTGAGCTACGTGAGAGAGCGGCAGAGGCAATTATCGACTGGAAAAATAGAATTTCCTTTCTCATCCGAAAGGGAGTGTCAGATGGGGAATTCAGACAGTATATAAATGTAGAGCAGGCGGCACTTACCATTTTTGCTACGGTGGAGGGCGCTGTCATGATATCTAAAGTAACGGGCAAAGTCGAGTATCTGAACATGATCATGGGATCAGTCCGAAAAATGATCTACGACCTGGAATAAAAAATTTTAAACAAAAATATACCGATCGGTATAAAATCATATTTATGAAAACAACGAATAACACAGTGCTGATAACCGGCGGTAGCGCAGGGATCGGCTTCGAAATTGCCAAACTTTTTGTGTCTGGCGGGAATAAAGTAATTATTACCGGAAGGAATAAGGAACGACTTGAGCAGGCATCAAAACAGCTTGACAATGTAGTAGCGATACCTTTTGATGTTACTGATGCACATCAGGTTGAGCAGCTCGTAAAAAGGCTTAATGATGAGTTTCCCGAACTTAATGTTGTGGTTAATAATGCAGGGAAAGCAGCTCTGCATAATTTGTCTGAAAGTACAAACAATTTTGAAATTGCCAGTGAGGAAATTCTCACCAACTACCTTTCTGTAATTAGGCTAAATGAGCAGTTGTTGCCTTTACTTAAAAGGCAAAAAGAGGCAGCTATTGTAAACGTATCTTCGGTGGTTGCCTTTGCTCCTTCTGCCATAATGTCAACTTACGCTGCAAGTAAGTCGGCCCTGCATTCATACACCCAGTCACTGCGACTAGCTCTATCCAGGGATACTTCTGTCAAAGTATTTGAACTGATGCCTCCTTTGGTCAATACAGATTTCTCCAAAGAAATAGGAGGTGAAAACGGTATTTCTCCTGAACTTGTAGCAGAGGATCTGCTGAATGCCTTTAAAAATGAGCAGTACGAAATACATGTGGGAGCTACTGCCCAGATCAGCGCGTTGAGCCGTAAATCACCTCAGGAGGCCTTAATGGCGATGAATCAGTCATTTTTAAATAAATAAAATATGCTAATACATAAAGAACCCCGAAAAGTAGCTGTTGTCGGGTATAACCGGATACCCTTTGCCCGGCACAATACTGCTTATGCACATGTTGGCAACATAGAGATGATGACAGCCTCACTGGAAGGCCTGATCAATAAATATGAGCTCCAGGGCCAGCGGTTGGGAGAAGTGGCCGGTGGAGCTGTAATCAAGCATACCCGTGAGTTTAACCTGATGCGCGAGAGTGTAATGGGTACATCACTTGACCCGGCTACACCTGCATGCGATATACAGCAGGCATGTGCTACCGGAATGGAAGCCGCCATTTATATAGCCAATAAAATAGCCCTGGGACAGATTGATGTGGGCATTGCCGGAGGTGTGGACTCAGCCAGTAATGTCCCCGTAGTGGTCAGCGAACCTTTGCGTAAAATATTGCTTGAAGCACGTAAAGCAAAGTCTTTTGGCGGTAAGCTGAAGCAATTTCTGAAAATTCGGCCAAAGCATCTGGTGCCTGTTGCGCCAGGCATCGATGAGAGACGCTCCAAATTGTCCATGGGGGGCCATACAGAAATTTCTGCAAAGCACTATGATATAAGCCGGGAAGACCAGGACAAATTTGCGCTGGAGAGCCACCAAAAGATGGCGAAAGCTTACGATGAAGGTTTTTTCAATGATATGCTCACTCCTTACCTGGGCCTGGATCACGACAATAACATGAGAAGGGACACCAGCATGGAGAAGCTGGCACGTTTAAAGCCTGCATTTGATCCGCTCAACGGTACACTTACTGCCGGAAATTCAACACCATTCTCCGATGGTGCTTCATGCGTTTTGCTTGCCAGCGAGCAGTGGGCAAAGGAGCACAACTTGCCTGTATTGGCATATATTTCATTTGCGGAAGTGGCAGCCATTGAATTTGTCAATGAGCGGCATAACCTGTTGATGGCTCCCGTACATGCGGCCACCAGGATGCTGCAAAAGGCGAATTTAAACCTCCAGGATTTTGACTTCTATGAAATCCACGAAGCGTTTGCCGCACAGGTATTGACCACCCTCAAAATATGGGAAAGTCCAGAATTCATGAAGAAGTTTGGCTATGACAAACCTTTGGGAAGCATTGACAGAAACAAGCTAAACACGAAAGGAAGCAGCCTCGCTGCTGCGCATCCCTTTGCTGCTACCGGAGGCCGGTTAATAGCTACCATGGCCAAACTGCTGAACCAAAAAGGCTCAGGCCGCGGCTTTATCTCCGTTTGTGCCTCCGGAGGTCAGGGAGTGACTATGATTATGGAGAAGTAAAATAATAATCAGGTAATCGGTAAATTTCAACGGGGTGTGTTAGAAGTCGGAAGACGGAAGACCGGAGTGGGCTCGGTAACCGGTGATCAGTGTTTGGTAATTGGTGGAATTGAAGTGTGTACATCGGTAAAACTGAAACGGTTTTAAAAGAATCGGGATTTTCAACATTCTACGGTACTCCTATCCTCTTGAGGGGACTATCAATGCTGTTAGGTTAAGACGTAGGCCACGGCAATGCGCACTTTTTGGTTGATAAAATTTACTGACAGCTTACAGAGCTAAATTGCGGCTTTACTAAACTTTGAAAGTTTGCTAAAGCTTTACTGTTCGGCAACACCGGCTGAGGGTTATACCTTAAAGCAGAGATTGCTACCTTTCTACGCATCGCCTCTCTGTCTCCTGCCGTAATGAAAGATTGTGCCTCCGAAGGCCGTAGAGTCCTCTTCGAGAGACTCTACACTGGGAAAGTAATATATAATCCGGCCTTAACGTAATAGCATTGGAGGGATTATAGGGTGTTTTGAACTTGTGGGAATCAGTGATATGCACCTTCCGAAAAGTAGTGTATTGCCAGAAATAGAGCATGATTCATAAGATCTTTATTATAGCCTTTCAGGGTGAAAATCAGATCTTTGGTTCTGAATTTCTTATATTGTAGGTAATGAAATTGCTAATAACAATTACATAAGGCACTCAGGGGGTAAAGATACGGTTTCTCAAAAGCAAGTGCTGAATACCCCTCCGACAAGAATCGTAACTAAAATTTAAGCTCAATCATACAGACTTATGTCCTGCAGGTCTTAAAAAATGCAGGGCCGGAACAAAAACCAATATTTTATGAAAACCAAAAAAATCAACCTGAGCGACCTGAGAGTTAAAAGTTTTGTTACAAATCTGGAAAAACCATCCAGGCAGACTATAGTTGGTGGGCAAAAAGTACCCAAAAGTAATGTGTGCCCTGACTCCAATGAGCCATGCTTTTCTGTAGATATTTGTTCTTTATAGCAACAAACGATGTTTAACATAATCACGAGCCCGGGATTGGTCAATGCCGGGCTTTTTTAGTTTTGCTGTTTAATAGTATTCTCTCATCGATTACTTTAGTATAATTAAATACCATGATCCTGGAACATAGCTAATGAAAGAAAACCCCTTAATAAAAGTCTACCACCTCCAAAATGAAGAGCACCCTAACCGGTTTTTCAATATCGAGAAGATGGAGGCCATCTATGATAATATCAGCGGAAAAACTGTAGAGCCACACCGTCATGACTTTTATACTATCGTTTGGGTACAGCGCGGCCGCGGACATCACCTGATCGATTTTAATACTTATGATATTGAAGATGATCAGGTGTTCTTCATTAGTCCGGGTCAAATCCATCAGATTGATACACCGAAGCGTCCACAAGGCTGGGTGATCTCCTTTTCTGCTGATTTTCTTAGTGCCAGTAGTATATCGCAGGACTTTATTCTGAAGATCAACCTGTTTAAAAGCTACAGCGACAGTCCGCCTGTCTATCTGGATGAAAAGACCAAGGCTTCGTTGGGGATAATCATTGATGCACTCTATGCCTCATTCAAAGAGGAGAATAACTACAAAGAAGAGGCCGTAGGTTCCTGGCTCAAGCTGTTTTTAATAGAATGTGTGAACCTGTGCGAAAAAAGCAGGCCGCCTGAAACCTCGGCTACCTCCTGCGTGCTCATTGATTTCAGGAAGATGGTTGAAGAAAACTTTCGAAACCTTCATAAGGTTTCAGAATATGCAGGCCTGCTTTTCCTTACTCCAAAACATTTAAATCAGGTGGTAAAGGACACTATCGGTTGTACAGCCAAGGAATACATCATCGACCGCATCATCAGCGAGGCCAAGCGGCTGCTCATCCATACCCATGAGACCGTGAAGCAAATTGCCTTTTCGCTAGGTTTTAAAGAGCCACTGCACTTCAACACCTTCTTCAAGAAAAAGTCTGGCCTCACCCCGCTTGAGTTCAGGAAGCAGCATGAGGTTTAGATGGGTTTTTTGGTAAGCAGTAATCGGTAATCGGTTGATTTGTAGTGTGGTTAGGTTGGAGGACGGAAGACCGAAGTCGGAAGATGGGAGTGTTTGGTAGGTGGTGAATAGTGAACAGTAAATAGTAAACGGTAAAAGGGGATTTGTAAAAGAATTGGAATTTTGAATATTTCTACGACACTACTATCCCTTGAGGGGTTGCAATGGTTATTCAAAGGCCTGCTTGTTTTGTCGCTACAGGACAATCTGATCTAAATGGCTGTTCCTACAAATATTTTACCCCTACGGGATTATCGCCGCAGAAGGGATTCCTAATTAATTTTAACGACAATACGGCCTGGTGTCCTGCAAGGTCATAGTATTTATAGAAAAAGGAAAAGCAAATATGTGCCATAGGAGAGCCTGACCATAGAATACAGCTCTATTTCGGCACACATGCAGGCATTTTGGGATAGGAATGTACGTTTTTTTAATTTGCATATTTACTTAATCGAAACCATGCATAAATATAATCCGGCCTTAACTTAACAGCATTGGGGGGATTATAGGGGTGTTTTCAACCGGTAAACCATGAACTCGTAAATAGTAAACTACACAAACTTCCGACATTTCTATAGTCCAACCCGACATTTTTGTAATACCCTCCTTAGGCCTCTTGCCGTTTTCTCTATTAGAACAAAACAAAAAAGATGAAAAGGAAAAAGTTTATATCGATGCTGGCTTTAGGTTTAATGTCACTTGGCTTCACCAAAGCTTTTTCGATGTCATCTAAAGAAGACCGGCTCACAAAGCAAGTTGGCTTCAATCATTTACCAAACAAGAAGGAGAAAACAATGAAAACCGTATTACACAAAGCAGATACCAGAGGATACGCCAACCACGGATGGTTATTGGCGCGACATACCTTCAGCTTTGCTAATTATTTTGATCCCACACGCATTCAATTTGGAGCCCTCAGGGTTTTGAATGATGATCAAATTGCCGGAGGGAGAGGTTTTGGATCACACCCTCATGAAAATATGGAGATAATAACCATCCCTCTTGAAGGAGATTTGGAGCACAAAGACAGCATGGGCAATGGTACAGTGATCAAAGAGGGAGATGTACAGGTGATGAGTGCCGGAACCGGTATCCTTCATAGTGAGTACAATAAGAATGAAGACAAAGCGGTAAAATTATTTCAGATCTGGGTATTCCCAAACCAGGAAGATGTAAAACCGCGCTATGACCAGATCTCCATTGCTGACCTGAAAAAGAAAAACGAGTTTTATCAGATATTATCGCCAAACCCTGATGACCAGGGCGTGTGGATACATCAGGATGCATGGTTTCATCTGGGTGATTTTGAGGCCGGTACGCAAGACACCTACACCATCAAAAAGCCTGGCAATGGAGTTTATGCCTTTGTAATTGAAGGCGATGTAACTATCAATGGCCAGGTACTAAACAGGCGTGATGGTTATGGTCTTACAGAGCTTGATCAACTGACTGTAACAGCCGATAGTGATGCCAGGGTATTGCTTATGGAAGTGCCGATGATCGATGAATAAGGAGCATAAATAATTATAAACAGACAATCAATATTCACTTGCATAATATTATTAAAATGGAAACAACACAATTAGTTAAAACCTGGGCTATAGATCCTGCCCATTCAGAAGTTCACTTTAAAGTAAAGCACATGATGGTGTCTACCGTTACCGGTTCATTCGATGAGTTTTCCGGTACGGTAAAATCAGAAAATGATGATTTCAAGGATGCTGAAATAGAATTTAGTGCCAAAATTGATAGCATCAATACTAAAAACAGTGACAGGGACGGTCACTTAAAATCTGATGATTTCTTTAATGCGGCAGCATATCCTGAGCTTAAATTCATTTCATCATCACTTACCACAGAAGGTGAAGATGAGTACAAGCTGAAGGGCTACCTGACCATCAGGGATATCACTAAAGAAGTAGAGCTGGATGTGTTATTCAATGGCCAGGCGGTTGATCCTTACGGAAATACCAAAGCAGGTTTTGAGATCACCGGAAAAATAAACAGGAAAGATTTTGGACTGAAATGGAGTGCAGTAACAGAGGCAGGAAGCATAGTGGTGGGCGACCAGATCAGGCTTGATCTGAATGTACAACTCATCCTTAACTAGTTTAAAAGCATAGGGTGCGGACGCCGTAAATTTGTTTGATGTAGATTTAACGTTAGTTCTAAGTACTTGTCCGCACCCTTTCTTTAATTTGTATTTTCAAAAATTATCCCGATGAAATTACTCCTTATGTTCTCTGCAGTGATCGCCGGTACGGTACTGCCAATACAAGCTGCTCTAAATGGTAAAATGGGAAAAGCTGTAGGCGACCCGGTTTATGCAACATTTATATCCTTTGTGGTAGGTTCTGTTGGCCTTTTTGCTTACATCATGTTTGCGAGAACAGACCTGTCCGGTATAACCTATGCACGGCAGGTGAGCTGGAGTGTCTGGGTTGCAGGACTGTTGGGAGCGTTTTACGTCGCCAGTGTCATTATTCTGGCTCCCAAGTTAGGAGTAGCACTTACTTTCGGTTTGATAGTTGCCGGCCAATTAGGCATTTCCCTTGCTATGGACCATTTTGGCTTGCTGGGTATCCCTGTTCACACCATCAACTGGCAACGGATCGTTGGTATTTTGCTCATTGTTTCAGGCGTTGTATTGATCAGGAATTTTTAAAGGATTGGAGTCACAAGGCGTTTACAGTTCAGGCTAAAGCAATCCATTTACCAGCCGTTGTATCTCCTTTAAAACCGGATGATTCCGCGACTTGAGTATCTTCAGTTTTTTGCAACCACAGAAAGCAACAAAGCGGGCAAGGCTCTGAGAAAAGGCGTCTATAAAACGTTCGTCTGGCTCAAAACCATTTTCAAACCAAAAAGATTTAACAGTAAATACCCCAGTGGCTCTGTCTGCCTTAGGATCAAACTTGCCAACCAGTTGGTCATGATAAAGTATGGGCAGGCAGTAGTAGCCAAACTTCCGTTTCTTCTCCGGCACATAGCACTCCAACTGATAGTCGAAGTCAAAAAGCTCGAGTGTGCGTTTTCTCTGAATGATCAGGTTGTCGAAGGGTGATAAAATATGTGCCGTATCGTTGGTTTTATGATCAGGCAGATCAGTTAAGGTAAAGTAGATTTGGTTGCTGCCTTCTACACTAACAGCCTGCACTATACCTTTCCTGATCATTTTATTCAAGGCTTTCTCAACGTGGGTTTTAAGCCCTTTCCTCAGGTAGGTGATCTCCGGTAGCGAAGCAATTCCCTGAGCTGAAAGAGCCCTTTGGATCAGATACTCATGAAACTCCTCTTTGGCAGGCATGGATATGTCCAGGTTAGCAGGTAGGACCCGTTCCGCAAGATCATAGACCTTCTGAAAGTTGATCCGTTCTGCCACCATGAGCCTGCCTTCCATAAAAAGTTGCTCAAGGGCTACTTTGGCAGGTTTCCAGTTGTACCAGGCACCAGAGGTATGATTGCTGTCTTTAAAGTCCTTAGATTGCAGTGGCCCTTCCGCTTTTATTCTGTCGAGCACGTACGAAGTCATTTTCTTATTCTGGCGAAACCAGTGAGATTTGCCCCGGGCGTATTCCTGCTTTTTTAGCAGGCTGTAGCGATAGTCCTCCATGGGCAGGAAGGATGCTGCATGGCTCCAGTACTCGAAAACCTGCTTTTCCCTTACCATTTGCATCAGTTCATCCTGTTTGTATGCAGTATTCCTCGTATGAAATATATGGTGATGAGACCTTTCAGCAACAGCCAGCGTGTCTATCTGCACATAGCCGAGTTTGCGGATAACGTCGAGCGAACTTATTCCATTGTGAGGGAAGAGCTGTGCATCAATAACAAGGTTTCTGGCTTCTGTCTTTGTAATTGTTTTAACTGGTTTCATACCAGCAAAATACGAAAAGCAGGTGATATTGTTTGCGGCTGAGTATGATTTCTCCATAAATAAATTTGACCATACAAAATATTGCTCATTTTATTCATGATGTAATTTTACCTCAATGATTGATTTTAAATTAAAAGGATAATTCATTAGCTTGTATTCAGAACCATACGCTTATGCTATGAAAACCAATGCCCCAACCCATATTTTTATCATCATATTGATGTTGATGGCAGGATGTGGCAGCCCTGAACAAGCAAATGATGAGGTAAACGTAAAAATTGATCAACAAGCCAGTGAAGGTATCTGGTTTGGAAAGGACTCTGCCAGCTACGGAGTGATAGGTGTTGAAGACGGAAGCTTCAATTTCAGGGAAGGAAAACTTTCCGGAGGATATATCAACCTGAACCTGTCGAAGGTAGATACGTTGCAGTTCCAGAGCACTTCACAGGTGGCTGCCCAAAAGCTGCCAAATAAATTTAAGATAGAGCGTGTAGAAGAATCGGAAAACCCGGAGCAAGGCACTACCCATACTTTACTGGGGCGTTTTGAATATGATGATTCTATTTCCAGTAAAGAAGTGCGCCTGCCCGTAACCATGAATTATGAGCAAAATCAGATGGTGATGACCAGCAAGCCGGGTGATAAAACCTCTGAAAATGAACCTGCATTAGGATTTCACATCATAGCCGATATTGAAAATAATAACCTCACCCAGCAACAGGTTCAGCAGCAGGCCATAAAAGCAGAGGAAATTGTGCTGCCGGAAAAGATCAAAGTAAGGCAGGATTCGCTAATGAGCATCAGAAAGCGTATACCTACCAAAATTGTAGTACATCTCCAAAGGCAGAAGCGCATAGCTCAGGTAGGGGACACCCTCCACATTTCAATTGGGCTTGTCAATGATAATAATGATCCGGCTGGTGCCCCCAAAGAGCTGGACGTAGAGCTTTTTAACAGCGTGAAGAAGAACTCCAGGATTAAAACTGTGCACTTTAATAAAGGTCAGTCCATAGTGAAAACCTCGGTTATTTTAAAGGAAGAGGGCATATTTGAATTGGAAGCGGTACACCCCGAGCTTTATTCGGGGTCATTGTTCCTTAAGGTCACCCCTAGGTTTGGCAGCCTGATCATTAACAAATACGACGAATATCAGGTAAGGCTGGCCATGTTTCAGCCGGAAAATCAGTCATTCATAAAGGTGCTGGCCCAAAGCCGCAGCTTCAAAGCCAATGGCAAGGACAGCGCCGAAGTGAGTCTGTTTCTTTTCGATGATGCCGGGATGTACCCTAATGGCGTCAGGCTCAATATTATTCCCAGTTATGGACGGGTTTACCCTCAACAACTGGTTGTGAAAGGAGAGGAGCCGGGCATTGTGAAGCTGGTGAGTAAAGATCAGGAAGATGTGGAGCTTCAAATTGTGGCCACCCCGGACATTGAAGTAGTAAATACCGTTAAAATCCGGTTTGTACCACCTGTGACTTATATACAATGCATTAGCAGCCCGCCATCGATCCACTTCCTTGAAAAATCAGACATACTGGTCAGACTGCTGGATGAAGACAGTGCCGCGCTAACGGTAAAAACACCGTGGCAGGTCAGCCTTGAGATCAGTGAGGGTGGAGGTGAGGTTACCCCGCAGAGCTTTACCATTCAACCCAACCACTTTGAAAGCAAAGCGGAGTTTGCTCCTAAAAGCTTTATTGGTACGGCAAAGGTGCGGGCTGTTTCCAGTAACCTGTATACCAACAACAATACGGTGGTAGTTACGTGGCCCATCCTCATCATCATTGCCAGCATAGCCGGTGGGCTGGTAGGTGGGTTTATATCTTATTTTCACGAAGGTGATAAAACCAAGAAATGGAGGATTTTCACCGGGTTGTTTACCGGCATGGTGCTCTACTGGGCTTTTATAGTTTTTGATATTATCGATTATGCCCCGGACTTTCTGCTCAATGCTTTCAGTGTTTTTGTGATCAGCCTTATAGGAGGTTATCTGGGTGTAGGTTCGATCAATTTTGTGCTGAAAAAGTTGGGCATCAGTAAATCAGGATCACCCCAGGAAGCAGAGATATAGGGTCAGGAGGAATTTACGGGAAGACACTAACTTCTCTTCTGTGTTTGAAAGGACAGTTGTTAATAGCAATTGGCAAAAGCAGTAGGCAAATCTGGGTGAAATAGCAATAACCGCAGTTTTATCTTGTTTACCGGTAAGCTTGTTTTCCGATTTACTCACTCCACAGGTTTTATGATCCGAACTATAAGAACTCTTCAATCAAGTAAATCAATGTTGACCATAACCAACCTAACTATGAAAAACAAAAAGTTAAACCTGAAAGCGTTAAATGTGAAAAGCTTTGTCACCAACATAAAGGATGACAATGTACATACCGTTAAAGGAGGATCGGGAATTAATACCTGTACGCCACAGTGTACTCCACCTGAGTTAACAAAAAGAGGTTGTTCGTTTTTCTACTGTGAGTAGGGGACGCTTTGTCAAGCGTGTTCTGTCGGGAACAGCACGGGGAGCAGGTATGTTCTGTCCCTACCCCCTTGTTCTGTCCCCTGACAGAATATTAGAAATTTGCCCCTAGGAGCACCCCAGCCATGTTCTTTCCCCAACAGAATACCATAAACTTCATCAAACCCCACCCGGATTACCACCTGCAGCCAGTATCTGTCTGGCCTTTTGCTCACCCTGACTTCTCCACAAGGTCATTAAAAACCTGTCGAACCTCAGGCCGGTAGGATTTTGCTCATCCAGGTCGGTATCAGGTTCAATGTAGAAAACCTTCTTCTGGCTTCTGGCTATATAATCATCCAGCAGCTTATAGTCATTTTCACGCACACCCTGGATGAAGATTGATATCACCCTGAGAATGGTATCGATAACACTGGTATAGTCGGGATTGCCAGGAAATATATTTCGGGGATTGTTGCTGAGTACCACCACCTCATCCGGGTTTTGGGCTATAGCTGCCGCAGTTGGGATCACCGTTCTGTGCCCGCCATCTATCATTTGCTGTCCGTCGATGCTTACCGGTGGCAAAAAGCCTCCCTGGCTGCTGCTGGCGAGCATGGCATTTTTCAGTTGCTGGATATTTTGAATGAGCTTGAGCTGATAGCCCGGAGGGACGGTTATGTTTTTAGTGGCAAAAATAGTCGGGATGCCTGTTTGCAGGCTTACGGCAGTAAGGCATAAAGTAGTATTGCCGGCCATGATCTTTTGGTAAACAGCATCCGTCACCTTTTCATTGATCAGTTTGACCAAAGGGTAGCTGTCCAGCAGATATGGGTTGCCTTGTTGAAGCTGCCTTACGAGGTTGGTTGTGGCGATGATATCATTATCGGTTACATTAGTGTACACATCCTTTAAAGTGTCGATATCCCCGGCCGCAGCAAAAGCAGCAATAAGCGAACCCGTGCTGGTACCGCTGATGAGGTCGAAATTGGCGATGTTGTTGTCAAACATGTGAGACAGTGCTCCTACGGTAAAGGCACCTTTGGCTCCACCACCACTTGTAATTAAAACTCTTCTCATTTTTTATCAGTTTATAAATCGATATGAAATCCCGATTTCAAGATGGTTGTTAACCGCATCAGTGTGCCACAGGTGCAAAAACTGAACACCGAAACTGGGAAGTTCAACACCCACACCAGGCCCGAATACCCAAAGGCCATTTATGTCATTGCTGCCCTCAGCAATGAATTTTATAGCGCCAAGGGAAACGGGGGCAGCCTGAAGATCCTTTAAGCGTATCTCAGCCCGCGTTGTCAGTAAAAATTGTGTGTCCTGTCCCGAGTAGTACATGGAAGGCCCCGCAAGCAGACGCAGATGCCCACCCGATCGCTCTTTGGCAAATGTATAGCCCACCAGCCCTTTGAGGGTGAGGAGGTAGGCCTCATCATCCTGAAACGGGTTAAGCGCTCCCTGGTTCCACTCGGCCAGTATGCCCCAGCCCTTTTGAAATTCCGGGGAAAGCGATTGGGTTTCAGGAGCATCATTGCGATAAATGTAGCCTACCCATTCCAGCACAGCCTCGTTACCCGCCACACTGTAAAAGCAGGTTTGCTGATCCGGCGTGGTGCTGGCTATAAAGCTTTTGATGCCATTGACCAGTTGCACATAGGCTGTATAATCACGGGTTTTCAGAGAATCCAGCCTTACTTTTCTTTCGGCATCATTGGCCGGGGCAGGGTACAGCTTATACAAAACCACGGGCACAATGCTGCTCGCATAGCTCTGTACTTCGGTCCATTCCTCCGCGGAGAGCTTGTTGCAGTTTTGGGCATTGAGCACTCCAAAGGAAAGAGTAAATGAGATAAATAAGGTATTTCTAATGGTTGAGAGTGTCATGCTTAAAATGTAAATGAAATCAGCATTATCGCCTTTCCATACTTAATTCAAAGTGAATTTCTTCCTGGTTTAGTTAATATAGAATGTTTTAAGTTATGTGCCAGATTTTTTAGATGTATTTGTTTGGGGTTGTCAACCTGTTTTGGTAGTAGGTTTGAAACCAAGACTATCATTTTTAATTCATTTAATTGATATAATCTACTGATTGTCTGTTGTCTACATCTTCCTGCGGCCGGGTATTACGCTCCTGCTTGTGTAAATCAATTTTTATAGGGTGGGTAATGAGAATGAAAACCTACGAAACTTGAATAGGTTTACGCGGATAGCTAAAGTTGTCAATTATATATTGAGGTTGTAGAATATGACGTGTTGGTAACTATAACCGGCTAATTTTCTCAATTCTAAAAATTATATTGTTTGCGTTATGCTCATCTTTTCTATCCTTAAGGAGGATAAACCGGTTTCGCTTAAGTAGTTTGACTGAACTTTCATTTTTTTCATGAGTATAGGCTTCTATCGCATCCAGATTTAACGTGTTAAATCCGAACTTTAAAATAGCCCGAATAGACTCACTCATGAAGCCCTTATTTTGAAACTGAGGACTCAGATCATACCCCACTTCAGCAGTTGCCCCATCCTCAGATAAGTTCCATAGGCAGATGCTGCCTATCATGGTATCGGAACCTTTCTCAGTGAGCACCCAGTAATAAGACTCCTGACCATTACTTCCACCAGTAATTTTTGAAATAAACTCAAGTGCTTCTGCCTTTGACCTGGCACTTGGCCTGCTTATAAACTTATTGACCGCCTCGTCTGACCGGAGATAAGAAACCATTTCCCAATCAGAGGTCTTTAATCGCCGTAAAAATAACCTGTCGGTTTCTATTTCCTGAAATCGAGCCATTTCCTTTTATTTGGTGAATTACTGCTCAGCATAAACGAAGGTAGTACTTTTAAATACGTCCAAGAAGAATCTCTATTTCCACTAAGGTTTTCAACATCTCATAGCATTGAGTGGCAATGAGAGAAATTTTACCCTCCAATTCAAAGGTAGTAACCTGATCACCCTCATTTATAAAATGAATGTAAATATCTGAAAATGTATCAGATAGCTTATCATCTTGAATGCCCATTAATTGGGATATTATAGTTAAAATATCAAGATCATATAATCCACCATCATCCAAGCCTAATCTTGAAAGCGATTTGGTTAATCTGTTCCTCTTTAATGCTGCCATTTTCAATGACTTTCCTGGCCCGGTTGCCCCCGGCGTCATTGGTGTAGTAGGCCGTTCCACCTTCCCCAAGGTTGGCGCTTTGTAGCCTGTCGGCATAGTCCCAGCTCATGGAGGCGAGGTGGGGCATAGAAGTTATGTTACCGTGGGTATCGTAGGTATACTCTGGCGGGGAGAGAGGAGGTGTAGTTATTGGTGTAGTAGTGGTAACGCCGTGCCAGTTACCCCACCTTG
Organism: Fulvivirga ulvae; assembly: GCF_021389975.1. Lineage (NCBI taxonomy): Bacteria > Pseudomonadati > Bacteroidota > Cytophagia > Cytophagales > Fulvivirgaceae > Fulvivirga > Fulvivirga ulvae. The sequence goes on from NZ_CP089981.1 coordinate 3,092,490, forward strand.
GTCGTAGTGTCCGCTACGGATCCATTATGTTCTTGAGCGTCCGTTCAATTATTGAATATAGTACAATGGTATGATATCCTCAACCTACACTACTTGGTATATCTACACAGGTCTTGATATAACTAATCCCAATATTCCAAAACCTACCCAACCTTCCTCGCCACAATCAACGCATTAGTCGGTGGGTGAGGCCGTTCCTTCAAATTATCATCTTCCTTGGTAAACAACGTCACCCTGCCTTCAAACCTGTTTTGGGCTATCCAGGGGTTGGTATAGGCGTTTGAGCTTTCTTCTATTCTGAATCCGGCTTCTTCGAGGTTTTGTTTCCAGTCGGTGATGCTCCAGAAGCAGAAGCGCTCGTGCATTTCGCTTTGCCAGTTGTCGGTGTAGTCTTTGGTGAGCATGTATTCGGCGGCATCTTTTAGTTTGAGGTAGATGTACGTTTCCCCGGCTATGGTTTTGGTTTCGTACGGGATCTGGTCGTTCTCATGTTTTCTGAAATCTTTGGCAAACCGCTTAAAGCGGGCAAACGTTGAGAGTCCATTCAGGTAATCGCAGAGGTCGGTAGTGTTGTCAAACTCCTTTTCAAAATTGTCGTTACGGCCATCGGTTTGGTTGAGCAGCATATAAACCATGGTGTCACCATCCTCAGGGCCGATTACATCACGGTTGATCCATACGCCGCCCATTTCAAGTTCTTTGTACCTGTTTTTGATAAAGCTGAGCAGGTCGGCCCGGCTACCGTATGATTCTATTTCATGGGTGAGTGAGGAGGTGTGAATGGTGTTCATAGAGCTGTCTTCAAATACCAGAGAGGTTACGGCATTCTTTTGGGCAAAGAACACATTGGGGTTGCCAAACTCGCCATTATGCTTTCTTTGGTTGCAGATGTCAAAAAGCTGCCGGGCTACCTCAATGCCATAGAAATCAGACTCCCGCAGTTTGGGATCTTCACTGGCCTGCTTTAGCCATGAACCCACAGCGCAACCGATGTCACCAATTTTACCGGGCTGGATGTAAGCAGCAGTATCCTTGTACTTTATTTCTGCTATTTCATCCATCTGGCGCACATAGCTGCCATAGTCGCGTGATTCTGTGATGTCCCCATCGTCACCGATGATCGGGTCGTTGAGTATGATCTGTACTTTTTGTCCCAGTTTGTAGTTCTTCCAGAGCTTGTAGCTGGATATGTGCAGCTTATCAATAATTTCATCGTCAGATTCCCATGTGTTATTGGCAACGATCAGATCTACAACATCCCAGGGCAAAGGCGCATGAAATTTCTGGGTCTTCCTGTCTTGAAGTTCGGCGGGTAGTATTTTGAAGCCTATTGCTTCGTACATGTTCATCACGGGCGTGGAGCAGACGATCAGCGTGTTTTCAGGGGTGAGCTGGAGTGCCTGATCCCTTTGGTGCTTTACCTGTTTTAGGGTGTAGGCAGCAAAATTTTCGAGTATCCCCACATCATCAATGCCATAGACATAGCAGGGTACAGGCAGGTCTTTTGAAAACTCCTGGATCATCATAGCCCGCAGGTAAAAGGGAATGGGATTTCGTTTGGTGCCGGCGTGGTTGGCAGAGGTAACTGCAAATATGATGGCTTCCACCGGTTCATTGTAATGAAGCGTTTCGCCATTTACATCTTTTACAGCGTGGAGGCCAGTGTTGACCAGTTTGTACAGGTACTTAAATTGGAAATCGGTAAGTATGTGGTGGCGACCGGGTATGAAAAGGTACATAATGATATTCAGCTTATATTTCCGCCGAATATAAGCATTAGAATATACAGACCTTTAAATATGGTGAGGCTTTCTTTGGTAAAAGAATAAAAAATACCTCCCGTTATTCATACAGCTTATCGCAAAGCCTTAATAGAATAAGGAGAGGCGTTGAATTTTTTTATTAGTACTTTCTGCCGTAAACCACTACATCTTTCAGCATGTCTTTAGTGAAGGCATAAGAAAGGCCTTTACCGATATAGGATTTCTGGTAGTCGCTTAAAAAAAATGAAGCAGAATTGGGCACTTTTATACCCCATGAACCTGAAGCCTGAAGGTCGCCGGGCAGGATCAAAGCCACGTGGCCCTGGCCGTCGGCTGCCTTGTAAACAGCAATGGTTGCTTTTTTTGAGTTAGCATAATCCTGGGCCTTATTAAGTGCATCTTTGTCATAGGCATGTCCGATAATTTCCCATTTGCCACCATTGCTAACAAAGTCGGCAATTTCATTGGGGAACATATATCTTCCGCTTTCTTTCGAATAAAAGTCATTGACTTTGTAAACAGTATTGACCGATTGCCCGAGATACTTGTAGCACTGGTTGTTACCCCCTGAGCTCTCACAGCCAATAAACGCTTCCAGGGATTGCGACAATTCCTGTTGCCAGTTGCTATTTACTGTCTGGCCAAACGAAAGCGTGAATGATGACAAAAATAGGGTGATAAATATAGCATTGGTTAAACCAGGTTTTAAATGCTTGTTCAATTTCATATTGAGTTGGTTATAAGCTTGTTAATAGTTTTGTAAATTCAGTATGGATTCAATAAGTTCTCTGATTGTAACCTGACCAAGACAAAATTTGAGCCATCTTTTTATTCTGTCGAATATTCGCTTTTTAGTATTGCCATGATTTTCAGATTCTTATACTTGTCATCAAAAATAACGGCTTCCCTGAGAAGTCCTTCATTTTTAAATCCGGCCGATGCGTAGATGTAAATGGCCTTCTGATTGTCATCCACAACATCCAGCCAAAGCCTGTTCATCTGAAGTATTTCGAAACAGTATTTTTTGATCAGTTGCAATGTCTCTTTTCCCAGTCCTTTACCCTTTTTGTCAATTATTATACGTCTGAGTTCGAGGGAATTATGTTGGTTGTTTAGTCCTCCCAGTATAACAAATCCGACTTTTTCATTAGTTCCCTTTTCTATGATAATCAGGTGCTGCTCATTAGCACTTGCAATTACCTCAAGATGCTGCTCCTTAGTATAGATCATTACATAGCTCCTGTTTTGAGGGTGAGTTTCAAGAGCAGTGACAAAATCCAGATCGGTTTCAACAGTGCCGATCAGCGCTATTTTTTCAGATTCTATTACTGGTGTTTGCATCTCCATATTTGTTAAATAATAATGTCATACTCCATTCTCCTGGCTGTATTGTTGGCAATATCAGCACCTGCCAGCTTTTTGATAAGATAAAAAGACATATTAATTCCAGCAGATATACCCCCCGACGTTATCACCTTACCCTGGTCCACATATTTAACGCCTCTGATCACTTCGATATTTTCAAAATCATTTTCCAGCCGATCGAGATCCATCCAGTGAGTGGTAGCTTTTCTGTTTTGAAGCAAGCCGGCCTTGGCCAGCAAAAATGCTCCCGTACAAACTGAAGCCATAATTTTAACATTACTGTATTGTTTTGAGATCCATTCGATCATTACCGGGTTGTTGATTTCGATCTCTTCGGCTCCATAGCCTCCTGAAATGATAATGATATCAAACCGCGGATGATCCTCAAAACTGCAATCGGGCACCACTTGCATACCATTACGGGCTTTTATGGTTTGCAATGTTTGTCCTACAAGTTTTACATCAAATATCTTTGTCCTGTCCAGGGCCTCGGCCAGTGAAAAAACTTCAAAAGGGCCCGCAAAATCAAGAACCTCAACTTCGTTGAATATCAGTATACCTACTTTCATAGTGAGCGGCCTTTAGTCCATTGCACAATAGTATCGATTACCTCTTCTTTCCCTATTTCATTATGAGTTTCATGATACATACCTTTCCAGAGCCTGAACTCTGCATTCATTTTTCCGGCAAACTTTTCAGAAGCTTCCGGCGAGGTAATAGGATCATCCGAACCATGCATAATTAACACTGGGATGGGTATTGGAGTTGCATTTTGGAGCGCCCATTCTCCGGCTTCTACTATCGAGAAATAGGTTTCTGTGGTTATTTTATGGTTTACAAGCGGGTCTTCCTCATAGGCCTTGCCCACGGCTGTATCCCGAGACAGGTGATCAGGATTTAACTCGTTGTGTTCGGAATATCCGGGGTAGATCTTGCGTACCAGCCTGCCCATGGCTACCTTTATTTTTGGGGGATCAAACCTGAGCCTGAGCCAGGGGGAAGTAATCACCGCTGCTTCAAACGGCTGGCTATTACTCCTAAGCAGCAGGTTGACAGCTATATTACCACCCATACTATGTCCATAAAGGAATAGCGGAAGATTGGTAAATTTCTCTTTAATGGTATCAACAAATAGCTGAAGATCACTTAGTAAGTAATCATAGGAAGGGGTATGGCCCCGCTTGCCTCCGGACTTTCCATGGCCTCGCAGGTCGATGCCGGCAAAGGCATAACCTGCTGCGTTAAAAGCCTGAGCAACATGGTTGTATCGAAGAATGTGTTCTCCAAATCCGTGAACAAGGCATATTACACCGTTTGGTTTTGTTGCAGGATACCATAACTGTCCCTGCAACCGGAGCTTATCATTGGTTTTTAAAGTTATTGCTTCGGTCATGAAGCAATATAACTTTAAGCTTTGTATTAGAAAAATGAATTTGACAGGTAAGCTGGCTTTGGAATTTTAGCCAGCCTTGATTTCGTTATAAGCATTATCGATCATATCGCTGATCACACGGGGTAGAAGGTCAAGTTTCAGTGCTATTTTTTTGCATAACTCCAGCTCCTTTTTGTCCACATCACCGTCGACCATCATTACGGCCACAAGGTCAGTCACTTGCTGAAGCTTTTCTTCGTATTTTTTAGGAGCTATAAATTTTACTTCTTCCGGATTATTTTTAATATTTTGAATTGCTTCGCTGCTCATGCCTAAATGATGTGCCACGCGGGAGAGCAGTGCCCATTCTTCATCAGCCAGATGACCATCTGCCATAGCTACAGTGATCAGGTTTTTAATATGGCTTTTCCTTCGACCATCTTTATCTGACTCAAAAATACTCAAAAGGCTCATTATAAGTATGTTTAGGGGTTCAACTACAATGTTTCTGATCTATATCAGGTTTATGTTATTTTAGTAACCCCAATAAAAAATAAAAGTTTCAACTTTGAGTATTTTGTAGCCTAATAGTAATATCGAAAAGTTGTGTTCCTGCCAATGATTTGGATTTGCCCCTTAATCTCTATTCCTCAAAACCCTCGTTGTTAAAGTCAGGAAACTTCTTGCGGATATTTTTGTCCGTAGGTTTATTTGGATTTTCCCACCCGGCGTCCAGTTCCAGCAATATCATTTTCTTGTTATTGAGCTGTGCTTTTAACTTATCAATATCGACATAAAAATTCTTGTCTCTGCGCTGTGATTTAAGTGCGTATTGTCGTGCGAATTGGTCACCCTCTGCCTGTAACTGGTTCCTGATGTCGATATTCAGCTTGAGCTTGTCCATGATATCATCTTTGGAACGTCCCAATACCTCTGTAGCTTCCAGCGTACCAAGGGTCATTACAGCGGTGCCTCCAACACCTGTAACATAGTCTTTGCTGTCATCCTCCATAAATACAGGAGACACCCCGGTAATGGCACCAAGCGAGGCATTTAATATAGATCGTTTCCTTTTCCCTTTCTTTGCCTGCCTCAGTTGCTTGTTTAGCCTTTTCTGGTTTTCATCCAGCTGATCAATGAGGTCCATAGTTTGTAAGAGCATACTCCTGTATTTGCTGTATAGCCTCTGATCTTTTTGCTCCAGGTTCTCCGTATCCATTACTTTGACATTCAGTGCCCTTTCTGCTCTTTTATTTGACTCGTCGATTACATAAAAGATCAGCTCTACGATGCTGCTGTTTTCTGCTTCCCCTACAAAATCATAGTTTGGGACCCAGGTAAATTCCCATTGAGTTGTGGTATTTCGTTTGAGCGAAGTTTTAGGTACACGCATATCGTTAGAGACAAAGCCTACATCTTTGATATTATCATCACCGTTCGGGTCAGAAACATAGAAATTCAGGTTTAGTACTTCATCTTCATCAATAGTAATAAGTGTATCATTGGGCACCATGGAAATTTCAGGGGGAAGGTCCAGCTGTGTGGGAGCAATTACCAATGTACCTGTAACCTCGGATTTCTCAGGTTGGTCCTGCACAATAAAATGTACTCTTAAAGGTTTTTGCCGCAAAGCCCTGAACTGGTTCCTCGATGGCTTCCAGCTGAATGTACCCAGCTCTGTCAGTTCCGCTCCCTCAGGCATTTCAGATAATATCGGCTTAAACACAATAGGGTCTTCATCAGGATCTTTGATTTGGTTGAGTTGGTTAAGGTTGAATTCATTAACAGCATATTGCTTTACATAGAAAACGGGCAACTCATCTACAACCGGAGGCCTGTTTTTGTGAAGAACGGTAAATGGCACTTCCTTCCTTATTTTCTTACCGTCTTTGGATACAGCCTCGAAGATCACACTGAACTCTTCCTTTTCACGCACCCTGTCCACAAGGTCATAGGGCGGAGACCAGAAGAAGCTGCCGAGCGAATCAAAATGCAATGACAGCCCGCGATCTCCATAGATAGAATAGAGATAGCTCTTTGTGCCTCCCGGTTCTATTGCCAGATCAAAAGCCAGGGTATCACCCTCTTCGATCACGTTCCAGGCAAAATCGTCCGGAAATACGAAGTAAGGCGTGGTTTGCCCACTAGCCAAATGGAAGCCGCCAAGCATAAACAGAATTAAAATATTTCTCATCAAAATAGACTGTTTCCTTCTGATAACTACAAATTTAGAAATGAATTGTTTCTAAGGGGAGCCCTAATATATGAGTTTTAGATTATCTGTAGAAGTGATAGATGAATGAATAATATGAACGGTCAATAATTCCCCTCATTAAGTATTTTCTTCTTGATTTTTTTCTGATAATTTCTGCCAATAGGTAGCTTTTTATCCTGCACCTCCACATTGTTGCCTTCGAGCGATCTGATCTTATCCATAGCTACAGTATAAGAGCGGTGGATACGTAAAAATTTATTGGCAGGGAGTGCTTTAGTAATACTCCGCAGGTTGTGGTGAGTGATCAGGTTTTCATACTGGGTGACAACCCTCACGTAGTCTTTGAGGCTCTCAATATAGAGAATCTCCGAAAAGAACACCTTGACGATCTTCTTGTCGACTTTTAAAAATATGAAGTCGTTTTCTTCCTGTACCCTGCCTTTCGAAGGATTGAGGGCGCGATAATACTCAGTGACTTTATCTATTGTCTTCACAAAGCGTGAGAGAGCAATGGGTTTTACCAGGTAATCAAATACGTCAAGTTCGAAACTCTCCACCGCATATTCACGGTAAGCCGTAGTGATCACTACCAGCGGTTTGGTGTCAAGGCTCTTGATGAAGTCTATGCCACTCAGCTCAGGCATGTTGATATCAAGAAACATGAGGTGGATCTTGCTATTGCTCTTCAATACCTGGAAAGCCTCCATGGCATCATTACAGCAGGCTACAATTTCAAAATCATCAAAGCCTTTCAGGTGCCTTTTTATCACATTGATACCCAGAGGCTCGTCATCCACTATAAGGCATTTAATCTTCATCAAGTGTTATTTTTAGTGAAATCTGGTAAGTTCGCTCGTCCTCAATGATATCAAGATTGAAGTTTTTATCATATAGTAATTCCAATCTTCTCAGGGTGTTTTGAATGCCAATACCCGAATTGCTACTTTGCTCATGGCTCGATTTGCTTCTGCCTTTGCTGTTTTTTACTTTAAAATAAAGCACATTGCCATTAAGGCTAAGGTTAATGCTTATGGGTATGGCGCCATTTTTATAATTTGCCCCATGCTTAAAGCTGTTTTCCACAAAAGGCATAAGAATAAGTGGCGGAATAAACTTACCCTGGATGTTTCCCGATATATTTATCTCAGCGATCAGGTTATCGCCATATCTCAGCCGTTCGAGATCGATGTAATTCTGGATGTGAGTGACCTCTTCGGGAAGGCTGACCTTATTATTTTTACCTTTATAAATAACATAACTCATCAGGTCAGAAAGCTTCAATACCGTTTCCGGTGCTTTGTCTGACTTATCCAGTGTAAGTGAATAAAGGTTGTTTAAAGTGTTGAAAAAGAAATGCGGCTGTACCTGCGACCTGAGGAATGAAAGCTCCGTTTCATGATTTCTTCGTTCAAGTTCCCTGGCCCGTCTTTGGGTCCTCACCCAGTCAATGATAAGCTTTATGGCGGTGGTGAGCCCTACCACATACAGCTCCCCGATAAAAACAGCGATAATGTAATTAAAGCCAAACAGTGATTGCTCCTTGATCACCGACTCGCGCCACACCTCCGTAGTCACAAACTGGTAATTGAGTACTATACGCACCAGTGACATTACCAATATGGCAAAGAATAGTAATACAAGGTATTTAGGAAGCCTGTTGGGGATGTACCGTGGCAGCAGGTAGTAAAGGTTAATATATACAAGTATGATGTGAATGGGAAACTCGACCAGGTTTGAACGTAGCGAATACCAATAATCATCGAAGTAGCTTCCCCATCGTAAAGTATTGAACAGGAAATATCCGATCCAGAAAACCAGGTGGTATACCAAAGGCTTTTTTACAAACCTGATCACAGCCTTCTTTATGTCCGCAGTGCCCTCCTTTTCGCTCGATGATATGGTAAATGCCTCCATCAGTTTCAGTACTTTTGTGATGTCTTATAAATAAACATACTAATTTTTTCGGTATTAATCCCACGCCTTTGCCGATAGCCTGCAGGCAGCATTTCTCTCCGTATACCAATTACTACCAAACAGCTATAAACTACTGCCATTCAGCTAATAAAGGGTCTTAAACTTTATTTTTCGTCGATTCGGTGTCAAATTGAGGTTCAGAATCAACCCCTAATATTTATGAAAAAGTTTTTACTAATTGGCTTACTGGTGCCGCTGCTTACATTAAACGTAATGGCTCAGCGACAGGTCTCCGGTAAGATCGTCGATGAAGCAGAAAACTCTCCGCTACCAGGAGTGAATATCATCGTGAAAGGTACCAGCATTGGTACCACAAGTGACGTAAACGGGGCGTACAGCCTTGAAGTTCCGGAAGAAAATTCCGAGTTGATATTTTCTTTCATTGGTTATAAAACCGTGGAAGTTAATATAGGCAATCGCTCGGTGGTCGATGTTACACTTGCGCAGGACGTTACCCAGCTTGGAGAAGTTGTGGTTACCGCTCTGGGTATCGAACGTGAACAGAAATCACTGGGATATGCAGTCTCAGAAGTAGAAGGAGAGGAGCTTAACCAGGCTAAGGAAGTAAACTTCGTTAACTCTCTTTCGGGTAAAGTGCCCGGTTTGCAGATCTCACAGACCAATGGAGGTCCCGGGTCATCTACCCGTGTGGTTATCCGTGGTAACTCATCACTACTTGGCGATAACCAGGCGCTGTTCGTAGTAGATGGTGTGCCGGTGCTCAACAGTGGCGAAGGCGAAGGAGCCGACTTCTCTGGTAACAAAGATTATGGTTCTCCAATTCAGGACATCAACCCTGAAGATATAGAGTCTATCTCTGTACTTAGAGGGCCGAATGCCGCTGCCCTGTATGGTTCCCGGGGTGCAAATGGTGTAATCCTGATCACTACCAAAAGAGGGATCAGCAGAAAAGGAATAGGCGTAACACTGAACTCAAACCTGACTTTCGAAAGTCCGCTGATCGATCCTGACTTTCAGAATGAGTATGGCCAGGGTCGCTATGATGGTGCCCAGCAACAGGCCGTCCATGATATCGACGCCGTAGGAAGCTGGGGGCCGGCGATCAACCCCTCAATTCAGGTACCCAGGTTTGACGGCGAAGGTACGGTTCCTTACGCCGCAGCCGGAGATGATTTCGATAACTTTTTCCGCACCGGAGTCACGGCTACCAACTCTGTGGCCATAAGTGGAGGAAATGACAAAGCAACTTTCAGACTTGGCTACACCAACCTGGACAATAAAGGCATTAACCCCGGCTCTGAATTCAAAAGAAATTCATTTAACCTGAGACTGGGATCAAACATCACCGACAAGCTCTATGTAGACAGCAAGGTGACTTACACCAAAACCGACGCAATTAACCGCCTTGAGTTTGGTGAGTCCAGGTTCAACCCTATGCAGGGGTTTTTGCTCAAGCCAAGAAGTATCAGTGCCGATGTGGCAGAAAAGTATGCTGCATCGCCAATTCCGGGTCTTCCCGGAGCCTACGAGTCCAACAACTGGGGTTACGGTATCAACCCGTTCTACCTGGCAGACAGGGAGCTGAACATGGATACCCGTGACCATTACCTTGGGCTTATTACGCTGAAATATGATTTTACTGATTGGCTTAACTTACAGCTAAGAGCTTCTCAGGACTACTCGGTCTTTGATGTAGAGGATATCAGCCCTATCGGTGCGAACCCACAGGCTTATGATGGTACCATGACGGTGCAGAACTCAAAACAAACCAGACGTACTTACGATGCGATCATAAACATAAGCAAAGACCTTAGTGAGCAGTTCTCATTGGGGGCAAACATAGGCGTGAGCCAGAACCGTATTTTTGGTGACCGCACATTTATCATCGCCAACGACCAGGTGGCACCCGGCTTAAAGTCGATCAACAACTTTGAGAACAAAGTGGGAAGCACCCTCAAGAGCGATGAAAAAGTAAACTCTGTTTTTGGTTCACTTCAGCTTGGGTTCAAGGATGTGGTATTTATCGAAGCTACCGGCCGTAACGACTGGTCTTCAACGCTTCCTTCTGATAATAACTCATTCTTTTACCCATCTGTTACCGCCACGGCCATACTTAGCGACATGTTGAACCTTGATGGGGGTTTCCTTTCTTTTGCGAAGCTGAGAGCAGGTTGGGCACAGGTAGGTAATGGTACCACGCCGTACAACCTGTACAATGCCTACATCATTTCCCAGGACACTTACAATGGAGAAGTATTCCTTTATTATGGAAATGAAAGCAGCTCTACTCCATATGAAGGCAGCCAGTATGGTATTTCCCTGAAAAACCCGAACCTGAAGCCTGAGCAAACCACTTCCGTGGAATTTGGTACAGAGCTCGGCTTCCTTAACAACAGGTTACGTCTTGACCTGACTTATTACAACTCTAAATCCAAAGATCAGATCTTTAATGTGGGTATTTCCAAAACCACCGGAAGTGAGACTGTAGTGGTTAACAGTGGTGAAATCCAGAATAAAGGTATTGAGCTTGCTTTGAGCGGTCAGCCCATTAAAAAAGGAGACTTCACCTGGGATGTCAGGATCTCGTACTCTAAAAATGAGTCTGAAGTGCTGAGCCTGGCGCCGGAGTATGATCTGGAAGACCTGCGTTTGGGCGGTGATTTCAATAACCGCATCCAGGTGTTTGCCAGCACTGGCAGGCCTTATGGAGACCTGGTAGGTTCTACCTATACCCGCGATGACAATGGCAACATAGTTTATGGGCAGGATGGATTGCCAGTAATCGGTGAAGTAGGTGTAATTGGTAACTCCAACCCCGACTTCCTGGCAGGTATCAACAACAGCTTCACGTATAAAAATTTCAACCTGGGCTTCCTTATCGACATCCGTGCAGGTGGTCAGCTTTATTCACTGACTGAAAATGACATGCACAGCCTTGGTGTACTTGAGGAAACACTTGAGGGTAGAGAGTACTACTCCGGAGGCAACGGTATTATGGTGCCTGCAGGCGCAACTGTAGTAGATGCAGATGGCAACGAAGGAGGAACCCTTGACCCTACCGTAGCGGCAAGAGGTGTAGACCCTAACGTTTACTGGGGCAGACTGGGTGGTATTTCCGAAGCATGGGTTTATGATGCTGACTATGTGAAACTACGACAGCTGTCACTAAGCTATACTTTGCCTTCAAACCTGTTGAGCAACACTTTCATCAACAGAGTGAAAATAGGCTATGTGGCCAGAAACCTGGCAATCCTTCATAAGAAAACAGACAATATCGATCCCGAATCAAGTTTTAGCAGTGGTAACCTGCAAGGGATTGATAGTTATGGCCTTCCTCCAACGAGAAGTCATGGATTTCAGTTAACAGTGGAATTTTAAGTGAGGAACCTAAAAATTAGAAAGTTATGAAACGATTAAATATTAATATCATAAAAGGAGCTGTATTCTTCTTCTCACTTTTCCTGATCACATCATGTGACAAAAACTTTGAGGAGATCAATTCAAACCCTAATGGAATCGACCCGAATACTGCATCACCCAGACGTGTGATGGCTACGGTTCAGATCTATGCATTTGGTGAGCCACGGTTCATCACCTGGAGGGGAAATATCATTTATTCCTCTCAGTTTGCTCACCACTACGTGTACAACTTTGCAGATATGGCATGGTTTCCCGGTACAGCCTACACCAATAACCAGGGTTGGACAGATAACGTTTGGGAATCATCCAACATAAAAGTAGCCGGTCACCTTAATGCCCTTCGTGAACTTTTGGACCCTGAAGAGGACAAAGAGGAAGTGGCTGTAGTGAAGATTATCTCAGGATGGTTCTATCAGAAAATGACCGATATGTACGGAGACATACCCTATACTGATGTGATCAAACCTCGATCAGAGGTAGCATACAAACCAACCTATGATGCTCAAAAGGATATATACAAAGCTATCATAGAAGACCTTGGTGCTCAGATGGATGTGTTACAGGGAGCATCTGAACTTTCATTTGCAACAGGTGATTTTCTCTATCAAAGCAGCCCTGCCAACTGGATAGCATTTGCCAATACCCTGAGACTCAGGATGGCACTGCGTTCCAGAGATGCATTTGAGGCCGCCGGTGAAGGTGCTTTCATAAATGGTGTGATCACCGATGCTTTGGCTAATCCTTTAATTGATGAAAGTAACGAAGCGGTTTTCCATAGAGCCCAGGAAGGACTTTTCCTGAGCGATCCTAACGAGTTGATGGGTGGGCACGAAGATGTATGGTATTCATTTGAATACAATCAGGCCCGCTGGGTATTGAGTGATAAGGTTGTAAACATCCTGCAAGACAACAATGACCCCAGGCTTGAGCAAATAGCTATGGTAACAGATAGCGTACCGGGAGTATATGTGGGACTTGAACCTAATCTGGTAGCACCTCCCAAATACGGTTACGTATCGAAACCAACAGGACTGCTAAGAGGTGAAGAAAAGAACGACCCTGTACCTGCTTATATCATCACTGCAGCAGAGTCGTACTTCCTGCAGGCTGAAGCGGCTTTGCTTGGGTTTGCCGGAGATGCGGAAAGCCTCTATCAGTCAGGTATAAAAGCACATATGAGCTACGCTGGTGTTGATGGTACTGATGCGGATAATTTTATAACAACAGAACCAATAGCTGCATTGGCAGGAACTACAGAAGAAAATCTTGAAAAAGTGTGGAGACAGCGTTGGCTGGCCTTGCTCAACAATGGTTATGAAGCATGGGCACTGGTAAGAAGGACCAATTTGATCCCTGACCAGGTTGGCGCACAATACCTGTCTAACTTAACTGATGGCAGCGTGCCTTCCAGGCTGGTGTACCCTACTTCCGAACTAACGCTGAATGCCGATAATGTGGCAGCAGCAAATGGAGGCAAGCCAGACTTGATGACAACCGGCGTGTGGTGGGACGTAGACTGATAACCCGGTAATCAAAAATATTCCTTGTCGCATTGAGTAAGCTGAATAGATATCTGTAAAGATTCTATTCAGCCACTCAGTGTAACCCAAAAATTGGGTAGGGTAAATTTTGCCCGGAGGCGAGTGAATCTGGATCAAAAAATAAACAAAGAAAAACAAAGTCAAATGGCCATAGCAGTAGGTATAGATGTAGGCGGCACAAGTACTAAACTGGGAGCAGTAACCCGTGATGGTCAGATTCTGACCAAGTCGAGGTTCTCCACACGGGATTTTCCGGATGAAGATGCTTTTCTTGAGGCGTTGAGTAGTAATATCAATCAATTGGTGGCTGACCTTGGGCAGCAGGGAGAAATTTTGGGCATTGGCATAGGAGCACCAAAAGCCAACTACTTTACAGGGCTTGTTGAAGGCGCAGTCAATCTGCTTTGGAAAAGTCCTGTAGACCTTCGTGGTTATTTGCAAAACTATTTTAATATACCGGTAATCGTTACCAACGATGCCAACCTGGCTGCCGTCGGAGAGAAGGAGTTTGGAGCAGCCAAACATATGAACAATTTCCTTTCAGTCACTATAGGTACTGGCCTGGGGTGTGGTATTTATATGTCAGGAGCTCTAATGCATGGACAGAATGATGTAGCCGGTGAGCTGGGGCATACCTCAGCAAAAATTGGAGGACGGGAATGTCAGTGCGGTAAAAAAGGTTGTCTGGAAGCGTACGTCTCCGCCAAAGGCATAGTACGTACGGCCATGAAACTCCTGTCCAAATATGAGGAAGACTCCTCGTTAAGGTCCATACCTTCCGGTCAGCTAACTCCTACAGTTATTGGTCAGGAAGCTCTTAACGGAGATAAAATGGCTTCGCTGGTACTGGAGTTTACCGGTGATATTCTTGGTTATAAGCTTGCCGATATGGTGGCTATGTTTAACCCTGAAGCAATTTTTCTTGCAGGAGGTGTGGCCAATGCAGGCTCCTTGTTGCTCGAACCAACACTCGAAAGTATCAAAAAATATCTCTATAACACATACCCTGATCCGGTTGTACTGCTTCCTTCGGCACTGAAAGATGATGAAATGGCTGTATTGGGAGGAGGGGCACTGGTATGGGAGCACCTTGAAGATCAGATGGCAATCGTAAATTAATAAAACTAGAAGAAATGGCAAAAACACTGGAAGAACATAGAAATCTGGCACATCAACCTGTCGGATTAACAGAAAAAACAAAGTTTGAAAAAATACATACGGAGATTTTTGATAACTCTACTCAGGCTTCATTAGCGATAGCGCATGAAATAGCTGAGCTGATCAGAAAAAAGCAGGCTGCCGGAGAGCATTGTGTATTAGGACTTGCTACCGGCTCTTCACCTACTTCAGTGTACAACGAGCTGGTAAGGTTGCATAAAGAGGATGGTTTAAGTTTTAAAAATGTCATAACTTTTAATCTGGACGAATATTTTCCCATGGAGCCCGATGCATTACAGAGCTACGTGAGGTTCATGAATGAATATTTATTTGACCATATCGATATTGACAGAGAAAATATACATATACCTGACGGAACGCTCCCATATGAGCTTGTGGAGTCTTTCTGTCAGCAATACGAACAAATGATCAAAGACCTGGGAGGAATAGATTTGCAGATCCTTGGAATCGGTAGAACAGGGCACATAGGTTTTAACGAACCGGGGTCGCATATCAATTCCAAAACCAGGCTGATCACCCTTGACCACATCACCCGTCTGGATGCTGCCAGCGATTTCTTCGGCGAAGAAAATGTGCCCAGAAGGGCTATTACCATGGGAGTAGGCACGATCATGAATGCAAAGCGAATCATCCTCATGGCCTGGGGAGAGGGTAAGGCTAAAATTATCGGTCGTACCGTAGAAGGCGAAGTTACCGATACAGTACCCGCAACCTATCTGCAAAGCCACCCCAATACCACCCTCATACTTGATGACGGATCAGCAGCCGAGCTTGTCCGCGTAAAAACACCCTGGCTGGTGAAAACCTGCAAATGGGACAATTACCTGGCCAAAAAAGCTGTAATATGGCTGGGTCTTAAGCTGGAAAAGCCTATACTCAAGCTCACTGACCGTGATTATAATGACCATGGTATGAGTGACCTTGTAGCAGAGCATGGCCCGGCTTACAATATCAATATTCAGATCTTTAATGAGTTACAGCATACCATTACCGGCTGGCCCGGAGGTAAGCCCAATGCAGATGATACCCACAGACCTGAAAGAGCCAACCCTGCTAAAAAACGTGTATTGATCTTTAGCCCTCACCCCGATGATGATGTGATCTCCATGGGAGGTACTTTCATAAGGCTGGTAGATCAGGGACATGACGTGCACGTGGCATACCAAACTTCAGGAAACATTGCTGTTTTTGATGAAGATGTAATCCGTTTTGCAGATTTCTTCCGGGATTTTAATGATGAATATGATATCAGCAATCAGGACGGAAAAAGCATTTATCAAAACATCGTTGAGACGATTAAAAATAAAAAGCCAGGCGATGTGGACAGTAAAATGGTACAGGCTATCAAAGGCCTGATCCGTAGAGGTGAGGCCAAAGCCGGCTGCCGATACGTAGGGCTGACTGATGACAAGGCACATTTTCTGGATATGCCTTTCTACGAAACCGGTTTGGTTAAAAAGAAACCTTTGAGTGAAGAAGATATCTCTATCATCATGGACCTGATGAGAGAAATAAAGCCTCACCAGGTATATGCCGCCGGAGACCTTTCCGATCCGCACGGTACGCACCGCGTTTGTCTCACCGCAATTTTTGAGGCCATAGAGAGACTGAAAGAAGAAGAGTGGATGAAAGACTGCTGGGTGTGGCTCTACAGAGGTGCATGGCAGGAGTGGGATACCAACGATATAGAAATGGCAGTGCCCCTGAGCCCAGGCGAACTAACCAGAAAACGCAAAGCGATATTTAAGCACCAGTCGCAAAAAGATACAGCCCTCTTTCCAGGCTCCGACCCCAGGGAGTTCTGGATGCGTGCAGAGGACAGAAACCATGCTACGGCAACGCTTTACGACAAGCTCGGCCTGCCGGAGTATGAGGCGATAGAAGGCTTTAAGAGGTATAAATTTTAAATGTAGACTGAAGGATTGATGAAAATAAAACGGAGTTTAATCGTGATGTTACTGTGTCTGGGTTCTGGGTTAGGTTTCTCGGGCACAGATAGCGTCACCCAAAATGACCTGGTGCTTATGCCCTACCCGGCCAGTGTGGAGATCAGGGAGGGTAAGTTCAGGTTAAATAAAGATTTTACCATTGCTCATGAGGGTAAAGCTCATGAAAGGTTGTTTGCCCAGGCAACCCGGATGTTGCGGAGGCTGGACAGGAAAACAGGCTTTTTCTTTACGCAGGAATTCGTAACCCCGGAGCCAAAAAAAGGAGCAGGCCTGGTAATCAAAACACAACGCCCCGGTGAGGTCAGGTTTGGGGAAGATGAGTCTTACGAATTAACTGTGGGTGATAATCAGATCATACTCTCCGCAGCTAATGACATAGGAGCTATACGCGGTATGGAAACACTTCTTCAACTGCTTAAAGCTGATGATGATGGATATTACTTCCCGGCTGTTGAAATCAAAGACCAGCCACGCTTCCCATGGAGAGGATTGATGATTGATGTTGCCCGGCATTTTCACCCTATGGACGTTATCAAACGAAATCTTGACGGCATGGCAGCAGTTAAAATGAATGTACTTCATCTGCACCTAGTTGATGATCAGGGATTTAGAGTAGAGAGTAAAGTCTATCCTCAATTTCATGAAAAAGCCTCTGATGGTAAATATTTTACACAGCAGGAGATCAGGGAGATTATTCGATATGCGGATGAACTGGGCATCAGAGTCTATCCGGAATTTGATGTGCCCGGCCATGCCACAAGCTGGCTGGTGGCATTTCCCGAGCTGGCCAGTGCGCCCGGCCCGTATTCCATAGAAAGGAACTCAGGTATCTTTGATCCAACCCTCAACCCGACAATTGAAAAGACCTATGAGGTGCTTGGCAATCTCTTTGCCGAGATGTCCAACCTGTTCCCTGATCCTTATTTTCATATCGGTGGAGATGAGAACGAAGGGCATCACTGGGACCAGAACCAGGACATTCAGAAGTTCATGAAAAAGCATGGCATAAAGGACAACCATGAGCTGCAGACCTACTTCAATAAACGCTTATTGAAAGTGCTGGACAAGCAGAATAAAAAAATGGTCGGTTGGGACGAAATTTTACAACCTGATCTGCCAAAAACAGCGATCATCCATTCATGGAGAGGTCAGGAAGGACTTGCCAAGGCGGCAAGCCAGGGCTACAAAACCATCCTCTCCAACGGATACTATATTGACCTGATGAAGCCTGCCTACAAGCACTATCTCAATGATCCCATACCCGCAAATTCAGCGCTTACAGACGAGCAAAAGCAGAATGTGCTGGGCGGTGAGGCTACCATGTGGAGCGAATTGGTAACACCTACCACGGTGGACTCCCGGATCTGGCCAAGGACTGCTGCCATTGCAGAGCGGTTATGGTCACCGGCTGAGCTAAGGGATGTTGAAAGCATGTATGAAAGAATGGGAGAGATCAGCTTTTTGCTTGAGGAGCATGGACTTACCCACATCAGGAACCGCGATGTAATACTGCGAAACCTTGCACGTCAGGCTGATATAGAAGCCCTGAAAGTACTCTCTAATGTGGTGGAACCATTGAAAGGCTACCGAAGAAACCCCGGAGGCGCAGTATATAAAACTTATTCTCCGTTTGTGCTTTTTGCTGATGCGGCCATTGCCGATGCACCGGACGCAAGGGTATTCAACCAGTCAGTAACAGACTATCTGAATGGCAATAACGAAGCCAAAGCAGAAATTAAAGTATGGCTTCAGTTATGGAGTGCAAACCATGAGAAATTAGCGCCTGTGATTGCCAAATCTCCTGTACTCTGGTCTATCAAAGATCTTTCCGCCAACTTGTCTGCCATAGCCAAAATCGGCCTGGATGCCCTGGAAGGCGACTTGCAGGAAGGAGATATCATGAGCCAGCTCAATAGCTATCATAGTGCCCTGGCCAAACTGGAGCAAAGCCGGGAGCAGGGAGGAAGAACTGACCTGCAGGTGGTGAATTCCATCACGCAATTGGTTAAGAGCAAGGCTGGTGTGTTGGCGGCATACCGGGCAGAAAACAATGTTACCGTAGACGGTGATTTTTCTGACTGGAACGATGTAACCTGGAACTATTTCGTTCCTGCCAAACACCTGAACTGGAACGATACCTGTCACTTCGCTATCAAATGGGATAAAAAGAACCTGTATTTTGCCTTTAAAGTTGATAATTCTAATTTGCAGGCTTTGGCCAATTCACGGGACAAAGAAGGCCTGCATATGGACGACGGTATAGAGTTCCTACTCGATACAGACTTTGACCGAAGTAAAGAGTGGAAAGATGATGATCTGGCATACCATGTCAACGTGTTGAATGCCATCATAGATGACCGTGGAAGTTTAAAAAATGGTGAGTACAACAACGGCTGGAATGGCAATGCCAAAACCGCAGTAAAAGTATCGGGTACGGTAAACGACCCTTCCGATAAAGACCAGGGCTATCAGGTAGAAGTGGCCATAAGCTGGAAAGAGATAGGCAAAGCACCAAAGGATGAGCTGGTGATGGGCATTGACCTTTGTGTAAATGACAGGGACGATGTATATCAGCAGTACCGCTATTTTGACTATATGAATCTTCCCGTTTTTCATATGCCGGCCGGGTTTGCCAAATTGGTACTTGTAGACAAAAATTTTAAGGAGCGGACTTCATTTGAGCAAGAGTAGCAGATTACTTTCTTTGGACGTGTTCCGGGGAATAACCATAGCAGCCATGATCGTGGTCAACAATCCGGGGTCATGGTCTGCGGTATATCCCCCATTGCTACACGCGACCTGGCATGGCTGTACACTTACTGACCTGGTATTTCCATTTTTCCTGTTCATAGTAGGTGTTGCCATTTGCCTCTCATTAGGCCGTGTGGCAAGTCAGCCAGAAAACCATAAGAAAGTAATCCTGAACGTGGTCAGGAGGAGCATCGTCCTCTTTCTCATAGGGCTTTTCCTGAATGCGTTCCCATACTTTGACCTGTATGAACTGCGAATCCCCGGAGTACTCCAGAGAATCGCCGTAGTATTCCTCGTTTGTGCCATTATATTCCTGAAAACCAACCGCAGGACACAGATAGCAATCGGAGGTATTATTTTAGTTGTTTATTGGCTCATGTTCCTTATTATACCTGTACCGGGAGTAAGTACCGGCAG
This sequence comes from Fulvivirga ulvae, assembly GCF_021389975.1. NCBI lineage: Bacteria > Pseudomonadati > Bacteroidota > Cytophagia > Cytophagales > Fulvivirgaceae > Fulvivirga > Fulvivirga ulvae. The sequence continues at coordinate 3,112,397 of NZ_CP089981.1, forward strand.
CCTCGAACAGGGTGCCAACCTTGCGGCATGGGTAGATTCGCTGCTCCTGCAAGGGCATATGTGGGCAGTGACCAAAACGTGGGACCCCGAAGGAGTATTAAGCACACTTCCGGCTATTGTTACAGGAATAACAGGCATGCTCACCGGTCAATTGATCAGCAGAGCAGATCTGAGCAGGGAAGAGAAGCTCATCAGGCTATTTGTTTCAGCAAACCTGCTGATAGTGGCAGCCCTTTTCTGGAGCCTGTTGTTTCCTATCAACAAAAGCCTGTGGACCAGCTCCTATGTGCTGTATACAGGAGGTATAGCCATACATTTTCTGGCATTCCTGTACTGGTTGCTCGACGTAAAAATGCACCGAAGTAAATATTGGGAGCCCTTTAAAGCTTTTGGGATGAATGCCATCTTCGTCTATGTACTGTCTATGCTGCTGGCCAGCTTACTGGTCGCCATACCGGTATCAGAAGGCCGAAGCCTCCAGGAGTGGCTCTACGGTGGGGTGACTTCCATTTTTGGTGATGCCTATTTTTCCTCTTTCATTTATGCCCTGCTCTTTACCTTATTGATGTTTGTCCCTACATGGGTTTTGTACAAAAGAAATATTATTATCAAAGTTTAATATCCCCTATTCATGATTTTAGAAACCATTGACTGGATCTCCGTAGTTGCATTTTTTGTAATCTCGTTGGTAATAGGAATAGTAGTTGCCCGCCAGGCCGGCTCCAGTGTATCCGAATTCTTTTTATCGGGGCGGAACATGCCCTGGTGGTTATTGGGTGTATCCATGGTGGCTACCACATTTTCTGCCGATACCCCAAACCTGGTCACTGACATTGTCCGTCAGAATGGTGTTTCCGGCAACTGGGAGTGGTGGGCATTTCTGCTCACCGGTATGCTTACCGTATTTGTTTACTCCAAACTTTGGCGAAGGTCCGAAGTGCTCACCGATCTTGAGTTTTATGAGCTCAGGTACAGCGGTCGTGCCGCAGCTTTCCTTCGGGGGTTCCGTGCCGTTTACCTTGGCGTGTTTTTCAACATCATGATCATGGCTACAGTTTGCCTTGCAGCCATCAAGATAGGAGGGGTGCTGCTTAACCTTTCACCGGTCCAGACCCTGCTGATTGCTTCCGTGGTTACGGTGATTTACAGTTCTTTGGGTGGGCTTAAAGGGGTTCTGATCACCGACTTTGTACAGTTTATCATTGCTATGATCGGCTCTGTGTGGGCATCGTACGTTATTGTAAACCTGCCTGAAGTAGGCGGTATGGCCAATATGCTCTCCCACGAGGCAGTAATCCCCAAGCTGAATATCCTCCCAGATTTTAATGATACTGAAACCCTGATCCCCTTGTTTATCATACCGCTTGCTGTGCAGTGGTGGAGCGTATGGTATCCCGGTGCTGAACCGGGAGGAGGTGGATATATCGCACAAAGAATGCTGTCTGCCAAAAATGAGCAGCATGCGATCGGGGCAACTTTATTCTTCAATATCGCACACTATGCCCTGCGACCCTGGCCGTGGATCATCATCGCTCTGGCCTCTATAGTGGTATTTCCTACGCTGGAATCCATTCAGGCTGCCTTCCCTCACCTTGAGCCGGGCATTGTGCAGCATGACCTGGCCTATCCGGCTATGCTTACCTATTTGCCACACGGCCTGTTAGGTGTGGTTATCGCTTCATTGATTGCAGCCTTTATGTCAACTATTTCCACGCACCTAAACTGGGGCTCTTCTTACGTGGTCAATGATGTGTACAGGAGGTTTATCAATCCCGAAGCATCGGATAAAGAAATGGTAAATCTGGGGCGGCTTTCCACGGTTTTGCTTATGGTTTTTGCCGCAATTCTGGCTTTATATCTGGAAAACGCCATTCAGGCTTTCAGGATACTTCTCACCATCGGTGCAGGTACAGGGTTGATCTTTATCTTGCGCTGGTTCTGGTGGAGGATCAATGCCTACACGGAGCTGGCCGGTATGGTGGCATCATTTTTCATCGCCATATATTTTGAGTTCATCCATGAAGGGCTGGGATTTGAACCTATTCCTAATCATTACCGCCTGCTACTCGGGATCATCATTACTACTATAATATGGCTTATCGCCACGCTGATGACCCGGCCTACCAGCAAGGAGAAATTGAGGGAATTTTATTTGAAAGTCAGACCTGCAGGCCCCGGCTGGGAGTCGGTAGTGAAAAAAGCCAAAAGTGACAACATCAGCATTCCCGAGGTGAAGCATAATCTGAGCTTGCAAATACTGAGTGTGTTCATAGGAAGTATTACCGTATTCTGTGCCCTCTTTGCCTCTGGGTATTGGATCTACCAGAACATCATGCCTGCCATGGTACTGAGTGTGGTCAGCGTTGCAGGTGCCGTGTGGCTGGTGGTGATGTGGAAAAAACTTTCAGGTTGAAGCTGTAGATTAGACCCACATCATGGGTAAACGTTTACTCATTTTTCAAAACATATTTTGCTCCGAGATGATAAAAATACGGCTAATTGCTGATTACGAATAAGTCTTGGAGATATGGCATAGTTGTTTCATTGAGTTTTTCCGGAAATCAAATATTAATAACTATGAACCAATTTAAAATTACAATACTTTCAATGGCACTGGTTTTAGCAGGCTTATCGTTTGCGCAGGCCCAGACTCCACGCGGAGGTATAAAAGGAGGTTTGAATTTAAGTAACCTTTATATAGATGATGTGGAAGATGAGAATGTAAGAACAGGCTTTCACGCTGGTATTTACACACAACTCATGATTACCCCTGCGTTTGGAATTCAGCCTGAGCTTAATTATTCCACCAAAGGAGCAAAAGCAGAGTATGATGTACTTGGCTTTGAAGGAGAGAATAAATTTAACCTCGGATATCTTGATATCCCCGTATTGGCTACATTTAAGTTAGGTGATGATGCCGATATTCACTTCGGACCATACTTTGGCTACCTCGTGGGTGTAAGCACTTCCACGGAGGGAGACTTTGGCGATGGATATGAAGAGCTTGACCGCGATGACTACAAGAAGTGGGACTACGGACTTGCCGGTGGTCTGGCCCTGAACTTTAACCCCATTAGTATCGGGCTGAGGTATAACTACGGACTGAACAAAATTGCCGACAGTGATGAAGCGGAAAACCTGATAGGTGATGCTAAAAACTCTGTCGCCCAGGTTTTTCTGGCCTTTAACATGCGTTAGTGAAGGCTTAGTTCAGGAGCATTGAGAATCTAAATGAGGGGCTGGTGCAGAGAAACTTCAGTAACACGAGGTTAATGGTTTTTGATCGGATCGCCAAATTTCTGCCCTGCTCCTCATTACCTTTTTCTGGTAATGTGGGTCACAAACTTTTTATAGCGGTTAAGACCATATTGATTGGCAAAGAGCCTCATGGCAAAATATAAGTCACCCTTATTATCCCCGATGCTTTGCCTCACCTCTTCCATAAAGGTTTCCCTCACAATTTTAGGCAGGCTATGCGGCAGATATTTCTGAATTTCCTGGCTAATGGTGGCAGAAGGGATTTGCTTTAATGATTCAATAGACTTGTGAATATAGGCATCGAGGTAGTGGTCATGATTATCCTCAATCAAAGTTTCACAATACTTTTCGATAGAATCCATCACCAGTTTTGGGCCGACAGGTATGATCTGAACCTTTTCATCAGGCTGCTCCTTACCTTTGGAAGATACAATATTGTAAAAGTTGAGGTTGGTAATACCTTTTATCCCTAAGCCGATGGTCAGCGGGTTAAGTATAGCTGCCACATCTCCCTCAGGAAGTAAATTCTTTTTGAATAGCACCCAATAAATGAATGTCGCCAGCAGTCCATGTGCTATACCATACAGGTGAAAGGGAATGGATATTTTAAATAAGAGCAGGTAATTTTTTCTAAACTTGCGGTGCCCATACTCAAGCATTGAGATGGGGTAGGCGGCAATAAAGGTAAGTAGGTAAGGTAGATAAGGGTTTTCGAATATCATGGGAAGATGACTATGCCACTTTAGACTGGCCTTCTTCGGTAAGGTAAATTTGATTGTCCACTAACCGAACCAGTCCTTTCTGGGAAAAGTTTTCAACCACCTTCCGTACATCTCCCGACGCTGCATTAAGTTTATAGGCCAGTACATCCAGGCTTATGCTTGAAACGCTATCCTCCAGCAAGTCTGCAAGAGTTTTGGCAATCGTTAAAGATAATGGCTCAACAATTTTCATATTAAAAAACTTTGTACTTCAAAATAAACAAAATTTTATATAAAACGGTTGCGTCGGGCTGATAATTACTTGAGAATAGTTTTTTTATGTGTTCCGGTCAAAGTGAAAGAACAGAGTTCCTCAAATTAGCCCACATAAAAAGCTTCCTTAGTAGACAATGACTACGGACAGAAGTAAAATTCTAAATCTTGATCATTCAATTGCTTTTGTTCCCAAACCAATCCACGTCTGTGACACGGCCAATGAAAGTGAAATTCTGCTGATTTTCATTTAAAATACCCAAGGTTGGGTATTGACAACATAACTAGGGCCGGGCTACCTTTAAACTCAATTGCAGATTAGTTTTTCGGCTAGAGAAAGGGGGTGTATACCCTCGGGAGTTTAAAATGCCAGCAGAAAATGTTTGAAGAGGAATTTATCGAGGAGGTGCATTGTATTTTAATGGCCAAAAAACTTTTATGTCATAATTCATATGTTATATTCGTTTCCAAGTATTCGATATGAGAGATAACCTTTCGCAGAACCAACAGTTTGGGCAAACTTCAAAACTTAATCAGGATAACCGGAATAAGGATAACCATTTTCCTGATTCCAGGCAGTGGAATGTGGGAGGGACGGCTGCTTTTAATTCATCGGCTCACCCTGTTCAACAGAAAACAGGAGATGAGGAGAAGGATGATGATCACAGTGTGCAAAGAAAAGCAGGAGCCACCTCTGATGTTAATGCCAACCCCATCACTACAGGGAATTTGCCTGATAACATCAAAACTCCCATGGAAAGATCATTTGGACAGAGTTTTTCTGATGTGAAAGTTCATCAAAATTCGTCCAAGGCTTCTGATCTTGGTGCATTAGCCTATACGCAAGGTACTGATGTGCATTTTGCTCCGGGACAGTTTAATCCGGACAGCAAGTCGGGACTAGAGTTGATTGGGCATGAATTAACACATGTAGTACAACAGAAGCAGGGTAGGGTTAGTCCTACCGTCCAGGCCAAAGGCGTGATGGTGAACGATGACCCTCAGTTAGAGCGGGAGGCAGATGTGATGGGCAACAAGGCTGCAAGTGGCAAGTCAGTGGGTACGTTTACCCAAAGTGCAAACAGTAAGGGAAGCAATATTGTCCAAAGGTATACTGATATCCCCAAAAGCAAACAAAAGAGCGGAGAATGGAACCTGGGATCCAGCGCAAGGGTGAGTGACAATGGTATGGCGGTAACCAGCAATGATTATTCACACGAGGCCTATGCCCACAAAAGCTTGATTGATAGGTCCAATAATATTTTAAAGGCTAAAGGCTCGGGCATTGAGATATCAGCCGGTACAAAGACGATTAAAGGTACCCCGCCGGAAGGAGGAACTATTAAAACCTTGCACAACGTCAAACCAAAAATTAAGGCGTCGGACTCGGTCTCCGGAACCCAGAATTTTTGGGCAGATTGCGGTCGGTCTTCCCGGGAAGTCATGGGGAAGACAGGCACTGACACCTCCCCTTATGGTCTGTACAATAAGTCAACGGGAGGTAAGGGGAAAACCTCACGCAGTAAAAACCCTGCGGTATTCAGGGATGAAATTCTGGTAAAGGCAGGCTTGGGGAGTACTCCGGATGAGGCTAGAAAGGCTTACCTCAAAAAGAGTGATAAGGCCAGAGAGGCGTTTGATAAAAAATATGGTATCAATAAATATGCAGCCCCTGGTGTAGGGGAGGCTTTTGTTTCGAGAAGAGACGATAAATCTACAACGAAAGGCTTTAATTTTCATTGGGGCGGAGTGATCATGGTGGCCGGCCACGATAGGATCACCTTGGAAAATTTTGCGAAAAGTGGCACTACCTACGATACAAAGGATGAGGACTGGTATTTTGAGACTTATGGACCTGCTTCCAAAAAAGGGCAGACCTTTCATGAGAAAAACGAAGGAAGTGTGGGCGAGGCAGGAAAAAACAACACAACTATGGCTGCCTCAACTCAGTAGGTAGGAGTATAAGGAACAAATTTCATAAACAATTGCTATGACATTGAGTTTGATATATCAATCCTTGAGTAGGCTACAGGTAATTTTTCTTATCATCCTATTATCAGGTTGTAATATAAATACACAGAACATGGAAAGTAAAACATATACCACGATCAAGGAACTTGAGCAGAAGGATGGACAGAAAGTAGAGATTGTGGGCAAGTACCAGCTATATAACCCGTACCCCAATAAAAAGGCTGCCGGAGGAAATGTTTTGGTTAGAATAGTGATGGAAGGTGAAGAGGAAGATGGGCCTTTCCTTGGTGCATTTTGGCATGAGCAATCCAAAAGATCTGCAGAAGAAATGAAGAAGTATGAAGGGAAACTAGTACATGTCCGCGGCATTTATCATCAAGAGCAGCCACCCCAGCCAGATGCCCCCGATTTTGCCGTTACATTTGGAGGCGCTTGCATACACCCTGTTGATACAGTTTTCGTAGAGGGTGAGGATTCGGGAGTTGCTCGATAAAAGCTATAAGTTTAGCGCAACAATTCTAAGCCCCAAATAAAATAGAGCATCCTAACCTGGTCTTAGGTTTAGCGCAGCGATCCTAAGACCTATCATGAAATAGAGTGTCCGCTCGATTAGCTAGTTTTAGAAAGCACTTTCCTGTCAGTAGTCTTCCGTAGGGTGACTGCTGACTTTTAAATGAACTCTAGTGTTTGTGACACGGCCAATAAAAGCAAAAGTTAAATTGTAAACTAGCCCCTATAACCGTAAGTCAATACCCCTAAAAAAACCAAATCCACTCACCATCAATCCCTCCCATTCTGTTCACAATTCCTTCATTTAAACAAAACATAGGCTTGCAATAGAGTTACTCGCTAACCTCTACTTTCATGGTGTAAACGAATTTTCAAACAAACCTAAAACCATGAAAAAAATTCTATTAATCTTCTGGCTTGCCCTTTTTGCGGCAGGCCTTTATGCCCAGTCAGGAAGCAAGTTGATCCCCATTACACGCCAATCAGCTACCGGTATCGAGGACTACCTTGATCCAGCCCTGAAACCGTTCTATCACGGAGTGGCATCAGGCGATCCACTACAGGACCGGGTGATCATCTGGACGCGTGTGACCCCTGATGAGGAGGGTCCGGTTACAGTAAACTGGCTCGTGTCTTCAACACCCGGCATGACAGACATCGTGGGTTCCGGATCAGTAACCACAGATGTGTCCAGGGACTACACCGTGAAGGTGGACGTTTCCGGGCTGGCACCGGCTACCACCTATTACTACTATTTCACCGCTCTGGGAGCCAACTCAACCGTAGGCCGCACACGTACTGCGCCTTCCGGCAATGCAGATCAGTTGCGCTTTGCAGTAGTCTCCTGCTCTAATTACCAGGATGGCTATTTCAATGCCTACGAACGTATCTCTGAGCGCAATGACATTGATGCGGTAATTCACCTTGGCGACTACATCTATGAGTATGAAACCGGTGGCTTTGGTCAGGATGAGTTAGGCAGAGGGCATATGCCCGATAATGAAATTGTAACCCTGATGGACTACAGGATCAGGTATTCATACTACCGCCTGGACCCTCAGCTCAGAAAGGTCCATAAACAACTGCCCTTCATCACCATTTGGGACGATCACGAGTTTGCTAATAATGCCTGGGTGGGTGGCGCAGAAAACCACCAGGAAGAAGAAGGTGACTGGGAAACCCGAAAAAACAATGCCTACCAGGCCTACTTTGAGTGGATGCCCATCAGAGAGCGGTCATCAGCACCTAACAGGGTCTACAGAAAGATCAACTATGGCAACCTTGTAGACCTGATTTTACTGGATACCAGAATCGAAGGCAGAGAGAAGCAAAAAGACAGCCTGCTGGGTATAAAAAGGGAAGCCACTAAAAACAGGGACCTGCAAACCGCCAGGGATTACGAAGAATATCTCTCTGATGTTTTACCTGCTTCCATCAGGAAGAACCTCACAGATGAAGAGTACAATTATCTGATAGAAACACTTTCTAAATGGGCGGCTGAAAACTTGTCAGTTGCTGATATCAAAAAGCTTGAGACGAGAGAAGAGTTTCAGCAGGTTCAGGATCTGGTGATCAAATCATACAAAGCCGAAGAGGAAAAGCCAAAGGCTGACCAGAGAACGGCGGCTGATCGTCAGCTTTTGGGCGAAGAGCAGTTTTCGTGGCTTGAAAACAACCTGAAAACTTCCAATGCCAAATGGAAGGTTGTAGCCAACCAGGTGCTGCTCATGCCTCTGAAAGGTATACCTTTGACTGACACCTGGGACGGATATGAAGACTCACGTGAGCGTCTGTTGAGTTATATTAAAGATCAAAAGCTGCAGAACGTTGTGTTTTTAACCGGCGATATCCATATGACGCTGGCTTCTGACCTGCCCACATCTTTCTTTAGCTATACCTTCAACAAGAAAAATTCTGCGGCAGTGGAGTTTGTTACTCCCAGTATTACCTCAAGCAATCTCGATGAGTTTATCGGCATCTCAGAAGGTTTCCTGACGTGGCTCGTAGGTTTGTTTAACCCTCACATCAAAAACACCGACCTGAAACAGCATGGTTACTTTGTGCTTACCGTAAATAGCAACAAAGCCCAGGCAGACTGGTATTATGTAGATGATGTTAAGACTATTACTACAGGGCAGAAAAACGGCGAAAGCTGGTATGTTAAGAGTGGGGATACCCGTCTAAACAAAGCCTCATCCCCCATGTCGGCAACGAATGGGTACGGAGAAAGTGCTCCTGAGCAGGCATTTTCTACATCAGTTAAAAAGCAGCCTGTTTTACTGATTGGAAACTATCCAAATCCGGCTGATGGACAAACTACAATCCACTATGTGTTGGCAGAAGAGTCAGAGGTTAATGTGTCAATTGTAGACCTTCAGGGCAATGCAGTAAAGGATGTTTTGGCCGGAAGCAGGCAAGCAGCAGGCATTTATGCCCTGCAAGTCGGTATAGATGATTTGAAGCCGGGCATTTATTTGTATGAAGTAAGTACCAGGAACCAGAAGGTGGTTAGACGAATGGTAGTAAAGTAAGCACCTGTTAAAATGGCAATCGGCAAAAGCGGTTGACAAATCCGGATAAAATAGCAATGAGGGTGCTAATTTGAGTGATTGCGTTGCCGGCTTTTCGGAACCGTTTACTCTGCAGGTTTCAGCTTGATCCAAAAAAATGAGGCTGTCGAAAGGCAGCCTCATTGCTAAACGTGTGATTATTTTAAATTTTGATTAGCCGTTTCCTGCAGCTTTTAATGGCGGTTTCCTGTCATCATCAGGCTTGTTTTCAAAATCAACTTTATTTTTTGCTGTTCCCATTTTACATTGCCCGTCAAATTTGGCCCCGGCTTCTACCACTAATTTGTTAGCAATAATATCACCCGAGATACTACAAGTTGGCTTTAAAATAAGAACATCAGTTACTTCCACTGATCCTTTCACCTCACCCTCCAGTTCGGCAACCTGAGCCAGAATATTACCATCAATAACAGCTGACTGCCCCACGGCTATTTTAGATTTTGAGCGAACATTGCCTATTATCCGTCCCTCTACCCTGAGATTGCCGTAGGTATCTATATTTCCGTTAAAAGTGCTCCCCTTGCCAATAATGTTGTTGGAATTAACAAGTTCCTGGGTCACTTTATCATCTTTCTGATTCTTAAACATAGACATGCTTTTTAAATATTTACAAATGTATTTAATGGGGTAACCTTAATCCAGCTCTACTCTGTCAATAACATTATTCATGTTTAAATGGCAGATGATAAAGATATTTAACTGAGTAAAATGTTTTAGTGATACTAATTGAGTAACATTTTATACTCGGCATATGTTCATTATTAGCCGTTAAGCGAATCCTTTTTCTTTGAGGTATCAAGCTGCAGGCAATATTTCATCAAAGGAGCCGAGGCCAGTATTGAAGCCACAACCAGCACCAGTATGGCGACAAATATTTCATCAGTAATTAAACCGGCCTGTAAGGCAATTGCTGCCAGTATTACTTCCAGTGTTCCATGTGTATTCATACCAAAGCCAACCGCAAAAGCATCGTATTTAGAAAGGCCACCCATTCTGGCTCCAAGTGTGGCCCCGAAGATTTTAAAAATGAACGCAGAGACCAGCAGTACCAGTACAATTTGTAAGTTAAAGCTGGATATAAAATCAATACCAAGGCCTATGGATACAAAAAATAGAGGAGCGAAAATGTTGTTGATAAACTGATGGATAATCTCTTTGGCCCGTTCCGACAGATGCTTGGAGTCTCCAAGGGCTACACCCATAATAAATGCGCCGAAAATACTATGTATACCTACGTACTCCGTGAAGGCTGCGGCGAGAAAGCACAGAGCCAGGGAAAGGGAGAGAAGTCCACCGGGCCATGCCAGTCTTTTATTAATCCAGGGTAATGCTTTGTTGATTAACCCCTTACCGGCTGTAAGCATTAATATAGTAAAACCAATGGAGATCCAGATAGTGCGTCCAAGGCTGAGTGTTTCCGAAGCATTGCCCATCATATTTAGAATAACCGTAAAAATGATCCAGCCAAGAAGGTCGATGATCATAGCCGAAGCAATAATGAGCATGCCCATACGGGTTTTAAATATTTCCAAATCCATCAAAACCCTTGCTACCACCGGCAAAGCTGTAATAGCCATCATGGTGCCGATAAACATGGCAAAAACCAGCTTTTTTCCTTCTTCCGTGTAGCCAAAAAGATCAGGAAAGAACCAGGTAATAATAAAACCGGCTACAAACGGCACTATCAGCGACATCATGCTCACCGAAAGAGCTTGCTTACCCTGTTGCCAGACGATATGGAGATCAACTTCCAGGCCGGCTATGAATAACAACAGTACCACTGCGATTTGTACAAAGCCATCCAAAACGACCGCCGATGCGCCGGTGGTAGGGAAAAGCATAGCAAAAATTTCAGGATTTACATTGCCCAGTATGGTGGGGCCCAGTATAATTCCGGCAAGGATCTCACCAACTACAGCGGGCTGGTTAAACTTACGCGCAAGCTCAGCCATAAGCCTTGCAAAACTAAGTATGACCCCTAGTTGTATAAGTAAATTGATAACTTCGCTATGGTTAAGCTTATCCATTTATTTTTTTCTTGGGTGTAAAATGAGTAAATCGCAGGGCAGGTCTGCGAATATATATTCAAGGTCATGGGGGAACATCCGGTCAAAAATTCCCAGCTTACGGTGCGGAGAGCCAACCACCAGGAGATCGGCATCCACCCGGGCACAGAATTTGGCCAGTTCAAACCCAGATTTGCCAGACATAACCTTGACATTGATTTTTAGCCCCTCAGTGTCCATATCAGCCAATATTTTTTCAACGTTTTGTATCTCATCGTTAACCATATTTCTACGTGTTTCCGATAGCTCATTCTCGGTTAATTCGCCACTTACCGACATTGCCAAACCATAAAGCTTTATTTCGCGGACTATATGTAGCTGCTTAGCTTTCTGCAATTTTCCAACATACACACCGGCCTTTATGGCATCTATGGCATAAGGACTGTTTTCAGCATGTACTACAATCCTTTCAAAGGGGTTGCTTTCAGCGGAAGGTTCGGTTATCATTAACACCGAGCAGTCAGCTTTTCGTAGTATTTTTCTGGCAACTGATCCCAGGTAGTAGGTAATGAAGTCTTCCTTTTTAAGTGCACCGGCCACCAGGAGGTCTACCTGTTCACGGCGGCAGGCGGCAAGTATTTCCGTTGCAGGGTTTCCCGACTCCCATACCACATGCACACGATCGTTGTTCAGTTCGGCCTGGCGCAGGCTTTCCTGCATAAACTGATCGTCCTTATCCGTATGTGTCCCCACGTGGATAAGCAGCAATTCAGCGTTAAATAGCTCCTGGGTTCGCTTTGCCTCGGCGAGCAAGGTCTGAAGCCTCGGAGAGAAAGCTATCGCTATGGCTATTTTGTGGAACATTGCGGTTTTATTAAAATGAATTTATTATTGCAATAAGCTATGCTAAGTTTAGCAGGACTTTTGGCTTTTTAAAATAGTCTAAAAATAATGGTCGTCAAAATATTTAATTTCATTTGCGCATATGGAGCCCGGGAATAAGGATTTTTTTTCAAACGTGTATGAGGTTGTAAAACTTATACCTGAAGGAAGAGTAACCAGCTATGGAGCCATTGCCAAATACCTGGGCGTAAAAGGTAGTGCGCGTATGGTAGGTTGGGCCATGAATGCCGCACACAACATGGAGGACGTGCCGGCACACAGGGTGGTCAACCGTGAAGGTCTGCTTACAGGAAAGAGCCATTTTAGTGACCCTGGTAAAATGCAGCGACTGCTGGAATCTGAAGATATTAAGATCGAAAATGACAAAGTGGTAGATTTCAATACCAAATTTTGGGATCCCTCAGTAGAGCTGGCTATCTGAGTAATTTTAGCCTGTTTTTGATAGCACAATAATTTATTTTTTTGTAACTTATTCATGAAGCCAGGCGGCAAGTCAATCCAGCTTTAAAAGCACATTTTATTGCAAAGGATATGTTCCTTGCAGGAGACGAAAATCCCGTAGAGGGAATCATAAATTGCTAAAATATGTTTAAACATGCATGTTAAGACATATTTTATTAGAAAGATAAGTTTGGCATATTACTTGTTTTCAAAGTGAATGGTTAGGTTGAAAAGTAAAGCTGTATAAATTCGTTTTTAGTTGGTTTTAGCATGTACAGCTAGGCCGTCCCCTGGTTAGGGACGGCTTCTTTTTTTTAGGGTATTCACGGGTCAACCGGAAAAACAAGAACTCTCATCGTAAGCTTACCAGTGAAACAAGATAAAATTGCACTTTGCTATTTTATCTTGATTTGCCGATTGCTATTAACAATTGCCTGTCAAAGAGGCAAGAAGTTAGTGTCTCCCTAGAAATTCCGACTTGATCCTATATCCCTGTTTTTTAACTTTTGTTTGGCTTGCCTGATGATTTACCGGTTATAAATTATTAGTTTTGAGGTTGTTGCATTTAATGAATAGGTCTAATTAGTTGATTTGCCCTGGGATAGAGCAACCGCAGGCATATGCCTTGTTTTGGGAATTACTTCTCTAATTGAGAGAGCAACGAATATATTAGAAGCCCCTGACCTTATAATACAGGCCGTTTATTTGATTGGCATGCCGGTTGAATAACACCTGTTCGGTTAGGTTGAAAAGTAAAGCTGTACAATCGTTTTAGTTGGTTTTAGCATGTACGGCTGGGCCGTCCTCTGGTTAGGGATGGCCCTTCTTTTTATTGCCGTATTGGATTCAGTCGAACCTGTCAATGTAACGGATCGGAAATGTGGCTTGCTACATAAGCTCGCAGAAATCGGCAACCCACACCTATAGTTTTTAATCCTGGTTTACAATCTGCTTGTTGATTACAAATAAGCAAGATATCCCTCAAACGCTGGTTCAAAATGTACTGATCATATAGTACTTAAAACTTGAGTTAATGTGTAATCCCTATACTCAGTTTAATCAGCAGTAGTTAATCTACCTTCATCATCAGTAGTTTAACAGTATAATATGTGCTTGGTCGATGGGCACTTTCAATATTTGTTCTCACCTGTTACCTTAGTGATAATTAAAGCCAACTATAGACAACGAATTATCCTCTGGAGCCAGGTCTCCAGAGGATTTTTTGTTTTTGGAAAGCCCCCCTGATTATTCCAGATCTTTATGGGCCAAGCTAAAAGCCTGTCGGGTAAGCGAATCTGAAAGTGAAAATCTTGACTCGTCAAGTTGATCGCTGAAAATCAGTAAATCGTGTCTACTACTATTTTATACTGGCGGGCCCTCTGCTTTTGTCTATTGCTGTTAGCAGCTACCACTCAAACAAGGGAGTCGAAAAATTACTTTCTCCCAAGAACCTGATCTTTTTATGGACAAAGCAGTTACAGAGATCGAAAACCTGCACTATCAAGACCCATCCCGGGACAATTTTCTCTTATTGGATCGTGTGAAGCCCCGGAAAGCTCGTTCAAGGGCATTTAGGGAGGAAACTATGACTGGCACAGGTGTTGTAATCAAATTTATCGGTTAGGTTGAACAAGCTGTAATACTCGTTTTTAGTTGGTTTTAACGAGCAAACAGTCGAAAGCCGCTCTCTGGTAAAGGGCGGCTTTTTTATTGTCTCAATTTTCGGAGTATTTAGATTAAGAATGCTGCAAATATGATCATCAGGATATTTAATTGAGCGACGTCATTTCGGGACAATTTTCTCCTTTTGGGATGTAAAAACTGGTTATAACCCTTGTTTTTGCCTGTTGAATGGAGCTTTTGCTTCTGGCATATGCGTTGCAACTGCTAAATTGGTTAGGTTGAAAAAGAAAGCTGTAATACTCGTTTTTAGTTGGTTTAACGAGAGCAGTCTATGGCCGTCCCCTGGTTAGGGACGGCTTCTTTTTTTATATAGCATCAATAACCCAAGGAAGGTGATCCCACCGTTCACGATCAGGATTTCGAAGCCAAATTTATAACCGTTCAGAAGTTCCTCCGAGTTTTCACTGATCCAGTAAGAAAGAGCGGGAGAGAGAAGGCATACAACAGGTACACCATAGTCCCTGACCTGAAGCTTTGTAAATAAGCCAAACGAATATAACCCTAATAATGGTCCGTAGGTATATCCGGCAGCGGTAAATACGGCTTTTATTACAGCTTCATTATTTATTTCTTTAAAAAGTATAATGACCAGGAACATAACCACTGAAAATCCCAGGTGTACCATCAGTCTTGTGTTTCTTTGTTTATGCTGAAGCTCCAGAGTAGTTTCATGCTCTTTGAAATTAAGAAAGTCTACACAAAATGAAGTGGTAAGTGCTGTGAGGGCTGAGTCTGCGCTTGAATAAGCGGCCGCGATTATTCCCAATAGAAAGACTATACCGGCAATAACATTGAAATGATCGCGTGCCAACATAGGGAAAAGGTCATCTGTTCTTTCAGGGAGAGGTATGCCATTGCTGTTGGCATACATATACAGTAGTGCCCCCATTGACAGGAAAAACAGGTTGGCGAATACCAGGATCACCGAAAACCAGAACATATTTTTCTGGGCTTCCCCAAGATTTTTACAAGTCAGGTTCTTTTGCATCATGTCCTGATCCAGTCCCGTCATTACAATGGCTATAAAAGCACCGGCAAAAAATTGCTTAAAGAAGTTTTTACCTGTTTGCCAGTCCCAGAAGAATATTTGAGAATACTCACTTTCACTGATCACTGCCGGGATGTCGCCAAGAGACAGTTTAAGATCCTGGCTGATGAGGTAAATCACTATGCCCACTGCAGATAGCATAAACAAAGTCTGAAGCGTATCTGTCCATACAATGGTTTTTATGCCACCGCGGAAAGTATAAAGCCATATGAGCACGATAGTTACCAGTACGGTTACGGAAAAATCCACATTCCAGGCATCAAATAAGAAAATCTGTAAAACACCAGCGACGAGGAAAAGCCTGAAGGAAGATCCGATCACCCTTGAAAGTAGAAAATAGAATGCGCCTGTTTTGTAAGACCAAAACCCAAAACGTTGCTCAAGATACCCGTAAATAGAGATCAGATTTAACCTGTAGTACAGCGGCATCAATACTGTGGCAATCACCAAATAGCCAAGCAGGTATCCCAATACCATTTGCATATAGGAAAATTGAGTGTCAGCAACCCATCCCGGTACGGAGATGAACGTGACACCAGACAATGAGGCGCCAATCATACCAAATGCTACTAAGTACCAGGGCGACTGGCGGTTGGCCGTAAAGAAAGTGCTCGAGTCGCTTCTTCGTGTAGTAGTGAAAGAAATGGTGATTAGCAGAGCAAAATAGACAGCAATTACAGTTATTACTAAAGTAGGAGTCATAAATCGTGGAATATTCCGGCTAAAGTTGTAATTTTTTTTTACTTTTGACAACAAACTAAGGCTCTATATGGATTTCGGATATAAAGAAGAAGAACTTGTTGAAGTTTTAGATGATGTTGCAGATATCAAGGACCTTATGGTGTTCAATGACGATGTGAATACATTTGATCATGTGATTGATACTTTGGTTCGTGTATGTAATCATTCTGTGGAGCAGGCTGAGCAATGTGCTTACATAATTCATTTTAGAGGCAAATGTTCAGTGAAGCGAGGCCTTCTGAAAACGCTCAAGCCCATGCAGGAGGCTATTTGCGATGAAGGTATCGATGCCCGCGTAGTGTAATTACCTACAACAGAAGTGTAGCAATCATTTTTTTCTTTGAGGCCTCTCCCGAGGTCGGTAACATTTTTGTTTATAATTCAGGACTGTGATAATCTTTTTGTTTATCCCCTTGTTACATATCTTTGAGGTAAGATATGGAATACCCCTCTAGATTAATTGAAAATGCGGTTGGAGAGATCTCGAAACTACCTGGGATAGGGAAGAAGACTGCTTTAAGACTTGTTTTACATTTGTTGAAAGAGCCCGAAGCCACTACCATGGAGCTTTCTGAGGCCCTTACTGAGCTGCGAACCAAGATCAAGTACTGCAAAGATTGTCACAATATTTCAGATGAGGAGATATGTAATATATGCGCGAGCCATAGAAGAGACCGGTCGCTCATATGTGTTGTGGAGGATACACGGGATGTTTTAGCCATTGAAAATACCGCTCAGTACAGCGGGCTTTACCATATTTTAGGAGGAGTGATCTCTCCCATTGAGGGTATAGGTCCTTCAGAGCTTAATATAGAGCAACTCCTGCAACGTATAGAAAGTAGCAGGCCAGAGGTTAAAGAAGTTATATTTGCGCTTAGCCCTACCATGGAAGGTGACACCACGGCCTTTTACCTTACCAAAAAGCTTAAAGAATTTGGTATAAAAATAAGCACCATTGCACGAGGTATACCTATTGGAGGAGAGTTGGAGTATACCGATGAAATTACCCTTGGGAGGAGTATCCTGAGCAGGACGGCCTACCAGCAGGATTGATTGCAATCGGTGTTCTGCGTTGCTGTTTTTGGTATTTTTCAAATAAAATTGTACTTCTCGCAACCATAACATGTTCAAACCGCTTGATTTTGAATGATGTACATATAAATGTCCTGATATTAAAAGTATTTCAATTTTGTGGTAAGTGAATAGTATAATCTATAATTTTGGCTCGTTTTCAAAATAAAAGAAAAAATGAGTGAATTATTGACCTTCCAATTATCAGATCGTATTATGAATCTGGAAGAGTCCGCCACACTCGCGATGGCGGCAAAGGCCCGTGAATTTAAGGCCCAGGGTATTGATGTTATAAGTCTTAGCCTCGGAGAACCCGATTTTAAGACCCCTAAACATATACAAGAGGGAGCCAAACGGGCTATTGATGAAGGTAAATATTTTGCCTACCCTCCGGTGCCGGGTTATCAGGATTTAAGGGAAGCAATAGCCAGGAAGCTAAAGGATGAAAATAATATAGACTACAAAGCTGAGAACATTGTAGTTTCCAATGGAGCGAAGCAATCTATTGCCAATGTGATGTTGGCTTTGCTTAACCCCGGAGATGAGGTTGTAGTTTTTTCTCCTTACTGGGTGAGTTATTCAGCGCTTATTGAGCTGGCAGAAGGAAAGCCGGTATTTATCAAAGGAGGTATAGAAAATGACTTCAAGGCGACGGCCCAACAATTGAAAGACGCTATTACCGATAAAACAAAAGCTGTAATATATTCTTCCCCCTGTAATCCTACAGGTTCTGTATTTACCAGAAAAGAATTGGAAGATATTGCCGAAGTGATTAAGCAACATGATAATCTCATAATTATTGCCGATGAAATATATGAGCATATCAACTATACCGAAGATAAAGTGAGCATAGCTTCACTCCCTGGGATGGTAGATCGTACCGTAACCGTGAATGGCTTTGCAAAAGGCTTTGCCATGACAGGGTGGAGAGTTGGTTATATCGGTGCGCCACTATGGCTGGCTAAGGGCTGTAATAAAGTGCAGGGACAGATCACATCTGCTAACTGCTCCATTGCTCAAAGGGCTGCACTTACAGCATTAACCAGTGATCTTGGCCCGACCAGGGAGATGACCAGGGCTTACGACGAAAGAAGACAATTAGTATATGAACTTCTACAGGATATCCCGGGTATCAAAACTAATATGCCTAAGGGAGCATTCTATTTCTTTCCTGATGTGAGTGCTTATTTTGGTAAATCTGCCGGAGAGCTGAAAATCAACAATGGCAGTGACCTGTGTATGTATATTCTTGAGAAGGCTCATGTTTCGCTGGTTACCGGAGAGGCTTTTGGAGACCCTGACTGTGTAAGGTTATCATACGCCGCATCAGAGCAGGAACTGAGAGAGGCGTTGAAACGAATAAAAGAAGCCTTAAGTGAACTGTCTTAATGCAATTTAAATCCATTGATGAGATATTTGTGGCCTTCGATCAGCTAAAGGTGCTGATTATAGGTGATGTGATGGTGGATGCCTACATCTGGGGGGCTGTAGAGCGAATATCTCCTGAAGCTCCCGTTCCTGTGGTAAGGGCCACGAAACGGGACTTCAGATTAGGTGGGGCCGCCAATGTTGCTCTCAATATCCAGTCACTTGGGGCAAAGCCGATCCTATGTGCCGTGGTAGGAGATGATGACAATGGTAAACGCTTCATTGAAAGACTGCAGGAAAAAAATATTTCTTCAGAATGTATCGTGATAAGCAGTGAGCGCCCTACAACGGTTAAAACCCGTATCATGACGACTCATCAGCATGTGGTGCGCGTAGATGAAGAAACAGACAAACTACTAAGTAAACAGGAAGAGGAAAATGTATGGAAGCAGATCAAAAAAGTGCTTCCAACTGCCGATGTAGTTATTTTCGAAGATTACGACAAAGGCGTTATCAGCAAAAATCTTATCAAAAAAACGGTAGATCTCGCAAGAAATAGCAGTATACCTGTAGTGGTAGATCCGAAGAAACGCAACTTTCTTAGCTACAAAGGGGTAACATTATTTAAGCCCAACCTGAAGGAGTTGAAAGAAGGCTTAAAAGTCGACTTTGAAAAGAATGACCAGGCTGAAATAGAACGTTCGGTTGAGATGTTGACGACGAAACTCAGTAGTGAGGGAAGCCTGATAACGCTTTCAGAAAGAGGTGTATACATTCAGTATGGAGGACAGAAGCACCTGATACCTGCGCATGTGCGGGAGATTTCAGATGTGTCAGGTGCAGGAGATACAGTGATCAGTATTGCCGCCATAGCCGTTGCTTTAAATTTATCACCTTTTCTCATTGCCGCGCTGTCCAATCTTGGAGGCGGACTGGTGTGTGAGCATATAGGTGTGGTGCCCATAGAAAAACAAGCCCTGTTAGAAGAAGCCAAAAAACATAACTGGTTGTAATAATAATATTGGTAAAACCGGTAAGCTGTGAATCAGTGAACTGTAAACGGAGCAGGGATCAGGCGGAATTTCCGGGAGTCACCAGCTTTTGCCTCAGTGTTTGACAAATAGTTGTTTGGCCATGAGTGGATTATAAACAGTGAATAAAAAAATACCCCAAAAGCACCTGGGCCTTTGGGGTATTTTCGTGTCTATAGTTGGCTTTAATTGATGTTAAGTACGCCATTTTGATCGGGAATGGAAAGGTGGATGCGACAGTTGGCAATAAACGGCGACGAGCTGTCGGATTTTAAGATTAATATTCAAATTGCTCCTCAAGATTCCCCAGTTTTTCAAGGTCCCTGACTATTTCCTTGTCCAGTGGAGTGTCTTTTATGACATTATAGTTATTCCAAAACTCTTTATTATACTTTTCATCCTGGTATTGAAGTCCGTATCTTTTCATCTTCTGCGTACTTCCTATTCTTTCTGTCGGATCCGGATGTACCTTGTTAATCAGTAGTTCCTGGTATAGTTCAGTTTCGAATTTCAATTTATTCGTATTTTCATCATACCAGTTGATCTTCGAGGTGAGGTTCATATAGTTCAGGTACATTTTGCCACCATACTCTTTAAAATCGATTACCTTTTTATCACTTATGTATTTACTCACGAGGTTTTTCTTTCTCCTGATGACCGCATCATTATAGTTTCTTTCAAACTCCATTCTTATAATAGCATAGTTCTGAGTAGCTATGTAAAGCTTTAAGTGATAATCAGCATCAATTGAGACAACAAAAACTCTATGACCATTATAGTAAGAGGTTCTTAACCTTTTGAAGCTGTCAAAAAATACCTGTTCAGAAGGAAACTGTCTGTACCTGACATTGTTATGCAACAACAATTCTTCAAGCAGATTGCTCTGATCAAAATATTTAGTGAACTTGTTATTGTAACCAAGACTTTTGCGTACTTCCATCAGCGCTACACGCTCCCTTAACCGGTTTTTATTACGTGGCTCTTTATAATCTTCGTCATATATTTTTACAGCGGCTTCCAGCAGGGAAAAATATATTCCGCCTACTTTTTTCAAATCCCTGTAAAAGCCATCCAGCAAGAACGGAGTCATCGGGTAGTTTTCTTCTATTCTGGTGAGTGCTATACTCACAATATCTCCACCATTGAGGGAGTCATGAATAACTACTTCATCCAGCATCTGAACAGCCTTGTTGAGCCCGAATATTACAGTATCCTTTCGAAGGAGGTTCCTTATTGGTGCCTCCATGTTTTCGTAGCCCAGCATACTTATGACAAGCACTTCGTTTTTGAGATTGGAGGGTATGTGGAAGTCAAATTCGCCAATAGCGTTTGAGACTGTACCAATGGGTTTGCCTCTTATACCTATAGAGGCAAAAGTTAATGGCTCACTTGTTTCCCTGTCAACAATTTTCCCCGAAATTGTAATCGTAGACTGGGCATGCGCAAAAAAATATATAACGCATAAAAATAATGTGAGACATAAAAGCCGCATATAGTTGATTTGTTTGTAAGCCGTGACGGACTTTAAAGATCAAAGATGTGAACGAAACCGCACTTTGTCAATATTTGTTGTTATGATAACCTTTTCAAAGAGGAATAATACGTTTTTAATTTAAAATTATTCTTAATTAACGTGTCTTTTTCTTAAAATGTATACTCAAAGAAATTTTTAAATCATCTCTAATATAAGTTTGAATGCTTAAATTAGTAAAATAAAAGCAGTAGCCTTTGACTATAATTGAGAAGATACCGAAGATTTGGAAGATAGCTTATTTGCTTATCTGTGGGTGGTATGCCATCAACTACGCCGTAAGTTCCATTATTGAGTGGCAGGCTTTCAGGCCTTATACTACCTCTGTTTTATGGAATGGTTTCTATCTCTTCGAAACTGTATGTATACTTGTTGGTCTTACTTTCATTTATACCAACTGGCTGTTTAAATTCAAAGTTCCGGTCCAGGTTGTTGGACACCTGTTTGGCGTGTTCGTTTACTTTATGTGCATCAGCTACTTGTCCTACTATTTTGATTATTACCTGGATGGGTTGGTGTATTTCGATGATTGGAAGGAGTACATGCTGGACCTGCTTAGCTGGGATGCCATGAGGATTTATGATCAGTACCTGATAACGGTTGCCGTCTATTATATCATCAAATATTTTGAGAGCCTGAGACAGGAAGAGCAGGAAAAGAGTGAACTGGCACTTAAAAATAAGGAAATGGAACTTTCCTTGCTCAGGTCTCAGATCAATCCCCATTTTCTTTTCAATACCCTGAACTCTATCAGTACGCTGATTAGCACCAGCAAGGAAAAAGCCCGTAAAGTAATTACTCAATTATCTGATGTATTCAGGTATGCGCTTGATTCCCACTCGGGAGATAAAGTAAGATTGATCCACGAACTTGACTTTATAGAAAATTATATCAAAATTCAGCAAGTGAGATTTGGCGACCGTTTGAAATTTGAACTGGATGTGGAGCCCACCTGTCTTAGCGTAGGTATTCCTCCAATGGTATTACAGCCGCTCGTAGAGAACTCAGTGAAATATGGCATAGCGCCTAAAGATGATGGTGGTACGATTAAGCTTATGGTGAGAAGGATAAGCGGGGGGATATATTTTGAAATAAAGGACGATGGCCTGGGAGTAAATGCCAAGAAAGTTTTGGATGGCAAATCTACCGGTGTGGGACTCAAAAATTCTGATAAAAGATTGAGAAGTATTTATGGAAAATATGCAGGTTTGCACATTAATGCACGCCAGGATGGCTATACGGTTAGCTTCATTTTACCCCCTGAACAGGAGGAGCAGAGAGTGGAACCTAAGAGAGAATTTGAAGCAGTGTCGGCCTGATTACTTTAAGAGATTTACTAACAAATTTATAACCTAACGACTATTATTGAATATTCAAATAACTGACAGATTCTGATTTGAAAAGAGAATATTCTTACCAATTTGACCCTGAATAAACCCATTGAAGAAAAAAAATAACACCATGAAAATAGATTGCCTGATTATAGATGATGAGAAATTAGCCCGTGACCTGCTGGTAGAATTTCTGGAACCCTACCCTGAGGTTGAGGTTATTGGCCAGTGCTCAAAAGGGAAAGATGCCGTTGAGAAAATTGATAAGCTGAAGCCAAAATTGATTTTTCTTGACGTGCAGATGCCGGGAATGGATGGGTTTGACGTTTTAGAGGCAATCACTCATAAACCCTATGTCATTTTCACAACGGCCTATGATCAGTATGCTATTCAGGCTTTTGATAAAAATGCAGTAGATTATGTACTTAAACCTCTTGATGAGGAGCGCTTTAAGTTGGCCATCAAAAGAGCAACGGAGCGTATAAAAGCCGAACAGACCAATGTTGAAGACCTCCTGATGAATATTAAATCAAGTGGAGAGGAGAGCAAGTACTCAAGCCATCTGTTTGTGCAGAAATCAGAAAAACTACTTAATCTTGAAGTGAAAGATATTGTACATCTTGAGGCCTCGGGTGATTACACCATATTAACAACCAAGAACGATCAGTATTTAAGCTCATCTGGTATAGGAAAGCTGGAAGAAAAACTTAATCCGGATGTGTTCATCAGAGTACACCGTTCTACAATCATCAACCTTAACTATTTGAAGGAAATAGAAAAACACTTTAACGGAGGTTTGATCGTGAAAATGGAGAATGGAAAAAGCTTCCCTGTAAGCAGGACCTACGCCAAGCAAATCCGCAAAAAAGTAGTTTAGTTAACTTCCAGTTTCTTTTTGATCAGACTGGCTTCAACTGCTGTGGTAAGATCAGGGGCTGTCATATACAAGGCAATATAATTGGCTATATCACGCCCCAACTCCTCTACGTTCAGTTTGTCCAGGTGTGTAAGTATGGCAGCCTTATCTTCTGCAATGTCATTGCTCATGCCCATATATGATGGTATGCTTCGTTGAATATACAATCGTAAAAAGCGAATTTCAGGGTTCTCCTCATCTGCATCAACAGCATCGTTAAGCAGTTCCTGGGCATTTTTTAAATACGAAAATTTACTGAGTGGATTCCAGGAGTGCTTTGCCATAAGCGATTCTGCCGCTGCCTGGTAAGCCTGAACAAGTGGTGATTTGTCTTTTAGGCTCACGATATAATTATAATACTTCTGACACTTGTCAAAGTTGAAATCGGTATAAAATAACTCATTTCTGATGTTTTTGATTTCATCTAATGACTGAGCGCTGCCCGTTAACGAAGCTCCACCGACAAAAAATATAAAAATAATTAAGGCTAGATTTTTCACTAATAATACTGAGTAGATAAATTCTACAAACGATTAAAATTTTGCAAAGTTAAGCTTAGGAGCGATTTTTTTTGCTTTTTGAATTTAAAACTTTTGTCCTGTCGTTTGGGCCGGATTGCAAATCGCCAAATAAAAACGGTTTTGCCGTCATAATTAATTTATTAGATTTGCCATCCGTGTAAAAAAACGAAATAAATAAACTATGCAGACCCTCAACGATATTCTTGTTCTTATTGACAGCTACATTGGTAGCGCCGCTTGGTTCCCATATGCCCTTTTAGGAACAGGATTATTCTTCACAGTGTATCTCGGCTTCCCTCAGCTTCGATATTTTGGTCATGCTTTAAAGATAGTAAAAGGTAAGTTTGACAGAAAAGGTGACGAGGGTGATGCGTCTCACTTTCAGGCACTTGCCACAGCTTTGTCGGGAACGGTAGGGACCGGTAATATAGGTGGGGTTGCACTGGCAATACATCTTGGAGGCCCGGCAGCATTGTTTTGGATGCTGGTAACGGCCTTTTTGGGTATGACAACAAAATTTGTAGAGGTTACTCTTTCACATAAGTACAGAGAAAAGGACGAAACCGGACTTATCGCGGGTGGTCCGATGTACTATATGAAGAATGCCGAGTTTAAGCTTTTTGGAAAGAAACTCAATCTTGCCTGGCTGGGAGCTATATTTGCGTTTGCCACCATTTTATCTTCATTTGGTACCGGTAACCTGCCTCAGATTAATCAGATTGCGAGTTCGGTATTTACTTCTTTTGGTATAGAACAATGGATTACCGGAGCTATTCTGGCCGTGATTTTGGCACTGGTAATTCTTGGCGGTATAACCCGTATTGTAAAAGTGACAGAAAAGCTGGTGCCTTCAATGGCAATTATATATTTCATTGGAGCTGTTGCTGTTATTGCAACAAAT
This sequence comes from Fulvivirga ulvae, assembly GCF_021389975.1. Classification (NCBI taxonomy): domain Bacteria; kingdom Pseudomonadati; phylum Bacteroidota; class Cytophagia; order Cytophagales; family Fulvivirgaceae; genus Fulvivirga; species Fulvivirga ulvae. The sequence continues at coordinate 3,137,172 of NZ_CP089981.1, forward strand.
TATGAGAACATTTGGCCGTCAGTAGTATCTATTTTCTCTGATGTATTTACAGGATCGGCGGCTGTCGGAGGATTCCTCGGGGCTAACCTTGCCTTTGCCTTTAACAGAGGTGTAAACAGAGGATTGTTTTCCAATGAAGCTGGTCAGGGATCTGCTCCTATTGCACACGCGGCAGCAAAAGCTCATGAACCGGTATCCGAAGGTATGGTAGCTATACTTGAGCCTTTTATCGATACCATTATTATCTGTACACTTACCGGTTTGGTACTGCTGTCTTCGGGAGCATGGAAGGATAAGATGCCAAACCAGTTCGAATACACTGAACTTGATGTCCTTACCTCAAGATTTGATGAAACTAAGCCGGAAGACAGACAGCGGCTATATGAATATCTTGTTGAAGGAGAGGCGATGACCCAGTATACCGGAGATCTGGTGATTGAGAATGGTGTGGTTGTGAGTGATGTTACCCTGGTACATGCACGCTCAATAGCTGATAATGTAAAAGTGTATAATGCCGCCGGACCTTATACCGGTACACTTGAGGTGGTAAATGGAGACGTTATTGACCCGAACCGTGCCGTTGTTTTTGAAGGGGAGTCACTTGTACATAGTGCACCACTTACCATTGAGGCCTTTAAGCGAAGTTTCCTGGGTGACTGGGGACAGTATATTGTATCGCTGGGGCTGGTACTATTTGCCTTTTCTACAGCCATTTCCTGGTCGTACTATGGAGATAGGGCAACGACTTATCTTTTTGGCAGCAAATACATTATTTATTACCGCTTGCTATATGTGATAGGATTTTTCCTTGCATCATTTGCCGATACCACTATTATCTGGACTTTGTCAGGTATAACCATAGCACTGATGACCCTGCCAAACCTGGCCGGTATTCTATTATTACATGGGGAAATGAAGCGCACTGTGAAAGAATACTGGATCGACTTCAAAAAGGATTGGCCAGGTGAAAAAACTCCGGAATAAGGGGTTGGGCCGTCAGGCTTTAAGAAACTAGAACTTAACTTTAACCCTGACCTTATCCTGGTCAGGGATACCGTTACGCAAAGCAGGGCTCCATTTGGGGCCTTCTTTGATTAAGCGAATGGCTTCATTGTTCAGAGTTTCATTCTGGCCTTTTACTATTCTGAAGTTGTCAAGCTTACCCGCAGTGGTAACCACAAACTCAACGACAACTTTGCCATCTTGTCCGTCAATAGGTTTGGCATTAGCCTGCAGATAATCTTTGAATGATGATTTGCCTCCGTCAGGGCTGGCAGGCACAATATCGGCCCTCTCATCTTTATCTTTGTCCAATTCAATTGTCTGCATTGAATGAGACAATGATCTTTGTTCCCTCTCCACATCCATAGCTGTTACCACTACTTCTGAAAGTTGGGCAATATCCGGCTCCAGTTCAATGTTTACTATATTTTTACCAGAAACGTCAACTTCTTTGGGGCTTAACCCAATGAAAGAAACTACTAACGTAGGGTCTATACCTTGCGGAAGGTTGAGGGTGTAATTCCCTTCAAAGTCGGTTATAGTGCCTGTTGTAGTACCTTTCACCATCACGTTTACACCAGGCAATCCGGTTCCATCTTCAGATGAAGTTATCTGGCCTTTTATGTTCCGGGAGGCTGTTCTCTCACTCGAAGCACCGCGAAGGGTCATTCTGCTTTCAGCTTCGATCTCCTTTGTCTCAGCTTTTTTGGCTTTTGACATGGCTCTTGCATTTTCAGTAACCTGCACACCCGCCACTTTACCCTGCAGGTCTTCAATGTCAGAAGCGGGTGCTTTATCTATGATCACTTCCTCTGGTATTTCAGTTTCCAACTCTTCGTAAACTATGGCATCAATCTCTTCAGCTATGTCCTGATCATCTTCAGCGCCTGCCAGTCCAACAGCCTGCTCTTCTTTTGCTTCGGCCAATGGTTCGGAAGCCATGTCCATTACAGGTTGTTCAATAGGTTTGTCTTTATTTGCTGAGAAGGGTGTACTTGTTTTGTTTTCTTCAGGCATTTTTTCTTGTTGGTTGAGCGCAACCAGGCTATCCTCAACGGGTTGGGATTCGGCTTCACCTTCACCTTCACCTTCATTAGCTTTAGAGGTCGGACTTGCTTCCTCTTTGGCTAATTGTTGCTCAGATTTAAAGAGCTCTGTATTGAATAGCACCATAGTAGTAATGGCTAGCAAAGCCACTGAAGCCGCTATTTTGAGCCATGGTATAGTGTTTTGCTCTGGTTTAACTTGCTTATTCAGTCTCTCCCTGATTAAGTTTAGATCCCCCTGCATGGTCGATGTGCCTGTCTCTTCAAAACCTTCCATAGCTTCTGCATCAAAGTCGGAGTTGAGCATGAGCTTTTCTACCTCATGCATTTCCTTGTGACTTAACTCTCCGTTAAGATATTTTTCAATGATCTCCGGGGACAGGGTGCTTCCAATATCGTTTTTTCTATTACTCACTTTTTCTTTCCATGCAGTTCTTTAAATTTCTCTTGCCATTCTGAATATAGCTTTTCACCTTTTTTAGTTCAAACCGGGTAAGCAGCTCTATTTCCTTGTAAGATTTACTCTCAAGATAAAACAACTGAACACACTGCTTCTGTTCAATATGTAACTCTTCTATACATTTTTCCAGCCGGCTCAGGTCATCTTCCAGGGGCGGCTCATTATTATGATGCATCATCAGAGTGTTTTCCATATTCACTTCCGAAATATCCATAGAAGTTCTTTCACTCTGGTATTTTTTAGATCTGAGTTTCATCAGACAGTGATTTTTGCTCAGAACATATAACCAGCTTTTAAAATTCTCTACTTCGTGTTTCTTAAGGCTTTCCGTAAGTTTCTCAAAAACCTGCATTACGGCATCCTGGCTTTCTTCTCTGTTCTTTAGATATTTCAGGCAGACACCATAGACCAGGTGCATATAATTGTTGAAAAGCTTTCCGGCATATTCCATATTTCCCGTCTGCTTATACAGGCGTATGAGTTTTTGCTCTTCGGTATGTGAGGCCGGGGAATGTGACATCTAAACAGTGACTAAGATCCTAATCTAAAAAAAAATCATAACAGTTTATGGAATTCGGAAAATGCCTGCATCATGATAGTGAAGTTTTTACCAAAATTTAAAAATTATGAAAAGGATCGGAATATTTATCATGTTGCTCATCGTGTCGTCGGTGATGTGTGCTCAGGACAGGATTATAACAGGGACAGTGACTGCTGCCGAAGATGGAAACCCCCTGCCAGGTGTTAATGTAGTGGCCAAAGGATCAACTACAGGAACCATAACAAACATAAATGGATACTACAGTTTAAAGGTGGCAGATGCTGTCCCGACACTGGTTTTTTCTATGATAGGTTATGTAACGGAAGAAATTAAGGTAGGCTCAAAGACTGAGATAAATGTGACGCTGGAGGCTGATGTAAGGAAACTTGAAGAGGTAGTAGTAATAAACAAGAGAAAGGCAGAAAGAGAAAAGAAGGCTTTGGGGTATGCCATCAGTCGTTCGGAGGACATGAGTGCGGCGCCTATGATGTACAAGGCAGAAAACTACCCGGTTCATAACACTGAGGAATATGATGCCATACATGAAAATATTTTTCACGGAGCCTTGAAAAATCCTTTGTCAACCTTTTCGATAGATGTAGATGCGGCATCATATAGTAATATGAGAAGATTTTTAAATAATGGCCAGCTTCCCCCTAAGGATGCAGTTCGCATCGAAGAGATGGTTAATTATTTTAATTATGATTACAAACAACCGGAAAGCACCGATCCCTTTTCCATAAACACTGAAATATCATCTGCACCCTGGAACAGTCAGCATAAGTTGGTACATATAGGCTTGCAGGGCCGAAAAATACCTACTAAGAACCTGCCTCCTTCAAATCTGGTATTCCTGCTCGACGTGTCAGGGTCTATGAATGCTGCCAATAAATTGCCATTACTGAAATCTGCATTCAAGTTACTTATTGATGAGCTTAGACCTCAGGATAATGTAGCCATCGTGGTCTACGCCGGGGCTGCAGGGCTGGTGCTGCCATCCACCGACGGCAACAATAAAGAAACCATACTCAATGCACTCAATAATTTAGAGGCCGGTGGCTCTACTGCAGGGGGTGCCGGTATTCAACTGGCCTATAAAGTGGCTAAGGAGCAACTCAAGAAGGGGGGAAATAACAGGGTCATTCTGGCAACGGATGGAGACTTTAACATAGGAGCCTCAAGCAATGCCGAAATGGAAAGACTGATTGAAGAAAAACGTAATGACGGCATCTTTCTCACAGTGCTTGGTTTTGGAATGGGCAATTACAAAGATTCCAAAATGGAGACCATAGCGGACAAGGGTAATGGCAATTATGCTTACATCGACAACATCCTGGAAGCTAAGAAAGTACTCGTCAATGAGTTTGGAGGAACACTATTTACTATAGCAAAAGATGTGAAGATCCAGGTAGAGTTTAATCCTGCAAAAGTGAAGGCTTATCGCCTGATCGGCTATGAAAACAGGGCATTGAAAAACGAAGATTTTAATAATGACAAGAAAGACGCCGGTGAGTTAGGGGCCGGTCATACGGTAACCGCTTTATATGAGATTATCCCGGTAGGTGTCGACAGCCAATTTGACCCTATAGATGATCTGAAATACCAGGAAAGTAAAATTTCTACAGAAGCCATGAAGTCAAAGGAATTGATGACCATAAAGCTGAGGTATAAGCAGCCTGATGGTGACCAAAGTAAATTAATTACACATGCTTTAATGGATAGTCATATGGCCATTGATAAAACTTCTGACAATTTCCGCTGGTCTGCCGCAGTTGCCGGCTTCGGTATGCTACTCCGCGATTCTGAGTTCAAAGGCAATCTGACTTACGATGATGTAATTAAAATGGCCCAATCTGCCAAAGGAAAGGATCCCGAAGGCTACAGGGTAGAATTTATCAACCTGGTGAAATCCGGACTGTTGTTGGCGAGAAAATAAACGGACCAAGTCAAATTTCCGGAGGACACTGATATTTCAACTCCGTGTAAACTAAGAGTTTAATGGGTGTAAATAAGCCAGGGACATATCTAAAACAAAAGAGCGCTAACTTTTTAGCGCTCTTTTGTTGTGTGATAAATTTTGAAATTAACCTAAATAAAATTCAGTTTTTGACTTGTTTCATTGATCTATCTACTATTAGCGTGCCAGAAATAAAAAGTCTGGTTTTTGTGGGCTAATCAGTGATATTGGCAATATCATTAATTGAATTTGTTCATATATGAACATATAGTGCGCGGAAATGGATTTAGGATATTCCGATTATTAGATGAAGGTCACACCGGTAGGAACACCGCCTTGTTTATTACCACTCATTTACCTTTACATCACCAGGCAATAAAAGAGAGGAAGATGTGGAGGAGGACTCGTATTTGCTTATTCCCCATTGCCCGAATTCGACGAAGTTCTGGTAATAGCCATACGTATATATGTGTCGTCAATTGGGTAAATCCGCAGGCCGTCATTTTTATCAAGTGACAGCATAAGCTGTATCAACACAATTACTAAAAATAAAACCGTTCCCCAGGCAAAGGGTTTTGCGAAATAATTTCTCATAATTGCAAAATCCACATAATATGAATTAATCAAAAAATAAGAGCCTAAATGTATTACTTTCCTATGATCGAAAGATTTTACAATACTTTTTTTTCAAGGAAGTTCCTGATAAGTATAATAAGCTTGCTCGCAATTCTGTATTTAATAAGTCTTTACCACAGGTATCTTCAGCAAGATGAGCCGTGGTTCGGAGAGCAGGCTTATTGGCTCGTGAAAGAAGGAAATGTGAAATTGAAGAGCATGCCGGGAGTGTTTAACTGGACCAGTAACATGCTCATCTTTCATAAGCTATTCGTTTGGGTCGGAGCTCTACTTATCTTACTCTTCGGTTGGAATGTTTATGTATTTAAAACCTTTATATTCATACTCTTTTTAAGCTGTATTTATTTCATTTATCGCTTCGTACAACATTACCTTCAGAAATCAAATCAATCAGTGCTATTGATACTCTTGCTGTTTTTAGCCATACCAGAGTTGATCCATAGGAGTTTTATGTTCAGGCCTGAAGTGATGGTTATGACATTGGGATTCTTGTCATTTGTTTTTTTGTATAAGTCATTCGATAACAAAAAGGTATCCTTCTATGCTCTTGGAGGGCTTTTCTCCGGACTGGCTTTTCTTACTCACCTTAATGCGGTCGTTTTTCCTATCGCCGGGTTTTTATTTTTATTGTTTTTCAGACAATGGAAGGGGTTGATTGCTTATTCAATAATAACTGCACTTGTGTGCTCTATCTATTCCATAGGCCTATGGAGCATAGATAATATTGAGACGTATAGATATCAAATGCAGCATTGGCCAACTCACCAGGATACTTTTGGAGAGAAAATCGAAGGAGGAATTTTAGGTGTAATCTGGAATAACATACTGCGATTGCTTAATGAGCACAAGCGATACTTTTGGGATCAGGATGTATGGGGTATCAGCGGACTTTTCATATTGACACTCATTGTGGGGTTTAGGCAGTTAAGGCAACAATATTACAGGTTATTGGCATATACAATTACTCTGATAATCACCATCGGTGTGTTTACGAGCGGTCATAGCCCGCGATACCTGGTGTACCTCATGCCATTTATGGTTATGGTTATTGGGCTGGTTATTTATCAATTACACGATTCAAAAAGAGGGTTTGCGAAAGTTATAATTATGTTGGCCTTTATTGCGCACTTAGTTTTCGCGGGGCTAGCATTTGCCACGATTTTTAAGAAAAATAATGATTTCGTTGCTTCGCATGAGCAGATACTTGCCAAAATTGAGTCAGGTTCTATGATACTTGCACCGTGGGAATTTATTTATAATGGTATAGACGATTATAAAATACACTCTTTTAAAACATATGAGTATATTGAAGATCAGGAGAAGCGTAAACTTTTGCAGGAAGAAGTAATGATGATGGCCTCAGACTTCGGAATGGAATATATTATCATAAGTACCAAAAGAAAAAATGACAAGAACTTTCCTTGGTTTAAAGATTGGAAAATAAATGACAACCCTTACTTCAAAGAATACTTTAGAACAGAAGAGTACCTAATCCTTAAGAAGAAGTAATTTCTTTATTTTTCGTCGGGTCCGTACAAATTTTCTCTCATAGATGTCATACCAAAAAGCCATCCGGTAAAGCCACCAGTAATTGATTTCACCGAAGTACTTTTCTATACCCGGAGCACTTTTTCTAAGATAAGCGAATTCATAGGCACGGGAAAAACCCGTAGGTCCAACAGGTTTCGGGTTGCTGTCGATTACAAAGATCTTTCCTTCTTTGTACAAGAAATTACGTATCTGAGGATCTCCGTGCAGGTAGCCACGTTGATGGATCAGTTTTAACTCATTTATAACCAAAGGATAATATTCTTCATGGTCAAGGCAGGGCTCTCCATCCAGGTATTCATACAGCAGCCATGAGTCCGTTACCATCCCTGATTTACGTTTTTCAGCAGCCATAACGGGCTTTGTGGTATGCAGCCCGAGTTTTTCATACTTGAGCATCCCTTTAATATTTTTGAAAGCTTCACCATCGCGAAACAGTGTGGTGAACCTGATCCACCACTTTTTGTTTTTTTCCAAAGGTACTTTCAGTACATATGCTTTGTTGCGGGCCTCAATATGATAGACCAGACTTCTGTGGTGTTGTTTCAGAACGGTTATCAGTACATATTTTTTTTGAGCAATGACCTCAAAGAGAGATAGATTTTCAGATGAACTGAGGATTCTCCACTGGTCATTATCATAAATATGTGACGTGATTTTCATCGGGCAAAGCTAATGATTCTGGTCATTTTCAGTTCCCGTAATACTTTCTAATTTCGGGGTACATCTAACTAAATAGTTCTTTTATTGTTCTCATTATGGACAAAGTGTCTGAAACGTGACATGAGGCATCCCTTTTCATATTTAATTACGTATATATAAGACACAAAAAGAAATAGTTTACGTATAGGAAAGTAATAAAAGATATTAGACCATAATTAATTCATAATTATTATTTTTGACCCAATGTCCGAGACTAGAAGACAAAGTTATTCGCAAATGGAAAAGGAAAAAACCTTTGAAAAGGAGTTTCTTCCGCACATTGACTCAATGTATAACTTTGCCTACAGATTAACTTTTGATGAAGACGATGCTAAAGACCTTGTACAGGATACATATCTTAAGGCTTACAGGTTTATTGAATCGTTTGAAAAAGGAACTAATGCCAAAGCGTGGTTGTTTCGAATACTGAAAAACAGCTTTATTAACGACTTTAGGAAGAAAAGTAAGCAACCTTCCAAAGTAGATTATCAGGAGGTTGAAACTTTTTATAACTCCGAAGATGTTGATCAATCTATAACCACGGATTTACGCATTGAGACAGTGCAGGATATGATTGGAGATGAAATCTCCAATGCGTTGAATTCCCTGGATGTCGATTTTAGGACAGTGATAATTCTTTGTGACCTGGAAGGGTTTAAGTACGATGAGATGGCCAAGATATTGGATATTCCCATTGGTACAGTAAGATCCAGACTTCACAGAGCGAGAAACCTCTTGAAAGAGAGACTCAGTGATTACGCGAAAAAAATGGGATACAAAAATTAAATAGTTTATGGGATTATCCTCTACAGATTCATTTGACGAAAGTCCATCAAAGAACGCACAGGACGTTCGACCAGACCATCAGGAGTGTCTGAAAATCCTCAATCTGGTTCTTGATGAAGAAGCCGGTCCTAAAGAGCAGGAATATTTCAAAAAACATATTGAAAATTGCATGCCTTACTATGAGATTTACAATGTTGATAAGGCTATAAAAGATCTGATCAGGCAAAAATGTTACGATAAAGAGGTTCCCAGTGACCTTGTAGACCAAATTAAGTCTAAAGTATTTCAAGGCGCTGAAGAATAATGCATAACGGTAAAGCTATTATCTTTTCCGCTCCGTCCGGATCGGGTAAAACTACTATTGTAAAACATTTACTGGCCACCAACCCTAAGTTAGGATTTTCTATATCCGCCTGCACCAGGGATAAGCGCGGGAGAAATGAAGAAAATGGTAAAGATTACTACTTCCTCACCCCCGAGGATTTTAAGCACAAGATTGACAACGATGAGTTTATAGAATGGGAAGAGGTATATGCCGGAAACTTCTATGGTACCCTGAAGTCGGAGGTTGAAAGAATCTGGAAGGAAGGCAGGCATGTGATCTTTGATGTTGATGTTAAAGGAGGCTTACATTTAAAACAGTATTTTGGAGATAAAGCTCTGGCAGTTTTTGTTAAGGTTCCTTCAATTGATGAGCTTAAAGAGCGTCTTATGGATCGACAGACCGAGACGGAAAACAGCCTGTCTCAAAGAATATTTAAAGCAAAATTTGAGATGACATTTGAAAATAAATTCGATGTTACCCTCGTCAATGAGGATCTTGAAGAATCGTTGAAAAAAGCAGAAGAATTAGTCAGTAATTTTATTAATTCAGACGTAGAAGCCATTTAAGCTTCAATAAGCTTTATTTTCGTCAAAGAAAACCCTTTACATGAAGATTGGTTTGTTTTTTGGATCATTTAATCCGGTTCATATAGGGCATCTCATCATTGCTAATGTAATGGTGGAAACAACGGACATTGACCAGGTATGGTTTGTTGTATCGCCTCAAAATCCATTTAAAAAAAGAAAATCACTTCTACACGAGTTTGATCGCTTTGATATGGTGAATTCAGCCATATTTGACAATTATAGCCTCAGGGCTACAGATATTGAGTTTAACATGCCCAAGCCCAGCTATACCATCGACACCCTGGTATATCTCACTGAAAAACACCCTGACTATTCATTTAAGCTAATCATAGGGGAGGATAATCTCAGACGCTTCCCCAAATGGAAAAACCATGATAAAATCCTAGATCAATATGGTCTGTATGTTTACCCCAGGCCAGATTCGAAGCCTTCGGAAGTTAATGATCATCCAAATGTAAAAATGGTTGAAGCGCCCATGCTGGATATATCTGCAACTTTTATCAGAAATTGTGTAAAAAAAGGACAATCTATTAAATATCTTGTGCCGGACAGCGTTGAAGAGATGATTCGGGGGAAAAAGTTTTATTTGTAACATTATTACCTTTATCTCGTCATTGGTTAGTGTTTCTGATATCAAAATAAAGTTCATGAAGTGTAAATCCTTACTTGCCCTGCTTGTATTATGTCTTTTAAATGCGGTTTTGGTTCATGCGGGAGGTGTAAAAGGTACTGTAAAAGGTGATGACGGAGAGTTGTTGTCGTTCGCTACAATTTATGTGAAAGAACTTGGGACGGGTACCACTACCAATGCCGATGCGCGATACGAGATACAGCTGCCCCCTGGTAACTATCAGATAATATTTCAATATGTTGGCTACGAGTCATTGCTGAAAGAAGTCAAGGTTAAAAATGACTTTATAGAGCTTGATGTTGAGTTACGAACCCAGGTAATGCTGCTCAGGGACATTGAAATTCTTGCGGGGAAGGAGGATCCGGCATATACCATCATGCGGAAAGCTATTGCCAAAAGTAAATTTCATACGCAGCAGGTAGACAAGTATACTGCGCGTGTTTATATCAAGGGCACAGGACAATTAACTGACTACCCTTTTTTCATGAAAGGGACGCTTGAAAAAGAGGGGTTTGACCCGGATAGGGTTTTTATTACAGAGTCGGTTAGTGATATTGAATATATCAGACCCAATATCTACAACGAAAAAGTAATCTCAATATACACACAGGGCGATAATAACGATACTGACCCGAATGCCTATGTCAACGGATCTTTTTATGAACCGGAAGTGGCGAAGTCGGTTTCCCCATTATCACCAAAAGCCTTCTCCTATTACCGTTTTGTGTATGATGGTACCTACCGCGACCAGGGGTTTGAGGTGAGTAAAATAAAAGTTATACCACGGTCAAGAGGTGACAATGTTTTTGAAGGGTACATCAACATTGTGGAGGGTTACTGGAGTATTTATAGCCTGGATCTAAAAGTAACAAAGCTTGGTGTTAATTTTCGTATCGAGCAATTTTACGAGCCTGTAGAGAAGAGTGTGTGGCTGCCCGTAACTCATAAGTTTCATGTTAAGGGCAAAGTGTTGGGTTTCGAGTTTATGGGTGATTATCTGGCTACAGTTAGTGATTACAAGGTAGAAATTAACCCCGACCTGGATATGGAAATAGAGGTCATAGATGAGAATGTAGAGGAAGAACTGGCTGAAAAGCTGGAGCAGCAGGTAAAAGAGGAAGAGACGAGTGAAATACAGGAAATGCTTACCTCAGGCCAGGAGGTAACTAGGAAACAGCTCCGAAAAGTAATGAAGGAGTATGAAAAAATGGAGCTTAAACGGCAGAGGGAGCCTGAGGTGATTTCAAACAGGACTTTCAAAGTAGATTCTATGGCGTATAAGCAGGATTCTGTATTTTGGGCTGGTATCAGACCAGTACCGTTGACTCAGGCTGAGAAGAAGGGCTATGCAACTGCTGACAGCCTCGCTAATGTAGAAAGGATGGAGCGTGAAGGCGATACACTTAAAACCGGTAAGCGAAAAGGATTTCATTTGCAGGATATAATTGTCGGAAATACCTATAAACTGGCAGATAAAACACATTTGCAAATTCATACACCGCTTTTAGGTACCAATTACAATACGGTGGAAGGTTTTAACATTGATTATGCGATTTCTTTCACTAAGACCTTTGATAATAAAAGCTGGATAAGCCTGAAACCTACTGCGCGTTATGCGTTTGCAAGAGAACAGCTTTCTGGAAAGTTTGATATGCAATACGGTTTCGGTGAATTTGACACGCGAAGTGATATTTTATTTTCCTTTGGTAGATATATCAACCAGTATAATGACGATGAACCTATCAACAGGTATGTTAACTCCCTCATGACGTTGTTTCTGGAACGTAATTATATGAAGATCTATGAGAAGGATTTTCTGGAATTAACCTATAAAAAGAAGCTCAATAGTAGGCTTGCTATGAGGCTAAATGCACAATTAGCCGAGCGTAGTGAATTATACAATAATACGGATTACAGGTTTTTTGATATTGATGGAGAGGGTTTTACTCCTAACGCTCCGTTTAGTTTGTCCATGCCGGTTACGTCTTTCCCTGAGCACCGAGCATTAACAGCAGGGGTGAATTTTGAGTATAAACCATTTGTGAAATACAGGATATATAACGGAAAGAAATCCGCAATTGAAAAGTCGTCACCTATCTTTCAGTTAAACTATAAAAAGGGAATTTCCGGAGCTTTTGATAGCGATGTTGATTATGATATGCTTGAACTGGGCTTTAAATATGACTTTGATATTGGTATAAGGGGTCAGGTGGATGTTATGCTCAAGGCCGGTACATTTCTTAATAATGATAAAATGTATTTCATGGATTATAAGCATTTTCTTGGCAACAGGACACCATTTGTAACGACAGATCCTGTTGGTAGCTTCAGAATGTTGGATTATTACACTTTTAGTACCAATGAAGAGTATTTTGCAGGCAGCCTTCACTACCAATTTCGCAAGTTTCTGATCACGCGGATGCCTTTGGTAAGATTATCAGGTGTCAGGGAAAGCTTTTTTACCAATTACCTCATCAATGATGTTACCACCAGCTCCGGGTATACGGAATTGGGTTATGGTATTAACTACATTCTGCGGGTCTTCAGGCTGGAAGCGGTCACCTCCTTTTATGATGGAAAATATCAGGATTTTGGAGTGAGGATTGGTATTGCCACAAATTTTGAGGATATTTTTTAGCAAAGGAGTGCACTCCGATAACGAAAAAAGCCGCTAAAAGCGGCTCTAATCTCAATACTCATATCTGATATCTCAATACTAATCTAAACTGTCATGATCTCAGCTTCCTTCTTGGTTAGTATCTCGTCGATTTTCTTGTTGAACTCATCTGTCAAAGTCTGAACTTTGTCCTCAGCTCTTTTAACCTCATCTTCAGATACACCCTCTTTTTGAAGTTGCTTAAGGTTGTCATTTGTTTCTTTTCTTATATTTCTGATACTGATTTTGCCCTGTTCACCTTCATGCTTAGCTTGTTTTACAAGCGTGACCCTTCTTTCTTCAGTAAGTTGAGGTACATTGATGATTACCTGCTCTCCGTCATTTTGAGGGTTAAGTCCGAGATCGCTGTTGATGATAGCCTTTTCAATTTCAGGTATTACATTTTTTTCCCAGGGCTTGATCATAAGAGTCCGGGCGTCCGGAGTGGTAATAGAGGCTACCTGATTGATCGGAGTAGGGTTTCCATAATATGCAACCATTAGACCTTCCAGCATATTCGGGGCAGCCTTTCCGGCCCTGATCTTTACAAGTTCGCTGCTTACATGCTTAATGGCTTTATTCATCAAATCCTTGGCCTCGTCAAGGTACATGTTAATTTCTTCCATGGTTTTTGTCTAGATTATCTTTCTAAGTATAAGAAATGGGTCAAAGTTAGGTTATCAAAGTCCCGGCATTTTCTCCATGAAGAATATTCAGCAGATTGTCCGGTTTATTCATATCAAACACAATAATGGGCAGGTTGTTTTCCTGGCATAAAGTAAAGGCGGTCATGTCCATAATGTTTAGGTTCCTCTCATATGCCTCCTGAAACGATAGTTCTGAGTACCTTTCAGCGGTAGGATCCTTTTCTGGATCTGCGGTGTAAACACCATCTACCCGAGTTCCTTTTAGCACCACATCGGCCTGAATTTCTATGGCCCTGAGACTGGCTGTTGAGTCAGTAGTGAAGTAAGGGTTACCAATGCCGGCACCGAAGATCACAATTCTACCCTTTTCCAGGTGTCTTATGGCTCTCCTTCTGATGAACGGCTCACAAACCTGCTCCATCTTTATTCCGGACATAAGCCTTGTGTAAAGACCTACACCTTCAAGCGCACTTTGCAGGGCCATGCCATTAATAACTGTAGCCAACATGCCCATATAATCTCCCTGTACCCTTTCGATACCTGCAGCTTCTGCCATTACACCCCTAAAGATGTTGCCGCCGCCAATCACAATAGCAATTTCAACCCCTTTTTCTTTTACTGCTTTAATTTCATTTGCATATTGCAACAATCGGTTAGGATCTATGCCATATTGCCCTGACCCCATTAAAGACTCACCACTTAGCTTCAGTAATATCCGTTTATATCTCATTGAAAATAGGAAGATTATTTTGGTTTAAATTGCTGCAAATATAACAGGGATAAATGAATATTTTAGGCGTGAATATTAAAATTGGACCAACACCTGATTTTTTTCTACGCTATCTCCTTTTTTAACCTTTACTGACTTTACCACACCATCACCGTCTGCCTTGATCACATTCTCCATTTTCATGGCTTCAAGGATCATTATTGGATCGCCTTTCTTTACTTCGTCTCCTTCAGCCACCTGGATTTCAAAGATCAACCCCGGCATCGGAGCCTTTACATCATTCATCTGAGCTGATGCAGCAACATCCATTCCCAGCTTTTCCAGAAGCAGGTCAAATTTGTCTTTGAGCTCTATGTCATATTTGCTGCCATTGATCTTAAGTGTAATGCTCTTTTTCTTAAAGTCAGCATTTACTACTTCAGCACGGTATGACTTACTGTCTTTAATGATGTGGTACGACTGGTCGTTGATCCTGGCAATGTCCCACTCAAAAGGCTGACCGTCAATATCTATTTGGCCATCCTTAAGTGTTACTTCAAAACTATTATCGTTAACGTTTACTTTATACATAATTTATAAGGCTATGGCTCAAAGATAAAAGGGCTCTGCGGTTTTACCTGACGAATTTATCATTATTTGAGATAATAACCACTTTTTGGTAACTTTGCATTTAAATAGGGGTGCCCAAACACACGGGCTGAGATTATACCCAAGACCTGAAAATATGGGTCGAAACCTGATCCAGGTAATGCTGGCGTAGGGAGGTATGTTAAAATGATCCGGGAATCCCCTGTTCCGGACTTGTTTAACGATATAATTAATTTGAGAAATGAGGGTTTTGATTATTGCAGCGTTATTGCTGTTGTCGTCCTATGTGTCGCATGGACAGTTTGTGGTTAAGGGTACCATTAAGGATGCTGATACCGGTGAAGTACTTCCTGCGGCTAATGTGTTCTTAGAGGAAAAAGCAGTGCCGGCAGATGGACAGGGGAGGTTTACGTTTGGTGAGGTTAAGGAAGGGCAATACTTGCTGAAGGTTACATTCATTGGCTATGATCCCTATGAGCAGGAACTGGATGTTACCGACGATCAGGACCTGGAGGTTGTTTTAACGCCAGATGTTTACATGACTGACGAAGTGATAGTTTCAGCTACCAGGGCCAATGATAAAACACCCACGACTTTTACAGTGGTAAACAGGGAAGAAATAGAAGAAAATAACCTCGGTCAGGATCTGCCATTTGTGCTTAACTGGACGCCTTCACTAGTCACTACATCTGATGCAGGGGCTGGAGTAGGCTACACGGGTTTGAGGATCAGGGGAAGTGATGCCACCAGGATCAACGTAACAATCAATGGTGTGCCGCTAAACGACAGCGAGTCTCAAGGGGTGTTCTGGGTAGACATCCCTGATATTGCCTCTTCTACAGAAAATATACAGATACAGCGAGGTGTAGGTACATCTACCAATGGAGCAGGAGCTTTTGGAGGAACGATAAATCTGCAAACCAACACCAAACAGGAAAAACCTTATGGGGAAGTGATCAACTCTTTTGGATCATTTGACACGTGGAGGCATACACTGGGTTTTGGTACAGGTCTTATTGATGATAAATGGACATTTAACGGCAGGCTGTCCAAGATCACTTCTGACGGTTACATAGACAGAGCCACTTCTGACCTGAATTCTTACTACTTATCAGGAGGGTTTTATGGTAAAAAAATTCTGGTGAAAGCCATAATATTCGGAGGAAAGGAACGTACGTATCAATCGTGGTATGGTACGCCAGAGGCAGTTCTTGAAAATGATGCCGAAGGAATAGAGGCCGTGATTGCCAACAATGGAGTTAGCGATGCACTGGCTGAAAACCTTAGAACAGCAGGGAGAACCTTTAACTGGTACATGTATGAGGACGAGGTGGACGATTACCAGCAAGACCATTATCAACTGCATGTATCTCAGCTATTAATGCCGGATTTTACAGCCAATGTATCTCTGCATTATACTTATGGCCGTGGGTATTACGAGCAGTTCAGAGAGGATGCCGATTTTGAAGACTATAGTTTGCCCAATGTTACTGTTGGTGATACCACCATTACATCAACTGATCTGATCAGAAGAAGGTGGCTTGACAATGACTTCTATGGTTTTACCTATTCATTTGAGTATCAGAAGGAGCGATGGAATGCTGTTTTGGGAGGTGCATACAACATTTATGAAGGTGATCACTTTGGCGAGATCATATGGGCGGAATTTGCAGCAGGCACCTCTATCGAAGAGAGGTACTACGATAATACCGGTGATAAGAATGATTTTAACACTTTTCTAAAAGTCAACTATCAGATAACAAACAGCTTAAGCGCTTTCGGAGACCTGCAATACCGCAATGTAAGATATGACATAGCCGGGATTGACAATGATCAACGCTTGCTGGGCATTTCTGCAAATTATGATTTTTTCAATCCGAAGTTTGGATTGGTGTACTCACTTGATGCAAACAGTAATTTCTACGCTTCTTACAGCATTGCAAACAGGGAGCCGGTACGTAGCGATTTTATTGATGCTCCAACAAGGCCTGAGTACGAAACCTTGAGAAATCTTGAAGCAGGATTTAGAAAAAGGGCTGCTAATTATCAACTCCAGGCCAATTACTACTTGATGGATTATAAAAATCAACTGGTACTTACCGGAGAGCTAAACGATGTAGGTAGCGCCCTGCGAACTAATGTTAAGAACAGCTACAGAACAGGTGTAGAGATCCAGGGGCAGTTTTATATATCAAAGCGATTCAGGGTGATGGCAAATGCCACTTTTAGTCAAAACAAGGTAGGTTCGTTCAATGAGATCATATACGACTATGGGGCCGGTTTTGATGAGTACAATATTATAGAAAATGAATATGAAGATACAGATGTTGCCTTTTCACCTGATATTATAGCCGGATCGCAAATCACTCTTCTCCCTGTAAAAGGACTTGAGCTGTCCTTACTCTCTAAGTACGTGGGTAAGCAATATCTCGATAATACATCAAACGATAACCGGGCCATAGATGCTTATTTTGTGAATGATTTGAGGTTGATGTACACTTTACATACAGATTTTATAAGGGATATGGCCTTTACGTTCCAGGTGAATAATATATTTGATGAGCTTTATGCTTCAAACGGTTATACTTTTGGCTATCAGGGCGGACCGGATTATGTAGTAAGGGAGAATTACTATTATCCACAAGCCACGAGAAACTTCCTGGCTTCTGTAGCTTTGAGGTTTTAATCATTGGGACAAAGCATGCTTCCGAAGTCGCGAGACTTCGGAAGCATGCTTTGTGAACGATAAACACAGAAACGTTAAATACAAATCCCATCTATTGTAATAGTACTGATCAGGATTTACCTTTGCCATGCTAAACTGATCCTGATGGTACCATCCTCACGTTATAAACCAAATAACTTCTCCTTATCAGGGTTCATCCAGCTTACCCGCTTCTGGAATTTGTTGATCATAGTATTCGCCCAGTATTTTACAGCCTCGTTTTTAATTGATTCTTCTAAAAATATAAGCTATTATTTATTGCATCACGAGCTGTTTTTACTTTCGTTATCTTCAGTACTGATAGCAGCAGCCGGATATATTATCAATGACTATTATGATGTTAAGATCGACCTTATCAATAAGCCCCATCGTGTAGTAGTAGGCAAGGTTTTAAAGAGACGGGTGGCAATGGCTGCCCATACGGTACTTAATTTTACAGGCATCGGCTTAGGCTTTCTGCTTTCATGGCAAATAGGTGCAATAAATTTTGCGTCGGCACTCCTTCTTTGGCTTTATTCCAACCAGTTAAAAAGGATGCCCTTTATAGGAAATTTTGTAGTAGCTATATTAACGGGCCTGTCTATCTACATTGTGGAAATACTTTTTCAGTCGGGTAACCTGCTGGTGGTGGCCTATGCGCTTTTTTCCTTTGTGTTTACGCTTATCCGGGAGATAATAAAGGACATGGAAGATCTGAAAGGAGATGCCACTTTCGGCTGCAGGACTTTGCCGGTGGTTTATGGGCTCAGGAAAACAAAAAATGTTATATATGTGCTATCTCTGGCTTTTTTATCAGGCCTTAGCTTTTTAGCTTATATATTTGTGGGAGAAGAAATGACACTTTTTTGCTTACTACTAATTGTTCCCTTAGGTTTTATGGCCTACAAGCTCTCCAGGGCCGACACAATAAAGGACTTCAGTTATTTGAGTAACTATTGTAAATTAATCATGTTCCTTGGGATATTAAGCATGGTTGTGTTTAAATAAATAATATGACGAGAATCGCCATTTTTGCTTCAGGTAGCGGCTCCAATGCCGAGAAAATCACCGAATATTTTAGGAGCAACAATCAAATTACGGTTAGCCTTATACTCACAAATAACCCCAAAGCCTATGTGCTGGAAAGAGCAAAGAAGCTTCGGGTACCCGCTGTAGCCTTCAGCAGAGATGATCTGAGGAATACTAATAAAGTGCTTGACATACTGAGAGAATATCAGATAGATTTCGTGGTGCTGGCCGGGTTCCTTCTGCTGGTTCCTGAAAATTTGGTAGAGACATATCCTGGCAGGATCATCAATATTCACCCCGCCCTTCTTCCGAAGTTCGGAGGTAAAGGGATGTACGGAGATAATGTTCATCAGGCTGTAAAATCTGCAGGAGAGAGAGAGACCGGTATCAGTATTCACTATGTTAATAATAAGTATGATGAAGGCGAAATTATCTTTCAGGCTAAATGCCCTGTCACCGAAGAGGATACTGCCGAAACGGTCGCTGATAAGGTGCATCAGTTAGAATACCAACATTATCCGCAGGTAATAGAATCAGTGATTAATAATTCAATTAAAAATTTATAATTTTGCAGCTTGAAAATTTCGGATGCCCGGATATATTACAGAGATAGATCAGGGGTATCTATCAACTCTCAATCACTAAATATAACTCATGTCTTTGAAGAAGATCAAATCGGCCTTAATATCAGTTTATTACAAGGACAATCTTGAGCCGATAGTCAGGCTACTTGCGAAAAACAATGTTCAGATTTTTTCAACCGGAGGTACTCAGAAATTCATTGAAGACCTTGGCGTGGAAGTAACAGCTGTGGAGGACTTAACCAGCTATCCTTCAATTTTTGGAGGAAGGGTAAAAACATTACACCCTAAAGTGTTTGGAGGTATCTTGTACAGAAGAGAGCTGGATGATGATCAGAAACAGGCCGATGAGTTTGAAATACCCAGTATAGACTTAGTGATTGTTGACCTGTATCCTTTTGAAGAAACCGTAGCTTCTGGTGCATCTGAACAGGATATTATAGAAAAAATTGATATTGGGGGTATTTCTTTGATCAGAGCAGCAGCTAAAAATTTTAAGGACGTACTCATCGTATCTTCACGGGAACAATATACTGATGTTGAGCAATTGCTAAGAGCAAAAGAAGGAGCTACCGAACTGACTGACCGGAAGCTGTTCGCGGCTAAAGCCTTCGATATGAGCTCTCATTATGATTCAGCCATTTTCAACTATTTCAATGGCAACGGTGAGGTAGGTAGCTTTAAGCAAAGCCTGAGAGATAAAAAAGTACTTCGGTATGGCGAAAACCCACACCAGGAGGGCGCATATTACGGTGACCTTGATTCAATGCTGGAGAAACTCAATGGCAAAGAACTTTCTTACAATAATCTTGTTGATATTGACGCGGCAGTTTCGTTAATTGAAGAGTTTGACGATACTGCTTTTGCTATACTTAAACATACCAATGCATGCGGTGTGGCTACAGGCAGCACAGTGAAGGAGGCTTATGAAAGAGCATTCGCAGCTGATACCGTTTCGGCTTTTGGAGGAGTATTGATCACCAACAAAACTATGGATAAAGATGCGGCGGAAGCTATGCATTCGTTGTTCTTTGAGATCTTGATTGCTCCAGATTTTACAGAAGATGCCCTGGAGGTACTTAAGCAAAAGAAAAACAGGATATTGCTGAAACAACAATATAAACTGAATACAAAAAAACAATATAAAAGCCTGCTAAACGGAGTAATAGAACAAGACAGGGACTTGAAAACAGATGCACTGGAGGACCTTAAGGTAGTGACAAAGAAAGCTCCTGCTGAAGAAGAGAAATCAGCCCTGATCTTTGCCAGTAAAGTGGCCAAACATACCAAGTCCAATACTATAGTGTTGGCAAAGGATGGTCAGCTACTGGCAAGCGGTGTAGGCCAGACCTCACGTGTAGATGCCCTGAAGCAGGCCATTCACAAAGCCAAAACTTTTGGTTTTGATCTTAATGGTGCCGTTATGGCTTCTGATGCTTTCTTTCCTTTCCCGGACTGTGTGGAGATCGCTTACAGTGAGGGGGTAAGGTCGGTGATTCAGCCAGGAGGTTCTATTAAAGATCAGGATTCCATTGATTTTTGTGATAAAAACAACATGGCTATGGTATTTACCGGAATACGCCATTTCAAACATTAAAAAAATGTAATTTTGCAAGTTAAAAAGAAACTAATTTGTAAATTTCCACTTATTGATAAGCCTAACCATTTGACAACATAACATGGGATTGTTCGATTTTTTTTCTAGTGATATAGCCATTGACCTCGGTACAGCTAACACCCTAATCATACATAAAGACAAAATAGTAGTAGATGAGCCCTCCATAATAGCCATCGATAAAAATACAAACAAAGTATTGGCTATTGGCAGGGAAGCTATGCAGATGCATGAGAAGACACATGAGAATATCAAGACCATTCGTCCGTTAAAGGATGGCGTGATCGCTGACTTCCATGCTGCCGAGCATATGATCAGAGGAATGATCAAAATGATCGATAGCGGTAAGAAATTATTTCCTTCTTCGCACCGTATGGTGATCTGTATACCATCAGGTATTACTGAGGTTGAAAAAAGAGCTGTGCGTGACTCGGCGGAACATGCCGGAGCCAAAGAAGTTTATATGATCCATGAGCCTATTGCAGCAGCCATAGGTATAGGTATCGACATCGAACAGCCTGTAGGTTCCATGATTGTTGACATCGGAGGAGGAACAACTGAGATTGCTGTAATAGCACTTTCAGGGATTGTTTGCGACCAGTCTATCCGTGTAGCGGGTGATACGTTTAACCGCGACATTCTTGACTACATGCGTAGACAACACAACCTGCTGATCGGTGAAAGATCTGCAGAGAAAGTGAAGATAGAAGTAGGTTCTGCACTTACTGAGCTTGACGACGGCCCTGAAGATTATGAAATAAGAGGCCGTGACCTGATGACGGGTATTCCTAAAGTAATAAAGATCTCTTACTCTGAAATAGCATTTGCCCTTGACAAGTCGGTGTCTAAAATTGAAGAGGCTGTTCTGAAAGCTTTGGAGATCTCTCCACCCGAGTTATCAGCAGATATTTATGATAACGGTATCCATCTAACAGGTGGTGGCGCGTTGCTTCGAGGGTTGGATAAACGACTTGCCTTGAAAACAAAATTGCCTATTCACGTTGCTGAAGATCCGTTAAGAGCTGTGGTAAGAGGTACAGGGCACGCACTTAAGAATCTGAATTCTTTCAAAGCAGTACTAATGACATAATTGTTGTTTGTTTGGTAGTTAGGCTAACTAAAATTTTTTGACTTTTGATCAACACGGGGTAAATGCAAAGATTATTTCTGTTTCTTTATCAATACAGAGCGTTCTTGACATTTCTTTTCCTAGAGATACTTTGTAGTTGGTTTATTATACAAAACAACAATTATCAGGGAGCTAAATTCTTTAATTCTTCAAACAGGCTGGCGGCAGGGCTACTTCAGTCGTCAGGTAATATATCGGACTACTTCAGTCTGGCAAAGGTTAATACTGACCTTGCCCGGGAGAATGCAGATTTAAAAGAGAGGCTTGAGCAGCTTAATCAAAAGCTTGTTGAGGTTCAGATAAGCCAGGTAAACGACAGCACCCTGTCTGAAGCAGATAGCGTTACCATCCCTGAAACAGACAGCATTGTCATTAGAAAATATGAGTACTTTAGTGCTAAAGTCATTAACAACTCAACGCGGAGGTTTAATAACTATATTACCATAAACAAAGGGGCAGTTGATGGTGTAGAGCCGGGATTTGGCGTTATTGGTAACGATGGTGTGGTTGGCAAAGTAAAGATTGTTTCGAAACACTTTTCTGTGATTACCTCTATTCTGCATGGAGATGTGCTGGTTTCGGCCAAAGTAAAAAGGACCGGTGATCTGGCTACAGTAAAGTGGGGTGGAATAGATCCCTATATTGCGCAGCTTATGTATGTTCCCCGTCATGTAAAACCTCAGGTGAATGATACTATAGTTACTTCTGGTTACAATGCAATATTCCCCGAGGGTATACCTATAGGTTTAATAAAAGAAGTAGAGGTTCGTGAAGATGCTCTTTTTTACGACATCACCATATCATTGGCCAGCGACTTGAATGAGCTATCCTATGTGTACCTCATCAAAAATAGCCTTAAAACGGAACAAGATTCTTTGGAAACTAACGCGGAAATATTTTAATGCTTAACAGGAGACTTATATTACAAATCATTTCTTTCTTTCTGTATGTATTAGTACAGGTTCTTCTGCTTCAAAACCTTGTGCTTTTTGATAAGTCTTTTTGCTTCTTGTATGTGGCCTTTTTACTTGTATTGCCTGTGGAGACCGGTGTACTAACCTTAATGACCCTGGGTTTTATTCTTGGTATATCAGTTGATATTTTTTATGATAGTCTGGGAATTCATGCAGCATCGTGCGTGTTTATAATGTTTATAAGGAACTACTGGCTCAACCTGCTTACACCGCAGGGAGGCTATGACACAGGCTCGATGCCTACAGTCCGGTTGAATGGCTGGCAATGGTTTAGTTTTTACGCTTTGCCACTAATTTTTCTCCACCACTGTGTGTTGTTTTTTATTGAGTCTGCAGGTTTTGGATTGTTTGGCTTTACACTATCCAAAGCTTTTTTTAGTACATGGTTTACTTTCGCCGTAATTCTGATTACACAATACCTGTTTTATAATAAGAGGAGAGGACTATGAACGATTCACGTAAGAATGTAATACAGTTGATAGTGATTGTCGTTGCGATAATCTTTCTGATCAAACTGTTTTCCATTCAGGTGTTGGACGATAAATATGCGCAGGCTGCTACCAGTAATATTATTCACCGTATAGTAGAGTACCCTTACAGAGGTTTGATCTATGACCGGAACGGCAAGCTTATAGTCTATAACACTCCCCAATACGATCTGACCATTACCCCCAAGGAAGTTGCCAAACTGGATACATTACAGTTTTGCGAACTTTTTAATATTACTCCCGAAGAATTCAAAAGTAAGTACGAGAAGATGTCCAAAACAAAAGGCTTCTCGTATGTTAAGCCCAATATCTTTATTAAGCAGCTCTCGAATACCGATTTGGCCCGTGTGGAAGACTACCTGGTTGATTTTCCAGGATTCGATATTCAGGCAAGAACGACCAGGGCATACGCATATCCCGTAATGGCCAACGCATTAGGGTATGTCAGCGAGATCAACCAGCGGCAGTTGGACAGAGATACACTTAATTACTACCGGCAGGGCGATTATATTGGCCAAAGCGGCATAGAAGCTTACTATGAAAAGCAACTCAGGGGCAAGAGGGGTGTGAAGTTTAAGATCAGGAATGTAAGGGGTATAGAGAAGGGCGATTTTGAAGGTGGTAAATATGATACTCTTGCCATCCCTGGAGAAAACCTGATAACTACCGTGGATATCGACCTGCAGCGATATGGAGAGAAACTGATGGAGGGCAAAGCAGGAAGTATAGTGGCCATTGAGCCTGCTACAGGAGAGATATTGTCGATTGTGTCCGGGCCATCATATGATCCTAAGCAGCTTACGGGTAAAAATTACAGTGAGAATTTCGCTTCCATCAGTGCGGATACAATGAAGCCCTTGTTTAACCGTCCTTTAATGGCGCAATACCGTCCCGGTTCGATTTTCAAAATAGTTCAGGCTATGGTGGCATTAGAGGAAGGCGTAGTAAACAGACACACCAGGATAGCCTGTAACAGGGGCATAATTGGCTGCCATGGGCCACATTCGTACGAAGATCTGGTGGGAGCCATTAAACACTCCTGTAACCCGTATTTTTATACTGTAATGAAACGCGTTGTTAATCAAGAGCTTTCGCAGGATACATATGAAGATACACGTATTGGATTAGCCAAATGGCACAAGCACATCGAAAGTTTCGGTTTGGGTGCGCCTTTGGGAATAGACTTGCCCAACGAGAAGTCAGGAATGGTACCTAGTGTTTCTTATTATGACCGTGCCTACAATAACAGGCCCTGGAAATATTCAAATATTTACTCCATCGCTATTGGAGAGGGAGAAAACCTTGTAGTGCCGCTGCAAATGGCAAATTTTGCGGCAACAGTCGCAAACAGAGGTTACTACTATATCCCGCACCTTGTAAGATCTGTTGGGGAGACAGGTCAACCCCTTCCGAAGTATGCAAAAAAGCACTATACATCAGTTTCTCCTGAGCATTTTGAAATAGCCGTTGAGGCCATGGCCAAGGTGGTAGAATCAGGGACCGGCCAATACCGGGCACAGTTACGGGATATTGTAGTATGCGGAAAAACAGGAACAGTTCAAAATGATCCGTTGCCAGATCATTCGGTTTTTATAGCCTTTGCGCCCAAAGATAATCCCAAAATAGCCGTTTCGGTGTATGTAGAAGACGCCGGGCAGGGTGCCAGGGCAGCAGCCTCAATTGCCAGCCTGATGATAGAAAAATACCTGTTGGGTGAAACCAAGCGGCCTCATATAGAGGAATACGTGAAGAAAGGAGAATTTTTATAGTGAGAAGATCGGATAGTATAGTAAGTAAGCTGGATTGGGCAACTGTTTTATTGTTCTTCCTGATCGTGATACTGGGTTGGTTGAACATATATGCGGCAGTCTATGATGAAACAGCCGTTCAGAATATTTTTAGCACTACCCTGAATAGTGGAAGGCAGTTGATGTTTATTGCTGCTTCAGTGGTGTTGATCATAGCTATTTTAGTAGTTGACTTTAAATTTTATGATACCTTCGGCTACTTCATTTTTGGAGGAGTAATGTTTTTACTCATCTTCGTTCTGGTGTTTGGCCGGGAAGTGGCAGGGTCCAAGTCGTGGTTCGAGATCGGTGCTTTCAGACTTCAGCCTTCTGAGTTTGCCAAGTTTGCTACAGCATTGGCGGTCGCTAAATTTATAGGTACGAGTGGCTTTCGAATGGATCATCTGAAAAATCAGGCCATCCTGTTTGGTATCATTGGTTTTCCTGTAGTATTGATTATGTTGCAAGGGGATACAGGTACCGCTATGGTCTATTCCATTTTTCTTTTTGTTTTTTTTAGAGAGGGTATGTCTCCCATGTTGCTTTTGTTGGGAACGGCCGCTGGTATTATCTTTATTCTGACCCTACTTGTTCCAAATCATTTGTATTTATATATAGGCATTGTATCTATTGCTTTGCTTATTATTTTCTTCGGTAAAAGAACACCGAAAAGAATAACACTTGTTGTCGCCGGAGCTTTGTTAGTGACAGGTGTTATAAAAAGTGTTGATTACGTTATTTCAGATGTATTGAAACCACATCAACAGAACAGGATCAAAGCGCTGATCAATCCAGATGCTGATCCTTTGGGATATGGCTGGAACGTAACTCAGTCAAAAATTGCTATAGGCAGTGGAGGTTTTTCAGGTAAGGGATTCCTGAGAGGTACCCAGACGAAGTTCGATTTTGTGCCAGAGCAAAGTACCGATTTTATCTTCTGTACGATTGGTGAGGAACACGGCTGGATTGGCAGCTTTATATTGATTTCGCTGTTTGTGACCTTGCTGTTGCGACTCATTTTTATAGCAGAAAGACAAAAATGGCGATTTGCCAGAGTGTATGGATATAGCGTAGTATGTATTTTATTCTTTCACTTTGCAGTAAACATTGGTATGACTATAGGTTTATTCCCGGTTATTGGTATTCCCCTGCCTATGTTTAGTTACGGAGGGTCATCACTCATTGGATTTACCATACTCATTTTTATCTTTCTGAAACTTGATGCACACAGAATGCAGGTGCTGGTAAGGTAAGGCGGCTATGAAAGCCGCTTTTCCAGAAGCTCCATAAATTCGCCTACCTCTTCGCTTTCTTTGTCCCATTCCGGGTATTCCGAAGCAAGATATAATGAGGCAGATCTTTTGTCTTCACAGTTGTCCAGATAATCAATGGCCCGGTTATAAGTCTCCTCATCACCGTAGAACAGTGTGTTGATAAACATAAACCGTTGATTTATGCTGATATGTCTTCTGATGCTTTCAATCTTCTGGTTACGGTGGCTGTCGGCGATAGTAGGTTTTTGTTCGGCAGAGTGCTTGTCATTAATAGTGGATACAGTACCTTCCGTTATTTCATTTACAGGCCTTTCCCTCGACAGGGAATTGGTAGTTTGAGCAGGAGCATTTACTTTAGAAGATTCGCCGTAGACAATAGCTTCTGAAAGAGGCAAAGTTCTGGAGAAGATTTCAATATACTCATCCGTATCCGCAGGGCTTTCCTGAATGTTTTGAAACACCTCATTAAGGAGTTTGCCGGCTTTCTCTTCAGAGATTCGCTGATAACCCTGATCTTCTATTTTCCCTATAAGAGCCTGAAGCAAATTGTTGTTGATCTTCACATATTTCGACATCCTTTTTAGCTCCTTAAGGGATAATTCCTGCTGCTCAGGGTCATGAATGAGATGCATATAATAATCGTACGGAGAAAATATCAGTAGCAGTGTATCCCTTGTAGCTTGCTTTAGCAAAGGCATAAAATATTTCTTTTCAACTGAAATATGCCTGGAGAGGATGTTCATAAATTCTTTGAGGGCTACCTTGGCCTCGGGGGCATCGTAATTGAAGTACGGACTTTTGAGTCTGGCGACTTCCTTTGTCCACTCAGAAAGTAAGTATTTGATTACGAATAAATTAATTTGCCTTATTTCCTGAAGTTCCAGTATTTCCTTACCGGAGATTGTTTGGTTATTATTAAAATGTTGACTGACTACAATTTCACAGAACCGGTTACAATAGTCCTCGATTCCCTTATTATTGAGATTATTTTCCATACTTTTCAATTACCCTAATCAATTATCGTTTTTACCTTTGTCTGGCAAATACATTTATAAAGTTAGCAAATATGCCCAAGATCGTTATCAAAAATCTCGATAACAAAATCATTTCAGGCAACGAAGCGCCTGAATCAATATTGAATATACTGCAGGATAATTTTGTCGACTGGATGCATGCCTGCGGTGGCAAAGGCAGGTGCACTACCTGTAAAGCCATAATCCTGGAAGGCGAAGAAAACCTCGGCCCCCTCACTACACACGAAAAACGCTTTGCAGATATGAACGCACTAAAACCCAACGAAAGATTAACCTGCCAGTGCATAGTCGAAAAAGGGGAGATTGTTATTAAAGTCCCCGAAACCAGCAAACTACCCCATATGAAATACTCAGACTAGTCTGTTTACCATTTCCTGTTTGCCATTAACTGCTTTCTCTTCATCATTCAGTTTACCAACCCTCAGGTCACCATTACTCCCGTCTTCCTCCCAATAGCCAACCCGCAAATCACACCGATTACCAAACACCGCTCACTGCTAACCATGTCTGTCACAATACTCCGGTCTTCCCACCTAACCAACATGCAAATCCCGGCTCTCGCATCAAAACCCCGGCCCCATATCCCAAGTCTCGTATCTAATTACTATTTTTGAAGAATGTTTGTAGAGCCTAATTTTGGTAAAGCCAAGAAAACGGGGTGGATTGAGGTGATCTGCGGGTGTATGTTTTCCGGGAAAACCGAAGAATTGATAAGAAGATTAAACCGATCGCTTATAGCAAAGCAGAAGGTTGAAATATTTAAACCTGCCGTTGACGTCAGGTATCACAAAAGTGATGTAGTATCCCATAACGAAAATGCGATCAGGTCCACGCCTGTCGATTTTGCCGATGACATTATACTCATGGCCGGCGATTGCGACGTAGTAGGCATTGACGAGGCTCAGTTTTTCGATGAAGAGATCGTTACAGTATGTAATAAACTGGCAAACAGCGGCAAACGTGTTATCGTAGCTGGGTTGGACATGGACTTTGAAGGGAAACCTTTTGGCCCTATGCCCAACTTGCTTGCTGTAGCAGAATTTGTTACCAAGGTACATGCCATATGTGCCCGGTCTGGTGAGATTGCATCTTTTTCATTCAGGTTGACAGACGATCAGGGCAAAGTTTTATTAGGCGAAAAACAACAGTATGAAGCCAGAAGCAGAAGGAGCTTTTTCGAAGGAATGAAAGACCGTAAATCTAACCAGTGAGCAGGATAGTATTATTTATTTTCTGTGTTATAATTTGGCGCATGGGGTTGGGTCAAAATGATATTCCCATTGGTACCTGGCGCACCCATTACGCGTACTATAATTTAAAACATGTTGTTGAGGCAGAAAACAGAATATTTGCTTCTGCTGAGAGCGGTCTTTTCTATTTTGATAAAGACGATAATAGTATTACAAAACTATCAAAGATCGATGGCTTGCAGGCTGAGGATATTACAGCGCTGTATTTTGATCACTCCACATCGCAGCTTTTAATAGGCTATGGTTCGGGTAACCTTGATGTGATCCGGGGCAATGAAATATTTAGCCTTGATCTTACTTCCACGTCACAGATTATAGGTTCAAAAAGAATCAATCATATTACCAGCTTTCAGTCATTTGCCTACATAGCCACTGATTATGGTGTGTTAAAATTTGACCTGAGCAGACTTGAGGTTACGGAGACCTATAGAGAGTTAGGTGCAGGTGCAGAACCTTTGAAGATCAACCAAAGTACTGTTTTGAATGACAGTCTTTTTCTGGCTACGGAGGAAGGAGTGCTTGCGGCTAATCTTATTGATGGTACCAATTTGCTGGATTACCAAAACTGGAAAAGATTTGACATTGCAGAGGGTATACCTGCTTCCCCGATCCAAATCATTGTTTCTTTGAATAATATTGTATTGGCAGGTATAGACGAAGACCAGCTATACAAGTACGAGGATATTTGGCAGGCTACCGGCTTGCTGATGGGTGCCGATTTTAGTGAAGCTTCATCTAATGATCAGCAGGCATTGATTGTTCATAGCGGAGCCCTTACAGGCATTTCTCTGTCACTTCAGCAAACCTCTGTTCAGAGCGACTTATTGTCGGTTGTAAGCATGGCTATTAACGATCAGGAGGGGCACCTATGGATTGCTGATGCTCAAAACGGACTTATCACCGATTATACCGGAGCGTTTCAGTCCCTTGAATTAAATGGCCCTTATAAGAACGAAATTTTTCGTTTTGGGCAGTTTAACAATTCCATTTATGCTTTTCCCGGAGGATATGCTTCCGGCATGAATCCGATGGGAAGTGATGCTGGCTTTTACATTTTCAGCGGGAATTCCTGGCAAAACTATAACATCGCTGGCATTGATTATACAATACCTGAGTTTAAGGATATAGTAGACGGAGCATATCAGGAAAGCTCTGGTAGCCTGTTCCTCGCTTCTGCAGGTTACGGACTTTTGAAACTTACAAATAATGGAGAAAGTACCATTATTGATGAGATAAACAGCCCTCTGGAAAACCTTAGCGTCGCTGAACGGCGCGTTATCATTCCTGCTTTGACAAAAGCCAATGGAGGCTTATGGGTACTTAACTATGGCGCAGCTTACCCACTGCATTTCCTTGATAAAGATGGCAATTGGGCCTCCTATAACTTGAACCTTACAGCCGCCAGTTATCCTATAAAGATAATGATAGTAAATCATCAGGTTTGGATGATCATTGACCCAACTGTTGAAGGGG
Source organism: Fulvivirga ulvae (assembly GCF_021389975.1). Lineage (NCBI taxonomy): Bacteria > Pseudomonadati > Bacteroidota > Cytophagia > Cytophagales > Fulvivirgaceae > Fulvivirga > Fulvivirga ulvae. The sequence goes on from NZ_CP089981.1 coordinate 3,167,352, forward strand.
GTATACTGGTTTTCGAACCTGAAACAAATGAATATAGATTCCTGTCGGACGTTACCAACAATGGTGGTTTAAAAGGAGACCGGGTTTATGATTTTGCATTAGACAAAGAGGGGTTGGTTTGGGTAGGTACCAATGACGGCGTATCAGTATTTACGTTGCCTTCAGAAGTGCTTGAGGGAAATGTTGATGCTGTTGAGCCCATTTTTGAAAATGGTTTGCTGTTCAGAAATGAGGATGTACTCTGTATAGAAATTGACGGTGGCAATCGCAAATGGATAGGGACAACCAAAGGAGCGTGGCTGTTTAACGATGCCGCTGATGAGCAGATATTACATTTTGACCAGAGCAATAGCCCACTTCCTGACAATAGGGTTTTTGATATAGAGATAAATACAGAAACGGGAGAGGTCTTCTTTGCTACAAACAAGGGTATAGTGTCGTACCGAGGCACTGCTACGGAGGCGAGGGAGGAGCACTCTGATGTTAAAATATTTCCTAACCCTGTAACGGAAGATTTTAATGGTACAGTGGGTATATCGGGTCTGGCCTCAGATGCAGTAGTAAAGATCACGGATATATCTGGTAAGCTGATCTGGCAAATGCAAGCCAATGGAGGTACGGCTACGTGGAATGTTTCAGACTACAATGGTAACAGGGCCGAATCGGGCATCTACCTTGTATTTAGTGCTTCCGAAGATGGTGAAGATACTTTTGTAGGCAAAATAGCAGTAATTAACTGATGCTTCACAAGACTCGGGGTATAGTATTCAAATATTTCAAGTATCGCGATACATCGATCATTGCCAAGGTATTTACAGAAGAGTTTGGGTTGCAAACCTATATTGTTAATGGTGTCAGAAGCAAATCTTCCAAAGGCAGGATAGCCCTCTATCAGCCACTGACATTGCTGGACCTTGTAGTATATTACAAAGAGACGGCCGATATTAATAGAATTTCAGAAGTAAAATGTGGTAGCCCTTTTCAGACCATACAGACCGATGTTAGAAAAACTGCCATTGCCATGTTTATAGCAGAGATACTCTATAAGTGCGTGAAGGAAGAAGGCGAAGTGCATGATCTTTTTGAGTTTATTTATCGCTCTATAGAAATATTGGATCACCTGGAAACCAATTATCAGAATTTTCACCTTCAATTCATGCTTAAGCTTTCCAAATACCTAGGGTTTGGCATTGAAAGCTCAGATTTTCTTGATGTCTTTTATGCAGAGGAAGCATTTTTAGTCAATGAATTGATGGATAATTCTTATGAAGATTCTGCCAGGCTCAATAACAGCTCAAGAAGAAAAATGCTGGATCACATTATTAAGTTTTTTCAGACTAATGTCGATTCTTTGAAAGAGATCAATTCTATCAAAGTTCTTCAGGAAGTTCTGTAACAAACCGAATTCATTAAATTAAATTTCATATAGGAGTGGATATGTATATGTAATATTGTGTATATTTTTGATGTATTTAATTTATAAAATTATACATGTCATGAAAAAAGTTTTATTATATACTTCTTTTTGCTCCTTTCTGTAGTTGTTCAGGCCCAGTCTGGCAAAGCGCTTTTATACGAAAGCTCTGAATTTGTATGGTGCGGCCTTGACTACTCCCATGTAAAGTGCATTGGCCGCGATGGCTTCAATGAACCTTACGAAGTGAAACATAAGTACTTTGATGCATGGAATGAGCTGGTACTGGCAGAAGCTGATAAATATGACCTGCAAGAAGCTTATTACAAATCGAGGCAGATTACCGACCTAAGTGTTGTTGACAGAAGAAACGATATACCTGATGTAGATAAACTGGTAATTAATGATAGCTACCAATTTGAAAAAGGCAAGCTTCAGGAAATCATAAAAGATTATGATCTGGAGAAATCTGATGAAGGTCTTGGGTTAGTTTACGTTGTTGAGTCACTGAATAAATACAGGCAAACAGCTGTCATCTATGTGGTGTTTTTTGATATTGCCAGTAAAGAAATCCTTTGGAATAAAAGTTACACTACAGATGCCCGGGGGTTTGGCTTTAGAAACTACTGGGCACGCACAATCTACAATACCATGAATGAGAGCGGCGAAGACTTTAAAGCTGATCAAAAGCCCTATAAAAGAGATAAATAGGTGCTGTTTGATATTTTAATTGTTAAAGGACCACCCTCTCACCGAAACTATGTGAGAGAGGTTTTAATAGGAAACGACCTTTACCAAGTTACTTAGTGCCCGGTCGTGTTTTTTTACAAACGGGTTGCCAGAGTCCCATACGTAGCCGGCAAGTACGGAGCAGATCTGTTGCTTAATTTTTTCATTAGGGCTGTTACTGAAAAATATCTTTTGCAGGTCACCGGCATACCAGGCTTCAATAAAAGTTTTGAAGACATCAACACCACCCAGAATGTATTGAGCATAATCCTTTTCCCAGTTTATGGTTTTCCCGGCCAGTTGCTCAGAGATCAGCTCTGCCGCCAGAGCTGCCGATTCAGTTGCCAGTGTTACACCCGATGAGAAAATAGGATCAACAAAGCCGGAAGCATTGCCTGTTAATACATAACCGTTACCATAAAGTTGTTTTACTGCCGATGCATAACCTGTAATGGTTCGGGGTTCAAATACCATTTCACAGTCAGTGAAGCGTTCTTTAAGTGCCGGGATCTCAGCTATCCATTTTCTCATCTGCTTTTCTTTTGAGCCCTCATACCGGTGAACGCCTTCAGGGGAACCTACAATACCTATCGATGAAGTGCCATCGGCAAAAGGAATTACCCAGCCCCATACATCATTGGTATAGACAATGATGATAATACGCATTCTTTCTTTGTCATCGGAAACCTCTTTCGGCTTTACGTGGCAGAAAAAAGAACTTCGCTCTGGCAGCCCGGAAGGCTGATCCAGATCTAATAGCCGTGGTAGCACCCTGCCATAACCACTGGAGTCCACAATGATCCGCGCCCGGATATCAGATGTGCAGCCTGCTTTTTCAACTGTAGTTACGGAAGATCCGTCCTGATTAAATCTGACAGCAGTCACTTCTGCTTCGTAATCAAGGCAGATGCCTCTTCTCATCACTTCTTCGGCTAGTATATGGTCAAACCGGTCACGTTTTACCTGCCACGTCCACGTCCAGCCATCTGAAAACTGGCTGGCAAAATCAAAGTCGCAGATCTCATGCTTATCGGCAAATTTGGCTCCGTATTTTTTCTGAAAACCGGCCTGCTCAATAACATCTATAAAATCTGCTTTTTCAAAGTTGTGCATAGAACGTGGGAGCAGGCTTTCACCAATTACAAAACGAGGAAATTTCTGCTTTTCTACTATTTTCACATGGAGCCCTTTCTTTTGCAGGATAGCTGCAGCTACGGTACCTGAAGGCCCGGCCCCTATTACAAGCACATCTACTTTTTCCTCTGTTTCCAAATCATTCATACCAGTAATACTTTAATCCTAAAGGCCTTGACCAATCATAAAAAACCAATATAAAACTTTGTTTAATAATAGCTTAATAATTTGTTTTGTGATTTCTTGCACAAAGAAAATATTAGTTTCTCAATAAGTTTTAAAACTGTAAAAATTTAGTTTCAGAGTGATGGTAAAAATAGGTTTGGGAGCATTAACGCTCGCTGATATAGAAAAAGCAGTTTTTAAAACGGAAAAAGTCGAACTGTCAGAGGAGGCACGAAACATTGTCAACGACAGCTACGCATTCCTTAGCGAATTTTCGAAAAACAAGGTGATTTATGGGATTAATACAGGTTTTGGTCCTATGGCGCAATACAAAATAAGCGAAGGGGAGCAAAAAGACCTTCAATTTAACCTTATTCGCAGTCATGCCTCCGGTTTAGGTGATATCCTTGATCCTGTTTATGTAAGGGCCTCAATGCTTGCCAGGCTCAACACCCTGTCCCTTGGGTATTCCGGAGTAAATATTTCGGCTACTCAAATACTGATAGACTTATTGAACAACCATATTTCTCCTGTTATTTTTGAACATGGAGGCGTTGGGGCCAGCGGAGACCTTGTTCAACTGGCACACCTTGCCCTGGTCATGATAGGAGAAGGAGAGGTCGTATATAATAACCAGCGCAGATCCACTTCGGAGGTGTTTGACGAGCTTGGTATCACACCGATGAGTATTAAGCTCAGGGAAGGACTGGCAGTGATGAATGGTACCAGTGTAATGACAGGTATAGGTATAATCAATGCCATCTATGCGCAGAGAGCTATTGAGTGGTCAGTGGGCATATCTGCCATGATATGCGAAATGGTCGACTCTTACGATGATTATTTTTCGGCCGAACTGAACAATACAAAGAAGCATTCGGGGCAGCAACATATCGCCAGGCTGATGCGAGAAGGTATGGCTGATAGTAAATATATCAGAAAACGTGAAAAGCAACTTTATAATACGCACATTGAGGAAGAGATAATCAGTAACAAAGTTCAGGAGTACTATTCATTGCGCTGTGTACCTCAGATATTAGGAGCTATCTACGAAACTATTATTGAGGCACAGAAGTTGTTGGTGGAAGAAATTAATTCAGCCAACGATAACCCAATTGTGGATGCGAAAAGCGGCAATGTATTTCATGGTGGTAACTTTCATGGAGACTATGTGTCGTTTGAAATGGATAAACTGAAAATTGCCATAACCAAACTTTCTATGCTTGCCGAAAGACAATTGAATTTCCTGATGAATCCCCAGTTAAACGGCGTGCTTAGTCCGTTTGTGAATTTGGGCAAACTCGGTTTTAATTTTGGGATGCAGGGAGTACAGTTTACAGCAACCTCCACAACAGCAGAAAACCAGATGCTATCTAACCCAATGTATGTACATAGTATACCCAACAATAATGACAATCAGGATATTGTAAGCATGGGAGCAAATGCTGCCTTGTGTGCTAAAAAAGTCATTGAAAACACATTTGAGGTATTGGCCATTGAGGTTATATCCATAGTGCAGGCCCTGGATTATTTGAAAAAGACTGGGGGATTGTCTATGCAAAGCAAGCAGATATATAGCGAGATAAGAGAGATAATACCTGAGTTTAGCGGTGATTATCCTATTTATAATGACCTGAGAAAAGTGAAAGAGTTTATGATGGAAAATTCTTTACTGAAGGTTTAATTCATTATTGGAAGTGAAAAATTATATGAATAAATTGCAAATCGTTTGAAAAAGACGATTTTGAATTAATCACGTCTATGAAATATGCATTGGTTACGGGCGGCTCCCGTGGTATCGGCAAAGCAATTTGCATTCAGTTGGCAGAGCAGGGGTATAACATTTTGATCAACTACGCCTCAAATAAAAAGGCGGCAGAACAAGTGAAAGCAGCAGTGGAAGAAGCAGGCAGAGTAGCTGAACTTATACCTTTTAATGTAGCGGATAGAAAAGAAACCAATGAAGTGCTGGGACAGTGGCAAAAGAACAACGCTGACAAAAAAATTGAAGTGCTGGTGAACAATGCCGGTATCAAGAAGGACAACCTTATGATCTGGATGAAGGATGAAGAGTGGGATGATGTGGTTGATACCAGTTTGGGAGGCTTTTATAATGTTACCAAAAGTGTTTTACAGGAAATGGTTAAGACCAAAAATGGTAAGATTATCAATGTAGTGTCATTATCAGGTCTTAAAGGTTTACCCGGGCAGACAAACTATTCGGCAGCCAAGGCGGCGGTAATTGGAGCTACAAAGGCCCTGGCCCAGGAAGTTGCCAGAAGAAACATTACTGTTAATGCAGTAGCGCCGGGCTTTATTAAGACAGAAATGACTGAGGGTATTGACGAAAAGGAATATAAATCTATGATTCCTATGCGTCGGTTTGGAACAGCGGAGGAAGTAGCAAAAGTAGTAGGATTTTTAGCATCAGATGCCTCCTCATATATCACAGGAGAAACAATATCAATTAATGGAGGTCTGTATTAATCAGATTCAGTTTAAATGAACAGGGTAGTTATTACCGGTATAGGTATTTATTCGTGTATAGGGAAAAATCTTGAAGAGGTTAGAGACTCTTTATATAAGGGCAAGTCCGGTATAGGAACAGACCCCGAACGAAAAGATTTAGGGTTTAGGTCTTCTCTAACTGGTATCGTTGAACGACCAGTACTAAAGGAAATGCTCAACCGCAGACAGCGCATTGGCCTGGCTGAACAGGGTGAATATGCTTACATGTCAACCATAGAAGCAATGAAGCTGGCCAACATGGATGAGGAGTTTTTGGCTAATGAAAACGTTGGGATCATCTTCGGAAATGACAGTTCTGCCAAACCATGTATTGAGGCGGTAGACACGCTTCGGGTAAAAAAAGATACTACCTTAATTGGCAGTGGATCAATATTTCAGTCTATGAATAGTACTGTAACTATGAATCTGGCCACCATTTTCAAATTAAAAGGAATAAACTTTACTGTAAGCGCAGCATGTGCAAGTGGCTCTCACTCCATAGGGCTGGGATATATGATGGTAAAAAGCGGTATGCAGGATAAAGTTATATGCGGAGGCGCCCAGGAAGTAAACTACCATTCTATGGGAAGTTTTGATGGTTTGGGCACTTTCTCAGTGCAAGAAACGGATCCTTCGGCATCTTCAAGGCCCTTTGATAAGAAAAGGGATGGGCTGGTGCCTAGCGGAGGGGCGGCAACCATAATTATCGAAAGCCTGGAGTCAGCCAAAAAGAGAGGTGCAAAAATATTAGGAGAGATCATAGGATATGGCTTTTCCTCCAATGGAGATCATATTTCACATCCAAACGTAGAGGGTCCGGCGCGCTCACTGGAAATGGCTATGCAGCAGGCTAACATTAGGGCCGCTGATATTGCATACATAAATGCCCATGCTACATCTACTCTGGCCGGTGATTTGAACGAGGGGAAAGCAATACTGCAGGTTTTTGGAGATAAGCAGCCTTACCTGAGCTCGACCAAGTCTATGACTGGCCATGAAATGTGGATGGCCGGAGCCAGTGAAGTGGTTTACTCGCTGCTTATGATGCAAAATGGTTTTATTGCTCCAAACATCAACCTTCACGATCCTGATGATGAACTAAAAGATTTAAACTTTGCTTTTGATGTTGTGGAAAAGGATTTTGATTTATTTTTGTCGAATTCTTTTGGATTTGGAGGCACAAATTCCAGCTTAATCATCAAAAAATTTGACTAAATATTTACGAAACGGCGATGAATAGAGAAGAGATCATTGAGAAAATAAATGGATTCCTGGTGGATGAGTTTGAGGTTGAACCTGAAGTAATAGAACCTGAAGCTAATTTGAAAGAAACATTAGATCTGGATAGCCTTGACTATGTTGATCTTGTGGTGGAGATTGAAAGCAATTTTGGTTTTAAGGTAAATCCCGAGGACTTTGTAGGTATTAATACTTTTCAGGATTTCTACGAATACGTAATTCAGAAAGCCGAGGCTGCGTAATGGCGTCTTGGAAGGGCAAAACGCGTGGTGGCCTTCTGGGTTATCAGATTTTCATTTATATTCTTAAAAAGTCAGGGGTAGGTGCCGCATATGTTCTTTTGAGAATAGTGGCATGTTACTACGTGATGTTTGCTCCCAAATCAACGTCAGCTATCTATAGCTATTTCAGGCATATTGTGGGCTTCACCAGGTTGAAAGCCTGTCTGGCTGTTTACAAAAGTTACTACATTTTTGGACAGACCCTCATTGATAAAGTAGCCATTGGCTCAGGTAAATCAGGTGAATTTAATTATACTTTTGACGGTGTGGAGCACCTCGAAACATTGAAGGAAACAGGAGGTGTAGTGATCAGTGCACACCTTGGAAACTGGGAGATCGCCGGCTTTTTGCTTGATAAAATAAAGCTTACAACCAATATTTTGATCTATGAAGCTGAACACGAAAAGATCAAAAAATATCTTGACCAGGTCATGAGAGACAGGAAAGTGAACATTATTGCCATAAAGAATGACCTGTCACACATTTTCAAGATTAATACGGCTTTGCGTAATAAAGAGGTTATTTGTATGCATGGAGATAGGTTTACCTCCGGGGCGCGAGTGGCTCAAAAGGTGTTTATGAATAAAAGTGCTTTTTTCCCGCTTGGCCCGTTTACCATTGCGACCAAGCTTAAAGTGCCTTATTCATTTGCCTATGCCGTACGTGGTCAAGGTAAAACATACCATCTTTCAGCTACTCCAATCCAAAGGGCAGAGTGCACGGCTGAGCAACTGCTCGATCAGTACGTGGAAAATCTGGAAGTAAAGCTAAGGCAGTCACCTTTACAGTGGTTTAATTACTATGACTTTTGGAGTGATGATGTAAAAGGTGCAGTGGTTGAATAATAATCTCTAAATTGTAAGCCGTAGCTTGATAACTCTGCAAGCTGAAATTTTAAAAAATATGACAGCACTGGAAGAAGGAAACGAGCTTTTTAAATACATACCACAGCGTCCACCGTTTGTAATGGTATCTTCCCTTTACAGCTATGATAAAAAATCGCTGGTGTCAGGATTGAAAGTTACAGAAGATAACTTATTAGTTAGCGAAGGCTGTTTGCAGGAAGGTGGACTTGTTGAAAATATGGCGCAGACAGCGGCGTTGTTTGCAGGCATTCAGGCTCATTCATTACAAAAAATGGCCCCTGTGGGGTTTATAGCTTCGGTTAAAGGTCTCAAAATTTATAGATTACCAGCTATAGGAACCAATATCTGTACCTCGATAGAGATTGTGAACGAAGTAATGAATATGCAGATAGCCATGGCGCGGGTCTATGATAGAAATGAAATTACCATAGCTGAATGCGAACTTAGAATTTTTATTAAACCCGAAGAAGACAAGAATTAATGCTAAAAGATACAACCGAAATAAGAGTACGGTTTAATGAAATTGATAGTATGGGCATCCTGTGGCATGGTCATTATATTAAATATTTTGAAGACGGACGGGAAAGCTTTGGGAGAGCCTATAACCTCGGTTACCTGGATGTATATGAAGACCACGGCTTTTTAATACCGATTGTGAAAATAGATTGTAATTACAAGAGGCCCGTAAAATACAATGATCCTGTTATGCTTGAGACTACTTTTGTAAACTCTCCCGCAGCGAAGATTATTTTTGAGTATAAACTTTACCATGCCGACAGCAAAGAAGTATATGCTACAGGTAGATCTGAGCAGGTTTTTTTAAATAAACAACATCAGTTGCAGTTAACGGTCCCGGATTTTTTTCAACACTGGAAAGAGCGCTGGGATGTGCTTAGCCTGAAGTAATTATGGAAGTTTATTCAGTCGCGGATAATATTGTCAGTCCCTTAGGCGCGGACACAGCTGCAAACTATAAGGCATGCAGAGGAGGTATTTCAGGTATTGCCAAGGTTGACGACAGTACCTATTACCCTGAACCATTTTACGGTGCTGCCCTGAATGCAGATCAGAAGAAAACAATCCATATCTCCGAGGAAAGTGACTTTACCTTTCTGGAACAATTGTTTATCCACTCTATATCCGATGCACTCAGCCATACTCATGATCTCGACAAGAAACGAACACTGCTGGTAGTCTCTACCACAAAAGGGAATATAGACCTGTTGTCAGATAACTATAAAGGACTGGTAGATAAAAAACGGTCAGAATTGATGACTATGGCCCGGACAATTGCTTCTCAATTTGAGCTGCCACATTCACCCATTGTTGTTTCAAATGCATGTATTTCAGGATTGTCCGCCATTATTACTGCTAAAAAACTCATAGAGCTCGGGCAATATGATCACGCTATTGTATCAGGTGGCGATATGCTTAGTGAATTTGTTGTGAGCGGTTTTCAATCCCTTAAAGCCATTAGTGACGAGCCTTGCAGACCATACGATACCCGGAGGAAAGGCATCTCGCTTGGAGAAGCTTGCGGAACTATGATTATAACGCGTGATGCTGAACTTGCTAAAGAGAAAAAACAGGTCAGCAGAATTTTATCAGGATCGCAATCCAATGATGCCAACCATATTTCGGGACCTTCAAGAACCGGTGAAGGACTAAAATTAGCTGTACAACGTGCATTGAACCAGGCAGATATTACTGCACGAGATATCGACTATATCAGTGCGCATGGTACTGCTACTGTATTTAATGACGAAATGGAAGCTATAGCGTTTGATGCGCTTGGCATGAGCAACATACCATTAAATAGCTTAAAAGGCTACTTCGGACATACATTGGGAGCAGCCGGAGTAATTGAATCCATCATAGCTATTAAACAAATGAGAGAAAACGAACTGATTGCGTCAAAAGGATTTCAGGCAGCGGGAACCTCTAAAGATCTGAACGTAATTACTGAAATGAACGCAATTGGGGGATGTGAATACATCTTAAAAACCACGTCAGGTTTTGGAGGGTGCAATGCTGCGGTAGTATACAAAAGTATTTAAAACAGTAACTAAAAGTCAGATGAAACTTCAAATACAGGCTCATAGCATAATTACACCGGCTTCAGCTCAGGCCAATGGAGAGCTTGTTTTGAGTAATGACAGAAAACATCCTTTTAATCTTTTTGGTAAGGAACTGTACAGGTATCTTTCAATTCAATATCCGAAATTCTTCAAAATGGATGAATTGTGCCAGCTTGCATTTTTGGGCACCGAGCTGCTAACCACGCATATCGAAAACTGGAACGGCGATAAGGTGGCCATTGTTTTGGGAAATAGATCGGCTTCCCTCAGCTCTGATAAACGGCATTATCAATCTATTGCTGACAGGGACAACTATTTTCCCAGTCCGGCAGTGTTTGTCTATACACTTCCCAACATTATGCTTGGCGAAATGTGCATACGGTATAAGATTACAGGAGAGAATACATGCTTTATGATGGATCGGATGGATGCTGTTTTTTTGTATACCTATGTACGGCAACTGTTTGAAGAGGAGCAGTACCATTATTGCATTACAGGCTTTGTAAACTACTCGGATGATGCCTATGTTGGAGAATTATATCTTGTGAGTAGCCAAAAGAATACAAATGCACCACTGTCCCGTGGCTTTGATAAAAATTTCAATCAAATTATATTCTAATTAAATGGAAGAACTGAAAGAAAATCTAAAGACAGCTATAATAGAAGCTTTGAACCTGGAAGATGTGAATGTAGCAGACATTAATGACAATGAGCCGCTGTTTGGGGATGGTCTGGGACTTGATTCTATTGATGCTCTAGAACTGATTGTGTTACTTGAAAAAAATTATGGCGTTAAAATAGAGAATCCGGAAGATGGCAGAGAGGTTTTTCAATCTATCAATACCATAGCAGCTTATATAGAGAAAAATAAAAAATAAACAAAGTGCACGCAAAGGTCTACGTCAGCGGATATGGGATTATTTCGGCTCTTGGAGTAGGGGTGGGCAGCAATTTAAGTGCCCTGCAATCTTCGAATAGTGGTATAAGCGCACCCTCACTTCTGGATACCTCCCATAAGGATATGCCGGTTGGAGAACTGAAAGTATCAAATGCAGAATTGACTGAGCTGGCTGGCTTAAAGCATAAAAACCTATCCAGAACTGCATTGATGGGGGTACTGGCAGCCCGGGAAGCATTGGAAATGGCCGGCCTGACGCCGGCGAAGTTGAGGAGTGCCTCATTGATCAACGGCACCAGCGTGGGAGGTATGGACATATCAGAGCTTGCCTGCCGTGATTTGCAACAAGGCAGAAATATAGATTTCAAATCATCCTTTCAGGGGCATGATTGTGGCTATTCAACAGCCAAAATTGCCGATACTCTAGGTTTAAAAGGGCCATTGCAAACCATTAGTACGGCGTGCTCATCCTCTGCCAATACTATTATGAATGCCGGAAGGATGATCAGGTCAGGTATGGCAGATTGTGTAATAGCAGGAGGTTCAGATGCATTGTCATTGTTCACATTAAATGGGTTCAATAGTCTGAAAATATTGGATCAAACCCATTGTAAGCCATTCGATGAAGAAAGACAGGGTCTTAACCTGGGTGAAGGAGCAGCCTTTCTCGTACTGGAATCTGAGCAATCTCTCCGGAACAGGGGAGGCAGGGCTGTTGCACAGCTTACGGGGTATGGCAATGCTAATGATGCCTACCATCAGACGGCCTCTTCACCGGAAGGAAAAGGAGCCTTGCTGGCAATGAAAAAAGCACTTAAAATGGCTGACATGGCACCAGGGAAAATAGACTATATTAATGCCCATGGTACCGGCACTGCCAATAATGATCTTTCGGAGAGCCGTGCCATTAAGGAAGTTTTTAAAGAGGGTATACCTGTCTATAGCTCAACAAAAGCATTTACAGGACATGCCCTTGGGGCAGCAGGAGCCATTGAAGCGGTTTTTTCTTTGCTGGCCATCCAACATCAGATGGCATTCCCAAACCTGAACCTTTCTAAGGCAATGAATGTGATAAACCCTCCTGTTACTTCACTCGCTTCTATGAAGATACAATATGTGCTTTCCAACTCATTCGGATTTGGAGGCAATTGCTCATCACTTATTTTTGCAAATATTTCATGAAGGTTTATATCACAGCATCATCGGCCATTACACCACAGGATACTTTTGATTTGGAAAAGTATCTGGTCAACTGGCAATCCTCAGAGATGCCTTACCTGGTTGCGCTGGAACCTGATTATAAACATGTAATAGACCCAAAGCTTGCACGTCGCATGAGCCGGATCATAAAAATGAGTGTAGCTGCCGGAAATCGTGTACTTACAGAAGCAGGTATAGAACAGCCCAATGCCATAGTGGTGGGCACTGGCCTGGGGTGTATAAAGGATACCGAAAAATTTCTTAGTGAAATAATTAATGAAAGGGAAGGTTTGCTATCGCCAACAGCCTTTATTCAGTCTACGCATAACACCATTGCAGGACAGCTGGCACTGATGCTGCAGTGCTCTAACGACAATTTTACCTATGTTAACAGAGGACACTCATTTGAAAATGCTCTGTTCGATGCCATATTGCGTATCCATGAGGGGGCTAACCATATTTTGCTAGGTGGAGCTGACGAAATGACCCCGCAAGTACACCATATACTGCAAAAGATGGGGTGCGACAATAAAATTCCTTTCGGGGAGGGAGCCTGTTTTTTTATGATCTCAGCCTCCGGGCGGGAGAATTCTGTTTGCATTGAAAATATGGCTAACTTCAGAGACCTCTCTCCTGAGGAGGTGACAGAAGTGCTGGATGACTTTTTGACCAGAAATAGTCTCTATAAAAATGAAATAGGTGCTCTGGTACTTGGTTTTGATGAAAATAGCCCGGATGCCTATTATGAAAATTTAATCTCTGCATTTGCTGAAGATATACCGGTAGTGGGATTTAAAAAGGTTACAGGGGAATACTTTACTGCCTCGGCATATGCCTATAATTTAGGCGCTGAGATGCTCCGCAAGCAATGTGTTTTTTCAGATACGCTGATGTCAGGCACTCACCAAGGTACATTAAGCAAAGTGCTGATATACAACCATTACAAAGGAGAGAACCACACCATATCCCTATTGTCTTTATGATGCCCTTTGCACTAGCGCGAACAGTATTCATGGTGATAATAGCCAGTATCTTTTTACTGGACTATTTCCTGCCTGTACACTGGGTATTTTATGTTATCACCTCCATAGCGTTTGTTGCATTTCTGGTTATCGGTTCCTCTGTTATGCGGTATAATATATTTATACCTGCTTTCACTTCGCCGGAAGATGTTGAAAATAAAATTGCCATAACCTTTGACGATGGGCCACACCAGTTTACCGAAAGTGTTCTGGATATATTAAGAAAATACAAGTCGAAAGCCTCTTTTTTCTTAATTGGTAAACATCTGGAAAAAAATCCGAAAATAGCTCAAAGAATAGTTGATGAGGGACATGTGGTTGGAAATCATTCATACTCTCATCACAAATTTTTTAGCCTCTTTAGTAAGAAGTGCATTGCTGCCGAGATTGAAAAGACAAACGCATTGATCACGGATACTACCGGCAGAACCATAGATTACTTCAGGCCTCCTTATGGAGTTACCAATCCCGCAATAGCTGCTGCTGTAAAAGCTACTGGCATGAAGGTGATAGGCTGGAATTTACGGTCGTTTGATACCTCGGGCGCTGATCATGAAAAGATTATTAAACGGGTTATCCCAAAAATAAAGCCCGGATCAGTCATACTGCTACATGATAACAGGGAACAAACTCCGGAAATTCTGGAAGCAATTTTGCTACATGCTAAAAAGAAAAACTATAAATGCGTCACTATTGACGAAATATTTAAATTTGACAGACAATGAGTAAACTGCTAATATACTTGCTGATAGCTCCATTCTCTCTGTTGCTTCAGAACGACAACTTTCAACGCATGGAAGATATTGAAGAATTCAGAAAGGGAATAGAGCAAATGGCAGCAAACACGAAGTCAATAAAGGCTTCATTTGATCAGTCCAAGTACCTGAGCATTTTATCTAATACGGTAGAATCGTCAGGCACAATGCACTTCAAAAAGCCTGATCTTTTGAAATGGTCATACACCAGTCCATACAACTACGCCATCCTTCTTAACGGAGAGAAGATCAAGATCAATGACGAAGGTAAGGTGAATTCGTTTGACATAAAGAATAGCAAAATCTTCAAAGAATTAAATGATCTTATTATAAATAGTGTTCAGGGTAATGTTTTACAGGAAGAACGCTTCAATATTTCTTATCTGGAGAATAATAAGTTATATTTAGCCAGGCTCAGCCCTAAGGAAGAACAGCTGAAAAGTTATATAAAACAGATTGATGTGTATTTTGAAAAAAGCGATTATACTGTTAATAAAATTCAGCTTTTTGAGCATGAAGGGGATTACACACTAATAACCTTCCACAGTAAAACAATAAATTCGTCAATTCCCGATAGTGAGTTTTCATTCCAGTGAGTGTCAGCAGAAGCTTCTCACGATCTATAGTCATGGTTTTAAATAAGCATTTTCTATTTCTTACAATTGTATGTTTACATATTATGGTAAAGGCTCAGGCCCAGAAAGGTCAATTGCCGAAGCCCTACATTAACCATGCAGAAAACGGCCTGATCTATAACACTGCTTTCTCCTATAAAGAGCACAGTTTCAGTGGTTTAATGGTAGTGAAAAAGGAAGGAGAAGCATATAGGGTAGTGCTTTTATCGAAATTGGGGCCTTCAATAATGGATTTTTTGCTAACGGATGGAGAACTGACGTGGAACAAAGTGCCAAAAGGGATGGAACGTGCCGTTATCAAAAAAATAATGGCCAGAGACTTTAGTATTATGCTGTTGACAGACTTACAAGATCCTGAAAAAGTAAAAGAAATAAATGATGGCTATAAAATAAAAGGGCCTAATACGATAAAGGTTAAACTAACCAATGATAATAAGGTAAGAGAAGCTGAAACCAAGAATGCCTTTACATTTTTAAAGACCCAAGCTTCATTTTTCTATATAAATAGTGATCCTGTTCCGGATGAAATATGTGTGAACCACCGCCATATTAAAATGAAGATAGAAATGAAATTACTGGAAAGATAATATGCTCAAAGGAAATTTATATACACTTGATAAAGTGGAACGTAACCGGGAAGGTCACTACACTGTAAATGCGGAGTTAAATGTTGATCATAATATTTTTAAAGGTCACTTTCCAGGGCAGCCCGTGCTGCCGGGTGTTTGCCTTCTTGAAATGCTCAAGGAAATTTTGAATCAGGAAACAGGTAGATCATACTTCTTATCGGAAGGAACAAATATTAAATATGTAAAACTGGTAGATCCGACGCTGGATAACCGGCTAAAATTTGATATAATTACCAAAGCAGATCCAAAAGGACTAATAGTTACGGCCAGTACATTTTTAGAAAACGGAGAAGCCAATTTTAAATTCAAGGGCCTGTTTGAACTGAAGTGATTATTATGAATTACCAATCATTGTTTCAGTTACACAAATGTTGTGTTGTAATACCTACATACAACAATGCCGGTACACTGTCTCAGGTAATAACCGGTGTGCTTAAATACTCTTCCAATGTAATTGTTGTTAATGATGGAGCCACCGATGATACACCAGAAATCCTAAGATCATTTAATAACCGCATACAGGTAATAAACCACAGTAAAAATCAGGGAAAAGGGGCAGCCTTAAAAAATGCTTTTAAATATGCCCTAAGTAAAGGTTATCACTATGCCATTACTATCGATAGCGATGGGCAGCACTTTGTTGACGATCTGCCTGGATTTCTGGAGCAAATAGAGAAAGAGCCAAACAGCCTGGTAATCGGTGCCAGGAATATGGACCAGGAAAATGTACCTGGTAAAAGTAGTTTTGGTAATAAATTCTCCAATTTTTGGTTTTATGTCGATACCGGATTAAAATTAACAGATACACAATCCGGCTACAGGCTTTACCCCATAAGAAAGATGCAGGGGATCAGGTATATGACCTCCCGCTTTGAATTTGAAGTCGAAGTGATCGTTAAAGCAGCCTGGAAGGGCATAACAGTCAAAAATATACCTGTTCGGGTGCACTACGAACCAGGTAAAAAACGGATATCCCATTTCAGGCCTTTTACAGACTTTACAAGGATTAGTATCCTAAATACATGGTTTTTCATATTAGCGGTGCTTTATTACATACCCTTCCGGTTTATAAAATCATTGACCAGGGAAAATATTAGGAAATTTGCACAAAAGAACCTGTTTAACAAAGATGAGCCCATTAGGGTAAAGGCCCTTTCAATCGGTTTCGGGGTTTTTATGGGCATCTTCCCCATCTGGGGGTACCAAATGATAGTTGGTCTGGCATTATCTCATTTAATGAAGCTTAACAAGGCGCTATTTATAGTTGCGGCGAACATAAGCATTCCCCCGATGATTCCGGTGGTGATTTATGCCAGCTATAAGTTGGGTGCTTTTTTTGTTGATAACCCAAGAGATGACCTTTTGTTTCACTCAGGCATAACATATGATATGATCAAAGCCAATCTGGTGCAATACGTTGTAGGAGCAATCGTGCTGGCACTAGCCATGGGAATACTGGCATGGCTGCTTACCCTTCTGTACTTTATGGTAAGAAGACCTTTTAAAAGCGAAGCAGGCGACAGCTTTACCAGCCTGTAAGAAAATCTGATTACATTTGTCGCCAGACTAAATAGCCTCCATTTTACTGAATGTCAAAGTTGTTTTATCAGATATATAAATTCGTTAGAGCTTATAAGGTCGGGTCCTTTATTTTTTTGACTTTGTTTCTGTCAGGAGCTACTTATCTGGCTACCACCATACGTCTTGAAGAAAATATAGCTAATATAATTCCCCGGGATGAGCAGGTCACCGAAGTCAATAAAGTTTTTGAAGGCCTTGAGATTAATAACCGGTTGGTTGTGCATTTGTATTACAATGATTCGTCTTTGGCTGATCCGGATCAATTGGTGTTGTTGGCAAAAGCATTTTCTGATTCCCTGAATATTGGTTATTCAGAGTTCATCTCCGAAATTATCAGAGAAGTACCTGATGAGCAGATGCAGAAAATGTATGACTATTACTATAGCAACCTTCCCTTTTATTTGCAGGGCGAAGATTATAGACAAATAGAAAACAGGATCGGAAAGGAGGCTATTGAGGAGTCTGTCAGACGTACCTATAAACAACTGCTGTCGCCGGTGGGAATAGTGACAAAAATGCTGATCAAAGATCCTCTGGGATTGGCGTCATTTCCTCTGCAAAGAATGCGCGATCAGCAACTGGATAACAACTTTACCCTTTACCAAAACCATATAGTTACCACCGATAACCTCCACCTGGTATTCTTTATAGCTCTAAATAATCCGCCAAATGAAACCTCTAACAATAGCCGGCTGATTGAAGGGATTAACCAGTTGAAGCAACAGTTCGAGACAACCCATGAATTAATTAAAGTTGAATATTTTGGGCCCGCAGCAGTGGCCGTGGCAAATGCCCACAGGATAAAGACTGATATATACATTACCGTGAGTCTCGCACTGGCGGCGTTATTTGTGTTTATCTCCTTATTTTACAGAACCGCCGGTACCTTTTTAATAGTGGTTACGCCCGGAGTATTCGGTGCAATAGTGGCCATTGCATTTTTAGCAGTGACCAGAGATAGGGTTTCAGCTATTTCATTGGGAGTAGGGTCGGTTTTACTCGGTATTACTATTGATTATGCATTGCATTTTTTTACACACTATAAAAAAGAGAAGGACGTTCAGGCTCTGTTTAAGGACTTGTCCATTCCACTACTGATGAGTAGTGTTACCACAGCGTGTGCTTTTCTGTCATTAGTGTTCATCAGGTCGACTGCTTTGCAGGACCTTGGCATTTTTGCCGGAGTCAGTGTTTTAGGGGCAGTTTTTTATACGCTGGTTTTCCTTCCTCACATGATCAGACCAAGCCAGAAGGGAATAGACCGGAAAACCAAAAATTTTGTTGAGCAGGCTGTTAGCTGGTTGGCAGGATACCAGCTTTATAAAAAGACCTGGGCTGTAGTAATTCTTGTGATGCTGTCAGTAGTAAGCCTCTTCACCTGGAGGCAGGTGTCCTTTGAGAATAATATGCTCAAACTTAATTATATGCCAGACCATCTGGATAGCTACCAGGAAAAGATCAACGCCATTTCTAACTTCTCAGAGAACAACATCTATGTAGCTTTTAATGGGAATGACCTCAGTGAAGCCTTACAAGCCAATACGGTGCTTTTGGAAGAAATGGAGCGTCTGAAGGAGCAGGATTCCATTTTTGATTTCTATACACTGAACAACATCATACCCTCACCAGAACGTCAGAAAGAAGGCCTGGGAAATTGGCAGCAATTTTGGGAAAAGCATGATGCAGACAGCGTAGTCAGAAACCTGAATAAAGCATCAGAAGTTTATGGTTTTCGACAAGGTACATTTTCTGCATTCGCCAATGTGCTGGATAAAAGCTACACGGAAATATCTCAGGAAGATATCGAAACCATTCTATCAGTGACAGGTAGCGACCTTATTATAAAAAATGCTGATAGTAGTGTATCCGTGTTATCTACTATTGCCTTATCAGAGAACAACAAACCCGCGGTTTTAAAAACCCTCTCAAAGCTCCCTGATATCATTATACTCGACAAAACCTACCTCACTAATAAACTGGTAGAACTTCTCAAAGAAGATTTTAGCAATCTCGTCAATATTTCCCTGATAGTCGTTTTTCTGGTCATACTTATTAGTTATGGCAGGTTGGAGTTGACACTTATCGCTTTTCTGCCAATTTTGTTGAGCTGGCTTTGGGTTTTGGGGTTAATGGGGTGGCTGGGACTTACCTTCAATATCGTTAACATCATCATTTGCACTTTTATATTTGGTTTGGGCATAGATTACAGCATATTCGTTATGCGTGGCCTAACTCAGCAATATGCTTATGGCATTGATAACCTTACCTCATATAAAAAATCAATCATCCTGTCAATGGTAACGACTTTACTGGGTATAGGAGTTCTGGCATTTGCACAACATCCTGCACTGAAGTCAATTGCCTTCCTGGCTATTATCGGTATTTTTTCTGTAGTGTTTATCACCTTTACGGTTGAGCATATGCTCTATGACCTGTTCATTCTTCGTAGAAAGCGGAAGCATGTAATACCCTTTACGCTCGCATCCTTTTTTCGAACCACCATGGCATTTTTATGTTTCGTTTTTGGGTGCCTTATGCTTTATGTTGCCCGTGGAGTTTGTAAAGTTTCCTGGCCCCAGGAAAGAAAACGTAATTACTACTTTCATAAACTAATTCGTTTCTTCTGCTCACTGGTAATAAATGTAATGGTCAATATTCGCAAAAGTATTATCGACAGGGATAATATAAATTTTGACAAGCCATCCGTCATAATCAGCAATCACCATTCATTTATGGATATCCTGCTGTTGCTGATGTTTAACCCCAAAGTGGTAATGGTTACAAATGATTGGGTGTATAATTCTCCATTATTTGGTAAAGCAGTTCAGTATGCAGATTTTATACAGGCTTCAAAAGGATTGGAAAATCAGCTTGACAAGATTAAAAAAATATTGGATGACGGTTATTCAATCATTGTTTATCCCGAAGGCACCAGATCCAGAACAGCCGATGTAGGGCGCTTCCATAAAGGAGCCTTTTTTCTGGCCGAACACTTTAAGCTCGATATTCAGCCTGTAATTTTGCATGGTACCAGCTTTGCCATGCCTCGTGGTGATGACTTCTATCTTAAGAATACGGATATAACGGTGAAATTTCTTCCTAGAATTGACCATTACGATGAAAACTTTGGCTTAGGCTATCGGGAAAGAACCAAGAAGATTAGCGCGTATTTTAAGACTGAGTATAGAATGCTGCGAGAGCAGCAGGAGTCTCCGGATTTTTTCAGGGAAGCTATTTTTAAAAACTACATATTTAAAGGTCCTGTTCTTGAATGGTATATTAAAATTAAATATAAGCTTGAAGGTGGATATAGAGTATTTCATGATCTTGTGCCAAAGCACGCACTGATCGTAGACCTCGGCTGTGGTTATGGTCCGATGGCATACGCATTGGGCTACAGTAGCGAAGAACGCCAGATACTTGGAGTCGATTACGATCAGGAAAAAATATCTGTTGCACAAAACGGGCCTGCAAAGCCATCAAACATAAACTTTGTACATGGAGATGTACTTAATATTGATTTTGGACATGCTGACGTATTTATCGTTAGTGATGTACTGCACTATCTGACCGTGAAAGAACAGGGAATACTCCTGGATAAAATGGTAGCTAACCTGAATGCAGGGGGCAAACTGATTATAAGAGATGGAGATTCGAATAAAAAAAATCGCCATAAAGGAACTGAGCTGACCGAGATCTTTTCAACAGGTAGCGGTTTCAATAAGACAAGAAATGATCTGAATTTCATCTCATCAGATATGATAGAAAAATTTGCGCAAAGAAATAATTTTAAGCTTGAGGTAATTGATCATACCAGGCGAACATCGAACACAATTTTTGTGTTAACCCAGAATTGAAATGGAAAATTTTGATATAGTCATCATAGGAAGTGGTTTGGGAGGGTTGGAATGTGGTACCATACTGAGTCGGGAAGGGTATAGCGTACTGGTCCTGGAAAAGAATAAGCAGCTGGGCGGAAACCTTCAGATATTTTCCAGGAACAAACGCATTTTCGATACGGGTATACATTATATAGGAGGCTTGGGTAAAGGTCAGAACCTTTATAGGTATTTCAAATTTCTGAATATCATGGATGACCTGAAGCTTAAACGCATGGATATGAATGGCTTCGATGTAGTGACCTTTGAAGGTGATAATACTGAATACAGATATGCCCAGGGATACGATAACTTTATAGAAACCATGAGCAGCTACTTTCCGGATGAAAGAGAAGGAATAGTCAAATATTGTGATAAGATAAGGGAAGTGTGCAGTAAGTTTCCCATGTATGATGTCCGCCCTATGAACGGGCAACTTAATGATGCCCCTTTTCTCGATACCAATGCCCGTGATTTCATAGCTTCATGTACTTCTAACGAGCGGTTGCAAATGATATTGGCAGGTACTAACTTGTTGTACGCAGGAGAAGGAGATAAAACTCCACTATATGTTCATGCCTTAGTGGTCAACTCATATATTGAAAGCTCCTGGAAGTGTGTGGATGGTGGTTCGCAGATAGCCATACTCCTGTCGCGAAATATTCGTCAAAATGGAGGGAGAGTGCTGAAAAATGCAGAAGTTGTTGATTTTGTCTTTGATGGAGATGAAGTAGATCATGTTGTTCTTGCCGATGGACGGAAATTCGGCGGAAAAACTTTTATCTCCAATATTCATCCGTCGCTTACACTTGATATGGTAGAAGAAGGGAAGATAAGAAAAGCTTACCGGAAGAGAATTAACAGCCTTGAGAACTCCATTTCTGTATTCATTTTGTACATAGTCCCCAAACAAGGGACTGTTCCTAACTTTAATTGTAATTACTATCATTTTATAGACCCAGATGTCTGGATAGGAGCCAAATATGAAGATAACTGGCCTACTGGTTATGCCATTTTTAGCAGTGCTTCGAGTAAAGCTGATAAATATGCCGATAGTATTATTATGATGGCATACATGCACTTCGAAGAAACCAGCAAATGGGCCGATACTTTCAACACTGTATCGCAAAAATCTGATCGCGGAGAAGAATATGAAACGTTTAAAGAAGAGAAAGCACAGATACTGTTTAATGAACTGGAGAAGAAGTTTCCAAATATACGGGAGAACACGGAAGCATACTATACCTCTACACCACTCACTTACAGAGACTATATAGGTACCAAAGACGGGTCGCTTTACGGGGTGAAAAAAGATTACAAAAATCCTTTGAAATCGTTTATTTCGCCTAAAACAAAGGTTCCAAATCTTTTACTTACAGGCCAGAACCTTAATATGCACGGAGTACTTGGTGTTACCATTGGAGCTATTACTACATGTTCTGAGATACTAGGACACCACTACCTGATGAACAAGGTTATTGAATCTACCAAGGAAGAATGATGATAAAACGTTTTTTTAAAAATAAAATAACTAAAGTCATTCTGGCGCTTCACCTGGTCGTCCTCATAGTTATTGTTATACTTTTTTTCTACCTAAGAAAAGCCACAAAAGATGAATATAACGATGCTGTGGCTCAGGCTCCTTATGATGCGATTATAGTCCCGGGCTATCCCTATGAAGATCAGTGGCATGATATCATGAAAACACGGATCTATTGGTCAAAGTATCTGTGGGAGCAAGGGTATGTAAAACATATCATTTATTCTGGAAGTGCAGTGTACTCACCCTATATAGAAAGCCTGATCATGAAGCAGTATGCCATTAAATTAGGTGTGCCGGAAAGCATGATTTTTGCTGAGACAAAAGCCGAGCACAGCACTGAAAATTTATTTTATTCATATAAGCTTGCAAGTGCTAAGGGCTTTAAAAAAATAGCTCTGGCTACAGACCCTGTTCAGTCATTCTTACTGCAACAGTATGCAGAGGACAAGCATTTTAAAATGAAATATCTTCCCATACAGTATACAGTGCTTAAGCAAATGGATCTTGCGGATGTAAAGATCGATCCCGAAGTTGCACTTAAGCATAATTTTAAGGCTCTCCCGGAGCGGGAAAGTTTCTGGCAAAGATTTAGGGGCACCTTGGGAGGGAATATTGAAGACCAATATGAAGATTAGAACGGATCAATATTGTTGATGAAGAAAAGAATTAAGATACTACTCATTATACCTGTGTTACTGCTGTTGGCGGCGGTGGTTACGTATGTATTAAATGTTCGTATGTCGTCACCATTGGCAGAGGGACAGGAGAAAGATTATATTAGGGTTCAAGAAATAGGGGAAAATCATTTCGGTACCAGTGACGGAAGCTGGCTACGTAAAAATGATAAAGGAGTTTGGGAACTCTATGTTCATGGAGAACCCTATGCACGTGGGCTTGCTTTTGGAGCCTTAGCGCAACGGTTGCTGGCAGAAAAAGAAAGTTCCTTTATTTCGGAAATTGAAAACAGAGTGCCATCATCTTCATATCTTAATTTCCTTAAATATGTCGTAGGATGGTTTCATCGAGACCTTGATGAGTACGTTCCGGATGAATACCTGAAAGAAATTTATGGGTCATCGCAGTACATGGCCGACTCTTTCGATTATATCTCCCCAAAATATCACAGGGGGCTTAGCTATCATGCCGCTCATGATATCGGCCATGCCTTGCAAAATATGAATCTCGTCGGATGTACCTCTTTTGTAGTCAAAGGTGATAAATCTGAGAATGGTAAGTTGCTAATAGGTCGTAATTTCGATTTTTATTTTGGGGAAGAGTTCGCAAAAGATAGAATGGTAGCTTTTTATAACCCGGACCAAGGCTATCAATTCATGTCAGTTACATGGGCTTGTTTTAGTGGTGTTGTTTCAGGAATCAATGAAAAGGGACTAACTGTAACATTAAACTCGGCCAAATCGGCTATTCCTTCAAAGGGGAAAACGCCGGTTTCTATTATTGCCAGGCAAATATTACAATATGCATCAACGATTGATGAGGCCTATGCTATTGCAAAATCCTATGACTCATTCGTGGCTGAGACTTTCCTGATAGGCTCGAAGAAGGACAGAAGAGCCGCACTGATTGAGAAAACCCCGGAGGTAACAGTACTTTATGAAGAGGATGACAGCGAAATGATCGTTACGAATCATTTTCAAAGTGATGAACTTAAAAATGATCCTCTTAACCAGGACTATTTGCAGGAAGGAGTATCTGATTACCGGTATGAGCGCGTTCACCAACTAATAGATTCACTAGAGCCCCTTACCCCGACAAGGGCAGTTCATTTATTGAGGGATAAAAAAGGTTTAGATGGAGAGGACATTGGTCTGGCCAATGAAAAAGCAGTTAATCAACTTATCGCACACCATTCAGTTATCTTTTCCCCGGAGGAAATGATAGTATGGGTATCTGCGCCGCCTTATCAATTGGGAGAGTATGTGGCCTATGATCTCAATGAGATTTTTAAAACCTCAGAAGGAGATTTTTTTACTTATACTGATTCTCTAAGCATTGCAGCAGATCCTTTTTTAGATTCACAAGGCTATAGGAGGTATACCAGCTTTGTAAATATAAAAGACAGGATTCAAAAGTACCTTGCAAAAGGAGAAGGTACTAAACTACAAGAGAAGGAAATAGATGGTTTTATAAAGAGCAATCCAAAAGGTTTTTTAACATATTACTATTTGGGAGATTACTTTAAAAGTATTGGGTCTTGGCAAGAGGCTGAAAAATATTATAATATTGCGCTGGATCTGGAGATCGCGAAACAAAGTGAGCGAAAGCATATTGAGGAAGGTTTAAAGGAATGTATGCAACACTTATAATTCGTTAAAGGTAATTATGCTATGAGTATACCTCCATTAGAAAGCAGGGGAAAGGAAGAGATAACCAATCACCAGTTGAAAGAGCTTAAAAAATTGCTCCTGCATGTAAGCAAGAACTCTCCGTTTTATAAGCGCCATTTTGAGAAGTATAATATCGATATTGAATCTATTAACTCTATTGAGGCTCTAAGAAATATTCCGCCAACGGATAAAAGCCACCTGCAAGCTTATCAACGGGATTTCTGGTGTGTGGAACCAGCCGAAATTGTGGAGTATTGCAACACTTCAGGAACAGAAGGAGCTGCAGTAACGATTCCTTTGACCGACGGGGACCTTAGAAGGCTCAGCTACAACGAGGCCATATCACTTGCTTGTACTGGGGGAGATAAAAATGAGATATATCAACTGACCACTACGTTGGATCGTCAGTTTATGGCGGGCCTTGCCTACGCACTTGGAGCAAGAGAACTGGGGGCAGGGATGATAAGAGTAGGGCCCGGTTTGCCGCAGTTGCAGTGGAAAACCATTCTGGAAGTTAAACCAACTGCACTTATTGTAGTGCCATCCTTTCTGATCAAACTGATCGAATATGCAGAAGCAGAGGGTATAGATTTTAGAAACAGTTCAGTCAAAAAAGCTATATGTATAGGAGAGCCCATTAGGAAAAATGATCTTTTCTTTAATGCACTCGGTGAAAAGATTACCTCCAAATGGGATATAGAGCTTTACTCTACCTATGCCTCTACAGAAATGGCAGCTGCCTTTACTGAATGTTCAGCAGGCAAAGGTGGGCATTTACATCCGGAATTGTTGATAGCTGAAATTCTTGATGATAGGAATCAACCTGTTCCAGCCGGTACCGTAGGAGAACTCACGGTTACAACCTTAGGGGTGGAGGCGATGCCCTTACTAAGATTTAAGACAGGAGACATGTGTGCGTTGTTGGAAGAGTCATGTTCATGTGGGCGCAATACTTCACGGGTAAGCCCTGTAGTAGGTAGAAAAAACCAATTGATAAAATACAAAGGTACTACATGCTATCCTCCCGCTATATTTGATCTGCTTGATAACGATACCGGTATTAGTTACTACCAGGTGCTGGCATCGGCTGATCAATATGGAAATGATGTACTTACTATTCGATATAGTGCGTCAATTAATTATGAACGCAGGGGGCTTGCAGATAAATTTAAGGCCCTGTTGAGAGTGACTCCTGAGCTTGTAGAGATGCCTGAGTCTAAAATTCTTGAGCTCATTTACACCAGGACCAGTCGAAAGCCTGTTAAATTTATTGATAACCGGCGTTAAATACTTCCCTACTGGCTTTAACGCTTAAACTAATTATTTAAGATGCTTCGAAAATAACACTTGCCATATTTAAACATTTATCGCATCTTTGCACCCTCGTAGTAAAGTAAGGCAGGCCATACCACGCCCAAATATTATTCTTTAAAAAATTTAATAACTAGTATTTGGTAACTCGCTTTAAGTTACTATCTTTGCAGTCCTTTTGCGGAAAAACCGTGAGAGCTATAGCTAAAGTACGCTTATAAAGATTTTAAAATGTCTGGTATTATAGGAAAGAAAATCGGAATGACTAGCATTTACAGTGCCTCTGGGAAAAATGTCCCATGCACGGTGATAGAGGCTGGTCCTTGTGTTGTTACACAAGTAAAAAATGAGGAGACTGATGGGTACAAAGCTGTTCAGTTGGGCTTTGGAGAACGTAAGGAGAAAAGTACTCCAAAGGCATTGTTAGGGCATTTTAAGAATGCTAACACTACACCTAAAACAGATCTTGTGGAGTTTAGGGACTTCAGGGTTGAGTTCGAGGGAGGTGTGCAGCTTGGACAGGAAATTAAAGTTGGGGATGTGTTTGTTGAAGGCGACTTCGTTGATGCAATAGGTACATCTAAAGGTAAAGGTTTCCAAGGTGTTGTTAAAAGACACGGTTTTGGTGGTGTCGGACAAAGTACTCACGGTCAGCACAACAGATTAAGGGCTCCGGGTTCTATTGGTGGTGCTTCTTATCCTGCCAGAGTATTTAAAGGTATGAGAATGGCTGGAAGAACTGGAGGTAGCAGAGTTAAGGCTATCAACCTTCAAGTAATGAAAATCATACCTGAGAAGAACTTAATTCTTGTGAGTGGTTCTGTACCAGGGGCAAATAATTCAACTGTAATTCTCGAGAAGTAATGGACATTTCAGTAGTAAAATATAGCGGTGAAGATACGGGAAGGAAGATAAGCCTTTCTAAAGAAGTATTCGGTATCGAGCCAAACGATCACGCGATCTATCTTGATGTAAAACAATATCTTGCCAATCAAAGACAAGGTACACACAAGTCAAAAGAAAGAGCCGAAATTAGTGGTTCTACTAAAAAGATCAAAAAGCAAAAAGGTACTGGTACGGCCAGAGCAGGTAGTATTAAGTCACCTGTTTTCAGAGGTGGAGGGCGCGTATTTGGTCCTACACCAAGAGACTACACTTTCAAGTTGAATAAAAAGTTGAAAGAACTGGCCAGAAAGTCAGCGTTGACATACAAGGCAAAAGATCAAAGCATTGCAATAATAGAGGATTTTACTCTGGAGTCTCCTAAAACAAAGGAGTATCTTAAAATGCTTGGTGCTCTATCCTTAGGAGATAAAAAGACACTTTTGGTACTTGGTGATAACAACAAAAATGTTGTATTGTCAGGAAGAAATATACAAAACACTAAAGTAGTGACAGCAGATAGTCTGAACACTTATGATGTGTTGCATGCTGATAATTTAATACTAAGCGAGAGCTCGGTAGAGAAGATTGATAACTTATTGAAGAAATAGAAATGAGTGTTTTAATAAAGCCATTGGTTACAGAGAAAGTTTCTGCTTTGAATGAAAAAGGCAAGTATGGTTTCGTAGTAAATCGCAAAGCTAATAAAGTGGAGATTAAAAAGGCTGTAGAAAAAATGTATGGAGTTACCGTGGAGGACGTGAATACCATGAACTATCTTGGTAAATCGAAATCCAGGTATACTAAGTCAAGAGTAGTTTCTGGTAGAACTCCATCATACAAAAAAGCTATTGTAACCGTAGCAGATGGTGAAGTAATAGATTTTTACAGCGAAATTTAATCATTAAGAAGAGATGGCAATTAAGAAATTAAGACCGGTTACTCCAGGACAAAGATACAGGATCGCTCCTGCCTTTACTGAGATTACTAAGTCTGAGCCTGAAAAGTCACTTGTTGTAACCAACAAAAGATCCGGAGGTAGGAATAATTCTGGAAAGATGACCATGCGCTATATAGGTGGCGGTCATAAGAGAAAAACCAGGATCGTAGATTTTAAGAGAAATAAATTTGATGTGCCTGCTACTGTAAAGGCTGTTGAATACGACCCTACCAGATCAGCTCGTTTGGCATTATTGTTCTATGCTGATGGGGCAAAGACATATATTTTGGCTCCCGAAGGCATTCAGGTAGGACAAGAGGTTAAATCAGGAGAGTCGGTGGCTCCGGAAGTGGGAAATGCACTACCCCTTTCTAAGATTCCTTTAGGTACAATCATTCACAATATAGAGTTGAAGCCTGGTAAAGGCGGAGCCATGGCCAGAAGTGCCGGTTCTTATGCTCAACTTACTGCTAGAGAAGGAAAATACGCTACTATCAAATTACCTTCTGGTGAAACAAGAAAAATATTAGTTACATGTTTGGCTACTATCGGGTCAGTTTCTAACTCCGATCACATGAATGTCAGACTTGGTAAGGCAGGAAGAAACCGTTGGATGGGTAAGAGACCCAGAACCAGAGGTGTGGCTATGAACCCTGTTGATCACCCAATGGGTGGTGGTGAAGGTAAGTCTTCAGGAGGACACCCTAGATCAAGAAAAGGTCTGTATGCTAAGGGTAAGAAGACCAGAACGCCTAAGAAATATTCAAATAATCTAATCATCAGTAGAGGTAAGAAGAAATAATGGCTAGATCACTTAAAAAAGGACCGTATATAGATTTCAGACTCGAGAAAAAGGTCGATGTCATGAATGATTCAGGAAAAAAATCTGTGATCAAGACCTGGTCAAGAAGGTCAATGATCTCTCCTGATTTTGTAGGACACACGTTCGCTGTGCATAACGGAAATAAGTTTATCCCAGTGTATGTAACTGAAAATATGGTAGGTCACAAATTCGGTGAATTTGCTCCAACCAGAAACTTCAGAGGACACGTAGGTAAAAAAGATAAAGGTAAAAGATAATTATGGAGGCAGTAGCTAAATTAAAAAATGTACCTACCTCTCCCCGAAAGATGAGACTTGTTGCAGATCTTATCCGTGGTGAAAGAGTGAATAAGGCATTAAACATATTGAAATTTGAGCCTAAGCAAGGTGCTGCCAGGTTAGAGAAATTATTGCTATCAGCTATATCTAACTGGCAACAAAGTAATCAGGATGCTGACCTTGAGGATGCTGACCTATACGTAAAGTCGATTTATGTCGATAGCGGAAGAATCCTTAAAAGATTAAGACCTGCGCCGCAGGGTAGAGCACATAGAATCAGAAAGAGATCAAACCATGTGACGCTGATTTTGGACAGCAAGGCACCTGTAGTAGAAGCAGAAAAGAATACTAAGAAAAAAGAAAAAGAAGATAAATAATGGGACAGAAAGTTAACCCTATTGCTTTAAGACTTGGCATCGTAAGAGGATGGGATTCCAGCTGGTACGGTGGAAATACTTTTTCTGATAAATTGATCGAAGACCATAATATCAGAAAATATATGGCTGCTCGTATCCCAAAAGGTGGTATTTCTAAAGTTATCATTGAGAGAACTTTAAAAAGAATTACTTTAACAGTACATACTGCACGTCCTGGTGTAGTGATTGGTAAAGGCGGTGCTGAAGTTGACAAGATCAAGGAAGAACTGAAAAAGCTAACAGGTAAAGATGTCCAGATCAATATCTTTGAAATAAAGAGACCCGAGCTTGACGCTAAACTTGTAGGGGATTCGGTAGCCCAGCAATTACAGGCTAGAATCTCTTACAGAAGAGCAATGAAGCAGGCTATTGCTTCAGCTATGAGAGTAGGAGCTCAGGGTATAAAAATTAAGGTATCAGGTCGACTTGGCGGTGCTGAAATGGCGCGTACCGAGCAGTATAAGGATGGAAGAATTCCATTGCACACTCTGAGAGCTGATATTGATTATGCCGTAAGTGAAGCCAATACAGTCTATGGTAAGATAGGCATCAAAGTATGGATATTCAAAGGTGAAGTTTATGGAAAGAGAGATCTTTCTCCGAATGTAGGAGTAGCTAACACTGGTGGTAGTGGTAGCGGTGGCGGAAGAGGCGGAAGAAAAAGAGCCGGAGGAGATAGTGGTCCTAAACGTAGAAGAAATAAATAAGTCATAAGGTGATTGCGCACCTTGTTGCGCATATCTAAAGTCATAAAATTATGTTACAGCCGAAAAGAACTAAGTTCAGGAAACAACAGAAAGGCAGGGTAAAAGGATTAGCGCAGCGTGGTCACAGAATTGCCTTCGGAGCGTTTGGAATTAAAGCCCTAGAACCAGGATGGATCACTTCTAGACAGATAGAGGCAGCAAGGATTGCAATGACCAGAGCAATGAAGAGGGAAGGACAAGTTTGGATTCGTATATTTCCTGATAAACCGATTACTAAAAAGCCTGCTGAGGTAAGGATGGGTAAAGGTAAAGGTGCTCCTGAATATTGGGTAGCAGTTGTAAAGCCAGGTACAATTCTTTTTGAAGCCGGAGGTGTAAAAAAAGAATTGGCACAGGAAGCGCTAAGATTAGCGCAAATGAAGCTTCCTATTAAAACTAAGTTTGCAGTACGTAGAGATTACGTTGAATCATAATAAAGATGAAAAATTCAGAGATTAAAGCATTAGGCATAGAAGAACTGAAGCAAAAACTGGCGGGTGAGCAGGAAGCATACAGAAAGATGAGATTTGCTCATGAGATTTCTCCAATTGAGAATCCTATGAAGATAAAGGAAACTCGCAAATTGATAGCCAGGTTGAAAACAGAAATTCGGGCTAAAGAACTTGCTAAATAACATTTAAATGGAGTCAAGAAAATTAAGAAAAGAAAGAATAGGGCAGGTTGTCAGCAACAAAATGGAGAAGTCCATTACTGTTTCTGTACTTAGAAAAGAGAAACACCCTATCTATGGTAAGTTTGTTAAGAAAACTACCAAGTTTACGGCTCACGATGAACAGAACGAGTGTGGTATTGGAGATACCGTAAGAATTATGGAAACTCGTCCTTTGAGTAAGAACAAAAGGTGGAGATTAGTTGAAATCATAGAAAAGGCTAAATAAGATGATACAACAAGAGTCAAGATTAAACGTGGCAGATAATAGCGGTGCAAAGGAAGTTCTTTGTATTCGTGTATTGGGAGGTACTGGTAAAAAGTATGCTTCAGTTGGTGACAAAATTGTTGTATCAGTGAAGTCGGCACTATCATCCAGTAACCTTAAGAAAGGTACGGTATCCAGAGCGGTAATCGTAAGAACGAAAAAGGAAGTGAGAAGAAAAGATGGATCTTACATCAGATTCGAGGATAATGCTGCTGTATTATTAACAGCGAATGATGAGCCGAGAGGTACACGTATTTTTGGACCTGTAGCTAGAGAGTTGCGCGAAAAGCAATTCATGAAAATTGTTTCACTGGCACCTGAAGTATTATAATCATGGAAAGAAAGAAGAATAAACAACCCAAACTACACATTAGAAAAGGAGATACTGTTAAAGTTATCGCCGGAAATTCAAAAGGTAAAGAGGGTGTGGTACTGGAGGTGGTTCCCTCTAAGTTACGAGCGGTTGTAGAAGGAGTCAATATTGTTACCAAACATGTTAAACCTTCCGCTACAAATCCTGAGGGTGGAATAGAGAAGACAGAAGCTGCAATTCACATTAGCAATTTAATGTTGAAGGATCCAGCTACTGGTGAGGCCACCAGAACTGGAAGAAAAGCAGATGACAAAGGTAAGCTGCAAAGATATTCTAAGAAAACTGGAGAAATTATTAAAAATGGCTAATCCGAGATTAAAAGAAAAATACCAAAAGGAAATAGTACCTGCTCTTAAAGATAAGTTTCAGTACAAGTCTATAATGCAGGTTCCTAAAGTGGTTAAAGTGTGTATCAATAAGGGTATAGGTGCTGCAGTGGCAGACAAAAAGTTAATTGATACAGGTATAGAGGAGTTAACCACTATTACTGGACAAAAAGCCGTGGCTACCAAAGCTAAAAAATCAATCTCTAACTTTAAGTTAAGAGACGGAATGCCTATTGGAGCAAGAGTTACCCTGAGGGGAGATAAAATGTACGAATTTATGGATAGACTTATGTCTATTGCACTTCCACGTGTTAGGGACTTTAGGGGTATTAATGACAAAGGTTTTGACGGTAGAGGCAATTATACCTTAGGAGTAAAGGAGCAAATTATCTTTCCTGAGATTAGTATAGATAAAGTAAATAAGATCAGTGGAATGGACATTACTTTTGTTACAACTGCTGAATCAGATGAGGAAAGTTTCGAACTGTTGAAAGCGTTTGGTATGCCTTTCGCAAGTAACGCAAGTAAATCATAAAATATTATGGCAAGAAAAGCTGTTATAGCAAGAGAAAAAAAGAGAGAAAGATTAGTAGCAAAGTTTGCTGCTAAGCGCACGGCTCTTAAAGAGGCAGGAGATTACGAGGGACTGGATAAATTACCTCGAAATGCCTCACCGGTTAGATTACACAATAGATGTAAGCTAACGGGTAGACCTAAAGGATACATGAGAAAGTTTGGTATCTCCAGGGTTACTTTTAGAGAAATGGCTTCAGATGGAAAGATTCCAGGTGTAACTAAAGCCAGCTGGTAAAAAGTTTCTCTTTTTGTTTTATTCAAGAAAATAGTTCTGTATCTTTGCAGGCCTGTTTCATACGGGCGGCAATTTTACGTTAGATAAAGAAGAAAATGACAGATCCAATAGCAGATTATTTAACCCGTTTGAGGAATGCTATCAAGGCCAAGCATAGGGTCGTTGATATTCCTGCGTCTAATATCAAGAAGGAAATGACGAAAGTACTTCATGATAAAGGGTATATTCTGAACTATAAGTTCGAAGAGACAACGAACCATCAGGGTAATATCAAAATAGCTTTGAAGTACAATCCTGACTCAAAAAAACCAGCTATCTTCCATCTTGAAAGAGTTAGTAAGCCAGGTTTAAGAAAATATGCTTCAGCCGATTCATTACCTCGTGTATTGAATGGTCTGGGTGTGGCTATCCTTTCGACATCTCGAGGTGTTATCACAGATAAAGAAGCGCGAGATATGAATGTGGGTGGTGAAGTTTTGTGTTACATATATTAATTATAAACATCAATGTCAAGAATAGGGAAAAAACCAATAAAGCTTGCAAGCGGTGTTTCTTACACTTTTGACGAGAAAGTTGGAAACATTGTTGTGAAGGGACCGAAAGGTGAGCTTACACAGAAAATAGACCCTGCCTTCAAATTGGTTGAAGACGAAGGCGAGTTGACCGTTGAAAGGCCAACTGATCAGAAGAGGCATAAAGCTCTTCATGGTCTCTATCGCTCTTTGATCAACAATATGGTAGAAGGAGTTAGCTCTGGATTTACCAGGAAATTAGAATTGGTAGGGGTTGGATATAAAGCTTCAGCTCAGAATAACGTTCTGGAGTTGAGTTTAGGCTATTCTCATAATATATTTCTAGCTGTTCCTTCTGAATTAAAGGTTTCGGCAGAAACTGAAAAAGGAAAGAATCCGGTTGTTACACTTGAAGGAAGTGACAAACAACTGATTGGACAGGTGGCGGCAAAGATTAAAAGCCTGAGATCTGTAGAGCCTTACAAAGGTAAAGGTGTAAGATTCGTAGGAGAGCAAGTTAGACGTAAAGCTGGTAAACAAGCTGCTAAATAATTAAGGAGATGGCATTTAACAAATACAAAAGAAGACTTAGAATTAAGAAGGGTATCAGAAATAAAATTTCTGGTACTTCTGAGAAACCAAGACTTTCTGTTTTTAAAAGTAATAAAGGTATCTACGCACAGATTATTGATGACACTAAGGGTCATACGCTGTTAGCAGTTTCTTCAAGAGAACTAGGTGAGACTAAAAATAGTATAGATATTTCTAAATCTGTAGGAACTAAGCTTGCTGAAAAAGCAAAGTCGGGTGGTATAGAACATGTAGTATTTGATCGTAATGGTTACCTATATCACGGAAAAGTAAAAGCTTTAGCCGAAGGTGCCAGAGAAGGAGGTCTAAAATTTTAAAGCATTATGTCTCAAAGTAATATAAGATCAGTAAAAGCTAGCGAAATAGACCTTAAAGAAAAGGTTGTTGCAATTAAACGTGTGGCTAAGGTTGTTAAAGGTGGTAGAAGATTTAGTTTCTCTGCCATTGTGGTTGTAGGAGATGGTAACGGAGTGGTTGGATACGGTCTTGGTAAAGCCAATGAAGTTACAGATGCAATAACTAAAGGCATAGATGACGCGAAAAAGAACCTGGTAAAAGTACCTGTAATAAAAGGAACCGTGCCGCATGAAGCAATAGGTAAGTTCGGAGGGGGATTCGTTCTTCTTAAGCCTGCATCAGCTGGTACAGGTGTTATCGCCGGTGGTGCTATGCGTGCCGTATTGGAAAGTGCTGGCGTACATAATGTACTTGCAAAGTCTAAGGGTTCTTCAAATCCGCACAATGTGGTGAAGGCTACTTTTGATGCGCTAACAAATATGAGAGACGCATTCACTGTAGCACAGGACAGAGGGGTTTCTTTATCTAAAGTTTTTAACGGTTAAGATGATGGCAAAAGTTAGAATTTCTCAAGTTAGAAGTACAATTGGAAGGCCTGAAAGACAAAAACGTACCATTAAGGCGCTGGGTTTAGGTAAGATTGATAAGTCTGTAGAGGTAGAATTAACTCCGCAAATTAGCGGCATGATTAATAAGGTAAACCATTTGGTTACTGTAACTGAAGTTTAAAAATATATTCCGAGTCTGATAATCAGGCGCTAGGCAAAAAATATAACAGATGAAATTAAATACATTAAAACCTGCTGAAGGTTCTGTTAAAACAAGAAAAAGAGTTGGCCGTGGTCAGGGATCTGGCAAAGGTGGAACCTCTACAAGAGGACATAAGGGTGCCAAATCAAGATCTGGTTACTCAAAAAAGATCGGCTTTGAAGGTGGGCAAATGCCACTTCAAAGGAGGGTTCCTAAGTTTGGGTTCACTAATCCTAATAGGGTTGAGTATAAAGCGATCAATCTGGATACAATTCAAAAACTCGTTGATGATACTAAGGCAACGGCGGTGGATGTTAATTTGATTGTAGAAAATGGTTTGGCTGCAAAGAAAGACTTAATAAAGATATTAGGAAAAGGAGAGTTAAAATCGAAAGTAGATGTTACCGCTCATGCTTTTTCCGCATCGGCTTCTAAAGCCATAGAGGCTGCTGGTGGAAAAGTGACTCAACTATAATTATGAAGAAGTTTTTCACTACCATAAAGAACATATTTTCAATCGAAGATCTACGGATAAGGATCCTGAATACATTAGGGTTCCTTATCATCTTTAGGTTAGGGTCTTTTATTGTATTACCAGGCGTGGATCCGGATGCATTAGGCAGCGGAGCGCAAGGAGGAATATTTGATTTATTAAATACTTTCTTGGGGGGGTCTTTCAGTAGAGCCTCCATATTCGCGTTGGGTATAATGCCTTATATATCGGCTTCAATCGTTATTCAGTTATTGACCGTGGCAGTGCCATACTTCCAGAAGCTTCAAAAGGAAGGTGAGTCTGGAAGGAAGCGCCTGACACAGATTACGAGAGTACTTACAATTGCTATTACGCTTGCTCAATCAGCGGGCTATCTTGCAGCGACTATTCCTGCTGAGGCAATTATGTATGATCCGGCCTTTTTCCAGATATCATCTATGATTATCTTGGTATCAGGAACGATGTTCTGTATGTGGATTGGTGAGAAGATTACTGATAAGGGAATTGGTAACGGAATTTCAATGCTGATTATGATTGGTATTATCTCCAGATTCCCTGGCTCACTGGTAAGTGAGGCAATGTCAAGGGGAATGAGCGGAGCCTTGATGTTTGTTTTAGAAATTGTGGCATTATTCTTTGTTGTAATGGCAGTTGTAATGCTCACACAAGCTGTAAGAAGAATACCAATACAATATGCAAAACAGGTTATTGGTAATAAATTGTATGGAGGAAAAAGAGATTATATTCCTTTAAAAATTAATGCGTCTGGTGTGATGCCTATTATATTTGCACAGGCATTAATGTTTATTCCTCCTTTAATAGCCGGAATCTGGAAAGAAAGCGAAGTTGGATCTTATATAGGTTCAACCTTTTCTGATCCTTACTCGTGGCAGTATAACTTAGTGTTTGGCATATTGATATTGCTATTTACTTTCTTTTATACAGCTATTACAGTTAATCCTAATGATATTGCTGATAATCTTAAGCGTAACGGAGGATTTATCCCGGGAATTAAACCAGGTAAGCAGACATCCGAGTTTATAGATCAGGTATTGACAAAAATAACGTTGCCGGGGTCAATTTTCCTTGCACTTGTAGCTATTTTGCCTGCATTTGCGGTAAAGGCAGGAATTAGTCCTAACTTTGCTCAGTTTTACGGGGGCACCTCTTTATTGATTATGGTAGGTGTTATTCTGGATACACTCCAGCAGATAGAAAGTTACCTGCTAATGAGGCACTATGAAGGTATGATGAAGTCTGGTAAGGTGAAAGGACGTTCTCAAATTGCTGCAGCTTAATCTGGAATGATTCATTACAAGTCCAGAGAAGAGGTAGAACTTATAAAGGAAAGTGCTTTAATACTTGGCAAGGCACACGGAGAAGTGGCTAAAATGGTTAAGCCGGGTGTGAAAACCATAGAGCTTGATCAGATTGCGGAGGAATTTATAAGAGATCATGGTGGGGTTCCCTCCTTTAAGAATTATAACGGGTTTCCCTCATCATTATGTATATCCCTGAACGAAAATGTTGTTCATGGTTTTCCGAGTGAGTATGAGTTAAAGGAGGGAGATATAATTTCTGTTGACTGTGGAGTGTATTATAAAAGCTTTCACAGTGACTCGGCTTATACTTATCCCGTTGGGGAAGTATCGAGGGAAGTTATGCAATTGTTGAAAGTGACAAAAGAGTCACTATACAAAGGAATTGAAATGGCCGTTTATGGCAATAGAATTGGAGATTTGGCCTATGCTATTCAAAATCATGTCGAACAGTATGGGTATGGAGTTGTAAGAGAGTTAGTTGGTCATGGGATAGGGAGAGATCTTCATGAGGGTCCGGAAGTGCCGAATTATGGTAAACGAGGTAAAGGGGCAAAGCTTAAAGAAGGGTTGGTTATAGCTATAGAACCTATGATAAACCTGGGAACCAAGAATGTAGTGCAAGAGGCAGATGGCTGGACAATTCGAACAGCAGACAGAAGACCCTCAGCGCATTATGAGCATACTGTTGCTATATTTGAGACCGGAACGGAGATCCTAACGACACATAAATTTATAGAAGAGAATTTTAAATTTTAATATGGCTAAGCAAAAATCTATTGAACAGGATGGTACTATTACCGAAGCGCTTTCTAATGCTATGTTTAGAGTTGAATTAGAAAACGGTCATGAAGTAATAGCGCATATTTCTGGTAAGATGAGAATGAACTATATTAAAATTTTACCTGGTGACAAGGTTAAGCTGGAAATGTCACCATATGATTTGACTAAAGGACGAATTGTTTATCGATATAAGTAATTGAAAAAATGAAAGTTAAAGCGTCAGTAAAGAAGCGTAGCGCTGATTGTAAGATAATCAGAAGAAAAGGAAAGGTTTACGTGATTAATAAAAAGAATCCTAGATTTAAACAAAGACAAGGCTAAGCACTATGGCAAGAATTGCAGGAGTAGATATCCCGGATAACAAAAGAGGTGAAATTGCCCTTACCTACATATTTGGTATAGGCAGAAGCACAGCTCAGAGAATTTTAACTGAAGCAGGTGTTGACTGGGATAAAAAAGTACAGGATTGGACAGATGATGAATCTACGGCAATCCGTAATATTATCAGCGAGAACTTCAAAGTAGAAGGTGTCCTGAAATCGGAAATACAAATGAGTATAAAGCGATTAATGGATATTGGGTGCTACCGTGGTTTGAGACATAGAAAGAGCCTTCCGGTTAGAGGTCAAAGAACAAAGAATAATTCTAGGACCAGAAAAGGTAAGAGGAAAACTGTTGCCAATAAAAAGAAAGCAACGAAATAAGATAAAATAGCGTAACGCAAAATGGCACAAAAAAGAAAAGATAAAGCAAAAAAGCGCGTAGTAGCTGTTGAGGCTATTGGTCAGGCTCATATAAAAGCTTCGTTCAATAATATTATCATTTCGCTGACTAATACTTCAGGGCAGGTAATATCTTGGGCTTCTGCTGGTAAAATGGGTTTCAAAGGGTCTAAGAAGAACACACCTTATGCTGCCCAAATGGCGGCTCAGGACTGTGCTCAGAGAGCATATGATCAGGGATTAAGAAAAGTAGAGGTATATGTGAAGGGCCCCGGTGCAGGTAGGGAATCTGCTATTCGAACAATCCAGAATACAGGTATAGAAATCACAACCATAAAGGATGTGACTCCGTTACCTCACAATGGTTGTAGACCACCTAAGAGACGTAGAGTATAATTTATAAAGAGAAAAGAATTTTATAATGGCAAGATATAGAGGTCCGAAAGCAAAAGTAGCTAGAAGATTTAATGAGCCGATTTTTGGCCCTAGTAAAGCACTGCAAAAGAAAAGCTATCCTCCAGGACAACATGGTAGGGGTAGAAGAAAGAAGCAGTCTGAATATGCTATTCAGTTAATGGAAAAGCAGAAGGCCAAATATACTTATGGCGTTTTGGAGAAGCAATTTGCTAATCTTTTTGATAAAGCTTCCAGAAAATCAGGTATTACAGGTGAGATCCTTTTACAACTTCTTGAGTCTAGATTGGATAATACAGTATTCAGACTTGGAATCGCTCCTTCAAGAAGAGCGGCACGACAACTGGTACTTCACAAGCATATAGTGG
Source organism: Fulvivirga ulvae (assembly GCF_021389975.1). Classification (NCBI taxonomy): domain Bacteria; kingdom Pseudomonadati; phylum Bacteroidota; class Cytophagia; order Cytophagales; family Fulvivirgaceae; genus Fulvivirga; species Fulvivirga ulvae. Next base: position 3,206,342 of record NZ_CP089981.1, read on the forward strand.
TTAATGGATCAATAGTAAATATTCCTTCTTATTCATTGAAACCTGGTGATACTGTAGCTGTACGGGAAAGATCAAAGTCTTTAGAGACAATTACAGATAGTCTGGCTACACATGGGGTGAAGAAATACCCATGGTTAGAATGGGATGGAAGTGAAATGGTAGGAAAGTTAGTTGCTATGCCTCAGAGAGATGAAATTCCTGAGAATATTAATGAGCAGCTGATTGTCGAGCTTTACTCGAAGTAATCATTAAAATATTATTAGCCTGGTACTTATACAAGTATCGGGCTATAACTATAAAAGTTAAAAACCTATGTCAATTTTAGCATTTCAAATGCCTGACAAAGTCGTGATGGAAAAAGCGGATGATTTTCACGGCTTGTTCACTTTTAAACCGCTTGAAAAGGGTTACGGTGTTACTATTGGTAATGCTTTAAGGAGAATATTATTGTCTTCTTTGGAAGGATATGCTATAACTGGTGTTAAGATACCAGGTGTTTTGCATGAATTCTCGACAATTGAAGGTGTGGTAGAAGATGTGTCCGAAATCATCTTAAATCTTAAGATGGTTAGATTCAAGAAAGTGGGTGAGTCTTTTGATAATAAGATTTCTATTTCGGTAAAGAATCAGAAGGAATTGAAAGCGGGAGATATTGCGAAAGGTACGTCGGCTTTTGAAATACTAAACCCGGATTTGGTTATCTGCAACCTTGATGAGTCTGTGGACCTTGAAGTTGAGTTGACGATCGAGAAAGGGAGAGGATATGTACCTGCGGAGGAAAATAAGCCATCTGAGCAAGTATTTGGGTATATTCCGATAGACGCAATATTTACTCCAATAAAGAATGTAAAATATAGTATAGAAAATACCAGGGTAGAGCAAAAAACTGACTACGAACAACTGGTACTTGATATTGAAACAGACGGATCAATTCATCCGGAAAAGGCACTAGAGGGTGCTGCTCATATCTTGATCCAGCATTTTATGCTGTTCTCAGATAAGTCAATTGAACTAGAGACTGATAAGGGTGGAGAAATCGAGCAAGTGGATGAGGAGATGTTACACATGAGGAAGTTGTTGAAAACTTCTCTGAATGATCTGGATCTTTCGGTAAGGGCATATAACTGTTTGAAAGCAGCGGATGTTAAAACACTGGGTGATTTGGTGAGGTTGGAAATATCCGATATGATGAAATTCAGAAACTTCGGTAAGAAGTCTTTGGCTGAGCTTGAGCAGTTGGTTCAGGACAAGAATTTGACATTTGGTATGGACTTGTCCAAGTATAAACTTGATGAAGAATAGTAAAAATGAGACACGGGAAAAAAATTAATCATTTAAGCAGAACAGCTCCTCATAGGAAAGCCATGCTATCTAATATGGCTACATCTTTGATCCTTAATAAAAGGATTACAACAACAGTAGCTAAAGCAAAAGCTCTAAGAAAATACGTTGAGCCTTTATTGACTAAGGCAAAAGAAGACACCACTCATTCAAGAAGGGTTGTTTTCTCATATCTTAATGATAAGGAGTCAGTAAAGACTTTATTTGATGAGGTAGCAGAAAAGATAACTGACAGACCGGGTGGGTACACCAGGATTTTAAAAACAGGTAACAGACTAGGCGATAACGCAGATATGTGCATCATCGAACTTGTAGATTATAATGAGTTGTTGCTTGGTGGAGAGAAAGTCGAAAAGTCCAAGACTCGTAGAAGTCGTAGAGGGGGTAAAAAATCTGCTGATGCTAAGGCGGAAGCTGGCGAAAGTGCTGTTGAGGAAAAAAAGGCTAAAGCACCTAAAGCTGAAGCGAAGAAAGAGAAGAAGGCTGATACTAAAACTGACGAGTCAGATACTGAGAACACTGAAGAAAGCAAAACTGAAAAGTGAGATTGAAAATTGTTATAAAATTGAAGGGATTGGATTTATATCTGATCCCTTTTTTTATTTTTGTACAACAAATTTTAAGAGCTTATAATAAAAATACCAAGGCTATAGGAGTTATAAATTATGCAAATGAAGTTACAACATAAGGACAAAGCATACTTATTGTTAGAGGACGGTTCAATATTTGAAGGGAGTGCAATAGGGAAGCGCGGCACCCGTGGGGGCGAGATTTGTTTTAACACCGGTATGACCGGATATCAGGAAATTTATACCGATCCTTCATATTATGGGCAGATCATTGTAAATACCAATAGCCATATAGGCAATTACGGAATTATTGATGTGGAGCAGGAGTCAGACACTCCAAAGATTAGTGGACTGGTTGTAAATGACTACTCTTATATATACAGTAGAAAATTAGCTACGGAGAGTTTGCAGGACTATCTGGAGAGAAATGAAGTTGTGGGTATTGCTGATATTGATACTAGAATGTTAGTTAGGCACATCAGGAGTAAGGGTGCGATGAATGCTATAATCTCATCTGAATTAAAGGGAGAGGATCTTCAGGCTGAATTGGAAAAAGTTCCGTCAATGGCGGGGCTTGAGTTGTCATCACTCGTTTCTACGAAGGAAAGTTACTTTATTGGGGACGAGAAGTCCCCGATTAAGGTGGCCGTGTTGGATTTAGGAGTCAAAACAAGCATATTGAGTAACCTTGCATCCAGAGGAGTTTATTGTAAAGTTTTTCCGGCGCGAAGTTCTTATGAAGAAATGAGAACCTGGGCTCCGGATGGCTATTTTATTTCAAATGGTCCGGGAGACCCTGCGGCCATGCAATACGCAGTGGATACAGTAAAGGATATACTGGCGGATAATCAACCATTATTTGGCATATGTCTAGGCCATCAGATATTAGCTCTGGCTTGTGGAGTATCTACTTATAAAATGCACCACGGCCATCGAGGACTGAACCATCCAATTAAGAATTTGACAATCGGGCTTTGTGAAGTGACATCACAAAATCATGGGTTCTCTATTTCAGAGGAAGATGTAAAAGCATCTGAAATAGTTGAGGCAACACATATACATTTGAATGACCATACAGTAGCAGGCATTAAGGTGAAGGGTAGGAAGGCATTTTCTGTACAATATCATCCTGAGGCTTCCCCCTGGTCCTCATGATTCACGTTATCTTTTTGATGAATTTGTTGAATTAATAAAATCTAAATAATAGATCATGAGTTTAATCGAAAGTATCCACGCAAGGCAAATCCTTGACTCCCGGGGAAACCCAACAGTAGAAGTAGATGTAGTAACAGAAAATGGTATTCTGGGAAGAGCAGCTGTACCGTCAGGGGCATCTACTGGTAAATATGAAGCTGTAGAATTGAGAGATGGTAATAAAAAGATTTACATGGGCAAGGGCGTTTTAAAGGCCGTTGATAATGTAAATAGTATCTTAGCCGAAGAGCTGATTGGTTTTTCAGTTTATGACCAGAATCTGCTGGACAAGATCATGCTTGAAGCAGATGGTACTGAAAATAAAGCTAAACTGGGAGCTAATGCTATCCTCGGTACTTCGTTGGCAATTGCTAAAGCGGCAGCGCAAGAGTCGGGCCAGTCACTTTTCAGATATATAGGAGGAGTGAATGCAAATACACTTCCTGTTCCTATGATGAATATTTTAAACGGAGGAAGCCATGCTGATAATGCGATCGATTTTCAGGAGTTTATGGTGATGCCTGTAAAAGCTGATACCTTTTCTGAATCGTTAAGAATGGGGACAGAAGTGTTTCATCATCTGAAAAAAGTTTTGTCAGGTAAAGGCTTATCTACTAATGTAGGCGATGAAGGTGGTTTTGCTCCTAATATTACATCTAATGAAGAAGCCATTGAGGTAGTTTTGAAAGCCATCGAAAAGGCTGGATATAAACCTGGTGAAGATATTTTTATCGCTATGGATGCAGCATCTTCGGAGTTTTACGATACTAAAAACAAGGTTTACAACTTTGCTTCAACTGGTCAAAAACTATCTTCGGATGAAATGGTTGATTATTGGGCGTCATGGGTAAGCAAATATCCTATTATTTCAATTGAAGATGGTATGGAGGAAGATGATTGGAATGGCTGGAAGAAATTAACTGAAAAAATAGGGAAAAAGGTACAGTTGGTTGGAGATGATCTTTTTGTTACCAACGTTAAAAAACTTCAAGAGGGTATCAATCAGGGAGTTGCCAATTCAATTCTTGTAAAGGTTAATCAAATTGGATCATTAACAGAGACAATCAATACGGTAAATCTTGCAAAACAGAATTCTTACAAGAGTGTAATGTCTCATCGTTCTGGAGAAACTGAAGATAATACTATTGCTGATCTCGCGGTAGCTTTAAACACCGGACAAATTAAAACCGGTTCAGCTTCAAGATCAGATAGAATGGCTAAGTATAACCAACTATTGAGAATCGAAGAAGAACTGGGAGAAACTGCTATTTTTCCTGGGAGAAATTTCTAAATATAATTAGACTAAAGGCTTCTTGTTACGTTATAGTGTACAGGAAGCCTTTTTCTATTTTAATATTTCAAAAAAATCTTCTTAACTTAAGGATATATATTTTTTTAACTACAGTGGCTATGAAACTCCCTAAAATCACAAAGAACTTCTTTTTTTTATTTAGTTTTTTCTTCCTGATATGGATGCTCTTCATTGACGCCAATGATCTGGTTTCTCAAATAAAGTTGAAGAATCAGCTGGAAACCCTGGAGGATGAAAAGGCATATTATTTGCAGAAAATCGAGGAAGTTAAAAAGGATCGGGAGGAATTGCTTAGTAATGATCAGTTGCTTGAAAAATTTGCCCGGGAGAAGTATTATATGAAAAAAGAGTCCGAAGATTTGTTTGTAGTTGTCGAAGAAGAAAAATGAAAAAACTCATTACCCTGATACTGTTTTGCGGCTTTGCTACTTTGGCATTGGCTCAGAAAGATGTGGATTTTGATAATAGCCCCAGCTTTAGTGAACGTATATTCTTTGGAGGAGGCTTGGGTTTTTCAGGGAGTAATCAGCAAACAAATATCTCTTTGTCTCCAATTGTAGGTTACATGATTACCCAGCAATGGTCCGCTGGTGTTGGAGTTACTTATCAGTATATCAAACTCAAAAACTACGATATATCGGATAACCTTTGGGGAGGGAATGTTTTCACACGTTACAGTATTAATCAATTTTTTGCACAAGCGGAGTACGACTATATAAATTTTGATTCAAATCTTCTTGATGATCAGGATGACAGGGATAGTGCTACCAGATTTTTACTGGGAGGTGGTATATCGCAACCCATAGGTAACAGAGGTGCAATCAATTTATTAGCTATGTATGATCTTACATACGGCAATGACAGTCCGTATGACTCACCTTGGGTATTCAGAGTTTATTTCTCCTTCTAAAGTTGTTTGAGCTTCAGCTTGCTTGCTACAGATTTAAGGTCTTTCACAACATTAATATTCAACGGAATACCATCTTTTAACCTAATAGCCTCCATTTCTCTTTCTGGATCTCCTGGTATCAATACTTTTTTTCCCTCTATGGCTTCCGTTGCCCTGAAACGGGCTATCCAGTTATCCATATGAGATTTAAACTCATTGGCTGGTCTGAAAGCATCTATGCGCATAGCACCAAGAAAATGTCCCAACCCTTCACCCACCGGATTGTCTGATAATGGCAGGAAACTTACAAATGGAGGGGCCCAAGGGCCGTAATTTGCCCCTGAAAATACTGCGGAGAATATATCCACAATGGAACCAAGGGCATAGCCTTTGTGGCTACCATGTTCCCTGTCTCCTCCCAAAGGCAGTAAAGCGCCGCCATTTTTCAATTCATGCGGATCCTTTGAGGGATTCCCTTCCTTGTCCTGTATCCAGCCATAGGGAGCCTCACTATTCTTTCTTTGCAGGATTTCCAATTTTCCATTAGCCGCTGTCGTGGTTGCCAGGTCAGCTACAAATGGCGGCTGCTCTTTTGAAGGGATTGATACGGCAATTGGATTCGTTCCCAACATACGCTCTTTGGCAAAAGTTGGTGCCACCAATGGACTGGCATTGGTCATTGCCATGCCGACCATGTTCCTATCCAGCGCCATCATAGCATGATATCCAGCGATACCAAAGTGATTCGAATTTTTAACGGAAACCCAACCGGTACCTACTTTATCAGCTTTATCCATAGCAATGGTCATTGCCTGTGGTGCCACTACCAATCCCAGCCCGCTGTCACCATCAATTACAGCTGTACTTGGGGTTTCATGGACTACTTTGATTTTTGGTGTGGGATTTATCCTGCCTGCCTCCCATAGCCTTACATAACCTATTAACCTTGCAATGCCATGTGAGTCAATGCCCCTGAGATCCGCCTTAATAAGTACATCGCTGGCCAGTTCTGCATCTTCTTGTGAACAGCCAATAGCCAGAAAGGTGTTGATGGTAAAATCCCTGAGTTCGTCAACTAAAAATATTTCCTCCATAAGGCGGCAAAATTAGTATTATAATCTGAATATGCGAGTGTATAATTTAAAAATGCCCATCAAGTACCTGATCCAGTACACCTTCTTTTAATGCATATGTAGATACTCTTATTTCACGGAAGTGGTGTTGCTTAAGCAGAAAATTGATCAGGCATGAAGCCACAACAATCATATCCACCCGCATCTCTATCATACCAGGTATGGCCATTCTCTCATCTCTGGTCATTGTGAGCAGATCATGGTGTATCCTGAAGTATCCTTCTAATGACAGCGGGACCTCACTGGCATCTTCATCTTTTATAATACTCCTTTGCTCGCAGTAAATATCGCTTAGTGTATCGAAGGTGCCGGAAGAACCAATTAGTGTATCTGTTTGATATTTTTTAATATGTTCAAGAAGCTCACCCAGGTTTGATCTGAGGTAATTTTCCAGTCCCGTTATTTCTTCAGATTGTATTGGGTCTGTTGTATGGAACAGGTCAAGGAGCCGCTGAGCTCCGATCTCAAAGCTTTGCTTCCAAAATATTTTATTACGTTGGCCGATAATGAATTCAACACTTCCTCCTCCGATGTCCATAATTAGTGCAGGCTTATCTCCAATGTCCAAAGCAAAATTAACACCTCTGAAAATTAGCTCCGCCTCTTCTACACCGGAGATTATTTTAATATCGATGCCTGTTTTATCCAAAATAGCCTTTCTGGCCTCTTCTCCATTAGCAGCATTGCGGAATGCACTCGTTGCGAAAGCAAATATCCGGTCAGTTGCAAACTTATCCAGGATGTCACTAAAATGCCTGATTGTATTTGTCGCCCGTTCAATGGCATCCGGCAGTATTTGATTTTGATTGATGCCACCTTTTCCAATCCTTACGGAAACTTTTTCTTTATGAAGCATCTGAAACTGCGAGTCATCTTGCCTGACTATGAGTAAATGGAAAGTGTTTGTCCCGCAATCAATAATTCCAATGTTTTCTTCCATAATAAAAAAATTAGCCAAATATAAAGAAATGAATAGTAATCAGGTGGCATAGCAAATATGCTACGAAGATATTTTTCCAAACACTTATAGCTGGTTGAAAAAAGTTGATAAACACTTGAATCCGTTCCAATTTATTTATCTTTGAAATTCTCATAAAAACATCAAGGAATGGAGAATAACAAACAGAAAAAGCCTATCTACACATTACCAACCAAAAAAGAGAAGTTTACTCTTTTGAAGGATAAAAATAAAGAAGCCTTACTTGGAGGTGGAGAGAAAAGAATAGAATCTCAACACAAAAAGGGCAAATTAACCGCTCGTGAGCGTGTGCATTTGCTTCTTGATGAAGGTTCGTTTGAAGAGATAGGAAAGTTTGTGATGCACCGCTGTAAGGACTTTGGTCTGGATAAAGAATATTACCCGGGTGATGGCGTGGTTACCGGTTACGGTACTGTAAATGGCCGGTTGGTATATGTGTTTTCTCAGGATTTTACCGTTTTTGGAGGGTCTCTTTCTGAGACTCACGCGGAGAAGATTGTGAAAATCATGGACTTGGCCATGAAAAATGGAGCTCCGGTAATCGGGTTGAATGACTCTGGCGGAGCACGTATTCAGGAAGGAGTAGTTTCTCTTGGAGGTTATGCAGATATTTTTTACAGAAATACGCTGGCATCCGGAGTAGTACCACAAATATCGGCTATTATGGGGCCTTGTGCAGGTGGAGCTGTATATTCTCCGGCAATTACGGACTTTATACTTATGGTAGAAAATACATCTTACATGTTTGTTACCGGGCCTAATGTTGTTAAAACAGTAACTCAGGAGACGGTTACAGCGGAAGAACTGGGTGGAGCCAGTGCTCATAGCTCTAAAAGCGGTGTTACTCACTTTGCATGCCCCAATGAAGTAGCCTGTATTAACGATATTAAGAAACTTCTTAGTTACATGCCTCAAAATTGTGAGGATGATGCTCCGGTAGATGCTTATGAGAGTGATTCGGACGAGATTGTACAGGCGCTTAATGATATCATACCTGATAATCCTAACCAGCCTTATGATATGAGAGAAGTGATAGAAGCCTTGGTAGATACTGATAGCTTCATGGAGGTTCATAAGAATTTTGCTGAGAATATTGTTGTTGGTTTTGCCAGAATTGGAGGCAGAAGTATTGGAGTCGTAGGGAATCAGCCGGCCTCCCTGGCTGGTGTATTGGATATTGATGCCAGTACAAAAGGAGCAAGGTTTGTCAGGTTCTGTGATTGTTTTAATATTCCTTTATTGGTTCTTGAAGATGTACCTGGATTTTTGCCGGGAACTGATCAGGAGTGGAACGGCATTATAACAAATGGTGCAAAACTCCTTTATGCCTTTAGTGAGGCAACCGTTCCAAGGATTACTGTTATCACCCGCAAGGCTTATGGTGGGGCCTATGATGTGATGAACTCCAAGCACATTGGGGCAGATATGAATTATGCCTGGCCCACGGCCGAAATTGCCGTTATGGGTGCTAAGGGAGCTGCTGAAATAATATTCAAAAGAGAGATAGCTGAGGCCGGAGATCCGGAGGCTAAACTCCAGGAAAAAGTCGATGACTATACGGAAAAATTTGCAAATCCATATAGAGCAGCGCATCGTGGGTATATTGATGAGGTGATTATGCCCGAAGAAACCAGGGCCAAGCTTATGAAGGCGTTTAAAATGCTCGAGAATAAAGTAGCAACGTTACCAAAAAAGAAACACGGTAACATTCCCCTTTAATATAGTGAGTAAAGTTGCAATAATAACAGCTGCAGGAAAAGGCATGGGAGCGGCATGCGCCCGCGAACTTTCTCATCAGGGTTATAGTGTTGTCCTAATGTCACGATCTCAGGGTGCCATTGATCTGGCTGCCGAACTCGGGGGATTGGGCTTGCAAGGTTCGGTGACGGAGAAAGAAGATTTAAAGAAACTGGTAAATACAACACTGGGTGAGTTTGGTAGAATAGATGTTGTTATTAACAATACAGGCCACCCTGCAAAGGGAGACTTATTGGAATTATCTGAAGAGGACTGGCATCATGGGCTGAACCTAGTGCTTTTGAATGTCTCCAAAATGGCTAAGCTTGTTACGCCCATAATGCAACGACAGGGAGGGGGAGTTTTTGTAAATATTTCTACTTTTGCTGCTTTTGAACCGTCCGCCAGTTTTCCTATTTCTTCGGTATTAAGGGCTGGTCTTGGCAGCTATATGAAGTTATATGCCGATAAGTATGCTGGAGATAATATAAGAATGAATAATCTACTTCCTGGGTTTATTGATAGCTATGATGTTGATGACAAGATCCTTCAAAGTATTCCTTTGAAGAGAGCAGGTACTGTAAAAGAAGTAGCAAAGACTGTAGCTTTTTTAGCATCAGATGAAGCAGCTTATATCACTGGGCAGAATATCAAAATTGATGGAGGATTAACACGGTCAGTTTAACAGATTTAGATAATGGATAAGAAGAGTCAAGAATTTTTAGAAGAATATTTGAACAACTCATCACCTACAGGTTTTGAGTCATCAGGGCAAAAAATATGGTTGGAATATATCAGACCATATATTGATAGTTATTTTACGGATACCTATGGGTCTGTTGTTGGTGTAATCAACCCTGAGGCTGAATATAAGGTGGTGATTGAAGCACATGCAGATGAAATCTCATGGTTTGTTAACTACATTACGGATGAGGGGTATATTTATGTGACCAGAAATGGTGGGTCAGATCACCAGATAGCTCCTTCAAAAAGAGTTAACATTTATACAGATAAAGGCATTGTGAAGGGTGTTTTCGGTTGGCCGGCAATTCATGTGAGGAATAAAGAAAATGAAGAGAAGCCATCGATGAAGAACATTTTCGTAGATGTTGGATGTCAAAGTAAAACCGAAGTTGAAGAACTTGGCGTGCATGTCGGTTGTGTCATGACTTTTGATGACGAATTAATGGAATTAAATCAGAAGTTTCTGGTTGGTCGTGCCCTGGATAACCGAATTGGAGGATTTATGATCGCTGAAGTAGCCAGAAGGCTGAAGGAGGAGAAAAAAGAACTCCCATTTGGGTTATATATAGTAAATGCTGTCCAGGAGGAAGTTGGTTTGAGAGGTGCAGAAATGATAGCAGAAAGAATAAAGCCTAACCTTGCGATCGTTACAGACGTGTGTCATGAGACCTCTTCTCCTATGTACAGTAAGATTGAGAGTGGTTTGCAGAAGGCTGGCAAGGGGCCAGTTCTTACTTATGGGCCTGCAGTACAAAATAATTTGCTTAAGATGATAATAGAGGTTGCTAATGACAGCAAAATACCTTTCCAGAGGGCAGCTGCCTCCAGAGCTACCGGCACAGATACAGATGCTTTTGCTTATTCCAATGACGGGGTGGCTTCAGCGTTAATATCATTACCCTTAAAGTATATGCATACTACTGTAGAAACTGCACATAAAGATGATATTGAAAACGTAATAAAACTCATGTATCACTTCCTGTTAAAGCTAAAAAGCGGGCATGACTTCAGGTATATCATGTGAGAAAAAGCTGATTTCGGCATTACGAATTATGATTTTGACTATCTTTGTGGATCATTTTTTTAAATATAAACGCCCTAAAATCAATGAGAAGGATTTTTAACATCTATGTTTTATTAGTAATCATAGGTATGTCTATGTCGGCAGGGACTTATGCTCAAGACAGGCCTGAGCATGAGCTGCACTCTATGATGATATACAATTTCTTAAAGTATGTCCAGTGGCCTGGTGACCAGAACTCTGGTGATTTTGTAATTGGAGTTATGGGGGATGACAATGTTTTTAACACCCTAAATGCATGGTATGGAAACAAAACCAGGGGAGATAAAACATTTACCATTAAAAAGTTTACCTCTCCATCGGAAATTAGTGGTTGTCAACTTCTATATATTGGCAAGTCTGCTAGTAATCAATTTGATGAAGTGCAGGCCAGGGTGCAAGACCAATCAACGCTCACTGTTACTGATAAAAATGGATTAGGAGCAAAAGGAAGTTGCATAAACTTTAAAGTAGTAGATAACAGGTTAAAGTTTGAATTAAATCAAGCGGCTATACAGAAATCAAATTTGAAAATTTCGAGTCAATTAACTTCTATGGCGATTTTGATTTAGAAAATCATAATACTTATGTGAAGCCCAATAATATCTATTATTGGGCTTTTTTATTTTAGAAAATCAATAGTTTTAGGAAACGCTTGTGTAAATGAGAATTGGTTAATGTCATTTTAAATGATTACCTTATAGATATTTTTCGGCCTATTTTTTGATTCACCATTATTATTTTGATAGATATTTTGCGAATCTTTTAATTTTTTAAATGTATGAAACGATCAATATTTATTACATGCGCAATGCTATTTGCATTTTTATTAGTGCCACTATTTGGATACTCGCAAAATCGTCCGATACATGAAATTCATGCCATGATGATCTATAACTTTACGAAGTATATCCAATGGCCCGGTTATCAGCCTTCTCAGGATTTTATAGTTGCAGTTATAGGGAGTGATGATGTCTATAATACCTTAAATACATGGTATGGTGGACAGGAGAGGGGGAATAAGAAATTTGTTATTAAAAAATTCAGCTCACCATCAGATATTCAGAATTGTCACATACTGTATGTGGGTAAGGGAAACAGTAAGCAGTTCGATGATATCAAAGCCAAGCTTGGAGGGGCCTCTACCTTGTTGATCACCGACAAGCCAGGACTTGGGAAAGAAGGCAGTGGCATTAACTTCGTCACAGAAGGAAATAAACTTTCCATTGAGTTGAACCAGTCAGCTCTTGATGCAGCTAATTTGAAAGTGTCAAGTCAGCTTACCTCTATTGCTAAGTTAATTTAGTGCTTTATACGTATGTAAGTTTTTTACATTAACTTATGCAAATCTTTAGTTTTCTTTCCCAATGTGGTAAAATTTTTATCAGATTGGGATGAATTGAGTGGTGTTCAAAACTGCAGTGTTTCAATAAAACCTGTTTTGGTGGCTTCTAACGCTATTTTTTGGACTGAAATATTTTGGCACTGGGTTTGTAAGTTGTAGTTGTAATAAAACAAACTATTTTTATGATGAAGTTTACAACTAAAGTTTTACTTCCTGTTTTTTTAGCAGCTATTCTTGTTTTGCCAGTACAGGCACAGGAACGACCTATTCATGAAATCCACTCGATGATGATTTACAATTTTATCAAGTACATCCAGTGGCCGGAAGCTAATGGAGGAGACGCCTTTGTTATCGGAGTAATTGGTGATGATGAGGTGTATGCGACTTTGAACTCTTGGTATGGAGGAAAGCTTAGAGGTAACAAAAAGTTTACCGTAAAGAAATTTAATTCTTTGGCTGAGATCTCCAATTGTGAGATTCTCTATGTAGCCAAAGGGAGTAGCAAAGAATTTGATGCGATTAAATCCAAAGTATCCTCAGCGTCTACTTTACTGATCACTGATAAAGCGGGCTTAGGAGAAAAAGGAAGTGGCATCAACTTCAGAACGGTCAATGATAAATTGGCATTTGAACTTAATCAGAAAGCTATTGAAGCTTCAAGATTAAAGGTATCAGGTCAGCTTTCAAGCATGGCTATCCTGATTTAAAAGGACAACAGGTATCGATTAGCTAATCTCTATGTTTTCGATGTTTTCATATTACCGATAATGCAAAAGGTTCGGTGATTAGGTTTAACATTAGTGGAAGGTCGGAAACAACTAGGTGGAAAAAATAAAGAGATTGACTAAATATGGTAAGGGCAAGTCCTTTACCATTTGCGATACCTACTTTTTGTAGGACACCATAACGAGTCTTTTATGGTATTTTTTAATATTCCTATCTAAGAGATACCTTTGCGCTATGCAAGGTGTCCCATCTCAAACGACTTATGATCAAATGGGCTGCGAGGTAACAATACCTCGCAATCCCAGGATCATATCCCTGGTTCCATCTCAAACAGAATTATTATTTGATCTTGGCTTGAATGAACAGATCATTGGTGTTACCAAATTCTGTGTTCACCCCTCTTCTTTGGTAAAGGAGAAAATAAAAATAGGAGGAACCAAGAAATTTAATTTTGCTAAAATTGATAACCTCCAACCTGATCTCATTATCGGCAACAAAGAGGAGAATTATAAGGAGGGTATAGAAAAGCTCAGAGAGAAATATCCTGTTTGGATGAGCGATATTGCCACCTTTGAGGATGCGCTGGAAATGATAGTATCCTTAGGGAAGATCACCGGAACTGAAAGCAAAGCAGTTGAAATCCAAGGCAGAATTGTTGATGGGTTTAGAGAGCTGAAAAAACAAACGCCGAAAAAGGTACTTTATTTTATCTGGCAAAACCCATATATAGTTGTTGGAGGCAATACCTTTATCAATGAAATGATAGTGAAGCTGGGCTTAAGAAACCTGGCTGCAGGACTGGATCGTTATCCGGAGTTAACCTGGGATGAGATAGCATCACTTCAGCCAGATCTCATCCTTTTATCTTCAGAGCCTTTCCCTTTCAAAGACAAGCATATTAATAAATTTCAGAGTATATGCCCTTCTGCTGAGATTCGCATAGTAGATGGTGAAATGTTTTCCTGGTATGGCAGCCGGTTAATAGAGGCTGTAGGATATTTTAACCAGTTACAACTCTGATATTTTAAATCCTGCTTTTGTCATATCTCGCCAGTAGCCGGGATACGACTTCTTGACAACTTCCGGATCTTTAATTCTTATGGAGGTAAGTGTACTTAAAGGTGCGAAAGCCATAGCCATGCGATGGTCGTGATAGGTGTCAAATTCCAATAAAGCTGACTTTATTTCATGAGTGGATGGTACCACTGTCCATGTGCCAGCTTCTTCCCTTAATTCAGCTCCAAATTTTGCGAGTTCATTTTGCAAGGCCAGAATGCGGTCAGTTTCCTTTATGCGTAAACTCTCAAGTCCGGTCATTTCACATGCTATTCCTTTGGCAGCGCAAACAACAGCAACAGTTTGCGCCATATCAGGACAATCAGTAAAGTCAAATGCAACGTCCTGTTGATGCTCACATTTGGTTAGCTCCGCGCCCTCATGTGTGAACGTAGTGTTCACACCAAGTTGTATCATATAATCGGCTATTTTTCGGTCTCCCTGTATGGAGTTGTCCTTCAGGTCTTTAAGTGTAATATAGGCATCGCTGCTCAGCGCTACAAAGCTGTACCAATAGCTGGCCGCAGACCAGTCAGGTTCAATCTGATAGTCAGTGGCCTTGTATTTCTGATGAGGAATTTGTATGATATGGTCATGCCAGTTGGCCTCAATACCAAATGCTTTCATTACGGCCAAAGTCATAGTTATGTATGGCTTACTGCCGATGTGCCCGGTTAGTTCAATTTCAAGGCCATTGGGAAGAGCTGACGCTATCATCATAAGTGCTGAGATATATTGGCTGCTAATATCTCCTCTTATGACTATTTTATTTGTCAGTTGACTTTTTATTGGATTTATTTTAAGAGGAGGGTAACCATCCTTTGCCAGATATTCAATGTCAGCACCTAATTCTCTTAGCGAGTCACCTAATATTTTGATGGGACGCTCTTGCATGCGTTTCGTGCCAGTAAGTGTTTTTGATTCGGTAACTGCTGTATAAGCCGTTAAAAACCTCATGGTAGTACCGGCGTCAAGTACATCCCAGATTGGGGTGTCTGATCCCAGCAATCTTTGCATTGTCTCAGTATCGCGTGCTTCTGAAATGTTTGTAAGGTGTGACTTTCTTCCGGCCAGAGCGTCTAATATTAAAGCTCTGTTAGCAATGCTTTTTGATGCGGGTAGTTCAATAACAGTTGAAGCTATAGTGCTTTTTTTCTCTATTTGAAGTGTATGATTTCTGAATGACATTTGCAGATTTGTTTAGAACAATATTAATTGAAAATCGCTTAAAAACATAAGTTGGTACACTTTATGTAGTAGTTGTTGAAAATTGTCTAAAAAATGAGAATAAGAAGAAAGTTGGCTTTAGCGCTTGGATTAGCCGCAGGAGCTGTGTTTGCAGTGGTAGCGACGGGACGTACTGGCAAAAAGACCAGACAATACATTTCCAGAAAATACGAAAAACCAAATACAAATATCACCGATCAATACGACGAATCAGATGCATTTTATATTTAGAACTTGTCATAAAAGGCCAGTGAGTCCAATGATTCTTCTTTGCTAAGAGACTGGTCCCATTCCACATTGCCAACTCCATTAAGAAGTGCAGCCAGAACGTTGCTGCCCCTGTTTTTTTTGTCCTGCATCAGGTAGCCGCATATGTGCTCTCTGTCCTTGTCTGATAATTGAACTTTGTCATAGATGCTACGGATGTAATCTGTAATATCATGTAATTCCGCTTTCGAAATTAGTTTTCTCTTAAAACTTAGGTATGTTTCACAAATCATACCCACCGCGACTGCCTCACCGTGCAGGATTGCTCTATCGTTGTTCAACAAATAGCTTTCTACTGCATGACCAATGGTATGTCCAAAATTTAAAGCTTTTCTTAGACCACCTTCATAAGGATCTTCTGCCACTATCTTATATTTGATTTGAACTGAATGTGGTACCAATGCAGACCAGTTCAGGTTATCGAAACTATTACTTTTTAAATTATTCCATCCGGCTTTATCTGATATTAAATGATGCTTTATAATTTCAGCAAAACCAGACCTTATCTCTCTTTTTGGGAGTGTGCTCAGAAAGTTCAGGTCTATCAATATATTTTTAGGTTCTCTAAACAAGCCAATATGATTTTTTAAACCATTAAAGTCTATTCCTAACTTACCACCAACGCTGGCATCAACCTGAGAGAGTAGCGTAGTGGGAATATTTATGAAATCGACACCTCTCTTATAGGTTCCGGCGCAGAAGCCACCCAGATCTCCTATTACCCCGCCACCCAGGTTAATCAACAATGATTTTCTGTCAAAACTTTGATCTGTCAATTCCTGCCATACATGGGTACATGTGTCTAACGTTTTGTTTATCTCGCCACTTTTTATTTGTATCAGTGTATGTTCCGGTAAGTTGTCTCTGAGTGTGGGATAACAATGCGCAAATGTATTCTCATCCACTAAAACTGCAATTTTACTATAATTCTCCTGCTTAAGGATGTTGTTAATAGTCTCCGGAGTGTTGCTGGTAATAATAATATGGTTTAAAGTCACGGTTTTTGTTTGTTCAGTATTTCTGTTTGGTTTCTTAACGATTCGGAATGGATCTGTTTATAAATTTCTTCAATAAATTCTTTGCGCAGATCGAGGGCTTCCGCCCATTGAGGCCGGGTTTTAATGATCTCGTTCCATCTTTCCAGTTGAAATATAGTTACATTATTTTCTTTTTTATATTCACCAATCTGTTCTATCAGTTTCATTCGGATCGATAATGTTTCAATGAGATCGTGATCTACACTGTCAATTTTATTCCTTAATTCTTCAAGTTTTGTTTTGAATAATACATTATCAGAAGTAGTCTGCCTTATTCTCAGTTTGTGTTTTATATCTTTTAATTGCTCGGGCGTTATCTGTTGTTTAGAGTCGCTTAAAGCATTGTCGGGGTCCGGGTGGGTTTCTATCATTAAGCCATCATATCCCATATCAAGTGCTTTTTGAGAAATATCATAGATCATACTACGGCTGCCTCCTATATGACTTGGATCGCAGATAAGAGGTATGTGCGGGATGCTGGCTTTCAGTTCAACAGGGATCTGCCAGACTGGTTCGTTGCGGTATTTAGACTTCCTGAAAGAAGAAAATCCTCGGTGGATCGCTCCAATTTCAGTAAGGCCTGTATTTGCTATTCTTTCAATCGCTCCCATCCATAAGGCCAGATCGGGATTAACCGGGTTTTTAACTAAAACAGGAAGGGTACTTCCTTTTAGTGCGTCAGCTATCTCCTGTACCGTAAATGGATTGACTGTTGTTCTGGCTCCAATCCATACCATATCCAGATCATACTTTAGGGCAAGTTCCACATGCTGAGCACTGGCAACTTCAGTAATGAATTTGACCTTGCACTCCTTTTTGATTCTTTGGATCCATTCCAGCGCTTTTATTCCGATCCCTTCGAAAGAGTTTGGGCGTGTTCTCGGCTTCCATACGCCGGCACGTATTACTTCAATGCCCAGAGCAGCTACCGCCTTCACCGTCTTTAGCAGTTGCTCTTCAGATTCAGCACTGCAAGGCCCTGCGATGATCCACGGCTTCTGAAACCTGCCTATCCATTCATCTTTTTTCATCTTTTTTCTGTACGATTTATGGCCTTCTGTACGGATCCGCAATCGGTTTCGACAGACCTGGTCCGGTTCGGGGTCAGACTAGTATAATCCAGCGCTTTTTTGATGGATTAAAGATATTTAAAAAATAAAAAAACAGGACGTAAATGGTTAATTTATATATTTGTAGCCGAGAATTTAAAATCCCCTATGCAGTTAAAATCTAACATCTCTTTTGACGATACTTCAGTAGCTTTTGAAGCCAAGTCAAATAAAGCCCTAAGAAAAGCTAACCTCATGTTTTCTGTAGTTAATAATCCTTTTATGTCTAAGATTGCTACAGGTTCGGTGAAGTTCGCACTCAAACTACATCTCCCCATAAAAGGAATTATAAAGAATACTGTCTTTGATCACTTTTGTGGAGGAGAAAATATCGAAGAAAGTCAGGAGACGATCAATGAACTCGCTACCTATGGGATAGGTACTATACTGGATTATTCGGTAGAAGGGGAGGAGAATGAGCATTGTTTCGATGATACGAAAGAAGAGGTTATAAGGACTATCACCAAAGCAAAAGAATCAAGACATATTCCATTTTGCGTTTTTAAACCTACAGGGCTAGGTAGCTCAGCACTTTTTCAAAAAATTCAGGAAGGCACAGCACTTAGTGAAGGAGAGAAAGCCGCCTATGAACGAATCAAAAATCGTATAGATGAAGTTTGTAAATATGCTTATGAATCAGATGTTCCTGTTCTAATAGATGCAGAAGATTCCTGGATACAGGACGCCATTGATGTGCTTGCGTATGATATGATGGCGAGGTATAACCAGCAAAAAGCAATTGTTTATAATACTTTTCAAATGTATCGCGTAAATATGCTGGACAATTTACGTAAGGCTTTCCATTATGCTGCCATGCATAACTACTACCTGGGTGCTAAATTGGTAAGAGGTGCTTACATGGAAAAAGAACGAGAGAGAGCGGAAGATATGGGATATCCAAGCCCGATCCAACCAACTAAGGAGGCTACCGATAACCAGTTCAATCAGGCATTGGTTTTTTGTATTGATAACAAACAAAGAATAAGCCTGGTTTGTGGCTCTCACAATGAATATAGCAACTACTACCTGGCTCTGCTCATGGAGAAGCATAGCATGAATAATGATGATCCAAGAGTGTGCTTTGCTCAACTTTACGGAATGAGTGACAACATATCTTTTAACCTTGCTAAGGCAGGGTATAATGTTGCCAAGTATGTTCCTTATGGCCCGGTAAATTCGGTAATGCCTTATTTATTTAGGCGTGCAGAAGAAAATACTTCTGTAGCAGGTCAAAGCAGCCGTGAATTATCTCTGATCAGAAAGGAACTCAGAAGGAGAGAGGACTGATAAACAGGAATTCTTTCCCAACCTTTCAGGTCGTTTTATATGCCCTGAACAGGTGCAATTGGACAAAACAATATCATTTCTGATATCTTTCATCTATCTTTGCGGCTTATTAAGTTTTAAAGGTAATTAATAATACTATGCAGTTAAGCGAACAGGAAATCGTAAGACGAGATGCCAGAAAAAAACTGGAAGAGCTGGGTATAGATCCGTATCCGTCAGAGTTATATCATGTCAATGTTTCAGCTAAGGAAATTCATGAAAATTATGAAAAGCAGAAGATTGACTATAAGAACATTTCCATTGCAGGTCGCTTAATGAGCAGGAGAATTATGGGGTCCGCTGCTTTTGCCGAAATCCAGGATTCCACCGGTCGGGTTCAGATATATGTAAGACGAGATGATATTTGCCCGGGTGAAGATAAAAATCTTTATAATACAGTATTTAAAAAGCTTCTCGATATTGGTGATATTATTGGTGTGAAGGGTTATGTCTTTACCACGCAGACAGGCGAGATATCTATTCATGTTACTGAACTCAAAGTACTGTCAAAGTCTTTAAGACCACTCCCTATAGTAAAAGAGACAAAAGATGAGGACGGAAATATTGTAAAGCATGATGCATTTTCAGATCCTGAGTTAAGATATAGGCAGCGTTATGTTGATTTAATTGTCAACTCACAAGTGAAAGATACTTTTATTAAAAGGACTAAGCTTGTCAATTCCATGAGGGAGTACCTTAATGAACGAGGTTATCTTGAGGTGGAGACCCCGATACTCCAACCGCTTTACGGAGGAGCCGCAGCCAAGCCCTTTAAGACCCACCACAATACGCTTGACATGACCTTGTATCTGCGTATTGCCAATGAGTTATACCTCAAAAGATTGATTGTGGGTGGTTTTGATGGGGTTTATGAATTTTCGAAGGACTTCAGGAATGAGGGCATGTCGAGGTTTCATAATCCGGAATTTACTCAGGTGGAACTGTATGTGGCCTATAAAGATTATAACTGGATGATGGACCTTGTAGAGGAGATGATTGAGAAGGTGGCTATGGATCTTCATGGTACCACTAAGGTACAGGTTGGTAGCAATGTGCTTGATTTCAAGAGACCATGGAAGCGCTTTACGATGTTTGAGGCCATAGAGCATTTTACCGGCATAGATATTTCTGAAATGGATGAAACTGAGCTTCGGAAGACCGCTAAGGAGTTGAATGTACCTGTGGATGAAACAATGGGCAAGGGGAAGCTAATCGATGAGATTTTTGGGGAGAAGTGTGAAGGGCAGTTGATCCAACCCACATTTATTACTGACTATCCTGTGGAGATGTCACCTCTGGCAAAGAAGCACCGTACTAAGGAAGGTTTGGTTGAGCGTTTTGAAGCTATCGCCAATGGTAAAGAAATTTGCAATTCGTTCTCAGAGTTGAATGACCCCATTGATCAGAGGAAGAGATTTGAGGAGCAACTGGAGCTAGGTAAGCGTGGAGATGAAGAAGCAATGACACTTGATGAGGACTTTTTACGTGCTCTGGAGTATGGTATGCCTCCTACGGCTGGCTTAGGGGTAGGCATTGACAGGTTGAGCATGATAATGACCAACTCAAATTCTATTCAGGATGTGCTCTTCTTCCCTCAGTTACGACCTGAGAAGAAGGCTAAAGTAGCAACAACTGAAGATTATAAGAAGGCTGGTGTTAGAGAAGAATTGATTCCGATCGTTCAGAAATTAGGCATCACTACGATTAAGCAGCTAAAAGAGTCAAATCCTAATAAACTCTTTAACGATGTTTGCGGGATGAGAAAGAAAATGAAGCTAAATGATGTTAAAAATCCTGATATCGAAGAGGTGAAAGGATGGGTTGAAGCCTGAATCTGTTAAAGAATATGTCTAAAAGAGCAGCTTTCTTAGAGAGCTGCTCTTTTTTATGGCTGTCCGTGTTCGCCATTATCAGACCGTACCTACTAGTTATCGTAGAAGCTTCTTGTCCTGTTAAGCTTTAGATCCTGGAGTAAGGATGACTTGACCCTAATCACAAAGTTATAGTTTGTATAAACACCGAAAGGTGTCCAGTTGAGGTTCATCTCCCAACAATGCAGGTCTCTGGAAATTCCCAGGGTGGTAGGTGTTACATCTTTCTTTTCAAAGTCATATCCCGTATTAAAGGTTACTTTCCATTTATCTGTTAGGGAAAAATCACCGGATAGCCTTAGGGTTTGGGTAATGGAGGCCTCTTTAAAACCTTGCTTCGAATAATTCAGGCTATAGTTTACACGTAAATTCCATGGTATACTAAAATCTATATAGTTGCCCGGATCATTAAGCAGAAACCTTTTGTCTTCTTCGTTGAGCGCCGAATCGTTAATTCTGTCTGTTGTTTTGGCATCACTTTCCCTTCCTTTTGCACTTAAATTTGTACTTAGGGCTATAGATGCACTGGAAAGCTGACCTATACCCTGTCCGTTATTCCAGGTATACCGGTCTATCCGGTGCTGATAATATATAGTAGACTGGTCACTGGAACTAATCCCAGTACTGTCTAAAATGTAAACATAGGGATCGATAGTACCATTGACGTTAATGTTAAGTTTTTTGTTAAAAACCGAAGTGTTTGCGCGAAGGCTGATACTGGATAGTTTGAAGGAATCTGCAACTATATTATATGATGTGCTTAGCCCGAAATTGTTAAGGATAGGCACCTTGACCGCCTGGTCCAAGGTATCTTTTTTGGAATCGACTTTCATCTCCAATGTGTTGTTAATGGAAAGGCCAATTGTTCCGCTTTCACCCGTAGAGGGGCCGCCATAAACAAACCCCTGATACTTTGACTTCACTATCTCCTCTCCGGCTCTTTCGCCTTCCTGAATTATTACCCTGTCAAAGTATCCATAACTCTTGTCACTAAAATCGGGCTGATATGAGAAAGACAGGCTGGGGTTCATTACATGTCGAATGGCCTTCACACGACCTTTTTTGAAAAAATATGTGCCGTAAAGCCTTGTATTAAAGCCAGTGCTGAGACTATAGGTGTAAACCCTGTTAAAACCATCAAGGGTGTCTGCAACTATGGCATTGTTTGGGTTGTCCGGGTCTAGCCCCCAAAGCAACTTTTCAAAATACCACTTTTCTTCGTAGCTGATTGAAGGGGTAGCAGTGAAGTACTTTAATACTTTAAATGAAGTGCTTAATGGTATGGTATGCTTAAGTCCTTTCTCAGAGTTTTTAAGAAACGTGCCAAAGGTATCAAAATTAAACGGCGCTATACTGTCTTGTGAAGCATCAGATCCTATTCTTCCCAGATTGTTCGTTACTTCATTGGTTCCGGCCAGAGAGTATCTTATGTTGATCTTATCAACCCAGGTGTTGGCCCCACCTGATTTCCCCCTAAAAGGGTAGACGTTAGCCATATTAAAGCTTAATGAAGGCAATAATAAATCAACCTGTCTTGTGGAAACGTCCTGATTGTGGCGCATGCTAAGTCCCAATGAAAACGGGGTTCCCTGAAAGGTTTTGGAGTAGGAAACATTGGAACTTAATTTTCTGGTGAAGTTATTTAACCTTTGATCGGCCTGGTCAACCTCAAAGCCCAGGTAATTATTTTGGTTATAGGTAGAGGTAGCTGCATTTACTGAAGCAGAAAACCTGCTGGTACCTTTGGACTCAGGGGAGTGGCTCCAGGTAAGGCGGTAGTCGTTTGCTGAACTGTTATCTTCAATATTGTCCGAGGTTTTGAGCTTTGTGTAAGTAAAATTAAAATTACCGTTGTAAGCATACCTTTTTTTATAGACAGTGTTCAGGTCCAGTCCGTGTCCTCCTTTGGAGTAGATGTCCCCGCGAAGTGTCGCCTTTACATACTCATTGATATCAAAGAAATACCCCCCACCTCTAAGGAAAAATCCGCGTCTTCTTTCTTCACCATAAGACGGGATAATAATCCCTGATGAAGCTTCGTTTTTGGCTGGAAACATTCCAAAGAAAAAGCCTAAAGGCGTTGGTACATCGTTGATTTCTAAATGGAAAGGGCCAGAAACTATCTTATCATCAGGTATTGCTTTGGTTCTTTTTGCCCTAATGCGGTAGTGAGGGTGGGCCAGGTCGCATGTAGTATATGAATTGTCGATGCTAAACAGCTCGTTCTCAGAGTTTTTAAATACTGTTTCGCCGTGGAGATATCCTTCACCCTGCTGGGTTACAACCTCGGTTATCCTTGCCCTGCCTGTTTTAAAGTTATACGTAATGTCTTTAGTTTCATAGACCTCTGCACCATTTTTGAATATAGGGTAACCGATTTTTCTCCCTAAAGAATCTACGCGGCCCGTAGCGGTTAATGTGTTTTTGTTGTAATCAATTACAATATGATTGGCTTCCAGCTTAATTGCTCCGTAATCAATTTTGGCATCTCCATATAACTTCACGATCTTTGAATCAACTGAAAAGTTAATGGAATCTCTGGCAGAATAATTGATGGTCGTCTCAATGTCACTGTCTGGAGCTTGTGCAGTAGCAACTGAGTCGGCAGCTAAAGAATCTGCAACTATTGCTGTGCTATCACTGTTAATGGTAGTGTCAGCAGCTAAGGTTTGTTTGCCTAATAGTTCCTTACTGGAATTTATTTTTTGTTCAGGATTTTGAGCGTAACCTATGGAGATGAAAAACCAAAAAAAACAAAGTAAACTATACTTCGAAAAGCCGCATGATTCCAATTTATATAACCTATTTTTCGGTTTTAGAGAAAAATTTACAATTTTGCGTAAAGTTATCGGAATAACTTTTAAGAAGCGAAAGATTGTGAAGAATATTGCCATTGTATTCCTTCTCCTAGCAATAACCTTGCTAACTTCTTCAAGCGGGCAAAGACGATCAGATTTTACGGTGAAGACGGTTGTTATAGACGCTGGTCATGGAGGGCATGATCCTGGTACCCACGGTGTTTTCAGTGAAGAAAAAGACATAGCGCTCGATGTTTCCCTGCAGTTAGGGAAGTATATACAGGAGTATCTGCCCGATGTAAAGGTTATTTATACCAGAAAGGATGATAAATTTGTCGAGCTGGAACAGAGGGCTCACATAGCTAATAAAAATCACGCAGATGTATTTATATCTGTTCATGTCAATGCCGTAAGCAGGAGCAGTATCTATGGTACGGAAACTTACGTTATGGGGCCTCATAAAACAGAAGGTAATCTTGATGTAGCCAAACGGGAAAACTCCGTAATACTTTATGAAGAGGGCTATGAAGAAAAGTATGAGGGTTTTGATCCTAACTCTCCCGAATCTCATATATTGTTTTCACTGACTCAAAGTGCATATATTGAAAATAGCTTGTATCTGGCCAGCAAGATCGAAGAGCAGTTCGGTACGAGGGCCGGAAGAAAAAGCAGGGGAGTGAAACAGGCAGGTTTTTGGGTATTGTGGAGAACAGCCATGCCAAGTGTATTGGTAGAGATTGGTTATCTAACAAACCCTGCAGAAGAAAAGGAACTTAATAATTCATCAGTTAAAGCAAATATAGCCTCAGGAATATTCAGGGCATTCAGAGATTACAAAAACGATATAGAATCATTAAACTAAAAACGAATAGGTGACGGTATCAAAGGAACTCAAGGTTGGCTTGTTTATGGTATTTAGCATTGCCATCCTTTATTTAGGGTTTAACTACCTTAAAGGCATAGATTTTTTTACATCCAATGATAAGTACTACGCTATCTATGAAAATGTAGACGGTCTCAATGTTTCCAATCCTGTTTTTGTCAATGGCTTTGTGGTGGGAAGGGTAAGTAGGATATCCCTTCTTCAGGACAGACAGAATCAAATTCTGGTCGAGCTTGATCTTAGCGGTGATGTTATTCTTGGCGATTCGGCCATGGCTACGCTTACAGGTGACTTTCTGGGTAACAAATCTATCCTTTTAAGTACCGGCGACATTACGGAACCACATAAGCCCGGCGACACTATAATTGCTGTTTTAGACAGAGGTATTGCTGATATTTTGGCAGAAAGCGCCCAGCCCGTGGCCAATAGCCTGGAGGTTACTATTAAAAAGATCAATGCGATACTTGATAACCTTACAGGTAACAGCGATAAACTTAACCGCATGATGGATGGCTTTCAAAAGACACCTATACTATTAAATTCTACCATAGCTGGTACAAAGGAAAACCTTGATGAAATTACTGCTACTTTTGATCAGGTGGGTAAAGAGCTTAATACTACTTTGCAGTTAACCCGTCCGATGCTAAACAACCTTACTGTTTTCAGTGATTCTCTGAAACGCCTCGAGCTCAACCGGACTGTGAATGAAGCCAATGCTACTTTGACTAAATTGAATCAGGCTATTGAACGGCTTGCAAATAATGATGGTACATTAGGCAAGCTCATTAACAATGACTCTCTGTATGTTAATCTTAACAAAGCCGTTGAGAACCTGGATAAACTGCTCATCCATATGGATACTCAACCGAAGCACTTCTTCTCTCCTTTAGGTAAGAGTAAGGAGAAAATAGCCAGGGACAGGAGAAAGGCAGCCAGAAAAGAAGAGAAAGAAAACTAAGTGCTGTAAGAGGCTGATTTTTTTTCCTGATGACCTAAATTGCAGAAAATTTAAACCCCATAAATTGAATGGATTTAGAATTCAATAAAAACGAAGATAGTCTTAAACAGCTATTATATCAGCTAAAAACCAAAGTTCAAAAAACTCAAATGGGTGGTGGAGAGAAGAAGATAGAATCTCACCACAAGAAAGGAAAACTCACCGCCAGGGAACGCATTGATTATTTGATTGATAAAGGGAGCGAGTTCCTTGAAGTGGGCGTGCTCGCCGGTGAAGGTATGTACCAGGAAGTAGGGGGCTGTCCGTCAGCGGGAGTTGTCACGGGTATTGGTCATGTTCAGGGCAGGCAATGTATGATAGTAGCCAATGATGCTACTGTGAAAGCCGGAGCCTGGTTTCCTATTACTGCCAAAAAGAACCTCAGGGCGCAGGAGATTGCTATGGAGAATCGTTTGCCTGTTATCTACCTTGTAGATAGTGCCGGCGTATTTCTCCCCATGCAAAATGAGATTTTTCCTGATAAGGAGCACTTTGGAAGGCAGTTTAGAAATAATGCAAAAATGTCTGCCATGGGCATTGTGCAGATAGCGGCCATCATGGGAAGTTGTGTGGCTGGTGGAGCCTATCTTCCAATTATGTCTGACGAAGCAATGATAGTTGACAAGACAGGCTCAATTTTTTTGGCAGGCTCTTACCTGGTAAAAGCTGCTGTTGGAGAGGATATAGATAATGAAACTCTCGGAGGAGCTACCACACATTGCGAAATATCCGGGGTTACGGATAATAAGTTTGAAAGCGATGAAGCCTGTCTGGATTATATAAAATCAATTTTCAATAAAATAGGTAATCCTGATATTGCGGGCTTTGATCGTATAGAGGCTGCTTTACCAAAGGAGAGTCAGGAAGAGATCTATGGTATTTTGCCTGCTGACCGTGTAAAACCTTATGATACAGTTGAGATCATCAAAAGGCTTGTTGATAACTCTGAGTTTGATGAATATAAGGAGTTATATGGCAAAACCATAGTTTGTGGATATGGCCGGATTGATGGATGGGCTGTTGGTATTGTAGCTAACCAGCGTAAAGTGGTTAAATCGAAAAAAGGAGAGATGCAGATGGGGGGAGTGATCTATTCTGATTCTGCAGATAAGGCTGCGAGATTTATTATGAACTGCAATCAAAGAAAAATACCACTAGTGTTCTTGCAGGATGTTAGTGGCTTTATGGTGGGTAGCAAGGCTGAGCATGGCGGAATTATTAAAGATGGAGCTAAAATGGTGAATGCCATGGCTAATTCAACAGTACCGAAATTTACCATTGTAATGGGTAACTCATATGGGGCCGGTAATTATGCCATGTGCGGTAAAGCTTACGACCCACGACTGATATATGCCTGGCCAACTGCCCAAATAGCAGTAATGAGTGGAGCCTCGGCAGCCAAGACACTTTTACAGATTAAAGTGGCAACCTTAAAAGCGCAGGGCAAAGAGATTACCAAGGAGGAAGAAGATAACCTGCTAAAAGAAATAACAGATAAATATAATGAGGAGCTAAGTCCTTATTATGCGGCAGCACGCCTTTGGGTCGACGGTATTATTGATCCGTTGGAGACCAGGAAAGTGATCTCTACAGGAATTGAAGCAGCGAATCATGCTCCGGTTGAGAAATTTAATGTAGGAGTAATTCAAACCTGATGCAGGATACGGTGAATTGTTCCGGGAGGAAAAATTACTTAATAAAGAATAAATTAGTAAATTTTGGAATGGCGGGTTAAGGAACGCAGATTATTGCTAATTCTTTAACCCTTTCATTCATTATACTATATGCAGGAAAGCGAACTAAAAGCCTTGGTATCTTTGCTGGATGATGAAGATGCTCAGATTATTTCTCATGTTGAAGAAAAGATAATTTCACTGGGAGAAGAGATCATTCCGTTTCTCGAAACAGAGTGGGAGAGTAACCTTAATCCGTTAGTTCAGAGCAGGATAGAAGACCTGATTCATGTGCTCCAGTTTGACATTCTCAAAAGTAAGCTTACAGCGTGGTTTGAAGATGAGGAAGGTGACCTGCTGGAAGGAATGTGGCTTGTAGCTACCTATCAGTATCCGGATCTTGAACTACAGAAGTTGAGGCAGGACCTGGAGCAAATCTACTATGAGGCCTGGCTGGAGTTTAAAACCGATATACATCCATATGATCAGGTAAAGCTTCTGAATAGTGTATTGTTTAACAAATTAAAATTTGGGGCAAATACTAAAAATTTCCATTCACCGGGAAATTCAATGATCAATGTTGTGCTTGAGGGTAGAAAAGGTAACCCCATCTCTTTGTGCGTACTTTATATGCTTGTGGCGCAAAAGTTAAAAATGCCTGTATATGGTGTGAATTTGCCGAATCTTTTCATACTTACTTTTAAGCCGGAGAATGAGAACTACAGCCAGTTCTATATCAATGCATTTAACAGAGGACTGATTTTCTCCAGGGAAGATATTGATAACTACATTGCCGAGCTTAGAATAAATCCGCAGGATACCTTTTATCAGCCCTGTAGTAACCAGGATATTGTACTCAGATCATTGAGAAATCTTGTTAATTCTTTCGACAAGATTGGTGATCATTCTAAATCTGAAGAGATTAAAACACTTTTGCAGTTGGTTTCGAAAGGTAATGACCTTGGCCTTTAATCCTTCTTAACCATACATCCGATCGGACGGCCTCCGGGCTTAGCCGGCTTTCCCTGTAAAAGCATGTTTATATTTTCTTTCAGGTGTTGCTCTTTAACATCCGTCGCTACCTGGGGATTGTTATCTATTGCTCCATTATAAAAAACGGAAAAACTACCGTTGTTTTTTAATAAATAAACTTCCGGACTTTTACGGGCACCAAACTGGGAAAGTACTTTTTGGTCTTTATCTGCCAGGTAAGGTACATCCAGACCCCAGGCTGATATTTTATTGGCCATTTCTGCTTCTGATTCCTTGGCTTCAGTATGCGAGTTTATAAGTACGAATTGTATTCCCTTGCTTTTAAATTCAGAAATTAGTTGTGTAATACGTCCTTCATAATAAACTGAATACGGACAAATATTGCTTGTGAAAATGACTGCAACACCCTTAGAACTTTTAAAATCAGCCAGAGAAACCTGCTTTTTTGTTTTAACATCAGTTAAAGTAAAGTTGTCAATTTTTTGCCCCAGGACTGAAGTAGCCGTTAGTGCAATAAGACCTGCGAGTATTAAATTTTTCATAACATTCCGGTTCACTATAGATTGAAAGTAAGAATATAATCTTTTTCTATTCTAAATTCTAATTTATAGCTTTTTACGATATCATTTACAATTACTTTGCCAACCGTATACCCTTGGCTATCCAATTCAAAATCCTTTACCGCCATTTGTTCTCTGAAACTGATGTGTTGGTCACAAATTTTATACAAGGTTTCTTTTGCGCACCAGTAGATGCAAAGCGCATTGATATCATTTTTGGCTGCTGCCACTTCCTGGTCAGACAAGAATTTATGAGCTACTTTACGAAGTTTTTCTTTTGGCTGTTCCAAATCAATGCCCACATCTTCAATGCTGTCAATTATGGCAGCCACATAAGGGTATGAATGGGACATGGATACCTCTGCTGTGCTTTCTATAAGAAATGGTTTGCCGTTAGCATTTTTTGTCAGCCCTTTGTAATAGATGCCCATTACCTTACAAAGGCTTTTAATACAGACTCTGCCTGCCAGCCATTCAAACTTCTTTTTCTCACTTCGGAAGCTGTCAAGGATAGTTTTATCAGTATCTGCCGGATCCAGCAGCATGGTGAGTTCTTCGATACTCTCTTCAATATGCCATATCGCTAGGTATCGGGTTGTATTTATTTCTTCTATTTTATGTATCGGCATTTGATAACTGACTGGAAAACTTGCTTCTTTGCTTTATAATCAGATTTTAACTTGCAAACAACGATTGATGGGCAAAGTTAACGTTTCCAAACTCAAAACCTTCACTGGTCATAATGATTGTGTTTATACCCTGGAAAGAACAGGGCATGATCATTTGTTTTTTTCCGGAGCAGGTGATGGTATGGTGGTATTCTGGAACCTGAAAGAATCAGAGAATGGTCAGCTCATAGCCAAGTTACCCAATTCGGTATATGCCCTTCACTACTTAAAAAGCAGGAACCTTCTTATTGCCGGGCATAACTATGAAGGAATACACTTGTTAGACTGGGAGAACAAAAAGGAAGTAGGATCATTGAAAATGACTGATCAGGCTATTTTTGATGTAAACTCTTTCGGAGATCACCTGTATGTGGGTGATGCATCTGGTACGGTTACCGTGGTGGATTTGACGAGTTTGAGGGTGATTTATAAGATTGAAGGCCCGTCAAAAAGTGCAAGAGCCATTGCTATTAATGAGCAAAATGGAGAAATGGCCGTGGGGTATAGCGATAATAAAGTCCGGATATTCAATTTAGAAGATTACCAGCTTATCAAAGAACTTGAAGGTCATAAAAATTCAGTGTTCACTGTTAAATATTCCCCTGATGGTCAACTCCTGGTAACCGCCGGTCGTGATGCACACCTGAAGATATGGGATGCCAAGGCGGGTTACATAGAGTTGGAAGACATTGTGGCACATATGTATACGATTAATAACCTTGATTTTAGTCCGGATGGTAAACATTTTGTAACTTGTAGCATGGATAAGTCCATAAAAATCTGGGATACTCATGCTTTTAAGTTGTTGAAAGTTATAGATAAAGCGAGGCATGCCGGGCACGGGACTTCTGTAAACAAACTGCTCTGGTCCTCGTACAACGATTTATTGGTGAGCGCCAGTGATGACAGGGCAATATCGGTCTGGGATATTGAGTTTAATAGTTGAAAAGTTGGTTTAATATTATGACATTATGAAGATTACACCATTAGAAATACGCCAAAAAACATTTGAAAAGGCTTTTCGCGGGTTGGATAAAGATGAGGTCAATGCGTTTTTGGTCACAATGTCTCAGGAGTGGGAGAAGCTGATCGATGAAAACAAGGAACTTAAAATAAAACTTCAAACCTCTGAAAGAGAGGTAGAAAAGCTAAGAGAAGTTGAAAATTCTTTATTTAAAACGCTGAAGACAGCTGAAGATACCGGTGCCAGTATGATAGATCAGGCCACCAAGACGGCAGAGCTGCATATGCGAGAAACTCAAATGAAGGCCGAGGCCATTCTGAATGACGCCAAAGGTAAGGCTAAGGATATGATCGAGGAAGCGGAGATCAAGTCTAAAAACACCATTGATGAAATGGAAGATCAGATTCGTAGTATGGCTCAGGTATACAGGCTGTTGGAGAACGTTAAGGACGATCTCATCTCTGATATCAAGAGTTTTGCCAATGATGCCCTGCAAAAGGTTGATAGGGTAAAGTCTCAGATCAAGAAATTTGATGTGGAGGCTGAATTATTGCGTGTAAAAAGGGAAGCAGTCGATAAAGCGGCCAAGACTTCTGTAAAATTACAAAATAGCTATAAAGCCATAGCTCCTGAAAAGGCTCCTGAGGTTGAACAGAAAGTGGATGAGCTCCCATATGAGCAAGAGCAGCACGAACCGGAACAGGAGGAGTCTGTAGCAGTAAATACGGTTGAAGAACCCCAAAAGCCCCGGAAATCTAAAGAAAATAAAGAAAGCACTTCATTTTTTGATGATATTGAGTAATGGGTAAGATCTCCCTCGAAGGTTTACTTTTCAAAGCCTACCATGGCTACTATGATGAAGAGAGACAAAAAGGAAATAAATTCGAAGTTAATATAACCGTAAAAACTGACTTTAACCATGCCTCTAAAAAAGACGAGCTGGAAGGGACAGTTGATTACGAACGCCTATATGCTATAGTAAAGGATGAAATGGAGCAACCTTCCAAGCTCCTTGAGCACGTGGTAAACAGGATGATAAACAGGGTGCTGGATGAAATTCCGGCGGTAAAAAAAGTAAAGATAAGCCTCTCAAAATTTGACCCGCCCATTGGAGGACTGTGCAGAGCTGCCACAATAACGGTAAAAAAGAAAAGGTAAAATTACCCTGCCTGTTCTTCTTCAGGTTTTACAAAAGTAAAGCCCCGGGCATCAGAACCTTCATAAAAATCTACCTCCAATCCCAATAGGTACATGGTGTGCTTTTTTTCGACAACTACAGGGATTCCATCAACCTCATATTCCAGGTCAGTATCCTTCTTTTTATCAAAGCCCAACAGATAGTTAAAGCCGGAGCATCCTCCGCTGCCTTTTATGCCAATGCGCAGGGAATAACCTTCCGGTATTTTTTTGGTTGTCATTATATTACGAACCTCATCTATGGCTTTGTCTGTAAGGGTAACAGGCTGAATGCTATCTATCATATCTCTTTCGGTAAGAAAATTCTATTCTGACTTCCACTCTGTAAACTTAAAAAACTTAAAATTAATTTCAGCGCTTTAGTATTTTGTGGCGGTCTGAAATGCCTAAAATTATGGCAAAGAACGTGATGATGAACAGAAACGTTATGACTTTCCACCAGTAGGGAGCATCTACCACCGGAACCGGGTCACCCATTACTACGAAGTTGTTCCAGTAATAGGGGTGGTGGTAGATGGGAGAAGAGTTTTTCAGAAAGTCTAATTTGGCCAGTCGTAGTGCTGCATCTTTGGACTCACCCTTGCTTAGGTGTTTGTAAAAGTACTTCATGAGCTCAGCGGTAGACTTATCATCTACTGCCCAGTGGCTCATCACCACCGACGGGCTTCCTGCATAGGCAAAAGCACGGGCGAGGCTCATAACACCTTCGCCTTTTTGAAGTTTCCCACTTCCGGTATTGCAGGCGCTTAATACTACCATTAGTGTATTAAGCCGCATATTGTAGAGTTCAAAAGTGTGAAGCATACCATCTTCCAGGGTATCTTTCGAAGGTGCAAACAGTAACTTGGAGTACATAGGGTCTTCATCATCAATAATGGCATGCATAGCCAGGTGAGCAATAGGATAATCTTTGATTTTTTCTTTAAATGCAGCTTCTGTAGCCTTATCTCCTGTTGAAGTATAGTGGTTGAAGTAGTTGTTGAGATTAAGTACTTCCTGAAGGTTCCATTTTAATGGAGCCAGGCTGGCTATTTTAGCTGAAGGGGAAGAAGTGGCCTCAGAGGGAGCAAAAGCTAAAACTTGCGAAGCACTCATTTTCCGATTTTGATCCTTAAACATGAACATGGAAGTAGCTGAATAGCCGTAGCTAATGTTATACTTTTTGAAGAGGTATGGCAGGTTGCCGTAGTCATCTACCTTAGTATTGACAGGCTGGGTAATCAATGTTTCGAAAGGAACAAGACCAAGCAAGCCATCGGGTATGATCCTGAGCGTATTTACTTTTGTAGTGTCAATATTTTTAAGAGGGGTAGCCAGAATTTTTTTGAAGAGCTCATATGCCAAGTTCGTGTAATCACGATATGCTTGTGAGGGATTTTTTTGCTCAAAATTTGGTGTTAATGCTTTTCTGAATTCTTCTATCTCTTTATTGTCAACCAAAGGTATAGATTGGAAAGAGGCAGTGTATTTGGTAATAGTGAAGACGTAGGTTTGGTCTTCTCCATTAAAATATTCAATTAGTGCTTCATTGGATTTTAATTTTTGCTGTACTTCTTCTATAGACAGTACATTGAAGTTGTATTTGAGATTGTAGTATTCGGGGTAGTTTTGTTCCAGGTGAGTGATTAGGCTATCATATTTATCCTTAAGTGAAATCAGTTTGTTTTGAAGATTCATTATCTCTTTATGGCTGAATTTGATCTTAGAGGAAACCAGTTTGGATTGGAGATAATTAATTTGTCTACTAATCAGTGCATCCTGTATTCGAATACTATCTTGTATTTCACCAAATTTTATAGCTGAAGAATTCCATTTAGCATAATGAATATTGTCTCCCTTTATATGTTCATACATTATAAATGCGTCTTTTACATAGGAAGTCTCATTGGTTTTATTATAAAGAAAGTACGTTGTTTTAATGCAATGAGATGCTACTTTGAAGTAATGATGATTTTTTACTATTTCATCATTAACTTGGAAGCGTAATCTTTTTTTGTTATAAACTAAACTCAATGCCTGTTCTAAAGCTTTTTTTGATTTTATTAGATTCAACAAATCATTGTCATTTTGATATTTAGAATAAAAGAGTTTCCCAACTCGGTAAAAGCTTTCAATATCAGACATACCATACATCCGTTGTTGGTGATCGTCAAATAAGTTATTAATGGATGGGGTTTCTAAATTAAGCGCAAGAAGACTATCTGCAAGATTTAATTCCTTCAAATCTAGTGCGAGGTCTGTATATGCGTTAATAAGTCTGCTCATGGTATGAGTTCGCTTAACTCGATTATTATTTAAAATATTAAGAGCTTTTTCGTAGAACATTTTCGCAGAGTCGTAATCTCCTATTTGATGGTAAATCTTACCTTGTATTCTATAAGCCGTAATTAGAGATAAACATGATGTACAGTATTTATGGAGGCCCATTATACTTTTCTTGATTAAATATTTTGCAGTATCTGGCTTGTTCATTTCCATATAGATACCTGCCTTAGCTTGATTTGAAGTATGAGGGATAATGGATAAGTTATTAAAAGGCTTTACCAAAAACGTTGCGCTATCGTAGTATGAAATAGCGGTTAAATGGTTTTTTTGAGTTGTTTCGATGAATGCTCTGAGTAGATAGCATTGCCCTAAATAATCAAAAAATAATGATGAATTAAGAATCTGGCTTGCTTGAAAGATAGATTCAGTTGATCTATCAAACATAAGCATCCTATAGAATAAGATTGCCTGTTCTAACTTTGCTGTCCCAATCTTAAAATGTCTGGAGGGCAAAAGCTGTTCTTTTAATTTTAAATTTTGTTTATTAAAATGAAAGGACTCAGTATAGTCATCAAGCAGTCGGTGTGATTGAGCTAAGTGATAATATGCTTCGCTTTCTAGATATTTATTTCCAGTGTTAGCTGAATTAAGATTAGTTAAGGCACTATCATTTAACACTTTTATTGCTTCATAATAGTGGCCTTTGGCGTTAAGTAACTCTCCTGTAAAGTTGTAATATGTTGCTTTAAGAAAATTATCCTCTGAAAAGAACTGGGTAATCAATCCATGGCTTTCATTTAACAAAAAAAAGATGAATCGTTTCCTGCCCAAATGTAAAGATTTGCTAAGGATAACCGAGCAATTACCGATAATTCGTTCCATTTTGGAATGTACGAAATAGATTGCCTGTATAACTTTTGCGCTAATGGTCTGTTATTTGGGCGATAATATTTTCCTAGGATGAAAAGATAGTGTCCATAATATGTGCTACCTAGCATATCACTTAGAAATAACTTTAGTTCCGATATAATTGGCTCCATTAAATCAGATCTATAATCCGCAGCATAAACATCACAAACTCCTAATAAACTGGCTATATAATCATCTTTAGAAATCAAGTCATTTATACTTCCTTTATTAAGTTCGGCAGCCTTAGTATAAGCTTCCTGTCCTTCATCATATTGATAATTGCGTACATAGCTTTTGCCTAGCAGGTTTAGCAGTTTTATTCTCTGAGGCAGGTCTTTTTTATATTTTGGAAGAAGGTTATTAATGAGTTGAATACACGAATCGAATTGCGCGTGACTATAGTGGTATTGAAGGGTTTCGGTGTATTCATCCTGCCCGTAAGATGTGGTTGCATAAAGGGAAACTACAGAAAATACTACGGGGAGGAAATAGTTTTTTAGCATGTTAGAGGAGAACCAGTGAACTCAATCGGTTAAAAGAGCTGTAAAATGTATAGTAGCAAATTTAACTAATGCCCTTAATATTAGTTCCTGATGTAAGGTTTCCAGAGTTAAAAATTATCCAATCGCATTATATATCGCCTTTTCCCTGGCATCCAGACATTGGTGCAAAACCTCAATAAGCTCGGTTAGGCTTTCTGGCCTTTTGGAGGGATTATCTTCCATGGCAACTTGTATAAAGTTTCTAAAACAGTAAGGTATGATCTTCAGGTTAATTTCTTGGGGGCTGTCTGAAAATATCCGGTTCAGCCCGGTATCAAAGCCGGGTTGGAATTTAGTACACAATATATCGTAAACCAGTGCGCCAATTGACCAGATTTCAGAACGAATGTCATAATCAGCATAGTTTTTAATCTCTGGTGCCATGTATTTTAGGTTGGAGACCAGCATGAGGCTTTTGTTGTAGACGGGCCGGAATAAATTAAAGCTGGTAATTTTTGGAGTGAAAAAGGGGAAAGTAAACTCTACAAAGATGTTGTTCATACAGATATCCCTATGTAAAATCCCGCCATCATGAATGACCTCAAACCCTTTCAATATCTTAAAGATCATTTCTTTTATAACTTCATAGGAGGGGCAGCCGTGTCTCATTAACTGATCCATAGTTGTACCTTTTGTCTTTTCCTGAATACTATATACCAGGTCTTGTTTCTGCAAATGTTTTATTTTGTAGTATTTTATTATGTAAGGGCTGTCTAAAGTTTGGTTGGCAAGGGTGAGATAAGAGCTGTTTAAGGTATGCTGAAATGGAATGGGCTCTATCTGGTATATTTTGTTCCTGCTAAGCCCGCAGAGGGATGGGGCATTGTCCTTCAACCGAATATTTCTTGTCATTGTCCACTAGTGACTGATTAACCGTTTAATTGCCTTACTGTTATTTGTAATGTAGTGTCTAAGATTTCAAAAAGTAAACATGCTTCTTGATGTAGTTTTTGAGTTGCTCTTTAGCAAGAATAATGCCTGAGAGTCTCAAAATGTGAGACTCTCAACAGGAGTATTTATTCATTTAGAAGAGTAGCAAGTGCGCCTGAACGGAGGCCGGTATTTGGGAGAGAAACCAAGGTTGAATTCTACCGGGTATTCATATACAAAACTTTCATGTTTTGTGCAGTAGGTTATGGGTGCGCCTATCAACCGCATGATTTCGAGATGGCGGTATAGTGTGCTTCGGGATATGCTTAATTTTGAGGATAATACTTCAGGTGAGCCGGTACATTTTAACCTGATCAATTGGTCCAACCTTTCAATGTTGTAAAGATATTGTTCAAATTTAATAGCCATACTGTTATAGAGGAACTTACGTTTTTACAGTAGTGCTTCTGATGAGGAAAGGTAAACTGGTCAGGTAAAGGTTTCCGGTATTTTTTCTAATCGATTTTATTTAAAAGTTTACTGGCGAGTTCGGTATACATACCCTGTTGGTCAATGATCTTATGCAGCAATGCCTTCAATGGCTCAGGTTCATTGCTTTGGAGGTATGCCATCACCAGATACCACTGGCTATGTTGTGTTAAAATAGAGTCATTGCTTACTTCTATTAGGGCTTCAAAAGCTGCAATGGCCTTTTGAGATTCTTCAAGCTGGAGGTAGCAATTGCCTAGATAAAGGTAGTAGACCGGTTGATCGGGATTGGCGAAAACAGCCAGTTCAGTTGCAGCCTCCTGATATTTTCCTTCACTATATAACTGCAGCGCATTGGATATTGCTTCACCTTCTCCCCGTTGGATGGTCACTGCTGGATAAAGTTCGTAGAACTCTTCAAATTGGCTGCTGATGGGCTGATTGGAAATATAAAAAAAGTATCCGATGGAGGCTATCAAAAGGACAGAAGCGGCGGCTATCCATAATTTCTTAAAGTAGCGGGTGTTTTGATTTTCAGATATGGGAGTGTTTGCGGAAATACCTTTCAGGTAGGCTTTTAATTTTGCCTTTTCACTTGCTTTTATTGCGGCCACCACACGCTTTTCATGAAGCACCGCCTCTTTAAATTCAGGATCTTCCAGAAGAAGAATAAAGCTGCCCTTTTCACTTTCGGTAAGCGAATTGGTCAGATACTTATCTATAAGTACTCTATGGGTTTCTTCTTGCATACTTATAGTTTTTCGAGCTCTTTTGTTTTTTCTACAAGCTTTTTAAAACACCTTGATTTAGAAGTCTTGGCTACATCTGCACTTGCAAATCCCATGATGCCTGCTATATCATCCATACTCCTTTTTTCAATATAAAAATATTTAATGATCCTGTAACATTTCTCACCTATAGTTTCCAGTGCCCGGTTGGTGATGCTAAGGAGCTCAGCTTTATATTCCATATCGTCCAGGTCTGAGAGCTCATCATCTTTCAGGTACTGTTCGTAGTAGCCTTCTGCATCAATTGAGCTAATGATCGTTTTGCTTTTTTCCCGTTGTGCAGATAACCAAATATTATAGCAGATACCGAAGATATAGCTTTTGGCGTTTATTAAATGATCCAGTTTGCCGGCATGAACTTTATCTCTCAATTCCAGCAAGGCATCAATAAACAGGTCTTCAGCCTCTTCACCTGAGCACCTGGTTTTCTTCTTCAAACCATTGACACAATAGCTTTTATAAGCAATCACCAGATCCTCAAGGCAAGACGAGTCATCCTGTTTAAGTCTTTGAATTATACGGTCATTGTCAAGATGGATCACTTATTAGTGCAGATAGTTTAAAAAGGTAAACAACAAACACGTTAAAAAATTGTAAGCTGTCAAAGCCAATTTGGTCATTATTGTTTTAACAGCGGTTAAATTTATTAATTTAGAGTCAAATAATGAACACGAATATATGGAAGTTGTAATAGAATTTGGAAAGCTTTTGATACCTGCCGCAGTGGTGCTTTATGCCATGTACCTTGTAGTAAAGTCATTTCTGGATAAGGAACTTGAAAAACAGCGCATGGAGATCAGAAGCAAGAGCATAGAAACGGTGTTGCCAAACCGACTGCATGCCTATGAAAGGGTGTGTCTTTTCCTTGAGCGGATCACCCCAAATAACCTTGTTATAAGACTGAATAACGGGCAATATACAGCACGGGAATTTCAGCAAATACTGCTCAATGAAATACGTGAAGAATATAACCATAATGTATCTCAACAGCTTTATATGAGCGAAGAGGCCTGGGAACTTGTGAAATCGGCGAAGGAAGACCTGATCGTGATGGTAAATGAAGCAACCAACAGAATGCCTGAAAAAGCTACCAATATTGATTTAGCCAGGCAAATCTTTGAAATGGCTGTAGAAAAGGATTTCGATCCCATCCAGCATGCGCTGACACAGGTAAAAAATGAGATCAGACAAACTTTTTAAACACTGGCCTGCGTTGACCACTTAAATATGTAATTGATTTTATGGAAAATGTAAATAGTAATAAATTTTTTGACAGTGCTAAACAACGGGCAGCAAACATATTAAAGAACCAGGAAAGGCTGCTGAACCTGATGAAAGCTTCAGGAGCAAAATTGAAAGAAATTGACGTTGAGAAGCTCAAAGACAACAAGTTTATTGACAGGATAAAAGTGATCATCAGAATGGTGAAGGCTTATAAAAGCGGAGAGTACCGCGACATCCGGTGGCAGAGCGTATTACTTTTGGTAGCCGCACTGGTTTACTTTGTTACTCCTATTGATCTTATTCCCGACTTTATTCCAATAACCGGTTTGGTCGATGACTTTTCCGTGATCGTATGGGTCTATAGTAACCTTAAGGAAGAAATAGAAAGGTACATCCTTTGGGAAGAAGACAAGGTAGCAGAACGTAAATAGCATCTGATGACCTGGTTACCACATCAAAATCAGAATACTAAATGAGCAAAACAGCATTGGTGGCCGGAGCAACAGGGCTGATTGGTGATCAGCTTTTAGATCTGGTCCTTGAAGTATCCTATTATGACAAGGTGATCGTGCTTGCCCGCAGGCCTGTAGAAAAGAAAAGTGACAAACTTACAAACCTTCTGGCTGACTTTGAGAACCTCGATACCTATGCTTCTCAAATAAAGGCCGATGATGTATATTGCTGCCTGGGAACCACCATGAAAAAAGCAGGTAGTAAGGCCAAATTCAGGCAGGTTGACTTTAATTACACTTATCAGATAGCTAAACTTGCGCATGCCGGGGGAGCACAACAATTCTTGCTGATTTCCGCTTTGGGAGCTGATCCAAAATCGTCTGTTTTTTATAATAAGGTTAAGGGCGAAGTGGAGGAAGCCATAACTTCTATGGGTTTCAAATGCTATCATATTTTCAGACCGTCATTATTGATAGGGCAGCGTAACGAAATGAGGTTGGGTGAGGGACTGGGGAAAGTCTTCTTCAGCATATTTGGATTCTTCTTTGTCGGGCCTCTTAAGAAGTATAAAGCCATAGATTCTGTGAAGGTGGCAAGAGCAATGTTTGCTATGGCCAGGCAAAATAAAACAGGCAGGTTTATTCATGAATCAAAGGAACTTCAAAAATATTAACACATACTTTTTATGATTGCAGTTATACAAAGGGTATCGGAATCCTCAGTAAAAATTAATGGTAAGATAAACGGAGAAATAGGTACAGGCTTATTGGTATTTTTAGGCATTGAGGATGAGGATAATGAGGGGGATATTCAGTGGCTTAGCCGCAAGATAGCCAACATGAGGATTTTTGAAGATGAAAATGAAGTTATGAACAAAAGTTTGCTGGATGTGGGAGGAGATGTGTTGTTAATTAGTCAGTTTACCCTGCACGCCAGCACTAAGAAAGGAAACAGACCATCGTATATCAAAGCTGCCAAACCGGATGTGGCCATACCACTTTATGAAAAGTTTATTAAAAGGATAGAGGAAGAAATGGGAAAAACCATCGCTACCGGTGAGTTCGGAGCTGACATGAAAGTGGGACTGGTTAATGACGGACCTGTAACTATTATAATTGATACAAAGGATAAGAAATAAGTGCTATTGAACAGAACGGCATATGACAATTAAAGAAGCACAGGATATAGTTGATCGCTGGATCAATACTACCGGAGTAAGGTATTTTAACGAGCTTACCAATACCGCAATTCTGACCGAGGAGGTAGGGGAAGTGGCTCGCATAATGGCCCGCCGCTACGGAGAGCAGTCGGAAAAAGACTCAGATAAGCATAAAGACCTGGGCGATGAAATGGCTGATGTCTTATGGGTATTGATCTGTCTTGCCAATCAAACAGGAATAGACTTAACCGAGGCCTTCAAAAAGAACCTCGAGAAAAAGAATATCAGAGATAAAGACCGCCATAAGAACAATGAAAAGCTCAGATAAGCGGTTAGGTGTATTAGGAAACGCTAGGCTCCCTCAAAAGCACAATTTCGTCATTCCTGATCACAGGTACCACATCATACTCATCCAGTTTCAGACAGTATTCGATATCTTCATAGATGTTGAGCTTCTGGAGTCTTTTAGCATGCGATGAGCTTTGGACCAGGGCCAGTAAATTATGACTCATATCCTGGTAGGCAGCTTGTACTATTAAGGGAGCATCGCACTCGTTAGCGAAGTCATTTTGTAGCTTTTCAACCAAAGCTCCGGCAAAAAGTGAATCTTCCATATTGACTTTGCCTTTCCAGCCTGCACAGAAGATAAGTACATCCTTTTCCTGATCCCGCAGATACCGGGCTACAGCTGAGATATTCAGGAAAGCCCCTATAACGATTTCATCGGCTTCCCGGGATTTTTCTATGGCCACTGTACCGTTGGTAGTGGTTACAGCTACACTTTTACCCTTTAGTTCTGGGTTCATGTAGTCGAAGGGAGAGTTGCCAAGGTCAAAATGCTCAACCTTTTCGCCATTGCGTTCTCCGGCAATGTAGTAGCCTTTACTCTTCATTTGCTCACATTCGTTCAGTGAGGAGAATGGTTTTATACTTTTAACGCCATAAGCCATGCCGGTGGTCATGCATGAGGTTGCTCTTAAAATATCTACTACAACTACCACTTTATTTTTGACGTCAAACAGGTGAATGAGGTCAGGGCTAAGACAGACATCTATGGTTTTCATATGGGTACATTTATTTTAACCATGATAAAGCTGTAGGGGATGCAGCCTTATCATGGTATGCTATCGAAAGGTATATTATTCTATATTAACGGAAGTTTGTTAACTTCAGCTTTAAGTTTTCTGTTTCTTACTGCAATATAAATTTCACTGCCCGGAGTTGAAAATTCTTTTGTTACATAGCCAAGGCCGATGCCCTGGTTAAGTACCGGAGACATAGTACCGGAGGTTACTTTCCCTATTTCATTTCCATTAGCATCCTCGATAATATAATCATGACGAGGAATACCCTTGTCAATCATTTTAAATCCAACGAGTTTTCTGCTAACACCTTCCTCTTTTTGTTTTTTGAGGTTTTCAGCATTGATGAAGTCCTTAGTGAATTTAGTGATCCAGCCAAGGCCAGCCTCAAGAGGAGAAGTAGTGTCATCAATATCGTTGCCGTAGAGGCAGTATCCCATTTCGAGCCTCAGCGTATCGCGTGCACCCAGGCCTATAGGCTTGATGCCTTCTGCCTTGCCGGCATCCATGATCCTGTTCCAAACCTCCTCAGCGTCCTCATTCTTCACATATAATTCAAAGCCTCCTGCACCGGTATACCCTGTGGCAGACATGATCACATCTTTTACTCCGGCAAACTCGCCATAAGTAAATGTATAGAATTTAACCTCTGAGAGGTCGGTTTCGGTTAACTTTTGAAGTACCTCAGTTGCCTTTGGCCCTTGTACGGCAAACAAAGAGATGCTGTCCGAGATATTTTCCATCTCTGCACCTTCAGTATTATGCTGGCTGATCCAATTCCAGTCCTTTTCGATGTTGGAAGCATTTACAACCAGCATATATTCCTCATCTTTTAGCTTATAAACCAGCAGATCATCCACAACTCCCCCTTTGTCATTAGGAAGGCATGAGTATTGAGCTTTACCGTCTTCAAGTTTTGAGGCATCATTGCTGGTAACCTTCTGGATCAGGTCCAGAGCTTTTGGTCCCTTAACCATAAACTCGCCCATATGGGAAACATCAAACATGCCCACACCGTTGCGCACGGTCATGTGCTCCTCAATGTCGGATGAATATCTTACCGGCATATTGTAACCCGCAAAAGGTACCATTTTAGCGCCAAGGCCTGCATGAAGATCATTAAGCTGGATTTTCTTTAATTCCATAAGTCTATCGTCGTGTTTTAAAGTGTCAAAGGTAGTAATTCTGTAACTACTGATTAAATCGGTTGCAAATTTCTAAAAATTTTGCTCGGCTTCTTCTACTTTCTTAACCAATGTTTGGTATTCATTGACGAATATGCGGTACGCTTCATCAGGAATTAAAGGTCTGAGGTCCTCCAGGCTTAACTCTGCATAATTATTGAGTTGCACCCGGGCACATTGCAAAATATAAGCTTTTAGGAGCTTAACTGATTTAGGGTTAATTTCTATTCCGTTCAGCAGAATGCTATATGCCTCAAACTTGTCTTTGATTCCCAGGTAATTGGCTGCAGCTATTGTCATCTCCTCCATAAAAGGGTTCCTATAAGCAATGGCTTTATAATTTTGCGTTGCTTTTGTAGTATCTCCGTTAGCTTCATTGATCAATGCAGTGAAATAAAGTTTCTCAAGCGTATGTGCCCGGTCAAACTCCACACCCTGGTTAATTTTAGTGGATAAACCCCGGATATTGCCCTGGGCAGCAAGCATTTTAAGTTCATACCACTGAATCTTGTCAAATAATGTGGGGTCAGTGATTTCCATGCCTGCCAGCCTGGCATAATAAATTATAGCTTCAGCGTCGAGGTCCTTTCTTCGGAGTTTACCTGACATATCAAGAATTGCCTGGCCTTTATAGTTGGTATTCTCCACCTGGTCTATTAGCCGATTAAACTTTGTGGTATCAGCGTAGTCTAGCAGATACCTGAGATAGAGGTACTTATGCTGGTCGGAGGCATTGGTATAAGCTTCTTCTGTCGTGGAAAGTATAGCAAGCATATTTTGGGAGATCTCTTTTGCTTTGCTGTCTCCTGTTTGAAGTAATTCTGCCCAGGCAGCCTTTGCTTCGTTAATTCTCCGGTCTTCTGTTAAAGCAATTGCAAGATTAAACTTTGCATTATTGTAATTGCGGTCTGCTGCCCATTTAAAATAATCTGCCGCTACATAAGGCACTTGCTGCTCCAGCGCCCATAAGCCGATCAGGTTAAAATATTCGCCCGCATTGAAAGTGCTGGTATTGGCAACCCAATTTAATTCTCTGAAAGCCTCCGAGACCTGATGGTTTTTATAAAGATTCAGGTACTGTGCCAGTTTAAGTTTTTCGCTGAAGTGCTGATTGCCAGCGTGGCTGATATATTTATTAAGCAAGGCAACTTGCAGAGAGTCACTACCAAAAAGCTGATTAAATGCGCCGTTATATACTATAGAGGCATCAAGAAATGTCAGCGAAGAATCTTCAGGAAGAAAATTCCTTTCAAAGTGTTGCCTGGCCTTGCTTTTTAGTACA
This sequence comes from Fulvivirga ulvae, assembly GCF_021389975.1. Lineage (NCBI taxonomy): Bacteria > Pseudomonadati > Bacteroidota > Cytophagia > Cytophagales > Fulvivirgaceae > Fulvivirga > Fulvivirga ulvae. The sequence continues at coordinate 3,250,244 of NZ_CP089981.1, forward strand.
AAGCTGTTATTTACAGATATTTTATCATTCGAAATATCAAAACCGCTAAGCACGGAATCAGGATTTATATTAATGTCGTTTTGTGCGATGAGCGCTAAAAGATTGCAGCCTGCTGCCTGTCGGGTATTCCTCTGCTCATAAGCCTCATTGAGGTAATAAGCAGCAGTGTCGATGATATTTGTTTTTGCATACGCCAGCCCTATATTGTTGAGTATAGCCCCATTGTCTGGTGACAACTCCAATCCCCGGTTAAGCGCAAAAAGAGCATCAAAGAACCGCGATTGCTCCATATAAATATTGCTCAGGTTAACATAGCTTTGGGGTGTAGGGTTTTTGGCAATAGCTGCTTTATAGTGTACAGCCGCCTTTACGTCATCGTTGCGTTTCAGGGTAAGCTGGCCAAGCATATAATGCGATTTATGGTTATTATACCCAAAGATCGAAGCCTCCTCATAATAAGTCTCAGCCAAGCTTTTTTCCCGGTTATACAGATGCAGGTCGGCTATGCCATTGTAGTAGGCAGCTATGCTTTGGTTTACCGGAACCTCCCAGTTGGACTTGGCCACAAAAGCTATAAAGGCAATAAGCCCTGCCAGCCTGAAAGTGAAATAAGGCATGGCCGTCGGGCGGTATAATACCTTGTATACCTGCATATTTCTTTTGAGGGGATCAAGAAAATTGCTGGTAATGTATATCACAAAAATAGCCCCATAGCCGAGATGAGAATAAATGATAAAATCCCTGAACACCTCTATGGCCGGGTCATTGAATGTAGCCATAAAATGGCTTAAGGTAATAAAGCAGCAAATAGCCATGGCGATAAATGCTATGGCGCCAAAGGGATAGAAATTGAATAGATATTTATACTGCTCTTCGCGCTGGCGAAAACCCCATATTCCAAGAACGGAAGAGATCAGGAGCAGCAAAAAAAGATTTACATAAATGAAGTTCCAGTCTATGACATGCGTTTCATGCAGATATGCCAATACCAGGTTAGCCAGATAAATTGTAGTAATAATGTAGAAATGAGAAATTGCATTTTTGTTGGTGCCGGTACCTGAACTGGTAAGCAGATAGATAAAAGCCGCTACAATCTCATGAGCAACAATAAGTATAAAAATAAGGCTGATGATGAGCGGGTTGGCCACACCATAAGTAGCGAGATAGAGAAAAGGCGTTTCAACCCCGGCAAACAGGGCGATAGCCAGGGCCAGAATAATAGTGATAACGGTAAAAGACGCTAATCTGACCAGGAAGCTTGTATTTGGCTTTATACTGTTGAAGAAATATGATGCCGGAAGAAACAGCACCAGGGCAAGAATAAGACCCGATTTTTTTTCACTCCCAAAAAGCAGTAGCAACTCAAATTTAAAATTGACCAGTACCACTGCAAATAAAGCGATACCGGCAAAATACCAGAATCTTGGGAGTGTGGTTACCACCGTTAGTAAAAGGACTATACAAATTGTACTGATAATCAGCATTGCATAGTAAGAAGTGATGTTTATATCTGGTATGCTTCCGCTGTATTGCTGAATAAAAAGTGCATTGTCTGCTGAGGTGTTCAGGCTGAAGGGACCTGTCTTAAACGAGTCTATTAGTACGTTCACATACTCTGTTTTGGCTATTACGTCCCAGCCAAGTATGGTGTCGGGCCCTGAAAGGTAATTATAGCCAAACCAACCCAGGCAAATAAAGGCAAGTAGGATTAACCCAACGTATAGCTGTTTATACGGGGCAGGCCACTGTTTCCAGAAAAAAATTGATTGCATAATTATTACTCCATAACCTTAGGTACCCTGAAATAATCGGAGTCTTTCTGAGGGGCATTTTTTAAGGCCCTTTCGTGGCTAAGGTGTGGTTTTGGTTCATCCTCTCTCAAAGCATTTACTTCATGTGACATTGTAGTAAGAGGCTCAACACCTTCAGTATCCACCTCATTAAGCTTTTCCACCCAGGTAATGATCTTACTCATATCCGCCATCATCTCCTCCGCAGTATTTTCGTCAAACTCCAATCTTGCCAAATGCGCAATTTTATTCAAGAGATCTTTATCAATATTCATTCAGGTACCTTTTAAGTTCTGAGTTAATGACTTCATAGGTTTTTTGCTTTAATGCAGGCATATCTGCTAATGTCAGCCCCTGAGTTTCTATAGGCTCGTGGTAGACTATTTTCATTTTATGCCTTCGGGGCAAAAAACTCGAATCGGGCAAAATTATCCAATTATAAGGAATAGTGACGGGTATAATAGCAATTTGTTTTTCTATGGCAGTTCTGAACGGGCCATCTTTAAAACGGGTCATTTCAGGAGGGTTAGTAGTGAAAATGCCACCTTCAGGGAAAATCATCAGGCTTTTGCCTTCATCAATGGCCAGGCAACTCCTTAGAAAAGTGCCATACCTGCTTTTCAGACTGTCACGATTCACCGTAATATGCAATTTTTTATACATGAACCCAAAAAGAGGGATCTTCTCCATATCACTTTTTCCTACAAAAATGCTGTTGACCCGGTTTAAGCCCATAGCCGGTATATCCAGGTACGAAAAGTGGTTAGGACAAAAAATGTAAGATTTGTTTTTATCGAGATCAGCCCGGTATTCATTTTTATAGGGAATAAAGATAAGCGATAGAAATACCCGTGCCCACCACCGGTTAAATACACCTACCAGGTGAAACTGTCCCGGAAATATTACAGGGATCAATAACAAAGGAAAAAAAACTAAAAAAGTTAGAGAGAATATAACTACAGCATAGGCCGCATGTAGACCTCTGATAATTTTCATTAAACCAAAGTGATTCTGTTTTTTAATAATTCGTTTTGCCAAAAACATGAAGGAATGTAAGGATAAGCAAATTTAACAAGAGTTTAATATCATTTGAGGGCTAAACCATCATGCTAATTATTGAGCTTAACGACACAGCGCTGATCTTTTAAAATATCGAGTGCCTGGTCAAGGTTAAGCGAGGATTTAGTTTCGTCCATTTTTTCATTAAACGAAAACTTCAGCTCCTTTCTCTTCAGGGCCTCTACAAACCTTCTTACCTCTTCCTTATCTTCGAGTACTAGGGGAGGCACCTTTGTCGGGTTGTTGTCATCGTCCTTGGCTACCATGGTTACATAAGAAGTGTTGGTGTGCTTTACACTGCCAAGCTTTACATTTTCAGCAATTACCTTTATCCCAACCACCATGGATGTTCTGCCGGCATAATTTACTGATGCATGCAAAGACACCAGGTCACCGACTTCTACAGGCTGCAAAAATTCAACATCATCCACCGAGACGGTTACACAATAATTCCCCGCGTGCTTTGAGGCACATGCGTAAGCTACCTTATCTATAAGTGACAGTAAAATGCCCCCATGTATTTTGCCTCCGAAGTTGGCATATGAGGGGATCATTAATTCTGTAATGGTTGTTTTCGAATACTTTACAGTACGTCCGGGATGTTCCATGTTTTGAAGATAGAATAAGTTTTTTTATTCTGGTACTTTATTTTATACCTTTTACACAGCCACCTGCCCCTTCATAAAATATTTAAACATATTCATGTCCCGTTTACTGTGAAATTACCTGACAAGCATTTTAATTTCACTCCACTGATGTAATGCAAACTAACTTCATTACGAAAAATGCAAATCGTTTTGAATGTAAGGAGTTGAGAGTTATATTACCGTATTTTCTGATTAAAAGAATTTATACTAAGTGAAATTAAGAGGACTGAAATACAAACTACTGCTGCAAATTATGCCGGTAGTGACGGTGATTTTTCTTGCATGTATCGGATATATCATTTTTAGTCTTAGACAGCAGGCCATTGAGGATAATGAAAAGCTGGCTTTTAGCTATGTAGAAGAAGTGGCCAATGAAGTGAAGGCAAGAATGAATGAAGATATCGGGCTATCGCGTGCTATAGCCAATGCAGCAGCCGTTTATAAAGATTCGTTAGGCATAGTAAGGGAAAATTTTATTAAAGGAATGCTGTCAGGTGTTGTTGAAGGCGAAGATAGCTATCATAGTGCATGGCTGAGTATAGAGCTAAGCCACTTTGAGCCAACCTGGAACCTGCCCTATGGCAGAAAACGATATACCTTTTATCATCAGGGGCCGCCGGCTATTGATTCGGCAAACCTCAAAGGCGACTTAAGGGGTAGTAGCTACTTGCGGCTCAAACAGGAAAAACGGGAAGAGGTGAATGACCCGTATTATTACACAAAATACAGTGATGCCGGGGACGAGCGTAATGATGTATTGGGAACTTCTATATGTGCGCCTGTTCTTATTAACGGAGAGTTTGGAGGTGTCGGCGGTGTGGATATCTCTTTGGAGCACTTTCAGTATGTCTCCGACTTTAAGCCCTTTGACCAATCCCAGATATTTCTGATCTCCAATAATGGTACTTTTGTGTCTCATCCCAACCAAGAGTTAATAGGCAAGAAACTGGATGAAATGATTTCGCCGGAAATTGTAGACCGGCATGAGCTGGATGCCAAAATAAGCCATGGGCAATCATTCATGGTAGACACTGAGATAGCCAAAGACGGTGAGCTCTATCTGCTTGCTTTTGCTCCAATAGAACTAGGTAACTCATATTATCCCTGGACTATTGGTATAATTGTGCCCAGAGATGTGATACTTAAAGATGTGAACAACAGCCTGCTAAGGTCTCTGCTGATTGCCATATTCGGTATCGCTATCATTGCATTTGTACTCTGGAAGATATCCGATAATATAACCAAGCCACTAAACAAGGTTAATGCCCTGATCAAAGAGATTGCCCAGGGTGATATAGATCTGTCAAAAAAAGTACCTAACCCTACGGATGATGAGGTGGGGGAAATAAGCCTTTCGGCCAATGCCCTGATAGACGACCTGAATAATAAAGTAGAGTTTGCTAAAAGTATAGGCTCTGGTAACCTGGATATGGAGCACGAAACTGCGGGGGAGCAGGATATTTTGGGCAAATCGCTGATTGCTATGCGTGAAAGTCTCAAAGAATCCAAGATAGATGATGAACGACGAAGCTGGGTGAACCGCGGACTTGCGAAATTTACGGAAATACTCAGGCTGAATGAGGGAGAAATGGAGGAGTTCTATATCAAGGTGGTGAGTGAGATGGTCAAATATATAGGAGTAAACCAGGCGGGCCTTTTTGTGATAAATAATGACGAAGAAGACAATACCTACCTTGAGTTAGTAGCTGCATACGCTTATGAAAGAAGAAAATTCATCGAAAAAAGAGTAGACCTGGACGAGGGGCTGGTAGGGCAATGCTATAAAGAGAAGCAGCGTATTTCCCTTACAGAATTGCCGGCAGATTACATACATATTACCTCCGGGCTGGGCATTGCGCCACCTACACATGTATTTCTTGTGCCGATCAGGTTGGAAGAAGATGTTCTCGGAGTTATGGAGTTTGCTTCATTTGAAGTAGTGCCGGAATATAAAATAGAGTTTGTCGAGAAACTTGCAGAAAGCCTTGCCTCAACCATCTCCACCTTAAAAACCAACCAGCGGACCAGAATACTGCTGGAGCAGTCTCAGCAGCAGTCAGAGGAGTTGCGGGCGCAGGAAGAGGAAATGCGCCAAAACATGGAAGAAATGGAAGCTACCCAGGAAGAGATGAAGCGTACCCAGAAGCTGGTAGAGCAAAATCAAATGCTCATGGAGGTAATTCTCAACCAGGCCGGTGACTCTGTACTGGTTTTTGATAAGCATTATAGTATTGTGCTGATTAACGATGTATTGAAAGCCCGCTACAAAGGTACCCAATTTGAAATGGGGGTTGGAGATAACCTTTTGGAGAAGTTGGGAAGTCACAAAGATATGTGGCAGAAGCACTATGAGAAAGTTCTTGGCGGGCAGCAACTTCAGTTTACTATTAAGAGCCAGCTTAAGGATAGTGAAAACTTCAGGTTCTATTTTATGAGCCCGATCAGGGATACACACGGCGAAGTCAGGTACGTAAGCGTAATAACCCGGGATGCCAATATTGACCAGTACAGCAATGTGCTGACCCAGGAACAGTTTGAGTCTTTATAACAACCAATTTACAATTTAATGTCACGTTTCAGAAACATTGTCAGTATGGCTATACTAGCCATCATCTTACCTTTATCAGCTCAGTCTCAGTCCACACTTGATCTGGACAGGATATTTACCGCGTATGAATTCAGCCCTGAGTGGCTGGGGCCAGTACGCTGGTTTGATGATGGTGATAGTTACATCAGGCTGGAAAAGTCCGCTGCACACCCTGAAGCTCGGGATCTGGTAAAATACAATACAGTGAGTGGTGAGAAAACCATACTGATACCAGCTTCTGCCCTTATTCCTGAGGGAAGCGGGCAACCCCTTTTTGTAGAGAACTACTACTGGTCCCCGGATAAATCCAGGCTGTTGATATTTACCAATTCGCAGAGAGTATGGAGATATAATACCAAGGGAGATTATTGGGTGTATAATTTACAAAATAAGACACTCAGGAAGCTGGGTGGTAAGGACGCAAAATCTTCATCACTGATGTTTGCCAAATTTTCTCCCGACGGTCAAAAAGTGGCCTATGTAAGAGAGCATAATATCTATGTAGAACCTTTGGCTTCAGACGAAATCGTTCAGCTAACATCTGATGGCAGTGAAAGGGTCATCAATGGTACTTTTGACTGGGCCTACGAAGAAGAATTTGACTGCCGGGATGGTTTCAGGTGGAGCCCTGATAGTAAGTCAATTGCCTACTGGCGTATTGATGCCACCTCTATCCGCAACTTTTATATGATCAACAATACCGATTCGGCCTATTCGCAGATCATACCGGTGCAATATCCAAAAGCGGGGGAAACACCTTCCGAATGTAAAGTAGGAATAGTAAATGCGACCGGAGGCCCTACCACCTGGATGCACGTGTCGGGTGACCCCAGGCAAAATTATATTCCCCGTATGATCTGGACGCCCGATTCGGAATCAGTTCTGGTTCAGCACCTGAACAGAGCCCAGAACCATAACCGAGTGACCAGGGGAGATGTAAAAATGGGTAATACAAAGGTGATATATGAGGATAAGGAAACTGCATGGCTTGATGTGGTCAACGATTTTCAATACCTGAACAAGGGGCAGGACTTCACATGGGTTAGTGAAAAGAGTGGCTGGAAAGCAGCATATATCATATCGGCCGATGGAAAGAAAGAACAGCGCATCACTCCGGCTGGGCAGGATATGACAGAGATCATGCTGATAGATGAAAAAGGTGGATGGCTCTACTATATGGCTTCACCTGCCAACGCCACTCAGCGTTATTTGTACAGAACAAAGCTTTCCGGCAAATCAAAACAGCAAAGGATATCTCCCGAAGCTCAGGCAGGTACACATGAGTACGATATAACTCCTAATGGCAAATATGCCGTACATACCTTTTCCAAAGCGGGGGTGCCGCCGGTAACCAATCTTATTTCCCTGCCGGATCATAAAGTTATTCGCAACCTCATCTCAAATGAAAAACTGAAGGAAAAAGTAGATGCACTTGATAAAAAGCCTATGGAGTTTTTCACTGTTGATATTGGTGAAGGAGTTTCTCTGGATGCTTATATGATCAAGCCCGTGGATTTTGACCCCGCCAAAAAGTATCCTGTCCTCTTCTATGTATATGGCGAGCCATGGAGCCAGACAGTGTTAGATAGCTGGGGAGGCTCTACCTATTTGTGGCATTTGATGCTGACACAGCAAGGCTATATTGTGATGAGCGTCGATAACCGGGGAACGCCGGGGCCGAAAGGCAGGGAATTCAGAAAAAGCGTATACGGCCAGATAGGTGTACTCTCATCAGCTGACCAGGCAGCTGCGGTAAAAAAAATAATTAATAATTACAGCTTTGTTGACCCTGACCGCATTGGCATCTGGGGGTGGAGCGGAGGTGGAGCCATGACCTTAAATGCCATGTTCAGATATCCGGAGATATATAAAGTAGGTATGTCCGTTGCGCCTGTGACCAACCAATTATTATATGACAACATTTACCAGGAACGATACTCAGGTATACCATCAGTGAATCCGGAAGGGTATGAAAAAGGATCACCCATTAACTTTGCCAAAAACCTGAAAGGAGACCTGCTACTGGTACATGGCACCGGCGATGATAATGTACATTATCAGCACACAGAGATGTTAATCAATGAGTTGGTAAAATACAATAAATTATTCTCGCTGATGTCATACCCGAATCGCTCGCACGGCATATACGAGGGGGAAAATACCTCTCGGCATTTGCGAGAAACCCTGACTCATTATTTGAAAACACATTTGCCGGCCGGCCCTAAATAAACATGAGTTACTTTCAACTTATACTCACCTTGATCTTCAGTGCCGGGAGCGGTGTTACATGGCAGTTATATACTCTTGAAAAAGAAGCGTCCCTCAGAGGTATAGCTGCCGTGGACGAAAATGTTTGCTGGGTTGGTGGTAGCAACAGTGTGCTGGCCAAAACGACAGATGGCGGCAGCAGCTGGCAGTATTATGATCTTGTCAAGGCTCCTGATGCCGAATTTCGTGACATTCAGGCCTTTGGCCCGGATACGGTGATTGTAATGAGTGCCGGAGAAGGCGATAAGTCTAAAATTTTCAAAACCACGGACGGGGGAAATACATGGAGGACGGTTTTGGAAAACAAATTTCCGAAAGGATTTTTTAATGGTATAGCATTCTGGAATTCCCGGGAGGGTATTTTGACCGGTGATCCTATAGACGGTAAATTGTTTGTGATGACCACTGCAGACGCGGGAGAGTCCTGGCAGCGGGTTACGAACCTTCCTGATGTGGTGGAAAACGAGTATGGCTTTGCCGCCAGTGGCAGCCACATTACGGTACAGGGAGATCACGTGTGGATTGGTACCGGGGGAACCGTGGCACGTATATTTCATTCTGCTGATAAAGGGGCTAACTGGGAAGTAGTCAACACGCCAATGTTACAGGGTGAGCCATCGCTGGGTATTTTCTCTATGGCCGTTTCCCATAGCGGAATGGGGTTAGCAGTAGGTGGTGATTACACTGACGAAGAAGGAATGGGAGACAAAAATTTAATATACTCTCAGGACAATGGCAGCACATGGAATGTTTATGAAGGACACAGCATGCCATTTAGGTCTGCCGTGCGATTTGTAAATGATATGATCCTGATAACCGGACCGTCGGGTTCCGAATATTCCGGGGACAACGGTCGCAGCTGGATGAAGGTAAATGGTATGGGATTTCATACCTTAGACGTCGGAAACAACGGTGTGGTCTGGGCCGCCGGATCAGGAGGACGAATTGGAAAAATGAAAATTGATTAAATAAAAAAGGGTTTTAATTATGGAAATAAATCTATTTGCTTCACAAACGTATAAAGATCGCCGAAATGCACTGAAGAAAAAGCTGGGCCAAGGCGTGGTGCTGATATTAGGTAACGATGAAAGTAGCATAAACTTCAAGGATAATTGGTATCCTTTTCGTCAGGACAGTACATTTCTATATTACTTTGGGCTCAACCTGCCCGGGCTTACAGCAATCATAGACATCGACAATGATCGGGAGATTATATTTGGAAATGAATTAAGTATTGATGACATCGTATGGACAGGTCCTCAGCCTTCGCTGGCCGAGCTTGCCGAAAAAGTGGCCGTTACCGATGTGCTGCCCACATCCCGTATAGCTGAGCACGTAAGTACTTCCACGTTGTACCTGCCTCCGTATCGCCCGGAACACTCCGTGAAACTGAGTAACTGGACTACGAAAAGTGTTGCAGAAGCTTCATCGGCCTACTCTGTTGAATTAATTAAGGCCATAGCGCAGCAAAGATCCGTAAAGTCTGCTGAAGAGCTGGAAGAAATCGGCAAGGCGGCTACCATTACCAGCGAAATGCACCTGGCAGTAATGAAAGCCGCAAGACCCGGCATGAAGGAACACGAACTTGTTGGAGTAGCTATGAGAACGGCGGCTGAGCATAACGTCAGTCTTTCTTTTCCTCCAATCATGACCATTAACGGAAGCATCCTGCACAACCACTACTATGGCAATAAGCTTGAGGAAGGACAGATGCTCCTGTTTGACGGAGGGACCGAATCGCCAAGAAACTATGCCGGGGATATGACAAGGACTTTTCCTGTGGGTGGCAGTTTCGATGCAAGGCAAAAGGCTTTATATGATATTGTACACAGCTCACATTCGGCAGCTGTGGAGGCTTTGAAGCCGGGAGCAGTTTTTAAAGATATTCATTTGCTGGCCGCTAAGAAGCTGGTGGAAGGACTTACGGAAGCAGGCATTATGAAAGGAAATGCAGAAGAAGCCGTGAATGCTGGTGCGCACACCATGTTCTTCCAGTGCGGGCTGGGCCATTTGATGGGCCTGGATGTGCATGATATGGAAAACTATGGTGAGCAGTACATTGGCTACACCGATACTCTCGTGAAGAGTAAAGAATTTGGCCTTAAATCGCTGAGATTGGGTAAGGCCGTTGAGAAAGGATACGTTGTTACCATTGAGCCGGGTATCTATATCATTCCGGAACTTATAGATATGTATAAAGCTGAAAACAAGTTTGCAGAATTTATCAACTACAACGAGCTTGAAAGCTACAGACATTTCGGGGGCATACGTATTGAAGATGACTATGTGATTACGGATTCGGGAAGTGACCTTTTGGGCAAACCACTGGTAAGATCATCAGGAGATGTGGAAGAAGTAAGAAAGGAAGCTGTAAATAATGGAAAAGTTATAGCTAAAGTATAGTCAGGCAAAGGTAGGGCATATTTACAAAAAGGGAGAGCCGGGGAGCCTGCTACATTTGCAGAGAAATTCTATCAGAACTTTCTCTGCAAATGTAGTAGCAGGCCCTTCAGGCTTTAACCGGCGCTTTGTACACCATTTAGTCTTTCTTCTCCCGTATAATAAATCGTCAATAGTGACTCCATTTCCTCCTTGCCGCTGGCAATGTTATTGATCTTGTTCCAAAGCTCGTTGCTGATGAGCTCACGCAGAGGCTGCTCCAGTTTAGGGATGAGCCGGAATGGCTTGATGAGCTTCTTATCCCATACTTTGGCATACCTGGGGAGGTCGTCAGGGTAAACAATCTTTCTTTGGGTGCCCTCAGGAAAGGGACGAAACGGCTCGGAAAGGTTGAGATAGCCATAATCATCCGTTAACTGCTCCCCGGGGTGAATGTCCCTGACAGCAATTTCGAAATCATAAGGAGTAGTAAAACAATTGGAGTTGAAGCTGTGATTGACAAATCGCCCGTTGTCCCAGCATAAAATAAAGTTGCCCTCACCATTGCGGTAAGCATAAACATCCAGGATGTTTTTGTAGAATTCCTCCATTTCAGAAACTTCCGAAGGAGTAAATTCGCGATCCAGCCTGTCGAGCACCCAGGTAATGGTGCCGGCCGGAATGAAAGACGTGGCTACAACCCCGTAGCCAATCTCTTTGCTGATAAATTTCAGTTCAGTATGCGGATGTATCATAGTTGAAAATACGAAAAAGGTTGAGTTATCAAATAGGGGAGACCAATAATTAATATCCGTTCCCCGGGCTGCTTATTTACTATTAAAGGTGCAGAGAAGGTGTTTTGTTATTTAAAAAGCGGAAATGAGTAAGGAATGGGCTGGTCCCGCTGAAAAAAGTGACAATAATTTAGCCTTGCTAAATTGGCGTTGAGAAATAAATTCACTTTATTTGAGCGTTCTTAAAAAGCACCATCAGCACCGGTGTTTCGGGAGTCAGATATCATGGTTTCTTAATAAATTGATCAATTAAATTTTACATTGTATCAATTTTGATGTAAGGTTTATTGGTGATTTGCAAGTTTTTAACTCTTTTTTCGCCTAAACCACTTCTTCTTACCACATTTTTTCCTCATATTGTGATTTGTTTTCCTGACTAGTTTTGTGCTTAATGGCTTTGTTTCATTAAACTGCATAATCTGCCATTAAGACTTTACAGAAGTACTTTGGAGACCATAAACATTTATTATCTAAACAATTTTAGGTTTATTTTTGCTTTAATTAAAAAACACAAATACTATGAGACTTAGAAACTTACTAATCATATTCGCCATAACTTTCACTGGCTTAGGATTTTCTGCATGTACTGACGAATCTGAAGAGATAATCCCACAACCATTAAATGGAAGTGAGGGTCAGGCCACAACGGGGAGTGGAGGAGAAAACAGTCAAGGAAACTAATCTATAATTAAGTGAGTAAACTTTTGGATGTAAGATATTGAGACGAATAGACTGCGCCTTAATGCCCATAAATTACGACCTTTAAACTTCGTAAAACCAATGCAATGAAATTAACCTATACCCTAATACTCAGTTTTGTTTTACTATCCTGTTCTGAAAAAGAAAGTGTAAAACCAGATAATTTAGAGTTACCCACTGATAAAGCAGGTCTGGAGCAAGTTATTAATTCCAATAATGACGATGATCAAAAGTTAGCTGCATATTGGGAGCTGTATAAAATAGACAGGCAAAGCAATTTTGATCAGGCTAAACTTTATTTAGAAGATATTTCCATCTTAGCCAATCGAACAGGCAATAATTTGTTTCAAGGTAGGGTTTCTCATGCCAATGGTCTTATCTCATATAGAGACGGTGATTATGTGGATGCAGTAGCTCATTATTTAGAGGCTATCGACTTTTTCGCAAGCCTTGATGACCCCATATACAGAGCAGATGCTTTGAACAATATCGGCGTTGTTTTTATGGAGACGGGTAACTATGAATATGCAATCAAGTTTTTAACTAAGGCGAGAGAAAATTATTTGATGGCTAAAAATACTCGCTTTCTGGTTATGGTTGATATTAACTTGGGTATTAGTAGTTTTTCTAAGCAAGATCCTGATTTCGAAGGTGCGAATAAATACTTTCAAAGAGCGTTGGAACTAACAGGCGGGTTAGGGGAAAGGCAGGACTACTATTTTAATAGAATTTATAACCAGATTGGTGTAGTAAAATATAAACTGGCGGATTATAATGCAGCTATACATAATTATCAGCTTTCATTGGAGTACATAGGGATCGGAGAGGGAGTAGAAGAAAAGCAAGCTATAGCCTATGCTAACATTGGTGAGGCCTATATGGATCAGGGTAATCATGCAGAAGCGGAGAGATGGCTGGAAAAATCCCTGGAATTATCATCACATGTTCAAAACAATCTGGTTAAAGTTGATATCCATAACATGACAGCCAAGCTTTACCAGGTGCAGGGCATGCATAGTGAGGCTGTTGCTTATCTGGAAAAAGCTATTGAAATAGCCGACAAAGATGTAATTAATGAGTCGCTTCAGGAGACTATAGACCTTATTAGAGTGTCCTACAAGTTTTTACAAAACTCAGGTAAACCGGTAAGTGTTGCCAGGTACGAGACGGCATTTAGTGTAGACGGTATGCAGGATTCGCTTGAAGAAGAGCTTTTGGAAAAGGCCAACTTTAAATCGCTGCAGGCCGCCCTGGGGCTTTCTCTGGAACTGGACAATCAAATTAGAGAAAAGAAAGCGGAAGTTGAGCAAAGAGAGCTGATCAGCAACATTGCTTTGTCTTTGGGTATACTACTTATTATAGCCGCCATTCTTGGGTTTGTTTATACCATCAACTACAGAAGGACCAAAAAGAACAGGGACGAGTGGAAGGACGTATGCCTTGAGGTAAGGGACGTTCTTGAAAGTATTCCTAATTAATCGTCCTAAGATAAAACATCAAACTATTCATTACCCTTCATTACACTTGTTCTAAAAGTGCTCATAGGGAGGTGGATGACTTCGGTAGCTCCCTTCTATTGTTTATGACGTGCGCGTACAAAGCATTGATTTGCTGTGATTGCCATTGGTCATTTATTTTTACTAAACATTTGCCATTATAACATTGCTTGCCTGAGTAGAATCCAGAAAGGCCCTTACGTTTTGTGTGTTTTGAAACGAAGATAATCTGTGTCATAATAATGGTTTTTAAACCTCCTCCTCCCTAAATTTTCATGATTGAAAGTTGATTTTATTACTACTTTAGTTGAAAGTATCAGGAATCCTTTCCATCCGGGATATACGGCCGTACTTTCGGATCATGCTTAAAACAGTGGAGTGAGTGAATCGGAAAACCAAGAACTCTCCACGCAAAGCTTACCCGTGAAACAAGATTTGCTTACTGCTTTTGCCGATTGCTATTAACCACTTTCTGTCAAATACAGAAGCAAAAAGTTCGTGTCTCCCCAGAAATTCCGCCTGATCCGTGCTTTCGCCAATACATTATTTCAATTCCCATGCACTTTCTTGCGGGTGTCTATTGAGAGAACTCTGCGACATTCAGCGTGCACACATATGATATCATACAAGTCAGGTGCTGTAGATACTTCTCAATTTTTGGGTGCCACGAGTAAAGTGTAGTCAACGGCTCATGCGCTATCTCTGATCCGGGAGAAATCTCGCGGATACGGATTTATTATTTCTTAAAACAAAAGTCTTTTCGTCTACTTATTAAATGGCTTGCCACCATTGGCTATGGAGCTGATCAGTTCCGTGGCATACCGCAGTTTGGCTTCTATTTCTTTGTTTCTCATATAGGTAGTTTCCAACTCGTCAACCGCCGACATAAATGAGTTGATCAGGCTCTGGCAAGCTTCTGTATTTCCGTTTTCAATTAAGTGCTGACATGCCTTAATGGCATTTCTATACCGCTGCACTGTCTCAAAAGCATCGCTCCCTTCGGGTAAAGACAGACCGGCGGATGAAGATTTTACGGGGCGACCTGCATGCTCCGGATTATCTGCAAAGAAGTGCTCTACCGGAACACTCAGTATACTGCTGATTTTAATGAGCAGGTCAACTTTTGGGTATCCTTTTCCGGTTTCATAAACAGATATAGTCCTCACATTTACGCCAATCTTTTCTGCAAGAGCTTCCTGACCGAGGTGCGCCTTTTCTCTGAAGTACCTAAAATTTCTGGCAAAAGTTGACTTTTTTGTCAATATATGATTATTTTAGCATATCAACTTGATAAAAAAATCAAGTTTATGATTTTTTACACATTTAAGAAGTGTCAAAGATATAAAAAAAGAACTTAAAAATCAGGTGATTATGAGCCTGTTGAAATTAAAAAAGCATGAAAAATCAGGTTCGTTTATATCCGCTTCAGGATAAGTGTAGGCAATCAGCATTTTAACTTTTAACCTTAAACTTACAAATACCAACAACGTGAAGAAGCAGGACAAATCAGAGCACTACCAGAAGATTATTGACAGTATGGAAGAACTGACATCCAAAATGGATGCCATCGCCCAGGAGTACTTTGAGGCAAACGTAGATTTTATAAGTAAACTGGGCGATGCCCGGTTGAGAGACGGACTTTCAGAAGACGCACGCCTTTCGTACTACGACAGGCGGTTCAAAGATTTATTAGAGGAACTTGAGAACGAAAACAGGCTTTTGAAGCGGGAGAAAATCAATCTCCAGTTCCGGAAAAGTCTGCTCACAGCAGACGAAAGCACTTCTTTAATATAGAAAAAGGCAACCCTAAAGTGGGTTTAGGTTGAAGTCATCGTGGGGGATATGCACATACATATCTCCCAGATGATGCTTCTGTTATCCTCTCCAATAGTTTTGGACTAGTAGTTTTCTTAAAAATAATATATTGTTGGCTTATCAGGCTTTCTGCTCAATAGCAGAAAGCCTTTTTATTCCAGCACCGTGTCGGAGCCCCACCGGCCTGTTTTTAACGCTTTTGTTTACAAGTTCTTACAAAAGTTACTACTGTTACCGTAAGACCCCTGTTATGCAATACACAAAAGTTGAGGTGTCTTTTTGCATACCCGGGATTATCTAATTGATCATGAATAAATTGTAATCTAATTTATTTATGTTAAATTTTTATTTATAAAATAATTATATTATTCTTGATGCGTATTTTTGTGAATAAATCAATTTATTTTTATCCAATTAACATGTCTATGGTTCGAATTTTAGTCTGTATTATGGCTTTATCTGTTGCCTTTTGTGGTTCGTTAAGGGCCCAGGAGGAAACAGCTTATACCGAATTCCTGCCTCCCGCACCTACAGCAGCGGAGCTTGGAAAGTATGGCCT
Organism: Fulvivirga ulvae; assembly: GCF_021389975.1. NCBI lineage: Bacteria > Pseudomonadati > Bacteroidota > Cytophagia > Cytophagales > Fulvivirgaceae > Fulvivirga > Fulvivirga ulvae. Next base: position 3,266,337 of record NZ_CP089981.1, read on the forward strand.
TATGCCCCCGGTGGCTTCCAGCGGAGTGCCAGGTATTGATGTGCCCCTTTATAATTACTCCACTACCTACATCAATGTGCCCATTTCCCTGAGCTACCACTCTGATGGTATCAAGGTAGATCAGGTAGCTTCCTGGGTGGGTCTCAGCTGGTCGCTAAACGCAGGCGGCGTAATCACCCGGATTGTAAAAGGCCGGGCAGATGATAGTGCACCACCGGCTTACCCCGACAACATTGCTCAGAACAATGTACAAACGGTTGAGTATCTCAGGCAGGCCATGGATGGTGAAATAGATACCGAACCCGATCTGTTTGCATTCAACTTTATGGGGTATACAGGAAAATTTATTTATGACCGGGAGGGGGTGGTACATGTTATGCCCCATCAAAACATAAAAATCGAAAGGACAATAAACCCCAATGAAGAAGCTGGTGAGTTTAAGGTAACTACCACTGATGGCGTGCAATACTTTTTCGGAGGGGCCAATGCAACAGAACTGACCATAACCTCAGCCAACAGTCCAGGTTGTGGAAAAGAGTATAGCCTGCCGGAAGAGACAGCTTTCTACCTTACCAGGATCCTTCATCCCACCGGCGAGGAAATCAACTTTACATATACCTCCTATGGATACAGCTACACCGGGGGTGTAACACAAACCCTTAGGATTAATACCGGCATAGAGGGATGTACCCAGGGCCATTGTCCCGGAGAATCTATCAACCGTTGTGAATCGCGTTTTCTGATGAAGGCGGTGAGGCTATCGGGTATTTCTTCGCCAAACTATGGAAGTGTTAATTTTTACTCTCCCAATCCAAGAGCTGACCTTGCAGGGGACTACGAGCTTGATCGCATCGAGGTGAACAAGCCCGGAGGGGCACTGCTAAAGACTTTTAAATTTGACTATGAATATTCCATTAACCCGAGATTGTTTTTGATGGGGGTGGATGAGGTAAGCCCGAACCCGCTTGATCAGGTCAAACGGTACACTTTTGAGTACCATGATAAAGATGCTTTGCCGGCCCGTTTGTCATACTCCCAGGACCATTGGGGGTATTTTAACGGAGCAGATAATGAGTACCTGTTCCCGAAAGATAACCTAAGGCCTGACCTGTTTGATGACCGGGGAGGAGACCGCGGTGTGAACCCTGCTGCCACCCAGAAAGGCATCCTTAAGAAAATCACTTATCCGACCGGAGGCTACACGGAGTATAGCTATGAACAAAACACAGTTTACAGCAAGAAAACCGTAACTGATGAAACTCCGGTAAATATCGAACTGAAAACCATGGGGGGCCCGGGAGAAATAGGGAAAAACACGGTTACGGAAACTATATTCATGCCCAATCAGCAGAGAATTCGCGTTGTAGGAGGAGCCAGTTATGATCCGCGTCTCGCAGACCCTAACCTAGGTTGTGATACTTTGAAAGCCAAGGCCCTGTTTTGGATTACTAATGTTACGAATAATACGCCCATGATTGATGCTGATGGGCACCCTATTATCGGCATCCCTTGTAAAGGGTTTGATAAATACCTGATTTTTCTTCCGAATAAAAAGTACGAATTAAAAGTAACGGTAGTTGGCGAATGTACTGCGGGAGGTATTACACTGACCTATAATGACCAAAAATCTTATGAGGTAGAGGCTAATATTAACGTAGGCGGGCTTCGGGTAAAAAAGATCACAAATTATGATCCTGGTGCCAATCATGAAGAAGTAAAGGTATTTCATTACGCGGCCTTAGCTTCATTAAGTGAATCATCCGGCGAACTATCCGTTGACCCTAAAAACACCTATTACACCGCTACTGAAAGTGTTGTGTGCGATGAATATCCCTGCGAGGTTACCTGTAGAGGGGCCATGCTTTATTCAAACAGCCTGAAGGACCTGTATGCCAACGGTACAGGGCATATTGCCTACGAATATGTTACGGTAAGCCATGGGGAGAATTTTGAGTATGGCGGTGAGGAACAGAAGTTTATCATCCAGCATAATAACCAGAACAGGAGGGTGAAAGGAGATATCATTATGGGTACTCCCTATACCAATATAGGGTGGAACCACGGCCTTCTGAAGATTTCAAGGAAGTTTAAAATGATCGGTGATCAAATTCCTGTGATACTCTATGAGAAACATAACAACTATGAGCAGGATAGCAGGCATTATGTAGAAGTTCCGGCGTTAATAGCAAAGAAGAAAGTAGAAGGTATATGCCACGAAAAGGAGTTAACCATTACATGTGATGGTACAGATAGAAGCATATATGGATATGTGTGTATAACCAATCATGATCATATGCTGCATACAGGAACAAGAGGGTGGCGATGTATAGCCTTTAACTCTGACAATAGGTGGAGGCGGGTATGGACCTCTCCCTGTCACGATGTTCCGGCAGGACAGACCATTGTATTACATTACCAGCTTGACAATATCAATGCCATGGAATACGGCAATATTTCATGGTGGCATTACCTTGATTATTCCACCGAGACGTTTTATGATGATAACGGGGCCAACCCGATCGTAAAGATTACCTACTACCAGTATGATAATCCCGAGCATTTACAACTGACCTACACAAAAACAGAAAGATCAGGTGAGATAGGTGAGCAGAAGGATATCAGTGAGACCTACATTAGGTATCCGGATGACTATACTGTTCCGGGGTTGCAGACCCTTAAGGACAAACATATAGTAGGGGTTCCTGTAAAAACAGAGAAGGTGATTAACGGTAACCAGGTAGAAGGCCAGGTTATTGACTATAATGATTACGGACAGCCTCAGGAAGTACACCGATACCAGTCCAATACCCTGAAGCCGCCATTGACCCATCACCCTGCGCAGATTGACCTGACAGATCATGAACTGGAAACTTCAATTATTTACAACCCTCAGACGCACCGCATAGAGCAAATCGAGCAAAAGGGAGACAGGGAGGCCGCATACCTTTGGGGATATAACCAGACCGAGCCTATTGCAGAGGTGAAGAACGCTACTGCAGAGCAGGTATACCATACCAGTTTTGAGGAAACAGGCTTTCTTGATGCTGCAAATGCCAAAACAGGACAGCGCTACCATAACAGCGGAAGTTTTTCCATACCGGCTTCATTTAACCCTGCCAGCACGGGCAACCTGAAAATGAGCTACTGGTACTGGGATGGCTCGGCCTGGATATTTAGTGGTGAGCTCGATTTTAGCAGAAGTATCAGCAGTGCGGGAACACGCCTGGATGAGATCAGGGTATACCCGGCGGGAGCTTTAATGACCACCTATACCTACGACCTGGGTGTAGGCCTTCTATCCAAAACGGATGCCAATAACCTCTCCTCTTACTACACATACGATGGCCTGGGAAGGCTGATTGGTGTTGCCGATCATGAACACAGGCCAATACAGAAGTATGAATACCACTATGCCGGCCAGTAAATTATCGATCTCTACCATTAATGTGAATTCTGAAATAATCATGAAAATATTAAGCTATATAAAATATTGCCTTGTATGCTCCCTGTTAGTAATGTGTACACTCGCCCATGCACAGGAAACAGCCGCCCCACCTATTGACGACGGAGGTGGAGGAGACCCCGGAGGCGGAGGTGGAGAGACCTATACCTTTGCGATTTATTCTGATAAATCATGGAAGCTGATGCCGGGCACAACTGCCAGATACTGGGTTCACGATGGAACTGTTGGAACATGGGACGTTACCGGTGGTACCAAAATTTCACAAAATAGTAAAGAGGTAACAGTTAAATGGGGGACGGGAGATAAAGGAAAGATTATTGCTACGGGTTATTTGAATGGAGGAATTGCCTCCGGGCAAAAGGAAATAGATATTATACAACCTCCGAAGGTGCCGTATCAGCCTGAGCAGTTAGAGCAGTGCAATGGTGATATGAAGCATTATATGAAGCGCGGATATGGCTCTCCGGAATCATCCACTATCCGTTGGTACTGGCAAATAGGTACGGAAAATAAGAATATAAACAGAGGTTTTGAGACTCAAATTGAGATTACTCCATCCAATATTACCAATACATTTTATCTTCAGGCATACGATACTGAAACCGGACTGTGGAGTGCCCGCTCAACTGGAAGGACTGCACAAAGATATTACCCGGATATATCCGGACTACGTGGAGGTACTGCATGCGGAGGTACATATACGCTATATCTAATGTCGGCTGAAGATGCCGATAAGTTTTTGTTTCAGGCAGAGTGGTATAATGCAAGTACGAATGACAAGGTCGGTACGGGGAGATCTATTGCTGTTCCTCCAGGAAGTTACTATGCTAAAATCACTACCAAATACCCATATAGGTGTTTTGAAGAGAAAACTCCTACTGTGCCGGTGCATGCCCCAACTATCCCATCGGTTGATCCCGGGGAAATAAGTGGTGGTGGAAATTACTGCTCCTTAAATGAGTTCATGGCGAATGGCCGTCATATTGAGAGCATAAGTGCAGCCAGAATAACCAGTGGTATAGGTATCCTTGAGGGATACGAATGGTATATATCGACCAATTCGGGAACTTATATTATTTCAGGACAAACGAATCCTGATCTGTATGTGCCGGCGAATTTACCCGTGGATGCTGAAAACAAGAGTATATCATTTATTAGAAAGATAAAATATACGGGAAGCTGTAATGGTCAAATACTTAGGCTATCAGCATCCCCGGTATCCTTCAACGTATACGACAGACCGGAAGTCGCCAGTGCTACGGTTGACAATCAATGCGGGCAGTCTGTAATAAGTATGCCCCAGTCTTCAGGAAAATATACCTACTACTGGCAAACATCTGCTACGGGAACTGAAACCACGGATACCCGTGAGCAGATCACCGTACTGGAATCAGATGCCAGAAAGCAATACTACCTCAGGGCACGACACAACCTTACCCTTTGCTGGAACCTCGATGAAAATACCAGACTGGTTACAGCCAATCCCAAAGTGGTGCCTGCTGCTGAGATAATTGATGCCCCTCAATATGCATGTCCGGGTAGCCAGGTTACGTTAAATGCCAATGTTGCCGGGGCAAGTGTTGTATATTGGGAAAACAGCTCCAATGAAACGGTGGGCAGCGAGCCTGAATTGACCGTTAATATTCAGGAAACAGAAACATTTACCTTGCATACCCGCTCAGACGACAACTGCACCAACGAAAGCAGCGTTACCATACAGACTTATCCTGTAGACTATTATCAGCCCAATGTACCCCTGGTAGACAAGATCTCTAATACAGAATACAGGCTGATGCCCAACAATAGTTTATCGGGATTTTATTACTACTGGCTGGATCAGGGGATCGACAATGAAGCTGGAACGAGAACAGTTACCGAACCGGGAAAATACATACTGAAGGCGCTCAACTCCGACAACTGTGAAGTGGGCAGCAGCTCAGTAGAAGTATACGACCTCCAGCCGCACCTCAGCAAAACCATCACCAACCCCAACTATGTGAGGACTTTCACCTACCTGAAGGAGAATGTAACCGATGTAAATGACATAGCCCAGGTGGCAGAAAACACCCAGTACCTTGACGGACTGGGGCGGACTATCCAAGTGGTGGATAAGCAGGCGACACCGCAGAAAACTGACCTTGTAATGCCCCAGGAGTATGACGCCGCAGGCAATATGCCACGGGCGTACCTGCCCTACAAATCTTCGGCAAATGACGGTAATGTAAAAAACCTGCCTTATACAGACCAGCATGACTTTTACAATGCAGGTTCGCCCGCGACGGTAGCAGGCTCATATTATCCTTTTGCATTTACGGAAATAGAGCGGGCACCTACCCAACGTGCCAATACGCAGCATGCGCCCGGAGAAAGCTGGACAGGAGAGGCCGGTACGATCAGTAACAAAGGCATCCATAACGCAAGATGGAGCAATGCGGCAGGTGAAGTGCTGCTCTGGCGCGTTGTGAATGATGAGCCGGTGTATAAAGACATCAATGGAGCCAAAGTATACTACGCCGAAAACATGCTCTTCAAGATTGTTACCACCGATGAGCAAAAACACAAGGTGATCGAGTATACAGATAAGGAAGGTAAAACCATCCTGAAAAAGGTACAGGCCCATGAAAATGGTCAGACCGAAGCATGGGCGGATACCTACTACATCTATGATGACTTTGGCAATCTGAGATTTGTTTTGCCACCTATGGCCTGCAAAGCGATCAGTGAAGGTAGTGCGCTCAATGACGACCTTCTGATCCAGTGGGCTTTCCAGTATAAATATGATGCCCGCCAACGCATGATCGCGAAAAGGGTGCCCGGTGCCGATTGGGTGTACATGGTTTACGATGTTCGCGACAGGCTGGTGCTTACGCAGGATGGAGAGCAACGTGCAGACGGGAAGAATGAATGGGCTTTTACCAAATACGACCAGCTCGACCGGCCCGTTTTGACCGGTATTACAGATATGGGCGCAAAAACGACAGGTCAGCTTCGGACCGAAGTGGCTGCCATGAACGTGCTGTATGAGCAACGCGGCACTGCCGTACACGGGTATACCAATAACACATACCCGGCAGTAGCGGAAAACCATGCCTACCTTACGGCAACCTACTATGACGACTATTCATTTGTGGACCTGGCGGAGTTCGGCGGGGAGTTTGACTACAGGGCATCCTCAGCCTACTTTAAACGGGTAAAGGGCCTGGTTACCGGCAGCAAAATAAAAGGTACTGGTGTCAATGCTCCCTGGGTACTTACCGCCACCTACTACGACAACAAATACCGGGTGACCCTGTCAGTTACCAAATCGGAAGACCTTTTGAGTAACCATGCCACCACCTATGATTTTGCAGGAAGGGTATTATCAACATCGGCTTACTATCCAAAAGGGCAAAATGAATCATTGCGGATAGACAGGCGGTATGAATACGACCATGCAGGCCGGTTGCTGAGGGGGTATCATAAGCTTACCAAAAACAATGAGGAACAGGAGGAAGTACTGCTGGCCGAAAATCAATACAACGAGTTGGGCGAACTGATTGAGAAGAACCTGCACGTCGAGAACAGTACACCTCACCAGTCCATAGACTACCGGTACAACATCCGCGGATGGCTGCAAAGCGTAAACAACAGCACCCTGCTGGAAGAGGCCGGGGTGAACGTTAATGATGCCAATACAGACCTGTTTGGTATGGAACTGATGTATAACAATCTGCTTGATGGCGTATCTGTAGAGAATTAAAAAATAAGACATGAACAACCTTAATAAATACATACTTATATTCCTGCTGTTCACCGGTTATAACAGCTATGGCCAGAACCCCATCACCTGGACCGACCTGGTGGGTGTAGAGATTCAGCCTGACAACACGCTGCTCAAAACCGCTGGCTGGGGAACCGATAATGGTGGCGCAGCCTCCGCAGAAATACTCCAGGCAGGCACTGATGGATGGGCGGAGTTTACCGTCTATCCCACCGGCTACGAACGCTACTTCGGCCTGACCCAAAATAATGTGGATGCCGCCAAAAACATGGATTATGCCATCAAGATCAGCAGCATCAACACTATAGTGGTCCAGGAGAGCGGGGTCTCCCGCGGAGGCTTCGGGAGCATAAGCGCCGGAGAAGTATTAAGGGTGGAGCGTACCGGTACCACCATTGAATATAAAAGGGACGGCTCCACCTTCCATACCTCCCAGGTGCCATCTACCACCACCCTGAGGGTGGATGTATCCCTCTACCATAGCAATGGTGAGATCAGGAACGGGACGCTCAACTTTGGAGCAGCCCATGTGGAAGCACCCAATGCCCCAACGGCCCTGCAAAGCACAACGGTAACATCAAACAGTGCAGGCCTGCAATGGGCAGATAATGCCAGTGATGAAACAGGGTTTATAATAGAAAGACAAAGTGGCACCGGCACTTACGAGCAGGTAGCCAACCTGCCTTCCAACACCACCAGCTACACTGATGGCACCGTGGCAGGAGCTGTCAGCTATACTTATCGAGTGTACGCCTATAACCCAGGAGGCAACTCCTCCTACAGCAATGCCCTGACCGTGACCACAAGCAGCACAGCAAGGGAAGGCTTTCCGGTGACCTGGACCGACCTTACAGGTGTAGAGATACTGGCGGATAATACTTTGCGCAAAATCGCAGGCTGGGGCACGGACAATGGCGGGGCCACTTCCGTGGAAATACTGCCGGCTGGTACAGACGGGTGGGCAGAGTTTATCGTCTATGCCACCGGCCATGAGCGCTATTTCGGCCTCACCGGAAACAGTACCGATGCCACCAGCAATATCGATTATGCCTTTAAAATCAGTAGCACTAATGGTCTGGTAGCGGCCGAGAAAGGCCAGAACCAAAGGGGGCTAGGTCATATTAAAGACGGGGACATACTTAGGATCAAAAGGGCAGGTACTTCGATTGAATACATAAAGAATGATACTACCTACTATACTTCGGAGGTTCCTTCAGCCGGCCCGCTGATGGTCGATGTAAGTATTTACCATACTTCCGGGGAGATCAGGGGATCGGCCATATCTTTTGAGGCAATGGTGGCTCCTGAAATACCTGCCGGTGTACAGGCCATAGCCACCGACTTTGACAAGAACCTCATCACCTGGGCAGCGCAGGACCCCGCCATAAGCTATGAGATAGAAAGATCGCTAAGCGAAACCGGTGGCTTTGCCAGGGTAGCTGCCACCGTTCGTGGGGCAGGTCAGTATAAAGACAGCAAACTTACCGGAGGCACTACCTATTACTATCGCGTAAGGGCCACTAACGGGCAGGAATTTTCAGCCTACAGCAATGTGGTGTCATCCACAACCAAAACTGCTGTAGCCACTGAAAACACACTGGCGCACAAACCGCAATATAATGGCAACATATCGGCCATTAAGTGGAAAGCCCATGGGGATGCGGAAGAAAAGCTGTACACCTACAGCTACGATGCCATGAACAGAATCAAAACGGCTCAATATGCCCAGGGGCATACCCAGACCAACAAAAGCTGGGTTACCGGGTCGGCACAAGGGGGCTATAGTGTAAATAATATCAACTATGACCTGAACGGCAACATCCAAAGCCTCAACCGGCAATCGATAGAAGAAGACCTGCGCACTATAGATGCTTTGACTTACAGCTATGCCAAAGGCGGCAATCAGCTCACGGCCGTCAGTGATGCCGCAGGCTGGGAAGGCTTTGCCGATAAAAACACTGTGGGCGACGACTATGAATACGATGCCAATGGCAATATGACCAGGGACAAGAACAAAGGCGTCACCATCACCTACAACCACCTAAACCTGCCGGTAAGGGTAGAGAAAGATGCCAATAACTACATCCTCTACCGCTACGATGCCACGGGAGTAAAACAGGAACAGGTCGTCTATGAGGAAGGCAAAGAACCAAAAAGCACCCGATATTTCGGAGAGCTGATCTATGAAGACGGTGAGCTGACGATGATCCAACATGAAGAAGGAAGGGTGGTGATCGATGAGATTACAGGCGGGTTTGAGTATCAGTACCATTTGCGCGACCATTTGGGAAATACAAGGCTGACCTTTACCACCAAGCCTAAAGTAATAGACTTCCCAGCCCGATTTGAAACAGAGACCTCTGCAGAGGAAGAGCAACTATACAGTGGTATAAATAACACACGGGTCAAGTTTCCCAGTGCCGATGCCGCCAATAGCGACATCAACGTGGCGGGAGACGATGAAGTGATAGGGTTAAACAACCAAATCTCCGCCGGGGCTGCCTTGAGCATACCCGTAGGCCCGGGCGATGAGCTGGACATGCAGGTGTATGGCTACTATGAAGCCGGAGATTATGGAGGCTTACAGACTGGCAATGCTGTACTGATGGCCGTAGCCGGGGCTTTTGGAGGCGCAAATGGTGGCAATACTTACGAGCAATCGACTTATGATGCCTTTAGCAGGGCAGATGGAGCAGGTATGTTGGTAAGCGGAAACGATGCAGGTGATGCGAGGCCAGCGGCCTACCTGAACTACATCCTGTTTGATGAACAGATGAACCCTTACAAATTTGGGCATGCCCAAATAGAAGGAACTGCCAATAGCCATGAGCTAGTGGCCTTGAATGATGTAGTTGTAGACAAGGCAGGCTTTGCCTATATTTACCTAAGCAATGAGAGCGACAGTCCATTGCCGGTGTTCTTTGACGATATGAAGGTGGTGGTCACGGAGTCCAACGTATTGGAAACCAGTGATTATTACCCGTATGGATTACAAATAGCCGGAGGCTTTAAGAGAGTTACTGCCAAGGAAAACAGGTTCAAATTTAACGGATTTGAATTACAGACGGGGCTTGATTGGGGTGTTTACGATTATAAAGCCAGACATTATGATCCAGTGTTAGGCCGCTTTTTAAATGTTGATCCTGCGGCTGATCTGATGAGACGGCACTCGCCTTACAACTATGCCTTTGATAATCCGATTAGGTTTATTGATCCTGATGGAATGTTGCCGGAAGAAACAGGAAAAGGGCCATGTGGTGATAAGCCTTGTCCAGAGGATAACAGGCGTGCGGGACAAAAATTTGCAGATGGTATAGGTAACGGTTTGGTTAGAACTGGGGAGGCATTTGAAAAGTTCTTAGACGACCCTGTAGCTGTACTTGATCAAGCCGAAGCAGCAGTGAAGGGCTTTCTTAAGGATCCGAAAGGAACTCTGGATGGAGTTGCCAGTGGTGTTGAAAACACACTCGTAGAAGCTTCTAATGATCCGGAAAAGGCAGGTGAATTAGTTTTTGATGTAGCATTGATAGTAGCTACTGATGGCTTAGCTCGTCAACTTGGGTTTGGAGATGATGTAATGAAGGGTCTACAAACGGAAGTAAACACAACTGCATCAGCGATGCAAAAAACAGGTCAGGCACCTGCTACAGTTGTTGGAGCTAGTTTGCCTAATGGAGCAACAAAAATAGCAAGAAGTGCGGGGCCTCCTACAATTATAGCTCCTTCATTGGAAAAAGCTGCAAATGAGCTTGGTGGAGTTGGAACCAAAAGAGCCGGAAATACTATTGGTTGTTGTGGGGAATTTCGTGCGGGAAATGAATTGTTGCTAGAAAATCCATATTATAAGCCTTCAGATATTCAATTTACTCCTGCTATTAGACCACGAACAGGTCAGGTTATTACTCCTTGTCAAAATTGTCAAGATATATTTAATATTAAGCAGTAAAACATTATTATGGAATATACAAGAGAAATTCAACCTAGCATAGATATAGACTGGTTTGCTATTGATAGCAATGGTATAATCATTCATTTTGCATCTGGAGGGGGATTGCTTCCTGTTTCCGTATCTTCATACAAAGAAGATACGGATATGCTATCTTCTTATTTTAGAAGCTTACCCTTAATTGATCAATCAGTACAGGTAAATGCTAGGTTGCATGAATTTGTGAAGCTTACAAATGAAGATAAAGAAAGGTATTTAGCTGATTTTCTCTCGATGTCAAAACGAGGAGTGTATTCCTTTGATAAAAGTTACCCAGGTGACTTTTTAAATAGAGACTATCATTTGGTTAGTTACCCTAAGCAACTTTTGTCAATAGATGTTTTGCCTGAGGAAGTTAAAAGTATCATTAGTCGAACCCAAATAGATGTTGATATTAGGAAAGTAACTTTACTATCCATTGATGATAAGGGAGAGGTTATCTATGAGACATAGGTATTAATAAGTCAAATTAATGATGAGTTGAAAGCCCCTCTAGCGCGGAAGTCACTTCCGTGATAAACTGAAATAGAAAGCCTTGCAGGAATGCGAGGCTTTTTTAATGCGCTAGTTTTTCCTGAAGGTCAGATTGCAGGACAAAGGCACCCAGGAACTCTTTAACAAGCTTTTTCTTTTCATTGGAGAGGTTATTTACCTTTTTATACAGGGACAAAAGTTCCTTATCAGAAATATTACCTTCGGCCACTTCATCGGCAGATCCACTCATTAAATAATCGGTAGTTATATCCAGGGCGTTGGCCAGTTTAGAAAGCACCTGGGTAGGGTCTTGCCAGGCTTCTTTCTTCAACTGAAAACTTCAACTGAAAGAAAAATTAATATATCTTAGGGCAGTGCTAAATTGCCCTGATGGAGTTTTTGAAGTGGCAAAAGTTGTGCAGGTGCATACTAAGTGTTCTTTGATGATATGAATGTGGTGCTGACGGAGAGTAATGTAGTGCAGAAGGATGATTATAGGCCTTTTGGGCTGACTTTCAATAGCTATCAAAGGGTGACAGCGAAAGATAATGTTTATAAATATTCAGGAAAAGAACGAATAGATGATCTTGGACTTGGATGGGATGACTTTGGAGCCAGAATATATATGCCAGAGATTGGTAAATGGAATGCGATAGATCCAATGGCTCATAAATACGATGTAGTTAGTCCTTATAACTATACACTGAACAATCCTATTTTGTTTGTTGATCCTGATGGAAGAGACAAAATATTTTCGGGGGTAACTCAAAAGGAACTTAAACTGCTAGAGGGTATTATAAATCAAGGCTTGCAGGGACAGTTTAAGGCCCGTTTCTCAAATGTTAAAGGAAAAAAGGGCACATTAAGTTTGTCGCTTGTGGCCACAAAAGGTGGTGGAGATATTAGTAAAATGACTGATGAAGGCAAAGCTTTTTATAATCATTTAAGTGATGGGATTAGCGATAAAGAAAATAACACTGAAGTAGGTGTCGTTTTTGGTGAAGCTGATATTAAGGTAGGTGATTTTGATAAAAGTCAAATAGATATAGCAGATATTGATCAGTTTAATGAAGGTGGTAGTGGAATTGATTATAGTAAACCTACCAAGGTAAGCTAATCCATGAGTTAGCCGAACAACATGAAAAATCAAAAGGCAGAGGATATGATGCTTCTCATAGAAAAGCTGTAAGTGCAGAAAATGATGTAAATGGTAATACTAGAATGGGTAAGCGAGCGGCAAATGGAAAGATTACGGATTCTGAATTTTATCAAGGGACTAGTAACATAAGGCAGTTTTTTAGAGAAAAAGATGGCTCCAAAACTTCGGTTATATATAAACATACTAGCGGTGTGATTAAGGTTCAACAGAGAAGACCTAAAGGACTGCCCAAAAATAAATAAGGATGAGAAATTATAGGATTAAATATCTTGTTACAATTTTAATGTTCATCCTATTGTTAGGGTGTCATTCCAATCGATTACTCATGAACGAATGCAGTATCTTTGATGATAACTGTGATATAGAGACATGTGAAAAGTTTCAAGACGCATTAATAGAAGTACAACTGTCTTATGATAACTACCCTATATCACTATACAAAGTACAAGAGGCAATTACATATCTTGAAGAAGTTACGGGAATAAAAAGTAATGTAAATAGTTATGAAATACCTGTCTATTCGACCAAAGATGAGATGTTGAAAGATATTCAAGCGTGGATCAAATGGTTTGAAGAAAATATTTGTAAACAGCCATCGAAAGAGGGAGGCTCTAGCTAGCACCGGAATAATTTAAAATGGAAAGTCTTGCAATGTGCAGGGCTTTTTACTTACCCATGACGTGTTACCAATAAATAGAGTATATAATGAGAGTTATAAGAATAATTGCAACTATTGCCGTTTTTATGATGTGTCAATCTAATGCATATTCGCAACTTAAATTTCCGAATATTCTATCTGAGAGTGAGAATTTTATAGTTATAGAGAACGGGTTTGTTGATTCGCTATCCACTGATTTTGATCTGACCAAAGTCCAATCTGGTAATTTCGCTATTGGCTATAATGGAAGCACTTATATTTTTAATAGTGTAGTGTCAGGAGAAACTAATTTTTTTTTTATGAAGGAGCAAATAGGTTCAAGTAATGAGGTCTATGATAATCGTGGGGTTTTTATTGAAAATGATAGCATTATTTTATACGTTGGTTTTAAGCTAAAAGGATCGAGAAGTGATTTTCTGCCGTATGCGGAAATTGACTTAATTAGGAATGGTGACTTTAACGAAATCCACTCAGTAATGGTGCTAGATAAGAATCTAAAGACTAAGTGTATCGTATATTATGAGGCAGGAAAGGCCTTGTTTGTTGACAAACTATTTTATAATGAGGAAGGAAGGGTGAATGCGATATTTGCCGGAACTTCAGCAGATATCAGAAAATTGGACTTAGAGTTTAATATTTTAGATGGGTTTACAGATTTAACTAGAGGAAAAGTACCTCTTCGTGCAATCTCTCCTCGAATTCCTCACGTTAATCATGATTATTTTGCGTATCTCTGGTTATTTCAAGGTATTTATGAAAATGAGTTAAGTAATAGTAGAATACATCCAGATCTGTTTAATATATATAAAAATTGATTTTAAGGCTATTATATTAGCTCTTTCAGTCGGTCGTTTTCTGTGAGGTGGCCAATATCTTTTCATACCATTGGTATGGGATAAATTTATGAAGCAGTAAAGAAATGAGATTTTTTATAGCGTTATTGTTACTATTCTTAATTAGTTCCTCTGTTGTTTATGCGCAGAGAGAAGATTCTTCAGCATCAGACTCTGTTGATCATCATCATTATTTGGTTTATTTTGACCCGAACCCAAACGACTTCGTTAATAAAAATTTAAGAAAGTATTTCACGAAAAATGAAAGAAAAAAATTAAGAGATGCAAGGCTGATCTCGGTCAATGCCGTCATTGACATAGAAGAACATGCAATTATTAGACTTTATTCATCAGATTCGGTAAAAGTTAATGACCAACTTATGGAAAAGTTAATAAATATAATTGCGAATAACATAACTGTTTCGCCAAAAAAACTCCCATTTCAAGTCGAGGATAAAAAATATATGGAAAGGGTATTTTACTTAACTACCCATAATTACTGATACGTATGCCCATTCTGGTTCAAAGTATAAAATATAGAAAGCCTTGCAGTAAATGCAGGGCTTTTTTCTATGAGCATCGGGAGAAGTAAGACTAATATTTTACTTTATTCTGTAGAGATATTCAATCCCCATCATTACTAAGGCTGTTGCTGGGGCTTTTTGGCGAAGCCAATAGTGGAAATACCTACGAGTAATCGACGTATAATGCTTTTAGCAGAGCGGATGATAATAGTATGATGGTAGCAGGTAACAATGCGGGAAGCACTGTCCCGGCAGCTTATCTGAATAGGGATTAGGCATTATTTTTTCCTTGCGGTGACAATACTTTTGAGAGAGGTTTATGGTAAGGTAATTTCGAAAGCTGATTTAAAGGAATTTCTCAACAATTGGGTTGAGAAATAAAAGTGAGCAAGAAAAAAGGAGGAAGCTAAGAAAAACCTAAAACCGTTAATTAATTTATTAACAATTTTGATTCTCTGGAAGAAGGGACGTATGAATGGGATGGAGATGATTTTAATAAGGTAGATTAATTTTATATATGAAAAATATCAGTCTAATTTTTATAGTAGTACTTTCTGTTTTTTTATGTTGTACTCATGATAAGAAAGACATCAATTCGAAAAAGCCAATAGCGATGGTTAATATAGAATTTGATTCAATATGTTTAGACAAGAAAAAGTTGATTGAAACAGTTTTAAATAATCCTGATCTTATTAGATATTCAAGGTTGAAAAACGTAAAAAAAGTATTTGCGGTTATTCTTATAGATTTTAATAGTGATTATGATGATTGCAAGTTACCTCCTTACATTCAAGGCGGTGATACTTTAGAAATTAAGAGTGAAAAGGATTCAGTGAATACGATGAACATACCAATTTATGAGTTTAAAGAAGTAAATATTGTTGGCGATTCTGCTTATATATATGTGGAATTTGATATTTCAGGAGCTATTGCTTATGGCAGTTTAAGTAGATTAAAAGGAGACTGGGTACCTGATAGCGCGTTTATTATGGGTGTTAGGTAGTTTCAGTTTGCAATGGTTTTGCCTAGAGGAATTACATGAAAAGCCTTGCAGAGATGCAGGGTTTTTATCATTTATGACTATAGACTCCAACTGATCCAGCATGAAGAAGAACAAAAAGAAAATGCTAATGAGGAGTTTAGTGATTGCGTGAAAAGAAGTGATTGTACATAAAAAAGCAAAAAATGACAAGCGAAGAAAAAATAGTCAGTGATATAAAATCTTATGGTTGGCACATTATCAATGTGTTTGAAGGAAGTGAGAGCTACCAATTTTCCTATACAATCGGATTATATAGAACATATAATGTACCCGAATTGGTTATATCAGGTTTGCCTCGAGAGATAAGTTGTCCGATCCTGAGTCATATTGTTGAAGATATAAAGAATGGTAAAAGAATGAGTTCCAATATGAAGTCAGTAGATTATATAGAAGGATACAGCTGTTACTTTGGTTTGGTAGATAAATCAAAGTATGCAGAGTACTTTGGGAAGGCTCTTTGGTATTATAAGGGTAATAACTTTCCAATGCTACAATGTGCATGGCCTAATAGAGATAACCTCTTTCCGTGGGAAGCGGAAATGGTTATTAATCAGGATATTTTATTCAATAATTAGAGTGCTTGTGAAATTATTTTTTTGTTTGGACATGGAGGCAAGAACAGACTCAGTCAGGGAAGGAAAGAAGGGATACCAGTGGCTACAGGATGCAAGAACCTTGAAAATGCACTCAGGAAATGTTCCCAGCTGTCCTTAGTCTTCCGGTAGGGTGGCTAAGAACTTGTAAATGAAATAAAGTGTCTGTGACACGGCAAACTAGAAACCTAGGAATTTACTTCCAAGATGAATTGAAATATAGAAGCCTTGTCGCAATACGAGGCTTTTTTACTTTACAGGGCCCTAAGCCTAGCGGCTTTAATTACTATGGGAATATCATTTTTATAGACTTTGACTTTAAAAAACTCCAATCCTTTGCCGAAGTATTAAAGTCAAAGGGCTATGATTTTGTAGATATTTTTAAAGCAGAAATGGAAGAAGGAAGTAATGTTCAAGAGTACTATTTACAAGTAGAAAAAGTAGAGAAACATAATGTGAATAGCCTAATGAGAAGAAATAATGAATTTTATGAGCTGGCTATTACTCAAAAGGGCATGTTTTATGATGGCTTTGATACATGGAAGCCATAAATTGATGCGAATAGATTGAGCTTGCCAACTGTCCATAATCTCAATAGCGTGGAAGTTACTCACCATCAATTAACGGTCGGTCTCTATTAATGTGAAATCTATTGTTTACAAATGTTTAATCGAAGTTACTACTATTGCTGAAAAGGCGTTATTTGCAAAATATTCAAATATCACTTTTTAGTTAATTTTTATACTTAAATAAAATTCAATTTATCGAACTATGAAATTAAATGTGTTGGCTCTGATGGTCTTGCTTTTCTGTATTCATGTGGCGGAGGCTCAGGTGCAAAATGACAGGGGAACTGTTACTCTTAAAAATGGTGAAAAGGTAGAGGGGCTGATCCGCTACAGTTATGATGAAGCCGGTAAAGTTATAGTGGAGGCCGGGCAAGGAAAGCAAACCTACTCTCCAAATGATGTTGAGAACATTGTGCTGGAAAATGGACGAAGGCTGGTCTCTAAAGTTTATGATAAAGCCTCTGGGCAAGCTTTGATCCTTCAATCGATCATTGAATCTACAGGCATCAGTTTATACAGCGAGGAAAAGTCGGATGTGCTTAGGTATTATGCAGAGAAGGAGGGCGAAATGCACCTGCTGACCAATAACAAAGTAAAAGTAGTAAGAGACAATGTTCCGTATCACCGGGATGATAAAAAGTACATTGGCCAGCTGACTATTTTGATGTCGGACAGGCCGGAGCTGGTTAGCAAGCTGAAAGACATTAAATTAAAGGAAGCCGACCTGATCAGGGTGATCCAGGCCTACAATCGTGGTGATGTTTCATATTTTATGGAGTCAGATAACTCCTTGAGCCGCCAGCCTAACTGGTTGTATTTTATGCAGTACTCACACTATGGTACTTTCCTGCTGGATGATGTAGTCGGTGGAGGCGGTATGGCCGGCTTTCAGTTTTATTTTGCCAAAGAGAAGCGCAGCTCCCTTAAGTTTGGTTTTAACCATTCCCAATACAAGTACAACGATGAAGAAAAAGCCAATGTATCAAGCATGAATCTATACTACCAGCTTGATGCAGTAAGGAAAGAAAAATGCACTTTATATTTTCTGATGCATCTTATTGATGTTTCGCATGTCACCACCAGTGGGGACAATCGTTTTATTGATGATGGCTTTACAGTTCACCCAAGGTTAAGTCCGGGTATGGGCTTTGAGCTCAAAACGGGCTCCCGATTCGGACTATATGGTGAACTGAACCACGTTTTTCAGATGGATGCACTGCCGCTAAACTACAGCTTTGGCTTCAGGTATGACATTGGAGAGAGTGCGTGGTGAGTTTAACAAAAACTAAAGAAAAGAGGCCGCTTCAAAAGCAGCGGCCTCAGCTTTTTGTTTAGGAGTTATCTCAGGTAGGTACCGAATATGCTTACTTTGTTGAGGTAACCTTTTTTCTTTCCGCTACTCTACCTTAGAGAAATTCGTCATCTCACAATTGTAATTCTTGATAAAGAAATCATCCATTTCATCCGCCTTGAGCGATAATTGCGTCAGGTTCTTTTTGATCTCTTCCCTGAAAGAAGTATAAAGATCTGAAATGGCTACCCTGTAGGAAATAAAGATCTGGTTTTGATAAATGCCAAGCTGATACGGCTCAACAGGATTGCTCAGCAAGTACTTCAAAAGAGCTTCCAGGTTTCCTTTAGGCAGTTTGTTTAACGGAGAGGTTGCATACAGGTAGTTTTTGTTATAGGTAAATATCCTGATCTGCGAGCTGCCCTGATGGAACTCCCAGGCTTCAACCCCTGATCTTGCCAGCACGGGATTGATACCAAGGCCGGAAATGGCTCCTTCTACAAACTGCGCCAGGTCGGTAAGTGGTATTTCGTCAAAGTACTTGAGGTCAATATTCACACCGCAGCTTGCACAGTACTCCGTAGGAGTGGTGATCAGCTCAGCACATGAGCTGCACTTCAATGCCATCGATTTTTCAGTATGCGAACTCACGGAATCCAACTCTTCATGTAACACTGCTGCAGGAATGGCAAACCCCATATTGTCAGCATTTTGAAATTTTGAAGTAGCTATACCTATCAAAGTTCCGTCAGCTGCTACCACCGGGCCTCCGCTGTTGCCCGGGTTGACAGCAGCATCGGTTTGAATGTAATGCTTGCCGGACATCAGTTGCCTGGGGGCAGAAACTATTCCTTCAGTAATGGTATACGGCATGCCATACGGAAAGCCAAGCACATAAACAGATTCACTGTGGCTGACTGTTCTGTCTGTCTGGTAAACCAGGGGCTGTGCATCAGGAGCTTCATGTCCGGACACCAGAAAAGCGATGTCAACATCAGGGTTAATGAAGATCACATCGGCCAGATAGCGGTTCATTTTGTGGTCTTCTAGTGTAACCTGCCTGTTTCCGGCTATAACATGATAGTTAGTTACCCATATATTTCTATCCTTCAATATGAAACCCGTTCCGCTTCCTTTGGAGGTAATTATTTTATATACGTTTGATTTTATATTTTCTATACTCATGGTTATCTAAATAATGGTTTGACAATTAGCTGGCTGTTGCCACGGAATCAGTTCCGGCAAGGGCATTATACTTTTGCTCATTCATAATGGTTTCCATAGCCTCCATTAAAATGGCAGCTGCATCATTCCATGAGGTTCCTCCGGCCCTTTCCAAAGCAGAAGTGATCAGGTTTTTAGGCGTCTCGTCTACCATATTGTAATAGAAAAGACTATAAAAATCTTTAAGAAGGGTGAGTGTGGCGCCAAGGTAGTCCGCTTTCTTAATTTCGTCCTGCGCAGTTTCATAGCCTCTTTTAAAGTTATTTCTTGTCGTTTGCAGGTTAAACGTATATTTATAAGGCACAAACGTCTCTATAACATAAATATCGCCCAGGAACTCGTCCTTGTCATAATTTTTAAGTTTCTGGAGGAATGTCTTGGCCCTGTGGATACGATCAGGGTATGGGTCGCGACCCATCAGATCGGCGATGGCATTTTCAAGCTCAGTCCTCAGGTAACCTTGAGGAGAGACATAGAAATCAATTTTCATAAGCAGTATTTGAAATACATCATAAAGGAATGCATCCCAACGCTTTCCTTCAAAGTAGGTAATATAGTCTTCAGCCTCCTTGATATACTCCTGGATGGTCTGCCATGTTTTATCTAACTGATCGGTGGTAAATCGCTGTATCTGAGGCTCCCGCATTCGGGCAGCCTGAAATTTCTCAATAAACAGATCATCATATTTATCAGCATTGACACAGATCTCCCGAAGCGCATCATATACTTTATAAGGTTCACACATGCCAAGAGGCGAACTAAAATGAAAGGTAAGCTGATCGTCGTTGTCCAGAATAATCCTTGTCATCATAAGCGGGTGGAAGTTCAACTCCGCCACCTGACGCAGTAAGGGAACTGCCGGGCCATTTTGAAGTTTAATGAAAGGTGCCTCGACATGAAGCCGGTCATTTTGTATTTTAATATTTACGACAACAGACCCATGAGGAATATTAAATTCCGTTTGATCGGCATTTCCTGTTTTGCCGGCCAGGTCAGGATCTATATATTTCAGGATACCTGTAATTGCTTCCTTAAAGTTTCCGTTGTCATAAGCTTCCAGCACTTTCGGCCAATAGCCTACATTCATTTTATTAGCCGTCTTTCCAAGGGCTGAATGATAAAAAGATGGAGATGTGTTCATTGGTTTAGTTTGTTGTAAATTTTAAATCAGGAATCATTTTTTAAATATAATTCCCATTTATCTCGCACCAATATAAAGATTTTTTGAAAAAAATGTGTGATAGTGATAATTGCATTTGATGAAATATAGTGTTAAAGATGAACTCCAAACAGCAAATACCACGATGCAACTGAGGCCATATATCCTATGAAAGCGGGTAATGTGCCTAATTTCACATACCTGACAATGGTCAGCTCTTTTACCTGGCCCATAGCCGCTACTCCTGCAGCCGATCCGATAATGAGTATGCTGCCTCCCGTACCGGCAGTAATGGCTAATAAAACCCAATAAGTAAATGTGATGCCTTCGGGAAGCATCTTAATAACCGCAGCGGTTAGCGGCACATTATCCACAACAGCAGATAGCAGACCCAGTGAAGTATGTCCGATAATAATTGCCATAGGGTTTGCGGCCGGGTTATCTCCGAAAATTAACAGTGCAACGTCCCGCAATACACCGTGGTAGTTGAGCGCGCCTACTGCCAGCAGTATACCAATGAAGAAGTTAAGGGTGGCCATATCTATGGTTTTGATGATGTTTACTATGTGGCCCGCCCTTTTCTTAAGTGTTCCTTTTTTCAGGCGGTAGTCAATTACAATTGCGCAGGCTCCAAGGCCAAGCAAAATACCTATAAAAGGGGGAAGGTGGAATAGGTTAACAACCACTGCAAACCCAAAGGTGAAAAGGCCAATAAATATAATACTCCACTGCAGGGGCAGTACTTCTTCAGTTTCCCTGCTTTTGCGGTCCTCATTGGTTATTTTTAAAGTTAACATAGCCTGCGGTACTATCCATGCTATAACTGAGGGTATGAATCCATAAAAAAGAATTTGCCAGGCAGTAAACTTACTGGCCAGCCATAGCATAATAGTAGTTACATCTCCGACCGGCGACATGGCACCCCCGGCATTGGCTGCAATCACAATATTAATAACATATACCACAAAGTTCCGTTTCCTGATATAAAGGTGCCGGCCGATCTGGATCATGATCAGTGTGCTGGTGAGGTTATCCAACAGTGCCGATGCTATAAAAGTAGTAAGCCCCATCAGCCAGAAGAGCTGCCTGTCAGATATTTTTAATATCAGCAACTTGGATTCTACCCAGGTGAAAAAACGGAAATGTGCCATCATTTCTACGAGCGTCATGGCCCCCATAAGGAATACAATGAGGGCAAATATTTCGGCAGACTCATGTAGCATGGCTTCCCTAAGCAGATCCTCGTCTTCACCAATAGCTACAACTATCCACATGATGGACCCGGTGAAAAGGGCTATCCAGCTCTTGTTGACCTGGAGATTGTGCTCGAACGCAATGGCAGTGAAACCAATAATGAAAATGCTAATAAGGAGGACTGATTCGCTATCGTACATAGTGGTAACTTGTTATAAACGATAATGAAGGCACGGCACTTACCGTAACCTTAGATGAATTGGCTTAAAAGGTAACAATCGCCGTTACCTAAGTGTTATGATGTTTAATCATATGTTAAAATAACGGGGTGGCTTTTGAGATTAATGCGAAGAGGGTGAGAATGTTACTATTTGTATGCTGTTAAACTGAAATGCATCGCCTTTCTTAGACCTTTACGAAATTGTCCTTTTGGAACCTTTATCGTACCTTTGTATTTGGTAAAACAGAAATAAAACACCTAATATAATGATCGAGGAAAAATTAAAATACAAGGTCAAAGATATTTCTTTGGCAGCATGGGGCCGTAAGGAAATTGAACTTGCAGAGGCGGAAATGCCCGGACTGATGGCACTTCGTGAAGAGTACGGAAAAGAGAAACCTCTGAAAGGAGCCAGAATTGCAGGCTGTTTGCATATGACTATCCAGACCGCAGTTTTAATAGAGACTTTGGTGGACCTTGGTGCCGACGTTACCTGGTCTTCATGCAACATATTCTCTACTCAGGATCATGCTGCTGCTGCCATTGCGGCCGCAGGTATTCCTGTTTATGCATGGAAAGGAATGAACGCTGAGGAATTTGACTGGTGTATTGAGCAGACCCTTATTTTTCCTGATGGTCAGCCTCTCAATATGATATTGGATGATGGTGGTGACCTTACCAATATGGTTTTTGATAAATACCCTCAATACGTTCAGGGTATCAAAGGGCTTTCTGAAGAAACAACCACCGGAGTTCACAGACTTATCGAAAGAGAGAAGAACGGTACTTTGGTTATGCCGGCTATCAATGTGAACGACTCGGTAACCAAGTCTAAATTTGATAACAAGTATGGTTGTAAAGAATCACTCGTAGATGCTATCAGAAGAGCAACCGATGTGATGATGGCCGGAAAAGTAGCTGTTGTAGGTGGTTATGGTGATGTTGGTAAAGGTTCTGCTGCTTCATTGAGAGGAGCAGGGGCCAGGGTTATCGTTACTGAAATTGACCCTATCTGTGCACTTCAGGCTGCCATGGACGGTTTTGAAGTGAAGAGAATGGATGACGCGGTGAAAGAAGCTGATATTGTAGTTACCGCCACAGGTAACAAAGACATCATCGTGGGACGTCACTTTGAAAGTATGAAAGATAAAACCATCGTTTGTAACATTGGCCACTTCGATAACGAGATTGATGTTGCCTGGTTGAACAAAAATGCTGAAAAAGATGAGATCAAGCCTCAGGTTGACAAATACAGATTATCAAATGGTAATGATATAATTCTTTTGGCTGAAGGAAGATTAGTAAACCTTGGATGTGCTACCGGTCACCCTTCCTTCGTAATGTCTAACTCATTTACTAACCAGACATTGGCTCAGATTGAACTCTGGAACAATACTGAGAATTACGAAAACAAAGTTTACACTTTGCCAAAGCATCTGGATGAGAAAGTAGCCAGACTCCACCTTCAAAAAATTGGTGTTGAGCTGGAAGAGCTTAGCGAAGACCAGGCGAAATACATCGGAGTTACCGTAGAAGGTCCTTTTAAACCTGATTACTACAGGTATTAATAGGGAACTCTCCTGATGATAAAAATAAAGGCTGCCTTGTTGAAGGGCAGCCTTTTTAGTTTTTGCTCAGAATTTCAATCAATATTGCATTTCAGTTCTTCTACCTTTGAAAAATGGTCTGAGAACAACCTTATCCAGCAGAAGCAGGGCAAGTATCAATACTGTAAACAGCAGCCCGTCCGTAATGATCTTTAAATTAACACTATCAGGAAGCTGAACATCCGGCATTTCCATTAGGTTCCCTATCTGAGGCAGGTCGACAGCATCAAACATATCCAGACTAAGCATGCTCTCTGTCATGTACAATGAACCGGCGATTACGGTTAGCAGAGCCAGGATAAGAATGATCAACCCGTTTTTTCTGGAATAAGTTACGCTTTTGGCTATGGGCTTATCCAGGTTGGCCATTACCTTACTGCTGAAATTCTTTGAAGGTGTTTGCAGAGCCGCAGTCATTAGCAGTAGCTGGTCGGTCTTTTTGAGCTCCTCCAGCCGGGAAGCAACCTGAGGCTGATCACATGCCTTTTCGACCCTGGCAGCTTCTTCTCTGCTCAATAACCCGTCTATATAATCCAGCAGCAGCTCGTCTGTTATTTTTAATGGCTTTTCCATAACTATAAATTTAATGCCTCTTCCTTTAATATTGTTTTCATTTCGTCGGCTAATTTTTTTCGGGCCCTGTGCAGCCTCACTTTAGCCGTATTAAAACTCATATTGGTTATTTCTGCGATTTCGTCAAGCGAAAAATCTTTTAAATAAAACAGCGTAAGTATACTTCGATCTATTTCCGGGAGCTTTCCCAGCGCCTGTTTAATAAACCTTTTTTGATCCTGCAGCTCCACCTCGGGAGCAGAGCTGTCATAGTAGGTATACTTCACCGTATCCAGGCTTTCTTTCTTTATTTTTTGTTTTCTCTTACAGGTAATGGCCGTATTAAAGACTATCCTGTAAAGCCAGGTGGAGAATTTTGATTGTCGGTTAAAGCCGGCAAGGTTTTGATAAGCTTTGATGAAACTATCATGAGCGACCTCCTCGGCATCTTCCCGGTTGTTCAGGATGTTCAGGGCAATAGTAAAAGCATAGTTCTTATGCTTCTCTATAAGCTGATTATAGAGTTCACGTTTGCCTCCCAGCACCTTGTCTATTATGATGAGATCATCCAAATTCTTCACGCCGCTTTGACGCAGGTTAATCAACTTAAGTTACAGCTATTTTTAAATTTTTTCAATGGATACGTGGCAGGCCCATTGTCATCCTGAATTTTCACTGAGTAGTGGAGAAGATATCTGAACCTCAGCTAAAAGCATACCTGTTAAAGCAATTCCACTAACAGGCTGATGTGTACTACTAACTTCCTCCTCAATGCTGTTAAGGCGCTAAACTACATTTGTACATTTACTTTTCTGATGGGTAATTCAACTTTAAAATAGCTGCTAACAGAGCTGAATCGCAACTTTACTAAACTTCCAAAAGTTTGAAAAAATTAGAATGGAGGATGTTCCGTGCTTTCAAATAATTCCGGGTGTTTCTTTTCAGGATGCTTAAACACCTTGTAGTCCCTCAATGTGACAGTAGGCCAGCTGGTTTTAACTCTTCTCAGCCGCAGCTACTTCCCATTAGGGTCTTACCGCCCAGTAGAGTCTCTCGAAGAGGACTCTACGGCATTCGCAGGCACAATCTTTAATTGTGGCGTCAAACTTCATGGAAAATATTCAGTATCCCCTGATAGAGGCAGTACCGAAATTTCTGCAGCAAACCTAATAAGAGGATTCCTGATCTCCGTTGTGCTGCGTGTGGAATGACTTGGTAGATGTTAGGCTGTAACGGATCTTGCAACACGCCCGTCATTACTTCCCTGCGGGTATCTCTTGAAAAGGATCCGTGCATTTTAATGTGTCATAGAGTGGGGTTGAGCTAATAGACAAATTTTTTTTTTTATTGTTGTAACCTGCATCGGAGCCGGCGCGTCAAAGGGGCAAATGTTTAACAAAAGGTCAAAAAAATGGAAATCGAATTTATTGCAATTTTTATTCCGATCATAGCCATCATAGGTGTGGTAATTATGATCATTTACTTAAGAAGATATACCAATGTAGAACGTCTCGCAATGATTGAAAAGGGAATGTCTCCGGGAGACCTGCCTAAATCCAGGGCAAATACCAGCGGGCCGCTCAGGTTCTCCCTGCTGTTGATCGGGATAGGCCTGGGGTTCATTGTGGGGTATTTTATAGATGCCAATACCAACATGAATGAACTCAGCTATTTCTCCATGCTCTTCATATTTGGAGGTATAGGTCTGGGGTTATCGTACATCATTGAAGAGAAAAAGGCCCGTGAAGAGGGGCTGACTAGATAAATATCAGGTTTACCAACCAATTTGTGGCCATTGTCAGTATGATGATGGCCACAATGTTTAGCCAGATCCCCGCTTTCATCATATCCCGCATACGGATATGACCGCTTGCAAAAACGATAGCATTTGGAGGTGTGGAAATAGGCATCATAAAGGCACAGCTCGAAGCCAGTGTAGCCGGGATCACCAATATCAGAGGGTTGACATCCAAACCATTGGCTACACCAATTACCACGGGAATAAAAATAGCGACCAAAGCTACGTTACTCATTAACTCAGTCATGAGCAACACAATTGCTGTTACTACAAGAGTAAGTGCCAACAGGCTTGTGCCATGATAATCGCTTACTGCATTGCCAATAAGTTGGATAATCCCAACCTCCTCAAGGCTTTTGGCAAGGCACATACCCCCTCCGAACAGGATCAGTATCCCCAATGGGAGTTTTGTGGTATCTTCCCATTGCAGCAGTGAGCTCGATCGGCTAAAATTGACCGGAACGATGAACATAAGTGCCCCACCGGCCATAGCAATAGTGGTGTCTGAAAGAAGGTTACTTCCTATAATCTGGTTCATTTGCGATTTGAATATCCAGCCTATGGCAGTTATAGCAAATATGCCCATCACCAGCATTTCCTCCCTGGAAACAGCACCAAGTTGATGTAGCTTATTCATGATCACCTGCTCGGAACCTTCAATATTTTTCATCCGGTTAGGAAACAACACCCTGGTAAGCAGGAAATAACAAGTTAATAACAGCAAAAATCCCGTAGGTATGCCCATCAGCAGCCATTGGCTGAATTGCATTTCGTAGCCAAGCATTTGCCTCAGGTATCCTGCCATTACAATATTCGGAGGAGTACCTATCAGGGTTATTGTTCCACCAATATTGGCTGCATAAGCAATACTGAGCATGAGACTGAGTGCAAAATTTTTGTGAGCCTTATCAGGGTTGATGCCCTCCAGAAGAAGGCTGATCACAGAAGTAGCAACAGGCAGCATCATTACTGCAGTGGCTGTATTGCTTATCCACATGCTCAGCAAAGCCGTGGAAAGCATGAACCCAAGGATAATGCCGTTGCCACTGGTGCCGGTTATTTTGATGAGATTGAGTGCTATACGTAAATGCAGGTTGTGCTTTTCCAGCGCAATGGCTATCATAAAACCTCCCATAAAAAGGAAAATGATCGGGCTGGCATATGGAGCCGTGGCCTCGGCAATTTTAAAGATCTGGAGCAGCGGCAGCATGATCATAGGAAGAAGGGCGGTTACAGGGATAGGTACCGCTTCCGTTATCCACCAGGTGACCATCCAGGCCGTCAGGGCCAAAACACGCCAGATTTCAGGAGTAAGGTATTGAGAATCTTGAAAGTGTAAGACAATAATGAAAATAAGGGGGCCGAGAAGAATTAATAGCCAATTAAGCCTTTTCATTTTTTAGCAGGTTTAGAAGACATAATTAACTATAAAAATGGTTTTGCGCAAAAGGCGGATACTTTCCATAACCATGGAATGTACTTAAGTCATTGATATTGAAGCCAGAGAGTTGCCTGGCGCCTTGTTTTCTTTTAGGTAGGCAATGCCAGAAAAAACTGTATCAGCATAAAATAGCCGAGGGCAAGAAATATGGCATGTAACCATACCTTCCTATTAAAATATGCCGCAGTTGCAGCCAACATCACACCACCAGAGCGAATGACGTTCTGAATGAAGACATTCCCTATGTCATTGTAAACAAAGGAGCTGATAATGGTTAGTATAAAATATACTGCAAATAGTGAGAAGAGCCACCTGGTATTCTTATAGAAGTATTCTTTCAGGTCCACTTCTTCGTTCTTTTTAAAATCAGGAAAGAGGATAACACTGATCAGGTAGAAAAGGAAAATGGGGATCAGCGAATAAATGAAGAAGAATATGCTTTCGTTAATGGCAGCTGTTCTGGGCCATATACCCCACCAGTTCTGAATAAACATGATGAAGGCAAAAATAGTCCATAGAAGGTGCTGCCAATAAATACGGATATGGTTACGATTTTTGATAATAGAACCCCATCCCTGAAAATATTCTGCACCCACATAGCCAAAGATAATGGCACTGAATACCGTGAGATACTCCGTATGGGTGAACCCTTCGATAATATCGGGGACTTTTTCCTGCATAAGGAATAAATATACAAAAATTAATTAGAGCTGATAAGTTCCTTTGCACTTTCAAAAGCAACGCTTGAAGGTTTATCTCCTCCGATCATTTTAGCTATTTCCTCGACTCGTTCCTGCTCTTCTAATGCTTTGATCTTACTTTCTGCCTTTATTGATGAGCTGTCCTTATAAACGAAATAATGTTTGTCCCCTTTAGCAGCAACCTGAGGCAGATGGCTGATCGTAATAAGCTGATGGTTCTGTGCCATGCGCTTCATCATTGAACCCAGTTTCAGGGCGATTTCTCCGGAAACACCAGTATCTATTTCGTCGAAAATGATAGTTGGCAGAGATATCTTTTGAGCCAGTATGTACTTTACACAGAACATAAACCTTGAAAACTCACCGCCGGAAGCTACTTTGGAAAGCTCCTGAGGTGCTATACCTTTATTAGCACTGAAAAGAATGTTGATCAGGTCAATTCCTTTATCAGTCAGTTCACTTTTGGTGCTGGTGATCTTTACGGTGGCATCCGGTATGCCTACCTGGGCCAGAAGTTCGCCTAGATCTTTTTCAAGTTTGACGAATACGGCATTACGTTTCTGACTTAGCTCCAGTGCCTTTTTCTCCGCAGCGTCCTTTAACTTAGCCACTTCTGCCTCAGCCTTTTGTATCTCTGCATCCATACTGTTGAAGCGGTCAGTTTTGAGGGTAAGATCTTCCCGTATGCTGATCAATTCTTCGACAGAGCCTGCATGGTGCTTCTGCTGAAGCTGATAGATCATGCTGAGCCGCTCCTGAATCAACTGGGTTTGTTCGGGGTTGAACTCAACCTGTTCTTCCTCTTTTTCCAGCTCCCTGATGATATCCTGAAGCTCTATGAAGGAACTTTCCAGACGTTCAAAAAGTGATGAATAGCCTTTGCCATACTTGCTCAACTGACCAAGGAAAACCTTAGCCTGTTGTAAACTGTCAATGGCTGAGAATTCACTGTTGGAGAGGACATCCAGTGAGCCGTTGAGTTTTGTTTTTATTTCCTCAGCATGCTCCATTACTTCAAGGGATGCTTCAAGTTCTGCCTGTTCGTCAGCTTTCAGGTCAGCCTTTACCAGTTCATTAAGCAGGAAAGTATTGTAATCAGCTTCCTTGCTTATCTCCGCATTTTCGGCTTTGAGCTTCTCCAGGTGTTTCTGAGCTTTTTTATAAGCATCATAATCCTTTTTGTATGCATGCCTCAGGGAGGTAGTGCCGGCGAAGGCATCCACAAAAGCAAGTTGGTAATTTTGTTTGCCGAGGTTCAGCGTCTCATGTTGCGAATGCACATCCATCAGTCGGGTGCCAAGCCTTTTGAGTATATCTAATGTTACAGGCGTATCATTTATAAAAGCACGCGACTTACCGGTGGGGCTTATTTCTCTTCTGAAAATAGATACCTCTGCATAATCAAGTTCTTCTTCATCAAAAGCCTTTTGCAGATTGTAGTTTCTAACATCAAACTGACCTTCTATGATACATTTGCTTTCTTCATCAAACAGCGTTTTGGTGTCGGCGCGGTTACCGAGCAGTAATCCGACTGCTCCAAGCATAATAGACTTACCCGCACCCGTTTCTCCTGTGATGATATTCAGGTTAGCTGATGGAGTGATTTCCAGGTGTTGGATTAGCGCATAATTCTTGATTAGAAGATGTTTTAGCATCCTGATTTAATAATCTATGATGATTTCAGAAATTCCGTCCAGTGCTACAACCTGTTTGGTAAGTCTCATGTTTTTAACTTCCAGACTGTCGCCCTGCAGGTTGAGAAGTGTTACCATGAGAACACTCCCGTTACCAAGCACAATATTAGCTTTTTTACCCGAAATTTCCGGCCACTTTTGAGGTATGTTATGAGTGGAGATTCTTAACTGACGTTTAGCCACGATTACTTTATTATTTTTTCGTATTCACTTCTTTTTGAAGGGTCAATGGTAGAAAGAATGTCAAAAGCCTCTCTTCTTACCTGGATATTGCCTTCCGAAAATAAGTTGATCAGCTCATCTGATTTGGCATCCAGAAAACTAATAATAAGTATTGAACTGGGGTATATGTCCCTTATCTTTTTGATACTCTTCAATACCTCAAGTATTTGCTGTCGGCTCTTGTCCCTGTCTTGCTCATAAGTATCTAAGGCCAGCCTGTGATATTTATAAAGGCCTTTGCGGATATCCTGCATCTGCTGATTGGTGAGGTTTTCTATCAGCCAGTAACGGTTTCTGGTGTTTCCCAAAGCATTCCATCCCGGACGATTGGCCTGTTGTGCATTGTTTACCACGGTCAGGGCTCTCTGAAAGTAAGGAGAGCCGCCCATTTCACTGAACGAATCATAGTCCATGCCTAAGATCAGATAAGCATAAAATGCCAACATCGATGTCAGGTTTGAATTA
Organism: Fulvivirga ulvae; assembly: GCF_021389975.1. NCBI lineage: Bacteria > Pseudomonadati > Bacteroidota > Cytophagia > Cytophagales > Fulvivirgaceae > Fulvivirga > Fulvivirga ulvae. The sequence continues at coordinate 3,296,965 of NZ_CP089981.1, forward strand.
AAAGTATTAAGGTTGAAATTCAGCGGCTGCGATTCCACATATTCAAACTGCCAGTCCCGATCTGCAAAGTTAACAAGTATGGATTCGTAGTTGGAGTTATAGACTGGTCGAGCAGATTGTACTTGTACGGTGGCCTCATAGTTTCCAATACTCTTTGGGTCTTGCAAGGTAATGATCAGGTTGCATTTAATCCTCTCGAAGCTTTCGAACTGGTCATCTGTCCATTTTTGATTGTTCAAAAACTGGGAGAAGGCATTTTCCATGTCTTCAAACACTCTTCGGTCAGATGACTGAACCTGGTCTGCATTAATCGTTACCCTGCAGTTGAGTTCCTGGGCCTTTGAGTGAAGAAGCGAGAAAACAAATAGTACGGTAAAGGTTAATTTACGCATGTATTACCTCTATAATTGTGTTAATAATGTCTTTAGCTACATCAGCTTTACTTTTTAACTCGAAATTGCGGACATTATTTTGTTTATCAATAATAGATATTTTGTTGGTGTCATGTCCAAATCCGGCACCTTTATCATTGAGCGAATTTAACACGATAAGGTCAAAGTTCTTCGACTTTATCTTGTTTTGGGCGTTGTCCAGCTCGTTTTCTGTTTCCAAAGCAAAACCTACAGTAAACTGCCCATTTTTTTTCAATTTTCCCAGTGAAGCTGCAATGTCTTGCGTCTTTACCAACTCCAATGTTAATGAGTTGGTTTTTTTCTTGATCTTTTGATCGGCGGTGTGTGCAGGTTTATAATCGGCAACCGCGGCGGAGAGCACAGCAATGTCTGTATCGGGGAAGTATCGCACGCATGTATCATACATTTCCTGTGCAGAAGTGACCTTAACTAATTCAATGTTTTCATGGTTAACAGATTGTTGAGAAGGACCACTAACCAATATAACCTGTGCGCCATTTAGTGCCATATGATGTGCCAGTGCATAACCCATTTTACCACTGGAATGGTTGCCAATAAACCTGACCGGGTCTATGGCTTCATAGGTTGGGCCGGCGGTTATCAGAACTTTTTTACCTGCCAGTGCTTTTTTTTTATTGAAGAATCTCTTTATCTCCTTCAAAATTTCCTCAGGCTCGGCCATACGTCCCTGACCTACCAGGCCACTGGCTAGTTCGCCATGTCCGGCATCTACTACTGTGTTGCCGTATCCTCGAAGGATTGAAAGGTTGCCCAGAGTAGAGGGGTGTGTATACATATCCAGGTCCATGGCAGGCGCTACATATACGGGGCATTTTGCAGAAAGATAAGTGGCCAGCAACAAATTGTCACACAGGCCATGAGCCATTTTTGCCAGCGTGTTTGCACTTGCCGGGGCTATTACCATCAAGTCGGCCCAAAGCCCCAGATCAACATGATTATTCCATTGACCGGTATCGTCTTTAATAAAACGGGAATAAACCGGATGTTTTGATAAGGTGGATAATGTAAGAGGAGTTATAAAGTCAGATGCAGAGGCAGTCATAATAACTTTTACCTCTGCACCTTCTTTGACTAGTAATCTTACCAGAAAAGCGGATTTATAAGCAGCAATGCTACCACATACTCCCAATATAATTTTTTTCCCCTGGAGCATGCCGAAGCAGATTAAAGTTGCAAGCCGCCTTCTTCCTCTTCTCTGCGTCTGAACAGAACTTTTCCTTCGGCGAACTCTTCGATAGCTACATTGGTCGCTTTTGGCATTCTTTCATAAAACTTAGAGATCTCTATCTGCTCTCTGTTTTCAAAAATCTCTTCAAGATTATCCACAGTAGACGCAAACTCGGCTAATTTGGAGTTTAACTCTTCTTTTACGTTTACTGCTATTTGCCTTGCTCTTTTTGAAATGATTGCTACACTTTCATACACATTTCCGGTTGGAGCCGAAAGTTTGTCCATATCTCTTGTAACAATAGATGCTTGAATAGCCATAGTTATATTTATTAAGTTATTTTATCTTTTAGCCAGCTCTGTTACTTTTTCCAGGCTGTCATTATATTTTTTTTCAGCGTCACGCAGATATTCACTACCCGGATACAGGTCGATAAACTCCAGATAATACTCGTTTGCCTGACGGTACCTCTCCAGTTGCTTGGAAAGTATACTTTTAGTTGCAAGATTGTATTGCGCCATGAATTTCAAAAATGCGATCTCCTCATTGTATTTCGAATCGGGGAAGTCATTTTTGAAAGTTTCAAAGGCTACAACTGCAGCTTTATGACGTTCTAATTTATAATATTGTTTTGCGTTTTCGTAACCTTTTCGCTCCAGTTTTTCCTGTATTTCATTAATTACTCTTGAGGCATCATCCCTGAACTTGCTTTCAGGATATTTATTCAGGAAATTCTGCATAGCCACCACAGCTTCAATGCTGCTGGTTTGATCCAGGTTGTAGGCCGGAGAGTTGGCATATAAAGAATAGGCATGCATAAACTGAGCCTCCTGGGCAAACTCACTTCTGGCGTATGTCTGATAAAACACTTTAAAATGATGCGAAGCCAGTAAATAGAATTGTTCGTGATATTGAGTATAAGCAAAATAGAACTGAACCTTCTCACCCTCCGGCAAACCTCTTACAATAGGTAAAATCTGCTCAAAAAGCGCTCCGGCCCTGTAATAGTCCTTGTTTTCATAGTAGTTCAAGGCCGCGTCGTACTTCACACGCCAGTCTTCACTTTTTTCTATTTTTCTGAACTTGCTGCAAGAGACCAGAGAAAAGATGAGAAAAGCAGCTAAAAAATGCTTAAAAAATACCCGTTTCAACATAAGGGTGCAAATATAGGTTAGTAATTGTTAATAAGCAATAAAATGACATTGCCCGAAAATCAGGGTATATAACGAAAGATTTTTACAGGTAGTTTTAATTAAGAGGTTTTATTTTCTGACGACAAGCTTTCTGGTCATCACCCCGTCATTGTCTATGTATAAGGTATAAAAATAAACGCCGGGGTTAAACTCTTCGGTGTTAATTTTAAGCTTGGTTTCCAAATATGCCAGTTCATGTTCGCCAATAATACTTCCAAGTACATTGTGTATGACAATTTTGGCATGGGTATCTTCATGAAGCAGGTTGTAATCAATGATGGCAAAATCTACTACAGGGTTTGGATAAACGTCGTTGATATGGACTTCATCAGAACTGAAAATTGCCTTTTTGTTATTCAGGTCTTCGACAGTGTACGTCACCTCATATTCTACGGCATCAGAAGGATTATCACGGTCATATATTAAATATTTTACGGTGCTGAAACCTGCTACCAGTCCTGTTTCAAGTACGGTTTTGAATTTCGAAGAGGTTTCGCCGGGTTCCAGCTTTTTGGAGAGGGGCATCTGGTTTGTTTCAGCAGCATAACATTCGCTGCCCCAGCAGAAGTAGCTCGACTGGCTGGTCCCGATCACCTGCTCCAGTCTTTTAACTATTATTTGGATAGGCCGGTTGGAGTTATTCTTTATTTTAATGGGAACTTTAATTACATCTCCGATACTGCCTTTCAATGTGCCAGACTGATCAATGACTTCAAAATTTTGTGCGTGCGCAAAGCACATCATCACAAAACTTAATATCATTGGTAGGAATATTTTCATATTAGCACATAATAATTTTTATAGCAATGCGTTGTAGCCGTGTAATTACTTAAGATACGTAAAAATATTTATAATAGATACGAAGTTTTACGTTTTTGGTAACCTTTTTTTGAATCTGGCAATTACTCATTATCGTTATTATCTGGTTTTAAAATTCCGGTTTCATCAAATGTTTGCCTTGGAGCTTTTTCAATCGTTTGTTGAGGTTTTTGTTGTGCCAGAATAGTACTTTCCAGCATTTCTTGTTTTACTGGCTTTTCTTCTTCACGCCAATTAAAATCTTTCAGTTTTTTCTGAGGCTCCCGGATTTCATGTGGAGGTATAAATGAGGCCTCAGGTTTAATATAGAATGAAATGTTATCTGCCTTGTTTTCCTTAAACTTGATCAACATATAGCTGCAGATTATTTTATTGAGCCCCACAAGGTATGATTCCGTTTCATCCAGTGCATAAAAAAGACTTTCCCCGTTTCCATTGACATCAACCTTCTGAATGTTGCCTTTGTTAAAATGAGCCACCATAGTGCGCCCTTTGATCTGGTTGAAGTTACTTATACTATCTTTGGATATGACGAAGGAATTAACCGACATATTTAACTTGTCAATGGAGTTGTTGGCAATCTCCACATTGATCGAGTCTGCTGTCATCTGATTTCCGGAAGACCATAACACGGGATCATTATAGAAATAGATAATAGAGTCTGCAGTTACATAAGCCAGGGAATCTGCACGGCCTTGCAGATCCGATTTGAAAATTTTCACATTGTTGTAAGCAAGCAATCTTTTTTTAGAAGGATCGTCGCTTTCGATGGCTACCAATGTATCTGCTGTCAGGTACATGGTATCCTGTTCCATTATTTTTTTCATGAGTGCCCGGCCAAAGACTTTGGCTATTCCTTTATCTTTTTGATAGAAACTTCGGTCCCCGGTTATTATTATATCCTGCTCTTTGGATATCATCTCCACATTACCTACTGCCCTGTAGTATTTTCTAAGATCGTCGAGGAACAGGTTGTCCCCCTCTAGGAAGTATGACCTCGTTTCGATTTGCCCGATGTTCAGGTCAGATTTTTTAATTTTGGTATCATACTGGCCTTCCTCGTAGTTAAAAACATTGCCCTCCACATCTGTTAACTCCGTTGGTGCCCGGAAGTACACAATGTTGGTTTTAGTGTTATACTGAAGTGTATCAGACATCAGGGTGTAATCAGGATTTTTGCCCACCACATCTGATTTAAATGATGCCATATTGGTATTGACCTGATAGTACCCTTTTTTACTGGTTAGTACATTGGTGCTGTCTACAAGCCTTCCTCCATTGTAATACCGTGCTTCCTGTTGGTTTCTGTAGTAATCAAGGAAATCGGTATATAGTGTAACCCGGCCCTTTTTTACAAATACTACATTTTCACGGAGTTTGGCTTCCTTTTTATCCCCCTCATAGATCAGCTTTTTTGCAGTGATCACCACCGAGTCGCCCTCAGTAATTTTTACATGGCCAAAAGCTTCCATGTAGTTTCTTTTGCTATAAAAATGCACGGAGTCGCTATATATAGTAGTCTCGTTTTGTTCGAAGATCACATCACCAACGAACCGGTCGAAGCGCTCACCTTCTTTATTGATACCACCAAATAGTTTATCGGCCTGCTTCATTTTTACCTTCTTTTGAGCAAAGCCTGTGCTTCCGGAAAGTATGGCCAATCCTATAACTAGTGCTATTTTAAGTGTTATTTTCATTTATTATATCCTGGTATTTTAGCAAACAGCCGGAATGCTTAATCATATAAAATTAATATGTTTGTCAGTAGGCATTCTTCAATTTGCATTAGCAGCCTCAAAATTAAATAAAAAAGCCCGTGCACCGATGGTTAAAGATTTTTTAGATTTCATCTCCACCAATAATTTATGCGATACAGGTGATAAAGTCCTTTTGACAGTAAGCGGTGGAGTGGATTCTATAGTTTTGGTTAGGCTATTCAAGGATGCTGGTTTTAATTTTGCCATTGCCCACTGCAACTTCCAACTTCGTGGGATCGAATCCGACAGTGATGAAGCCTTTGTGAGGGAACTGGCCCGGTTAAATAATGTGTCATGTTTTGTTCGATCTTTTGATACCAAAAATTATGCCGCAATGCATAGTGTTTCTACACAAATGGCTGCCCGCGATTTGCGCTATGCATGGTTTGCCGATTTGGTAGCAGAGCATGGTATCAAATATATCGCTACAGCACATCATTTGGACGATAGCCTTGAAACCGTATTATTTAACCTGACCAAAGGAACTGGTATTTCAGGCGTTCGGGGTATTCTGCCCAAGCAGAATAATCTGATCCGCCCTTTGCTGTTTGCCTCCAAAGATGATATTCTAAGTTACGCCAGAAATAACCGCTTACAATGGAGGGAAGACAGTAGTAACGAATCAACGAAATACAGCAGGAACCTGATCCGACATGAGGTAATACCTGTGCTGAAAAAGATAAACCCTTCATTAATATCTACTTTCATTCAAACCCGCCAGCGACTGGAGGATGCAGAGAAGGTGCTGATACAGAAAGTACATCAGGTGAGAAACGAGGGCTTGTCCTTTCAGGGTGAAGATGTATATGTGCCTAAGGAAGCCATAGGCGGGCAGCCTGCGACAGTTGTGGAGGAGCTTTTGAAACCGTATGGGTTTAACTGGCAGCAGGTACAGGAGGTGTTGGGCGGGCTGGACGGACTTGCGGGTAAAGTGTTCCTTTCGGCGAGTCACCAGCTTAATATAGACAGGTCCCACCTGATCATTAGTCCTCTGAAAGGGGAGGTTGGCGAGGAGTATATTGAATCCCATGATGAGTATGCCGGCAATAAAGTGATTAAATTGAGGTGTTATCGGTCAGATGATGTTAACCATTTGCTAAGGAAGAAAAATGAGGCCAGTTTGGATTTTGACAGGCTGAATTTCCCACTTAAACTGCGCAAATGGAAGATAGGAGATACCTTTTGCCCGTTAGGAATGAGAGGTAAAAAAAAGGTGAGTGATTTTATGATAGATGAGAAAATTCCTTTAAACTTGAAAGAACGAGTATGTGTTATTGAGTCGGCAGGGGAGGTGGTATGGGTAGTCGGGCACCGTGTAGATGACCGGTTCAAAGTTCGCCCGGACACAAAAAGGATATTCAATATGGTAATGTTGCAGAATGATTAATCCCTTCAAAAAAACTTTCACGGCCCAGGAGCATAACATGTTCGTATTTCTCGCAAAGATCAGGTTGTTCTCCAATCTGAATTATAAGCAGATGTCACTCTTCCTTCCTTTTATGCATGAGAGAAAATATGTGCAGGATGAGGTGGTTTTCTTTAGAAATGATCCAAGCCATGCACTTTATTTACTCAAGAAAGGGGAAGTCTCTCTTAATATAGACGTAAACGAAGACTTTGAAAGCCTCACCCGGGTACAGGCCGGTGTGGCATTAGGCGAAAGTTGCCTTTTAAAAGACGCGAAAAGGCTGCTCAATGCATTTGTGAGTTCGGAAACCGCTGAGTTCTATGTTATACCCCAGGACAACATCTTCGATATATTTGAAAACAATACCAAGGTTAAGGTGAAAATGCTGGAATCACTCGCCGAAATATATAACGAATACAACTCTAATCTCTTCAAGGCATACAAGTCTTCCTTGGGCTTCTTTAACCTGAGCCAGGTTTACCGGGGATGATTTTCCGTTTTCCGTTCATGGTTTTTTAGTTCATTATTTTGTCATTTCGGTATGGTTTCCATTTCTTAACCGTGAACTATGGACGCTCCGACTGTGAACAGTTTAAGAACAGTTTAATTTGTCACATTGATTAATTAAATTTGCCCACCGTGATAATTCAATTCATTTATACAAAATCATATAAAAAATTATGAAGATAACCGTAGTTGGGGCAGGTAATGTGGGCGCTACCTGTGCTGATGTACTAGCCTACAGAGAAATTGCCAATGAAGTAGTACTTGTAGATATTAAAGAAGGTGTTGCCGAAGGCAAAGCGCTGGATATCTGGCAGAAGGCACCTATCAACCTTTATGATACAAGGACTGTCGGATCAACAAATGACTATTCAAAAACAGCCGGTTCTGATGTGGTTGTGATTACCTCGGGTCTTCCGAGAAAACCTGGTATGACCCGTGATGACCTTATCGAAACCAATGCGGGTATTGTAAAGTCAGTGACTGATAATGTTGTCAAGCACTCTCCCGAGGCTATCATCATTGTGGTTTCTAACCCACTTGATGTAATGACTTACCAGGCTCACCTGAGCTCTAAACTGCCAAGAACAAAAGTAATGGGTATGGCCGGTATATTGGATACTGCCCGCTACAGAGCTTTCCTTGCTGAAGCATTAAATGTTTCTCCTAAAGATATTCAGGCAGTGCTGATGGGCGGTCATGGTGATACTATGGTTCCTCTTCCAAGATATACTACAGTAGGTGGTATCCCTGTAACAGAGCTTATCGAAAAAGATAAACTGGATGCGATCATCGAAAGAACCAAGACCGGTGGTGGTGAATTGGTAAAACTGATGGGAACTTCTGCATGGTATGCACCGGGTTCTGCTGCTGCTCAAATGGCTGAGGCTATTGTAAAAGATCAGAGAAGGGTATTCCCTGTGTGTGTGAAACTCGAAGGTGAGTATGGCATAGATAACTGCTACCTTGGTGTGCCTGTTATCCTGGGTAAAAATGGTATCGAAAAGATTATCGAACTGGATCTTAACGATGAAGAAAAGGCGCTTCTTAACACTTCCAGAGACCACGTAAAAGAGGTAATGGAGGTTTTGGATAAGCTTAATTCAAAATAATTAACAGCATATGGAGTGTGTAATTTCTCCATATGAAAACTTCGAAGGCCGCTTGGGGTAACTCTCAAGCGGCCTTTTTTACTACTTACTTTTATATTTGGTCTGATAAGGCTATATTAATAGACAGAATATGCCCAAATCAATGGCCGGATACTCCCAAACCCCTCTTGTAAAGAAGCTCGGTCTAAAAGAAGGGTACAAGTTGGTGCTGATCAATCAGCCTGATTATTACTTCAATCTTTTGGACGATTTACCAGATGTACAACTGGCAGATGAAAACGAGCAGGCCGATTTTCTCCACTTTTTTACGAAAGACATCGAAGAGCTAAAGGGTCGGCTCCCCGTATTGAAAAGCCGGATGAAGAAGAATGGAACCCTATGGATTTCGTGGCCCAAAAAAGCATCCAAGGTACCCACAACAGTTGATGAAAGTTTAGTGAGAGCCATCGGACTGGATACAGGTCTGGTAGATGTTAAAATATGTGCGGTGGATGAGGTATGGTCAGGGCTCAAGTTTATGTACCGAATAAAAGACAGATGAACAGAGTTTTGCTTTTAATTATGGTATTTGTTACAGCAGGCTGCAACCAATACCGGCCAACAGAGGCCAGGTTAGAAATCACTAAGGATAATTTTAAGAAAAACAATGACCCGGTACAAGGTAACTTTAAAGAGGTAGGGTTGAAAGAAAAAATGTCTGCCCTCAGTTTAGGCGGAGCACGTAACATCGGTGAGTTTTTTGACCACAGGTTGATTTTTTACAAAGTAGATTACCCTGCCATGTCTATCGGGCGTTCGAGTGTGGAGGAGCTTGTTTTTTACTTTATGGATTCGGCTTTGGTTAAGTTACGGTACAAAGTGAGAGGAGATGTCTCTGACTTTCTGTTGGATTCCCTTGGACTTTCACGGTTTAAACCTCTCGATGAGTACAGCATGCAGCAACTCGACAGTGGGAGTATTGTTCAGCGGTATGGCGGATATTATGAGCTTAACAAAAAACTTGAAAATTATGAACTCGTTTGGCGTGAAGGAAATACAGTGTCTCGTTTCAGGGTAAGTAACAGGGCAACGGATTCATTGATGACCTGCTTCTTTTACCACGAAATAGATGGTTACGACTCCAAAATCCGGGAAATGGAGCAGCTCTACAACGCTGTTGACCGGAATACTTACATCGATTAGTTGTCTGACAGGTTCGGTATTTCCAGGTTTACAGTAGTACCTTTTTTCTCAACCGAATTTAGTGCCACGTTACCCCGGAGCTTGTCAACTGTCTCCTTAACAATATAAAGCCCTAAACCCGACCCGGCATTGTCATCCGTGGCACGATAAAACATTTTGAAAACATTTTTCAGGTGGTCTTTGGGTATGCCTCGGCCATTGTCATTAATATTGATCCTTGCCGTTACATTATCCACAGCAATATCTATTTTAATGTAGGGGTCAGTGTGGTTACTGTATCTGATGGCGTTGGAAATAAGATTGTTGAAGATGACTTTTAGCCGTTTTTTATCAGAGCTGAAAGGCACGTCCTGCCTGATGTCAATATCCTTTAGTATTTGCTTTTCTCCCGAGCTGTATTTTAGTTGATCAAAAATTTCATTGATCATTTCTTCAAACTCAATTCTTTCACTATCTACTTCAAGCCTTGCGTTTCTCGAGAGGTCAAGTATATCTTTAATAAATGTGTCCTGACGTTCGGCACTTTCGGCCACCATGGCGAGGTATTTTTTCATCATGGTGATATCTTCTTCCTTTTTCGCCAAGTTGACCAGCCCGAGTACGGAAGCAATAGGTGCGCGTAAATCGTGGGAAACACTGTAGACAAAATTGTCGAGTTCAATATTGGCCTTGCGTAACTTGCTGTTTGAAATCCTTGTTTTTTCCTCAATTTTTTTACGCATCTGGATCTCGTCATGCAGCTCCTGGGTACGCTCTTTTACCTTTGTTTCCAGTTGTTCGTTGAACTTCTCTATGGCCTTTTGGGCAACGGTTCTTTCGTTCACCGTAGCATAAAGAATGATAGTGGAGATACTGATTACCCCTATAAACACCTGAAGGATCAATCTGGAATTGGCTTCTGTGTTCAGCACAAAAGGCCCTTCGTTGTGAAGGGTGAAATATATGGCCAGAAGGGAGGCTATCAATATACCGGTCATGGTGGTTTGGAGGTTAAACCTGAAACCTAACCAAAGCAAGAAAGGCATAATTAAAAACGGAACGGACTTTTCTATGGTTGATGAGATAGTGTCTAATTGAAGGCACATAACTATCAGGGCCAGGGCACCAATGAAAATTATACCCTCAACAATACGCTGCCAGTTGATCTCTATCTTAAAATTGGCAGTCCATGAAATTACAAATGGGGTGATAATCAGTACACTGACCACATTGCTTAGCCACAGGCTGGAGAATGTAGAGATGGTTGCTTCTGAGGTAATAATATGGTTAGACCACATGCTAAGCATGGATATTCCTGAACCCAATGTACACATGAGCAACGCGACTAAAAGGAAGATAAATACATGTGTCGTTTTTAAAAAAGGGTTGCGGACCCTGATCAGCTTTCGGATAAGGAAATGGCCAAAAAGTGCTTCCAGGGTATTTCCTATAGCTATAATGACCATCGCCATAACCACAGAAAATGAAAAAGTAATACCGAGATGGAGAAACACCATAGCAACGGCAATAAGCGACCCTATCGTTATTGCAGGCCAGGTTCGGTGCTTAAGAATGATAAGCAGCGCTAAGGCCAGGCCTGCCGGAGGCCATAGGGGAATGGTTTTGGTCTCACCAAAGGATAGCCACAAACCAAACTGGGCAGATGCGTAATAAAGAACTGAAACAACGACAATCTTTAGGTCATTGCTTTTTTTCAGCGTGGCAAAAGGTTTTAATGAAATGGCATTCATGGTAGTGTTATTTGCCAAAGCTATAGTACAACAACTGGTAAATATAGTAATAATTTTGTACTATTCAAGTAAACAGCGTATTACTCACCTGTCTCTACCATATATAGCCACCTGATGGAGGGGGGTAATCACCCAGCATTCTCCTCAGAGTCATGACCTGCCCCAGGTGGTAGGAAAGGTGGGAGGCCATAGAGATGATTACATCATAACCGCTGTCATAATTGGGCGGATGTTTCAGGTCTGCGCCGCCTTCAAGTAACTGCCTGGCCTCTTCGATTCCGTCAAGCAGGGCCTGGATGGCTGCCCATAGCTCATCCTCATCCGCAGGCGATTTGTCACATGGCCATCCGTCTTCTAGCAGGGGTACATCTGTCAGCTTTTGACCTTTGAGGTGTGCAATAAAGCGTACCTGCCAAAAGTTTATGTGTCCGATGAGCTGCCATATGGTATAAGGAGCACCTGGCAAAGAGGCTCCGGCCATTTTTGCTGTCAGGCCTTCCAGCACAGCTTTGGCCGGGAGGTGACTGTTATAGCCATCAAGCGCATGGATCAGGGTTTTGTTGATAATCTCTTTCATTGTGGATCGGATTTAGTTCCCCTATGTTGAAGTCATAAAAAGTGGCAGCAATGCCTTATCCTGTCGCAGGTTGCTTTAATGAGTCTTTATCAGGTGATGAACATCTCATTTCCATTACTTCATAATGCTGTACAAAAGGCTCCATTTCCAGCAGATTAGTCGGCGTCTTCCGGGTAGTACCTTGCCTTTTCATATTGTTCTCCGGCAAAGGCTCTGATAGAGTCCGTTGTATCCCAAAAGGTTATCAATAAGAAGTGGGTGATGTCGCCTTCAATCCTCTGCAATACCTGCAGGCCCAGGTTGCCCTTTGTACCGGAGTAGTCATGTAGACCGGTACGTTGAAGGTAGTTGAGATAATTGTCCTTTTTAGTGGTGGGCACTATGCCGTGCCATGTTCTGGTTATCATGGTGTTACTGGTAAAGTTCGTTTTGATGGTATAAAATTAGAAAATTTAATATTACTATCAAAAGCTGTTTAGGCGGTGATAAATATTTCTTCCCAATAGTAGCTATCTTTGTTGTGATGACACAAGAACGAAGCGTCGACAATATCAGCCTGCATGGTGGCTGGCTTTGCCTGGATTTTATCAATACCGTGCATGAATGGACTGTTGCTGACCCTGAAGATTACTTAGGCACCTATGAGGATGTATTGAGATGGTGCAGTAAACTGGGTGCTTTACCGTCGGAGGATATAAACCAGTTAAGGGAAGCGTACCTTCGATACAATGATAAAGAGTATAAGCTTCTAAGGCCTTTCATAGAGGGACGGGAGGTTTTATATAAGCTCTTTATATCTATCATCCGTCAGCAGCAGGTTATGGGAGACATGCAGGATAAATTTAATAAGCTGCTATCTGAGGCGTTGTCAAAATTAAGTGTTGATGTCGGTGCAGGCGAGGAGCCTTCCTATTACTGGGAAGGTAAGGAGTTGAAAAAACCTTTATATCCGGTTATCAAGTCAGCCTATGATCTGTTAATGTCAGGGAAGCTAAACCGCGTAAAGGAGTGTGGAGCCTGTGGGTGGGTATTTCTTGATAAAAGTAAGAACAACAGCAGGCGCTGGTGCGATATGCAGGCCTGTGGCAGTGCAGTAAAAGCCAAAAGATATTACAGAAAGAAAAAGCAGGAAGAGCAGAATTAGAGGGCTGGCAGAATTTTAGGGAGACCTTTAGTTTTTCACCTCTGTGCTTGACAGGCAGCATTTACTGGCAAGCTACAAAACATGGTTTGCTGAATTATCATCTTGCAAGCTTTATTTTCCTATGTGTTTCAGATGGACCTGGGATTGGTTATAGTTCAATAATGAAAGAGGTGCCCTGGCCGGGCACGGATTCTACCTGCAAAGTGCCGTTATGCAGCCTCACGATTTGTTTGGATAAAGCCAGGCCTATTCCTGATCCCCCTTTTTTGGTTGTGAAGAAAGGCACAAAAACCTGATCAATCTTATCTTCGTCAATACCCGGCCCATTATCGGCTATCGTTATCTTAACTTTGTCACGGCCATCGATGGCAATCTGTATTCGTGGATTTTCAGATTCCTCCAAAGCTTCCAGGGCGTTTTTTAAGATGTTGATGAGTACTTGGTCCAGCAGGTCAGTGTCGGCGATTATCTTGATGTCTTCTTTCGTATAGGTTATTTGAAAATCAATGTTTCTGAGGTCAGGTTTAAGAAGTGTTTCAATCCTTTCCAGCATATCCTTAACACGTACTTCTTTAAAGTGTGGGGGAGGTATTCTGGTAAGGTTCCTGTATGCTTCGGTAAATGACTGGAGACCGGCACTCCGGCTTTTTACAGCATCCAAACCTGTCAGTACTTTTTGAATAGTATCCTGGTCAAGTGACCCGTTTCTGTTTTCTTTCTCAATAATCTCGTATAGGGTGCTGCTTAAAGAAGAAATAGGTGTAACGGAATTCATAATTTCATGCGTCAGCACCCTGATTAGTTTTTGCCATGCATCCATTTCGTTGGCATCGAGCTCATTTTTTATATTCTGAAAAGATACCAGTTTAAAGTATTGTCCGTGGAGCTTAAATTCAGAAGCATGGAGGCTCAACTGCAGCAACTGGTTGGCTATTTTAATTTTAACCAGCTTGTTTTCCCGGGGTTTTATATGGCGTATGGCCTTAAGCAGTTTCTTGTCTGTTCCCTCAAGTCCTTTGAGGTAGAGCAATTGTGGCTTGTGGAGGAGGCTTTTAAGTGCGCCATTCATCAGATGTATCTTCTCCTGTTCATCATAGCTCAGTATACCTACCCGGACATGATCGACGAGTGATTCAAGGTAAATATGCTGCACTTCTTTTTCAGAGCTTATAGTTTTAAACTTTTGCGTGATCTGATTGAAAGCCGAATGTAACTCGTTGAATGACTTTCCTTTGGCGGTTTCTGAGAAAGTAGTGGTAAAATCGTTTTGAAGCAGGGCGAGTAAAAATGCAGCAAAATCCCTGTTGGTACGGTCTACATACCAAATGAATTCAACGATAGCTATTATCAGGAATATTGCAAAATATGTGCTCCTGAGATAGTTTTTGCTGACAAGGAAGAAGTAGATCAGCATAGCCAGTAGCGCCGTAATAAGCAGTACCCTGAAAATGACATTGTATCTGAAACTTTTTCTCATAGCTCTTGCCGGTTTGCCAATTTATATTCCATATTTTTCCATTCTTCTATACATGGCACCCCGAGAGAGCCCCAGTTCTTTGGCAGCATGGCTGATGTTGCCATTGTACTTTTTGATCGCGTTTTTGATTGCCCAGGCCTCAAGATTTTCCAGATTATAGTTTTCAAACAACTGTTCCTCCTTTTGGACATCTCCGGGAAGGGAAAAGTCCCGGCTTTGCAGTTCGTTGCCATCGCTCATGATCACTGCCCGCTCTATGGCATGTTGCAGTTCCCGGATGTTGCCTGGCCAGTTATACTTCTGCAGTCTTTTGATGACACCTTCCGGCATATAGAGCTTTTGCTTGTTATACTTTTTGCAATATATTTCTAAAAAGTATTTGGTAAGTAATGGAATGTCTTCGGTTCGTTTCCTTAAAGGTGGGATTGTACATTCAACAGTATTGATGCGGTAAAGCAAGTCCTCTCTGAAAGTACCCTCGTTGACCATATTATGCAGGTTGCTGTTGGTAGCGCAAATCACCCTTACATCAACTTCTATAGGGTGGTTTGTGCCGACTTTTATGATCTTTCTGCTTTGTAGCACAGTGAGTAGTTTGGCCTGTAGTGCCGGTGAAAGATTGCCGATTTCATCCAGAAACAAGGTTCCCCCAGATGCTGCTTCGAATCGTCCTGTCCGGTCTTCTTTGGCATCGGTAAAGGCACCTTTTTTATGGCCAAAAAGTTCGCTTTCAAAAAGGTTCTCAGAAATAGAACCCAGGTCAACGCTGATAAACACCTGGTCTGCCCTGTTAGACTGGCGGTGGATGGCCCTTGCGGCTACCTCTTTTCCAGTACCATTCTCACCAAGAATAAGAACGTCTGCATCGGTTTTTGCCACCTTGTTAATAATAGTGAATACCTCTCTTATAGCTTTGGAATTGCCGATAATGTCACCAGCCTGATGATCAGCCGAAGAGGAAAGTATCTCCTGCTGCGACTTGAGATGGCGCACCTGCTTTTGCTGTTCAGATAGCTTTAAAGCAGTTTGTACAGTAGCCAAAAGCCGTTCGTTTTGCCAGGGTTTAACAATAAAGTCCACGGCACCTTCCTTCATTGCCTCCACAGCCAGATTGACTTCGCCGTATGCTGTCATGAGTAGTACGCTGGTTTCCGGTGCTATCTCAAGGATTTCTTTCAGCCATTTCAAACCTTCTTTTCCGGAGGTCTCGCCCTGCTTAAAATTCATATCCAGCAGTACCACATCATAGGTTTGCTTGCGTAGTTCATCAGGTATGTTATTCGGAATACCTAAGGTATTTACCTCCGAGAAATATTGCTCCAGGAACATTTTCGCCGTCAGCAAAATGATCTCATCATCATCAACAATTAATATGCGCCCTTGTTGTTTCGTCATAATTTTTAGTTCCTTATTTTCTTTACCAGTACCTTAAAGCCAGAATTTCCCTGCGCGCTTTACTAAGCCTTTAAGGACTAGTAAAGCTGACCATTCACAACCTCCAGACCTAACCATCAGGCGATAAACCGCTCCCAATAGCCATCCAACTCTAGCCACACAGCTGTTCACTTCTCTCGATCTTCGTGCGGTACTCCTGAACATTCAAGCTTTACCAAACTTTCGCCCCATCTGCCTTCTCTCCATTCATCAATCGTGCTTCTGAGCATCCAGCTTTACCAAATTCTCAGAAGTTTAGTAAAGCACCCCTAGATTTTAAATATCAGAATTTTCCTGCGCGCTTTACTAGTCCTTAAAGGGCTAGTAAAGCTTACCGTTCTTAACCACTAGCCCTAACCATTCGGAGAAGACCGCTCCCCAGTAGCCATCCAGCTTTAGCCACACCTGCTCACCCTCTCGATCTTCAACCCCCGAACATTCAAGCTTTACTAAACTTTCGCCCCATCTGCCTTCTCTCCATTTATCGATCGTGCTTCTGAGCATCCAGCTTTACCAATCTCTCAGAAGTTTAGTAAAGCACCCCGGATTTTAACTAACAGAACTTCCTTGCGCGCTTTACTAGTCCTTTAAGGACTAGTAAAGCTTGCCGTTCCCAACCTCCAGACCTAACCATTAGGAGAAAACTGCTCACAATAACCATCCTATATCACATTAATCTACCATCAAATCCTTTATCTCTCCATAATCAAGTTGTACCTCATGGAATTTAGAGAATTCTTCTTTACCTCCAAACCAATCAATTGCCTCATCCTTAGACAGTAAAGACGGCCGGTCAGAGGTTATTGCCTTAAATGAGGAGTATTTCCAAACATTATAATCAGATACAAAGTGGTGATGGATTGGGTTGTTATGTATATAGTGAACGATTTTTGAAAAATAGTCATCAGAATTGACCTGAATCCTTTTAAAACGTTTTTCGAAAAGGCTTCCGTGCCGGTTTTGTTGCTTGTTATATGAAAGCGCATAACTGCTAAACAGCTTTTTAAACTGACTTTCAAGTACTAAATTAATATCAACCTCAGTTTCGTTTCCAGATCCCTGAGGATTAACTTTTACAAAAAAATGGAAGTGGTTTGGCATCAGGCAATATGCCAGTGTCTGAGTAAAAGGAGCTATATATTGTCCCCATTTCCGAAGAAAATATTTATAGTTATCATCACTCACAAATATGTTCTCTCCGTTATTACCTCTGTTATAGATGTGATAGTATTTTTCCTCCTCAAACTTTGAGTGATAATCTCTCATTTTTATTTTTTTTAATCATTAGGTGAATAGGGATTTCAGTTTCTATTTGATGTTTTAGGCTCTTAAATTATCAATCAATGTTTCTTAACATCCAGCTTTACCAATCTCTCAGAAGTTTAGTTAAAGCACCTCCGGGTTTTATATATCAGAACTTCCTTGTGCGCTTTAATAAGCCTCCAAGGATTAGTAAAGTTGACCATTCACAACCTCCAACCTTACCATCAGGCGATAAACCGCTCCCAGTAACCATCCAGCTCTAGCCACGCAGCTGTTCACTTCTCTCGATCTTCGTGCGGTACTCCTGAACATTCAAGCTTTACCAAACTTTCGCTCCCATCTGCCTTCTCTCCATTTATCAACCGTGCTTCTGAGCATCCAGCTTTGCCAATCTCTCAGAAGTTTAGTAAAGCAGCCTTGGATTTTAACTGTCAGAGCTTCCCTGCGCGCTTTACTAAGCCTTTAAGGACTAATAAAGCTTACCGTTCTTAACCACTAGCCCTAACCATTCGGAGAAGACCGCTCCCCAGTAGCCATCCAGCTTTAGCCACACCTGCTCACCCTCTCGATCTTCAACCCATGCCCCCGAACATTCCAGCTTTACCAAACTTTAGTCACACCTGCTTTCTCTCCATTCATCGATCGTGCTTCTGAGCATCCAGCTTTACCAAATTCTCAGAAGTTTAGTAAAGCAGCCTTAGATTTTAAATATCAGAATTTTCCTGTGCGCTTTACTAAGCCTTTAAGGACTAGTAAAGCTTGCCGTTCCCAACCTTCAACCTTACCATCAGGCGATAAGCCATGCCCTATAGTCCACCACGCACTTCTCCTCAAATCTATCACAAAAGATAAAAAATACTTAAACAAGTGTCCATCAGTGGGCACTTTTATGTTCTATGAGTGGGCACTTGTGCGGTTTTGTGATATGATTTTCATTGTAAATGACTGTTTTTTAGCTTTTTTGTATATGGCATAATCGTTGGAAAGCTGATTCTTGAAAACAATGGAGCTATGATAAAAAATTACCTTAAGATCACCTTTAGAAATATTATGCGAAACAAGCTTTTCGCAGCTATAAATATTTTAGGACTTTCCGTAAGTCTGGCTTGTTGTCTGCTTTTATTCCTCTATACATCGGAGCAACTCAGCTATGATCAGCATCATGGCAAAAGATTGGTGAGGATAACTTCGCACATGTCTCAAAAAGGCGGACAAAAAATTGATATGGGCTCATCCTCCGTGCCTATCGCTCCTGTTATTGATGCGGAAATACCTGAAATAAAAAATTCGATCAGGGTATTGCTCCCGGCTATTTTCGGCAGTAAGGATCTTATTAAGTATGAAGGTGAGGCTTTTTATATTGAAGGAGGCGTGGTTACGGATTCTGATTTCTTTGATGTACTGAAGTATAAATTTGTCAAGGGCAATGCCTCACAATCATTTCCACATCATAATGCTATAGTGCTGGAACAGAAGACTGCTGAAAGGATATTTGGTAGTGAAGAGCCGGTAGGTAAGATGATCAAACTGAACAGCCTGACCGGGGTTCATGACTATGAAGTTACGGCAGTATTTGACGCTGAAGCTTATCCCACTCATTTGAAACCCACCTATGTGATCTCAATGGAAAATACAATATGGAAACCATTCATTAAGCGGTTTGATGTCAATTGGGTTGGTAATAACTTGGTTTATACTTACCTGGAGCTCGATACAAGGGCAGATGCTACCGCTGTTGAAGGAAAAATCCACGAAATATTTACGAAAAACGGTGGAGCCGAGATGAAAGAGCTTGGCTTTTCAAAGGAAATGCATCTCCAGCCTATTGAAGATGTACATACATCGACCGGTTTTGAGATGGACATTGTTCAGGGGAAAAGCCTTGTTTTTATACAGGTATTAATGACGATCGGGGTGTTAATCCTTGTTTTGGCGTGTGTCAATTACATCAATCTGGCAACGGCCCAGGCTGGAAACAGGGCGCTGGAAGTTGGTATCCGTAAGGTGATGGGAGTGACCTCCAAAGGACTTATTCTCCAGTTTTTAGGAGAGTCGTTTATCATCGTGTTCGTCTCATTATTGTTTAGCATCCTCTTTGCCGAAATGGCTCTGCCCGTATTTAACCAATTGGTAAACGATCCCATAGCCCTGACGTCAGCTAGTTTATGGACTATTGGCAAATACCTCCTTATGTTTTTAGTGGTTACAGGTTTGCTGGCAGGTCTTTACCCGGCCTTCTACCTGGCTTCGTTTAAACCTGCCCAGGTACTGAAAGGCAAAAATAAAGACAAAGGCACCGCAG
Organism: Fulvivirga ulvae; assembly: GCF_021389975.1. NCBI lineage: Bacteria > Pseudomonadati > Bacteroidota > Cytophagia > Cytophagales > Fulvivirgaceae > Fulvivirga > Fulvivirga ulvae. The sequence continues at coordinate 3,316,469 of NZ_CP089981.1, forward strand.
CATTGCTCAGGAAAGGATTGGTTGTTTTTCAGTTTGTGATCTCCATAGCCCTCATCAGCTCCATAATAGTTATTTCAGAGCAGGTTGATTTTATTCAAAGTAAAGATCTGGGGTTTGATAGAAATACTAAAGTAGTAATTCCGCTCTCGACTGATGAGGCTGCCTCCAGTTACCAGGTTTTAAAACAAAAGTTTACTAAAAACGCTCAGGTCAGTAATGCTACAGGTGCAGAATCAGTGCCCGGTTCTCCAATACTCTCCGATATTTTGGTCTACAAAAAAGGACAGACTATGGACGATGCGGTAAGGGTCTATAGAAATCCTGTTGAGCACAATTACTTTCAGCTTTTTGATATTGAGCTACTTGCAGGTAAATATTTCGACGGCCCTGAAAGAGATACAGTTGTTTCCAAAGTCATACTTAACAAAACAGCAGCAGACAGGTTGGGTTATACCCCTGAAGAGGCCATTGGTGAAATGCTTTATTTCGACTTTCGTGATATGGAGTTTCAATATCGTATTGTTGGAGTAGTACACGATATCCATCAGGTGTCCCTTCATGATGAGATTTACCCTATGATATTTCAATTGTCTTATGGAAGCAGAACATCGAACATTGTGCTTGATGTTAATACTGACAACTATCAGCAATTGCTTTCAACTCTGGAGAGTGATTGGAAACAGGTCTTACCTGATACGCCCTTTGAATATTCTACCCTGGAAGACCATCTGGACAGACAATACGCTGCTGACAGCAATACTTTTGACCTGATCAAATACTTCGCAGTGATCTCCGTGATCATAAGTTGCCTCGGACTTTATGCTTTATCGATGTTTTTTGCAGAGCGAAGGTTTAAAGAAATCGGTGTGCGCAAGGCACTGGGAGCTGAGGTGAAGGACATCCTTTTTATGGTTTCCGGAGACCTTTCCAAGTTGATCATTATAGCTTTTGTACTCTCTGTGCCGATAAGTATTTACGGCATGAACTTGTGGCTGGAAACTTTTGCCTACCGGATAACACCCGGAGTTGGCACCTACCTGCTGGCCGGTTGCATATCAATCTTCATAGGCTGGGTCACGATTAGTTATCAATCTATTAGGGCGGCCAGAACTAACCCTGTTCACGTGCTAAAAGACGAATAGGAATAAAAAGTTGCTGTCGAATTAAAAAACTAAATCATGATAAAGAATTACCTGAAAATAGCCGTCCGAAACCTGTTAAGATTCAAAACCTATACAGCAATTAATCTTGCCGGCATGGTGATGGGCCTGAGTATTGGGATTTTGATCCTGATATTCGTTATGGATGAACTCTCTTTTGACAAGTTCCATAGCAAGAGGAATAACATCTATCGTGTGGTAACGCATATGGGAGAGAAAAGTATGGATCAGAACGGTTGGGCGATTGGACATAAGTTGAGAACCGAATTTCCTGAGGTGGAGGCAGTGGTTTACACCAGAAATGCCTACGCATTACAGGTAAATCACAATGGGAAAAAGTATGATGAAAATATGCATTTTGCCAGTGAGGAGTTTTTCAGGGTTTTTTCTTTCGAAATGATTCAGGGCAGTCCGGAACGTGCACTGGAGGCGCCATACTCAGTGGTAATTACGGAAAGTACACGCAACAGGTACTTTGATACTGAAAACGTGGTAGGCAAAGTACTTACGATAGGAGATAGTATCGACTTTGTTGTTACCGGCGTGGTCGCCGATGTGCCCTCCCAGTCACATATTCAGTTTGATATGTTGCTATCCTTTTCTACTTATGAGAAGCTCAATCCTAACTTTACTTATAGTGGTGGCTGGGGCAACATCAATGTGCATAACTATGTGCTGCTAAAGGAGGGTGCTAATTTTGCATCTCTTAGCGCCAAGGTGCGCAATATTTATATGGACAATGTGGGGGAGTGGCTGCAGAAAATGGGGATGATACTATATGTTGAACTCGAACCGTTAAACGATGTCTACCTAAAGTCTGAGGTTCCAAACGGTTTTGGCCCCCAAGGTTCCATTTCGCAGGTTTACCTGGTTGCTGCCATTGCCATATTTGTGATATTGCTGGCTTGCACCAACTTCGTAAATCTGACTACTGCACGTGCTGTTTACAGGGCCAAAGAAGTGGGATTGAGAAAGGTTGTGGGATCATCCCGGTCGTTAGTGTTCTGGCAGTTTCTGAGTGAGTCATTTATCCTTACGGTTGGTGCCTTTTTGCTGGCCATGTTGATTGCAGATATGGCTCTGCCACTTTTTAACAGTCTAATGTCAAAGTCATATGATTTCTCCGACTTTTTTAGTGCAGCTAATCTTTTGTGCATGCTGGTATTGGTGCTGACGGTTTCAATATTGTCAGGCTATTACCCTGCCTGGGTGATGTCTGGTTATAAGCCTGCCCAGGTATTGAAAGGCAAACTTCAAACAGGCAGGAAAGGAGTGAGGCTTAGGCGAATGCTTGTGGTTTTCCAATTCGTAATTTCAGCAGGGCTGGTATTAGGCACTTTGATCGTGCTGCGTCAATTAGATTATATGCAGGATCAGGATCTGGGATTCAACAAAGAACAAGTGCTGGTAGTAGATGGCACCCAGGCTTCATCTGCGAACACTTTTGAGTCATTTAAGCATTCCGTTAGCTCAAATGCTTTTGTAGAGCAGGTTACCTATGCCAACGCACTTCCGGGCAAGCCCGGTTGGGCAGGGCAGGTTGCTTTTCCGGAAGGGTTTCCGGAAGGAGAAAATGTGGTGACCGAATATATGTCCATCGATGAGGATTATATTTCAACCCTTAGGTTGGAACTGATTGCTGGCAGGAATTTCAGTAAAGACAGCAAGGCAGAGCTTGATGAAGGAGTGATCATTAATGAGACTGCTGTGAAGGAAATGCGATGGGAAACGCCCGATAAAGCCATAGGCAAACGCATCACTTCACCCTCGGGGTATCCTGAGGGAACAGTAATTGGTGTGGTGAAAGACTATCACGGACTTGGCCTTCAAACCAAAATATCTCCTAAGGTGATGGATTATAACCCTGATGCAAGCAGGTACTTTGCCATATATTTTAATACCGGAAACACTGCTGATATGGTGTCGGATATTAAAAATAGCTGGAGCAATCATTTTCCGGGCGACAATTTCGAATATTTCTTCCTTGACCAGGAGTTTGACAGACAGTATCGGGCTGAGCAAAGGCTTATGAAGGTTTTGGTCATTTTTGCTGTGCTCACCATTGTTATTGCCGGAATTGGCCTTTTGGGGCTGATCTCTTTTATGATTATTTCCAAAACCAAGGAAATAGGTGTGAGAAAAGTACTTGGTGCAGGTGTCTGGAATATTGCAGGTATGCTGTCAAAAGAATTTCTTGTATTGGTGATAGCCTCCAACTTTATAGCCATCCCCTTGATATGGTACGCCGGCAATTACTGGTTGGAAGGCTTTGCCTATCGGATGACACTCCAGCCTGATATTTTCATTATCACTTTCGTCATTACCCTGGGAATGACCTTTATCACGGTAAGCTATAAAACCATAAAGGCTGCTATGCTAGACCCGGTGCAGACATTGAGGAATGAGTAGAACCCAAAGAATTTAAAGAGATGTTACGAAACCATATTATCATTGCCTTAAGAAATATCTGGAGAGAAAAGACCTTCTCATTTTTAAATATAGCAGGTCTGTCAGTGGGAATTAGCTGTGCGCTGATATTGATCCTTTACATCAATAATGAGTTCAGCCACGACAAGCACCATGACAATGCGGAGAACCTTTACCGGCTAAATACTGTATTTCCCGGTTCTGACGGAGATGGCATGCCTACAGGTTCACCACCAATCGTATGGGCGATGAAGGAAGAGCTGCCCGAAATCGAAAATGCGGTGAGGGTAGTTAATCCGCCTCAGGTAGAAAAGAACCTGCTTCGTTTTAGGGATAGGATGTTTTATGAGACCAGGGGCTTTATAGTTGACTCTACTTTCTTTGATGTCTTTAGCTATGATTTTGTTGAAGGTTCACCGGAAACTGCCCTGGATAGGCCAAGTACGGTAGTAATAAAAGAGTCTATAGCCAAAAAGCTGTTTGCAGAAAGCTCGGCCATAGGGCAGTTGATAACCATTATCAATGGTGATGATCCTTATGAATATGAAGTTACAGGTGTAATAGCCGACAGGCAACCAAACTCACACATTGATGCCAACTTCTTCATGACAATGAACAGCCCCGGCTGGGGTGAATTTATTAATGGCATAACTACCTGGGCAGGTCAAAACTTTATATTTTCTTATATCAAAATAAAAGAAGGTACTGACCCCGCACAGTTGCAGTCTAAAATAAACGATGTGCTTCAAAAGCGTGGTGCGGAGCATTTCAAGGCTATGGGCAGGTCAAAAGAACTTAGAATGAGCGCCGTGCCTGATATCCACCTGCATTCCGGGTTTGATCTTGATCTGGGCACCAACGGCAGTATAGAGCAGGTTAGCATTATTTCATTGATCGGTTTTTTCATCCTGGTGATCGCCTGCGTCAATTTTGTGAACCTTGCTACTGCCAAAGCTGGGAAAAGGGCGCTTGAGATCGGCATTAGAAAAACCCTTGGCGCCCAACGCACATCCCTCATCATTCAGTTTTTTATGGAAGTGGTGCTTTTTATACTCCTGGCAACAGTCCTTGGTTTTTTGTTGATGGATATATTGCTTCCCTTCTTCAACTACCTCATGGGGCAGGAGCTGGTACTGTCTACAGTGCTTACTCCGGATATATTAGTTGCCATAGGTGCTGTACTTGGCCTTACCGCTATTGTTTCGGGAAGTTATCCAGCCCTGCTGCTTTCAGCTTACCAACCAGCCAAAGTACTAAAGCAAAAGGAAGCTGCAGGTAGCGGTGCACAGATGTTCAGAAAGGCCCTGGTAGTCTTTCAATTTGTGATCTCCATTGTGCTGATAGGGGCAGTGACCATTATGTTACAACAAATGAATTACATGAATAGCTATGAGAAAGGCTTTTCGTCAGGTTCAAAAATAATAGTACCACTGAACACCTCTACGGCCAAGGCCAATTATGAAAATATGCGTCGGCAACTGAGCAACATTGCAGGTGTAAACCAGGTGACCGCCGCCAGCTACCTGCCTGGAGATCAGGTTTTTAACGATATGAGAGTCTATGCCGAAGGGCAAAGCATCAGTGACGGTGTGCTTACCGGCATCAATCGTGTGGACTATGACTACCTGGAAACCCTTAAACTACAGGTGATTACGGGCCGAAGCTTTTCACGGGACATTACCGGAAATGAAAGCGATGTGATCCTTAACCGAAAGGCGGTGTCAGATTATGGCTATACTCCCGAGGAAATCATAGGCAGGGAAGTGTTTACCGATTCTTTTTCAGGAGAGCGTTTTAGCTTTAGGGTCATTGGTGTAATCGAAGATTTCAACCAGCGGTCTCTGCATTATGGCATTGAACCCCTGATGTTACAGCACCGGAAGGAAGAAAATTATGAATATATGATGGTCACCGTGTCGCCGGGAAGCTTCAAGGCAGTGGTTGATCGAATGGAAGATCTGTGGCATGAGTTGGTGCAGGATACCCCTTGGGAGTATACCGAGCTTGATCAGAGCCTGAGGTCAAAATATGAAGCAGATCAAAAGGCCATAGTACTTATATTCTCCGCAGCTATTATTGCTATCATTATTGCTTGCTTAGGGCTGTTTGGGCTTTCCTTGTTCACGGCACAGAAAAGACAAAAGGAGATCAGCATAAGAAAAGTCTTCGGGGCTTCAGTAAGGCAGTTAATGCGCATACAATACAAGAGCTTTTTTACTATGGTACTTATATCTCTTTTTATTGCCATTCCGGTCATTTACTATGGTATGGGGCAATGGTTGGCCGGTTTTGTCTACCGCGTGGAAATTGGTGCCGAAGCATTTATAATGTCCGGGGCTATTGCCTTTATCATTGCTATCCTTACGGTTAGTTATCAGTCAGTGAAGGTGGCACTGGCCAATCCGGTAGATGTACTCAGAAATGAATAACAGCAGTCAACTTAAATCAAAATAAATTTACAACAACATGCTTAAAAACTACTTTAAAATAGCCGTAAGGAATATTGTGAGAAACAAGGCCTATTCCTTCATCAACATAGCCGGGCTTACCCTGGGGATTACCTGCTGTAGCCTGCTGTTTCTTTTTGTGATGGACGAAATGGCCTATGATTCCATGCACATCAAGCGGGACAGGATATACCGTGTGGTGGAGATAGGTGATGAAGGAGGAGAAGCCAGGTATTTTGGGCAAACCAGCCCACCGACAGGCCCAACACTGGCCACTGATTATGAGGAAATAGGGCAGTTTGCCAGGTTATTCAAATTTGGGGGGCACATCAACTTTTCTATTGGTGATACCAAGTTTGCAGAGCGGGCATATTTCTTTGCAGATTCTACCTTTTTTGATGTCTTTGATTTTCAACTGGTAAAAGGAGACAGAAATACAGCACTCTCAAAGGCTAATTCCATGGTGATCGATGAAGACTGGGCTCGCCGGCTGTTTGGAAATGAAGATCCTCTTGGAAAAGAGATTGTCTTGGATCAGGAAGATGCCTATGTCATTACAGGAGTAATGAAAAATGCGCCGCAGAATTCTCATTTACAGGTTAAAATATTAACGTCCCTGCCTTATTCTCATGATTTCTTCAGGGAATACCAGTCAGACTGGAATAGGTATGGTGCCTATACCTATGTAGTATTTGACGAAAAGGCTTCTCCTGAGAAGTTCGCTGCAAACATACCTGGATTTGTAAAGAAGTACTTCGAGCCTGAGGCTAACCGCAATTTCTACTTACAGTCACTCAATGATATACACTTCGGTTCCCAGGCCATTGAATATAGCAGCGAAGCTACAAAAGGCCAAAAAGCCTATATCTATATCTTTATAGGTATTGGGATATTTATGTTGCTGATTGCCTGCATCAATTACATGAACCTGGCTACAGCAAAATCACTCCACAGAGGAAAGGAAATCGGTATGAGGAAAGTATCGGGTGCGCAGCGGTATCAGCTCATCATCCAGTTCCTTAGTGAGTCCACCTTCATTGCCCTAATAGCACTGGCGTTATCTATCGGTCTTGTTGACCTTTTACTCCCATATTTCAATGTACTTACCGATAAAAGCTTTGTGTTCGATACAGAGACATTTGGTAACATTTTGGCGTTGCTGTTCTTCATCACTCTGGTTATCGGTTTACTTTCAGGTATTTATCCTGCCCTTGTGATGTCGAGGTTGAGACCGGCCAATATATTGAAAGGCAGCATGAGCACGGGTAAGGGAAGTGTAGCCTTAAGGAAAATTCTCGTAGTCACGCAATTCACATTATCCATTATCATGATCATCGCCACCATAGTAGCATCCAACCAGATGGACTACATCCAAAACCGTTCACTTGGTTTCAACAAAGAGCAATTATTGGTTGTGGATATCAATAGCGGAGATGTAAGAAAACGCTTTGACGCAATGAAAAACGAATTTGCAAAATCTCCTTATATCACCAAGGTGGCTGTATCTTCCCGAGTACCCGGAGAATGGAAAAACCTGAGGGAAGTATATCTTAAATCCCCCGATAACAGTGAAGATTCCCTGTTCTCCAATTATATAGGCTTCGATGAGCATATGCTGGATGTTTATGAAATGACGCTGACCTTGGGAAGCAATTTTACGGGCAATGTAAAAGAAGATTCCCTTCATGTACTGGTTAACGAAACTGCCGTGGAGGCCCTTGGGTTGAAGGACCCGCTGGGAAAGTATATTAAAATTGATAACGGTCAGTATAAGGTTATAGGTGTAGTACAGGATTTTAATTTTGAGTCGTTGCACAATGAAATTGCCCCGCTTGTACTGGGATACAGAGCTAACGCATTTCAGCAGATCGATTATTTTTCTCTAAAATTTGATCCCGGGCATGTTGAAAAGGCTATAGCTCATGCCTCAGAGGTACATAATAGCTTCGATGAGGGTACCCCTATAGAGTACCACTTCCTGGACGAGCAGTGGGAGCAATTTTATAAAAATGACAAGCGTGCCGGTAATATATTCACCATAGGTGCAGGCATCACCATATTCATAGCTTGCCTGGGATTATTTGGACTCGCTTCATTTATCATCCAAAAGCGAACGAAAGAAATAGGAGTGAGAAAGGTACTTGGGGCATCAGTTGGAGACCTGTTTTTGCTGCTTGCAAAAACATTTGTTCTTCAGGTGTTGCTGGCTTTCATTATTGCCATTCCGGTATCATGGTATCTGATGGACGACTGGCTCAATAACTTTGCTTTCAGGTTCGAAATGGGAGCAAAGGAATTTTTGACAGCAGGTTTGGTGGCTGTTATAATCGCGATATTGTCAGTGAGCTACAGGGTAGTCAAGGCAGCGCTGCTTAATCCGGTTAATACGCTGAGGACAGAATAAATAGCAATCGGCAGAAGCAGTTGGCAGGCTTTATTTTCAATTCTTTTGCTTCACTGTTTTCAGCTTTAAATATAAAAGCAGAAGCTTGAAATATAAATTTTGAAAAAAGGCTGCATCAAATTCAGAATAGGTTATCAACCTTATGATCCTGCTGGTTTGATACAGCCTTTTTTTTACGGTCTCTTTTCGTTTTGAAGCTCTTTACGCTTCCTCATCTGTTTTTTCAATTTATCTACTGTTTCCATGATGCTTTCCCTGAAACTATCGGATTGATATTCCGCATATAGCGTAGGTCCCGGCAGAAACAGCTTCATCTCAGCCACTTTGGTTTCATCTTGGTCATTTTTAACATTTTTAAGGTATACATCTATACCTGTTATTTGAGTTTCAAACTTTCTCAAATGCTTTATGCGGTCATTTACAAAATCTAAAAGTTCCTGATTCGCATCAAATCCCACGGTTTGGATATCTGTCTTCATGTCAAAAAAAATTTATCTTGTGGTTATTTAGCGCCCTCCTATCAGTCTTAAGAGAAGCAATATTACTGCTGCTACCAGCAGAAAGTGGATGAACCAACCCAGGTCGAAGGCAAAGAACCCGAATAGCCATCCAACTACTAAGACTATAATAATTACAATTAAACAGCTTCTCATAATATTAGCTTTTAGTTGATATTGCCAGATTCATGCCATAGGGCTTATTGAAGATATAGCAGGCTACGGCTGTAGGTTTGTTGTGGAAATAAAGTCCCTGAGTAATAAATATTTCTACAATTAGCATTAATTTTCAGTCATGTTTTGCTTTGTAAATAATGACCTTATCAAGCGGGAGGATGCCAAAATCGGTATATCTGACCTCAGTATTATCAGGGGCTACGGTATCTTTGATTTCTTCAGGCTTAAAGACAATGTCCCACTTTTTATGGACGACCACCTTGAGAGGTTCTTTCTTTCTGCTAAAAAAGTATTTGATGAAGTACCCTTTGATAAACATGATCTGGAGGTCAAAATCAGGCAGCTTATAGAGACGAACAAAATGCCGGTTTCGGGTATCAGGATTGTACTGACCGGGGGCTATACCCCTGATGGTTATAGTATAGGATCGCCCAACCTTATCATCACGCAGGAGCATATAAAATTTCCACCTGACGAAAGCTACAGGACAGGAATTAAGCTGATTACCTATTCTTATTTAAGGGAGCTGCCTGAGGTGAAAACCATAAATTATATGACTGGTATCTGGCTGAAAAAGGAAATCGCCAAAGCGGGGGCCTTTGATGTGCTGTACCACCACAACGGGCTTGTTTGCGAGCTTACCAGGAGTAATTTCTTCATCGTAAATCAGCAAAATGAGATCATAACACCTGACCGGAGCATATTAAAAGGGGTAACCCGAAGGAAGGTGCTGGATCTGGCACGGCAGAAATTCAAAGTGCATGAGGCTCCTGTATCTGTAGATGACCTGCGTACAGCCAAAGAAGCTTTTCTGACAGGTACTACAAAGAAAGTTTTACCCGTTACCCTCATAGACGACTTTACTATCGGTGATGGGAAAGTGGGGGCCGTCACCAAAGAACTTATGCAGCAATTCAGCCTGTTTGAAGAGCAGTTTATAAAGCAGGGCTGATTGCTTTGGATTTCATAGTATCAATTTTTTTGAACTAAATACTAAAGAGACTTTATGAGTAATCTAAAACTCGTGTCCTGGAATATCAACGGCATCAGGGCCATTTTGAAGAAAGACTTTATTGAAAATATTAAAAAGATGAACCCGGATATATTCTGCCTGCAGGAAACAAAAGCGCAGGTCGAAGATGTGAAAACGGCTGCTCAGCTTCTGCCGGAGTACCATGCCTACATTAATTCTTCCAAGGCAAGAAAGGGCTATTCCGGAACGGCCATATTCTCCAAAAAGAAGCCGCTAAGTGTAGTATATGACCTTGGTCATGATGACCACGACCAGGAAGGTAGGGTGATTACGGCGGAGTATCAGGATTTCTTCCTGGTGAACGTTTACACCCCCAACTCCGGGCAGGGTCTCAACAGACTGGATTACAGGCAAACGTGGGACGAGGTTTTTCTGGAGTACCTCAAAGCTCTGGAAGAAAAGAAACCAGTTATTCTGTGTGGCGACCTTAACGTTGCACATCAGGAGATAGACATCGCCAGGGCCAAACAGAATTATAACAAATCAGCCGGCTACACCCAGCAAGAGATCGATGGATTTAGCAGCTATATCAGCAACGGTTTTGTGGATACTTTCCGTCATTTCTACCCGGAAGAAATTAAATATTCATACTGGAATTATATGTTCAATGCACGAGCGAGGAATGTGGGGTGGAGGATTGATTATTTTCTGGTCGGGAGTGGTTTGCTTGATCAGGTAAAGAGTGCGGCGATTCACAATGAGTATGAAGGCTCAGACCATTGCCCGGTGGAATTGGTAATAGAATCAACATATTAAAAGCATTGGTTAAGAAGAGTTTTGATTACAAGATTATTGTTTTATGTTTTTAATCTTTTCAAGATAATATTTTGACTTTTAAAATAATTTTGAAATTATATTTTGAGTTTAAACACGATTTTTCAACATTGCGACCGATTTGAATTAATAACCTAAACCAAATAATTATGAAAAGATTAAATTCTCTTCTGGTACTGGCAGTGTTGGCCAGCGGCGTGTTTTTCTCATGTGAAAATGAAAGTGTAGCTCCTGGTGATGATGTACCTGAAGAAGTGCTTGCTAAGCTGACTCAGTTAGGCTTTAGCATTGATGGGGTTTCGCATTTTGAAGATGGTTTTCTTGTAGAAAACGATATCTATCTTACTGCAGCCGACCTTGAAAGAATGAGTCCCGGAGCAAGCATTCCTGCCGTAGAGCAGTACAGCACTGATAATCTTGTAAATGGGCCAAGAATGATCAATGTTTACATGCCTACAGGTAGTAAAGGATTTAGCTCTGGTGAGCAGGCTGGTCTGGATGAAGCTATGAGAAGATACAATGCCGAAAACCTGACTATCTCTTTCCAGAGAGTTTCTTCAAGCAGCAATGCTGACATCGTGTTCAAAAGATTGAGCAAAAGAGATGAGCGCAGAGGTGTTCTCGGTTCTGCCGGTTTCCCAACAGCATCAGGAGATCCTTACGGAACTATCAACATGAGTGGTATCCTTGAGTCTCAGTACGGACTTAGCGTAGATGGTATCGCTACTATTATGGCTCACGAAATGGGGCATTGCATCGGTTTTCGGCATACTGACTTCTTTGACAGAAGCATAAGCTGCGGAGGTTCTGCTGCTAACGAAGGTGACGGTGGTGTAGGTGCAAACCACATCCCTGGTACTCCAACCGGTGCGGACCTTTCAGGGAAGGGATCATGGATGTTGGCTTGTACTGACGGTTCAAGCAGGCCTTTCACAAACGCTGACAAAACTGCTTTGGATTACCTATATTAATCGATAGTAACAATATTAACTGCCTAAAATGGTTCAACTGAACTGTTTTAGGCAGTTTTTTATGCGTAGTATCGACCCTGGAGTATTAAAAACATATTATACCTCATTTAGATATAGATAATGAATTGTTCATCGAAACGAACTCTCTCTTGATGACGCGGCTGTAGGTCGGAGGGCGTTCTACGTGAACTGATGAAGCGTCTTCTAATTGGTTTCAAATACAGCAAATAATTAGATTTCTGCCTTAGAATCACGCTGAGTCTTCTCCAACAGACTGCCGGGAAATGGTTTATCAGACATGAAGGGCCAATTGGAGTTTTCCAATGACTTTTTTAGTTGTAAATTTAAGCGCATAGAATAAAGGAACGATTATTCCAAAATAGATGTATTAAGATCAATGCCGAAGAACGTTACATTCGATAGGGATGAAATTATCCGCAAAGTGACTGACCTTTTCTGGAAAAAGGGCTATCACGGTACATCTATGCAGGATTTGGTAGATGCGACTGGTTTGAACCGATCGAGCCTTTACAATTCCTTTGGCGATAAATTTTCGCTGTTTCTTGAATCCCTGAAATTTTACCAGGATCGTGAGCAAACACTCGCTTTTGCCAACCTCTTTAAAGAAAATTCAGCTATTGCCTCTATCCGTTCTTTTTTTACGGCTTTGGTAGATGGTATTGAAAACGACCAGGACCGGAAGGGCTGCTACCTGATCAACTGTACAGCTGAGCTTTCTGCTACAGAGAAAAAAGTGCAGGAATTTCTTTTGAACAATCAACAGGTTCTGCTCTGTACTTTTGCAGACCTGATCAGGGCCGGACAAGAAAAAGGAGAGATATCTGCACATAAAAATGCCCATCAACTCGCGCTCTATTTGTTTACAAGTCTGCAAGGATTACGCCTGACCGGCATGCTAACCACCTCCAAAGAAGATCTCAATAGTGTTGTGGATCAGGTGATTACTTCATTAAACTAATTTTTTTTAATTTTATTTGAAACGATCATATCAATATGTCGTATACTGGAATAATCGTTTCAAATAAAAATCTATATCATGACAAAATTAAAAGGAAAAGTAGCCATCATTACCGGGGCTAATAGCGGTATCGGACTCGCAACGGCCAAATTATTTGCTAAAGAGGGAGCAAAAGTGGTGATCACGGGCCGGAGAGAAGATGCCCTGCAACTGGCAGCGTCAGAGATTGAAGGAGAAGTGCTGCCCATACATGCTGATGCGGGCAAACTTGATGACATCAAAAAGGTGATCAGCACCACATTAGCAAAGTTCGGAAACATTGATATTTTATTTCCAAATGCAGGTATAGCGCCATTTCAACCTATAGAGCATACTTCGGAAGAACTATTTGATGAGGTTATTGGCATCAACCTGAAGGGCCCGTTCTTTTTGGTAAAAGAGGCTTTGCCTTACCTTAATCAGGATGGTGTGGTTATTTTCAATACCACCATTGCACAAACCAAAGGTTTTGCACACACAGGAGCATATGTTGCCTCCAAAGCCGGTTTGAGGTCTTTGGTACGTATACTCACTACTGAGCTAAAAGAGAAGGGCATTCGTTCTGTGGCGGTGAGTCCCGGCCCAATAGAGACTCCTATTTACAGTAAACTGGGCAAATCTGAGGCAGAAGTGGAAGAAATGGGTACAGCCTTTGCCTCACTTGTGCCTTTGGGTAGGTTCGGTTCTGCCGACGAGGTGGCAAAAACAGTTCTTTTTCTGGCCTCATCCGAAGCCTCTTTTGTCAATGGTACCGAGCTGGTTGTGGATGGCGGTCTAAGTATGGTTTAACACAAAGGTCTCAAGCGTATTTCTGTATTTCTACTACCCGGTTGGCTGTTATCACCTTCCGGGTATTTTTTTCAAAAATTTATAGGAAACAATAGACATAACTTACATCCGTTCAATTCACTTTCCGGTGATGATTTAATACTAAAAACCCACCTGTTTGCGGGATTTTTTTAACGATTAGATTTTGTACTTTGACTATTGGTCAAAAACAACAAAATCATGTACAAAACAACAAAAAACAAACCCGGCATCGGGTTAAGGCGGCATGCCATTACCTGCGCCTTTCTGATCTTTACCTCCTTTGCATTTGCCTCCAATCCGGGCTTCAACTTTATCAACAACAAGCAACAAACCACTATCAGGTTTAAGCTCATCGAAAATCTTGTGGTAATACCGGTAATGGTCAATGATAACTTAAAAGTAAACCTTGTTCTTGATACAGGAGGGCGGTCACTTATTCTTTTTGGTGAGGGATACAATAAATTGCTCACGGTGTTGCCAGATAAGGAGGTTAAGCTCAACGGGTATGGGCATCGGGAATACAGGCCGGGCAAATTATCGCCGGACAATAAAATATGTGTTTCAGACATACAGGGGCTGGGCATTGGTATTGTAGTTACTAACGATAAGCACTTTTTTCCCTATGTAGATGGTATGTCTATCAATGGCATTATCGGCTATCAGATATTTAGTCGCTTTATTGTTAAAATTGATTACCCTAACAGGGTTATAACTTTAACGGAACCTTTTGTCAGGCCCCAGGTCAATGAAGGATTTTACTCCACCGATCTTATTATAAAAGATACCAAGCCGTACATTAAAGTCAGGCTGGGAGTCGGCGAAGTAGAACGCGATGCTTTCCTTCACGTAGATACAGGTTCATCCCGCCAGATGATACTATTTTTAAAGGAAGGAGACCAGCAGCTGGAAGACTCTAAAGGTTATAGATGTCAAGTGGGCCGTGGACTAAACGGAACCATCCGGGGCTATAAAGGCAAGGGCCTGAGGCTGATAATGCCAGACAAAAATTTTGACGATGTGGAGTCTTTCCTTTTAAGGCGGGAGTTCTCTAATCGTGAGTTGCAGGATGCATCCGGTACCATTGGCTCCGGTTTCCTGCAGGATTTTGTTATAGTGCTGGATTATGTCAATCAGAAATTTTACTATAAGCGGATAGTGACTTAAAGCAGGGTGAGAAGGGGGCATTTTATCAGCCGCCTTCTGCCTTTATCCATATATTTCATTGAGCACTCCTGCCAGGCGTACGCCGGCCTGCGCTAATCTTAACTTTACGGTTGGCCAGTTATGGTATCGGTATTCGTAATTAAGGTTTTTGTGTTCCGGAATGTCATAAACCTGCTTTCTAAGAGCTATTGATTCATTTGCCCAGTCCCGGACACTGGAAGATTGCCATGTTTTAACCTGCTCATTGCTTACATTATCTACAATGCTGGCCAATTCGGTATAGCTGTACATTTTCGAATCTATCATGTCGCTGTCCCATACTCGATGAAGGTTGGAGCTGTTCCAGAACCATTCCAGTTTCACTTTATTGCCTCCCATATCTTCACCATAACCTACGTGTAAAGGTTGGTGAATATCACCGATAAGGTGTACCAGCATCTTGAGTTTTTCGGCTTCTTCTTTTTTTTGCAGGTTGCCTTGTTTTAATTCAGAGATCAGCCTTTCAATGGTTGCGATCACATCGCCTTCCGGATTTTTTTCGCTCTCCTCATAGGTTTGTCCATCAGGAATGGTTACCCAGTGCCAGGCGTGTGTGTGGTCATATGAATTATCAGACTTGATATCGTCCATCCAGTTGCTCACTACGGCCAGAGATTCTCCGCCCAGTATTTCATTAATTTTTTTCTTGGCTCTTTTACTGAGATGGTTTTCTGCAATTTGTCCAACAGTGCGGTGCCCTATCATGCCCCATCCGAAAACGTTGAGAGACAAGAAGGTACATAAAATTATTGCGATTTTTCTTATCATGTTTTAGAAGTTAGGGTGCAAAGGAAAGTAAAATACTTCACCCTGAACACATGAAGAACGCATTTATTCCAAATAATAAAGATTATTTAACCTGGTTTGGCTGTTTTTCCAGGTCAAACAGGTCGTTGAGTATGTCAATAAGTGTTTCAGCCTCTCCTCTTTTGCATGCAGCTTTTAATTGTAGCACGGGTAACTTCATCACTTTTTGCATCATGCTTTTGGTTACTTTGTCTACAATTTTTGCCTCTCTGGCGTCGGCATTCTTTAAATAGCGGGCAAGCTCCTCTTTTCTGATTTCCTCGAGAGCATTTTTCAACTTTTTGATTGTGGGGGAAACAATCATTTCCTTCGACCAATCGTTGAATTCCAGTATAGCTTCAGCTATTATTTTCTCAACTTCCGGTATGGCCGCAGTACGTTTCTCCAATGCCTCGGAAGCCTTGCTTTGAATGTTATCTATGTTATAGACCAGTGCACCGGGTATGTCTTCAATAGACACCTCTATACTTCTTGGCACTGACAGGTCAATAAAAAATTTGAATGACAGGATCTCAAGCTTTTCAGCTACCTCTTTGGTGATGAAAGGACTTTCTGTAGCGATCGACGATACGACTACGTCAGCATTCTGAATAGCATCAAGGGCAGTACTAAAAGGAACAGTTTTGAAACCACATTCACCTGCAAGGGCTATAGCTTTTTCTTCTGTACGGTTGGTAATGGTAACATGGCTGATCTTAGAGTCAACCAGGTTACGACATACATCCCTGCCAATTTCGCCTAAGCCTAATATCAATACCCGTGGGTCTTTAATTTCGGAAGTGATGTCTTCTATTAATTCTTTGGTGGCATAAGAAACACTGGCCGCCCCGTCACGGAACGAAGTTTCCTGCACTACTCTTTTATTCGTAAAAAATATAGTGTGCATTAACCTGTGTAGAAATGGCCCTGCCATGTCTTCATCTGCAGTCCATTGATAGGCCTTCTTTACCTGGTTTGATATCTGCAGGTCTCCTACAACCTGAGCTTCAAGCCCCATGGAAACTTTAAACAGTCGCTCTACTGCAACGTTATGCTTCTTATAAGAAATAAAGTATTCTGATATAGGTGTGTCTATACCTTTGATCAGGCTAATGCCCTGTAAGATCTCTTTGGTAAGCTCTTTCTTACAGCTATAGTAAATTTCGGTGCGGTTGCATGTTGATAACACCAGGACATCCGTTGCCTGTGTAAACTCATTCATGAACTTCATTAATCGCTTGGCATGTGCCTCATCCAGTGCCAACTTCTCCCTGATCTCAAGTGGGGTATTCTTAAATGATAAACCGAGTACCTTAAATGTTTCCTGCATCACTATAATTTACGCCTGCAAATTTAATTAGTATAGAATTACTTTGAAAATTAGTCTTGCTATTTATATTGTTTTCAAATAGTAACCACAAATATATTATGACTTTTGAGTCGAAAATATGACCATGATCAGTTTTATAACTTATTTTCCTCACCCCTACGCAAATAATTTGCATTGGGTTGGCTTTTAGTCAAATAAAAGAATATCATTATAACCTGCTCAACTGTTATAATAATGATAAAGTTTCAACTGTGGTTACGTAGTGTATTCGGTATATCAAAATCTGAATCCACAGGACTACTTATTTTATTGCCTTTGGCTTTTTTCCTTGTGTTTGCACCTTCAGCCATAAAGAGGTTGCTTGGTGACAGGGTGGATCTTAGTGAGGAAGAGCATCGGCTAAACGAGCTGATTGAGCAAATGGAGGTTGATACAGCTATACCTGATAAGGAGGAGTTCAGATATAAAATGTTTGACCCTAATTATGTTTCCACCCAGGAGCTGGAGCAGATGGGAGTGAGCAAAGCAGCAGCAAATAACTGGGAAAGGTACCTGGCCAGTGGTGGCAGGTTTAATAAGGTCGGTGACATTAAAAAAGTTTATGGTTTAAGCACCAGGACGTTTGACAGAATCAGGGACTATGTCAACATTAGGCAGCCAGCAGACAGGGAATTGCCACCGGTATACAAGAAAAAACCCAAAGAGGAAAGTGGGTTGCCGGTAGTTGCCCATACACGGGATAATAAAGAAAAAAATCATCCTTTTGACCTGAACGAGGCAGATACCATCACCCTTAAACAATTAAAAGGCATTGGGTCTGTTTATTCAGGAAGAATAGTCAGATACAGGGAAAGTCTGGGAGGTTTTGTGAGCAAAGATCAATTGAAAGAAGTTTGGGGGTTGAACGATGCCATACTTAAGCAACTGGACACACTGGCTTATATTAATGACCCATTGACGGGTATTCGCCTCCTACCTGTAAATGATGTTACGGAGCAACAACTGGCTTCGCATCCCTACCTATCGAACAAACAGGCTGCAGCTATTGTTGCTTACAGGTATCAGCACGGTAAGTTTCGCACGGTCAATGACTTATACAATATCCATAGGCTGGACTCGTTAGTAATTGCTAAAATTTCTCCTTACCTGGAATTTTAAAAACTCATCACTTCGCTGTTTAGGCAGAATGTGTGTTGGGTTTATTTCATAAATTTGCGATTCTAAAAATCGATAGAAATTGTTATATTTTTCATTCTATAACAGCTAACAAATGCACGAACTGCTAAAATCATATCTTAAGCGGCTTACCAATCTTTCCGGTAACAACAGATCTCTGCTTCTGTTGCGTTTGCCTGCGGAGCAGTTTATTGATGTGCATGACTTCAATTTCATTACCAAAGGGGGCTCTTTTAGTATTATCGAATCCATGATTGCTGGTAAGACAGTAACCCTTGGCCCGCAAATGGACAGCCGCGATGAGGATGCCAACCGAATGAGCAGAAAACTGAAGAAACTTTCCCGACTGGATCAATTCATTTATGAAGAAAGGGGCTCTAAAGACTTATATATTGGCTGGCCATTTGTGAGAGGAAAACTTTCTGATGGTACGCTTATCCGCTGTCCGGTGTTGTTTTTTCCTGTGGAAGTGGCTGCAGTTGATAAACAATGGAAGCTCAAGCAGCGCCGCGATGCAGGGGTTACGCTGAACAAATCGTTCTTACTTGCTTACGCACATTATAACAAAGTACCTGTTTCCGATGATCTGTTGGATCGTAACCTGGAAGATTTTGACACGGATAGTACCATTTTCAGAACATCTTTATACCAACTGTTTAAGGATAGTCTTATTGAAGTAAACTTCAACCAGGAGAATTTCAGGGATGAGCTTACCGGGTTTACGGAATTTAAGAAACCTGACTTTGAGAAGAACGAAAAAGATGGTGAGCTGAAGATGTACCCTGAAGCTGTGTTGGGTATATTTCCGCAAGCAGGGTCATACCTGGTGCCTGACTATATGCATCTGATCGAAAACAATCATGTAAAAGATATTGAAGAGTTTTTTCAGGCACGGTCTGTTTATGAAGAATCAAAAGGGCAGGGGCCGGACTACTACTTTTTAAAGAGTGTGGATGAAGAAAAGACCTTTACACCTTTTAAAATGGATGCTTACCAGGAGAATGCACTCAAGGCCATTAAAAAAGGAAACTCTATAGTAGTGCAAGGGCCTCCGGGTACCGGTAAATCCCAGCTGATATGCAACCTCGTGGCGGATCATGTAGCGATAGGAAAAAAAGTGTTGGTGGTTTGCCAGAAGCGTGCTGCACTTGATGTGGTTTACGACAGGATGGATGAAAAGGGAATGATAGATTTTCTGGGCCTGGTCCATGACTTCAGAAATGACAGGAAAGAGATCTATCATAAAATAGCTCGCCAGATTGAGCGTCTTGACGAGTATAAAATGAAGAACAATGGCCTGGATGCCATTCAACTGGAACGAAAATTCCTGCAGGTGAGCAGGAGGATCGACCAGATCACCGAAGAGATGGAGGAGTTTAAATTCGCTCTATTCGATGAAAGTGAATGTGGTGTGGCTGTAAAAGAGCTTTACCTTACCTCTTATATTGATGAGCCTACCGTAAACCTGAAGCAGGAGTATACCCATTTTAAGTTTGATGAGCTCGCGTCTTTCATCACCCGTCTGAGAAACTACGCTGGTTATGCCCAGCTTTTTAACAGGTCAGGCTATGAGTGGCTCGACAGAAAATCTTTTGAAAATTTTACCGTAGCCGATTTACAGCGATTCAATCAAATACTGGATGAAATACCAATGTATCAGGAAGAAATAGCTGATCAACTGGAGCAAATCACCGGCTCGAGGCTCACACTTGATGACTGTGAAACCATATTGAATAAGAGGGAATATGTGGTGGAGATGTTGGGAATATTGAAGAATAAGAAAACATATGAGTATTTCCAGCATATGATGTCTTTCTCCGATAGTGAAACCAGCAACCTTTGGCTATCCAATACAGAGCGGGTGCTGATGGAATGCTATAAGGGAACCGGCCCTGAGACAAGTCTGCCTTCTGATCAGTTAGGCAAGTTTCAGGAAGTGCTTCAACGAAATATGGTGGCACGCAAAAGTCTCCTTAGGCTTGTTCAATGGAGGCTGTTTTCTAAAGACAAGTTTTATATCAAGCGTGTATTGGTGGAAAATAACCTTAAGAGAAGTCGGGAAGGGTTTAACACCATGGTGGAAAAAATTGACAACCGGTTGAACCTGGAACATAATCTCACCAAAATCAGGAAGAGAGAATGGCTGACCGATGTACCAAAAAGCTATGAGAAAGTACATTTGCAAAACTGGTTCCACCTGCAAAAACTGTCTGTGAAGGCAAAGCTTATATTTAGCTCTCTTCGCAATTTTAAAGAGTACTTCAACGTGCAGAAGCTGACCTATGAAGAACTGAAACATAAGCTTGAGGAGCTTTACACGGTAATAAAGGAGATACCACTGAAAAAGGCAGAATGGCTGATATACCTTACAAACAGCCAGATAACCAATATAACACAGAATACTGAGCTCGCGGAAAAACTTAAGGCTATACTGAGAAAGGACTTTGACGCTTTATGCGAATATGATAAGATAAGGACAAAGTTAACAGGGCAGGAAATACAGGTTATCGATAAAGTGATCGAAGCGGCTGAAGACTATAGCCCGGACTCCATTGAAAAGCTGTTTCAGAATAGTTTGCGAATATCCTGGATCGAACATATAGAAACAAAATATCCTGTTTTGAGGTCCGTTTCTTCACTCAAATTCCAACAGCTGGAGGCCGAGCTGCAGAACCTTGTAAGGGAAAAACTGATGGTGAGTAATGATATGCTGCTACTCAGGGCTCGGGAGAGGACTTATGAAAATGTAGAATATAACAGGCTCAATAATATGGTCACTTACCGTGATCTTTACCACCAGGCTACCAAGAAACGAAGGGTATGGCCATTAAGAAAGATTATTGCAAATTATTATGAAGAACTGTTTCAGCTGATACCCTGCTGGATGGCATCACCCGAGTCGGTTTCTGCAATTTTTCCTATGACGGAAATATTTGATCTGGTAATTTTCGATGAGGCATCGCAGTGTTTTGTTGAGCGCGGTATCCCGGCAATGTATCGTGGCAGGCAGGTGATGGTAGCAGGAGATAACAAGCAGCTAAGGCCCAATGACCTTTATCAGGCGCGCTACGAAGAAGAAACAGATGATGATCCGGCACTGGAAGTGGACTCATTGCTGGAGCTGGCCGGCCACCATCTGATGAACGTGCAACTAAAAGGGCACTACCGCAGTAAATCCCTCGATCTGATAGATTTTTCAAACCGTCATTTTTACGATGGCAATCTGAAGTTACTTCCTGATCATCAGGTTGTCAATAAGAATGAACCGGCCATAAAGTATATTAAGGTCGACGGAGTATGGGATAACAACATCAATCATGAAGAAGCGGTAAAGGTGGTTGATATACTCGTGGATGTTTTAAAAACCGATGCATCCAGGCAGGTAGGTGTGGTGACTTTCAATGCACGTCAGCAGCAACATATTATAGATATTCTGGATCAAAAGTGTATGGATGAGCAGATTGTAATTCCTGCGACCTGGTTCGTAAAGAATATTGAAAATGTACAGGGTGATGAGAAAGATATTATTATCTTTTCAACTGCTTATGCGCCTGACAGCAGTGGCCGTATGATGATGCAGTTTGGTAACCTTAATGCTGTAAGTGGAGAAAACAGATTGAATGTAGCTGTTACCAGGGCACGTGAAAAAATTATTATAGTAAGTAGCATCATGCCTGGCCAGTTGAAAGTAGAAGGCGCTAAGAATGAAGGCCCTAAACTATTGAAGGCATACCTTGAATATGCATGGGATGTCTCCGAAGGTAATTTTAAGGCCGTTCCTTATCCGGAGAAGAACCATCACACGGAATGGTATCTGAAGAAAAAGCTTGAAGAGTGGAGTAAATCGGTTCCCAAAGGCTTTCAGTTGGTAGAGGAGTTGCCCTTTGGAGATCTTACGGTGAAAAATGGCAACCATTACCTCGGCTTGCTTATCACTGATGATGATCTTTATTACCAAAGTATTTCGGTCAAAGATCTGCATGTTTATACGCCCTTTACCCTGAGCAAGAAAAACTGGAATTTCAAAGGTCTTTATAGTCGTGAATATTGGCATAACCGTGAGCAGGTTGAGGAGGCAATACTAAAATTCGTAGCGCATCATAATGTTGAAATTTAAGTTGATCGGTTTTGCGGTAGTGCTGAAATCGCTGTTGGTCAATACATTTAATCCTGCACCAGATGAGTTTCAAGGCAATAGGGGTGAATATAGTAAGGGAGCCTTGTGTGTTATTGAAAATTTCCCGGAGAGCTCCGGGTTAGAAACCTATCAGGACAGTTTACTGATTACCCATAACGACAGTGGAGGCCAAAGCGCACTTTTTGTGTTGAACCTTAACGGAAACATTATAGACACCCTTTATGTGGCAGTCGGAAATCGGGACTGGGAAGATATAACACAGGATGATAAAGGGAACTATTATATTGGTGATTTCGGAAATAATTCAAACAGACGAAGGAACCTGGTGATTTATAAATACAATATTGTCGATAAACAGGCTTCAGAAATACACTTTAGTTACAGCGATCAGGAGCAATTCCCGCCCGAAAAGCAGCAGATGAATTATGATGTAGAAGCCATGTGCTGGCATGCCGGTAAATTGCATTTATTTACAAAGAACAGAGGTAAGAAGCTGGTGAATCACTACATTTTACCAGACCAGCCGGGAGAATATCGTGTGAGCCCTGAAGAAAGCTTATACCTGCCTAATCTTATAACAGGAGCAGACATCAACAGGTCGGGTAACCTTCTGGCCCTCGCGAGTTATGGACGCATCTATTTATTTAAAATATCTGAGGATAATACGTTCTTCAAAGGTAGATACAAAGCATTAAGGTTTGTACGTGGTGCTCAAATGGAAGGACTGGTTTTTGTCTCAGACACTGATTTTGTGACTTCAAATGAGACGGGCAAGCTTTTCTATTTCTCTAAGAAGGATTATAATTTATAATCTTCCACCACATTTTTTACAATAAGCTGCATCACTGTCGTGGCCTTCGGCTCCGCAATGTTGGCATGCTTGTGTTGTGATCGGGTGGAGGTCTTTTACTTTATTCATTTCTGCTGAAACAATACCTGTTGGGACCGCTATGATACCATATCCCAGTATCATGATCAGGGTTGCGAGTGCCTGACCGAGTACAGTTTGCGGAGCAATATCACCATAGCCCACGGTGGTCAGGGTTACTACTGCCCAGTATATACTTTTGGGGATACTGGTAAAACCATTTTCACCACCTTCTATGAGGTACATAGAAGTACCCAGCACTACTGTCATGGCAAAGACAGCTCCAATAAATACAATGATCTTTGGCCGACTGGCTTTTAGAGCTGAAGCCAGTTGCGATGCTTCTCCCAGGAAGCGGGCTAATTTGAACACCCTGAACACCCTTAGAAGCCTGATACTTCTAATGACCAGAAGCGATTGTGCCCCCACAAAAATAAGGCTTAGAAATGTAGGTAGAATGGACAAAAGATCAACTATACCAAAAAAGCTAACGGCATATTTTCCCGGTTTAGTAATTACCACTAATCTGGCTATATACTCAATGGTGAAAAGTGCTGTAAAAAACCACTCTATAATATAAAGGATATCCCCATACTCTGCTTTGATACTGGAAACACTTTCCAGCATTACGGCTATCACACTCAGCAGGATGGCTACGAGCAATATGACATCAAAAGCTTTGCCTTCGGACGTGTCGGCTTCAAAAATTACTTCATGAAGATATTCTTTCCAGCCTTGCTTTGATGTATTTTTGGACTGTTCCATGGAGTGCTAAAATGCTTTTTTAGGGTGTTAAAGTCAATGTAATCAGGAGAAATAAAAAAAGCTGTCTCTGTACTATCAACATGAAACAGCTTTTCTTGTTTGCAAAGAAACCTGCTAATCCAGGCCTATCATGATAAACGATCCCCAATAAATAGGGTCAGGGTATTCCGTTCTTAGTTCCTTTTTTGCTTCGATGAATGATTGCCTTTTTTTACCAGTCTCCAGCCATTTTTTGTAGAATTTGGTCATTAGCAATTGAGTTGCCCGGTCATCGACTTTAAACATACTCATGATCAGGGTTTTGGCACCCGCTACCAAAAAGGCACGTTGCAGGCCGTATACACCTTCTCCTACCGCCAGTTCCCCCAGTCCTGTTTCGCAGGCGCTCAATACAACCAGCTCGGTCTGATCAAGGTTGAGGTTCATAGCTTCATAGGCTGTAAGTATCCCATTTTCAAGATTATAGTTGTAGGCTGTCTTATTCAAAAGATCTCCTGCACCGGTTAGCAAAAGACCCGTCCGAAGTAATGGATTTTGAGCTGCCTCCGATTCACTTTGCATGATCTCCTGCGAGGTTTCCAATTCCTTAACAGGTGTGAAAAAACCATGCGTGGCAATGTGGAAGACTTTTGGATTATCCAACCTTTTGATTTGCTCTTCATTGGCTTCCTGCTCCATATAGGAGGTTGTGGTCCAGCCTTTGTTGCTTAGCAGGTCTCTAAGCTCGCGCACTTCGCGCTCTGTGCCGGGCAGAGCATTTATATCACCCGAATTAGAGGCCATATAAAAAGCCGGATTTCCAAACATAGAGGCCCTTTTTTCTTCCTGGACCAATTGTGTCTTTACCTGTCTGAGATAAATATCTTTTGTGTTGCTTACCAGTATGATATTCGAATTGTCTATAACATATTTCTCATCGCTGACAGGTATAGCCTCCAGGTTAATCTGGTTGTAGACACCGTCGGCAGAGAGGTAAATGGTAGGATAGGCACCGGCAATGTTTTTTAACGGTGCCCAGTAATTGTCATAAGAGTACCTGTCCTTTACCTTAAAAGTGATGCTGTTTCGGTAAAACTTAAATAATTTATTCTCCAGGTCATGGCCATTTTTGATCAGCACCACTTCCGGCTCGGGTTGCTCTTTTTCATGCTTGATGTAAATGGCTGCATACACCACTGAATCTGTAAATACATGGTCGAAATAGCGATATCTTACCATCTCAATGGCTATCTCGTTAGGCTTGAGGGCCTTTTGTACATTTTGCCATACGATAGTTTTGTCTTCGAAACTTGAGCTAAACAGCTCTGATTTTTGGCTCAGGTCTTTTTCCAGTTGCTCTACCTCATGAGCAAGTGCGACAGGGTCGATCTGATTTTCAGTGAGCTGTTCCACGCTCATTGAAAGTACATTTGTGAGGTGCTCCTTTTTGGCCAGCCAGTCATTATATTTACTTTTAAGCTCTTCGTCGCTGCTGGTTAGTATTCTTTCTCTGATCTTAATCGAAGAGTTTAACAAAATAGCTTTTGTCAGTAATGCGTTGTTATATACTGAGCCAATAACCTTTTTATCAGTATCCTTCAGGTTAAAGGCCAGCGTGTTGTAAAACTCGAAATCAGGCCTGATAGTATTCCAGTATTTGGCTTTTTCCCTTTCACTCAGTGCCGGGAAGAAATCACGGATAAAGTTTCCATAATTTACCAGTGCCTCTTCAATGAATTTTTTTGCATTGCGGCTGTCACCCTCCATATAGTATACTTTGCTTAGCTTGGAAAGTATCTTCACATATTCAGGATGGTTGTTATTAAAGAATTTTTCGTAAAGCTTTTTGGCTTTCTCATAGTTCTCTTCAGCAAGATCAAATTTGCGTTGCAGGTAATAGATATCACCGGTAAGAGTATAAATACTTGCTGCATTGATGTTATTTCTACGGCCAACTTTTGATACCCATATGTTTTCAGCCAGTGTAAGGGCATTAAAGGCTTCATCGAACCTTCTTTGGGAAATATAGACTTTGGAGAGCTCTGTTAAAATGTTGGCGTACTGAGGGTTTCGGTTTCCCAATTTGCCGGCAATTATATTTTTGGCTTCGTCCATCAGTTTCTCCACTTCTCTCAGGTTGTCACCTTTATAAAAACGAATGAGAGCAAGCTGTGTAATAGAATTACCTACATCTACATGTTGACGTCCAAATTGTGCTTCCTGGATCTTAATTGCACGCTCCACGTTGGCCTGGGCTTTATCGTAATCACCAATGCTTGTATATATTTCCGAAAGCAGCAGAAGCGAAGGGGCCATTTTGGAAGAATTGCTTCCGAAAATACTTTCCGCGATAGCCAGTGAGCGTTGGGCTGTTTTTTCAGCCTCAGGGTATTCACCTGATATTAATTTTAACCTGCCTTTGTTAACCAAAGGAGCAACAAGTTTTCTTGATTGGCGGCCATATCGTACTTCGTAAGTAGTAATAAGCTTTTGTAAAAGCCTTTCAGTCTCGGTATACCTTCCAAGGGTAATGTACAGACTCGCCAGTTCCTCGGTAGCATTGAGCTCATTATAATTTACAGTAGATTCAGCCCTGGTCAGTAGCTTCTGGGATCGTTCCAGTGTTTCTTCAGCATCATCAAACAATCCCTGGATGGCTTTTAATTTGGCGCTTGTTTCCATAGCGTTGACATAGTCAGCTACACGCTTCTCATTACGTCTTTCCCTTTCCAGTATTTCTGTGGATTTGCTGATATTTTCCTGTGCCTTGTCGTACTCTCCCAGTTTGATCTGTAACCTGGCTATTTCATTAAGCTCAACACCATAATCGGGATCCTGATCGTCGTATTTGGAGCGGGCAGCGTCAAGAGCCTTGTCAAGAGTGGCAGAAGCTTTGGCATATTGATCAGTATTTTCATAGAAAGTAGAGATATGGTTGAGTATGTTGACATAATCTTTATGCCATGGGTCGATCTCCTTGCTTACGATTTTAAAGAAGCTTTCATTATAGATATTCTCGGCCTCTTTGATCTTGTCGGTAAAGTCGAGGTAGTAATTCGCCAGTTCAATTTTTGCCAGGTGGTATTCCGGTGAGTTTTCTCCATACAATGCTTTCTTGATTTCTATGATATCAGTGAGGTTTTTTTCTGCCGCCAGAAAGTTCTGGTTTTGTCTGGCCAGCCGGTACAGAAAATCCAGTATATCAATGGTCTTTTTGTGGTTTCTGGGGAGAGCCCGCGTGGAGGCAAGTATGGCATTGGCCTGGTTTTCGAGATTTTTGGTTCTTTCTTTAACAAGCTTGGAGTCAAATTCAAGGGTTTCAAGGTTGAGATAATGCAGGCTGCTTTTGGAGAAATTTCTCTTTATGGCCTTCTCATACTCCACCTTCAGATTACGGTATTTGGCTTTGTTGTCATTAAGCAAATACTGTTTTAAAAGTGCCTCAAAAAGTTCAAAAGCAAGGTAATGCGATTCTTCGTGTTGTCTTTTGAGGTTTGATAAGGATTTTTCAAACTTAATGTTGTTGGGCATCTTTTCTACGTCTATACCATTTTCAACCAGAAGTTTGCCATGTAAAAACTGGTTGTTGATATAGTAAACACTGGTATTACCCAGATTCGAACTGATCCATTCTTCTGCCCTTACAAACGCGCTGTCAGCACTGTTGTAGTTGCCTTTTTTTCGAAATGTATTGGCTTTTAGGGTCAGTAAGGTGGCGTAGTCACCCAGTCGCTCACCTATCTCTTCTTCAGAAAGCCTCCTGGTCTTTAGTTTTCCTGATTCATCTACATAAGTCTCCTTCAGCACCGCTCTGCTTTGGAAGTAATCCAGCTGATTATTAATAAACGAAAGTGCCTGCCTGTAATAACCCTGCCCGGAGAGCACTTCAGCACGCGTCAGATTTATTTGTGCCTGCATTTTATCATCTAACTGGTCAGACGATTTTAATGTTTTCTCCGCTGCCTCTACATGCTCCTGGGCACTAACATAGTTGCCATAATGTGCCAGGATCTCAGCTATTTCCAGTTGGTTTCTGGCATGTTTTACACTATGTTCTCCATTAACAGCCATACTGACCTGCAGCGCCTGCTGAATGCTGTTATCAAACTCTACAAGTACCCCCACAGCCAAATTAAACCGGGCTTCTCTAAGGTAGTATTGCGGCATGTATTCGTTATTGGTGCCGAGTTTTTTTGATAATTTTTTCTTGAATTTGGCTAAGGTCTTCTTCGCTTTTACATAGTCGCCTTCTTCATATTGGGCATCAGCTTTGTTGAGATATTTGTCCCAATTCTGGGCATAACCCACAGAAAATGATAATAGAAGTGCAAGGGCGATACATGTCTTCAAGCTTTTGAAATTAAAATCCATGACACGTGTATTTAAGTTTAGGGTAGGTTTTTCCTATATAAATATAATGATTTAGATTATTAATTTTTTAGCTTTTCAATAATTTGTTCAGGATGTCCTTAGCTGCTTCGGCAATTACTGTTCCCGGCCCAAATATTCCGCTCACTCCGGCTTTGTAGAGATAGTCATAGTCTTTTGGAGGAATAACACCTCCCGCAATAACCATGATATCTTCCCTGCCGAGTTTTTTTAGTGCATTGATCAACTCAGGCACCAGTGTTTTATGGCCTGCAGCAAGGCTGGAGGCTCCGATTACGTGTACATCATTTTCTGCGGCTTGCTGGGCCACCTCTTCCGGAGTTTGAAACAATGGTCCGATATCCACATCGAAGCCAAGGTCTGCAAAACTGGTAGCAATAACTTTTGCCCCCCTGTCATGGCCATCCTGACCCATTTTGGCCACCATTATTCGCGGTCTTCTGCCTTCTTCTTCTGCAAATTTGTCCGAGAGTACTTTAGCTTCTTTAAAGTTGTTGTCCATTTTCGCTTCTCCTGAATATACACCTGATATTGATCTTATAGTAGCTTTATGACGACCATAAACCTCCTCCATGGCGTCAGAAATCTCGCCCAGCGTTGCTCTTTTTCTTGCAGCATCCACCGCCAGCTCTAACAGGTTGCCATTGCCGGATTTCGCAGTTTCTGTTATAGCCCGAAGTGATTCCTGAACTTCTTCCTGATTACGCTCAGCCTTAAGTTTATTTAATCGTTCTATTTGTTGGTTCCTCACACGGGTGTTATCCACTTCCAGAATATCAAAGTCCGGTTCTTCATCAGTTTGATATTTATTCACACCCACAATAATATCTTTTCCGGAATCAATCCTGGCCTGTTTTCGGGCTGCAGCTTCTTCAATCCTCATTTTGGGTACACCGCTTTCTATGGCCTTGGCCATACCTCCCAGTTCTTCCACCTCCTCAATCAACGCCCAGGCTTTATCTACAAGCTCGGCGGTAAGGCTTTCAACATAGTAGGAGCCTCCCCAGGGGTCGACTACGCGGGTAATACCGGTTTCATTTTGAAGGTAGAGTTGTGTATTACGAGCTATACGGGCTGAAAAGTCAGTTGGCAGAGCTATGGCTTCATCCAGGGCATTGGTATGCAATGATTGCGTATGACCTAATGCTGCTGCCAGAGCCTCAACGCAGGTGCGGGTTACATTATTATAAGGATCCTGTTCCGTTAAACTCCAGCCAGAAGTCTGGCAGTGCGTCCTTAAGGCCATTGATTTCGGATCTTTTGGGTTAAACTGTTTCACAATTTTTGCCCAGAGCAACCTCCCCGCTCTCATTTTGGCAATTTCCATAAAATGGTTCATGCCGATGGCCCAGAAGAATGACAGGCGCGGAGCAAATACATCGATGTCCATACCGGCATTAATTCCCGTTCTGAGGTACTCCATTCCGTCGGCCAGCGTATAGGCAAGCTCTATGTCCGCGGTAGCACCAGCCTCCTGCATATGGTACCCGCTAATGCTTATGGAGTTGAACCGGGGCATGTTTCTGGAGGTGTATTCAAAAATGTCGGCAATGATCTTCATGGATGGGAGTGGAGGATATATGTATGTATTCCTTACCATAAACTCCTTTAGAATGTCATTTTGTATGGTTCCGCTAAGCTGCTCAGGTTTTACACCCTGCTCTTCGGCAGCAGCTATGTAAAATGCCATCACCGGCAGCACGGCACCATTCATAGTCATGGAAACAGACATTTTATCGAGAGGGATCTGATCGAAGAGCACCTTCATATCCAGCACCGAATCTATGGCTACCCCGGCTTTGCCGACATCACCGGCTACCCTTGGATGGTCAGAATCATAGCCACGGTGTGTAGCCAGATCAAATGCTACAGAAAGTCCTTTCTGGCCCGCTGCCAGGTTTCTTCTGTAAAACGCATTGGACTCTTCTGCTGTAGAGAAACCTGCATATTGGCGTATAGTCCAGGGTCTGCCGGCATACATGGTTGAATACGGTCCTCTCAGGTAAGGCGGTATGCCCGCTGAGAAACCGGTATGTTCAAGCTTTTCAAAATCTTTCTTTGAGTAATATGACTGTATATCTATTTTTTCGGCAGATGCTGTAGTAGTAGACTGATGTGAATTTTCCTTTTTTGGAGTAAATTCATTATATTTTATATGGGTAAAATCTGGTTGCATATGGAGTTATTGTATCTTTTCTTTTTCCTGTTTTACTTTTTGTTGAAACTTAAGCCAGGCTTCCCGGGCCAGCTTATCGGTAAGTACTTCCAGGTAGTAAGACCCTGCGGCAGGATCAGTGGTTTTATTAAAATAAGACTCTTCTTTTAGAATAGAACTTACATTACGGGCGATCCTTACCATGAGCGTATTGCCATAGTCTTCCGGCTCGGTCAACAGACTGTCGCACCCTCCTAATATTGCAGACATGGCCGCGGTGGTTGATTTTAGCATGTTGGCATGAGGCTGATATTTTTCTTCTGCCCATGCAGGCGAAACACAATGTATGTGCAGGTCTTCAGGGTTAAAGTCGTCAGCTTTATAAGCGTGGCTCAGCTGGAAATACAGACTCCTCAATGCCCTTGTTTTAGCTATCTCACCAAAGTAGTCTTTTGATACCAGGGAACTGAAAGAGATCTTTGAAGTGATCTGACGAATATCGAATTCAGCAGCATCCAAAGTGTTGATTACCGAAACAGCCGTATGAAGTAAGTCGGCAATGGCGGTTGAAATGTCTTTTTCCCCGGAACTAATGTTCAGAGACAGCCCGGGAAAATTAATGATAGCTTTGAATACTTCGAGATAATTACC
The DNA here is from genome assembly GCF_021389975.1 of Fulvivirga ulvae. Lineage (NCBI taxonomy): Bacteria > Pseudomonadati > Bacteroidota > Cytophagia > Cytophagales > Fulvivirgaceae > Fulvivirga > Fulvivirga ulvae. The sequence continues at coordinate 3,347,627 of NZ_CP089981.1, forward strand.
AGTGGTCCGGTTGGGCTCATTTAAAAAAATAATGCCCGATATACTTTGGTGATCGATGCCCCTATCGTCAATTAAGTCAGTGTAGTTATATAAATGCTGTTTAAAGTCGGCTCCCACTACGAAGGAAACACTGCAATAGTCTAATAAAATGTCATAAAGCAAATCGGTAAGTAAGACATTTTGTGTATGAGTCAGGTCAAAAATGAGGCCGTCAGCACCGTTATTGAGGGCTTCCAGTGCTTGCTTATTTGCTGCTTTAGAGTCGTTTACAATTATTTTTTGGAGGTTCTCCCAGTACCGGTTCTCACCCGTAGGGTTTTCTTTTAAAATAAGCCTGTTCTGAAATTTTTCAATTCCTTTAATGGATTTCAGATCGCTTTCGTCATAGTAGGGCTCAAGGGTGATTTTGTCGTTAAAATTCCAGTTATATTTTTCAAAAACATCTTCCCCTTTCAGGTCAGAGGTGGCTTTTTTTATCCAGTCCTCTTTTGGAGAGTTTTTAAAGTCAATAAATAAATTTTCTTGTCGTTCACTCATTAATATATATGTAAGGTTATAAGGTAAAGTTAATTGTTTTGGATTACTTATGAGAAGTGAGCGAAGATAATATTATTACCCGCGTAGGTAATTCAATTATACATTTTAAAGAATTCGTATTCTTTTATTGGTTTGGGAAAAATAAGTGTAAAATCTTTGAAAAATAGAGCTATAGAGCGCTTTCATGTTCGTGATTTTTTTCACAAATTTGTTACCCTTTTCTCTTAGAGGGTTTGGAGATTTACCAATCTTATAGAATTACAATACATGCACATTGATTGCGAAACGGTTTGGAGTGATTGTCTGCGGGTAATCAAGGATAACGTGGCGGAGCAAAGTTTCAACACTTGGTTTCAGCCAATCGTGCCTTTAAAATGCGCGGACGATATTTTGACTATTCAGGTTCCGAGTCAGTTTTTCTACGAATGGCTTGAAGAACATTATGTGCATGTACTGAAAAAAGCTATTATAGCAGTTATGGGGCCGAAAGCTCGTCTGGAATATTCGGTTATAGTAGATAGGGGGAACAGCAAATCCTCACCTTTATCTGTTAGCCTGCCAAACCGCACACCTTCAAGAAATTACAATGCCAGTAATGGTAAAGACGAGTATATTTCTCCTTTTCAGTTGAAGTCGGTAGACTCTCTGTATCAGGAGTCTCAGCTAAATCCCAATAATACATTCGATTCATATATTGAGGGTGATTGTAACAGGCTGGCGAGGTCGGCGGGTTATGCCGTGGCTCAAAAGCCGGGGGTAACTTCCTTTAACCCGCTTATGCTTTACGGCGGTGTTGGCCTTGGTAAGACACATCTGGTACAGGCTATTGGTAATGAGATCAAGAATAATCTTTCTGATCGCTTTGTCTTATATGTTTCATCAGAAAAATTTACCAATCAGTTTATTGACGCCCTGAGGAACAATAAGGCGCAGGAGTTTCAGAACTTTTACATGCAGGTGGATATACTCATTATAGATGATGTACAGTTTCTTGCTGGTAAGGAAAGAACTCAGGAAATATTCTTTCATATCTTCAATCACCTGCACCAGGCTGGTAAGCAGATCGTGATGACCAGCGACTGTCCTCCCCGTGACCTGAAAGGCTTGCAGGAAAGGCTGCTGTCCAGGTTTAAATGGGGGCTGACCGCAGATTTGCAACAGCCCGATTATGAAACACGGGTGGCAATTATCCAGCGTAAGATGCAGTCGGATGGTATATACATACCTGAAAACGTGATAGAATACCTGGCTTACAGTGTTGATACCAATATCAGAGAGTTGGAAGGCGTACTGATCTCTTTGATAGCACATGCTTCTTTAAATCGTGTGGATATTGACCTGGAACTTGCCAAGCAAACCCTGAAGAATATCGTTCATGATATAGAAACAGAAGTAGGTATTGACTACATACAAAAGACTGTTGCAGAATTTTTTAAAGTTGAAATAGCCTCCTTAAAAGACAAGATCCGTAAAAAGGAAATTGTGATAGCGCGGCAGGTAGCTATGTATTTCTCAAAGGAATACACTAACCATTCCTTAAAAGCCATCGGCTATCATTTTGGAGGTCGCGATCATAGTACAGTTATACATGCTGTACAGTCTGTCAATGATATGATGGATACCAATGCTTCATTTAAGGCCTCCGTAGAAGAATTGAAGAAAAAGCTCAAGATGCGGGCGGTGTAATAATGGCCCCGGCCAGAATGTCTATAGCCGCATTTATCTCTTCTTCATTTATAGACGCAAACCCCAGCCGCATGGCATTGAGGTTATCAATAAAATCATGATTTACATTGAGGTAAACTCCCTTTTTTAAACAATCATCTATCAAAGTTCTGGCATCAGGTTTTAGTCCATTACGGAATTTCACCCAAACTGCCATGCCTCCTTCCGGTACTTTAAATTCAATATGGTCACCGAGCCTTTCTGTTAGGAGCCTGCAAATCAGATTCCTTCTCAAAAGGTATATTTTAAGAGTTTTCTTTAGGTGCCGTTGAAGTTCCCCGTTTTCAATGGCCAGGGCCAGCACATGCTCCATCACCGGGTCGCCTTGTCTGTCAATGATGCCCCTGATCTTGCTGAGCTCGTCTATGATCCTACGGGATGACACCACATAGCCAATCCGGATGGCCGGAGCGAATATCTTGCTGAAAGAGCCAATATAGATGACATGTTCATGGTGATTGAGGCTTGCAAGAGGAAGCAGCGGACTGCTACTGTAGTGGAAATCATAATCGTAATCATCTTCTATAATGGCAAAATTGTATTTCAAGGCTAATTCGAGCAGCTGTATCCTCCGATTGGCAGACAGGGTAACTGTAGTGGGATAATGATGGTGTGGGGTAATGTATACCACACTCACTTTTGTAGTTTTTAAAAGGTTTTCCAATGCACCAATATCGAGCCCGTATTCATCTACATCAATGCGTTTCAATTTGCCCCCGAGATGCTCAATACTCCAATCTGCCGAATCATAACTGCTATGGCCTACTACCACCACGTCGTTTTCATTGAGGAGCACATTTAAGATCATATAGATGCCCATCTGGCTCCCTCGTGTGATCAGGATATTATCCTTACTGATATTCATGCCACGGGTTTCGGAGAGATATTGGCTTAGAGAGGTTCGCAACTTTTCGTCGCCCCGGGCATCGCCATACTTCAGAAAATGCTTACCATAACTGCTGCCGGATAATGAGCGACACTCCTTATATATCCAGTCGATAGGAGCAAGCCGGGGGTCGGGTGTGCCCGAGTTGATTTCTATTGTATGTTTGGGCTTAACCTTATAATTAGCAAAACCGGTCGATTTTATACGCAATGTTTCAGAGCCTGTCGTATTTTCATCGGCATTCAGTACATGAGGCTTAACTATGGGGAGCTTCCCTGATACAAAAGTTCCACGCGATGGAAAGGACTCAAGCCACCCCTGTGCCATTAGCTCGTCATAAGCCTGTACCACGGTTTTTCTGTTTACTACTAAAGTATCAGACATAGCCCTGGTGCCGGGCATTTTGGTGCTTTTAGCCAGGCGACCACTGGTGATCTCGCGTACTATGGCATTTGTTATTTGCAGGTACAAGGGAGTGCCTGAGCTGCCGTCTAACCTGATAACTGTTTTCCATGGAAACATAACCGGACCCATTGATAACTTAAAAATGGAACCCAAAGATACTCCGTTTGGTCGTTAGTTTTACAAAAGTTAAACACAATTTCTTATGGAGCAATTTGAAGTAACAACCAGAAATAAGGTAAAGAGAGTCCCGGAAAGAGGCCATTATGACAAGTCAACCGTCTATGAAATACTTGATGCAGGCTTTTTGTGTCACATCAGCTTCGTGGTTGATGGGCGCCCGATGATTATCCCCACATTTTATGGAAGGGAAGGAAATCAACTGTATATACATGGAGCCACTACCAGCAGAATGATCAAAAACCTTAAAGAGGGTGTGCCCATGACCCTTGCTGTAAGCCATGTGGACGGGTTAGTACTGGCCCGCTCTGCCTTTCACCATTCTATGAACTACAGATCTGTTGTGGTGTTTGGTACAGCCCGGGTAGTGGCTGACGAGGATAAAGATCATGCCCTGTACGTGATGTCCGAACACCTGATCGAGGGCCGGTGGCAAGAAGTAAGGCCTCCAAATGCCAACGAGTTAAAAGCTACCACTGTGTTGGCTATTGAAATGGAGCAGGCTTCTGCAAAGATTAGAACAGGCCCACCTAAAGATGATAAGGAAGATTATGACCTGGATATATGGGCCGGTGTGGTTCCGTTAGGTATGGGTATTGGGAGTCCTGTTAAAGATGATTTGCTAAAACCGAACGTTAAAATTTCTGATTCAGTACGGAAATATGTTTCTACAAACGATCAGGGCTTCAGTCTGGCAGATTATTTCAGAAATGATAATGGACATACATTGAGTAATGCGTCATGGTACAAATAGAAAGATGCCTGATCAAACCTGTCCCCACCAGAGATATGTCTGGTGGGGATTTTTTTTGCTTTTCATCTCTTTAGCTCATCCAACAGGGATTAATACGAACGTTTTTTTGACAGAGGCTGTTGGCACATAGCATACGCATCCGCTAAAATTGATCAGGCTTTTCAAAGCAATTCTTAAGCGACTGCCTCCTAAGATCTGGCGATGCAAATCTTATTTATGATTAAATTAGAATAATACCTAAATTAATCAGTTAAACACTATAAAGGAACCTTGGACGTACTGCTTAGTGTGAAAGTTGAACAATTACTTCGTTTGCAGTTGGTTTAAAGTTAGATTTATGGTTTGGAGTCATTGCCGAATTTTTGGGATGGAACCAAAATAGGTTCTGTTGAGAGTCAAAAAATTACATTAAAAGATTTATATGAAAGTTAAATTCAACGGAAGAAAACAACCCGGATTTTATGCTGAAGTAAAACAGGAGGTTGAAGAGTATTTCAAGACTAACAACATTAGTAAAAATGCCAATACAGCTATGGTGTCTAAATCAATTTTTTTCCTTGGGGCTTTAGTAGGGTTATACCTGTTAATCTTATTTGGAGGATTCAGTCTGTCCATAATGTTGATCCTGGCAATTCTTATAGGTATGGTTCAGGCTTTCATAGGATTTAACGTTTCTCACGATGCCATTCATGGTTCTTACTCATCGAGCCGCAGAATAAATAAGTTAATGAGTGGCAGCTTTTATATTATTGGTGCAAATCCCTATGTGTGGACGATCACACATAACCAGGTGCACCATACTTTTACCAATATACCCGGCCATGACGAAGATCTGGATGTAGCGCCGGGATTAGTAAGGGTGTCTCCTCAGGATGACCATAAACCAATCATGAAGTATCAGCATTTTTATGCTTTCTTTCTATATGGATTTGCTTCACTTTCATGGGTATTTAGAAAGGATTACGTCAAGTTCTTTCAAAAAAAAATAGGACAGACCGATAATACCAATCACCCGAGGATTGAATATTTTAACCTGTTTTTCTTTAAGGCATTGTATTATGCACTTTTTATAGTAATACCTCTGATAGTGCTGGATATAACCTGGTGGCAATTTTTGATTGGCTTCCTGATCATGCACATGGCTGAGGGCTTTGTTTTGGGACTTGTATTTCAACTTGCACATGTGGTGGAGGGCACTTCATTCCCTGAGCCGGACCCTCAAGGCAGAGTAGACGAGTCCTGGGCAGTACATCAGATGCAAACAACGGCTAACTTTTCAACTAAAAGCCCTATTGCTACATTTCTGTGTGGCGGATTGAACTTTCAGGTTGAGCATCATCTGTTTGCCAATGTTTGCCATATCCATTATCCGGAGATCTCAAAGATCGTGGCGCGAATTGCCCGGAAATATGATGTGCCTTATCATGTAAACCCCACGTTTTTAGGAGCCTTGGCTTCACATTATAAAACGCTTAAAAAGTTTGGCAGGGGTGAGATGGTCATGCAGCCTGTAAAGGCATGAAGTAGTGGTTAATAGTTTAATCTCTTATAAGAAAGCCCGGTAAATTATTTTGCCGGGCTTTCTTATAACCTGATTTTTCAAATCTATCTCAAGCCAATCCCCAACTCTTTCAACTGTTCCTCGCTTATAGTACTCGGTGAGTCTATCATTACATCGCGTCCTGCATTGTTCTTAGGGAAGGCTATAAAATCCCTGATGGAATCTGACCCTCCGAAGAGCGAGCACAGCCTGTCAAAACCATAAGCAATACCACCGTGAGGAGGGGCTCCATATTCAAAAGCATCCATTAAGAAGCCAAACTGGGCTTTTGCTTCTTCATCGCTGAAGCCAAGCTGCTTGAACATACGCTGTTGCAGCGCCTTATCATGTATTCTGATCGATCCTCCGCCAACTTCCACACCATTGACAACCATGTCGTAAGCGTTGGCTTTAACCACGCCCGGATCACTCTCCAGTTTATTCAGGTCTTCCGGTACCGGTGAGGTGAACGGATGGTGCATGGCATGATAGCGTTTTGTGTCCTCATCCCACTCCAGCAGAGGGAAATTCAATACCCAAAGTACTTTATATTCATTTTTGTTACGCAAACCAAGTTCATTGCCCATATGCAGTCGTAGCTCATTGAGTGCTTTTCTGGTATGGTCTTTATCACCACTTAGCACTAGCATCAGGTCACCGGGCTTGGCGTCCATTTTATTGGCCCATTCTTGCAGATCATCCTGTCCGTAGAATTTATCTACCGAAGATTTGAAGCTGCCATCAGCGTTGCATTTTACATAAACCAGGCCTTTGGCGCCTATCTGTGGTCTTTTAACATAGTCGGTTAGTGCGTCAAGCTGTTTTCTGGTGTATTCGGAGCAACCTTTGGCGCATATACCCACAACCAGTTCGGCACTGTCAAATACGTTGAAGCCCTTGTTTTGTGCAAGGTCATTAAGCTCAACGAACTGCATGTCGAAACGTGTGTCCGGTTTGTCGGAACCATAAAGTCTCATAGCATCGTCGTAGCTCATGCGGTCTATCTCTCCGATCTCTATGCCCTTTACACTTTTAAACAGGTGTCTCACCAGCCCCTCGAAAGTGCTCAAAATATCCTCTCTTTCTACAAATGACATCTCGCAGTCTATTTGAGTAAACTCTGGCTGGCGGTCAGCTCGCAGGTCTTCATCCCTGAAGCACTTCACGATCTGGAAATAGCGATCAAAGCCTGATACCATCAAAAGCTGCTTAAAGGTCTGTGGTGACTGAGGCAAGGCATAAAATTCTCCCTGGTTCATTCTTGAAGGGACAACGAAATCACGTGCACCTTCCGGAGTTGATTTTATCAATACCGGAGTTTCTACCTCCGTAAAATTCTGTCCGTCCAGGTAAGCCCTGGTTTCCTGCATCATGCGGTGGCGCAGGAGCATGTTGTTTCGAACCACACTTCTTCTCAAGTCAAGGTAGCGGTATTTCATGCGCAGGTCTTCACCTCCGTCAGTATCATCTTCTATGGTAAATGGAGGTACCTTGGATTTGTTGAGTATCTCCAGATTTGAAATCCTTACTTCTATGTCTCCGGTAGTGATCCTGTCATTCTTCGAAAGACGCTCCACTACGGTTCCGGTAGCTTTTATTACGAATTCACGGCCTAATGAAGCAGCAATTTTAAAAACATCATCAGCCGTTTTTCCTTCTTCAAAAATAAGCTGGGTAATGCCATATTTATCTCTGAGGTCTACCCAAAGTACACTGCCTTTGTCTCTTACGCGTTGCACCCATCCGCATAAAACTACTTCATTATTAACATCGTTTATTCTTAATTCACCGCAGGTATGTGTTCGAAGCATGCTAATTTATTTTAATTTTGAGGCGCAAAGTTAATGGTATTAATTTTGAGTGAAAACGATACGGTATAAATTTCAATAACAGATATGTCAAAACTGATGATATTTTTGTCCTTTATCCTTTGGACAGCTCCGGTGCAGGATAAAATGGTTAAAACCAAGGTAACCGAGAATATAACTATGTCCCTGCCCGAGGATTTTTACGCAATGTCTCCCGAAGATATTGCACAGCGTTACCCGTCAGTACGTAGCCCTATAGGAGCTTACACCAACAGTGCCAGGTTGGTTGACCTAAGTGTCAATATTTCTGCCACTCGCTGGAGAGAGCAGGATGTTGAAATGGCCAAAGGCTTTTTTAAAGCAAGCCTTTTTAACCTGTATGACAAGGTTGACCTGATCCAGGAGGATATCAAAACCATTAACAAAAAACAGTATATCGTTTTTGAATTTGAATCAAGGATCAATGGTGATCAGTTCTCGCTGGACAAAAAAGATCCTGTGAGAACCTACACTTATATTCAATACCTTATTATGAATGGTAAAACCATTGTTTTCAGCTTCAACTGTCCGATAAAACTGAAAGAGAAATGGCAGCCTGTAGCTCCGGAAATTATGAACAGTATCAAAGTTAAAGGAGGAATTTGATGGGGCTTTCGATCCATAGTGATGAGCATTTTATGAAAGAGGCCCTCAAACAGGCGATGATGGCCAAAGAGGAGGGCGAAATCCCGGTGGGTGCTGTGGTAGTGGCCGATAACCGGATCATTGCCAGGGCTTATAATCAGACCGAGCGACTCAATGACCCTACGGCACATGCCGAAATGCTGGCTTTGACGGCTGCCGGAAATTACCTTGGAACAAAATACCTTTCCGATTGTTCCCTATACGTTACGCTTGAGCCCTGCGGTATGTGTGCCGGGGCTCTGTATTGGGCGCAGTTGGGTAAACTGATCTATGCTGCTGCTGATGAAAAGAGAGGGTACACCGTAATCAATCCGGCCATGATCCACCCGAAAACAAAGGTTATCAGAGGGCCATACGCTGAGGAGGCAGGCCTGCTGGTGACAGATTTCTTTAAAGGTTTAAGAGGGTGATAGATAAATCGAATGTAATGATAAACAGAAGTTAACCGATTCGATTTTGTAGTTACCCCGTGGTGTGTATCTTTGGTCATAAGACTTAGTAAAAAGAAATGTTTAACTAAAAAACCAATAAAATTATGGCTTTCGAATTACCTGATTTACCCTATGCACATGATGCATTAGAACCACATATCGATGCCCGTACCATGGAAATCCACCATGGGAAACACCATGCTGCCTATACCAGCAAATTAAATGATGCTATTAAAGGTACTGAAATGGAGGGTAAATCCATTGAGGATATATTGGCTAATCACTCAGACAACGGAGCGGTTAGAAATAATGGTGGTGGTTATTACAATCACAACCTTTTCTGGACTGTGATGTCTCCAAATGGTGGAGGCAAGCCTTCAGGGGAATTGGCAGAGGCAATTGATGCCGCTTACGGTTCTTTTGATAAATTTAAAGAGGAGTTTTCAAACGCTGCCGCTACCAGGTTTGGTTCCGGATGGGCATGGCTATGTGTGCACAAAGGTGGCAAAGTGGAAGTATGCTCATCACCTAACCAGGACAATCCCCTGATGCCATCTGTAGGATGTGGCGGAACACCTGTTTTAGGACTTGATGTTTGGGAGCATGCTTACTACCTGAACTACCAAAACAAGAGACCTGATTACATAGCTGCATTCTGGAATGTAGTGAATTGGGACGAAGTAGCAAAAAGATACGCTAACGCGAAATAAGTTTCTTTAAGTGAAACGCCAAAAAGGAGCCGCTTCAATTTGAGACGGCTCCTTTTTTATGCATTGACTTGAAATCTAAAAAAACTATTTGTTGCTTTATTTTGAGCGCCCGCCTTATGGGGTTCATAAAGCAGGCTTTGACCTTTGGTTATAGTTATTCCAATTGTGATGCCAAATATATAATTGTCTCATTTTCAGTATTTTATAATATTATAATTGCCTTGTGTGTAACGAAACCGTACACTATGCGTACGTTCCTGCACTACGGCCGGAATGTTAAATGCATGTCACAGGCGCTTTTAACTTTGGTAAAGCCATATAATATTATATTTTTGCACAAATTTTAATCCACGATTCATGAGCGTTCTAGTAAATAAAGATTCAAAAGTAATAGTTCAGGGTTTTACAGGTTCTGAAGGTACTTTTCATGCCGGGCAAATGATAGAGTACGGCACAAATGTAGTTGGTGGAGTTACTCCTGGAAAGGGAGGTCAGACCCATCTTGACAAACCGGTATTCAACACCGTAAGAGAGGCTGTTGAAAAAGCAGGTGCTGACGTTTCTATCATATTCGTGCCACCGGCTTTTGCGGCTGATGCTATTATGGAAGCTGCTGATGCAGGTATTAAAGTTATTATTGCCATTACTGAAGGTATTCCGACCAAGGATATGATGATGGCAAAAGAATACATCAAGGATAAAGATGTGGTACTTGTTGGGCCTAACTGTCCGGGTGTTATTACTCCGGGAGAAGCTAAGGTTGGTATCATGCCAGGCTTTGTGTTCAAGTCAGGTAAAATTGGTGTAGTCTCAAAATCGGGTACATTGACTTACGAGGCTGCTGACCAGGTAGTGAAAGCAGGATTGGGTATCTCTACAGCTATTGGTATTGGTGGTGACCCTATCATCGGTACATCTACTAAGCAGGCTGTTGAAATGCTTATGAATGACCCTGATACTGATGCTATCGTAATGATTGGTGAAATCGGTGGTAACTACGAAGCAGAAGCTGCCAGGTGGATTAAAGCGCAAGGTAACCCTAAGCCTGTAGTAGGTTTCATCGCAGGACAAACTGCTCCCAAAGGCAAGAGAATGGGCCACGCCGGTGCTATTATCGGTGGAGCTGATGATACTGCTGCTGCCAAAATGAAGATCATGAGAGAGTGTGGCATTCACGTGGTAGAATCTCCTGCAAACATTGGAGAGACCATGCTAAAAGCACTGAATAAATAGATAACATTATTATAGATCATATAAAAAGCCGGCAATGTCCGGCTTTTTATGTTTTAGGGATTGAAGGTTATTTCTACCAGAGTGCCTGTCCTCTGACAGCACTTTCTACCCCAGTGTTTGTTCTCTGCCAGGCACTTTCTTTACGACACCAAATGTTTGTTGCAGTAGTGGACGGGCAGCAGATGATCTGTCGGGGGACAGATCATGGGAAAGGGGGCATGAGCCAATAGAAAGTGCTTCAAAACGGCCTTATAGGGTCTAATATCAATAGGGGAGGAGCTGCGGAGGCTCCCCACATGCGAATTGATATAAAGGTTTGTTTATTTTGTCCCTACGGGGCAATCTGGTCTAAATGGTTATTCTACAAATATTTTATACCTACGGGATTATTGCAGTAGCAGCCCCTAGAAGTTAATTGCCACCCCAGCCTGTCCCCTGACAGGCTCCTTCTTCTGGCATCAAATTATCTGTTCGCAGTATTGAACGGGTGGCAGATGATCTGGCATGGGACAGATCATGGGGTGAAAATTGAAGTTGTTGTAGTAATAAAATTCCATTTCCGTGTTGGCGAGGGAATTCAGGTCCAAGCTATACTGCAGGGTGAGGTAACACGGGTAATTGTCTCTGTTCGCAGTCATTATCCATCTGCCGGTGCTACTGAACAGTTAAGCTTTCCCAAACTTTCGGAAGTTTAGTAAAGCCGTGTTATAGTCTTGTTGGTTGTTCTCCGTCCCGTTGTATGTCCTATCCCCATGCTTATCCTCTATCCCCGTGCCTGTCCCCTGACAGGTACTTTTTCTTACGGTATCAAATTATCTGCTGCCAGTATTGATGGGCAGCAGATACATGGGGATAATAGAAAGATTATGTGATATTAAAAGCCAGGAATTTTCAGACCTGATCACATCATCAACAAATCTTCTTTTAGCAGGCCTTTCAGGGCTTCATAGCTTACAAACACTTCTGACGGACCTTTAGAGTATGGCGCTATTTCATAACTGTTGTAGTAAAATTTTATGCCTTTTGGAAGCAGGGCGAAATTCTTGTCATTGTAATACTTTCCGTCTTCGAATTGATAACCTTCATCACTCAGATCCTGGCCAGGCTTCAGGTTGTATTTCTGTCTGAATTTCTGTTCGGCAATCTCGTTAAGTCTGGTTTCAAATCCGGGCATGAACAGTGATTCAAAGGTTATTTTATTACCCGTTTCTGCATCAAAGTTTAGGTACTGTAAATAGTAGCTGCCGTGGGCACCTCCTGTATACATATCAGCGGCCAGCTCTATTGATATTACCATGCTGTCATTTCTCAGTACTTTGCCGTCCAGGTAGGCATACCAGCCAAAGGCGTCTCCAAAGGCTTCCTTTATCTCTTTATAGTCACTTATAAACCTGTCGGCAAAGAGTTCCAGGCTTTTATTTTCTGCTGTGTCAGGGAAAACCAGCTCTGTTACACCCTGCTGTATTTCGTGGTTAATTTGGTCAGTAAGCTCAGGGTATTCTTCTGATTTAAATATGGGATAGTCTAAGTTAATACGGGTGCAATATGCGGAAGTATCGGTTTTACAATCACCATATTTTTTTGTGAATGAAGTGAATTCATAATATAACGATGACTTTTCTTCAACTGTATCCTGAGTTGCGGAGGTTTGTTGTTCATTTTTGATTTCACAATTTGTTAAAAAGACAGCCAATGCTAATAGAAGTATCAAATAAGTGGTTTTCATAAATTAGAAAGTTGTATTTATCGGTTTTGCTAAGTAGACTGGGGCTGGTTAATTTGAGCTTTCACTCTTTTTTAATGGAAGATATAAAATAAAAAAGTAAGCCCGAAGACTTACTTGTAAAACCGTGGAATATTCTTTTGGCTTACAAAAGCTCATTGGCCAGGTTAGCCAGTTCCGATCTTTCACCTTTTTCCAGTGTTATGTGTGCATAAAGATCGTGGTTTTTAACCCTGTCAATCAGGTACGAAAGCCCGTTACTTTGAGAGTCAAGGTATGGGGTGTCAATCTGATAGATATCACCTGTAAAAATGATCTTGGTGTTTTCACCTGCCCTTGTAATAATAGTCTTAACCTCATGAGGGGTAAGGTTCTGGGCTTCATCCACAATAAAGCAAATGTTGGACAAGCTCCTTCCTCTGATGTATGCCAGTGGCGTGATTACCAGTTTCTCCAGATTTACCATTTCAGTGAGCTTGGAGTACTCCTTGTCAGATTCATGGTACTGATTTTGAATGAACTTGAGGTTATCCCAAAGCGGCTCCATGTAGGGGTTTAGCTTTGATTTAATATCGCCGGGTAAATAGCCAATGTCCTTATTACTTAGTGGTACAATGGGTCTGGCAAGATAGATCTGCTTAAAGTCGCGCTTCTGTTCAAGTGCTGCGGCCAAGGCTATTAAAGTCTTGCCCGTACCTGCAACTCCCTGCATAGTAACCAGCTTGATGTTTGGGTTAAGAATGGCATGAATGGCAAAAGTCTGTTCCGCATTTCGAGGCTTTATACCATAAGCCGATCTCTTTTCAACATGTTCTATGCGGTCCAGCACCGGGTTATAATAAGATAAAACAGATTTCTTTCCACTCTTTAAAATGTAATAACCGTTTTTGTGGATTTTTCGTGAGCCCAATATATCAGTGGCCTCACAATTTCCTTTTTCGTAAAGCTCATTGATCCTCTCGGGGTTGATCCTTTCATAGACCATTTTACCTGTGAAAAGAGAGTTTACGTTTTTTACTTTTCCGGTATTGTAGTCTTCGGCGGGTAGCCCCAGGGATTTAGCTTTTAGCCGTAGGTTAATATCCTTTGATACCAGTATTACTTTTCTGCCCTTAGCCTCTTGCTGAAGTTGAAGGGCGGAGTTTAATATCCGGTGATCGGCTTTTTCCTCATCGAAAACCTCATTGGCATCAACTTTACTTCTGGCATGCATCAGTACTTTAAAATTACCTTTACCCTTGCCATTAAGAGGATTCCAGTTTTGTAGCATTTGCCCCTGGGCCAACTTGTCGATTAGCCTGATGAACTCCCTTGCTTCAAAGTTTTTGGTGTCATTTCCCTTCTTAAACTGATCGAGTTCTTCGAGAACAGTGATCGGAATGCCAACATCATGTTCGGCAAAGTTCATGATTGAGTTGTGTTCGAAAATGATTACCGAGGTATCCAGAACAAAAATTTTCTTTTCATTTTTCTGCGCTTGAGCCATACACCAAAGAAATTTAGAGAATCATACTAATTAAAAATAGCCAACTTTTATTAACAGAAGAGAAGATCGCTTTTTAAAAGTTTTTAGCTTCTTATAAAGGTATATTTTATCTTATTTTTTCCAATCATTTTAGTGCGAATCTTATATTGCTTTTAAGCTATACAAGTCATCTTTATCACTGGGTTCAATTGACAGGACATTTGCCAGTACAAGCAATATCAGTGTTCTTGAAGCGCTGTAGGTAGTCAGGTGTGCGAGCTTCTTAAATTCATTGAGGGTTATACTTTTGTTCTTGTCCAGGTAGTCAATGAGTATTTTTTCTTTTTCTCCATAATTGAATTTGACACCCTTGTTTTTATTACCTCTTTTTAATATTTCGCGTACCTCTTTGCTGGCTTTTATGCTCTTGTCATCTATTCTCACAAAGGCTTGTCCCCACTTCGTTTCAAAATCTGTAATTACATAGTAAGGTTTTTTTTTGCCCGGAGATACATGGTAAAGCACCACCGCACGCTTTTCAGAAATAGGGACTATTTCCTGCCTTACTTTTAAGGAAGGTTTGCAGTACTTGTTTATAGCCTGATCAAGGGCATAAGCATCATCTTCCGGAAATTTCAGCCCGGGAATAGAGCCGTCGTCATTTACACCTACCAACAAATAGCCCCCTTTTGTATTAGCAAAGGCTACAAGCTCTTTTACTATTTTATCAGGGTGCGCAGCCTTTCTTTTAAACTCTACGGTTTCTGATTCACCTCCGGCTACCAATCTTTTTATATCATTGAATTCCATCCATATTAATATTGATCATCAGGAGAAGAGTCGTCATCATCATCAGGTCCAGACATAGTAAACATGCCACTAAGCAGATCTTTGAATTGCAATCCGCGCGTAAGCTGATGTTTACTTAGCATGCTGTATTCAGCGAGCCCGTGCAGGGCAAATTCCATCAGGAAAAGCCTGGTGCCATTATCAACATCTTTGTGAAAAGTATCTATCAGCTTTTTTAAACCGGGTACTTCGTTTAGCTTCTTTTCATAGTCCTGGTTATTAAAGTCATTCAAAAGGTCCAGGGTATGCTCCTCTCCAAACCAGTCAGTGATCTGTTTGTAGGGGTTTTCTTCCTTTTGCTTTCTTATTTTTTCAGGGTTGGGGAAGAAGTGAATAAACTGGGTTCTGATGGCCTTGCCTACGAGGTTGTTGGCCACTATCCCCGGCCCTTCCTGTTCCCCCTCATATACCAGCTCTACTTTTCCCGTTATGGATGGTATTACCCCATATAAATCAGAGATGCGTACACTGGTTTTCCCACCATTGTACAGCGCACGCCTTTCAGCTCCGCTTACCAGGTTTTCATAGGCTGATATGGTAAGTCTGGCAGATACACCACTTTTAGCGTCTACATACTCACTGTTTCTGGCTTCAAAAGCAATCTGCTCAATAAGATCTTTGGCAATGTCGTTTACCTCCACGGCTTCCTTTTGCTCAGGCTTTATCCGCGCTTCCTGTTCAGTGATCATTCTTGATACCTTCAGGTCCTTAGGGTAATGTGTGATAATCTGGCTGTCGATCCGGTCTTTGAGCGGCGTTACAATACTTCCCCGGTTGGTATAGTCTTCAGGGTTGGCCGTAAATACAAACTGGATGTCGAGAGGCATACGCACTTTGAAGCCTCTGATCTGAATATCACCTTCCTGAAGTATATTGAAAAGTGCTACCTGAATCCTTGCCTGCAGGTCAGGGAGTTCATTGATCACGAATATCCCCCTGTGCGAACGGGGGATGAGTCCGAAATGTATAACCCGCTCATCGGAGTAAGGAAGTTTTAGTGTAGCAGCTTTAATAGGGTCGACATCTCCGATCAGATCGGCAATGGATACATCAGGAGTGGCCAGCTTTTCGGAGTAGCGATCTTCGCGGTGCAGCCAGTCTATCGGCGTATCATCACCCATTTCTGCAATGATATCTCTTCCGTACCTGGAAATAGGGTGGAAGGGATCGTCATTAAGTTCTGAATCCGCAATTATTGGTATGTATTCATCCAGAAGGGTTACCATCATCCTGGCCATCCTGGTTTTTGCCTGACCTCTGAGGCCCAGCAGGTTAATATCGTGCATAGAAAGAATGGCGCGCTCAAGATCGGGGATCACGGTTTCTTCGTAACCCCATATACCTGAGAATACCTTTTCTTTTGCTCTGATTTTTTCAATAAGATTATCCCGCAGCTCCTGTTTTACGGAGCGGCTTCGATACCCGGCGCTTTTTAAGGCTCCAAGTGTTTTAATGTCATTGGGTTGCGTCATTTTATCAGTCGGCTATAACGTGTTAAAATTTCTTTCTTCTGTTCCTTCGGTAGTCTTCAAAAACAAGGTCACCCAACCCTTTAAGGCTGCTGTAATATGCATTACCGTGGTTAACCTGGGTGAACTCTCTCACAAATTGTTTTAAATACGGATCTGAGGCGATCATGAAGGTGGTAACAGGTATTTTTAATTTATGGCATTGTTTGGCAAGGTTCAGGGTTTTATTAATAATCTTAGGATCGAGTCCGAAACTGTTCTTATAATATTTTATTCCCTGCTTCAGACAGGTTGGTTTTCCATCCGTAATCATAAAAATCTGCTTATTGGTATTTTTCCTTCTTCTGAGCAGGTCCATAGAAAGCTCCAGCCCTGCAACTGTGTTGGTGTGATATGGGCCTACCTGCAGGTAAGGCAGGTCTTTGATCTCAATTTGCCAGGCGTCATTACCAAATACAATTATGTCAAGTGTGTCTTTAGGATATTTCTTTGTAATCAGCTCCGCCAGAGCCATGGCCACCTTTTTGGCCGGTGTTATCCGGTCTTCTCCATAGAGGATCATCGAATGGGAAATATCGATCATTAAAACCGTTGAGGTCTGGGTTTTATACTCATTTTCAACAACCTCCAGGTCATGCTCGGTCATCATGAAGTTGTCAAGACCGTGGTTGATCTGAGCATTTCGCAAAGAATCTGTAACGGAAAGCTGCTCAAGGGTATCTCCAAACTGGTACTCACGTTTATCCGTGGTTGTTTCATCTCCTAAACCACCAAAGTTTGTACGGTGGTCTCCTTTTCCTGACTTTTTTAATTTCCCGAAAATTTCTTCCAGTGCACTGGCGCGTATTTTCTGTTCACTTCTTGCCGTAATCTCAAATTTACCGTCAGGAGTCTGGTCACTTATATATCCTTTGTCTTTGAGGTCTTCCAGGAAGTCACCCATTCCGTAACCATCACTTGTCAGGTTGTATTGATTGATAAGATTATTAAGCCAGGCAAGGGCTTCGGAAACATCTCCTGCGGTAATGACAATTAGCTGTAGAAAAATATCCAACAGTTTGTCGAAATCTGATCCGTCTTGTTCCGGATTGGGAATATAATTTGTAAATCGATGTCCTAACATGAGTTGCGGGAAAATAATTAATAAACCTCAGGATTAAAACCAAATTGGTGTCCGTTCTGTTTCAGTACTCATTTTTTATTTAAAATGTCACCCTATTCATATAACGAAGAAAATTAGCTTTGGATACTTTAGCACAGTTTTTGTAAAATTATTTTATACTTGCGAGAGAAGGAATTAACTGACTAAATGGAATTTTATATGAGAAAATGTTTATTACTTATTGTGGTGTCTGGTTTATTGTCTACAGCGTGTTCTACCTTTACATGTCCTACTTATACTAAGGCTCCGGAAAATGAAAAGAAAACGGAAAGAGTTGAGGAGAGGATATAAATTTTCTGCGAGCGTAACTTCTGATGTTTTTTAGATGACTTAAAATAAAAATGTTTTATGCCAGCCTAATTTCAGGCATAAAAAAGCGGCTTCAATATGAATTGAAGCCGCTTTTTTATTTTTTCTCCTGTATTTACTTCCCTTTCAAAGGCATGGTGCGAAATATATAATCCCATAACGGTGATGATACTCCGAATGCTCTTTCCGAATCTTTGTAGTGATGTATACCGTGGTGCACCCACAGGGTTTTAAATATATTTTTTGGCGGCTGATACGCATGAACTATATAGTGAACGAATAAATAACCTGCATAGCCGATCAGGAAACCCGGTAAAAAGCCAAAAACTAAATCACCCATTAAAAGGCGGAACAAGAATAGCAGCAAAGTCGCAATAGTAATACTTACCAGCGGAGGCATAGCCAGCCTGTCTTTGTCCCTTGGGAAATCGTGGTGAACACCGTGAAAGTTGTATTGGATTTTTTCTCTCAGTTTAGTATAGGTTGCCATATGAAATAAATAACGGTGCATAAGGTATTCAACCAATGTGAAAGCCAGCAGTCCTATACAAAATAATGATATGGTAGTGCCTGCAGCAAGGTCTGTGTTAATTACACTCCAGTAAAGCAGCCCTCCGGAATATAATATAAATAATGTAATCGGTATTGATATGTGTGTCCGGGATAACCGTTCTATGATTGGGTTTTTAAATAAAGTGGTAGTTCCCTTGTTGCTTGGTTTATTTTTAGTTGCTGGTTGAGCCATCTTTTTTTAAGATCTAAATTTTAGTCAAAATTAAATTATAGAAATCTTTTTTAATAGAGTTTACAGGGTAATTTATAACTGAGGTTGCTCATTATATCGTCTGAGGCTCATTTTGAGCTTCGAGTATGTCCCTGTAAAAATCTTCATACATCGGCATTATATTAGTAATGTCAAACTCTTTGGCTCTTTCCAGAGCATTATGTTTAAAAGTAGGTAAATTATCGTCTTTTAAAATATGTAAAGCGTTTTTTGTCATATCATCAATATCGCCTACTTTACTTAGAAACCCTGTTTTACCGTTTATGTTCAACTCGGGTAAACCCCCTGCATTGGTTGAGATCACAGGTACTTCACACGCCATAGCTTCAAGGGCGGCTAGGCCAAAGCTTTCTTTTTCTGAAGGCATGATAAAGAGGTCAGCTACAGACAATACTTCTTCCACTGCCTCCAGCTTACCTAAAAATCTGATATCATCGCATGTGCCGAGCTCACGACACAAGGCCTCTATATTGCTTCGTTCAGGACCATCGCCTACCAGCAATAGTTTTGCAGGTATTTGTTGTCTCATTTTGTTGAAAATCCTCACTACATCATCAACTCGTTTTACCTTACGAAAATTAGAGGTATGCACGATTAACTTCTCATTGTTGGGGCATATGGCCCTTTTAAAGTGCTCCTTCTTTTGTTTCTTAAAGCGTTCAAGGTCTATAAAGTTAGGTATCACGGCAATGTCTTTGAGTATTTTGAAGTGCAGGTAGGTGTCTTTTTTCAAATCTTCCGAAACAGCAGTTACACCATCAGAGGCATTGATGCTGAAGGTTACCACCGGTGCATATGACGGGTCTTTGCCTACAAGTGTTATATCCGTGCCGTGAAGTGTAGTGACTATGGGTATATTTATGCCTTCCGTTTTTAATATCTGCTTGGCCATATAGGCTGCCGAGGCATGCGGTATGGCATAGTGCACATGAAGTAAATCGAGTTTTTCATATTTTACTACATCTACCATTTTACTGGCGAGTGCCAATTCATATGGCGGGTATTCAAAAAGCGGGTAAGACCGGATGTCTACTTCGTGGTAAAAAAGGTTCTCATTAAAAAAATCAAGCCTTGTAGGCTGAGAATATGTTATGAAGTGGATCTTATGACCCGCCTTGGCCAAAGCTTTTCCCAACTCTGTGGCCACCACACCGCTACCCCCGAAAGTAGGGTAGCATACGATTCCTATTTTCATCTGTTTTTGGTTTTAATATGAATCAAATCGCTGCTCATAGCTCCATATTGACTCGTAAATCACATCCTGTATCCTTGTACGAATATTGTTTTTGATTAGTTTGGAATTATTTGCGTCAGGGTGAATTCTGTTAGACAAGAAAACAAAAATCAGGTTGAACTCGGGATCCGCCCAGACTGCCGTGCCGGTAAAACCGGTATGACCAAAGGTTTTTGGAGAAGAGAATTCAGATGTAGGGCCATTCCAATCGCCCACAGCGGGTTTGTCCCACCCAATCCCTCTTCTGTTAGTTTCATATTGCTTTTGCGTAAATCTTTCAATAGTTCCCGGCTGAAAAAACCTTACGCCTCCATATGTGCCATCCTGAAGGTGCATTTGCATCATCTTCGCCAGATCAATGGCACTGCTGAACAGCCCGGCATGACCTGCAACCCCACCACATAGTGCAGCACCCTGATCATGAACCATTCCATATACCAGAGTGTTGCGAAAATAATCATCTCTTTCTGTTGGAGCTATACGAGAAAGGGGGAAATTACACAAAGGCAAATAACTTAAGGTGGTTAGGCCCATAGGGTCGTAGAAGTTTTGTTGTAAAAACTCATTCATGGGCTGATTTATCATTTTTTCAATCATCTTTTTGAGCAGATAGTAGCCCATATCGCTGTACTTATAGTCATAAGGGCGCTTGTTTATTTTATCTCTCAGTTTTGAGTTTTTTACCCATTGCCATACACTGTCCTGCATGGCTTCCGTCGTAAATAAACCTTCAGATACCTGGTAATTAAAGCCTGATTCTGGATAACCTTTGTATAGCCCGCCGGCTAAGAATGAATCTTCCAGGGTTCTTTTCCAGAAGGGGAGGTAGGGCCACAGACCAGCCTGGTGGGTCAGTATATCTCTTATGATCATGTGTTCCTTATTCGTGCCGCGCAACTCAGGAAGGTACACAGATATTTTTTTGTCCAGATCTATAACTCCTCTTTCTTCTAAAAACATAACAGCCTGCATGGTGGAGAGTACCTTCGTAATAGAGGCTATATCATAAATGGTATAATCGTCTACCGGCTTAATACTGTCGTAGGTGTAATAGCCATATGACTTATCAAACACTATTTTCCCATTTCTTACTACCATTACCTGGCATCCCGGCGTGGCCTTGTCTGTGATGGCTTCGTGAGCAATATCATCTATTTTTTGTAGTACCCGGCTATCCATCGATGCTCCTTCCGGTGTTGAAAAGGTGAGTCTGCTCAACGATGGGGTATCTGCACCCTGGCCAAAATTTATATTTTTAGAAATGTTTACCGGGATTCGTCCGTTGGTAGCTATGCCGCCAAAAATAGCTGAAGGGACTAGTTTTTGAGTATGTTCACTATTATCAAAAGCACAGATAAGATGGTCAAATCTGTCGAGTCCCTTCAGGTTATACGGGCTGTCAAAAAGGGAAAATATAAGTTTTGTTTCATTATTGAGCCTGTCAAAAAGTTGCAACATCTCCTGGGTTACACCATTGATACCCTGGGTTTTGTCAAGGTCAAAAAGTCCTACTACTACTACATCATAATTTCTGAGCTGCCTGTACAGTAGATCATTATCTCCTCCTTCTTTTACATAATGACTAAAGAAAGCATACTTATCCAGGTATTTAGTAAACTCACCAGAAGGGCCTATACTGAGAGAAGCAAAGGTTTTGTTATCAAGCGTGCTGATAGGCAGCAGGCTGTCAGGATTGTTTAGTACGGTTATAGATTTTTCTACCAGCTTATGTTTAAGAAGCTCCGTTCCGGGCCTGTTTAATTTGAGGTTAATGTTTTCATTGTTTAAACTATCCCATTGGTTGAGTCCCGCTTTGAACTTAGCCCTTAAAATCCTTTTTACACTTTCTTCGAATTGCTGCTTATTGATTTTTTTCTTTAAGAGGTTCTTTTTGATCAGCTTTATGGCTTCCGGTACATTTTCGGAGAAGAGCAGTATATCATTGCCAGCCTGCAAAGCCAACAGCTCGGCTTCTCCGTTACTATAATGGTCAGAAACGGCCTTCATATTCAATGCATCTGTTATGATCAGCCCCTCATACTTCAGCTCCTTTCTGAGTATGTCGTGGATCACTTTTGGAGATAAGGTAGCTGGGGTGTTTTTTTTGCTATCAATGGCTGGTATCTGTACGTGGGCAGTCATTATTGCTGAAGTACCTGCATAAATGAGTTTTTTGAACGGGTATAGCTCCAGCGTATCAAGTCTTTTTTTGTTATGGTCAATCAGCGGGAGAGTCAGGTGAGAGTCCTGTCGGGTGTCACCGTGTCCGGGAAAGTGTTTGGCGCAGGAGAGCACACCATTTTCCTGAAGGCCTTTCATGTAGGCGATGGCTTTGCTGGTAACTTGTTTTTTATTGCTGCCGAAAGACCGTACACCTATGACAAGATTTTCCGGATTAGTATTGATATCAGCTACGGGAGCAAAATTCATATGTACGCCGAGTATTTTCATTTCACGTGCTATTTCAGCACCCATGGCGTATACCAGGCTATCATTTTCAATGGCACCAAGTGCCATCTGCTTAGGGAAATTAATAGTACTGTCGAGGCGCATGCCGGCTCCCCACTCCATGTCCATAGCAATAAGTAAAGGTACAGAGGAAGAGGTCTGGAACCTGTTCGTGAGGTCTATCTGACGGGTAGGGCTACCCTGCATAAATATAAGCCCTCCAATATGGTTTTTTTCAATTTGGCGCTCTACGATCTGAAAGTGTTTTTCATTGCCTCCGGAGTATACAGGCATCATGAAAAGTTGCCCGATCCTCTGTTCGAGATCCAATACGTTAAATACACTATCAACCCACCTTTCCTGCTCCTGGTTTTGTGAAAATGAGTATGTTATAGTCGAAAAAATGAATAAAGTGGCGCTAAAAACTTTTTTAATCATGCAGCCGTTACCTTTATGATACCAACGAATAAAAAATTAATTTTGTGCCCTACTAAGATAAAAAAATAAACCACAAACGTGTGCCCATTCTGTAATATCGGGTTATGGTTTAAAAACAAAACATCAAGATGAAAATTCCCTCATTTTTTAAAACACCCAGAAATCAAAAATTTAATATAGCGCCACGATATTATGATCCGGTAAAAGAAGAAATTGAACAGAGGACTTCAAGGATCAAAAAGGAATTGATGCTGGAGAATGGGGAGGATGTGTCCGATGAAAACTTCTATAATTCACGAATTGTTGGTTCTTTTAGGCATGGCCGAAGTAAGACAAAAAGCACGGCTGGGTTAACGCAGGCCATAATTATCATGCTGCTTGTTGGTGGAGGCGCAGGGTATTTGTATTTCGGAAATCTGGCATTGTATATCTTTCTTCTGGTTTCTTCCGTATTATTGTATCTTAAAGTAAAACACATCATATAAGTCAAAGCCGTACATGCCAGATATTATCCGTTTACTTCCTGATTCCTTAGCAAACCAGATCGCGGCGGGTGAGGTAGTACAACGTCCGGCATCTGCCATTAAGGAACTTTTAGAAAACTCAATTGATGCAGGTGCTACTGATATTAAAGTCATTATAAAAGAAGCCGGTAAAACACTCATGCAGGTTATGGACAACGGGAAGGGGATGTCCGAAACTGATGCGAGAATGAGTCTGGAGCGCCATGCTACATCAAAAATAAGCAAGACAGAAGATCTTTTTTCCATCAGAACGATGGGTTTCAGGGGAGAGGCACTGGCGTCTATGGCCGCAGTCTCACAGTTGGAGATCAAAACCCGCCAGCCTGACGCTGAGTTGGGCACTTTGCTTTATGTAGAAGCGTCAGAAGTGAAAAAACAAGAACCGGCAGCATGTGAGCAGGGAACTTCAATTTGTATAAAAAACTTATTTTACAACGTACCTGCCCGCAGGAATTTCCTGAAGTCCAACGGTGTGGAGATGAAGCACATCACCGATGAGTTTCAGAGGGTAGCATTGGCCAACCCCGAAGTAAGCTTTTCGCTTTACCAGAATGACCTGGAAGCCTACAATTTACCTGCAGGTAAACTCAGCCAACGGATTGTTAATCTTTTCGGGAAAAATTATAAGGAGCAGCTAGCCTCTTGTCATGAGGAAGCTGCCGAAATATCTATCCATGGCTACATCGGCAAGCCAGAGTTTGCCAAAAAGACCAGGGGTGAGCAGTTTTTCTTTGTCAATAAGCGATTTGTAAGGAGCAATTACCTTAACCATGCCGTAATGAATGCCTTTGAAGGGTTACTTGCAGAGGGAAGCTATCCTTTTTATGTGCTTTTTATAGATATAGACCCTATTCATGTTGATGTGAACGTACACCCTACCAAGACAGAGATAAAGTTTGATGATGAACGTACAGTGTATGCCATCGTAAGAGCTGCTGCAAAGCAGGCTCTGGCGACACATAACATAACACCGGCCCTTGATTTTTCTGCAGATATCAATCTTGGCTCAAAAATGGACTTTAGGCGTGAAACCATTAAGGATAAGAATTATAGCCAATTTAAAAGTGCTGGCAGCAATAACCCCCAAAAATCGAATCAGGAGCACTGGGAAAAACTGTTTCATGAACATCCCGGCAAAGGAAGCCTGACAAGCGATGTAGAGCGTGAGGATCCGGAGGGTAGTATGACGCTGACCTTTGAAAGCAACCTCAATACAAAAAGTGAAAGTGAGGTAATGTCAACGGATCATAAAAAGTCAATTTTCCAACTTCACCAAAGGTATATTATTACACAGGTGAAGTCAGGAATGATGATTGTTGACCAACAGGCAGCACACGAACGAATACTATTTGAAAAATATATGGGTTGCCTGAGAAGCAGCAAAGGGGCCTCGCAGCAAACTTTATTTCCCCAGACACTTTCGCTAAACCCTGGCGACCACTCACTCGTAATGGAAATGGAAGAGGAGCTGAAAGCTTTAGGCTTTTTGGTCGAACCTTTTGGTAAAAATGATATTATTATAAAAGGAATGCCTGCCGAAATAGGGACGGTCAATGAGAAAGAGGTATTTGAAGGGCTCATAGAGCAGTTTAAAAGAAATAAATCGGAACTATCTATCCCAAGAAAGGAAAATCTTGCGAGGGCTTTGGCAAAACGTACTGCTCTAAAACATGGATTAAGACTAAGCGAAGAGGAGATGTCAGGTTTGATTGACCAGCTGTTTGCCTGCGACAGTCCCAACTATGCACC
Organism: Fulvivirga ulvae; assembly: GCF_021389975.1. Lineage (NCBI taxonomy): Bacteria > Pseudomonadati > Bacteroidota > Cytophagia > Cytophagales > Fulvivirgaceae > Fulvivirga > Fulvivirga ulvae. The sequence continues at coordinate 3,372,671 of NZ_CP089981.1, forward strand.
TAATGGTCAGGTGACTTTTTATATTTTGGAATTGAATAAAATAGACAACTTTTTTAATAAGTAACTATGTTAAGATTAACTCCGGTAGTTAAAAATCTGCTGATTATCAATATTGTGGTGTTTATACTGCAATATGTGTTACGGGGTATGGATTTTACCGGCCTGATATCACTATGGATCATTGAATCTGACAACTTTAAGCCATATCAATATTTTACCTACATGTTTGCTCATGGAGGGTTTGGGCATATCCTGTTCAATATGCTGGGATTAGTCTTTCTTGGGCCGCTGTTAGAGCAGTTCTGGGGACCAAAAAGATTCCTGATCTTTTATATGGTCACTGGTATTGGTGCAGGTGTACTATATAGTGGCATCGAATATTGGAGAACCAGCCAGCTGGAAAGTGATGTTACTTCTTATGTTATTGAACCAACTCCGGATCATTTCTCAAGATTTGCAGATGAACATGATCAATATTTCAACAGCAAAGTGTATGACTTCGCCAATGATTTTTCGAAGAACCCGGAAGATCCTTACTACATCAATCAAAGTAAAGAAATTGTTAAGGGAACCTATCAGAGTTTGCTCAATGGAAGCAGCATGCTAGGGGCATCTGGAGCTATATATGGAATATTAATGGCTTTTGGGCTCCTTTTTCCTAATACACAGCTTATGCTGCTTATACCTCCGATTCCGATTAAAGCAAAATATTTAGTATTGATTTTAGGAGGTATAGCATTATATTCGGGTTTAAATAGAGAGAGTGGTGATAATGTAGCCCATTTTGCTCACCTGGGGGGTATGATATTCGCCTTTATTATGATCAAGATCTGGCAGCAAAGCCGCGATAAATTTTATTAGTAGTTATGAATGGTGGTGGATTTTTAAGCGATTTTAAGAATGCCTTTAGCAGGCCAAACAGTGCTCATACGCAACTGATTATCATCAATGTGGTAGTTTTTCTGTTTTTGGCGGTACTTAATGTATTCTCCTCGATACTGGATTTTGAAGGGGTATTTGCTTTCGTATACAATCAATTTAGCATACCACCTGTTTTTTCAGAGTTTATAACCAGGCCCTGGACAATCATTACTTATTCTTTTTCGCACAGTTTAAGCGGCATATTTCACATCTTGTTTAATATGCTGGTATTCTACTGGTTTGCGAGGCTGATCATAGAGTATCTTGGGAGTGACAAAGTAATAAGTTTGTATGTATTGGGGGCGCTGGCTGGTGGTGTGGCCTACCTGCTTGTATATAATCTGGTGCCTTTCTATGCCAATCAGGCGCATATGTTGAGTGGTATGGTAGGGGCGTCAGCAGCAGTATATGCGGTGGTGGTTGCAGCCGCTACATTAATACCCAACTACACGTTTTTCCTGTTGTTTCTTGGACCGGTCAGGATAAAGTATATTGCAGCATTCTATATTGTATTGTCGTTTTTGGGTTCGGTAGGCACTAATGCAGGAGGTAATATTGCTCACCTTGGAGGCGCGCTGATAGGATATATATTTATCAAGCAATTACAAAAAGGTAATGACTGGGGTGCATGGGTGCTTGCTGTTATCAGGTTTTTCAAGAGCTTTTTTGTAAGACAACCCAATATAAAAGTCAGCTACAAAAAGGGGCCATCTTCCAAGTCAAAGTCAGGCTCTTCATCATCGCGCCAGTCATCATCAAAGGCATCGCAGGATGAAATAGATGAAATACTCGACAAGATATCTGAACGGGGATATGAAAGCTTAACCAAGGAGGAAAAGCAGAAGCTTTTTAACGCCAGTAAGAAATAGTTTTTGGACTGAAGTTTGACCCGGTATTAAAAATACCATTACATTAAGGACCGTCCTGCCGATGACGGCAGGAGGGAGTGATCTCTGAAGAGTACAGATATTAATTTTGGAATCCGAATACTGAGATTACTCCCACCGTTCACTGAACACTGAAACTCCCAAAGTGCTACTGCTTTTTGCCGATTGCTGACTAGACTATTAACTCTTATTAGCCAATTGTCCGCAGGCTGCGTCGATGTCCTTACCACGACTTCTTCTGACTTTGGCTACAATGCCGGCGGCTTCAAGCTTGCTTACGTATAAGTTTAGCGCATCTTCTGAGGCTTGCTGAAATTCACCATCGTCGATGGGGTTGTATTCGATCAGGTTTACTTTAGAAGGGATAATCTTGCAGAACTTTACAAGCGCATCCACATCTTTTTCCTTGTCGTTGATACCTCTCCATACTACATACTCATAAGTCACCTTGCTTTTGGTTTTGTAGTACCAGTATTTGAGTGCATCACCAAGCTCTTCAAGTGGACTTTTTTCATTGATAGGCATTACTGCTGAGCGTGTATCATTGATTGCAGAGTGCAGGGAGACGGCAAGATTGAACTTTACCTCATCATCAGCGAGTTTTTTGATCATTTTAGGTATGCCCACGGTGGATAAAGTTATCCGTCTGGGGGACATTCCCAGTCCTTCTGGTTTGGTGATCTTTTCGATGGATTCGATGACGTTGGCATAGTTCAAAAGCGGCTCGCCCATGCCCATAAACACAATATTGGTCAGCGGTCTGTTGAAAAACTGTTCGCTTTGGTCTTTGATTGCTACTACCTGATCGTATATTTCGTCGGCATTCAGGTTACGCATGCGTTTTAGCCTTGCGGTTGCGCAGAAATTACAGTCGAGGCTGCAACCTACCTGTGATGAAATACAAGCAGTAATCCTCTTTTCTGTAGGGATCAATACTGACTCTACGATCATGCCATCGTAAAGCTTTACGGCATTTTTGATGGTACCATCGCCACTGCGCTGCATCTGGTCAACCGCAATATGGTTGATCGTAAATTCTGATTTTAATTTCTCTCTGGTCGACAGCGATATATTGGTCATCTGATCAAAATCTTTGGCAGACTTTTTCCATAGCCACTCGTATACCTGTCTGGCTCTGAAAGCTTTATCTCCGATTTGTACGAAGTATTCCGTTAGCTGTTCCAGGCTAAGTTGCCGAATATCTCTTTTCTCCGCTTGCTCTATCATAAATGCAAAGATAAGTAAAATGTGACTGACACTGACAAAAGATCATGCCTGCAGGGCGTTTAGCAATGCCTCTGGAATGGTTGCTATTTTCCGTTGCTTGTAGTCCATGCAAACTATCCCGGTTTTTCCTACGGCCACTTGTCTACCTGTTTGTTTATTTTTAATACCGTAATACATATCGAAGCCATATTTGCTAAAGTCGTCAGTAGCGACTTCAATAGTTAAGCTATCTCCAAAAAATGACTCTGACTTATAAACTATGGCTACATCGCTTACAATTATCCCAACATGGTTATCCAGAGTAAGCTCATCTTTATAACCCATCGATCTCAAAAAACGGAACCGTGCTTCATGCATCAGAGTCAGGATACTGTCATTGCCTACATGTCCGCCATAGTTTAAGTCATTTACCCTGATGGAAAGTTCCGTTGTGAACAGCACCTTATCAGGAAAGTTAAGTTTGATCCTTGCCATATGCATTGTTTTGATGTGCTGCGAAGATAGATCGGGAACAACACTCCACAAAAGTGTTGATTTGATTTTATGAAAATAGCCTGAAAGCATGTAACATGGCTAATTAAGGTTGCAGGAATAGTCCTTGCAGTAATGTTAGGGAGAGTAGAGGAATTTGTAAACTATAAACTTTAAATATTTATTGCTATGAGACATTTTAACATAATGGCTACTATTTTGGCAATGGTTATGTTGTCATTTGTTGTTAGAGCCCAGGATCCTCACATAGAGGTTACGCCTAGCCCCTTGGAGGTACATGGTGACAGTGTAAAATTCACCGCAACCATCACCATGCCTAAGGATAAGGTGTTTAAGAATGAAGGTACTTTTATCATCCGGCCAGAGTTGGGTGGCACCCAGTTTGAGCCAATTAAAATTTCAACAAATGATCTTGGTACTGATCCTAATAAGAACGGATTTACAGTTACTGTAAATGGAAGCGTCTATTTTGTGGAGGATATGATAGGTAATGATCTTGAGATCGAAAGTGAGTATGCGTACAAGCAAGGTAAAAAAGAGAAAGAATTCAGCGATGTAGATGAACTGGGAAAATGCTGCATAACTACCGGAACGCTGTTTTCTACCAACGGGCAGTATGAATACATGAAATTTGACTATACACCTGCCAGATCTACCCCACGAAAAGTTGTAGCGCAAATTAATTTTCCTATTGATGTGGCAAAATTCCCTGAGGATCAATCGCGGGATCAGATCAATGTAATTGGTGAATACCTTAAAGCAAACCCGGAGGCACAGATTACGATCAGGGGTTTTGCATCACCTGAGGGGCCTGTAGATAATAACAGGAGGCTTGCCGAAGAGCGATCAGTAGTTGCTAAAGACTGGCTGGTAAGTGCTTTGAAGAGTGAGGGCTATGGACAATATATAAACCCACAATCTATTGAGGTTGAGTCTACCACGGAAGACTGGAAAGGCCTGATACAACTGGTAAGACAGTCAGATGTTGATCAGAAGAAGAAAACAGAGATACTCAATATCGTTTCCACAACACAATCTTTAAAGGATGCCGAAGACAAACTCTACAAAACCATAGGTAATTATGATGATGTAGAGAAATTTATGCGTCCGCTCAGGCGGGCAACCATAGTGGTAGCTTCGGAAAATGCTACAAGGCAAGGTTACAGCGCCGCACAGATCGACTCAGTCACCAACAAAGTAAATAAAGGAGAAATACCGCACTCTTCGCTAAAAGATATATTTAATCAGGAAGAGTATCTACAGGCTTATGTACAAAACGATGCCGAGCAGGGCAAACTAACGCTTCTGACTAGCTACATGACAGTTTACCCTTCCGATACACGTGTATATAGTGACCTCGGTGCCTTAACTGCGGTTGATTTACATAAAATTGACATTATAGGTGGTGATGATGCACTGGCCGGTGTTGGCTTTGACAGGGACAAAGTAGATGTGGATACTGAATTTGATATGGACGAAGACAAATTCAAGTTTAAATATAAATTCAAGGAAGAGGATACCACGGATCCTGAAAAAGTTAAGGTTAAAGTTAAGATGAAGGATATTGAAGAAAAACTAAAAGAAACTGAAGGTATCCTGACCCGGGCTTATGAAGCAGAGCCAACTAATTTTGTTACGCAAAATAACCTTGGTGCATTTTATCTGACTACTGGTGAATATCATAAAGCGAAAGAATACCTTACACAATCGGCCAAAATACAGGATAGTGAAGGTGTCAATTATAACCTTGGCGTGTACCATGCCCGAATGGGTAACTACGAAAAAGCCGCTGAGTATCTGAACAAAGTGAAGAATGTCGAAGGCGTAGAGTACAACCGAGGACTGGCAAGGCTGATGACCGGAGACAATGAAGGTGCCCTGAAAGATTTCCAGGATTATGCAAAGGCCAATACGGAGTATGCTATTGCCCATTATCTGACAGCAGTAGCTGCTGCGAGAACAAACAGTGAGCAGACGATGTACAAAGAACTTGAACATGCCATAAACAGGGACAGAAGATTGGCCGATGTTGCCGAAGAGGATCTTGAGTTCAGAATGTATTGGGACCATGACGAGTTTGAGGATGCCGCTGACGACGACTTTACACAGTTAGCCGAGGACGAATCAGATAATGACCAGTAAATAAAGTAATAGTGTAGTATTAGGCTGATCAGAAAATATCAGACTAATTAAGTCACACCGGGCGTTGAGAGTGTTTGGAATTAAGTGAAGACACCACGTCCGTGTGACTTATTTTTTTGATATACAGAAGTGCTCTTGTTAATTTTTATATGGGGGATACTTTTCAGGTTACAGGCTTTTGAGTTAATTTATCAACTCAATGGATGTGATTTTTATTATTATAGGAGCAATACTCATGCTGATGGGGATCATTGGCTCAATACTGCCGGTGCTCCCCGGGCCGCCATTAAGCCTGGTAGGCCTGCTTTTTCTTCAATTTCAGCAAGAACCACCCTTTACCACTAATTTTCTTTTATTCTGGACTACCATCACCATTGGCGTAGTGCTGATCGATTATTTTATTCCTGCCTATGGCACCAAGCATTTTGGTGGAAGTAAGTATGGTGTTTGGGGAACATTCATAGGTTTGGTCGTGGGGTTGTTCTTTGCTCCGTTTGGCATTATACTGGGACCCCTTCTGGGAGCACTAATCGGTGAGCTTATAGCAGGTAAAAATTCTAAACAGGCATTTAAGGCAGCCGTGGGCTCGTTTGTGGGATTTCTGTTAGGGACACTTCTGAAGCTTTGCGCCTGCCTGATGATGACCTATTATTTTGTCGATGCACTTTTATAACCTCATTCAATCCCTCTCCTTAATACACCATGAAGAAGTTAATTCCATCATATAGCATAATTGCGCAGCCAAAAGGGAGATGATTTCTCTATCTGAGGGTGCTATCAGCAAAAGGTTTAGCCTTTTGTTACTTAATCAAGGAAGAAGCAAGTCCTGAATGGGTGGAGTTTATACGGTTTGGCAGTATTACCACTGTCAATGCTTCTGAACAGTTAAGCTTTACGAAACTTTCGGAAGTTTAGTAAAGCCGCTGTTTAGTTCTGTTAAGTTTCCGGTATAAAACAGACGGCAGATGACCTGTCAGGTGACAGGTCGTGGGAGGAGGAGTTGAGGTTTTAGCAACATCAAAATCCCCTCTTGAGTGTCGAAGAGGGTATTCAGTCCAGAGAGAACCTGCCGATCGGCTGTTGCGGGGTGAGGTTGTAGACCCGCAAGCCAAAAAGCCAGGAATAATCCCTACTGGTTCTCGTATCCGGTATCGACTTTAAGGTTGGCGCCTTCAGCTGCACTTACAGCCAGCTCATCACATCTTTCGTTTTCGATGTTGCCCGCATGGCCTTTTACCCAGATAAACTTTACTTTGTGTTTTTTATACAGTGGAATGAACCGCTGCCAGAGATCGACATTGGCCTTGTTTTTAAACCCTTTCTTCTGCCATCCCCATATCCAGCCCTTTTCTACGGCGTCTACTACATATTTGGAGTCAGAATAGATCGTTACCGGCGTTCCCGCTTTTTTCAGTGCTTCGAGCCCTTTGATCACTGCCAATAGCTCCATTCTGTTGTTAGTAGTGTTTCTAAATCCTTCTGACAGCTCTTTGCGATAGGCTTTGCCATCGACTCTGGCCATTAACACAGTACCATAGCCTCCCGGGCCGGGATTGCCTTTAGCAGCACCGTCTGTGTAGATGGTGATCATTAAATAAGTATGTTTTCTTTGAAAATTTTAACAGCTATAGCCAATAATATTATACCAAATACGCGCCTTAAGATGGCGAAACCTGATTTCCCCAGCTTTTTTTCCAGCCAGTTGGTCGATTTCAACACTATAAAAACAAAAATGAGATTGATAACGATTCCTACCAGTATATTAGGTGTTTCGTATACCGCCCTGATAGAGAGAATGGTAGTAAGCGTACCTGCGCCAGCAATAAGCGGAAAAGCAAGGGGTACGATCGATCCTGCGCCATTGCTACCACCCTCATCGCGAAACAGAGTGATGCCGAGTATCATTTCCATAGCCAGTACAAACATGATAATAGCACCGGCTACTGCGAAAGAACCTATATCAAGTCCGAATAGCTTTAGGATGGACTGTCCCAGGAATAGGAAAGCTATCATCAACATCCCTGAGATTATTGTGGCTCTGCCTGAGTGTATTTTGCCTTCCTTTTTGCGAAGGTTAATCACAAAAGGCACTGATCCCAGGATGTCTATGACAGAGAAAAGAATGAGTGTAACGGAGAAGATGTCCTTGAAATTAAACATGTTGCAAAGCTATAATAAAATAGATGTATGAACAGGAGATATCTATTGTAATATATTCTTTTTTAAGAATTTTTGTAAAGCTTTCACCTCTTCTTTTTTCAGGCTCGGAAAGTTAGCGATCCTAAAAGTGGAGTCTTTTAGTTCACCATAGCCATTGCCAAGAGTTATTTCTTCTTCCTCGGCTTTTTTCTTAATTGCCTGTACATCTTCTGCTGTTCCTTCGAGTACGATCACCGTTTCTGATCTTACATTCTTATTACTTATATGCAGAGAAAAATGTTCACTTTCGGAGAAAATGGCTTCATAATTTCGCAACCTCTTCCTAAGCTTTTTTTCGATCTTGCCTATAGGCTTCCTGTTTTCCATAACACGCATAAGCAAATAGATGCCCAGTACGTTTGGGGTGTAAGGGGTTTGAAACTTTTTAATATTTTCAAGAATGAAGTTGAGGCTGTTGTAATGGCGACTCTCGCGGAGTTTTCCTGAACGCTCAATGGCTGAAGGGGAGCATATCATTATCGCGAGGCCGGCCGGCAGACCAAAGCATTTCTGTACAGAGGCGTACCAAATGTCTGCCTGGCTGAAGTCCAGGTATATGCCGGCCATAGAAGATGTTGCATCAACAGCTATCAGATGATCGGGATACTTCTTTCTCAGTTTAGCTATACGGGGTATGTTGACTTGCGTGCCGTTGGATGTTTCATTTTGTGTAATGCATATCACTCCGGTTTCAGAGGAGAGATCCATCTCTCCGGTTTTTAGTTCCTGTTCGGGGTCAAACTGGTAGCCGATAGCCTGGTACTTTAATTTCCTGGTATAGTCAAACCATTTTTTACCAAAGGCACCGTTGTAAAAATGATAACTGTTAACATCGATTAACGACTGGGCAATAATTTCCCAACACTCAGTGGCAGACGAAGTGAAAAGCACCACATAATCTTCCGGAATGTGAAGCCTTGATTTCAGCAAATCAATAGTTTCTTCACAGATTTGCATAAAAGCCTTGCTCCGGTGGTTAAGGCTAAGAATCCCCTGCTTATAAGCATCCTGTACATATTCCGGAATATTTTCGTCTACTCTGGAAGGTCCGGGGTAAAAACTAATCATTGCTGTTGCCTTTATTGATCAGGTAAGTTAGTGCCAGCAGGTACCCTTCAAGTCCAAGGCCTGAGATCATACCTATACACTCTTTGCTGATAATGCTTTTATGTCTAAACTCCTCACGAGCATAAATGTTCGAGATATGAACTTCGATAACCGGAGTAGTAACAGCCGCTATAGCGTCGGATATGGCCACCGAAGTGTGCGTATAAGCACCGGCATTGAGAATAATACCTTGATAACTAAACCCCGTCTCCTGAATTTTACCAACAATTTCACCTTCTATGTTAGATTGGAAATATTCAACATCTATATCATTGAAGTTCGATTTTAGCTGGTTGAAAAAAACTTCAAAGCTTTGGTGTCCGTAGACTTCAGGTTCCCTTTTGCCTAGCAGATTGAGATTAGGGCCGTTGATAATGATGATTTTCATTGAGTATAATTAGCTTTCAGTATTTTATCTCTGTTGTTTAAATTGGCCTAGGCCATTATTCTCCTTTGATATTTTTGATGATATTTTAGGAGTGAAGCATAAGGCCTATGCTCATTCTGAAAAAAATAATGCACCTTTATGTCGAAAATTGAATCATGAACTGGGACACCTGTATCAACCAATTTAAGAACTACCTCAAGCTTGAAAGGTCACTTTCCGAGAACTCCATCGAAGCCTATGTTCATGATATCGTAAAGCTAAAACAGTTTGTGGACTTGTCCAATTTAGAAGTTGGCCCCTTAAATATTAAAGTTGTGCACCTGCAGAACTTTCTTGAATATATCAACGAGCTGGGGATGACAGCGCATAGCCAGGCTCGCGTGTTGTCCGGGGTCAAAGCCTTTTACAAGTACCTGATGTTTGATGAGCTTATTGATAATAACCCTACAGCGTTGATCGAAGGGCCAAAGCTTGGCAGGAAGCTGCCTGACACGCTAAGCTACCACGAGATAGAGCAGCTTTTTGAAGCATTAGACCATTCCACGCCCGAAGGGCAGCGAAACAGGGCTATGCTTGAAGTGCTCTACAGCTCCGGACTGCGCGTTTCCGAGCTTATAGACCTGAGGCTGTCAAATATTTACACGGATATTGGTTTTTTAAGGATCATAGGTAAAGGTAACAAGGAACGGCTGGTGCCAGTGGGAAGGGATGCCCTGAAATACCTGAAAATATACATTGATGATGTCAGGGTACACCTCAACATTGCGTCTGGTCATGAAAACTATGCCTTCCTCAACAGGAGGGGGAAAAAGCTCACACGTGTAATGGTGTTCACGATCATTAAAAATCTGGTGAAGAAAGTCGGCATGAAGAAAACCGTAAGCCCCCATACCTTCCGTCATTCTTTTGCCACCCACCTCATAGAAGGTGGTGCCGACCTGCGTGCTGTACAGGAAATGCTCGGCCACGAGTCCATTACTACCACGGAAATATACACCCACCTCGACCGAGACTACTTGCGGCAGGTAATACAGGAGTTTCATCCGAGAAGCTGAGTTTTAGAGGTAATCGGTAGATCAGTAGGCAACCGGCAAGAGGCAGCAGGCAAATAACTCTACGAAGTAAACCAACCCTCAGCAACCAGAAAACCGTACACTTCGATGTTCAAAATAGTACACTTTACATGTCCTCGACGTAGTTCTGTGGTGTGGGGCTTGGTTTTATGCGTTGGCATATATGTTGAAGGCGTTTCGAAATAATATACTCTCAACAGCGTTTTATCTTCATGGAAAAACTTAAAGTATTTTTCTGGCGGTGCTCAGGGGCTAACCTTGCTTTGCTAAAGCGGTGCCCTACGGATTCCACCAAGTATGTTGGCATTGGAGCTACCATATTCTTTACAGGTATTTTTGCTGCTCTTGCGGGTGGTTATGCTCTTTATACGGTGATGGGCAATGTGTGGTGGTCGGCACTTTTTGGAGTGGTTTGGGGCTTGATGATCTTTAACCTGGATAGATACATTGTGTCTAGTATGAGGAAGGAAGGGCGCTGGTGGAAGGAGCTGCTGATGGCGACTCCGAGGATTTTGCTGGCGTTGTTGATTTCGCTCGTTATTGCCAAGCCATTGGAGATGAAGATCTTTGAAAATGAGATTAAAAGTGAGCTGACAGTAATGGAACAACAGTTGTTTTCGCGACAGGAAGGGGAGGTGAAAAGCAGGTTTGAGACGGACAGGCAGCAGTTGTCCGATGAGATAACGGCTTTGAAAGCGGAAATAGCAGATAAGACAGCTACCAGAGATGAGCTGCGGCGGATAGCCAGGGAGGAAGCGGATGGAACCGGAGGTACAGGCAAACGCAACCCCGGTCCCGTGTATAAAATAAAAAAGGAAAATGCAGACAGGGTGGATGCGGAGCTGTCAGAGCTAAAGGCAAAGAATAATGAACTGATAGCGCAGAAGCTTACCCGGCAGCAAAAGATAGATGAAGTGTTGAAAGGAGAAATGTTAGCCATGGAGCGGCAAAGCCTGGATGGCCCTGCGGCTCGTATGGAAGCCCTTGACCGTCTTACAAGCCAGAGTGAAGCTATATACTGGGCCAATCTTTTTGTGATACTACTTTTTATAGCTGTAGAAACCGCCCCTATTTTTGTGAAGCTTATTTCTAACCGGGGGCCTTATGATAACCTGCTGAAAATAGAAGAGCATGGTTTTGACGTGCAGCAGATAGAAGTAATGGCGGAGGTAAATGCCCTGATCAAAGAGAGAGCCAAAGACCTTTCCATGACAGAGAAGGAATTCATTATAGACAGGCTGGATGTACGGTTAAACAGATCATAACCGGACTGGAAGTGCTTCAAGTCATTTGTATTCTTCCCTAACTTCATCCGTATTGGCGTAGCATACAGGACTGCTGTTTTGCGGATGGGTATTCGCTGACTTATTACTTTTAACCGGTGTTTTATTGTCTTTATTTTTCTTTTGTTTATTCATATTCTGTGTTGACCTGTAATTCAAGATAACTGGAATTTCTTTGAATTAAAAGTGGAGGATTAAGACATTTACCTGAATTGACAGAAAAGGCGTTTTCGGATTGATCTTATTACCCTGATAAGACTGTAATGTTAAGGCCTCTAAAGAAGAAAAAAACTATATCTTTGCAGAAAATTTCCCAATCAATTGATCGCCGTGTATAAATTTCTTTTACGCCCCCTGTTTTTTAATTTTGACCCAGAAAAAATACACCATTTTACCTTCGACATGCTTAAGTCGGTTGGCAAGGTAGCCGGTATGAAAGCGCTATGGCGTAAACTTTATAGTGTTGAAGATAAAGCCCTGGAGAGACACTATTTCGGGCTTACCTTCAAAAACCCGGTAGGCCTGGCCGCAGGCTTTGATAAAGATGCGAAATTGATCGATGAATTGGATTGCTTTGGTTTTGGGTTTATAGAGATAGGCACGGTAACACCAAAGGCACAACCAGGCAATGATAAGCCGAGGCTATTCAGGCTCCCTGCTGATCAGGCCATCATCAACCGGATGGGCTTTAATAATGGTGGGGTGGAAGAGGCTCTTGGGAGATTGAAAAACAGGAAGTCTTCAGTGATTATTGGTGGCAACATCGGTAAGAATAAAGTTACTCCCAATGAAAATGCCTTTGATGATTATAAATATTGCTTTGAAACACTATTTCCCGAGGTTGACTACTTTGTGGTGAATGTAAGCTCACCCAATACCCCCAATCTTCGGGCACTTCAGGACAAGGAACCACTTACACAACTCCTGAGCGGATTGATGACACTGAACAACCAAAAAGAAAAAAAGAAGCCGATCCTCTTAAAAATTGCTCCCGACCTGACAGATAGCCAGCTTCAGGATATTGTTGATATTGTAAAGGAGGTACAGCTTGATGGGCTGATTGCCACTAATACTACCATTTCCCGAGCAGGACTGAATACCTCAAAGGAGAAAATAGAGACTATTGGTGCGGGAGGGCTGAGTGGCAGGCCACTTCGCGAAAGGTCCACCCAGATACTGAGGTTTCTGCGAAGCAAGCTTGGCAAAGACTTTCCTATCATATCAGTCGGAGGTATTATGTCTCCCGATGATGCTATCGAAAAACTACAGGCGGGCGCTTCGCTTATCCAGGTCTATACCGGGTTTATTTACGAAGGTCCTGCGCTTATTAAAAAGATCAACAAAGCTTTGTTGAGACAGTGAAATATTAAAGAGTAACAAGCTGAAATACAAAAAGAAAGGCTACTCTAAATAATTCCCTTATCCGGTCGTTCAAATACTCCGGATTTTATTAATTTTAATATATAATCTATAGTTTCAGCGCTCTTGTGATTTTGAAAATCCTGTGCACCGAATACATTTTTTGCATTGGTCGGGGCGTTATTTTTTTGTTAGATTTGTCTTTTTTAAAACATGGCCAAGAATACTTATAAATCAAACACTTTTAAGCAATCCAAAAAGGAAAAGAGTAAGAAGAAGCTGAAGATTAACTTTGGTTTTTTGAAGGATAAAAGATTCCAGCTTACTTTTGGCTTCTTCCTTTTGATCAGCTCGCTGTTTTTGTTTACAGCGTTCATTTCATACCTTTTTACAGGTAAGGCTGATCAAAGTGTGGTTGAGGCGATAGGCCAGACAGGTATGCTGCAATCAGGGCGTGAAGCTGATAACTGGCTTGGGCTTTACGGGGCATTTATTTCCCATTACTTTATATTCAGATGGTTTGGCCTGGCAGCATTCTTCACACCCCCATTACTGTTTTTAATTGGCTACAGGATAGTTTTTAAAAAGGAGATCATATCCATATACTCTACTTTTGCCTTTTGTCTCTTTTTTACACTTTGGTTAAGTATTTTACTTGGGTACCTTGTATTTAGCTCAGAGGGGGTTTCTGAGTGGGGTTTCCTTAGCGGCGGTATTGGCTATCAGCTTTCTATCATACTTGAAGGACTCATTGGCTGGGGTACACTTCTCTTGCTCATATTTTCCTTGTTGGCTTTTATTATTTATTTCTTCAATGTAACTACAATCCTGGACTTCAAAGGTAAGGTAAAGGAGGGCGTAGAGGGGCTAGAGAAGGAAGTTGCAGAAGCCAAAGGAGCATTGACTGATGATGAAAGTATTGAAGGCTACCCGGATCAAGAGGATAACTGGCCTGTAAGTGAGCAGGAAATCATAACGCCTCCGAAAGAGAATAACAACAATAAAAAGGAGATCGTATTAGAACAAAAGCCCAGGGATGAGGTGAGAAAGCCGGAATTTGAGCTTGATGTAACTATCCCCGAAAAAGAGGAACCTGCTGATGAACCGCTGTTCTCAGTGGAACAGGACACCGAAGAAGAGGAGAAGGTTTCCACACAACAGAATTATGACCCAACGCTTGACCTGAGCTCTTATAAATATCCAACGATTGATCTGCTGGATGATTTTGATTCCGGGAAGGTGCAGGTAACCAAAGAGGAACTGGAACAGAACAAGGACAAGATCATCGAGACACTGGTCAATTTTAAGATTGGTATCTCCAGTATCAAAGCTACCATAGGCCCTACCGTTACACTGTATGAAATAGTGCCCGAGGCCGGGGTGAAAATCTCCAAGATCAAAAACCTTGAAGATGATATAGCTCTCAGCCTTGCTGCTTTGGGAATCAGGATTATCGCACCTATTCCGGGTAAGGGTACTATAGGTATCGAGGTGCCAAATAAGAACAGAGAGATGGTTGGTATAAAATCAGTACTGTCGACTGAGAAGTTTATGCGAAGCGACAAGGAGCTGCCTGTTGCTTTGGGTAAGACCATTTCAAACGAAGTACACGTGATTGACCTGGCCAAAATGCCTCACCTCCTGATGGCCGGAGCTACCGGGCAAGGTAAGTCAGTCGGGCTCAACGTGCTTCTGACTTCACTTCTGTACAAAAAGCATCCGTCTCAACTCAAATTTGTGCTTGTTGACCCTAAAAAAGTGGAACTAACACTTTTTAATAAAATAGAGAGACACTTTCTGGCTATGCTGCCTAATAGTGCTGAAGCTATAATCACCGATACCAAGAAGGTGGTGCACACATTGAACTCTTTGTGTATTGAAATGGATAACCGTTATGATCTTCTTAAAGAGGGTGGTGCTCGGAACCTTAAGGAATACAATGCTAAATTTATTAACAGAAAACTGAATCCTGAAAAGGGGCACCGATTTCTTCCATATATTGTTCTCGTAATTGATGAGCTCGCAGATTTAATGATGACAGCAGGCAAGGAGGTAGAGACGCCGATAGCCAGGCTTGCACAGTTGGCAAGGGCCATAGGCATTCACCTGGTAGTAGCTACTCAAAGACCTTCAGTAAATGTAATTACAGGTATTATTAAAGCTAATTTTCCAGCAAGGCTATCATTCCGGGTAACATCAAAGATCGATTCCAGAACTATTCTTGATACAGGTGGGGCAGATCAGTTGATCGGACAGGGAGACATGTTACTGTCATTGGGCTCCGACATTATTCGTTTGCAGTGCGCATTTGTAGATACGCATGAGGTGGAAAGTATTTGTGAGTATATCGGAGCGCAGAGAGGCTATGAGTCAGCCTATATGCTGCCCGAGTTTGAAGGAGATGATGATAGCTCCGGGGTAGGGGAAGTAGACCTGTCAGATCGTGATGCACTTTTCGATGATGCGGCCAGGCTTATTGTCATGCACCAGCAGGGGAGTACATCTCTGATCCAGAGAAAATTGAAATTGGGCTATAACCGTGCCGGCAGGCTTATAGATCAACTGGAGGCAGCAGGTATAGTAGGGCCGTTTGAAGGAAGCAAGGCAAGAGAAGTGTTGATTCCTGACGAATATAGTTTGGAACAATTATTGAATGATCTGAATTAACTAACTTTGCAAACTATATTTTCAATAGAGTAAATAACAATCGAATGAAAAACATCACTTTTTTAATGATATTTTTGCTTGGAGGGCTTGTAACTTTCGCACAGAACGACCCACAGGCAAAAGAAGTTTTGGATGCAATGAGCGCCAAATACAAGAAGATCCCTGCGTATACTGCTGATATAACCTCAGCTCTCATTAATGAGGTTGATGGTATCAATGATGAGTTTGGTGGCAAAATCACGGTGAAGGGTGAAATGTACAAACTTGAAATGGATGATCAGGTAGTGATAAACAACGGCACAACGGTGTGGACGTACCTTCCTGATGTAAACGAGGTAAATATTGATACTTATAACCCTGATGAAGATGAGATTTCGCCTTCCAAGATATATGATGCCTATAAACATGGTTATAAATACTTGTTTGTGGGTGATGAAACCGACAATGGTACTGCTGTATCGGTAATTGACCTTGTCCCTAACGATAAAGACGCTCAGTTTTTCAAGATCAGGCTCTTTATAACAAAGAAAGATCATAGCCTTAAAAGCTGGACCATGTTTGATAAGTCTGGTAACAAGTACAAATACACTATTAAGAACTTTAATGGTAATATATCACCAAAAGATTCTGTATTTACGTTTGACGCGACAAAATACCCTGGTGTAGAGATTATAGATCTGAGATAAGAGTAGGAAATTTCTTAAGAAAACAAAAGAGCCACATTTTCATGTGGCTCTTTTGTTACAAAGTGTTTTTTCAGCCTGATAAGATTCCTCTCAGATAGTCGTTATTACCGAAATGGCGCATATTGTGCTTTATACTTAACTACACGTTTAGAATTGAATATTGGGATCATGATTAATGATGACAGTACCAAGACTAACTGGGTTGTGGAAGTGGTATAATTACACTTGCTTTTACTTCTAATATTCTGCCATACTTGTAGCAGCGCATATCCTATGATAGAATAAGCGCGTTTGGCCAAACCACTCTTCATGCATACTTCCTTTTGTAATAAAGATTTTGTTTTTATCTTTAACAGATGCTTAACAGGCGGTAAAAGTGGATGATTAACAGTTTAAAATCATGAAAACTGCCTTGGATCGAAGAAGTTAGTAATATTAAAATTTCTATAAATTTATTTCACAACTAGCTGATTATCATGTGTAATCATGCCTTAAATGCAAATCGGGCGGCGAAATAACTTGTGCTTTAGTGTGAATCTATAGGATATATTTAGTATCTTTTCCGATCGTGAGGCTACTTTGACCATAGCCTTTTACTTTTTAAAAGCAATTTTCATAATTTTTAAAATTTCGGAGTAACTAGAATATATGGCTAAGCTGAAAAATATTATCAAGCAATTATCCAACAGGGATTTTCAGGCAATACATGATTCACTATTAGAAAGCAATGCGGATAAATCAGCTTATCTTATTAAAGCTATGAGGGAAAGGCAGCTTTCTGATACCAAGATTATGCAGGAGCTGGATGTTAATACCAATGCTTATTATACCCTTCGGTCAAGGCTTAACCAAAAGATTGAAGAATACTTAATCCAGCAGATGGAGAGCCCCCGGACGGATATTCTGAAGAAGGTTGCGAACATCAATGAGATTATTTTTACCAAGAAGAAGGCCATTGCTATAGCTACACTTAAAAAGCTTGAAAAAGAGCTGCTTGACTATGATTTATCAAACGAGTTGACGATTGTATATAAGTCATTAAAAAAGTTGCACATCAACTCTCCCGATTACTTCAACTATTCTCAGTTATACAACAGACATGTGGCCTATATGCTGGCTGTAGACAAGGCGGAAGACTTGCTGGCGGAGTACTTTAAGAAATACGGGTATTATGCGCTGTCGGGCGATGATACGGATAAGCTGGGTCTTACCTTACTCTTGAGGGAAACTTATAATGTAAGTGCATTGTATGAGTCTCACCGCTTATACGTATACTATAGCTGTATGGCTATTTTTCACCGGCTATTTGTGGATCATCAGGATACTATGGACGATGACCTGGAGCCTATTGAGGATATTCTTGATAATGTTCAGAAGATTTTCGGCCAGTACCAGATGGATTCTATATACTACCATCTCAACCTGGTATTTGAGTTTTTGAAGCTTGAATATTATAATCACTACAAAGTATACAGGAAGGCGGAGAAATACTACGAGGAAGTTAACGATGCCGCAAGTAACCTGCTTACCAGCTATACCTTGTATACTTACCCTGCGCAATTTTTGGTCACGAAAATGCAGCGCCATATAAGAATGAACACCACCAGGGAGATTTATGAAGAAAATGAAGGTCTTTTTCATGATTTCGAAATAGACAAGCTCGACGCACCTACTTATGTAACCTACGCTATGTACCGGGCGCTATCATGTTATTATGTAAATAAGTATGATGAGGCCGGTAAGTGGATCAATAACCTGCTGAATGAAGTAAGCCTTAAAAAGCTTCCTCATATGCAGTTGGAAATCAAGATACTTCTGGCACTTCAGTATTGCCTTCTCAATGATTTTGATCTCTTTAATCAGTTGATCAACAGTATTCAAAGACAGATAAGGCTACTTGGCAAAGATAGTTGTGAGCATATACTGTTGCTTTCTAAAATTTTAAAGGTATCTATAAGCGATATTAAAAAGAACAAAGCGGAGAAGATCAGAGGTATGGTTGCCAAGATTAAAAAGTTGGAAACCAACTATTTCTCACCTACATTGATGCTAAAACTCGATGAAGAGTTTGTTGAACGCCTGACTTCTAAAGCGTAACAGAGGCCTCTGCCCTTTGCTCAAATAAGGAAGGCAGGTCTTTTGCCCTTGGGGATGTGGGCACGAAAATTATGCCCTTACATGGACGAGGAGATGCTATCGGTTAAATATTCTTTTAGATGAGATTGAATAAAACCAAGGCAGTATGGTCTGAAAGGGATATTATCTCTGTTTTGACACATTGTCTTCCGTCGGTGACACTGAACAGATAAGCTTTACCAAATTTTGGGAAGTTTAGTGAGCCACGATTGTAGTTCTTTTAGGTGACATAAAGGAACGTTACCAGTGAGGGTTGTTAGGTTGGCGAAACTACTAAGCTTTTATGCCGCCATATCGCTGGATCAAGCGGAATTTCTGGGGAGATCCCAAATTTTCACCTCTTTACTGACAGGCAGTTGTTAATAGCAATCGGCAAAAGCAGTTGGCAAACTTATATACTATAACAATAAACGCGGTTTACTGATTTTCAGTGGCAAGCTTCACATTACTTATTGTACTTCCCAATCCATTTACTCCATAGGTTTGCGCGTGATCCATATCGCTGACGTCCATTTGTAAGAATTAAGCTTGCTCAATTCAATATTCAAAGATGATCTCTGCTGCCGTTTTTCCTTTGGTGAGGATTAAAAAGTCCATTGACTCTTATGTAGGGCAACGGACTACAGATTGTAAAGCAAAGTATTTTTTAAATACTGAGTTTTTCCAGGTTCTCCTGAGAAAGTGGTTTGTTAATGTATTGCTTAACGTAGCTATACTTTTTTGATTTATTCACATCCTGAGGGTTGATTGAGGAGGTAAGCATCACGATCTTGCACTTGTTTCGGGTGCTTTCCGAAAGCTTCTCAAATTCATCGAGAAACTGGAAGCCATCCATCAACGGCATATCGATATCGAGGAAAATAACATCAGGTAAAACTTTGTCAGATATCTCTTCAACCTTCTCAATATTCTTAAGAAATTCTATAGCACTTTTAGCACCGGTGTGTGTATAAATGTACTTTGATATATCTGCTGCTTCAATCATTTTCTGATTAATGAGGTTATCTATCTCATTATCATCGATTAACATTACAGAAATATATTTCTTTTGGTTGTCTGACATATGTTTTAACGATTATCTAAGCTAAATATAAACTATAAGCGAGTAATTACAAAATTATTTCTAACACTTAAAGAGGCCACCAAGGCAGCGTGATAGCGTTGGGAGTAAGCATGCCCACCCCATATTTTGTGCATGGGGTGAGCAGTGTTGAATATTAAAAATCGAACTTTATTCCCTGAGCAAGAGGGAGTTCTGTGCTATAATTAATGGTATTTGTCTGCCTTCTCATGTAAACTTTCCAGGCATCAGAACCAGACTCACGTCCGCCTCCGGTTTCTTTTTCACCACCAAAAGCACCACCAATTTCTGCTCCTGAGGTACCAATATTTACATTGGCTATGCCACAATCTGAACCCTGGTGAGAAAGGAACCTTTCGGCTTCTCTCATATTGGTGGTCATGATGGCTGATGAAAGTCCCTGAACAACCCCATTTTGCATATCAATGGCTTCATCAATGGTGCTGTATTTCATGAGATACAGAATAGGAGCGAAGGTTTCTTCCTGGACTATTTGCAGGTCATTTGAAGCTTCGGCTATAACCGGTTTTACATAACAACCCGATTCATACCCTTCTCCGCTGAGTACGCCACCTTCCAGTACGATACTGCCACCCTGAGCTTTTACTGCCTCCAAAGCCTGTTCATACATCCTGACGGCATCTTTATCTATGAGTGGCCCTACATGGTTCTTCTCATCAAGCGGATTACCTATCCTCAGTTGCTTATAAGCGTTGGTGAGCTTGTTTTTTACATCTTCATAAATGCTATCGTGGATAATCAGCCTTCTGGTAGAGGTACAACGCTGGCCACAGGTACCTACGGCCCCAAACAACGCTCCGGTGATGGCTATTTCCAGGTCTGCATTTTCTGTCATTATTATGGCATTATTGCCGCCCAATTCCAGAAGTGACTTGCCTAGTCTTGCCCCTACAGCTTCACCTACTTTTTTACCCATTCTTATTGAACCTGTAGCAGATACCAGAGGTATCCTTTTATCATTAGACATAAGCTGGCCAATTTTGTAATCTCCGTTGACAACGCATGACACGCCCTCCGGTACATTATTGGCTTCAAATACTTTGGTTATAATGTTCTGGCAGGCAATGCTGCACAACGGGGTTTTTTCTGAGGGCTTCCATATACATACATCGCCGCAAACCCATGCCAGCATGGTGTTCCATGACCATACAGCTACAGGGAAATTGAAGGCAGAGATAATACCTACAATGCCCAGTGGGTGATACTGCTCATACATACGGTGGCTTGGCCTCTCCGAGTGCATGGTTAAACCATGAAGCTGACGCGATAAACCTACGGCGAAATCACAGATATCGATCATCTCCTGAACTTCACCAAGACCTTCCTGATATGATTTTCCCATTTCATAAGATACCAGTTTACCCAGGGCTTCCTTATACTTACGGAGCTCTTCGCCGATCTGCCTCACCACTTCACCTCTTTTTGGGGCAGGTATCAGCCTCCATGATTTGAATGCATTTTCGGCTGTTTTTACTATTTCTTCGTATTGCTCTTCTGTAGTAGTACTTACTTTGCCTATCAGTTTTCCATCTACAGGGGAATAAGATTCAATAAGCTCACCTTTCGAACCCAACCACTTCGTACCAGTTGAAGAACCTGAATTTTCCGTTTGAATTCCTAACGCCTTTAGCGCTTCACTTATACCAAAGTTATCGTTATTCATGATTTGATTTTTTATTTAAAGTGCAAAGCTAAAGAAATGTGGGAAAGGATAGGCGCTCCTTTGTGAAAAAACAATCGATTGAGAAATATAATTTGAGGTTATGCCTTTGTTTACGACAGTGGGCGTATAATGGAAATGATATTACCAGTCAACACCAAATACACCCTTTTCTCCGTCAGGATAGATGCCTTCTACAAGGATACCACCGCTCTTGTTTTCCATGATTTGGTTGAGGTCTCTGATATCACTCACCACCATTTTGTCAATTTTGGTGACGATAAAGCCTTCTGCAAAACCGGCTTCTTTCCATTTCCCTTTTTTTATGGATTTTAGCCTTACGCCACCCTCAATATCATATTCGCTCAACTCTTCAATACTAAGATTTTCCAATATGGCCCCTTCGAGTTCATGTTCATAGCGGTCTGCTACCAGTTCAGTGCTTCCTTCGGTGTTTTTGAGTATGGCAGCTACTTTGCTTTTGATACCACCTCGTATGTAAGTCACCTGTATTTCGTCTCCGGGCCGGTTGCGGGCTACCAGCTCCTGAAGTTCGGAAACATTGGAAACCTCCGATTCATTTATTGCCGTGATAACGTCTCCGGGCTGTAAGCCTGCATCTTCAGCAGAGCTGTTTTTGTTGACATAGCTTATAAATACGCCACTCACTACATTGATACCTTCCGCATCTGCAATGGAGGCATTCATATCTCCAATTCTAATGCCCAACAACCCTCTTTGTACTTTTCCGTATTCCAGCAGGTCGTCCATTACCTTTCGCACCAGGCTTACCGGCACTGCAAAAGAGTAACCTGAATAGCTGCCGGTAGGAGTGGCAATTGCTGTATTAATGCCGATCAGTTCACCATTGAGATTGACCAAAGCACCTCCACTGTTCCCAGGGTTTACGGCAGCATCGGTTTGTATAAATGATTCAATCTGAAGATTATTTTTATCTCTGAGAATACCAATATTTCTAGCCTTTGCACTGACTATGCCGGCAGTAACTGTGGAGTTGAGGTCAAAAGGGTTGCCAATGGCTAATACCCATTCTCCCGGCAGGATTTTGTCAGAATCACCATATTTTACATAGTTAAGATCTGTTTCATTTATTTTAAGCAAAGCCAGATCGGTGGTAGGGTCCGTGCCAATTATTTTGGCAGGGTATGTACGGTTATCATTAAGCACCACTTCTATTTGACTGGCGTTTTCGATTACATGATTATTAGTAGCCAGGTATCCGTCATCTGAAATTATAACCCCGGAACCGGATGACTGAGCGGGGCCTCTGAAAACTCCTTCCAGAGGGTTGATGCTATATTGGCCGGTGGCATATAGTGCCCTGATATGTACCACGCCCGGCACTACTTTGTTGGCGGCATGTATGAAGTTGAGTCCTTTGGGAACAATTATGGAGGTGTCCGAAATAAGGCTGGCATTAGATACCTGCTGCTGGCGTTCTGATATGGATTTATAGGATTGAAAAGATGTATTGTTGCCCGATAAGTAAGTGAAAATAATGGCACTGGAAATAAGTGCTCCAAAGACTGATGAAAGAAAAATACCGAAAAAGAACTGCCGCTTACTCATATGCCTGTTGCTAAAAATGTTTTTGTAATAACGATAATTCGCGGCTTTCAGTTTAATAATGTAAGGAAATTGTACATGTTACTGTTGTCTTTCTTCCTGTAACTTTTTCAGTTCAGTCATTTCGTCGCGTAACTTTGCAGCTTCCATGAAGTTTAGCTCCTTGGCAGCTTTTTCCATGGCCTTTTGTGTTTTGTTGATAAGCTTCTCCAGTTCATCTTTGCCCATGTAAGCCACAACCGGATCAGCCGCCACTGACGGAGCTTCTTCACCTGTATAGTACTTCTTGCCACCTTTCTTTTTATCTGCAACGCCAGTTTGCTGAAGGATTGACTCTTTAGAACGCAATATGGTAGTAGGAGTAATGTTGTGTTTCTCATTATAAGCCATCTGTATGCTTCGTCTTCTGTTGGTTTCATCTATTGAGGTCCTCATGGACACTGTGATGCTGTCGGCGTACATGATCACCATTCCGTTCACATTTCGTGCAGCGCGGCCTATAGTTTGTATCAGCGAACGTTGATTACGTAAGAAACCTTCTTTATCCGCATCCAGAATCGCCACGAGGGATACCTCAGGTAAGTCAAGACCCTCTCTGAGGAGATTTACTCCAACGAGTACATCAAACACGCCCAGTCGCAGCTCTCTCAGGATCTCAACCCTGTCGAGGGTATCCACCTCACTATGAATGTAACGGCACTTAACACCCGCGCGCTCCAGAAACTTCGTGAGTTCTTCTGCCATACGTTTGGTAAGTGTGGTTACCAGCACACGTTCTTCCCTTTTTATTCTTTCATCAATTTCTTCCAGCAGGTCATCTATCTGATTAAGGCTTGGCCTTACTTCTATGATAGGGTCGAGAAGCCCCGTGGGCCTGATGATCTGCTCAACAACTACCCCTTCTGATTTCCTAAGTTCGTATTCCGAAGGAGTGGCACTAACATATACCACCTGGTTAAGCATGGACTCAAACTCATTAAATGTGAGCGGCCTGTTATCGAGTGCGGCGGGCAGGCGAAAGCCAAAATCAACAAGGTTTACTTTCCTTGAGCGATCTCCACCCCACATGGCCCGTACCTGAGGTACAGTTACATGGCTCTCATCAATGATCATTAAATAATCGTCCGGGAAATAATCGAGCAGACAGAACGGTCTGGCGCCGGGCTTTCTGCGGTCAAAGTAACGCGAATAGTTCTCGATACCAGAGCAATAGCCCAGCTCACGCATCATTTCAATGTCAAATTCAGTGCGCTCCTTAACCCGCTTGGCCTCAAGGTGCCGGAGTTCTGTTTCGAAGTGATTTACCTGTGCTACAAGGTCATCCTGAATTTCATGTATGGCAGCGTGGAGGAGATCCTTACCGGTAACGAACAAATTGGCAGGAAAAATAGAAATGATTGTTTCTTCAGAAATAGTTTTTCCCGATTCTGGATCAATCATTTGTATTGACTCGATTTCATCGCCCCAGAAAATAATACGGTAAGCAAAATCACCATATGCAACAAATATATCTACGGTATCTCCCTTTACACGGAAATTACCTCTTTTAAATTCTGCTTCCGTTCTGCTGTACAGGATATCGACAAGGGCAAAGAGCAGTTTATTTCTGGCTATGGTTTCACCCACTTTTAGTTTTATTACATTCCTGCCAAATTCTTCAGGATTACCAATACCATAGATACAAGATACTGAAGCCACTACGATAATATCACGCCGGCCGGTAAGCAGGGAGGAGGTCGTACTCAGTCGCAGTTTTTCAATTTCTTCATTAATAGAAAGGTCTTTTTCTATATAAAGGTTAGAAGAAGGAATAAATGCCTCGGGCTGGTAGTAGTCGTAGTATGAGATAAAATACTCTACTGCATTTTCAGGAAAAAACCTTTTGAACTCACCGTATAACTGGGCAGCCAGCGTTTTGTTATGACATAGCACGAGGGTAGGCCTGTTTACGTTGGCTATTACATTGGCCATGGTGAAGGTTTTACCAGTGCCGGTTGCTCCCAGAAGTGTCTGGAATTGTTCGCCTGATTCAAGTCCTGCTGTCAGTTCATCAATTGCTTTTGGCTGATCGCCGGTTGGAGTATATTCACTGCTTATCTTGAATTTCATAATGAGTTCCTGTGATCCTATTCAAATCTAGAGATTAACGGATAGAAAAGGGTAAGGGTTTGAAGGAAAAAGACAGCAGCCAGGATCTTCTTTAGACGAAAGGTAAAAATACGCCCTTACCCAGCAGGCAAGGGCGTTCTATATAGTGTTTTAATTGATTATTTCCTTAAATAAATAGTGCACAGGTTTGAGTACATCATGGTCTGTGGGTCTCGCAGGAATTGCATAAAATCATCTTTAAATTTTTGCGCAAGCTGTTTGCTGCCCAATATCTCTTCAAATTTTGGCAGCGCAATTTCCATTTTTAAGTCCCAGAGGTAGTCATTCTTCTCATCGATTTTACCCACAATGAAATGGTACGGGCGGATGTCAATGTGCTCCAGTTCAAAACCAGCCAAAAGCCCGTAATGGAGAAGCTTTCTTCCTATCATAGGATCAAAACCTGTTTTTGATAATCCGTCTAATACCTTGTCCAGGTTTTCAATAGTTTCCGGATAGTGGAAAAGCAGTTGACCATCAAGATCCTGTAGCATTACCAGCCCATTTTTTTTGCATGCACGATACATTTCCTTTATGCCTTCAACAGGCTCCTTGAGGTACTCAAGTAAAAATCTGGTGTAAAGAAAGTCAGTAGAATTATCTTGCAGGGGAAGTTCATAAATACTTCCCATGGAGAAATCGGCATTGTGAATGTGCTCGCATTTTTTTCGGGCATTTGCCAGTCGTTCTTCGCTTAGGTCAATGCCTTTAACAGATGCATTTTTAAATTTTTTGGCTATAGAAGAAGCAATGGCGCCAGCACCGCAGCCTATATCTGCTATTCGTGCTTTGGTATCCGTTTTTAAATATGGTAATATAAAATCTTCGATGAATTCATCCGTGTTCACTTTGGCATCCAAACGGCCAGCTTCACGAGGGTCGTCCATAAAGTATTTTACTTGTTTTACGTTAGGTGTATTCATTTATAATTGATTTATGGGGTAATGGTTCCGTTTTAAGAAACCTTTGATTGTTCATTTTTCATTAATAAGTGTTGATGAACCGCTTCTAGTTCATTGACAAGGTAAAGGCACCACTTGTCCAGAACAGTATTATCACAGGTAAAGAAGTTATATGTTCTCATGGTGGACCCGCCATAAGCAATGACGAGTTCTTCATACTCAGGGTCTATCAGCAAAGGAATTTGGTTAATGTCTGCCCTCAAATATTCATTACTTAAGTGGTAGAGCATAGAATTCAACACTTCATTTAGCGTCCATTCCGGCTGTTTTGAGTCAAGGATTATTTCGGTTGAGTTTTCTAAAAGGCTGAAATTTAAGCCGGCCGAAGCTTTATTAATCAAAGTAACACCGAGTATGTTGTTTTTGTTATCTTTAAACGCCAGGACTTTTCGGCTTCTTGACAGGCCGTATTTTTTATAATGCTCGTCAAGATTTGAAAGGTTGAAGTCATCCGTGTCCAGGTCTTGTACCCAGGAGTAAAACTTACCGCGTTCTGAATTTACAAAATGTAGTATATCGGCCTTGTTATCTACATTTAACTCTTCAATATGAATTGAAGAATTTGTTAATTGAATGGGTTTGAGTGGATAACTTAGGAAACTAAATGTGTGCAGATGGCTGTGCAATGATCCTGCCTCAGCTTCCAGATATGAAAACATGTTATTGGCAAATCGGGTCTTAGGTTGGTAGTAAACCTGAATTGCATTATTTACCATAATATCTTCCTTGAGAAGCTCCAGAAAATGAAGTAGAATCAAACGTGTATTTTCAGGTTGATTAGAAACCATATGCTGAATGAGATAGCTGCGAGATGTGCTTCTCCATGCTGATACTGAAGCAAACAGGTCTTTTTCAGGACGGTTGTATGTAAGCAACAAAAAGTACTCCCATGGCATATCTAGTGCCATGCTCCAGTTGGCCTTTATCATGGGATAGAGATACCGCATTTTCTCTTTTTTCTCCTGATATAAAAAATTGTACTTGTCGTAGCACTGAAAAAGGTCTTCGACTTTTATTCCGTTTACATTTGCACCTATCATATCTTTTTTTAGTATGAAATTTATAAGAATAGCGGTACAACTGAAATGAAATAATTAAGGTTCAACTACATAGGTAATAATTTATCACTTATAAAATTCTTAATAATCCTGGTAGCTTATTAGAGGGAGTTTATGGGATATAGTTTATGATAAATATCATAAAACCAGATAGATAGATTATGTAAGTTTTTTCGAGGAAATATAAGTTCTCTCTGTAAAACACGTTGAAACGCGCAAATATCACAGAGAGAACGGGGAAGCTTTGGTATCAGACGGATTGTTTTGTGCCCTGGTGTAACCACTCATTGGCATCATGCTCTGAGTTAAAGACCTTATATAAAAGTCCCATTTTTTTAAATTCAGGGTTTTCCTTCAGGTCGTTTACAGACAGTTGAGTGAATACGTTTTCGTTTAATATTACGGCAGTTTTTGTCACTCCCATTTTGATGATTGCAGGTGCATATGTTTTAATAAACCAATCGTTGGCTTTTGAAAATGGACCAGAGAATTTTCTGACATCTTCAATCAGGTGTGAGACATTATGTTTTTTGATCAATTCGAGAGATTCTTCATGAGCCTTAATGATATTCTCCACATCTAAAAAGCCATTCCAGTTAAACATCAAGGTGTTATTATCGGCGAGTGAAAAAGTCAAATACGGCACTTTAGATCCGCTTTTAGTTAATTTAAGTAGTTCTTTCATTACTTTAATAGTATTTAGCTTCGATAAATTCTTTAAAGATAGTACCTAAATGCCCATTTCTCTATGAGGTTTGGCTCTATACATTACTTCGTAACTTTATATCCATGATCCTATAAAAAAAACGTTTTTAATAGGAAGGCAATGAATTGTAAACCATTGTATAATAGATATTTAATTCAATTAATGAAAGATGGGATGTTGGTGGAGAGTGAAGTAATTTTGCACTGTAACTCAAAGGAGTAGCTATAATATCTTTCTTTTTTGAAGAAAAACTTACAGGAAAATGGCGTTTAATTCCAGATTTTCCATGACATTTCAGCCTGCAAATGGAGCATTTCAATGCCATTTTTGATCATTGCTCCATGTTCCTGTCCCATCTTAAGGAAACGGGTGACTTCCGGATTATAAACGAGGTCATAGAGGTAATGATTATTTGAAATCAGAGAATAGTCAAGGTCGGGAGCGGAGTCAATCTGAGGGAGCATTCCCAAAGGAGTGGTGTTTATAATAAGCCGATGGCTGTTTAGTACTTGAGGGGTTTCTTTTAGAGAAGAGTAGCTAAGGGTTTGTCTTGTTGCTTTACGTGATACTACCTGATAAGGAATAGCCAGGTCTTTTAAAGCTGCAATTACCGCCTTTGAAGCCCCTCCTGTGCCGAGTACCAGTGCATGAAGCTTTGACGCTCCAACCCAGTTAACAAGTGACTCTTTAAAGCCGAAGTAATCGGAGTTAAACCCTATTAATTTACCATCTCTGACTTTAATGACATTGACAGCCCCTATTTCACGGGCTTTTTCATGAACTTCATCAAGCATGGGTATGACTACTTCTTTATAAGGAATAGTAACATTTAGCCCTACAATGTCGGCTTTACTGTGTACCAGTTTACTAAGCTCAGCGATGGAGTCTAGTTCAAAAAGCTCATATTTACAGGTATGGAGACCTTCATTCTCAAATTTTTCAGTAAAGTATTTTTTTGAGAATGAGTGAGATAGTTTCTTGCCGATTAAGCCATACAAACTCATTTTATAGCGGTGTTTTAGTCTTGTAGTTAGCTATTTTCTCGATGGCAACAACAATAAAAACCCCCAGAGCCATAAATAAAATGGCAACTAATACCTGGGGATATTCTCCCAGTTCCTTATAGTATTCTCCCGGAAATACATTTCTTGTAATATAGGCGACCTGCTCTCCATGGCTGTTAACTCTGAATTTAACCGGTATTTTCCACGGCCAAACCTTGTTCAGGCTCCCGATCATGAAACCTGAAAGAAGCCCGATAGCCAGATTATGATAGTTTTTTAACAACCATGAGATGGCTCTTACAAATGATAGAAGACCTACTACGCAGCCAAGGGCAAAAATTACCACAGTGAAAATATCGAGAGTGCTCAGCGCCGTCATCATATACTCATACTTGCCCAGTATAAGCAGAATAAACGATCCTGAAATGCCCGGTAGTATCATTGCACAAATGGCTATTGCACCGGAAATGAAGATGAACCAAGGTTCGTCAGGTGTTTCGGCAGGTGTAGCCTCTGTAATGAAATACGCAATGGCCACGCCAGCGATTATGGCTACAATAACCCCGACCGTCCACCGGTTGATCGCCCTTAGTACCAGTATAGCGGAGATGATAATAAGTCCAAAGAAAAAGGACCACAGAGGGATAGGGTGGTTTGCCAGAAGGTAAATGATGAGCTTGGCAAGTGTAAGAAAGCTGGTGATGATCCCAAGAAATAGGGGCAACAGGAATTTTCCATTGATCTTTTTCCAAAATGGAATGATCTGAAGGGTAAATAACAGCCTGAAAGCTTCGAGATCAAATGCCTTTATTGAGTCGAGTAGCCTTTCGTATATGCCGGTAATAAAGGCAATGGTCCCTCCGGATACACCTGGCACCACATCGGCGCCACCCATGCCCACACCTTTGAGGTAAATGAGCAGGGTTTCCTTCAATTTATTCATTTAGTACGCTCAGCTTTTTTCGTTTAACGAAAGAAAATGGTTAAAAGTATCGCCTCTTAATCCCAAGCGTATTGTTTCCAATGGAATAACTTCATTGGGAGCTATATTTCCGAGGTTAACATTTGCACCAAGGAGTTTTATAAACCAGACTTGCTGTGCTTTTTGGGGAGCTTCCCAAATAATTTTTTCGAATGGAATCTTTGTTAAGATTTCCTGTACAAGTCCTGATCGGACTTCTCCGGTAGAGCGGAATAGCCCTACATTACCACCTTCACGTGCCTCCCCGATTACTTTCCATGCCCCGGCATCAAGCTCGGCCTGCATCAACTTTATCCATTGATAAGGAGGAATGATCTTTTCTTCGTCTTTCGAGCCTACCTCGGATAAAACGGTTACTTGTTCAGACAATTTGTTAATCAGGTCACACTTTTTATCATGGTCCAGTTCAATTGATCCGTCAGAAACCTCAGCGTACTGTAAATTATACTTGTCTAAAACTTTTCTGTAGTCGTCAAACTGATCCCTCACTATGAAAGATTCGAATAATGTACCTCCGAAATAGACCGGAATACCGGCATCATGATATACTTTTATTTTTTCTTTTAGGTTGGGAGTGACATAAGAAGTTGCCCAACCCAGCTTAACAATGTCTACATAACCTTCGCATATGCTTAAAAAATCTTCAACTTCACGTATGCTAAGGCCTTTATCCATAGCCATAGTAAAACCATATTGCCTGGGCTTTGTAGTTCGCTCAGGAATGTTGTTTAAAGTATAATTCATTAGGAATTCTCTTTTCTAAATTGATCAATGATTTTGTATAGAGCCTTCTGAGTTTCAAGTTGTGGGAAAAACTCAAAGAGGACTTCATGTTTATCAAAGTCCAAAATTAACGCATTTTCCAAATAATTAAAGGCTTCTTTGTATTTGCCTGCAGTTATGA
This sequence comes from Fulvivirga ulvae, assembly GCF_021389975.1. Classification (NCBI taxonomy): domain Bacteria; kingdom Pseudomonadati; phylum Bacteroidota; class Cytophagia; order Cytophagales; family Fulvivirgaceae; genus Fulvivirga; species Fulvivirga ulvae. The sequence goes on from NZ_CP089981.1 coordinate 3,403,351, forward strand.
GGTAGGCAGTAAGCCTGTAGAAAAAATCTGCGTCATCGGGATTATCTGCTAATCCACTGATAATCAAGTCTATAGCTTTTTCGTATTCTCCCTGTTCATAATAAATGTATGACCAGTCAAGCCAAATTTCCTTATCCTCAGGAGTTAACATGCTGGCTTCTTCATAGGCATCTATACTGGAAACGATGTTTCCGATTTTATATTCGGTCTCAGCTACAGCTTTCCAGTAATCCGGGTTTTCATGGTCCAGCTTAAGTGCTTTGTTGTAGAAATGGAGGGACTGATACCATTTTTGCTGCATGTTAAGACATTTGCCGGCACCAAACCAGGCTTCGTCATACAGGCTGTCCAGTTTGGTTGCTTTCTGGAAATACTTGAGACCCAGATCGTATTGCTGCATTTTCTCATAAACCGTAGCTATCTGACAATAGACTTCCGGGCTGGGACCTTCAATATCTATGGTTTTTTTGTATGCATCCAGTGCCTCGGGATATCGTTCCATTTGGGCATAGGTGTTGCCCATGTTAAAGTAGGCGGAGGAGAAATTATCTTCTATTACTATGGCATAGTCATAGGCTTTGATCGCTTCTTCATAGCGGCCAAGTTTGTTATAGACTATACCTAGGTTATACCAGGCAGCCTGAGAGTAAGGGTCTGCATCTATAAATTGGTTGTAATAGGAGATGCTGCTCTCGAGTTCGCCCGTAATATCCAGGCAGTAAGCCAGCTCGTACAGTGCACCATCGTGAAAAATGTTTTCGGCAATGGCGCTTTTGTAGGCATCAATGGCTTTCTCATAGTCTTCCATGCTTTGGTACGCCAGGCCTATGCTATAATATACTTCGTCTTTTTCTTCTGCAAAAGGAAGGGATTCCACGTAGGTATCAATAGCTGAAACATAGTTGCCCTGGAGAGAAAAAATGGAACCCTTGAGCAGGTGTATCTCCGAGTCATTAGGCTGGAAAGATTCTGCCTTTTGAAGTAGCTCCAAAGCCTCTTCATATTCTTCAAGGTTACTAAGTACCTGTGCTTTGGTTACAAGTAGTTCTATAGAGAAGGGGTACTGCTCTGCGGCCAGATTAGCTGCGTTGAGTGCTTTTTTATACTGCCCCCGCTCAATGTAGAAGCCAATGATCTGCTCAAAACTATCAAGTTCAAAAAAGTAACTTGCCTTATTCTTAATGTGATCTTCGAACCTTTTGATCAGTTCGTTTTCTTCTTTTCTCTTAAAATTCTCAGCCATTCAATCACCTCAACAGTTTAAACAATTTAGTTAATTTAACCCTAAAGTTAAATAAGAAAGTTACTTAATTTTCAGTAAGGTTTTCTTTTAAGTAGAACTCGCAAGTCCAGTTAATAGTATTCGAAAGTGGCACAAAGTTATGATTTAGTTCGCTCTTGATCTTACTATTGTCGAAGTATATTTTGCTATTGCCTATTCGGGCCGTTTCCCGGGTTATTACAGGAGCTGAATCAGTGAATAACGATTTGATACCCTGTAAAATACGAGCCAATTTCAATAGAAACGTATTGGCCTTTATCCGGGGTGCTTTTTTATTAAATACTTTAGCGATTTTCTCAAAGAAATCCTTGATAGGGATATTATCAGCATTAACAATGTAGCGCTCGCCCGAAACTCTTTTGTTCAATAATTTAAACACAATATCAGCAACATCACGAACATCTACATAGTTCAAAACACCACTTGTATAGAATGGCTTTTCATTCCAGACATATTTGAAAAGCTTTGCGCTGCTCTTATTCCAGTCACCCGGACCTAGGATCACTGATGGGTTTATAATTACAGCACTAAGACCCTCCATAATAGCTCGCCAAACCTCAAGCTCGGCCTGGTATTTTGATTCTCCGTAATTAGTATTCCATTTAGAGTTCTCCCACTTGTTGGTTTCATCTACCTGGCCGGCATGCGTATTTCTGCCCAGTGCGGCCACGGAGCTTACATGAATAAAGTACTTGTCAGAAGATGCCAGTGTCAGATTAACGAGGTTACGGGTGCCCAGTATATTTACCTCATTCATTTTCTGGCGGTCTTTTTGGTTGTATGATACGATTGCCGCACAATGGATAATGATATCTGACTCATCCAGCACGCCGGAAAAACTCTCAGTATCAAGTATATCGCCTTTGTGCAGTGTTATTTTACCAAGTATATCCTCTAACAGGCTGAGGTCACTGGATGGGCGTACCATAGCAATAAAAGGTAACTGCTCTTTTAGCAACTTCCTGCAGATGTAACTACCCAGAAATCCATTAGCTCCGGTAACCAGGATCATATCTTAGAGTGTATAATTGATTAAAGGTAACAGTAAGGCTTTATAATAATACTTTTCGGTTCTTGATTTCTGCAAAACATCGAAATGCTTCTGGTTGTGACAGTCACTACCCAGCAGGTGAACATAGCCTGCATCCACCAGTTTTTCCGCGGTTTTCTTAACTTCTTTTGAGTAGTACCCAATGAAGGAGTTAATATTAACCTGAAACAATACGCCTCGGTCAATGAGGTCGGTCGCAACGTCAAAATTACCGTGAATATAAGTATATCTTTCAGGATGTGCCATTATCGGGTTAATCCCCCTTGATTTAGCTTCAAAAATGAACTCTTTAAGATAAAATGGTTCATTCATAAATGAAGTCTCAAAAAGCATGTAATTGTCGCCAAAAGTGAGAAATTCCTTGTTGCTGTTTTTTATGTTTTCCAGCAGTGTTTCGTCCAGGTAATATTCGGCTCCCGGCACCACTTCTATACTTAGTCCTTTTTGGTTAATGAGTGAATTGAGTTCAATGATTTTAAGCCTGATGTCGTCTTCACTATTGTTGTAAAAATCACGCATAATATGCGGTGTAGTGATAAGTTTCTGATAACCTAAGTCACTGAAGCCCTTCACTATCTTTAGTGCTTCTTCGTAGGTTTCTACACCATCGTCCAGGTCGGGCAGCAGGTGGGAGTGAACATCAGTGCGTAAGCGGTCAACCGGTTTTGCCGATTTTTTTTTGAAAAAATTAAACACGTTTGCCTAACAGTCTTTTTATAAAATTATTATCTGATTCAGATTTTTCTTCATAATAACCATAGCCGTAGCCATTTGCCCCAATATTAGACGTAGCATTTAAAACAACAGCAATATTTTTAAATTGATTTACACTGGTGAGCCTGTTTAGGGTGTTTAAGAATATTTTTCTTGAATAATGTGCCCTTACAATGTAGATGGCCAGATCAGCCTTTTTCATGGCCAAAATACCATCCGTAACCAATCCAACGGGAGGTGTGTCCAGTATGATGATGTCGTAATCATATTTCAGCTTATTGATAAGGCTGTCATACTCCCCGTTCAGCAACAATTCTGAAGGGTTGGGAGGTGTAGGTCCTGCCGGAATATAATCGAGGTTTTCTACTGTGGTTTTCTGGATACACTCTTCTATGGAGTGTTTGTTGATCAATATAGTGCTCACCCCTTTACCCGTGTATTTATCCTGAAAAGCCAGATGGACTCTTGGCTTTCTCATGTCCAGGTCAAGCAGAAGTACTTTCTTTTTAGAAAGTGCTATAATAGCTCCGAGGTTTACCGCAACGAAAGTTTTCCCTTCTCCTCCTATAGTAGAGGTAACAGATATCACACGGTCTTTCCCACCCGAAACCATAAATTCAATGTTGGTGCGTATGGATCGCAGGGCCTCACTTACCGCAGACTTTGGTTTTTTATCAATGACCAGCTGGGTCATTCCAATTTTTTCGGAAGTATTAGGAATAGAGCCCAAAATAGGAGCGCCACATAGCCTTTCTATCTCATGCACGGTGCTTATTTTGTTATGAAGAAGGTAGCGTATGCTCACAAAAACGAAACTCAGAAAAAAGCCGGCGACCAATCCTATACCATAAATTATCAATGCATTAGGGGAAATAGGCTCCTGGGGCAGAGTAGCAGATGAAAGTATTTTAAAATCAGTAGTAGTTCCGGCTTCTGCAATCTGAAACTGCGCCTTACTCTGCATCAGTGATAAGTAGAACTCTTCGTAGAGATTAAAAAACCTCTGGTTTTTATTGAATTCTGTGCTTTTTCCCGGCAGTTCCACAAAGCTGTCTTCCAGTTTCCTTTTCCTGATCATCAGGTCCTGGATTTCAGAGGTATACCTGTCAGTCAATGTTTTGAGCTGTATCTGAAGGTTATCGGTGAGGTTACCAATCTCCTGATCTTTCTTTTTAAAGGCGTAGGTAGATTCATTGTATGACAGTCTTAACCGTTCCCTTTCGCTAAGAAGGTCTGTCAGCTCGGTAAGCATATCTGAAATATATTTGGGATATACACCAAGGGAATAGTTTAAGGAGTTGAGTTCACCCTTTTTTAATTCGTTTTGTATCTGTTCTGTAGCCTCAACCTTTTTAGTGAGTTCATACCGCTGAGAGTCAAGCGCATTAATGGCAATGATGGTTTTGCGCAGGTCTTCATCCAGATCGTTGGTCCGGTTTTTTATGGTGAAATTTTCGAAATAATCTTCATAGCCTTCAAGCTGCTTCTCGATTTGTTTTAGTTCACTGTTGAGCCACTCAATTTTTTGTTTGTTCTCCTGGTTTTTTTCTTCTTCGGTGTAGTTCAGGTAGAGTGTGTCAATGGCATTTACAAGGTCTCTCGCTTTTAGCGGATTATGGTCTTTAAATGCAATACGTATCGTGTTGGCGTTCAGATTGAGGGGTTCAACCGTTAAATTCCTGCTCAGATAATTGATCTGTGCTCTTTCACTGTTTATGATAAAAAAGAAGTTGCGATCTCCCTGAGGTGCAAAAAATTCTGTGAGGTAGATGATGAATTCGATGTCAGGTGTATTGACAGGCTCACCGAATTTGTAAGTCCTGGTGTTGGAATTGGCATCATCAAAAAAGCTTATGGAGTACCTGGTATTGTCCAGTATCGTCACATAGATCTGGCGGTCAAGCAGAGAATGGTTTTTTAAGGTGTAGTCAACAATAAAGGGTGACGCTTCGAATTTTTCGTCATTTAAAACCTTGCCAGCTGTGTAATAGCTGATACTTAAGTCTACTGTTTCAATTACTTTATTGAAGAAAAGCTTCGATTTGAGAAGCTCTATTTCACCTGAAATAATATTAAGGTTTTTGTTTTCAGTGAGGCCGGTAAGCCCCAGTTCCGTAGCATCGGACTTAACATCCAGTTTTAGTTCTGACTCCGATTCATAAAGAGGTTTGGTCCATCTTATGTAAAGATAGGCACCGAGGTTGGTTACTATAAAAATAATCAGCACCCAGAGTATACTTTTTCTAAGCACGGTAAGTGCTTTTTCAAAGTCTATACCTTCTGTAGGTTTATTTATTTCAGAGTGGTTTAAAGTCTTATTTTCCAAACTAGTTAATGCTTATTAAAACAGCAATTAGCGATACAACGCTGCTCAAAGCTGATACTACAGGTCCATTTTCTCTCATAAATTCAGTAAATGGCCTTCTTATCGGCTCTACGTAAATAATATCTCCTGACCTTACTATCATATTAGACTGCCTGTAGCCTTCTATGGTACTCAGATCGATGAAGTAAGCTTCGTCATCTCTGAGCAGCCTGATATTCTGAACTTTGGCATTATTGTCTATTCCTTCGGAAAGGGCCAACACTTCGGTTATCCTTATGTTTTCGCTTTCCAGGGGAATTACATGGCCGCCAATTGCTCCCAGTACTATTACGCGTTTGTTGAGGTACCTGAGATTAACAAACGGATCCTTATAAAAAGTTGCATATTTTTCCTGTAATACCTCCTCAGCCTCTTTGATCGTCATTCCCATCAGCTTTACTTCGCCCACCATGGGTAACTTTACAAAACCATCCTGCTTTACAAGGTATTGAAGCCTGGGTCTGGCATTTTGTTCATTGAGTCGGGTTTCTCCTGCTGAAAGTGCAAAATCAGGATCAATGAGTTTTTCCCCGCTTTTGGTGAACACCTGTATATCCAGATAGTCGTTGGTATTGATAATATAATTGCTCTCTGCCTGCTGTTTTGCCTCTTCTATTTTTGATATATCCGGATTATCACCTTTTTTAAACATTATATTTTGCTTGTAGGAGCCACAGGCTGAAAAAAGCAGACATATACTTACGAGGTAGAGATAGTTATTTTTCAAAGTTTGCAAGTTAATGAACAGTTTTTATAAGGAGCTTGAGCCATTAAAATAAGCCTCAAGCAGCTTTTGTCCTTAATGGACAGCTTCATTTCTGGCTACAAATTCTGCGTATGTAGGTAGCTGAAGATCCTTTTCTGAAACTATAGGATTTTCAATGCCCCAATTGATATTTAAAGTTTCATCATTATACAATATACCTGTTTCCGAAGCTTTATTGTATATATTACTACATTTATAGTTGAATACCGAATCTTCCAGCGCGGCAAAACCATGGGCAAACCCCTCAGGTATCATTAAGCTATTATTGAGCCGGCTGTCCAGTGTACAGTAGTAAACCTTGCCGTGTGTTTCTGATCCCGGTCTCATATCCACCACTACATCCAAAACCTTTCCTGTTATGACCTTCACAAACTTGGCCTGGGCAAATGGGGCGAGTTGCATATGCAGCCCTCTGATGACACCTTTTTTTGAAAAGGATTGATTATCCTGAACAAAATCATAGTTGATGCCGTGCTCTTTAAAAACCTGTTTGCTGTAAGCTTCGAAAAAGAATCCTCGATCGTCTTCAAATATCCTGGGAAAAATTTCAACCAGTCCTTGAAAACCAGTCTCTTTAATAGTCATATGGAAAATTTTTTTAGCGCTAAAGTAAGACTCTCTGCTAACGAAGTAAAGTTTTTATATGTTTAATTCTTTTAGCGAATCGAGGTAGCGGGAGATGACAATTTCTTCACTAAACTCATTCTCTATCTTTACGCGACTATTTTTTCCGAAAAGCTCAATTTTTTGATCATCCAGATTCATCATGGCCTGCATTTTATCAGCAAGGTCTTCAGAACTTTTTAGCTTGCATAAAAAGCCATTGTAGTTATCCTGAACCACGTTATTGCACCCGGGAACATCAGTAGCCACAATAGGTTTGGCTGAGCTTGCGGCTTCAAGCAGAGTCCTGGGGGTACCTTCGCGGTAAGATGGCAATACCACACAGTCCGCATTCCTGATAAACCTTCTTACATCATCGGTTGTGCCAAGGTATTCAACGATATTACTGTTGATCCATTCGTCAATGATCTCCAGTTTAATGCCTCTTTTGTGTTTGGGATCCTTGGCGCCAAGGATCTGAAACTGGGCATCAACACCCTGGGTTTTAAGCTGTTTTATGGCATCAATATATTCGATCACTCCTTTATCGTGGATAAGCCTCGAGATAAGTAAGAATGTAAAACGCTTGTTTCTTTTAAAAGGTAGCGGGGGGAATTGCGAAAGGTTTATACCTGATCCGGGCAGTATATCGCTTATCCCCTTTTTTACCAGCTTTTCGTTAATAAAAAGCTCGTAGTCATGATTGTTTTGGAAGAACACCTTTCTGGGAAAGCGAAAGGCCACTTTGTACATGAATAATGCAATTTTAGAAACCAGGCCTTTCTGTAAAAAGACTGTTCCCAACCCGCAGACGTTGTTTATAGTTGGGATCTTCAAAAGGCTGGCAGCCAGCGTGCCATAAATGTTGGGTTTAATTGTATAATGGAGAATGACATCGGGTTTTGTTCGCTTATAGATACCGTAGAGCTCAAATATCAGGGCAAAATCTTTGATAGGATTGGCACCCCGACTGTCCATTTTGACTTTATGAAAGTCACAACCTGTATCCCTGATCCTTTTGGAGTATTCGTCCTCCGGAGCTATAACGATCACCTCGTGGTTGTTTTCACGAAGAGCCTTGATCAGGCCCATCCTGAAATTATAGACATTCCAGGAGGTGTTTAAAACTATTGCCACTTTCATAACTGCCAACTATTATTCTTTCCACTGATAATAAGTAATACTACTGGTATTTCATAGCTTTGCTTAATTATCATTATTTCCCAATTATTTATTCTGCATAAACATACAAATGTAACCATAAATTTGGCATGTTGTCATATGAACTTTACATTATATTTTGTCGGTTGATTGGTAAATGAAACATAAAAATCTCTAAATAGTATTAATATATTATATATGGACGATAAAAGCAACAAAGGAGTACTGGTTAGTGTTGCCAAAAAAGGCGAGGATGACAGGATTGTAGACGAACACCTTGACGAGCTGGCATTTCTGGCATTGACAGCTAATATAACAACTGAAAAAATATTCACACAAAAACTGGAACAGCCGGACAAGCGTACCTTTATAGGTAAGGGTAAACTTGAGGAAGTTCATGCGTTTGTGGTTGCGAACGATATTGACCTGGTGATTTTTGATGATGACCTTTCTCCTTCGCAACTAAGAAATCTTGAGAAAGATTTAAACTGCCAGATTTATGACCGCAGTTTGCTCATCCTTGATATCTTTCTTAACAGAGCCCAGACAGCCCAGGCCAAAACGCAGGTAGAATTGGCCAGGTACCAATACCTGATGCCCAGGCTGACCAGAATGTGGACTCACCTGGAAAGACAGCGTGGAGGCACCGGTACTCGTGGAGGTGCGGGTGAAAAGGAAATAGAAACAGATAGAAGGATGATCAGAAACCAGATTTCGGTACTTAAGAAGAAACTGGAAAAGATCGAAAAGCAGAATGCCGTACAGCGGAAGTCCAGGAGCAATATAGTGAGAGTGGCTTTGGTCGGGTATACCAACGTGGGCAAGTCAACCCTGATGCGGATACTGTCCAAAAGCGATGTGAAGGCCGAAGATAAGCTCTTTGCCACTGTAGATGCAACAGTTCGAAAGGTTGTGATCCATCACATACCCTTTTTGCTGTCAGACACGGTAGGTTTTATAAGGAAATTACCACATCACCTGATTGAATCTTTCAAGTCCACCTTAGCGGAGGTAAGAGAGGCTGACGTATTGCTGCATGTAGTTGATGTTTCACACCCGGCTTATGAAGATCACATAAGAGTGGTGAAGGAAACCCTTCGTGAAATTGATGCATCTGACAAACCTACAATTTATGTATTCAACAAAATTGACCTTTTGGAGAATGAAGACGAGGAACCGGTAGAAAAGATACACTCCATACATATGGAGCAGGATGATGGAAAAGTATTTGTGTCTGCCCATAAAGGAATAAACCTTGATGGCCTGAAAGATCTTATATCGAAGAAAGTCAAGAAAAGACATTACCAAATATTCCCGAACTACCTGAAAGACGAGTATTACCTGGGGCAGGAGCATGGGGAAGACTTATAAGAGCATAAATATTATTTCCATTTTCAATTTTTATCTATATTTGCATCCCCAAAACTATGGCCCCGTAGTTCAATGGATAGAATAGAAGTTTCCTAAACTTTAGATACAGGTTCGATTCCTGTCGGGGCTACGAAGAGCCGATTATCGCATGATAATCGGTTTTTTAATTTTATGTTATTGATAATCAGTGTGTTATTCATTTCTTCCACTTCGATAATTTCCCTTCTAAAACAGTGGTGATTCTGCACTATTTCATAATAAACTGAAATACAGCTAATTAAGAGGTTTGATTTCCTCGTATGGGTTGCCTAAATTTTATTAACTTTTTCTATCAATATACCCAAGGTTGGGTATTGACAAAGTTATTATACATTGATTAGCTTTAAATTTCGCTCGGAAGCGTATATATTTCTTTCGGAAAGTAGATTGTGCAGTTGGGAAATTTTTGAAAGAGATTTTGAGCGAATTGATTAAATTAAAGCGCTTGTTACACCCGATTTTGTCGTTTGTAAACGCTTTGTGATCATTAAGTATTTATTGTTCAGATCATAGTGCATGAATAGCTATATGTGAAATAACAAGCACACTGTTATATAGATATTATATGCCATTACTAGAACCATGGAAATAGAATTAGACACAGAAATAAAATTGGAGGAAAAAGATACGGCTTATATGGTTGTGTCCTATCATAGAAACTCAAGTCTTCCATCTAAATCCAGATGGACTATTTCCAGAGAGCAGGTGTAATCACCCCTGAAAATAGGACAGTTTAAAAGTAGATAACCACTTAAATTTGAACTGTTTTTATGAAAAGGAAAAGATTTTCACCCCAACTCAGATATGTAGAGTAATTAAAACATAATGACCAATCTTGAGAAATTTTTTGGAATAAAGGTACAATTCAAACAAATATTAGACCCACTAGAATTAAGCTACCTAAAGACTAAAGCTCTTAATTTGACAGCTTTAACAAACTTCAATATTGAGAATTTCTTTGTTTATGTGCATACTATGAATATTCATATTGACCATAGACATTTTGCCCATAACATGGAACTTAAAGACAGGATTAAGGAGTTAGAAGTTCAATTTTGCGTTAATCCGAAACAAGTTAGAAGAGGTCAAATCAGATTTTATAATGAAATTGCTGATATTGATTTACCAAAAGGGGTCGAGGAATCATACGGTGATACTCAATTAATCAAATATTTTCCAGGCACACTTTTAAATGATAGGAGAGTGCTTAAAACAGAATTAATAACATATATCGACAAATCACTAGTCCGAGAATCGCATAAAAAGATAAAGGTACATGTTTTGGCAATACCTCAGAAAGATTATAGAGATAAATTAAGTAAGACCAAAAGAGAAGAATTTAAAACATCAATAGATTTAAAATTCACAAAACAAGTTCAATTAACGATAAATTTTCCTACTAACGAAAGAAAATTATCTGAGCAGGAATATCATAACACATTAAAAGAACTGAATAAATTATACGAGGAATTAGAAACCCAGAATAATATTTCAAATAAGGAAGACTTAGAATTAATTCTAAATGCAATTAAAGCTTCTGAAATAAAAGACGAATCCTCACTAAAAACATATTTGAAAAATATTGGTAATGGTGCATTTAAGACAGCCAAAGAAATAGGATTGCCAATAATATTAGAATTGATGAAACAATAACTTTGCCTAACGCACAATATAAAACAGTTGGGGTTCAGTGGTTTGTGAGGGTTTTGGTTCTCGCTTCAGCTTACACGTCTGTGGACAGGAACGCGCTCCGAAAACCCAACCGTTTCATATTGTCAAATGTTAGGTTAAAATCTTACTGGCCAACTTTTCAAAAACCTCGATTGCGTTCAAATCTGCCAGTAAAAGGTTCGATATTTGTCCGCGAGGGGCTACGAAAAGCCGATTATCGTGAGATTATCGGCTTTTCTGTTTTAAATTTAGGTTCGTGAGTCCATGACCAAAGGTGAAAGTGCTTGCAAATCATCTAGGTAGCATGCAGTGTTCCACCTAAGTATTGGCGTTAATTACAATACTATGATGTAAACCTGATGAAGGCTTCGCAGTGAGCTGGGCATCTCTGATGGATTTTTATTAAATTTTTCAGAGGAAAAAACATGTTGTTTTATTGTAAGTCTGAATGGTGCGTAAATAAAAATTAATAAATTGCTGGTCAAGGGCAATTTCTATTCGAAAAATTTCAATTTTGCTATTTATAAGTATCCTTATATTTAAGTTTAGTGCCAATGCTCATTGAGAAACTTAGAAAAGCTACTGGTTCGTTACATGCCAAAACAGAAAATCTCCTTTTTGCAAATGCAAAAAGCTTCGATATGAATTGGTATGGATTCTTTCTTCGGGCAAATTTTCATTTTCACCAAGCTTACGAACCTGTAGTTACCAATACTGACTTTGCAAAGCAGCCAGAGTGGAATAATTTTGATAGAAACAAAAGTGATAAACTTTATCAGGACTTAAGTTTCCTGAAGTTTTTGCCTGAAAAACCGCTTGTCGGCAATTATTTTGAAGGCTGGAGTGAACCTCAGTTGCTTGGCGCAGCATATGTGAGTGAGGGCTCCGGGTTAGGAGGGCAGGTCATTCTTAGAAACATGATGAAGATATCTGCATTCGACGAAAAGCGCTGTGGTAAGTTTATTCATGGTCATGGTTCTTTAACCGGGGTTGCCTGGAAAGCTTTCTTAGAGCTGCTCGAAAAGGAAGGTAGGCATAACGAACACACAGTAGTGGACGGTGCAATCAGTGCTTTTGGGTTTTTTGAGACCATAATAAAGTCGTTAAGAAAAGATATGTATAACTTAGCTGACACTTAAAGCCTTAATTACAGAGACCAGATACTGATCAACAGAAGCTGGTGGGTATAGCATGAGCCACGTACTAATTTCCGGAGTTTGTCAGATTAATTATGGTAACAATTATTAGTATAGTTATATTTGAGTAAATCAAACCATCTTAATTATTTGATCCGATGACGCTAGATATTGATAAACTTAACTTCGAAAAATGCGAAGATGAACCAATACATATTCCTGAGTCAATACAAGGTTACGGTTATTTGTTTGCCTTGGATGGAGATTATGGACAAATTAAAATTGTAAGCAAGAATGTAGAAAACCTGCTAAAGGATCATAATAATATTATTGGGAGTCATTTCTTTGACCTTCTCGAAGATAAAGAGGAACTGGCTTTTCTTAAAGAGACCTATAAGCGTGCTAAAAACCAGAACACCCGGCTCCCTTTAAGGATAGGGTTTAAAGAAGAGTGCATTAAGGACGGCTGCGAAAAAACGTTTAATACTGTAGTTTATGACAGCGGCGATCTGTTTGTTATAGAATTGGAGCCTGCCGCCCAGTTTAGGGAAACATATTCTGCTGCCCATTTTTCAAAACTTTATGCTACACGAATTGCACCAAGATTCAAAACATACAAGAGTCTTGGTATGATGGCCCAGGAAATAGTAGACACCATCAAGTATATAACAAATATGGAACGTGTGGTACTATATAAATTTAATGAGGACGCCTCAGGTCATGTTATCGCGGAAGCCAAGGAAGATGATATAGAATCTTATCTGGGATTGTATTACCCGGCTTCTGACATTCCAGCTCAGGCCCGGGAGTTATACAAAAAGAATTGGGTACGGCTTACCCCTAATGTAAATCTGGACCCATCTCCCTTGATACCTTCTGCGGAGGAAAGTGGACGCCAGCCCCTTGATCTAACATTTTCAATTTTAAGAAGTTTATCTCCGATTCACCGACAATATATTCGAAACCAAGGCCTGAAGGCGTCCCTCTCAATGAGCCTCGTAACCCATGATAAGCTGTGGGGGATGATTTCGTGCCATAGCAGGAAAGTGCGTTATGTCCCTCAGGACGTTCGGCTGGAATGTGAAAATATCAGTCAGCTTTTTAGTTGGCATCTTTATGCAAAAGAAGAAGAGTTATATATACAAAGAAAGGAACAAACGGATATAGCTATCAAAGAACTTCTGGATAAAACCGATACGCAGAATCATATTGTCGATGTTTTTAAAGAAAATGAACAGGAGGTTCTGAATATTATGGATGCTGATGGCTTTATATTTCATACCGAGATGGAAACCATTGTTATCGGCACTTGTCCCGACCTGAATCTGGTACGTGATCTGTTTATTAATACCCGGAAAAAAGACAATCACCCGTTTGATGCGACAAACATTATAAAAATGGTTGATGATAAGGACAGCTTGAATGATATCAGAGGGGTATTATTTATGCCTTTGGTTGAGCATAGAAACTATTTCACCGGTTGGTTCAGAAAAGAGCACCGACAAGTACAGCGGTGGGCGGGGAGCCCTGATGAGAAAAGAGCTACCGGGTCTAAGAGAGAAAGACTTATGCCCAGAAGCTCCTTCAAGGTACATGAAAAAGTAATCAAGGATAAGAGTAAAGAGTGGGACCACCGCGATATCGTCGTGGCAGAGCGTTTCAATAAAGTGTTTATGTCATATGCGTTGGAAACCCAGGGCAGAATGCTAAAGGATATATATGACCTGGAGCTGGAAAACAAATATAAGAATGAATTTTTAGCGACACTGGCACATGAGCTTCGAAACCCTCTGACACCTATTACAGCCGGCATCGCACTACTGGAAGGAGACGAATATGATGACAGACAAAAGAAAATTATAGGAATGATAAAGCGACAGGCTGACCATATGACAACTATGATCAATGACCTGATGGATGTTTCAAGAATAACGCAGGATAAAGTACAGCTCGAAAAAAAACAGCTGGAGATTCAAAGGGTTGTTACGGATGCCGTAGAGACCTGTGAGCAAATCATAAAAGAAAAAGGGCATCAGGTCCAACTAAACCTGCCCGATGAAGCGATCTACACTATGGGTGATCCTACACGCTTGTCGCAAATCTTTGTAAATATTATTAACAATGCTGCTAAATACACGGATCATAACGGTGAAATATCTGTAACTGTAAAGCAAAAAAATAATGAGGTGTTAGTTAGTATCAAAGATAATGGCCTTGGTATTCCTGCCGATAAGATCAACTCCATATTTGATATGTTCACACAGATGGATGCCCACTCTTCCAATGCAAAAGGTGGGTTGGGTATTGGACTGACGCTTGTGAAAAAACTGGTATCCCTTCATAAAGGTGAGATATTAGCCCGCAGCAACGGAATTGGAAAAGGCAGTGAGTTTGTGGTTTTACTTCCAATAGCTCACCATGTGAGTCACAAACAAAATGAAAGTAATAACATTGACACCATTAATGAAAGAACTAAGGCGTTGATTGTAGATGATAATGAAGATGTAACAGCAACTTTGCAAATACTACTGGAATCATCAGGATTCAAAATTGAAGTAGCCTCCAGCGGAGAACAAGCCATAAAGTTATTTCCCGAGTACCAGCCGGACCTGGCCATCCTTGATATTGGCCTTCCGGATATGAGCGGGTTTGATTTGTGTAAACAATTATCTTCAAGCGATAAGGCTGTGAATACAATATTTTTTGCACATTCTGGATGGGGAAACAAGGAACAACTGCTGAAAGCTGAACAAGCAGGGTTTCATGAATATCTTATCAAACCGCTGGATATTCAAAAGTTTAAAAGCCTGTTGCTAAAGTATGCCGGACAGTAATTTTATTCTTTCCTTGATAAAGGTTGGATGGTCATGGCTTATAATATTTTTATGCTTCCTGCACTGATGCAATTGATAAATCTGAATGTAATTATAGGGTGAATTCGCTATATTAAAGTGCCTGTATACGCTGAAAAACGATCTGTGTCGGCATGCTGTGAGTACTTGGTTGATAATAAGGCTTTTAATAAAGGGAATAGTTTTGTTAAGCGGATGCTTCTTGTTAAAAAAACAGGCTCGGGTTACAAATAAAAATTGATTAATATGAAAAAGTACTTAGATGCAGAACCAGAATCTGGTAAGAAGTTTTACCAAGACTTTAATGGAAAAGGAAAAGTGGTAATGTTGAATTTGCTAAAGTATAAATCAAAGGCTGATTATTCAAATCTTGAAAACCTGCGGCCTGCTAATGAAGTTTCAGGTGAGGAAGCTTACGGTTTATACCTTAAGTATACCATGCCAGAGCTAACCAAAGCTGGAAGCAAAATATTATTTTATGGTAGCAGCAGAAATTTTCTCATCGGACCTGAAAATGAATGTTGGGATGCCGTACTTCTTGTTGAGCATGAATCTGTAGAAAGATTTATAGCATTATCACAAAGTAAAGATTATATGAAGACCGCAGGTCATCGGACTGCTGCTTTGGAAGATTCGCGGTTGCTTCCAATAAATCAAAATACACTAAACCTTTAACATAAGTAAAGCCTGGCCTCTCAACTACTGAGGGGTGTGGAAATTAAAAGTATTTTAACGAACGTTTGGTAATTAACCAAATTAATGCCATCATTGCATCATGAGGCCACCAAAGATATTAGATCAGGATTTATTAGCTGCCCTGACCTCAGTTTTCAGAGCCAGAGGGTATGAGGGAGCGAGTTTAAAAGAGCTGTCAGACGAAACAGGATTAAAAAAGGCCAGTTTGTATCACCGCTTTCCTAATGGAAAACAGGAAATGGCGGAGTCGGTTCTCGATCATATGGAGAAATGGGTTCAAGATCATATTTTCGTTGCTCTAACGGATTTGTCCGTTTTACCTGAAGAAAGACTTGAAAAAGGCCTGGTGAATATCAGAAAACTCTATGGTGGTGGAAAGGAGACCTGTATTTTTAGGGCTTTTTCAATGCAAATGGGTCTGGAGCTTTTTCAACAAAGCCTTAGCAACGGTATGAAGGGATGGATAAGTGCATTTATAGATTTAGGGCTATCATTGGCACTAACTCCCGAAGTAGCGAGAGAAATGGCCGTTCAAACGTTGATAGAGATCCAGGGCAGCCTCATCCTAAGCCAGGTGATGAATGATGAAAGTATCTTTGAGAATTCTCTACAGCTTATAAAAAGAAATTATTTATCCAGTTAAAAAATTTTTAATTTTATTTTACCGAATGTTCGGTAAAATAGAGCTCACACTAAACTATCAGATATGAACACAAAGTTTAAAACCGTTGAAATAGGTGGTATTAATATTGCCTATCGTGAAGCAGGAAATCCCAACAATCCTTGTATTGTGTTATTGCATGGTTTTCCTTCTTCCTCTCATCAGTATAGAAAAGTATTGAATCAGTTGTCAGATGATTTTTACCTTATAGCGCCGGACTACCCGGGGTTTGGCAACAGTGATTTACCTTCACCCGATGAGTATGAGTATACTTTTGATAATTTAGCCCGAACAATAAACTCATTTCTTGAGTACAAGGGGCTCACCTCTTATGCCATAATGATACAGGACTATGGCGCTCCTGTTGGTTTTAGAATTGCCACAGCCTACCCGGATAGAATTACAGCTATAATCAATCAAAACGGCAATGCTTATGAGCAGGGATTGGGCAAAGCATGGAAGGAAGTAAGAGCACTATGGAAAAACCGAAACGTAGAGACAGAAAAGGCTTTATTACCCACTTTCACACAAGACGGTCTCAAATGGCAATATACGCATGGAACCAGAAATCCGGAGCATGTTAATCCCGATACCTGGAATCTGGATTTTTTGAATCTGTCCAAACCTCATGCGCATAAGGTTAACCTGGATTTATTTTATGATTATCAAAACAACCTGAAACTTTACCCCAAATGGCAAAAATATTTGAGGGAACATCAGCCTCCTTTGCTCATTGTCTGGGGAAAGAATGATGAGTTTTTCCCTGAAAGTGGTGCCGAAGCATTCAAACAAGATGTCAGAAATATTGACTACAACATATTCGATACAGGACATTTTGCACTGGAAGAAGATGGGGATATAATTATGGAAAAAATCAAATCGTTTATGAAGAGTGTGGAGAAAACTAAATCAGCAGGCAAGGTGGCATAGTACGCTCACTCTGTATTGGCGCAAGTGTTTATGACTTGCGCTTTAAATAATCTTTGTACAACTTTAGCATATTCCGCACTACTTTTTACCAATTGATAAATCTGTCATGTTTAAACTTTAATACACTTGCCGGTATGAATGAATTGATTGAGTACATTTTACAATTTGGTAACTTAAACAGGCAGCAAATTAACCTGGTAAAAAACCAGGCAAGGGAATTGACCCTTCATAAGGATGAATTCTTTTCCAAGGCAGGAAAAATTCCAAAACAAGTTGGCTTTATTGTAGAAGGGGTAATTCGCGGTTGCTATTATAATAACCGGGGAGAGGAAATTACACGCTGTTTCATTAGCGAAAATAACCTGGTGGTTGACTATGTTAATTTCGAATCGAATATCTCTTCCTCCGAATATTTACAAGCCTGCACCGACTGTAAGCTTATCGTATTTTCAAGGCAAAATTGGGATGAGCTTTCGCTAACCATACTGGACTGGGACAATATTAAAAACAAGATGGTGCAAAGATGTATGTATCAAAAATCCAGGAAAGCACCGGTAATATCACAAGACGCCACTACGCGTTATTTAGAGTTTATGGCAAATTATCCAGCACTTATTAACCGGGTTCCGTTGACGTATATTGCCTCTTATTTAGGAGTTACGCAGCAATCCTTAAGCAGAATAAGAAGGAATATCCGTTAACCTATTTTAACATTTGGTAAACTGCCTTAGTATCAACCAAACGATCTTTGCTTGATGAATTTAAAACAAAAGAAAACAAAATGAAAAAAGCACTGATCACCGGAGCCAACAGAGGCATAGGGTATGAAACAGCAAAGCACTTACTGCAAAGAGGATTTTATGTATTCATTGGAAGCCGGCACCTGAAAAATGGCGAGGCAGCTGTTGAAAAATTGAAATCGGAAGGACTAGACCATGTAGAGGTAATACAACTGGATGTTACCAGGGAGGACTCAGTGAGAGAGGCCCGTGCAGAAATTGGCGAAAAAGTATCTACATTGGATGTACTTATTAATAATGCAGGTATCAGTGGTAACAGTCCTTATACCGCGCTCGAGGCAATTTCTGATCAGTTTATGCTTACGTTTGACACCAATGTATTTGGAGTGGCAAGAGTTACGCAGGCATTTATTGATTTGTTGCGAAATTCACCTGAGCCCAGAATCGTGAATGTAAGTTCTAGTGTAGGGTCTCTTTCCTTACAAAGTGATATCAACTGGCCAGCTTATAACTTTGCCAAATATGCAGTATATGGTGCATCAAAGGCGGCCTTAAATATGTATACAATTCACCTTGCTTATGAATTACGCGATACGGCCTTTAAGGTAAATGCCGTTTGCCCCGGTTATACAAGCACAGGATTCACGTCTTACAATGGAGGAGATGTGGAGGTAGCTGCCAGCAGAATCATCAAATATGTATTGATTAGTCAGGATGGACCTTCAGGTCAATTTTTCAGTGAAGAAACTAATCCGGAAACGGGTGAAATACCCTGGTAAATGTTTTGGTCATGAAGCCTCCTTCCCAGGGGTTTCATGTCACATGCTAACCAGCAAACCAGAGGCTTTTACTTTCCTAAATTGCCGTAAATTTAAATCCTATGAATCTATAAACCTTTGTAAACCTTACTTAAGTGTTTACATTTAGGCCCGTAATCAATAATTGTACAAAGAAACTAAGTAATAAATGAATTGGATATTATTAGTTATTGCCGGCATTTTTGAGGTTTCTTTTGCAGCTTGCCTGGGCAAAGCCAAAGAGGCTACAGGGCTTGAAGCAATCTATTGGTATTTAGGCTTTCTTATATGTTTGACTGTGAGTATGTTACTTCTTGTGAAAGTTACTCAGGAACTTCCCATCGGGACAGCTTACGCGGTTTGGACAGGTATTGGAGCCGTGGGATCGGTAATAGTTGGTATTTTGATTTTTAAAGAGCCGGCTACATTTTGGAGACTATTTTTTATTTCAACATTAATTGCATCAATTGTAGGATTGAAAATTGTTTCACATTAATAATTAACCTCATAAAATAAGCCTAAACTCTATGATCATACCTGGATCAGGCACTAAAGCCGACTACCTGGAATAATTATTAAAGAAAGCCTGCAACCTCATTTCTTTTTTCTGCATAGGCCGGATAAATTTTCTCAACAGTACATTATGGACGAAGAAGCGCAAGTGTCAAATGTGGTTAATATACATTGCTTCTTAATAGTAAATTAAAAATACTTTAAAAGATTTAAAATGTACTTTATTTACTTTGTCCTTAGTTTTTAATAAGATTTGCAGGTTAAATTAGGACTCCTGATGAAGAAACAGATAAAGCGTACATACCGGATAGGCAGGTATATCGTTTATAAAGAGACACTTATAGATTATAGAGAGAAATTTTGGACATTCCTGGGCTCTTTCTTGGGTATTGGCATTATTGCATTTATGCAAAGTGTTTACTTATCCCACTATGACAATCTGTTTTTGATAGGGTCATTTGGAGCCACCAGTGTTTTAATTTATGGTGTTATTCAAAGCCCGTTGGCTCAACCAAGGAACCTGATAGGAGGGCATGTCATCAGCGCTTTCATAGGCGTATCAGTTCTTAAAATCATGCCGGATATTATTTGGCTGACTGCGCCATTAGCCGTTTCTCTTTCAATAATGGCCATGCAGTATACCAAAACTTTACACCCTCCGGGAGGGGCCACTGCCCTAATAGCTGTTACAGGTTCGGAGAAAATAAAAGCATTAGGGTATGCATATCTTGTTTATCCTGTTTTATCAGGTGTAATTATACTTTTATCGGTAGCTATAATTGTTAATAATATGACTTCCCAGAGGAAGTATCCTGATGAAGGGAGGTTTTCCCGAACATTTAAATGGTTTATAGGCCCTATAAGAAGTGCATCAAGGAGGCTTAACAAGAATTGAGATCAGGAATAAGAGCTGACTTCTCGTTCATAAATTTTTTAGAAGAGGTTCCTTTCATATCCTGATGTCCTCATTTAGTTTAATAAATATGACCCTTCCAGGTAGATAAACAATCTTATTTCAGGAGGCGCAATGAAGCTCTTGCAGTCAGAACATCCGACCAAAGATCCCACAGGTTTTTGCCGGGACTTTTGTATATGTATGTTTTATTTTTGCCATTTGAATAAGTATGAGACCCGAACATCACTTTGTTATTTGAATTAACAGATTCAATAAAAGCGACATCATTGGTGTTGATCCCAAATCCCTGGCGATATTTTCCGTAATTATCTAAAAGATAGATACCGGTCTCCCCTGTACTCATTTGGGCTAGCCTCATCCTTTGATTTTTGTTGCTATCGGAGAACAGAATATTGGCATTGGAATCAGGGCTGGTATTTAATTCAAGTCTGATTTTACCGGCATTATCATAGAACCCGTTAAAGCCAAAACCATTAATAGTTCCTGAGCGTAATCTTATTTTCCCGTGTAAATCATATACATTGGTTATTGCGTATTCATTGGTAACTGTCGTAGAGTGTGCAGGATCTTCATCAGGGAAATAATGAGTAGTAGCAACAAAGGAATTTTCAGTATCTGTTCGCAAAACTGAACTTGAAATGCGTTTGTTTCCCAGTTCATCAAAAAGCCGGACCCTTGAGGTGCCATTGCTCGTTATACCTAGTTGAAGCCTTTCGACCATGGCATTATCATAATATCGCTCAAATATTTCTGAATCCGCCCCTGATTTAATCAGATACCTTGTTCGTTCATTATTATCCCTTATTTCAAGAGATTTACTGATAACTTTATCTACAACTAACTCATTGTTATTAAAATCAAAGTAAGTTTTATTTTTAATTTCTTCTCTCAGAGATGTTATCTCCTTTTCCAAAATATAAGATTTGGTTTTTGAAGATATCAGTTCAGCCTGCATTTCAGAAAATTTAATGTGGAGGTAGCAGGATGATCCGAGAGTACCGAGTATTAGTATGGCGACTATCGTTTTCATATTCTTTGGGGTTTAATAGCTGATACTGTAGAGAGATGGAGATAATGATCGTTAAACTAGGCCTGTAAAATGTCTATGTCAATACCCAACCTTGGGTATTTTACCTGTCAAATCGAGGTAGTGGCTCAGGGAGAATGTTTAAACAGGAAAAAAATATGATTTCACATAAACGAAATAACAATTTTATAGTGATAACAGGCGGGCCCGGAGCAGGAAAAACAACCCTGCTTCGCGAGCTGCAAAGAAAAGGTTATCGAACGATACCTGAAATAGCACGCGAATTAATAAAAGATCAAAAGGGCAACAACGGTAATGCCCTGCCCTGGAAAAATAGGGAGCTATTTAAAGACATCATGTTTGTACGATCCGTCAAAAGTTATTCAGAAGCGGATGAAAATGTGAGGGATCATACGCTTACATTTTTTGATAGAGGTTTTCTGGATTCCATCTGCTATTCGACATTAATTCAATCCGTGATTAATAACGATATGGTTCAATACGCAAATAAATGGAGGTACAACAACAAAGTATTTGTGTTACCACCCTGGCAGGAGATATTTACCAGCGACGGGGAAAGAAGGCAGGACTGGGAGGAGGCAGTTTTAACACATAAACTGATGGTAGAAACATACCATGCATATGGGTACTGCACACTGGAGGTGCCTAAAGCACCAGTCAAAGATAGGTGTGAATTTGTTATTAACGAGCTCCTCAAAGTTTAAAACGATCCACTTAGAGCTAGCATAATCAACTAACTATTGATGTATTTCCCCGGATAATAACATGGTAAAAACGTATAATAACCAGAAAATATAGGCAAAGCATCTTCATGGCAGTAGCTATATATTGTTGGTAATTTCAATCTAAACCCAACAATTATGAAAACAAACAATTATTTTATCAAATGCTTCTGTTTTATAGCAGGCCTGATGGTAACTATTTCTTGCCAGGATGAAGAAAGCCTGCTAACGGTTGAACCATCGCAAAAGCTGGATACAAAAATGGTAGAACTGATCACTCAGGATGGTCATGAGGCCAGTGACATCTATATCAAAGACGACTTTTACCGTGTAAGGGGCAGCGATATTATGTATCATAAAGATATGGCTGATAACCTTTTGCGAAATAATATAAATGAAGAACAACGTTGGCACGGGGTGCAAACCTATTATTCTCATACCCGGGACATCAGGATATATAAGGAGTCTTCTTTTCCTGAATATCTATATGGAGGCCCTTTATACTATGCCGCACAGCATTGGAGTAACATAAGCCCTAATATCAATATAGCCATCACCAACTCCCGAAGTAACGCTGACATCATTGTGTCAGGGTACTATGATAGCCGTGAATACGGATGGGCCGTAGCCTCACTGCCCACTGGTAATGGCAACGTAGGATCATGGATGTGGATCAATACCTACCAACCGCACAATCAAAGTTATGGTGATAAGGTGGGCCTGATGGTTCATGAGCTGGGACATACCCTGGGGTACAGACATACTGATCAGGGTGGAGGATACCACATTCAGGGGACACCTTATAGCGATGGGTCTTCTGTAATGAATTCCGGTGTGCCCGGAGGTTTGTGGCAATCCAATTCCGCAGGCTGGTCCGCAGGTGATAAACAGGCCATTAAGTGGGCCTATGGGCTATATTAACCCTTGACTGTAATTTGGGATAATATCAATTATTGCCCGACAGGTATTGAAAAAGGTAATCAGTTGATTACCTTTTTTGTTTTGGCCAGAAATTACCCACTACTATATTCGTCTGTTTTACAGTAATAAAATCTATCGAAATAGAAGCGAACATAATCATCTACTTCATTATGAGAGGGTATAATTGTTTGCCTGAAATTATTTTTTTGATAAGATTTTTTCAGACAATTAACATAAAATTAACAACTTGTTAATCATTGATAATTATGTGGTAAAAAAGTATCAATGATACTTTAATATTTGTCCTACCTTGGTATCAGTTCAATCTATAACCAAAAACCACATAATGCCTCATCAAACAACCTCTAATAAGACTATTACTGTCTGACTTGTAACCCCCACTAATATTTAGCTTGCGCTCTGTCATACTTTATTTAAGGTATAATGGAAGGGTATTGTCTGCACTTTGGTATAGGTTTTTAACAATTCAAAAACCAATAACTTATGAAGAAAACTATTTTACTTTTGTTCATGCTCATACCATTGATGAGTGTTTATGCACAAGATCACAATCCTGCATTATGCAGAAGTGATGCTTTGATGAAAGAACTTTATGAGCAACATCCGGAATCACTACAGGAAGCCAGAAAGTTTGAGAGTAGTGTCAGCAAGCTCCAGTCTCAAAAAGTTCAATCCAGCCAGTACATTGTACCTGTTGTTTTTCATGTATTCGGGACTAACTTTTCCGGACAGACAGTGGACAACAATACGGTAATAACCGCCCTGCAAAAAGTGAACGAAGACTTTAATGGGCTTAATGATGATTATACTACAGTAAGTCCTTTATTCTCGGGTATCAAGAGCACACTCGATATTGAGTTTAAGTTAGCTCAGCTAGATCCGAACGGTAACCCCACCACAGGTATAAACTATTATCCGGTAAGATCTGGATTTGGAAATGGAGGTGGTTATGACAGCGAGATACAGCAATTCGCATGGGATAACTATATGTATATGAATGTATACATTATGCTGGACCTGTATGATGACAATACCTATAATAATTCTGGTGTAGCCTGGTATCCTGACTCCTGGATGTCTAACAACAACCTGGCCCGGGTAGTTTACAATGGCAGGTATCTGTATGGCAATACAGATAAAGAGTTTGCTTCTGTTTTAACTCATGAATTTGGCCATTGGCTCAACCTTGCACATACCTTTGATAACGGGTGCAGTTCGCCTGGAGATAATGTCGCAGATACGCCTGCTACAACTTCTAATTCAGGAACTTGTAATACTACTACGGAAAAATGTCCGGGTGCCGGCATACCCAATGGAGAAAATTACATGGATTACTCCAATTGCTATAAAATGTTTACACAGGGGCAGGTAGCCCGAATGGTTGCAGCGCTTAACCATAATGCAAGGAAACCGCTATGGCAGGAAGCTAACCTGATAGCCACAGGCGTAGGCTCCAATCCGCAGCCAAGACTGCTTTATTCTTCATCGAACTTAAAGGAAAACGACCTGAATAGTGGAGGTATTGAAGGTAGTGTGATTATTACAGCTGAAAATGGAGCTCAGTTTGCCACTACTGGTGTATTGACTGAAGGCACACATTTTAGTGTTACAAACGTACCTTCCGGATTATCGGCAAAAATTAATGTGCAAAACTCAGGTTCTGCCACATTATCCTTCACCGGAAGCGCCGTGTTGCACTCAAATCAACATGATGTCTCCAATATTAAAATAGAGTTCCTTGACCCTGCACTGGCAGGAGGTACATCCTCGGTAATAAATCCGGTTTATAATAATTTTTCTCTGGATTTTAAAGATCCTTATAAAGTTATATATCAGGATATTAATGATATTACTGCCAATGCAAGTGCTACGTGGACCTATTTCACCCTGAATTACGGTAATGGTGAATTTGGGTGTTGGTATGATAACGGTAATCTGCGTCTGGAAACTTACGAGAAAGCTTTGATCAGCGAGGGATCGTTACGAAACATTTCCTTACTTCCTGTAAACACTGCTATAAGTAGTTCCAGTAACTGGATACCCGGCGGACCTTATCCGGATGAACACAATTTAAGAACTTCCAATTATACAAACTGGGATGGAAAATCCGGGTATATTGGTTTTCGGTTTTCTAACCCCGAAGGTAAGCTCTTGCATGGTTGGTTTAGGGTTTCGGTTAACTCAAACGGTACATCGTTTACCCTCCATGATTACGCATATTATACCAAGCCAGGAGGTACCATACTTGCCGGTGCTAAATCTGCCGGTACTATCTCTGCGCCAACAGCCAGCTTTCAGGCTTCCTCGGTTAACGTTACCACCGGTGCCAGTGTATCCTTTACAGATGGGTCTTCAAATGAGCCTGCCGCCTGGAGCTGGTTTTTTGAGGGAGGCACTCCTTCTACCAGCACGGCACAAAACCCCGTGGTGACCTACAATACAGCAGGGTCATACGATGTACAGCTGATTGTGTCGAATACGGCGGGGGCTGATACCCTTCTGATGACAGACTATATTACGGTGAGTACTGCTACAAACGAATACTGTAGTTCAGGCTCAGACAGGTCAACCTATGAGTATATTGCCAGTGTATCGGTCAATGACTTTACGCATACATCAGGAGCTACCAACTACAGTGATTTTACAGATAAAGTTGTGCCACTGAGCATAGGAAGTAATGCGGTTACATTGGTTCCCGGGTTTTCCGGTGATTCCTATGCAGAATATTTCCGGGTTTGGGTTGACTTCAATGGCGACGGAGACTTTACAGATTCGGGAGAGCTTGCTTTTGATGCAGGCAGCACCTCTGCCACTACAGTTACAGGTGTACTTACCGTACCCACCAATGCAATTGAGGGGCCATCAAGAATGCGTGTCAGCATGAAGTATAACGGAGCGCCGTCAGCATGTGAGAATTTTGCAGATGGAGAGGTTGAAGACTATACGGCGGATATCAGTACAGGAACTGCAACCAGTCCGAGTGCTCCCTCCGGCCTTTCCGCATCAGTTTCGTCGGCTACATCCATAAGCCTTGAGTGGACGGATAACGCTTCTACGGAGACCAGTTTTGAGATAGAGAGGAGTGTTAATGGCGGCAGCTATTCAGTGGTGAATACCACCGGAGCCAATGTAAATTCATACGAAGATACCGGCCTTGCCGCCAGCACGAGCTACAGCTACCGCGTGCGTGCTAAAAACGGAGCGGGTTACTCAGCGTATTCGAATACGAGCAGCGCCACTACACCTGGGCAGACCGTGCCGGAGTACTGCGTTGCCAGTGCAGGAAATCCATCCGGGCAGTACATCAAGTCGGTATCAGCGGGCAGTATTTCAAACAATAGCAGTTACGATGCTGGAGGCTATACTGATTATACCACGCTGAGTACTTCTGTAGGGACGTCCCTCACTTTAACAGTAACCCCTCATACGAAGTGGGCAGGCACACGAGTTAAAGGATGGGTAGACTGGAACCGTGACGGAGATTTTACAGATAGCGGAGAAGAAGTGTACAGTGTAAGTGGTACAGGTAACTACGAGCGCACTATATCAGTTCCTTCCGGGGTTTCAGCGGGTAGTGTGGTACTACGGGTCAGAACAGCCTACGGACAAGCACCAACTCCATGTGGAGCAATACATTTTTCTGAAACGGAAGATTATACTTTAAATGTTGGTTATGCCTCATCTTCTTCAATGATGGGTGAGTCTTATAAAGTATTTCCTAATCCAATAAAGAATAATCAGGTCCAGTTCGTTCACCCCGCCTATGAGGGTGAGCTTGAAGTTATTATTTATGATATAAAGGGGAATGTAGTTTATAAAGAAAATTTACCTGAAAAGGATCATAGTGGCAAATTAGCAATTCGTCCGGGTGATAACCTTGAAGGTTTTTTCTTCATCAGGTTTACTAATCAGGGAGCTTCGACTGTAAACAAACTATATTTTCAACGATAATCTCTGTGTTTCAAAATTGGTGGTAGCGAGTAATTCGTTGCCACCATACTTCAACATCAAAATTTCAAAAAATGACTATACTTAAAAGAATAGCAATAGTAGCTTTTGCTATATTAAACTATACAGTATTTGGTCAGGTTGAGAAACCGTTAGATCCGAATATAAATGAATTGCATTGCTCGCGGATGCAAAAATCACAGGTTTACGGGGTCGCAGAACCTCACCATGAATCTCATGATAATCACAAAGCTGCCAGGGCGGAATCCTGTAGCACATCTGCGGCTGAGTGGGCCTCTATGTCTACATCAGCTTTAATAGCAGCGTTAAAACAAGGAACGACATCCGAGTGTTTTAACGCATTGTTTACAATTGACACATATTATGCACCGAGCACATTTTCAAATAACAATATATATGCAGTAGCAAGTCAGGTATATAATCAGTCAGTAAATTATGACGGAACAAAAAGCAGTGGCATGTACGGACTGTTGTATTATTTACACGCAGCGTCTTATCAGGACTTTTACAACGATCGTGTAAACATGAACACCAGTTCTATAAACAGATTAATCCTGGCAGGAGAATCTCTTACCAATAATCCTAATTTATGGAAATACACTGCTGACGCACTTGATATATTAGATGAGTACCTTATAATCCTGGATTTTCCCGGCCTGAGGCATAAGGCATCTGTATTGTCAGTAGTAAAACGCGTATTTTACGACCTGGCTATAGCCAATACATGGAAACAGGTGCCGGTTGCCCTGCACAGGAGCTATGCCAGGGCATATAACCGAGTTTTCTTTTTGATGTTCAGAGGCATGCAGGATGATGCTTATATCCAGGCTGTTAATGGTGATAATACTTTGTTTTCACGCTTATACAGTGTCGCCAACAATACCGAATTGAAAAATAATGAGGAGTTTGCATTTATGGTTGGTAATGCCGTTCTGGAAATGTCCAGGTCAGCTCAGTCCCCATTATTGATAGATGATGTTGAGTATTACCTGGCTCAAATAGCCATTAATAATAACCGACTGTCGCCGTCATGGTTAAAAGCCGTAGAGGCCATAAATAAATATGGAAACTGCGCTGCTTATAGCCTGTGTGAGAACATTGATGATCTTAGAATAGAACTGGAAAATATGCTATTCCCAAATCTCTACAAATTTGATGATGGGAAAATGGTAGTTAAAACACCATTAATTGAAGAAGAGGTTCAGGAACTGTATCATGCAGCTAAGCAAACACAAAGCCAGTTCTATAGAATGATACAGACCTCTGAGCCGGTAGCAGGAGATATCAATGATACACTTACCATGGTTGTTTTTGGCTCTAAGAAGGATTACGAGGACTATGCCACTTATCTTTACGGTATACCTACCAATAATGGAGGTATGTATATTGAAAGAGGAGCTACATTCTATACATGGGACAGAACTGTGGGTGTGGAGAGTAGTTTGTCTCTGGAGGCCCTTTTCCGGCATGAATATGTACATTATTTGCAGGGAAGATATTTGATACAAGGCTATTGGGCAGAAAACCCCATTTATAATAATAGCAGAATGGTATGGTATGAAGAAGGTATGGCTGAGTTTTTTGCCGGTTCTACCGATACGGAGGGCATAAAGCTGCTAGCTTCTAATGTAAATGTTGTTAAAAATAGCAACGGTTCATGGCCGTCACTGAGTGATGTATTCAATTCGAGTTATACCAGTGGGAATTTTAATCACTACTACTATGGAAATATGGTGTGGTATAACCTGTACCTGAATGATTTTGACAAACTGAAGACTTTCTTTGACCTCACCAGAAATGACGACATCTCCGGGTTCGACAATCTGGTAAATAACCTGCGCTCATCGGGGGGCAATCAGTTTAATACTTTTTTATCCAGTGTGGCTAATGATGAAGTGACGGGATGGGAACCTGAGACCAATTGGTTGGATGATGATTACCTGGCTATAGGGCAGATTAATGATATAAAGAACGAATTCACCACATTAACAGGTAATAATCAGGTAACTGTAAGTATAGATGCCTCAGCATTGAACCGCAGGTTCAGAGTTACAGGCAGCATTAGCGGTCAGCAAAATGCTTCCAATAATGAACAGGCTGCAAAGCAAATAAACCAGGCTTTGGACGAGCTGCTCAATACTATAAGAAGTAACCAATTGCTAAATAACTTTACATATTCAATAGGGCACTTTGAGAACCTCTCATACGGGGCAGGCATACCTACCGCTGATTTTATCATAACCGGACCTTTGCGCGACAGTAATGTATCCGATACACCCGTGCCGGATTTTGCAGTTGATCGAAATATAACCATAGTGGGGGGCAGTGTTAACTTTGAAAATAAATCCAACGGATATGTTAAATCACTATCATGGACATTTGAAGGAGGAGACCCTCAGTTTGTAAATGATGATAGCCGGCCCGGTATAGTTTATAATTCGCAGGGAACTTACGATGTATCCCTAACTGCTTCTAATGAAACAAGCAGCAGCACCAGTCAGAAGACCGATTTTATAAAGGTTTATAATAAAAACACCAATACATACTGCCCAGGTAGCGGGCAGGAGGATTATAATTATATATCTGGCATACAATTCGGAGCTATTGAAAGTACATCTCTGCATGAAGGATATGGTGATTTTACTTCATATGTTACAGAGCTTCGGGCAGGGGAGAGCGAAACCCTTAAAATATTCACAAGGAATGACCATTGGGAACTAAATGTTGTAGGAGCATGGATTGACTGGAATAGGGACGGGGATTTTGATGACAACGGAGAAAGTATATATGGATTAATGGGTGAGGGCCCATACACTTCTACAATACAAGTGCCTCAAAACGCAAGCAACGGAGTGACCACCATGCGTTTGCGACTTGCTTACGGAAATGAAGATAAAATGGTAGCTTGTGGAGATGATACATATCTGGGAGAAGTGGAGGATTACTCCGTAGTAGTGCTTGGCGGGGATAATACACCAGCGGATATTCCGGTTGCCAGCTTTCAGGCTTCCTCGGTTAACGTCACCACCGGTGCCAGTGTATCCTTTACAGATGGGTCTTCAAATGAGCCTGCCGCCTGGAGCTGGTTTTTTGAGGGAGGCACTCCTTCTACCAGCACGGCACAAAACCCCGTGGTGACCTACAATACAGCAGGGTCATACGATGTACAGCTGATTGTGTCGAATACGGCGGGGGCTGATACCCTTCTGATGACAGACTATATTACGGTGAGTACTGCTACAAACGAATACTGTAGTTCAGGCTCAGACAGGTCAACCTATGAGTATATTGCCAGTGTATCGGTCAATGACTTTACGCATACATCAGGAGCTACCAACTACAGTGATTTTACAGATAAAGTTGTGCCACTGAGCATAGGAAGTAATGCGGTTACATTGGTTCCCGGGTTTTCCGGTGATTCCTATGCAGAATATTTCCGGGTTTGGGTTGACTTCAATGGCGACGGAGACTTTACAGATTCGGGAGAGCTTGCTTTTGATGCAGGCAGCACCTCTGCCACTACAGTTACAGGTGTACTTACCGTACCCACCAATGCAATTGAGGGGCCATCAAGAATGCGTGTCAGCATGAAGTATAACGGAGCGCCGTCAGCATGTGAGAATTTTGCAGATGGAGAGGTTGAAGACTATACGGCGGATATCAGTACAGGAACCGCAACCAGTCCGAGTGCTCCCTCCGGCCTTTCCGCATCAGTTTCGTCGGCTACATCCATAAGCCTTGAGTGGACGGATAACGCTTCTACGGAGACCGGTTTTGAGATAGAGAGGAGTGTTAATGGCGGCAGCTATTCAGTGGTGAATACCACCGGAGCCAATGTAAATTCATACGAAGATACCGGCCTTTCCGCCAGCACGAGCTACAGCTACCGCGTGCGTGCTAAAAACGGAGCAGGTTACTCAGCGTATTCGAATACGAGCAGCGCCACTACACCTGGGCAGACCGTGCCGGAGTACTGCGTTGCCAGTGCAGGAAATCCATCCGGGCAGTATATCAAGACGGTATCAGCGGGCAGTATTTCAAACAATAGCAGTTACGATGCTGGAGGCTATACTGATTATACCACGCTGAGTACTTCTGTAGGGACGTCTCTCACTTTAACGGTAACCCCTCATACAAAGTGGGCAGGCACACGAGTTAAAGGATGGGTAGACTGGAACCGTGACGGAGATTTTACAGATAGCGGAGAAGAAGTGTATAGCGTAAGTGGTACAGGTAACTATGAGCGCACTATATCAGTTCCTTCCGGGGTTTCAGCGGGTAGTGTGGTACTACGGGTCAGAGCGGCACATGGACAAGCGCCAACTCCATGTGGAGCAATACATTTTTCTGAAACGGAAGATTATACTCTAAATATAGGGTTCACTTCTTTAGGACGTCAATCCGCGTACATAGATGACTTTACTGTTTACCCTAACCCTGTTGAAGGAACAGAAATTAATATTAGGGTTCCTGATTATGACGGTGATCTGGTAGTTAATATTTACAGCATAGATGGTACATTGGTTTATCAAAAGCCAGTTGAAAAAGAGACTTATAGTAAATTAATCCAAATTACTTTAGACAAGCAGTTGCATGGTATGTATTTGCTAAATGTATCTGGTAACGAATTTTCTGTTACCAGAAAGGTGAATTTTAAGTAATTAGTACCTGAAATAGAAAAAGGATGTGCTTACTTTCAAGCACATCCTTTTTATTTTTAAAAAAAGAATGGTTTTAATCAGGTGTGGACGCAGTCTGTTTACCCATAACCCTTATACACCTTCCCGCCCTTCTCATTAATACCATTGAGGTGTAAACCTACAGATAACTATGGTTTGTATTTAATTACCTGTATACTATCCCATTTTTCATTACCATCTCAACCTCTTTCAGCGTATGAATATTCTTAAGCGGATTTTCTCTGACAACAATAATATCTGCTACCATACCTTTGGATATAGAACCACAATGCTCGCCTATACCTATCAGGTTCGCTGCATGGATGGTCATAGATTGTATAATTTCCAGCGGAGTATATCCTGCATCAAGATGGCTATCTATAAATGTCAGTGTGGCGGTGCCTCTGTTATGGCCTGGCAAAGTACTTATCACATCACTGCCAAAAGCAACTTTTACCCCAGCTTCCCGGGCTTCTCTCAGAGTTTTTACAGCTTTTTCATACATTTTTTCAGGATCATCATACCACATAGACTGAAAAGCAGGTAGTGAAAAGGTAGTGCTTACAAAATATATTCCCTTTTCTTTTGCTTTGATAAATGTTTCACGATCCATTTCAAAACCATGCTCAATAGAGGCCACGCCTGCTTCTATGGCATTGTGAGCACCTTTTTTAGTGGCACAGTGAGCTGCCACCTTAAGCCCCGCTTCTGCGGCTTCTTCAACTATAAATTTAATATCATCAGCAGAATAGATGTATTTCTGATCGTCAACAACAATTTTTATAACTTTAGCTCCAAAATGAATGTTTTCGCGGATAGCCTTCTTTATCTCATCTCTCGTATCGGCAAAGAAATATTCGGGCTGGGTAATATCAGGTTTTTCCGGGGTCACCCCACGTTGTCCGCCAAATGGAGCAATCAGCCTGCCTGCGTTGATGACAGTTGGCCCGGGTATCATTCCTTTTTCAATTCCGATTCGCAGATCGGTGCATATGTAGTTACCAGAATTGCCAACATCCCTTACTGTTGTAAAACCGGCCATTAGCATATCCTTTGCGTTAACCACGCCCTGTATGGCTCTATAGCCTGTAGTGTGGGTCATGATGCTCATAGCATAACCATCATCTTCAATGTCCCAGCACAAGTGTGTATGACAGTCCATCAGTCCCGGCATGACATATTTATCTGACATGTCAATAATCTCAGCATGCTTAGGCGTATCTATATTTTTACCAATTGCAATTATTGTACTGCCATCTATGACTATAGTCTGATCTTTAGTCATTTCCCCGGTAGATACATTTAGTACTCCTCCCGCTTTTATGACCTTTACCTGTGAAGTAGAGATGAAAACCACACAGCACTGTAAAATGATGGTTAAAAAAAGAGTTATATATTTCATATTTAAAAGATTTTGTGATCATTTAAAACTACCCAGAATTCGGAAGCGGAAGATTCAATATATAATCATGTATTGGTACGATTTTAACCATTAGTGATAGTGATAAAGTATTAGTAAGCAAGTTATTACGATTAAAGCGGAGCAGGGTGCAAGCTTCTGTATAGGCCTCTGAATCCGGGTTTTAAGCTAAAATCATGTATTTTTGACTTATGGAATCTGAGAATATCATTGAGATACTGAATGAAAGGATCAAGGAGCTTACATGCCTGTATGAAATATCCAATATTGTTACACGGCATTCAGATTGTTATACAGATACTATGAATGCGGTGGTCAGGGCCATTCCCAAAGCTTGGAAATACCCGCAACATGCGGTTGCAGAGATTCAGCTTTTAGACGGTAGCTTTTGCTCGGGTACATCACCGGAAGTAGTGGTGAGCCAGGAAACAGAAATAGAAGTGGATGGCCAGAGCCGTGGTACGTTAAGCATACACTACCCTGCTGCTGAGTTTAGTGTGAAGGATTTTCTGGTCGAAGAAGCTCAGCTACTTCAAAAACTGGCCAATGAAATAAGCAATATTATAGAAAGATTTGAACATAGAAAGAAAGAAGAGATATTAGAAAGGAAAGTGCGGCATAACGACAGGCTGGCGATTTTAGGACAGATAGCCGCAGGTATAGCCCATGAAATTAATACACCTCTGACGAGTATTCTGGGATTTTCAGAACTTATACAAGAAAATGAAGAAAATATTAAAGGCGATACAGAGAAAATTATAAACGCGGCTCTGCATGCCCGGGAAGTAGTTAAAAAGCTAATGTTTTTTGCCTGTGAAATGCCCAGACAAATGCAGCAGGTGACCATTACCCCTTTACTTGAAGACGCAATTAAATTATTGAACCCATCATTGCAAAAAGCTGGCATTACCCTGGAGTTTATACCGGCACCTGAAGATAAGGAAGTGATGATCGAACTCGATCCTGTACAGATCACTCAGGTTATTTTTAACCTTATCATTAATGCTATCCAGGCTACCCCACCGAAAGGCCATATTGAGATTAGTACACATGTAGACGGTAAATATTTAGTAGTAAGCTTTAAGGATAATGGAAGTGGAATACCCTCAGGAATTAAGGATCGGATATTCGAACCCTTTTTTTCTACAAAAATCGTCGGCGAAGGATCAGGTTTAGGATTAAGTGTTGTTCATGGTATTGTCAAAAGCCATCATGGGAAAATAGATTTCGAATCAGAGGAAGGAGAAGGAACCACTTTTTTTGTTTCCCTTCCAATAGTAAGCAGATAAATGAAAGATAAAACCATACTGATCGTAGACGATTCTTATGACATACTGGAAGTACTGCACAGGCAGCTTTCTACATTAAAATACCGTACATTTCAGGCAACAGATGTAACCGACGCAATAGATATCTTACAAAATTCTGAAATTGACCTTTTGATTACGGATCTTAAAATGCCAGGGATCGACGGCATGGAATTGGTAAAATATGCTTCTGAGCATTTTCCTGATATCCCTACACTGGTAATCACCGGCTTCCCATCGGTTTCAGGAGCGGTAGAAGCCGTAAAGTCAGGTGCCATGGAGTACCTCATCAAGCCATTTACCACTCAGGAGTTGAAAGTAGCTGTAGAGAAGGCATTTAAGGAAAATAAAAATTTACGCACCGAACCGCCCGCAAAGGTTCTTAATGAGCTGACTCACTCTGGCCTGATAGGTAATTCCGATGCGCTGGCCGAGGTACTCAGCCTTATTCACAAAGTAAAGAATAACAGGGCGACTGTACTTATCACCGGTGAAAGCGGAACAGGGAAGGAGCTGGTGGCTCGTGCTGTCCATTATAATGGCAAATTTGCAAAAGCCCCATTTATACCAGTCAACTGCGGAGCCATACCGGAAAACCTGCTGGAAAGTGAACTTTTCGGGTTTGTAAAAGGGGCTTTTACCGGAGCTCATGAAACACGTGCAGGCTTTTTTCAGGCTGCAGATGGAGGCACCATTTTTCTGGATGAAATAGGAAATGCACCTCTCTCAGTTCAAAATAGCCTGCTTCGAGTCATTCAGGAAAAGGAGATATCGATGATAGGGTCAAACAAGCCCCAGAAAATAGATGTACGCATAATTGCAGCTACCAACAATGACCTTTACAAAATGACAAAAAGCGGGTCATTCAGAGAGGATCTCTATTATAGATTAAATGTCATCTCTATTCATACACCATCGTTAAAAGAGCGAAAAGAAGATATACCCTTACTTGCCGAACATTTTATAAAGAAGTATTCAGAAGAATATCAAAAGAGTAAATTGAATATAACCGCCAAAGCAAAAGAACTGCTGATACGTCATAGCTGGCCTGGAAATATTAGAGAATTGGAGAATGTCATTCAAAGAGCTGTTATCATGTCCGAAACAGAAATTGGTGTTGCGCAACTTTCAGAATACCTGAAAATGCCACAACCTATATCAAATGAAGAGCATGAGTACAAAGCCGGTTTTATGACATTAAAAGAATTGGAAAGATCCTACATATTGAAGGTACTTACAGCTGTAAACAATAATAAAACCAAAGCTGCGGAAATATTAG
Organism: Fulvivirga ulvae; assembly: GCF_021389975.1. NCBI lineage: Bacteria > Pseudomonadati > Bacteroidota > Cytophagia > Cytophagales > Fulvivirgaceae > Fulvivirga > Fulvivirga ulvae. The sequence goes on from NZ_CP089981.1 coordinate 3,438,981, forward strand.
GTATTGACCGTAAAACTTTGCGATTGAAATTAAATTCACCTGACTGATCTTAGGGGAGAAATGTATCATGCCGGGGCAAAACACCCCGCTATTTCTTTTGATTAATTATCGAATTTTATACTTAATGTGTTGATTGCTAGGTAATTAAGTATAAGGCACGCATCTTGTAAATGGCAACCTCAAACCTGAGGTAAAGATGGATATTTGCTATACATGTGCTTTCCGGAAAAATTGCAGCTTAAAACATAGAAGCTTTCGCCCCATATGGGATTGTTCAGAGTTTATTATTGACATAGCTGATCCTGTCTGTTCTTCTGCCAAAAACCCGCAACATAAAGCTACATCCCGTCGCTTTGATAGTAAAGGCCTTTGTCAAAACTGTGACCTGCTGGAAACCTGCTCCTGGTACCGTCATGACGCGGTGATATTTCATTGTGAACATTATCAATAAAACTCATATACATCATGATCAATCAACTGAAGCTGGGTACCAGCTTATATGACAATGTACAACACCAATTTAACAAGGCGGCAGAGCTGATCAATCTGGATAGTGGTGTCAGAAAGATTTTATCTGTACCCACCAACGAGATAGTAGTCCATTTTCCTGTCAAACTTGACAGTGGAGAAATACAGGTGTTTACCGGCTACCGTGTTCAACACAATAATGCTCTTGGTGCTTATAAAGGAGGATTAAGGTACCATGAAACCATAGATCTGGATGCGGCAAAAGCACTTGCTACCTGGATGACCTGGAAGACTTCACTGGCCGGGCTACCGTACGGGGGAGCAAAAGGAGGAATAAAACTAGACCCGGCAAAATACAGTATGTCTGATCTGGAGAAAATTACAAGGAGGTTCACATTTGCTCTGGGAGATAATATCGGCCCGGAGTATGATATTCCTGCACCTGATGTAAACACTACAGCTCAAATGATGGCATGGATGGCTGATACCTATATGTCTACAAAATCACCTAATGAAAGATCTAAATACCAACATGTGGTAACAGGAAAACCTGTAGAGGCAGGAGGTCTGGAGGGCAGGGACAGGGCCACCGGGTACGGAGTGGTCGAATGCCTTAAACAATGGGCCAGAGATAAAGGAGTTGCTCTTAAAGGAATGAAATATATACTGCAAGGCTTTGGTAAAGTAGGCTTTTGGACAGCTCACTTTATGAGGCACAATGGCGCTATCCTCACGGCAGTGCAAGATGCCAGCGCCTGTATACATAACCCGGACGGAATAGACCCGGACAGGTTGCTGTCATATAGTAAATACAATAAAAACAGTATTAAGGACTACCCCGCAGCAGCTGAGATCAATGGCAATCTCTTTTTCGGATTACCATGCGACATCTGTATCCCGGCTGCCATGGGCAACCAGATTACCGAATCCAATGCCAGCAATATCCAGGCTAAAGTTATTGCAGAAGGCGCCAACGGGCCTGTTGATATTGCCGGAGACCAGATACTGATTGACAGAGGTATTGAAATAATTCCGGATATTCTGTGCAATTCAGGTGGTGTTATTGCCAGCTATTTCGAATGGCTGCAAAACAGAAATAGTGAAGCCTGGACCATAACGGAAGTACTTAAAGGATTGGAAGTAAAACTGACAGATGCCTACTCAAGAGTAAAATCCAGAATGTTGGAATACAATACAGACTGGAGAACTGCTGCTTATATAGAGTCTGTCTTACGTATCGAAAAAGCCTATAAGCAATGGGGCATTTTTCCATAATTATCAGTTGTACATCCCCTGAAGTGATGGTTTTGTTTATTAACTAAAAATATAACATCAATAAGTGTGGTAAATTATTTGAAAATGAAATATGAAAATATAATCCTTGAAGAAAATGAGTACATCTTAATAACAGGACTGCTTAACCGGTACCTGACCTCGGAGGCATGCTTAAATGAAGATTGGTGTCTCAACCTTAATCAGGAATTATCCGAAGCAGTAGTAAAAAGTAATAGTGAGATGCCTGGCGATGTAGTAAGGATGAATAGCGTTATAGATGTGGAGACTGACTTCGGCGTGAAAAATGATATCATACTTGTAAAGCCTGCAGAAAGAGATATTAATGATAATAAGGTGTCAGTTTTATCTCCCATGGGATCAGCATTGATAGGATATGCTCAAGGTGACCAGGTGGTTTGGAACCTGCCCAAAGGCAAAAGTATAATCAAGATTTTGAGAGTGACAAATAAGTAGTTGCCTGGAGAGAGAACAGCTATGTTCTCTCTCCTTATTTATAGCATGAAGAAAGATACAAACAACATAACAATAGATATTGGAAATAATAATACCATGCTTACTTTGGGAGTATCAAGCTCTCTCACAGCACCGTCAGTAGTAGCTCTGGAACCTAAAACCCAGGGATGCAGAGGTGTAGGTCGGATAGCACTTGATATGGAAGGCAAAGTAAATGGTAAGCTCAGAGTTATCAGACCTCTAAAATCAGGCGTGATCGCAGATTTAGATGCTGCGAGCAAGATGCTCCAGGCTTTGGTAAAAACACTTTATCCTGATAAATCATTTTTAACCAGTTATAATGAAATTCTTGCGTCCGTACCCTATGGTACCACTGAGGTAGAGCGAAGAGCTTTAAGAGTAGCTATAGGCCAGTTTAAGGCTCGCAAAAACTGGCTTGTTTTTGAACCCCTTGCCGCTGCAATTGGGATGCAACTTAATATATCAGAGCCAGAAGGGAAGTTTATAATAGATATAGGCGGTGGACTGACCGAAATAGCTTTAATTTCTTTATCAGGAATAGTTTCTTACTCCGCATTGAGGGTAGGAGGTGATTCATTTAATGCCGATATAAGGCTTTATATGGAAAAACGCCATTTAGTAACTGTAAGTGAAAAAACAGCAGAAGAACTGAAATTACGACTGGGAACTGTGTCTCACTCTGTGGTTCCGTTACACGAAAGTTGTACCGTAGTTGGCAAAGACCATCTAACGGGTATTCCGAAGCGCATAAAAATTCACTACAAAGAGCTTGTTGCGGTTTTTAACCAGTCAATGGCCAGAATTGTGGATGCCGTGATCAGCACTCTGGAAACCTGTCCTCCTGAATTATCAGGAGATATCTATTCTCAGGGGGTATACCTTACCGGCGGGGGAGCCTTGCTCAGAGGGCTTAAGGAAACTCTCGAAAATAATATAAGGCTTCGGGTGCATATGGATACAGATCCATTATCAACAGTTTCCAGAGGTATGCAGATAGCATTAGCATCGTCAAATACATATAAAAATATATTTTTCAAATAAAATAGAGATGATCAATTTGCCTAACACATAACCGATATCTAACTATGAAACTGAAATTCACACTCACACAAAAGATAAAAGTAATAATAGGCTTAGCCGTATTTTTTCTATTACTATTAGCTACTAACAAAATAGATAATAATCATTTTGAGATTGTAAAGAGGTCTTTAACAACGATATATAAAGATCGTTTGGTGGCTCAGGATTACATATACAAGCTTTCAAAAAATTTGCAGCTGAAAATGCTTGATTTGGCAATTAAAGATAAAGTAAATTATGATTTAAACGACTCTATCAACTACTGGACCAATGAATACGCCGAAACCAGGCTAACATCCCAGGAAACCAGGAGTTTTGAGTCATTTCGATTAAACCTTGGCCAGTTGCTAAGGTTAGAGCAGGATTTCAATCAGTCACCTTCTGTAGCCGGTAAACAGGAAATTTACCAACAATATAGCCTGCTCAATCGGGAGTTGGACGAATTATCAGAGATACAACTTAAAGAAGGGAAACGCCAAATGAAAATTTCAAAAAGGTCTATCTCTACCAGTGACCTGATTTCTGATCTGGAAATAGGTGCATTGATTTTGATAGCTCTTATGATCAACGCACTGATTTTTATTAAACCGAGTCGTTAGAGCATAGTAGGACGGTTGGCATTGTTCTCTTAAGGCAAGACATACCTTAATCACCACTAATTTTTTATTTAGGTTGGTTATTACTTTCTGCATAAAGGTTTTGTGACCTTCACCTAAAATAATCCTGCACCATCCATTTTATCCATTTCATAAATGGAGTAAGATTAGCTGTATGCTTCTGCTTAGCTGACCCCGTAGAAAAAACGTGACAGACTCTATCCTTTTCTTTTCCAACCTATTAACAAAATCCAGTGTCACAAATGGATAAGGCTCCCGTTTCTCAACAGCAATAATTTTTTTACTGATTTTTTAGGGGGGCAGATTGGTTTTCCTGTCTACAGGTATAATGGCTGTACCGAGGTATTAGAATCAGGTCAGCATTACTTAAGTAACTCGTTATTAAATATCATACCTCTTAAACATAGTTAATTGTTATTGCGAGAATTTTCTGAAGAATATCTCCTGAGAAAGATGCGTAGTGGTAATGAAAAGGCTTTTGAAAGCATTTTCCGCTACTACTACCGGCCGTTAACACTATTTGCTGTTAAGTACGTTGAAGATATTGAGCAGGCCAGGGAGATCACCCAGGAATTCTTCGTTCGTCTCTGGACAAATAATCCTTCCATTAAAAATGGTTCTTTGAAAACTTATTTATACAGAGGAGTACGTAATGCGTGTCTTAATCACATCGAAGCTACAAAAGTAGCGGAGAAACGTTTGCGTCATTATACTGAGCCGGACTTCACTATTGATAATGCCCTCAGAAACATGCTGCTGGCAGAGCAGGAAGAAGAATTAATGGCCACTATTGACAAGCTACCTTCCCGCTGTCGGCAAATATTTATCCTCAGCCGGATGGAAGAACTTTCACATAAAGAAATAGCCGACAGGATGAACATATCTGTAAAAACCGTAGAAGCTCAAATGACCATAGCTTTACGCCGGCTAAAAGAAGCACTGCTTTTTTTCATATACACCTGTCTCTCTGATATTTTTTTCTGATCCTTTTAGGGGGGCGTGATGTATTCCCTGTCTTTATGATGCATGCGAATAATTTGCAACTCTTAAAAACAGGACTTATATGCACAAATTTTACTCAAACTTTATAAAGGTGTTATTCATTGGGTTCTACATCTTACCCCTGACAGTATTTTGCCAGGAAGCTACCTTTTTTGAGGGGTTTGATAACACTGAAATAGGAGAGCTCCCCAATGGCTGGACATGGTACCAGAAGGGAGGACAGGATCCTCTAGCGCATTGGAGGGTAGATACTTATGGCTGGTTTGGTCCAAAAGTGGCATTCAGTGGCCTTGAAGGGGCTCTCGAGGGCAAGATAGACGAGGACTGGCTGATTACACCCCAGATCACACCGCAACCCGGAGATTTTTTGATATTTGATGCCGCCCAGACATACACAGGTATTGATTACGGCACCAGCTATCATGTACTTATATCCACAGGTACCAATGATCCTTTGGCATTTACCGACACGCTCGCTACTTTTAATGAAACGGAATTTCCGGTATATCTGGAGACTACGTGGTACGATCTGGCTACTTATGCCAATGTACCCATTTATATTGCCTTTGTACATGAAACATCTTCAAACAATGGCAATGAAACCGACGATTGGTACCTTGACAATGTTTGGGTACGTCCGGTGCAGGATGCCGAATTTTATAGTGCCGAAGTTTCGTGGCAATTTTCAATTCCTATCAGAATAGGAAAAGCGGCGAATACGCCTATGCTCGGGTTTAACATACGTGTAGCGGGCGATGGTGGTACCACAAACCTGGAAAAGGTAACACTGACCACCAGTGGCACTTCAGATAATCTGCAATTAACCAGGGCCACACTTTATACTACTTACGACGTTCCTTTCATTTCAAATGGAGAAGATACCGTATTTGCGGATGTCTACGGGTCAGTTGTCGATCCTTTCCAAACCTTTGAAGTTCCGGGCAATCAGGAGTTGGCAGTAGGTGATAATTATTTTTGGCTGGCCTACACGTTTGATACCAGCGAAGAGCCTCAGTATCCATATCCAAGGGCAGATGCCTCACTTGAGGAAGTAGTCGTTGACGGGATGGTACATTCCGGTATTAAAGACACAGTGGTAGTATCACCACATGTTGTTCCCGACAGCATCCCGAATGATAACTACGCTGATGCCATAGAATTAACCCCTGAATCTGGCCGCTATGGTTCTTATAACCTTCGGGCCACATTTGAGCCAGAGCATGAACACCTGGCCTACTGTGCGCCTGGTGGTGAGCAGGATGGCTCTAACTCCGTTTGGTGGCATTTCGTGGCGCCAACCGATGGCTACATTTCAGCAGACCTATCCGATACTAACTTCAATACCATACTGCTTTTTCTGGATGGGAATTCAGACCAGCTGGCGTGTAACAATGATATTGACCCCGGGCTTGAGCTTCAATCCAGGATTACAGATTTCCCGGTGGAAGCAGGGCAGGAAATCTATATCCGTGTATCAGGTCAGGGTTTCCCTGGCGACCCCAATGCTGCTGCCGGTATCATAAATATGGATTTTGAATTCCGTGGCCTGGTTAACGGCATCGATGACTGGACAGGAGGCGCAAAGCTCTCTCTTCCATATCCAAACCCAGCTTCAGGACTTACTCATTTTGATGTGGAGCTACAAAACACCAAAAATGTTCAGGTAGAGCTAACCGATGCGCTTGGCAGGCCGGTAAGGCTAATATTTGAAGGAAGACTGGCTGGCGGAGAGAAACACACTCTGGATTTTGACGTCTCCGAGCTGGAGGCAGGTCTTTACCTGTTGCAGGTCCGTAGTGGGGCAATGCTTGAAGGGGTGAGAAGAGTTGTAGTAACCAACCAATAACTACAGAAACAACAGATAAAAGCTGGCTATGCTTGAAAAAGACGAAAATAACAGACAGTGGTATTTAGCTGTAAGAGCTTTAAAAGGAGACCTGAGTGCATCTGAGCAAGAGAAATGGAAGGAGTTGCTCAGAAATGATACCAATCTTCGGGCAGACTTCGAACAGGTAAAGGTCTACTGGGAGCAATTTGATAAACTTCCATATAGTTATATTGATACTGACAAAGACTGGCAAAAGGTTGCAAAAAAGATCAACAAGCGCAGGAACTATGCAGTCATCTGGAAGTATGCAGCTGTGCTGTTACTTTTGGCAGTAGCCTCCTTTATGCTGATGCAGAGTTCTGGTTGGTTTTCTTTTGAATTCAGAGAGACTATCACAGTCATAGAGGCTCCCATAGGTTCTCAAACCTATGTTACCTTGCCTGATAGCTCTGTAATATGGCTGAATGCCGGAAGTAAAATATCTTTCAACAATAATTTCGGCTTGTCAAACCGCAGTATAATGCTACATGGAGAAGCTTTTTTTGACGTGGAGAAAAGTGAGGTTCCGTTTAATGTTATCACCCCTCACTACGATATTGCCGTGCTGGGTACAACTTTCAATGTGAGGGCGTATGACGATGACCAGAAACAGGTGACGACCCTGGTCCACGGATCTCTGAAGATTAGCAATATCCGGACCGGTAACGGTATAAAAGCTGCCCTCCTCAAGCCTGGACAACGACTGACATTGATTAAACACGAGGACCTTTCCAGGCAAATGGTAGAGATGGAAGGAGGCATTGACGTTGCTGCGGAAACCGCGTGGAAAGATGGCTGGCTTTCCGTAAGAAGTGAATCTCTGGAGGCTTTTGCCACCAAACTTGAGCGCCTCTATGACATTACCATTCATTTTGAAGACGATGAACTCAGGAATTACAGGTACACGGGCAAGATAAGGCAGCTTAGCCTCGAACAGGTGCTGAAAGCTTTGGCATTGACTTCACCGATTGAGTTTGACATAAAGGAAAAACAGGTGACAGTAAAGATAAACGAGCGTACCAGGTCTAAATACAATACCCTGGAGAACCACTAAAAACTAATACCATGTGAAGCAACTATACAGTAACGGATAAGCTGGTGACTGAAAAAGCAAGGACCAAAAGATGAGGCAACATCTTCCGGTCCTTCAGGACTGGCCAATATAATCGGATTTATTATGTCCGACTACGATCTATTGTTATACACCAATCCCACATAATACTATGAAAAAATTAAAATATGACCAAATGTTGGTTTGGTCAGTATTATCTATGATTATGAAAATTTGGCTCTTTGTTTTGATCAGTGCAGGTGTTACCTTGGCCAGTTCAGGCCACTCTCAAAACCTCGACATTGAATTGAAGAATGTAACCCTCCGCAAAGCCTTCAGCATGCTGGAGAGAGAAAGCAATTATTCATTTTTCTATAACGATTCTTTTTCTGACCTCGACAAGAAAGTATCCGTCTCAGCCAGAGATGAAGCACTGGAGCAGGTTTTGAAAAAGTTACTTGCTTCAACATCACTTACTTATAAATTCCTTGAGGGTAATTTAATCGTTATTTCACCTAGGAATTTTAACGAACCTATAACCGTTACCGGCGTGGTTACTTCATCAGCCGAAGGAGAGGCGCTGCCGGGAGTAAACATCACCATTCAAGGAACCAATAAAGGAACCATTACCGATATAGAAGGAAGGTATAGCTTGCGGGTAGAAGAGGATGCTGTTTTAATATTTACTTTCATAGGCTACAGTCCACTGGAGATAAGTGTAAACGGCCGTATGGTAATTGATGTGGCGCTGGAGGAGGACATAACCACTCTTGAAGAAGTAATGGTAGTGTCTACGGGATATCAGGAAATAGACAAAAGGCTTTTTACCGGATCGGTAGTAAAGCTGGGTGTGGAGGAAATTGAAACCGATGGTACTATTGATGTGGGCCGGATGCTGCAAGGCCGGGCAGCCGGGGTTTCAGTACAGAATGTATCAGGCACTTTTGGTACCGCACCAAAAATACGAGTACGGGGTGCTACTTCAATCACCGGCGATAACAAGCCTCTTTGGGTTGTAGACGGGGTGGTGCTGGAAGATATCGTCAACATTTCTACTGATCAACTTACAACCGGGGACCCGAATACACTTATTGGTTCCTCCGTAGCAGGTATCAATGCTGATGATATTGAAAATATTAATATTCTTAAAGATGCCTCCGCAACAGCTCTTTACGGTGCTCGTGCCAAGGATGGTGTAGTTATTATTACAACCAAGAAAGGTAGTACGGGAAAACCCGTGATCACCTATACAGGTAACTTTTCATCATACATGAAACCGTCTTACGACGACTACAACATTATGAACTCGTCAGACCAGATGTCGGTATATGCAGAGATGGAGCGCAAAGGATTTTTAAACCATGCCGACATATCCAGGAGCTCCGACGGGGGTATTTACAAAAAAATGTACGACATGATTAACGGAGGCTTTGACGGAGGCTCAGATGAGTTTGTACTTCCTAATACTAAAGAAGCACGGCAGGCCTTCCTCAGCCGGTATGCAAGTGCCAATACTGACTGGTTTGACGAATTGTTTAGAAATTCTTTTGTTCAGGAGCATTCCCTCGGACTTTCCAGTGGTACAGAGTCATCGCAGTTTTACTTTTCTACCAGCTATTACAATGACAATGGCTGGACCATAGCTGACAATGTGCAACGATATACAGCTAACGCACGTGCGAGGTTTAAACTTTCTGATAAAATAAACGTAGGTTTTATCACTACAGGTTCTGTAAGGGAACAACGGGTGCCCGGCACTATTTCACGACAGACCGATGCCGTTTCGGGCAGCTATGACAGAGACTTTGATATCAACCCTTTCAGCTATGCACTGAATACCAGTCGGGCGCTGACTGCCTATGAAGAAAACGGCGACCTGGAGTATTTCACCAGAAACTATGCCCCTTTCAATATTATCAATGAGCTGGATAAGAACTATATAGACCTGAATGTCCAGGACCTGAAACTACAGGGGGAGATCAATTACAGTATTACCGAGGGCCTTAAATATGACCTGATAGGGGCGGTCAGATATGTGAAAACAACTTCTGAGCACAAAGTGATGGAAGGGTCAAATATGGCTGAAGCTTACCGCGCCGACGGCTCGCAGGTTATTCGCCAGGGCAACAGATTTTTATACGTAAATCCAGAATACCCCAACTTAGACCCTGTGGTGGTATTGCCAGAAGGCGGTTTTTATAATCGTACAGATGACCAGATGGTGAGCTACTATTTCAAAAATCAGCTTGCCTGGAACCATACTTTTAACAGTATTCATAATACCAACCTGGTGATCGGTCAGGAAATACGCCAGGTGGACCGCCAGAATTCATTTAACAATGGATATGGATACCAGTTTGAAAAGGGAGGGGTGCCTTATACTGACTACCTGATTATTAAACAACTACTTGAAGGAAATTTTAATTATTACGGGATGTCCAATACTTACGAGAGGTATGCCAGCTTTTATGCGGGGCTCACCTATTCATACAACACCAAATATGTGTTTAACAGTACAGTAAGGTATGATGGGTCTAACCGCCTCGGAGAGTCAGGTACTGCCCGCTGGCTGCCTACCTGGAATGTAAGCGGGGCCTGGAATATCGATTCGGAACCCTTCATGAATGACATACGGACCATAGACTTTCTGACCCTGAAGGTAGGTTACGGATTAACAGCCAATATAGGGAATGCAACCAATTCATCACCAATATTTAGAAGCGGTACTACAAGAAGACCTTACCTCAACGAAACAGAATCGCAGATTATAATTGAGAGTCTGGAGAATACTGATCTCACTTGGGAAAAACAATATGAAACCAATATTGGCTTAAATGTAGGAGCATTTGAGCGCATTAACCTGTCGTTTGACTATTATATCAGGGATCACTTCGACCTGATAAGTGTAATTAAAACCTCTGGAATAGGCGGTGAGGCCTATAAAGCCATCAACTACGCAGATATGGAGTCTCATGGTGTGGACTTGTCCCTGGGGGCATCAATCTTCGAAAGAAAGCATTGGGGGTGGAACAGTAACTTCGTTTTCAGTTACAATAAAAACGAAATCACAAATCTTAGAAACGAGCCCCGTATTATAAACCTGATTTTTCCTGAAGGAGGCGCCCTGGAAGGCTATCCCGTGCGTGGACTGTTTTCCATAGACTACCAGGGACTGGACCCTAAAACCGGTATTCCGCTCTTCATTAATCATGAAGGGGAGCTTAGTTCCGATGTCTATATGCAGAGCCTTACTACAAAATACCTTAAATACGAAGGCCCTGTAGACCCGACTATTACCGGCGGATTTTCCAATACCTTCAGGTATAAGAATCTGTCACTAAATGTCTTTCTTACCTATCAGGCTGGAAACAAAGTACGACTTGATCCGGCATTCAGAAGCTCCTACACCGACCTGGATGCTATGTCCAGGGAGTTTCTGGACCGATGGATGCTACCTGGAGATGAACGATATACCGATGTGCCATCCATCCCCGATGTTACCACGCTTGCTCAGCTCTACCAGTTAGGGGCGATTTACCCTTATAACAGCTACAATTACTCTTCCGCGAGGGTGGTGGACGGTTCTTTTGTACGGCTCCGTACCGTATCGCTGACTTATAACCTGCCGCGGCATTTGCTTTCCCAGGTGAGGCTGAAGGATGCCTCCATCAGTCTGACGGGCACAAACCTGCTGTTGCTCTATGCTGATAAACGCTTGTATGGTCAGGACCCTGAGTTTTTTGGAGCTGGTGGGGTGGCCATGCCTGTAGCCCGGCAGTGGACAGCATCATTAAAAGTTAGTTTATGACCATTAAAAACATAGTTATGAATAAGTACTTACCTATTTTTTGCTTCATGCTTTTTGTACTGGCCGGGTGTAACGATTACCTGTCGAAAGTACCCGATAACAGGGCAAAGCTTGATTCTAAAGACAAAATCGGAGAATTGCTGGTGTCCGCTTACCCTGAGGCGGGCTATGCATTGTTTTGCGAAGCTATGTCGGATAATGTGGAGGATAACCCCGCTGCAGGCCAGGACCTCCGCAATGCAGATGCCTACTTTTGGAAAGATGCCAGTACCACACATCAGGATTCACCTGAATACTACTGGAATGCCTCATATGCAGCTATAGCCGCTGCCAATCATGCGCTGGAATTTATAGAAACCGAGAGTGAGCCCGAGCTATACAATGCCGAAAAAGGGGAGGCGCTGGTGGCGAGGGCTTACGCTCACTTTATGCTTGTGAATCTCTTTGCTAAAATGTATAACCAGGGAAGTGCCACATATGATCCTGGTATACCTTATGTGACAGAGCCCGAAAAACAATCGCTCAAAACATACAAGCGGACTACAGTGGCCCATGTTTACAGCATGATAGAAAAGGACCTGCTGGAAGGGTTGCCACTGATTGATGATCAGGCGTATGAAACGGGCAGCGGTGCTACAGGCGTAGCTAAATTTCACTTTACCAAGACGGCCGCTCATGCTTTTGCCGTACGCTTCTATCTCTTCAAAAAAGATTATGACAAAGTAATTGAGCATTCCAATGAGATATTCAGTTTTGGGGACGGAGCAGAATACCTGCGACCTTGGAACACAGACTATCAGTCACTATCCGCCCAGGAGTTGGCTGTGGCCTATACAAGATCATCGGAAAGATCAAATGTACTTCTTGCAGAAGGAGCTTCTGAATGGGCACGCTTATTTAATGGGCTGAGGTATTCTACGGGAGCGTTGAGGTATCAGGATATATTCCCCAATCCTACAGGAGGGCAGTTTGCCATATCTACGTTTTATACCTCTTCAGGCGTGTATTTTGTCAATAAGTTTAGAGAGCACTTCGTACGCATAGGCACCAATGCCAATACCGGCTTTCCCTATGTGGTATTCCCGCTTTTTACAATGGAAGAGGTGCTTTTGAGCAGGGCCGAAGCATATGCATTTAAAAATCAGTTTCACGATGCTATGGCTGACCTTAATACCTGGGTAGCAAAACGTATAGATGATTACGATCCTGATTTGCATGCGCTTACCTTCAATAAAATATTCAATTTCTATGGCCATGATATTAATCAGAGCAACATTGTGGATGCTGTTTTGCATTTTCGGCAGGTAGAATTTCTGCATGAAGGACTCAGATGGTTTGACATACTCAGGCATGATATTCCGGTAGTGCATGCTACCAATGCAGGAGAAGTTCTGGAGCTTAAACCGGGCGATCCGCGGAGAGTATTGCAGATACCGCAGGAAGCTATTTCTATTGGTGGCCTGGAGCCTAATCCGAGATGAGTACTTAATCTCAGGTGCATGTGCCCATGTTAAAATTCTAAATACTAATTAAAAAGACATGAAATACATCTATAATATATTCTTCGCTAGTCTGCTATTATTGCTGGCATGTGAAGACCCCTATAATGATGCATCCGGTCCGGGGGACTATGTGGACCCAGACAAAGACTATCAACCCACAGAGTTGGATAACTGGTTATACAGCAACTTTACCTCTCCTTATAATATAGAAGTCAAGTACCGCTGGGATGCTTCGGAACTTAACCTTTATAAAACATTGGTGCCTCCGGTTCCCTCTAAAGTACAGGAAGTGATGGAGGTGGCAAGCCAGGTTTGGATAAAGCCCTATGTAGAGCTGGCCGGGGCAGGGTTTATTAAAGAGTACTGTCCCAAACAGTTTATGTTAGTAGGAAGCCCTGAGTATAATTTTGATGGTACTATCAAATTAGGTACGGCCGAAGGAGGACGCAAGGTGGTACTGTACGTTGTGAATGATTTCCTGAAGACAGACCAGTTTTCCGTCAAACAACTTATCCATACCATAGAGCATGAGTTTGCACATATTCTCCATCAGAGTATTATGTATCCGGCCGAATATAAAGAGCTGACACCAGGAGAGTATACAGCCAACTGGAACATGGTTTCCCTGGCAGAGGCACGGGCACGGGGGTTCATCACCAGCTATGCTATGTCGTCTCCTGACGAGGATTTTGTAGAGATGATCTCCATAATGCTGATTGAGGGTAAAGAAGGGTATGAAGCTATCATAGAGTGTGAAACCACGGCCGCTTCCAGGCAAATATTGAAAGAAAAAGAGCAATTAGTAGTTAAATACTTTATTGAGAATTACGATATCGACTTTTATACATTACAGGCCAAAGTTCAGGAATCCATTAAAGCGATTGCTCCGGGCAATGGTGGAGGCGGAGGCGAAACCCCTGAGCCTGTTGCAGATGTGTGGGGCTTTGACAAAACCTATCAGACACTCAACTATGACTTTAGCACATTGCCGCAACCCGCTGATTTTGTAGCGCGCTACAATTATGATAATCAGGTATTGCACAACAATAACTATGCACTTGATTACAATTTTAAATTGCTCTATTCTTTTGAAGGTGAGCTGACCCTTAGACTCTTTTATTATACTGTCAATTCCGCGGAAAGGGAATATTACACCGCCAATTTTCGGTTTTCCGCCGTACGAAATGATAACGGTACACTCACTTTGTACTATGCCGGAAGCGATGATAACGGAGTTTATTTACAGGAAGAGCTTAAGGCCACCGGGATCTTGTCATTTTTTGCCAACAGGACTTTCAATACTGACTGGGTGGAGTCATGTGACGGAGAGCTTTATGTAGGACTTTTTCCTGTCGATTCTCCTCAGAAATATGCTATCGCAACATTAGGGAACTAAAACATTGTAAGATGAAATACAGACACAGATCATATTGTAACATAATAGTTGGCATGGCCATGGTATTCCTGTTTATCGCGTGTGACGAGGAGTATGATACGGTTTTTGAAGAGCGTCCGGATGAAAGGCTTCAGAGCAGACTGGACGAATATCAGCAATTGCTTGTCAACGCCCCTCATGGCTGGCTTGCCGGGTTAAAGACAGGAACTGGACGCAGCTATTTTTATTATTTCAATTTTAATTTAGACGGAACGGTTGTAATGGTTTCTGATTTCGATGAAACTACTGCAGGAACCCCCGGAACAGGAACCTGGACACTAAAGGCATTACAAAGAGCCACCCTGAGTTTCGACACATATTCCTATATACATCTACCGGCAGATCCGGACGGAGATATCAATGGAGGAATTGACGGGGAGGGGCTGATCTCGGATTTTGAATTTGCTTTTGATGAGTTGGCCGGTGACAGCATTAAGCTGCAAGGAATACAGCGAAGCTCCGGCCTCTATTTACTACCTGCTACGGAGGAAGAGGCAAGTCAAATATTGGGTAAACAAATATTAAATGTTATTGCAGGTACTAAGCAGCTTAATACCAACCATCGGGGTCTGCAGGTCGAATTGCCTGATGGTCAGCTTCTGCCAGTGGTTTTAGACGATAAACTCAGGATTTTTGGCGCGCAATATTTAACTGAAAATGGCGCCAGGGTTGAAATGTTCCATTCGTATTTTACCTTCTCGGCGGAGGGTATCGTGCTGAAAAAGCCACTGAATATAGCTGGAAGTACCATAGAACAACTTCTTTGGGACGATGAGAACCAACTTTTTACTGTTGAAATGAATGGAGTCAGAGCAGTTGAGGGATATACTGAACCCTTTATACTTCCTGTAGATCCACCTCTGCATACCCGGCTTGGAGAGGAATACCCCGGCATCACCATACCTTCCGGAAGCGGAATGAGCCCTATTCAGGGGCAATCACAAGAGTTTATGGAGGCGTATAATTTTGCTGCCAATTCCATGCTTGAGGGAGAGTATGCTCTCACTTTGAGAGATATCATCCTGCTATTTGATACTAAAGAAGAGATTATGGAGTTTCGGGTGGTTATTTCCCAGGGAGGCAGCCTCTTTCTGGCACAATATCTCTACGACTACACACTTGATGACCAGGGCATTTTCAAATTTACATTTCAGCAGGCAAGTCAAAACGGGTGGGCGATTTATGGTGACATGTATCCTATCTTATTTCATTTTGAAACAGATACTTTCAAAGCGGAATTCATTGGAGGGGAGCTTAACCTGGTCGGAGGGTTGTTTAGCCAGCAAAATGCCGGGTACTATTTCTCCGGTTTTTTATCAAACCAATAAACCTTATTATATATGAATAAATTACATTTTAAAATATACCTTTTGCTTTTCATGGCAGTAATATCTACTGCCTGTAGTGATGACGATGACACTGCCGCCTCTCCTGATAAAAAGGCTATGGAGGAGCTGACGGGTGAATGGAGAGCGGCCAAAGTAACAAAAGATGATTTTGAATTGGCAGGATTTGAAAATTTCAGGTTGGTAATTACACAGGGCAAAATATTTCAGACACACGGAGATTCTGAATTGATATTTCCAATAGGCGAGTTTGAATTTGTTGAAAACAGCAATTATGAAAAGGTGGTTTGCCAGGGTGTGGAAGTGAGATTAGCCTATGATGAGGGAGGCCTGGTAGCCTCATTCACGCTGGCAAAGGAGCCCTCAGGTGGAAGACAGGCCGGTTTAAATGGCGGTTACGTGTTTGATATGGTGTCAAATTAGTATTGGCGGTTATGTCTGATATCAAGCTGCCGGAAAAACTATGGAACACAGATATACTTTTACAAGCGCTAAGTATTGAAGATGCTGATGAATTTTACAACTGCTTCAAAAAATTTGAAGTGGTCTATCGGTATCACGACACAGCGTATGAGCGGGTAGCGTCACCTCAGCAGTTTACCTTGCGGATGATGCGGGCCCATAACAATATTTGGACTATCAGGCTGGCTGATGAACCACAGATGATAATTGGTAGTTGCGCATTACATGGTTACAGTGAAGACATTTCAAGAGTTGATATTGGTGGTGCCGTATTACCCGAATATCGGGACCACCTGTTTTCGGCCCTAAACCTGACAATGAAATCGGTACAAGAAAAACTTCGTATCAAAATAGTCGTAGGCAAAACAACCATTAAAAACCAGATGGCCATTGAAATGGCCGAAAAGCTGGGATTCCTTTTTATATACTCCGGAAAGAGTGAAGCAATAGTTCGATGGGTTGTTTAAATAGTATCTGGTTCAGCCACTCTCTTTTTTATATTCTTCCACCAAATGAAATTGCTCTGGTCTAAATTCTTTTATATACTCCAGGCCCCAATCATACAGAGGATCAAAAATGAAACTGAGTCGCTTTCCGAACTCAGTAAATGAATATTCCACTTTGGGTGGTACCTGAGGGTATACCTTTCGCTTTATCAGACCATCGTTTTCAAGCTCTCGCAGCTGGTTAGTCAACATCTTTTCCGTTACTCCTCCACATATTCTGCGAAGTTCGCTGTAGCGTTTTGCTCCATCCTTCAATGCATAAAGAATGAACAATTTCCATTTTCCACTGATCATGTTGACCGCCAACGTCATGGGGCAGTTTTCTTTTGAACAATCCATTATAAATTAATTAAAATTATTTTTTTTGATCTTTTAGCCTAAGGTATTGCATTTAAGCAAAACATACAAAAAGGTATGTACCATTCAAAATAGTAAGTACTTGATAATCTTAATGGTACAATCTAAAATTGTTGGAAAAAACAACTAACAATGAAATTATTATCTGAAATCAAAATTGGAGATCTGACACTTAAAAACCGGGTCATAATGGCACCCTTAACCAGGAATCGTTCAACAATCGACCGGGTTCCATCATCATTGAATATTAAATATTATACACAAAGAGCAGAAGCTGGATTGATCATTACCGAATCGACCGCTGTCTCTCCTTCCGGCGTGGGATATGTTAACGCTCCCGGTATTTATACAAAGGAGCAAATAGATGGTTGGAGAAAAGTGACTGATAAAGTGCATGAAAGAGGAGGGATGATTTTTGTGCAGTTATTTCATGTAGGGAGGATCTCACACCCTGATTTTTTGGGTGGAAAGCAACCGGTAGCACCTTCAGCCATAAAGCCAAATGGGCAAGTATACACCTATGAAGGATATAAGGATTATGTGAGGCCGAAAATGCTGGAGTTGGATGAAATAACTCAAATTGTTGAGGATTTCAAAATAGCAGCTAAAAATGCACAAACTGCGGGCTTTGACGGAATCGAAATACATGCAGCCAATGGTTATTTGATTAACCAGTTTATAGACGATGTGAGTAACACCCGTACAGACATATACGGTGGAGTTGTAGAAAACAGAAGCAGATTGCTTTTTGAGATTCTCGAAGCGGTATCCCAAATATGGGACAGTACAAAAATAGGTGTAAGGTTATCACCCTCAGGAGTATTTAACGATGTGGGAGATTCAGCTTCAAAAAGTACCTATCAATTCATAATCGAAAAACTCAATAATTATAACCTGGGTTACCTGCACCTGATGAACCCGATGATGCCCATAGATCACAATACTGAAATGATAACCAACGTGGCTCAATACTATGGTAAGTTTTATAAAGGTCACCTGATGGCAAATGGTGGATACTCAAGAGATACCGGTAACGAAATAATAGAAAGCAAAGAGGCAGACATGGTTGCATATGGCAGACTGTTTATAGCTAACCCAGATCTGCCAACACGTTTTCTGCTGGATGCCGAATTAAATTCGCCTGATCAGGAGACTTTTTATGGAGGGAATGAAAAGGGCTATACCGATTATCCGTTTTTGGCGCACAATCCAAACTTGATTAAGTCATGAATACAAAAAATATATTTGTAGTAGTTCTTGAATTTTCAGAAAATAAAAGCCTTGCTACCCAATATATGGAAGGACATATGGAATGGTTAGAAAAAGGATTTAGCAGCAATATTTTCTTTTTGTCAGGAAGCATCATGCCCAACCGTGGAGGAAGTATACTGGCAAGAAATATAACTTTAGCAGAACTACAGGGTATAGTGGACGCTGATCCATTTGTGAGGGAAAATATAGTAACAGCGGAAATTTTAGAAATTGTTCCAACAAAAATTCATGAAGATCTTTCATTTTAGAAAGTGTTTTCGGGGTGAATTTTATGCTAAGCATTGATAGCCTCAGTTCCCACGGAGGTTATCAATGCATATTAACTATCAAAAGTTTGTCAAAGCTTGTATGCGGCTCTTTCAATATTTCTTCCGTAAAGAAATTTTTTGAGTCAGGAAATTTTACTTTTGCTTAAACCTGAACAATGTAATTTCTTAAATGGATGATTTTTTAATTGGTATTGGAAAGCGCATTCGTAACATTCGTAAAGAACAAAAAATCACCATTAGTTCCCTGGCTTCTAATGCCAATGTGAGCAATGGGCTTATCTCGCGAATTGAAAACGGGAGGACGATCCCGTCTTTGCCTGTTCTGCTAGAAATTATTAAAGCATTGGGTATTAATGCCAGCGCTTTCTTTGAAGGAGTGGAACACAAGACAGGAGCCAAGTTCATTCATATAAAGAAGGAGCAACAGCAGTTTATAGAAAAAGAAGTTGATGCTAAAGGCTTTACTTACTATCAAATATTTGGTAGAAGTTTGAATGCTGTTGGTTTTGAGGCTGTTATACTCACAATGTCACCTGGCTCTAACAGAGAAAAAGTAACTACAGATGCATGGGAGTTTAAATATGTGCTGAAAGGGGAATGTGAGTATCTAATAGATAATGAGGAAGTATTGGTGAAGGAGGGCGATTCGCTATATTTCAATGGAAGATACCCTCACGTGCCAGTCAACCGATCGGCTGAAGACTGTATTATGCTGGTTTTATACTTCTTCTCTGAAAATTCTGATTCCTGAGAGACCTGGCTTGCCTTTCGCCACTATTACTTCTAATACTGCCAGTAGCTTTAAACCAAAAAAAACAACCTTTTAATTGCGGGTGCTTTAATGGGCTTTCTGGTATAGTTTGCGCATCATCGTCATCCACGGTCTTGTTTGCAGCCCGAATTCAGTTTTCTCTAATTCTTTTCTTGTTAGTGGAGGCCGCTTATCTGCATAATATTCTATTATGATTTTAATAAAAATAATTTAACACTCATAATTTTACAAATAGTAAAATATTTAACTGTTTTGAGTTTTTAAGTTTATTATTTGTAAAATAATGATGATGCTCAACGAGCCCCTGTTTATATTCATTAACGCTTGCAAACGAATAGTAGCTGTTTAGTGATATGAAACTACCGGGGAAAAATACCAGATTCATCTTGCAGGCCTCCATAGCAGCTTTCGGAACATACTTCTGCATGTATGCCTTCCGCAAGCCGTTTACCGTAGCCTCGTTTGATGGGATCACTTATCTGGGTATTGACTATAAGATCCTGTTGGTGATAGCCCAGGTCATTGGATATACAATTTCAAAATTCCTGGGCATCAGGATCATCTCTGAGCTAAAGCGAACAAGCCGAATGAAGTACTTGTTGACTTTTATTCTGCTAGCCGAACTTTCCTTACTGGGATTTGCCTCTGTACCGGCACCTTACAATATTATTTTTCTTTTGCTTAACGGGCTTCCTTTGGGAATGGTCTGGGGTATTGTGTTCTCCTATATCGAGGGCAGAAAATCGACGGAACTCCTTGGTGTAATTTTATGTACCAGCTTTATTGTTTCATCGGGGGTGGTGAAGTCGGTCGGGAAATGGCTCATTGATGATTTCACGGTCAGTGAATTCTGGATGCCATCGCTTACTGGCCTGATATTTATTCTTCCCCTGATCTTGTTTGCATTTGCCCTGGAAAAGCTGCCACCTCCTACTACTGAGGACATTTTTGAAAAGTCGGAAAGGCTACCATTAAACCACAAAGAAAGAGCACTCCTATTCAAAGACCTTTTCTTGCCCATTACGCTGATTATCATATTCTACACTGCCTTAACAGCCATAAGAGATTTCAGGGATAATTTTGCCAGGGAGATATGGGATGCCTTGGGGTTTGAAGATAGCGCTTCTGTTTACTCTATTTCCGAAATCCCCATTGCCATAATTGTTTTGATTATACTGGGGTTAGTAGGAACAGTTAAAGCCAATAAGACGGCCTTTAAATACTACAATTACATACTAGTCGCCGGATGTTCCTGCATGGTGCTGTCTACGGTGCTTTTTCAACTACATATACTGCCTGCCGTAGGCTGGATGATTTTATCCGGCTTTGGGATGTATATCTGCTATGTACCGTTTAACGGACTTTATTTCGACAGGCTGATCGCTACTTTTAAAATCAAAGGAAATGTAGGCTACCTGATCTATATGGTTGATGCATTTGGGTATCTGGGAAGTATGTTGATACTGCTGTACAAAAACTTTGGGCATCAGCACCTGTCGTGGCTTAACTTTTTTATTCATGCAGTTAACCTGGTAGGAGTCTCAGGAATAGTATTCACCCTTATGTCATTTTTATTCTTTCGCAGCCGGGAAAGAATTACTGAAAAAACTAAGAATCTGATTTATGAACATTAAAAACTTTGATCTGCTGGTGATCGGTGGAGGTATATTAGGGACTTTTCATGCATATCATGCCCTTAACAAAGGGTTGAAAGTAGGTGTCATTGAAAAAAATACACTGCCAATGGGTGCAACTGTGAGGAACTTCGGCCAGGTGGTGCCTTCGGGCATGAACCTGAAGTGGCAGAATTACGGCCGTGAAAGCTTAAATATATACAAGTCGATACAATCAAAGTTTGATATAAGTATCCGTGAAAATGGTACGGTGTATATCGCTTCAGACCAGGAGGAGTTACAGCTAATCGAAGAGCTGCATCAAATCAATAAGGATAATAGCTATGGCTCTGTACTGCTCACTAAAGACGAGTGCTTAAATAAATATGCCGGCTTGCGATCTGACTATTGTATCGGCGGGCTTTTCTTTCCGGAAGAGGTTACAGTAGAGCCGAGAACCATGATCCACAGGCTAAGGAAATACATGGAGGAGCAGCTTGGGCTACATTTTTTTCCGAACACCACCATCATGTCTACCGAGGAGACTTCAGGAACTGTAAAAGTACAAGATGCCTCTGGTAATAAATTCTCGGCCCAAAAGGTGATCATATGCAACGGCAACGACTTTAAGAGTTTGTACCCTCAGATTTACAATGACAGCGATCTGGTGGTTTCAAAACTGCAAATGCTTCAAACCAGGCCCCAGCCGGCAAATTATAAACTGAATGGATCAGTACTTACGGGGTGGACCATCAGAAGGTATGAGGCTTTCGAGGAATGTCCGTCTTACACGGAGGTCAAGCAAAAGGAAGACCCTGATACATTCCAAAAAAAATTTGGTGTCCATATTCTCTTCAAGCAGGCCATTGATGGATCCGTAATCCTGGGCGACTCACATGAATATGCCGACGCTGCAAAAGTGGATGATCTTGGCTTCGATATCAATTCTGCTATTGATGATTTCATGATCTCGGAAGCAAAAAAAATAGTTGATCTGCCGACCTATGAAATTAAAAACCGCTGGTTGGGCTTTTACTCCCAATGTAAAAATGGAGACATCTTTCAGCATAATGTATCTCCCAATGTACATATAGTGACAGGTATAGGAGGCAAAGGCATGACCGGCAGCGCGGGCTTCTCAAAGGAAAATTTACTACGACTGTTAAATATTTAATAAATGACAAATATCGAATTAGTGGTGCTGGATATGGCAGGCACTACCTTAAACGAGAATAATATTGTATACAAAACCTTGCATAAGGTTATCAACCAACACGGTTACTCTGTAAGTCTGAAAGATGTACTTGAGCTGGGGGCAGGAAAGGAGAAATTTCAGGCTATAAAGGATATCGCTCAGGCCTTTCCCTCCGATAAAGGGGAGGCTTATGAAGTTATTTTTGAAGAATTTAAGGAAAGGCTGGACGAGGAATATGAAAAATTAGATGTACAGCCTACAGAAGGAACCAATGAGTTTTTACAATTCCTGAAGGCCAATCACATAAAAGTAGCCCTTAATACCGGTTATAGCCGCAGGGTTGCTCAGCTTTTGATAGACAAACTTAACTGGCAGTTAGATGAGCACTACGATGCCCTGATTACCGCCGATGACGTAGTAAGGGGACGGCCTCATGCTGATATGATCTTTAAAGCTATGCAACTTCTGGACATTCGAGATCCTAAGAAGGTACTAAAAGCAGGAGACTCTGCAATTGATATAGAGGAGGGTATAAATGCAAAATGCGGCATTACCGTCGGGGTTACATCAGGAGCGCAAACCAGAGAGCAGTTACTTAAGGCCAACCCAACCTATATTCTGGATAAGGTGGCTGACATTAAAGGACTTTTAGATAACCCCGGTATTAATTCCAAATCCACCTAAATCTTAAGAAATCATGAAAAAACCCGTATATACTTGTTTTCTTGATAACAATATGTGCCTGGAATATGATAAATATCCCGACTCGGTTGTAGTGGTTACCGGAAACCGATAACCTCAAAACAACCTGGCCGGGTTTGATGAACTAGTTTTTGTGTTTGATTTTTCTTTTTGTAAAAGCTGTCAGTTATTGGCAGCTTTTACTGTTTCTGGTCAGCCACTATTAACGTTGATTTACTAAGCTGTTCGTTGCTGCTCAGTGCTTCTTCAATGAGTTTTATTTTCTGATGGGCAATTTCACTGGCATCTGCACCTAAAAACAAGTGGACTGCCGGATCAGCCTGTTCACTCACCGTGATCAGCGCTTCAGCCGCCTTCTCAGGATCATTTGACTGATTTCCATCGATCTGGTTTAAATGTGCCTTTTCCGATTCTCTGGCTGATTTGTAATCATCAATGGGACTGGCAGATGTTTTGATCGAACCCTTAGATAAAAAATTTGTCCGGAAATAACCTGGATAAACCACCGTGGCATGTACATTGAACCCCTTCATCTCTTCTGCCAGCGCTTCTGAGAACCCTGCCATGGCGAATTTTGTAGAACAGTAAATGCCAAAGCCAGGAAAACCACCTGAGTAACCTCCAATAGAAGAGATGTTGAAAATGTGACCTGATTTCTGATGACGCATGTGCGGTGCAACATGACGGATAACGTTGAGCGGGCCAAATACATTTACATTAAAATTATCCCTGACTTCTTCATCACTTAGTTCCTCCAGGGTGCCGACCAGGCCAAAGCCTGCATTATTGACGACCACATCAATACTTCCGAAGTGATCAACGGTTTTGGCAACGGCCTCTTTCACATTGTTGTCGCTCGTGACGTCCATGGCAAGCGGAAGGAACTCTTCTGACACGGGGCCTGCCTCATGTATCAATGATTCAACAGACCGGCTGGTTGCAGCCACACGATAACCATTTGCCAAAAGCTTTTTTACCAGTGCCAGCCCCAGGCCTTTTGATGCCCCGGTAACAAACCATACTTTCTTTGTGCTCATAATTTTTTGTTTTTAATTATGATACAAAGATCCGCTTGCTGCTTTAAAGCTTAATTATAATAAGCAAACCCGGACTTATCAAAATCAAACATTTCTAAAACGGGTAGGGGTTATCTCCGTGTGCTGCTTGAAAAACTTATTGAAGTGAGTCACTTCGTTAAAGCCTAAGGCATAAGCAATTTCGGAGATATTCCAGGTACTGTGCCTTAGCAAGATCTTTGATTCCTGAAGAATACGCTCCGAGATAATCTCGGAGGTGGATTTCTCAATAGTCTTTTTTAATGCCCTGTTCAAATGGTTTACATGTATTGCCAGTTGATCTGCGAAAGCAGATGGGGAGCGGAGGCTCAGCCGTTGGCGGGTGTCATCAATAGGAAACTGTCGTTCCAGCAGTTCAAGGAAAATGCTGGTGATCCTTTGCGAGGCGTTGCCCTCTTGCTTCTCAAAGTTTGATGAGGGCTGCATTTTCATGGCAATATGCAGTAGTTCGAAAACGAGTGTACGCAATATATCATATTTATGTGTGTATCCGGAATTGATCTCATCAAACATCCGCTCATAAATAGCGCTGATTTCATCAGCCTGCTTATCGGTCAGTTCGAATATTGGTGTTCCGGTAGGTTGGAAAATTTCGTATTGACGTAAATTTCCAAATTGATGAAAAAAGGATTCGGTAAATACGCAGAAATATCCGCTTTGGATTTTATCGATCTCCTCCCAGTTGTATGGTACCTGAGGACTGGCAAATAACAATGCCTTTTTCTTTATTTCAATTACCTTGTCAGCATAATGGACTTTATTATTTCCCACAATGAGGCTTATTTTGAAATAATCCCGCCTGCTGTACGGAACGGGCCTGGCTTCCTTTCCTATAAAAGGCGCCAGCTTAAATACGTTGAAATGACCAATTTCGGTATGTATGCTGTCGGGTACCCAATTGAGTTTTTCCCTGTAAAAGTCTTCAATGCTCTCCACTGGCTTCATCGTGTAAAGTTATAAAAATCAAACCTATAATGTAAAGGCGTGACTCAATTTAAGGAAGCTGAAGCAGGCTGATCAGGCTTTGATCATAGAGAACACATACAACATTTCCGTAGCAATCTGTTTGTTCCGGTGTGCATATACCGTTGCCTCTTCCGAGGTGCCGTCAGCATGTTTTGGATCTTCATAAATCACCGAAACCCGTGACTCAGCCTCTGCAATGTGAGGGCATTTCTCTTCTGCATCAGAGCAGGTCATAACTGCGGTAAATGCTGCTCGGCAATTGATAGGGTCGTTGTAGATCTTTGAAAAGCAGGGAATGGCCTCTGCCTCGTACGAGTAAAAGAAAAAATAAACAGGAACAGCCCGGTCTTCTTTCCGGGTGATGAGAAACCCGCAGTCTTCCAATGCCTTAATTGCGTTTTGGTGAAACTCCGATGGCTCCGTGCCGCCGGAATACGCCCTGACCATAGGTACTCCTTTAATCCAAGCGATAGTCTCAGCCCATACCTGGCAAAGCTGGCTCCGTCGGGAATTGTGCGTACAAATAAAGTTGAGGTTAACAGCCTGATGCTTATCCACTTTTTCCTGTATGGTATTAATCAGCGGTTGCAATTCGCTCTTCCTATGCTCTGTTATGGATGAAATATCCAATTGACCTAAAAACTCAGATATTGCAGGGATCAGCTTTCTCATATCACATTTGGAAGCATCCCCGAAATGCCGTCGCTCTTAGGTTTAACTGTCTTTTTTCTGAAGGTTGACCGCCACGAACGATCTCTTGGACTTTTCTTTGATGGGGATTTCATGGTTACCTATTGAAATATTACAATTATAAGTCTAATTTTTTTAACAACAATTATGGTCTGCTGCTAAAGTGTATTGAGAGAACAGGTTGTTAAACAGGCTCTTAACCTCCTCCCAACGTGCAGGGTTAATACAGTAACTTACTGAAACACCCTCAATAGTACCCTGTAGAATACCAATGGCCTTTAGTTCTTTTAAGTGCTGACTGATAGTGGGCTGGGCAAGCCCTAATTCCCAGACGAGGTTCCCGTTTATACATGTGTTTGCCTTAAGCAAATATTGAATAATGGCTACACGAGCCGGGTGGGCGAAAGCTTTGGCAACCAGGGCGATGTCATTTTGTTCTGAGGTAAAAAGCTCTGTTTTAGTAATTCCCATTGATTTATCCTTATATTGCAATATTACGATTAAACAATTGGAATGAAGAAATTACAGGAGAAATTTTAATAAACTATCCCGGGTTTTTAGTCATGTGAATTGAATCAAGGCTTTTCATGCTTCCTAAAGCCTGATCGTACAGTAGCCGGTAATGTTGTAAGCGGAACCAAAACCCCCTTAAAGGCTTCATCAGCGCCTACATAGAATAGCCTCCCGTGTTTGCCAATAAATCAATTAAAATCTAGTTTAATTGCATTACGTTAGGTGCCGGTTTGGTTGTTCGGTCTGGGTCAATAAACATTCCGGGCAGGGCCGAAGCTGCGGTGATTATGAAGAACAAAAGAGACAGGGCTATGGCATTGGCTTCATTAAAAAAGAAATACCCGGATGCATAGAAAAAGACCATTTCGCGCATGCCGAGTCCTCCGATAGTTACAGGAATAATAGTGGCTATGGAAGAAATAAAGAAGATGCCGATATAGTGCAGATAGTTAGTGTCTATACCCAGGCTCAGCATCAGCAGGAAGACACTCAAAGCCTGGGTTAATTGTACACCCAATGACAATAAGTTAGCCTTCAGGAAGCGTCTTTTATACTTTCTGAAACCCATGGCAACAACAAGGTAAAACACCGGATAAAAAAAGCCCGTGCTTATCCCAAGGCCGAATTTCGTTAAAAAATCGGCCTCGTAGATTTGTAAAATGATGATGGCTGTAAGCATAAGGATGGCAGCCAGGCCACAAAGCCGGTCCAGCAGTATGGCTTCAAAGAGTCTTCGGGTTCTTCTGTTGAATTTACTTTTCAATACCACAATCTTGTAAGCATCACCACCTATTCCGCCAGGTAGTATCAAATTATAAAACATGCCTTTGTAATATAAGCGGATATGGAACCCGAAGGTATCCTGAACGCCGATCCGTTCCAAAAGGTACTTTAACCGGGTAGTGCTTATGCCTTGAGATAAATTATAAGCCAATAAGGCGCCTGCCAGCCATAATGGGTTGGCCTTAAGGATAAGTGCCAGTGTATCATGGGTGTCTATTTTGCTGAAAACTATGGCTATAGCTGTGGCGCTAACTACAATTTTAACCAACAGCCTGAGGTATCCGGGTATTTTTACTTTCCACGATAAAGATGTCTTTGATGTTGTATGTTTTTTTGCTTTGGGATTCATAGTATATCCTCATCATCAATTCTGCAATAAGACCAAAAGTTATAAATTGAATACCTGCCAGCAGTAATACCACTCCGAGTATTAATAAAGGCCGGCCCCAGATATCTTCTCCAAGAATTTTAAGGAACAGAAGGTATAAGTTGATAACGCCACCGGCTATCAGCGCCACGATGCCTAGCGGTCCGAATAAATGAATAGGCCTTCTGAAATATTTTTGATAAAACAAGATCAGAATGAGGTCGCTGATGACTTTGAAAGTTCTGCCCAGGCCGTACTTTGATTCACCGTAAATTCTGGGATGGTGCTTTACATCCATTT
This sequence comes from Fulvivirga ulvae, assembly GCF_021389975.1. NCBI lineage: Bacteria > Pseudomonadati > Bacteroidota > Cytophagia > Cytophagales > Fulvivirgaceae > Fulvivirga > Fulvivirga ulvae. The sequence goes on from NZ_CP089981.1 coordinate 3,466,770, forward strand.
GTGTTATCCGGGCACCCTTCAGTTTGGCAAGAATAGGGATAAACCGATGCAGCTCACCGTATAGATCAAGGTTTTTAGCTACCTCTCTGCGAAACACCTTCAAAGTGCATCCATAATCACTGATATGGACACCGCTAAGCTTTCTGATCAGGGCGTTGGCCATCTTACTGGGGATTTTTCTCAGCAGCATCCCGTCTTTCCTGTTTTTTCTATTGCCTGCTACTACATCCCATTTTCCGGTAATAAGCTCATTAAGCATCATCGGGATATCTTCAGGATCATTTTGAAGGTCACCATCTAAAGTAACGATATAGTCTCCTGCGGAGCAATCAATGCCAGCCGCAATGGCAGTAGTCTGGCCGTAATTTTTGTTTAATATAACCAGCTTCACATGGTCGTCAGCGCAATCCTTAATATGCTTTACAGTGTTATCCGTCGACCCGTCGTCTACAAAAATAATCTCGTATTCCATACCCGTGAGTGCATCCGTTATCTGCCTTAGCAGAGGTGCTACGTTGTGCTCTTCATTGAGTAAGGTTATAACCAGCGAGAGTTTCATATCGGGCTTATTTCCAACATAAATTTCGTTTTCAGTGAAATCAGAAGCTATTGTAAACGGTTATATTATCGTTAATATAAATGCAGTTGCTTAATTTATATTTAATGAGCGAGAGCCACGGGCAGGATTTTATCCTTTTAAGATCTGTTTCAACTGTGCCATCATATTTATGCAGGGTCTTTACAATTATCTTTTTACAATAACTTCATACTGAGGAAAAATAAGGCCTCCCATTAATTCATAATATTACGGTCTAAGTGTGCAATCGTATGACAAACAAGTTTGTTATTATCCTCGGCCTCGCTGCTTTTATATTTTTTGCCAATATATGGGGTACCTCCATCTACATACTTGATGAGGCAAAAAATGCAGGATGTGCCCGCGAAATGTTTGAGCGTAGTGATCTGGTAGTACCAACTTTCAATGGGAAACTACGCACGGATAAACCTCCGTTGCACTATTATTTCATGATCATGGCGTACTATATACAGGGAGAGGCATCTCCATTTAGCGCCAGGTTTTTTTCATCCCTAATGGGGGTACTCACAGTAATTACCGTATTTCTCTTCTCGCGCAAAGCACTCAGCGAAAATGCAGCTTTCTATGCGGGTTTGGTTCTCCTGGCATCCTTGCAGGTGGCAGTTCAATTTCACCTTGCCGTACCTGACCCATATCTTATATTCTTTACGGTGCTGGGTTCATTTTTATTTTATCAGTACCATGAGAGTAAAAAGCCTTATCAGCTCTATCTTGGCTATGCCTGCTTTGGGCTGGCTTTTCTCGCCAAAGGGCCGGTAGCACTGGTTTTGCCGGCACTGGGTATTCTGCTGGCACTTTACTTTGGTAAGAGTTTAACATGGAGGAACATTATAAGCTGGAAGCCATTTCAGGGTGCATTGGTGATACTGCTGATTATTTTTCCCTGGTACTATGCCATATTCCAGGCAACTGATGGTGTATGGGTAGAAGAATTTTTCTTTAAACATAACATTGGCCGGTATACATCAACTATGGAAGGGCACGGTGGTTTCCCTTTGGCAGCCCCTGTAATTGCCATAGCTGCACTTTTGCCATTTAGCGTCTTTATATTTCAGGCTGTCGCTCTTGCCTGGCGCAGCCGTGAGCACAACTTTTTTCTTACACTTTCTTTGGGTATGAGCATTGCAGTACTATCATTCTTTTCATTTTCACGCACTATATTGCCCAGCTATATTTCTCCGGCTTTACCCTTCATGGCTGTATTACTGGGTTATTATTTGTCTTTAGCTACGGACAGGAAAATACCAGCCCATAAAAGATTGCTGCCGGGCATATATATTTTACTGGTGATAGCCATAGCAATGCCGGTCGCAGCTTATTTTGGTATAGATCAGGACGGGTCGATTTCACAACTGGCTCCTCTTGCTTTTTACCTGATTGTTGTCCCTATAGGTGTCATCATAGCCCTTATTTTAGTCTTGAGGTCGAAATTCAAGATGATGTATTACACCCTCGCGGGTACATTTATGCTGACTTTCTTACTATTCATTTATATAATCTACCCGCGTATGGATGAGAGCAACCCGGTCTATAAAAGCCATAAGCTGCTGAAAGGCCACCCGGTATACTACCTGGAGCGCATGAATGCCTCGTTTGTTTTTTACCACGATCAGGAAATACCGAAAATCGAGTCCCTCGACATGCTAAACGAACTGATAGAGAACAGGGAAGACCTGATGATTATCAGCCGTCGCGATAAAGCAGAGCCTCTGTTTCAGGATATAAGACTTGAGCTGGTGTTTGAGCAGAAGGATCTCTTCGAGAACCACACCACATTGATCTTTGGTATCAGGAACTAGATGTTACCGGTATACCCGTTTTACTTTTACTGATCGTAATATTGATCCTGATCCGGGCATTAGTCCATGCGGGCAGATGGATATGGTTCAGTACAAACCAGCACATGTAAGATGAGAAGGCTCCTAAAATAGCACCGAAAGCCACGTCTATGTAGAAATGCTGTAGCAGGTACATACGTGAGTAACCGACCAGCATAGCGTAGACGAGAAAAATAAATTGCAGGTATTTATGGCGCGGGCAAAGCAATATGAGCAATACGGCCATAGCGAAAGCAGTAGTAGTGTGGCCCGAGGGAAATGACATTTGGCCATGTACATGTACGCCTGGTACAAAGTGAAGGGCTACGTCATCAGGAAAGAAATTTTTTGGTCTGGACAAGTCAGAAAAAAAGCCTCTTTTTAAGATCAGAATAGAAAGGGCATGCACAATACCAATGCCTGCTGAAAGCAAGGCCTGGCGAAAGCTAACAAAAAGCAACAGCACTGTTGAGATAGCAAATACCACCCCGTCACCGGCATAGGTGACAATACGGAAGAAATTGTCCAGAAGAGTACTGTGGTTTTGATTAATTACAAGAGTAATGGCACCTTTTTCGAATACCATAAGCGGCAGTAGCATTAACATTACAGCAGTTTGTGTCAGAAGGTAGTTATTACTCTGGTTTTTCATCCCGTAAGAATTTATCTCCAAGGTACTTACCTAATGAAAACTACACATGAAGCAATATTAAAGGCATCGTAAAGAAAGGAGATAAAAACGTGTTGGGGCGGATAACAATTTTAACATATCCAAAACATAATAAAGAGAAACATAACGTTCGTTTAAATTTGAACTAACTTCTGTGTAAGAGCTCAGGGGAAAGAAGGCTGGACTTGTGAAATTTGAGTGCGCACCTTTGATTTCAAACCCAGTAGCCTCGTCTGTAAAGGAGGTAAAAATGCCTGTGTAACCTGAAAAGATCATGTTTTGTTAGTCATTACCTTTTCTATCCGTTTATCACAAACCAAATGGTCGCATGACTTTGATTTTAGCAGGCCATAAAAAAAGGTAAGTGGAGTATTATTTATAAAGAGGTCATCAAAAAACTGCTAGATACATATTGTAGCACTTATTCTATATTTATTACATGCTATTAAGCGTATAATTTTTTTAAAAAAAATTAATTTTGCCCTCAATTTTCATAAAATGTCGAAATGGGCTTGCCTACAATGATATAAATTCAACTATTTAACCATAGCAAAGAATGACAGCACGAGTATGCACTTACTTTAGTATTATATGTTTGCTCTTTTTATTAATTGGCCACAATGGTTTGACGCAGTCAGAGAAATTTCAGGTTAATATACCTCCGCCGCCTGATGTTGCTGCCCTGGGAAAATATGGGGAAATACCCGTGGGTACCTATACAGGCATACCGAGCACCATATAGCTCGTACAGTTGGGTAGCCAATAACCCAATAATATTTACTGACCCTACAGGAATGGAGATTGATTGGGGGGGAATTTCAGGTAGGGAAAAGAGAGTTGCGAAACGAGCGTTGAGAAGGCATAATAGTTCTAGCACTTATAAGAATTTATATAAGCAGTTAAAAAAATCTGATAACAGATATGTTATAAAGGCAACTAATGAAAAATCAAATACCGGAGCATCTTTTGAAGGAAATTTCAGCTCAATTATAGATGGCCCTGATGGAGAGACTACAAACTTTCAAAATCCAGCCACTGCTGATGATTTTGCTACGGGTGAGAAAGGTGGTGTGATAAACCTCAATTTTGGGGGTATTATGGAAGGGGAGTCAAAAAAAACACAAGCAGAATTTTTAGGCGATTTTGCAGTTGAAGAAGTTGTTCATGCCGCTCAATACGATGACTTGAATCGAAGCAACGAAACCAACCCATTACCAGGTACTGCCAACACTGAGTTTGAAGCTAAAGCGATTGTTGGTCAAATTAAGTCTGAAAGTAAGAAGTCATTATACACTTCAACGGCAGATAAGTCTGCAAATGCATTTGGGGTAAATGCATTTAGGACAGGTAGTACCGCCGGTTATGGTGCTGCGCTGAAGACGTGGCATACAAATCCAAGTCTTTCACCAGCGTATCAGATTCGTAGAAGAACTAATGCTGATCCAAGCTTATTAATAAGGTTAACTAACTCAATAAGAAAATGAGACCACTTTTTATTTCACTATTAATAATTTTCTGCTGTTCGAAATGTAAGTCGGGATATGATTATGGGGTCGTTTCAGCAAATGATAAAGTGTATAAAAGTTTAAAAAAGGCTCTTAGAGATAAATCGGACGTTACTATTTTAGATTTATCTGATCAAGAGCTTACAGAGTTTCCTAATGAAATATTTGAATTCAAAGGTTTAAAGGTTTTGAATCTAAACTATAATAATATTCACGTTATACCCGATCGAATAGGTGAACTTGATAACCTTGAAGTATTATTTATCATGAAGAATAAAATAGAACATTTGCCAAATGAACTAACTACATTACGGAATCTTCGAAATATTAATCTGATGAAAAATCAGTTATCGAATTTGCCATCAAGTATGACTGACTTAACCCGCTTGGAACGTTTGCTTTTAGCCTATAATAATCTATCAGAGAGCGATGTAAAGATGCTGCGCAGAAAACTCCCTAGTTGCTATATTGTAGTTGATGTTGTTTTATGAAATAAGACGATGAATTTAAGGATCTTTTTAACAGGTTTAATATTAGTGACACTAAGCTGCAAAAGTCAGCGCATAATTTACCCAAAAGCATATTCAAACTATAAAGTTTTCACTTCCTTAAAAAAAGCTTTAAAGAATAAAGATGATGTTGAAATTCTTCACTTGACGAAGAAAGACCTGAAGGTTTTTCCTTCTGAAATATTACAGTTTAAGAATCTGAAGGTTTTAAATCTCACAGATAACCATATTAAAGAAATACCTAGTGAAATTGGAAAACTAAAGGAGTTGGAATGGTTGCAAATGATGAAAAATGAACTAAAAGGCCTTCCTCCAGAAATTGTTCAATTAAAAAAGCTGAAAAGAATCAATGTAGCTTTTAATTACATGTACGATGAAGATGTTGAGTTTATAAAACAGGAATTACCGGATTGTTTAATCATTACACAATTTACAGATTGATACTGAAACAGATTGAAATAAGAAGCCTTGCAGCTTCAAAGCTTGGCTTTTTTTATTGAGCAAAGATAATAGATAAACTATATTCTTATCTTTAAACTACCTTCAAACGAGAAGGAAGGGACTTGTTGAAATCTAGGCTTTACCGGCAGGGGCATTAGGAAAATCCGTTGTGTTTTTTGAGGTGCACTAGGAGAAAAAAGTTGTTGCTGAAAAAAATGCGATAATTACTATCCCTTCGGGCTGCAATTTAACTCCTACAAAAGGATAACAGGAAAGGAAAACAAGTTCCTTTTTAATCAGGGTACTGGCGATAAGAAATTCAATACCGAAAGAATCACCGACCTTGACCTTAGTCTGGATATGACTAAGTATAGAACTTATGACTATACTACTGGTAGGTTCATGCAAGTTGACCCATTAGCAGATTCATTAGTAAGTTTATCTCCATATAACTATAGCTACAATAACCCTATTAATTATAATGATCCTTTCGGGGATACGCCTTGTTGTATGCCTCAAGCAAGAAAGACCAGACTATTTGGTAACAGGTATACAATGGCGACCGCTCCTGAGCCTTTAAAAGAACCAATCAGTGCTATAGGTTGGTTAGCTGGCATGGCGTTAGAAGGAGCATGGTCACTCATGCAAGACCAAGAATTAAACGCTATACCTTTTGAGCCTAGCCCTATAGCAGCAGCCAAAGGAGTAGGTTATCTGGATGATGCAATTAAGGCCATTAAGGGGCTGGATAATTTAGACGATGTCGGTAAAATTGATGAAATAGTATCCAGTGTCGCTAAAAACCATGAGCTGTTTCAATGTGTACAATGCTCTGATGATATAGTGAAAACCAATGGTACATATAAAGCAGTGCTCCTAAACGGTAAAGTTTATGACAATATTAATCCAAGTGGGATAAGCTATAATGATTGGGTTAAAGACTTGCATTCGCCAACAGGTTATGTAATAACAGAAACTACGTTTTGATATGAATTCAATTTTTAGTCTTATAAAGCTCATTGAGAAAAGACCAGCTATGTACTTAGGCAGAAACTCTATTTCCTGTCTCAAATCGTTTCTTGATGGATGGTATCTAAGGGATCCAGATAATGTAATTGATGCGGATATTATGAACGATTTTCAAAGCTGGGTTGAAAAAAAGTATGATGTATCAGGGAATCAATCTTGGTGTGATATTATACTTTTTTATTCCCAAGATGAAGGAACAGCTTTAACTAATTTTTTTAGGCATTTTGATCAGTGGGCAAAGGAGAGTGAATACTCTAACCCCAGTAGTACGGGAGTTGCTTCCATGTTAAACTGAAATAAATGAGCCTTGCAATGCGAGGCTTTTTTATGAGTAAGCTGCTCTGGTTCTGGCATCCCTTAACAATGCTTCAAGGGTAAATAATATGCGCTCTTTTTCCTCGGTAGGGAGCTTCTGAATAGTAATAAGCTGGTTCAAAATATTTTGATCGATGAGCAGGTCAGTTTTGCCCACCAGATAATCCACGGACACCTCAAACACATCAGCCATTTTAGTAGCCACATCAATGGTTGGCTTAGCCTCTCCACGCTCATACCGTCCAATAACATTAGGGTGTACACCTATCTTTTTAGCCGATGCATCTTGTGAAAGTTTATTTTGCTTCCTCAGCTCTGTTAACCTCTTATCTAAACTCATAATGTGTGAAATCCTATAGATATGTACTGTAAATGCTAATATAACAACCTTTTTGTGTGGAAAAAAACTCATAACGTTTTGAAAGAAACACTGAAAGTTATATTTGTACACCAAAGTGTATGAGAAAAGAAAAATTATGAGCAAACTTGATCCCACCAATCCCGACCACATCACTTATGAGCACCCACCTTTAGACATAGCAGTATTAGGTGGCATCCGCCTTGAAGGGCTGGACAGAATGCGGTAACCCTCAAAATACAGGCAGAACACCTTAGCTTACGGCATAACCTAGACCTGTATAACGACAACCAGACCGAAAAGCTAATCAGGAAAATAGCAGAACGATTGGAGATCGGCACCAGCTCCCCTCTGGTCCATGCGTATAAAACAATGAAACTGGTGCAACAACCACATCCACTTGTGCCTTTCATTGTTTTACGAAAAAGCTTTCGAACTGGCTCTGGTCGTAGCTTATGTACAGCTTTATTGCAAAGAATTGAAAAATATTAGAGAAACATGGAAGTTTGCTCTGGTGATGCTGATTAAAGGTGCAGGAGAAGTACATATTAATGACGATGTGAAAATTGAAATCATTAATAACAACAGCGGCCACTATCAGCCAAATAGAGAGAGTTGATAAATCAGGCTACCCTGATGGAATCAAAGTGGAAATAAAAGTAAAGAATTAAAATGAAACAACTTTTAGATAATCTTGACACAGGATTTGAACAACCGTCAGTTGATAAAGAGGTACTGGAGAAAATTAAACTGAATACAAATGATAAAGCTTATTTCGATTTTTTAGCTAAAAAAATGGAGGCTATTTTTACATGGGTTCGCTTCATTTGTATGGTGCTGTAAATGAACCTTCTTTTCACAATATTCTTTACGTTAATAGAATTATGAATCATGAGTTTGGGAGCATGGTTAAAAACATGTTTTTCTTTGGTGAAGAGGTTTTTGGGAATCAGTATGCATTTACAAATGACAGTGTGATTTTATTTAATATAGAAACAGGAGAGAAAGGGAAACTAGCGGGAGATTTTGCACAGTGGCTTAATGTTCTACAGGCTGATTTAGAATATTTGACAGGGCGTGGTTTTATTCAGGATTGGAATAATATAGGTGAGAGTATAGAGTACGGACAAAGACTGCACCCAAAATTACCTTTTGTAGCAGGAGGAGAGTGCAATGTTCATAACTTTTACAAACAGTATTTTCCAACATACCTGTCATCAAATGCGAATATTGCAAAGCAAGTTTATAATTTACCAGAAGGGACACCAATTAAGATAAAAATAGATAAAAAATGACAGAAGATGAAAGCCTTGCTGGAATGCGAGGCTTTTTATTGGTATTTATCAAAATCATTAATCATAACCCTAAGCAAGTTTTGTTGATCGGTTTCTAATCCGCTATTGCTTAGTCCTGGATCTTCACGCCTTGCTCCAAATAAGAGGTGAGTTTTCTTATAAAGGTCTTGGTGTCCCTATTATCTTGATTGTTACACAGGTACTGCATAAAGTCAGCGAATGCATTAATTGCTTCAGGGGAAGCATAAAGAAGTTTTTTATGAATAGAAGTATGTAGCTGGCTTCCAGCAGAATCAGTTAAAAGACTCTACAAAGATAGAAATACGTTAAATGATGACACTGCCACTTAGTACTTACATTCATCGCATTTTTTATGCCCTTCATCTCAAAAATTCAGTGATATCTCTACAGGCAGAGTACCTTAGATGTCCCCATTGCTGAATTCAATAATTAGAAACCAATCAACTTATGAAAAAGTTAATAAGAATTTTTACGCTTGTTGTGGGGGTAGTATGCTGTTTCGCAATAGGCTTACTAACGAGCTGTGGAGATGATGATGATGTCTCTGAAGCATCTTCCGTAACCATATCGGGTTTTTCTCCAACCAGCGGAGCAGTTGGTACCGTTGTGACCATTACGGGAACCAACTTCAGTTCTACTGCTTCTGATAATACAGTTTCATTTAATGGAACTGCTGCCCAGGTAGATGCAGCTGCTTCTACACAACTTACAGTAGCGGTGCCTGCCGGTGCTACCACGGGTACGATTACCGTAACGGTAAATGGAGAGGCGGCAACCTCTGACGATGATTTTACTGTAACCACCGAGTCTTCAACAGCATGTGATGATGCTACTACAGCGGGTGAAAAAGTAGTGTGTTTAGCTAATAATTTCATTGCATCACTTTCTTCTACACAAGCCAGCACAGTACAGTTGGATTTCACGGCAGCCAATGCTGCGAAGTGGTCTAATCTGCCGGGTGGTGTAAGCATAAGAAATGGACTGGAATTTAGTGAGCTTAGCGCTGCGCAACTGGTGCTGGCTAAAGCGGTGATAGAGGCTGCTTCCGGTTCGGAAGATAACCAGGGATACGATGAGTTTCTGGCCGTTAATGCAGCAGATGACTACCTTGGTGATCAAGGTGGAGGAGGTACCTACTCATCAGGAGAGTACATTATAGCTTTCCTGGGTACGCCAAGCACTTCAGGTACCTGGATGCTGCAGTTTGGCGGGCACCATTATGCTCAAAACATCACTTTTGAAGATGGTGTGATTGTCGGACCAAGCCCTTCTCACCAGGGGGTGGAACCACTGGAATGGACTGCTGACGGAACCAGCTATGCACCGCTCAATGATGAACAGGAAGTAATGGCAGCCATGCTTGCAGGCTTGTCAACCAGTGAATTAAGCTCTGCCAAAATCAGTGGTACATACAGTGATGTAGTATTAGGCCCTGGTAGCGACGGTGAATTTCCAGAAACTAAAGTAGGCCTTGCAGTAAGTGGACTGACCACTGCACAAAAGGCATTGGTTCTGGATGCAATTGAAGCCTGGGTAGGTGATATTGAAGACGAGGCTGCCGAAGCCATGATGGCTATCTACGAATCTGAGCTGGACGAAACTTACATCGGCTACTCAGGCAATGCCTCACTGACCAACCATGCTGATTATGTCAGAATTGACGGACCCAGTGTTTGGATCGAGTTCATTTGTCAAAACGGAGTGGTGTTGTCAGGAATACATTACCACACTATATACAGAGACCATACCCGTGATTATGGTGGTAATTTTTAATTAAGAACTGCCGGATCTTGAAGAACATCTTTTACAGGATAGCCCTATTAGGGATTTTGCTGATAGAGACACTGTCAGCAAAATCCCATCCTATGCCCAACTCCATGGTATTACTCCGCGTTGGGGAGTCGGATATTCAGGCGATGCTGCAATTACCTGTTGCTGAGCTGCAACTGGCCGTTCCTTACGACCTTACTATAGATTCTGAACGGCTGCTGTCAGAACTGGGGCCGTCTCTGCAAAATTACATACTGGATCATGTTTCCCTTCAATCGCCAGATGGGCAATTATGGCGTGTTACCATCACTGATTTGAAGATAGACGGTGAATCCGGCTCGGCTCAGGCAGCATACAGAGAGTTGGTTGCCCATCTTTCTTTAACACCTCCCGCCAATTCGGATGTACGGCAGTTCTCTCTTCGTTACGATATAATAGTCCATCAGCTGGTGACACACAAGGTATTGGTAAGTATAGATGAGGATTGGAGGAACGGGATTAATTCTACCAAACAGCAGGAATTAGGAGTGATTAAAACAAATGTGCGCACCAATACCGTACCTACGCTTGAAGTTAACCTTGATCAGGGTAGCAGGTGGAATGGGTTCAAATCAATGTTTGCCTATGGAATGCAGCATATCCGCGAGGGGCTGGATCATATTTTATTTCTTCTCACACTTCTGCTCATAGCCCCATTGCTCATAACTAATGGTAGGTGGTCTGACTTTCAAGGGCTTCGGTATACGCTGTTCCGGTTTTTGAAAATTAGCCTGGCTTTTACCATTGGCCACTCAGTTACACTGCTGATTGGCAGCTTCAACCTGCTGAGTTTTAAAGTTCAATACATAGAAGTACTGGTAGCATTCTCAATTCTGATCTCTGCTATTCATTGTATGCGACCATTGTTTTCAAAGAAGGAAACATGGATAGCTGCAGGTTTTGGGTTAATTCATGGACTGGCATTCTCCTTATCCATTGCAGATATGGCGCTAGGCTGGGAGTCAAAGTTGATCAGTATACTGGGGTTTAATCTGGGGATAGAATCCATGCAACTGATCATCATGCTATTGTTCTTTCCTGTATTACTATTAAGCCGATGGAGGTTCTACCGCGGTATAAGAGTCATGTTTGCCGTGCTTACTATAATCATCTCCCTGGCATGGATTACCGAACGCATCAGTAACCAGGAAAACTTCATCACCAGCTACGTTAACGTTTTCTTTAGCTAGTAATAATTTGAAAAATGTTTCAGGGCATTATATATTGGGCATTATAGACCAGACACTCACCTGGGCTGGAGAACCGCACAAATGCCTGGTCTGTAGTACTTATGCTATAAGGCTGATTTTTTCATAAATGCTTTGCTTTGACCTTTCAAATATTTCGCCACCAAATTCTTCATTGTCCAAAGAAATTATCGTTGTGTCAGTGACTCCCATAATTCCAAAAATGAATTTTAAGTATGTTGTCTGATAATTCATATGCTCATTGTGCTCGTTTTCGCCGTATCCTGTATCGCCCCGACTTGATAAGATGAACAGCTTTTTTTTATTAAGCAGGCCTACATAATCACCGTCAGGCTTTCCGGAGCGGAATTTCCAGGTTTCATTAATACGCATTATCTGGTCTAGGTAGGCCTTTAAACCACTGGGAATGGACCAGTTGTACATGGGAGTACCAAGAACATAGATATCATTTTCCTTTAGTTCCTTTACCAGAACGTTGCTTAGCTCTACACCTTTTTGATTTTCCTCTGTTCTGTCCTCCGGCTTGATAAATGCGCTGGCTATCCAGTGCTGGTCTACAGGAGGGATTATGCTTAAACCAACCTCTCTGAATGTAAAAGAGTCTTCGGGATATTTTACTTTCCAGTTTTTAATGAATAAGTCAGTCAGCTTTCTGCTATGCGATCTCTCATTTCTTACACTTGCGTTGATGATAAGTACTTTTTTCATTGTCTCTGCTTTTTGATTTGAAAAGCAAAGCTCGGGCAAGCAATAGTTAAAAAAATTGACATGGTTCAATGCGATTCTAATTTTTTTTGATACGGCTTAAAAATTCAGGTGACATGCCAAGATAGGAGGCTAGCAGGTATTGGGGGACACGCTTTGCAATTTCAGGGTAACGGTTCAGAAACTCCAGATACCTTTGCTCCGCTGTATAACCATTGTTAAAAATTATTCTGCGCTGCAAACTTCCAATATAACTTTCCAAAATAATTCTGAAATATCGTTCCAGTTTCGGAATAGAAGCCAGCATTTTTTGAAATGACTGGTAGTGTATCTGCAAAAGTTTTGTTTTTTCCAGTGTCTGGATGCTATAGATAGATGGTGTTTGTTTTTGAAAGCTGTTGATATCAGTTGCCCACCAATCGTCTATGGCAAAGTATAAGATTTCCTCCTTGCCACTATCCAGATTTACGTAAAAGGCCTTTATTGAGCCTGATATTATGTAATTATCAGTTTTGCAAATCTCTCCGTTTCTCAGAAGGTAATCTCCTTTATTCAAAACCTTTTCACTCCAGAAGGTATCAAACAAATTTTCCTCATCGGGATTTAACTTTACATGTTTTGAGATATTTTTGATCAGTTGCGATTGCATAAATTGTTGCTGGTGATGTAATGTGTTAGATGGCTTCCGTATGTCTGATAAATTGGACGTATATTTCAGCTTTCGGGTTTGGAATAAGTATGTGTAATCCACTATTTTAGAACATGCGCCCTGTACCCGGCGTTATGTTATTATAACAATTGCTGCTTTATTGTAATGGGTCTAATACCTGCAGGTAAGTCAATAATACTGGATTTTCATACCCACAAAGTAAGAAATTATGATAATCCGGCTATTGTTGAAATCATTTCAATACATATGGGGCAAGAGCCGCCGTCTGGCCCTTACACTATTGGGAAACATCCATGGTGGACAGAAAACGCTCTCACAATCGATGAAGTTGAGGAAATAAAGGCACATTATCATCAGGCCAATTGCATAGCATTGGGTGAAATGGGGCTGGATAACTTGAAGGGTCCTCCAATGGAATTGCAGATGGAGATTCTCCGTAGTCAATTACGTGTTGCCAATGATCTAAATGCCCCGGTGATCATTCATTGCGTGAGGGCTTATCATCAATTATTACAAATTAAAAATGAGTTCTCTGAAATCAGGAAGTGGTGCATCCATGGCTTCGGTCGAAATGCCACGCTGGCGAAGCAACTGACTGATGCCGGTTTTTTTTTGTCACTCATGCCTCAACTGCATAACGCGGAAAAATTCAGCCAGCTACTCCGTGCAATACCCGCCAACAGGCTGTTTCTTGAAACAGATAGCATGCCTGATGTTTCTATAGAAAACATATATTTGCAGGCTTCGAAGTCATTAGGGATTTCTGAGGAAAAACTAAGAGAACAACTGGTAAACAACGCAAATAATTTTTTTGATCATGAGTTGGCTGGAACGGACCGAATTATTAATAGGTGAAGAATCACTGCAAAAACTGCAAAGCGCACATGTTCTTGTGGTGGGGCTTGGTGGCGTGGGCAGTTATGCTGCAGAAACCCTCGTACGGTCAGGGATAGGGAAAATTACCATTATAGATGGTGACGTTGTTGACCCTACCAACAAAAACCGCCAGTTACAGGCGCTGGATTCTACCGCAGGGATGCTAAAGGCAAATGTGCTCAAGGATAGGTTTTTGGATATTAACCCCGAGCTTCAGATCACGGTCTATGATAAATTTATGCAGCCTGATGCCATGACAAAACTGCTCACTGACAGCCAGTTCGACTTCGCTTTGGACTGTATCGATAGTTTTGGTCCCAAGCTGAGTTTTATACTTACCTTAAAGCGATTGAAATGCGCATTTATATCTTCCATGGGAGCGGGTGGTAAGCTGGATCCAACTAAAATCAGAATTGCCGATATCAGTAAAACACGTGAATGCAAGTTTGCTCAACAACTGCGTAAGATCCTTAAGTCAAAAGGGGTACGCAAAGGTGTGCTCACAGTCTACTCTGAAGAAATCCAGCTTGCACATTCACTTAAGCTTACAGATGGATCCAATTACAAAAAATCATTTTACGGTACCATTGCCTATATACCGGCCATGTTTGGTATGACCATGGCTTATGAGGTATTGCGCCGCTTGATGAAGTAGGAGACGCCATATATGTCCGTACTAATCGATCTTATGGTGGTAGAGTTCTTTTCAAAGGGGAAACCATTCGTTAAGTCGAAGGGCATAAATATAAATACATTACCAGGTTTGCCAGCTTGTGTTATATTCATCAGTACCCTTATTGTACTCTAACACGTAAATTATATGTTCTTTCATCAATTTAGCTTCCTGTGGCTAAACCAGCACACATAGTTCATTTTTTCCGATCTTCCCTAAAATTGTTTCTGTAGCTTCGGAATTTTCTGTATAACATTAAGTTTTAGAATGATCGATCCATTGACACCTATTGCTTCATAAGCATTTTACATGTGATTACTAAGAAGTTCCTTGTTTAGGTCAATTAATTCCAATGTGTCACTTTCAGAAGCTACAAAAGTGTCTTTGCAAGGAGAGTTATTGTAACATACTGAAACTTTATCAGCAATTGCTCTTTCAAAGCCTACGACTTTAATATCAACCTCCATATAATTTCTCATGAACTGGTGCGTGTAGTTTATAGTCCCATTCTCCCAGGATATTTTTTTGAATTCTTTATAGCGGATACTTTCGCCTCCGAGGTTTCCAGAGTAACCAAATTGAGCCAGAGAGCCACTTTCAAAACCAGTAAGTATCATCAGCATTACAGTAGTTTCAAAGTCATAATTATTGGGGTTTGACTCAAAAGTCATTAGAGCTACAGCATCATCAATATTATCGTTGTCAATATCAGCTTTTATATAATCAAACCCCTGCTCTGTTTGTACAAGATATAAGCCTTCTTCAACCGCTTCAATCATTGATTTTTCGAAATCATTCATTTCTAAAATCAAAGTTTCTGATGTGGGTTCAGTTTTTGTGTCATCATTTGCTTCTTCAGCAACAGATAGTGTATCCTTATTTAGCGTATCATTTTCTAAGGAATCAGTTGCTTCGGTATTGGAAGAGCTTCCTGATGAACATCCTAAAATAAAAGCAACAAAAGCTAGTGCGGTTGATAAATTGCTCGTCCTGTGTATTGAATGCATGAATGCTTTAATAGATCCGGATTGAACCGGTCAAATTTATTCACGAATAATGTTAATTAAGAATTCTTTGTTCAGTTCAAGAAGGTCAACTGCATCCTGCTCTGATGCTACAAAGAGATCTTTGCAACCAGAGGTGTTATAATAGCAGATGGAAACTTTATCAACTGTTGCCCCTCTAAAGTCATCCTTTATTTTGATGTCTACCTCCATATGATTCCTCATAGACTGGTGTGTATAGGTTATGGTCTCGTTTTTCCAGGCTAATTTTTTATAGTCTTTATATTTGATGCTTTCTCCTCCTAAATTTTCAGAACTTCCACCTGATTGTATAAGTGTTCCCTTAGGAAGGGTTTGAAATACTAAAATCATTACAGTAGTTTCGAAATCATAATTCTCAGGATCTGATTCAAAAGTTAATAAAGCCACAGCATCATCAAATCCATCTTTGTTGATGTCTTCTTTTATGTAATCAAACCCCTGCTCTGTTTGTACAAGATATAAGCCTTCTTCAACCGCTTCAATCATTGATTTTTCGAAATCATTCATTTCTAAATTTAAAGTTTCTGATGTGGGTTCAGTTTTTGTGTCATCATTTGCTTCTTCGCTAATGGAGAGCGTATCAGCTTTTTGACCTTCCTTATTCAGGGAATCGGTAGCTTCAGTATGTGAAGAACTTCCTGATGAACAGCCTAAAAGCGAGAGAGTAACAATCGCCACTGCGAGTATAACGGATGAAGAGCTTTTTCTATGCGACATGTACTTATAGAAATTTGATTCTATTGTCAATGCAGGCCTTATGACTTAATCGATCTCATTGTGATAGTCCTTATAGGTCTTTTCAAAGGTCTCCTTATCTGGAAAACCATTGGGTAAGTCTATTGGCATGAATACCCACCCAGGCTTATTGTCGCTGTGATCGGGTTTGATTTTAAGTAATGAGAATTTATCTATGTGCCAAGTTTGCCAGCTAGTGGTATATTCATCGGTGCCTTCATTATATTCTACTTTAACACGTAAACTATCTGTTTTTCCATTAATACACCTAGCTGATACCAAACCGTACCACATATCTTCCTCTCCCATCTTTCCTAATATCATTCCTGTGACCTCGGGTTTTCCTGCATAATACTTAAGCTTTACTATTACTGATCCGTTGATATCTATTGCTTTATAATATTTTTCTGCTGCCTTAATATTTGCACTTTTTTCCATGTTATCAACAAATGCTTGCTGCTCGGCGAATTCGGTGAAACAATTTACCAAGAGGTAATCAGTGGGGATATCAGGTCTAGTAGGTTCCGCTTCATTCAGTTCAATAAAATCGTCTACTTTTTCCCATTTTTCTTTCACTGTTATGGTTTTCCCATTAATTTGATATTCTACCTTTATTTTAAAAAGATAAGCATCAGAAGACACTACTTCACCAGTAAATTTACCAGTCCAGATAGGGCCATCTACATTTTTTCCAAAGCAAACACCCTCTAAATGCTTTTCACCTCTGGTATGTGTTACAGACATGTAAGCTTCATCTCCTTTAGTATTTCTAGATCGACCACACCCTCCGAAATATCGATTATCAACAACCTCTTCGTCTACCTCTTCAGAATCCATTGAGGCGGTTTTCTCAGTCTTTTCTACCTGACACCCTGTTATTAAAATGAATAATACACAGGTTGTAAATATAAATATGCTGAACCACCTTATTTTGTTAAAGAATTCAATTTTTATTGCTTTCATGATTGTTCAATATCTGTTTTGTTGTATTTTTTATAACTGTATGCGTTTTAAACAAACAAGTTGGTGTTTTATGCCCTGTCCTTATGTTATGAACCCCATCTAGCTTTGGTGCCTCGAATGTCGTAATGGCATCCCCAATAATAAGTTCCTATTCCTCCTTCAGGAATATCACCATTGCTAATTAATTTTTCAATCGCACTTTTCAAAGTTTTTGGTGTATAACCTGCCGGTGAATGAATATCTGCTGCAATGCCAAATACATGTTGACTTTTTGATGCAGTGCTACCAATTCCCACATTGTGTTCAGGAGACCTGTATCCACAACTTATCGTGAAATCCCCCACATCTTTTTTGATGGTCTCTAGTGCAGTTTTTAGTCGTTTTGCATCAGCGTGCAAAGGCTTCGGTAGTAAATAGTCACTATTGTCAATGCCAATAAGATGTCCGTCTGTAACATTCGCTACTAGAGACGCAGGTATATCGCTGATTTTCCCTTTTCTTGCTGCATTTAGTTCGGTGGCTTTAGCTTTATCTATTTCTCCCTCTTTTTCATCATATGCGCCATTAAAATAGGCCTTTTCTACCAGTCTTTTTAAAGTATCGCCTGAGGTGCCAATCTTTGTATCACCAGTCAATCCTTCAATTTTTTGAAAATGGAAGATACAATTTAATGTTAATACACCAATTCCTCCATCGATACTGAGTTCGTATCCATTAAGTTTTAGTAGTTGTTGAACAATCTCCACATCTGCTTTCTTGTTTTTACCCCATTTTTTTGGCCCTACAGATTCACTTATGGCAAATTGCTTTCTATAGTTCTCCGGGATTTTGTCATAGCTGATGATTTCTCGTGCGCTTTTTCCTGATTTTTTTACCTCTGATTCTTTTTTTGCAGTAGCTCCTTCGTCTGTTTTTCCTCCAAGTAATTTGTTGATTCGTTCCCTCGCTTCTTCATACATTTTTGATTTTGTAGCATTGGTCAACCAATATGTTCCGAGATTATCATGTAAATTTTGTAACAACTCGCTGTCAAACTGTGCTAATAGGGAATCGGAAGTATGGTTCATCAAAGCAATGGCAAAGTTATCACGGGTTGTGAATCCTAATTTATCTACTATCAAATTAATATCATGTCCATGCGTACCTCCATGTGGAGCACATGCTTTGGCGAAGGCAATCATATTTATTTTGTCATTTTTAAAATCAGAATAGGCTTGCCACAGATTGTCTTTGGTTATGTCCCAAGAATCGGCAGAAGCCTTCTCTGTTTTTGCACTTGTCTTTTTGTACATGTAATACAATAAGCCCAAAGTGTTTGCTTTGGTACTGGCTATACCATCTTTTCCAGTTGCCTCCTTATCATTATGGCTTTTAAGGTCGTTTGAATTCATTTTAGTTACATACCTCTTTTGCTTGGCAGTCAAAGGTGGGTACATCACTTCGGATTGGAATTTTAATATTGCTGTGCCTAAGTCTTTATCGGTATATCCGGCAGATTTCAATAAGGTTCGAACAAATTCACCATCCTTGGTAGCGTTATTCTTACCTTTTCCTACGGGTTTTTTGGTTCTTTTCCCATCAGCAACTAACATCACCTGACCCATCATGGCCTTTATTTCCATCTCATATCTTGGGGCCGAAGCATACCTACTATTCTCCTCATTAACAAAGCTTTCCCCTTGTTTCTCCAAAAGCTGATCGGCTGTTTTATCTGATAAATAATCATGAGCCATCAAATCCATGTAGGCGAAAATTCCCATTTCAGCCGTTGTGATGTCTTTTACCCATGATCTTGCGCCACCATCATATTCTCCTACATTGTAAGGGTTGGTATAGGCACTGGCGCCAGTCATACCTAATTTACTTTCCAAACGTCCTTGTATCAAAGCCAACTCTACCGGCACCACATAACTTAAATGTCCATATTTCTTAAATACGCGTTTGGCCGCCTTCACATACATGTCTGCTGTTAGCTGTTGTTTAGGGGATCCTTGTTGCTTGTACCAGCTCTTTAAATAGGCGTCGGCGGTGTTTTTGTAATGCTCAAAAAAGGCTTTTTCCTCTTTTGTATAATTACTTTCATCAATTTTTGCTTTTGATTCAGTTGCAAAAGAAGAGGTATTCCACAACTTTTTGGAGTAATCCTTTCCTCCTCGTGTTTTTACAACATCGGCATCAAAGGTTTGGCCTGATGCCGGGGTTGCGGTATTTTTTTTTCTGTCCTTTTTGTGTCGAGGCTTTTTCTTCGGCCTCTTTTTTTAGCCTTGCTTCCTCGGCTTCTCTTTGCTTTCTGGCTTCTTCTTCTTTTCTCTTACGTTCCTCTTCCTTCCTTTTCTTTTCCTCTTCCCTTCGTTTGATTTCAGCTTGCTTTATTCCTTCTACTTCTCCATCAACTAGTTTTACTTTATCAGAGCTGCTTTCCATCTCTTGTTCTACCTGAACAGCATCTACCGCTCCGGTTTTGCGGCCTATTTGCTGCGCTTTCTCTATGACTTTCCCCACATTGGCACGCAAGCTCACAAATTCTACATTGGACACCTGGATGAGACTTTGGACGTCTTGAATTGCATTTACTGTTGTGCTAAAGTTGGCAATAGACGTGCTTTGTGCCTGGAGTTCTCCAATAACAGAATTAAAAGATTCAGCATCTTTTTGAACCCCTTCTATATTTTGCTGAAGGCTCGTAATCAGTGTTTGGTATTGTACTATCAATAAATCATATTGCCCCAGCATAGTTTCTTTCTGCTCTTTTCCATATTCATCAAGTACCTTACCGGCGGCTTCTTTTTTCACGCCTGCCTCTGCTGCATATAATGAAGCTTTGCTTAATAAATGCTGTGCTTTGGCTCCATCTTTATTGGCTTCTGATATAGCAGTTTGTATCGTCAGCACAAGCTTCTGTATCGTATCATTGGTTTGGATCAATACCGAATTGATGGATGATTTTACTGATTTTATCTTACCGCTGATTACCTGATCATAATCAGAAAACCACTTCTCAAGCAAGCGGAAATAGCGGTCGTTGCCCCAGTGATCCTGTGCCCTGCCATCCATGCGTTTGAGGAACTTTTCAACCTGCTTGTCGAAATCTTGTAACTGCTCGGGGTCGGTGATCAGTGCCTTTTTAGTGCTGACGTAGACGAGAAACTCGTTTTTCAAATGGTCTTGCTCTTCCTGAGATACTTCGGGGTCACGGTTTAGCAGGGGAGACTCTTTGATCTTGTTAATGAGGCCGGGAATCTTCTCTCCCAATTGCAGGTTTTTCACCTTAGAGGTTAAGCTGGCGGTATTGATGCCCAATATCCGGCCGTTGCCCGGTCGCTTTCGGGTGCGGGTGTTGTTTTGCGGACTGCCGGTCTCTTTGGGCGCCTTTACATTATCTTCTGTTCCTGCCATGAGTTAGCTTGGACTTGTTTTTAATTTAGAGGGCTTTTCCTTTTTTTCTCAATTCTTTGATCACACCTTGAGAAAATATTTCGCTCGACACTTTTTTTACCCCTTTGTGCAGACACATCATGGCGCAATATTGAAATACGTTGTTGATTTCTGCTCCCGACAGTTCATATTTATTGGCTACATTTTCCATGAGCTGTAAATCTTCCAGTAAATACTTTTTTTCAAAGGCCCGTCCGAATAGCTCCAAACGAAGGGTTTTGTTGGGCATGGTGAATTTGACGATAGACTGAAAGCGTCGGGTAAAAGCACTGTCAATATTTGCCTTAAAGTTACTGGATAGAATAACCAATCCATTAAAATCTTCAATTCGCTGCAATAAATACGATACCTCCTGGTTGGCGTAGCGGTCATTGGAAGTACTTACCTGTGTACGCTTGCCAAAAAGGGCATCAGCTTCGTCAAAAAACAAGATCCACTCTTTGTTTTCCGCTTTTTCAAAGATCAGGGATAAGTTCTTTTCGGTTTCACCGATGTATTTACTGACTACCATAGAAAGGTCTACCCTGTAAACCGGTAAACCTGCTTCTTTGCCCAAAAGGCATGCAGCCATGGTTTTTCCCGTACCCGAAGGGCCATAAAACAAGGCCCTGTAACCCCGCTTGGCTTTTCTGCTGATCACCTCATCTTTGGCAAGTCTTTCACGCTCTTTAAGCCAAATGTTAATTTCTTCAAGGGCAAAACGTGTATCGCTGGGTGCTACCATGTCGTCCCAATCTTCCCGGGTTTGTACGAGCTGCGCCGGGAAAGTCCTGCTAAACTGCGGCTTATAAGGTTGGTCTAAAACGAGAATGTTATAAAACTCTTCGTTAAGTTCAAACGGTGTTAATAACGGATTTTTAGTTCGGGGGTCATGGTGCACATCAATTATTCCCATAGTCCAGAGTGGATGTGCCTCGTTAAAAACCTTTGAAAGCAGGCTTTTCCGGGCATCGATGTCACTGCCGGCTACTATGAACAAAACAGTTTGTAAAGTGGGCATAAACCCAAACTGCGTTTCGCTCTGAACACCTCCAAGGATATCCAGTCCCTGACCACTTTGTAGGGCCTTTGTGAAAGGTTCAAGCAGAGAAGGGTCTAAATAAGGACATAGCGCGAATACTAAAATTAAGCGCTCGGCAATTAATGAGGGAGCATCATTATAGTCGGTTTCTTGTCTGAACAATTCAAACAACTCCCCATAAGGTGTGTTGCTTTCCCATGCAGGAGGTAAGTGGTTTTCCATGGCCCATTGGCCTGAGTTTGCACTATTAAATTCTTCTAACCTTTTGTTAATCAGCTGTCTGGCCCACTCAATGTCTGCTTTAATCATGTGCTGGGTAATGGTTTTAACGAAATTATAATTGGCTCAAACTGTAATGATAGTATTTTAAGTTTATTTTGGTAAATATAATGTAAGTAAATATTGCTCAGGTAGACATTGTAAAGCAGGGATATTTACTATAAACCGGGCAACTGGAAAATCTGCTCAGGTTGCTTTCTGCTTATTGAAGATGGTGTTATACTCATCATAAGGTTACGAATGCTGATTAATAAAGGGCTGGATAGGTGTGCCATCTTACCAATACGCCAGCTTGTTTTTACTACCAAATGGGCTTTTGGTAATCTTAAACTTTGAAATTTTTCAAATGCAGCATGTGTATCATATTTTTTTAAGTATTCAGAGAGCACATAGGCATCTTCAATAGCTTGACAGGCCCCTTGCCCCATGTTTGGAGTAGTGGCGTGAGCGGCGTCGCCTATTAGGCAAACATTATCTTTGTACCAGGTGCTGGTAGGCTTAAGATCAGATATTACCGCCGTATGTACCTGCTGTTTTGGGGTAGCTGCGATAATATCCCTGATCACCGCATGATAATCACGGAAATAGCTGTCTATATCACTTACCGCATATTCGTTTTTATGTTTTTTGAAAGATTTCAGAGCATACCAGTACACTTTGTCCTTATCAATTTGGACTAACCCAAAACGCCCTCCTCTTCCCCATGCTTCATTGAGCTCATTTTTATATTCGGATAGTAAATCGAAATTCACAACTCCCCGCCAGCAGATCTGGTTAGCATTTCTCAGTTCATTTCCGGAGAATAAACACTGCCTCACCACGGAGGTTAATCCGTCAGCACCTATTAGCACCGAAGATTGGATTGACTTTCCATTTTCAAATGTTGATAAAGGCACACGGTCGGTCTGGCTGATATGTTTAAGACTGTGCTTTAAATTTATTTCTGTTGACCGGAGCCTGTTTAGCAAGATTTGCTGCAATACCCCTCTGTGAATGGCAACATTTTTCACCTTATGTTTTTTCTCAAAGTATGATAAATCCACTCTGGAAACAGGCTTTAAGTTGGCTTTGGTAATGTTCATTGAGGAAATTATATTTCCATTGTTTTCAATTTCCTTTCGCAGACCAAGTTTCTCATAAACCTGCATGGCATTGTTGGCTAATATAATTCCTGCCCCTACCTGCTTTATTTCTTCAGCCTGTTCGAAGATCCTGGTTTTAAGTCCTTTTTGTTCAAGAGCTATAGCCGTTGTTAGCCCTCCGATTCCGGCTCCTATAATGTCAATAGTCATTTGAGAGTTGTAAGTGTGGATATTGTCCGCAAACACTACAAATTTATTCGAATTGTTTGTGCATATTCGCATGGTTTATAAAAAATCCATTATAATTTATTTGCTTTATAAGTTTGGTGTATGGGTACAGATATGTTTTATGGCAAATCGGGATGCCTGGTTATTAATATTTAATAAAAGACTTTAATGAAAGAAAATATCAAGTTAGCCACAAAGATTGGAGGGAAAGCGGTAGTAAAGTGGCTTCTCATATTTATGTCAGGTAATTTGGTAACCTTAACCGTTTTCCTGATCGCCCTCTTTAATAATATCGGCCTGGCTGGTGGCGGTCATGGTCAGGTCGTAGCGTTATTTATGGGGTTGTTAACCAATAATATTTGTGCCTTTATTCTGATCTTTGGAGCTCCAGCTTTTATAGCTCTATACTTTGTAATAGCCAATAAAGTATCTATTCAGAATGTTATTTACTTATTATGTAAAAGTAAGGCAGGAGATTATATTTCTGAAAAAGTAGGAGCGATAGCGAGCCGAATTACTGATAAAGAAGGGTGGAGAAGGGAAATTTCAAGTAAAGCCATATTGAAAGCAAGACTGTTGCAAGTCAGTAAAGATGATCCGAATACCTCTAAACTGCAGCGTAAAGTAATTGGCTATGGGTTTGAAAAAATAAGCCTGGATGATGTGGATTTTCAGGACGAAAACGTCAAACTGTCCACTATTCTTCAAAATAAGTTTCACAATTTTATAACCGATACTACCCAACCTTCTCTGACCTTATTTTGGGGTTTGATACTTATTCAGGTGGTTCTGTTGACTTGCTCCTTAATTATTAATTAGAAAACACGGTAAACCACTCATTATTATTTCCATAGCTTTTTCACAGAGGCTTCTGTTCTTTTTCTTCAACTCTTCACTTCGTTACTTTTGGGATCAAGCTGAAACCTGTGGAGCAAATGGATTGGAAATAAAGTATGCAATATGAAGTTTTCCACTGAAAATCAATAAATCATACCTATTGTCAATATAAGCTGGTTTGCCAACTGCCTGTCAAACATAGTGGTGAAAAGTTAGAGTCTCCCCGGAAATTCCGCCTGATCCGACTTTTGCCGGGTTTTAATATACCTCGGCCTCTTCCAAAATATAATTACACTGATAGATATCGTCCCGGTTCAGTTTTAGCCGACCTTTGATAGTTACTACCTCATCCATTTTGAACTTAGGGTGGTCCGGTTGGAGCTTTAACTCTATAATGGATTCGGGGCCGCCATTGCCACAAAAAAAACAGGAAGCATACGGGTTTTTAGAAAGGATGTAAACCCCCTTTTTAGGGTCGATTGGCAGCATGTACCCTTTGATGTAAACCATCTGCCCATCGAGGTCTTTTACATTGGGGCCAAAGTGCGGATAGTAGTAATATGCTTCTACTTCTTCACTGTATTTATCTGTAAATTCAACGTCACCCAGCGTCTCCCAGGTGATTGCTGTCTGGGCCGAAGCCATACTGGTTATAGCCATCAGTGTGATAATAAGTAATCTATGCATCTGCCAAAGTTTTTGAAATATTGATATAAAAAGTCTGTATAGCCGGAATAAATGCTGCAACTAATCCTATGCCTGTTGCGATGAATAGCAACACCCACTCTTCGGGCAGAAATTGCCAACCGGATAATTCATAGTGGTAGCTTGCCTGGGTGTGGGATGATAATATGGATAGGCCAACACGGCTGAACAGCAGGCCACAGGCGAAGCCTATCCATGTAAGCAACAGGGCTTCCTGCAATACCACCCATACCACTTGCCATCGTGATGCACCATAAGTACGCATCAGGGCCATTTCGTATTTTCGGTCTTTTAAAGCATTCCAAAGGCTAATGAACATGCTTAACCCTGCAATGGCAATGATGGCTATGGCAATAGCATTTATAGTGTCTATGCCTACGCCCATAAGGCCAAACAGCCTGTTGAGCTCATAAGCAGGTACGGCGGCCTGCATGCTTGTACGTTCATTCACCAGCCGTGGCAGCTGGACCATACCTAAAGGATTTCTGAAACTGAGCAGCATGGCGGTAATTTCAGGGTCTGCTTCTTCTTTATGGTTTTCGTTTTCATGATGCCGATGGTCGTCCTCATTGTGTGCCTCCCACACACTTTCCAGCGATGTCAGGATGAGGTTGTCAAGTACGGAATGAGTATAGCTGAAAATGCCGGCTACCTTGTAGGGGTGATCTTCATGGCCTTCTCCACCTTCACTGAGTCCGTGCGTTCCGGTGAAGGTGTCTCCGGGTTTCAATTGAAGATTTGCGGCCACGGTAGCACCTACCGTAACTTCAAAAGGGTGTTTCCATAAGGTACCACTGGCAGTTTGTGCATCATAGTTTTTAGGGTAATCATAGTTGGTGCCTACTATGCGGTAACCCTCGAAGCTGTCGCCATAAGCGAGAGGGATGCCCGAAGCTATCAGTGGATGGCGGCTGAGCTTTTCGGCTTCAGCCAGGGGAATGTTGCCTGTAGGCATATCCACATGGTACACCGCAGAGAGGATAAGTTGTAGCGGGCTTCCTTTGGCACCTACCACCATGTCTATCCCACTTAAATTATTATCCATTTGGTGGCGGACATGCTGGTTCACCTGTAGTAGCAGAGATATTATGCCTACACCTACCGTAAGCAAAACAAGGCTCAAAACTGCCGAGAGCGGGCGTGCGATTATGTTTTTTAAGCTTAGCCTGAGTATATCCATATTTAACGTACTTGTTGGAGCGGAGCCAGAGTATTGCTGTTGGATAGCTCCAATTTGTTATTAAAAACCTCTTTTAGTCGCTGGTCGTGGGTGATTACTACCAGCATGGCCTGGGTGGCCGATGCCTGTTCCAGGAGCAGGTCAGATACTATGCTGCAGTTGTTGTCGTCCAGGCTGGAAGTAGGCTCATCCGCCAGTATAAGGCGGGGCTGATTGACCAGGGCGAGTGCTATGGCTGCACGCTGCTGTTCGCCCTGGCTTAACCGGTGCGGGCTGGCTTTACGATGTCGGCCAATGCCAAGCCTGTTAAGTACTTCTGTCAATCTCTGGCTGCTCCGGTTTTTGTTGGCCAGGTACTGCACGAGATGCAGGTTTTCCTCCAGCGTGAGTGAATGGATAAACCTGGGGCGCTGAAATACGATCCCAATATTGTTTCCACGGAAGCGATCCAGCTGGCCCGATGATAATTTCGTGAAGTCCGTACTGTCCAGCTGTATCGAACCTGAAACTGGTTTTAGCAGGCCCGCAAGCACATGAAGCAGTGTGGTTTTACCTATTCCGGATTCGCCAAGTATCAGCATGTTTTCGTTATCCCGCACTTCAAAATCCGGAAAATGAAATTTCTGATGGTGATTGTAAGCATAATGTAAAGATTTGGTTTTCAGCATACTGTCCGATTTTTTAGCAAAAGTAATGAATGGAGTATTTAAATGCAACAATGTTGCATTTGTTAAATATCTATTTATATTTGCTTCAAAATATAATCGGGAAGGCCGCCCGGTATGGAGCAAAAGCTGACCATACACTACCCAATCATTTAATTGGATAAGACTTATGAAAGTATTGTTGAGTAAAATCAACCCTGATGTAGCAGGGTTTATTACGTCGTTGTTGTGTGCCATTCATTGTGCTATACTTCCTTTTCTACTCACGCTGGCACCATTGGCAGGGCTGAGCTTTCTTCATGATCCCAGATTCGAATATGGGATTATAGCCGTGAGTTTTGTGATCGCTTCATATGCGCTGGTGCATGGGTATCGCTACCATCACGGCAAGATTACATCGCTGGTAATAGTAGCGGCAGGCTTTCTTCTGATAGGTGCGGGCCATTGGGTTTCCGTTGCATGGGGCGAGGCTTTGTTCAGCACTGTCGGAGCCTTGATGGTGGCCCTGGCCCATTTGATCAACTGGAGGCATGTTCGCCAGTCGGCCATTCAATATCCCGATTGTATTCATCAAAACAGAGACATAAAAGAAGATGCTAAAGGAGTATAAGAAGTTACCCGTGACCGTACTGAGCGGTTTTCTCGGAGCCGGAAAAACCACGCTTTTGAACCATGTGCTTCATAACCGGCAAGGGCTGAAAGTGGCCGTGATCGTAAATGACATGAGTGAAGTCAATATTGACAGTCGGCAGGTTGCCAATGAAGTCAGACTCTCAAGAACGGACGAAAAACTTGTAGAGATGAGCAATGGCTGCATTTGCTGCACCCTAAGGGAAGACCTGATGATAGAGGTGGAAAGACTGGCAAAGCAAAATAAATTTGACTACCTGCTGATTGAAAGCACGGGTATCTCCGAACCTATACCTGTGGCACAAACTTTCTCTTTTGCCATGGGAGATGAGCTATACGATCTTACCCGCCTTACACGTCTGGATACCATGGTGACTGTAGTGGATGCTTTTAATTTTTTCAGGGACTTCGGGAGTGCAGAAACTGTACTGGATAGAGGAATGACCGATGACGAGGAGGATAAAAGGGCGATTGTAAACTTGCTGACAGACCAGATGGAGTTTGCGAACGTGATACTGCTAAACAAAACTGATCTGGTGGATGAGCCTCAGCTAACCGTTCTGGAAGGCATTGTTGCAAAGCTTAATCCCGGTGCAAAAGTAATCAGGACGCACTTTGGTAAAGTAGATCCGAAGCTGATCCTGAATACAGGACTGTTTGACTATGAAGAGGCAGAACAGTCTGCGGGGTGGATCCGTGAGCTCAACAATGAGCATACCCCGGAAACGGAAGAGTACGGTATAACTTCATTCGTTTATCGTGAACGCAGGCCTTTTGATCGTGAAAAATTTCTGCACTATGCCTCCAATTCCTGGCCCTTGAGTGTGATCAGGAGCAAAGGCCTGTTCTGGTTTGCTTCAGAGCCTGATCGTGCATACTTATGGAGCCAGGCTGGAGGTTCTGTCAAAACAGATCCTTACGGCAGGTGGTGGGCTTCCGTCCCCCTCAAAGAGCGGGCGATGAATGAGGCTTACATGCAAAACCAGGAAGCCATAATGAAAAAATGGGACAAGCAGTGGGGAGACAGAATGAATGAGATCGTATTTATTGGCCGGGATATGGATCAGGCTGCCATAATCAGGGAAATGGAAAACTGTCTTGATGAACACTAAACAGTATCTTTACTAAACTTCCAAAGGTTTGGTAACGCAGGTATTTGAAAGAGGTTTACAGCCTCATGCGGGTTTATCTTTTCCCGGCTTTTCAGCATAAACCGGGATGCAAAAGATCCCTGATGTGCCGCTTCAGAAATCTTCCAGCTCCTTTGGTGTCTACCCAACAGTGATCCCGGAGCTGGCCAAGCGGAGAAAACTTGTTGCGGTCACATACGCATGACCGTCGTCATCAAAAAAGAGGTCGGGGTCAATCCCCTGTACATCTGGCATTTCGGATTTGATCAAGGGGCCTGCCGGGTCATCCATTAACCATAATAGGGGCGGGTAGAGAAAGTTAACGGAAGCATATTTATCAGGTAACAGGGTCTCTGGAGGGTATTTTTAAGCAGATGGGAGAAGGTTCTGATATTTAACAAATAAAAGGCCGCCTCAAATTCGGGCGGCCTCAATTTTATATGCTGGAATTGTTCTATTAAACTTCTCAAAGGGGTTTGACAGACGTTAGCGAATTAAAATTTTCTGTGTTGCTGTCTCAGTTTCAAATACTAGAGTTAATATGTAATAGCCTTCCTTCACACTATCAGGCAACTCCAGTTGTGTTTGATAGTCCATACCATTAATCTTCAATGCTATGTTCTGTCCGTTCATTCCGGCAAGGGTTGCGGTATATAACCTGCTGCCCGATTTAATATTTATAATACGTCCGGTAACAGGGTTAGGATAGACTTTATAATCAAAAGCAGTCTCCTCCATGGCCATATAAACGGTACCATGATACTCTGTGTATCCATCGAAATCAGTAGCTTTTATCCTGTAATAGGCGGTTTCTGATGCGATACCGATCCAGCTATAATCGATTTTTTCGTTAGAATTACCCGCACCTTTGATCCTTGCCACTTCATTAAAGCGAACACCATCTGTTGATTTTTCTATTGTGAAATAATCAAAGTTAACTTCACTGAGTGTAGACCAGCTTAGTAGGGCCTTTCCTTTGTTCTCTACAGCTTTAAAATCAGCGATTTCCACTGGTAGCACACCGCCACTGGTGACAAAGTCATATGTAAGTTTATCATTGTTATACAGGTCATTCTCTGTTGACGTATATGTGGTAGGATCACACGAGCCCCAGGTATAGCATTGGTCTGAGGGACCAGTGCCTACATAACCGTTGGTGTTATTTAAGTCCCCGAAAATGTATGTCTGGTTATTGGTGTGTAAAGTTGTGCCTTCAGTTATGTTAAGATCACCTACTACAATTACACGGCCGGAGTTGGTTGTCTTAAAGCTGCCGGAGGAGGTATAGTTACCTGTAACTATCAATAAACCGTTTGCATGTACCTCCATGCTCGCTCCTGAGCCAAGTGTGACATTGCCGTCTACAAATAGGGTGTCGTAAATGTGTATTGCAGGATTAGCATTATTGACGCTCAAACTTGAATAAATTCTTGTAAATCCATATACATTGATTCGTGCGCAGTTGCTATTGGTAGGGTTACCAGGTGATTTAGGCGCTGTAGACCAGGCGTCAGCTGATGACCAGTTGGAAATATCATCCCAATTATTTAACTGGTTATCGTTACTTGTATAAGTGATTTGGGCAAAAGCACTGCTCGTGATAATAAAAATTGCAAATATGGAGACTTGAATTTTTAGTATATGTGTTTTCATTACTTATGTAAGATTTAAGAAGTTATTTTATTGGAATGTAAAAAGTATGCCAAGTTTAAAAAAATGGTATAAGCCTGTTTTTAGATTGTTTTGTTGATTATTAATTCTCTTTTTGGGAATGTATTCCATTTTAGGTATGCATGCATAAGGTAAGTTTTTCGCAATATACATTTATATTGTTCGCTATTTTAATATTTTCTTCATTGAAATACATTAGTAAGAAAACATATTTAAAATGATAAATCAATAAAGGAGTTTTGGGGCTGCGCTCTTTATTTTGCCTCTGTAGCGCATTGGCTTTTACCTTGGTAACCCGCACTTGGTTTGCCAACCGCTCTATTAACAGATGTCTGTCGAATACATATTCGTCATGTCAGTGCCCCGTAGAAATTCAATTTGGCCACTGGTCTTTGGCGGGTATCAGCTATACTTCCTTATTATACTTTAACTTGTAATCATTCGGGGAAATGCCGGTGATCCTGCTAAATACATTTCTAAAAGCTTTGGTATCATTGTACCCCACATCATACATGACTTCATTTACTGTTTTCCTGGTGCTTTCAAATGATTTTTTCGCAGCTTCAATCTTTACCCTTTGCAGGTAATCCAGTGGCGTAAGGCCTGTGGCCTTGATAAACCTTCTGTCAAAAGTCCTTCTTTCAATATTGAGTTTCCCCGACA
Organism: Fulvivirga ulvae; assembly: GCF_021389975.1. Lineage (NCBI taxonomy): Bacteria > Pseudomonadati > Bacteroidota > Cytophagia > Cytophagales > Fulvivirgaceae > Fulvivirga > Fulvivirga ulvae. Next base: position 3,497,539 of record NZ_CP089981.1, read on the forward strand.
GGGATTCCATGGAGATTTTGTTCTTATAGTTTTCCTCAAGATATTTCTGAGCCTCTTGAATGGAGCTGTCACCATGCTTTTTATGTCCGTTAAAAATCGAGAATTCCGACTGCATGTTGCGGTCCAAATCTATTTGAAACACTTTGGCGCAATGGATCGCTGTGGGCCTGTCATAATACTTTTCGATAAGATATATGATGAGGTTCAGAAATGAAAAAGCTCCTCCGTTGGTATAGATGCCATTTTCGTCGGTAATCAGTTTATCCGTTTTCAAGTCTGTTTTTGGGAATATCTGCCTGAATTCTTCTTCTACAGACCAGTGGGTGGAGCAGGTTTTTCCATCGAGCAGGCCTGTTGCAGCCAGCAGAAAAGCCCCCGTGCAGATGCTGGCGATACAGGCGCCTTCTTTATACTGCTTTGCAAGCCAATTGACAAGCTGTCCGTTTTCCTTGAGTGCCCGTTCATAGTTATGGTTTAGCGATGGGATGATGATCAGATCAGTGTGCCTGACATCCCTGATGTTGCAGTGTGTGTGCACTGAAAAAAGTCCATCATGAAAGCTGACCTTTTCTGATATACCCGCCAGCTCAATTTTAAAGAGTTCATCATTACCCTTGCTTTTCCAAATGGCATTGGCTCTGGAGAAGATTTTGTATGACCCCACGATGCTGCTCAGGTTATTATCTCCATTTGGAACGATTATAGATAAATGTTTCACCGACTTTTTATTAACAAAAATAAAAGGAAGTAATGTCTAAATCAACCTGTTGTATTGTCTAATATAGCTATTTTAAAGGGCTGTTTCAGACAATACATTTGTAAATAAATGTAATCAGGATTTTTATAATTCAAAAAAGAAAATCACAATGGAAACAGCTATTAAAAAATTCAAATCCGTAAGCTTTACTTACAACCTGAGCACCACAAAACCTTCGGAAGAGGTTTATAAACTACTACTTGATGTTAAAAAATGGTGGTCTGGTTTTTATGAAGAAACCATTGCAGGTAATGCCAGCCAGGTGAACGATGAGTTTTCTTTTCTTGCAGGCGGCGGCAAGCACTCTAGCAGGCAAAAACTGATTGAACTGGTGCCACATAGCAAAATTGTATGGAAGGTGATCGAAAGCAAGCTTACCTTCCTGAATGCTCCTGATGAGTGGATCAATACCGAACTCCGCTTTGATATTGCGAAAAGTGGAGATAAAACAACAGTGACTTTTACCCACGTTGGCCTGGAGCCTGAAACAGAATGTTACGACAGTTGTTCGTCAGCCTGGACGATGTACATGGATCAACTTAAGCAGATATTAAATGGAAACCATGATTAAGCAAACCATGCAAATGGTACATATACTGATAATCTCACTGATACTATCTTATGGTAGTTATGCTCAGAAAAACACTGAAAATCAATTAACAGAAAATACTTCAAAACAAACCGACATGAATAATCAAGATTTTACTGCCACCATCTTTGTAGATGCTACCCCCGAAAAGGCCTATAACTCCATTAAAGATTTCCGTGCCTGGTGGTCGGAAGACATAGAAGGGCCGACTGACCGCCTCAATGAGGAGTTTTTCTACCACTATAAAGACATTCATCTATGCAAAATAAAACTCATAGGTATGGAGGAGAACCGCAAACTGATGTATGAGGTGCTGGACAATGAGTTTAATTTCATAGAAGACAAAACCGAATGGGTGGGCACCCGGCTGATCTTTGAGATAACAGAAGAGGGCAGCCAGACAAAAGTTAAGTTTACCCACAAAGGCTTGGTGCCATCGTATGAGTGCTATGAGGTTTGCAACGACGCCTGGACAGGATACATCACCAACAGCCTTTACAAGCTGATCACTGAGGGCAAGGGAGAACCAAACCCTAAAAACAAAGACGGTTTTAATGCAGATTTGGCCGAGAAATGGAATTTGAATTAATGATAATCCTTTGACCTGGTAAAAAGCGGTTTAGGGCTGAACTTAGACCGTTTTTAATGGTCCCGTAAAAAAATGCAAATGATAAAACAATTGATGAATTACAGGTTGTAAATTTAGAGATGAATACTACCTGATCAGGCTGTCATTCAGGATTATTATAATCATTAATGAAAATCACCATTACACCCTACTCAGCAGAAGATAAAGCCGATGTGCTGGCAATGATGGCCTTGTTTAACCAGATTGAGGGATATCCTTTTAATCCGGCTGTTTGGGAAAAGAACCTGGAAGAGTTTACAACAAACAAATCATTAGGCCGGATATTTCTGATCACTTATGAAAATAGTACAGTAGGCTATATCGTTTTGGCATTTGGCTTTAGCTTCGAGTACAAAGGCCGCGATGCTTTTATTGATGAGATCTTCATCAAGGAAGGTTACCGAAACCGGGGTATTGGTAAAATAGCTATGGACTTCATAGAAGCTAAAGCCCGTGAGCTGGGAGTAAACGCCATCCACCTGGAAGTAGAAGCGCACAATGAAAATGCAGCCATGCTTTATCTCAATAAAGGATATACCTCCAATAATAGAAAGTTGCTCACAAAACGATTATAGGTCGAGCTGATTTTTTAAAGAAAATTGGAGTTGTCAGTGGCTAAACACCGGTAGCTGAATTTTGAACTTCAAACTATAAACCGTGAACTTAATATTGATATGTGAATAATATAAGATTTTAGATGGATTGGAATATATTGCGATGGCTTTGGTGCAATTGATCTAAAATAAAATATTAAATGACAGTCAATGAACTTCTGGAAAGGGCATTACATTGCTCTTATCGTCAACAGTGGGACAATGCCCTTGAATATGCGCAACTTGCGGTAGAAATGGCCCCGGATAACTTTTTGGCCTTCAAAAGGCTGGGGCTGGCCCTTTGGCATTCCGACCGCAAGGAAGAAGCCATTACAATGCTGAAAAAGTCTGTTGAGTTAAATCCTGAGTTTGCCAGTGCCTATTACAACCTGGCTTGCTTTTATGCTAATGAAGGCAGAAAAGCAGAAATGCTGCTGCACCTCCAAAAAGCTATAGACCTTGATGAGTTTACAGACTATCGCGAAATGGCTGAGGAGGACGTGGATTTTGAAGGGTTTTTAGATGATGATGACTTTCTGGAGATTATCGGGGAAGCGCGGAAGGAATCTAATAAACTCGCAGAGATCTTAGCGAGCGGGGACTACGGTGTGATCAGCCAAACAATATTGCAGCTTGATCAGGAAATCCCGGTAAGAGCAGTCGGTTGGGAGGACTATGGTGATGACAGTATTTCTGAGTTGATAAAAAACAATGGAGTTAAGGTCAGTGAAGAAGCATTGCTGCATTTGTTTAAGGTTGTTACGTTCAATACGTCTATTGATTATTTTGAGGGCTTTTCTGCTTTGCTGGAAACTTTAAAGGCAAAAAGGAATGGTGCGTTTGATGATTTGCTCATTCAGGCCTGGAAAGGCCGGTACGAATATACAGACCCCGGACACCTGGGTAGCATTGATTACCAAATGCTGGATTCGATAAAGCAGCTTCCTGTAGAAAAGGTCGCTGAAATAGCCCTTTGGGGTTTGAGGTCACATGGAAAAGATGCCTTGAGCGACTACGAAAGTCTTAACGCTATTGCTCTGGAAAAATTACCAGAACTACATACGCTTCGTACGGAGCTGGTAGAATTAATTGATAGCTATCTGCATGGAGAGATATATCAGGAGGAAGCTTTTGATGTCAGGCAACGAAGGATAAGAATAGCGCTGGCACCGCCACCAGTCGAATATGATTCAAGTTCCGGTGATTCATGGGCATATGAAAAAGCGGCTTTGGCTCATTTTCACCCTGCCAATGTAATTAATGCAGCCTCTCGTTTGGTCATCCAAAAGGATTTAGTTGTAGTTGATCTGGTGAAAAAAGACCTGCAAAAAATATGTGATTTTGTTGTTGACCCGGGGTTGCCGGCAGAACTCAGGGTATCCGCAGTAAAGGATGTCATTGAAAAGGTGGGAGATAAAAAGGCGATTGGAGCATTAACCCCTGCGTTGCATGATAAGTCCGTAAAGCTGCTGGAAGTCATAGGTGAAGTCATGCATAAGTCAGATGTTGAGTCAAAAGAAGTCAGAGTAGCTGTAGACTACCTGATAAAAGAAGCTGAACGTGAGGGGCTTGATAACTATGATTTGTATGACGTGATATGCGCACTGCGATGGTTTAAGGATGAAAGAGTTATTGAAATACTTCTGTCTGCACTTAGCAAGGGCAATGAGGCCGTTCGCCGGGAGACGCTAAAAGGCCTGGGTATTCAGAAAGCAGTGGCGGCTATTCCTCAAATAGTAATGCAACTCTGTGAAGGTTCCCCGCAGTGCGTTTCTGCCGCGGCCAAATGCCTTCATGAAATTGGTGGTGAGGCCTGGCAGGCATTGGAGGATAAGAGCAACTATGAAAAAGTGTTGAGTGCGGCTAAAAAGCACCCACGCTGGTCTACGGAAGCCCTCATATATTTCCGGCACGAGCGGATGAATGATGACCTTGTTAAGCTGCTTAAAAAGAATAAGGAGTTTGATGCTTTTCCCTATTTATCCAGGGGGATAGCTGCCAGGGCGACTGAATCAGATATTCCGGAATTAATTAAGATAGGGCTGGACCGGTATCAGGCTGAAAACATTGGCGGAAGACATTTTGTGGAAATTTTCAGGTCGATTGCCAGAAAGGGCCCGGTCCCTGCCCATGAGGCGGTGCTGGGTGAGGTAAAGCAAATATTGTCAGACTGTGACAAAGGAGATCTCAGGGGGTTTATAGCCGATTTGAAATATGATGGAAAATACGCCAATGTCAGTGCTCCCTCAGAGGCCGAAAGGGAGTCGGCAAGAAGGTTTGCTGAGGTGTATGCTCAGGGTTTGAAGATGATTGATGAAACGCAGGGCTTGTCTGAAATACTGTTTTTGGGCGATTCGAAGTAAACATTAAAGGCTGTTGCATAGTTGAGCAAATAACATGTCAAAACATTGGAAGGAAAGGGCAGACACAGACAAACATGTCGACTATATGAGTACCTCTCATGTAGGAGGAATAAGTATAAATTTTGAGGGAAATAAAACAGGAGAATGGGTCTACTTTGTCAGAGTAGGTTCATTTACATTTCAGTGTGTGAACCTTGAGCAACTGGATGATATGATCGAATATGTTTCTCATAAAGTTAACCCATCGACCAAAGCCATGAATAACGGCCTTGAGCATTACTGGCAAAGTTGGCAGGAGAGATTGCCCAAAGGTCTTTTAAAAGGCCCAAGGAGGAATAAAATACTAATTGCCCTTTTGAAGGCAAAGGCCGATTTTACAAGCGTATAAGTAGTTAACCTTAAATATTGCTCCTGTCATTTTTTTATTTCCTGGGCGAGGTGCCGAAAAAGAGTAAGACGGGTCAAGGCGTCAGCCTCTTCCTTCAGTACCCTATGAAGTTTTCAGTTATTAGTAACCAGCCATGCGACGGAAATTGAGTCCTGTAAAATATTACCTTCTGCTGCTTACCTTTTTATAATAATATCCATTAATATTTTTTTTAATTATATCAGTTAACGTATGAAGCATCGTCATTTTTTTTTAGGAATTGTATTATTTGTGCTAGCCATACCGGCTACAGCGCAAGAGGACACAGTAGGTATAGATAGCACCTACCTGGCAGAAATTATTCAATTTTATAAGGAAGCCTACGCCAAGGATTCCCTGCTGAATTACCAACATGGGTTTATAGAATTGGGCGAGGGTATCGCCAGCCTAAACCTGGGAGAATCATTTAAGTACCTGGACCCGGAAGAGGCCAATAAAATCATAGTGGAAGCCTGGGGAAACCCGCCGCAGGAAACGCTCGGCATGATTTTTCCTGACTCTGTAAATCCATATTTACCGGAAGGGTGGGGGGTTATCCTTGCTTACGACGCTGAGGGTCATATAGAAGACGATGATGCCAATGATATTGACTATAATGAGATGCTGGTTGAAATGAAGACCCTGGCCGTGGAGAGCAGTAAGCAAAGAAAAGAGCAGGGCTACGATGGCTATGCGGTTGTCGGCTGGGCAGAAAACCCATACTATGATAAAGAAAGTAAAAAATTATATTGGGCAAAAGAGCTGGCCTTTGACGGGTCTGACATTAATACTTTGAATTATGACATTAGGGTACTGGGCAGAAGTGGCTATCTCAGGCTCAATGCAGTGGCCGGTATGGACCAGCTGGAGATGGTAAAACCGGCAATGCAGGACCTGCTGGCTAAGGTGGAGTTTGCCGAAGGACATACCTATTTTGACTTTGATCCCGATGTAGATGAAGTTGCTGCTTACGGCGTAGGTGCCCTGGTTGCTGGTAAAATTGCCGCTAAAGCTGGTATTCTCAAGACTTTAGGTATCTTCCTCGTCAAATTCTGGAAGTTCCTTTTAATGGGGTTTGTAGGTATTGGAGCTTTCGTAAGAAAAATGTGGACAGGAAAGGAGAAAAGAGAGCTGAGCGAAGATAGTTAGTAGAGTACATGTATCAAATTTAGCCTCCCTGATTCAAAAAGATCAGGGAGGCTTTTTTATTTCAATTCATACCTCAAAACGCCATAGGCAATGCTTTGTCAGTGTGTGGCGATCACTCCAGCTTGTAGAAACTTGCTATATAAAGTTTATTCATTAGTTCATTAACCTCAGTTGGCTTTTGTTCTTTTCAAAAACCTCAAAGCGCAGCAATAAGCCTGAACTAATAAAATATCTAAAAATATTTGCGTAGTTAAATGACTACATATATATTTGTGTAGTTAAATAGCTACATAATGAATTTAAGAAGAGACGTATTTCAGGCCATAGCAGACCCTACCAGAAGGGCCATCCTTGTACTGGTAGCCTCTCAGTCGATGACAGCAGGCGCTATAGCTTCAAACTTTGATACCGCAAGGCCAACTGTTTCAAAGCATTTGCAAATACTCACAGAGTGTGAATTGCTTAGGCAGGAGCAAAATGGCAGGGAGGTGCACTATCACTTAAATCCTATTAAAATGAAAGAAATTGCAGACTTTATCGAACCCTTCAGGAAGTTTTGGGATGACAGGTTTAATAAGCTGGAGGCCATTATGAAACAATATAAAACCAACAAATAGAAACTTTTATGGAAATGAAAACGAAAGTACATGCCGAAAAGGACAAGCAGGAAATACTGATCACCAGGGAATTTGACCTGCCGCTTGACCTGCTTTTTAAGGCCTATATTGAGCCTGAAATTGTTGAACAGTGGATGGGGACAAAAGTACTGAAGCTGGAAAATAAAAAGCATGGCGGTTACCAATTCGAAACGACCGATCCTATGGGTAACAAGCATGGATTCAGTGGTGCAATCCACGAATTTAGCCCCGGCAGGAGGATCACGCGGACCTTTGAAATGGAGAATGCAAACTTTGGTGCTCAGCTAGAGTTCCTCGAGTTTGAAAAACTGACTGATGATACCAGCAAGCTTGTAATGCATGTGGTATATCGCTCGGTGGAGATCAGGGACCAGATACTGCAGCTCCCTTTTATACAAGGTATCAATATGGCCCATAGCAAACTGGAAAGTGTGGTGGGTAAGCTCAAGGCTTGACCGACATTATTACCGTATCATCATAGTCCAACACCAACCATTAAAAACATGAAAAAGAGAGATAAAATAATTTATTGGATAGCAACTATCTGGTTATCATTAGGCATGCTGTCGACAGGTATTGTACAATTATTAAAATCGCAGGAAGAAACAGAGTTTATGTTGCAATTAGGATATCCCGCATATTTCCTGACCTTATTAGGCATCTGGAAAATTTTGGGAGTGATAGTGGTGCTAATGCCTCGGTTTCCACTATTCAAAGAGTGGGCTTATGCAGGTTTTTTCTTTGCCATGTCAGGAGCTGCATACTCACACATTGCCATGGGTACAACTAATGAAATATTTCCATCACTTTTGTTGTTGACCCTGACGGTGATTTCCTGGTACTTCCGGCCATCCGGTAGAAAATTTTCCGTGGTCAGTCAGTAATCATTGGCCTAATAAAACGACTCGTGATGCACTGATGGCTGGTAAAAAAAGCATATACTCTTGAAAAGAGAATAAACTTTAACCATCTTAATTGCCCGGATGATCAGTACATCCTGGTCTCAATACTCAATACATACCTCTAAATACTAAAAATATGAATTCTAAAGTTGATTGGTTCTTTAATAAAGATACTGAGTGGCAGAAAGAATATAAGAAGTTGAGAGCAATCGCCCTGGATTGTGGCCTGACCGAAGAGCTGAAATGGGGTGTTCCATGCTATACATATAGGAATAGTAATGTTGTTTTAATACACGGATTTAAAGAATACTGCGCATTTCTGTTTCACAAGGGAGTTTTGCTTGAGGATGCCGAAGGTATTCTTATTCAGCAAACTGAGAATGTGCAGTCGGCACGTCAGGTTCGGTTTACTAATCTGCGGCAAATCACGGAAATGGAGTCCATACTGAAGGCATACATTTATGAAGCCATAGAAGTGGAAAAAGCCGGACTGAAGGTAGAAATGAAAAAGACCTCGGAATTTAACATGCCGGAAGAGTTTCAGAAAGCTCTGGATGAAAAAGCTGGTTTGAAAGATGCCTTCGAAGCCTTGACGCCGGGAAGGCAAAGAGGATACCTGCTTCATTTTTCACAACCGAAGCAGTCTAAAACGAGGGTGTCCAGGATAGAGAAGTGTATGCCACATATTTTTGAAGGCAAGGGGCTGAATGACCAGTAAATTTGGTAAGCAAAGACTGAGAAATAGTTGCTAAAATGGAAGTAAAGAACCCGAAGATCGATGCATACCTTGCAGAAGGGTGCGGACGCTGCCCTCTGGGAGGCACACCTGACTGCAAAGTCCACAACTGGCAGAAGGAATTAAAGCTGTTGAGAACAATTGTACTCGGCTGTGGGCTGACGGAAGAGTTGAAGTGGGGCGTACCCTGTTATACATTTCAAAATAGCAATGTATCCATAGTGGCAGCATTCAAGGAGTACTGCTCGCTGAGCTTCTTTAAAGGCGCTTTGCTAAACGATGCCCATAATATCCTCGTCAAGCCCGGCGAAAACACGCAGTCTGACCGGCTCGTCAGATTTACCAATGTGGAGGAAATTATGGAGCTGGAGCCTATTCTGAAAGCCTACATTTATGAAGCCATAGAAGTGGAAAAGGCAGGCCTGAAAGTAAGCTTTAAAAAAGACCAGGAACCAATGCCTGAAGAGCTGCACCGGAAATTAGATGAAAACCCGGCGTTAAAGACCGCTTTTGAGGCTTTGACCCCAGGGCGGCAAAGGGCATACATTATTTATTTTTCTGCACCCAAACAGTCCAAAACCCGGGAAGCCAGGATTGAGAAGTATACTCCGCAAATCCTGGAAGGAATAGGGCTGCATGATAAATATTCGTGCAATAAGAAATAGAAACCTGCTACTGTAATCCTGCGGCATTTAAAAAAAGCCTGCTGGATGGCAAATCGTGTAGAATTTGAATGATACTGAGCACCAACTAAATTGCGGCTTTACTAAGCTTTTAAAGTTTGCAAAAGCCTGGCTATGACTCAGCAGGAGCCGTATTGCTGGTGGATGTACGGGGCAGACATCGGGGAGGAAGGGGAAACTGTTATATGCCGTGCCTCTGGTACTTTATATGAGTACTTCAGGCTACTTCCCGTCTTACGCTTAAGTGTTGAAGCGCCATCTTCTTGAGGGTGTCAAGAGACAGCGTATGAGCATTTACAACCTTAGCCTGCTCATCCCACTTACGCATTTGCAGTATGATGTCTTTGAGAGGATTCTCCTCAAACCTGTTAATTTCTTGCTGAGACATAGGGCCTCCCTGGTAGTTCAGGGTCTTTTTACTTGCCTCAGATAGTGCCATCAAATACTTCGGGTTCATAGCAGTGAGGTACCTCTTGGCTTCCACATGGCTGCGGACCAAAGCCGTTATTCTTTTGGAAAATCCGGCCGTCTTTAGATATTCTGCACCCATGTGTTCATGGTTGATAACTCCATAGTGCTCCATTCTTGAGCTCTCAGGAACATTTAGAAGGTGCCCGATATCATGAAAGAATGCAGCTAACACCACCTCTTCGTCATAGCCCTGCTTATGGGCAAGTGTTGCCGTCTGCAGCATATGCTCAAGTTGGGACACAGCCTCGCCATAATATTCTTCATGGCCATTCGAAGCGTATAAGCTGAATATTTCTTTAATGGTTTCTCTCTCTTTAAGCATGCTCAAAATTATGAAGCGCTCAGTTTTGAGCCGTAAAGCTGAGTTTATCAAATTCTTAAGAAATACAACTTCCGTATTAATACAAGTGGTTGATCAAAGCAAGTCGGTTGGGCAGTGCTTTAATTTGTTTGTTGATTTTTTGTTAAACAAATGTTAAATTATTGTTACAATCCATTTTACGAGGGCCAATGAAATTAATCACTTTAATCCTTATAGGTTTTATTAATACTGCCGGACCGGCCGAGAAATGGTATGAAGGTTCTGTGGTAACCAGTGAAAATGAAGTTATAACAGGAGAATTCAGCATTAACCATGAATACCATTCGCTAATCCTCAAAAATGGTGAGGGGATCAGCGTACTGCCATCGCACAAAGTGAATTCCTTTAGGTTTTATGACAGAGATTTTAATATTAACCGAAAATACCTGGCACTGACTTCCGTAAACGGGAAGCTTCCTGTCAGAAGGTTTTATGAGATAGTGGAAGAAGGGGCGATCCATGTCCTTCGGCTAAAGAAAAGCACATCCAGTCCGTATTCATTTGAAAATGACAGCTACACCGGCAATAACAGAATAAGCCTGTCAGATGAAGCATATAACTACAGCTATTACCTGTTTTTTAAAATGGACCTAATACCATTGGAAAGGTTTGGTAAGCAAGTGAGACCGCTTATAGAGGCAGAAGCAGATCATATTTCTTTATACATTGACAAACATAAATTGAATGTAAACCAACCTTCGGCAGTAATACAACTTATATTGTATTATAACCAATTCATCAGGCAGCGGCAGGCTACCGATTTAGCAATTAGCAACTAGCAGATATTTCTTTCTTGTGAAGCGCATCAAGCACATTATAAGGAAAAGCTGCAGATACATTCAGCCATGTAGACTGGGGAATCTACATTACTTGACGGAAACCTCCTAAGATGCCATCTTTGTGTCTTTGTCTCCGATGTCTATTTTCAATCCTTTTTGATCAAACGGCACATTTTGCCATTTTCCCTGCCAGAGAATAGTCATTTTCTTATACCCAACGTCGTTCAGCATAGCCGCGCTTCTCTCGAAGGCCATGTTGATTTCTTCCGGATGATGCGCATCAGAGGTTAGAGTCACCGGTATTTTAAGTTCATAAGCCTTTTCGAGGATCCACCGGCTCGGGTAGGTCTGCCAGTTTTTCCGCGTATAGATGCCCCTCGTATTAACCTCAAGAATACAGCCCCTGTCCTTAATGGCTTTCAACGTGCTGATCACTTCGGTCTGATACCACTTGTCAAATTCAGAGAAGTAGATATTATCAGCATTGTGAATCTTGATCTTGTCCAGATGCCCTACAATATCAGGTGTTTGCAGATCTATCATATCCCGTATCAAACCATAATAGGTACTGATACACTTTCTGATATTATTGTTATAGATAGCTTTTAGGCCGGCCTGGAAACTTTTGGTGTCACCATCTATTTCCCAGAGTTTTCCGTCAGGGTACCTGCCCGCATAGTGGACTGATCCGATAACATAGTCAAGGTTATACCTGACTTTCAGTTCTTTAGGGGAGGATATCCCTTCGATATAGTCGGCTTCCAGCCCGGTGTAGATCTCCAGCTTAGAATAGTACCTCCCTTTAAGCAACTCAATATCCTGTAAGTATTTTTCAATGTCGGCCTCCTTCATGCTCCACCCGTTTTCAATAGGCAGAGGAGAGTGAGAAGAAAACCCATAGGCCAAAAAATCTTTGTCAATAGCCCGTTTTGCATATTCTTCCGGTGCGAAATTACCATCACAATATTTGCAGTGTCCGTGGTAGTTAGTCCAAATCATAAAAGCCAATATATCAAGTACCCGTTAACTAATTATTGCACAACGATCAACTTTATATTATTCAATGCAGACTTTTTTTAACATAAAAATAAACTGATGAACAGACTAATTTTATATGTTCTGTTGATAATCAACGACTTATCCTTCTTTCTTTTAGATGCGTTGTTACAATTCACCGGATTGGCGGCAGGTGAAGTGCTGATACTTAACTCTTCGGGTACATAAAATAAAATACCAGCATCAACGCATTTGTATTCAATAAGTTTTCAGGCCGATGTGGCTTGGAGGCATCAAAATATAAGGTGTCGCCTTCTTCCAGAATTATAGTTTTCTCTGCCAGCCTGTAGGCCACCCTGCCCTTCAGCAGATATTTAAGTTCAAAACCATCAGTAGAGGTAGCCTTGCCTTTGACACCGGGCTCCAGCTCCAGAAGTACAACTTCGATGTTTATATCATGAAGTTGCCGGCTCATGATATAGCGGTAATGGAAACCTGGCCGCTCCTCCTTTAACAGTGGTTCGTGGTTAGCCGGTTTTATCAGTATATGACCATCATCATCTGCACAATCGATACCTTCAAAAAATTTGACCGGAGCTATTGACATGGATTTGAGTATGGAGAAAAACACCGGCATGGAAGGTATGCTTCTTGAGTTTTCTATTTTGGATATCAGCCCCTTGCTCAATCCGGAGCGCTCACTGATATCTCTTATCGTTAAGTTGGCTTTTAATCGTTCCTCCTTAATCTTTCTACCTATTGATGATATGAATTCCTGCTTCATATGGCTTTTGCTTTAGTGACAAAGTAAGTTTCATATTTATAAACTTTTTTAGGCTAAAGCAATAAGGGTAAGAGTAGTGTAGATGGCTGAAATGGTGGGTGTTAACAGTTTGTTAAGCCTTTTTCTTATTTCAAAAAGCAGAATCGCCTTATTTACTAATAGTTAAAAGATCAAAATTAAAATACTATTAAAGACGCCACTGGAATTTTAAAGAATTGATAATCTGAGACCAAAACATCAGTCAACAATAAAAGCAAACTTGGTGGCAAAATTAAGCGCTGCCTCTTACAAGAGGAGGAGCCGTGAGATTGTTTTAAAGAGTTCTATTTCTAACCACAAATACCCAAAATGTATGAAAAACCTTTTACCTGCTAAAGCAAATGTATTGGCAAAACCCTCTCTTGGGGGGTTACTGGTATTTTGCTGTTTATGGTTTATGTGTGTAGCCGCCTATGCACAGAGCCGAACCGTTACCGGAAAGGTAACAGATCAAGCCGACGGAAACGGTATACCCGGAGTCAATGTAGTTGTTCAGGGCACTTCCAATGGTACCGTTACTGATTATCAGGGCGACTATACCATGCAAGTTGATGACAATAATGCAATCCTTATTTTTTCTTTTGTAGGATATGAAAACCAGGAAGTTAATGTTGGCACAAAATCAGTTGTAGATATTGCCATGAGCAGTGGTATCGTGCAGCTTTCCGAGGTGGTGGTTACTGCCCTTGGTGTAGAGCGGGAGACCAAAGCACTGGGCTATTCCACCCAGGAGATAGATGGGGATGAACTTACGGAAGCAAGAGAAACCAACCTCGTAAGTTCTCTTTCCGGTAAGATTGCCGGTGTACAGGTGGCTAACAGCGGTACCACCATAGGTGGGTCATCCAGGGTAACCATCAGGGGCGAATCGTCACTTGACATCAATGCCAACCAGCCGCTGTTTATTGTAGACGGAATACCCATTAGTAATGAAGTAGTAGGGGCATCGGGTACAGGTACCCTTGAGGTAGACTATGGCAATGCAGCAGGAGAAATCAATCCTGACGACATAGCTTCTATTAATATATTAAAAGGGCCTGCCGCCGCTGCTTTGTACGGATCAAGGGCTGCCAATGGGGCGATTATTATAACTACAAAATCAGGAAAGGCCAAAAAAGGATTGGGCATCACTGTAAACAGCAATGTCTCATTCGAAAGGCCATTGATACTTCCTGACTGGCAGGATGTGTACGGGCAGGGTAACAACGGTCAGTTCGAGTTCGTTGATGGTGCCGGTTCTGGTAATGCAGATGGTGTTGATGAAAGCTGGGGCCCAAGAATGGAAGGTCAGGCTATCCCTCAGTTTGATTCACCCCGCAACATACCCGGCTTCAGAGGGGGGGACCTCAATGCCCCGGCAGGTAGTACAATTACAGCTACACCATGGACAAAAAATGAAGATAATATCAGCGATTTCTTCGAAACAGGTGTAACTCTGACTAACAACGTGGCGATTACTGCTGCCAATGACAATGGGCATATGAGACTAAGCTGGACCAACCTTAACCAGGACGGTATGCTGCCCAACACTAACCTCGATAGAAATACACTTTCCCTGAGTGGAGGACTGAAACTAAGCGAGAAACTGAATGTACAAACTTCGATCAATTACATTAATACCCAAAGCGACAACAGACCGGCAATAAGCTATGGTACCGAAAGTATCATGTACTTGTGGATATGGTACGGCAGGCAGATCAACACGGGAAGTCTGAGAGACTACTGGATGCCCGGCCTGGAAGGAAGACAGCAGTTCAATTACAATTACAACTATCATGACAACCCGTACTTTACCATGTATGAGAACACCAATGGACAGGCTAAGGACAGGCTGTTTGGTAATGTATCGGTTACCTACAAGTTTACGGATGAGCTAAGCCTGATGCTGAGGACAGGGACAGATTTTTATAATGAGTTGAGGGATAAGAGGAGGGCATACAGCACACAAAGGTTCCCTTTAGGTATGTACCGGGAGGACGATATATTCTTTATGGAGCGAAACTCAGATTTCCTGCTGAGCTATCAGAAAAGCCTCTCCGAAAACTTTGCCCTCAACGTATCGGTAGGAGGAAACCAGATGAGACAGAAGCAGGAATACCAGCAAACTGTGGCACCGCAGCTCCTTATTCCTGAAATATATAACTTCTCCAACTCTGCCGTTCAGCTTCAGATAGATGAAAGCAACCAGGAAAAAAGAATCAATAGTTTGTATGGATATGCCCAGATCGGGTACAAGAATATGCTGTTTCTGGATATTACCGGAAGGAACGACTGGTCCAGTACACTGCCGGAGCAGAACAACTCCTATTTTTATCCGTCGGTGACTTTAAGTGCAGTGGTCAGCGATATGGTGCAGCTCCCGGAGCCGATAGCCTTTGTGAAGCTAAGGGCAGCCTATGCAGAGGTAGGAAATGATACCGATCCATACCAACTTCGAAATGTTTACATGTCAGGCACACCTTTCGGACCAAATCAGGCCAAAGGGGAATCATCGATACTTAAAAACCCTGACCTCAGGCCTGAAACTACCAGCTCCTACGAATTTGGGACTGACCTCAGGTTTTTTAACGGCAGGCTTGGCATTGACTTTACTTATTACCAGAACAGTACCAAAGATCAGATATTACCCATTACGCTGGACCAGTCTACAGGCTATACGGCCAAGATCATCAACGCCGGTGAAATTAAAAATCATGGCATAGAGCTGATGCTCAACGGGCGACCGTTGCAAAACAAAGACGGACTGAGTTGGGACATCAATGTAAACTGGACAAGGAACAGGAGTGAAGTGCTTGAGCTGGCGGATGGTATAGATGCATACACCCTTACAGAAAGAAACGGAGCCTACATACAAGCCAGGGTCGGAGAGCAGATGGGGGCTATCTATGGAGTTGGTTTTGCCCGTGTGGAAGATAAGAGCAGCCCTTATTATGGTCAGATCATACATTCGGAAGAAGGTACGCCACTTCGCGACCCTGACCTGGTATATCAGGGTAATTACAACCCTGACTGGATGCTGGGTGTGCAGAATATGCTTTCATACAAAGGGCTTTCCCTGAGCTTCCTTTTCGATGTCCGGGAAGGTGGTATCGTAGTGTCTCGCACCAAAACCATTGGAAGTACTTCAGGACAGCTTGAAGAAACCCTGTACGGCCGCCCTAATGGTTATGACCTTGCGCTTGCCGAAAACGGAATTATCAGCGAAGGTGTGATCGAAAACGGTGATGGTACCTTCAGGCCTAATGACGTGAAAATATCATCACGAAACTGGCACAACAGGTATTACGAGCGCAATAATGTTGAGGCTGCCAAATATGATGCTTCCTATGTGAAACTACGTGAAGTGAAGATTGGCTATACCTTCCCGGATAAATTCTTCGGAAATTTGCCATTCAGAAATGTCAACCTCTCTGTGGTAGGGCGTAACCTGCTTTTATGGACAGAAAACCCTCACTTCGACCCTGATGTGCTCTCTATGAGTGGCGGTACTTTGCAGCCGGGTATTGAAAATATGGCATATCCATCTGCCCGTAGCATAGGCTTCAATTTGAGTTTTAATCTTTAATAACTGAGGAAATGATCATGAAAAAAATAAACATCAAAATACTGGGAGCTTTTTTGCTAATGTTCCTTGTAGCGGCATGTGACGACGACTTTCAGGAAATCAACAAAAACCCGAACAGCCCTGAGGATGTACCGCCGTCGCTGTTGCTCCCTACCATCATCAATAACCCTGTGAACGAGTCGGCAAGCCTGGCCTGGGGCTATGGAAACGTTGTGATGCAGTATACCGGCAAAATCCAGTTTACCAATGAGGACAGATACAACTGGGGGCCGCAGGGCAACCCTTACAATACCTTCTTCACTGCCCTTAGAGATGTAAACAATATACTTCAGATCACTGAAGAGTCAGGAGAAAACAACTATAGAGGTGTCACATTGGTTATGAAAGCCTGGATGTATCATGTAATGACCGATGCTTATGGTGATGTGCCTTACACCGATGCTTTACAGGCCAAAGACGGGATTAATCTGCCTGCCTTTGACCCTCAGAGCGATGTGTATACCGGTATTTTGGCTGATCTGGAGGAGGCCAATACATTGCTTGGAAGTAGCGGGGAAACGTTGGCAGGTGATATTTTGTATGATGGTGATGTTGCCAAATGGAAGAAGTTTGCCAACTCTCTGCGTTTGAGAATATTAATGAGATTGTCAGACAGGCTTGATCCTTCAGGTGCCATGCAGGCCATCCTCAATGATCCTGCAACTCCGGTTTTTGAAAGCAATGATGATCAGGCTGCGCTTACGTACCTGCCAGATGCACCGAATCAGCAGCCGTTGTATACCACCCGGTCAGGCTCTTTTGATGAATACAGACTGAGCGAAAATATGGAAGACAGGCTAAAGGCGCTAAATGACCCGAGGCTATATGTATACGCCCAGCCTACCACGGATTCGGATGCCGGCCTGGCAGGTGCCCCGGAAGATTATGAAGGAGTGCCCAACGGTTTGCCCGATGAGGAAGCGCTGCAGTACTCTCCAAGTGGCGACCCGGCCAAAGGCGGTTCAAACTTTATCTCGCGGGTAGGGCTGATGTTCTCCTGCCGGGCATGTGATGAACTGGCCTCCCCAATCGCTGCCGAAACAGTGATCATGAGCTATGCAGAGCTGCAATTCATACTTGCGGAAGCCAGCGAGAGAGGGTTTATTTCTGCCGGTACTGCAGAGGATTATTATATGGAAGGTATTTCTTCTACTTTTGATTACTACGAATCCAGATTGCAGGCAGGAGGTTTTACAGAACTTGCCGCGGTAGTTCAGCCGGAGGCCGGCTACTATGCCCAGGCTGATGTGGCTTACACCGGTACGCAACAGGAGAAGTTGCGGAAAATCGGTGTACAAAAGTGGATTGCGCTGTTCTTTAACGGCATGGAAGCATGGTTTGACTGGAGAAGGACAGGATACCCTGAAATTACCCCGGGTCCCGGAGCAGTGATCAATACGGTTCCGGTAAGGTTTCAGTACCCATCGGATGCCCAGGCACTGAATGCTGAAGCCTATGAGGCAGCAATTAAAAGACAAGGTGCTGATCTCATCACCACAAGAGTGTGGTGGGATGTAGACTAAAAAAACGCCTGACAGGCTGAAAAAGCCTGTCAGGCTATAATACCTTTACCCCTAAGTAGGGTACTCAATACTCATAACTCAAGACTAAACTCTAAAAAACTGTATGAAAAGATTCACTATTACACTCTGTTTGTTGATGGTTATAGGGATGGTGTTTGGCCAGCGCAAAACTGAGAACTTAATCATTATTACATTAGATGGATTACGTTGGCAGGAGCTTTACACCGGAGCGGATTCAAGCCTTATCGGTGACAAAGAATATGTAGATAATCCTGAAGAGTTGAAGAAGCTGTTTTGGAAAAATACAGCTACAGAAAGAAGACAGGCACTCATGCCATTTTTCTGGAGCACTCTGGCCAGTGAAGGCCAGCTTTACGGCGACCGTAACCTGGGGAGTAAAGTGAATTGCTCCAACGGCATGTGGTTTTCATATCCGGGATACAATGAGATACTTTGTGGCTTTGCTGATGATAAAAACATCAACAGCAACAAAAAAATACCTAACCCAAACAAAACCGTGCTGGAATTCTTTAACGGACAAAAGGGACTGAAAGGAAAAGTTGCAGCCTTTGGCTCATGGGATGTTTTCCCTTATATCATCAATGAGGAAAGGAGCGGTGTACCGGTAAATGCAGGCTTTGAGTCTGCCACCGGTAAGGATTTAACAGAACGGGAGAAATTTTTGAACCAGCTTCAGAAGGAAATTCCCAGCCCATGGGGCGGTGTACGGCTTGATGCCTTTACACATCATTTTGCCAAGGAGTACATTCAGAAAAATCAACCCAGGGTAGTTTATATCGCCTACGGGGAAACGGATGATTTTGCCCATAATGGTAACTATCAGGCGTACTTAAAGTCAGCACACCAAACAGATCAGTTTATTAAAGAGCTTTGGGATTATGTGCAGCATCACCCGCAGTACAAGAACAAAACCACCTTTCTGATCACCACTGACCATGGCCGGGGCACAGTACCCAAAGAAACCTGGAAGTCGCACGGTACTGATATAGAAGGTGCTGACCAGATATGGTTTGCGATCATTGGCCCGGACACCCCTGCCTTGGGAGTAGTGAAATCAGGGCAATACTATCAAAACCAATTTGCCAAAACAGCAGCAGCCTTGTTGGGATATGATTACAAAAATGAACGGCAGGTAGGGGATGCTGTATATAGTATGATAGAGTAGTGGTAATTATTTGTTAGTGGTTTGAATATCGGCTTTACTAAGTTTCCGGAGCCTCCCTATCTGAAGGGTTGCATTACTGCAATGGAAGGTCGGTCCGCTACAACTTCAAATACCAGCTTGCGAAGTCTTTTGCGAGCTGGTATACTTTACTTAATAAAAAATAGATGGTCTAAGAAACGAATCAAATAATCTTGCAGGCAAGAGATTTTCACCCTCTAAATAATTTGGTATCTTCGATGTCTGTACAGGCACACTTTATATGTATGAATCATTCCGGTACCAGGCAAATTTGTGAGCCTAACTGCTGAATTGTACACTTAATGGTGCAGCAAGAGAAGGCAGTAGATATCTGGTTACCAAAATGTATAATCAACTAGTTTCATATATTAACAACTACTCAACAACTCCACTCAATGACAGCGAAATTGAGCGGATAAAGAGCATTTTTTTACCTAAGAAATTGAGAAAGCGACAATATTTTTTGCAGCAGGGTGAAGTATGTAAATACCTTGGGTTTGTTGTAAAAGGAGCTTTGAGGCAGTATAGTGTGGATGACAGAGGGAACGAACATATTATTCGTCTGTCAATAGAAAATTGGTGGGCCGGTGATAGAGAAAGCTTTACCATGCTTACACCGTCATTATATTACATAGATGCCTGGGAAGAAACTGATTTGCTGATTGCCACACAGGCAGACTTGTCAACCCTGAATGAGCTCCCAGCCTTTATTGAGACAAAAAACCGCCTTGACGACAACCATGCTTTTGCTCTGCAAAAACGCGTAAATGCAACAATCAGCCTTTCTGTTGAGGAACGGTATGATGAGCTATCCAAAACATATCCGGAATTTATACAGCGATTTCCACAACATATCATCGCCTCCTATTTGGGCATTACAAAAGAAACACTAAGCCGTGTTCGTAGTAAAGCAGTAAAGAAGTAATACCCTGCCAGATCCTTTTTCATTGACATTTGTCAACAGTTTTTTTTAGCATTTGTCATCGCTTTGAATGCTGATGTCACCCCAACTTTGTGTTGTTATTTTCAATCGTTTCACTTTTAAAAACACAAAGACATGAAAAACAAAATCATTTTAGTATTAAGCATCCTGTTTGGGCTGATGATGGTCAATTCCGGATTAAACAAATTCTTTAACTACATGCCTATGCCGGAAATGCCTGAGCAAATGATGGCCATATTTGGTGCGCTACTGACTGTTAAATGGCTGATGCCCCTGGTTGCGCTTGTAGAAATTGTAGGAGGTGTCCTGATTGCAATCCCCAAAACAAGAGCCTTAGGTGCCATTGTACTGCTGCCTGTAATGGCAGGCATTGTGATCCATCACCTGACCCATGACGTAGCAGGAGTTGGTATGGGACTAGTATTGTTCTTTATTAATGCTTGGGTAATCATCGAAAACCGAGAGAAGTATTTACCCATGGTTAAATAAAATAATGATCAATTAAATAACAAAGTTTATGTTAAAAGTAATCATACATGGCCTCTTCCTTTTATCTGTTTTTCAATTAACAGCACAAAGTATCAATACAGATAATTCCATAGTCAATTTTGAAATCAGTAATATGAAAATCAATGCAGTGGAGGGCACATTTAAAGGAATGAGCGGCACGATAAAATTTGACCCCGATAATCTTAAACTTTCAGATTTTGATGTGTGTATCGATGCATCCACAGTAAATACAGGCAATAAAAAAAGGGACGCACATTTGCTGACAGCAGATTTTTTTAATGCAGAGAAGTATCCCAAAATATGCTTTCAGTCGACACTGATCACGAGGTCAGGTCATGGCTATGAGGTTAAAGGTAAGTTAACAATGCACGGCGTTGTAAAGGATGTTACAATACCATTTGCTGTATCAGGAAGTCAGTTAACGGGAACCTTGAAAGTGAAAAGACTGGATTACAAAATTGGTGAGGAAACGGGAACATTCATGGTGGGGGACGAAGTGGATATTACTATTACATGTGTATTAGATTAAATGACTAACTGACATGAAAAAGAAAATTAGTTTTTCAGGAAAAGGAAATCGGGCAGATATTGGTGATATTGCCATTCATCGTATTCTGCCTAATCGTTATGCTAACGCAGTAGGCCCCTTTGTTTTTCTTGATCACATGGGGCCTCAAATGCTAACCAAAAAAATGAAAGCAGGAACTGGTGCACACCCTCACAGAGGAATTGCAACCCTTACTTATATTCTCAGCGGAGAAGGTGAGCATTATGATAGTGCAGGGAATCATGCTAAGGTGCGTTCTGGAGGAATACAATGGATGAAAGCAGGAAGCGGGATTATTCATGATGAAACGGCTAATCCGGATTCTCAAACAGCTAACCCTTACCTGCACGGATTTCAGTTTTGGATAAACCTGCCTTCAAAAATTAAAACAGAAAAACCTGAATATATGGATATTCAGGCTGCTAAAGTTCCACTGAAACAACTGCCTGATGATAGCGGTTGGCTTAAGGTAATTGTTGGGAGCTATGAGGATCTGAAATCCGGGATTCCGAACTATTCAGAGCAGTTCCTTTATCACATTCATCTTGAACCCGATAAGCGGGTTTCCGTTTCTTTTACTGAAAAAACCGAGGTGGCGGCTTTTCTTCCTGCTCAGAATGCGAAAATTAATGATGCGGAGTATCTTGCAGGTGAATTTGTAGAGTTTGACAGGAATGAAGGAGAAATAGAAATCAAAAATACATCAAAAGATGTATTAGACATTCTACTCTTTGGCGGGGAACACTATGATGAACCCATTGTTGCTATGGGGCCCTTTGTAATGAATACGGAGCATGAAATTTCTCAAGCTTATAACGACTTCTATAAAGGGAAGTATGGCACGATCAACTATAAAAATAAATCTTAGAATGCAATGACCGAAAATTTGAAATGGCGTTAGGCCACCATAAATTGACTCAAGAAAGATGCTTATAGAATTGAACAGGTGTAAGAAACTATAAAGCTAAGATTGGCATCATTAACTTAAATCACATTTATTTTGCCCGGGAAAATTTGGTTAGTCCATGGTAGTTTTCTTAAGATCTGAAGCAGCTAAGTAGTTGTGGGAAAACCTTGAAACATCCGAAAGTCAGGTTTGATATAGTTACAGAGTATCGGTTGGTCCTAACAGTGGTTTTGAAAAGTAAAAAAATAGATTACGGAAGATTGTAAAAAAAGAGGTTACTTTAAAACCTCTTTTTTATTTCTGGTAAAGAGATACTATTCTATTACCAATCTTTTACGTAAAGTGTTCTGTTCCGATTCCAGCACATAGATATAAATTCCTGATTCAAGTGCGTCTCTTTTAAAGGCCACCTCATGCTCCCCTGCCTCAAAAGTGGCATTGACTACTTCTGCTATATGGGTGCCGGTAGCGCTGTAGATATCGAGAGAAACCGATCCCTTTTGCGCCAGTCTGAATTTAAAGGTGGTAATCTGCTCAAATGGGTTAGGGTATACTTCCAAAACCTGATTATTCAGGCTGTTATCTGTGTCGTCTTTCATACTTGATTCGCCTGCTAACCTTGCTGCGGAAGTTGTATTTACCGCAAACGTCCCACCTTTGGAGGCATTAGGAGAGCCACCCACTGTTGTGATGGTATAGTTGAACGTACCCGTCTGGGTAGGTGCTCCGCTAAAAGAAACTGTCCGGGCTGAGTTATCAATAGCAACCTGAATACCCTGAGGAACACCGCTGACGTTGACAGAAGTGGCATTGAACCAGTCATAGTAAAAACTAACAATATTTTGCCTTAAGCTAACTGTTTGTGATGATGAACCGGATCCATGTTTTTCCAAAACGGCGGGATCAGAAGCATTGACCGTTACGGTAAAGGTTTGATAGCTTTTACAACCGCTACTATTGTTAAAGGTAGCAACATAGTTTCCGGCAGCGCTGGTTTGCACATTACTAAGAGTTATCTCACGAGTGGACGCCGAGAAACCATTCGGACCACTCCAACTCCAGCCACTGCTTATAGGCTGGGGACCGAACTTGACGCTGCCACCAACATTTACAGTTGCCGAGGAGGTCACATTCCAGCTTCCCCCATTGATCTGTGCATATGGTGTGATGGAGGTTGGTGTACAGTTAAGGGTAATTTTGAATGTCTGCGTGCTTTTGCATCCTTCACTATTGGTATAGGTAGCTACGTAGTTTCCTGCGCTACCCGACTGGATGCTACTGATCGTTACTTCTCTGCTGGTGGCAGAAAAACCATTAGGGCCGCTCCATTTCCACGATCCGCCAATAGGCTGAGGACCGAATTTTACAGTGTTACCGGCATCAACTGTCGCAGTTGCTGTTACATTCCAGCTCCCGCCATTGATCTGAGTGTATGGAGTGATGGCTGTAGGTGTACAGCCTGCTCCGCCACCACAGGAAGAGCACTCTCCCGGACCAGGAAGAGTTGCTCCTGCACATGATGTGATCGGACCCACAATAGTATTTGGGTTGGCTACATCTAACTGGTATGGAGGTGTAAATGCAACACCACTCCCTGATCTACTTCCTGATGTGCTTCCGGTAAAAAGGTTATTCCTCTCCGTCACGGCAGTGAAGGTATTATTCATCAGATCTATTGGGTTTTTTACATTTTCAAAAACATTGCCCTCGATCAGAATATTAGACTCAAACCCGGCCTGTATGCAGTAGGTTGAAGCGGTGCTGTTGAAGTAGTTGTTTACGATATGTACTTTGCCAAACCGGATTCTTGGCATACGTGCCTTACAACCTTCAGCCCACCAGCAATTCTTAAAAGTTACCCGGAGTTTGCTTCTGTCGTTAGTGGCACCATCACCGGAGCCAATCAGATTTGTAAACCTGTGGTCGTCAGACCCTCCTGAACCTCCACTTTGGGGCGCTTTCTTATAACCAAATTTACACCAGGTGACAGATACCAGGTCTGCCTGGTCATTAATGTCAAAATTACCATCCAGCCCGTCATAAAATTCACAGTGGTCAACCCAGACTTTGGTGCTGTTGGTAACCAGTAAATTATCATAGCCATCCACATCATAAGCTCCAGGGCCTTCAAAGGTCATGTTTCTGATGATCACATTGGTGCATCTTTTCACGATCAGGATTCCTGAGCCACTTGAGGTTTTATCTGCTGAAACCAACCTGGACCCCGGTAAACCGAAGATCGTTTTGTCTGATTGATCCTGAAAGTAGACCCGGCCTCCTGATGGAATATTGATGGTGCCTGATACATGGATCACTTTTACAGATGATGACTTAAGCGCATCTCTTAATTCGTCGTAACTGTCCACAACTACCGGAGTGGCATTTCCGCCACCTGTTATGGAGCCACTCTGAGTGGCCCATCCCACAGGAGAACAAAGATCCTGGCTAAATACTGTGCTGGTTGTAATAATAACGACCAGAAAAATTAGATAATAGATTTTCTTCATCATTGGATTAGGTTAAAATTTAAAAATGGATTTAGGTTAAGGGTAATGAAATAGGTTTCTGTTACATAAGTAGATTAGTTTGCGACACTGCATGGCAGCCTCATTGTTAAGAATTTATTTTTATTGCCGGTCTGAAATTCAATTATGGAAAAATTAGGGTTTCTCAATTTGCTTTTTCCTGAAAAAGCTTTGCAAAAAGTATTAACCGTCTAATTGTCAGGTAATTTGTATGTGAGCTGCATTAGGAAGTACTGGCCGCAAGAGTCTCAGCTTGATGGTAAATAGTGAATTACTTGGGATATGAAAGGACGATTTATATAAAACAAAACAACCCCCGCCTGCGCGAAGGTTGTTTTCAATTCAAAGATCAGATGCCGGATCAGTTATTCTTTATTATTCTGATCATATTCTCTTCCACTTTCAGGATATATATACCCTGCTTCATTCCTTCCAATTGTACGGTAGATTGGCTTCCTTCTATCACCTTCCTGTTTTGCATGTCAAATAAGATCCAGTTCCCTTCAAATTTACCTTCGATAGTCAGTGTGTTTTCCACTGGGTTAGGGTAAACCTTCAGGGACAGGTTTTCTAATTCGGGCATATTAGCCTCATTCGCACTGGTAGAGCTTCCACCAAGTCGTGATTGCATACTGTTGGCATTTACCGTAAAAGTCCCGTTTTTAACAGCCTCAGTGTTTCCGCCTACAGTGGCAACTGTGTAAGCAAAGACACCTGATTTAGTAGGTGTACCGCTAAATACAACCTGCCGGGCATTGTTGTCAATATCAACCTGAATACCCGCCGGCATGCCTGTTACAGATACAGTGCTGGCATCGGACCAGTCATAGTAAAAGCTTACGATGCTCTCTCCTAAATTGATGGTTTGAGAAGATGAACCGCTTCCATGTTTTACCAATGAAGAGACTAACCCTGTACTTGCGTTGCTATCACCCTGGGAGGTACTACAAGAAGAGCACTCCCCGGGACCAGGTAATGTAGCTCCCGCGCATGAGGTAATAGGGGCGACTATGGTACCTGGTTCAGCCACTTCCAGAGCATACGGAGGAGTAAATGCCGTGCCGCTGCCTGTGTTGGAGCCTGATGTAGAGCCGGTAAATTGGTTGTTTCTAACCGTAACTGCGGTAAAACGGTTGTCCATGAGGTCAACAGGGTTCTTTACATTTTCGAAGACATTACCTTCAATTAACAGGTTAGCTTCACTACCTGCCTGTATGCAGCTGGCTGATGCGGTGCTGTTAAAGTAATTGTTTACAATGTGTACCTGTCCAAATCGTACTCTGGGCATACGTGCCTTGCAACCTGGTGCCCACCAGCAGTTTTGAAAGGTGATGCGGAGCTTACCTCTGTCTCCTGTAGCAGCATCGCTTGACCCTATCAGGTTAGTGAACCTGTGGTCATTGGATCCTCCGGAACCACCAGCTAGCGGATCTTTATTGTATCCAAATTTACACCATGTTACAGATATCAGATCTGATCCGTTGTTAATGTCAAAGTTCCCATCTACACCATCATAGAAAGAGCAATGATCTACCCACACATTGGTACACTTGCTAATTAGCAGATTGTCATAACCATCCACATCATAAGCTCCCGGGCCTTCAAAAGTTAGATTTCGGATGATCACATTATTGCACCTTTTTACAATAAGTATTCCCGAACCGGCGGATGTTCTGTCAGTAGAGACCAGCTTAGAGCCAGGTAGTCCAAAAATTGTTTTGTCAGCCTGGTCCTGGAAATAGATCAGCCCTGCCGGTGGAATGGTTATCGTACCTGAAATATGTACAACTTTTACAGAAGAAGATTTAAGTGCATTTTTGAGCTCATTGTAATTTTCAACAACTACAGGGATTGCATCCCCACCTCCTGTTACATTCATACTTTGCGTTGCCCAGCCTACAGGAGCGCAAACATCCTGACTATAGATATTTCCAACGGTTAAAAAGAGTATTGGAAGTATTAAGTATAGTATTCGTTTCATCAAATTTGTTTTGGTTGATTTTATTAAAAATATTACTGAGCGGTAGCCGAAAATACTGTCCGCCCTTGCCACCAAGACAGTTAAAAAAAGGTCATTAATTTTTATTGTCCATATGTTCATAGTTAGTGGTGCTGCCTTCTTTTGAGAAAAAACGAGCACCTTGTTTTGCATTAAAATGTTGAGAGAGTAGCAAGCACCTTACTTATGGGGTAGTGAAGTGAAAGGCAAACTTTCAGAGAAATTACTCGTACCGGCTACATCTTTAAGTGTTGCAAGAATGAATAAAACGGGCGATTAAGGGTTTTCTTTTTTCTGAAAAAGCTTTGCAAAAGGAAAATAACTATCTAAATATCTGAGAGTTCAATAAAAATGACAACCTCAGCCTAAGCATGGGGGCTTTATCCCGGGTTGCCGATGGAAACAGGAGGAAAAAAACTTATTTTATTTGGGGTGTTGCACCAGCCTGCTTTATTTTCTCTACAAAATCATTCATTACTTCGCATTTATTTAGTAACATCCACATATCATCCTTGCTTTGTGGTCTAATTAAACTAAAGTGAAGAACAGTCTTTTAACCATAAAAATACACATTATCGGTTGGTGCCTGCTTTTGTTGGTTCCGTATCTTTTGACCCGCCAGGTATACCAGTCAATTGCCCCTGTTCCGGCTGAGATTTCCCGAATTCCGTTGTTGGTGCTTAGTGCCGTTTTGATTACTATATTTTATTTCAATTATTTCTTACTTATTCCCAGGTATCTTTTTAAAAAGAAATACTGGCAATATTTCTCACTTCTTTTACTGGCCATTCTTGCGACATTTTTGTTTTCAGGGGTAGTTAATTCGCTTTCTGGTTTTAACCCGCATAAATTAGCCGATATCAGTCCTTTGATTGAAAAAATTCAACCTGTAATTAAGATCAATGCCTTGTTAATGTTGGTCATTTCAATTGTAACATCAACTTTACTGGCAGTCAACAATCGCCTTAAAGAAACAGAGGGAGAAAAATTTACAGCACAGATAGCATCTCTCAAATCTCAGATAAATCCTCATTTTTTATTTAATACGTTAAATAATATTTACGCAACCGCCATTGACACTTCACCAAAGGCAGCGGATATGGTGGATAAGCTTTCTGAGATGATGAGGTATACCATGAGGGAAACACAAAAGGATTTTGTATTGCTGGAAGAAGAAGTGTGTTATATCAGTAATTATATTGAACTACAGAAAATCAGACTGGACAGAAGGGTGAAATTGGATTATACATTCAATGGAAACTTCTCAACTTACCAGCTTGCTCCCATGCTGCTAATACCATTTATAGAAAACGCTTTTAAGCATGGAGTAAATGCGGAGCAGCGCAGTCATATAAAAATTGAAATTGCACTGAAAGAAAGCGAATTGCATTTGTCGGTGAGCAACCGTAAGGTAGAAATACAAAAAGAAACTACAGAGCAAAGTGGGTTAGGGATCGAAAACACGAAGCGTCGTTTGCAATTGATCTATCCTTTAAAATATTTATTGTCAATAACAGAAACCGAAAAGGATTTTTCGGTTTCACTACGTATTAATCTTGCATGATAAAAGCTATTGCCATAGATGATGAACCTCTTGCTTTGAAAGTGATCGAAACCCTCTGCAGGCAGATTGATTTCATCGAGTTGCAAAAGACATTTACACAGCCTAACAAAGCGCTGAAACACCTGCGAAAATTTCCTGCAGACTTATTATTTGTAGATATCCATATGCCGGGCATCAGCGGAATTAACCTGGTAAAGGCATTGCAACAGAATACTATGGTTATCTTTACCACCGCCTTTAGCGAATATGCCGCCGTGAGCTACGAATTGAATGCTATTGAATACCTTCTGAAGCCTATTAACAAGAAGCGTTTCGAACAAGCAGTAAACAAGGCAAAAGATTACTTCAATTTTATCCATAACACGGGCCTTAGCGAAGATAAGCACCTTTTTGTGCGCGCTGATTTCAGTCTCGTGCGAATCCCGTTGTCAGACATTCTTTTTATTGAAGGAATGGCTGACTACCTCAAAATATTTATCAAAGACCAGAAAACAGTAATGACCCGAATGACTATGAAGGGCATTGCCGAAAAGCTCCCCGAACAGGATTTTGTGCGAGTTAACCGGTCGGCGATCGTTCCGGTAAATGAAATTCAATCAATCCGAAATAAAACAGTGCATCTTGCTGATAGGGAAGTGCCTATCGGAAATACTTATCTCGAAGAGTTTTTCAAAAGATTCCCCAAGAGTTAGTTACACCTGGCTGCCGGCTGTTTTCATCTTTAGGTCATTATCACCCCATTCCCTAATAGTTTGAATAACCGGAATCATCGATTTCCCATAGGGGGTGAGCTTATACTCTACTCTTGGTGGAATTTCGGCATAAACAATGCGTTCAATGATTTTATCCTCTTCTAATTCCCTTAACTGATTTACCAGCATTTGTTTGCTAATAGCAGGTATCATTCGCTGTAACGAACTATAGCGATTACAATCTTTGCTAACAGCATAAAGAATGATGATTTTCCATTTTCCACCAATTAGGTTTAAAAAATGAGTTACCCCACAGTTATAGGGGTTAAAATCTTTGTTTTTTCTGCCTTTTCCCATTGGTCTAATATTTTGTTCTATGACCATTAAATATGACTACTTTTAAAAATAAGACGATCTGGCTAATTTTAGTAAAAAAAAACATCTATTGGTGATATCAGAAGAAGAATTTGAGGTGGTGTGCAGTGATTCCGTAAAATTAAGAGGAGTTTTGCTTATTCCGGAGTTTCCCAAAGCCGTTGTACAATTCAATTGTGGCACCGGAACCAAAAAAGAGGTATATCTTTCATTTCTAAATTACTTAGCAGCAAATGGTTATGTGTGTTGTCTTTGGGACTATCGGGGTAGTGGAAATTCTTCAGCGGAAAATTTGGGAAAATGTGATTTTACTTTTTCTGACTACGGGACGAAAGATATGCCCGCTATCAAAACTTTCTTAAGCCGGAGGTTTTCCGGTTTGCCACTTTTTATTGTTGCGCATAGTGCAGGAGGACAACAGATCGGATTTATGGAAGACCTGGACCATGTAAAAGGTATAGTCAATTTTGCAGTTTCCTCAGGCTACTATCCCAATATGCCGTTGGCGTACCGGATGAAAGCTTATTTATACTTTTATGTTTTTGCTCCTGTAAGTGTTTTGTTTACAGGATACGTAAAGGCAAAGCCATTTGGGCTGATGGAAAATCTGCCAAAAAATGTGGTTTACGAGTGGAGAGACTGGCTGGAAAAGGAAGATTATTTTTTTGATAAAAAATTCTTCGGAAAAACCGTGCCCGGCGGACATTTCAAAAATTATAACCTACCCATCCATACTTATTGGACAACAGACGATACGATTTCTAACGAAAAAAACATCAACGCTTTTTGGAAACACGTTGAAAGCGATCAGGAAATTGGCTTTACGAAGTTAGAGCCGTCCGATTTCGGGCTGAAAAATATAGGCCATTTCGGGTTCTTTAGAAGAAATATGAAAGATGCCCTCTGGAGGAACGTTGTGAATAAGTTAGATAATTTGCTTCTGTCTCAACAGGAACTATAAGCAGGAATTTTAAGGAGCCTTACAGAGCCTTGGTGCTTTTAAATATTTCAGGGGCCGAAGGAAATATGCATCTGTTCTTAGAGCTGTTTTGGTCGTTATACGGCTTTTGGATTTTTTAGTGACCATGCAGAACTGAAATTTTGAGAGCTAACCTTTCTTATGTTCCCTACTCATTTGAACCCTGAAACCTGATTTCTTCGCTAATATCCCTGACTTTATCGCTTTAATTTATTTTATGTCTCTCTTAGGTCCGAAATTGTATTAATTAATAATACTCAGGGTTTGATACGGTTACTATGCGAGTAGCCGAACACCGTTGAGAGCATATATATCTTATGAAAATAGCAATTATTGGAGCTACTCGCGGCATTGGTTTGGAGCTGGTAAAAGCTGCTCTGGCTGATGGTCATGAGGTCATAGTGCTGGTTCGAGACCCAAGGCGTATGCCTGCTAGTGACAGGCACTTGTGAAGGGTATCCACCGAGGCAGAATTTCACATGCGGATGTAGTCGATTTCATACAGGCACAGGCAAAATCTTCTCAGTTTATTGGTCAGACGCCTCTGTTGATTTACTGACGCCTCCATAAACTGCGAAGAGTTTAAATGAATATGGAAAACGGAAATAATATATTAAACCAACCACCAGGAATGGGCAATACTAAACCACAGCGTGTCGTAATCATGACCGGAGCTACATCAGGACTTGGTGTACATGCATTGGAGCACATAGCTGTTCAGCCCGATACCCGGATCATAATCGGAGCCCGGGAAAGCGGACAAGCAAAACCTCAATATGTCGAGGTCGTACCGCTGGATCTGGCATCTCTGGACAGTGTTCGGAAATTTGCCGGGGAGGTAATACAGAAGATTGGTGATTCCCAAATTAATATCCTTGTACTCAATGCCGGCATGCAAACTTCTACTAATGACAAAAAGAGTGTCGATGGCTATGAGTTGACCTTTGCGGTCAACCATCTGGCTCATTATCTGCTGGCACGCTTGCTGGCCCCTTACATGGCGGTTCACAGGCGGCTCGTAATCACAACCAGTGAAACCCATGACCCTAAGGTATTCAGGTTTGCACCTAAAACACTCGAACCGGATAGACTGGCCCATCCTGACAAGAATGGTTTTGGTTCCGGTATACGGGCTTATTCTGCTTCAAAGCTCTGCAACCTGCTAACGGCATTGTCTTTCACCAGGTAGGATGAGGTGAAAAAGCGTCAAATTGAAGTAATTGCCTATAGCCCCGGACTTACCCCGGGTACAAGACTTGGGCGTGACAGTTCTCTGATAATGCGTGTAATGGTTACATTCCTAATGCATACTGTTTTTCGCATTGTAGGGCTGTTCCGTCCCGAATACATTATGGGTACGCCCGAGCGATCCGGGGAAGCACTGGCAGAAGTAGCGCTGGGAGCAATCACCCCTCCTGAAGGGCGTATATATGTGATCCTGGTTAAGGGCGAACCTATTTTCCCCGACCCCTCAGAGCTGGCGCAAAACCATAATGCCCAGGATATGCTGTGGCAAAAAAGTGCATTTATGGCAGACATTAACTAAAAAACATAATACTATGGATCAAATGCACGGAAAGGTATGTGTGATCACCGGAGGGAGTAGCGGCATTGGTCGTGCTACCTCTCTGGCGCTGGCCAAAAAGGGTGCCACCGTGGTTATTCTCACCCGTTCGCGGGAACGCGGGGAACAGGCCCAGGTCGAAATAACCAGAGAGAGCGGCAACGATAAGGTGGAGATTGTAATTGCTGACCTTGCCGTGCAGGCCGATGTACGCCGGGCCGCTGCTGAGCTCTTGCAAAATTATCCGGAGATCCATGTGCTTATCAATAATGCTGCAGTTATGCTTGCCACGCGTGAACTGACTGTCGATGGCATAGAGAAGATGTTTGCTACCAATTACCTTTCGCACTTCCTCCTGACTAACCTCCTGCTCGGTCGGCTCAGGGCATCTGCGCCCGCGAGGATTGTAACCGTGGCAAATCTCATCCCCGGTGCGAAAATAGACCTTAACGATCTGAACATGGAAAAGGGCAAGTACTCTGCCTTCGGCGCGCTGGGTCCGGCAAAACTTGCTCTCATCCTCTTTTCCCGGGAGCTCGCAAAAAGACTGTCAGGCACAGGAGTAACCGCCAACATACTGGAACCCGGTCTGGCTAAAACCACTATAATGAATGAACAGCCCTGGTGGATGCGTACACTCGTACATCTGATTTCGGGTACGCCGGAAAAGGCTGCCCGTACGCCGGTATTTCTGGCGACCGACCCGGAAATAACCGGAGTTACCGGTAAGTATTTTTCCAAATGCAAAGAAGTACCGATAAGTGGAGCGCAGGTTGATAATGAAGTGCTGTGGAGGCAATTGTGGGAAAAAAGTGAGCAGCTAACCAACCTTGGCTGACATGCAAAACCTGTTGTGATGTGCATATGGTTTGCGCCAATCAAGCGGCTTCTTCGCTGACTTTTCTTACTTCATCGCTTTAATTGGTTCATGCTCTCATCCTTTTTCATCTTTATATCGGTTAAGAACAAGACATGAAAAAGTTTATGACAATAGGTATAGGATTGTTTCTCGCGCTAGGATTGCTGTTTGGCTTTGGAGCGCTTCAGCTCAGTGGTTCGGATTCAGGTATGGAGAGAAAAGTTTCGGATCACTATAATGGGAAAAAGTATTTTAACCCTACTCTTGACAAGCAGTTTTCTCCGGGCATATCAGATATATTTCAGATGATGAAAGAAGGCAGAGAAGAGTGGCCGGAAAATTTAGAGAATAAAGGAGTTCCTTCACTCAATGAAGACCTGAAGCCTGATGATATTGCACTGACCTTTGTGAACCATGCCTCTTTTTTGATCCAAACGGCTGATTTGAATATACTCACCGATCCGGTATGGTCAAAAAGAGCAAGCCCAGTCAGTTGGTTTGGTCCTAAAAGAGTCAGGAAGCCGGGTGTTGAAATAGATAGCCTTCCCCATATTGATATAGTATTGATAAGTCACAATCACTATGATCACCTGGATACGGAAACATTAAAGCAGCTTGACGAACGGTTCTCTCCAAAGGTAATTGTTCCGGTTGGTGATAAAGACCTGATTAAGTCCATAGGGATTAAAAATGTTAAGGAACTTGACTGGTGGGAGAGCGTACAGGTCAATTCCGAAACATGCATTACATTTACCCCGAGCCAGCATTCTTCTGCGCGAGGGCTTTTTGATAAGGACGAAAGCCTTTGGGGGAGCTTTTTTATACTCCACCGAGAGCGCAGTATCTATTTTGGAGGTGACGGTGGCTATTCCACACACTTTGCAGACATAAAGGAACGCCTGGGGGCACCCGAGTTTGCCATTCTTGGGATTGGAGCCTATGCTCCGCGTTCATTTATGAAGGCCATACATATGGATCCGGCTGAGGCTGTAATAGCCCACAAAGATTTAGGGGCTAAACAAGGTATAGGTATGCATTTTGGCACCTTTCAACTTTCCTCGGAAGCTATTGATCAGCCTCAGCGAGATCTTGCAGAAGCTTTGGAGAAAGAGATGCTTTCCCAAGACAGTTTTATTACTCTTCAGGAAGGCGAAACCAGGGTATACCAAGTGGCCCCGGAAATAAAATAAATTTCCTCACTAATTCCTTCATTTAAGGACACCACATTAACACAATGGGATTAATAAAAACTATTCTGAAACAAATCCTGAAGGAAGGCAGGGTTTCAGGCAATGAGAAAATATCAGATTCGGTCTATAAGATTAGCATACAAAGTGAAGCTGTAAAAAGCATAAATTTTGTTCCGGGGTACTTTTTAAGGATTGTAATAGGTATTACTGAGGACAGTCTTCAGCGAGAAGACGCTGTAAGAAGCTACTCAGTGTGGAATATAGACCAAACCAGCGGGACAATGGATATCGCCATAGCCACTCACAGCCAGGGCGCAGGTGCCGGCTGGGCCGCCCGGCAACGGGAAGGGGACAGCGTTCATTTCGCATGGAAAAAAGGAAAGTTCCTTGTCGACAGCAGCGCTGATAGTTATTTAATGATCGGAGACCTGTCAGCATTATCACACCTGTATATGATCAGGCGAAATTTGCCAGAGAATAAGCAAGTCGAAAGCATAGTCTATAGTCAGCAATTAAGTGAACTGTTTGCTGATATTGACGGGAGGCAGCCTTTGGACTTTTATCAAATGCCCCAGAATCCTATTATCAAAATCATCACTCAAGTCAATGAGCTCATACCTAAAATGAAGGGCAAAAAGATGGTCTATATAGCCGGGGATAGCAGAGTGTGTACAGCGCTAAACAGATATTTCTTAAAGGAGTTAAACTGGGGTACAAAGCAAATCAAAGTCAAACCATTTTGGAACCCTGACAAGAAAGGCCTTGAGTAAAATGACCGGCTTTGAAAAACTATAACAATCATTAAGCATAACCACTATACATGGTATCTATGGAGTCTGAGGTGTGACCTCAGGCTTTTTTTGTTCGACACAGTTTGAGAGTGACGAAGGTTTCTCAAATTGGCTTCAGATCAATTTCTTCGCCTGTTTCCCTGACTTCATCGTGTAAATTTCCGCATCTTCTTTTATGATTTCACTTTTGTGTCATTAATACAAAGGTAGTATCACACCAGGCAATAATTAGTAAATGAAGGCTCTATGTGACTGCTGAAAACACATAATTAAGGAACATGAAACATATAATTCTTGCCAATTTTATTTTCCTGTTAAGCGGAAATATTATACTCGCCCAACAAAAACACACCATCAGCGGAACCATCAAAGACGTAGCAACAGGTGAAACAATGATAGGAGTTTCCATATACGTGCAGGAGTTGAAAGCAGGTGCCTCCTGCAATGCTTATGGCTTTTATTCTCTTACATTGCCTGAAGGAGAATACCATATAGTGTATAGTTTTATCGGATATGAATCCGATACGGCTTTTGTAATACTCAACAAGAACATTAAAATTGACCGTGACCTCTCAGAGATCACAACCGAGCTCTCTGAAGTGGTAATAACCGCTGAAAAGAAAGATGACAATATAAGAAATACGGACATTGGTGTAGATAAGATAGATGTTAAGGAAGTAGAGAAAATACCGGTTGTGTTTGGTGAAAGAGACATATTAAAGACCATTCAATTGATGCCGGGCGTCAAATCGGCAGGAGAAGGGAATAGTGGTTTTTTTGTGAGAGGAGGCTCTGCCGACCAGAATTTGATTTTGTTGGATGAGGCTCCGGTTTACAATGCATCACATTTGCTCGGTTTTTTCAGTACATTCAATAGTGATGCTTTAAAAGATGTTACCATTATAAAAGGTAACAGCCCTGCACAATACGGCGGTCGTCTTTCCTCGGTATTGGATGTGAAAATGAAGGAAGGCAATAACCAAAAGTATAGTGTGGCCGGAGGGTTAGGTCTAATCAGCAGCCGCCTTAGTATAGAAGGCCCTATACAAAAAGGTAAATCTTCGTTTATCGTATCCGGAAGAAGAACCTATGCTGATCTGTTTCTTCAGGCCAGTGAAGATTTTGAAGACAATTCACTATACTTCTACGACCTGAATGCAAAGGCAAACATATGGGTCAATGATAAAAACAGGATCTTTGTATCCGGCTACTTCGGCAAGGATGTTCTTGGGTTTGGAGATAACTTCGGCATCGACTGGGGAAATACAACAGGTACCATACGCTGGAACAGTTTGATCTCTCCAAAATTGTTTTCCAATACATCCATAATCTACAGTGATTACGATTCCAATATTGAACTGAACAGTGATGGCTCTGACTTTAATATAAATTCCAATATTGAGGACTGGAACCTTAAACAGGAGTTTCAATATTTCCTGAATTCAAAAAACAACCTACAGTTTGGTTTCAATAGTATTTATCACACCATTACACCGACCCGTTTTGAAGGGGATAGTTTGGTTCAGGAAGAGCAGCAAAGCCGGTCATCCTTAGAAAATTCTATTTTTATAAGTAATTCCAGCAAATTCAGCAGCCGCTTTACCATGGACTACGGCCTGAGGCTCTCCTTTTACAGTATACTCGGGGGTGATACTTATTACAGATATGACCAGGGCGTTTTAACAGACAGCGTAGTTTTAGCTTCGGACGAGATCGGAAAAACATATTATAACTTTGAACCTCGTTTGCAGTTTAGCTATCTGTTAAATAAGGTCAGCAGCATCAAAGTCGGCTATGCACGGAATACACAGCACTTACACTTATTGAGCAATAGCACCAGCACAAGCCCTACGGATCAGTGGATTGGCAACTCATACAACATAAAACCTGAAATAAGTGACCAGATCAGCATAGGTTACTTCCGTAATTTTGATGATAACAAATACCAGATGAGCATGGAAGGCTATTACAAAGACTTGCAAAACCAGGTGGATTACAGAAACGGTGCAGATATCACATCAACGACTGACGTAGAACGAGAACTGCTCTATGGTACAGGAAGGGCCTATGGAGCTGAATTTTTAATTAAAAAAACGGCAGGTACACTCACGGGATGGATTGGCTACACACTCTCACGCACCGAACGTAAAATTGATGGTATCAATGATAATAACTGGTATCCGGCCCGCCAGGACAGAACACATGATCTGTCTGTAGTTACCATGTATGAACTTTCTAAGCGTTGGACGTTATCGGCACTTTTTGTATACAATACAGGCAATGCCGTAACCTTTCCCAGCGGCAAATACAATGTAGAGGGTAATACAGTGTTCTACTATACAGAACGCAACGGGTACCGAATGCCGGCTTATCACCGTATGGATTTTGGCGCTACCTATACCAGGCCGCATAAGAACAAGAAATTTGAATCATCATGGAATTTCAGCTTATACAATGTTTATGGAAGGCAGAATGCTTACACTATAACTTTTGAAGATCACCCCGATGACCCTACACGTACAAGGGCATTGCAGACGGCCCTCTTCCGTTGGGTCCCGTCAGTCACCTATAATTTTAAATTTTAACCTCACCGGGGTTCCGTATCACCGCTAAAAAAATAAACACCATGCATATGAAATCAATAGTTGCAATCATAATAGCAGTAGCAATGCTATCATCATGCGAAAAGGAAATCAGCATTGACCTCAATTCATCCGACTCTCAGGTTGTAATTGACGGAAGTATCACTGATACCCCCGGTCCTTATTATGTCAGAATTACAAGATCTGTCAACTTCAATGATGCCAATGACTATCCGCCTATTACAGATGCAATGGTGATCATTTCAGACGACCAGGGGACGACCGATACGCTAACCGAAGCATCAGCGGGAGTATATCAAACCAGTAAAATAGTGGGCACACCTGGTAATACCTACTTTCTAAGCATAGCTGCCCTACAAAAAAATTATTTTGCAACATCAACAATGCCTCTTAAAGTTAACCTGGACTCATTGAAATTTGAGCCTCTGTCTACCCCTGGTGGAGAAGATTTTTATTCTGTATTACCGATTTTCAAAGATCCGGCCACTTCTGGAAATAACTATCGCTTTCTACTCACAATCAATGGTGAAGCGGAGGACTCCTATCTGGTGGATAATGACATAATAGGAAATGGACTGGTAAATAAACGGCCAATTTTTAGCCCGGATGCAGAAATTGAATCAGGCGATACCGTTAAAGTGGAAATGCGATGCATTGATCTGGCCGCCTACACCTATTTCTATACCCTGTCACAAATCACAGATGGAGGCCCTGGTGGAGGAACAACACCTTCCAACCCGCCAAATAACATAACAGGTGACGATGCTCTTGGGGTCTTTTCTGCTTACACCACACAAGCCCTGACGCAAAAAGTGCAGTAACCTCTGATGCGCGTAACTAATCTAATTGATTTGGGGCAGGTATAACCTGTTACATGTACTCAGCCGCATATTTGGCTACAACAAAAGCAGATTTAGCTACTTCCGTCTTTTTACTATTTCTGACCTTTGTTATCAAATAAAGCCAGAAAAATGAAAATCAAAAGAATTCAGTTTAATCGTTACGGGGAGCCCTCACAAATGTATATGGGCGAATATGAATTGCCAAAATTGAAAGGAGATGAAGTAATGGTGCAGGTCAGGGCAGCGGCTATCAATCCGTTGGACTGGAAACAACGACAAGGCTCCATGAAACTGTTTATGGGACGCAAATTTCCTAAAGGCATAGGAAATGATTTTTCAGGCACCGTTCTTTCATTGGGAGAAAATGAGCAAGATCTGCAAATCGGTGATGAAGTGTTTGGAACGATGGATGTGAAGAACCCGGGGGCATTTGCTGAAAGGCTCGTCACTAAGTCTCGCTATCTGACAAAGAAGCCTGCGCATATATCGTTTTCGGAAGCAGCATGCCTTCCCATTCCTTGTACTACCTCCTGGGCCGCACTTTTTGGCAAGGGAGAGATTTCGCGCAATTCACGCGTATTTATCAATGGCTGCACCGGTGCGGTAGGTTCAATGGCGGTGCAACTGGCGGTTGCCAATGGAGCCTATGTGGTAGGTACATGCGGCCAGGCGTCTATGGAAGACGCCAGGCTTAACGGTGTAAGTCAGGTATTCAATTACCACGATGAAGGATATTTAAAGGGTGAGGAACCATTTGACTTAATCTTTGATACAGCCGGAGCTATGAATGTGGGCCGAGGGCTCACGATGCTTAAACCTAAAGGAAGGTTTATCGATATTAATCCAACACCGAAGCGGATGATCCGGGGAATGATATCAAGAAGATACAAACTTGTTTTTGCGACAATGGCAACCCAAAAACTTCCGGAGATTGCTTATTTAGCTGCCCAGGGAAAATTAAGATCGGTAATTGGTTCGGAAACAAGTTTTGCTGAGGCTATTGAAGCAATTACCAGGGTTGAAAAAGGAAGCCGGACCAAAGGCAGGGCTGTCATAACCTTTTAACATAGCAATATAAAACCTAATTTTACTTTATGAAGGCCTCAAGCCCGGTCAGGGTAAAATCGATCGCTGAGTTTCATAGACTGTGGGGGTTGCCGCAGCCAGAGCACCCTTTGATTAGTGTGGTAGATTATTCAAAGATCAATCCCGGAGACGTTCCGGCAAGTATCATGTTTGAATGTTACTCCATAGCGATCAAACGGAACATGAAATTTAAAATGATGTATGGTCAGCAAAAATATGACTTTGACGAAGGTGTAATGTTCTTTACCGCTCCACATCAGGTCATAAGAGTCGATATAGATCAAGATACTCCGGCAGGTCATTCCGGCTGGATTTTGTTTGTTCATCCTGACTTTTTTTGGAATACGCCTTTAGCCAGGTCCATAAAGCAATACGAGTATTTTAACTACACAGCGAATGAAGCACTATTTCTTTCTGAAAAGGAAGAAAGCATGGTTAATAACATCATTCAGAATATCCAACAGGAATACCAT
This sequence comes from Fulvivirga ulvae, assembly GCF_021389975.1. Classification (NCBI taxonomy): domain Bacteria; kingdom Pseudomonadati; phylum Bacteroidota; class Cytophagia; order Cytophagales; family Fulvivirgaceae; genus Fulvivirga; species Fulvivirga ulvae. Next base: position 3,537,193 of record NZ_CP089981.1, read on the forward strand.
TCCAATATTGACAAATTCAGTCAGAATATTATCATTTCTCAAATTGAAACTTTGCTCAATTATTCAGAAAGGTTTTATCAGCGGCAGTTTATCACGAGAAAAATAACAAACCACAAAACTCTGGACCGAATGGAACAAATCCTTGAAGACTATTTTAAAAATGATGATTTAGCCATAAAGGGACTGCCGACTGTTCAATATGTAGCTGAAGCACTAAATATTTCACCCGGTTATTTAAGTGGGTTGCTCAAAGTGCTGACGGGACAAAGCACACAACAGCATATTCAAGACAAGATAATAGAAAAAGCTAAGGAAAAACTATCAACCACCGATCTGTCAGTAAGCGAAATTGCCTATGAACTGGGGTTTGAACACCCACAGTCATTCAGCAAGCTGTTTAAAATAAAAACCAACCTGTCTCCTTTAATGTTCAGGCAGTCATTTAACTAACAACCCAAAATCCGATAAACCGGCTTTACCTCTTAGATGGTTAAGGTGCATCCTAAGCGGTATTTTTGAAGTTAAAAATTCTCTAAAACCGATCATCTTCTTTTTAGATGTCGGCGGTTGTACCGGTTATTTGGAAGCGAAAAAAATCACCCTTATTTAAAATCCCCATACTATTAAGTTTATAAATATGCTACCAGATAGACTAACCTGCCAGGAGGAGTAAGTATAAGAAACGGCCTGGAATTTGGTGAACTTAGCGATGCGCAACTGGTACTGGCCAAGGCGGTGATAGTGGCCGCTTCTGGTTCTGCGGATAATTAGGGATATGATAAGTTTTTGGCCGTTAATGTTGCTGACGATGGAGATACTCATCTTTATGCTATGGATCTGTCAGGTCATGGACTTGAGTAAAATGCAAGTTTATTTAAAGGTTTGAGGATACTACATAACAAAAGCCCGGATTTAAGTAGTCCGGGCTTTTATACTTTTCATGAATAGTAATCCCTAATTAATAGCAATATGACTATCAATAGTTTCTATTTCAGACCCAATTACTACTTAAAAGCTGTATTTCAGACGCACGTCCCAGTGCCTTCCTGCCCTCAACAGGTCATCTTTCTTAACATTATATAAAGGGTTGTAATTTTTGGCATCCAGCAAATTGTATCCGGTCATTTGTAGCGACAGGCCCTTTATAAAATCAAAATTCCCCAATATAACGGACGCACTCCAGAGTGTACGTGCCGGAATAGGATCTCTTGTGTCGCCAACAGAGATCCTTCCGGTAGGCACTAATGCATTATTCAACTCATAGGCAAGTTCCTGAGACCTTTTCCGTTCACCCAGATAGTTCAATGATGTATTGAGGTTAATATTTCTGGTAATCGGGTAGTTTCCTGTCAGGTTGAGTATAACGCCGGGCGCTTTGCCGGGGTTAAAATCCTTCTGCGTAGAAACAGTATATAGTGAATCTCCCTCCTGTGTATACTGGGGTGAAAATTCATTGTGAGAAACATCAAGCACATTCTGGAATGTACAACTTCCCATGACATAGGCCCCCTGGCCGAACGCATAGCGCAACTCCGCTTCTACACCGCTGGTCTGGATTTTTCCGATGTTAGTATAAAGATTTGTAGAGGTGACAGGTTGAATATTGTCGGTCTCCTTGGTTTTAAACAAGGTAACATTGACATCCAAAGAAGTATTTATCCGATAGCCAGCTACCCCTTCGATAGTGGTCACATTTTCAGGCTTCAATTCCGTATCCCCGTTTATGTATATATCATTCTGAGAATGCAATTCTATAAAGGATGGAGCCCTGAAAGCCCGTCCATATAACCCTTTGAAATAGAAATGATTATCTGGGGCTATTAATAACGCTAATCTGGGGTTGAGTGATCCGCCTACACTACTGTAGTGATCATAGCGCACACCAGCCACCAGTTTGAAGTGATCCATACCATATGTTTGGAAAATATTCTTCAGGTTGATATCAGCCTGGCCAAAGCCGGCATACACATGTCTTTCGTTTTCGGTGATCCAGGCGTAATCATCGTTGATGTCGCGCATGCCTCCCAATGACTCCAACCAATCCGATGTATAGCCATCGAAGGTCATTGTTTTTCCAAACATATAGTTCACATTAGCCCTTGTATAGATATCCGTAAGATTGTAATGCTCATACATAATCCCGGCCAGAAAGTTCACATAGCTTCGGAAATTGTAGGCGTAGTTGACCTCAGCGCCCAATACTCTCCCCGAAGCGCCGCGATCACGCCGCGGTGCAATACCTCCCCGTGAAAGTGGATGTTCATCAGGTCCCGGATAAATAACTAAATCAAGGTAGTAATCATGCCACCTGGAAGCCTCTAAAGGCTGTAACTCTGTATCATACCCATATTCGTAGTGATCGGCATAAGCCTTCACCAGCAATTCGCCCATGTCGTTTTGGATACTTCCCCTGTACCCTGCTTCCATGTATTGAGCCACACTGTGAACATCACTTTCTCTAACCAGTGACCCTGCAGGACCAACAGGCACCTCATCATCAGAATTCATGTAGTTGGTTAGGAGGTAAAAGTTTTTGTAGTCCACATTCAGGTTCACCTGCGAAGTCGATCGGCCGTACTTAAGAGGGCCGGGAGCAATGGAAGGTGATTCTTCATAACCAAGACTTCTTGCAAGTGTCTCGCTGATTTCAGTTTCCAGGTCTGAAAATAATAATGGGTCAGGGCCATCAGTGGTCAGGTAGTTGGCCAAAACCGTAACATTAAAATCTTTACCAAAATTGTGTGTAACCTGCGCATTGAGGTTGTATCTGTTAAAGCTGCCTGCTGATACCGACACACCGGCATTTTTTTTCGGTTGGTTAGTTCGGATATTGATCACTCCAAGGAATGCCCCTGCACCAAACAAGGTAGACCCAGGCCCGCGTATGATCTCTATCTGTTTGATATTTTCTACTGGATAGTTGCCTATAAATACCGTAGCGTCACCGTAAATCACTGATCTGACAGGATGGTCATCTATCATGAAAAGTATCTTGTCATTAGTGCCCTCTGTACTATAAAGCCCCCTTACACCTAAGTTAGTACTGGGATCAAAGCCCGTTCTTACCACATCAAATCCAGGAACATTACGCAGAATTTCTTCCATATTTTTAGCACCGCTGTTAGCGATTTGCTCCGCAGAGATCACGGTAACGGCCGATGGAACCTCCGGCAGACTTTCAAGATTGACTTTGGATACATTGACTACCTGTATGTCCATAAGTTCTTCAAGCGACATATTTAGCAGTTCTTCACGATCCGACTGCTGCGCCCATGCCTGTCCGGTTGTCAGGAGACAAGCAAGTGCAAATAAAAAGTATATGTTTTTCATTTTTTAAAATTTCTTTTTCTGTTCTGATTACATTGAATTTGGGTGTTATTCGCTCTCATATAACCTTTGCCAGTGCAAGAAGACTTGAACTTATTTTAAGGTTTTTCGCAGAGGCAACTGATTGGTTAAGTAAAAACCGGAGCTTACCATCCTGTACATAAAAGCTGATGCCGGCCCCTTCCCAGACAAACTGCTCCTCTTCGGTCACCAGCAATACACTTTTGTTTGCTATGGCATTTTTTATCTTCTGAAATAGCTTCCCCTGGCTTGATGGCAAAAAAATGATCTGGCAGTTAGCAGCATCACTTACATCGGAAATTATCTTTATTGTTCCTTTTCCCCGCTGCTCAACATTCGCCTGCAACTCTTTAAGCACGGGAGAGTCCCCCACTACACCAATAGTCAGGTGATCTCCCTTGTCTGGCCAGGCGATATAATCGATAAACTTGCCAATGAAAACGGCATGATACCTGCTAAGGTCTTGTGCCTTGGCTGAAGAAAAGAACCAGCTTGAGAAAAGCAATAGTCCACAAATTATTAAACGATGTTTCATATATTAATCAAATTTAGAATTGGATGAAATTTTGTAAATCCTTGCTGAATACCCGTGAAAGCAATTGAATGTTAGTCTAAAGACATGGCCTTGATGAGAAACTCATCATAAAATATGAGCACAAGTTTAATTCCCTTTTTACAGTTTGGAGGCAAGGAACGCACTATGCACATATCCTGACATCGAGATGAATCTCCCCATCTTAGTTTAAGAAAAAGCATAACTCCGCATATGGCCGCACTTAAGAAGAAAGGGAAAATGTGATTAAAATGTAGGTTAGATCTATCTGCATTTTTGGGTTAATTCAAATTTTACTTAGTAAGTTTTGTACACTTCTGAATCTTAGGGGCTTTCATGTAAATTCAATAGATGTGCAAGGATAAGTATATTAACCTCCTGTTTGCAGCAACACCGGGGAGACAAAAAGGTAGACAATTTAGTCGGGATGCCATTCTATCTTATTTTAGACAAAACGTAAATGACGATTCCTGGGAGAGAACCCCAATAAGCCAAGGACGCTATACGGTGTAACTTTTCGAAATGAGGATTTGCTTTAACGGCCCATCCAAAGCAAGTGCCGTTAAACCTTACTGTTCTGTTGAGGGTGGCCTGTTGCCATATATATCACCGGCTATTGAGGAATTGTTAATGGATCACATGAAGTATGGATAGCTGACATATCAGCGGTCTGGAAAATTTTATCACCAGTTATATTTATGTTTTCTTTAGTTAGTGTCATAAACTGATTCAACAGGAAGAGTTCAATCTGTTTGAGTCCTTTTCCTGGTTTTTATAGATACCTGGCTTTATATCTATGGTTCTTTTAGCGATTTTTCTTAATCTTCCTGTACTCATTGGGGGCACACCCTTCCGATGCTTTAAATACCTTGTTAAAATGAGAAACATTACCATAGCCAACACTAAAGGCCACCTCCATAATTTGCCTGTCGGTTTGTTTAAGCAAGCGTTTTGCTTCATTGAGGCGGACCTGGTTAAGGTATTTTTTAAAAGTAGTTCCGCAGGCTTTCTTGAAAACGGAGGAGATTTTTGATTCTGTCAAACCTAATTCTTTTTGCAGTATGGTCAGAGATAAATCAGTATGGTTATAATTCTCAGAAACATAGTTGATAATACTTCTTGTCTCTTCATCTTCAATGTTACAAAGGTTCAAGGTCTTGTGTGGAAAAATAACCGGTTGGGCCTGCTTAAATTTGACAATAAGAAAGACTAATGAATAAAAAGCAGAAAGCATTAAAACAATAGCTGTAGCACCTTTATAACAATCTTTACCTACCAGAATATTTTTAACGATGACACTTTCCTTTTGATTGACAGGGAGTAACTGACAGTTTTGAATAGCAAGGTCTGTAACACGTTTGTAGTCCGGAGAGGCTATGTCATTTTTTGTGACCTTAGTGTAAATAAACCACCAGTTGGGAGTCCTGAAATCTGCCAGCGGGAGCCTGTATACGTTTTGGCCTTTTTCATATTCCAGTTCCTGCCACATAGGCCGCTGGCTAACAGTAGTAGACCCTATGAAAAAATTTGAGAACTCCAGGTTGATGATCACAGGGATACTCTTGGAACTCTCGGCCTGTAGATCAATTTCAATATAGTCGTACTCCGACAGGTCGAAGGTTGGTTTTGACGAGGTGTAGAACTGGACACCTACGTAAGGATGTTTAAAGCCGGTGTCAAGGGTATAGCTAAAGAAAAGCCAGTTTGTATCCAGCAGTTTTAAATCATTTATTTGAGAAGTGCCTTTATATAGCTGGTCGGTATAAGAGGAGATTGTTTCTCCGGGAAAAATGACAAGATCTTTTTTATAAGTGCCAAGGATAAAGCATATACCCAAAATGGCAGGAATAGCCAGAAGGGCTTTGTTGAAATTTCGTTTTAAATAAGTTTGTATTTGAAATATATAAAGTAAAAATGACACGTATTCAGTGATTTAATAGTGAAGAATCGCAAACACGTAGAAGAAGTTTGCCTAAGCATTCTTCTTCCGTTTAAGCTTCAGCCACTATAGAGCAACTAGCAGTAGCCTTTACATTTTAATTATTTTATAATATCCATCCTCCGTTTTTAGAAAGTAAGTACCCGGCAGGTAGTGGGTAAGCTCCAACACCTGGCTTTCGCCTTCTGCTAATTTTTTCCCCAGATGGTTGAACAACTGCCAGCGAGCAGGTTCATTTAAAAAGATCAGGCCTCGGGTAGGGTTAGGGTAAACCGGAAGTTGTTTTGCATCAGGTTCTTCTATGGACGTGGTAATACATTCGTCCAGGCTGGTTACCGGTGTTATACCTGTATTCCCTCCGGCACATTTTCCACATACATCAATATAAGCGCTTCCACCGATATCACCGTTGCAGTCAGTCACCTCAGGGGAGCTCTCCGTACATGAAGAGCAACCGGAGGGGGAGGGCAGTGTTGCCCCGGCGCACGATTGGATTGGTGTAATAATGTCTTCCGGTGCGGCTATGGTCAGGGTATAGGGAGGTTCGAAAGCTGTTCCGTTCTCAATATTTGAAGCCCCGGAGTTGTTTTGTGCATATACTGCCTTATAATCCCCTTCAAACAGGTCAATGGGATTTTTCTGGTTGTCGAAGTAGTTACCCTCTGCCAAAATATCAGCTTTGTATCCCGCCCGGATGCAGTGATTGGATACAGCGCTTGAAAACAGGCTGTTGGCTATATGTACTTTACCATACCTCACGCGGGGCATTCTCTCTTTACTGCCTTCTCCCCACCAGCAATATTGAAATGTGATCCTTAATTTGCCCTCGTCTTCAGTAGCTCCGTCAGACGAACCAATAAGGTTGGAATACCTGTGATCATCTGTACCGTCCGGGCCATCAGGAATAGGATCTTTCTCATAACTGAAAGTACACCAGGTAACCGATATGAAATCTGCCTGGTTCTTAATATCAAAGTTGCCATCCATACCATCGTGAAACTCACAATGATCCACCCAGATGTTTGTGCTGTTATCTATGGTAAGGTTGTCGTTGCCATTGTTATCATACGCTCCCGGGCCTTCAAAATATATATTCCTTATTATAAGGTTGTCTACACTTTTAATATAAAAAATGCCGGAACCGGAAGAGGACAGATCGGTTGAAATGAGTTTTGAGCCGGGAAGGCCCATGATGCTTTTATTGGAAAGGTCCTGAATTGTGATTCTGCCGCCGGCCGGAAAAGTAATAGTACCCTGAATATGCACTACCGGTACTGAGGCTGAGGTAACAGCACTTTTAAGATCATGATAACTGTCAACTACAACGGGTGTAGCATCTGCCCCCCCGGTAGTTCCCCCGTTTTGGGTAGCCCAGCCCGTGGGGTCACACAGGTCCTGACCGGTGACATGAGCCATAGACAAAGATACGATCCCAAAAAGCAGGTAAAAGGTTCTTTTCATTAATAATAATTGTTAATACATTAAACAATATCAAAGTGCGAGCCAGCCAAGACGTCGAAAAGCCTGATCCATGTGCCATATCATAAAGCACGAATCCTGCATGGTATAATTTTAAGGGGAATAGTTTACCTGCAATTTTTGATATCAGGAACCGGTATTTTTATCACTTATGGGGTAGGTGATGTAATTCCGGCATTATTTCTCATGAATTAAAAAGGTTGTACAAACACATCCATTCAATTCGTTTTCGGGTTTTGAGAAATTTCGTAAAGCTACTTCAGATTATACTGACTTTCAATAATTTAAAGCCATTTTTTTTGAATTTTGATGAGCCATGTTTCTGTAATATATTGCCAGGTGTTCATGGGCTATTATAGCTTTGTAGCAGTGCCAGAATACTCTCTTCATGTGCCTGACAGGGCTTCTTTTAAGCATTATATACTGTCTGTTGCCGGGTTAAGTCATGCAGATAAAAAGTGCGAAGCCATACCCGGTGACTGTCCCGGATAGCCACCTTTTGGGCAGTCGATTATATTTGTACATCTCTCTCTGCTACGGAGCAGTTAAGCTTTAGCCAATTTTTGGAAGCTTAAGTGGAGTAGTATTAGTTCAGCAGCTGTTATTACTAATAATTTTGATCCAACAGAACCAAACCAAAACCCTTATTTAATGGTCTTTGGTAGGTTTATGGGCTGTTTTTAGTAATCGTCCACCTTTTTGTCTACCGGTCTTTTTATTAATCAACTTAAAATACATTTAACATTGGCCTCTGGTTAAGGATGTTTAAAGTATTTCATATTTAAGCTGATTTGCCTTTTCAAGCTAGTTACATATAAAATTCATAAAACTAATGACAGATAAAGCTTCGGTTTCAACCTATCTGAAAAATGACTACTTCGTTATTCAGTATGATCATACCAATGATGTTTTAATCCCGGGTTGGGGCCTGGCGCCTACTCCGGATGAGTTTAAAAATTCTATGAGGGAGGTGATCTCAGCATTAAAACATTTCAGGGCTACTAAGGTAGTGTGGGATACTACGCTGCTTGGCGCCCTTTTATATGAAGTTCAGGAGTGGATAGCCACCGATTGGTTAAGAGAGGCTATTGAGTCAGGCTATACCTATGCAGCATTTGTGGTGCCGGAAGAGGTATTTACCAAAATGTCGGTTGAAGAGACGGTTGAAATGGGCACCGCAAATACTGCAGGGATAAGAAAAACCAAATATTTTGACAATATGAAAAATGCTATGGAGTGGGTGTGTGGGCAGCAGGAGACTTAAAATTGATCAGTAAAGTACAGTAACTAAACAAATTGAAAATGAAAGACAGTACAATTACCCGGCTTTATACCACAGATAAAGTATACCTTGATTTTGATCCTGCCGTTCCCTGCGTTATTGCCGGGAAGTTTGGATTTGTACCTTCAGATGAGTTCAGGGCGGCAATGTTACATAGCCTTCAGTTATATAAGGAAAAAACAAGGGAATACCCGGCATTGGGGTGGGTTGCCAATTTAAATCAGGCAAATGTTTATGACCCCCAAGATACCAAATGGATGATAGAGCACTGGAACCCTGCGGCCATCAATGCCGGCTTAAGGTACATAGCTTTTGTTGAGCCCGAAAGTGATTTTGTAAAGATCAGTATTGAGAGATACACAAAACAATCCGTACTCCGTGAAGGACTGGTCATTAATAAGTTTTTTGACACTGAACTGGCTAAAACCTGGCTTAGGTCGCAACTATTTGATATACAATAAATTATTAGTTCGCATCATATTATGGAAGTAAACAAATAACAAGAGTACACACTGCCGATCATGGCTTTATTGATTATGACACTTCAGTTCCGTGCTTCATTCATACCATAACAGAATTTCTCACAAGTGATGAGATAAGGGAACACTTAAATACAGGGCTTGAGCTTGTAAGAGAAAAGAAACTTGAATTGGATAAAATAGCATGGCTAGCCGATACAAGGAAGATGAGCGCTCTTTTTGACGAAGATATAACATGGATAGCCGAGGATTGGAATGTAAGGATGTTTCAAGCTGGTATAATGCATATCGCACTCATAGTACCTGAAGATGCGTTTGGTGGTGTATCTCAGGAAATCTATATGGAGGGTTCACAAGAGTTGAACCAGCAAGGGTTACAGGTTAGGCAATTTACTGATATGGAATCAGCCAAAGCCTGGCTCAGGGAGGCTTTGCAATAATTATTATCGGAACCACTGATTTAATACCAAATGGAAAAAGAATTTTGCTCGCATCTGCGATCAGCTATGAGCGTTCGGTGCCTTGTATAATAATCAGGCAGAAGGGAATTTTTCAGGATAAAGAATTTTGGAGGTGGCTGGATATGGGACTGGAACAGTTTGTGAAAAAAATGCCTGAGGACAAAAAAAACGGGTGGCTTGTAAACTTGAAAGAAGCGGACGCGACCAGTGAAGAAAGTATGAAATGGATCGCTGAAAGCCCCAAGCTTTTCAAATAAGTATGGCTAATATAGCCATTGTGCTACCTGAAGATAAGGATACAACTTCTTCCATGCACAGGAATACTTCAAAAAAGTATAGCAGTGAATTGATCTTAGGTAAGAAAACAGTTGTAAACTACTTCCAAGATGAGGAATCAGCCAAAGACTGACTCAAGGAGGTTTTGAGGCAGGAATAGGATAGCGTTCGTCTGTAGGAAGCTGAAAACATTGGATCTACACCTAAATTAACAATACAGTAATACAATTAATATGGAAGTTTATTTTAATTCAGATTTTGCCACAGTTGGCTATTATGGAGAGCATAATGCCATTTTACTAACATGGAATGTCCCTCCCTTATCAGTAGAAGTCAGAGAAGGATTAAATACCGTTGCACAAGCTATGGAGCATTTTAAAACTGGCAAATTAGTTGCCATACCAGGAAACTTGGAACTATCCATCCGGAGGATCAAAATTGGTCGGTAGCTGAATGGATGCCCGAAGCCATAGAGGCAGGTTATTCTCAAATAGCTATTATCTTGTCGTCAGATGTCTCATTAGATGCTGAGTTGAGCCAAATCTCTGTTGAGGATACTATAGACGATGCCGGGAGTGCAATCCGGACAGCTTACTTTCACAATTTAGAAGCTGGATTTGAATGGCTAATCACTGACAATTAAATTTTACATACTCAAGAACAATAATAAAATGGAAATAACGACACTTCACACAATTGCAAAATCTACCCTTGATTATGATCCATCTGTACCATGTATCATAGCCCGTCAATGGGGTTTTTTGGACAGTAGTGAATTTCGGGAATGGCTGAACAAAGGTCTGGAACTGATGATAGAAAAAGAGAAAGTTCATGGAAAAATGGCATGGTTTGCAGATCTGAGGCAGGGAGATGCTCAGGCTGATGCCGATCTTCAATGGGTTGCTACTGACTGGACTACGCGTGCACTTGCAGCGAGTATCAGGCATGTTGCATTCATATTGCCTGAGGATGACTATGCACTTGCCCAAATGAACGCTGAAACATACGCAGAACTCTCGGAATCAAAGGCTAAGGAAGAGCATATGATTACTCGCATGTTCAAAGATGAAGCATCAGCGAAAACCTGGCTCAGAGATGCGTTATTCCGGCCCTGACAGTCTTTTCTGACAGTCAAAATCTGTCCTTACGATGATTCAGATATGAGACTGACTATAAAAAGAAAGAAGACATATAAATAAGAGAAAACAAATAAACAACATTAACGATAACCTCATGAATATTGAATCGGAAACAAACAATATCAGACTAGATGCTATTGACACGGGATCATTGGGTTTTGACTCTTCTGTACCCTGTATTACAATTTCATGGACTGGGTTTACGCCATCGGAAGAGTTTCGGGCCTTTACGCGGGCTCGGTTTTGTCAGGGAAAAAATAAACGAACTTGACAAAATAGGCTGGATAGCCGACTTAAGTCAGGCCGATGTTTTTTCACCCAAAGATGTATCCTGGGTAGCAGAAAACTGGAATCCCCGGGCAAGCAAAGCAGGAGTCAGCTACATAGGGTTTGTAGTTTCAGAAAATGCCCTGGCCGAGATGACTGCGGATGATTATACTGAGCAAACACAAGAGGCAGGGGAACTAACCGTGAACCATTTTAAAGATATGGATGCCGCGAAAACCTGGCTCAGAGAGGTATTACTTCGGGCCTGACAGATGCTGCAGGAGCCTTAGACTTACTACTTGAAACTTACGACTAACAATTACCGGTGTTAATAAGAAAAGAAATACAATTAAAACAAAATGATAATCCATTCCTTACCCTTTACAATCTGGACAACAGGTACCTGTACCAGCAGTGGATAGGACGGCCAACAGATGAAAACTATATCAAAGCTATAGATGCTATATCAGCGTGTTTACACAAATATTCCATTAAAGGTACCATAGTGGATCTCAGACTGGCTATTAGGTCCGGGGCACCCATGCAGACCTATGCCGCCAGAATGGTTAACAATTACATAAACGGGGACTTTACTAAGAACTACCCTAATGAACTCTTTCGGGAAATATTGATCCTGCCCCTTGATCTTTTAATGAGGATAGCGATCGACCGGTACCGGGAACAGATTGAGGCTCCTGTAAAAATGGTTATGGCAAACACTTTGTCGGATGCCTGTCAATGGCTGAAGCTGCCAATAATGAAAGAAATTTATGAAATGTGAAATTATTAGCGCCAAAAATGAAAAGCCATGCCGGTAAATAATGGAAAAGATAAGATTACATGAGCTTGGAACATCTACAATTGATTTTGACCCTTCAGTTCCCTGCCTGATTCATAGTATGTCACAATTTGTGATGAGTACAGAGTTTAGAGTGCAGATGAACATAGGTCTGAACCTTCTCATAGACAAGAAAAATGAATTGGGGAAAATATCATGGTAGGCGAATACGCAGAAAATGGATGTTTTGTTTGAAGAAGATATGGAGTGGATAGCAACTGACTGGAATCCTAAAGTAATGGCGGCAGGGGTAAGATATATTGCACTGGTAACACCGGAAAATGATTCTGGGGCGATCAGTCAGGAAACATACATTGAGAATTCAGAGAACTCCTGTGAAGAAGGCTTGACAATCCGACAATTTGAAGATATTGGATCTGCTAAAGAATGGCTTAGGGAGGTTCTGAACAATGAGTGAAATACTTAAGTAATAGCGGAGGGTTAAGACAGCCCTTGACGAAAACAGAAGAATAACTAAGCTGTCGTCTTAGTTGAACAATTAAGAAAGAATATATAACAAATTTAATTAATTGATATGCAGACAGAAGTACTTTATACACTTGGTAAGTCAACCCTGGACTATGATCCCGTTATACCTTGCTTGACATTTAAACATAAGGGATTTATGATCAGCTCAGAGTTCAGGACGTTTCTGAACAAAGCGTTGGAACTGATAAAAGAGAAAAAGCAGGAGCACGAAATATTTGGATGGGTGTCTAATCTCGCAGAATCAGATGCCTTTCTGGAAGAAGATATGCTATGGGTGGCCAACGATTTTAATCCCCGTGCATATCAGGCAGGACTCAGGTATGTGGCATTTGTATTGACCGAAGATGAATATGCTTTGGCCAATGTTTCTGCAGAAACTTACACGGAATATTCTCAGGAGGAAATGGGAGAGCAAATAGTTAACCGTAATTTCAAAGACGAAGAATCTGCCAAAACCTGGCTCGGAGAGGTTTTAAGTAACTAATATTGTTGAGGCCGTTCTTTTGAAACGGTCTCAATTTTTTTTACTTCCATTTCAAGCCTCACCAATTTCAATACTTTAATGTAAGCTGATGAATGTCATAGGCTATGCTGAGGCCGGTCATTCACCAATTCTGAAGATGTAACCATATTTGTATCATAAACTTAGCGGTAATATTAAGTGAAGTGTAAGCCTTCTCAATACTCAATACTACCCTCTCAATACTAAAAAATGGTTAACGTGACCAAAGTCTCCGGAGAGAAAGCCCCGTTTGTGCCGGCTAAGTTGCTGGCATCATTAAAGCGCGCAGGGGCAAATGAGAGCCTGGCAAAAGATATTTTAGAGGAAGTGCAATCAGGTTTGTATGAAGGAATAGCCACGAAGGCTATTTACAAAGAAGCCTTTGCACGACTGCGTAAACACTCGCGACCCCTGGCTGCAAAATATAAGCTCAAAAAAGCCCTGATGGAACTGGGCCCCACTGGTTATCCTTTTGAGCGATTTGTAGGTGAAATACTCAGAGATCAGGGATTTAAGGTTGAGGTGGGAGTAATAGTGCAGGGACACTGCGTACAACATGAACTGGATGTAGTAGCAGAGAAAGCCTCAGAACATTATATAGTAGAGTGTAAGTTTCATAGCGATCAGGCCAGGCACTGTGATGTGAAGGTTCCGCTATATATTCATTCGCGCTTCAGAGACGTGGAAAAGCAATGGAGGAAACATGAAGCACATAGCACTAAATTTCATAAAGGCTGGATTTTTACCAATACCCGGTTTACCAATGATGCCACTAAATATGGTAGTTGCTCAGGATTGATGCTGGTAGGGTGGGATTACCCCAAAAAGGAAGGCCTGAAGGACCTCATTGACAGATCAGGACTACACCCGGTAACCTGCCTCACAACACTTACAAAACAGGAAAAGCAAATAATCTTGTCGGCAAACCATGTATTGTGCAGGGATATATGCGATTCACCTCAACTGCTAAATATGGCAAGAGTGCATACGAGTCGTCAGAAGAATGTCATAAAGGAGGCCCTGGCACTTTGTAATTACTCCATAAAATACCATGAAAAGTGAAGGTTCAGGCCCAATCTTTTGTTCTTATGACATAAGTCATTTATTTCATTTTGAAAAAAAACTAACTTGACAGAACGTAAAAACACCGAACCCATGGAACATATTAGTTACGATACTTTATCAGAGGCCGTCACCGGCTTGCGTGAAGCAGGATATGTTAATGATTTTAACCTTGATTCTCATTGCTTGCATTGTGCACCATCACAATTGGAATTGCATCCTGAAGATTTTCAGGTAGACTCATACTACCGCTTTGAGGGAATGAGTAATCCTGACGATAGCAGCATAATTTACGCCATTAGCGGAAAAGACGGCCTGAAAGGCATATTAGTAGATGCTTATGGTGCATACAGCGAAGGGCTGAGCAGTGATATGATTAATAAATTGAAGGTAAGTGTTTAATGTAAAAGCGAATAATTGATGTTTCTTTTGTTTTGATTATTTCGATTATTTCGAATAAATTTATGTTATGTTTTTAAACAGTAGAAATAATGGATGCATTAATTAAACGAACAAGTCAGGAGGATCAGAAAATTGCTCGGCGATCTTTGGAGGGGGTAAGGTCTGCATCCCACAGTATTAAAGGATCAAAAGCTAAAGGGGTTAAAATTAAAATTCAGGAAACAGGTGAGAATATCATTATCCCCAAAAAAGCACTAGCTCTGCTCTCTGCTATTCTTCAAAATATGGCCGAGGGCAAATCAATATCTATAATCCCCTCTGATTCGGAAATAAGTACACAACAGGCGGCGGATATGCTTAATATTTCCAGGCCTCATCTGGTTAAATTACTGGAGGCTGGAGCTATTCCATTCAAAAAAGTGGGGAGTCATAGAAGAATATTGTTGAAGGATATTCTAAATTATGAGGAAGGTTTAAAAACAGAACGTGAAAAACAACTTGATTTTCTAGCCAAACAGGCGCAAGATTTAAATCTTGGCTACGAATGATCCATTCCCCAAGGTTTGCAGTTGTTTTGGATGCGTGTGTTTTATACCCGGCTCCTGTTAGAGACATTTTTCTTTCTATGGCAGCAGAAGGGCTGTTTAAGCCGAAGTGGACAAAGGAGATTCAGGATGAGTGGGTGAGAAATTTATTAAAAAGGCGGGATGATTTGAAAGAAGAAGTACTGTTTAAAACCGTAAGAGCAATGAACCTTGCTTTTCCGGATGCTGCGGTAGAAAATTATGAAGATTTAATAGAAGGTCTAAGGCTTCCTGATAAAGATGACAGGCATGTGGTTGCGGCAGCTATCAAGTGTAATGCTGATTTGATTGTGACAAATAATCTGAAAGATTTTCCAGGTACAATTGTTGAAAAATATGACATTGAAATTCAAAGCCCCGATGAATTAGTTTCGAATCTGATACAATTGAATAAAAAGCTTTCCTGCGTAGCTTTTAATAAAATGGTGAATCGATTGAAGAAACCTCCTAAAACTAAGAGCGAAGTGGCGCAATCACTTCGGAACTGCGGGTTGTCTAAGTCCTCTGAGATGCTTCTTAGCTTATGTTAACTGCGAGGGATATTAAAAAGGTGCCCTCTAAGGCACCTCAGATTTTACTCACAAACAGTTCCTGTCGGAGGCAGGATTCCGCATGTAGAATCACAACCAGTGCAGCGGTCTGCTCCACCCCTGATTTTATCCAGGGTTACAAAACTCTTAACTTTCAGATCTTTAAGTTTTAACTTCTTTTTCATAATCGTAGCATTTATTGGTTTTAGCAGTTCTAAATTTACACGAGCAGGGTTAGTAAAACAATTGATCTATAACCGTGCGTACCATTTGAAGCGCTTTTTATGTAGTTTCATTTTTTATGATTATTGCAATTTCCTGACAACCTTACCTTTAATTGTTTTGCTGCTCCTGAAACAGGCCATTTGGATACATAATTTACATGAGCGGCATGTAAGTTTTGGCATGTATCACCCCAATTCTACTCATCATTTCTTGTCTAAGCACAAATTTTTAGGGTGTGACCAAACTTAGTCACCAACAGAACTAAACAGCGGCTTTACTCAACTTCCAAAAATTTGCTAAAGCTTAATGCACAGAAGCACCGGCCGAGATGCAATTACTCCACATCCCAGTTTAAAATGTGTCTGCGTGAGGGCCGTGAGTTGGAATAGAAAATGAAACCAGTCAACAAATGTCTGCGCCGATTACTTCCTGGTTTTCGGCTTATAAAAAAAGCCCGCTTCAATTTTTAGAAACAGGCTCTTTTCTTTAACCAATCAGCTACTTATTTAACTGGCAGGTTTGCATAATGTTCTGCATAATATAACATCTGCTCGGTAAAGTCTTTAGGATACTCTACTTTGATGTCTGTAATGTTTCCTGCCTCGTCAGTAACGGGTACAAGTACCGGATTAATGAAGCCTCCATAAGGTGCAGTTTTCAATTTTTCCACCCTTTGAAGCACTTCCTTGTGCAGGTCCTGATCAACCTGTACACCGTAGTTCTCGATCAGGTTCTTGCCGGCCTCATAGTCACCTTCAGATTTTATGCGCTGGATCTCCTTTAGCAGTGCGCCAAAGAGCACCCTTAGCTTATCATAATCATTGATCACGAAGTAGGTTTTTCCGTCTTTGGCCTTTTTCTCGATCACATTTTCCTCTTTGCCCTGTTCGTACACCCACTTGGCGATCATCTGGCGGTTACGCATGTGGGCTTCCTCAATCACTTCACCCTCTTCAAGTCTTCTGAGCTGGAGCAGCAGGCCATTTTTGATGTAGCTGTCATATTCTTCTTTTCCCACTTCCAGGCTCGGGATCAGGCCCAGCTCCACCATTTTAGGATCCATCAGATAGTAAAGCGCTACCAGGTCAGCACGTCCTTCTTCCAGTGCCGAAGCATAGCTTTTTAATGTTTCCTTGGGAGTGCCTACACCTTCATTAAGCTTACCGGAAGCATGGCCGATAACTTCGTGCAGGGCAGTATGAAGTTTATCGCCCAGCTCAGCATATTCTCTGGCACGCTTTATTTCCTCTTCTGAAAACGCAAACTCCTCAAGTATACCTGAACCGGAGGCACCGTCATAGGCAGAAACGATATTGCCAAGGCTTACCGATTTGGAACCGTGCTGAGCCCTGATCCAGTCAGAGTTAGGCAGGTTAACACCTATTGGGGTAGAAGGCGAAGCATCGCCTGACTCACCGGCAACATTTACTACTTTATAAGTAATGCCCACTACATCCTTCTTTTTGTTCTCTTCCAAAATAGGAGCGTTGTCTTCAAACCACTGCGCATTGGCAGAAAGCTTGGCCATTCTTTCGGAAGCTTCAAAATCTTTGATCTCCACTATGGATTCGTAAGAACCTCTGTAGCCTTTAGGGTCATTGTATACCTCGATGAATCCGTTGATGTAGTCGATGTCTCCCTCTGTAGCATTTACCCAGGCAATATTATATTCATCCCAGGTTTTCAGGTCGCCCGTCTGGTAATATTTGATCAATAGCTCGAGAGCTTTCTTTTGTTGCTCATTTTCAGCTACGGTCGTTGCTTTTTCCAGCCAGTAAACGATTTGCTCGATAGCAGGGCCATACAGACCACCTACTTTGTACACTTGCTCTTTAAGCTCGCCATTTTCTTTCACCATCCTTGAGTTAAGACCATACCATACAGGGGCCTTATCATTTTTGTTAACTTTGGCCGCATAGTAAGCATCTACTTCCGCTTCTGTAATATCCGGAGCATAGAAGTTAACAGCAGAGCCTTTCAATAAGCCCTTTTCAGGGTCAAGGTTGACCTTTTTACTATCAATTACAGGGTTGAACAAGACCTCAGTGATGGCACTATCAAGCTCTGTAGAGGTGGCACTCAATAAAGAATTGAAATATTCTCTTGAGAAATCCGGCATGATCTTGTTATTTGAATAGTGGTGGTGGATGCCGTTTGAAAACCATATTCTTTTCACATAAGTCATGAAATTTTTCCAGTCTTCAGTTGCTTTGTCGCCGGAATAATTCTTTACTACGTTTTCAAGCGCATGTCTGATTTTCAGGTTGTACCTGTAGTTTTGATCATACATGATGTCACGACCAGCCAGACCAGCCTGTGTAAGGTAGTAGACAAGTGTCTTTTGTTGGGTGGTCAGTTGATCAAATCCGGGAATCTGATACCGGATGATCTTCAGGTCAGCAAATTGCTCGGCCAGGTACTCAAAAGATTCCGGCTCTTTCTCAGGGGCAACTTCAGTCTGCTTTTGTTCAGATTTATTACAACTGAATAGCACCGCAGAGACCAGAAGTAGCCAGGCGGTTGATTTTAAAAGCTTCATATTAATTTTAGGTTTGTTTTAGTAATGCTTTGCAAATATAGTAATATAGATTTTAGACGCCCGGGTGGTGGGTAAATGCAGTCAGAAGGCCGATATTGTAAATTCAAAATCCATAACTGAAGAAAAAGACATGATGCTTGTAGTCGATCCGGTTTAGGAATTCAGGCGTTTACATGCGCTATTTGAATATATCTTGAGTAGATTAAATGAAATTTCTAAAAGTCAAAACAATATGAACAGATTAAAAGTGGTCCTCGTATTTGTTGTGCCGGCCTTAATTCTTGGTGCGTGCGCGGGGCATTCTATTGAGACGGATGACAATTTTGAAGTTGTAGAACTGCCCGATGGCTCGATAGTGTATTTAAACCATCATAGTGCAGTAAACTATAATAAAGGTTTTGAAGCGAGGATTGTAGAAGTTAGCGGAGAAGCCTTCTTTGAAGTAGCCAAAGCAAATATTCCCTTTGTGGTTAGAACGGTTCATGGAGAGGTTAAGGTGCTTGGGACTGAATTTAACGTAAAAACTGCTACTGACGAGCTGGAAGTAGAAGTGGAGGAAGGGGTGGTGGAGTTGAAAACCTCATCAGAAATTCAAGAAGTGAAGAAAGGTCAACGGGCAGTATGGAAGAAAGGCAGGAAAGCCATTGAAAAAAGAAAGGGGGAACTGAAATTTAAAGTTTGGCTCAATGCTTTGGAAAAAGAGTTCAGGCAACTCGGCAGGGAGATCAAACGGGGAGGAAAAAAAGTACAGAAGGAGTCTGAAAAGGTGGGCAAAGAGATTAATAAAGGTACTAAAAGGCTACAGAAGGAGCTTAAAGATTTATAGTGCCCGGAACGAGAGTAATCCTACTAAGCGGACATCTACTTTTATGCTGGTAAATTTAATTTTAGAATGAGAAGCTTGCAGAACTAAATCGCGGCATTACTAAACTTCCAGAAGTTTGGTAAGCTTTACTGTTCTGTAGCACTGACTAAGGTAATGCTCAAAAAAGAGGCCTCCGCCTTTCTGTGTATCACCAGCCCCGGCAAAGGCCTGTAGACCGACGTTGGCCGGAATGCCCTCCGTGCCGGAAGAGGAGTTTTGATTCTGTTACCGCATCAGGCTGTTATATTCAATACTGGTCCGGTTCATTTTCAACCAAATCATGGAAGTAGGGGTGGTGGCGATTTGTTGAATTTGATTTCCTAAATAAGACCATACATCAGAGGTATAAATATAGTAGCCAATATCCAGAGCATAATGTTTAGCAATGTGCCTACCTTTATAAAATCCATAAACCGGTACTGGCCAGCGCTGTATACCATGGTATTGGTCTGGTAGCCAACGGGTGTCATGAAACTTGCCGAAGCCGCAAAAGTAACGGCCATGATAAAAGGTGTAGGATCCAGCCCCAGGTTTTGAGCGGTAGCTATGGCAATGGGAGCCAGGAGGGCGGCAGCAGCATTGTTAGACATGATTTCCGTGATAAGCGATGTGACCAGATAGAGGCCGGAAACTATAGCCACAGGGCCCCAGTGCCCCAGGTTGCCCACGAGCGTTTGGGCTATGATCTGATCCAGTCCGGTATTGTTCATAGCCGTGCCCAGGCTTAGTGCTCCTGCCAGTAAAAACACTATTTTCCAACTTACCGCATCATAGGCCTCCCTCATGGAAAGGCATTTCAAAAGTACCAGCACGCAAACAGCGCTTATAGCACCTACCATAATATCCACCACCCCGATAGTAGCCAACGCAATAATACTCAGAATGGAAACCATAACGATTATAAATTTCTTCTTGTCGAAATCCGTGATAGAATCTTCCGACAGCAACACAAAAGGAGCATCCTGCTCATTTTCCATCTGCTTCAGCTCCTTTACAAAGTGTGTTTTTACTTCTGCCAGTATTACATCACCTGCTTTCAACGGTACATTGTAAAGGTGGTCCCGCACCACTTCCTGCCTGTGCTTGATAGCCAATGGAGTAGCTCGGAACCGCCTTCTGAAATCCACTTCCTTAAGGGTTTTGCCATCAACTTCCGAATTAGAAGTGATCACCATTTCAATGAGTGTGGAGTTGGTTCCTTTCAGATCGTCGTCACCTATTTTTACCGGAGAGTTAACTAGTATCTTGGCTCGTCCTTTTAAAGATTTAATCTTGTCCACATTGCACTTGACTTTCAATATGTCACGTGACTGCAATACAAAATCACCGGGAGGTAATGTGAAGCGTCCATGCTTGTTTCTCCTTACTTCAAGGATGTCCATTTCCAACTCCTTGACCAGCTCTGAGTCCATGATTTTTTTCCCTACCGAATCACCGTTTTCCAGCAGCTCAATTTCAGTGAGGTAATCCCTCAGGCCGAATTTCTCGGCAAGATCCTTCTCCTCTTTGCGTGAAGGTAAAAGCCTAATACCAATAAATACCATGTAAAGAATACCTCCGCCAAGAAAAACAAGCCCCATTGGGGTCAGCTGGAACATAGTGATGGGGTCAAGGCCTGCCTTCTCTGCTATGCCACTGACCAGGATGTTGGTAGAGGTACCGATCAAAGTGCAGGTACCGCCAAAAATCGAAGCAAATGAAAGAGGGATAAGCATTTTTGAAGGACTTTGGCCTGAGGCATTGCCTATCTGGATAATGACAGGTATAAATACGGCTACAACCGGTGTGTTATTGACAAAGGCCGAAATAATGGCTATGAGTATCATCATGAGAATGATGCCTGAATTGAAATTGTAGCGGAAAACCTTCGATAGCCGGAAAGCCAGTAATTGTAACGCCCCCGTTTTCAACAAGGCAGCACTCAGTATAAACATAAACGCCACGGTTATGGTGGCCTTATTGCTAAAACCTTCTACACCTTCTTCCGGCGTTATTACTCCGGTAAGAATAAGCGAAACCATGATCAACAACGCCACCAGGTCGATGGAAAGGATCTCCGTAGCAAAGAGGATAACTGCACCTAAAACTACGCAAAGTGTAATAATGGCATCCGTGGACATTGGGCTTAATGGTTAAATCGTTAATACTCAGGGGTAAAAAGCGGTTGCCCTTTACCAATAAAATATTAGTGCCAGATTTTTGGCCATCAAAGGTAGTAAAATATTAAGTCTATCTATTTAGTAGAGTAAAGATTTAATTTTTTTTAATCTTCATTCATGCGCTTTTTTTGTTTGTCTTCGCGCCTGATGATTTCCAGGAGTGTAGATTTTTTGAGCATGGAAACTGTTTTGTTTCTTACCTCCAGGAAGACATCCCTGATGCCGCAGGTTTCTTCATCTTTACACTCCTCGCAGCGTTCATAGTACATGTATGTAACGCAGGGCAGCAAAGCAATAGGTCCGTCGAAAAGCCGCATTACATCAGCCATATTCACATCTTCAGGGGCTTTGAGCAGGTAATAGCCACCGGCCTTGCCCTTTTTGCTGGCCAGTATACCAGCCTTCTTCAGGTCGAGCAGTATGGCTTCCAGAAATTTTTGAGGAATATTCTCAGCTTTGGCAATCTCCGCGATAATGATTGGTCCTTCGGCTTTCCTTTTGGCCAGATGAACCAGTGCATTAATGGCGTATTTGGTCTTTTTAGAGATCATGCCCGTAAATTTAATAAAATCAACTACTTCATTTTATTAATGGTAAAAGAATAGGTAGCCACGCAGGTATTTAAGGAAATAGCCTCCCTTTCAGAACATTATGGGAGGATTGAATTAAGGAAGGAACAACAGACTTAAAGTACCGACTCTACTAGGCTTCCAGAAGGTGAGGCGATACTTGCCGCTGAGATGCACCGACAGCAGGTTATGACTTTGGTCACATTCAGCTTATTCCCTGGAAGCATACTCCTGATGACAATACATGGTTAGCGCATAAAGCATAAACGCTTAAATAAAAACGTATTAGCTATCCCAAGATCACTAGTACTAGTGATCTTAATTTGCCTATGAGTAGCTATTGATAATCAATTTCTACCCGTATAGCTTTGCTGTAATTTTTAATTAGTCTAAATAATGATGATCAACCCCAATGAATCGTTATAGTTTCTTCATATTTCTCTTCTCCTTTATTTCTTCCGTTTGTTACGGGCAAGTAAATCTTTCGGGTAAAATCACTGACAATAATGGAGAACCTTTAATAGGTGCCTCTGTAGTTATAGAACAACTAAAAAAAGGGGTGGTTACTGATGTTAAAGGTGAATATAAAATCAATGTTGCTGAGGGTACTTATAGAATTACCGTAAGCTTTGTTGGTTACAAACCTCATGTTGAGCAAGTCACTGTTTCTGGAAAAAAACAAACGTTAACCGTACGCCTGCAGGAAGATACCAGTATATTAAATGATGTGGTGGTGGTGGGTAAGTCAGAAACTACAGAGACTTTGGAGAAGCCCTTCACTGTTTCAGCCATAGATGTAAAACCTCTGAAGATTCAAAACCTTGATATTAATCAGATATTGAATACAACTACAGGTGTACGTATTCGTGAGGAAGGCGGGCTTGGTTCTAATTTTAATTTCTCATTGAACGGTTTCAATGGGAGCCAGGTCAAATTTTTTATTGATGGTATACCAATGGATTATTTTGGCTCGTCATTATCATTAAACAATATTCCCTCCAATCTTATTTCCAAAATAGAAGTTTACAAAGGTGTTGTGCCCGTGCATTTAGGTTCGGATGCGTTGGGAGGAGCGGTAAATGTTACTACTAACAGGGCCATTAAGAATTATTTAAACGTGTCCTATGCTTTTGGTTCATTCAATACTCACAGGGCATCCGTGATTGGGAGGTTTACGAATAAGACGGGATTTGTTGTTAATGCCAATGCGTTTTTTAATTACTCTGATAATAATTATAAAGTAGACGCAGAAGTGGTGAATATACAGACCGGCAAAGTCACCGAGGAGGAAGTGGAGCGTTTTCATGATGCATACCAATCGCAAACAATCCAGTTAGAAGGAGGGGTTGAAAATAAAAGTTATGCCGACCGTCTTTTTTTGGGGGTGATCTTATCAAGCAATGAAAAGGAAATTCAGTCTGGTTACAATCTGACAAAAGTGGTAGGGGATGCATTTACTACTGACAAGGCCCTTATCCCCACACTCAAGTATCAAAAGAAAGATCTGTTTGCGGACGGACTGTCATTAACAGTCAATGCCACCTATAAATATGGTGAAAGTATGCGTATTGACACCAGCAGCAGACAGTACAACTGGAGAGGTGAATATACTACCAAAGCTCTCGACGTACGGTCAGGTGAGATTAGCTGGGACAAGACGGAATTCCGGTTTGACGATAATGCATTTATGGCTTCTGCCAACATCGGCTATACCATAAACGAAAGGCAGTCCGTAGCTTTAAATAATACATTTTCCCGATATAAAAGGGTCGGCGAGGATCCTATCAGCTACAATGCTGTTCCATTTAGTGAGCCTAACATACTAACCAAAAATATAACAGGAATTTCATATAGCCTTGATCTGTTAGACGACAAACTACGCTCAGTAGTGTTTGGTAAACTGCTCTATATGGATGCATTGACAAGAGACGGTGAGGGTACAGGTGATGATGATGCGCTTGTGGCAATAACCAACACACAAACTCAATACGGTTTTGGGGCTGCGACAACTTATTTTTTTAGTCCAAATTTTCAGGTTAAAGCCTCTTATGAAAATACCTACAGGCTGCCGGAGGTATTGGAGATGTTCGGAAACGGACTCCAGATATTGAGCAACCCTAACCTAACTGCTGAAAAGAGTCAAAATTTTAATGTAGGTATCCTGGGTAAAAAAAGATTCAAAAAAAACAGCCTGCTTGTAGAAGCAGGTTACTTGTATAGATTGCCTGAAAACCTGATAAGAAATGCTGCTCTGGGACAGACCAGTTCGTATGAAAACCTACAATCAGCCAGGGCCAACATTTTTGAAGGCGTGATAAAATATAGCTACAATAACAGGCTGAACCTTGAGGTAAATGGCACTTATCAGAATATTGTGAATAATGAACAATATACTCCATCAGGAGGGGAAAACTATTTGTACGAAGATCGCCTTCCCAATATGCCTTTTCTATTTGGAAATGCAAAAGCAGGAGTAATATTCAATAATGTAGGCAATGATATCGGCAAATTAAGCATCAACTGGAATACACTTTTCGTGGAAGCATTTTACCTCAAGTGGCCAAGTCAGGGGAGTAGAGAAAGTAAATATGATATTCCGAGACAGGTATCCCATGACCTTTCTGCTTCTTATGCCATGCTTGACGGCAAGTATAACCTGTCTCTGTCGTGCACAAATGTGATGGACAGTAAACTTTTTGACAACTTCATGCTTCAAAAACCCGGTAGGGCTTTCCATGTGAAGTTCAGCTACTTTATGCAATAAAACTTATATACTACTTATAACTATAACTTAAATGAAAAGATTCTTTAAAAATTCATTGATACTTTCCGCCCTTGGGTTGACATTATTGTTCACTTCATGCTCAGATGACGATTCTTCAGTAACACCTGTTGCCAGTGGCTATGTAATGTCACTTCGTACCGAAGATGCGGATGAGGAAAGTGCTGATTATTATATAACAGTTGATGATCTCATGACCGGTGAGATCAGTGCTGAAGGTCAGGGTGTAGAGCTGGTGGGCTGGAATTACAATGGCCATTTCGGTGATACATATTTTGCTTTTGGTTATGACTTAAATGAGTGTATCGGTTATAAAATGATAAACAACCAATTGGTCGAGCAGGGAAAATTTGTGTTTGAGAGATTCGATGTGATGAGTGCGATAGACGACGAGAGCTTTCTTGCTATAGGTGCTCCATGGGGCGGAGGATCGTATGACTGTCAGCTTCAGGTAGTGGATGTGGCTGAGATTGCTATTACTAAAAATGTTAAACACCCTATTTATGAGTCATTTGATAACGGAGACCAGTTGAATGCCTGGCCTACCGGTGCTTATGTAGACGGTGATAAACTTTTTGTAGCGTTTTATCCTCTAAACGGCACCTCTTGGGAGACCCCCAACACTGACACGGCTTACGTAAGCGTATATTCTTACCCGGAAATTGAGTATATAAAAACCATTAAAGATTCCAGAACTGCCCCGATTGGATACTATGGTGCTTCACCTAGCATTTTAGAGGACGAAAGTGGCAACCATTTCACACTTTCTGTTAGCTCTAAAGCTGCCGGATATACTCAGGCAACAAAACCTTCAGGTGTACTGAAAATCAATGCCGGAGAAGATGAATTTGATGCGGACTATTTCTTTAATGTAGAAGAGTCTGGTTACAAGGTGCTTTCTGCGACCTACGTTGGTAATGGACTTGCCGTGGCACGTGTTATTTCGTTGCAAATGGATGAAGCCGCCGGAGCACAATCTCAATGGGCTGCCTTTAGCGAGATTACACCTATTTTGAATGTGGCAGTTCTAGATCTTAATAAGGAAACCGTGACTATTGTTGAGGATGTGCCTTTACATGGAGGACAATACCAGACCCCATATCTTGTGGAAAACGGTAAAGTATATATTTCTGTTAATACAGGAACTGAAGCCCATATCTATCAGGTAGATGCAGCCTCCGGTTCGGCTACTAAAGGAGCAAAACTGATAGGCAACCAATTTCAGGCCCTTTTCTCCGCTAAATAAGAACTTGCTACGTGAGCCTTATTCCTGGCTGAAAGGGAATGAGGCTCCTTAAATCCTATGCTATGAAAAAACTATTATTAATTCTTTCCTTTTTGCTGATAGCTGTACTTCAGGCATCTGCTCACTATTTATGGCTTGAAACCGCTGAGACTGGTAAAAAAAACAAGGAGCATGTAGTTAAAGTATTTTTTGGGGAATATACCTACGGTGTAATTGAAGACCCCAATGGAGAGAACTACGAGAATGTTAAAAATTTCAGTCTGTGGGTGATTTCACCTTCGGGTAAGAAAACACCGATAACCACATCTGTTAAGGATAATGCCTTTCAGGGCACTTTTATTCCTAAGGAGGATGGTACCTATACTGTGGTGCTTAACAATAACGAGATCGACGTTATAGATTACACACAATATGACTTTGGTATCTTCAAAACGCACTATCATTCTACTGCAAAAGTAGTAGTAGGAGATAAGGTTACGCCTACCGCGGCGGATAATAATGCAGGCCTTGTAGTGGTGAATGCTTCTGACAAACAGGCTGGTGAAAACTCACCCGTAGTACTTCAGGTACTTTACAAAGGTGAGCCTTTGGCAGACCAGGAGGTAGACATTTATGTATCTGATCTGTGGAGTAAAAAACTCACCACGGATAAAGAAGGAAAAGTAAGCTTCTCTTTGCCCTGGAAGACCAAGTACACGGTTGAAACCACAAAAAAGGAAGAGGTTCCCGGCTCCTACAAAGGTGAAGATTATGAATTTATCTGGCATTGCGCCACTTACTGTATAGCCCTGTAATGATGATGGTCACGCTTAGTACTTTAGTCACATTCCTTGGATTTTGGTGTTGTTATCAAACCTCTCACCGGGCCGAGCTTAAAGCGGCTGCCGGTGTAGCACAATGGCTTCGGCAGAACCGCGTCAAAGCGCAGAGGATCGGCATCGCAGGTATGGTGGCCGGACTGATGCTAAGCATGGTCACTTTTGGTATTGGGTCTGGCATTTTTGCCTATTTAATGATCCTCACTGTAGTGTCCAGTCTGATGATCATACTGGCTCCGCTCGGTTTAATGACCAGGCGGAACATTGCCGTTGCCCTTGTGATTTGCACCATTTTAGAAATAGCCCTGTAGATATGCCAGCCAATAAAAAACATCTGACGCCTTCATTCCATCAACGTTTTGCCAAGATCACGGCGGGTTTTGTCGGAGGCTATTTTATTACCAGTTCCTTATTTATGGTGCTGGCACTATACACTGACCGGGCAGCCACGCTTGTTACGTTGAGGTTTGCAGGCTTTATATTGTGGGGTGCACTAATGATCATCCCCTTTCTGTTCAGAAACGGCTGGAAGGCCTGGGGGTTATACCTTGCCGCGATCCTGCTGTTTTCTTCCATTCTTTACTTTGCCAAAATAGAGTCACCTGAATTATTTCCCATATAATGAGCAATCGTATCTATAACGTCCTCTTTCATACCCATACTGTCAGTGGGTTAGTCATTAGCGTTGCACTTTTTGTGATCTTCTTTGCCGGGTCAATAAGCTTCTTTCGTGATGACATAATCAACTGGGAGCGCCAGCAGTCCATAGTACAGGATTCACAAATGGATGTTGACTTTGATACGGTTATTGATACACTGGCAGCGCGCCATGCCTTATACGGAAGGAATATCACTATCAGGCAGGTACACCAGGAGCGGAGGGTGATGGTGTCCGCTACACCGACCCAGGATACTACCGCAGCAGATGAGAGCAAACGCAGTCTTTTCCTTTACCAGGATCCAGTCTCACAGAAGAACTATAGCTATTTTGAGGATTTTACTCTTGGAGAATTTATTTACAGGCTTCATTTTTTTGCACAGATCCCTTACCCCTACGGATATCTGCTTTCAGGTTTTGTAGCATTTTTCTTCCTGTTTGCCATAGTTACAGGCATTATCGTTCATTGGAAGAAGATAATCAGTAACTTTTATATGTTCAGGCCGCTGGCAAAACTGAAAACCGTATGGACTGATGCCCATACTACTCTGGGAGTTATCGGTCTGCCCTTCCAATTTATGTATGCTGTTACCGGCGCAGTATTAATTATTGGCACTACAGTGATGATGGCAGCCTCTACTTCATTTTTCTACGATGGTGATACAGAGAAGTTATACAAAGAAATTTTCCCGGAAGCAGAAACACTGGCATTTGTAAATAACCCGCAAAATTATAATCTCAGCATCAACGAGTTGGTGACGAAGACCGAACAGAAGTGGCAGGATGTGAGGGCTTCCAAGGTGGTACTCCAAAATTATGGAGACACCAGCATGCGTGTGGTAGTAGAAGTAAAGCCACACGATGACAGTCGCTTTACCGGCTTGGGGCAGGCAGTATATCAGGCATCAACAGGAGAGGTTGTGCATGAAAAAGATCCTTATGAAAGCACCAGCTACGCCTCAGCCGTTCAGGACGTGATGATCAAACTTCATTATGGTAACTACGGAGGGTATGGCCTCAAGATCATCTATTTTGTTTTTGGTATAATCAGTTGCTTTGTGATCTTGTCAGGAGTACTGCTTTGGGCAGAGGCACGTGAGAAAAGGAGCACAGCGCCCTGGAAGAGGAAATCAAATCAATGGGTGGCCTCCATCTTTCTGGCTATTTCATTAAGCATGTATCCTGTAACAGCGCTGAGCTTTACAGTGGTGAAGTTATTTAAAGAAGTAAATGACCCGACTCCACACTTGCTCATCTTTAAGACATTCTTTATCTCATGGCTGGTACTGTCTATTTTATTTTCAATCAAAAAGGACAACTACTTTACCAACAAATACTGCTTGCTGTCAGGCAGCGTGTTGGGCTTTCTTATACCAATTGCCAATGGTGTCGTTTCCGGTACCTGGCTATGGAAAACATTCAACGAGCAGCAGTTACAGATCTTTGTAGTGGACGCATTTTGGCTTACAACATCAATAATAAGCTTTTTGATTTTCCTGAAAATAAAACCCAAAGTAAAAGAAGAATCTGCTGGAATATCAACGCCAAAAAGCAAGAGTGTTATAAATAAAACCGTAAAACCCCGAAAGTTACAACCGGCATAACAATAATCGGAGGGAATTTTTGCTGAGAGTATGTACAAAAGGACTTTTTGCCCTAATTTTTACTGAATTTTAAAGAGCAAATGCAACATGCAGTATCGTTGCATGTCATTTTTCATTAGTTTTGCGACACATGAAGAATTTTGTATCCATAATGATGGTCACGTTTGTGCTGATAAGAGGACTGGCGCCCAGTATGGATATTTGCTGTGAGTTGCAGAAACTACCTAATTTACTGGAGCACTACCAGCAGCATAAAGACTGTAACGGAGGAGCTTCTTTTCTACAATTTCTGGCAGAAGATTATTTCGACCTTCAAAAAAATGCTGATGATCATCATGATGATAATGATCATAGCAACCTGCCTTTCCAGGGAGATCATCAATGTTGCCATTCCTTTGTTTTTTATACCTTCAACCAGGAAATACCAGCTACAGTGATCAATTTTATCGTTGATGATAAAGTAGATTGCTATAAATCGTTTTTCTCATCACAGTTTCCCGATTCACTTTTCCAACCTCCCCGGGTTTAAATCAAACGGCTTTTTACATGACAGGTATGCCCCTGTCATATTTTGTTGAAGTTAAATTGATTTAACCCAAGAATGGATGTTTGATAAAATAATTAGTTTTTCTATTAAGAATAAACTGATCATCGGGCTATTTGTCATAGGCCTGATCAGTTGGGGTTTGTATTCCCTTACAAAAATACCTTTGGATGCTGTGCCAGATATTACCAACAATCAGGTACAGGTAATCACTCAGGCTCCCGACCTGGCTACCCAGGAAGTGGAGCAGTTCATCACTTACCCGTTGGAAGTCTCTATGTCGTTTATTCCGGATGTGGAAGAGATCCGGTCTATATCACGTTTTGGTCTTTCGGTGATCACCATAGTATTTGAGAAAAAGATAGACCCGTACCTGGCAAGGCAGTTGGTGAGTGAACAGATCAGGGTGGCGGAGGAAAGTATTCCTGAGAATTTTGGTTCACCAAAACTGGCGCCGATGGTTACCGGTCTTAGCGAGATCTATCAGTACACACTGGTGCAGGATGAAGGTGCCGATACCATCTACACTCCCATGCAGCTTCGGACGATCCAGGACTGGATAGTAAAACGCCAGTTGGCCGGAGTGCCCGGTGTGGCAGAAGTGAGCAGTTTGGGTGGGTATCTCAAGCAATATGAAATAGCTCTTGATCCCGAACGGCTCAGGGCATACAACCTTACCGTGTCCGATGTGTTTGTTGCCATAGAGCGTAATAATCAAAATACGGGAGGTTCATATATCGAGAAAACCAATACTGCCTATTTTATCAGGGGAGAAGGTATGGTGAACTCTATCGACGAAATTGAGGAGATACTGATCAAAAATGTCAATGGCACCCCTATAACCGTTACCGATGTAGCTGCAGTGCAATTGGGCTATGCTCCACGCTTTGGAGCACTTACACGTAATGGCGAAGGAGAAACTGTCGGTGGCCTTGTATTGATGCTGAAGGGAGAGAATTCTTATCAGGTAACCCAGGCTGTAAAAGAGCGAATCAGTCAAATTCAGAAAAGTTTACCAAAAGGGATCCATATCGACCCATTTCTGGATCGTTCCGAACTGATAGACAGAGCGATAGCAACCGTTACCACCAACCTTGTGGAGGGAGGTCTGATCGTAATATTTATCCTGGTGTTGCTCTTGGGCAACCTGAGAGCAGGTCTGGTAGTGGCTTCGGTAATTCCACTGTCTATGCTGTTTGCCCTATGTATGATGAATATATTTGGTGTATCGGCCAACCTTATGAGCCTTGGAGCCATAGATTTTGGGCTGATCGTTGATGGTGCCGTCATTATTGTGGAGGCCATAGTTCATCGTATTTATAGCACATTTAATGGTCAGCAACTCACCCAGAAAGAAATGGACAAACAAGTTGGTCTGGCCTCAAAGCACATCAGAACATCGGCTGCCTTTGGGGAGATCATCATTCTGATCGTTTACCTGCCCATCCTCGCACTGGTGGGTATTGAAGGAGAGATGTTCCGGCCCATGGCACAAACCGTAAGCTTTGCCATACTCGGAGCATTTATTCTCTCACTGACCTATGTACCCATGATGTCTGCACTGGTATTGAAGAAGAAAATAGTGGTGAAGAGGAATATATCCGACAAGATCATGGACTTTTTTCACCGGTTGTACGATCCCGTTATCAGGTTTGCTTTAAAAACCAAGCAACTGGTTATTCTAACCGCGGTTATCCTGTTTGCTGGGAGCTTATTTGTCTTTTCAAGCCTTGGCGGGGAATTTATCCCTACCCTGGATGAAGGAGATATTGCCTCACACCAGATCTTGCCTACAGGTACCTCCCTGAAACAAATGGTTGCGGTGTCCGAAAAGATTCAGCACCGGCTCATGGAAGAGTTTCCGGAGGTAAAAGAGGTAGTAACCAAGATTGGTACTTCCGAGATTCCAACGGATCCTATGCCCATAGAGCTGGCGGATATCATCATAGTGATGAAGGACAAAAAGGAGTGGATAAGTGCAAAGTCAAAGGACGAGATGTTTGAAAAAATGGAACAGGTAATTTACTCCGTTCCGGGTGTGGGGACTGAGTTTACACAGCCCATACAAATGCGCTTCAATGAGCTTATCACGGGCGTGCGACAGGATATTGCCGTTAAAATTTATGGAGAAGATCTTGACATACTCTTTAGCAAGGCCAATGAAGTCAATACGCTGATCAGCCAGATAGAGGGTGTAGGAGGTACGGTGGTGGAGCAACTGACAGGCCTTCCTCAGATCCTGGTCAGCTACAAAAGAAATAAGATGGCGCAATACGGTCTGGATGTGCAGGATGTAAATCAGGCCATCAATACAGCATTTGCCGGAGGGCAGGCCGGGGTGGTGTTTGAAGGGGAAAAGCGCTTTGATCTCATGGTCAGGTTTGATGATGATTTCAGGCAGGATATCGACAATGTAAAAAACATGTATATACCCTTGCCCGGCGGTGGACAGGTTCCCGTCAGAGAGATTGCAAAAGTTGATTTTAAAGAGGCCCCGGCACAAATCTCCCGTGATGATGCCCGGAGAAGGATAGTAGTAGGTGTAAATACCCGAAACAGGGATACGGAGAGCGTGGTAGAGGATATTAGCCAGATGCTGGAAGAAAAGCTGGAGTTACCCGCTGGCTATTATATTACTTATGGCGGTCAATTTGAAAACCTGATCAAAGCCAGGGAAAGACTGTCAGTGGCTGTTCCCTCTGCTCTGCTTTTGATCCTGGTATTGTTGTATTTTACATTTCGTTCAGTGAAGCAGTCCCTGTTGATCTTTACCGCTGTACCAATGTCAGCCATTGGGGGCATACTTGCGCTTTGGATCCGTGACATGCCTTTTAGCATCTCTGCCGGGGTTGGGTTTATTGCACTCTTCGGTGTAGCTGTTCTGAATGGGATCGTTTTGATCTCTGAGTTTAATACATTAAAAAAGGAAGGTATGACAGATGTGTATGAACGGATAATGAAAGGAACTTATATTCGTCTGCGCCCCGTGATTATGACAGCCTCAGTGGCGTCTCTTGGATTTTTACCCATGGCACTTTCTACTTCTGCCGGTGCTGAGGTACAGCAGCCGCTGGCCACTGTGGTTATCGGAGGCCTCATTACTGCAACACTGCTAACCCTGGTGGTTTTGCCGGTGTTGTACTACTACCTTGAAAAAGGGGTAAGGTTGAAGCTCAAAGCAAATGCCCTGACGCTGACTGTTTTTATGGGTCTTGCCGGAGCAGGAGGAAGTTCAGCAATGGCTCAGTCGGCAACTGACAGCCTGCAGATCCTTACGCTTGAAGAAGCAATCAGATCGACACTGAAAAACCACCCGGCCATGGAGAAGGCAGATCTTCAAATAGAAGAGCAAAGAGCCCTAAAAAGGACAGCATGGGATTTTGAAAAAACCAGCATTTTTCACCAGCGGGAGGAAACCAACGGTTCGGAAATACAAGGTGTTGCGTCCTATGGAGTACAGCAAAACTTTGATTTCCCCACTACCTACCTGAGGAAGTCACAATACCAACAGAAGAAGGTCGATCAAAGCCTCAAATACAAGGGTATTTCAGGCAATGAATTAATTGCCCAGACCAGTATTGCTTATAACAACTGGCTACTGGCCTGGAGCAAGTTGGCCCTGATGAAGCGGCAGGATAGTATTTACAGAGACTTTGAATCTGCTGCACGTTTGCGCTTCGAAACCGGAGAGACCGGCAAACTAGAGATGTTATCTGCTACAGGTCAGGCTAAAAAAGTGACTGTAATGCTGGAGCAGGCATCGGCAGAATATACAGCAGCCACAAAAGCTTTGAAGAGCTGGCTGAATACTGGGGCTGATATTGAGCCTGAGGAGGACAGTTTGTACAGGTTTGATGAGACCATGCCGGCAACAGGTATTGACCTTGACCACAACCCGACGATAGCGTTTTACTCACAAAGCAGAGATTTGGCAGAGGCAGCTTTTAAAGTTCAGCGCTCCCAGTTCCTGCCAGAGATTAACCTCGGCTACAGTGACCAAACCGTTAATGACCGGTCAGGCTTTTACATGTACAGGATTGGCTTGAACGTACCGTTACTATTTTTCGGGCAGAAAGGACGAACTCAGGCAGCCCGGATCAGGCAGTCTGTGGCTGAAAAGGAATATCAGGAACAAGAACTGGTACTGGATCGGCAGTATGCTGCGGCGAGGGCAGCACTGGAGAAGGCCTCGGCTTCGCTACAGTTTTATGAAAATGAAGGCATCGAGCTTGCTGAGGAGCAAATACGCACAGCGCAGTTTGGCTATAAGCTTGGGGAGGTGGATTATATTGCCTTCATTCAAAACATGGGGCAGGCCCTGGATCTCCGCTCAGACTATCTTAATAGTTTGAGTGCTTATAACCTCGCCATAATAGAACTCAACCGGCTATCCGGTAAGCAGTTAGAAAAGTATGAACTATCCGGAAACAGATAAAATTTTAAAAGAATGAAACTTAAAATAACATATATATTAATACTTCTGACCTTATCATTTCCCTTGCTAAAGTGTGGGCAAACGGAGTCACCTGATGAGCATGGACATGAACATACAGAGGAAAACCAGGATGAACACGCGCATGAGGAAGAAGAATACTCAGAAGAAGGTATGGTGGAACTGAATGCCGTACAGATAGCCAATGCAGGTCTTAAATATGGCGACATGGATACCCTGAACACTTCGGCTTATGTAAAAGCAAATGGTATACTGGACCTTCCACCACAAAATATTGCTGCTGTATCAGCTCCAATGGATGGTTTTGTGAAAAAAGCGAATTACCTGGTGGGTGACTACGTCAAGGAAGGTACTGTGCTAGCGGTATTGGAACATATGGATTACATCAAGCTTCAGGAAGAGTATTTGAGCGTGATTAACAACCTGAGCTATCTTGAATCGGAATATCAAAGGCAAAAGCAGCTGGATTCTGCCCGGGTAACGGCCAAGAAACAGTACCAGGCTGCCAGCGCGGCCTATGAAGGTGCTATGGCCAGGAAGAAGGCACTTGAAAAGCAGTTGCAATACATGGGTATATCTCCAAAGCGGGTAGCATCCGGAGAAATCTCTGCTACCATAAGCATCCGTGCCCCTTTAAGTGGACACATTACTGCACTGAATGTTCATAATGGTGCCTTTGCCGAACAGAGGCAGGAGCTTTATGAAATAGTGGATACGGATCATATGCACCTGGAATTAAACGTTTTCGAGCAGGATATTTCTAAAGTTAAAGTTGGGCAACCGATCAGCTTTGCGGTTCCTGCTATGGGAGAGCAACGCTACAATGGAAGGGTATTTCTGGTTGGTAAATCGTTTGACCAACAAAGCAAAACCGTCAAGGTGCATGCCCATATAGAGCATGAAGATCACGGCTTTATTCGCGGGTATTATGCCGAAGCAAAGATATATACCGAAGATAAAAAGATAGTTGCTTTGCCAGAGGAAGCGGTGGTTTCCGATGAAGGAAATTCATATATCTTCATATTTACGGAGGATAGTCATGAAAAAAGAGACTCCCATGAAGGTGAAGAGGAGCATACTCACAATAAACATGAAGAAACACATGGCACTTCTTTTAAGAGGATACAGGTAGTAATAGGAGAGAGGGATCAGGGTTTTATTCAAATCGTGGAAGTACCAGCATTGACAGCAGACGTAAAGATCGTAACCCAGGGTGCCTATTATCTCCTGTCGGAAATGAAAAAAGGAGAGGGTGGACATCATCATCATTAGTGTCAATTCCGGGAAACTATAGTATTTTCGGAGCTTTCAAAAGAGCTAAAAAGATCAGATATTTAGTCTTTTGGCGTTTGTCAGCACACTAAATATCTGATCAAATAATGAAAAGTATTTTACCACTGTAAGCTTACTGGTATGGGGGTATTCATTTTGCGCTCAGGAGTCTGGCTCTGTAGATGAGGATCTTGAAGAATGTCTTGAAATTGCCGGCACTACCAGTGAAATAATTGATTGCCAGATACGGGCGGCCGAGGCGTGGGACAAAGAACTCAATAAATACTACAAGTTGTATCTTTCAAAATTGAATGAAGGAGGAAAGGTCGTGCTAATAGAAGCTCAGAGGGAGTGGATTTGTTTATAGAGATAAGGAGTATAAGCTCATAGACTCCCACTACCTAGTCAATTGCAAGGCATCATATGACATCCAGTAGTGGAAGGTGAGAAAATGGAGATCGTGAAGGCCAGGTTTCTGAATATTTCATAAAAAGAGGGGATTGGCTCCTCTTTTTTATTGAAGTAAGGCACAGAGTACTTGCCTGCCATGGTTCAGGAACATTCATTTCCAGATAGTTGTTTCTTTTTTATAACTATTACACTTCAAAAGGGAAAGAAATCATGAAAGATCAGCTAAGTAAATTGTCCGAAGAAGACAGAGAACTTTTATTGAGGGCTCCTGCATTATTTTCACTATTGGCAGCCAGTACAGATGGCCCTATCACAAGGTCGGAAAAGGCCGAAGCCATAGAACTTTCCCACCTGCGGACATTTACAGCACCACCTACCCTGCAACCCTACTACAGAGAAGTGGAAAAGGTTTTTCAGCGTGATCTGGAAAGGTTGATCGATAAATATTCGCCCATCACCGAAGAGCAACAGGAGGCCTTGCAGGAGGAAACTGAAAGCGTTTATGCCATTCTGGACAAGCTTGATGAAAATTTCAAACTCGATATGGTCATTAGCCTCAAAAGCTACGCCAGGCACGTAGGCCGTGTGCATACCAATTTTCTTGAATACTTTGTCTTTCCCCTTTCTATTTGGGGTATTACGGAGTAGTTGGCCTATACTTTGTGATTTGTGGGTTGGATTGCTTTGTCAGGAGTTGAGGGATGGTTATGGGATATCGCCTTCTGCCTATCGCTTATGGGACTTCCCATTCAGAAATTTCAACTTTTTCTACTTCAATTTTTCCATTGAGCAAAATGTCTATCCAATAATGTCCACTGTCATAATTATTGCCAAATAACGAGAAGGAGTAGCTTTTACCTGCTGATAAATATTTATTCAGCTCATCTTCATTAAAAGTCATAGCTGTACCTTCACGGAATTTTTTATACAGCTTTATATCGTTTAGATATAAACCTTTACCCATAACTGTTTCTTCTATTACTATTCTCTCAAATACGGGCTTATCATCCATCTTCTCTAACTTTTCTTGACTGTTGTTACTATTAGTACATGCGGCAATTGATGCCATAAGCATGATTTTGCTTAAAAAGCTTATAATTTTCTGTTTCATTAAATTGTTGGTTGTAGAAAGATCACTTTAAGGCTTCTTATTATTTAGGTGGATTTTAGAGAGGTTTTAATATATCGATTATGGTATGTCTCCCTCGGCAACTTCAATTTTTTCTACTTCAATTTTGCCTTCAGAAGTCACCGTAATATTATAATAGCCATCAGTATATATATTACTAAAAAAAGGAAACGAATAAAGGTTGTCCTTCGACAAACCTTCCTGAAGAGTGACCATATCAGACATGTTGGAAAAGCTCTCAAAACCACCTAATGACCATAGATCGGCCTCATCTGTTTTGCTTTCATTTTTGAAGACGGACATGGAAAAGCCATTAGTGTCACCTTTTGCAATTAAAAAATAAATATCAATTTCTTTTGAGTCATGCCTTAGGTGCAACAGGGGATAGTATGTTTTGTTTGTGTCAAACTTCTCAATATAATGTTGTATTTCAGAAGTCCTTAAGGGTTTTATGCTCTCTTGCAGTATCTCTTCATAATTATCAATAAGGGAGAACGGTAAAGCACCTCCGATGGCTACAGTGTCCAGTGTTATAGATGTAAATTGGTTTACAACTTCCTTTATTATGTCTTTTTCTTGTGATTGGTCATTTTTGACCTTGGAACAGCTCAGCAATAAAATTATAGCAAGGAAATAATGCTTCATGTATCTACTCAAGATATCAGTTTTTAAACTTTTTAAATTGTTTCAAAGGCTGCAACATTATGGAATGGCTCCTTCCTGTAACTCTACTTGCTTAACCTCTATTTTCCCATTTAGGAGAACTTTTACTAAATAATAACCATCTGGATAATTTGTGCTAAAAACGGTAATTGTATATGGTTGGTCTTTTAAAACACCTGCATCTAATTTTATGCTATTTGACAATCCTTTTACATTAGTTAATCCTGCGAGATTCCATAAATCAAGTTCAGATGTAAGCTTATTATTCTTAGACACTGATAAATAAAGAGCACTAATTTGCTCCTCATTTTCTTCAATCGTTATAAATATTGAAAGTGTCTGAGAAGTATACAAAAGTTCAGCAATTGGATAGTATTTAGCGTGTTCTTTGGTCGACAAAAGATAGTTGCCAAAATAAGTACCCTCAAAACTCTGCAAATCTCCATCTCGGTAGACATTGTAATTTTCTAAATCCCAAAAGGATAAAGGGAGGCCGCTGGTAGTTTCTTCTATTTGCTTTTTGCTATAGATAATGGAGTTATCATGTGTCATACTTTCCCTTTTTGGTGTGTCGTTTTTACACCCAAGGACGAAAAGAAATAGAGTCGAATACAGAATTTTATTTTTTATCATTTTAATAGTTAGTTACTTAGTCTCTCTTTTAAGGTTTCCCGTTCCTTTAAAATGCCTTTCAACCTTGCTCCCTTTCCATACAATACCTTCAGAGTCTAGTATGTTTATCCCTCTCACACTTCTACCTCCTCCAGAATAGCTACCATCGACATACTTAGCCTCTTGCATTCCTGCATCGGCAAATTGATACTCTTTTCCATCTTTAGTATCTCTTATTTCAATAATTATCACAATATGCCCAATACTCCCTATACTCTTCTCTTTCCCAGGGCCGATAAAAACAATATCTCCTTCTTTCACATCCTCTAATGACGTGCTATAATACCCATATTTCTCCAGGTACCTGGCCATTCTTCTTGTGCCGCGCTCCTCATCCTCAAATTCTTTTAGGTTCTTATCATTAAAAGATTTGCTATAGGTATTGATCTCTTCGGGAGTCAAATAACCTTTGTCCTGCTTAAGGCGTCTGGCCTCCTCTGATTCGGCCGTAGCTACCACTTCTTTAATGAAGTGTGAGCAATCTACACCTGTCCCGGCATTTTTATCTTCCCAGTTCCACCTGTATTTTCTCTGGTCTTTTTGATTGTCTACAGCTTCAATAGCTAAATCCTTTAAATTGAGGCTTTTTGTCCTTTCCAGCAGTTTTATAAGGCGTTCGACCTGCCGCTGCTCCTCCCGGACACTGTATACGACTGAACTATAATTTAAAAACGCTTTGTTAAACGCATTTTTCATAGTCTCCAACACCTCAATATCGCAGCGCATCAATGTCGAGTCAGAAGATATAGATAGCAGGTTTATGATCACCTCTTTTTTTGCGCCACCACCCCCTAGCCTCTCCAAAGCCTTCTGTACAAATTTTGGGTTGTAGACCAAATACTCTGATAAATATGCCGCTACGCCTTCCGTACTCCTTGGTGATCGAATGATCCTGTCTATATTTTCTTCCGTAACCGGTTCATTTCTTATGGCATCAATTCTCGCCTTTTCGGCAGCCACTTCTTCAGCTTTCTTCTCTGCTTCAACTTTCCTGGCAGCGTATGTGCTTCGTGCCGACTGAACGGCCTCTGCGGTCATAGATGAGGACATCAGCGCCTTTATAGTGTTTTGCCCCGGATCAATACGTCCATCTACACCCTTTCCACTTAGCCCCCTTACCTCTCGCTGAAAGACCTCTATCGCCTTAATGGTAGCCACTAAATGCTCCGGCGCCATCTGAGCCCGGTATTGAGTATCGCTTTTGACCTTTTCTACAGGTTCGGCTGTTCCAAACAATTCTTCCGGCTTTATGGATTTAGTGCTTTCAGGAATAACCATGGCATTCCTCTCACTGCTATGGTCAGCCCTGGACAGTAGCCCAAGCTCCAGCAACCTGTCTTGGATCAACATCACATCATCGGCATAGTTGATCCTCTCCCTATGAAGCTCTTCCTTCTTCAAATTGCCGGAAGGCCTTCCTACTGATGAGCAGATCAGGGAGGTATCGGCCTCAGGGGCAGCTTCTTTCTCTTCTATTGTGGTGGCTTGAGTTGGTATTTCAGGCAGCTCTCCTTTGCCTCCAAACTCCTCCAGCCCGGCATAATGCCGTGCCCTTGCCCATACATCTGCGGAGTAGTCTTTTTTTGTGGTGATATTATCAACTGCTGCCAGGCCGTTTATTTTCCGAAGCCCTCCGTTATACCTGGCTATTGCTCCCCTGAGCTGTTCAGCCCTTGTCCACTGCGGAAATTCTCTTTTGATAACTTCCAGCATCCCCAGCAAAATACCTGCAGCCTGCTCAATATGCTCCTCACTGAAGGGTTCACCTTCCGGGGTGTGGGCATTTTTATCTACCTGTAAAAGCCCATAGCCATTGGGGTCATAAGTTCCATATCCCTCATCGTTCACGAATTTGCCTGCCCGGGTTTCCCTGCTGGCAAGAGCTGCCAGCAGGGCCGGTGGCAAGCCATGTTTTTTGGCTACTGCAGTGAGTTTGGTGAGATGGGGTTTTACCCGCTTCAAATCATTTTCGGCCATCTTTGCAGAGGCCGATGCACCACCTTCTTTAATTTTATCTTCTTTTGCTGTATCAGAAGATGCCCCGGTAGTCACCAACTCCTCCAGGATCATGTTTTCTGTACTGGCCATGCCCCCTTTTTCTACCTGGGTTTCAGAGGGTGCTTCAGTTACCGGTGCTGTAGTCGCCTTTACAGGGGTAGCTTCTCCTGAAGGGATTGCCAGCTCAACCCCAACATCGAACCCTTCCAGGTGCCCTTGGCCATTGTTTCTTTTGAACTTCTTTACCTTGTCCGCATTGGCCTGTCTTAAAGCATCTTCACTGACTTTGTATTTTGATACCAGAGAGGCCAGCGTATCTCCGGGTACGGTAGTATGGCTGGCGACCGGAGGTGCTTTTTTCGGTTTTTCTTTTGATTTATCCCTATCCCTAATCCTGAGCAGGCCGGGCACCTTGTTCAGGTCTATTTTTGAGATCATGCCCGGCATATTCTTATACATGGACTTAAAGGGAGGTACCGAGCCTTTAGGCCTGGGCCGAACACGCTGATTGACCTCATCGTCCCATTGAGGGGCAAAAGGATCAAAAAAAGGCTGACTTTCGGGTAAGGCACCGGTTAACCCCAGAGAAGCATCCAAAGGATGTGGCTGGGTCGATCCGGGGGATGGTGTTTTGTCTTCAAACATCGGTAGTTGGTTTATATGGCCTTCCCTTTTTTTCTTAACTCTTTGATAACACCATCTGTAAAGATCTCTTCAGTGACCTTTTCATGACCGTAATGCAGCGTCATCATGGCACAGTAGCGAAAGATATTGTTGATCTCCGCACCGGTCAGTTCATATTTCTTCACTACCTTATCCAGTAACTCAGTGTTTACAATGGTATACCTGCCTTGAAAAGCGCGGTTAAAAAGCTCCTTGCGTAGTACTTCACTAGGAACAGGGAATTTGATCATCGTCTGAAACCTTCTCGTAAAAGCGGAGTCCATATTTGCTTTTAAGTTGCTGGAGAGAATTACCAGTCCATTGAAATTTTCCACTCTCTGCAAGAGATATGAAACCTCCTGATTAGCATACCGGTCATTGGCGCTACTGGTTTGTGTACGTTTTCCAAATAAGGCGTCAGCCTCATCAAAGAAAAGTACCCAGTTGCGGTTTTCGGCTTTGTCAAAAATGGCTGCAAGGTTCTTCTCCGTTTCCCCGATGTATTTACTCACCACCAGCGAAAGGTCTATCCTGAATACAGGTACATCTGCTTCTTTCCCAATAAGGCTGGCCGCCATGGTTTTACCGGTGCCTGATGGGCCGTAAAATAATGCCTTGTACCCCTTTTTTATTTTACGGTTTACATGGTCATCATCCATCATCTGCTTTTTCTCTTTGAGCCAGATATTGATTTCCTCAAGGGCAAACCGCGTTTGACTGCCAACTACCAGGTCATCCCAGCTTTCCTCCGTATCTATACACTGCGCCGGAAACGATTGGCTGAATGCAGGAATAAAAGGCCGGCCTTCTACCAGTAAACTGTAATACTCATCGGACAATATCAATGCACCATGAAAGCGGGACAGGTTGTGAGTTACTTCATGGAGTGAAATAACACCCATGCGCATAAGGGGGTGGGTATTATCGAATATTTTTCTAATGATTTGCTGACGAAGTGTGACATTTTCTCCGGCAAGTAAAAACAATACGGTTTCCCCGGTTGGAATAAAGCCCAAAAGTCCATTGCTCTTTACTCCGCCCACGCGGTTGATCCCTATGCCCTGAGCCTGAAAGTAGGAGAAAGGCTCAAATAAGGTGGGACATACATGAGAAGCTAAAGTCAGCGTTAGCAGCAAACGCTCGGCAACAGGTAGCCA
The DNA here is from genome assembly GCF_021389975.1 of Fulvivirga ulvae. NCBI lineage: Bacteria > Pseudomonadati > Bacteroidota > Cytophagia > Cytophagales > Fulvivirgaceae > Fulvivirga > Fulvivirga ulvae. Next base: position 3,579,250 of record NZ_CP089981.1, read on the forward strand.
GGCAGGATCATCAACCTTGTGGGCATCAGATAAACTAGTGATCAATTGGCTGTAATAAGTTGTCTCAGCAACTTCCGGAGGATAATTGTTCAATAAAAAGTCCTCAGTCACCTTGTCTTCCTGGTAGCCGTTCAGGCTTTCACAACGCTGGGCAATGATTTCTTTGGCCCAATGGATGTCAGTTTCTATAGTCGCAAATAATGGAAGCTCCTCCTCTTTCATATTTATGGTAATCGTATTAAAAAATATATGAATCCTTAGCGCAGGATATGGGGGAGCCTGATCATTCGGCCTTGAGCATAAAAGGATACTATATAGAGCCCCTCCGGACGACTTTCCAAAGGAATTTTAAAGGATGTTGCGCCTTTGGTTATATTTCCTTCATATACAAGCAAACCGGTTGATGAATACACTTTTATTGGACTGTCCTCAATTAAGGGCTGGTCAAACATTAGTATGGCATCACCTTTTGATGGGTTTGGGTAAATTTTAATGCCTTGATACACGCCATCGTTCAAGCCGGTGATGGGTGCAGTTGGAGGCATGATACCTATCTGTTTATAGGCGCCCTGGTAAATTTCTTTTGTATGGGTCTTTGATAGGTGAGTATCATGAACATAAGCCACGATTAAAAATGTATCAGCCGCATCATACGTGAAGTCAGGGCTCCAGTATTGAGTGATAGTTTCTGTACGTGATATGTCGTTGGGCAACCAATCACCATAAATATAATTTCCTGCGGCATTTGGCAAAAGCTTCCTTAGTACATTATGATATGTGCGGCCATTAACTTCCAGACTTTTTTGAAGTACCCCCACTTCAAGCACAAGTGGCGAAGAAATGGTGTCCGCCGTAGGGCTTTTGGTGATAGTAACATCAATTTTTAAACTTTCGCCAGGATTGTTCGTATTTTCGCCACTTATTATAACAGTATCGGAAAGAACTAAATTGAAAGGTGCATCAATAATGGTTCGTTTAGCATATTCGTTCCTTCCCCATTCATCCATACTGAAAGGATCATTTCTATGCTTAACGCCATATATACCATCTATAATTGTTCTGGGAACTTCGTTTACACCATACTCAAGCGTATGAGCACTTTGGTCGGCTTTATTTAAAAGATAAATCGGATCAGAAGCAGGATATGAGGTATGGTATTCAATTTTAATGACTTCATAAGGGCGTGCATTGGCAAAATCGTCTACATAGTTATTTTCAAATTCATTACTTTCTGCTTCTACATTGGTAAAATGTTCAAGAACTATCATTCTGTTTCGCTCTCTGATAGCAAAATTATCAAAGGCAAAACCATCGTAGTTATTTTCTCTTCCATTGCCAAGCTCAAGGCTTGCAAATGCTATGCGAAACCTAACAGGCTTGCCTCCAGCATTTTCCTTTACGTCGTCTAAGGATATCCTAGCTTTTTTCCATTCTCCTGTACCACCTTCCCATCCGATGGTTTGCTCTCCGGGAGATGCGGCTACACCTGATGAGTTAAACCAATTAATGCCTCCTTCAACTTCTCCAAGTGTTTCCCACTTTTCATCATTTTTTTCGTCACTAATGGCATATTGCAATGTGGCACCCTCAAACTTATCGGTAAAGTACCGAATATCCATATCAATTTTGGGTCTTTCCCAAAGATCAAGGTTGAAACATGGGCTTTCCACCCAGGAATTTTCATTGTCATTAAAGACACCTGTGGTATCATTAGCCGTAACCCAAGCAGGACTATTGTTGATATGGGTGATCTGCCAGCTGCTATTAGAGGCCAGCCCATTTGCATTGTTATTATCTCGAGTAGATATCCATCCTCCATTTCCAATATTAAAGGTCTCAAGATATACTTCATTATTAATGGTCTCATTAGTGGTTTCAAATACCGACACAATCTGGCTTAAAGTATCTGTACACCCAAGGACTGTCTCTACAACTAGGGAAACTTCATAAGTACCTCCTCCAGGAAATATATGACTCACTAGAGTATCCTCTGTTTGCACTAAAGTATCGGGGGAGTGAAAATTCCAATAAACATTCTCAATTTTATCTCGCTGTGCTGCTCCCCCCTGCGACTTAGAGCTATTAAAGGTTATTTTACTATCTGAACTGCAATTACTTAAAAAAGTAAAATTTGCTTTAGGAAATTCTCCAACTCGAATGGAGAGTTTAGTATCCGGGCCCATACATCCAATATCCACATTTTGGGGTCTTACAGAAAAATCAAAAACTTCAGGAAATGAAGTGTTGACACTTGGGAATAAACTATCGGCGACATCTAATAGAAAGCCTTGACTATTATACCATGCAATATCTATGGTATCAGGCTTATCTATTTTTATAAAACCGATCTCATCGCCTATACAATAATCAAATTGTACAGGGGTTGCAGAAAGTGAATCAGGTAGAGGAACTACTTGTATGGTATCTGTTATTTGAGCAACACACCCATATTCACTCACATACTCATATACAATTAAATAGCCTTTATCATTGTTATAAGTAAGATTGTTTATTGTAGATGAATCTTCTTGTTCCGGATCAAAAATGAAGGTGAGATCAGTTAAAGGTTTTGCATCATTAATATTAGTGGATTCACTTAGATCTAAAATACTAAAAGTCTTTATAACATCATTTGTGCCCAGAGGGTTACCAACAATCCTTATAGGAGAGGCATTTTCGCAGTAGCGATCTTCCAATGGTATGTCACCGGCCAAAATAATCTCAAGCTGAGCTGTTCCCTGTACAGAAACAGTCTGTTCGGTAGTATCTTTAGTTCCACTATTATTAATATATACTATATTAAAAGTAATTTCTTTTCCCACCAGTGAAGTGTCACGTACCATGTTTGGGTCAATATAATAGCCACTGGAAAGTCCGCCGTTATAGGCTGGGTTTAAGCTTCCTGTAACTACATTTGGTGTTGAACTAATGCTATCCAACTCTCCATCCACACCTTCACCCAGCCATCCAATTGGAATGAGGGTCGTAGCATGATAGCAAATGCCATTATTTTTAAGCCCTAAGAGTTGATTTCTGGAATTATCATAAACCTCAATAGTAAAAGATACGTCAGGTTTGCACTCATCTTCACTGTGAAAAATTACCGAATATAAACCTGGCTTCTTGCCTACTTTATTAGTTAAAAACTCCACATTGTCTTCGCTAATAACTAAACTGTCCCCTGAAAACGAGCCAACTTGATCTGCTGAAAGCTTCACGCCAACCGCAGTAGTAGGTATAGCAAATGTTTGACCACTCCCAACCGTATTTTCCGTGTTATTTTCAATATCTGTAAGTGTGATTACGGGAGGAGTACTATCTGTAACAACCACAGATATAACATTACTTTCTCCCCCACATTCGGTGATGCTACCCGATGATACAGCATAAACCTCATCCTCGTGACTTAAAGTTGTGGATGTGTAGGTGTTACCTGTTTCTAACTCATCCCCACTTCCTTTTTTATAAAATACATAAGGAGATGTTCCTTCGCTGGCGGTAAAAGTCACCGGATCCCCAGCACATATGGATACCAATGAATCAAAGCCGCCACCATCATGACTCAGACTTACTGTTTCATACCCGCTGACAGTGACTGTACCCACGACATCATCAACGAAAAGTCCAGGATATGAAAGATCAACATTGACCAATTTTATTTCATAGTCGCCCGGGGTAATATTAGGGCTGGCAACTACTTTCACTCCTGTCAATCGTATAATATCAGTAAATGAAGCTCCTGATGCTGAATTGGGTACAAAGCCAATCAGTAAAGCGCCAGGAAAATTACTATCATTTATAAAAAATCTTACGCCGTCAATCATTAAATCTGTTGAGGTACCATCATTTACTGATAGCGTGGCATTACTAATATCAAAGCTCAGGCCATCTGGTAACTTTAATTGAATATCCTGGTGGGCTCCACCTCCTCCCTCATTGTAAAAGTTCCCTATAAATCCCTCATTGATAGTAATAGCGGCAAGATTTGCCGTATCTCCGGCACAGAGTTTATTTGAAAATGTCAGGTCATTTATACTGACCAGAGCACCTGTCGAAAAGTTTAGAGTGAAAGGGTCACTGGCCTGGTCATCGTTATACTCCACTGGCTCCAGTCTGATAATATAATCGGCATCAGGAATAAGCAAATCACTAAAAGTAATCGTTATTTTTTTGCTGTCATTTCTCATAGTCACTACATATCCTGATGTAATGTTTGATCCTTTTGCTGTAATGGATATCAAACTGCTCGCATTTTCATCATTAATTTCATCATCATTGATCATCCTAACGGCTCCGTTAAATGAGATTGATACAACTCTATTTCTAACAGATACTTTAGAGCCTTCGGCTGGTGAAGTTGATTCTACTACAGCCACACCAGCCCAGGATTTTGAGACGATCACAAGACAGATACAAATAATTAAACAGCCGCATCTTGCCATGATTTATTTATTCTTTGATTAACCTAATACTAAACCCGTAAGCCGCTGAAATAGATGAATTATCAATTGGATCATCGGCATCTATTAAGTAATAAACTCTTAGGTTCTCATTATTAGAATCAACTGTAGAGGCCCAGTAATACCCATAAGTACCAAGACCGCTGAATGTATTAGATTTATCTCGATCCCCACTTCTCAATGCTGCAAAGTCGCCTTCCTGGATTGCTTTACCACCAGTTGCAGCACCTCCCACTGCTGCAATTAAAGTTTCCCAGTCGGCCTGAGAAGGCAATCGCCACCCTTCGGGCGCCATTTCAGACGCTGCGTACCATGTATATAACCTGCCATATGTATCACAGTTAGCAGCTATATCTTCAGGACACCATGAAGAAGTTGAGTCCGCAGTATTGGTATTGAGGTTAAAGTTTTCACCCAGCCATACCTGATCTCCTATTTTGACCACACTATAGATTTGTCCATCCCGTTTGTCGGTATAAGTTTTTAGAGCATCGGCAGCAATACTAGCGCTAGCCTCACATCCATTCGCATCCCTTACTTTAACCGTATGGTCTGTTGCATCCGCATCTATGCTGCTTTCTGATTGGTAGCTGCCATTGTCAAGGGCATATTCGTAAGGTGTGGTGCCACCACTGGCTTCAGCTTCTATGCTGTAGCCTCCGGATTTAAGTGTGAGGGTAAGTTCGTAGCAGTTGTATACCACAAAGTCTGAGGTACTGGTTGCCGGGTTCATTCCTTCAACAGTAACAGTAATTTTCCCTGTAGTAGCTGCAGCCGGTACAGTGGTCTTAATCTCAGTGGCTGTTGCCGATGTTACTGTGGATTCCACTCCGTTAAAACTGACGGTATTATTTGAAGCGGTAGTGCTAAAATTGGAACCTGTGATAGTTACTACATCGTCAACTTCGCCTTTCGCAGGCTCTATTCCGGTAATGGAAGGTTGTTGAGGGGCAGTATCTCCGTCGTCATCTCCACCACATGATGAAATAATGGACAGGGCCATAAATAGAATTAAAGCCAATAAAGAATTTTTAACTGATTCAGTCAAGGTGTTTTTCATGATTAGAAAGTTTAATTACTGGGGCGTAATATTATTAACTGGTGATAGCTATCTATGGGGAAGGATAGTTTCTCTATGGGGAATGCAAATGTAATTATTCTGTTATTAATATTGAATTTATGTAAGTTAAGTGGTTTTGGAGTAACTATTTTGTAAGACTTAATATTTATTGGCTCACTTTCAATAAATAAACCCTTCATATTAATATTTAAGCAATGAAAATAATCTGCACTTCAAAATGCAATATTCTATTTGTCAGATAAATATGCTTTTATTTTTGACCTCGATACACTAAATCCAGTTTTGGGCGGAATGCTTTTATATATGACTATATGTATATTATTTTTTATTATCAATATGCGATAAAATCAGTGTGTTTGTCAGGAATTTGTTAAATTTTATGAAATTAGCTTGTAAGTTTTTATGAGAATTTGTTGAAAACAACAGTAGCATCTTTATCTCCTTTAAGGGGTTTACCCCTCAATACCAAACCTTTATTGGTATCATTTCGGCACATCCAAACCTGCCTCACCACTACATAACTAATTGTTTTATGATTGGGATCATAAGAAGAACGGCGCTACGCGTTCGTAGAGTAGCGGAGAAATATCCGGAATCCCGAACTTAAGAACACTTGCCAAGCCTGACCTGTATAGTATCAGATAGATGCACACAAAATGTCGCAGATGGGAATGAACAGTATCCATGAGAAAATCAAGTTTGAAGCATCAATTTGAATAATGTCTTCTCCGCCCACCTCCAGCAACCATATTGATTAAAAATGCTAAGTTTGGCTTTCATAGCTTACCGAGAACTACAAAATAAATAACATTGTTAGACATAATTCTGGAACTAGTAGTCATTGCCAGCGGAGTCCTGGGTTGCTTTATAAGCATATCATTATTAACTACCCCGTTCTACAAAAGTAAAGCAAACGCCTACTTGTCTTTCTCCATGCTAATACTGGTTGGGATAACCTTGTTGGGCTGGTATGGAGCAGAAGGCGGTATTTTTGAATTCCTGCAAGGCATAATGTGGGAGTTTCTTATAGCAACAACCCTGTTTCATTATTTTCTGATTCATATTCAACACGAATATTTAAAGCGAAGTTGGCTAAAATGGCTATACTTTCCTTTTATAATTACCTTGCTCATAGACACCTTTCTGGACTTTGATTTTATCTTCAACCTCTATGATTCTTCTTTTGACATAGAAGATACGGCTGTTGAAGTAATCTATACTTTAGAAGCCGTTTTTTCCCTGGCATATAATATTATTTTAATCCTCTGGAGCAGGCGTTTGATCGAGCATTCCGAAACCACCTCTAAAGAGAAAAAGCACTGGCTGTTAAGATTAAATCTGTTTATCATAGTCATCATTCTGATATGGTTACTATCAGATATAGAAGATTTTCTGCTCGATTCCGAGCTTTCCTCAGATTTGCTATGGCTGGTGCTTTCCTTCTTGTCATGGTGGGTACTATATTATGGCGTGTTCAGGCTGCAAATAATAGTTCAAAAGGATGAAATACACCAACGCCTGATGGCGGGAGAGGCAACAGATCCTTTTGAAAAAAAGAAGAAAGCCATTGCTACTGCTTCCAGGATTATTGAACAACTGTACAAATTAATGGATGAAGAAGAACTTTATAAAGATCCTCTTCTAAGCCGGTACGATCTGGCAAAGCAGCTCAACATCAGTGAGGGGCACCTGTCCCAGATTATAAATCAGGAAATTAATAAAAGTACGATCCAATTCGTGAACGAATACAGGGTTGGGTTAGCCAAAAAATTATTGAGAGATCCGGCATTCGACAAATACTCGATTGAAGCCATTGGTATGGAAGCCGGCTTTAAGTCCAAAAGCGTTTTCTATAATATCTTTAAAACAGCCACCGGCATGTCACCGGGAGCGTACAGAAAGCGCCGTGAAAAGTCCTGATTTGTTCAAATCTGTTGTTTTAGGACGTCTAGTGCCCATAAAGTAACTTTTGTTTGTTCGATGCCCTATACTTTAGAGGCTCAATCAAAAAAACAAAATAATGAAAAGAGCAATTTATTTTTTATTGGTTACCGCCCTGATTATGTCGGGTTGTAGAGAAGATGATGGTACCCCTGTTAATGTGACGGATGAGAAGAGCTTAACCCTTAGGCTGGAAGAGATTCTAAATCAATCAGAGCTTCCAGGCCTCACCGTGGGAATTGTCAAGAAAGGTACTGCGGTATACCAAAGAAGTTTTGGTGTTCAGGATATTGAAGAAAATATTGCATATACCAATCAAACCATCCAGCCCATAGCATCAATCAGTAAATCATTCATTGGTGTAGCTGTCGTAAAATGTATAGAGTTAGGGTATTTTACTTTAGATACCCCAATAAACGACATTTTGTCTGAGGATTTGGTCAACCCCAAAAATCCATTGGCCAAAATACTCGTAAAGCACCTGGTCAACCATACGTCCGGCCTGGTGGATGCCGAAGATACCTATTTAAGCTCCTACTATATTTTAAATGGACAGAGCACGACATCCGCTGGTGCCGAAATGTTTCAGGATTACGGAATTACGCAACGCGAACCTAAGACATTGGAGGAATTCATAACTTCTTATTTCTATGAAGGAGGAAGTTATTATAGCCTGGATAATTTTGAGAATACAGCCCCGGGAGAAAGTGAGAACTATTCAAATGCTGCTTCTTCCTTGATGGCACATTTAATAGCAAAAGCTTCCGGGATGAACTACCGGGATTTTGTGAGTACACACATATTTGATCCGTTGAGTATGGATAACACTTCGTTTCAGTACGAATTGCCCAATGACAATTATGCTATACTCTACTGGGATAAAGCCACACCTTTACCGTTTTATGACCTCGAATCTTTCCCTGATGGAGGAATAAAAACATCTAATGAAGATATGATGAAGTATATGGTGAACATGATAGCCGGAGCGAGAGGAGAGACCAATACGTTGTTTGGAGAGGAGTATTATAAACTGCTGTTCTCAGAAACATCTCCTACCTATACTATATTTTGGGATGTAGACCCCGGAGAAAATGCATACGGTAGTCGGGGAGGGGATATTGGAACTACTACGGAACTACACTTTAGTGCCAAACATAACGTAGGTTTCTTCACGCTTAGCAATTATGATGCAGCTTCAACTGATAGCCATGAAGAACACTACGAAGAAGTAATGGATCAAATTAATGAAAGTATAAACCAGTTTTTCGCAAATTAGTCTTTACCATCCCAGACGCAGTGCAGCGAAGGTTAGGGATCCCATGATTATGTGTGTCAAATAAAGCTGCAGCACTTATCTGGATTCGGGAGGTTCCGGGTATTTCATCGATGCAGTTACCTTCTAATGGCCGGTGTCTTCACCGGCCATTCTAAGCCTATTTGGTAGCTATTCCTGATATTTTCACCAAAACAGGATATAGAAATAAAGTTTTGTTATGAAAAATTCGGAAATGATGGGTGTTAGGGTTTCTGGCAATGTTGAAAACTAAGCCGCATAGTCCCGGAAAACCTTTCGCTTAATGATCTGCAGCTCCTTTTTAGCGGCTAATGCTTTTATCGTCCTGATTACTGTTTCAACCCTCAGACCTGTCATATCGGCTATTTGTTGCCGGGTAAAGGGGACTTCATACGTCTTGCTATCCTTGGTATCTTCTTTCTTTTTGAAGTAGTCAATCAGCGTAAGCACCCGGTGTTCAGGAGTGTAGCTGGAAATTTCTTTGGCCATCATAGCTTTGAACTGAAGACGCTTGCTTAGTATGGCGCAGAATTTCAGGTGTAGTTCGAAATTCTCTTTCAGAAGCCTGATAAAATTCTCTTTTGAAAGTTTCCATATTACGGAGTCAACCACAGCATCGGCATTGGCAGGGTAGGGGAAGCCGCCGAACAAAGGGGGTTCTCCAAAGCTTTCTCCATTCTTAAAAATACCTTGGATAAACTCCTGACCATCGGTACTGAAATTGTTCATTTTGATGATGCCTTCTGCGACCTGATAATAATTGAGAGAAGCACTCCCTTCAAGAAAAAGCACCTCATTCTTCTTCAATGAAATGGCTTTGGCCCCGTAGCTTTCTAATATACCTTCATCTATTACCATACTGCAAAAGTACGTACTTTACCTGTACGGAATAAGCTTACGGGGCTGACTTTGCTCAGTTTTGTTTACGACTTATCCCATGGTATTTGGTTGTTTTGCCTTGGTCAACAGTGCTTAGTTTGAAAGCGCTAAAATATCTTCAGGGCCAATCTATTTTCTTCCCTGTCAAGTGATTCTTCAAATACCTCACGCGAATTACCAGGGTTGGCAGGAACGATCAGTTCACTGTAATCACCAATGCCAGCGATTAAATTCTTACAAAAGTTAGTTAAATACCTGATCGTTTTGGCATCAGGCATAAAGCACTGAAAAGGTCTCACTTCAATGGCCTGTTTGTTTTGCCCATATAAGACAATCTCATCTATATGGCTATTCTATAAATATTTTATCCCTACGGGATTATCGTTGTAGAAGGGATTTGCAATTAATTGTAACGACAAGACGCACAGTGTCCTGTAAGGACATAATATTTATAGAAAAACGAAAAGCAAATCTGTGTCATAGAAAAGTCATGCCATAGAATACAACGCTATTTGGCACACATACAGACATTGTAGATAGGAATGTGTGTTGTTAATTCACGTATTTATTTAATCGACGACTATGCGGGTATCATACTATATATCTAATCCGGTCTTAAGTTAACAGCACTGAAAATACCATCAGCGGGAGAGAAAGAAATATGGTCCAAACATAATCATCTCACTACTAAAAACTTACGACTCCAGACTAAATACCTACTATTAGTTATGCAATTACCTATTGATCGCGATTGCATGAAGTTTTTCACCTGCCCATCTTTGCGCTGTTTAGAATAATTCTAAATAAAATTCATATAATTAGATCACTTATAAAATAATGAAACAAGCTTTACTATTATTTTCAATGTTGCTTTTTGCCGCAATAAGTTCATTATGGGCGCAATCTGACAACGGAACCATCCGCGGTAAAATAACCAATGAGCAGGGAGAGCCTCTGCCGGGCATTGCGGTAGGCCTTAAGGGTACTGCTTACGGTGCCCCAGCCGATGCTCAGGGCGTTTACCACATTTACAATGTACCCGCCGGAGATTATACCATAGTGGTTTCCGGTATTGGTTATGAAAGACAGACCAAAAAAGTTGCCCTGGCTATGGCAGCTACTATCAATCTTGATTTTAAGCTTAAAGAATATACGGAGCAACTTCAAACCGTAGAAGTAATCGGAAGAAGGGAAACCGATTATAAGAATGAGGTGTCATACGTGGCATCCAAAACTGCTACCCCGCTTAAGGATATACCCCAGGCGGTAAGTTATGTAACGAAAGAAGTTATTGCCGACCAGCAGGCCTATCGCATTGGAGATATTGTTAAAAATATCAGTGGTGTGAATATGTTTTCCAGTTATGATGATTTCACATTTCGTGGATTCAGAAGTGGAAGCAGTGATAGTAAAATGATCAACGGGTTGCGAACTGTAGGTATTTTTGGGCCTCAGCCTATCCTTGCCAATATTGAAAGGGTAGAGGTAATCAAAGGCCCTGCATCAGCGCTTTTTGCTAATACCACACCTGGCGGTACTATGAATTATGTAACCAAAAAGCCTCTCACCGAAAATCGCAAAGCCATTAGTTTTACTACAGGCAGTTTTAACACCCTGCGTGCCAATGCTGACTTTACCGGAGCTATGAATGAAGAAGGGACTTTGCTGTACAGACTTAACATGGCCTATGAAAACTCTGACTCATACCGTGACCTGCAAAAGAACAAATCGTTGATGGTGGCACCTTCCATTTCGTTTTTACCTACTGATAAAACAAGGATCAACTTTGACCTGGTGGTGACCCAATATGACGGAAAGCTTGATCGTGGCCAGCCGATATTCGGAGCTACTTCCGGTACTGACCTTAACAGTACACCGATCTCTTTTGCTATTGGAGAGACCAACGATTATCATACCAACAACGTGCAGTACTTTACATTGTCATTAAACCACCAGTTTACAGATGCTCTTTCATTTAATGCTTCATATATGAAGTTTGCCTGGGATGAAGACCTTTTTGAGCACAGGACTTCCAACAGTTTTGCTGTGGATAGCCTGGGCAATGAGATCCCTACGCTGATGAACATGCAGGTGATCAATAGAATGAGAAAACTCGTATCTGATAACCTGAGCACTTACCTGGTTTACCATGCAAAAACAGGAGCCATCGACCATAATCTGGTGGCCGGGGTTGATTACATCCAGCAGAAGCAGCCTGTAGGTGGCGGACAGTCCAGGGCATACGGCTACAGAAAAACAGACGGCTCTATTGCCAACAGCTATAACCCTGCAAATGCAGAAGAATACCTGTTTGAGAACGGCATGCCGGTGCCCAACATCCCGCATTTTGATCTGGAAAACCCACAATACAATGTGACTTATGCACATGAATACATTTTTAACAACAAAACAAGCTATGCACCGACGAAGTATTACACCTACGGGTTCTACATCCAGGACCAGATCAGCTTTGATAGATTAAAAGTATTGTTGTCGCTCCGACATGAAAACTACCGCGATGTACTGGACTATGACACACCGGATGAGAATACAGTAAAACAGGACAAGCTACTTCCACGTGTTGGAGTGGTTTATTCCCTCAATGATAAGATCAACCTTTACGGTACTTATACAGAGAGCTTCCAGCCACAAACCGCGTCATCCCTTTTAGACCCCAACGCCGGTGGGCCGTTTGACCCGTTGTCATCAAACATGGTAGAGTTTGGTTCCAAAACTGAGCTTATCCATAAGCGATTAGCAGCTAACATTGCCTTATACAGGATTGAGCAAAACAACATCCTTGTAAGTGCAAATGATGCCACCAACCCTGATCTGCTTGAGCAGAGAGGTCAGGAAGTTTCAAAAGGTGTTGAGCTGGATTTGATGGGTACTATTACGCCGAATTTGAGCATAACCGCTAACTATGCCTACAACAGGGCAGAGATCACGAAAAGTGATAATGAAGAGGAGGTAGGAAATATCAAGGAAAATGCCCCTGAGCATCAGGGTGGTTTCTGGGCCAAGTACACCATAGACAAAGGTAAGCTTAGCGGCCTGGGAATAGCCTTTGGTGGTAACTTTGTAACTGAAAGGGTAACCTTCGATACTTACACCCTGGGACTGATGCTGCCGGGTTATGTGGTGTTTGACGCAGCGCTCTTCTATAAAGTGAACAAATTCAATATTTCAGCCAACCTCAACAATGTTTTTGATAAAACACACTGGGCAGGTGGCTATAGCTATACCCGTTTGTTCCCCGGAGCACCCCGTAACTACCTTTTGAGTGTTGGCTATACCTTTTAAGTCTTGTATGGGGCAAGACTTAGTTTGACCTTTTAAATTTTGAACCTTTGAGCTTCAAATTAAACAAGAAGTTATTTTTCCGTATCCACAGCTGGATTGGTATCAAGTTAAGCATACTATTTTTTATAGTATGCTTTTCTGGTACCCTGGCTACGTTGAGCCATGAGATGGACTGGCTCTTTATACCTGAAATGAGGGTAACGCCGCAGGATAAGCTGGCTTCAAAAAATGAGATCGTACGTAATATTCAAGCGCAGTTCCCCAATGGCCGCATCCAGTTTTGGAGTGCAACAGAAGAACCATATCTCTGCGATATTGTCTATATCATCGAGGAGGGCGAGCTTACCTATGGCTTGGTAAATCGCTATACCGGCGCTCTGCAGGGGCATGCCAACCTTACCTTTGCACGATTTTTCCGTGACCTGCATTACTACCTGTTCATTCCGTTTCAGGTAGGGCATTTTACCGTACTTATTTTTGCCTTTTTGCTGCTTATCTCTTTTGTTACCGCCTTGCTGTTTTACAAAAAGTGGTACAAGAAGCTTTTCCAACTGACCATAAACAAAGGTCCGCTGGTGTTTTTCCGCAGCCTGCACCGGCTGGTAGGTGTGTGGTCGGTGCCTTTTACGCTGTTATTTTCCATAACCGGAATCTGGTATTTTATAGAAAGGGCAAACATCGGAGGTGTATCCGATATTGCCAATACATCATCACCGGAAGCTGCAGATACAGTCAGGCTTGCCGAAGGGCAGATTCTATCTTACAGCGTGAATTACGATAGTGCCATAGCCGTAGCCCAACGGGAAATTCCCGGTCTGGTCATCAAAGACATCCTGCCACCTTCTGCCCCGGGTAAGCCACTTTATGTTAACGGGACAAGTGGTGTTCCGTTGGTTCGGAACCGCGCCAACCGCGTATACCTCGATCCTTTTACTTATGAAGTATTGAAGGTACAGCGTGCAGAGTCACTCAACACAGTTACATGGCTCAACGACATCGCCGATCCACTACATTTTGGCTATTGGGGTGGGCTCACCACCAAATTCATCTGGTTTATTTTTGGACTGGGCATATCATCACTCATTCTTACTGGCATCTGGATAAGCCTGAAAAGAAAGGTGAAAGGTAAAGCCAAACAAAAAGCAATAAAGATGGGAGGCTGGATTTATGTTAACACGTTTGTTTATGGAGCTTTGCTTGTTTTTATGTATTTCATGCTCATTGACAGGTACAATGCTTCTGCTATGGCCCTGGCTGTCATTACGGTTGGCTGGCTGGTATTTATTGGATTAACCTGGTATATTTTCGTATACAGGCTGAGACGGATGAGGTGATATTGACTACATTTTGATAACCGGCATGCTGCTTAGACAGTGATTTAATTGTATATTGAAGCAAATAGGTCTATTTGTATTTAAACTCAATTAGTGCGAAACTTTTATCAGGGATGATATATGGTTGAACTCGATAAAATTTCTACACTTCCACCGGAAAGTGCCGTTAAGGAAGAATATACGCAGCAGCTATCCGGCTTGCGCAATGAATTATTTCAATTGCAAAACAAGCTCTATGCAGACGGACGCTATAGTGTGCTTATTGTTTTGCAGGGACTGGACACCTCTGGGAAAGATGGCACAATTCGTCATGCATTTAGCGGTATGAACCCCCAGGGAGTACAGGTAACTTCGTTTAAAAAGCCTACTGAAGATGAAATGAAGCACGATTTCTTATGGCGTGTCTACCCTCACTTTCCTGCAAAAGGCATGATCAGGGTTTTTAACCGGTCGTATTACGAAGACATCCTCGTGCCCACCGTTAATCAAAGCCTGAGTGATGAAATATTACAACATCGCACCAGCTTGATTAACGAGCTGGAACATCACCTCACGGCAAGCAATACATTGATCCTCAAATATTATCTCCATATATCATCCGAAGAACAAAAAGAGCGTATAGAAGACCGAAAAGCCAAACCTCACAAGCGCTGGAAATACGCCAGGGAAGACGAAAAAATACCACTTCAGTGGGACGACTACCAGCAAGCTTACCATACAGTGATAAACAAATGTAATGACATCCCATGGCATATCATCCCCTCCGACAAACGCTGGTACCGCAACCACACCGCCGCCAAAATCTTACTAGATGAATTGCAAAAACTGGATTTGAGGTATCCGGATTGGAAAGAGTAGTGACTGGGGTTTAATATTTTCCCACGTCATAACCATGATTATTCTTTTACTTTTTTCCATCGGCACGGTTGATAATAAGCCCTTTGTACGCTGATAGAAGGAATTCATGGTGATTAAGAAAATCTTGATTTGTCTTATGATTCGGTAAATAATTACTAGCAGATGCTCTTAACTTCCGGATTACCTGATGCCTCAATGTTGCTTTTGATTTCATGATCAGCCTTATATATCTATTTGATGATGAGACTGTTCAGATACATGCTGAGCTGGTAGTACTTTTTTGTTGTTAATTTTCTCCATGGTTTTTCAACCAGTCTTCTGTCTTTTACGTTTAGCCTAAGGTTACCAGGTCATTAGAAAATATTGAAAATGAGGGGTAAGACTCAGGTGGTTTTAAAATGACAATAAAGAAAATATATTCCATTCCGGGCATGGTGCTGTTAGCCTTAGTACTACTACTTACTTTAGGCAGATCCAATCAGGCTTTTACCCATGTTCAGGTTGATTTTGGTCCCTTGGATGAGTTATCGGATGACGACCAGCTTTGGTTTTGTTATCATTATGGAGGGGGCACTCATAGAGATGGTTTACCTCTACGTTCAGCCGGTGAAGACAGCTATAATAATAAAACTGAGGAAGATGATACCTGCAAAACTGAAACTTCAGGGTGCTGGTCAAAGGTACCGACGATCCTTCAGTCAAATTTAGCCGTTAGATTTTCTTCACTCAGGTTGATATTTATCGAATATCAAAGCCTTATACCCCTTTACATACTTTTTCATTCGTGGAAGAATTTCCTTGCCTGATGCCCTCTTTCGGGCCTCTTAGCTCCTGAAAGAGCAACCCCTTTACATTCCCCTTATAAACATTATTTAAAACATTTTATCAAATGGAATCCATAAAAGATCTGTTTGATGAACAGGATGTCCTTTTCAAAATTTCACACAACCTGCCTGCACAGTCAGCACTTAGGGACTTTGTTCATCATAATACCATACATGCCGTTCAGTATTTAAAATTTTACGAAGCATTACGCCAGACTTCTCAAATGTTTGGTTACAAAACCTATTTATCGATCGCTGAATTTATGAACCTGTTTTACCAGGGCAAGATCCATGAACATATTCTGGACAGGGTGATCAGGGAGAAAAAGGAGAAGAAGGTTTCCTTGCCTGGAAAGAAAAGCTTTTCAGGCACAATTATGAAGAAACGGTTTCCCGGTTAGGCCGCATGAGAATCCAATGGGAAAAACAGTATAAGATTAATCCTGACGAGTCCGTGCACCCCCTTCTCTTCAGCTTGCTTACCGAATATCTTGATCAGGATGTGTCTCTACAGGCATCTGCCGGTAAAGAATTCCTGATGTTCGTTAAGGAAGTTGAGCAAAATGAACAGGGTAGAATTTTTAAAAGCTCCAGACCGCGGAAACTGCTTGTGGAAGGACAATGCAACATCGGGGATTTGCTTAAGATATTAGTAGAAGATCAGGCCTTGTTTGAGCAATACCTCTTCTGTCAGCAATTCTCTCACCCCGGGTGGTCAGGCATGGTTTCAGCCATAGAGCACCAGCCAGACAAATTACCTGATGGCAAAAATATCACACTACATGATTTGATATGTCTGGAGCTACTATTGGAAATAGATGCCCTTGACCATAAATTCGGGGAGGCTTGGGAACCACTGGGTGTCGGTGCCGGGTATCTGGCCGATCCCTTGCTTCAAACAGGGCCACTTACAGAGCCAGAAGAGGTACTGCTCCTGTGGCAGGAAGCTTTTGAGTGGAGTTGTTTTGATAATGTGGTTAAAAGTATATTACAGCCCCCGACACAAAAGAGTGATCCTAAGAGGTTTCAGGTTATGTTTTGCATGAATGATAAGGAATACTCCCTGAAAAACTGCATTGAGCAAATAAGACCCGACATTGAAACTTTTGATACACCCGGATATTTTGGTGTTGAGTTTTATTTTAAACCGGAGCAAAGTAAATACTACACCAGGGCCTGCCCTTCCAGAACTACACCCGGATACCTGATCCGTGAGGAACCTGGCCGACATAATCTGAGGCACCTGTATAACAGTGATCAGTCTCCGCTAAGTCGGCTCATATTAAGGTTACTTCTGGTTTGGTCGGCTGTTAAGCGCTTGTCCGGCATCTTCCGGCCTGCATTACATTCGGCCACATCCCATTCTGCCCCACATATAGATAAGCAATCCTACCTCACTATTGAATACGAGGGCGAAGAAGTGGGGGGATTACAGGTAGGTTTTGCGGTGGAGGAGATGGCCCGGCGTGTTGGCAGCATCCTGCGCAGTATCGGACTTATCAGGGGGTTTGCGTCGGTTATCTATGTGATAGGGCATAATATAAATGCAGTTAATGCCAGGGTATTTTCACATATGGCGAACCTCAAAACTGTAAGAGACCGGCTCAGAAAGGATGGCCTCGACATCCCAGATGAAGTGGTGTTTATAGGTGCACTATATGACGCTGTTCACGATGAGATCGAGTTTTATGATGAGGTAAGCCTCTCCCCGGGGCAGAAGAGCAGCCATGATCTCAATCAGGTAATATTCGGGCGGGCACTGTCGCGGAATGCCAGAATATACTCAGGAAAGGTTAGTGTAGCAATAACCAGAAAAGTACCAAACATTTATGAAGGTGGTAAAGAAATTTCATGGTCTGGCCACCCAATGTCAAAACGAAAAATAGCAAAAGCATGAATAATTTAAAATCTTACTGCGATCAGATCACGGAAAAAACGGTCATGATTTTTTGTAGTGACTGTAAGAGCCCACTGGAGGTTATGGATAGCAAAAACCTGATCATTCATAATGTATTAGGAGGAATAATTACCGAAACGAATGCTTATAATATGAATTGGCTCAGGCGCTGTATTGAGGAAGAAGCAGTGAGCCAGCTCGTTTTTGTAGGACACCTCAATTGTCAGGTGCTGAAATATTTGCTCGATGACCACTCCGGTATAACATTATGGAAAGAAGCCCGTAGCTATGTGGAGGCCCTTGCGGAAGAGATAGTCGGTTTAAACTTTGGGCTGTATGACAGGGGTTGGTATCTTATGCATCGTCATGTAGCTTTACAGGTCAAAAAACTTTCCGGTATACCTTATATCCGTGAAAAAATCGAAAAGGACAAACTTATAGTGACCGGGATAGTTATTGATGACAGGGAACCTAATCTTCTCGAAGAGACTGACCTTGACCTATTTGAAAATTTAAAATTTAAACTGAATTAAAAAAATCTCATCCAATGGAGAAAAAACATTTTTTGTTAATAGCATGCTTGATATTTGTATCAGTGCTTTCGAGGGCACAGGATAACTCGGAAAAAGAAAAACCAAAAAGAGGAGGCGTTGTATTTTCGCTCAATGAAGATGGCAGTCGCTACGTAAAGCTCTCCGGGCTGGGCCAGATCTGGCTGAGAAACACGCAAATGAACCCGGGCACCACGATCAACGGATACGATACAGACAGTTACAGCGACATTAGCATTCGCAGGCTCAGGTTCCAGGTATTTGCCCAGGTCAGCGATAAAGTGTTTTTCTATACCCAGTTTGGTCAGAATAACTTCAATTTTCATTCACCTAAATACGATGGTGCCTTCTTTCATGATGCATTGATTGAATATGCAGTTGATAAGGAAAAGCTCTCGTTTGGCGCCGGACTTACAGGGTGGAGTGGCCTTAACCGCTACGCTTCACCAAGTACAGGTGGTATTTTAACACTTGATGCACCGCTCTATCAGCAGGCAACCAATGGTGTTAATGACCAGTTTCTGAGAAAATTGAGCGTGTATGCCAAAGGTCAGCTAGGCAAACTGGATTACCGAATAGCAGTATCCCAGCCTATGACGGTTTCAGGGGCTCCCGAGGAGCCTGCAGGTACTGACTTTTCCTTTAGCAATGAGCCGGCGAAAAAGCAGGTTCAGGGTTATTTCAAATACATGCTTATGGATAAAGAATCGAACCTGACACCTTATGAAACCGGCACATACCTAGGCAAAAAAAGCGTATTTAATATCGGCGGAGGCTTTATCTACCAGCAGGATGCTATGTGGGCACTGGATAATAATGCAGACATTGTAAACGAAGACATGGTGCTGTTTGGTCTGGATGTTTTTTATGACACACCACTTACAGATGAAACAGCCCTGACGGCATATGCCGCTTATACCAACTATGACTTTGGCAATGGCTACGTCAGGAATGTTGGAGTTAACAATGCCGCTACAGGCTCAAACGGAGCTACTGTTGGAGGCTATGGAGGTGCATTCCCCATGGTTGGTACAGGAAATACTATCTATGCACAGGCCGGTTATCTTTTTGGCAAAAACATACTCAGTGAAGGAGGTAAATTACAACCTTTTGCTGCATTGCAGTACTCAGACTATGACTACCTGGATGACAGCATGGTGATGTACGAGTTGGGAGCCAACTACCTCATCCATGGGGGACACGGCAGTAAATTGAGCTTCATGTACCAAAGCAGGCCAACCTATGAAAATGTAGGCGGGGAAAATGTAATGGATACCCGTAAAGGGATGGCTGTACTGCAGTATCAGGTGAGCTTTTAGAAATTTGATTTTTTTGCCAACAAATTATGGACTTGTTGGTTACAGAAGAATAACACTACGCATAACTATAAAAGAGGTTGTTTAGGCGCTCTGGTCAGAATTACGGACAAGGGCTTAAGCAACCTTTTTTAATTTGTTATCATTGCAAAATAAAAGCAAAGACCTGCCTGGCTTCACTGCCTCATAACTTGTCTCTTGGTGTTGATAGCATCTGATCCAATCCGAGTTCATATGGTTGAATAACAACAATACAACGGCTTAGCCAGGTATGGTTTTCTTTGAAATTTTTTTTGTCCAGACAGTTGTCTCTCCCGATGCCGTAGAGTCCTCTGCGAGAGATTCTACTGGGAAGTAATATATAATCCGGGCTTAACTTAAAAGCATTGTAATCCCCTCAAAGGGATAGTTAGTGACGTAGAAATATTCAAATCCCGATTCTTCGTTTTACCGATTATTTATATCACCAATCACTGAATATTTTATCGCTTTCAAGCAGATGTCTCTCGGAGAGGACACTGCGAATTTTCAAATAGAAGTTTAATTATTTGTAGCATCTGCAATCCGAAATTACAAGGCGTTTCATAAGTACGTGCGGAACACCCTCCGGCCTGCGACCACCTTCCTCCGGGGAGGAGTTGGTGCACAATTTGTAATTCACCGGATACTATAACACCGATCACTTGGTCACTCTCTAAGCCCGTCTCAATACTCAATACTTTCATCTCAATACTCCTACAACACCGATCACCGAATACCAGACCTCTCCCAAAGAGGACTATGTCATTAGAGAACCCATTCACTTAGAAACCCTACATTACTTAACCCCAAAGCCTACTCCACCAAATTAAAATAAAGTACCTCCCGCTCATTGTCCGGGTTTGGATGGAATAATAACACCTCCTTTGCATCAGTCAGTGGTTTGACCGCAATAATCACAG
The DNA here is from genome assembly GCF_021389975.1 of Fulvivirga ulvae. NCBI lineage: Bacteria > Pseudomonadati > Bacteroidota > Cytophagia > Cytophagales > Fulvivirgaceae > Fulvivirga > Fulvivirga ulvae. The sequence goes on from NZ_CP089981.1 coordinate 3,599,929, forward strand.
CGTCACCTTTAACAGCTCCTGCATTAGTGATCATATTCACTTTACGACCAACTTCCCAGATCCGTACCGGATTGAGCGGAGCCGTGCTGTAAATAGGCTCGGCACCAAAGGCAGGTATATCCCTCACCTCCCTAAGATCACGATATGACGGGTTGTCCTGTTTGATCCTGGGAATTAAAGGCCATATTGCAATGCCGAAGAATAACATGGTGGCAAGGGACAAAGGATAAACCCACTCCTTTTTCTTCCATAAAACCATTGCGAAGGCAGCGGCTATAACCAATCCAAGTATAACAATGCAAATAAAAAAGGAAATACCCACTTCGCCTGTTTTTAAACCAAACTGCCACGCAATGAAAGTAATGCCCAAAGTTACCATAAGTGACAGCACGGCCTGCACGTCGACAAATATGTGCGAGGCTTTATCCGTACCCCTACCTCTTCGGTACAACTCTATATGATGCGAAATCAAAGCTCCGATCAACACTGCCAAAGGAGGTAGGGCAGGCAAAAAGTACCTTTCCTTTTTCTCAGGAACAACCGAAAGCAAAAACAAAGTGAATAAAAACCAGAAGAGCACCAGTTTCATGCCTTTGGCAGAGAATATCCGTTGCAATGCCTTGAACTTATAAAAGGCAAATAAAGTAGCAAAAGCCCATATGCCGGTAAATAAAGGAAAGTGCAAATAAAACCAGATCGGTCTGTTATGCCGGTTAATCCAGGCACCGCTTTCCTCCCCGGCGATCTGTGTGGCAATATCCGGAATTTTCAGGTACAGGTAAAGTGGCCAGGCAGCGCTGATCAGTAACATGGTCAGTATGCAAAGAACCACACCACCCCAGGTTGGACGTTCAAATTTATATTTGCTCAAAAAGAAGGCTAAAAGGTAAGGGAGTAGCATTGCATAAAATGATACAGGCCCCTTGCTCATAAAAGACAGCCCCATAAATATGCCGGATGAAATCCAATGCTTTAAAAGGTTATACTTTGACGCACGATAGAGCATCCAAATTGCACCCAGCATAAAGGCATTGCAGTAAATGTCCCAGGCACCCGTTTTTGCCTCTTCTATAAACATATAGCATGATGCCAGAACAGCGGCCGAATAAAAGGCTGTATGGCTGTTTTGAAAAACATCTTTTACCAGGCCGTAGAGAAAAAAGACCATGACCGTAGCGATCAAAGCTGCCGGTAGGCGCAGGGCCATCAGGCTGTTGGGGTTGCCTGCTACACCTATTGAGGCGGTGGTAAGCCAGGTGGGTAGAGGTGGTTTTCTTATCCGCGTTTGGCCATTCAGTGTAGGGATCATCCAGTTGCCACTTTCCAGCATTTCGCGGGCTGAGATAAAGTTGCGCGCCTCCATAATTGTAGGAGGCGAGACTTCTGCCAGGTGTGTGAAAAATAAAATGATACAAATCCCTAATAAAAGAGATTTATGATACGGTTTGCCGGGAATCATGAATAAGCCTGAGTTTTCCTGGGTGCTGATCTATAATGAATATACAGGTTTCTGGAATAAATAATAACTCCAAAAAGCTGACCTGCAATAAGTACCGGGTCGAGCCGGAATATGGCATAGGTTATGATCATGAGCGAGCCGATGAGGCTGATGATCCAAAAGCCTGGGGGTAGCACCGATTTCTTCATTTTTTCCGAATGCAGCCATTGATAAACAAACCTAAAGGTAAATATGATTTGCCCGGCAGAACCCCAGACCATTAATGGAAAAGAGATTTCAGGGTTGCTGAGCAGTGCGTGGAAATGGAACTGTTTGTTGAGCAACAAGTAACACAATGCTATAGCCGGACTGGCCAGTGTACTTACCCTGAACCAAACAGGAAGGTGCCTCCACGCATTTTTAAAGCGCAGGTTGCGGATATAAATAAAATAGGAGATCAATTGCCCACCGATGATGACAATATCATTTCTTAGCACACCATAGATGATCAACATAAAAGATGCGATCAGGCTCAATTGCCAGAATAATGTAGGCGAAAGTACTTTTCCGGCTTTTTCAGACCTGATCCACTGGACGATCAGCCGGGCCGAAAACAACCCCTGAGCAATAAATCCGATGGTGAATATCCAGGTATTACTCATGCACCAATTCCACTTCTGAGATTTTATATTGAATATTCTTTTTCCTCATCCATACAAATACCAGGGTGTCGATGAAGGGGCCTGCAAGCCTGTTGAGCAAATGGTACTTCGCTGTACCTGCAGATCTTTCGAAGTGCTGCACCTCAAGCTGCTTTACTTCACCACCCTGAAGTTGTATAAGGGCAGGGATGAAGCGGTGCATACCCTTAAAGAAAGGAAGCTTTTTGGCAGCATCTGCTTGCATCAGTTTCAGCGGACAGCAGGTATCGGCTATACCGTCATTGATCATCAGGCGCCTGAACCCGTTGGCTATTTTGGAAGATAACCTTTTTACTACAGTATCTTTTCTTTTAGAGCGGATGCCGTTAATAAGGGTACAGCCGTTGATATGTTCAAGGTATTTAAGGAAATCGCTGGGAGAAGTCTGTAGATCAGCATCAATGTACCCCAGGTATTGTGTATCGCAGAGGTCGATACCTGTTTTAATGGCAGCACTGAGTCCACAATTTTTTTCAAGGGATACATAGTAGTAATGTTCAGCACCTTTCCCGTGGCAAATATCTTTAATCAGCTCCAGGCTTCCATCATCAGACCCGTCATTGACAAAAAGCACTTTAGAAGCCACCGGGGTTTGAGTCAGATATTTATCCATTTCTTCTTTGAAACGAGGCAGACTTTCTACCTCATTATACACCGGTACCACTATGGTAAGCTGGTATTCAGGCACCATGGCGCAGGCCCTCCAGTGCCTTGATGTTCTTTTTAATATTCACTTGTTTGCCTTTTTCCAGGTGAGTCCTGGCGTAAGCAGTGCAGTAGTTGTGCTGGTGTAGAAAGTTCAGGTTTTGCCTGTGCCACTGGTCATCACTTACCTTTGTTTCGAAAATGAGTTCCCATTCCTTTCTTAGTTTCTTGGATAGCTGAAAATAATTTCTGCACGAGAGGTGATAAAGGTCTGCATCGCAAATAACCTTTTCTATCAGGTTATGAGGTTCTGCATCCAATTGGGTAACGCTGATGCAGTTCAATACCCTGTTGATCTTTGATTGTGGATAATTGTTTTCGGACAAAAATACCCTGGCGATGTTTTTACTCTTCTCTTCATGTCCGGAATAAGTGTACAAATAGCCGGTATCATGAAACCAGGCAGCAATCATTAAAGCTTCACGATCATTTTTACCGAGCTGCATACCCTGGCTTATCTCATCGCAGGCTTTAACCACCATCTCGGTATGGCCAAGGTTATGAAATATGAGTTTATTGCTTTGCTGCTCTTTGAAGAGCGCACGAACATAAGCTTCTACTTTTGTTAGTATATCAGACTTTAGCACTTTTTTAACCTTTTTGTCATCACGCAAAAAATCTGAAAGGGGTTGGTACATGGTGTAAAAAATTCAATGTGACAACAATCATAAATTTCTGGTGATGTACGTTCTGTTTCAACCAACCTTTATAACATACCTTGCGTGTAGACCATACCGACTAAATAAGTGGAAGAAAACAGGAGCTTTTACGAATTAATAGATTGCTGCAGAAAAGGAAGAAAATCTGCACAGGATAAGCTCTATATGGAGTTTTACAGCTATGCTATGAGTATAGCGCTGAGGTATTCCAGAGATCGGGAAGAGGCTATCGAGATCGTGAATGATGCATTCTTTAAAGTATTCACCAACCTCGATAAGTACACACCCGGGCTATCCTTCAGAGGGTGGCTCAGGAGGATAGTGATCAATGCTTCTATCGATTATTACAGAAGAAATGAAAAACATTATCACGGTGTGGACATCTCTTACGCAAATCTCGAGCATACGGATGAGGATGTGCTGGATGATATATCCGAAAAGGAGATTATCGGGCTCATTCAGGACTTGCCACCCTCTTACAGAATGGTTTTTAACCTTTATGTAATAGAAGGCTACAAACATGAAGAGATAGCAAAAAAGCTTAACATCAGCGTGGGTACTTCCAAATCCAATTTATCAGTGGCACGTACAAAACTACAGTTGGCAATCAGCAAAATGAGAGGTATTAAAGGTCAGAAACATGGATGACAATAAGTTTGACAAAAAAATAAGGGAGAAGGTAGAAAACTTCCGAGACGAGCAATATGATGAGCATGCACGGATGGCAGGGGTATCTTACCAACCCTGGTATGCTCCCTACAAAAAAGCTGCGGGTTATGCTGCTGCAATAGTGCTGATCAGCCTGTTGAATTTCGGGCTGTTTGCCTATTTTCATGGTCAACGCGACCATGAGTTAATGGCAAGCATTGAGGAAATGAAAGAAGATATGGGTAACTATGAAAAGCTGAAGCGCGACTACGAAACACTCCGGTTGACCAGGGCTGAAACAGTGACCGAATTTAAGACAGATACCGTCTATGTTTATAAAGAGTTTGTTGGCAGCGCAGGCCATGGGCAGACATCATATGGAGGACTGAGAGCCTTGAGTACCGCATATCATAAACCAACGGAGGGAGGGCAGTATTATACACAAAGAGAGGATGTGCGATTAGGAAAAGTTGATGAAATATCAACAGAGGTCAAAGATTTTCTGGCCCAATATAACCTCGCTTACATTGGTGAAGATGAACATGTTTACCTGCAATATCACAACCAGGAATACGCGCAGTTTGTAACCCGCAAAGGTTATGATGCACCCGCGGTATTTAACGGTTCTGACATTGAGCTTGCCTCTGTAGAAATTACGGAGCCGGAACATAAAACACTGGATAAGCATAAAAAACAACAGCTTTCTGTCAAAGTACTCCGGGATATCGAAAAGCAACGTATGAAAGGTATAGGCTTTCAGTATGGCCCTGAAGTAGACCTTTTGAAGCTATCCACTGATCGTGGCTCAGGTCACCCCGGGTTAGCAGCAGGCATCAAGGCAGAGTTCATATTGTCGCCATCGCTCAGAGTGGAGACTGGGGCCAAATATTCCTATACGGGCTATACAGTAAATAACCCTGACCAATTGGGAGATGAGCTGGCTACTTATCCCGGCCAGAATGAAGATATAGGAAGATTGCAACAAATAGAGCAGCGTACACATGCCATATCCGTTCCTTTACAATTAAAATACTATTACCCCGTGGCGCGTGATCGCTATATTTTTGCATCGATAGGTGCGTCACCACAAATGCATCTGCTTCAGCAGTTTGAGTATGAATATGAATATAATTACTCTTCCCAGGAAAATGATTTTTCAGTTGATATTGAAGCCTCCAAACATTTTGATGATGGCAAGATCTACACAGGTACAATGGACTTTAGTTTGGGTATTGAGAAGAAACTGAAAAACCACTCTATATTACAACTCTCTGGTTTCTACAGCAGAGGCATAGGCAAGCTGGGCATGGAGAAAAGTGAACTGGCTCTGGTAGGGGTGAGAACTGCATTGAAATTCAGGGTCAACTAAGGATTTAATACATCCGAGGCTTTTGACGATTCCAGTGATACCAATGCCTTTCAGGCTTCTTCAGGCGCTTCATCCGGAGACACCTGGACCAATGTGGAAGATTCTTTCATACAAGGGTTCCAATTGGCCGATGATATAGAGCGGCTACCCGACACCAGGTTTAAAGTAGCCGTAGGCGGTCGGTTAAACTACTACATCAATCAAATGCTGGTGATGCGCACGTACTATCGTTACTACACCGATGATTGGGGTATTACCTCCAACACGGCGAGCATCGAACTGCCCGTGAAGGTTACGGATAAATTCACACTTTACCCGTCATGCCGCTACTATAACCAGACAGCGGCAGACTACTTCGCAGGCTATGAGCAGCATTTGTCAACAGAAGAATTTTACACTTCAGATTATGACCTGTCAGAGTTCAATGCCAATGCCTACGGTTTTGGGGTAAGCTATACCGATATTTTCACCTCATTCCACCTGGGCAAGTTTGGCTTAAAAAGCATTGACCTGAAATACCTCTACTATGAAAGAAATACAGGCCTCACCTCAGGCCTCATCAGCGGAGGTTTGAAGTTTGTGGTGGATAGATAGTTTGGCTAAGGGCAACGTTTAGTAGTGAGCTGCTAAACAAAGTATGATTGGTCTTTAGAACAAAGTAGACCATATAAACACCCTTTACTTTTGTCTCATACAGATAAAGTATAATAAAATGAGACAAAACAATTATCAAGGGGCATTGCAGATGCCGATAGGGTCTGGTTTTAATGCCAAAAACACGGCCTTAGATGTAATGCAGGGTGTCAATCTCTCCGGGAAAGTAGCAATCGTAACAGGGGGTAATACAGGCATTGGTCTGGAAACAACCCAAAGGCTTGCTGCTGCCGGAGCGACTGTAATAGTACCTGCCAGAAACATCGGGAAAGCCAGGAGAAATCTGGAGGGAATCCCCAACATTGAGCTTCATGCAATGGATTTGATGGATGCTGAATCGATTGATGCATTTGCGGAAAAATTCTTGCAGTCAGGAAGGCCACTTCATATACTGATCAATAATGCAGGTATTATGTGGGTGCCCCTGCGAAGAGATAATAGAGGTATCGAATCGCAGTTGGCAACCAACTACCTGGCTCAATTTCAGCTTGTTGCCAGATTGTGGAGCGCCCTTAGAGATGCCAATGGGGCACGTGTTGTTAATGTGTCCTCCCAAGGCCACCAATTCGCACCTTTTAATTTTGAAGATCCAAATTTTCTGACCCGGGCATATGAAACTCTACAAGGTTATGGCCAGTCAAAAACAGCCGTCAATTTGTTTTCCCTTGAATTAGATGTCAGGGCCAGGACCCATGGCGTAAGAGCATATTCCGTACACCCCGGATCAATAGGCGGTACGGAGTTGGCCAGAGAAGCTCCTCTTGAATTATTTCAGCAGATGGGGTTCTGTGATGCGGAGGGAAATATACTTCCTGAAGTGCTGGCATCACTCAAAACTATTCCACAAGGTGCGGCTACCACAGTCTGGTGTGCAACCAGCCTGATGCTTAAGGATATTGGTGGTGTATACTGCGAGGATGTGGAAATTGCAGAATTAGCACCAGACGCTACTGTGGCAGAAGGGGTAAAGCCGTACTCATTAGACGAAGCCAGTGCAAAAAAACTATGGACATTAAGTGAAGCGTTGACAGGGGTGAAATTTCAAATCTCCTAAAACTTACCAGAGGGCTAAGCGTAATTAAAATCAGGCAGTGTTATAGAGATAAACATCATGATCCGGAAAGCCTAAAGGGCTCTGCATGTGGAGAGAGGGAACTTTACCCCTCTCTTTTGCTTCATAATCAGCAGGTTTTGTCTGGTCATCAATGGGAATGAACCACGGAAGCGCCATTGAAGTATCTGATAAAATGCATAATTTAATTTATTATTTAGTTGCAAATGGATCACATATCAAAGTACCTGACACCTGAGATAAAGCTGTCTTGCTATGAGGATAAATTTTTCAAATCAGAAATAGTTTTTGATCATCATATGCTGGTTTGGTTTATTTCGGGTGAAACTAAAATAGTGCAGGCTGAAGCTACACACAGTTTTAAAAAAGGTGATATTTTTCTTATTCCCAGAAATAAGCCGGCTACCATTATCAATTATCCTAAAGATAGGTTGCCTCATAAGACCGTCGTAATGCTTCTAACCCTGGATATTCTGAGAGAATTTTATAAAAATATCCAGGTGAGATCAGAGATTGTACCCGTTCCCGGTATTAGAAGTTATCATGGTCATCCTTTGCTGGAGAGTTGCCTTGCATCATTAATCCCATATTTTGATATGCAGGAAAATTTTCCAGATTCCCTCGCTGCTCTAAAAATTACCGAAGCAATAAACATACTACGAATTATTGATACTGATATTGATGGAGTATTGGCAAACTTTGACGACCCATATAAAGTGGATTTGGTCAGTTTTATGGAAAAAAACTATATGTTCAACATGCCGATAGAACGATTTGGCTATCTTACCGGAAGAAGTTTGACAACTTTTAAGCGGGATTTTAAAAAAGCCTTTAACCTCACTCCACAAAAATGGCTCACTCAAAAGCGTTTGGAGTTGGCACACTATAGGCTTTCTGAAAAAATGGGAAAACCGACAGACATCTGTTATGAGATCGGTTTTGAAAATTTGTCTCACTTCTCATTCGCCTTTAAAAAATATTTTGGCTATCCACCTTCAAGTTTGAAAACCTAATGAACTAACATTACAAGGGATTAATCCATATTAAAATGTAATGAGCAAAGAAAAATTCGAATATACCACATTTGCGCATCGCTATACCGCAAGATATCCTTTGCTTACCTACCTGGGTATACAGGTGAATTTCTGGATCATTGCTAACCTTTTGTTGGCAACGATCATTCATATTCATTCAAAAGTTCACAATCTGGTTTCGAATTCAGATGTCATTGTAGGTTTTGAGGTAATAGTATGGATTGCAGTTATATTCGGAGTTTTGTATGGCACGAGTTACGGTTTATTCGGCTACTTCCTTGAAAAAAGAGTATTTAAAAAACTCAGTATAGGGAAAGTGATCCTTTTCAAGGCAGCGGCATCACTTACTCTTCTTATGATACTCTTAGTTCTCCTGCGGGGCATATCAGAAAAGCTCTTAGCCCACACCTCCGTCCTCCCGATGACAGTCTTAAGCGATGAAGTCTGGAGATATGTATTTTACCTGCTTCTGGTATACTATTTTTTTATGGCCCTGCTTATCAATTATATCAATCTGGTGAATAAAAAATACGGTCCCGGAGTTTTGATTCCTCTGCTATTTGGTAAATATCGGCATCCCCGAGAAGAAGATCGAATATTTATGTTCATGGATCTGAAATCTTCTACCGCAACAGCCGAGTTACTGGGGCACCTAAGGTATAGTTCATTTATAAGGGATTGTTTTGATGATATCAACGAATTGTTATTTCCGTTTCGCGCGCAGATATATCAATACGTTGGAGATGAAATCGTACTTATGTGGCCGGAAAGAGAAGGATTGCTTAACAACTTTTGCATAAGGTTTTTCTTTGCTTGTCGAAAACAGTTTCTGCATAGGTCAGAACATTATATGACAAATTATGGGGTTATTCCGGAGTTTAAGGCAGGATTACATGCAGGGCAGGTTTCTGCCGTTGAAATTGGTGAGGTCAAAAAAGATATTGCTTATCATGGCGATACCCTAAATACAGCCGCGAGAATTCAAAGTGTCTGTAATCAGTACAATCAGAGTCTGCTTATTTCTGAGTATTTGTTGAATAAAGCAGCATTAAACGATGACATAAAATCATCTAAAATTGGTGACATTTTACTCAGAGGAAAGAAAGAACCCATAGGTGTCTTTTGCCTTACTTCTGTCGAAGATGGAAAATAAGGATTTCGCACAGTAGTTAGCCCTCCCCCGAATATAAAAAACCATTCACCATGCTTCGGAATGCAAATCAGCAGATGTTTCATACCTTTAAGGGAGAAGGATGAATAAAAGATACAGATATGCAGAAGAGAAAAACCAGAGCATTATTACCCGTTGGAATTTTTGTTATTGCTATGGCGCAAATTGTCAATCATTATGCAGTTTTACCTGATCCCATCCATGGAGCTTTAATGGGAGCGGGGATAGGGCTAATGGTTCTGTCATTTATCAGAGGTAAGTTTAATACAGCCAACAAAGTCTGATATGCCTTTAGAGGATGGAGAAGGCCTGTAGCAAATCTCAAAAGGCCATAAATGTCTGATTTTATCCCTCTTAAAACCAAACCGCAAAATTCTTCCATGAATATCCTTGGCCCTATAGTCATTTTGATTCCGGTGCTGATAGCCCTTTACTTTTGCGAATGGCAGGTTGTTGCCGCCTTTGTTGTGGCAATATTAGTAGTCCCCTTAGCCATTTTCTTTTTTACACACCTGTTTGAGGTCTTTTTTCAGCATAAACCGATGGACTTTAAAGAGATGTTTGAAATGTGGGGCATGTTTGCCGTGGCAGGTATTCCGATTTATTTTGTTTTAATACTTCCGCTATACTACATCCTGAAATCCAGTGGCAGTATTCCTATGCTATATGGTTTTCCCGCCGGGGTCACCATCATCATGTTCCTGCTATTCGTTTTATTAGCTACCAGGTCGTGGGGTTATAAGGAGGTTGTGGTCATAATAGGCTGTAGCGCCCTGCACTCACTTTTTATTATCTGGCTGATCTCAAAATTGAAAGCTATTTCATTTTGATGGAATGGAGTATTAAGTCGCAAATACCCGTCACCACAAACCAGCCACCAATAACCTCTCAACCCCCGATCTTTGCACTTCCCGCAAACAATCGGATATTTGCCTATTGAAAATGAACTAAAAACTCAACAAGCAGTTTAACTTAACTATGGCAGAAACATCTCATTGGACAGGATCAGATAAATATTTATGTGACCCGGCACTGGCTCAGGCCTTTCATATGGCCCGGGTATTGGGCATGCCGCTATTGATAGAAGGCGAACCCGGAACCGGTAAAACAGACCTCCCGATACACTACGCAAAAGACCGTGGGCTTGACCTCGAGGTATACCCCGTAGGGTCAAAAAGTAACATCGAGCAATTTGTAGCTCGTTTTGACCACGTTAAATATTTGAGAGATTCACAAATTGAGATCCTCAATGCTCAGCGCGAGGAAAAGGGACTGGCAAGCAAGCTTACTACCGGTGAGCGCAACCCGGAAACACTTGCCGACTATGTGGTAAAAGGGCCGGCAGCAGTAGCCTACAGCAAGCCCAACTCCGTGTTGCTGATCGATGAGATTGATAAAGCACCCAGAGAATTTCCCAATGACCTCCTTTATGCTTTAAGCCACCGCAAGTTCATTATGCCGGAGTCGGGCGAGATCATTGAAACATCAGAAAAAGATATGCCCGCCATCGTGATCACCTCCAACCGGGAGCAGGAGCTGCCTACCGCCTTTAAGGGAAGGTGCATTTACCATTACATTGACTTCCCGGATAAAGAGGTAATGGCAAAGATCATTGAAAAACACCATCCGGGTATGGACGAAAAAGTAGTGCGTGTGGCACTGGATGTGTTTTATCATTTGCGAAGGCTGGGCCTGGAGCGGGCACCTACTACACGTGAAATACTCAACTGGCTGAAATACATGGGCGACATTGCGCCTAAAGAAGCCGTAAAGAAAATTGAAGGACTCGAAGGCATCGGAGCATTGATCAAAACACAAACCGATATGGAAAGAGTAAGCCGCATGCTTGGAGCCAACAATGCTACATTTGGAGGTTTAAATTAATTAGATATGCTAAGTTCCCTGCCTGAAAAATTTCGATCCCATGGCTTAAAAGCCGATGTGCGGACGTTGCTTTTGTTGAGAAAGGCCATGCAAAAGGGGTTGATCAAAACATTGGGAGACATTTATAATGTCCTGAAGGGAATTATAGTCAAAGAACCGTCAGATATCGGCCCGTTTACCAAGGCCTATTACGAGTATTTCCTTTACATACCCATCAAGCCGGGGCAAACCCTGGAAGATGCCATTCTTCGCTCCGAGACATTTGCGGCTTGGAGAAAGCAATTTTTAGATGAGGCTGACCGTGACTTTACCGACGAGGAGTTGGTCAATACCTTTTTAGACCAGGTACATCTTACGAGCTATGATATCAAGGAAGTGATATCGGGCAAGGAAATCTGGGACAAGGATAATCCTGACCAGGCGGACAGCGACCCTTTGGATGATGACAGCGAACCCGCAGAACGGGTGCTGGATAAAATGGCTGATTACTCTGACCTGTCACTTGAAGAGCTGCTCCAACGCATGGAGAAAGTACGGGAGCAGCAAAGAACCCGGCACCAGGGAGGCAGCCATTGGATAGGCACCGGAGGCATTTCGCCTTACGGACATGGTGGAGCGGCCAAAAACGGTATCCGTGTCGGCGGACAGGGAGGAGGAAGAATGGCCAGAAAGGTAATGGGAGACAAAAATTACTTTCCAATCGACAGAGATACATTGCTCAATGATGACAATGTGGATGCTGCCCTTGCCTCCATCAAAGGAGTGATCGAAGAAAGCGCCATCGAGAAACTCGACGTACCTCAAACCATCAAGTCAGGCTTAAAAAGGGGAGGATTGTTTATCCCTGAGCTTTCCAGCGAGAAAAACGAGGAGTTAAAAGTTATAGTACTGATTGATAATGGTGGCTATTCGATGGCCCCCTATGTAAGAAGTGTTCAAAACCTTTTCAGGAAAATGAGAACACGCTTTGCTCATGACCTTGAAGTTTACTACTTCCACAATACTATTTACGACAGGGTTTATATAGACGAGCGCCGATCCAAATCGATACCTGTAGAAAGGCTTTTGATGCACAACAAAGCTTACAGGGTATTCTTCATCGGTGATTCGGCCATGGCTCCCTATGAGCTAAACTCGGTAAGTATACAGAACATACAGGCCATTGTGCATAAGTTTAAAAAAAGTGTCTGGCTAAACCCTGAACCCTTAAAGTACTGGCCTCATACCTATACCATTCAGGTTATGAAGCAACTGGTGCCCATGTTTCCGCTCACACCTGCAGGAATAGAGCGTGCCGTTAGGGCCATGAATGCAAAAAGTACTGAAGGGTGATTTGAATTGGAATAAATTAATTTACCATGAAAAACTGGAACAGAACGGGTAAGATAAAAGCTGTTATTCTTGCTGCGTTATTTCTGCCTAATCTCCTCAGCCCTGTAGGTGTACCTGGACAGCAAAATCCGGCTATGGTTTTTATGCTGTTCATATTTGGTCTTGCTTCCGTGTTCTTGACCGCCAAGGTAAGCAGTAAAATCTTAAGGAGGGAAATCATCAAACCAACCTGGAACGACAACCCGTTGACCATTAGCAAACCGTTATCGTTTATTCATTTTTGCTCTTTCTTCTTTGTGGTAATTGGTGCCAGCGTATTATTAGGCACAGCTATACAGTTTCATGCATTGAGCTTTTACGGACTGTCATTAGTATCATTTGGGTTTGGAATGCTGGCGGGTATCCGTTTAGTGCTGAAAGGAGCAGGGGATAAAGCAGCAAAAATATGAATTCAAAAATAACAAAAGGTGCTGCAAAATAGTCTGATCTGTAACTTTTGCAGCACCTTTTGTAATTAATTGGCATCAATACCATTCATAGTAAGTAACCTCTCCTCCACTTGAAGAAGTTACTGTCCTTTCAATTACATATCCATCAGGATGAAACTTATAGCTCATGGAATAAGAAAGGTCGGCCCCGCCTTCTTCATGCCTGTAGATAGTTGGCAGGTTAGGCTGCATTTTTACGCCAGGAATAACCTCTATCATAGGGAAGGGATTGTCATGCGCTGTAATGTAGCTGTCATATGTCTTGGTGGAAAGTAATATATATTCCTCTGATTTAGCGTCTTTGGTGTAGACCTCATGTTTGTAGATGTTATTATTGTCATAAAACAAGTACAAATGAAGCAGGCCTTCCTGGTAATCACCACTTTCCTGTAAATGATAAGTTACCATGCCCCCTAGATGGCCGACAGGGTCGTAATCGTACAAACTGTATGCTTCTATTATCTCATTTTTTATTTTCTCTGACTTGGTGACCTTTCCATTCTCATAGTAGAAATAAGTGTCATAGCCCATGCTGCTATTCACTCTTACAATTTGGTTGTTGGTGTTATAGTAATAGACTTCTGTGCCTGTGCGTAAAGCCGGAGTTTCTGTTTCCCAGTATACTTTGCTTATCAGTCCTGCTGCACTATATTCATATATCTTCTTGGATCTCCAGCTTCCGGCATAGGTTTCGTATGATTTTGGTAAACCTTGTAACTCAGTAGGGTCAGTAGGATTAGCAGGGTCATTATCATTAATGCTTATTCGGATCTGACTTCTATCGCCAATCAGAAAGCCTTCCGAAGCTTGTATAATTTGAAAAATATGTGATAAGTTGCCTGAGTGAACTTCATCATCAACTACAGTGAAACGGATCTGTGATGTTGCCTGTCCCTTTACCAGGGGAACTACTACTTTTCCATCCAAAGTTTCGGTTTGCAAATACTTATCCATATTGGCCGGAACCGACAGGTAAATTTTACCCTGCCTGGTGGCAGCCTTGTCCAGAAGCAATACAATATCAACAGAACCAGAACCTTCATCAATGGTAATGTCTTCGGAAAGGGTCACTTTAACAGAGGCCTGAGGAGTATCCACCAGGGTATCATCGTCGCTACAAGATAGCATGCCGGCCAATACCATTAGCCCGGCATACTTTTTAAATATTGTTTTCATAATGGGGTTTGTGTTCTCCGGTTATTTAGAGTTTTTGATATGGATTGTTGTTGTTGGAGAACAGAGCAAATGAACGTGGGTGAAGAAAAAGAAGTTACTGCCACTTATATCAATTTATTTGAACGGCAATTTTTGATGGCAGATTTAATGATTTTTTATTTGAGGATTGATTTAAAATCAATGGTTTAACTTCGGTCAATGACCCTGTTTGCCGCAATCGCCCTTTAGATTGTCGGCATTGCACCGCGCCATTTTAGCCATACTTGGGTAATGTTGTGTATAAGCTCAAAAAACACCAGAATATGGCAACAACGCACTATCCCAAAGTTTATTTGTATCGGAGAATAGTTCAGGCAAAGCTTTTCATCGATAACCATTACGATGAGAAAATTGATCTCGATAACATTTCAGACGAAGCTTATTTCTCTAAATATCATTTCATCAGGCTGTTCAAATCTATATATGGCAAAACACCGCATCAGTACTTAAGGTCTTGCAGAATAAATAAAGCGCAGCAACTGTTGCAAGCAGGCAAACCCGTAACTGATACCTGCTTTCTGGTAGGTTTTGATAGCCTGACCTCGTTTAGCGGGCTGTTTAAAAAGCTGGTGGGCATCTCACCGTCGGTTTATCTGGCGAAGCACCAGCAAAAGAAGTCGAAGATCAGCAAGGCACCGCAGGCGTTTGTGCCGGGCTGCTATGCCTATCAAAATGGCTGGTTTGAAAATAGCAATTTTGAAGAAGCCCGGTGGTGATTTCTTTTTGAGATTTGTACCAATAAACAACTAAAAGAGAAAAGCCATGATTACAAAAATGAACATTGCCAATATTTATGTGATAGACCAGGATAGCGCCTGCGACTTTTATGTAAACAAGCTCGGCTTTAAGCTGATTGATGATATACCCATGGGACCGGGAACCCGCTGGCTCACGGTTTCACCACCCGAGCAGCCTGACCTCCAGATTGTGCTCTTCCCGATTACCGTAGGCAAAATGTTTCCCCAGGAGACGGCAGACACCATGATAGACCTGATCAAAAAAGGGACGTTCGGCTGCGGAGTACTCCAGTGCAACGACATCTATGCTACCTACGAAGAGCTGAAAGCCAAAGGTGTGGAGTTTATCAAGCCTCCTACCAAAGAGTTTTATGCCACTGAGGCATTATTTAAAGACGACTCTGGCAACTACTTTTCTTTGCAACCGAAAGAAGAAGGAAACAGTGAAGACAGTGTTTGATCAGGCGGTAAGGGACGAATTGATCGGGAGAATCAATTCGCTCAATGAAAACAGTACTGCCCTGTGGGGAAAAATGAATATCCATCAGATGTTGAAACACTGCATTCTATGGGAAGAGTGGATTTTGGGTATGAACAATATAGAGAACAAGCAAAGCTTTTTAGGTAAGATCTTCGGAAAAATGGCGCTGAAAAGTACAGTGAAAGATGATACGCCGCTCAAAAAGAATATGCCTGCCGGCCGGTTTGTCATCAAAGAAGCACCCAAAGATGTTGAGCGGCAAAAGAGCGTATGGATGGAGCGGATTGCATCCTATGATCACTACTCCAACCCTACGTTTGTGCATGGGTTTTTCGGTAAAATGTCAATCGAGCAGATTGGCATTTTTGCCTACAAACATTCAGACCACCACCTCAGGCAGTTTGGCTGTTGAAAGTTGAGATAAGCAGGCATTTCTATGTTTTTAAGTGTGCAATTTTATATTTTCAATGGAGAAGGCGTTTGCCGGTTGTTCTGTAATAAACTAAAATATTAAAAATAGCTATCCCATGAGCGATATTCAATCATACAACAATGTGCAGAAAGGCGAGGACCAGGAGATCTGTAATATTTTGGAAGCAGAGATCAACCGCAGCCTGCCCGAAGCAGAAAGCAAGATATGGCACGCCCATCCCGTTTGGTTTTTGGAAGGAAACCCGGTAGTCGGCTACAGCAAATTGAAAAACTGCATCCGCCTGCTGTTTTGGAGCGGACAATCATTTGAAGAAGACAACCTCCAAAATGAAGGCAAGTTCAAAGCCGCCGAAGCTCGCTACACCTCTCCCGAACAGATCAACAAAGCTGACCTGGCCCGATGGCTTAACAAAGCCAGGGACATTCAGTGGGACTACAAGAATATAGTCAAACGGAAAGGGGTGTTGGAAAGGTTGAAGTGATCAGTGTTGGGAGTATTGAGATGAGAGTATTGAGATTTATAAGTACTTCAAAATAATAAACTTCCGCCTGGAAATACGCAGAGTCCTCTACGAGAGACATCTGCTTGGAAGTTATAAAAGTATTCAGTGATCGGTGATATAGTAATAAGTAATTGATGAATTGCGCACTAACTCCTCCCTTGGAGGGAGGTGATCGCAGGCCGGAGGGTGTCCCGCACATACTTATGAAATACCTTCTGATTTGGTTTATGAGTACTTCAAAATAATAAACTTCCGCTTGGAAAAAAATAAATTTACCGCTCACCAAAAAACTACTGACATAGGGCTGTCACAACCCCAGTCTATCTTTGACTAATAACAATTAAAACACCCTATGGAAATCAAAGATGGAAAGTTGGCGGTCTATGCCAGGGATAGAGAAGAGTGGAGAGTCTGGCTGGAGCAGAATGGTCAAATTGAGAAATCAGTGTGGCTTATACTCTTTCACAAAAAGAGTGAAATGACCAGTGTAGACCGGATAGAGGCCACAGAGGAGGCTTTATGCTTTGGCTGGATAGACAGTTTGTGTAAAAAGAGAGACAAGGAAAGCTATTATCTGACCTTCTCACCTCGGAAGGGCAAAAGAAGTAACTGGAGCGCACCTAATATAGAAAGAGCCAAAAGAATGATCAAAGAAGGCCGCATGACCGCTCAGGGACAAATGCTTATCGACATGGCAAAGCAAGCCGGAAGATGGGAGAGTTGAAATATTAGAAACGAACATTTAAATAATTACTATGGAAAAATTAGACCTGACCAAAAAGTACAAACCTTACTATTCAGCCAAAACCAAACCTGAGCTTATTCATGTAGAGGAAGCCTATTACCTGTCCATTGCCGGAAAGGGCGATCCGTCCGGAAGCCTTTTTGCTGAAAAGATACAGGCGCTGTATTCCACCGCATATGCCGTAAAGTTTACTTATAAAGATGAAGGGAAAGACTTTGTAGTAGCAAAACTTGAGGGTTTGTGGTGGTTTGATGAGGAAAAGTATAAGGGGCTTACCATTACTGAATCATCTCAGAAAGTGCCCAGAAGTGAGTGGGAGTATCGTTTATTGATCCGAATGCCAGAGTATGTTACAGAGGAACAAGTGCGTGAGTGCATTGCAGCAACCCATGAAAAAAAGCCACTAAAGTTTTTAGATGAGGTTGAATTTTACAAAATGAAGGAAGGACAGTGTATACAAATGCTCCATGTAGGACCCTTTGCCAACGAACCCGAATCGCTTCAAAAAATGCAGGGTTTGATTGAGGAAAATGCTTTTAAGAAAAATGGTCTTCATCATGAGATCTATTTATCAGATTTTCGAAGGACGGCTCCGGAAAAGCTGAAAACCATCTTGAGGGAACCCGTTGCATAAAGGGTAGATGAACAATGGGCCATAGGCTACGACTTAAAGGCAAATATTGATTTACACCCGGCCCATTGCTTCATCAAACGCAACCTTTAGACCTGCGCAACCACCTCTTCCAGGGCTAGTCGTGACTTGGGCTTTAGCGTGGGCTGGTTGGCATCCTCAGTGTCCCTGTAACCAATGGCTACCGCAAACAGTGGCCTATAGTTTTCCAGTCCTAAAATGGTACCATACTCATCGTTTTTAATGCCCTCCATTGGAGTAGAGTCAATACCCATAGCAGCACAGGCACTTAAAAAGAACCCCAGCGATAAGTATACCTGGTGCGACATCCAGGCCTTTATTTCATCCTCAGACTTGGGCTTTATAAACTGGTTATAATACGCTACCGGCCCCTCAGGCAGGTTCTTTTTGATTTGCTGCTCAAATAGCTCAATACTGTTTATTACACTAAACACTACCACATGGCTGGCATCTTTTACTTTAACGTCATTAAAATAAGAGACCGCCGCCAACTGATTTTTCACCTCGTCGCTTGATACAAAAGTAAATTTCCAGGGCTGGCTATTGATTGACGAAGGGCTAAGCTTCAATATTTCCTTAAGCTCGGTTATCTGACTTTCGGGGATCTTTTTGGCAGGATCATATTTTTTAGTGGTATAACGAGCTTCGGCTATGCTTTTAAAGTTCATAAGGTTTTTATTTAAACTATACTTTTGATAGTAGCAAACCTAAATATAGCTTCATATATTTGCAATAACGGTCAAAATAGATAGTAACTGACATATTTATTCAAAGTGCTGATTATCAATGTATAAAGTAGAAAATAAAATTTACCCATGTAGCACAAGCCTTACGATGAAGTATATCGGAGGTAAGTGGAAATCCGTCATACTCATTCACCTGAAAGCCAGGTCTAAAAGGTATAACGAACTCCGAAAAGACATCCCTACTATAACAGAAAGGACATTGAGCCTTCAACTTAAACAACTTGAAGACGATGGCCTGATCTCCAGAAAAGTATATACAAGCAAACCACCATTAAAAGTAGAGTATGAACTCACGGACTTTGGCAAAACCCTCATCCCTGTCCTCGATGCCATATCTCAATGGGGCCACAAGGTTGCCGGCATGAGCCAAGGAGTGGAGCAGGTGGCTGGTTGTTAAAAGGTTAATGTGAAAGGTAAATGGAATAGGCTTTTGACAGTGAGACAGTCAAATATGTCATCTATATATAGCTGGTTTCTTCATAATCATTAATGTTTTTCTTACTTTCCTTTTTTTAATAAACTGATGCAGGCAATCATTTTTATAGGTATTCAGGGTACTGGTAAATCTTCATTTTATTTTAAACAATTTTTTAACAGCCATATCAGGATTAGTATGGATTTGCTTAACACCAGAAATAAAGAAAACATATTCCTGGAGACCTGTTTTCTTTCTCAATCCCGGTTTGTAGTAGACAATACGAATCCAACCATGTCAGATAGGGCTCTTTATATTAACAAAGCCAAAGAAAACAAATACGAGGTGATAGGTTACTACTTCAACTCATCACTTGAAGAAGCTTTAAATAGAAATAGCCAAAGGCAAGGAAAGGAGAAAGTACCGGAAATAGGAATAAAAGGTTGCTATAGAAAGTTGGAAATACCATCATATCAGGAGGGTTTTGATAAACTTTATTACGTGAAATTGGATGACAATCAATTCATAATAGAAGACTGGAAAAATGAAATTTGATGAATTAGATAAGAAGCTACGGATTTATGAAACTGCGCATGATTTCTGCGTGCTACCTAATATTTATATGGTGGCCAGAATTGACGGACATGGTTTTACAAGGCTTACAAAGGAAAAGCATGATTTTGTCAAGCCGTTTGATGAATCATTTCGTGACTATATGGTTGAAACCGTTAAGCATTTAATGAACTGTGGCTTCAAAGTAATCTATGGCTATACCGAAAGCGATGAAATTTCACTGCTTTTTGATATAAATGAATCTACCTATTCCCGAAAGACGAGAAAATACAACTCCATTTTAGCTGGGGAAGCCAGTGCAAAGTTTTCATTGCTACTGGGGGATATAGGTGTATTTGATTGTAGGATTTCTCAGCTCCCCAGAAAGCAGGATGTCGTCGATTATTTCAGGTGGAGAAATGAAGACGCTCATAGGAACGCCCTTAATGCACATTGCTATTGGTTGTTGCGTGAAGAAGGCTGGTCGGCCAGGGATGCAACCAAAGAAATTTCAGGGAAGTCAACGGCTTTTAAAAATGACCTGCCTAAGTGGCAAAAACGAGGTGTAGGAGTGTATTGGGATAACTATGAAAAACAGGGGTGGAATCCAGTACAGCAAGTCGAAGTTCCTGCTAAAAGGAGAGAGTTAAAGGTGAATTACGACCTGCCTATGGGAGATAGTTATGATCAGTTCATGGGTGAATTAATAGATCAGGGGAATTAAATTAATTGGCATTTCTATGGATGAAAATAAAATTCTTGATTCCTCGGAGGAACCCATTGTTTTGAAAAAGAGGCCTTTAGTAATTACTGTTATTTGCATTTTTATTCTGTTTGGTATTGTTTCTATTCTATACACATTATTTTCAGGTGATATGAGGCTGGTTTTTGGTTGGTATCCGCCATATTTAGCATTTTGTGCCCTTATGAGTTTGGTATGTATGGTTGGACTGTGGAAGATGAAAAAATGGGCAGTCATGGGATACACTGGCTTGGTAGTGATGAGCCAAATTGTGTTATTGGCCATGGGATCATGGGGTGTCAAATCAGTGATAATACCTGGAATTGTAATCGTGATTTCATGGTCTTATATAAGCAGAATGGATTAGACTGGACATTCGAGCTTTAAATTCAGAGAGAATGAAGGAGGATGTCATCAACTTAACTTTAGCTTTCGTAGTTGCTCTGTTAATCGTAATCTGGTTGTTCCATTTTCAATTATTTACCTCTGTTGATATACAATTACATGATATCTATCTGACAATATATCCAATAATTATTGTGTTAGTGCTTTGGGTATTAGTAGTGTTTGGGCTTTATTTTATCAAACTGCTCTTTAGGAATATCAAGAGCAAAGCAGGTGTTTGGGTTTTACTTGTGGCAAATAGTGCAGTTATCGGGCTAGTTGTTTTTCTAATATGTTCGATCTATTTGTTTTACATGGTTGAGGCCGAAGCAGCCCTTTTTGAAGAAGTTAAGCAATCTGAGCATATTTATGAGACCATGCTTACAGCCATGATAATTCCAATAATTGCTCTTATTTTTCTGCTCATTTTGGAATTTTTATTAGCAAAAAGAGTGAAGAGAGTGAATTAGTAGTTATTTGACTCATGTTTCAGATGTAAACTGCCATTGGGCAAGTAGAAAGAAACCCCTGCTTAGTTTTAGTACCTATCCATTCCAGTCTGTTATAGGATCAACCTGTATAACTGGCAACTTCGCCCTGAAAGGGCCCAAGCTATCAGCAAAAAGTGAAGCCTTTTGTTAAATCATCTTATATTAGTACAAGCTCTGAAAGAGCGAAATACTCTGCCATCGTATCTAGCACGTTTTCAATTAATTCAAACGCAACTTTGTTGCATTTGAATTAATTTCATCTATCTTCACGGGAAAACAAAACAACAAATCAAAAGAAGGGAAATGAAGCAAAACAGTCACTATGAGGTAATTATCATCGGAGGGAGTTATGCCGGACTTTCTGCTGCCATGGCATTAGGGAGAGCGTCGAGGAAAGTGCTGGTGATAGATGGAGGGACACCCTGCAACAGGCAAACACCCCATTCGCATAATTTCATAACACAAGATGGCAGAAAACCGGCTGAAATAGCGCATGATGCCAAAATGCAGGTGTTAAAATATGATACCGTCTCTTTCCATGAAGGTTTAGCCGCTACAGGTAAAAAAGTAAAGAATGGCTTTGAGCTGGAAACAAAATCCGGAAACAAGTTCACTGCCAAAAAATTGATATTTGCCAGCGGACTGAAAGATATCATGCCCGATATCAAAGGTTTTGCCGAGTGCTGGGGGATATCCGTTATCCACTGTCCGTACTGCCATGGTTATGAAGTAAAGAACGAAAAGACTGCTATACTGGCCAACGGAGATGTGGCATTTCATTATGCCCAGTTAATTTTTAACTGGACTAAAAAGCTTTCAGTTTTTACAAACGGCAAATCGACCCTGACTGAAGAACAAACGGCGCAGATCGTAAAAAACAGAATTGAAATTATAGAAACTCCGGTTGACTATATTCACCACTCGGAAGGCTATGTCCGGGAGGTAGTGTTTAAGGATGGTTCAGCTATCTCAGTAAATGCCATTTACTCAAGACCCGATTTCATTCAGCAAACCGACATACCAGAAAAGCTGGGCTGCAAACTTACCGATAGCGGGTTGCTGGAGGTAGATGCAATGCAGAAAACCAGTGTTGACGGCGTATTTGCTTGTGGAGACAATTCTGGTATGCGTGCAGTTTCTCATGCCGTAGCCAGTGGTACCACTGCGGGAGCTTCATTGAATAACATACTGAT
The DNA here is from genome assembly GCF_021389975.1 of Fulvivirga ulvae. Taxonomy (NCBI): domain Bacteria; kingdom Pseudomonadati; phylum Bacteroidota; class Cytophagia; order Cytophagales; family Fulvivirgaceae; genus Fulvivirga; species Fulvivirga ulvae. The sequence goes on from NZ_CP089981.1 coordinate 3,622,372, forward strand.
AACAGAGGAATTCTGATGTACTTTGGTTTAAAAGTAATAATTCTATGAAAATTTTATAATAATTTGTAATTTTAATTAATTCGTGGTCAGTAAAGTAACTTGTAATGAGGCACCGTATACCTGAAATCGTAAAGTACTATGAGAAGTTAACTTTAAAAGACTACATAAATGATAGGGTTATTGAGAAAATTAGACTTTACTATAGACTTTCCCATCGAAATATTATTTATTTCCGCATCATTACAATTGTAACTTTATTAAGTGGTATTCTAGCCCCCGTTTTTTACCATTTTACTTTAATAGACATTGCTAACCAAAAACTAATAGCGACAACTTTAAGTACCATTGTAGTTTTTGGAGTGTCTATTGAATCATTATTTTCTTTTAGGGAAACAGCAAAAAATTACAAAAATGCAGAAAACGCATTGGTTAATGAGTATTATCTCTTTCAGGCTAAATACGAGCCATACAATAACGGAGATAATTTGTTGGAAGTTTTGGTTTTTAGGGTAGAGTCGCTCATCTTAAAAGAAAGACGTGATACTATCGATAAAATTACAGCTGAGATGAATAAAAAGTCTCAGCAAAAACCTTCTTAATGGTTAATTTTAAGCTTAGCGTATTTAATCATTTTTTTATCTTCCTGCTAAGAAACGCAAAAGCTGCACCAGCCACAACCCCCAGTCCGATACCCGCCACCAGCCTGGCCCGTTTATAAGAAGTAGGCTCGGGCATATCCACAATACCGGATTCATCCGTATGCGCAGGCTGTTTTACATACCTGCCATCTTCAGGAATGTAGTTATCAAAATTTTCAGCAAATCTGGCAAAGCGGTTTTGCCACTTTTTTCCGCTTACCGGTAAACCATGCCCGGTGCCGATAGCCTTGGGGTTCAGCCTGGCCAGTTCCTGAACAGACTTCTTGGCAGCCTGCCAGTCGATAGTGAAGTAGGCCGGAGGTTCATGAAACTCTTCTTTCTGGCTGATCACTGAAAATACGGAGTTCTGGTTGACCGTAACGAAGGCATCTCCCGCAAGCAACGTACAGTCCCGCTCCCTGAAAAGGGAAACATGCCCCGGAGAGTGTCCCGGCGTATGGATTATTTTCCATTCGGGAAGCTCAGGAACAACGCCATTGGCAGGAAAAGGCAAAACTTTATCACCGAGGTTCACGGGTTTTGTAGGGTATACCCACGACATATAGGCCATGGCACCACCACCCACAGCGGGGTCAGGTGGAGGATAATGAGATTTGCCCTTGAGGTAAGGCATCTCAAGTGGGTGGGCATAAACAGGTACATTCCAATGCTTCAACAGCTCAGGTAAAGCTCCCACATGATCGAAATGACCGTGGGTAAGCACTATGGCCCTTGGCTTGTTATTGGAGCCGAATACTTTTTCAGCCTCCTTCCGTATCCGGTCTGCAGATCCGGGTAATCCTGCATCTATCAGTACCCAATCCCCGCCATACACCGGCTCCCCGATCATATAAACATTGACAAACAATATTTTGAAACCCGCCACATCCGAGGTTACCGAGTAGGGGGAATCATGCTTCAAAATGTTCTGCTCTGCTGACATCTCTCTTACTATTTAATTTGATAGTAAAACAGCATTTTTAACGGATTGTTAGCTGAAAAACTTCAAATTTCAACAATTTAAGAAATCGTTTTAACTTAATTTCTGAAGAGCCGTTAATTTAATTTTAAACCCCGCATACCATAAGAAAACTTACCCTCTATATCGCCGCCAGCCTCAACGGAAAAATAGCCCGGCCTGATGGTGCTGTTGACTGGCTGGATGCCATCCCCAACCCTGAAAAGAGCGACTATGGATACTATGATTTTTATAATTCCATAGACACCACCATACAGGGATATAAAACCTACGAACAGGTCATTAACTGGGGTGTTGATTTTCCCTATGCCGGTAAGAAAAATTATGTGCTCACCAGGAAAAAAGGTCTTGTGAATACAGAACACGTAGAATTTGTGACAGAAGGCCATGTTAAATTCGTTGAAAAACTAAAACAAGAAAACGGAGGAGGCATTTGGCTGGTAGGAGGAGGACATATTAATACCCTGCTTTTTAATGCCGATCTTATTGATGAAATTCGCTTGTTCATTATGCCAATTGTAATCCCGGGAGGCATAGAAATTTTTGAAGGATTACCAGATGAGCGACATCTGTTGCTGAAAGATAAAACAGCCTATTCCTCCGGTGTAGTGGAATTGATTTATGAGGTGAATAAAAATAAAAACAAATGATAACCCTGAAAAGAACGGACTCAACCAATGCAGACTTTGTAGCCCTCGTTAAATTACTTGATGCGGACCTGAAGGTACGCGATGGAGAAGAACATGATTTTACCACCAGTTCAATAAAATTGATAATCTTAAAAATGTGGTGGTAGCCTATGAAAATGATGCTCCTGTAGGCTGTGGAGCTATTAAACCTCACGGTGAAGATGCTATGGAGGTAAAAAGGATGTTTGTTTCACCTGCCATGCGCGGCAAAGGAATAGCAGCAAAGGTGTTGGACGACCTTGAGCAATGGGCGAAGGAACTTGGCTATGCACGTTGCGTGCTGGAGACCGGCAAAAAGCAACCTGAAGCTATAGGCCTGTATAAAAAGAGCGGATATCAGGTCACCGCTAACTACGGTCAGTATATTGGCGTGGAGAATAGCATCTGCTTTGAGAAAAGCATCAAAGACGGTCAATCGATCCCTTCTAAGTAAATGCATCCTTTAAGAAGGCATATAGAAGAGATCATACCGCTTACCGATCAGGAATTTGAATATATCCTCAGCCATTTTAAGGCATTGAAGAGAAACAAATTCCAATACATTATTCAGGAGGGCGAATCGGTAAATAAGGAATTTTGGGTAGTCAAAGGCTGCCTCAAATCCTGCTTTTTCGATCAGGATGGGAAAGAGCACATCCTGCAGTTTGCCATGGAAGACTGGTGGGTGACCGACTACGAAGCCTTTACCAACCGCACCAAAGCCACTATTTCTGTCGATTGTATTGAAGATTGCGAGCTGCTGTACATCACCTATGATGACCGGGAGAAACTAAGCAGCGAAATGCATAAAATGGAGCGGTTTTGGTCTAAGAAAACGAAACTAAGCTATATAGCACTGCAAAACAGGGTGCTTTCACAAATGAAAGATACTGCCAAAGAAAGGTGCGAAAAGCTCCAGGCCAGATACCCGCAACTATTTCAGCGCATACCTAAAAAACTCATTGCCGCATACCTCGGTGTATCAAGAGAAACCCTGAGCAGGCTGTATTCCTGACCGTATTTATCTCTTATCTGCAAAATCTTTTTGATTTCTCTGTCTATCGATGTGATCTACATCACTTTGATATAGTGACCTGCCTCCTGTAGAAGCTGTCCGGCACAGCCCAACTTTGTGTTGTAATCAATTTGATCACCAAAACACAAAGTAAAATGCCTTACATCAATATCAGGGTTACCGATGAAGGGGTAACCAAAAAACAAAAACAGGAACTGATTGCAGGGGCTACCAAACTCATGGTAGACATCCTGGGCAAGAACCCGGAAACCACGCATGTGGTGATTGACGAAGTACCCATAGACAATTGGGGAGTTCGTGGAGAACAATATTCAGAAAGGGTAAATCAGAAAAAAGCGTAGTAAAATGAAAGGGAAAACAGTAATTATAACAGGAGCATCTACAGGTATAGGCAAGGCCATATCAAAATTGTTCATCGAAAAAGGCAGTAATGTCGTCATGAATTCATACAATGAAGCCAGGTTGCAGGCTGCCTTTGAGGAGCTTGGCTCTCCGGTCAACGCGATAACCATTGCCGGAGATATTAGCCGGAAGGAAGTGGGCGAAAGGTTGGTACAGGCTGCTGTCACCAACTTCAATAGGGTGGATGTACTCATTAACAATGCCGGGGTATTCAAGCCTAAACCGTTTCTCGAAGTGGAAGAGGGCGATTTGGATGAATTCTGGTCAGTTAATCTGAAAGGCACCTTCTTCACCTCCCAGGCTGCCATACCTCAGATGTTAAAGCAGAATTCAGGAGCCATCATCAATATAGGAACCGTGCTGGTAGAGCATGCCATTGCCGGGTTCCCTTCCACGGCACCAATGACCAGTAAAGGAGCCATCCATGCGTTGACAAGGCAGTTGGCTGCTGAATTTGGCAAGCATAATATACGCGTCAATACCATAGCGCCCGGAATAATAAGAAGCCCGTTGCAGGGGAAAATTGGTGTGGAAGACGCAGATAGCCTGGCAGGCCTGCATTTGCTCAACAGAATAGGTGAAGCTGACGAAATAGCGGAAGCTGCTTACTACCTGGCCACTGCTGAGTTTGTTACCGGAGAAACTTTTAATGTGGCGGGCGGGCATACCGTGGGGCATGCTATTTAAAGAACAAATGACTATGACATACACTGAAAAAATCAGCGATATAGAAACCGTGATTACGGGTTATTTTGAAGGGTTGTTTTACGGTGATATTCAAAAGCTGGGAAGATCCTTTGCTACGGAAGCGTATCTTTATGGCGACATGAGAGGGGAAGCCTATTTGAAAAACCTCAAAGATTATCTGGAAGGTGTGGCGGCGAGGAAAAGCCCTCACGAATTGGGCGAGGATTTTAAAATGGAAATCCTCTCAGTCGAGGTAACCGGTAAGGTGGCTGTTGCCAGGCTTCATGTGCCTATGCTTGGTTATAATTACTACGACTATCTGGCTTTAAGCAAGATCAATGGCGAATGGAAAATTGTAAACAAACTTTTTGTTCATGTGGAATAATACGAGAGCAACGAAGCTGCTCAGGATAAAATATCCGATCATTCAAGGGCCATTCGGCGGAGGGTTTTCCTCCGCCGGGTTAACCGCAACTGTTTCAAATTGCGGGGGCATGGGCTCCTTTGGCTTGAATGCATACAACGCAGAAGAAATTCTGAAAATAAACCGTGACATAAAGACATTAACCGATCAGCCTTACGCGCTTAACCTTTGGGTGCCTCTGCAAAATGACCCGATAGAGCAATATACTTCCAGGGCTTTTGAGCAGCTAAAGGATGCCGTGAGGCCGTATTTTGATGAGCTGGGGTTGGATGTTCCCGACTACCCGGAATATGAAGAAAATACCTATGAAAATCAGGTTGAAGCCATTCTTCGGGCTAAGCCCCCGGTAATGAGCTTCATCTTTGGAATTCCTTCAAAGGAAATTATTCACGCGCTGAAACAGAATAAAACCACCATCATCATTACTGCCACAACACCCGAAGAAGCACTACTGGCTGAGGCTGCCGGAGCTGATCTGGTGGTAGCTTCTGGAGCAGCTGCCGGCGGTCATAGGGCCTCATTCCTCAACCCGGGAGCACAGTTATTAATGGATACAGCAACATTGGTAGAAGAAACGCTTAAAAATATAAAAATACCCGTAATAGCCGCAGGAGGTCTGTCCGATGGAGATGCCATCTATAAAGTGATGAAACTCGGTGCTTCTGCCGTACAACTCGGAACGGCCTTTTTAGCCACAGATGAATCCAATGCCACTGATGTACATAAAAAGAAATTGCTATCAGAAGAGCGGTTAAAAACCACCCTTACCAAAATATATTCAGGCAGGCTTGCAAGGGCAGTGGCCAACGATTTTACGGAAGGGTTAAAGCATCTTCAGGACGATATCGTTGCACCATACCCGGTGCAGGGGAAGTTTCTCGCACCATTAAGGCAAGCCGCCATAGCCAGGCAAAAGTGGGAATATGTTGCGTTCTGGGCCGGAGAGCCTTCGTCAGTATTGGTTCATACATCCGCAGAGAAATTGTTTCATTCCTTAACCGAGAGATTAGCTTACTTAAGCAGCAAAGATATGGCTGATTAATAGCATCATAAAAAATATCCGGTTATCCGGTAACCTCATTTACCCCGCTTTCACTAAAGGCAAATTACCCTTTAATGGAAGAAATGAAAACAATGGTAAAATGAGAAACGAGAAAATAATTTTAACCTTAATGGTGGCGGCACTGTGGACAGGTGGCTGCAAAAATGATGATGACAGCGATCCGGCTCCCGAAAACCGGGTGCCGGAAAGTTTTACAATAAATACTGAAGTAGATGCTAACACCGCCAGGCTTATCTGGAGCCGGGCCAACGATCCTGAAGGGGGCAAGGTTAAATACGCCATATTTCTTGAGGGAACAGAAATAAGTGAGGGACTTACCGATACTACCTTTACATTGTCTGATTTAACTTATGAGCAGGAGTACTCTGGTAAAGTAGTGGCCGAAGACAGTGTCGGGGCAACGGTAGAGCAGACCTTTTCCTTTACCACCGGCTTTATATTTCTGAAAAGCTACGAAGTGGCAGGTAGTGAGTATTTTCTTGAGTACGATGAAGCAGGCATGCTGGTAAATGTTGAAAATGCCGGATCTGCAACCAATCAGGTATTGCGCAATGGTAATGAGCAGGTTATAAAACTTGGTGCCAGTAGCTTTTCTTACAATTCCGGCGGGCTCATAAAATCAGTTGATGACGGAAACGGAGAAGGACTCATGCAGTATGATAGCCAGGACAGGTTAATAAAAATGAGTGCAACCTATAATTTCAGTCCCACCTATAAAGTACGTGTGATCCGAGACCATACGTATAATGGTCAGGATCAGCTGGTTCAGATCCTTGAGGAGATTTATGATTTCTACTATGAGAATTACACTTATACACGCATAGAACTTGAATACGATAGCAAAGGCAATGTTGTGCGGGAAGAATCCGCCGGTAGTTCGGATGGGGAAACGTACGGAACACCAACGGTTACAACCTATACTTATGATACTTCAAAGAACCCCTGGTACACGGTATTAACAGAGCAAACCAATTTACAACCCCTGTATATAGAAAGCAACAACCTGCTAAACAGCACTTTGACTATAGGCAACAGCGTAGTATACCGCAGCCAATGGACAAGCAGGAATAACATTAAAAGCAGTCGTACAGAGTATGCGGGTGATTATCATCAAAGAGAGTATACCTATACCTATAATGAAGAAGGCTACCCATTAACCTTAAAAGTGGATGTAACCTCTTCGGGGTATGAACCATACACATACTATCAAAGGTGGTATTACTAAAATATGTTCACAGTTCCGGGTTTGTAGTTCATAGTTATAAACTCCACTTTCTATTATAACTTACCGAACTTGTTTGCAGCTTTACTAAACTTCCAAAAGTTTGGTAAAGCTTCCCTGTTCTGTAGCACTGGCTTGAGGGGTAATAGCCTTAAAGCAGTAGCCTTTGCGGGTTAATTTATATCACTCTTTAGTTGGCTTCCTGTTATCCTCATACCATTGAAGTATGGCTGGCATGTCCCGCTCAAAACCTCCCGGAATATATACATTGAGCAGTCCCATAGGTTGATCTGAGTTATTGGCAAAATCATGCATTGTGTTGGCAGGAATAAGAAAGAAAGCTCCTTTCTTTGCTTCGACCCACTCATCGCCAACCAGCATAGAAACCGTACCCTCCAGCACATAAAAAATCTCATCATTATGCTCATGCAGGTGTGCTCCTGGCCCTGTAGAGTGAGGCTCAAGCCACCATTCCGAAACGGAATATTGAGCCAGGGTCGCCTCTTCATCAGCTTTGAAAATGGCCCTCATAGAACCCATATCATACTTTCTGCCTCCGTCGGGTGGCAATTTGATTAAAGCTTTTTTCTTCATGTAAATGGCGGTTATATCCAACAAGCACAAAGCTAACGGTTGACTTCACACGGAAATTGGAAAAATCCGACATTGTGCAATGTTAAATCTTGCCGGTCGGCATAATTTTACTTCGTAAAAGCAGAATGCCTAACTTAGAAGAACACAATTCATTCAAAACCCGGTTAAGATGCACGACCCTCTGATCAATAGCTTTTTAAACTACTGGCCGTTGGAGGAACAGGCCGTACAAGCCCTTAAAAGCAAAGCCATAGGCGGTGCCTTAAAGAAGAAAGCCTTTGTTTTGAAGGAAGGTCAGGAGTGTAACCATTTTACTTTTGTGGTAAAAGGCTGCTTAAAGCTCTTCCATATAGATGAACAAGGTAATCAGCATAACCTGCAGTTTGCCACGGAGAATAGCTGGTTGGCAGACTACGGCAGCTTTTATGCCGAAGAACCCAGTGAATTAAACATTCAGGCACTTGAACCTACTGAAATTTTACAGATCGGGAAAAATGATCTTTTTGATCTCTACGACAAATTCCCTGTTTTCGACAGAAATTTCAGGATCATTATCGAAAATGCTTTTATAGAACAGCAAAAGCGCCTTCTTCAAACTATCAGTTCCACTGCTGAGGAGCGTTATCTGTACTTTTTAAAGAAATATCCCGACCTGTACAATCGCATCTCCAATGTGCAGATTGCCTCATACATAGGAGTTACACCCGAGTTTTTGAGCACCATCAGAAAGAAAATTACCGGGAACAAAGTTTAAGATCATTTCTTAAACTATCTTATAGGTACGGCACCCCACGTCGTGGCATTTTTGTGTTATAATTTATTGTTAATCATTAAATCAAAAACATATGTCAAATCCATTTTTAGGTTTACGAACCTGTATTTATCGTGTAAGTGATTTAAAAGCTGCAACCGAATGGTATAGCAAGGCCTTTCAAACCGAGCCTTACTTCAATGAGCCATTCTACGTTGGGTTTAATATCGCCGGTTATGAGCTGGGTTTGCTCCCGGAAGAAAATGCACCCAAAACCAAAGCAGAAAGTGTAATGACCTATTGGGGCGTAAATGATGTGGAAAAGGAATACCAGAGATTTATCGGTTTAGGGGCTAAAGATTGTGAAAAACCACATAACGTGGGAGGGGAGCTGGTAGTAGGAGCTGTAAAAGACCCCTGGGACAATGTGATTGGGATCATTTATAATCCTGAATTTAAACTACCCTGATAATTAAATTGGCACGTTTGCCCTAATTTTACTGTCCAAATCACGGGCACTCATGAACAGACTGGACAGAATTACAGCTACTTTAATCCACTTGCAGTCCAAACGGATGGTGATAGCCAAAGAAATGGCCGACAGGTTTGAAGTGAGCTTAAGAACGGTTTACAGGGACATAAAAACACTGCAGGAGGCCGGGGTGCCCATTGGCTCGGAAAACGGCGTGGGTTACTACCTCGTGGATGGCTATACACTGCCTCCGCTGATGATCACCGAAGAGGAAGCCAACGCCCTTGTGATATCTGAAAAACTTCTGGCAAACTTTGCAGATAAATCCCTGAAAAAAGACCTCGAGTCTTTGCTTATCAAGGTCAAGGCCATATTAAGGAATTCCGAAAAGGACAAAGTAGAAAAGCTGGAAAGCAGAATTGCCTTTTCCTCCAAGCCTGAAATAGTCGAGAACTCCTGGCTGTCCGTTGTTCAAAAGTGTATTACCCATGGTACGGTTTTGCACATTAGCTATTCATCCATTGGTAAAAATGAAATTACCGAACGACAGATAGAGCCCCTGGCCATTTACTTTACCGGCAAATCGTGGGTGTTAATTGCCTTCTGCCGGTTAAGAAAGGCCCTGAGAGAGTTTCGCCTCGACCATATCGTCAAAGCCGTACCATTAACTGAAAAATATCACCACAAGACACCTTTTAGTATCAACGATTATTTCCAGGCACAAATAGAAAAATATTCCAAACCAAGTTGACATAGGGCTGTCAATACCCACCATCACCTTTGGCATATTATTAATCTTTTAAAACAAAAAATAATATGATCAGAGTAAGTAATGAGCACCCGAAGGCAATGGAATTTACTTCATTCAAGCAAAAGGAAGGTGTAACAGATGATGAGTTGATCAGAGCGGCTATGGCCTTTGAATCTGAATTTTTGACAAAGCAACCGGGAGTGATATTTCACTGCCTTGTACGCAATTTTTCCGGTGATTATGCCAACGTACTTTTCGCCAAAGCCAAAGAAGACATCAGTAACCTTGAAAAAGCAGCCCGCAATGATCCTAATGCCGGGGCTTTTTTCGGTATGATCGATATGGGTAGTGTAAAAATGACTACTCAGAGTATTGAGAAGGACTTTTCCGTACCTGCCCATTTTTCCTGTGTGGAATATGGCAGCTTCTCTTTGAAAAGCAATGACTACGATACGCTACAGAGAGTTTCAGAAAGTATAGAGCGTGATTACCTCTCCCAATTTGAAAACACCCGGGCACATTTTGTAGGCAGGCAAAATGAAAACTTATATACAGAAGTAACCTTCGGAGCCACATTAGGGAAGACGAAAGAAGTATGTATGGGCTATATCGGCAACCCCATATGTCAGCCCATGCTCGATATGGCTGATGAAAAAAGCATGCAGCTTGATTTCTGGTATGTGATCGCGTAGATTAACGCTGACAATTTAAACTTCCGGAGCCTTCCGGGCTTCGGAAGTTTAGAGGAATTTCAGGAAGCTTTAAAAAGAACCAATGGATCTGAAAGAAATAGCCACCAAAAGGTTGGCTGGTCAGCAAATACAGAATTCGGCTTACCGGAGCGCTCGTGAGGTGGTAGCTTATATGGGAGCTATGCAGGCGCAGGATTTTGCGATGTCTAAATGGGCGGTAGGTTTACGCTGTTCACAAACACTGGAGCAGGTAGAAGCTGCCATAGATAAAGGTGAGATTATCCGTACCCATCTGCTCAGGCCCACATGGCACCTGGTGGCAGCCGAAGATCTTCATTGGATACTAGAGCTTACAGCGCCGCAACTATTATCATCAATGAACTCCCGGCACCGGCAGTTGGAACTGGATGCAAAAATCATTAACAAAAGTAACGATATCATTGTCAATGCCCTCGCCGACAAGGAGTACCTGACCCGCGAAGAACTGGTGAAAGAGATTTCAGATTCAGGGATTGCTGTAGATGCCAACCGTTCCTCGCACCTTTTGTTCTTAGCCGAGCAGGAAGCCCTCATTTGCAGTGGAAGGTCAATAGGAAATAAGACAACCTATGCACTGCTGTCCCGGCGCGTAGAGCGCAAACGAACATTGACGCGTGAAGAAGCACTTGCCGAACTTACTCTCAGGTACTTCAAAAGCCACGGCCCCGCCACCCTGCAAGACTTCATCTGGTGGTCAGGCCTGTTGATCACTGACGCAAAAAAAGGTTTTGAAATGGTAAAGAAGGATTTGGATTCGGTAGTTAATGACGAAGAAACCTACTGGTTTGCAGAGGAGCATACACTAAATAAAATTAACCCCGGTCTTCATCTCATACCGGCCTTTGACGAGTTCATCATCAGCTACAAAGACCGGAGAGCGATGCTCAACGAAAGACATCAGCAAAAAGTAATCTCAAAAAACGGTATATTCTGGCCCGTAGTAGTGGTGGACGGACAAGTTGCCGGTTTATGGAGGCGGACTATAAAAAAAGATAAAGTACATGTAGAGGTAGATTTCTTCAAACGGGTTTCTAAACAGGTGAAGAAGGAAACAGAAGAAAAAGCCCGCGAATTCGGCAAATTCCTGAGCAAGCAAGTCAATGTTGCCTATAAAGAGTAGAAGCTAACCCGAATATTACCGTCATCACGAGGAGGCACGACGAAGTGATTCCCCCATTCGGAGGCACAAAATGAATTATCAATTAGGATCACGTTTGTACAACCAAATAAGGAGACCTCTTCTTCGTTCTTACCTCTCTCATCGCGATGACGATAAAGATTTGCAGCAGTCAAATTTTACAGTTATTTTTGTCGTGTACGATATAATCATGAAAGATATAAATAAGTAACTTATGAATTTTTACGATTTGAATGTAAAGACACCTCAAGGCAAGACTATTGAAATGAGTGACCTGAAAGGCAAGGCAGTTTTAATTGTCAATACAGCAACTAAGTGTGGTCTGGCGCCCCAGTTTGATGGGCTGGAAGCTTTGCATCAGCAGTATAAAGATCAGGGGCTTGTGGTATTGGGTTTTCCATGCAATCAGTTTAGGGACCAGGAGCCCGAAACCAATGATACAGTGGAGGAAAGCTGCAGGATCAACTTTGGTGTTACCTTCCAACTCACTGAGAAAGTAGATGTAAATGGTGAAAATACCCATCCGGTTTTTGCTTACCTTAAAAAGCAGCTAGGCGGCCTGTTTGGAAGCGGGATCAAATGGAATTTCACCAAATTCCTGGTAACTCCCGAGGGCAAGCCTTACAAAAGATACGCCCCAACTACCAAGCCGGCTAAAATTGAAAAAGACATCAAAAAATTGCTGAAAGTTTAATGAAAGAAAAGAGTCATCTGCTTTTAAAGGAGCAATTGTGCTTCCCCATATATGCAACATCACGGATGGTGACGCGTCTGTATCAACCCTGGCTGGACAAGCTGGGCCTGACCTACCCGCAATACCTTGTCATGCTGGTATTGTGGGAGGAGCAGAAGCTTACCGTAAGCCAATTGTGTAAGCGCCTTTACCTGAATACCAATACTGTTACGCCCCTGCTCAAAAAGCTGCGTGACAAAGGCCTGGTAGCAAAGGAACGCTCAACGGAAGATGAAAGAACCGTGTATATTGAACTCACCCAAAAAGGAGATGAGCTGCAGGCACTGGCAGAGGAGATTCCCGCCAATCTGGTAGAAGCCATCGATATGCCCCTGGAAGAACTGAAGCAGATGCGGGAACTGATGTGGAAATTCTTATCAAAATTTGACTGACAATACCCCGGGTACCGGTTGCCGCGTTGCCATGCATGGCTTCATTTGATCCGGTATTTCATTTTTTGCGTGAAAGGTTTAGTATTTCACATAACCTTCTTTATCTTTAGCGATCTATATGCGCAATCTGCCCTGTTGTGCATTTTAAATCATTATTTATCATAAAAATTACGCACCAATGAAATTACACATTGTAGGGGCACTGTTATCTGTTGCCCTGTTATCTTGCAACGCAAAAAATGAAACGCAATCAACACTTGAAAATCAGTCTGCCAGTGACGTTAAGCCTGTTGAAAGTGAACAACCGGCAGTAACCGGCACCTGGAAACTGCTCCATGCCCGGATAGTAAAGCAGGGAGATACCACCTACACTGATTATACCCAGGGAAAGGAAGCTTTCAAGATGCTGAACGGTACGCACTTTTCATTTTTTCAACATGACCTTAGCCAGGGCAAAGATTCTGCAACTGCGGTATTTGTATCCGGTGCCGGCAGGTATACCCTTGAGGGAAACCACTATACTGAGTACCTGGACTATTGCACCTACAGGCCTGCTGAAAATCATAAGTTTGAATTTGACCTTACTATAAAAGGAGATACCCTTATTCAAAGCGGTTTCGAAAAACTGGAGTCAGATGAATTTGGTGTCCACAACACCGAAACATACGTTAAGGTCAGCGAAACAGCGGGCTGATAGATGATTTTGCCTCTCAAGGGCAGATGGCCGGTGTTTTTATTAAAACTTCCGGCCATCTCCTGACGTTTAACGCTGACATGAAGATAATTGAAAGCACAAAGGGAGATTTCCTCATCTCCACGGATAAAGCCAGGCTTGATATAGAGGCCATCCATGATTTTCTTTCCCGTGAGTCCGGTTGGAGCAATGGTATTCCTCTTGAAAGAGTGAAGCTTTCTATAGAAAACTCGCTGGCCATAGGCATATATGACCGGGACAAGCTCATAGCTTTTGCCCGTGTTATTTCTGATTTTTCCACCATCGCCTATCTGGGAGATGTGTTTGTGCTCAAAACATACCGAGGCATGGGCCTGAGCAATTGGCTGATGCAATTTATCGTGGAACACCCCAACCTACAGGGGCTAAGGCGCTGGATACTACTTACGGACACGGCCCCCTGGCTTTATAAAAAGTATGGGTTCGAACCCCTGAAAAAACCCGAGCTGTATATGGAAAAACATAACCCGGATGTTTATAGGGTAAATAATGGTGATGTTGAAAGAGTGAACCCTTAAGGAATACCCACGTAAAACCTTATAATTGTTCACCTTTTTAGCTTTATACCCCATGAATAAAGAAGAATACTTAAACAAGATCGGCTATGAGGGAGCGTTGGAGCCTACCCTTGAAGTGTTAAAACACTTGCAGAAAGCGCATCTTTTGAATATACCCTTTGAGAACCTTGATATACACTTTGGCCATTACATCGAACTTGATGTAGATAAAATTTACCGTAAGGTTGTGGGCAGTAACCGTGGAGGCTTTTGTTATGAGCTTAATGGGCTTTTTTATGAGTTGCTTGTGGCTTTGGGCTATAAAACAAAACGCATTTCAGCCAGGGTATTTGATAGTAAAAAGGGTTATTCCAAAGAATATGACCATTTGGCTATCATCGTGGAAATTAATGGGGATGAATATCTGACCGATGTAGGCTTTGGGGAATTTACTTTTGCTCCTTTGAAAATGGAGCCCGATAGCATCCAGCACGATGAGCGCGGAAACTTTATGGTTGATATGCTGGATGAAAATTGGTTTCGTATAAGCAAAATAGAAGGTAAGCAAGTCGTGCCCCAGTACATTTTTAAAAATATCGACAGGGCCTTCAGTGAGTTTAGCGAAATGTGTCAGTATCATCAGACGAGTCCTGAGTCGCATTTCACTCAAAAAAGGTTGATTTCACGGCCTACCGAAAATGGAAGGATCACCATAACCGGTAACAGGCTTAAAATTAAAGCAGGGGAGGAGGTAACAGAAACCGGGCTTGAGGATGAGGCCGCATTCGACCGTGAGCTATGGCACCACTTCGGAGTGAGGATTAAAAAAGCGCCAGCCAGGGCCCGCTAATTGAGCGATAAATTTCCATAGCTAATTTTACAATATTCCATTTTCTGACTTCAAAAAGCCTGTCAGGTAATTGCAAAACGGAGAATATTTCTCAGTATATTGTATCCGTATCAAACCCCAGAGATCATGGCATATAACGAGCACTTGGCTGAGCGTATCCATCAGGTATTCAGGGAAAAGCATGTTGCGGTAGAGGAAAAAAAGATGATGGGCGGGTGTTGCTTTCTCATGAACGATAAGATGTGCATTGGTCTTGACACGGATAAAAATACAGGCAAAGACCGTCTGATGGCGCGTGTGGGGCCTGAGGCCGAAGCAGAAGCCCTGAAGAAAACAGGTAGCAAACCCATGGATTTTTACTGGCCGCCCCATGAAAGGTTATGTATTTGTGGATCCCGAAGGCTTTGATATGGATGAAGACCTGGAATACTGGGTTCAAAAGACCATAGATTTCAACCCTTTCGCCAAGAGCAGCAAAAAGAAATAAAATTTTACTTACTGAATATATCACTTCTGAAATTTCAAAATCTTTGGAAGTCTGACCAGAATATAGTTATGAAAAAATATATGGTAGTTGAAAGGTTTAAACCCGGATGCTTCAACAAAGTTTATGACAGGTTTAATGAAAAGGGAAGGATGCTTCCCGAAGGCTTGCACTACCTCAACTCATGGGTAAATGAAAAGGAAAGTATATGCTTTCAACTGATGGAAACCAACGATGAGTCACTGTTTAAATTATGGATCGGTAAGTGGGCGGATTACACTGATTTTGAGGTGTTTCCAATTGATTGATTCAGGAGAATTTGTCTGTTACGTCTTTACAACCATTTTGTCATTTAAGGTGTCTTTAGATTTACTGAAAACCAAGCATTATGAAAAACCTAAACAACGTAATTTTTCTGCTTCTTTTAGTAGCAGCAATAGCAGTTTCCTGTAAAGATGATGACGTAGATTGCTGTACCATTGTGGACACCACCGTCATTATGAAGTTTGTAGATGAGAATGGAGTAAACCTGCTCAATGATATTGCTGAGGATGGCATTGAACCGGCAGGTATTGTACTTTACTATAGAGTGAACGGACAATGGGAAGAGTACTTTGAAGCCAATCTGGATGCACCGAAGGGCTACCTGACTACTGAAGAATCCGGCGATGCATTTTTTATCTTATACACCGATCCCGGCTACTCTGAAAACAACATCACTGAAATAAAAATACAATTTACTGAAGACTTGTCAGGCATCTTAAAAGCCGAATTTACCCGAAGCGGAAGCAATGTCACCTGCACAAAAGTCTGGTACGACGACGAACTGAAATGGGACCAGTCCAGCCAAAGTGAGCGGTCTTTTGTAGTTGAATTGAGGTAGAGACCTTCAATAAGGACCTCCAAGCTTTGAAACTTTGGAGGTCTTGACTATTCTACTCTTTTCTTGTTTCCTGATCGAGGACTTTCAGCAGGGTGGGCATGCGGTATGCTCCATGCATATTCCTGATGTTTTCTGCAGCTTTGCTTAATGCTGTTCCTTTACTGGTGATGTAAAGCGGGTTTAAGCTTTGGCCACGGCAGACTTCCATCTTGTTCTTTTGTAACTTTGCGAAGTTAGACTTGGCTACTCCAATCACCGGAAATTGTTGTTCCAGTTTCTCGTATAAATGACCTCCAAGACCTGGCTTTCCTACATCATCAAGCACCACATAGCCATCTACTACTATGGTCTCAAGGTGCTTAGTATCTATATTTTGCAACAGGCTTAAAATACAGGGAAGCTCACGTTTATAAAATTGCCCGGGTTCATATTCCTTTATGCCTTCTATGGACTCATGGTATATTTCCACAGGCTCATGATCTGCCCAATCTTCAAAAGCTACAGCTACGGTTTTGGCGCTATTGCCCCTGTAGTAAGTATCAAAAGCTAAAATCATCCTCCCGGCTCAGTCCGTTCTTACTTCCAAAGGCCCGGCATTTTTAAGGGAGTAAGAATCGGAAGATTTCAGGTGAATGTTCAGTTTATCTGACGTATTGATGTCGATCAGGTTCACATCTACTTTATCACTTAGCCTGACCGTAATGGAGCCATCGGCATTAACAGGTACTAACCCGTATTTCTGATTTTCAACCAATTGCACTGGTTCTTTTAGATCATCAGCATGGGCTTCGGGGATAATGCTCAGCTCTTTAAGGGTAAGGATAGACAGGTTAACAGCTATTACCGTGAGTATCACTTTTGTAAACTTATCAAATTTCATGTTAGCAGGATTTAAATTGATGTTAGGATAAGAATAGAACTAAAATAGGAAAAGATAGTTAATACTGTGCCGGATTGGTCTATGAACCTGACGCAAATCTCTCCTCCACCACCTTCCAATGGTCCCTTCTCATCCAATAGTAACGCTTATTGCGTAGAGTAACGATCAGCCTGAAAATTGGATTGTTTCGTTTTCTATAATTTTCAGCACATACTTTGCACAGCCACTGCTCATTAAAACCTGCCCACTCTCCCACCACACTGTTCAGATTGGCCTGTAAAGCGGGAAAAACCTCGTACAGATCAATTGCTTTAAGCTCCTTAACTGATTTGCCGGAGTCTTTCAGTTGCCTGTAAATGAAATCATAATCCTTATCCTGAAGCTCGGTGTCCAGGTAGAACTCAGAAAGAGCAACCCATACGGGTAATCTGTCATCAATAATGTTCATTAGCCGGGATTAGAAAAGTTTACATCAAAAAGTTAATGACCTAAACCATTGATTTGTTGCAATAGCTCGCTCTCTCAAAATCACTGATGTTCATGGAAATTACCGGTACGTCCGGGAACATCTCGTTGAGCTTACTGACTATTCTTTTCGAGAGATCACTCTTTTGATCAATGTCACGGCCTTCCATGATATTGGCAAACACATGCAAAAAATTGTTTTGGGTATTGGCGGTATTGTAGTACTTAAATGGATTGATTCTTACTTTGATATCGGCCGGCTTAAACAATCCGGTAGATTCAGCGGTCTCAAATACGGCTTTCATGATCTCTTCCGGCGCCTTTTGGCTAATAATACTTTCTGAGCAATCTATTACAAAATGTGGCATGGATATATTTTTATTAAAACTTGCTAAAGCTACCAATCCATTTAAATAAAAGGATCTGAATATAATTATTTATGATGTTCGGCCGCATTGACAGCGGCGCCAATGATCCCTGCATTGTTAAGTTTTTCTGATACCGCATATGGTATTTTCACCTTAAGCTGTTTCCTGAACTTATGAATCTTCTTGCTTGCACCACCACCGATGATAATAAAATCTGGGGAAAGTATGCGGTCTACATACTTTAAAAAGAAGTTAAATCGCTTACCCCACTCATCAAACTCAAGGTCTTCCCTTTTTCTGGCCGAATCGGCTGCATACTGCTCCACAGGTTTGCCTTTCTTTCCCAGCATTCTCCCCAGCTCAGTATTGGGGATCAGTTGCCCGTTATAAAACACGCCACTTCCAAGACCGGTACCCACGGTGATAACTGCTACCAACCCTGACTTATGCCTGCCCGCTCCAAACCGCATTTCGGCAATACCGGCAGCATCTGCATCATTGATAATCTCAAACCTCAGGTCGTTACAGTGTTCACTAAACAGGTCATCGATCTGTACGCCTTTCCAGGCCGGGTCGAGGTTGGAACTGTATTTGGCCCTGCCCTCTATAACTACGGTTGGGAAAGCACAACCGATGTCGTCCTGCCAGTTGAAATGGTCTTTGATCTGCCTGATCACTTCCGCAATGGCCTCAGGTGTAGCAGGTTGGGGGGTATGCACTCTAAATCGTTCAGAGATAAGCTTCCCCTGTTTGGTGTCTACTATTGCTCCTTTGATTCCGGAACCTCCTATATCGATACCAAGTACATCCATAGCGCCTTGCATGTTTGGCTGGTTAATCTAAAAAGATTGGTGCAGATAGTCTAAAGATGTCGATAAATAATCTTCCAAAAATCGGTTGGCTTATTAGCAGGTCAGTGTTATTATTCCACTTAATCTCTGCATAGTTTTAACAACCTACTTAGCCGGCCTGAACTCCATATTACATTGCCTGCATTTGTATACAGATTTGTAATAAAATGGAAAAACAAAAAGAAGGAAAGAAACAACAGCTGTAAAAATGCCCTTTAGACCCCTCATTGTTTTGAAATCGGAATAGAGCTGCGTGGACTTGCAAACGGGGCATCGCACCTGCCTATCCTGCTCATCAGTAAATGGTGTCGTCTCTACCTCCTCAATAATTTGTAATGCTTTTTGCATGTCGCTTTCCCTTATTTTGAGTTTGATGCCTCCAAGGGTAAGATTGTACAACGGGTTGAGCGATACCATATTCTCATCAAAAAGAAAGCAAAGTATACCTTCACTTTCAAGCTTTGAGCTCAACAAATTGGCTGCTATGCTATTGTCAAAAGTTTTGAGGGTTACGAGCCTCATAAGCTATTTCAATTCTATTTTCATCTGATAAAGATCATATCCGGGAGCCCAGAAGTCGCGCTCCGTTTTCTCTAAAGTAAATCCGGCCTTTTCATAAAAGGAATAAACCAACTGAGTAGTCCTCACCACAATCGTCCGGATGTCCTTTCGTTTTTTTATCTCGTCAATCCGGTGTAACGTGAGCTTTTTTCCAACTCCCCTGCCCTGGGCTTCGGGGTGGATCATATCCCATGAAATACGAGCTGTATGCTCATCCGGGAAGTAGTTGATACCTCCGCAACCTATTATTTCCTCTTTGTCTTCCACCACAAAATAGGTTTCGAGTTCATCATCCAGGTAAGTACTGAAATCGCTCTCCTCTTTGGGATCAAAGTACTGAGGTGTATTGAGCCGGATCAAATGGAGCAGCTTCTCCTTATCAACCTCTTTATAGCGGCGGATTTTAATTTCGTTCATAACAGGCAGATGGATACTTTCTTTGCCAATTTATTAAGTTTTGTTATAACCCTCAAACTATAAGAATCAAGAAGATTTTTGTTTAAAACAAAGTAAGATCAATTAAACAAAATAATTTCCTGGATGTTAGTTAATAAATTGATATTGCCCGGGCCGTCTGGCAGATGCTAAAATTATGTGTAACAGCCTTATCCCAAAACAATATTAAAAACCTAACAAGTCTTTTGCCAGGCGAGCCCCGGAGTATTTTAAAACAATACCATTCTGTTCAGCAGATATTCCTCATGAGCAACACCATAATTAGGTTTAACTTGCAGATTAGCAGGTAAATATCTGTTTTTCAAAAGGTTATATAGTCGAAATATACTTCCGATTTTAGAGAGAATCAGGAGTATTCAAAATAGTTAGTGAGTTCACGGAAGCCAAGCTTTTTATAAATCCCAATGCCATCCTCAGAGGCCTGCAATATCATTCGTTTATACCCTGATGCTTTGGCTGTGATGAGGGCATGGGTCATTAGCGCAAAGCCAATACCTTTTCCCCTGTAAGCCTCAAGCGTTGCCAAGCCATATAACCCCGCTACTTCATCATTTGAAGGGAACATTTCCATGCCGGCAACAGGTATCCCACCGTGCAGGTAGAGGAAGAGTTCAATTCCGAGATGCTGATCAAGGTACAGGGCTGCTGTCTTTTCATAGTAACGGATTACGTTCTCATCGGCGGGATTCCAGTTTCGGGCAATGACCTCGGCGTACTGCATCAAATGTTCGCGGGTATTTACTTTTTGTATGTTAACGTGCCGGGGTTTGTCTATTGGTTCATAATCGTCCAGGTCCAGCACCATACCAACCTCTTCTCCCTGAATATTAAGCTCCAATCCCTCAAAACAGGCTCTCACCTTAGGTGTAAGGTTTTCGCTGCTTACCCAGATGCAGAAGTCAAGGTTGAGTTTTCTGAAGTGTCTGACAGCATCGGCAAGCTCCTGTTTTTCAAATTCATTGCCACTAAACACGTGAATTATATTAAATGTATCACACGACAGACCGCTATCAACATAGCTCAGACTCTTCATCCTGCAGACATTCATCACTTCTGACCGGGCAGGGATGGTAGTGGCATGAAGGCCAAAATTATAGTCTATATCAGCTAGCATGGTGTAATCGTTAGTTAACAGTCAAAATTAAAAAAATAATGCCCGTGACTGAATAAGCCACGGGCATTATTTGCTGTAAAAAGCTTCTGGCGATTACTCGCACCACAACCTTACCAGTACAAATACAGACTCACCATTGTAGTCAAAGCTGAAACCGGAAGGACCACAGACGTAGTCAAACCAGCCACCTTGCCTGTTGTCTACATCGTAAGTGCCAAATCCACACATATCCTCAGCTTCCACAAAGGCAAAACCATTTTCTGTGCTCAGGTAGCCAGGGTAATGACGTCCGTCGCC
Source organism: Fulvivirga ulvae (assembly GCF_021389975.1). NCBI lineage: Bacteria > Pseudomonadati > Bacteroidota > Cytophagia > Cytophagales > Fulvivirgaceae > Fulvivirga > Fulvivirga ulvae. The sequence goes on from NZ_CP089981.1 coordinate 3,643,492, forward strand.
TTCACCTAAAACACACCCGCTTTCAGGAGTGTCATAAACATAAAATGACCACTCGTCTTCAAGGTTGATATTGGAATCACCTCTTGTATAAGTGAATGCTACAGTAAGCGCCGGAAGGGTGTCACTGCCATACACATCTTTTGCAAGCTCTACTACTTCCTGGGGTACTGCTGAGTTCTGAGCTACCCTGCCGTTAGCATCGCTTTTAGAAGCTTCTTCTGTTTCGGTTTTAGCTTCCGGCTGAGGGTTGGCCTCGTTGGTATCCTCACATGCGGTAAAGTAAAATGCCACCGCACACAGCAGATAAATTGATAATTTCTTCATCGTTTTAGTTGGTTTTTATTGGTTCAAAATTTTCAATAACTAAAGCGAATTTAAAGGAATATATCGTTATTTATATTAATATAATTTTATGTTTTAACAGCTAAAAACTTAACAAAAGCTTATTTTTTATTCATTAAATTATTTTAAATGCTGGCATTCAGCGATTTATGGTTTTTAATTTCCTGTTTACCAGGAATACCGGAAGGAAGTGCTGTTTTATTTTTACAGTTTTCAATGCAGATTATCAGTTTCCCTTGGTTACGGATTACTTGTTCATACCCCTGCGCTATTTGCAAAACAGCCTGACACTACATAGCTATGATAATTGAAAAAAAACTAAAAAAGTGCTAATATCCAGTAATTAAATAGCCTAAAAAAATTCGGATACAACTACTATAGGTTAAGACAAACTGATTATGACGGAGCCTGCAGGTATTTCGAGATAAAAAGAATCTATTCTGGTCGGCGTGAGGTTGAGTTTATATTTACGGAACATAAATTAGTCCTCTTACTTGACTTTAGGGAAGAACAGGATATTGACATCTTTATTTATAATCTTTTTGGAACACTCATCCACCATCAGCGATATACCACAAAAAATGGGTCAAATGAAATCAAAATAGATTTAAAGAGCCAAAACAGTCCGCAGGTTTTACTTTGCTCCGTACTTATGAACAACCAGATGATAGTAAAAAAAGTAATAATAAAATAACCTTAATAATTGGCCTGGTTTTTACCGTTTACTATCATCTGCTTGTCTCCCACCTGATTTACTTTAATCTTCAATCGCCGGCTATCTGCCACCCACCAAACGCACTACCTCATCCGCCACCTTATGGGCAGAAGCCGGATTTTGACCGGTAACTAACCTGCCATCAACAGAAACTTTCTCCTGCCACATATCAGCCCTGGATACAGTGGCTCCGCGCTCTTTTATTTTATCCTCAAGTAAAAAGGGGACTACTCCGGTAAGCTGTATAGCATCCTCTTCTTCATTGGTAAATACACTGACCGTCTTCCCATCAACCAGGTAGTCGCCATTTGAGAGTTTGATATTAACCAGCGCCACCGGCCCATGACAAACTGCGCTAACTACGCCATCGTTCTCATATATTTCAGCTGCAATCTCAGCCAACTTTTTATTTTCAGGGAAGTCCCACATGGTACCATGCCCGCCAGCATAGTAAATCGCATCGTAATCTGACGCATTTACCTCATCCGGTGTAAGCGTATTTTCGATTTTGTGTTTAAATTCTTTATCATTCCAGAGCTTTTTGTTGACAGCGTCTTTAAGATCAAAGCCATCGACGGGAGCTTTTCCTCCCTTTGGACTTATTATGTCAATAGTAAAACCTTTTGCCCTGAAAACGTCATAGGCATGTGTAGCCTCACTCAGGTAAAAGCCTGTTTCTTTACCGGTATTCCCCAGTTGCTTATGGCTGCTGAGTACCATCAATACTTTGGGCGACTTAATTACATTGTTTTTCGAACTTTGAGCATAGCCAAATACCGAAAAAGCCAGCATCAGTAACATTACATTTAACTCTTTCATCATTGTCATTTTAGGGTTTATAGTTTTAATAACAATGCAAAAGTCTGACAGCCGGGCCAACTGTGCGAGGAAGTAGATCACCATTATTAAGTGATGAATATCACTAATCCGGCAGCTTAGAAGCGACTTAAAGTTTCCCTGCTTACTCCGAGGTAGGCAGCCAAAAGCTTTTTAGGCACACGCTGTACAAGTCCTGGTTGACTGGAGAGTAGCTGATTATATCGTTCTTCAGCACTGCTGATGAGGTGTGATAAAACCCTCTGCTGTAAACCAATAAAGCCATAGGCTGTCTTGAGCCGGGCAAAATTAGCCATCGCTTTGATCTCGCCACATAGTTTCTCTTTGTCCTCCAGGTTGAGGCTAAAAAACTCTGAGTCCTCAATGCAGTCAAGGTGAAGGGTAGCGTTAACTTTATTCTGAAAAGCATTGTAATCGCTCACCCAGTAATCCTCCATACCAAATTGAAGAATATGCTCTTTACCATCATTATCTACTGCGAATGACTTCACCAGTCCCTTAATAATCCAAAACTCTGAAGGCACCTGCTGCCCTATCTGAACAAGGTATTGGTGTTTTTTGAAGACTCTATACTTGAAGTGCGAAGATATGTACGCCCACTCATCATCAGTGAGCCTGGCCAATTTTTCGATATGCGTCCGCAGGAGGTTGAGTTTTTCTTCCATGTTTTGTCAAGCATATAAAGGTAGAAAAGTTTAACTGTTTACTGTTCATTGTTTTTAAACTTTACTGATTGCTGCTTACGGCTTATTGAAATTGATATAGCTATCCCTCTTTCGATCCGGGAAGTATGATTTCAACAAGACGTAATGCCATTTTTGCATTATTTGACTTATAAATTTAAGGGAAAATTGTAATTTAAAGTTATTAAAACCTCTAACCTTCTTTAAGGAAACAAACCCGGCTGAATGTCAGTAAAATATGATTCCATAGGAATAAATTACAACTGCACACGCAAAGCAGATCCTCACCTTTTGCAAAGAATCTATGCGAACCTGAAGCCCGGAAGCGACAGGCTATACCTTGACATAGGTTGCGGAACCGGCAACTATACCACCGCGCTACAGTGCATGGGGGTGGATATGATCGGCATTGATCCTTCGGAAACCATGCTCAAAAAGGCCAGGGCCGCCAACGGTGAGACTCAGTGGGTAATTGGCACAGCAGAAAATACCGGACTGGAGAGTGGCAGCATCGATGGCATTGTAGCCACACTCACCATTCATCACTGGCCTGACCTTACCAGAGGCTTTTCGGAGCTGAGCAGGGTAACGAGAAAAGGTGGGCGAATAGTGATATTTACCTCTACCCCTGAGCAGATGGAAGGCTATTGGCTAAACCATTACTTCCCGGGGATGCTGAAACAGTCCATGGCTCAGATGCCGGCGCTTCAAAAAGTAACCTCAGCTATGGAGAGTGGAGGGTTTTCGGTGCTTGAATTGGAGGAATATAATGTTGAGCCAGGCCTGCAGGATTTCTTCCTGTACAGCGGTAAGCACAACCCTGATTTATATTTGAACCCTGAGATCAGGCATGGTATTTCTTCATTTTCTTCTCTGTCCAATGCGTCAGAGGTAGAAGCTGGTTTGAAAAAGTTGAAAGCAGATATTTTTTCCGGAAAGGTGGAAGAGGTAATTCAATCTTATGAGAACGACTCAGGAGACTATTTGTTTATTGTTGGTTGCAAGTATGGGTTTTAATACTAAATGAAGAAGTTATGGAAGATGCAGATGTAAAAGAAGTAGGTCTAACCAAAGATGTTGGCTATCAATTTGGGAAAAGAAAAACGTTTGAACTGTCGCTTGAAGACGCCTGGGAGTTTATGTTTTACAAGAAGGGGCTGGACATTTGGCTGGGAACTTTACCAGGGGGGTTGGAATTGTTGCAACCATTTCAAACCAAAGAAGGTATCGTAGGTAAATTAAGACTAATGAAGCCCTTTTCCCATATCCGCATGGCCTGGGCGAAGCAGGAGTGGGACAATACATCAACGCTGCAAGTAAGGCTGATTAAAGCTAAGTATGGTACTACAATCTGTTTTCATCAGGAAAATCTGCTGGATAAAGCGCAGAGAGCGGAGATGAAGATTTATTGGGACAATGTAACGCAAGAAATCACTGAAGTATTGAGTGATCATAAGAATTGAAAATGATGAAAAAGAAAATACTGGCAATATCCGGTAGTACACGAAAGCAGTCTTCAAATGAGTCTGTCTTACAGGCCATTGCAGACTGGTACAAAGATGAACTCGATATAAAAATATATGATGGAATAGATAAACTACCCCATTTTAACCCTGACCTTGCAGGAGAAAACAGTCCGGAAGTGGTAAAGGAGCTTCAGGAGCAGATCAAAAATGCAGATGGCGTGTTAATATGTACACCCGAGTATGTTTTCAGCCTGCCGGGAAGTTTGAAGAATGCTATAGAATGGAACGTGGCAACCACTATTTTTTCTAATAAACCATTGGCGACTATAGTGGCATCTGCCTCTGGAGAAAAGGCCTTTGAGTCTTTAAATTTGATCATGACTACCCTGGAGTGCAGTCTGCCGGAAAGCTCCCGGTTGCTGATCAGGGGCGCCAGGGGAAAGATAAAAGATGGTGAGGTTAAGGATGCGGAAACTACGAATCAGCTTAAAAAGCTGATGGCTTCGTTGATAGCTTCCATAGAAATGGCTGAGCCGGAGGTATTGGGCAAAGAGTAGCGTACTATTCTTAAACCGTGTAATGGATGAAAAGCAAGATTTTGTACTTTATTTTAGCCTATGTTTTATTGATCGTGGTGATGTTCCTGTTACCGCCATTTAGTGCAGGTGATTACAGCCTTTTAAGGAACACGATCAGTCAGCTAGGTGCCCAGGCTACACCCAATGCCTGGGTCATGAATGTAACCTTTGCAGCCCTTGGCTTGTCCGTAATGACCGCCGGCTGGAAATTTTTGAAAAACTATTGGCTCCAGCGAATATTATTACTGGTTTTTGGAGTCTCTCTGGTGTTAGTGGCTTTTTACCGGCATTCCCCGATTGATATATCACTTGATTATAGCAATCGTGAGCACCAGATACATTCGATATTTTCATCTGTTACCGGCTTCTCGTTTACCATGTTTGCATTTTCTATGGCTTTTATATTCAAGCATATGTATGACCGCTGGGTCGCCATGCTGGTGGGTGTTTTTTCCGTACTGCTCACCATGCTTATGTACAGCATTGCAGATTTTGCAGGCATCTGGCACCGAATGGTCTTCATCATGTCATTTGGCTGGCTTATATACGTGTTTGGCTCCAAAAGGAAAAAAAAGCTTTAAAGAAAGAGACTCCTTATGTTTTTATTTCATGTGAGTCTTCGTATTCTACTGAAAGTATGAGGTCTCCGTCGCCACGTTATTAAATTAAGATAGGAAAAGCTTAATTAAGTAGTGTCAGCATGGTTTACTTCTTTGCATCGGCAGTTTTAGGAGGAAACTTCTTCAAAGCTTTTTTCACACCCGATCTTATTTCTGCCTGGTCAAGGTCAGGAGTTAGCGCCATTAACCGTTCCGCATTCGACCTCCAGATCATTCGTCCTTTTTCCCGGTCAGCAATGTCAATAACGAGAGAGCCACGCAGGAAATGGTAATAGTTTTCAGGCTCATTGTAAGGGTCCCAGAAGGGCAGGTCTTCCTCATGTACCCAGGCAGCCATGGAGGAGTCCTCTTTAAGTATAATATGAAAATCCAGCAAAAGGTCAGAATTTTCATCAACCTGCTTGAAACCCTTTTTAGCCATTTCTACAGCTATGGTATTCGCTATTGTTTCTATAGCGGCACTATCATATAAAAACCGCGGGCCGTCATACGATGGACTGCAGCCATTTATCCAACACCAGGTTTTGTATTGTTCATAATTGACCTGCGGGTCATAACTCGTGCGGACTTTTACTTCTGCACACGCCAGGGCTATCAGACAAAGGGCAATAAGGAGGTAGCGCATTTTTATTTTAAAGGTAAAACTTTCTTTTCATACTGATATATGATGAGCATTCGATTTAGTTTATGACCTGTGTCAGCACCACTTTATTTAATGGCATGCTGAGTATAAATCCCGTATTTTTAAAAACTGACTTGCTTATCTATCATACAAAACTTTGAATTATGAAAACCTTCTTCGTCCATATCATAATAATACAATGCTGTGTCCCGTCTTTTGCTCAGAATGTCACTGGCCTTTGGAAAGTATCAAAAGTAGAAGTGGCTGGCAAAATAATGACCCCCGTAGCCAAATGGACCAACATTAAAGAAGATGGTACCTACAAATCGGGCAACGGATGGCTTCAAAACTCACAGGGTACATGGTCGTACGATGAAGCATCGCGACAGTTTGCTACTTCTGAAAATATTGGCATTCGGGATGAGTACGATGCGTTTGTGGTAAGCTTTGAGGGAGCTGCCATGATCTGGAGGAGAAAAGAAGACGGAATGGATGTGGTGGTGACACTTGAAAATATTACCAACCTGCCTATGTCAACCGCAGATCAACTTCATGGATTATGGGATTTGCAGGATGTTATCAGAGAAGGAAACTCTATTATTTTAACATTTGATAAAGATAATAGCTACTATCTTTTCATGCGGTGGGACAGGATATATGTGAAAAGAAATGGTAAAGGAGAAAAACTTTCAGGATACTGGCACATCGATGGTCACCGTCCTGAGATCACATTGCTCAGCCATCAACCGAATACTCAGCCTGAAAGCTGGCAGGTTGAAGTAGATGATAAAAATCTGAAGCTGACCGGCACATCTGACAACAACAAAGGTTTAATAATGACTTTTAAGAAGCTCCACACCTTTCCTGATTGATGTTGAAAAAAAATTATGCTCCCTGTAATATTCTCGTCAAAGCATGGTACTAACGGATTAAATGACACAACAACAGCAAAATAGCATTTTTGAAGACTGGTTGGACCGTTATCGGGGCATGTTCTTTAAGGTAGTTCGTGCCTATGCCTTTACACTGGCTGACCAGGATGATCTTTTTCAGGAAATTGCCGTTCAGATTTGGCGATCCATTCTCAGTTTCAGGGCAGAATCCAGTGCCGGTACATGGGTTTATCGCATAGCGCTTAACACAGCAATGAAATGGATAAGAAAGGAACGCCGGCATCAGGACGGGCAGCCCTATGAGCATTTGGAGCACCTTTTAACCACAAAAGAAGCCTATACCGACGACCGGCTGGAGTGGTTGTACGAGGAGATTGCCCGAATGAATGAAGCCGACCGTGCTGTAACGCTGCTGTTGCTGGATGGGTTCAGCTATAAGGAGATGTCCGATATCCTGGGTATTTCGGAAAGCCATATAGGTGTGAAGATCCATCGGATTAAAAAACATCTCATTACTAAATCAGAAAATTATGATTACCATGGAATTTGAAGAAATGAAACGCATATGGGACACTCAGAATAATGAACCTGTGTATGCCATCAATGAAGAAGCCTTGCGTAAAAGAATAGCAGGAAAAAAGAAACAAGTCAGCTATACTACAGGCTTGTCAGAATTGATCATCATCGGTGCAAATATACTGGCAGCCGGTATAATAATGGTTTCCGGGGCTATAGAAGGTAAGCAAAGTACTTTTGCCTACCTGCTTGCCGCTGCAATGGTACTGACAGCAGTTTTTATGGCCGTCAGCAGAATAAGAAGAATGAGGTCAGAAGACAGGTTTGAAGCTTCCATGCTGGGAGATCTTGACCATGCCATAGCCAATGCCCGCTACCAGGTGTGGCTTGCCGCAGCAGGCCGGTGGGGTTTACTTCCCATAGCACTCTTTACCACACTGTCGGTTTGGGACGATGGCACGACCTGGTGGAAGTTACAGCTGGTGCTGGCGTTCTTCGTGGCGGTGTACTTTCTGTCTGGCAAGGAATATAAATGCATCAAACATAGAAAAAACAAATTGGAGGCTCTGCGCGACAACCTGCAAAAGCAGAACTGACAGAAACAGACAGAAAACCTCCGACGCACCCACTCCGGAGGTTTTTTGTTATCTTTGATATACACCATGGCTGATTTACATCCCCATATAAAAAGCAAAGCTCACGGGCTGATATTGCTGGCCCTGCTTGTAACAATGGTTACAGGAGCACTAAGCCCTGTACAATGTTATGCAGAACAGAAACCAAAAGCCACTTCAGGCTGGGTGGTACCGGCTCATGACGAGAACAGCCAGGGTGTTTCGTTATTTACAGCCGGACAGTTACGCACCGCCGTTTGTTCCACGCCTGCTTTACTGCACAGTTTCAAAGGTTATTTGGCAGCGTACAACCGGCAAATCCTCATAAAACAAGCCTTTTACAATACAAATCCGGCCTTTTTGAAGCTGTCGAATACCTTGCCCGTAAAAACCATTCCTCAAAATTCTGATGAGGAAGACCCCTTTCTTCGCGGATAATATCCTCTCCTTTTTAAAATTTACGCAATACATGTGAGCAGGGTCACAACCTTGCTGTCGGTGCTACTGAGCAGTTAAGCTCTTAAAGGGAGACTGCAATTCATGTTGTTCCATTGCCTTTCAGGCACCTTAATTACTTCAAAAATGAAAAAGATAAAACGAGTTCTGAGGCTTGTTGCCTTTATATTTTTTGTATTGTTGGCCGCTTTTGGCGCTGGCATTGGTGGAGCCATTTTGCCTACATACCATCGAAGGGATGAAAAACCTGAGATCAATATTGAAATGGTAGATAAGAAGGATGAAACGGAAGAGGATGCACTTTACAAAGCATAACATTTGTAATAGAAAAGTAGCCCCAAAACAAAATCGTCCATCTGATAGCCAAAATTATCCATGTTACAGGGCTGGAGATAGCTGCACATTTGCATTGTAAATTTTTAATAACAACTAAAAGAATAAAACAATGCAAAGAATTCCAGCACTTAACCCCGAAACAACTACAGGAAAAACAAAAGAATTGTTTAACGCAGTACAAGGTAAGTTAGGAGTAGTACCGAACCTGATGCGTACTTTGGGCAACTCACCTGCCGTACTCAATAGCTACCTGTCATTCAGCGGAGCTTTGGGTGAAAGCTCTATTGGCGCCAAGCTTGGCGAACAGATTGCGCTCACCGTAGCCAACGCCAACGGATGTGAGTATTGTAATGCTGCTCACAGCTACATTGGAGAGAAGCTTGTTAAGCTTGATGCAGAGACTATAGCTGCAGCCCGTGAAGGAAGAGCTACTGATGCGAAGTCTGAAGCGGCCCTTACTTTTGCCCGCACTATTTTGGAAAAGAAAGGTAAAGTAAGTGATGAGGATGTAGCTGAGCTTAGAGACGCAGGTTATAGCGATGCAGCAATTGCAGAAATCATTGCGCACACAGCACTGAACATCTTTACCAACTATTTCAATAACGCAACCAAAGTAGTGGTGGACTTCCCGGAAGTTGAATTGGTTGAAACTGCCGCTGTTTAATCTCTTGTCGTAGGTTGTGCATGAGAAAACATCCTCGGAGATCATACCGCCGGTCTTCGGGGTGTTTTTTATGTTACAGCTAAAGATGTCGGTAAAATGACTTATTAGTAAAAACGGTTTATCATTAAAAACCATTACAGCCGGAAACATCGTATAATAGCCTACTGATTTAAACGCATTTTATGGCTACAAAATCTGCCTATACCTTAGTTAATCCGCAAAACGGAGATCTGGCTTTCAAAATATTTACTTTTGAAGATGCCAGCCACTTTGACCACGTTCAAAGGCTGAACTACTTGTCCATGCTATTGATCACAGCAGGTGAAGCTACCTTGAAAGCTGATTTTGCCGATTATCGCGTAGGGAAGAATAGCCTGCTTTGTTTTGCACCCTATCAGCCGTTTATGCTAACTGAGGCCGAAGGGATCAAGGGAGTTGCCATCAACTTTCATCCTGATTTCTTTTGTATCCATAAACACCATAAAGAAGTGTCGTGCAGTGGTGTTCTCTTTGGTAATATCTATGAGCCGCCGTATGTGAGTCTGCAACCCGGCGAGCGACAAAGCTTGCTTGGTCTGGTGGACCAGATGAAAGTAGAAATGCAGAATCCCGAGCTGGCTCAATATGACTTGCTGATCTCTTACCTGAAGATATTCCTGATCAATGCCTCACGCATTAAAGTGGCCCAACAGCCAGAAGAAAAACGCAGTCTCGAAGAAGGTTCTGCACCATACATCATCCAAAACCTGAAAGATGCCATTGAGGAACATTTCCGAACCAGACACTCAGCCAGTGACTATGCCGAGTTGCTCAATATCTCAGGCAATGCCCTCGCCAAAGTGGTTAAATCGTACTTCAACAAAACACTCACCGGCCTGATAGCCGAAAGGATCATTATTGAAGCTAAAAGAGAGCTTTACCTCACCTCAAAGGCCATCAAGCAAATAGCCTATGAGCTGGGTTTTAATGATGAGTATTACTTCAGCCGCTTCTTTAAAAATAATGCCAACGTCTCTCCGCAGATATACCGTGATACCGTAGGCTTTGCTAAAGAAGAAGAGTATTAGAACACTTCCCATATGGAGTTGCCCATAATAGGTTTTCCGGTTTAATGCCATTCACTAATGTCAAGTACATTGATGTGGTCCAGAAAGTCTCCACCTAGGTATAGGTTATTGTCAAGCTCATAGACTGAGGATATTTCCCCTATCACCTTGCCGCTAGGATCGTGATGACTTTTGAGAATGGTGCCGTTTTCATCTACCTGAAGCAAGAGTCCAAAGGGAAGCGGTTGAGGTTTTAGTACTTCTGGCAAGCCTAAAATTATTTTCTTGACGAATGGGTACGGGTGTATATTGTCCACATCATCGATGCGGGCAGAAGAAAAGGCCAGCCAGAAGTTGCCATTTTTCCGACGTACGATGTTGTTGGCGAAGCCGGGCAGGTTGCTGGAAATGATCTCCCGTTGCCCCTTTTTATCTCCCCTGAGCCATATTTTAGTAAGCCGGTATGCACCCATTTCAACTGCGATGATGGCGTTTTCATCCTGGGTTAAAGAGATGCCATTGATCCCAAGAAATCCCATGGCGATGGTTTCTAAGGTTTTGGTGCCAGGGTCGTAGCAATAAATGCCGCCCACGGGTCGTGCCTCAGCCATGATCTTGACCATAGCCGGTATGGAAAAGTCGTATTCATGAGAAGTTATGGAGAAGTAGATCTTGCCACTTTGACTAATGTCAATATCGTTCGGGATTTTGAATGACCGGTTGTCGGCATCATGGGAGGCTATTAAGGTGCTGTTTCCCAAAGAGTCTACAGACATGATGCCCTTGCCGATAGCAGCAACGATCAATTGCCCGTCAGGAGCAAAATGAATAGCACCTGCCCAGGCCGGTAGTTTGGCAAATATTGATACCTGACCGGTTTTTATATCCGTTTTTAGAATAGCTCCGTTGGCGTGAAACTCATCAATATTCCGGCGAGCACCACTGTACAAATAGCCATCTTTCCACGCAAAGTCTTCAGGGCCATAAAACCCGGCAAGAGGAATGGTGGAGGCTACCATTAAACTGGAGTCTCTGGTTAGCTTACCTGTAAAGGCAGGTTTTTGTGGTGGCTCGTAAGCCAGTGGAGCTGAGTTGCTATTAAATAGTGCAAGGGCTATGGCGATAGCCAGTGCTCCGGTGAGAAAAAGGCATGCTCTTAGTGCTATTTTAAAAAGTCTCTTATTCATTGCTGCTGATCTTTTGTTGTTAAATGATTCAACCGCAAATGTGAGCAACCCCTATAGGGCAAAAATTACCAAATGTTAAGAAAACCGGAGCTGATATTGCTATGCCTCCGTAGCCAACTCTTTTCTTATCCGGCTGAGCGACTCCGGCGTAATACCCAGAAAGGAAGCGATATGCTGAATAGGAGTGCGCTGCACTATACGGGCAGGCGTAGTGCTTAAAAACTTCAGGTATTTGTCCCGGGCTTTAATGTTGTGCTGCTTGAGAAACCTCTCAGAAAGGCAAAGCAGGTTTTGTTCCATAAACTGTCTGGTTACCGCATTCCATGCCGGTACCTGTTCATGCAGCTCCTGCATTTTGTTATAACTAATGGAGGCCACCACGGTATCTTCCAGGCACTGGATGAAATCATCAGACCTCACCTGCCTGATAAAACTTACCGGAGAAGTGACGAAGCAGTTGTTGGTAGCCAAAAATGTAGTTACCTCCCGGTCATCCTGCAAATAATATACCCTCACCAGACCATCAATGATATAATAAAAGCGCTTGCTGACCTGCCCGCCACTAAGCAAGTGGCCATGCTTAGCGACCTCCTGAAATTTAAATTGATCCACTATGGCATTCAGTTCCTCTTCTTTCAAAGGAAGCATGGAAGAAATACCTTGCTTCAATACGTTTTTGTACTGCGTTATCATGACTATTGCTTTAGGGCGGCTCAAATTTAAGGATAAAAGAGGCCGGGATTAAAAGCAATGCAGGTTTTTTGTGCTTGCAAGTCTTTGTACAGCAAGTGCCCTGGATCGGGGAGATTCCTGATATTTTCATTAAAAGCGGCAATGAAATTACTTTTGGTCTAAGAAAATTCGGGAATGACGAGGTTGGTAAAGGGTAGGGGTGCTGTTTTAGAAACTGTTACCTCAAGATAACCCACGTCATTCCAAAATTTTCGCAGAGCAGCGGAGAAAATATTTGGAATCCCCAAATTAGGAGAGCTGACCATAGCATGACTGGCGCAGAGGTTTCTCAAGCTATACACTCATCAAAATTGTTAGGAGCTGCCATACCGACAGCTCCAAACCAAACTTAATCCTTCACCAATCCCTCAAGCCCTTCCCACAAAATCTTAAGATTGAAAAGAGCCAATTTTTCAGTGGTATCAAGGGGTAAGTCAGTATGATACAAGGCAAAGTCATGCACCATTTTTAAAGAATCTATTAATTCTTCTATTCCCATGAATTTGATGTTAGCCATGAATTCAACTTCTGATGAATTCAGAGACTTGAAGTCTACCGGCTGATTGGTAGGATTTTCATTAAAATAAACTGATTGACCATTTGAGTGTAGCATAATAAAATGGGTTAATGAATTGAACAAAAAGAGGGCAGGTCACTGCTACACTCATCAAAGCGGTGCTTCGATAGGTCTCGGGACTTCCACCCGCATGCCTGCCCAGGATTTTCTGTTTGAACCGTATAAATGCATTCCGCACCATTTTTGGAATTTTAAAATTTGATGAATGTAGCATTACAAATATACGGAAATGAATTAAAAGCAATACGTTTTTTTTGCGTTGCGGGCAATGTACAGCAAGTGCCCTGGATCGGGGAGATTCCCGATATTTTCGTTAAAAGCGGCAATGAAATTACTTTTGGTCTAAGAAAATTCGGGAATGACGAGTTTTGTAGAGGGTAGGGGTGCTGTTTTAGAAACTGTTACCTCAAGATAACCCACGTCATTCCAAAATTTTCGCAGAGTAGCGGTGAAAATATTTGGAATCCCCAATTTGGGGAGTACTGACTGAGCTTGCCCTACGGCACCGCCTTCCTTGGAATAGCTGCGGGTAGCCTGCTTAGCATCTCGTTATTTAGCAATTGTGTGGTGTCCGTGAAGGAGCTCACATTGATTACATTGTTTTTCTGCCGGCCTACCAGCACTACTTCGTCACCGATATTTACATCGGGAATGTGGGATATATTGACCATAAACAGGTTCATGTTGATCAAGCCTACGATGGGCGCTTTTTTGCCTTTGATCAGTACCTGGCCGCGGTTGGATAGGGCACGGGGGTAACCATTGGAGTAGCCTAGCGGTAGTACGGCTATTTTGGTCTCCTGTACCGCCTGGAAAGCAGTGCCGTAGCCTACAAACTCTCCTGCCTTTACTTTGCGGAGATCCATAACATCCGTTTTCCAGGTAAATATTCTTCTTAAGCCATTTTCGCTTATTTTTTCGGTCTGTTGCATGTGCAGGTACCTGATGTCAGGGCTGGGCCAGAAGCCGTACTGAGCCACACCGATCCTTACCATGTCGAAGCGGGTTTCTTCAAAGGCCAGTGCCGCGGCTGAGCTTGCCATATGGCGCAGACGGGGCATAAAATCCAAAGCTTTACATTCATCGAGAAATGTGTTGTAGCGCTCGATCTGAGTATCAATTTTAAATTTATTGGCCAATGTTTCAGCTCCACCGAGGTGAGTACAAAGTCCTTCAAATTGTATGTAGTCCTGATTGTCCTTTAAGAACCTCAGTGCTTTCGAAAAATCTTCTGCATTAAGCCCTGTACGATTGGCCCCGGTTTCCACTTCAAGGTGTACTACAGCCTTTTTATTTAGTTTCTGAGCAGTTTCTTTGACGATTTCCAGTCGGTCATAATTAAAAACATAAAATTCGATACCATGCTCCACCGCCCAGGGGATGTCCTCTTTGTAGAGGATACCCATGATCATAATGTGTGTATTTTTGGAGCAAACTTCCAGCACCTCTTCGGCTTCAAACGAGGAAGCCACCGAAAAATGATTAATGCCGCACTTCTCCGCCATAGGTACAAACTCATGGATACCGTGCCCATAAGCATTGGCTTTCACTACCGAGGAGATGATGACATCTTTGCCTACCTTCTTTCTGATGAAATTGAAATTGGTCTGTAAAGCCGACTGGCTAAGGTTTATACGAGATGAATGTCTTACCATTGTTTTTTAAGTTCGCTCCATACATAAGATTTTCCCCAGCTTTCCCGTGCAAGTTTTTCCACCTTTTCTATTTCTTCCTCCGGCACACTGTCCAGATGCGCCTTGGTTTCGAGGCTGTTGAAGTGGAAAGCATATACCCGGGCTGCAAACTGGTGGAAGGGTAGTGATGATACCCCATGCTTTTCGCCATGTCCGTAAACTGATGGCCTGATGCCCTGGCCCCAGTCTTGCCGGCCTTCATTGTTCGGGTTCAGGAAATATGCACGCATAACACCATCATCATCCTTGCCTACATGCAACAGGGAGACGGCATGAAAGCCGATCATGGCCCCGGCCCTTGAGGTAACAAATATGCCTAGTGGGTTGGGGTACACCACTTCCCGGCCGCCGTTGTATTCAGGATGAAGGGCAGCATAAAAAAGCCTTACAAATCCTTTGAAATCCTGGATGGCATTGGTCAGGTAACTATATGCTGAAGCAAAACCTATATGTATCCAATGTCCGTACAAAGCAGGGTTTACCCATTTGTGCGGGTCTTCGCCTCTGCCTGATGCTCTCCGCATCATTTCGTTATAGATCTTGTCCAGATGAGGTACCAGTACTGCGGATACCGCATCAAGGTTGTAGTCCAGCTTGTCTACCAACCCTTTGGTCAGCTTGTTGGACTCAAGGTCTACGTTTTCAAACCGCAGTATGAGGTTGTTCTGAGCTGCCACTGTAATGATCATATTGATCAGCTTAGCCGGGGAGTGCTGGCTCCACATGCTTATACCTCTGGCCGACTGACAGGTAGAGTTATTGCCCTGCCCGATGCCCAGAGGCTGGCCTAAAACCCTCAAGGTAGCTGCTATCAGGTATTGCTTGGCCGTTACCGTTTTGCGTGGTTTTGTCTGGCATTTCAAGATCCGCTTTTCTACCTGCGGATTGATGCTGATCATACGCAGGTTGTTCAGGCTGGCTTTTACGGCATTTCTGGAGAGCAGGCTCTTTTCCAGAACCCGCGCCAGTCCGTAAATGCATTGAAAACTATCGATACTGACCACCTCACCAATCAGTTTGATGATCAGCTCCTCATGCTTGCTCCACTCGGCCTGTCCTCTTTTATTGAGTAAAAGGGCCTTTGGGATCAAATCAGGCTTCACAGCAGCCAGGTGTAACAGCATGGAAGCTATGAAGGGAGTGGCCAGTCCGGTGGCGCGCATAGGGGCGGCCAGCGTTTCGGCTTCTTCCAATAGCTCCCGGCTGTCCAGTTTCTTTAGGGCTTCTGCATACGCCTCAGGGTCAGGGTTTTGCTTTGCCAGTTCAGTAGGTGAGTTTACAGCGTGTACATAATAGAGCAGTCGTTTATCTGCCTCGTTTTCAGGGTCAAGCTCCATTTTGCTGTTTACCATATGTATAATTTCACGCGCTTTTCGCGTAACTACCGGCCGTTGTTCACATATAAGCTGGATTTCCTCGGCCAGCTTGTCTTTAATGCCATGCAGGCCGGTTTCAGCCACCAAAAAGCTGAACAGGTTAAAGGCCCGTTTTACCTCCTGTGGGTTCATAACCGTCCGCGTTTCTTCGGTCAGGTCCTGAAAGGCAAACTCCAGGTTATGCACGAGCACCTCTTCTAGGTAAGCTTCTGCATCCTTTCGGGATATTTTAGTACCGTTGTGTACATCAGCTTTGCTATGTGCCAGCATACGCAGTTCACTCATGATCTCATAGCTGGCCCCGGGGCTTCCGGCCGTAAGGGTACCCTTCACCAGTGCCGGGGCCAGCTTTTCAGGATCATTCCATGCGGTATCTCCAAAGAATCCTTCGGCTTCCATTTCCAGGCTCTTGTTGTACAGGTATTTCAGTCCTTCCCTGGTCTTGCTCAATATGTCTACCTGGCTGATTAGCTTTTGTGCTTTCTCCTTTTTAGTAAGCTCACTGGCTGATTTAAACTCTTCAAAACTCTCATCAAAATTATCGTATCCTCTTTCCAGTGTTGTGGTCATATGGTTATTAAATACCTCCCTTTAAACGTAGAAGTCTACGTTTTCATAGTGTTGTAATAATTCCGTCATCCTGTCCGGATCCTCACCTTTAAAGTTAACTGCTCCAAAGTGATTCCCAAATCCTTCCCGCGAATCGATCTTTTGGGTTGATAAAGGTGGTACCAACGTATGATCCAGAAAGTATGGCTCTTCGTTCAGCTCATCCGGGATTTCCAGTTTTTCGATCACATTTTTGTGAGGGTAGATCATCACATTGCCGAAATGGTTTTTAGGCTCAAATTCCTGCGGCGGAAAGAGCGCATCCACCTCTTCATCGGTCAAAGAAGGGTCGTGGCACATTACAAAGGCGGCCAGGGCATCAAATTCATAGGCTTTGGAAGCCAGCTCGAGAATATGCCCGCCTGGTATTCTACAGGCCACTTCGCCGAAGCCCAACTCGTCTTTTTCGGTTAAGAACCATTCCGGATGGATCATGCCATATTCAATGCCGAAAATATCCACAAGTTGCTGTACTTTTTCATGAATAAGCGGACGCTTTGAAGCGAGGTAATGACCCTCGGGAACAAAGTTGGAATAACCCAGCTTCACATATTCTGTGATGTTGAGAAATTTTACTTTTCCGCGGTGAACAAATGCTTCGCATGAAAACTCACGTCCTGCCAGGTGACTTTCAGCCAGGCAGGGGAAGTCGCTGTCTTCCACTTTTTCATCTATGTCTTTGAGAGAGCGCAAAAGGCGGTGACCAACAGTACCGGCGGAGGCAAAAGGCTTAATATGTACCCAGCTATCTTCTTCGTTGCCCACTTGAAGGTTGGCTTCGTTGAGCCGCTTCATAAACTGCTTTACCTGCTCGCGGTTATGTACTTCTTCGAATAACCCTACACGAAGACCCCCAATTAGTGCTTTACGCTTCATCATAGCTTTATTTCTAAACAGGAAAGCACGGTTAAGTACACGAGGGTCACCTCTGTAAATAGAGTTTAAGGCTCCGGCCCATTCTACAGTTTCTTCAAATAAAGGAACTGCCACGTCGACATTGTAAGGTTTAAGCTTTTCAGCGAGGTCAAGTGAGTTGGAGGTATCACTCCACTCATCAAACTTGTAAGCCACAAAAGGAATGTTATTTTCCTTTGCATATGGCTCAAAATCGCTAAAAGATACAACTACAAACGGCTTGTTGAGTTTTTGCATGCTTTCGATGACAGGTAAACTCCAACCCATAAGAGCAAAACATTGCGCCATGATTATCAGGGGTTTATGTTATAAATATTGAGCACCGCAACGGGGCGATGTATCAGACTTCTATTCAGATGAGAGCCGGATATTGCAGCTCTCCATTGGACATGACATATGCCGACTGTATCGTAATAACATTAAGTTAGTGGTTTTGTTTATGAAATTCCACAGTTTTTGGCGCTCTCATTAATTACCAAAAACTGATCCCCTGCCACCAGTCCTCAACTACAGCTTCAAATTCAAATAAACACCGGGGCCTTCGCCTGTGTAGGACGGCAGGAGAGTTAGTCTGTTCTCTTTTTTATCTTTATTACCCCATTTGTCGAGCCATTTGGTCAGTTTGTGTTTATGGGTGAGGTACACAAGTTTGGTGCTAAGTATGCCTACTCCTGCACCTACTAATACATCCGGAAGCCAGTGGTGGTTATTTACAACTCTAAGGGCACCGGTAGCTGCTGCAAAGGAGTAACCTGCCACGCTATACCAGGGGCTCACGTCTTTGTATTCATAATGCATAAAAGTGGCGGTGGCAAATGCGCGCGCGGTGTGAGCAGAAGGAAAAGAATAACCTCCTCCACCCGGGCGATCCATATGGAAGCCACGTTTCATAGCGGTAGTTATAATATGTTGTATAAGGATAGATTTCGCCAGTATAATGGTACGCTCTCCGAAGTTATTCTTCCCTCCGATTCCTACGAGATTGAGACCATAAACCATCGCTACGGGAGCATAACGTAACTTATCATCTATATTGGTACGGATCATTTGCGGTTCTTCCAGAAATTCACTCTGAATGTTGTATTTACTTACATCAGTGTGCTGATCAACAGACATTGTGGTAAGCGCCGCAGCTGTTAAGAACACAGGCACGGCAGCTATTTTAAAGGACTGTCTTTGGTGCCATTTCAGTGTTGTTTTTATGGTATCATTTTGCGCATGGGCAGTTAAGGTAATGAGCAGTAATACAAGCAGTAACTGCCCTTTTTTGATAGTTGGTAGCATAAAAAATCAGAAAAAGAGTTTAAAAAATTATTTTCTTGAGTGAGAGAATGCAAAAGCGGTATTAGGAACGGATTCACGTAAGTATACACTACTCACCCAATTTGTAATTTACAAAATAAAAAGGGCTTTTGCGCTCACTATCAGGCAGAATAACCATAGTATCCTTACAAGCCTGACTTTTTATGCTGAAACGTATATTTTCTGATTTTAACTCTTTTTCTGAACCACGGAGCTTTTCCGAAATAAGGATTCAGTCCGAAATCATGCTGTTGCCAAATTGGTTTTCTTCTGCCCTGCAAGTACTTTAGCAGCCTGCATCAAATGCCGCTGGTTGTGATAGATAACCACCCTAAACGTATCTCCCAGGCGCAACTTCAACAGTTTAGTGATACTGATGGCAGTTTTGATTTTGGTCAGGTCTTTATGCCTCGCCTTATCGAGCAGTTCCAGCGTCTTCTTCTGCTGATCAATAAACCTGTCCAGAGTACTGATGTCGAGTTTGCTGCCCAACGGGTTCTTATCCCTGAAGGTCTTCATTTTGTTGAGCTTCTCCTTTGGTAGCATGCCTTCTGCGAAATAGTTGCCAATGATCCCGCTTTTGAAAAATTCAGCAGGCCCGTGCTTACTTGCAGAGATCCTTTTGGCTATTTCGGGCAGATAAAAATCACCGTATAAGTTGAGGTGCTCTATGCATTCCAGTATACTCCAACTGTTGTGGGCGCTTCTCCAGTTTAGCTCTTTTAACGTGAGGGTTTTGAATTTCTCTACTTCATTCAGGTGCTGTCTTGTTCTTTCAATAAGGTCGGCTATTAATGTTTCTGATGCTGTCTTCATAATCTTTTTTGTAAAGTTCTCAATTGCCGGATTGAAAAACATTGATCGAAATCAAGACTTTTTAATTCTGGAGAGCGTCTCAGGGGTCATGCGCAGATAGGAGGCAATGTATTTATGAGGCACTTCCTGAAAAAGCTGCGGACTACGTTTTAATACCCTTTCATAGCGTTCCAATGGCGAAGAGGTGAGCAGGTCTCGCTCCCTTTCCATCTGCTGGTAAACCAGTTGCTCAAGTATGGCATGCCATAACCTGAGGTTTTCAGCATCGCTTTGCATAAACTGCGTGTAGGCAGCTTTGGAGATCATTTTGAGCTCGGTCTTTTTCAGTGCCTGAATATAAAAATCAGAAGGTTTTTCGGTAATGAACGAGTCCAGAGCGGCAATGAATGAGCCCTGATAGCCAAATCGTATGGTGTGTTCTTCAAACTCATCAACCACATAGACTCTCAATGTACCGGAGATTACATAGTACAATCGGGTATCAACACTTCCCCTAACCTTAAGATGCTCATTGCGACTCAGCACCGGATAACTTTCCCAAAGCCCTGCCTCTTCAATTTTATCGTGAAGGTGAGTGATCAGGTTCATTGGGTTATTTTCTTGTTTTGAGTTACTTCTTCCACCACTCCGATGCCGGAATCTCTGCATCCAAAACTATGGCCTGGCCGATTATGGGTGTTGCTACCTTTACGTTTAATTCCCTGGCCTTTTTCAGGGCTCGTTCCACAGGCTCTTCCCAGGGGTGCAGGGCTAGCTTAAAAGCTCCCCAGTGGATTGGCATCATCACCTTACCATTAAGATCGATATTGGCCTGCACGGTCTCTTCGGGCATCATGTGTATTTCAGGCCACTGCTCGTTGTACTGGCCGCATTCCAGCATGGTAAAGTCAAAAGGGCCGTATTTTTCACCAATTTGCTTAAAGCTGCTGTCATACCCGGAATCGCCGCCGAAAAAAATGTTGCTACGCTCTCCCCGCACTACCCATGAACACCATAATGTGCTGTAGCGATCGAAAAGGCCACGGCCTGAAAAATGTCGGGCGGGTGTAGATACCAGCTTTATCCCCTTAAGCTCCGCCTCCTGCCACCAGTCAAGTTCGGTTATTTTTGCTGCATCTACCCCCCAGAGCTTCAAATGTGCTGCTATACCCAAGGGAACATAAAATTTATCCACCTTATCTTTCAGGGCTACGATAGATCCGTAATCAAGATGATCATAGTGGTCGTGGGATATCAGAACAGCATCCAGATGAGGTAGTTGATCAACAGACAGGGGAAGAGTATCATTGAACCTTCCGGAACCTAACCATGGGTGCGGTGAAGGCACTTCACCAAGCATCGGATCGAGAAATATCTTTTGCCCATCCATTTCAAGCAGCACAGCAGAGTGACCAAACCAGGTGAGTCTGGTTAGTGAATCAGGGTGATCATTGAAATATCCGCCAGTGATCTTTTCAACCGGTATGGACCAGTCAGGCATTTTCCCCTCATTGGTAAAGTAATCGGGGATAGTACTATAGCTCATGCTTTTCATGACTATCGTTTCTTCCATATTATGGAACTTCCCGTCTTTATAGTTGGGCGATTTTTTTATTCTCTCTGCACTTTCACCTTCACTTTTTGCCCCGAACTGCGGCGAAAGGTTGATAAATAGCACACCTGTGACCAGTGCAAGTCCGATTACAGATACAATGATCAATAATGTCATTTTTAGGATTCTTTTCATTTAAATTATTTCAGGGCTTTACCATCCACGTAGCTTGCTTCATAAGCATAAGTGCTAATACGGTTTTTCAAGCTGGCTGTTGCAATTCGGCAACCTTGGCTATAAGCTACAAAATTTTCCTTTAAGAGGACTTTTCATCATCTGTCTTCTAAAACTTAAAAATTTCATAATCAACATACTTTGAAAATGTTATGGCGAACTACAAATTTTACTTTACAGATCAATGTCATGACCAGAGAAGACGAACTTATACTTTTTAAAAAGGTCCGTAATGGTGATAAAAGAGCACTTGATATGCTCTTTAGAAGCTATTATAACACACTCTGCAACTTCTCCTATTCTATTGTAAAAAATACCGACCTCGTCGAAGAACTCGTTGCAGACATTTTTTATATACTCTGGCGTGACTGCAAACATCTGGATATAAAGAGAAACCTTAGGGCCTACCTGTTTACTGCCGTCAGGAACAAATCACTTGAGGTGATCAGAAAAGAGCAAAAATCAGCTGGTTTGCATGAAGAGCTTGGCAGCATGTATCTTTCAACTGAAACCCCGGAGACCAGCCTGCTTTACAATGAACTTAATCAACACTATCAAAAGGCATACGAAGCTTTGCCTGAAAAGTGCCGGCAGGTATTCAAACTACATAAAATAGACGGGCTCAGCTACCAGGAAATCAGTGATATACTTAATATTTCGATTAAAACTGTTGAAAATCAGATGGGTAAGGCACTCAAGCTGATCCGTGCAGATATTGCTCACTACCAATTGCGATCATTACCTAAAGGTTAATAAGCGACTCCGGGTTTAACAATTTGATAACCATACTATCGTAGGGGTGCACATGATCTTTTCCCCTCTTAAGGGCAGTAAACTGTTGAAGAGAAAAAATTGTGATACCGGAAAACGCACTGATAAAATTCCTGGCTGATGAAGCCAACGAAAATGACATTGATCAACTGCATCAATGGCTTTCTAAAGACACTAAAAACCACAAAATTCTTACAGAATGGATGGACGCATATTATCATCAATACCAAAACGAAGTGGAATTTGACGTGATCAAAGGCTTTGACCGGCTTAATCATAAAATAAACGAACAATCACCGGTATCAACCAGGCGAAAAATACATGATTTTACTTACTGGATGAAACTTGCAGCCGCTATAACCATCCCGGTGCTGATAACTCTGATCTTCTTTTTAAACAACCCTATGAGATCAACACAGGTAAGCATGGTGGAAAAGAGCAATCCCTATGGTCAAAAATCTATCATCCAGCTAAGTGATGGTACTATTGTTAAGTTAAATGCGGGAAGTTCCATCCGCTATCCTGAGAAGTTTTCTCCGCAGGAAAGGAAAGTTTATTTAAAGGGAGAAGCTTTTTTTGAGGTGACCAGAGATACAGAAAGGCCATTCCTGGTGATGACTGACGATATAGAAACAAAAGTACTTGGCACTTCTTTTAATATATCTGCCTACCAGCAAGACGCAGCAATTACAGTATCTGTAGCTACGGGCAAGGTTTCCGTTTCCCATGCCGGCGATAGCCAGGTATACCTCGAACCTTCCGAGCAGGCCCGGTTTGTAAAAAAAGAAAAGCAACTGTTAAAAAGTAAAATTAACCTGGAAAACACGCTGGCATGGAAAGATAACGTGCTCTTGTTTGATGGCTCTTCTTTTACTGAAGTTGCACAAAAACTGGAAATGTGGTACGGCATAGATGTAGACCTTAAAAATACGGGAACGGCAAAATGTTCCATCACCGGAAAATTTAAAAATGAAAACCTTATAAATGTGCTGGAAGCCATCAGCCTGAGTACCGGCATCAACTATGAGAAAAAAGATGACAAAGTAACCTTTAAAGGAAAATGCAAATAAAAAACCCGCCTCAAAAATGAGGCAGGCTTTTATTGATGATCTCCGGGTTAGCATGCCTGACAAACAACTAACCCGGTATCTAAAGTTAACACCGAAAAAGTATGAACCTTAAACACTTAAAACTATGAAAAAAAACTTACTGAAAACAATTCAGGTGTACAGTAAGTACACATTGTATGGCTTAGCTATGCAAATAATACTCTTCAGTACGCTGGCGGCGTCGGGTATGACAGCGCAAAGCGTATTTGAGGTGGAAATCAACTCAGATATGAAAAAGGGCTCTCTTTCCGAGTTCTTTACTGTAATAGAAGCAAATTCCGATTTTAGCTTCACTTATAGTCCAAACCAGGTTGACCTTGAAACGAGGGTAAATATACATGAAGAGTACAAAACCGTTGGCGAACTGCTAACAAAGATCGCTGAAGACACCGATGTAAAATTTAAGCAAATCAACTATGCGATCATAGTAAGCAAAAACAAGAACCGCTTCAGGTTAAATGCAGAAGACAAAGGTAAAATAACCGGCAGAGTGCTCGATGAAAACGGACTTCCGCTGCCAGGTGCATCGGTAATGCTTGCTGACCTCGGCAATGTTGGTGCTATAACCGACAGTGAAGGTAACTTCGTGATCCTTAATGTACCTCCTGGTGAGCATCAGGTTAAAATATCGTTCATAGGTTACCAGGTTTACGAACAGCCCGTTGTAGCAGAGGCTGGCCAGACGATAGCGGTCAATCTGAAAATGGAGCCGGGTACATTGGTGGGCGAGGAAATCCTGATTATGGGAGACCGTTTAAAGGGACAGGCTAAGGCGTTAAACCAGCAAAAGACGAACCAAAACATCACTAATGTGGTGGCCTCCGACCAGATAGGAAGATTCCCTGATGCCAATATCGGAGATGCAATTAAAAGAATCCCGGGCATTACTATACAAAATGATCAGGGAGAAGCCAGAAACATCATTATCCGCGGCCTGGCCCCTGAGCTGAATTCTGTAATGCTCAACGGCGAGCGCATCCCTTCGGCAGAAGGTGATAACCGGAGAGTGCAAATGGATCTTATTCCTGCTGACATGATCCAGACCATTGAAGTAAGCAAGGCAGTAACACCCGATATGGATGCCGATGCTATCGGAGGAGCAGTAAACCTGATTACGCGCTCTGCTCCTGGTGGCCTCAGGCTCTCAGGAACACTGGCCAGCGGCTATAACTTCCTTTCTGAAAAACCCATATGGACAGGCGGCCTTATCGTAGGAGACAGGCTCTTCAACGATAAACTTGGCGTGATCGTGAGCGGTTCATATAATGACCATGATTTCGGCTCTGACAACGTAGAGGCCGTATGGGCAGAAGGCGACAATGGCGCTTATGTAGAGGAAATGGATATCCGTGAGTATCAGGTAAGAAGAGTAAGAAGAAGCCTTTCTGCTGCCCTTGATTACAAAATCAATAACAATCACTCCTTGTTCCTGAAAAGCATGTACAATCACAGAGATGACTGGGAAAACAGGTACAGGGTAACTTTTAAAGATATGGGAGAGCCTGACGAGAATGGAGTTTCTTTCGTAGAAACCATTGAACGTGAAACCAAGGGAGGTATTGGTTCCGGTCGAAATGATAATGCCAGACTCGAAGACCAAAGGGTCAGGAATATAACTTTAGGCGGAGATCACCTGCTCGGAAATATCAAGCTTTACTGGTCTTCTACTTATGCCAAAGCTTCTGAAGAGAGGCCACACGAAAGGTATGTGCAGTACACGGCAGAACCCGAAGTAGAAGTTGATGGCGAAGATGAACCTCAGGGCATGCTGTTCATTCAGGATATTTCAAATCCTAAAAAACCGGTGCTGAGACCAACCGGTGGTGATGGTTTTTCTTTGGGAGGAAATGACCCTGCTCTTCAGGATTATTCACTATTCGAACTGGATGAGCTCACGGAGGAAAATCAGCTTACTGAAGAAACTGACTGGAATACAAAACTTGATTTACAACTTCCTTTGGGCGAGTTTTCTTTCTTGAAATTTGGAGGTAAGCTGAGACGGAAGGAAAAATCAAGAAAGAACAGTTTTACTGAATATGAATTTATCAATGATGAATTTGAAACGCTGGATGCAGTGCCTAATGAGGATGTGAGTGATCCTGATTTCCTTGCAGGAAGTAGCTATCAGACAGGTGTTTTGGCCAGTGCAGAATGGCTTGGTTCATTGAATTTTGCGAATACTGGTCAGTTTGAAGGTGAGGATAAGCCTGAAGAGTACCTGCCTGCCAATTTCGTTGCTAATGAAAACATAATTGCTGCCTATGCCATGGTCGATTATCAGTTCAGCAGCAAACTGTCGGCTATAGGTGGCTTAAGAATGGAAAATACGCATATTGAGTATACCGGCAACGAGTTGATCCTCAATGAAGACGGGGATGTAGCTGGCATCTCATCCGTTACTGATGAAGACAGCTATACCAATGTACTGCCCGGCCTCCACTTTAAGTATGATGTTACTAACAATACTATCCTGAGGCTTGCCTGGACTAACACCATTGCCAGACCTAATTACTACAATCTGGTGCCTTTCAGGGAAGTAAACCTTGAGGACAATGAGCTGACGGTAGGTAATCCGCTGTTGAAGCCAACCACCTCCATGAATTTCGATTTTATGGGTGAACATTATTTCTCCTCAGTGGGAATATTATCGGCAGGCTTTTTCTATAAAGACATCAACGATTTTATTTATGTCAATCAAACGCAGGATTATGACGATGCCGCAAGCGGACAGACTTTTGACACGTATTTCCAGCCACAAAACGGTGGTAAAGCCACGCTTTACGGGGTTGAAGTATCTGCTCAGCGCCAGCTCGACTTCCTGCCTGGCATCTGGAGAGGGTTGGGAATTTATGTAAACTACACTTACAACCACTCCACGGCTGACGGTGTAACCAATGAAGACGGTGAACCCAGAGAAAGCCTGGAGCTGCCCGGTACTGCTGATCATTTATTCAATGCCTCACTATCATTCGAAACTGAAAAGCTTGTATTGCGTGTATCGCTCAACCATTCCAGCGACTATATCGATGAAGTAGGTGGTGATGCATTTTCTGACCGTTATTATGACAAACAAACTTTTGTTGATATCAACGGTTCATACGCATTTACGCCACAGCTGAGGTTCTTTTTTGAAGCCAACAACCTGACTAACCAGCCTTTACGTTACTATCAAGGTATCGAGGGGCGCACCATGCAGATGGAGTACTATAATGCAAGGTTCAACGCAGGGGTAAAATTTGATTTATTTAAAAACTAAAAAATAGTAGTTAGTCCTGAGTCATGAGTATTGAGATTGCCTGGGGTTCAGGACTGGTATTTTTAATGAAACCATATACAATGAAATTTAACTATATCTATATATCATCAATAGCTATCATATTCGCATCGTGCAGCCAGAAGCCGGCTCAGGAGGCTGCTCCTCCGGTCGAAGTGGTCAGTACAAAATTGAAACCAGTGGTAGTAACCCAACCCGCGGCCAATGATACGGATGACCCTGCCATTTGGGTCAATCCTGAGGATGCTTCAAAAAGCCTGATCATAGGTACGGATAAAGGTAACGAGCAAGGTATCGGCGCGCTGTACGTTTATGATCTGGATGGAAACATTATCAAGGATAAAACGGTAGAGAATATCAAGCGCCCTAACAATGTGGATATTGCCTACAATATAATGATCGGTGGAGAGTCAATGGATATTGCTGTATGCACAGAGCGATATACCAATTCTCTGCGGGCCTTCGCGCTTCCTTCTATGAAGCCGGTTGACAATGGTGGTATTGAGATCTTCCTGGGCGAGGAGCTGCGTGAGCCTATGGGTGTTGCGCTTTATCAAAACCCGGAGAGTGGTAAACTTTATGCCATAGCGGGAAGAAAGACCGGCCCGGATAGCACTTACTTATGGCAGTACCTGCTGGAAGACGATGGCCAGGGAAACCTGAAAGGTACCCTTGTACGGAAGTTTGGCGCCTTTAGCGGAAGAGAAGAGATCGAGGCCATTGCCGTAGACAATGAACTGGGGTATGTCTATTATTCAGATGAGACTTATGGCATCCGTAAATACTATGCTCACCCTGACAGTTCCAACACTGAACTGGCATTGTTTGGCAATCATGGAGAGTTCACCCAAGACCACGAGGGTATATCTATTTATAAAACTGAAAATGGCAAAGGCTACATTATCGTATCTGACCAGCAGGCCAACAAGTTCCATATTTTTAGCAGGGAAGGTTCTGAAAATAACCCTCACGACCACAGGCTAATGAAAAGTATAGATGTATCAACTTCGGAAAGTGATGGCAGTGATGTTACCAGCCTGCCACTTAACGACCGCTTCAAACATGGCCTGTTCGTAGCCATGTCTGATGACAAGACTTTCCAATTCTACCGCTGGGAAGATATTGCCGGCGAAGATTTGGAAATAATGGATGTGAAGGCGGATAAAGTGCTGAAAGCTCAATAGTTTTTTTAGATTTCTTCATTTGGTTTAGACCTCCAAGCTTTTTGAAGCCTTGGAGGTCTTTTATTCGGATGCATCTTCAATTCCCTATATAAGGCTTTCCCAACAGATGTATCCTGCATGGCCCGACAACACCTTTCAGGCTAATCTCTGCTATTGGCTGGTCTGTCGGTGGATTGTTAAGCATTTCAAAGGCGGCGGCAGAAATGATAAAGTTATTGTTCAGTTCTTTGGTGGCAGCCTCCAGCCTGGAAGCAATATTGACCGGATACCCCATTACGATCAGGTGATCTTTGCCTCCTAAATGAATAGTGCCTGTAGCCACCTTGCCAGCGTGGAGGCCTATGCCTACATCAATACGTTGATTCAGTTTTTTTACAAATACATTTTCGTTCAGGCTTTCGAGGCTTTCTAAAATGGCTTTCCCTGCCTTTACAGCTGATGCTACAGCTTCTTCTACGCTACGGTCAAATCCGAAAGCTGCATAAAAGCCATCACCGGAAGTCTCGATGATCTGTCCGTGGTTTGACCGGATGATAGTCTGAAACGAGGAGAACAGCTTCCTGACAATGTAGATCACCTCATGCGCTGTATGCCGCTCAACAAATGGGGTGAAATTGCGGATATCAAGAAAGAAGAGAGCCATTTCCCGTTCTTCTTCCTTTGGCTGCGTCCAGAGGTCTGCCTGTGAGGTATCTTGTGTGGCAGCCTTTCTGTTTTTCTTTAATCTTCTGTTTATATCAACCTGTATGGATTGCGAGACACTCGGGGTAAATAATTTTAGCTGTTTCATGGGGTCAGTCAGTTTTTAGTGTGTTGGTTCCTTTGTTTTTATAAAGGTATTATGCACTTGTGACAGCCCTATGTCAGCAGGGAAAATGAGAATTGTTTTTTTTATAAAAAAAATGAGAACCCAGGCCTGTTATGATCGTGAGAGGCCCGTTGATAATGAAGACAAAGCCACTTTCTTCATGAGAGAAGCTTGCTTATTTATTTTACAAAAGTCATATCAAAATTCAGGTAGCCGGGTTTGAAATGACATACGAGACTTCTGATATGACTTCTATTATTTTGGTGCTGCATACATATCACTACAGGGTTGTGAGTTTTATTCAAATAACTGACTGTAAATGATAAAGCCTGCAATGGCAGCCGTCACTATGGCAATAGTACCAACCACAAAATTAAAGGTTGAATTGGCACTGCATGAGTCTATGCGGTTTTGGGCTTCATCCGGTTTCATATTAGCAGTTTTAGTTTCCATGATCTTTTCATTATAATTTTAAAGGTATACACAATGTTTGCTACCGCGAACAGTTGCTATTTGTAGAGCAGTTAACGTTGGGTTTGTGAAGGGTACTGAAGGATTCATCAGATTGGTGCCTCCATCATGTGGCAGCCAGCAGGCATGCCCGATTTCATGACTGGCCATAAAATTACTAACAGCTGTTCCTGCTTCCACTACAACATAGTTATGAGTAGAGCCAAAGCTGCATCCCCGTGTAGTGCTTGATGGGGTATCCGGAGTTACATTTTGAACAATAAACACAATAATTTCAGCTCCATAACCTATTACTCTTCTAAAACCATCGGTGAACTTGCAGGTAGCCGCTGCAAATTCGAAGTATGAACCGGCAAGCCACCAGTCGTTAAAAAAACCACCGGCATCACATCCCACAGTGAGGCCTGCATCAGGAGGCTTCACTCCCGTATGGCAAATCCCCGTGAATATCATATTGATATTGCAGGTTTGATCGAAAAAGGCAATGGCTGCATTTACCTGATTCATTATATCTGCATCAGTAGCGATAGGGGTCCCTCTGACGCTGGGTACAACAACTCCGAAATACATCTTCTTACGCAGGCGCAAACCTGCCCAGGAGACTAAGAAATCTATGAGACCTGCCAGCCGCCAGATAATTTCTGTTACCCAGTTCAAAATAGTACGAATAATACCTCCTATTACAGGAATGCTCAGAATGAGGTTAACAATGAAGCCCACTACATCCAAAATGACGTTTACGATCTCACAAACAATCCGGGTA
Source organism: Fulvivirga ulvae (assembly GCF_021389975.1). Classification (NCBI taxonomy): domain Bacteria; kingdom Pseudomonadati; phylum Bacteroidota; class Cytophagia; order Cytophagales; family Fulvivirgaceae; genus Fulvivirga; species Fulvivirga ulvae. The sequence continues at coordinate 3,673,233 of NZ_CP089981.1, forward strand.
ACCCATTTGCCAACGGTGACTACCACCCAGCGAATAACTTTAACCGTTACCCATACAAGCCAGCAAAAAAGTTTATTTAAACAGAGCATCCACCAATTACATGGCTCTTCGCGGCAGCGCTCTTCCTGACGGTTCTCCCATTCTTCGATAGGCTGTTCGATTTCCTCCTCGATCCACTCCTGTACTTCACGGCATACTCTTCCCATTGTCTTGATGTTTAGGTTCTGTAATGATTACCGGGCTTGTGCTCAATAAATGTCAGAATACTTCTGATCAGTATGACCATTTGAATACGAGCATGCAATATGCTGATGGCTTTACCAAGGGTAGCAGCTAAGGCAATAGCGATGATTGGCACTACCAATTGTTTCAGACTTAAAGAGAATTCAAGAATACCAGTAAGGTAACTGCAAAAGACGAGCAATATGGCAATTCCTGTTGCTATGCTACCTGCCGTACACCCACATTGATTTTTATAGCTATTTAATTGTTGGCTGATCTGCTGATTTATCAAAGGGGGGAAATCAGGAACAGAAAGCTGGTAATCAACTTTACCCATAGCAAAAATGGCATGGAACAGGTCACCAGTCTTGCGCAGTTGCTCTATGGAATTGATTTGATTCATTAGCAGTATTGATCAGAAAATAATAGCCAAGTTCAATAAAATTATTCCATGTTAAAAGGGTGTTTTTCCGGTAATATAATCCTGCCGACGTGGGCGTTAGGTTCGTTCTCGTTGGCGTAAGAGGTGCAAATCACTAGCACTAGCTATACCGGAATACACTTTTCGCGGCTAGCTTTGCCTCTTATTTAAAATCATTTTAAATAACGCCTAAACCTGACCAAGCGACATGATTACGGCAGTAATAGCTGATACCCAGCCTTTGTATAGAGATGGATTGAAACTTCTTTTGCGCAATAGGAGAAAGGTAAAAGTGGTATCCGAAGCGGAAAATAGTGATGAACTATGCAGGACTGTAGCTCAGCACCAGCCACAGCTGGTCATGCTGGATTATGATATCCCCGGACATTTTAGCATCAATGACATTGGCAACATCCGCAAGAACTCACCGGAAAGCAGCATCATCATAGTCTCGTCTGATCCTTGCAAAAAGAATATCAACCGCGTACTGGAGTCAGGAGTGGAGAGCTACATCACCAAAGAGTGCAATAAAGAGCAGGTGTTAAGGGCAATAGAGACCGTAGCTCGTGGAGAGAAATTTTTCTGTCATAAAGTACTCGAAGTTTTGCTGGAAAAGCGGGTAAACCCTGTGGCCTCTCTGGCTAGCAGGGTTCCGGAGCTGACAGAAAGGGAAATGGAAGTGACCAGGTACATAGGAGCCGGGAAGAAACCCTTCGAAATAGCCGAAGAATTTTCCATCAGTATACACACTGTGCGTACCCATCTCAAAAACATCATGAAAAAGCTCAACCTCACATCAACCAGCGATCTGGTTTTATACGCCATCAACAACCGCATCATGTAATGTATGCAGACAGTTCTGTAAAGAGATAGTTCTGTCAGGGCAGCAGAGATGATCTGTCAGGGGACAGATCATGGAGATGAGATGAAAATCAAAAGCATACCTCACCCTTAATCTATTAGGTTAGGGCGTCACTTCACAGGCCAGCTTATTTTGTCCATACAGGACAATCTGATCTAAATGATTATTTCAACAAATATTTAATCCTACGGGATTGTTGTAGGAAAGACCCGAAATCTCTTTTAAACGATAAGACTGAATAGTGTCCTGTAAGGACATAAATAATTTATAGGAAAACGAAAAAGCAAACCTGTGCCATAGGAACGTCTTGAATAGAACACAACCCTTTCTGGTACCGCAGTGTTGCCGGACGAAACATTGCGCAGGTACTGAACATGCAGTAGATGATCTGTCAGGGACAGATTATGGATGAGAGGAGATGCTTTTTCTCGGCAGAATTGCTGCCGTGATATATACTCCTTTCTAGTTCCCTGCATGTTCTGTCTTTCAAAATTTCAAAAGAACACAACTACCTCTCCTCTGTCAGGGGACAGAATACAAGCACCTTATATAAAACAGGTCAGACATCAAACCTGATCTCTTATTTCCCAGTAGAGTTTCTAGAAGAGCTCGAATAGGATTCTACTGTATTTTTAATTATGGCAGAAAGTAGTTAAATCTTCCTGCCCTGTGTGTCCCCCGACAGAATGCCACTTCAAACCAATTCCCTTCATCTACCCAATTTTAGGTAGATAAATACCTCAAATTGGCTAGCTGTTCCTACCTCATAAAATACCCTAAAAATACGCTATTTGCGGGATTGTCCGCCCTTCACATTGCCGATACATTTGCAGCATGAATTTCCTTATTTAGAATTATTCTAATTAAGGAAATTGTAAATGCCTTATTCTTAGAACTTTAGCTAAACTAACTATAAACCAATGTCTTGCCATGAATTTTGAAAAAAACGACACCGCACTACTGGATCAGATTATCCGGAGTACGAGTAACAAGTACTTTTTTAATGATCTGCCGGAGAATAAATTTTTGTACCAAAAGAGCATCCACGAAGCCACCAATGCCGTGGTAAACCACCTTGAGTCACGCGATACACCTTTCACCGGAGTTTCGGTGGAGGCCATTGAGCAAAGGTTTGAAAAGATATTTCTGGATGCAGAAGAAAACCTGACACTCAATGAGACCCTCGAGGAGCTAAAAGAGCTGTACCTCAATGATGCCATTAACTTCCATCATAACAAGTATGTAGCGCACCTCAATTGCCCTGTGCTTATACCGGCCCTGGCAGCGGAAGTGATCATCAGCTCCATCAACACTTCTATGGATACCTGGGATCAAAGCATCGGAGGTACTTTTGTAGAGCTTAAGCTGATCAACTGGACACTTGACCACATGGGCTACCCTGCCGATGCGGATGGTATTTTTACAAGTGGAGGCACCCAGTCTAACCTGATGGGACTTTTGCTGGCCAGAGATCAGTTTATTAAAACCCATTATGCAGTAGACCCTAAAATGCAGGGGCTGCCGGCCGAAGCTTCCAAATTCAGGATCTTTTGCAGTGAAGTCAGTCATTTCAGCCTTAAGAAAAACGCGAGCCTTCTTGGGTTAGGTCAAAATTCCATTATTCCGGTGGCTGTTGACCACCACTACAGGATGGGTATGTCGGCATTAGGGCAGGCCATTGAAATTGAAAGGGCCAAGGGCAATATTGCCATTGCTGTGGTAGGTACTGCCGGCACCACTGACACGGGAGCTATTGACCCTTTGGCGGAGATAGCTGCGATAGCGCAGCAGTATGGTATGTGGTTTCACGTAGATGCTGCCTACGGAGGAGGCTTATTGTTAAGCGATAAGCATAAGCGCAAGTTAAAAGGGTTGGAACTTTCTGATTCTGCTACCATTGACTATCACAAAACCTACTTCCAGCCGGTTAGCTCCAGTGCATTTTTTATGAGGAATAAGAAGTATGTCGATCACATAAAATATCATGCTGATTATCTGAATTCCAAAGAACAGGAGGATGAGGGCATCCCCAACATGGTGAAGAAATCGATACAAACCACCCGTCGTTTTGATGCCCTGAAGTTATGGCTGACGTTGCGGGTTATGGGGCGGAAGCGTTTGGGGCAATACATTGATGACATTATACAACTTGCCCAGGACACGGCCATGTCACTACGTACATCAGGGGATTTTGAAGTGCTGAACCAGCCGGAGATCAGCGCCATTCTTTTCAGGTATCAGCCTTTTCAAAAAGGCAAGGCCCTTACCGAAGAGCAGTTATCGAGGCTCAATGCCTACATCAGAAAGGCCATGTTCCAGGAGGGCGAAGCTTTGATAGCCAGCACAAAAGTAAATGGATCCGTTTATTTGAAATTCACGCTCCTTAATCCGCTTACTACCATCCAGGACATGGAGGAGATCATTCAAATCATTAAAAAACACGGACAAGAATTCTTTAGAAATAACTAACCATGACATCAACAAAAACATACGACTTTGCCGCTATTGGCGTAGGGCCGTTTAATCTTGGTCTGGCCTGTCTTACTGAGCCTATTGAAGACCTTAACGGCATATTTCTGGATAAAAGGGAATCATTTAACTGGCATCCGGGCATGTTGCTGGAAAACACCACGCTGCAGATTCCTTTTATGGCAGACCTGGTTACACTGGCAGACCCTACAAACCCATACAGCTTTCTCAATTACATCAAGGAGCAGGGCAGGATCTATTCATTTTATATAAGGGAAAACTTCCTGCTGCTTCGAAATGAATATAATCAGTACTGCCAATGGGTAATCAGCAAGCTCCCTAACATTGTATTTAACACCGACGTTCAGCAGATCACCTATGATGAGCAGTCGCAATGCTACCAGGTGCAGACGCTCTGCACTAAAACCGGTGACCTCAAAACATATAATGCCAGGAAACTGGTACTGGGAACAGGTACGGTACCCTACATTCCTGGCTGCTGTAACGAACTCATGGGCAAGGCTGTACATTCCGCCTCTTATCTCAACCATAAAAAGAAGCTGCAAGGCAAAAAGTCAATTACTATTCTGGGTAGCGGACAGAGTGCGGCGGAGATTTTTTATGACCTGCTTCAGGAAATTGATGTTTATGGGTACGAGCTCAACTGGATCACCCGGTCACCACGCTTTTTTCCGTTGGAATATAGCAAGCTGACTCTCGAAATGACCTCGCCTGATTATGTCGATTATTTCTATGAACTACCCGTCGAGCGCAGGGATAAGCTGGTAAAAGAGCAGCAGAACCTGTACAAGGGGATCAATTTTGATTTGATTGGCGACATATATAACCTGCTTTATACCAAACGACTTACTCACGATATAAAGGTTGGGTTGAGAACGAATTCGGAACTGACAAAGGCTACCTTTAATGAGGTCTCCGGCAGCTTTGAGCTTGAAGTTTGTCAACGCGAAATCAATAAACATTATCGTTTGGATACTGAAGGTCTGGTTTTGGCAACAGGCTATACTTATCGTACGCCGGCATTTGTAGAAGGTATTCGTGACAGGATAAAGTGGGATGCCAGGGGCAGATATGATGTGCACCGCGACTACAGCATCGATAAACATAACAGTGAAATTTATGTGCAGAATGCTGAGCTCCATACGCACGGCTTTGTGACACCGGACCTGGGGATGGCCTGCTATCGCAATTCGCATATCATCAGGTCGCTGACAGGTAAAGATCATTACCCGATTGAGCAGAGAATTGCATTTCAGCAGTTTGGAGTAAATGCAGAAGAGGAAATTAGCATGGTACAAACGGAACTTGTGGAACAGCCATGATGAATCTCCGTTTTTTTCTTATCGCAATGACCTTACTGGCCGTGGTCAGTGATGCTATGCTCATGCCTTTTTATCCCCAGTTTTTTGAGGAGACGTTTGGCATGAGTAACCCGCAGCATGTGGGTTACTACATTGCCGCCACGTGTTTCACTGTAATGTTTGCTTTTCCGTTTTGGGCCTGGGTGGCCAGGCGGGTGCGGGAGCTCAACCTGCTGGTATGGACACAATTGCTCGCCGGGCTGCTCTGCATTTATTGTTACTGGACTCAAAGCCTTGTAGAGTTTTGGATAGTTTCCCTTTCAATGATCGTTTTTAAGGGCAGCTACCTGCTCATCTATCCGTATGTGATGAGTCTGGAGAAGGAAGGTAATTATTCAGGCACTATCGGTCTGTTGTCTGTAATTGTTCACTTCGGAAGTATACTGGGGGCTATTTTGGGCGGGTACGTGGTTGATCTGTACAACCCTCGAAACCTGTTTCTGATCATGGCGATTGGTGATTTTGTTCAGATGGCTGTAAGCTTCTTCCTGATCAAAAGCAGCCGGTTCGATACCACTCGTACTCACGAAGAGGATGACAAAGCAACAGAGAGCTCTCCACTGATGCCGAACGGGTTCATTTTTAAGCTGGGTATGATTACGCTTGTTTTTTATTTCAGCGCTTTTCTTATCCGTCCGTTTTTCTCGCTGTACTGGGAGTCGATATCGATTTATGATTCTGAAATAGTATCAGGCTTTGTTTATGCCATACCTGGAGTGGTAGCGCTTTTTGCTCTTTGGCTGAGCTACAGACAAAAGCAATCTGATAATAGCTACAAGGGCATCGTGCCGGCTATGCTGTTGGGGCTTGCCGGGCTGTTTTTGCAATCAGCCCCAAGTGACCTGGTGGTGTTCCTGGGACGGTTTGTTTACGGCTGGGCCATGTACCATGCCGTGGTGAAATACGATGTGCTGCTTTTTGAACTAAGTACGCCGAAGTCATATGCCACGGACTACAGCAAGATCCATTTTTTTCAAAACCTGGGGGTTCTGATCGCTTCATTCTCTGCGGGGATATTGGTAGACCATCACGGTTTGCAAATGCCATTCTTTGTAGCCGCCGCAGGCTTTGTAGTCACCCTGCTGGCATACTATTTCAGCTTTAGGTCAAAAATATCACTGGCACAAACATCTACCTGATTTGAAACAACCAGAATATGAAAACAGCACAAGAAATACATAACATTCCCACCGGTGAAAGGGAGATAATCTTTGCTAGAGAGATGGGGAATATTGGAATGGTAACACTTTCTCCTCTGAAAATAGAGGAGGATACATCTCTGATCCATGATTGGGTCAACCGCGACTATGCGAAGTACTGGATGATGCAAAATACATCTCTTGAAGATGTACGCCGGGAGTACGAAAGGCTTTTGACTTATTCGGAAATTTTTATAGGAACTGTAAATGGCAAACCTTCATTTCTGATGGAAAAGTACAAGACATCAGATGAAGTCATCGGCAGACACTATCGTGTGGAACCCGGTGACTATGGCATGCACATACTAGTAGCTCCGGCCGATAAGCCCATTACAAATTTCACCTGGTATATTTTCAGGTTCATCATGACCTTTTTATTCACCGACGAGCGGGTAAAGCGTGTGGTGGTGGAGCCGGATGAAAGGAACCATAAAATACACGGGCTCAACAGGAGGGCAGGATTTGAGTACGAACGTACGGTAAAGCTGCCCCATAAAACGGCGTGTCTGGCCTTTTGTAATTATGAACAGTTCAGTCAGGCCATTAAAAACCAACCTTGAATTTAAAAATATATTAAAAATGAAAGATATTAATTTCTCACCGGAATCGGCCGTTAGCCATCTAAAACTTAAGGTGTGGGAGAAAGTGAACAGGCTTCATATAAAAAAAGCCATAAGTGAATTTGCCCATGAGCTTTTAATTACTCCGGAATTACAGCATCAGCATGAAGATACGGGGCATTACATACTCCGGGCAGACCATGGTAACGTAGAATACAGCTTCAAAGCGCAAAAACTACACCTGGATCACTGGCATATTGATGAGGCATCTATCGAAAAGGTAATTGACGGGCAGGCAGTAACTCTTGATTCGTTAAAGTTTATTACCGAGTTCAGGGACAGCCTCGGCATTCCTGCTGAAATGCTGCCTACCTACATGGAAGAGATCAGCAGCACCTTGTATGGGGCGGCCTATATGCACACCAAAAAGCAGTTAAGTGCGTGTGAATTGACAGTCGCAGAATATCAGGATATCGAGCATGCTATGACAGCCGGTCATCCTTGCTTTGTTGCTAACAATGGCCGTATTGGTTTTGATGCTTCTGACTATCAGGCTTATGCCCCCGAAGCCGGTGCCCCGGTAAAATTGATATGGGTTGCTGCCCATAAAAGCAGGGCGGATTATGCAGGAATAGAAAGGCTGCCTTATGAAGCTCTGATCATCCGGGAGCTTGGAGCGGATACTCTGGGGAAATTCAGTGCTATTCTGCAAGAAAAGGGACTGAATAAAGCAGATTATTATTTTATGCCTGTCCATCCCTGGCAGTGGTTTAACAAGCTCGTACATATTTTTGCCGCTGATATTGCCTCAAACCTGCTGGTGTGCCTGGGCTATGCTTCTGACGAATACCTGGCGCAGCAGTCAATAAGGACTTTTTATAATATCACCAACCCTGAAAAGCATTACACCAAAACTGCATTATCTATTCTCAATATGGGCTTTATGCGAGGCTTGTCCCCTTACTACATGAGCAGCACACCGGCCATTATGGAGTGGATAACAGAGCGACTGGCAGGTGATGCCTACCTTGCTGCGAAAGGGTTTACCATGTTGGGCGAAGTGGCTTCGGTAGGGTATCGCAACCACTATTATGAAGAGCTGGGCAGAAGCCTGGCCTACAATAAAATGCTGTCTGCACTATGGCGCGAAAGTCCGGCCACGGTACTCCAATCAGGACAAAAATTGATGACCATGGCAGCATTGCTCCATATCGATACGGAAGGGGCTGCGCTTGTACCTCAACTGATCATGTCAAGCGGGCTGGATATTGACGAATGGCTGACCAGGTACCTGGATTGCTACATGAGTCCGCTGCTACATTGCTTCTATGAATATGATATGGTGTTTATGCCTCACGGAGAAAACCTGATATTGATCCTTGAAAATAACATACCGGTAAAAGCCATTATGAAGGACATCACGGAAGAAGTAGTGGTGCTGAGTCCTGATGTGATATTGCCTGAGAAAGCGCAGAGGCTATATGCCCCTACACCTGAAGATGTCAAGCTGCTATCCATCTTTACTGATGTATTTGACTGTTTTTTCAGGTTTTTATCTGCCATTCTTGTAGAACATGCACAATACGATGAAGAGAGGTTTTGGAACCTGGTGGCACAATGCATCCAAAATTACCAGGATGCACATCCTCATTTGATTAACAAATTTGAGCAATATGACCTCTTCGCACCCGAGTTTACACGCTCATGCCTTAATCGATTGCAGTTGAGAAATAATCAGCAAATGGTAGACCTGGCTAACCCCAGCAATAACCTGCAATTTTTCGGAACATTAAAAAACCCTGTAGCAACGTACAAAAGGGCCGGTGCTGAAGCGGTTGAGCCAATGAGAACATAAGCAGGAAGGTGATATTGAAGTGTTCAGTCTGGGGACAGAAAATGGGATGGAGGGCACATAAAATGAAGAGGAGAATCAAAATTGTCCGTAAGGGAAACGAATCTGGATTTGAGACCCCAAAGCCAATAATGAGCAAAATCTTTCAGAATAAAGGTTCTGAAAGAGCTTAACGCTTATAGCCCCGGGCGCCCGCGCTAAAGCTTCGAGCGGCAGCATGGTGTAGCCCGGGTTTTAAAAACAAAAAATTGCAGCATAGTAGACCTAAATACAAGGCTTTTGGTACACACTGGTAACTGGAATGTTCATACAGGCTGATGTTCTGTCAGGGGAGGGACAGAACATTGGAATTACAAAAAATCAAATAATCCAAAATACAACCTAATTCAATCTAAAACATCTAAAACTACAATTGAAATGCAAACCAATAATAGAATACTGGCCATTGACTTTGCGCGTGGCCTTAGTGTAGTACTTATGATACTCGTGCATACCATGCTCGTGTATGGTGATGCCGCAACCCGAAACGAATCTGCTTTAGGACAGATAGTTCATATATTAGGGCAGGGTGCCCCCATGTTCCTCGTGTCCATGGGTATTTCCTTCGTCTTTTCACGTAAGCAAAGTTTTAAGGGATCCCTCAAAAGAGGAGGTATTATCCTGCTGGCCGGTTACACCATGAACATCCTCAAGTTTGTAGTCCCTACATTATTCTTCGGAGGGCTTCCAGTACCTTTTGTAGAAGCCTACGGTATGACCTATGGTGACCCTTCCAACATGGTGTTCTTCCTTCTGCTGGGAGACATTCTGCAATTGGCAGGCCTGACTCTTATCCTGATGGCATTTATCGTGCGCTTTTCCAAAAGCAAATATGTACCTTTAGTACTGGCCTTGTTCATCGTTTTGGTGTCCAGCGAGCTGAGGGGCTACAGGCCAGGCATAGTGGGGTTGGATTATATCTGCGATTTGCTCTGGGGAGCAACCTATCAGGTATATTTCCCTATGTTTCCATGGAGTGCATTTATATTGATAGGCCTGTTTTTTGGTATGTGGTTCAGGGAAAAAGGTTCTGACCAGGTATTTCTTTTTAAGTCCATGCTGGTAGTAGGTTTAGGTTTGCTTACTGTTGGCGTATTAATGTGCCTGTATGATTTCACCTATCACTTTGGCGATTATTACCACCTAGGCCCTGGGGGATCGCTAGGTTTGATGGGGCTCAACCTTGTAGCGCTTTGGATAGTCAACCTACTGACTACACATATCAAAAACAACCGTGCCTTTAGGTTTTTATATTACTGCAGCCGGAATGTTACCTCACTATATATCACACAATGGGTATTGATTAACTGGGGAATGTCCGTTTTCGGTTTTTGGGAGCATCAGGGGGTAGTTGTACTATCACTTATGCTGCTGTTCCTGTTCTTGTCATTAAGTCTGGTGTACCTGAAAAATAATTACCGTACACTCTTGATGTCGCAAAAGAACCCGGAAAGTTTGAGCAAAAGTACCTGAGAAATGTCTTAAAATAATTTAACGGGTGCCAGGTCCGAAAGAGAGTAGGTAGTACTCTGACCGGACTTGGTGCTTTTGCCCAACCGATTCGGATAATTCTTAAAGTTTAAATCGTAAAAAGCACACCAAATACCTCTTCAAGGAGGAAATTTACATACACATCTAATATGAGGGTAGCTTTTCTGTAGAAAGATGGCGACCATGCACCTAAAAAGAATGGAGCCTCTGCCTTAAGGTCTTGCTTTTGCTAGTACTACAGAACAGTTAAACTTTTACCAAACTTTTAAAGCTTTAGTAAAGCCGCAGTTTAGTTCTTATAGCCGCTATTCTGGTAAACTTAAATTAATCGGAAAGATGTAGGTATAGAGTATCCGAATGGATATTAGATAAAAATAGCGGGATCAGGCTGTTACACCTGATCATTTGTTTTAATAACCTTACTAAAAATGTCCGCTATTTTCATTGTCCGTTTGCTGCTGTTGGTTGGGCCAGCGGCTATGAATCCGGACAAATAATGTGTTAGTTTTCGAACAGCTCCTCCCGTTAAGAAAGGAGCTGCTTTATTCTTTTAAAATTTGTATTGCAGGTTCAACCTGAAATTAGTGCCAGGCTCGGTTTGCCAGTAGTAGAAAGAGCTGTAAGCACTACCTGAGTACAGGTATTCGTTTAGCAGGTTATTGACGTTCAGTCCTATTTTCAGGTCATCATTCTGCCATGAAACTGCTCCATCCAGTCTGAAGTAGTCAGGTAGAGCAGACTCATTATCTGCATTCCAGGTCCAGCTGGAGCGGTCTACCTGGTATTGGTAGCCCATAGATACCGTAAAGCCATTTAGCACCTGGTCAGGCAGGTTATAGTGCAGCCATCCGTTCGTAATGTGCTTGGCATGGCCTGCTACGCGGGTGCCCACTACTGATTCGTCGGTGTCCTCAGTTACTTCTACATTAGTGTTGGCGTAGTTCAGTACCACGCTTAAGCCGTCTACGATCTCACCCTGAATATCAAATTCTATTCCCTGAGATTGTACCTCACCAAGCTGGATAGAGAAGTTTACATTTTCAGGATCAGCGGTAAGTACGTTGGTTTTAGTAATGGTGTAAACAGAGAGTGAAGTATTCCATTTGCCGTCAGCCCAGTTCCTTTTTATACCACCTTCCAGGTCGTTGCCCCTTACAGGCTCAAAGGCATTGCCTTGCGCATCTGCGCCACCCTGAGGGCTGAAAGACTGATCGTAAAGTCCATATACCGTGGTATTTTTGTCCAGAGATACATTCAAGCCTACTCTTGGTGTAAATGCCTCATCTTCGGTAGTAGTACCATAACTCCAGCCATCCAGGGCGGTATATCTGCCTGCCAGGGTAAGACGGATACGGTCATTCCAGAACCCAATCTCATCCTGTAAATAAAGAGCGGAGTATCTCTGACCAACATTATTTACGCCGGCACGCTTGCGAATGCTTTTTGAACGATCAAAAGTAGGTATGGAGTCAGAAGGTACTCCATGTACAGGATTATAAATATTGAAAGGAACGTTGCCACCAAGCAGACCACCCTGTCCCCAGTCAGCAAAGTAATCCTTCTGTCCGATATCTACACCTCCGAGTATCTGGTGAGTAACAGCGCCTGTTTGTACAGATCCGTTAACGAATACCTGGGCAAGTTTTGATTCATTAAGAGCATCCCAGATACCAAGTCCTCTGAGCATGTTACCGTCGGCATCAACGCCTTCCGGCCAAAGAGATGAACCTATTTGTTTGTAATTTAAATAGCCTAATTGTGCGGTTACTTCCCAGTCAGCATCGATCTTATGATTTAGATTGATGAAGGTACTGTGCTCTTCAATATCCGTTGGGTCAATGTTAGGTTCTGCGGTAGTGAAGTCTCGTGGCAGGTCTCCGAAGCCATTCGGAGAGAATACATATGCAGCGCCCACTACTGACATTTGAGAGAATTGATAAGTATATTCAGTGGTTAATGACGTGCGGTCATTGAATTTATATTTTAATGAGGGTGCAATGGTATATCGGTCATTGAACTCATAATCCCTGTGTGAACCTTTCAGCTGTCCCATCAGGTTTATGCGGTACAGCAGCTTCCCTTCACTATCCACTTTGCCACCGACGTCCAGCGTGCTGCGGATAGTATTGAAGCTTCCTGTCATCAGCGAAACTTCATTTCTGCTGTTTTCCAAGGGCTTTTTGGTCACTACATTGTAAAAGCCACCGGGTTCTCCGGCAGAAAGCATAAAGCCGGCAGGCCCTTTTACAAATTCAATACGCTCTACCATTGACATATCTTCTGTCAACGGCCCCCACGGCATCTCTACATTCATCCCGTTTCTGAAAGCGGGCAATTTAAAGCCTCTCATGTTTATTCTGGCAAAGTTGCCCCAGTGCTCGATCATCTGGGCACCACTCACGTTTCTGGTTATGCCTTCGAGCATATCAATTGATTGCTGGTCTTCAATAACCTGCTTAGAGATGACCTGTACGTTTTGTGGTAGTAACAAAATAGGGGTTTTAGACCTTAAACTGGGAGAAGGTAACGGTGCAGTGTAATCTTCCTGACCGTAAACCGTGATATCTTCCAGTTGCTGAATAGACTCCTGAAGAACTATAGCCGGCAACTCGATGGTTTCTCCTGCCTTGATAGTCACTTCTCTTTCCTTTTTCTCAAGGCCTACTGAAGATAATATCAACGTATAGTCCCCAGCCGGAGCGCTGATCTTGAATTGCCCGGTTTTATCAGTAGAAGAACCATAGTGTGTACCCTTAAGGGCTACTGATACATATGGAGCCTCTTTGCCATCGCTCGTTTTGATGATTCCCTTCACAAAGCCGTGCTGGCTCTGAGCAAAGGAAGTTGCTGCTGTAAATAATGCAACAAGTAGTAGTAATAGTTGTCTCATAATATAAGTTTTAGTTGTTGTTGCTTTTTTGCTTGATATTCATTGAATTGCGTGAAATCATTTATTTAGAATTAATCTAAACAATGCAAAGATGAAGAGTAATTCATGTGGTGTCAATCGCTATGGCTGATGTTTTTGAATCACTAGTGCTAGTGATTTTTATCAATAAACTAGTGAAGTGTATGATATGACTGTACCCTCTGAACTCAACACTCACTTTACTTCCCAGTAAAGTCTCTCGCAGAGGACTCCGGCATTCGGAGGCAGAATCTTTAATTATGGCAGGCTACCATTACCGGGAGAGGTGATGCTCAAAAAAGTAGCAACCTCTGCTTTAAGGTTATTACCCTCAGCCGGTGTTACAGACCAGTAAAGCTTTACCAAACTTTTAAAGTTTAGTAAAGCCGCAACCTGGCTCCGTAAACTGTCATTAATTTATTAACCAAAAAGTGCCTATTTGCACGTGTCCTGCCGTCTTAGCTCAATAGCATTGTAGTCCCCGTCAGGGATAATTACTACCGTAGAAATATTCAAATCCCGGTTCTTTTATACACCCCGTTCTCGAAAACCTATTACCAAACTCCGGTCGCCGATAACTTCACTCCCCAAGCCCCTCTCAATACTCAATATCCCCATCTGAATACTAAAACAATTCCTTCTCAACCTTTGCCACATTGTCCGACAGGTTTATCTTTATCGTCAAACCCAAATAAATACCATGATCTACCTGCTCTATTCGAGTTTTAATGAAAGGTTCAGTACAGAAAAATATAACTATTACCTCAATATGCTACCTGCTGATATGGCAAAGCGTATCGGTAAGTACCATCGCTGGCAGGATGCCCACGCCGGACTGATCGGAAAGCTCCTGTTGGTAGAGGGGTTAAAAAAATACGGAGGGGGTCATCAGTGGCTGGATGATATAAAATATTCCGAGTACAGCAGGCCGTACCTTGACCTGGTGGAGTTTAACATTTCACATTCCGGTAATTACGTAATTTGTGTGATAAGCAACGATAAGCTTAGAATAGGAGTAGATGTGGAGCAAATCAGGCCGATTGAATTCAGCGATTTTGACCGGCAGTTTACCAATGCCGAGTGGCAGATGATCAAGTCAGATCCTGATCCTTTGAGGGGATTCTATAAAATGTGGACTAAGAAAGAGGCCATAGTTAAAGCTGATGGCAAGGGGCTAAGTATTCCGTTAAGCGAAATCATTATTGACAATAATACAGCCAGGGTTGGGGACGAATGCTGGTATTTAAAACCAGTTGATTTGGACCAGCATCACATTATCCACCTTGCGTGTGACCAAAATGTTGAGCAAGAACTTACACTTGAGCGGCTCAGCCTTTAAACTTAGAAATTTACCAGCCTTCCATTTCCAGGTATTGTATGACCGTGAATGCTATCGTAATAACGAAATATAGTGCGCCAACAATATAAACTACGGTTTGCTTGGTTTTATTCTTAACAACATAGCCCAGGGAGGTAATGGTTGCGGCTGTAATTATCTGGGTAAAAAGACTGGCAAAAGTGTAATAGGTTTGAATATCCCCACCCGTTTTTTCAATAATGAAAGGGATGAAAAACCAAATAATTTTAGAAGCTAAAAACCATCCGACTACTATCAGCAGTATGTTGTCAGCCGTACCGTTGCGTTCAGTGGTAATGACATCATCCGTATTTTCATAATGCTCTGTAGGTTTGGGCACCGGGCCATACTCATTTTCCTCGGGCTGTCCCTCTGTTACCATCAATATCAAGAGCCATATGGCACCAACCAGTGGGATCAGACTTATTAAAACCATCCAGCCACTTTTGCCTACATCATGTAGCCTGCGTACTGCCACAGCAAGGCCGGGGATAAAAAGGGCCAATGCATAGAAAAGGTAAATGGGACCGTAACCGATGCCGGCAATTACCAGACCTGTAACATGATCGAGCACAAAGGCTACAATAGCAAAAAGAACGTTGAATAAGGTGAAAAACCAATATTCTTTGCGCCTTGCCCGTCCATTAAAGTCAGCATATTTCTGTAGTGCAGCCAGGTACCAGTTCATAGTTCGAAAGTACAAAACTTACATAGGTGTAGATCTCTCAAAAATGACAAAGCTATTAATTTTTATTACTATGGCAATTTTGAGGCAGTATTTATACTAAATCTACGTCGACTGTTTTGTCTTCTGCAATAACCTCGGCTATTCTATCCCAAAGTTTAATCCGATGTTCAAGTGCCTGCTTTGCGGTTTCCAAAGCTTCGTCCCATTTGCTTTGGTCATCTCCGCAAAGCGCGGTAATCATTTGTAGTGAAAGCGGTCCGTGCTCGTCCCCGTCGAGTTCAATATGCCGGTTAAGATAATAGATAAGCTTATGGTAAGACTTGCTCTGGTCTTCTTTTTCGGCATGGTTTACAATCTCAATAAACATATCAGGAATGAGGTCTTCCCGGCCAAAGGTAAAAGCAGAAGCTATTAAATGTGGTTTTCCGGTGGCAATAACATCAAAGGTAAAAGCAATGAAGTTCGCGACCACCCTGTCGAGCCCCATTTGGTTGGCAGCCTCTGTTACGCTGGATCCGGTGTTGATCAGTTTGATGAAAGCATTGATCCCGGAAGTATCGGCCCCCGCCTGATCCATTGCGTCCAGATACATCTCAAAATGACTTTTTGGTTCGCCTGCCTCATTGATATCACTTTCTTCACCCAACACAATCTCGTTCACAAATCGTGATAACGCCGGATTTGGAGCAGGTGTCCAGGGAATGTTTGTACATGTTAAATTTATCTGTAAGGCTTTTAGAAGAGACATAAAATCCCATACGGCAAAAACATGATGTTCCATGAAAATCTGTATGTCCCGAATAGAAGATAGTCGGGTATATAATTTATGATGTGTCAGATTTTCCCTTAAATCCTGAAGTTGGTTTTCAATCCGGTCAGTTCCTTGCATAGCGCTACAGTTTGGAATTTTGCTCACCATGAGCAGAAGCGTGCAAAGGTAAATCCTGAGGCTTTATTTTCCTTTTAAATGCTTAACGAATTGAAGATCAGCCTTGAGTTTATTTAACTTCCCACGTATTTTCCCCACTTAGCAGTTTATCCAGGTCAGTATTGTCTGTTTTCTTATGATCTTCTATCTGTTCGGTAAGCAGGTCTTCATAAGTTGCCCGCTCATTTTTATAAAATATTCCGAAAGGCCTGGGTAAGGCTCCCTGATTCATATCATATTCAAAGAAGCCGGAAAGGATAGAGGCCTTGATCTTGTCTTTTGGATCATGGATCCAGCATTCATCGGCAGCAGTCTCTTCCAGGGAAACTACAATGGGTTTAAACCCATCCAGTTTAATACCTTTAGTCTCTTTGCCGAAGATCAGCGGTTTGCCGTCCTCTAAAAATAGAGTATGATCATCTTTGGTGGCCTTATCGGTGAAAAGTCCAAAGGCGCCATCATTGAATACATTGCAATTCTGGTAAATATCAATGAAGCTGGTTCCTTTGTGCTCATGGGCTGCCAGCAGTATATCTCTCAGATGCTTGGGGTCACGATCCATAGAGCGCGCTACGAAGGTACCTTCTGCTCCCAGAGCAAGGGCTATCGGGTTGAAGGGGTGGTCAACAGAACCATAAGGTGTTGATTTGGTCACTTTGCCCTTGGGTGAAGTAGGAGAGTACTGTCCCTTGGTGAGTCCGTATATTTCATTGTTGAACAATAGTACATTCACATTGAAATTTCTTCTGAGCAGGTGAATAAAATGATTGCCCCCAATAGACAAAGCATCACCATCTCCTGTTATGATCCAGACATCAAGATCAGGTCGTGCTGCCTTAAGCCCACTGGCTACTGCTGTTGCCCGACCGTGAATGCTGTGCATGCCGTAGGTATTCATATAGTAAGGATACCTTGCAGCACAACCTATACCGGAAACAAAAACGGTCTTTTCTTTTGGGATATCAAGTGTTGGCAGCACTGTTTGTACCTGTTTGAGGATAGAATAATCGCCGCAGCCGGGACACCAGCGTACATCCTGGTCGGTTGCATAGTCTTTTGCTGTTAAAGGGTTGCCATTCCCTGATGAATTAAGCACTTGTACTGACATGGTCTTGATGTTTTAATATGGCTTGCTTTATTTCTTCTACACTGAAAGGGATGCCTTTTGTCTTATTAACAGAAATGGCATCAATCAGAAAACGCTCCCGGATCAGTTTGGAGAGCTGTCCGCGGTTCATCTCAGGGATGATAACGCGTTTGAAACTTCTCAATAAACTCTCCAGGTTTTTTGGAAACGGGTTGATATGTCTTAAATGTATATGGGCTACGGAAATTCCCTCTTCTATCAAATCTTTTACAGCCCGCTCTATAGAGCCGAATGTTGAGCCCCAGCCCAAAACCAATAGATCGGCTCCTTCATTGCCCCGGTGAATGATCTGATCAGGCAAGTCTAAAGCAATGTCATTTACCTTTTTCTCCCTTATGCGGATCATTTCCTGGTGGTTTTCTGGATTGTAAGATACATTACCTGTTCGCAATTCCTTTTCAAGCCCTCCGAGCCGGTGCTCGAAACCCTTAATGCCGGGCACTGCCCATGGTCTTACCTCATGCTCATCACGCTCATAGGGGAGAAACTTATCCTCAAGAAAATCAGTTTTATCCGGTCTTCTTGGAGTAATGGTTTTCAGGTCTTTTGAGGTAGGGAACCTCCAGGGCTCTGCGCCATTGGCGATATACCCATCAGATAGTACCACCACCGGGGTCATGTGCTCTATGGCTATTCTGCAAGCTTCATAGATGGTATCAAAGCAGTCTTTTGGAGATGCGGCAGCGAAAACAGGCATTGGCGCTTCCCCGTTTCTTCCATACAGCATTTGAAGCAAATCTGCCTGCTCGGTTTTGGTAGGCAAGCCGGTGGAAGGGCCGCCACGCTGTACATTCACCACAATCAGAGGTAGTTCCAGCATCACGGCCAGACCCATCGCCTCAGCCTTAAGTGCTATTCCGGGGCCTGATGATCCGGTAATGGCCAGTGAGCCACCAAAGGAAGCCCCTATGGCAGCACATACCGCAGCTATTTCGTCTTCCGCCTGGAATGTTTTTACACCAAAGCTTTTATGCTTGGAGAGTTCATGCAAAATATCTGAAGCTGGTGTGATAGGGTAGCTGGCATACATCAGCTCGAAGTTATTATGATTTGCTGCAGCCACCATGCCTAATGCGGTAGCCTGGTTACCACTTATATTTCTATACTTTCCTTTTTGTAAAGGGGCAGGTTTAACCTCATATCGGGAGGTGAAGGTCTCGCTGGTCTCGCCATAATGATAGCCTGTTTTCAAAGCTTTGGTATTGGCGTCAGCAATCTCCGGTTTGGATTTAAATTTATGCTGAATGAATTTTATCGTATTGTCAGGGCTTTGACTAAACATCCAGTATATAAAACCGAGCACAAACATGTTTTTGCACCGGTCTATTTCCTTGACCGAAAGGCCGGAATCTTTAAGGGCCTCTTTGGTAAGCTTTGAAATATCTATGGCATGGACTTCGTAGTTTTCCAGAGAGTCGTTGGTCAGTGGGTTTTCATCGTCTATATACTTGGCCAGCTTCAGGTTCTTACTGTCAAAGCCACTTATGTTAGCCACAATTACGCCTCCTTGCCTGAGGTTGTGGAGGTTCACTTTAAGGGCGGCAGCATTCATCACCACCAGCACATCGTATTGATCACCGGGTGTGAATACCTCTACACTGCCAAATTTGAGCTGAAAGCCGGAAACACCCGCTTCAGTGCCTATAGGGGCTCTGATCTCAGCTGGAAAGTTTGGAAATGTGCTGATGTCGTTGCCAAATAACTCTACCGTTTCGGTGAATTGTCCGCCGGTAAACTGAATACCATCACCAGAGTCTCCCGCGAAAAGGATAACTACCTCTTTTTTAGAGCGGTTTATATTAATTTCCTTCATGACGTTTAAGGGTTATGCCATCATGAGTATTAATTTACGAAAAGAAATGCAGAGGAACAGGAGAAACCCGTCATAATTGAGGGGTGATTTTTGTTATGATCTTACACTCAAGTCTGTATTAACGTACCCTACTAGCGAACTGTGTCTGGGTAGATGAGGTTTTCCTTTAAAAATACAGTATCCATTTCCCAATGAGCACCTTTTCGAGCACCACCCCCGTGGGGATTGAATGCCCGGATTGTATCTGTTTTATAGTTCTCTTTTTCTACAAGCTCATAAATCATCACGGGTGGTGCTTCACCACCGGGAAATGCAAATTCCCAAAACCTTCGTTCTTTCAACAGAAAGAAACCAAGGGAGTCTGTATATGCTTCTGCAACTTTACAGCCTTTCAGGGGCATTCTGGTTTTATGGTCATAAACATAACCGGTTATACGGGGCCTCTCGGTTCTGCTGACCAGGCAGGCCGATAACATAATGAGCAGCACTGGGGCAATTATTACCTGTTTTATCATAGTGAGTGGCCGGAGTTAAATTAATTGCCCTTAATAGAGCTTTCCGGCAAAAATAGTAATACCCACAATACCTGCAGCAATAGCAATGATCAAAACTGCTCCGGCAGCAATATCCTTGGCTTTGCCAACTTTAGGGTGCAGTTCTGGATGAAGTATATCCATAAATTTTTCAAGACTGGTATTAAAAGCTTCCGCCATAAGTACCAGGCCTATCATAGTGACAATGATCAGCCATTCGGTAGTACTTACCTGCAAATAGAAACCCAAAGCTATGGCAACCGCAGCAGCCAGTAGGTGATAGCGGAAGTTATTCTCCTCTTTGACCAGAAATTTAATTCCCTGAAAAGCATATTTAAAGCTTTTTAGGTTCTTTTTGATGCTATTTGTGAGTCCTTTCATAAGACGTTATGCTTTTGAGCATGTAGTAAGCTATGAATAATAGCGCTGAAAAACCAATGGTCATTTTTATGGCCTGGGGGTTGCTCAACTGGATGAATATATCGTGCATTAAATTAAATGGATTAACGAATAAGTCCCAACTATTCCAGCGTTGCACCCTGCCGAGGTAAATACCAAAGCCAGTGAGGATCAGGCTTGCAATGATGATCAACCATGTTTTAATAAAGCTAAAATTCTTTTCAAGAACTTTATGCACTACATGCAGGGAATAAAGGCCTACAACCAATCCGGTAAAGGCGCACGAAAAAAGCAGCAAAGTATCAGACCAGATCGAAGGGTTAAACCTTGTATTGAGATGTACCAGGTCAGTGATGATATAGGGCGAATTAGGAAAGAATAGCAGCCAGAGACAAAACATACCTGCAGATTTCCATTTTTTTAGCGGCTTCATTTGTAACCTGTACGTCCATATTTTGGCAAAAAACAAAGGCACCCAGGCGAGAAAGAGGTTCCAGGCCAGAAAGAAATAGGTGATATTGGACGACCTCACATAACTTGCTGTGATAAGCATAATGCAAAATATAGAAAGCTGAGTCAGAGCCATCACGGGATGGTTTATTGAGGATAATTTATTGATTATGGTTTTCATAAGTTTAAGTATTAGCAGTTTTATAGTTGAGATTAATTTTTTGCAGGCTGTTGTCAGTTTCTGACTTATTCTGGGTACTATTCACTTTTGATAGGATGGATTCCAGTAAGGGTAGCATGCCTGAAAGACTACCGCTTTTAATAATGAAATTCCAAAGAGGTTCAAATTTCTTCCAACCACCGGCATAAAAAAAATGCTTTAACATATGCTTGAAAGCTTCATGATGCAATGAAGATTTGACAATATTATTCCATGAGTAAAACTCCTTATAGGCCCACCAGTATCCTTCTTCAAGTTGCTCGGCAGTGAGGTTCCTGGTTTTGTACACTACATGCCTGGTATCGTATAGGTCCCAGTTTCTACTAGTGATCCGGCCAGCCTTTTCCATGTCACTGAAAAGTTTAGTGCCGGGATATGGTGTAAGCACATGATAGGTTGAAGTTGTGATCCCATTGGTTACACCCCAGTCAACAGTTCTTTTGAATACATCCTGATTATCCTCATCCAAACCAAATACAAAGCTGCCATTAATCATTATTCCAAGATCATGAAGGCGTTGTACTGCGTCTTCATAGCTTTTCTTCATATTCTGTTTTTTGTTGCTTTGTTTGAGGTTTTCGGGTGAAAATGTTTCAAAACCAACAAACACACTGCGCAATCCTGCTTCTGCTGCTTTTTCAATAAGATTGCCCCTGAGTATAGAATCAACAGTGGCAGCCCCTTGAAATATCCGGTTCATTCCTTTCATCCCTTCGAAAAGAGATGAAGCAAACTTCGAATTGCCAAGCAAATGATCATCCAGAAAATATAGATGACGGCCGGGTAACCTCTCAATTTCTGATAAGGCATCATCCACAAGTTGGGTATAGAAAGATTTACCACCCTGGAAAAAGGCGTCTTTATAACAGAAGTCGCAGTGATGAGGGCAGCCTCGGGTGACCACAATTGAGTTTGGTACCAGATACAGGTGCCTCTTTATCAGGTCACGACGTATAGGAGGTATGCCAGCGAGTGTACGTTTATCAGAGAAGTATCGTTTTTTTTGTGCTCCTTTCTTAAAATCCTTCAGAAACTGAGGAAATGTATCTTCTCCTGGGCCTATAAAAATAGAGTCTGCGTGTGGGAGTGCTTCCTCAGGAAGAGAAGTGACGTGTAATCCTCCCAGAATTACATAGCAACCTTTAGCCTTGTAATGATCAGCAATATGATAAGCCCGGTATGCATTAGTGATGTAAACCTGTATTATAACCAGGTCAGGTTCATCGTCAAGTGTTAGTTTTTCTACGTGCTGATCCAGTAATTCAACCTCATCATGAGGGTCGAGATAGGCGGCTAGTGTAGCTAGTCCAAGAGGAGGAAAGAGCGAGTACTTAATAGGGCGCCAAAAGGGGCTTTCAGCCTCAGTAAGTGCGGGAAGTATCAGTTTTACCTTCATTCTGTTTCTTTAAAAGTGCTTTGAATTTCAAAGTAAATAATTTTTAAAAAGGCCAGATCTTTTAGTTCTGGCTTGTTATTTAAAAAGAACTTTGAGTTACAAAGTAAAGGAAATTGGAATGAAACAAAAAAACTTTTATAGTTTTGTTTTGTCTAACATAAAGAGGTTACTCAATAATAATTGCATTATAACAGATTATTTTAAACTACTGTACTATGACGAAGTTTTTGCTGGCCGGTTTGTTGTTTATTTCAGTATCATTAGCACTTAACGCCCAGAAGGTTGCATATGAACATAAGTTTGATGGTTATATTGAAGGAGACTTTTTGGGCTTCCCGGATGCTTCAGGCAATATGGTTACCAGTTACCTGTCCTACATTAACGGTACCCCAAAAATATATAAAACTCATTTAGTATTTAAGACTGCCAATGAAACGAAGGATATAGTTTTTCCAGGTAAATTGATTATATCTGGCTATAGCTATGATGATAGAAGTTTTACTTTTTTTTATCAAAATCAATTTGCTGTTGATGATAATCAACCCGTCATTGATATGATCCAGATCTCTAAAGATGGTCTTGAAATGTTGGGGAGTGGTAAGCTAGAGTATGAAGGGGAGTCCATTATAAGCAACTTTCAATATAACGGACTTTATTATTTAATTACAGCTTCCAAGTCGAAAGAGGACTTAATTGTTCGAACCATAAGCGGCCCTGATCAGGTAAATAAGCGTGTGTTTAGCGTAAGTAAAAACACGGCCAGGAAATTGTCTAAAATGAGATTTAGCTTTATTCAGGATGACTTTGAGATGCCTATTCAGCATATAGTTTTTAAGAATAAGATTTTCTTTCATGATAATAAGCTAATAATGATTACCCCCACTTCCCTTGGAGATAGCAAGGAAGGGCAGTTGAATCTGGTTTCTTTGGATTTGGATTCTAAGTCTACAGGTTTAAAGCACTTCAGTCATAAATTTGGTTCTTATAATTACTTCCCTTATAAGGGAAAGTTATATTTTATTCATCTAAATAAGAAAGCACTCATCTTACAAATAAGAGGTGTTGATGATCTTACTGTTATTCGTGAGTATTCCTATACACCAGATAAAGAGGTTAATATATTTAATTCACCCGTTTATAAAGAGACTGAGGTAGTGGAACTGGATGCTGATAAGAATTTAGCTAAGCAAAAATTTAAGGAAATAGGTGTTGGAGAGGAATTTATCAATGTCATCGGCAGTGGCGATGAGATTAAATTGATGATTGGCTCCGCTGTATTTCCTGGTCAGAAAAACTTGATTCCTGGGCAAAAAACAGTTTCTACGCCGGCATCTCCCGGTTACTATAAAATTTTAGAGTTTTCGTCAGGTACTTATAATAAACCGGGGTATAAACCTGAAACATACATGAGTTATACTATTGATGACGCTACAAAATATTATGTATACGGATATTTAAATGCATCTGATTATACTGTCAGTACAGGTCAGCATGACCATTTCAGTGCTTATTATAACATTGAAAGCTTTGTTGAAAAAGAGAGGGATATTAAGAAAAGTCGCATAAGCAGCTACAACATATACAATAGCCTCAAGAATATATACCTGATTTCTTACTCGAAGAAGTCTAACATGCTAACAGTGCGAAGCTGGGATGGTATGTAAGTAAGTAACTTTACTACCTCACATCCACACTATAAAAAGTCCCCCTGTTCTCCTTCTGTTCCATGGAGTGTTTTACGATAAGGTAGGCAACATTGATCATGTTACGCAGCTCGCACAACTGAGGTGACAGGGTGGTAGTTTTGTAAAGTTTTTCTGTCTCTTCAAATATTACATGAAGCCGGTTCAGGGCACGTTCCAGGCGCTCATTGGAACGTACTATGCCCACATAGTTGCTCATGATATTTTTTACTTCGGTTCTGTTGTGGTTGATCAGTACCCATTCTCGTGGTTTGGTGGTGCCTTCGGCCTGCCATTCGGGTATATTGTCCTGAAAATTAATACTATCAATTTTACCTGCTACATCTTCGAAACAGCGGTGAGCGAATACTAATGCTTCAAAGTAGTGAGTTGGAGGCCAGTCTGTTAGCACCATGAAGACCTGTGCAGGCTACTTCTCCGCAGCAGTACAGGTTCTCGATGTTGGTATTGCCGTGTGCATCCGTTTTTACGCCACCACAAAGGTAATGTGCTGCCGGGGCGACTGGTATCATATCCTTAGCTACATCAACGCCTGATTCAAGACATTTCTGATATATATTGGGGAAGTGTTTTTTGAACTCTTCTATATCCAGGTGCCGGCAATCCAGGTATGTGCATTCTTCTCCTCGGGCTTTCATTTCGGTATCAATGGCCCTTGCCACGATGTCCCTTGAGGCCAGAGATCCGCGCTCATCATATTTTTCCATGAAGGATTTCCCCTCTTTGGTTTTGAGCACCGCACCAAAGCCTCTTACCGCTTCTGATATCAGGAAAGCCGTATCTCCGGCATGGCCATAAAGCGCTGTAGGGTGAAACTGCACAAACTGCATATGCTCCATAGCAGCCTTGGCACGATAAGCCATAGCTATGCCGTCACCGGTGGCCACTTCCGGATTGGTAGTGATCTTGTAGGTCTGACCGATACCGCCGGAGGCCAGTACGGTAGTTTTTGCTATGTAGGTCTCTATTTTGTGGGTTTTCAGATCCATCACGTAAGCGCCGAAACACTTGATATCGGTGCTCTTTTTAGTGACTTCTACACCTAAATGGTGCTGAGTGATCAGGTCTACGGCAAAGCGGTATTCTAAAATCTCAACATTATCAAATGACCGGGCCTTTTCGAGCAGTGTGCTTTGGATTTTGAAGCCTGTTACGTCTTTATAGTGCAGGATGCGGCGGGCAGAGTGGGCACCTTCCATGCCCAGGTGGTAGTTGCCATCTGCATCGCGGTCAAATTCGGTGCCCAGGTCAATGATCTCCTGCAGCCTGGCCGGGCCTTCTTCCACTACCAGGTCTACCGTGGCTTTGCTGCAAAGGCCATCGCCTGCTTTGAGAGTATCCTCTTTATGTTTTTCGAAGTTGTCATTCAGAAAATCCATTACCACAGCTATGCCTCCTTGTGCATACCGGGTATTGCTTTCGCTAACAATAGATTTGGTAACGATGGTGATCTTCTTTTCCGGAAACCGGGTGGCTGCCTTTACGGCAAAGCTCAACCCTGCAAGACCGGAACCTATGATTAAAAAATCAGTTTTGTGCATGATGTTATGATAACTCCAGCATTCTTTCTATCGGGCGTAAAGCTTTTTCACGGATACCTTCGGGTAAGATGATCTCCGGCTGTTCATACTTCATGCATAAATAAAGCTTCTGTAAGGTGTTCATTTTCATATACCCACACTCACTGCATGCACACTTGTTTTCTTCATAAGCTGGCGCTGCAATGATCTTCTTATGAGGAATTTCCTTGCTCATCTGGTGAAGTATACCTGCTTCAGTAGCTACAATAAATTCTTCCGCCGGGTCATTTTTTACGTATTCAATCAATTTGGCAGTTGACCCAATGAATGTAGCCACTTTCAGAATATGGCTTTCTGATTCAGGGTGTGCTATAATTTTAGCGTTAGGGTGTTCTTTGTGAGCAGCCAGGAGTTTGTCAATGCTAAAAGCTTCATGCACCATACAGGCGCCGCTCCATAGCAACATATCCCTGCCGGTCTCTTTGATCAGGTACTTGCCAAGGTTAATATCAGGGGCAAAAATGATCGGCTTGTCTTTTGGAATGGAGTTTATTATTTTGACAGCATTGGAGCTGGTACATACAATATCGCTTAATGCCTTGATCTCGGCAGAGCAATTCACATAAGTAACTACTATATGATCAGGATGCTGCTTTACAAAGGCTCCAAACTCTTCGGGTGTACATGAGTCTGCCAGGGAGCAGCCGGCTTTTAAATCGGGGAGCAGTACCTTTTTCTCAGGACTAAGCACTTTAGCGGTTTCTGCCATAAAATGTACACCGGCAAATACGATGATGTCCGCATCAGTTCCCGCAGCTTGTTGCGCTAATCCAAGACTGTCTCCAACAAAATCAGCAATATCCTGTATTTCAGGAAATTGATAGTAGTGTGCTAAGATCACCGCGTTCTTCTCTTTCCTGAGCCTGTTGATCTCGCTGACAAAATCCATATCAGGTTTTACAGGAAGGTCAAGAAATCCTTTATTTTCCAATTGTTTTCTCGCAGTCTCTTGTTGCTCTAATGTTATCATAGCAATGAAAAAATTAAATGGGTCTATTTTTCTTTGTTCAGGTTGAAGCTCAAACAATCATCACTAAAAATTTCAGGGAATTTTATGATCTCATTCATGAATCCATTGTTGCGTGATGTATGCAGATTAAGATGAAAGTATAAGGGGGTTCTTTTAGTCTGTTTTTATGGTTCTTACATGAATTTTGGGGTAAAGATAGGAGATTAAATCAAACAGCGTATTTATCATCAAAAGAATTTATGGTCATACTGAAGACAGAGTACAGAACTTCATAATGTGTGGAAAACCATGTACAGTAATTGATCATAACCCCTTAGTATCGCCTAAAGTAGCCTTTGGTTTGCTTCTTGCCTGATTTGAGGTATAATCAATTAAACTAAGAGCTATGAAAAGTGTAATTAAACTATTTACAGGAATCTTAATGATAAGTGCCGCAGTGTCATGTTCTGTGGATAAAACAGAAGAAGGAGAACTGCCTGACGTAGATATTCAGGCTGAGTCAGGGAAATTGCCTGAATATGATGTCGATTGGGCGAATGTGAAGGTATCTACCCGAACTAAAACAGTGGAAGTACCCAAAGTTGTTGTGGTTACAGAGAAGAGGCAGGTGAATGTACCCTATATTGAAGTAAATACGCCAGATGACAATGAAATGGAGGAGCGGACTATCCGTGTGGAAGCTGAGGTGGCCAACGAAAGTCATGAAATGAAGATAAGGGAAATTTACGCTGATGATGATGACCTGCACGTAGTGGCAGAACTGCTTCCAACAGGACAAGACCTGCAAGGGCAGACAGTCAGGGTATCGGATCAGGTTGTGATCAATGCTCCTGATAGTGACGTGGAATATTACATATTAGGTAGCAGGCCTGAAGGATACTTTAATACACAATATGAATTTATCAGCAGCAGAGAAGAGCTAAACGATGAGCTTGAAGATGCTCATAAGATCTATGAACAATAGAGGTGGCCTGAAAACAGAAAAGGCGGTTTGCCATGCCTGGTAAACCGCCTTTTTTATTGCTTTGATTTTCTCTATCTATTTGGCGTAAGATACCGATCTCATTTCCCTGATCACGGTCACTTTAATCTGTCCGGGATACTGCATATCTTTTTCTATTTTTTGAGAAATATCAAAAGACAATTGTCCGGCGCGTTCGTCGCTTACATTTTCCGCATCTACCATTACGCGTAGTTCACGGCCGGCTTGTATAGCGTAGCATTTATGTACGCCATCAAAGCTAAGTGCAAGTTGCTCCAGCTCTTTCAGTCGTTTGATATAGCTTTCCATTACCTCTCGGCGTGCTCCAGGCCTTGCTCCTGATATGGCATCACAAGCCTGAATGATAGGGGAGATCATGGAAGTCATCTCAATTTCGTCGTGGTGAGCTCCAATGGCATTGCATACTACAGGGTGTTCCTTGTATTTCTGAGCCAGCTCCATACCAATAATAGCGTGGGGCTTCTCCGGCTCATCCGGCCATACTTTACCAATATCATGCAGCAGACCTGCGCGTTTGGCCTGCTTAGGGTTTAGGCCTAGCTCAGAGGCCATTGTGGCACATAAGTTGGCTACTTCACGAGAGTGCTGTAGTAAGTTCTGACCATAAGATGACCTGAACCTCATTCTTCCTACCATTTTGATCAGCTCGGGGTGCAGGCCATGGATTCCAAGGTCGATCACTGTCCTTTCACCTATCTCGATAATTTCTTCTTCAATATTTTTCTTGGTTTTGGCTACAATCTCTTCAATTCTGGCCGGGTGTATTCTGCCGTCAACCACCAACCGGTGTAGCGATAACCTGGCGATCTCACGACGAACGGGGTCGAACCCTGAAATAATGATGGCTTCGGGGGTGTCATCCACAATGATCTCTACACCTGTAGCAGCTTCAAGTGCTCTGATGTTTCGCCCTTCCCTGCCTATGATCTTGCCTTTAATGTCGTCGCTTTCAATGTTGAAAACAGAGACACAGTTTTCTATGGCATGCTCAGTGGCCGTTCTTTGAATGGTCTCCAGTACGATTTTTTTGGCATCCTTGGTAGCGGAAAGTTTGGCCTCTTCCAGTATATCCTTGATGAAGGAAGAAGCGCGCGTTTGTGCCTCATCTTTCAAAGACTCTACCAGTTGCTCACGAGCCTCATCCGCTGTAAGGTTAGATATTTTTTCAAGTATAGAGACCTTCTGCTGATTAAACTTATCAAGCTCGGCTTTTTTCTTATTCACTACCTCCAGTTGAGTAGAGAGGTTTTCCTTTAATTCATCGAGCTCGGTTTCTTTTCTTTTTACCTGTTCAAATTCTTTGGAAAGGTGCTGTTCCTTTTGTTTTAATTTGTTTTCGTTGGTAATAATCTGGTTTTTCTTGCGGGATGCGTCTTCTTCAAACTCCGCCTTAAGTTTCAGAAACTTCTCTTTAGCTTCGAGGATCTTATCTTTTTTGATGTTTTCTGCTGAAAGTTCAGCTTCACGGATTATGCCCTTTGCTTTTTCTTCAAGCTCTTGCTCTTTTCCTTTATTGACCTTGCTCATCAAGGCCCGCCCTATCGCGATACCAATACCGAGGCCTACAACGCCAGCCAGTATTAAATAGATTGAATCTGCCATTACTCTTTTTAGTTTAAAAGATTAAATGAGTTGTCAGGCAGGTTTTTGCGGAATGAGCTTTGGCGTATTTCTGAAAATACCTTTGCCCAATATATTACTAACGCCCCTCGTTGGGGTGATGATCCCTTAATTCCTGAGCTAACACTCATCATTAAAAGATGCAGCAAAAGGTTATCAGAACCGGAGTTTATGCCTTATAAGGCCTGATTGATGATATTATTTAAATGATTGATTTTTTCAAGCACACTTTCATCTGTATTATATTGCTTTTCATCCAACTCCATTTTATCCACCAAGCAATCAAAGGCTACCATAGCTAGAAGATCTTGCTTATCGTCTATCCCAAATCTCTCTCTGTAAGATTTAATTCTTTCATTAATCTGCCTGCCGGCGCTTCTTACCCTTGCCTCGTCCTCAGCCTTTACCTTCATGGGGTATTCTCTGTCGGCAATTTTTATTCTTATAGAAAGTTCGTCCATATGGAGCGGTATTATTTACTTAAGTGCGCTATACACTTGTCAATCTCCTTTATATAATCGTCAATTTTCCTCTTCAGTTCAGAAGTATTGCCTTCTCCTGTATCTATTTCGTTTACAATCTTACTAATTTTAATCTTATTTTGAAAGCTACTGATCTGCTCCTCCTTGCTCTTTACTATACTTCTAAGCTCATCATTTTCACTTTTTAACTGAGAAACCTCCAGTTTGAGGGTTTTGTGCTCCCCAACCAGCAGATTTATTTTACGTTCCAACGATAACAAGTTAGCCTTTAGCTGTTCTTTGTTCATAATTACTTCCGGATTATTGCACCAAGGTCGCTTTCAAAAGAAGACATTAATTTAGTCATTGTTTTGTCGATAACCTTATCGGTTAATGTCTTTTCTTTATCCTGAAGGATGAAGCTTATAGCATAAGCCTTCTTGTCTTTATCTATATTCTCTCCTTCATAAACGTCAAACACATTAATAGAACGTAACAAGCGCTGCTCATTGTTTTGGGCAATTTCTCGGATTTCTTCGAAGCTTACCTTTTTATCAATAACCAGTGAAAGGTCTCTCCTCACTTCAGGGAATTTAGACACTTCTTCGTATACTATATTATTATTTGTCTTCTTTAAAAGCAAGTCCCAATCGATATCTGCGTAAAATATTTCTTGTTTAAGGCCTGCTTTTCTG
The DNA here is from genome assembly GCF_021389975.1 of Fulvivirga ulvae. Lineage (NCBI taxonomy): Bacteria > Pseudomonadati > Bacteroidota > Cytophagia > Cytophagales > Fulvivirgaceae > Fulvivirga > Fulvivirga ulvae. The sequence goes on from NZ_CP089981.1 coordinate 3,703,601, forward strand.
GCCATTCCCGCATTGACTTTCCCCACTTTTCCCAGCTCTTTGTCATTCAGTAGCATCTTTAGGCCATAGTCAAACGGGAAGTCGTGAGTAACATCAGTTTTTAATTCTTTTCCTAATAATCGACCAACGACCAGATGTAGCATATGACTGATATCATGAAAAGCAACTTTTCTGGTCTTGTTGATCCAGTTTTCGTTTTCAATATCTCCGGTCATATATATGGCGAGCCTGTTGCTTTCCTTATAGTCACCTTCTTGCATGAAGTAGGTTTTTCCAAATTCAAAAAATCGCAGGTTCGTTTGCCTTCTATTGATATTGTGCATCGCAACTTCCAGTCCTGAATACAGCATGCTTTGTCTCATTACACCAAGGTCTTCACTTAGTTTGTTGAGGATAACCACACTGTGCTTTTCGTCCAGATCAGCAGCCTGCTCGGCATATGAGGGCCGGGTGAGTGAATTGGTCATGATCTCATAGAAACCGTTGCTCACCAGCAACTCTGTAATGGATTTTTGGGTTTTATTTCTGTCCCTGGCAGGAAAATCAGCCAGATAATCACTTTTTACAAACTCAGGGAGCTCAACGTTATTGAATCCATAGATTCTCAAAATTTCTTCGATTACATCAGCTTCCCTTTGTACATCTACTCGGTATGGAGGTACAGAAGCTACGAATGATTCATCAGACTCCTTGTGTGTTCCGATGTCAAGCAAATTCAGTATTTCGAATATCCTGTCACGGGCTATGTGCTTGCCTATGAGCCTGTCGATATTTTTGAATTTAATGGGCACTTCAAAATTTTTAATCTTTTCAGGATAGATATCTACCACTTCAGAGCTTATGCTTCCGCCTCCCAGTTCTTTGATCAGCAAAGCAGCCCTTTTTAATGCATGGACTGTTATTTCAGGGTCGGTACCTCTCTCGTACCTGAACGAAGCATCAGTTTTGAGTTGATGGTGTTGTGCAGTTTTACGAACGTAATCAGCTGAGAAATAGGCGCTTTCCAGGAATATGTTTTTGGTGCTGTCCTTAACGCCTGATTTTGTTCCTCCAAACACACCAGCAATGCACATACCCTCGCTGTCACCATTACAGATCATCAGATCTGTGTTTTGCAATTTCCTTTCTTTCTCGTCCAGGGTAGTGAAAGTAGTGCCCTGCGGTAAAGTTTTTACCAGTACTTTTTTGCCTTTGATCTCATCTGCATCGAAAGCATGAAGGGGTTGTCCCATCTCATGAAGTACGTAATTTGTAGCATCTACCACATTGTTGATAGGGGCAACACCAATAGCTTCAAGTCTTTGTTTTAACCAGGAAGGAGATTCCTTCACCTCTACTCCGCTAATAGTAACGCCGGAGTAGCGGGGACAGGCTTCGGTGTTTTCTACTGATACCTCTATGGCGTTGTCGGTATTGTCAATTTTGAAATCACCCACTTCAGGCCAGTGAACAGCCGTTTTTATGGCGGCTTTGAGGTCTCTGGCTACCCCGATGTGTGATGCCGCGTCTGCCCGGTTGGGAGTCAGCCCGATTTCTATCACTATATCATCAGTAAGGTTGAAGTACTCGGCTGCAGGTGTTCCGTTAGGCAGGTCAGTATCCAGTACCATGATTCCGTCATGGCTGATTCCAAGGCCTATTTCATCTTCGGCGCAGATCATGCCCTCCGAAACCTCGCCCCTGATCTTTGCTTTTTTGATCTGGAAGGGATCATGACCCTCCGGATAAAGTGTAGCGCCGACTGTGGCTACCACAACTTTTTGTCCTTTGGCAACATTGGGAGCACCACAAACAATAGGGACAGGATTATCACTGCCTATATCAACAGTGGTAACGGAAAGCTTGTCTGCATTCGGGTGCTTCTCACAAGTCAATACCTCGCCAATTACCAATCCCTTCAAGCCACCTTTGACCTGCTCAAAATTCTCAAGCCCCTCTACTTCAAGTCCGGTGTCAGTCAGCAATTTGCTGATTTCCTCAGGTGACTGATTTATGTTTATGTAATCTTTAAGCCAGTTTAAAGATATCTTCATGATCTGTTTCTTTGTTTATGATTCTACATGCAGTGTATCACTCCATGTCGCTTTTCGCTATTTCTTAGTGAAGGGGCAAAATTAAACATTTCCTGCTTTTAAGGATGGTGAAAGGCAACTTTTTGCAATGGACTATTCATGGAATCCTTGAAGTACCAGGGCACACTTTAAATCAGGGGTCTAATGCCTCTTATCGGCGGAGATTCCTGGTTCCCCTAGTGCTCGTAATTCTTCTCACCAGCCCGGATTGCTACGTCCAGTAAGTTTTCCCTTGGAGGTAGCGGACAACTGTATTCACTGCTGTATGCACAGTAAGGGTTGTATGCCATATTAAAATCGAGCATAATGCTGTTGCCTCCGCTATGTGTTACGTCAAGGTACCGGCCGGCTCCATAGGTTTCGTCTGCACTGGTGGCATCACCAAAAGCTAAAAAGAGTATATTTTCCTGTACATTTTCCAGAATCAGAAGCTTTTGTTCCTCATCATCAATGGCAAATGTGGTATAGCCGTATTCCAGGTACTCTTGCTCTTTATTGTCGCTTGTGGCTAACTTGCGGATCTTCCTTTCTTTTATAGGGTCAAACCGTGCTTTGATCTTGTATTTAAGATCGGGTTCAAAATAGGTTAGCCCTTTAAATGTTATATCATTTTCCTTGAAAGGAGACTCGCTGTTGTTCCTCATAAAGCTGTCCTGTTCGTCTCTCTCCTTTTCTATTCTTTGCTTATAAGCCTCAGGAGATTCCTCACCCTGTAATGAGTAAATGAGGATTACCAGGATTATAATAAAAGCTCCACAGTAAATGATCTTGTTTCTGCCCATAGTTTAAAGCATGTTTTCATCTGCAAAACTAAAGTAGCCATTATCGGTGAAAATGAGATGATCTAACACAGGGATTTCCAGCAGTTCTCCTGCTGATTTCATTTTATTAGTAAGGCTGATATCTGCCCGGCTGGGCTTTAGGTTGCCGGAAGGGTGATTATGAACCAATATGATAGAGCAGGCCAGTTCCTCCAGCGCAGATTTGAATATAATTTTCGGATCTGCCACGGTACCTGCTACACCGCCGCTGCTGATAAGTTGTTTTTTGATAATAGTATTGCTTCTGCTCAATAGCAATGTCCAGAATTCCTCATGCTTCATATCCATTAATTCAGGTTTGATAGCCTCATATGCATCTTCCGAACAGGTTATCTTGGGTTTTTTAACGCTTTGTGTTTCTTTTCTCCTCCTTCCAAGCTCCATGGCGCTGACTATGCTGACGGCTTTGGCCTGACCTATGCCCTTGAATTTCATCAACTCCTTAACGGACAGCTTGGCAAGATTATTTAAATCATTATTAGCATGATTGAGTATTGACTTGGCCACATCAACTGCACTCATAGATGCGGTGCCCGATCCTATAAGTATGCCTATGAGCTCTGCATCAGAGAGTGCTGATTTACTTTTCAGAAGGAGTTTTTCACGAGGACGATCTTCTTCGGCCCAGCTTTTTATATTTAAGTATTCCTTGGTCTCATTCATTGCAGGAAATTTAAAGCGAAAAAGAATTGTTGAGCTACTCAGGGCTAAAGTTTTATGGGGAAATACCTCGTATGATGGGGACGGAAGAGGCTGATCTTTAGGTCTGAGATGTTGTGGTGCCCTTAAGTATTAATTAAGGACAATAAAAAAGCCTTACTGGCTATAAGTAAGGCTCTTGAGATTCTCAAATCTTTATAAATTAAAGGCTATTCACCAACTTGGTCAGCTTTGATTTGTTGTTGGCAGCTTTATTTCTATGAATAATATTCTTCTTAGCTAGTTTATCTAGCATAGACGTTACTGTTTTCAGTAATTCCTGCGCCTCAGCTTTATCAGTTGTATTTCTCAGCTTCTTTACAAAAGTTCTGGTTGTTTTGTGCTGATACTTGTTTCTTAATCTCTTGGCATTATTAGATCTAATTCTCTTTAACGCTGATTTGTGATTTGCCATATCTGATATTTATTCGACTTCTCTTTAATTTGGTCTGCAAAGGTAATGCTAAATCTTATATTTGCAAAACCTATACAGTGAATATTTTCTTCTGCAAATGTATTTAACTTTATTTAAATTGTAATTATCTCACTTTGAAAAAAATTACACTAGCCGCCTCTGGTTTTGTTCTAATCTTCTCCACAGCCTTGTTTTGGGGATTCTATGCTCACCAGCAGATCAACAGACTTGCTGCTTTTACTCTGCCCATAGAGATGGTGGGCTTTTATAAGCATCATATTCAGTATATAACCGAAAACGCTGTTAATCCTGATAAAAGAAGGTATGCAGTTGAGGGGGAGGCACCACGCCACTTTATCGATATCGATGCATATGGAGACAGCGCGGTGTACAAAATGCCAAGATACTGGCATGAGGCGGTTGAAAAATATACGGAAGATACGCTCAATGCTTATGGTATTGTGCCCTGGCATGTCAACCTGATGAGGCACAGGCTAACTGATGCCATGAGAATTGGGGATGTCAGGGCTATTTTAGTGTTGTCGGCCGATTTAGGGCATTATATTGCGGATGCCAATGTGCCTTTGCATACTACAGAAAATTATAATGGCCAGTTGACAGGGCAGCATGGTATACATGGGTTATGGGAGTCGCGGTTACCGGAGTTATTCTCAGCGGATTACGATTTTTTTGTGGGTAAAGCCCAGTATATTGATAATCCTCAACTTGAAATATGGAAAGGTGTGGTACAGGCGCATGAAGCATTGGACTCCGTGTTGAATTTCGAAAGAGAACTAACCCAAACGACAGAAAGCGATAAGAAGTATGCCTTTGAAACCAGAGGTAGCTCAACGGTGAGGGTTTATTCCCGGGACTTCTCAAAAGAATATCATAAAATGCTTAATGGTATGGTGGAGCGCCAGATGCGGAAAGCCATTCAAATGGTGGGTAGTTTTTGGTATACTTGTTGGGTAGATGCAGGCCAGCCTGACCTGGATAAGTTGATCGAATTTGAATTCAGTGATAAAGAACTGGAAAAGCGGAAACTTGAACTTCAGGAATGGAAAGAAAAGAGGTTTGAGTCAAGAGAACACGAAAGTGAGTAGTCCCGAAGTGACTAAACACTTCGAGACTACCATTTTATTCCTTTCCTAAGGGGTAATAAACTTCTGTGATCCATTGTGAGGTGTCACTGACTTGTTCAGGGTCAGTAATATATACTTCGTATGGATACCCCACTATTTGAAGGTTATTGTTCTTTATATATTCGTTGACCTTATCATGAGTGAATGGCAATTTGTCATAATTTCCTTTATGTACTGCTTTAATAACTTTTCCTCCGAGGGTTTCTCCAATAGTTATGGACTCATGGTTTATGGTGGTTCCTTTCTGTACAGGTAGTCCGCAAATTATTTCCATATTGTCTTCATCAAACGATTTGTAAACAGCAAGTGGAGCTCCTGACATTTTGAGGTTAGAAGTTTCTGCAGCCTGCATTAGTTGTCCATATAATGTTGCCATAGTTGAGCTTATAGCCTCTATATTGGAAGCATCAACAGTGGCTTCAAGGCCAATGTAAGTTATAGGCTCCATGTTTACTACGGAGACCGCAGCATCCGCTGTTTTTGTTGGTTTAGACTCTACATAAGTTTTTAATTTAGACAGACCGTCTTCGTAATCCGGCCCAAGCATTGATTCCAGATCAAAGAATACGGCAAAAACCGGGGCAATGCCATGAAGCTCTTCTTCATAAGTCCAGGTTACTTTTGTAGAGCCGTTTTCAGCTTCCTCAAGTATAAAGCGGGCATTTGGCTCACCAGGGTATCCGCCGAAGGCCATTCTGCTGTTGACCATTTTATTTTCTTCGTTTTCTATGATCCACATTGAGCCACTGCCCACATCCTTATGCTCACTGGTCCAGCTCATTTTGGTTCCAATGCCCACTTCCGGGCCTTCATAAGCGTATTCGGTGTTTGGATCTTTGGTAAACCAGGGAGACCATTTATTGAAATCTTTGTAGCTGTTAAGTTCATTGTACACTACAGCTGGGCTTGCATTGATCACAATGGAACGCTCCATATAATATTTATCGGGTCCCGATAGGTATAGTATCAAGCCTATCAGGATCAGTATGCCAAGTATTACTCCAATTATTTTTAATGCTTTCATAATTATTGCGGTTTAGATATGGTTGCCCGGGTAATTTAGAAAAAAAGACGGGAAAAATAAACTGCACTCTGCCCACTTTCACATAAGCCCGATTTTTAGTACATTGTTATACACCAAATTTCTACCTGCCATGAAAACAAAATCACCGGCAAAAACCTATATTTCTGAAAAATACGGCTTATCGATAGCCATAGGGCTGATCATTTTCTTTTTTCTTATGCGAATCTTCGGATTGCTTTATGTAGTAGAGCTGCGGGTAATGAATATTGTTATTATGATTGCCGGTATTCTCACTGCAATTAAGACCCTCAGAAGTAAAGCCCCGGAGGAATTTACATACTTTAAGGGGATGGGCACGGGAGTATTGACCGGTATTATAGGTTCTATATTGTTTGGCTTGTTTGTGTTTTTTTATGTATCATTTATCGATACAGGTTTGATGCAGAACATCATTGAAAATGAACCCATGGGGAGATTTATGAATCCTTACATAGTTTCTGTAGTAATTGTAGTGGAAGGGATTGCTTCAGCGCTGTTGGTTTCCTTTATTACAATGAACTACCTGGATCCGACAAAACTTCAATGATGCAATGCTTGCAGGTAAGAAACTTTAACGGTGCACTTCAAATAGCAGGGCAATTTGCATTAGCTTTGCACCTATGAATTATTTATCGGTTGACAAGCTTTCGAAATCCTATGGAGCCAGAGTGCTTTTTAAGGATATTTCTTTTGGCATTGATCAGGGGCAGAAAATTGCTCTGGTTGGAGTGAATGGTAGTGGAAAATCAACATTGTTAAAAATACTTGCCGGGCTGGATGCCCCGGATTCCGGGGAGGTTGTTTTAGCCAATGATATTAAATTGACTTACCTGGGCCAACAACCTGATTTTGAGGCTACCCAGACTGTACTCGAAGCGGTGCTGGACAGTAAGGATGAATTACCTCTGCTTGTACGACAGTATGAGGAATGTCTGTTGAAAAGTGAAACTGACCCCGGGGCAGCTGAAAAGATCACTTCCCTGATTTCCAGAATGGATGAACTGGACGGATGGAATTATGAGGGGCAGGTAAAGGAAATTTTAGGAAAGCTGGGTATATCTGACTATCAGCAAAAGGTAGGGCAGCTATCGGGCGGTCAAAAGAAGCGGGTAGGTCTGGCAAAGACCCTCATTGAGAAGCCTGACCTTGTGATTCTCGATGAGCCTACCAACCACCTCGATCTTGACGCTATTGAGTGGCTGGAAGAGTATCTGTCACAAAGTCAGATGGCCATCATTATGGTTACCCACGACAGATATTTTCTGGAAAGCGTCACTAATGAAATTATAGAACTGGATCAATTTCAGATTTATAAATACTCGGGAAATTACTCCTATTTCCTTGAGAAGAAATCGGAAAGGGAAGAACAGCAACATAGTGAAAAAGAAAAGGCTAAAAACCTGTATAACAAGGAGCTGGAGTGGATCAGAAGACAACCCAAAGCAAGAGGTACCAAGGCCAAATACAGAGTGGATGCCTTTAAAGAAGTAAAGGAAAAAGCACACCGGAATCTGGAAAAGCAGTCGTTGGAACTCGATGTTAAAACCAGGAGACAAGGAGGGAAAGTGCTTGAGATGGAGGCTATATCCAAAGGTTTTGATGAAAAGCAATTATTTAAAAACTTCAGCTATACTTTTAAGAAAGGCGAAAGGCTTGGTGTTGTAGGAAAGAATGGCACAGGCAAGTCTACATTTCTTAATATTCTGACAGGGCAGATAAAACCGGATACCGGTGAAGTTTCAAAAGGTGAGACCACGGTTATGGGGTACTACAAGCAGAAAGAACCCGAATTTAAACCAGGCATGAAGGTCATTGAAGTGGTCCAGGAAATTGCGGAAGTAATCACTCTGTCTGATGGCAAAACGGTAACAGCATCCAGGTTCCTGACTCTGTTCAACTTTTCTCCAAAAGCGCAGTATGACTACGTTGACAACCTGAGTGGAGGTGAAAAAAGAAGGCTTCAGTTGCTCTGTGTGCTGGTTCAAAACCCCAATTTTCTTATCCTGGATGAACCTACCAATGATCTTGATCTGATTACTTTAAGAACGCTGGAAGATTTTTTAAGTCAGTTTCAGGGCTGTTTGATAATAGTTTCCCATGACAGATACTTTATGGATCGCCTAGTGGAGCATCTTTTTGTGTTTGATGAAAGTACGGAGATAAAGGATTTTACTGGAAATTATAGCATTTATAGGGAGTGGTTAAAGCAGCAGGAAGACTTAAAACCGGAACCCAAAAAGGAAGAAACACCTAAACAGGAAAAAAGCAGGGAGGAAAACAAACGCAAGATGTCATATAAGGAAAAGCGCGAGTTTGAATCTCTTGAAAACGAACTGGAGAAATTGTCTTCAAAGAAAAAAGAATTGCTTGACAGGATAAATTCCGGAGAACAGGATCATACTGTGCTTATGGAGTGGGGAGATGAGCTAAAGAAAATTGAAGAAGAGATAGACGAAAAAGAAATGCGCTGGCTGGAATTGTCGGAAATGGAATGATTAAAGCCATTTGATTTCAATTACTCTTTCCGGGGTGGCTACAGTTGAAAATTTAGCATTATCCACCCTGTGCACTATCAGTTTGTTTCTTCGTGATTTTCCAATCTCCTGGGAAATAACCTGCGTCTTATCTTTTTTGTGAAATATTACGGTGTTTAGACCGGCAACATCCAGTTTAATGGAATCTGCCGTGGCCAATACCTCCATGTGAGTGAGTGGTATCTCCATTTGATTTATTAATCGGAGTATTTTTCTGGCATCCGGCACACCATAGCCAAGGTAATTATTGGGATAAGGATACAGGTGAGAGGACCTTTTTATTATTTCAATGACTTCCCGGCTACTTATGGCAGGGCATTCCTGAATCACTGAGGCGATTAACCCGGTAATAACAGGGGCAGAAAAAGAAGTTCCGCGCCCTGAAAAACAGGCGATTTCGGGTTTTACATAGGGTAATGCGTCAGGGCCTACCGAGCTATACCCCTGGCGTTTCCAATGTAAAAAGCCTGTTGCGCCTACCGCCAAAATACCTTCGGCATCAGCTGGTATTGAGATTACACCAAATTCATTTCCTCCATCATTTCCTGCAGCAACCACTAAGATCATGTTCTTTTCTTTTGCAGCAATATTGGCAGCCTGAGTTATGGCAGCTGACCGACCATCTACATCCTTAGGAAGATAGTTCTCATCAGGGTTGTCGTAACCGTTTGAGTAGCCTAATGATGAATTGACCAATCGTATACCATGATCATGCATCCACTCCAGGGCAGCAATCCAGTAATCCTCTTCGCCCCTGTATTCTCTGTCGCCCTGATCAGTCCGGGCCAGGTAATAAGTCGACTGGCTGGCCAATCCGAAATGCTTGTTATGGTCATTGCTATATCCGCCTATAAGCCTCCAAACCTTGGTGCCGTGGTCATCGTCATATTTTCTTGAACCTGTAAAGGGGTCTCGGATATCCTCTTCTATGAAGTTATAATAGTAGGAGGGGGCAAGTTTTTTTGAGAGGTGGATTAAGGGCTCTTCTTTATCTGCATCGAGAAAACCACCATCAATGATTCCGATTTTGATGCCCTTACCATGTAATCCCAGCGCTATCAATGTGTCTGCATGGAGTTGTTGCAACGCATGAGCCTGACCGGCATCCGTATGCTGTAAATATGAACGAACCCTTAACCCGGCATTTAGCGGTTGAATTTTTTCAACAAACCCAAGACTTTCAAGGAGAGGGAGTTGATGATCACTGGCCGCAATACTTACCGCGTTTAACCATTTCGATTGATGGATAACAGGAAAACTTAAAGAAGTAAGGCTGTCAAGATAACTTTTACTCAGCGGAAGGTCGTAATAGTCCGTAGCGGATAGCGATTCGGCTGGCGTTTTGTCTTTAAAATATATCCAGTATTTTTGTTGGGCACCCGATTCAGCTGCCAAAAACAGAAAAAGAAAGATATGAAGGTAGGACTTCCCCATTAAATAAAGCTACACTTTTTCAGGTTGAAAATAAAAGCACAATAACTAAGAAGAAATAACAAAAATAAAATGAGCTATAAATAGTAAAGAGTCATCAATTCGCGGACACCTCCAAGTAAACTCAATACTAAAATCTCAATACTAAAACTTATACCCATGAAATATACTCCCCTAGGAAAAGAACTTTTTATAGAAAACAGAAGAAGGTTGGCCAACGAGATGAAAACAAATGCTATTGCTATTTTCAACTCAAACGATACTATGCCAACCAACGCTGATGGTACAATGCCATTCAGGCAGAATAATGACTTGTTTTATCTGTCCGGGATTGATCAGGAAGAAAGCATATTGATCCTGTATCCGGATTTTCACGACAAGAAGCTTCGCGAAATACTTTTTCTGAAAGAAACTAACGAAAATATTGCCATTTGGGAAGGACATAAATACACCAAAGCAGAGGCGACAGAGACTTCGGGAGTTGAGAAGATATACTGGTTATCTCAATTTGAAGGGGTATTTAATACGTTGATGGCTGAAGTGGAGTATGTATACCTAAATACTAATGAACATATCCGGGCCGATGTTGCCGTCGAAACCAGAGATAAACGCTTTGGCAAATGGTGTCGCGATAAGTATCCGGTTCACAAATACGAAAGGTCCGCTCCCTTAATGCACAAGCTGAGGGCAATCAAGTCTTCAAAAGAGATTGAGGCCATGCAAACGGCCTGTGATATAACCGAAAAGGGATTCAGGCGTGTACTGCAGTTTGTAAAACCCGGTGTGATGGAATATGAAGTGGAGTCAGAGTATATCCATGAGTTTATCCGAAACCGGTCACGAGGGTTTGCATATATTCCTATTATTGCTTCAGGGTTTAATGCCTGCGTGCTTCACTACATAGAAAACAGCAAGGAATGTAAGGCAGGCGATGTATTGTTGATGGATGTGGGGGCCGAATACGCTAACTATAATGCTGATATGACACGTGCCATCCCGGTATCTGGAAAATTTACCAAAAGACAAAAGGATGTGTACAATGCTGTGCTGCATGTAAAGCGTGAAGCCATGAAAATGCTTAAACCGGGGAACGTAATACCAGAGTATCACAAAGAGGTAGGTAAAATCATGGAAAGCGAACTTTTGCGGCTCAAACTTCTGGATAAAACAGATATCAAAAAGCAGGATGCTGATAACCCGGCATACAAAAAATACTTTATGCATGGCACATCGCATCATATTGGCTTGGATGTACATGATGTGGGTAACGTATATCGGGAAATGCAACCGGGAATGGTGTTTACTGTTGAGCCAGGAATATATATAAGAGAGGAGAACCTGGGTATCAGGCTTGAGAATGATGTGCTAATTGCTGAAGATGGATTAATGGACCTGATGAAGAATATCCCTATTGAGGCTGAGGAAATTGAAGAACTGATGAATAGCTGATCACTCAATTCTAAAATTATGCAGTTGAGTACATAAATTAAACCGTTCAAGTAACTGAAACATGAAAATTGAGTAATTATGGCTAGATTTCGTTTGGTCATAAAACTCAATTCACTCATGTTTAGAAATCTTTTTAAGATAGCCGTCAGAAATATTCTGAAAGAAAAGGGCTATAGTATAATTAATATTCTGGGACTGGCTATTGGTATTACGTGCAGCATGTTCCTCGGGCTCTATATCATGGATGAGCTCAGCTACGACAGGTACCATGTTAATGCAGATAACATTTATCGTGTAGTATCTAACATCAAAGAACCTGATAATTCTTTTACATGGGCAGTAGCCCAGATCCCAATGGCCGATGAGCTAAGGCAAAATTATCCTGATGTTGTCAATGCTGTTCGGTTTTTTGGTCTGGGAAGGAACCTGTATAAGTACGAGGATAAGTCTTTCTATGAAGAAGACGTTTTTCTGGCAGACTCTACTGTGTTTGACATGTTCTCTTATGAATTTATTGCCGGTGATCCGAAGACATCCCTTGATGAGCCGTATTCGATGGTCGTTACGGAAAGTATGGCTGATAAGTATTTCGGGACTACCGACTGCCTCAATCTGTCCCTGACTGATCAGGACAATGATCAACTAAAAATTACAGGTGTAATTAAAGATGTTCCTGTAAACTCTCATTTTAGGTTTGATGCCCTGATTTCGCGCAATTCTGCACCAGATTATCGCGGCAGCTGGGGCAATTTTGGTGTTTTTACATACATACAACTCCCTGAGGATTATGAGCCTGCAGGCTTTGACGCAAACTTTGATAAAATAGTCAGTGATCACGTTAACCCAATATTTGAGCAGTTTAAGATCAGTATTAATTACGAGCTTCAGAGAATCACTGATATTCATCTCTATTCTAAAATTCAGGACGAAGCAGAGGAAGGCGGAGATATTTCTTACATCTATATTTTTGGGGCTGTAGCCATTTTTATGCTCATAATAGCCAGTATTAACTATATGAACCTTGCCACGGCCCGATCAACCCAAAGGGCGAAGGAAGTGGGAGTGAGAAAGGTAATGGGAGCCGGTAAAAAGCAGTTGATCAGCCAGTTTATTGTAGAGTCTGTAGTAATGAGCCTGATAGCACTTGTGGTAAGTATATTGTTAATTTATGCACTGCTTCCTGCTTTCAATAACCTGGCAAATAAGCAAATTGAGGTCAGCTACCTGTTTCAGGTCGAAGTGCTATTGGTGCTTTTTGGCGTAGTACTGTTTATAGGTATTATAGGAGGCAGCTATCCGGCCTTTTATCTCTCCCGGTTTAATCCGGTAAATGTGTTGAAAGGCAAGCTATCAACAAAGGGCGGTAATGCCATACTAAGAAAATCACTTGTAGTGCTTCAATTCAGTATTTCAATCTTTATGCTGATCTCTACGCTTGTGGTATTTGACCAGCTCAGGTTTTTAATGAATAAGGACCTGGGGTTCAATAAAGAGCAGGTTTTGAGGTTCGAAATGCCAGATGATCAAATGCGGGCCGGTTATAGTGGGCTTCGTCAAAAGCTTTTAAGTAATCCGGATATCATTAATGTGGCTTCATCATCATCAAGCCCGGGAAACAATGTCAATAAAGTAATCTTTAACGTAGAAACCGAGGAAGGGCAGATGAACGAACGTGGAATAGACTTTTTTATTGCAGACTTTGATTTTATAGAAGCTATGCAGATGTCTGTTGTGGAGGGGAGAAATTTTTCAAGGGACATCCTGTCTGATACATCTCTTGCAGTGCTTGTTAATGAGTCTATGGTGGACAGAATGGGGTGGACGGAGCCTCTGGGGAAGAAATTTGATATTCCTCAGCGAGGAGGTACAGTGGTTACCAAGCAGGTAATAGGTGTAGTGAAGGACTACCACCAGAACTCTTTGTATGACGAAATAGAGCCATTGATGATCATGTATGGCGATGACAGCTATTACGGTTACGTGAAGTTGAAGACATCAGATATAGCAAAAACTGTTGCGGAGATTGAAGCAATCTGGCAACAGAACTTTGTAAACAAGCCTTTCGAATATAATTTTCTTGATCAGGATTTTGCGTCTCAATATGCTTCAGATAAAAGAAGGGGCGATATTTTTACTATATTCTCATCCTTGACCATAGCTATTGCATGCCTGGGCTTACTTGGACTGACAGCATTTACCACTGAGAGAAGGACCAAAGAAATAGGGATAAGGAAAGTAATAGGTGCCAGCGTAAAAAGTATTGTAGTTTTGCTTTCAAAGGAGTTTGTAGTTTTGGTTTTAATAGCTACCGCAATAGCTTTCCCGGTGGCCTGGTATTTTATGGATACATGGCTCCAGGCCTTTGCGTATCGCATAGAACTCATAAATGAAGTGCCTACATTCGTGCTTTCTGCGGCAATAGCATTATCAATTATCATACTCACTATGAGCTATCATACCATCAGGGCTGCTACATCAAACCCGGTAAATGCACTGAAAGACGAATAATTTTTTATTGATACTGATTTTTTAAATATTTATTATCTCCGTTGTTGAGGAATAATTTCCTCAGCAACCGGAGATTAATTTACGCTTTGGCCTCTGTTGTCAGATCTGACATCTGCTCTTCTTTTGTGTCTGAATGCCTCCAGTAACGGTTGCCTGACACCACTTTTTGACACCTTGTTAGTACCTTATTTGTCCAAATTGTCACTTTCTGAGCATTTTCCCTGACAAACCTTGCTATTATATACAAGGCTATGGCTGAATATATTATCGTTAAAATAGTTACAAACATTGTTTTTCTTATATTAGTTTGATAATAATAAACCAAACTAAGTACCAGAGTAAAATGAAACATAGCGATATATTAAATTCAGACAAAGCCCCTGAGCCAGTTGGCCTGTACCCTCATGCAAGAAGAGTGGGTAACCTGCTTTTTCTATCGGGTGTCGGTCCGAGGAAGAAAGGGAGCAAAGAGATCCCGGGTGTAACACTGGATGAGCAGGGTAATATTGTGGCTTACGATATAGAAGCGCAGTGTCATTCTGTGTTTGAGAATGTGAGGCATGTGCTGGAGGCCTCCGGTTCGGGTTGGGATAAACTTATCGATGTTACTGTTTTTTTGACTAATATGAAGGAGGACTTTAGTAAATATAATGAAATATATGCTCAGTATTTCAAAGATAACCAGCCCTGCAGAACAACGGTTGAGGTCAATGCCTTACCAACACCTATTGCCATAGAGCTAAAATGCATAGCTCTGGCAGAATAACATGAAGCGTCTTATATGTCGGTCGATTTAAAAGTTGGAGTCCTGATATTTTATTTTTCTTGCATGTTTGATTTCCTTCATGCAAGTGGACAAAATCGTCTGGACTCTCTCCTCAATATATGGAGGAAAGAAAAAGCAGATCAGTCTTTTGTTCAGGACACCAGCGCAATTAATTTATTGAATGACATATCCCGAGGCTATCTTTATGATAACCCGGACAGTGCGGAATATTTTGCTAAATCAGCTTATTCTCTAGCTATACAGCAAGAAGTTAAAGCAGGAAGGGCATGGGCGCTGAATAACCTGGGGTCAGTATATTATGTTAAAGGATCTTATGATAAAGCGCTCGAAGCCTATTTAAAATCACTAAAGATCTTTGAAGAGATCGGCAATCAGAACAGGACATTATGGGCATATAATAACCTGGGTTTAATTTATATAGCACAGGGCAGGTACGATGCTGCCGTAAGGGAATATCAAAAAATAATAGAAAGCAAGGCCATCAAGCAGGATAGCTTACTACTTGCTACCGGTTATTTTAACCTGGGGTTAACCTTTGACCATAAAAATGCCGCTGACCAGGCGACCGATTATTTACAGAAAAGCATTGAAATAAGCGTGAGAAACGGTTTTGAGAGGTTAGAGGTAATGGCAACTAATTTATTGGGGGAGATCTACCTGCATGACGGAGAATATGATATGGCCATGAAGCATTATAAACAGGCCCTTGACGCCAGCTATGAAGACAATTGGGAAAATAGCTTTGCCCATGCGGGTCTGGCCAGTGTTAATTACGAACTTGGGCTATACGATAAGGCAATAAGCCATGGATTGGAAAGCCTTGAATATGCGGAAAAAATAAAGGCAAAATGGGATGTACAGAAAGTGTTGAAAATTCTTTCGGATACCTATGTGGCTAAGAAGGATTTTGAACACGCCTATCAGTACCATGTACTGTATAAGCAGTATAGCGACAGCTTAAGATCAGTGGCCAGAGGTGAAAGAATTAATGAACTTTATTTACAGCAGAAGGAGGATGAAAACCTTCAATTGCAGAGAGAGAATGAAGTAAGCAAACATACATTGAAAATTAACAGATTGCTTAGCTTTTTTGTGGGATTTGTAGCCCTTTTTATGGTTGTTTTGGCCTATATAATTTACAGAAGCAATCGTCTGAAAACGAAACTAAATGAAGAGTTGCAGGAAAAAAACGCAGATATAGACCTGCAAAGACAGCAAATATCAGATCAAAATGAGATCCTCGAAAATATAATTGCAGCCAAAGACAAAATGCTCTCCATCATAGGGCACGACCTGCGAAGTCCGTTGGCCTCGATAATGAGCACCCTGGAGGTGATAAGAATGGGAGTGTTTACACCAGAACAACAGGAAGAAGTATTTAAAGGATTACATAACAAGGTCATAATGGTATCTCATATGATGGATAACCTGCTGAGCTGGGCGGTAAGTCAGCAAATGGGCATTGTAGTGGCATTCGAGCGGGTAGATGTGTCTGCCATGGTTGATCAGGTGCTGGCTGTGGCAAACTTTTTGGCTAAAGATAAAGGCGTTGTCATAGAGCATAAAGCAGAAGAAGTATTTGCGTACGCCGATATTAATCATGTTAGAATAATTGTCCAGAATATTATCGGCAATGCTATTAAATTCACCCCAAAGGGAGGTAAAGTAAAGATATACTACTCTGACAGCGAAGACCATGTCGTTATACATGTAAAGGATTCCGGTTTGGGGATTACTCAGGAAAAACTCGACAGACTTTTCAATCAGGTAGGAAAGGGAATATCTGCAATGGGGACTAACAATGAAAAAGGTACCGGGATGGGGTTGATGCTGGTTGGGCAGTTTATAAGGGAGAATTACGGGCAGGTTGAGATCAAGAGCGAGGAAGGCAAGGGTACAGAGTTTAAAATTTGCCTGCAAAAATACAGGGAGGACGATGAATTATGTGCCACAGATACAAAATAAAAGCCTCCCAGATGTCTGAAAGGCTTTATAATATTCTTCTTTTTACTGCTTATACGGCGAAACTCTCCCCACAACCACAGGTGCGTGTCGCGTTTGGATTGATAAATTGAAAACCCTTACCGTTAAGTCCGTCTGAGAAATCTAATGTTGTTCCCAAGAGATACAACAGACTTTTTTTGTCAACAAGTATTTTTACTCCCTTGTCCTCAAAAACTTCATCAGACGGCTCTACCTGTGCATCAAATTTCAGGTCATACATCAAGCCGGAACAACCTCCGCCCTGTACCAGTACCCTGATATTGTGATCACTGGATTTTCCTTCCTTTTCCCTGAGTTCTACTATTCTATCTTTTGCCTTCTCTGTTACATTAATCATACTTGCCAAAATTTTAAGCTACAGGATTTAATACTACGCTAAATACCGTTATAGTGTTAGAGTCGCGCCCATAGTACAACTTATCTAAAGCATCATATACACTGCTTGCTCTAAAATACGAAGTGTTCAGTTCTTTGTTACCCTTAGCGATCCACTGTATGGTATACGAACTCTCTTTTTCTTTATAATGCTCAACATAATCGAGCATCTTATTCAAAGCATCAACCTTATCAAAACCCATAACAGAATGAAAAAGAAACGACTGATTATGTCTGGGGTTTATCGTAATGAGGTCCAGTTTTACTTTACCTTCCGCATTATTATATTCAAATATCAGGTCGCTGCTTCTTAGCCCAAGGTGGCTTTTTATTTCTTTCTGTATTCGTGCTGCTTCTACATGAATATCGCTCGAAGTATCCATTATAAGGGGTTAAATGCTGTTACTTTAGAATAAATTTAAACTAAAACTTTCCAAAAAGTCAAAAAGTTTCAACTTTTGGACAAAGTTAGTCAAATGACCGACAAAAACTAAACAATGAGATATGCTGAAAGTAGAACATATAGGAATAGCCGTAAAAGACCTGGAATCGTCAAATATGTTGTTTCAAACATTATTTAACAGCGCACATTATAAAATTGAAAGCGTAGATTCAGAGCATGTAAACACGTCTTTTTTTAAGGTTGGTGACACCAAGATAGAGTTACTGGAAGCCACAAACCCTGATTCTGCCATTGCCAGATTCATTGAAAAACGAGGGGAGGGCATTCATCATATAGCCTATGAAGTGGCAGATATACAGGCCGAAATGGAAAGACTTTCAAGGGAAGGCTTTACTCTGCTTAATGATAAACCCAAAAAGGGTGCAGATAACAAACTGGTTTGTTTTCTACACCCCAAAAGTACTAATGGAGTTCTTATTGAATTATGTCAGGAAATTACTTCTGACGTTTGAAGCTTTTAAAAGTTTTAGGTTCGGTTTGTCCGTACTGTATGGAGTTGTAGTGTTTTAACTTTTTCTTGCCTACAGCAGTCTTATACTGGGGCCTTGGCCCGCAAGCAGTTAAAAGCGTTATGCCAACTATTAAAAGACTCACAAATTTCATTATAGCTTTCATACCTATGTTTAATAGCATCGTTTAGTTGTGTATTGATACACAGGGCGTCGCGGTTTGTAACCAGTATTATTAGTTATAAAAGATATACGTGTACCTTTGCATGACGAAATGCATATAATGCCGATGAAATTAGTGTAACAAGTATCTATGGAAAATAAAAGAACAGAAATAAGCGACCTGGGAGAGTTTGGTTTGATTGACAGGATCAGTGAAAATTTTGCATCCGTAAATAAAGAAACTGAACTGGGAATAGGTGATGACGCTGCAGTACTACATAACGAAGGCCGCACTATTGTAACTACCGACATGCTGCTTGAAGGAGTCCATTTTGACCTTTCCTTTACACCACTGCTCCATCTCGGTTACAAGGCTGTAGCCGTTAATGTATCAGATATAGCTGCGATGAACGCTACGCCGAAACATATTACTGTTAATCTGGGACTAAGCAACAGGTTTTCAGTGGAGGCTGTGGATGAGTTCTATAAAGGAGTAAAGGCAGCCTGTGAGAGCTATAAAGTAGATCTTATTGGTGGAGATACTACATCATCAATGAGTGGCCTGGTAATTTCCGTTACAGCTATAGGTACGGTTGATCAGCACAAAATTGCAAAAAGGTCCGGTGCAAAGGAGAAAGATGTGGTATGTGTTACTGGCGACCTGGGTGGTGCATTTATAGGTTTGCAGGTATTGGAAAGGGAAAAACAGGTGTTTATTGCCAATCCTGATATGCAACCTCAGTTGGAAAAGTATGACTACATTGTGCAACGCCAGCTAAAGCCTGAGGCACGGACAGGTGTTATCCATGAGCTTTCGGAGCTAAACGTAGTACCATCGTCGATGATTGATATTTCAGACGGACTGGCCTCGGAACTCTTGCACATTAGCAGGCAATCGGGGATAGGTATGAAAATATATGAAGATAAACTACCCATTGATAAGCAGACTTATGATACCGCTGTTGAACTGGGTATTGACCCTACAACTGCTGCTTTAAATGGAGGTGAGGACTATGAACTTCTTTTTACCGTATCTATGGATGACATGGAGAAGATAAAAAAGCATCCGGATATCCATTTTATAGGCTATGTACAAAGTCTTGATAAGGGTAATATAATGGTAACCAAAGGAGGTAGTGAGATAGAAGTTACCGCTCAGGGCTGGAGCCATTTCAATAAAAAATAGCAGCAAATAAAGTTAGTTGAGCCTTTGAACAGGCTCAACTTATTATCGCGGCGTAATTAATCTTCAGGGTAGGGAATAAATAAAAAATTGGTAAATTCATTATCCACTACAAATAGGCAGCAAAATTCATCCGGATCCTTGTAGGCTTTCTTAAAGGAATCGATACCATCTTCACTGACTATTTCCCGCTGCACAAACTCATCCAGGTAGGAAGCATTGTAATTCCAGTTCACGGCCAGTTCCTCTTTCCCAATAAGCAGTTGGCCTATAGGCAAATCTATTTTTGAAATTGGGAATATCGGGTAATCGGAAAACTTTCTTTTCCTGATTTGATAGGAGGCTTCCTTGAGTGTGTCTGCCACTACTACAAAGTCTTCGGAGATCTGTCCCAAATATTTACCGTTCAATTCAGGATCGTTATCCATAAAGAAGTTATTTTTTTAGATTTAACAATATGTAATGATACGAACTTTTTTCTGTACAGGCTAAAACTTACCTGTGGCGAAATTATTTATTAACTTTTAAGTCAAACCAATTATCCTGAGATGAATAAATTTAGAGTTTTTATATCCGTACTTATTTTCCCTGTCGCACTATATGCGCAAAACCCCCAAGAGATCATGGATTCGCATATCAAGCGAAAGTCGCTGATTGAAAAGTCTTTATTGGGTAATTATGCAGCTAGAAATATAGGCCCGGTGGTACAGGGAGGGCGTATAGTAGACATAGCCGTAAACGAAAGCGACACTAAAGAATATTATGTAGCTTATGCCTCCGGAGGTATATTCAAAACCACTAATAGAGGAGTAACCTTTTCTCCTGTTTTTGATGATCAGGACGCCCTGGGGATTGGAGATATGGCTCTAGCCCCTTCAGATCCAAACATATTATATGTGGGCACCGGAGAAAACAACAGTAGCCGGTCGAGCTATGCCGGATCGGGTGTTTATAAAACCGCTGACGGAGGAAAAACATGGCAACACCTGGGGTTGAGTAATACGCAGCATATAGGTAAGGTTATAGTACATCCTCAAGATCCGGATATTGTTTGGGTTGCTTCAGTTGGAGCCCTTTACACGCACAATGAGGATCGTGGTGTCTACAGAAGTACAGACGGAGGCAAATCCTGGAGTAAGACACTCTATATTAACGATAGTACAGGGATTATTGATCTTGTAATCAACCCCTCAAACCCTGATCAGTTATGGGCAAGTGCCTGGGAGAGAACTAGAAAGGCATGGAACTTTAAGGGTAGCGGCTCTTCTTCGGGTATTTACCGCTCCGAAGATGGAGGACAAACATGGGCTAAAACAATGGATGGTTTTCCCGAAGGCGAAATGGTCGGGCGGATCGGGCTAAATGTCAGTGTCTCAAACCCTAATATTATTTATGCTTTTTTGGATAATCAGGCAACAGTAAAAAAGGAAAAGAAGAAAGATGAAAAGGAGAAACTGAAGCTTACCGATTTCAGGGATATGACTGCCCAGCACCTTCTTGACCTTAACGATGAGCAGCTGAACGAATTTTTAAAGGATAACGGCTTTCCGAAGAAATATAGTGCTGAGCGTATCAAGAAGGAGATAAGGCAGGGAAAATATCGGCCTGTGGCTATTGCCGAATACTTTGGAGATGCTAATGATGCCTTATTTAATACTTCTACGGTTGGAGCAGAACTTTATCGGTCAGATGACTCCGGAGATACCTGGAAGAAGATGAACAGCTACGACCTTGAAGGAGTTTATTTTACTTATGGATATTATTTCGGAGAAGTCAGGGTGGCCCCTGATAACCCTGACATGGTATATATCTTTGGCGTCCCGCTGCTTAAATCTACTGACGGCGGTGTTACATATTCAAGGCTCGACACTATTGGGGATGTTCATGTAGACCACCAGGCGCTTTGGATCAACCCAAAGGATTCGCAACATTTGTTACTGGGCAATGATGGCGGACTTTATGAGAGCTACGATGAAGGTGCGAACTGGAGGCATATCAATAATATGCCGGTAGGGCAGTTCTATACTGTAAATGTGGATATGGAGAAACCATACAATGTGTATGGCGGACTTCAGGATAATGGAACATTGGTCGGTTCATCCAAATCCGTACCAAACAGGACGCAACATTGGGAGCAACTTTTCGGTGGTGATGGCATGTTTGTTTCCCCTGATCCAAGAGATAATAATATTGTTTATACAGGTTTTCAGTTTGGAAACTACTACAGGGTTAGCCGAAAAGAAAATGATTTCACCAAGGTTACCCCCCAACATGATATTGGAGAAGACGCGCTGAGGTTTAACTGGCGCACCCCACTGATCTTGAGTGATCACAACCCTGATATTGTTTATATCGCATCTCAAAGACTTTACAGAAGTCTGGACAGAGGAAATCACTGGGAGCCGATAAGCCCTGATCTTACTAAAAATATGCCTCAGGGAAATGTTCCTTTCTCAACTATCTCGTCCGTGTCAGAGTCACCTCTCAAATTCGGGTTGATGTACGTAGGTACGGATGATGGTAATGTTCATGTAAGCAGAAGCTCCGGAGGTGAATGGGTGGCTATATCAGAAGGATTACCAAAAAACAAGTGGGTAGCCAGTATATTTGCTTCACCTCATCATGAAGGCGAAGTGTATGTGAGCCTTAATGGCTACAGGGAGGATGATTTTTGTACTTACATCTTTATGAGCACTGATTACGGTAAAAACTGGAAATCCCTAAAGTCAAATTTACCTGACGTAGTGGTCAACGACCTGATCCAGGATCCCGTCAATCCGGATCTGTTATATCTGGGAACTGATCACGGTACTTATATTAGCTTTAACAAGGGCAACTCGTGGGTGATGATAAACCGCATTCCAAATGTAGCTGCCTACGACCTGATGGTTCATCCCCGGGAAAATGAATTGGTAGTGGGCACACATGGTCGAAGTATTTATATTGTAGATGTTAAGCCCTTTCAACAGATTGCAGGCAATACAGAGTTAGCAGTAAAGGTCTTTGAAGTTGAAAATATTCGACACTCTGAAAAATGGGGTGAAAAGCAGTACCCTTATCTGAAGTCTTTTGAGCCGGGGGTTAGTATTCAATATTATATAGGGCAGCCAGCTCAAAATGTGACGATAGAGATCTACAATGAGAAAAATGATTTGGTTAGAAAGTTGGAAGGTGACGGGGCGGCAGGCTTTCATAAAGTTAAATGGGATGTTAAAGCTACTTCCTATGCGAAGAAGAAGAAAAAGACAGATCAGGAATGGAGCTATACAAATAAAGGAAAGTATACCGTGAAAGTTGTAAATGGCCAAGCCAGCGATAACACAACCTTTGAGATAAAATAAAGTAAATTCGAGGCACCGGAAAATGTTTTTTGGTGCCTCGTTTATGTTTTGTTTAGTTATTTTTCAGCCATTCTCCAACAAAGGCCCGGAGGTCAGGAAAAAAAGCCTGGAACTCACTCTCAAACTCATCATAATGATTGTCTAAGTCGGCTATTGCTTCATCCATTCTCGATGTAAAAGTTGTTCTTCTGGCCATACCAGAAAGAGCATTATGGATACCATCCTTATTAGCATAACTTAACAACCAGTTGTGATCAATCATAAAAGGAAGCATATATCTCACACCCTTTGGTAGTCGGCTTTCGTGAGAGAGCATAAGCTTGTAAACATACTGAGCATAATCTGCCAGGGGAGTTTGGTGAAAAGCTGACCAGTTCGCTGCAAGGAAATGATCATAAAACATGTCGACAATTACCCCTGCATAATGTCTGTATTTATTCCAAAGCCTTTTTTTACTATTAGAAACAATTTCATGATGGTCCGTATATTCATCAATATGGCGGTGAAGCATAATACCCCGTTGAATATTAATACTGTAAACCTCATACGCTTTACCCTTTACAAAATCACCAATAAAATTTCCTACCATTATTTCTTCATCATTACCGGATAGATATAAATGGGCGAGAAAGTTCATAGATTTTGTTGTTTTGTTCGGTCACTTGACCCAAAATTTTAGCCAAGATAAAAAATACTGAGCAGTAAATATATAATTGAGTGCCGCTGGTCTTTGTTGCGTATTATACGTAATTTATAATAAAACCACCCTCTGTTGGGCTGGGTTTGCGCAAAATCAAATATATTTAATGTCTCATTTTAAAAATTAATAAAAATGGAGGATAATCCACATTTGAACATCCTCGTACAACTAGCCAAGGTTGACGGAGAAACCGATGACGCAGAGCTTGAACTTATCCGTCAGATTGGAATATCCAGCAATGTTGATCCTGAGGATATTGACGCCATCATTGCCAAAACAGCCGCTGAAGATACTATCCCTTCTTTAGAGCACTTGTCGAAAAAAGAAAAGATAGAATTAATGGCTAACCTGGTTTTGGTAATGAAAATAGATGGCCGGGTGCACAAGGAAGAAATGAAGTTTTGCCTTAAAGTGCTGAAAAAATTAGGTTATGATGAGGACGCTCTTTTTGATCTTGTTTCAACTACACTGGTAGACCCCGAAATGGAGATTACTAAAGAGGATATTCAACGGCGAGCTGAAAGATACTTAACTGATTAATTTAAGGTGCACTCGGATGTTTACGGACAAGCACTGTCCGACTACTATCATAATGGTATTAATTCTTCTCTGCTGTTAAATAATAATTACGGAGATCCGGAAGAGATGCCTGTAGAGGTTTTTTTCAGAAGCGAGGATGACCTTACTGATCTTGAGCAATATGCATTGCATTTATGCCGTGGTAAAATACTTGATATTGGAGCCGGCGTGGGTGTACATAGCCTGATTTTGCAACAGGAGCTGGAAGTTGCAGCAATTGAAACATCTGAAAAGGCTTGTGAAATAATGCGCAAAAGAGGTGTTCATGAAGTATTCTGTCAGAATATTTTTCACTGGCAAACCAATAACACATACGATACGCTGCTTCTGCTGATGAACGGAACGGGAATTTCCGGAACCAGGGACAACTTTAAGAGATTTTTGCGTAAGCTAGGTGCACTTTTGTCAGATGGAGGTCAGATTATTATAGACTCAAGCGATATTTCATACTTGTACGAAGGACACCTGCCTTCCAATACATATTTTGGAGAGGTTCTATATCAGTACGAATACAAAGGGCTGAAAGGAGAGTGGTTCCCCTGGTTATACCTGGACCAAACTACGTTAATCCGTGTCGCAGGAGAAGCTGGCTTTGATACACAGATTGTTTATCAGGGAGACGAAGATGAATACCTTGCTGTGCTTAAGGTTTTTTCATAATAGATCTTATTCCTATATTGGTGGCTACAACACGCAACCCTTAAAACATATGCTAAAGATATTTTTGGTCTCATGCTTCCTGTTCATTGTTGGGATAATGGATCTTTTTGCACAAAAAACACTTGTGCATTGTGGTCAATTGATAGATGGAAAAAGCGACAAAGTCATGAAAGAGATGACAGTTATTGTAGAGGGAGACAAAATTGTGAAAGTCGAAAAAGGATATACCGTGGCCGCTGAAAATGATAAGGTCATTGACTTGAAAAATAAAACCGTGCTTCCAGGATTAATGGATATGCATGTTCATATTGAGGGGGAAACAAGCCGTGATAATTACATTAAGAGATTTACATTAAACGAAGCAGACATTGCTTTTAACTCAACCGTATACGCTAACCGCACTTTGATGGCAGGGTTTACTACGGTTAGAGATTTAGGAGGGAGTGGCGTAAATACAGCCTTGAGAAACGCAATCAATGCGGGTAAAGTTAAAGGACCCAGAATATTCTCGGCAGGAAAGTCAATAGCCACTACCGGAGGCCATGCCGATCCTACAAATGGTTATAAGCATGACTTAATGGGAGACCCGGGGCCAAGCCAGGGCGTGATCAATGGAGAAGATGAAGCAAGAAAAGCAGTAAGACAGCAATATAAGAATGGTGCTGATGTTATTAAAATAACAGCTACCGGAGGAGTATTGAGCGTGGCCAAAGACGGCTCAGGGCCTCAATTTAAAATGGATGAATTAAAGGCGATTGTTGAGACTGCCAGAGAATATGGAATGATCACGGCAGCACATGCTCATGGAGCCGAAGGGATGAAGCGGGCCGTAGAGGCGGGCATAACATCTATAGAGCACGGAACCATGATGACCCCGGAAGTTATGGATCTGATGAAACAAAAAGGCACGTACTATGTACCTACCATTTCTGCTGGGAAATTTGTTGCCGAACAAGCTAAAATTGAGGGGTATTACCCTACTGTAGTTGTACCAAAAGCACTGGCCATTGGTCCGCAGATACAAAAGACATTCGCAGAAGCATACAAACGTGGCGTTAGAATAGCATTCGGAACTGATGCCGGCGTATTTCCTCATGGTGAAAATGGAAAGGAATTCGGCTATATGGTCGAAGCCGGAATGCCGGCTATGGAAGCTATAAAATCAGCTACAAGCGTAGCAGCCAGTATGTTGAATGCCGAAGACCTTGGATCAATAGAAGAGGGTAAAAAAGCCGATATTGTTGCTGTCAATGACAATCCGCTTGACAATATTCACACCATGGAAAATGTGATATTCGTTATGAAAGGCGGCGAAGTGTTTAAGTCCGAATAAGTGTTGTAGAAAAATCCTTTACAAACGAATTAATTGTCATTAAGGAAATTCTTCTGCTTGTATTTGTAGGTCAGGTAAGAAAGCACATCTCCAAATGTATTAATTCCTGTCATAACCTCTTCCGGTACTTGGCGCCCGTTTAACCTTGCTAATAGCAATCCATAAATGCCATTGAGACAAGCTTGTACTTCCTCTTTAATGAATCCGTTAGAAAAGTTTATGCTTTCCTCTATATGAGGTTTAGCAGCTGAATATATCTTCTGGAAGCTCTTATCCGATTCCTTAAGTTCATTCATTATTCCGGACAGCTGGGTGACATAACTTTGCACTTCATCCAGGTGCCCCCTTTCCTCAATACCCTCAACTTTCATCTTTTCCATTATATCTTCATACCATTTGCTGATCTCTTCTTTTTCACCTTCCTCGCCTGGTATATGTTTTATTACATACTTTTTTATCTGCTCCATATCAAAGTCATACACCCTGATCAGGTCCTCCGTCTGGTACATATGAATAATGTATTCGGATATGTTGTTTCTTTTTTTATTTTCGGCAATATTCATGTATAGTAGAGTATAAATAATTAGTATTCTGCAATGTTAATTAAGTAGTAATAATTATCTAATTTTGCAGTTTAAAATCACATGCTAAAAATCTCTATATACGTAATATAGTGAGCTGTTTTCTTTTGAGCAATTCATGAAAATTATCAGCCTGACTGCTAGGCAAATATTTTTATAAAACTCAGTTACAGGTAGAGATTGAGATCAAAGGCATTGGAGAAGAATCTTTTAGGAGAGGGTAAACAGATGGATAACATACGGAATTTTTGCATTATAGCTCATATTGATCACGGTAAAAGTACACTGGCAGATAGGTTATTGCAGTCCACGGGTACAGTTTCTGATCGAGATATGCAGGATCAGTTATTGGATAACATGGATCTGGAGCGTGAACGTGGTATAACTATAAAGAGTCATGCCATACAAATGGATTACAAATTTGAAGGGAAAGATTATATTCTTAACCTGATAGATACTCCGGGACACGTGGACTTTTCTTATGAGGTATCACGATCCATCGCTGCTTGTGAAGGAGCCTTGCTAATTGTTGATGCAGCACAAGGTATTGAAGCGCAGACCATTTCAAATCTTTATCTTGCGCTCGAACATGACCTGGAGATCATACCCGTGCTTAATAAAATTGACCTTCCCAGTGCAATGCCCGAAGAGGTTACTGATGAGATTGTGAACCTTATCGGGTGCGACCCTTCAGATGTAATCAGGGCAAGTGCCAAGGAGGGAATTGGTATCAGCGAAATACTTGAGGCCGTTGTAAAGAGGATACCCGCGCCAAAGGGGGATATTAATAAGCCGCTGAAGGCTATGATCTTTGATTCGGTATTTAACCCCTTCAGAGGTATAGAGGTTTATTTCAGGGTTTTTGACGGCACCATTAATAAAGGAGACAAGGTTAAATTTGTTCACACAGGTAAAACCTATGAGGCTGATGAGATTGGTGTGCTTAAACTGAAGCAACAGCCCAAACAATCCGTCAGTGCCGGAAATGTTGGATATATTATTTCGGGTATCAAAGTAGCTAAAGAGGTCAAAGTAGGGGATACTATTACCCATGTGGATAAGCCATGCGAGGCCGTTAAAGGTTTTGAAAACGTTAAACCGATGGTTTTTGCCGGTATATATCCTGTCGAGACCAGCGAGTTTGAGGAGTTAAGAGCTGCAATGGAAAAGCTACAGCTCAATGACGCTTCCCTGGTCTGGGAGCCGGAGACATCCGCTGCCCTTGGGTTTGGTTTTAGATGTGGCTTCCTGGGAATGTTACATATGGAGATTGTTCAGGAGCGTCTTGAACGTGAGTTTGATATGACAGTGATAACCACTGTTCCTTCCGTACAATTTCATGCAGTAAAGACAGATGGCTCAATCAGAAAAATAAATGCACCTTCCGAGATGCCGGAGCCAAACACCATTTCTCACATTGAGGAACCATTTATACGAGCTCAGATCATCACAAAGTCCGAATTCATTGGTAATATCATTGGTCTCTGCATGGAGAAAAGGGGTATTATAAAAAATCAGGTATATCTCACCGCTGAAAGGGTAGAGCTTACTTTTGAGTTACCACTTTCCGAAATAGTATTTGATTTCTTTGATAAGCTTAAGACCCTTTCCAGAGGATACGCCTCGCTGGATTATGAGCTTATAGGTTTCAGGCAATCAACAATGGTTAAACTGGACATTATGCTTAATGGTGAAAAAGTAGATGCCCTGTCAGCAATTGTTCATAGAGATAAAGCATACGAGTGGGGTAAAAGATTGTGTGAAAAGCTCAAAGAACTAATACCTCGGCAGATGTTTGAAATTGCAGTCCAGGCCTCTATTGGTACTAAAATTATAGCCAGGGAAACTGTGAAGGCCATGCGAAAGAACGTATTGGCCAAATGTTACGGAGGTGACATCACCCGAAAGAGAAAACTTTTGGAAAAACAGAAAAAAGGTAAAAAACGTATGCGCCAGGTAGGTAATGTGGAAATACCCCAAGAGGCGTTTATGGCAGTACTTAAATTAGATTAATAACAAATGGCAGATTCTTACACTATCCTTGATGGTAAAAAAATAGCTAACGAAATTAAAGATGAAATAGCCTCAGAAGTCAAGTCCATAGTGTCCGTGGGAGGAAAAATGCCACACCTTGCAGCCATACTTGTGGGTGATGATGGGGCCAGCCAGACATATGTAAATAATAAAATCAAGGCCTGCACAAGAGTAGGCTTTGAATATACTCTCCTGAACTTTCCGGCTACCATTAGTGAAACCAAGCTAATTTCCGAAATAGAGCGCATAAATAACGATGATGATATAGATGGTTTAATAGTTCAGCTTCCCCTTCCTGCCCACATTTCATCGGCCAAGGTAACAGAGTGTATCCGTCCCGAAAAAGATGTTGATGGTTTTACAAACCTTAACTATGGTAGGATTACTTCCAAGAATCCGGGTTTAATGCCAGCTACACCATATGGCATACTTGAACTTCTGAAAAGGTACAATATTGAAATTAAAGGACGCCATTGTGTAATGGTGGGAAACAGCAGAACAGTAGGAGCCCCCATGAGTATTATTATGTCCTACCATGAATATGCAACGGTAACGGTATGTCATATCCATACACAAAAGCTGGAAGAGTTCACTCGCCAGGCCGATATCCTCATCGTAGCCACGGGTAAGCCCGGGCTGATTAAAGGTGATATGGTCAAAGATGGTGTTGTTGTGGTCGATGTTGGTATTACCCGAATCGAAACGGAAGAAAATGAGCGCGGTTACTACCTAAAGGGAGATATCGAGTTTGATGAAGTTTCGCCCAAAGCGAGCTATATCACCCCCGTTCCGGGCGGAGTAGGACCCATGACTATTGCTTCCTTGTTACTTAACACTTTAAAAGCTTCGAAAAAGAGAGCGTCACATTCAGCTTAGACTGAAATTTCTTATTGGTATTTCTCGTTACAGATTCATATGTTTAAGGAATCTTAAAGCTGATATGAGAATATTTGTCGTTTTACTGCTGTCTACAGTTCCTTTTTTAGCATTCGCTCAAGCCAACTTAAGCACCAAGTCAAAAAAAGCTGCCGAATATTACTATCAGGCAGACAACTACCGGGTAAGAGGCCAGTACACTATGGCCATTCAGCTATTGGAGCAAGCCATAGATAAGGATGATAAATTTCATGAAGCTTATTTTAGGTTAGGTATCATCTATAAAGCCAAAGGAGAGCTGGATAGAGCAGAGCAGCTATTACTTAAAGCGGATAATTTGAGTGAAAAAGCAGGGCCTGGTAATGCATTTGAGTTGGGGGAATTATATCTTCTAAAGGCCGAGTATAAAAAGTCAATAGAGTATATAGACAGGTACCTGAGTGCCAATCCTCGCAATAGTCGAAGACTTGCTGATGCCAATAAAATTAAAAACGATGCCCAATTTGCACTTGATAATATGGAGCTGGCGTCGGAGTTTAACCCACGTCCCCTCAGTGATACTGTAAACGCATTTCCCATGCAGTACTTTCCTGTCGTTACGGTTGATCAGAAAGCAGTAATCTTCACCCGCCGTCTCGGAACGACCATGAATCATGACGAAGATCTGGTGATAAGCCGTAAAAATGCGGATGGTCGATGGATGCATCCGGAGTCTTTGTCAGAAAACATTAATTCTGAATGGAATGAAGGAACCTGTACCTTGTCGGCCGACGGCAGAGTACTTATTTTTACATCTTGCTATGGTAGAAAAGGCTATGGGAGTTGTGATTTATACATAAGTAAAAAGGTTGGAGACGAATGGTCTGTGCCTGTTAACCTGGGAGGGAATATAAACTCATCGGCCTGGGAATCTCAGCCTTCATTGTCCTCTGATGGGCGTACTCTATATTTTATTTCCAATCGTGGTGGCGGAGTTGGTGGCAGAGACATATGGGTGTCTTATTTGGATGATAAAGAGCAATGGTCGCGTCCCGCTAATTTAGGGACTTCTATAAATACGCCGAATGATGAAGTTTCTCCCTTTATTCATCCTAATAACATAACACTGTATTTCGCTTCCAACGGATTGACCGGGTTTGGTGGTTTTGATATATTTTATGCAGAACGAATTGATAAAACCTGGTCTGAGCCTAAGAATATCGGATACCCTATTAATACAAGTGCTGACCAGGTTTCCCTTTATATAACTTCTGATGGAGAGAGGGGATATTATTCTCATGAAATAACCAATGACCCGGATCAAAAAGGTAAGCTTTATGAGTTCAATGTACCATCAAATGTCAGGGTTAAATACCGAACTTCGTATGTTACCGGTCATGTTTTTGATGCAGTGACCAAAAAGCCTTTGAAAGCAGGGATAGAGCTCTATGATCTTAGAAATGAAGCCAGAGAAGGATTTGTTTATTCAGATTCAGTTACCGGAGATTATTTAATGGTACTCACCGAGGGCTCTGAATATGCTCTATATGTAAACAAATCAGGTTATTTATTCGAGAGTTTGTCTTTTGAATATCAACTGAATGAGGATTTAAAGCCAGTTGAGGTGAATATTTATCTAAGTCCTATCTCTGAAGGTGCAAAAGCAGTGCTTAACAATATATTTTTTGATGTGGATAGCTATGCTTTGAAAGCAAAATCCCAAACAGAATTAAATAAACTTATCAATTTTCTGAATACAAATCCCTCCATCAGAATTGAGATAGGGGGACATACAGACAATACCGGTAGTGCCCAATACAATCTTGATCTTTCACTAAAAAGAGCAAAGTCAGTCTACGATTTTTTAATTGAAAAAAACATCAGCAAAGCACGTCTTAGCTATAAAGGATATGGTCAAGCCACACCTGCCTTCCCTAATGATTCCGACCTTCATAGACAAATGAATAGAAGAATAGAGTTTCGTATTATAAGGTAAACTCCCCCATTTTGGGGTATTCTATTTTTTTGCGGCAAAATAATCTGTCGTCTATACTCCAAATTGCAGTAAAATATTGATAAAATATTTTACCCTAACCAAATTTTATATTATGTTTGGATGTGATATATTTTAAATTTTAACCTAAACAAAACAATATGAAGAAGTTTTTACTACTTGGTTTCATGTTGACGCTTGCATTCACATTTAGTGAATCGTGGGCTCAAGAACGTACCGTATCCGGTAAGGTTACGTCCATCGACGATGGCACGGCACTACCCGGAGTAAACGTTGTGCTGAAAGGCACAACAACGGGTACCGTCACCGATATCGACGGTAATTATAAACTTTCGGTCCCTTCGGGAGAGGGAACATTGGTGTTCTCCTTTATTGGTCTGGCAACCGAGGAAATTGCAATGGGTGCCCGTTCAGTAATTGATGTGCAAATGTCTCAGGACGTTAAGCAATTATCTGAAGTTGTTGTTACTGCTGTTGGTATTGAGAGACAGGCCAAAGCACTGGGTTATGGCGTTGAGAACGTCAAAGGAGAATCTGTTCAGCAGGTTTCCGAACCAGACCCATTAAGAGCCTTACAAGGTAAAGTTGCTGGTGTTAATATTTCAGGGTCAAGTGGAGCTCCGGGTAGTGCCACAAGAATTACTATACGTGGTAACTCGTCTCTGCTAGGTAATAACCAGCCCTTGTTTGTGGTTGATGGTATACCAATGAATAATAATACCAATGCTGGTTCAAACCAACTTACCGGCGGTGGTGCTTATGGCAGCCGTATTCAGGATTTGGATCCTAATAATATTGAATCCATGAACGTACTTAAAGGTGCTGCAGCGGCAGCTCTTTATGGTACAAGAGCTGCTAACGGTGTAGTTGTTATTACAACAAAGTCAGGTTCTGCAACAGCCACGAAAAAGGGGCTGGAAATTTCATACAGTACTTCATACGCAATAGAAAAAGTTGCTAACTTACCAGATTACCAAAACACCTATGGAACAGGAACAAACTTTGCTTATAGCCAGGTGAATGGTTCTTGGGGCGCTCCTTTTATTGGAGCAAAACCCTATGCTTCTCTGGATAGTATTCCTCATTGGTATAATGGTGTAATTGGATTTGAAGAATTGTGGGGAACAAATGTTCCATATCGTGCTTATCTTGATAATGTTAAGGATTTCTTTCAAACAGGAAGTCTTTTTGAAAACTCAGTGAGTATTTCTGCGGGTAATGAAAAAGCTGCTCTGACTGCAGTATTGTCACGAACTAATCATGATGGTATTGTTCCTGAAGCAAGCTTTGACAGAACCAGTATTAGTATTGGTGGACAGGCACAATTAGACAATGGTTTTAATGTTGGTGCAAATTTAAGATACACCAATTCTGTGCAACATTCATTTCAGGGAGGTGCCAACAATGCCATTGGCAATGGATCTGCTTTTGGTAGAACTCTTTATTTAGGACGAAACTGGGATTTACATGGACAGCCATACCAAAACCCTCTAAATAACTCTAGCCAATTTTTTATAGCTACTTCTCAAGCGGATAACCCCTTGTGGTCTGTAGAAAATGCAGGTATTGATTCAAATACGGATAACTTTGGTGCTGCATTTAATATTGGTTATGATATTAAAGACTGGTTGAATGTTTCTTATAAAATTGGTCTCAACGGTTATACACAAAGACAAAGCGAATACTTCAGACCAGGGTCTAGAGGTGCAGGAGGTTCTGGACAGATTTTAGATTATGATGTCAGGTATCAGGAAGTGGAGTCTAACCTGATCGTTTCCGTTACAAAAGATATCAATGAAGATGTTAGTTTTAGAGGTTTAGTCGGTCACAATGTTAACCAAAGAGTGACTGATGCCCAAGCCTTTCAAGGAACTGGTTATGTAGCATTTGATATAGATGATATCGACAATACTAATGCAGTTGTTCCTTTTGGTGGAGATTTTGAAAAAAGAAGACTATATGGTGTCTTTGGTGACGTGACCTTTGGTTACAAAGATTATGTGTTTTTGAACTTGACTGGTCGTAATGATTGGAGTTCAACTTTACCTGAGGATAACAGAAGCTTTTTCTACCCTGCGGCAAGTTTATCTTTTCTTATAACCGATGCACTTGATATCAATTCTAATATTTTAAATTTTGCTAAAATCAGGGCTTCATATGCCGAAGTCGGATCGGACACAGATCCATACCAAATAGTACCGGTTTATTTAACTAATGCAAATGGTATCACTGCTACCGGTGCAACTGCAATGCCGTTTATAGGAACGGCTGGAGCAACTCTTTCAAATACTGCAAGGGATCCCGGGTTAAAGCCTGAAAACACTCAAGAGGTTGAAGTGGGTCTTAATATGCAATTATTAAACAATAAGGTTGGCATAGATGTCTCAGTATATGAGCGAAATAGTGTTGACCAAATTGTTCCATTGGCAATTCCGTCTGAGACTGGCTTTACTTCATTCTATACTAATATTGGTAAAGTGAGTAATAAGGGTATTGAATTAGGTTTAGATCTTACACCTGTTTCTTTAGAGAATGGCTTCACCTGGAATATATATGGTACATTTACTCATAATAGAAATGTTGTTGAAGAGCTAACTGAAGGTACCGATGAAGTTGTACTAAGAAATACATTTACCGGCTCTATTCAGGCTGTTCATATAGTTGGTCAGGAGTATGGTTTGCTTAGAGGGTCAACAGCAGCACGTGATGATGAGGGTAATTTATTAATTGACCCTACAAATGGTCAATTGATAAGCGATTTAACCCCCGGAATAATTGGTAATCCAAACCCTGATTTCATAGTAGGACTCACTAATACATTTAGATGGAAAGGAATTACTTTATCTGCAGTAATTGATTGGAGACAAGGAGGAGATCTGTATTCCGTGACAAATCTATCTATGCTGGGAAGAGGTGTAACAGCAGACACTGAGGATAGGGAGGTTAACAAAATCATTCCTGGTGTATATGGAAATCCACAAACAGGAGAACCATTACGAGATGAAGGCGGCAACAAAATCCCTAATCAAACTATGATTGAAGTTAACTCACTATATTTTGGTAATACCTTTGCAATTAATGGTTTGGAAGAGTTTTCCGTCTGGGATGCTACCGTTATTAGATTAAGAGAAGTAACGTTATCTTATCAGTTTCCAAAGGCTTTATTAAGTAAAACACCTTTTGGTTCTGCATCTATAGGCTTTACCGGTAGAAATCTTTGGTTTAATGCACCTAATTTCCCTGAAGCTTCAAACTTTGACCCTGAAGTTAGCACATTCGGAGCCTCTAATGCTCAGGGGTTTGAGTTTACAGCGCAACCTTCAACTAGAAGATACGGAGTTAAGTTAAGCGTAACCTTTTAAAGAAAATTCTAATGAAAAAACATATATATATATATAGATTAATGACAGTGTTGCTTTCAGCATTGTTATTGATGGGATGTGAAAAAGACTTTTTGGATATCAATGAGGATCCGAATAACCCTACAAGTGTTCCTGTTAGTCAGCTTCTTTCATCTGCTCAGGTGAACATGGCAGAATGCTTTGGAAATGGAACAGATGGGCTCAGTGGTCATGCGGGAACCGTTATGCATCATTATGTCCAAAGAGGAGCGATAAATGATTATGGTTTAACAGGAGGGGATTTCCCTATTGTAATTTCATGGACTAGTTTATATGCTGGAGCTCTGACAGACCTAAATATTGTTATTGAACAAGGTACAGAGGAAGAAAGATGGGCAAATGTAGGTGTGGCTCAAATATTAAAAGCTTACATACTTGCAACTATGGTTGATGTGTGGGGAGATATACCTTTTTCAGAGGCTAACTTAGGTTCTGATAATATTGCTCCTGCTTATGATGATGGTGCTTCTGTTTATGCGGCTTTATTTCCCATGATAGATGAGGGAGTTGCAAATATTAATAAAGGAGGAACTCCTAACGGTGATTTATTTTCAACGAACTGGATTCAGGTTGCTAATAGCTTGAAATTAAAGTTGTATAATAATGTCCGATTGATACAGGATGTAAGTACAGAGGTGAATAGCTTAATTACAGCAGATAATTTCTTGGCAAACGATGGAAGTAATGATTTGGAATTGGACTACGGTTCGTCGTTTGCTCCTGAAAACAGAAACCCTGGCTATGTGCAAGAGTGGTCAGCTGGAGGGTCTTTCTTCTATATAGATCCATATTTCTTTGAAATAATGAGAGGGCAGGATACGTTCGGACACGGAGGTATAAATTTTGGTGTACAAGATCCTAGAATACCATACTATTTCTTTAATCAATTGCCCTCAGGTTCTGACGATGGAGATGCGGAAAATCCTTGTGCTTACTGTCCTTCTGATGCAGGGACCTCTTTTTTATCCATTTATTCATACTCTTTTAATATTGACCCGAACGAGGGGTTTGATCAGGGAAGAAGTCAAACAATTGCAGGTTTATATCCTCTAGGAGGCAGATATGATGATGGAGAGGGTGGAATTGCATCTAATGCTTCAACCTTATTAGACGGGCAGGTCAGTGGAAACCCAACTATTCCGCAGCGTTTGCTTAACTATTATGAAACTCTTTATATCAGAGCGGAATTAGCGGAAGCAGGAGTAACCTCAGAGGATGCTAGAACCCTTTTGGCTGATGCCATAGATGCTTCATTTGCAAAAGTAAATGAGTATGCTGCCATTGCAGGAGCTCCTGCAATTTCTGATGCAGACAGAGACGCTTATAAAGGGGCAGTGTTGGCTTCATATGATTCAGGAGATGGAATGGAAGTTATAATGACCCAAAAGTGGATAGCCAGTTATGGTAATTCTTTGACGTCGTATGCTGATTACAGAAGAACAGGTTTCCCCAGGTTGCATAATGGTAATACTGATGCTTTATCTGTTACAGTTCAAACAAGGGATTTTCCTGTTTCTTTTCCATATGATACAGACAATCTTGCTTTGAATCCCAATTCGCCTTCTCAAAGAATTATAGCTTTGGATAAAGTTTTCTGGGATAATTAATTAATATTAACAATAGAGACATGAAGAATTTATATAAGTATATATGCATAATAGTTGTTGCCTTCATTTTTACAGCCTGTGAGGATGAGGACACACTTAGGATACCCAAAGATTTTGGAGAAGGTCCTAATGTGAGGATCAACGTAGATCCGGAAAATTCTTTTATTAATATAGGAGATATAAATAATACTAAAATAGCCTATGATCTATTTTCTGAGAGCAAGAACTTGAGGACTATAGAATTACAGGTTATTTATAGTACAGGAGGAACTCCTGTGGATACAACCGTAGTTAAAACCTATACGCAAGCTGATATTGATGCTGCCAATGGCGCATTAATAGGAGAATCTGTTACTTCTCAGGATTTGGCAACGGCATTTGGTATTGATTTAGCAGATATTGCAGGTGGTGATGCCTTTGTTTTTAACAACTTTACTACTCTGGATAATGGTATAGTTTATCCGAGTGAAACTGTGGATGGTAATCTTAATGTTACTCCTAACATAGTTAACTCTTCAAATACTTCTAGTTTTACCAGTACATTTACTGCATACGCCGGATGTCCGTCTCCAGTTGATGAAATTGAGGGTGTTTATACAGCTTCAATAGTAACCTATAATTCAGCTGGTAATCCTCCGTTTGGCTTGCCAACAACTAGTACAAGAGAAGATGTAACAATCACATGGGTGGGACCCGAACCGTTCCGCTATAGAGTATCTAGCCACGATGCTGGCTGGTGGGGCAGACCGGATATTACGGCAACTGAAGGTGGTCCTGCAGATTTCTTTGATATTTGCGGAGCTATTATTATGCAACCTGTAGGGTCGTTTGGGTTTGGTGGAGCTGTTGATGATGGTGGAGGAACTTATAACTCTACTACAGGTGTCATCACCATGAATTGGTATAATAGCTTTAATGACATTTATGGAGATGTAACATATACTCCTCAGGATTAAAGTTGTGATTTTATACATTAAAAGATATATTATGAAGAATTTATTTTTATACACACTGGGTTTGATCCTTATGCTAGCTTCTTGTGTAGATGACTACGAAGATGCAAACCCGCCAAGGTTACTTGATGCACCTGCACTTACGGCAACGCAAAGTGCGGATACAATAACAGGAGGAGAAACAGTAAAATTCACATTGGTGGTGTCGGATGCGCCAGCTGGTATAGATTCTATAAGTGTTAGCGGACCCTCTGATGAGTCTATCTTTACTAGTAATATTACTAGCCTTAGAGGGCAAACAGCAGGTACTGTCGAGGTTACATATACAGCTCCTTACGATGCAATAGGTGAATATGAAGTTACGGTTTCTGTTTGGGATGATCAGCTTGATAATAAGGGGAAAGATGCAAGTAAACGTTTTGATGAGGTATTCACGTTGGTTGGGGAATACGCGTTTGATGCCCCTTCTTTTACCGTTACCATGGGAGCGGATACGGTGCTTCATAATGATTCAACCAGTGTGACAATCACTGTCACAAGCGCACCAGCAGGAATTGGTCAAGTCTTAGCCTTTGTAGACAAAGGGACTATTTCCCTATCTGAAGAAGATTTGGCAAATGCTGCGGGGCAAGAATCTGCTACTATTAATGGAATGTATTACGCTCCTGAAGAAGAAGTGGGTGTTGCTGAGGTACTTGTGAGGGTTACAGATGTGCTTCAAGATAGGAGTACCGAGGTTACTGAAGAAGTAGTAATTGATTACATTTGTGATGCACCTGACTTTACTATCGATATAGATGAATTCGCAACTACTCTTGGAGGAGAAATTGATTTTAATTTAGAGGTTAATAGTACCACTGAATGTGATATTGAATCCATAGTATTAACGACGGAAGATGATAGTGGCGATGAGTTGGGAGAGCTAACTTATGAGCAAAGTGCTTTAGACTCTTTAATTGAGGGTACGTTATCTTCAATTCCAGTTACATTTGAGGCGCCTAATTCAAAAAGAGGTGTTGTAGATATCGTTGTAACTGTTACTGATAATGATTTCCATTCTACCGAAAAAAGAGTGCAGGTTACAATCATTGGCTGTTCTGCTCCTAATATTTCAGGAACATATGATGCAGTAAGTTCTGGTTCTTCCACTGATGGGTGTCCTGCTAATAATCCTTTAGCAGGTTTTGCAGGAACAGTTACATTAACTGCTTCAGGTAATGGTAACTATACTATTGACGATGCTTTTGCTGGGGTTTATATAGAATGGTATGGTGTATGCTATAATTATACCTTCAAAACACCCGCAACCATTAACTTTTGTACTGAGGCGCAGGGACTGACTTTAGTTACTTTCCTTGATGCTTTTGATGCGACTGTTGTTGATACGGGCTCTTCTTATGATTCTGGCACCGGTGTCATAACTTACAGTTGGGAAAATTCTTTTGGTGATGTTGCTACGACTGTTTTAACACCACAATAAGAGAGTTATGATCGAAATAAAAAGCCGCCTAAGTATTACTTAGGCGGCTTTTTACCTTTTATTTAGTCTGTATGATAATATTGGAAGTAATTGTTTAAATAAGGTTATTTAAACCAGAGATATGACAAAGACTCCCTGATTCTTTTTATATAAACCAGGGAGTTCTATATGCTATTTTTCCAGGGCTGCTTTAAGATCAGAAATCAGATCCTCAGCATCTTCAATACCTACACTTAACCTGATTAACGAATCCAATAACCCGATTTTGATTCTTTCCTCTCTTGGAATGCTGGCATGCGTCATGGAGGCAGGGTGGTTAACAAGAGACTCTACGCCGCCTAACGATTCCGCAAGGGAAAAATAATGGAAGCTTTCAAGAATTTTAAATGCCTCATCTTTACTGTCTCCTTTTAGTGTGAAAGAGATCATTCCTCCAAAATCACGCATCTGTTCTTTTGCAATCTGATGGTTAGGGTGATTTTCCAGGCCTGGCCAGTAAAGCTTATCTACACGTGGATGGTCTTTAAGGAATTCCGCGATCTTACGACCATTTTCCGAATGCCTTTGCATCCTTAAGTGTAAGGTTTTTATACCTCTCAGTACGAGAAAGCAGTCTTGTGGTCCCGGGGTTGCTCCGCTGCTATTCTGGATAAAGGCAAGGTCGTCATTTAACTTCTGATCTTTAACTACAAGTGCACCCATTACCACATCTGAATGACCACCCAGGTACTTTGTAACAGAGTGCATGATAATGTCTGCCCCAAAGTCCAGCGGGTTTTGCAGGTAAGGCGTAGCAAACGTATTGTCAACAGCCAGCAGTATGTTATGTTTTTTTGCTATCTCCGCTGCTCCTTTGATATCGATTATATTCATCATCGGGTTGGTGGGAGTCTCCAGCCAGATCAGCTTTGTATTGGTGTTGATATGCTTCTCAATGTCACCGATATTCTCCATTCCTACAAAGTGGAATTTGATACCGTACTTTGAGAATATTTTTGTGAATAGCCTATAGGTTCCTCCATAGAGGTCATTGGCAGCCACTACCTCATCACCCGGGTTTAATAATTTTATAACAGCATCAATGGCAGCCAAACCGGAGGAAAAACATAAGCCGTATTTTCCGTTTTCCAACTCTGCCAGGCTTTTTTGCAAAGCATCGCGTGTTGGGTTTTGTGTTCTAGAATACTCATAGCCTTTGTGAGCACCGGGAGAGGATTGAACATAAGTGGAGGTTTGATAGACTGGTGTCATAATGGCACCTGTTGTAGGATCCGGCTCAACTCCAGCATGTATGGCTTTGGTTCCAAATTTCATATAAATATTGATTTTAGGTTTCTTAGATTAACGTTAAAAACGTGAATTGATCTGCTAAAATAGAGGATTAATAGCACTTGCAATTCCTATCCCGATTAAATTTTCGGAATTGTAGAAATGAGAATGAAGATGATTATTTGTTTTGCCAATAGCTCTTTATGTTCTCTTTCCAATTGGCTTTGTCATTAATGTAGAGAATTGTATTGATGAGCATTTTGTCTTCGGCGGTAGAATAACCCAGACCTTCCAGTGTCTCACGAATAATGTTATAAAATTCACCCCTGAATGCGTCTCCTTCTTTATTAGCCAGAGTATGAAGTTCCGCGATGATATCTTCTTTTGATATTTGTTCCTTTTTTGCCTTTGAAGCATCTTCGACGGTAAGAGATGTAGCATCCTCAGAGTCAGACTGTATTTTTTCTTTTTTCGGACTTATTTTTTTCGGATCGACAAAGGAAGTGGACTCCTGTTTGAGAAAAGCGTCGATGTCCTTCAAAGGGTTTTTTCTCTTAGCCATTTTTATAGTTCTTTTATAATTGCCTTAGCTATTTCAAGGTACTCTTTTTCTGCCAAAATTGTGCTAAAATTGACAAAAAGGTTCTTTTGAGGAACAGCCGTTTCTAATATGAGGGCATCCAGATTGCTCATAGCTTCTTGTATGGTCTTATGCTTTGTAAGGCTGTGTATCCGGTTGGGGAGTACCATTATCTTTAGTTCCTTGTTTAGCTCTTTTGCTGGAGAGAGGTCAGCCACAGTCTGGTAGGTTACCAAAAGGTCATTTTGAGTTAGGCTTGTAGGCACTATCACAGCGTCACTTACCAGGCAAAGCTTTTTAATACCCTGATCGGTTGGCTTTCCTGCACTATCTACTACAATATAGTCAAAGTCGTTCCTGGACTGCAAGCTTTCGATTTCTTCGGCGATCCTGTCATCCTCAGAACCCATAAGCTCAAATAGTGATTTTTCTTTTGCACCAGCTTTGTAGACTTCCATTTTACGCAAGGTGTTCAAAGTGTAATTTGTGTCCGTTTCTACAAGTGCTATTCGGTGGCCAAGACTATGGAGCATTGTGGATAAATTGATAGCATTGGTGGTTTTACCTGTGCCCCCTTTTCGACTGATAAATGATATTACTTTTGTCATCACGATAAAAATATACATAGCGTCTATCAAAAACAAATCAACATTCTTAATAGCGGTCAGGTTGCGGCCGGTTTGTGGAAATTTGTATATTGGTGGCTCTTAATCGAGTATTATGAAAGTAATAAAATATATTTTTGGCGTACTCGCCACCATAGCAGTTCTTATTGCGGTTTTTCTTTTGTTTTATGTTAATTATCAAAAACCGGAGTATCAGGGAGAGTATGAGTTTGAGGGGTTGGAAAAAACAGTTAGGGTTCATTTTGATACTTATGGAACGCCACATATTTACGCACGCAATAATCTGGATGCTTATAGAGCTCTGGGCTATGTACATGCTCAGGACAGGCTTTGGCAAATGGAGTTAATGAGGAGAATAGCTTCCGGGCGGTTAGCCGAGATTTTTGGTAAAAAATTGCTTGAAACAGATAAATTCTTTCGTACGGTTGGGATCCATGAGTATTCAAAGAAAAATGTTGCCGAGCTTAGAGAAAGAAAAGCCAGGATACTACCCCTTGCCGAAGCGTACCTTGAAGGCGTTAATGAGTTTCTTATAGAAGGAAAAACGCCGGTAGAATTCACGCTTTTGGGTATCGATAAGATACCATTTACACTGGAAGACATCTATAATATCACTGGTTATATGTCTTTCAGTTTTGCCAATGCCCAGAAGACAGACCCTGTAGTTACAGAATTTGCGGGCATGGGGACATCATACCTTAAAGCCTTTGATCTTGATCCCACTGTCAGCTCTGAAAAAATAAAAAGCTATTCACGAGGTTCTGATTACATAGCCATAGCAGAACATGTAAATGATGTGTTGAATCAAATGCCTTTAATGCCATTCATAGGGAGTAATAGTTGGGTGCTTTCTCCTGAAAAATCAGAAACAGGAAGGGTGGTGCTCAGCAATGATCCACATATAGGTTTTTCGCAACCGGCAGTATGGTACGAAGCTCACCTTTCAACACCAGATGTTAATTATTTTGGTTATCACATTGCAGGCGTGCCTTTTGCCTTTCTTATACATAATGACCTTGTCGCCAATGGTTTAACTATGTTTGAAAATGACGACATGGATTTTTACCGCGAACGGGTAAATAAAGAAAAAAGTAGCCAGTATTGGGTCATAGATCATTGGGAGGATTTTGAAGTACGTAAGGAGTACATATCCATAAAGGACTCGGCCGATGTGGAAATTGAAGTAAGAAGCACGAGGCATGGTCCTGTAATCAATGACGTAGTAGATGGTGTTTCCAAGGATGAACCGATTGCCATGTGGTGGGTCTATTATCAGTTTCCTAATCACCTGTTGGATGCAGCTCATGAAATGGCAATAGCCAAAAATATAAATGATATGCGTGCCGCGGGCTCAAAGATTCACGCACCGGGACTCAATTTGATGTATGGAGATGCCAAAGGCAATATAGCCTGGTGGGCAGTCGGGAAGTTACCCAAACGTCCTGCCCATGTAAACTCAAAAACTATTCTTGACGGAGCCACGGGAAAGGATGATCCTCTGGGCTATTAT
Organism: Fulvivirga ulvae; assembly: GCF_021389975.1. Lineage (NCBI taxonomy): Bacteria > Pseudomonadati > Bacteroidota > Cytophagia > Cytophagales > Fulvivirgaceae > Fulvivirga > Fulvivirga ulvae. The sequence continues at coordinate 3,746,684 of NZ_CP089981.1, forward strand.
AGTTTTGAGGCGAATCCTCAGGCAGAGAACCCATCATGGGGCTATGTGTATAGTGCTAATAATCAATCAGTAATGAATATCAAGGGCAGAACGGTATTGTACCCCGGCTATTATCTGCCAGATACCCGTGCCGCCAGAATAGTAGAAGTGCTGGAGAGTGAAAGAAGAATGTCCAGAAGTGAATTGAAGGCTTTATTTATGGACTCTAAATATATGGGGATACAGTCGCTGAAAGAGCTCCTGGTAAGCGAGTTGATCCAATCTGATCTCAGCGAAACGGAAAGAGAAGCACTGGAGCAGTTTTCCGCATGGAATGGATATCATGATAAGGAAACTCTCGGAGCCGCCATATTTTATCCGTGGGTTATTAATATCTACGAATTGGCGATGAAGGATAATTTAAAGAAAAATTTTGGGGATCGCGGGGATAAGTTATTTACCTCTTTTATGTCAACTTACCTGATGAAAAGAAGCATTCCTGTCTTTATTTCGTCGGTGCATTCTCCATGGTGGGATGATGCCTTTACCGAAGATGAGATAGAGGACAGAAAAGATATTATAACAGCTGCCTTTAAAGAAACTATAAATTATCTTTCAGGACGATTCGGTGCTAAGCCAGATAGCTGGACCTGGGGGCAGGTTCATACGCTGGAGCATACCCATCCTTTGGGGGCAGTTAAGCTTTTAAGGTCGGTATTCAATGTTGGTCCCTACCATCTTGGCGGATCAGAAATGGTCGTAAACAACCTGGGGTTTCCCTATAATGAGGAGAAATTGTTTAATACCAGTTTCGGTCCTTCTACAAGACGAATAATTGATTTTTCTGATATTGATAACAGCGAGAGTATACTTCCGACAGGACAATCAGGCGTACCTTTCAGCAACCATTATAACGATCAGGCACAAATGTATATTGAGGGTAAGTGGAGACCACTCTATTTATCAGAAGAAAAAATAAAGGCCAACTCAACAGTCCTGGTCTTGAGGCCTAAGAAATAATAAAACAGAATCAAATCAATTAAAACTAATGACAAAAAAAGTTTACTTCCTGTCTACATGTGACACATGCAAGCGAATAATAAAGGAGCTGGGTATAGGTGATGAATTTGAGTATCAGGATATAAAACACGAAAAAATTACGGCCGCTCAACTGGAAGATATGAAATCCCTTGCTGGTTCTTATGAGTCATTGTTTAGCCGGGTAGCAAGAAAGTATAAAGAGCTTAATTTGAAGGAGATGAGTTTGAGTGAAGATGACTATAAACAATATATTCTGGATGAATACACATTTCTGAAACGACCTGTTTTTGTTATTGGCGATGAAATTTTTATTGGCAATTCAAAAAAGAATGTGGAAGCGATTAAGGCAGGTCTGAAATGAAATGAATGGAAATAAAAAACGGCTCGATCTCAATGAATCAGCCGTTTTATTTTTGGAATTGAGTTAAGTTATCAGCTTAGATGCTGGTATCCATATCAAATCGCTCAAGATAATCTGCCACCCGTCTTACCAGCATACCACCAAGGGAGCCGTCAACTACGCGGTGATCATAGCTGTGAGATAAGAACATTTTATGCCTTATTGCTATAGCATCTCCATTTGGAGTTTCTATAACAGCTGGTTTTTTAACAATTGCACCTAATGCCATTATGCCCACCTGAGGTTGCATAATGATTGGTGTGCCCATCACATTCCCAAAAGAACCTACATTTGAAATAGTGAAAGTGCCGCCAGATAGCTCATCCGGAGTAAGCTTGTTTTCACGGGCCCTTCTGGCAAGATCATTTACTTTCTTGGCGAGACCTGTAATATTATACTGATCAGCATTTCTAATTACCGGTACAATCAGGTTTCCTGAAGGCAGAGCCACCGCCATACCTATATTGATATCCCTTTTCTTTATAATGCGATCTCCATCAACCTGAACATTGATCATCGGGTAATCTTTGATCGCCTTGGCAACCGCTTCGATAAATATCGGAGTAAAGGTAAGGTTATCACCTTCTCTTTGTTTGAATTCGTTTTTCTTTCTGTTTCTCCAGAATACAATATTGGTTACATCGGCCTCAACAAAAGAAGTAACGTGAGGTGATATGCGTTTGGAGTCTACCATTCTTTCCGCGATCATTTTACGCATACGATCCATTTCAATGATCTCATCGCCGGCACTAATGGAGACGCTAACTTTTTGCGGAGGCCTTGAAGTAGTAGTTTCTGTTGTAGGTTGAGACTGGGATTGCGTTTGTGCAGGTTCAGACCCCCTTGTTTTGACGTAAGCAAGAATGTCATTTTTCGTAACTCTTCCTTCCTTACCGGAGCCGGGGACTCTGTCAAGTTCGGTCAAAGAGATACCCTCTTCTTTTGCAATGTTTTTAACAAGTGGTGAATAAAATCTATCGGAAACGGGTTCGGCCAGCTTTACAGCACCATTTGAAGAGTGAGATTCCGCGGTAACCGGTTCTGGTTTTGCCTGTTTTGGTTTCTCCTCCTTGGTAGTGGGTGTTCCCGAGGTGGATGCCTCATCACCGTCAGTTGAAATAATGGCAATAGGTTTACCAACTTCAATTACATCGCCATCCTTAGCTAAAATTTCTTTAAGCACACCGGCGTGAGTTGAGGGTACTTCGGTATCTACCTTGTCTGTAGCTACTTCAAGTACAGATTCATCCTGCTCTATGGTATCACCTTCTTGCTTTAACCATGTGAGCACGGTGGCTTCCATAATACTTTCGCCCATTTTGGGCATAATTAGTTCTACTAGTGCCATTTATCTTGTTAGGTTTCGACTTTCCGTCCTTAAAATTAACCGCAAATTTAGAATTTTACTGCTTTATCTCAATCGATTTCGATAAACTTATCCTGATAAGGTTTAATAAAGCTACAGCAGTAGCCTGTATATTGATTTCCCTGTCTTTCCATAACTGCAATTTACGGGTAATTGTTTGTTCTCCGTCGGCATAAGCAATCCAAACAGTACCGACCGGTTTCTCAGGCGTGCCACCATCAGGGCCTGCTATTCCACTTGTAGCAACACCGATGTCTGCATTAAACTTTTTTCTTACCAGGTTAGCCATTTCATATACGGTCTGCTCACTTACTGCACCATGGTCCAGTAATGTCTGCTCACTTACCCCTAAAATATCAATTTTTAAACTGTTGTGATAGGGGATGACAGAGCCTTGATAATATTTAGAACTGCCGGAGATGCTAGTAATTTTGTGAGATACATAGCCTCCGGTACAGCTTTCTGCCAAAGCAATCGTTTTATTTTGTTCCAAAAGCAGTCTGCCCACGACCTCTTCTATCTGGTCACTGTCATAGCCGTATATGTATTTACCGGCATACTGTCGTAAATCACCAATTAATCGATCAACCTGACTTTTTAATTCGTCAAGATTATCCCCAACTGCAGTGAGCCGGAGCTTTACCTGTCCCATGCTGGGCAGGTATGCCAGCTTAATATGATCAGGCAGATTGTTTTCCCAGTCCCTGATCATTTCGGCTAGCCACGATTCCCCAATTCCGATGGTTTTGATTATTTTATGGAATATTACATCCGTTTGAAAGATTTGTTGAAGCTGAGGAATAACTGTGTCAATCATCATTTTCTTCATTTCATGAGGTACACCAGGCATAGAAACGAAAACTTTTCCATTTCTTTCAAACCACATTCCCGGTGCGGTGCCGAGTTTATTGCTTACCATATCGCAGCATACAGGTAGTGCAGCTTGTAAGCGGTTGACCTCCGTTAATTCAAGCCCTTTGCTTGCAAAAAGATTAGAGACCTCCTGAAGCGCCGCTTCGTTCATAGTTATTTCGCAACCAAAATACTCTGCCAGGCAAGGTTTCGTAAGATCGTCATTTGTAGGGCCAAGACCACCTGTGATCAGTATGATATCGGCACGCTCCTCGGCCTCTTTAAATGCGACCAAAATGTCTTCTCTTGAATCACCTACTGTACTCTTCCGAATAGTTTTTATCCCAACTTTATCAAGTTCTGCACTCATCCATTGCGAATTTGTGTCCTGCAGTTGGCCATAAAGTATCTCATCTCCTATAGTCAGTATTTCAGCCTTCGATTTGCTCATAAAGTGTTTAACGGGTATTTACGTATTTGTTTGCTAAAGTAAGTAAAATGAGTCATGGAGTGAAATTGAGATTTCGTGGGCAATAAAAACAGAGATTAGTATTGCTGATCCCCGTTTTATTAGAAGGGATCTTTTCTTAAATTAGTTTGAAATTAATAAAAAATACATTGAAAAAAATACTGACTGTTGCATCTCTGGTGATTGTGTTGGCGGCTTGTACTACAACCCAGATTAATAAAACCATTGGTGATATTAACAAGGCCATTGGTGAAGAGTCACTGTCTACGGAGCAAGTTGTAGCGGGACTCAAGGAAGCTTTGATAAAGGGTATATCTACCGGATCTGCGGAAGCATCTAAAATTGATGGCTATTTTAAAAACCCCAAGATAAAGATACCTTTTCCTCCTGATGTGCAGCGTGTTGAAGAAAAGCTAAGACAGATAGGCTTGGGCAATGAAGTAGACAAGTTTGTGATGACCCTTAACAGGGGCGCTGAGGATGCAGCAAAAGAGGCAAAGCCAATTTTCATAAATGCAATAAAGTCAATGACCATCCAGGATGCCTGGGGAATATTGAAAGGGGACGATAATGCTGCAACCCAATACCTTATAAAGACTACCTCAGCACAATTAAAATCTAAGTTTAAGCCCGTAATTAAAAGCTCTCTCGATAAGGTAAATGCTACCAAATATTATGGAGATATAGTAACGACCTACAACAAAATTCCTTTTGTTGAAAAAGTAAATCCTGATCTGGATGATTACGCTACGGATAGGGCCATAGAGGGGCTTTTCTACCTTGTTGCCCAAGAGGAGGAAAAAATCCGCCAGGACCCTGTTGCAAGAACTACCGAATTGTTGAAAAAGGTTTTTGCAGCCCAGGATTAATTTATGAAAGTACTGAGCATGGTAGAAATCAATATGTGTATGATATCGAAATTTATATTATGGTTATATTTTTATCAATAATATTAATATAATATTATCTCGCTAAGTCGCCGTCTAATTTGCTTATTGTTCTGGTTTTTAGTACATTAATTATTGAATATATTGGTTTGCGTCAGGAATTGTAGCTTTGGTACAAGTGTCTTATTTTGAAAGATAAGACTTATAAAATAGTAACATACTGCTGATACTCTTACATGGAAGTAAATTATATAATAAAATTATTACATTTGCTTTTTTGCTAAGAAACCAACTAAAAACCATGAAAATTTACTTCTCCGAACCAACTAAAAAATCATTACTGGCTTTAATCTTACTTACTATAATGGCAGTTTCTTCTTCATGTAGTGATGATGATGGCGATGGCGGGCCAGCTCAGGCGACGATTACCGGTATTGACCCCGTTAAGGGTGAGGTAGGCGATGTTGTAACGATTAAAGGTACAAATTTCAGCACTACAGCGCCTGACAATATAGTAAGTTTCAATGGAGTACAAGCTTCTGTAACTTCATCGACTGCTACCGAAATTAAGACCACGGTACCTGTTAATGCTACAACTGGGAAAATAACAGTATCTGTTAATGAGTTGAATCCCGTAACAAGTTCTGTAAGCTTTGAAGTGTACAATTGCACTGAGTTGACGCTTACCCTTACTTCAGGAGGTTACAGCATCGAAACTGAAGTTAACGGAGGAACTGCTCCTTACGAATATGCTCTTGATGATGGCAGTTTTCAATCTGCCAGTAGTTTTGATGTAGATGCTATAGATCACTCAGTTAAGGTAAAAGATGCAAACGGATGTGAGGCTAGCGCTAACATTACGGCCGCAGTTCTGAAAACCTTCACTGACGATCGTGACGGACAAATATATAATGTAGTTAAAATGGGAGATCAGATATGGTTGGGAGAAAACTTTAACCTTAATACCAATGCTTCTGATTCAACATCATCATGGTGCCCTGAAGATGTGGCTGTTAACTGTGATACCCACGGCAGGCTATATACCTGGTACGTGGCTTCTGAAATGGCACCCGAAGGCTGGAAATTGCCATCTCAGGCCGATTGGGAGATGCTGATATCTACAGCAGGTGGTATGTCTACAGCAGGAAAATCCCTTAAAGAAGGATCTATGGGCTTACAAAGAGCAGGCAACAGGGAAGATAATGGTACCTTTGGTACATTAGGGGGCTATGGCAATTATTGGTCTTCAGAAGTTAATGTGAATGAGCAGACCGAAATGAGCAATTTTGAGATATCTTCTTCTGATGCCATTGATAATTATTTCCTTTCAGGAAAGATAGCTACCAGTGTTAGGCTAATTAAAGATTAAAATCATGGCAAAATTCTTACTGCTCATAAGCTTTTGTTTTTTATTCTCTGTGAAAGTTTTTTCCACCGCTCCTAAAGTGGATTCCACGGCAACAGAGCCTTTAGAGGGAACAAAAATACCTGTAAGGCACAATGAAATTGCCATACCTTATGATCAGTTTCTGAGAAACTTGGATGATAGCGCAATTAATGATAACAATGCCGATAATCTGATTTCTGTCACACTTAACGGGCAAGTTATTAATACAGGGTTTGATGTAACAATTAACCCGCCTAAAAGGAAATTTACAATTAGTTTTAATGATCTCCTCTCTCCAAATTCCAATTATAGCATAACTGTTGATTCGGTTGAAAATAACTCAAATGAGCCTAGTGGAATTTTTACGCTTAATTTTACTACCGGAGGTTTGTCAAGCATAGATAACATTACCGCTTCTAACAAGGTGTGTGTTGGAGGAACTGCTAATTTAGCTACCATTATTATTCGTGAAGGGTTTGAGGGAAATTTTTATGATGAAAACGGGCAAAATTCGCATCAGGATTTGAAGTTGACCCTGCCTAGTGGGTTCAGTTTTGATTCCGGCGGTGGTAGTATTACTGTTAACAATGGTAATGATTCGGATATTGTAGTTGATAATACTTCTTTTGGCTATGAAAATTTTGGTGGAGTTGATGTTCTGTTTATTGGTTTTGAACATGGCGATGTTTCAGGTGCTGACTATTTAGATATTATTAAACTATCAGGAATAAAAGTGAATGTTGCCGGTAATGTTGCTCCGGGTACCTATAATATTACTTTGGCTAATGTTGACTTCTCATACCCGGGTCTTTCTGTTAACGATGTGGTAGGTTTTATCACTGTTAGAGCTAATGAAACAGTAAGCCTAAGTCATAATGGTGCAGGAAATGCCTCATCAGTTACTATATGTGGCGGAGATGAAGTAATTTTTACTCCATCAGGAGGCACTGATCCATATAAATTTTACAAGGAAGGGAGTGCGACTGTACTGGGTACAGGAACAACATTTGCATCTTCAAGCCTGCAAGATGGTGATAAGATCTACGCCGTTTCTTCGGGTAGTAATACCACCTGTGTCGGAACCAGTGCCAGCATTACCGTTACGGTTACTTCAAGCACACCGCCTGTCATTACCCTGACTGATCTTGTGACTAATCAAACGAGTACCGTTCAGGACGGACAGACATTTGCTATCCCGGTTACTTCTGTCGGGATGGGACTTTCTGCCGATCAGACCGGCTCATTCTCAGGAATCGGAGTACAAAATGGTGATGAATTTCTAACAAATAATGTAGGCAAGAAACCCGGACTTTATGAAATAACTTTTTATAATGATCAACCTTGTAAACCTGATGTTGTATTTACCTTTGAGGTTTTTGATAACTCAAGAACTCAGATTTTAGGACTTCAAAATAATGGGATTTGCTATGATGCCGTTAATCTTATTCCGATTGGGTGGTTAGGAGAGGGTGTAGAGGGCGATTTAATGAGCATTACTTCAACACCAAATATTCTTACAGGAAGTTTGAATTCAGATTATAACGGAGGTCTTTCGAGTGGTTATTTCATTGACCCTGATATGGTTCGTAATGCCTTGCAAGTAGGGGAAGAAGTAGTAATGAATATAACCTACGAAGATAATAATGCAATTGTTCAGAGTGTTGAACAAACAATTGATGTACAGGGTATTCCGGATTTGGAAATTGTATTGGCGGGAGAGCTGCCTTTGGAAGAAAGCTATTGTGAAGATGCTTCTTCTATTAAAATCGTTGGTAACCCCCTAGGTACTAATGATGTGGTAAAGACTTTTAGTATTCTAGATCTTGATCAGCCTGCTCCTGATGTTAACAATGCAGTACCTTTAACAGACTTAACCTTCTTTTTTAACTCTGCTGATGCGCCTAACGGAACCCCTGCGGAAAACATCCTCACCTATAATAATGATAAAGGTTATGTTATTGTTTATGAGTATGTAAGTGAGTTTGGCTGTGTTGCTGAGATGACAGATACTATAAGGGTAGTGCCATTACCTGCGCCACTTTCAGCAGATCCATTACAGTTTGATTTTTGTATGGGAGATGATGTAGGTTTTATAAAGATTGACAAGCCCGATACAGTGGATATTACCTGGTATAATAGTCAGGGGTTCTTATTGGCAGTAGCCGATAGTCTTGATCCGGGGGTTAATACTTCATTTCCTGATGTCTTTGATTTTTCAGTAAGGCCCCGCAATGCGGATATTGGATGTATAGGTCCTGCGACGGCTGTTTCTATTCGTGTTGGAGAGTTTCCCCAGGCGAATTTTACTTTTTTCAGCAATTGCTCCGAGGATAACAGGGTGACCTTTAACAGCTCTAAATCATTGGGAGGCTCGGCACTTAGAGATAGTATTCAGAACGTTTATTGGAATTTTCATGATCCTGATAGTTTAGCTCAGGTAGATGGTCATCTTGTGAGTCACGAATTTCCCGGAGGAGGTGTCTATGAAGCTGCGCTGGTCGTGGAAACAGCACTCGGCTGTGCAGATACCTTAAGCCAGTTCGTATCGGTATATGAAATAATGGACGCAGCTGTTAATAATAAGGTTTATCTGGAAACATTCAATCTTGATGGTGGAGGCTGGATATCAACCAGGGAAAATGATAATGCAAATGGATTGGCAACCAATAGTAGTTGGCAGATCACCGAAATCAACAATAGCCCTGCATGGGTTACAGCCAACGATATCACAGGTGTATTCAATGATAATGAAGACTCATGGGTTGAAAGTCCGTGTTTTAACCTTGACATATGGGATAAGCCTAAAATCGATGTGGATATCAGGCATTTTACGGACAAGTTTGAGGGTACTACCTTGCAATATACTATAAGCGATAATGCGGTGGCCAGTGAGGAGGTTCAATGGCAGACACTAGGAGAAATAGAAGGAGGAATTAACTGGTTTAATTCTGCCGGTATAGCTGCATCGCCCGGAGGGCAAACCATTGGTTGGGAAGGGGGAACCGAAGAGTGGAAAAAAGCCCGGATTTCTTTAGATGCTGTAAAAGAAAAAGCTGGAGGTAAACCGGTAAGGTTTAGAATAGCATTTGCAAGTCTTCAACTTGGTGAGGGAAGAGAAAATAATTATGATGGGTTTGCTTTTGATAATTTTGCCATCAGGGAGAGAAACAGAATGATCGTTCTTGAACATTTCACCAACGTGGGAGCGGAGGGTAATGAAGCAGAAAATAACTACATAGATGATTTTGCCAATGCACGCCCTCTTGAATCAGTGAAAATTGAATACCATACCTCATATCCCGCTTCGGATCCGGTTTATTTGCTCAACAAGTCTGATCAAAGTGCGCATGCTCTTGAGTATGGTGTAAATGATGTTCCAAGAACTGTAATGGACGGTATATTTGGCGTGAAGTATAGAAACGACCCTTTCAGTGAAGACGAATGGGGAAAGGATGAGTATGCAAAACGGACCATTATTGATGCACCATTTAATTTGATTATTTCAGATACCGTAGTAACGGACGGTGCCAACCAGGGCAGGGAAGGGGAAGGCCTGAAAATTGATGTTGAAATTGTAAAGAATCCAACTGTTGATACCATTTTTTCTCCGCTTGTGCTGGAAATAGGCATACTACAAAAGAGTTTCGAAGCCAATGGAAGAACTTTTCATAATGTACTAAGAAAACTTTTGCCGGATGCTTCAGGGACATATATCTATAATGATTGGTTGCCAAATGATTTATCTCGTACAGAAACAGTTACTGAATATTGGAGCCCTGATTTTACTTATAATCCGACTGATACTTTCTTGATTGTTGCTTATGTTCATGACACCCATTTATCCCGGACACGAACAAAGGAGATTTATCAGGGTGCATACAAACAAATTAAAATAATGCCACCCAATGCTGCGGTTACCGGTATGAACGATAACCGGTATGATCAATTTAAGATTTATCCAAACCCTACCGAAGGTGATGTAATGCTTGTATTTGATCAGCCTTTAATTGAAGACGGGCCAATAAGAGTTTACTCGTCATCAGGTCTGTGCGTATACGATGGTCATATTGTGAAAGGAATGAAATCTTTTAAAATCCCGATGGGAGAGTATCCGGCTGGTCTTTACTTTGTTACCTTTTATGCACAAGGGCAAATGATCAGGCGCTCGGTTGTACATCGTTGAGGTATTATGAGGTAGGTTGGGGTTGCGAGGAAGGTGGCAGCAGGAACATACTACTCCTTCACGACCTTCCTGTAAAAAGTACGGCCCTTAGTCTGTACTTTGATGAGGTAAGTGCCATCAGGAAGCTCTTCGAGGTTTATTTGATTTTCATGCGTAGGTACTTTTATAAGCAATTGTCCCCCGGTGGTAAGCACTTCTATTTCTGCATCACCTCGATTGGATATGTTTACACGTCCGGTAGTGGGGTTAGGATATAGCTTGATCTGGCTGAATGGTTCATCATAAAAGCCACTTACTACCTCCAGGATAACCGGATGCGAAATGGAGTCCTGACAATCCATATTATCCTTTACATATAGCTCAAGCTTGTAATTGCCTGTTTGGGTTACTTTTATATCAGGCTCAGCTGCTAAGCTTACCGTGTCGCCTTCTATTACCCAGGCATATGATGTCGCTCCCGTACTGTTGTTTGTTATGATCGTTGAGCCTCCTTCCGGAATATAAACTGCACTAAATTCCGCTTTCAGTTTACTGACATTGACCTTTATTTCTGTGGCGGTACTTTCTTTCAGACTATCTATATTTGTTATGTATATTGAAGTATCTGATACAATCTGATCTAGTTTAATGGAGGAACCTTTATGCTGAAGCTCCATAAGCCCTGAGTCACTATAGAAATAGAATACCTGTCCGGAGTCAGGGGAGATGGTTACACTGCCTTCCTTGCAAATATCATGTATCTGGCTAGTCGGACTCGGACTTATTGTCGGTATAATTTCTTCTGTAAGAGAGTCGAGGCAGCTATTTAAATCTTCAGCTATAAGCATAACCTCAAAGGAACTGAGGTCGCTGTAGTTAAAACTTAAGTCGCCTCCCACTTTAGCCAGACTATTATCAACTAACCAATAGTACAAAGCCTCATTTTCACTTTTACTGGTGAAGTGCAACAAGTTTTTCTGGTTCAGATTAAGAGTATCTATGGAGTAGGTGAAGTCAGCTTTTACTTTACTTGTATAAATATTCACTTTTTTGGGGTTGCTTTCATACAGAGAGTCAACACTTGTAATATAAAATGCCGTATCCGAGTAAATATCCCCGGAAGAGAAGCTCGTTCCGCTAAATATTTCATTTGTAAGAAGGGCATCAGCGTATACCTTTAGCAGAGTAGCATTGGTGGCCGACAGGGTTACACTTTCACCTTTGCAGATATTTTGGTTATTGATGTTTGGTTTGTTGCTTTTGTAGGCCACTTTAAGATTCTTTGAAGTCATTTCTGTACACCCCAGATCATTAGTCGCAGTCAACTGAATAGTATAAGATCCTGTTTCGGGGAAATTCATTATTGGGTTTTTTACTGTAGCAGTATAACCATTATCAAAGTCCCACTGCCATGCAACAGCATCCTGGCTGTTATCCGTTATACTTACGGTCGTCTTTCCTGTTTCATCTAGTAATAGGGGGGAGGGTGATATTGAAAAGTCAGTATTTACAAGCTTTGGCGCAGCTATTACTCGTACCAAATCACCATCAAAGGCTTTATCTTTGTTAATGGCATAATAGGTCTGCGGAGTACTCACTATAGGGGTACTATAAGAAGTACCGGTGGTAAGCAGGTTACTCAGATTTATATCGCTATAGAATTCATATATATCACCTTGAGGTGGATCTATTATCGTTGAGGTATTAAGACAGGTATAGGCAGTGTAAAGCAGAGGAGGTGAGTTAAGGTACTCCTGATACTTGGCCTGGGCCTGAAGTACTGAATTTTGTAAGTCCGACAAAGAATTGCCGGCTACTACAGCGATTGCGACCTTCTCACTCTTATTAATATCAAGACTCGTGATGGTGCCACCTAACACATGAGACACATCATTGCCATTATTAACTACTCCTGCACTTGTATGGCCTATGCCTTGCGAGACCAGGCTATACTTTTTACTGTCAGTAATTGACGTTGATATATCCGCAATGTTACCATTAAAGTTTTTATTGTTAATGGCAAAGTATATAGGATCTTGATTGCTTAAAAGCGCCAGACCAGCGTATAATGTATCGCTTGCCGGATCTCTGACATATCCAAGGTTATGTGCGGCATCCCAGTCAGCCTTGTTAAAATCTTTACTGTTCAGATTCCAATCCGCAAAGATGGCCGTATGCAAATCCGACAAAGGACTGGTACCTGTATTAGTTATACGGTATTCCAGAATTTTGAAATTGTCTTCTGCAGGTGTTTCCCACGACAATGTTTTTTGCTCAACTATTATGTCAAGGTTGTCGGACTCATGCAAAAAGGTATTTCGTGCATCGAAATCAGCTACAGAATTATTGTAGAATTTAATGTTTTTATAAGCCGTAAAATCTTTTGAACGCTCATGAACGGCTAAAAATACCGGAGCGTTGTCAGCCACGGTAGTTGGACTCAAAGCATTGATAACCCCAATATTTTCAAGGATCTTAGTACCTTTAAAAGTGATTCCTACACCGTTAAGTTTTCCGTCTTTGTTATAACCAAGATTACCATTGCTACCTACCGTAATACCCAGGTTGCCTGAGTTTAGTGTGATATAATCAGGCGAACTTTTGATTTTAAAATATTGAAAATCAGTGTATGCACCATCATTAAAATCTACCCGGAAGTAAATATCCTGTTCCGGAGGTAGATTATTATGAAGCAGGACCATAAACGGAGAACCAGTATTTGTCTTAGTGCCTAAAGTCTGAATTGTACCAAGTTTAAATTCACCGTCCAGTATGGTCACATAAGGAGAAGGACTGGACAAAGTAGCTGTTGCAGAAGCGGTGGTTTTAGAAAGGTAGTTGGTCAGTTCAGTTGTGATTGTGAGCGTATCGCCATAAAATGCGTAGCTTCCGGATCCATTGTTGTAATCAAAACCGGTAATCCTTACAGAGGGTGAAAGATTATCAGTAAGTGCATTGAGCATATTTAGCCGGCCTTTTCCCATTTGTCCTGTAAAAGGTTGGTTGGCAGGCTTATCATAAATATTATCTGCTGTCACGCGAACACGCTCCATAATCTGCTGGGCCGTAAGATCAGGAAATCTTGCTCTTAAAAGTGCCAGTGTCCCTGCTACTAAAGGAGAAGAAAGAGAGGTTCCGAGACTGAAGCCATACGAATTACCTTTTCGGGAGCTGTAAACGTTCTGGCCGGGCGCCACAATATCAATATTATGGCTGTAGGTTGACCATGCAGGTTTTTCGTCAAAAATAGTTGTAGCACCAACAGATATCACATTATCGTATGAAGCCGGATAAAAGTCCAGAAAATCGTTCGTATTGCCTGCTGCAGCCACTATGGCAGCATTCTTTTCCAGTACGGCATAATTGATAATATCCTGACCAAATTGCGAGTATGAATTGGGGCTGCCCCATGAAAGGTTGATTACCTGACAGCCCAGATCCGCCGCCAGAGCTATAGCTTCATAGCCCTTGCTGAAAGATCCGAAACCACTAAGAAATATCTTTATAGGCATTAATCTCGACTTATAACCGGTGCCCGCAATTCCGGTTTCATTATTTGTGGTTGCGGATGAGAGCCCGCTGACCAGTAAGCCATGCTCGTCGGTATCCGATTCCGGAATGTTGTCATTATTTGCAATGTCCCAACCCTGGAAGTTATCGACCAGTCCGTCTCCATCGTCATCTACACCATTGATGGGGTCCTGATAATTGTAGCTTATATTGTCTTTAATGTCTTCATGGTTGAGTTCGGTACCCGTGTCCAGAACGGCAATCACTACCGTTGTATCACCTTGTTCTATAGTCCATGCATCATAAGCATTGATTACACTAAGATAAGTTTGTCTGCCTATACCCGGTTTGGCTTCCGGGTCGTTCGGGATAAGGAGTGGTCTATGATTAAAATATGGTTCAGCATATATAACTTCATCATATTTCAGTAAATCATTGATCACATCGATAACTTTTTGTCCGGGTTCAATAGTGATACGATAGATATTCGACAGTGGATGAGGTTTTTCTCCTGCTACTCTGGCGGTCGGACTGATGTCTCTAATATAAGAAAGCGCCGGTTCAATGCTGGTGATGCGGTTTTTTTCGAAAGCAGGGAGTGATTTCAATGAAGCTTCCCCACCTCTGGCACTGGCAATGGAGGAAGATTTTAGCCTGACAATAATAACAGAGGGATCATACTCCTGCTGGTCTGACAAAGTATATACTCTTTGCTGGCTGAAGGAGTAAAGTGAAACGAATAAGTATAAAAAAAATAGTATAAAATACTTCAATCTTTGGGCTTGTTAATTCTTCTATTAATATGGTAAAAAATACTAAGGTAAACCAGAAAAGTTTGGTTCCTCTTATTATTAAATCATTTAAAAAATAGGTCAATAAAGCTTATATTCGCTCCACAATCGTTTCACCATAGCTTAATAATAATTCAAATATTCAATACCATGAGTTTATTCGAAAAACATAAAGATATTTTAAATAAATCTATTGAAGCTCTTCATAAAAGAGGTTTTTTTGCAGCCTATCCTGAACACCCTTCACCACAAGTGTATGGAGAAACTGCGGACGAAGACGGGCGTAAGAAATTTCAGGGCTCAATGGGTAAGAAATTTGAGGAGCTACAGCAAGGTGCCGCTGCAAACTGGGTAGGAGTGGAAGAGTCGCCCTACCTTCAGGAGGCGCTCAATATTCAATACCCCGCATACCCTATTGAAACCCTGGTAGAAAATGCAAATAAAGCCTTCCACCAATGGAGGAAAGTAGATGTTGAGGATAGAGCGGGAATATTGATTGAGTCACTAGAGAGGATAAAAGAGCGCTTTTTTGAAATAGCCTACGCTACCATGCATACCACCGGACAAGGCTATATGATGGCTTTTCAGGCTTCGGGACCGCATGCTGCAGACAGGGCACTTGAGGCTATAGCAACAGGGTACGAGGAGCTGAAAAGGTTTCCAAGCGGGGTTATATGGGATAAGCCCATGGGCAAATACAATATTAAACTGGATAAAGAATGGAGAGCAGTGCCTAAAGGAATAGGACTTGTTATAGGCTGTTCGACTTTTCCTACCTGGAATTCAGTACCCGGAATATATGCAAGTCTGATCACGGGAAATCCGGTAATTGTAAAACCTCATCCCGGGGCAATTTTGCCTATAGCCATTTTTGTTGCGGAGATTCAGAAAGTACTTGTTGAAAACAATCTTGACCCTAACATTTGTCAACTGGCTGTTGATAGCTACGACAAAATGATCTCCAAAGACCTTGCGGAGCACAAAGATGTTAAAGTGATTGACTTTACAGGTAACTCGGAGTTTGGAAGCTACCTTGAAAGGCTGGAGGGAAAAGCTGTATTTACAGAGAAGACAGGTGTTAATTCTGCTATTCTGGATTCTGTTGACGATGTAGATAAAGTGGCTGCCAATCTGGCTTTCTCATTGACACTGTATTCAGGACAAATGTGTACCGCACCACAGAACTTTTATATTCCCAAAGACGGTATTAACACACCCAATGGTAAGGTCAGTTTTGATGAATTCGCTCAAAAGCTTGTAGATAATATTAACGGGTTGGTAGATAACCCAAAGGCAGGGCCGTTTGTGTTAGGTACTATACAAAATAAGAGGACATGTGACCGGGTAGATGAAGCCAAAAACATGGGAGGAAAAGTATGGCTGGAGTCGCGAAGTATTGAAAACCCAATGTTTAAAAACGCAAGAATCTCAACCCCGGTACTAATTGAAGTAGATGCGGCTGATAAAGAAAAATTCAGCAAGGAACTCTTTGGACCGATAGGCTTACTCATTAAAACAAATGATACTGACCACTCCGTTGCTTTGGCCAGAGAGATGGCTTTAGATCATGGAGCAATCTCTTGTGGTGCCTATACCAATGATCCGGATGTAAAGGAAAAAATAGCAGATGAAATGGCTCTTGCAGCTACACCGGTGTCATTTAACCTGGTGGGAGGTATTTATATGAACCAAAACGCAGGCTTTAGCGATTTCCATGTCACGGGAGGGAACCCTGCCGGTAATGCTTCTTTCACTAACCCTGAGTATGTGGTTAAAAGGTTTACCTGGGTGGGTCACAGAGAGCCTGCGAAGGTTTAGATATTTAGACATTTGGATATTAAAGTTTTGAGAGGCCGGGTCAGAAAGTATCCGGCCTCTTTTATTAGCCGCTCTCTGAGAGATCTCTAATTGTCTTATTTTGGTTCCTTAATCCGTCACTATTTGTATCTTTATGCCCATTAAAACCAAGCATAAGAAACCATAATCTTAGCCATGAATAAATTAGTAATTGGTAGCTTTGACGAGTTTGAAAAGTACCTGGGACAGGAGTTGGGGGTGTCTGATTACCTGAAAATAACCCAGGAGCAAATCAATAAATTCGCCGAAGCTACACTTGATCCGCAATGGATACACATTGACCCCGAAAGGGCTGCTACCGAAAGCCCTTTTAAAAGCACTATAGCGCATGGGTATCTAACCCTTGCTGTTGCTCCATACCTCTGGAAACAAATAGCCGAATTTGAGAATGTTAAAATGATGATCAACTATGGCATTGAAAAATTAAAATTCAATCAGCCTGTGCTGGTTAACAGTGAAGTAAGGCTTAGAGCCAAACTGCAATCACTGCTTAACCTTCGAGGGGTTACAAAAGCACAATTGGATATCGAACTGGAGATAAAGGACAACAAAAAACCAGCTTTCACAGGTTCACTGATCTTTTTGTATCATTTTGAGTAGCATTGTATAATAAACAAAAAATGATTAGGTTTGGAATAGGTTGCGAAGGGCAGCCTGTTCCCACAAAAGATAAACTCACCCTTTGCCAATAATAAATACGGTTGTTAATTTTAATTTCCGCCAGATGTGGGAGGTGGCACTTTAGGAAATTATTATGCACAACTTAAAACCTGTCCGGCTAAATGAGCTAAAGCTTGAGGCCACTTTTCTTCTCAAAGACCTAACAAATAATTCGACCCAAACCGCCGGGACTTTATCAAGGTTTAAGGTAATTCCGGGCCTTTTCAATAAAGCAGATATCCTGATAACCCAAGGCAAGCATGTAAAATTAAAACATGCCTATCAGGTATTAGCTTTAGAGAGAGGCTTTAAAAGCTGGTCTGACCTTAAGCATTTTGTGGTTGAGAAAGATTGCCTGTACCGGCCGCACCTCGTCCCATATGTTCATTCCTGGTTTAAACAATACCAACCTGCAATGGAGTATCATCAAAAGCATGGAGGCTATCTGTTGGCTTTCTGGAGTGATATTATTGTTTGCGGGGAGGAATATATAAAAGGCCTGGAATTGGACGCCTGTCAGGCAGAATGGCAGGCTGTAGCCTATGACTGGGTAAGGCCTACGGATGAAATGGCCTGGCAGGTTTTAAGTGAAAAGGCAAAGTCCAACTATTTGAAATTATAACAAATCTCACATCAATCAATTACAGCTATGAAAAATCAAATTGGAAGAATGGTCATTCTGGTAGAAGACTATGATCAGGCACTTAATTTTTATCAATCAAACTTTGGGTTCAATATCCTTCACGATGTTACGACAGATGTAGGTCAGCGCTTTTTACATATAGGTACTGGTAAAACGGATGCCTTAGGAATCTGGTTTTTAAAAGCGGATGGAAAAAAGGGAAAAGAAAGAATTGGTAGTCAAACGGCAGGCCAGCCTGCTTTGGTTATTTATACCGATACACTTAAGGAGCTGTATAACAAGTTAAAGGACAATGGAGTGAAAATGAAAACAGAGCTCGTGATTACCCCGGAATATAAATTTTTTCATTGCTTCGATCTATATGGCAATGAAATAGTAGTGGTTCAACTGGATTAGTATACAGGGTGCTTTAAAAGACCAATAGCTTTTAAGGCACTCTCATTAACCTTAACTAAAAGAACCATAGCTTAATTGCCAAGCCAATGACCATTACTACAAGAACCCTTTTAATCCACTTATCGCCACTTTTGACAGACCAACGGCTGCCGATCCAGGCGCCGGCGGAATTGCCAACCACCAGGGTAAGGCCATAATACCAGTCGATAACGCCTTCGAGAATGAAAACCCCCAGAGAAGAGAGTGTGTAAATAAAAACAACCAGGACTTTTGCACTATTTGTTTTTACAAGCGTAAATCTGTTGATCCCGGTTAAAGCGGCCATGATCAGAAAGCCTACGCCAGCCTGGATAAATCCACCATAAATTCCTACAAAAAAGAAAATGATGACACCTGTTATTGTGGATTTTGTATCAGTCCGTTCGGCACTTGTTCCAGTTACGGTTTTTCTGCTAAAAACTGTAGCCAGTACGACTAATACCATAACGATAGCAATGATTTTATTAAATAGCTCATCATCCAGCTTTACCGATATTTTAGCGCCTATTATTGCGCCGAAGAAAGCAGAAATACCCAGATAGAGGCTATAAGGATAAGCCGATACACCTTTGGATTTAAAGCCCAGCACGCCAAATATGTTCTGAGAGAATATAGCAACACGGTTGGAAGCATTCGCCACAGCAGGCGGTAACCCCATAAATATCAAAATCGGCAGGCTAAGCAGTGATCCTCCGCCGGCAACAGTATTAATAAAACCGGCAGCTAAACCGGTACCTATAAGAACAATAAAGTCAAGTGCATCCATGATAAAAAATATACATCGCTAAACTAATTAGAATCAGGAATTAAAAAAGAACTCTCAAACTACTAAATAGCTTATTTTCTTTTTTGTAAAAGAAAATACAACAGTAGCTAAACATTTTGTGTTATGAGTCGTTTAGTATTACAGTTATTAATGATAGTATTGCTATCAAAAATAGAAGTAGTAATAATGACAGCATTAAAGCTCCACATGAATAACAACCTGTACGTGCGAGACCCGCAAGATACAGAGCTGGGAAGGAAAATCCTGGAGGTAAGCATTGAAATGATAGATGAACTGGGGTTTGAAAAATTCACTTTTAGAAAGCTTGCTGCCAGAATAGAGTCTGCTGAGCCTTCAATTTACCGGTATTTTGAGAATAAGCATCGTTTACTGGTCTATCTCATAGCCTGGTACTGGAACTGGCTGGAGTACCGGATTGACTTCAGCACCCAAAACATAACGGAGCCGGGCGAAAAACTGAAGATAGCAATTGAACTCCTGGCGCAAAGGAAACCAAAGGATCCTCTATTTGCCTCCATTGATGAGGCAGCCCTTTATAGAATAGTAATAGCAGAATCAGACAAAACTTATCTGACAAAACAGGTGGATGATGATAATAAAGAAGGCCTGTTTTTGGGATTCAAATCTCTGTGTAAAAAGATAGCAGGATATGTTCAGCTTATCAATCCCAAATATGAATTTCCACATACCCTGGTGAGTACACTGATGCAAATGGCCCATCAGCAGTTGTTTTTTTCTGATCATTTGCCTTCACTTACAGAGATCGGAAAGACTTCTGAAAATAAATACGAAATGAATAAAAGATTTTTAACGGATATGGTTTTTAAGACAATTGATGCTTCCGAATAAACTGAGATGAATAATCAACACATATTAAATACACTGCAAAGATCTTCTGCTTTATTAAAGCAGGACTTTAATGAGAATAACCTTCAGGAATTCAGTAGTACATATCGCGATTATGATAGCGATAATGTTCAGGATTTTAAGCGTGATCTTATTGAAGCAGGTAACAGGCTAAGGATCATATATCTCGATAATCAATTGGATGAAAACCCTTTTTATGGATTTATAAGTGAAGTTGAGATTCCAATTGTTGCTTTTGCCTTAATTGAAGGGAAAAAGTATCCTGTTATTTTTTATAGTGAGAAGGGGAAAAGATACTTTGAAGTTATCGGAGAAAAAAGTAGTAGCTCAACACAATTGACTGATGAAAATTGGCCTGATTTGTATAAGGATGAATCAGGAAAGGTGCTTTTTTTAGGTGTTTTTTCATATAAAAGTCTTGTCAGTGATGATCCTGATGAGGGGGAAAATGTCAAACCCTACACACCATTTAAGCGGCTGATACGTTTGCTGGCCGAAGAAAAGAAAGACATTTCCTATATCTATGTGTATGCTGTTTTTATAGGTATAATAAGCCTGTCGCTTCCATTAGGTATTCAGGCGGTTGTTTCGCTGATCTCAGGCGGTGTATTTTTTAGTTCTGTTTACGTCCTTATATCATTAGTCATTATAGGAGTACTTGTAGGAGGGGGGCTGCAAGTTATGCAGGTAACACTTGTTGAATACCTTCAGCGGCGTGTATTCATAAAGGCTGCCTTTGAATTTGCTTTCCGTGTTCCGCGCATTAAAGCAGAGGCTCTTTTAAAACACCATGCCCCTGAGCTAATGAATAGATTTTTTGATGTACTTACTATTCAAAAAGGATTGCCCAAACTGCTAATCGATCTTTCATCAGGTGTTATTCAAATTATTTTCGGGTTACTTCTGCTATCGTTTTATCACCCGTTCTTTGTTTTCTTCGGGCTCTTCCTGCTGGCTGCGCTCGGAGGTATTTTCTATGCTACCGGTAATAAGGGTCTGTCGTCATCTATAAAGGAGTCCAAATACAAATATCAGGTTGTGCATTGGCTTGAAGAACTGGCGCGTACAATCAATAGCTTTAAATTGTCAGGTAACACCAGCCTGCCCATGAAGCGTACTGATACAAATGCAAATAATTATCTGAAATACAGGAAAGCCCACTTTAGCATCTTGATTCAACAGTATTCCTTTATTGTACTTTTTAAAGCACTGGTTATTGGTGGAGTTTTAATTATCGGCACCATACTGGTGGTACAGAGAGAAATCACCCTCGGTCAGTTTGTCGCTTCCGAAGTAATTATAATTCTGATTGTCAGTAGTGTAGAGAAGATCATCATGTATATGGATGTAGTCTACGATGTCCTGACTGCTGTAGATAAGATATCTCAGGTTACAGATCTGCCTTTGGAGCGTAGCGGAGGCCTTACTTTCCCGAAGGGTTTTAATGGTGGTTTTGAGATCAAAGCAAAGGGATTGTCATATAAATTTAAGGATAACCACGATTATACATTAAGAAAAATAGACCTATTAATTAAAAAAGGGGAAAGAGTGTGTATTGCCGGTTCCGGCGGTTCAGGAAAGACAGTGTTGACCAATGTAATTTCAGGTTTGCTCACTGACTTTCAAGGGGCAGTCACAATCAACAATTTCTCAGTACGAGACCTGGACCTCAATAACCTCAGGGACAGGGTGGGGAAAAATGTGTCGCAGGAGGATATTTTTGAGGGCACAATACTGGATAATGTACTGCTGGCCAAACCCTACGCCAAACCGGAAGATGCCATTTGGGCCCTGGAGAAAGTAGGTGCGCTTGATGACGTAAATGCCATGCCTCAGGGACTGGACACTCCGGTAATTAGCGGAGGCAAGGGATTGCCCAGTAGCCTGGTAAACAGGCTTATACTGGCGAGATGCCTTGCCAAACATCCTTCACTGCTTATCCTTAACGATTTTTTCAGTGGGTTCAGCAGACCAGAGCGAATGGCACTGATGACGATGCTTATCCAGCCGGAGAACCCATGGACGATGTGGGTGGTGTCCAATGATCCGCTGGTGATGGCAGCATGTGACAGAATAATTGTGCTGAGCAAAGGTAAACTTGCGGCGCAGGGCACATTTGATGAATTGGCTAATAATGGTGCACTTAAAGATATTCTGAATTGAGATGCTGAACTTATCATCTATATCAATAAAAAAGCGGGTAAATGAGGATGAACTTTATACCCTCAAAACTCTCAAAACCCCTGATGCGGGTAAGGTATTGGCAAAATGGCTGCTGGGCTTTATGGTTATCTTTATAATTTGCCTTTTTCTGCCCTGGCAACAAAACATAAGGGGTGAAGGTAAAGTAACTGCCCTTACACCTCAGAATCGGCCTCAGACAGTCGAAAGTGCAATAGCCGGAAGGATCAAAGAATGGAAGGTAATGGAGGGAGAGTACGTTAAGCAAGGAGATACTATCCTCACTCTTTCGGAAATAAAAGATAAGTACTTTGACCCTGACCTCCTGAAGCGTCTTGAGGAACAACGTACAGCTAAGGGCAATGCTCTGGAGGCTAAGCGCGATAAAGCTGAAGCTTTGCGAGATCAATTGGCAGCATTGAGGGAGGCGCTTGATGTAAAACTAAATCAGGCCAGAAATAAGTACTTGCAGGCCAGGCTCAAGCTGACCAGCGACAGTGTGGATTTTCAGGCTGAGAAGGTCAGGTATGCCAACTTTGAAAACCAGTACGAACGAAATAAGGTGCTCTATGAGGCCGGCAACATAGCACTTACCAAATTTCAGGATATTGAATCAAAACTGCAGGAAAGTAAAATGAAGCTCGTTTCGGCTGAGAATAAATTTCTTCAAAGCAAGGCCGAAGTGATCAATGCGAAAATTAATATAGCAGGAGTTAATGCAGAGTACGGAGATAAAATTAATAAAGCAGAATCTGATAGAAACGCTACACTTTCCCAAGTCTATGAGGCTGAAGCGGAGCTGTCCAAGCTGAAAAATGAAATTGCAAATATGCAGATTCGCAGCCAGCAATATCATCTTCAGGCACCTCAAAGCGGGTACATTGTACAAGCCCTCAAAGCCGGCATAGGAGAAACTATCAAAGAAGGAGAACCTGTAGTTTCTGTTATTCCTGAGTCTTTAGACAAAGCCGTTGAGCTTTATGTAAAGGCCATGGATGTGCCGCTTATATCCACCGGCAGAAAAGTGAGAATAGAATTTGACGGATGGCCGGCGTTGCAGTTCTCAGGCTGGCCCAGTGTTTCTGTAGGTTCCTTTGGAGGAATAGTGAAAATAATAGACAGGGTGAATACAAAAAACGGAAAGTTCAGGATACTGATCACACCGGACCCGGATGATGAAGAATGGCCGGAACAGGTGAGATTAGGCTCTGGTGCCAAAGGATGGATTATGCTTGATGATGTGCCGCTTTGGTATGAGATCTGGCGACAGCTCAACGGATTTCCTCCCAGCCTTTATGAAAGTCAAACAGAGTCAGAAGAAAAGAAGAATGAAAAGTAATATCATTATTTATACGCTTTGCTTTTTATCTGTAGCCGGTATGGCTCAACCTGCTGATAGTGTCGTTTTTACCTATGCTGATTTTCATCAGCTGGTCATTGAGCACCATCCGATTGTTAAACAAGCAAAGCTACTATCAGAGCAGGCGGCACAGGACGTAAGAATGAGCCGTGGAAATTTTGACCCTAAAATAGAAGCAACCTGGAGTAAGAAGTCATTTAAAGACACTGAATACTACAATACATTTAAAGGAGCTTTAAAAATACCAGTCTGGTTCCCTGTTAATCCCGAGATCGGGGTAGAGCAAAACTCCGGAGAATACCTTAACCCTGAGAAGTACATTTCAGAGACCTCTGATCATCGTCAGGTTTATGGAGGAGTGTCTGTATCAGTAGGCAGAGGTTTGTTTATCGATGAACGTAGAGCGGTAGTGAAACAGGCACTTGTTTTTCAGGAGATGGCTGAATACGAACAGGTCAAACTTATTAATAAACTGTTGCTGACCGCCTCGGTAGATTATTGGGAGTGGTATAATGCCTACAATAATTTCAAACTGGCAGAGCAAGGTATAAGTATAGCCAGGGATATATTTGATCGTACCCGAATGGCGTTTCAATATGGTGAAGCTGCCGCTATTGATACTGTGCAGGCATTTATAACGTGGCAAAAAAGAAAAATAGAGTTTCAACAGGCAGATGTTGAGCAAACCAATGCAGCACTGCAACTTTCCAATCACTTATGGACGGCCTCTGGTATCCCTCTTGAATTACAGGGAGGTGCTGTGCCTGAAGTAGTAGTGCTTACACAAACATCCGAAGAAGAACTTGCCCGATTACTGGATCTGGCCAGGAATAACCATCCTGAACTGCGAAAGCTGGAGCTTAAAAATGAAGTACTTCAAATAGATCAAAGGCTTGCCCGGGAAAACCTGAAACCCCGGCTCGATGTGGGATATTACCTGCTCGACCAGCCATTTAATGCTAACGGTGATAAAACCGATGTAAGCCTGGATAACAATTACAAAGTAGGGCTGAATTTTTCATTTCCCCTTTTTCTGCGAAAGGAGCGGGCCAAAATTAGCCAGGCAGAACTAAAAATTAGCGATAATAACTATGAGCGTGATTATCGCGAGAGAGAGCTGATCAATGAGATCAACAGTCATTATAACGAGTTGGTTAATACCATTCAGATTGTGGAGAACCAGCGTCTAATGGTGGCGGGTTATAATGCTGTAGTAATAGCCGAAAGATTAAATCTGCAAAATGGAGAAAGTGACCTCTTTAAACTCAACCTGCAGTTGGATAAACTGATCGAGGCAAGGAGTAAATTACTTAAACTCAATACAACCTACAAAAAGAATGAAGCCTACCTGTATTGGTCAGCAGGGATTAGTCTTGGAGAAAACCTGTAAAGGTTTCACAACTTATCTTACCCGTGCTTTTCGTACTACACGTGCAAAGAGCCCGGGTAAAAATCTTTTGAGATAAACACCATAAACCTCTCTGCCTCCAATGTAAACCTCGTTTTTGCCCGATTCAATTGCCCTGATCATTTTTTTGGCAAACACATCTGCCGGCATACCCTTGGCCTGGGCATTGTCCATCTGATTAAGTTTTTCTCCTTTTTCAGTTAGCGCATTGATAGAAACATTGGTTTTAATAAAACCCGGACAGACCATGGTAACCTTAATGTTGCTACTGTATATTTCCGCTCGTAATGAATCAAAAAAGCCATGTAAAGCATGCTTGGAAGCGCTGTATCCAGACCGGTAAGGGGTTCCGAATTTCCCCACGAGGCTCGTCACAACTACATAGTGGCCTGCTTTACGGTTTATAAAATGCGGGAGAAGATGTTTGGTAAGCTCCACCGTCCCGAAATAGTTGACCTCCATAAGCCTCCGGTCAACTTCCGGAGTGGTATCTTTGGCCAAAGCGCGCTGGCTAACGCCACCATTATTGATCAATATATCTATATGACCAAACATCTGGATGGCGGCCTCGGTGGTTAGTCTCAAAGTGTCACGTTGCCCCAGATCAAGTGGCAGAACCTGAATACGCTCTTCCTTCCCCTCACATGAAGTTCTGACACGTTCAAGTTCATCTCTTCTTCTGGAAGAAAGTATCAGCCTGGCACCTTTTCTTGCTAAAGCATAGGCAAGTGCTTCCCCGATACCTGATGAAGCTCCCGTAATCCAGATAACTTTGTTTTTAATATTCATGAGCAGCCATTAAACCGGTGTAAATCACTTCCTTTTGTAAGTTACGAAGTCAAACTCATATGCATGTTTCTCATCCGTACTATGATGGATGCGTTCAGTTTCTTCCCATTGGGAATGATCAAATTCAGGAAAGAAGGCATCTCCATCAAATGAAGCTTTTATTTCGGTAAGATACATGATATCAGCTACATCAAGCCCCAATTTGTAGATCTCACCGCCTCCGATAATAAAAACCTCGTCTTCATCATTGGCTTTGGCCAGTTGAAGGGCTTCTTCCAGGTTGTGTACTACATGTGTACCCTCTATTTTAAGAGACTTTTGTCGAGTCATTACTATGTTGGTGCGGTTGGGTAACGGGCGGAATTTTTGAGGAATAGATTCATAATTTTTCCTACCCATAATTACATGGTGCCCTGAGGTTTTACTCATAAAAAACTTCATGTCATCCGGTAGGTTCCACACGAGGTCGTTATCCTTACCTATAACATTATTCTCTGCTACAGCAGCGATCATTGATATCTTCATCTTTCAAAAATTCTTATAATCCTAAAATATAAGAAATAAATAAGGACAATAATTGTTTGCAGATATTGAAACGGATAAAAATACCCGCACCAGCTCATTGACAGAGTGGGCCATTGAGCTTAGAAAATAATGGGTGAAAAGTTTAGCTTATTAAGCTCAGAGCCCGGTTGTAATTTCTGTTAAACTGTATTTCCTCTTAAAAACTCCTCAATACCCATTCTGCGCTTGCCTTCTATCTGCAATTCGGTTACACTAATAGCCGCATCCTCGGTTCTGAAATGTAAATAAGTTTTTTTATCAGATACATATTGTCCCGGTTGCAGTCCATTTAGTTCCTTAATCATTTCCTGCTTTTCAACTTTATATAACTTCAGGTTTTTGCCGGTTATTTCCGTCCAGGCAGCCGGGTATGGCGACAATCCTCTTATAAAGTTGTATACTTTACCTGTCGACTGTTTCCAGTCTATCTGGCATGTCTCCCTGAAAATTTTCGGAGCTTTTTTTAACTCCTGATTTTCATTTTGATCTGTCTGAGGGTAGTCCTCTTGTTGGATAGCCCGGACCGTTTTAAGCACGAGTTGAGCGCCTTTTTTCATCAGCCTTATATACAAATCTCCCACGGTGTCATTTTCCAGAATGCTTTCCTTTTCCTGGAAGATTATTTTTCCGGTGTCAATCTCATGTTTTAGAAAAAAAGTAGTTAAACCCGTTTCCCTTTCTCCATTAATTATGGCCCAGTTGATAGGGGCAGCTCCACGGTATTGAGGAAGAAGTGATGCATGAAGGTTAAAAGTTCCTATTTCCGGCATATTCCATACCACTTCAGGCAGCATGCGAAAAGCTACAACTATTTGCAGGTTGGCATTGTAGCTCTTAAGCTCCTCTATAAATTCAGGGCTTTTAAGGTTGGTTGGTTGTAAAACGGGCAAATTGTACTTTACTGCACAGTCTTTGACCGGTGAGGTCATTAACTTTTGTCCGCGGCCTTTTGGTTTATCCGGTGCGGTAATTACCGCTACCACGTTGAAATTGTTCTCAAGAAGTATTTCAAGTGAAGGCACCGCAAAATCCGGTGTGCCCATATATGTGATTCGAAGATCCTTCATTGCATAACTGAGGTTAGGAAGGTGCAAAGATTGCCTCTTTTATCTTCTTAACAAATTTGTTTGACCTCAATTCACACTTTCTCCGGGTGAATTGAGGTTGCGTAGTTTACGCTGTACCTCACGGGTAGTTTCAATATAGTTTGCCGGATGTTTTTCAAGAAAATGTCTTGGCCTGAAGTTTCCGCAGTTCACAAAATCAATCAGTACTCTATATGAAGTCGGCTCCCATATTGAACACAGAGGTTCGGGAAAGCCATGATAAAAACATGTTGCCATTGCGTTTGGATCGCGATGTTTTACCAATATACTCAATACCTCTTCATCAACGAAAGGCATATCGCAAGCCAAAACCAACCAAGCCACCTCTCTGAATTCTTCCTGCGCGCTGAGAATCCCTTTCAGCGGTCCCTTATAGTTATTGGAGTCTTCTATAAAAGGTAATGTAATGCTCTTTGCCTGATTGGTGTTGCAGGACAAGTACACATAGCGGCAAAAATGGGATAGCAGGTCGAAGCTATGCTTACGTTGGTTTGTTGAGTGATAGCTGATTAAACTTTTATCCTTGCCCATCCTCCGGCTCTCTCCGCCAATCAACACCAGTCCGTACAACTCCGGTACCTTCATTTTCTGAGAAAGTCCTTTTTGCCACCTGTTTTGCTCATCAGCTGTGTTTCTTTTATCACTATGTCGTGAGACAGCGCCTTACACATGTCATAAATAGCCAGAGCAGCTACAGAAGCACCGGTAAGTGCTTCCATTTCCACACCGGTTTTTGCCGTGGTAATGGTGGAGCAGGTAATTACAATTTCATTACTTTCTACTACGACCTCTATTTTGCAATCATCCAGTGCTATGGGGTGGCAGAAAGGTATCAGCTCTGAAGTTTTTTTTGCAGCCATAATACCAGCAATGATACATGTGTGGAATACAGGTCCCTTTTTTGTATGAATTTCGTCATTTTGAAGCAATGAGAGAATTTCTTCTCCCACACTGATCCTGGATTGAGCTATGGCAGTACGCTTTGTAACCGATTTATCAGAAACATCTACCATTTTTGGATTTCCCGAAGGATCAATATGAGTGAATTTGTTATCTTTCACGCTCTTAAAATTTATGGTTGAAAGTATGTTTTGCCTGCGCTGGCATAACGACAGGCCTTACAATTACCAGTTTAT
Source organism: Fulvivirga ulvae (assembly GCF_021389975.1). Lineage (NCBI taxonomy): Bacteria > Pseudomonadati > Bacteroidota > Cytophagia > Cytophagales > Fulvivirgaceae > Fulvivirga > Fulvivirga ulvae. The sequence goes on from NZ_CP089981.1 coordinate 3,775,321, forward strand.
CTTTAAACTAAACAAAAGTACAAAAATGATTTCGGTAGAGGAAGCGATTGACATTGTGATGTCCCATACTATAGAACCTGGAACAGAAAAAGTGCCATTGGAAAGTGCTGTTGACAGGGTATTGCAGGAAGATGTTAGTGCAGACAGGGACTTTCCTCCCTTTAACAGGGTAATGATGGATGGTATAGCTGTTAATTCCAATGCATGGCAGGAGGGGCGCAGGGAGTTTTATGTGGAGGGCATGCAGACCGCAGGCGCACCGCAGCAAAGGCTTTCACAAGAGCAAAACTGCATTGAGGTGATGACTGGTGCCATGTTGCCGCAAAATACGGATGTGGTTATACGTTATGAAGATGTGGAGATTGAAGACAATGTGGCCAGAGTGCGCATTGATGAAGTTAAGCTCCTTCAAAACGTACACTTAAAAGGTACCGACCGAAAACAGGATGATGTCCTTATTCATAAGAACCAAATACTTTCCCCGGCAGAGATAGCCATACTGGCCACCGTAGGCAAGCATACTGTTGAAGTAGTCAGGCACTTGAAAGTTGCAATCGTAAGTACAGGGGATGAATTGGTCGATGTAAATGAGATGCCAAATCCATATCAGATCAGACGGTCCAATACTTATGCCCTTCAATCGGCTCTGCAGGCTGACGGGTATGAGGCTCATGCCTTTCATATTAATGATGAGAAAGATGCCCTTGAAACTAAGCTCAGGGAGATTGTAGAAAAATACGATACAATTATTTTAAGTGGGGGAGTTTCCAAAGGTAAGAAAGATTATGTACCGGAAATACTGGAGAAGTTAAGGGTCAAAAAACTGTTTCATGGCGTGAAACAGCGCCCGGGCAAACCGTTTTGGTTCGGGGTGCGAGAGGAGGGGAACTCTCCAACTGTCATATTTGCCTTGCCGGGTAATCCTGTGTCAACATTTATGTGCTTTTATACATATACATTGCCTTGGTTAGAGAAATGTTATAAGCTTAATAATCAGGTATTAGAGGCCAGCCTTACTACAGACTTTAATTTTCAGCCTCCTTTAACCTATTTTCTTCAGGTGAAGCTAACCTTAAACCAAGGGCAGCTGTTGGCTACTCCTGTTACGGGCCAAGGCTCCGGAGATCTGGCTAATTTACTGGAAGCTGATGCCTTTCTCCGGCTACCTTCTGAAAGGACTGAATTTAAGGGCGGGGAAATTTTTCCGGTGCTTCGGTATCGCCGGAGTTTTTAGACAAAGATTTTTTACTGAAATCTAACCTCAGCATTACACCAACAGATAAAGTGAATACAGGAAATTCAAATTCTGTTTCATGCATGGGTATATTGAAACCTACCTGACTGTCCATTTTGATGTTTTTACCACCAGCCCTAAACACAAAAGCAGGTTCCATAATAGTGTTGCTGATTTCTATGTCCTGGATATTACTATCTTCAAATTCGTAAAATTCCACCCGTGATATCCGATAGCAAAATCCTAACTCTATATGTTCTTTTTTAAGTGCGAACCCGGGCTGAGCAAAGTAGCGTCTGTATTTCCCCGTGGCATATTCAGTGTTATTGGTGAAGAATACATAATCATCCTGTGCTGAGCCTTCCCCTTTGCCATAACCACCATATATTTCAAAAACACCCCAGTGAGAGATGGGCTCGTAGTAGCCTGCTCCAAAACCCAGGTACTCATGCTTTTGATAATCCTCATCAGTTTCACTTGTAGAACTGTTTTTATATAACCCGTCTGCTATTATGCCAAACCTGTCAATAGGAGAGAAGGCTAATTGACCTTCAAAACCTGTGCTGCCTCCTTTTAATGAAGCAGTTACTTCCCCTCCGTGATCTATAATAGGCATGTTTCGGGAATTTGGAATATATACCGAGGCGCATGAACAGCAAAAGAGAATGGGGATCAATAAAAGTCGCATATCATAGTTAGTTTAAAAAAGACAAGGTACGAAAAAAACTTTAAAAAGTATTTGATTATAATAGCGCAAGCCTTTTCCCTACAACAGATCATTTAAAATAGCGCAAAAGATACAATCCTTTTTCATTATAACCTTTGGAATCATTAATTTTGCAGCCTATAATACGGAATAGATATGTTTGATAATTTAAGTTTTAAGTTAGAGAAGGCTTTTCAAACCTTAAAAGGGCAGGGGAGCATTACTGAGGTCAACGTAGCAACAACGGTTAAGGAGATAAGACGAGCCTTAATCGATGCCGATGTTAACTATAAGGTAGCCAAGGAAGTTACGGATGATATTAAAGAAAAAGCACTGGGACGTGATGTGCTTACCGCTGTATCTCCTGGCCAGCTTTTAACTAAAATTACAAACGATGAGCTTACAGAACTTATGGGAGGCACCCATGAGGATATCAAGCTGGACGGAAACCCTGCCGTTATATTGATCTCCGGTCTCCAGGGATCAGGTAAAACCACCTTTTCCGGAAAGCTGGCAAACTATCTTAAAGGGCAGGGCAAGCAAGTATTACTTACAGCCTGCGATATCTATCGTCCGGCTGCGATTGATCAGTTGAAGGTTCTTGGTGAGCAGATTGGCGTTGAGGTTTACGCTGAACCAGAGAATAAAGACGCTGTAAAAATTGCTAATAATGCAATCAAGCATGCAAAAGACAACAATAAAAAGATAGTCATTGTCGATACTGCCGGTCGTTTGGCCGTGGATGAGGCGATGATGGATGAAATATCAAAGCTCAAAGAAGCACTGAACCCATCTGAGACATTGTTTGTGGTGGATTCCATGACAGGTCAGGATGCCGTGAATACAGCCAAGGCATTTAACGACAGGCTGAATTTTAATGGAGTAGTGCTTACAAAGCTGGATGGTGATACCCGTGGGGGTGCAGCCATTTCAATTCGCCGTGTGGTAGACAAGCCCATTAAGTTTATCAGTACTGGTGAAAAAATGGATGCCATTGACAAGTTCCATCCCGACAGGATGGCCAATCGGATCCTGGGAATGGGTGACGTGGTTTCATTAGTAGAAAAAGCCCAGCAGACGTTTGATGAAGAGGAGGCCCGCAGGTTAAATAAGAAGATCCGCAAGAACCAGTTTGATTTTAATGACTTCCTGTCTCAGCTTGAACAAATTAAAAAAATGGGTAATATCAAAGACCTTATGGGGATGATCCCTGGCATGGGTAAGGCATTGAAAGGCATCGACGTTGATGATGACTCCTTTAAACCGATTGAAGCCATTATACGCTCCATGACCAATGATGAAAGGGAGAACCCTGAACTCATTAATGGTAGCAGAAGAAAAAGAATTGCCGATGGTAGTGGTACATCAGTACAACAGGTGAATAACCTGCTCAAGCAATTTAATGACATGAAGAAACTGATGAAGACCATGAATAAAATGGGAGGCGGTAAGAAAGGCCTGGCCGCACTTAATCCATTTGGCAGATAAGCATAATTCAAGTTTATATTTTAAAAGGTCAAGACTATCCGTTCTGGCCTTTTTTTGTGCCCGAAATTCTATTGAGTTTCTCTACGTGAGCATTTGCTTGAAGAGAATCAGGTATAGGTTTACCTTACTATTCGATAGGCTTTAGAACTACAACGAACAGAACTAAATTGCAGCTTTACTTAACTTTCAAAAGTTTGGTAAAGCTTAACTGTTTGTTAGTACAGAGAGAGAGGTATTAGCCTCAAAACATAGGATTCCCTATTTTCCTGGTGAGCATGAGTCTCACACTACAACACATAATACGTCAAATTTGACCGAAATACACTCTCTGATCGAATAGGGTGTTTGAAACCTGGTCTGTCGGGAAAAGACCTGGAGGAACAAGTGTCTGTTAAACATAGAGGTGAAAAGTTAGTGTTTTCCAACACATTCCACTGGCCCCTCTCTTGTTGGTGCCTACCCGAAAATCACCGAAGATGATCCTCTTTCAGCAGGCCAAACATGATTTCATCAACCCACTCCTGGTCAAACTCATCATAAAAGCACTTCCTGATACATCCTTCCTGTACAAAGTTCAGGCGGTTAAGCAGGGCCAAAGAACCCTCATTCCTGGGATCGATTCGGGCGGTTATACGGTGAACTTCATGTTCAGCAAACAAATGGTGTATGATGCAGTTTACAGCTTCATAGGCATAGCCCCTACGCTGATAGGCGGGGCTTATCGCATATCCTATTTCTACAATTGAGCCGTTACGGTCATGACGTCGTAAAGCCAGATCACCGATTAGCTGTTCTTCGCTTTTCAGTTCTATGCCAAGCTGTATCCATTCTTCAAGGTCATCAATTGTCTTGTGCTGCTGCTCGTCTATGAAATTACGCGCGAACTCTTCATCAAGCACTTCCCAGTCCTGATAGCGGCAAACTTCAGGGTCTGTACGATAGGCAAGAAAATTCTTCAGGTCATCGACCTGAAGATTGCGTATGATCAGCCGTTCGCTTTCTATAAGTAAAATGTCAGTTTCCTTTATACTTTTGGAAAAACCTGATTTGCCGTAGGCTGTTGTCATTGAAATGTCAACTCAGGTTGTGTTATTTGTAAAGAACTGAATTTACTGCGTCTAAAGTTCTCTTTACACTTGGTAATATGGCGTCGATAAGTGTAGGCGCATACGGCAACGGCACATCCATGCTATTGATACGGTGGATAGGGGCGTCCAGGTAATCAAAGGCATGCTTCTGAACATGGTATGTAATCTCAGAGCTGATGGCAGCCAGTGGCCACGCTTCTTCAACTATTACTAACCTGTTTGTCTTTTTCACTGACTCCACAACAGTGGCATAGTCAATCGGACGAACCGTGCGCAAGTCAATTACTTCAACGGATATATCATTTTTAGCCGCCTCTTCAGCTGCCTCCATGATCACCTTCATAATTTTACCGAAGCCTACTATAGTAACGTCAGAGCCTTCTCTTTTGATATCTGCAGTACCGATAGGGATGAGGTATTCACTCTCAGGCACTTCACCTTTATCTCCGTACATGAGTTCAGACTCCATGAAGATAACGGGGTCGTTGTCTCTTATAGAAGACTTAAGCAGACCTTTGGCATCGTAAGGGTTAGAAGGAACAACTACCTTTAGTCCGGGACAGTTTGCATACCAGTTTTCGAAATTTTGCGAGTGCTGAGAACTAAGCATACCTGCATTACCGGTTGGCCCGCGAAATACAATTGGCATTGGAAATTGCCCGCCTGACATAGACATCATCTTGGCAGCACTATTGATCACCTGATCTATAGCCACCAGAGAGAAGTTAAAGGTCATGAATTCGATGATGGGGCGCAGGCCATTCATAGCAGCACCAACACCAACACCTGCGAAACCAAGTTCAGCGATTGGAGTGTCTATTACGCGCTCCGGTCCGAATTCGTCAAGCATGCCCTGGCTTACTTTATATGCGCCATTGTATTCTGCTACTTCTTCACCCATCAGGAATACCTTTTCATCCCTGCGCATTTCTTCACTCATGGCTTCGCCTAAAGCTTCTCTAAATTGTATTTCTCTCATTTTATCGGGTTTAAAAATTGGTCTGTAAAAATAGCATTCGAGACATTAACCACAAAATGCATTATCATAAAATAAAAAAGCCCTGAAGAAATTTCTTCAGGGCTTCCCAATAATTTTAATAAACCTAATCTTATTTCAGAATATTTCTGAATTGCTCGTTAGTTACGTAAGTAGCAAATTCAAGATCTTCCAAAGCTTTGCCTTTTAACTCAGGGTTAGCAGCAACTGCTTTTTCAAGGTTTGAATACACATCACTTTCGTTACCTAAATGCGCACTTGAGATAGCAGCACCGTAGAAAGCGATAGCCATGTTGCTATCTTTCTCAGTGGCTTCTTTGAAAGAGTTAAGTGCATTCTGGTAGTCTTTGTTTAAAAGCTGAGCCAAACCTTTGTTGAAAAGGTTAGTAGCATTATCCTCTGCATTAGAAGTAGAAGAAACGGCTTCACCATACTTGGCCATCATGATCTCTGCAGAACCTTTAACTCCGCTGATACCCTGGCTAAGCTCGTTGCCTGGGCTCATAGAGTTTGCTTTTTGCAAGTGAGAGTATGCTTTGTAAGGGTTGCCTTTCATCATCTCTACTGTAGCCATGTTAGCATGTACTTCAGCAGCTTCTTTCTTATTAGCAGCTATTTCCAGCTGAGTCATGGCCATATCAGCATACTTATCTTTGTCTCCTTCCATACCCATTGCAATGTATACGGCAGCCAGGTTGTTGTGAGCGTTCCAGCTATCAGACTTTTTGGTAGCAGCTTTGAAGATAGCTTCTTTCTCTTGAAGTGACGGAGTTAAAGTAGCAGCGTACATCAGTTCTTCTTCAGAAAGTGTATCTGCAGAAGCACTACCATCAGCTATCTGCTTAGCCAATACTGAAATTTCAGCATCTGTTTTCTTTTCTTTTACAGTAAGGATCTCAGTTTTTGCAACCCTTAATTTAGGGTACAATTCTTTGAAAACTTTGTTGTAAGTAGGTAATTTGTGAAGAGCATCTTCCTGAGACTCATAAGTACCAGGACCATTAACGATATCAAGGTAAGCTGATTTTTCCTCAGAAGAGATACCTTCGTAAGTCGCTAATGAATCTTTGAATACACTCCAGTCTTCAACTACATCCTTAGTGATAAACTTGATAGAATCAGCAAGTCCTTTGTAGTCGTATTTTCTCATTTCTCTCTTATAGAACTCCTGGATAGCTTCAGCTCTTTGCTTGGCAAGTCTGGAGTTGATGCGCTCAGCACCTTCAGGAGAGTGAGTACCAGTAATAGTTACTGTTCTTGTTGCGTTTTTCTCAGCAATGTAAGCCGAAAGTTTATCACCTCTGTTACTTCTTCTTTCAGAGTATTTCAAAACAGGACTTCCCTGATCAAAGTAGAAGTTTACTCTTGTAGGGATCAGCTCTTCCTGATTGTTATAACCGTGGTCAGCATAAGCTGCGAAATAAACCGGCTCTACTAACTTAGAAGTGGTGATCACACCCGGAGCAACATCCATTCTTTCAGTTTCTTTTGTTTTTCCGTTCTTAGGGTCAGAGGCTACACCCTGAACCTGAAGTACACCCGATTTCATCGCAGGCGCGTAAGCAAAAGCATACTCTTTAGTTTGTTTGGGCTGTTGTTCGTTGGCATTTGGATAATCTTCAGCTTTAAACTGAACTGGTTCCAGCGCCATTTCGTTATCCCCGTACTTATAGAAAGAATTGATAGAATATACTTTACCTTTCTTAAGCATTTTTACAGGAAGGTTAGCTGACATTTCAAAAGCAACAGTGTCTGCGTGTACCTCCAAAGGATTGGGAGTAACGGTTAAGTTCTGGTCCTCCGCCATTTTAACCATTTGGTTGAGTGCACAACCTGAAAGGGATAACACTCCAAACAAAGCTATAGCGTAGAATAATTTTCTCATTGGTTTCGTTTTTTAATGTCTGGTTGAATTTTAGGATATCAAAATTATAGGTTATAATAATTATTGCAATAATAGTTAAAAAAAATAAGAAATAACTAAGTGACTTTTGATAATATGCTTATTATATTTGTAAAGGCGCATATTTGTCGGTAAGTCACACAATAATAAGGATTAAGTGACGTAATTGTTTACTGGGATGCTTTTTTTCAATCTTAAAGGGCCTCAAAATGAAAAAGTTACAGCATTTTTTTGAGAAGTATGCCTTCGGGGTGTGTTCGCGAATGGGAGAGAAATTAGGGATTGCCAGCTCCAGTATCCGTCTGTATTTTATCTATGCTTCTTTCCTTACTTTTGGTTCACCTCTAATCATTTATCTCGCCATGGCGTTTATCATGAATATGAGAAAACACCTGAGGAGGAGGAAAAACTCCGTGTGGTATTATTGATTGGTACGACACATATTCAATGCTTTAAACTTTCTTTTGCCTTTTATAAAGTACTCTAACACTATGGAGCCTCTATATATGGTTTCGGCCTGACGGATCTTCTTTTGCTGTGCAGCTCTTCGTTTTTTGTAATTTCGCTTTAAATCTCTCAAAAAGTCGAAGTGTGCCTTTATTACTGCAGCTCCATCAGCAAAAGTATCGAAGAACATAAACTTTACTGATGCTATAGCGTCCAGCATTATACGAAGGGGCATTTTAACATACAACTCAAGCGTGCTGTAATTCTTGTAAATAAGTGAAAGTCCGTTTCTGAAATTAAGATATGTTTTTCTTGGGTTGGACTTGTGCAACGTACCTCCACCAACGTGGTATACAGTACTGTTGCCATTATACATTACTTTGTAACCCGCACTGTTGATCCTCCAGCAGAGGTCTATCTCTTCCATATGGGCAAAGAAATCAGGATCAAAGCCCTCCATTTTATGGAAAATATCAGCACGGATGAACAGGCAGGCACCTGTAGCCCAGAAGATTTGTTTGATATCGTTATACTGCCCCGAGTCTTTTTCTAATGTATTGAAAATACGCCCTCTGCAAAATGGGTAGCCCAAAGTGTCGATAAAGCCACCGGCTGCCCCGGCATATTCAAATTCATTTTTTTGATGAAAAGAAAGTATTTTAGGCTGTGCCGCTGCTATTGCCGGATCACTTTCCATCATATCTATGACGGGAGCAACCCAGTTACCAGTTACCTCAACATCAGAGTTTAGCAACACATAATACTGCGCATCTACCTGCCGGAGAGCTTCATTGTAGCCGAGACTATAACCTCCATTGATTGATAATTTTATGATCTCAACTGTCGGGTGATGTTGGTTTACATACTCAATAGAGTTATCAGTAGAACAATTGTCGGCTACAATAACACGACAATTGGTACTGTGAGTAATTACAGAAGGAAGAAACTGACGAAGATATTTTTCCCCGTTATAGTTAAGAATAACAATGGCGGTTTTTTCCATTTAGACTAATCCGCCCAGATCAAGGCCGGGGATGTTGGGAAGCATGCCTTCGGTACTCTTTTTTAACTCTTCTTTAGCAAGCACTTCTACTTCCTGCAAAGCTTTATTTACCGCTGCTACCACCAGGTCCTGCATCATTTCTTTATCCTCTGGTTTTACCAGATCCTGATCAATATCAATATTAATTACTTCTTTTTTTCCATTAACAGTAGCTTTGACCATACCGCCACCTGATTCTCCTGTCACTTTAATATGTACGAGATTTTCCTGGGCTTCTTTGATTTTGGCTTGCACCTCTTTCATTTTGCCCATCATCTTCATCATGTCAAACATAGCTAATAAATTTAGATGAGTTAGTTATATAAAACCCTTGTCGAAAGGTAAGAGTTTCATAAATCGGACCGCAAAAATGTATTGGATAATATCAATTTCAAAACATTGATTGATATTTTAAATATTTTACTTTCGTAAAAGCAGGATTGTGCCTGTTTTTGTTATCTCCCTACCGGCCATATCTTGCATTTTAGCTACAAATGCGTAAGTGCCGAGGGGGAGTATTTTTCCATCCATTGTGCCATCCCACCCGTCGTCCATATTGTCAGAAACAAATATCAATTCGCCCCACCGGTTGAAGATGTTGAGCTCATAGCTCACAATGAATCTTCCATTGATCCTGAAAATCTCATTCCTGTTGTTACCGTCAGGTGTAAAAGCATTAGGGTAATAGATATTGACAGGTTTGATAACCTCTATAGTGTTGGATGTTGAATTGGGTATGCCGGCCTGGTTAGCCTGGGCTATTACCACGTACAATACCACTTGTTCATTATTGTTATTATCCACATCTGTCAGAGTGTTGCTGCCAGCATTGAGCTGCGACGTTCCACCACCCGGATAAGATTTTTCAATGGTATAACCTGCCACACCATTTTCCCATCCCTGGTATTCATTCCATGTCAAGGTGATGGTGTTGTCATTCTGAGCAGAGCCGCTGAGCAGGATGGAGCAGGCTATAATACTTTGCGGATTTTTGTTGCCACACTCATCAGTAGAAGCTATTTCGTAACAATAAGATTGCTGTGATGTAGCCACGCCGGTATCCTGAAATTCATTAGTCGTACTGGCTCCGACAGGAATAAAACCACTGGTTATGTTACTTCTCTTGATTTGATACTCAGTTACATTTTGGTTGGCAGGCACTTCCCAGTACAGGTCTATGGTATTTTCCGAGACCATAGCGGAAATATTATTGATTTGATCAGGAGGTATGGAGCTGAAAGCCAGACCGCATTGTTCAAGAGATGTTGTAGTGGCTCCATTTGCATACCTGCCTATAAGGGTATAGCAATATTCAGTATCGCATTGCACGTTAGTATCATCAAAAGCCCTTTCTGCTCCGGGACGATTATTATAGTTCAGAGGATCATCACCCGTTCTTATAATATCAAAGCTTGCCGTGTTGCCGGTTTGCCAGGTAAGCTTATTAACATCACTTTCCGGGGTCAGATTAAAATCAATGCTGCAGATCTCGTTGGAATAAGCAGCTACAGTATTGGAGCAGGGGTCTATGGAAGCTATTCTGAAACAGTAGTAAGTATCTGCCATATTGAGATTCGTTATGGTATCCCTCACGGTGCTTTCATCTACAGGTTTTTTAAGCAGGCTAAAATTAGTGTTGCCGGAGGGAGATATCTGTAACTCGTACAGGATGTCAGGTTGCAAATTATACTCCAGGGCCAGGGTGTTCATATCAATCATTTCCAGCGCAGTGATGCTGGCTGCAGGAATAGTGTTAAGAGGTACGACATTATTGTTAAATGCATTACAATTATCCTCGGCACTGTTGTTCAGACCTCGTATAGATATCGTTTTTTGTGAGTTGTCGGCGTAAGCATGCTGAGGGTTTGCAGCTCCCCTCGGTACGGTTTCAGTATTACCATCGCCATAATCAATTATATAGTTTTCAAAACTATCGTCATTGATATTGATCACTACCCGCTCCGCGGAACATGAGTAAATATCAAAATCAGGAGGGGTGTTCTCCGCTACTTCAATAGTAATGAAATCCTGTGCGGAACCCCCCTGGAAAAGGACTTCAATCTGGTAAATACCAGCTTCAGTATAAGTATGTTCGATAGGGTCTGGAATTGGCGGGACAGGGTCATACGTTCCATCACCATCATAATCTATGTTGCAGGGGCATCCGCTTTGCCTGCATATACACGGTGCGGATGCTGTTAATTCAATTGTGACTGTGAGCGGATTGCAACCGCGGTCTTCATTAACAGTAAAAAAACCTTTATTGCTCAACTGGGCATAAGATACCCCTGCGTATAACAGTAGCAGGGTGCATAGAGCAATATGTTTAAGTGCTTGTGTCAAATATCAAAGGCTAACTGTCCTTAAAAAACCGACCGCATTGGCTATGTCTTCATATAAAACACGGTCGTCCTCTATAAACGGAACATGCTCACGGAAATTGCGCATGAAGTCTTCGAGGTAACCTGATGTTTTTAAAGGCCTTCTGAACTCCAATGCCTGCGTTGCAGTGATCAGTTCAATGGCTAAAATACGATATAAATTGTTGACTACCTTATATGTTTTGACCGCAGCGTTGGCACCCATGCTCACATGGTCTTCCTGTCCGTTAGAAGAAACAATAGAATCGGCCGAAGCAGGCGTACAGTACTGCTTATTCTGGCTCACCAGTGATGCTGCTGTGTATTGAGGTATCATCAGTCCTGAATTAATACCCGGATTGGCCACAAGGTAATTGGGCAGGTCGCGTGCCCCGGATATGAGCTGGTAAGTACGCCGCTCTGAAATATTACCCAGTTCGGCTAGCGCCAGGCATAGGAAGTCCAGTGGCAAGGCCAAAGGTTGTCCGTGAAAGTTGCCTGCCGAGATGATTTCGTCTTCATCAGGGAATACATTCGGGTTATCAGTTACCCCATTGATCTCAGTCAGAAAAATATCCTTGACGTAGAAAATTGCATCAGCACTGGCACCATGTACCTGAGGGATGCACCTGAATGAATAAGGATCCTGAACGTGCTTTTTGGGCTGGGATATAATGTCGCTGCCCTCCAGAAGCTCCCTGAATTTTTTGGCAACAAGGATTTGTCCTTTCTGAGGCCTGATCTCATGCACTTTAGCACTGAAAGGTTCTATTCTGCCATCGAAACCATCAACTGACATGGCGCCAATTATATTTGCCAGGTCGAGCAGCCGCTCTCCATTAATCAACGACCAAACACCGTAAGCACCCATGAGTTGTGTGCCATTAAGCAGTGCAAGGCCTTCTTTCGCTCTGAATGCTATGGGTTTGAAGCCCAGCTTTTCATTAATTTGCTTACCCGAATACCGTTGACCTTTATAATTAACCTCCCCGAGTCCGATGAGTGGCAGGCAAAGATGAGCAAGGGGAGCAAGATCTCCTGAAGCACCTAAAGAACCCATTTCATAAACCACAGGGTAAACGCCACTGTTGAAAAAGTCGATCAGACGATTGACCGTTTCCACCTGTACGCCTGAGTGACCATAAGCCAGTGACTGAACTTTGAGCAGAAGCATTAACCTAACTATGGACTCTGGTACTTCATCGCCCGTACCACAGGCATGTGACTTTACAAGGTTCTCCTGGAGTTTGGTCAGGTCTTCTTTTGAAATGTTTTTATTGTATAATGAACCAAAACCGGTATTTACGCCATAGACAGGCTCGGAAGAATTCTGAACCTTTTGATCAAGATAATTGCGACATTTGCTGATTTTATCTTCGGCCTCCGGCGATAAGGCCAGTTTATAGTTCCCCGAGATTACTTCCTGAACTTGCTCTAAGGTTAATGACTTATCGGATATGTAATGGATCTGGTTCATTAATTAATGCTTTGATAATTGTTTAAGAATTTCCTCCAGAGTTAACTTTTCCTGATCTCCGGTGGTCATATTTTTGAAAGACAATTTTTGTGTCGCTATTTCATCAGAGCCGATGACGATGGTATAGCTGATGTTCTTTTTATTGGCGTAGTCAAATTGTTTCTTGGGCTTGGCAGAATCAGGGTAGATCTCTGATTTTATGCCTGCTTTTCTCAACCGGTTAAGTACCGACAGACCATATTTTTTAGACTCGTCATCAAAGTGTATGATCAGTACTTCCGTTGACTTCAGAGCTTCTTCGGGGAAGATGCCCAACTCCTCCATAACATCATAGATGCGGTCTACGCCGAATGAAAATCCAACACCGGAAAGATCGGGAACGCCGAATACACCGGTAAGGTCATCGTACCTGCCACCACCACTTACACTGCCGATACCTACATTATTGACCTTAACTTCAAAAATGGCCCCGGTGTAGTAGCTCAAGCCTCTGGCAAGCGTTACGTCAAAATCTACATTGTGCTGCTCCAGGCCAAAGGCTTTAAGGGTTTCGAGGATTTCTTCCAGGTCTTTTATGCCCTGCAAGCCTTCGCCCGAATCCTTCAATATATTTTTAAGGTGTGCTACTTTATCTTCAATGGTGCCTGTAAGTTCAAGTATAGGCAGTGCTTTTTGGGTAGCCTCTTCGCTGATGCCCCGGTCTTTCATTTCTTCCAGCACCTTCTCTATACCTATTTTGTCCAGCTTGTCAATAGCCACGCAGAAATCACTTTCTTTACCTGCTGCACCTATGGCCTGCGTAATGCCTGAAAGTATTTTTCTGTGGTTTATTTTAATGTCAAAATCCTTAATCCCAAGCCTGGTAAAAACCTCATTGATCATCAGGATGATCTCTGTTTCACAAATGAGCGAATTGGTGCCTACCACATCGGCATCGCACTGGTAAAATTCTCTGTATCTGCCTTTTTGAGGTCTGTCAGCTCGCCAGACGGGTTGTATTTGATATCTTTTGAACGGTAATGCAAGATCATGACGGTTCATGACCACATACCTTGCAAAGGGGACAGTAAGGTCATATTTCAGGCCCTTTTCAGAAATTTTAGGTAGCAGCTGTTTTGACCCGGCTGCAAAATCGTTTTCGTCCGTCTTGGAAAGGAAGTCTCCTGAGTTAAGCACTTTAAAAAGCAACTGATCTCCCTCATCTCCATACTTACCTGTTAGTACAGACAAGTTTTCCATAGCCGGAGTTTCCAGGGGCATAAAGCCGTATTTTTCAAAAACTTTTTTGATTGCACCAAATATAAAATTCCTTTTGCCCATTTGTTCAGGCCCGAAATCGCGTGTACCTTTGGGTAGTGTAGGTTTTTGACTCATGGCCGCAAAGCTACAAAAAAGCAGGCAAATGATTTGTTGCCCATCCGAACTGTCAAATATTAATTTGAATTTTTCCTTTTATTATTAAATACTAATCATGTATCTTTGCAACCTCTTTTGACAAAAATATTATCAGAAATGGCTGTTACCAGACTTAAAAGAAAAGCGAAAAGAAATAAAACAAGGGCTAGAGTAAGACAGGAGACTATCCAGAGATTGAGCGCTAAGCCTGTTATAAAATCAGTTGATGTAGAGGAAATTAAAGAAGAGTTCAAAAAAGGCTCAAAAGGTTCTGCTAAAGCTGATACGAAGAAAGAAGAGGCTAAAGCTGAGAAAAAAGAAGCTAAAGCACCAGCAAAAAAGGAAAAAGCTGAGGCTAAATCAGAAGAGCCTAAAGCTGAAAAGAAAGAAGCCAAGAAGGCTGCTTCTAAAAAAGAAGACAAAGAAGATAAAGAGTAATCTTTAGATAATCTATAAAAGGAAGGCTGTATCATCGATGCAGCCTTTTTTGCGTTTCTATCCGCAGTTTATAGTTCACCGTTAGACCATTTACAGTTTGCTCACGGGTTTACACCTCATTCTGATTACCCCCGATCAATCTTACCACCAATCGGCAATCACTGGACCCCGGCGGCCCTGCTCCCAATCTCTATCACCTGCATATCCTTCACCTCCCTGCCGACAATCTCAAATCGTACAAGGGTTTTTACCTTGTGAAAACCATGGATCCCAGCTGCTCCGGGATTGATGTAGAGTAGGTTATTGATTTTCGGGTCTCTCATTATCCTTAGGATGTGCGAATGTCCGCAAATAAAGATGTCAGGGTGGGAAAGCTGGAGACCTCTTTTTATTTTTGGGTTATAGCGCGGAGGGTAGCCTCCGATATGGGTCATCCAGACTTTAAGGCCTTCACATCTGAATTTGTAATGTTCAGGACATGCCACGCGGACGTCATGGCCGTCTATATTTCCATATACAGCTCTTGTTGGCTTAAAGTCTACCAACTGTTCCAGCACACCACTGCCGATGTCCCCGGCATGCCATATCTCATCGCAGGCTTCAAAATATTTAAATACTTTGGGGTCGAGGTGTCCGTGGGTGTCTGAAAGCAGGCCTATTTTCATCTATATTTTTATTTCGGCTTCTAAGCTATACAGATGATTTTACACGCACAAATCAGTTTTGGTTTTATATAGATCGTCTTATGAGTTGAGGAGGAAGGTTGAATGCTTTATTTTAGAATAAGTTGCTTTGTCTTGCTCACTACAATTCAGTTTGAATATCAAGGTCAATAGCCAAAAAATACAGGAAACTACAAGCGGAAAACGATTAACTTTCTAACTTTAAACTAAACATAAAACAAATCTATCAATGGCACTTACACCTTCGAACATGTTACCGCTGGGAACTGTAGCACCTCCCTTTGAATTGTTGGATGCGGTATCAGAACGAACAATGACGCTCGATGAGCTTAAATCAGACAAAGCGACAGTGATCATGTTTATTTGTAATCACTGTCCGTATGTAAAGCACCTCCAGTCCGAGTTGGTAAATATCGCCGAGGATTATATACCGGAAGGGGTTAAGTTTATTGCAATAAGTTCAAATGATGTTGAAGAGTATCCTGAAGATTCCCCGGAATTGATGCAGGCCGAGGCTAAAAAATGGCGCTACCCGTTTCCTTACCTGTTTGATGAAACGCAGGCAGTAGCCCGCGCTTATGATGCCGCATGCACTCCTGACTTTTATATTTTCGACGGAAATATGGAGCTTGTTTACCGTGGACAACTGGACGAATCGCGGCCAGGTAATGAAAAACCATTGACAGGCAAGGATATGAGGGCAGCTTTGGATGATCTTTTAAAGGGGAACCCCATTTCAGAGAAGCAGGTTCCAAGTCAGGGGTGTAACATTAAATGGAAGAAATGATCCTTTGAATGTAAGTTAACTATTTGATAATCAGTAAGGGAGCTAAGAGGTTCCCTTTTTTATTTGCTTTACATTCTTCTGAATAACTCCTGCGACTATTTGATGAACCGATATTGAAATAAATTATTTTTATATAAATAAAAAATATTACTATTCCGTTTGCAGGCCTGCTGCATACTATGTTGCCCCGAATTTTAATATTCACCATATAAAAGTAATAATCATGAAAAACTATGTCTCCATCCTTAACAAAGAGATATCAGGTTATCTGGTACTTCTATTGATCGCTTGTTTTACTAATGGGTATGCCCAGAAAAAGCATGACCTGAGTCTTTATTATAATTATCTGAACTCGGCAGATACTCCTGGTATTGAGAAAAAGGAGGCTATGATGGCATCCTACGTATACAGGATCAATGCAGGCGGTTGGGAAACGGGTGATGGCTGGTTTGCTGATTCATATGCGGACCCTTCTATTTATGTGAATTATGGACAGATAGGATATAATTCCGCTAATGGAGGTGGTTCGGGATGGGACGGAATTTATTCCAACAAAAGCCGCGTAAACATGAGCTCGTTTGATATGGAGTGGGATTTTCCTGTAGCCAATGGCAATTACATAGTCAATTTATATTTTGTGGAAAACATATCTACCTCCCAATCGATCGGGTCTCGAGTATTTGACGTGGAAATAGAAGGAATGAAGGCTTTGGAAAATTTTGATATATTGAAACATACGGGGACAGACTTTGTAGCCCGGCTACCGTTTTCTGTAGCGGTAACTGATGGTAATATTGATATTAATTTCATTACAGAGGTGGGTAGTTCATTGATAACCGCAATAGAAATAGAAGCGGGCTCCATAATTAATTATCCGATCACAAGTTTTAATGCTTATGGGCTCAACTTTACTATGAATGAAGGGCAGGAGCTCAGAGTGCCATTTATCTTTAGTGACATAGATAGTGCTCCTTCACAAATTGAGGTTTTTGGAGAGTTTTATGATGGAGGTACGGAAACATTCTATATTGTTGATAATGGTGATGGTAGCGGTGAAATTGTGTTCCAGGCAGGGTATAGCGACTCCAGTATCGGTCACTACTTAATTTTTGGTGCGGATGATGAAAATGGTTCCGTCACTGACTGTCCGGCTTGCTGGGCGGCAGGAACACTGACCGTTATTAACACCCCAATTGGTAATGCAGTATATCGTGTCAATGCCGGGGACTGGAGCGAAGTCAGCGGGCCGGCGGTAAACTGGTCGGTTGATACATATTCAAAACCAAGTACCTATGTCAATAGTACAGCCATTGGCTTTACTACGGCCTCACATACCGTTATGAGCAATCCTACTGATGCTCCAAGCGGCGTGTTCTTTAAATCGAGGGTTGATAACAGTTTCAATGATATGGCCTGGGAGTTTCCCTTACCGGATGGTAATTATATTGCCAAACTATATTTTGTGGAGAGTAATTTTAACATGCCCGGCCAGCGTGTGTTTGATGTAGCGGTAGAAGGGGCAGTGGAACTGAGCTACTTTGATATTTTGAGTGAAACAGCGAAGAATGTTCCGTTACAGAAGAATATTACCACCAATGTTACTGATGGAAGCCTGAGCATTGTTTTCGAAGACAGGGTGGCAAACCCTATTATAGCAGCGATTGAGGTTACTTACAATGGCCCGGTGGTGGTGCCGCCTGTAGCTCCTGAGCTGGATCTTGATGCATCAAATGCCAATAAACAGCTTTTGCGTGAGGTGTCGGTTAAACCCAACCCGGTACAGGATAGAATGACAGTAGTACTCCCTGAAGCTATAAAAGGAGAGGTAAACATACGGCTATTTGATAGCAATAATCAGGTAAGGTACCAGTCTGCAGATGCCAGTAGCTTTGAGAGGGAAGAGGTACAATTTTATATCAGCCAGCAAATACCTCCCGGGGTGTATTATGCAGAGATATCGGATGGCGTTTCGAAATATTATGTAAAGGTTCTGAAGCAATAATCAATTTTTAGTGAAGTAGAATCACAAAAGGGGTAAGATATTATCTGATCTTACCCTCTTTTTTTTCGAGATATTAGCATACAGTAGTATGAGTGCATACAAATAAAGATGTTTTGATAATATTTTGTTTTAACTTGTCTATCCATGCATAAGTACTTTTTAATATAAAATTTCCTATTTTTAATTTAATATAATTAGTAACTCGCATTTGTGCCCAACAACAAAGGAAGCGAGATTAGAGGGGATCGTATGTAGTCAATACCAAATTTTGGCATTTGAATATTTCGTATAACTAAAACCCTAACTAAATGAAACGTAAATTTTATTTTCCTGCATGGACAAAGCTGTTTGTGGTCTTTTCACTAATGTTTTATTGTGCTTCTTATGCTCAAAAGCCGCAGGCTTATCAGATTGTGTCAGATAAGAACTTTGGCGAGATTCGGCCTGTACGTATGCTCACACTACCCGATTCAACTATTTTATACCGTGTCAATGCCGGTGGTACTGAGCATACTAATACATGGGCCGAAGATTCCAGGGAAAACCCGAATTCCTATGTAAATCATAACCAAATCTGGTATAATAATGCTAATGGTGCCGGTGGTTTTTTTACCCAGAAGAGTAGGGTAAACTCCTCCCGTAATACTATGGAGTGGGATTTTCCTGTTTTGAACGAGAATCATATTGTGGCCTTATATTTTGCGGAAAGCGCTGCAACTTCTCAGACGGTTGGCTCGCGCGTTTTTGACGTGGAGATTGAAGGCCGAAAAGTGCTGGATGATTTTGATATTATGAAATTTACCGGCGCTGGAAGGGCAGTTGTATTCTATATTTCCGTTTTTATCGAGGACAATAATGTGGATATTGATTTTATCACTGAAGTCGGCAGCTCTTTGATCAGCGCTATTGAAATTGGAACCGGAGCATTGCCTAATATGGATCCCTTCATTTCATACAACACCTACGGTCTGGACAGAACTGTGCGGGAAGGAACTGAATTGCGTATTCCGTTGACAGCGACCGACTTCGACAGCCCTGACAGTGTCATTACATTGGGAGGAGAAATTATTGGAGGGGATTTTTATACCATGGTCGATTATGGCGGAGGAAAAGGTGAACTGATCATCAGGCCTGGTTATGACGATGCCGGCGAATACCTTTTCTATGTAGAGTCCGGAGATGAAGACGGTGGATATACTGACTGTAATGCTTGTTGGGCGATGGGAAACCTGGTGGTGGTTGAGACACCTGTAGGTAATCCTGTATATCGAGTCAATGCCGGTGATTGGCGCATGGTTGAAGATACTGCCGTGCCATGGGAGATCGATAGCTTTCATGAGCCGAGTGCTTTTATTAATAGTGATGAAATACATCTGACTACAGCTTCTCACACTATTACCTCTAACCCTACCGATGCGCCGGATGGTGTTTTCTATAAATCGCGTGTTTCCGTACGTGATCTGGAGAATATGGAATGGAATTTTCCTGTTCCCAATGGTAATTACACCGCTAAACTCTATTTTGTAGACAGCAAGCCTGATTACGTAAAGGACCGGATTTTTGATGTTTTGGTCGAGGGGGACACAGTGTTAAACCATTTTAACATTCTCAGTGAAGTAGCACGTAATACCCCGATACAAAAAAATATACCGGCTCAGGTAACTGATGGAAATCTGACTATTTCATTCGATGATCTCACCTTCGACCGTATCGGAACAATAGTAGCTGCAATCGAGATTGTTTACGAAGGACAGATAGTAGATGAAATGGCTGATCATTTGGCTTTGGATGCATCAGCAGCGAATAAGGAATTGCTTAAGGAGATCTCTGTTTACCCCAACCCGGTCGAAAACGTAATGGTGTTAAAGTTTCCTGACCAGATACAAGGGAAAGTAGAGGTTCGGCTGATTGATAGCAGCAACCAGGTAAGGTACAAAGCATCAAACGATAGTGATGTTATGCGCTCAGAGGTTCAATTTCTAATTGATAGCAGTCTTCCTTCCGGTGTTTATCATGCAGAAATCTCAGATGGGCATTCCCGCCGGTATGTCAAAGTGTTGAAGCGGTAAAGGAAATATGCCGTAAAAGGGAGTGGTTGCCGCCACTTCCTTTTTTAATGTCCGGGGATCAACTCTGGCACTACAGGCCAGACCTCACTTTATTCTTTTTCCAGGCTCTGCTACCAGGGTTGCAATACCTAAAAGTATGTACAGACAGCCACTAATATATTTTTGGAATTTTAACCTTACCGGGTTTCGATGAAGATAACTTTTTATTGACCCTGCCAGCAATGCATAAATGCTGTCACTTATGATACTTAGTGCAATAAATATCAGACCCAGAGTAAATATTTGCCATGTGGAAGAAGTTGTACCCGGGGCGATGAACTGAGGTAGAAAAGCAAAAAAGAACAATGCTGTTTTGGGATTGAGTATGTTTACAATCGCACCCTGAAAGAAAACCTTACTGAGTTTTTGCTTCTCAAATTTCATATTAATGTCAGGAGTCTCAGTTTTTGCAGTCAAACTTTTGATACCCATGTAGATCAGGTAAGCTGCTCCCGCATACTTGATCACATTAAAAGCCATGGCAGAGGAGACCAATATTGCCGAGATACCTAGTGCAGCGGCTAAAAGGTGTACCAGGGTGCCTAGTTGTATGCCTAAAACGGATACCACACCAGCCGTTCTTCCCTGGTCAATACTCTTGGCAACTACAAAGAATACCGCGGGCCCGGGAATGACTAAAAGTAAAATAGATGCAAATATGAATGTGATGAGTTGGGTCGGTTCAAACATGGTCAGGTAGTTATGGATTAAAGCTTTAGTCAACGCAATATCAGAGGAGGAGGTTACAGGTTAATTCAGATAGTCTTCTATTTCTTTTACAGTCTGTCGTGCAGTGCGCCCGACACCAATCAAAGTGGCGGAGGCATAACCCGTCCAGCCTCCGTAACCTACAAGCCAGAGGCCTCCCAAGGCAATAGCTTTTGTGTCTTTGGTTGCTATTCTACCATTTTCCACAATATTTAATCCTTCTAAATGATCCAGTGAAGACTTAAACCCTGTACACCAGATTACAGCATCAAATGCTTCTTTTGTGCCATCAGGCCAGGTGACACCGTTATTGTAAAATGCGGTGAAGGGACGAACAGTGCTCAGTACATTGCGTTCACGGGCTTCTTTGACGGAGGCAACCATTACAACGTCTCCCAGAGAGCCAACCGGTTTGATCTCTTTGCCTTCCAGCCGGGCTTTGTACTGCCTGGTGGCAAACTCAAAAAGGTATCGCCCATCAACATCATCGGGGAGAAATTTGGGATCCTCCAGCGTTACCCAGGTAGTGCTGGCCACTTTGGATACTTCCGCCAGTATCTGGGCTCCGGAATTGCCACCTCCGATGATTAAAACCTTTTTGTTTGCAAACCCCTGTTCATGGCGATATTGGGCAGAATGCACCTGAATGCCTTCAAACTCATCAAGGCCCGCGTAATCGGGAATAAACGGCTTTTTCCATGTCCCGGTGGCGCTGATCAAAGCTGTGCAGGTGTACTCACCTTTTGAAGTTTCCAAAATGAACCTGCCATTTGCCTTGGTAATGGAATGGACAGCTACGGGTCGTTCAACAGGTAGCTTATACCGCTTTTCATAGTCTGTCAGGTATTGTATTACCTGTGCCTTGCCCGGATATGCTTCATCACCCTTAGGCATTATCCAGCCCGGTAATGAGCTATGCTCTGCCGGAGAGAATAACTTTAAAGAATCCCAGGTTTTCAGCCATGCCCCGCCGGGCTTTTCCTGCTCATCGAGAATAATATATTTTAAACCTGTACGGCGGAGAAAATAGCCTGTTGCCAGTCCACTTTGTCCGCCGCCTATCACGATTACATCAAAATGCTGCTGGTCTGCCATGTGTACAAGTATAGCATTATTCATTAAATTCATCTAAATTTTTAAAATGTCTGTAACCATTTCAAAGTCGCTCAGTTTCCCTGTTTGAAAATGGTTCGGAACCCTGCAAATAAAATATTGATCTATTGGATTCGATTTCGGATAATGCTTTGATGCTGAAGGTGAGAGATGGTGATCTCGATAAGTTGGGATTGCTCTTTGAGCGGTATAAAAAAATACTTTTCGGCTTCTTTTATAACATGAGTCATGATGCCGGGCTGAGTGAAGACCTCGTACAGAATGTTTTTATGAGGATACTTAAATACAGGGCTGGTTTTAAAGGTGATGGAGAGTTTAAGGTGTGGATGTTTCATATCGCCCGCAACGTAGGGCATGATCATTACCGCAAAACTAAGGGGAAGGAGACGGATGAGATAGACAACTGGAAGGACAAACTCGGCGATGATAATATGAACAGGGAAGTTGAAATAGAAAAGGGCGAAGACCTGGATCTGCTGAGGCTTGCACTTAAGCGGCTTGACGAAGAGAAAAGGGAAATACTCACGCTTAGCAAGCTGGAAGGGATGAAGTATAAAAATATTGGGGATATCCTTAATTGTTCTGAAGGTGCTGTTAAGGTTAAGGTGTTCAGGGCGCTGCAAGCGTTAAAGCAGGAATACATGTATTTGCAGGCCAGGGTATAAAACATAAGGAAGTATTTAGCAAAACATAGACAATGGATACGAAGGATTTGATAAACAAATACAGGTCAGGACGGCTTTTGGCTGAGGAAGAGGAGTTGCTGGACAGGTACATAGAAAATGGCACGGTGAGCCTTGATGAGCTTGAAGATTTGAAGGGTATCAAAGTCAATTTTGAAGCGCTGCCAACACCAGAGCCATCTCAAAATCTGTCTGATGCTTTCTATGCTAACCTGGAAGCGACCAAACAAAAGGAGCAAAAATCCAAAGCTTTAGCCCACTGGTTTGCCCAACTATGGGCAGGTCAGCCGGCTCTGCGGTGGGCTTATAGTGTGGGGTTGATAGCGCTGGGGGTAGGCTTAGGTTATTTGCTCAGGCCTGGTGGTGAAGACAACCGCAAGCTGGAAAACCTTTCCGCAGAAGTGAGTGAAATGAAGGAGATGATGATGCTGACATTGCTTGATAAGGAATCGCCAAGCGACCGCCTCAAGGCTGTAAACCTTACCAGTGAGTTGCCTGATGCCAGCGTAAAAGTGACAGAGGCTTTGCTGAAAACGCTTAACAATGATGAAAATGTGAATGTAAGGCTGGCTACACTTGAAGCGCTGTACCCTTATGCTTCGCACCCACAGGTGAGGGAAGGCCTGATCAAGGCCATAGCCATGCAGGAGTCGCCGTTGGTACAGATGGCACTGGCGGAGATGATGGTGGCTCTTCAGGAGAAAAGGTCAGTCGAAAATCTTGAAAAGGTATTGAAAAACAAAAACACGCCTCCCGAGGTCAGGGAGAGAATTGAGAAAAGCATTGAAGTGCTGATATAACAACAAGGTCAAAAACTCAAAATAATGAAAACTATAATAACAACAATTTTAGCAGGCTTGATGGCGGGAAACCTTCCCGCCCAGAGCTATAGCGAAGACATAAGGCAGGAGATAAGTTTTGAAAAGCCAGGTGCAGCGAATGTCTTATACTTAACCAATATCAACGGCAGTATCAAGGTAGAGGCTTATGAAGGCCAGAAGGTTATACTGGAAGCTAAAAAACAGGTGAAGACAAAAACCAATGAGCGGCTTGGGCGCTCAAGGCAGGAATTAAGCCTGGGGGTTATCGATCGCTACGATACCATCATAGTGTATGTGAAGGGAC
The DNA here is from genome assembly GCF_021389975.1 of Fulvivirga ulvae. Classification (NCBI taxonomy): domain Bacteria; kingdom Pseudomonadati; phylum Bacteroidota; class Cytophagia; order Cytophagales; family Fulvivirgaceae; genus Fulvivirga; species Fulvivirga ulvae. Next base: position 3,799,105 of record NZ_CP089981.1, read on the forward strand.
CTTGCGGAGCATTTGGGGTCAAGAGCAACAAACATGGAGAAAGCAGATGGAACTACAACTGGAACAACTGCGAATACGACTATGATTTTAAATTTGATTTTACTTTAAAGGTGCCAAAAGCCATGAATTTATACCTCTCCACGATCAACGAGGGCGATATTGATGTGGGCAGTGTCAGCGGATCATTGAATGTGAACAATGTCAACGGAGGCATTAGCCTTAAGCAAGTGTCAGGGTTGGCCAAAGTACATACGATCAATGGTAATGTTACCCTGGATTATCAAAGCCTGCCTAAAGAAGCATCGAAGTACTATACTTTAAATGGAGATATCAATGTGTTATTCCCGAAAGGATTGAAAGCAGACATGACCTTTAAAAGCTTCAATGGTGATTTTTATACCAATATTGAAAAGTTGGAATATAAACAGGCGGTAGTCGAAAAGAAGCCAGCCGGTAAATCAGAAGGCCTGGCTTATAAGGTAGATAGCCGTACGGCCATTAGTGTAGGAGGGGGCGGTGTAAAGCTTGATTTCGAAACCTTTAACGGAAATGTATTTGTAAAGGAGAAACAGTAACAATAACAACAATAAACAATAACAACAACTCAAAATAAATAGGATAAACAAAATTTAGATCAAGATGAAAAAGGTTTTAACAATAATGATAATGTTGCTCATACTGATATGTGCAAAGTATGGATTGGCACAGGACAATGGCGAGCTGATCGTACCCTTTAGCGACCCGTCCAAGAAGGGAAAAGTAAGGGTGGAGCTTAAGAAAGGTTCGATCGAAGTGAGAGGTACGGACAGGAAGGATGTGCTCATAGTCTATAAGGGCAGGAAAGGAAAAGAAAGGCAAAATGACACAAAAGATGGCTTAAGAAGGATATCCGGGGCTGCCATGGATATGGAGGTGAGCGAAAAGAACAACTATATTGACATTGAATCAGACTCTTGGAACAGCGGGCTTGACCTGGTAGTGGAGGTGCCAAAAAATGTAGACCTGCACGTGGAGACCTATAACGATGGAAACCTTTTCATTGGAAATGTCAACGGGGAAATTGTAGCCGATAACTATAATGGCAAAATAACAGCAGAAAACATCGCAGGCTCACTGGTTGCAAATACTTACAATGGAAGCATCAAGGCCACTTTTGATAAAGTATCTCCTGATTCGCCCATGGCCTTTACTACCTACAATGGCGATGTAGACCTCACGTTGCCTGCCACTTTTAAAGCCAGCCTCAAAATGAAAACTGCCCAGGGTGAGATCTATTCCGGATTTGATTTTTCAGTGGTCAAAAATGAGGCGGTGACCAAAACGGAGAAAAAATCCGGCACTTACAAAGTTTACCTCGACGACTGGGTGAGGGGTGATATCAACGGTGGAGGCCCGGAGTTTATGATCAAAAACTATAACGGGGATATCTACCTGCGTAAGAAGTAAACTTTCCCATTACAAATCCAGTAAAAGTATTTACAACCGATTCACAAACTACTATGAAAAACTTAACTCTAACTTTAATCCTGAGCGTACTGATTGCCTGCTTTTCTTACGCTCAGGAGTCTACTCTGAAAAACCTGACCGCTTTTGACAAACTTGTGGTTAAAGGCAAAGCGGAGAAAATAGCACTACACCGGGGCAGTGAAGACCACCCAACAGTTAGAATTGAAGGTGCAGCAGATGCGGATATCATTTCGGAAGTCAATGCCGGAACCCTTACATTGACCATACAGGGCAACACACCTGTTAAGCTCGATGTTTATAATAGCCACTTGAAACGGGTGGAAGCCCCTGGTGACGTGGAAATTGCCGGAGCGGAAGTAATAGGCGATGGGGGCAATTATTTGGTTGTTTCATTTGACAGGTCTCATGCAGGGGTTATGCTGGCAGATATGGATGAGCACTTTAATGTACGGATACCGGCCATTGATATCGATATACCTGAAATCGATGTGGCTATTGATATTCCTGAGTTTGACTTTGATTTCAACTTCGACTTTGATCATGATTTTGATATGGATTTCGAAATGAATGAAGATTTTAATTACCACTGGGAGGGACATAAAGAGGAGCTGAAACGCTGGAGTGACGAGTGGAAAGAGGAAACAAAAGAAGCAATAAAAGAGGCTCAGAAAGAAATAAAAAGGGCAAAGGAAGAAATGAAGAAAGTTAATAAAGACTAAAGTGATCTTTAAGTATTCAAAATTCTTCTACTCATTGTAAAGCATGGCCGGTGGCACACCGGCCATGCTTTTTTACACTAATTGTCAGGGGGATTTATCAATAAACTGACATAAACATTTTCAGGCAGGCTGTTTCGATTGCTGCATTTCAGTCCTAACTTTAGGGAAAAACCAACGCCCTATGAAAACCTGTCTCACCATTCTCGCTCTTATATTTACTATATGTCTGCAAGCCCAGCCCACGAAGCTGGTGGTAAGGGCCAAAGCCAAAGACGCTAAATTTATCGGAAGCTCTATCGGAGGGACCAAAGTGATCATCCGTGATGCTCTGACAGGCGAAGTATTGAGCCAGGGAATAACCGAAGGAAGTACAGGCAACACCGGCCTGATTATGAAAGAGCCACATGAACGCTACAAGCCCATAACTGATGAACAGACTGCCAGGTTTATAGCAGAAATTGAAGAACCAAAATTCCTGACTATAGAGGTTATAGCTCCCGTCAATCAGCCGCAGGCCGGTGTAAAGGCGCAAACCCAACTCTGGCTGATACCGGGAAAACATATCGATGGTGAGGGTGTGGTGCTGGAGATTCCCGGTTTTGTTGTTAATGTACTAAGCCCTCAAACCCATGAATTTATCAAGCTCTCTACCATCAAGCTTAAAGCCAATGTGGTTATGATGTGCGGATGTACCATTTCCAACGGAGGTCTTTGGGATGCAGAGAAAATGGAAGTTCAGGCCATCATCAAAAAAGACGGTAAACATCTGAAAACTGTAATGATGAGCATACAGGACAAGGTGAATACTTTTGAAGCCGATGTTGATGTTAAAGAACCAGGCACTTACGAAGCAATTGTTTACGCCTATGACGACCGAACCGGAAATACGGGGGTTGGGAAGGTTAATTTTGTAGTAGGGGAGTAGTTTTGATAGGTGGTCGGTGTTATAACCAGTAATCAGTGTGTGGTGATCGGTGGTTGACGGAGTGACTGGGGTGGGAAGCCGGAAGACCGGATACCGAAGTGTCTGTACACCGCTATGACTGAAACCGTCAAATTGATCCTTTTTGCTACATTTGTAACTACGACACGGTCAGTTTTAGATGGATTTTAACAATCAGCTTTTATTTTTCTTCAGTGCTCTTGGGGCTTTCAATAGTTCTCTTCTTAGTATTTATTTTCTGTTTTTTAAGCGAAAAAATGCCTCAGACCTTTTTCTGGGAGGCTTACTGGCTGTTTTAAGCATACGTGTATGGAAGTCTATTTTCTTCTATTTTAATCACGGGTTGTCACTCTTCTATTTGCAGGTTGGCCTAAGCGCGTGCTTTTTTATTGGCCCTTTTTTGTATCTCTATATAAAATCAGCAGCGGTTACATCAAAATTTACGGGCAGAAACTCCTATTTTCTGTTGTTGGGTTTATTGTTTCTGGTAGTAGCAACCGGGTTTATGTATCCCTATGAGCAGTATCCCATGCTATGGAGGGTATACTTCTACAAGGTTATCAATTATCAATGGCTGGCATTTATTCTCGTCTCGGGATATCAGCTTAGAGACAGGTTCAGAAAAATAGCAAGGACTTCATTAAATTATGAAGATGTCTGGCTGCTAAGCGTTTATTTTGGTGTTTCTGTTATTTGGCTGGCATACTTTACGGCATCATACACCTCATATATTATGGGCGCAATTTCATTCTCATTCGCTCTCTATCTGTCCTTGCTTCTTGTTTTTCATCATCGGAAAAAGAGGAATACAGATAAAAAGAAAAAGTATGCCAACAACAAAATACCACAACAGGAGGCTGATGAGCTTTTGGATAAAGTTTCCCGGCTACTGGAAAAAGAGGCATTGTACAAAAATCCCAACCTTACTTTGCCCCAACTGGCGAAGGAACTGAATATTCGGCCGCATCTGCTATCCCAGCTATTAAATGATAACTTAAATAAGAGCTTTTCACATTTTATCAATGAGTTTCGCATAAAAGAGGCCATTGAGCTTTTAAAGTCAGATAGGAATTTGAAAATGGAGGTGATTGCAGAAATGTGTGGGTTCAACTCTAACAGTACATTCTATACCGCATTTAAAAAAGTTACTAAAACCACCCCAGCCAAATACGCTGATAATAGGCCGGTTTTGGACTCCTGATTTATAAATCAGGAATTTTAACGTATAAATTACTAATTACTTTCATACATACACCGGCTAGTATTGCTGAAAAATCATTTCAACAATAAACACTATAGCTATGTATCGTTACTTATCTTTAATTCTTCTTTTAATTCTTACCAACACCTTGTTTGCACAACGGGAAGAGACACAAATTAAGGTGGCACTGCTCAACTACATTGAAGGGACTTCCTATAACAGGACTGAACTTATTGACAAAGCTTTTTATCCGGGGGCGAATTTATACCTTGAAAACAAGGAAAAGGAAATGTGGATCGTTCCGGCAGGTACATACACAGGCTGGTTCAAAAATAATGAAGGACAGTTTAACGGGAGATTTGGCAATATACTATCCATCGACCATTTTAATTCCATTGCCTCAGCCAGGGTGGAGATACTGATCCCTGCAAGGAACCTTAGGTTTATTGACATGTTCTTACTGAAGAAAATCGACAACGAGTGGAAAATCGTCAGCAAGTCAGCAAGCAGTGAAAGCAGTAACCTGACCGGAGACCGGGTGCTGTTCGTAGTCTCCAATGCCCATTACTACGGTGATTCTGAGTTGTCTACTGGCAATAGCTTTTCCGAAATAGTAATTGCCTACCATACTTTCAAGGAAGCGGGTTTCAATGTAGATTTTGTCAGCCCCGAGGGAGGTAGTATTCCCGTTGCTTATCTCAATACTTCTGTCGACATACATAAGCAGTACCTCTACGATGCAGACTTTATGTATAAGTTGAAAAACACAAAATCACCGGCAGAGATACATCCGGAAAACTATAAGGCCGTGCAGTATATAGGAGGAGGCAGTGCTATGTTTGGAGTGCCGGAAAATGAACAAATCCAGAAACTGGTAATGTCTATTTATGAAGACCATGACGGGATTATTTCCTCCGTGTGCCATGGTACGGCGGGGATAGTGAATTTAAAAACTAAAGATGGAGAATACCTGGTCAAGGGCAAAAATGTAAATGGGTACCCCGATGTCTACGAAAGGCACGATGCAGAATATTACAAAACGTTCCCTTTTAACATTCAGGAGACTATTGAAAAACATGGTGGTACTTTTAAGTTCTCACCTAGAAATACAGAGCATGTGGAAGTGCATGGAAACTTAGTGACCGGCCAAAATCACCTGTCGTCCAGGGCTGTAGCTTTGGAGATAATCAGGAAATTAAGAAATAATAATATGGAGGCTTTGGGTGAATAAGATTTTAGAGTCTTATCAAGTAGCAGAATAAAGTAAATTGCCAGGCCATCAAAAGCAAAGCCTGTTGATTCCCGAAGGTTATAGTTTTCAGGCAGCTTATAAACTGCCTGAAAACTTTCAGGAAAATAAGTTAAGTTTTAGAAAACCTGTTGCCGGGAATAGGCTTGGTAGCAACATATTCATCCTGGCTAAAATGAAATATACCATATCTTTCAATATCTCCTGCCTGCAAAGTCATCACCAACTGGTCGTGCCCAACCATTTTTCTGTCTTTGTTGGTTGTAAAACTAATACGCCCTATCAAACTCGGATCTAGCTGATAGAAGTTGCCACCGTCACGTATCCCACTTCCGCCTCTCATCTCGCTATTCATAATAGCCTGAGCAGCTTTGGTGCAATGGTAGAGTTTCGTATTGTTCTGCAGGTTGGCAAGCTCACGGTTAAAAGTATTTGTGACAGCATGTACTCCTACTGACCGTAGCTTTTCCTTGTTTTTAAAATCCGGACTGTTTTTGAATTTGTTTTTTCTAATGTTGGGTAAGTTGTTGCCGAAGCTGGCAATCGCTTCTTTAGTTGAATCAATGGCGCTTTTGCCCACAAAATTGCGCATGTGTTTCTGCATCTCATCTTTTGTTGTCGTACCTGCTTGCATGTATTGGTCTATCGAATTATGATTTCCATTCGTTTTCCCGTTGATATATGCCAATAGCCCATCGGTATTATTATATTGAAGCCAGTGTTGGTACCTCAGATCAAGATCATTTACATCAACAGCCATTTGTATAGTGTTGGCAGCAGCTAGCTGTTTTGTGGTTAGGTTGGTATTTTTTTCGGCCGTTTTCCTTTGTGTCGATGTGCTGTTGCCCTTCATCTGAGCAGCTTTGGCTCCCATGGTATCAGCCTCTTTTTCAAGGCCGGCATCGTCATTTACATTCACTCCGCCCTTCATTTGCATGGTAGGTTGTACGCGTCCCTGCTTTTGCTGTACTACGTGCCATGCTTCATGAGGCAAATGCTGTTCCTGCCCCGGGGCCACATGTATGTCCGTGCCCTGGGCGTAGGCATGGGCCTTTAACTGGGCAGGCTTGGGTGAGTTGTAGTGTACGTTTACATCATCCATAGCGTAACCGGAGAGGTTTTCTATTCCAGCTTTTAAATGGTCTGGCAAACCAGTGTTGTTTATTGATGACCGTATACTCCCCATTTGATCCGAACTTTGGCCTTTTTTAAGTTGGGTTGTTGCACCCTGAAAATTTCCCTTGCTCAAATTATCCGGGAACTGGATATTTCTATCCATACTACTTCCTGAAAGAGAATTTTTATTAAGGTTCAGGTTATTTATTGCCGTGTTATTCCGCGAAGAAGATAAGTTATCTTTCATAGGTTTATAGGTCGGTTGGTTAAGCTAAGGGGCTACAATTTAATATGCTAACCCTTTAAAAAGCAAATATTATAGCGACTAACATGATTCATACGGCATGGGTTATAACGCAAGAGTCTGATAATGGCAAAGTTACGATATAGGCATGGTTTGAAGTTTCGTTTATCTCCCTTATCTTCTACTTCCCAGGGGATGTCTCTCGTAGAGGACTCTATGATATTTTAGCTTGCAATATTATATAGATCAGACCTGGTAGGTGCTACAGGGTGACTCTGATCACTTCGATGCACCCATATCGCGATCTTCGCGCCTGGTAATTGGTAAGTGATAAAATGATTCGCAAAAAATCATGTTGAACAGAAACCTCTTTGCTGTAACGTTGTGCCACTTCAGAGCCTATGAAAAGCAGCATTCTCTCAAGGCTCTGGGGGTAGTTAAGAAGTTTTGAAAAACGAACCGTTCTCGGAAGACCTTACAGCGAAGAAGCCTTTTTTGGTTCGTCTTTTAGGCGACTGCAAAAAAATGAACAACCACGGTTAAACGCAGGTACCTGGGAATGCAGCAGTCCAATAATTAGCAGTTCATATCCCTTTATTCACTTCCTGTATCACAGCATTAAGTCATCCGATGAGTTTACCTGAACCTTGACACTCATCGGATGACTCTGAAACTTTAATTGTTGTTGCTCAACTAAACCCTACAGCACAACCCCAAAGCTGAACGCATTCAGCTCAGGGCCTTTGTCTTCAACAAAAAGCGTATTGAGATCATAATTAACAAATACATCCACGCCCCTGAAGCCAGCCTGCACACGAACGCCATACCTGAAATTGTTGAGGTAGTAGCTGTCCTTGTCTTTGTCTTTTTTCTTATCACCATCGGCCTCGATTACTGTCTTGGTATAGCTACCGATTTTATAACCGGCATAAGCACCCGCACCAATGCGGAAAGCACTCTCGCCACCAACATGGTGATCCCAGTCTCCCCAGCAATGGTTGTGCCTGTGGTTTCTGCGTTCATTTTTCCCGAATTTAAGCATCGGCACGGCACTAAAGTTTACGTAAGCAACTGTAAGCTTACTCTTCTTGGAATCAAGATCAGCTACTTCATTAAATACAACCTGATCGTTGGCCTTACTCATGCGTACATCTTCATTCTCAAATTTAAAATTGTACCAGCTTACGTCCGGCCCCCACAACAGGTGCAATGGCCCGCCAATATGGGTGTCATTAATAGACCTTAGAGCTACATACCAACTGCCAAATGGTTTTACAGCATAAGGGGCATCATTGTCGTTGGGAAATTCACCATCCTCAAGGTAGTTATTGGTACCCAGATCAATGTCAAAGCTGTTGTGGGTTCCCAGATTCTTTTTTGCTTTGTTTTCATCCGTTGCTTCATCCTGAGCCTGTATTTGAAAGGCAGTTGCGAGCATGACCAGTGCGATTGTAAATAATTTTTTCATGATTTTGAGTTTTTAAATTTTACGTAATTTTTCCAGTACACCCTTTCGGGAGTTGATTAATAGTTGATATGTTATTGTTTAAGTTGCTTTAGAAAGTTATTCCAAAACTGAAAGCATTTAGCTTTGGCCCTTTTCCTTCGGTGAATAGTTCATTCATATCATAGTTGAAAAAGAGGTCTGTTCCACGGTACCCCATCTGCAGCCGGAGACCGTAGCGGAAGTTATTCAGGTTATAATTGTCTTTGTCTTTATCCTTTTCCTTGCTACCGTCATCGTAGACGATCTTTGAGTAGCTGGCTATCCGGTAACCGATATATCCACCTGCACCTATCCTGAACCCTCTTTGCTCTTCTTGCCATTCCTTTTTGTTATCCCATGGCCAGATGTCTTTTTTTACTTTTCTAGGTTCCCCAAGCGAAAACATTGGTATCAGAGAGAAGTTGGCATAAGCAACCGTAAGTTTGCTTTTCTTGAAATCTGCATCAGGCAAGTCAGTATCTTCAGCGAAAGTAGTGCCGTCGGAGCCATCAATTACTCTTACCCTGTCATTCTGGAATTTAAAATTATACCAGGTTACACTAGGGCCCCATTCAATATAAAGTGGGCCGCCTATGTAAGTGCTGTTAACAGAGTTGATACCCACATACCATGATCCAAATGGCCTTACAGTGTACAGTTCATCTGTTTCATCGGGAAATTTACCATCGTTTATATAATTGTTTGTGCCAATGTCAATGTTGAAGTAATGACGAGATTTTTGATGTTTTACTCCACAGTCGCTACAGCCATCACCTTCGCTATTTGTCGCAAGGGCTTCATTAGCGTTGTTTCCGGTGTTATCCATTACAATAGTAGTATCGGAAAGCAAAGTAGTCTGCCCGTTTTCTTCTTTTACCAGACCTGTAGAATCATTCTCAAGCTTCAGGCTCAGTTGATCAAGAATGGCATTCAGGTCATAGTTTTTCAATGTTTCCAGATCCTGCTTATCCCTGACCAAAAAGATAATTTTACTCTTGCCGACATTAATGATTAACGAATCTGTTTGCTCCTGGGCGGTAGCCGGTATGCTCATGATAAGCATAAGCCCGACCACCACGCTTCTGAACAATTTTGTTATTATCGATTTATTTTGAGTCGTCATTTTCCTTTTTAAAATTCAAAGCGAATAGTTCATTTTTAGCCTCTCTTAACTCTCCAAGCCCTGCGTCACTTTCCTTGAGGTTTTTGGCAAAGTCCACAACCTTTTTTAGTGGAGATATCTTTTCTTCTTTTTCTTCTGCCTTTGCTGTTGCTGTAGCGGTCTTAAAGTCTTCGATATTAAAGGTTATGGTCTGCCCCTTATCCTGTACCTCGGGCTGCTGATTGGTAGATGCAACAGTTGTTGAGTTAGTTGCATGGCTATGCAAAATTTTTATTTCTTCTTTTCCGGTTTCAGGTTCCCCGTTTTGATTTTCAATAGGAGTGTTTTCAACTTTAGCCACACTATTGAGATTATTGCTGGTTTCAATTCCGGACGAGCCATTCTCTAAAGTTTTTTTATTGTCTGACCTTTTTTCATCCTTGTTCCGGTCGCTATGGGCTGTAAAATTATCCGTACCACTGACCTGTTGCGCCGGGGATGCTATTGTGCCACTGGCCTCCGGTTGGGCATTATTTTCCTGCTCTTCCAAAACCTGCGAGTCTCTTTCTTTTTTATCGGTAATTACTAACGGACTTTCAGTTTTGACAGAATGCTCTTCACCTTTTGTGTTTTCTTTCAGAGTCGCAATAGTCGTTGTTGTTTCAGTGTCATTGTTGAATAAAAATACTCCTGTAAAGGCAGCTAATAGCACTATTGTGGCTGCTATACCAGTATAGAACCAGATACCTTTCCTCTTTTTCTTCTGCTTACCGGCCTGTATTCTTTCCCAGGCATTGGCAGAGGGTTTTCTCTCCAGGTCTTCCAGTTTCGTTTTAAATAAGTTATCCAGCTCTCGATTACTCATGGCTATTTGATCTTTTTCTGTAATGTCTTTTCTGCGTTCAATAATTGCTTTTGCAGCAACGTCCTTGCCCTGCTCAACTGCGATTTTGAAGTATTCTCGCTGATCTCCAACTGCTCAGCTATCTCTTTGTGCGAATAACCTTCCACTGCGTACAGGTTAAACACCGTACGATAACCAATGGGCAGTTGTTGAATCAGGTTAAGCAGGTCTTCTGCTTCTAGGTGGGTACTTAGTGTACTGTAATCCGGCTCTCTGTCAGCATATTCTATATCCACTTCCAGGTACATCCCCTTGTTTCTCCTGATATAAGTCAGCGACTCATTCACCATTATCCGCCGTATCCACCCTTCGAAGCTACCCTCTCCTTTAAACTGATCAATTCTGTCAAACACCTTCATAAAAGCACTGATCATCACATCCTCCGCCTGATCCGGCTCCTTAATATAGCGGATACAAATAGCCAGCATCTTAGAGGCATACTTGTCGTACACATCTTTCTGCGCCTGGTCATCCTGTTTCCTGCATCGGCGGATCAGTACTTCTTCTTCTGTTTTGTGAATCTTTAGTTTCATTTAGGGGTCTTCACAAGGTAGATGCAAGTTACATACGAAACGTTGCACGTGGTAGAAGAAAATCTATATTATTATATAAAGAATGCTTTTGCAGGCAGTAGTTGATGTTTTAGAATTAGGTAAGAGGTAAAATAAGTAAAAGTCTGAAGTTGGTGCGAAGGTCGGGGAGGGTGCTATTTGGTAAAACAGTGAGCAGTTAAATTGACCGTCATTGCGCTGAGTGAGGTACAGCCTGTCCCGAAAATTTTCGGGAAACGACAAAGCAATCCCCTACTTTGAGCAGCGAATTAACCGGTATTCGATGATTATGAGTTCAATCCGATGTTTGAATGTAATGGAAAACAGGAAACAGCTAAACTAAAAAGAAGCTTTACCAAACCTGCAAAGAGTCTGGTAAAGCTATCAACCAATGGTCAAACCCTTTTGGGCTTGAGTCCGAATACACCAAGTTTCAATACATTATTGGCGATCATCAGTCCGGCGAGGATGCAGATGGCGCCAAGAATGGTCTCGATGGAAATAGATTCATCGAGAAAGGTTACACCCAGCACTACACCGAAGATCGGGAGGAGGTAAGTAACCATAGACAGAAACGATGCACTCGTATTTTCAATGATTCTGAAATAAACCACATAGGCAATGGCAGTCCCGAACACGGCAAGGATCAGCACAGAGCCTAGTGCATTAAATGAGATGGCTGCAATGTCCAAAGGGCCATCTATCCATAGCGAGAGAGGGATCATGTAAACAGATGCGATTAATAACTGAGAGGCCGGTGCGTGCATGGGAGGAGTCCCCTTCAAATAGATTCGGGTGTAGACCATGCCCATACCATAGCTTGCAGCCGCCAGCGTGATGGCAAAGATCCCCCAAAAGGAGGCCTTAATGTCTGAGGTGAAATTGGGTGACAACAACACGATCAGGCCAATAAAGCCAAGGACAGTTCCCGCTATTTTTTGAACATTCATCTTTTCATCGGCAATCATGAAGTTGGCCAGTATTACAGTGAACAATGGCGTGAGCCCGTTAAGTATAGAAGCCAAAGCACTATCGATATAGACCTCTCCCCAACTGATCAGTATGAAAGGCAGCGATTGGGCAAAGAACCCTGTAATGGCCACATGCTTCCAGAACGATGCGGATTTTTTGAATTTAGAGCCGCTTATCAGCAAGAAGATGTACAGCGTTATGGCGGCAAGCACTATTCTCGAAGCTGCCAGGGTGATAGGAGGTATTTCTGCAACAGCCACTTTGATAAACAAAAATGATGGCCCCCACATGGAGGCCAACAGCAATAGCAGAAGTATATTTTTAATTCTCATCAATCTTATTTATTAAAAAGTGATAAAGCGATGTTGTGGTTTTTCTCCTGCTTCAGGTAGCAATGCCAGGCAAAATCATCAGCCTTACACATGTCTTGTTGTTTTTTTGTTGTTGATTTTACATCGTTTTCTATGCAGTAGCAGTTTGGTGTTAGAGTAAGTGCCTTCATGTCGTAATATTGTTTTTGATGTACCCAAGTTAACGGGTTGCATTTTTACGGGTTCTATTAATACGATGAATTTAATTTCTTATATTTATGAAAATAATTAATACATAAAAATGGAGGTACGTCATCTTAAATTGGTAAAAGAGGTGGCCGATAAGGGTAGCCTTTCAAAAGCCAAAGACAGCTTGTTTTTGTCGCAGTCAGCATTGAGCCATCAGTTAAAAGAAGTTGAAAGCCAGCTTGGTGCGCCATTGTTTCATAGAGTAAATAAAAAGCTTGTATTGACAGGTGCAGGGAAAATAGTATTGGAATCGGCCGAGCGAATTCTTAGTGAATTGGAGCAAACCGAGATCTCGGTGAAAAAATATGTGAGCGGCGACAGAGGGTCATTAAGAATGGCCACCGAATGTTATACCTGCTACCACTGGTTGCCCTCGCTTATGGTGGATTTTAATAAGGAATTTCCTAATGTAGATATTGAGATATTACCGGAATATTCCAACGATCCTGTTACCCATATCCTTGAAGGGAAACTTGACCTTGCCGTGGTAAGTGGCAGAGTGGATAACCAGAATGTGAAGCTTACGGAGTTGTTCACCGATGAGCTGCTCGCCCTTGTGCCTGCTGACCACCCATGGACAAAAAAGAAATATGTGCAGGCGCAGGATTTTGCCGATCAACGGATAATTATACACTCTTTGCCCATTGAAACTGTAACGCTTTACAGAAAAGTGCTTATACCTGAAAATGTACAGCCTAAAAAGGTTATTCCCATTCAGATCACTGAGGCCGCAGTAGAAATGGTGAAAGCGGGAATGGGAGTAAAGGTATTGGCGAAATGGATTATTGAACCTTACTTGCATGATAAAAGACTTGCAGTGGTACCAGTTACCAGAAAAGGGCTTTTCAGAACATGGTACGCTGTAACCATCAACAGGCCGGATACTCCCCAGTACCTGATGAATTTTATGGAACATCTGCGCTGCAATATTGCCGGGGTTTGTAAAGGGTGTCAGGACGCGACAACGCCTTGTGTGAAATAATTGTTATTGCTTTTAAGTAAGGCTACTCTATGCAGACTCGTTAAGGTGTGTATGGGGTAGTTATTCAGATTATATCCCACAAGCTGTCCGCTGTAGGTGAAAAAAGCACCACCCACTTCGAGGTGGTTTTCCTTAAGCAACAACCTTAGACGGCGGAAGACCTTGGCCAATAGTAGTGATTGTTTTAACTTAGTAGTAACTATTACACGGTAATTCTAGATATGTCTGACCCCTCGAAAATCAAGGCTCAACCACCGGAAAAACACACCGGAATAAAGTTAACGCACCCTAAAAAGCTGGCAGGGGGAATACCTGCGGTGATCTCCTCCATGAAGCATGTTTACGGAGAAGCAGGTGTGATTGAAGGGACTAAGACCATGTTGAAGATCAACCAGTTTAAAGGGTTTGATTGCCCTGGTTGTGCCTGGCCCGATCCTGATAAGGAAAGGTCAGTCGTTGAGTTTTGTGAAAATGGGGCCAAAGCAGTGGCCGAAGAAGCCACAACCGCCAGGGTAGATGCAGCATTTTTCAGAAAGCATACAGTAGAAGAATTATCCCGCTGGTCTGACTATGAGATTGGTAAAAGTGGCAGGTTAGTGGAACCCATGATATTAAAGGAGGGCAGCACACATTATGAACCCATCAGCTGGAAAGATGCCTTTAACACTATAGGCAAACAGTTAAATAATCTTCATTCCCCTGATGAGGCTATATTTTATACCTCAGGAAGGACCAGTAACGAAGCAGCCTTTTTATACCAGCTTTTTGTAAGGCAGTACGGTACCAATAACCTGCCCGACTGCTCTAACATGTGCCACGAATCCAGTGGTTCAGGTTTGTCAGAAACAGTAGGTATAGGCAAAGGCTCGGTGAAGCTTGAAGATTTTTATGAGGCCGAAGTAATCATGATCATAGGCCAAAACCCAGGTACTAACCATCCCAGGATGTTAATTGCTTTGCAAAAGGCAAAAGAAAATGGCACTAAGATCATTACCATCAACCCTCTGTCCGAAGCCGGGCTGATCAGGTTTAAGCACCCACAAAAGCCGCTGGATATGATCGGGAGCGGTACAAAGCTGACCGATCTGTTTTTGCAGGTTCGTGTTAATGGCGATGTCCCCTTGCTCAAAGCAATGCTCAAGCTGTTGCTTGAGAGGGAAGAAGCCGCTCCGGGCACTGTACTTGATCATGAATTCATTAAAAACAGCACCAGCGGTTATGAAGAGCTGATCGTTGATCTTCAGAAATATAACCTGGATGAGCTGATAGCCCAAACTTCTGTTTCAAGGGAGAAAATTGAAGAGGCTGTTGACCTGCTGGCCGGGAAAAAGAAAATTATTGCCTGCTGGGCGATGGGGCTTACACAGCATAAAAATGCTGTTGACAATATCCGGGAAGTAGTCAATTTGCTCCTACTCAAAGGAAGTATAGGAAAACCCGGAGCAGGAACCTGTCCCGTTAGAGGCCACAGCAATGTGCAAGGTGACCGCACCATGGGAATATGGGAAAAACTAAAACCTGAATTTGGGCAAAAGCTTAAAGAAGTTTTCAATTTTGAGCCACCGCAAAAAGAAGGACACGACGTAGTAGGAGCCATTAAAGCCATGGCAGAGGGAAAAGCAAAGTTCTTCTTTGCTATGGGGGGCAACTTCCTCTCCGCTACTCCGGATACCGAGTTAACGGCCAAAGCCCTGGAGCAGTGTGACATGACCGTACACGTCTCCACCAAGTTAAACCGCAGCCATCTGGTACATGGCAAAACTGCCTTGATCCTTCCGTGCCTGGGTAGAACCGAACTGGATGTGCAGGAAAGCGGGAAGCAATTTGTGACCGTAGAAAATTCCACCGGCGTAGTGCATCAATCCAGAGGAGGAAAGACCCCTGCCTCTGAGCATCTGCTGAGTGAGCCAAAAATAGTGGCCGAGTTAGCCAAAGCTACCCTGGGAAATAAGAGCAGTGTAGATTGGGACCACCTCGTTTCCAATTATGACAACATCAGAAATGTTATTGAGCAGACCATTCCTGGCTTTGACAACTACAATGATAGAGTAAGAAAGCCGGGCGGCTTCTACCTGCCCAACGGAGCCCGGGAGGGCGATTTCAAAACCCTGACCGGCAAAGCCAACTTCACCATCAACAAAAATCCCGAGCACAAACTAGCCGATGATGAATACCTGATGATGACCATCCGCAGCCATGATCAATACAACACCACCATCTATGGCCTGGACGACCGCTATAGAGGTATACTCCATGAGAGAAGGGTGGTGCTAATGAACGAAAAAGATATCAAAAAGGCAGGACTAAAGCCAGAGCAGGAGGTAGACCTTGTAAGCAACTACGATGGTGAAAAACGTATAGCCAAAAACTTTTTGGTAATCCCTTATGATATCCCTTCACGTTGCATAGGCACCTACTTCCCCGAGGCCAATGTATTGATCCCATACAATCATTATGCACATACCAGTAAAACACCTATTTCTAAGTCAGTGGTGGTGAAGGTGGAGAGGAGGTAATCTAAGCCAACCGCTATGGTTCGGGAGACCCTGAATATTTTCTATCAAGCTTGATAGTAATATCAGAGTACAATACAGAAAATTTCAGGGTGACGATTAGGAGGTTTATCCACGGCCTCTGATCATAAAGACTTTGACATTATCTGTTATGTAGTGTGGCTGTAATTTGAAAGGAGCAGACAATGATAATTAGCCATTTTTAAGTTTAGAATTATTTAGCTCGAGTAAGATTTTTTAATGGTTTTTCTTTTGTCGTCCCTTCCGCAGCATTTTATGATTACAGACCTGATTTGTAGGTGAAGTAGGCTCTAGCACTGGTAGCCCCAAATTTCCTTTATCAGATTACATAAAGAAGAAATAATTATATAAAACTCCTTTTACTTAACTTTGCTTATGCGATACTTAATTTAAGATATTGCATCTGTACACTTTAATTTCAAAATTTTAATTTCCTCAAATGAAGTTCTTCTTATTGAGTAAACTATTGTTTTTGGCTGTCTTTGCATACGGTCAAATTACACCCAGAATAATTGATAAAATTAGTAAGGAGCCTATTTCTGGTGCGAATATAACGCTTCATGGATCTACCATTGAGACAACAACTAATTATCTTGGATATTTTCAACTTGACGTCGCTGCAGGAAGTAAATTAACTATCTCTCATCCTAGCTTTGTAACGAGCGAAGTGATAGTGCCTGCTGAAAGTGCTACATTTCTTATTGCACTTAATCGAAAGCACTATAATTTGGGAGGTATATCTATTGATTTATTCCCTATGGATCCTGAGACAAGCACTTTAACAATTGAAAATGAAGTTACGGATTCTAAAGAATATACTCAGTATGAATCTGATTGGAGTAGCTTTTACATTGACTATGGAAATGCAATTATTAATCACCCTGACTTTCAAAAACTTGAAAAAAGTTTTATGGTTAATATCTTATTTACTGTAGACGAAAAAGGTAAGGTAGAAAACATTAGTGTCTTAAATTCTGATGCCTCTTATCAGGAGGAGTCCGATGAATATGTCAATATTTTAAAGTCTTCTTTGGTTGAATTAAATAAATGGATTCCTGCAACATTGAACAAAGTTCCTATTTCTCAATCTTTTGAACTTGAAGTTTCTAGAAATAAAGAAGTATTTATGATAGTTGAGGAGCCAGCCTCCCCAATAGGAGGTTATGAGTCCCTTTATAATTATATTAATTCCAATCTGCAGTACCCTCATGAAGCTCGGAAAGTGGGGATTGAGGGCAAGTTGAGGGTTAGTTTTGTGGTTGATAAAGATGGAGGAATAACCGACATCGAAGTGGTAAAGGGCCTAGGTTTTGGATGTGATCTGGAAGCAATTAGGTTATTGAAAGAAGGCCCTAAATGGTATCCACCCTATCAACGAGGAAAACCTGTAAAGCAAAGAATCATTTTACCAATTACCTTTAACTTAGCTCATGTTAACTCAAGCAGAAAAATTTCTTTTAAAGATTATCTTTCCTACAGAATACGATATCCTCGAGAGGCCAGAAAAGCTGGAGTAGAGGGGACACTCTATGCTGTGTTTGAGATCAGCGAGAGTTATGAAATAAAAAGCTTAGAAATATTGAATGATATTGGTTTTGGATGTGGTGCTGAAGTGAAAATGGTTATTAATTCTTTGCCTACTGATTTAATTGCTGAAAAATTTAGGTCTAACCAGTTAAATATTTTACCTGTAGCATTTGGAATAAACCAATACCCGAAAAAAGTGGAGGGTGTGAAAATTCCTGAAGGGAAGAGACTAGAGGAAGTTGTAGTGATTGAAGAAGACGTGTATAGACCTTTGATGTCCAGTGGAGCAGTAGGAATTCGTTTAAATTCAGGAAAAAAACAGCCCACATCAATTAAAGACGCTATAGAGAATGATCCGGCAATGCAAAGATTGTCCTTGGTTAATAAGAATCTAGATTCTGTTGATCCAGAGATAAATAAATTGAGAAGACTGTTATTCTTAGATTTGGAGGGTAATAATATAACACAATTACCAGATGAAATTTTAGAGTTGGACCGATTGCAGGAATTGTATCTTCCTGATAATCGAATTACTAATCTACCTGAAGAGTTTCATTTACTTTCATCTCTCAAAGTTTTGGGACTGGCATCAAATCAATTGTCAGGGTTTCCTTCTCAGCTTACACGAATGTCTAAACTGGAGGTTCTTGATCTAAGTGGAAATGATATTTCTGAAATTCCAAAAGAGGTTGGTAATCTTAAGAAGCTTAGGATCTTGGTGTTGAATAATAATAATATTAAGGCGTTGCCTTCCGATATGTCCGAATTAAAAAAATTGGAGAAGCTCTTTCTGATTGGCAATGAATTAAGCCCAATGCAAATAGAGGTTATTAAAGATAATTTGAAAAGGACGGATGTTATTGTAGAATAAGGATCCTAATTAATGTATTTCAGAAAGCCAAAACACTGCTCAGCTTCAGAACCCCTGAATATTTTCTATGAAGTTTGGTATTAATATCAGAGTGCAATACAGAAAATTTCAGGGTGACGATTAGTGTTTTTAGTGTATTAAATATCATCCTCGCGCCCCACCACGTTATCCCGGACGACCCCGATAATAATCAGGGGAAGATGCGGGATCCCGTGATTAAGTGTGCCATAGAAGGTTTATGCACTCCCTATGCTCTGAGCGATTTCGAATATTTTTCACTGCACTTGCAAAAAAAATCCAGAATGACACATTAGCTTTAAAAATGGCAAAGGGGAGGATATATTTACATTGTAAGCAATAGACATAGGACAGTACTGTATATCGGTGTTACATCGAATTTATCAGCAAGAGCCTATGAACATAAGCACGGCTATGGAGCCTCGTTTGCTAAAAAATATAACTGTACTGACGTCATCTATTTTGAATGTTTTCCAACAATCGAAGAAGCCATTGAAAGAGAGAAGCAGCTCAAAAACTGGAGGAGGCAATGGAAGGAAGATCTCATTAGAAAAAGTAATCCGGAGATGAAGGATCTTTATGACGAGGTAGAGGAGCTTAAATAGCGCGGTAATCCTATCCCTCCCCACGTCACCCCGGCCGCAGTGCAACGAAGAGCCGGGATCCCGTGATTAAGAGCTCCACAGATGGTTCAAGCACTATCCAGCTCCAGGAGACCCTACTTCCGAGCAGATGTCTTTCGAAGAGGACTCCGCGGCATTTTAACTGCATACATTTGACATTATGCAGATTATGCTTGATAGTGCCCTTAACTCCAAGCTCTCATGAGTAAGTCTGCAGTCGAAGGCTCAAACACTGCGCAACTCCGGGAGACCCTGAATATTTTCTATAAAGCTTGGTAGTAGTATTTAGCGCACCAAAAAGAAAATTTCAGGGTGACGATCAAGAAGTGTTTTTAGTACCATGAATAACCATCTCAATCACCCAACCCCACCACGTCATCCCGGACGACCCCGATAATAATCGGGGGGAAGAGCCGGGATCCCGTGATTAATTGTACAACATGAGGTTTATGCATTGCCCCGATTTGGGAGACCCTGAATAATTTCTATGAAGTTTGGTAGTAATATTCCGAGCACAATACTGGGAATTTCGCGATGATAAACAAATAAGCTAATTTTAAACCTCATGAAGCATATCAAATTCAATAAGACCATATGCGGGGTAGACTTCCTGCTGAATGTCCTTGAGTTTAATAATGATAAAAGCAGTGGGTTATTTAGTGAGGTGCAGTCTACTGATTTCTTTCAAATCATCTTCATCAAAGAAGCAAGAGGCAGGTTACTGTTGAATGAAAGTGAGATCAATGTCTCTGACAACTCCATTATCTTCATTTCTCAATTCCAAAAGTACCAGTGGAAAATAGATTCAGGAAGCAGCTTTAGGGCACACGTGCTGGTATTTCAGGAAGATTTCCTGAATGAGTTCTTTGCTGATAAATATTTCAGCTATCGTCTGCTTTACTTTTATCAAACACAATACCCCCTCCATATGGAGGTTGAGGATGCTGAGCGATCCGCCTGTCTGGAGCAACTTTCAAAGATCAAGGAAGAGCTTGTATGTCCGAAAAGTGATAGTGCCCATCTTATACGGTCAATGCTCTATTACATGCTCATCAGTTTGAACAGGAGGTATGCTGAAAAATATAAAGTAGAGCCTGCTATAACACAGGATAATATTGCCTATGAGTTTAGAAAACTTGTGGAAGAACATATTTATTCCAAACAAAGGATAGAAGACTATACCACTTTAATGGGTGTTAGCAGGATTACCCTTAACAAGTTGGTCAAAGCCCAATTCAATGTTACAGCTTCCGATTTTATCAAGTCCCGGCTTATTTTCGAAATAAAGATGAAGCTGATCTATACCTCACTGACTATAGCTCAAATAGCTTCCGGGCTGAATTTCTCTGAGCCCAACCATTTGTCTCGGCTGTTTAAGAACAGGGAAGGAATTACACCCGTGCAGTTTCGAGAAGATTATCAAAATGGTATTTAATAACCCGTGACTGGTAGTTTTCGATTGTCTGTTAAATAGAACCTTTGCGTAAGCCATTGATCAAAGGCGAGGTACTATTTAATCATCCATTTACATGTAATGGCCTAATACTGGCTGACATGTGAATCAAAAACAGACAGACATGCAAAAGACAGAAATTCAACTCATCAGAAATGCAACCTTAAAAATTAAATATGCTGGTAAAACTTTTTTGGTAGACCCTGCACTCGGTGCAAAGCATAGCTTCAGATCATTTGTAGAGCCAGATAAAAACCTTAATCCAACGGTAGGCCTGCCCATGAGAGTGGAAGATGCGGTAGCCGGTGTCGATGCCATTTTACTAACCCATACACACCCCGATCATTTTGATGCCGCAGCGGCAGAAATACTGGATAAGCATTTGCCCTTTTATCTGGCACCTGTAGATGCTGTTACAGTACAAAAAGCAGGTTTTCAGAATATTGAAATCATAGAGGATAAGAGGACATGGGAGAGCATTACCATTACAAGAACAGGTGGGAAACATGGCCCTGAGGAAAAATTGGAAATGCTTGGTGAAGTGGCAGGCTTTGTTCTAGAGGCAGAGGGTTATCCAACTGTTTATATCATCGGAGACTGCATTTGGGATGCAGAGATTGAGAACAATCTCAAAACCATTAATCCGGATATTGTAATCACCAATTCAGGAGGAGCTATGTTCATGGGACAAACCAGAATTTTAATGGATGAAGAAGAGACCATTAAAGTAGCTAAGGCTGTTCCTAATGCTACAGTTATAGCAGTCCACATGGAGGCTTTGGATCATTGTAAGGTGACCAGGGAGTCATTAAAGGCTGCTGCTATTGCAGCTGGTGCGGATGTTTTGGTTCCGGGGGATGGGGAAGTTGTGAGGGGGTAGGTGATACGATTCAGGTATGGCTAAGGTTGATATCTATGTATTACATCTGTTGAGTTGTTTGCTTTGACTCTTTTGGGTTTGTACTTTTATTGTAAGGAATTTAATTCAGTGGTGTAGATAAGAATGTACACAGAATACATAATTGACGGAGCGAAATTCAAATCCAAAAATGGATTTTACAATTACATTGAAAAGCATTTTACTCAAGGTCTTAGTTTTAAAATAGGAAGAAATCTCAATGCTTTTCAAGACGTTCTTAGTGGAGGCTTCGGGATGTACAGTTGTGATGAACCCATAACAGTCACATGGAAAAACCTGACCAAAAGTAAGGAACATTTAGATTCTAAATTTCTCTATTCTGTTTTAGTTATATTGACATCGACGGAAGGTGTGACCTTTAGACAATTTGATCATGGCATTAGCCTTGATTAAATGATGTGAGGAAGGTTATTGCAAGAGGATTTCGACATGATGTTACAAAAGAATAAAAGATTGTTGGTATTCATGAGGTTTAAAATAATAGTAGGTTTATTGACCCTTGCTTTTGTTCTCTCATCATTTCAGAGACAAAATGATGAATTTTTAACACTTAAGAAGGGGTATTATAAATTTCCTAATGTGCCTCATGTTACAACATTTTATTATGTAAATGGAAGAAAAATAGCTTTTTATAGAATGAACCAGAATCAGGTAAATTCTGTAAAAATATAGCAAGAATAATAAAGAAGAATTCTACAAAGAGTAAAGCACAACTGATTAAGAAGTACAACCGAAGGTTCAAGCACTGCCCCGATTCGGGAGATCCTGAATATTTTCTATGAAGTCTGGTATTACCTTTTGAGTGTACGAGGTAGAAAATTTCAGGATGACGGGACAAAAAACAGCTCTACCCCAAAGCCTCCCTCATTTTCCCTTTAATCTCCTCATTACATAAATTCCCAATACTGCCCTCATGGGTATGCTTCACCTCTTTATCAGGTGCATAAGCTCCGGACTGAACGGCCTGTCCCACCTTTTGGTAAGCCTCGCGGAAAGGTAGTCCCGCAATGACTTCTTTATTAACTGACTCTACCGTGTATAAGTAGTCATATTTAGGATCGTCGATGGCTTTTTCGTTGATAATGATGTGTTGAAGCATATATTCAGAGATCTCCAGGCAGGATTTGAGGGTGAAAAGCGCTGAAAAAAGGCTTTCTTTTAAAATCTGAAAATCACGGTGATAGCCGCTGGGGAGGTTGTTGGTGATCATGATGAGTTCAGTGGGCAGGGCTTGTATTTTGTTGCATTTGGCCCGTACCAGTTCAAACACATCCGGGTTCTTCTTGTGAGGCATAATGCTGGAGCCAGTGGTCAGGTGATCAGGGAAGGTGATGAAACCAAAGTTTTGGCTCATGTAGAGGCAAACATCCATGGCCAGTTTGGATAGCGTACCGGCCGCGCTTGCCAGTCCAAAACTCATGGATTTTTCCAGTTTTCCGCGGCTCATCTGAGCGGCTACAGAATTGTATTTTAAGGTGGAAAATCCCATTTTCTCTGTCGTGGAGGTGCGGTTAATAGGGAAGGAGCTGCCATAACCTGCTGCTGAGCCAAGTGGGTTCTGATCTGCAATTTTGAATGTAGCATTGAGCAGGTGGATATCATCTATCAAGGACTCGGCATAGGCACCAAACCACAAGCCAAAAGACGAAGGCATAGCCACCTGAAAGTGAGTGTAGCCGGGAAGGAGAACATCTTTATGTTGTTCGCTTAGTGCAATCAGCCGGTCAAAAAGCTTGCTGATCAGTCCTTTAATCTCCTGGATCTCATCTCTGGCAAACAGGTGCAGGTCAACCAAAACCTGGTCATTTCTGGAACGTGCGGTATGGATCTTTTTACCTGCTTCACCCAGCTTTTCGGTAAGCAGGTGCTCTATTTTAGAGTGGACATCCTCAAAGTGAGCCTCTATTTCAAAAGAACCCTCTACAATCTGGTTTAAAATCAGGCTGATCTCTTTTTCAATGCCTTCAAGCTCCTCTGCTGATATTAACCCGATTTCCTTCAACATTTGCGCATGGGCGAGCGAACCCAGTGCATCATACTTGGCCAGGTGAAGGTCAAGTTCGCGGTCGTTGCCGACAGTAAAAGTTTCAATCTTTTTTTCTATGGTGTATCCTTTGTCCCAGAGTTTCATTTTGTATTAGTTGATCTGTTTTTGATATTATTTTCTGGACGGCTAACACCCCTGTAGTCCCCTCAAGGAGACAGTTGGAGCGGTGCCATCGATTTTAATACTGCTTTTGAATGGTTGCACAATTTTTAATTATATAATCAATCTCCCTAACAACTTCCTGTACAACTCAACACCCTCTTCAATTTCCTTAATATAAATAAATTCATCGGCAGTATGCGAGCGGGCAGAGTCACCAGGCCCCATTTTTATACTAGGGAACGGGATCAGTGCCTGGTCTGATAATGTTGGTGATCCATAAGTTTTGATATCCATCTCCTTAGCAAGCTTTACAACCGGATGATTTTTATCAATACCAGAAGGTTTCAAGCGCGTTGACCGTGCCTTTACGTCGCAACTGGTATGTACCTCTATAATTTCTAAAATGTCTTCATGGCTATAAGCATCTGTTACCCGAATATCGACCACAAAACTGCAAATGTCAGGCACCACATTATGTTGTGACCCTGCCTGGACTTGAGTGACATTCATATGGATTGGTCCCAATGTCTCCGAGACTTTAGGGAATTGGAAATTTTCAAACCAGCTAATATCCTTTATGGCTTTGTATATGGCGTTTTCTCCTTCGTTTCTGGCAGCATGGCCTGCTTTTCCCTTGGCCGTACAGTCCAGTACCAGAAGTCCCTTTTCTGAAACGGCCATTTGCATGAGTGTAGGCTCACCTACGATGGCCAGTTCCACCTGCCCCAGATCATGTAAAATGCTTTCTATTCCACCCTTGCCGGATATTTCCTCTTCGGCTGTAGCCGCCAGGATCAGGTTATGCGTTAAATTTTCA
Organism: Fulvivirga ulvae; assembly: GCF_021389975.1. Lineage (NCBI taxonomy): Bacteria > Pseudomonadati > Bacteroidota > Cytophagia > Cytophagales > Fulvivirgaceae > Fulvivirga > Fulvivirga ulvae. The sequence goes on from NZ_CP089981.1 coordinate 3,823,512, forward strand.
TTTTTATAAAACGTCAGAAACGTGGCGATCAGGCTTACCAAAGGCCCGCCCGCGTCATTACTGCCCAATCCAAATAGTTTTCCATCAACCACTTCCGCGGCAAATGGGTCTCTGGTATATCCTGCATTTGGCTTCACCGTATCATGATGAGAGTTTAAGAGAACGGTTGGTTTCCCTGGGTCATAATACTTGTTTCTTGCCCATACATTATTGCCAGACCTTACTACAGCTACACCATATTGCTCAAGAAAAGTAGCAATAGCATCAGCTGTGGCTTCCTCTTCTCTTGATAATGAAGGGATGGCAATTAATTTTTTAAGTAGTGATATGGCTTCTTGCGTGTAGTTCATGGATTTATAACAGAATAGTGCCTGCCGATTTATTCAGATCAAGAGCATGCTTAATACCCACATCAATACCATGCCGTCGGGCTGCAAAAGCATTCTCAAGTTTAGGTATCATGCCTGTATGGATAATACCATCGTCTTTGAGCTGCTGGTAGTGCAAATAACCCAGTTCACGGATCAGCGTTTTGTCATCATCAGCATCCAGTAGTACACCGGGTTTTTCAAAGCAGTAGATAAGTTTCACATCGTACTTTTTAGAAAGAGCAGTGGCTATTCCGGCCGCCAGCGTGTCGGCATTGGTATTCAGTAAAGAACCATTTTTGTCATGCGTCAAGGCACAAAATACAGGCGTAAGGCCTCCTTCAAGGAAAAATGATAACCTCTCAACATTGATGCTATCGGCTTCAAAATCCCCTACATACCCATAGTCAATTTCTTTGTTTACCCTTTTTTGTGCAGGGATCACATTGGCATCGGCCCCGGTCAGGCCAAGTGCATCACAGCCGAATGCCTGTAGCTGGGCAACTATATTTTTATTGACCAAACCCCCATACGCCATGGTGACCACCTTGAGTGTTTCAGCATCAGTAATGCGTCTTCCTTCAATCATTTTGGGTTGTATGCCTAATTTCAGCGAAAGCTCAGAGGCTATTTTTCCACCGCCATGGATCAGTATTTTCGGAGAGTTCAGCTCGCTAAACTCCTGAAGCACATGCTTTAAAGTTTCAGCGTCATCAATAACGTTACCTCCGATTTTTATTACTGTTAGTTTGGTTTTCATATTTGATGTTTTCTGGTTGGCCAACACCCCTGTAGTCCCCTCAAGGGGACAGTTAGGGCGGTGCCATCGTTTAATACTGCCTTTTAAAAGTTGCACACTATGAATCCTTCAATCGCACTAAAGTCCTCCCTTGAGGGAGGTACCCGCAGGGGGGAGGGTGTCCCTCATTTCAACCTCCGCTTTTTCTTCATAATCCGAAACCCACTGATGAATTGAATCTAAAACAAAGGACATATTTTGCTTTACATCTTTATCATCAAATCTTAAAAATGTCACTCCGTATTGCTCAATCCTCTTTTGTCGTATTTCGTCTCTTTCTGGGGCATCATCATGATAATGGCTCTCCCCGTCAACCTCAATGACCAGTGCCAGTTCATGACAATAAAAGTCAACGATGTAATCCAACATGGGCACTTGCCTGTGAAATTGATAATCTAGTAACTGTCTGTTTTTAATCTCACACCACAACAAGATTTCTGAAAGTGTACTATGCTTTCTAAGCTCCCGGGCTTTTGCTTTCAAATCTTTTCTGTACGGTATGATTTTGTTTTTTGACATCGAGTTAGCTTGTACTTTTCTAGTTGGCTAACACCCCTATAGTCCCTCAAGGGGACAGTTGGGCAGTGCCATCCGATTTAATTCTACCTTTTAACTTAGTTGAATATTTTAAATCTTTCAACTACACCAGCCCTCGCCAGGAATGCTGTGTCCCGGTTTTTCTTGCCGTGGCGGGAGGGTGTTTTGCTTTATTGTTATCTATTTGAAATTTCACTTTTCTGGTTGGCCAACACCCCTGTAGTCCCCTCAAGGGGACAGTTTAGGGCCGTGCCATCAATTTTAATACAGCTTTAATTTGGTTGCGCTCATTTAATCCTTCAACCGCACTAACTCCTCCCTTGAGGGAGAGCCTGTCCCGATCAGTATCGGGATGGCCGTAGGCCGGAGGGTGTTCTGCGCAACGTCATTGCATCCCCTCCAAAATCTCCTGCAATACCACCTGCGCTGAAAACTCCCGGTTTTTGGCCTGCCGGTAAACTATCGAGTTGTCAATAACCTCATCCGTTGCCACCACATTTCTGCGGATGGGCAGGCAGTGCATAAACTTTCCGTTGTTGGTCAGTGCCATTTTTTTGCTGGTGATAGTCCAGTCTTCTTTAACATCCAGGCGCTGGCCGTAGTGGTGATAACTGCTCCAGTTTTTGGCGTAGATGATGTCGGCGCCTTCAAAAGCCTTATCCTGATCATGGCTGATGGTTACACCATCGATAAACTGGTCATCCAGCTCATAACCTTCCGGACAGGCAAGAGTTACTTCGGCATCTGTTGTTTTTATCCATTCCAGAAATGAATTGGGGACTGCCTGGGGCAAAATTCGAGGGTGTGGAGCCCACGACAAAACTACTTTAGGCTTTTTGATGCCCAATTCTTCAATGGTAATCAGGTCTGCCAGTGATTGTAAAGGGTGCCGGGTGGCTGACTCCAGGCTGACGGTGGGAACCTCCGAATGCTTGACAAACTGATTGATTACACTTTCGGAGTAATCCTCTTCACGGTTTTTTAATGCAGGAAAAGTCCGTACGCCAAGAATGTCAACATACTGGCTCATAACCCGGGCGGCATCTTTGATATGCTCCTGGTTGTCACCGTCCATAACGGCGCCATCCTGAGTTTCTATTCTCCATCCGTCTTTGTCAATGTTCATTACCATGACATTCATGCCCAGGTTCATGGCTGCTTTTTGCGAACTCATGCGGGTTCTCAGGCTGGGATTAAAAAATACCAGCCCGAGTGTTTTGTTTTTTCCTATCTGATTCCCAAAAGGGTCTTTTTTCAAGGCTAATGCCTTTTTGACTAAACTACCCGGGTCTTCCGGGTCACTTACCGATAAGAACTGCTGCATCTGATTTTGTTTTTTCTATACTTAATGTTAGTTTTTCTACAAATTGATTAGCCTGCTCCCGTGTCAGGGTCAGTGGAGGCAATAACCGGATAACATTCGGGTTGGCCGCCATTCCTGTCAATACATGCTTCTCCTTCATCAGGTTTTCTCTGATGTCTTTTACAGGAAAATCGAATTCTACGCCGATCATCAGGCCTGCTCCACGAACTTCTTTTACCTCGGGGATAGCTTTTACAGCCTCAGCCAGTGCTGAGCCTACATTTTGAGCGTTTTCCACAAGATTTTCATTCTCAATAATCTCCAGCGTTGCCAAAGCCGCCACACAAGCCAGGTGGTTGCCACCGAAAGTAGAGCCAGACATACCAAACCAGCCCTCTATTTCCGGACTGATCAACACACCACCCATAGGGAAACCGTTAGCCATACCCTTAGCCACGGTGATCAGGTCAGGCTGTACATCGGCATGTTGGTGCGCAAAGAATTTTCCACTACGGCCATAGCCTGACTGGATCTCATCCACAACCAGCAGGGCACCGTATTTTTCACAAAGCTTTTTCAGGCCGGGAAGAAAACCAGCATCAGGCATATAAATACCTGCCAGTCCCTGGATACCTTCTATCAGCACCGCACAGACATCCTGGTTTTTCAATGCTACTTCAACAGCATCCAGATCCATGTTCATAAATTGCACATTACTGTACTTGTCGAGCAATGAGCGGTATTTGTCATTGTCCGTTACAGAGAGTGCTCTTGAAGTGCGGCCGTGGAATGACCGGTTGAAGGCAATCAGTTTGTCTTTCTGCGTATGAAACGAGGCTATTTTTAAGGCATTTTCGATGGCCTCCGCTCCTGAGTTACATAAAAATAACTGGTATGCATCATACCCCGATATTTGGCCCAGTTTTTCAAGAAGGCTAAGTTGTACGGGGTTAATAACGGCATTGGAGTAGTAGGCTATCGCGTCCAGTTGTTCTTTAATACGTTTGACATAGTGTGGGTGCGTATGACCGACCGAGATCACGGCGTGTCCTCCGTAGAGGTCAAGATATTGAGCACCGGATCTGTCATAAACGTAGCATCCCTGAGCTTTCGTAAGCTCCAGGTCAAGCTGGGGGTATACCTTAAATAGTTTCATGAATAAAAAATTAATTGTTAGTTAGTGGATGATTTTGTCGTTCATCTTTTTGTTTAATGGTTAATAATTTCCTTTTCTTTTGTTTTATAAATTATACCTCTTGAGGAGGTGGTTATTTGATTTTCTGGCTGGCTAACCCCCTGTAATCCCCTCAAGGGAACAGTTGGGCGACAAGCTATTTAGTCGTTTCCTTCATTTTATTGATCCTCTCGTATGACTTCACCAGGCCTTTGATCAGTGCGGAACTTAAGCCGTTGTGCTCCATTTCGTTGAGTCCTGATATGGTGCAGCCTTGTGGTGTCGTTACTTTGTCTATTTCGCTTTCCGGGTGGCTGCCTCCATTGCCGGCGAGCAGGCTGGCAGCGCCAAGACAGGTTTGAACAGCGATCTCCTGGGCATATTCAGCATCAAAACCCAACTGTACACCCCCCTGGGTAGTGGCGCGGATGAACCGCATCCAGAAGGCAATGCCACTGGCGCAAACCACCGTTGCGGCCTGCATAAGCTCCTCCTGGATTACCAGGGTCTTGCCTACACAGTTGAAGATGGTTTGTACCATGCTTATTTTAGACTTTCCGAGGTCATTATAAGCCATACATGTCATGGATTGTAGAACAGCAATGGCCGTATTAGGCATAGCCCTGATGATTGGAAATTTGCCGGAAAGCGATTCTTCCATTTCCGGAATGGTTACTGCCGTAATTACCGATATCAGAGTATGCTTGTCAGGGTTTAATACGGGGCTTACTTCCTGGAGGAGTCCTCTTAATTGTTTGGGTTGTACCGCAAAAATAATAATGTCAGCCTCTTCAACAGCTTTCGGGTTTTCAGTGGTGATGGTTACCGAGGGGTCCTTTATGCCAATTAAACCGCTGATATCTCTTCTTGTAAGGATCAGTTTATTGTTTTCCAGCAAACCACCTTTTTTGAGTCCTTTGTAAATGGCAAGGCCAAGGTTGCCAGCTCCTAAAATGGCTATCGTTTGTTGTTTCATGATTAGAATGCGTTAGCTTTTAGTTTGAGTCCAAGGCTTTGATCCAGTCCGAACATCAGGTTCATGTTTTGAACGGCCTGTCCGGAAGCCCCTTTTAATAAATTATCTATAATGCTGGTGATCAGCAGCTTATTCCCATGCTTTTCCAGTTGGATCAGGCAATGGTTAGTGTTTACCACCTGTTTGAGGTGAACAGGAGTGTCAACCACTATAGTGAAGGGTGCCTCCTGATAAAAATCTTTATAGAGCTTCAAAGCCTCTTCCAGACCACCTTCAAAGTGGGTGTAAGCCGTAGCGAAAATCCCGCGACTGAAATTACCCCGTACAGGTATGAAATTAATATCCCGGTCAAGCCCTGATTGCAGGCTGGTAAGGCTTTCCTTTATTTCTATAAGATGCTGATGCTCAAATGATTTGTAAGCTGAAACATTGTTGTTTCTCCAGCTAAAATGTGTTGTTTCTCCCGGAGCCTGCCCTGCGCCGGTAGATCCGGTGATGGCGTGCACATGGATTTCATCTTTAATAAGACCAGCCTTGGCAAGAGGCAACAATGCCAGTTGGATAGCCGTAGCGAAGCAGCCAGGGTTAGCTATGTTTAAAGCATTTTCAATTTTGCTTTTGTTTAATTCAGGCAGTCCGTAAACAAAGCTACGGTCACCATAGCTTGCTTTTGCCTGATGGCGAAAGTCCTGGCTCAGGTCAATGATCCGGGTGGAGCTGCTCAGCTCATTCTCTTTAACCCATGCAAGCGATTTGCCATGTCCCTGGCAAAGAAAGATCACATCCGCCGGAGCCATAGCGTCGCTAAAAACCAGATCAGTTTCTGCTATCATGTCATCATGGATGCTGCTGACAGGTTTACCGCTCTGGCTGGAGCTTTGTACAAAAGTTATTTCTACCTCAGGGTGGTGTATCAGTATGCGCAGCAGTTCTCCTGCTGTATATCCTGCTCCACCTATAATTCCTGTTTTTATCATTTTTTGCTTTGTTTCTTATCTCAAATATCGCCTCGTCATTCCAAACTTGATTTGGAATCTCCTCGATCGGGCATTTGACCTTTGTGAGGAGGCCCTGAATCAAGTTCAGGGTGACGGCTGCTATTTTTTTGTTTTTAAATTAAGAGACCTCTACTTCGGTCTGCTTATTTACCGCATAGTAGATCTTCGTCTGGTTTGCCAGTATTTTGGTAAAACCTTTTACATCCTCGCCAGTCCATCCACTGTTCATTTCGCCATAGTGGCCAAATTTAGAGTTCATCAGGTCATGCTCAGACTCGATACCTGTTACCTGAAAATGGTACGGAGCGAGTGTTACATAAACTTTGCCTGTTACGTTTTCCTGAGTGTCTTCAATGAATTTCTCAATATTGCGCATCACCGGGTCGAGGTATTGCCCTTCATGCATCATCATACCATACCAGCTTGCCAGTTGCTCTTTCCAGTGCTGTTGCCATTTGGTAAGCACATGCTTTTCCAGCAGGTGGTGAGCTTTGATAAGCATAAGCGGGGCTGCAGCTTCGAAGCCTACACGGCCTTTGATGCCAATGATAGTGTCACCTACATGGATGTCACGGCCAATAGCGTAGGCATTTCCCATCTCATTGAGTTTTATGATAGCATCCACAGGTTTAACGGACTCTCCGTTAATACTGGTGATCTCACCTTTCTCGAAGCCCAGAGTGATTTGAACAGGTTCTTCTTTCTTCAATTGGCTTGGGTAAGCCTGTTCTGGCAGCGCTTCTTTGGAGGTCAGTGTTTCTGCACCTCCTACGCTTGTGCCCCATAGGCCTTTATTGATGGAGTACTTAGCTTTTTCCCAATTCATTTCCACACCATGAGCCTTTAGGTATTCTATTTCAGCCTGTCGTGAGAGCTGCTGGTCGCGGATAGGAGTAATGATTTGCGCATTGGGTACCATGATGTTAAACACCAGGTCAAACCGTACCTGATCGTTGCCTGCACCGGTGCTGCCGTGAGCAATGTACTGAGCATCAACTTTCCGGGCATATTCCGCTATAGCGATAGCCTGAAATACTCGTTCGGCACTTACCGAGAGCGGATAGGTGTTGTTTTTCAGTACGTTGCCAAAAATGAGGTACTTGATAGCCTTTTCATAAAATTCATCGACTACATCAACGGTCTCATGTTTAGCCACGCCCAGTTTATAAGCATGGTCTTCTACAGCTTTAAGCTCTTCCTGGCTAAACCCGCCAGTGTTTACCAGTACAGAATGTACCTCAAAGTTAAGGTCATGCTTCAGGTATTTTACACAGTAGGAGGTGTCCAGGCCTCCGCTAAAAGCTAAAACAACGATATTTTTGACAGCCATGATAATTTATTGAATTTAAGGTTACCAGATTTGTTTTTGATTTTTTGACGAAGGCGATCTGCCCCTTCTTTAAAGCCCTGAAACTTGACGAAGCGTTTGAATCTTTCCCACCGCTCTTCCTTGTTCAGTTTTTTATTTGCAGGCTTTGCAGGTTTGTTCGGGTCATACATCATACCGGTACAAAGGCAGTGAGACCTGTTTGTTCGGGTTAGGATGTCATAATTCCGACAGCTTTGGCAGCCTTTCCAAAATTCTTCATCCGTAGTCAACTCAGAAAAAGTTACCGGCTTATAGCCCAGGTCAGAGTTGATCTTCATTACCGCCAGGCTAGTGGTGATACCAAAGATCTTCGCTTCAGGAAATTTCTTACGTGAAAGCTTAAAAGCCTCAGCCTTTATATCACGGGCCAGGCCGGTATTACGAAAGTCAGGGTGTACAATAAGCCCGGAGTTAGCCACGTATTTGCCATGCCCCCAGGTTTCGATGTAGCAGAAGCCTACCGGGACACCACCAGATATGGCTATTACAGCCTTCCCTTCCATCATTTTAGCACTGACGTACAAGGGAGAGCGTTTGGCTATACCAGTGCCGCGCTGCTGGGCGGCTTGCTCCATCATGGTGCAAATTTCTTCGGCAAAGTGCACATGCGCTTCGCCAGCTATGGTAATTTTAATTTCCGACATTGCAGGAAATAGTTTAAGAATGTGAGCCTTTCGGCGGTTAATTAATTACTGGAAATTGGATTGGAGGATGCAGTGGACGTACCACCGCGAAAAGTTATATACCCGCAAGGGGCCTGGCTGCCCTAATCCTGGCCACAGGAGCACACACCGGGGCTACCGCAACTGCTGCTGCGTTAAGAACGGGTGTATATGTGGCTGAATTATTCATCGGAAGTCCAAAGTATGTAACTTTATTTTTTAATCGCAAGAAATAATTTAAAATATTAACGTCATCAGCGTTTTTTGGATTAGACTACCACTAGTGTAAAAAGTCACTATTTTTTATCAATACATTTTAAAATCATTTAATTTGGCGGCTATGAAAACTCTTTTTGTCGCCATACTGGCAATTTTTACCTGCTCCGCAGGTATGTGTCAAAACCAGCAAAAAGTATCCGAACTGGTAGATATTGGTTATCAGGAATATGAGTCGGGAGACTACAGGTCTGCCATTGATTTTTTTAATCGGGCGTTGCAACGTGACCCGGACAATCCGGAGGCTTATTACCTGATGGGTGTTTGCCAATCTCAGATCGGGGATAACTGGGCAGCGATCTCGGCATATAACAATGCTTTAGAGATAAAACCTGAGTATCCGGAAGCATATTATGAAAAGGGATATTCCTACTTCATGCTCAACCAATATGAAGAAGCCATAGCTTCATTTGATGAGGCCCTGAAACTCAGGCCTGATTATGCACTTGCATTGATCAACAGAGGGAGTATAAAATGCATTCAGGGAAAAGTTGACGAGGCTGCGGAAGATTGGGAGAAAGCCCGTGAGATGGGCTCCGATGTGCCTGTAGAATGTGAATAGTATTGAAAATCGTAAATCAGAAATAGTATAAATCTTAAAACAATGAAAAAACACCTGTTAGTAGGGGTATTCCTTGTCATAGCGTCAATGTTGAATGCGCAGAAAAAAGAAGAGTGGAAAGTAGCAGATCCTCTGGGAGACTGGAATTTTAAAGAAGTTGACCTGAAAACGGATAAAGGTACCTGGATGAACCTGGATGTTAGTCCTGACGGTAAAGACATTGTTTTTGACCTTATGGGTGATATCTACATCATGCCGGTAGCCGGAGGTGAGGCTAAAGTGTTAAGGCCAGGACTACCCTTTGAAATACAACCCAGATTCAGCCCTGACGGAAAGAGAATTTCTTTTACCAGCGACGCCGGAGGGGGTGACAATATCTGGATCATGGATAGGGATGGTAGCAATGCCAAACAGGTGACCAAAGAGAGCTTCCGGTTATTGAATAATGCGGTTTGGTCTGCTGACGGAAACTATCTTATTGCCAGAAAACACTTTACATCTCAGCGATCTTTAGGTGCAGGAGAGATGTGGATGTACCACATTACCGGGGGAAGTGGCCTGCAGTTAACAACAAGAAAAAATGACCAGCAAGATGTGAATGAGCCTTCAGTATCCCCTGATGGGAAATACTTATACTATAGCGAGGACATGTATCCCGGAGGCTATTTTAAATACAATAAAGATCCAAACAGCCAGATCTATGTTATTCAGCGATATGATTTTGCAGACGGGTCTGTTAAAACCATCACCGGAGGGCCGGGTGGAGCAGCCAGGCCTCAGGTTTCAAGGGATGGTTCAAAACTTGCATTTATCAAACGGGTAAGGGAAAAAAGTGTGCTGTTCATTCATGACTTGAAAACCGGTGAAGAATGGCCTGTTTACGACCAGCTAAATAAAGATCAGCAGGAAGCCTGGGCCATATTTGGAATTTATCCCAACTTCAACTGGAGTCCCGACAATAATTCAATCTATATCTGGTCAGCAGGTAAGATCAACAAAATAGATGTGAATAGCCTGACTGTTGCCGATGTGCCTTTCACGGTTAATGCAAAACTGAAAATTGCGGAGACTTTGAAATTCAGAAATGAAGTGGCACCGGATAAATTCACAGCCAGGGTGATCCGCAATGCCGTGACCTCACCTGATGGTAAAACTTTAGTGTTCAACGCGTTAGGGCATATTTATAAAAAAGAACTACCAGATGGTAAACCACAAAGGCTTACTTCTTCTTCTGATTTTGAGTTTGAGCCCTCTTTTTCGCCTGATGGAAACGAAGTAGTGTATGTAAGCTGGAATGATGAAGGGATGGGAGCAGTACAAAAGCTCAACCTGAAAAGCAGAAAGGCCCAACCCGTGAACGTGACTTCTGAAAAAGGAATTTACAGAAGCCCCACTTTCTCCCCTGATGGCAAAGAGATTGTATTTGTGAAGGAGTCTGGAAATAGTATGCTGGGCGGTACCTTCAATAAAAATGCAGGTATCTACAGGATTTCGGTGAATGGTGGTAAGGCCAGGCTTGTAGTTGACGAAGGAGAATACCCGCGCTATAGCGCTGATGGATCACGTATATTTTATCAGTCGGGAGGATACTTTTTTGGAAACCTGACTAAAGAATTAAAGAGTGTTGACCTGAATGGTGAGGATAAAAGGACACTGTTGAAGTCAAAATATGCCAACAGGCTTGTACCCAGCCCTGATAATAAGTGGGTAGCCTTTATTAACCTGCATAAGGCTTACATAGCTCCTATGCCTCATACCGGGCAGGCTATCGACCTTGATGATAAAACAACAGCTTTCCCGGTGGCAGCCATCACCCGGGATGCGGGGATTAACCTGCACTGGTCAGCAGATAGCAAAAAAATACACTGGACATTGGGTGAAGAGTATTTTACCAATGACATTAAAGAGCGTTTTACCTTTCTTGAAGGTTCGCCGGATAGCATTCCTCCTGTAGATACGGTAGGGCTGAAAGTAGGTCTGGTTGCAGATACTTACAAGCCCGAAGGAGTCATTGTATTCAAAGGGGCCAGAATAATTACCATGGAAGGTGATGAAGTGATTGAAAACGGTACTATCGTAGTTAAAAACAATAAAATTGAAGCCATTGGCAAGACAGGTGAAGTAACCGTTCCCGCCAATGCAAAAGTATATGATGTGGCCGGGAAGACGATTATTCCAGGGTTGGTGGATGTCCATGCGCACGTAGGAGCCTTTAGTTATGGCGTTTTGCCTCAGAAGCACTGGCCTTTTTATGCTAACCTTGCCTACGGCGTAACCACTGCACACGATCCTTCGGCCAATACCACAACAGTTTTTGCCATGTCAGAGCTTATAAAATCAGGAAAAATGCATGGGCCAAGGTTGTTTTCTACAGGTATAATCCTTTATGGAGCTGATGGAGATTTTAAAGCCACAATCAATAGTATAGATGATGCCCGATCTGCTTTGCGAAGAACAAAAGCCTTTGGTGCATTTTCAGTGAAAAGCTATAATCAGCCGCGCAGGGATCAGCGACAGCAGGTAATTCAGGCCGCCAGGGAGCTTAACATGCTGGTGGTGCCGGAAGGTGGCTCTACCTTCTATCACAACATGACCATGATCATGGACGGGCACACCGGAATTGAGCACAATATACCCGTAGCCCCGGTTTATGAAGATGTTGAAACCCTCTGGGGCAATAGCAAAACAGGCTATACACCTACATTAATTGTAAATTACGGAGGGTTGAATGGTGAATACTTCTGGTATCAGAAAACCAATGTCTGGGAAAATGAAAGGTTGCTGACCTTCTATCCGAGAGGAGTTATCGATTCCAGGTCACGACACAGAACTATGGCTCCGGATAATGAATATGAAAATGGCCACATCCTTGTTTCCAGAACGGCTAAAGCCCTGACCGATGCTGGTGTAAAGGTTAACTTAGGAGCCCATGGACAGCTACAAGGCCTTGGCGCCCACTGGGAACTCTGGATGCTTCAACAGGGAGGTATGACCAACATGGAAGCCCTGAAGGCTGCCACGATCAACGGAGCCAACTACCTTGGTATGGATGATCAGATAGGGTCGCTCAAGACAGGCAAACTGGCTGACCTGGTAATACTGGATAAAAATCCGCTTGAGGATATTCAGAATAGCAATTCAGTAGTTTACACCATGGTCAATGGCAGGCTTTATGATGCTGCTACGATGAACGAGATCGGTAACAAGGAAGAAAAGAGAAGTAAATTTTACTGGGAAAATAATAAGTACAATCAGGCGTTTGACTGGCATGAGGCGGGAGAAAGCTACATGACAGTAGGCTGTAGCTGCGAGGAGAGCCACTAACTATACACAGGTTTGAAATCAGCCCTGCCGGACTTAAATGTTTGGCAGGGCTTTTTGTTAGGGCTCGCTAAATCTAATGTGTACCCCATATATTTGAGTAAAGAAGGAGAAACTAAATATTATCGTTCATTGCGATACGAGGTGCAGCTTGTCCCGAACGCTATCGGGAAACGAAGAAGCAATCCCCCACCATGAAAAACAAACTCATCTATAACGGTGTGTCCCCACTATGCCTATCAACAGGAATATAAAATTTTATCGCTTTCAAAATCAATACTTTAGCCAAATCTGGTAAGCCGTGCATCTTCCTTCGCTCCCAATACACTTGTTTTAAAATTCCTGACTAATTACCTTGTCTGGCATTATCCATAAAAATCAACCTTGCCCGCTATGAAACGGGAATACCTGTATAACCATGAAAAAAAGTTTATTAACCCTGATATTGATTACCTCAGTACTCATGATTGCTAATTCCCAAAACAAAAGATTAAGAGACTACGGAATAGAGATCGGAGTTTTAAAAACCGGTAAAAATAATGCCATCACCGATGTTGCCGGAGTAACGGTTGGGCACACCACCGTAGTGAAGGGTGATAATATCAGGACTGGGGTGACCGCTATAATACCTCATGAGGGCAATATCTATCAAATGAAGGCGCCTGCCGCTATGTACATTGGCAATGGCTTTGGTAAGCTTGCCGGGTATAGCCAGGTAGAAGAACTTGGAAATATCGAAACCCCGATCATTTTAACCAATACCCTTAGCGTACCTGCGGCCTCGGAAGGCCTGATTACCTATACACTGAACCGGCAGGGAAATGAAGAGGTCAGGTCTGTAAATTCAATAGTAGGAGAGACTAATGATGGCTGGTTAAATGACATCAGGGGGAGGCATATCACCCAGGAACATGTGCTGAATGCCATCAAAAATGCAAAATCAGGTACAGTAGCAGAGGGAAATGTTGGCGCCGGTACTGGCACGATCTGCTTTGGGTATAAAGGTGGTATTGGTACTTCTTCCCGGGTTGTTCCTAAAGCTAAAGGAGGCTATACCGTTGGGGTGCTGGTGCAGACCAATTTTGGAGGTGTTTTGGAAATCAATGGCGTGCCCATAGGGCAGGAGCTGAACCATTATCCTTACATGGAAGAGATTCTTAACGAAGCTGATGGCTCATGTATGATCGTGGTCATGACCGATGCGCCGTTGTCTTCGAGAAACCTGAAAAGACTGGCCAAAAGAGCTATGCTGGGCCTTGCCAAAACCGGTGGGATTGCCTCCAATGGAAGCGGGGATTATGTGATTGCCGTATCTACAGCCAAAGATAATTTTGTACCAAATTCAGAAGAGTTGATGTTCTACAAAAGTGAAGTTTTATCTAATGAGGCCATGAGCCCCCTGTTTCTGGCAACTATTGAAGCTACCGAGGAGGCCATATTAAATTCACTATTTGCAGCGCAAACCATTACAGGCAGGGATAATCATACTATCAAAGCCTTGCCGGTAGAGCAGGTGGTGGAGATTATGAAGAAGTATAATAAGGTTAAATAATCACTTTTGGATTTTGGTTTTTCTTAGACAAACTAAGCAGTCTGCAAATTGTTGGCTGAATGCCACTTTTCCAACCTCTTATTCATCATACTGAACCAAAGTGGAGGAACCAGTGCTATAATGATCATGGTAGGATAGCTTGCTGGTAACTGCGGGCTTTCATCGTAGTGGTTCAATACCTGGTATCTTTTGATGGCATTGGCGTGATGGTCGGAGTGACGCTGTAGCTGAAAAAGGAAGAAGTTACTAATCAGGTGGCTGGCATTCCAGGAATGGATGGGAGTGACCCGTTCGTAGCGGCCCTGGGCTATTTCCTTGCGTTGGATGCCGTAATGCTCTACATAATTGACGAGTTCAAGCAGACTAAAAGCCAAAAAGCTCTGCCCGAAGAAAAAGGCAGGTACCTGCCAGGTAAAATAACCGGTATACATACTCAGGCCGAAAGTGATTGCCGCGCAGAACAATACAGGCAATACTGCAAACCAGATCATGTTGTTTTGAACGCTTAGAGGGCTTTTGTTTTTCCTTCTTAATCTCTCGTTTTCAATTTTCCATGCATGTATATAACCTCCGAAAACAGAGCGTACCCAAAAGGCATAGAACGTTTCATTTTTACGGGCTGTAGCCGGGTCTTCAGGAGTAGCTACATGTACATGGTGGCCTTTGTTGTGCTCAATGTAAAAGTGCATATAACTGACCGTCATGAGCAACAGCTTGGAATAAAAACGCTCTATGGACGGCTTTTTATGCCCCAGCTCATGAGCTACTGTAATACCGATGCCACCAGTAACAAGGGCGAAACTTAAGGTAAAACCAATCCATTCTATGGGAGTGCTTATTTTGCCAAAAGTTACTGCATAGATGCCCCAGCCGATAAAGGCCAACTGGAACCACGTCCAGACATAGGTTACAAAGCGATAGTAAAATTCATTGGAGATAATTTTTGCCTTCTCTTCCGGCACATTTTGAGTGTCAACCCCAACGGATTGGTCTATCAAAGGTAAAAGGATAAACACATGGAGCAATGTTGCAAAGTTGCCCCAGCCGCCCAGTGTGTAGCCCAGCAGTACCCATGCAGGCAAGATGAAAGCGGTAAAAAAGCCTAATTTACGACCTATGTTCATGTATGTAAAATAGTGAATTTAGATGAGGTTTGCCAGCATCAATGTGGATCATTGTTTTCAAAATGAGATATTCAGTGAAGAGTTGGCAATCGGCAGGTACAAAAAGTCGGTAGTCCCATGGCAGCTTATTAAGTGAGTAAGCTAACGAGAAATAATTGAACAGGAGATTTATCAGCAATCAGTTAAGCAATGAACCTTAGTGCCATTTGTAAATATTAACCTTATTTTTGCGCCCTGTTTATTAAAGGTAAAAAATGAATTTTAAGCTAGAGTCAAAAGATCCGGGAAGTAAAGCAAGAACAGGTACAATTACAACAGATCATGGAGAGATCAAGACTCCTATTTTTATGCCGGTGGGTACTGCCGGATCAGTAAAAGCAGTGCATCAGCGAGAGCTGAAAGAAGATATTAAAGCCCAGATAATATTGGGTAATACCTATCACTTATACCTCAGGCCAGGTTTGGACATCATAGAGGAAGCGGGTGGACTGCATAAATTTAACGGATGGGACAGGCCCATACTTACAGATAGTGGTGGGTACCAGGTCTATTCTTTAGCGGATACCCGTAAAATAAAGGAAGAAGGCGTAACCTTCCAGTCGCATATCGACGGATCAAGGCATATATTCTCCCCCGAAGCGGTAATGGATATTCAGCGTACTATAGGTGCAGATATTATCATGGCTTTTGATGAGTGTACACCATACCCATGTGAGTACGACTACGCTGAAAAGTCTATGCACATGACCCACCGCTGGCTAAAAAGATGCTGTGAACATTTTGATAAAACCGAAGGTAAATACGGTTATAGCCAAACGTTGTTCCCAATAGTACAAGGTAGTGTTTATAAAGATTTGCGCACGCAGTCAGCCGAGGCCATTGCATCGTTTGAGCGCGAAGGCAATGCCATAGGAGGCCTCTCAGTAGGTGAGCCTGCCGAGATGATGTACGAAATGACAGATCATGTCTGCAATATTTTGCCGTTGGATAAACCGCGCTACCTGATGGGAGTTGGTACACCTGCCAATATACTGGAGTGTATAGCTTTGGGAATAGACATGTTTGATTGCGTAATGCCGACCAGAAATGCCAGGAACGGTATGCTCTTTACCTCAGAAGGTATCATTAATATCAAAAACAAAAAGTGGGAAAGGGACTTTTCGCCTATAGATCCGGATTTGCCGGGATATGTCGATAATTTTTATTCAAAAGCTTATCTTAGACACCTGATCATGAGCAAGGAAATTTTAGGCGCGCAAATTGCTAGCATTCATAACTTAAGTTTTTATCTATGGCTGGTAGGTGAGGCAAGAGTGCAAATAGAAGCCGGCACTTTCAGTCAATGGAAAAATAAAATGGTCAGCAAGGTTTCTCAACGACTCTAAATGAAATTAATAGACAAGTACATACTTAAAAAGTTTCTCGGGGCTTTCATTTTTACCGTACTTATCATCGTATCGATCATACTTGTAATTGATATCACTGAGAAGACGGACAAATTTGCCGAAGCAGGGCTGGAAACATCGCAGGTGTTAGGTTATTACATGGACTTTATTCCCTGGATAGCCAATTTTATCACCCCTTTGACCGTTTTTATTGCTACAGTATTTGTCACGGCCAAGATGGCCGGCCACACGGAAATCGTGGCTATTTTGAGTAGTGGAGTTTCATTTAGGCGTATGCTGCTGCCTTACTTTATTGGTTCGGTCATGATAGCCGTCACAAGCTTTGTACTTACCGGATGGGTAATTCCAAACTCCAATAAATCCAGAGTTGCTTTTGAAGTTGAGTACCTTAAAAGCAAATTTTACTTTGACAAAACGAACTACCATATTCAGGTAGCACCCAATACTTACCTGTACATCAGAAGTTATAATAACCAAACGGAGATGGGGTATGATTTTACGCTGGAAAAGGTCGATGGCACCAAATTGCTGGAAAAACTGTCCGCTTCCCGTATAAAGTGGGACGAAGAAAAATCCAAATGGGTGCTGAGCAACTGGCGTAAGCACAGCATTACAGGCGATGTTGAGAAGATTGAAGAAGGCAAAGAAATAGATACCACACTGGCCATTCACCCCAGTGAGTTTGACAATGACTACCGCAGCCAGGATGCCATGACCATTAATGAGCTGGATGAGCAGATTGCCAAGCTCAGGTTACGTGGCGCCAGTAATGTGGAGGTGTTTGAAGTTGAGAAGTATACCCGCTTCACTTCACCATTTGCGGTACTGATACTTACCTTCATGGGAGTAATTGTATCTTCCAGAAAGACAAGGGGAGGGGCAGGTTTCCAGATAGCCTTAGGGTTCTTCCTGTCATTCCTTTACATTTTATTCTTTATCATGACCAAGACCATAGCGGAAGCCGGAAGTATGGATCCGGCGATTTCGGTATGGATTCCCAATATTCTCTTCGGAGGAATTTCACTTTTGATGTATAAATACGTACCGAGGTAATGACTGCTACCACCAAGGATTATGTCACACTACACTTCATTGTGTGGATATGGGGGTTTACCGCTATCCTGGGGTTGTTAATTTCAATCCCGTCAGTTGAGATAGTCTGGTACCGCACCATGCTGGCCTTTATGGCCCTGGGCGTTATGCTGCATTTCAGAAGGCACAATTTCCAGTTGGGCTATAAAGAGGTACTGAAAATACTCGGTACCGGATTTATTATTGCCGCACACTGGATACTGTTCTTCGCTGCCGCAAGGGTTTCTACTGCTTCTGTTTGTCTGGCCGGTATGGCTACCTGTTCACTGTGGACCAGCTTTATCGAGCCCTGGGTGAACAAACGGAAGATTAAAATATTTGAGGTGGTACTTGGTCTTGTGGTGATCGCAGGCCTTTATGTTATATTTAGATTCCAGTTCAACCACGCCTTAGGACTATTGATGGCTGTGGTATCCGCCATGCTGTCGGCCCTGTTTTCGGTGATCAACGGTCAGCTTACAAAGAAACACGGCCCATATATGATCACCTTCTATGAAATGCTCGGCGCATTTCTGGGTACTTCACTGTTCTTCCCCATTTACATGACATTCTTTGCTGCCGATGGTCAGTTAAATCTGATGCCTACCGCTATGGATTGGTTTTACCTTTCTATACTTGCCCTGGTTTGTACAGTCTACGCTTTCTCGGTATCCGTAGAACTGATGAAAAGAATATCAGCTTTTGTGGTCAACCTTACGGTAAACCTGGAGCCCGTTTATGGTATTATTCTGGCCGTTCTCATTTTTGGAGACAAGGAAAAAATGGACCCCGGCTTCTATTGGGGAACATTAATAATTCTTGCCTCTGTACTGATCTACCCCGTTATTAACAAGCGATACAAGCGAAAGGCTCTCGAAGTCGATAACCTAAGGTAAAATAGTAGCAGGCAAACAGAGTTTAACAACCAGCAACCCATGACAGGTTAAAAGTGTATGGTTAAGTTTATCCTGGATTTTGGTGAATAATCAAGAAAAAATTACGCTTCCTTTTTAGATCTATGAGATGTTGTAGTAATATATAACAGCCTGATTATCATGTAAAAAATGTACCAGGATAAATCTTTTATTGTAAAAAATTTTAATTTAATATTACTTAAGTAAAATAATTTTAGTTGTTGTGTTTGGGTATTTTTATTTATTTGTGTTTCCATATAAAAAACCAACCACAATGAAAAAGACCATTTTATTATCAACCGCCTTACTGATATCGCTGGCGTCATGTACTGATGAACCAGCTGTCGAAAACCCCGCACCACAGTCACGAACTGAAATTACTTTATCAAAAGATCAGCGGGATGAGTTGAAAGAGACTTTTGGAAAAGCGTTTGGGCTGGCTCTGACCGAGAGCCCTGAGCTAAGAAAACTCATCAAAGATGAAGCGCTTAAAATGTTTGACAACGATTATGACGTGCTTTATCTAGCGATTAAGGATGTAACACTTACAGAAGGACAAACTGTGCGAGAGTTGCTTTTGCAACATGTCGACGGTGAAGAGGAGCTTCTGCAAATAGAGAATGGTGTTCCTTTGCTCACCATCTTTGTTCCTGAGCTCCCGGAAGAAACATTTTCGGCAAAGCTATGGAATGCTGAGAGTGTGATACCCGCAGTTGGTATTACTTCTTACAAAACGAATGATGTGAAGATCATTGAGCAAGATGGCAATGAGTTTGTTCTGGAGGCCCAGCATATTCCGGCGTTTCCGGTAGTAGTGATCAAGGAAAATGAAAGGGTGATACACAGGGATGCCCGTAATAGCTCTAAGGTAAAAGGCAAAGCATTCAGAGCCGGAAACTCAGAGTTTCTGTTCCTCGCAGACTGCTTTGATGGCTCCATTAAGTCAGAGAAGGAGAATGCAAGGATAACCAAAACACCTGACCAAAAATTACTTGATGCTTATAATATCTACCTCAACATAGATGGGTGGCACCGCGATTATGTCTATTATAATATTCAGCCTACGCAGGACAGGGGTCCTTTCTCCTATGATTACATGGAATACATCAGAAGTTTCAGAATGAATGGAGATCCTGTTAGTGCCTACTCTAAAATTGCTGATCAAACGGGAGATCCTACTCTTAAAACTATAACTGGTAGCCCCAATTCAGGATGGACAGGAGGTTATTATGAGTTTAAGGTACGTGTGCTGTTAAATGCAAAGAATGGTGTAGGCGAAGAACTAATTACTTATTTCAGCGCATTACCTGACGATCTTTTTGTTGTTGAATACGAGAAGAAGCTATTTTTCTATATGCCAAAAATCACTGGATTCAGGTCTAAGTCAGTAGACTTGCCACTATTTGCCTGGGACCTTAACGATTATGCTTCTACAATTAAAATAGAAGTAGAGGAAGTGGATCTTACTGAAACCATTGTTAACAGCGAGACAAGAACGGTGAAGTTTGCTACTAACTTTGCTATTGAGGGTACTTTGAAGAAAATCGGCCTTAAATTTGGCGCCAGCCTTGAAGAAACAAGATCGCAGACAGTGTCCAGAACCTATACGTTGGGTAATGACCAGCTGGGTGGAGTAATTGTGAATTTTGCAGACGATGTAGTTTTGGGGCCGGTAAATATATTGTTTATCAAAGGTTGGAGAACGCGAGAGTACGAAACAGGCTGGTATGGCATTAGCGTTGAGCCTAAGCGGGTGCAGTAAATAAATAATTATAAGCAAGAGGCTGTTTCGAAAAGCACGAACACCATTCTAAATTTTATACCTCCTGAAATATACAGGAAGTGAGGGATTTTGAAATGTGTGATATTAGCAGATAACTTTTTTGAAGCAGCCTCTTCATTTATACTGTGAGAAAATAGGGAATCTTTAGGGCGCTTTGTATTTTAACAAACTTAATCCATTATTACTCATAGGAAATCACCCATGACCGAAGTAAACAAATACATATCAGGTTTTTCGTCAGATGTGCAGGAAGTCCTTAAAAAGATAAGGACCGTTATTAAGGACGCTGCACCGGAAGCAGAGGAAAGCATGGCTTATGGCATGCCGGCATACAAGACCCATGGCAAGCCACTGGTTTATTTTGCCGGTTACAAAAACCATATCGGGTTTTACGCTACGCCGTCAGGACATGAAGAGTTTGCGACTGACCTGTCGAAATACAAGCAAGGGAAAGGCTCCGTCCAGTTTCCACTTGACCAGCCGATTCCCTTTGACCTGATAAAGAGAATAGTTGAGTTTAGAGTAAAGGAGAACAGTGATAAGGCAGCGGCCAAAAGGAGTAGCATCAAGAAGGCTGGCAAGTAGGCCGCAGTAATGAAACAAATCAGACAATATTTAGTGTTGCTGCTTATCGCAGTCATTTTTGTGACAGGCCTTACAACAGAACTTTATTCCAACCTCTTTGGTGTGCTGACCGGCAATGGCTTTATCATTCCGGAGCAAAGTTCAATCCTAACCTTTAAAGTGAACAAAATGAACGAAGGGAGCGGGGATTATTGGCTATATGGAGAAGATCCTGGCTTTTACTACACCACAATGCAGGCCAACAACAACATGTCTTACATATTTATACCCAAAGAAAAGGCGGGTAAAATAGAGAGTTTCGATAAGGTCAACTACAAGACCTGGGGTATAGATCAGTGATCAAACTTGTTCCCAGAGGACTTCCGTTGTATATTGATTGTCTCAACACTCTGATCATGTAGCAATTAAATATATGAGAGCGATCATTTTAGCAGTAGTTATAATCTTGATGTTGTGCTCATGTCATGGTGATGATAGTTCCCGGATTCTTATAGCGGATGATTTACCAAAAGCTAAACCTGAGTACCAAAGGATAATCGTAGGGCATCTGTCAGGGAAATATGAGTTGGCTAATGAAACCCGGATCAGAAGCCGTTGGTCTGAGGATGAGCGGACATTGGCGGCAAGTTATTTAAAGCAATTGCTTGAGCAGTTGAACATAACACCTCAGGAACACAGCTATACGGCACCAAACCTTAATCCTGCCATCGATTTCATTCTTGATCCCTTCAAAGGCACCAATATTTATGGCATTTTGCCTGCTACCGGAGAGAGTAATGAATACATAGTTCTTGGAGCACATTATGATACCGGAAAAAGAAATGCTCCCGGAGCGATTGATAACGCCACAGGAATAGCACTCATCTATAGTGTTGTGAACGAACTGTCGAAAGTACAAACCAGGAACAAGCATGTGGTCATAGTCTTTTTTGATCAGGAGGAAGAAGAGCTTATTGGTAGTAAGGCTTTTGTGAAATTTATGCAGGGAAAGCCATGGGACATTCATTCCGTTCACTGTTTTGATATGGTAGGTTGGGATGGAGACGGCGACGGGGCCATGGAAATTTTTACCGCGTCTGAAACATTGAGAGATATTTACGCAGAAGCAGCAAGGAAGCACGGTATACCACTCAAAGAGATAATCATTGACCCGGTAGGATATGATGTCAGCTCAACTGATTTTGATGTGTTCGTACCCGAAGGGTATAACGTCATCGGTGCCGGAGAATGCTTTTATCACCGGGATTCTTCACCTTACAAAGACAGCCCGAAAGATACATTTGAGACAGTGAATTTCGAATACCTGTTGTCATGCTCCAATTTGATAGAAGACGTCATCAAAACTTTAGCATCACCATGAGCGCTAATTCGAAACAGGTTTTTGACAAACTGAAAACCCACTGGCTTTACAGCCTGATCCTCAGCTTGACATTGATGCTGTTTTTACACAAAGGGGTAATGTATGCATTGGTAGGCAGTTTTGTGCCGCTGCTATTCGTGTTTACAGTTTTAGGGATATTTGTATACCAACTGAATAAATCGCTCAAAGCCTTTAGTAGGGCTACAATGATCTGGTCAGTTATCTTGATTCTTTGGGCTGGTGTGAGGTTGCTATTAAGTGTGGTTAATCAATTCATCAAACCAATTCCTGAGGGGCACGTGCATGCACAACTTGGCCTTTCCGGGGCACTATTGAGTGTGGTGTTTCTTGGTTTTGGGGTGTTTTTATGGCGAAAAGGGAAGAGGTTGTCAGGCTAAGATATAAGCATTGATAGTTTCCCTGTTTTGAGTCCCCCATTGATCCATCAGGTCAATAATGGGCAGTAGGCTCTTACCTACTTCAGTGAGGCTATACTCTACTTTGAGAGGCAGGCCGGGATGCACTTTTTTAGAAACTATATTGCTTTCCAGTAACTCTTTTATCTGCATATTAAGAACTCGCGGAGAAGCCTGGCTTATGGCTTTATGAATTTGGTTTGGCCGGTTTATTCCTTTATGGATGCTGTGGATAATACATGGCTTCCATTTACCACCAGCAATTAGAGTGTAAATGTTAATGCCGCATTCCAGGTCTATGGGTATTTTTCTTTCATTCATAACTTAAAGTTAGTACATATTGAGTTGAACCAATTTTTTGAAGCAGGGAAAATATTTTCCCTGCCTGAATCTTTTTTCCCTTATTGTGTCCCTCCAACGCTCAAAATACTTTTGCCTGAACAAAAAATCAGATGAAAGAGTATGAAAAAGCAAGAAAAAGTAACGGTAATCGGTTTAGGACAAATGGGGAGAACGTTGGCCAGTTTACTATTGAAAAATGGTTACCATGTCACAGTTTGGAACAGGACGTCATCAAAAGCGGAAACGTTAATTGAAGAAGGAGCAATTTTGGCACCGGATGTAGTTACTGCCGTTAAAGCGAGTCCGGTGATTGTTGTTTGTGTACTGGATTATCCAGCTTCACTGGCAATTTTTAATGAAACAGGGGTGGCGGATTCTCTTCAAGGGCGATCCGTAGTACAACTGACTACAGGGGACCCAAAGGAGGCTATTGAGAGTGAAAAATGGATGAGTGAGCATGGAGCAGAGTATATTGTCGGAGCTATA
This sequence comes from Fulvivirga ulvae, assembly GCF_021389975.1. NCBI lineage: Bacteria > Pseudomonadati > Bacteroidota > Cytophagia > Cytophagales > Fulvivirgaceae > Fulvivirga > Fulvivirga ulvae. The sequence goes on from NZ_CP089981.1 coordinate 3,846,896, forward strand.
CAAGTAGCACCCGAACAAATGGCTCAGCCTGATACTACCATTTTCTTTTCCGGAACAGAAGCCGTATACCGAAGGCTTGAACCCACATTGAAGATATTTGGAGGTAACCTGAAATACCTTGGTAATAAGATCAGCGCTGCTTCGGCTATGGACCTTGCTTCACTTTCATATTTGTACGGCTCTCTTTTAGGCTTTTTTCATGCTGCCAGACTGTGCGAGGTGGAGGGTTTTGATGTAAGTCTACTTGGAGAAATTGTTAAGGAAGTTAATCCGGGATTTGCATCTTTCATACAGTATGAGTCAGGGCTCATACAGGAGGGTAAATTTGATATTAGCCAAAGTCCACTAGCTATTAGTGTTGATGCTACACAACGGATTTACAATGCATCGAAGGAATACAACATTAATTCCGAGGTGCCCAAACTGATGGCGGACTTCTTAAAGAGGGCAAAGGATAAGGGGCTTGAAGGTAAGGAATTGGCCTCTTTGATACAGGTTTTTCGCGGTTGAGAAAGATGTTAATATTAATTACCACAGGTTCAACTGAAAGAACCTGTGGTATTGTATTGTTAAAGCTACTGATCCCTGACTTAATTCATGCTAAACCTTCGCTTCCAAAAACGGTTTTGTATATAAAACCCAAAGTATGACTTACAAAATCGGAGAAAAGATAAAATGGAAATGGGGCAACAACTGGGCTCATGGTAAAGTAAAAAGCACTTTCAATTCAAAAACTACCCGCAAAATAAAGGGTACGGAAGTGACCAGGCATGGCTCTGATGATAATCCCGCACTATATATTGAACAGGAAGATGGAGACCATGTGCTGAAACTAGCGAGTGAGGTAGAGCGGGAGTAGCTCCCGCTGGTGGTGTTTTTAATACCAAATAACAATTCAGGTTCTTTCACTCCACCAGTCGTTCTAAAGAAACTCCCAATGCTTTTGAAATTTCATACAACGTATAAAGCGTTGGGTTAACCTTGCCGTTTTCTAGTTTTTCTACCGCTTGCCGGTCCTTATTGCATGCCCGTGCCAGATCAGATTGACTCCAGCCCTTTTGAGTTCTTAACTCAATAATGCGCTGCCCTATTTTCTTTTTGAGTTCGTCCTTAGTCACAAAACAAATGTCAATTTATTATACGACATATTTGTCATATTAAAGTTTGACAAATGGAATTGGGTTTAATATTATTGTCATATAAAAATATGACATGAAGAAAACGCGGATCTTGAAAATTCATGAGCGAATACGCTTTAATAAATGGAGTCAGACCTCTGTCCCTGAAATCAGGCTATGTGGCAAATGGTTAAAAGAAGCTGGTTTTAATGAAGAAGATAATGTTGAGGTGAAGATTTCTAAGGGGGTGATGATTTTGAAATTGGTCTGAGTGTAATTAGTTTAGAAACCTAAACAAATGGTAAACCCAAACTATTTTGAAAGACATAATAGAACGAATTCAAAATTGGTATAAGTTAAATTGTAACGGAGACTGGGAACATAGCTATGGATATTCTATATCTACCTTGGATAATCCCGGATGGTCAATAGCTATTGATTTGGCAGAAACTCCTTTGGAAGCACTTAGTTATAAAAGAGATTACCAGAATGTAGAGAAGGAGCATGATTGGTTTTCGATAGAGGCATTAGATAACAGTCTTAAAATATATTGTGGTCCTGACAACCTGAGACAGGCATTTGAAATATTTTTTAACGAAATCATACCGGGTTACGCTGATAAAGATTTTCATTATGAATTGTTTTTGCCTCTAATTGGAGAGGAGGTTGAAATCTGGACGCCAGCTAAGGCAAGGTTAGTGGATGAAGGGTCTGTTGAAATAATTGAAATACAGGCCATTGATTTTGGTAAAATTAAAGTTCGTGATATTAATACCATTGATTTTTGCCAATACAGTTTAGAAAAGCTTCAGCTTCCTTTCAAAGTGGGAGATGTGGTTACGGTGGATATCGAGGAAGTATATGATGGGGTTGTTTTAGTGGCACGTGATGTTTTGATGACATTTTGTAAGTAGTATTTTTTCACCACTAACTGCGCTGTATAAATCCCACAAATGAGACTATATTCCAACAAACCCTACCCAGACTAACCCATTCAAGCATATTTTCACCACTCCTCAATAGCTTTCATACCTTCAAAATCACCGGTTCACCGTTCAGCGTGTAATTGTGTGACACATAGTATGTTCTCCCTATTTTTATAATATTTCGTATCCCGGCCGTGATATAATAACCCCGCTGTTTTGATGTAAATGTCGTGGTTTTGCGCCTCTGAACCCGTCGTTCTACAAACGGAAAATCCAGGTGGAAAAAATCCCTTTCATACCCGATTAGGCGATTTTTTCAGGGTAGACAATACTCCCGAACTTTAAGAATATAGTGCCAGCGGATGATCTTAATTAATGATTCCTTTGAATAGTACGGAAAAGCGAACCGACGTGGTGATGAACTCTCTGATGTTAGCATTTTTCAGTCACCCTCTATTCTCTTATAAAATGTAATCGATTAAACAATTTATAACCTAACCCTTTATCCTATGAGAACAAATTTAAAATTGTCTTTACTTCTATTGTTTATGCTGGCGTGGTGCTCCTCTGCCAGTGCACAGAATGAGTACATTGAGCGGTTTAACGAGTTAAGAGGAGAGTTTTACGATCCTGCCAACGGCTACTTTAGTCCTGACGGCGCTCCTTACCACTCCGTAGAAACCTTAATTGTAGAAGCGCCCGATCATGGGCATGAGTCCACCAGTGAACTATATTCCTATTGGATCTGGCTGGAAGCCATGCATGGCAGGGTCAGTGGCGACTGGCAGCCTCTGAACCAGGCATGGGGCAAAATGGAGGATCATATCATCCCTTCGCAGGAAGACCAGCCGACGAACAGCGCCTATAATGCTTCCAGTCCGGCTACCTATGCGCCTGAGTTTCCTGAACCAAGCTTTTATCCATCACCATTGCAGTTCAATACCCCCGTGGGAAACGATCCAGTATCTCCGGACCTAACCTCAGCCTATGGCCCGGAAGTCTACGGTATGCACTGGCTGCTGGACTGCGATAATTTCTATGGATATGGAACCCGGGGAGACGGAGTTACCACGCCATCCTTTATCAACACCTTCCAGAGAGGCGAGCAGGAATCTGTTTGGGAAACAGTTCCCCAGCCATCATGGGAAGATTTCAGTTGGGGTGGAGACAAAGGCTATTTGCCTTTATTTACCCTCGATCAGAATTATGCTCAACAGTGGAGATATACCAATGCTCCTGATGCAGATGCCAGGGTAGTTCAAGCGATGTATTGGGCTGCCGAGTGGGCCAAAGAGCAGGATTTGAACCCTAACTCAGTTATTCCACTGAGTGATGCCAGCAAAATGGGTGATTTTACCCGTTTGGCCATGTTTGACAAGTACTTCAAACCCTTGGGAGCACAAAGTCCTGATGCCGCAGGTTCGGGCTATGAAAGTGCTCATTACCTGATGTCTTGGTACTATGCATGGGGCGGATCTATATCTACCTCAGGCACCTGGGCATGGAGGATAGGGTCTAGCCACTGCCACTTTGGGTACCAAAACCCTGTGGCTGCCTGGGCCTTAAATTCATACAATGATTTGATGCCCGCATCTCAAAACGGAGCCAGGGATTTTGGCACCAGTTTGGATCGTCAGCTCGAATTTTATCGCTATCTGCAATCAGCCGATGGAGCCATTGCCGGTGGAGCCACCAACAGTTGGAATGGTGATTACAGTCCATATCCTGCAGGAAAATCAACTTTCTACGGAATGGCCTATGATGAACACCCCGTCTATCATGATCCCGGAAGCAACTCCTGGGGAGGATGGCAGGCATGGTCTATGGAGCGCGTAGCAGAATACTACTACCTCTCCAACGACCCTAGAGCCAAGGAACTGATGGACAACTGGGTGCCCTGGGTAAAAGAGCATGTGCAGTTAACAGGCAGTACATTTCAAATCCCTGCCGAAATGGAGTGGAGCGGTGAGCCCGATACATGGAACCCTGACAACCCGGGAGACAACAGCAACTTAAGGGTAACAGTAACCGGTTATAACCAGGACCTGGGCATTGCTGCGTCCTTTGCCAAAGCGTTAATTTACTATGCTGCTGCTACGGAGAAATATGAAACCATTGATGAGGAATCGAGAGTACTGGCCAAAGAAATACTGGACAGAATGTGGAACAACTTCCGTGATGAAAAAGGCCTTGCCTCACCTGAGGAAAGAGGGGACTATTCCAGATTCTTTGAGCAGGAAGTATACGTGCCCGAATCATTTAACGGAACTATGCCCAATGGCGATGTTATAGAAAATGGTGTTACTTTTCTTGATATCCGCAGCAATTATCTTAACGATCCTGATTTTCAGAAGCTTCAAAGCAGCTACGAGAGTGGTCAGCCTTACGTGGCCAGGTACCACAGGTCATGGGCACTGATAGAAATTGCCTTAGCCAATGCAGAGTATGGTTTCTTCTTTGGAGAAGGAGGAGGGGACGCATCTCCTACAGTAAGCATTACATCTCCGGCCAATAATGCTGTTTTTGAACCAGGTGCCGACATTACTATTGAGGCAAATGCATCAGATGACAATGCTGTGGCATCCGTAGAGTTTTTCCGGAATGGCATTAGCTTAGGCGTAGATAACAGTGCGCCATACGCAGTAATCTGGGCTGATGTGGCAGAAGGAAGCTACGCATTAACTGCCGTAGCCACTGATGATGCCGGAAATACGAAAACATCGGGTACAGTAAACATTACTGTTGGTGCAGAAAATAATGATCCTGTTGCCGTGATATCAGCTAACCCACTTACAGGCCAGGCGCCACTAGCCGTGACCTTTGATGCCAGTGGCTCAAGTGATGCAGATGGCGACGTACTTTCCTATAGCTGGAATTTCGGTGATGGCGCTTCCGCCACAGGCGCAGTGGTAATCCATACATATACGGCGGCAGGCACATACACAGCCACCGTAACCGTAACAGATGGCAATGGAGGCTCCGATGAGGCCAGTGTAAATATTGAAGTATCGCCTTCCGATCCGTCAGGGTGCGATTTTGGTACACCACTGGCGTCAGGTTTGCCTAGTATAAACCAGAGCTTCAACAATACCCATGTTCTGGGCACTGGAGGCCCGAACCTGAGCAATGTAACTAACTTTGGTATCAACTGGAGCATTCAGCATAATGGTTTGTGGCAGTTGTCTTTAAACACCAATAATGGTCAACCTAATTGGTGGATTGATTTAAGGACTGTGTCTACATCCGCCTTTAGCCAGGCACAACCCGATATTACTTTCAGCAACAGCGGTATTCCTGGTCTGGATGGCTCTTACTGGGTGGCATTGGATAATGGCAACTTTGTAATGGTCTCCAAAAGTGGTGGGTTCTCTATCTATTTTAGTAATTCTTCCACACCACCGGTCTGCGATGCAAGCAGCAGCAGGCTAGCTCAGCAATCGCCTGAAGCTGAAAGCCAATCAACTTCTGACATTGTTGTGTACCCTAACCCTGCGGCAAACAAACTGAACGTGGTAGTAAGGGACGGTTACACCTGGCTAAGACTCGTAGATGTAAGAGGCAGAGTGGTACTTAACCAACAGACTACCACTTCCAACTCACAGAGCATAGAATTGGACGTTAGCAGTTTTGAACCCGGCATGTACCTGCTGCACATCAACAATGGAGACAGGTCTGAAATCAAAAAAGTGGGTATAAAGATGCAATAATTAGGTAACAGGTAATCATATAATGGGTGGCCTCCGGAGCTGTTTTAGTTTCGGAGGCTTTTTTGGTTATTAATGCGTACAAGGTCGGAAATAAATTAGGGCGCTTGGAATGTCTTTCTTGAATTGTAAATTTATTCATCAGTCAATCAATCTGAAATTTAGTATATGTGACTTATAGCATGCCTCATGTCAGTTTAACAATGATTTTAAATTTTCTACAATAAGTAATTTGATTGGTGACCCGCAAGTAAGGCTAATCATCAGAATTCAAGGTTAATTGTATATTTGTGTGATGAAGAACCTTTACATTATAGCAGGTTGTAACGGAGCTGGCAAAACTACAGCATCTTATACAATTCTACCTGAAATTCTTAATTGTAGAGAATTTGTGAATGCAGATGAAATAGCGAAAGGGCTTTCTCCCTTTCAACCTGAAAAGGCAGGGATAACAGCAGGAAAGCTAATGTTGAAAAGAATTAAAACTTTGCTTCAAGCAGGAGAGAGCTTCGCTTTTGAGACAACCCTTTCAACCAAAAGTTATGCAGGATTTGTGGAAAAAGCAAAACAATTGGATTATCAAGTTACATGCTTATTTTTTTTATTGCATTCAGAAGAGTTAGCAATTTCAAGAGTAGAAACAAGAGTGAAGGAAGGCGGACATAATATTCCTGAAGCAGTAATTAGAAGAAGATATAAAAGAGGATTAAATAATTTTTTTAATTTATTTCTTCCTAAGGTAGATAACTGGTTATTTGTTGATAATTCTGGAGATACTTATGAAATTGTTGCAGAAGGTACTATGAATGAAATTGTTATAAATAATGTTAAGCAATGGAATGAATTAAAGGATAAATATAATGATGAGAACTAAAGAGCAACTAAAGGAAGAAAGAGACAAGATAGTTAAGGGGCTTGAAGAGACTTACAGGAGACTGGTTGAGTTCAAAAAGCAGAAAAATAGTCCCATGATCATAATAAAGGATGGAGAAGTTGTAGCTTTGGATCCTCATGAAGTGCCGCCTACAACGCTATACAAGCGCAATACCGGAGCAAATCTTACATAAACACTCATAGGCTTAAGCGTGCTGATTGTTTATACCTAATCCAGTATCTTTAACGCGTTTAAGAGATTTTATACCCGTTCAGGTATAAATAGGTTGAATTTTATTGTTTTTGTACCCGAACGGGTATAAAATGAACAAGTTAAGTCAGTTTGTAAAAGGGCGGCGAAAAAGCCTTGGATTAACGTAAGAAGACCTTTCATTTAAGTCAGGGGTTGGTTTAAGGTTTGTACGCGACCTCGAACAGGGCAAGAAATCCCTTAGAATGGACAAAGTAAATCAGGTACTGGCATTATTTGGACATGAACTTGGCCCTGTGCCGGCAGATAGGAATGAAGACAGCTAATGTCGGCAATTACCTTCTTCAATCACCTTTCCTCCCTACGCAATACCCACTTCTCATCACTACTCTTTATTTTAGAGGGTTGAAAGAATAAAAAACTAAAATACGTCCCATGTTAAAAAAACTAACTCTGCTGTCAATGGCATTTCTGATGCCTTTGCTATTGGCGGCGCAAGAATTAAAATCCCCTGATGGTAATTTGTCAATGAAGTTTGAACTGTCTGATGAAGGCGTCCCATTTTACAACCTGAATTATAAAGGAAAACCAGTCATAAAACCCAGTGCACTTGGATTGGAACTGATGGATTTCCCTTCGATGAATGCAGGCTTTGAGGTAAAGGAAGTAAAAGAGCAGTCAGTGGATAGTAGCTGGAAGCCCGTTTGGGGAAAGCAGTCGACCATTAGAAATAGCTACAACGAGTTACTAGTCACACTGGTACAGCCTGCGCTAAAAGAGCGTTTTATCCGTATACGGTTCAGGCTTTTTGATGATGGCCTCGGCTTCCGTTATGAGTTTCCCAAACAGCCGGAGCTTAAGTACTTTATCATCAAAGAAGAGCTGACAGAGTTTGCCCTTGCCGACGACCATAAAATCTTCTGGATTCCCGGTGACTATGATACTAATGAATATCCCTATACCACTTCAAAGATCTCTGAGTTGCCGGCAAAAATGCCTGAGGCTACCATTGAAATAACAGCTCAAAGACCAATAAAAAACCTGGCCGTACAAACCCCCTCTATGATGAAAACGGCCGACGGACTTTATATCAATATCCACGAGGCGGCCCTGGAGAATTATTCAGGCATGAACCTTAATGTAGATGCCAAAACATATAAAATGAGCACCCACCTTACACCGGATGCCGTCGGCAACAAAGGTTACCTGCAAACTGATACACACTCTCCTTGGAGAACCATAGTCGTAAGCGATCAGGCTACCGATATTTTGGCTTCTAATATGATTGTGAATTTAAATGAACCCACCGCTTACGAGGATGTATCATGGATAAAGCCGGTAAAATATATTGGTGTGTGGTGGGAGTATTTTATCCATCGTGGCAGCAGTTGGGCTTATGGTACCGAGACCAACGTAAAGCTGGACCAGGATTTTACAAAGCTAACGCCAAGTGGCAGGCATGGTGCTACCACGGAAAATGTAAAAAAGTATATCGATTTTGCCGCAAAGCATGGTTTTGATGCCGTTTTGGTAGAAGGCTGGAACATCGGCTGGGAAGACTGGTTTGGCAACTGGAAAGAAGATGTCTTTGATTTTGTAACGCCATATCCTGATTTTGATGTAGAAGAACTAGAAAAATATGCCAGCGCCAAAGGAGTGCGGATCATGATGCACCACGAGACCTCAGCCTCTGCCACCAATTATGAACGCAGACTTGACAGGGCATTCCAATTTATGGCCGACCACGGGTATAATTCAGTAAAAACCGGCTATGTAGGTAAAATCATACCCAGAGGCGAACACCATGACGGTCAATGGATGGTAAACCACTACATCCATGTAGCCAGGCGTGCGGCAGATTACGAGATCATGGTTAACAGCCACGAAGCAGTACGGCCAACGGGACTCCACCGCACCTACCCCAACTGGATAGCGCAGGAGTCAGCCAGAGGTACGGAGTTTGAAGCTATGGGCGGCCTGCACCCGGAGCATACCACTATCCTGCCTTTCACCAGGCTAATGGGCGGCCCAATGGATTATACACCAGGTATTTTCCAGACCACCTATAATAACGGTAAACAACGAATTAATACCACCCTGGTAAAGCAACTGGCCTATTACATAACCATGTACAGCCCTCTGCAAATGGCGGCTGACCTTCCTGAAAATTACGAACGCTTCCCGGACGCCTTTCAGTTCATCAAGGATGTAGCCCTGGACTGGGATGACAGCTACTATCTGGAAGCCGAGCCAGGCGACTACGTGACCATAGCCAGAAAAGCCAAAGGCAAAAAGGAGTGGTACGTTGGCGGTGTAACTGATGAAAATGCCCGGACAGCTAATATAGGGTTTGATTTTCTGCCTAAAGGAGAGAAGTTTATAGCCACTATTTATGCAGATGGTAAAGATGCCAGTTGGAACGAAAACCCGCAAAGCTATACCATTCGCAAAGTTGTGGTTGACTCCAAAAGCAAGCTAAGCCAAAAGCTGGCCCCGGGTGGGGGAGTGGCCATCAGCATTGTAGAGGCCACTAAAGATAGTATGAAAGGACTTAAGAAGCTTTAAAGCTTCTCACCGGGAAATAAATTTAAGTAATTGCATTATAAGGCTGTCTTAAAAGTCGCACTCGTCATTCCAAACTTTGTTTTGTAATCTCCCCGAGAATAAGCAGAAGCTAATGAGGAGATTCAGAAAAATTTAAGAATGATGTCAGGAGGCGACTTTTTAGACAACCTTGATTTGTAAATTGCAGAAGACGATGAACCACCAACTGACCTTTCAATTATGGAACCAGCCTGTCGGATTGTTAATTACTGCAATAGCAACCCTGGTGCTAACCAATTCCCTGAATCTGGAGAGTATCTCTACGGCAGGAAGTGTAGGTTTTTTATTGATTTTTGCGGTTGTAAACCAGGTAGGATTCAGGCTGGCTGATAAAATCGGAGGGAATAAGGTAGTTCCTGCTATTGGTTTTGTGCTTTGTGCCGTAGCGTTGATTGTATTAGTACAGCAGCAGTTCATGTCCAATAAACTAAGTGTCATTATCTCCGTTTCTATTGTTGTTGGATGCTTTGTGGTGGAATGGGCCTACAAAAGGACAGAAAAAGGCAGCGTAAAAACTCCTTCCGGTAATCAACATCAGTAATTGAACGTAACATCTTTCAAATGGAAAAAATCCCGGTCAGAACTATAAGCGAACCAGAGTTTTCAGAGCGCTTCATCATCAGGGATGTTGAGGAGTTGCTCTCAGGAATGGACATGGTCCAGGAGCTGCACCGGCATAATTTCTTTTTTGTTTTGGTTCTGAAAAAGGGTGAGGGGGAGCACAGCATTGATTTTAATTCATATCCTGTTAAAGACTGCACTGTTTTTTTTATGCGGCCAGGGCAAGTTCATCAACTTAAACTTAAGCGAGATTCTGTAGGGTTTTTGATACAATTTAATGCTGATTTTTACTCCTCCGTTGCAAAGCCTTCAGGGCAGGTATTGAGAAAAGTGAGCAATAAAAGTCATTACAAGTTCAGTCCTGATAAATTTGAAAAATTGATGGCCATTCTGTCTGATATTTTTCTGGAGCACAATGAAAAACAAGATAAATATAAGGAAACCATCAGGGCAAATCTGGATGTTTTTTTCATCCATTTACTAAGACAAAGCCAGGGTGCAGAAATCAGGAAAAAAGCTACAAACTCATACGCACAGGAAAGGCTCGAAGATCTGATGACCTTGCTCGAAACCCATATTATAACGTGTAAGGAGGTAGGTAAGTATGCCGACATGATGCACCTCACCGCTTACCAGCTCAATGCAATAACCAAAGAGACATTAGGGAAAACCTGTTCACAGCTCATCAATGAGCAGATCATACTTGAAGCCAAAAGGAACTTACTGGCTACAACAAGCCAGGTCAATGAAATAGCCCATGACCTGGGATATGAGGATGCTTCTTATTTTACCCGGTTTTTTAAAAGGCACATGGGTTTCTCACCTGAGTCTTACAGACAGAACTTCAAATAAGTCCTGTCCAACTTCATTTTTGTCCTACGAACCCACTTCTCTTGCTTTATAATTTTGCAATGTAGCATCCCTTCGTGTTTACAGAAGGAGTGAAGGGTTGGTCATACATTATTTATAAACTAAAAGATAAAGAAAAATGGAGGACTCATGGCTTAAGTATTGGGACGACAGGTTTAGCACCAAAGATTATGCTTATGGTAAGCAACCTAACAACTATTTGAAAGAACAGTTGCAGCAGCTTGAGGTTGGGAAAATACTTTTTGCGGCAGAAGGTGAAGGGCGGAATGCCATTTGTGCAGCAAGTCTTGGATGGGAGGTTTCTGCCTTTGACATAAGCTTGGAAGGTAAAAACAAAGCTCTGCAACTGGCGAATGAGTATGGCGTCTCGCTTGACTATCAGATCGGTCAATTGCCTGAACTAGGTTATAAAGATGAGCAATTTGATGTTATTGCACTTATTTATGCTCACTTTCCGGCCCATATTAAATCTGACTACCATAAGTTACTCGATAAGTATCTGGTAACAGGCGGCACTGTAATTTTTGAGGCTTTCAGCAAGAGTCATTTAGAATACAGGCTCAAAAACGAAAAGGCAGGAGGGCCAAGGGATATAGAGTCACTGTTTTCTGTTGAGGAGCTAAGGTCTGATTTTGCTGATTATGAGATTATAGCGATGGAAGAAAAGGAAGTGACCTTAAGCGAAGGGTTGTATCATAATGGAAAAAGCTCGGTGATTCGTTTTGTAGGGAGAAAGTAATAAAGTTTGATTAGTAATGCGGAATATTCCAAAAGATCATAATCATTTGATAAATTTAGTAGACAGCAGGCAAATAGGAGTTAATAAGGTATATTGAAATTAATTAATATGGCAATAAAATATAGGTTAGTAATATTGATCTTTATTTTCTCTTTGTGTACAGCTAATGGACAACCGGTCAGTCCACGGCTTTTGCCTGAGTGGTTTGTCGAAAGGTATGAAAGTTTGGAACTTGATCGGAGGTATGAACTTGGTGCGTACTTGAATCCTTTATTTTTAGAAGGTGATTTTAATGGAGATGGAGAAAAAGATATTGTATCCACCCTGGTAAACTCTGAGAATGGCAAGTTAGGCTTGCTAATTATTTTTAAGAGCTCGGAGGAATATTATATTGTTGGAGCTGGAGATGGTTTTGGTGTAGCTGGAGATAGTTTTGAGTGGGTAGATTACTGGGAGATATTTGATTCAAAAACAGCTTATGAAACCACCTTTCTTGATAATGGGGATGTGGAAGGAACCAGAGAGGTAACGATAAGAAATGTTGCTATAAGCATTCGTGAAAGTGAAGGCTCCGGAGGATTAATTTACTACGATGGAGAAAAATTTACATGGATCCATCAAGGGGAATAGTTCAGTGAGCATTTCACGTTTATATCTATTTTCCTTTCCCATAAAAAAACTTTAAAACAATTCAAAAGAGCATACTACAATGAGCGAAAGAGTCACTCCGGAATTCGCAATTCCCATGCTTCCCAGTAGTTCCATCAGTGAAACACTACAGTTTTACGAAGCTATGGGCAGTACCATTACTTATCAGCAAAAGGCCCCGAATAACTATATAGGGCTTAAGCTTAAAGGAATTGAGATACATTTTTTCGGGCTGAAACAGCTAAAGCCTGAATCCAATTTCAGTTCCTGCTATCTCCGGGTTAACGATGTTGACAAGTTATATAATGATTGCAGGGCAGGGTTAAAGCAGCAGTATGGAAAGATACCATTGAAGGGGATCCCAAGAATTAACCCTATAAAAGATATACCCACTTATGGAGTCCGGCAGTTTGTAATTGTTGATCCATCAGGTAATTATATCCGGATAGGAGAGAAGATTAAAAAGGAGCCCGGTGTTCTGTTTGAAGAAGATGGGGAGAAGCCGCAAAAGGCAACGCCGTTAAGAAAGGCTTATGAACTTGCTAATAGACTTGCCCATGGAAAAGATGACCTGGAAGCCGCCGCCAGTGTGATTGACAAAGCATTGGCTTCTAACAAAAATGTAGAGCCGGAAATACGGTTCAAGCTGATTGTATTAAGGCTCGATATAGCCAATAGGTTTGAGGATATAGAGAAAATGAAAGTTATGGAGAAAGAGGGAAGGGGCTTATTGGAACTGGTTGGAAACGTTTCTGAAATTAATGAGGATATCCGGTCTTTTTATCAAATACTGGAGGGGGATAGGCAGTAGAGGTGACCTCATTTGCAGAGATGTTTGGTAGCAATAAAAAAGCCATTCCAGATAAGAATTACTTATTTGAAATGGCTCTTGTATGTTTATTTACAGATTAAACGTTATCAGAGCTGGATTTTGCACTCAGGTACTCTCTGTTTAGTCTGGCAATATTCTCCAGGCTGATTTCCTTAGGGCACTCTGCAGAACAGGCTCCCGTGTTGGAACAGGCTCCAAAGCCTTCTTCGTCCATCTGTGATACCATTTTCTCCACTCTTGTCTTTCTTTCTACCTGCCCCTGAGGCAAAAGTGCCAGTTGGGAAACCTTTGCACTTACGAACAGCATGGCAGAGGCATTTTTACATGCTGCAACACATGCTCCACATCCGATACACGTTGCGGCATCAAATGCTTCATCTGCAATTTTCTTCGGTATGGGGATCTCGTTGGCATCAGGCACACCACCCGTATTCACTGAAACATATCCGCCGGCCTGTATTACACGGTCGAATGCGGATCTGTTTACTACCAGGTCTTTTACTACAGGAAAAGCTTTTGCTCTCCATGGCTCCACTACAATAGTATCTCCGTCAGAGAAGCTTCTCATGTGAAGCTGGCAGGTAGTAGTTTGTTTAGGTCCGTGAGGCTTTCCGTTAATGTACATACTGCATGTTCCACAAATACCTTCGCGGCAGTCGTGGTCAAAGTGTACAGGATCTTCACCTTTTTTTAGTATCTGCTCGTTCAGCACGTCAAACATCTCCAGAAACGACATATCAGGGGATACGTCATCAAGTTGGTATGTTTTGAATCCACCTTTGTCCTGAGCGTTTTTTTGCCTCCAAACCTTTAGTGTTATCTTCATAACGTTGTATGTTGGTAGTTAATAGTTATTCTTTTATTTGCGACATTTATGTTGCCGGCAGAGCCGGCAAGTGTGTCATTATTTATAGCTTCTCTGGGTCAGTTTTACATTCTCGAATACCAGGTCTTCCTTATGCAGTACTTCTGGTACTTCCGGTCCCTTGTATTCCCATGCGGCTACATAAGAGAATTCATCATCCTTACGCTTTGCTTCACCCTCCTCAGTCTGCGACTCTTCCCTGAAGTGTCCACCACATGACTCACTTCTGTTCAATGCATCATCGACCATTAGTTCACCAAGCTCTAGGAAGTCAGCTACTCTGTTGGCTTTTTCAAGTGACTGGTTGAGTTCTTCATTTGATCCCAGTACATTCACATCTTCCCAGAACTCTTTTCTTAACTGCTGGATCTCCGTCTTTGCCTTTTTGAGGCCTTCCTCATTCCTCGACATTCCGCAATACTCCCACATGATATGTCCAAGTGCCTTATGGAATTCATCAACGGTTCTTTTTCCTTTGATGCCAAGCAGTTTTTTGTTGATTTCCTTAACACGCGCTTCGGCTTCTTTAAATGCTTCATGATCGGTAGATACTTTTTCATAAGGCATTTTAGCCAGATAGTCACCGATGGTGTACGGAATAACAAAGTATCCGTCGGCAAGCCCTTGCATCAGCGCACTGGCTCCCAGGCGGTTGGCTCCGTGGTCAGAGAAGTTGGCTTCTCCTATGGCATAGAGTCCTTCAACGTTTGTCATAAGGTTATAATCCACCCAAAGGCCACCCATAGTGTAGTGAACAGCAGGGTAGATTTTCATTGGCGTTTCATAAGGATTGTCACCGGTGATTTGCTGGTACATATCGAAAAGATTACCGTACTTGCCTTCAATGGCATCACGACCATCTCTTCTGATGGCATCAGCAAAGTCCAGATATACGGCAAGTCCTGTTTTGCTTACACCTCGGCCTTCATCGCAAACGTACTTGGCGTTTCTTGAGGCTACATCCCGGGGTACAAGGTTACCGAACGAAGGGTATCTTCTCTCCAGGTAGTAATCTCGTTTATCTTCAGGAAGGTCAGTAGGCTTTAACTCGCCTTTTCTGATCTTTTCAGAGTCTGATTTTTCTTTAGGTACCCATACACGTCCGTCATTTCTCAGAGACTCGGACATCAAAGTAAGTTTTGACTGGTGGTCTCCAGAAACCGGAATACAGGTAGGGTGAATCTGAGTATAGCAGGGGTTTGCAAAAAGAGCACCTTTCTTGTGAGCCCTCCATGCTGCGGTTACGTTTGACCCCATGGCGTTGGTAGAAAGGTAGAATACGTTACCGTAACCTCCTGTTGCCAAAACCACGGCATGCGCACTGTGCGATTCAATCTCGCCAGTGATCAGGTTACGTGTTACGATACCCCGGGCTTTGCCATCAATCATTACGAGATCGAGCATTTCCGAGCGGGTATACATCTTTACCTTACCGTTTGATATCTGTCTGCTCAGTGCACTGTAGGCACCTAAAAGCAGCTGCTGTCCGGTCTGGCCCCTGGCGTAGAAGGTTCTGGAAACCTGGGCTCCACCGAATGATCTGTTGGCAAGCAGGCCACCGTATTCTCTTGCAAAAGGCACCCCCTGGGCAACACACTGATCTATTATATCGACACTAACTTCTGCCAGACGGTAAACGTTACCCTCCCTTGAACGGTAATCACCACCTTTTACAGTGTCGTAGAACAGCCTGAAAATGCTGTCACCATCGTTTTGATAGTTTTTCGCAGCGTTGATACCACCCTGAGCCGCAATACTGTGGGCTCTCCTGGGGCTGTCCTGAAAACAAAATGCTTTAACATTGTAGCCCAGCTCCCCGAAAGATGCTGCAGCCGAAGCACCAGCTAAACCGGTACCTACAACAATAATGTCATATTTACGCTTATTGGCCGGATTTACTAACTTAACATTGAATTTATGTTTTGACCATTTCTCCGCGATTGGCCCTTCCGGTATTTTAGAATCTAACTTCATCTATCAGACGGTTTATACTAGTTGGATTACAAATTTTTGAAATATATTATTACGGGGATTGCAGCGAACATAGCTGGTACTATGATGGCAAAGGCAACGCCTACAAATTTTATAACTGGGTTGTATTTAACATGGTTCAGGCCAAGGGTCTGGAAAGCACTTGAGAAGCCATGAAACAAATGGAACATTAAGCCGAGCATGGCTACTACATAAAGCACTACATACCATAACTGCGAAAAAGCTATATCTACTGTGGCATATAGGTCCCGGTATTCCTGACCATCATATTGTACCATTTCAATTGGCCCCCAGTGCATCACATACCAGAAATTTTTCAGGTGTATGACCAGGAATATGAAAATGATCGTACCCAGTATTCCCATATTTCGAGAGCTCCATGTGCTGTTAGTTGAAGCGCTTGTTTTGGCATATCCTACCGGCCTTGCTTTTTTATTGCTTACGGTTATCAGAATGGCCCATACTATGTGAATAATAAAGGTGGCATAAAGAATAAAGGAGGTAGTTTTGATCAGTGGGTTTGTAGTCATGAATTTTGCATAAACGTTGAATGCGCGCCCTTCATCGTTTAGCAAAAGCTGGAGATTACCTGAAAGGTGTACTACCAAAAAGATAACAAGAAATAACCCTGTTAAAGCCATTAAAAGCTTTTTACCCAAGGTGCTGGACATTGCTTTAGTGAACCAACTCATGGTATAGTTTTGATGATTTTAAGTTGTAATAATTAAACCTTGCCAAAGGTACATTTGAAAGGTTTATCAAACAATTATGCCTGTCTATTTTAAAAGATTCTAAATAGAGGGATTAAAAAAAGGAGGGAAACCATTGGGTGAAAAGCTCGAAAAAGAATACAATCAGACCTATTAAAAACACGGTTCCGGTAAGGAGCAATTCGCTCTGTGCGAACTGGCGAAGTCTGACTCGTATCACTTTAACTCTTTTCATTATGTGGAATATATGCCACAATCCCAGCAACAACTCATGTACCAGTTGTGAATATTGCTTTAAACGCCTCTTTGAAGCGGTTATTGCTTATGAAGCAGTCCCTCATTGGGAAATAGTCTCTTATCGGTAGCGGAGGTTTCGGGGGTTTTATCGTTATTGTTTCATAATTTTGCTATTGTAAAAAACTGTGTAATTATGAGTCCCGAGACTATCCTTACTATTATACTGGTGATTATTTCCGCTGATTTCATTTTTGAGCAGTTGCTGGACTACATCAACCTCAAGTCCGGTAAATATGAATTGCCGGAAGAGGTGGCTGCTTTTTATGAAAAGGAGAAGTATACCAAATCGATCAGCTATCAGCGGGTACAAACACGCTTCTCATTCATTACATCTGCGGTTAGTTTTATTGCGTCATTTCTGCTGCTGGCCTTCGGCGGTTTTGGATATATTGATGAGCTGCTTCGTCCTTACTTTGACCATGAGATTTTACTGGCACTTGTGTATTTTGGAGCATTGTATTTCGTGTCGGATCTGCTTACCATTCCATTTCAGCTGTATAACACCTTTGTGATTGAGGAAAGATACGGCTTCAACAAAACTACCGCGGGTACTTTTATTGCGGATAAATTAAAGGGCTACATGCTTGCCGTATTGATCGGCGGACTTTTGCTGGGGCTCTTGCTTTATCTGATCCTCAACATAGGGCAGGACTTCTGGATCTATTTCTGGATAGCCATAGCTGTTTTTACCTTGTTTGCCAATATGTTCTTCACTACACTCATATTACCTTTGTTTAATAAGCTTACCCCGTTGGAAGAAGGCGAACTTAAAACGGCAATTGAAGATTATAGCAAACGTATCAATTTTCCGCTTGACAACATTTTTGTAATTGACGGGTCGAAAAGATCTAACAAAGCCAATGCATTTTTCTCAGGTATAGGCAAAAAGAAGAAAATTGTGCTATATGATACTTTGATCAAAAATCATTCGACAGAAGAGCTGGTAGCTATCCTGGCCCATGAAGTAGGGCACTTCAAAAAGAAGCATATTGTGCTTGGCTTTGTGATCTCGATTGTTCAAACAGGGGTAATGCTGTTCATCATGTCACGAATGATACTCAATGAAAACCTTTCACTTGCACTCGGTGCCGAGCAGATGGGTGTACATCTGAATCTGATTGCCTTTGGTTTGTTGTTTACCCCTATTTCAAAGGTTATTGGTGTGTTTGGCAATATCATAAGCAGAAGGAATGAGTACGAGGCTGACGAATATGCTAATAAAACATACAATGGGCAGGCCCTGTCCAGTGCATTGAAGAAGCTATCTGTGGATAACCTGAGTAATTTATACCCTCATCCGGCTTATGTTTTTGTTCACTATTCGCATCCGCCCTTATTGAAGCGGCTGGATGCCATTGCCAGGTTATAAGTGAATCAAGGAGATTATTTATGGATGGTGAATTCATCTACCAGGTGTAAATCTTCGGTGGCAAATGACTCACCTTTTAGTTGTTTTCCGTTTACTGAGATCTTTAAAAAAGCCCATAGATGAGCAGCACGGGCGACCAGGTCTTTGTGCCTGCAGTTTTCAGGGTCCGGGGTGAAAGGCTTTGAATCCGTACCTATTCCACGGAGCTTGCCACCGCTGCCCACAGTAATGCTTATGAATCCTTTTGGAGTATGGTAGACCTGGGAGGAACCTATGTATTCAGGTATGACTTCACCCGTGCCATTCATGGGGTTGAGACGTTCGTAAGTATGTGCATGGCCATTAAGTACCAGGTCAACATTGTACTGCTCAAAAAGTGGGTAGAGTGCCATTACATTGTTGTAATCCTCCTTATAAGTACATGATTTACCATTGTGATGTAAGAAAATAATGATCCAGGTTGCGTTACCTTGCGCGGCTTCAAGATCACTTTTCAGCCATTCGACCTGCTTTTCATATTCATGGAAGTCGCCATTTTTGCTATCCATACCAATGAAATGAGCCTGCCCGTAATCAAAGCTGTAGTAGTATTCATTATGGGGAAGCTTCCATTCCTTCAGGTAGTTGTTTTCCGGCTCATGCCAATCGTGGTTACCCAATACCGTAAAAACAGGCAGGTATGGGAATATGCTGCCAAAATGGTTAAAGAGATTACTGTCATAGGCCTCGCTTTTGCCATCGGGATAGATGATGTCGCCTAATAATAGTCCGAAGTTCATGGAGCTGACCGATGGTTCCAATGCCTTGGCCAGTAAGTCTGGCGTACCGCCTTCTTCTATAGGCTCTCCAATATCTCCGACCGCAAAAAATGAAAATACAGAATCTTTTTGACTAACAGGAGACCTGAACCACAGGGTATCATCCGGTAGCAGATCAATATCGTTGGTGAGTATCTTGTACCTGTATGGTGTGTTTGGTTCAAGGTCTCTGAGTACTACCTCATTTTCAGTAACTCCGGTATTTGTCAGCCTTACGTTTCCTTCTACCGACTTCCATTCTCCATGTGCAGCAGGTTTATATGCCACCTTACAAACGGTTCCTGTATCTGTTCTCCACAAAATAGTGAGGCTGTCCTTAAGGGCGCACTGGAGATAGGGCTTTCTGGCCAGTAAAGGTTTTATTTCCCTTGTCGGCGTGGAACAGTACACTAGAAGAAGTATAGGAATAAAAATAATGGTGTTGATAATCTGCTTCATGTTATTCTTAAAGTAAAAGAAGCCCCGGAAATCTGGAGGGATTCCCGGGGCAGCTCTTGTTTTATTAATTATTTAAATGCGTGATACGCTGATTGAACTTGCTTCATCGTTGAACCCTTCATTGCTCAGGCAGTTGTCTGTCCCTGTTTTTGTGACTGTTCTCCCTGTAAACCCACTATGCTCATAGAGGGTCACCTGGTAGCCATTGTCTATCTGCAACGAGGAAATATCATCATTGGAAATTCCCAGGCTTTGTAGCTGGCTCAGTGAATATTGCCCTTCCTTTAAAGAAACAGCGTAACCTTTATAATCACAATGCTGATAAAGGGTTACAACTCCACCAGTACTGTTGCTATACTTGTTGTTGGTGTAGTAATGCGATAAATTACCCACACCATCAAAATATATATCTACAAGCTTGGCAGGGTCGGTAGCCATTTCACCACCTTGTACTATGCCGTCGTTACCATCATTCCATGCCCATGGAGCATTGGCTCCTCCATCTTTAAAGTTATTTCCCTTAAATCCACCTCCTGCATTATAAAAAAGGTCAGTGTTGAACCTCTGGTCCCAAAACCCGCCACTTTCAAAAATGTCCACCAGCTTATACTCTACGTAAGTGTCATAATTATCAGCAGGGATCTGTGCTACGTCGTTCATTGAAGGGTAGTAGATTACCCCATCGCCATTGATGTCATTTTGGGGCCAGGCTTTTAACCCATGCCCCTTGGCTTCCTGGGCGGTTACCGGGTGCAGGGCACCGTTATAACTAACCATCTGAAGTGTGCCATCTATATTTTCCTGGCCACTTATAAATGGACTACCGGATGGTGTATAGGAAAAGAAATCGGAGTGGCTCACCGTTACAGCTCCTTGCAGCGCCCCATAGGTGGTGCCGTTTTTGTGGATTGCCATAAGTATGCCTTCAAGGTCATTTTCGTGTTGATCCAGGTTGTAAAGGAAGAAAATGTCTGTCCAGTCTCTTGGGTGAAAAAAGGCGTAAATGATGTACCAGTGAGTGTTGGTTTCTACCACGGAATAGTAACAATAAGCAGAAAGGGAATTGCCATATGCTGATAGGTTCTCCCAGTTGTTTGAAGCATTCCAGTCCCCATCATAGTTGATGGCCGAGATATAGTCTGATTTTCCGCCTTCAGCGTAGGTTCCCGTAGCATCAACATCCATGTAATGAATAGGCGCCCATCTTTTAACCAGGTCAATTTCGAAGCCTGTACGTGCATTTGATTGGTGCTTTGCCTTTTCTGCTTTTTCTATATCCACATCCTGCTGTACTTCTTCCAGCAAATTATCCTGACAAGCCAATAAATTAAACATGCAAAAGACAATAAATGCCTTGTTGATAAATGAAAGTCGCATTAGGTTTTTCATAATTTTTAAGATTTAGTTAGGTTGGTTTTTGCTTTTACAGGTAAGAATCCGCCCCACCCTGTAGAGTGAGACGGACTTTACCAGACTAAATGGTTTAAATTTTATTATTCGTTTTCCCACCAGAAAGACTTTTTCCATGTGTTGTTATACCAATCCTGGAAGTTAGCACTTCCCGGGTATTCATCTTCGGCCAGCATAGGCTCTTCAAAAGTCTCCATTTCCAGTGAAGGGCTTGATGCATTGTTGATCAGCCACATCCTGGCCAGGTTACGGTTGTCTTGTCCTGTTATAGCGATGTCATAGCCTTCTGCACGCGCTTTTTCATAAGCCTTTAAGTTTTCGGCAGCTTCACTGGTAGGGTAGCTGGCTCGTGAAGGGAAAAATTTTCCGCTGCCTGTAGATGCAAAACTACCTGCGTTATCAGAGGCCAGTATACCCGGTAGCATAGTTCTTCTGTAATGAAAGTAGGGTTCAAAATGCAACTGAAAGATAGCGATCCAGCGTTGCTCATTGATCAGTAAGAGTTTGTCTCTGGTACCATTGAAGTTAACTTGTGGCTGCTCCAGATACTCCTCGGCGTTATTTACCCCCTGGTCGGCATAAGCACGATCATATTCAGCCCTGCCGGCAAAACCGTTGAGTACATCATATTCTATGAAGCTGGCACGAATAGCATCATCGTAATACCTTGAAGGATCACCGCCAATAATTCCTCTTTGGGCCATTTCAGCCAAATTGAACAGCATTTCCGAATAAGTGGCCAGCTTAATGGGGGTAGCTGCAGCAGCGGGCAATGCCTCGAGATTTTCATCCATCGGCCTGAATGCCGGGCCTAGTAGCGAACTGTATTCCCAGCCGCCATTCCAGGAAGCGGCATCACCATCGCTGGTGGTGATGCCATACAGGTGTCCCAGGTACTTATCTTCTCCCGGGTTTTGAGGTACCACATACCCGGGCTCTTCATGTACCTTTTTTACAGGGGTAGCAAACCTGTATAACCTGGGGTCTTTTAAGGATGCAAGTCTCTCTACAAATACCTGGCTCAATGCAATTTGTTTGATCCGGTCGGGGTTGTACCTGTAGTAAAGGGATGTTCTTGAGGCTCCGTCGAAATTTATCTGAAAGTTATCTTCATTGCTCTCAAGAACAGGGTAGCGGGCCGGGTCATTCAGGATTTCATTGGCTATTGATTTGGCCTCTTCGGGATCGGCGTTATACATGTGCAAAGCCATTCTCAGCCTCAATGTATTGGAGAATTTTCTCCACTTTGCAATATCACCGTAATATATCCAGTCTGATGCTTCATCGATGTTTTCTGTCTCTCCGGCCAGCAGGTCGTTGGCAGCTTTGAGCTTAGTCAGTAATCCTGCGTAAATATCCCGCTGCTTGTCATAATCAATACCGGTTAAAGGTACATCATCGGCAATAACCAGTGAATAGGGAATGTCTCCATAGAATGTGGTAAGCATATAAAACATCCACGATTCCCAGATGTCGGCAACAGCCACATAGCGATTATCACCCTGGTTTAAGGCGATGTTGCGCACATTTTTAATGTTGCGGATAGAGGCGTAACAATGAGGCCACACGTGTCCGTCAAAGTCATGCCAGGAACGGTGCCTGTTACCCTGGCTCAAGCTTCTTGTTTTGCCATAATAGGCGGTTACAGGTAGTATGGCATTGATGAAAGTATTGTCACTTCGGTCCCAGTCGCCGTTTATGGAGATGGCACCGTTGAACATACCACCCATAAAAAAGGACGGGCTTAGATTTTCATCTTTAAGGTTGGGTACATTTTTATCGATGTTGATGTCTTCATCCCAGGTATCGCATGAGCAAAGGAAAAGAAACACCGAACAGCATATATATAATAGATTTTTCATTTTTCTGTTTTTTTTAATCAGGGTTGATTTAAAATTTCAGTAAAAGGTTGTATCCCCAGGTTTTGGGTACGGCTACACCACCAGTGGTGGAAATTCCGGGACGGCCAAGGGTCAAAGCTTCGGGGTCTACATGTTTTACATCTGACCATACCATGAGATTTCGGCCGAAAAGAGAAAGCTCTACAGAACGGAATGGCGTTTTGCTAATGATGGATTCGGGCAAACGGTAGGAGATACTCAGCTCTTTAAGTTTTACAAACGAGCCGTCCTTCACCCAAATGTCATTGATCTCGCCATCAGTCATATAGTCGCCATAAAATACCTCTGCAGTTATCTCCTCACCGGCTTCAAAAGGCTTGGGCCCCTCAGGGCTGTCCCATATGCCGGAAGGAAGCACTGCATTGCGGTTGCCTCCGGTAGTTTCATCCAGGCCAAGGCCTACCAGGTTCTTTTCAATCCCTGCGTAGAAGTCATTGCCTTGCTGAGTGGTGAAAAGTACGCCCAATGTAATACCCTTATAGCTGAAGGAGTTGTGCAAAGAGCCTATCCAGTCCGGATTGTAGTTGCCGATAACAGTCAACTCATCCGAGCGGGGCAGGTCTTTATTGGAATCAAAATAAAGCTCGCCATTATAAGCAGCAAGTGACGGGTCGTGTATATCCGGGTCGTACTCAAATCGACGGGCAGTTTTTGAATAAATGTTGCCACGTCTCTGGTCTACCTGATCAATCACGAAAAGATGATTTGTCAGGGCACTGGTGAAAATTAGTTCCGGGTTTTCAGTATCCAACTCGCGGACATAGGCCCTGTCCCTGGAGAAATTGACCGTCGTATTCCATACAAAGTCACCGGATTTTACCGGGGTGGCATTAAGTATAAGCTCTATTCCGTTATTCTCAATCTCTCCAGCATTGCGAACTACAAAGTTGTACCCTGTAATGGAGCTTACAGCTACCGGCCAAATCTGATTACGGGTGTTGCTGTTGTAGTAGGTAAGGTCGAGGCCAAGCCGGTTATCGAAGAACTGAATGTTGGTACCAACTTCAAAACCGGTGGTTAGCTCAGGTTTTAAACCAAATTCCCTTTTGGTACTACCCTCAGCTATCTGACTTATAATTCCATCGCCACGGGTGAAATCTACTTCATCCTGAAGAAGAAAAGCTTCGGCGTCGTTACCTACCTGGGCAAAATTGGCGCGCAATTTCAAAAACGATAGAGGCTGCGGTAGGGTAAATACCTCTGATAAAATGGCGCTGGCGGCGACTGATGGATAGAAATAAGAATTTTCCTCTTCCGGCAAAGTAGAAGACCAGTCATTGCGCGCTGTCAGGTCCAGGAAGAATTTGTCCTGATAAGACAGGTAAGCAAAACCATATAAAGAGTTGATGCCTTTGTCTACATCATTTCGTGTAGTTGCATACTGGCCATTGCGATAGTTTTGAATGGCGTAAACACCGGGCACCAGAAGTTGATTGTTTTCACCATAAAACGATTCACTGTGCTGCAGCATGGAATTACCTCCGGCAGAGATCCTGAAGCTAAAGTCATCATATGCTTTTTGATAGGTAAGCAAAAAATCCGCATTGCGCTCGTATGAAAACTCATTGGTTTGCTGATAACCACCGTATTGCTCAAGGTTGTTCAAATGCCCGCTGGCCAGTTTTTGAGCCGTTTTATTGCGTAAGCCATTGATACCTCCCCTTACAAAAAAGCTAAGATTGTCCGTAATGTCATAGCTAAGCTGCAGGTTACCAACCACACGAATCCTGTTCATTTCATAGGCGTTCTCATTAAGCACAAAGTAAGGATTGTCCATACCTACTCGGTAAATCCGCTGCTCTCCGTTACCATCTCTGTAGGTTTTGAGGTCTTCAATGTCTACATTCAACGGAATACCTGAAGGATCATAGCCTCTGTTGTTATCACTTCTCTGGTTTATCAGCTTAATATTTGTTTTGGCAGAGAATTTTTCATTGAAGAACCAGTCATGAACCAGGTCCAGACGGTCCTGCTTAAAGTTGGTGTTAGGCACCATTCCTTTTTGCCTGATATTGGTGTAGGAGAGGCGGTAGTTTTGATTTTCAGACCCTCCAATCAGTGCCAGGTTATGTGTGGCAATTATGCCGGTCTCATAGAAGTTTTTGAAATTGTCAGGGTGAGCCTTCCATTCAGCATTTTCATTCCATAATTGGGCTGTGTCTGTACCGCTGCTGAAAGCAGGCCCCCATGACTGGTTGGTTTCAGCATTATAATTGCCGCCAATACCCTGCCCGAAGGCGGTCTGGTATTCCGGAGTGACAGAAGGACGCTGGAAGGTAAGGTTGGAGCTGAACTCAACATTGAAACCGCTACCCTTGCCGCCACCTCTTTTTGTGGTGATCAGTACTACGCCATTAGTGGCACGGGAGCCGTAAAGGGCGGCGCCACTGGGACCCTTTAATACAGAGATAGACTCTATATCATTGGGCGCAACAGAGTTCATGTCTCCGGGAATACCATCTATTACAAACAGAGGCTGATTGCTCCCGGACAGTACATTTTCACCACGAATTACAATACGGGTATTTTCATCTCCCAACTCACCCCCGCCCTGGGTCACAAATACTCCGGCAATGCGTCCGGCCAGCGCATTGGAGACATTTTGCTGTTTGGTTACAGCTACCTCGTCGCCCTTTACGTCCTGTAAGGCGTAGCCAATATCTTCTTTGTTCCTCTCTATGTTAAGTGCGGTAACTACTATCTCCTGCAACGACTGGATGTCAGGAGTCATAGCAATGGAGAAATAAGTTTGCCCTTGCAGTAATACTTCGAGCCGTTCGAAGCCAACGAATGAAAATATCAGTGATTTGGTATCATCAGGGAGTTCCAGTTGGAAATACCCGTCGGCATCAGTTATGGTGCCATGAGATGTGCCGGGCACCACTACGGTTACGCCAACCAGAGGCTCGCCGGTTTCGATATCAGTAACCTTACCACTAACCGAAATTTCAACCGGGTAAAAAGATTCGGACACCTGCGGGCCTTTTTGCGTTACTTGCTTAACTACGATAAGGTCGTTGATCCTTCTGAATTCCAGTCTTTTGTCGTTGGAGATCCTCTGGAGGATCTGTTTCAGGTTTTGGTAGCCTGTACTTACTTCTACCCTTTGATCTACATCGATCTCACCTTCTACGTAAAAGAATTTCAGATCGGTGCGTTCTTCGATGAGGTCAAAAGCCTGCTTAAGCGTATATTCCCTGGACTGTATGTCCATCTCAATTTCCGCGAGCCCCTGGCTGTTAACGGTAGTTGCGGCAAACATTACAGTGGCGCAACACAATTGAATTATAATACTATACAATGCTTTGAGTATTATTGAATGGTATAATTTTTTCATAAATTTGAATTGAGTTTTAACATTTTTCTGATTTTGTTGAGACTGCAAGTCCCTGTTTTTACAGGTAAGTACCAGTTACCTGTAGTTGGGACAGAACCTATTGGAAGCGCCTGTTTACCGGGCGCTTTTTTTTGAACCTGTTTTTATCATATGTCCTTTTTGGGGTTAAATATTACTGACATCCATTACCTGAAAGTGTGATCACTTTATAATCTTCTGTACTGTATTCTATGTCTGTGGCATGCTCAAGTGCTTTTAGAATAGTTTTGATGGATTCATCTTTAAATGAAGCGTTGATCTTACAGCCAGTGGCTACCCCCTGCGCGTATTGGAAAGTAACTCCGTATCGCTTTTCAAGTACGCTGAGTACATGATGCAGAGGTTCTGCTTCAAAAATGAAGATCTTGTCTTTCCAGCCAACGGTTTTTAGCACATCAAATCCATTGACTACGGCTTGGGATGTTGTCCTGTTAAAAGTCACCTGCTTTCCGGGTTCAAGCGTGATTTTTTCCAGGGAAGCATTTTTACCCACTTCCACCTTGCCTTCGAGAAGAGACACCTGCAAGGTTTCTTTGGAATCGTAATCGTTGATATTGAATACTGTGCCAAGCACCTTTAGGGAATAATCTTTCATATGCACAACAAAAGGTCTGTCAGGATTAGTGGCTATATCGAAGTAGCCCTCGCCACTAAAAAAGACCTCCCTGGAGGACGGTCCAAAATTTTCAGGAAAGCGAATGCTAGACTGACCGTTCAGAGTGATCTCACTGCCATCCCTGAAAGTCAAAATAGTGGTCTGGCCTGCCAGCGTTTGTTTCTCAATCCATTTGATCTCCGGTGTCTTTTCTGTATTCCCTGAATAAGATATGTAGGTAAATATCCCGATAGTGGCTAATAACAGTAGGCTGGCAGCTACTTTCAAAGCCCGGGTGCTCAGGAAGACCTGCTTTTTGGCTGGTGCCTGGCCCATATTGAAAGATGGGTCTTTTGCCTGTATACCTCTGATCACCCTTTGGCGTACTCTTTCTAAATTGTAAGTGCGCTCGGTTATGCCAGAGAGCTCGTTTTGCCAATTGCTGACTATGGTTTGATATTCTTTTTCCAGCGAAAATTCCTGAATCAGGAACCTGAGCCTTGCTTTGTCATCTTCCGTGGCCGTATCGGAGAGTTCTTTGGCCAGCAGATCGTAAAATTCATTTTTATTCATCGGTGCCATTATTGCCTTTACTGATATGACAATATTGACAGGCCGTTTTCCCGGTTGAACTTGTTATGTGTTTGTTAATTAAACGTTAAGAGAATGAGCGTCAATTGTATGACTTTTTGATAATGGCGGGCAATGGATTTGCAGGCTTCGACCAAATGATTGCTCACCGTTTTGGGAGAGATAGATAGCATTTCTGCAATTTCATTGGTTTCGAAACCTTCAACTTTGCTGAGGCGAAAAACATTTTGCTGTTGAGAAGGTAGCTGCACCACATATTGCTCAATTTCAGAACGGAGATCATTGATGGTTAGTCCTGCATCAGTTCTGCTGTTTGAAGCCAGTAAGCTGTCATCTACCTGATCGAAAGAAAGTATTGGCTTAAGGGCGCTTTTTAAATGATTAAGCGAGGTGTTCTTAACAGAGGTAAAAAGATAGGGCCTGATCTGTTTTATTTGCAGGTCATCTTTCCTGATCCAAAGGTTGATAAATACATCTGAAACTGCTTCCTCGATCATATCCGGTGTAAGTCTGAACCGGCTGGCGTATTCGCAGAGGTGAAGAAAGTTGCGCTGAAAGAGCTTATCAAAGGCTTTTTGGTTTCCGCTTACAGATAACGCCCAAAGCTGATTGTCGTTTAACTCATTCAAACTGTTCATACTAATCTGGATAGGAACCGAAATTATGAACAGCCCGAAGCTAAACCAAAAATCAGGGATTAACACATTGTTAAAAAAATCAGGAGTACTTAATACAGGCACGGGCAGATGGCAGAGATCTGTTTTAGTCTGGCGGTGCATGGTACCCATACGGCATCGGTTGCCGGCTGCTGTTTCGCTTGAGATTTGACTCTTCTTATTTAATCATTTAAACAGGGTGGAGAACATGAGGTGAGTTAGTTAATAGGTTATACCAACAGCCAATATGAAAAGAATTGGCACTAATCAAACGAATGGGCCGGCCAATTTACCCTCCTATAGTAGACATTGACTCATGGTGGTCTTTCTGAGAGCGAGAAGCTTCTGCAGCCCATCCGTCCTTGTGGCGGTTGCCGATGGCACCGGCAATGGCATTGATTAACTGTTGGTCGGAAGCGCCGTTGCGCATCAGTGTTTTGATATCCAGGGCCCCATGGTCATAAAGGCATGTCTTTAGAGTGCCCTGAGAAGTAACCCTGATCCGGTTGCAGCTTCCGCAAAATGTACGGGTATAGGCTGCAATGATGCCTATATTGCCTTTAAATCCAGGAATTTGGTAATGATAGGCTGTACTATGTTTCGGATCACTGACCTTAGCGATGTCCGGATACACTGACCTGAGCTGGCTTAAAATAGCGCCATGGTCCCAGAGGAGCTGAGCCCTGGATGTACCTGTACCATTAAATGGCATCTCCTCAATATAGCGTATGGAAATAGGCTTGTCACTTGCTAATTCGGCCATGGGTACTATATCCCGGGTATTTTTTCCATCCATCACCACCATATTTATTTTTACAGGGATACCGGCATCCAGAAGCTTGTTAAAGGTATCGAGCACACTTTGGAGTTCATTGCGCCTCGTGATCTGCAGGAAGCGCTCTGGGTCAAGCGTATCAAGGCTCAGGTTTACGGATGAAATATTTATCTCCTTAAGCTTATCGATATACTGGGCTGTGAGCACACCATTGGTAGTAATGTGAAGTTCTTCCAGGGCAGGGATTTTTCTAAGCCGCTCCAGAAAGGAGATCATGTCTCTTCTGGCAAAAGGTTCGCCACCGGTGATGCGTACTTTTTTAATCCCGGCCTGGCAGGCAACACGCACAAGTCGCTCCATTTCTTCATAACTAAGAAGCTCCTTTCTGGGTAGAAATTTGATGCCTTCCTCAGGCATGCAGTAAAAACATCTCAGGTTACACCTGTCTGTAACCGCAAGTCTGAGGTAGGTTATAGGCCTGCCAAAATTATCTGTGAGAGAAGGTTGAGACATTATTCAAATTTAAGCGATATATCACATTTTCTTTATGCTTTGTGTCAATTATTTGACAGTAAGCGGGAGAACCTTTATACACGTGACCCATTGTATTAAAGTTATAATTGTTATTTTTATCGTACTCATTTCTATGAACTGATCATTGAAAAGAATAGTTTAGCTGTAATTATGGAAGTCGAGATTTTAGCCTTTGGAATTACAAGAGATATCGTTGAGGGGGATAGCTTCAAAGTTTCTCTTGAAGAAGGAGCCAGCGTTTCTGTCCTTAAGGAGTTGCTTTATAAAGCATATCCAAAGATGAAGCAGCTAAACTCACTTAGGATAGCGGTTGACAATGAATATGTTGATGAAGGGGTAGTGTTGCAGGGGAATGAAGAAATAGCACTTATCCCGCCTGTTAGCGGAGGGTAATCATGATAAAAATAACAGAATATCCGTTAAACCCTGATGATATTACCAGCACTGTTTTCAGTGATGAGGCTGGCGCTGTTAATGTATTTATTGGTACAGTCAGGGCTACTACCAAACATAAAAGGGTGGTTAGGCTTGAGTTTGAGACCTATCTCAATATGGCCATTAAAGAGATAGAGAAGATCATTGAGACAGTAAAACAAAAATGGCCGGTACACCATGTAGTTATTCATCACCGCATAGGTGCTTTGACTGTAGGAGAAATAGCGGTAGTCATTGCTGTATCCTCCCCGCATCGGAAAGAAGCCTTTGCTGCCTGCCAGTATGCTATCGACACTCTAAAAGAGACTGTTCCTATCTGGAAAAAGGAAGTCTTCGAAGATGGTGAGGAATGGGTTTCAGCCCACCCTTAAATCAATATGGCCAGTGCAGTTATAATGGCCAGGCCAACCAACATGCTAAACAATAGTATCCCCAACAGTTCTGCTTTCATCGATTCTTCTTTAAACCTTTCCATAGATATTGATATTTGATGTACTGAAGTAAATATCAATAATAGTGCTGATTAGGTTTATTTATCAATAAACAATTATATAATAGACTTTTATGGATACTTACGGCATGGATCAGGCCCTGATAAGAGGATAAAAAGTGTCAAAAGGAGAAATTGACTTCAAAATGGGACGACTTCAAAATGGAATTTTTTATTTATTCAAAGTCCTCATAAAGCAGGTACTTTCTTCTTAGTACCTTATAACTATTGAGTTCTCCAGCCCATCCTTCCCTGATATCTTCTTCGGATAGTCCGTTTGTAATTTGCTTTCTAAGCTCATCCGTGCCTGCGAGTTTATCAAAATAGCTGTTGAAAAAATCTTTTTCTTCATACTTCTGATAAAAATCCAGCAGGTATGCAAGTGAAAACCCTCCGCCGAAGTCGGTCTGGTGAAAATCAATGCCATAGCATTTCTGATTTTCATACCTGGGGTTTTTAGCCATTCCTTCTATACTCTCAGGTGTGAAAACGTGCGGCAAATCTTTGAAATCAGGATGGCCGATCTGCTGAAATGGCTGATAAGTACCTCTGCCAACACTGATCACCGTGCCTTCAAACAAACAAAGTGAAGGATACATTTTTATGGATAAGTCATTTGGCAGGTTAGGGGAGGGCTTTACCGGTAATGAATACTGGTTTTTATGGTTATAATTTTCAACAGGTATTATTGTAATACCACATTTGATTTTGTTATTAAGCCAGCCTTCCCCATTGATCATTTTAGCAAGCTCGCCCACCGTAAGTCCGTGTAGCACCGGTATAGGGTGCATGCCTACAAATGACTGGTATGCCGGCTTTAGCACCGGTCCGTCTACATACATGCCATTTGGGTTTGGCCTGTCCAGTATAATCATGGGTTTATTGCTCTCAGCGCAAGCTTCCATCATGTAATGCATAGTACTGATGTAGGTGTAAAACCGGGTGCCTACATCCTGAATGTCAAAAACAACAACATCGATACCGGCCAGCTGCTTAGCCGTCGGCTTCTTGTTGTCACCATAGAGTGAAATGATGGACAGTTTTGTTTGTACATCAACACCGCTTTTTACAGTTTCCCCGGCATCGGCGTCACCCCGAAAGCCATGCTCGGGAGCGAATACTTTTTTAAGGTTAACGTTGAGACTGAGCAACGTATCGACGAGGTGAGAAGGGCCTACCATAGACGTATGGTTAACCACGAGGGCCACATTTTTGTCTTTTAATAAAGGCAGATAATCAGCTAGTTGGTAAGCACCCGGAATGATCTGACTTTTATTTTCAGGCTGCCCGTGGCCGCATGAAGTGGTGGCAATGAAAAATGATATGAGTAAAATGAGCCTGTTCAATACTTAATTATTTAATTTGCACGCAAGAGAGACTAAAATTAAACGATATTCTTGAACCTATCTTATTTTATATCCAAAAGAATCGCAGGAAACCAGCAAGACAGCTTTTCGTCTACCATCCATAAAATAGCTGTCGGTAGCATAGGCATAGGGCTTGCAGTGATGATTGTCTCTTTCCTGATCCTCAAGGGCTTTCAAAATACCGTAACGGATAAGATCTATAGCTTTAGCTCCCACTTCCAGGTCACTAAATACACGATGGGAAATTCTTATGAAGAAGCACCTATATCTATTGATAATGAGTTGTTTAACAATTATCAAAAGTATGATTTCATTGACCATGTGCAGGAGTACAGTAACAAAGCCGGGCTGATTAAAACAGAAGAAGAGGTATTGGGGATCATTTTTAAGGGGGTAAGCAAAAGGTTTGACCTGAACAGGTTTGGTGAAAATATTGTAGAGGGGAGGTTTATATCATTTGACGATGAGTCTTATTCGAAAGAGGTGATGCTGAGCCGGGTTATTGCTGACAAATTAAAGTTGAGTGTCGGAGACAAGATTACCGTACACTTTTTCCAAAACCCACCCCGCGTAAGACGCCTGGATGTTGTTGGTATTTACGAAACTAATCTTTCAGAATACTATGACAGCAAGATTATTATCGGGGATCTTCGCCTGATACAGCGCCTTAACGACTGGTCAGACAGTGTGGCCAGAGGTATGGAAGTCTTTGTAAAGGACCCGTCACGGATGGACCAGGCTGAAAAAGCACTGGATGAGATTGTCGACTATGACTTTTTCGTAGAGAAAATAAGTGACAAATACATCCAGGTGTTCGACTGGTTGCATCTGATCAGCCGGCAGGTCAATATCTTTTTAGGGATTATTCTTTTTGTGGTATGTGTCAACATGATCTCTATTATACTTATTCTTATCATGGAGAGAACACAAATGATCGGATTGCTAAAAGCCCTTGGAGCCAACAATAGTCAGATCAGGAGCATTTTTATTTACAATGGTATTCAGCTTATTGCAAAAGGGCTGATTTTAGGCAACGTTTTGGGTATAGGCGTTTGCATGGTCCAATACTACTTTAAGGTTATATCTCTTAACCCTGCAGACTATTATATGAGTTATGTGCCCATCGGCTGGGCCTGGGATGTGATTATTGGGCTTAACCTGCTCACCCTGCTGGTAGTCAGTCTGATTATTTTGATCCCTACGGCGGTTATTTCCAGAATAAACGCTATAAAGAGTATTAAATTCGACTAGGCAGCGTCCGCATAGTATTTCTTGAACCAGCTATCGATCTTGAGTTGTATTACTCCAAAGAATGCTTCTTTAAATATTGATCCCGACATTTTGGATTTTCCTCGGGTACGGTCCGTGAAAATGATAGGTACCTCAAGTATTTTGAAGCCATACTTCATGGCGGTAAACTTCATCTCTATCTGAAATGCATAGCCGATGAACCGGATCTTTTCCAGGTCGATCGACTCTAGTACCTTTCGTGTGAAGCAGACAAAACCTGCAGTGGTGTCATGGATAGGCATGCCTGTGATAAACCTGACATATATACTGGCAAAGTAGCTCATGATCACTCTTCCCATAGGCCAGTTAACCACATTGACGCCGCTGATATATCTGGAGCCCACGGCCATATCATAACCTTCAGCAGAGCAGGCCTTATATAGGCTGATCAGGTCTTTGGGGTTATGGGAGAAGTCGGCATCCATTTCAAAAATGTAATCGTATTTTTTTTCAAGAGCGAAGTTGAAACCTCTTATATAAGCCGTGCCTAACCCTTGCTTTCCCTTTCGTTCTACCAGGTGTAAAGTCCGGCCATCATAGTTTTTTTGCTGAAGTTCCTTTACGAGGTTGCCGGTGCCATCGGGTGATCCGTCATCAACAATAAGGATATCAAACTTATGAGGCAGCGAAAACACGGCATCAATAATTAATTCGATGTTTTCCTTTTCATTGTAAGTAGGTATGATAACTAAGCTGTCGTTCACGCTGTCTGATTGTTGATAGTAAGGTTAAAGCGCCTAAAAATAACAAATCCCTGTTAAATCTGTAACTCTTAGAATTTGTTTTTATTCTGTATGTACTAGATTTGCAAATCTTTGTTGCACTAAAAATCCCAATATTTTGAATAAATGTGTATTTCTGGATAGAGATGGTGTCCTTAACAGGGACTATGTAGACTATGTATACTCTGCTGACAAGCTGGAGATCCTCCCTGGCGTTGCGGAAGCACTTACCTCACTCAAACGCGCCGGATATTTGCTAATCGTGATCACCAACCAGTCTGGTATAGCCAAGGGGCTATATACAAGAGAGCAAATGCACGAGTGTCATCAACTGATGCAAAAGGCGTTTAGCCACCAGATAGACCATTTTTATTTTGCACCGGGACACCCAACTGTAAGCGAGAGCCTTTCCAGAAAGCCGGGCTCACTGATGTTTGAGAAAGCCATAGCAAAGTTCAATATAGATATAAAACTTTCCTGGATGATTGGCGACAAAGAGCGTGACCTTGTACCGGCGAAAAGGCTCGGCATAAAGACTATACAGGTAGATAATGATGATAGCCGTATGGCTGACTACAAAGCGAAAAACCTGCCCGATGCTCTGGAGATTATCTTTGGGTAATACATCGCTATGATCTTGAGTATAAACTTATGGCATAATCATAGACATTATTCTCTGATTATGCCATAAGTTTTGATGTTGACGACTAGTACCCCAGTAAGTTCAGCATAGCTTCACTCTCCTGTTCGTCGGAGAACAGGTTTGTAACAATCTCACCCTTGGAGTTTTTATCGATCAATACATGTTTGGGTGCAGGTATAAGGCAGTGCTGAATACCTCCATAGCCGCCTAATGACTCCTGATAAGCGCCTGTATGAAAGAAGCCGATGTATAGCTTGTCCGTTTTGTCAGCCTCCAGCATTGGTAAGAATACATCACTGGTATGTGCTTCCGAGTTATAATAATCCATACTGTCGCAGGTTAAGCCACCCAGATTCACTTTATGGAACATACCATCCCACTTGTTAAGCGGAAGCATAATATACTTCTGGTTGAGGCCCCAGGCATCAGGGAGATGCGTAATGAAAGAGCCGTCGATCATATACCAAAGCTCCTTGTCATTTTGTAGCTTCTGGTCCATGATAGAGTAAAGTACAGCGCCACTTTCGCCTACGGTAAAGCTGCCAAATTCAGTAAAAATATTGGGTACCGGTACATTGTTCTTACCACAGATCCATTTTACGTTTTCAATGATCTGCTCTACAATATATTTGTAGTCAAACTCAAATTGCAGAGAAGTTTTGATAGGGAAACCACCGCCGATATCAATGGTGTCCAGCTCAGGGCATTCTTTTTTCAATTCGCAGTATTTAAAAATAAACCTGCTTAGTTCACTCCAGTAATACGCCGTATCTCTGATGCCGGTATTGATAAAGAAATGCAAAAGCTTGAGCTTAGCCTTTTTGCTGGGCTTTATCTGGTCTCTGTATAACGTATTGATATCTCCATACCTGATGCCCAGCCTTGAGGTATAGAACTCAAAGTTAGGCTCCTCGTCTGCGGCGATCCTTATCCCTACATTATATTCACCTTTTACATGCTCCTCATAGTGGCTCAGCTCGTGCAGGTTATCCAGTACCGGGATGCAGTTCTTAAACCCGTCATTAAGCAGGTCGCTGATATATTGCTTGTAAAGAGGGCGTTTAAAGCCGTTGCAAACCACATAAGTGTTTTTATTCACTTTTCCCTTCTCATAGAGCTTTCTTACAATGGGAATGTCAAAGGAAGATGAAGTTTCTATATGTATATCGTGCTTCAGGGCCTCTTCAAGTACAAAGCTGAAGTGTGATGATTTTGTGCAATAACAATATGTATAAGATCCTTCGTAATTATGCTTTTTAATGGCATTGTTAAAAATCTGTTTGGCATACTTGATGTTTTCACCAATTTTAGGAAGGTACGTAAGCTTGAGAGGTGTGCCATATTTCTCTATAATGTCCATTAAGGGCACATTATTAAAATAAAGTTTATTGTCTACAACCTTGAATTCTTCCTGAGGAAACTCGAATGTTTGCTCTATAAGATCGATGTATTTTTTCATAAAAATAAACTGTACTGTATAAGCTGGAAGTATTTAATTGAACAATGCAATATTGGTATAAATTTGCAATCTTTGCAAAGCAATTTCCATTGCTGAGAAATATTATATATAAATCTATTTTATGAATAAAACATTGCCTTTAAAAGATATCAGGATTATTGAAGTGAAATCGGAGATAGCTGCTGGTACAAGAGGCGCCAGTTTAGGCATAGATGCACTAAAAATAGCTAGTCTGGACCTGGAATCCGATTACTTTACCCGCTTTGACTCGGAGGAGGTTGAAAATGTTAACGATATACTTTTTGATGGTTATGCTCACCCTCACGCCAAGTTTATTGACGGTGTTTTAACAATGGAGGAAAGAGTTTGTTTACAAGTATCGAAAGTGCTTAAATTGAATAGCTTTCCGATCATATTGGCAGGAGACCACTCTACCGCTGCGGGTTCCATCGCAGGGATCAAAAAAGCACACCCCAAAAAGCGACTCGGCGTGATCTGGATAGACGCTCATGCTGATATGCATACACCGTATACTACACCATCAGGCAATATGCATGGTATGCCCCTGGCGATGGTTAGCAATACAGACAACCTGGAGTGCAAAATCAATGACCCCAAAAATGAAACTGTTGAGCTCTGGAACCAATTGAAAGAAGTTGGAGGCAAAGGAGCGAAAATAAATTTATCAGATGTAGTATACATAAGTGTCAGGGATTTGGAGCAACCAGAACAATTCCTGATGGAGAAACATAATATTACCAACTTTACAACCCAGATAGTAAGGGAAAAAGGGGTGGAGGCGATAGCGAAAGAAACCCTTGCCCTGCTTAAGGAGTGCGATATTATCTATATTTCTTTTGATGTAGACAGCATGGATTCCAAAATATCGGTAGGCACGGGTACTCCGGTTCCCAATGGTCTTACTGTAGAGGAAGCCAAAGAGTTAAATACACGATTGATCAGAGATCCCAGGGTTATAGCCTGGGAGATGGTGGAGGTGAACCCTACATTGGATACAGAAAACAAAATGGCTGAAAATGCTTTCGAGATTCTTGAGGCCACCACAAATTCCCTTTTGGGATAATAATGGAAACAAAGCAGTGTGCAGATACTATATTGATGATCCGGCCGGTAAACTTCCGGTACAATGAGGAGACCGCGGTTAATAATTATTATCAGCGGGTAATCGATAATCTGCACCCTCAGGATGCGCAGCAAAGGGCTCAGCAAGAGTTTGACGAGCTGGTGAAGCAGTTGCGAGAGCGGCAGGTAAATGTAATCGTTATTGATGATACAGCAGCTCCGGATACACCTGATTCCATTTTTCCCAACAACTGGATATCCTTTCATGATGATGGGAGGGTAGGTCTTTATCCTATGTATGCTCACAACAGGAGGCTGGAAAGAAGAGATGAGATACTCGCCACACTCGAAAACCGATATCATCTGAAGATATCCGGTATTGAAGATTTTTCATTTCACGAAGAGGAAAATAAGTTTCTCGAAGGTACAGGGAGCATGATCCTGGACCGGCCCAACAGGTTGGTATATGCAGCTTTGTCACTAAGGACCAATCAGGAAGTACTTGGCGAATTTTGTAAAAAGTTCGGTTATGAGCCTGTCACATTTAAGGCATATCAGACTGTAGAAGGTCAGCGCATGCCGATCTACCATACCAATGTGATGATGTGTGTGGCTGATGAGTTTGCCATTATTTGTGATGCATCTATAGATGATGCAAAAGAAAAGAAAGAGGTTTTGTCTTCGTTAAAAAAAACGGGCAAGGAGATAATTCCTATAGAAGAGGCCCAAAAGTACCATTTTGCAGGTAATATGCTTCAGGTCACGTCTATAACAGGTCAAAAGTACCTGGTCATGTCAAGTGCGGCATATTCTGTGCTCAGGGCTGAGCAAAAGGATGCTATAGAAAAACATTGCCCTATAATTCACAGTTCATTAGATACAATAGAAGCTTTGGGCGGAGGAAGTGCCAGATGTATGATGGCCGAGGTATTCCTGCCCGTACAGCATAAAAATTAATTTATAAGCTAAAATATTTTGGAACATGGCTAATTCTCCAATTACAGACTTCATAGAAAAA
This sequence comes from Fulvivirga ulvae, assembly GCF_021389975.1. Lineage (NCBI taxonomy): Bacteria > Pseudomonadati > Bacteroidota > Cytophagia > Cytophagales > Fulvivirgaceae > Fulvivirga > Fulvivirga ulvae. The sequence continues at coordinate 3,884,816 of NZ_CP089981.1, forward strand.
CATTATTTACATTTTAATGCGGCGGCGTTGGTCGATGCTGCAAAAGGATATAAAAAACACCTTTCGGAAGACAAAAAAATGCTTATCTCTCTTGCCGGAGCTATGAGTACCGGTGAGCTTGGCAAGTCGCTTTCCGAGATGATCCGCCAGGACAAAGTGCAGATCATATCATGCACCGGAGCAAACCTGGAAGAAGATGTTATGAACCTCGTGGCGCATTCTCACTACGAAAGAGTTCCCCATTATCGTGACCTTACTCCCAAAGAGGAGTGGGAACTGCTGGAAAGAGGCCTGAACAGGGTAACGGATACCTGTATCCCTGAAGAAGAGGCATTCAGAAGAATCCAGAAACATATATTTAAAATATGGAAGGAGGCCGAAGATAACGGAGAACGATACTTCCCCCATGAGTTTATGTTCAAGCTGTTAAACTCAGGTGTGCTCGAGCAGTATTACGAAATTGACCCTAAAAACAGCTGGATGGTAGAAGCGGCTAAAAAGAACCTGCCTATGGTGGTTCCCGGCTGGGAGGATTCTACTTTGGGGAATATTTTTGCCTCTTACTGCATGAAGGGGGAACTAAAGCCTTCAACCATGAAGTCGGGCATTGAATATATGACATATCTGGCAGACTGGTATATCAAAAATGCGGAAGATAAAGGCATTGGTTTCTTCCAGATTGGCGGAGGTATTGCCGGAGATTTTCCGATTTGTGTGGTGCCTATGCTGTACCAGGATATGGAGCTTACTGATACCCCTTTCTGGAGCTACTTCTGCCAGATATCTGACTCAACCACGAGCTATGGTTCCTACAGCGGAGCGGTACCTAACGAAAAAATTACCTGGGGTAAGCTAGACATAACCACTCCGAAATATGTTATAGAGTCGGACGCTACAATAGTGGCCCCTTTGATTTTTGCATATGTACTAGGATGGTGATAAATATGACCGAAGTAAACTCAGATAATTCACAACATTTATTAATAACCCGCAACCTGCAGGTAACCGATTATGATCAGCTTGTGCAGATCATGAAAAAGTGCTACCCCATGATGAAGGGTGAGATATGGCTAAAATCGCAGATAAAAAGGCTTATCGATATTTTTCCTGAAGGACAGCTATGCGTGGAAGATAACGGGCAAGTAGTTGCCTTTGCTCTTTCCATTATTGTTGATTATTCCAGGTTTGGCGATAGTCATAGCTATGAGCAGATCATAGATGATTCTAATTTCGGCACCCACACCAATGACGGGGATGTGCTATATGGTATCGATGTTTGTGTAGACCCGGGTTACCAGGGTATGCGATTAGGGCGAAGGCTTTATGATTCAAGAAAAGAGCTATGCGAGAACCTTAACCTGAGATCTATTGTGGCAGGTGGGCGCATACCTAATTATCATAAGTATAGCGATGATTATACCCCTAAAGAATATATTCAGAAAGTAAAGGAAAAGGAGATCTATGACCCTGTACTATACTTTCAGATGAGCAATGATTTTCACGTTAAGAAAATACTTAAAAACTATATTCCTTACGATAAGGCCTCCGGGTCGTATGCAGTGCTGATTGAGTGGAATAATATCTACTTCGATGAAGAGGAGAAATTGATTGGCGCAAGGAAGACCTCAGCAAGAATAGGTGTAGTTCAATGGCAACTGAGAAGCGTGCGTTCGCTGCAGTCATTCTTCGAAAATGTTGAATTTTTTGTGGATGCGGTGAGTGGCTATCAGGCCGACTTCCTGGTGTTCCCGGAGCTGTTCAACGCCCCGCTGATGTCTGAATTCAATGAAGATAATGCTGCAAAAGCAATCAGGAAACTGGCACAGTACTCTAATGAGATCAGGGACAAAATGGTGGAGTATGCCCTGTCTTACAATATAAATATTATAGCTGGTAGCATGCCTGTTTACGAAGATGAGAAACTGTACAATGTTTCCTACTTATGCCGTAGAGACGGTAGCTACGAAGCCCAGTATAAGATCCACGTTACACCGGCTGAAAGAAGTGATTGGGGTATGACTGGCGGTTCCGGGGTCAAAGTATTTGAAACGGATACAGCCAAAATAGGCATTCTTATCTGTTACGACTCAGAGTTTCCGGAGCTGAGCAGAATACTGGCAGATCAGGGTATGGAAATACTCTTTGTGCCATTTGCTACTGATATGCACAATGGATTCCACAGGGTCAAAGTGTGCTCGCAGGCGCGCGCCATTGAAAACGAATGCTACGTGGTTATTTCAGGTAGTGTGGGTAACCTGCCCAAGGTTAAAAATATGGATATCCAGTTTGGACAGTCAGCAGTTTTTTCTCCATCCGATTTTGCCTTCCCTCAAAATGCTATTGTTGCGGAGGGTACTCCTAACACAGAAAATACTATTATTGCAGATGTAGACCTTAACGACCTGAAACATCTGCATAACAGCGGAAGCGTTCGTAACTTAAAGGACAGAAGAAAAGACCTTTACGATTTAAAACTTAAAGAATAAATGAATATTGAGCAATCCCTTCAACAGGATATTTCCAAAGCATTTAACGAGGTATTTCAGGCAAATCTAAGTCCTGGAGAAATATCCCTGCAACCAACACGCAAAGAATTTGAAGGATCTCATACTTTTGTATGCTTCCCATATGCCCGGCTTTCAAAGAAGAACCCCGAGGAAACCGGAAGGACAGTAGGGGAATATCTGAAGCAGCATTCTGAAATAGTGGCTGATTTCAACGTAGTTAAAGGTTTTTTAAATATTGTACTGAGCGACAGTACGTGGGTAAGTGTGTTTAACTCCATACTTAATGCAGAAAACTACGGTACTTTCCCGGCTAATGGTAAGGAAGTGATGATTGAGTACTCATCACCCAATACCAACAAGCCTCTGCATCTTGGACACCTGAGAAATAACTTTCTGGGATGGTCCGTAGCAGAGATACTCAAAGCCAACGGCAACAAAGTTCATAAGGTGCAGATCATAAACGATCGTGGCATACATATATGTAAGTCTATGGTCGCCTGGCTAAAATATGGAAACGGGGAAACACCGGAAACGGCAGATAAGAAAGGTGACAAACTGGTGGGCGATTACTACGTAAAGTTTGACCAGGAGTATAAAAAACAAATTGCTGGACTTACAGCGAAGGGCATGGTACAAGAGCAGGCCGAGAAAGAAGCCCCTATTATGAAAGAGGCCCAGGAAATGCTGCTTAAATGGGAACAGAAAGAACCTGAAACTTATGCCCTTTGGCAAAAGATGAACGGCTGGGTATACACTGGCTTTGATGTTACTTATCATCAAATGGGTGTTGATTTTGACAAACTTTACTATGAATCGGAAACCTACCTGCTGGGTAAAGATGAAGTGCTAAAAGGTGTTGAACGAGGTATTTTTTTTAAGAAAGAGGACGGCTCCGTTTGGGTAGATCTTACCGCCGAAGGCTTGGATCAGAAGCTATTGTTAAGGGCTGATGGTACCTCTGTTTACATGACACAGGATATAGGTACCGCTATCCTGAGATTCCGGGACTTCCCTGAAATAGCTAAGCAAATATATACCGTGGGTAATGAGCAGGAGTATCACTTCAAGGTATTGTTCATTATACTTGATAAACTGGGATATGAGTGGGCAAAAGAATGCTATCACCTGTCATACGGTATGGTTGACCTGCCCACGGGTAGAATGAAATCACGTGAGGGTACTGTAGTGGATGCGGATGACCTGATGCAGGAAATGATAGATACAGCACGGGAGCATACCGAGGAGCTTGGAAAAATCGAAGGCTTTACCGTAGAGCAGGCAGCAGACCTTTACGAAACACTTGGGGTTGGCGCTTTAAAATACTTTTTATTAAAAGTCGATCCTAAAAAACGCATGTTGTTCGACCCTAATGAATCTATTCAGTTTCAGGGAAATACCGGGCCATTCATCCAGTATACACATGCGAGGATATCCGCTATTTTAAGAAAAGCAGGTCAATTGGGAATTAGCTCTGCCAATGAAGAGATTGCAGGTTTTGATAGCTTGCACCCGATTGAAAAGAATGTGATTTATCTGTTGAATGACTATACAGGTAAGGTGAAAGAAGCGGGGACAAATTATTCACCGGATATCATAGCCCAGTATGTTTATGATCTGGCTAAAGAATATAATCGTTTCTATCAGGAGGTTTCAATCTTCAATGAAGAGGACCAGCAGGCATTGAAGTTCCGCATTGCCTTTTCAAAAGTGGTGGCAGAAACCATTAACAAAGCGATGGGCCTTTTGGGGATCAGCGTACCGGAAAGAATGTAATTATGAACGTGAAAGCATGGCTTAGTGCCTTTAGACTCAGAACGTTGCCCCTGGCACTTGCCAGCATTGGCATGGGTAGTTTCTTAGCAGCAACCCGTGGTGCTTTCAGTTGGGCAATCTTTAGCTTTTGCGCCCTGACTACCATCCTTCTCCAGATACTCTCTAACCTGGCCAATGATTATGGAGACACGGTAAACGGAGCCGATAGCGTGGAAAGAAAAGGTCCTGCACGCATGGTACAGTCCGGGCAAATTACACTGGGCAGTATGAGAAAGGCTTTGGTACTTTTCGTTGCTCTTTCACTGGCGAGCGGCATCTGCCTGCTATACCTTTCCTTTGGCTTTCAGGTCCAGGCCTTTCTGTTCTTCTTTGTTTTAGGGATACTGGCCATTTTTGCTGCCCTTGCCTATACTGCTGGCCGAAAGCCCTATGGTTACATGGGGTTGGGTGATCTTTCCGTACTGATCTTTTTCGGGCTTATTGGTGTAATGGGCTCGTACTATTTATACACACAGCAGGTTGACCTATACCTGGTATTACCGGCATTGAGCTGCGGATTTTTTTCTGTAGCCGTACTTAATGTCAATAATATCAGGGATATAGAGTCAGATAAAAAGGCGGGTAAATATTCCATACCGGTACGGATCGGCAGGGGAAAAGCCATTGTGTATCATTGGGTATTACTAATCTCCGGAGTGTCTGCAGCGCTGCTTTTTACCTATTTTCAATATAGTTCCTGGACACAGCTTTTGTTTTTGGTTACGGTTCCGCTTTTTATCATTAATGGCAAGGCAGTTAAAAATAAAGTTGAACCTCATACACTGGATCCTTACCTGAAGCAAATGGCACTCAGCACGTTATTATTTGTCCTGCTATTTGGAGCAGGCAACTTGATGTCGTAAATTTTCGGCCTGATAGTCAGGTTATAATAAATGTCAGTGAAAAACTTTCTTATTGTTGCTCTTATTACATTATCAACATGCCTTTATGCCCAAAAGGATATAGATAGTCTCAGCTATGTACTTGATAACTATATATCGGAGGATACGGTCAAGGTAGATTTGCTCAACAAACTGGGGTATGAGTATTGGATAGTCGACCCTTCGAAGTCGGAGATGTTGGGAGAAAAAGCATTGGCTATGGCCCGGCAGCTTTCTTATGAAAAAGGCAAAGCGTTTGCCAACCGGGTTATAGGTGTAGCACACTGGACTCGTGGCAACTATGAAGAAGCCCTGGAGTATCTTTTTGAAGGTCTGGTCATTTACAGGAATATCAACGACCGGCTTGGACAGGCCAACTGCCTCATGAACATCGGACTGGTTTTCAGTGATCAGATGAATAATGAAAAGGCCCTTAAGTATTATTTTGAAGCTGTTGAAATATTCGAAGCACTAAAGAAATTTGACCGGATCGCCACCACATACAGTAAGATCGGCACCATACTGCTGGATGAGAAGAAATACGATGAAGCATATAATTACCTGGTCAAAGCATTAAACATTCACCAGAACAATGGCTTTAAATACGGTATATCTGAGGCAAACAACCGCTTAGGGCTACTATTTCTGAAACAGAAAGAATACCAGCGATCGCTCCGGCACCTGCTTAACTCTTTTGAGATCGGTAAGGAAATCAATGACCGGGAAGGTATGGCAAAAAATCTGGAAAACCTTGGATACCTCTACCTGGACAAGGGTGACTATGATAGCGCTATTTACTATTTTGAACAAGGGTTGAGCCTGGCAAATGAAATAAAGTCAAAAAAATGGCTTAAGGATATTTATCAGGGACTGAAGCTGGTTTATGAACAACAAAAGAACTACACACTGGCCTTGTCATACGCTAATAAGTACAATACCATGCGCGACAGCCTGTTTAACATAGAGATGGCTACCCGGATAGCCAATATGCAGACAAGGATAGAAACGGTGGAAAAGGAAAAAGAACTGGAGCTACAGGCACAGCAAATAGCATTGCTGGAGCAGGAAGCCAGGTTTAATAATAGCCTGAAGTGGTTTTTGGTTATCGGTTTGATGTTGATCCTGCTGATAGCCTATCTGATAATAAAAAACCAAAGAACCCGCCTGAAAAAGGACAGGGCGCTGTATCAGTCCAGAGAAGAGTTGTCCAGGGTTGAGCTTGAAAATGCTCAGCTAAGAAAAGAAGAACTGGAGCTTGAACTTAATTATAAAAACAAGGAGCTGACTTCCTACACTATGAATTTCATTCAGAAGAATGAATTAATCAAAGAATTAAAGGAGGCCATACAGCAAATCATAAAAACTGCAGATACAGGCATAAGGAAAGATCTCAGCAAACTTATCAGGCTAATAGATTCAACAATTGGAATTGATAAAGACTGGGAGAACTTCAAACTTTTCTTTGAGCAGGTGCACCAGGACTTTTTCGATCAGCTAAAAGCTGAGTTTCCCGAGCTGACTGGTAGCGATCTTAAACTTTGTGCATTGGTTAGGCTAAACCTGAGCATGAAGGAGACCTCTGCATTGTTGGGCATATCAGCCGAAAGTGTGAAGACGGCACGATACAGGCTGCGCAAGAAACTCAACCTTGAATCAGGAGAAAACCTGATGGACTTCCTGATCAGTTTCAATCAGGCAAAGAGTGCGTGATGCCATTCCTGCAAAACCCTCTTACTTTAAACTTGGCTAAAACAGTCGGTATTTTTGATGTAGAAATACCGTCCGATATCATTTAAAAGTGGCGTACGGCGCATTATTCTGGCCTTGTTCACCTATTGTTCACCTCCTTTTCAGTGGCGTATACCTTTTGCTCATTTTGAAATTCTTTGAGCAGCATCACTCCCTCTAAATTTGTAGTCATCAAGTCAGGGTAATGCCTGGCGGTCATTTAGTGATGATGCCTTGCAGCCGGTATGGCCGCTGCATACTTCACCACACATTTAAATCATTTCATTTATGAAACAGTTTATAATTATAATTATTGGGACGATAACGGTTGTTTGTATTTGGTTGTTAAACAGTTGCCAGGTGGAAACCAACTTTCAGGCACCAGTATTGACGGGTATGGGAGAGCACACAATGGAGATTACCACTGAGTCCATTTATACCCAAAGGTTCTTTAAGCAGGGACTTATATTGGCCTATGGTTTTAATCATGCAGAAGCCATCAGGTCCTTTAAAGAAGCCATCAGGCAGGATGATGAATGTGCCATGTGCTATTGGGGGCTTGCTTATGCCCTTGGTCCGAACTACAATGTAGGTATGGATGAATCTGTCAACCAGGAAGCATACAACGCAGCACAAATGGCACTTAAGCTAGCTGATGATGTTACCCAAAGGGAAAAGCATCTTATTAAGGCCATGGCAGAGCGATATGCCCCTGAGTTTAAAAACCGAAAAGAGCTGGATAGGGCATATGCCGAAGCCATGCGAATGGCGTATGAAGCTTTCCCTGAAGACTCGGATATAGCGGCAATATACGCAGAGTCCTTAATGGATCTGCACCCATGGGACTTGTACACTGCAATAGAAGGGGAGCCCAAGATATGGACGCCTGAAATTGTAAAAATTATAGAGCAGGCTATGGAAAGTAATCCTCGCAATCCTATGCCAATACATCTTTATATCCATGCTACCGAGGCATCTTCTACGCCAGAGCGTGCCCTGGATATGGCTATGAAATTAGGCGAAATGGTTCCGGGGGCAGGTCACCTTGTACATATGCCCTCGCATACCTACATCCGTACCGGTGATTATCACTTAGGTACACTGGCCAATGAAAGAGCTGTTGAAGTTGATAGTTCATACCTGGCTTCCTGCTCCGCACAAGGACTGTACCCGTTGGCACTATATCCGCACAACCTTCATTTTCTTACAGCATGTGCAGCCCTGGAGGGTAACGGTGCAAAGGCTATCAATGCCGCATTCAGACTGGCTCAAAAGGTGGATAGACAGGCTATGAAGCAAAAGGAATGGGCCGGACTTCAGCATTTTTCAACTATACAATACAACGTGCTTGTAAAATTTGCCCAGTGGGAAACGATACTGCAACTATGGGAGCCTGAACTCGATTACCCCAAAGCCATATGGCACTATGCCAGGGGTATGGCCTATGTCGGATTGGGTAAAACAGGTCAGGCGCAGGAAGAGCTTGACCTACTAACCGGTATTGCCGGAAAGCCCGGCCTCAGGGAAATAAGTATATGGGATATCAATACGGTGGATCAGCTGGTTTTGATAGCGCAAAAAGTACTTGATGCAGAAATACTCAGGGCCGGCGGGCAGCATGCTGAGGCCGAAATCAGGTTGAAGCAGGCCATCGGGCTCGAGGATAGGCTAAACTATCAGGAGCCACCTGACTGGTTTTTCTCAGTCAGGCATGTCCTCGGAGATTTGTATATGCAAATGGGGCAATACAGCCAGGCAGAAAACATCTATAGGGAAGATTTGAAAATTTACAGGAAAAATGGCTTTGCCCTCCATGGCCTCAAAGCCAGCTTACTGCATCAGGGCAAAGTAGACGAGGCCGTATTAGTGGGAGAGGAGTTTCGCATGGCCTGGAAGTATGCGGATACTCAATTGAAATACTCCAGAGTAAACCCTGAAACACGTAAAAATATTAAGACCAAAATGCAGCAGAATTTGCCTGGAGACCTGATATCCATAGCGCTGACATTTTGTGGATTTGACAGATAGTAATAAGTAGTTTCTTGATAGTTTAGGTTTGTAACCGTCTGGTCGCTGTATGCGGTCAGGCGGTTATTTTTTATTTATTTAAGTTTTTTACGATAACAAAAATCATTTGTTCGTATGACTAATTGTCTATTTATATTTAATAGATTAATATGTAACTTTAAATCAAATCTTATAAGACTTATCTATCATGAAAAAAATTCTTGTTCCTACTGACTTTTCCGAGCAGGCTGGTTATGCTTTGGAAGTAGCATATCATATAGCTAAAAAATCCGACGCATCCATAGTTTTATTGCATGTGGTTGAGGATGCCAGTGTGACCTCAATGCACTATACCGGAGAGGTTGATCTTCCCAATATGGAAGACAGATTATTTATGATGAAATTAATTGAAAAAGGGAAACAAGACCTTGCGGAATTGGCAAACTCATCGTTCTCGGATGCCGTCATAGAGCAGGAGTTGAGAATAGGTAGCCCGTACCATAATATTAAAGATATTATCGGTGAGCATTCTGTTGACCTGGTAGTAATGGGTACGAAGGGCAGTACAGGGCTTGAGGAGTTTTTGATTGGCTCCAATGCAGAAAAAGTAGTAAGGCATGCCAAGTGTCCGGTACTGACTATACATAAAAAAGCAACAAGCTTTGACTTCAAGGAAGTAGTATATGCTACTGCGCTTGAGGAAGAAGAAGAGCAATGTGTAAATACGGTAAAAATGTTTCAGAAGCTGTATGGTTCAACCCTGCATCTGGTTCGTATCAACACGCCAAACAACTTTCAATCAGACCGGTTTGCCCGTCCTGAGCTGGAAGCTTTTGCTAAAAGATGCCAACTGGAGAATTACAAAATTCATATTTTTAATGAGGGATCGGAGGAAGAAGGTATCATATACTTCGCAGAAAGTATCAATGCTGACATGATAGCTATGGCTACTCATGGCAGAACCGGTCTGGCGCATTTGCTTACCGGAAGCATTGCAGAGGATGTGGTTAATCATGCCAAGCGCCCTGTATTGACTTATGTGATTGGACGGTAACGGCTTTGCAAATCAAACAATAAAAAACCGGATATTATCCGGTTTTTTTATTGTTTGATTTTTATGTATTGGCAATTAATATCACTAATTACCGTCTTCTTCCAGCACTTCTTCGTCCTCTATTTCCATAGAGTCTTCTTCAGTGGAGGCATCATCAGTTTCTTCCGGGGCCTCAGCATTCAGCCTGATTTCATCCAGGGCTTCTTTTACATCAGTAACAAATGCAGAACTGCTTAGGTCAACATTGTTTAAAACCTCTTCCAATTTTTTAGCCCTACTATCAGTATCTTCAGTTTCCATAGCAGGTTTTGCAAACTTAGCCATAGCTATATCCACGGGTTCATAAGAAATATTACTTTTTCTTACCCATCCTGTTTCTATCCATTTGCCATTTGTTCTTTTTCCGGCTACCTCTACCCAGTCATCCTGCGTTTGCTTAACAGCAATAATGTCCATTTTGCTAAATTTCTTGTCCGACTTGGTAAGCAGGTCAGGGCGATTGTAAATGTCTGATTCGTTAACAAAGACAGCTGATTTAGCTTCGGGAACTACAAATTCATGACGAACCCATCCTTCTTTACCATCGTTAAGTCTTATTTTGTAATATACTTTATCGTTACTATCCTTAGCTTCTTCACCCAAATAAGTCAGGCTTTCACCCAGGCTTACGGAGGTAAGCCATTTACCGTCTTCTGATGGAGTGGCCCTTACAGAGACCTTGTCCCAGATACCAACAGCTTCAACTTCATTTGATGATGGAGTTTCTGCAACAGCCGTTGAGTCGGTTTCAATGTCTGCAGTAGTCGTGGCTTCCTGCTCACTGTTTTTAGAGCCGCATGCCATCAATAAAGCAGATAAGGTTAAGGTGCCAAGTAAGTTCTTTGTTATCATAATAAAATCCGATTTGTTTATTCCCGCAATATGAGGAATATAGACGATTTTTAGAAAAAATATTTGATTTTATTCATTTCGAGATAGAAGCTATGAATGGATTTAGCTAATTATCAGCTTTCGATAATGTTTACTTCAAGCTTGTCAGAGCAACGAGCCAATAATTCAGTATTTGTTTTCCTTAGTACCGGATGAATGAAATCAGGAGCAATTTCCACCAGGGGAGCCAGGGTAAACCGCCGGTCTGGTATGCCCGGGTGAGGGATAGTCAAATTTTCGGTTTCTATAATCTCATGACCATAGTACAGAATGTCAATGTCTATTATACGGGCTCCCCATTTCTCAGTTCTCACCCTGCCGAGGCGTGATTCTATATTGTTGATACATTTTAGTACTTCTGCGGCAGACAGTGCAGAGTTAACCTCAATTACCTGGTTTAAAAATGCAGGCTGATCAGTTTTGCCCCATGCTGCTGTCTCGTATAAAGAGGACCTCCCCATGATAGGGCCCAGTTCGCTGTTTATTATAGAACAGGCGCTGTTCAGTAGTTTTTTTTTATCACCCAAATTTGATCCTAAGAGCAAAAATATTCCTTCTATCATAATTATGTTCAAAAATAGAAACGTCTTTTTTATTAATGCATGTTTAGTTGTTAATTTTGACGCTTAATTAAAATTTTAAAAAATGAATTTTCTTCGAAATCTGTTGGCCTCATTTCTGGCGCTGGTAATATTTACCGTGCTGGGCATACTGGTGTTTGTGGGTATAATAGGCGCATTGACGCAGAAGGAACCTGTTAAGGTGTCAGAAAAATCCGTTCTACATATCAAGCTTGATAAACCTATATCTGAAGTAGAGTTTAATAACCCCTTTGCTGAGCTGGATATGTTCCCGACAGCACCAACCACCATCGGTCTTGTGCAGTTGAAAGAAGCCATCAGAAATGCGAAGGATGATAACAATATCAAGGGCATCTATCTTGAGGCGCCGTTTGTAATGGCCGGCATGGCTGCTACCGAAGAGATCCGTGATGCGTTAAACGACTTTAAGAGTTCAGGGAAGTTTGTAGTTGCTTTCAGTGAGTTTTACAGTGAGGGTGGTTATTACCTTTCCTCTGTTGCAGATAAAGTATACATGCACCCTGAGGGTAGTTTAGAGCTTAACGGACTTAGTGCCAACCTTACCTTTTTTAAAGGATTGTTTGACAAGCTGGATATAGAGCCGCAAATATTTCGGGTGGGTGACTTTAAGAGTGCAGTGGAGCCGTTTATGAGAAAAGATATGAGCGAAGAAAACAGGCTTCAGCTTACATCCATGCTTAACTCCGTTTATGGGAATGTGATCGCTAAAATAGCCGAATCAAGAGGTATTGCTCCGGAAAAATTAGTAGAAATATCAGATAACATGCTTGTAAGAAGGCCCAAGCAGGCCATAGAGTATCATTTGGCCGATGAGTTGGTGTATTTTGATCAGGTTGTTTCTGCATTAAAGACAGAAATAGGAATAGAAGAGGACGAAGATCTTAACCTGATATCATACGAAAAATACAAAGAGAGTTTCAGTACTTACACGAGTTCAGATAATGAAGTGGCTGTAATTGTTGCATCGGGAGACATTATTTCAGGTAAAGGAGATGTCAATACCATTGGTTCGGAAAAGTTCTCTGAGGAGATCCGCAAGGCAAGAAAGGATGATGGTATAAAGGCAATTGTGATCAGGATCAATTCACCGGGAGGAAGCTTTGTGGCCTCGGATGTAATGTGGAGAGAGATCAGGCTTGCAAGTGAGCAAAAACCGGTGATCGCATCCATGTCGGATGTGGCGGCATCGGGCGGTTACTATATGGCTATGGCTTGTGATACTATAGTGGCCCAACCCAATACCATTACAGGTTCCATAGGTATCTTCGGTATAATCTTTAACCTTCAGGGCTTTCTCAATAATAAGCTGGGCATAACCAATGATGAGGTGAAAACCGGTGAACTTTCCAGTATTTATAACATGACCAGACCATTGACCGAACAGGAAAAGCAAATTATCCAAAACGATGTAGAAGATGGCTACGAGACCTTTATTACCAAAGCGGCACAGGGCAGAGGTATGGATGTTGAAGAACTTAAGAAAATTGCATCGGGCAGGGTGTGGACAGGAAGCCAGGCCAAAGCCAACGGGTTGGTTGATGTACTTGGAGACCTGGAAACGGCTATCGAAATAGCAGCCGCTAAAGCTAATGTGCAGGATAACTATAAAGTAAGGTACTACCCTAAGCAGCAAAGTATTTTTGAAGAGTTTATGAAGGAACTGGAAGGAGAAAGAAGCGCTGAAATGATCAAAGAGGAAATGGGTGAATTTTATCCCTACATGGAGTCTGCAAGAAAAGTAAAAGAGCTAAACGGTCTGCAGGCCAGAATGCCCTACGAATTCCGATTGAATTAATGCTGAGCAATTTACAGGTCATATAAATAATAAAGGCGATCAGCAACAGACTTAATTAAGTCAATTTCTTTGGCCAAAAGCAATGACCTTTGACGATAATGTGTTTACTTTGATTTGCATTTCCTGAAAAGGAATAACAGATTGATATAGAAAAAAAGATTATAGAATGACTGAAATTAGAAACAACTGGACAAGGGAGGAGATAGCTGAAATATATAACTCTCCGGTTTTGGATCTCATGTATAAAGCATCCACGGTACATAGAGAATATCATAATTCATCAGAAGTCCAGGTATGTACTTTGCTTTCAGTTAAGACCGGTGGTTGTCCCGAAGACTGCTCGTATTGTCCTCAGGCGGCCCGGTATCATACAGATGTAAAGGTGCATAAACTTTTGCCAACGGAAGAGGTTTTATCAAAAGCAAAAGAAGCAAAAGAGTCAGGAAGTACTCGCTTTTGCATGGGCGCAGCCTGGAGAGAGGTCAGGGATAACCGTGATTTTGACAGAGTGCTTGACATGGTAAAAGGAGTGAATGGTATGGGGCTGGAAGTGTGCTGTACTTTAGGGATGCTTACCGAAGAGCAAGCGCAAAAACTGAAAGATGCAGGCCTGTACGCCTACAACCATAACCTAGATACAAGTGAAGAACACTACGATGAGATAATTTCTACCAGGACTTATGACGACCGGCTTGATACCCTGAAAAATGTGCGCAATGCAAAAATATCAGTATGCTCGGGAGGTATCATTGGTATGGGTGAAAGCGATGGAGACAGGGTGGGCATGTTGCACACATTGGCCACATTACCGGAACACCCGGAGTCAGTTCCTGTTAATGCCCTCGTACCGGTGGAAGGTACACCGCTGGCTGAGCAACCACGTGTTTCTGTTTGGGAAATGGTAAGAATGATAGCTACTGCGAGAATCATTATGCCTAAAGCTATGGTAAGGCTGTCTGCTGGCAGAGTGAGGATGAATATGGAAGAGCAGGCACTTTGCTTTATGGCCGGGGCCAATTCTATATTTGCCGGTGATAAATTGTTGACAACCCCTAATCCTGATGTGGTACAGGATGAAGAAATGTTCCAGGTGCTAAACCTCAAACCCAGAAAAGCATTTAAGGGAGAAGCTTCGGTGAAATTTGAGCAGATACCATTATAAGCCACTGCATACGTATGAAATAACAAAAACGCCCGGAAGATAACCTTTCGGGCGTTTTTTATGATTATGATGATCTTACAAAAAAAGTCTGCAACTATCAGTTACAGACTTTTTAAAAGTACGGTTTTGCCAATGGTTTTGCTTACTGGTCTTTATTGGCCATTCTTTTTCGTTCATTCTCATCAAGATAAATCTTCCTCATCCTGATAGACTTAGGTGTTACTTCAAGGTATTCATCTTTTTGAATATATTCCATAGCCTCTTCTAATGAGAACCTTTTCGGAGGAGCAATCTTAGCATTGTTATCAGAACCTGAAGCTCTCATGTTAGTCAGCTTCTTACCTTTCTGAACATTTACTACGAGGTCATTATCCCTGGAGTGTTCACCAATAACCTGTCCCGTGTACAGATCTTCACCTGGTTCAACAAAAAATATACCTCTATCCTGAAGCTTATCTATCGAGTAAGGTGTGCCCGGGCCGTTCTCCATGGAGATCAAAGATCCATTGATCCTTCCGGGAATATCACCTTTGAATGGAGCATATTCTTTAAAGCGGTGAGTCATGATGGCTTCACCGGCAGTTGCGGTGAGTACATTATTTCTTAGTCCTATTAGTCCCCTTGCCGGGATATCAAACTCAAGGTGTTGAAGGTCGCCCTTGGGCTCCATGATCTTCAACTCACCTTTTTTGGCACTTACAAGCTCTATTACTTTGCCTGAAGTCTCCTGGGGAACATCCACCACAAGGTGCTCTACCGGTTCATGTTTTACGCCGTCTATTTCTTTGATAATAACCTGTGGCTGACCAACCTGCAGTTCATAACCCTCTCTTCTCATGGTTTCTATCAGTACTGACAAGTGAAGGATTCCTCTTCCAAAAACATTGAATTTATCTTCAGAGGAAGTGTCCTCAACCCTCAGGGCAAGATTTTTCTCAGTTTCCTTGTATAATCTGTCTCGCAGGTGTCTTGAGGTTACAAATTTTCCTTCTTTACCAAAAAACGGGCTATTATTAATGGTAAATAGCATGCTCATTGTAGGCTCATCAATAGCTATACGAGGCAAAGGTTGCGGATTATTAATATCAGTAACGGTATCTCCAAGTTCGAAATTGTCAATACCTACCAGCGCACAGATTTCTCCAGATGATGCTTCCGGAACGCGTTTCTTGCCTAATCCTTCGAAAATGTGAACCTCTTTTACTTTACATCTCTTTACAGAGCCATCTTTTTTTGTTAATCCTACAGTGTCACCTTCCTTTACAGTGCCCTGAGCTATTCTTCCTATGGCGATTCGTCCTACATAAGCAGAGAAATCGAGGGAAGTAACCCGCATTTGCAATACACCTTCGTTTTGTGGTGCAGGAGGGATGTACTCAATGATAGCGTCGAGAAGTTCGAATATATTGTCAGTAGGTTTGTTCCAGTCTGTGCTCATCCATCCTTGCTTTGACGAACCGTAAAGCGTGGGGAAGTCAAGCTGATCCTCAGTGGCATCCAGATTAAACATCAAATCGAAAACCTGCTCATGTACCTCGTCAGGACGACAGTTTTCTTTATCTACTTTGTTAACTACAACGATCGGCTTCAGGCCGAGGTCAATAGCTTTTCCAAGTACAAAGCGTGTTTGAGGCATAGGGCCTTCGAAGGCATCAACCAGCAGAAGAACGCCGTCAGCCATCTTTAAAACCCTTTCCACTTCACCTCCGAAGTCGGCGTGACCAGGAGTATCTATAATATTTATTTTTACGTCTTTATATCTGACAGAAACGTTCTTTGATACAATGGTGATCCCTCTCTCTTTTTCAAGGTCCTCATTGTCTAATATGAGATCATCGGTTTCCTGATTCTCCCTGATAATTTTTGAGGCGTGAATAATTTTGTCAACCAAGGTAGTTTTACCGTGGTCAACGTGCGCTATAATAGCGACGTTACGAATATTTTGCATTAGCTTGAAAATTAAGCCGCAAAATTACTAAACTAAAAGCAAAGAATAGTTAAACCAAAATTAAATTTAATTAATACAGCAATATAAGAGGTTAAATCCGGTAGACTAAACGGATGGAAAATGCTACCGGTTGAAAATCAGTGAATTATAAAAAGTTCATTTTAAATTTATATTCCAATCATGTAATATTTGAACCTTTTGCTTTAGAAATACGTAGCCATTCTTCACAATTGGCAACTAACCTTATGTGATGAAAATCTCAATTGAAAAATAATTTCAATATTACATCATTTTTCCTCCGGCCCGGCCAGCTTTTTTGTTCTGCCCGACAAGCATTTACCCACCCGTGGGTGGGATGTTTATGCTATACGGCTATCAGTTTTGGTGTAAACCCGCATGTAGTTATGCTGACTTTAATCGTCTGCGCATGCATGATCAGCCAGATTTACAACAACCTGTTGAGGCTTTTGTTTGAGCAGTCAGAGGATTTTTAACAAAAGTTTATGTTTTACTGCACAACTTTGTTAAAACTGGTTCTCGTCTTCCAGCGTAAAACCGGATGTAGGTTGATTATGCTGGGTTACTTCTGCCTGAGCCTTTTTGGATACGGCGGTTTTATTTATGGTAATGAACGAAAATGAAGCGATCACAGCTACTGCAAAGGCAACGATTGCTATTTTAGTTTTCATGATTTGTAAGTTTTGTGTGAAATCAGCCAGGGAGGCTCTCTGTATATACCTGTGACCTTGTTATGGCTCATTTCTATATTATTTGAATAAAGATTACGTTATATTAAAACTGATTCACATCCTCCAGCACGAAGCCGCTTGTAGGTTCCGTATGCTGAACTCCCGGAGCCTTTTCTTTCTTTGAAAATGTCTCCTTATTGATAGTGATGAATGAGAATGAGGCGATTACAGCCAGGGTAAATGTTATGATTAGTATTTTAGTTTTCATAGTTGCTGAGTTTAGAAGTTGGTGTCACTTTCTCCGTGGCCTATGGTGGAATGATCGGATTTGTTAGCGTCAGGAGTTATTTCTTCTTCAGTGCACGAAGAAAAAATTGTTGCTAAAAAAATAATGGCTAGAATTGTAAATAGTTTGGCTTTCATAGTTATATTGTTTTATAGTTTGTAATGCTTGTTTTATATTTTTTAATGTTTTAAGAAATTTTAACTTCGAGAGGCTACTCGTTTTTTAAATATTTGTGGTAAAAATCTCTCTATTTCTTACATGTTGATATTGTTCAGTATAAATTATTTTTGGCGTTATTTTTACATTTGCTCACAAATGTGGGGTAGAATATTGTAGGAATCTATTTAAAATGCAGCAAAATATTACATGGGTTGTTAAAGTTAGCTTTATTCCATTTAATCGGTGGGAGGTGTGGCTGCTTTTATTGCTCCTTAGTTGTATTACTCCTGCGGGGTTTGCTCAATCCAAAATTGATTCATTAAAGGAGAGAGCAGAAAGTGATAATTTTGAAGCTAAGAGCAATGCCTTGATGGAATTGTTCATAGCTTACCGCCTGACCGATCTCGATAGTGCGTTGTATTTTGCCGAGCAATCGCAGGACCTATCCTATGAGTACGGAGACAGTCTGATGATCGTGCGGACGGAAATTGCTGTAGGCTACGTCTATCAGGAAAAGGGCTTCTACCAGCTGGCTATCGATCATTTTCAAAATGCCCTCCACATAGCCAGGAGAAACCAGTTTAAGGATAGGGAGAAGTTTGTTTTAAATAATCTTGGCCTCACGTATTACTATTATGGCAAGTATGATGAAGCCCTGCAGTATCATTTTCAGTCACTATCACTCAGAGAGGAAGAGAATAACCAACTGGAAATAGCTATTTCCTGCAATAATATTGGTCTGGTTTATTATCAGATCAAAGATTACAATAAAGCGATAGAGTATTTTAAAAGATCCCTGGAAATTAAAAAATCCCTTAAAGACGAAAGTAAAATTGAAGGGACACTCATAAACCTTGGTCTGTGTTTTTCTGATTTGAACAACTACGATGAAGCAGTAAACAATTTCACAAGGGTGTTAAAACTTTGTGAGCGGAACGGATGCGAAGACAGAATAAAGGTAGATGCTTTGAACGGTGCCGGATTGGCATATCACTCACTGGATAATGTAGAACAGGCAGAATTGTATTTAAGGGACGCAATGGAGATCGCCACGAATGTAGGCTTGCAAAGCCATGTGGTAAATAATGCCCATTACCTGGCCAGGATAAAAAAGGAAAAAGGAAGTATAAAAGAGGCCCTTGAACTGTTAAATGATAGCCAGGATCTTGCAGAAAAGATAGACTCCAGGGTTTGGATTAATAAAAATTATAAGCTTTACGGTGAAATATATGCCTTGCTTAAGGACTTTGAAAGGGCTTATGAATATCAGTCAAAGTATGATTCACTAAGTGGGCTGATACTAAACGAGGAGGTTATTCAAAACCTGGCCAATATACAGATCAACTATCAGGAAAGAGAGAACCTTGAAACCATAAGTCTCCAAAAGTCTGAGATATCCAGAAGGACTACGCTCTTAATTCTTTCAATTATTATTATCTTTTTGGCAGTTGTAATTCTGGTGATACTGTTTAGAAACAATCAGTTAAGGAGGAAGGTTAACAGGAAGCTTTATGAGGCTAATGAAGCCATTGAGAAGCAGAACCTGGAGCTGACTAACATGAATACAGTGTTGGAGGAAAGGGTAAGGGAACGTACCCAGGAACTCAATGAGTCAAATGCCGCTCTGCTAAAATCAAATAATGAGCTTGATAACTTTATTTATAAAACCTCTCACGATATCAGGGGGCCATTAGCAACACTGCAGGGGGTTTGTAACGTAGCTTTAATTGATATAGAAGATAAGAAGTCTATCGACTACTTCAGTAAGCTGAGCAAAACGGCTGAAAGACTTAATGAAATACTTTCTAAACTGCTGGTAATTAATCAAATCAATAATTCTCTGATCTCAGATGAGCATATTGATTTTGATACTATGATCACTGATATTATATGCGAACAGCAGAACGCAAAAACACTTAAAGCCATTTCTGTTGAAAAAGAAGTTCAATGCGATTTGCAATTCAGAAGTGATCAGGATCTCCTGAGGATCATCCTCACAAACCTTATAAGCAATGCCTTTAAATTTTATAATACCTCCGGTCGCGTAGATTCCTTCATTAATATCAAAGTTTTTAGTAACGACAGGCTCCATGTTCAGGTGATAGATAACGGTATAGGTATTGATGAGAACGTATCTTACAAAATCTTTGAAATTTTCTCCAAGGCTTCTGACATGTCTGATACGGCAGGCCTCGGACTCTACCTGGTTAAACTTGCCGTTGAAAAACTAGGGGGAGATATAACTCTTAGCAAGGCTCGGGGTAGCTTCACGCAGTTTGAAGTAGTTCTTCCTTTTCATTAGAGTACTTCCGCAATCATTTCTTCTTTTGTAGTAAGTAGCACAAACTCTCAATAGTTTGTATATTATTAAGTGACTTTTTAAGCTTTAAGTATTATTGAAATCAACCGTGACTAATTTCAATAAAAGCAAGCACCGTTATGACAAACGACGAAAAGAGAAACCTTTACCTTCGTCTTGACAGGATGATCAGAATGAAATATAAAGGAAATGCTTCTGCTTTGGCAAATAGGCTTGGTGTTTCAAGAAGTACTTTTTTTCGATGTATTGAAGAAATGAAGAGCCTGGGAGCCCCGATATATTATAATGAGCTGTCTCAGCAGTATTGTTACGAAGAAGATGGGACATTCACTTTTGGTTTTGTTAGAGAATCTACCTTGTAGAGCAATATTCCTGTTATTATTAATCACCGAATAATTGGATTGCAATTATTTTTTTTTAACTTATTGAGTTATATATGGTCTGAACTAACTCTGTTAGAGTATGCGTGCTCTGTGGGTGGCATTAATCTTTGCTGTAAGTAATATCTCGATTATACAAAGTCAGGACTTTGATAGTCTTATCCATGAGTTGCCAAATACCTCAGAAGCTGCGAGAATTGACCTTCTTCATACACTTGTGGTTAAAACCTGGTTAAATTATCCTGAAGATGCCATGAGCTATGCAAGGGAAGCCTACGAACTTTCGATGATGCAGGGGAGAGATCAGCAAAAAATAGCAAAATCATTAAGGCTCATAGGTGGCGTTTATTATTACCTGGGTAATTATGATTCCGTCTTGTTCTACTCCAATAAGTCGCTGAAAATAGCTTCTGAAATCCGCGACACAGTGCTTATTAATAACGCTCTCAACAATATTGGACTGGCCTATTATAATATGGGTAGCTATCAAAGTGCTCTTGAAAACCTCCTGCGTTCTTTAAATCTTAAACAGGCTATCAATGAGGTATATGGAAAGGCCTTAACGTTGAATAATATAGGTTTGGTTTATGACAAGCTAAAAGACTATAAAAAAGCCCGGGAGTATTTTAACGAAGGACTGGATGTTGCCATAGTCAGTAACGACTCTAATCTTGAATTATATTCATTAAATAATATAGGAATAACCTTTTTGAAAGAGGGGGACCTGGCAAGAGCCAAGAGTTTTTTTGAAAGATCATTAAGGCTTGGGGTTGACAATAAAAACTGGAATGCTGTTACTTACAGTGGTTTAGGGCGTGTATATCAGCAACTTGGGGCCTTTGAAAAATCACGAAAGTACCTGGATGCTTCCCTGGGATTAAGAGAGGAGATTTCCGAGAAAAACGGAATCTCAGAAATCTATTACTATTACAGTAAAGAAGCTCAGCGAAAAGGAGATTATGATAGCGCCATAATACTGCTCAACAAGAGTCAGGAAATCGCAGAAGAAATAGGATCCAAAGAGCGGATGTTTGAAAATTTCAGCTTGTTTTCCGACCTCTATCAGCAAAAAGGAGATATAAACAAGGCTTACGAGTATAAGACTAACCTGCTGAAGCTTAGAGACACTCTCTTTAATGAAGCGCTGGCACACAACCTGTCAGCCATCCAGTTGAAAATACAGGAAGAGGAAAACCAGAAAATACTGGAAAAAAAGGAACGTCAGTTAATTATAAACCGTAAAATAAATATTTTCCTTATTATAATATTTGGATTGGCGTTGCTTCTGGCAATTTTGATATTCTATGCTTACAGGCACAATAAAAGGATCAACACAATTCTGGCAGAAAGAAATTTTGAAATTCTATCTCAGAAAGAGGAAATAGAGGCTCAAAAAGAGGTGCTGATCTCTAAAAATGCCCAGCTGGAAAAAGCTCATGCCCTGATAACCGAGCAAAATGAAAAACTGGCCACATATAATGTCCACCTTCAGGATAAAGTAGAAAAAAGTACTCAGGAGCTGGAGGATCGTAATCAGCAGTTGAAAATGGCCAATTTGGAACTGGACAATTTCCTTTATAAGTCATCTCACGATATCAAGGGGCCGCTGGCTACATTAATGGGTATTTGCAATGTAGCGTTGCTCGATATTAAGAACGACAAGGCGCTTAAGTATTTTAAAATGCTGCTGCAGACTTCTTCGGGGCTTAATGATATACTTACCAGGTTAAAGACCATCAGCGATATTAATAGCCTGGAGTTGAAATATAAGATGATCAACTTTGAAGAGTTGATTGAAAAGTGCATTCGGCAGGTGCGTAATATAGAGGGTACAGACGACTTTATGGTAACCTATGAAATAGACTCCGCCCTAAAATGCTACTCGGACCCATTGCTGGTCGATCTTATCTTTTTTAACATGATCCAGAATGCCGTCAGGTTTAAAGTTCCGGACCGAACCAGTGTATCAAAGATCAAAATTACAAAGGGAGAAGGTGATTGGTGTGTTATCCACTTTCTGGATAATGGCATAGGAATAAAGGATGAGGATGTCAATGATATTTTTCAAATGTTTTCTAAAGCCGCACTACGTCATCAAACGATCGGACTTGGACTCTATATTGTGAAGCAAAGCGCACAGAAACTGGGAGGTGATGTAATGCTGCAGAATGACGACAAGGCCTATACACATTTCAGAGTAACGCTTCCTTCCTCATAAATTTCCGGTTATAGTCAGGATAATTAACAATTCCTTTTAATATCTTATATCTTTGCGGCATTAACTAATGATTAATAATGCCTGAGAAAAAATTTGATAGACACACCATAACAGCGGCACTTCCTTATGCCAACGGTCCGGTTCATATTGGTCATCTTGCAGGAGTATACGTGCCGGCTGATATATACGTCAGATACCTGCGCAGCCAGAAAAGAGATGCTCTGTTTGTATGTGGTTCTGATGAACATGGCGTGGCCATAACACTTAGAGCAAGAAAGGAAGGGGTCACTCCGCAGGAAATTGTTGATAAGTATCATACCCTGATCAAAGATTCTTTTGAGAAGCTTGGTATATCTTTCGATATCTATTCAAGAACCTCAAATAAGATACACCACGAGACATCATCAGCGATGTTCAAGGAACTTTTTGAAAAAGGTGTTTTTGAGGAAAAGACCTCAGAGCAGTACTATGACGAACAAAGCAGGCAATTTCTCGCTGACCGCTATATCATAGGTACCTGTCCAAATTGTAATTACGATCAGGCATATGGTGACCAGTGTGAGAAGTGCGGGTCATCATTGAGCCCTTCCGAACTAATCGATCCAAGGTCTGCTTTAAGTGGGGATAAGCCTGTGTTGAAAGAAACCACACATTGGTACTTCCCAATGAATGAATATGAGCAATGGCTTCGACAGTGGATTCTGGAAGGCCACAAAGAATGGAAAAGTAATGTGTATGGTCAGTGCAAATCATGGCTCGATGGGGGACTGATGCCAAGGGCAATGACCAGGGATCTTGATTGGGGTGTTCCTGTACCTGTAAAAGGCGCAGAAGGAAAGGTGCTCTACGTTTGGTTTGATGCGCCAATAGGATACATTTCAGCTACCAAGGAGTGGGCGCTTGAAAATAATAAAGACTGGGAGCCTTACTGGAAGGATGAAAATACCAGGCTGCTCCATTTTATTGGTAAGGATAATATAGTGTTTCATTGCATTATTTTTCCCAGCATACTTCATGCGGACGGCAGCTATGTATTGCCTGATAATGTGCCTGCAAATGAGTTTTTAAACCTTGAAGGGAACAAAATAAGCACCTCTAAAAACTGGGCTGTATGGCTTCATGAATACCTGGAAGACCTGCCTGGTAAAGAAGATGTATTGAGGTATGTGCTTTGTGCCAATGCTCCGGAAACCAAGGATAATGATTTTACCTGGAAAGATTTCCAAACCAGGAACAACAGCGAACTGGTAGCTATATTCGGTAATTTCATCAACAGATCGGTGGTACTGACTAACAAGTATTACGAAGGAGTAGTGCCGGAGCGTGGAGAACTGTATGATATCGACCACGATACGATTAAGAAAATAAAGGAAGCACCTGAAAGGATAGCAAAATCAATGGAGGCTTTTCGGTTTAGAGAAGCCCTGGGTGAATTTATAGACCTGGCCAGAACGGGAAATAAATACCTGGCTGATACTGAACCCTGGAAGTTAATCAAAGAGAATCCTGAGCGTGTTAAAACTATCATGAATATTGGGCTTCAGATTGCGGCCAATCTTGTTGTACTCGGAGAACCCTTCCTTCCTTTTACAACTCAGAAGTTAGCAGACATGTTGGGTATGGATAAAATGTACTGGAATGAGACCGGCCATATCGATTTGTTGCCTTCTGGTCATCAGATCAATAAAGCGGAGCTGCTGTTTGAGAAAATTGAAGATGATGTAATTCAAAAGCAAATGCAAAAACTGGAAGATACCAAAGTTGCCAATGAACTTGAAAACATAAAAGTGACACCGGCTAAGGAAGAAATTACTTTTGACGATTTTGTTAAAATGGACATCCGTGTAGGAACCATCCTCGAAGCTGAGAAAGTGCGTAAATCCAAGAAATTACTCAAGCTGAAGGTAGATACCGGGATTGATCAAAGAATAGTGCTGAGTGGCATTGCAGAGTACTACGCTCCTGAAGATGTGGTAGGGAAACAAGTGTCAATATTGGTTAACCTGGCTCCCAGAAAGATAATGGGAGAGGAGTCTCAGGGTATGATATTAATGGCGGAAAACCTGGATGGTACGCTACGTTTTGTGCAGCCTTCCGAAGCTGTGCAGCCCGGATCAGGCATTAGTTAAATTATCGGCTTATTTTTCACCATCCTCGATTGGTTGAGGATGGTGAAAAACTTTCCCTAGTCATTATATTGGGTCATGGTCCGGCTGATACCAATAGTGCAAAACGACAGAATCATTTCATTGGCCTTATCCATCTTTTCAGGAAGCATATTAAACTCTTCTTTGGTGAAAGGGCTTAGTACGTAATCAACCTGATGGCCTTTGTGGAAATTATCACCGATGCCGAATTTAAGCCGGGCATAGTTTGCCCCACCGGTTATTTGCTCTATATTTTTCAGTCCATTGTGGCCTGCCGAAGAGCCTTTCGCCCTCAGCCTCAAATTGCCGAAAGGTAAAGCTATATCATCAACCACTACCAAGAGGTTTTCTTTGGGTATTTTTAGCTCCTGCATCCAGAAATTGACTGCCTTGCCACTTAAGTTCATGTAGGTAGTGGGTTTGATCAGGTGGATCTGCCTCGCTTTGTGTTTAAACTCTGCTTTCATGGCCAGCCTTTCAGTGCTAAAGTTTATGCCTTCCTGTTCGGCAAGCCTGTCGAGGGTTAGAAACCCAATGTTATGCCTTGTTATTTCATATTCAGGGCCGATGTTGCCCAGTCCGGCTATCAGGTATTTCATTAGTTATCGGGCTTTTCAGTTTTTGAATAACAATAAAATAAAAAGGCTGTCCGAAAGTCGTTTTGATACTTGAGTAAGTAAGTGTGCGGAGGTTATTCCGATTCCTATTCACTCAATCTGACTTTTAAGACAGCCTTTTGAAATGATAAATATCAGCAGTTCTTAGCCTTCTGCACCTTCCGCAGCAGCCTCACCGGCTTCTTCTGCTTCTTCTGCATCAGCTTCCTGAGTTTTTCCTCTTAGAGCTCTTGGGATCTCAACCACCGCTACAGAAGCAATTTTTGAATCAAGGATCTCAAAGTTCTGCTCTTCGATCTCACCTACCTTAATAGCCTTACCGAAATCCAGTTTTGAAAGGTTAACAGTAATGTATTCGGGCATATCTTTAGGTAAAGCTTTTACCTTCAGATACCTTCTTTTCTTAATTAATGTACCACCTTTTGTAACACCGGGAGCATCACCTTCGAAGTGTACAGGAATATCCATTTTAATGGTTTTTCCTTCGAATAGCTGTAGGAAATCAACATGCAAAATAACTTCACTTACCGGATGGAACTGTATATCCTGCATGATAGCCTGATATTCTTGTCCTTCAACGTTAAGGTTTACAAAGTGAGCTTTGTCAGTGTAAACTAGCTCACGGAATAAAATCATTGGCGCATAAAAATGTATCTGCTCATCACCACCGTAAAGTACGCAAGGTACATTCCCTTCTGCACGTAACCTTTTAGCAACTGACTTGCCGAGATTTGCTCTTTTATACCCTATAATCTCAACTGTTTTCATCTTATTATTTATTTAGTTTAAAATGTATAGTTTCTTAATCTGATTATGATTCTATGAAAAGCGAGCTGATAGACTCGTGATCATGGATTTTTCTGATGGCTTTGGCGAAAAGATCAGAAACGGTCAAAACTTTTATTTTTGAAGTATCCTGATCTGCTCTTAAAGGTAAGCTATCTGTAACTGCAAGCTCTTCCAAAACCGAACTGGAGATATTTTCATAAGCCTTGCCTGAAAGTACAGGGTGGGTTACTACAGCTCTTACGGAAGTCGCTCCTTTATCTTTAAGCAAAGCAGCAGCCTTGCACATAGTTCCTCCGGTGTCGATAAGGTCATCAACCATCACCACATCTTTACCCTCAACATCACCGATAAGCCGCATGGTAGCTACCTCATTAGCTTTTTCTCTGTATTTATCACATACTACCATCTCAGCATTGAAGAATTTAGCAAAGCTACGTGTTCTTTTCACACCTCCAACGTCAGGAGATGCAAACATGATATTCTCCAGGTTTAAAGAGCGGATGTATGGTATGAAGATTGAAGTACCGTCAAGGTGGTCAACAGGGATGTCGAAGAAGCCCTGGATCTGGTCAGCATGAAGGTCGCAGGTCATAATTCGGTCTGCACCGGCTGCCGATAGAAGGTTGGCCATAAGTTTTGCAGCAATGGCTACCCTTGGTTTATCTTTTCTGTCTTGTCTGGCATATCCGAAGTAAGGCACTACTACGGTTACATATTTTGCGCTGGCCCTTTTGGCTGCATCGATCATGAGCAGTAGCTCCATGAAATTGTCAGCAGGAGGGAAGGTAGACTGTATAATAAAAACATCACAACCTCTTACCGACTCTGTAAAGAAAGGTGACATCTCTCCGTCGCTAAATTCCTGCAATGTAACCTCTCCCAGAGGTTTGCCATAAGCATGAGCAATTTTAGTAGCAAGATATTTGGTTGATTTGCCGGAGAAAATCTTTACGGATGCCATTTTTGCGCGTTTTGCCTTTAAACAATTAAGGCGGACTTTCGTCCGCCATTTGTTGCCCGACTAGGGCTCGAACCTAGACTCTTCTGAACCAAAATCAGACGTGTTGCCAGTTACACCATCGGGCATCATTTAATTCCCTTATTTTTGGGATGGCAAAGGTAGAATTAATTTTGTAAAATGAAAAAATAGTTCCAGCTATTTTTTAAAAATTATTGGGAAAGAATTTTTTGCTGCTCTTCAAGAAAACCGTCTGCAAAAAACTGGTATTTGTTCAGTATTGATTTTACAGCGTTGTTCACATCCCGGATGTCAGAAAAGTCAACTTTTCCATAGTAATCGGTGGCGTATCCCTGCCAGATGGATGACTTTTGTTTTCGGTCAAAGATTTGAATAAGCAATGTGCCTTCTTTCATGCCGATCTTCATTCGTTGATATTCCAAGTCACGGTCTTTCTTGGCCATCCAGTCTTCAATCTTAGGTTGGTTATAGCCTCTAAAATTTAAACTGTCTACGAAGACACGAAAGGAAAGTAGCAGATCCGGGCGGTTTGATTTCTTCTTGTATCCCAGGAATTTCATATGGGATTCTATGGCAGTGTAAATTGTGGAGCCACTTGTACTTAATAGTTCTGCATTTTCTCCTTGTATAAGGAAGTCGTAACTGTTGTATTTGTCAAATCTGCCTTTATAGCTGTAATCATATTCAACCGGTAGCTCCCGGTAAGAAAAACAGCCTGAGATTAAAACCAATAGCACTGTGGCGCAGGGAAGGAAGGTTCGTGCTTTCATAGACCATTGAATTTATACCGTGTGTATACATATAAATATAATTCAAATGGTTTTGTTTTAATAGCAAACTATAATATTTTTATTGAAAGGTCGCTTCCACTACAAAGCGACCTTTTCTTTTATCCAGTTCTTTGCATTTACAAACGCCTCAATCCATGGGCTTATTTCGTCATCTTTTCTGTTCTCAGGGTAGTGCGCCCAATTCCACGGATATAACGATCTTTCCAGGTGAGGCATTATGGCCAGATGCCGGCCATCTTTTGAGCTTAATGCTGCAGTAGAAAACCCTGAACCATTAGGATTGCCAGGGTACTCAGTATATGTGTATTTACTTACAATGTTGTAATGCGCTTCGCCTTCCGGTAAAATAAACTGCCCTTCTCCATGGGCAAGCCATACACCAAGCCGGGAGCCTTCCAGCGTGCTGAGCATTACAGAATTATTCTTTGCTATATCCAGGTTAATAAATGATGACTCAAACTTTCCTGAAGCATTGTGGTGCATTTTCGGGTGCTTCTCCATATCAGGATATAACAAGCCCAGCTCCATCATTAACTGACAGCCGTTACACACCCCCAGGCTGAGGGTGTCTTCCCTCTGATAAAAAGCATCAAGCGAATTCTTGGCTTTTTCGTTATATAGGAATGCCCCTGCCCAGCCTTTGGCAGAACCAAGTACATCGGAGTTGGAGAACCCTCCCACAAAAACGATGAAATTAACATCTGAAAGATCCTCCCGGCCAGATATAAGGTCAGTCATGTGTACGTCCTTAACGTCAAACCCTGCCAGGTGCATGGTCCATGCCATCTCCCGGTCTCCGTTGACACCTTTCTCTCTGATAATGGCGGCCTTTAATCCGGAAGTTGATTTTCTGTTGATATCCAGGCCGTATTGAGAAAGTCTGCCGGTAAAGTTGGCAGGAAAGCTGTAGCTCAAAGGCTGGATCTTGTAGTTTTCGAAACGCCTGGTGGCGTGATGCTCTCCACTCTGACGCTTGTCCAGCAAGTATGAAGTTTTAAACCAGACATCTCTGAGTTTATCAATATCAAAAGTATGGCTCGCTTGCTGATGCTTAAGGACCAGTGCCCTCTGGTTTGAAAGAGCCCCTATTTTTACGCCTTTTATGCCAAATTGCTCTAAAACAGAAATAACTTCCTGAGCCTTTTCAACCTGGAGCAGCAACCCGGGATTTTCACTAAACAATATCTTGATAATATCATTTTGGCGGATATCCGAAAGGTCTATGCTTAACCCGAGGTCTTTTGCAGGGAAGCACATTTCCAGCAAAGCCGTGATCATACCTCCGGCAGAAATATCATGGCCAGCCAAAACTTTGCCTTCATTGATCAGTTGCTGTACAGCTTTGAAACCTTTCGCAAAATAGTCAGCATCGGTAACGGTTGGAGCAGCATTGCCTATTTTATTAACCACCTGTGCAAAGGAGCTGCCGGCAAGTTTAAAGTCATCTTTCGACAGGTCTACATATACTATCGAAGAATCAATATTTTTGAGGTCCGGACCGACCACTTTAGTTACGTCGGAAACTTCTCCTACTGCACTTATGATCACTGTTCCCGGAGAGTAAACTACATCGCCATTGGGGTATTTTTGTGTCATTGACAATGAATCTTTTCCGGTAGGTATGTTGATGCCCAGTGCCCGCGCGAATTCACTTACGGCGTTAACAGCTTTGTACAGGCGGGCATTCTCACCTTTGTTTTTAGCAGGCCACATCCAGTTGGCGCTTAGCGATACACCGGAAATGCCATGTGTAAGTGGCGCCCATATCAGGTTGGTGAGTGCCTCTGCAATGGAAAGTTTTGAACCAGCTTCAGGATCGGTCAGTGCAGATACCGGAGCGTGGCCGATAGAAGTTGCGATACCTTTCTTGCTTTTGTAATCCATCATCATTACGGCTACATCATTCAGTGGTAGCTGTATAGGGCCGCAGGTCTGTTGCTTGGCTACTTTTCCCGTTACTGAGCGATCTACTTTATTGGTCAGCCAGTCCTTGCAGGCCACGGCCTCAAGTTGCAATACAGCTTCCAAATATGTCTGTATGTGACCCGTCTCGTAGCTTACCTCTTCAAAAGGAGCTGCTTCGGAGGTGTCTTCAATAATGGTTTTTGGAGATGAGCCAAACATGTGGGACAGATCCCAATCTATAGGGTTTTTACCTGTTTTCTTATTCTCAAATTTAAAATGTCCGTCACCGGTAACGTCACCTACCACATACATTGGTGAGCGCTCACGGTCGGCTACCTTTTGCAGGATTTCAATATCTTTTTTCTTCATTACCAGTCCCATTCTTTCCTGAGACTCGTTGCCGGCTATCTCTTTGTCTGAAAGGGTAGGATCACCCACGGGTAATTTGTTGATATCTATCGTGCCACCAGTCTCTTCAACAAGTTCGGAAAGACAGTTGAGGTGCCCACCAGCCCCATGATCGTGGATAGAAACTATAGGGTTTTCATCACTTTCTACCATGGCTCTGATGGCATTCATAACCCTTTTTTGCATTTCCGGGTTGGATCGCTGAATGGCATTGAGCTCGATGGCATTGCCGTACTCCCCGGTTGCTACGGAAGAAACCGCACTGCCTCCCATGCCGATACGATAGTTATCGCCTCCGAGAATTACAATGTCATCATTGGTCTGGGGCTTTTCTTTAATGCTGTCCTTTCTCTTGCCATAGCCAATGCCGCCGGCCATCATGATTACTTTGTCAAAACCAAACTTTTTGTTGTTCTCCTCATGCTCAAAGGTAAGTACACTACCGCTAATTAAAGGCTGGCCGAATTTGTTACCGAAATCACTGGCACCATCCGATGCTTTGATGAGGATATCCATTGGAGTCTGGTACAACCACTTGCGAGGCTGCGTTTTATCTTCCCACTTTCTGTTGTTTTCGAGACGTGAGTAGGATGTCATATATACTGCGGTTCCCGCTAAAGGCAGGCTGCCTTTACCACCGGCAAGTCGGTCCCTGATCTCACCACCCGACCCTGTGGCAGCACCGTTGAATGGCTCAACTGTCGTGGGGAAGTTATGTGTTTCAGCTTTTAGGCTGATTACTGTTTCTACATCTTTGGTAGTAAAGTAATCAGGCTTATCCTGGGTTTTTGGAGCAAATTGCTCGGCTACAGGCCCCTGGATAAAGGCCACATTATCTTTATATGCAGAAACCAGGAAATTAGGGTGCTCTTCGGAAGTTTTCTTTATCAGCTTAAATAAAGAAGAAGGCATCTCCTTTCCATCTATTATAAAAGTACCGTTAAATATTTTGTGTCGACAGTGTTCGGAGTTTACCTGTGAGAATCCAAATACCTCACTGTCTGTTAGCTTTCTTCCTAGTTTTTTGCTCACTCCATTTAAATAATCCACCTCTTCCTGGCTCAATGCAAGGCCTTCAGCTTCGTTATAGGCAGCTATATCCTCTATTTCCAGAACTGACTCAGGTTGCCTTTCTATGGTGAAAAGGTGCTGATCCAACCCGGGATATATTACTTCCAGCATTGGATCGTGACTTTCGTCTATGGATAAAACTTTCTGAAACTGCTCAATGCGTACAATTCCACTGATCCCCATGTTTTGAGTAATCTCCACTGCATTAGTGCTCCATGGAGTTATCATCTCTTTTCTTGGGCCAATGTATGAGCCCGAAAGTGTAGCCTCATTAATCAGGCGTGCATTACCAAATAGCCATTCAAGCTTTTGAATATCAGTATCATTAAGATCTTTTGAAAGGCCTACTGCGTAAGCATTTTGATCTTGATCGAGAAAAAATTTGATCATTAAATTGAAGGTTTGGGAGTAGTCAATTTTTCCACCGCAAAAGTAGGTAAACCTTACTCAATTAACAATGTAATTTTTGGTATGAAGTTGTATAACCGGTATAAAAAGAACAGTGATAGTTAAAGGATGACTCGTTGATTTTAGGGTACGACTGATGCTGATGAGTTTTTAGAATTTTTTATTTTTCACGATTATTGGGTATTATTCTGTTTTAAATAAATAATTTAACGTCTTGAATACAAGAGTCAGGAACAAGCTAATACAGTTAGCCAGGACAAACGCCAGTCCGATTTCGTACCGCAGATTGGTAAATACAGCCGAATTAGGTTTAAATCTGGATATAAAGCACGAGAAACAGTTGCTGGGCACTATACTCGATGAAGTATCCACTGAAGAACATGAAGAGGGGCGCCCTCTGCTTAGTGCATTGGTACAGAATAAGAAGAATGGGCAGGGTGACCGTTTTTATAAACTTGCAGAATCTCTCGGGTATGGAGATTGGAAAGAACTTAAAAATGACAAAGACTTTAAACATCAGCATATAGTTAAATGTCGGGAATTCTGGCAAAATGAAGGGAATTACACCAGGTACTTTTAGCATTTGTTCCTGTAAGGCAAAATTTATTTGATGCCTTTTAGATGTTCTGCTACCTTTTCGATCAGTTTATTATGTCCGCTTGTGGCTATGTGGAGTTTATAATCTTTCACATGTCTTAAGAGTTTCTGCATGCCTTTTTTAGTGATTATTTTATCATGAGTGCCCAGGAACATTTGAAGGTCAATGCTATGGTCATTAATGATAGAACCTATTTTTTTCATGTTGAAACTAAGCTCTTTGAATACCACCCATGCATAATAGACTCTTCTGCGTTTTTTTCGGGTGTTCATTTGGCTGGACGCAAATTTTAATATCCCCTTTTCAACCAGCCCGGCTTTTTTTGCCAGGTTAATGAGGTTAAAAAACCTGTGTGGTTTCACAATCATGCTTTTAAAGTAAGTCTTAAAAAGCACTGGATAGGTGGCGAGGCTGTACCATGTATTGGTTTTTATGCCATCCGGGGCCAGAAATATTACTTTCTTAACACGTTCAGGGTGTGCTTCCAAAGTAGCAAGCACGAACTTACCACCCAGACTAAAGCCACAAAGGGAACAACTGTCGATCTGATGGATCTTCATGAATTCATGGATGAAATCTTTCCAGAAAACCTTCGTCATGGGACTGTCGAGTTTGCTCCAGTAACTTTTTCCGTGATAGAACAGATCAAAACTGTATATAGTATATTCATTAGCCATGACATCTGCCAAAGGCTCAAAATCTGACCCTGATTGACCAAATCCGTGGAAAGCAAGAAGTACCTTATCTCCAACCCCGTATCTGTAATAGTGGATCTGATGGCTTTGGAATTGTATGGTAGCGGATGTTGGCATTTATTATTCGTAACTTTTAAAATAATTCTAAACATATAAAATATTTTCGTTAGTCATCCGACTATACCCAGAGAGATGGCAAACGATACAATAATATCACTAAAATTATCCATGGTAAAAAAGCAGGAGGAAACCATAAGGAAGGAAAAAGGGCGACTCCTTAATTTTATCCGTACCAGGGTTAATAGCCTGGAGGATGCCGAGGATATCCTGCAGGATGTACTGTTGCAGTTTGTCAATGGGTATGGTGCTATAGATTCCATAGAGAAGGCCACTTCATGGTTGTTCAGCGTTGCCAGGCATAAAATAATAGACTCATACAGAAGGCAAAAAGTGAGGTCGAATACAATTAATCTGAGCGAAACAACCTCTGGTGATGATGACCAGCCACTGATGCTTAGCGATATTTTGCCTGATCTCGGGCAGGCTCCTGAGGAGCTTCATTTTCGCGAAATAATATGGGAACAGGTAACTCAGGCGTTGGACGACCTCCCAGCTGATCAGCGTGAGATTTTCATAAAACATGAGTTTGAAGATATAAGCTTTAAAGAGTTGTCTGAAGAATACGGACTGCCGGTAAATACATTAATATCCAGAAAGAGATATGCAGTACTGGCATTGAGGAAAAAATTAGAGGCATTGTATAACGAAATTTAAAAATGAATTACAGGAAAAAAGGAAAGAAGGTGGTGCTGGTACTACTGATAGTAACAGTAGTGGGCGCAGCAATCGGGCTGGTGGTGATGTCATTGTGGAACTGGCTTGTGCCTGATCTGTTTAACGGGCCGCATATAACATTCTGGCAGGCACTTGGTTTGTTTTTGCTCTCCAAGTTGTTTTTTGGTATTACAGGAAAAAAAGGCGGCCAGCATTGGAAACATAAGTGGAAGCACAAAATGGCCACTATGTCGCCCGAAGAAAGGGAAAAATTTAAGGAAAGGTTTATGTGTAAATGGGATAAATCGCCGGCGCCCGCCCCGGAAAAAGTCTCTGAACAGCCCCAAAAACGGTAACAGGGGCATGTTTAAATAAAAAAACATTTTTTTGAAATTATAAGTAACCTGTTTGGTGTCAATTCGTTAGACCCATAGAAAACTCAGGAAACTTTGAGGATACAAATAGTTTCCATAGTTTTGAGGCTTCAAAAAATGGAATAACAGTGGACATTAAAACAAAAATAATTGACGGCGCCGGAGAGTTGTTTACCAGGTATGGTGTACGGAGTGTGTCTATGGATGATATAGCCCGTCAGTTGTCTATTTCGAAGAAAACTATTTATCAATATTTCAAAGACAAGGATGAGATAGTGACTAAGGCAGTAAAGGCCAGGATAGATTTTGAAAAAGAAGAGTACGATGAGATTTTTGGTTCATCGCATGATGCGGTGGAAGAGTTATCAAAGGTCTGCAAGTGTATAAGAAAGGACTTTCATGAAATGAACCCCTCTTTGCTTTTTGATTTACAGAAGTATCATCCGCAAGCATGGAAGGTCTGGCTTGATTTCAAAAATGAACATATGCGCGACTCAATAGTAACAAACCTTAAACGGGGAATTGAAGAAGGGTATTTCCGAAAAGAAATTGACCCTGAGTTTATGGCAATTCTCAGAGTGGAGCAGGTACAGCTGGCCTTTGATAATCTGGTATTTCCTTCAGACAAATTTAACCTGAAGGAGACTCAGATGAAATTACTGGATCATTATGTACACGGCATCGTTACCGAAAAGGGTAGAAAACTTTACATGAAATATCAGGAAAAAGAAAAAACTTTAAATCAAACCAGTAACAACTAATGAAGTTTAAGATCAGCTTAGTTTTAGGATTTGTATTGTTGACAGGAGCAGCAACAGCACAGCAGGAGGGAGCTAAGGGCCTTTCATTACAAGAGTGTATAGAATATGCTCTTAATAACAATCAGGATGTAATAAACGCGGCATATGAAAAAGAGATAGCGCAAACCCAGGTGGGAGAAACGCTGAGCAGAGGTTTGCCGCAGGTAAATATAGATGCGGGGATCAACTACAATTTTGAGCCGCAGAAGTCTTTGCTGGATGCCAGTACTTTTGACCCCAGTGTTCCTGAAGGTCAGGAAGTAGAGCTTTCTTTTCAGCAAAAATATGATGGTAACGTTGCACTTTCTGTTCGTCAGTTAATTTTCGACGGTTCATTCTTCGTGGGATTACAGGCTTCAAAAACATATAAGGAGCTATCTACCAAGGAGCACATCAAAACTCAAATTGATGTTGTGGAGGCGGTGTCAAAAGCGTACTACAATGTGCTGGTCACAGAAGAGCAGTTTGAGCTGCTGCAGGTGAATTTAGCCAGGCTCGATACATTGCTCAATGAAACGCAAATCATGTATGATAATGGTTTTGCAGAGAAGATTGATGTAAGTAGGTTAAAAGTACAACACAATAACCTTAAGGTGCAGGTTGAAAATACTGAAAAACTACTTACAGTAAACCGCGATTTGCTGAAGTTCCAGATGGGAATGCCCATTACTGAGACAATTGCGCTGACAGATCAGCTTGAGGAGGTTGTATTTACAGAACCCACTTTGGATAGTGAAGGTTTTAACTATACAGAGCGGATAGAATATTCGCAGCTCCAAACCAATATGGCCCTGGCCAATCTTGATCTTAAAAATAACAAAGTACAGTATATACCTACGTTATATGCAAACTTTAACTATGGTTATAATACTCAAACCAGTGAATCAAGCCAGCTATTCGAGACAAACAGGTGGCTGAACTTCGGAACTGCAGGGCTTTCATTGAATATTCCCGTATTTGATGGTTTCCTGAAGAGCAACAGGATCCAAAAAAACAAGATCCAGATCAGGCAAATCGAAAAATCATTTGAGCAGATGGAAAATAGCATTGATCTTCAAATCAATCAGACGAAGATCAATATGGTAAATTCACTGGAGCAGATGAAGGCTCAGAGGGAAAACATGGAACTGGCTGAGGAGATATATAATGTAACCAAAATTAAATACCAGGAGGGAGTGGGCTCCAACTTTGAGGTGGTCGAAGCCGACGCTGATTATAAGGAGGCACAAACAAACTATTATAATGCTCTTTATGATGCATTGGTTGCCAAAGTGGAGCTTGAAAAAGCATATGGTACTTTACTTAAATAAGAAACTTCGAGATTGAATTTCAATACTACTATGAAAACAAAAATAGCATTACTTTTTGTAGCCGTTTCATTGCTGTCGGCTTGTAATAACAACGAAAATGACTCTGTCGAAAGCCTCGTGGCGCAAGGAGACCTGGAAAAAATAAGAGCAAAAAAGGGAGAGCTAACTGCCCAGGTCAGGAGATTGGAGAAGGAATTATCGCTTCTGGACTCTGCTATTGATGCAAAGAGCACAAACCATAAGATGCCATTGGTTACTACCTATAAAATTGAGAAGAAGACTTTTCAGCATTACATAGAGCTTCAGGGAGATGTAACCACAAAGCAGAATGTGCTTGTATACCCTGAAATGCCAGGTACTTTGCTTAAGATTTATGTTACTGAGGGTGACAGGGTAAGCAAAGGACAGTTGCTCGCTACTCTGGACCATGGTGGTATGGCCAGTCAGTTGCAACAGCAAAAGACACAACTGGCTCTGGCTGAAACTACTTTTGAGAGACAAAAAAGGCTATGGGAGCAAAAAATCGGAACGGAAATTCAATTCCTTGAGGCAAAGGCCAGGTATGAAGCCCAGGCAGACGCTGTCAGACAGTTGCAGAGCCAGTTAGATAAATACTCTATAAGAGCACCTTTTAACGGTATTGTAGATGACGTAATAAAAGACCAGGGAACAGTGGTAAGCCCTGGCCCGGGGTCTGAGATCTTTAGAATTGTAAACCTATCAGATATGTTTATCAATGTAGATGTGCCGGAGTCACACCTTACCAGTGTTAAAGAAGGTAAGAAAGTCCAGGTTTATTTTCCTGTGCTCAATGATACCATTGATTCAAAGGTAAGACAGGCCGGTAACTACATCAACCCTAATAACAGGGCATTTAATGTGGAGGTGCCGGTACCAAATAAGAATGGGCAGATAAAGCCAAACCTTTCTGCTAAGGTATTTATCAACGATTATACCAATGAGGAGGCTATTCTTATTCCGCAGGGTATTATTTCTGAAAATGCCGAAGGAGAGCAATATGTATACGTAGCTACTGAAGTGGACAAAGAGAATACCGCAGTAGCTGAGAAGAGGATCATATCTACAGGCAAGTCCCAGGGAAACCTCGTGGAAGTAGTAGAGGGATTGTCTGATGGCGAATCGCTGGTAGATGAAGGTGCCAGAAGAGTGAAAGCAGGACAGGAAGTTCAAATAATAAAGCAAATAGCAGAATGAGCAAACAACAAAAGAAAGTAGATAAGGAATTTTGGTTCTCATCATGGGCCATAGATAACGCTTCTGTGATCTATGTTATGATCGGAATTTTCCTGGTCGTTGGAATCTCTTCTTACTTTTCAATGCCTCGTGAAGATTTCCCTGAAGTAAAGGAGACTAAGATCTATATAAGTACTCCTTATCCTGGTAATACTGCAGAGGATATTGAAAGACTTATTACTGATCCTCTTGAAGATCAGTTGAAGAACGTCAGCAATGTGGTAGAAATCATTTCTACCTCTCAGGAGGATTATTCTATTATCACTGTAGAATTTGATGAGAATATCTCTGTGGATGCTGCCAAGCAAAAGGTAAAGGACAAAGTAGATGCTGAAAAGGCGGGAGAAGACTGGCCTTTGTTTAACGGGGCCAAGGTTGAACCCAATGTTTTTGACCTGAACCTTTCTGAGGAGTTTCCTATCATGAATATTAATATTTCAGGAGACTACCCTGTTGACAAGCTCAAAGAGTTCGGTGAATACCTTGAGGATGAAATAGAAGATTTGCCGCAGATCAAGGAAGTGGACATTCGCGGTGCGCAGGAGAAGGAAGTTGAGGTTGCTGTTGATATCTACAAGATGATGGCTGCTAAAGTGAGCTTTGACGATGTTTTGCAGGCTATTGGCAATGGAAATACCACTATGTCTGCGGGAAATTTAAAAACCAACGGGCAGCGCAGGACGATAAGGGTACTGGGAGAGATAGACGATCCTAAGGAGCTTGAAAATTTTGTTGTAAAACATGAAAACAATGCTCCGGTATACCTGAAGGATATTGCTACTGTGAGTTTTGAGGCGCAGGATAAAACTACCTTTGCGAGGGAGTTTGGCCACCCTGTGGTAATGCTTGATGTGAAGAAGCGTGCAGGTAAAAATATGATTGAAGCGGCTAACAGCATCAGAGAGATAATTGATGAAGCAAAAGCTGAACATTTTCCACCGGATATAGATATTACCATATCAAATGATTCGTCTTCCAAAACCCTTAATCAGGTGGAAGACCTGGTGAATAACATCATTTTCGGGATCATACTGGTTGTTACCGTGCTCATGTTCTTCCTAGGCTTCAGGAATGCCCTCTTCGTAGGTTTTGCTATTCCTATGTCCATGTTTATGTCATTTACCATCCTGTCGGCGTTGGGCTATACGCTCAATACCATGATACTCTTTGGGTTGATCATGGGACTGGGGATGCTGGTTGACAATGGTATTGTGGTAGTGGAGAATGTGTACAGGCTTATGGAAGAGGAAGGCTATAGCAGGATGAAGGCTGCTAAGCAGGGGATAGGGGAGATTGCTTTTCCTATTATTATATCAACAGCTACAACTGTTGCTGCATTTGTGCCGTTGGCTATGTGGCCGGGTGTGATGGGAGAGTTTATGAAGTTTTTCCCGATCACGTTATCGGTTGTACTGGGGTCATCGCTCTTCGTAGCAATTTTCATGAATTCAATGCTGGTGTCCCAGTTGATGGATACTGAGGATAAAGAATTAAAGGTAAAGCAGCTCATCAGGATCACTGTAATTTTGGTAGGTCTGGGAGCAGTGATCTTTATATTTGGAGGTGCGGTAAAAGGCCTGGGTACACTTTTGGTCTTCACGGCCATCATGTTCTGGGTATACAAATACCTGATCAAGAAAAGTGCACTTCGTTTTCAGAGAAGAACACTCGTGAAGTTTGAAAATTTATACGAGAAGCTGCTTAAGCATGCTTTAAGAAAGCGCAATGTATACTGGTACTCTGGGGTGATGGTAGTTCTTCTGTTTGCAGCCTTTATGTCTTTTGGTATTTCGGTAGGCTCAGGTAGAACGAAAGTTGAGTTTTTCCCTGACAATACGCCAAACCAGATCATAGTCTATATAGAATACCCTGAAGGTACGGCAATTGAAAAAACCAATAAGATTACCAAGGCGATAGAAGATCGGGTTTACGCGATTATCAATGACCCTGAATATAAAGATGGAGATTACAATTATCTTGTTGAGTCATCTGTGTCGCAGGTAGGTGAAGGTGCGGGAAATCCGCAAACTGATGGAGGGTCGTCTGCCGAGATGCCGCACAGGGCAAAGATAACCACTTCCATGCGTGAGTATAAATACCGCAGGGGCAAGGACTCTGAAAAGCTGCGTCAAAAAGTGCAGGATGCATTAAAAGGGATTTACCCCGGCGTGGTTATTTCGGTAGAAAAAGATGCCGTAGGACCTCCTGCGGGTTACCCTATCAATATCGAGCTTGAGGGACGTGATTATGATGAGCTGATTGCTACAGCCGAAAATATGAGGAACTTCATCAATGGCAAGAGTATTGCAGGTATTGATGAACTGAAAATCGATGTGAACAGGAGTAAGCCTTCCATGCAGGTGAGTGTTGACAGAGAAAAGGCCGGAGAGCTGGGAATAGCTGTAGGGCAGGTAGGAAGCCAGCTACGAAGATCAATCTTTGGAGAGAAGGCCGGTGTCTACAAAAAGCACGGGGAAGACTATGATATCAACGTTCGTTTCAATGAAGATATTCGTTACAACCCAAGTGTCATATTTAACCAGAATATTACTTTCAGGGATCAGTCAACCGGGCAGATAAAAGAAGTACCCGTATCTGCAGTGGCCTATAAGAAAAACACATCCGGCTTTAGTGCTATTAAACACCGGGATACCAAAAGAGTGGTTACGGTTTACTCCGCTCTTGCACCAGGTTATACAGATGCAGGGGCTATTGTATCTGAGATACAGGAAGCTATGCAGTTGTACAAAGGTCTTCCTCAGGGCATTAAGATAGACTATACCGGGCAGATTGAGGAGCAAACCAAGCAGATGACCTTTTTGATGGGTGCGTTTTTTGCAGGTCTGGGGCTCATCATGTTGCTTCTTGTATTCCAGTTTGGGGGTATTTCAAAACCTTCTATTATTATGATAGCAATCTTCCTCAGTTTTATTGGGGTATTCGGAGGTTTGATATTGACCGGCTGGCCTTTTGTAATTATGATGACCATGATGGGAATTATATCCCTGGCAGGTATTGTAGTAAACAATGGCGTGGTACTGCTTGATTACGCCCAGCTGTTAATAGACAGGAAAAAAGTACAGTCTAACATGGACGATGAAGACATGCTGGATAAGGAAGAGGCCAGGGCACAAATTGTTAAAGCAGGGAAAGCACGACTCAGGCCGGTAATCCTGACGGCTGTGACAACTGTACTCGGTTTGATACCGCTTGCCGTTGGTCTGAACATTGACTTCTTTTCTCTCTTTGGAGAGTTTGACCCGAAAATCTATATAGGAGGAGACAATGTAATATTCTGGGGGCCGCTGGCCTGGACTGTTATCTTTGGTTTAATAGTCGCTACGTTCCTTACCCTTATTATCGTACCGGTACTATACACTATAGTATATAGAATAAAATACTGGTTCTATCAGAAGCGTATTGCGAGAAAGGAGCGAAAGGCAAAAGCTAAGGCAAGTGCAAATTCAAGCTCAAATTCGAAAGCCGAAGCTGAGGTTGCTTATAATGTCTGATAAATCTAAAATTTGTTGACTGAATGAACAAGGTGTTGTTGGTATTGGGGTCATTTATAGTGTTGTTTCTAATCGACTGGTATGTTTACAGTGCCATATCGTTGCTGATTAGAAACAGCACTTTACTTACGCGCAATATTGTCCGGTATTCCTATTGGGGTATTACGATGATAACCTTCCTGGTTATCGTGTTTTACAACTTTGGTAACCCCGAATGGTTTAAGGGGCAGTCCAGAAGTCTGATATTTACAGGGATATTTATCAATTACTTCTCTAAACTTTTTGCCGTTCTCTTTTTGTTTAGTGATGATCTGGTCCGTTTGGGCAAATGGGTGGCCACATTTTTTCAAAATCCGGAGCCTGTAAGCAATTCAAAGGGAATATCACGCAATGAGTTTTTGGTAAAAACGGCGGTTGTAGCGGGTACCTTACCTTTGGTAGCTATGAGCTGGGGCATTATATCGGGAGCCCATGACTACAGAGTTCGGAGGAAAACCATCTACCTGCCTAATCTGCCCAAGTCATTTGATGGCATTCAGATAGGACAACTCTCTGATATACATTCCGGTAGTTTTTTTAACAAAACTGCGGTGAAGGGTGGAATAGAAATGCTCATGGATGAGAAACCGGATGTAGTGTTTTTTACCGGAGACCTGGTGAATAATGAAAGCAGTGAGGTGAAAGATTACATCAACATTTTCGATAAAGTAAATGCTCCCTTAGGTGTATATTCCACTACGGGTAATCATGATTATGGTGATTACCGCTCATGGTCATCTCCCAAAGCCAAACAGAAAAACTTTGATGACTTAAAGGAAGCTCATAAATTAATGGGGTATGACCTGTTGATGAATGAGCATCGGATGCTCGAACTCAACGGTGACAAAATAGCCATACTGGGTATAGAAAACTGGGGTACAGGAAGGTTTCCTAAATACGGAGATATGAATAAAGCTCATGCAGGTACCGAAGAGGCTCCCGTCAAATTGCTGCTGTCGCATGATCCTAGTCACTGGGATGCACAGGTGCGCTCAGAATATCCCGACATTGACCTGATGTTTGCAGGGCATACCCATGGCTTCCAGTTTGGTGTCGAAATTGGAGACTTTAAATGGAGTCCGTCTCAATACGTATACAAACAGTGGGCAGGCCTCTATACTGAGGGCAATCAGCACCTGTACGTTAACCGCGGCTTTGGCTATATCGGCTACCCCGGAAGGATCGGGATGGCTCCTGAAATTACTATTCTTACATTGAAAAGGGCTTAGCGAAATGCCCTTTTCTTTTATTTAACCTCACTCATCAGACTGTTTTCTAAGACCCGTTCGGGGCTTTTTTCCTGCTACTACATATAAATATTTTATTTATTTCATTTCCAATGCAGCGTTTCCGGCTAACATTGCATTTTATCCATAGAAGGAATTTTAAAATCAATTGACGGAAACGGAGCTAATCAGATCATGCAAAGAGGGAGACCCTAAGGGACAAAAATTCCTTTTTGAAAAGTATGTAAATCCAATGTCAAGGCTGTGCCTGAGGTATCTGTATAATGAATCTGATGCCGTAGAGGCTATGAGTGAGGGATTTGTCAAGGTTTACAGGACAATACAAAAATTTCAATATTCAGGGGAAGGCAGCTTTATGGCGTGGATCACAAAGATTATGGTTAATGAATCGCTGATGTATTTAAGAAAAAGCCGAAAACTACTCTTGAATACAAATTTGGATGAAGCCGGTCTTCATCAGGTCACCGATTCCTATGTGGAAAAATTTGAAGCAGAATACTTGTATGAAGCTATTAGAAAGTTGCCTCATGGCTACGGTACTGTTTTTAACTTATATGAAATAGAGGGGTTTAGCCATAA
The DNA here is from genome assembly GCF_021389975.1 of Fulvivirga ulvae. Classification (NCBI taxonomy): domain Bacteria; kingdom Pseudomonadati; phylum Bacteroidota; class Cytophagia; order Cytophagales; family Fulvivirgaceae; genus Fulvivirga; species Fulvivirga ulvae. The sequence continues at coordinate 3,927,591 of NZ_CP089981.1, forward strand.
AGAAATAGCGGATCTACTTGGTATTACAGAGAGCTCTTCGCGGGCACAATTGACAAGAGTGAAGAGCCGCTTGCGTGAATTACTTGAAAATAGTTTAAACCAATAAGCAGGGCAATGGACAAGATAAAAGAAAAATTGAAAAAGCTGGACAACTCCTTTCCTCTTCAACAATATAACCATGATCAACTGTGGAATGCTATTGATAATAAAATCAATAAAAGGAGAAAAGTAAGGCAGTTTTATCTGACGTATGCTGCGGTTGCTGCTTCTCTTTTGATTCTGGCGATAGTATTGACAAAATCGATGAATACAGATATGACCTATTCTCAATCGGAAGATATGGTTTTTCATTCATATGAAGAGGCACCTGAAGTTGAGGAGGCTGAGTCTGAAGCTATTGAATTTATCAAAAGGAGCTGTGTTGCAAATCTGCCTGTTTGCAAAACCCCCGAGTTTAAGGAATTGAGAAAGGAGCTTGACCTCTTAGATAAGGAGATTAACCAGCTCAATGAAATGATAAATCAATATGGTGAAGATGAATTATTGATCAAATCGAAAATTAAAATCGAAAATCATAAGTCGGATGTAACCCGAAAACTTGTACAAATTTTAATAGCATGAGGTTAAACTATTATTTAAAATACCTTGCAGTTGCCAGCGCATGCCTGATGAACGATACTTTCTGCCTTGCCCAGCAAAAAGTACATGTAGTAACCAGGCATGTGACCAAGAAGCTTGATTATCATAAAGGCGAGGAATTGTTAATGCTGGCAGAGAAGTCGAAAATGGACATTTCTACCTGGGACGAGAATTATATTGAGTTAAAAATTGAGCTTACTTCCCGGCATACTAAAATTGAGACAGCAAAGGCTGAGCTGGACTATCTGAAATATAGTATTGAAAAGAATGGTTCCCGGTATTTGGTAAAGAATTACTTTCAGGCAAGTGATAGGTTTACAAAAGTGAAAGGGAACCTGTCCACCTCATTTGCGGTGAAGGTCCCCCGCGGATGCCCTTTAACTATTACTAATTTATATGGCGAACTGGTTGTAAGGGACCTTGCGGCCCCATTAAATGTCAAAATCCGCTTTGTGGATATGCAGATGTACGGGGTAAATGGTAAAGTCGAATTGCAATCCTATTTCGGAAATGTTCGCATTAAAGATACACAAGGACAACTGCACGCCAGGCTGGAAAAGACAAAAGCTTACCTGTATGGATTTGCAGGACAACTGGATATCGAAAGCAGCTATGGTGAGGTGGAAGTAAATGGCTCAGGACATTATACAAGCTTTGACATTGTAGGGGAAAGAACTGCGGTGACCATTGCGCTTGAGTCGCTCCAACTTTATAATTATCGGCTCTCAGCTTTTGCCACTGACATTTTTATCCCGGTGGAGATGGGAGTGGTTCTTGATGAGAACAAGAACCGGAGCTTTACAAAAAACAATGGAAATAATAACACATGGATCAATATTAAAACAACCTATAGTCCTATAAACCTTAAACCTAATAATGATAATGTTAGCAAAAAATAACTTCAGATCGATAATATCGGTCTGTCTACTCCTGGTGGTACCTGCTTCCGTTTATGCCCAGAAAGATAGTGTAAGTGTGACCAGCGAAATAGTCGATATAGAAAACCCGGACACATACTGCTATTTTTCTACAGCCGATTACGAACAAAAAACTATTTTTAAGTTGAGCTCAGACAATTTTGGATATACCGGAGATTTTCAAAGGATACCCGGGTTTCATGTGTCATTTGAACGCAAGCTCTCTGCCACTTTTTCTGCTGAGCTAGGCATGATCACTCCTGTAGATCATGAATATACCGTATTTGCCAATCTCAGATACTACTACAATAAAGGAAGAAAAAGGAGGCAACACTCGAAAGATGGTATAGATAATTTCAATGGTAGCTATTTTCTATTGGGAGTTTACAGGACCATGCACTTTAATAACTACTCCGAGTCATATTATTCAAATATTCTCAGGCCTGAAGATCAGAATTTATATACCTTACTCTACGGTAAGCAGCAAAAGGTGGGGAAATGGGGATTTATTGATGTTGCAGGTGGACTAAGTTACATTCCTCAACCCAGTATGCTGCGGTTTGGTATGAACTTTAAAGTTGGGCTTGGCTATGGGAAACTTTCCAGGGCTAACAATGACTTGCAGTCGTCAAAGTTTGAGGCTAGTAATGATGACTATGCCGACAAAAAAGGGCTCTTAAAGATAGCAAACCCTATAATGTTTATGAGCATAAGCGATGGATGGTACGCCGGCAGCATGGTAGCTTATGAAAGAAACCTGACAAGTAACATTTCAATTGTTCCTATGCTGCGCTTTTCTGTCTCAGATATGAATCAGGAGTTCAATTTACTCGATGGTAAGGTAATGAAGCATGAGTTTAAGGGAATAAGGATAGGCTTCGATTTGCAGGCGAGATATTTTTACAATAGAAACAAACGAATGAGGTCAGGCTGCTTAATAAAAAATTTCACTGGAAATTATTTCTTCATTGAGGGAGAAGAGTTATTGTTATATTATGATATAGAATCATATTTCAACGATGGCATTGAGGCAAGATCCAGCCATGAGAAGGGTGTTGAAAGCACCTTATCAAGCCTGCTTATAGGGTGGGGCACACAGCAACGATTGGGCAAAAGAGGATTTTTGGATTTAGGTGTTGGCTGGCGGTATATCAATCAGGAATACCCCGTCAACCTTGGTGTCAACGCCCAGGTCGGGTTACTTCTAGGGAAATAAGAGATTGTTTTTTGGCTGCCTTATAATCAAGGCAGCCTTGTTACAGATGGAGACTAATAGGCTCTTTCTACATCACCGGAGCCGTAAACTTTTTTGGTGACTGATTTAGTATTACCCTTGTGTTTGATTATACCACTGCCATAAATCTCAGCATCCAGCGTATCACTTACTTTGATTTCACATACTCCCGACCCACTCACATGTACTTCAGCTTTTTCGAGCTCGCAGTCAAATGCATGAAATGAACCGGATCCGGTAATGGAGACATCATTGTCAGAGGCATAACCTTTGATAGCAATGCTCCCCGAGCCGGATATCCTGGTTTTGAGTTCACGCCCTTTTACATCCAGGTCCATGCTTCCGGAACCTGTAACGGCCAGGTCGAGATCATTGGAAGCTATAGAGTTTTCACTGACGATCTTACCCGAACTGTTTACCTTCAGTTCATGTACATCTCTCATACTTACCATAAGCTTCATGGTTGGAGAGATTTTAATGTCATCGATCTTGGCCCAGACACTTTTATTTTTTTCGTCTTTTTTGCGCTGTACGTTGATGTGTAGCACACCATCTTCCACTTTAAACTCACTGATCTCGTAGATTTCTGTCAGAGCTTCTACTGCTACCTCCTGTTTATTGGTTTGTTTCAGATAAACGGTATAGTTAGAGTTGACATAAATGCTGTGAAAGACAGGAAGTTCCAGTGTTTTCCGGGTGATTTCCGGACCAATAGGATCCTTATCCGTTCCGTACAGGCTACAGGCGATAGCCAGAGTAGCGAAGGTTAGTAGCAACTTTAGTTTCATTGGTTTTAGCTTTAAAATTGAGTTTAGAAGTTACCACTTTTAAGGCACTTTTAAAACCCATTATAACCATTGAAACTACGGGTTAACCTATTCTTTCACCCAGTCGTCTGAAGAGGACACGCCAAGACTGCCATTTTTATACTCCATGATAAAATCGAGCAGCACCTCTTTTCGGCAGCCCTGGAAGCTGGTATTGCTTACGCTTTTCATCAGTATGGGAAATGAGCGTCCATACTCGCGGGAGAAGCTTACTATACTATCATTGTCGTCAAGCAGGAAGCCCCACTCTATCTTGATGGCGTCCTTTTTACAGCCCGATGGCGCAAAGCCGAACACATCATAATTGTAAATGCCGGTGCCATCCTCATGTAGCTCCAGGTAGCCGGTCTTGTTGCCCGCATAAGTGCCATAAAACTGAACAGGTACGTCATAAGTGGTTTCCACAGGCTGGCCATCATATTCGATGATCCTGTGTTTTTGGTTAGTACCCCACAAAGCCAGAAGACTAAAAGATAGTAGTAGTGAAAATTTCATTAGAGTTGATTTATCAGGTTTACTAAACTACTAAAGTTTAATAAACCTGAAAAGCTATTTTCTTAAAATGGCAGATCGTCTTCATTGCCATCGGTGATCCAGCCTGGCTCTTCCATCTGGTCCATGCCGCTGTCTGCTGCCGGGGGTGGGGTTTGGCCTCCTGATGATGCACCTTCAATTTTCCATGCCTGTAGAGAGTTGAAGTATTTTACCTCACCTTTAGGGTCAGTCCACTTTCTGCCTTTCAGGTTAAAGTAAACATCAACTTCATCGTTGGCTTTATAGCTATCCAGAATGCCACATTTGTCCTGGATCATTTCAAATTTCAAATATTCAGGATACTGAGGGTTTTCAGCATATTCCAATACAAATTCTCTCTTTTTAAATGAGTTGGATACTTGTTGGGTATCCGAGATTTCTAAAATTTTACCCTTTACGTTCATTGATCTGCTTTTATAAATTTTATCGTAGGCAAAGTTAACAGTGCTGCCAAGTTTATTAAAACATTAACGCTTTTTTCTGAATATAGCTGTGAAAATTATCACAAAGAGGATGGCGCCAACAATCATGACTAATAAAGTGGAGGAGTCTATGAGTTCAACTGCATGCATGTTATGAAAATTACTTATGATTTCTCAGGCAATAGTAGTTATTTCCTTACTGCCTAACACACTGAATAATACTTTAATTTACTTTGCCGGATTAAAATTTAATCCTTGTTTGGAGTTTCATATCCGTCTTGATATTTCCTTCAATCTTTTCAGGCCCTGAGCCAATAGACTCGATCTGCCGATAATGTGTGCGGGCAAATCTTACCCACAGGTCTATTTTTCGAGTAGCTTTATACTGTAAAAGAATATATTGGCGGGTGCCTTGCCCACTGTATGGTGGTATGGAGAATCCATACAAGACATCTCTTTCGTAGGCGTACTGTCGGTTATCATAATCTTCTGTGTCAAATAACGCAAGGCGACCACCTACTCTGATTTTATTCAGGTCAAGGTTTACATCCTGTACTATGGCAAAGCCCTGGGTTATCTGCCCGTAAGCGTTATAATTGCTGAATTGTATTCTGGATTTTAGTGAAATGATTTTGTCGGGCTTATAATCCAAATTAATAATATAGCTTCGTTTCAGGTTGTTTTCGGGCACCTTTATTCGGGAAGCATTATCGGATCTGTTGCGAGCCTTTGACTGTTCTCTGAATTGTACAAAGAAATGTGTTCTTCTGTTTGGCTTATAACTTAGCCTTCCGAGGTATTCATAACCGTCAGATGGAGCATCTACTCTATATTTTAACCAGGGGAACGTAAACCTGTCAAAATATGCAGTAAACTGATATTTTCGGGAGGGCTGATACTTTAACCCCCAATAAACACCCTTCTCATTTTGATTAGACCCTAATTCCCCGAAGGCTTGCCCGTGCAAACTGTGAAAATTTCTGGCGTAACTTCTCAGCAACATGGAAGTTTGCAGACTAGGAGTTAAATGGGCTATAAAACCTCCAACTGCGCCCAGTCCGCCACTACCTGATCGCCCTGTTTCAGCAAAAAAATTAACATTCTGCCAGTTGTAATTACCGGATATGCTCACGCTAAGGTTATCCTGGCCATAAAAATCAAACTGTTTATAGGGCTGGCCTGATCCTATGATGGGGGCACTAAAAAAATCAGCGACCATGGTTATATTCGCTTGAAGATTGTGGTCTTTGTCGTGGTATAGAATATTGCTGCCAAGTGTCTGGTGCACAATCTGATTATTGGCGGTAAGTTCACTAGCTGTTCGGTGCATCCCTGTTACTTTTACAGATCGTGTAAAAGGGTGCTGGCTTACCAGCGTATCTTTTTCAAGCAGCGCATCATGGGCAACTCTTGAATAAAAACCGCTGTACTCCAGGTGCCTGCTTAATTTATATGTGGCAGCACCACCCCTGAAATAATTGCTTTCTATGGTTGATGTGAAGGGGAGAACACCAAGATTTGACCTTCTGTTTGTGGTGATGGTTTCCGGGTTTTTTCCGATGTTGAAACCTGCCGCTAAGAGTAAGCTTTGCCCAAACTGGACTTTATAATCACCCAGTACGAGGTTTTTAAGCCTACCCTTATCCTGTAATTGGAAATGAAAACTATAGAAATCTGCCCCGTATCTGCCTGTAGATTTGTCAAAAGTAAGAGCTTCACCGGCATCTTTTTCAGCAGTCAGGCCAAGACTGAAATCATGGGCGTGTCTTACCCTGAATTTTAGCAACAGCTGGTCGGGAGAACCCGCATACCTGCTGTTACCTTCATCATTTTCAATATACCCTTCTTGCTTTTCGAGCGTCCTTTGGTATCTCAGTAAAAGATAGTTGTCTTGTTCGGACCATATTCGGCTTAATAATGATCTGGTGTCGGCCTGAAGTCCGTCGTCCGTAACTCTGACAAAAGGTAGAAGTTTGTAAATGGTGGAGAGGTCAAAACCGGGAATTGCCTGCAATTCATATATTGTTAGAAGACGTCCGTACCTGACTTTGTAATTCACAAAATTGGAAACCTGCTCTTCCGTGAGAATAAAGAGAGATCTTAACTCCTCAACTGAGGCTTGGTTGAGGTTCAAAGGATGACTGTAGTAAAGGAGAAGTGTTTCATATAGTTCTCCATCTGCTTCTTCATCCTGAGCCCCCAGCGAGCTCTCTATGATATGCTGGAGATCAGGCTCTATATGTGAGTTCATCTGTGCGGTAAGTGAAGTATGGAGAAATAGCAGCAAAATAATTAACCGGAGTGGTGTCATTGCACTTTTTTGATTAAGTAAGTCACAGCTGCCTGATGACTATAACCTGTTTTTGGGGTTATGGTAAGGGCATAGTCTACGTTCAGTCGGGTTAGCGCAAGGCCAAGGCCAAAGTAGCTGACAAATGACTTTGTTTTTATTCCTGTTCTTGCAGTAAACTTTTTGAAAAAAATGTATTCCAGCCCTACACGCAGTGCGGCGTCAAGATCTATATCTTTTTCAACTTCTGCATTTAGAAATATTTTATCAGTGGGGCGAAAAGACAATCCTGCATTCAATATCGTGGGAATCCGCTCATCCTCAAAGTCTGATAATTTAGCCTGGTTGATGTTTCTGATTAGAGCGCCAAAGTACAGGTTTTTCCCAAGCTCAGCTATACCGCCAAAGTCTAATGCCAGAATCCCTTTGACTCCGAACCCTTCAATATGGTATTGGATATAATTAATGCGTGCTCCAATACCGGCCAGCCCAAAACGATTACCATAGCTGATTGCTGCGGTTTGCTCATTATAAAGGTCATCACCAAATCTGAAAACAGATATGCCCATTCCGCCAATAGATATGGTAGAGGTAATGCCTGCCCCCATTGAATTAAAGCCTTCTACACCATATTTGTTTTCAAAAGCGAATATGCCATTCACACCTTCACAACCATATAGCCCGGCCGGGTTGTTAAATAATGACCAGCTGTCATTTAATGCTACAGAAGTATAGCCCATGGCCGCGGCACGTGCACCGATTTGAGATTGCCCGTTTTGAGCTTTGCAGAAGGAAAGTGAAAACAGAAAGAGAAGCACCCCGTATAAATGTTTCAAAGCCTGAATGTTATTAGGTTGAATTATACGGGGACCTGAAATTACAAAAAATGTACAATAAGCATAGGTATAGTTTTGATTTATCTTCCGGCGTATGGGCAGTATGCTTTTCATTAGCATTGCTGATGCTTTCAGCTCCGGTTAAGGCCCAGGAAGAGTATTATGCAAGTGGTGAGCTTAGGGCTGTAGGTAAGCTTGAGGGAGGAGAGAAGAATGGAAAATGGACATATTACTACCCGAATGGTGAAGTCAATGCTATAGAACACTACAACAAAGGCAGGCTGCATGGATCGGTCAAATACTTTGATAATCAGGGGAACATTACCGGAATAGAAAATTGGACAAAAGGTTTGCCGCAGGATTCTGCCAAATATTTTTATGGCAATGGAAAAATAGAAAAGGAAGGTGTTTATGAACTGGGCCAATACTCAGGAGTGTGGAAGCACTATCACGAAAACGGACAGTTGAAGCGTGCCGTTAACTATGTAAATGGGTGGCCTCATGGTGAATGGAAAGTCTATAACGAAAAGGGGGTACTTATACAGGAGGGGAGTTACGATCAGGGACAGGAAACAGGTGAATGGAAGTTTTACACCGGCGAGGGCCGGCTGGAATATATCGGCAGTTATGATCAGGGACAGCGAGTGGGAAACTGGTATATGTTAGATAAAAAGGGAAAGAAGAAAGAAATTAATTACTAAAATTCCTTTTTCAGGTGGAGAAATATCCCCGCTTCTTTTTCGCGGTTTACGGAGTATTCAAAACGAACGACTGTATCATAATAAGTCACAAAGTCGACTCCGGCTCCAGCTCCGAATAAATACCGGTTTGTAAGGCGAGTATTTTGTTCATAGTTTTCGAAGTTCTCCACATAACCCATATCAAAATACGATTTAAGGTAGATGGCAAAAGGAAAGTTTCTGAATTGCTCAAAAGGTATAAAGTTAAGCCGAAGCCTGGTTTCAAAGACCTTCTTTTTCAGAGTGGTTCGATTAAGGTAAAACTTCTGTCCCTCTATTACATACAATTCATAGCCTCTTATGAAGTCCTTTCTATACCCCAGGCCTTGCAGGTTGGCATATGGTTGTCGGTCGGGTCCGCTTACGTAGATTGATGTATAGTTGGAAAGATAGAAATTCCTGGTGAGGTCGAGAAACCGGGCATGATTCATACTTATGCTGAATTGGTCAAGGTCATTATAAAAGCCTAGCCCATATTTCTCAGCCTGGAATACCGTCCGGTGTCCGTGAAGCGGATAAGAATTTACATCTCTTTTATCTATGTTGATGTCGTAGCTAACACTGAAATAACGCTGAGATGTCTGACTGTTCAGGTAATATTCAGGATTAATGTTGGCAATCGTATCATTAACTTCATTGTCATTGAAAGTAATGTTGATTGTATGTCGGGTATAAAAAGAGTTGCGAAACTGATAGCCTATGTTATAAAGTCGTCGTATTTTGAGAAGGCTTTCAGAGTCAAAAAACACACGTTTATGCTCTACAGTACGTATTGGTATATTTTTGTTTTCGGCATAGAGATAATCAACAGAAATGCCATGCCGTTGAGTTCTGTCAATATAGGGAATGTCGTAGGAGAGTCCAAATTGCCGGGTAAAGCCAAATTGCATTTCAAGCCTTAGCGTTTCATTCCTTCCGCGCATGTTATTTCTGAATAGCCTCAGTCCATAGTTCACCCGGCTCAAGTCATGATTTTGATTTTGCCACCAGTCGTTAAAGTTTCTGTCAACAAGGTCGAATATAGGAGCAGGGAAGGTGTACCAACGCTCTGAGACACGCACTACAATATCCACTATATCATCTGAGAGCTCCAGTGTGGTAATTTCCACTGTATTGAATAGGCGGGTATTGATTATTTTACTTCTGTCATTTTTGATAATGTCTTCAAGATCTTCATCAAAATAATATTCACCACGCTTCAGGCTCATTTCACGCAGTATTATTTTGTCTTTAGTTTGTTTATTACCGATAATGAAGATGTTATCAATATAGATATATCGATTTTTTTCAGCGGTAGAATCTGAGGGAATAGCAGTGTGGCTGGCCTCCGTCATTTCGGAGACGGAGTCGGGGGCATTAAATGTAAGTAAAATTGAAATAAGAAATGCCAGCATCTTCTATACCTACACCATGGGGACAAATGTGATTAAATATTTGGTTATCATGTCTCCTAAAATAAAAAATAGTTATCTCATAACGCATAAGTTTACGAAATAACTATCCTCTATGTAAGAAAATACCGCTGTTTAACCTGCGGTTTCTTTATGTCTGCCTTTAGATAAAGCTCTGAAAAGAATAATAATGCCGGCTATGATCAAAGGGATACTCAATATCTGCCCCATATTATAAGTCATTTCATCTTCAAAGGATACCTGGTTTTCCTTAAACAGTTCATGTACAAAACGTAAGCCAAATAGGAGGATTAGGAATAGGCCAAGAAGCAAACCAGGAGGAGTTTCATTTTTATATTTCATCCAAAGCGCTAAGAGCAAGAAGAATATAGCCAATGAAGTACCCGCTTCATAGAGTTGGGTTGGGTGCCGTGGAATGCCGTAGGTATTAACTGTGGCACTAAATGACCCATCAGCATTTTTGGATATTTGGTAATCGAGAGCCTGATCCCTGGGCTGGTAAATGTGCTCGCTAATGTAGGAGTAGTTTAGTGTTTCCTTGAATTTACCATTGAAGTAAAACTCAATGCTCTCCTCATTAATGATCTCCGGTTGATTTTTGAAATCAATTTTAAGCTTAACTGGCACATAGCGCTGATTATTCAACTCCCGGGAGTTGTCTTTTTCAAACACTATACTTTTAACAGGGCTGGAATACGTATCAAAGGTCCGTTCAATATCATGTGTAAAAATAACACCATACTCAGACTCGGTAGGCACACCATATATTTCTGAATTCATGAAATTACCCGTTCGGATCATACATCCGGCCAAAGCGACAACGATCACAATTCTGTCGACTACCTGAAGATAGTTCTGGTTAAGCCTTTTTTGTTTCTCAAAAACAAAGCGTTTTTTAGGCTTTGAGAATGGGTTAAGGTTTATTATTATCTTATAGTTAACATATACCCAAAGTGCAAATAGAATTCCGAATGCGGCACCATGGCTTGCGAGGCCTCCTTCCCAAATTTTAAGAATATCTATAGGATTTGACAGATATTTGTCCGGTTCATAAAACAAAACATGTCCCAGACGAGCGCCCAGTATGGTTGCTATTACCATATATATAGTCAGCGTTTCCACATCCCTTTCAGGTTTTCCCTCTTTTCGGTAGATGTAGAACATAATCTGCTGAGTAACAAGAAATGCCAGTGCAAACAGTAGTCCGTAATAACGAACAGGTCGGTCAAGCAAAGGTATGGTAAAAAACTCCGGATCAGTGTTCCAGATAATGTAACTTAAAATTGACATGCGACAAATATAACTATCTCAGTATAATTGGCAATTAAACTATTGTTAAAGGTTTTTATTGTAATTGACAATCATTGGTAATTTTGATAATGTAGCCTAAGAAAAGTTAATCTTTTTATTTTAATGATACCAGAAATGTCTATGTTTGGCTATTAATCAAAAAACTGCATGAGCCAAAATCAGCAATCGGAGCAACAAAATACGTCGGCAACTTTATCTGGCTCGTTAAATGCTCAACCAGAGTACCATCCTAGCTCAGGATATGGATTTGTTTGATATTAGAGAAAATGGCCTATATGGTTTTATTAATAAAAATGGCGGGGCTATTATAGAGCCACAATATGTGTATGCCGGCCGTTTTCATGAAGGTATGAGTATTGTAGAGGTTAATGGGAAAATGGGATTTATTAATCCAAAGGGCGAGATGGTGATCTCTCCCAGATATCAATACCGTACATCTTTTTCAGAGGGATTGGCTGGAGTATATTTAAATGAAAAGTATGGATTTATTGATACAAGTGGTCGAGTAGTTGTTGACTTTATATACAACGGAGGGTTTGGCTTTTCGGGCGGGCTGGCGCCGGTAGAGTTTGAAAATGGTATGTGGGGGTATATTGATAAAGCAGGAAATGTGATTGTGAAACCAAAATTTGATTTAGCTTCGTCATTTGCAGAAGGCTATGGTTGTGTAATGGAACGAGATAAATATGGCTTTATTAATAAATGGGGAGACTATGTAATACCCGTAACGTACGAATCTGCCGAAGATTTTTCTGAGGGGCTGGCATCTGTAACCATTGATGGGCTGGATGGGTATGTTGATAAAAATGGACTAATAGTAATACCTGCTGTATATGAAAGCACCGGTCAGTTTCGGGGAGATATGGCGCCGGTACAAAAAGATGGGCTATGGGGAATGATTGATAAGGAAGGTGAAATAGTAGTGCCTATTAAGTATACTTATCTTGGATATTCTGTCAGAGGGATTAATAGCAGCCGGTATGGAGGGAAAATATGGATATATCAATAAAGAAGGAAAAGTAATTATTGCTTTCAAGTATGAATATGCTTCATCCTTTAAAAATGGGTTGGCATGGGTATCTTCCCATTATGTAAATGGTTATGGCTATGTGCGCGCCTGGATTGATAAGCAAGGAAACTACGTTTACAAAGAACATAAATTTGTAACTACCGAAAATTAGCGGGATATGTTCATCGAATGTGCTGCTTCATCTCCTGCCTAATCCAGCCCTTCCAACTCCTTCAATTCTGTTTCAAATCCACTTGAAAGAATAGGGAAACGGCACCACGTTCTGGGGTCGACATTAAAATCATCCAGATGAAATGCCGGGGCGGTACGTTCCCGTTTCCACTGGTTACGGCTCCAAAGTCTGAAAAACTTCGCTATATGTGCCTTCAGCAAGGCACTGCTTTCCAGTTTTACTGCGTTTAGCGCATGGTAAACTTCAACGGGTGATTTATGATCTCTGATTGCCAGTTTTTCAATCTCGACAATAATAGGATAGGGCATCAAGTCTGCTTCATCGGTTTGCTCCTGCGCCAATGGGCGCAATTCTGCACTGGGCTGAAGATTGTTGACATAATTCAGCGCTTTGTAGTTTAGATTTCTCTCGGCCCATCGTAGCCAGGTAATAATAAAGTGTTTATCAACAGCCGCTATGGGTGCAATACTTCCACTAGTGTCTCCGTCCATGGTGGCGTATCCTACATCTGCCTCGCTCCGGTTAGAGGTAGTGAGTAGCAGCGCACTTTCTATGTTTGCCAACATCCAGATGATAGGAGACCGTGAACGGGCCTGGATGTTTTGAAGAGCAATGTCATCAGTTTCCCAGGTAAGCGGCCTGTTTAAAACCTTTTCAATTTTTTTTGTGTATGAGTTGACTTCATCATCAATTAACCAGGAGTAAAAGGTAGCACCAATGGAGTCTGCCAGCTCTTTTGCAGACCGGAATGTAGCTTCAGAACTATTTACAGTGCCTTGATATGCGCAGGTAAGTACCTGGGAAGTTATATATTTAATGGCTGATGACTCATCTGTATTATTGACTGCTCCAAGTGTTTTTATACCCGTTTTATTTACGAAACCTTCAATACCCAGTTCTTCAACTCCTCGCCTTACCATCTCAGCAACTAATACAGCTATTGAGGAAGAATCGGCCCCGCCGCTTAGTGATAATACAAAGCCGTTACTATGGCTTTTTCTGAGATAATCGAATAATGCGAGTGAAGATGCTTTAACGAATTCGGTATTTTTATCTCTTGGCCACTCGCCGGGTGCAGGATATACTTCGTGCTCATTGCTAAAATCTATATCGGCATATTGGAGCTGCATATTTTTATAGGAAAGCCACTCATTTCTTTTGATCAGCTTTCCATAGCGTGCTATTAGTATTTCGCCGTCATAGATCATCCTTCCTGCCTCATTGCCCAACAGGTTGGCATATACATAGGTGCAATGAAAGTTTTTCGAGCTATCTACAACCAGTTTTTCCCGCAGGCGGGTTTTTTCGAAAGCAAAATGACTTGCACTTGGGTTAAGTATAAGGTTGACTTTCTTTTCAAACAATCGACATGCGGGACGTATTTGCCGCCAGGCGTCTTCACATATTTCAAAACCAATCTTAACGTCTTCAATTTCAAATATGATATCGCCAAACTCATACTCATCTTCCCCGATTACGATTTTATCTGTTACTTCTGGCTTCCAGGGGGTGAACCATCTGGGTTCATAATGCACACCGTCACCGGCCATATTTTGTTTGGCATAGAACCCCAGAATTTGCTCATTGCGAATAAGGCAGGTGGCATTGTAAAAGCAGCCCTCATGTTTTACAGGGAGGCCTATAGCTACTGTAATGTTCTTGCAATAGGTTTTTGCCTCAAGCAGACAGTTCATAGCTTTTATATAAAGCCATTCGCTGAGAAATACATCTTCACAGCCATAGCCTGTAATGCACAACTCAGGCAGGCATAATATGTCCACACCTTTCTCAATGGCATGGTTTATGGCTTCGCGGATGTTGTTAAGGTTGTTTTCCCATGCCAGGGGAGTTTGATTTAATGTAGCTCCTGCTATTCTGAATTTAGACACGTACGGATATGTTTTGATCTGAAATCGATAGCGAATATCGGAATCTTTAGTTTAAGTCCAATAGTTCACATGACTTTTGGGCGGCGTCCTGCTCAGCTTTTTTCTTACTGTGCCCAAACCCTTTGCCAAGGGGTTCATCGTCTACAAATACCTGGGCGGTAAACTCCCGGTGATGTTTCTCATTTTTAACACTGATGATCTCAAACTTAACATCTCTATTTTCTTTTTGAGACCATTCAATAATCTTGCTTTTGTAATTTGGGTTTGATTTTATGACTTCATCGATGTTCAGGTAGGGGATGATGAGCTTGTCTATAATGAAGTGCTTGCAGTATGAATACCCTTTGTCCAGATAAACAGCGCCAACGATAGCTTCGAGTGTATCACCGTATAAGGACTTGTGGGATAGTTTGCCTTTTTTCTTTTGGTCGTACTCAACAACCTGATTAAGGCCTATTCTTTTGCCTATGTTATTTAATGATTCTCTGTTTACGATCCTGGACCGTATCTCGGTGAGAAAACCTTCTTCTTTGAAGGGGAAAGTTTTGAAGAGATAGTCGGCTACAGCAGCTCCGAGAATGGCATCGCCTAAGTATTCGAGCCTCTCATTGGACTCTCTTAGTCCCTGGCTGTTATGTTTGGCTACAGAGCTGTGTTTTATGGCAAGTCTGTATAGTTCTAGGTTAAAAGGCTTACTACCGACAATTGTCTTAATAGCGGTAATAAGCCTTTTGTCTTTTTCAGATTTTCTCTTAAAAATATTAATGAAGCGCCTTACAGCACGATGCACAGTTCTTAAATTTTTCTAAAAATAATAGAGGTGTTATGTCCTCCGAACCCAAATGTATTGCTTAGCGCTACATTGATCTCTCTCTCCTGGGCTTTATTAAAAGTCAAATTTAATTTATTGTCCAATTGATCGTCATCTGTAAAATGGTTGATGGTTGGCGGTACAATATTGTTTTGTATTGCCATCACACAAGCTACTGCTTCAATAGCTCCGGCAGCTCCAAGCAGGTGGCCTGTCATGGATTTTGTAGAGCTAATATTGAGCTTGTAAGCATGATCACCAAAAACCTTTTTGATGGCCAATGTTTCGCTAATATCACCAAGCGGAGTTGATGTACCATGAACGTTGATATAATCTACATCTTCCGGTTTTATCTTCGCATCGGCAAGTGCGTTTATCATTACATTGGTTGCACCAAGCCCCTCGGGGTGTGGTGCTGTAATATGATAAGCATCTGCAGACATGCCTCCTCCTATTATTTCAGCGTATATTTTAGCTCCGCGTGCTTTGGCATGCTCGTATTCCTCAAGAATAAGAGCGCCTGCACCTTCGCCCAATACAAATCCGTCCCTGTCTTTATCAAAGGGCCTGGATGCTGTTTCCGGGGAGTCGTTGCGTTCCGAAAGTGCCTTCATGGCATTAAATCCTCCCATGCCTGCTTCTGTTACAGCGGCTTCGCTACCACCTGAAATGGCAACATCCATATGCCCGAGCCTGATGTAGTTCAATGCGTCTATTAGCGCATTGGTGGCTGATGCACATGCCGAAACGGTAACAAAATTTGGTCCATGGAATCCATACTTGATGGAGATATATCCGGCACTGATATCAGCGATCATTTTAGGGATGAAGAATGGGTTAAACCTCGGCGTGTTATCACCGTTGGCATAACTCTTAACTTCCTCCTGAAATGTTTTAAGTCCGCCGATACCTGAGCCCCATATTACCCCTGCTTTATTCAAGTCTATAGCTTCCAGGTCTAATTTCGAGTCTTTAATAGCTTCATCAGCAACTACCATGGCATATTGAGTGAAAGGATCCATTTTACGGGCCTCTTTTCTGTCAAAATGCTGCTCTGCATCGAAGTTCTTAACCTCACATGCGAATTGCGTACGAAATTTCTCTGGATCGAATCTGGTTATACGAGCGGCACCGCTTACACCATGCTTAAGGCCTTCCCAGTACTCCGGGGCCGTGTTTCCTATGGGTGTGAGTGCGCCTATGCCTGTTACTACAACTCTTCTTAACGTCATAAAAGAAGTTTAGAAATGAATAAAGAGGGTGGTTTATATTATTTTACGTTTTCTTCCAAGTAAGAGATGGCCTGGCCAACTGTTGATATATTCTCTGCCTGATCATCAGGAATAGAAATGTTGAATTCTTTCTCAAATTCCATGATCAATTCAACAGTATCTAAAGAATCGGCTCCTAAATCGTTAGTGAAACTTGCTTCAGGAGTAACCTCTGACTCTTCAACTCCCAATTTATCAATAATGATTGATTTAACTTTTTGTGCTATTTCAGACATGTTTTTAATGATTTAATAGTTAAAATATCTGCAAAGAAATACATTAAATGTATTAATGTCAAACAATTTAATTAAAGTTATTGACGGCGCTAAATTGCTAAAATTTCCTTAAAAACTCACTGTATACGCATAAATTTAAAGAACTTTGATGGTATGAAAAAGACCCGGCTGATTGTTGAGTACGAATATGAGTTTGAATTAATAGGGGTAATTGCCTCCGTCAAATTCTATAAACTGGCCTGGGCTATAAACAAGAAACTGGATATCCGGCTGGTAAAACAGGAGGACTATACCATTGAAATGAAAGGGGGTGGGAAGACCTCTTTCAGCAACTATCTTTACCAGGTTGATGGCAAGTGTTTCAGGCTCTTCAGGAACAGGTCAGTAGAGGGTGAAAATGCCTATTTAATACCAGAATTACCGCACTTTGACTATGTGATAAAAATAGATGAGCAGTCGCAATCGTTTGCAAAAGAAGAAATTTTAAAAGAATTAAAAGAAGTCACATGGATTGAATATATTGCCGCCATCGAAGTAGAAAAACTGAAGTCTAAAGACAACTTTTTAACTTGATTATGGATCAACAAATACAATTTAATAAGACAAAGATCATCGCTACTGTCGGGCCAGCCTCGAGCGATAAAAAAATTCTGAAAAAGCTCATCGAAGAGGGAGTTGATATTTTCAGACTTAACTTTTCACACGGTACACATGAAGACCACCTTAAAGTAATAAAGAGTGTACGTGAATTGAATGAAGAAATGAACGCCTGCGTTTGTCTCCTGCAGGACCTTCAGGGACCGAAGATCAGGGTCGGAGAAGTGGAGAAAGGCGCAAAGCTTAAATCCGGTCAGCAATTTACAATTACTATTGAAGAGATTGTAGGGCATTCAAAGATGGCCAGTACTGTTTATCAGGACCTCCCTAAAGATGTAGCGGTGGGAGATATGATCCTTATCGATGATGGGAAGATAGAATTAAAGGTTACAGATATCAAAAATACTGAGGTAGTAACGGAGGTTGTGTACGGGGGCAAACTAAAATCCAGAAAAGGTATTAATATGCCTTTTACCAAAGTTTCTGCTCCTTCTTTAACCGATAAAGATGTAAAAGATCTGGAGTTTGGGCTGGCCAATGACGTTGAATGGGTGGCTCTTTCTTTTGTAAGAACGGCTGACGACATTAATAATCTCAGGGAGAGAATTAAGGCTGCAGGAAAACAAACCAAGATTATAGCCAAGGTAGAGAAGCCGGAAGCCATAGGGAATATAGATGCTATTATAGATGCAGCAGATGCTGTAATGGTGGCACGTGGTGACCTGGGTGTGGAGATATTTATGGAAGAAGTGCCAATGGCACAAAAGATGATCGTAAGAAAATGCAACAAACTGGCTAAACCTGTAATTATTGCCACCCAGATGATGGAAAGCATGATTGAGAGCCCGAGACCTACGAGAGCGGAAACCAATGATGTGGCTAACGCAGTAATGGACGGAGCCGACGCATTGATGCTTTCTGCCGAGACGGCTGCCGGAGCTTACCCTGTAGAAGTGATCAGGAGTATGGTTAAAACCATTACCAGTGTTGAGAGACAAGCCGATGTATATTTTCGTCATGACCTACCTGATCAGGATGATCCTTTGTTTTATAATAATACATTGGTGCTGGCGGCATGCAGACTGGCAAAAGCATCCAAGGCAAAGGCAATTATAGGTATGACCCAATCAGGATATACAGCCTTTAAGCTTTCGTCGCACCGGCCAAAGGCCAACATATTTATATTTACCAGCAACAGGCCGTTGTTAAATACCATAAACCTTATCTGGGGAGTGAGAGGTTACTACTATGATAAGGAGGTTTCAACGGATGATACTTTTGCCGATATAGAGGAAATCCTAAAAGAAAAAGGCCATATCCAAAGTGGAGATATATTCATTACCACAGCAAGCATGCCTATACACGCACGCGGACGGACAAATACAGTTAAACTGAATGTTGTTGAGTAGGCATTTGCATCTTTACTTGTCAGGACCAATTGTTGGGCCTGACAAGTAAAGTTTTTTCCTCTTTATCTACCATCACGGCCCCTGCGGGATCTCCCTTTCTTTTTCTTACAAACTTTCTTGGGGTTACAATAACCGGACAAAGGGTGTCTGATTTCCTTTTGGAGAAATGCGCCGCCAGTTCCGCCGCCTTTTCAATTACATCTTTAGGGAAAGGTTTACCGGCCTTATGTTTGATAAGTACGTGCGATCCGCTTACATCCTTGGCGTGTAACCAAAGGTCATCTTTAAAAGAGTACTGCTGTAGCATCAGGTCATTGCTTCGTGCATTTTTACCCACCCATATATCAAAACCGTCATAAGTGAAGGTATTAAATGGCAGATGTTCTTTCTTTTTTGATGATTGATGCTGATCCTTTTTTACAAGATTGCGAAGCGCCTTCAGGTTTTGTTCTTCCTCTATTATCAACTTTTGCTCTTCCAGAGCTTCAATAGTTTTTAGCTTTTGCTTAAGGTTGGTTTTTAGGTTTTCTATTTCTACAGACTGATTTTTGGATTTGCGGTAAAATGCTTCGGCATTTTTTTGGGGTGAAAGGTCACGTTTTAACTTAATAGTAAGAGGTGTGTTGTTGTCATAGAAATTTTGGAGGGTAACCTCCTCAGCTTTAGGGCTAATTTGATGAAGGTTAGCCATCAAAATATCAGCTAATATACTGTAGTTGAGCCTGCTTTCTATTTCCTCAAGTTTTTTCTGGGTTTTCTTTACATAACTCTCACTCTGCCTAAGCTGTTTATTGATATCGAGAAGTGCTTCATTTTTTATGCTATACAAGGCGTGTTCGCTAATATATTGTATGAAGAAATGGTCAATAGCTTTAAGAGGGTTATTAAATTCATGTTGTACTGACCCTATCCTCAATAAGCTGAGATGTAGCTGGTTGTCAATTTTTGTTATATAATACTTTTGATCTGTAAGTTGTGCCACCGTCTCTTCTATCAATTCCCATGATGAATCCGTATCCATGGCCTTAATACCTCTTTCCAAAAGATGCTTTTTAATTACCTTTCCAAAGGTGGGGAACAGTTCCTTATAATCTCCGCCTTGCTGTACAAAGGCGTTATAAGTTTGATCTATCGGTCGGTCCAGGTTTGTGATGCTAATTTCAAAATCTTTTTTCAGGCTTTTCTTAAACACCTCGGTAACCACATCATCTTTGAATAAGACAATGTTGGATCGGTTACCATGCATTTTGAATAACAGTTGATAATTGTTTTGAAATATTATGACAAAGGAACGTTCATTATCAAATTGCCGTACTTGCTCAACTACAGCCATGGATATGTCAGTGAAGAGGTCTACACTGTTTTTCCGGGCCCGGCTGAAACCTTCAGGAAAGGACAGGCAACAAAAGGCAGGGTCGAGATGGGCCTTGATGTAGAACTCTTCGGTCTGACCTGTAAAACCAATTACCAGTTCATTTTTGTTTTGAGAAAAAGCCTCGACAAGCTGTAAACCAGTCAGTTTATGATCTAGTTGAGCGCTTAGGTCTTTTAAGAAATAATAGTTGTTGTGCATTACAAATCTATAACCAATCCGTCGTAGGCAAGGTTTATCCCTTCCGGGAGCAGGTCGTCTACTTGTTTGTGAGGCCCCATTCTATGACTGATATGAGTGAAGTAGGTTGCCTCGGCTTTTATTTCAAGTGCCAGCTCTACCGCCTCATCAAGGTTGAAATGTGAGACATGAGGTTCCTTTTGCAAGGCATTTAATACAAGCACCCTGGTACCTCTTATCTTATCTTTTTCTTCGGGGCTTATGTAGTTGGCATCTGTTATATAGGTGAAGTCCCCAACCCTGAATCCAAATACAGGTAATCGTAAGTGCATTACTTCTATAGGTGTAAAATTAATACCTGCTATGGAAAATGGGGTGTTGTCAATAGTGTGTACCTCCAGTTGGGGGACGCCCGGATATTTTTTTTCTCCAAATGCGTAGCTAAACTCCTGTTTTAACTGGGCAATAACATTTGGCCTGCCATAAATGGGCATATCTTTTTTCTGACGAAAGTTAAAGGCTCTTACGTCATCAAGACCCGCTGTATGGTCTTTGTGCTCATGAGTAAAAATAACGGCGTCAAGTTTTTTGACGCCTTCTCTGAGCATTTGTTGTCTGAAATCCGGCCCCGTATCTATTACAAAGCTTTGGCCATCTTTCTCAATATGAATGGATGTGCGCAACCTCTTATCTCTGAAGTCGAGAGATTGACATGCTGTACAGCCGCAAGCAATGACAGGCACACCCTGGGATGTTCCGGTTCCTAGAAGTGTAATTCTCAAAGCTCAAGTTCGGTTTGTGCCAGTTCTAAATATAATTTTCGGTTTTTGTCGCTTAGCTGGTTTTTATCTATATCAACCGTTTTTATAATATCTAAAAGACAATTGATCTTACCGTCCATTGCATAATACTTATTGACAATAATTACTTTATTCTCATTGAGAATGCACCAGCCTGACTTAAAGTTACCTCTTTCGTATCTAAGAATATATTCGGTTTCAGCCAGTAGATCTTCAAGCTTATTCAAAAAATGCTTAGAGTACTTAACACTCATTTTATGTGTATTTTTTTACAGCATTTACGAGAGCATCGTAATCCAAAGGTTTGATCAGATACTCGTTAATACCTGCTTCGTCAAAATCTGATTTTGAATAATTTTTGTAGTTGCCTGATATGGCAATTATTGGCATTTCTGCTTTTTTCTTGTCCTTTAAACCTCTGATCTTTTTGGCGAGTTCCATGCCATCAGCACCAGGCAGTATAATGTCCAGTATAATAACATCATAATCATTGTTCTCGATTTCATCAAGAACACGCGTTCCTGTTTTTATACCTTTAAAATCATACCCTTGCCCCTGGAATATTTTTTTTGACAAGGTTTGTATTACCGGGCTATCATCCGCAAGTAAGATTTTCTTTGCCATTCTATTTAGTTTGTTTTTGGTCCAACCTTTTTAGTTTCTTTAATAAATTCATCATGAAGGGACTTAAGAAACTGTAAATCCCCGACAAAATTAGAATAATTTTTTTCTTTTAATTCGTCTTCCATTTTTGCGGCCTGGAAGGCCATTTTTTCAACTCCGAGCGTACCCGCATTGCCTTTCAATGTATGTAAAATATCTAAAACTTCCTTAATGTTTTTGCTTTCAAACATTTTGGCACTGTCCCTGATCTGCATACGGCACTCTTCGTTAAACTCATCCAAAGCTTCCTGTACGGCTTCTTCTCCGGCATATTGTTTAAGTAAATCTAAGGTGTTTTGGTTAATTGTCTGATGTTTATCGTTCTTTTCTTTTTGTACCTCTGTTTCGTCGGCTGCATCAGATGTCCACTGGTTTACTTTTTGGATTAAGATTGTAGGATTGATCGGCTTAGCTATGTAGTCGTCCATTCCAATAGCAAGATATTTCGCTTCATCGCCTTTCATGGAGTAGGCAGTCATGGCTATTATGGGTGGCGTTTGCTTTTTGCATTGTTTTCTTATTTGTTTAGTGGCTTCTATACCATCCATATCTGGCATTTGAATGTCCATCAATATTAGGTCGTAGCACAACTCTTTGCATAGAACCAGAGCTTTCTCGCCACTTGATGCAGTAGTTACCCTGCAACCTGCATTTTTAAGTATCTCGTAAGCCAGATCAAGGTTAACATTATTGTCATCCACCACCAGCACGGTTGGCGAATGGTCTAATCTTGAAATTTTGGTAGCTGGCCGAGTAGCTTCTTCAGGTTTTTCCACTTCTATGGTTTCGAAAGTAAACCAAAACTTACTTCCTTTACCCTCAGTGGACTTAATACCAATCTTTCCATTGAACAAGCTTACAATCTTGCGGGAAATGTACAGCCCTAAGCCAGTACCTTTATAACTTTTTTTGCTCGAACTGTCAAGCTGTGTAAAGCTTGAAAATAGTTTTCTTTGATCTGCTTTTGATATACCAATACCAGAGTCTTTGACATACCCTTCCATTAGTATGGTGCCACTTTTCTTTCTCTTATATATTTCGAGGCTGACTGTAACCATACCTCCAGGCTGGGTGAATTTAACGGCGTTGGAAATGAGATTGGAATATACCTGAATCAATTTGGTTTCATCAACTTCTATGTACTCGGGAATATTGTCACCTTTTACAAAATTAAGATTGATCTGGTTGTCATTAGCTTGCTGCCGATAAAGCAAGGTCAGTTTTTCAAATATGGCTTCAGTGCTAGTGGGGACGTGTTTCAGTTCCATTTTTCCAGCTTCAATCTTGGAGAGGTCGAGCAGGTCGTTAAGAATATTCAATAAAATATCAGCCGAACTTTTGACTGTGCGGATATGCTTTTTTTGTTTGGGATCCAGCTGAGTTTCATCCAAAAGGTGAATCATGCCTATTATGCCATTGAGAGGAGTCCTTATCTCATGGCTCATATTTGCCAGAAAACGTTCTTTTATTTTAAGCGACTTTTCGGCCAGCTCTTTTGACCTTTGTAGTTCCTGGTTGGTTTGTTTAAGTTCGGTGATATCCCTTGCTACACCTTCAACATGCTTTAAGCGCCCTCGCTCATCCTGAATAACCCTCACATTACAAATACATGGAATGATTTTTCCCGACTTATGAATGACGCTGGCTTCAAAATTCCTGACACGCTTTTCCTGCGCCAGTTTCCTGATCAGAAACTTGGTCTGAATATTATAAAGGTAAAAATTGGTAACATGTTTGCCCAGTAGCTCACCTTCAGTGTATCCCATGATGTCACTTACCGAAGGGCTAAGCATCGTTAATTTACCATTGAAATCACATCTGAAATACAGATCCTGAAACGACTCAAAAATATTTCTGAATTTTTCTTCACTCTTCATGAGAGCGATCCGGGACTGCATTTTCTCAGTGATGTCATAAGCCAGCCCCGAAACACCGGTGATTTCACCGCGGGTATCGTAAATAGGATTTAAGAAGACCTCTTTCCATTGCTCCTCGCCTTCGATTTTGAGCATGATCTCAAAGTTGTGAGAGCGGCCTGTTAGTGCACGTTTATATTTTTGTTTCCAAAAAGTATCGGAGTTGGCAATTTTTACGACACCTCTTTCTTCATACCCAACCTTAATACCCGGGTTTTCCTGAAGAAAGAAATTGAAATAATTTTGATTGAAGGAGATGAGTTCAAATTCGTTATTTACTGCCCAGATAATTAAAGTGCCACCTTCTAAAATTGAATTGGTGAAAGAATTCTTGTTCTTTTCGGCAAAGAGCTTTTCTTTCAGCTCATTTACCTTAACAACGAGGTCTTCAGCTTTTTTCGTTCTATCCTTCATTTCCTCGTGAAGATAACAAATAATAGTTAATCGAGATTCACTTCCTGCTGTTTTGGTATAGTCATTTTATAAATGGTAAATTTGCTCAAAACCACTTTTGATGAAGTTTTTGATAGTTATTGTAGGGCCAACTGCTGTGGGGAAAACCAGTTTGTGCATAGATATTGCCGGAGCGTTGGATACCGAGATTATATCTGCCGATTCGCGGCAATTTTTCAGGGAAATGGAAATTGGTACGGCAAAACCAAGCGAAAAGGAACTTCAGCAGGTGACTCACCATTTCGTTAACTCCCATTCAATCCACGATAAATTTAATGCAGGAGACTTCGAAAGGGAAGCTTTACAAAAAATAGAGGAATTGCTCCTCGTTAGGGATTGTCTTATCATGACGGGTGGTTCGGGGCTGTACATTAATGCCGTTACAGAAGGTATGGCTGATATACCGGGGGTGAGTCTTGCTATAAGGGATGAGCTTAATCAGAGGCTGGCTAAGGAGGGGCTCGAGGCTTTGGCAGAGGAACTGAGGAAGCTTGACCCGGAATATTATGAGGTGGTGGACCGTAAAAACCCCCAGCGGATAACCCGGGCGCTTGAAGTTTGCATAGGTACGGGAGAAAAATACTCCGAACTCCGGAAAAACAGCAAAAAGCAGCGGAGTTTTGAAGTAATAAAGATTGGCCTGGAGAGACCCAGAGAGGAGCTTTACGCTCGTATCAATCAAAGAATGGATCAGATGATCGCTCAAGGCCTCTTTGATGAAGCCCGGCAGCTGCATCCTTACAAAGATCATTATGCACTGCAAACCGTTGGATATAAGGAAATATTCGATTTTCTTGAAGGAGCATATGATCATGATGAAGCGGTACGGTTATTGAAACGCAACTCACGGCGCTACGCTAAGCGACAAATGACATGGTTTGGCAGGGACCCGGAAATTTCGTGGTTCCATCCTGATGATTATCAGCATATATTAGGGCATATTCGGACAGTAATGCGTGGTGATAAGTAGTATTTGAATTGAAATTATTTTAACTTGAATGGCGTTTTAGACGTATATCTTTAGAATTATGAGAAAAGGAGCATTAATTATATTTCCGTTGGCTATTATACTGGTCTTTTTGGGTAATTCGGCATTCATGCCGGAAAAGAAAGTAAAAAAGCCTGCTGCGAATAGTCCTGTAAAATGGATGAGCTTTGAAGAGGCCGTTGAAAAATCTAAAACGGAAAAAAAGAAAATTTTTATAGATGTATATACAGATTGGTGTGGCTGGTGTAAAGTAATGGATAAAAATACTTTTAGTCAGCCCGAAATAGCAAAATACCTGAATGAAAATTATTACCCTGTAAAGCTTGATGCCGAACAAACTGAGGATATTGAATTCAGAGGGCATACCTTCAAGTATGTAGAATCAGGACGAAGAGGTTATCATCAATTAGCAGCCTCCCTTCTCAATAATAAACTCAGCTACCCAACAGTCGTTTTCTTAGATGAAGATTTTAATATGATCCAGCCTATGCCGGGATATCAGAAGCCCGAGCAGTTTGAAAAAATAATTAAATACATTGGAGGAGACCACTATAAAAACACTGCCTGGGCAGAGTGGGAAAAAACTTTCGAGTCGAGTATAAACTAATCGTCCTGTTCTGTGGGGGCATCCTTCATTTTGGGCATAGATAGGTCATACTTTATAGATACCACCCTGATAACGATAATTACCACAGTAGTAATCAGATAAATAATATTTTCCGTAAGCCCGGTATAATAGTCGAGGAGGAAGAATACAAAACCACCGGCCAGGCAAGCAGTGGCATAAATCTCCTTTCTGAAAATCAACGGAATCTCATTGCAGAGGATATCCCGTATTACACCACCCATAACCGCGGATACCATACCCATTACGATAGCGAGTGCAGGATGAATATCAGTAGATAATGCCTTTTGCATTCCACTTATGGTAAACAGTGCGATACCGATAGTATCAAAAACAAAGAAAGTTCTCTTGAGGTTAACAATGTATTTTCTGAAAATAAAAGTGAAAGGCACGGCCAGAGCGATGGTAAGTGGCAGGTTGATATCCTGTACCCAGGCTACCGGATAACTTCCCAGCAGAACATCTCTTGTGGTACCCCCACCAACCGCGGTAACAAAACCAATAACCAGTGCGCCGAACAGATCCATCTTCTTTTTTGCGGCCAGCCGGATACCACTGATCGCGAAAACAAAAGTACCTATAATATCAAGGGCATATAAAAGGGACATAAAACATCATTGATGGTATAAGAAGTAGCTAAGTTACATATTGGAGGTTGTAATACATGAGATCACTATATGACAAATTTTATGATTATTGCCCTTCCTCCATCTGACGCATTAGCACTACCCTGTATTCTGAAAAGAGGAAGTAAAAAAACATGAGGTTTTTCCATCTTTCATCCTGTTGAAATTCAAACCTTTTGTCGTTATGGCTGGCCTCTATATCTATGCGTTCCTTATTAATATATTCGAAAATGTTTAACCCATCAGTGGCATCGGGTTGAAGTAAGTCAAGAGAAAGCCTGTTGTTTGGGCCTACAATGTTGGCAAACTCCCGAAAGTCAGCATGAACAACCTGTCGGAGAATATTGCCTTCAGGAAATTTGCAGGAACCGGAGCAATAGCAACTATTACCAAATTTTCGGTGCCATCTCAGGCTTTTTTGAGACTGGTCGGCATCATGGTATCCGGTGCCGGCGGCAAGTATGATCAATGCCTCAAGGTGGGAGGGAAGCCCCGGACGATCTGAGCCTGACTTTGTACGGGCAGCCAGGCAAATTGCTTCTATAAATTTTTCAGATAGTGTAGAATCACCTGCATTAATGGCGTAAACTTCATGTGACTCAATATATTGGGCGAGTACAATTTTCTGCGTGATTGCAAAAAGCAGCATGAAAAGACCTGCCCTAATCCAGCCGTTCGATTTTAGATTTTTCATGTTTTTCCGATTCTGTACCATGCAGGTCGTCTACGAACAAAAGCAACATTAGAAACAGAATAATAATTACAATGAAGACCAGCTTTTTCCTGTCATTATAAAGCATGTCCCTGATTCCGATGGTGGAATAGTACTTTTTATACTGGTCCATGAAACGGTTGAAGTTACGGTACTGGTGAATGGTTTCTATAGACGGGGCCGGAGCGTTAATTTTTACCTTAATTTTTGCCATTGGATTTTAATCGTTATAGTTAACCTGTTTCGAAATCTTCTTGAGTTTTTTGAGTATGCGGTAGGTTTTTACCTTAGCATTGGTTTCTGAGATGCCCAATAAATACCCGATTTCTTTAAATGACCTGTTTTTGAAAAACCTTAGTTCAATAAACTGAATTTCTTTTTCATCCAGCTGTTCAAGCAATACGGTTATGAGTACCTCAGGGTCTATTTCAACTTCCTGGTAATTAATTTCTTCAAAAAGCTGGTGCATATCCTGATGATCCAGGCTTACCGTTCGTTCCATTTTGCTTTGTTGCCGGAAGAACATGTTAACTTCATTAATGGCTATTTTGTAAAGCCATGCGGAGAAAGGTACCCCCTGGTACTTATACCTGCCTATGTTTTTAAGGCATTTTAAGAACACCCTGGAGGTAATATCTGCTGCAATTTCAATGTGGTCAACCCTTTTAAAAATAAACATGAAGACCTGGTCGTAGTACTTTCTATATAAAGGCGCAAAATATTCCGGGTTTTTCTGACATTCTTTAATGATGTTGTACTCCGTCAGGATTTCTTCTTCGCTTTTATGATAAACAGATGTGCTGACCTGGTCATAGAAGACCTTGAATATAAGGTCTATTAGGTTTTTTGTCGCTAGTGCGATGTTTGTGGTATAGGTAAGCATTACTATAATTTACGATCATTAAGAGTATTTTAAAAATATCCGGCCAGCTGTCTTCGGCTCAGTGGCCGGATATTATCCGCCTTCACAATGTTTTTCCGCTGCAGACGGAACCACACAAACATTGTTTTGGAAATGAATTACTTACATAATGCGGAAGGTACAAAAAGGTACACAAATGCTTCAAAATTTTTTATTAGGGCGCGATTCCGTAACTTTGCACATCCTTGAAAGTCAAGGATTGATTATAAATTATTATTAAATATTTTATTTATGTCTGAAGCAAAAAAAGGCGACAGAGTAAAAGTACACTACACGGGTAAATTGAATGACGGATCTGTATTTGATTCTTCAGAGAATAGAGAACCTTTGGAATTTGAACTGGGAGCCGGTATGATGATAGCCGGATTTGATAAAGCTGTAACAGGAATGAAAGTAGGAGACACAAAAACTGCTAATATTCCTTCAGGCGAGGCTTATGGTGAAAGAAATGATGAAATGGTGGTGGAAGTTCCTAAAGCTCAGCTGCCTGCTGACCTGAAACCTGAAGTAGGACAGCAGCTGGCTATGCAGCAGCCCAACGGACAGTCTATCCCTGTAGTAGTTACTAAAGTGGAAACTGACACTATTGAAATTGATGCTAACCATCCTCTGGCCGGTAAGG
The DNA here is from genome assembly GCF_021389975.1 of Fulvivirga ulvae. Lineage (NCBI taxonomy): Bacteria > Pseudomonadati > Bacteroidota > Cytophagia > Cytophagales > Fulvivirgaceae > Fulvivirga > Fulvivirga ulvae. The sequence goes on from NZ_CP089981.1 coordinate 3,956,047, forward strand.
ATCTTATTTTTGATATAGAGTTGGTTGAGATTGCTTAATAATCTCAGTACCTGTACAAAAAAGGCATGAATGATTTCATTCATGCCTTTTTTGTTTAATAACGACCTTTATATATTATTCTTCCTTAGGCTCTTCTTTGTTTGTTTTCATAAAGTCAAGCATTCCAATTGCAGCCCCAAAACCTGCCAGACATGCCACTATGGTAATAAATAAGCTTGCTCCGTCTCCAATGTATTGTTCCATGATAATTCAAATTTTCAGCGGTTACTTTAATCGAAGCCAAATTTAATCATTCTTTATTAAAGAGAAAGTAACTTGGATTAATTATCATAAGATTAATTACTTTACGTTATTAAGGATATTTTAGCATTATGCCTGACGAAGAACATTATAAAAAACTGGAGTGGATGTACATTCATGAAGCTCCTATTAATAAATACTACAAACCTGAAATCAGCATTGCCGAGGGGTATGCCGAAGTTAAAATAAAGAGCGATACAAAATACTTTCATGCGGCAAATGCAGTGCATGGCTCTGTTTATTTCAAAATGCTTGATGATGCCGCTTTCTTTGCGGTCAACTCTTTGGTTGACGATGTCTTTGTACTCACCACATCCTTTAATATTTACCTGTTAAGACCCGTGGTTTATGGAGAGATAAGAGCCGAAGGGCGTGTGGTATCAAACTCCAGAAAATCATTTGTAGCGGAGGCTGTACTTTATAATGAAAAAGGCAAAGAGATAGCCAGAGGAAGTGGAAACTTTGTGAAAAGCAACATACCTCTTGATGAACATGTCGGATATTTGAGTGAACGATAAGAGGTAGTCGGCAAGAACGATATAGTTAACATATTCTAGTACATAGCGATTCAAATCCCCAACTCTTCCTTATGTCCTTTTAGCGCGTCGATGATAAAATCGATATGTTCCTTCAGGTCAACTTCAAATAGTTCTACGCCCTTGTAAACCTCATCGCGCTCAACCTTTGCCGCAAAGCTTTTCTGTTTTAGTTTCTTGATGACTGATTTACCGGTCAGGCTGTCGATACCTTCCGGGCGTACATGGCAGCAGGCTATGATGAAGCCGGTAAGCTCATCGCAGGCCAGCAAAGCCTTGTCCAGATTGTTTTCATAAGGTACGCTCCACTTAGTGTAATGGGCAGATATGGCATGCGCCATTTTACCCTCACCAAGTTCACGCAGTTGATCGACAATTCTGTTGGGGTGCTCTTCGGGGTAAGCCTCATAGTCGGCATCATGAAGCAGACCTGTATTACCCCATTCTTCCGGATCTTCACCCAGCTTACGGGCATAACGCTCCATTACTATTTCTACACTGCGGGCATGGCGCAGAAGACTTTCTCCTTTGGTCATACTTTCCAGTATTTCCCGGGCTTTTTCTCTGGTCATGAATTATAATCGCTTTATTTTTCTGAGTTTGAAGATAACAAATCCTGCTCCTATAAACATAATAGTTCCCATAAGGCCAAGTAGTATAACTATCCTGCTGTTTTCTACCTGCAGGTCTTGTATTTCCCTTTCTTGCTTTAGCAGTTCAAGTTCTTTTTCTTTTTGTTGGAGCTCAAAGGCAATTTCCAGTTGAGCCAGTCTTCTGTTGCCTTCTTCATTTTGAATGTTATCCTTGATCTCATCGTAGAGCAGGCGGAAATCATAAGCCTTTTTATAATCACCCTTACGGTAGTAGATATTTGACAAGCCCTGATAAATAAGCTTTAATATGGGGTTTGCATGTATTTTTACAGCTATCTCTCTTGCCTTATTCTGATGCTCTTCAGCCATTTTCATATCTCCCAGCTCCAGGTAGGCCGAGCCGAGGTTGGAATAAGCCAATGCCTGTCCCAGAAGATTTTTATTGCTTATTTCCACCTCCAGTGATTTGTTGTAGTACTCAAGGGCCTGGCCATATTCTTCTCTGTAGAAGTATATGTTTCCTATATTATTTAGAGGATCAGAACTACTGTTGAGTTGGCCCAGGCTCTGTGATAAATTAATAGCTTCGGAAAAATACTCCAGTGCTTTGTCTTCACGTCCCTTATCACTGTAGGCATTTCCTATATTATTGAGGGTGCCTATCAACTTCTGGTCATCTTTAAGCTCCTTAAAAGCCTCATATGACTCTATGAAATAAATTAGGGCTTTATCGTATATTCCTTTTAGGGAATAAACAGTTCCAATATTATTCATGGTAGCGGCCAGACCTTCCCTATCGTTGATCTCGTCTGAGATACGTAGCGATTCTATATAATATTCCAGCGCTTTATCATATATCCCCTGATTTTTATAAATGATGCCCATATTGTTAAGAGCGGCAGCTTTACCTTTCAAATATTCTATCTCTGTTGCCAGCTCCATGGCGCTTTTTGCATACTCCAGCGCTTTGGCCGGGTTAAGTTGGTTGTAAATAATGAACAGTTCATTCAAGGTATTTACTTTCTCATCTCCCTCAGCTGTGGTTAACTTTTCCTCAAGACTATCCAATGCCTGGGCATTCAGCGATAAGGCCGAAAGCATGCAGACTATTGTTAACAAAAGGTGTTTTTTCATATTTACCAATCACTTTATATTATAAAGTTAACATTATAATCGATAACCGGAAGTCATATTTCCACCGCTTAAATAATAAGGTTTCAAACATTTACAAGTAGTAATTATCTTGAATGAATAAATGTACTTGAGATGTTAATTTAAACCGATTGAGCATGAAAAGGGGAATAGCCTGTATAATGTTGTGCCTTGTGTTTTGCGCAGAGTTGGTCGCACAGGAGCATAGTGCCGAAGAAAATGCCATACTGGATGTTGTGGAGAGATTATTTGAAGGGGTACGGGCAGGAGATAGTGCTATGGTGCATACTGTGTTTTATGACGATGTGGATTTTTATACCACACTTACTAATAAAGAAGGGAAGCCGGTTCTTCATAAAGGGACGCTTAAGGGCTTTCTTGATGCAATTGGTTCTCCGCATGATGTGGTGTGGGATGAACCCATTTGGGATACTGAAATAAGAATAGATGGAAATCTGGCGCAGGTGTGGACCAAATATGCTTTTTATGCTGGCGATAAATTCAGCCACTGCGGTGTGGATGCCTTTCATTTATTTAAATCAGAAAATGGCTGGAAGATATTTCACCTGACCGATACCCGGGAATGGCAAGACTGTAATGTTCCTGATGATATTAAGAAGAGGCATAAGATAGACTAGATGACTCGTTGCAAGCCATATGAAAGTTGAAAACCTGCCCATTGCTTAATATCTGATGATAAAATCTCTGCACTAAAAATATTGCCCCATGAGAAAATACATGCTTAGTTTGGTCGTCATACTTTTTTGTAGCTATGTCTATGGACAGGATGATGAGATTACCACTCTGATCCTGATCAGGCATGCGGAAAAGGCCTTTGATAAAGAAGGAGATCCTGTATTGACCGAGCAGGGAGAGGAGCGTGCCGAAGCTCTGGCTGATATCCTTCAGACAGTTGATATTGATAGGGTGTATTCAACACCTTTTAAAAGAACCCGATTAACTGTAGAGCCCATAGTGAAAAATAGAAATTTGGAAGTAATAGAATACAACCCGTTCAAACTTGAAGATATGGTACAGACCATAGAGGAGAGCCGGGGAAAGACACTACTCATTTCAGGGCACTCGAATACCACACCAGCTATCCTTAATATGCTGCTGGGCGAAGATAAATACAGGCAATTGGACGAATCAGACTACGATAATTTGTACATAGTGTCTTACTTAGCAATTGGTAAGGCAAAGGTTGTGCAACTGCAATATGGGCAACCAACTAATACAGAATAGGTATTAAATTAGATATTGGAGAAACAGCATGAGGAAATATTTATGGGTACTGGTTTCGTTATTTATTTTATCAACAGGAAATGCACAGCAGGAACAGTGGCGAAAGGCCGGATCCAATACCCGTATTTTGCAAACTACAGTAGGCCCTCAACAAACCAGGGCGTTTGCCGGATTTGAAGCTACGGGCATTGCCATAAAGTATGAGGGTACTCTTGGAGAAGCATATGTAGCAACAGGTAGTAAGGTGTATTCTCTTACTCCGGATGAGCATTACCAGGAAAAGGATAAATCAACAAATTTGCTGATTTTTGATATTTCTATTACTCATTTTGAACTCTTTACCGGCAATATGAATGGCAACATCGAGGTTGTAATTATAAATGCCGGAAGTGTGAAAGGCGCTTTGGATATACCACGCTTAAACCAGCAGCAAGATGAATGCAGCATGCCGGTGATGGTAGATCAGAGTGTGTGGAGAGCGGGACTACCGGAGCCTTCTTACAACAGGTCATTTACAGTTACTGAAAATATCATCATCCACCACTCTGCTACTTCTAACGAAGCTGACAACTACGCTGATGTAGTACGCAATATTTACATTTACCATACGCAGGGTAACGGGTGGTCCGATATTGGTTATAACTACCTTATAGCCCCAGATGGTACCATTTTTAAAGGAAGGGACCCCGGGAGTGGAGAGCAGGACAAAGTTATCGGGGCCCATTTTTGTGGCAAGAATAGTACTACAATGGGTATATGCCTGATGGGAACCTATACAGAGATACCTCCGTCAGAAGAAACGCTGGCAGCTCTGGACCGACTGCTGGCATGGAAATCTGACAAAGATAACCTTGACCCTTTTGGCCAGAATTCCCATCCGCTAAATGCCTCTCTGCCTGTAATCGCCGGACATCGGGATGGGTGCAGCACCGAATGCCCAGGCCAGAAGACTTACGATCGACTATCGGAAATTCGATATGCTACTGCGGAAACTATGGAAGCATGCGGGGAGGAGGAATCCCCGGCCTTTTCGCTCTACCCCAATCCGGCTTCTTCATATTTTAAGGTAGCGTTGTCGGATAGCGAAATACATAAATTTGAACTTTATGATATGAGAGGACTGCCCTTCAATATTAGCCCAACCGTTGTGCAGAATGGAGTGGCAACATTCTCTACGGGTAGCCTTGTTTCAGGTATGTATATTCTGCATTACCAATCGGAAGGTGAGCTTATAAAAAGGCGTTTAATAATCTCCAATTAACTATATTTATGGTAGTAACAGTTGGTTAAAGGCTGCACTATGGCAGTGGCAGCAGAACCTTGAGCGGGCAGACTTGTTTATATCCCGAATATGTTATTGGAATTTACTGAAAAGGGCATTTATTGCCCCAAAACAGATGTTTACATTGACCCATGGAAACCAGTGCGTAAAGCGCTGATCACGCACGGCCATGCTGATCATAGCAGGTGGGGGCATCAATACTATTTAAGCACCGAATCGGCAATGCCAGTCATTAAGTGCCGTTTGGGTGAAAATATTAACATCCAAACGGTGAAGTACGGGCAGGTTACTACTATCAATGGTGTAAACTTCTCTTTCCATCCTGCCGGTCATATTATAGGTTCTGCTCAGATCAGAGTAGAATACAAAGGAGAGATCTGGGTTGTGTCAGGAGACTATAAAATTGAAGATGATGGTTTGTCAGAACCCTTCGAGCCCGTAAAGTGTCATACATTCATTACTGAGTCTACCTTTGGGCTTCCGATATACTCGTGGCCTTCACAAGCAGAAATATTTAATGATATTAACGCATGGTGGAGACAAAACAAGGAGCAGGGCAAGGTTACCATACTTACCGGCTATGCACTAGGTAAAGCCCAGCGTTTAATTCATGGACTGGATGAATCCATTGGCAGCATCTTTACTCATGGAGCCATTGAAAATGTCAACGAAATAATCAGGAAGCAGGGAGTGGACCTGAAACCCACCATAAGAGTGACACCAGAAATGGGTAAAGGCCATTTTGAGGGAGGCCTGGTAGTGGCTACACCCGCAGCATTAGGCTCTCCGTGGATGAAAAAATTTCTGCCATATAGTGTGGGAGCCGCTTCCGGCTGGATGCGGCTTAGGGGAGCAAGAAGGCGGCGGTCTGTTGACAGGGGCTTTCCGTTATCAGATCATGCCGACTGGGATGGGTTGAACCAAGCAGTGGAGGCATCCGAAGCTGAGCGTGTATTTGTTACACACGGTTATACAACTACATTTAGCCGGTGGCTCAATGACAAAGGTATCGAGGCCGCAAGGGTTGAAACCCAGTTTGAAGGAGAACTTGAAGAGATTGGTGAAGGGGTAGAAAAAGATTCCAGACAGGAAGGAGACGGTAAAGCACCATGAAGAATTTTGCAGAGTTGTTTACACATCTGGACCAAACGACCAGGACACTTGTAAGGATCGATGCTTTGGTGCGATACTTTGAGAAGGCCTCATCCGAAGATAAGCTCTGGACTATTGCACTTTTATCTCATAAAAGACCTAAAAGAACAGTAAACACTAACTTTCTGAAGTTATGGGCAGCAGAGTTTGGTAACATACCCTATTGGCTTTTTGAGGAGTCATATCATGTGGCAGGCGACCTGGCAGAAACCATCGCTTTGATATTGCCCGAAAGGCAGGCCCATACTGATCACTCTTTGACTTATTGGATTAAGTATATTATGTCATTGGATGGCCTGGGTGAAGATAAAAAGAAGGAAAAGCTTAAGCAAGCCTGGGCTTCGTTATCCTCTACGGAACGATTTGTTTTTAATAAGCTGATCACCGGAGGGTTTCGGATGGGGGTATCCCAAAAACTGATGGTCAGGGCCCTGGCTAAACATACTGGCATTGAGGAAAATATGCTGGCCCACCGGCTTATGGGTAACTGGACGCCCGAGACTACTACCTTTGATGAGTTGGTGCTTTCTGCTGATAAAGGGGAGGATTTCTCCAGACCGTACCCCTTCTATCTTGCCTATGCCCTTAATGATCCCTATGATATAGGGGAGCCGGAAGAGTGGATGGCCGAAAGAAAGTGGGATGGAATAAGAGGACAGGTAATAGTAAGAAACGGACAACTTTATGTGTGGTCGAGGGGAGAGGAGTTAGTCACCGACAAGTATCCGGAATATGAAGTGTTCAGGGATCAATTACCTGACGGAACTGTACTCGATGGAGAAATATTGCCATTTAGCAATGGACAGCCTTTACCTTTCAGTGTGCTACAGACCAGGATAGGCAGAAAGAATCTCACAAGCAATATCCTTAAAAAGTCCCCTGTAGTGTTTAAAGCTTATGACCTTATTGAGTGGCAAGGGAAAGATATCCGAAACCGGACTATGCAGCACAGGAGGACGACTTTGGAGGAAATAGTGAAGGGCACCAGTACTGGCGGGGTACTGCAGCTGTCAGAGGTGGTTGAGTTTAATTCGTGGCAGCAGTTGGCAGATGAAAGGGAGCGGTCGAGGGCGTTTTATAGTGAAGGTATTATGCTGAAGAGAAAAGACTCTGTTTATCAAACCGGGCGTAAGAAAGGTGACTGGTGGAAGTGGAAGGTTGATCCGCTGACCATTGATGCCGTTATGATCTATGCTATGCGTGGCCACGGTCGCAGGGCAAACCTATATACCGACTACACCTTTGCCGTCTGGAATGATGACCAACTGGTGCCATTCACCAAAGCATATTCAGGACTCACCGATGACGAGATCAGGGAGGTTGACAGGTTTGTTAAAAAGAACACTATCGATCGGTTTGGCCCAGTCAGGAGCGTAACGCCTGAACTGGTGTTTGAAATTGCTTTTGAAGGGATTAACAAATCCACGAGACATAAATCAGGTATTGCTCTGAGATTTCCCAGGATAAAACGATGGCGAAAAGATAAACATAAGGACGAAGCTAACACGCTGGCTGACCTTCAGCAATTACTTGATGTTTACGGTTGAGTTTTCAAGCCATGGTCTAAGGCTTTCAAGCATGATTAAATTGTAAAGCATTCAAAATTTTCATTTCAAATGTTTTACAAAGCAGTAACCAAAGCCTCTGATCCGCGTTCAACAACAATTGAACATTCACCAAAAACGAAGCAAATCAGCAACCAAAAACCAAAAAATGGAATATAAAAGACTAGGAAAATCAGGACTGCAAGTAAGCAGATTATCATTAGGATCGTGGCTCACCTTTGGAAAGCAGGTGGGGGATAATACCGCAGAGGATCTGATGACAGAGGCTTACGATAACGGAATTAATTTTTTTGATAATGCTGAAGCCTATGCAGGAGGCAAGTCGGAAGAAGTGATGGGGGAAGTGCTCAAAAAGAAAGGCTGGAGGAGGGATAGCTATATTGTCTCGAGCAAGGTTTTTTTTGGAGCGGATCAGGGTATGAAAAACCTGAAACCCACCCAGGTAGGACTCAACCGAAAGCATGTGGTGGAGGCTTGTCATCAGGCTTTGAAAAGATTAAAGGTTGATTATCTGGATCTTTATTTTTGCCACCGTCCTGACAAACAAACTCCAATTGAAGAAACCGTATGGGCAATGCACAACCTTATCCAGCAAGGAAAGGTGCTTTATTGGGGAACGTCTGAATGGAGTGCCCAGGAGATCATGGAAGCCCATATGGTAGCCAGGCAATATAACCTTATCGGCCCTGCAATGGAGCAGCCGCAGTACAACATGTTTGTGCGCAACAAAGTGGAAGTGGAATACTCACAAATTTATAAAACTGTAGGACTGGGAACCACCATATGGTCACCACTTGCCAGCGGAGTACTTACCGGTAAGTATAATGATGGATTTCCGGAGGGCACCAGGCTGGGAATAGAGGGATTGGAATGGTTGAAAGACCGGTCGCTGGCAGAGGAGAACCTGGCCAAAGTGAAGAAGCTTACAGTGCTGGCCAAAGAGCTTGGCATGAGTATGACTTTGATGGCTTTGGCATGGTGCCTTAAAAATGACCAGGTAAGTACAGTTATTCTTGGGGCATCAAAAAAAGAGCAATTGCAGGAAAACCTCAAAGCTATTGAAGCCCGGGAAAAACTGACACCGGAGGTGATGGAGAAAATAGAAGGTATACTGGCAAATAAACCGATGCATCCAACTTTTTAGCCTCTGTGTGCTCAAGGCTTTATATCAATTAATCCTTCTCCATCTTAGTCTGTGTGCAATTTCAGCAGATCAAGGAAGGAGAAGGTATATATTAATAGGTGTTTCCGGTATTTTTCAAATTGACCAGGTGCCGTTCAAAATAGCTTCTTCGTATATTGGCAGCCATGATTTGTAAGAATTGCAGCAATAATTTTGAAGGGGCATTTTGTAATAGGTGCGGGCAAAGTGCCGGTATAAGACGGTTTGATTTCATTTACTTTGTAAAAGAGACCCTCTTTTCATCTTTGGATATTGAAAAGGGACTTTTTTATACCGTCAAGAAACTCTTCATTGAGCCTGGTGTGGCAATAAGAGACTATTTGGAAGGTAAGCGCGTAAGCTTATACGTACCTGTAAAATACCTTTTACTCATCGGAGCGATCGCCACATTTATTTCCATGCGCTTTGATCTTTTTCTGAGTGAAAGGCCAGGTCCTGTATTGCAAATGCTGCCGGTTGAAAAGCTTGCAGCCTTTCTGTCCTTTGCAGAGGAATATGCCACTGTCATCAATATTATAGCTGTTCCGGTCTTTGCTCTATTCTCATGGCTTTTTTTTATAGAAAGCAGGCATAATTATACTGAAAACCTGGTATTGAATATTTACATCACGGCGCAGCAGCTTGTCATGCTGTTATTAATATTTCCACTAATTGCACTTATGCCCTCCACAAAAGAAGTAGTGATTGCAGTTTACAGCGCTGTTACCCTGATCTATAATGTTTGGGTTTATTTTTCTTTTTTCAAGGTAAGGAAAGCCGTTCAGTTTCTTAAACTGATACTGGTGCTGGTGTGCGCTTACATGTTACAGTTTGTATTAAACTACAGTACTTACTTGTTGGTAGGAGATAAGTTAAAGGGATTGTAGCTGCTTCCTGTAAATATTAAGGCAGCGGCTTCATTGCCCTTTCTAGTCTAATTGATAACCTGCTATTGTATTTGATCCAGTCTGGTAAAATACCTGCCCTGTAACGTCGTCCATCGCATAGTTAGGTGTTTTTTCCTTGCCGAGGTCAATATATGCATCAACCTGCCCCGTGTTTTTATTCACTTTTAGCAAAGCATTTTTGTTGCCTTCCCGTTTCGATAAGATCACCATAAAATCGCGTGCCTGTGTAGAAGCCTTAAAACGTGCACTGGCCTGCTTAAAGGATTTTTTAGCAAAATCAGAAGCAGCATCGCCCAACTCACCATAGACCTGACCTATACCTTCAACCATGGCACCAGCCAAAGCATCGTCCTGTTTGATCTGAGGAGCAGCCGATTGATAAACACCGGAAGCTGCATATGCACTGGCCCCGATATATGCAGCCCGTATGGCCTGAGCATAAAGCAGTGCTCTTTTCAGCCCGGGTTCCCGGGGAGCTTCATAATAACTTTGATATTTTAAATTTCCCGAAAAATCAAATAGTGCAACATTCTGCTCTGAGTGAATAAAAATACCGTTACTTCTAACTTCCAGTCCTGTAGGTGACTCTTTGCCCTCGAATTTTCGCTCTATACCTGATAAGTTGCTGACAGAGCTGCTGGACTTGTCCAGTATTTTTAGCTTATCCTCCTTAATGTCAAAAATATAGAACTTATCATCTTTGCTATCCACCAACGACGGTAATGTGGTTATGGATTTGTCAAGTAAAAGTTCACCAGTAGAGGTATTAAGCACATTAGCCTCCTCAGTAGTTACAAAGAATACACCATTATTAATCTTTTCAGTACGTACTACCTCTCCATCAATTTTTACCGGCTTTTCAAAAGTCAGTATACCCAGGTTAGTATCCAGAAATGTCAGGTAATTTTTATCTCCACTTCTTGAGATAAGTAAAAGACCGTTACCAACAGGAATATAATCATATATACCTCCCTTCACTTTGACGCCTTTTCCCTTTTTGCCCCAGGCACCTTCCTGAGTTTTGTGGCTATATAAGTTGATCTTGGTGTTGGAGCCATCATCAGGTAATATCAAAAGCCCCAGATCATGGAAGAAAAGGTGACTTAATCGTCCGTCAACTTCCAGCGGATTTTCCCAAATGCGGGCCCCGTCGTTCATGTTGTAGGCATAGAATACCGATTGGTAGGATACAGTAGGAGTTGACGACGAGCTACTCATGGAAGACTCCCTTTTTTGCTCAGACCCGATATAAAAAACGTCCATCTTTGGATGCTTGTAAAACTTAACATTAAAATCCATTCCCTCTGCCTGTTGGGTAGCTACTTGTTTCATCAGGCCTCCGAAAGCACCTAGTTTTTCCAATTGCTTATTCGCTTCGGAGACATCATTCCTCCAGATGACCTCTCCCGACCTGGCGTTAACCTTATAATTATTGAATAAGGTAACAATGAGTAGTTCATTTGCACTTAGCTCATTAACACTTACTACCCTGCCGTAATCATCACTCAACTTCCAGGCTATTGAGCCATCAGCCAGGTTGGCAAATACCATGGCAGGTTTATTGGAAGCATCTTTTCCGGCAATTAAAATCCCGTTAGTTTTATAAAGAACATAATCATCCAGAATTTCAGCAATCCCCGCTTTTTTGGAGTCAAATTTAAGCTCACCTGAGAATGGATCGATCATGTAGATATCACCATTGCTGTTAACCGAAATCAGTGGGGAAGATCCTACCTGCTGTATGCCATCCTGGGAGATACCTCCAAACTGCTGCAACTCCCACAGTATTTTGCCGGTTTCTGGGTTCACTGATGTGAGGGCTAATGAGGTTCCAATCAAAAAATGGCCTGCCGGAGTTACCTGTTGCCATTGGATATTTCCCTGTAGTGAGGCGTTCCATTTTTCTTTAACCTGGGATATGCAGATCGTACTGACAACGAACAGCATAAATGTTATTGTAGCCTTTAAATTCATATCGATAGAGATTGGTGACAAAATTTGATAGATGGTTTTGCCGAATATCCAATATCCATTCCAAATTAAGCAAGCCCGCGATTTCCGGCTCCTTATAAGTTAATAATTATAACTAAGAAATCATAGGTGAAGAGGTTGCTGATCATATTGAATTCAGGAATAATTCAATAGAAAATGCTGGCGTGTAGCTTATTATAAGATTATTAAATTATTGGAAGATTTTTAAAGTTCTCTATGTAAAATATATACATTGGTTAGCCCTAATTGCTGATGACGATAGGCATTTGGGATTTCTCCCACAATTTGAAATCCAAGGCTTTTCCAAAGATTAAGTGCAATAGTGTTGGACTTTACCACAAAATTAAATTGCAGGGCGGCATAACCAAGTCTTTGCGCTTCTTTAATGGAGAATTGCCCCAATTTTCTTCCTAACCCAATCCCTCTGCAGCCCGGATGTATCATATATCCTGCATTGGCTACATGCGACCCTAAACCGGGCTGGTTGTCAGTAATAAAGAAAGTGCCTGCAACCTCATTTTTGTATTCAGCCACATAGGTATATTTTGCCTTTTTCATCCAGTAAGCCATCATCTCCTCTCTTGATGAGTCAGGGTCAAACGCGTAGGTGTCACCGGATTTTATTACCCGGCTTATAATATTCCATATCTGGTCTTCGTCATTTGGTTTTGCAGACCTGATAATTAATTCGTTAGTCATCTTTTAGTTTATTACTGTTAATTTGCTTGTGACTTTTGTGCCCACTTCCCTGATTACCTTCATCAGAAAATCTACATTCTCTTTTTGTAGCCTGTGATTGATAAGACATGCCCTTATAACCGGACGATTATTGAGTGTGGTTCCGGTAATAAAAACCCGGCCATCTGCTTCCAGTTCAGGTATAATCCTCTTGTTAAGCTCGTCTACCATGGATTGATTTAAGCTTTTATCCCCCGGCAGATATCGAAAACAGACAACCGAAAGATCGGGATTGTTACAAAGCGCAAAATTATTGGAATTTTTAATTTGATCGGCCAGATATTTGGTAAGGAGGATATCCTTATGAATACAGGTTTTGATGGCAAGAGACCCATAAGCTTTGAAACTCATCCATATTTTTAGTGCTTTGGCACTTCTTGAAAGTTGAAAGTGATGCTCATTGAAGTCAAACCTGTTGTCAGTTTTTGAGTCAGTGTCCAGATAGGCCGCTCTCTTGTAAAAAGTTCTGTTAAGATCGGTCCAGTCCTTTACAAGGGTGCATCCGGCCTCAAAAGGCTGATATAGCCATTTATGAAAATCAATGGCGACGGAATTAGCTAAATCAAGCCCTTTGAATTTTTCCTTCAGGCTTTCAATAGAGGCTGCCAGACCTCCGTAAGCTCCATCCACATGAAACCACATATCATATTTATTAGCAATGGCAGCCAGCTTATCCAGAGGGTCAATCGCTCCGGTATTGACGGTGCCGGCATTGCCAATAATGCAAAATGGTCTTTTACCGTCCTGAATATCTTTACCGATTTGATTTTCAAGTGACTGTAGATCTATGGTGAAATCACTCAGTGATTTTATCTTCTTAAAATTATCAGTGCCGATACCCAAAAGTTCAATACTTTTATCAATGCAACCGTGCGTTTCATCTGAGGCATATACCGTGAAGGGCTTCAGACCAAACGTGCCGTATTTCCTGATATTATCCTTTTCGAACATAATGTTTCTGGCCACGGTAAGACCGGTTAGATTGGCAGCCGAGCCACCACTGACAAGTACGCCACCAGCTTTAGCATCGTATCCGATAAATTGCCCTCCCCATTGAACAACTCGTTTTTCGAGCTCACTCATAACCGGGGCGAGATGCCACTTTCCTACATTCTGGTTAATAGCTGCTACCAGCATTTCAGCAAGCACTGAGACCTGTGTGCCGCCTGCCATCACATAAGCATACATATTAGTGCCAATATTTAAAGTGGCAGTGTCCACTACCTTTTCCTTTACCTGGTTGAGTAGAAGCCTTGCGTCCATGCCATTTTCAGGAACGGACTCGTTGAACCATGACTCTACTTCCTTTGGAGTAAGCCCGCTATAGGCTTTGGCTGCGTCCAGATCATGGTACCGGTCAATGATGATGTCACCGGTTTTTTGCAGTAATTCAGAGAATTCTCCGAGGGGATAATCCAGAGATTTATTTTTTTTCATTATCAAGCTCGTTTAATGTTCTTTCCATAAAGCTTTGCCGTGATAGTTCTGCTTCTAAATGATCAAGCAGCGCCAGGAAGTTGGTGCCCTTCAGCATATTCTCAATCCCTTTGGTTCCTGCTGTCCACAACATTTGATATTCAGGGAGCAGAGTCTTTGCTTTTTGAGTCATGGCTATCCACTGGCGACGGCCGTCAGTCGGGCATGGCTCAGATTGAAGATAGCCAGCCTGAGTCATTTTATTGATGATTGTAATAACAGAAGGATGAGAAAATTGAAGTTTATCGGCAATGTCGGTAACAGACAGGCTTTCATACTTTTCAAGTAATTTAAAAACCAGATACCAATTGGGTTCGATGTCAATATTGAGACTCTTGTACATTTGTCTTCCGCTATGAATCATACCATCGCTGATTCGTTTTAATCGGGATGCTAATGACAGATAACCCAATTCTTTTATAAAATCCTTTTGCATAATATGTAGTTAACTACGTAAATATAAGAAAAATGTAGTTGACTACATAAATTAAAATTTAAATTATTCTTTCAGTGATGTATTTTAGAAGTATGATGAACTCTGATTTGCTCACGCCAGTCCACCAATGGTTCGCTCAAAAAGAATGGAAACCCTTTACTTTTCAGGAAGAGGCATGGCAGGCTTATCTTCAGGGATATCATGGACTGGTGAATGCACCTACCGGTAGTGGTAAAACTTATTCTCTCGTCATGCCGGTTTTGATGGAGTATATACGTGAGCAGCAGAAGTTGAAGTCACCCCCGGCAAATAAAAGCATAGGGTTAAGGGCCATCTGGATCACGCCTATAAAGGCACTGGCAAAAGAGATCAGTAATTCAGCTCAAAAAGCGGTGGAAGGCCTGGGAATTGATTGGCAGGTAAAATTGCGTACAGGAGATACTTCTGCTTCGGAAAGGGAGAAAATGAAAAAGAACCCTCCGGAATTTATGATCACCACTCCGGAAAGTTTGCAACTGATGCTGGCACAGAAAGGATATGAGAAGTTTTTTAAAAATCTCAGGACCGTGGTTTGCGATGAATGGCATGAGCTTATGGGCTCAAAGAGAGGTGTTCAAATGGAACTGGCATTATCCAGGCTCAAAACCATATGCCCCAAGCTTAAGATTTGGGGCATATCAGCAACCATTGGTAATATGGATGAAGCTTTACAGGCGCTATTAGGTTCTTCACTGCAAAGGGATAAATACAAAGTAATCAGGTCTGACATCAAAAAAGAGATTGAGGTAGAGTCAGTTTTACCTGATACCGTTGAAAAGCTGCCTTGGGCAGGGCACCTCGGAACAAACCTCATTGATAAAGTAATACCTATCATAAAACAGAGTAAGAGCACTCTGATTTTTACCAATACCCGATCATTTGCTGAGATATGGTATCAGAAATTATTGGAGAGGGCACCTGATCTCGCGGGTATTATGGCTATGCACCACGGTTCAATCAGCCGGGAGCTTAGGGATTGGGTTGAAGAAGCTTTGCATAATGAGCAACTCAAAGCTGTGGTATGTACATCCAGCCTTGACCTTGGTGTGGATTTCAGGCCTGTAGAAACTATCATTCAAATAGGAAGTCCCAAAGGAGTTGCCCGCTTTATGCAACGTGCAGGACGCAGCGGCCACCGGCCGGGGGCGCTGAGCAAGATATATTTTGTGCCTACGCATTCTCTCGAGCTTATAGAAGCGGCTGCTTTACGGGATGCCATCGCCAATGGAGTAGTAGAAGACAGGGTGCCATATCTTCGATCATTTGATGTTTTGGTTCAATACCTGGTTACACTGGCAGTTTCTGATGGCTTTAAGCCAGATGAGATTTTTTCAGAAGTCAAAGGTACGTTTTGCTACAGCAGTATTACCGCAGAAGAGTGGCGGTGGCTACTCAGTTTTATATCTACAGGAGGAGCGGCATTGACAGCCTATGATGAATTCAGAAAAGTAGAAGTAGACGATGGCGTTTATAAAGTTACGAACAGGCGTATAGCCATGAGGCACAGGCTTTCCATTGGCACCATAGTAAGTGATTCGTCCCTGCAGGTGAAATTTGTAAGCGGAAAATATATAGGCACTATAGAAGAGTCTTTTATTGCCAGGCTTAACCCCGGGGATGTCTTCTGGTTTGCCGGCCGTAACCTGGAGCTGGTGCGCATTAAGGATATGGTAGTACAGGTCAGAAATACCAAAAAGAAAGCCAAAGCGGTGCCTTCCTGGCAAGGAGGGCGTATGCCTTTATCATCACAAATGTCTGTGGTGCTCAGAAAAAAGCTTCACGAAATCACACTCAAGGACTTTAATCATGATATAGAACTCAGGTTTCTTCAGCCGCTGATGGGGCTTCAGAAGAAAAGATCTCACCTGCCTGCTAAAAATGAGTTTCTGATAGAGTATTTTGAGAGCACGGATGGTTATCATGTACTGATGTACCCTTTCGAGGGCAGAGCCGTTCACGAAGGCATGGCAGCACTGCTTGCCCACCGCATCGCAAAGATTACCCCCATTACGTTCAGCATAGCCATGAATGACTACGGTTTTGAACTTCTGTCAGACCAGGAAATACCGCTTTATGAAGCCATAGAAACCGATGTACTATCTGCTGATAATCTTTGGCAGGATATTCAGGCCAGTATCAACAGCGTGGAAATGGCCCGCAGGCGGTTTCGTGATATAGCAGCAATCTCCGGGCTTGTGTTTAAAGGGTATCCGGGACACCAGGTGAAGGACCGGCATTTGCAATCTTCCTCACAGCTGTTTTTTGATGTCTTTAATGATTATGAATCACACAACCTGCTTTTATTGCAGGCCTATGAAGAAGTTATGGAATTTCAGTTGGAAGAGGCGAGAATGAGAAAGGCACTACAGCGTATAAATAAGCAAAAAATCATTATTACAGAACCGGATAAGCCTACTCCATTTGCTTTCCCTATAATGGTTGACCGGCTGAGAGAAAAGCTTAGTTCTGAGAAATTGGTAGACAGGGTGAAGCGCATGCAGCTTCAATTTGATTAAATTAATTTTGTGTATGTCATTTTAGCATAGTTTTCGGTGGAGGAACGGATTTTGAACGCTACAAAAGCAGGTTTTAAATTAAAAGATTATGTCAAAATTTCAGGAATTAATTAATGGAGATCAACCTGTTTTAGTCGATTTTCATGCTACCTGGTGTGGGCCATGTAAAATGATGGCCCCTATGCTGGATGAATTAAAAGCAGATATCGGAAATAAAGCCAGGATCATTAAAATTGATGTAGACAAAAATCAGCAGGCAGCATCGGCATATGGCGTGCGCGGAGTCCCTACATTGATCCTGTTCAAAAAAGGTCAGGTTAAATGGAGACAATCCGGTGTAGTACCTGTACACCAGCTTAAGGCGGTTATTGAGCAAAATATAAAATAGCATTGCTGTTGCTAAAAACCTTTAAGGCAAATTGTTCGATACGCTTCTTTTAGATTACTTTGCTTCCTTCAAATTATCGGACTTAAGGTAGGCTCAGTGGTTGAAGAAGTTACAATACGCGACAATACATTTTCACTTTATCCCGAAAAAGCAGTTTTATGGAAGGCCAAAGGGGTTCTTCTGATCTCAGATCTGCACCTAGGCAAGGTTAACCACTTTCGCAGGTCGGGGATAGCCGTGCCACACAGTCCTAATGATCAAAATATTGAGCGCTTGATAACATTGCTACAACAGCTAAAGCCCGAGCGTGTGCTGTTTATGGGAGATCTGTTTCATAGTCATTATAACCCTGAATGGGAAGTGTTCGGACAGGTTCTTAAGTATTTCCCAGCCATATCCTTTGAGCTGGTTATGGGCAATCATGACATCATGAGTGATTACCAATACGTAAAACATCAATTGATCATACACAAAAAGCCCTTAGAGATGGATACTTTTATGATGTCGCATGAACCTTTGGAAGAGGTGCCAGAAGGGTATTATAACTTTGCTGGTCATATTCATCCTGGTGTGCAATTGCGGGGCAGGGGGCGTCAGGGCGTAAAGTTGCCGTGCTTCTATTTTGGAGATAAACAGGCTTTATTACCTGCATTCGGTGAATTTACAGGTTTATATAAGATCAAGCCTAAAGAAGGAGATCGGGTTTTTGTAATTGTTGACAACAATGTGCTCAGGGTATAGCTATAACCTGCAGCTTCAAATCCTATCAATTTAAAATCATTTTATTATATTTCAGGGATAGAGTAATTATTGCAATAACCTTTAGAGTTACTCTTTTACCAATAATTTATGCCGGATAACCAGGAAAAAATTGATGAGCTCCTTGAAAAACTGGAAACGCTTTTGTTTCGTCAGCAACAATTCAAGACTGAAATAGATCAATTGCGATCAGAAATATACAAATTGAAAGGAACGCATGCTCCAAAGGAAGAGCGGCCTTTCGTAGCAGAGTTAACATCTCCAAAACCTGCCACTGAACCAGTGAAGGCAGCTGCGGAGGAAAAGAAAAAGGTAAGTATTAGTCAAGCTGCCATAAGCAAGGCTTTGCCCAATGCGAAATCAGATTTTGAGAAATTTATCGGTGAAAACCTGATCAGTAAAATTGGTATAGCCATTACTGTTTTTGGTGTGGCGGTTGGGGCTAAATATGCAATTGATAACCAGCTGATTAGTCCGTTAACCAGGATCATTTTGGGATATCTCATTGGCGGAGGGCTTTTAGCTTTAGCCTTTAAACTAAAACCAAAGTATGAAAACTTTAGCGCTGTATTGCTGAGTGGAGCTATGGCTATTATGTATTTCATCACTTTTGCGGCGTACTCGTTTTATGAGCTCTTCCCTCAATCGGTGGCCTTTGTGCTGATGGTAGTATTTACCGCATTTACTGTATTTGCAGCACTACAGTATAATCGGCCGGTTATTGCACATATTGGTTTGGTGGGCGCATACGCAGTACCCTTTCTGTTAAGCGATGGTTCCGGTAAAGCCGGTGCTTTATTTGCCTACATAGCCATTATCAATTCAGGTATCCTCCTTGTGGCCATTAAGAAATACTGGAAATCACTTTACTATGCCGCATTTGTCCTGACGTGGCTTATTTATAGCGTATGGTACCTGGATAGGTACACTCAGGAATATTTCAGCCTGGCATTTATTTTCCTCAGCATTTATTTTATTATTTTCTATATCGCATTCCTGTCATATAAGCTTATCAGGAAAGAGAAGTATGGAAAAGGTGACGTGGTGCTGCTTCTCCTCAATTCTTTTATATTCTATGCTTTTGGTTTTGATACCTTACAAAGTACTGAGGTAGGCAAGCATTTGGTAGGACTCTTCAGTTTGGGTAATGGCGTAATACATGCTATGGTGAGTTATGTTATTTATCGCAAACAGCAGGCTGATAAGAACCTCTTTTATATGGCAGTAGGGCTGGTTATGGTTTTTGTTACTATTTCGGTACCAGTACAGCTGGACGGAAATTGGGTCACTTTACTGTGGGTAGGTGAGGCTACACTGCTTTTCTGGATAGGCAGAAGCAAAAATGTACCCATCTATGAAAAACTGTCATACCCACTCATGGCGCTGGCGTTTGTCAGCCTGCTTCATGACTGGTCAGAAAATTATGAGAACTACTATTACGATGATTCAGGTGTAAGAACTGCATTTCTATGGAATATTAATTTCCTCACCTCAATATTATTTGCAGGAGCCTTTGGGTTTATAACTTATCTGAACGCCAGAGTACCGTTGCAGGAAAATTTTACAGATAAAAGAGGGGTCTTTAAAATTATTCGTTACGTTATACCGGCGATATTTCTGATTACGCTTTATAACGCTTTTCAGATTGAAATAGCCAACTACTGGGACCAGCTCTTTATGGATTCGGAGGTACAGGCTGAAATCTATCAACGAAATTTTGCTCTGGAGTTTTTTAAAAGCATATGGGTACTTAATTACACCATGCTCTTTCTGTCCGTACTATCATTGACCAATATCAGGAAAGTGAGAAATAAGGTGCTGGCATACATCAACATTGTATTTAACCTTTTCGTGCTGCTAGTATTTTTAACGCAGGGGCTACTTGCCTTAAGTGAGTTAAGGGAGTTTTATATTGATCAGTCACTGGCTGAGTACTATAGCCGCGGACCTTTTTATATTGGGATACGCTATGTAAGCTTTGCATTCGTAGCATTGCTGATGTTCTCCATCTATAGTTATATGAAATCATTCTTTACAGCGGCAGACTTTAAGAGGGCTTTCTATCTTATTTTACATATCACTATACTTTGGGTAATAAGCAGTGAATTGATCAGTGGGATGGATCTGGCAGGCTCTACACAATCGTATAAGTTAGGGTTAAGTATTTTATGGGGACTTTATGCAGTATTGCTTATCATATTAGGTATTATTAAACGGCAAAAGTACTTGCGTATCGCTGCTATTGCCCTTTTTGGAGTTACATTGATTAAACTTTTTCTATACGACCTGGCCGCATTGGATACCATCGGTAAAACCATTGTACTGGTTTCGTTAGGGGTTTTACTGCTCTTAATTTCTTTTCTATATAATAAATACAAACATGTTATTTCCGATGAGATTCAGAATTAGTCTTCTGGCAATTTTTTTGATCACTTTTGTATCTGGTTTCTGCTTTTGCCAAATGAAAAATTATAAATATAAGCGGGCACTGGGAGAAGTGTCTGATACATGGCACAAAGTGGTATTACCCACTGACATATTCGGAAAAGTATCCGCAGGCTTATCAGACCTGAGAATTTATGGCATCACTACCTCACATGATACGCTTGAGGCACCTTATGTACTTCGCGTAACTGATGATGTTTATACAAGACAACAGGTTCAGTTTAACCTGATTAATACAGTACATAATAGCAAAGGCTACTATTATACTTTTGAAGTACCCACATCTGCAGGCATTAACCATATTGAGTTAGATTTTCAGGGTGATAATTATGACAGATACGTTAACCTGGAGGGTAGTCAGGATCAAAAAGAATGGTATGTAATATTGAAAGAATCCAGAGTTTTGTCGATTAAAAATGCCCAAACACATTATACTTTCAACTCCCTTTCTTTTCCGGTAGTGCAATACCAGTATCTCCGCTTATTTATCCCTGAAAATGGTACGGTGCCAGTGCTGAATTCGGCACGACTTACAGAAGAAGTATTTAACCCCGGAGAGTATGTAACACACAATATTCAAAATACGGAAAGCACAGAGAATAATGAAAAAAAACAGACGGAGATAATGCTGGATATGGGAGGTGTTGTGCCTGTGGCACAGATAAAAATTCATGTTTCTGACGAATTTGATTTTTACAGGCCTGTTATCGTAGAATATCTGTATGACAGCATAAAAACCCCTAACGGCTGGAAAGAACGATACAGGACGGCCTATAACGGCACGCTTAGTTCCCTGGAAAATAATGAGTTGAAATTTCGCAGCGTGTTTACAGATAAAGTAAAAATCACGATCCACAATTTCGATAATAATCCTTTACATACCGATAGTTTTCTAGTGAAAGGAAATGTATATGAGCTACATGCCAGATTTACTGAACTCGCTACCTATGTATTAGCCTATGGTAATGATCGTTCTGCCACCCCGAACTATGACATTGTTAACTTCACCAATAATATTCCGAAAGACCTGCCTGCCCTGGCAGTGGGAGAGGAAGAAATTATAACCAAAGGACCAATAGATGCAACCGGTCCGCTTTTTGTAAATAAGGCCTGGCTTTGGGCAGTTATGGGGCTCATTATTTTTGTTTTGGGATGGTTTTCCATCCATATGATAAGGAAATAATTTGCCAGTTGATAATTTGGAAAAGCCAGTTGCAAAAAATATGGTAAATTAAGAGTGATCTTAAACCAGGCTGAAAATAGTGAACCTGTAAACTAGAGCAGTGAGCTAAGGAACAGGAAAAAAATCATTAACCCCTGTAACATTCGCTTGGTCGTGTCGTCTTGCCATTGAATCATGAGTTTGGAACAGTTTAAAACCCGGGTATTACCAGTTAAAGATAAGCTTTACCGCTTTGCACTGAGGTTCCTCAAAAACGAGGATGATGCAAGGGATGTTGTTCAGGAAGTACTGATCAAAGTCTGGAATAAAAGAGCAGACATGGATCAGTTGGAGAACATGGAAGCCTGGTGTATGAGAATAACACGAAATGTTTCTCTTGACAGGCTAAAATCCAGGCACAGTAAATATACTGATCCGATAAAAGAAGGCTTTGACATAAGCAGCGGAGAAAGTGAAACGCCTTACCGTACAGCAGAAATGAGTGATATGATGAAGAACATCGGCAGCTTCATAGAAGCACTACCGGAAAAACAACGTCAGATAATTCAACTGAGAGATGTGGAAGGATATAGTTACAAAGAGATCAGTGATATTCTGGATATAGATATGAATCAGGTGAAAGTAAACCTGTTTAGAGCGCGAAAAGCGGTAAAAGAAAGTTTATTAAATATCAACGCATATGGACTTGGATAGGATAGAGCAGTTGTTGGCTAAGTATTGGGATTGCGAGACCACGCTTGATGAGGAGAAAGAACTGAAAAAGTTTTTCAATTCGGAAAGTGTACCTGCCAGGTGGCAGTCAGTTGCCCCGCTGTTCAGGTACTACGAAAATGAAAGGGAAAAAGGCAGTTTGGATGGTCTGTTTGACGAGCAAATACTTGCCAGGATAGAGGCAGATCAGCAGAGTCTGCAGACCGGCGGTAAGGGTAAAGTTGTTAGTATGTTTTACGATATAGCTAAAGTGGCAGCAGTAGCCCTCATACTGGTTACAGCCGGCTACTTCGTAAGAGAAGAATACCTTGATAAAAAGGATAAAATGGACCCTTATATTGCAGATACCTTTGAAGACCCGAAAGAGGCTTTTGAAGAAACGAAAAAGGCGCTGATGCTGATTTCCAAAAACTTCAACAAAGGGAGAAAAGAAGTCCAGAAAGTGGGCGTGTTTAACGAAGCCCAGGAAAAAATAAAAGAGACAGAAGCACTTTAAATATATAAAAATGAAAAAGGTAATAGTATTGATCGTCGGCATGATGATCACTGTTCATCTGAATGCGCAGGATGCCATCAGCAAATTTTTTAGCAAATATGAGAGCGATACTGATTTTACGCATGTATCAGTTACCAGTCGTATGTTTGGCTTGTTTACTAATCTGGAGATGGACAGCAAGGAAGATCAGGAGGTGATGGATGCCATTAGCAAACTGAAGGGATTAAAAATACTTGCTAAAGAGAATACCACCAAGGGAAAGGAACTATACAAAGAAGCTTTCTCGCTGATTCCAAAAAGTGAATATGATGAGCTGATGTCCGTAAGAGATGAAGACAAAGACATGAAGTTCATGATCAAAGAAAAAGACGGTAAGATCAGCGAGCTACTTATGGTCATGGGGGGAAATAACGAATTCTTCATCCTGACACTTTTTGGAGAGATTGATCTTAAGCAGATTTCCAAAATTTCAAAGGCGATGGATATTGATGGCCTTGAGGGGCTTGAAAAGTTGGACGGTAATAAAAAGGACAAATAGAAACTCAAACTAAATAAAGGTAAAACTCAAAATAAATTTAAATTATGAAAAAGTTAATCGTAGCATTAGTACTTGTTGGTACTGTAAGCTTTAGCTGGGCACAAAGCAAAACAGTACAGGACTTTCAAAACAAATACAAGGATGACCGTGATGCAAAAGTAGTCTCACTTAATGGCAGCCTTTTTGAACTTATAGGTTCCATCGCTTCCTATGATGAGGGGGATGAAGATGCAAAGACCATTGCCAGAATAGCAAAAGGGATTCAATCTATGGAAATATTGGCAATACCCATGCACAAGTCAGGATTTGACAGCAAATCTATGGATGATATGAGGAGTGCACTCAAGAAGGAAAAATACGAAGAACTCATGACTGTAAAAGAAGGTAGCAACCGCATGTATTTCATGACTCAGGGCACTGATTCGCAGGTTAAGAATATGCTGGTAATTATGAAAGAAGATGAGGAGTTTATGGTGATGAGTATTAACGGAACCCTGGAAATGAAAGACCTGGCCTATTTGGCTAAAAATCATAAAAACTGGGAGTAATACACGAATTAATAAATCCCCTGGTACTGAAATATTTACATTGTCAGAGCCAGGGGATTTTGTTATTTTAGGGAGGGTTCAAATGATTAAAGAGACGTAATTATGAAAAAGTTATCAACTATACTCATAGTGGTTTGTGTGGCCCTTGCGGTTTCAGCATCCGGTCAGAGCAAAACTACCAGGGCATTTGCCGAAAAGTACGATGATGCATTTACACTTTTCTTCTACAACAATACTTTGCACATGCTCAATCAGGAAGATAATAAAGAGTTTGAAGCATTGATCAAAGACATAGATAAAATGAAGTTTATCCGTGTGAGTAAGAAAGAAAATAACCTCACGGACGTCGATTTTAAAAACATGGCAGATAAATACCATGACGAAGACTTTGAAGACCTGATGACGATGAGCCATGAGGGTATGAATATCAATGTCTATATTCAGGAAGAAGATGGTGTTACCACAGGACTCGTACTTCTAATGAGCGATGCAGAGAGCTTTTCTATTCTGGACATCATTGGCTCGGTTCCATTGAATAAACTGGCTAATCTCATTTCAAAAGTTCAGGATATCAACTAACTTATCAGGATAATTCTCCATTTAGCAGTATGCTAAACCCCTTTTCATTTCTTCTGTATAGAAGCTGGTTTCATACGTATCTTAGAATGACGAGGGACCTGTAATTTTTTAAGTAAATAGACTACATTGGATACAGTTTTAAAAATAGATAACCTTACCAAGCACTACGGGCGTATAACAGCGGTTAAAAATTTATCTCTTGAGGTACAGCGCGGAAACGTATTTGGCATACTGGGGCCGAACGGTAGCGGAAAGACAACTACACTCGGTATATTATTGGATGTAATCAACAAAACGAGCGGTACCTTCAGTTGGTTTGGACTGCCTCCGGGTAAGGAAGTGAGAAAAAAGATCGGGGCTATCCTGGAAACACCGATATTTTACCCTTATTTGTCGGCAGTGAAAAACCTTGAAATAGTAGCCGAAATCAAAGGTGCCCCAATAGAAAATATCGACAGGGTTCTGCAAAAGGTTGAATTATACGAGAGGCGTTTTGATAAGTTCAGAACCTATTCACTTGGCATGAAACAGCGCTTATCTATAGCTTCTGCGCTGCTATGCGACCCTGAGGTGATGATCCTTGATGAACCTACCAACGGGCTGGACCCTCAGGGTATAGCCGAGATCAGGGAACTGATCAGGCAGATAGCCAAAGAGGGCAAGACAATTATACTGGCCAGTCACCTGTTAGACGAAGTTCAGAAGGTATGTACCCATTTTTGTGTATTAAAACGGGGCACACTTTTATATTCAGGCAGTGTAGAGGATGTAAATAAAGGCGTGGAATCAGTAGAGGTAATGAGTGATGCCCAAGATTTTCGGGGGGTGCTGGAGGCTTATAGCAAAGCCTCAAAAGTGGTAGAAGACAGCGGCAAATTCGTAGTGACCCTGGCAGATGGAACCCATGCATCAGACCTTAACGCTTACCTTTTCAGTAAAGGGATTACAATATCTCACCTTTTGACTCAGAGAAAGAGTCTGGAAAAACAATTCCTGGAACTTTTAGCCGAATCAGATAATGCTTAGACTATTACGAATTGACCTCAAAAAGCTAACGAATTACAGAGCATTTTGGGTATTGAATATTATGTATGGATTGTTGATCTTCAGCATTCCGGTGTCTGTAATGGAATTTTTAAAGTGGTTGAAAATAAAAGGGGCAGAGTTTGAAGGCTTTGACCCTATGAGGATTCCCATACTTCATTTTCCTGATATCTGGCAAAATATCACCTATGTTTATACATTTCTTAAGATATTCCTCGCCATCGTTGTGATTATCTCTATTTCTAACGAGTACAGTTATAAAACCATCAGGCAGAACATTATAGATGGTATGAGCAGGATTGATTTTATAAAATCAAAACTTTTTACAATCCTGCTTTTAAGTCTGGGTTCAACGCTTTTTGTTTTTGTTACCGGTTTGCTTACTGGTATGATCTATACGCCGGATTTGAGTTTTGCCGATGTATTCGTAGGCATCGAGTTCGTGCCGGCTTATTTTCTGGATCTGTTTACTTATATGGTATTTGCTTTTTTACTTACAGTTTTACTAAAAAGGTCAGCACTCACAATATTCATACTATTACTATATACACCAATTGAATATGCCATATCAGCTTATATACCTGAGTCATTTGTCTTTATTACCGAATATTTTCCTCTGCATGCCATCAACAACCTTATCGAATTTCCATTTGCAAAATATTGGTTCCAGGAAATCCAGGATTTTGTAAGTATGTCTGCTGTGGGAGTGGTTTTGGCTTATCTTGTGTTATTTATTTATGCAATTCATTATAAGTTGAAAACCAGTGATTTATAGAATAGCTGTATTTTAGAAAAGGGATCTTTTTACAGACAAAAGTTATATTTTAACTTCCTGAGACAACACTGGGCTGATCTTATTTGATAAAGTAAGCCAATTTTTCTATTTTGCGCCCGCTAGTTCCTGAATTGGCAGGCGCTTATAAATTTTTATATTATTTGATGACCATAGACAGTTGGCTTTGACTATTGTATCAATGTAATATTACATGATAATGAGAGGGGTGAAGATCATCATAACGGCCATATTGTTTTGCTTTAGTAGTATTCTTTGTGCACAAAGCTTTAAAGATTATTACAAGAAGGCAAACCGTTATTATAAAATGGGTGATTATCACCGTGCTGCAATAAATTTTCAGAAAGCCATACGACAGAAGCCGGGTAATGCCAAAGCTACATATCGGCTCGGCCTGGCTTACCTGGCCGGAAATGATAAAAAAGAGGCACTCAAATACATTGAGAAGGTTTATAAGCTTAACCCACGCATAGATTCTGAGGTGGAATATTATCTCGGAATGGCTTACCAATATCATCATCGTTTTAATGATGCCAGAGCTGCTTTTACCCGATACAAAGAAAGGAATAAAAAAAGGGCTGATGTGGCCGACTATAAGATCAGCGAGTGCAACTTCGCCGATTCGCTCATTCGCAACCCATTAAATGCGGAAGTTGAAAATATGGGCAAAAATATCAATTCCAGGTTCAATGATTACACCCCTCTAATTTATAATGACGGGAAGTCTATGGTGCTTACATCTAACAGACCCGGATCCACCGGAGGCCTGAGACTTAGTGACGGTACATATTATGAAGATATCTATGTGTCTCACCTGGTAGAAGGCATATGGAGTATGCCCGATAAGATAGGAGAGGGGGTCAATATAAGGTTTCATGATGCTGCTGCATCCATATCACCCGATGGTAAAATGCTGTTTTTATATTATGAAAAAGGAGGAGGGGATATTTATGTGTCAAAATATGTTGACGGTGAATGGACAAAACCAGACCCATTGAATGATCACATTAATACATTTTTCTGGGAAACGGCGGCCTCAATAACGGCTGATGGAAAAACACTTTATTTCACCAGTGACAGAGCCGGTGGAATGGGCGACCTGGATATTTATAAAAGTGAACTCGATGAAAACGGAGAATGGGGAGAGGCTGTAAATTTGGGGCCGGTTATCAATACTCCCCATGGAGAAGATGCCCCTTATATCCACCCTGATGGGAAAACACTCTATTTTGGTTCCAACGGGCACCTGGGAATGGGCAGTCACGATATTTTCTATAGTGAGATCAAAGATGGTGTTTTTCAGGAACCGGTTAATATGGGATACCCGGTCAACACCGTATTTAATGATAACTATTTTGTAATAACCCCTGACCGTAAAAGGGCCTATTATGCATCATTACGGCCCGAGGGTGAGGGTATGGCTGATATTTACTCCATAGATATGGAAAAAGCTCTAAAGCCAAAAGAGAAGCCTAAATACGAAGAGATTGTCGCTGAGGAGATCATAGCGGAGGCAGAAACCGAGTTGGAAGACATTGTAGCCACCACAAGCCCGGCCGTTCCGGTAGATGTTAGCGATGAAGTAGTTAAAGTGGAAGAAAAAGCAACAGTC
The DNA here is from genome assembly GCF_021389975.1 of Fulvivirga ulvae. Classification (NCBI taxonomy): domain Bacteria; kingdom Pseudomonadati; phylum Bacteroidota; class Cytophagia; order Cytophagales; family Fulvivirgaceae; genus Fulvivirga; species Fulvivirga ulvae. The sequence goes on from NZ_CP089981.1 coordinate 3,984,235, forward strand.
AAATATTATGATGAAAACCTTGTGAAGATGCAAAAGGATTTGAAGGTTGTAACCATCTTAAAGGGAAAAGTAATTGATGCCGCTACCGCCAAACCATTGTATGCAAGGCTTAGATTGATGAATAACGAGACCAACACTATGCTGGCAGAACTCACCTCTGATCCCAATACCGGGGAATTTGAACTGATCATACCACATGGAGGAAACTATGGAGTATCTACCAGCAAGCTTGGGTACCTTTTCAATTCCATAAATTTTGACTTACCTGCATTCCATGAATTTCAGGAAATAGATACCCACATTATCCTTCAAAAAGCTAAGGTGGGATCAAAAGTGGTGCTTAAAAATATCTTTTTTGATATAGGTAAATCGGATCTGAGAACCGAGTCGCTGGCGGAGCTTGACGGCATCAAAGAGCTACTCTCGGAAAACGCACTTTTGCAGGTACAAATCAATGGACATACGGATAACGTAGGTAACGCAGTGTATAACAAAGTGCTGTCAAAAAAGAGAGCTCAGGCAGTGGTAGACTACCTCATCGCAAATGGAGTTGATTCAGGCAGACTATCAGCCAAAGGTTTTGGAGAAGAGCGTCCTCTCGTATCAAATGATGATGAAAAAGATGGAAGAGAGATCAACAGACGGACAGAAATAGAAATTACCGGCGTAGGTGAAGCAGCTATAGTCAGTAATTAAATCTTCTGGTCTGGATTAAGTTCAAAAGCTCGCCAATTACCTTCATTGCCGGAACCTTCACTCACCATTTCGTCTGTACTGATTGCTCTAACAATTCAAACACCATATGATTAGCCAATCCTTGATAAGCCTGGCAGTAGAATAATCACTGCGTAATTAATATCCCAATTGATATCTCAAGGCCGGTAAAATCCACTTTAGAATCAGTATAGTCCACCTCTCTGGTAACGAGTGATCCGCCTTGTGTTCCGCCTATGTAGTTGCCATTGAGGCCCAGGTCGGCATCGCCAATAAAGTAATTCGCCTCAAGTGATAAACCCCACTGCCGTGTAACATATACTATGTATTCTGCTCCAAAGTAGTACCCAAGCCCTATGCCATGATTAAAATCGAAATCCGAGTTGGCAACATCCCATCCTTCAAATTTGCGGATTGCTTTGTCAAGATTTCCGTAGTTTAGTTTATTATCAAATCCATAAAACCCAAAACCACCTCCCTTGAGGCGAAATTCCTGAGTGTTACCCACAAACTGGAGAACTAGTTCAACAGGTATTAAAACCGTGAAATTAGGGCCCAGGATAGCGTCTTTTGTTTCGAAATCATCTATATCCTTCACATTTAATCCGCTCATCCGGTATAGCGAGGCTCCCGTTTGCAATGCGAAGTAGCGATTAAGATCAACGCCAAGTCCGCGAATCGAAAAAGGACTAATGGGAGTGGAAAAATAACCATTTTTAGGCAGGAAGTAGGAGAATGAAAGACCAACTTCCTGGGCATAAAGTACTCCGTTGGGTAACGTGATGAAAAAGAGGATAGCTATTATCGACCGTTTAAATAGTTTAAAAGTCATATCAGAGGTTTGTAGTTAATAAATTGAAAATTCAATGGTAAATTAAAGGCCAACTATTCGAATCCGAAGGTAAATTAAAATTTATGAAGTTAAATCAGAAAATATTAGTTGTTTATCTACTTAGCTTATTATCAGTTTTTTCATGCAGCAGGCAGGAGGGAAAGATGATCGCTGATACTATCATCATGGGAGGTGCAATCTATACTATGGATTTAGATCAGCCTAAGGTAGAGGCTGTAGCAGTAAGAGGTGATAAGATCATATTTGCAGGATTAGTTAAGGATGCCGAAAAGCTTAAAGGAGATTCGACACAGGTGATAGATTTGGAGGGAAGGACTATGACGCCAGGTTTTATAGAAGGGCACGGTCATTTTATGGGGCTTGGCTATAATGAGCTTAACCTTAACTTACTTGATGTGAAAAGTTATGATGAGCTTGTTGAGCGCGTTAAAGAGGCCGTGTCCAGGGCGCGTCCGGGGCAGTGGATCACCGGCCGGGGATGGCATCAAAGCAAGTGGACACCTGCTCCAGACCCATTAGTCAAAGGCTTCCAGACTCACCTGAAACTAAGTGCAGTATCTCCGGATAATCCGGTGTTTTTGAGACATGCCAGTGGACATGCCGGTTTTGCCAATGCTAAAGCTATGGAAATGGCTGGTGTATTGCCGATGTCCAATGAGAGTCTCACCGCCAGCGAGGTTGAAGGAGGAGAGATTATCAGAGATGAATTAGGTAATCCCACTGGTATATTTAACGAAACGGCTATGAGTCTAATTGCCCGGCACATACCTCAGACTACGCCTGAAAAAGATCGTCAGGCGCTTGAAATGGCCGTCAAGGCCTGCCATGCTCATGGCATAACCAGCTTTCATGACGCTGGGGTTGGCGAAGAGCATATCGCCTTATTTAAAGAGGCAAAAGAAAAAGGAACGCTTGGAGTAAGGCTGTATGTGATGCTTACAGGCTGGGAGCGAGACCTGCTTGAGGAATGGTACATAAAAGGTCCTGAAATTGATACCACGGATTATCTATTGACTATCAGGTCTGTAAAGTTAAATTGTGATGGGGCCTTAGGATCGCGCGGAGCATGGTTACTTAAAGAGTATACTGACAGGCCCGGCCATTTTGGTCATGAAACGCTGCCTATGGAGTTTGTGTATGAAACTTCTCAAAAAGCATTGAAAAGCGGTTTTCAGGTATGCTCTCATGCCATAGGAGACAGGGCTAATAAAGAAATACTTGACAGGTATGAAAAGGCATTTGCTGAAAACCCGGAAGCAGCCACTGACCACAGGTTCAGGATTGAACACGCACAGCATCTTCACCCTGATGATATTCCCAGGTTTGCAGAACTGGGAGTAATACCGGCCATGCAGGCAATTCATATGTCATCAGACCGTCCCTGGGCAATAGACAGGCTTGGAGAAAAGCGAATCAGGGAAGGAGCGTATGTATGGCAGGAGCTGCTGAAATCAGGAGCCAGAATAGTTAATGGTACTGATGTGCCTGTAGAGCCCATAAATCCTATTACATGCTTTTATGCAAGTGTGAGTAGAAAAACGCTTGACGGTTCACCGGAGGGAGGCTACGAACCTGCGCAAAAAATGACAAGGGAACAAGCACTGAGATCTTATACCCTGGATGCTGCATATGGTGCTTTTGAAGAAAACATCAAAGGTTCAATAGAGTATGGAAAACTGGCAGATTTCACTATTTTTTCAAAGGATATAATGACGGTCCCTGAGGAGGAACTCCTTAAGACTACTGTTGAAATGACAATCGTAGGAGGAGACGTAGTTTACAGGAAAGTTGATTTGTAGTTATATAAAATATTGGTCATATTCGATGATAATTAATTTTAATTACTGATGTTGTTTAAAAAAGGAGCCATGAGGCTAAGCATAGCATTTATTGCAATGGTGGCAATACTTGCCTGCAATTCAGGAGGACCTTCTCATCAATCCGGAGAAAGAGACAGTGCCTCAACGGAGATTGAACATGACGAGGAAAAACCCGTGATTGCCAGTCCGAGAAGGCTGGTTGAGGGTAAAATTGGAGATGTAAAGGTAAGTGTGGATTATGGTTCGCCCGGTGTGAAGGATCGAAAGATATGGGGAGGGCTTGAATCATACGGCAAGGTTTGGAGAGCAGGAGCCAATGAGACCACTTCGTTTGAATTTAGTGGCGATATGGTAATCGGCGATGTGGTAGTGCCCGCGGGGAAATATGGTTTTTACCTCATCCCCAATAAGAATAAAGACTGGGTGGCTATTATAAACACTGACTGGAGCAGGGAAGAGCATGGAGCCTGGGGAGCTTATAATTATAATAAAAAGCATGATGTGGTCAGGATAAATATTCAACCCCGCTGGGAGGAAGAAAGCCAGGAGAGACTACAGTATGACATTACTGAAAACACCATAGATATGTCCTGGGAGAAAGTCCGGATATCACTACCCGTAACACCCGCGAATAAATAGTGCAGGCAAGTAATATCAGTCTGATGAAAGTTGTCAAACCCACTTTGTTATTAGATGAATCAAAGTGTAAGGCAAATATTGACAGGATACTTGACAAAGTAAAGAGCAATGGTCTGAAACTTCGGCCTCATTTCAAAACACACCAGTCAGTAAAGGTTGGGGCGTGGTTTAAAGAAAAAGGAGTTGAGACGATTACTGTCTCTTCTTTAGGAATGGCAAAATATTTTGCAAATGCAGGTTGGGAGGAGATTACAGTAGCATTTCCCCTCAATGCTTTACAACTTGATCTAATCAATGAATTAGCAAAACATATCAGGCTAAATCTTTTGGTTGACAACGTGGAGGTGGTAAACATTATTCAGAAGCAGCTTACGCACCCTGTCTCAGTATTCGTAGAAATAGACACCGGTGCGGGGAGAACAGGTGCGAGATTTGATGATGTTGATGCTATAAGGGAAATAGTCAGTGCTATAAATAACTCTGAGATGCTTTACCTTAAGGGAGTGTACACTCACGCCGGACACTCCTACAGCGCCCGGTCAACAACAGAGATACTTGATGTCTTTGAGCTTACCAAAAGCAGGATAATTGCAGTAAAGCAGAGCCTGAGTGATTTGTCTGCTGATTTCGAAATCTGTATGGGTGATACGCCAACCTGTAGCGTAGGGACAGATTTTAATGGTATTGATTCAATCAGCCCCGGCAACTTTGTGTTTTACGATTTAATGCAGACCTCAATAGGATCATGCGAATATTCCGACATTGCAGTAGCCATGGTGTGCCCTGTTGTATCGAAAAACGAACACGTTCATGAAGTTTGCATATATGGAGGTGCAGTCCATTTTTCAAAAGATAGTGAAAAAACGGAGGATGGATTGGTATTTGGGTGCATTGCCCATCGGAGTGATCATGGTTGGGGAGAGCCCATTAGGGGTTGCTATGTAAAGAGTCTGTCGCAGGAACATGGAATCGTGAAACTGAGCACCAAAATATTTGATGAAATAAAGGTGGGTGACCTTTTAATAGTTTTGCCTGTCCATTCCTGTCTTACGGCCGAAGCCATGGGCTACTATTTAACATGCAATGGAGATTTTGTTGATCACTATGCACAAAAAAACCGGGACGAACCCGGTTAATCATATCATTTTGCTCTTAATCATTTAAGATACCTCTGAGCACGTTGCTTCAGTCTGTCTCTGTCTGATGTTATAGAAGGATCACTGAATATTTTAGATGATAGCTCTCCGATCACACCTTTTTTGTACCCTAGCCTTGCGGCTATATCTTCACAAAAAACAATCTCACTCTTAAAAACCTGTCCGTCAACTTTCATTAGCTGGACAACATGGTATAAATGCTCAAATTTTTGATCGTCAGTAAGCGTATTAAGGTTGCCGATAGGATGCCCGGGATTTTTAAGCATCTCATCTATATCTTCTTTAGTTACTCCGTTGGACTGACCTATCATATGGATTAACTTAGCCTCCTTTTCCGCTACCTGATTGTCACTAGCAGCCAACTGAATCAGTACATTTAATTGTTCCTTAACCATTTTTTAAAAAGTGTTATTTATCTATATCTACAAAAAGTTTGCTGTACGAAGTTATGAAATAACTCCATCCAATATAATCAAAAAAAATATTAATTATTATACCCGTTAACAAAAAGAAAACATTTGCTGCCAATAAAATATTTAACCTTTAGCATAACGCGCCATAATAGCACCTTTAGACAAACGGCCTGATGGCGACTATATTCGACGATTTTGAACTGGCACAATAGTTCCAGAAAAGATATGCTGCTCTTGCCTTTAGGGCAATTAAAAACAAAATAGGTATATTAGCCCCGTTTTTATATACACTATTCGCGGTTTATTATTTTCGATTGGTGCAACCCAAAGATTTTTCATATGTCTTTAGGGTAGTTTTAAACTTAGATGATATGAACAAATTGAAATTGGTATTGTCAGCTTTGCTTTTTTTCTCATTTACCTTATCAGGAGTAATAGCTCAGAATACAGAGGTTAGGGACGTAGGGGCGTTTCATGAAATCAGGACAGGGCAGGCAATAGACGTGTACCTGAAGGAGGGTACAAAGGAAAGTGTAAAGCTGGAAACAAAGGGGATATCCCCGGATGATGTGCTTACAGATGTTTCTGGCGGTAGACTTAAGATCCATTTAGCCTCCGGGCGGCATAGTAATCATGTGGTTAAGGTGTATGTTACGTATGTCAGGCTGGATCATATATCGGCAAGCTCAGCGTCCAGTGTTTTTTCTGAGAGTACCATTAAAGGTGATCGGCTGGAGATAAACGTTTCCAGTGCGGCGGATGTCGAAGTAAGCATTGATATGAATGAAGTTACGGTATTAGTTTCCAGCTCAGGAGACCTTGAACTTAAGGGCAAAGCGAAATATCTCGATATAAGTGCAAGCAGTGCAGGGGGTGTAGATGCCTTTGACCTGGAGGCGGAAAGTGTTAAAGCAAGGGCGAGCAGTGCCGGAGGAGCCAAGGTGGTTGCTACCAAAGAAATTGACGCCAGAGCCAGTAGTGGCGGGAGCATTAGATATAGGGGGAATCCTGAAAGATCTCAGACGGATAGCAGTAGCGGAGGTTCAGTGCGAAAATCAAACTAGAAACGTATACCATTAATACAAGAAACCTTTGAGAGAATATTTCAAAGGTTTTTTATTGCTTATGGCTGCCTGGTCGTTTATACGTTGGCAGTAGTTTTTATTCGCTCCTCCTGAAGGTTAAGTTCCAGGTTAAGTACTGCCTGGTTAAAGTGTTTGAGGTAAGATGCATCAACGGTTCTATTTACAGCTTTTCTTAGATTCCAACTAGACCTTTTCAATGAAATGTTAATCATCCCTAAAATTTTTTTAGTGTTTTCTAACGATTATTCTGAGTTAATGTTCCGGATTTTGCTTTCAAAGACAATGAAAACTATGCAATGTTGCCGTTTTTGAACGAAAACCTTAAAAATTAAGTATTTTGCTGTCTTTAAAAATCGATGTTTTGTTGTTTTTACGGTTAAACTGAGGCCTGGCAAGCTACTTTTAAAGAAAGAGGGTTTACCTTAAGTTTCATAATGCTGTTTATGGAGTAGGGGTCTCCATCTATGTGCATATGTTTACCGCTGGCATCACTTAATAATCTTATCTGCACTTCCTTTCCCTGCCAGGTCTGATAATACTTGGACCTTGTCAATGTTCCTGTGAACATTCTGTAAATCAATATCGGATAATACCATGCAGGTACCTTTCTTAATACACAGACGTCCATAAGCCCGTCTGCTATCAGTGCATTGGGAGCGATATGAGCATTGTTGCCAAACTGTGTTGAGTTTGCTATGGATATCAGGAACGGAGCTTTTTCAAGCCTTTCCTGTCCGTCAATGATCAATTGATAATCAATAGAAATGAACCTTCTTATTTCTTTCATGGCCAGCTTTGCATAGGAGAGAAACCCCCTTTTTTTAGTCTTTGCAAAAAGCTGGGCAATATGCGCATCGAAACCAACCCCTGCTACATTAAGAAAAGTCTTCTCATCCAGTGTAATCGTATCAATGGTGGAGGTACATCTTTTATTAAGAAGCTGTATGGCCCTTTTTATATTACGTGGGATTTTAAGGTGCCTGGCCAGTCCATTGCCCGATCCGCAGGGGATAATGCCCAAAACCGTATTGCTGTTGGTCAAAGGACCTGCCACTTCATTGATGGTACCGTCACCACCAATGGCTACAATAATGTCAAACTTATTCCGGTTTGTTTCGCTTATTTTAGAAGCTTCTCCGGCGTAACAGGTAAAAATAGTCTCGTATACAAACTTATCGCTGTCAAGGTACTTCTCTAGCAGCATTGGAATATTTCGCTTATCCCGGGTGCCAGACTTAGGGTTAACGATAAATAGTATTTTCTTTTTACTTTCCACAGTCTTTTATCTACTATTAAAATCGTTATACAAGGTTTGCATGTATGCTTTGCCAAGCTCCAGGTCTTTTTCATCCTTGACGCCGGATTTTTCCATATATCTGTTGCCTGTATTATCATAGACCACCAATTTGGTGCCGTCAATAAACCCAAAACCATTATTGTAAACATAAACAGCAAAATCATGGTTAGCCGGAGCTAGTACATCTCTGCTAAACCTGAAGTCAGCATCAGGTTTGGATATTTGCCCCAGAATGGTGTTGGCTATATCCGTCTGGCTGGCAAAATTATGCACTACAGTATCCTTTGCTGCTAAAGCGCCCCCTACCCAAAGCATGGGTATTCTGAATCTTTTAGGATTAGAAATACCCTGGTTATCGGGCAGGCCGTGGCCATGGTCAGCTGTGATAACAATTAAGGTATTATCCCACCAGTTGCTCTTTTTGGCATTCTCAATGAACTTTCCTAATGATCTGTCTGCATAATGAGCGGAATTCATAAACTTCGACTTATCATCACTGCCCTCAAAAACAGTTTCCATAGGTACATCAAAGGGTTCGTGGCTACTCAGCGAAAGCATTACCTTAAAAAACGGTGATTTTGCATCGTTTACTTCTTCGAAAAACCGATCAAAAACAGGCCCGTCATGTACACCCCATTTTGAATTATTCAGTTCTTCAGGGAAATCATCGCTATGCGTAATTTTATCAAACCTGGCATTACTGAGATACGACCTGAAATTAGCAAAGTCAATATTACCACCATAGGTAAAAGAGGTATGATAGCCCATCTCCTTTAGTTTTTGGTTAAGGTAAGGCAGTTTTTGGGTCTTTTTAGGGTACTTGATGATTGATGATACCGGCTGAGAAGGGTAGCCGCTTAGTATTGAAACTATACCTTTGTCTGTTCTGTCCCCTGATGCATACATATGGTCAAACAATATGCCCTCCTTAGCCAGGTTGCTGAAGTTAGGTGCTACACCCGGTATTCCTCCCAGTGGTTCAATAAAGCTATAAGTAAAGCTCTCCATAACAATGATTATCACGTTAGGATGTGCCGTGTTCAGTAATCTGGCCGGATCACCCTGCACGGAATAGAGCTCATTGAAGTAACTTGTAGTTTTGGTAGCCTCAAGAAAGTTATCAGGATACTTTAATCTGTCAGATTTCTTTAAAGCATAACCTGTATTCCAGACGACGTTGATGGCAGAATGATTAGCATATATGTTAGAGTTGTGAAAATATACAATGCCCGTATTTATGGGTGCAACTCCTACAGTGCCGCGAATAGGGGCTATCATCAGCGCTGTAACCACCAGCATTACAAGACTTGTCTTCCAGTCAGCTGCAGGTAGGGCTTTAATTCTTTTTAACGTAAGCTTTTTATAAATAAACAGGGAAACACTCAATAACAGCCCCCATAAGAGGATTAGTGAAAACAAAGACCATCCGCTAATAGCCAAAGGTGTATCCTCTCCAATATATAATAAAGGAGTGGCATCTAACCGAAAACCCCAATGAGTATACATTTCAAGGTCAGCAATTATAATGAGAGAACACAGGATTAGCAACAGCACGGTGTATCCGGTGAGTAGTAAATGCAGTATTTTAGGGCTTGCATACGTGGTGAAAACTATAAAAAGGCCTGGGAGTAACATGAAATACCCTGTCGCAGACATATCAAGGCGCAATCCGTGAAGAATTGAAAGCAGAACATCGCCAACCGACATTTCCAGCGTCCTGTCAAAGTTGTAGGCCAGAAACAATACGCGGGCCATTAGAAAAAATATCACCCAGAATAAACCATAGCTAAAAAATGCTTTAACCCTTTCTTTCATTTCACGAAGCCATCTGATTAATAAATTGACGCAAAGATAATATTAATTTAATATTGCTTACTCTGGTAATCAATTCCGGTTTAAAATAATTCCGGGTCTATCATTTTTGTTTTATTTGCATGAACATGAAAAATTATACCTACCGCCAAAACAACAGGTCGCTCTTATCTCAGAGGTTTGCAACTATACTCAAGCCTGTAGGCAGTGCTGTTCCTGCAAAACTTCCAGCCAATTACCTGAGCATCTTGTCGCATATTTCAGTTTATATTGGCCTATACATCTCCTACGCAAACAACCAGCTGGGGGATTCACAATTTATTCTCATTCCAATTTTATTGCTTATTCATCTGGTTACAGATAAACTTGATGGCATCCAGGCAAGAGCCACAAAGACTGAGTCAGCTCTTGGAGAGTTTCTGGATCATTATTTCGAGATATTTAACCAGGGAGTGCTGGTGTTGATTATCTGGAATGTTTTCACTATTCAGCATGAATGGGTGATTTTATTGATTTTGGTTGTGCTCGTACTATTAAAAATGACCAGGTTTTACGAACAGTATAAAGCCAACATTTTAGTAAAGGGAGTTTTTGGGGCCTTTGAGTTGAAAGTGCTATTGTTGCTTGCCTTGTTGTTATGTAACAATAAAATCGTATTTAATACGATTAATACCTTTGAAATTTATGAGTACTTATTTATAGAGTGGGTGTTATTGCTTATTGTAACCGGAGGAATAGTCAGCTGCATTCTTACAATTATCAGGGTCCCGCATCTTACATACGGGTACTGGATGTTTATAATTTTTTTACTTTTAGTGTCCGGCTTGAGCTTTTACAGTTTGGAATCGCTGTTGGCAGGTGTAATTATCCTTTTTTATGGAGGGGTTTACATTGGTAAGTTGCTTATGGCACAGCTAGTTGATGGTGTGGAGCGGAGTCCCGGGTTATTTGCACCAATCATTTTATCGCTTAGTTTCTTCACAGAATACCTTCAGGCTACAGATATATTTTTTATTCTGTTTATTTATTTGCTGGTTAATATATTGCTCCTGATTATCCAAACCTTTCGTGCACTTAAGGCCGAATGGTACTGGGTTAACCCCGACCTGCCAGAAACGACAAAAAACTGATAGTTATCACTTGATCACGATCTTTCCTGAATGCTCAACTCCTGCACTGATCAGGGTGTAAAGGTATAATCCCGGCTTTAAATGAGATATAGGTAATACTTCCCTTTCGGATAGCAACTCATAATTCAACACCTCCTGTCCATTGGAATTAAGAAGTCGGAGGTAAACCTTTTCACCTGCAAAATCACGGGTAAATACACTCAATTCACCCTGAGATCTATCTGCAGGGTTAGGGAATATCATAACCGGCCGCTTGGTCAGGAAATATACCGTAACCGTCTCCGTCATGATCTCGGCGCCTCCTTCAAAGATCACCCTCGCCCTGTAATGGTTGAGTCCCTGGAAAGGTTCTGTATCCAGTCCCTCAATAATATTAGATGAAGGACTATTTACCGTGACCACTGGTGTGAATGTGCTGTTTTGCTCTCGCTCAAAAACTACTCTTTTCACCTGATAATTGGTGCCCAGCGAAAGTGTAAGTACTACCTGACCCAAAGGAGTGTTTTCAAGTGCGAAGAAGCTTGACAAGTAACAGTCCACACCTTGAAATGAGTAGTCGAAGGTAAGGTTACGGAGGCCTGATTTACCCTGACCCAAAGTTGGTGCTATGGTATATAAGGTGTATGGATAATCGCCTTTGTCCAAAATCACGGAAGTATCAGTTACTTCCAAAAGTGGCTCAAGGTATTTTTCTCCAACAGTATAAAGTGTATATGCAGAGGTGTTCTCTAGGTTATTCCATAGAAACATCACAGAATCAGGACAATTGAACCCAACTGATACCTTAAGTGGTCTGGAAATAGTAAAAGTATCACTGACAAACTCTTCTGCACCAACCGTCATTCTTGCCAATGCAGTGGAGTAAACGTCGGGAGAATCCCAGCTATAATATTGCTTACTAAGATCAACATTGTCGGCAATGGGTAACCAGGTTGAACCCTTGTCCAGTGAGTATTCCAGAATGCCAGACTGTCCGTCAAAGGTGCTTTCCCATCTGAAAAATGAAACCCGTTCACCATTATAGGGCATATTACTATTGCCGACAGGAAATGTCCACTGAAAAGCATCCGTTTCGTCCCATTGGTACACTACAAAAAACTTTTGTGGCCCATCTACAATGTCAAATCCGCTGATAGCTATTTCATAGCTGCCCGGCTCTGGTAAGTCCAGTGTTATTTGTTCCGCATTATTTAGATGATCCGGCTTACGGACGGGTAGCTGCTTTAAAGAATCTTTGTGAGGGTAGCTGTTCAGTACCCAGGGCATCCAGCTGTCACCACTGCCCTGATGTTTAAGGGTCAGGTCCAGATCGTTGACTAGTGCTGTACCGGCATTGACAGTTGCAGCTGGATCATTCCAGACCAGCATTACCTTTAGGTTTATAGCATTTGAGGGTATATTTATGGTGAGTGTTTCAGTCTGGCCGTCATTTACGCTTCCGGTAATAAAACGGTCGGCATTAATAGTTTGAAGGGCACGCTTTGCATTAATACTACCATATCCTGATAGAAAATCGACACCTTCGGGACCCATGTCATCAGCGGAATTCATGAGTATGCCTTTGAGCAAAGTGGCATCGGGTAGTTCGGCATTTTTGAGTTGATAAGCCTGTTGCAAAACAATGGACAGACCGGACACCAGAGCTGCCGACGATGATGATCCTACAGTGCTATATGCTGCCAACTCAGGCTTAACCCTACCGTCATACGCCGGACCTTTCGATACAAAAGGATCAGTGTTATGCAATGTATCTACTGCGCTTACCGTCAGTATGTTTTTTGCCATTTTAAAGTTGCCTGTAAGATTGGCATAGCCCTCTACGCCACTGTAGGTTCCTACCGTATCTGTTCCGGCTCCGTTATTTCCGGCAGAGAAAATATGCAACTGCGTGGGATAGGAGTGCGTATGCTCATCATAAGCCGCGGCATAGCCACCATAAAAGTTTTCTATGCCTGTGCCATAAGCGTGGTTTTGAATGTAAATATCAGACCCCTCAAAATATGAGATATCATCAGGGAATAAATTCATGAAGTTTGAAGATGATAAATTAGCGCCCCAGGCAACACCCCTGCTGTTAAAAGAAGTATTGCCGGCGCCAGCCACAATAGTTGCCATTTCAGATGCATGACGTGAGGTAGTTTCACTACTAAATAGCGATGGCAGTACTCTTCCTTTAAAGTCGATATCCGTTTCGTCAAACCTTTGTTCCTTAATAGAAATGTTATATCCCATACCGTTTAGGTCGGGGAATTTGTGGTGTAAGAGGTTTACTTTGTTAACGTTAAGGTTAAGATCAAGTACAAGACTTTCTTCTTTTGGAACAGCCACATGTCGTGAAATATAGAGCACATGGGTGGCGGGGAGCAACTCCTCAGTTATATACTTTAAGGATGTACGAATGATCAATGTATTGCCAGGTGCGTATTCGTGCAGGATCTTGACTGAATTTGATTTCCGGAGAATTTTCTTACATTGGTCCAGGGCTGTAACTTTAATAAGAAAATCTTCCTCCCGAGTCGAATTTGATTGTTTCTCGGTTAATATAAGATTTGGCGATAGCTTCCATAAATGGTTAACAGCTCGTGCGAATCTGAAGGTGTTTCTTATGGTTGTGTATGGTTGTTTCGAATCAAAATAGATGATGTAATGATGGCTGTCCAGCTTTCTGGCGATTTTAATATTCCCCCTATTATATAAGGTATTTTTAGCGTCGTCAGTACTTACAAGGTAAAAGTGGTGATAAGCCTGGCCTGCTTCAGTTTCCGGTTTAATGAATTTGTGCCATTTTTCGGATGGGGCTTGTTGAGAATAGGATGTCAGCGAAACTAAAAAACATATAAAAGTATAAAGAGTTTTGTACATCGAAATAAATTTAATACTGCTTTAACCGGAAACAACAACTGTCTTAGTGATTGAAAACGTGAATATCATGAAATTATTTATTGAATTAAGTGTGATATTAAAAACAATATTACACGGTTAATGTAAAAGTCCAAAACCAATTCCGAGACAGAGAGTACTTGCTTATATTGGAGTTATATATTAGGACTAAGCTCATGAAATCTTTTCAACCTTTACCTTAAATAAGATGAGCTTTTACATTAGTGATTCTGAAGTAGTGTAATTGCTTTATAGGCAAACAGCTTTGGTAAATCAACCTGCAAATAGACGGGGACAGAACTGCCCCGTCTATTATTATTTATTAAATAATGTTTAAACAACGAAACTCTGAAAAGAGTAAACCGTTAAGTGAAATATTGTCAATGTTTAAACATTAATTATATGAATAACTCACAATTATTTTCATCTTATCAATTAGGAAGTATCACTTTGAAAAACAGGGTGGTTATGGCTCCTATGACGCGTTCACGCGCAGTAAAGGATAATGCCCCTGCTGAATTAACAGCACTTTATTATGCTCAGAGGGCCGGAGCGGGTTTAATCATTACTGAGGGGACCGCTCCTTCTCCCAACGGACTTGGGTACCCAAGAATACCCGGGATCTTCAACAAAGTTCAGATAGAAGGGTGGAAGCTGGTGACTGATGCCGTGCACAAAGAGGGAGCAAAGATATTTGTTCAGCTCATGCACACGGGCAGAGTTGGTCATCAATTGAACTTACCTGAAGGTGCCGAAGTGGTAAGCCCAACAGCTAAACCTGTTTCGGGTGAAATGTATACCGACTCTCAGGGGGCATTGACACATACTACTCCACGAAAAATGACTAAGGAAGATATTGAACAGGCGGTGGAGGAATTTGCCAGAGCTGCAAAAAATTCAATTCAAGCGGGGTTTGATGGTGTTGAGATCCACGGTGCCAACGGTTATCTTATCGAGCAATTTATTAATCCGAACATCAATGATCGTGATGATGAGTATGGAGGTTCCGTAGAGAACAGGGCACGATTTGTACTGGAAGTGGCAGAGGCCATTGTAAAAGCAATAGGGAAGGAAAGAGTTGGTATCAGACTGTCACCTTATGGTGTGTTTAATGATGCGGGAGCATTTGCAGATATAGATGAAACTTTTGAATACCTGACGAAGCAGTTGAGTGATTTAGGATTGGTTTATCTGCATATTGTTGATCATACGGCGTTGGGTGCACCAGAAGTACCTGCCACTATAAAACAAAAAATCAGGGACACTTTCAAAGGTACCTATATTTTGAGTGGAGGATATGACAAAGAGCGTGCTATCGAAGATTTGGAAGCAGGAAAAGGTGATTTGGTAGCTTTTGGCAGGCCATTTATCGCAAACCCCGATTTTGTAGAACGGATGTTGACAGGTGCAGAGTTGAGCGTAGCAGATCACAATACGTTTTATACTCCCGGTAAGGAAGGATATGTAGATTATCCTATGCTAAATGGTGAACTCCTTGAACTTAAGAAATGAGCACAAATGTTGCATTGGTAAAAGAGCTTTATAAGCATTTTGCCAATAAGGATAATGAGTCGGTCAGAGCTCTGTTTCATGCTAATATTGTATGGGTACAAATGAAGGGTTTTCCCAATGGTGGCAGGTTTGTCGGGCCGGATGAAGTCTTTCATAATGTATTTCAAAATTTCAGAGATAACTGGGTGGAATGGAGAACAGAAATCGACGAATATCTTGAACATGAAAACTCTGTGTTGGTCACGGGCCGCTATGAAGGTACCTATGGTGCAACGGGCAAGGCTGTATCTGCTGAATTTGTACATCGATATCAGCTAAATGGCGGCAAGGTTGCAAAATTTACCCAATACACTGACACTTTGTTAATTTACCAGGCAATGCAGAACTGAGGAAGTTGGGAGAGAACCATTCCGGGGCCTGATCAGGTCTTTGGATGGTTCTCTGTTTCAAGTTCAAAAAAACACTTCGATTTTGTCATTTATTAAATCTTTGCTTTTCCCACTGTTAAATGGTCGAATAACTCCGGATTTAAGGACGTATCGATAGCCTGATCATGCCTGACTTTAAAAGCTGAGATAACCGCATGTAATTCTCAAATTCATAAAAAATATATTATTCTGCTTGCTTAGGTAAGCTGGGGATAATTTCGCCCTCTGTTAAGCTCTAATCTTTTTCCTGTTTTATAAAAAGTTCTTCCCTTCAATGCCTTAGGAGGTAAATGAGATAATCATGGTGTTCTTTTTTAAATTGTCTTTCCCGAAACCAGCAGGAAGGAATAAATAATGACCGGCATGATAATTATAATAATTATACGTCTTTCGTATTATTTATACTTTAATCATACTTCGATTTAAATTTTCGAAATATAGCGCTTAATCCTTCGACAGACTGGGCCTGCCAAGGTGTGTTTATGACCTGTTTGAAATGAAATTTTACTAAACATAACAGACTGACGGGTGTTATTTAAACTGTTTGTGAGTAAAAATTTTTATTATTTATAGTTATTGGGTATTTGTGCATCTTGGTTAAATATTGGTTCATTTTTAATAAATTCGGTGTTGAAATGCCCTGTTTTTGATCCAAATACGTGATAATTTTAAATAATGGGTGTGAAATAACCCATGGAATTAAATTTTTACTACTTTTACGAAAAATTTAATTTATACTACAACCACTATGGCACACTTACGCTTCAAAGCACTTGATCTGGCGAATAACAGAACCAGAACTAAAGTAGAAGTATCAGGGAAAATTTCAGATTTCTTTGGTCAGGATGTTTTTGGTTTACGCGAAATGCAGAGTCTCCTAGCCCCCGAGATTTATAAAAGGGTAAAAAAGGCTATTGATGGGGGAACTAAAGTAGATGCTGAAACCGCGGATGCGGTAGCTTCTGCAGCCAAATCCTGGGCATTAACAAAAGGGGCGACCCATTATACCCACTGGTTCCAGCCGCTTACAGGTTCTACAGCCGAAAAACATGATACCTTTTTTGATGCATCTACAGGGATAGAAAAGTTCAAAGGTTCCGCATTGGTTCAGCAAGAGCCGGATGCTTCATCATTTCCCAGTGGAGGTATAAGAAGTACTTTCGAAGCGAGAGGATATACAGCCTGGGACCCCAGTTCGCCCATGTTTATTTATGGAGTTACACTTTGTATCCCCACTGTGTTTGTTTCATACAATGGAGAGGCTCTGGACTATAAAACTCCTCTTCTTAAAGCAGTAGAAGCTGTAGATAGAGCAGCTACAAATGTTTGCCAGCTATTTGACAAGAAAGTTACGAGAGTAAAAGCTTCATTGGGTTGCGAACAGGAATATTTTGTAATTGACAAGGCCCTATATGCGGCCCGTCCTGACCTCGTAATGGGAGGTAGATCAGTATTCGGACATAACCCTGCACGTGGCCAGCAGCTTGATGACCATTATTTCGGATCAATTCCTCCGAGGATATATGACTTTATGAAAGCTTTTGAAATTGAAGCTTTGAAATTGGGTATACCAGTTAGTACACGACACAACGAAGTTGCTCCAAGTCAGTTTGAAGTAGCACCATTGTTTGAAGATATCAATATAGCCTCTGATCACAACCAGCTGCTGATGGATGTGATGTCAAAAGTGGCAGAGAGACACCGTCTTAAGGTACTGTTTCACGAAAAGCCTTTCGCCGGTCTAAATGGTACCGGAAAGCACAATAACTGGTCACTGATCACCAATACTGGTGTCAACTTATTCCAGCCAAGCTCCAGCGCCAGGGAAAATCTGCTATTCCTGATTTTCTTTGTCAATACCATTAAAGCTGTTTACGAGCATGCAGACCTTTTAAGGGCCAGCGTGGCTTCGGCAGGCAATGACCATCGTCTTGGTGCAAACGAAGCACCTCCGGCTATCATGTCCGTATTCATAGGCTCTCAGTTGACCGCCGTGCTGGACGAATTGGAGAAGAAAGGAAATGTGAAGGTTGGAAAAGGTGAAAACATGTATATGAAACTTGGTATCGATAAAATCCCACCGATCATCCAGGACAATACCGACAGAAACAGGACTTCTCCTTTCGCTTTTACAGGTAATAAATTTGAATTCAGAGCTGTAGGAGGTAATGATAACTCTGCATCTTCTATGACCGTACTGAATGCTATCGTAGCTGATCAGTTGACAGATTTCTATGAGTCAGTGCAGAAAGAGATTAAAAAAGGTACTGAAAAGAGGATGGCTATTGTTGCTATACTCAGAAAGTACATCAAAGAATCTAAAGCTATACGATTCGAAGGCGACGGGTACTCTGATGAATGGGTAAAGGAAGCTGAGAAAAGAGGGCTATCTAATACGCAGGATACACCAAGAGCACTGGATGCTTACCTGACTGAAAAATCACGCAAAGTATTTAACAGACATGCTATTCTTACTGACAGGGAGCTTGAAGCCAGAAACGAGATCCGCTGGGAGAGCTACATCATGAAAATACAGATTGAATCGCGGGTAATGGGCGACCTTGCTCTTAACCATATCGTTCCTACGGCAATTGCATATCAAAACAAGCTCATCCAGAATGCCAACGGGCTGAAAGGTTTGAATATTCCTAACAAAGGTGTGATCAAAACTATTGAAAGCATCTCCGGATATATTGATACCATTCAGACTGAGGTTCATAACATGATCGAAGAGCGCAAACGCCTCAATAAAGTGGAAGACCTGAGAGAGAAGGCTATAGGATACTGCGATGACGTAAAAATGAAATATTTTGATAAAATCCGTTATGCAGTGGATAAGCTTGAAATGCTGATTGACGATGAGGATTGGCCTCTCGTTAAATACAGAGAAATGCTATTCCTTAGATAGTATCTGAAATTCTTTAAAAAGAGCGGATGGAATTATTTCATTCGCTTTTTTTGTTACTTGCATGGAAATTGCACCTATACATTTATGGAATTGATAAAGGCAATAATAAAAGATAAGTTGTTCTATGTGGTTTTAGCCGTTATTCTGGTGGTAAGCAGCGCTATGGATTTTAATAGAAATCATAATGCTGACCTTCTGCAGGCATATTATGAACCTGTTGAAGCTTTAGATACACTGGATACGGAAGAAGATGAAGACAAACACGAGCTTGTAATGACCTTAAGGGATAGCCTGGTGCAGTATGCTCTGGCTTTGCAGGGGCGTCCTTACAAATATGCGGGCAAAGGGCCTAATGTATTTGATTGCTCAGGCTTCACCTGTTATGTCTATAAAAATTTTAATGTACTGCTTCCCGCATCATCATCTCTTCAGTCAAAGTATGGAGTTGAGACAGTTACTGAGGAAGTGAAAAAAGGCGACTTGCTTATATTTAAAAGTCCGACTCCGGGCGTTAATAGTGTGGGGCATGTGGGCATGGTTGTATCCAATGACGGAGGAAAGATCAACTTCATTCACAGCTCTACAAGACGAGGTGTGGTTATAGACAGTTTGAGCCACAAACATTATAAAGCGCGCTATTTGGGCGCTCGCAGGATATTGACTGATTAAGCCCCGTTGTGGAGATTGGCAATTATATTTTCCTTGAGCCTTATTTTCTTTTGATGGACGCGGTCGTGATTGTAAATATCCTCCCTGAAGTTTATCATGCCGCGTTCATCCACCCATGCTGACCAATACACAATGTGGACGGGTATTTCCTGGTCAAGAACTACACTTTGAGTTTCTTTAAGAGCTAGATACTTATTTATTTTACTTAGATCACAGTCCAACACATATGCGGCCAGTTCGAGTGGTTTTTCTAACCGTATGCAGCCATGACTAAAGTTTCTTTCTTTTTTGGAAAACAAATAATGAGCAGGCGTATCATGTAAATAAATAAATTGGCTGTTGGGCATCATGAATTTTACCCGGCCCAGGGAATTTTCTGGCCCCGGAGCCTCTACGATGCGGAATGTCCAGTTTGTACTGTCTATATCCTCCCAATCCACGTCTTTTTGCTTTAGTTGCTCTGCATTTTCGGACCAGCCATCATATAACTGTAGATTTCGGCTCGAGAGATAATCCTTCTCTTCTTTAATCCGTGGAAGCATTTCTTCTATCGCGATTTCAGTGGGTACAGTCCAATCAGGGTTAAACACCACATACTCCAGCGTATCACTGAATACAGGTGTCTTTTTATAGTTGGTGCCTACTATGACCTTCATATTAATTACCGCCTCATTTTTATGCACTACTTTCAGCTCATATGCCGGTATATTGACCAATATATAACGATCACCAAAATCCTGATGAAGCCAACGCATTCTTTCCATGTTGGTTTCTATTTTATTTATCCAGTAGGAGAGAGGCTTGTTCAGAAGGTCCAGAGTTTGCGGGTCAATATTGCCGGTTTCTTCCAGGCCGTTAAACGCCTGAAAACGCTTAACGGCCTCAGTGGTACTTTGGTCATAAACGAGCGAGTCCTTCATGTCCAAATCTATTGCCTTCCAAGCGGTTAGGCGTTTTTTGGCCTTAATAACTTCAGAACCAACGTCATTAATCTGAAGGGGTTGTCCTACTTCAGGAGCCTTATTATTTAATGATTTGCGGAAATGTATGAGATAATTGCGCAACAATGTATATTGCCTATGAGAAGGTGCCAGCTCTTGTAACGACTCCTTAATATCATTTTTTCTTATCGCCTTTGCGAGATGCTCTGACAAATCTTTTTTGCGTCTTGGAGCAAACCATTCTTCTTTTTCATTAGGGTCTATCCTTCCGGATAGCAGGTGTGAACCGTAAGTGAGATATGAAGCAGTAAGCAAGAAGTCCAGCTGCGCGATGTCTTTAAACCGTAAGGTATCCTCCTCACGTATTTTCTGTTTAAACTTTTTGTTTTTAATAAGCTTCTTGCGCCATTTTTTACGCCGCTCTTTGTGGCTTTCAATATCGTAAATAGAGTTTAGCAGTGTTTCGATTTTTTTTGTATCATAATTTTCAGGTTTTAGGCCATGCTCAGGTGCTGTATCCAGAGCTTCCAGTAATTCATCTGCTTGTTTTTCAGGCTCATCGAAATTGAGCCAGGCAAGGTTGTATTCACGGTCTTTGTAGAAGTCATCGAACTCACCGTGTAGGTAGTTCCTCACATCTTTGTCAGGAAAATAAGCTCTGGCATTGATGGAATCACTTCCAATTTTGATCAATGACCTTATTTTGTCATTCTTAATCTCAAATTCTGATTTGTTAGAGCACGAAAATAAAGCGAAGCATATATAAATCAGAGTAAGAATGGTTTGCGCAGGTTTTGTCATTTTTAGTTTTTAACTAAAAAATTGCAAAAGCAATACCATAAAACAGGCTCAGTTGGCTTTGCCCTGGGGGTATGAAATAGACTGTACTAAATAAATGTTTTACGAACTGCGGCGCGCAGCTAAACTTAAATATTAAGTAAGTCTGGTAAATTTAATAGTCAAGCACATGGCAACATATTAATTACCTGATGTGTTATGAAGCAATATTGAACAATGACAGGCCTCGAAACCTCCTAAACGTATGATCTATTGTTTTCCTAGAATTTGTTTATACCTCTCAGGTTGGTTAAGAACTTTAATGGCCGCCAGGATGTCTTCATCGCTATCAAATGTTGATTCCACCGAGCCCTTTTCAAGATAATACCTTGAAGTGATTTCATCCTCAAGCATGGTTACAATTTGGCTTTTAAAGTCTGTCAGGTCATTTTTTTTGCTGTTTTCCAATGTGGTTTTTACATCAGACAACCTTTCTTTGATATCCTCATAGTACTTTTCTTTTTTTGCGTTTTTGGTTAGTTCTTCAAGCTTTTTCTCAACCTGAGTAGTGTAGCTATAATCTTTATCTGACAGCCAGTCTGTAAAAGCCTGGTATTCCTGCTCAGACAGCTTGAAATTCTTAGCTTCTGTAATGGACTGATGATCAAAATGATACTTGGTGGCATAGTCAAAAATGTAACCTTTGATAAACAGAGACTGCGCAATCGGAGACAATGACTCTTTCTCAATGGTGATATCAGGATCTATACCACCTCCGTCCATAACGGTCCTTCCATTGGTGGTTTTAAATTCCATTTTTATGGAATCAGGAACGGCACCAACACTGCCATCTTCGTTTCTGAATGAATAGTCAAGGGCCTGTATACACCTGCCACTAGGTGTATAGTATTTAGCGGTGGTCACTTTCAACTGTGAGTTATAAGAAAGAGGTCTGGTGATCTGAACAAGTCCTTTTCCAAAAGATTTCTGGCCGATAATCACTCCCCGGTCATAGTCCTGGATGGTGCCTGCCACAATCTCCGAAGCAGAGGCGCTTCCACTATTAATCAGTACCACCAACGGTATCTCCTCATCTACAGGATTGTTTAGGGTTTTGTAAGAGGCATTATTTTCTGTAAGCTTGCCTTTGGTTGAGACTACTTCCTGTCCTTTAGGTAAGAACACATTGGTAATATTAACGGCTTCGATCAACAGACCCCCAGGGTTACCCCTTACATCCAGAATAATCTTTTTTGCTCCTTTATCTTTTAGTTCATCAACGGCATTTCTTACTTCCTTGCCCGCCTGCATGGTAAATTCGGTAAGCTTAACGTATCCGATATCGGTTGAGACCATACCATAATAAGGAACGTTGCTGATCTTCACTTTTTCCCGCTTAAAGTCCAGCGTAATTGGTGCAGTGCTGCCATATCTCAAAACGGTTAAAGACACAGGAGTATTAGCCTGTCCTTTCATCAGGTCGCTTGTTTCTTCTCTTGACAGCTCCCTGACATCAATATCATTAATTTTAATTACTTCATCACCTATTCTTAATCCGTTCTTTTCAGCGGAGTAACCCTCCATAAGCATTACCACTTTTATTTTTCCGTTTAACCGGCTGGTAATAGCGCCTATACCGCCATACTGCCCGGTACTTTGCGTTCTGAAATCCTCTATGTCGTCTTCCGGAATATAATTTGTATATGGGTCAAGAGAAGCCAACATGGCATCTATGCCGGTTTTTATTACCTTGTTAGGATTAACTTCATCCACGTAAAGCGCATTTACTTCCTTAAACAGGGTAGCGAAAATGTCCAGATTTTTAGCTATTTCAAAGTAGCGGTCGCTGGGGTTGGAAAATGACAGAGCGACAAGAATTATCAAAGTTCCGGCGCTCCATATTTTTAGTTTTCTGTTTCGGAGGGTCATATTATTGAATTCAGATTGTACTTATAAAGTAACACCTTTAGAAGGTCTAAATGTTCAAATTAACGAATCATTTGATTATAAAGTTGTTATCAGGCTGCAGGAAGGTGAAACAACAGGGCCTGCGCATAAGATTGAGCACATACAGGGAGAGTCACGGAAAAAGAGAGGCCGTTTAAAGTTATTTAAACGGCCTCAGCAATACTGGATTGAATAATTTTTAAGAATTTACCAATTGTTTGAAGTCATACCGGTAAATCTCCTCCAGGTCTTCAACACCTTTGATGGTAACTCCCAGTTCCTTTATTGTTCCGGAATCAAGGCCATATACCCACGCATGAACATGAAGGTCACGTTCGAGCCATGCATCCTGTACAAATGATGTGCGTGCCAGGTTAGAAGCTTGTTCTATCACATTGAACTCCACCAGTTTGTTCGCCCTTTCGGTATCATCTTCAATGGCATCCAATATTTTAGAATGTTTTTGGTAAACATCTTTTATATTTCTTAACCAGTTACTCACCAGACCTGCGTTGGTTTTAGACATGGCAGTAAGTACACCACCGCAACCATAATGGCCACATACTATAATATGCTTAACTTTTAGGACCTGTACCGCATATTGAAGTACGCTAAGAAAGTTCAGGTCAGTATGAACAACCATGTTGGCAACATTTCTGTGCACAAATATTTCACCCGACTCCGTGCCGGTGATTTCGTTGGCAGGAACCCGACTATCAGAGCACCCGATCCATAAGAATTCAGGACTTTGTCCTTTAGCCAGATTTTTAAAATAAGTAGGGTCCAGGTTTAGTTTTTCCTCAACCCATTTCTTGTTACCTTCTATAAGCCTGTTGTATGATTTTTCCATTGTCCTATATTCTTTATTGTTAATTTAATGTTTTTATGTTTAGCAGTTTCTAAGAAATTCTGAATTACTTCTTTTACATCATGATCAATGTTTTTAGAGTGTGTTCCGTCAATCACTACTTCTGAATCTTCAGGAATATCCCTTAGTGTCAATAACATGCTGCCCTTGTTTAGGAAGGTCATTTCCTCGGCCAGGCGGATATTAATTTTTTGGCCTTTGCCGTTGTCTTCACTATTGTAATGAAATGCTGTTCTGTAGTTATTCCTGAGAATATAAAATATGGAGAATACCATACCTATTCCTATACCTCTCAGCAGGTCGGTAAACAGAATGGCCAGTACCGTAATTACAAACGGAACGAATTGATCCCATCCCAGTGAATACATGCTTTTGAATAAAGATATTCTGGCAAGTTTATAACCAACTACCAGTAATATGGCTGCCAGTGATGCCAGAGGTATCATATTCAGGATGTTTGGTATAAAAATTACTGTAATGAATAACAAAACACCATGAATAATGGCTGATAATTTCGTTTTGGAACCTGAATCTATGTTAGCTGAACTTCTGACAATAACAGAGGTCATAGGTAGACCACCTATCAGACCACTAAGTATATTTCCAACACCTTGTGCTTTTAACTCCCTGTTTGTAGAAGTTATCCTTTTCTGAGGGTCCAGTTTATCCGTTGCTTCAATACAAAGCAGTGTCTCAATACTCGCCACAATAGCTATGGTAAGAGCTACTATATACACTTGAGGGTTTGTGATTATTGAAAGGTCAGGAGTAGTGAAAAGCCCCAGAAATTCGGAAAATCCGGAAGCTACTGGTAGTCGAACCATATGGTCTTGGGCCAACGCCAGGTCAGGTGCCGCGACAGCGTAAATTTGATTAAGAACTATGCCGAGCACAACAGCGATCAGTCCACCAGGGATGATCCTGAAAAATGTAATTTTCTTGAGCTTCGGTCTGTCCCATATAATTAAAACAGCTAATGCCAGCACACTTATTATGATAGCACCGGGCTGGAGGGCACCTACGGCATTTATAAGTTCTGAAAACGTGTTCTCTCCATCAGCCTGCATAAAGGCATCATCTCCCTCGAAATCGGCATCATACCCAAGTGCATGAGGTATTTGTTTCAGTATAAGTATCAGACCTATAGCTGCCAGCATACCTTTTATTACTGATGAAGGAAAATAATGACTTACTATACCTGCTTTCAAGAAGCCTAACAATAATTGTATGACTCCTGCCAATACAACAGCAACCAAAAATGCCTGGAACGATCCCAGGGACTCGATTGCTGCGAGTACTATAACGGTAAGACCGGCTGCCGGGCCTGAAACACTAACATTAGAACCACTTAAGGCTCCTACTATTATACCTCCAACTATACCTGTAATTAACCCTGAAAATAATGGTGCTCCCGAAGCAAGAGCAATACCCAAACATAGAGGTAATGCTACCAGAAATACCACCAGCCCAGCCGGAAAGTCACTTTTCGGATGTGAAAAAATACTTTTTTTTGTCATTTTGATCTATTCAATAAATATATAATACATCTGTCCTCATAATGTTTAAATTATGAAGTCAGAATTAACATTACTTCATGTTGAAGCATGGATTTTTTGTATTCAGCTAAGCTGAAGAAAAGAAATACTTAAGAAAAAGGGAATAGATCAGGACTGAGGCGGTGGGGTAATTACCTCGGTAATATGATTGGTGAAAATGATAGATTTATACAAGCAACGACTGTTGTAAAGTATATCCGGAATAAATGAATTTGAATGTATAAACTCTTTTTCTTCTAAAAAGTGTTTTTCCTCTTCTTCAAAACCCAGTGTTCCTCCCGGTATCTGAGTTTCCGGTATAACATCAGAATTAGTGAGTACCATTTCGGCAATCAGTTCAACAACAGTTTCAATTTCGTTGATGTACTTATAACCGGGACCGCTCTTGCCTATGAGGTTATCGCTGACATTCATGCTTATGTTAAGCACCTGCGCAGCAATAAAAAGTGACAGTAGCTGAAATACTATGGTCGTTCTGATGTTCATTGATGAGATTTACGAATCTCTACTGATTCTGGTTCTACAAAACTCACAAAAATTATCGAAAAATTCGAATTCAGAAATTTAATTTTCACTTTTTTCTTGATAGACGGTCTTTGAAGTTGTCTTTCGGGACGATGATTCAGAAGCCTCAGTTTCAATGTAGAAAGTCAGTAATTCAGGCCCGGTATTTTATAAATTCCATGTATTATTGACGCTGCAATGTGAAGTCAGGGTCTGCTGCATTTAAAAATATGAGTGAATTTTTTGGATATTTATCCGCAATAGTTATAGGTTTTACATTAGGGCTAATCGGGGGTGGCGGTTCTATTTTAACAGTCCCCGCGCTTGTTTATATAATAGGGGTGAGCCCTGTACTGTCTACTTCTTATTCTCTTTTTGTAGTTGGCGTGTCTGCCCTGGTCGGATCTTTAAACTACATGAGGAAGGGGCTGGTGAGTTATCAAACGGCGGTGGTTTTTGCCATACCATCTTTTTTGGCGGTCTATACAACACGAAAATTTGTAGTACCGGCAGTACCTGATGTTATTTTTTCGTCAGAGCGTATTATTGTGAGTAAGGACCTCGCTATAATGGTGCTTTTTGCACTGATCATGCTCATGGCCTCCATCTCCATGATTATGTCAGGAAGAAAAGAACTACCTAAGGAAATGGCCGGTCAGGAGCCTGTTTTTAATTATCCCTTGATACTGCTTGAGGGTGCTTTGGTGGGCGCTCTTACAGGTTTAGTGGGCGCTGGTGGTGGCTTTCTGATCATTCCGGCGCTTGTATTAATGGCAAAATTACCCATGAAGCTGGCCGTGGGTACATCTTTGCTGATCATAGCTGCAAAATCATTGATAGGGTTTGTCGGGGATATTGAAGAGCAGCCTATCGAGTGGAGTTTTATTATTCCATTTACAGCAATAGCGGTTGCCGGAATATTTATCGGTTCTTATGTTTCAAGATATGTTGCAAATGAAAGGCTTAAGTCCTGGTTTGGCTGGTTTGTGCTGTTCATGTCCTTTTATATTCTTTTTAAGGAGGTATTTTAAGATGCAGGGATACCTGCTGTGGCATGTAAAAAAATAGGGCTTCCGGTATTACCTCAGAAGCCCTCAGGACATTGTAGTCAACTTTTTATACCACTTTAGTAAAAAGTAATATCACACGAGGGTTTAGTGTTTTTAAAGCTGGCCACTTCTTTTTGCGAAAGCTTGGTGTTATAACAGGAAACCTTTGATAAGTGTATCAGGGTGAATAGGGGAGACAGGTTACTTACTGACGTATTTTGTAAGGATATCTCCTTAAGATTGCTTAATCTGCGCACCGCGTTAATATTATTTATTTTGGTGCCGGATACATGCAATGACTCCAGGCTGGTTATTCCGCTTACCGGATCCAGGTCCGAAACACGTGTGTACTCAATATTAAGATTTTTCAAAGTTTTGAGACCCATTAAGGGAGTCAGGTCAACTACCGGATTATAGGAACAATCCAGAGACTCCAGCTTAGCCAGGTTTGATAAAGGAGAAAGGTCAGAGATCTTCATCACTTTGCTTACTTTTAATTCACGCAAGTCTTTTAGGGTAGCCAGAGGTGTAATGTTTTCAATCTCACTGCCCTCAGGTATCACAAGCTTTTTAAGCTCCAGAATTTGATATAGATTTTTTAATGGTAGTTTATCCATTGGGCCGGTGTAACCTATGGCCTTGGCAAAAATTCCCCGCCATTCTTCTGATAGCTTTATCCACCAAATGGTGAAATCCATAGTTTTATAGATTACCGTTGTTGAAGGGTGTTTGGCTTCATAAAGACCAAGTTCTTCCTTGTTTACCTTGGAGTAATCCGCAACCAGCAGTTTAAGGCTCAGGTTATTGACAGGTCCCAAAGAGTCTATATGTGTATCAGAGAGGTCAAGCCTTTCCAGGTTAGACCACTTCTTCAGTGGCTCCAGGGAAGTAATGCCGGATTTTTTGAGGTTTAGTGACTTTACATTGGTCATATCAGCAATAGGTTCCAGGGAGTATATACCATATTTACCCTCAATATCTATCTTTTCGGCAGATTTGATCCTGGCCAGGTCCTCGCCCGTAGGAGGGGTTGCTGTTATGTTGAATTGCTCCTTAAAACTCTCCTTCCATGCCAGTGGCAGGTTGTTCCACCAATTTATAAGGTCGGCGGTTTCATATAGTACCTTGCACGACAGGTTAGACTCTTCAAACTTCCTGATCTCTGTAAGGTCGATCGGGGTATTGATACAGACCACCTTCTTCAATGACTTAAGCGGGGTAATAGGGGCGAGCGTTTTAACAGAAGTATTTTCAAAGTATACTACCTCCAGGCTTTCCAATGCTTTGAGCGGCTCCAGGCTTTGTACTCCGGTATTAGACATATATATCTCGCGCAGGTTGGAAAGCTGCGACAAAATCGAAATATCATTTACCCCTGTACTGGAAAAATTGAGTATTTCAAGGGCCGTTAGTTTAGCCAGGGGTTTGAGATCGGTAATGTATTTGTTGTAGGAGATGTCAATTTCTTTAATAGCCATTACCTTATGTGACTCACTTGGAGTTACGTTGCTTCCCACCGCTCTCTGGAATACCACTTTCCATTCAAAGTTTAGGTCATTCCACCATGCCTGGAATGTCTTCATATCCCTGATGCCGGAAGAGTACATACTGGCCACTTTGTATACCTGCTGAGTAGGTTCATAGTTAATTTCAGCATACCTCACACTGGCATTCTCCACTTTTTTTCCATCTGCTGTAGTACCTGTTATAGTACGTTTAAAAGTAACTTTGAAATAATCCTTTTGCTCAGAACTGCTGTGTTTTTCAATTTTACTAATGTCAAATTGGAACCTGACGTTTTTAAAGAGTATATCAACATCCTGAAGATACGACTGGACGTTTTTGTTTATGGATACTTTTCTTTCGGATAGATCATCTTCAATCTGAACATTCTTATCCTGGAAAATCTTCAGATAACTCTGATCTGTAATGGTTTTCTTGTCCCCCACAGCGACTTCAGGATCACCTAAAGTATTGAGCGTAAACTCTAGGAACTTAATAAGTTCCGATACTTTTGCCTTCTCCTCATCGCTCTGGGCATTTGCATTATTAAAGCAATTACCACTTATCAGCATTGCTATCATCAATATTCTTACAGCTCCAACTCTCATCTTAGTAAGGGTTTTTATTCGTAATTAATTAGCGTGATTATTCTCATGAAAGAAAATATATTTTCTTAAAATCTCTTTATCCTTTTCAGCAACTCTCATTAAGTCGGTTATCAACCAGCCGGAATTCATGCTCTTACGGCTTAGTGATGAGAGTTCAAAATACCAGTTATCAACCTGGAAGAAATGAAATTTTACATTTTTTACATCCAGAAACTTAGCATTGCCCCGCTTAAGTTCATAGATAAAAAGCGTCAGGTAATCAGGGTTAAACTCATTGGCGGCATATTTTTCAATCTCATCTAACCGGTCAAAAGCCTTTTTCAGATTAACAAATTTAATTTCGTGGCTTTTAGGATGCAGATAAGGCCCGGGTTTATAGGCTTCATTTCCAAAATAGTCCACACCTTTAAAAAGATGGGTAAAAGGTTGAAAATATACATTGGCCAGTACCCACTTGGTACCTTTATTTTCCCTTTCCATTTTTAAGAACAGGGTGCAAGGGTGCTTCTGGTTTTCATAGCTTATCATTACATCTACCTGAGCATACCAGTCATTTCTTTTATGGTTTAGAAACTTCGGGTCATAGCTGTCTGTGACATTGAAAATAAAGCTGTTCTTCATTGAATCAGACATATTGGTGCTCAGCTTATCGAAAAGATTGGATAAGTAGACCTGACGTAGTAGAGGGCTTCTAAACAGGGAGTCACTGCTGTAAAACCTGGTGCCATCGTAATCTTCTTCGCCATTAAACCTGCGGAAGAACTGGTTTACCTGCTTGGTTTCTGCGAGTACAAACTCATTGCCTTCCACATAAGAAACCCCCTGAGCCATTATCTCAGCGCAATACATTAAAGCCGCTACAATAATTAAAAATGCACTTCTTTTTTTCATAAAACTGTCTCGCTTACAACTATGTCACCAAGTAATACATCCCAGAAATTGACATGGGTGCCTTCTACCTGCATGATTTTGCGTTCAACATAAATAGTGATGTCTTTTTTAGTTACATCTTTATAAACCAGGGCATCACCCTGCAGCCCTTCAAATTTTTGATAAATGGTGACTACGCCTACATACTTACCGTCGGGGGTCATTTCAAGATCACTGATATACTGAATGTCGAACCACTGGATTTTGACTTTGTCATAGCTAAGGGCCATGAGTCTTTCAAAGTATTTTTTTATTTCATACTGTTTAACTTCTTCTTTATCAAGAGTGGAAACACCAATAACACTGCCATCCGCAAATAGCTCCAAAGCTCTGGATACTACCCGGTTGGCTTCAGAAAACGGAGTGCTTTTGCTGCCAATGATCGCTATGTATTTGCTTAGGTCCCTTATTTTCTCCATGGCCATGGAGTCGACCTTAAGCTTTTGCTCGGGGTCTATAGGTTCTTCTTCCTCAAAGTAATCGGCAGATGACTGGCCTATACAGGGCTTATCAGGAGTGGAAAAGAGTATAAACACAAAGTATAGACAAAACAGTACTTTATAGGTCATGGTTGATGGGGCTTTAAGATGTAGATTGTGTGTTTATTTTACAGCTAGTTCAATTTTGGTTATTTTTTTTTGTGATTCGTCCAACTTGACAGCTTGAATAATATGTGGTGCCTGACGTGTATCGCGCAAATAATGCAGGTACCTGGATATGGTGACGGGTTTATCGTAATACTTTTCGCCGTCGCTATTATATAGTGCAAAAAATACCGGTGTATCGGGCGAGCTGAAATACTCGAAGACTTCAGCCATCTTTGTATCTCTGCCGTCAATATCCTCAAGGTCCATTTTGGCAAATAGCTTGAAATAGCCCTCCAGTGTATCCTTTAACTCTTTATCTACCAAAATAATATCAGAGCTCCGAATTACCTGGGGCTCCTCATCTGCTTCAGCAGATTTGGTGGTTTGTGACGACTTACACGAAAAAACTAATAATGAAACCAACATTATACAGACACCTGTGCGATACTTAAATAAACTCATAGTAAAAAATTATCGGAATACAAATTATAATAAATTATTAAGGAAACTGAAATTTTTCATACGAAATTTAAATAATATCCAAGTTGCAACAACGATATTAACTCCTTGGTAATGTATAATTTATAGTTAAAATAAAATTAATTACAAAATAAATTGAATGTTTGGCTGCTTGGGCAACTATCGACGATTTTCCCTGCACCAAATTTTATCGCTCCGGCCGGGCTTTCATTGAGTTAATGGGTAACTGGATCTAGATGGATTCCATCTCTTCCTCGATATGACGTACTTCTTCGGGAGAAATGTAGAGCCGGTCTATTTTGTCTTTATATTCTTTAGGAAGATCCTCCTGGTTGAGGATGTATTTTTTTGTTTTTACAATTTCATCAGCCAATCCATGCATTATGGCAAAAGTATCAGCTTGCCGCTCAGCCTTCATCAGAAAGTGTTTGGATGTGAGGTATTTAAAGCCGAAACCAATCATCTGAAATGAACTCCTGTCCAGATAATCCATAATATGTCCTAATTCATGGGCGATCCAGCCTACTAATATTTCGTGAGGGACATTTTCTATCCCCATCGTACTGTCATTTAAGGTTAAGTGCCTGCTGATTTTCACCTTATAAATGCGTTTGTACTTTCTTTTGAAAAGCGTTTTGACCCTTGGCTGAGCCTGCATGACGGCATTCTTAATATTTTCTCTGAAAACGAAGTCTATGCGGGTGTTTTGTAACTCAGGGTAATATGACAACGCTTTTTTTATTTCTTTGCTTAATAATACTGGGATGCCTTTATTGGCGTAGTTATCCGCAGGAAGTGGAATGGGCTTACTCTGTGAGTAACTTAGGAGCGGTAAATTAAAAAGAACTAGAAAGGTAAATGTTTTAACTATAGATCTGATAATGAAAAATATTTAAAGGTTTAAAAATAAATGACTGCGGCAGCCAAATTGTAACCGAAAGAGGATCGAAAAGATTCCTTAAATATAATGACTGTTTTTTGAAATCGGTAATTTTTACGCTATAACATGTAGATGATCATGTTTTTATGTTCGAGGTAGTGTCGTTGATAATGAGAAAAGTGTTTTCGGTCGGTGTTTTTATGCCATTCATATAAAAGGTTTAACTACTGATGAGATGCCCCGTGAATATTAATGGTCAAAAACTCAAAATATGCCTAAACGCAGTCAGCAAATTTTTCTCTGGATACTTATCCTGCTTTTATGTTTTCAGTTCATTGTCTCCGGAGCTATGCGTTTGTCAGGTAAATATGCCGACTTGGTGATATGGGGATATTCCTGCTCGCTGGTTTCATTTGTAGGATTACTCGATATCTTTATTGCAATCTGCCTGTTGTTTTCTAAAGTCCGCCTGGTTTCAGCTTTTATACTTATTTTATCCATGCTTTGGCAAGGGTACATATACCTTATGCATCAGGAGCTTGCTTTTGTTATGATTGATCTGGCTTCTGCAGGTTTGGCACTTATAGTAGTGTGGTATAGTCGTGAAAGCCTTTATGCACAGGGGAAATGGTAAGTATTTAGGGTGCGGTTTTATATCTTTGGATGATGAGTGACAAGGTTTATGAAAGGGATTTTAGTGGAGAGTGGGAAATCACTGCCTCCAAAAGCGGAGGCCCGGGAGGTCAAAACGTCAATAAGGTTAATACAAAAGTAACTTTAAGATTCGATGTGTTGGCATCGCAGAGACTTAGTGAAGCAGAAAAGGCCCTGATAGTGGACAAACTGGCCAATAAGATTAATAATAATAATATACTCATCATCACCTCGGAAGCCGGGCGCTCTCAACTTAAGAACAAAGAAGAGGCCATCGGGAAATTTTATGATCTGCTGAAAAGAGCTCTTAAGGTTAAAAAGAAACGGAAAGCCACCAAACCTTCAAAATCCGCTGTTGAAAAAAGACTGAAAGCCAAACAAAAGCAATCAGAAAAGAAGCAGCATAGGCAGAACAAAGATTTTTGACGAACCAAGCTGAAAGTTGCCAACTGCTATTAACAACTGCCTGTCAAACAAAAGGTAGTGTCTCCTCAGAAACTCCGCCTGATCCTTTTGACCTACTTCTTCTCTTTTTTCTTTACCCCCCTCAAAGCTTCTGCGGTCCAGGGATCCTCAGGCCATGAATGCTTAGGGTAGCGTCGTTGAAGCTCCTTCTTTACCTCAAAGTAAGCATTGTCCCAAAAACTGCGCAGGTCAGCGGTGACTTGTACAGGTTTAAAGCCCGGCGAGAGCAGGTGCATGAGCACGGATGTTCTTCCTTCATTGACCTTTGGTGTATCAGCCAGTCCGAAAACTTCCTGTAGCCTTACTGCTAGTACC
This sequence comes from Fulvivirga ulvae, assembly GCF_021389975.1. NCBI lineage: Bacteria > Pseudomonadati > Bacteroidota > Cytophagia > Cytophagales > Fulvivirgaceae > Fulvivirga > Fulvivirga ulvae. The sequence continues at coordinate 4,017,616 of NZ_CP089981.1, forward strand.
GGTGCCGAGCCGTCAGTGAGATATTGCAATTTGACCGCAGAGCCACTGGGAACGGTGATTCGGGGTGGTGCCAGTTCGTCAAGAGCAGCCTGTTTTTCCCAGTCAAGGCTATGATGGAGTACTTCTGTCAGGTTTATTTTTTTCAGGTCTTCCGGCTTTTTGATCTGATCCAGGTATGGAGACAGCCACTCCTCATTAGTGATCAGTAAGGTTTGCGTGCTTACATCAGGCCAGTTATCCTGAGGGCGCCACCTGCGCAGGCTCAGTACACGGTTTTGCCACTGTGTAACCTGTTCGTCAAAATTCAGCAGGTTTGCTCCTTCATTTTTAATGGCCTCCGAAATAGCTTTTACAAGATGTTCCGTATCAGGCGATGGGAGAGGTTTGGATTGCAGGACTATACAACCTATACGCAGATCCTTTGTTGCTATTAAACCCCCTTTACGTGTATCCCAGGTTATTATTTCCTGTTCCCTTACCAGTGGAGCGAGGTCCTTAGGGTTTAGGGGAGAGGCCATAAATATCTTTCCCATGCCATCGCGGGCATCTACATTGGCGATTGCCAGCCAGGGCTCATGGGCAAGGTCATCGCGGTGGCCTGCCATGGCGTATTTGCCATTGGCAAGTTGAAACTGGGCATTATTTCCCGGACGGGCATAGGCTATTCGTTCCGGGTAGGCATGTGCCAATAGCACACCCGTAGCATAGGGATCTACGGGGCCATTATCTTCTTGCTTATCGAAAAGTTTGCGGTATGACGCCGCTATTTTTTCTATTCTGCCAAAACTTTTGCCCTGCCCTTTTCCACTTCGGTATCTTCTCAGGGCCTCTATCCGCAAGTTGATATCAATGCCCGACTCTTTAGGCAAAGGGTCTCTTTCTTCGAGTACCGCTGACACATCAGAAGCCAGCTCCAGCAGGTCATCGTCTTCTGCCATCAGCAACATATGGGCAATTCTGGGATGACACGGTAGCTGGTGTATTCTTTTACCATGCTCGGTAATACGGCCGTTTTGCAGGGCATCGAGCTGATGGAGTGTATCGGAAGCCTGCGAGAGTGTGCCTTTAGGTGGCGGAGTGAGCCACGTGAGCTGGTGAGCATCTACTATGCCCCATTGTGCCATGTCTAGCACCAGCGGAGCCAGATCCGCCTCCATGATTTCCGGTACGCGGTGTTCGGCAAGTCTTTCCTGTGTAGCCTTTGACCACATGCGGTAACATACACCTGCACTTAAACGCCCGGCACGGCCTGCGCGCTGGTCAGCAGAGTCTTTAGTGATCTGGACAGTTTCCAATCGCGACAAGCCGGATTTTGGGTCAAACCGGGAGGTTCGGCCATAGCCGGTGTCTACCACTATTTTTATGCCTTCGATGGTAAGACTGGTTTCTGCAATTGATGTGGCCAGCACTACTTTGCGTCGCCCTTTCCTGTCAGGCATTATGGCGTTGTATTGTTTGTTTTGAGGTAGCTTGCCGTATAGTGGGTGAATGACAAAATCGGGTAGCGCTTTTTTTAGAAGCTCTTCGCATTTTCTTATTTCACCCTCGCCGGGGAAGAATACCAGTGCATCTCCTTCATTTTCCCTGACAGCCTTTTTTATTGTCTTTGCAGTCATTTCCGGCAACATCATCAGGTCCGTTTCACCGTCATAAATAACCTCTACAGGATATTGCCTGCCCTGGCTCTCTGCAACAGGTGCATTGAGGAGCTCTTTTAGCTGAGGCATATTTAGCGTTGCCGACATGATCATGATCCGTAAGTCAGGCCTCAGTACCTGCTGAGCTTCGCGGCATAATGCCAGTGCTACATCTGCATGAATACTTCTTTCATGAAACTCGTCAAATATAACCAGGCCTACGCCTTCCAGAGCATTGTCGCTATGGATCATCCGTGTAAGAATGCCCTCAGTGAGTACCTCAATCTGGGTGTCTGCACTTGTGCGATTCTCAAAACGTATGCGATAACCAACGGTTTTGCCCACTTCATCATCCAAAAGGTCTGACATACGTGAAGCAATTGATCGGGCAGCCAGCCGGCGTGGTTCAAGCATGAGTATTTTCTTTCCCTCCAGCCAGGGCTCATTGAGCAATGCCAGGGGGAGCAGTGTACTCTTGCCTGCCCCAGGAGGCGCATTGACAATGAGCGTATTTTCTTTTTGAAGTAATTCCCTGACCTCAGGAATGATGTCAGCAACTGGAAGATCTATGTTTAAAGCGTCGAATGACAAAATTTATGTCAGATTATAAAGTTATAACTTATTTGCAAAAGCAAAATTACAAACTTTACCAGAGAAAGCATTTAGGGAGATTAAAAGCATAAAAATGAACGCATAAACATGTAGGAACAACAAGTATGTGTAACCGACCGGAAGCACAGGACAACCTGAGACGATATTTTGATGTTTTCTACCCGCGTTCTTAAATGATTCATCATAAAAAACTTTCAATTCCAAAGATTTATTACTAACTATATATCAACCCCAAAACGAACGTCGTATGGTAACCTCCAACCCGAAAAAAGACCTCCTGAACCACTCTTTCCGGCTTAGGTACAAAACGTGCGATTTGAAATCAAAGCTAACGGCTCTGATATTATATGTAGAAGAATGTGATGAGCTGGATGAAGACAAAAAGCGCGAAATATTGCACATATGTAGCAAGATTGCGCAGAGAAATAATGATTTGATTACAACGGAGTGCAAGCTTATAGAAACGTTAGGGAAGCTTTTACCAGGTTCTGATGATTGTGAACAGAACTCAATGCTTGCTACAGTAGCCTAAGGATTTTATATGGTTTTACCGTTCCAGTTTCTCTATTATTTCATCAATAGATTGAATAAACGCCTCTCTGTGCCGCTTGGAGAGTAAATATCTCCTCTTAATTAGCCTTACAGACATGTCATCCATGATGAAGTGGTTACAGAAAAAAGCCAACCTGTCATCCTCGGAGTTAATCTTTTTATATTTTGACCTTTCAGTAGGCGACTCCAGTATGAGTTGCACTTTATTCATTAAGAGATCAGATTCGCTGTCAGGACGCATACTTGATGTTAAGGTTTACTATAAACAATGGCAAGATAATTTTTTTATCGGGATGATCATTAATTTCTTTAGAGAATTTAATTACATGCGTAAAAACTGCATGTTGTTTTACTGCTTTACGGCGTTTAAAATTCTTTAAATGGAGATAACGTTCTGATATGTATTCATCACTTCGTAAGAAATGAGGATGAGACAGATGTTATTGAGGAAGAATTCTGCCGGACGATATCGTAGTGTTTACTCCACAGTCCGTGGTTACTATAACCCGAATGCACGCCTAAAAAGCTTTTGTAGGTTTGGGCTTTAGCGGCAGGCTTATTTCAAAGGTTGTTCCCTTGTTTTCGCTACTCTTTACGGCAATTTTTCCGTTATGCAATTCGATGATCTTTTTTGTAATGGCCAGTCCGAGCCCTGTGGATTTCTGGCCTTCAAGCCCTGTTCTTCGTACTGATGAGATTTCTTTAAACAAGCGTTTTTTAATCTCTGCAGGAATGCCTATCCCGGTATCGGCTATCTTGATTTTGTAATTTCTTTTAGTTTCATGAAGGTTAATAGAAATATTGCCTTTAGGCCGGGTAAATTTAACGGCATTTGAAATGATATTTTTTATGGCCTGATTGAATATTGATTTGTCAACAGGATAGCTAAAGTCATGTTCTGGTGCTACAACTTTAATGTTTAACTGTTTGCTCTCGATTTCTACATCATAAGTTTTAAGTGCATTTTTTACGATTTGGAAAAGGCTTTCACTCGTGGTGCTAAGTACCTCACTACTGTAATTGAGTACTGTGAGCTGTAAGAAATGCTGGAGTAATGCGTAGGCACTTTCCGAAGCATTTTTAATTTTATCAGCATAGTTGGATGTCTTTGAAGTATCTGGTTCTTCTTTTATAAGGTCGGCCAATAGTGATATTTTGGTAAAGGGCTGTCTGAGGTCATGCGAAATAATTTGAATAATGCTGTCAAAGTTTTTATTCTCTCCCTCGAGGTCCAGCATGTGATTTTTCTTGTCACTGATATCAACTATATGCCCAACCACCAGTTCAACATTTTGCTGCTCCTCGACCGGAAAAGTATGGATCTCTATCCACTCAAATTTTTTGAGTTTGTTGCTCGTTTTAAGCTCAATTTTGTTAATAAAGTTATTCTTTGGGGTTAAGGCCGAGAAAAACTGCAGGTAAGGTTTGTGATATTCCTTGTCAATGTATGGCTTGAGGTCTGATTCATCCCTGGGCTCAATTTCAGTTCCTTTCACCAAGTCGAAGAATTTAGGGCTTACATAAATGATTTTTTCCCTCTTTACATCCCAAATGAAGAAAAATACGGGAACGGTTTGGGTAATAAGTTTGTGTGGGTTATTGGGAATTTTTGCGTTCATAATTTATAAACAGTCTGCTTCGTCTATTACAGCAATTATTACATTCAAGAATGAGTCCATAATTTTTTGCTCATCATGTTTGTTTTAGTTAGGAATCCTAACTATTATTGAGCAATGATTAACTAAAACATTTGAATTATGGAAAAAGCAGTATTCTATCATGCAGGTTGTCCGGTATGCGTAAGTGCGGAACAGGACATTTTAAAGATTATTGACCGGTCCAGATATGATCTGGAAATCGTACATCTGGGGCAGGACCAGGCACGTATCTCGGAAGCTGAAAAAGTCGGGGTGGAGTCAGTCCCTGCTTTGTGGCTTGGCCAAAATGTACTTCATATCAATTTTGGAGCAAGTTTAACAGACGTGAAGAATGGTTAGCATTATGAAAAAGAGCGTTTTGTTTGTTGCATTACTAGCATTGTCATTTGCAAGCTATGCCCAGACCGATAGTGGGTTTGAGGCTTCCAAAGACTTGAAAATAACCGGAGCAGAGGTAAACTATATAAGTGATCTGGACCTTTTGGTTTTTCAGGTAACTGTTGCCGGGGAATCAGGGAAAACAGTGCCTGAGGCAGCGGGTCAATTGGATGGAGCACCGGTGCTTGGTTATGTTTTTCCCACCACATTGAGGTCTGTGGATGTTGGCTTTGGTGATACGAAGGGTATAGTGGCGTTGGCCGTGACGGCACATCCGGACTTTGATGATACACCGCTTTGGGATGAGAACAATGACAGGAATTATAAAAATGACGGTGTCATATGGCATACCCATTGGGTGGTGCTGGAGCAAGACGATCGCGTTCCTGGTGGTTTGGCAGTAAAGCAATTTGCAAAAACTGATGTGGTAATACTGCCTCCCACTAACCCAGGCATGCCCATGTACATGGACTCTCCGGGATACAGTGTGTTGACACGGGGGCAGCAGTTGAAAGTGTTGGTGCCAGCGCAGCGGATTTATGGTAAGAAGCAATTCAATTATGATGCTGTTGCCGCCTTTATGCAAGTAAATACTTCCGACAGCACCAAGCCTATGCTGGGTGTTTATGAGGTTTACAGCGTGCTATCCGGTGATTTATCATTGCCTTATAAGGTAAATCATTAACTTTTTTTGCAATAATTAGTTAGGAATCCTAAATTTATAGATCCAATGCAAGTTTCTGTATTTGACACTTATGTAAAGAAGAAAAATGGAGGTTTGATGCATTTTGATATACTTGTGCCAGTGGAGCTTCGGTACGATGAGGTGATTGGCTTTGGTAAGGAATATCTGAAAAGCAAGGAGCAGGAGGGACAGCCCATATCGGCTAAAGAGTGTAAATTTTGTCATATTGAGCAGGCTTCCAATGAGGTGAAGTACGATATAGAGACAAAAGGTTACCATATTATAGAAATGCAGGGGTGTTAAGCCCCTGTTTTTTAAAAAGCGCTAAAGTTGAATCTTATGAATGATTTTCATGCATTTGTGCAAGACAAGGTCAATTCAAGAACTTATGCGAAGGTGCAGTATTTCACTGATCTTCATGAGTTTATTACCGTCACTTCTGTGACCAAGGCACTGGAGAAAAAGGATGGCACGGAATTCCTGATCCTGGCTACGGGTGAGGAGATCCGGTTTGACAGTTTGGTGCGCATTGATGAAATGGTTGCCCCTAAGTACAAAGATATCATGGACTTTACATGCGACTGTTGATATGAATATTTTTGACCCGGAGAAGCAGCATAGTCAGCGCGATGTGAAAATTGTAGCCGCTTTGGAGCGAATTTCACATGCATTCAAAGTGATGCAACTGAAAGAGGGCAAGGAGCGTAATCTGAGTCCAATCCAGATGCAAATTCTCATGTTTATCCATTTTCATCATGAGCAGTTGTGTACGGTTAGTTATCTCGCCCGTGAGTTTGATATTACTAAAGCCACAATCAGTGATGCAGTAAAGGTACTGATCCAAAAAGGACTGGCAGAGAAAACGGTAGATGATACAGACAGTCGCAGCTACTACATAAAACCGACCCTGGCCGGGAAGCAGGAAATAATGGCTATGGAAAGTTTCGGAGCACCGGTACTTCAATCATTGGAAAATATTTCAGACCCAGAAAAAAACGACCTTCTCCACTCATTGCTTCAGGTAATCAAATACCTGAACAAAGCGGGAGTTATCACCATCCAACGGAGCTGTCACAATTGCAAATTTTACGAACATCGCTCTTCGCGTCACCATTGCAACCTGCTCAAGGCTGACCTTGAAGATGTTGATATCAGGCTGGATTGTCCGGAGTTTTCTGCTAGTTGGTGACTGGTATCAGTAATCAGTGAGCGGTAATAGGTGTCACCGATCACCGTTGTTTACTGTTCACCGTTCTTGGTCTGGCTGCCCATTCTTCGGTCTCCGGTCTTCCGACTTACAATGCACCGATTACCGATCATTCAACCCTAAACACCCCCGTACGCCCTGTCCCAATCTTTCCATACCGGTTCGTAGCCCTGGCGGGTCAGCATTTCGGCTATTTGGGCCGGGGATCTTTGGTCATCTATTTCGAACTGCTCCAGTGATTCGGGAGCGTTGGCATAGCCGCCGGGATTGGTTTTGGAGCCGGCACTTATGGACGTGATACCCAGTTTAATGACGTTGTCGCGGAATTTGTTTGATTCACGTGTAGAGAGCGAGAGTTCAACTTCTTCATTGAAGATACGATAGGCGCAGATAAGCTGCACCAGTTCCCGGTCGGTCATTTCTACCTTGGGTGTCAGTCCACCGGCATGAGGGCGCAGGCGGGGAAATGATATGGAGTATTTTGTTTTCCAGTACTTCCTTTCGAGATACTGCAGGTGCAGCGCCGTGAAAAAAGAATCTGTGCGCCAGTCTTCGAGACCAAACAATACGCCGAGGCCTATTTTATGGATGCCGGCCCTTCCCAACCTGTCCGGCGTTTCCAGTCGATAATCGAAGTTTGATTTTTTGCCTTTCGGGTGATGTTTTTTGTAATCCTCCTGATGATAGGTCTCCTGGTAAACCAGTACCGTATTCAGCCCCAGGGGGATCAGTTCTTCATATTCATGCTGGTCGAGCGGCTGCACTTCAAGGGAGATATGTGAGAAGGAAGGGTTGATGAGCTTAAAAGCCTTCTTGAAGTACTCGGGCCCTACGGTTTTGTTGGCCTCACCCGTTACCAGTAAAATGTGATCATAGCCCATAGCTTTGATATGCTCTATTTCCGAAAGAATCTCTTTTTCAGTGAGCGTTCTTCTCGGAATTTTGTTGTCGAGGCTAAAACCGCAGTACGTGCATATATTTTGGCACTCGTTTGACAGGTACATGGGTATGTACATCTGGATTGTTTTGCCAAACCTTTTCTGGGTTAGCCGGTGGCTTAGCTGCGCCATTTGTTCCAGGTATGGAGCCGCAGCAGGGGAGATGAGCGCCATGAAATCCTCCAGATTTCGCTGGGGTCTGGATATGGCGTTTTCGACATCCTGAGATGTTTTGCTATAGATTTTGCTTTTTACGTCGTCCCAGTTGTAGCTTCTAAAAATTTCAGAAAAACTCATAGTTCGTCTATAAATGATGTTAATGGACTACTTGCGCTGGCATGGCCAATGGGATGGGCAAGCTTTGCTTCATAAGCTATTCTCCCGGCCTCAACGGCCATTTTGAATGCTCTGGCCATAGCTACGGGGTTATCTGAAACCGCTATGGCTGTATTGACTAGTACGGCGTCGGCTCCAATTTCCATGGCCTTTGCTGCATCGGATGGGGCACCTATTCCGGCATCAACCACCACAGGAACGTTGCTTTGCTCAATGATGATCTCCAGAAAGTCGATGGTTTTCAGTCCTTTATTACTACCGATGGGTGAGCCCAGGGGCATGACGGCGGCAACTCCGGCTTCTTCAAGTCGCTTGCATAAAACAGGGTCAGCATGGATATAAGGCAAAACGATAAACCCTTTTTTTACCAGTTGCTCTGCAGCTATCAAAGTTTCGACAGGGTCGGGCAGGAGGTATTTAGGGTCCGGGTGGATCTCCAGTTTCAGCCAGTTGGTTTCCAGGGCTTCCCGGGCCAGTTCAGCCGCGAATATGGCTTCTTTGGCATTCCTGACGCCCGATGTGTTGGGCAACAAATTGAACTGAGGGTGATCCAGGTATCCCAGTATGTGGTCTTCGTTACTGTTTACATCCACCCGTTTAAGAGCCATAGTCACCAATTCACTGCCACTTTCCAGCAGAGCAGTTTTCATTAATTCACTGCTGTTGAATTTACCCGTTCCTGTAAAAAGTCGGGAATTGAATGTTTTATCACCTATTGTTAGCATAATCTATGGGCTGTTTTACAATGTCATAAATAGTTTCTGTGATATGGGAGATGTTGCTGGCATTGATGATCATGCCCGATGCTGCAATGCCATGCACACCGGCACCTGTCAATGCAGGTATATCAGTAATAGTTATTCCTCCTATGGCAACTATCGGTGTGGTGATGCCGAGCTCATTACACTTTGAAAGGATATTGCGATAGCCATCCAACCCCAGTATTGGGCTTAGCTTTTGCTTGGTGGAGGTAAACCTGAAAGGCCCAAGGCCTATATAATCGGCACCGTCACTGGCGTGGGCCACAATATCTTCTAACGTATTGGCTGTAGCCCCGATGATTTTTGATTTACCCAATATTTGTCGCGCATGGCTTACGGGCATGTCTTCCTTACCCAGGTGTACCCCATCAGCTCTTACAAAATTGGCAATGGTGGGGTGGTCATTGATAATGAGCCTTGCATTATATTTATCACAAAGCTTACGCGCCTTCCATGCCTGGTCTTCTATTTCATCGATGTGTTTATCCTTGATCCGCAACTGAATCCACCTGATGCCATTTTTCAAGGCCTCTTCTATACCTCCAAGATGTGTGAAACGCTCATTTTCCTGTGTTATGAAATGTAATTTGTCGATCATAATACGTCGGTTTTGTTGTGCCACCCCAGTAATGAAATATGGGATGATAAAAACTTTTCAGTGTAGGTTTTGGCTGATATACATGATTGAGGAAGGTCAAGTCCCTGTGCCAGATTAGCAGTGATAGCTGCCGATAAGACACACCCCGACCCATGTTTTGGAGAGATTGATGATGTATTGGCAGTGAAAATCATTTTATTCCCCTGACTAAACAGAAAGTCCGTTCCCGGTGATCCTTCGTTATGACCTCCTTTGAGGTAGACATTGCATTGGAAGGAAGCTCTTACCGCCGTTTCTTCATCGTCAAACAGTGTTTTGAATTCCGGAAGGTTGGGCGTGATCAGGTAGACATTCTCTAATAAGTCATCCAACTCCTGGTCGTTTTCAAAAAACTGAAAGCCTGAAGAGGAGCGAAGCACGGGGTCCCAAACAATCTTAATATCGGGGTTATATTTCAGCAAGTGCTTTTTTATGGCAGAGAAAGACTTGCTGTTTTCTATGATCCCAATTTTTACCCATTGTATACTATACTTGTCAAGTAGTGTATTTAGCTGATGAAATATAGCATCGGTTTTGTGCCAGTCAACATGGTAGACTTTGCTTTCATCCTGCAGTGTATTGGCTGTAACCGTGCCCATACCATAAACGCCATGTTGCTCCATAGCCTTGATATCGGCCAGAAGCCCGGCACCTGCACAGGGGTCATATCCTGCAATGGTCATGGCAATAGGGTGTATCGTGTTCATGAGGATATGCTTTTTCTGTTGATTACCTGTATCAGTGCTTTAGCTTTGTCAACGGCTAATTCTGGCTCCTCCCATATTGTGCCCATTACCGCCAGGCCGTAATAGCCCATATTGAGAGCTTCTGCAGCATTTTGAATGTCGATCCCGCCCAAAGCATATATTTTGTTGCCTTTGAATTGTTCCGGTACATTCTTTAAGTCAGGGTTGGCATTATACCCTTTTTTGGAAATGCTGTTGAATACAGGACTGATAAAACAATAAGAACATAGTTTCATGGCTTTATGGGCTTCATCCCAGTTATGCACTGAGGCAGACAACCTGTACCGGGCAGGGAGCAGTACCCTGCCGTTTATCAGGTAACTGTAAGGCTGGTGTAAGCCACCGGCTTCTGTTTCTAAAGTCACTTCGGGATAATAATGGATTGAGATCTGCTCCCTGTAAGCAGAAGGTACCTTAGTCATGAGCCCGAGCACGCTCTCAGCCTTCATATTCGGTTTGCGAATATGGACCCTGCCAACACCGGCATCCAGAAGTTGCATCCAGAGGTCAGCTTCCTTGTCGAGGGTGTGCCCGGGCGTGATGACTATCAGTTTATCTTCAGGCATTACAGATATATTTCAGAACCTGCCTTTTTAAACTCTTTCGATTTTTCTTCCATACCTTTTTCCAGAGCTTTTTCCTCATCACTGAGGCCTTTTTCTGCGGCATAGTTTCTCACATCCTGTGTTATTTTCATGCTACAGAAATGAGGCCCGCACATAGAACAGAAATGTGCCACTTTCGCCCCTTCCGCCGGCAGCGTTTCATCATGGAATTCCCTGGCTGTATCCGGGTCGAGCGACAGGTTAAACTGGTCTTCCCAACGGAATTCAAAGCGGGCTTTGCTCAATGCATTGTCGCGATACTGAGCTCCCGGATGACCTTTGGCAAGGTCGGCCGCATGGGCAGCAATCTTATAGGTGATCACGCCATCCTTAACATCCTTTTTATTGGGCAGGCCCAGGTGTTCTTTTGGAGTTACATAGCAAAGCATGGCGGTGCCAAACCATCCGATCATTGCAGCTCCAATAGCCGAGGTGATATGGTCATAACCCGGAGCAATATCCGTAGTTAACGGCCCTAAGGTGTAGAAAGGTGCCTCATGGCATTCTTTCAATTGCTTGTCCATATTCTCTTTGATCATATGCATTGGTACGTGGCCGGGGCCTTCGATCATCACCTGCACATCGTGCTTCCAGGCTATTTTTGTTAGCTCGCCCAGCGTTTCCAGCTCGGCAAACTGGGCTGCATCATTAGCGTCGGCCAGTGAGCCCGGGCGCAGGCCGTCACCCAGAGAGAAGGACACATCATATGCTTTCATGATCTCGCAGATCTCTTCAAAATGTGTGTACAGGAAGCTTTCTTTGTGGTGTGCCAGGCACCATTTGGCCATAATCGATCCACCACGAGAAACAATCCCGGTCAGACGTTTGGCGGTCAGGGGCACATATTTTAACCTTACCCCGGCATGAATGGTGAAGTAATCCACACCCTGCTCAGCCTGCTCGATCAGCGTATCCCTGAAAATCTCCCAGGTCAGGTCTTCGGCTTTGCCATTTACTTTTTCCAGTGCCTGATAGATCGGTACTGTACCAATGGGCACGGGGGAATTCCTGATCACCCATTCCCGGGTTTCATGGATATTTTTGCCTGTAGAAAGATCCATGACTGTGTCTGCTCCCCAACGGATAGCCCATACCATTTTCTCTACCTCTTCTTCGATGGATGAGGTAACGGCAGAGTTACCGATGTTGGCATTGATCTTTACCAGGAAGTTTCGTCCGATGATCATCGGCTCTATTTCCGGGTGGTTGATGTTGGCAGGAATGATAGCCCGGCCTGCTGCTATTTCGTCCCTGACAAATTCAGGGGTAATGAATTTCTTAGGGGTATTGGCTCCGAAGCTATGTCCCTGATGTTGATCAAACAGGGAGTCTTTATCATTGTACAACTCCTCCAAACGTTGGTTTTCCCGAATAGCTATATACTCCATTTCAGGAGTGATGATGCCTTTTCTGGCATAATGAAGCTGCGTTACATTTTTACCCTCCATTGCCCTTAAAGGCTTTTTAAGGTGTTTAAAACGCAGGTCGTTTAGCGTGTCATCGTTCAGCCTTTGGTTTCCATAGTCCGAAGTGATGCCCGACAGCTCCTCTACATCTCCTCTGCTCTGGATCCAGTCCTTTCTAAGCTGGGGCAGGCCTTTGTTTACATCAATATCGACATTCGGGTCAGTGTAAGGACCGCTGGTGTCATAGATGGTGACACTATCGTTTTTGATCATATCCCCGGTGGTCTGGTCGCGGGTATCGTGCAGCCCGATTTCGCGCATAGGTACTTTGATGTCGTGGAGCTTTCCACTTACATATATTTTTTCGGACTTGGGAAAAGGAGCCCTGCTGATGACTTCGGCGCCTGGTGTTTTGTCTTTTCGCATATCAGTAGTTTTTTAATGTGAATTAGCCACCCTGCGTAGCGCGGATGATCATGATCTTATCGTTAGGTTGTAGGATGTACTCTCCCCAGGAGTCCCTGGGGACCACGTCGTCGTTTACGGCTACGGCTATGCCTTTAGCAGAAGAAAAGCCGCGCTGCTCCAGTACATGATGCAATGGAGTCTCGTCAGAAATAGTAAAGGGTTGTTGATTGATTTGTACCTCCATAAGTATAGCATTTTTACTTTAGGAGGTGCACAGTGAAGGGAATATCCCTGTGTTCCTTACTTTTCCCTTCGCCAGTATTACCTGGATCAGGTTTTGAGGGTAAAGTCTCAGCTTTTTACAGCACCCCTAAAGTGTATATTCAATGTTAGTCAATATGTTGGAGAAGGCAAAATGTTGAGAGGGGAATTTGTGATTTGGTATTAAGTGACAGGTAATTGGGCGGTAAACTGTGTGTTGGTGAACTCAAATAAACCGCGAACAGTTCAGACCTTCGTCATCCCTGAATTAGTTGCAGATGTCTGGAATTCCGATGAACGGGACAGAATCTAATGTAGTGCCCTCAATAGCCGTGAGTGGGATACGAGCTGGAAACTCACACCAGTAGAGGTTTTAGGTGACTGATTCGAGTTGCAAAGCTCGTAAAAATAGTGATTTAGGTGAAACACCTCTTAACTTGATAGTTAAATACTGGAGTTTTTTCTATCTTTATATAAGCAGTGAGACCCACCAGAGGCATTTTTTCTCATCCCTTCGATTTATTGAATGTTAAACACCCTTAACCGAATTGATTATGGAGATTAAAGATATAGCCGGAATTAGTGAACCGTTAAAAAAATTAATAGAGGTGATCTCTCAGGGAATAGGAACCTTAAGCAATCCCTATTTGATTAAAAAGAATGCTGAGGCTCGAGCACATGAGATCAAGGTGATTTCTGAGGCAATTAAAGGTAGCCAGAACAATCTTCAGCAAATTGTATATGAGCATGGGCAAGTTAGTCTGTTATCTTTAGAAGATAGAACTATTGGTTTGGATGAGCGTGTACAGCAGCGAGTTGAATTTAAAGAGCAAAAACGGCAAATGAACATCGAAAGCGTAACCCAAATGGCTGCACAACATCTTGATGAGGAAAATGAGGTGTCAAAAGTGGACGTGGATAAGGATTGGACATCACGGTTTTTTAATTATGTTGAGGATATATCTAATGAGGAGATGCAAGGCCTTTGGGCAAGAATACTTGCTGGGGAGGTAAAAGAGCCTAAGTCCTTTTCTTTGAGGACATTGCAGGTGCTTAGAAATCTTTCAAAAGAGGAAGCGCAAACTTTTTCTAAAGTGGCTCAATACGCTATCAAAGCAGGCAATGATGCTTTTTTGTTACAAGGTAATAATAGTGAAATACTGGATAAGTACGATATTGGTTTTAATGAAATGGCTCTATTGAAGGAACTGGATTTGTTGCATTCCGGCGATTTGGTAAATCACTCACTTATCCGGTATGAGCAAGATTGTTCCGTAGCTTACCTGTTTGGTGAGAAAGTAGTAGTTGTCTATAAAAAGGCTAATTCTCCTCAAAAAGATATTCCCATAATTCTATTTACTACAGTGGGCAAGCAACTTCTTAAGCTTATTAAATCGAAACCCAACTTTAGCTACTTGCAGCATTTTGCAGAAGAAGTAAATGATAATGGAATTTCTACTAAATACGGGGAAGTTTTGGAAGTATGTGGTTCAGAAATAAAACATACCAATCCACTGATTGAAATCCCTTCATTATAGTTCCTGTGTAGCGTGGAGAGGTCAAAATAACAGCCTTGTAATCCGGAGAAGGTATCTCTTATCCCTTTATTATGCAGTCCAGGCTTAGCAGGTACTCTTAACAATACCTTATAAATATACAGTCAAAAGTTATACACTGCCCAAATCCGGGAGACCCTGAATATTTTCTATGAAGTTTGATAAAATATTTCAGGTGCAATACAGAAAATTCAGGGTGACGATTTTAAACTAAACCCTCGTCATCCCTGAATTTTCTTGCAAAGACGATACTAATCAATTCCTGACATACCCACCAATCTCCGCCATAGCAGCAAAACCAGCACCGTCATGGGCCGATTTCATTACCACCTTCAAATACCTGAAAGTCGCACTTTGAGGCAGGTCAATATGCTGGGAAGCAGCAGTTTCGGCCAAGGCGAAATCACCCAGGCTTTGCCAGTTGCTGTTATCAGTACTTACGAAAATTTCAATGTCCTTTACCTTGCGGGAGCCATTGCGCTGTATGAAATGAATACCATCAGCCGTAGAAGAGCTGCCCAGATCAATAGTGATGTGATGAGGGTAGGAGTAAGTCTGGTCGCAGCCAGACCAGCAGCTATGCCAGTACGTAGATGCATCATCATCAAGCATTAAAGAAGCCAAACCGTTGGAACCTTCGCCGCTGGTAGCCTCAGAGCTGAAATCAGTCACACTCCAGGCTGCCTTATCAAGATAGACAGGCTCTTCCGGCAAAGAAGGCACCTCCAGTTGTGAAAAGTCTATATTGGGAGCTACACCATTGGCAGTTCTGCTATGGTTCGTGTCTATGGTGGTATTGTCGCTGAAAAAGCCGCAATTCTTCATAAAGAACGTATTGCCACTGGCGCCCCCTGCATAATCGAGCCTGTTGCCTTTACGTGCGGTGGCATCGGCAGTAAACCGAGCCTGGGTCAGCTCATGCCATTGACCGTCGGTGTCATACACCCACTGGTTGGTATATTCGCCCTTGCGTGAAATGAAGCCCGTTGTGGTGTTGAAATTTTCCAGAAATGAATGGAAATTGGTCAGGTAAGTGCTTGTATAAGGCCTCCTAAAGCTGGCAATCAGTTTCCATTCCCCGGTTTCGGGAGCATAGAAATAGGCCGTGTAATCAGTAGAATTATTTGGTGCAGGCTCACCTTTGAGCAGGAATTTGTACTTGATTCCGGCCTGCCAGTCAAATACCTTATAGCTTTGTCCGCCGGAGCCTTCGTTGCCAAACTCACCGATAGTAACACCCTCACCGCTGCCCAGCAGTATAATTTTATAATCTTCCGGTATTTCATCCGGGTTTTGCGTGTCGTACGGACTCCAGACTGAAAACAGTACACGTCTTTCAGTTTCAGAGTTTACCTGCATGCCGAAATATCCCTGTCCGAAGCCATTGGCCATGAAATAGGAACCGATAACATCCTGCCCCTGGGGTACGGTGATCTCATTATAAAACCACAGGATGTCCTTGCCCTGAGGCAGTTGGTAGCTCAGGTGAACTGATGGGCCTCTCCGTCCCCAATAGAATTCATCCTTAACATAAGTTACATCCGATGAAGTGGCAGGTCCGCCAATCAGAACATCATTAATATCAGCTACATAGTTGGATGACTTGTTGGTGCACTCAATTTCAATGTAGTGATATCCGGTTTCAGCGATGTCAAATGTGCCGACTTCAATGTTTTTGTAGTTGGTATTGCTAATGGTAATTTCTCTGGACTGGCTTCCTATCGTTACTTTTAATGTAGAAGCCCCTGTTGGAGCCTTGGCGTTCAGCCCCACATTCAAAATACCCGTGGCATAAACTTTAAAATAAGTTCGGATGATGTTGGCCTCGTTTGTCCAGTTATGGATTCCCGCGTCAGAGATGATGGAGCTGTTTTCTTCAATATCATTGACGACCCAGCTATTGCCTCCCGGAGGTATGCTGATGTTCAATGCTAGTGGCTTGTTGTTATGTGCGCTTTCCTCCTCAGTATCAGGTACAGGAGTGTCGCTGTCCGACGAGCAGGAAAAGAACAGAAAAAGTGAAATAATAAATGCCATAAAGCAAGATGTTGGTTTAAAGGTGTTCATGGTAAATAGGTTTGTGAAGGTTGCCCGGCTGATATTTCTTTTCAGGTGATAGAAAGATCAGTCAGGCAATCCACGTGGTTGAAATTTATAAATGGTTTATTTTAATCATTCTGTTTCAGCGTAGGCTGTACGATGATCTGGCTTTCAGGGATGTACTCTATTACACGATCATCGGTGGGCAATACCTGGTAGTACGGATTGCTTCCGTTCAGGTGAGAACCCGGATAACTTCTGTTCATCGTTCTGTTGTTTCTGAAAACATCGAATTTTCTATGGCCTTCAAAAGCCAGTTCAAGCCTGCGCTCTTCCAGTACAGCATCCAGCGCAGTAGTGCCGGCCGGAAGTTCACCTACGCCATTGTATGCAGGTATACCGGCCCTTTCCCTGATGATGTTGATATTTTCAAGGGCCAGGGCATCATCACCCATTTTAGCATAAGCCTCAGCTTTGTTCAGGTACATCTCCCCAAGCCTAGAAACTACCGGAGACCAAAGCTGGGCCACATCCTCCTGGAGCGAAGTTTTGAGAACGTAGAACTTAGGAAAGCCATTACGCTTATACAGGTCATAATCTTTGGTGACATATACTTTTTCCGCAGAAGCGTTGATATAGAAATGAAGCGTGCGCCCATTGACTTCTTCAGACTGCACTTCGTAATCGATATTATTATCTGTAAAGAATGTTGAGCCGCCGTCTTCAAAAGTAAGCCTGAACTGATATTTATAATCCGCATCAACCCAGTAAACGGCCGGTATCTTATCTCCATTGTCATCCAGGATGTACTGTGGATCAATAAACCCTTTCCGTGCATCTTCCGGGTGCCTGTTGATCAGGTCGAGGTAAGTGCTTGAAGCGTACATTTCTCCCCAACCCGTACCTTTGATATTGGCAAAAAGGGAGCCCACCGTATACCAGCCGTGGTTGTAGTCCGACTCTTCCTGGTACCTGAAACAGAATATAGTTTCAGAGTTATCCTCGGGTGCAAGTTTAAAATAATCAGCAAGGTTGGCATTAGGTATCAGACTGTAATTACCTGAAGCAATTACCTTATCTGCATAGTCGATTGCCCTTTGGTTATCCTCCATGTAAAGAAACACCCTTGAAAGCAGTGCCTGGGCAGCCTCTTTGGTAGCATATGCGTTGGTTTTTGGTAAAGTCATCAGTTCTTCAGCCTTTAGCAGGTCTTTTACGATCTGTTCATATACCTGACCTACAGTATGCCTGTCCGGCAAATCATCAATTTCAGAAGTTAGTTTTAAGGGAACTCCAAGGTTTTCGGCACCCTGGCTGTACGGCCTTCCGTAGATGTTGACCATCTGAAAATAAATAAGGGCACGGAGATAATAATTTTCACCGATCAGTTGGTCTCTTTCCGGTGATTCACCCTCCTGAGCCAGCTCTATGACCTTATTGCAGCCCACTACTGCCTGATATGCCGCCGTCCACATGTTGTTTGACCGGTTGTTGGTGGTTATATTTTGATAGTTGTAAGAATAGAAGAGCGGGTCGGTCGTGTTTCCACTTAAAGAAACATTGTCTCCCGGATATTCGCTGAGCCTGAATAACTGAGGAGCGAAGCCATTACCGTCAGCGTCACCTTTAAGTATGGCGTAAGTGCCCAAAGTTGCTGACTCCAGGCCACCTTCGTTTTCAAATAACTCTTCCGAGGCTACGGAGTCGTACGGAAACCGTTCAAGCTCACAAGCCACGAAGATGGAAGAAAGTAATATGAGTAGAGATAATTTTTTCATCTTGTTCATGTTTTGGGTTAGAATGAAATGTTCAGACCGACAGCTACACGTCGTGATACAGGGTACAGGTTAGAGTAAACGCCTTCAATACCCACCTCTGGATCCATGCCTGTGAATTTGGTGAAAGTCAGCAGGTTGTCGCCGGACACATAGATTTCCGCCGTGCTCATTTTAAGCTTGCTGATCAGTCCGGTGGGTAATGTATAGCCCAGACGGACGTTTCTCATTCTCAGAAAGCTGCCATCTTCCAGGTATCGGGAAGAGGTTTTGTTCGACAAGTTGTTGCCACCATAGAAAGCCTGAGGGTGAGTGGCCTGGTCGCCTGGCTTTTCCCAGCGGCTCCAGTCATCGGCAAGCACCTGCTGGTTGTATGTAGGGTAAGCGCCGTCAGAGTCATAAAGCTCGCGGCTGGCATTGTAGATCTTGCCACCTTTCGAGAAAGCAAAGTTTGCCGACAGGGTAAGGCCTTTGTAGCCCAGTCTGGTATTGAAACCTCCGTAGAAGTCAGGAGAAGAAGTACCTACAATTTGTTTTGTAGCTTCATTCCAGTCCGTAGTTTCAGAAACTTCGCCTGTTTCAGGGTCTACTACCTCCCACAAAGGTGCTCCGGTTTCAGGGTCTACACCGAGCCATTTGTTCAAAAACCATGAGTTGAAATCTTCGCCAACACGGGAAACATTCCTTCCCCGGTCTATTTCCTGGTCTTCATATAGTTCTGTGATCTCATTGTTGTTGGAGCCAATGTTGAACCCTACGTTCCAGGTAAAGTCGCCATCTTTAAAAATATCCACCGATGCCATGGTTTCGATACCCGTATTCTTCACGCCACCAATATTTTCCCAATAACCCGTGTAACCGGAGGCGGAAGGTAAAGTGACGAAATAAAGCAGGTCAGAAGTGTTTTTGTTGTAATACTCTACCGAGAAATTAACTCTTTCGAAAAGGAAAGCATCAATACCGATATTCGTCTGGTACGACTTTTCCCATGAAAGGTCATCGTTGCCCAACTGCGAAGGTGTGGTTACAGGCGCACCATTGTAGGTATTGCTAAGGTTGTACAGATCATATTGCGGGTAGAGAGAGCTTGGTCGATTTCCTACCGCACCATAACTTCCTCTCAGTTTCAGGGAGTTGATCGCTGCTACGTCAAAAAATGCCTCGTTGTGGATGTTCCAGCCTGCACTAAAAGAATAAAAGGTGCCGTACTGATTATTCCTTCCGAAATTCGAAGCGCCATCCCTTCTGATGGAAAACTGTGCCAGGTACCGGTTATCATATGAGTAATCCGTATTGAAAAGGAATGATTGCAAGGCATAATCATTCTTAAAACCGTTGACATCGGCAGGCTTGGCGGCATTATTGAGAATTTCAGTGCCTGAAATAATGCCATAGCCTGTCGCTCCCAGATCTTCAAACACATAGTCGTTGTACTCATAAGCCACCAGGGCATTGAGACTATGTGACCCAAATGATTTGGAATACCTGAGCATCTGGTTGGTGAACCTTGTGATCCGTTTGGCTGAGTAAGTGTAAAGCTCTCCATTATTGGCCTCGCCGGAATTAGACGCCGGGTCCGTGTACGACTTGCTGTCACTACCATAAAGTGTGATGTTATTGGTAGAGATGAATGTCAGGTTCTGCAAAATGTCAAACTCAACGTCAAAGTTGGAAAATAGATTGAATGAAGTGCCCTCCGAATAGTTCCATTGCAGATCGTAGAGGTAATTACTCCTGTCGCGACCATACCAGGTCACACCCTGGTCCTGAGGGTTGACGATGGTGCCGTCTTCTTCATAGGCAGCATCCCAGGGCAGGTTAGTATACATTTGATATAAAGAATGCTGTTTGTTGTCCCTTTTACTATAGTTTGCTGCGATCTTGGGTTTAAGAGTCAGGCGTTCACTTACGTTATAGTCATGATTTAGCCTGAAGCTCAGCCGGTCATACTCATATCCCTTCACCGTACCGGTTTCGTCATAATAACCCAGCGATATGAAAGTTTTTGATTTGTCTGTTCCTGCTGAAAAAGCCAGGGTATGGTCTTGCACCACACCGGTTTGCGTGCCATTTTCGATCCAGTTAAAGTCAGTTTTCAGTACGTCATCTGTGATTTCTGAAGGTATACTGGTGGGGTTGGCAAACTGGCCATAATAATCATAAAGCTGCGCAGAGTTCATCACCTCAAAGTTGCCCTGATTGAAATAGCTGTAACCTGTCCGCGTAGAAAGCGACAGCTTGCTTTTTCCTGTTTCCGCCTGGGTGGTGGTGACTACTATCACACCATTGGCCCCTCGCGAGCCATAGAGTGCCGTTGCCGAAGCGTCCTTGAGTACCGAGATAGATTGTATTTCATTAGGGTTGAGGTTGGGTGTGCCATGATAAATAGCGCCATCAACCACCCATAGCGGGTCAACATTGCCATTGAGTGAGGCGATACCCCGTATACGGATCACCGGCATGGATCCGGGCTGCCCTGATCCTGTAACTACCTGTACACCTGCGGCTTTTCCCTGTAGCATAGTCGAAACATCAGGGGAAGTTACATCAGTGAGCTCTCCACCATCAATGCTGGTGACCGATGAAGTGACATCGGCTTTCTTTTTATTACCGTAAGCTACCACCACTATTTCCTGTAACTCAGAGATGGAAGGCGTTAAAGTAACATCCAGCGAGGTGCGGTTGCCAACCTGCGTTTCCAGTGTTTCATATCCTATAAAACTGTATATCAACGTAGAAGAGGGGTCTACATTGATAGTGTACTGGCCGTCAACATCAGTAACTACACCCCGTGTAGTGTTTTTCACCAGTACGCTGACTCCCGGCATGGAAGTGCCTGTTTCTGCATCCAGTACCTTTCCTGATACCCTTTGCTCCTGAGCATAAGAAGCAGAGTATATAGAAAAGCAAAGTAGCATGAGCGTTAATTTTCTCATAATCAAATGGGTTAAAAGATTAATCGGTTGTTTTAAGTTTTCCTTTTAAAGACTATGAAAGTAATTGTCTCCTTAAATCTTTTATTTCATTGCTTTTTATTGAAAATCAAGATCTTAAAAACACTTAATTCTTTCTTAATCTTTCGACAATATAGAAATAATATGAATTAATAAAAAATAATGAAACTTTTTTTCTTTCGTTTTATTTCTTTATTCAAATTCGAAAGTAAAGGAAGTTGTGCTTTGCTTTGGTGCTATAAATCAAGCCAGAGGTATGGATGTTCCAATGCAATCCCACCCACGTCTCGGACGCACCCCGATGGTAGTCGGGGTAAGAATCCGGGATCCCCTGATTAAGTGTGCAGTCCAGAGTTCGGGCACTGCCTCGATCGGGGAGATCCTGAATATTCTCTATGAAGTCCGGTGGTGATTTTTGAGCGCGCAAAAGAAAATTTCAGGATGACGCGGCGTTTCGAGGGTATTCGAAGAGTACTTGGAGGATAAATCACAACATCTGAGAGTTGTTCCTTGACTACTAGACGAGAAATGTCGCCCGATTTAACATTTCTATATCTTCAGCAAAACTCCCTTGTTCTCCGTCGCGCTAACCACTTCTTCTTCTAATGTCCCAGTAGGGTCTCTCGTAGAGGACTCTACGGCATTCGGATGCACAATCTTTTAGTTTTGCATACCTCTGACATTATGCAAATGACGTGTGTTTCGACGGGCTTTGACGGGTTTTTGGGGATTAATCGCAATATCAGAAAGTTATTCTTTTTTGATCTCTAATAAGACATGTCACCGGTCTGACGCCTCTATATTCTTAAACAAAACTTTCCTTTGTTCTACCAAGCAAAATCCTTACACTACTCCTCCCTCGAGGGAGGTGGTCGTAGACCGGAGGGTGTTCTGCGCTATCCAACCATTCTAAAACACCCGCTCCCTGATTTCCGAGTAGAGTCTCTCGAAGAGGACTCTACGACTTGCTTGCACTCTCCTGGTCACGGCGCAATGAAATCTCTGCCCTAAAACACCCGCTTCTTAATCCTATTCCAAACCCTCCAAAGCAGATACGCGCCAAAAACGACCACACTGCTAAGTATTATGGCCTTGGTATACATCCCATAGATCCAATACCCGGTGGCGAACAGCGCGCCATAAACGATCAGGCAGCCCAAAAGCATGGCAATAATACCCGACGGGACACTCCATGATTGATCAGAAGAGGTAATGCGGTGCCCTGATGTCTCCGCGTGGGAGATAATCTTTTTCCATCCCGGACCTCCCGGCTGTACCTTTTTGTAGAAGCTGAACAAGGTCTGATCAGTTTCCGGTCGGGTTGCCAGTGTGGTGGCCAGCCATGCGGCCGTTGTGAACAATACCACTACCGGATAAGCAGCCCAGTCAGGCATAAGGCCATATATTGGCGCTCCGGAGGCTGATGTGCCGCCG
Organism: Fulvivirga ulvae; assembly: GCF_021389975.1. Classification (NCBI taxonomy): domain Bacteria; kingdom Pseudomonadati; phylum Bacteroidota; class Cytophagia; order Cytophagales; family Fulvivirgaceae; genus Fulvivirga; species Fulvivirga ulvae. Next base: position 4,040,202 of record NZ_CP089981.1, read on the forward strand.
AATAGCTGTGTTCCAAGCGAAGTGAAATTAATTAAGATTGAAATAAGGCCTGATGAAAACATGGCTACGATCTCACTCCAGGCATTAATTCTCCACCAAAACCAGCGAAGAATAAAGATCAGGCCAGTGCCGGCCCCAAACATCAGTATAATGTTGAAGAGCTGCAATGCATTGTTTAAAACCAGTGCTAATGCTGCACTTACCACCATCAGTAATATAGTTGAAACCCTGCCAACGGCTACCAGTCTTTTCTGGGAGGCGTTCTTATCAATGAATTGCAGGTAGAAGTCATTGACAATATAAGAGGAGCCCCAATTGAGGTGGGTGGAGATGGTAGACATGTATGCGGCTATTAATGAGGTAAGTACAAGTCCCAGCAGGCCATTGGGAAGCTTGGTCAGCATGGCGGGGTAGGCCAGGTCATGGCCCAGTTTGTCGGGAGCGATGTTGGGGAAAGCCTGTTGTATACTGGCGATATCCGGATAAAGGATCAGAGAGGCCAGGGCAACCAGTATCCAGGGCCATGGACGCAGGGCATAATGTAATATGTTGAAGAAAAAGGTTGCGCCCACCGCATGATTCTCATTTTTTGCGGCCAGCATCCGTTGTGCAATATAGCCGCCACCTCCCGGCTCAGCTCCCGGATACCAGGCACTCCACCATTGCACGGCAAGAGGGATGACCAGTAGTGTTATTAAAGCATTTGTATCACTCAGGTCAGGTAGTATATTGAGTTTGCCGGCTACATTTTCATGATTAAGCAAGGGGCTGATGCCACCTACCTCCGGTAAATTTACACAGTAGTAAGCAGCACCAATGCTCCCTGCCATCGCGACAAAGAATAACAAAAAATCTGTATATACAACGCCTTTAAAACCACCTGCGGCACTGAAAATAACGGTCACGAGCCCTGCAATACCCACCGTTTGTAAAGGGCTCAGATCCAGCATGATCTGGCCAATTTTAATGGCAGCCAGCGTAACTGCCGACATAGCTAAAATATTGAAGATCACCCCCATGTAAACAGACCTGAAGCCGCGCAGAAACCGGGCAGGTTTGCCGCCGTAGCGCAATTCGTAAAACTCAATGTCAGTGGTTACATTCGATTTTCTCCACAATCTGGCATAAATAAAGACTGTAAGCAGTCCCGTAAGTAGAAAAGCCCACCAGACCCAATTGCCGGATACGCCATTATTTCTCACAATGTCAGTAACAAGATTAGGTGTGTCGGTAGAAAAGGTGGTGGCGACCATAGACAGGCCTAAAAGCCACCACGGCATCGTTTTCCCTGAAAGAAAATAGTCTGATGAGCTTTTGCCGGATTTTCTCGCTACCAGTATGCCTATGAGCAGGGTGATGCTGAAAAAACTGCCTAATAATATATAATCAAGTGTGGAAAGTGATATCATACAGGTTTGAATTTTTAATGCAATGCAATGATAAACATAAGCTTAAGTAGCTTTCAATCTTTCGTTGTTTTGTTAGTTTGTCGTAAAAGTAATAAAAAATAAATATAACGAAACTTTTTTTTATTTCGTTTTATTTCTTTTTATTTGAAACATCGATCGGTTATGGATTGACTGAAGACTCTCACTTGTTGGAAATAATTCGATCGGATACATACTTTGAATCATTAGAATATGTCCATAGACACGGTTAATAATAAAAAGACAGATATCAACACGGGAAACGAAATTTTCAACCAGCCTCGTGTATGGAGAAAAGTTTTTGGTTTCATTCAGGGCAAAAGACAAGAGATAAGAGATTTCCTTTTGCCGGTATTGTCAAATCCTGATCTCCGGATTGTACTTTCAGGAGCGGGTTCTTCGGCTTTTTTAGGAGAAGCCGCAAAAAGTATAGTGGCGAAAAGTACGGGGAGGACCACCATAGCAGTTCCAACTACTGATATTGTAACGCATCCTGACGTATTGTTTGCTAATGGTGCCCCGGTGTTACTGGTTTCATTTGCCCGCTCAGGCAATAGTCCTGAGAGTCTGGAAGCCGTTACCCTGGCTGATGAATATTATAAAAATGTCTACCATCTTATCATTACCTGCAATAAAGATGGCCGGTTGGCAGGGTACTCCAATGGCAAGACCCTGAGCCTTGTGCTTCCGGAAGAAACCAATGATAAAAGCCTCGCCATGACGGGCAGCTTTACATCAATGCTGTTAACGATCCTGCTTATTGCAGATATGGAGAACCTTGATAAAATGAAGCTCATACTGGATAAAATGGTTGAGCAGGCAAAATATATTTTTGAATATAAGAGCATTCTTGAAGGCATCATCTCAGATGACTTCGAGCGTGCAGTATTTCTGGGCTCGGGCGAAATGCTGGGGATAGCCAGAGAGTGTAGCCTTAAGCTACAGGAGCTCACCGACGGTCAGGTTATATGCAAACACGACTCTTTCCTGGCTTTCAGGCACGGGCCAAGGGCTGTGGTCAATCATAAAACACTCATGGTATACCTCTTTTCGGGCAGCGACCATGTTTTAAAATACGAAAAGGACCTTGCAGCAAACATTGCGGAAGATCCGAGGCAAATCAGGTCAATTTCCGTGGGCGGTTTGTCAGATCCTGAAATTCCAAATTCAGTATGGATATCGCTCAATACAGATCAGGAAGATCAGTTTCAGATAATTCCCGTTACGCTGGTTGGTCAGCTACTGGGGTATTACAAATCACTTAACCTCGGCCTTGATCCTGATAATCCATCCGTTACCGGAGCGATAAGCAGGGTAGTGAAAGGAGTTAACATTTACAAAAAAGGAAAATAATGATATTGAGTATTTGCCCGAATCCTTCTATTGATACCTACGCCTGGCTGGAGCAACTGGAACCCGGACAGGTAAACCGTATCGGTAAATTGCTGGAGTACCCCGGAGGCAAAGGAACTCACGTGGCCATGGCACTAAAGGAGCTTGGAGCAGATACCAATTTGCTGGGGATCTGGGCTGGTTATAGCGGGAGCTGGATCAGGCAGAAGTGCGAAGAGACCGGAATAGCCTGTGGAGGGGTTACCGTGTCAGGTACCAGCCGCAAGTGCTATACTTTCAGGAGCCAGAACGACCGGTTTGACAACACGGAGCTTCTTGAACCCGGACCGGAACTCTCACAAAGCAGCTATGCCCGTTTCAGGGATGTTTGCTATCACCAATTTCCTCAGAGTGACCTCATTTGTATTTCAGGCTCATGGCCTCAGGGAGCACCTGCCAATGCCTGTGCCGGGATCATCGAGCTGGCGGAAGGTGCCGGGAAGAAAATTATAGTGGATTGCTCCGGCGCTCAGCTTACCCATATTATAAAGCAGCGGTTTTTCGGGGTACACCTGAACGAGACCGAAGCCCTTGCCCTGGGTGCGGATAATATTGAGGAAGCTCTGGCTATGCTTAGTCGTAATATAGAGCTGGTAGCCATTACCAAGGGAGCTGATGGACTATGGCTGAGCTACAATGATCAGGTAGTCCATGCGAATGTTGATATTGAGCATGTGATCAGTACCGTGGGAAGTGGCGATTGCCTCACGGCGGGTATGGCCTACGCAGTGCACAAAGGCTTTGAATTGGAAGATATTGCGCGTTATGCAGTAGCCTGCGGCGCGGCCAACTGCCTATTTGAGGGCATCGGCCAGTTGAAAATAGATGATGTGGAATCTCTGTTACCAAACGTGAAAGTAAAAGTAATGGCTTATGGCAGCTAAGGATATTCTTGTAGTCGGAGAGTTGAATGTTGACCTCATTATGAGCGGTATGCCTTCCGTTCCTGAAATCGGAAAGGAGATACTGGCCCATGATATGACGCTGACCCTGGGTAGTTCATCGGCTATCATGGCTTCTAATATAGCCGCATTAGGTGCTGGTACGAGCTTCTGTGGCAAATTGGGGAGTGATTATTTTGGTGATTACATCCTTGGGGAGTTGCAGGGCAGGGGAGTGGATACCACCTGGATCACCAGGTCGCCCGATCATAAAACAGGGGCTACCGTAGTGATGAACTACGATCAGGACAGGGCCAATGTTACCTTTTGCGGTGCTATGGAGGCCTTGGGTCTGGAAGATATTCCGTGGGATAATTTACATGAATTCAGACACCTGCACCTTTCCAATTTCTTTATTCAGAAGAAGCTCAGAAATGATATCGTTGAGCTTTTCAAAAAAGCCAAATCATGTGGAGTAACTACCTCTCTCGATCTGCAGTGGGATCCGGCCGGTACATGGGAATTTGATCATCAGGCCTGTCTGCCTTATGTGGATATTTTTCTTCCTAATGAGGCGGAATTACTGGCCCTGACTGGTAGCCATAATGCAGAGGAGGCATTGAGACAGATCATGCCGTATGCCAACACCATTGCTTTGAAGCTGGGGGAGAAGGGGAGCATAGGTATTAGCGGGGACCAACGTACGGAAGTGCCTGCCTTTAAAACTGCTCAGTTTGTAGATGCCATAGGGGCGGGAGATTCGTTCAACGCAGGTTTTATACATCAATACCTCAAAGGAGCCACGATGGCTGATTGCCTGAAACATGGCAACCTTGCAGGGGCTTTAAATACTACTGCCGCCGGTGGTACCAGGGCTTTTACTGACAGGGCTACACTTGAGGAGCGAATGCAGGCAATATTAAAAAATGGTTCAAAATAGCAGTAAGATGAAAATAAAAGAAAAGCTACAGCTTTTTACAAAACAGAAACGGGGTTTATTGGCTACCAATTTCTATAACCTGGAGACACTTCACGGTGTACTTAAGGCTGCTCAAGAGTTAAATGAACCCTTGATTTTACAACTTACACAAAGTTCAATTGAGTATATGGGGCTTGACACCGCAGTTAAGCTTGGAAGAGCCGGCCTCAGGCAGTTTGGGGTAGAAGGGTGGCTGCATCTGGATCATGGGGGTTCTGTGGATCTGGTGCAGCGGTGCCTTGATGCCGGCTTTGATTCCGTAATGATCGATGGTAGTGAGTTGCCATTCGAAGAAAATATAAAGATCACCGCCGATGTGGTGAAAAGGGCAGAGCAATATGGTGCACACGTGGAGGCTGAACTGGGCTATGTGGCCAAGCTTGGCCAGTCGCATGCCAGGCAGGGCTTTACCCAGCCTGCCGAGGCAAAGCAGTTTGTGGAAGCTACAGGAGTTGATGCTCTGGCAGTGGCCATTGGTACAGCGCACGGATTCTATAAAAAAAGACCGGAGCTCGATATAGAATTGCTCGCCAATATTGCGAAAGTTACACCGGCAACCCTTGTTTTGCACGGAGGTTCAGGTGTGCCGGAAGATCAGCTCCAAAAAGCTATTTCCAATGGCATATGTAAAGTGAACCTGGCCACGGAAATCAAAAATATATTTATGCAAACCCTGCAAATCGAGTTGGCTGGCAATGCAGAGATAGACCTTAGGAAAGTATTCCCTAAAGCCACCGGGCAGATCACTGAGCTAGTGAAAGGTAAATTGAAGATCATGAAAAATTCGTCGGATGTTGAAATCGTTCATTGATGCCCACGTACATTTGAATACTACCTCCAGGGCCAAGATGGAACTGGCGCTCCGGCACAATGCTGCTTTTTTATCTATCAATACAGACATTCCGGATTTTGATAGCATCGAAAAACAGGAGCAGATTATACTTGAGCTTCAGGCACTTCACCCTGGCAGAGTACTCCACATTACCAGTTTCGACAACCGGTACTGGAATACGGATAAGTGGCTTACCCATGTTTTAAGGCAGATTAATGGTGGTATTGACAAAGGAGCTGTTGGTGTTAAAATGTGGAAGAACATCGGCATGGATAAATCACTCAGGGATGAAAACGGCCGGTTTGTGATGATGGATGACGAGCGATTTGATCCGATTTATAAATTTTTGATTGAGAAAAATATAATACTGATCGGTCACCAGGGAGAGCCTCGCAACTGCTGGCTGCCGCTGGAGGAAATGACTGTAAACTCTGACAGAGAGTATTTTGCAAAACATCCTGAGTACCACATGTACCTGCATACTGAATACCCTTCTTATGACGAGCAGATGCAAGCCCGCAATAATGTACTTGAAAAGCACAAAGCGTTAAAATTCGTCGGTCTCCACCTTTTCAGTATGGAATGGAACCTGCACGAAGTGGCCAGCCTGCTGGACAGGTTCCCCAACACCATGACCGACCTTGCTGAGCGTGTGTGCCATGCGCAGTTGCAGGCAAGGAATGATCATCAGAAAGTGCGCGATTTTTTCATGCGCTATCAGGATCGTATCATTTATGGTACGGACGTAATTGATGACGGCACACTATCAGACGAGGAGTTGAATGACAGGTTTAGCGATCTGTGGCAGAGGCATTGGGACTTCTTTGCCACCGATAAGATACTCACGGCACCGGAATTTGAAGGCGAATTTAGGGGGCTTTCCCTGCCTCAGGAGGTACTGTGTAAAATATTCAGAGACAACGCCGTAAACACATACGGTTTTGAAAAAGACATTTTTAACCCATTAGATAAAGTTACCACGAAATGATTTCAGGGTGACCATTACAAAACTTAAAACACATTAAGAAATGAAAGATAGCAGAAGAAACTTTCTCAAGCTTACCTCCATGGCTGGTCTTGGCTTTGTGGGAACCCGGTTAATGGCCTTTGATAAGCAGGACAACACCCTCATGAAAACCGTAAGCTCGGGAGAACGTTTCAATATGTCCGGTTTTGCCGCCCCTAAAATGGATAAGGTAAGGATCGGGTTCATTGGCCTGGGCAACCGTGGGCCGGGAGCCGTTAAAAGGATGAGCTATATAGAAGGTGTGGAGATAAAAGCTCTCTGCGACCTGAGGCAAGAAGCAACTGAGAAAACAAAGCAGATGCTCAATGGCACCAAGCATAACCCTGATCTGTACTACGGAAAGGCCTACTCGTGGAAGGAATTAGTGGATCGTGATGATATCGATCTGGTTTACATTGTTACCCCATGGGAGTGGCACACCCCCATGGCTGTGTATGCCATGGAGGCTGGTAAGCATGTGGCCGTAGAAGTGCCTGCAGCCCAGACCATGGAAGAGTGCTGGCAGTTGGTGGAAACCTCAGAGAAAACGCGGAAACACTGCATGATGCTGGAAAACTGCTGCTATGATTTCTTTGAATTACTTACATTGAATATGGCTCGTCAAGGCTACTTTGGAGAGATCATTCATGGCGAAGGAGCTTACATTCACAACCTGGTAGACCTTAATTTTAGCAAGACCTATTATGAGAGCATGTGGAGGTTGAAAGAGAATGCCTACAGGGACGGTAATCTGTACCCTACCCATGGACTGGGACCCATTTGCCAGATCATGAACATCAACCGCGGTGACCAGATGGATTACCTGACATCACTCTCCAGCAATGATTTCACCATGCATCAAAGGGCTGTGGAGCTGTCACAAACTGATAGTGCATACTCGGAGTTTGCTCAGAATAAGTTCCGGGGTAATATGAATACCACCATGATCAAGACCAAAAAGGGGAGAAGCATGATGATCCAGCATGATGTGAGCTCACCACGGCCATATTCGAGGATTCACCTGGTAAGCGGCACGGAAGGATTTGCCAGAAAATGGCCTGGCCCGGAAAAGGTTGCCAAAGGGCATAGCTGGTTAAATGAAAAAGAATTTAATGCGTTGGAGAAAGAGTATACGCCGGAAATTGTGAAGAAAGTAGGTGACCTCGCCAAAAAGGTAGGCGGGCACGGAGGTATGGACTTCATCATGGACTGGAGACTGATAGATTGCCTCAGAAATGGACTGGCCCTCGATCAGGATGTTTATGATGCTGCCTTATGGAGCGCTGTGGGCCTTCTGAGTGAGAGATCTGTAGCCAATAGGGCCATGTCGATAGATGTACCCGATTTTACCGGAGGCAGGTGGAAGACCAATGCACCGGTTGACATTTCCCTACAGGGAGCAGGCACCACCAATGTACTGATCAAGTAGTTTAAGGTTTGTTTAGATTAAAAAGAGCAGGCTTTCGTGGTCAGCTCTTTTTGTTTTTTCACGCTAATGGTATATTGCGCCGGAGCATAGCCAAAGGTTACTTAAAATTCCTCTATATTTATGTTTTGACATGAAAGACAAAAAAGGAGCAACAAAAAAGACGGCAGAAAGAAGATCGAAAATACTAGAACTTCTGGATGAGAAGGGACAGGTCAATGTAAATGACCTGAGTGAATCTCTCGGCGTGAGTGAAGTTACTATTCGTAACGATCTGGATAGACTGGAGCAGAACAAGCTTCTTGTGCGGGCACATGGCGGTGCTTTCAAAACCAGCAACATTACCCTTACGGTAACCGAAAAAAAGAAGATAAACCTTGACCTTAAACGCCTCATTGGCAAAAAGGCGGCTTCACTGATACAGGAAGAAGACAGCATTATACTCGACTCAGGCACTACCACCTTCGAGATATCCAACAACCTCGGTGGCTTCTCAAAGCTTACCGTGATCAGCAATGCCCTTGATATTGTCAACAACCTTTCAAATTACGATAATATAGATGTCTTCATGCCCGGCGGCTACCTGAAAGAGTTCTCCATGTCGCTGGTAGGGCCCATGGCAGAAAGAAACTTTAAGCAGCTATTCTGTAGTAAGCTCTTTCTGGGTGTAGATGCCATTAAGCCCAAAATCGGAGTGTTCACCCACCACATGGAGGAGGCCTATCTCAATCAAATCATGATCACCATAGCTGATGAAGTGATCGTAGTGGCAGATTCAACAAAATTTAAAAAATCAGGACTTGCATTTATCTGCGGCTTCAACGAAATCGACAAGATCATTACCGACAGTAACATAGAGCGTGAAGACAGAGAGTTTCTGGAGAAAAACAATATTGAAGTGATCATTGCCGAGTAGGTCAGTATCTGTTTTGTTTAATAAAAATGGTTGCTCATCCTCGGCTTTTTGACCCCTGCAGTGTTAGCAGGCAGGTTTTGGTTACCTTGCCCTCAACCGAAGACTCAAAGCCTGTTATTACCTGAAAATTAACAGAGGAATTGATTCATAGGCTTGAGGGATTTCAGGCAAAACTACGGAACTGAATCTTGTAATTCCATGGCAAGAACGATTTTGAAATACTAACAGCCGGAACGGATCAGTACAGCATGGTAGTTCATTACATGTTAGTGGCCGGCAAAATTCTACGGTAATTGCATAAAACTTGCGCCAATCACTTTCAATTTGTCGCCAAAGCGTTTCCAAACTCTAAAATATCTGAATTTTCCCTCTAAGGGTGTTCCCATCATTTTTCCTTTCGCTGTCATAGTTACAATTGAAAGTGCAGTGTCGTCTATGATTTTAATTTCGTTAATTTCTGTTGAAGCGTCTTCAATAATCATTGTTTTTGCTTTATGTGAAGTCAAGTCCATTTCCTTGGTTACAACTTGCCCTGTTGGTGCAACTGCAATCAAGTCATCATACAATAGTTGGTCAAGACTCTCCACATTACTTATGAGCTGAGCCGAAAAAAGTTTGTTTTCTGCTTCAATTATGTCTTCCCTGTTGATTTTAGTTCTGTTCATATTTTAATATTTTTCGTTTTTTAGTCCCTGTAAGTTTTGTGTCATTTTAGTTACGTCGTTTCATGTTGTGATGTTTAATCCTTCATTCTTTTTTCTCCACGACTCTTGTTTTGATTCAAAGTTGCTTATCATGGCTAACCGGTAATTTTAAAAAATCCCTGATTTCCGGTATTGAAACCGGAGATATCATCCGCTACATTTGCCTGCTCAGTTGGACACTGGATTGCTGGTCTTTCAGTGTGTTATTTTAGATTACCCGGTTATTCAAAGTTGACCTGAACAAGGAGTCAACGATTTGAGACCCAAAAGCTTGTTCAAAATATGACGCCTATCATATCTATATGAAGATTCTAACTAAAATGGCACACGAAAGATCAGCATAATTTTTTCTCACCTGCCTTTATCGGAAAGAGCTAAAACCGGATCATGCTAAATTTCCGGAGGTACACTAACCTTTCAAATTTAAGTTTAAACTTCTTTACCTACGTTGATTTTACAATAGCAGGTCTATCCATTCTCCTCATAATTTGATATATTAAGCATATTTATTTTTTTCAAATTATCAGACTATGGCAGAAACAAATCAGCTGAATATAGATACATTGGTCAATGAAAATAACATTATCATCAATGAGAAATACGCAAAGGTTTATTTCTCCGAACACTTACAGGTTTTAGGCATTGTTTGGGACGGCGTTTTTACCACCGATCAGTATACAGGCCTGTTTGACCGGCTCATTGAGTTTGGTAAAAAACACAAAATAATTGGTTTCTATTCAGATATAAGGAAGCAGGGCGTAGTGTCGGTAGAAGCCAGAAAGTACTTTGAAAAAGTAGTTTCCCCCGAAGCTCAAAGGCAAGGCATCAATAAAACAGGAGTAGTTTCCGATGCCTCCCCATTTAAAAAATACTATCTGAACACGATCATCAAAATGACAGGACGCCCGGCAAAAATATGCTCTAACCCTGAGGACGCCCTAAATTATGTTCTTGGTTATTGAAGTTTTCACTATGGGTTTTTAAAATTTCTTCCCTGTAGCCCGCTCAGATTTTTATAAGGCAGAGCCTAATGTAGTATCTTCTTTAAAAACTATCGGCCGGCATGCTATTGCTACATGCATAATCACTCCGGGAAGTTGATTTTTGGGGGCTTAAACAAAAGAGAACTATCAAGAATAAGAAAAGATATAGTTAAGGTTTTTGGATATAGATAAAAAAGTATGTCCATTACTCCTGACAGAGTCTCCTTATTTCCCGCTTCCCGGCAGAGTCTCTCGAAGAACACTGCACAAAATAGAAAAGCCCGAGATTGAATCCCGGGCTTTTCCATTGAATGTCTGGTTTCATTTAATAAGCCCTTACCAGCTTACCTTCCATAAAGTTAACATACGACTGACTGGCAACACGCATACCACCCGGAGTAGGGAAATTACCGGTAAAGTACCAGTCACCCTGATGGTTAGGGCATGCTTTGTGCAGATTTTCCACAGTCTGGTAGATCACTTCCAGTTCAGCATTCATCTCCGGAGGCTTTACTATTTCTGCTATTTTTTCAGATAACTCCTCATAAGTAAAGAGCTCATAAAGCTTGTTTACATGGTTTACAGGCTCTTTTTTGGCAAGCGACTGCTTACAAAGCTCATAAACCTCCTCCATCATGTATTCCTTGCCTTTATCTTTTAAGAGTTCCACCATAGCCCTGAATGCAATGAATTCATTCATCTTGGACATGTCAATACCATAACAGTCAGGGAATCTGATCTGCGGCGCAGAAGATACAATCACCACCTTCTTTGGCTTAAGCCTGTTGAGCATGGTGAGGATACTCTTTTCCAGTGTAGTACCACGAACGATAGAGTCATCGATGATCACCAGGGTATCCGTATGCTTTCTGATCACCTCATAAGTAGTGTCATAAACATGGGCTACCATCTCATCCCGGTGGTCGTCATCAGCAATAAAAGTCCTTAGTTTGGCATCTTTGATTACAATCTTCTCTACCCTTGGTCTAAACGACAGGATGTCCTCTACGGAATCCACTCTCGGCTTGCCTTCCAGCACAACCTCTTTACGCTTGGCGCTCAGGTAGTCTTCCATACCCTCCATCATACCCAAAAAGGCTGTTTCCGCAGTGTTGGGGATGTAGGAGAAAACCGTGTTTTTAAGGTCGAAATTAATGGCCTTCAGGATCTGGGGAACCAGAAGTTTACCCAGTTTTTTCCTTTCGTTATAAATATCGGGATCTGTTCCCCTTGAGAAATATATCCTCTCAAAGCTGCAGGACATTTTTTCCGTAGGTTTAATGAACTGGTATTCACCAAACTGCCCATTCTTTTTCATAATTAATGCATGACCAGGGCTGATTTCTTTGATCTGATTATAATCAACATTGAAAGCCGTTTTAATGGCCGGCTTCTCAGAGGCCACAACGATCACTTCATCATCGGCATAATAATAGGCAGGTCTGATACCCGCAGGGTCTCTTGCCACAAAAGCATCGCCATGCCCAACCATACCGGCCATGGTATAGCCGCCATCGAAGTCTTTGCAGGCGCGGCTCAGTACCTTTTGCAGGTCAAGTTCGCTTTCTATTACCTCAGTGATCTCCTGATTGGAGTACTGCTCCTTATATTTTCTAAAAATATCGTTGTTTTCTTCATCGAGGAAGTGGCCTATTTTCTCCATTACCGTAACGGTGTCCACTTTCTCTTTGGGGTGCTGACCAAGCTTCACCAGGATGTCGAACAGTTCGTCCACGTTGGTCATGTTAAAGTTTCCGGCCACTACGAGGTTCCGGCTTCTCCAGTTATTTTGCCTTAGGAAAGGGTGACAGTTTTCTATACTGTTCTTGCCGTGGGTTCCGTATCTCAGGTGCCCCAGCCATAGCTCTCCGGTGAAGGCACAGTTCTCTTTCATCCACTTTTCATCGTAGTACTTGTGGCCACCTTCCTTTTGGGCTTTTCGGTATTTTTTACCAATCTTCTCAAATATCGTCTTTATCGGATCCTGATCAATAGATCTGTATCGACTGATATACCGCAGGCCGGGCTTCAGGCCAATCTTGATATTGGCAACGCCGACACCGTCCTGGCCCCGGTTGCGTTGTTTTTCCATCAAGATGTACATTTTGTTTACGGCATAGGTTGGTGAACCGTATTTTTCGATGTAGTAAGATAGTGGTTTTCGTAGCCTGATCATAGCTACACCACATTCGTGTTTTATGCTGTCACTCATGCGTGGAAATTAAAATGCAAAGCTAACACTATTAATAATTCTCATCAAACCATCTGGTTTAAAGAATATTAATAATAATGCTAGAACCATAACGAATCCCAAAAAATTCTCAAAGCTGAATAAATTTTTGCCATTATCTGCCTCATGTTCTGGTGCTTTGAAGATCATGTAGTATGGAATTCTCAGGTAGTAGAAGAGTGATACTACCGTATTGGCCAAACCAAACACCATCAGGTAGAGCATCCACGGGTTGTCACTGGTGGAGTAACTTTCCCAAAGGGAGGTGAATACAAGAAGCTTGGCGGTGAAGCCACCGGTAGGAGGAAGTCCCGCTAGGGATATCATAATGATCACGATCATTATAGCCAGGGGAACAGAAACTTTTATCAGGCCACGGTATTGGTCTACATCAGTGTAGCCGTAGCTGCGTTCCACATGGTGGACAAACATGAAAGCAGCAATATTCATAACCAGGTATATGGCCGCGTAAAATAACAAGCTTTGCATGGCCAGTTCGCTAAATGCCACCATGGTTACCAGCAGGAAGCCTGAGTGGGCAATGGAAGAGTAAGCCAGCATTCTTTTTACGTTCTTCTGCCAGAGCGCAGAGAAATTACCTATGGTGATCGTCAGGATAGTAATCACAGCCAGTATGGAAGACCAGCTCAGCGGACTGAGTCCAAAAAGATTGATGATGATCACCCACTTGACAAGCAGTGCAAACCCGGCAAACTTGGGCACTACCGAGAAAAACGCCACAACCGGTGTAGGGGCAGAGGTATATACATCAGGCGCCCAGATGTGCATAGGTGCCGCTGAAATTTTGAAAAGTATGCCCCCGAGTACTAAAAAGCAGCCGATAGCCAGAGGTATCGTGTCTACATTCATCATCATTTGCGCAAATTGCGGTTGATAGAAATGAAGTGATCCTGTAAACGCATAGAGCCACGACATACCGAAAAGCATAATGCCCGATGCTGCTGCACCAAAAAGCAAATATTTCATACCGGCTTCAGTACTGCTTTTGTTGAAACTGAACGCCGTGAGCAGGTATGAGCTGATGGAGATCAGTTCGATGCTGATAAAAACCAGAAGCAGGTTACTGGCCATGACAAGCAAATGTGCGCCCAACACTACAGAAAGCAACAGTGAATAATATTCTCCCTGCCTGTTTGTAGCTTCACGGCCTCTGTATCCCATAGCCACTGCGAGAAAAGCTCCCGCTCCGATGAGAAGTTTCCAGAGCACAGCTACTTTGTCAAGCCCCAGCATGTTTTGAAACAAGTGCTGCGGATTCTCTCCAAGTATACTCCACTGCCTGATATCAGTAAATAAAGTGATAGCCAATATCAGGAGGCACAGAAACTGGATCGGGGAGCCTTTACGGATTTTCGGGAAAAGGCCGGCAATGAGTGTTAGAATGATACCAAGTGTAATGACAAACTCTGGCTGAAAGTATGACAGACTTGAAGTGATATCCCGCAGTTTATCGTTCAGTGTACTCTCCATGAATTATTTCTCCAGCATTTGAAATCCGTGATTACCCATCACATCCACAAACAGCGTGACGGACTTGTTGATCAGGTTTAGCAGCAGATCGGGGAAGATTCCCAAAAGAAGAGCAAACACAAACAGCGGTACCAGCATTACGTACTCTCTCATGTTCAGGTCGCTCAGCATGTCTTCTTTAACCGGCCCTTTGGTGAAAAACTTGCCAAAGAACATACGCTGTATGGCCCAGAGATAATAGGCTGCACTCAGGATCAGACCGGTTGTGGCTATTATGGCCATCCATTTGGGAACCAGCCCGTTAATTGAAGATGAACCAAAAGCTCCCAAAAGCACAAATATCTCGGCAATAAAGCCTGAGAAACCAGGCAAGCCCATGGAAGCGAAGAAGAATATCACTACAAAAATGGTGTACTTAGGCATATGCGAGGCCAGCCCTGAATAATTTTCGATGATCCTGTTGTGTGTACGGTCATAGATTACCCCGGCGATCAGGAACAATGCCCCTGAAATAAAACCGTGGCTCACCATTTGGTAAATAGCTCCGCTTACCCCTTCCGCTGTCAGGGAAGCCAGGCCCAGAAGTACAAACCCCATATGGGAAACCGATGAATAAGCAATCAGACGCTTAAGGTCCCTGCTGGCCAGGGCATTCATGGCTCCGTAAATGATAGAGAGAACGCCGAAAAACGCAATCCACCAGGAATAATGCATAGCTCCGTCCGGGATGATCATAAACCCAGTCCTGATCAGGCCATAAGCACCTACCTTCAAAAGAATACCAGCCAAAACTACGGAAATAGGTGTAGGTGCTTCCACGTGAGCGTCAGGCAGCCAGGTGTGCAGAGGCACTACCGGTACCTTGATAGCAAAACCAATAAATATCAGCAAAAAGGCCAGCAACCTTGCCGGATGCCCGAATATCAGTCTCACAGCATGTATGTCCATCACTGATTTGGGAATATAGTTACCCGCATCAGTCATATAGACCATGTTAAAAGTATGCACCAGTTTATCCGCAGGCAATTGGTTGGTAAAAAGCAACTGCTGTACCTCTTCCTCCACCTCGGGGGTCACCTGCTCTATGTTATTGGCTAAACCATATTCCACTGCAGTGGCCGCCGGGTCTATTACCGAAAGGTAGAGGGCGATCATGACAATGAGTATAAATATGGAGCCGAGCAATGTATAAAGGAAGAACTTGATAGAGGCATAGTCCTTTCTCGGCCCTCCCCATAAACCGATGAGAAAGTACATAGGCAAAAGCATGAACTCGAAAAACAAGTAGAAAAGCAGGAAATCGAGTGCTACAAAACAACCGATAATAGCTGCATTCAGGATCAGATAAAGGCTAAAGTATCCTTTTACTTTTTCTTTGATATTCCATGATGAGATCACTCCAATAAAGAGTATCACTATCGATAGCAATACCATGCTAATGCTCAGTCCATCGACACCGATGAAATAGTGTGCTGAAAGTTTGCCCAGTGTTGACAGCTCCAGATTGATCCATGGAATGTTCTCAACATACTGAAAGCCATTGATGGAATTTAAGCCTGCCAGAGAAGAATTATACCCCAGGTAAAGTACAACGGCCAAAAGGAGTTGGATACAGCCTACGGCTAACGCTATATATTTTGAAGTGTGCTTTACCGACTGTGGTAAGAGCGCTATAACGATAGCGGCCGTTAGCGGTAAGAAAACTAATATGGAGAGCAAGTGGTTGTCTAACATCAGTTACCAGATTATCCAGAAGATCATTATTACTATGCCAAAAACGGCTATTAAAATATAACTTTGAACCCTTCCACCCTGTAATGATTTCGTCATTACGCCAATCCTGCCCGCAAAGAAAACAGAAAAATTAACAAAACCGTCAACCACCATCCGGTCGATCCAGCCTATGAGATGTGCAATGATAACGTTGATGATGGCAAAACCATCTATAGCTCTGTCTATCACACGTTTCTCGAAAGCAGAAAGCCCGTTGGCGATCCATAGTACAGGTTTTTCTATAATTAATTTATAAGCCTCATCGAGGTGCCAGTTATTATATGATAATGCCTGAAGTTTGTTGACCGTGTTTTTTCTTTGGAAGTAGCCTTTTGCGTAAGCACTTCCCGGCTTGTAAAGGAACCAGCCTGTCAAAGCCCCAATAACTATCATAGTCATGGATATTACAGTTACTTTGATATGGTTAGCCAGAGTAAGCTCAATCAGGCGGGGTTGCCAGTCAATGTCAAAGCCCGGAGTTAGGATAGTTGGTGCTTTTAAGGCTCCCAAAAACCAGCTATGGCTATGGTCCAGCGGATTGATCGACCAGATTAAACCTAATGACATAATCCCCAAAACTGTCAAGACAGCCTTCATAACCAAAGGTACTTCTTTAACTTCCTTAAGGCTGTGCCCCGGGTGCTGAGCTGCAATCCTGAACTCTCCGAAGAACACCAGAAGCAACTGGCGGAACATATATAAAGCAGTCAATATTACCGTGAGGAAGCCCAGGTCTGGGATCAGGTAGTAAATTGAAAACCCACCGCCGGACATCACATCTGCCCAGGCATACGCCCCTGAAAGCAAAGCATCTTTAGACAGGAAGCCTGAAAAGAAAGGGATACCAATTAGTGCCAGTGCCGATACACCATACGCCAGAAAGGTAAATGGTAGTTTTTTTCTCAGCCCGCCCATGTTGCGCATATCCTGGGCATCAAATTTTATCCCGGTGTCGTGCTCAAACTCATGAAGCGCGTAAATAACCGACCCGGCGGCCAGGAATAAACAGGCCTTGAAGAATGCGTGGGTAAACAAATGGAAAAGTGCGGCATCATATGCGCCCACGCCAATACCCATAAGCATATATCCGAGCTGGGAGATGGTGGAGTAGGCCAGTACTTTTTTAATGTCGTGCTGAGTAAGAGCTGCTATAGCACCCATAAATGCCGTTATGGCCCCAATGGTTGCAACAAAAGTCAGGGCATCAATATCGAGCAGTACAAATACACGTGCCATCAGGAATACACCGGCAGCTACCATAGTAGCAGCATGTATAAGTGCCGATACCGGGGTAGGGCCTTCCATGGCATCCGGTAGCCATACTTGCAGAGGAAACTGGGCTGATTTACCCATTGCTCCAAGGAAAAGGCCTATTCCCGCCACTGTCAGCCAGTCTGCATTTAAAACATAGCCCAGTGTAGTAGTCCATTCCCCTTCCGCCAGTGTCGACTGAGACATCAATACTTTCAAGGCTTCTATATCCAGGGTGTTGAACTGTACCCATAAAATCGCCAGTCCGATCAAAAAGCCGGCATCACCTACACGGTTCACAATAAATGCCTTTTTTGCCGCTTTCGATGCGCTGTCTTTCTGATACCAATGGCTGATCAGGAGATAGGATGATAAACCCACAAGCTCCCAGAAAACAAAAATGATCAGGAGGTTATCGGCCAGCACTATACCCAGCATGGAAAAGGTAAAGAGCCCTAAGAAGGCGAAATATTTTTTGTATCCGGCATCATCCTTCATATAAGCCGTAGAGTAGACGTGTACCAAAAAGGAGATCACGTTGACCACTACCAGCATAAGTGCAGCATTGATGTCCAGCAGTATACCCGCAGTAATTTGCGGCATTGAGGCTATGGAAAACCAGTCAAAGCGAGTATGGCTGGCCGGCTTAGCCCAAACTGAAAGCAAAAGGTAGACGGATATGCAGGCTGCAATAAGAATGAATGCCGAAGATACCCATGACATCAACTTCCTGGAGCTATCAGGAGCCGCCGCCATGAGAAGAAAACTAACAAACGGCACCGCTAGTATGACGAGGCATAGGATTGTTGGAGTTGTCCAGGGTAAGGGCCGTAATAGTTCAGAGTATTCCAAAGGCTTATCCTTTTAACTGGTTTATCTCATCCAGGTTGGTGGTACTAAAATATTTATAGATCTTTAAGATGATTGCCAACCCCACGGCTGCTTCTGCTGCCGCAACCACTATTACAAACAAAGCAAAAAACTGCCCGCCCAGCTTAATGTTATCCAACTGGCTAATGGCTATAAAATTAATATTGGCAGCATTGAGTATCAGTTCCACACCCATAAGCACTACAATAGCATTCTTTTTGGTAATGATCACTGCCATGCCAATGCAAAAGAGTATTGCGGATAATATGAAGTAATGTTCAATGGCCATCGGATCTTTCTTTATAACCGGCTACAGTTGCAGCGCCTATTAAGGCAACAAGTAGCAACACAGCAGCAATTTCAAAAGGTAATATATAATCACTCATTAAACCAATACCCAGTTGATTTATGTTGGTGAGGTTTTCAGTCGGTTTGTAATTGGCGTTTTCGATCAAAGCCTGACCTTGCAATGCCGTAAAATTCATTTGAAATATGGCATAAATCAGTAGTGCTGATAACGAAAGCATAACCACTGCCGCAGAAAACCTGTTGCGTGATTCCGTGATCATGGCTTTGCCGGAGATTTTATTGGTAAGCATAACGCCAAAGATCAGAAGCACCACTATACCACCCACGTATACCATAATCTGGGTAATGGCCACAAACTCAGCACCTGCAATAACATAGATGCCGGCAACAGCCATAAAAGTAGCTACCAGAGAAAATGCAGCGTAGAGAATGTTCTTCGAAAACAAGACGACCAGCGCGGAAAGCACTGCCACACCACAAAAAAAGTAGAACATAACTTCAACCATCACTATCCTCCCCCTTATCTTTCTTTTTTATGACAGGTTTTGGTTTCATGACCGGCTTGGGCCTGATCTTAGGCTTTGGTTTTGCGCTGGGCTCAGTATCAGCATCCATATCAGCTTTTGGCTCAGAAGGGGTTTCCCCTGTTTTTTTGATTTTTGGCTTGAATACAGGTTTGGCACCACCCATCTTTGGCTTGGCTGCAGGCTTCTTTTCGGTGGTTTCTGTAGCAGCAGGGGCAGTTTGTTCTTTTGCCGCTACCTTTTGCTTTTCAAATTCCTCCAGCTCTTTTCTTTTCTCCAGGATTTCCAGAGGAGTCATCGTGGCAAAAGAATAAGTATGGTCATCAACATCGTATTCGCTGAAATCATAAGTTTTAGTCATGGTCAGGCATTCGGTAGGACAGACCGTGGTACAAAGGCCGCAAAAGCAACATTTGCCCATATCGATGTCAAACTTGGCCGCATAGATCCGTTTGGAGGTGCCATCAGAGGTCTTACCAATTTCACCGACCGCTCTTATAGGGTCAATGTCAATACAATCTACAGGACAGATCTTAGCACACTTGTCGCATACTATACAATCATCAATTTCATTGTGCAGTCTGTACCTGCCATTGTCCGGAATCGGGAAGCTTTCATGAGGGTATTGAACGGTTACCAGGCCCTTGTCCTGTTTGAAGTAATCCGTATCGCACACAGGTACAGGCTTTTGTGAAGTTCTTGCCTGTAAAATGTGCTTAAAAGTGATTTGTAAACCTCCCCACAAGGTTTTTATCGTTTGGCCAATATTGCTCCAGTAGGAATGGTTCATGCTACAAATATTGGTCAGCGAATTAAGAAAATGCAAGAAAATTCAAGAAATGTTTAGAAGATCGGCTCTTTTTTTATGGTGAACTTAAACGTACTGCCTTCACCTTCCTTGCTTTCCACCCATATCTTTCCACCCATACGCTCCACAAACTCTTTACAGAGTTTAAGACCGAGACCAGTGCCTTTTTCGTTGGCGGTGCCTTTGGTGGTATAGAGTACAGTGGTGTTGAACAACTGGGACTTTTGCTCTTCGCTCATACCTATACCGTTGTCTTTAATACTTATGATCAGGGTATCGTTATCTTTATCTTTAGCGGAAATCTCTACATAACCACCCTCCCTGGTAAATTTAATAGAGTTGGCTACTAAATTCCGGATGATAAGGTCAAGCATATTCCTGTCTGCCAAAACACTCATATCTTCTTCTACAAGATCTATGAACTGGATGCTTTTGTCATTGATCTCGCGGAAAAAGTTAAGATTTTCCTCTACAAGTTCTTTTAGTTCCAGAGGTTCTTCCTGAATGGTGATCTCATTCATTTGTACCAATGCCCAATCCAGAAGATTGTCAAGCAATTTACGGGTATTGTCAAGTCTCACTTTCAGTGATTTCGTCAGCTGGCGCAGTTCTTCCTGGTTGAGGTTGCCTTCATCAAGCATATCCAAAATACCTACCAGAGCATGAATGGGGGAGCGGACATCATGGGAAACGATAGAAAAGAATTTATCCTTCATTTCAAGCAGCCCTGCCAGCTCCCGGCTTTGCTCCTCCATTTCTTTTTGATGTATAACCAAAAGATCATTGATCTTTTTGCGGCGTACACTACTTCTGTACAGCGTGATTAGCAATACAGCTGTAAAAGCCAGTATAACGACCAGGATATTTCTGAAAAACTCCTCATTTTTCAGCTGGGTTTTCTGCTGCTCTTCTTTTTGGTTGAGCAGGGCAATTTCCATATCCTTATTGGCGGTTTCATATTTTATCTGGATCTGGGCAAACTGCTCTTTTTGCTTTTCACTGAATACACTGTCCTCCATGGCCTTAAACATTTTGTAATACTTCAGCGACAGTTTATACTCGCCCTTCCTTTCATAAAGATTAGACATTTCCTCATAAGCTTTGATGATCAGCTCATTGTTGTTCATGCCTTTTGAAATTTTCAGGGAAGCATCCAAAAGCTCTCCGGCTTTGTCATATTCTCCCATTTTCATTCTTGCAACACCCAGCCCGAGTTGTGTTTCAGCAATACCACTCTTGTTGTTAAGTTCTTCATACCTTTTCAGTGCACGATCATGGTAATCCAGTGATTTCTCAAATTCACCGAGATTTTCATAGGCTATGGCTATTTTATTCAGTATCTGAGGGATCAGAACCGTGGTTTTCAGTTTCATGCTGAGTTCCAGTGCCTTTTGTAGTTCAGTCAGCGCTTTTTCATACTGCCCCTCCATAATGAGTATTTCGCCGATGTCATGCCCTGAATAAGCCAGCCCTTCATGGTCATCAATTACACTACTCAGCTTCATGGAGTTTTCTATGTACTCCCTGGCTTTTTCCAGTTGTCCCATAGATTTCAGTACCCTTCCGATATTATAGGTGGTAATGGCAATATATAGCTTGTCATTTATTTCCTGTGCCTTTTTTAAACTTTGCTGATAGTAGTCGTAGGCATCACTGAATAAGTCAAGATCATAATAATCTTCTCCTATACTGTTCAGTGCCAGGGTAACGCCTGCGCCATAATCCATTTGTTTGTAGAGTCGAAGCGCTTCAAGATCATACTTTAAAGCCTCTTTGTAGTTGCTTTGTACGGTGTGGTAGCCTGCAAGCATTTCATCGGCAAAGGCGAGGTAGAGAGAGTCCTGAAGTTCAACAGCAAGATTGCGGGCCTGAATGGCCAACTGAATGGCAGTATCTACATTATTGTAATTATACTCATTGACAAGGTAAAATAGGATTTCGAGCTTTAATGAATCTGACTGACTTTCATTAAAGGCACGTTTTAAACTGTCAATTTTTGCCTGGTCTTGCGCTCGAAGCAATCCTGAACAAGCAAACAGGATAAAAAGTATGTATAAGTGCTTTCTCAAAATATTTTTTAATATACATTAAATCATGAACAATCTCCATACCCCTGATAATAATAACAGCACCAGCGCAGCAGGAGTCAGATATTTCCACCCGAGACTCATAAGCTGATCTATTCTTACCCTTGGGTAGGTCCACCTGACCCACATCTGTAGCAATACCATTAGCATGGCTTTGCTGATGAGCCAGAAACCGCTGCAAAAATGACCGAACCAGGTACCTGGCACGCCACTGGTCCACTCAGCGAGCTTTAAAGGGCCTATATTGGGAAAAGGAGTGTTCCAGCTGCCAAAAAATAACACTACGCCCAGCAGCGAAACCAAAAGCATCATGCCATATTCGGCAAGCATGATCACGGACCATCTGAAACCTGAATACTCAGTTTGGAAACCTGCAACGATCTCTGACTCTGCCTCAGGCAGATCGAATGGTGCCCTGTTACTTTCAGCCAGGGAGGTGATAAAAAAGATAAGCCATGCTAAAAAGAGCAGGGGTATTCTTACCACATTCCAGCTTAAAAAACCTCCGATATGTGTTATATCAATATCGAGGGCTTTAAGGCCGAAAAGATAGTTGGTTTCATTGGCCCAGATACCCTGCTGGGTAGAAATAGTCTGTAAATCAAGAGATTGACTGATAATAACCACGCATAATACACTCAGGGTCAACGGCACTTCGTAGGATATGATCTGAGCTGCAGAGCGCATGGCACCTAAAAGAGAATATTTGTTGTTAGAGCTCCAGCCCGCCATAACAATGCCGATAACATCGAGCGAAATAATTGCCAGCAAGTAAAATACACCGGTCTGGATAGGGGCACCTTGCCAGAAGGATGTAACCGGCAGCACGGCAAAGCCTGCAAACACAAAAACAAATATTAAAACAGGTGCTATCAGAAACAGCTTACGGTCAGCACTTTTAGGTACAATATCTTCCTTTTGCACCAGCTTGAGAAGGTCAGCAATAGTCTGTAAAAGTCCGTAATAACCCACCTCCATAGGGCCGTATCTGTCTTGTATAAAGGCTGATAGCTTTCGTTCGGCGTAGATAGCAAAAACGGCATAAACAAGTAAAAAAGGAAGAAAGAATAAAATAGTTGACATCTGTAAAATTTAATTTATCAGCCCCTTGCGGCAAAATAAACCAATACTGTTCAGATTACGCAAAGTATCCTTCGTCAATATATTAATATTTCAGATATAAAACATCAATTCGTATTAATCCCATAGTGGATACTTTTCCAAATGCACCAGTTCCCTGAAGAATATTTTGGTCGAGGCCTCAAATGACTGAGTGAAATCGGAAACCAGGAACTCATCTTTTAACTCCTGTCCTTCAGGAGCCAGTAACTTGCTCTCGGTCAGGTAGTTTTTTAGGTATTTGGCAGTGATCTCAGAAGAATCCAGAATTTTTACCTGGCCATTGAAAAAGTCATTGATCTGTTTTTTGATTAAAGGATAGTGCGTACACCCGAGGATCAGAGCCTCTATATCTCTGAACTGATTGATGTTTAAATATTTTTCAATGATCTCATGGCTGATCTTATTGTTGAAAAAGCCTTCCTCGATCATAGGTACCAGCAACGGTGTGGCTATGGATACCAGTTCAATGTTCTGCTTCAGCTGCTTGATTTTTTTAGCATAAACATTGGATTGTACGGTACGCTTGGTGCCAATTAAGCCAATCTTGTGTCCATTAAAATGCTCTTTGACATAAGAAACCATGGGGTCAATCACATTAATGACCTTGGCTCTCTTTCCGGTGTATTCCTTTAATAGCTCATAGGCGGCCGAACTTGCTGAATTGCAGGCAATTACTATCACTTTGCAACCTTTTTTTAATAACACATCGGCAATCTTGACGGAGTAGGCCTGCACCGCAGCTTCTGACTTATCGCCATAGGGCAAATGTGCTGTATCGCCAAAGTAGATCATAGACTCATAAGGAAGTACACGCCTGATGGCATGAGCCACCGTCAGACCACCAATTCCGCTATCAAATATCCCAACAGGGCTCCCAATGTTAAAATCCATATTAAAAATTTAAAGCCTCAAAAGTATTAAAAATAATATCTGTCGGGAGTGGCTATCCGGCATTTTTTAAGAAAAAAGTCGATGAGGTTTGTGCATAACTCGCGGTTATCGTATTAAAATTGGGTAGTGATGTAAGTCTGCCCTTGCTTTGGTTTACCGGCACTCTCCATTTAGGTAAATAATTTTGTATTATTGCACATCCAAAGAAGAAAAAAACTAACGTACTATGAGTAATAACATACTTAAAGGAAAGAAAGGCATAATATTCGGTGCCTTGGACGAAAACTCAATAGCATGGAAAACTGCTATCAAGGCACAGGAAGAAGGTGCTGAATTTGTACTTACAAATGCTCCGGTCGCATTGAGAATGGGAGCTATAAATAAATTGGCTGAAGAATGTAATGCCGAGGTTATTCCGGCGGATGCTACTTCCATTGAGGATCTGACAAATCTTTTTGAAAAATCTATGGAAGTGCTCGGTGGTAAGCTGGACTTTGTGCTTCATTCAATAGGTATGAGCCCGAACGTAAGAAAAGGTAAAGAATATGGAGACCTTAATTACGACTGGTTTTTGAAGACACTTGATATCTCTGGTATTTCTTTCCATAAAGTATTGCAAACTGCAGAGAAAACTGATGCTATGAATGATTGGGGTTCTATTCTGGCCCTGACTTACATTGCTGCTCAGCGAACTTTTCCCGATTACTCAGATATGGCACAGGCCAAAGCAGTACTGGAGTCCATAGCCAGAAGCTACGGGTACAGGTTTGCCAAGCTGAAGAATGTACGGGTCAATACTATTTCGCAGTCACCTACAATGACAACTGCGGGTAGTGGTGTTACTGGTTTTGACGTATTTTTTGATTATGCACATAAAATGTCCCCACTGGGCAATGCCAGCTCGGAAGACTGTGCTAACTATATTGTGATGATGTTTTCTGACTACACCAGGATGGTTACTATGCAGAACCTGATGCATGATGGCGGATTCTCCAACTCAGGTATTACCGAAGATATTGTAGCCGAACTTAGTAAGTAAGGCATTACTAAAAGGTATAAAAATCTCACCAGGGAGCTTTCTTAGTTTATCGTGGTGAGATTTTTCCGTTAAACTCCCTTTAGGTTAGATTCCATTAGAAATTCATCTCATTATTACCTTCATTAGTTTATGGTAGTTTTTCCCAACACTAAGATCAACCTGGGCTTAAATATACTCTCAAGAAGAGACGATGGCTACCATAATATTTCATCAGTTTTTTACCCGCTTCCTTTTGAAGAGATTTTAGAGATACTACCGGCAGAAGAGTTTCAGTTTAATACTTCAGGATTAACCATCCCCGGAAGTACTGAAAATAACCTTATCATTAAAGCATATGAACTGCTTAGGGATCAGTACAAACTACCACCGGTGCGTATACACCTGCATAAGATCATCCCGATGGGAGCTGGTTTGGGAGGAGGGTCGGCAGATGCCGCTTTTGCTATTAAAGCTCTGAATGAACTGTTTGAAATAGGTTTATCCGAAAAGGACATGGAGGGGCATGCAGGAAAGCTGGGAAGTGATTGTCCTTTTTTTATCAAAAATAAAATTGTGCTCGCAGAGGGTACCGGTACGGAATTTTCATCTATATCACTGGATCTGAAGGGCAAATACTTAGTACTTGTTTGTCCCGAAGTACATGTAAGTACAGCAGAAGCTTACGGCAATGTAAGACCAGGGATGCCTGAGAAAGGTATCAGGGAAATATTAGAAAAAATGCCCGTTACCGAGTGGAAACATTACCTCAAAAATGATTTTGAAACCTCGGTTTTCCCTTTATACCCCGAAATTGAAGCTGTCAAAAACACACTTTACTCATCAGGGGCGATATATGCCAGTATGAGTGGCTCAGGTTCCAGTGTCTATGGTATCTTCGATTCTGAGCCTGCCGACTTGCCTGTTGAAGCAGTCTGGTCCGGTGTTCTATCATGAGTTGATTGATTTTACCTGACGGAAGACAGATGCTCTTCATTGGCGACAGGCTCACTGAAATATTGCTTATACATTTTAAAGAAATTGATCATAACAAGGTTGGAAAACTTAGAAGGAGCATTGGTAAGTACACAAATACCTATGTTCTTGTTTCGATCCAGTGCAATGCCGCTTTTGTACCCGTTGGCATAGCCACCATGATAAAGCAGTGTATCGTTAGGATATTCCATTACTCGCCAACCCAGGCCGTAGTATCCGTTTCGGGGTTGTTCAAACTGGCTGAAATAGGGGTTTTTAACTCTGATCGGTATTACGGGGGTAAAAACCGTATCCAAAACGGATGGTGGTATCACACGGGTATTGTTGCCTAAAACTGCTGTAAGCCATTTGGCAAGATCTTCTATATTGGTGTTTAAGCCTCCGGCAGAAGCTACGTTATAATAACTCGGCCTGACAATAGTGGGTACAAACTGCCCGTGCCGGTAGCCATGTGGCAGTGCAATATTATCGCTGCTGATCATAGAATCGTATGACAGGGTGGAGTGAGTCATTTCCAGCGGGTCAAATATACGCTCATGCATAAGGGTGGAAAAGGGTTTGCCGGACGCCGATTCCATAACAACTTCTATAATACTATAGGCGACATTTTGATAGCTGTGTATTTCTCCGGGGAGTCGCGAAAGAGGTATTTTTAATAGCTTACTGATCATGGTGTCGCGGGGAAGCTCATCTTCTACCAAAGTGGAATAAGCCTGGTAAGGGAAACCTGCAGTGTGCGACAGAATATGCCTGATGGTTATATTATTGGCACTACCAGATAAAGGATACTTCAGATAATTGGCGATGGGATCATCCAGATCAATAAGTGTGTCCTGAACAAGAAGTGTTGCCAGTATGGATGAGAAACCTTTTGATACGGACGCTATCCGAAACAGGGTTTTTGTGTTTATTGAGTCAGACCCGTCAGCAGTTTTGAAACCAAAAGCTTTTTGGTAAATAATGGCACCTTCCTTTACTATGGCTACAGATGCGCCGGGAGTATTTGTTTTTGTAAATTGTTCGCTAAGGTAATTGTTAAACTCTTCCAGAAACTGCTTGTCTGTTTTGCTGATGGCATAGGGCACCGTTCTGGCAAGATCCGGCTTTCCAACGGGCTTTTTAAAAAACGGTGTATTGCCCGAGAGAGAGAAAAACAGCAGAAAACCTATGCCGCAAAATATTAACAGTAGAAATATATATCTCTTCTTCAAAGAATTACCTGTTTAAACTTCAAAATTATTATTTTCCATAGAAACGGCCATGGAAAATAATAATTATTGACCGGCAGGTATTTTTGAAGCTTCTGATAAAATCAGGTAAACAGATCAGAGCTAAGATACCTGTCGCCGCGGTCGCAGACAATAAAAACGATGATACCATTTTTAATTTCCTGAGCCAACTGTAAAGCTGCACTCAAAGCTCCTCCGCTACTCATCCCTGCCAGTATACTCTCTTCGTTGGCGAGTCGCCTGGTCATTTCCCTGGCCTGGGCTTCACTGACGTCGATAACACGATCTACCCGGCTGGGTTCAAATATCTTGGGTAAAAATTCAGGAGACCACCTCCTGATACCCGGAATACTTGATCCGTCTGTCGGTTGCGTACCTACGATCTGAATATCAGCGCTTTGCTCTTTCAGGTATCGGGATACCCCCATGATAGTGCCGGTAGTGCCCATGGCTGACACGAAATGGGTTATCTTTCCATCGGTATCGCGCCATATTTCAGGGCCGGTAGTAGCGTAATGCATACCATAATTATCTTCATTGGCAAATTGGTTAAGAATAAAGTACCCTTCCTCGTCCGCCATTTTTTCAGCCAGTTCGCGTGAATATTCAATGGTTTTTTCAGAAGGAGTAAGAATAACCTCAGCACCATATGCTCTCATGGCCTGAACCCGTTCCTGTGTGGAGTTGTCTGGCATGATCAGGGTCATGTGCAGGCCCATAGAGTTGGCTATCATGGCCAGTGCTATCCCTGTATTGCCGCTTGTGGCCTCAACCAGCCTGTCTCCTTTAGAAATATCTCCCCGTTTGAGAGCATTACTGATCATGCCATAGGCGGCTCTGTCTTTTACACTGCCTCCCGGGTTCTGGCCTTCGAGTTTTCCATAAATTGTGACCCCATCAGGTACGGGGATTCTACTGATTTTTACCAGCGGCGTATTGCCGATCAAGTCAAAAATAGTCATAAATGTTTCTAATTATTTGGATAAGATTGTATTTGCGTGGTCCTTGCTGTTTTGCATCTGGACTTTGTAGTAGATTTTGGAGCCGGCAGGTACACTTCTCGTTAGCCAGACATTTCCACCTACAACCGAACCTCTTCCTATTACTGTATTTCCTCCCAAAATTGTAGCTCCTGAGTATATAATGACATTATCTTCAATAGTAGGGTGCCTTTTGGTTTTTGCGTCTGCCTTATCTACACTTAAGGCTCCAAGTGTTACACCCTGGTAAATTTTCACATGGTCACCGATGATTGTTGTTTCCCCGATAACTATTCCGGTGCCATGATCTATAAAAAAGTGTTCGCCTATCTGAGCATGAGGATGAATGTCAATACCTGTTTTGCTGTGTGCATGCTCTGTAATAAGCCGGGGGACAGTTTTTACGCCCAGCGTGGCCAGCTCGTGTGCTATTCTGTAAGCAGCAATAGCATAAAATCCAGGATATGCCCTGATTATCTCCTCCTTACTGTGAGCAGCAGGATCGCCCTCATAAGTGGCCTCTACATCTTTCTGAAGCTTGTAGTATATGTCAGGTAAGGCCTCAAAGAAGTGCTCTATGGTTTCTTGCGGACTTTTGCCTTCATCCAACAGGTTTTTATATAAAATATTCTCCATTTCCCTTTTCAGGATATTTACCCGGTTTTCCAATTCAGACAGTGACTCTACAGGAGAGCTGGCAAAATTTGGAAAGAATACCCCTAGCAGATCCACGAAAAATCTTTCTATTGCCTTTGATGAAGGACATTGAGTGCACTCCTGGTGCGTACTGTAAATGTGCTTGATGAAAGTGTGATCCATTCTGTGTTAGATAGTTATAGAATACTTACTCGATTTACATATAAATTACGCTTAAAAGGAACTGTCCGATATCAAACACTCTATTCCATAATCGGACGCATTTAATTTGCTTCTTGTAGTGAAAGTACACTATTTCACGCTATAAGCCTACTTTTTTTGTTGGCATATTTATTGGCAAAGGGAATTAATATTAACCGAAGACATAAAATTTTATGATCAAATTAAAGGGAATAGACAAGTATGTAGACTCGCGGTTTCAAAGGACTTTTATTTTAAAGGGTGTTGATCTGGAGGTGGAGCAGGGAGAGTTTCTCACTATCATGGGGCCAAGCGGAGCAGGTAAGTCTTCTATTATGAATATTATTGGTATGCTCGATGAACCTTCACAGGGAGAGTACTACTTTTTCGACGAGCCTGTGCACAAAATGAAGGAACGCAAGAAGTCTGACATGCACAAGCATTATATAGGATTTATCTTTCAGGCTTATCACCTCATCGATGAGCTTACAGTATATGAAAACATCGAAACACCTTTGCTTTATAAAGGAGTAAAGAGTGCCCAAAGAAAGAGTATGGTTGCCGAGATGCTCGATCGTTTTCAGATGGTAGCTAAAAAAGATCTTTTCCCTGAACAATTATCCGGCGGACAGCAGCAGCTGGTGGGAGTGGCACGTGCCATTATCGGGCAGCCCAAATTATTGCTGGCAGATGAGCCCACTGGCAACCTGCATTCTGAACAAGGAGATGAGATCATGCAGATCTTTAAAAAACTGAATGATGAGGGCATGACAATCATCCAGGTGACCCACTCCGAAAAATGTGCTAACTATGGGAAAAGGATTGTGAGGCTTGTTGATGGTGCTGTCGTTTCAGACAGACAAGTAGAAAAAATAGCTTCTAACTGAGTAACAAAACATAACCATGATAAATAGAGTAGCTTCAATAACGACAATTTTAGTATCTGCTTTTTGCTTTACAGGTCAGGCGCAGGAAGCAGATACATCTACTATAGACACCCCGCTCACCTTTAAGGAGGCTGTCAAAATAGCTTTAGATAACAATGTTAGCCTTAAGCAACAGCAAAATAACCTTCGGGCTTCAGGTATTGCCAGAACTTCCGGCCTCTTACAGATGGGGCCATCAGTAATCATAGATGGGAACGTTGGACGGAATGATGGAAACTCATTTAACCAACAGGAAGGCAGGGTAGTAAATGGCGTGCTGGATTTTACAAACGTAACGCTGAGGACCTCAATGCCTTTATTTCGGGGGTTTAATCAACTAAATGATTATAAAGCTTCAAGAGAACAGTTTGATGCACAAATAGAAACTGTGGAGCGGACTAAACAGGATATTATTCAGTTGGTGACGGCCAGATATCTGCAGTGCCTTTTGGATAAGGAATTGGTGACGATTGCTGAACAAAACGTTAAAACGCAGCAAAAACAATTGGATCAGATCAATACGCAGGTTGAAGCCGGTAGCAGGGCAGGGGTAGATGCTTCCAACCAAATGTATCAGGTGAAGAATGCTGAGCTAAGTCTTCTGAGGGCTGAAAATACACTTAGAAATGACAAGGCTATTTTGGCACAAGCACTCCAGATGGACCCCGGCGTAAATTTTGTTATTGAAGACCCGAGCTGGGACGCTACAATGGTCGACATCAGCTCATCTTTGGAGGAACTTTATACCGTAGCCTTAAACAACAGGTCTGATTTTGAAGGAGCGAAACATACGGAAGCAGCTTTTAAATTTAGTTATATGGCCCTTAGAGGGACTTACTATCCGAGCATTAGTGCCTTCTTTAACTACGGGTCAGCCTATAATTACATTCATGGGGCAGAAAACAGAACTTTTGATCAGCAATTTACTAGTGATAATGTTCAAAAGACCTACGGAGTAGCTTTTACCATACCCATTTTCAGAGGTTTCTCAACCCGCTCCAATGTAGTTCAGTCAAGAGTTACCTATGAAAATGCGCAACTTGATACTGAAAATATGGAGAATACGGTAAAATCAGAAGTACTGCTGGCTTACCAGAATTTTAACGATGCAGTCACTGCTTATAAAGTAACACAAACACAGCTTGAGGCTGCCGAGCTTTCATTTACTTTGGGTGCTGAGCAGTATGAGTTAGGTATTTCTAATCTCGTAGAGTACACCCAGGCAAATCAGGATTATGTACAAGCCCAGGCTGATTATGCCAGCGCGAGGTATACTTTGATGTTTCAGGAACTTTTACTAGATTATGCTACAGGAACCTTGTCTTTTGAAGACATCAAATAAAGATTTCCTTTACATAGGTAACATTTCAGATGAAAGCTTTATCCTGGATAGTTCGCATTATTGCAGCAATTATTTTGCTGCAAACTCTTTTTTTTAAGTTTTCCGGTGCTGAGGAAAGTATCTATATTTTTACCAAAATAGGTATGGAGCCCTGGGGGCGAATAGGTTCCGGAGTGGGCGAATTTATTGCATCTGTATTGTTATTAATCCCCCGTACTGCATGGATCGGTGCTTTTATGGCGCTTGGGATAATGGCCGGAGCTGTACTTTTTCATCTTACTATACTCGGTATCGAAGTCATGCAGGATGGCGGTTATCTGTTTGGCCTTGCCATTACAGTCGGTGTTTGCTCGGTTATTACCCTTGTTTTACACCGGAGAGATATTCCATTCGTCAATAAACGGAATATCAGTTAGCTTAAAATCCAAACTTTTCTTAACTTTGCGCTCCCGTTCAGGTGAATGGGCATATTTGGCATTTTGCGGATATGATTTTAAAAACAAATTTGTTGTCTGATTGCTCTGGGGCAACATGTAAATAAGGGCAGAAATAATGGCAAAAGAAAAAACATCTGCAGAGGAAGAAAACGTAGAATCTGCAACAACAGAAGAAAAAGCTACTGAAACTTCTACACAAGAAGAAAAGAAAGAAGCAAAGAAGCCTGCTGAGAAAAAAGAAAACGTAGCACCTGAAGACTTTGATTGGGAAGCTTTTGAAACCAAAGGTTTTGGTGAAGGTTACAGCAAGAAGAAGAAGGAAGAAATGGCTTCGATGTATGAAAATACATTGACAACCATTGAGGAGAAAGAAGTTGTTGAAGGTACCGTTGTAGGTATCAACGACAGGGATGTGATCCTTAACATCGGCTTTAAATCAGACGGACTTGTGTCAGCAACTGAGTTTAGGGATATACCTGGTCTTAAAGTTGGTGACAAGGTTGAGGTTTTTATCGAAGAGCAGGAGAATGCCAACGGACAGTTAGTGCTTTCAAGAAGAAAGGCTAAAATTGTTCAGGCCTGGGATAAGATCACTAAAGCTTACGAAAACGACACAGTTATCGAAGGTTTTGTGAAGAGAAGAACCAAAGGTGGTCTGATCGTTGACATATATGGAGTTGAAGCTTTCTTGCCAGGTTCACAAATCGATGTGAAGCCTATCAGAGACTTCGATATCTTTGTTGACAAAGCTATGGAAGTGAAAGTTGTGAAAATCAACTATACTAACGATAACGTAGTAGTTTCACACAAAGTACTGATCGAGAAAGATCTTGAAGAACAAAAAGCTGAAATACTAAACAACCTTGAAAAAGGCCAGGTACTTGAAGGTACTATTAAGAACATGACTAACTTCGGTGTGTTCATTGATCTTGGTGGTGTTGATGGTCTTCTTCACATTACTGACATTTCATGGGGTAGAATCAACCACCCTGAAGAGGTGCTTAGCCTTGATGAAACAGTTAAGGTTGTTGTTCTTGATTTCGACGAAGACAAGAAGAGAATATCTTTGGGTATGAAGCAGCTTACTGCTCATCCTTGGGATTCACTTCCTTCTGATCTTGACATCGGATCTAAAGTAAAAGGTAAGATCGTTAATGTTGCTGACTATGGCGCATTCCTTGAAATTCAACCTGGTGTTGAAGGTCTTATCCACGTATCTGAAATGTCATGGTCTCAGCACCTGAGAAATCCTCAGGATTTCATCAACATCGGAGACGAGCTTGAGGCAGTGGTATTGACACTTGACAGAGATGACAGAAAAATGTCGTTGGGTATCAAACAACTGACTGAGGATCCTTGGACTAAGCAAGATGTTCTTACAAAATATGCTGTAGGCACGAAACATAAAGGAGTGGTAAGAAACCTTACTAACTTCGGCTTGTTCATCGAGCTTGAAGAAGGTATCGACGGTCTTGTACACGTTTCTGACCTGTCATGGACTAAGAAGATCAAGCATCCTTCTGAGTTTGTGAAAGTAGGTGATGAGCTTGAAGTAGTAGTACTTGAGCTTGACGTAGACAACAGAAGACTGGCGCTTAGCCACAAGCATCTTGAAGAAAACCCTTGGGATACTTTCGAAACAGTATTTACTCCTGGTTCGGTCCACAAGTGTACAGTTATCAGTCAAAACGATAAAGGTGCTACTTTGGAGCTTCCTTACGGTATCGAAGGATTCTGCTCAACCAAAAATCTTATAAAAGAAAGTGGTGAAAAGGCTGAGAATGGTGAAACCCTGGATTTCAAAGTTCAGGAATTCTCCAAAGACGACAAGAGAATCATTCTTTCTCACAGATCAGTTTACTCTAAAACTGAGGAGAAGCCTAAAGCTGCAAGCACCGGTACAGGTGCAAAGAAGAAGAGCAAACCTTCAAGCACAGTAAACAAGATCAATAGTGAGACTGAAAAGTCAACATTAGGTGATCTGGAGGCATTAAGTGCATTGAAAGATAAGATGGAAGGAAACGTTTCTGCTGAAGAGGAGAAACCTGCTAAAAAATCTGAGTCTAAAAAAGTAGAAGAGGAGTCACCTGAAAGTGAAAACTCAGCTGCTAAAGATGAGGAAGAAGGCAAATAAGGCCCTTTCGTTATAGAAGTAGTAAAGAGGCTGTCTCACTGGAGACAGCCTTTTTTATTGCTTGAGATTTAATATGATCAGGCAGTTAATTGCATCTCGGAGCTTAACACGAATCAGCAACCACCCATGCTGACTCTTTAATGATACGATAATACTAATCAAATGTCAGTCATAAGACTGAGGTAAGTGATTATTATACATTATTTTACACAGTTAGTGATAGTGAAACGGTGTTGACATTATGATGTAGAACAATTCCACGACTGTGGCTTAATTTCCACCTGCTTGTTCATGTTATTTACCCTCAGTTTGCAGGAAACCGACTTATATATTTCTGGCATGTTTTAAGCTCCTCTATCGGCGAAACAGAGAGATAAATGAAAACATGATTACAAATATACCGAATATAAAAAGAGCTGAACTGCCATTGGCTATAGGCCAGATGAAGAATGATACAACAAATGATGTACAGTTCAATCAGCTGGTGCATGATCTGAAAAGTCCGGTTAATTCATTAAAAGGAATTGTCAAATTAGCGCATAATCAAATAGAAGATGAACAGGCAAAAGAGTATTTCTATATGATTAACAGGTGTGTAGACAAGCTGGAGGAGAAAATATCAAGCACATTAAATATGTTCCAGAAAGGAAATGATGCAGAAGAAATTGACTTTCAGTTGCTGTTAGATGAGGTAATGGATTCCTTAAGTCACACTGACGGATATGAAGATACCCGGTTCTCAGTTAACATAGAACTGGACGAAGCTTTCTACGGTCCCAGGCCTATTTTAGAATCCATTATGCAAAATCTGTTGGAAAATGCCATTAAGTATAGATGCAAAGCAAAGGATAGTTGTACCGTGACCCTTGAAATTTCTAACCGCAACAATGGCATAAGGATTAAAGTTACTGACGATGGAATTGGAATAGAACGCAGTAAATTATCGCGTATTTTTGATGCTAATTTTAAATCCATTATGTCAGGAGCAGAAAGTCACGGACTGGGGCTGTTCCTTGTTAAAAAAGCGGTTGAAAAAATGAATGGCTCCATTGATGTGAAAAGTTCGGTAAATATTGGAACATCATTTATAGTGGATCTCCCCAATGCATTAGTCGATAATGTTTCAAGTGTACCGGTAGTGCTTAGGTAAACGCAATATTTCAAATTTATGCGTGATGCTCTGGCACTTCTACAGGTCTTGTTTTGAAGTTCCTGAAACCATCACAAACCAGTTATCGATAAAAATGACGCTTAGTAGCTAATTTGAGATGTTAAGCACCTGAAAATGTAATTTTTTTCTTTCCTTTATCCCGGAGGAAGAAAGCTTATGATTCATTTAAGGGTATATAATCACCACTACGCAAATGACCACCGGATGAGCGATGCCAACGAACAGATTCTCCGGGTTATACTATTCATAGATCAATTAAACAATGAAAATACTTTTGCAGGAGAAGCAAAAGTGATCGTAAAAGCGCGGCCGGAGCTTGAAGAGATAGAAATTGTAGCCTATTCCAAGAATGAAATGTTAAAGCACTATTTAAACAACCGTTTGTCATCCTGCCTGAAAGTAAAATGACCGATAAGTCGGAGTAATTTTTGATGTTTTTAGCTCTTCCATTTCCCTGGTTCAATAAAAATATTCACTAATTATTGAAATACCTTTGATCAATTTACGAATATTCATAGTTTTGCACACCTGAAAATAAAGAGAGGTTTTCAGGTTACTTAATGGCGCTGTGGCCGAGTGGCTAGGCAGAGGTCTGCAAAACCTTCTACAGCGGTTCGAATCCGCTCAGCGCCTCAGGAAAGTGAATTTAGCCTTGATGAACGGAGAGTTTATCAAGGCTTTTTTGTGCAGATCAGAATAAGAGATCCGTCCGGCTCAGGCGTAAACCTGTGGAGTAAACAGACCGGAAACGACGCTCGTAATATAAAGCTCACCACTGGAATCAGTAAACCGCACCTATTTATTTTATCCCGATTTATCAACAGCTTTTGCCGATTGCTTTTAACAACTTTCTGTCAAATACAGAAGCAAAAAGTTCGTGTCTGCCCAGAAATTCCGACTGATCCGGAAATTCTGCCTGCACACCTCATTATTTCATTAAACCCTGGTGAAAAAGCCCAAATTTTTCTAACTCATTGATGACAGGTTTTAGTTTTTCCGCATTTTCTGTCAATCCGTATTCAACCGTAGGTGGTATCGTAGGATAGATTTTTCTGTACACCAGCTTTTCCTCTTCGAGAGCTCTCAGTCTGCTGGTCAACATGGTTGGGGTTATACCATTAACCTCACGTTCCAGCACTTTAAATCTTTTTGGACTGTCTTTGGTCAGAACATAGATAATAGGTAAAGTCCATTTGCCGCCTAATAAAGCAATAGAATAATCTATCGGGCATTTTATTTCAACTTTTTTCATTTGTAATATCTTGATATTCAAAAAGCTATATTTTTTAATACTAGTATAGAAAAATCATACTACTTGTAAAAGTATAGTATTGGGTGTTCCTTTACAACACAAGTGAAGGCAAAATGGATTGTCATCAGTTTATTGGTGTCATGCCAGGCTGATGGAAACACAAAAAACAAGAAAAACGATATGGAAACAATACACACTACAATTGCATCGCTGAAGCAGCAAAGAGAAATGTTTGATGGCCTGGGAAAGATCTATGAAATGGATAGTACAGTAGTCATAAGGCAAAAACAGATAAAGGGTGTGGAAACTTATCTTTTTACACCAAATCATGCCGTAACAGGTAAGCTATTGCTCTATTTCCACGGCGGCTGTTATGCATTGGGAAGTATAGATTCGCATAGAGCAATGCTTACTCACTTCGCCACTCACCTGCAAACCACCATTTTATATGTAGAATATGGGCTAGCCCCTGAAAAGCCTTATCCATTTGGTGTAAACGATGGATTGACAGTGTACAGGGAAGTTATCGGTGGAGATCAGGAAGTTATTTTGATGGGCGATAGTGCAGGAGGAGGCATAGTATTGTCATTGTTGGGCGACCTTCAAAAACTGGACATTGCTCAACCCGAAGGTGTAGTACTTCTTTCGCCATGGCTTGATCTGAAATGTGACAACACCAGCTATCTTACGAATGCAGAAAGTGATCCTATAATAAGTAAAACCAATCTGGAGCCCTATGCACATATCTACGCAGGGGAAAATGATCTGAAGGAGATAAACCCAATAGATCAGCCCTTCAAAACTTTTCCCAAAAACCTGATACTGGTGAGTGAAAGTGAGGTATTATTTGATGACAGTAACTTGCTCCATGGAAAGGTGAAGGAGATTCAACCGGAATCAGGGCTTTCTGTTTTTTCCGGTCAAAGCCATGTATGGCCCTTGACGGATATTAACTCGGAAGCCTCTCAGCGCGCAATGAAAGAAATTAAGGGCTTTTTAGAAGGGCTTGGTAAATAATGTCTTTTTACCGTGAATACAGGGTTGTTGGAAGATTTTTCCAACAACCTTTCCTATACCACTAAAAAAATACTAAAGCATTTCAGCCAAAACTTCGTAAACATTTTGTGCTACTATCTGATGCCCTTCTACGTTTGGGTGTATACCATCTGCAAGATTAAGATTACTGTGACCTGCAACACCTTCCAGTAGAAAAGGGATCAGTGTTGCATTGTTTTTTTCTGCCAGCTCAGGGAAAATGGATTTAAATTCATCGGTATATGTTTTCCCCAGGTTCGGAGGCACCATCATACCGGCAATTATTATTTCTGCCTCGGGGTTTTTCTCTTTTACTTTGTCGATTATCCCCTGGAGGTTTTTTCTTGTTTGATCCAAAGGCAGTCCCCTTAACCCGTCATTTGCACCCAATTCAAGCACAAATACATCTACAGGTTGCCTGAGTATCCAATCGATACGATTTAGCCCTCCGGCAGAGGTTTCTCCACTTAGTCCCGCATTTATTACTTTATAGTTGCGCTTTGCAGCCTGTAGTTTACTTTCTATCAATGCAGGGAAGGCCTGTTCTTTTGATAGCCCGTATCCTGCAGTGATGCTGTCTCCGAAAAATATGATGGTTTTGTTTTGCTGAATAAAACCAAAGCTAACGATGGAAAGCACGATGATGAGAAGGGATATACTATATTTCATATTGTATGTAAATTTTTGCTTCAATCACAAACTTGTTTTTCTTCTGACCGTTTGCCAGTTATAACCATGTAATAACTATTTTAAAACCTGGTTATTATCAATAAATGTAAATTAAGGTACTTTCCGAAATTGTAGCTCAAATTTTACACCAAAAAAATGACCACTTATAAAAAAGGAAAAACTTATTACCTGAATTTACGCTTTACTTAACAGCTTGTTACAAAATACACTATGTCCGATATTTTAGTTGTAGAAAATCTTAAAAAATCCTTTACTACTGGAGATAAATCCCTTACCGTACTTGATGATGTTTCATTTAGCGTTCCCGAAGGAGCGAGTATTTCTATTGTAGGTCCTTCAGGAAGCGGGAAAACGACTCTGCTTGGTTTATGCGCGGGATTGGATGTGTCCACGGCAGGAGCGGTGTCATTAGTAGGGATCAAACTTAATGCGCTGAGTGAGGATGATCGTGCTTATGTAAGAAACAGGCATGTAGGGTTTATTTTTCAAAATTTTCAATTGCTGCCCACCCTTACAGCGCTGGAAAATGTAACGGTACCATTGGAGCTAAGAGGAGAAAAGCTCTACCGCAAGAAAGCTCTTGACTTGCTCGACAGAGTGGGACTTGCAGACAGGGTAGACCATTACCCTTCACAACTATCAGGAGGGGAGCAGCAGCGTGTAGCCATGGCCCGGGCCTTCATAAGCTCACCAAAAATACTTTTTGCCGATGAGCCTACCGGCAATTTGGATGAAGAGACCGCACATAAAGTGACCGAATTGCTTTTTGATATTAACCAATCGGAAGGGACTACTCTTGTGCTGGTTACGCACAACCTTGACCTGGCTGCCCATACCGAGCGTATTTTACAGCTTAGAGGGGGCAAACTGATCTCTGACCAAAAATCGATGAAGGCAATTTAATGGAGTACATAATCAAGATCAAAAAAGAGACTAGAAACCTGTTTAAAGATAAATGGGTATGGAAGATGGCATATCGAGATGCCCGAAAAAACTTTTCCAGGCTATTTCTCTTTATATCATCGATCATCATTGGTATAGCCGCACTGGTTTCTATCAACTCTTTTAATATCAATCTGCAACGAAGTATAGATGAACAGGCCAAAGATTTGCTTGGAGCTGACCTTGTAGTCAATGCCAATAATAAATTTGAAGAAGATCTACAGGCTATATTTGACTCCATACCCGGAGAGCAGGCTACCGAAGCCACTACTGCTTCTATGGCTATGTTCATGACCAGCACTCCGGGAACCAGGCTGATCAGGATCGTGGCGCTGGAAGGTGATTTTCCATTTTATGGCGAACTGGTGACTTCTCCGGAAGATGCTTACGAGATGATGAAGACAGGGCCCTACGCTATGGTTGATGAAAACCTGGCGAGCCATTATGATGTGAGCTCCGAAGATTCAATACGCCTTGGTAATATGGTATTTAAAGTTGCCGGTGAAGTAAGTAAGATACCCGGCGGCGGCGGTATTCAGGCTACTTTTACACCATCAGTTTATATATCCATGGATTATCTGGATAGTACGGGTCTCGTGCAGTTCGGAAGCCGTGTAAACTATAAGCAATATTTTAAATTGAGCAACGACGAGCAGGTAGAATCTGCTGTAAGCCAGGTAAAACCACTCGTAAAAAGATATGGACACTCCTCCGAAACTGTAGAAGACCGGAAAAACAATCTGGGAGAGGGGTTCGAAAACCTCTATCGCTTTTTTAACCTGCTGGCATTTGTCGCTCTTATTCTGGGGTGTATTGGTGTTGCCAGCTCCGTACATATCTATGTAAGAGAAAAGCGTGAAATGGTAGCTGTTTTGAGGTGTATAGGCACATCAGGCT
The DNA here is from genome assembly GCF_021389975.1 of Fulvivirga ulvae. NCBI lineage: Bacteria > Pseudomonadati > Bacteroidota > Cytophagia > Cytophagales > Fulvivirgaceae > Fulvivirga > Fulvivirga ulvae. Next base: position 4,079,987 of record NZ_CP089981.1, read on the forward strand.
GGCAGGCATTTAACATTTTCTTTATTCAAACAGTAATATTGGGTGTTATCGGGAGTGTGCTTGGTGTGTTGTTGGGGCTGGGGATCCAATTTGCCCTACCTGCTTTACTTAAAGAATTTATTCCTCTTGATCTTGACCTGCATATTGCCTGGAGTGCCATCCTGGAAGGCGTACTGCTCGGATTAATGATTTCACTGCTATTTTCCGTTTTACCTTTGGTTGCCGTACGCTTCGTGCCACCACTTTCCGTATTGAGGACTAACTATGAACCCCTGAGGACTTTTTCCAAAGTAAGAATACTCGTAGTTGTGCTGATCATACTTTTCCCTTTAGCTTTTGCTACCTATCAAAGTGGAAGCTTTATTATTGGAGGGGCTTTTTTTGGAGGGCTTTTGCTGGCATTCGGTTGCCTGGCACTGGTAGCGAACCTTTTGATGAAAGTGGTAAAGAGGTTTTTCCCGCAAAACTGGAGTTTTATATGGCGACAGAGTTTGGCGAACCTGTTCAGGCCCAATAATCAGACTTTAGTATTGGTTGTGGTAATAGGGCTGGGCGCTTTCCTGATCGCTACACTTAATATTGTTCAAAACAGCCTGCTCAACCAGGTAGAGTTTGTAGGCAAAGAAAACCAGTCTAACACTATATTGTTTGACATTCAGCCACAGCAAAAGGAAGGTGTGATACAACTCACCCGCGATAATGATCTGCCCGTACAGCAGGTTGTACCCATTATTACGTGCAGGCTCAGCCGTGTGGCAGGCAAAACTATCACTGAGATACAAAATGATACTACTGATGCTATTCCTAACTGGGCGATAACCAGAGAGTATAGAGTTACCTACAGGGATACCTTAACGGCTTCCGAAACCATGGAAAAGGGCGTTGTACAACACATCTCCAATGATTCCATTTATGTAACAATATCTTCAGGTATGCAGGAAAACCTTCAGGTAGATGTAGGAGATTCCATTGTTTTTGATATCCAGGGAATACCAGTCACCACTTATATTTCAGGCATAAGAGACGTTGAGTGGCCTAAAGATCCTCCTAACTTTATTTTTGTATTTCCGACAGGTGTACTTGAAGAGGCTCCGCAGATATTTGTACTTACCACCAGAATTGATGAAAAAGTGGAAGCTAATAGCTACCAAAGAGAGCTTGTATCACTTTTTCCTAATGTATCTCTGATCGATCTCAGGCTGGTACTTGCCACAATCGATGAGTTCTTTGATAAGGTATCGTTTATTATACAGTTTATGGCACTATTCAGTATCATGACGGGACTTGTAGTGCTGGCCGGCGCTGTCATCAACAGCAAATACCTGAGACTAAAGGAAAATGTACTGTTGAGGACCATCGGGGCAGTGAGGAAGCAGATATGGGGCATGACCATACTGGAATACGGATATCTGGGCTTTTTTGCAGGTTTTACAGGTATCAGCTTATCCGTACTCAGTGGCTGGGCATTGTCTATTTACTTCTTCGAAGTAGTTTTCCTGCCCGACATTGCCAACCTTTTGCTGATCTGGCTTGGTATTATGACGCTGACTATACTGGTGGGATGGTTTAATACCAGAGATGTAATTAACCGTTCTCCACTGGAAGTACTCAGAAAAGAGGGATAGAATTATTATCTTTAAAATCAGTGTGGTGACATCTTTTACAAATGATGTTGCTATTACTTAGACTTTTTTTGATGATGAAACTATTCCGACTCCTTTTAGTGTGTATTATAGCTGCATTATGTTTTACCGAAGCCAGTGGTTCGGGAGACCCTGCTTTGAAATTTATAGAGAATAAGGGCCAGTGGGCTGATGGTGCCCTTTTTGGTGCGGATATTCCGGGGGGAAACGTTTATATCAGCAAGTCAGGATTTACCTATGTGTTTTATGATACCGAAGCCCTGCATAGAAGGCACGAAGGGTACGAAAAGCAGGAAGGGTATTTGCCTGCCGGAGCGATGTACGAGCAAAGCAGTGATGAAAATACACTGGGAATACATATATTCAATGCACAATTCTTAGAGGCTCAAGTTTCGGGAGTAAGGTCGGAAAATCCCGTGGCAACTTCATATAATTACTTCTATGGCGATAATCCTGAGGCATGGGTGAGCAATGCCCGCGGATTTGGCAAAGTATTCTTAGAGCAGCTTTATGATCAGGTAGACCTGGTCACCTACTCCTCCGGCTTCAACATGAAATACGACATCCTGGTCAGAGAAGGAGGGGATACTGATGATATTAAAATCGAGTATACAGGTTTGGATAATATCTATCTTCAGGACGGTAGTCTTCACTTGCAGACATCAGTTAATGAAGTACAGGAATATAAGCCGTTTGCCTATCAAATAATAAACGGCAGACAGCAGCAGGTAGCATGTGAATACGTGCTCGACGGTAATGTGCTGAGCTACAACTTCCCTTCAGGTTACAACCCCTGCTATGATCTGGTAATTGATCCTATCCTCATATTTTCTACCTATTCAGGATCGCCTGCCGATAACTGGGGCAATACGGCTACTTTCGGGGAACGAGGAAAGCTTTATTCAGGAGGCATTACTAACCATTTCAGGAATGGAGCATATCTGGGTGAATTTCCGGCTACTGCCGGAGCTTACCAGACTTCATGGGCCGGCGTATGGGATATCGCCATTTTAAAGTATGATTCAGGAGGTACACAACTGGAATATGCGACATACCTGGGAGGCAGCAATTCCGAAGTTCCGTTAAGTCTGATCATGAATAAAGATGAGGAACTCATTATTTTCGGTATTACCAATTCTACAGATTTCCCTGTTTCTTCTGACGCATATCAGCAGGCTTTTGGAGGCGGAACGATCATTAATACTATTTTAGGCATGGCGTTTACCAATGGTTCTGATATGTTTATTGCTAAATTGAGCAAAGATGGAAGCTCATTGACCGGGAGTACATACTTTGGAGGGTCGGGCAATGACGGCCTGAACGCCACCGGCGGCGAACTTACCCGAAACTATGGAGACCAGCAGAGAGGGGAAGTATTCATTGATGATAACGACGATATTTATATTACCGGAAGTACAGCATCTGTTGATCTTTTTTTAGATACCGGAATACCCTCGTTTGAACGCAACTTCGGAGGTGGTGTTACAGATGCAGTGATAGCCAAATTTAGTGGAGACCTGACATCCTTATTATGGGGAGGATACCTTGGAGGTAGTTCAGATGATGCAGGATTTGCCATTAAAGTAGATAAAAACCACAACGTATATGCCGCCGGAGGGACGGAAAGCAGTGATTTCCCTGCTGCAGCTGACGGGCTTGACGGTACTTATAACGGAGCAGTGGATGGCTGGGTAGGGCTTATTGCGCACACGGGAGATTCTGTAGTGACAACCGCTTTTCTGGGTACTAATGATTATGACCAGGCGTATTTCCTGGATCTGGATGTAGATGAGGACGTTTATATCCTTGGTCAAACCAGGGGTGATTATCCTGTGTCGCCGGGAGTTTATAATAATCCCGGGGCCGGGCAGTTCATTCATAAGCTGAGTAATGACCTTAGCCAAACTATTTTTTCCACTACATTTGGCTCCACCGGGCGTGGTGAACCCAACATTTCGCCTACTGCTTTTCTGGTTAACGATTGTAATAATCTTTATGTAGCGGGGTGGGGTAACAATTCGGGCAATTTTTCAGGAACGGGGTATATGAACCTTTCCACATTAGGTTTACCGACCACGTCAGATGCTATAAGAAGAAATACCGATGGCCAGGACTTTTACCTGATGGTGCTGGATGCTGATGCTACCTCGTTGTTGTACGCCACTTTTTTCGGAGGTTCTGCAGCCGCGATCCATGTGGATGGAGGTACAAGTCGTTTCGATAAAAGAGGCATAGTGTACCACTCCGTGTGTGCAAGTTGTTTCGGAGGTTCATCATTTCCTACTACCGACGGCGCGTGGTCGCAGGTAAATGGGGCAAATGGTGGTTGTAATAATGCTGCCTTTAAATTTGACCTGGCATCGCTGAGGGCCAGAATACAAACCAATTCGGTAACACTCGATCAACCTGGCCTGCAACATGTTTGTATGCCGGACGACATAGTATTTCAAAATCTTAGCATAGGGGGTAAAACATACGAGTGGACATTTGGTGATGGCACCGGTACCACCAGGACTGACACAGCTTACATAATTCATAACTATAAAGCCCCGGGTAGCTACAATATTGTACTCAGAGCAATAGACGATGATACATGCATAGGTGAAGATATTGCAACAACTAGTGTAACAGTATCCCAGCCCATGTTCACCACCAGTGACGACGCTCAGCTGTGCTATGGCGATGAGCTTACATTAATGGCAACTGGTGGAGCCTCTTACCAGTGGATTAGTGCTGACAGTACTTTTTTCTCCACTGAAAGAACACCGGTGGTATCACCAGGAGAAAACACAACCTATTATGTAACGATGACAGATACCAACGGATGCGACGGAGGAGACACGGTTTTTGTCGAAGTAATACCGCAGGTTGTGATTGACTTTGAGTATGAAAAGCTACACGATTGCTTTTCAAGGCCACCGGTTAGGTTTATCAATAAAAGTGGTGAAGGAGACTCTTTTCGCTGGGTATTGGGAGACGGTAATACCTCGGAAGAAAGTGAGTTTATCTATGAATACGAAAACGACGGGAATTACAATGTAACCCTGATGGGAACAAGGGAGTTCTGCGTGTATGAAAAAAGTGCGAGTATCTCTATGCGGACCCTCAGAATACCCAATGTGCTGACACCAGGAGTGAAGGACCATAATGATACTTTTGTAATAGAATCGGATACCCGTGTACATCTGAAGATTTTCAACCGTTGGGGCAAACTTTTATATGAAGATGATAACTACAGCAATACTTGGGAAGGTGAAGAACACACTTCCGGTGTGTACTACTATGAGGCCGAGGTAGCTGAGGAGACCGTTTGTAAGGGGTGGGTACACCTCTTAAAATAGTGCATACCTTTCACTTAGAAAATCAACCACAGAATAACCAGTGTGCAAAGGAATATGATAACCGCAATGATGTCTTTATGAATTTTCATAGTTTGGATTTTCTTGCCAGGCTCTCTATGCCGTTGATAACTCTTCTGGGGATGTTGTAATAAAGCGTGACGATAAGCACCACTGACATCAGCCATATTACGCCTATGTTGAAATATAAAGTATCAAAAGTACTTCCCATAATGTGTTTTTTCGGTACATAAAATTGAGACCTGTAATCCAACAGATGTTTAGGTTCGGGGTCTTTATAGATGGGAAATATCTTTTGTACCAGCTCGCCGTGAGCCTCCAGTATTCTATGCGGTTCGTTTTGGTTTTTCACGATCTCGGCGATAGTTTCATTGCGATATCGGTCTTTTAGCCTTTCAAACGCTTCTCGCTCTTCCTGTGTCTCAGTCATGCCCACTATCAGTTTATCTTTGGCCTGGTCAGCTTTATTATACCGGGCTACATAGAATGACCGTAGCTTTTCCAGAAACTCATAAGACTTGCGATAGGCCGTTGAATCAAACTTTTCAGGTGTCAGCAGCTCAATGTTTTCAAACTTATCATTACCCACCAACCGGAGTTCCTTTTCTATTTCAGATCTTAAAATCTGCAGGTTTTCGGTAATATTCTCACTCACTTCCGGCGAGTCTTTCCTGAAGTTATTCAGACTATACTCAAGCTTGGTTTCCAGCGTAGGGATATAGTAGATCTTTTTGTAGTCAGACTCTGCCATTACCTTTTCGTAAGGATAAAACATTTCCTCATATTCATTGTCTTTAAACTGCGAAACCATAGCTGCTTCAAATGCCCAGCGCGAAGCCATAAGGTCACCCACAAGCGGTACTTCGCCGGTGCTGCTCAGGTCCGGGTTAAGTTTATCAAACCGGACAACCACGCCACTTAAGACCAGTTGTGGTATAAGCAAAATAGGGATCATGATATAGATCGTTACAGCAGAGTTGAACGCTGATGAAATGTTCAGCCCCATGATATTGGCCAGGCAGGAAGTGGAAAATAAAATAGCCCAGTGTATGATGAACATATTGTCGATCTGGAGGATCGAGTTCCCCACAACTACGAAAGTGAAGGTCTGAATGGCAGACAGTGTAAATAAGATAGCAATTTTTGATGAAATATAACTGCCTCTGCTCAAGTGTAGAAAAGCCTCCCGCTTTAATATCTTCTGGTCGCGAATAATCTCTTCTGCACTTACAGTAAGCCCCATAAACAGCGCCACTATTACGCTCATAAATAAATAGGCCGGTATGTTAGGGTTTTTGCTGAAAAAATATGCAGGGTCTTCGGAGTGGTATGTGTTATAATACCTGACTATATAAGCCAAAATTAGGGCCAAAAGCGGAGCTTCCAGCAGGTTAATGATCAGGTATTGTTTATTACTTAACTTTGAGAGCAGGTCTCGTGTAGTGAAAAGCTTCAACTGCTTTAGGCGGTCAGGAATATTGAGCGTTGACTCAGGGGCAGAAGTTACCTTTCCGATCTTGGGTATGGAAGTTTTTTCCAGAAAAAATTGGTTCCATTGCTCCGGAGATACCTTTCTTTCATTAGTGAAATTACCGTATTCGTTGATTACCTTGGTCTCAATAATGTTGAATATTTGTTCGGGGTTTACATTGCCGCATTCATGGCATTCACCCTGGTCGCTGTTGATCAGGTTGATGATTTCTTTGAAATATACAACGGCTTCAATCGGATTGCCATAGTAGATCTGATAGCCGCCGGTATCAAGGATTACCAGCTTGTCGAACATCTTAAAGATGTCGGATGATGGCTGATGAATAACAACAAATATTAACTTACCCTTCAATGAGAGCTCTTTGAGAAGGTCCATAATATTCTCAGAGTCTCTGGACGATAAGCCTGAGGTGGGCTCATCTACAAAAAGGATGGAAGGCTCTCTCAGCAACTCCAGGCCAATGTTCAGACGCTTTCTCTGGCCCCCGCTGATTGTTTTTTCCAATGGTGAACCTACTTTCAGATCTTTGGTTTCGTACAGGCCGAGGTTGTTGAGCGTTTTGATAACGAGCTCTTTGATTTCTTCATCCTTAAGCTGGTCAAAGCACAGTCTGGCAGCATAATACAGGTTTTCATAAACCGTCAGCTCTTCTATCAGCAGGTCATCCTGCGGCACGAAACCAATAACACCTTTTATCAGGCTTTCCTGCCTGTGAATGTCAATGTTATTAATGAGTACCTGTCCTTCGGTCGGTTTGTCGCTCCCATTGAGTACATGGAGCAAAGTTGATTTTCCGGCACCGCTGGCTCCCATAAGGCCGATCAGCTTTCCGGACTCCTCAGCGATATTAATGTTTCTAAGACCAAGTTTACCATTTTTGAACCGGTAGGAGATATCACGGGCCTCAAAGGTAATAGGCCTTTCATTCTCATTTTTGATAAACCTGCTGATGATGTCACCATAGTAGATGGGAGATGTTTTTTCAGCCCTGATAGTGGAGCCAATAGCCAGTACCCATTTTTTGCCCGATTTGAGAGGGACGCCGTTTAAATAAAGGTCTGTTGAACCCTGGTATTTTATGAAATAGGTGTCGGCCTTCTGAAGGTGCAGTATAGCTATAAACCCATTTAATCCTTCCCTTTCCAGGTGTTTAAAGGTTGGGTTATCGTGTTTTTTTGCATCTATGATCAGGATACTTGCAGCATTAAAATCGTCATGAGATTTACCTACTACAAACTTCTTAATGAGGTCTGTTTCCTCTCCGGAGACATTAAATGCTGAGCCTATTGATCTCAGCAACTCTTCCTCTCGCTGAGAGATGTGTCCATCCGCGAGTATGATACCCATAAGCTCCAGAATAATAACCACCTTTTGCTTTTGAGTGAGCTCCTCATTGATTCGCATGCATATACCTTCTATCCGGCGCTGCTCTTCTTCCAGATCAATGGTGTCATCAATAATAATTGAATCGCTATATTCGTCAAACTCCCTGAGAAATTGAGGAACGGCATTTTTATTGAGGTGATCGACTAAAAATGCTTCGATTTGATCTCTTTCCTGATCGGTAACTTCATCCTCTTTTGCAACTATGGCAAAAAGCTGAATAATGGCTTTTAGTAACGGTTCACTCATGAGAGATGGTTAAGCTGTAGTAATAGACAATTCACTAATTTAGCGTTTTGAAGGAATAAAAAAAGGGATTGAATTAAATTCAATCCCCTCCGTATCATCTTTAACGCCTTGTACTTATTCAACAATAGAGCCTCTGATAGCAGATACTTTAGAAGTAATGTTTCCTAAAGTTTTATCTGTCAGTACCAGGTCAGCACGCTGATTTTGTATTTGTTCTTCAATATTTAGCGCATCATAATCTTTTTGCAACTCGCGCAGGTCTTTCAGAAGAGTGTCAATGGGAGCTGTGTTCTCAACAGTACCCAGCATTTCAACCAGATCGTCAAGCGATTTTTCCTGCTCAAGTACTACTCTGATAAGCGGAGTTAAAACAAGGTTTCTGCTGTCATCAGGCAGAATGTCTTTTGGATAAGTTTTGATCAGCGCAGTTGAAATATAAAGTCCTTCAACAAAGCTTCCTGTAATGATCAGGGCTGCAAGCTTGTTACGGTCATCATCTTTAAGGTATGACTCGGTTTTGTTGATAGTTTCATTCAAAAGATAAGATAATGAATCTTTCCTGGATAGGTTACTTTCGAATCTTCTGATCAGTTCAGCGTCAAATGCACCAGTAACTCCCAGATTATCACCAAGTTTTTTGGCTGAGCTCATGTATGTAAGTGCTTCCTGCACTTTATCATATGAAACCAGATAGCCTATGTCTGCTGCATAAACACCAAGGTTCAGAGCGGCTTTATCGTTTCGGGAAGCATACTGGTCGGCCTTAGTGTTGTCATTGATCAATGACTGGTTAAATTCAGCGCCGGTAGCCTCCAAAAGGAAGGGTATTTCTGAAGGAGAAGGTATTTCGTAAATCACTTCCTGTATCTGCTCTTTCAAGTCATTTTCGGCCTGCTCAAACTCTTCAGAGGAATCAGTTTGTTCCTCATTTGTTTTTGAACCACAGGCAAACATGCCAAAAAGTAAAAGGAAGGATAAACAGATTGATCCTATAGATTTATAAGTCATAGTTTTCATGGTTAAATTATGATTCTCCAATTTTAAGATATTTTTTTTGCGAATAAAACATAAAGATTCATTTTTTGATGACTGTTTCGCATAGAAATTATTGATAATGAAGACTTGAGATGGCGCTGCGATGGATTTGTTTTGGTATAATTTTGATAATATTTTAAAAAGTTTTATTAAAGAGTGAAAATTATTCGCACTGTACATTGTTTTCACGCCAGTGAATAACTATTATAGCTAATCATTTTTTGAGCTAATGAGTTCTGCGGGACAGATGAATAGAGAGTGCGCTGATATTGTCATGCTGATAGATGACAATGAAATAGATTTATTTATTAATCAAAAGGTAATAGAGCTTTGCCGTTTTACCAGAAGGATAATTACGTACCACTCTGGAAGGGAAGCTTTGGAATACCTGCTTTCCGCTACTGAAGCAGATATCCCTGACCTTATATTCCTTGACCTGAATATGCCATTGATTGATGGGTTCAGGTTCCTCTACGAGTTTTCAACATTTCCGGATCATGTCCGAAATAAGGCTTCCGTCATTGTACTAACCAGCTCTGACAATATGCGGGACAAAGAAAAGATAGAAGTAAATGCGGATGTAATAAAATTCCTTTCCAAACCCCTTAACGACCAGAAGTTAGAGCAGATCAGAGTGTTGCTGGAAAACCAGCCCAGTACCTGAAGCGGCTATTGTTTTACCAACTCCATTTTTAATATTATATCCACCTTTTCACCTACTATTAGTCCGCCGTTATCAAGTACATCATCCCATTTTAGTCCATACTCGAAGCGGTCTATAGTGCCGGTGGCAGTAAACCCGGCCTTCTTTTTATTATTTATAGATACAATACCACCAAATTCAGCTTCCAGGGTTACGGGTTTGGTAACATCCCTAATGGTCAGGTTTCCCTCGATCAGGAAATTGTTATCCGAGACCTTTTTGAAGCTTGTGCTTTCAAATTTAATCTCAGGATACTTTTCGGCATTGAAGAAATCATCTTCCTTCAGGTGCTTATCCCTTTCCATGTTGTGCGTAGTAATACTGGCAACTTCAATGGTGGCATTAATCTTGGCATCTTCAAAGCCACTTTTCTTAGCGGTCAGCGTTCCGGCGTATGATGTGAAGAAGCCCGTTACCGACGATACAGCCAGATGCGAAACGTCAAATTGAACAGACGAATGCGTAGGATCAATAACCCAGGTGGTTTGGGCCAAACTCACTGAGCTTATAAAGCTGATGATCAATATTATACATGTTTTCTTCATAGGAAGCGTGTTTTAAGGGTTCCGATAGCACTTATAATATAGTAAAATTTTATCAAAGTACCTATAGATGACGGGGTGCTCATTGGCAGCTGGTAACCGGTGTTGGCCAGTTGGTAATTGGTAAAAGCAATAGGCCAAGTAGTGTTTCTGCAAATCACCGGTAGCCCGTAAGCCGTAATCATCAATGTAGATGCCGGTAAATAGCGGGCTGGCCTACTGATGAATACTATCTAACCGTTATTTCAGGATCTGTTTAGCTAAACATGTTAAAATAGTATTATAATAGGGTCAGATAGTGAAAACTTTCGATTTGTCATTGTGCTAATTTGGCTCCTGAAAAAAAGAACTTAAAATTTTACCGTATGAACTTTCAATGGCAAGGGGTATTTCCCGCAGTGACAACTAAATTTACTAAAGACGATCAACTGGACTGGTGGTGGTTTGAAAAGAATATTGAGGCCCAACTTGATGCGGGTGTTGATGGTATTATTTTGGGAGGTACTCTTGGAGAGGCCAGCTCTCTCAGCGACGATGAAAAATATGAACTGACCAGGCGTACGGTATCCATCGTAGGTAGCAGAGTGCCTGTAATTTTGAATATTGCAGAGCAAAGCACCACATTAGCTATACGTGCAGCTGCCAAAGCTAAGGAAAACGGAGCCAGCGGTCTCATGATGTTGCCACCTATGAGGTATAAAGCTACAGACCAGGAAACCGTGGAGTACTTCAAAGCTGTAGCACAATCTACAGACTTGCCAATTATGATCTATAACAACCCTGTTGATTATAAAATTGAAGTGACCATGGATATGTTTGAAGAGCTGGCTTCAGAGGCCAACATTCAGGCTGTTAAAGAATCCACCAGGGACATCAGTAATGTTACCAGAATGATCAACCGTTTTGGAGACAGGTATAAGATCTTGTCTGGCGTTGACACACTTGCATTGGAAAGCCTTTGCATGGGTGCTGACGGCTGGGTGGCAGGTCTTGTATGTGCCTTCCCGAGAGAAACGGTAGCTATATATCGTTTGCAAAAAGCCGGTTATCATGAAGAGGCACTTAAAATATACAGGTGGTTCCTGCCTTTGCTGGAGTTGGATATTAACCCTCAGCTGGTACAGAATATTAAGCTTGCCGAAACCATGGCAGGATTGGGAACAGAAGAAGTGAGATTGCCGCGTATGCCTCTTAATGGAATGGAGCGGGACAGGGTAGTGAAGATTATTGAAGACGGCTTGAATACAAGGCCTGAGCTGCCCGACTATTTTAATATTGAAAAAATAATGAACACGATTTAAAAAAAGAAGCATGGTAGTACAAGGAAAGAACATTATCGGATTCAGTTTATCTGCAGCATCAGATGAGTTTGTTACCTCATTTGACCCGAAGGATGCCAGGCCTATGGAGAAGTTTTATATGGCCACCAATGAAGAAATTGAGGAAACCCTGCAAAAAGCTTCCGAAGCTTTCGGAGTGTATAAGCACTTCTCAGGAAACAGAAGAGCCGATTTTCTGGAGGCTATAGCGGACGAAATACTTGCTCTTGATAATGTACTTGTTCAAACGGCTGTAAAAGAAAGTGGCCTGCCGGAAGCCCGGATTATAGGAGAGCGCGGAAGAACTGTAGGGCAGTTGAGGTTATTTGCCCAGTTGTTGCGAGAAGGCTCCTGGGTTGATGCTACTATAGAAACGGCCCAGCCTGACAGAGAGCCGCTACCTAAGCCAGACATCAGGAAAATGCTTGTACCCGTAGGGCCTGTTGTGGTATTTGCCGCCAGTAACTTTCCATTGGCATTCTCTACGGCAGGTGGAGATACTGCATCGGCACTGGCTGCCGGTAATCCGGTGATTGTTAAAGCGCATATGTCTCACCTGGGTACCAATGAGCTGGTAGCCCGGGCAATCGCCGAAGCAGCTAAAAATACAGGAATGCCCGATGGCGTTTTTTCAAGCCTGAACGGCAGAGGCTCTTCTCTGGGGCAGAAACTGGTAATGCATCCCGTTGTCAAGTCAGTTGGTTTTACAGGTTCCTACACCGGTGGAATGGCATTATATAAGGCAGCAGCCCAAAGAGAAGAGCCTATTCCTGTTTTTGCAGAAATGGGCAGCGTGAATCCGGTGATTCTACTTCCCGGGAAACTAAAGAACTCTGCAAAGGAAACAGCCAAACAATACGCAGGATCAATCACCCTGGGAGTTGGGCAATTCTGTACTAACCCGGGCCTTCTGTTGGGTATCGCCGGAGAGGACCTGAACACCTTTCTTGAGGAACTGGCCAAAGAAATCCGGAACATAGCTCCGGCTACCATGCTTAATGAAGGCATTTGGAAGAGCTATCAAAGCGGAAAGGCCAAGGTACTTGAACAAAACGGTGTAACACTCCTGGGAGCGGCAACGGAGCAGGAAGGCAACCATCTTGGCACAGCAGCTATAGCGCTGGTTTCGGGCGAAGATTTTCTAAGCAACCCCAGCCTCCATGAAGAAGTGTTTGGGCCATTTTCACTGGTGGTCAGATGCACTGACAAAGAGCAATTGCTGGAAGTGATTCAAAGTGCCAAAGGGCAACTCACATCCACTATTATGGCTGAGCCTGATGAACTGAAAGGTCATCATGATATTGTAGAGGCAGCATCAAAAATAGCAGGAAGAGTATTGTTTAACGGCGTGCCGACGGGCGTCGAAGTATGCCATGCCATGCAGCATGGAGGCCCGTTCCCTTCTTCAACGGATAGTAGGTTTACTTCCGTAGGTACAGATGCCATTAAACGTTTTGTAAGGCCTTTGGCTATCCAGGGATTTCCGGAAGAGGCTTTGCCGGATGCACTGAAGAACAGCAATCCGTTGGGTATATGGAGAAAGGTGAATGGAGAATTAACAAGGGACGCTATTAATGGCTAGAAAAACGTTTTTTTGTGTAGATGCCCACACCTGCGGCAATCCGGTAAGGGTGGTGGCTGGTGGAGGGCCGCACCTGGAAGGTGCCAGCATGAGCGAAAAAAGACAACATTTCCTTCAGGAATATGACTGGATCAGGAAAAGCCTCATGTTTGAACCACGAGGACATGATATGATGTCAGGGAGTATATTGTACCCTCCGGCAGACCCGGCTAATGATGCGGGCGTCCTGTTTATAGAGACTTCCGGTTGTCTTCCCATGTGTGGTCATGGTACCATAGGTACTGTTACTATAGCTATTGAAGAGGGGCTGGTTACTCCAAAAGTACCCGGGCAGCTTCGCCTTGAAACCCCGGCCGGCCTGGTGCTGGTAAGCTATATCCGGGAAGGTAAAAAGGTTAAATCCGTAAAGCTGACCAATGTGGCGTCCTTTCTGGAGGCCGAGGGCATTATAGCTGCCTGTCCGGATCTGGGAGAGTTGAAGGTTGATGTGTCATACGGGGGAAATTTCTATGCGATTGTAGACCCTCAGGAAAATTTTAAGGGGGTACAGGCCTATTCGGCAGAGCAACTGATCCAATGGAGCAGAAAGTTGCGGGAGAATATTAATAACAATTTCAAATTTGAACATCCGGATAACCCGACAATCTCCGGGCTTAGCCATATTTTATGGACGGGGGATACGCTGTCTGAGGAATCAACGGCCAGAAATGCAGTTTTTTATGGCGATAAAGCTATAGACCGTTCTCCTTGCGGTACGGGTACATCGGCAAGAATGGCCCAGTGGTATGCCAAAGGGTGGTTAAAAAAGGGCCAGCCTTTTATCCATGAGAGTATCATCGGTTCAAAATTTACAGGCCGGATTGAGGACGAAGTTATTGTGGCGGGTAAAAAGGGCATTATTCCGAGTGTGGAAGGCTGGGCCATGGTTTATGGTTATAACAATATCATTGTAGATGATGATGATCCGTATTCTGCAGGCTTTCAAGTGATTTAATGATGGTAAATTAATGATAAGAAGATGAAAAAGGTTGCCATTATTGGTGGAGGTGTAGTAGGTCTCAGCTCTGCCTATTATCTGTCCGGGTTGGGGTATGAGGTTACGATAGTCAGCGATGACGATCAAAAAGCAGGCTGCTCTTATGGCAATGCCGGAATGATAGTGCCAAGCCATTTCATTCCGCTGGCTGCGCCCGGTATGGTGATGATGGGGTTGAAGTGGATGCTAAAAGCTGACAGCCCATTCCATATTAAGCCACGCTTTAGCAAAGATCTGGTTTCATGGGGCTGGAAATTTTACAAAGCCGCTACACCGGCGAATGTGCAAAAGGCAATGCATGTTCTCAAAGAAATGAATATGGAGAGCCGCAATCTTTACCTTCAACTGGCTGACGAGGAATCCCTTAATTTCTCATTACAAACCAAAGGCCTTTTCATGCTTTGCAAAACCAGTCACGCGCTAAAAGAAGAAAGTGCCGTGGCAGAGCAGGCAAGGCAGTTTGGAATGAAAGCAGAAACACTATCTGCCGCGGAGCTTATGAATATGGAAGATGGTGTGGAGATGGACGTGGAAGGAGGAGTGTACTTTCCAATGGACGCATATATGGTTCCCGGCCTGTTCATGTCGGGCATGAGAGCTCTTCTTGAGATAATGGGTGTAACATTTGTATCAAAAAAGGTTACAGGAATCGATATGCGCGGGAGCAGGATAACGGCTCTACAGGTTTCTGACGAGCTCATAAGGGCTGATGAATTTATAGTTGCAGCGGGAGCCTGGTCGTCCGAATTGTTAAAGGCACTGAGGGTAAACATACCTATGCAGGGAGGTAAAGGGTACAGCGTTATGCTGGATAATCCCCCGATATATCCCGGTATTTGTGCCTTGCTGTCTGAGGCGCGGGTCTCTGTAACGCCTATGAACGGGGCCATCAGGTTTGGCGGAACTATGGAGCTTAACGGAACGGACCGGACCGTTAATAACAAAAGGGTGGGAGGTATTTATAAATCTATACCAAGCTATTATCCGCAATTTAAGGATACCGATTTTCAAAAATCTGATGTTTGGGTGGGGCTAAGGCCCTGCTCTCCGGACGGGCTTCCCTATGTCGGCAGGTTTAAGCATTATGACAACCTGATAGCTGCTACCGGGCATTCTATGATGGGAATGAGCCTTGGACCCATTACCGGAAAACTGGTGTCTCAGATAGTATCCAGGCAAAAGACAGACATTGATATAGCGATACTTAACCCTGATCGCTATAACTGAAAAATGACTTTAAAGAAATTAAAATCCTGGGGTTAGGTTGGCTTAGGGCAAACTTGTTGGAATCGAGAGGTAAAAATTGTTAAATAATATGTGTTTAGGTTATTGATCGTACCTGACAAAGTTTGCCCGGGCCTCCTTTTTTAAAGCTATCCAACGCTAATCCACTACCTTAAAAGCCGGCCTGAGCTGATTGTCTTTATTGGTGTTATAGTCCTCCAGCCGATAAGTGATTCCGGATGGTTTGTGGTATACTATAAGGTCACTGTCTGCCCAATAAGATTGTACATTGGTGGCTGTAGTGATGAGCTCACCTTTTACATAAATGTAATAGCCGCCGTCATTGGCCCGCCACCACGTTTGATCCGAAGTGTCATAGATCGTGGCCGACCTGACCTGGTCATCCTGTCTTTCTTTGTAGCTTTCAAGCAGGTAGGAAAGGTTGTCGGTAGGGTCATAGACAAAGAGGTCGCTGTCAATAAATACACTTCTTGTTCTTTTAGCTATCTGTTCTCCATTAACATACAGCCAGTAAAGGTTGTCTTTCGATCTCCAGGTAACGTTGCCCTTACGGGTATAGGGGCCATAGTTATCTGTAGATTTTGTATTATCTGTTTTGGTAATCGGCGAAGCATTAAAGCTTATGACTTCGGCCGGACGTATTTGCTTATCCTGAAGGTCATAAAAATTTTTGAGGCGATATTTTGAGCCAGTAGTGGTGTGTGTTATTAACAGGTTACGTCCTTCAGCAATACTGGTGGTTTCCTGGGCTACCTGTTTTCCTTGTACATAAAGCCAATACACATTGTCTTCAGACATCCAGAATACAGACTCAGACGAAGAGGAAAGCAACCGGGCATTTCTCCATTGATTATCCTGAAGGTGGCTGTAATTTTCCAGAAGATATGTTTTCTGTTTTTCAGGATGGTATACCAGCAGGTCGTTACCGGCCATGGCATAGACAGTCTGTAGCTGGATTTCCTTATTGTTGTCCTTTACATAAAACAGGTTATTTTCGGCTTTCCACTCCACTTTTCCTGCCGATTCCATGATGATAGCTTCTCTTAATTGCCTGTCCTGGCGGCTGGCAAAGTCTTTAAGTAAATAAGTGTTGTTGCCATAGTTTACTTCAAGGTCGCTGCCAGACCATTTATTGGTAACCTGTGAAGATACATCTTTGCCTTTGACATAAAGGTGGAACTTGTTATTGAAGGCTGACCAGAAAACATCTTTATGATCACTGATGAGCATGGCAGAACGAAGCTGATCATCCTGCAGGTTATAAAAATTCTTTAAAATATAACTGGAGCCGTTTTTTTCATGATAAACGAGCAGGTCGTTATTGACCGCGGCGGAAGAAGTAGTACTGGCTACCTGCTCCCCCTTAATAAAAAAGAGGTATTTATTGTCTTTGGATTTCCAGAATATATTGTCTGATTGGGAGATAATCCTTGCCGGGCGCAATTTATTGTCCTGCAACTGGTAGTATCTTTCCAGGAGCAGTGTGGCATTGGTCAGTGGATGATATACCAGAAGATCATCATCAGACTTGGAGTGGACTATTTCAGTGCTGATGCTGGTACCTTTGTCGTAGACATAAAAGCTAAGATCTTTAGACCTCCAAAAGTATTGATCCCTTTCAGAGAGGATCTCTGCAGGCCTGAATACATTGTCGGTAAGGTGCGTATAGCCGGGTAACAAATAAGAAGTTCCTGTTTCAGGGTCATAAGCCAACAGGTCGTCATCTGCGTAAGAATATTTGGTGCGGGAAGCTATCTGTACTTTATTATCCAGCAAATGCCATGTTTTTTCGTCGGATTTCCAGATGGCCCGAGAGTTTATGGATGATGTTGATGTAGTGGTTACATCGCTGGTTTCTTTGGCAACCAGCTTCTTTTTGGGTTCCTGCTCGTTGGCTCCGGCCTGAGTTTTATTAAAATAGAAGTCTCCGATCAGAGAAGTCGATTCCCACGGGATCTGTTGCCTGGCCGACTGGTCAACCACGGATTTTCTTACATTCTGAAATACCTGTAAAATGGTGAGGTCAGGGGTGAAAAGGTTTTTCAGCAAAGCCTCGGTATAAAGTCCGTTACTGCCGGAACCATCAGAGGCGGTTTTTCCGGGAGCGGTGGCATAGGCAATCAAAGAACCACTGGGGGCATTCATAAAGGCAAGGCCTTCTCCCTGGGCAGAGCGGCTCCAACTTCTTTTGAAAGGATTGTTACGGCAGGCATCTAAAATTACAATATTGACTTTGCTTTTGGCATATTCCATTAATCCCAAAACACGGTCAGCGCGCACACAGTCGTATTCTATCTGCTGTTCATTGGTAAGGTTTGTTTCTACCGGAATGAGGTAGTTATTGCCATTAGCTTGTATACCATGGCCCGCAAAATAAAACAGTCCAACGTCATAGGCTTCCAGCTTACGGCCAAACTCATCTATTACCTGCTTCATTTCACGCTGTGTCAGATTTTCGTATTGCATGACCTCAAAGCCCAGACCGGTCAGAGCCTTTTTCATGGATCGGGCGTCATTAACAGGATTTAAAAGCTTATTGGCATTTTGATATTCAGCATTGCCAATAATCAGGGCCAGCCTTTTTTCATTGCTTGACTGAGCATGTAATTGCAATGAAATTGCGGATAAAATAAAAAGGAGTATTGCAGCTATAGATCTCATAAAATGGGGCGAAATGGATTCGCCAATTTAATAAAAAATGAATGGTAATGAAAAGGGATATTGAAATATGTAGAGCCGGCTTTTGGTGCTACCGGCAACCTGGCCCGGTTAAGGTGGAGCATTGCCGTAAAATGAGCCATCGGCAGTTTGGCAGAGCCGCCGTTGCATATCTGTATTTGTACGGTGAGTTTTTTTGAAAAGGTAAAAAGAATGTAGAGAAGAGATCTGTTTAAAAACCGTACCCTATTTTCTTGAGTCTGAGTTGAAATTTCTCCCGGTTATATTCATCCCTCAGGGCTTCCATACAGGCAGCACAAAGGCAATCTTCATATTTATCATTGATGAAATTCCGCTCTTCCTGGCTCAACTTTACAGTGGAGCACTGGCATAGTACTACGGAGCCTACCTTGCACTCAAAAGAGCCGTTACACCGAGGACAATATTTTAATTCATGCTTCATTCATAACAAGTATATCCGGCAGGTTTTTAAGGCCTGCCGGATGGGATTAATAGTAGAAAATTAACTCCATTTAAAAACAAAACCTAGACTACAGTTTCATTTACACGCTCCCGAAGTTGCCTGGCGGCAGCTATCATTTCTACCAGGGCAGTTTTTGTTTCTTTCCAGTCACGTGTTTTCAATCCACAATCGGGGTTTACCCAAAGCCGTTCTGCAGGTATTACTTTCTTTGCTTTTTCAAGCAAGGCCAGCATCTCAACCCTGGAAGGTACCCTTGGCGAATGGATATCATAAACCCCAGGTCCGATTTCGTTGGGATATTCAAAGCTGGCAAAGACATCTAATAATTCCATCTGAGAACGTGAACACTCGATAGTGATTACATCGGCATCCATAGCTGCAATATTTTCGATAATGTCATTAAACTCTGAGTAGCACATATGGGTGTGGATCTGCGTTCCATCATTCACACCACTTGTAGCCAGCCTGAAGGCGCCGACAGCCCACTCCAGATAAGCCGTCCAGTCAGATTTTCTCAACGGTAGCCCCTCACGGATAGCAGGTTCATCTACCTGTATTATTTCTATTCCTGCTTTTTCCAGGTCTATAACCTCATCTCTGATGGCCAGTGCTATTTGCTGGCATGTCTTGGCCCGTGGCTGATCATTACGTACAAATGACCACTGAAGAATGGTAACAGGTCCCGTTAGCATACCTTTAACAATCTTATCAGTCAGTGCTTGAGCATAGGCTGTCCATTCAACCGTCATAGCCGCCGGACGCTTAACATCTCCGTAAATAATGGGAGGTTTTACACATCTTGAACCATAGCTCTGTACCCAGCCATACTTTGTAAAAGCAAAGCCGTCCAGCTTTTCGCCGAAGTATTCCACCATATCATTTCGCTCAAACTCCCCGTGTACCAATACATCCATTTCTATATCTTCCTGCCAGCGGATGGCTTTCTCTATTTCCTGCTTTAGAAATGCATCATATTGCTTTTGGGTTACATTGCCCTTTTTAAAGTCAGCCCGCCATTTCCTTACCTCAGCAGTCTGAGGAAATGAACCAATGGTGGTAGTAGGGAAGAGGGGTAGTTCAAGGAGTTGGTTCTGAAGCTCTTTTCTTTCCGGAAACACAGACTTGCGCCTGAAGTCTTTTTCGGTAACAGCATGGAGTCTGTGAGAAACTTGTTCATTATGGATCAACTCTGAGGTTTGCCTGCTTTTAATGGCATTGACATTACTATTAAACTCCTGCAGGTGAATATTTTCAACTTCATCTGACAACAAGTTTTTAAGTATTACGATTTCATCCAGTTTCTGTCTGGCAAATGCCAGCCACTGTTTTAGCTCCGGTAAGAGAGTCTCGTTATCGTTTTCAAGATCCAGATTACATGGAGAGTGCAGGAGCGAGCATGATGCGGCAATAGTTATTCTCTCCTTTCCTATCTTTTCAGACACCTTTTGAATAGTGTCCAGGGATTGCCTGAAATCATTTTTCCAGATATTCCGTCCATCCACAAGTCCTAATGACAAATTGAGATTTACAGGCAATTGTTTCGAGTTCAGGATGTTGTTCAGTTGCTCAGGGCTGCGGATCAGATCGATATGCAGGGTATCAACGGGTAATGAAAGTGCCAGGTCTAAATTGTCACCAAGGTCTCCGAAGTAGGTGGTTAGTATGATCTTAACCTGGGGAAACTGCTCATTAAGTGACTGGTAGGCATATTTAAGGGCCTCACGTTCTTTATCAGTTAAATCCATTACCAGGTAAGGCTCATCTACCTGAATATATTCCACCCCTAATTCAGTAAACTGCCTGAAAATATCGTGATAAACAGGAAGCAGCTGCTCAATGAGTTCTATCCTATGGAACCCTGATTCCTTTTCTTTACCGAGTAGCAAGTAAGACACGGGCCCAGGCACTACAGGTTTGGTAATTATGCCATTGGCTTTGGCTTCTTTGTATTCATCAAAAATTTTTGTTGAAGAAAGTGAAAACTGCTGGTCATTAGTGAATTCCGGCACGATATAGTGGTAGTTGGTATCAAACCACTTAGTCATTTCCATAGCAGTAATATCCAGGTCATCGTGCTGATAACCGCGGGCCATGGCAAAGTAAAGATCCAGATTGGATTTTGTATTGTCTTTTTTTAGCTCCTTGTATCGTTCAGGAATGGCACCAACAGTCAGAGTCATATCCAATATCTGGTCATAAAAAGAAAAGTCACCGGATGGGATCAGGTCTATTCCTGCATTCTTTTGAATTTTCCAATTGTGCGTGCGGATGTTTTTGCCGGTTTCAAGTAATTCTTCAACCGAAATTTTGCCTTTCCAGTAAGCCTCGCAGGCTTTTTTTAGTTCACGGTGGCTTCCAATAGACGGATAGCCCAAATTGTTTGTTTTCATAGCTTAAGCTTTTAAGTAATTTGAATAATTAGTTAAAAGCTCTTCAGCTCAACTTCACCATGCTTTTAATGAATATAGATAGAAAGGTATGTGCACACCTATACCCAGGTGGCATCAATATCTGTTCTGGCTAATACTTCAAATCGCGAAAGCATCGTCAAATCCTGTTATATACAGGACGATAAAGGCAGGTCTCCTGGCTTTCCGATTCTTGTCGGCCTTCTCATACTGCTTTGAGTACAATGGCATTTGTCAACAAGAATAGCGCTACCCCTTTAAGAGGTCGGAATTACAGTTGCGCGTCAGCTCGTGATTTTCACACGATTCCCTATTATTTTCGGCTTTCACCGAAAACCCTTACCGTTTTTGATTAAGAAATCAAGTAAAGAACTTATTGAATGGAAAGTTAGGAATAAATTTTTTAGAACCGGAAAGGAGGGGTTAAAAATGTTGGCAAATTGGTATTCAGTAAGTCCGAAGTCGGAAGTCCGGAAACCGGAGCTTTTTGTAAGTGGTGAACAGTGAACGGTGAACAGTAAATGGTGATCGGTGACTGGTAAACGGTAAGTAATATTGGAATTTTAGATATTTCTATAACTACCATCCCTCTTGAGGTGATTACAATACGTACCTTCAGAGCTAAATTGTGATCAATCGTAAAACCAGTGGAGTGAGTGAATCGGAAAAACAAGAACTCTCAACGTAAGCTTACCAGCGAAATAAGATAAAACTGCCTCATTGCAATTTCACCCTTATCCGGGCTGGATTTGTGTTTGAGCTCTAATCAGGAAAGTTCACTGTATGGTGTCGGCGGCAGGAGGGGTGTCCCGGTTTTGCTACCGGGACGAAAGGTGTGTTTTTATATTCCTTACTCTTTTGGATAATCATAGCTTACCATCCACTGTACATCGAACTTGTCTTTAAACATACTGAAATACGAACCCCAGGGCACATCACCGATAGGCATTTCAATGGCACCGCCTTCTGAAAGTTTGTCGTAGATGCGCTGTGCTTCATCTTTGCTGTCGGTCGATACGGATATGTAAAAATTGTTGCCCTGCGAAAGTTTCTGTCCCATCGATTCCAAGGCATCAGTGGCCATCAGCATATTGCCATCCCCGATGGGCAGCGCTATGTGCATTACTTTATTTTTAACTTCTTCCGACATGTTCTCGTGGCCCTCCATAGGCATATCGCCGAACCGGATGATACCACCAAGGAATTCGCCTCCGAAAATAGATTGGTAAAAGTTGAAGGCCTCTTCCGTATTACCGGGGAAATTTAAATAGGGATTGATTTTTGTCATGGTTGTTTTGATTTTGTTTTAGGCAAAAATATAAGAATAAACCACCTGACAGCGTGTGCAAATCCGCCAATGATCAGGGGCGAAAGCGGCGGAATTTATATAACAGTAGGTATCTGCTGTTCAAATTGTTATTATAACTATCACCTTATATAGTAAAACAACTCCTTATCCTTATTAATAATCTCAATACGCTGGTCTGAGTAATATTTAAAACCAGTACCAAAGGGAATGCCAATCCCTTCTGTACCTGAAAGATGCACGGCCTTTTTCAGATCGCTCCACTGATTGGCCTCATCATGTGCACCAATGATGTAAGGCACCAGCTTCATCATCTCTACAGACTCGTTATCTGCTGCAAAGGGGACCCGATCACCTAATTGAATAGCACCGGCTGATATGCCGATCAGAACTGCCCCGGACACATATCTTTCTTTGATAATGCCGGCAGCTCCGGTTTCTGATAACCTTTCCCATCCCGCTATTACATCACCTCCGGCCAGTAATATAAGGTCAGCGTGTTGCAGGTCTTGCTTGTCGGTTGCCGTAAATTCAGAAGAAATCATCCTACAATCCATTATTTGCAGGTTCTTCATGCCTTCCTTAAAAAGTTCGTAAAACTCAGGCTGATTGCCATTAGACCAGCCGATGTAGACTGCTTTGATGTTTACTTTGCCGATATCGTCTTTTACAGAAGCCAGAAAATACTGTCCTGTGGTATCTCGTGAAAACAACAGCTGACTATCAGATAGCAGGTATATTGGTTTTATATTACTTATCAATGTGAAATGCTTATGGTCTTGATTATCATGTGTTTGTTTTTGAGTATCCCAACTGGCATGTCGAAGTTAAATATTTTTGTGGGAGGCTAAGAAGAAATGCTGTTTGAAATTAACCTTAAAAGATTCGCAAAAGACGTTGTCGTCTGTGTGAAAAGTTGCTATTTTAATTATTGTTGAGCTAATGTTCGCACGATTCAGGTTGATTTCCCAACAAAACAGTTCTCACTTTATTAAAGAAGATCATGCTATCAAAAAAAGAACAGGCTGTACTCAGAAGCAGGATATTCCGGCATCTGGATGGTATTGTTACTGCCCCCTCGGCATATGCTTTAAAAGCACATGGCGTAACTGATTTTTTACTGGCCAGAAAAAAGACTGACCTGCGCGCCATTGCCACTCAATTTAAAGCTAATGAAGGATATCTGAACGTTGCGCTGAGGGCTTTGTGCTCCCAGGGGTGGCTCATACAGCATATAGATAATGAAGCCGATAGCATTACATTTGAAACCAATGATCGCTCGGAAGCGGCTTTCACACTTTTTTCAAAGTATAAAGATGTTGTAGAGCTGCTTATACTTTCGGAAAAGTACCATAGCCGGCGATTTGAAATGGAGCCTTTTCTGAAGCTGGAAGACATATTCAGTAAACTAGGGAATAAATATGAGCAATCTTCGTCAGCTTCCGTCACGGAGGAGGAAGTTCATCAACAAATTCTGACACACATTGAGGGGATAGTAGTCGGGCCTACACTGGTTCACCTGGGTATGAGCGGCATGTTTCATAAATACTTTATGGAAACCCGGTTTAAGGCGGAGGAATTTCACAAAGATGCAGAAGGGTTCGGGCGCTTGCTGGACATATTGACCCAGCTAAAATGGTTTAACAAGATCAATGGTACTTACGAATTTACGGAGGAGGGTCTGTTTTTCGCCAGACGGGCCAGCGCCTATGGAGTTACCGTCTCTTACATACCCACACTCAGAAAGCTCAACGACCTTATTTTCGGTGACCCTACTATACTGAAAGGGCTGGATGCCAATGGGAATGAGAAGCACGTTGACCGGGAAATGAACGTATGGGGGAGTGGCGGTGCCCACGCCGCTTATTTTAAAGTGGTGGACGAGATCATTATCGAGATATTCAACAGACCGCTCAACGAACAGCCGAAGGGAATTTTGGATATGGGCTGTGGGAACGGAGCCTTTTTGAAGCATCTATTCGGGGTAGTGGCAAACCAGACTTCCAGGGGCAGGGTGCTCGAAGAACACCCCCTGCTGTTGATCGGCGTGGACTATAATGAGGCTGCACTGAAAGTGTCGAAGGCAAACCTTATACAGGCAGATATTTGGGCCAAGATCATTTGGGGAGATATCGGTAAGCCGGACGTGCTAGCTTCTGACCTGAAAGAGGCCTACAATATTGACCTGAAAGATTTACTCAATGTACGCACCTTTCTGGATCATAACCGTATTTGGGAGGAGCCGGAGAAGAAAGATAACCTGCGGATCAGCACCTCAACCGGAGCGTATTGCAGTGAGGGCAGGAGGTTGAATAACAACCTTGTATCTGAGTCTCTCAGACAGCATTTTAAAAAATGGACACCTTATGTGCAGCAATATGGCCTGCTGCTCATCGAACTGCATACAGTCCGCCCTGAACTGGTAGCCGAGAACCTGGGTAAAACAGCCGCCACGGCGTACGATGTTACACACGGCTACTCAGACCAGTACATTGTAGAGGTCGAAGAGTTTATCAAAGTACTTCAGGATGCAGGCCTTACCCATGACAAGGAGGTATTCAGAAAGTACCCTGACTCAGCATTGGCAACAGTGACGATCAATCTGTTCAAGGCCTGACAGAATACCTCGCATAGGCGGTTTTTCAAGCAACTTACTTCTTTACGATCTTAACCGTTTCCGTAAGGTTGTTATCAAAATGAACATTTACAAAGTAAAATCCCTGAGATAAAAAATGCATATCTATGGTGGACAGATCAGGTTTAACCTGTTTCGGGCAGTCAATCTCCATACCTAAAACATTAAAAAGTCTGACTTCTGAAATACCCGACCCTTTTGAGCGGATATACAGCAGGTCTCGTGCCGGATTCGGATAAACCGTTACATCTAATCCTACACTGGCCGCATATAGCTCATAGATCATTGAAGCGGACAAAGCATAGTTATAGATCCTGAAGTCATCCAGGCTTCCATCCAGATAGGGGTCAGTCGGATATTGTGAGCGACCGATAAAGTTATTTGTTGTGCTGCCCAGATCGTAAGGGTTGAAGGTGACAGAATTATTTGTATTGGCCACTTCACCGTCAACATATAAAGTGCACTGATCTCCAAATAAGGTCACCGCTACGTGTACCCACTTTCCGGTAGGCAGTGCACCCGTATTGACTTGATGTTCTTCATCGCCATTTTTGATCACGAACCGTAAAGTGCCTGTTCCAGAATTGCCCGTTAAGAACATATATTCAGAGGTGTTATTGCCAAAATCGAATATACGTGACCAGTCATGGTTTTCGTCAAGTTTTACCCACGTCATGATCGTCATATCAGCGGCAGTGCTCAATATACCTTCAGGTACCAGCAGGTGATCATCCACACCATCCAGACTGATGGCGTCATTCAATTTACCTCTCACAAACACAGGCCCATTGACACTATCGGCGTGCAGCTCACTGCCTGAAACATCGTCCGTATTTTGTTCAAAGGTATAGTGAGCGATTAATCCGGTAGGGTAATTCATATTGATCACGAAACTTTGCTGAGAAAGTGCACCACAACTGTTTTTGAAATTGACGGTACATGTGGTGTCACTGGTGATATCGCTGATGGTGATCTCATGGGACGTTTCTCCCGTGCTCCAGCTTATACTTCCATCAGTGGGTTGTACACTGAGAGTAACACTGGCACCGGAATCTATGGCTGCATAGGCAGTCTGGACACGATCACCACCAATCTGCATATAAGGAGTCAGGGACGTGGGGCTGCAGTCAGTTCCCAGAGAGCGGGTTAGGGTGCCCAGGCCGGGCTGATCAAAAGTAGTAGGGTGGCCTCCGGGACCACTTTCAGGTCTTTGTTTTTCTACCATGGCCGTGATGTAGGGGATTTTATCTGCCTGCCCCAGGCGCCTGCCGTAGTGGTTGTATATCATTTCCCATATACCGCGATATTCTCCACGTCCTGCATTAGACACCACCGTGTGTTCGTTGTACCGGCAGTTGATCCAGCTATACCAGACATACTTGGCGAAAGGCACCTCTTCACCGTAATTATACTTTGCAGCATATTCAGCCCCTTTTCTAAATCTGTTGTTATCATACCCATACATATCATCTCCCTGGTTCCAGGCTATTTCGCAAAAGCTTGCCATCAGGCCAACGCCTAACAACGTATGCCCTTGATCACGACCACTTTCCTGCCACTGCCCCAGTTGGTCTGAAAATAAATGGGGGACCACATGCTTTATAGCACCATTACCACCCCCATATTTGAAATAGTTGATGCCTTTGTTATATATTTCACGGTTGTCGCAAAGTATGCCGATAGCCAGCATAGCCGCCATATTGCATAAGTCCCAGTTGGCCCAGTAGTTTGTGATGCATGCATCATTGTGGTCAGCACCATGTTCATTGCCCAGTAAAAAGCGCTCTACCAAAGGGTAATAGAATACATTCAGCATATAGTTTTGAAACCGGGGCAGCTCAAAGCCCGGATAGTCACGCATAAGCTCTGCGACATTAGCAAACTGGTAACCGAAAAGTCCGGAGGCAAGATACCGGTCGGTATTACCTGTCAGCGTTTTATGTGTGACCGACCAGGCATTCAGTATCTCTACAGCTTTATCCCCATGAGCAGTATTGCCGGTGATTTTCCACATCAAAGCATGCTGGTAAGCCGCTGCAATATCCTTATAAAGTACTGCCACATTATCACCTGTCCCATGTCTTGAAACAGTTTCCGCCGGCCGTGGTGACCAGCTAAGCTTTGCATAAGGACTCGCCACCAACACCTCGAAACCAGATTTCCATGGCTCTTTTCCTGCATTCACGTTCTCTCTCATCCTTTCAAAATCAGACTGCGTGTGCAGTATGCCCGGATGGACAAAGGGTTGAGCCATGCTCTGAAAAGATATTGCTCCGGCAAAAATTAAAACCAATAGACCCGCTAAGCGGAGAGCTACTTTCATATGATAAGTTGTTTGTTTACTATAATAAATGTTTGAACATATAATTTCATTAAAACCGGCTGACTATGATTTTAAATGAAAATTAATAATACATAAAAGGGGAATTAATTTTTGGGGCTCATAAAGAAAGTGAAAAGTGTTTAAACGACCAAATTGAAGTTTTATAGTTGAAACTTATACTTCAACCACTGAAATTTTAATCATTACAATTTAAGGAATTTACTGGTGAATGTTTCTTTATAAGCACGCGGTACAACCTCTGCGTTAGATAAGAAAATCCGGTTGCCTGAGACTCAAGGTTAACCAGGGAAGATTTGTGAACGCGCATAAATTTGAAAGGAGCTAATTTATGTTCCCTAAAAGACAATGTTTCCGAACTAAACTACTGACAACAAATAGTTTGAGGGGTAGGGAAAAAAATAAAGTATAAAAATTTGATATGGAGCTTCTTAACCCATTCAGTATAAATTTAAGCCTGTCAATTTGAAGTATCGTCGCAAAAAAGACCCCACAACAAATACTATGAATGAGTCTTCATCGGGAAGGATATTTTAGTGGGGATTGGAAAATGAGCCATTATTTATAAATTTAAACAAAAGTATGACTATGAGCGAAAGGGAGAGGTTTGATACATTCTAATCTCCGGTAATCATAGCTTAGCGTTACTAACTATTGGAAGCAAATATTATTAATAATAGATGAGAATACTAATAATAATCTGTACAGCATGTCTTCTGAATCAGTCTTGTCATAGACCTGAAAATCAATTGACAGAAGCTCAAATGCAGGAAATTACTAATTCAGCCACGGAGGTTGTAAAAAAGGTTTTTGAATATTCTAATAAAATGGACTTTGAAACCGGACTAAATCATTATTCTGAAAACTCTAATTCATATTTTATCACCGATGGAATAATGCATTCATTGACTGACCTTAGGGAAGCGTATAAGAATATAGGACCTTCAGTGGAAGAATTACACAATACAATTGAAAGTTGGAATGTTCAGGTCTTGTCACCTGAGGTTGTTACATTCACTCTTCCCATAAAACTAAAGTTGAAACTAACAGGGATGCCTGAATTCACTGGACAACTTGTTTGGACAGCAACACTTCAAAAACAAGAAGATCAATGGGTGATTGTTCAAAGTCATGAATCCTGGTTAAACTGTGCTGAGGTTGCATCTGCGCTGACTCCCGCCAATGACATTTAAAAGTTGCTTCAAGATCCAGGGTTGGGTGTAAGTCTGCGAAGGCCCGCGAAAAAGCCGATTATCGTGAGGTAATCGGTTTCTTTATTTGATAAATTATTGACATCCCATTATTCGTTTAAATCAAGCCGGATTTCCGCTGGAGATACCGACATTTCGATCAATCCCAACTCAAAACATACCGAATAATTCATTACCACCCCCTTTTTGAAACATAAGCACCCCCTTTAAGTCCTTTTTTCGTGCTAAATAGCGGGCTGAATAATTTTTTAAAAAAGCTATTTGAATGAAGATCAAAAAAATACATCTGGGGTTATGTGTTATGCTCTGGTTCACTGGGTGTGTGGAGCCTCAGTACCAGATCACGGACGGCGGGGTCATTATTGACATAAACCAAAACAAAGAATCGGAAGTTCGCAAGGTTCATTTGCGGATACTGGGTAATGAGTTGATTCACGTATCTGCAACACCAGATAACGATTTTCCGGAGGACTCCAGTCTGATTATTGTTCCGGGGCTTCAAACTGTACCTTTCACTGTAGAGGATGAGCAGGATTCTATTACCGTAAGCACAAAGCGGCTTAAAGTCTTTGTATCAAAAGCTAATGGCGGAATAAAATTCAAAGATAGTGCTGGAAAGGTTGTTTTGGCAGAAAAGCCCGGAGGAGGCAAGTCATTTACACCTATTGAAGTAGAAGGAACAAAGGGCTATACTATACGACAAATATTTGACTCTCCTGCTGATGAAGCTTTTTATGGGCTGGGACAGCACCAGGCTGATGAATTCAACTACAAAGGCAAAAGCGAGGAACTGTTCCAGTATAATACCAAGGTGTCGGTGCCTTTTGTGGTTTCCAATAAGAATTATGGTCTTTTATGGGACAGTTATTCTTTAAGCCGCTTTGGTGATAGCCGTGAATACAAGCAGTTGAATAAGATATTTACATTATATGATAAGGAAGGAACTCCGGGAGGTTTAACGGGAACTTACTTATCGCGGACCACAGATTTTCCCATGCTGGTGCGTAAGGAAGATTCACTTTGTTTTGAAGACATTAAGTCGGTAAAGAATTTGCCTGAAAATTTTCCTTTGAAAGGAGCTGATGTGACCTATGAAGGAGCTCTAGAGGCCTCGAAGGACGGAACTTATAAATTCATCCTGTATTATGCAGGGTATGTCAAAGTTTATTTAAACGATGAATTGGTAGTGCCGGAACGCTGGCGAACAGCCTGGAACCCAAACAGCTACAAGTTCACATTTGATTTGGAAGCGGGAAAAAAGGTTCCTCTGCGCGTAGAATGGAAGCCGGATGGAGGCAGGTCGTATTGCGGTTTGCGGGTGCAGACTCCTCAGAGCGATGAAGAGCATAATAACCAGGTTTGGTGGAGCGAAATGGATAAGAAAATGGACTATTATTTCGTCTATGGCGATTCTATGGACGAAATAATTAAAGGATACCGGACACTTACAGGGAAATCTCAGATAATGCCAAAGTGGGCTATGGGCTTCTGGCAAAGCCGAGAAAGATATAAAACCCAGGATGAAATTGTAAGTACTCTGAAAGAATTCCGGGACCGCAAGATTCCTATTGACAATATTGTTCTTGACTGGAACCACTGGCGCGAAGATGCCTGGGGAAGTCATGAGTTTGACGAAAAACGTTTTCCCGACCCTAAGGCTATGGTAGACTCTATCCATGCAATGAATGGTAAAATGATGATTTCCGTGTGGCCCAAATTTTATGCTACCACGGAACACTACAAAGAGTTTGACAAAGAAGGGTGGATGTATCAGCAGGCAGTTCAGGACAGTATTCGTGATTGGGTAGGGCCGGGTTATGTAGGCTCATTTTACGACGCATATTCACCTGGTGCCCGAAAATTATTCTGGAATCAGATCTATGACCACTACTATCCTTTGGGGATAGACGCCTGGTGGATGGATGCCAGCGAACCTAATATCCTCGATTGCACCGATATGGGATACAGAAAGGCCCTTTGCGGCCCTACTGCCTTAGGCTCCTCTACAGAATATTTTAATACTTATGCATTAATGAATGCAGAGGCTATTTATAACGGGCAACGCAGTGTAGCTCCTGATAAACGCGTATTTTTATTGACTAGGTCGGGCTTTGCCGGCTTACAACGCTATTCTACTGCCACCTGGAGTGGCGACATTGCCACACGCTGGGAAGATATGAAAGCGCAAATTTCAGCAGGACTCAATTTTGCTATGAGTGGTATTCCTTATTGGACAATGGATATTGGTGGCTTTTGTGTGGAAGACAGATATGTGGCCGCACAGTTTGAATATGACAAAGAAGGGGAGGAGAATGATGATTACAAGGAATGGCGTGAATTGAATGCCCGCTGGTATCAGTTTGGCGCCTTTGCACCATTGTTCCGGGCACATGGACAATTCCCATATCGTGAACCGTGGCATATTGCTCCTCAGGGGCATGCTGCATACAATTCTATTCTATATTACACCAATTTGCGTTATAGATTGATGCCTTATATCTATGCTATGGCAGGCATGACCTATTTCGATGATTACACCATTATGAGGCCTCTGGTCATGGATTTTTCAACTGACAGTACCGTTGAAAACATCAGCGATCAATTTATGTTTGGTTCGGCGTTTATGGTATGTCCTGTTTATGAGTATGGAGCACGTTCCCGTGAAGTTTATTTTCCAGAAGAAACAAACTGGTATGATTTCTACACGGGGCAGTCTATCCAGGGAGGGCAAAGGCTGAAGGTCGAAGCTCCTTATGAACGTATTCCTTTGTTCATACGAGAAGGTTCTATTATACCGGTTGGCCCTGAAATGCAATACAGCGATGAGAAAGCTGCTGAAACTATAGTGCTTTATGTTTACAAAGGACAAAACGGAAGTTTCACTCTTTATGAGGATGAAGGAGATAATTATAACTACGAAAAGGGAGAATACTCAACCATATCTTTTAATTATAACGAAGCCAAAGGAACACTAACCATTGGCGAGCGGGAAGGGCAATTTGATGAAATGCTAAAGGACAGGACATTTGTAATTGTTCCTGTAAGTAAGGAGAAACCTCAGGTATTCTCACCAGATGCCACAGGGCAGAATGTAAAGTATACGGGGAAAGAACTGACAATAGAATTGTAATAAATAGTACGGCCTGCTTTGCAGTTTTTCTTAAAAAATAACTGCAAAGCAAGCCTTTTTAGGTGATCATAGAGGAAATCTTTAAAGCACGATGTGCTGGCTTCTTTTAAGTCTCATATGCCATATGAGGCATCATTATAATTTGAAACTGAACCCCTCACTAACTTTTTTGTCATATTTTAATTTATCAAATTGAAATAGATAAGATCCTTTCTTTGAGGAAGACATATCTTTTTCAGGTAGTTTAATCAGGATACCAAGCGCATTTATTTTATTAACGAAATTGCGCTTGTCTATTTTTTTGCCAAAAATAGCTTCATACAGCTTTTGAAGCTGTCGCATGGTGAATTTTTTGGGCAATAGTTCAAAACCAACCGGCTCATTTGAAGTGCGGTATCGAAGTCTTCTTATGGCATGCTGGACCATTTTATCATGGTCAAATATTAGTTTAGGAGCATCAGATATACTGAACCATTGAGCTGAAAATTGTTCAGAAAGTTTTTCATTATGTCCGGCAATATTGATCAGGGCAAAATAAGCAACGGATAGAGTGCGTTCTACAGGATCCCGATCAATCTCACTGAAAGAATAAAGTTGCTCCATATAAATATCCGTAATACCCGTTAAGTGCTTTAATATTCTACTCGCAGCATGATCCAAATTTTCGTCCTTTTTTAGAAAGCCTCCCATAAGGGACCATTTTCCCTTTTCCGGTTCAAAATCCCTTTTGATAAGTAATATTTTTAAATCATCCTGATCAAAACCGAATATTATACAATCTACGGCCAGGAGAACTTTGTCTTCTTCACTATAACTATTAAGCATCAGTAAGAATTTGAAGTTCTAATTATTATTTCTATGAGCATGATAAGGGCTTTTTAAAGCATGTTCAAGTGCGGTCGAAGTTATCATTTACAATTTATTCTGATAAATAAATGGCAATTTTTTTAAAAAAGGATTTAATTCACAAATTGATAAGTGTATTTTTTATACTTATTAATTTATGCACTCTATTATGTGTAATTCTGGTATTTGGGAAGACTATTTAGGATATGGTCATCTGAATTGATTTACACTGTTTAGAAATTTGAGTCATAGAACCATTGGGATAGACAATGGCATAATGATTAAATAAAGGAAAATGAAATCGACATTAAAAATTAAGGGCCGAGTACACTAACCAGGGATGAATTTTTAATCAAAGATTCCATGTGACCATTGAAAATCAAATTATATACAAATGAAAAGAATATTAAGCTTGATGCTGGTTAGTCTGGCGTTTCAAACACCTGGTCTTTCGCAAGATAGAAAACTGCAAATGACAGTTAAAACAGATGATAAGGCACCAATAATAAGTAAACACATATACGGACATTTTGCAGAGCACCTGGGTAGATGCATATACGGAGGCTTTTTTGTAGGAGAGGCCAGCAATATACCCAATACCGATGGTGTGAGAAATGATGTAATCGATGCCCTTAAAGCGTTGCAAATCCCGAATTTAAGATGGCCTGGAGGCTGTTTTGCAGATACTTACCATTGGAAAGATGGTATTGGGCCAAAAGATGAGAGACCAACTATAGTAAATCAATGGTGGGGTAGTGTAACGGAAGACAATAGTTTTGGAACCCATGATTTCCTGAATTTGTGTGAAATATTAGGCGCAGAGCCTTACCTGGCTGGCAATGTTGGTAGTGGCACCGTACAGGAACTGGCGGACTGGGTACAATATGTTAATTTTTCAGGAACAAGCCCGATGTCAGATTTACGCAAAGAAAACGGACGTGAAAAAC
Organism: Fulvivirga ulvae; assembly: GCF_021389975.1. Classification (NCBI taxonomy): domain Bacteria; kingdom Pseudomonadati; phylum Bacteroidota; class Cytophagia; order Cytophagales; family Fulvivirgaceae; genus Fulvivirga; species Fulvivirga ulvae. Next base: position 4,113,541 of record NZ_CP089981.1, read on the forward strand.
CATGGAAGGTGAAGTACTGGGGTGTTGGAAATGAGGCTTGGGGCTGTGGAGGTCACATGCGTCCTGAATACTATGCTGATGTGTATAGGAAGTATGCTACTTTTATGTCTGATGCAAATATCGAAGGAGGATTGTATAAAGTAGCATCCGGGGCCAGCAGTTCCGATTATCACTGGACAGAAGTAATTATGAAAAATGTACCTCTCAATTTGTTGCAGGGAGTGGCACTGCACCACTATTCGGTAATAGACTGGAGCAATAAAGGCTCTGCTGTTGATTTTCAGGAAGAACACTACTTCAAGCTTATGCAAAAAGCGTGGGAAATGGAAGAGCTGGTTAATAAGCATGTGGCCATTATGGACAAATACGATCCTGAAAAGAAAGTAGACCTCATAGTGGATGAATGGGGAGCTTGGTATGATGTGGAAAAAGGTACCAACCCGGGATTTCTTTACCAGCAGAATACGATGCGCGATGCCATGATTGCAGGAATGACGCTGAATATTTTCAATAATCACGCTGATAGAGTAAAAATGGCCAATCTTGCACAGGCGGTCAATGTATTACAGGCGGTCATCCTTACCGATGAGCAAAAAATGCTGCTTACTCCCACATATCATGTAATGAAAATGTATACGGTGCACCACGATGCACAATTACTGCCCGTTACATTCGATTCTCCTGAATATTCCCTTGGAGAGGAATCTCTTCCTGCTATATCGGTAACAGCATCGAAAGACAAAAATGGAGTAGTACACATATCCCTTGTGAATATCGATGCCAACAAAACCAATGAGATAGAGATTGATCTTAACGCTCTTGGGGTTAGAGAAGTGACAGTCAAGGTATTGACCTCAGGGAAATTACAAGATCATAATACTTTTGACCATCCGGATAAAATTGAACCACGTCCATTTAAGAATTTCAAAAGATCAAAAAAAGGGGTGTATACCGTTAAAATACCTCCTTTTTCAGTTGTGATGTTGGAAGAGATCAAATAACATAAGAATGAAAAGAGTGTTGTTTTTAAAAGTGCCTATCCGCAATAAGCGGCCTAGCTTCAAGGCTTCAGGTCAACTTGGTTAACATACTTTTTTGACTTGGTAAAGTCAAACTGTTACTCTAGCTAACAGGGTTAGGCCATTGCTTATTTATATCTCAAGTTTCCAATCTATCGTGACACAATCTTTTTACTTTCTCAGAGCACTAGCCACTATTAATAGCTATAAAATTAACTATATAATAGTGTTTGACTGATCTTGTAAGCATCCCGAAAATATGACAGTTTAAAAGTAGATAAAACCACTTTAATTTAACTGTTTTTATGAAAAGGAAAAGATATTTCCCCTACGTCATTTCATCATATCAGAAAATCTTACATATAAAACCTATGACATTATGATTATATGTATTTTAAAGATATGATATCAAATAAAACAACAGACTGGTATAAAGAAATAGTAGAATCGCTAAACGACATGATTTATGAACTGAATGCAGAAGGCAAGTTCATTTATGCCAATCGGGCATTGGAAAGATATTCCGGCTTTAGCCGTGAAGAATTAAAAGAGATTGTTTTTTGGCAACTGGTAGAGTCTGATTTTGTAGATAAATTGGATAGTTTTTATAAGAAACAGCGCCAACGGAAACAACGAGATACCTATTTTGAATTTCCGATGGTCTCAAAAAAAGGTGATGTAATCTGGGTGGGCCAAAATGTAAGTATGTTCTTTGACAAGCAAGGTAAAGTCAAAACCGTTCGGGCGGTAGCCCGGGATATCTCTACTCTAAAGCAATTACGCCTTGAACTAGAGAAAAAAGCCAAAGTGCTGCAGAAAACTAATAAGGACTTGAGAGCTACCAAGACCAAACTCGAAGAAAGGAACAATCTCACAAATGTAATATTGAATACTATGGCAGAAGCTGTAGTGGTAGTTGACAAAGAGGGCAAATTTTTGTTGTTTAACGATGCCTCAAAAAAAATTGTGGGTAAAGGTGAAGCAGAACTTCATCCAAGTGAATGGTCGAAACATTATGGATCATATTATACCGATAAAAAAACACTTATTCCTATGGAGGACCTGCCTTTAATACAGGCGTTACATGGCAAAGAGGTGCATAACTTTGAATCATATATTCAGAATGAGAAGAAAAAGGAAGGGATTTTTGTAAAGTATAACAGCAGACCGCTAAAAGATAAAGCTGGCAAAATTATAGGTGCCCTCCTCGTTACTACCGATATTAATGATCAAAAAGAAGCTGAATTAAAGCTACGTCAAAGTGAGGAAAAATTCAGGGCTATGAGCGATGCTTCTCCCCTTGGTATTTTTGTTACCGACCAAAAAGGGTTATGCACCTATACCAACTCCGAATACCAAAAGCTGAGTGGTTTAACCCTGGAGGAATCCCTTGGCACAGGTTGGTCTATGGGTATACATGAAGATGATGTGGACCGTATTTTTAGAGAGTGGCAGGAGGCGGTAGATAATGACCTTAAGTTTAGCAGTAGACAGCGTTTTAGACGTAAATATGGAAGCGTAGTTTGGGCAAAGGTTAAAGCTTCCGCTATCATTATTAATAAGGAGAAGGTAGGCTATGTCGGTACTGTTGAGGATATTACTGAAAGTATAAGGTATGAGGAAAAGCTCTTAAAGGCAAAAGAGCAGGCGGAAAAAGCCTCCAAGGCAAAGGAAGAATTTCTATCAACGATGAGTCACGAAATACGTACACCACTAAATGCTATTATAGGAATGTCACACCTGCTGTTGGATGAAAATCCCGCAAAACATCAGATGGAGAACCTTAACACACTGAAATTTTCATCGCAGAATCTCCTTTCACTTATCAATGATATTCTTGACTTTAATAAGATAGAGTCTGGAAACATAACACTAGAAGAAATACCTTTTGACTTTTTTGACCTTATCAATAATATTAAAAATGTTTTTAGCCACCGTGCTGAAGAAAAAGGAATTTTATTGAATGTAATGCTTGACACTGGTATTACGCACATATTAATTGGTGATCCCACCCGTCTTACACAGATACTTACCAACCTGCTATCCAATGCGATAAAGTTTACTAATGAGGGGCGTGTAAAGCTTCAGGTGATGACAGAGCAGAACAATGATGAAAATATTACTTTAAGTTTTTCTGTTGAGGACACGGGCATAGGCATACCTCAAAGCAAACAAAGTGTTATTTTTGAACGCTTTTCTCAGGCGGAAGAAGATACCACGCGATTTTATGGGGGTTCTGGTCTGGGGCTGGCCATCATTAAAAAACTTGTTGAATTGCACGGTTGTTCGATTCATGTCAAGAGCACGCCAGGAAAGGGATCTAATTTTCATTTTAATCTTACTTTTAAAAAAGGAACAGTACCGGAACTCAAAAAGCATACCACACCTACAAAGCATTCTGATGTAAATCTGAATGGTATTGATGTTCTTGTGGTAGATGATAATGCTATTAACCAGATGGTAGTCAAGAAATTCCTCCTCAAATGGCAGGCAGACGTAGATTTAGCTGACAGTGGACAAGCCGCCATAGAAAAAGCAGGTCATAAGCCATACAGTATTATCTTAATGGACATACAAATGCCGGGGGTTAATGGTTATGAAGCCAGCCAGAGTATTAGAAAAACCGAACTAAATAAAGAGACACCCATATTAGCATTAACAGCGGATTTTGATAGCAATGTTAAAAAGAGAGCTTTAGAAGTAGGAATGGATGGGTTGCTTACAAAACCTATTAACAATGAAATACTAAAAAATGAGATTGTTAAGCAACTCGGCATAAATTCCAAGACAGAGGTATCACAAAGAAAAGAACGAACAAAAAACAGTCACCAACTAATCGATCTGAGCCGAATAGAAATAGTGGCGGACAATGATCCTAAGTTTTTAACTAACATTCTGGAATCTTATTTACAGGAGCTAAATCTATTTAAAAAAAATTATAAGAACGCGCTGCTACAATCCGATAACAAAGCCTACGCTGCACTATTACATAAAATCAAACCTGCCTTGGAGATATTCCAAGCCGATCTTGTACTTGAGGAAATATCGAAAGGAAGTCAGCTGCTGGGTTTTACCAATAAAAATGCAGTAACTAATAATGTGGTTAATGTGGAGCGTATGTGCAATACAATCATTGATATAGCTGAAGCTAAAATTGAGCAAATAAAATCTAAGAAATCAATCTAAAACTTGCATGCGTAAGATAATAATATAGATTCATTTGATATAAAGCTTGTATTTTGTATTCTTCATTATATAATATTTAAAAAAACATATTTTAGCTATTGTAAAATGCAGAACTAACTTGTTTTTATTAAACTCACCTATCTATATGAAGAAAATCAGTGCTGTAGTAGTTGATGATGACGCTATTTTTCAAACAATTGTTAACGGCTTTATCGGCAAAACTGATTCAGTTGAACTAAAGCAAGCTTTCAGTAACCCTATTGACGCAATAAATTATTTGATGGAGAATAAAGTGGATCTTATATTTTTAGATGTTGAGATGCCGCAAATGTCTGGACTCGAGTTTATTTCATCGTTGGATTATAACCCTCAAATTATTCTCATTACCAGTAATGAAGCCTATGCCGTTGAAGCTTTTGAACATCAGGTAGCAGACTATCTTTTAAAACCGCTTGATAATTATTCCAGGTTTTTACGAGCTGTGAACAAAGTGAGAGAAGCTGTAAAGGAATTATCAGAAGAAGACCACTTTTTTATTAAAGAAGATAATAAACTGGTAAAGATACATTTTGCTGACATTAATTATATAGAGGCATATGGAGATTATGTCAAGATATATACAGACGATAAGTGTCATATTACACTCTCTACCCTTAAATCTATTAGTAAAAAATTATCCGGAGCAGATTTTATCCAAACCCATCGCTCGTATCTTGTAAGACTAGATAAAATTGATAGTATCGAAGGTAACACACTTAATATAAACAAGTACAATGTGCCGTTTAGTAAATCAATGCGTGAAGAAATACTCGAAAAAATTGTAAAATAGGCTGCAAAAGTGTATTAAAATTTCTTTATCTGCAGTGCCTTGGCTATTTTCTGCTTTAGTTCATTAGGATTAAAAGGTTTATTAACTAAATCAGTTAATCCGATATTTTTTAGTTTCGCTTCTGTAAAATCGAATACAGATGCCGTCAAAGCTATTATAGGAAGAGTTTTAATCCTTTTATTTTTCATGGCTCTAATCTTGCGTATGGCCTCAAAGCCATTCATCACCGGCATGCGCATGTCCATTAAAACAATATCATAGTTTTTTTTCTTTAAAGTATCAATGGCTTCCTTTCCGTTATTAACTATGTCAAATCGTACATCCCACATTTTAAAAAATTTAGCTGCAATTCTCTGATTAATCTCCATATCTTCTACCAATAGCAATTTAATACCTGAGATGTCTTCTGTATATAGATCGCCTTTGTTTGGTTGTGATTCAACCGTTGCATTTTGTATATCAAAGTCTAGTGTAACACTTTTATAGCCTGGCTGCTTGGAGAAGCCTCCTTTGAGAGTTTTAATGATTTCTATTGCACTATTTACTTCTTGTCTCTGACTTACCAGAGAGCGGGTATCCTGAAGTAGTGGGTCAGCTGAAGTATCAATAAGGTCTAGTTTTACCCTTATACTACTTTTCGACTTCCTCAGAGACTCTACTGAAAGATGCAATCGAGAAGTTTCGCGTCCTGCCAACTGAGCACAAATCAAGTGCCTCAGCATCTGCTGTATTCGATCAGGGTCACCTACCAAAAAACCAGGTATGCCAAAGTCATATGTATATTTTATATCAACGTTATATTCATCAGAAATTTCACCAATGAGCGTTTCTATTAAACTATGTAGATTGAAAATAAGGTGCTTGTTAGGTAAACCCAGCCCTGGCCTATTGACTTCAGCAAGTTTATTTACTACTTCTATGGTGTTTTCAGCAGATTCATTGAGTAAATAGAGGTCTTCATTAAATTCTGAAAGCTCGTTTTTCTCGAGCAAGATGGTTGTCAACCCATAGATCACGTTTAAAGGTGTTCGCAGGTTATAGCTTACTTCATCTAAAAGGTCCTGCTTCATTTTACGCGTCTCTTTAATATGCTTTCGCTGCCGTTGCATTTCCAGATAGGCCATGGCCAATTTACTCAATGCTTTTATAGATTGCCGCTGGTTGTTATTCAGCTTGCGGGGCTTTCTATCAATAACACATAATGTACCAAGCGCATATCCTTCTTCATTAATCAGCGGATAACCCAGGTAAAATCGGATGTATGGGTCGCTTGTAACCAGTGGATTATTTTTAAATCTCGGATCGAGTTCTGCATTTTCCACCACAAAAAACTCATCCTGCTGTATGGCATAATCGCAAAATGCTACTTCCCGGGTTGTCTCCGTAGTGTCTAACCCGTTGTTTGATTTAAACCACTGCCTTTTATCATCGAGTAGAGTAATGAGTGATACTGGTGTGCCGCAGATGTAAGCTGCCAGATTGGTGATGCTGTCCAGCGTTTCATCTGCGCTGGTATCCATAATTTCATAGCTTTCCAGGGCTGATAATCGCTCTTTTTCGTATCTGCTGCTCATCCGTTATTAATATTCAGTAATTTTAAACTCCGTTCTTCGGTTTTGCTGATGTTCTTCAGCACTGCAATCCACCCCGTCAGCACATTGGTTCAGTAGCATTTGTTCTCCATATCCTTTGCCTGTTACTCTTGCGGTAGCTATTCCCTGCGATACGATATAGGCGACTGAGGCCTTTGCCCTCTTATCGGAGAGGCTTAAATTAGAAGCTGCGCTACCCCTGGAGTCGGTATGAGATCCCAATTCAATCTTAATAGAAGGGTTACTCTGCATTATATCTACAATTTTATCCAGTTCTTTTGCTGCATCGGACCGAATATTATATTTACCAACATCGAAATAGATCGGATTCACGTTTACCAATTTGCCGATATCCGTACCAACTTCAAGTTTATCAAGTCCTAAATTAACTACATCATTAATTTTAAATATCCCCGGCTTGTCAAGCAAGTGATTATAGGTGAGCGTTTTAGATAAATAACCCTCTTTTTGTAATTTTATCTGATAGCTTACCCGCTTAGGGATATCATTTGCCTTTACGTTATACTCAAAATCTCCTGAATCCGAAGTTTCAGTCTTCAAAATGTTACTATCAGTAAAATTGTCAGTAACAGAAACTGATACATTGGAAATAAAATTACCTGTAGTATTATCCTTTACTACACCAGTCAAAAGCAAGCCTTCATCCTCCAGCATTAATAACTTAACCTGCCATTCCGTGAGGGCCTCTCCGGTCGATACTTGCAATACTTTTGTTTCTATATGCTTTTCTTTCCACGCTTTAAGCACATAGGTTTGAAATGGTTCCACTTTTATTCTAAAGGAACCGTCTTCAGCAGAATTAACAGTTTGTAAAGCTTCTTCATTTTCATTATAAAGCGTGACGCGTGCATCACCAATAGGGTTGCTATTCACTTTGTTAATAACTACTCCGGAAATAACATAATCTGTTACTAATGGTCTGTCCGTAGTAAATTGGTAAATATCATCGTGGTTTCCACCTTGCTCCCTGTTACTGGAAAACAGGCCTTTGTATTCATGTGTATGTATTAAGCCAAAATCGTCAAGTGGACTATTAATTGGAGAACCTATATTGGTAACTTGTGAATTATCCTTGGTAAAGTCAACGGCGAATATATCAAGTCCTCCCAGGCCTCCATGACCATTGCTGGAAAAGTATAGGTACTTATCTTCATGGATGGATGGAAATAGCTCATCACCCTCGGTATTCACTTTACTCCCTAAGTTTTTAGGTTGTTGCCATGTTCCGTTTTGATATTCACTTTTATAAATATCAACTCCTCCATAGCCTCCTGGCATGTCAGATGCAAAGAACAGCGTAAATCCGTCTGTTGTAACGGCTGGGTGTCCTGTTGAATAGTTATCATTATTAATTGAAAGAGGCTCGGGCATTGACCAATTTCCATCCGGCTGCCGCTCCGCCTGGTAAAGCTTAAGCATTATAATTCCGTCATTGCTGCTTTTAACTTTACCTCCGCTGTAGTTGTTACGTGTAAAAATTATTTTGTTTCCGTCATCGTAAAATGCAGCCGGTCCCTCATGATAAATTGAATTCAGGTTTTTATCCAATTTGTTAACTGACCCTTCTGAGAAGATGAACAAGTCCAGATAAGGGCTATTATCCCAGTTAAATGTTTCTCCCGGCGACTGATCCGTTTTTCTGGAAGACACAAAAACTATACTTTCTCCCAAAAGAACCGGACTAAAATCTGATCCCTCAGAATTAAACGGTGCTTTTTTAATGTTTACAGCCTGTTTCTTGGCAGACAAAAGCTCCTGATCATTTAATACTTCGATCTTTTTAGATACTCTACTATCTGCAGAAGCATCTTGCTGATACCTTTTGTACCACTTTTTAGCTTCGTTGTAATTTTCTATACTACTTAATGCTTCTGCATAGTGAAAAAAGTATAATGCATCCACACCCTCGGTTTCTTCAAGAGCCTTTTTATACCACTCCGCTGAACTCACTGGCTGGTTAAGCTTGCGATAACTCTCCGCAATTTTTAACGCCACTATAGGCGTATTAGACTGATTGAATGCTTTTTTGTAAAAATCGATTGCGGCTTCATAAGAAAACTCGTCAAAAAGTTGATCTCCGCGACTCAGAGGGTCTTGTATGATTGCGAGCAGATTATTTTGAGAAAAACATTCCGAGTATGCTATTACCAGTAAAAACAGTATTGCTCTTATCATTTTATGTGTTTTCATTTTTTAAATCTTATAGTTCAAAAGAATTATATTTCAGTCAGACTCAAACATTTAAACTGACTCAAGCATTCGTATCAGAAATATCGTGGTGTAACAATTCTTTTGCTGGTAAGTGAAAATCTATAATTTAACATGACCTCGTGAGAACCTCCATTTACACGCCTCAGATCTGAAGTGGTGGCAAAGTCATAAGCATAGCCCAACTGCAGGCGGTCAGTAACCTGCAACTGAAACAGTGCGTCAAACGAGTCAAAGGAACGCCAGGACAGCCCTAACCATACCACTTCGTTGATCAATAAATTCGTATTCAAATCAAACTCAACCGGCGCGCCATCTACTGCCTTAACAAGCAAATTAGGTTTTAACTTAAGGTTTCTGTTTAAATCGAAAACATAGCCAGTTGTAGCAAAATAATGCCTGATTATCCTTGAATCCGAATCCTTGTTATCTTTATCAAAGGTATTCTGAGCCAATTGTGGCACTGAAAACCCAACATAAAACCTTTCTGTTGAATAGTAAGCTCCAAAACCAAAGTTAGGGTGCATTTCCTGCACATCACCATTGGCAAACGCCGGGTTGATATCAGAAACTTTGCTGAATCTCGCATTATATGACGTAAATCCTGCCTGAAGTCCTAGCGCCAGATCAGCCCCGTTTGCAAAAGGTATTTTATAAGAATATGCAGCATATACCCCGGTCTGTTCAGTAACGCCTATTTCATCATGAAGAAATAGAAGGCCTACGCCAATTCTTTGATTGAAAACAGGAGAATGGATACTTAGTGTTTGGGTACTCGGCGCACCATCTATGCCAGTCCATTGTTCACGTGCCAGTGCAGTTATACTTACTGTTTCGTGACTGCCTGCATATGCAGGATTTAACGCCAGCCCATTAAACATATATTGTGTAAACATTACCTGTTGTTGGCCATTTGATAAAAGGCTTACGAACAACAGAATTGCTACTATTATAAATCTTTTACTTTTCATCTTCTTTTCTTCTTATCGTTTGATTATAACATATCCACTCAAAGGCTTGCTGCCATCTCCTAAGTCTATCACATAGAAGTAGGTGCCATCAGGTGCTTCTGTTCCTATGAGTAGTTTACCATTAGCTATTCCTGTCCAGGCTTTATCATTATTGTTATAGCCCTCGGTTTCAAACACCAGGTTACCCCAACGATTATATACCTTTACAGCGTTGTCTGGATAATTTTCAATTCCATTGATAATCCATGTGCCGAATTGTGCGCTACCAGGACTAAAGCCTTCTTCAGGGTCAAGTACATTATCGCAAGGCTTCGGGTCAAGGTAATCAGGCACGCCATTCCTATCACAATCATCATTATCCAAATCTCCATCACCATTACCATCTTCATCTGCACTTGCCAGACCGTCTCCATCATCATCTTCGTCCAGGTAATCCGCAGTGCCGTCACCATCCGTATCATCATTTGTAGGATCACCGTCATTATCGTGATCTTCGTCTGATGTCGCTTCTCCATCGCCATCATCATCAGTATCCAGATAGTCGGCAGTACCATCACCATCGGTGTCGTCATTCGTTGGGTCACCATCGCCGTCCACATCTTCATCAGCAGTTGATACACCATCTCCATCATCATCTGTGTCCAGGTAATCCGGTATGCCATCTCCATCTGAGTCATCGTTAGTCAAATCACCATCACCATTTATATCTTCATCAGAATCAGTAACTCCATCACCATCAGAATCTGTAATACCAGAATCCAATATTTGAATGGTTACCGTTTGCGTAGTTGTTCCGTCCTGTACATCTGTAGTAGTTATGGTTATGGTATATACCCCCGGAACAAGCAGTGAATTATCTGCTACTGTTATCTCTCCGGTTGTACTGCTCATTATCATACCTGCGGGAAGTGTACTACCGTTGACCACTACTGCATTAGTTATAACTCCGTCTGCATCAGCTACTGTTGCCAGTACATCATTGTCTGAGTAGCTGTCTACGTTCTGTGCAGCGTTCACCGTGTATACTGCTTCACTGTCGCCATTGAATGTCAGTGATACAGTTTGCGTGGTTGTACCTCCTTCGCTGTCTGTTGTAGTAACATCAAAGGTGTATGTTCCTGCCGCCAGTGCGCTGGCATCACTTACCGTAATTGCTCCGGTGGTGGCATTAAGGGCTACACCTGCTGGTAAGCTGGTGCTGTTGGCCAGTACTGCGCTTGCAATTCCTGTTCCGTCTGCATCGGTTACTGTTGCCAGTACATCGTTGTCTGAGTAGCTGTCCACGTTCTGTGCAGCGTTCACCGTGTATACCGCTTCGCTGTCGCCATTGAATGTCAGTGATACAGTTTGTGTGGTTGTACCACCTTCGCTGTCTGTTGTAGTAACATCAAAGGTGTATGTTCCTGCCGCCAGTGCGCTGGCATCACTTACCGTAATTGCTCCGGTGGTGGCATTAAGGGCTACACCTGCTGGTAAGCTGGTGCTGTTGGCAAGTACTGCGCTTGCAATTCCTGTTCCGTCTGCATCAGCTACTGTTGCCAGTACATCGTTGTCTGAGTAGCTGTCCACGTTCTGTGCAGCGTTTACCGTGTATACTGCTTCGCTGTCGCCGTTGAATGTCAGTGATACAGTTTGTGTGGTTGTACCACCTTCGCTGTCTGTAGTAGTAACATCAAAGGTGTATGTTCCTGCCGCCAGTGCGCTGGCATCACTTACCGTAATTGCTCCGGTGGTAGCGTTCAGGGCTACACCTGCTGGTAAGCTGGTGCTGTTGGCCAGTACTGCGCTTGCAATTCCTGTTCCGTCTGCATCGGTTACTGTTGCCAGTACATCATTGTCTGAGTAGCTGTCTAGGTTCTGTGCAGCGTTCACCGTGTATACTGCTTCGCTGTCGCCATTGAATGTCAGTGATACAGTTTGTGTGGTTGTACCACCTTCGCTGTCTGTAGTAGTAACGTCAAAGGTGTATGTTCCTGCCGCCAGTGCGCTGGCATCACTTACCGTGACCTCCCCGGTGGTGGCATTAAGGGTTACACCTGCTGGTAAGCTGGTGCTGTTGGCAAGTACGGCAGCGGTAACTCCTGTTCCATTGGCATCAGCTACTGTTGCCAGTACATCGTTGTCTGAGTAGCTGTCTACGTTCTGTGCAGCGTTTACCGTGTATACTGCTTCGCTGTCGCCATTGAATGTCAGTGATACAGTTTGTGTGGTTGTACCACCTTCGCTGTCTGTAGTAGTAACGTCAAAGGTGTATGTTCCTGCCGCCAGTGCGCTGGCATCACTTACCGTGACCTCCCCGGTGGTGGCATTAAGGGCTACACCTGCTGGTAAGCTGGTGCTGTTGGCCAGTACTGCGCTTGCAATTCCTGTTCCGTCTGCATCGGTTACTGTTGCCAGTACATCGTTGTCTGAGTAGCTGTCTGCATTTTGAGGTGTATTTACCGTGTATACCGCTTCGCTGTCGCCATTGAATGTCAGTGATACAGTTTGTGTGGTTGTACCACCTTCGCTGTCTGTAGTAGTAACATCAAAGGTGTATGTTCCTGCCGCCAGTGCGCTGGCATCACTTACCGTAATTGCTCCGGTGGTAGCGTTCAGGGCTACACCTGCTGGTAAGCTGGTGCTGTTGGCAAGTACGGCAGCGGTAACTCCTGTTCCGTCTGCATCGGTTACTGTTGCCAGTACATCGTTTTCTGAGTAGCTGTCCACGTTCTGAGCAGCGTTCACCGTGTATACTGCTTCGCTGTCGCCATTGAATGTCAGTGATACAGTCTGCGTGGTTGTACCACCTTCGCTGTCTGTAGTAGTAACGTCAAAGGTGTATGCTCCTGCCGCCAGTGCGCTGGCATCACTTACCGTAATTGCTCCGGTGGTGGCATTAAGGGCTACACCTGCTGGTAAGCTGGTGCTGTTGGCCAGTACTGCGCTTGCAATTCCTGTTCCGTCTGCATCAGCTACTGTTGCCAGTACATCGTTGTCTGAGTAGCTGTCTACGTTCTGTGCAGCGTTTACCGTGTATACTGCTTCGCTGTCGCCGTTGAATGTCAGTGATACAGTTTGTGTGGTTGTACCACCTTCGCTGTCTGTAGTAGTAACGTCAAAGGTGTATGCTCCTGCCGCCAGTGCGCTGGCATCACTTACCGTAATTGCTCCGGTGGTGGCATTAAGGGCTACACCTGCTGGTAAGCTGGTGCTGTTGGCCAGTACTGCGCTTGCAATTCCTGTTCCGTCTGCATCAGCTACTGTTGCCAGTACATCGTTGTCTGAGTAGCTGTCTACGTTCTGTGCAGCGTTTACCGTGTATACTGCTTCGCTGTCGCCGTTGAATGTCAGTGATACAGTTTGTGTGGTTGTACCACCTTCGCTGTCTGTAGTAGTAACATCAAAGGTGTATGTTCCTGCCGCCAGTGCGCTGGCATCACTTACCGTAATTGCTCCGGTGGTAGCGTTCAGGGCTACACCTGCTGGTAAGCTGGTGCTGTTGGCCAGTACTGCGCTTGCAATTCCTGTTCCGCCTGCATCAGCTACTGTTGCCAGTACATCGTTGTCTGAGTAGCTGTCTAGGTTCTGTGCAGCGTTCACCGTGTATACTGCTTCGCTGTCGCCATTGAATGTCAGTGATACAGTTTGTGTGGTTGTACCACCTTCGCTGTCTGTAGTAGTAACGTCAAAGGTGTATGTTCCTGCCGCCAGTGCGCTGGCATCACTTACCGTAATTGCTCCGGTGGTGGCATTAAGGGCTACACCTGCTGGTAAGCTGGTGCTGTTGGCCAGTACTGCGCTTGCAATTCCTGTTCCGTCTGCATCGGCTACTGTTGCCAGTACATCGTTGTCTGAGTAGCTGTCCACGTTCTGTGCAGCGTTCACCGTGTATACTGCTTCGCTGTCGCCATTGAATGTCAGTGATACAGTTTGTGTGGTTGTACCACCTTCGCTGTCTGTAGTAGTAACATCAAAGGTGTATGTTCCTGCCGCCAGTGCGCTGGCATCACTTACCGTAATTGCTCCGGTGGTAGCGTTCAGGGCTACACCTGCTGGTAAGCTGGTGCTATTGGCAAGTACGGCAGCGGTAACTCCTGTTCCATTGGCATCAGCTACTGTTGCCAGTACATCGTTGTCTGAGTAGCTGTCCACGTTCTGTGCAGCGTTCACCGTGTATACTGCTTCGCTGTCGCCATTGAATGTCAGTGATACAGTTTGTGTGGTTGTACCACCTTCGCTGTCTGTAGTGGTAACATCAAAGGTGTATGTTCCTGCCGCCAGTGCGCTGGCATCACTTACCGTGACCTCCCCGGTGGTGGCATTAAGGGCTACACCTGCTGGTAAGCTGGTGCTGTTTGCAAGTACGGCAGCGGTAACTCCCGTACCATTGGCATCAGCTACTGTTGCCAGTACATCATTGTTTGCATAGATATCGACGTTTTGAGCAGCATTTACTGTATAGACTGCCTCATAGTCATAAACAGTCGTTACCATTGTTGCCGCAATATTGTCATTTCCAGCAATATCCTGAGCAACTCCACTGTTTACATTAATCGTGATGTTGCCAGCACCATTTGGTGTAATGTCAATGGTATAAGTATTACCATCCAGAGCTACAAAATTGGAGATTGACCCATTAGTAACTACAATATCTGTGATAACAAAACCATTTACATCTTCATCAAATTCTATCTGAACATTATAGCTGGATGTATTTTCAACGATCGCAGGCGCCCCGATAATGTTGGTGGCCGGACCACTCGTATCAATTGTTAACTCGTTGTTGGACGTATCAGAAGTCATCCCACCTGCTCCATCATCAATTGTAGCAATAACTTCATAAGTACCATCGGGAGCGATTTCATTTCCTGAAGGTATCATCAATGTCCATGTACTTCCTGAAATTGATAAATTCCCGTCGCCCAATGTGTATGTTACAGCATTCACCTCTACTGTTAATGTTTCACCTGTTTCCAGTATCGCTGCCCCTGTTATAACCGGAGTTGTGTCGTTTGTTGTTTGTGTATCCACTGTAGGTTCGGCAGGTGGATTTAGCGCTATGGTTACCGTTGTCGTAACAGGGCATAAGCCTCCAAACGAATATGTAACGGTATACGTGCCAACAATTGATGCTGACAGGTCTATTTGTCCGGTGGAACTATTTAGGGAAAGTCCACTTGCAGAAGAGAAGGTGCCTCCGTTAAGGCCAATAATAGTCGGTGTAGGATCGGTTCCTGTAGTATAGTATGTTGAAGTAGTGTATTTAATTGAATAGTTACTTAAGCATACTTGCGTGATATCATTTTCACCCGTTTCAGTCGGATCACCGTCACCATCGGCGTCCGGGTTTGTTCCATTGTCTGAAAAATCCTGATTGTCAAAAGTGGCCGTTATTCCATCATTAGGTCCTGTAACAGCAGTAGATATTATAGCCTGATTAGTATAGGCCGGGGCACTCGCACCACTCATATCAACCCTAACAGTATATCGAATAGTAATACTAGCACCAACGGCTAACTCAGTATCAACAGTACTTGCAGAGGTAGTAAGTATGGCCAGATCACTGCTTCCATCGTATGATGAACTTATGCCACCTGAAATAAAAGTCCCACTCGTGATTACCGGTGCCGTTTGCAATGTGACGGTAGCTCCTGAAGGCAGGCCTTCCGTAATATCATCAATAATCTGTAAATTAGGAGCAGGGTTACTGGAACTGTAGTTAGTGATAATAAGATCAAAAACCACATCAAAAAGTGACCCACTAACATTACTGGTGCTAACAATATTTTTGGCTATACCAACGTCACCTGGACAAAGGGATACGGATAAAGGGAATGATTGTTCAGATGAAACACATCCGGCAATAGTCCCAGCCGCAGTGTATACCCCTGGACTATTCACGGATAAAGTCGAGCTGGTTTCTCCTGACAATAATACTCCGTCCCGAAACCATTGATAATTATCAAAACCTTCTGCATTCAAAATAACAGGTAAATTGTCTGGGATACATGTTGAAGAATTGTATCCGCCAGGAGTTTCAATTACAGGAGTTGTTGTAAACCCTGAAAAAAAACCTGCACCACCTATATTGCCGCTTTCAATCGTTAAAGAAACTCTTATTGGTCTGGGACTCTCCACGGTTACATCCCCAGTATAACCCGTAATTTTATATGTAACATAATTAGAATTACCCGTGACAGCTTTTGCCCCAGTAGAAACATCTGTAACATTACCTAGTTCGTCCGTGATAGTAACAGCCTGACCGGCTTCTGCAATAATTTGAATAACGGGGTTCCCTAATTGATCAATATCTGGTATATCTACATTTGTGCCTCCCAGACAAATAATCGGAGGCATATAATTCATACCTAGTTGTCTTTCATTGGTACTTGAGCTACCATTAAGCCCTTGATATACATATACTGGCTGGTTGGCAGTAATATACATATTTTGATTTGCTGAGTAGTCGGCTGCCGTTAATCTTATAAATTCTCCAGCGCTCAAAGGGCTTGAGTTATAAGGTGACGAATTTCCATTCACATAAATGTTTGTCCCATCAGTATGGGCTACAACAATTACATTTTCACTGTCTGTGCCTTCACCTTTTACTAAAATATATTCAAAACCAGTCTCTTCAATTGGGGCTATTTGGTCAATTCCAATATCTCTTCCTGCATTTGTACCTCCGGGTGAACCCGCAAGCCATGACCCGGAATTCACTACAATATCTTTATCAGAAGCAATTCGGGTCCCGTTGACATTATTAAGGTTATCTGCTGACGGATTATCAGCAAAAGCTGCCATAACATATGACTGGCCATGGTTTAAATTGATTGCTATAGAACCACTTCCCTCTGATACATTTTCAAAATCTACAGCATCAAAATCACTAATTGTTACGGTGGTATTGTCTTCAGTGGCCATGATACTGAAAACGTGAGCTTTCCTTCCCGTTTCACCTGAAGTATTCCATATGTGGCCAGTTCTGAATTCAGTGCCAAAGCCTGCTGTTCCTTTAGATGTCAAAAATCCGGCTTGTGCTGATTCTGAAACCCTGATACTTGCAAAGAATGATTTATTCCCGGTTAAGATTAAGCCTTCATCAGATACTATGGTAGCTAGAGCCGTATCATCAATCAAAAATTTAGTTCCTGTTCCCTTAGTACCACCGGAGCTCAGGGGTATTATAGCCGGGGTTGACCTGCTTACTGATACTGGCGAAAATGGCAAGGGATTACCTGCTCCATCAGTGACAGTAACATCGAAGACGGTAGTTTGGGGGGTACTTATAACTAAATATATATCCTCACTGGCTCCGTCTGCACGATCTTCCCGTCCATAAAAAGGAGGGATATAGTGTTTTGTATCCAACTGTCCATATACATTAATGGATGTGATTAAAAAAAATAAAAGAAAATAAAAAATCTTCATGTTAACTATGTTAGTCGTTCAATGTAATTCATTACAAGTATTTACAAGATATCAATAGAGGATCAAGTAATAAAAATTAATAGATGTATGGATTGCTCCTATCGGTGGAAAGACTTCCTGGCTCGGCAAAAGATAAAATGGATACTTCTATTTTTTTTAGAATCTGGATTTAGTTAATGAGACAAGGCTTTCAAATGGTAACCAATATTTTCGATCTGTATATTAAAAACCTTTAACGGGTTTAGTGTTTTATTAAAATTCTTTCGGGAATACCTCCAACACTGCTTTTGAAAATATACATGCCATTCTTCCATTCGCTTACATTTAAAACATTTCGTCCAAGGGTAAGCTTACCTGCCTTAACACGTTTGCCTGAGATTGACACTATTTCAAACATTATGTTTTCTGAAAGTGTATTATTTATTATAAGTTTTTCCGAGGCAGGGTTAGGGAATACCTTTATGCTAACGGTAGCGGATTGATTGCTGATTCTATCAACATAAATTACATCAAAACCTGTTTCAGTACCATCAAAGTCCATTTGTTTGAGCTTGTAATATGTTCTAATGGAAGGATTAGAATCCAGAGTCTCATATTGGTTTAAAGTGACAGAAGTTCCCTGTCCCTGCATTTTAGTTAGAAATTTCCAATCTTGCCCATTATGACTTTTTTCCAAAATGAAATAATCATTATTAACTTCTGATAATGTTATCCACGAAATACGGTTACTACTACCAGTGTTTTTTGCTTTAAATTCTAGTAATTCTACTGGTAACAAGTTTTCTGTACTGGTTTTAGTAAATCTTCCAAATTGGTTAATTTTAGAAGAAGAAAACATATTGTTAGGTAAATCAACAATGGTAGATAGTGCCTTCCATTCATCAGTATAGCTCGCATCATTTGTTATATGAATATTTGAAGCATCCATATCCAGTGTGCCTAAATATGCGGGATCATATTTAGATGAAAGTGCGTAGTTATAGATATTTTCGTTTGGTCCACTTGCAGAGATATCAGTATAATTATTTGCAACATTATAAACCCCTGAATTTGCAGGCCAGGCGCCTCCATAAAACCTGGCACTTATCTGATCAGGCAAGTCTGAGCCTATGTCGAAGTTAATTGTAAAGCGCTCTACCTCATTTATATAGATCGTATAATCCACTCCAGTGAGAAAGGGACCATTTAAGGTAACTAGCGGAGGGAGCGAAAATGACGGATCTGCATTAAATTCATATGCACCAAGATCCAGACCGCCGTCAACCACTGTGGTAGGACGTTCAACTCCATTTAAATCATCAGTAACAGATAGAAGATGAACACCCATCCCACTCACATTCCAACTGTTTGAATTCGAGATGTCTGGCATAAGGTAATTTTGAGATGAAAAACCGGGGTCTCCGAATAAAGATGATTTATCATTCCCTGTTGTCATTCGCCATGATGACAATTGAGTGTTGCCATCGGTTAGGAGATCAGTAAGATTCCCAACTAATCCAATATAATTGTTGGTGTAGCTTTCATTGGCTGCTACATGATATGCATTATAATCAATGTATGACATTTGTGAGGCAGCTGTTTCAATAAACACGGCTAACGCTGATGCCTTACCTCCCAGAGTACTGGCGCCCCCTAAATCATTTTTCACTATATTATTTCTTATATCGACATTGGTGGTATTGGCTGCTACCGCGATACCCATAGATACCGAAGTGGTAAAATCCATCTCATTTCCATACATATATATGGAATTATTATATACTTTGATTCCTGATTGATTATAAAGTTGAATCCATCCAACCTCACCTCCTAAGCCTAAAAATATAGCGACAGGATTCAGAAAGCCGGCGTTGGCTGTAGAGCTAGCTCCATTTCCGGCAATACCTCTTATTTCGTTATTCCGAATTATGATGTTACAATCTGGGAGTCCTGAGTATACGTTTATAGCATGAGCACTGATATTAGATGTAGCATCTCCGGTGAAGCCTAAATTAAAGATTTTGTTTTTTTCTATAATCAGGTTTTTACAATTTTGATCTGCAACAATACCATCATCTGCATGTAGGTCCTCTCTGTCAAAGTCACCAATGGTATTAGCGGATACCAAGCCATTATCAACTCCTAAAATGTGAATGCCGCTTTCTTTAATTTGATTGTTTATATCCTGAGACGCCATTTCATTGTCGATGATCGTAACGTTTAGGGCCAGGCTGTTCCCATTATAACCTAAAACAGCCCTGTCAACCCCATCAATGTGAATCGCTTCTTTTACTGATTGAAATTTATTGTTTTTAATTGTCAAATTATTAAATGCTGCTTCCGAACTGAAATGACTGTTCGAAGTGTTGGCGTTAAATAGGCCTGCGATTATGCCATAGCCATTATCCTGACTATTGGTTTCCAGATTCGAATTTTCCACCACTATATTTTCCATAATATTGACTTCATCAATTCCAGCGAGAAATACAGGCATAACATAGTTAGAAGTATTGTCATTAGAGGTGATAGTAAGGTCTCGGCTGTTGCCACCTACGGTATTTGATCCATCAATAGTAATATTACTCACACCTCTAAATGTCAGTGTTCCCAGATTGGTTTCACTAAAATTATCACCAGTAATAACGGGTGTATTTCCAGACCCTGGCTTAATAGTAAGTTTATAGGTTCCCATCCCAGGGTATGGTGTAGTAGTTCCGTCTCCCAGTACCAGAGGAAATGTTTCAAAATCGCTCGAATAATTAGTGTCGGTCAGATAAAAATTTACATCGGCACTTTGACCATAATTGCTTAAGTAATCAAAAGCATTTGTAAGTGTTGCAAAGCTCTCGCCATTATTTAAGCCTATAGTATAGCTTCCTGCCAAAGGAGGATTGGCAATAGGTTCATTGGTTATGAGTAGGTTATCTATTGTAGCAGGAGGTTGGTCCAGAATGAAGTTATTGTCATTTTTCCAGTTAAACACAAGTGTAGCCCCAAAAACTGAATTTTGAATGAAGGTGAGATGGCTACTATTTAGATTTATTGTGTATCTATTCCAGGCAGGAGCATTATATAGATAACCAATTAATATCGAGTTTGTACTATTTAAATTGTTATCTGTAGCCACAACAGAAGCATCAATATCCGCTAAATAAATAGCCATATAATCCGCGCCTAAAGTTATTTCTCCATCCGCATGACCATCAAACTGTATCTTTATGTTCTGGTCAGTAACTACAGCAGGCCAATCAGGTTGTATCCATACACTATGGTCTGATGTAATATTGTTATAAGTATTATTACCATCCCCGGTAGAAATACCTAAACAATTGTTCCCGGAAGTAAAATCGCTGTTTTGACCAAGGACGTACCACTCATTATCTGTTACACCGTTGGTTACAGATTTAACCCAGCCGGGCAAGCCTCCCTCGAAATCCTCAAATAATATTACATTTTGTGCTAGTGCCAGGTTGGTTATAAAAATGTGGAAAATTAAAATTAACTTTTTCATTGATATGTGATTTTAGCATTGTTAATTGATATTCTATAAATAGCTTTCAAGGGTAGTTAGCAAATGACAAACTGTAAGCATGATCATAATGAAACCGGTTGATGTCAACTAAAACTTAAAAAGCCATGTTAGGTGAGTTCTGGTGTGCTGATACTATTTATATCTTCATACAGTATCTCATTGGTTTTCCTGATCTCTTCATCAAGTTCCATTGAGGAATTTTTTAATTCTTGAAATAGCAGTTTCCTCTCGCTTTCATTCAGGGCATCCTTATCAAAAAGATTTATAATACCCAGAATTCTGGCAAGCGGTCCCCTTATTTTATGTCCAGCGAGGAATAGATATCGGGTGATTTGCTCTTGGAGTTGCTCTATTCTCAAATGCCGAGAATAATTTTCCTTTTTCAGGTGTTCCATAGATTTTTTTAAGCTTCCCAACTCATCCTTTATATGGTTGGGTTCTGATATTTGCTTAGTCGTAGTTTGATGGTTGAACAACTTAGAGCTAGATAAGGATTGATCTTGAATGATAAGGTCCATCATTAAAAGAGAGTTAATAATTAAAAATAATTGGATACCGTCCATTGTATTCCACTCTAAATTCTTCACTTCAAGTGCTTCTGTTATAATGCCTAATAAAATGGTAGAAGGCATGTCTAATAGTGAGTTGAAAAACATAAAGGATTGATCCAGTTGGTTTAATAATTGAAATTTCTTATTAATGAATTGATAAAACTAATTTATTGGACGAGTGGGATGATCTTGTCGATGAGATGTTGCCTTTCTCAAGATGAAAGACGAATACAAATAGTTGTTTTTTTAATACAAGACTAAGCTCTATGTTTTGTTATTTTAAGTATTGATCATTTCCTTTGAAATGACAAATCAGAACCAGCTCCAGGTGGTGTTAACAGTGTATAGCTCCATGGAGTTACCCACAATTAACACCTACTATAACAATAATAATTAATAGAAATTTATACTTTTATGTAGTCCTAAAACGGGGGGCTTACAATCTGAGCACGATTGAAAAGCCATTTGAATATATTGTAATATATGATATTATAAATCACGAGGACAATGGCCATAGAGGGCTTGGCACTATGACATGGAAGAATTGATTAATATAGCCAAACGTTTAAATTGCAGATATATTTATGGAGAACTGTCCCATGAGGATAGTGAAAACAAAGAAGGTTTCATTTCTACTATTATAAAGGAGATGAAATAAAAAATGCATGGATGTATGCAAGCATAAGGCTTGATCTTTAATTATTTAGTTAACAGGGCAGGAAGATTGAAGGTCAAGCCACCAACCTCCCCGTCCTCTCAAACTCCCGGTAAAGCTACGCAATAGTCCTCCCACTCAAATCCTGAAAATGAGGACGATCTTTGAAGGATCTCCAGCGGTCACCCCATTCGAGACCAAGCTCTTTGGGTTGTTAATAGCGGTTAATGATCTGGGGCATAACGTTTTGAGCAATAAACTTATATAAAATACTACTCAAAATATTGAAATAAATAACAAAAAATTTATAAATCAGGAGGAGCAAACTATTATAGTGTCAAACTAGTCGAGGAGGTAAACATGGAGCAATGGAAAATTTAGACTAATCCGATTAAACAACTCTTTGTCAAGGCCATGGGAGGCTCTCATGATGCATGTGTTTTTTTGACGTGTTTCTATCTAATTCTGACTGAGATAAATAGTTTTGATTCCTCTTATTTTGTACAGGATTTTCCGAAATGTTTGCAAAATGTTTGCAAATATAAAATTCGAGAAATTTTTCTCTGAAAATCTAAATGTTGAATTAAACAAAAAACCCTTGCAAATCACTGATTTACAAGGGTTTTCGTTTTGTGGGCCCACCTGGGCTCGAACCAGGGACCCCTTGATTATGAGTCAAGTGCTCTAACCAGCTGAGCTATAGGCCCGTTCAGAAGATTTCTGAGAATTTACTTCTTTTATCTCCTTGAAATTGGGATTGCAATGTTACATATTTGCCCCGAATTACACAAACAAAGTTATCAAATTTGAGCACAAGAAATTTAAAATTTTTGATATTCGACCTGGGAGGCGTTATTATCAACCTCGATACTGAGCTTACCATCAGGGAATTTGCCCGCTTGGGTAGGGTAGAACCAGATTTTGTTAAGGAGAAATATTTGCACCACGATGAATTTAAACGTTATGAGACGGGTGCTATAAGTGATAAGGAGTTCAGAAGCTTTCTGAGAGGGTTGTTGAAGTTTGACGGTGACGACAAGCAACTTGATGATGCCTGGAATGCCATGATCCTGGATATTCCTGCGGAGCGTCTGGCTTTGCTTAAAAGCCTGAGGGAAGAGCACGGCTTATTCCTGCTAAGCAACACCAATGCCATACACATGCGCTGCGTCCATGAAAGGCTGGCGATGCATGGGGTTGATAATTTCGATCCTTACTTTGACAAGCAATATTACTCGCACCTCGTCAATAGGCGCAAGCCAGATGCAGATATCTACCAGTTTGTGCTCGATGATAACAATTTACACCCTGAGCATGTATTATTTATCGATGATAATGCTGATAATATAAAGGGAGCGGCTAACTTAGGCATCCGGACACTGCATATAAATAGGCCAACAGCTTTGATAGATTTTTTCAATGGATAAAAGGACAAAGACATATATTATACAGGCTTCCCTGTTTATCGTTACTTTTTTCACAACTACTATGGCGGGCGAATGGTGGGTACACGGCAAAATGTGGCTGCTTACCGACTATTCCTGGGCTGATTTTCAAAATGGTCTGGCTTACTCCATCCCTTTACTGCTGATCCTTACCGTACATGAGTTTGGCCACTACTTCACTGCGGTTTATCACAAAGTAAAAACTACATTGCCTTTTTATATTCCCCTGCCCCCGTTTCCAGGCTTCTTCGGTACTATGGGAGCACTGATCAGGATTAAGGAGCCGGTAAGTTCTAAAAAGCTTCATTTTGATATTGGCGTTGCCGGTCCCGTGGCGGGTTTTATTGTAGCGCTGGGAGTACTTTATTATGGCTACACGCATTTGCCTGAGCCGGAATATATTTACAGTATTCATCCTGAATATGAAGCGTTCGGGCCTGATTTTGAAGAGCATGTCTACACCTATGAGTTTCATAAGGAGCAGGACTCGCTTGCTTATGCCAAGGCCAGGGAAGCTGACTCACTCCAACATATAGAGGAGGGGAAAAAAGGAGAGTGGGAGTTTCGTGAATTCGAACCCCAGCCGGAGTACCCTTCTATCGCTTTAGGTAAGCCATTGTTGTTTCTGTTTTTTGAAAAATATATAGCTAGTGATCCTGAAAGAGTGCCTAATGAAAAGGAACTGATGCATTATCCCTGGTTGTTTGCCGGATTTCTGGCGCTGTTGTTTACCTCATTAAACCTTATGCCAATCGGTCAACTTGATGGCGGACATGTGCTCTACGGATTGATAGGCTATAAAAGGTTTAAGAAAGTTGCCACGGTAGTCTTTATCTCTTTTTTATTTTATGCAGGTATGGGTATGCTTACACCGTATGATGGTGCTGACAATCTTATTTACAGTATTCCGCTGTATATTGGCTTCCTGTATATCACCTTGCAGGGGCTTCGGAAAAGCAGGCAGGAAACGCTGATGTATGCACTTATCATTTTTACAATGCAATTTGGCATTTCTTTATACGCCCCTAACATTGTAGGGTATTCAGGGTGGCTGCTGTTTGCTTTTATAGTAGGCAGGGTATTAGGAGTTTACCATCCACCTTCTATGATTGAGGAACCGCTCGACCTGAAAAGACAGATCGTTGGCTGGCTGGCACTGCTGATCTTTGTAATATCATTCAGCCCTGCACCAATTGTGATCAATTAATATGAGTAGATGTATAAATTGGAAATACAGGTTGCCGATTGCTACTAACAGATATCGGTCCAATAAAGAACCGAACTGATAATATCACTTCGAATTGGGATGATCTAAACTACAGCCTCAGATAAGCGTCCAGCCCACCTTTTAAGCTGGCTACCTGGGAGAAGCCTTGCTTGGTCAGGTACTTTTGAGCTTGTCCGCTTCTGCGGCCTGACTGGCAATGAACGATGATTTCTGTGCTTTTTGAAGGCAGCTCTGACAGGTGTTGAGGCAGCTCACCCAGTGGGATATTGGTAACGCCAAGGTTTATTTCATCATACTCCCAGCACTCTCTCACGTCAATAATAAACAAATCTTCTTTACTATCGAGTCTCCTTTTAAGCTCTTCGGCCGTAACCTCCAACATACGTAACTATTGCTTTTTAAATACTTTTATGGTTTCAATACGCTCTCTTCGAACGAACTGAAGGATGTATAAACCCTCAGCCTGATTTTCAAGGTTCAAAATAGCGTTATTACCATCAGATATCAAAGAAAAATTTTTCTCAACTCCGTGTATGTCAAAGACTTTCACGGTTTCAAAATCTCCTTTAATTGTGAATTTCCCTGAAGAGGGGTTAGGATATACATTAAGTTTGTTCTCCGGCTTGTCAGGAAGTCCGGTTTCAATGTCATCAGGAGGTATCCCAAAGACAGGGCGTAACATTAGACTCCCTTCCACCAGTGTGTTGCGTTGCCAGGTGCCATCAATGTTGAAGAACATTTTTTCGCCTGAGTCTGTATTTTTGTCCAGGCCAATGCCCAGATCACCTGCCGCGATTTGCTTATAGCCAATAAAGAAAGTATCACTGACCTCTACGGCATTTCTCAGCTTATATCTTACAAAATCATTTAAGGCCGGACCCCGCTTTACAGCGGTACGTTCTCTATGGATCAGGGAAGTTGTGCTTGGCTCAGAGTTTCTTGTATCAATAGCCCTCCAAATAGAAAGGTCAATTTCTTTTCCAGTGGGATCGGCGTTGATATACGGAAAGTAAACATCTATAGCAACAACATAACCTGTTGTGTCCTTTGCCAGGTCAAACTGGTAAGCCAGCGATTTTCCAGCACCATTTAATAAACCTGCGGCTACTTCGGCACTGCCGTCATCATAGGCGTAGTAGCTGGAAAGTATGAATGAAGCCCTGGTGGTATCATTTACCCGGAAGTCTATCGGTAAATACGCAGGATCATAATCGTCCACATTGTCACCGGCATCGATGGCCAATGTTGCTTTTATTTCAAGTGAGTCAGCAGTATTGTCAAAGGTGACGCTGCTGAGGAATGGATCTAATTGAAGCGTTTGAATCTCTCCGGGTGTAAGGGGTTGTGCTACCGCAGTTATGGATAGCGTATCAAACAGTTCCGTGCTCATGGAATCTTCGTAGTAGTAGTTTAATACGCCACCCACTTTGTAACCATAGGGAGAGGGAACCGTACCTGATTCGAGGTTATAAAAATTTAAAACAGGATATTCCAGAAGTGACGGATCAAAATGGTTATAAGGGATGGCAGTGTAATCATTAAAAATTTTGATCATTGGAGTACTAACCGTTCTGTCAGGAAAGAACAGATCAGATTCGGACCTGTTCTTGTTCACATATACATAATCTATATTCCAAACGTCAAATGGGCCTGACCGCCGTCCAAAAGAAGTAAACTGAAACTGAAAAGATTCGTGAAAGAAAGCAGCATCATTTACTTTTTGTATGACCTGAACAAAATTGCCGGTAGTATCCAACTGAGCGGTGCCCGGCCATATACTTACCCATGTAGAGTCGCTTTTTTTTAGTTCCAGTCTTACAGAGTCACCACTATCCGGAGTATCTCCATAGCCGGCATATTGGTAGAAAAAACTAATATATACGTTGTCATTAACAGTGAGTCCGCTCAGATCGATCGGGAGTGAGGTAAGGCTATCAGTTTCACCCATGCTACTGGTATTCGTTGAATAGGCAAGGCCATTGGCATCAGTACCATCGAAAGAAGCAACTCCAAGGCTTGGGGGAGTAATACCTAAGCCATTGTTGATAAAAACACCACTGACTTCCCATAGCGTGTCCGAAGGCTGTGCAGATGAGTAAGAGAAATCATCCCAAAAGGGCAGATTAAGGACATCTGCTTCTTCCCGGGCACTGTTTTTGGTATTTTTAGAAGTGGATTGACTTGTTTTTTTTATGCTGTATACCTTAAGCTGGGCCATGCTGTGGCCAGAACCAAAGATCATCAGAGCTATTATTACATATTTGAATGTCTTCAACATGTTAGTTTTCCACTGTATTTTCGTCTTCTTCGGAAACTGGAGATATCCATAGGTCGATAGCATCGCCTATACGTACCTGCGTGCCCGCTTCAGGTTCCTGTTTGGTAACGATGCTTTTGCGTCCGGTAGTATCTCCTTCCAAAGTTACCAGCCCCATTTCCAGGTTTGAGCCTAATATTATAAATCGTGCATCATCAATTTCGTTACCCGTAAGCCTGGGTGCTGCAAAGTTGGACTGGGCATAACCGTCGCCTACCACCAGGTCAATGGTGGAACCTTTTGGTATCCTTTGACCCGATTGAATGATTTCATCTTCATATTTCATTTCTAATACCAGGTTCAGGAACTGACTTGGCCTGTAGGTGATTTTACCCCGCTTAAGTTCGTTGCTTTTTAGTACCGCCTCCGCATTGCGAAGTGAGCGGTCTACTAATTCCGGTACCGGTACCGTTGGAGGATCTATTCTGTTTACAGAGATGAATATCTTCCGCCCTTCCTTTACTTTGCTGCCGGGTTTAGGATATTGCTTTAATATAGTTAGAGGTGGGTACTCATCAGAAAAAGTTGAATCGTTGATCTCATACCTCAGGTGCCTTTTGGTTAAAAACTCGTCGATTTCTTCCATATGTAGTCCTTCCAGGTTTGGAACCGTAATGGTTTCTCCATGATTTGTAGTGGAAGGAAGGTAGAGATAGAAAAATGCCAAAGCTAATCCAAAAAGTACCGCAACAACAATAACTAAATGTATAAGTAAGCTTTTTAAAGAATCAGTTTCTAATTTCATGTGCTAATACTGAATATACTTAACGGTTAAACTTAATGAATTCTTATAAAGGGGTGAAATTTTTATTGGTCAATAAACTAATTGGCTGTAAACTGATTTGAAATAAGCTGACTTCTCTCAAATCGCTTGAGTGCCATTTCTATTAGCTTGGTGATCAGGTCTGTAAATGAAACACCACGTTCTTTCCACATCATAGGAAACATACTAGAGTTGGTAAAGCCTGGTATTGTATTGATCTCATTGATAATGATCTCGCCATTTTCCTTTAAAAAGAGATCTACTCTGGCAAAATCTTCACACTTTAGGGCCAGATAGCTTTTGATAGACAGTTCCTGAATCTCTTTTGCAATTTGTGTATTTACATTTGCCGGTACTTCAAGTTTCACAGCTTCAGGATCGAGGTATTTGGCCTCGTAGGTATAAAAATCATAATTCTGGCTTATCACAATCTCAGCAGGCAGTGAAGCTTCAGGTATTTCATTGCCCATTACTGCGCATTCCAATTCCCGGCCTTTTACATATTGTTCAAAGATGATGGTACTGTCAAAATTGAAAACATCGGCTATGGCGTGATTGAAACCTTCCTCCGATTTCACTTTATGCACTCCAACCGAAGAACCCAAATTGGCCGCTTTGGCCATAAATGGCAGGCCAAGTTCATCCTTTAATTGCTGAAAAGTTATTTTTTCCCTTTCATGGTAATCAAAAGATACATATTTGCTTACAGGTATACCGGCAGATTGTAGTAACCTTTTAGAGTATAGTTTGCTCATGGAGATGGCTGAGCCCAAAACCCCGGTGCCGGCAAAGGGCACATTGATAACCCGCAGAAGTCCCTGAATGCTGCCGTCTTCGCCATCAGTACCGTGGAGTACGGGAAACACGAGGTCGGGAACCAATGTGCTACCGTCGTGGCTGTTAAAAAAGCCACCCTTTTCTGCATTCAGGTTAAGCTTAAGGGAATCTTCGGAAGTGAAGTTTCCGTTAACCTCTTTCTTTAAAAACCATTCTCCTTTTTGAGATATACCGATAAGAATGGGATCGTACTTATCCTTATCTATAAACTCAAAAACATTTTTAGCTGAGTTAATTGAGATTTGATGCTCAACAGACTTGCCGCCGAAAAGAATGGCTACGGTTTGCTTTTTATCCATGTATCGTAAAGAGATTATAACAGTTGGGCCAAATATAAAACAACTATAGGTATCAACGTAACAGCCAAATTATTTTTGTATATGAAAATGATTCTCCTACCACCTTTGCAAAATATATACCCTGTGCGGCATGGCCATAATCAAAAGTGTAAGTTTGGTTTAAAGTATTATTAAAGACCATGTGCCCCAGAATTTGCCCACGGGAATCATATATGCCTACCTCTACAGTTTCCTTTTCAGGCAGGTCAAATGAAATATTAAAAATGCCCCCGGGAGCCGGGTTGGGGTAGATCAGGTCTTCCGTTACTTCATGCTTGGTTACAAAAGTCTGTATGTTATCCAGGTAAATATTGCTGTCACTGTCCTTGGTTACTATGAAAGCAATCCGCAGATCGTCTTCCTGCAGGTATTCACTGAGGTTTACATCTATACGAGACCAGACAGAATCCGCACGGGGTGTGCTTGTGAACGTCCCGGTGCCAAGCTCCTCACCGAATCTGCTGAATACTTCTTCCTCATAGCTCACTCCACAATCGGTACTTACAAGAATAGTAAGACCGTCTTTGGAACCCTCAACATGCGAGTAGGCCAGATCAAAAGATAGCAGAGCCTGTTCTGCAGTGGTAAAGTTTAGTGCCGGACTAACCAGCCAGCCTTCCTGCCCTGTGCCTGACAGGTACAGTGAGTTACCTCTGTCTGTCTCTTCCAGACTCCATGATACTACATCATCTATATCATTTGCAGCAACCCAGCCGGAGGAACTAAAGTTTTCGAAATCCTCCCTTATTGGCAATTCATCTTTTTCATCATTTACATAAAAGGCGCCTGACAAGGTGTTGTTGGAAGTATTGATATCATTAGTGCCCATGAGTTCAATGTCATACACATGCTTACCAAGGCTAAAGGACTCATTGGCTAAAACAACCTCCAGGGTTTGTCCTGGTTTGAGGCTATCAAATGTTATTTCGTCAGAAACGACCTGGCCAAAATCAAATTGATAATTGAGTGTAAACTGTTCTTCAACAGTACACCCTTGATTTTTAACCAGCACCGTAGGACTTAAATCCTGAGGACAAACCACTTTTGACGGACGCGAAAGGCCAATAAGTGCCAGGTCTTTTCTGTCACTGGCATTGTCACTGTCATTAATCGAAATATTGTCTATATAAAGATTGTTGCCGTAGCCGTTTCGTGCTATAAAAGCTATCCTAACATTGGAGTTACCCAAAAAATCATCAAGTATAAGACATTCCTTTTTCCAGTCAGACAAACCCGAAGGGAAGTAAGAGCTTGAAGTTTCCGAAACCGTAGCCAGTTCGCTGCCATAGCTTTCAAAAATAGTATGATCATAAGACTGGCCGCAGTTGGTCGAAACCTTAATAATCAGCCCGTCAGCATCTACCTGGGGATATTGGGCATAGGCGCGGTCAAAAGAGAGTATGGCAAAAGTTATTGAAGAAAGATCGAGCACGGGTGTTATTAATGTGTCATAATCTCCTTCAATTTCGTAATCGTAAAAGTTGACATACAGGGCCGTGTTGGAACTTCCCTCACCATTGGGTACATTCTGCCTGGCTTCCCAGGTTTTTTGTCCATCCGGATTTTGAAGCGTCCATTGCTCCGGAGTCTGCCCCGGAGCAAGCAGATTGAAGTCCTCGTTGATCGGAATATTTATTGTTTCAGGAACTTCAATAATAGTAGTTTTCTGATTATTGTCTGCGTTACCGTCAGCCACCCCATTTACTATGGTTACTTCATAAAGTATTTCGTACTCCTGAGTAGTGTCAAAGTCTACGGGATCAAACGCTACCGTGTCTATACCTAAAGGCGGCAGGTTCAAAATAAAAGTTGTAGCCTCAACAGCGCCTGCGTCAATTCTGATGGTTATTTCGGCTGATGTAATGGTGTTACTGCCATAATTTCTTATTGCCAATGTTGGTGTAGCTGCACCTGCACATGAGCTGTATACAGGATTTATAACATCTCTAATACCCAGGTCGTTGCTGACTACCACCGGAGGCATTGCGCCTTTGGAGTCCCTGAGGCTGGCACGCCTGGGACTATTGTCTAAAATTGTCCTCATCCTGGTTTTCTGGTCTTCTGTGAAGAGGTTCATGCATGCATCGTTGGTGTAGTCCATGTAATTCTGGATCATATCGACCGAGGAACATGATTCGGGGTTTGAGTCAGGACACCCCGTGGTGCTTCCACCTTGGTTTGGAGTGTCATCTACATAGTCAGACAGGGAGCATCCGCCGCTGTCGTCGCCCCAGATGTGCCTGAGGCCAAAATAATGGCCAACTTCATGGGTTGTAGTGCGACCGAGATTGTAAGAGCTGATCACATTGGAAGGAGGATATTTATCTGCTGAACCGAAGGCACGATAGTCTATAACTACGCCATCTGTGAACTGGCTTTCACTGGCGGCATCCAACCCTGACAGTAAATCAGTGGTTGGGAATTGTGCGTATCCCAGATAGCTTCCGCTGAGGTCCGTGACCCAAATGTTTAGGTAGTCTTCCGGGGGCCACAGGCTTAAGCTTTTAAGTTCATAATTATCGGCAAGGCTCCATTGTGAGCGCCCGCCATCTACCCTTATTATGCCGGATGTAGCCAGTCCTTCAGGGTCGCGCAGGGCCAGAGTAAATTCAAGTTCAACATCGGAAGCAACAGGTAAGAACATAGCCGGTGTATTGGAGGCGTCGGTATTTGTTCTGCGAAAATCTTCGGTGAGTACTTCAATTTGAGAAATGATCTGATCATCAGGGATGTTTGTTCCTATACCGGGAGCTTCTCCATTATGAATCACATGGACCACAACAGGTATGGTGTAGACTGTGGCTTCTTCCCTGGCAATGCCATTGGCAAGTGCTGCTTTTCTCTGTTCTATTTTCTTTTTTAACCAGCTCTCAAATTCAGCCTCCGACTTTAAGTGCGGGTACTTTTGATGTCTTATTTTTTGATATTCAACGGTCGCGCAGCGTTGAGCGTAAAGGTGGGACTGCAGGAAGGTTGATATACATAACAAAAAGCCTGCTATGAACAGGCTCTTAATTGTTGATGGTATTATACTTTTCTTTTTCAGGTCCAATAGAAGTTAGCAATTCAGGCTTTATAACATGTTATCAGGTAATTTGGCATGAGGGTCATCAGGGTGAGTGATATTGACTGCCTCTACTGCTTTAACCTGTGGTACGGCCCTTCTGATAGCTTCTTCCACACCCGCTTTTAATGTCATGGTAGACATAGGGCATGAACCGCAGGCACCCAATAACTCAAGTTTTACCACCAGATCATCCGTGATTTCCAATATTTTCACGTTGCCCCCGTCGGTTTCCAGATAAGGCCTGATGTTGTCAAGAGCCTGGTCAATTCTGGTGGTGATATCTTCCATTGACAATGTATTAGTGGATTCCATTTAACTATACTTTAAATTCTACCGTTTTCGTCTTATCATAATTTGCATTTCTTATGGCTACCTGCCTTGCCAGAGTTTCTGCCAGGTCAGTAAATGCTTTTTGGGTAATGCCTTCTTTCATTACGGCAGGGTACCCGTTATCTCCGCTTTCACGGATGCTTTGAACTATCGGTATTTGTCCAAGTAAGGGAACATCGAATTTTTCCGATAAGTTCAGCCCTCCGCCCTCACCAAACAGGTAATATTTGTTGTTTGGGAGCTCTTCAGGAGTAAAGTAGGCCATATTTTCCACAATACCCAAAACAGGAACATTTATTTGAGGTTGTTTAAACATGGCAAGTCCCTTTTGAGCATCAGCTAGCGCCACTTTTTGAGGCGTTGTCACAATCACGGCTCCTGTCACCGGTACAGTTTGTACCAAAGTAAGGTGAATATCGCTTGTGCCCGGAGGCAGGTCGATGATCAGGTAGTCAAGCTCTCCCCAATCAGTATCTGAAATAAACTGCTTTAATGCAGAGCTGGCCATAGGGCCTCTCCAGATCACCGCATTGTCAGCAGGAGTGAGAAAGCCAATTGAAATGAGCTTTACACCATATTGCTCCAGAGGTACAATAACATTTTTGCCGTTAACCTGCTTTACGCCAGGCTGTTCATGCTCGCAGTTAAACATAGTAGGTACCGACGGACCGTAAATATCGGCATCGATAATACCCACTTTTGCGCCTTCCCGGGAAAGGGCTACTGCAAGGTTGGCGGCCACTGTAGACTTACCTACACCTCCTTTGCCGGAGGCTACCGCTATAATATTTTTTACGTTGGGGAGTAGTGGAGCACTGCTACGTGTGGTGGTAACATTGGACGTCATCACCACCTCTACCTCAAGATCCTTATCCACATGCTCATGTATAGCGTCTATACAATTGTTTTTGATTAACTCCTTCAACGGACAGGCCGGAGTGGTTAACACAACAGTAAACCGGACTGAATCACTAAACACTTCTACATCTTTGATCATATTAAGCGTTACCAGGTCCTTTTTCAGGTCCGGATCATCCACTGTTGATAACGCTTTAAGTATATCAGCCTCTGTATATTTCATTAAAATCTTCCCTTCAAAATCGAATTAAAATTTCAGCCTGCAATTTAGCTTTTATGTTTTGCTTTTAGTAACATTTGTAAGACAAAAATAGTTGTTTTACTATTGTTTTGGGCGATGACTGTTTTAAAATTATCTTTGAGGTTCATTAAATAAATAATCTTGATAAATCAGGCAACGATACAGCAGGTTAAAGACAGGATGGATATTGAGGAGGTCGTGTCTGACTATGTGAGTTTAAAAAGAAAGGGGCAAAATCTATGGGCATGCTGCCCTTTTCATGACGAGAAAACACCTTCGTTTTCCATATCACCAGCCAAGGGTATCTATAAGTGTTTTGGTTGTGGTAAAGCGGGTGATGCTATCTCATTTGTAGAGGAGCATGACGGACTTACGTATATTGAAGCCATTCGCCACCTGGCACAAAAATATGGCATTGAAGTACAGGAAGAGGAGCAGAGTGACGATCAGGTGCGGCAACAAAATGAGCGGGACAGCCTTTTTATTGTACTAAATTTTGCCAATGAGTATTTTAAGGAGACTTTAAAGAAGCATGAAGAGGGGCAGTCTATAGGGTTAAGTTACTTCCGGGAGCGTGGTTTTACAGAGAAAACCATCGAGAAGTTTGAGTTGGGTTACAGTCTCGATCAGTGGGATGCACTAACTCAAAAAGCCCTTAAAAATGCTTATAATGAAGATATCCTGGAGAAGGCAGGACTACTTGTACGCAAGGATGATGGTAAGAAGTATGATCGTTTCCGGGGGCGTGTCATTTTTCCCATACACAATGTTACCGGTAAAGTAGTAGCTTTTGGTGCGCGTACTTTAAAGAAGGATGCTAAACCAAAGTACCTCAATTCGCCCGAGACCGATGTATATCATAAAAGTAAGATCCTCTACGGTCTTTTTCAGGGCAAGCAGACTATTCGCCAGCAAGACAATTGCTACCTTGTAGAAGGCTATACTGATGTGATTTCGATGCATCAGTCTGATATAGAGAATGTTGTATCCTCCTCCGGCACATCGCTTACGGATGACCAGATCAGGTTGATAAGGAGGTTTACTGATAATATTACGGTATTATTTGACGGAGATACCGCAGGACTGATGGCTGCGCTGCGAGGGGTGGATATGATCCTCGAGGCGGGGCTTAACGTTCGGGTGGTGGTGTTTCCTGAAGGTGAAGACCCGGATAGCTATTCGCGAAAGCTGGGCACTTCGGAGTTTAAAAAGTACCTGAAGGAAAACTCACGCGATCTCATCACCTTCAAAGCTGGCCTGTATGCTGAAGAGGCCGCCCGCGATCCGATCAGGAAGGCCGAATCCATCAAAGAGATCGTCAGTAGTATCACCAAAATACCTGACCCGATAAAGCGGGCTATATATATCAAGGAGACCTCTTCGGTGCTTGATATTGATGAAGGAGTGCTTCTATCGGAGATGAACAAGCTGCTGATCAACCAGAAGCGAAAGAAAGGCAAGGAACGTGAACAGCAGGAGACCAGCAATGAAATGTTGCAGGAGCTTATGGATGGCCCGGCGGAGAGCAAAACGCTTGATCATTCCAAAATCGTTAAAATTCAGGAACGGGAGAGTATCAGGCTGTTGATCAACTATGGCTTCAATGAAATAGAAGAAGAGTACAGGCTTTATAACTATCTTTTCGAGCAGCTGGAAGACATAGAATTTACCACACCGGTCTACAAGGAAATACTGGATATATTTAAAAGGGAACTTGCAGAAGGCAGGGTAGTGGATAGCCATTTTTTTATTAACCATTGCTCAACTGAAATAAAAAATGAGGTGGTCAACCTGCTTACGGAAAGGCATGAAGTGAGTCCCAACTGGAATGATAAGTTCCAGATATTTGTACCTCATGAGCATGACATTTTGGAGAATGTAGTATTCACCAATGTACTCCGGCTTAAGTTTCGGGTGATACAGAAGCTAATAACCGATAACCTGTCTAAAATGAAAGATGCGAAAGAGGAAGAGGAGCAGGATCGATATTTTAAAATACATGGAGAGTTGAAAAAATCCGAAATGGAGATCGCCAAAGTGCTGGGCATCGTTGTATCCCGCTGATCTGCCGAATCCTGCACAAAGAAGTTTGTTGAAAGAGCCAACCTATTGAATTAAATACTCGTACGAACGTCAGAGAGTTATAAGTTGTTGAAGAAGTGGAAAGTTTTTTTACGTAAGTGAAAAGACCTATTTTTGTTAAAATATTAGGGATTAATGAGCCAGGATAAAATTAAATTGAACACTATTGAGGAAGCCCTCGAAGATGTAAAAAACGGGAAAGTGATCATAGTAGTAGATGATGAAGATCGTGAAAATGAAGGCGATTTCATTTGTGCTGCTGAATGCATCACCCCGGAGATCGTAAACTTTATGGCAACACATGGACGCGGTCTGATCTGTGTGCCGCTGGTTGAAGATCGCTGCGAAGAGTTAGGGCTTGAATTGATGGTAGGCCGTAATACCGCCGCCTTTGAAACACCTTTTACAGTTTCGGTTGACCTTATCGGTCATGGATGTACCACGGGTATCTCAGCACACGACAGGTTTAAAACCATAAAGGCCCTGGCTGACCCGGAGACAGACCCCGAGGAGCTTGGCAAGCCAGGACATATATTTCCGCTAAGGGCCAAGAGAGGTGGAGTGCTTCGGAGAGCAGGCCACACAGAAGCTGCAATAGATTTTGCAAGGCTTGCAGGTTTCAGACCGGCAGGAGTGCTTGTGGAAATTATGAATGAAGATGGCAGCATGGCACGTCTCCCTGACCTTGTTCATGTAGCAGAGCGCTTCGACCTGAAGCTGGTGTCTATACAGGATCTGATCACATACCGCGTAGAAAAGGAAAGCCTTATTCAGCGCAAAGTAGAAGATGTACATATGCCCACTGAGTTTGGCGACTTTAAGCTGATTGCATACGAGCAAACCAATACCGGTGATAACCACCTGGCTTTGGTAAAAGGCGAGTGGGATGCCGATGAGCCTGTTTTGGTAAGGGTGCACTCTTCCTGCGTAACGGGTGATATTTTCGGTTCATGTCGCTGCGACTGTGGCGGACAGCTGCACGGAGCTATGCAAATGGTGGAGAATGAAGGCAAAGGGGTAGTCCTTTACATGAATCAGGAAGGCCGGGGAATTGGTCTGGTCAACAAATTAAGGGCTTATAAGCTGCAGGAAGAAGGGCTTGACACCGTTGAAGCTAACCTGAAACTGGGTTTTGAAATGGATCAGCGGGATTATGGTATCGGAGCCCAGATATTGAGAGATCTTAACATTCATAAAATCAGGCTGATATCTAATAATCCAAAAAAACGTGTAGGATTAATTGGATATGGTCTGGAAATTGTGGAAAATGTACCTATAGAAATGGCCCCTAATGTACATAATCATACATATCTGAAAACAAAACGTGACAAGATGGGCCACCAAATACTAAAAGATAAAGGATAATACGTGAGAAAACTTTTTCTGATTGCAATACTTTATTCAATAGGTCATGTTGGCGTTGCCCAGATTTTTCCTTCTGAAGTATGGCACGACGGAAAGTTGGTATTATTGGAAGGTGACACACTTGTAGGGCAGGTAAAGTATAACCTGGAAACGGACCTGGTACAATTTACCAGGGACAATCAAACAGTAAAGGCTTTTACTGCCCGTAAGCTTCTTTTCTTCGAAATATTTGATAAAACTGTAAACAGGTACAGGCAGTTTTATGCCATTCCTTATAATGTGAAAAGTAATTATAAGGCTCCTGTTATGTTTGAGGTGCTGTATACCGGCGATCATCTTTCCTTACTTAGCCGGGAGGCCATCGAATACCAGGTGGCCAACTATCCTTATTCCATGTCCGGGACTTATACAAGGCTCGAACTGGTTTATACCCATTATTTTCTGAAACCTGATGGTTCTATCACTTTATTTACAGGCAAAAAGAAGGATTTACAGTGGGTGATGAACAAAAAGTCATCGGAAATAAAAAGGTATATTAAAAATAACAAAATACGTATAGACCGTCGCGCTGATCTTGTTAAATTGGTGGCTTATTACAATTCCCTGTTTGGAGAGTAGGCCAATTGAGCCTGCCAGTCATCGATTGAATAAACTTACAATAGACACATGAAAAGACCACTGATCTTAGTATCAAACGACGATGGTATAACGTCAAAAGGAATCCGTACCCTGGTAGAGGTGATGAAGGAGCTTGGCGAGGTAGTAGTAGTAGCACCTGACAGCCCGCAATCAGGAATGGGACATGCCATAACCATCGGTAATACACTCAGACTTGAGGAAACCGATATTTTTGATGGAGTTACCGCTTATGAATGTTCCGGAACCCCTGCCGATTGTGTAAAGCTGGCGAAGCATTTTGTGCTAAAGGACCGGCGTCCTGACCTTGTCGTTAGTGGCATAAATCACGGGAGCAATACTTCTATCAGTATATTATATTCAGGCACGATGTCAGCAGCTATTGAGGGAGCAATAGAAGGTATGCCTGCTATTGGCTTTTCACTCTGTGATTATTCTTCTGATGCGGATTTTTCCCATACCAGGGAGCATGTCAAAAAAATAGCCCAAACGGTGTTGGAGAAGGGGCTGGCCAAGGGTGTGGCTCTTAATGTTAACATTCCTCCAAAAAGAAATGAAGAGATCAAGGGGATCAAAATCTGCAGACAGGCCAGGGCCAAATGGCAAGAGGAGTTTGACCAGCGCTATGACCCCAACGGTAGAAGATACTTCTGGCTGGCAGGAAATTTCGTGAATTTTGACAAAGGTGAGGATAACGATGAGTGGTCTATTGCTAATAACTATGTATCCGTGGTACCTTGCCTGTTTGATCTTACAGCGCACCATGCCATAAGCATGATGAACGATGAGTGGGATTTTTAACTAAACTGTGCTACAGGCTGAATCGGATATAGACGTTGACTGCAGGCGTAGTATTATCAAAAGCGCGGCCATAACCGGGGATGGCGTAGGTGTCAATAGGACTGAACTCATCCCTTTTGTTTAAAATTCTTAAGCTGAAGTATCCACCCAGAGACCAGTGACTGTCGAGTTTTGTTTCCGAACCTATTATAACCTCAAACCAGTCAGCTTGTAAACCTTCCCGGCTAAAGCCGTTTTTGTAATTGTCCCACAGGTCACTACCTATTTCGTAGGTGCCACTCTCGTCAAATCTGCTTACAGCATATTTTGCACCGGCATAGAGCATACTTTTATTATCTATAGGCATGAGGTAATTTATACCAATGCGGCCGTACCATCCCTCGGTAAGGTATGCGCCATTATTGATGGCACCACCCGGCTCCATTTTACCCATGCCAACCTGTACATTTGGAGATAACCTGTTCTTAAGTCGGAATGAGATGCCAGCTTCAAACTTGGTTTCAAAATCAGTAGGGATAGTCAGTAACTTACCATAATCAAGATAAATACTCGGGCCTGCATCTATTTTAATAATGGTGGTATCAGCACCGGTACCCGTACTCGTGTCAGCCTGCGCCACGGCAATCTGGCAAAACAGGAAGAAAAGTAGTATGCTAAAAATATGCTGTAACTGTAGCTTCATTGCTTGAATAGTTGATGGAGTCCGGCTGACTTATTTTCAGGCTGTCGAACCCGGCATAGTCTCTGATGTCAAAATTGTAAGCTTTTATAACTATATAACGCTCTTCTTCAATAGTCTCCCGCGTGTAGTAGGCATCCAGTGAGTACTCCTGCCTGTCTATAGTGACGATGAAACGACTAAAATCTGCATTGGTATTGAGAGGGAATCTGTACAAAGTTAGACTATCTTCATAGATTAATGTAGCGATACCGTTTTGGGCTTCGAGGCTGGTGACATAAACTTTTCCAGAGTTGATCAGGGTTATGATCGCGTTGACGTCAGTCTTGCCTTCAGTAAGTGCTTTTTTGTAAGCATTGAGGGCCTCTTTGTTGGCTGTATAATCAGCATCTTCGTCCCTGTTTTCCAAGGTATCAATTACAACCAGACTGTCTGCTATGCCTTTAAGCTCAGCATTGATAATGGCTAAGCTGTCATTAAGCTTAGAGATGCTGTCCTGATTAATAAACTTAACTCTGAAAAATGGCTCAATACCGGTGATCTCCGGCTCGTTTTCTTCACAACTGATGGCAGTCAATGCCAGTGTTGCCAGCGTTAATGCCAGAAGTATGTCTGTAATTTTTTTCATCAATGTGGGCAAAAATATAAAATGATTTCCAGTTTACGGTCTATGTCAGAATAAGATTATGGACCAGGAGTTTAGTAGGGATCTACATCGAAAATAATTTTTGATGTTTTTAACTCTTTTTCCTGCATTAACTCCAGTCTTGCCTCCAGTAATATGTGTTTAACCTTGGACAGACTTACCTGTGATCTTTCCAGTTTGATGATCAGCTCCATCAGAAACTCATTTCTGATTTTTGATATTACCGGTTCCTCCGGGCCAAGCACACGTTTTGTGCCAAGTTTTTCTTTGATCAGATTGCCAAGTTTAACTGCAGTTAAAGAGGCCAGTTTCGCATCACGATTTTTCACAATCACACCTATCAAACGAGTAAAAGGAGGATAGTGGTGTGTCTGGCGCTCGGCTATTTCACTTTCGTAAAACTGGTTGTAGCCATTGGTAATGATCTGTTTGAGTACAGGTTGATCAGTATTCCTGGTCTGGATCACTACTTTACCTTTTTTGTCCCTTCTGCCTGCCCGTCCGCTTACCTGGGTAGAAAGCTGGAATGTGCGCTCAAATGACCTGAAATCAGGAAAGTACAACATCCTGTCAATATCGAAGATGCCAACCAGGTTCACATTGTCAAAATCCAGCCCTTTACTTACCATTTGAGTACCTACTAGTATGTCGATGTTGCCTTGCTCAAAATCGGATATAATGGTGTCGTAACTACGCTTTTTCCGGGTGGTGTCCAGATCCATACGTTGTACACGGGCCAGCGGAAAAAGGAGCGAAATTTCCTCTTCCAGTTTTTCCGTACCAAAGCCGATTGTTTTCAGGTGTGTGGCACCGCAGGCCTCACAGGTGTTGGGAAGCGGTTCTTTATATCCACAATAGTGGCACCTGAGTTCTTTTCTGTATTGATGATAAGTCAGGCTGACAGCGCAACTGTTGCATTTGGGTATCCAGCCACATTCGCCACAAGTGATGTAGGGTGAATATCCCCGGCGGTTTTGAAAAATGATCACCTGCTCCTTATTTTCAAGAGCCTGGTTGATAGCATTGATCAGCTCTGAGGAAAACTCACCTTTAGATAACTTTTTATTCTTTTCCCGGATCATATCAGCAACCACAAAGTCAGGAAGCTGGCCTGCTCCAAAGCGGGTGGTGAGTTTTACCAGGCCATATTTACCCTGCCGGGCCTGATATTGCGATTCCATGGAAGGAGTGGCAGAGCCTAGCAGTACCTTGGCATGATGCTGACTGCCGATCATCATAGCCACATCTCTGGCATTATACCTCGGGGCGGGGTCGTATTGCTTGTATGATGACTCATGCTCCTCATCCACCACAATAAGACCGAGGTTGTCAAAGGGTAAAAATATTGCTGACCGCACACCCACTACAAACTGGTACCTGCCTGAAAGCACTCCTTTCCAGACTTCAACACGCTCATTATCAGAAAATTTAGAATGATAGACACCCATTTTGTCCCCAAATATTTTGCGCAGTCGGCTAACAATCTGGGTGGTAAGTGCTATTTCAGGAAGCAGATAAAGGATCTGGCTTCCACCTTCCAGTGCATCCTGGATCAGGCTGATGTAAAGCTCTGTTTTCCCACTTCCCGTAATACCGTGGAGTAGAGTAACATCTTTTTCTTTAAAGCTGGTAAGTATCTCTTCTTTGGCTTTTAGCTGGGTTTCTGTCAGGTTTACCTCTGCCAAAGAGTTGTCATACGAGTCAAATCGGGATACTATGACTTCAAATTCTTCGAAGACCTCATGCTTTACGAGTGTTCTGAGAGAAGAATCTGATAAATCACCGCCTGTAAAACTTGATTTGATCAGACCGTTTTTGTTGAGCTCAGGCTGATTGAAAACCTGTACATTTTGCAGGTAATGAAGCAGTATGGCTTCCTGCTTTGGCTTGCCGGCCAGCTCATTAAATAGTTTTTCAAGTTCATTTTTAGCCAGCCATTGGGGCCTTAACCTAATCCGAGACTCTTTTTTGGGCCTGTATTTCTCTTTTACTTCTTCAAAAATGATGATGGTCTCCTTGTAGACGAGCGACTTAATAATGGTGTAAATCGATTTTTGGTTAAGCAATTTGCTTATCTCACCATAGCTAAGACTATCATTTTTTATCAAGGTTTCCAGTACTATGGTTTCCTTGTCGCTAAACTCCAGGTCGGACTCATAGTAATCGAAATGGGGGTGCAGCTGTACTTTGGATTCGCTACTGAGCTTCAGGCCGGTGGGTAAAGCAATATTCAATACTTCACCAAGTGTACACATATAGTAGTCAGCTATCCACTGAAAGAGTACAATCTGTATTTCATTGATCACCGGCTCATCGTCCAGCACCTCCAGGATGTACTTGGCTTCATATTTTTCCGGAGGGGTTTCATGGATCCTGCCAATCACGCCTGTCAATATTTTTCGTGAGCCAAACTGTACGATTACTCTGCACCCGGTTTGTACCAGCTCATCCATGTCATGAGGCACCCGGTAG
Organism: Fulvivirga ulvae; assembly: GCF_021389975.1. Taxonomy (NCBI): domain Bacteria; kingdom Pseudomonadati; phylum Bacteroidota; class Cytophagia; order Cytophagales; family Fulvivirgaceae; genus Fulvivirga; species Fulvivirga ulvae. Next base: position 4,155,602 of record NZ_CP089981.1, read on the forward strand.
GTAAACATCTTGGGTATGGGCACAGGTAGGATAACATCCACAAACCAGGTTTGCCGGATTTCTTCGGTGGCCGTATGGAACTCAAGTTGACTCATAGCAGTTGCGAAGGTAAAGGTAAATGATCAGCGCAAACTTACTAATCATTTATGGTAAGTATATGGAAGAGGGACAATGTCAAAAACTTATATGCTTTGCTTAACAACACAGGAATAAAGTGGGGAGGGGATGGTGCGATACTGTGGAAAATTCACATCTTAAAATTGAAAAAGACCTGCGTAATATTATTGTTGGTAAGCTTGTTACATTTAGAGGCTAATAACACAGGGAGTGTGTGATACCAGTGGGAATGGAGAAATTTTTGCAGGAAAATAATCGAAAGTGTTATTGTTCGTCCTTTGTGCATGCCACTTTGGAGATATAAAAGCTTTTACCATATGGCTTGATAGTCCATTATTTCAACTACTTCTTTGGCATTCAATCCGTTCAAAAGAGCGATCAGCAGATTCCGGGTATATTTTCAAGGAAGGATATTAGTTACATTTGTTACTGATTAATGATAATATGAGGGGAAATATACTTACACCTTTATTTATAGTGGCTTCTATATGGTGCGTAATTCTGCCAGCAAGGCATACTACTGCGTTGGCTCAGGTGAATAAAATGGATTATGCCGATAACCAGCTGATAGTTAAATTCAGCGGTGACATTGCGATATCCCGCCGGCAAACAGGAAGACTGTCAATTGATGATCCCAGGATCAGGGAACTTAACAAAAGGTTGAATGTAATCAGAGCAGAAAGTCTCGTGCCAGATAATATGTCGGGGACAGGGAGCAGTGCCGATAGGAATGGTGTTCTCACCACCCAGCAACCGGTACTTTATACTTTTGGTGAGCGTATAGACGTAAGCGCTATAATCCTCATATTAATGAAAACCGGATTTTATGAGTATGCAGAACCTAATTATATAGGCTACGGTGGAGCACCATGTACCGTTACACCCAACGACGAATACTATAACAACCGGCAATGGGGGCTTAATAATGATGGTACATTGACGGCCAATAGTATTGAGGGAGCTGATATTGATATGGAAAAAGCCTGGGGCGTAACTACAGGAGATACCAGTGTAGTGGTGGCCATTTTAGACTCTGGTGTAAAACTGGATCACCCTGAGTTTGATGGCAGGCTTTGGGTAAATATGGGTGAAATAGCGGACAATCTTCTGGATGACGACGATAATGGTTATTACAACGATTACCACGGTTGGGACTTTGTAAATAATGATAATGACCCGGTAGATGACCATGGTCACGGCACCAATGTGGCGGGCATTATAGGCGCTACCGGAAATAACGGGATCGGCTATGCAGGTATGGACTGGAAATGTAAGCTGATGACCTGTAAGGTATTGGATGAAAACAATTCAGGTTTTTATTCTGCCTGGGTATCCGGTATTTATTATGCAGTTAATAATGGTGCAGATGTTATTAACATGTCTGTGGGAGGCACCAGTTACTCTGCAGCTATGAAGGATGCAGTTGGTTATGCAAGAGACAATGGCGTACCGGTGGTTGCCAGTATGATGAATACAGACAGTGATCAGGTATTTTATCCTGCAGGCTACGAAGAGGTGATTGCGGTTGGTGCCACCAACCCTGACCATAGCCGGGCAAATCCCTTCTTTTTCGATCCGGCCAGTGGCAGTAATTATGGGGCTCATATTGACATTGTAGCGCCGGGAAATTTTATCTACGGCCTTAACTACAAAGGTAATAATGATTACAACCGCATGTGGGGCGGCACCTCGCAGGCAGCACCGTTTGTAACAGGAGTTATTTCCCTTATGAAAGGAATAAGGAGTGATCTGTCCGTTGACTCAATTAAGAATATTTTATACAGCACTGCCATGGATGAAGTGGGCCTGCCTGAAGAAGATACCGGGGGGTGGGATAAGTATCATGGTCATGGGGTGCTCAATGCTTACCAGGCCGTGTCGGGATTAGCAGTCACTTACGAGGATCAGCTACTTTGCTCCGGTTCGGATTATACCTTTCCTGATGGGGTGGTTTTAACTGACATTACCGAAAACCTCATACGCACCAGTACACTCCTTTCTCAAAACAATTGCGATAGTATAGTGGTGACATCACTGGTGGTAAAGCCAACCTATAGCCGTACGCAGGAAGTTTCAGTATGCAGTGGTGAAAATTATACCTTTCCTGATGGAACCATTGCTGCCGGTATTTCTGAGGCTTTTGCCCATACAAGCCAGTTGACCACTGCCTATGGTTGCGATAGCCTGATATCGACGGTAGTTAATGTAAACACAGTTTATGAGATTGATGAGGAGGTAGCTGTATGCAGTGGAGGCGACTACACCTTCCCGGATGGTACCATCGTTACCGGCATAAGTAGCGAAATGGTGCATACGAGTACTTTTGAAACTGCACAGCATTGTGATAGTCTTATCACTACAAAAGTGAGCATAAGACCAAACCATCATACAGAGCAGGAAGTGCAGATATGTAGCGGAGGAAGTTATGTTTTTGCAGACAATACAGTGCTTGAAAACATTGTTGATGATACAGTTTATGTAAGCCACTTTAAAACAGAATATCAATGTGACAGCCTGATCACGACCAGCATCAGCGTAACACCCAACTATGAACTTACAGAAGAAGTGGAGGTATGCCTCGGCAATAGCTACACCTTCCCTGACGGCACATCAAAGGAAAACATAACAGGTGACATTACCTACAGCAGCCAATTGGCTACGGCCACTGGCTGCGATAGCCTGATCACTACCCATGTACAAGTAAGGTCTGTAGACGCCAAGATACTGGTGGGTGGGCAAACCCTGATATGCAATGCCCAGGAGGCTGAGTATCAATGGATAAACTGCGCTAATGGATCGGTGATTATAGAAGGGGAGGTGAGCCAGACGTTTAAACCTTTGCAGTCAGGTAGTTATGCTGTTATCGTTTCAAAAGACGGTTGCCAGGCTACATCAGAGTGCCTGGAGGTCACTCCATTAGGGGTAGGAGATTCAGAACAGGAGCTGGTTAGAGTTTATCCGAACCCTACTTATGGAGGGCTGGTCATAGAAACCAACGGGTTGGGTGAGCATTTTAAAGTGGAGGTGACGGACTTGTCCGGGAAGGCGATTAATGTGCCGGTTTTGTATGAATCAGGCAAGTTGAAAGTTCATATTGATCGACCTTCGGGTATTTATTTGCTGCATGTGTATGATAAAGCCGGAGTAACAACTTTTAAAATTATAAAGGAGTAGCGCAGGACAATAACTTTTGTATTGTGAAGGTTGTTTACAAATATGATATTAATGTCTCGTTTGAACTTAAAAAATAAGTGTTATGTTTGTAGTGTGTTGTTCCTAATGTAAGGATCTTAAGACCGCTCTCAGAAAGTATCTCAATAATTCCTACACGCAGTTCCACAAGATAGATCAGGCACTTAATACTCGCAAGAGTTTAAAGATCAGTTGACAAGATGTTTAATTTTCATTCACTTGATTATCAAGAGTCTGACAAAATATAAGTAATACAAAATCCAATATTATCAATACCAGGAACCCTAAATTTTCAAATACTGCTGGCTCAGATTTTTCTAAAACGTTAAAGAACAGGGTCAACGATTATTTTAAAACCAATAATCTCAGCAAGTATGGTAACGGCAGTATGGTAACGAAGACCATATTTATGCTTTCGCTGTTTTTTGTGCCTTTGGTTATCGTAAACATTGGTTTTATAACCAGCCCGTGGGTACTGTTTTTAATGTATATACTCAGCGGACTGGGTATGGCAGGAATAGGCATGGGAGTAATGCACGACGCCATACATGGATCATATTCTAAAAGCAGGAAGGTGAATAAATACCTGGGCTATACGCTCAATTTGATTGGCGCCAATGCTACGATCTGGAAGATACAACATAATGTGCTTCACCATACTTATACCAATATTGATGAAGCAGATGACGATATAAGTGCACCGTTTTTCCTGCGCTTTTCACCTCATGCTAAAAAATACTGGCTGCATAAATTTCAGTTTATCTATATCTGGTTTTTCTATGGACTTTCTACGATTTCATGGGTAACTTCCAAGGATTTCATCAAGATGAGGCAATACAGAAAAATGGGCTTCATCAAGCAGGAGGAGTTTAAAAAAGAGATGCTACAGGTGATTGGCTGGAAGCTGCTGTATTATTCTTACACATTGATACTTCCGGTCTTCATGCTTTCGATATCACCATGGCTGGTGGTGCTTGCGTTTATAGCCATGCACTTTGTTACGGGTATAGCTATCAGCCTGGTATTCCAGACGGCTCACGTAATGCCTACCTCTGAGTTTCCCGTGCCGGATGAAAATGGCCTTATTGCTAATGACTGGGCTATACACCAGTTGGCAACTACAAGTAATTTCTCACCCCGTAGTCGGGTATTTTCCTGGTTTATAGGTGGATTAAATTACCAGGTGGAGCACCATTTGCTACCCAATATTTGCCATGTACATTATAGAAAGTTGTCGCGTATAGTAGCCGAAACAGCTAAGGAATATGGGGTTCCATATCATATTAAAAAAACTTTTGTGGCTGCCGTTTGGGACCATATTAAGATGCTATACCAACTGGGCCGAATGGAGCTCGCCCCGGTAAAACAAAGGATAAAATAAGATGACAGGTCAGAAACAGGCCTGCATCAGTAAAAAGAAAACATAAATACAATTAATAAAGTAATGCAAGAAGGAACAGTAAAGTTTTTTAATAACACCAAAGGATTTGGATTTATTAAGCCCTCAGATTCAAGTGAAGACATCTTTGTACACGAAAGTGGCTTGGTAGATGAAATCCGCGAAAACGACAAAGTAAGATTTGACGTGGAAAGAGGAAGAAAAGGAATGAATGCAGTTAACGTTGAGTTGATTGATTAATTCAAAAAATAAATATATAAACACACAATTAGCAAAGTAATGCAAGAAGGAACAGTAAAGTTTTTTAATAACACCAAAGGATTTGGATTTATTAAGCCCTCAAATTCAAGTGAAGACATCTTTGTACACGAAAGTGGTCTTATAGATGAGATCCGTGAAAACGACAAAGTAAAATTTGACGTGGAAAGAGGAAACAAAGGAATGAACGCCGTTAACGTTGAGTTGATCGACTAATTTCTTTTAGGTCATAGACATTGGAGCCGCTCCCGAAGTAAACCCCGGAAGCGGCTTTTTTATGCCCCATTAGTTAGTATTTAGACGTTAGTATTGAGTATTGAGGGGTTTTTAGACAAATAAGCCGCCATTGCGCGGCCATCAAGAAAATCACACCGATCACCCCTCACCGAATACCGGCCACCCTGGCCATCACTCAAATCACCGACCACCAATAACTCTAGTCACCAAGAAGTACCTAGCAAGAATCGGGTTTTACTGCACTCAGCCCCTCCTGATATTTGTGCCTGAAAACAATACCTGAAATATGAGATTCATCCTGCTATTGCTGCTGACAAATATGCTGTTTACCAGCACGGTTAACGCCGAAATGGTTACCATACGCGATACCACCGACCTGGCCAGCGTAGTATCCCCGGAAGACCCGGATTTCATAGAAGTGGTAAGTCAGGAGCTCCTGACAGCCTACTTACATTCAGAAACAGAAATCACATGCCCTGCACTGGTACTTGTTACCTACGACGAGACAGGCAATAAACTGGACGCTACATCATATCCATTAACCCAATTCACTCAAGTCCTTCAAAAGGACAATCCGTTCAAGCCCGGGAGAATATACCTGATCCTTACCCGGTTTAGAACCTATTATTTTAGTACAATTGGTGGTGACCGGTAATTATAGGTAAACAGTAAGCAGTCCACCTTAACCGTCATTGCGACGAGGGTATGAGGAAGCAATCCCCCAGCTACAAAGCATGATCCAAACCCCACCGCTCACCAATTACCAAAAACTACTCCTCCTTCAGCGCAGCAATCTCCTTCTTACTAAGCCCTGTTGTCTTTACAATAATGTTTAAGTCAATACCTTCACCTAGTAGCTTTTTAGCAATTTCGCGTTGAGCTGACTCTCGGGCCGCATCAATCTTCATACTCACCAAAAGCGCCTTTTCCCTATCCATCAATACATAATTGTGGCTGTTTTTCAGTTCTTCGATAATGTCCTTATCCGCCATGCTGAAATACTCCTTTTCGGAGATGATGAGGTGGTCAATTACCTCAATGTTGAGCATCTGGCCTGCTTTGATCATTTTGTCGGTAACATCCTTATCACCTTCGGACGGTGTGAGTTCGCCGCTCGGGTGGTTGTGTACAAGGATCATCTGCACCGCCAGCTTGTAGATCGCCATTCTGAAAATCTCGGGTGGCGCCACCTGCACCCGGTTGACAGCCCCAAGGCTGATCAACTCAATGAAAAGGATCTTATTCTTATTATCGAGCCCCACCACCCAGAAGTGCTCCTGGTTTCTGCGGATTTTATTCTCCCGCAGCAAAACCTGCTGCATCACACGATACACATCTTCCGAGTTAAGGACTTTAATTTTTTGCTCTTGGGTCAGGCGTACATTCATGGGTGTAAATTAAGGCTTTTGACGGGAAGATGTTTAATATATTTGAGTGAAAAATGATTTTGATAACTTCAGAAATGAGTGGAAATGTTTATAACAAGGTTATTTTAACATTTCATGCTTTGTCAATTGCAGAAACAAACTGTGCTGAGTACATTATGAGTGAAAGAGTAGCCTGTTAATCGTTTTTTCTGAGTTTATCTGTTGCCTTCCAGAGTTAGTTGCGTTGCAAGTGGTTCTTCTTTTGCTTCTTTCATTTTAGCCATTTGTGCTATTTAAATGAGCAGCTAGGTTATGATTTAATTTGTGTAAAACTCTTTAAATCTCCTTCCATTACATTCAAAGCAAATCCCATTTTCAATATGTTGGTACTGCGGAAAGTGGCCAACGCCTCTGCATCTGGTGCAATAGGTTAAGGTACCTTTTTCTTTACCATTTTTATCCAGCCATTTGATCTGTTGGCTCTTATGCAATTCTTCATGACACTTCCAACATAGAGTCATCAAGGCATCCGATGGGTAGGACCAGGGTTTTTTCTCATCCTGATAATACGTGTGATGTACATGCAATTCGCGGCAATAGATTGTTTTTCCCTGTTTTTTATCGTTAATAAAGGTAATGTTCTCTGTTTCATGGACATTCTCCCGAAACGAATCTTTTGTTATAAAGAACTCGAGGTCCCTGAGGTTATAATTCGTGATGGTATCATTATCTAAATAGAAGGTTAATGTATATTGATTGTTTTTTTCATCAGAAACTTGAGCGTTGTACCTATTCCTTAGCATGTAAAGGTCTTCAGCAAGGTGCAAATGTTGGGAAGAAAGAAATACCTCTTCGAGATTTACTTTTTGTGATATGACTTGTATAGAACGATTACTACACTTATTGCAAGAGTATTGATTATCACGAATGATGGTAAATCTTTTGATGTACCAATTAGGGTTGGTCAATAGCTCAATATACGGGGTATCATCTGTCATCAATTAAGCATTCAAAATAATTGTCTAAGTTATTTACTTTTTTCAGGCTGCAACGGACATCTTTTTTCATGAATGTAATCGCCTCATCGCAGCTAATAAACTTGGGATCGAAATTGATAAAAGCGATTTTGTCTGGAAGAGTTGCTATTCCATATTCATCGTGTTCTGTTTCTTTAACAAGAATACACCCATCCTTTGACTTTACTTTAGTGATGAATACCATTTTGACTTGTTTGCATAGCTTTAAATTTAGTTTATTTTGCTATAATAGAGAATATTTGATAAAGAATAATTTATATTATATCAAATTATAGTTATAATTGCCTTCTGACTGCAAAATTGTTTTGTACATAACAAGAATTAAGAGTATAAATCAGAATATATAAAGGTTATACTCCTGCATTTTAAGATTTATTGAATTAAAAAGATAAATTTAAGACAGCGAATTTCGCGGTTTTTTTGTTTCAGGAGAATCACCACAGTAATCCCTCCCCATAGGTTTACAACATTTATCTTGAAAGTGTACATGTATAGTAAACGTGCTTTTTCTATACATGAAAATTAAAACGTATATAGAAAATATCCATGTCTGACACCTACCAAAACAAATACCGCATAGCCTCTGCACGTGCATCATTCTGGGATTACGGCTGGAATGCATCATATTTTATCACCATATGTACGCAAAACAGGGAGCATTATTTCGGTGAAATTGTCAATGGCGAAATGCACCGATCAGAAATGGGTGAAACGGCCCATGAGGGTTGGTTGAAAATTCCCGATTATTTTCCATTTGCCAAATTGGGTAATCATATTGTTATGCCCAATCATGTGCATGGAATTGTGATTATTGATAAACCGGATGGTGGGTTTGGACGGGATGTGGACGATAGCGATGGGTTGTCGGTTGGGGACGTTCGTAGAGACGCGATTAATCGCGTCTCTACGAACGTGGTGGTACCGGATCAACCGGAATCATCCAACCCACCCGGCGGAATAACCGGCAATAAAAATCCCATGTTGCACGACAACCTGTCGAAAATCATCCGATGGTACAAAGGGCGCACCACATTCGAATGCCGGAAAATACATGCAGATTTTGCGTGGCAATCGCGTTTTCATGATCATATCATTCGGAATGACCAATCATTTTATAGGATTTCGCGATACATCGTTAATAATCCATTGAAATGGAAAGAGGATAAATTTTATTTGTCCAATTGTTGATCAGTCCATTCCTGCATTTCTTCTAAATAATTCATGTAGAAATCATTCCCATTCCTGCCGTCCAGTAACCCTGCACGATGTGCCGCCTGTTCGCTAAACCATTGGCCCAGGTCAGGGGTTGGGTATTCGCCATCTTTATCAGCAATATCAAAGGGGAGCTGCTTTAGATTGAAATGTAGTTTGATAGCTGCATTTCCTGATTTTTCCATCGCCTTTAGGAAAAGGGCGGCAGAAAGGTAGAAGTGGAAATGCAGGTAATCAGAAGTGCGGCCGAAGAGTAATGGGAACTGCGGTTCCAAAATGGCCCGGGCACTGACGAAATCACCTTTTATGGTGTAGAATAGGAGTAGTTGGCTGTATTCTACCGGGAAGGCAACAGTATTGTTCAGGTACCTCAGTGCTTTGGAAGCATATACCTCTGCCAAATCCCATTTTTCAAGCCTCATGGCTGCCATCAGGGCTTTAGGATAGGTGAGGAGAGGTACTTCGGCACAGGTAATCTTTCCATCCAGTATAGGTTTAGCCGTGTTGAGCAGGGCCTGAGATTCCTTTGTCATTAAAAAGATGTTCAGCAGGCTGTCGCTCTGGCAGGCTTTGCAGTCCAGCAATACGTGATTGCTCGTGGCCTGCTTATATTTTTCGTAGGCTTGTCGGGCTTTCTCTTCGTCGCCAAGCTTTACATACACCTTCATGTAGTAATGCTGAATGATCTTGTCCGCCGCACCAAAAGCTTTAAAACGAGCCTCAAAATCTTGTAGCAGGCTGTCGATTTGCTGTAGCGATACTTTGTGGTACTCCGGGATTACATCCAGCACCCATTTGAAAGACCAAAGTACGGAACGGTATCTGAATCTGCCGGGATGCTGGTCGCAAACGTTGAGGAACCATGGGAATTGTGCTATCAGCTCCTCATCAAAATTAAGGAAGGTACACTGCGACATATACTCGTACCGGGCTTCAAACTCCAGGTCAAGGTCTTTGAAAAATTGGGCCTTTTGAATGGCCTTAAAAGCCAGTTGTTTGTTGGCAAGTGTGTCATTCGCGCCCATCAGGTAGTTAACTACCTTCTGCAGGTCTTCAATAGTTTCTAATTGCGTAGCGTCCATCGTTGTTGTTAAAATGACTGATCCAGGATATAAGTAAGGTTTTCGTTCATAGCTTCCAGCTCCTGCTGGTTGAGTGGGTAGTGGCCCATAAGCATAGCGTTGATGTACAACATTTCTACCAGAGGGCGTTCCATTTTCTCCTGCGGCTTGTGAAGCAGCTTTTGGACTATCGAATTATTGAAGTTTAGAAAAAGCTTAGAGCGGAATGATACCGAGGGTTCAATTACCGCACTGGATATACCGGCCCATAGATCGTTACTGTCGTTTTTGATCTGCTCTATGTCGCGCGCCATCATTTTTCTTTCCGAAAGGTGGAAGATAGCAGGTATGTTATCGGGCACAAACTGCCTGATCTCCAGTTCACAGTCAAACTTTAGCAGGTAGTCCTGCAAAGTATCGAGCCTGCTTTTGTGCCGGTCAAACACTTCAATGTTCAAAGATTTCAGGATGTTGCCAAAGTATTCCGTGTCAATAGCCTGATATAAATGTTCTCTGTCTATGTGGCCCAATGCCTCCAGTATTTGCGAGTCGTACACATAGCCCGCATTGATGACCAGCTTGTTTTGCGCTTTCGCTATCGGTACGATTTGTCTGAATTCATCCACATCAGAAATATAAAAAACTGTTTGCACCCGCTTTTTGATTTCCTGCAAAGTCAGCACTCCATCAGTGGTGGAGAAAGTAAACCAGTTGGCAATAAAGCCTAGAAATTCCGGGTCGGAAAGTGACATGTATTTGAGTGCATGTCCATGTACTTTGATGATGCGTTCAAGCGACTGTGGAGAGGCTTTGCTGAGGTCGATGAAGTATTCTTTGATGGCATTGCCCAGGTCTTCGCGTATATTTTCATAAGTATCATTGTGATAAATATCTTCCCTTGAGGCCGTAGGAGAAAGGTTCTCCGAATTGATGATCACCCTCACAAAAAATGCCCACTCCGGTAGCAGGTGCTGAGCATGTGCCGTGATGAACATATTTTTGATATAGACCTGGTTGCTTTGAGTAGAGCCAAAATGCGTAGGGTGAGGCATAATATAAGCTATGCCTTTGGTTTTTCCGGAGCTGTCGCGGATGTACAGGAAGTTGGAGAAATTTTCCTGAAATATTTCCCTGCCCAGGTTAAGGGCCTGATCACTGCTGGTTTTGTTGTCCCAGGGAAAAGTGCCTTGGATAGAAGTAAGGTATTGCCCGTTGACTTCTACTTCGATAGGTATGCCCAGGTATTTTCCGTATAAATTGAGCAGCATGATAAGCTTATCCTGATCAAAATCGATGTTGTTCCTCAGTTTTAGCACTACCTGAGTACCCGCTTCATGGTCAGTATCGGCAATGGTTTCTGTTTGATAGGTGCCATCAATATTGCCCACCCATTTTACCATATAATCGGCTTTTGCAGATCTGGAGTGGACCACAATCTCATCACTTACCATAAAGCAGGAGAGCAGCCCGATACCAAACTGGCCGATAAAGTCATTCCTGGTTTCTTCCAAAGCCTGCTGCGACTTTGAGCTTGCCCCGATCTTGGACAGAAATTCGTTGACCTCATCCTCGGTAAGCCCAATACCATTATCGCTGATCACCAGCCCACGATGGTTGTCAGCGTCGTAGTAATCCACCTTAATGCGTGCTTCAAACTGCTCCTTGTGGCCCCTGGCTTTGATAGCATCCACGGCATTTTGCAAAAGCTCGCGTACAAACACCTCTTTATGGCTGTAAAGGTTGTCGGACAGTACTTTGAGTATACCGCCGAGATTAACTTGGAATAGTGACTTCATGTAATTAAAAACTTAAAATTATCAGGTTGACAAAACAAAGGAATATAATTTATATTTCCTTAGTGCTATCGGTTAAATTCGTAATCGTTATTGAGGAGGTACGGCGGCGTTATCTCTCATTCGAAATATGCTCCAACGAAGGTTTGACTGTGCTATCAGGTATTGCTTCCTCCTACTGTCGTAGCAATGGTGAAAACATCGCACGCCGCACGTCATCACCGATTCTCGCGACTGGTATCAACCAAGGCCTCGGTGAGTGGAGGTAGCTTTATAATGGAAAAGGAAATTAATCACCAGCAAACTGCCCGAACCTTATTGAAAAAAAGGTTAATAAGGAAACTGCTAAGCCACTGATAAGTATTGCAGGATGGGAGAGACGCTGTTAAATAATTAATATCTCACCCTTGAAGGATCAATGTACTTATGGCCCTTCAGGGTGAGATAATTATCTTTTATTCTTAGAACCCAATTCTAATCCCGATATTGATTCCTGCACCGCTTGCATTAACCTCTTGCGAGGGAATAACAGTGGGCTGATCTTCTGGCTGGGGAGAAGTATTGGAAATGGTATAATCATCTTTGAATATAAACTTCTTTTCAGAAACAGGCATGTCCTCAAGCTGCTCTCCTGGTACCAACACTGACTGACCATCGGAAATAGCTGTGGTTGTAAAACTTTTGATCTCTGCTTCCTCACTTTTAATGGTAAAGCTTTTGAACTCTGCTTCTCCGAAAATGCTTACTCGGTCGTTAATAGGAAACAATACACCTACAGCTCCAACATACCCTACACTGAATTTGGCAGTTACTTCAGACTCAGCCCTTAAAGCTATATCTGTTCCTGGTCCGCCTCCATTAACTATATCGGCCGAAGTTTCAATTGTAAGATTACCGGCAGCCGTAACTAAAAGGCCTACTCTGGCGTAAGGGTTGATACCTTCAAAGCCCGGAGTTACAATAATGGCAGGGCTTAAATCCACGCCTCTTATATAGGCAACTTCTTCTGAATTCATCACTGGGCTGCTTAGCTTGCCAATTACAGTTTCATCACCATGGAAGTAATTAATCCCTAATTCAGCACCGATATAAGGATTAAACATGTACCCACCAGTGATATTGCCTTTAAATCCTGCTCCTAAGGAGCCGCTCAGACTCTTTACTGTGGTCGTAGAGCCATCTGCACTAACGGTTACTTCAGTAGACTGCCTTATTCCGGTTAGTTCGTTAGGGTCGGCGTTGTTAAATTCAGTTTTGGCCGATTGGAATGAGTAGCCACCACCGGCCCTAAGGTAGAATCCCTGTGCCTGAAGCTGGGAGTAAGAGAAAGCGGCCATGGCTAAAGATGCAATAAAAAAAAGTAGTGTTTTCGTAAGTTTCTTTTTCTGAGAATACGTCATAGTTAAGTTGTTTAAAATTGTTCCAGCCAAAAATAGTGCCGCGCGAAATTAGGCTTTTTGAGGTGTTTCTAAAGGCTTGGGTGTAGTAATTTAGCTCAGCCTGTGTGTATTTTAACCACTTTGATTGAAAAGGTGTTTTTATGTTGTTGATAACCAAATATTTCCTGTAAGCGATGGATTTTAATAATGAAGAGAGAAATTCAGCACATCGCTTTTCGATTCAGATAACGTAGGAACAGGCAAAATGCTATTCTGCTGAAAGGGAATGCGACTTTATGCATTGTGAAGGATGATAAGCGCGTACTCCCAAATAAAAAATCATCTAAACAAGTTAAAATAAAGCTATAAATTTACTTAAACTAAAAGAGCTGATGATGTTCGTGTATGCTAAGACGACGGAAATACTTTAATTTAAGGGCGCTGCGCAGGTCGAGGAGGGGATTGCTGACTACAGCCATACTTTTAGTAATTGCAGTTATACTGGCCGTACTCCTTACCTATGAAAAATTAATTCATTACTATGCCTATGACCTGCTCGGTAAAACACTGAAAAGGACTATAGAGCTAAAAACAGATGGATTTTATAGCATTTCATACGACAGTATACATGTCGATTTTGTAGATAGCCGAGCCACACTCTTTAATTTTAAAGTGGACATCGACAGTGCCCAGTTAGACGCATCAGATAAAGAGATGTCGTTGTTTGTGGCGCACGTACCCAAGGTGGATGCCGATATTATCAACTTGCTTGAGGTGATCTTTGAAGATCGGCTTACGCTAAAAACCATCATTCTGCAACAACCCGAGGTGTGGATAGCCCAACCACGACAGGATGAGGAAAATATAGGACTCAGTAAAGAGAGTGGCGATATCTATAAACAGGTGACCCGGCAGATCCGTGAATTTGATCTGGGAAGCTTCGGCCTGAGAGAGGCAAAAATCAGTTACAAGCGAGACCTGATGTCTCACGACTATGATTTTGTGGTTGGCAACATATCATTTCTGATCCGGAATTTTGGATGGGATAGTGACCAAAATAATGACCCTCAATTCCATTCAGACCACATTAGCTTATTGGTAAAGGATCAGACATTCAAGCTTAAAGACTCAGTACACTTGTTCACTTTTGACTCGGTGTTGCTCTCTACCAGAGAGTCGCGGGTTGAACTGGTCAACGTACACCTGCACCCGCGTAATGATATAGTGAGCAGCGGTAAAGGCGTGGGTCGCAACGCTTATTCCATTGGCATTCCGTCCCTCTCTCTTCATGGTGTTGATTTTGACCGGGCTTATACGGACAACTTACTGGCCATCCGTGAAATTGATCTGCGTTCACCAAATTTTGCAATGGATAATTTCCTGACATCGGGTAAAAATATTGAAGCAGATCCCTCGACCGAAGAATTAATTAAAATAATAACTGAGCTATTTAATGTTATAGAGGTCAAAACGCTGAACATAGACAATGGAAATGTCGATATTCTGAGAGACAGGGCGCCTTCCGCGTCACGCTTCAAAGCCACCAATATATTTGCCCACGTTAAAAATGTACGGATTGATACGCTGGATTACAGTACAATAAAGTACGACAGTGCTACTGTAGGGTTAAAAAATTACTATTACAGTATGCCTGACAGCATTCACATCCTGAAACTCGGAAGCCTCTCGTTTGTAACCACTAACAAGTCTAACATAACGATTGATTCGCTGAAAGTGTTTGACCGACTTTCATTTGGACAGAAAGCTGAAAGAGGAGGTGTTGTCAACATTGAATCACCACAGGTTAAGGTATCCGGTTTTGAGTTTGAAAGGTTCATTGATAACAATCAGTTAGTAATGGATAATATTTCTATAGAGCGGCCGGAAATCAGACTTCACTTGAAAGATCCTTCGCTTGCTGTAAGTGAAAATCTTAATCTGCCTGAGTTGGTAACATCTGTTTTTGACTTCCTTCAGACTGATAGCATTAATCTGAATAACGGAGAAGTTAGCATTATGAGGAAGGGCGAGTCATTTATTGAATTTCACGGTCTAAATGCCTCTGTTGGTGAGGTGATCAATGGGGGAGGGAAGTCCAACCTGTACCTGGATAGTTTGGATATGAAAGTCTATGCCCGTAGCATCGACGTAGCCTCGCCAGCAAACATTACGGCGCGGCTTACCGGTATTTCGCTTGTTCAAAACGATAATACCAAACTCACCATCCGGCAGGCTGAGATTGATGGTGATGAGGCGACGCCCCTGAAAGCATCACTCTCCGGGGTATTTGTTCCCCTTCCGGGAATTTCAGTATTTCTTAACTCACCGGAAAGTGCGATGAATGGACTAAGGGCACGGGAGTTTAGGTTTTTTGCAGACAAAGCGCTATTTCAAAAGAAGTCGGATCCTGAAAAGGGGGCAGGGTTTTCATTGAAACGCATCAATCTTGGTAAGGGCATCATCAATATTGTTGATAAAAGCAACCCGGTATTTACATCCAATGTCAATTATCTCAAATTCAGAGATTTGGTGGTGAGTGAAGGTGAAGCCCCTGTAGTGAAAGGGCTGGAAGTTGCTATGGCAGTATCTACCGTTTACAGTGAAGATAATGTGGTCAAATTCAGTCAATTGCTGCTTTCGGAGAAGTCGAAGCTACTGGCGGTAAAGCAATTGTCAGTTAAAGGAGAAAATGAGATTTTGATAGACACCGTTTCATCAAAGGGGATGGAAGTGGGGCGTTTTGTCAATGAGAAAAAACTTGATGCCAGGGAAATTTTAGTCCGTAATACGAGCATTAAGTTGGGCAAGCCGGAAAAGAAAAAAGAAAAGTCTGCCATGTACTTTAAAGATTTGCAGCAAAAACTCAATGAAACATTAAAAGATATTAAAATAGGCAGGCTGATACTGGCCAATGCTACTTTAGATGATCAGGACGGAGTAGTGGCACGAGGGGTGAATATAGATATTAGAGATGTACGCATTGCACCTGGTAAGAAATGGAACTACAAAATACCCTTTGCACAGAGCATGACTGCAAATATGGAGACGCTTTCCATAAACAGTGACAAGTCTGAAGCAGCTATTAAGGGGTTGACGCTAGACTCCCGAACAGATGCAATAACTGTTAATAATTTTTCTTTTATGGAAAAAGAAAGAGCTGGAACAATCAAAGTCCCGGGGCTTCATATGAGCATTCCGGACCTTTATACTTTAGTCAATCATCAGAAAATTAATATACAAAAAATTAAGCTGATCAAGCCGGATATTACCCTGCAGCAGCCAAAAGATCAAACCTCGGGCAAGAACCTTCTGGAAGGTGAGACATTGAAAGAGGTTGCCATTCATAACCTTGATTTGAGCAATGGCAACCTTGTGCTTAAGCGCGAAGGAAAGAGCGATTTTAAGCTAAAGAATTTCTCTGTTAACCTGAAACAGATGCTTTTGGATGAAAAGACCAATTTGAGTAAAGATGTATTGGTATTTGAAGGTATGACAGCTACAGCACCTGATCTGAGCTTCAAAACCAAAGATGGCTTAAATACCATTACCATAGAAAAAGTGGCATTTGCCCTTGAAGATTCGAGCCTTACGATCAGCAACCTTCGTTTTGTACCGCTGCCACAGTTTGAGTATTTTGATAATAAAAATTACGAGAGTGACTGGATAAAGGCCAGTGCCGGTACCATCAAGCTTTCAGGCTTGCATCTGGATAAATTCTTAAACCATCAACTGATCGACAGCAGGCACCTTTTGATCGATAATGCCAAAATTGAGGTCTACCGTGATAAAAATATGCCTGATCCTCCCGCTAAGGAAAAACCTATGTACCATGTTGCTTTTAAGAACTATAAAAAGCCGGTGAACATTGACAGAGTGGATATTAATAACACAAACATTACCTATACCGAGTTTGCGGAAGGGGCATTGCAACCAGGTTCGGTTTCTTTTGATGAGTTTTCTGCTGTTTTTAAGAACGTAACCAACCGGGAAAGCCTGTTGAAAACGAACCATTTTATGACCATGGATGCCAAGGCTATGGTTATGGGCAAGGCCAGGCTTGACCTTTCCATGTCGTTTGACATGACCTCTCCGGCAGGCGCATTCACCATAGGAGGAAAGCTGGCAGCCACTCCATTGAGAATATTCAATGATATTACGGTTTATAATGCCAATATTGATATTCGTGAAGGTTATGCCAACAGCCTCTTTTTCAGTGCCCGCGCCAATGAGGATGTGGCCTATGGCACCATGGAATTCAGGTATGAAGACTTAAAGATCTACATTCTGGATAAGCCCTCTGAGCGTACTCAACGCTCTGGTAAATCCATTGCATCCTTCTTCGCCAATACGTTCGTGATCAATAAAAATAATCCACACCTGTTCAAATTCAGGGAAGGGAAGATCTACTTCGAAAGAAATCCGAACAAGTCACTTTTCAACTACTGGACAAAAACCTTTCTCAGCGGCCTCGTAGCCAGCATCGGAGTGAATAACAATAAAAAGGAGTTCGAAAGAGTGACCAGTGATGAGGAACAGGAGAAGTAAAAGTTATTTAACCGTGATCACCAGAAAATCGAACGCATAATTAACCGTCATCACGAGAAGACACGACGAAGTGATCCCCTCATTTCCGGGCATACACTGATTCGCAATTAGGATTCAATTTGTCATCCATAGCAGGGGATTGCTTCCTACTACCGTCGTCCCAATGGCGAGTAATGTACCTCACAAATCGTCATGACGATTACCTCATATAGATTTTGCAAATGATGGCTTAGAAATTATCAATTTGATTAATGTTGAGGATGGCCGCATCTTAGCATCAGGTTTTAAACTCAGCCATCTGAGTTTATGGCCCGGAGTAATCATATTCGACAACCATAGCAAATCGCTTAAAAACTTGTTTACCGGATTATGCCACACGTATTAAGGTACATAGGTATTTCACACCAAACCGCTTCAGTATCAGCAAGGGAATCTTTTTGCATTAGCGAAACCTTGAGAAGGTCACTGAGCAAGAATATTACGGCTACCTTTTCTGATGTACGCGGGTTGATGCTGATCTCCACTTGTAACCGAACAGAAATATATTTTGAATCTCGATCAACCAAAGCAGCAGAAGTAAGGGATTTTTTTATGCGCTCCGTGGGCGTGAATAGTGAGGATGAGAACCAACGCTTTTTTGAGCTGTCGGACGATACCGGGGAGACGGCTAGCAGGCTTATGCAGGTGGCCAATGGTTTGCAATCTGCTGTTGTGGGCGATAAGCAGATTATTTCGCAGGTGAAAGAAGCATACCAATTCTGTCTGGCTCAAAAGCATCAGGGCTCACTGCTGGAAAGGTTGTTTCAGGCCGTATTTAAAAGCCACAAGCGAATTGCCAACGAATCACACTATCGGAGTGGCTCCACTTCTACGGCTTACTATTCACTCAGGCTGATAGAAAAGGCCTTGGGTAAATCGACATTGCCGGATAAAAAATTGTTGATTATTGGGGCGGGCGAGATTGCACGGGATGTGGTCAGTTATTTGAGCAAATTTAATTTTGGCGGTGTTTATATTGCCAACCGTACAGCAAGTAAAGCAGCAGACCTGGCACAAAGGCACTATCTTGAGACTTATGATTGGGAGCTGGTAGAAGACGGGCAGCTGGGCCACTTTGAGGCTATAATCACTGCAGTTAGCAATCGTCAGTATCTGCTACATCAGCCCATCATCACTCAGCAAAGGCAGGTGATTGTAGACTTGGGTTTCCCTATGAATGTGCATCCGGAATTAGGGACTGTAGCCACCCTTTATAATATAGACGACGTGTCGGGGCAAATTTCCCGGACTGACCAGCTACAGGCAGACGCACTAACCAAGGTGAAGGCCATTATTAAACAGGAACTTGACCTTTTTATGGATTGGGCAGAGAAAGGTGAGAAGCGTAAAATCATTAGAAAATATAAAGCTGAGGCTGAAATGACCGTTGCAGAAAGCCTAAAACAGCATATCAGCATTAGCCTCAGTAGTGACGAACAGCAGGCGATTATCCGAACGCTGAGCAGGAAAATGATAAGAAAACAGGCTACGCTTTTAATGGGATAGCCTAAGGGTTTAATAAAATATTGAAATAGTAAATACAAGATTATGAATAAAACGGGGTTGTTGGTGGTAAACTTGGGTACACCGGATGCGCCGGAGTATGGAGCGGTAAAGCGATACCTGACGGAGTTTTTAATGGATGGCAGGGTAATAGATTTACCTTTTTGGAAGCGCTTCTTGCTGGTTAATGGCATCATCGCCCCATTTAGGTCGCGCAAAGTGGCCCGGGAATATAAAAAGCTATGGACAGGGCAGGGATCTCCATTATTGACCCACGGCCTGGTGCTGGTGCACAAGCTGTTGCAAAAGTTTGATAGCAGTCCCTGGGATGTAGAGGTGGAACTAGCTATGCGCTACCAAAACCCTTCCATAAAAGTGGGCCTGGAAAAATTACGGGCTAAGGGAGTGGGCCAGATCATTGTATTTCCCCTTTTTCCGCAGTATGCCTCCGCCACTACCGGTTCGGTTAACCAAAAAGTGATGGAGGTAGTCTCTCAATGGCAGGTGATACCAAGCATCCAGTTTCTCAACAGCTACCACGGCCACCCTGAATTTATCAATGCCTTTGCTATGAAAGTGTTAGCTGATATTGGCAAGCATCGGCCAGATCATGTACTTTTCAGCTATCATGGTATACCAGAGAGGCACCTAGACAGGATCAGGGCAGAGGCAGATTATTGCGATGCAGGCTGTAATTGTGAAAACGAAGAATATCAACCATATTGCTATCGAAGCGCCTGTTTTCAAACTTCAAAACTCATCGCTAAAAGTATTGGGCTGGGTGCGGGCAATTACACGACATCCTTTCAAAGCAGGCTGGGCAAAGACCCCTGGGTAAAGCCTTATACCGATGCCACGATTGAAGAGCTGACCAAAAAGGGCGTTAAAAACTTGCTTGTTGTATCCCCGTCCTTTGTAGCTGATTGTCTGGAAACAACCCTTGAAATAGGAGAGGAGTACCGCGACTTGTTTCTGAAAAACGGCGGAGAGCAGTTCAATTTCACGGAAAGCTTAAACGCTGATAACCTTTGGGTTGACGCAGTTTTTAACATTATAAGTACAAAATATTTCAAGACAGAAATACCTGAATCAGGTCGAATTTTTAGCCTGGCCGACACTGGAAGCAACGTGCTTTCATCTGCCAGATCGATTTAGGTTTCTGTTTGGTGGTTTTAGTCAGATTGCTTAAATAAAGAGATCAAATAAATCTCCTCACTATTTTTAGGCAACTATTGGTAATTTTGAAATCTTTAAACATCTTTGCATCCCGTTTAACGAAAGCGGTTCCAACTAATCAACTCATTAATGCCCAGGTGGCGGAATTGGTAGACGCGTTGGTCTCAAACACCAATGACTTCACGGTCGTGCCGGTTCGACTCCGGCCCTGGGTACTAAAGCCTGAAGATAGCTCTTCAGGCTTTTTTTATAGGTACAGGTTTTATCTTGACCTTGATTACTCTTATCATCACAAAAGGAACATCATCAGATGAACATATACAAACAAATCGAAGAGGAAATACGCAATGCTTCCCATATCGTTATCACATCCCACAAATCTGCCGACGGGGATTCTGTGGGCTGTTCGCTGGGGCTGTTGCATTTTATAGAAAAACTGGGTAAAAAGGCAGTGATTTGTCATCCGGATCCGGCACCCGATTTTTTATACTGGCTGGATACTTCGCCCATATTGCTGATGACCCAAGAACCTGAAAAGGTAACAGAGGCCTTTCTTGAAGCTGATTTGATCTTTTGCCTTGATTATCACGCCGTGAACAGGGTAGGGGATATGCAACCATTATTAGAATCAGCAACGGGCAAAAAAGTGATGATTGACCATCATCTTGACCCGGAAGAATTTCCTGATATTGTAGTTTCACAAACGTCTGCCTCGTCTACATCAGAGCTGATTGTAGATTTGATTGAAGAATCGGGCCATGGGAAATTATTGGATGAAAAAATAGGCACCCCTTTATATCTGGGTATGCTTACCGATACGGGGACTTTCCGGTTTCCATCGGTAAAGCCGAGAACACATGAAGTGCTAGCCAAGCTCCTTGCTGCGGGCGTACAGCATCATCTGGTCCATGAGTATCTTAATGATAATAACACCGTAAGTCGCTTGAGACTGCAAGGCTATGCCATGAGTGAAAAATTGGAAATTATGGAGGATTATCAGGTCGCTATTATTTCTTTATCCAAAGAGGAGCTTGCCAGATACAACTACAAAAAAGGCGATACTGATAGCCTTGCCAACTCTGCATTATCCATAAAAGGCATGAGGGTAGCTATCGTGTTTACCGAACGCGATGGAATTATCAAAATTTCGTTTCGCTCGAAAGGGCAGGAAAATGCTGTCAATGTGTTGGCGGCTGAACATTTTAATGGTGGAGGCCATGCCAATGCTGCAGGAGGTATGAGCGAACTATCCGTAAGTGATACCCTGGATAAGATCAGGAAATTGATACCGGAGTATTTTTCAAAGGCAATTGCAGATAACTGAACCTCTGCCTTAGAGGTAGAGCTTAAAAGAAAATGTGATGATATTCAAAATTAAAAATGATATAAGACCTGAAAATGCTGAATATTATGACATTTTATGTGTTGAAAAGATTGAACATTCACACGGTATTTCTTCCGTATCGTTTGTTATAATTGAAGAATTAGCGCTTTCTAGCAAAGTTGTACTTAGGTTTGACTGGAAAGAGAAGTATCAGATTGATCCGACGGATTTTCTGTGGATCGAAGAAACAAATATTTTATTTTTTAAGTCAACCAATCAGTGGGCAGCGTTTGATTTATTATTTAAAAAGTTGGTTAGGCATGAAAGCTCTAATTGGTCTCCTTTAATCACCAGAAGGCCAAACTATGTTTTGATTGAGGATGATATAATGGCAGAGGCCGTTGACCTCAATGGGAGAATGATCGATTCAGTTCCAATAGATCCTCCAACTGAGGCCGTAATTTTTGATGATAGAATTGAATACAACAGTCCTGTATTTGGAAGGCAGACTCTAAAGTTAAAAACTTTTAATTCTGATCTCAATTGTTCTCAAAGCACTGAGCGGATTTGATTGTTTTTTGAATAAATCAGGTAAATGTTCTGATAGACTTAGCAGTCAAAATAAGCTTGCTATTAAGTTAATGTAATAAGGTTCTGATTAAGCATGAAGTTGTTGATACCCATAGTACTTCTTTCATCTTATATGACATGCTCCGCTCAAAAGGAAAGTGACCTGTACATACATGTTGATTCTCTTATACATAATCATATCCAATATGTATATGATTCAACCACAGATAAACAGCTTGAATATAAATGGGATTCGACTAAAGTTGCCAGGGCTCATTTTTCTTCTTTTTCGCCCAACCCTTCACCCCTAATAATTTTGGATGGACTAAAAACGGATCGATCCGAACTAAATAAATATACTCTCGAACAAGTTTCCAGCATCGTGTGCTACAAAAAGCGGGATATAAAGATGCAAGCGCTTTATGGGACATCATCGAAGAATGGAGTCGTATTGATAGTGACGAAAAGGTTTAAGAGGACGATTAAATGATAAATTTTGAATAACTCTATGAATTTTGGGAATTGAAATACCAGCGTAACAACCAAAAAAATCAAATTTTCCCTTGGATTCATCAATAAAATCATAATACCTTTGCATTCTCATCCTTAATCAAGAAAGGAGGCATTATGTTGGTGCAATATTATCATATCGAACTATAGACCGGATTAAGTAACAAAAGCTTACTGATAAAGATATATCCGGTCCTGATGGTTTTTCCATCAGGACTTTTTTTATACCCAAAATTTCCGGTCGCCAATCTCAATTAAATTATTTCAGAAATGTGCTGGCATAGCATTGCCCTCACTTTTCTATTCGTTTATCAAAACGCTTTATGGGCAAGAGTAAACTAAAGGGTAAAGACCTTAGGAAAATTAATTATTCAAATAATCAGGCCATTAGTTTGGCTGTTGATATCATTTCAAAACATTATAAACATTCCTTGAAAGAGGAGCAATTAACATTACTACATGATGTAAAACAACGCTATACAGAGTATCTGGATCACGAGCATTGGAGCGTATTGGCCCGGGAGTTTCAACCTGTGGAAGTGCTGAAGGAGAAATCTGAAATACCACTGCTTAAAGACAGTGGTCAGTTTCATGTATTTGGCCGAAAGCATATCACCAGCAATGCCTATCAGCAAATGGAGCTGGCCATGAGGCTGCCCATTGCCAGAAAAGGAGCAATGATGCCTGATGCGCATCAGGGCTATGGTCTGCCTATCGGCGGAGTACTGGCTACTGAAAATGCTGTGATACCTTACGGTGTAGGCCTGGACATAGGCTGTAGAATGAGTCTCAGTATCTATGATCTGAACTCAAGATACCTGCAAAAACATGCCTATCAGTTCAAAACAGCACTGAAAGAGAGAACCAATTTTGGTACAGGAGGTGAGCTGGGTATTGCTCAGGAGCATGAAATACTGGATCGTGCAGAGTTTGGAGCAACGAGCCTTCTAAAGCAGCTTCACGGAAAAGCCGTCAAGCAATTGGGTACATCGGGTTCCGGGAATCATTTTGTGGAGTTTGGGCTGGTCAGTTTGAAGCAGGACAATGAGCTGGGCTTGCCTGCGGGAGAATACATTGGTTTGTTGTCACACTCCGGTTCACGTGGTTTGGGAGCTTCCATAGCTAAGCACTACATGGGTATTGCTATGGAGAAGTGCCTGCTACCAAAAAGTGCCCGGCATCTAGCCTGGCTCGATCTGTCAACAGAAGAAGGGCAGGAATACTGGCTGTCTATGACTCTGGCAGGAGACTATGCCAAGGCATGTCATGATCAGATACATTATCATTTAAGTAAGTACTTGGGCATTAAGCCAGTGGTCAATATTGAGAACCATCACAATTTCGCATGGAAGGAAAAGCAGGTGGACGGTGAAGAGCTGATTGTTCACCGAAAGGGAGCAACTCCGGCCAGCGAAGGTGAGTTGGGAATCATACCCGGCTCGATGACCGCACCGGGCTTTATCGTTAGAGGTAAGGGCCATGAGGGTGCTTTGCAAAGCGCATCGCATGGCGCAGGAAGGAAGATGTCACGGCAAGCTGCCAGAGAGTCTATTTCTGGCAGCGCTATGAAAAAGTTACTCAGCGAGCACAAAGTCACTCTTATAGGAGGAGGGACAGATGAGGCCCCTGTAGCTTACAAAAACATCGAGGAGGTGATGAAGAGCCAGAAGGAACTGGTTGAGGTTATCGGCCAGTTTTTGCCAAAAATTGTGAGGATGGACAAAAATTAACATTATGAGTTTAAAAACAAACAATATATACATGCAGATATCTGCCGGCAGAGGGCCGGCAGAATGTGCCTGGGTGGTGGCTCAGTTGCTCAAATACATACTTTCAGACTTTAAAGCAGCCGGTTTGGTTTGCAAAACTTTAAGCAGGAGTCTGGCCTCAGAGCCTGGTACGCTCAACTCGTGCCTGATCCAGATTAGTGGCCGGGAGGCCAGGAAAAGAGCAGAGGAGTGGGAGGGTACCGTACAATGGATAGGTAAGAGCCCTTACCGGAAATTTCATAAAAGAAAGAACTGGTTTGTGGGCATTAGTTTATTTGTGGAGGCTGAACATCAGGACTACAAAGAATCAGACCTGGTCTTCAATACTTACCGGGCATCCGGCCCGGGAGGTCAGCATCGCAATAAAGTGGAAACGGCAGTAAGAGTAACCCACAAGCCATCCGGCATAACTGCTACTGCCAGTGATTCAAAATCTCAGTTGCAAAATAAAAAGGCAGCGATAGAGAAAATAAAACTGGCCTTAAACCAACTCGATATTGATCAGATACAGGAGAGGATAGATGAGCAATGGCGTGAGCACTTATCACTTCAACGGGGAAATCCCGTCAGGGTATTTGAAGGAGTGGGGTTTTTGGAGAGGTTATGATTAATACTTGCCAGACTGTCAGCTGAGTCTTGTATTCTAAAAAGTCGGTCCAAGATGATCGGCTTTTTAGATTTATATACTTTTAAAAGTCGTTGATGAGGCCGAGGTATTGGTTATTGGTCTAGTTTAAGTAGCAGGCGCTCAATTAAAGCCACTTGCGCCGGATTAATTTTTATTATGGCCTGATCTATAGGGAAGAATTCAGCTTTATCTATTTCAGGAAAACTTTGCTTCTTGCCAGATCGAGGAGGCCACTCTATTACAAATGTATTGCTCGAATGCATAAAACCTTCATTAACATTGCCTTCCATTGCCCAGCAATGTACCACTTTCCCTCCTTTTTGCTTTATAGTACCAAGAGGGAGCAAGTTGCTCTCAGGCTTTATGCCCGTTTCTTCTTCAAACTCGCGCAGGGCAGCTTTGTGCAGGTCTTCTCCTTTTTCCGGCAACCCTTTAGGAATAGTCCATGAGCCTTCATCCTTTTTTTTGAAAAAAGGCCCACCGGGGTGAACCAGAAAAACTTCCGGCTTGCTATTGTGTATTCTGTACATCAATATACCTGCACTTTCGGGTGACATAGTTACAAATTACCATTAATTAACAAAAATGAATGAAGGAGCCGAAGCTTTCTTTATTTTTGGTATTACTAAGTTTATCGATGTGTAATTCAATTCACTAACATGAATTGCGGAATATAGGTTAAATCATGCTCAGAGAACTTGATCAATATTACCTGGACAAAGAGGAGCCAACCCGGGGCTGTTTGCTTGCTTTGAGAGAAATAATCCTTAAACAAGATGACAACATTAAAGAAACGCGCAAGTATGGGATGCCCTGCTTCTGCCATGGGAAAAAGCATTTTTGCTACCTTTGGACAGATAAAAAGACTGATGAGCCATACATCCTGATGGTAGAAGGAAAGCATCTCAGTCATCCACAACTGGAAAAAGGCACACGTGCCAGAATGAAAATATTCAGGGTCAAAGCGGAGAGTGATTTGCCTGTGGACGTTATTGAGGCTATTTTGAAAGAGGGGTTGGAGCTTTATCGGTGATCAGCTGACTTATCCTGGCAGTTAGAGTATTTGGTAATCAGTGTTGTAGAATAATAGAACCTCACCATCTTTAAAACTTTTGCACTGTACCATTCTTCATGGAAAAACCGGAAACAAATAAAAACTGAACCTAAACTATCATCACTTCCCTATGCGAATAAGCTATTGGCTTATCAGCAAACAACACCTTTGTCTCGGACCATACGCTCTTGAAGAGGTCGGAATGGCGGTAGTTGTTGAGGGCATCTTCGTCATCCCAATGGCTGTAAGTGACGTAGACATTGCCTTTGTTGTAGTCTTGGTGCAGTTCCAAATGATTACATCCGGGGAAGGAGCGGATCTTTTGTTTGCTGGTGTTGAATACCTTGAGAAAATTATCTACTTCTTCCTCACGGAAGGTCATTCGTACTATTCTTATAAGCATGTTATTCGTCAAAATTGATGATCACGGGACTGTCATAGTCCAGGCCCAGCAGCTCGGAAGCTATGCCTTGGTTAATGCCCAGTTCCATATACCCCTGATCGTTAAAAATTATAAATACATCTCCCGCATCAGCGCCATTTACATTGTCCACTATCCGGCGACTGTTTTCTCGGCCAAACGTAATGTTATAGCCTTTTTCTTTGCTAAGAATGTCAAAAGTAGTTTTGTCAATATTAGTGATCAGGTTGCCATAATGATCTACCCTGATGACGTTGCCAACGATCTGCTTTTTATTTGCTTTAAGGTGCCTTCCAAGCATGCGTTTGTATTCTTTAAGCGGTGAACCCAAATCCTGCAGTGCCTTACCACTGGCCAGTTTTGCAGCGGCAGGAGCAAATACCTGTTTGGCCGGAAAGGTAGATTTTACAGGTGAGATTGAATTAATATCCACCTTAAACCGGGCTTCCTGATCACTGATCAAACCAAATAATCCGTTATCCGTACCTATAAAGAAATGGCCTTCAAGTTCTATGGCAATGTATTTGTCCCCGGGCTGCCCGGAGGTATTCACTGCTACCAGGTGCACAGTGCCTTTGGGAAATTCCCGGAAAACGGCTTTGAGTACATACGCAGCATGAGCAATATCACAGGAAGCTATCTGGTGACTGATATCTACAACAGAGATGCCAGGGTTGATGGAAAGAATTTTTGCTTTAACGGCTGACACGTAATGATCACTTTCTCCAAAGTCAGATAAAAATGTGATTATAGCCATATAAGCAGTGATGAGTTTTTGTGCCGCAAGTTCAATTTTAATAACAACATTACATCAATGTTATGGTTATTAAATCTGAACTTCCTGTTTTGAACGGCCGTTGTTATTACGTATTTTTGTTTAGGGCAAAATTAGTTAAAATTTGACCATTAAAAATTCCATTTTAAATTAATTAGCATTTGGTAGAGAAAGTCATTACGCTGGAAAATATCTCCCTTATAGACTTCCTGGGAGTACAGAATAAAAACATCACAGAAGTAGCTTCAGCCTTCCCAAAGAGCAAAATTGTGTCGCGTGGCAATGAGATCCGGATCAAGGGTAGCACTACAGAAATTCTCAAAATCAATGATATATTAAACTCGCTTATAGAACATTATCACAAGTACGGAAAAGTGACCGAAGATAATGTGCAGACTTACCTTGCCAAAGAAGCTGAAGAGAAGCTTCCTGACGAAGAAGAAGTGCTGATTTATGGTACGCGTGGGTTTACGATAAAACCGAAAACCATCAATCAACAGAAGCTGGTATATGCGGTTAGAGAAAATGACCTGGTTTTTGCTTTGGGGCCAGCCGGTACCGGTAAAACGTATATTTCGGTGGCATTGGCCGTTAAAGCACTCAAGAACAAACAGGTAAAGAAGATCATTATTACCAGGCCAGCCGTGGAAGCTGGAGAAACACTGGGCTTTCTACCCGGAGATCTTAAAGAGAAGCTGGATCCTTATCTCAGGCCCATCTATGATGCGCTATTTGATATGGTGCCTTCGGAGAAGCTGAGGTACTATATGGAAAATAATATTATTGAAATTGCCCCGTTGGCATATATGCGGGGAAGAACACTTAATAATGCCTTTATACTGCTTGATGAAGCGCAGAACACAACACCGATGCAGATCAAGATGTTCCTGACCAGAATGGGACCTAACTCGAAGGTTATCATTACCGGTGACACTTCGCAGATAGACCTGCCTAAGAAGCAAAAGTCTGGTTTGATAGAGTCAATTAAGATACTTCGTCCCGTTAAGGGCATCGGTTTTGTAGAGCTTACAGGCAAAGATGTAGTGAGGCATAAAATAGTAAAAGACATCATAGCTGCCTATGATGATCATGAAAAAAAGGAAACAGAAAATGGTAACCGTTCAACTCGCTGATAGCAATAAGCTATTAAAACAGGCCTTCAGGGTCAGGGAAGAAGTATTTGTCAATGAGCAACAGGTAGCTCGTGACGAAGAGTTTGATATTTTTGAAGACGAATCACATCACTTTGTTGCCCATTATGGAGATGTGCCGTGTGGTGCAGCACGCTGGAGAACCACCGAGGAAGGTATTAAACTGGAACGATTTGCCGTAAAGAAAGCTTATCGTGGCAGGGGAATTGGAGCACTTTTGGTAGAAAGTGTATTGGAGCATATCGCTGTTCAGCCCGATGTCGCAGGTAAAAAGCTGTATCTCAACGCTCAGCTTACAGCAATGGCACTTTATCATAAGTTTGGTTTCAAGCCTGAAGGTGACCGCTTCATGGAGTGCAATATCGAACACCAGAAAATGGTAAGGGAAATTGGATAAAAAAATCACCTATCGGCTGGCTACATCGGATGATCTCACAGACATCGTCAGAATGCTTGCGGATGACGAACTTGGCTCTAAAAGAGAACGTTTTGAGGAGCCTTTGCCTCAAAGTTACGTCAGGGCATTTGTTGATATTGCCAGAGACCCTCACCAGGAACTGACGGTAGTAGAAGAAGATGGGAGAATTATTGGTGTTTTTCAACTCACCTTTATCCAGTACCTGACTTACCAGGGCGGTATTAGGGCGCAGATAGAAGGTGTAAGGGTGGAGGCCGGCTACAGAGGAAAGGGCTATGGCAAGAAAATATTTGAGTATGCCATAGACAGAGCACGCAACAGAGGTGCGCACCTGCTGCAACTCACCACAGACAAACAGCGGCCCGAAGCCATTGAATTTTATGAAGCCCTCGGCTTTGTGGCCTCCCATGAGGGAATGAAAATGCACTTTTGAGTGACATTTACTGGCTTGCCAGTTACCGGTTAAACTACTCATGGGCTATCTCTGCTGGCTTTGCAAAGCGCAAGTTACCTGCTGCCTTTTGGCAATTGCCTGCTTTTTTCACCGATCACCTCTCACCGATTACTGATAACACACTGTTTGCCGACTACTGCCCACCGTTTACTCCTTACCGTTGGTACTTCGGTCTCCGGTCTTTCTGCTTAGGACAACCGTTCAGATCGCTGTTATTTCTAGCCGATTAGCGAGTGCCTGACCTGGATAGAGTCCTCAATTCTGCCACTCTTCCATCTTTCCATCCTTCAAACCTCAAACTTTCACCTCCCAATATCAACTTCCAGCCTTGTGGCTTGCCTTCAAAAAAACTATCTTCGGGCGTGTTACGCTGGATACCATATGCATTCGTCAGAGTTACTGCTTTTTTTATTGCCGGCATACTGGCGGGCATTTATTTTGGTGGTATCTTGAATTTTACAGGACTGTTCCTGATATGCCTTGCAATGATATTATTTTATGGGCTTATCTTCTTCCTGCTTAAGAAAAGCTTCTTTTCAAATAATCACTTTATTGCGATAGTTGGCTTTTTTACAATGGCCATGTTAGGCTATTTAAGAGTAAGTTATGCTGATGAGACGAGGAATGCGGGTCACATCATTCATCATATAGGTGAAACGTCCTACTATCTTGTTACTCTGCAAAATCCCGGAGAAGAGCGGGCAAAAACCATAAAGTTTGAGGCAGAGATAAAAGGTGTTAAGAAGGGCGACCAGTGGTTACAAAGCTCAGGCAAGATCTATCTGTACATTGATAAAAGCCGGCAGTTAAAATACGGAGATCAACTGCTTGTCAAAGGAAAGCCGGGAGCTATCAAACCACCACAGAATCCCGGTGAATTTGACTACAAGAGGTTCCTGAGCTTCAAAAATATTTATCATCAACATTATCTAAGGGAAGGAGACTTTCAGGTTGTAGGAAATACGCAGAACCCTGTATTTGCTTTTGCATTTTGGGCTAAGGCCTGGGCTGCAGGTGTACTTGCGGAAAATGTAGATTCAAACCGCGAATTGGGCATTGTTCAGGCACTGGTGATGGGCATAAAGGACGATCTTGATGACGACACTCAAAAGGCCTATGCCGCTTCAGGGGCTACGCACGTGCTGGCTGTCTCAGGGCTTCATGTCGGGATTATTTATGGCATTATCTTCTTCGTGCTGAGCAGGTTCCAAACCTCCGCTCGAGGAAGGTGGATTGTGGCAGGCATATGCATTCTTATTCTTTGGTTTTATGCCCTGCTCACTGGCCTGTCGCCTTCGGTTTTGCGGGCAGTAACGATGTTTACGTTCGTGATCATAGGTCAGGCTACGGGTCGTGATTCCAATATTTACAATACACTTGCAATTTCAGCTTTCTGCATCCTGATGTATGATCCACTCCTGATCATGTCACTTGGTTTTCAATTGTCCTACCTTGCTGTGTTGGGTATAGTGTATGTTCAGCCACGGATTTATAATCTTTATGTGCCTGATCAATTGGTTTTGGATAAGTTATGGGCAATAACCTCGGTAGCACTGGCTGCCCAGTTGGCAACTGCGCCTTTATGCTTGCTGTATTTTCACCAGTTTCCAACTTACTTTTTTTTATCCAATATCGTGGTTATCCCCGGAGCTATGGGCGTGCTTTGTATGGGGCTCGGTGTTTTGGCACTAAGTTTTATGCCTGCACTTTCAGCGGCTTTAGGGTGGCTTTTAAAATGGTGGGTTTACGGGATGAACGAAAGCATTCTTGCCATCAGAAAATTCCCATTTTCCCAAATTACTAACATCAGCCTTACCGGACTCGAAGCTGTATTGGTGTTTGGTATCATTATCTCCTTTTTGATTTTCTTCCATTATAAAAAACTGCGTTACGCATGGTCTGCCGTCATATTCTCATTGGCTTTTAGTATATCACATGCTGCCGGACTGTTTGCCACCACTGATAAAGTTACGATCTATAAAATCAACGGACATACGGCGGTTGATTTTATGGTTCAGGGAGACTCTTATTTATACACTGATCCTGATTTTGAAATGACTGACCGTAAGGTTGACTTTCACGTTGAACCTAATCATTTGCTTTCAGGCATCTCACGTATGCATTGGTTGCACCATGAGCAGGTTGGATGGATAAAGGTGGTAAATAATGTTCATCTGGCCTGGTTTAGAGGTAGTAGCTTTGCAATGCTGAGCGAGCCTGTTCCCCAATTAACAAAGCTGAAAAAAACATTTAAGGTGGATTATGTGCTTGTATGTAAAAGCTTTGATAAAGACCTGGCATGGATTCAGGATAACTTTCTTTTCAAAAGGATTATTCTGGACGGATCATTGTCTTGGTATCAGGCAAAGCGATTTAGAAAGGAGGCAGAGGAGTTGGCTTTACCCTATTACTCTGTGTATGATAATGGTGCTTACGAACTGGAACTCAACTAAAATATTTCGACATATGGAATTTATAGAATACGGCAAAAAAGGACAAATTGGATACATTACACTGAACCGCCCTGAAAAGCGTAATGCTCTTAGCTTTGAAGTGGTTACGGAGCTTAAGGAAGCTTTCACTGAAGCATCGCAGGATGATGGTGTAAAGGTTGTAGTGCTTAGGGCCAATGGGAAAGCATTTTGCGCAGGAGCTGACCTTGGGTATCTTCAGCAACTTCAGGCAAACACCTATGAAGAGAACCTTGAGGATTCCAACCATCTCAAGGAATTGTTTTACCAGATCTACACTTTGGATAAAGTAGTTATTGCACAGGTTCAGGGACATGCCATTGCAGGCGGGTGTGGATTGGTTTCAGTTTGCGATTTCGCATTTACGGTGCCAGAGGCCAAGTTTGGTTATACCGAAGTCAGAATTGGTTTTATACCTGCTATTGTAAAAGTTTTTTTACTCAGGAAGATTGGCGAGATGAGATCCAAAGAATTGTTGCTTACCGGTGAGTTGATTA
Organism: Fulvivirga ulvae; assembly: GCF_021389975.1. Taxonomy (NCBI): domain Bacteria; kingdom Pseudomonadati; phylum Bacteroidota; class Cytophagia; order Cytophagales; family Fulvivirgaceae; genus Fulvivirga; species Fulvivirga ulvae. Next base: position 4,187,959 of record NZ_CP089981.1, read on the forward strand.
CCGCTGATGAGGCCAGGGCTTACGAAATTGTAAATAAAGTGGTCTCAGCCTCTGAGCTGGAGGAGGTAGTAGAAGAATTTGCTAAAATGCTGATAAGCAAGAACAGTAAACAATCAATGGCTTTTACCAAGCAAATGATAGCTGAAGTACAGGCCATGTCACTGGAAGAAGGTTTACAATATGCGGCGGAGATGAATGCGAAGGCCAGGGCCAGTGAAGACTGCCAGCGAGGGATAGCAGCTTTTTTAAGTAAAGAAGAAGTAAAATGGTAATATTTATATCTTTTATAAGGTGTTTATTGGAAAAGATATAAAAAGTCTTTATTCGCAGATGGTTTAATAGGCAAAAATGCAGAAGGGTGTTTAATTTGGGTTTTTAACCAACCAAAATTATGAAGACAACCAAACGACTAACCCTTTTTATTATCTTGCTTTTCTCTGCATGGTCATTACCACTTATGGCGCAGTATAGCGGCGATTCCTGGAAGAAAGTCCAGGGAGCAGGCACGGGTACTGTTTCATTCGCTTATGTAGAAACACCCGGCTTTGTATATAAGGATGCCTCAGGTCAATTGACCGGTATTTGTGTAGATATTATGAATGATTTTATTCAGTACGTAAACGAAACAAAAGGTGTGAAACTAAGCAGTAAGTTCGTTGGCGATGGAAGCAGTTTCACCGGCATGTACAATCAGGTAAAAACAAGCAGAGATGGTGTTTTCGGGCTTGGGAATATCACCATTACAGATGGCAGGAAAAGGGAGATCAGATTTAGTCCTCCTTTTATTACAAATTTTGCTATTCTGATCACCCAAAAAAGTGTACCTACGCTCAATAGCCTTGACGAAATATCAACAAAATTTAAAGGACTTACCGCTTATACGGCTAAAGGCACATTGAATGATAAGAGGATTCAGGATCTTAAAAGTAAGTACTACCCGGAAATGAAAATAGCCTATGCAGCCTCCAGCCCTGAAACTCTGGATAAGGTACTGTCAGACCCGAAAGCATTTTCGTACCTGGACCTGGCTTTTTACCTTGATGCTGTACAAAGGAAACACCCTCTCAAAAGACATCCCATAGGAGACCAGGCCTCTGAACAATTTGGATTTATATTACCAATGAACAGTGACTGGCAACCTTTGATGGAGGAGTTTTTTAGCGCAAATGGAGGTTATACTAATTCTGTAGCGTATAAAAAAATACTAACCCGGCATTTGGGAGATACCGGAGTTAAGCTTTTGCAAACTGCAAAGTGATAATTACGATAAAACTCATGCTGAAAAAGAGGTCGTCCTAAAAGACGACCTCTTCTCATTTTATAATAGCCTATTGTCTGTGTCATTGAGGCTTTGTTTCTTTGGGTCGGATATATAATGGATTTTGAGAAATTATAACAATATAAAAAATGTAATTTCAAAGGATGAGTGATGCAGTAGAACAACCTTTAAATATACTCAAGAAGTACTGGGGCTACGATGCGTTCAGGGAAGTGCAGGAAGAGGTGGTGAATGCCGTACTGCTGGGAGATGACGTGCTTGCATTATTGCCCACAGGTGGAGGGAAATCCATTTGTTTTCAGGTACCTGCCATGGCCAGAGAAGGTTTATGCGTCGTTGTTACTCCGCTGATTGCCTTAATGAAAGACCAGGTCGAGCAGTTGAATAAAAGAGGGATTAAGGCCCAGGCTATTTTTTCAGGCATGAGCCGGTCTGAGATCGATATTAAGCTGGATAACTGCGTTTATGGGGATGTAAAATTCCTGTACCTTTCACCGGAGCGTCTGCAAACAGATATTTTTAAAGAACGCCTACAAAAAATGAACGTTGGCCTGCTGGCCGTAGATGAGGCTCATTGTATATCCCAGTGGGGCTATGATTTCAGACCTGCTTATTTAACCATTGCAGAAATACGCCCGCTGATACCTGAGGTAAACATTATAGCGCTTACGGCTACCGCCACACCGGAGGTAAGGGATGATATTCAGGATAAACTGCTGTTTAAAAAGCATAACGTATTTCAAAAAAGTTTTGCCCGCTACAACCTGTCCTATGCAGTACGCAAAGTAGAAGATAAGGACAAAAAACTCCTGGAAGTGCTTAGGAATGTTAAAGGAACAGCGATAGTATATACCCGTACCCGTAAAGAAACAAAGCAAATAGCTGCATTCCTTTTACGACATGGCTTTTCTGCAGACTTTTATAATGCCGGCCTTACCCATGAAGAGCGTACGAATAAGCAGGACAACTGGATCAAGGACAGGAAACGGATCATGGTGGCCACCAATGCCTTTGGTATGGGTATAGACAAACCCGACGTTAGGGTAGTGGTGCATATGGACATTCCTCAAAACCTGGAGTCGTACTACCAGGAAGCGGGGAGGGCCGGAAGGAATGAGCAGAAAGCTTTTGCGGTCGTCATTTACGAGGAGGCCGATATAGATGACCTTAAAGCCCAGCTGGATCAGCAGCATCCTTCAATAGAAAGCATTAAAAGAGTTTATCAATGCCTTGCCAACTTCTACAAAATGGCTGTTGGCAGTGGCCTTGGGCAGAGCTTTGATTTTGATATACAGGATTTCTCCGATCATTACGGAATCCACCATATGGAAGTTTACTATTCCCTCAAAAAACTGGAAGAAGAAGGGCTGATCCAGTTTAACGAGAGTTTTTACAACCCTTCCCAGCTCCATTTTACGGTTGATAATCGTGCTTTGTATGAATTTCAGATCGCCAATGCCAAATATGATTTCTTCATTAAGGCATTATTGAGGATCTATGGAGGAGAGGTGTTTAGCAATTTTGTAAAAATATCAGAAGCTCAACTGGCGAAGGTGTTGGAGACTACTGAAAAAGAAATCATCAAAGCCCTGGAGCGGTTGGATGACCAGGGAATACTGACTTATGACAAAAGAAAAGAGAAACCCCAGGTGATCTTTACCGTGCCACGCCAGGATAGCACTACCCTGAAACTCGACAGGGCACGGCTGGCAGAGCGGGAGAAAACTGCCAGGCAAAAGATGGAGGCCATGATCAACTACGTAAAGCATGAAGATACCTGCCGTACGCAGTTAATATTGGATTACTTTGGCGAGAGTACCTTTGAAAACTGCGGTATTTGCGATGTATGCCTGACTAAAAAACATGATGACAAAGACCATGATATTGAAGGCTACCGCTTACAGGTAAGGCACCTGACTGGAGAAGGGCCTCTTACAGTTGAGGAGCTTATGGAAAATATTAACCCATCGGAAAAAGAGATGTTTCTCAACCTGGTTCGTGAGATGATTGACAGCGGAGAACTGAGGTATGATGATCAGTGGAGGCTGGAGAAGGTGTAGCCAGCCAATAGATAGTTAAAGAAGGATTATTAATCAGCACAAAAAAGCCTCTGTCAATTGCTTGCAGAGGCTTAAAGATCAGGCGAGAAAACCCGCCATTATATTTTAAAGGATCTTAATCTTCCAGAGCTTTTACACCCGGTAATTCTTTGCCTTCCATGTATTCAAGCAATGCACCACCACCTGTAGATACGTAAGAAACTTTGTCGCCATAACCAAGCAGGTTAACGGCTGCGGCAGAGTCACCACCACCGATCAAAGAGAATGCTCCCTTTTCAGTGGCTTCAACCACGGCTTCGGCAATGCCAGTTGTTCCTTTAGCGAAGTTCGACATTTCAAACACACCCATAGGGCCATTCCAAAGTATGGTTTTTGAGCTTTTAATGGTCTTTGCAAAAACTTCACGAGCCTGTGGGCCTATGTCCAGTCCCATCCAGCCATCAGGGATAGCGCCATTCCGTACTATGTCAGTTTTGGCGTTGTTATCAAACTTATCAGCAATTACTGAATCGAAAGGCAATTCAAGGTTTACTCCCTTTTCTTTCGCCTTTTTGATCAGCTCGTTAGCAAGATCTAATTTGTCTTCTTCTACAAGTGATGAGCCTATGTCACCACCCATGGCTTTGAAGAATGTATATGACATACCACCGCCGATAATCAGGTTGTCAACTTTATCCAATAGTTTTTCAATGATCAATATTTTATCCGAGATCTTCGCACCACCCATGATGGCAGTATAAGGCTTATCGGCTTTGTCGAGTACCTTTTGGGCGTTTTCAATCTCTGCAGCCATTACGTAACCGCAAACTTTTTCATCAAAAAACTGAGCTACAATGCTGGTAGACGCATGTGCACGGTGGGCTGTACCGAAAGCATCGTTCACATAAATATCTCCGTGCGCAGCTAGTTTTTTTGCAAAACCTTCATCCCCCTTTGTTTCTTCGGGGTAAAATCTCAGGTTTTCAAGCAGTAATATTTCACCGGGCTGCAAGCCTGATGATTTAGACTCAGCTTCTTCTCCAATGCAATCAGGAGCAAACTTTACGTCGGTTCCGAATCTTTCAGAGAGGTCTTTGATCAGGTGTTTCAATGAGAATTTATCCTCAGGGCCACTTTTCGGCCTTCCGAGGTGGGACATTAACACTACTGAACCTCCATCGCTAAGTATTTTCTTTATGGTGGGCACTGCGGCCCTGATGCGGGTGTCATCCGTGATCTCAAATTTGTCATTCAAGGGCACATTAAAATCTACTCTTATTAAGGCTCTTTTGTTTTTAAAGTTAATGTCATCAATAGTTCTCATAGGCTGATTTTTTAAAGGCGTAAATATCTAAAATTATATCATAAACTGCCTAACTAACCTGATTGTTTTTAAGTTATGTTGTTCCAGTTCATAGCTGGTGATGATAAGGTTAGTTAGCGTACAGGGATTATTTGGCAGCTGCCCTTTTCAGGCGGTCATTGATGGCGAGGCCAAGGCCGTGCTCAGGCACCGGTTCTGCAAGAATGTAATCTATATCCTTTTTGTCCAGTAACCGTAGTGAAGAGAACAGGTTTTTCGCAGCGGTGGTCAGGTCACCATCGGGGGCCAGTATCATTTGGTGCTCGGGCACTATACCTTCAACAGAACGGGTGAAACTGATGATGCCGGTGCGGACTTTCCCATATTCTTTGACCAATGTATCGAGACTTCCTACGATCACCTTTTTACCAGGGGAATAGTGGCTTTTCAACATGCCGGGGGCTTTGGGGTTAGAGGAGGAGTGAGGCATGAGCTTCACCTTGCCGATAATGCTTTCGATCTTCTCTTTGCTAAGCCCGCCTAATCTGTGAATGACAGCTTCATCCCCTTCGAACCCTACAATGGTAGATTCTATTCCGACAGGGCACGGACCGCCATCCAGCACATATTCAATTTTTTCACCAAGTTGATCATCAACATGTTGTGCCGATGTGGGACTTACATAGCCAAAGGGGTTTGCACTTGGAGCCACCAGCGGAAAATCCAGGGATTGCAATAACTGCATGGTTAAAGGTTGGTTGGGGATGCGCACTGCTACGGTATCCATACCTGATGTGACAAGATCGGGGATGATGGCTTGTTTGGGAAGAAGCAATGTCAAAGGGCCGGGCCAGAACCTTTCAGCAAGTAACAAGGCCTTTTTGGGCAGCTCTTTTACAATATTTTTAACCTGATCCAGTGAGTATGTATGTACAATAAGCGGGTCAAAAGAGGGCCTGTTTTTCACCTCGAAAATTTTGGCAATGGCTTCGGTGTTAAAAGCATTTCCAGCCAGACCGTACACTGTTTCCGTAGGGATGGCTACCAGTTCACTGCTCTCAAGAATAGATTTAGCTTCGTTTATGTCTGTACCAATAACTGCCATATTTCAAAAATTGAACTGCAAAAGTATTAATTTTCGGCTGTATGGAAGAGGAACTTATAAATTTATATATTTACCTGTAAACAATAACCGACAATGATATGAGCAATAAAACCAGATCAACCCTTAAGATAGTCTCGATTATTTTAATTGTGCTGTGGGCACTAAGAGCCAAAGCTATTATTATAGTCCCTATCTTGGATCCATATATGTTTTGGATTGTAATTATTAGCTTTATTTTACTACTAGTGGCCTCCAGATAACCTTCTCTGATAAAACATTTTCAAATCTAAACTTTAATGTCAGCAATCTGGTTATAACTATAATTCGTCTTTAGTGTAGATCGGATTACTAACTTGGATGATGACGTAGGTAATCATCTTTCATGGTTTTTTAGTGTTATTACAGTTAATTTTAAGGTTGAAGGGGTCCTGTTGAGCAGGACCTTTTCTTTTTTTGCGGTGTTATTTCCCAATGCATGATTTTGACACAATTCACCAGTCACCGATTACTAAAACACTGGTCACCGAATACCCGACTTACTTTTTTGCATCATACGCACAATGCTATCATTTGACTTCACCAGATCCTCAAGTTTATCCAATTCTACCCAGGCCAGATCTTTTGATTCACTGCTTACTATAAGAGATTCATTTTCATCTGCCTCGAAAATAAACCTGACATCATAGTGTAAGTGCTCGGGATCGGTTTTTCGGGCGGGTATGGTATGTATGTCAATGTCAAAAATAGATTTGCTTACCAGCCTGATGGATTTCAACCCAGACTCTTCCTGAGCTTCTTTAGTGGCCACATTGATGATATCAGGGTCGCCATCCGCATGCCCGCCAAGTTGGAGCCAGCGGTTGAGCTTGTGGTGATGTGTAAGGAGGGCTTTGGTTCCCGCTTTGTTGATTATCCATGCAGACCCGGTAACATGTCCTTCATCCAGCGACCTTTCAAAGCACTCAGGGTTCTGCTTTACAAAAGATAAAAACGAAGCCCTGAATTCTTTTTCCGCTTCGAATTCAGGGCTGTAGTTATTAAGTTTATTGATCAGGTCTTGCCTGTGCATTTATTCTATGATGATAGTTACCTTGTTCATTTTTCCTTCAATCAGTGTGTCTGTCTGCACACCTGCGCCAATGTTGTTTTTATCACCTTTAACGGCATTTACAAAATATACTTTTGGCTCCAGGTCCCTGAACTTTACCTGACCTTTGCTATCGGTCATTTGCTTTTCGGTTACAGGATTGGTTTCGTTTCTGTAATCTTCTTCAGTAGGAAATAGTTGTACAGATACCCCTTCTTCCAGGTTGCCTAGTTCATTCCGGACAGTAATTTTAATGGAGGTATTCAAAAAATCAGCATGAGTGAAAGCAAAAGCGCTCAACAAGACAATAAATGCTATTCCTAATTTTATCTTTTTCATTTTTAATTAATTGTTTAATGCACCTGATTTACTGTTTTGGTGCTTTTTGTTTACTTAAACAAATTTATCGGATCAAAGTTACACCACCGCGCATTTCCTGCAAATCATCCCTGCCTTCAATTACACTTTTGAATTCTACACGGTAAGCGTATGTGCCTCCTGTTAAAGGTCTGCTCGGATCATTGTCGTAGCCACCATTCCACTCAAAATTCAGGTCTGATGACTGGAAGACCATTTCTCCCCAGCGATTGAAAATGAAGATCTGGAAATCGTCAGGAGAAACTAATACCGGGAATACCAGGAAGGAATCGTTTCGACCATCTCCATTAGGAGTAAATGCGTTAGGAGCATTTATCCTGGCCTTACAGTCTTCTACTACATTAAACTCGGCCTCGGTCACACAACCAAAGGCATTTGTCATACGCACATTGACAACACCCGTAACAAATACCTGTATGCTATCTGCGAAGATGTTATATCCATTCCCGTTTTGTAGAGGATTACCGTCTTCATCGAAATACTCGACACTGGAGAATCCAGGGGTAGGGATGGTAACAAAAGTATTGGATACCAACGGGTCCTCGGGACAAATGGCATATCGCGAGTCAAAAGGAATAGGGTCGGAGTTTGCAAATGAAACGGTCACTACATGAGTGTCATCGCATAATTGATCGCCATCACCAATAGCGGTAATTGTATAGGTTCCAGGTTCAGTTATCAAAATAACGCTGTCTTCATAATCCACTTCCATTGTTGGAGTAACAACTAGATTTTGTTTACTATCTGTAATAAACGGAACCCTAGCAACTGTTTCGTTACACACTGCAAAATCAGTTGGTATACCTCTCAGAATGTCAGACTCTGGCGGTGTAGCAGATACTATCGCTGTAGTTATGCATAGTCCTTCTCGTATTTCTAAATAGTACTCACCCGTTGAAATGAATTGAAATGGAATATCTGCTTCGGTACCTGAGGCTACCTGTATATTTGAACCCTGAGTGAGTAATCTCCAGTTGTAGGAAGCAGGTGCTGCAGATGTAGGAGAGAAGGTGATGTTTAGCTCTCCTTCTGCATTGCTACACTTAGTATTCACTTGTTGGTCATCTGGATCATATCCTGTGTCATCGTTTAACGAAATTGTTCTGGTATCACTACAACCGGTAGCTAGGAAGTTGGCTGTTACGGTATAAAAACCGGCCGACAAACCACCAATATTAAAAGTGCCAGGGGCCGTTACCGTAGTATCTGAATAGGAAACCGGCCCGCTAACAGAGTAGCTGATATCTCCTGAGGAAGTAAAACTTACGGATATTACGCCATCATTACGTCCACAATCAGAAGGTCTGCTCACAACCGCAAGGTCAAAATCAGGCAGTGGATTAACTACGAAGGTTTGAGGTGTCATATTAGTATTGCTGAAACCGGAGCATTCAGGGTCTATAGTAACGGTTGCCACATAAGTTCCTGGTTCATCCAGTACGAATGTAAAATCCGGGTTGTCCTGATCCAAAACTATTGTGCCTCTGACAATGGTGTTCAGGTCGTTCTGGTTATAAATATTGAGGTAGTAACTCTCAAGATTTTGAGCATTGAGAATGCTTACAGTCAGAGATTCTCCGGAGCAACCACTCATTACCTGCATACTGGCTCCATTTGCAGGTGAACCGATATTTTGAATGAAATTGGGTAATCCCAACCGGCTGGTAGTGCCCGCAGATAGCCCAAACCCATTTATAACAGGTACCTGGCCTATGCTTAGGCTGGGATTTGTAATGGTGGCTAGCGAGCCTTGTCCGTCTTGAGCAATGTATAAGGTGCCGTCAGGCCCTGCCTGTAAAGCTCCCAGCAATAAGTTTGATCCCGATACGTAGCGAACTGAATCCTGGATATAACTGGGATCTGTCGTATTTGAAGTCGTCGTTGTAGAGTCGATTGGCCACCAGTAAATATGACTTTCGGATGCTCCTTGTAGAGTGGCAAAAAGATTTCTTCCATCAGGGCTGAAGCCAACACCGTAGACCTGTCCGCTTACACTTGCAGGGGCAGTGACATTATTAACACCTGCGCTTATAGGGGCAGGATTGTTAAAGTCGAGCTGAATAATTTCATTAATAACACCTGTGCTGTCTACAAAATCAAACAGCTCAATGTAGTTTTCATTGGCAGACTCTGACAGGGCAACGGCCAGTACATCTCCAGGCCCTAAGATCATGTAGCCTTCACTTTCCCGGTCAGTATCGTGGGAGGATCCTACACTGGAAATTATTGGATTGCCAATACCATCTCCATCAATTGGGAAAGCCTTGAAGTTGTTGTTCCCAAAATCATGAGCAATAAGCCAACCGTCGTTTCCTGTTATTCTTTCGGTTACACCTGAGCAAATGGTTGTAGTCAGGTTACCATCTGCAGTCCTGACCAAGGCACCTTTTGTGCCGTTGCTTTCATCTTTCAGGTCAAATACAGTATACTTTAGGTCGTAAGTCCCTGTTCCGTAGACCTCTTCAGTTGTAAAGATGTAAAACAATGTTTCATCCCCAGGAAATGGTATAATCAAAACGGACTGCGTAGCAGTTTGATCACCGCCGAGCTTATCCGCCGGAGTGGCTCCGGTAAGCTGATTCCCTTCACCATCAAATACATCTACTCCATCCGAATACACAAGAGGCTGACCATTACGATCGCAATAAATAGCACAACCTTCCGGGGCCTGCATTTGGTTTCCTCCGTTATAAATGCTGGCATTGCCAAATGGGATTGGAGCGACCGGGTCATCAGGTAGTGGATTAAAGTCAATTCCTGCATTGTTGCCAAAGTACCAGACGTTAGCGCGCTGTTCATCTTCACCATAGGTATTGACGGTAACACCTGCATGTGTGGAGCAACCTGAAGCATCCGTGGCTATTACATAATAGTAGCCGGATGAATCAGGCGTTAATGTGTTACCTGTATCACCATTTGACCAGATTACGCTGGTAGGGGTACCACTAACCTGAGCAACTACACTGGCGGTGCCGTTTGATCCGTATGGAGGGGGGGAAATCCTCACGACAAAAAGTAGTATCTGATTGTACGGTTATCTGAATGTCAAAGGCAGTGATTGTCACTGGTTTTGTTACAGAAACTGAATCACCGTTTAAAAATGCAGTAAGGGTAACATCAAAAGTGCTGTCTGTAGCATAGGTGTGCGAAGGGCCTAATTGCAGGGAAGAACTTCCATCACCAAAATCCCAGCGAACACTGTCAGAGCCAGGAATTATAGTAGGGTAAAACAATGTCGGCGCATTTTGACAAGTGCCAGAAAAGGAGAAGTCAGCACTTAGGTCCGGATTGAGTTGAGGAAGAAAAGCCGGGAATTGCCTGCCTCCGAAGTCTGTTGAACCTAAGGGTACGGGAGCATAAAGTACCTGAGTGAATATAGTATCAGGTTCGTTGATCCTGCCCAGTTGAAGGGCGCCTCCTGCTATCTCGTATAAGTGATATATAGCACTATCAGGGGCCATTTGAATGCCGTAGCTCCTTACCATGCCACTTGTTGAAACAGGACGAGGAATCAATGTTGCCTGCGTCATGTCAACCTGCATCAGTGAATCTGCACCAGTTTCAAAATTGCCCGATAGATATAAGAAATCGCCATTATTTGACCATTCCGTATCATAAATGTTTTCTGTGCCTAATGTACTTGCGTTGGTGCCGGGGATATTTGTGACCAGGGTCAAAGTACCTGTTGCCTGATCGATAGATAGTATTTCCACCGTTTGAGTCGGCTCCGATGATGCAATAGCAAGTTGAGCGGTAGCCTGGTTGAAAGACAGGTTTACGGCATTGGTGATGGCACCTACTGCCTGTGTATTGATAGAAAATGCGCCTGTGGCATCGATCTCTACTACATCATAATTTGTTGTTCCTGTTTGGTGTGAGATTAGCCAGAAGCCATCTCTGGTGTCGTTCGGGATAATAATCATACCGGGAGACCTTGGAGTTGCCGGAAGTCCGGTGTTTGAAGGCAAACCTACCAGGTCACCTTCGGCCGGAGCGGGAAATCCAGGAGGGCCGCTGTACTGCGTAAGATCAAATATGGTGAACTCCAGTAGTCCGGTTCCATTGTTTATAGTGAATATATAGAATTGGTCGCGATTACCTGGGTTTTGGGCAATGGCTACGCCCTGGTTAAGAGCAGTATTACCACCCAATGTAGTTGCCAACACTCTGTCCATGCCATCATAAACGAAGTTGCCGTCTGTAGTGAAAATAACTTCGCCGGTGACCGGGTCGGAGGCTACTGCACTGCGGCCGGTGCCAAGAGCAAAAGGAGTATTTATATTTTGAGGTTGAAGTAATGGGCGTACGAAGCGCATGCCTTCGGAGTTGTTTCCAAAATACCAGTTAAGCCCCGAGTAATTTTGGGAAAAAGCCTGTAAAATGCTGCCAACCGTCAAAAAAATGAGTAGACAAACTCTGCGACCATGAAAATAAGGCATTTCTATCTATATTAGTTCAAAATTAATAACTGAGAAAAGTAAGCTCTGATTGCATTGAATAGTGTATTTGTTTACAGTATTCGATACTAATTTATACAAATAACTACAAATTGCCGTTATGCTATAACGCTAACTTTCTTTATTTTTGGTTCTTGTAAATATTTTTAGTTTAATTTCCTACTTTGCTGATTAAAGCAAAAATCGGACATCTCCATGGGAAGACCTTTAATACTTTTTTGTCTATTGATGCTGGCTGCTCCGGTAGTGGTAACTGCTCAGGATCCTCAATTCTCTCAATTCTATGCTGCACCGCTATATTTAAACCCTGCTTTTGCAGGAGCGATGCAACAGCCCAGGGTTGGTTTGAATTACCGCAATCAGTGGCCGGCTATAGAAGCCAATTTTGTTACCATATCAGCTTACTTTGATACTTATATAGAAAGCAAGAACAGTGGGGTAGGCTTCCTGCTGATGCGTGACACCGAGGGGCAGGCAGGGTTGAAATCTACCAGTGTGGGCTTACAGTATGCTTATCAGCTCTATATTACCAACTGGCTTACTTTCAGGCCTGGTTTTCAGGCGGCCTTTTATAACAGGAATGTCAACTTCAGTGACCTAACCTTTGGAGATCAGTTTGACCCCAATACCGGGGAAGTCATTAACCCGACGGGAGAGACATTCGGGAATCTGAGTAAAAACTTTCTTGATCTTTCTGCCGGGGGCGTGCTTTACACCAAAAATGCCTGGCTTGGAGTGGCGGCTCACCACCTGAATAAGCCGGATCAGGCCTTCGAAGAAAGTGCAGACCCTAAAGAATTACCGACTAAGCTGTCTCTACATGGTGGTGTGAAGTTGCTCTTTAGTCCGGGTACTATGGGAAGTGGATTGTATGCGCGTCCACAGGAGAGAAGTTTGACACCAACATTTCAGTATAAGACACAAGGTGAATTTGACCAGCTTGACTTAGGGCTTTACTTAACCCTTGAGCCTTTGATCTTTGGTACCTGGTACCGAGGCCTGCCATTTAAAAAACTTGAAGGCTTTAATAACAATGAATCGATTGTACTCCTTGTAGGATTTACAAAAAAAGGTGGCAACGGGGAAGTATTTAACATCGGCTACAGTTACGATTATACCATATCCAAGTTAGGTTCTGGTAGTGGAGGAGCCCATGAGCTTTCCGTTTCTTACTCCTGGTCAAGCCGCGATCCGCGCAAGCCCCCTAAAAATGTGATGCAAATCCCTTGTCCTGACTTTTAAAAACAAATATAATGGCGAAAAAGAATAAGTGGAAAAACAGAGATGGTGTAGTATATTCTACTAACGACGACTTTGAGTACAACTACGAAGGAGAGGGTGAAGAGGAAACTTTGCCGCCTGATGAGCAAAACCTGAGAGTTGAGCTGGATAAAAAGGCTCGTGGAGGTAAGCAGGTTACACTTATCAGTGGATTTGTTGGTGCCCAGGACGACCTGAAAGAGCTTGGTAAGCTTTTGAAATCGAAGTGTGGTGTAGGAGGTTCTGCAAAAGATGGAGAAATATTGATCCAGGGAGATTTTCGCCAAAAAGCTTCGGATATTTTAAGAGGTGGAGGCTACAAGGTTAAACAGATCGGTGGTTAGTCTTCTTTTTTTCTATTGTGCTGATTCGGTCTGCTTATATCCCTTTCCAGTCAGTATATAACCTGCCAGAGCATCTAAACCTTTTACCAGATCACTCCATATCCTTTCTTTGTAATATGAGTAAAATGCAATATATGGGTTTGTGGAGAAGGCATGGAAAAGCCATACAGCTTTTTCTGGGTGTGCTGATCGCATTGTTAATTGTTTGTTCTTCTAAAAGTCAGGCGCAGTCAGATGCCGGATTTATGTATGGTAAGGTTTATACGGTAAGCAATACCTATCAGGGGCAGATCAGGTGGGGAAAAGAAGAAGCTTTTTGGAATGACCTGTTTAATGGGGTAAAGCTTTATACAAACAACTACGGAGATATTCCAAAAAAAGAAAATAAAAACACTTCCTGGTATGACTTTGATTGGAGACTTTCAAGCATTTGGGAGGATAAAAGAAGTTCAGTATCGCACCAGTTTGTTTGCCGCTTTGGAGATATTAAAACAATTGAAATTACAGGGCCGTCACGAATCAATCTGATACTAAAAAATGGCGTGAAGCTGGAAGTTGGTGGTGAAGGATACAATGACCTGGGTACGGATGTTCAGGTATTGGACAAAGAGTTGGGTGCAATAACCATCGCCTGGAACAGGATCCTGAAAATCGAATTTGAACCTACGCCCGATAAGCTTTCCTTAGCGATGGGCAATCCGCTGTATGGCACAGTTGAGACGGTACGGAAAGGTAATTTTACCGGCTTTGTACAGTGGGATCACGATGAGCGACTGAGTGTGGATAAGCTGGATGGCGATGCCAGAGACGGTAAGGTGTCGGTAAGCTTCTCTGTTATAAAGCAAATAGAGAAAAGTGGCAACGGTAGCAATGTAGTGCTGAAGTCGGGTACTTCATATTTTCTTACTAACTCCAATGATGTGAACTCAGGTAACAGGGGGGTAATTGTCTCCATTGAAGGCACCGGGAAAATAGAGATTCCCTGGAAAGCATTCAAGCGAGTGGATTTTTCTGAGGCACGAAACAGTGGATTGCCTTACGAAAGCTATGTCATACCTCAGGGACTCTCCGGAACCGTTCATTTATATGAAGGAGCCAGTATTTCAGGGAAAATAATTTATGATATTGACGAATCGTGGGACGTGGAAATGCTGGAAGGTATGGACGATGAGATCCAATATCATATCCCATTCAGGAACATAAGAAAGGTGACACCCAAAAATTATGATTATTCGCTGGTTGAGTTAAAAAACGGAACCTCGCTACTGCTGGGAGGTATGCGTGATGTATCTGATGAAAATGATGGCGTTCTGGTTTTGAAGCATGGAGAAAATGATCAGGAATTCGTTCAGTGGAAAAATATAACTGAAATTGTTTTCGAATAACCCGCAAATACAGTTTATCTTGCTTTGGTTTTGAATCGAAAAAATATACTCATAGGAGGGATCAGTATGGTATTGCTTGCCGTGCTGATTTATTATTTATGGCAGTCGGATGTTGCCCCTGCGGTATACTTTACAGGAGGCTGGATTGCTGCTGTCCTAATACTTCTTTGGTCGGGCAATAGGTTTATCACTATTCAGTTTGATAAACATTTTCCCTGGTTGAGTTATGGTAATAAGAGGTTTTTTACGCATCTTTTCCTGGGTATTCTTTATTCTCTGATTATTATTAACCTGGCTTACCTTACCTTTAAAGCTATATTTACGTCAGAGCCTCCCACGAATGAGCAACTCATAGTAATGAATGTCTACGGCATTATCATGTTCATTCCCGTATTTTCAATTTACTTCAGTCTTCATTTTCTTCAGTATTGGAAAAAATCTGAACTGAACGCTGAAAAATTCAAGAAAGAAAACATCAGAACTCAACTGGAGTCCCTCAAAAATCATCTGGACCCGCACTTCTTGTTTAATAATCTGAATATTCTTTCTTCCCTGATAGATAAGGATAAGAACTTGTCCAAGGCTTTTCTGGACAATTTTGCGGAAGTATATAGAACAATTCTGCGATCAAAAGATGAAGATCTGATACCGCTGGATGAAGAGTTGAATTTTATTAAATCGTATATGGCACTGCTTAAAACCAGGTTTGAGGATATGATCATTTTTACAGAGGATATTGAGCATAAGTTTAGAATGAAAATGGTGCCTCCTATGACATTGCAAATGCTGGTGGAGAATGCAATCAAGCATAATGTAATCAGCGAGAGGAAGCCGCTGCATATTTTGTTTAAAAATATTGAAAGCGAATACTTTAGCGTGAGCAACACGTTGAATAAAAGGCCTGAAGAGTTAATGGATAGCTCCCGAAGTGGTCTGGATAATATCAGAAGAAGGTATGCATATTTTACTCAACTGGATGTGAAGGTGATCAAAACTGACACCCATTTTGAGGTAAGGGTACCCCTGCTGGAGGTAGAAACTGTTTAAGGGTAGCTAAAATTCAATATAGAGATGACTGTTTTAATTTTTGAAGACGAGACGCTGGCAGCCGATAAACTACATACTCTGTTGGAGGATGTAGACAATGGCCTGAAAGTAGTGGGTGTTTTGAAATCGGTAGAGGATGCAGTGCTTTGGCTTAGGGAGAATGAGCACCCAGACCTGATTATCAGTGACATCAGGTTGCTGGATGGATTAAGTTTTGAAATATTCAGGCAGGTGAAGGTGGACAGGCCTGTAATTTTTACTACGGCTTATGATCAATATGCTATTAAAGCATTTGAAACCAATAGTATCGATTATTTGCTTAAACCGATTCAAAAAGAAAAGTTGGCGGCAAGCATCGATAAATTTAAGAGGATGGCCGGTAAAGAAGAAACGCTCCATTATGATCAGGTTCTAAAAATGATTGAAAGCAGGGACAAGGAATATAAAATGCGTTTTATGATTAGGAATGGTAATAAAATACTGGCTGTTCCGGTTGAGAAAATTGCGTATTTCTACAGTCAGAATAAGCTTACATATATCGTTACTCATGACAATAAGAAGTATCCTTATGATCAGCCCCTGGAGGCTATAGATCAGCAGCTCGACCCTAAAGTGTTCTTCAGGGCCAATAGAAAGTATGTGGTTAAATTTGATTCAATTTGCGAGATACATCCTTATTTTAAAGGCAGGATAAAGATTAACCTGAATCCCGAGGCTGAGGATGAGGTCGTGATAAGTTCAGAGAAAACCCCCGAATTCAAGCTTTGGCTTGACCAATAGATAATTAGAAATATCACCTTACCAGATTGGTCCTGATATATCCCGATTGGGGGATATGATATACCGGCTCATCCCCTTCTCCTTTATATATAGTGTTTTAGTTGCGACATTTGAAAGCATAAGGTCAAAAACAACAAAAGGTCAAATTACTTTCAAGGTCAAAACTCAAAATTTACAATGAAACAAATTTATTATTCACTATTAACACTTAGTTTTTTTGTCTGCCTTGCTGCATCACAGGTGCATGCACAAGATGCTGGCTACATCTATGGTAAGGTTACTACAATAGACGGAAAAACATTTGAAGGCTCGTTGCGATGGGGTAAGGAAGAAGTTTTCTGGACGGATCATTTTAACAGTTCCAAATCAGAAAACAACAATTTGCAATATCTTTCCAGAGACCAGCGCCATGAGCTCGAAGACAGGCACCGAAGTTTTGGTGAAGGCTTTGTTAACTGGTTGGCCAGCAGTGTCAGCTATCACGTAGATGAATACGACCACACGCATCAGTTTGTATGTCAGTTTGGTGAAATTAAATCCCTCAGGCCATTCAGTAGAAACCGGGTCGATGTGACACTCCAGAACGGTAAGAAAGTAGAAATTAGGGGAGAAGGGTATAATGATATCGGAACTGATGTAAAGGTTATCGATGCTGAGTTAGGTGAGATATCGATTAGCTGGGGCAGGATTGAGGTTGTCGAATTCAGCGAAGCCCCAGGAAAATTAACTTCAAAATTCGGAGAGGCTCTTTTTGGTGTGGTGGAAACTTATGCAGGAACTTTTACCGGCTATATTCAGTGGGACCATGACGAGCGACTTACTACGGATAAACTGGATGGTGACACCGAAGATGGAGATTTGTCTATTGAGTTCGGAAACATCTCATCTATAGAGCGGGAAGGCTATAACAGTAGCCGTGTAGTGCTAAAATCAGGTCGCGATATGGATCTAAGGGGCAGTAATGATGTGAACTCTGAGAACCGTGGTATCATCGTTACCACAGAAAAACTGGGACGCGTTGATATCCCGTGGAAAGAGTTTAAAAAAGTTGAATTCATAAATAAGCCGTCATTTTCTCTGAAAAGATATACTGATTTCAAAAATCAAAAGCAGTTAGAAGGCTCAGTGGTGACTACGGATGGTGAAACCCTAAAAGGAAGGATAATCTATGACCTTGATGAAGAGTATAATTATGAAATGCTCCAGGGGCAGGATAATGATATAGAATACTTCATTCCTTTTGCAAGCATCAAAAAGATTATGCCGAAGAATTATGATTATAGCAATGTAGAGCTTAAAAACGGAGAGAAAATGCTTCTGGGAGAAGGTCAGGATGTATCTGACAGAAATACCGGAATATTGGTGTTCAAAGGAGGAGGCGACCCCACCTATGTGAAGTGGGAAGATATCAAAGAGGTGAACTTTAATTGATTTCGTATATTTTGTTTAGGTAAAAGGCTTCCGGATCGTTTGGTTCGGAAGCTTTTTTATAGGAAGAGTGCTTATTTAGGAAAAAAGCGTATATATATGGGGCTTTATACTTCAGTTATTAAAATAGATTGAGATGTTACTTAACTATTAATAAGGAATAAATACTTTATAGAAAAAGATGTGGCTGCTAAACCGGTTTGAACTGCTCGAAAGTTTCTTTGCAGTCATTGCAATGATGAATAGAGCGGCAGGCTGTAGGACCGAAGGGCGAGTTTAAGATTGTATTGGTGCTACCGCAATTCGGACACTCGATACGTTCGAGAATGTCAATATCAACGATCAGATTATGCTTTGGAGGAGGAGCGAGGCCAAAATCTTTTAAGGCTTTTCGGCCTTTTTCAGTGATCATATTGGAGTTCCATGATTTTTCAAATGAGACTACTACATCCACATGATCAATGCCATAGCTGTTGAGGACATCGGAAATGTCCTGCTTCATGTAATCAATAGCCGGGCAACCCACAAAAGTAGGGGTTATGGTGACGCGTACCCGGTGGTCATCAATGTCAATATCAGTAATAACGCCTAAGTCTACCAGTGACAAAACCGGTATTTCAGGGTCTTTTACTTCCTGGAGCCACTCTAATATTTGTTCTTCCGTAATATACATTCAAAACCTTAACAGTAAGCTTGCTTTTGAAGTTCAATGTTACCACTCTGCACCAGGATCTATCCTGAATACCTCCGACATTTCTTCAACAAGGGGTTGCAGATGTTCAGTATGTTTTCCTGTTCTTCCGCCAAATTCAGGTTCTATTGAGTTAAGATCAGGCAATTGCAGGCTTGTTTGAGATAATATTTCTGTAATCCTGCTGGTCCACTTTTCCTTTAGCACTTCCTCTCCCGGAAATATTCCATCTGCTATTAACTCCTGCTCGTAGGGGGAAGGTTCAAATATTCCGAGGGCGTAAGGAAGAGCCTTATCAAGTGATGACTGCAGTCTGCTTATGCTTTCCTCTGTGGCTGTACCTAATTGCTTAATCCAGGTGTTAGCATGCATCGTGTGGTACCTGATCTCTCCCTGTATCTTTTTTGCTAGCTGTGCAAGAGGTGTATAACTTGATTCTGTTAATAATTCGAAACGTATAGCTTCCGCAGTATCAAAAAGGAAGTGCCTGATGAGGCTGAAATCATATTCGCCGTTTGGAAGCTCTGTCAGCGTACAATTATGGAACTGCTCGGCATTGCGGGTGAAGGCAATGGTGTCTGGCTCACTTTCTCCAAGGCTATGCAAAATCTGGTACAATGCATGGCTTTGCCCAACCTTATCCTGGGCCATGGAGGAAAATGCAATATCTTCTTCCAAAAGCGGACCCATACCGGTCCATTCGGAGTTTCTGTGGCCAATGATAAGCTGATCGTCAGCCATTTTATATAGAAGTTCTTTGAGTGCTGTCTCGTTCATGATCTTAACTATTAACTGGCGTTACGTTCTTTAAAAGCCTTGATTTTGTCCGATGCTTTGTAATCTGAAGCATCCCTGAATTTCTTGTCAGGCAAGGTATCCCAGATGTTTTTGTCTTCTTCTGATGTAAATAAAATGTCACTGGTTTTAATTACCCAGGCGTTAAAAACTGGCTTTTCATTAATGAAAGCCGGCTTTGCCAGTGCTAAAGCTTCCTGAGGGTTTCTGGCTTCGATCGATCCCACATGCTGGTGTTGCTTGCCTCTTTTCATCAGGTGAAAAAACTCATATTCTTCCTTATCGCCTTTTTTAGGATATTCATCAGAAACATAGTTGTAAATAGTATCTTCAGCTTCAGTAAACTCTGTTACAAACACGTTTCTGGTCTCTACAACAAATAATCCTGTACAGGTGGACCTTCTGCTGAACTGTTCTTTAGCAAAAAGGAAAGCCATTTCTTTATTTGGTGCATGAACAATGCCTTCGTGCTGATATGGTTTGTTTTCTTTCTCCTGTACAAAGACTTCGAAAGTTCCGAACTGATCCAGGGGTACTTTTCGGGTAAGATCGCCCTGAAATCCTTTTATATTAAGCCTGTTAACTCTGGGGTCTAATGATTCCATTTATTTCTTAAGCAAAAAAATGACGCTTCAAAGATGTCATTTTAAATGGTGGTTTGCAATCGTTTTCGGTTATTCGTTTTCTGTTTAAAAGAGGGGCAATAGGCACCCAAAATGCCAGATGGTTTTATTCAAAATAAACCTGAGCGTGTTACTGGCCTTTAAATATAAAAAAGGCTACCTGAAGGGTAGCCTCGATTAATCTTTTATGCTAAAGGGGTAACATATTCCGTTTTAGGAGTCAGCAATGCCTGGCGTACCCATTTACCTCTTTCTTCTGCTACCCTTCGTACGGCAAGCCTTTCAGCATTGCAGGGGCCGTCACCGTTGATCACTCTTTTGAATTCATCCCAGTCAGGTTCAGTGTATTCCCACTTTTTAGTTTCAGGGTTCTTTTTCAGGTTTGGATCTGGAATAGTAAGACCCAACTCCCATATTTTAGGAACATACATATCCAGAAACTGGTTACGGCAGTCGTCATTGGAGGCCATTTTTACCTTCCACTTCATGAGTACTTCGGTATGCACTGAAACCTTATCCGGTGGGCCAAAGAAGTGCATCATAGGTCCCCACCACCTGTCTATAGCTTCCTGCATCATTTGCCGCTGCTTTGGTGTACCTGTTGCCATATGGATGACGCAGTGGTGACCATATTTAAGGTGAAATGACTCTTCTGCACAAATACGGTCCAAGGCCCTGCAATAAGGTCCGTAGCTTCCTCTTGCATTGGCAAGCTGGTTAACTATGGCCCCGGCATCCACAAGCCAGGAAATAAAACATGAATCCGCCCATGTGAAGGCAGGGTAGTTAAATATATTGGAGTACTTCGATTTTCCTTCGATCAGATCATCGATCATTTGTTCTCTCGATTTACCTAAAGTTTCTGCAGCACTGTAGAGCAGCTGGGCGTGACCTACTTCGTCCTGCACTTTTGCCATTAGGGCCAGCTTTCTTTTGAAGCCGGGCGCCCTTGTTATCCAGGTGCCTTCAGGCAAAGCCCCGATGATCTCACTATGCGCGTGCTGTTCGATCATCCGGATGAGTTGTTTTCTATACATTTGAGGCATCCAATCGTTGGGTTCGATCTTTTCACCTCTTTCTATTCGGGCTTCAAATTCAGCAAGTTTTTGAGGGTCTTCATTTTCCAAACCTTCAAACCTGGCTGATTCAAATGTGTTTCCGCCTCCGTACATAATATTAGGGGTTTAATTATTTTCAAGTTTACAACAAAATAATCAATTATTTGGTTTTCAAACCTTCAATAAGCATCCCCGCCAACTGATTTCCCAGCTCACTGGGATCTATGATCCCTGAAGGATCATACCAGTGTGGCATCCAGTTTAGCGAGGAGAAGAGTGTCATTACTGCCAGTTTGGTATCAACCGGTTTAAACTCCCCTGCTTTTATACCACCTTCAATTATTTTTTTAAACCTGTTGATATAATTGATTCTCATTAAAAGGAAATCGCGCAAATATGGCTGGCTTAAATGCCTGTGTTCATTCATAAATACGGCTGAGGCTGTCAGCTCTTTGGCCATGACATGAATATGCCCCGTTATTCCTCTGCGCAATCTTTCACTATAGGAAATATCAGCACCTTCAACTTCTTTGAGTGATCGCTGAAACCTTTTGGCCATTTCGAAACATAATGCCTGAAGGATCTCTTCCTTGGATTTAATATGAGAATAAAGACTAGCTGCCTCAATACCAAGTGCTTGTGCCAGGTCACGCATGGAGGTGGCAGAATAGCCCTTTTGCTTAAAAAGCTCGGAGGCCGTTCTTATAACTTGTTCTTTTCTGCTTAAATTTTCTACGCCCACCATCTTTACAAAAATAGCGAATATTGTTTTTGAAGGAAGTAATTTATTAGTTTTGACCGCAAAATTTATATAAATGTCCTTTAAAAGCCCTGAAAACTTTCACAATAAGCTAGGTTTTGTTTTTCATGCCATGCTTGCCTTACCTTTGGCTGCTTTTGTTTATCTGTTTTTGGAACTCAGGCACAGAGAACTGCAGCCTGCACTTGACGATAACGCAGTGATTTTCATACTTACTTACTTGTTGCCTGTACTTGGGGCTGGTGCCGTTATTGGCGGGTATTTTATATTTAAGAAAGATTTAAGGGGCGTTAATCAGCAGGAAAGCCTGCGTGATAAATTAGAGGCTTATTATACTGCAAGCCTGAAATTGTACGGATTTATTGAGTTGGGGTCATTGATTTTCGTTGGGGGCTTGTATTTAACGACTTCTGCAGCTTTTATTTTGTTTTACGTACTCCTTTTATTCTTCATGTCGCTTAACAGGCCGACACCTCAAAAATATGTAAATGACCTGCGCCTTACCGAAAAGGAAAGGGAGGTTATTTTATATAAAGGTAGTTTTGAGGAAGCTGAATCTACGGGCCCGGAAGAAAATTGATGCCAAATTACCTGAGAACCCCATCTCTGCTCAAAGTATGGTAAGAGGAGGTTTCACAACTCTTCAGTATAAATAGGCGATAGTATTGAGATTTTAAGCCGCGATAATAAGTCTAATTAAGAATGCTGCTTTGACTAAACCTTACTTTGCAGTCATTCTGATCACAGCATCTTCTGCTCTTATTTCTACATTGGCATTGCTGCTCCCTAGCGCAAGTCTGGTTCGGTTTTCGCTCTGCCGTATGGGCATGAAGTCGGAAGAAAGGTCAATCTGGGTATCTTCATGAGTAATATCAACCTTAGCGCCTCCATCGGTAAAGCTGAGTATCAGGCTGCCATCTTCTATATCGTAAAAGTACTCCCCATTATTAGTGAGCGTGGTTGCTATCACAAGATCGCCATCCTCCATGGTGGCATTGACCTTATCAAATTTGCCTTCTGCTATTCTAAGATCACCATCATTGGCCTTTACGAATAAGTTTCCTGAACCTTTGTCAAGGCTGATATCTCCATCATAAAAAGTAAACCGGAAATCTTTTCCCGTACACGCCTTCAGGTCTGCATCGGCATCGTCGAGATGCATTTCAATAGCACCGTTGATATTTGATATTTCATACTTATCTCCATCACCTTTGATATCCAACCTCATATTTTCAGGTACTTCAATTTCAATTTTATACTCTTCGCCAGATGACCCGGCAACGTTTATCATGCTTCCGCTATATTTTTCTGTGATTACCAGGCTGCCATTATCAGCCTGAATGTCGACAGCAAAGCTGCTGGTACCCAGATTAAGTGAGCCTTTCATGTTTCTGTATATTTTCACCCGGGCATCTGTACGGTCGTTGCCGGTAATGTACACTTTGGCATCACTGCTTGTAAGTTTTAACAAACCGTCAGAGTCAACTTCATAAGTTTTGTCGAGGTTATATACATCCTGAGCATTTACAAAAAATGGGATAAAGAAAAGAAAGGCAACAAAAAGCGTTTTCATGGGTTTAAGTATTCTTGAACTATAGAAATAATTGTTTGTGTTAATGATATTTGCGGATGCTGTAATGGAGTAAATAATAATTGAGAACCTGACTCTTCAAGATCAGGTATTGCCATCAGGTTTGAACTCAGCAAAATTATAATGGCTACTATCAAACCTATAATAACAGTCAGTGTTCTTTTATTTAGCCATTTCATAGTTAAACTTTAAACCGGAATTGGTATTAGCCAAAACCAACAATGTACAGTTTTTAAAATCCTATATTACTTATAATATGCTACCTAAATGTTTACCCTTCAACAACGATTGGGAAAGAACATTTATTACAAGACAACTGATTTTCGAATAAGGTTGCGATGGGGAAGAAATAAATTTTTTGAGATTGGATATATACTTTACCTGTTTTTGAGTAGGGAAATGCCTTTTGCGAACAGAGCATTGATATCAGGTGAAATCTTTAAAAGCAATACAGGACCCATAAACAATATGATTGTAAGGGTGCTGAGCCAGGCAATATTAAGATAAAGGTTGGCCGAACTGGGTACATAGTACATAATACCATAAGTGACAACTCCGAAAATTACAATGAGTATAAATTTGTAGTTATAGGGTTGTAATGAAAATTTTACATAGATAACTATATACTCAATGACATTAAATAAACACATGGAAAGTACCGAGGCAAATGCAGCTCCTGAAATACCATATCTGGGTATAAATATGATGTTGGTGATCACCGTAAGGGCTAGTAGGGCCATAACAGCATAGGCATTGGCTTTATAAAACTTGGAGCTGCCAATGATGATTGTATTGGCACCGGTGGCCATTACGGAAAGGTGACTAAGGCCAATGAAAATGATGACATATTTACCTGCCGCATAGTCTGGTGGTAGTATCAGGAAAATGTTTTCGAGGTTTACTATTAGGCCGAGGAATAGCAATAGGCCAATAATAAACTGATTCAGGCAGCTTTTTTTATATACTTCATCTATTGTTTTCAGATCATTCTCCTTGTGGGCCTGGGCAATAACGGTGGAGCCAATGCGTAAAAAGGCCCTCGATGGTATAGAAACGAGTATGCCAAAATAAGAGGTTATGGCATATATTCCGGTAAGCGCTGTATTGGTATACTGATTGACCATAATGCTGTCAATATTGAGTATCGCAATATTTCCGAAGCCTGTAATAAGTCCAAAAAGAGCTACTTGTACCATTTGTCTGGCCATCGGTTTGTCGATGATGCTAAAGTCAGGTTTAAGGTGGAAGTGTTTATCCTTAACTAGAAGGATGAGTAGGATAACAGTAGGTAGTGAAAGTGCAACGCAGTAAAATATAACAAACCAGTGAAAATTGATTATATCAAAGATATACAAGAGGATGAATACAAAAATGAAGGTTCTTTGTGCAAATTCTTTGAGAAATGCTCCTACAGTTGATTTAAATAAACCTCTATAAAATACGTCTAAGCTCCCAAAGAGTAATGTGAAGAATGTTAAGGGGATTATAAAATAGAGGTAGTCTACAAATAAAGGAGAGTCTGCTTTGTTGGATTGGATCAACGTTGGGCTTAAGATCAGAAATACAGCCAGGAAAAGAATAAATCCTACGAGAAGTACAGAGAAAAGTAAAAATAACAGTCCATGGTTTTTCTTATCTTCATTTCTGAAAAACGGAAAAAATCTGATAGCAACAGCATTAATACCCAGGTTTGCAAATTGTGCAAATATGGTCGAGTATGACACTAGAAGTTTTAACAGACCATTTTCAGATGGAGTAAGGTATTTGGAAAATAATAATGCAGTGGTTATAAAACCTAAAACAACACCCATATAGGTGTAGGTAGTGGATAGAATAGATTGCCTTTTGATAACTCCCATGCCTAGCTATTGATCCTCTCCTGAGTGTAACTGCTCTTCATCTGAATTTATATTTTACGCAAAACTATAAAAAGCGCTTGAATAAAGTTTATGGGTATGCCTCAACTTAGCATAACCGGCGATTTCTATAGATAATTTTTTGATAAACTTAGAATTGCAGTACTTTTGCCTGCTAATAATTTAGGGCTTCGTGAGTATAAATGAGAAACAAAAAAAGGTATTAGTGATTACTTATTACTGGCCACCCGCCGGTGGGATTAGTGTTTTAAGAAGCCTGAAAATTGTTAAGTATCTAAGGGATTTTGGTTGGGAACCCATAGTCTTTACCCATCAGAATCCTCAATATCCTTTAATTGATCATTCCAATTTTAAAGACATCCCCGATGATGTAACTGTTCTGAAAAAGGGTGCTATTGAGCCGTTTGAGTTGTTTAAGAAAATAACAGGGCGAAGGAAGGACGATTCTCTTCAAAATATTCTTTATATAGGTGATAAGAAGCAGAGTTGGTCTGAGAAATTGGCTATTTGGTTGCGTGGTAACTTTTTTATTCCCGATGCCAGAGCACTATGGATAGGCCCTTCTGTTAGATACCTGACAAAATACTTAAAAGAAAACCCTGTAGATGCAATATTTTCTGACGGTCCTCCCCACACCAATACGCTAATTGCCTGTAGAGTGTCGAAAATAACTAATATACCATGGCTCGCCGATTTTCAGGATCCCTGGACCCAGGTAGATTATTACAAAGATTTTATGATCTCAAAATGGGCAGATCGGTGGCATAAGAAACTTGAACAGGAGTGTTTCAGACAGTCTGATAAGATTACCATTGTTACGGAAAGCTGGAAGCGCGACCTGGAGAGCATCGGGGCTAATAATGTTTCGGTTATTCCCTGGGGATACGATGAGGAGGATTATGTTGGTATAGAAAGGAAACTGTCAGAAAAGTTTACTATTTCCCACACGGGCATCTTAGGCGTTGACCGGATATCCGAGCCTCTTTTTAAAGCCCTAAGTGATTTATGCGATGAGGTTCCAGGCTTTCGCGATAATTTGCAGGTAAAGTTGATAGGGGCAGTTGACTATCATCTGCAAGAAATAGTAAACAGTTATGGACTGGATGGAGCTGTCGAAATTATGAAGCATATACCCAGGAAACAGGTCTTATCAGAAATTTTCAATAGCCAGGTCTTACTATTGCTGATTAATAAATCTCATAATGCCAAGGGGCGCATGCCTGCAAAGCTGTTTGAGTATCTAAGAGCGGCAAGGCCAATACTCTGTTTGGGTGATACTGATTCAGATTGTTCAAAAATTCTTTCGACCACCAATAGTGGTGTTACATACGGCTATGACGATTATAATGGTTTGAAAAAAGCACTTAAGGATTATTATACCCGGTTTTTGCAGAGAGAGCTGGAAATTGATCAGAAGAATATAGGAGACTTCTCGATCAGGAAATTGACAGGAACCATCGCAGGGTACCTGGAAGAAATAAGCAGGAGAGAAAATGACTAAGAAAACAAATGTCCTTTGTTTTATAGATAATCCCAGAGGCAGGGATTTCGAAATAGTGGTGCTTCTTGCAATTTTCATTGAAAAATATTTGAATTGTAAGGTTGAGTTCTTCCTTAAATGGGACATTCATCAGATTTATAAGAAAAAGCCGGATATCGTACTTACCCCAAACGCTATTGGATCTCACTACTATTATGAAATAACAAAATATGCGGCTGAAAGCGGGATTAAGGTGTTTTCCCTTATCTCAGAAGGTAATTTCAGGACGAATGGTACCTTTAACTATTGGGGATACAATAAGAATAATATATTTTATCAGGATTACATTTGCCATTGGTCTCAAAGGACTTTGGATTTTTTGGTGAGTGAGTTGCCAGAATATAAAGATAAAATGGTGCTAACTGGCGCTACCGGTTTTGATCGTTACAAGATTTATGAGTTTCAGAAGAGGGAGACTATACTGCGGAAGTATGGAAAAGAAAAGTATAAGAAAGTGATAACTTATGCTGCCTGGAGCTTTGGTAAATTGTTCAATGAGCAAGGCCGGAAGGAGATACAGTATATGAATGCTCCCGGCAAACCTGACAGGGCCAAGTGGATGGAAGAGCAAATGTATGAGGTTGAAGGTGTATTAGAGCGCGTAATTACAGAGAATCCTGACATTTTATTTTTCCTGAAAAGACACCCTAGCGCCCGTAATCCGTCCGTTACAGGGGAGGAAATGAATGAGATCATCAGGTTGAGCAAATATGAAAATGTAATCTATATTAAGGAAAGGGAAGAAATCCATGACCTGATTGCCATCTCAGACCTCTGGTTAGGTTTTGAAACTACTACGGCACTTGAAGCATGGTGTATGCATGATCGCCCGACTATTCTCATTAATTCTAATACCGATTTTATTAGAGATGAGCTTTATAAAGGATCTGTTATCGCGGCTGATTACAGCGAATTACAGTCTTTTGTGGACGAGTTTTATACTACTGGCAGAGTTAAAGCTTTTGACATTGTAGAAAAGAAACAAGAAAGGAACAGGTTAATGGCAAGTATAATAGGTTTTGATGATGGGTTGAACCACTTAAGGGCTGCTTTTTATTTTAATAAGACATTAACCAGACCGGAATCTAAAATAAAAATAAAAATCAACTTAATTTACCTTTTCAGGCACCTGTTAACGAGGCTGGGAAAACTTACATATAATAAAGACCTCTTTTTAAAACTGCCTAAATTTAAAAAGTCCGTTTGGGTATTTGAAAGGTTAGATATGTCAGAAGCTTATTTGGCAAAGAAAAGATATGAAAAATATGTCGATGACTTTTACGAAAAAAAACACTTACATTCATTGTCTGATTTTGAACTGCTTTGGACAAATATAATAACTCAAAAGAATGAATGAATTTTTGAAAAACAAATCAATATTAATAACAGGAGGGACAGGTTCTTTTGGGAAGAAGTTTGTAGAGACCCTTGTTTCAAGGTATCCCGAAGTTAAGCGAATAGTAATCTATTCACGTGATGAATTGAAGCAATACGAGATGTCCCAATATTTAAACAAATCCCATCATGCAGGGCTCCGTTATTTTATTGGTGATGTTCGAGATGCTGAGAGACTGAAAAGAGCATGCGAGGATGTGGATATAATTATTCATGCTGCAGCCTTAAAGCAGGTTCCTACTGCTGAGTATAATCCCATGGAATGCATAAAAACCAATGTAATGGGGGCAGAAAATGTTATAAATGCCGCATTGGATTGTGGAGTGGAAAATGTTGTAGCCTTGTCAACAGATAAAGCCGCCGCCCCCATCAATCTCTATGGTGCTACTAAGCTTTGCTCTGATAAGTTGTTTGTATCTGCCAATAACGTGAAAGGCAGTAGAGATATATCGTTTTCAGTAGTTAGGTATGGAAACGTTATGGGATCGAGGGGTTCCGTAATTCCGTTTTTTCTCGGCAAAAGATCAGAAGGAGTACTCCCTGTTACTCACGATCAGATGACCCGATTTAACATAAGCCTCGAAGAGGGAGTTGAACTTGTGCTGTTTGCTCTTCAAAACTCTTTAGGAGGAGAAATATTTGTGCCTAAATTGCCGTCATATAATATTATGGATCTGGCGGAAGCTATAGGGCCGGAATGTGAAAAGAAGATAACGGGAATACGTCCGGGAGAAAAGTTGCACGAAGATATGATTACAGAGAGTGATGCATTAAACACTCTGGAGCTTGAAAAGTATTTCATTATACATCCGACCACGAATAAATGGAATAGCATCAGGGAAGAGCTTCTGAACTCAGGCAAAGCCCGTGCGGTGGCACATAACTTTAGTTACAATTCAGGGAAAAACGATACTTTCCTGGCTGTTGATGAGATTCGATCACTGATAAAACGACACCTGGATCCAGCATTCAACGCATGAAAAAATTTAATATTCCATATGGAAAGCAGCAAATAACCCAGGAGGATGCCGATGCCGTACTGGAAACGCTGTATTCAGATTTTCTTACCCAAGGCCCCAAGGTGGAGGAGTTTGAGCATAATTTTGCATCTTATACAGGTTCAAAGTTTGCTGTAGCTGTAGCCAACGGAACAGCAGCTCTTCATCTCGCCTGTTTAAGCTTGGGAGTTAACGAACAAAGTAACGTTATCACAACGCCTATTACCTTTGTAGCTTCAGCTAATGCTGTTAAATTTTGTGGAGGTAACGTTTATCTATCTGACATAGATGCTAATACCGGACTTTTGGATCTGAATAAATTAGAGAATTTGCTAAAATCTAAAACTAAGGGGTTTTTTCAAGGCGTAATTCCGGTGGATTTTGCAGGTGGTACTGTAAATACAGAGGAACTAAGGACTTTGGCAGATAAGTATGGTATTTGGATACTTGAAGATGCCTGTCATGCCATAGGAGGTTTTTTTTATGACTCCCATAATAAAAGGCAGATTTGTGGAAGTGGGATTTTCTCCGATTTAACCGTTTTTTCCTTTCATCCGGTAAAGCATATCGCATGTGGAGAGGGGGGGGATGATAACTACCAATGATGAATCCTTGTATTCAAGACTCAAACTCCTTAGAACACATGGTATTACCAAGTCTGCCCATGAGCTTGAGGAAAACCATGGGGGCTGGTACTATGAAATGCAGGAGCTTGGTTATAATTACCGGTTAACTGATATTCAGGCGGCCTTAGGCGTCTCTCAGATGAAAAGAATAGATGAAAACTTAAATCAGAGAAGAAAGATAGCATCAAAGTATAACGAAGCTTTTAAAAACACTGATATACAACCACTTTTACAGAAAGAAGGCCATGCATATCACCTGTATGTAATAAAAACAGGGGATAGAAAGGGATTGTATGAACACCTTAGAAAGCAGGATATTTTTTCTCAGGTACATTATATACCGGTTCATTATCAGCCTTATTATAAAAAGCAGGGCTTTAAGGTTGGCGATTTCCCAGAGGCAGAACGCTATTATGAGCAATGCCTGAGTTTGCCTATGTATCATTCCCTGACTGATGAAGAGCAGGATTACGTGATCCGGGAAGTGTTAAATTATGTTTCCAAATGAAGATAGGAGCTATTGTACAAGCAAGAATGTCATCTTCAAGATTACCTGGAAAGGTAATGAAAGAACTCCCCTTTAATTCAGGTATACCAAGTATAGAGCAGGTTTTAAGGAGGGTTTCTGCAGCAGAAAAAATCGATGAAGTAATCCTGGCTACATCAGATGATGAGAGTGATGACGAATTAGCCTCTCTTGTGGAAAGCCGGGGTTATCATGTTTACAGAGGGAGTCTGGGAAACGTGCTTGAACGATATTATTTAGCGGCTACAAAATACAGCCTTGATATAGTAGTAAGGATAACAGGGGATTGTCCGTGTATCGACCCTGATGTCATTGATATGGTTGTCGACCGGCATATTTTAAATCATGCAGATTTTACTTCAAGTGCCATCGTACGCACATTTCCGATAGGTATAGATGTTGGCGTTATGAATTATACTGCCCTGACAAAGGCATTTGATAATGCCCAACATGACTACGAAAGGGAGCACGTAACCCCGTATTTTTATAAAACTAAGCCGGATGAATTTAATGTGCAGGTCGTGAAAGCTGAGGAAAATCGTATCCATCCGGAGATCAGGCTAACTTTGGATACTCCTGAAGACTATAACCTGCTTTGTTGCGTTTTTGATTATTTATACCAGGAGAATAACCTCTTTGGAGTTGATCAGGCTATAACACTATTTGAACAAAAGCCGTGGTTGAAAAATATTAATGAGAAGGTTTCGCAGAAAAGGGTTCATAACAACCTGGAAGGCGAGGTAGAGGACGTTCTTCAATATTGTGAGCATCAGGGCTTAAACAGGATGAGTGAATACATCAAGAACAATCTGCTTTGAAGAACAATAGCTATGACATTTTTATACGCGCTGATGCCAATCCGCAAATAGGAACAGGGCATATAAAAAGATGCTTGGTTTTGGCAGATTTTCTTCGGGAAGAAGGCTACAATGTAGTTTTTGTAACCCACAACTCATCATCTGAAATGGTTACTGAGGTTAATAATCAAGGTTTTGACACGATAAATCAGCGAGATGAAGCTTCCGGAATAAAGGATATACTTGAAGTAATTAACAAATATGGAGCGCAAAAAAGGTTGTTAATCACTGATGGCGATGACGAAGAATTTTATTCATCACAATATCAACAATCTGTGATTAATAGTGGTACATATTTAATGACTATAACATTCAGCAATTATGGCCATTTTTACTCCAACATTATTCACAATCAAAACCCTTTGTCATTGGAACAGGAATACTCCAGAGAGGGGTATAGCACTTTGCTTCGGGGTACTGAATATGTTATTTTGAAAAGGGAGTATTTAAATTTGCGGAGTAGCCCTACTCAAGAAACACTTCCATACACCATATTGCTGTCGTTTGGAGGAGCAGACAAAAACGACCTGACAGGTCTGGTTGTTGATGAATTAAGATCTTTTTGCAAAGCCATTAAAAAATTGATCATAGTTGTAGGTTCTCTGTATACAAATTTAGACAGTTTGAAAAAAATGCTTTCAAAATATCCTATACCTGTGCAGTTGTTTATCAACACCAGCAGAATGGCAGATTTGATGAATAAAGCAGACTTTGCCATTACTTCTGCAGGGTTAAGTACCTGGGAGCTGTCATGTCTTGGGATACCTGATGTTGTTATTTCATCATCAGAGAGAGAAAAGATTTCCGCCGAATACCTGAGCAAAAAAGGGTATATCGAATACGTATCACATTTTGATGATCGTAACCTGAAAAGTAGGATACGAGAGACAGTGAGTAAATTAATCGATAAGCCTGAGCATCTGCATAGTCTTTCTCAAAAATGCTTTCAATTGGTAGATGGAAGGGGAGTAAAAAGGGTAATGACCAATATTAATCAATTACTTAAGAAAGATGAGTAGCAGACAAGATAACAAGAGACTGGATGAATATAAAAAGGATGACATAGCAGAGTCAGCAATGGAAGCTGCCAATCAGAGATTGCAAGATTTGCACCTTATGATTTCTGAAACCTACAATACACCCAAATACCCAGTAATATTCATAGTTGGAGCCCAGCGATCCGGGACCACGCTTTTAATGCAAAGCATGGTCAATTATTTCAGGTTATTTTATGCTAATAATTTGATTGCGCGATTTTATAAGGCTCCTTATGTAGGAGCTTATTTGTATAAATCACTTTTCAAAAGCTTAGATACCCTTGAAGTAGGCTATTCATCTGACTTAGGTTACACGGAAAGTATCCATGGTCCCCACGAGTTTGGCTACTTTTGGCGAAGGTGGTTCCCTTATGAGGCCTACGATAAAAACTTTACAGAGGAGGCATTTGCTCCAGGGGCACTGGCTCACGAACTCGCAACTTTAGAAGCTGTATATGGAGTACCTCTTGTTTTTAAAAATATCACCATATGCGATTTTAATATTGAGCGATTAGCAAGAGAGTTACCGACAGCATTGTTTATTAATATTGAGAGAGACTCAATCTATTGTATGCAATCGACCTACCTGTCACGATTAAAAATGTATGGATCGGATAAAGAGTGGATAGGAGTTAAGCCTCCTGAATACCCGAAACTAAAGGAAATGCTGGTTTTTGACCAGATTGCAGGACAGCTTCACTATACTAAAGAGTATATTGATGCTTCCTTAAAGAAAATCTCTCCTGAGAGATTTGTTGAGGTTAAGTATGAGCATTTTGTAGAAAACCCAGCTGAGGTAATGCAGAGTATTTTTGAGATGGTGCGAAGTAATGGATTTAAAATTGAAAAAAGAGATAGAATTATGCCTCCTATATCATCAACAAATAGCAGAAAGTTGAGTGACGCAGATTTTGAAAAAATAGCTAAGGCGCTAAGGAAATATAGTTAGTCAAAGACATCACTACTAGCCGCTTCAAACCAAAAATATAGTTCAAAGTTAAAAATTATTGTATGATTATTTCAGTAATGCAGCCTACGTACCTACCATGGATGGGCTACTTTGCTCTTATAGACTGCTCAGACAAATTTGTCATTTATGACGATGTTCAGTTTGAAAAACAAAGCTGGCAGCAGAGAAACAGGATAAAAACAAATCAAGGAGTTCAGATGCTTACTATTCCGGTGTCAAAAAGTGTATCAGCCTCCAGGTTGATCTATGATATTATGATTAACGAGAACGGGAAATGGAGAAAGAAACATCTGAAATCTATAGAACAATCGTACAGAAGCTCAGCATATTTCCAAGAGGTTTTTCCTGTGCTGGAGAGTTGTTACCTTCACGATACAGATTCCCTTTCTGAATTTAATAGCCATATTATAATGGAACTTTGTGGGTATTTAGGAATAGATAAGAAAATAGTGTTTTCGTCATCATTTAGATGCCAGGGGGTTAAAGTTGACAAACTTATAAATATTGTAAAATATCTGGGCGCTGATGAGTATCTGTCACCAATAGGTTCGTTTGAATATATTAATGAAAATAATTTGTTCGAGAAGGAAAAGATAAGTCTTCATTATCAAAATTTCAGACACCCGAGGTATAATCAGCTACATGGAGAGTTTATTTCGCACATGTCCATTATAGATTTGCTATTTAACGAAGGTAAAAATAGTTTGCAAATTTTAAGATCCGGTATATTAAAGCACCTTTCTCATGAAGAAGTAAAAATGTTATAGATAATTATGGAGTTTCAGATAGATCAGAGAAAAGTAGGGGGCAATAACCCTTGCTATATTGTAGCAGAATTATCAGCAAATCATAATCAGGATTTGGAACTGGCCATTCAGACCATTAAGGCTATGAAAGAGGCTGGAGCAGACTCAGTGAAAATTCAATCCTATACGCCGGATTCAATCACTTTAGACTCTGATAAGCCATGGTTCAAAACCAGGGAAGATAGCCCTTGGGCTGGGAGAAAGCTGTATGAAGTATATGAAAAGGGAGCTACACCATGGGAGTGGCATGAGAAATTACAACGGGTAGCAATGGATGTAGGCCTGGATTTCTTTTCTTCACCATTTGATCTGGATTTTGTTAAGAAATTAGAGTCAATAGATATACCAATATATAAGATCGCTTCCCTTGAAATAACGGATATTCCATTGATCAAAGCAGTTGCAGCTACAGGAAAACCAGTGATATTTTCAACGGGAGCTTCTTCCGAAGAGGATATTCAACTGGCTATTGATACCTGTAAAGGTCAAAATAATACAAACATAGCCCTTCTAAAGTGTACCTCGGCCTATCCAACTCCACTAGAAGAAGTGAATTTGTCCGCTATAAGAAGTATCAAAGAAAAATATAACGTTATAGTAGGTCTGTCTGATCACACTTTGGGAGATCTTGTACCTGTTGGTGCTGTTGTAATGGGGGCTAAAATAATAGAGAAGCACTTTATACTTGATAAGTCCATTGATACATTAGATAGGGACTTTTCTATGGATCCTGGTGAATTCAAAACCATGGTTAGGAAAATTCGCGATATGGAAAAGGCATTGGGTACACCAGAACTCGAAATAAAAGGAAGAATGGGTAATGCCACAAAATATCGCAGGTCCCTCTTTGCTGTTAAAAATATTAAAAAAGGAGAGCTGTTGAATGTTGATAATGTAAGGTCGCTCAGGCCTGGATCCGGTTTGCACCCTAAATACTATGAAGCAATACTTGGAAAAAAAGCGACGGAAGACATAGAGAAAGGCACACCTCTATCGTTCCCGCTTATTGAAGAAGCCTGATTAAATTTTAAAAGCCCTCATTGCATGCAAATGAGGGCTTTTTTATAGCAAACCCTAATAGGTTAATGGGTTTTCAAGTCGATTTCTCTGTAGTACGTTAATCTTTCTTTTTGATAAAAGACCAAGCCAGGGAAGCAACAATAAGCAAAAGCAGGAATCCTGAACTCGCCATCATAACCTTATTCCCAACAAAATAAGCCTTTGGCCTGAATTCAAATTCTACCACATGTTCACCTTGAGGTATGTTCACTGCACGCAGTATATAATTGGCCCTGATAATGTCTGTTTCCTTACCATCTATCTTGGCAACCCATCCTTTTGGGTAATAAATCTCCGAAAAGACAGCTAATGCATTACTGCTGGCTTCAACTTTGTACTTCAGGTAGTTAGGCTTGTACTCCACTAATTCTATATTTCCTGAACCCGCCACATTATCTGATACCTCAAAACGAGAAACGTCTACAACCGCGGTGCTTTTGGACTCTAATTTGCAAGTTGCGGCTATTTCTTCATCGGCCGAATTGACTTTCTGTACATCGCTTACCAACCATGCATTGCCAAAATTTGCAGGATTAGGAATTACATTACCGGCTTCTGGGCCATAGGTGTAGTATTTGGTGTTAAGCATATTTATGGCTCCCGACCGCGAAAAATTAGCAGTTCCGGATTGTATGGACTCTATGACTTGATTCTTTTGTTCATCAAGGCAGTGATCTACCAACTCCTGGTATCTTTTAAGTTTGGCACCATGGTAGCCGCCTACGGAACTATGGTGGTAGCTGGTTCTTGCTTCATTCCACGGATTGGCTAAATTAAGCACGCGGTAATGAAGATCATTGTCAGAATCGATTTTTTTATCGGCAGGTGTTGCCGCAAAGAAGTTCTTTTTCGGACTTCTCGTAAAGTTTCCATCATTAAGATACCGCTTATCTACGGCCCATAGATCAGTTAATATCAAGCCTCCTATAATCAAAAATGTTACAGAAGTAGATATTTTGCTTTTGGTGTAAAAGAATAGAGTGGTACCTGCTAGTAATATGAAAATAAGACTTCTTAAGGCATCAGACCTCATCAATGCTTCCCTGTCCTCTCTAAGCGCTTCTATAAACCAAGCGGGCAGACTGGCCATACGATCATCAATAAGACCTTTAAACGAGCCTATTCCTGCAAATATTACCGTCAAAAGAGCAATACCTCCGGTTATTGCTGCGGCCATTAATAATGGTTTAGTCAATGCTTTAGCGCCTTCTTTTTGCATTAGTTTTTCTAAACCGATAAAGCCTAATAGTGGTATACTAAGTAAAGCAATGCTTATAGCCATGGAAACAGCCCTGAACTTGTTGTAACCGGGGAAGTAGTCGTACATCAGATAGTTGAAAGTATCAAAATTTTTACCCCAGGCCAACAATAGTGAAAAAACGGTAGCTCCAATGAGCCAATAGCGTGTTTTGTTATCAGCGAGTATAATCCCTAGTACAAATAAAAAGCATACAATGGCTCCCGCGTAAATTGGCCCGCTTGTAAAAGGCTGGTCACCCCAATATGTACCTGCGTTGTTGGTAAATTGCCTGACCTGGTCAGGAGGAGCACCATTTTGGCGAAGTGCCTCTGCCAGGTTGGAATCGTCATCTAGTTTTTGCTGGCTGGCACCACCATAGAAATTAGGGATCAATAGAGTCATGGACTCCATTTTTCCACTACTCCATGCAAAAACATAATCTCTGTCCAGACCGGCTTCACCTGCCTTTTGAGTAAGGTCAGATTTACCACGGGTCGAATATTGAGTATACTCATAAGTTGCCCATAAGCGACCCAGGTTACAGCCAATAGCCACAACTGTTGCCAGCAAAAGCAATAAAGTACTTTGGAAGAAGGGTTTGAAATTTTTTGACTTTACGGCTTCAATAAGAACATTGATACCATAAAACAATAGTAGCAATACGAGATAATAAGTTATTTGAAAATGATTTGATCTTATTTCCAATGCTATTGCAAGTGCTGTAAGCACAAAACCCCAAACCAAATTACGGTCTTTTCGAAACAATAAATGAAAACCGGCAACAACAAGCGGCATAAATGCTATGGCCCTTACTTTCCACATGTGTCCTGCTTCTATACTTATTATGTTAAAGCTATTCAAGCCATAAGCCAATGCTCCGATGATAGCGATGTATGGCCTTACTCTAAATACCAAAAGAAGTATGTAAAAGCATATAAAAGCTAAAAACGTCGATTCGGCT
The DNA here is from genome assembly GCF_021389975.1 of Fulvivirga ulvae. Taxonomy (NCBI): domain Bacteria; kingdom Pseudomonadati; phylum Bacteroidota; class Cytophagia; order Cytophagales; family Fulvivirgaceae; genus Fulvivirga; species Fulvivirga ulvae. The sequence goes on from NZ_CP089981.1 coordinate 4,225,261, forward strand.
GGACTGGGCAATCCTAATGATGCAATAGCCTGAAAATGTCTTAAAAGGTCTCCACTCCAATATAAATTGATAAGATACGCAGGCATACCACCAAACATACTATTTACCCAGAGGGCCTCTTCGCCTGTTTCCTGTCTGAATTCAACAGCCTCCTGGCCACCCCCGAGGCCTTGAAGAACGTCGTTCTGACTTATTGTTTCGTTGGAGAAAAATAAAGGCTGGTAATAAATTAAAGTGATTAAGAAAAAGATGCCAATGGCTATAATATGGGGGAGAAAATCCTTTTTAAAATTAAATTGTTTCATTCAGCGTTAGTTTTTAGCGGCTTGTGCGAAATTCAAAATTAGCCAAATATAAATACTCTTTGGGAAAATGAATTGTTTTATTAGTTCTATAAAGTTCAGTTCTTTATGATGAAAATTTGTGGATTATAATTTTTCGAATGATAATATGAAGGTTTCGTTTTTGGATTTAAAAAGGCAACAGGCTGAAATTAAGGAAAAGCTGTTAACAACTACATCAAATATTATTGAGGAAGGCTGGTATATAGGAGGGAAGCATGTGACGCAATTTGAGCATGCCTTTTCCGGGTACCTGAAAGCAGAAAACTGTATAAGTTGTGCTAACGGTACAGATGCATTGGAGTTAATTCTGAAAGGATTTGGTATAGGTAAAGGAGACGAAGTAATCGTGCCTTCCTTCACCTGGGTTTCAGATGCTGAGGTAGTACATGCCGTTGGAGCAAGACCCGTTTTTGCAGATATCCCTATGGATTCATACTGTATCTCAGGGGAAACAATTGCAAACCTGATCACATCAAAAACCAAGGCAATAATTGTTGTACATCTCTATGGGATACCTTGTCATATGGATCCTATTATCAATTTAGGCAAAGAGTATGGGATTAAGGTCATAGAAGATTGTGCCCAGGCACACGGCGCTAGCTATATGGGTAAAAAGGTCGGAACAATAGGGGATGCAGCAGCTTTTAGTTTTTACCCCACGAAGAACCTTGGTGCTCTGGGTGACGGGGGAGCTATTATAACTAATGATGCTACACTGGCTCAAACTGTTCGTTTGCTGAAAGATCATGGACAAAAGGCACGTGATGAGCATGTTGCAATAGGAGAAAATAGCAGGTTAGACGCGTTACAGGCAGCCGTTTTATCGTTAAAATTATCTTATCTGGATCAGTGGAACGATGAACGTCGAAGATTGGCTCAAATTTATTTATCAGGTATGAACAAGCTGGACATGAAGTTACCTGATAATGGAATAGATCGGGTATTCCATCTTTTTGTAATTCAAACTGCTCTTAGAAACCAGTTAAGGAAATATTTATCAGAACATGGCATAGAGACAGCCATACATTACCCTGTACCTATTCACAAAATTGAAGCTTATCAAGTGTCCGAAGTGCTTCCCAACTCAGAAAGAGCCGCTGGTGAAGTTTTATCCTTGCCTCTATATCCAGGGATGGAAGATGCAGAGGTAGAGTATATTTTAGATCATGTAAAAGCTTTTATGAGCACTGGAAAATAAAGATTACAGGAAGGGCCGAAAGGTGAAAATGGATTTGCGCATCCTGAAAATATAACAATATTCTTTTTTTAATTTATTTCACCCTCCCCGGATTCTCACTCACAAATGCGCCCCAGCTTTTTGAGGATTTTGTTTGTGCAACTCCTTTTTGAAAATGATGACAGACTGCTACAGCCAGCGCATCTGTGGCATCTAATAGTTTTGGTGCTTCCTTAAAATTTAAAAGAGACATGAGCATGCTGGCAACCTGCTCCTTGGAGGCATTTCCATTGCTAGTTACAGACTGCTTTACCTTTTTAGGAGCATATTCGGTGATAGGGATCTCCCTTGACAAAGCAGCAGCCATAGCCACTCCCTGTGCACGACCGAGTTTGAGCATCGACTGCACGTTCTTTCCATAAAAGGGAGCTTCCAGGGCTACTTCATCAGGATGGTAATCATTGATGAGGCTTAAAACACGCTCAAAGATCTTTTTGAGCTTCAATTCATGACCCGAATACTTGCTGAGGTGAATGACCCCAAACTGGATCAAACTTAACTTTTGGCCTTTTATAGCGATCAATCCATACCCCATTACACTTGTTCCCGGATCTAACCCTAAAATTATCCTCTCGGTTTGAGGTTTTTTATCTATTTTGCCCACACGCGCAATTTATGAATATGCCCAATCTAATAAAAGCTTCTTTTTATAAACCAACCCTATGGCCGATCATTAAAGTTGTCGTCCTCTTGTTTTTAATTACTTTCATTTATTTAAAACTGCAAGATAGAAAGGATGTTGCTGAGACGACGTGGAACTATATTCAGGTGGTTCTTTACAATAACCCCGGGTTACTGGCGCTTGTATTGATTTTAATGCCGCTAAACTGGGGACTGGAAGCTGTGAAATGGAGAACTCTGGTCAGGCCACTGTCCGGAATGTCGTTTATGAATGCAGTTAAAGGTGTACTTACCGGTTTGAGCCTGAGTTTTATTACTCCTCACGGCCTTGGAGATTACTTTGGGAGGGTTATGCAAGTCAATAACCCTCAGAGAGGTAGATACATAGGAGCTATTATGCTTGGTCGTTTTTGTCAAATGGTTCCCACACTTTTATTTGGAAGTGTAGGGTTGTATTATATTTCCGTCACTGCTTTATGGATCTATGTTTCGTCGGCAGTAGTGCTTGGAGGTGCTTTACTTATAACATATTTAGTGATTAGAGGTAGAATGATATCAGGCATAGCGCCTTCCGAAAAACTAAGAGTAAGAATAAACTACTACTTTGGTATTATAGGGATGTATTCGGCAAGAGAAATTACGGCCATTCTACTGGTATCTGTTCTCCGTTATATCGTATTTGCTTTTCAGTTCGGAGTCATACTTGTCTTGTTTTTGCCAGAGGTAAGTCTGCATCTGAATATGGCCGGCGTAACCTGGATATTTTTATCCAAATCCATATTGCCAACCTTTAATTTCCTAAGTGACCTTGGTGTGAGAGAGTTTTCAGCCATCTATTTCTTTGAGAAATATCATGTTGATATTGTGGGTGTTATTAGTGCCAGCTTAACTTTATGGCTGATCAATGTACTTGTTCCCACTATAACCGGGGCTCCACTTACGTTAAAGATGAGGTTAAAAACACGATGAGTTTGGTTTTGATTGTTATAATTTCTGTGTATTGTATATTATTGTTGCTTCTTAATATAGGATGGGCATTGAATAAAAAATCATCCACGTACGAGGGGCAGCCAAGCCATTATTATACCGTCATTGTACCTTTCAGAAATGAACAGAATAATTTACCCAACCTCCTGAGTAGCCTTCAGGGGCAGAGTATCTCTGATCAGGCATACGAGGTGATACTGGTTAATGATCACTCAGATGATTCGTCGGTTGAGATAATTAATAGGTTTATACCAAAGGCAAAATTTTCAATTTCACTATTACACCTGGAAACAAGTGAAGGGAAAAAGCAGGCACTTTTGAAAGGCATTAAAGCATCAGCAGGCTCAGTTATTGTGACCACCGATGCCGATTGCACTTTCGGTAAGAATTGGTTAAACAGCATTGCTGAATTTTATGAAAATAGTGATACACACATGGTGACAGGGCCGGTTACCATTGAAAAAGAATCAACCTTTTTCGAAAAACTTCAGACTATTGAATTTGCCAGTTTAATAGGTTCCGGAGCGGCAAGTCTGGCTTTGCATATGCCTAACATGTGTAATGGTGCCAACCTTTCATTTCTCAGAACGGCTTTTTTTGATGTTGGGGGGTACAATGGCAATGAGAAAATAGCCAGTGGGGACGATGAATTTTTAATGCATAAGTTCTGGAAGGCATTTGAGGGGAAAGTCCGTTTTAACAAATCCAAAGATGGGATAGTATATACCCGGTCTCACAAATCCTGGTACAGTTTTTTTCAACAACGTAAACGTTGGGCGAGCAAATGGAAGCATTATTCAAGTATAAAAACCAGCGCTCTGGCGGTATTCATTTTAATGTTTAACATGTCTTTTATAACAGCTCTTGGCTTGTTGGTAGCTGGTTTTCAGGGGAGTGTAATTTTGGTAATTGTGATCACCTTAAAAGTTATATTGGAATTATTCTTTCTGAATAAAATTTTAAATTTCCTTAATAAAGGTCTGAACTTAATACATTTTATTTTCTTGCAATTTACCTATCCGTTTTATGTTATAATATTCGGAATAGCTGCTAACTTTGGCACATACAGGTGGAAAGGGAGGAAACATTAGCCTATCTTTTTCAAATATTTATTATATTGTATTAGGTGTGTAGGTTGATTTCTTATGGAGACATTGTCATTACAAAACAGGTATAATTTAAAAGAGCTTGAACTCAACGCCCTTTTAGAGATCACTCAGGCGATTAATAACAACCTACCTGAATCGTCTCTCTATAAGATTTATGATTTTACCCTTAGAGCCAATCTGAATATTAAACGACTTGCGCTTTACGTTTTAGATGAAAGGTGGGAATGTAAAGTGAATTATGGTACTGAGATGGATTGCTTTACTACCGAGTTGGATGAGGAGTTTACAAAAAATACTTCTATAACACCTATTATAAAAGGAAGAGGGGACGTATTTGATGAGTTTGACTGCGTGGTACCCATCTCTCATAAATCTTCAATACTGGCCTTGGTTTTTGTAGGTGACCTGGAGGAGGAAGATGACGATGCCCGTAAAAGCAGCATGAGGTTTATTCAGGCACTAAGCAATATTATTATTGTTGCTATAGAAAATAAGAAACTTGCACGAAAGCAACTGGAGCAGGAAGCACTAAGGAAAGAGCTGGAAATTGCCAGTGATGTACAACAATTTTTGTTTCCGGAAAGTCTGCCTTACGGACTAAGACTAAAGATAGAAGCCAGCTACCTTCCTCACGATAGGGTGGGAGGTGACTATTATGACTATATTCCAATCAATAAAAACCAGTTTCTTATCTGTATAGCCGATGTTTCGGGTAAAGGTATACCTGCGGCATTAATGATGTCGAACTTTCAGGCTTCTCTGAGAACTCTTGTGAGGCAGACACCTAATATTAAGGAAATTATTGAAGAGCTTAATTACCATGTGCTTGAAAATGCCAAAGGAGAAAAGTTTATTACCTGCTTTCTGGGTATATACGACCATCAGCTGAAGACTTTGGTGTATGTCAATTCCGGGCATAATCCTCCGTTATTAGTAAACAGAAAAGGAGAAGTACAACTTTTGGAGGAGGGCTCAACCGTTCTAGGAGCATTGCATCCCTTACCTTTTATCAATGAAGGGTTCTTAACAGATTTAGATGATTTTCTGCTTTTTTGCTATACCGATGGAGTTACGGAAACTGAAAACGAGAGTGGGGATGAGTTTGGGTTACAGAAATTGCTTGATTACTTTGGTAAAAACAGGAATAAAGACCTCAGACGGATTCATCAGGACATTATTATTGACCTGGATGGTTTTAAAGGAAGGAACGGTTATAAAGATGATATTACGATGTTATCATGTAAAATAGAGCCTTAATATGTTTTTTCATAAGACTCCCGGTATAGTTAGGTGGCTCTACCCTCAACTAACCTGGCATATACCATCGGAAAATGCACAAACGATTTACCTGACCTTTGACGATGGCCCAATCCCTGGTCTTACTGATTTTATTCTGGACACCCTTGATCAGTTTGATGCTAAGGCCACTTTTTTTTGCGTAGGAGAAAACCTAAGGAAGCATGCATACATTGCAGAAAGTGCTATAAACAGAGGGCATACCCTGGCTAATCATACTTACAATCACCTTAATGGTTGGAAAACCGATTTTGAGAAATATATTGAGAATGTTAAACGCTGCCAGGATGAACTGGATGGTCTCGGTCAGCGCGCTAAAATTCTTCGTCCACCCTATGGTAAAATCTCAAGAAAGCAAATTAGCGCATTGAACAAGGAGTATCATATCGTTATGTGGAATGTGCTCTCAGGGGACTATAGTATGAAAATTAACCCTGAAAGGTGCCTGAAACAAACTATTAAAGCAACCGGTAATGGCTCTATTGTACTGTTCCATGATAACCTAAAAGCTCAGGCCAATGTAAAATATGCTTTGCCAGCCTTTATTAAACATTTTCATGAACTAGGGTATCAGTTTAAATCAATATGTATGAACTAACAGTGATTTTAGCAGGCATATGCACTGTTGCCATAATAATAGATTTAATGCTAATCTTATTTTGGTGCATACGTCGTAGAGCGCGCAATGCACTGCCTGCTGACTTGCCCAGAGTTTCCATATTAGTAGCTGCCCGCAATGAAGAGCACAATATAGAGCGGTGTATCCACGCGCTGTTGAATTTAAACTACCCTAAGACTAAGCTGGAAATATGGATTGGAGATGACTCCTCAGAGGATCATACTTTGTGTAGAGCTCAGGAATTGAGCAAGAACCACCCTCATATTCAAATAGTAGAGATTGCCGAAAACCTTGGAAGAGCACGTGGTAAGGCCAATGTGCTGGCCCACCTGGCACAAGAAGCAACCGGTGATGTTTATTTTATTACAGATGCTGATATTGCCGTGAACGAAAATTGGGTATCAGGAATGCTACACGGCCTGAAACCCGGCGTAGGCATCGTTAACGGTGTCACGGCAGTTGAAGGTAATGGTTTGCAAAATGTAGACTGGCTTTTTGCTATGGGAATGATAAAGGTAATAACCGATTTAGGAAAACCGGTAACAGCTATTGGGAATAATATGTGTGTAACACGTGAATCCTACGAAAGTGTAGGAGGGTATGAAAGTATTCCCTTTTCGATCACTGAGGATTTCGAATTATTTAAGCAAATCAATAACCAGGGTTATCGGCTCACGCAGCTATTGAATCGGGATGTTCTAGCCACAACAAGGAGTGTTGAGGGACTCAAAAGCCTGCTTCATCAGAGAAAGAGGTGGATGTTTGGGGCGGTACAGCTGCCCGTTCCTATAGTCAGTTTGTTATTATTTCAGGCCCTGTTTCATTTGGCTATTATCCCACTGATCATCTCTCATTTATACCTGGGGTGCAGCATTTTACTCCTGAAAGTGTCTGCTCAGATATGTTTTATCCTGGCCATTCATAAAAGGCTTAACCTGTCCGTTAATTGGGCAGCATTACTGTTTTATGAGTTCTATTCCTTCAGTTTGTCTGTTCTCAGTTCAATTTTCTTTTTAATTCCGACTAAAATCAAATGGAAAGGCAGGAAATATTAACTTTGGCCGGTCTTGTGACTTTTTTTGTTTGATGAATTATATACAGCAGAATGAACGAATTTGTAGACAGCCACGCTCATATTTACCTTAATAAGTTCAAAGAGGATTTGAAGGATGTTCTGGAAAGATCCTTTGAGCATGGAGTTAATAAGATTTACATGCCAAATATAGATCACACATCTGTTGATGACATGATGGAACTGGAAAACAGATACCCCACAAATTGTTTTTCCATGATGGGGTTACACCCATGTTCCGTCAAAAAAGGCTTCGAGAAAGAATTGTACATAGTGGAGGAATGGCTGGGTAAAAGGACATTTGCGGCAATAGGAGAAATAGGTACCGACCTTTATTGGGACAAGACTTTCTGGAGTGAGCAGCAGGAGGCCTTCAAAGTACAGGTAGAGTGGGCAAAGCAATATAAACTACCCATTGTGATTCACTGCAGAGAATCCATTGATGAGACCATTGAGTTGGTTGAATCATTAAAAACTGATGAGTTGACGGGAGTCTTTCATTGCTTCTCAGGGAACCTGGAGCAGGCAAGGAAAATAACTGATATGGGGTTCTATCTTGGATTTGGAGGAGTTGCAACTTTTAAGAATGGTGGCCTGGATACTGTGATACCACACCTGGGCCCTGAACACATGCTATTGGAAACGGACAGCCCTTATCTTGCACCAGTTCCGCATCGGGGTAAGAGAAATGAGCCGGCCTACATTCCGATTGTTGCCAAAAGAATAGCCACATTAAAAGAGATGCCTTTGAACGAGGTAGCCGCAAAAACGACGTCAAACGCCCTAAAACTTTTCAGCCAAAATGAACTACTCTAAAATAAATATTATAACCTCGGCTTATATTAAGCCAGAAACCTCCATACTAATAATATATACAGGAGGTACACTGGGCATGGTGCACGACGAAAAAGGAGCATTAATTCCTTTCGATTTCAGCTCTATTTTGAATCACGTGCCCTCACTTAGACAATTAGAGTTGAATTTGACCGTTATTTCCTTCGAAGAACCTATAGATTCTTCAAATATAGGCCCGACTGACTGGGTGAAAATTGGTCAGATTATTTTTGAAAATTATAACGATTTCCACGGCTTTGTCGTGTTGCATGGCACTGATACTATGGCATTCACTGCGTCGGCATTAAGCTTTATGCTAGAAAACCTGGGTAAGCCGGTAATATTTACCGGAGCCCAGCTACCAATATCTTCTTTGAGGTCCGATGCCCGGGAAAACCTGATTACCGCTCTTGAAATTGCTTCCAGCGGTTCAGGAGACCGACCGCTCGTACCAGAAGTTTGTATTTACTTTGATTATGTATTGCTAAGAGGGAATAGGTCAAAAAAAGTCCAAAGCCTCCATTTTGATGCGTTTGAGTCAGAAAATTACCCTACTATGGCTGAGTCGGGAGTTGTTATTAACTATAACACATCTGCCATTCGTCAAATTGAGAGTGACAAACCACTTACACTGCACAGTAAATTTGACAACCGGGTCGTTATACTTAAGTTATACCCGGGTATTACAAAGGAAGCCGTTAAGGCTGTACTTTGTATTGATGGCTTGAGGGGAGTAGTACTGGAGACTTTTGGATCTGGCAATGCCCCCACATCAGAGTGGTTTATTGATCTTATAAAAGAGGCTATTGAAAAGGGTATAGTAATACTTAATGTATCGCAATGTCCTGGAGGAAGAGTTATACAGGGCAGATATGATACAAGTCAACAATTAAATGAGTTGGGTGTTATAGAAGGCGCTGACCTTACTCTTGAAGCTGCAATCACTAAGCTAATGATGGTGCTTGGCGAGGAGCAGGATCGGATGCTTATCAAAAAACGGTTAATAGAACCGATTTGCGGCGAGTTAACGCTGAATTAAAGTCATTTAAATTTATTTTATGTTTGCATAAAGTGTTTTTTATTGATTTATTTGTGCTTGCCGTGAAGCAAAGGCTTTACGCATGGAGAGGTGACCGAGTGGTTGAAGGTGCTCGCCTGGAAAGTGAGTGTGCCCCAAAAGGGTACCGGGGGTTCGAATCCCTTCCTCTCCGCTTGACATACGGATGAAAGAAAATGGTGTATTAAAACACCCTTCATCTTAAGAAGAACCTGGGGAACGGAGTCGGATAGATTTGAGGTTCGAAAGGAGTAAAAGACTAATTGTGAGGGTAGTGTGAAAAAGGATAATGTACAGTTATATTCTTTTCTTTACGCTGAAAATATTGATAGGAAATCAGACAGGTCGAATTTATTGTACAAAACAAACCTTTCAATCTGCTCAGATCAAATTGATAATTAAATCCCTCGCTTTAAAATTAAACGGGCTATAGTATTTAATGTTCCGAAAAATTATACTAAATATGCTGCCCGAATTAGTCTTATAAGAATTTTGTATAAGTCGGATAAGAATTGAATATTGCGTTCTTATCCATTGGATTTGAAACTTTTAATTAATTTTAACTATAAATTATAATCGTTTAACACTCTCAAAACAAAAACTCTGAGAAATACTTAAAACTTGAATTATGAAAAAACTATTTACATTATTGGCGCTGGTAGGGGTTCTTTCCCTTGGTTCTCAATCTATGGCTCAGGAAGAGTCTGTAGATACAACGACTGTGGAGAATGATACTACAGCTGCAACGGCTGACCCTGTAGTTGAAGAACCAGATCCTGTAGTAGAAGATGAGCCTGTTCAGGAGGTAGAGACTGAAAAGTCATTCCATCAGGTTGTTAAAGATAAATTTATCGAAGGTGGTGTTGAGTGGATGACGCCGGTACTTATCTGTTTGATCTTAGGTTTGGCTATTGCTATTGAAAGAATTATAACTTTGAACCTGGCTACAACCAATACTGATAAGCTTTTGGCAAATGTTGAGGATGCTTTGGCTTCAGGCGGTGTTGAGGCTGCTAAAGAGGTGACCAGAAATACCAGAGGACCTGTTGCTTCAATCTTTACTCAGGGCTTGATGAGAATGTCTGAAGGCATCGAAATGGTTGAGAAATCAATCATTGCATATGGATCAGTAGAGATGGGTAGACTTGAGAAAGGTCTTGTATGGATATCTCTTTTCATCGCTCTTGCTCCAATGCTTGGTTTCACCGGTACTGTAATTGGTATGATTGGTGCATTCGATGCTATCCAGGCTGCTGGTGACATTTCTCCTCAGATTGTTGCCAACGGTATTAAAGTAGCTCTCTTAACGACTGTTGCCGGTCTTTTTGTAGGTATCATCCTTCAGGTGTTCTATAACTACTTAGTTTCTAAAATTGATTCTCTGGTAAACCAGATGGAAGATGCATCAATCACTTTGGTTGACCTTCTTGTTAAGCACAAGCTTACTGGTAGAGCTTAATCGAATTTTTAGTAAACTTAACGTAAATTATATATGGAATCATTTATTAATATAGCGTTGTGGGTAGCGATGATTATGGTGGCAATCGCAGCTTTGGCTGCCATTGTACTGCCACTGATCAACTCGCTTAGCCACCCTAAGTCATTAATAAGAAGTGCGATAGGGGTAGTTGCCTTGATAGTGCTTTTTGTCATTACCTGGTCTATAGCAGACAGCACGGTAACTAATGCATACATTGAGTTTGGTGTTAACGAAACCAGCTCAAAGTTCGTAGGAGGATCTTTAATGCTGATGTATGTACTTTTCATTATAGCAGTAATTGGGATCGTATTTTCTGAAATCAATAAAGCTATTAAATAATGGCTAGGAATAAACAAAGAGATAACCCGGAGATTAACTCCAGCTCGATGGCGGATATTGCCTTCTTGCTGCTGATCTTCTTCCTGGTGACAACCACAATTGCTAACGACAGAGGTCTGAGCCTTTTGCTTCCTCCGGATCCGGATACAATGGAGCAGATGGACATTAAAATACCTGAAAGAAACATCTTCAAAATTCAGGTAAACTCTGCTGATAAGCTTTTGGTTGAGGGAGAACCTCTGACAGATGTTACGGCTATTAAATCTATGATCAAAGAATTTGTGTTGAACAATGGTCGTAATCCTGAGCTCTCTGATTCTCCTAAAGATGCTATTGTGTCTTTTAAGACTGATAGAGGAACAAGCCAGGAGATGTTTATAGAGGTACTGGATCAGGTTCAGGGTGCATACTATGATATGTATGCCGATAGAGTAGGAGTAACAAATAAGCAATGGAGAGATATTTCCAACGATCTTTCTGATCCTGAAAATAAGAGATTGTATGACAAGGGAAGAGGTTTGAAGGATGGAAAAGTGGAGTTCCCAATGAACATCTCTATTGCAGAACCATCTAAAATTGGAGGTTAAATGTCAAAATTTAAGAAAAAAGCAAATACAAAACAGGATATCCCTACATCTGCTTTACCTGATATTATCTTCATGCTGTTGTTCTTCTTTATGGTAACAACAGTATTGAGAGAGGTTACTATCAACGTAAAACAAAGGATTCCCGATGCTACACAGCTAAGAAAACTACAGAGAAAATCGTTGGTAAGCTACTTGTATATAGGAGAACCAAAGAAAACATCTCAGTGGGGCTCTGAACCAAGGATTCAGGCTAACGATGTTTTCATCGAGCCTAAAGATGTGGTGTTGTGGGTAAATCAGGAAAAGGATAAACTGGATGAAGTAGAAAGAGACCAGATCACTATCGCAATGAAAGTTGATAAAGAAGCAAAAAGAGGTTTGGTGTCTGATGTAGAGTTTCAGCTTAGAAAGGCAAATGCCAGAAAGCTTCTCTACACCACATTACAGGAAATGGAAGAATAACTATTTCAGTTAAATAATGTAATAATATAGAAAAGGGCTTACTGTTACCAACAGCAAGCCCTTTTTGTTTCAACACTTTTATAATGGAGCTTAATAACCCCAAAACCATCAATGGATGGTGCATGTATGACTGGGCCAATTCCGTTTATTCCCTGGTTATAACTTCTGCAATTTTTCCCGTCTATTACAACAGTATTACTACAGCCGAAAGTGGCTACGATAAAGTAGATTTTTTTGGGTTGGAGATAACGAATTCGGTGCTCTATTCCTATTCACTATCTTTTTCATTCCTTTTCGTGGCTATTATACTGCCACTTCTGTCCGGAATAGCTGATTATAGCGGCCGGAAAAAATTGTTTATGAAGTGCTTCATGTATCTGGGAGCATTGTCATGCATAGGCCTTTATTTTTTTAACGGCCCTGAAGATGTCGAACTGGCAATTATTTGCTCGGTAATGGCCAGCATAGGGTACTCAGGCAGCCTTGTTTTCTATGATGCCTTCCTTCCTGAGATTGTAACTGAAGACAAGATGGATAAAACCAGTGCCAAAGGTTACGCCCTGGGATACATAGGTAGTGTTATATTGCTGGTGGTTAATCTGGTAATGATTGAGTATCACGATACCCTGGGATTTGCCGAAGGGCAAACTGCCGTAAGATTCTCATTTCTTTTAGTAGGTGTCTGGTGGATATTATTTTCACAAATTACTTTTTCCCGGGTGCCTGACAATGTTTATAATCAACAGCCAAAAGGCAATATACTTACAGAGGGGTACAATGAACTCCTTAAGGTTTGGAATAGCATCAAGGGACTCTCGGTAATGAAGCTTTTTCTTGTGGCATTTTTCTTTTATAATATGGGTGTCCAGACAGTTATGTACTTGGCAGCTACTTTTGGCTCTAAAGAGCTAAAACTTGAAGATGGCAAACTTATTATGACTGTTTTGCTGATTAATATAGTCGCAGTTTTTGGAGCTTACTTCTTTGCTTATGTCAGCAAAATAAAGGGCAACAAAGCCTCATTATTGATCATGGTGTTCGTTTGGATACTTATCTGTCTGGGAGCTTATTTTGTATATAACGAGTACGAATTCTATGTACTGGCCTTTGTTGTGGGGCTTGTAATGGGAGGAATTCAGTCTTTGTCAAGAGCTACTTACGCCAAGCTTATCCCTAAAGGGAGCATCGATCATGCTTCTTATTTTAGCTTTTATGATGTGGCTTTTAATATTTCCATTGTTTTCGGAACATTCGCATATGGCCTGATAGAGCAGATTACCGGTGATATGCGTAATAGTACACTGGCATTAATGCTTTTCTTTATGGTTGGCATGGGATTTTTGTTGTTGATCAGGGTGCCAATGCACAGGGTTATAAAGTTGGAAGAAACAGATAGCCTAGATAAATATGCCTTTGTAAAGAAAGATGACAGAAGAGATAGCTAAAATTAAGTAGATTATAGTTACCGGGAGGCCTATCTTTAAAAAGTCTTTAAAGTTATAGCCACCAGGGCCATATATAATCAGGTTTGTCTGGTAGCCTACCGGAGTAAGAAAGGCTGCCGAGGCTGCGAAGGCAATTCCTAAATAAAACGGCCCCCCGTCTATCCCCATGCCTGAGGTCATGGCGAATGTTAATGGAAATGCAATTGCCACCGCTCCAACATTGGTTATAAAAGAAGTGAGCAGAGTGGTTATAATCATTAGACCGGCTAATATAGCAATGTTTCCATAAGGCTGAAGGAAGCGTAATGCCTGATGGGCTATCAATTCACCTGTGCCGGTATTTATCATAGCCTCTCCAATGGATAATGATAATACAAGGATGGCTACCAGGCTGATATCCAGGTCGCGTTTAACGTTCTGGATAGTAATCAGTTTCATAGCCACCATCACTGTAAATATGGACATCAACGAAAGGAACAGATTAAAGACTTGAGTAATTACGAGACCTAAAACTACTATTCCGATAATCACCAGCTTATAGTAACCATTATTTTTTTTGTCTATTTCCTTAGTCTCCCCGGTAATGACATAAAGGTCCTTATACAAGTCTATACGGTCATTAAATTCTTCGCCTACATAAAGCAAAAGCACATCACCTGCTTTGATGTTAATTTTTCCGATTTTTCCGCTTAGTTTTTCTCCGTTGCGGTGTACTGCAATAACGGCCGCATCATAGCGCTCCCGGAAGTTTGACTTCTTTACGGTTTTTCCTATAAGGCTACTATTGGCGCTTACAACACTCTCAACTACCCGGAGTTTTCCGTTAGTGGATGGTGTCAGTTTCTCGGGCAATTCAACGCCAATATCAGTTAATGTAAGGTCTACAATATTGTCCGTATTGCCTGCGAATATGAGAATGTCCTTGGCCTGAATGATTTCCTTTGGCGTAACGGGAGAGATCAGCTTGTCGTCTCGGACAATCTCTACAAGATACACCCCGCTTAGGTTTCTTAAACCTCCCTCAATTATTGATTTACCTATCAGCGGACTATTTTCACTAAGTCTTTTTTCAATAAGGTATTGTCTCTTATTTGCCTCAAATTTTTCTATAATGTCTTTACGATTGGGTAAAAGTTTATTGCTGAAGAGCATGAGAAAGATTATACATATGATGGCAACAATACTACCCGTGAAAAGAAGTTCCAGGGGATCAATACCCGGTAAATTGTTCTCAATCATAAACCCGTTCAATACCAGTGTGGTTGAGGTTCCTATGAGTGTCACCATTCCTCCCATGATGGTTGAGTAGGAGAGCGGTATAAGTAGCTTGGAGGGAGATATGTTGTTCTTTTTTCCCCAGCTAAACACGTATGGTGTCATCAATACTACCACAGGAGTATTATTAACAAAAGTGGAGAGTACAGCTACCTTGCTCATCATGGATATCAGAAACTGCCTGTAGGTCTTTGCTTTTCCAAACGCTTTATCCAGCCATAGCTCAACATTAAAATGACTCCTGATACCGGCGGTGATAAGTATAAGCAGTATAACACTGGCAATGGATTGGTTTGAAAAGCCTTCAAGTATTTCTGCCGGTGATATTATTCCGAATACCACAAGAAGCAATGCTGCAAACAAGAAGCTTACAGCAGGTTTCAGCCACTCAAAGTATATCGAAATGAACAATAACAGAATGACAGCTATAACGAAATAAGGCTGTAAACCAATCTCAATGACGTTCATATAAAAGACTTAGTATCTCAGGTGTTTGACAGAATCTCCCGAATTGATTAATTCCATTAATGCGTCGATGCCTATTTCCAAATGGTTGCTGACATACGAGCTGGTGACGTTTTTGTCACTTTCGGAGGTTTTAACACCTTCGGGGATCATAGGGTTATCAGATACCAGCAGAAGTGCTCCACGCGGGATCTCATTCTTAAAGCCTACCGTGAAAATTGTCGCTGTTTCCATGTCAATAGCCATTGTTCTTATCTCACGAAGATATTTTTTAAAGGCTTTGTCATGTTCCCAGACCCGGCGATTGGTGGTGTAGACAGTGCCTGTCCAATAATCCAGTTCGCGGCTTTTTATCATAGATGAAACAGCTCGCTGAAGACTAAATGATGGAAGAGCGGGTATTTCCATGGGTAAATATTCATCGCTGGTACCTTCACCTCTGATTGCTGCGATAGGCAGAATCAGGTCGCCCAGCTTTGTTTTCTTTTTTAAACCACCGCATTTTCCCAGAAATAAAGCAGCTTTTGGCTCGATAGCTGATATCAGATCCATAACTGTAGCAGCCATTGCACTACCCATCCCGAAGTTAATAATCGTTATATTATTGGCTGTAGCTGTTTGCATAGGTTTATCCAGACCATTTACCTGTACGCCAAACTTCTCGGCAAACATGTGGACATAGTTGATGAAATTGGTTAACAGAATGTACTTTCCAAATTGATTGAGAGGTACGCCTGTGTACCGTGGTAACCAGTTATCAACAATTTCCTTTTTTGTTTTCATATATTTATTAGTTGTTAAAATGTTACATGTTTCGAAGTGTATGCAGCCAATATTTCAGCATTCAATTGAGTTTGTTATGAGAGATCATCCGGGCAGTTGTTGGTATAAGATACTAAAAGTTTCGAATAGGGCTGGCAGGTATCACCGATTTTGTTGCTTGCAAGCCACGATTTTTAATAAATCATAGGGCTAATCAACGTATCTGCTTTCTTATTCTTTAAATTTGAAGATGGTTGAATTGAATCTCCCAAAAATTGACTGCAATATTAGAAAAAATGAGGGGAAAGTTGAGATTTTTGATGTTATTAGAAGAAAATTTATACTCTTGACCCCTGAAGAATGGGTCAGGCAGCATTTGATCCATTTTCTGATCTATAACAGGTCATATCCAAAATCGCTCATAAAGGTTGAGTCGGGCCTTAAATACAACAGGTTACAAAAAAGATCTGATATTCTTGTGTACAACCGTACGGCAAGTCCTTTTTTGATTGTCGAATGTAAATCCTTCGATGTAAAGATCACGCAGGCAGCTATTGACCAGGTTTCGATGTATAATCGGCAGTTGGGAGCACGTTATGCAGTGATTTCAAACGGACTTACACATTACTGCTGTGAATTTGATCTGGAAAGAGGAAAGATGAATTTTATTAATTCCTTTCCGGATTTTGAATAAAAAAGGGCTTTCGAAAGAAAGCCCTTTTTTGCAGATATATAAAATCTTAATTTAAAAATTTAGAAACATCAGTGCTTGGTAAGCTGAATGCATCGGCAACGGCTTTGTAAACAATTTCTCCATTAATAATATTAAGACCAAGTTTCAATTCTTCATTTTCCTGACATGCTTTCTTCCAGCCTTTATTTGCCAGCTGTATAGCATAAGGAAGTGTAGCATTAGTCAATGCCAGAGTTGACGTATAAGGAACAGCTCCGGGCATATTAGCCACGCAATAGTGAACCACATCGTCAATAATGTACGTAGGATCCTGGTGTGTGGTAGGTTTGCATGTTTCAATACAACCACCCTGATCAACTGCCACATCTACGAGAACAGTACCGGGTCTCATGTCTTTTAACATGTCACGGGTAATCAGGTTAGGAGCTTTGGCTCCGGGTATAAGTACCGCTCCGATGATCAGGTCATGGGTCGTGATCAGTTCACGGATGTTATATTCATTGGACATGAACGTATTAACGTTCGCAGGCATAACATCATCCAAGTATCTCAGTCTGGGTAGGTTTACATCCATAATGGTAACATCTGCTCCCATACCGGCTGCCATTTTAGCTGCGTTGGTACCTACCACGCCACCACCAAGAATTAAAACTTTGGCGGGTCTTACACCAGGCACACCACCCAAAAGTATACCTCTACCTTTTAAAGGTTTTTCAAGATATTTGGCACCTTCCTGAACTGACATACGACCTGCTACTTCAGACATAGGTACAAGTAGAGGGAGGCTTCTGTCTTCTTTTTCAACAGTTTCATAAGCCAGGCATACCGCCTTACTTTCGATCATTGCTTTTGTAAGCGGTTCGTATGAAGCGAAATGGAAATAGGTAAATACCAGTTGGTTTTCTTTGATCAGCTTATATTCAGGTTCGATAGGCTCCTTAACCTTCATAATCATCTCGGCAATACCATATGTTTCTTCGATAGTGGGAAGCATTTTAGCGCCTGCAGATACATATTCGCTATCGGGAAAGCCACTACCTTCGCCGGCAGTTGATTGAACATAGACTGTATGACCTCTTTTGATCAGTTCCTGAACCCCGGCAGGGGTTAGTGCAACACGATTTTCGTTGTTTTTAATTTCTTTAGGTACACCTATTATCATGACTTCAATTGTTTATAAGGGGGTACAAATATAGTAAGCAAAAAATATAATGCAGACGTTTGCAATTAATTTTATGGCAGGATTTCATAGTAATTTTTTTAGAAAAATAAAATTTTATGAATTTATATTTTTGCAAAATTTTCGTCTTTATTTTTAAGTATTTCGCAATATATAGGTTGGCTCATTTGTTAAAATATATAAGGTGCTGGTTTCGGTGACTTGCTCCCGATTTGAAAGCTTTAGCTTTTTCGTTATTTTTGTTACTCTTCACATAAAAGTGATCAATTGTAAAATCAATTAAATCAAAAGGATTTGAGTACTATAAAAACCGTCAGAAAAACTTCTAGTAAAGTAAGTGAGATATTGCAGGATTATAAGTTAGCCTGTGAAAGCCGGGAGGCAAGCTTATTAGGAAGAAAGGAAGTTTTTATGGGTAAGGCCAAATTCGGAATATTTGGGGATGGAAAAGAAATTGCCCAGATAGCGATGGCCAAGGCCTTTAAAAAAGGGGACTTTAGATCCGGTTACTACAGAGATCAGACTTTTATGTTCGCTATTGGCGAACTTACCATACAGGAGTATTTTGCCCAGCTATATGCCCATACAGATATTAAAGCTGATCCGGCTTCCGGCGGGAGGCTGATGAATGGTCACTTTGCTACCCGGATGCTCAATGATGATGGAGACTTTAATCCAATAACAGAGAATAAAAATAGCAGTTCAGATATATCTCCTACAGCAGCGCAGATGCCTCGCTTAGTGGGGTTGGCCTATGCCTCCAAATTATTCAGACAAAATAAAGATCTGGAAGGCTTTAAAAATTTGTCAATCCATGGCAACGAAGTTGCTTTTGGTACAATTGGTAACGCCTCAACTTCCGAAGGAATGTTTTTTGAGGCCATAAATGCTGCCGGTGTGCTCCAAATACCCATGCTGGTTTCGATTTGGGATGATGAATATGGGATTTCTGTTCCAAAAGAATATCATACTACAAAAGGAAGTATTTCAAAAGTACTGGCAGGGTTCCAGAGAAGTGGCGAAGAGAATGGTTTTGACATATTTACCGTGCGTGGCTGGGATTATGAAAACCTTGTAAAGACGTATCAGAAGGCAGCTGAAATTTCAAGAGAAGAACATATACCTACTCTGGTACATGTTCAGGAGATGACCCAACCCCAAGGACATTCAACATCAGGATCACACGAACGATATAAATCTAAAGAGCGCTTGCAATGGGAGCAGGAGCATGACTGTATTGTGAAATTTAGAGAGTGGATACTTGAAAACGGTTATGTTGATGCCGAGGAACTTGATAACATAGAAGAGCAGGCAAAACAAACGGCGAAAGATGCTAAAAATGCTGCATGGAAGGCTTTCATTGCGTCAATCAAAGAAGATGAGAAATCAGCGCTTGACTTATTGGGACAAGCTCAGGAGCAAAGCAGCCATGCTGAAGCCATTAAAAGTATTAAGTCCAATCTTGAGGGGGTGCTTAACCCCATTCGTTTAGATAGCCTGAAAGCTGTTAAGAAAGCGTTGCGCTTATTGAAAAGTGAAGATATTCCTGCCCGTAAGCTGTTGCAGAATTGGGTGAAGAAAGTAGAAAAAGAAAATTTTGAGAGGTTTAGCTCTCATTTATATAGCGAATCGCCCCAGAGCGCACTTCATGTCGAGGTGGTTGAGCCGGAATTTGATAGTGAAGTTAAACTGGTTGATGGCAGGGAAGTGCTACAGGCATGCTTTGATGCAGCATTAGCAAGAGACCCCCGTGTTTTTGCTTTCGGAGAAGATGTTGGAAAAATCGGAGATGTAAACCAGGCCTTCGCCGGGCTTCAGGATAAATATGGAGAGCTTAGGGTAACGGATACCGGAATAAGAGAATGCACTATAATAGGTCAGGGCATCGGGGCGGCTCTTCGTGGGTTAAGACCGATTGCTGAGATTCAATACCTGGATTACCTCTTATATGCCATTCAGATACTTTCTGATGATCTGGCCACCCTTCAGTATAGAACCAAAGGTGGGCAGAAAGCCCCATTGATAATAAGGACCAGAGGCCACCGTTTGGAAGGCGTATGGCATTCAGGTTCTCCCATGGGCATGATCCTTAACAGCATCAGGGGTATATACGTACTGGTGCCCCGTAATATGACTCAGGCTGCGGGTTTTTACAATACCTTGCTGAGATCTGATGATACCGCTTTGATCATCGAATGCCTGAATGGCTACAGGCTAAAGGAGCGTGTGCCGACTAACATTGGAGAGTTTACAGTTCCTTTGGGCAAACCTGATGTATTGAGAAAAGGAGAGGATGTTACCATTGTTACTTATGGTTCGATGTGTAGGGTAATTATGGAAGCTGCGGAACAACTGGAGGAAGAAGGTATTTCATGTGAAGTGATTGACGTTCAGACGCTGTTGCCTTTTGATATTGATCATTCGATTGTGGAATCTCTTAAGAAGACCAATCGTGTCGTGTTTGCTGATGAGGATGTACCTGGTGGTGCGAGTGCATTTATGATGCAGAAAGTACTTGAAGAGCAGGGAGGATACAGATACCTGGATTCAAAACCTGTTACCATCACCGGCAAAGAGCACAGGCCGGCTTATGCCTCGGACGGGGATTACTTCTCCAAACCAAATACCGAAGAAGTATTTGACAAGGTATATGCTCTTATGGCTGAAGCTAATCCGGAAAAATATCCTGATATATACTAATTCACCTTGATACCATCAAGTGTAACAGGCTCGGATGTTATAGCGTTACTGTAATTTCCGGCCCTGTCAAGAATAGTTACCCTGATCTTGAATTTTTTGTTTCCAAAAGTTGATTTCCATCCTTTATTCGGAATGCGGTAGGTCAGGGTACCTTCAGAAGGGGTTTCCTCTCCAACCTCATTGATAATAGGAAAGCGTCCGTGGTAGGCTATATTACATTGGGGTTCCTGAATATATTCCCAGAAAAACTCTTCAAATTCCCCGCTTGAATTTTCCAGAAAGAAGTCTACGTAAATATTGTTATACCGGGGATTCTTTTGATAATATACTGTATCTTCTTTTAATGTCGTATTGCCGGCTGTAATGTTTACTTCCTGCCAGTTATCGCAGGTATACGGAAAATCATATGGAGGCAGCGTATCAAGTTCCGGGATACTCCTGTCGGATACAGCTATCATATTCTGAACCAGAGCAAGGTGCACCTCAGACGAAGCTGTCAGGGTGTCAAGGGCAAAGATAGTTTTACTTTTAGTACTAGGATTGTATGAGTAGAAGCCAAATTCGTTATATGGTGAAGATATATGCTTGTCATCGGAAGCATCAAACCCTAAATCGCCATCGCCATCCTGAAAGTGCAAAGAAATGATCAGTGAGTCATCCTCCTGCAGGCCTCCTATTTCCTTATAAGACAAGTCCATAGATTTCAATACAGGATTATCAGGAAAGTCGGGATCTTTAAGGCAGGATGTTAGCAACAATCCAACGGTAAAAAGCAATAAAGTATTTATCTTCATCCTTGGGAATTTGATACGGTTGAAACACATAAAATAACTAACGATTGAAATCTTCTAAAAGTTTTTACACGGATATCTTTCATACAAATAAATCAAATTTTGATGAGGTTGCACTAAATCTGTTTCAATATCAGGCCACTAACAGTGCTATTTATAAAAGATTTATTCAAAATATCGGAATTCAGGCAAACCATGTTAAGAACGTTGAACAAATCCCTTTTTTGCCGATCTCTTTCTTCAAGACGCAGGAGATTAAAACAGGGAACTGGCAGACTCAGGCGGTATTTGAGAGTAGTGGTACCACGGGTACAACTACCAGTAAGCACTATGTGAAGAATCTTGGGTTTTATTTGCAAAACTGCCAGGAGATATTTCGCAGGTTTTACGGACCACTTGGACAGTATCATTTTCTGGCACTGCTGCCTTCTTATCTCGAGCGTAGCAGCTCTTCGCTTGTCTATATGGCTGATTATTTTATAAAACATAGTTCATCACCCTACAGCGGATTTTATTTGAATGACTATGAAAGGCTGATCGATACGATTGATAAAATTGAGGACAGGGAGAAGATTGTGTTACTTGGGGTATCATTCGCATTGCTCGATCTCGCTGAGCAATATAAGCCTGACCTTTCCGGTGTTATAGTGATGGAAACCGGCGGGATGAAGGGGCGAAGAGCGGAAATGATCAGAGAAGAGTTGCACGATGTATTAAAGGAGGGTTTAAATATAGGGCGAGTCCACTCTGAATATGGTATGACCGAACTACTATCGCAGGCATACTCTGACGGGGAAGGTGTTTTTCAGTGTCCACCCTGGATGAAAGTTATTCTACGGGATATTAATGATCCGTTTGACCTGAATATAAGGAGAACATCAGGGGGTATAAATGTTATTGATCTTGCTAATATTGATACGTGTGCCTTTATAGAAACCCAGGATATGGGCAGAGTCTCCCAAATCGGCGATTTTGAAGTAATCGGGAGGTTTGATAACTCAGATATAAGAGGTTGTAATCTGATGGTCTATTAAAAAGTGCCTTGATAATTCAACAATCATTTGATAAATATGATTTAGTTTAATATTTTTGGTTATATTTCGTTAATACTTAAAAACTGGAAAATGAAACTAAGATTAGCTGTAGTACTCCTCGTAATGTTCGGATTGTCTGCTTGCAGTCAATATACCTGTCCTACCTATGCTAAAAAAGAGGTGAAGAAAGAGGAGGTAAAGAGCGAAAAAGAAAGAATGTAAAATCCTTTCTTTTCCTACCTGAGTCTATTCCTGTTTAATATCTGCATTACGGATAACGTCGTCGGTGGTAATTTCAGTACCAGACATTATTATTAAACGTTCTACAACGTTTCTTAATTCACGTATGTTCCCGGTCCAGTCGTGCTTCTGTAGTAGCTCTAGTGCCTTGTCGCTGATGGCCTTAGGTTTGGATCCGTACTCTGCGGCTATATCTACCAAAAATCTCTCTACCAACAGCGGTATATCTTCCTTTCTGTCTCTGAGCGCCGGTACTTTAATTAAAATTACGCTTAATCTGTGGTAAAGATCTTCCCTGAATTTATTCTCCTCAATGGCCGTTTTTAAGTCCTTATTAGTGGCAGCCACTACCCTTACATTGACTTTTATCTCCTTATCACCACCTACACGGGTAATTTTGTTTTCCTGAAGCGCCCTCAGTACCTTGGCCTGAGCAGAAAGGCTCATGTCCCCGATCTCATCCAGAAAAAGTGTACCGCCATTGGCCTGTTCAAATTTTCCGATCCTCTGTTTGATGGCTGAGGTAAAAGAGCCTTTTTCATGGCCAAAAAGCTCACTTTCAATGAGTTCTGAGGGGATGGCTGCGCAGTTGACTTCAACCATAGGTCCCTTCGCCCGGTTGCTTTTTTCGTGAAGCCACCGTGCTACCAGTTCTTTTCCTGTACCATTTTCACCGGTAATTAAAACACGGGCCTCAGTAGGAGCAACTTTTTCAATGGTTTCCTTGACCTGACTAATAGCCTCAGATTCTCCCACAATATCAAAACTCTTGGAAATCTTCTTCTTCAGTACTTTAGTTTCATTGACCAGGGTAGATTTGTCCAGAGCGTTTCGTAAAGTCACTAGCAGGCGGTTAAGATCAGGTGGCTTTTGAATGAAGTCGTAGGCACCTTTTTTTGTAGCATCCACTGCAGTTTCAATAGTGCCATGTGCACTGATCATAATGAATTGGGTATCGATACCCTGCTCCATAGCTTTCTCAAGTACTTCAATGCCATCCATTTTTGGCATTTTAATATCACAAAGAACGGCATCAAATTTTTCTTTGGTCAGCATTTTAAGGCCTTCTTCACCATTTTTGGCTTCGCCAACTTCGAACTTCTCATACTCCAGTATTTCTTTCAGAGTATTTCTGATGCTCTGTTCGTCATCAATGATTAAAATCTTTGGCATGTATTCATTTTTGGTTATGTTCCTTAGCAGCGCAAGTAACGTGCCGCTTAGCAAGGAAGCTGATGATTAATGCTCTAAAAATAGTAAAAAAATGCAAGCCTGTAAGCCGGGTTCTGTCCTCCCGACGAATCGGGATGGCTTATCATTTATCTGGCCTCAATGTCACCATTGAGGTCAACAGCGATCTACCCGTCACGCTTATTTCCGAAGAAAGTCAGACGAGCAGCCTGACAGCTGCCTGAGGCAGGCTAGCGTGACTTATTTGATCTTTCAACTCGTAAGGTTTACCGTGCCCCCTTAGTCACCTTCGGGGCGGTGGGCTCTTACCCCACCTTTTCACCTTTTCCTCAGATACAATCAGAGGTAGTTTATTTTCTGTGGCACTGTCTGTCCCCCCGGCAAGCCGGAAAGCCTTCCCGTTAGGAAGTACGATGCTCTATGTTGCCCGGACTTTCCTCCCCCGGATTTTTCCGGGAGCGATAAGCCAGCTTGCATTTTTATTTTTCAGGCAATTTGGGCGAAGCTAATTCATTAACTATATGTAAACAATAAAAAAGCCCATTTAGATTCAAATGGGCTTTTTTGCTATGTACTGTAGGTGTGGTTAATGAACATCTTCACCAGTAAGTTTATATTCATATTCGTCAGCCACATTGGCCACTTCCTGTATAATTTCTTTTAGGACCTCTTCTGTGGCAGTATCTACAAAGCTTGATGCCTCTACGTTAATAAAACCCTCCGCGATCGCGAATTTAGCGTGGTTGAGGTTAGCGTTTTCTTCAAGTAACGCCTTCAAATCCATGTCTGTTTCATACTCACATACTTTGGATATAAACTCAATTCCCAATCGGTCATATCTCTGGCTATGGTTTAACTTGCCAAGTACGGTTTGAAAACGATCATCAGCCAATGGTACTATAATGATAGATGTTTTGCTATCATACTCTGAATACTGCCCACCGATTTCATCGGAATAATTTTGCATAAAAGCATTAAGATCCATAACGATTAAGTTTTAGTTTCTATATCAATTTATAAAAAATATCGGCCACTAGTAAATATAATGGAATTTAAATTTGCTGTCTGAAAACTCCAGGGCAGGCGCCGGTAAGTGTACCATGTTAAGTACATATAGCACTGTATTGAGCAGGCTGGATTCCGATTTGTACTCGCTGAAGTCAAAGTCAATAGCCAGGTAGTACTGCCTTTTTGGGGTAAGGCCAAATTCGACGTTACCAGCATCGGTGGCGTATATCATGTTATGCGCACCATATCCAACTGCGAGGTTCAGCCATTTGGGAAAGTTTCGAAAGGAGTTAAACTTTGATAGATTTAATGACAACCAGTAGGTCTGGCCATTGTAATCTTTGAGGAGCTCTTCCTGAAGGTTTTTACCGAGTGTTTCAGGGCGGTGGTTCGGGAAGTCAGTACGGTGAAATGAGAATTTAGGCTGAATTCGAATATCCTTCCATAATTTCTTTTGCCCGTAAAATAGTATAGTGCCGAAGGTATTTGCGGTCAGGTCAGTATAAGAGGCTCCATAGGCACTTGAGAAACCATCAAAGACTTCTATGGAAGAGAGTACCACTATGCTGGAAAGGGCTCCATAGGTTAAGGACTTGTTTTCAGACAAGCCGGCCCATCTCAGTGCTTCATAGCCTGCGGAGTTGATATGAAAGGCAGCATATGCATGGCCAGCTTTGTCCACCTGTTTCCACTCCCGGGAATCATCAAAAAAGTGAAAGGACTCCCTTTCAAAGTCAGCATACCATAATTGATTGAGAGCTACCAACGAGCCTGCATATGCTATTGTTGAAGTGATTACTAATGGCTTCAACCTCTTTTTTTGTAATGTACTGTCAGTCTGGGCCTGTAATGAGATTATCAATATCAACTGAAGGGAAAGAAGAGCAATAAACCTATTCAATTTCATCCTCATCTTTTATTCCCTCCCGGTTATTCATGGTGTTTGGGTCATCGTCTTTTTCATCCCCGCCCTTTTCTCCATTCTCCTGTTCATCATCTTCCTGAGCTCCCTTTTCTTTTCCTTTCTGAAACAACTCTTTTAATTCATCAAAACTCTGGGTATGGATAATACTAAAGCCGGTTGTTATGGTGTTCTGGTTTTCTTCCGTAGGGTTTATTGGATTGTAATTGGTGCGGTTATACATTTTTGCCCGAAATTTACCGTCAGGTGTCAGCAGGTATTCCAATGTCCAGTCACCCGCTACACTGGAGATGTCCGTTCTGTTCTCCTGGTTGGTAAAACCTCCGTCACGTGTTACACGTAAGCGCCCGTCTAAAAAGGTATATGACAGGCGCAATTGAAAAGTGTTATAGGCCTCTTCATCTAACTGGTCGAAGTCCACATCGAAGTCTATTTCAAGGTTTTCATCTACCTGGGTTACCCAATAGCTCAATTGGTTAGAAAGTAGCTCGCTTACACTACTTGTAATGGAACCACCCGTATTAAAAGATTGAAGCGGGCTAAAACGTCTTAATACAATGAGGCTGAATACCTGTCGTTTTAATTCTTGTTCATCGATACTATTCTTGAATTTTAAAAATTCGAACTCCAGATCCACATCCGGACGATCTGCAACCTTTATGTTACGGGGAAGGTTACTCGTAGTAATATCAAAATTGACAGCGGGAGATAGTAGCGGGCCGTCTATGTCCAAAAATACCTTAACCGGATACTTTCTTTTGATTTCAACCACATCTTCGTAAACCTGGTCAGCCTCCTGCTGTACAAGTAAAGGTAGAAATGAGGCCAGCTGGTTATACGTGGCATTAATATCCAGAATACCCTGATAAGGGTCACCATACCAGGAAATCTTGCTGTTGGGGAGTATTTCAAACTCTTTATTGATGATGTTATAAAGCGTGAAGTTATACCCCCCTTCCTGTATATTGAAGTCTCCAAACATATTAAATTCACCTTTAGTGTCAATTTGGAGTTTGATATCTCCGTTACCCCTTCCCCGGATAATATCTCCGGCTTTTATATCAAAGATTATTTCACAATACGCGTCCGGGGTTATGTCAAGGTCGAAATCCAGTTTTAAACCTCTGAGATCGACCTTGCCGACCTCGCTTATAGTTGTATTTGTAGAGTCTTTAAAATTTACAAAATTGATATACTCCTCACGTTCAATACTCTCAGAGTCTCCGATTGGAATAAAAATCCGTGTTCCTTTTTCTGTTTTGGCCTGAGCAATGATATTCATATTGTTGATAGGGCCGATAAGGTTTATAGTACCCGAAGCTATGCCTGTACCATAAAAAAGGTCATTGTCTTTACTGGTCGTATTTAAGACCATGAAGTTTGATAACTGCCCATTAAGGTCAATAAAAAACTCTCTGAAATTCTGATGGGTAACAGCGCCGGATAGAGAACCTGTACTGTTTTGACTATCAGTCACATTCATTTGTTTGAAACCGATCTTATTATCTTCAAAATAGAAGTCACCACTTAGTTTATAGTTTGTGCCCAGATAATTGATGTGAATGAAACCATCATCTATAGTTCCCTTACCTTCAATTACAGGCTGCCAGGGAGTCCCTGAGATAAACAATTCTCCGGATGCTGTACCTTTAAGCTGAGTAAAATAGCTATCGATGAACGGTTCAAGTATGTTTAGCTCTGTTTTGTCGAGGAATGCTCTCATTTTGAGTTGGTTCTCTTCATTTTTGGCTGGCGCATAATAGCCTTTCAATGTCAGGATCTTGCCCTTTTTCCTGTTTACGGAAAAGCTCATGTCAAATTGTTTTTGGGTATCATTCCAAATATTGGTGCCATAGATGTCCCCAACCAGGAAGTTGTCAATTTTAAACCGGTCTATTGATATCTCACTTTGTACATGCATATCATTGTAATAGTTGCTGATATCGGCATATCCATGCATGGTACCAGACAGGTCTTTCGACAGAATGGTGTTAATGTTTTCCAGTTTCAGACTATCAACATTAAGGGTTAGCTTAGCGTCTTCAGACTCTGAGATCATACCGTTTAAAGCTATACTTTGCTGCTCATTGTACACCCTGAGCTGTTCTACAGTAATTTCAGTACCCTTTATCGTGATCAGGTTTTCATCTTCGATCAGCCACTCTTTATCCAGGATCTGAAGGTCCGATGGCTGCAGGCTGATATGCGTTTCATCAGGAAGGAAATCTATGGAGCCAAACAACCTTGCATAATTGGCGTATTTGACCTGGTCTATATCAAACTCAAAATCAATGTGACGGTTGTTCCAGATTCCTTCAAAAATCAGGTTTTTAGTCTCTATATCAGCTATCCATTGTCTTTCAGAAGCAACATATACCATGGCGAGTACACTCGTACTATCAGCTATTTTGGAAATATTAAGTTGTAGTTCGTCATTATAAAACTTGTCATTCTTATAGACCAATGTGTCTACTCTTGTATCCATTGAGATTATTGAGGTATAACCACCTGTAAAATTACCGGATACAGTACTTAAAGGTGATATGTACAGATCCGGAGCTACCAGGTCAAATATTGGATTCGGATCTTTTACATGGAGAGTGTAGTCGAGAGTATAATCTTTGTAGGTATGGCCCTTTTTTCCTTTATAATATTGAGTGAGTGCATCTTTATCGTTCTTCAAATTGAGTTTATATTCGTAGAAAAGTCGCTTGAGGTCTTCATAAACAATGGTATAGTCAAAAACACCCCTGGCTTCAAAGTTCAGTAGGTTAGTTTCAAGAAGCAGTTGCCGTTCATCCACCTTTTTGAGCGAGGAGATGCTTAGGGTGTCTATGGCCAGCTCCTTATCTTTATAGCGGATAAATGAATTTTTGAGATTAGCTATACCAATGATACTATCAATTTTTAGTCCTCTGGCGTTGACATCAATTTCGCTTCTTATAAAAACCTCATCCTTGGAAAGGTTAAGTGGCTTGAGGAAAAGCGTATCCAGATCGGCTTTAATATTGAACAGGTTAATGTCCTTGCGTAAATCAATGGATCCTGTGGTAGTGAGCTTGAGGTTAGGGTCATTGATGCTGAGGTATCCTTTGAAAAACTCCTTGGCAAATTCGGCATCGGTACTGATGTCTGCATACCTGTAATTGTTTATTTCTATATGATCGATCTGACCTTTCAAAGCAAAATTGGCATCTTCCAGCGTAACCCCTGAACCTTTTATCTCTCCTCTTACAGATACATTGCCAAATATCTTATTATTAGTGTAACCGCCCAGATTAAAGTTATCCATATGCAAAGTGCCACTGTATGTGGAGCGGGTTACATCTTCTTCAAGTTTGAGGTTTATGTCGGAGCTTATCAGGCCATAGTCGGTGTAAAAATTACCTTTTGCTACAAAGTCATTAGGGAAGCCAAGAAACTTAGCGTTGAAACTAATCCTTTCAAAAGGATCAAGGTGTTTGTAGGTTTTGCTTTTTAAGTAGTATTTAAGATCTTCGATACGCACATAGGAGTTGGTCAGGTCGAAGTTGATGAATGTCTCCTGGAAATCGGGTAATCCAGACATTCGTATCCGTCCTTTTAGCGCAGTGCCTTCACCAAACCTGAGGTATGCGTTGTCCAGTGTGAATGAACTGACCTTGCCTTTAAAATCTCCTGATAACCAGTAGTATTCATTGAATTGTTTAAAAGGAGGTGCAAAAAGAGCCAGATCATGACTGTGCAGTGTAGTCTGATCAAAATTGGCCTCCACATTAACTTTAGTATTAAATTCATTGAGATCCAGGGTACTGCTATACCTGAATATTACGGTGTCTTTAATCACACTATTGCCGACTTTGAGGTTTAGCCCTTCAAACTTCATGGCACTTTGACTGACACTGAACGACGTGGTGAGATGATTAATATCGAGCCCGGTAACTCTGTCGATGGTTGACAGGGATGAAACTTCCAGGTTTAGTGTATCTGCTACCGAGTTCAGGTTGACAAACTCTCCATTGATGCTATCTAAAGTAAAATGATAATAGTCAAAACCATTTTTAATAGAGTCACGGTCCTGATCATAGTAAGTGAAGGTGGCATTTTTAAGCGTGAGGTGATCAAGAGAAAGATACTGGCGTTTGTTGGTCTGTTTTCTTATGCGCGCCTTAAGCCTTCTGATCAGCTCATTGATATTTAAAGTTTTTACTGTATCATCAATGGTGATCTTGGTCAGGTAAACATGTGCGTCATTAATGACTATGTCATCGATATTGTGATCTTCTTTATTGAGTACGGCTTTTATATTAAAGTCAATTTCTATCTCTCCGGTATAGATGAGCCTGTTACCTTCAGGGTCAATCACTCTAAGTCCTTCAACATCAACAAGATCAAACCAATTGA
The DNA here is from genome assembly GCF_021389975.1 of Fulvivirga ulvae. NCBI lineage: Bacteria > Pseudomonadati > Bacteroidota > Cytophagia > Cytophagales > Fulvivirgaceae > Fulvivirga > Fulvivirga ulvae. The sequence continues at coordinate 4,255,395 of NZ_CP089981.1, forward strand.
TCGCCACATGTTCAACGGTAATATTGTAACCGGTTATGCCGGAGTAGTGTTTGGACAGGTAATTGACTATTTTGGTCTGGACGTATGGTACCTGTATTGCACCCGCGACAAGGGCCAATAAAAAGAAAACAGAGAGTATGAACCAAAGTATTGCCTTAACAATACGTTTTTTAATAACTTGCGCCAAAATTTAAAAACAATGAAGCCTACCATACTTGCCATAGAATCATCTTGCGATGAAACATCCGCTGCAATTATTAAAAATGGCAAAGTAGTCAATAATATAATTGCAACGCAATCAGTACACAAAAAATATGGAGGAGTAGTTCCCGAATTAGCTTCCAGAGCTCATCAACAAAATATTGTACCTGTTATAAAGGAGGCCATGGACCATGCCGGCATAACCAAACATGACCTGAATGCGGTGGCATTCACCCGTGGCCCCGGGTTGTTAGGGGCCTTGCTTGTAGGCACTTCGTTTGCCAAATCGATGGCCATGGGACTGAATATACCTCTAATTGAGGTCAACCATATGCAGGCCCATATATTGGCACATTTTATTGATGATCCTAAGCCAAGGTTCCCGTTTCTCTGTCTGACAGTTAGTGGTGGGCATACACAAATAGTTTTAGTGAGGGATTTTCTTGAAATGGAGGTGATTGGTGAGACGCAGGATGATGCCGTAGGAGAGGCATTTGATAAATGTGCCAAGCTCATGGATTTTCCTTATCCCGGAGGGCCGCTTATTGATAAATATGCTAAAGAGGGTGACCCGTTGGCCTATGAATTTCCCGAAACGGAGATGCAAGGACTTAATTTTTCTTTTAGTGGCATTAAAACCGCATTTCTTTATTTTTTAAGAGATAATAAAGCGAAAGACCCGGAATTTGTTAATAAAAACGTCAATAATATCTGTGCGAGCCTTCAGCACAGCCTGGTAAAGATGCTGATGCAGAAGTTAAAAAGAGCAAGCAATGAATCAGGAATTAAGGAAATAGCAATTGCCGGAGGTGTATCGGCCAACAGTGGTTTAAGAACTGAGCTTACAAACCTGGCCAGCGAAAAAGGTTGGAATGTATATATACCCGATTTTCAGTACTGTACTGATAATGCGGGGATGATTGCTATGGCGGCGCACTATAAATACCTCACGGGGCATTTCAGCTCGCTGGACGTTAGCCCGGAAGCGCGTATGAAAATCTGAAATTATGAAAGCGATTTTTAAACCCGGGGATAAAAAAAAGTACACGGTCAGGATAACAAAACAGGATGTTGCTGCTTTTCATAATGAAGTAGTGCACGAGGTATGTTCAACTTTTGCCCTGGCCCGGGAGATAGAATGGTCTACCCGCCTTTTTGTGCTGGAGATGAAAGAGGAAATGGAGGAGGGGATTGGTACCAGGCTGGAAATAAACCATAAAGGTCCTGCGTTTGTTGGAGAAACATTAAGCATAGAAGCTACTGTTGAGCGCATTGAGAAAAATGAGTTGCTCTGTTCATACATTGCACGTGTGGGTGACAGACTGGTTGCCGAAGGAGTGACCGGTCAAAAAGTACTGCCTAAAAAGAAGATTAAAGAAATATTTGAGAAGGCAGCAGATGTATAATATGTGATTTAAAAAATCTCATAAATCACGACTTCTATAATTTTAAAATAATAAACATTCTCTACCTTTGAACCACTATGGCGAAAGAAAAGTCAAGATTTTCAAATAATATTAATATAAAGAATCGAAAAGCTCGACATGAATATGAGTTTGTGGACACGTATGTGGCCGGAGTTGCCCTCAAGGGTACTGAGATAAAATCAATAAGAGAAGGTAAGGTAAACCTGATGGATGGCTATTGCTATTTCAACCGGGGAGAGCTTTACGTTAAAGGAATTCATATTTCTCCTTACGCTCAGGGATCGTTTTATAATCATGAGACTACCCGTGAAAGAAAGCTGCTGTTGCATAAAAGAGAGCTTACGAAGTTGGAAAGTCAGATTAATGAAAAGGGATTGACCATTATACCATCACGTCTTTTTATTAATGATCGTGGACTGGCTAAGCTGGAAATAGCGGTTGCCAAGGGTAAGAAGCTTCATGACAAAAGAGACAGCATCAAGGAAAAAGATGTTAAACGCGAACTTGAACGTATTAAGTACTAATCTGCTATGGAAATAGATGAGAAAGGTATTTGCCGCCTGAGTGTAATTCCGGTGAGGGCGCATGCCAGTGATAAATCAGAACAGGTTACACAGCTATTGTTTGGCGACCATTATACGATTAACCAGGTTTCGGAAGACAGGAAATGGTTGAGAATAGAAATGTATTTTGATAAATACATAGGCTGGATAGATGTAAAACAACATTATGCCATTTCTGAAGCATATTTCAACCAAATCAATGGTGCGGATTACAAGATATGCACTGACCTGACTTCAAGCATACTTTATAATAAGCATCATATCAGTATAGTGATTGGCAGTATTCTGCCTATATCCACCAACGAACTCTTTAAAATGGAAGAGCAGCTGGCTTTTAACGGCGATAGCAAAAGTCTGAGCCAGAAACGGGAATATGAATATCTTAAACAGATAGCCAAGAAGTATCTCAATGCTCCGTATGCCTGGGGAGGTCGCTCTCCGTTTGGAATAGACTGCTCAGGCCTGGTGCAGAATGTTTTCCGTATATGCGGCTATGCTTTGCCTCGTGATGCATCTCAGCAGGTACGTAGCGGAGTGGCTGTAGCTTCTACGGATGAAAGTATGCCCGGGGACCTTGCGTTTTTTTCAGGAGAAAATGGAAATATCACACACGTGGGTATTGTGCTGGAAGATGGTCAGATTATCCATGCCTCGGGCAGAGTCAGGATCGACAACCTGGACACAAGAGGCATAGTGGATGCGCAGTCAGGACAGGTGACGCATATCTTCTCAACGCTCAGAAGGGTCATTAAAGAATAATTTTATAGGCGGTTTTGTTTTAAAACCAGATTGGGTTTATCTTAATAGGATGAACCGCAAGGTATTGGTATTGAATCAGGACAACAGCCCCATATCGGTTTGCACGGTTCAGCGTGCTTTTTTACTGACCTATCTCAGAAAAACTGAGCTGGTAGAGGCTGCTAATGGATACAAAATAAACTCTGTATCCCAGAGCTTTCCTATGCCTTCGGTGATCAGGCTCACCAAATATGTTAATGTCCCTTATAAAGGAGTGGCGCTTACGAGGCAAAATGTATTCAAGCGCGATAACTTCTCCTGCCAGTATTGCGGTACCGACCGGGAGCTCACACTGGATCATGTTACACCCAGGTCTAAAGGGGGAAGATCAGCCTGGAATAACCTCGTAACTGCTTGTAAAAGATGTAATGCACGTAAAGGAGATAATACACCAGATGAAGCAGGGATTAAATTACGCATAAAGCCCTTCCGGCCTACCTATGTGATGTTTCTCAGGGACTTTTCGGGCTTCCATTGTGACGAGTGGAAGCCTTATCTGAACGGGAAGAGGAGTTTTGTTTGAAAGGGTTCCTGAAAAAGGTATCATTTATTACTAGCCATTAACCCGATTACTTACCGGGTCTTATACTTCAAATAAGTGTGGATTAAAATACGAAAAAAGATACTCTACAGGCTTGCTAGTTAAACTCGGCCGTTGCTGCGAAATCTCAAATTATTTACTCTATATCGCAAGGCAATTTTTATTTGTTGCAAAAGAGATTGGCAAGTATTTGGGAAACGGTTTTGGCAAGGCAGTTAAAGGAACCGGAAAAGATTTGACCCTGGTGAAAAAGGAAATTAACAGTACTACCTCTGTTTGTGTGAGTATGTCCTGACTAATAAAGGTCTGGGTTTGGTTCCGATCCTGCAAAGCCTTTACAATTGGGGTAAAGCTTATGCAGATGGCAGGAAAATATTCATTGGTTCAGATACTTAATTATCGGGAAGTGTAGCTTTTCAGTTGGGTACCGGCCCAATCCTCAAAAAGATAATGTAAAAGTAGTAAACTTTTCAGGATCTGATTCCACAGTAAGTGTGCCATTGTGTAGCTGCATGATCTGTCTGGAGAGGCTTAGGCCAATTCCTGATCCTCTTTTCTTTGTAGAATAGAAGGGAATGAATATCTGATCAAGGGCTTCCATAATTATTCCCTGTCCGTTGTCAGTAACGGTGATTTTAGTGCCACCTTCCATATTAGTGTGTGTGTTAAGTTCAATACACGGGTTTTCTGTTTCCTCAACGGCTTCAATAGCATTTTTCAATAAATTGATCAGTACCTGCTCGATCAGCTCTTCGTCTATATTGAGTTCTAATTCTGGATGACTCATTTCGCAGGAGAAGTCTATTTTGGCGCGTCGCAGCTCCACCTTCATGAGTTGAGAAACGTGCTCCAGGAGGTGAGCTATCTTGACAGGCCTTATTTTGGGAAGCGGTATAGATGTGTAATCCCTGTATGCATCAATAAACCGGATAAGCCCCTGGCTTCTGCTTTCAATAGTTCCCAAGCCATCTTGCAAGTCTTCCACTGCCTCCTCGTTTAGCTCATACTTTCCGTTGACCTCATCCAGATCTTCAATGAGTATGTCTTTCATAGTTGAAGTCAGTGAGGCAATGGGAGTGATAGAATTCATAATTTCATGGCGAAGTACCTTAGTCAGGTTTTGCCAGGCTTCTAACTCTTTCTTTTGGAGTTCTGGCTGAATGTTCTGCAAAGCAACAAGCTTGAGTTTCTTGGCTCTCAGGATAAGCTCTGTGGCATGTATTGCCAATTGGATGTCACCCTCAATCCTGAAGAGTGTACTTTTGCCTGGTGGCAGATCAAACAGTGCTTTGTAGAGCCTTGACTGCTTTTCTATCAGCTCGTCTATATTACGAAGCCTGTCGACTTTCAGGAATTTTTTTGCGGTGGCATTCATGAGGCCAACATTACCTTCATCATCAAAAGACATCAGGCCTGTACTCACATGCTCAACGATGGTATTAAGGTACTGCAGATGCTCTTCTTTTTCCGCACGGGCCTTTCTAAATGCCTCGAGTACTTCATTAAAAGCAAGGTTAAGGTCTTTGAAGCTTTGCCCTAATTTATTATCAGCAGAGAAGCCTGATACAAAATCGGAATATTTAACTGACTCGAGAAACCTGGTAAGCTTCCTGTTGGTCCTGGATATGAAACGGTACAGCTCAAATAGCTCAATAAGGATCACGATGACCAGCAGGCCCGTGGTAATTATCATTTTTTCATATTGAGCAGAGTACGCAAACAACGACATGGTGATACCGATAAGGACCACCCTGAACGCTACACGAAGCCGGAAATCTTTAAAGCCCATATTTCTCTAGTCTGCGATACAATGATGAGCGCGTAAGCCCAAGCTCTGACGCTGCCTGTGTAATATTACCATTGTATTTCTTAAGCACCTTGCGGATCAGTATTTTTTCTACATCTTCTAGCTTAAATTGGTCCAGCATGACGTTGTCACCTTCCGCAGTAGCGTGGGGTTGGGCATTCAGGTTGAAGTCTTCGGGCTGAAGCACCAGTGAGTTGCTCATAATTACGGCCCGTTCTATGGCATGCTGGATCTCCCTGATATTGCCCGGCCAGCTATGTTTTTGCATTCTGCTAATGGCTGCATCACTGATCTTACTCACTGGTTTGTTGTATTTTTTGCTGTAATGCTCAAGGAAGTGATTGGCTAGTAAAGGTATATCCTCCAGTCTGTCTCTGAGTGGTGGAAGTTCGATCTCAATGGTATTGATCCTGTAAAGCAAATCCTGTCTGAACTTATTCTCCTTGACCATGTCGTATAACGGCATGTTGGTGGCACATACCAGGCGAATATCAATATTGGTTTCTTTGTTGGACCCTACGCGGCTCACCTTCCTGTTTTGGAGTACTGTGAGTAACTTGGCCTGCAGGGGCATGGATAAGTTGCCAATTTCATCAAGAAAGAGCGTTCCCCCGTTTGCAACCTCGAAGCGGCCGGACCTGTCTTCCTTGGCATCTGTAAATGCACCTTTTTTATGACCAAACAGTTCGCTTTCAAAGAGTGTTTCACTTACGGACCCAAGGTCTACATTGACAAATACCTGATCCTTTCTGCCAGAATTTTTATGAATTGCCCTGGCTACCAACTCTTTCCCCGTGCCATTCTCACCCAGGATCAGCACATTGGCATCTGTGGCAGCTACCCTGTCTATGGTTTCAAATACTTTGTGTATTGCAGCGCTTTGGCCTATAATATCATGGTACTTATTGTTGATCTGCCGGTTGATTTCTTTTTGCCTTGTTTTGAGATCTTCTACCTCGAGCCGCGTTTCTCTTAATCTCATGGCAGAGAACAGTGTGGCAAGCAGCTTTTCATTTTCCCATGGCTTGAGCACAAAATCAGTGGCTCCGGCTTTAATAGCTTTAACAGCCATTTGCACATCGCCATAGGCAGTGATGAGTACCACCACCGCCGAAGGATCAGTTTCCAGTATTTTTTCCAGCCAGTAATAGCCCTCCTTACCACTGCTCACATCTTTCGTGAAGTTCATGTCGAGCAGGATTACGTCATAGTTTTCGTTATTGAGCAGAGTAGGTATCGCTTCCGGGTTCTTTTCCAGATCTACTTGCTGAAAATGTCTTTTTAGAAAAATTTTGGCTGCTTTTAAAAGATCTTCATTGTCGTCTACTATCAGTATTTTTCCTGTTTTGCTGTTCTTTTCTACCATGTGTATTTATTTATGAGCTTAACCGTCTCAGTATCAGACAAAGTTGATACCGTTTATGGTGCTGAAAAGTATAATTCGTTGTAATCAGTGTAATCCGTTTTATTTGGAGGGTTTATGTTAAATAAAAAAAATCAACCTTCCTAAACAGTGATGTTAAAAAATGTTCGGTGGCGGACGGTCACGTTCATGAATGAACGTTGGCGGACTGCTAAAAACAAGCTGAGGCCCTTTTACACTCCTGATATTGATTTGGCACACTTGTTGGCAAAAGCTATTTCGAATTGAAGAAACCGATGTTAACTGATACTCCGAATGGATAGAAAAATTAAAAAGAAGACCTGGACTTTTAAGCGCATTGCAACCATACTTGGTGCAGTAGCCGTGGTAGGATTTATGGCATACCTGCTATTTTTTGCCGATAGAAGGTCCCGCCTGAATGTGGAAAAGGAAAAATTAACCATTGCTAATGTTAAGCGAGGTGTCTTTCTTGAGTTTATACCGCAGACAGGTACTGTAGAGCCAAGTGTCACTTTTTACCTGGATGCCATTGAAGGTGGAACCATCAAGAAGGTCCATGCCGAAAGCGGTGCCATGCTGAATAAAGGTGATTTAATTGTTGAACTTTCGAACCTCAACAGGGAGTTAAGTGTGTTAACACAGGAGGCGAGTCTGAATGAAAGTATAAACAGACTCAGACAGACAAGGCTGCAACTGGAGCAAAATGACCTTCAGCAACAGCAAACGCTGGCTTTAATCGATAATCAAATTGAGAAACTTGAGCCGCAGTACAAGAGGCAAAAGATGCTGTTTGAAAAAAAGCTTATCTCCAAGCAAGAGTTTGAGCAGACTCAGGCAGACTATGAATATAACCTCAAAAGAAGGGAAATCACCTATGCCAGCTACAGAAATGACTCGATTTCCAGGATTAGACAGCTTGGTCAGCTCAATACTTCCGAAAGAAGAATGACACAGAGCCTTGAAGGCGTAGGCCAGATATTGGACAACCTGATTATCAAATCACCTATCGAAGGTCAGTTATCTACACAGCCATTATTTGAAGGTCAGGCTGTTAATCCGGGCCAAAGACTAGGTCAGGTGGATAAAGTGGGAAGCTACAAAGTAAGAGTACCTATAGACGAGCTCTATCTGCCTAGAATCTCAACAGGACTTAGCGCAACTACAACCTTTGCCGGCAAGGATTATCGCTTGAAAATAACGTATATTTATCCTACGATTACCAATGGCAGGTTTGAAGTAGACATGGAGTTTGACGGTGAAGCGCCTGAGGGGATAAAAAAGGGGACAATCCCTGAGATTGAGAATCGAACTCGGTCAGTCTTCTGAAGAATTGCTGCTACCTGTAGGTGGTTTCTATAAGGATACGGGAGGTAACTGGGTATTTGTGGTCAGTGAAGATGGCACTAAAGCAGAGAAGCGAAATATCCGGTTGGGAAGGAAAAACACCGAACACTTCGAAGTACTGGAAGGCCTGGAGCCCGGCGATCGCGTGATTACCTCCAGCTACGACAATTTCGGAGACAACGAAGTACTTGTATTGCAATAAAAATAAAAGGTCAAAACCGACCTGTGTCGGTAAATCATTAAAAACACTAATACCATGATAAAAATCAAAAATCTACAAAAGGTTTATACTACAGATGAGGTAGAAACAACCGCTCTGAATAGTATAAACATTGAAATCAAAGAAGGAGAGTTCGTAGCCATTATGGGCCCTTCCGGATGTGGAAAGTCTACGCTGCTAAACATCCTGGGACTGTTGGACAATCCTTCTGATGGTGAATACTACTTCGGAGAGCACGAGGTGTCGCACTACTCTGAGCGTCAGCGTGCGCAACTTCGCAAAGGCTCAATTGGTTTCGTGTTCCAAAGCTTCAACCTTATTGATGAGTTGACTGTATTTGAAAACGTGGAGCTCCCTTTACTGTACCTGAAAGTTCCTTCAGCAGAAAGAAAACAAAGAGTAGAAGAAGTGTTGGAACGAATGAATATCATGCACAGAAGAAACCACTTTCCTCAGCAACTCTCAGGAGGGCAGCAACAGAGGGTGGCAATAGCCCGTGCTATTGTAGCCAAGCCGAAAGTAATCCTTGCTGATGAGCCTACAGGTAACCTTGACTCTGCCAATGGAGAGGAAGTAATGAAGCTTTTGGCCGAATTGAATGAAGAAGGAACAACTATCATCATGGTAACTCACTCTCCTTATGATGCCAATTACGCCCACAGGATCATTAACCTGTTTGACGGTAAGGTGGTAACGGAGAATATCAAGGAGCAATTCCATATTTAAGTTCTTAACACCAAGGTCAAAACTCAAAATAAAAACACCCCCGAATGAAATCCGGGGGTGTTTTTTATTTAACTAAAAACTCAGTTTAATGCGAAGTAGGGGATCAGGTAGAAAATCAGTGGAACAACTGGTTCTGCAAATAAACTCGCAATGTGAAACTTATTACTACAAACCAGTAAGCCTTCCCGGAAATTCTGCCTGGCCCTTAATTGGCAGGTATAAAATAAGGACTCATATTAACTTTTGCATTTCCTCTTGCACCATAATAATTAGTGTAACTTCTGTTCTTTTCAATGGTGTAGAAAGAGTCAACATAGTCGTCGTCATTGGTCCAGAAGCTGGCAGGCAGAGCATCAACTATGGCGGCACCTATGACTCCCAAAGCAGTAATCCAGGTGTGGCCACTCAACGTTCCTGCTAATGCAGTAAGCTCTTTAACAAGCATGGACACCATATCCTGGTAGTTGTGGTTATCATCTTTTTCAAAAAGCTGAATGTTAGCGGCCTGATATGCGTAATCATCCCAGAAAAGCATCACCTGGTTAGGGTAGTAATCCTTATCCTCCTTGTCCAGATAATACATAGGTATCACGGCCACTTCTGCCTGATTGCTGCTGTTTCTTATTCCTGAAGTTACTGCATATACTTCGGCAGAACCACTTATCCAGGGTTCTTCATCATCATTAAGCCTGATTTTGTCCAGCTTTGTTGTTTCCAGTCCGGCTGCGGCAGCTCTTCCTTTAGTATTAGAAGAGATCATCTTCTTCTGGAAACCCGCCTGCTGCAATTGTTTGTTGATGTAGCTCACCTCAACTTTAAAGGCCTCAAAACCATGATTGTCCACTACAATTACAGGAACATCCGGCTCTGCGTTAGGATCGAGATAAACTACTTTTTTGTCAAGCGTATAGGCCTTTACTTTTGTCCAGTCATCCTCTTTGCCTGCAGGAGGGTAAGCCACCAGTACATCTTGCCTGTTTACGGAATTCGTGCCAGCAGGCTTGTAAAGCCATACTTCGGGGATCTCCACTACCTCAGGGGCTTCATTGGTTTTTAACTGGTCATCATAAAACTGGGCTGAGGCCTTTAGGTTTGAGAAGGTTGAACCCTCTTTTGAATCTGCATCGATCCTTGTGAGTACTTCTGCCAATTTAATACCCACGGTTTGCTGTTCGAGTATGGCAGTAAAATTGTCAAAAGATTCACCTTCGCTTAACAGGTCAGCAATGTTTTGCGCCACGGCGTCGAGTGATGGGTTCTGGTCCTGGTTTACAGGATCTGGCGTTACCTCATTTTCCTCACACGCCGTGAATACAATCAAGTAAAGTCCAATAGATAACACTGATAAAATTTTTTTCATCATAATTTTAGGTTAGGTTAAAAATGTTTAAGGGTAAGCGGCGAAGAAAGGTTAATTTGTTATGCATTCATAACAAAAAACACCTGGAATCTTACCTGTGTAATGGAAATTAACAGGTGAGCTGATTGGGCTCCACAAATATGGGCTATATACCAAGGCGTTTGTTGAAGAATACTACCCCTGAAAACAGGGATATTTCTTTCTAACCAAAGCTGTTATACCAGAAAACAACGTATTATCATTTCTAACTCCTATAAAATCTTGGCATACTAAAACCAATTTAGTAAGTTCACGACTCTTTTAATCAACCTATGCTAAAGAAATTCCCACATTATCGACAGCTTGATGCCATGGACTGTGGTCCTACCTGCTTAAGGATAATTGCCAAGCATTATGGCAAAAGTTATTCTTTACAGACACTACGGGATAAAAGCTACATCACCAGGGAGGGGGTTTCTCTTTTGGGCATTAGTGATGCGGCTGAATCTATTGGCTTCCGCACACTGGCTGCAAAAATCCCTTTTGATAAATTAAAGGAAGAGGCTCCGACGCCTTTTATAGCCCACTGGCGGCAGCAACACTTTATAGTGGTTTATGGATTTAAGAAAAACCATGTGCTGGTGTCTGATCCTGCGCATGGGTTGGTAAAGCTTACAAAAAAGGAATTTCTCGACGGCTGGCTTAGTGATACAGATAAAGGCCAGGAAATTGGGGTGGTGCTTCTTCTTGAACCTGCTCCTGATTTTTACACTACTGAGGATGAAAAGGTAAATAAATCAGGATTTCAGTTTCTTTTCAAGTATTTAAGACCTTACAGGAAGTTCATTACCCAGCTTTTTATAGGTATGCTGGTGGGAAGTATCCTGCAGTTGATCTTTCCGTTTTTGACCCAGTCTATCGTTGATATAGGTATACAGAATCAGGACCTGAATTTTGTTACACTTATACTGATAGCCCAGTTGATGTTGTTTTTTAGTCGAACAGCGGTGGAGTTTATAAGGGGGTGGATATTGCTACACCTGGGTACCCGCATTAATATTTCGATCCTGTCGGATTTTCTGATCAAGTTAATGAGGCTGCCTGTTTCGTTTTTCGATACCAAAATGATTGGCGATTTACTACAAAGGATAGGCGATCATAGCAGAATCGAATCTTTTCTTACATCTTCAACTCTAAATATCCTTTTCTCATTTATAAATCTTATCATTTTTGGCGTGGTGCTGGCCATTTATGATTTAAAGATATTCACCATATTTTTTATAGGTAGTGCTATATACATGGCGTGGATCATGATTTTTATGAAGAAAAGGCGTGATCTGGACTATAAGCGCTTTGACCAGATGTCAAGTAATCAAAGCAACCTGATCCAGTTGATTACGGGCATGCAGGAAATTAAACTTCATAATAGTGAAAAGCAGAAACGCTGGGAATGGGAGAGGATACAGGCAAAGCTATTCAAGGTAAGCATCAGTGGACTTGCCCTTAATCAGTACCAGGAGGCGGGTTCTTCATTTATCAATGAGCTTAAGAATATTGTTATAACCTTTCTGGCGGCAAAAGCCGTGATCGACGGGGACATTACCCTGGGTATGATGCTGGCCATTCAGTATATTATTGGACAATTAAATGCTCCAATTAATCAATTGGTTGGCTTTATCCATACGGCACAGGATGCTAAGATCAGCCTGGAACGACTGGGGGAAATTCATGGAAGAGAGGATGAAGAAAATATTAATGAAGAAAAGATCACTATATTCCCTGAGGATAAGTCACTGAAACTGGAGCATGTAACTTTTCAATATGAGGGTCCACATTCGGAGTACGCCTTAAAAGATATTAGCCTTGAGATTCCGGAGGGTAAGGTAACTGCCATAGTTGGGGCCAGCGGGAGTGGAAAAACCACGCTGGTGAAGCTTTTGCTTAAATTTTACGAACCTACACAGGGGGAGATCAGGCTGGGTGATATTAATCTAAACAATTATAGCAACAGGCTGTGGCGCGATAAGTGTGGTGCTGTGTTGCAGGATGGTTTTATTTTTTCTGATACTATCGCTAAAAATATTTCTATTAAGGACGACTATATCAATAAAGAAAAGCTGCTGTACGCCGTTAAGGTGGCTAATATACAGGAGTTTATAGAGTCACTTCCCCTGGGTTATAACACCAAGATAGGGAATGACGGTCATGGTCTGAGTCAGGGACAAAAACAAAGAATATTGATAGCCAGATCAGTCTACAAAAGTCCTGAGTATATCTTCTTTGACGAAGCTACCAACGCTCTGGATGCCAACAATGAAAAGGTAATAATGGAGAACCTTGATCGCTTTTTTGTAGGCAGAACCGTAATAGTAGTAGCTCACAGGCTAAGTACTGTAAAGAACGCGGATCAAATTATAGTGTTGGATAAGGGACATATTACAGAAATTGGTACACATACAGAGCTGACTAAAAAGAGGGGAGATTATTACCGTCTGGTAAAAAATCAGCTTGAATTGGGTAATTAGCCTTCTTTAGCATCTCGTCAAAATGTTATCTGTCTGGTTTTCATGCACATGTATGTTATAAGACCAGTTTGAAACCTCCGGGCCAATTGCTTGAATTTTTCTTTTTTAATTTTAAAGGAATTGAAATAATTAGATTAATTAAATCCTTTTACCATGAAAAAGAAGAAATTAAAAATTGAGGAGTTAAAAGTACAGAGCTTTGTCACTCAGGACCTGGATGATAGCGCTCACACCATTAAGGGCGGATATCTGACCTATGGGTGTACCGCAGGATGGGCTGGTTGCCCTGACGGTGGTGGCGGAGGTGGAGGGGGTACGTATGACTCCTGTAATCCTAATAACTGGTATACACACAGACCTTGTGATACCAATGAGCCTATACATTGCAGTCCTTGTCAATAGGATAACAGGGATTTAGCAACCCGCTTACTGCAGATTTAATAAAGACAGAAGCCCATACATCACTGCATGGGCTTCCTTTTTAACCAGCTAAATAAAGCTCTATTTGATTTTGCAATAACTATTCAGGCAGCTTATTGCATAAGGCATAGTTGGAGTATCCTCTACCTCCGAGCCTGCCCCTCTGATATGTTTGGCGTCTACCGAAGTTATAAAACTTTTAACTTGTAAAGATTTTAGTTTGAAGTTTGTTTTTTTCATGGTTTGGTTTGATTAAATGTGCAAAAACTATTTTATAGGCCCGTCACAATTTTCCAAAAGGCTTTGGTGGTAACACACCAGGGGCTTTGTCCCTTCACCGGACGGGCATATTGTGGTTATAGGTTTTGACTGAGATGTAGGATCAACCTCCGATTTCCCACCTTTAATATCCAGCCCTTTTATTGAGGTTACGAAACTGCTTACCTTTATAGTATTCAGTTTGAAATTTTTCTTTCTCATATCATAGGGGATTGATTTGCTAAATCCTCGGATTACAGTCTTTAAACGGCTCCACACTAATCAGGGGTGTGGAATCGGTAAAGCTGTCATCTACTTCCGAACCATCGGGTTTACTATCACTCATAACCCTGCCACTCTTGATGTATGCAGAGTTCCTGAGCGTGGTGATGAAGCTCCGTACTTTCAATTCGTTAAGATTCAATCTGCTTTTTTTCATGACGTACAATAATGACTACCGAATTGCAATTTAAGACTTTATCAGATCAGAACGTCTGGCTGTTTTCCGGTAAACAAAAAAATAACGGTTTTCAGGTATATTTTAGTTAGAAATGAGTGGGTATCACCTTGTCATGAGGTAGTGAAAGATCGATAATTACATTTGTTCCCTTTCCTATATTAGAGTCAATTGTAATCTTTCCGTCCAGGGCAGCTACGCGCGACTGAATGTTCTTCAGGCCTATTCCATCCTGCTTGCCGTCATTTCTGAATCCTGTTCCGTCATCTTCAACCATGAGGTTAACATAATCATCATGCATTGTAAGGTAAATGTTGATCTCACACGCATTTGCATGTTTGATGGCATTGGTTACCAGTTCCTGGATTATCCTGTAAATATCGACCTGTATGTTTTTGTCAATGGCCTCTATTTGTTTTTTAGGGTAAAATTCGTAGTTGACCACAATTTTCCTTGTACCGACAACTTCGTTGACAAAACTTTTGATTACTTCAGTTAAGGCTGAATTGTGCAGTACGGGGGGAATAAGGTTATGCGATATCATGCGCACTTCTTCACAGGCATTATCAAGCCTCAGTGTAATGTCATTCAGTCTTTCTTTCAGTGAGCCATCACCGGTTTTCAGGCCCAGAAGATTCATTTTAATGCTGGCCAGTGTGCCACCAATACCATCATGAAGTTCCTGGGCAATTCGTTTTCTTTCATTTTCCTGCCCTTCGAGTTTGTTTTTAACAGAGTTGAGTTCCTGGTCCTTGAGCAGCTCTGTAATTTTCTGACGGCTGATTTCCTCTTTTTGGGTATGTATTAGCCTGAGACTTCTTTGTTTGTTGTTATAGTTTATCAATACAAGTACCATAGAAAGTATCAGGAGGATTGAGCCCAGGATGAGCGCTAAAAGTATAATATTCTTTTTTTCAGCTTCATGTTGAAGCAGGCTGATCTTCTGTTCATTTTGTTTGGCTTCAAACTGGTTTTGAAGTATGAGTACTTCCCTGTCTTTTTCAAGGTTCAGCAGGCTGTCCTTTAAAAGGTCAAACTTTTGATAATAGGCATATGCCTGCTCATAGTTGTTTAGTTGAGCATACGACTTTGCAATGGTCTCGTAGAACTCAATTTCGGTATCGTGGTCGTGCATACTCCTGGTGAGCTTCAGGCCTTCTTCAAGATAGGTAATAGCTGTGGCATTCTCATGTTGCAGTCTCTTAAGTATACCCAGGTTCAACAGCGACTGGCACATCACTTTTTTGTCATTATATTGCCTGGCATGCTCCAGTGATTTTTTGAGATAGAGGTCCGCTTCATGGTACTTTTCGAGATGGGTGTTTGTTTTACCTATATTGAGCTCTCTTATGGCAAGCTTTTCGGGCATATCTATTTCTTCTAGTATTTCTGTTGATTTTGAGAAGTATTCCAGTGCCCGGGTGAAGTTGTTTTCCTGGTAGTAAGAGACTCCTATATTATTCAGAATACCGGTAACCTGATCTTGCCTGTTGAGCTTTTCAAATACCGACAGAGATTGCTCGTAATAAAGCCTGGAACTATTGTATTGCTTTCTTTTCAGGTAAAAGTTACCAATACGGTTAAGGGTTGCCGCAGTTCCACTTTCGTGGGATATGGACCTGAACCTTTCCAAACCATCCATATAAGCCCTCAGCGCATTGGCATAATTGCCTTGTGACAGGTTTACAGATCCCAAGACGTTATAAGCCAGGGCCATGTGCAGATCATCATTAATACTTTCTGATAGTGTAATAGCCTTATTGCAGAAAAGTTTTGCTGAATCAAGGTTGCCGGCCTGACTATGAATAAGAGCACGAGTAATGTAAGCAGATGCTTCGGTTGAGGTCAGTCGGCTTTTTTTGCTTTCTGAGAGTGCCTTGTTATTTACAGTCAGAGCCTGTTCATAATCAGTATATCTCAATACAGACGATAGTTCTACGATAGCTTCAATCCTTAAAGAATCACTGATTTCATTGCTTTTAATTAAAGTATTCAGGCTATCAACCACATTGTGCTGTGCACCAGCTGTTATGCTCCATAGAATTAGTCCTGCCAGAAAGCATGCTTTGGATATGTTCATTCTACTATTCCGGCTTTAACGGCATGTTTAATAAGACCAGCCATGTTTTTGGCCTTTGTCTTACGCATAATATTTTTTCTGTGGCTTTCTACGGTGTGCAAGCTTATAAAAAGTGTATCAGCGATTTGGTTGGTCGTATATTCTGAAGCAATTAACCTGAGTATTTCAATTTCACGCTTGGTTAGTCTCACGTTGGCATTTTCGTCACTTTCTTCAAGGCCGGTAATGCCAGCCATTATATTATTTTTCACGCTTTCGCTAAAGTAAGTCTGTCCGTTAGCCACATGCTCTATGGCCTCAATAAGCTCGCCTTTGCCCGTGTTTTTTAGTATATATCCCGTGGCACCATTTTTAAGTATTTTTTTTATGCTTTTGCTGTCGCTATGCATGGAGAGAGCCAGGATGTGAACGTTAGGATACCTTTTTCTTACCTCTTTGCACAGCTCTTCCCCGTTGAGGTTGGGCATACTTATATCGGTGATCAGCACATCTATTTCGGAATTTTGCTCAAGCAACTCCAGCGCCTGCTCTCCGTCGCTGGCACAGGCTACAATGGAAATCCTGGGATAGTCCTTTAAAAGAGAAACTATACCATCCAGGAATAGTTTATGATCATCTACGATCATTAAGTCTATAGTTTTTGCCGTAGAAGGGAGCATAATAATGGGGTTGAAATGTACAAAATAATATGGCTAATATAGTAAAATACTTCGATTGGGAGAGGTGGGAAATTAAGGTATAACCTTACGTGGTTTGTAAATAACCGTTTTTGGATGGCTGAAATTAAAAAAATACCTGCGAGAAGGTAAAATTGAAAATAACGGTATTCAGGTATAGATTTTTGTCCTTTAATAAAAAGCCCTTCGCTTATCCCTAAAAACAGTTACTTTTAACATAAACTTACCAATAGGTTTTTACACGAAGACAGCAATACGTATTTTGGTACCCCATATAAAGAGCTATGCCTAACGCAGAAGAACAAATACAACTTAGGAGTGAGGAAGTGCAGGAAATACTGAGCCATGTGCCACACTGGTTGATCAGGTGGGGTATTACACTGGTATTCATGGTTATACTTATATTGATTGCAGCCAGCTGGTTTATAAAATATCCAGATACGGTAGCGGCACAGGTCGTGCTTACCACTCAGACCCCGCCGGTACACCTTGTAGCAAGGGCCAATGGCAGAATAAGCCTTTTGGTTGAAGATAAACAACAGGTACGGGATGAGGCGCTTCTTGGTGTAATTGAAAACCCGGCATCCACTGAAGACGTGCTAAAGCTGGATAAACAACTGGCAGAAATCAGAGAGCTGATTTATAAACGGCCGGTTAATATTGAAGCGGTGAAACTTGACGAATCACTAAATTTAGGTTCGCTCCAAAGCACCTATTCAGCATTTAACTCCATTGTTGAAGATGCTAAGCGTTACATAGCCATATCCTTTTATAGTAACCAAAGGCAGGCATTAAATAAACGTGTAGAGTATTACAGGGCACTCAATAAAGGACTTAATGAGCAGCTGTCACTGGTTGATGAAGAGATAAAAATCTCTCGGACCATATATCACGATGATTCCCTGCTCTATCAACAGGGCGCAGGTACCAAACCGGTCATGAACCGGTCAAAAGCCAGCTATTTGCAGAATAAAAGAAATAAAGAAAATATCGAGTCCTCCATTATTCAGAACAGTATACAGATAGCCCAGCTACAAGGGCAGATCAATGAACTCATACTCAAAGAGGAGCAGGAGACTGATCAGATGTTTACAGCTATGGTTGAAGCACTGGAAAAACTGGAAAGTGACCTGCTGGCCTGGAAGCAAAATTTCCTGTTAATAACCCCGGTTGAAGGAAAAGTGGCATTTTCAAAATTCTGGAGTGACAATCAGTATGTGCAGGCAGGAGAAGAAGTGATGACGGTAGTGCCGGAGTCGGGAGATGTGATAGGCAATGTAGCCATGCCCGTGCAAGGATCAGGTAAAGTGGAGGTTGGGCAAAAGGTTAATATTATGCTAAATAACTATCCCTCTAATGAATATGGCATGGTGATAGGCAAGATAGAGTCCATATCCCTTGTTCCGAGAGATAACCTTTACAGCATCAGGATCAGCCTGCCGGGAGGATTGAACAGCACCTATAATAAACAACTGGATTTTAAGCAGGAAATGCAGGGGACAGCCGAGATTATAACTAAAGATAAGAGATTGATAGAGAGGGTGTTTAATCAATTAAGAAACATTATTGACAGGGTTAATTAGATATTTTACGAACCTTCAAACCATAGTATTGTTGAGCAGGTTATTTTGGCCTGCTTTGTTTTTTTATATAAAAACCAAATAAAGCTATAGAATAAACAGTCTTACTTCATAACTTTAGAGGTAATACACTGGCAAAATAAAGACTGCCGTTTATTATTAAAAGTTCAATATCCCTGAAAACCATTACGGCAAGGGAAAAAAAATATTGTTAAAATTGAACCTATGGGTAACACATTAACAACCTACACCACCAAGAGTAAAAACACTATGCAGCTATTTCCTTACGCCCTTATCAGAGTTGGCGGAGATTCGTTTGAGGAATGGTCCCGGCTAAACTTTCCGGCATCTAATGAAATAGTAAGAGAAATTTACAGGCTTACTCTTAAACAAGCTGAAAGTAAAGAAGCATTGTGTGACAGTCTCTTTGAATTTATTAGCAACAGCGATAATCCGGAAATTCAAAATACAGTTCAGAACCTGAGAAGGGACATATTTAATGAGAGAAGGTTAAAGAACAGTAAAATAAATAAGGCTGCAGAGGTGCTCCCGCAATTGCTGAAGGAAAGTCTTGAGGGGTATATTGCATTGCTAAAAGAATTAAAGGAGAAAACCCAGGCAGGAGAATCCGTCTTTGCTGAAGAGCTGCATGGAGGCCGGGAGCAGCTAAAGCAGTTGGTTGATTCCGAACACTTTAAAAAGGGTCTGATCCTGTCAAGCAGGACACTGCTAAACAGACTGGATTCCTTTAAAAAAAGGCCGGCGGATACATTTAGAAAAAAGGAGCATCAGGTCGAACAAAGCCTGCTCCAATACCTGACACGAATGTATGCCAAGACTTCACCCTTTAGCACCTTTACGAACCTTTCAATGGGTGCTATCAGGGAAGGTCAGGGCAATATTCAGATCAGCGCATTAGGCGGCTTACAGGTTAAAGGGCACATCAGACTCAACAACTATTTACTGAAATATGTAATGGACCTGCTAAAAAACTACAGACCTTCCTACATATTGTTTCCTTTGCGTTGTAACCCTACATACCAGAACCGTGAAGACCATTTCTTATACCTTACAAATAACAACAATATAGAGTCATTCCAACGGATACCCTATAACCCAGTGGTAGAGCATATTGCCGGGGTGGTACAGGAGTACACAGAAGGCGTAAGGTTCATAGACCTGATCGAGGGCCTGCAAAATGACATAGATGCTTCGGCAGAGGAGGTTGAAAGCTATATTAAGCAGTTGATAGAGTTTGGCCTGCTTGAGTACAATGTTGGGGTTTCAGGAGTAGACCCTGACTGGGATGTAAAGCTTGTCAGTGCTTTGGAAAGTCAGGTGCAGCATGGGGTACAGTATATCGCAGAGCTACTGGATGCCCTTAAAGCTATCCGCCAGCTTGGAAATAAGTATGCTCAAAGTAATGTGCAGGAACGACACTCCTTATTACAGCAGGCATATGATACATTTCGTGAAATCTACATGAAAATCCATGAAGAAGCAGGCCTCCCGGCCGATGAGAGAAAAACGGAAAAAGAGCTTATCGAAGAGGCAAAAAGGAAAAAGGAAGAAGAGGAGAAAAAGAAGAAAGACCAGGACAAGAGCGAAGCAGTGCAGGATGAAAAGGATGCAGAAGAAAAAGAGGAGGTAACTTTTAAACATGAAACCTCTACTTACTTTGCCATAAAGCCCGAACAGATGTTTTATGAGGACACCACCAGGGAGGTAAATGCGGTCTTGGGACAAGAGGAGGTCTTCACCATTATTTCCAATCTTAATGAGCTGCTAAACCAAATGCGGTTTTTCAAAGGCAATGAGGAAGAGAAAGAGAAGATGCGGGCTTACTTCCTGAAGAAGTATGGTAAAAATGAGCCGGTTGACTTGCTTACTTTTTACGAAGACTACTTCCGGGAATTTAAAAAGCCGGAAAAGGAACGGGAAGAAAAAAGGAAGAAAGAAGCTCGTGAAAAACTGAAGCAGGAGCAAGAGGAAGGGAGCCGGAAGAACGGAGCGAATGAAAAGGACGCTATGCCAGAAACAGCCGAAGACAAGGAAATGGATACTGTTGATGAATTTGCGCTGCCAGGGCAGAAAGAGAAGCAGGGAAAAATTATGAAGTGGAAGGCGGAGGCTAAAAAACAACTTAAAAAAACAGTAGAATGGGATGCCCATGAAATTAATGTAGATATCGAACCCTTTAAATATGCCAATAAAGAGGTCGGCTTTGTTGGTACTGATGGTGATACCAATTCATACGGATCATTTTTGCAGTTTTATTATGAAGGGGGCAAGCTGAAGGCAGCTTTAAATAGTACTTTCCCAGGATATGGCAAAATGGTTAGCCGCTTTCTCCACATCTTTGACCATAAACTAACTGATGAAATAAGGAACTGGAATGTAGAGCAGAGTGATGAAGAATCTCTTTTTATAGAAGACATTGATGCATCATATTTCAATGCCAACCTTCACCCGACACTTATGCCTTATGAGATATGGATGCCGGGAGGCCATAATTCGCTGCCTGCTGACAAGCAAATACCTATTACTGACTTTCAGGTGGAATATAGCGCTGAGGCAGATGAGCTGAATTTAATTCACGTGTCTACGGGGAAAAGAGCTTATGTTTTTGATCTCGGCTTTCAGGGACATAGCGGACGGTCCCAGCTTTTTCAGCTTCTTGAAAAGTTTACCAAGGCAGAGTACCTGTTTGCTCAACCACTGGTCAATGCGGTTAACCAGCTCAACACCCCGGAAGAAAATAGCAACGAGAAAGGCAAGGAAGTAAAAGAGGACAAGAAAGAGATAAACGTTTTACCCAGGGTAGTATACAAAGACATGCTGGTGCTGCAAAGAAAGACCTGGTTTGTACCTAAAGTCCTGTTACCGCAGAGGCACCCTAATGATACTGATTGGCAGTACTTCAAGAATATTAATACGTGGCGAAAGGGTAACAATATGCCTGATGAGGTATTTGTATTTGTAAACACTAACCGGTGGGGTGATGCAAACATGGATGAAGAGGCCATGAAAAAGCTGACAAGAGATGATTACAAACCTCAGTATATCGACTTTACTAATCCACTTTTGGTCAGTTTACTGGAAAAGTTGATAGACAGAGTACCTTTGAATATGAAAATCGTGGAGATGCTCCCTGATTCAAAACAAATGTTAAAAATTGATGACTCGCGCTTTGTTTCGGAGTTTGTAGTTCAGTGGTATAATAAATAAAGAATACAATGTCTCAAAAAAATAATTCTGCACCTGATAAAGCCTGGCTGGCAGCCTTTCTTTATTATGCCGAACCCTGGGAAGAATTTCTCATCAATGGGGTAAAGCCTTTGATAGACCAGGTTATGGAAAATCAAATGGCTGACCAATATTTTTTTATCAGGTACTGGGAGAAGGGCCCTCATATCAGACTAAGGTTCAAAGGTGATAGAGCCATACTTGAGAATAAGGTTAAACCGTTGCTCACTGAGCATGTTAACAACTACTTTAAAAACCGGCCTTCGGAGAGGCAGGACCCGGAATGGTTGAAAGATGTACCTGAGCAACAGCAGTGGTATCCAAACAACTCGGTACAGTTTATAGCGTACGATCCTGAAACCGAAAGATACGGAGGAGAACATGCACTGCTGGTTTCCGAACGGCAATTCCAGGCTTCATCCGAAGCTACACTCAAAATTGTAGAAGAAGGACTTGATTCTTGGGACTATAACCGTGCCCTGGGGGCAGCAATACAACTGCATCTCGGCTTTGCCTATGGCGTTGGTATGGATCAGCACGAAGCTTCGAAATTTTTTTCAGAAGTGTTTCAGAACTGGCTGCCCAGGGCCTATTACTTTTATGAAAAAGACATATCGAAAGAAGAGCTGGCAAGAAGAAAGCAAGAAACTCTGAAGGCTTTTGAAAGTAATTTTGAAGCACATAAGGAAAGTCTCATTCCGTTTTTTCAGACGGTATGGGAAGCATTTGAAGAGAAGCAGAGTTTTGACCAGGAGTGGCTAAACCAGTGGCTTACTGATATGAGAAATATAAAAGCTGACCTGCGAACACTGCAAAAAGAAGGAAAACTGGTAGTGCCTGAATGGTATGCTATGAAAGAAAATACAGGAGTGCCGGAAGAAAAGCAACAATTATGGGCCATATATGACAGCTACATACACATGATTAATAACAGAATGGGAATTATGAATCGTGACGAAGGATACCTGGCATATCTGGTGAGGGAAAGTATTAAAGTTTTGGAAATTCAGTAAGTAATGGATAAAGATAAATATTTAAACGAAGCCATCCGGATAGGGGATGAAATACTGGAACGAGTGGAGAAAACAGCGGATGGATATACCTGGAAAACCATGTCTTCTACCGGGGACCTGGAGATTCAGTGGGAGATATCAGAGAGCTTATATTCAGGCACGGCCGGTATTGTTTATTACTTCCTTGAGCTTTACAAACGTACAAGTGATGACAGGTATCTTGAAGCTGTAGAAGAAGGGGCCCGTTGGCTTGAAAACTATTGTATGGCCAACAAAACCGATTATTATGCTTTTTATACAGGTCGAATGGGTGTTTCTTATCTGATGTTGGTGCTGGCCGATTTTTTTAAGGATGATAGCTATAAAGCCAAGGCCCTTAAAATAGCAGAAGGGTGTGAAGCATTCCTGGCTATGGATCGGAAAATCGATGACCTGATCAATGGCGTTTCGGGAACGCTGTTAGGTCTGTTGCACCTCCATGCTGCAACCGGAGACGAGCGGGTGCTGGCGAATATAGAAAGGTATGCCCTGCACCTGATAGAACGGACCAACATCACCCCACATGGTTTTTATTGGGACAGGTCCGGTACCAATATCACGGGGCTTTGTGGCTTCTCACATGGAGCCGCCGGCATAGGCTATGTTTTTCTTGAGTTAGGAAGATACTTTGACAACAACAGTTTCTATTGGGTTGCGGAGAATGCCTTTGCCTATGAAAATCATTTCTTCCATGAGCCGTTTAGCAACTGGCCGGATTTCAGAAGAGGCTTTTACAATGAAAAAACACTTGGTGAAAACAGGGAGAGATATTTAGATGGAAAGAAAGATTATTTTTTACTTCCGGGGGATATGTCCGCGTGGTGCCATGGAGCCCCCGGTATTGGATTATCCAGGGTACGAGCCTGTGAAGTATTGAAAAAGGAGCAGTACAGTAAAGACCTGGAAAAGGCGGTAGAAAAAACCATAGGTGCAACATTGGATACCAGATTGTCCGTTGGCTCCTGCATCCTTTGTCACGGGGTGGGGGGTAATGCTATACTTTTCTTGAGGCCTGGCGTACACAGGATGATGTTAATTATGCTAAACTGGCGACACAGGCAGGTGACCGGGCACTGGCTTATAAAGAAGAAAAGGGGAAGTATCTTTCGGGTTATTCATTTGCTGGTTCTGAAAATGATATCAGCTTATTTATGGGTGATAGTGGCATCGGCTACTTTTACTTGCTATTATCAGGCGGAAAGCCCGAAGCTCCAACAATATTGAAGCCAGACCTTAATCAAAAATATAGTGGCAAAAAAGAAGGAATATTGGTGGCCGATCTGGAAAAATTACTGTCAAAATTTGCATCTGCCCTGTATCCTTTAACTTACCGGAAGGTTGAGCAGGAGATCGATTTAAATACCATGAGTAACGGTTCATTTATGAATTTGTTAAAAGAAGCCATAGACAAGGCCGTTGCTGATAAAGCTGATACCGAAATGCTGAAAGTGTGGCAGTATGAGCTTAAAAAAGAAGAGCTAGACAGCACAATAGAAAGTCACTCGTATAACAGGATCAGGAGAATAGTTGAAATAGAGAAAAATCAGGCATGTTTAAGAGAAGGAGCAGAGCTAATCAATGCGGAACTTATGCTGCCGCAAGAGCATGTGCTGTTTGAGCTGCCGGAGGAGGTAGCTAAAAACAATGATGAGGAAGACTACGCTATATTCATTCCAACAGCAGAGTACCTTCTCGAATTTCCCCTGAATGATTTTGCTTATACCGTGATCTCAAAATTTGAAGAACCGAAGAGCGTTAAACAGGTGATCTCCGAAATGGTTGATGAATTTGAAGTTACCGAACAGGCAGAAATGGATCAGGTCAAAGAAGTAACCATATATCAGATTACAGAAGCTTTGCAGCAGGGAATATTGTTTATGAGCAATTCTGAAGTTGTGCCCCGGTAAAAACGAGATCAGGTTTATTAACAGGCACAACTAAATGACGGCTTGCTAAATTTCCAAAAGTTTGGTAAGGCTTGACTGTTCAGAGGCACTGACAGAAATGATACACTAAAGCAGAGGTGCCGGTCTTTTCGGAAATTGAAGAGAACACTTGTCATTGAATATGATAAGCGGAAGCTCCCACCTTTCAGAGTTAAGTTAAACCGTACTAGATCGACAGCGCAGAACCCTCTGCTATTCAGGTAAGAAAAATCTATAAGGAGCAATAACTGTTAATTGCTTGCTAAATAGTCGTTTATGAAACAATTCAGTCTCATTTTACGTGAACTACTATTATGCATTGCAAAGTACTAGGTCAATAATTATACACTTGGCAAGCAACCTTCCGGCATGTAGGGTAGTCTTTAGGGAATAAGGTCAAAACGGTCAACAGTCAACAAACTCAAAATAAGTGTCAACCATGCTGAAAAACTACCTCAAAATCACACTCAGGAGCCTTTGGAAAAGTAAAACCTATGTAATTATTAACGTATTAGGGCTGGGCATAGCCATGGCCTGTTGTATTGTGGCATATATCAACTATGACTATAATGCAAGCTACGACAAGCAGCACGTGAACGCCGGTAATGTTTACAGAGTTAATTTTATCAGAGACTTTCAGGGAAATCGCACCAGGAATGGTATTGCTCCCATGCCGCTGGGAGAAAGCATACGAAATAACATTGCAGGCGTCGGGCGGGTGATCCGCTACATACCCAACGATGGTAATATTCGCATTTCCGACGAACTATTCAACACCGAAATAGGCTATGCTGACGAAGGCCTTTTTGACCTTTTTAATTTTCCGTTAAAAACAGGAAGTAAAGATGATCTTACCGATAAATCCAGGATATTCATTAGCAGTGAATTAGCTACAAAATATTTTGGAGAAGAAGAGGCCTTGGGGAAACAGATCACCCAGGTACTTGACAGCAGTACTTTGGAATATATTGTAGCAGGAGTATTTGAAAAAATGCCTGCAAACTCCAGCTTCCAGTTTGATGCAATTACACATTTCGATAATTTTTTCAAGGCTTTCGATAAGTATGATGAAAATAGCTGGAAGATATGGAATACACTTTTAATTGAAGTTCAGGACAAGTCAAAGATCCCCTTTATAGAAAAGGAGCTGCAAAAATATAAAGCTAACCAGAACAAGGCCAGGGAAGACTTTCAGGTATCCGAGTTTTATCTTGATCCTTTCGAAGGAATGGCCATCCGTGCCGAACGTGAAGATGTACGTAATCATTGGTTTAGAAATAGTTTACCTACAGCCGCTGTAATTGCCCCGGCTGTAATGGCATTTTTAGTGTTACTTATAGCCATATTTAATTTCACAAACACTGCCATAGCCATGTCCAGCCGCAGGTTGAAGGAAATAGGTATCCGCAAAGTGATGGGCGGCAGGCGAAACCAGCTGATAGGTCAGTTTCTGGCTGAGAACCTTGTCCTTTGTTTCCTTGCCGGTATGGTGGCCATTTTACTGGCCGAGATTCTTGTGCCGGCCTATAACCAGATGTGGGAATTCCTGGAGCTGGATATGAACTACCTTAGCAATGCAGGTTTTTTTATATTCATGTTTGGTTTATTGCTTGTTACCGGGCTTTTGGCCGGGAGCTATCCGGCATTTTATATCAGTAGTTTTGAGCCTACCAGTATACTAAAAGGCACAATGAAGTTCGGAGGTACTACTTTTTTCACAAAGTCACTGCTCACCCTGCAATACAGTATTTCCCTCATAGCTTTAATTTCTGCTGTTGCTTTCATTCAAAATGCCAGATACCAGCAGGAACTGGACCTCGGTTTTGACCAGAAAGGCATTATTTATACCTTCATCAATGGCGAAAATGAGTATGAAGTTTATAAAAATTCCCTTGCCGGAAATAGTGATATAAAATCTGTAACAGGCACCAAGCATCACATTATGTCGACCTATATTAATGATCCCGTCCGTTTTGAAGATATGGAGCGCGAGATCGACATTATGGAGGTCAGCGAGGATTACATGGATATAATGAGTATGACATTGCTCGAAGGAAGGCAATTTGAAAAAGATTCAGAAACAGATAGAAAGGAATCCGTCATTGTAAATGAAACCATGATGGCCGCTTACGGCTGGGAAGATGCCATAGGTAAGAAAGTGGTATGGCGCGATAGTGTACAGCTCTATGTGATCGGGGTTTTTAAAGATTACTATGGCAATGGACTGTGGGACATAGTGGAGCCGACTATGTTGCGCCTGAACAAACCTGAAGAATATACCCGGATACTTGTAAAAGCCGATGCCGGTAACCTGGTGGCCGTTAATGAATTTATGGAGGCCAAATGGCGAGAGATATTTCCAAACAGGTTATATAATGGCAGATATATGGATGAGGAGATAAAAGAGGCCGCCACAGTGAATAACAACATTTTAAAACTATTTATATTCCTTGGTATAATAGCAACCCTTCTTTCTGCCTCAGGACTTTTTACTATGGTATCCCTGAACATCATCAAGCGGATGAAAGAAATAGGTGTAAGAAAGGTGCTGGGAGCTTCTGTTACAAACATTGCTAAAAACCTTAACAAGCAGTTTTTGATTATCCTGTTGATTGCATCCGTTTTAGGTTCGGCTGCAGGCTATTATATGGTGGATTCGCTGATGGCCAGTATTTGGGCTTACTATACCGGAGCAGGTTTAATAACCTTTCTGGCAGGTATTGTACTGATCTCTGTTGTCTCAGCTTTAACTGTCGGGTTTAAGATCTATAACGCTGCTTCAATGAGCCCTGCGCTAACACTGAGAGATGAATAATAAAGGCCGGAAGGCATGTAACTTCTGTCTGTTTATTAGCGTCTTACGATTACTCAAATAACAACAATTAGTATTATGGTCAAAAATTACATCAAAGTTGCCCTGCGCAACATTACGAAACACAAGTTTTTCTCGGTTATAAATATACTGGGGCTTACCATAGGTATCTCAGCCTGTTTGTTTGTTACCATGTATATTTACGACGAATTGAATTATGACCACTTTCACACCAAAGGGGAGCGCATCTATAGAATTAACCTTCATGGAAAGCTGGGTGGTCAGGAGATTTATACTTCAAACAGCAGCTTTCCGATGTCGAAAGCACTGGTAGCAGAGATACCGGAAGTGGAAGAAGCGACTCGGGTAAACCCTATGGGCGAATGGATATTCAGGAACGGTGACCTGGCATTTAATGAGGAAGGTATTATGGCTGCCGACTCTAACTTCTTTGAGGTCTTCAGTTTTAAGTTGCTGGAAGGCAATCCGAAAACAGCACTTAAAGACCCTAACAGCCTTGTACTGAGTGAAGAACTGGCCAGGAAATATTTTGGAGATGAGTCCGCTCTTGACAAGTCACTGTCTATAGGAAATGACAAGACTGAATATAAAATTACGGGTGTGATGGAGAACAAAAGAGGAGATTCTCATTTGAAATTCAATGCGCTCCTGTCCAGCACCTCATTCTCATGGATGACCCAGGGAAACTGGTTAAGCAACAGTTTGTATACTTATTATGTGTTGAATGAAAAAGGCTCGTCAAAAAGCGTGGATGAGAAACTGGAGCCAATTATGGAACGAAATGTAACTCCGGTACTACAACAATTTATGGGTAAATCATTGAAGGAATTCAGAGCAGAAGGAGGTATTTATGAGTACTACAGTTTCCCAATGTACGATATTCACCTGAAGTCAGAAATGCAGGATGAGGCTGAGCCTCCGGGTGATGTGTCATATGTTTTTATATTGGCCGGTATCGGTCTTTTCATAGTTATATTGGCGTGTATCAACTTCATGAACCTTACCACGGCCAAGTCAGCGGGAAGAGCGAAGGAGGTTGGGCTCCGAAAGACACTGGGTTCGTTGAGGAGCACGCTTATAGCCCAATTTTTGACAGAATCAATGATCTATGCTATAAGTGCCGCACTGTTGGCACTTGCTGTAGTGTATGTGCTGTTGCCATCATTTAACCTGCTATCAGGCAAAATGCTCACATTCTCCATATTAGCTGAGCCATCAATTGCGATTGTATTAGGTCTTTTGATATTATTTGTCGGAATTTTGGCGGGTAGCTATCCGGCCTTTTATTTGACAGGCTTCAAGATCACCGAAGTATTGAAAGGCAGGCTTAGAGCCGGTATGAAGAGTGGTGGTATCAGAAGCTTTCTGGTTACTTTTCAGTTCTGGATTTCAATTGTACTCATTATCTGCACCGTTGTAGTCTATCAGCAATTGCAATATGTGCAAAACAAGAACCTGGGTATTGATAAAGAGCACATCCTGATCATTGAAGATACCGACAGGCTGGAGAAAAATAAAATGGCCTTCAAAAATGAGCTCGATGCAGGCAGTGGCATTTTAGGAACCAGCTACTCCAATAACATGGTGCCCGGAGTAAATAATACTACCATATTCAGAGCTGCGGGTGACGAGCAGGACCACATCATGGCTACATATTTTGGTGATTATGATCACCTGAAGACCCTTGGCTTTGAACTGACCGACGGAAGGTTCTTTTCCAGAGACTTCCCTTCAGACTCCGGAGCAGTAGTGCTCAATGAAGCTGCCGTTAAAGAACTGGGTTGGGAAAATCCGCTTGAAGAAAAGATAATCAATTTCAATGGCGACGAGCCGGTTGAAATGAAGGTGATAGGAGTAGTAAAGGACTTTAATTTTGAAAGTCTGAAAATGAATGTAAGACCGTTGGTACTTCAGCTTACCAAAGAAGGAAATATTCTCTATACCCGTTTCTCCGGAGAAAGCCCGAATGATGTCATCAATACCATAGCAGACCGTTGGGAAAGTTATGCTCCGGGCGAGCCGCTTCAGTACTCTTTTCTTGATGAAGACTACGATGCCCTTTTCAGAGCAGAGCAGAGGTTGGGCATGGTCTTCACAGTCTTTACGATTATTGCCATATTTATAGCCTGTTTGGGCCTGTTTGGTCTGGCGGCATTTATGGCGGAGCAACGCACAAAAGAAATAGGTATCAGAAAAGTGATGGGAGCCAGTGTATGGAGCGTAACCTCTCTGATGTCCAAAGAGTTTGCTAAGCTGGTGATCATAGCCTTTGTGTTGGCTATTTACCCCGCTTACTATGCCATGGACCAATGGCTTAACGGCTTTGCCAACCGGGTGGAGATCAGCATCTGGATCTTTGTTGTCAGTGGCATCGTTTCATTCGTCATTGCATGGCTTACCGTAAGCTACCAATCCCTGAAAGCAGCCAGGGTTAATCCTGTCAGGTCTCTTAGATATGAATAGAATGAGAATTACCACAGTGCCTCAAAAGGCACTGTGGTAATTCTATTACTGCTTACATGTCACTTTAACTCTGAACCTTACCCGTCCCTGATCAACAGGGTGTGAGTTCCTTTTTGCAAAATCCCCCAAGTAGCGAGTTTTGTTGATATTACCATTGGTATTGTCTTCTTTCAAAGAAAGAGGCTTCCTGCTCAGTAAATGATGTTATCCTAAAAGAGCTATGTTTTTATAAATTAAAAACTCAAATTCACACGAATTTTAGTCATTAGTTAATGAGGTTATCAAAAACCCAGTTAGTAGCCGTTATTGTAGCAGTAGTAGGAATAGTGTTTTTTTCTGCAAAAGCGGTAATCGTCAAATTAGCCTATGAGTATAATGTGCCGGCTGTATCTTTACTACTACTGAGAATGTCTTTTGCCCTCCCTGTTTATGCAGTCATTGCTCTGATCAAAAGGCCATCGTCCCCTGAGAAGATTACAGGTAAGGATTATCTATGGTTATTTGCATTTGGATTTATCGGATATTACCTGGCCAGTTTGTTTGATTTTCTGGGGTTACAGTATGTCAAAGCCAGCCTTGAGCGGATCATACTCTTTGTATATCCTACTTTGGTGATCCTTATTACCTGGTTGTTCTTTAAGAAAGTTCCAACCCGGGTACAGGTGATGGCGATACTGCTTTCTTATGCAGGTGTTTTTATCACTTTCAGCGAAGAGCTGGGAGTGTCTGGAGAGGAAAATGTTTTGCTGGGCGGAGTGCTGGTTTTTTTGAGTGCACTTACCTATGCTTCTTACCTTGTGGGTAGTGGCTATTTAATACCTAAATTCGGTGTGGTTGTCTTTACTTCCTACGCCATGATCATATCTTGCATATGTGTGGTTGTTCATTATTTGCTGACATCCCATGATAACGTTTTTTCATACCCGGCAGAGGTTTACTGGCTGGGCTTCCTGATGGCCATGATCTCAACCGTGATACCATCTTATATGATCTCCTATGCCATAAAGCATTTGGGAGCGCCAAACTTTTCAATAATAGGAAGTTTGGGGCCGATATCTACCATTATACTTGCTAATATATTCCTCGACGAAAGGCTCTCGTACCTTCAAATAACAGGAGCTGTAGTGGTAATATGCGGTATTATACTGGTGAGCAGAAAGAAATAAGGGGAAGATTATGCCCGCAGGTCAAATAAATACTTCTTCCTGCTGATTCGTGCCAGTAAGATTGAGACAACCCAGGCATATTCTCGCCATTCCGGATTTTCGCAGTGTAACGGAGAAAATATCCGGAGTCCCCAACTTATGAGTACTTGCTGAGCTTTGTTTGCACAAAATGCCGTCTAGTCCTCTTCGAGAGACATCGGCTGGGAAGTAGTAAGTAAAGTAGTAGGCAATAGGTAAAAGCGGCAGGCAATTGTGGCGAAAAATTTGAAGGTTACAATCTGATTACCATGTCCCCCAAACACAACGTAGCGAAGATATTTCATTGCATCCCTGCATAAAACACGCTCATACACAAAAACTCAGGAATGACGTGACGGTGTAAGAAGGGGAAACTAATTTGTTTTGAAATGTAACCTAACTGCCTTGAAGAATACTACAGGAATGTTCCAGCACCTAGTTCAACCTGAACATGAAACGGGCACCGAGGTTGATGGTACTAAAGTCAATAGTCATGGTTTGTCCCAGGTCTTTGGCTTCGGTTTCGGCAATGTCTGCCTGGAAAAAAGCTTCCATTTTAAACTTGTCGCTGAAGTTAAAAGCAGCTCCGGCTTCGCCTCTCGGACCAACTGTACCACCTTTAAACTCTTCAAACGACAGTCGGTGGTACAATAATGCCAGGCCAACGTAAGGGCTGACTTTTCTTTGCCCCAGGTAATAATTTGCTCCGGCCCCTACGGACAGTCGTGTAGCCGTATAGTTGATGTATTCGCTTTGATAGGAGTACTGATTTACCAGCTCTGTAGAACTTATCCCTACGGCAAAATCAAATATACCTTTGAGCTGCAACCGCGGACGCAGAGCATAGCCTATCTGGCCCCCAATCATAAAAACCGAGGTCATGTCCGCACTGCCACTTAAAAGGGTAATGTTGCGATTGGCCAGATCCTGCCTGATGTAATTATTGATTTCCGGTGAGTCCATTATCCCTACACCGATATTTATAGAAGCCCGAACCGTGCCTGGCTCGTCCAGTCTTGATTCTGGCTCTTGAAATTGTTGGAGCACAATTTCCTGTTCTTTTTGCTTTGCGGCTTCATCCTTAGCAGAATCTTTCCAGTTCTTATCATAATAAGGATAATCCTGAGCTATTACCGCATTCCATGAGCATGCGGCAATAGCTAAGAGTAGTATGAATTTCCTGTCCATGGATCAGACAACGACGTTTACAATCTTTTTAGGTACTACTATCACCTTTTTGGGCGATTTTCCCTCCAGCCATTTTTGAATAGCCTCAGAAGCCAATACCTGCTTTTCTATATCCTCGCGTGGCATATCTGTAGGGAAACTCATTTTTGCCCTCATTTTACCATTAACGGAAACCGGGTATTCATGTTGGCTTTCCGTGAGGTAATTCTCATCATACAGCGGATATGCTGCTTCTGTAATGCTGGTCTCGTTGCCCATTTTATACCACAGCTCTTCAGCGATGTGCGGAGCATAGGGAGAAACTACTACAATAAGTTGCTCAAGGATCGCTCTTTTATTGCATTTCAAAGCAGAAAGCTCATTTACGCAGATCATAAATTCGCTTACAGAAGTATTGAATGAATATCTCTCAATATCCTCCTGGGCTTTTTTAATGGTTTTATGAAGTATCTTTAGCTCGTCTTTTGAGGGCTCGGCATCAGATATTTCAAACTCGTCCATACTGTTGTGAAACAGGTTCCAAAGCTTTCTAAGGAACTTAAACACACCGTCGATACCATTGGTATTCCATGGCTTAAATTGCTCCAAAGGTCCCAGGAACATCTCATAAAGCCTTAAAGTGTCAGCACCATACTTTTCGATAATGTCATCAGGGTTAACAACATTATATTTGGATTTTGACATTTTTTCGACTTCATGTCCGCAAAGGTAGTTGCCGTCAGGCTCCGTTATAATAATGGCGTCTGCATGGTATGGCCGCCAGTTTCTGAAAGCTTCGATATCCAGTATATCATTGTTTACAATATTCACATCTACGTGAATAGGAGTGATTATGCTAAAATCGATCTCTTTTGCGGCAAAATCAGTACCGTGTTTTTTATTGTGGTTTGCTATGCCTTCAGCTATGAGTTTGTGAATAATGTCTGTTTCTGCTTTTGTTATGGCAGATTTTTTGATTCTGTCTGTCACTCCCTTTGAAAGAAATATTTCCGGGGTATCTTCAGCCTCCAGTTCCGGAGACATGGAGTAGTTCAAAGACAGCCTGTATACAAAATTCGTTCTTCCCTGGATCATTCCCTGGTTTATCAGCTTCTTAAAAGGCTCCTTAACAGTGACCAGCCCCATGTCATACAGGAATTTGTTCCAGAAACGTGAGTACAACAAGTGACCGGTAGCATGCTCTGAACCCCCGATGTACAGATCGACATTTTCCCAGTATTGCTGGGCCTCTTTGCTTACAAACTCATTTTCGTTATGGGCATCCATGTAGCGGAAGAAATACCAGCTTGAACCGGCCCACCCTGGCATCGTGCTTAGTTCGATAGGGTAGCCTTCTTTTGTTTCCCATTTTTCTGCTCTTCCCAGCGGCGGTGCACCATCTTCCGTAGGCAGGTATTTGTCAACTTCAGGCAGTACGAGCGGAAGCTCGGACTCGTCCATCAAATAGGGGAGGCCGTCCTTGTAATATACAGGAAGAGGTTCACCCCAATATCTCTGGCGCGTAAATATGGCATCGCGCATTCTGTAGTTGATCTTGCCTTTACCGATGCCTCTTTTTTCCAGTTCTTCCACCCCCCGCTGCATGGCCTCAACAGGAGTGAGGCCATTCAGAAATCCGGAATTGATCACCTTTCCCTCTTTTGTAGGATCGGCAGCTTTTTCAATGTTTGCAGAATCGTTGATGGGGATAATGGGCAGGTCAAAGTGCCTGGCAAAATCATAATCGCGTTGATCCCCGGCAGGTACTGCCATCACTGCACCGGTGCCGTAGCCTGCCAGTACATAGTCCGCCACCCATACAGGAATCTTCTCACCGCTGAATGGGTGCGTGGCATAGGCCCCTGTAAAGGCTCCTGTAATGTGCTTTACGTCGGTCATTCGCTCACGCTCTGACCGGTTTTTGGCTACATCAACGTACGAGGTCACTTCATCCTTCTGGTCTTCAGTAACCAATTGGCCAACCAGGTCACTTTCCGGTGCAATGGCAAGATAGGTTACTCCATATACTGTATCAATACGTGTGGTGAATACCCGGATATTGACACCTTTATCAGCTACGGGAAAGTCCAGTTCGGCTCCAATGGATTTTCCTATCCAGTTTCGCTGCATTTCTTTTAAGGGCTCCGGCCAGTCTATGGTATCAAGACCTTGCAACAACCTTTCGGCATATGCAGTGATACGCATCATCCACTGCATCATGTTTTTTCGTATAACCGGATGCCCGCCTCTCTCTGAGAAACCGTCCTTTACTTCGTCATTGGAGAGTACAGTACCTAATGCAGGGCACCAGTTTACCGTGGTATCCGCCAGGTAGGCCAGTCTGTAATTCAGCAACATTTGCTGCTGTTGTTTTTCATCATATCCGGCCCATTCTTTAGCGCTGAAAAGAGGAGTTTTTTCATCACACGCGGCCTCAATGTTAACATTTCCTTCTTTTTCGAATGCAGAGATCAGTTCAGCGACAGACTCGGCTTTGTCAGTTTTTTTGTTATACCAGCTGTTGAACAACTGCATAAAAATCCACTGAGTCCATTTGTAGAACTTAGGATCAGAGGTTTGTACTTCCTTATCCCAGTCGAAGCTGAAGCCGATGTTTTTAAGCTGTTCTTTATATCTTTTTATATTTTGCTCGGTGGTTACAGCAGGGTGCTGTCCCGTCTGTATGGCATATTGCTCGGCAGGCAGGCCAAAGGCATCAAAGCCCATAGGGTGTAATACATTAAAACCTTTGAGTTTCTTGAAGCGTGAAACGATATCGGAGGCAATATAGCCCAGCGGATGCCCTACATGAAGCCCTGCCCCGGAAGGGTATGGGAACATGTCCAGTGCATAAAACTTGGGTTTGGAAGGGTCAACTTCAGCCTTGTAGCTTTCATGATCAGCCCAATATTTTTGCCATTTTTTTTCAATCTCGTTGAAATTGTATTCTGCCATTGTTTTTTGCCTTTATTAAGAGGCGCAAAATTAACAGATTTATCATCAATTCAGGACATGATGATGAAAAAGTTGGCGGTTGCTAATATTGAAAAATGAGAAGCCGGAAAGTCTCCGGAGTGCTAGATCAGCATAAAAGTTTTGATCTCCCTGGTCAGTTCTGCCACATCAATCTGCTCTATCGGGTGCCTGAAACCTTTGAATACATGTAAGGAGCCGTGGGGCAGGAGTTTAGCAACTTTTTCAGACTCTTCCAGCGTTGCCATGTTGTCTTCATCACCGATGCCAATGACTACGGAATGCTCAATGTTCTTAAATAAATCAGAAGTCAAAGGGGCATGGTCACCCAGGTTGATCATCATCTGAGCGGTTTGCCTAAGTACCTCTTTCCAGTCAACAGGGGCATGTCTTTCAGCAAGCATTTTTGCCAATGCAGGTACTTTTTCTTCGATCTTTCCGGCATCCAGCATCTTTATTTCTTTCTGAGCTATAGCCGGTGACCACTCCAGCTTTGTGCCTAGTGTAAATATTTTGCCAACCTTTCCGGGGTGCTTCAGGGCAAGGTTAAGAGCTACATACCCACCCATGCTATAACCAAAAATATCGACCTGGCTGAGTTTTTCAGAATCTATGAAGGTGATTACTTCTTCCGTAAATTTATTGACATCGAACGGGCCGTTGAGTGGCTCGCCCCCATGCCCTGAAAAGGACATGCTTTTTACATTAAACCAATGGCCTAAAGCCTGAGTAACAGGGAGCAGTTGCTCTTTGCTTCCCAACGCTCCATGAAGAACAAGTATGGTTCGCGGCATGGTCAATCCTTCGGGGTGAGTAGTTCAACTAATTCGATTACTTCTGCATTGACACCATTTACCCTGGCTCCTTGCTCTTTTAAGGCAGCCAGCATATAGCCGGGCACTTTCTCGTTATTACCAAGCTTCGACTCGATATCATTTAAGAGTACCATCAGCTCGGGAGCTTCACTGGATCTGATGGTCTGCAGTTTTTTCTTAATGGCCGCTATTTTTTCGCCCGCAGGACTGATTTCCGGGGTCTTTTTAGCTGTTATTTTTTTATCAGAGGAGGTGTCGCTATACATGTCGCGGGTTTGGCTTTCGATACAACTGTTGTAGTGGGAGACAAGCTTTTCCAGGTCATTCCTCTTGTATGTTTTATCTTCTATTTTCTTTTCTACCTCATCGCAGTCAGATAAAAAGTCGGACATTATTTTTTTAAAAAGAAGTGTCGGAACTTCAATGCCCTCCCCGGTCTTTTTTGAAAGGTACCTGGCACCGAATGAATAGTTGCCATCAGAACGGAATGATAAAAGGCTCAGATAACCTTCAGAGTCCAGCTGCATGACTTTATAGATCTCACCAAACTTAACCGAACGATACACGAGGCTGTCTTTACCAACCTCTATAAACTGAAAAGCCTTGAATCTCCTGATACCATCATCAGTTTTGATGGTTATTTCCTCGTACCTTTCCGAAGGTAATAATATTTGCACCTCTCCTCTGATCGTATCCCTTAGCGTAGTTACCACGTAATCATTTTGTCCGTAGCACCAGCAGGAGATCAGACATAAAACAACGGCAATACCTTTTTTCATAAGCTTTAAGTTTGACACAAAAATAGAATTAATTACCACTTTTACCACCTTTCTTCAGGCGTCCGGCATTCTTCAGCGCATTATGAATGATCCATTCCAATTGTCCGTTAGTACTCCGAAATTCATCAGCCGCCCACTTTTCAATGCCCTCAAGCAAGTCAGGATCTATGCGTAATACAAAAGGCTTTTTCTTAGCCATGATCTGTTTCCTTTTTCATTAATTGCTCTATCACTTTTTTCAGCTCTTTTGGCTTTTGAGTGCCCAAAAGTAACTTTTTACCAGAAGAAAATGTCAGGTGTAAAGCCATATTGCCGGCTACACTTAGCGCTCTTCTCTGGCCCGACCGGTGATATCCATGCCTTTTTTGTTTGAATTCTGATATCTCGAACTGTTGGATATCTTCCAGTTTTATAGTTTTCCAACGCCATATAAAGGGAGGGAAGCGATACCGGATGTGATGGCCCCTGAGCTCTGTTTGTAATCTGCCCGATAGCACCAGCCAGTTTATGGCAGCAATGACCAGCAGGGTAATAACGCCCAGAATAACCAGCAAGGTGTCAGACAATTTATTTTCAAGAGGCTGTTTCAGATGGAGCTGCATGTAGAGGGCATATACTATACCCATGACAGACACGAAAGATACTGTCATCATGATGATCCAAAGTTTGACTGTGCCCAGCGCTTGCTCCTCTTTAAAACAGATCATTTGTCAATGGTTTAGTGTGCCGGAATTAACTACCGGAGTCACATCTTTATCAGCGCATAAAACTACCATGAGGTTGCTCACCATAGCAGCTTTCCTTTCTTCGTCCAGCTCTATCACCTCTCTTTTCGAAAGATCGTCAATAGCCATTTGAACCATGCTTACCGCACCTTCTACAATTTTGTGTCTTGCAGCAACAATAGCAGTGGCCTGTTGCCTTCTCAGCATGGCACTGGCTATTTCTGAAGCATACGCCAGGTAACCGATACGGGCTTCAATAACTTTTATACCTGCAATGTCCAGTCTTTTGCTAAGGTTTTCTTCCAGGGCATGGTTCACTTCATCCAGTCCCGATCTGAGGGTGATCTCTGCTTCGTCATCTTCAAAGTTATCATAAGGGTACTGGCCTGCAAGTTTCCTGACAGCAGCATCACTCTGGATTCGGACGAACTCTTCATAGTTGTCTACCTCAAAGGCAGCTTTGAAGGTGTTTTTAACCTGCCAAACTAATATGACACCTATGAGAATGGGATTACCCACCTTGTCATTTACTTTGACTCGTTCGCTGTCAAAATTTCTGGCGCGTAATGATATATTGGTCTTTAAGTAGAAGGGATTCACCCAGAAAAAACCGTTTTGCTTTACGGTTCCTTTATATTCTCCAAAAAGCACAAGTACTCTCGAGCTGTTGGGATTTACAAAGAAAAACCCCGGGCACAAAACGATACTGATGAGAATGCCCAAAATAAGAAACGGATTCTTAATGGCAAGCAAGCCAAACAAGCTTGCAAAGAAGATCAAAATAACAACGGTCAGCATAATGTAACCTGAGATGGGGCTGGTTTCTTTTTCCTGATTCATGGTTTTGATATTAAAATGATATCATAAATATATTATTATAAATTAATATACGCAATGGACGATCAGGTGGTTACATAGTTTTGATTTTATGGAATTCTGGACTTAATTTGCTGACCTAAATATTTTAATTGTTCTATGGTAAAATATGATCCCAAGACCTGGTTTGCGCTTATCTTTCATTCGTACAGCAGGCAGGTACTCAGGTTGCTTCTGCCTGGCCTGATCGTTATGCTGGTCTATACATTCGGAATAGCTTATGCTATTCTGGATTATTTTAAGCTACACTTTGTAAGTACCACTGCCGTACATTCGCTTTTAGGAATTGTGTTGGGTTTGTTCCTTGTTTTTAGGGTCAATTCGGCATACGATCGTTGGTGGGAGGGAAGGAAGCTTTGGGGGCTTTTGGTCAATAACACGAGGAACCTGGCGGCAAAAGTAAGTGCATTTTTGCCTGAGAGTGACACGGCTTCGCGTAATTTCTTCGCTCAGATGATCCCCAACTTTGTGGTGGCGATGAAGGAGCATCTGCGTAAAGGCGTTAATCTTGCTGATCTGGATATTGTTGAGGAGGACTTCCTGAAGAGGCTTAAAGGGAAGGACCATATCCCGAATATGATTTCCTTAATGCTCTATGAGCGCGTAAATTTGTTGTATAAGGAAAATGCCCTGACCGGCGAGCAGTTGTTTGTTATTGACAAGGAAATAAAGGAGTTTTCCGATATACTTGGTGGCTGCGAAAGGATTAAAAATACACCTATACCATACTCTTACAGCATGTACATCAAAAAGTTTATATTTACTTTTACGGTTACATTGCCTTTTGCTTTTATTACAGAATTCGGTTATTGGACTATCCCAATTGTGCTTTTGATATTTTTTATCCTGGTAAGTGTCGAGTTGATCGCTGAAGAGATTGAGGACCCTTTCGGTGGAGATACCAATGACCTGCCTATAGATGAGCTTTCTGAAAAGATCAAAAATAATGTAAGGGAGATTTTACTGAGGGATTAATAATTACATACCTAGAGGAAGGAACTTAAAACAAAAAGGCTGTTATCGGTGCGATAACAGCCTTTTTTATTCTGTTTTTGTTTTATTTATTCTTCTACTTCTTCCTCAACCTCTACTTCCGAAATAGGCTTAAGGTTTGACGGAATTTCATCGGCTACATAAGGGTAAACTTCCACGAAATTCGTTTGAGTGATGGAAGGTATGTCATACGGCACGAGCATACCTTCAAAGTGTTTTTCAATTCTTTCGAAGGCCTGTTTTACATGCAGTGCGCAAACTAAAATATAAGTGTTGATCTTCACTTCTTTTTCGCTATCGCCATCTACTGTGGAATAGGTAACCTTGCACTTAAACCATGTATCGGAGTCTTCGTAATTAATAACTTCAGCGATATTGGTTTTGGCTATATGCGTTACGGAAAATTCACCTGAAATATCTCTGGCCGCAACTTCGTTGATCCGTGCTTCTGCATCTGTATACGAAACGGCATCCAGCAAAAATGCTTCGGTTATCTGCTTTAATAGTCCGTCATCCCCTTCTTTATTGTGCTTTATTTTGCATGAGTACCAGGTCTTCATTCTTCTTTCTGATTTTTTGTTTTCAAGATATTTTTCGAGGACTGCAAAGATATCACCGATAATTTACCGGCCTAGAAATATACCTGAAATTTTATATGGATTTGTCTGAAGCCGGCGCACGTCAATATTTATTGATTTTTGTCCTTATTTAAGGCTATGGGCTTTACCTCGAAGCCTTCTTCCCGAAGCATTTGGATCAAGCCGTCTTCACCGGCAAGAAAGGGGGCACCCAGGGCAAAAAAAGTACTGTTATTGTTTATGGCATTTTTTATTTCAGGGTACCAGTTTTTTATTCTCTCTGTGTAGTAGTGTTGTTGAAAAGGCTTACTTTCATTGGTAGCTTTTAGTGTTTCATCGCTAACCCTTTCCAGGTTTTCTTCTTCAATGTAGTACTTTACAAGCTGGCTGTAATCTTTAAGATGCTGCTCAAAGTTATTTACGGTATATTTTAATGCCTCAACCTGGTCTTTTATAGGAAATTTTTCAAAAGCATTAATTTCTTCCTGTATGGTACCAAGCCCTTTTACGGTCATTTTATTTTTTCTGGCAATGTCGGAAAGCTCTTCTTCAGGAAATATTATATTCTTACCCAGGTCCAGGGCAGTAGTTGCAGTAACAAGTATAATGGGCTGCAGGCGGCTGTAGTTAAAGTGGTAGGCATGTTCGCGTACATCATACCTCATCATCAGGAGCAGTCTGAGTTGGTTTAGTTCATCATCAGTCAGGTAATCATTGATCCATCCATCGTTTGGTATTCTTACAGCTTTATTAAATTTCTTCTGAGATGAGTTGTCAGAGATGAGTTTGGTTGCGAAGACTTCACAGTCTTTCATGGCATTTTTCACCTTGCGGGGAACTGAATATTCTTTTTTGGGCAGAAAGTTCACTATTCCGTACAGGTAAGAGGGTTTACTCAACCCATTGCCGGAGACCTCCCAAAGTACCGCGTTAGTGTTGTCATCAGTCTGACCATTACAAGCAAGGATGGTGCCCAGGATCAGGGTTAGTGATAATAGAGAGCTTTTTAAGTTAGAGCCAATCATTATTTTTATTTTTTACATCAGAATTCAACTCCCAATATAAGCTTCATTATGTAAAAAACCAGTATTAATATGCTAATTGATTGCCTCTGATAATCAAATTTTTAGAATTGTACTGAAAAAGGTTAATTGGAGACAAAAAGGGCAGTGTAGAGAAAGTACAGAATTATCATTAAAAACATGGCAGCATACATTACCAGGTCAACCCTGACATATTCTTTATACTTGCTATAGAGTGCTTTTATTTTTTTCATGTGCTATCGGCTTTTCGCCCCATATATATCAATACTCGTACTACGTCTCCCTGCTGGCCTCAGGTACTAAGGCTTTGAACTCTGCAATAAATGAGGTGCCTTTTCCGAGGTTACTTTGGCATCTGATGCTTCCCCCCATGGCTTCAACAAATTGCTTAACAATAGAAAGGCCAAGTCCTGTCGAGGTTTCGTTCCCGGTAGGCCTGGCGGTTAATTTTTGATATTTACCAAATAATTTTTTCTGGTCTTCATCGCTTATTCCAGGCCCCTGATCGGTAATGTTAAAAATAACCTTATCATTTTTTTGAGTCAGAATAACAGATATTTCGGTATCGCTGGGCGAAAACTTGATGGCATTTGATATAAGGTTTTCAAAAACCTGATTGATAAAGCTGATATCAATATTGATCCGAATATTATCTTCTATATGTTCATTGATCTCAATTGACTTTTCTGCAGCGGTAATTTTATAACGAGACACACATTCTTTGAGGATGTCCGAAAGATTCGTTCCTTCAAGTTTAATGTTTAGTTTTCTCGATTCGATAGCTTCAATGTCCAGTATTTTACCGATCATTTCATTAAGTCTGTTAGCGCTCATCTCTATACTTTCCAGGTATTTCAATGTATCTTCATCGAGATTAGCGGTTAATTTTATGATCGTGGTAAAGCCCTTGATCTGGTTTAACGGGCTTTTGAGGTCATGTGCTACTATACCTATCAGGTTGTTTTTTTCATTGTTGAGGTTAATAAGCTCTTTATTTTTTTTGAGGATCTCATCTTTTTGCTTCTCGACCTCCGCATGCATCTGAGAAATGGTCTTATTAGCTTCGTGGAGATATTCTGCCTGGTCCATGATGGACTCCTTCTGCATTTCCAGTTCTTTATTTTTTCTCAGGATTTGCTCGTGAGCTATCCTCAGTTTTTCAGTCTGCTCAGATATTTGCTTCTTCTGTTCGCGGAGTTCATTGTTCTTTTGCGAGATTTCCTCATAGGCTTCCTCCAGGTTATCAGCCAGTAACATGAGATCTTTTTTCTTGTACTCCAACAGGTAATTGTTGGAAACAACCGTATCATTGGTTTTTTTGAGCAGGCTGATCTCTTTTTGCAACTCCTGGGTTTTCATATCCAGAGTTTCCAGGTACTCGGTTTTCAGTGATTTTGATTGTTCTTCTGCAGTGGTGATATTCAAGGCCACTTTTTCTTTATACACATCTATTATCTCGAGTATCTGCTTTCCGTCAGCGAACTGAGCAGCCTCTTCAACTCTTTCAATAAGATCGAAAATGTCCTTTTTTGCATCCTGTATGCCTTTTAAGACCCCTTTAAATTTGCTCATTTAAGTTTGCAATATTAAAATTTATGTCACCATTCAGTTTATGGTAACCTAAAAGGTAAAAAATACTTTAGGTAAAACCATGAAATGGTGTTTTATTCTTTCAATCTTTTTTTGAGTTTCACGGGATCCTTGCTCTTTCTTATTCTCATATTTAGGAATTCTACCATAAGCGAAAAGAATACTGCAAAATAGATATATCCTTTGGGCACATGATAATGCAATGCCTCAATGGCAAGCATAAACCCTATAAGTATTAAGAATGATAATGCAAGAATTTCCAAAGTGGGATGTTTGCCAATAAAATCACTTATTTTTTTTGAGAACAGCATCATTACTCCGATGGATATCACTACGGCAATAATCATAAGGATGATCTGGTCGGTTAAGCCAATAGCAGTTAATATCGAATCGAAAGAAAAGATGATGTCAAGCAATATAATTTGAAAAATTACGGACAGTAAAGTAGTACCGCCTCTGCTGGTATCAGCGTGCTCTTCACCTTCCGTTTTTTGGTGAATCTCCAGTGTGCTTTTAAATATCAGAAAGATGCCCCCTGCCAGCAAAATGAGGTCTCGACCGCTGAAGTCATGCCCGAACAGTGCAAACAGTGGTTGGGTGAAAGTGATAATCCAGGTTATACCCAGCAACAGACCTATGCGAAATATTAATGCCAGGGAAAGCCCTAAATTTCTTGCCTTTGCCTGCTGGTTCTGTGGTAGTTTATTGGAAACAATTGAAATGAATATGATATTGTCAATTCCAAGAACTATCTCAAGAAAAGTTAAAGTGAGCAGTGCTACCCACGTTTCTGGTAGTAGAAATATTTCCATGACCTCAAAT
Source organism: Fulvivirga ulvae (assembly GCF_021389975.1). Taxonomy (NCBI): domain Bacteria; kingdom Pseudomonadati; phylum Bacteroidota; class Cytophagia; order Cytophagales; family Fulvivirgaceae; genus Fulvivirga; species Fulvivirga ulvae. Next base: position 4,298,806 of record NZ_CP089981.1, read on the forward strand.
ATATAAGAATTTTCTTTTTAAGGTCAACCGACCCTGCCTAGTACAAGGAAAACAGGAAAGGTTACGATCTGGTTATCACCCCATTGGTCTTGAAGTTGATTAATGAGTGCCCCGACCGGATTATCGCCCTCTTTCTGCATATAATGCTGCACGGCAGACCATGACCCCAGATAACCTCTTAAGTGCTCAAGGCTCCATTGCACGGTATAATGGAAGTAGGTTTGGTGAGGATCTTTTAACGGAAAATTAATATCGGCGTACTCCTTAAGCAGAATTTTTCGTTCGGGGTCCCAGTAGCTCCCTACAATATTGTCATGAAAGTTCTTAATAATGGGGTCGATAGTTTTATTTATCTGCAACAGGTTATAGCCCCAATATGCCAGGGTTGCACCGGGCTTGGTAACCCTCAAAACCTCATTATAAAAAGACTCTACCTCAAACCAGTGGAGTGCCTGGGCCACTGTAACAAGGTCAACACTTGATGATGGTATGGAGGTATTCTCTGCGGGTGCCTCGATGTACTGAATGTTAGGAGCTTTTATTGCCCTGGATAGTTGGTTGGAGCTGATGTCGGTAGCATAAACTTTTTTAAACCGCCGGGCCAGTTGGTAAGCCACCTGGCCGTTGCCGGTGCCACAGTCCCAGGCGCAGTCAAACCCTTTCACATTATCAAACAGATAATTATATAGCATCGCAGGGTAATGCGGGCGGTAAGCTGCATACAGGTCTGACTGTCGGGAGAAATTATCTTTTATAGACATGGTACTTCTGCTCTTCTCTTAAAATACTCAACTCTTCCCGCTTATTCTACAGTTCGGTAACACTTTTTTTTAATGGGGATTGGCTTCTACCAATTTAGTGTCTGAATATATAAGCGCAATACCTATGAGAAACATTATTACCACTTTTATTTTAGGCTTTATAACCATGGCAGTACAGGGGCAGACAGAAATTACAGGACGCGTTACGGACGGCCGTGGAGGACCAGTTATCGGAGCCAATATTTTTATAGTAAATAGTTACGATGGCACGTCTTCTGATGCAAAGGGGGCTTTTAACTTTTCGACATCTGAGCAGGGTAGTCAGCTACTAAGGGTGACCTGTATTGGTTATGAGACCTACGAAACACCCGTTGGGTTATCCGCAGAAAAACTAAACTTAAGCATACCTTTAATCGAGAAGGTTGACAGGTTGGAGGCTGTAGTAATCAGTGCAGGGTCATTTACCGCGGGTGAAGAGAGTAGCCGTGAGGTGCTGAAGCCTCTGGATATTGTAACCACTGCGGGAGCGACTGCCGATGTAGCAGGAGCCTTAAATACATTGCCGGGCACGCAAAAGGTAGGGGAGACAGGCCGGCTTTTTGTGCGTGGCGGAGAAGGTAGTGAAACCAAGACTTTTATTGATGGTATTGAGGTACTTAATCCTTACTCATCATCTGCACCCAATACCCCCGGTCGTGGCAGATTTTCACCGTTTATGTTTAGTGGTACCAGTTTCAGTACGGGAGGCTATTCGGCCGAATATGGTCAGGCACTTTCTTCGGCCTTGGTTCTTAGAAGTAAAGATGTGCCTGATGAAACGAGGACGGATATCTCGCTGATGACTGTTGGCGCCGATGTTTCGCATACCCGTGAAATTAATGCAGGGGCCTTTGCAGGAAAACTACAATACACTAATCTGACACCATACTTTGAGGCTGTTAGCCAACGGATTGATTGGGAGCGTGCTCCTCAATCTATGGAAGGAAATTTTATGTTGAGAAAGGAACTGACTCAAAAGCATGAGCTTAAACTTTATTCTAACTTCAGTTGGTCAGACTTTGTAATTTATCAACCCACGATTTTAGATGAATCCATAAAGGACAAAATAGACCTGACTAATAATTATCAATATATCAACACTTCATTAAAAACTATAGTCAATAATCAATGGAGTGTGCTTTCCGGGATTTCTTATACCAATAGCATTGAAAAGATAAAGCTTAACGGAGAAAAAAATAATGAAAGAGAAGAAGGGGTACACATAAAAACGGTAGTGGCCAATGATGTTTCGGAAAAATTTTCGCTTCTGCTTGGAGGAGAGCACTTTATAAGAAGCTATACCTATGAAAATGCGGCTTTGCCGGATGAAAGACCTGGGTTTGATCTGGACCTTACAGCTTTTTTTGCCGAGGCAGATTTGTATACATCAAACCGTTTTGTAAGCCGGGCAGGTGTAAGAGCGGAGTATAACTGGATGCAGAACAGGTTCTATGCCGTGCCAAGACTTTCGGTGGGCTATAAAACAGGAGAAAACAGCCAGATGTCTGTGGCGTATGGCCAGTTTAACCAAACAGGAAGAAACGATTTGGTGAGGGTTAAAAATAATCTTGAAGACGAAGAGGCAGACCATTACATCATCAATTATCAGAGAGAGGAAAACGGCCGGACTTTCAGGATTGAAGCTTACTATAAAAACTATAATAACCTGATCAAGTTTACTCAAGCCTACAACCCGGAAAGTTATACTAACAGTGGAGAAGGTTATGCAAGGGGCGTGGACGTTTTCTGGAGAGATAATAAAAGTCTCAAAGGAGTCGACTACTGGCTGTCTTATTCTTATCTCGATACTGAAAGGGATTATCGTAATTTCCCATCCTATGCTGTACCTTCCTTTGCATCCGGGCATAACTTTTCGGCAGTTTTCAAATACTTCATCAACTCGTTGAAAACCCAGGTAGGAGGTACCTACAGTTACAGTAGCGGACGGCCTTATAACAATCCTAACCTTGACACATTTAACTCCGAAAAGACTGCTGACTATCACGATCTAAGCCTGAATGCCAGCTATCTGCTAAAGTCGAATATCATCGTCCACGGGTCGGTGACCAATGTTCTGGGGCTTGACAACATCTTCGGATATGAGAGCAGCGACCGACCTGATGAAAACGGTCAGTACGTGCTCAAGGCCGTTAAACAGCCTGCATCCAGATTTATTTTCCTGGGCATGTTTATCACGCTGTCGAAAGACAAATCGGTCAATCAGCTGCCCACGCTATAAATGTATCCAAGTTAACGTAATCAAACCATTATCAATAAATAACAATCATTATGAAAGCTTTAATGTTAATCACTACTATGTTTTTTATCATATATTCGAGCCATGCGGGCCCGTCAAAATATGAAGAGGCCATGCAGGAAAACATCAGCAAACTGTATGCTTCCAGGACGGTCGAAGAATATCAGGAGGTAATCAATAAGTTTGACAGAATAGCAGCTATGGAAACAGATAAGTGGGAACCACTGTATTATGCTGGTTTCGGGTACATTATGATGGCAACCGAATCCAAAGAGGCTACTGTTAAAGATAAGTACCTCGATCTGGCACTGGAGAAAATAACTGCAGGAACGAAACTTCAGCCGCAGGAATCTGAATTAATAGCTCTTGAGGGTTTTGTACACATGATCAGGGTGACTGTAGATCCGGCCACACGCGGAGCTCAATACTCTGGTCTGTCCATGCAGGCTTATGGAAGGGCAGTGGAACTCAACCCGGACAACCCACGTGCTCTATACCTGATGGCACAAATTGAATATGGTACAGCTCAGTTTTTCGGATCTGATACCGGTGAGGCTTGTGCAAAACTGGAGTTGGCTATTGAAAAATTTGATACCTATGTGCCGGATAGCCCGCTGGCCCCTGCATGGGGGAAAGGAGGTGCCATAGCATCGATGGAAAGGTGTAAATAAGTTTACATACAGGAAAGCCTGGGTTTAACTAAAGACCTGGGCTTTCCTGTTCACATTAAATTAAGAGCATTATTTTCGTTTATTTAAATGCAACTTTGTTGCGTTTAATGACATTTCATTTAAATTTACGCCTGTAGCCCTTGGATAATGGACGGAAGTTTACTGATACAAATACGAGAAATGAATTTTGCCAACGAGTATTTGGCCATGCTGAGAAGTTATGAAATTGGGGAGATGTACTTTCTGATGGAAGGGACATGCCCGGAATGCCTGGCTTCTAAATCATAATACCAATGAAGTCTTTAAATCCTTTGATATTAGCATGAGTTCTGAAAAAACTATTTACATTAAAAATACCCTTACAGGAAATAAAGAGCCATTTTTGCCCCTTGTGGCAGGTAAGGTGGGTATGTACGTATGCGGTCCCACTGTCTACGGAGAACCCCATCTGGGCCATGCCAGGTCAACCATCACATTTGATGTTGTTTACCGGTATTTTAGGTTTCTGGGGTATCAGGTGCGCTATGTTCGTAACATTACGGATGTAGGCCACCTGGAAGATGAGCTTAACGAGCAGGGAGAAGATAAAATAGCCAAAAAAGCGCGTCTGGAGCAGCTGGAACCCATGGAAGTGGTACAATATTATACTAATCTCTACCGCGACATGATGGCTAAACTCAACGTGCTGCCTCCTTCCATAGAACCGACAGCCACCGGCCATATTATGGAACAGATTGCCATTGTACAGCAAATTATGAAAAACGGGTTGGCGTATGAAGTTAATGGCTCGGTTTATTTTGATGTAAGAGCTTATGCTGAAAGATACGCCTACGGTGAATTGTCGGGTCGGATATTGGATGAACTAAAGACTGGAAGCCGCACACTTGACGGACAGAAAGAGAAAGAGCATCCCGCTGATTTTGCGTTATGGAAAAGAGCGAATGCTCAGCACCTGATGCAGTGGCAATCTCCCTGGGGAATGGGCTTTCCCGGGTGGCATATAGAATGTACGGCTATGAGCAGTAAATACCTTGGCCTGCCATTTGACATACACGGTGGTGGTATGGATTTAAAATTTCCACATCACGAGGCAGAGGTAGCTCAAAGCTTTGCAGCCTTTGGCTGCCCTCCTGTCAACTACTGGATGCATAACAACATGATGACGCTGGAAGGGCAAAAGATGGCTAAATCCAAAGGGAATTTCATTTCTCTTCACAACTGTTTAGCGGTGAGCATCCACTACTGGAAAAAGCTTACAGTCCTATGTCGGTGAGGTTCCTGATGTTGCAGGCACACTATGGAAGCACTATTGATTTTTCCAACCAGGCTCTGCAATCAGCAGAAACGGCTTGTCTAAAACTGATCAATGGTTTGAAAATAGTTAATGACCTGCCCGATAGATCAGCCGACATAGCTGATGAGGAACTATCTTCTTCAATTATTCAAATTTGTGAGACTTGTTACGTCAAAATGAATGACGATTTCAATACAGCCGAAACCATAGCCTGCCTGTTTGAATTATACGCAATAGTTCAAAAAATAAATAATCCTCTAAAGCCAAAGGCTGTTTCGGAAGAGGCCCTAATAACCCTCAAAAAGACCTATCCGGGTTTTCTCACTGAAGTGCTGGGTATACTACCGGCAGAAGAGAAGAACAACACTATTTTGCCGGAGGTGATGGACATACTTCTGGACATCCGGCAACAGGCCAGAGAAGAAAAGAACTTTGCCCTTTCCGACAGGATTCGAGACAGGTTGGAATCCATTGGACTTCACATACAAGACGGGAACTCAGGTACTAAATACAAAATTGGGCTATGAATAATAATAAACAAAAGCCTGTAACCCTGCTTACCGGGTTTTTAGGAGCAGGCAAAACAACATTACTCAACGCTTACCTTACACATCATCCTGATGTCCGTTTTGCTATCGTGGAAAATGAAATAGGGGAAGAAGGCATTGATGGCGAACTGGTGCTTCAGAGTGCAGACACCCTGGTAGAAATGAACAATGGTTGTATCTGTTGCACGCTCAATGATAATTTTTATGATATCCTTGACGATCTTTCATCAAGGGACTCAACATGGGACGAACTGCTCATAGAGGCTACCGGCATAGCGGACCCTGCAGGCATTGCCCTGCCTTTTTTGTCCAATCCGACCATAGCTCAAAATTTTAAGTTGCAGCGGGTCATTTGCCTGATAGATGTCTCTGTGATTGAGGATCAGCTCCGGGAGACAGAGGAAGCTGTTAAACAGATAGCCTTTAGCGATGTACTCTTGCTTAATAAGACCGACCAGGTGCAGCCGGAATACCTGAATGGTCTGCAGCAAATGCTCGAAAAAATTAACCCTATGGCGCAGGTCTTAAGAGGATGCATTGACAATTATCCTTTAGATGAGATATCTGCATTTGTCAGGGAACAGGATGAAGAAGAGTTGCCTGCTCATGGTCAGGGGCACCATCGCCATCATGAAGATCATCACCCTCATGATCATGATCACCATCATTGGCATAGCGATATCCATGCGATAAGTTTTACTTTTACCGAGCCTTTTGATGCTGATGCCCTTGCCCACAGGCTCAATGTTTTCCTGCTGTTTCAATCCAGTAGTGTATATAGGGCTAAAGGTATTTTTTATGATCCGGAAGAGTCCCGTAAAGTTATTGTACAGTCCGTGGGCAACTCTTTACTGATTAGCCCTGGCAAGGTGTGGAAGGAGGGAGAAGAAAAGGTAAGCCGTATGGTTTTTATTGGTAAAAAATTAATTCCGAAAGGGTTTGAAAAAATGCTCAGACAATGCATCAGGAAAACTTTACACACTCAATAGTAGCAAGCGCTTAGGGTTTCATCAAATTGTTTTTCTTAAGCTTTGCCTTGTCATCCATTGTAAGTAATTCAATTGTGAGGTTAAGAAAATTAACCTATAATTGCAACATTGTTGCGCTGTCTGTTTAAAGTAAATTAATTTTAAATTCATTATAATTTTCAAAATGATACTACGAATAAAAAAAGCATCGAAAGTACCGGAATTCCTCATCATAGCTTCATTCATGTGCCTGCTGGCAGCCTGTACCGGTAAGCAAAAAGAAACCAGTGCAGGTGACCAGCCAGAGGAGCAAGAACAGCAGGAAATAACTCTGACAAAGGTGAGCGGATCACCAGAATATCAGGATGCTTCCCTGAGCATGAACCAACCAGTTGCCGGTGCTGTATCCGGTACAGAAGTACAATTTGAATTTGAGGTGGAAAATTACCAGTTGGGTGAGCAGACAGAGGATGCAGCTACAAAGGGCCTCGCCAATTCCGGTAAGGGACAGCATATACATTTAATCGTTGACAACGGCCCGTATTCAGCCCATTATGAGCCTTCTTTTACTAAAGCCTTTGAGCCCGGCAACCATGTGATCCTGGCTTTTTTGTCGCGTTCTTACCACGAGTCGGTGAAAAATCCGGATGCCTTTGTGGTTCAGCAGGTAACTGTAGGGGAGGATACTACCACCGCAAAGATTGACCTATCAGCTCAGCATATGTTTTACAGCCGTCCCAAAGGTGTTTATGAAGGTGGCGACACAGATAAGCTTCTTCTTGATTTTTATCTGCTAAATACTACACTTTCTCCCGAAGGAAATAAGGTAAGAGCTACTGTTAACGGGAAAGAATTTATGATTGACGAATGGGCACCCTATCAGTTGGAAGGATTGCCATTAGGAGAAGTAACCGTAAAACTTGAACTGCTGGATGGAAATGGACAACTGATTCCAAGCCCGTTTAATCCTGTAGAGCGGACGGTGACCTTGAAAGAGTAACTGTTGCCCCCATGAATTTGGGAACAATCCCCGGGCTTAGGATAAGTATCGGGGCAAAATTTTTAAAGTGGATGTTTTGGTGAAGTTTCAGGCTTCACCACACGTCCACACCTAATTAGAACTAACCTCATTTCACCACGCCAAGATATTCACGCCATACCCCAACTTCATCACGGTACTGAAAGGCCATTACACGGCTCATCTGGTGAATATGGTTGAGGTCATGCACCACCCACGTAGCCAGTAAGTGCTTTAAGGTTACACCACCCAGAGCGGGGTGCCTTCCTTTTTTGTCAAGGTTCTCTGTAACAGGGAGTGAGCTTAATGTCCTGAGGTTTTCATGGCGAAGGTTTTCAAATTCTGTAAGTAATTCTTCGAGAGACTTTCCTTTGCTGCTATTGAACTGGGCAAACCTGTCAAAAGGCTCGAAAGGTTTGTCCTCCCCACTCTCTATGATCAGTCTTACACGGGGAATCCAGTCCGTTTTCTCACCGTGAATCAGGTGCCCTACAATGTCAAATGCACTCCAGGTATCTTCACCTTCGTTTTTGTGTGTCCAGTCAGCAGGCAAATCCTGCAGCCACGCTTTCAGGATAAGGGGAGTTCTGGAAAGTAGTATGGTAGATTGCTTCAGGTTAAATTCCATTGGGTTATGCTATGTTACAGTTCATCATACGGATTCTACAACCGGGTAGTTATTTTTTGATACAGACCTTTGTGACATGCATTTTTACATCATGTTTAACACAAAAATCAAGATGCCATGAACAGATTTATTTTAGTATTTTTAGTTGTTTTTATCAGTGCAGTAAACCTTAAAGCACAGAAGGATGAGCAAAAACTGGCAAATCTAACGGTCAGGATCGAAGGCAAAATTTCATCAACCGGTAAGCTCCAGTTGAAACTGTATGACTCAGAAAGTGAATGGCTGGAGAAAGGAATTAGAACATTATATATAGACCTGGCCAATGATGACAACCGTACATTTCATATTGAAGGTCTTCCGGCAGGCACTTATGCGGTAGCAGTGATCCACGATAAAAACAATAATGGTGAACTGGATATGGGTATGATGGGCCCAACCGAAAAGTATGGTTTTTCAAACAATGCCAAAAATATGTTTGGTCCGGCTCCATATAGTGATGCATCCCTGGAATTAGAAAATGATACTACAATCACAATCAAATTATAAAGATGGAAACGGTTATATACTGCATATTGCTGGTGCATATTCTTGCAGGAGGGGTGGCTTTACTCGCAGCCCCTGTTGCCATGGTGGTAAGTAAAGGAGGGAAAGCCCACCGCAAATGGGGCAAAATTTACTTTTGGTCTATGACAGGGGTTTTTGTTACCGCATTGGTGCTCTCAGTTTTTAAGTGGATTCCCTTTTTGCTGATGATTGCGGTGTTCAGTTATTATTGGGTGGTAAGCGGCTATCGCTGGCTTTATCTGAAAAAGCTGGGATACGGCAAAGCACCAGGCGCACCAGATTGGGTAGCTCTTAGTGTTGCCTTGGTTTTTAACCTCGTATTCACAATTTGGGGTATAATACAGGTCGCAAATGGAAGTCTGGGCTTCTATGCATACCTTGCCATAGGCTTTGGCTTTGGAGGTTTGGTAATAGTCTCCGGTAACTTACGCCGTTTCCTGAACAATAAAGACAAAAATGCATGGTTGTTTGAACATATAGGAAGCATGCTGGGAAGCTATATTGCGGCAGTCACGGCATTTTCATCCCAGGTATTCTCATTTATGCCCGGCCTGTTGCAGTGGATCTGGCCGTCAATTGTGGGCGCCCCTGTGATCGCTTATACCATTTACAAATACAAAAAGAAGATCAACAGGAATCGTAAGATCGAAGATTTGGTAACCGTTAAAAGCTGAGTCTTAAAATATTTTAATAATTTCACCTTCTTATGATTGGCACACTTTCTAAAAAAGACTTTTGGGTTAAACAGGCAAAAAATATTGGCACCATTATTTTGGTAAGTATACCCTTTACCTATATAAGCTGTCCTAACTGCTTCAAAAGCCCTAAATATGTATGGTGGGCACTGGGAATAAATGCACTTTGCTGGATTATTTTATGGAAGGGAAATACGTTCGTTGCGGATTTTACAGACAAACACTACAGCTGGATTAAATACCCTGTAAAAAGGCTTTTGGTCAGTATTTTCGGTCATACGGCCTATACCTGCGTGGCTATTGTTTGCATTTTTTATGTAATGGAGGAATTTTTTGATATTTCAATGGGAAATATATGGACTACCATCACTTATTCAATAGTATTTACTATGCTGATTTCCCTGGTGTTGTATAGTGTTTCTTTTTTAAAGTCGTGGCGGGAGCTGGCAGTGGAGAGCGAACGCATGAAGAAAGAAGTGATAAGCTCTAAATACGAGTCTCTGAAAAACCAGGTCAACCCGCATTTTTTATTTAACAGTCTTAACGCGCTTACCAACCTTGTATATGAGGATCAGGACCAGGCAGCTAAATTTATTAAGAAGTTGTCTGATGTATACCGTTATGTACTGGAATCAAGGGATAAGGACCTGGTACAGCTTGAGATGGAACTGAAGTTTGCCGAGTCTTATCTATTCCTGCAAAAGATCAGGTATGGAGACAGCCTTATGGTAGCAGAGCAAACCATGAAGGCTCAGGGATTTAAAATTCCTCCATTAAGTATTCAGATGTTGCTGGAAAACGCTATAAAACACAACATTATTTCGGATGATGAGCCGCTGCAAATAGAACTATCTCAGGACGATGGTTACTTTTTTGTGATCAATAATCTTCAAAAAAAGAATATTATTAAAAGCGATTCGTCTGAGATGGGACTTGCAAATATTAAGGCAAGGTATTCTTTTTTTACTGAAAAGCCCGTTATAATAGATGATAGCAACCATAAATTTACTGTGGGTTTGCCTTTACTTAAATAACCATGGATATACTTATAATTGAAGACGAGAAGCCTGCAGCAACGCGGCTGGAAAGATTGCTTAAAAGCTATAATGATCAGATCAACGTCCTTGATAAAATAGACTCTGTAAAAAAAGCAATAAAGTGGCTGCAATCAAATCAACCACAACTCATATTTATGGATATTCAACTGGCTGATGGCTTAAGCTTTGAAATATTTGAACATGTCGATATTCAGGCACCTGTTATATTTACTACTGCGTTTGACGAGTATGCCCTGAAGGCATTTAAAGTTAACAGTATCGATTATCTTTTGAAACCTATTGATGAGGATGAACTTGATGCGGCTTTCAAAAAACTGGATCGTCTCGCCGGTAACCATCAGCCAAAAAGTAACACTTTGGACCAGATCAACCAGGCTATGGCTATGCTTACCAATAAATACAAAAGCAGGTTTGTCATCAAGGTAGGTGAGCACATCAAATCAATTGCTGTAAATGATATTCAATATTTCTTCAGCAGAGATAAGGCCTCTTTTTGTTGTGCAGATGAAGGGAAGAATTATCTGCTGGACTACTCTATCGAACAGATTGAAGGTATGTTGGATCCTGAAAAGTTCTACAGGATAAATCGTAAATATTTAGTGTCATTAAAAGCAATTGAAGATATCATCAGCTACTCCAACAGCCGGCTTAGGATTGTACTGAAGCACTGCTCTGATAAAGATGTGGTCGTGAGCCGTGAAAGGGTAAATGACTTCAAAGGCTGGCTGGACCGGTAGCTTACCTCGTATCCGACAATTTGTGCTTCCCCCAGGAATAACTAAATAAATTATCAGCTATATTTGGTTTTTGGGTTTTCTTGACGTTTATGGAAAAAATGGCTTTATCACATTGTATTAACTGCTCCGCGGAAGTAAATGCTACCTATTGCTGTCATTGCGGTCAAAAAGTAGATGTTAACCGGCTAAAGTGGAAGGTGCTACTTTCCGAATTAAACCAAAGGGTTTTAGGGCTTGATAACAGGTTTGCACGGACAATAAAGGATTTAACCGTGAGGCCGGGAAAGGTGGTCAGGTCTTTTATCGACGGCAATCGTGTTAAGTACATCAATCCTGTAGGTTACCTGTTTATTCTGAGTACAGTTTATGTGCTGTTCATATCTATCCTTAATATAGATATGGTAGAGTTTACAAAGGATATTGGAGGTATGTTTCAGAACGAAAAATCTCAGGAGATTGAAGCTGAAGGTTTTCAAAGGATGTTAATGGGAAATATGAAGATAATGTCATTTACTCTGATCCCCTTTTTTGCTATGGCTGCATACGTTGTTTTTAGGAAAAAAGGATATAATCTTCTGGAAACATCCGTTTTGGTTTTTTATACCCATGCACATCCGTTAGTACTATCTTTTATAGCACTTTTTGTGTACAAGTTTTCAGGAGTGTCAGGTAATAACTACATCTTTCCCGTTACAATTTTATATTTTGCTTTTGCCTGCTCCGGTTTTTATCAGGGCAATAAGGTGTTAAATTTTACAAAGGGACTATTGAGTTACCTGTTGGGGTTTTTATTCTTTGGCTTTGTCATATTTATCTTTGTCATTTTATTAGCAGCAATAGATATGGAATCCTTTGAATCCTTATTCCCAAGGAAACATTAACTTAAGTTACAGGTCATCGTGCAACTGTTTCAGACGTTGTAGCTCTTTGCCATACATGGCTTTAGTAATGAAATGTGTTAATACAAGAACCAAAATGCCAATTCCAGAAGCTACCACTAAAACATAGAGTGGGTCATTGAGTGAGTAATAACCTGTTTTGTAAAAATTTGTATTGGCCTCATAAAGTACAAACAAACTTACAGCAACAAGTGGAGTCAATACTTTGTAAAGCAATAAATAGAGAGATACCTTTTTTGTAATTCTGGAAATGGCTTCTTTAATGCTATTTTTATTAAGGTTGATTTTATTGAAAGTCAAATACTTTATTCGGTAATGCAGCCCCAGGAGAATAGCTACCAGCAGAAGTTCCCCGCTGATTATATACCTGCTTTTAAGCCCCAGGATGAAAGTTATTGTCATCAGCCCGGCTGTTGCCAGGACCATTAAAACAGCATCAGTTAGCATTGAGCGGTTAATGCCCTGAAGTGATCGTCTGGTTTTGATCTCAAAGATGCTGTCAAGTTCCTTTCTGTTATAATGAACCGGGGCTGTGTTTTTCCAGGTCTCTTTTAGTTCGTCTAGTTCCATTATCTTGTTACCAGTATTTCTTTTAATTTCTTCTTTATTCTGTTGAGTCTTACACCTACATTAGTTTCCGTTAAACCCATAATATCAGCAATCTCTTTGTATGGTTTTTCGTCAAGGTAGAGTATCACGAGGGCTTTATCCGTTTCCGATAGTGTCTCTATAGCCATGCGGAGGTTTTCGTAGCGGTAAGGGTCCTGGTTTTCATAGTACTCGTAAGCGGTGCTGTCAATTCCCTCACTGATAATCCTCTGTTTCTTTTTGCGTCTGGATATAGCGGTGTATAAAGCCACCCGGTACATCCAGGTAGTAAGCTTTGAGTCTCCCTTAAACCTGGGGTATGCCTGCCACAGTTGCAGAAGAACCTCCTGAAAAAGATCCTCATGATCATCCTTATTATCGGTATACATTCTACATACCTTATGTACAATGTTTTGATGCTGATCTATCTGATCCAAAAACTCTTTTTCTTCAGGCTTCACCTTAATTACAACTATTCCTAATTTTATAGTGTCATAAAAGAACTATTTCTTACAAAAAAGTGCTAAATTATTCCACGGCTAAGGGAGCACCACTTAGCACGAATTTTGAAGTAAAAATTTTTATGATAAATTTGCATGTTAAATATACGCTTGTGAGCCGGTTCCAACAAATACTCTTTTTATCCCTCCTTAGTACATTAATGCTCAACGTCAGTGCAGTGATGGCTCAGTATGATGAAGCAGGGGCCACCAGCCGGATGTTTTATTATAGCGGACATTTAGGGAGCAGCGAAAAAGTAGAATTTAACCTGCAGATCAACGGCCCTACAGTTTCAGGTTCATATATTATAGAGCGAACAGGTGGTTTGTTCACATTTAGTGGGAGAATGGCGTCTGATAAAAGTGGTATCGGGCTTATTATTTTTGACGAAGAAAATCAGTTTATAGCAACTATTGAAGCGAAGCTTATCTCCGAGGATAATAATTTCGCCAAAGAGATCAAGGGCAGGTGGAAGTCTTCTGATGGGAAAAGGCAGGTTAACCTGAACTTAAAGAAAGTTGCTGAACTGGCCAGCCTCGATGCACACGATGTATCAGAATCATATGGATTCTCTTCCCAGAAAGACCTGAGCCAGCTTATAGCAGGATTCGAACCCCTTGATGAATATCCTGAGGCGTTGGCTGAAGATGTAAGTATCGACATATCTCAATGCAATTCATCCGTAAGCGGAGTATCAGCCGGTAGAAAATGCTTTCTGAAAGAAATAATTAACACGCCTGAAATCCGGATGCTGGGTAGAGATTGATCTACGGCTTTGGGTAAAAGTATACTGATATTTCCGGTCAATTCTTTATTGTTCCCCCGGACTAGTACTAAAAATATCAAACTTTCTGTTTATTTAAAGTGCCTGATTTATGTCAGCGCAAATTTTAAATGTTTGAACATTTAAAAAATTTATAAAAAAAAGTCAGATTTTTTGTAACAAATTTGCAACTTGTGCAGTCTAATCATTAAAAGCAACCCAAACCGAATCATGCTCAACCGACATCTCGATAAATTCTTATTGATGACTATGTTATCAGCAGTATTGCTATCCGGCCTTTGTTGGGGAAAAATACTTTTCGGGCACAGTGGCAATGAGCCTATACTTGTAGAAAGTGCGGTGTCTGAGGAAGTACGTACCGTTAAGCAGATCAGAAGCAATGCCACTATGCTATCCGGTGCATTGGTCGTACTTTCCCGTTTTGTTCATATTGCCACCAATGAAGAAGATTAGCTAATTCCCGGTGTATTCTGTGCGAATTGGCTAAGCACCTTTTTCCACCTTTAAGGTTCGGGCGATCAAAATGGCTACGACACTGAAAACCAAGGCAAAATATCCTACATATTCATAATTAAGTAGTGCTTTGGCGTCTGGTGTGACCGTTGAGGGCATTTCTGTAATTATAAAACCACCTATTAAAGCCGCCAGGCCTGATGATATTTGTTGTACTGACGATCTTATGGACATAAAACTTCCCCTGTTTTCAGGTTTAATTACAGAAGTTACCATGGTAGTCGAAGGGACAATTCTTCCGTTAGCCAGAATAAAAAATAAACCAGTAAAGATAAGGGCTTCCCAAAGCGGTACGGGAGGCAGGTGAGTAATGATTAGGATTGGAGCCATAACCAATACACCAAAAACAGTGAATACCTTCAGCCTTCCGTATTTGTCTGCCAGTTTACCCACCATTGGAGATGAAAAGATAGTTAAACCGCCCCCGACCAAGTAAATATATGTCAGTTGCTCTTCCGAAAAACCGACATTACCAACCATATAGGGGGCGATAAACGGGATAATTGTAAAGTGCCCTAGCATAAGCATTGAAGTGAAGAGCAGGCCCATCAACGGATTTCTTCTGCCAAATATTACTTTGATAATGGATACTATGCTTTCTCTTACAGAGACATTGCTTTGTGTGGTTATATGTTTACGCATGGAAGGTACATAGATGAATACCAGAGTACAGATAATGACACCCAACAGGCCAAGCAACAGAAACGGAGCATGCCAGCTGTAGATAGTAGCGAGGTACAGGCCGAAGGGTACCCCGAAAACTGAAGCGGCAGAAAATGAGGCCATTACAAAACCTATGCCGGCCGCCCTTCTTTCGAGCGGTATGGCGTCGCTTACTATTGACAGCACCAAAGCTCCTAAAACACCCCCAAAGGCACCCGCGATACATCGGGTGAGGAGTAGTACTTCGTAAGTGGGTGCAAAAGCACAAGCCAGTGTGCCTAATGTGAAACCTATATATACAAATATGAGACTCGTTTTTCGGTCGTATCGATCTATTAAAAATGCAGCAAAAAAACCTGAAGCCCCGGCAGAAAATGAATAAGAGGATACCAACAGGCTAAATTGCTGGGGAGATATATCGAACAACCGCATGAGCTGTGGGCCCAGTGGCATCATGATCATAAAATCCATGATATGGGTAAATAAAGCTGCAGCTAGTATGAAGAGGAGGAGTCGTTCTTTTGTCATCAGGAAAGTTGCGAAGATATAGAATAATGTTTGAACAATGAAAAATGTCCGAATTACCTCTTATTAAAACTTAGGTTGTATTATGAGACTGGGTACGCTGTATGTTCGTTTCCATTACAAAGCTTACGCTTAATAGTGGTTTTAGTTGTTGTTTTTTTCGTGTGGTATCTGTAGGGATGCTTTTGGGTATATTTTAATCACTTTGATGTTCTCTGATTTGATAATCAGGCGCTTAAATGTGAGGAAGTCAAAAATGATGTGTCGGTCAACACATCATTAAGGAAAAACTGTAAAATAAAGAGGCAAATTGAGGGGACTAAAAACCGGAAAAGATTTGAAAAAACAAGGAGATAATTTTATATTATAAAAGTCATTGTTGTTTATAAATGATATGGTATCATTGGCAATGATAAGGTAGTAGGTTCGTCTACTGGATTAACGAAAACTGGTCTTTAAATTTTTTATATGGACAATACAAAACCACTGATTTTGTTGGTTGAGGATGATGATATAGATGCATTTATAGTTAACACCATGCTTCCAAAATTTTGCGAACAGTGTGACATAAAGCGAGTTAAAAATGGAGCCGAGGCAACTGAGTATTTTAAAAATGCTGAGAATAAACGTCCGTCGGTAGTTTTGCTCGACCTTATAATGCCGTTTATGAATGGCAAGGAGTTCTTGTCGGAAATGGAAAAGGAAGGTATATTAAACCAGTTATCTGTTGTGGTACTGAGCTCATCCAGTAGTTCTTATGACCGGCAGGAGTGCGCTGATCTTGGTGTTGCCAAATACTTTGTGAAGCCTCTGACCCCGGATATTTCCCGGGAAATTCTACAGATGGCATCAGTGGCCTGAAGGATCCGGGATAAAAAACCGACTTTTTTTCTTCATCAATGTGGAAATTTTTCCACGCATTGAGCTATTGCTCAAAGCCTTATGTGGCCTGCTAGTTCCTTAATTTGTGCGGTATAAAGAGTTATGGCGCCTGTATTGCTTATTGGATCGATTTTTTCTCTTTGAAAGGTGATCAATAAACATACATATAGCTATGAAAAAAATACTTATTCCGTCCGATCTATCTGTCATATCTGAGAATGCAATCCGTTTGGCTGTAGATTTGTCACGTGCATTTAACTCCGAAATATACCTGGTTAACTTTACCAAACATCCGCTGGGAGAGTCTTTTACCGCTACCGGTGAAATAGACAAGAAGTATGCGGATGAAGAAAACGTATATACCATCAGCCTGGTGCAAAAGTACCATAAGCAACTAGGCCAGTTGGCCGCTAAATATAGTACTGCTACCAGCCCTGTGCACTACCAGGTATATGATGCAAACTTAAAGAAGGGGGTAACCAGTTTTATAAAGGAAAACGACATAGACCTGGTCATAATGGGTACCAGTGGTGAAGAGTCAGTCGATGAATTTTTTTCTGGCAATCATACAGAGCAGGTTATTGAAGTGGCTACCTGTCCGGTGATATCGGTAAGGGAGAATTATAGGCAGGGGGATTTTTCTAAGATAGTGCTGGGGCTGAGTACGGAAAGAGACAAAAAAGACAATTTTCTCAAGGCTGCTAATTTTCTCAATGACTTTGCTGTAGGGTTGAACGCCGGCATTGAGATTGTCAATGTTGTAGATCCCGATAAAAATAATAAAGCTGAAAGGGAAAAGGAGCTGCGCGAATTTGCCATGAAATTCGGTTTAAAGAATCATGCAGTAAATCTGGTGACGAATTCTGATAAAGAAAAAGGCCTGATCAGCTTTGCCAGAAATAGAAATGCCGGATTTTTAGCAGTTTTTACGCATGCTGAAGATGGCTTTTTCAGGATATTCCGAAACAGTTTGTCTGAGGATTTGAGTATGAACTCTGAAATTCCTGTACTTACTATCAATTTGCATAATATTTAGACCTGCGTGAAGACCTCTGATGTCGACTCCAGGATGAGCTTTTCGATAAGGCAACTTTTCTTTGCCTTATCTTCTGTTTTAGGCATTATTGCACTGCTACACCTGGGAAGAACCGCAATCGTACCATTAGCCTTTGCGCTTTTGATATCGTTTATTCTTTATCCCATATGCTCGTATCTCGAAAAACTGGGAACAGGCAGAATGTGGGCTATTGTATGGACTATTCTGGGGGTGGTGCTACTCATTTTTGGTATTGCATTCCTTTTCTCCACCCAGATAATTAACATCGTCAGGGAGTTTGATGATTTTAAAGAAAAACTCAATGACGTGGTGGCAGGTGTTACCAATTTCCTTAATAATAAGATTTCTCTGATACCTGAACTGAATGAAGAGAGTCTCAGGGAGATGAGCCAGCGCTGGTTTTCAGATAAGTCCGGAGGCCTCGTTACGAATACTCTCAACAATACTGCCCTATTTCTTACAGGAATTACTTTAACCATTATTTACACCTTCCTTTTATTGCTATATAGGCGAGGTTTGAAAAAGGCTTTTGTCAACTTTGCTGCTGAGGATAAGCGTGAGCAGTATGCCAGTATGATTGACAATATGCAACGGGTAGGGCAGAAGTACTTAACAGGCATGTTTATCCTTATTATGGTACTGGGCGTACTTAATAGTTGCGGGCTATTGCTCATAGGTATTGATTATGCCTTTTTCTTTGGGTTTTTGGCCGCCTTTCTGGCCATAGTTCCTTATGTAGGGACTACATTGGGAGGTGCAATTCCGGCACTGTATGCTTTTATGAATTATGAATCATACTGGTACCCTGCAGGCGTTATTCTCATGTTTTGGTTTATACAGGTTTTGGAGGGCAATTTCCTAAATCCTAAAATAGTAGGTGGCAACCTTAATCTCAACGCACTGGTGGCCATCATGGCATTGATCAGTGGCGGACTGGTCTGGGGCATACCCGGGATGATTTTGTTTTTACCATATATGGCCATTTTCAAAGTGGCCTGTGAGCATTATAAAGAGTTGAGCCCTATAAGCTATGTGCTCAAAGACGATTTGTATAAAAAACACGATAAGGAAACGGCAGTGGAGAGAAAAATTAAGAAAATATTTAAGAAATGAATCTTAAAAAGTCTCTTGGCAAAATTTGGAAAATACTGAAGCAAACCGGTGTTGAGTTTTTTAAAGATGACCCGATGGGCTACAGTGCGTCTATAGCTTTCTATACTATATTTTCTATGCCAGCCATACTCATTATTACTGTCACTATAGCAGGCTCGGCCTATGAGCAGCAGGCTGTTCAGGGCGGTTTAATGGAGCAGATCGAGGCCTTAATAGGTCCGCAGAGTGCTGAGGAGGCTAAAAGAATACTCGAAAACGCCAGAAATACTACATCATCAACCCTGGCGAAGATAGTAGGTATTGTGACACTTGTTTTCAGTGCAACAACCGTTTTTGTGTCTCTGCAAAACGGCTTGAACAAGATATGGGGGATTAGGCCCAAGCCTGAAAGAGGCGTTGTGAAATTTATTATGAACAGGCTACTGTCTTTAGCTATGGTCATCAGCATTGGCTTTTTACTGTTAGTATCGCTTTTGGTAGATACACTCGTGGTTGTTTTTAGAAATATCCTGTCAGAGTTTTTATCCGGCATGACTTATTATTTTGTGGCCGCTTTTAACATTGCGTTTTCATTATTAGTGATCACCCTGGTGTTTGCTATGATCTACAAAGTACTGCCGGATGCACGAATTAAATGGAGAACGGTATGGGTTGGAGCTTTTGTTACGACGCTATTATTCTCATTAGGCAAGTACTTCATTGGTTTTTATCTCGGCAATAGCTCCGTCGGTAGTGCTTATGGTGCAGCGGGTTCATTAGTCTTGCTGCTCATATGGGTATATTATTCGTCTGTGCTGGTGCTGTTTGGCGCAGAGTTTACCTATGTCTATTCCAAAACTTACGGGCATCGTATACGGCCAGATAAGGATGCTGTAATTGTAAAAATACAGGAGGTAGAAGAGGAAGACGGAGTTGTAAATGCATAATGGAGGCATATTATGAAAAGATCTTTAAAAATAATTCTCATTGTCTTGGTAGTGCTTATTGGTGTTCGTATTTATCTACCCTTTTGGGTTACTGATTATGTCAACAAAGTGCTGGACGACGTTCCCGGGTACAGCGGCTCAATAGAGGATGTCGACCTTCACCTTTACCGGGGTGCATACAAGATACATAAGCTAAAAATGGTAAAAACAGGGGAGGATATCCCCGTACCATTTTTAGATATTAATAGCATAGACCTGTCGGTGCAGTGGAAAGCTTTGTTTGAGGGCAGGTTAGTTGGTGAAGTAGTATTGCATCGGCCTGTTGTCAATTTTGTGTTGGCTATTTCTGATACAACCAAGGCTGAGCAGGCAGGAGGAGAGGCAGACTGGACGAGGCCGATTAAGGAATTGATGCCGCTGGAAATAAATAAGTTCAGTACGATAGACGGTAAGCTTACTTATAGAGATTATACCGCCAGCCCGCAGGTCAGCCTCTCGCTGGATAGCTTGCAGATAGAGGCCGGAAACCTGAAAAACGTTGAGGATGAAAACAACCCGCTACCCTCGCCCATTACAGCACAGGCGGTTTCTCTTGGGGGAGGAAAGCTAAACTTAAATGCCAATGCAAATTTATTGAAACAGATACCGGATTTTGATTTGAATATGAATTATGAGGGGGTGTATTTGCCGGCACTCAACGACTTTACCAAAGCATATGCTAAACTTGATTTTGAGAGAGGAACCTTTAATGTGTATAGCGAAATGGCAGTTGCTGATGGCTTTCTTACAGGGTATATCAAACCGGTGCTAACCGACATTAAACTGATCGACTTTTCTGAAGATAAAAAGAAACCACTGCAGCTGGTATGGGAGGCCATATCAGGGTTCATTTTAGAAATATTTGAGAACCAGCCCAAAGATCAGTTTGCAACCAGGGTGCCTATGGAAGGCAATCTTAATCAAGTGAAGAGCGGGATTTGGCCAACTATAGGCAATATCTTCAAAAATGCATTTATACAGGCATTCAAGAAAAAAACGGATGATTCCGTCTCATTTGATGACCTGAAGTCTGATGAGAAGGATTGATACATAGGCAACAGTTGAGGAATCTTCTCTACAATATTCGCAGGTTCTGAAGTCGACAAAAAATGCATGTCAACGCTGTTTATCCGCGGCATTGGCCATAAGTCGGCCGTTTAGGAAATCTGATGCTGGTTTTTCATGGTATTTGCAAGCTAAATGAAAAAATATAAAGAACTGATATGTCTGAAAATCAGAGGAGACAAAGCGTATTAATCCCATACATTTTATTTTTTTTTGTTTTGGCCGGGTGCAACACCATTAAACCCTATATAGCACGAGATTATCGTGATTGGAAAGCACATAATACACCCGAATCAGAAATTATACACAGTGTGTACCTGTATGGTGATGGCGGAGAGCTTGAAACCGGAAAGGTGCTGGATGTGCTTAGAAGTAAGATAATGGAGGAGGCTGAGAACAATAGTTCGTTAGTATTCCTGGGCGACAATATTTACCTCAGGGGATTGCCGGAAGAAAGCGATGATGACCGCGAAGAAAAAGAAAGGATAATCAGGATGCAGATGGATGTAGCTGAAGGATACACTGGCAATGTTATTTTTGTTCCTGGAAATCACGACTGGAATTATAGTAGCGAAGGCGGGCTGGCGCAGGTTATGAGGCAGGAGGATTTTGTAGAGGAATATTTAAACAGAGGTAACACTTTTCTTCCTGATAATGGTTGCCCGGGACCCGTAGAAGTCCGTGTAAATGATGCCCTCACCATCATTGTCATTGATACGGAATGGTGGATACACAAGTATGACAAGCCCCATGCACCGGAAAATGGCTGTAGCGTTGAGGATAAACTGGACTTTGTTATTCAACTGGAGGATATGGTGAGGAACAATGATGGACGTCATGTATTGATTGCAGCTCACCATCCCATATTTAGTAACGGAAACCATGGAGGCCATTATAACCTTCTGGATAATATTTTTCCGCTCAGGCTGGTTCGTGATAACCTGTACATTCCGCTGCCGGTAATAGGCTCTTTATACCCTTTGTTGAGAAAGGCGGGAGTTACTCCCCAGGATATTCCCAATGCTGAGTTTCAGCAGTATAAAAAAGCAGTTTTATCAATCATAGAGCAGAGGAGCAATACTGTGTATGCCGCCGGTCATGATCATAATCTACAGCTCAGGAAGGAGGGGCTGATGCATCATATTGTAAGTGGTTCGGGGGCAAAGCTCAACTTTGCGGCACGTGGTTTTGGAGCAACATATGTACATCAGAAGGCTGGTTTTGCCCGGTTGGTCTATTACAAAAACGGGGAAGCATGGGTTGAATATTATATTGTAGATAATGAAAACCCCGAAGGAAAGCTGGCATTCAGAAATGCTCTTTACGCTTTAAGTCCAAAGGAGACTGCTGTAGCAGATGCTGAAGAAGTGCCAGACTACTCGGACAGCGTCAGAGTAATGGCTGCCAATAAAAAATATAAGATTGGAAAGTTCGGTTCGATTTTTTTGGGAAGCCATTATCGCAAGGAATGGACCACACCCATTGAAGTGCCTTACATCGACCTTAAAAACTATCGGGGAGGGTTAAAACCAGTAATGAAAGGCGGAGGTAAACAAACTATTTCTATCAGGTTTATTGACGACGATAGTGTACAATACACTTTGCGCTCCATAGATAAATTTCCTGCAGGTGCCATTCCTGATATATTTAAAGATACCTGGGTCAATGATTTTGTCAAGGATCAAACTACTACATCTCATCCTTATGGGGCATTGGTTGTACCAAAAATGTCAGAAGCGCTGGGTATCTACTATACAAAACCCGAGCTTTACTATACACCCTTTACTCCATACCTGGGGCCATATATCGATGATTTTGGCGGTAGAATGGGGTTAATGGAAATAAGGCCCGATGAAGACCTGAGTGGTTATAAGCGATTCGGTTATTCGCAGAACATTGTAAGTACCGAAACATTGTTTGATCACCTCGAAGATGATAACGATAATGAGGTGGACGAAGAAATGTATTTGAAGTCACGGTTTTTTGATATGCTCATAGGTGACTGGGACCGGCATGATGACCAGTGGCGGTGGGCTGAATATGAAAAACCTGACAAAGGCTCAGTTTTCAGGCCGGTACCCCGTGATCGTGACCAGGTATTTTCATTGTATGACGGCTTTATTCCCTGGTTGCTTAGCAGGAAGTGGGCATTCAGAAACTTCAGTAGCTTTGATTATGACATCTCAGATATCAGAGGCCTTAATTTCTCGGCCCGTAATCTGGACCGGCGGTTGCTCAATGGGCTGTCCCAGGAGGAATGGCTGGATATAGCCAGGCAGGTCATGGAAGAACTGACAGATGAGGTGATTGATGAGGCCGTAAAAGATTTACCCGAGGAAGTTTATCATATTTCGGGCCCTGAAATAGCAGCCAAACTGAAGGCGAGAAGAAATGATTTCATAAAGTACGCACATCACTATTATAAGTTTCTGGCTGAAGAGGTAGACATTGTGGGAAGCGATAAGCATGAATATTTTGAAGTGCAGAGACTGAATGACGCAGAAACCCGCGTGCAGGTGTTTAAAACGAAAAAGGAAGGCAATATAACAGAAAAGCTTTTTGACAGAGTGTTTTTTACCGATGAGACTGATGAAATCAGATTATATGGACGTGATGGATTCGATAGGTTTGTTATTTCAGGGAAAGTGGATGATGGGATCACTATACGTGTAATTGGTGGCGATGAGAAGGAAGATATATTTATTGATAGCTCCTACGTAAGGGGAAGTGCCCGCAAAACCTTGTTTTATGATAATGATGATAACAGGCCTAATATGACTCCCGGCCCTGAAACGAGGATATTTACTTCTGAAAAGGAGAGTATTAATGCTTATAACAGAAACTCATTTGAATATGACTACATCGGGCCCCGGTTAAATTTCGAATATAATGTGGACGATGGCTTATACCTGGGTGGGGGAATTAAGATCGAACGCCACGGTTTCCGCCGCCACCCGTTGCAGACCGGGCACGTGTTAATAGCTAACTATGCCATGCAAACCAATGCCTTCAACTTTAGGTACGACGGCTGGTTTTACTCCATACTTGGCCCTTCATGGGACCTTAACCTGGATCTGGACCTTAAAGGCCCTCAGTACGTTTTCAATTATTTCGGTCAGGGTAATGAAACAGAAAATACCAGGCATATAGACTATTATCGTATCAGGATGAATTCACTGAAGGTCAATGCTGCAGTGGTAAGAAGGGTTTCAGGTGCCTTCCAAATTGGAGTGGGACCATATTTTGAATATACAGATGTCAACGAAAAGGAAGATAGCTTTTTGGGAGAAATGCCGGCACAAAGTATGGTAAACACCAACAGTGTACAATTTATAGGAGCTAAGCTTTACTCTCACCTGTCATTGGTAGACTTTCCTGTTAATCCTCGAAAAGGAGTAGTTTGGAGAAACGAGGTTAACTTTTACAATGAAATAGACAATGGAGAAGCATCATTTATGAATTTAAATACTGATCTTGCACTATACTTTACACCTAATCTGCCCGTTCAGGTAACTTTCGCCAGTCGTATAGGAGCGGCCACCAATGTCGGAGATTTTTATTTCTATCAATCCAACTTTATTGGGAACCAGGATAACCTCAGAGGGTATCGCCGTACCCGATTTGCAGGGAAAAGTAGTTTTTACAATAACAATGAGGTGCGATTCAAGCTATTTAATGTCAGGAATAACCTGCTGAATGGCGACCTTGGTGTGTTTGGTTTTTTTGATCAGGGCAGAGTATGGGGCGAAGGGCAAAGCTCATCTGACATGCACCGATCATTCGGGCCGGGCATATATCTGCACTTTTTCGAGATATTTTTACTGTCAGGTTCTTACGGTATTTCTGAAGAGGATCAGCTGCTGACTTTCAGGGCCGGTTTTCTTTTCTAACTAATAAGCAGCGTGTTATTAAAAAGTTTAATTATGGAGTTTTCAGAAATTATATCAATTGTACTCATATATTTTGTAATCCCGGTGTTGGTTGTATTTGGAGTAATGTATCTGATCAGGCGCAAGCGGGACAAGCAGGCCGGACGTAAACCATCGCACAAGATCAAAAGTATAAAAGAGGAGGAATTGGAAGGAAAGTGATCTCGCTATCACCATAAGGACTCGCTATTATCATAAAGATAAACGTGCAGGCAGAGTTGTAGGGGCAGGTATCAAGCGACCTGCGCCTCCCCTGTCAGACATTCCTGTAAAACAAACGGTGGTTTAAAGAAGTGAGCAGTTATTTGTTTTACTAGTTCATGTCAATGGTTTCTTCCGGTGCTTTAATGCCTGTGCTCGACCTGAACCCCGTAAGCAGTGACTTCCACCAGTAATTGAATATGGACTTCTTTTTATCCCTCTTAAATTGAATACTTCCTACCCTGAAGTTGCCATCCTTAACATTGTTGGTTTTCACTACAAAAGTGTTGGCTATAAATGACTTAATATTTTCGCCGAGCCCTTTACTTTGGTTTGATTCTTTGTCAAGCGTATTTATTTTCAGGCCTTCATAAGCGAATTTCATAGTGCCGTTGGATTCTTCCTGATTATACTTAAAGCTAAAGTCCAGATCGTTCATATGGCCCTGCTGAATTTTGACAAAGGCCACATCTTCAAGCATAGGGTTAAAGGCTTCCAGTTCCACACCCTTCATACTTCCTGAAACCGTATACTGCTGGTGGTTATCTGTCAAAGGAAAGGTAAAGGAAGCCTGAAGCAATGTTTTTCCCATCACGTTTGACCGGGCATCCATATAAGCAGTGTACTTGCTTTTCTTTTGTATAGAATCAACATTGGTGAAGTTATAAAATGAGGCATATAGCTCTTCAAAAGTTACCTTGCCCGGTCCGACACCCTGCTTTACGAATTCCTGGTATTCAATATTTCCCCGTTTTAACTGGATGGTATCTATGGCTATTTTAGGCTTGAGTTTGGCTATGAACTGATGCAGGAGCTCCGTATCCGGCTTCTGAGGAAAGGGCAGCCTTTTGTCACGGAATACCAGTGCATTGAAGCCTTCAATTGTAATCTTTTCGGTATAATACGCACCATTATTCAATAGTTGGTCTATACTGATACCACTGATTTTTATTGTTGGGTTATAAAGGTCCAGCCAGTCAATTTCATGATTAACAACATGAGATAATTTGTATTTTTCATGCCTGCTTTTAATTGTGGTAGAGTCTATTTCAATACTTCTGTTGTTCAGGTTGAAATTCACCTTTTTAATGGTTGTGAGATAGAGGCTGTCAGGGAAGGTAATGTTGATGTCAGACAACCTGAAGCCGAGCTCGCCGATGTCCACATACTTAAACTCATGGCTTGTGGCAGAGTCAGCTTCGATGTTTTCAACATCCAGTTCAAATTTACCCGATACAAGTTGATTACTGCTATCACCTTTTTTATTGCGGATGATAAAAGTACCATTATCGGTTTCAAAGGACTTGATCACCAAGTCTGGCAGATCGGGGGGGGCAGAAGTCTCCTGCCGATTTAAACTATCGGCATCCAGCACTCTTGTGAAAACCAGGTGAGGGCTGCTCAATTTAATACTTCCTACCTTGATCTGATTGTTGAGCAAATAAGATACTACACCCAGCCCGCTTATACTTAACTGACCAAAGCTGAAGGTGTAATGGTTCTTTCCTTCGACTGAAGTAATCGAAACGCTGTCCAGTGAGGCATGACCAGAAAGAATATTAACATCCAGATCTTTGTATGTAAGGTTTAGTGAGCTGTTTTTTAGTGAGTCAAGTTGCTTTGCAAGCTTTTCTTCTATCCATGGATTGGCATATTCAAATAAAAGAAAGGTACCAAGGGCCAGTATGACTAACAAGATGGTGCCTGATATAATTATAAATTTTTTGTTCAGCAACGCTTTATCTGTTTTGAATTATTTAAGGTAAAATTCATGCCAATTTAAAAAACTGAATAACAGTAGCTAATACAATTATGTTATTAAAACTGTAGATAGTATTACACAGAAAAAGAATAAGTTTTGGAGACAATTTTCACAGCCCTTGCCATTGTAACAGTTTTAGCTTCTCTGATTAAATTGGTTAAAAAAGATGCATGGTGGATTCGGTTTTTCGATTTTCCCCAGGTTCAACTTGTAGTAATAGGTTTCATAGCATTTATCGGCCTTTTATTCAGTTGGGATTTGAGTGTACTAACCAGGGACATCCTGCTGGCTATGCTGTTGGCTATATTGGTGTACCAGAGTGTTATCATATTTCCGTATACATTTTTAGCTCGTACAGAGTCACGGAAAATACACGGCGCATCAGATGAAGATCAGCTTAGCTTTATGATAGCCAATGTATACATGTATAATCGCGATTATGGTAAGTGTCTGGAACTTATTAAAGATCGTAACCCTGACCTGCTGCTTATGGTGGAGACTGACCATGGCTGGGAAAAAGCCATGAGAGAAATTGAAGGACTGTTTAAATATAATGTAAAATACCCTCTTGACAACACGTACGGCATCTTGCTTTACTCCAAGCTTGAGCTTATAAACCCGGAAGTCAAATTTCTGGTAGAGTCTGATGTCCCTTCGATCCATACACATATCCAATTGCGTAATGGAAAAGTTACCAGGCTTTATGCGCTGCATCCGAAGCCACCGAGCCCTACGGAAAACGATACTTCCACAGAACGCGATGCAGAGCTTTACCTTGTTGCTAAGGAAATACAACATGTAAAGACCCCTGTTATAGTAGCGGGGGATTTAAATGATGTGGCGTGGTCTCACAGTACACGGATGTTTCAGCGAATAAGCCGAATGCTTGATCCACGAAAGGGGAGAGGTTTTTTCAATACATTTCATGCCGGATACCCAATTTTCAGGTGGCCCCTTGATCATATTTTTCATAGTTCAGAATTTGGTCTGGCCGATATTAAGCGGTTACCCGATATAGGCTCCGATCATTTTCCGATGTTTATAGAACTGATATATATCAGAGAAGGCAGGAAGGAAGAGCCCATGGTAGAGCCCGTAGATGAAGAAGATATAGAGGAAGCCAACGAGAAGATCAGGGCTGCTTTGTAGTGCTCACCTGTGTGTCTCGAAAAAGTTGAACTTGCAATCAAAATGCATGCAACTGTAAATTTCTAGCAGGTGGCGTTCTACCGGTGACGCCACCTCCATAAACAGCACCCTCATATTCAAGATCATACTTTTAGCTTTGTCGAGATTGGGAGTTTTATTTTTCTTGTTTAGATATAGGTCATACTCCTTTGCCAGCTCCCAGGCAAGGTGAGCCTGGTATTTGGTGTATCCCTTTACATGGTAACTCAGTCTGTTGATGACTTTTTCAGAAGTCCCGACATAGATAACTTCCCCCTCATCTATGAATGCATAAACACCCTTAAAATCTGATAGCCTGCCCAGTTTCTTGATTATACTTTTTTCTCCCTGCCCCTTGCCGAAGAGATCTTTAACCCTAAAGGCTTTTCCTATTAATGATTTGAAAATCTCCAGCTTTTTAGGCAGGTAGTCTTGCGTATACTCTTCAAAAGTATGCTCAAAGTGGTTCATGGTAGTTGTAGTTATCATAGCATGTCTATAATCTGCGTCCTCTTATTAATCGGAAAAGTATAGCTATAACAGCGAAAATGAGAAGGATATGGATGAGTGATCCCAGGCTAAAAACGAATGCACCCAGCAGCCAACCTATGATCAGAATAACTGCCAGAATATATAATATGTCGCTCATTGTATTATCAGGTTTTGATTTATAAGGGTTCTATAGAAAAGGTTGTGCCATTGCCTATATTACCGCAGGAAGAACTTGAAAGTGGCTCCGTGCCGCTGTCTTTGAGAATAATGATCCTCTCAACTGTGGAATATATTCCCCGTTTTTTGAATAAATTTTGTATTATTAAATAAGCATATGTGTCCCAGGAGCCATAAAATACATTTTATAATATTGGTATAGATTTTTCTCTCCAAGGGGAGAGATGCAATAAGAGGTGATCTATGATAATATTAAAATTGATAGTGGCTATTTTGATGGCATTTGTAGTTTTTACGGGTACAGTTTATATCCTCTCAAAGCTGTTTTTTGAAAGAGTGAAGCTGGATGATCGTATACCTAGAGAAAAAATAAAAACATCTAATTTAACAATTAACAACTAGATGAAGGAACAGATACTGGTGGTAGATGATGAAGTAGAAATATGTTTATTATTATCTGGTATGTTGCGGAAAATGGGTTTTGGAGCAGAATATGCGCATAGTGTTTCAGAAGGAATCGAGAAAATAGGTAAAAGAGAATACGATATTGTATTCCTTGACCTTAACTTACCCGATGGTCTTGGTTTCCACCTAATACCCAAAGTGAAGACGGCTAATCCTAATTCCAAGGTAATAATCATCAGCGCTTATGACGGCAGTGTTGAAAGACAACGAGCTGTGTCAGAGGGCGCCCATTTTTTTATTCCTAAGCCCTTTAATAAAAAAATGATAGTAAATGCCCTGGAGGAGTTGCATATACCACATTCTTCCTGATTAAATAATTAAAGATTCAGATACAATAAAGATCCGATGGAGAAAATACTAATAATTGACGATGACAATGATATTTGCCTGCTATTGAATAAATTCCTGACGAAGAATAACTATGAAGTAGAATATGTAAATACTGGTGAGGAGGCCATCAGGTTGCTTAAAAAGGTGACTTTTGACCTGGTGATAAGCGACTATAGGCTGCCTGATGAAGACGGGGTAAGCCTCCTGAGGAAAATAAAGATTATAAATCCCGATACGGCCGTAATAATTATTACCGGCTATTCTGATGTGCGTATAGCTGTTCAGACTTTAAAACACGGAGCTTATGACTATGTAACGAAGCCGCTGTACCCTGATGAAATACTGGTGACAGTAAAGGATGCCATAAAACAACAGAAGGAACAAAAGCAGGTAGCACAGACAAATACAAGCAATAGCAGAGGAAGGTCCAAGGCGCAATCCAAGAAGTATGTTTCAGGCAGAAGCAGCCAGGCTGAGATCGTTCAAAAGCACATTGACCTCATTGCTCCGACTGATATGTCGGTGATCATTACCGGAGAGACAGGTACAGGAAAGGAGTTTGTTGCCAATGCAATCCATAACAAGAGTCAGCGTAAGGACCAACCCTTTATAGCTATAGATTGCGGTGCTTTGCCCAAGGAGTTAGCCGGTAGTGAGCTTTTCGGCCATATGAAAGGAGCTTTTACAGGGGCTTTGGCTGATAAACAGGGAAGCTTTGAATTGGCCAATGGAGGCACCTTGTTCCTTGACGAGATTGGAAATCTTACTTATGAAAATCAAATTAAACTGCTACGTGTACTCCAGGAAAGAAAAATTAAAAGATTGGGGGGAATAAAGGATATTGATATTGATGTACGTGTAATAGCTGCCACCAATGAGGATCTGAAGGAAACTGTACGAAATGGCAAGTTTAGAGAGGATCTATACCATCGGCTGAATGAATTCAAAATAGAACTCTCACCTCTCAGAGAACGGAAAACGGATATTCTGATATTTGCCGAGCATTTCTTGCAGTTGGCCAATGGCCAGCTAAATAAAAACGTAGAGAGGTTTGAGAGTGATGTAGAAGAAAAGCTTCGTAACTATTACTGGCATGGCAATCTGCGCGAACTGCAAAATGTTGTGAAGCGTTCAGTGTTGCTATGCCAGGGCGATAGTGTTAGTTTAGAGTGTCTTCCTTCTGAGATTATCTCTCCGGATTACCTCTCCTCAGCACTTATTTCAAATGATGCCCAGGCGGCTGACTTTACCAACCTGAAGTCAGTGTCTGAAAACGCCGAGCGAAGTGCAATTATAAGTGTGCTCGAAAAAACTGGCTATAACAAAACCAAAGCAGCAGAAGTATTGAATATAGACCGTAAAACTCTCTATAACAAATTGAAAGCATATGATATTAATATATAATTTATAGCGGTATGCCTTATGAAGAGCCACCCCAATTTGAAGAAAGTACTTTGGGCAACTTCATTTTTTTTAATCAACTGCTTAACCTGAGTTTAACACCTTAACAGTAATTATTTTTTATAGTATGTGGAATAAATTCCACACTCGTAGAAAGTTTACGCAACCGGTCCGCAAATGACTTCAATAAAATCCTTAAGAATTATTTTTGGGATCATTATAGTTATCCTTTTTGCCCTTTCGTATCTGGCATACAGAAACCTTAACCAGTTCATGAAAAATGCCCAGTGGGTTAACCATACCAATATTGCGCTAAGAGAGCTGGAGAAGGTTATTTCCTATGTAAAGGATGGTGAAAATGCCCAGCGAGGGTACCATCTTACGCAGGATTCGACTTACCTTACGCCTTACTATAACAGCAAATGGATGGCGCTCTCAAAAGTTAGTATGATAGACAGCCTGATACTTGATGACATTCAAAAACCAAGAGTCGACTCGTTAAACAAACTTGTAAACAGGCAGTACGCTATTATTGAAGAGATTATAAGGAGGGACAAGAAAGAAGACTTTAATGAATTTGGTGACAGCCTTCTTTACAGCGGGCACAAGAATATGGCTGCTTTGCGTGCTCTTGTAGACAGGATGGAAGATCATGAGTGGAAACTGCTAAGGGAAAGAACTTCACAACAGAATTACTCAAGTGATATAGTGCCGTTACTCATTTTTCTGAGCCTGGTATTTGCCATTATAGCTGTTGCATATCTGTTTTCCCAGGTATATAAATCGCTAAAAACCAGGATTGTTACGGAAACAGAATTGGAAAGAAACTTAATGCAGCTTAGTGAAGAGGTCAATAAAAAAGTGCTTGTTCAGGAGTCGCTGCAGAAAGTACTTGATAACTCGGCAAGCGCAATAATGTTTCTTAAAGCCTTAAGAAATGATCAGCAGGAAATCTTTGATTTTGAGATTGTACTGTCCAACAGAAGTGCTGACAAAGGTAGTAAGAATAGAAGACTGCTGGAGTCCTATCCAGGTGTAAAAAATACAGGTCTTCTGAAAATGTATATTGATGTGGTGGAAACCGGGAAGACGAAAAAGCAGGAGGTATTTTATGGGGAGGATGGATATAACTCATGGTTTGATATTTCGGCGGTAAAACTTGAAGACGGATGTGTGACCACCAGTACCGACATAACCGAAAGAAAAAGAGATGCAGAACTCATAAGAGAGAACCAGCGGAAATTTGAAGCCATATTTAATCAGACATTCCAGTTTATAGGGCTACTCGACCACGCAGGCCGTTGGCTCGATGCCAACCAGACTGCCCTGGCTTTCAGCAAAACGCCAAAGGAGTCCATAATTGATGAATATCTATGGGAAGCCCCCCTCTGGAAACAGTCGCCTGAGTCTTCGCAGCTATTAAAAAATGCAGTAAAAAGAGCATCCGGGGGCGAATTTGTAAGATATGAGATGGAGATAGCCGGTAACGCCCATGAGATGCTCACAGTAGATTTTTCTCTTAAACCAATCAAAAATGACGACGGTGAAATAGAAATGATCATACTGGAGGGCAGAGATCTTTCAGAACTGAAAAAAGCAGAAGCGGAACGCTCCTTTACCCTGAAACTAAATCTGATCATCGCCAACTCCAATTCCTTTGACGAAGCTGTAAACAGGATTTTTCAGCAAATAGCCGAGCGATTTGATCTGGACTATAGTGAAATATGGTTGCCGGATGATACCGAGTTATATATGTCAGACATTTTTTACGCCAGAGACCCTGAGCTTGCATTACTCCATGAGTACTCCAGCTCTATGAGGATAAACGGCGAGCAGGGTTTCCCCGCTTATGTTATGAGAACTCATGAGTTGGAATATATAGCTGATATTAACCAGGTTTCCGACAAACGACTGATCAGGAAACAGCAGGCTACAGAGCTTAATTTGGTCTCGGCCTTTGGTATCCCTGTAATTTTTAATAGTGAGCTCGTACTTGTTTCAGTCTTTTTTTCCAAAAAGCCAATGAAAGAGATCCAGGAGATTATTAGTGCTATCACCCAGATATCCTCTTCTCTTGGTGCTTTATTGATAAGGAAAAAGACCCAGGATGAGATTGAAAAAAACAATATCATCCTTGCCGCCGCCGAGTCAATGGCTAAAATGGGGAGCTGGGAGTGGAACCTTCAGCATAATAAAGTAAAGTGGTCTAGAGGGGTGTATGAGCTGCATAATACTACTCCGGAGGAACTGACCCCGACTTATGACACCTTTTATCAGTTCCTTTATGATGAGGACAAAGAACGGGTGGAAAGGGAGCTGAGCGAAGCTGTAAAGAATAAAACAGCTTACCACGTAGAGTTTAGGGTGCAATTAGAAAATGGCGATGTAAGAACCCACAGCGCTTTAGCAACACCAAAGATTGATGCAAACGGCCAGGTAGAGAGCTTTTATGGTACAGTTCAGGATATTACCCGACAAAAGGAATTTGAGCACAACATCCTGCTTAAAAATGAAGAGCTGAAAAAATCCAACGAGAACCTGGAACAGTTTGCTTATGTGGCTTCACACGATCTGCAGGAGCCCTTAAGGAAGATCCGGGCATTTGGAGACCGGCTGGTGACCAAATATACCGAAGCTCTTGATGAGAGAGGTCGTGACTACATCTCGCGTATGCAGGGGGCAGCGGAAAGAATGCAGTCGCTTATAGATGACCTGCTCAAGTATTCGCGAGTGGCCCGAAACATAAAGCCATTTGTTAAAATAGAACTCAATGCCATTCTCAATGAAGTATTTAGTGATCTCGAAGTCAGAATTCGCGACAGGAATGCGGAGATTAAAGTTGGTAAACTGCCACAAATAGATGGTGACAAAATGCAATTGAGACAATTGTTTCAAAACCTGATCAGCAATGCTATAAAATTTACGCCTGAGAACAGAAAACCGCTCATTACCATAACGGCGAAAAAGGTAAAGGGCTCCAGTCTAAATCAGAGGTTTGATTTTAATTCAAGCCCGGTAAAACATTTTGTCGAAATCAACATTAAAGATAATGGGATTGGTTTCAATCCCAAATATGCAGAACGCATATTCAATATCTTTGAGCGGCTGCATGGCAGAAGTGAGTTTAAAGGCACAGGTATAGGTCTTGCCATCAGCCAGAAAGTAGTACAAAACCATAAAGGTTTAATAATAGCTAAAGGTGAAGAGGGAATAGGGGCGACATTTACAATTATACTACCAATAAACAACAACAATCATGGGTAATCAAAACATAGCAAAGACGATCACAATTCTTATGGCCGACGACGACCCGGATGACAGGATGCTGGCACAGGATGCGCTCTCGGAAAATCGACTGGCCAATGATCTGCATTTTGTTGAAGATGGCGAAGAACTTCTTGATTATTTGTATAAAAGAGGCAAATACAATGAAAATAATGCTCCAAAGCCGGGACTGATACTTCTGGATCTCAATATGCCAAAAATGGACGGCAGGGAGGCACTCAGGCATATTAAAAGTGATGCTGAACTAAAGCGAATACCAGTTGTTGTACTTACTACATCTAAGGCCGAACAAGATATTGTCAGGAGTTATGACCTGGGGGTTAACTCCTTTATTTCCAAGCCTGTTACTTTTGAGGAGCTGGTAGACGTTACCCGGCGCATTGGTGATTATTGGTTCGGAATAGTAGAGTTGCCAAAAGGAGATAAAAACAATTAAGACATGGTGAAACAAAAAAGTATCAAGGTGTTTTTGATTGATGATGACGAAGATGACTTTGTTATTGTAAAGGATTACCTATCGGAGTTAAATGGTAGTACTACTTTTAGCCTGGACTGGGAGGCCGATTTTAACAAGGCACTTGATACTGTTTGTACACAGCAATACAACATTTGCCTTGTCGACTACCGGCTTGGAGAAAAAAATGGCCTTGATTTTATAAGACATGTCCGTAAGAGAGACTGCGATACCCCATTAATACTCCTTACAGGTAAGGGTGACAGGGAAATAGATTATCAGGCCATGAAGCTGGGCGCTTCTGACTACCTGATAAAAACAGAAATTGATGCCAGTATGCTTGGTCGCAGTATCAGATATGCAATTAACCACAGCAACTCTATAAAAGAACTGAATGCCAAAGAGGAAAAATACAGGTCACTTTTCGAGAGGTCAGTTGATGCTATTTACATGATCAATAAGGAATACCTGTTTCTTGATGTTAATGACAGCATGATGAGGTTGCTGGGTTATACCAAGAACGAATTCCTAAAAATGAATATGAAGGATATCTTTCAAAGTGAAGATCAGTATACCTACTACCATAGCAGGCTTACAAAGGAAGGGCACCTGAAAGATCTGGAAGTTCATATGGTAAAGAAGGACGGTGCTAATATCACCTGTCTTATCAATGGTATAGCATTAAATGACAACCTTGGCAATATCTATGGCTACCAGGGCATTATCCATGATCTGACAATGAGGAAGAGAGCCGAGGAAGAACTTTTAATGGCAGAAAAGCTGACCATGACCGGGCAAATTGCCAGGAGTATGGCTCATGAAGTCCGCAACCCGCTGACTAATCTTAATTTAGCCCTTGAGCAGTTGAGGGATGAGGTGGTGGATGAGGATGACACTGCATTATATTTTGATATTATTCGGAGAAACGCAGACCGTATCGAACAGCTAATTACAGAAATGCTTAAGTCATCGAAACCCAAGCAGCTTAATCCGGAGGTGAGAAATATTAATGATGTGCTCAATGAGACTCTCGAGATGACTAATGACAGAATAAAACTCAGAGGAATAAAGCTTATAAAGAACTTTGAGGAGGACCTTCCGCTTGTATCTTTGGATAGAGAACAATTAAAAACAGCTTTTCTCAATATCATCATTAATGCTATTGAAGCGATGAAGGAGGGAGAGGGCATATTAAATGTAGAAACTAATTCCAATGGAGAGACCGTCATGGTTTGCATTGCTGATAATGGCAAAGGCATTCCCCGGGAAGAAATCAAAAAACTATTTGATCCATTCTTTACCGGTAAGAAAGGGGGTATGGGCCTTGGGCTGACATCTACTCAAAATATAATCAACAGCCACCATGCGCGTATAAATGTGGAAAGTGAGCTGGGAAAAGGCACTGCCTTTAAGATCAGTTTCCTGAAACATTTTTCGCAGACATAGAAGGACTAATTGTTGGACACTAACAGGATTTTGACATGAGTACTGAAGTAATTAATCCGGCAACCGGTGAAAAGATCAGAAACTATGAAGAGCTATCAGTAAATGAGGCTTTCGAAGCTGTTGATAAAACCCACCAGGTATGGCAGCAGTGGCGCAATACCACATTTAACGAACGCTCCCGATATATGCTCAATGCAGCACGTATTCTTAGGGAGGAAAAAGAAAAGTGGGGGCAGCTCATGACAGCGGAAATGGGCAAGGTCACCAAATCAGGTATTGCTGAGGCAGAAAAGTGTGCATGGGTATGCGAATATTACGCCAATAATGCTGAGAGATTTCTTCAGATTGAAGAAGTTGAAACTGATGCTTCAAAGAGCTTTATTTCATATCAGCCCATTGGGGTAGTGCTGGCTATAATGCCCTGGAACTTTCCCTTCTGGCAGGTACTGCGTTTTGCTGCTCCTGCACTGATGGCCGGCAATGCAGGGGTACTCAAGCATGCCTCTAATGTACCCGGTTGCGGCAAAGCTATCGAAGAAATCTTTAAAAGGGCGGGCTTTCCGGAACACCTGTTTACCACACTGCTTGTAGGATCCGACAAAGTAAATGATATTATCGGTCATGAAAAGATAAGGGCGGTTACCCTGACGGGTAGTACCCCGGCCGGGCAGGCAGTAGCTGCGAGAGCCGGTGAATTGCTAAAAAAGACAGTATTAGAGCTTGGAGGCAGCGATCCGTACGTGGTTTTGGCTGATGCTGACCTGGAGGCCACTGTAGAGGCATGTGTTACAAGCCGATTAATAAATACTGGTCAGAGTTGTATTGCTGCCAAGAGATTTATAGTAGTTAAAGAACTCAAAGCGCAGTTTGAAAGTATGATGGTGGAAAAAATGAAGTCTAAAGTACTGGGAGACCCCTCAGATAATCAAACTGACCTTGGACCTATGGCCAGAGCAGACCTTAGAGATGACTTACACGAACAAGTTCGGCAAAGTATGGATGCTGGCGCAAAGTGCCTTTTAGGAGGTGAAGTTCCTAAAGGTAAAGGAGCTTTCTATCCTGCTACTGTGCTTACAGATGTAAAACCGGGTATGCCCGCATATGATAATGAGCTGTTCGGTCCGGTAGCCGCCATCATAGAAGCCCTGGATGAACGAGATGCAATAAGAATAGCCAATGATACCAGCTTCGGTCTTGGAGCTGCCGTTTTTACCCGAAATGAGCAGAAGGGTAAACATATCGCAGAATATGAACTGGAAGCAGGTAGCTGTTTTGTTAATTCTTTTGTTAAATCAGATCCTCGCTTACCATTTGGAGGGATTAAGGAAAGCGGGTACGGTCGCGAATTAGGCGTTTTCGGGATCAGAGAATTTGTTAATATAAAAACGGTTTATATTAAATGACAAGACAAGTAGCCAATCTTGTACTTGTTATCCTTATCAGCGCTCAATCAATAACCCATGCCCAAACTTCAGATTCTCTTGCCGTGCCAAAGAAAAAATGGCATCAGACGAACTTGGTTAAAGTAGCAGGAATACCCATTGTGCTCACCGGTCTGGGCCTGGCGGCATCGAATGAGGGGGCACCTGTTAACAGATTTAAAGTACAGCGTGGTCTTGCCTATGAGTTTCCTGATTTCAGTTCCACCCTTGATGACTATATGAGATACGGCCCCCCTGCGGCAGTTTATGCACTTGATTTTTTTGGTGTTAAAAGTAAGAATAGTTTTAAGCACAAAACTCTGATATTTTTGAAAGCTAATATAATGGGTTTTGGGCTGGCGTTTCCACTCAAAGGGATTACTAAGGTACGAAGGCCTGATGAGAGTAGCTCTGCGTCATTTCCTTCATTGCATACGGTACAGGCTTTTATTGGTGCTACCTTTATGCATAAAGAACTTGGGCACAGGAGTCCATGGTACTCAATCGGTGCCTATACTGTGGCAACAGCCACTGGTTTTTATCGCATGCTTAATAATAAACATTGGCTTTCCGATGTGATGGTAGGGGCGGCCATAGGTATTCTGTCGACAAACGTTGCCTATATTACCCATCAATACAAAGATGGAAACAAGAAGAAAAAAGGACAGGTCCGGGCTTTTATAACTCCGGCAATCTCTTCAAAGTCATATGGTGCCGCTGTCGTTTTGCTGATCAGATAGTGTAGATATATCCCCACAATTCCACAAGAACTCATTGTTATTTTGATATTAATATGCTGATTTTCAGTGATTTATAATTAAAGATGTTAAAGGTACGATTTTTAAACCTGTAACAATATTTAATATTAAATAACAGTTAATAATGTCTAAAACATATATATCATTTTTACTTATACTATTTATAAATCTTCCAGTTCAGTCACAACCCAGAGTCGCAGAGTCTCCTTATGAAGTCAACGAAGAACTAGAGATCGCTCTGGGTCTCATCGGTGCCGGCATAACAGCATATGGATTCTACAAAATTGAACAAAAATCTGGTGCTGATTCATCCACTGTAGTGAATCTGGTACTTGAAGATGATGTAATTGAGCTTAACCGAAAACATCAGCCTCGCTATTCGGAGCAGGCCAATAAAGACAGCGATATCTTCTTTTACGGTTCATTTCCTCTACCTTTTTTATTACTGCTAGACGATAACATTCGCCGGGATGCAGGCCGAATCAGTATTATGTACATCGAGGCACTGGGGCTAACTGGTACAATGTATACCATGACGGCTGCCAATGTTGATAAGTTTCGGCCTTTGGTATATTCAGAAGATGCTCCCATGTCGGAACGAACTTCAGGAGGCGCAAAGAATTCATTTTTTGGAGGGCATCCGTCACTTACCGCTACATCAACCTTTTTTGCGGCAAAAGTATTTTCAGATTATTATCCTGAACGCAAAGGAATGCATGTGCTTTTGTATTCGGCAGCTACCGTTGCCACTTTGGGCAATGCTTATCTACGTTTCAAGGCAGGCAAACATTTTCTTACCGATTTAATGATAGGGGTTCCCCTGGGAGCTATAAACGGTGTGTTGATCCCTCAACTACATAAAGTAAGAGATGTAAATCATGATAAGAATTTGTCATGGAATTTCTTTACAGGTAATGCTCATGGCCTTAGCGTCACGTATAAATTTTAATTTATGGAAGAGTTCAGAGACGATTTGTATATTCTGCTGGATGTAATTATAGCCACAGTGCTAACAGCAATTATTGGGTTTGAAAGGGAAAGTGCTCACAAACCGGCAGGAATGCGCACCAATATGATCGTTGGTGGAGCAACCTGTATGATTGTGGCGATTACGGTGCCACTGGTAAATTTCATTAATGAGTATAACCCGTCTGAAATTATCCGCACTGATCCTATCAGGGTACTGGAGGCTATCGTGGTTGGAGTGAGCTTTATCGGTGCCGGAACCATAATTAAAGCAGAGCATAAAGAGCGTGTTATCGGGCTTACCACTGCCGCTACCTTGCTTTTTAGTTGTGCTATTGGAGCAAGTGCTGCACTGAAGCAGTACGTGCTCGCCATTGGCGCCACTTTTTTGGTTATTGTTATCAATTATGTCGTAAAAGAAGTCACACGTTATTTTTCCGATAGTATGGAAAGGTAGCTCATGATTAAACTAGTGATTTCGGAGCGCCTCGATTAACTCATTTTTTGACATTTTGGATCTGCCTTCAATCCCTACTTCTTTGGCTTTCTCATAAAGGTCTTCCTTAGACCGGGCTTCGTATTTACTGGATTGTCCCCCCTTTTTTCCGGGCTTTTTACTATTTGCTATTCGGGCAGCTTTTTCTTTACTTATACCTTCGTCTCGAAGTACCTCATATTTTTCATCATTCTTTATTGATGATCCGTGATTCTTAGCCATAATATTAGATGTTTGATACATCATAAAGGCTGAAAGAACCATACCAAAACGAAAAAAGTCAATCAGATCATTATTAATGAAGAGCACCCTTTATAAGGATGTGGAAAGACTGCTATAACTCCGTAGAAGAAAATGTATTTTATTTATCAGAAAGCTTCTTTACTTCTTTCTTTAGCATTTCAAGGTCATTTTCAAGCTTCTCCATTCTTTTGGCATCCACCAATCCTGATTCTATGAATACGGAAGTGATTTTGCCTTTAATTTTCCAAAGTTCTAGTATTTTACTACTTTCCAGGCTATAGGTCTTGAAGCGGCTGTTGTCACTTTTAAGAATTAAAAGCTTTTTGTCATTTTCATAGTAGTATACCCTTTTTGCTACAATGCCATCTTTTGTAATAACCACACACAAAGTACCATTTTCTACAGACTCTTTGTTTTCGCTATATTCACAGATTACTATTTCCCGGGGGTAAACCGTTGGGATCATACTTTCGCCCTCAATCTCGAAAAGCCGGTAACTTCCGTTCTCAAAACCGGGAATTTGGTAAACTTTTAGCGTCTTTATATACTCAGGGTTTTCAAAACCTTCTATATATCCTGCGTGGGCTTCCTCCCTCACTAATGGAATCACCGAAAGATCATCGGATCTTACGTCAATAAAAACCTTTTGAGTATCAACTTTATTGGATTGACGTTTTTCATCGTAAAAAATTTCTCCTACACCATTAACTATCCAATTGCAATTTACGTTGAGTTCATTACTTAAATTGCGTAAAGTGTCTAGTGATATTTGAGATTTTCCACTTTCTATTTGAGAAAGGGCACCTTGAGAAATTCTTATTTTTTCTGCGAATTTTACCTGAGATAACTGCAAGAGTTCTCTTAGCATAGTTATTCTCCGGGGCTCAAATTTTGTTCCTTTCTTCTTCATTTATTAATAGGCTTATAAAACATTATGATATTAGTCTTGTGATATTGTTCCGTATTAGATACATTCACACTGACTTGTCTTTCGTTTGAAAGAATACCAGATCCCTTATAAAGCTATCAAAAAGTTAGGCAAATACTCATTGAATAAAAAAATATGCTAAAAATAACTTCAATAATTATTGCGGAAGATGATTCCGATGATAGACTTTTAATTGAGGATGCTTTAAATGAGAATAACATACCTAGCGAAAAGTTGATTTTTGTTTCCGATGGAGAGGAATTAATGGATCGGCTTAAAGACAAAGCTAATCAGCCAGCCATGGTGTTTCTCGACTTGAATATGCCCAAGAAGGATGGGCGGCAGGCGTTGAAGGAAATTAAGCAGGATGAAAAGCTTAAACATATTCCTATCATTGTTTTTTCAACTTCAAGCTCAGAAGAGGACATTAGAACTTCTTATAAAAACGGAGTAAATACCTATTTTACAAAACCTTCGAAATACAGCGACATGCTGGAAATAATAGCTGCGGTTAAGGCGTACTGGTGGGAAAAGGCCGCTATAGTAAACGTTAATGGTTAATCAGTGTGTGGAATATGACCGACGCGCTATCCAGCTTTGCCCTTCTTTCTTTTAAAATACGGACATGCTTTTCTCCGAGTTGGCGATACACTGACTCAGGATACACTCTGAATGCGTTATCAATTACAGAGTCGCTTAATACATTTTGCACATGTTCTGCCTGGCTGATAAACTGATCTAACGATACGTTTCTGAGGATATACCGGTCAATATCCTTTGAGTTTCGGATCAGCCCGGATATATCGTCATACTGAGCATTGAAAGACTGAAACTTATTATTGATGGCCAGGGCAACCTGGTTTAATAACCCGTCATCAAATTTAAAGAAAGCCATGTCTCTGTCCATCACAATAGGACGTGCGATAGGCAAAGTTTCTGAATGATAAACGGCCCATTCATACTGGCCCCCGTGCCTGTCCCAGTCACTGATAGTAAAATCAAGCAAACGAGCCTTGAGGTATTCGAGTGAGTCTATTACCAAACTCTTATTCATAGCTCCGGTTAATACCTCCTTCGTAGAAATTATGTCATCCGGATGGTTAAAATTATAACTATCTGTCCATGATTTGTCAGGTTCTTCTTCCAGTATCATTACCCTTCCAGACAATTGTGCCTGAATAACTTCTGTCATCGTACTATCATAAGGTATGAAATACATTGTTGGCGAAGTATGCAAAATATCTAGTGCTTTTTCGAACCGTTCGGTTACCAATGCTCCAAAAGGGTTAAGGGCTGAGGCCTGATCTCTGAATAATGGTCGCAAAAAAGAATACTGTAAAAATACAGGTAAAGCTCTTGACTGATCCTTGTTAACTGATCTTAAGGTATAGGTTCTTTCACTTTCATTTTTCAATTTAACGCTGAACGTTTGTTGTCCCCCGCCAACTTCTTCAAAGGTTAAACCTCCCATTATAGTATCCATTTCAAAAACGGGTAGATTAACAGGTGTTGCCCACTGAGTTCTGTAGTGGTCACCTAAAATTCGAGTAGCTATTGCACCGCGATTGTAGAAATCGGAGAGCAACACGGTTGCAGAGTCTCCTAAATGTCTGACATTATATAATTGTTTTGCGCTATACAGCCTATATTCATCTGAAAAAGCTTTTTTCTCCCGGTCATTAAATAGATTAGGCAATAGAAAAGCTGCAGCAAGGGTCACAACCAATATAAGTAAGCTCGTACGTAATATTTTGATTATCATGTTTATTTCATAATTAAACAGGCCATAATAATGCCACTGGTTGATCAACGCTGTGACATATGAAATTTAGTTATAACCTGCGGAATTAAAAGCGAACATTGAGGGGATAATTCCACATCTTATTAAAATTTTATGCATGGAAGCATTCCAATGTTTTCGGCAAGGTATTTTCAGCTTTATTCTTTCAAAAAGAAGAATTATGTCAATATTAATGGTAATACTAACTTTACTACTGCCGCCTTTGGCAGTGGCTATTAGATATGGGATTGCGTCGAGTGAATTCCTTATTAATCTGTTACTAACTCTTTTGGGATGGTTACCCGGAGTAATTCATGGGTTCTGGGTTCAGTCGAAAACAACTTAAAACTGTAAAATGTAGTGTTGTTTTCGTAAGTCTGGTTTAAAAAATACCAGACCCATCTGATAAAGGTCAATGCTGAGGCTTACCCGGTAATGGGAGCGTATCTCATACCACGCCTGCTCCATTTCCTTTGACCAATGGATATCATCAAAAATAAAACACGACTGATCATGAATTTTTGTAAGCATGATATCGAAATAAGATATCGTGGGAGCATAACGATGATTGGCATCCACAAAGGCAACATCTATTGGCAATGAACTTTCTATAAATGACTGCAGGTTATCGTCTATGTTGCCTTCAATAATTCGTGCGTTTTTTGCACCAAACTGGTGAAAGGTATTAGTCGCAATTTTGCATAGCGATGGTGATCCTTCAAAAGTTGAAACTATAGCATTTTTATTACTTGTAGCCAAATACAAAGTATTTACACCCAGCGATGTTCCAAGTTCCAGAATATTTTTAGCCTCAAGAAACCTGCACAGCCGGTATAACATTTCAGAGTACTTGTTGCTGGTTAAACCCTTTGTAGCTATATCACTGATTTTTCTGGTATGGTCGTTGGAAACCTTAGAGCCCGCGCCAAAATCAATTACCGGTATGGTTTGGTTGCTGCTTTTATATTGGTTTCTCAGCATTTCTAAGGCTTCAAAATGATTGTTTTTATCACTGGCCTTTAATACCGAGGTATAAAGCTCATAAATATAAGGTGCCTGTAGAGAATGTTTGTCTACTGCATTCAGCCAGTACTTTACGTAGCTGGTGAGTTGGTGAAGTTTTGACAATTTAATTCAGTTTGAACGGGGCTACCATGTTAAATTCGGGAATAGTTACTTCAAACCGGTGGCCATCAACTATTCTTTCCATAAGATAAGTGCCTAGCATCTTACCAAGACCTGATTTTAGGTTGCACCCGGAAACATACTGATGATACTGGTTAGGTTCTAAAATAGGTTGCTGACCTACAACACCTTCGCCTTCTACTTCTCTGGATAAAAAGCCAGCATCATGTATATGCCAATGTCGTCTTAGTAATTGGATCGTATTTTCACTTTGATTTTCAATGGTAACCTTATAGGTAAATACATAATGGTACTGACTTGGGCTTGAATAGGCCGGCTGATATTCGGTTTCTACACTTACCTTAATGCCTTTTGTTATTTCAGTTACCATAATCGTTTTTTTTACATGTGAGTAAAACAGGGTCAATTATTGCCACATGGAATTTGCTGCAAACTCTTTCCATCCTGCACAATACCATAGCTCGTTTTAAAAGTTTTAGCGTATTT
The DNA here is from genome assembly GCF_021389975.1 of Fulvivirga ulvae. Classification (NCBI taxonomy): domain Bacteria; kingdom Pseudomonadati; phylum Bacteroidota; class Cytophagia; order Cytophagales; family Fulvivirgaceae; genus Fulvivirga; species Fulvivirga ulvae. The sequence goes on from NZ_CP089981.1 coordinate 4,342,932, forward strand.
CTCTTTATAAAAACGGATATGAAATATAAGAAGTTTTAAATTTAAAAATCAAAAAAAAGTTATTGAAAAAATATGGATGTAAAAATTGCCTCTTCCTGGAAACAACACCTTGAAAATGAATTCAATAAAGAGTATTTCCATAACCTGGTCAATTTTGTGAGAAATGAGTATAAGACGCATACTGTTTATCCTCCGGGAAAGGAGATTTTCAATGCATTTGATCATTGTGATTTTGAAGCGGTAAAGGTGGTTATCATAGGGCAGGACCCTTATCATGGTCCCGGTCAGGCGAATGGTCTTTGTTTCTCTGTTAGAGACGGTATTAGAAAGCCGCCTTCACTACTCAATATTTTCAAGGAAATTAAAAATGATCTTGGTAAGGAAATTCCTGAGTCCGGAAATCTTGAAAGATGGGCGAATCAAGGAGTTTTATTGCTAAATGCTACGTTGACCGTTAGAGCAAATACGGCAGGGTCGCATCAAAATAAAGGGTGGGAAGAGTTTACCGATTCAGTAATTAAAAAGCTATCTGATGAAAAGGAAGGACTGGTTTTCTTGTTGTGGGGTTCATATGCACAAAAGAAAGGAGTAGTTATAGATGAAAATAAACATTATGTACTTAAATGTGCCCATCCGTCTCCATTTGCTGCAGACCGCGGTTTTTTTGGCTGCAAGCACTTTAGCAAAACTAACGAATATTTAAGGAAGATTGGCAAAACCGAAATAGACTGGTAAGTAGGGGGAAGTCAATATGATTTGGAGCCTTATGGATCCAAATCATATTGAAAGTACTTTGGTTTTATTCTATAAGATTAAAAAATCTTCTCCAGCGTATTTTTCCACTAAACAGCCCTTCCTGGGGATCTAATGATAACCAGATGAAAAAACCTTTGCCTACAATATGATCTTCAGGCACAAACCCCCAATATCTTGAATCCAGAGAATTGTGGCGGTTGTCGCCCATCATAAAGTAATAATTCTGATTAAAGGTATATTCTTTCACTTCCTTACCATCTATCAAAAGCTTGTCATCCACAATTTTAGCATCTTTATTATGATCATATAGCGTGATGACTTTACCATAAGTAAGCAAAGATTTCTTATCAATCGTTATGGTCTGTCCTTCCTTAGGGATTTCCAAAGGTCCATACCAATCTGCATTCCAGGGAAAAAGCTCCCTGTCATTAGGGAAAATTCTTGGTTCCCATTCGCTCTCTTCATAAGTTTTGTAAGGCTTAACCCCTTTTACAAAGGGTTGTTCCTTAAGCCGGGCAACCTCTTCATCAGTTATATAGAAAAGCTGATAAACCCCGCTTTCCCTGGTTTCGCTAATTTCAGGTTCCGAGATATTGAGATTCTCAAGTACCCTGTCACTTAACTTCGTATCAGATTGAACCACATAGGAGAATTGCATTTTTTCTGGGTTTTCCAAAGGTTTTCCGTTGATAACAACTTGTTTGTCTTCAATCTTAAGTATATCACCTGGCATACCAACACACCTCTTGATATAGTTAGTCTTCAGATCGACGGGATAATCAATCCAGTTGTTCCTATTTGGTTCTTCGAAGTTATTTTCTTCTATTCCTGGTACATTAAATACTACCACATCATTTCTTTTTACCTCTGAAATGCCAGGCAGTCTGTATTGAGGTAATTGTATCCAATCTACATACGAAGGTATGTTGGTTCCCCATATTTTCTGGTGAGTTAGAGGCACCTGCAGGGGAGTAGCAGGAGTTCTTGTGCCATAATGGAATTTGCTTACAAATAAGAAATCACCAACAAGAAGTGACTTCTCCATCGAGGGAGTGGGGATGGTAAATGCTTCCATCAGCAACCACCTGATAATTGTTGCTGCAATAACGGCGAAAACAATGGCATCTACCCATTCTCTGGTTTTTGACTTAGGTTTTTCGTCTTTTTTCTTTTTCCAGAATTTCCAGTTCATGTGTTTTATTTTTGAAACGCTACCTGAATAGTATTGCTTTTAGAACAAAGCTTACAAATAAAAGCGTTTTTATTTAAAGTTTAAGAAAGTCGTTCATATCCAGGACTCCTTTTTTATCTCTTAGCCACTCTGCTACCATTACAGCACCTTTTGCAAACCCTTCTCTTGAATGAGCTGTATGCTTTATCTCGATGTCATCTACAGATGAGCTGTATTTAATGGTATGTGTACCTGGAACCTTATCCTCTCTTATCGAATTGATGACCAGGTCTTCCTTAGCTCCGTAAGGTTTATTGATCCATTGCTTTTTATGAGGAGTATGTTTAAGTATACCTTCGGCCAGTGTAATAGCAGTACCACTGGGTGAATCTTTCTTCTCAGTGTGATGTATTTCTTCAATATCTACGTTGTACTCTTCAAAACTATACATAAGCGTAGCAAGCTGCTCATTAAGTCTAAAAAAAAGGTTTACCCCTATGCTGTAATTAGATGCATAGAAGAAGGTGCCTTCTTTTTGCTTGCAGAGCGTTTCGATATCAGCTTTTTTGTCCAACCACCCGGTAGTGCCGCTCAATACAGGGATACTATTGTCAATGCAATAATTAATGTTATTATAAGCTGCGTCGGGCTGGCTGAACTCAATAGCAACATCTGTATTGGTACTATTGTGCTTTTTAATATCGTTTAGGTTATTTTCATTTATTTTACCTACAATATTATGTCCACGTTCTATGGCAATAGCTTCTATGGCTCTGCCCATTTTACCATAACCAAGTAAAAGTATGTTCATTCTAGAATTTTAGTTTTAAGGAAAGTCCGGCGTTATAGCCAAAAGATTCATTGCTGAACGCAGGCTCAAGAGATACTTGTAAGTTTGGATTTAGATCAAATTCTTTCAGGTGAGCATCAATATGTGCGTCAGCGATTTGAAGCAGGTAAAGCACACCTATCATGATCACATAGAAATCACGATCTCTTCGTTCACTATCAAGGTTATTGCGTAGCTGTGTTTCATTTCCGTAAGGAGATGAATAACCCGACTCATTAAGTGTTTTGAAAAGTTCCTTTCTTAGAAGTTTGTAGCGGTCATTATAGAAATCAACAGTAAACCCTAGTGCTATAAATCCCCCATATACTATCGGAAGTTTCCAGTATTTTTTGTTGTAGACTTGCCCTGAACCAGGAAGGATAGCTGCATAGAGAGATGCCTTACGAGGTACGAATTGGTCTGCGTAAGTTTCAATCTCCTTTACTTCTATATTTTCACTATTCTCTATAATGATCTCCTCTGTTTCTGTATTTTCAACAGTATCGGGATTTGCCGATGGAGGTGTGATTTGTCCTATTGCCAGAGAGTAGCCTGAAATAAGAGCTATAAATATGAAATAAATGCTTTTCATTTAAACATTCAGGATCTCAAGTATTCTATTGAGATCTTCTACAGATATAAAAGGTATTTTAATTTCTCCTTTTTTGCCATCAGACTTTACTTGTACTCTGGTACCAAAGTGAGATGCCAGCTTTGTCTGTAGGTTAGCAATTTCCTTGCCACCTTCAGGAGTAGTTTTTTCTTCACGCTCTTCTTTTCGCGGAGTCATGGCCTGACGTACCAGTTCTTCCACTTTTCTAACAGAGAGGTCGTTTTCTATAGCTTTTTTGAAAATGTCTAACTGGGTATCTATATTTTCAATATTGATAAGGGCACGTGCATGACCCATAGATAGCTTTTTATCTCTAAGTGCGGCCTGAATATCTGGCGGAAGTTTCAACAACCTCAGGTAATTGTTAACAGTAGTTCTGTTTTTACCTACCCGGTCTCCCAATTCTTCCTGCTTTAGATCACATTCTGTAAGTAGCCTTTGGTAGCTCAAAGCGATTTCAATGGAGTTGAGGTTCTCCCTTTGAATATTCTCTATCAATGCCATTTCCAGCATTTGCTGGTCATCGGCTGTTCTTACGTACGCTGGTATCGCATCCAGTCCTGCAAGTTTCGAAGCTTGAAATCGTCTCTCCCCTGATATAAGCTGGTACTTATTCTTTGCCAGCTTTCTTACTGTAATTGGCTGGATTATACCTTGTACTTTTATTGAATCAGCAAGCTCTTGAAGTGCTTCCTGATCAAAATGCGTCCTTGGTTGAAACGGGTTTACTTCAATTTCCTCAAGAGGAATTGTATTCATCGCTCCTGCTGAAGGGTATTCCTTTTGCTCCTCAGTCTGACCTTTTGCAGGGGAATCTTCTAATAAAGCGCCAAGTCCTCTGCCCAATGCATTTCTTCTCTTCAATTCTTTTTTCGCCATGCTTCCTCCTAATTATTTGATCATGAAATTCCGTTTTTCTCCATTATTTCCTTTGCCAGATTCAGGTAACTGAGTGCTCCCTTACTTTCTGCATCGTGTGCTATAGCAGGTACACCAAAGCTTGGTGACTCACTTAACTTTATGTTTCGAGGTATTATTGTGTCAAATACAATTTTTTGAAAGTGGGTTTTTACTTCTTCCACAACCTGGTTTGATAGCCTCAACCTAACATCATACATAGTAAGCAGAATACCTTCAATCTCCAGTTCGGGGTTAAGTCGTGTCTGAATAATTTTAATGGTATTTAATAGCTTTCCTAAGCCTTCAAGAGCGAAGTACTCACACTGAACAGGTATGATAACCGAGTCTGCCGCGGTCAGTGCATTGATAGTGATCAAACCCAATGATGGAGAACAGTCTATGATAATGAAATCATAATCTTTTTTCACCAGCTTTAGGGCATCACGCATTCTTTCTTCCCTGCGTTCAATATTTACCATCTCTACTTCGGCACCCACAAGGTCGATGTGAGAAGGTAGTATGTGCAGGTAGTCAATGTCCGTCTCTGTAATAGCTTCAGTAACATCAATGCCATCCACCATGCACTCATATATACTTACTTCTACTTCTTTGGGGTTTAAGCCCAGTCCTGATGTTGAGTTCGCCTGAGGGTCAGCATCAATGACCAGGGTTCTATATTCTAAGGCAGCCATACTAGCTGCAAGATTGATAGCAGATGTAGTTTTTCCTACACCACCTTTTTGGTTTGCAATGGCAATTACTTTACTCATCGATTGATTATAAATTAATAGTTTCTCCTATACCCATCAATACCAACTCCTTACCGTGATTCTGGAAAGCTGACTTTGCTTCTCCGTGGTTTATTTTTATGAGAGGGAAAGTATCATAGTGCATGGCGATTACCTTTTTTGTTCCCACGAAATCAGCTGCTTTATTGGCATCCTCTATGCCCATCGTAAAATTACTTCCAATTGGCAAAAAAGCAAAGTCTATGTTAAACTCGTCCTCAATAAGTTTCATATCATAATGAAGCGCGGTATCACCGGCATAATAAAAAGTTTTGCCTTCACTTTCTATCACATAACCGGCAGGATTACCACCATAGCTGCCGTCCGGCATGCTGCTGGAGTGCACTGCATTAACCATTTTTAAGGTGCCGAAATCAAAATCCCAGCGTCCTCCATGGTTCATTTGATGCCCGTTTTCCAGCCCCTTCTCGGCAAACCATGAGATTACTTCAAAAGTTGAAATGATCTGGGCTTTGTTATTTTTATAAATATTTTCTACGTCAGCAATGTGATCCTGATGCCCATGAGAAAGGATAATGTAGTCTGTTTTAATCTCACTAATGTTTATATCTTTTGCCAGTTCATTGGGAGATATAAAAGGATCAAAAAGGAGTTTCTTTCCTGCGGTTGCAACTAGAAAACACGAATGTCCATAGTAAGTAACTTCCATATTTAATTGTGAGGTTTGGATTACGAAATCAGGGTTACAAAGATATAAGTTTAATTGAATTATGTAAGTTAATGTATCGACACTATTTGAGGAAAATAGAAAGAGGCTGTCCCCTGAGTTCTGCAATAACCTTTCATAATATAACCACAAGGGTTTTTAAAGGGTAACAGACTCTGAAGACAGCCTCAGAATAAATTTTAAAACTAAATTATTTTTTCGTTTTCCCCTGATTACTGGCCTTCATTGCCTCCTCAAGCTTTAGCTGAAATTTCGATTTTTTCTTGTTGACATTCTTTTTCCTGTTCTCTTCAAGAATAACTTTGATCTTTTCCTCGTCAACAAATTTTCTTATCAATGCCTGCTGTCCGAAAGTTACAATGTTGGATACAAAGTAGTAAAAACTAAGGGCGGCAGGATAAGAATTAAGTACAAACATGAATATTACCGGCATCAGGTAGGAGAAAGTTTTCATCGGTCCCTGTACCGTACTTACCTGCTGGTTAGACCATGTGTATAGAATGGTTGACATAGTCATCAACAACACAAACAGACTGACATGATCACCGTAAAAAGGTATGGTAAATGGCAGTTGCATAATGGAATCATAGGTTGACAAGTCCTCCGCCCAAAGAAAACTTTCACCCCTCAACTCTATTGATTGAGGAAAGAAATAAAACATTGCAAAGAGAATGGGCATTTGAAGTAGCATAGGTATACAACCACTCAAAGGACTTACCCCTACTTTTTGGTAAAGCTTCATCTGCTCTTGTTGAGCTTTAGCTAAGTCTTCACCATGCTTTTCTTTTATTTCGTCAAGCTCCGGTTTTAGCACCTTCATCTTAGCCATAGACAGGTATGACTTATAAGAAAGAGGCGAAAGTACCAGCTTGATAAGTAGTACCATTATGATAATAATCAAGCCATAATTGCTGATGAAGCCTCCCAGCAGATCAAATAAAGGAATAATTACAAAGCGGTTGATCCATTTCATAGGAGGCCAGCCAAGGTAAAGATTGCTCTCAAATTCGTCAGCGATATCTCCTAGAATATGATAATCATTAGGACCAAAATAATAAGTATAGGAGGCTTTCCCTGCTTTTACATCTTCAGTGGGTATGCTAAGGTTAACTTTAGCGTATTTTACAGTGGAAGGGTCTTCACTATTAATTGAGGTTTCGAATTTACCCTTTCCAAAACTTTCATTGGCTACTATACCGGCAACAAAGAAACGCTGCTTGATTGCTACCCATTTCAGGCTCTCCTCAACTACTTCTTCTTCAGTACTGTTACTTCCTTCAGGCAGCCCTTCGAATTCTTCTCCGGCCGTGTAGTAATTGATTGTGGAATTTCTTCTGCTCATCTCCACATCCTTTTCCTGAGTTTTGATGCGGTCATGCCATTGATAAGTTAGACTTTCCTGTGATATATACTGTTCTAGTCCGTTAAGCTCAAGTTTGTAATTTAGCTCGTAGCTTCCGTTAGCCAGTTTATAGATATGTCTTACATTCTGTTCGGCTCCTACATTCAATGTATATATAAGAACCGAAGTATCCCCCACGGACTGTGTGGTAGTTGTATAATAGAGCTTGTTAAGATCTATTTGCTTTCCCAATGAATTCAGAAGAAGAGAGAACTTATTTCTGTCTTCATTGATTAATACAACCGGTTCATTTGTGTAGGTTGTAAATTTTTTAAGCTCAACATTATTGATTTTACCACCCTGATTGGTTAAAGTAATTTTTACCAGATCATTTTCAAGGACATTGTCTGATGCTATTCCGGTAGCGCCATTAGCAAAAACACCAAACTTTTGCTGATTAAGCAAAGATTGAATTGAATCGTTGATTGTTTCTGCTGTATTGACAGCTGTGCTATCGGAAGATTCTATATTTTCTTCTCCTTCGGCAAGTTCTGTTACAGGAGCCTTCTCCTCAACCGGTATAGGTTCCGGCGAAAAGAAATAAAAATATAGCAATATCATCACTGCTATTAAAATTAAACCTGTTGCTTGGTTTCTATCCATTGTATTTTTTGTAATAATTAACGCTTTGAGTTATTCTCTTTTTTGTGATTCTGAGCAGCCTCTACAAACTTAACAAACAGAGGATGAGGATTTAAAACTGTACTCTTAAGTTCAGGGTGATATTGTGTGCCAATAAACCATGGATGGTCTTTAAGTTCAACAACTTCAACCAATCCTGTATCCGGATTAATCCCGGTGGCCATTAATCCTGCTTTTTCCATTTGTTCCAGATATTTGTTGTTAAACTCGTACCTGTGTCTGTGTCGCTCACTTATTTTTACTTTTCCGTAGACAGAGCTTGCCTTGCTACCCTTTTTTAAGTCACAGGGATAAGCGCCCAATCTCATGGTACCTCCTTTGTCCGTAACTTTCTTTTGTTCCTCCATCAGGTCAATAACCGGGTTTTTGGTTTTTTCATTCAGCTCTGTAGATGAAGCATCTTTAAGCTTTAGTACATTTCTGGCAAACTCAATGACAGCGCATTGCATGCCCAGGCATATGCCAAAGAATGGGGTTTTGCTTTCTCTCAGGAATTTTACGGCTTCTATTTTACCTTCAACACCGCGCTCACCAAAACCAGGTGCTACCAATACCCCATCAAACTTGCCAAGTATGGAAGCACAGTTCTCAGGTGTTACAGTTTCAGATGAGATCCATTCAATATTTACTTTACACTCATTAACCGCACCGGCATGAGTGAAGGCCTCGACAATTGATTTATAAGCATCCGGAAGTTCAACATATTTGCCAACCAAACCAATTTTAACTTCATCAGTAGGGTTTTTTAGCTTCCCTAAAAACACCTTCCACTGCTCAAGGTTAGGTTCATTTTTATTGGGTATTTTTAGCTTGGCCAGTACACGTTCGGCAAGTTTCTCCTTTCGCATAAGGATGGGCACATCATAAATAGTATCCGCATCGAGAGCTTCGATGACAGAGTTAATGTGAACGTTGCAAAACAAAGCCAGTTTTTTTCGTATTTCAGGAGGAAGATGTCTCTCAGATCTGCATACCAGGATATCCGGCTGAATACCGGCCTCCAAAAGCTGCTTTACAGAGTGCTGTGTAGGTTTAGTTTTTAACTCTTTTGCAGCGCTCAGGTAAGGGATAAGTGTAAGGTGGATAACAAGAAAATTGTTTACACCCACATCCCATTTTACCTGTCGTACGGCTTCAATAAAGGGAAGAGATTCAATATCACCAACACAACCACCAATCTCTGTGATCACAAAATCATATTCTCCACTTTCACCAAGCTGAAAAATGTTTCTTTTTATTTCATCAGTAATATGGGGTACAACCTGCACGGTTTTACCCAAGTATTCACCTTTTCTTTCTTTGGTGATTACATTATTATATATCCGGCCCGTAGTTACGTTGTTGGCCTGTGAAGTTGGAGTATTAAGAAACCTTTCATAGTGCCCGAGGTCAAGGTCTGTTTCAGCCCCATCATCCGTTACATAGCATTCGCCATGTTCATATGGATTTAGTGTACCCGGATCAATGTTAATATATGGGTCAAATTTTTGTATGGTAACTTTGAAACCTCGAGCCTGAAGCAGTTTGCCCAAAGAAGCTGAGATTATTCCTTTACCAAGAGAAGAAGTTACCCCACCGGTAACAAAAATATACTTTGCCGTAGCCATAAGTTGATTTAATAGAATGAATTGCCTTAGAACTTATGGGGTGCAAAGGTACATGAATAACCCGAAATCGGTAATAGAAATAGGAAATTTTATATTACCAATAAAAAGGGGTAGCCGCCTACAAAATTTCATTTTCTGAAAAATTCCGAAAAATCTAATTTGAGTTGGTTACAAGAAAAACTAATATTGTATTCATTGTTTAAACAAGATATGTTCAAAATATCCCCTTCAAGTATATAAACTTTATGGATATATGCTTATTTTGAGCTGTAATTACGGAGAATCTAACCAATCACCTTTAATGAAAGTTGTCTATAAACTAACAGGTAATTTATTTTTTCTTTTTCTTCTTTTAGCGGGATTTGAGTCTTTTGGACAATCTGGTACTTGTAGTGATGCCACCAATTATGGAGTAGTTTCTAGTTTGAGTACAAATTGCGGAGGAGACGTTGTGACAAGAACAATCATTGCGGATGGATCTTGGGATACAGTAAATGATGTCATTGAGGCAAGAGTAAACTGGGGGGATGGGAGTACACCCGAAGATTTTACTCTTATTTACATAGGTGCGGTGGGTGAGTGGCGTTTTTCGGCAACACATGTTTATCCTGACAATGGCACAGAGTGTTTGTATACCGCAAGAACAAGGTTGCAGGTTAATGGTTCATTTTGTTTTGAAGCAGATTTGTTTCAGGAATTTGATGTCTTGGTATATGATGAATTGGATAACCCTAATATAGGAACACATGATATAACACATGATGTCTCTTCTACGGGGGCTCTTAATGTAATAACAGATGAAGTTGATGTTTGCGAAAATGATACCGATGCTATCCGTTTACAGGATAATAGCGAATTTAACTGTACACAAGCCAATTTAGATAGTCCTCCTCAATCAAGTGATTTTAGAAATGGTGAAGAAAGGTGGGTACAATGGGTGTATGGAACCTCAGAAACCATAACAGGGGATGTTACTATTGGTGGAAATATAGTGTCTGCTTTCCCATACTATGGCCCCATAACTTTTATCGGTGATGATACTGCTACTCCGGCGAGAGACGTTACCTTGGATATTAACTTACCAATAACAGCAGTCGATGGAGAGATTTTTGAAGTTACTCTACGAAGTTGGAATGTTTGTAATCCCTATGATGCTAACACAGGTGACGGCAATTATCTAAATCCAGTGGGAGGTGTATTTGACCCTACTGTTGACTCAGATTTTGCAGGATCTTGGCCAGATGCTTCGGACGCTCCTGTTACAACAACTCAAATTATAAGAGTCATAACTGTTCCTAATACCCCTCTACCTGTTAATTCTACTATATGTGAAGGAGATGCGATTGGTGGAGTCAACTATCAAATTGGAGGTACAGCAGGTAGCTCGCTTATTAATTGGTATGATGATAACCCAAATGTGGGAGGTGTATTGGTAGCCAATCCTAATGGAACTAATTCGAACCTTTTTCCTGCCTCTTCCTACCCAGGAGGTATAAATACAAATATTCCAGGGGTATACTCAATGTGGGCAACGTATATTTTAGGGGGATCAAATGATTGTGAAAGTGATCCCGTAGAGGTTATATTAACCATAAGAGAAGATTTGACTACCCCCGATCCAATAACCGGTTCGGTTGAAATTTGTAACGGAATCAATAATGTGTCATTTTCTTTACCAGCTCCGGCAGGCTCTACAGTTTTTGGAGGACCAGCGGATTATGAATGGTCTACTTCTGGAGGTGGTGGGGTAACTCTGGATGCAACTTCAGGACAAAGTATAACCGCTGACTTTAATATCGGAGGGTCATTTACCACTACTACAAGAACCATTAGGGTAAGAAGGAAATATTCAACTGCTCCTGACTGTTATTCGAACTATCGGAATTTTACCGTTACTATTTACAATAATACCCTGGCGGGAATAGTCAGTTCTGATGATATAATATGTGAGGGAGAATCAACGGGAATATTGACATTAACAGGGCATAGGGGGAATATTATCAGGTGGGAAAGGCAAATTAACGGAGGAGGGTTTGCTGATATTGGAAATGCCGGAAATTCAACTTTTCAGGAAACTTTAGCTACAGAAGGAACTTATGATTATAGAGCTATAGTTGAAAATGGAGTTTGCTCAACTGAAACCAGTGCTGATGCAACAATTGTAGTCAATCCTGTACCTGTAAAACCTACCATTACTGAGGTAGGAGATGGGGTAGAAATTTGTGCGAATGGTAGCCAAACTATTTTGCAATCAAGTAATGCTGATGGTGATGCGGATGAATATGCATGGTTTAAAGATCCTGACCTGTTTACACCAGTACAGCAGAGTACTAGCAACCAGCTGGTGCTGGATTTAATTGGCGAATCGGGTACATATTACGTCCAGACAATCGGTATAGACCCAACGAACTGCGAAAGCCAGTTATCTGATCCAATCGATATTATTATTAACCCGCTTCCAACGGCCACAGTAACAGGAGGAGGTTCTGTTTGTGCGGGGAATCCTGCTCCACCAGCAGTGGTTACACTTACGGGAACAGGGCCATACAATATCACCTATACCAGAGATGGCTCACCCAAGGTTGCTAACGGTATCAATTCACCCTATATCATCCCGGGTTCTACATCTGTTGTAGATGGGCTGGATGATACTTATGAAGTAATATCTGTTACTGATTTGGGTACATCTATAAATTGTACGGTTACTGCTCCTTCAGCCAATATTTCAGGGGATGCAACAATTGCAGTAAGTCCGGTGGCTCCACCAGCTATAGAGTCTGTAACAGTAGAAACTGCGGTGTGTGATGACGGTGCAGGTACTGATGCACCAGATATTATCATCGATTTATCACCAGATGATAATACACAGCAATATGATATTACATATAACATAAATGGAGGTAGTTCAATCCTTATTACTAATCAACCGGTTGACGCTTCCGGAATTTTCAGGATACAACCTGATTATACAGTGGATTTAGGGGGAACACCCGGAACTTATTCTTACGAGATCACTTCAATAGTCAATGTGACATCTTCCTGTACAGCTACCGGATTGCCTTCAGGACCTCACAATGTTATTATCAATCCACGACCTGCTGACCCGACAAATCCTGTTGATGCTATTGCATGTTCTACAGATTTAACCGGAGCAACGCTTTCTGTGGATGCGCCAGCAGCAGGAAATACAATCCATTGGTATCAGGATGCTGCTCTGACAGTTGATGCTGATCCGGCTTTTGGTACAGCAGCAGGAGCGCAGGGTGAGTTATTTACTCCATCTTCAACAGCAACAGCCACATTTTATGCAGTTGTTGAAAGCAGTACAGTTCCTACTAATTGCCAAAGTGTAAATTCTATAGCTGTTGTTCATACACAGGATTTAGCTCCAACATCTGCAGATGCAGATGCAGACGATGACGCGTCGCTGTTGGAAACGTGTACGGATCAGATTAGCCTTGGAGCAGTTGCTGCAGATAATGGAGGTAGCGGAATCTGGTCATATTCAGGGTTATTATTTTATGAAGATTTTGAATCTTCAGCCAATGGTACAGTGGTTGATAATGACCAGTATGGTTGGTCAAGAAATACCTATTCGCTTTCACTGGATGCGGACACACATTTTGAAGTCCGTAATAATGCCTTTGAAGCCAGAGATCTGGACGGGCTGGATATAGACTGGATATCAGATGATATAGACATTTCAGGAGTAACTAATATTGAAATTTCTATTGATGTGGCAGAAGCAGGTGTTCATGAGGTAACGGACCATATTGAAGTTTATTATCAAATTGATGCGAACCCGCTTCAGCTAATAGCTAGCGTAAATAACAATTTTTCAACTCCGGATGGTTCCTTTATTAATTTGTCAGGAGGTTTTGTTTCAGGTGGAGGTAGCCAGTTGAAGATTATAGTTCGCGTTCAAAACAGCGCAAACGACGAATTCTTAAGATTTGATAATATAATTGTAAGGGATCAATCAGCTAATGTATTAAGTTTCTCAGATATCAGTGATGAGAATGCCGTTGTTTCAGGGTTACCGGTTGGTACAACCACTCTTACCTGGACCGTTTCAAGTGGTTTGGGAGTTTGTAGTCCTACAGCGCAGACAGTTGATGTTACTCGTAACCCGTTACCGTTGGCAAATGATCCGCTACCTGAGCTTTGTGAAGAGTTGCCGCAAAGCAGTAATATCGTTACAGGAGTGGATTTGACGGTCTATAATGATGCAATTACCGGTATAGCCGGTTCTACAGGTAGAACAATACAGTTTTTTGCTGATCCTCCTCCAGTTAACCTAATTGCGGACCCTACAAATGTTGATGTTAGCAATGGAACAATAATTTATACCCGTGTTACAGATACGGGAACTTCGGCTAATACTTCATGTACTCAGGATGGAACCATTACCTTTACTGTTCGCACTTTGCCTGATGCAATAGATCAGAATGCCACTAATTCGGAGACTGTATTTTGTGAAGAAACAGTGGGTAGCGGAGATAAAGACGGTGTTGATCTTACAACACTAAATGACAATGTAACTAATAATGCCGCTGATAGAGCGGTGGAATGGTTTGCTGATCCGGGTGGAGTTATTACGCTTCCTTCAGATCTGACTGGCTTTGAAATAATTTCTCCTGCTGACCAAAGCGTAGATGATGTTCAGGATGGAGATATCTTTTATGCTGTAATCACTGACAATAACACATTATGCCAGGATATTGCTGCTGTAGAGTTTACTATTAATGCCAGACCTGTTGATAATTCTATAATCACACCGGATAATACCACGCCGGCATCTTACACAATTTGTAAAAGCTCAAATATTCAAATATTCCAGGTAGATGATGTCCTAAATTCGGGGTCAACTTATAGCTGGAGTGTCCCGACCGGAGCCGGAGAGTTTGTCCAGGTTGGCGGTAGTAATGATTTCTTTGTATTACTCAGATTCCCTAACGAAGTATTAGCTCCCGGACTTCCTGTTACTGTAACAGAAACATCAGCTGATGGTTGCGTTGGGAATACAAATACTATTATGGTCATTGTTGATGACGCTCCTGCTAAACCAATAATCGCGGGAGATTCAGAAGTATGTACCGGACAGCAAAGTGTAATTTATTCGATTACAACTCCAACTGGAGGCTCAACTTATACCTGGAATGTACCAGGCACCCTGGGTTCCATTGTCAGCGGACAGGGCACGGATGAAATTATAGTTAATATTGGAACAGCCTCGGGCAATATTACCGTGGTAGAAACAAGTTCTGCGGGTTGTACCAGCCCCGCTGCGGATCCTTTTGCAGTCACTGTGAATCCAAGACCGGTGATGACTTCATCAAATGCAGAAGAGATATGTAGTGGAGGAGCGGTAAATAGTGTTCTGACCTTTACATCGAGCATTCCGGGAAGTACTTTTGCCTGGGAAGTGATCTCCAAAACAGGACCAATAGGCGGAGCTTCGGTTGGTCAAACGGGAACTGGCAATATTACTCAGGTTTTGACCAATACTTCCGGTGCTGTTGGCTCAGTTACTTATGAAGTTACTCCGACCAGCCCGGATAATTGTGATGGTAATACACAGGTGGTTGTAATCACGGTAAATCCAGAGCCGGTAGGTCAGGACGATCTTGAACTATATTGTAGTGATGTACCTCTTAACTACAATATTCAGGTAGATAATATTAATGGCTTGGGTAATTCTCTGGCCAGTGAGTTTACTTATACAGTAATCAGTAGTGACCCTGGTAATGTGCCGGCTGGCCCTGCGCGTGCGGTGGCTTCCGGAGATCCAATAACTGATACTTATACCAATACAGGAGCAGCAAATGTTGATATTACATACACTATAACTCCTTTCGAAACTACCTCTGGCAGTGGTTGTCAGGGAGCCGATTTTGATGTGGTATTCAGAATCCGCCCTGAGCCGGTTATGGCACCATCTTTAGCTGCCCTGGAAGTTTGTAGCGATGAAATCTTAAACCTTACCCTGGCCACAAACGGCACTTCGATAGCAGCTGATCGTTATGATATTTCTTTGGTGACTCAGGATGCTAATTTGATAGGTACCCCTACAACGGGCACTAACTTATCTGCCACTGCTCTTGTAAATAACAGTTTTGAAAACACCAGTAACTCCGATGGCACCATTATATATAGAGTGATACCCAAGAGCCCGGTGGCTAGTGGGGATTGTTCAGGAGACGCCTTTGATATTACCGTTACAGTAGCTCCCGAACCTGTAATGGATCCGGCTCTGTCTACTTTAAGATTATGTAGTGATGAGCCTTTAAACCTTACCCTGTCTACCAATGGTACTTCAATAACTGCTGACCGGTACGATGTTACGTTAATTAGTCAAAGTGCTAATCTAACAGGAACGGCAAGCACGGGTTCAGATTTATCTGCAAATGCCCTGATAGGGGATAGTTTCGAGAATGTCAGTAATACCAGTGGTACCGTTGTTTATCGTGTTGTTCCAAAAAGTGCGGTGGCGGATGGAGACTGCTCAGGTGATGCTTTTGATATTACAGTAACTGTTGATCCTGAACCTGTCATGGATCCAGCACTAGCAGCAATAACCATATGCAGTGATGAAATATTGAACCTTACCCTGGCAACCAATGGCACTTCAGTAGCAGCAGATAGGTTTGATGTGAGCCTGGTTAGTCAGGATGCTAATTTGACAGGACCACCGACAGTTGGGGTTGACTTGCCCGCAAATGCGTTGGTTAATAATAGTTTTGAGAATGTAAGCAATAGTAGTGGAAATGTAGTTTATAGGGTAATCCCCAAAAGTGCAGTGGCCAGCGGAGATTGTTCGGGAGACCCTTTTGATGTTACAGTAACGGTAGATCCCAAACCGGTTGTTGACCCGGCCCTGGTAACCTGGGAAGTATGTAGTGATGAGATACTGAACCTGACCTTAAATACAAATGGAAGCTCAGTTGTCGCTGACCGTTATGATGTTGTATTAGTAAGTCAGTCCCTAAATGTTATTGGAACTCCAACTACAGGAGTTGATCTTACACCAACTGCTTTGATCAATGACAATTTTAGAAATGTCAGTGCCAGTAATGGTAATGTTATTTACAGGGTGACTCCAAAAAGTGCCGTTGCAAGTGGTAACTGTACAGGAGAAACCTTTGATATCACTGTAACTGTCAGTCCCGAACCGGTTATAGACCCCGCATTATCCAGTCTTAATGTATGCAGTGATGACCTGCTTAATATAACACTAGCTACTAACGGGACCTCAGTAGCGGCGGATCGTTATGATATATCCTTAATTAGTCAGGACCCTAATTTGACAGGCACTCCTACCATTGGTACAGACCTTGCAGACAATGCTCTTGCCAATGATACTTATGAAAATATTAGCGGTGCAAGTGGAGCGGTTATTTATCAGGTTATACCAAAAAGCGCAATAGCTGATGGTGATTGCTCCGGAGATGCTTTTATTATTACAGTTACAGTAGATCCCGAACCTGTAATAGATCCTTCATTGGCCATACAGACCATATGTAGCGGTGATGTACTTGGAATTACATTGGCTACGAATGGCACCTCCGTTGCCGCTGATAGATATGACGTAACTTTAATTAGTCAGGATGCCAATGTTTCAGGAACCCCAACCACCGGTAATAACCTGAATGCGAACGCCCTGAATAGTGATGTTTATGAGAACATAAGTGGAACAAGTGGTAATGTCGTTTATCGTGTAACCCCGAAAAGCGCTATCGCTGATGGAAATTGCGTCGGAGATGCTTTTGATATTACAGTAGTTGTTAATCCTGAACCGGTTATAGACCCGTCATTGGCTACTTTGACAGTTTGTAGTGAAGATTTACTTGGAATTACCTTAGTGACTAATGGTACATCAATAAGTGCGGATCGTTTCGATATAAACCTGATTAGTCAGGATGCTAATCTCAGTGGTGTACCAACCACCGGATCTGACCTTTCAGCCAATGCTCTTACCAATGACCTGTTTGAAAATGTAAGCAGTACCAGTGGAGATGTTGTCTACAGAGTAATCCCGAAAAGTTCTGTAGCCGATGGTGATTGTTTTGGTGATCCGTTCATCATAACGGTAACGGTTGATCCTGAACCAGTAATGGATCCGTCATTGGCGACTTTGACTGTATGTAGTGATGAAATACTAAACCTGACATTGGCAACAAATGGAACTTCGATAGCTGCGGATCGCTATGACATTGGTTTGGTGAGTCAGGATGCTTTTATTACCGGTACACCTTCAACAGGTTCTGATCAACCTGCTAATGCATTGGTCAATGATAGTTTTGAAAACCTTACTAATTCAACTGGTACAGTAGTTTATAGAATAACCCCAAAAAGTGCAGTTGCTGACGGAGATTGTACCGGAAATTCATTTGATATAACTGTGACAGTTCAACCAGAACCTTCATTAGAACCTTCATTGGCAAATGCCACAATTTGTAGTGACGAACCGTTGGGGGTAGTACTGGCAACTGCAGTGGGCTCAATAGGGGCCGACCGTTATGATGTAGCATTAGTTAGTCAGGATGCAAATCTGGCGGGAAGTGCAACAACCGGATCAGACTTAGCAGCCAACGCTATATCGGGTGATAGCTATGAGAATACAAGCAACACCAGCGGGGATGTTGTTTATAGGATAACTCCAAAAAGTGCGGTGGCAAATGGCAACTGTACAGGGGATCCGTTTGACATAACGATAACCGTTAATCCTGAGCCTGTAATTGATCCTGCCCTAGCTACCTTTACCGTTTGTAGTGATGAAGTGCTAAACATAACATTGGCGACAAATGGCACAAGTATTGGAGCCGATCGCTATGATGTAACGGTTATAAGCCAGGATGCTAACCTTGCAGGTACGCCTACCATTGGATCTGATCTTGCAGCCAATGCCATTATTAATGATAGTTATCAAAACGTTAGCAACCTTCCTGGTAATATCATCTATCGTATAACCCCTAAGAGCGCAGCGGCAGATGGAGATTGTACAGGCAATCCTTTTAATATCACTGTGACGGTTAATCCTGAACCAGTCATTAATCCTGCTTTGGCGACAGCTACCATATGCAGTGATGAAGCCCTGAACCTGACGTTAAATACCAATGGTATAAGTATTGGAGCCGATCGCTATGATATTTCATTAGTAAGTCAGGATGCCAACCTTTCTGGTAGCCCGACTGTCGGACTGGATTTGGCAGCTAATGCACTGATAAATGATAGTTATGAAAATCTAAGTGCTGCTCCAGGCAATGTAATTTACAGTGTTGTTCCGAAAAGTTCTGTGGCAAATGGCGATTGTACCGGAAATGCCTTTACGATTACGGTAACCGTTGAGCCTGAGCCTGTACTTGATCCTGCTTTGTCCACATTAACAGTTTGTAGTGATGAACTTCTGAACCTTACATTAGCGACCAATGGTAGTTCAATTGGAGCTGATCGTTATGATATTGTACTGGTAAGTCAGGATGCGAGCCTTACCGGAACAGCAACAGTAGGAGCTAACCTGGCAGCCAATGCCCTGGCAGGTGATAGTTTTGAAAACCTAACAAATATTCCACGAGATGTAGTTTATGAAGTAACACCTAAAAGTGCAGCAGCAGACGGGGATTGTACTGGTGATCCGTTTAGTATCACCGTAACCATTCAGCCTGAACCCGTTGTAGATCCTTCTTTATTATTTCTCACAGTTTGTAGTGAAGAAATACTGAATCTTACTTTGTTTACAACTATTACCAGTATAGGAGCCGACCGCTATGATATTACATTGATAAGCCAGGATGCTAATGTAATAGGCACTCCAACTACCGGAATAGATATGGCAGCCAATTCAATTTTAAATGATAATTTTGAAAATACAAGCGCCACTTCGGGAACGGTGGTCTATGAGATTATACCTAAAAGCGCAGCCGCTAACGGAGATTGCACCGGAGACCCCTTCAATATCACGGTTACGGTTAATCCGGAACCAGTCGTAGATCCTGCTTTGGCAACTTTGGATGTTTGTAGTGATGAGCCATTAAACCTTACATTGACCACAAATGGCAGCAGTGTCGGAGCAAATCGTTATAACATTATACTTGTTAGCCAGGATGCCAATATATCGGGAACCGCTACAATAGGAACCGATTTGGCTCCTGCGGCCCTTGTCAATGATAGTTTTGAAAATGTAAGCTCAACAACCGGTAATGTAGTTTATCAGGTAACACCCATAAGTGCTGCAGCCGATGGGGATTGTATTGGAGATCCTTTTGTGATAACAGTAACAGTCCACCCGGAGCCTGTAATGGATCCAGTTTTGGCAGCAACTACCATCTGTAGTGATGAACCACTAAACCTTACTTTGACAACCAATGGAACCAGTATAGCAGCCGACAGGTATGATATAACCTTAGTGAGCCAGGATGCCTATGTCACTGGTACAGCTACCACCGGGTCAGATCAGCCTGCCAATGCTCTGGTCAACGACAGTTTTGAAAATCTGACCAACACTGCTGGTACTGTTGTGTATCAGGTTACGCCGAAAAGCTCTGCTGCCGATGGGGATTGTATTGGAGATCCGTTTACCGTAACCGTAACGGTTGACCCTGAACCGGTTATCGACCCCGCTTTGGCCAATATTACAGTGTGTAGTGATGAATTACTGAGTTTCAATCTGGTCACCAGTTCAACGAGCATACCGGCCAACAGATACGATGTTATCCTGATTAGTCAGGATGCCAATGTTATTGGAACACCAACTGTTGGGGCAAACGTAAGTGCCAATGCACTGTTTAATGATAGTTTTGAAAATACCAGTAATACAGCAGGTGCTGTTGTGTATCAGGTTACGCCAAAAAGTTCAGCGGCAAATGGTGATTGTACAGGAGATCCATTTAACATTACCATTACTGTTAATCCTGAACCTGTTGTTGATCCTGCACTCGCCAATATTGAAGTATGTAGTGATGAGGTATTGAACATTGCCTTGAATACTAATGGAACTTCCATTGCAGCCGATCGATATGATGTTGCTCTTGTGAGCCAAAGTGGTAATCTTATCGGCGGGCCTACAACAGGAGGTAATCTGGCGGCAAATGCCCTGGCTAATGACAGCTATGAAAATGTAAGCGGAACTGACGGTACTGTGGTTTACAGAGTTACGCCAAAAAGCTCTGCAGCCGATGGTGATTGTATAGGCAATCCTTTTGATATCACGGTTACAGTTCATCCTGAGCCGGTAGTTGATCCTACATTGGCTACAGCAAATATTTGTAGCTCTGAGATTACCGGTGTGGTTTTTAATACCAACGGAGTTTCCATAGGAGCGGCATCATATAATGTAGTAGTGGTGAGCCAGGATGCAGCCCTGAGCGGAACTGCAACTATAGGTTCAGGGCTTGCGGCCAATGCAATTGAGAACGACGTATTCACCAACGTTACCAGCACCCCACTTACTATAGTTTACAGAATAACACCACGAAGTGCTGTTGCCGATGGGGATTGTATAGGTGACCCGTTTGACATAACCATTACAGTTGATCCCGAGCCGGTATTGAATCCAGGACTTGATAATAATGGGTGTAGTGATGAAATTACAAATATTACCTTAAGCACCAATGGGCTTTCGGTGGCGGCCAATACCTACCGTTTGGAAGGTGTAAACATTCCGGCTGTGCCAGGCTTCTCAGCTGCAGCGGGCAATGCTGTTGTAGGTTCTACAGGAAACCTGAATTTGATCAGAAATGATACATACACCAATACATCTTCGGCTTCTGTAACAGTCACTTATCAGATCAGGCCAATAAGTGTAGGGCCACTGTCTTGTGAGGGGGCCATAGAAACGATTGATTTCGAAGTATTGCCAGAACCGGTATTAGATCTTTCATTGTCTCCTGCACCGGTTTGTAGTGATGTTGCCTTTGGGTATACATTAAATACCGTAGCCAGTTCTGTAGCTGCAACCAGCTATAATATTATCAGTGTAACTGCTAACCCTAACCTAACACCAGTGGTGGTTACCACAGGTAATGGTTTGCCAGCTAATGCTCTTGCCGGGGATATTTTTACAAATACCACAAGTTCACCGTTAACTGTTGTTTATCGCATAGTTCCTGTATCAGGAGACAATTGCCAGGGTGATGCTGAGGACATAACTTTTACGGTTAATCCTGCACCGGAGATGGCAGATCTTGATAACACGGTTTGTAGTGACGAAACCTCGGGTATAGTACTGGCAACAACAGCTACCAGTGTAGGTGCTGCGAGCTACGAAATAATGGATATCAGAGTGGCAGCAGGTTTGGTGGCAAATGGAGGAAATGCAACTGTTGGTTTAACTGTGGATGTTAATGAAATAGCAGGAGACATTTTTACCAACAATACCAATAGTCCCTTGACAGTGGAGTATGATGTAGTGCCAATTTCAGGTGCATCTTGCAGAGGGCCGGAGACGCCACCTGCAACCATTGTGTTAACTATTGAGCCAGCCATTGTAGTTGATGATCCGGCTGATGAGAACCTTTGTAGTGGAGAAACAACGAATATCACGCTGACTTCACCAACAAATCCATCTTCCGGAGACGTAACCTTCAATTATTCCGCTGTAGCATCAGGGGCAGTGACAGGGTTTATTCCTGCATTAAATAACCTTCCTGAGAATTTTGTTATTGCCCATACCTTGGTGAATAATGACAATATTCCACAAACGGTTACTTACACCATTACTCCGGTAGCTTCTGCGGCCAATGAGGGAGCAGGGTGTAACGGAGCTTCGGAAACTGTGGTAGTTACAATAGAGCCTCGTCCTGTAATGAATGTTTCTTCTACGGTTCAAACCGTATGCGAGGGAGATGCTACTTCGATCGAGCTGACAACACCAACAATACCTTCATCAGGTAATGTGTTTTTCAGACTCGATAACGTGGTGGCTAACGGAGGTGTGACAGGCGCATCGGTGATTGGCGATATTTTCAATGATGGCGATTTTTTAGCCGATGTATTAAGTAACCCGAGCAATTCGCCGCAGCAGGTAAAATATACATTTACTCCCGTAACCTCCGCTAGTTTAGGAACAGGAGGTGCATGTGAAGGTGCTTCTGTAGATGTAACGATTACAGTTAATCCTGAGCCTAATGTAGTAGCCAGTCAGACTACTGTCGATCTTTGTAGTGGAGACATCCTGAACGTTTCTTTTTCAGAACCTCAGGGTATCGCCAATACCTTGTTTAAATGGACTGTAGCAGATAACCCTAATGTAACCGGGGAGAGCGATGGATTCGGTAACCTGTTGTTCCAGGTTCTTTTTAACAGCGGCAATACACCTGAAACTCTGATCTATACCGTCACGCCTGAAACTAATGGCTGTGAGGGGCCATCTACCACAGTTACAGTTAATGTTGCTCCGACTCCAAACATTAATGTGGCCTCTAACTTTATTTCTGTATGTGAAGGAGATCCTGCGAATCCACTTTCTATAGAGTTGGATGGAGATGTAGCCGGTACAACTTTCTTCTGGACGGCAACATCATCTAATACTGACATATCAGGATATTCAGGTGGCTCAGGTACTAATGGAGACTTTATCAATCAGGTGATTTTCAATGATGGAATAGCACCGGGAACAGTAACTTATACTATCAGGCCTGAGGGGCCTACTGGTTGTCAGGGTACACCCCAAACAGTGATTGCAAGCATTGGCCCGAGGATCACTGGGCAGTTCCTTTCAACAGACGTTGTAAAATGTAATGATACCAATCCGACGTTCCTAACCATGCAATTCACGGGAATACCTCCTTTTGAAGTGGAATACAGTGATGGAACCACTACAACTTTATTGACAGGTATCCCCAATTTCCATGTGCTTCAGGTTAATCCAATAGTGACTACAACTTACTCTATTGTATCGGTTACCGATGCTAATGGATGTTCAGCATTACCAGCAAATCAAATTGGGACCCAGGCCGTTACAATAACTGTGTCTGAGATTGATGCTACCTTCCAGGTTATAGGTAGTAATACAGGTTGTTCTCCATTGAAAGTAACCTTCTCTTATAATCAGGTTGCAGGAGCAACTTATACCTGGGGATGGTTTGATGGTAGCCCGGATAGTACTTACACAGCTTCAAGTACAGTTAATGGTCAAATAATTGAGCATGTTTTTGAGAACCTTTCTACGGGAACGGATTTCAATGTGGATGTTAGGTTAACTGCGCAACTACCGCCGTCAGAGGGTAGTTGTATTGATTTCCACAGCGAACCGGTGACCATCTATTCTACAATAAGGCCAAATGTAATAGCCAATAGTCCAACCACCATTTGCGGGGGAGGTAATGTTTCCTTTAGCAATTTCACGCTTGGAGCAAGTACACATAAGTGGTTCTACAGAAGACAGGGAGTAAATGAGGAGATTGATGTGAAGGCGACTGCCGGAGGGGTGAATTATGATTTGGTCAATACTTCTTCTCAGAACCCGATAGTTTATGAAGTGGTCTACCAGGGAGGTAATGGTAATTGTAGTATTGAGGAGGTAATACCGGTAACTGTTTACAGAGAGGTAACGCCACTATTCGTTGTTGATAATCTTACGGAGTTTGTAGGAGGTAGTGCAACCTTGAATCTCAGTAATACCTCAAGTCCATTGGATGATGTAGATTTCGATTACCAATGGTCATTTGGTACTGATGCATCACCGGCGACAGCAACTGGTTTAACACCTCCGACTGTAACTTATACTTCTCCGGGACCTAAAACGGTAACGTTGACCATTACCAATCCCGATGCTGCTGCGGCAGGATTGGATTGTGAGGTGAGCGATACGCAAATTATCAACGTAATATTGCCGCCGATTGTAGCGGACTTTACGGCTTCGCCACTTACAGGTTGTATGCCCTTGGAGGTGTCTATAACGGAGAATAATTCTACAGGAGACGCATATGCCTGGGAGGTGATTAACCAACTAGGCAATACTATACTCACATCTGAAGAGGTATACCCAACCTTTGTGCTGGTTACACCGGGTTCATACGATATCATTCTGACGACATCTAATTCTATTACCGGTCAAACAGCTGTTGCTACTCAGGAGGATATCGAGGTTTATAAGATACCTATATCCTCATTTGACCTGAGGCCTGATGTGATCTATTTACCGGACCAGCCTATGAGGACGTTTAATTATAGTGATGGTGCAAACCAGTATGTATGGGATTTTGGTGATGGAGCGACATCCGATGGATTTGAACCTGAACATCTATATACTTATGAAGGTGTATTCACCATAACCCTTGAAGCTTCAATGGATCATGGCGATGGTGTGGTCTGTTCTAACACAAGCTCTCAAGAGGTTGTGGTACAGGAAGGAGGCGCTACACGCATTCCAAATGCTTTCACACCTAACACTAATGGACCTTCTGGTGATGGAAGGATTACAAATGAGGTGAATAATGATATTTTTCTTCCCATTACACAAGGCGTGGAAGAGTTCCAGATGCTGATATTTGACCGTTGGGGTAGCCTGATCTTTGAAAGTAATGACCAGACTGTAGGATGGGATGGGTATGATGAGAATGATAATCTGCTACCTGCTGGTGTGTATGTTTATAAACTCACCATGAGGCTGTCCAATGGAGACAGAACTACAAGAATTGGAGATGTAACGTTGATTAGGTAAATTGAATTATTGAGGTAATTATGTTAAAAAATATACTTGTTCTGTTTCTTGTAACAATAGCCATATCTCAGAGCTATGGACAGGATCCACAATTTTCCCAGTATTATGCGGCTCCTTTATACCTTAATCCGGGATTTACGGGTATTACGCCACAGCAACGTCTTGTAGCGAACCACAGGGTCCAATGGCCAAACCTTCCTCAGGCATTTTCTACCTATTCATTTTCGTATGAAATATTTGTGGATGAACTGAAAAGTGGTTTTGGAGTACTGGCAACTACAGACAAAATGGGATCGGCAGGCTGGAGAACTACTTATGCAGGGCTTTTGTACTCCTATAAGGTAAGGATAAACAAAAATTGGGTATTTTCTCCTGGTCTGTACTTTTCGTATGGCAATAATGGGATAGACAGGTCCAAATTACAATTGCGCGATGGCCTTGAGTTTGATGGCCAATCCATAGACCCTGATCTCAATAAGCTGGGCAATCAAAATTACTTTGATTTTTCCTCAGGTGCAGTTTTGTATAATAGAAGTCTGTGGTTCGGCGTTTCTGCATATCACCTGAACAGGCCAAACCTTTCTATTCTGGGGGAGGAGAGCAGGTTACCTGTAAGGGTTAATGTACATGGAGGGATGAAATTGCCTCTTTATAAAGGAATAAGGACGATATCAAAGGTTTCGTACCTGACACCCTCATTCGTGTATCGTATGCAGGGGAGATCATTTCAGCAATTAGATGTAGGGCTTCAGTACCATATAGACCCCATAGCTGTAGGCGTTTGGTATAGAGGTATACCCATAAGCGGATCTTTCAAGTCGGGCACTGAAACGATCCAGGTGGTGCAGCAAGATGCCCTGGTCTTTGTTATGAGTCTGTTATTTGGTAATTTTCAAGTAGGTTACAGCTACGACTTTACCGTGTCAAGGCTTAGTACTTCTACAGGAGGTTCACATGAGGTATCCATTATTTACGAATTTGTAGCCAAAGGTATCAGGCCCGGAGTAAAAAGAAAAAATAAACTAATCCCTTGTCCATCATTCAACAGTAAAGAAGGCTTTTGGAATTAATACTTCAATAGCATAGTTATATCTTAAGTATTTTCATTTTAAAGGCCAATGCTGCAATTGGTCGACATTGGCCTGTACCCCCTGGTTTCCTTGGCTGACAGGCTTGTATTTATTATTGTCTGAGTTTGGCTTTGAACTATAACCGGGAAACGTTTGAAGCTGATGAACCTTAAGAGATTAACATTTCTTACTCTATTTTTATTAACCCTTGTATTCCATAAATCAGTAGCCCAATGTGGAGGACAGATCATGGAGCCTGGCTTTGCTTTTTTAACCAGTAGCCGGGGGTGTGCCCCTTTTAATGTTGGAATCCAAACACTTTATTTATCAGCTACTCCAGGCACGGTGTATTATGTAGACTGGGGAGATGGAACACCTGAAGAAACTTATGTTCAGACCAACGCCACCGGCGTTTCATTGACCCACGTTTATCCTAATTCACCGGTTGAATGTGGTTATGATGTAATTATTGATGCTGAGAACGGATGTAACCCGAGAGGGAGTGTTGTGCCCATCGAAACACAGGTAGTTGTATGGACCAACGATGTGTTATCAATAGATCCGGGCGTTTATAGAGTCTGCCAGGGGTATGCTGCTGACGTGCAATTTATAGATAATAGTGACTGGAATTGTTTTCCTCGACTGACCCGGGAGAACGGAGAACCGAGATGGATACAGTGGATCTATGGAACGGGAATAGCGGCTAACAGAATCCCCGGTATAAATGTAAATAGCCTGGTTCCGGCTGCTTACCCTTATCTTGACCCGGCCCCGGGTGTGAATCCTAAATATCCGATTTTTGCGCCGGGAGAAGTAAGCTTGCCTATCAATGTGCCTGTAACAGGTTCTGCTGATATAGGGAAAGAGTTTCAGATAACCCTGAGAAACTGGAACCAATGTAATCCCTATGACAATGATATTACTGATGGGGATGCGTTTAATCCTGTTAGTGGAGACCTGATAAACGGAGATAATGCTCCGCAGACACTCAACGCCAGGGTAGTAATTGTGGATGCCCCGCAACCAGATTTTCAAACGCGCCTTGGTAATGCAGCCGGCCCGGTTCAAAGCACATTTTGTGTGGAAGAAGATATTTACTTTGAGGATCTTACCCCTCCTATAGCAGGTGCAGGGTTTAATTATACCTGGGAGTTTTATGATAACAGTAGTGGCACCGGGACACCGGTATTTACAAGCAATGCAGTAAACCCGATATATGCATACACCACCGGAGGTCAGAAGTTAATTCGCCTGATCGTACACGATGGTAATGCCGCAGGGAACTGTGAAGCTGTATATGATGATCTGGTATTTATTTCACCCACGCTGATAGCTAATATTGGTGTTTCAGATCTTTCCGGTAATCCAATAACGCCACAGTTCTGTCAGTCTGCTTCGTCACCTGTCAACTTTGATGTACGTTTTACCGATAATTCTGTAGGAGTGCCTAACCCTTCTACCCAGTGGAGATGGGAGTTTTATGACGAAAATGACGTACTGGTTAGAGAAGAGCCGGGAGGTGGGGCTTTCTCATCAACAGTACTTGGCCCGTTTGATGAAATTTTTAATAATGTAGGAATCTACAGGGTAAAGCTGCTTATAAGAGATGTAGGAACCTCCTGTATCAGTGAGGATGAAGTTGAAGTAATTGTATATGAGAGCCCTGAAGCCAATTTTTCGGCAGACCGTGTTTGTGAAGGTAGCGGCACTTCATTTGAAGACCTTTCAACTTTAAATCCAATAAATGGAGAAAGCATAATAGGTTGGGAGTGGGATTTTGACTATGATGGAGTCACATTTAGCAAAGATGCTGCCTTTGATAACCAGACCAGCTTTACCAGAACTTACACGACTTCCGGTACTTACCAGGTTGCCCTGAGGGTTACCACCGATCAAAATGGCTGTTCTGATATCTTTGCGCGGGAAGTAACAGTAGACCCATTACCGCTCGCAGACATTACACCAGACCAGATATCAGGATGTAGCGAGCTGGTGGTGAGCTTCACAAACAATGCTGTAGGCTCCCAACCGGATGTTATAGACGAATATATTTGGGAAATAGATGCTGGCTCGGGCTATGTGGTCGATTCTATTCAGAGTCCTGCCGATCCTTCTTTCTCTAACGTTTTTACAAAAAGCTTTGCTAACCTGACTACCGCTGATAAAATATTTAACGTAAGGCTGAGAAGTATTAGTGTAAACGGATGTGAAACTGTGAGTGCTCCTGTTGCCATTACTGTACTTCCTGGTCCAAGATCAGGTTTTATGTCTCTTAACTATTCTCCGTTTGACGACAACTGTTCACCGGTGGACGTTGATTTTGAGGTGGATAGCGAGACACAATCACTTAATCCTGTTGACTACCAATGGAGGATAGATGACAGTAATGGCCTGGTATACCAAGAGAATACAGGCAGCACACCGACGTTCAGTTACGAATTTGTCAACAGTACTCAATCTGTCAAAAATTTTTACGTGACTTTAAATGCTACACTGCCCAGTGGCTGTAGTGGTGATTCTACCAGAATTATAAGAGTAAACCCAGTACCTGCTGCCAGTTTTGTCATAGATACACTGGAGGTTAATTGTGATCTTATGCGAATAGAGTTTGAGGCTACACAGAAGGGATTGACCAGTTATGATTGGGAGATACGGGAAAATGGATCGATAACCTTATCATCCAACACAATAGGAGATAGGTTTGAACATGTTTTTAATAAAGCAACGGCCGATGTTAATGTAGAAGTGAGTTTGCTGACAACAAATTTTGCCAATTGTGAAAGTGAGATTGTCGTTCAAAACTTTATTATTCCGGAACTCGAGGATATTAATGTAGCCTTTACAGCCACACCATTGAATCAAAGTTTACCATCATCTACAGTATTTTTAAATAATACTACGAATAGTGGCCCGTGGACATACCTTTGGGATTTTGGTAACGGTGATACCTCTTCCGACCCTGCTCTTAGTCAATATGAATATGGTACTTACGGTACCTTCACCATTACACTTATGGCTACTTATGATGATTGTGTTGATTCACAGTCCGTAACAGTTACTATAGATCCTATCCCTCCTGTTGTTGATTTTGAGTATGAGCCGGCCTCAGGATGTGCTCCTTTAACGGTGAACTTCACTAACCTTACACAATATGCCGAACCAGAAAGTTACTTTTGGCAGTTTGGGGAAAACCAGGGCACGTCCAAGGCGATTAATCCATCCTACACTTATTACGAGCCAGGTGTTTATACCGTAAGCCTGTCCGCCACCAATGTGCTTGGAGATACTATTAGGGAAACCAAGCCATTAATTATAGAGGTTTATGAAACTCCCAATGCTCAGTTTGAGGTAAGACCTAATGTTGTTTATATTCCGGATGGTCCCCTTTATACTAAAAATAGCAGTTTTGGAGCATCACAATTCCTTTGGAACTTCGGCGATGGAAATACATCAGAAGAGGACGAGCCTGTACATTACTACGAAGAAGAAGGTACCTACGATATAATGTTGATAGCCACCAATGAATTTGGCTGTAGAGATACTACAACCAGGGAAAGTATAGTGAAAACCATAATTGGCGGCCGGATATTGATCCCCAATGCATTTTCGCCCAACTTAATGGGGCCTATTGGTGGTGAAGCAGGAGGTATAGCTGGTACCAATGACATTTTTTTGCCAATTACTGAGGGTGTAACTGACTTTGAAATGTTGATTTTCAACCGTTGGGGAGAGTTGTTGTTTCAAAGCGCCAATAAAAATATGGGGTGGGATGGGTACTATAAAGGAAAGCTATGTCCTCAGGATGTGTATGTATATAAACTCAATCTCACCTTTGAAGATGGGACAAGAACCACAAAAATAGGTGATGTGAACTTGATCAGGTAATTATGGAGAAGAGAATACTTTTAATCCTTTTAATATGTTTGTCGATTAAAGTAGCAGGGCAGGATCCGCATTTTTCACAATACTATGCTGCACCTATGTACCTTAATCCGGCTTTTGCGGGTACAGGTTCTGATCATAGATTCATAGCCAATTACAGAAATCAGTGGCCTAATCTGGCCAACGGCTTTGTTACCTATTCTTTTTCATATGACTATAACCTCCATGACCTCAGAAGTGGTGTAGGCCTCCTGGCCACAGTTGATAAAGCCGGTTCTGCAAATCTCAGGTCGACCTCTGTCGGCTTTATTTACTCTTATAAAGTGCAGCTTTCTAACAAATGGATCATGACTCCGGGACTTTATTTCGGGTATGGCCATCGGAATATCGATTTTAATAAGCTTGTTTTTGGCGACCAGCTGGAGTTTAGCAATGACGGACAAACCCCTACCACGGACCCAACATTTGGTAATCTTGGCAGTACAGGGTACTTTGATTTTGGCACAGGCTTTCTTGTTTATAATAAAACCTTTTGGGCAGGCTTCTCTGCTCATCATTTAAACCAGCCTAACAGGTCATTACTCGGAGAGGAGAGTAAGATTCCAATTAAAACTTCTGTTCACGCAGGAGTAAAGATACCTCTGTATAGTGGTGTATTTAAACGAGATAAAATTTCCAGTATAGCCCCTTCATTTGTATACCAGAATCAGGGTAGTTTTGATCAGCTGGATGTGGGGCTGCACTTTCTCTATGAACCCGTTATGATTGGTGTGTGGTACCGGGGTATTCCCATCCAGCAAAATACAAAAGATAATGTGAGCCAGGATGCGGCTGTACTTATATTAGGCCTCCAGTTTGATCAACTTGAAATTGCCTACAGCTACGATTTCACTATCTCCGAACTGGGCTCAATATCCGGAGGTGCACACGAAGTTTCACTTAAATATAGTATGGACATCTCCGTACGTTCGAAAACAAAACGTAAAGATAAGTTTATCCCGTGCCCCACGTTTGTTAAATAGTCCTTTTCAGGGTAGGTTATAAATGCTAAATTTGCATTTTTATTAATCTAAATGTTACGCAGGCTTAATTTTAAGTCTAAGCTTTATGGACTATTCTGCCCAAATTCTTAAAAACCCTATATTTAAAATTGTCAGCGAGGCTGCCGGTGAACTTCAGGTGGAGACCTATGTTATTGGTGGCTTTGTACGGGATATTTTGCTGAAAAGACCTTCTAAGGATATCGACTTCGTATGTGTGGGAAGCGGTATTGCATTAGCAAAAACTGTAGCGGCCAGGTTAGGCAATGCCCGGGTTAATGTGTTTAAGAATTTTGGTACCGCTATGATCAGCTATAGAGACTGGGAACTGGAGTTTGTTGGGGCCAGAAAGGAATCATATAGAAAGGAAAGCCGAAAGCCAATTGTCGAAGATGGTACGCTTGAAGATGATCAAAACAGGCGGGACTTTACGATAAATGCACTGGCTATTGGGTTGTCAGAGCATAATTTTGGCAAACTAATCGATCCGTTCGGAGGACTCAAAGACCTTAAAAGAAAGACACTCAGAACCCCTCTGGATCCCGATGTGACATTTTCAGACGACCCTTTAAGAATGATGAGGGCGATTCGCTTTGCTACTCAACTTAATTTTGATGTTGAACCGGATACATTTGATAGCATTATAAAAAATGCAGACCGGATCAATATTGTATCGCAGGAACGTGTTACTGATGAGCTTAATAAGATCATACTGGCAGAAAAACCGTCATATGGATTTAAGCTCCTTTTTCACGCAGGCTTGTTGAATCGGATATTTCCGGAAATGACGGATTTGCATGGTGTTGATATTGTTGATGGCAAGGGGCATAAGGATAATTTTTATCATACACTCCAGGTACTTGATAACACGGCTGATCGGTCTAAGGACCTTTGGCTGAGGTGGGCGGCTATCTTACATGATATTGCCAAGCCTGCAACGAAAAGGTTCGATAAGAAAGTGGGTTGGACATTTCATGGCCATGAGGACAAGGGAGCCCGAATGGTGCCTAAAATCTTCAGAAAGCTCAAGCTGCCCTTAAATGAAAAAATGGATTATGTGCAAAAGCTCGTTCGCTTGCATTTAAGGCCAATAGCTCTTGTAAAGGAAGATATTACGGATACAGCGATAAGAAGATTGTTATTTGAAGCAGGAAATGATATAGAGGACCTGATGAAGCTTTGCAAAGCAGACGTGACTTCAAAAAACGATATTAAGGTAAAGAAATACCTTAGCAATTTTAAAAAGGTGGAAAAGAAGATGCACGAAGTTGAGGAGAAAGACCGTGTAAGAAACTTTCAGCCCCCTATTACCGGTGATGAGATAATCCATGTATTTAACCTGAAGCCAGGCCGGATTATCGGCGAAATCAAAGAAGAAATTAAAGAAGCTATACTTGATGGCAAAATCCGGAATGATAAAAAAGAAGCATGGCAGTATATGCTGGAGGTGGCCCAAAAGAAGGGTGTTGAACTCAACTAAATTAGTTACATTTGGGCTTTTGAATTTAATATGATAAAAATGATAAGTCTAAGATCTGCATCTCTCATACTATTATTGGTTGGAATGGTAACCGGACTAAATGCTCAGGAAGCCCAGAAAACAGAAGGTCAAAAACCTATGTCAGCACAGCAGGTGCTTTCTGCACACTATGCAGGTGTCTACCAAATGGCTATACGCTACAACGACTATGGAATGGCCAAAAATGCATTATATAATTTATATGTAGAGAACCCTCAAAACGACTCAATACTTTATTCTTTATCAGCATTATACCTTCAGTCAGGGCAATTTGCTTCAGCAGCTATTTCTGCCCAGGATGTACTTTCCATGAGACCCAAACATACTGGTGCCATGGAGATCATGGCGGTGTCATACGAGCGGTTAGGTTTAAAAGATAAGGCCCTGGAAGGGTATGAGTCATTATACCTTCAAACCGATGATTATCAAACTCTTTATAAAATCGCCTTTCTGCAGTATGAAATGGGCAGATTAAAGGAGAGTAAAACCAATATTGACATTTTATTAGGCAAAAAGGAAGCTGAGGATCTGGAAGTGGTTTTTGATGTGGGCAATCAGCAGCAAAAGGAATACCCCATAAAAGTAGCATTACTTAATCTGAAAGGACTTATTGCCCAGGATGAAGGTGACAAGTCCTCAGCCAAAAAGTATTTTAACGAAGCCCTTGTGATTTCTCCCGACTTTCCTTTCGCTAAAGAGAACCTGCAGAATATCGATAAATAATTCTTAGTTGGTGCAACCCCGATACATCCTTTCCTGTCTATAGCATTAGAAAGGAAAATACTTATTTGGGAGAGAAGTTTCAAAATATTCACGCCGATGTTTTAGCAAAATGCCTGCAAGGTGACCGGTATGCCCAGAGCCAGCTATATAAACTGTACTCCAAAGCCATGTTTAACGTGTGCTATAGGATAACAAATAACTTTGATGATGCAGAAGATGTGCTGCAGGAGGCTTTTATCAGTGCTTTTAGAAACCTTCAATCCTATAAAGGAGATGCAGCTTTTGGCGCCTGGCTTAAGCGTATTGTTATAAATAAAGCAATAAACTTCATCAGGAAGAGACAGGTGGAGATCGCAGAGATACAGGATAATGTTGCAGACGAAGATTCCCGGCCGGTAGAGTATAGCCGTGAAATGATGGACATTGAACGAATAAAACGTGCTATGAAACAACTACCTGATGGATATAGACTGGTTTTTTCACTATATTTAATAGAAGGTTACGATCATAGCGAAATAGCCCAGATACTGGGAATAACAGAGTCTACATCAAAATCTCAATTTAATCGTTCTAAAAAGAAGCTTAAAGAAATATTACAGAAGGAGGTGATCTATGAGTGATCAGTTTGAAAAATTCATCAGAGACAATCGTCATGAATTTGATAATGATGAGCCGACCAATAGGGTTTGGGAAAGTGTTTACAAAAAACTTGGTTCAGCAGCAGGAAGGCAGTATAACTGGCTCTGGAAAGCAGCCTCAATTTTGTTTTTTATTACCTCGTCAGTAATGTTTTATCAGTTGAATTATGGAAGTGATGATCGTCCCATTGCTTTCAATAAGGAAAAGGTAAACGATGAGTTTCTGTCCGTAGAAAGCTTTTATTTTCAAAAGATATCAGAAAAGAAAGAGCTTATATACGACTTTGAGGAAAGCAATATAAAAGTTGACGAAGCATTTGAGCAGGACTTGCAGAAGCTTGATGCTATGTATGAGGTGCTAAAGGATGAGCTGAAAAATAATCCCAGTAAAAAAGTAGTTGATGCTTTGATCCTGAACTTGCTGGTGCGTGTCGACATATTGAACAAAGAGCTTCAGGAATTGGAGGATTATGCCAGCAAAAACAAAAAGGAAGAGGATGGTACAGAGGAAATTAACGTTTAGCAGGGAAGTTAATTGTATTAATACTGATCAGTTGACAAATCAACCTCTTCAATTTTAGAATCAAGCACTCTCCCTTTTTCACACTTAAGCACGCGGCCCGGATATTTCTTGACCAGATTATGGTCATGAGTAGCCATAAGAATAGCCGTACCACTATTATTTATTTCCTGGAAGAGTTTAAATATGCCTTGCGAAACTTCGGGGTCAAGATTACCAGTTGGTTCATCTGCAAGTAGTATGGCGGGTTCGTTTAGCAGAGCCCTGGCAATGACCACACGCTGTTGCTCGCCCCCTGAAAGCTGATGGGGCATTTTTGATCCTACGGAACCAAGGCCAACACGCATAAGCACTTCGGTCAGGCGGGCCTTCATCTTTGACTTTTCTTTCCAGCCAGTGGCCTGCATTACAAAAGTCAGGTTTTCCGCTACAGAGCGGTCAGGAAAGAGCTGGAAATCCTGAAAAATGATCCCTAGCTTTCTGCGAAGCATTGGTACATCTTTCTGTTTAATAGTTCTGATATTAAAACCCGCAACTACAATTTCTCCTAATCTAAGATCAAGGTCAGCGTACAGGGTTTTTAAAAGAGATGTCTTTCCACCACCGGTTCTTCCGATCAAAAACACAAACTCACCTTTTTCAATTTCGAAGTTGACATCACTGAGTACTGTTCTGTCATCTTGAAAAATAGAGGCGTCCTTTACGCGTACTACCGGATCAGAGGAGAAAGACATCTTTTAAATTTTTAGCTATTTACTTTTTTATGGTCAGCAAGAAACTTCTCAAGGCCAGCATCGGTTAATGGGTGCTTAAGTAAGCTTGTGATAACGTTTAGCGGACATGTAGCTACATCAGCGCCTATCTCTGCACACTGAATCAGGTGCATTGTATGCCTGATGCTTGCCGCCAATACCTCAGTAGGGTATCCATAGTTGTCATAAATCTGCACGATTTGCTCAATAAGATCAAGGCCGTCGTATGCAATATCATCCAATCTTCCGATGAATGGAGAAACATAACTTGCGCCGGCTTTTGCAGCTAGTAAAGCCTGTCCTGCAGAAAATACAAGGGTACAGTTAGTTCTGATTCCCTGCTCACTCAAATACTTAATGGCTTTAACACCATCCCTGATCATTGGTATCTTTACCACTATCTTGTCATCGATCTTGGCAAGCTCTTCACCTTCTTTGATCATCTTGTCAAATTCAGTGGCAATAACCTCTGCACTTACATTGTTATCAACGATATCACAGATAGCTTTATAATGTGCATTCACATTGTCTTCACCTTTTATGCCTTCTTTGGCCATAAGTGAAGGGTTTGTAGTTACGCCATCCAGTACTCCAAGGTCGTAAGCCTCCTGTATTTCATTCAGGTTGGCAGTATCAATAAAGAATTTCATAAATATGTGGTTGTTGGAATATAGTTTCTAACGCTAAGATATATCGAGAAATTGATAAAAAAAAAAGGCAAATCAAGTATCGCACCGCTACAACCGCCTACCCTTGCTACCTTCCGGTCCTGGGGGAGTTCAGCAGGAGCTGGTCGTACTGATTTGCCACTGCAAAAGTAGGAAGATTAGGTGAATTGTAAAAAGTTAGCGAGTATTAAATTAAAGATTTTTGTTAAATTGATCGAAAAGCTGTTTGCTCATGACTGGTAACACATTTCTAACGGTTAAACTACTTAAACTTTACTGCTACAGACAGGAAGAAAATGATGGAGATGAGGTTTATATGAGGTACAATGATCAACGCCTTTGGCCAAAAAAGGAAAAGTATTGTAAAATGGATAAAGGTGAGGTAACTATTAATGCCAAAATCAAAAACATTAAAAATAACGAAGTGCTCTCAATAGAGTTATGGGATTATGATGTTATTAGTCGCGATGATAAATTAGGGCTTTTTACCATGTTAGTTGATGAAAAAGGCGGGCCATTCAGAACTGATATGTTGGCTGACAATGAACATGGGGCGAAATACTCCCTGGAATGGGAGGTCAGTTGATTATTTTACCAGCCCTTTGAGGTATAGGTTAAACTCAAGCGAACTGGATTCTGTGAAGCCATCTACTTTAAGGTCTTCATAAATGTCTTCATCAAATTCCATTTTTCTTTTTTCAATTTCACCATTTTTGTGTATTGTGAGTTCTATACCATTCAAATTGACTGGATTCACCTGTACAATGATCGTGAAATCATCAAACAGACGCTTGAAATACTGATGAACGACATTTTGCATAATCTGAAATATATGTTTTGACAAAGATGCTGAATTTGCCGGAAAGTTTTGAAACAGAAAGATTAGTAATAAGAAAGCTAAGGCATGAAGATGCTCCGGCTATTTATGAAGGGTATGCAAGTATACATGAAAGCACCAGATTTGTTTCATGGCCTACGCACCGGTCGGTTGAGGATACTCATAACTTTCTTACTATAAAAGAAGATGAATGGAATCAAGGAAAAGATTATGCCTACGCGGTGACCTTGAAAGCCACTGGGAGCTTAATTGGTGGCTTAGGCGCTATAAATGAGCAGGGAAAGGTAGCTATAGGCTATATTCTGAACCCGGCTTTTGAACGGAACGGATACGCCACAGAGGCCGTGAAGAAATTGGTTGTGTTGCTCAGCAACATACCGGAAGTTTGGCGAATATGGGCTCTATGTGATATCGATAATATTGGTTCGTGTAAAGTGCTGGAAAAGGTAGGGTTTAAGAGGGAAGCAGTACTTCATCGCTGGTATCGCTTCGTCAATCAGGAGAATGCTATAAAGGATTGTGTTTTCTACCTGTTTCCAAGGCCATAGAATGTTCCGTTTTTGGTAATTTTATTTTGTCCAGAAGCTCATCTTCCAATAAGTCGGCCCATTCATTTATATAAGTGATTACGTCCTCTTTCTTGTTATGCTGCAAATAGCGATGGCTATGCGAGAGCCTCTTCAATATTTTAGGGTCCGATAATTTTTCAAGATGTTTAAGGTCATCCGTGTCCAGTCCAAAATCAAGCATCTGAGTTATGAGTTCGTCCATCAGCAAACCGCTGGTGGGGCAGTAATCATTAAGCTGATCATTCCAGTCTCCATATTTATTCATAGCCCTGGAATGAATTTCTGCTTTGTTCAGCCGGGTAATTTCCTGAACCAGATGACCGCAGTTACAACTACCCATATGTCCCCATTGATAATCCTTATTTTGCCGTAGTTTCCGGGCGGTCTTTCTAAGTGCCTCTATAAGATGTAAACTTGTCTTTGCCATGGAATGAATGCTTTCTATAAAGAACAAAAGTTGCTTTTTTTAGTTCTTACGAATTTTATCGGCTGAGGATGTTTTTTATCATAGCTTTAGGCCGTTGATATAAGATCACTCTGAATTATGCCAATAAAAAATCATTTTTAAAGAATCATTAAACCTTATCAACATGTATTTAAAAAGTTTTAACCTATCTAATACGCTTTTGGCTTTGGGTATTACGGCTGTGGTTGTAGGCTGTGGTACTTCTTCAGATGAGAAGTCAAAAGTGGAAGAAACAAATGAAGTTATAGGAATCAATACTACCTATATTGATTCCACTGTAAGACCTGCAGACGATTTTTTTCGCTTTGTTAATGGTAAGTGGATAGACCAGACCGAGATCCCGGGTGACCAGGGAAGATGGGGCAGCTTCAATGAATTACGTGAAATGACTAATGAAACAGTACTTGATGTGCTGGAAAATGCAGGAAAGAGCAATAAATACGGCGAAGGTACCGATCAGAAAAAGGCTACGGATTTTTATGCTATAGGTATGGATTCATTACTCGCTGAGAATGCCGGGATCAGGCCGCTGGAGTTGTATTTTGAAAAAATCTCAAAGATTGGGAATGTAAAAGATCTTCAGAAGTATCTTTCTGAGCAGGAAACATATGGAGGGGGAGCATTTTTTGGTTTTGCCGTATTTCCTGATCTGAAGAATAGTAAAGTGATGGCCGCTTACATTGGTCAGGGTGGGCTTGGCCTTCCTGACAGAGACTATTACACCAAAACAGATGCCAAGTCAAAGGAAATCAGGGAGAAATATGAGCAACATTTGGTCAGAATGTTAAAGCTTCTGGGAGAGGAGCAGGAGAGTGCTGAAGGCCAGGCTAAGCGTATAGTAGAGCTTGAGACCAGAATGGCTGAGGCATCCATGACAAATGTAGAGCGAAGAAATATACCTGCACTGTACAACAAAATGTCTCTGGAAGATCTTGATAAGCTGGCTCCTTCAATAGACTGGAAAGAATACCTGGTTGATATGGGCGTAAAAGGCATAGATACCTTGATTGTAATGCAGCCTAAGTTTGTAGAAGAATTTCAAAAAATTACCGAAGAAGTTCCCGTGTCTACCTGGAAAGAATATTTGCGATGGAGAATACTTGATGCCAATGCCGGTTATTTGAATAACGAGTTCGTTCAGGCCAACTTTGAGTTTTTCAGTAAAGAACTGAGAGGTGTTGAAGAAATGCAGCCCAGATGGAAACGTGTGCTGGCAACTACTAATGCCTCTCTAGGTGAAGCCATAGGTAAGCTATACGTTGATGACGTTTTCCCTCCCGAAGCGAAACAGAAAGCCCAGGAGATGGTGGAGAACATTAAGCTGGCATTTGCTGACAGAATAAAGAATCTGGATTGGATGTCTGATTCCACTAAGGAAAAGGCGTTGGCTAAGTTGAAAACCATGACGGTTAAAATAGGTTACCCTGATGAGTGGAGAGACTATTCAGGCCTTGAAGTAGAGGGAGATCCCGAGAAATCATCCTATGTAGGAAATATACTTAATGCGAATAAGTTTGCTTTCAACTATCAGGTTAACAAAATAGGTAAGCCGGTTGACAAGAAAGAGTGGGGTATGAGTCCTCAAACTGTAAATGCATATTTCAACCCGCTATTTAATGAAATAGTGTTTCCGGCGGCTATTCTTCAACCTCCTTTCTACAATTATAAAGCTGATATGGCTGTAAATTACGGAGGTATTGGGGCTGTAATTGGTCATGAGATATCGCACTGTTTTGATGATCAGGGGAGCCGATTTGATGCTGAAGGAAACATGAAAAACTGGTGGAGTGAAGAGGATGCGGCTAGTTTCAAATCCAGAACGGGACAGCTCGTTGCACAATATGATGACTACGAACCTTTGGATAGTGTCAAAGTCAATGGGGCCTTTACTTTAGGAGAGAATATAGGTGATCTTGGTGGTGTTAATGCTGCTTATGACGGACTTCAGCGCCATTTGGCAGAGCATGGTAATCCCGGCCTGATCGATGGAATGACCCAGGAGCAAAGGTTTTTCATGTCATGGGCTACCATATGGAGAATTAAGTACAAAGATGAGACATTGCGAACCCAGGTAAATACTGATCCGCATTCTCCGGGTATGTACCGAGCTAACGGACCTCTGGCTAATTTGGAGAGCTTCTATAAGGCTTTTGATGTAAAGCCGGGAGATGGCATGTATAGAGCAGATAGTGTAAGAGTAAAGATTTGGTAAAAAATTCAAACTTTATTAAACTTGTTTTACAGTTTAATAAAGTTTGTCTTTAATCAATTTGTTATATGGGAAAAGGAGATAAAAAAACCAAAAAAGGAAAGATCGCAATGGGGTCTTATGGTGTAACAAGGCCAAGACCGGTTAGCAAAAACACGGCTTCTGATTCTGATGGGAAGAAAGCTGATGGAGCTAAAAAATCAGCATCCAAAAAAGGAACAAAAGCCTGAGCTGAACTGAAGTTAAGTAAAAAAAGAACTTTTGTTTGCACATAAAAATTTCCTTTTATACTTTTGATCTGAATATGAAAAACAACTCATTAAATAACGCTTGGTGGTGGCACTATACCAAAAATTGGTAGAACGGCGTTATTGTGAGATTATATAGATCGAAAACATTCAAAGGCTCGCTGTTCTACAGCGAGCCTTTTTTATTTATAAATTATAAAATAGTGAAAGCATTAATTAGTATTAACAAAGTATGGTGGTGGCACTTTCTTGATTTCAGGGAGTGAACGACCATGCTATGCTTATACTAAAAAAAGGCCTGCCGTTCATTCGACAGGCCTTTTTTACTTTAAAAACATTAATAAAAACGCAAAAAGCCACTTTAATGAACAAATTCACCATTAAAACCAATACCAAAAAATTGCTGGCAGACACCCTGACACCAGTGAGTATCTACCTGAGGCTAAGAGATAAATTTGCCCAGAGTATATTGCTGGAAAGCTCTGATTACCACGGGGCGGATAATAGCTACTCCTATATATGCTGTTCTCCTATAGCTTCATTTGAGGTAAGTAACGGAAAGCTTAGCAAAGAATATCCGGGGGGTAAACATGAAACGCTCAGAGTAAACAAGGACAATCTGTTGGATGAATTAAATGCCTTTAAGGCATCGTTTATTACAGAAGAGTCTGACTATAAATTTATTACGAACGGCCTGTTTGGCTATATGGCCTATGATAACATCAAATATTTCGAAGATATTGAAATAGAAAAGGTGAATGACACCATTCCCGATATGATCTATAAAATGTATCGTTATGTGATAGTTATTGATCATTTCAAAAATGAGCTTTATATTTTTGAGCATAAAGTAGACGAGCTTGAAAAGAAAGGCAACCTAAGCTATGTAGAATCGCTGATAAAAATTAACAACGATCCACAATTTGACTTTACCCTAAAGGGGGAAGAGAAATCGAATTACACTGATGACGAGTTTCTTCAGATTCTTACCAAGGGCCGCTCTCATTGCCTGCGCGGAGATGTTTTTCAAATCGTGCTTTCGCGAAGGTTCCAAAATAAGTTTCAGGGTGATGAATTTAATGTTTACCGTGCCCTTCGTTCTATAAATCCTTCCCCATATCTCTTCTATTTTGATTACGGTAACTTTAAAATATTCGG
The DNA here is from genome assembly GCF_021389975.1 of Fulvivirga ulvae. Classification (NCBI taxonomy): domain Bacteria; kingdom Pseudomonadati; phylum Bacteroidota; class Cytophagia; order Cytophagales; family Fulvivirgaceae; genus Fulvivirga; species Fulvivirga ulvae. The sequence goes on from NZ_CP089981.1 coordinate 4,384,289, forward strand.
CTCTTCACCGGAATCACAAATTGTAATTAAAGGTTCTCAGGCCAGTATTTATCCTATAGCTGGTACATTTAAACGTACAGGCAATGATATGGCAGATGCACAACTGGCGCAGCAGCTTGCAGCAGATGAAAAGGAAAATGCAGAACATGTAATGCTTGTAGACCTGGCCAGGAATGACCTGAGCAGAAGCTCTGAAAATGTGGCCGTAGATGTATTTAAAGAAATACAGTATTACTCGCACGTAATCCACCTGGTCAGCAAAGTCACGGGCCAGCTTAACGGAGAATCATCACCACTGAAGCTTGTAGCCAGTACTTTCCCTGCCGGTACACTTTCCGGGGCGCCCAAGCATATGGCTATGCAATTAATAGACAAGTATGAGAATACCAGCAGAAACTACTACGGGGGTGCCATCGGCTTTATGGGCTTCAACGGAGATTTTAACCATGCCATCATGATACGTTCATTTTTGAGCAAGGATAATACACTACATTATCAGGCAGGAGCCGGAGTGGTGGCAAAATCACTCCCCTCCAGCGAATTGCAGGAAGTGACAAACAAACTTGCGGCTCTAAGAAAGGCAATTGATATGGCTCAAAAACTTAACTGACATTAAAAATGAAGAAAATACTTTTACTTGATAACTACGATTCCTTTACCTACAACATAGTTCATATCATAAAAGAGCTGGGCCATGGCGATGCTCTTAGCGTGATCAGAAACGATAAGATCACCGTAGAGGAAGCCGGTGCGTACGACAAGATCCTTATTTCACCAGGACCTGGCATCCCTGATGAGGCAGGTATACTTAAGCCGTTGGTTGAACGATATGGCGCTGAAAAGAGCATTTTAGGCATATGCCTTGGCCTGCAGGGTATAGCAGAAGTGTTTGGCAGCAAACTGTACAATATGTTTTCGGTGCTACATGGGGTGTCAAGTGACATATCTGTTTTGGAGCCTGAAGATTACCTTTTCCAAAACGTACCGGGAAAATTTAAGGGTTGCCACTACCACAGCTGGGCGGTGCTGCCGGAGTCTATCAATGGTAAGTTAAAGGTAACGGCCATTGATGAGCAGAATAATATTATGGGTTTGAGGCATGTGGAGTACGATGTAAGAGGGCTGCAGTTTCACCCTGAATCTATTTTGACAGAGCACGGAAAACAACTAATTGATAACTGGTTAAAAAAATAATTATGAAAGATATACTTAATAAGCTCATTGAACATAAATCTCTCGACAAAGACTTTTCGAGACAAATACTGATAGAACTGGCTCAGGGGAAGTATACTAACAGTCAGGTTGCAGCTTTCCTGACCGTTTATATGATGCGTACCATTACCGTAGATGAACTGGAAGGCTTTAGAGATGCCATGCTGGAACTATGCACTCCGGTGGAGATTGATGAGTATAATGCAATAGACCTTTGCGGCACTGGGGGCGATGGTAAGGATACGTTTAACATTTCCACGCTTTCATCCTTTGTAGTGGCGGGTGCCGGCCAAAATGTTGCCAAACATGGAAATAACGGTGTGTCTTCCATATGCGGATCTTCGAACCTGCTGAGCCATTTTGGGTATGAGTTTAGCAGTCACAAAGATGAGCTGCTCCGAAGTCTTGACGATGCAGGCATATGCTTCCTGCATGCACCACTTTTTCATCCGGCTATGAAGAATGTTGCACCGATCCGTAGAGAACTGGGAGTAAAGACCTTTTTCAATATGCTGGGGCCTATGGTCAACCCGTCTTTTCCACGTAAGCAGCTGGTGGGCGTATTCAGCCTCGAACTGGCGCGCCTTTATGGATACCTGTATCAAAAATCGAATAAAGACTTTGTTATCCTGCACGCCTTAGATGGCTACGATGAGGTTTCGTTGACCGGCAATTTCAAAATGATCTCCAATGTGGGGGAAAAAATCCTGAGCCCTGAAAACCTGGGGCTTCCAAAGGTATCGAAAGAAGAAATATCAGGAGGGAAAACCATTGAAGAGTCTGCTAAAATATTTATAAAAATACTAAATGGAGAAGGCACCTCGGCGCAGAAAGCTGTAGTAGCTGCCAATGCAGGCATGGCCTTGTATTGCTCAAACCAGAAAGAGTCCATAGAGGATTGTGTGGCAAGGGCTCACGCCTCATTGGAATCTGGCAGGGCGCTCAGAGCATTTAACAGATTGTTGAACAAAAAGAAAACTTATACAACTGCATAACCATGAATATTCTAAAAGAAATAATACAGCATAAGAAAGTCGAAGTTCAGAGAAAAAAGGAGCTTTTCCCGGTTAAACTTCTTGAGCAAAGCCTGTTCTTCAATACGCAACCGGTTTCCCTTAAAAAGTATGTTTTACGGGAAGATAAATCAGGAGTGATAGCAGAGATCAAAAGAAAATCGCCATCGAAAGGTATAATCAATCCTGAAGTTTCGGTGGAAAGGATTTCCATTGGATACATGCAGGCAGGTGCATCGGCCCTTTCGGTGCTGACCGATACTCATTATTTCGGAGGTAAAAATGAAGATTTACTTATAGCCAGGAAGTTTAATTTCTGTCCAATACTAAGAAAGGACTTTACAGTAGATGAGTACCAGATCATAGAGGCAAAATCTATTGGAGCTGATGCCATATTACTGATAGCGGCTGTATTAACTCCACAAGAGGTGTTGCAGATGTCAAAATTTGCTCATTCATTAGGGCTGGAGGTACTATTGGAAATACACAATGCTGATGAGCTTGGGCACATTAATGAGCATGTTGATCTTGTGGGAGTGAATAACCGCGACCTCACCAGCTTTGAAGTAGATATTAATACCTCTATCAAATTGTCGGATGCCATCCCCTCAGGTATAGTTAAAGTGTCAGAGAGCGGCATTCATTCCCCAGACGATGTGATTGAACTTAAGAAGCATGGATTTAACGGGTTCCTAATCGGGGAGCGCTTTATGCAAAACAGCAGACCGGAAAAATCATGCGCGAGGTTTATTGAGAAGTTAAGCGAGATAGAAAAGATCAACTATGCCAAAGCTTAGTAGCGTTAAATTAAAAGTGTGTGGCCTAAGGGATAACATCGCTGAGGTTGCGGCGCTAAGGCCTGATTTCGCAGGGTTTATTTTCTATGACAGGTCACCCAGATATGCAGGAGATATGCTTCTAAAAAATTATTTTAATGATTTTCCTGAGTCTACCATGAAAGTCGGGGTTTTTGTAAACCAGCCGGTGGAAAAGGTGCTGGATACAGCCAGGCAGTTCAGTCTGGACTTTGTGCAACTGCACGGAGACGAATCTTTTGCCGAGTGTCTGCACCTGAAAGCAAATGGCCTTGGGGTAATCAAAGTTTTTGCTGGGAATAAAGTTATAGACAGAAAGCTGCTGCTGGAGTATGCCGAGGTAGTTGACTACTATTTATTTGATACACGGCTCAAAAGCTATGGAGGTAACGGTGTGACCTTTGATTGGACAGTGCTGAAGGGGCTGGATCTGCCCAAACCTGTCATTTTGAGTGGAGGTTTAACCCTGGAGAATATTCGTCAGCTTGAGGAATTAGACGATCTGGATATTTACGCTATTGACATCAACAGCCAGTTTGAGATCAGTCCCGGGCTCAAGAATACTGAACTTATCAAACAACTTAAAGAGCAAATGCAATAATTATGTCTGACATATTGAAAAATACTATTGAGAAGAAAAGGTATGCTGTGGACGAACAAGGCTATTACGGTCAGTTCGGCGGAGCGTATATACCGGAAATGCTATACCCCAATGTTGAGGAACTGAGGGAAAAATACTTGCAAATAATAGCGGCCGACGAGTTTCAAAATGAATTCAGAAAGCTGCTTAAGGATTATGTGGGCAGGCCTACTCCTTTATTTTATGCACAAAGGCTGTCGGAAAAATATAATACAAAGATCTATCTGAAGAGAGAAGACCTTTGCCATACCGGTGCACACAAAGTAAATAACACGATCGGGCAGATTATACTGGCAAAGAAATTGGGTAAAAACAAAATAATAGCAGAAACAGGAGCCGGGCAGCATGGAGTGGCTACTGCTACCGTATGTGCCCTTATGGGGCTGGAATGTATAGTGTATATGGGCAAGGTAGATATGGCCAGGCAAAAGCCTAATGTAGAGCGCATGAGAATACTCGGCGCTGAGGTTGTACCGGCTACATGTGGCAGCCAAACCCTTAAAGATGCTACCAACGAGGCCATGCGTCACTGGATTAACAATCCGCTGGATACACATTACATAATCGGTTCTGTGGTGGGGCCGCATCCTTACCCGGATATGGTCACCCGTTTTCAAAGTGTGATCAGTGAAGAGATCAGGCTGCAACTGGAGCAGGAGGAAGGGCGTCAGCTCCCGGATCACGTGATTGCATGTGTGGGAGGAGGAAGTAACGCGGCAGGTGCCTTTTATCATTTTCTGGACGATGAACCGGTTAATTTGATAGCCGTGGAAGCGGCAGGCAAGGGCGTAAACAGTGGAGAGTCCGCTGCTACCACAGCATTGGGTAAAGCAGGTGTACTCCACGGAAGTAAAACCTTGCTTATGCAAACGGAAGATGGTCAGGTGATTGAGCCCTATTCCATATCTGCAGGCCTTGATTACCCTGGTATAGGACCGATGCATGCACATCTGTTTGAAACTGGAAGGGTAAAGTTTGAAAATGCAAGTGATGAAGAAGCTATGCACGCTGGTATTGAATTGAGCAGGTTGGAGGGGATCATTCCGGCCATAGAGTCGGCACATGCCCTTGCTGCATTGGATAAATTGAAACTTGCACCCAACGATATAGTCGTGGTCAATTTATCGGGTCGCGGTGATAAAGACCTGGACACCTACATCAAGTGGGGCAAATATTGAATATTGAAACATTTATGATCTATTAACAACCTGAATAATGAATACAAAAACTTCCAATAGAATAAATGAATTGTTTGAGTCAAACGGGCGTGAGGTACTTTCGATCTATTATACAGCTGGTTTTCCTCAGTTGAATGATACGTTGAGAATAGCGCAGTACCTCGAAGAGGCCGGAGCAGATATCATTGAAATAGGAATGCCCTTTTCCGATCCTGTAGCTGACGGACCAACGATCCAGGAGAGTAATAAAAGGGCTTTGGACAATGGCATGAGCATACGCCTGTTATTTGACCAACTCGCTGCGTTGCGAGAGAAAGTCTCCATACCCGTCATACTGATGGGATATATCAATCCTGTGCTGCAATTCGGTATAAACAAGTTTTGCTCTGAATGTGAGCGTTGCGGAGTAGATGGGCTTATAATCCCGGATTTACCGATGGCGGAGTACCTGGCACTGTATAAAAACATCTTTGCAGAACACGGCCTTAAAAATGTTTTCCTGATTACGCCGCAGACCTCGGAAAACCGAATCAGGCTGATCGATGAGCATACGGATGGATTTATCTATATGGTGTCTTCTGCCAGTGTAACAGGGGCTAAAGACCTGTTTGGCGAGCAGCAGCGTAAATACTTTGAGCGCATACAAAACATGCAGTTGAAGAACCCATTGCTTATTGGCTTTGGTATATCCAATCATGAAACTTTCAAAGTGGCCTCTTCTTACAGTAATGGAGCTATTATAGGCAGTGCTTTCATTAAACTGTTGCAGGCAGCAACTGACTTAAAAGAGGAGATTAAAACATTTGTTAAAGACATTAAAGCATTGAACCAATGATTATACAATTACAAACCGGCCTTCCTCAAGATAAAAAGCAAAAGATCATAGCGAAGGTCAATGACCTGAAATACAAGACTACTGAGGTTAACACCCAAAAAGGAGATTATATCATTGGGATTGGGAAGAGTGAGTTCGATATCCGTGAAATAGGGCAGATACCGGGGATTTCAGATATCCATATCGTTTCAGATGACTACAAGCTTGTATCCAGAAAGTGGAAAGTTAATCCTACCAGTATTGATCTGGGAGACGGAGTTGTTATCTCCGAAGGTGATATGGCAATAATGGCCGGCCCATGCTCAATTGAAAGCGAGGAGCAGATCAATAAGACCATTGAACATCTTAAGGCCAATGATGTAAGAATAATGAGAGGTGGTGTCTACAAACCAAGAAGTTCTCCTTACTCGTTCCGCGGCCTTGGAATTGAAGGGTTAAAACAATGGTATAAAGCTGCACGTGAAGCCGGTATAAAAATTATTACCGAAGTAATGCAGGTATCGCAGATTGAAGAGATGTACGATTATATTGATGTGTACCAGGTAGGTGCCAGAAATACCCAGAACTTTAACTTATTGGATGAATTGGGCAAAGTGGACAAGCCTGTACTCATTAAAAGAGGAATTTCCGGTACGATAGATGAACTGTTATATTCTGCCGAATATGTGTTTTCAGCCGGTAATGAAAACCTGATGCTATGTGAAAGAGGCATTAGGACGTACGAACGGGCCAGCAGAAACACCATGGATATTAATGCCATTCCGATTCTAAAAGAAAAGACGCATCTGCCGGTAATTGCTGATCCATCGCACGGTATTGGTATCCGCGATTATGTTGAACCTGTTGCGTTAGCCTGTATCATGGCCGGGGCCGACGGGGTGATCTATGAAACCCATGAAAAACCAAACGAAGCATTTTCAGATGGTCAGCAAACACTCAATTTCAGGGATTCAGCAAAGCTGGTTAATAAGATCAGAAAAGTTTTTGAACTTAGAGAGAGCCTGTAAAGAGCTCTCTCATACATGATTTTTATCTGAGCCCTTACTTGACCTAATGGTCTAAAATGATGATATTACAATTTAGCTCATGAATATATTCGTGAGTAACTTAAATCATTAAGCTCATAATGTGGTAGACTCTCTGTCTAAGTCAGTCGGCTGTTTTGTCTTGATCGTATGGATTTCAAGTGGCTGGCTGTTTGCCCAAAATGAGTTAAGGCCTTATAAAAAGCTCGATCAATATAATTTTGATCATTGGAAAAGTGAGGATGGCCTGCCAGTTAATTCCATCATACATATCATTCAGGCTAAAAGCGGCTATATCTGGTTTGTTTCATATGGTGGTATTACCCGTTTTAATGGTATAGAATTCTATACATTCAATTCTTTTAATGCTCCAGAAATTATTAACAACTCTTATACTCATATCTATGAGGACAAAGCAGGAGTGATATGGGCTGCTTCCAGTGGTGGTGGTGTAACTTCTATTGATGGTGAGAAAGTGCGGACTTATACAACGGAACATGGTTTGCCAAGTAATTTTGTGGAGGAGATAGTGCAGGATACAACCGGGAGAATTTGGGTGGCAACCAGCAATGGCCTGTATTACCAAAAGGGAGAAAGCTTCATTAATGACAATACTCCTGAAGAACTGAAATCGAAGGAACTGAAAAGCATTACCTGTGATGAAAATAATCACATTTGGGCTGGTACCGTTGATACAGGTGTTTTTCGGTTTTCAGGGAGTGATATTGTTGGCAGATATACAGTGGAGCAGGGCCTCGTCAGTAACATTATTAATTATGTAAAGGCTGAAAAAAGTAGCATATGGGTAGGTACTGATATGGGACTGTCTGTTATTAGAGCCGATAGCACCATAGAAAACATTACAATTGATGACGGCCTGCAAAATAACTATGTAACTTCTTCTGTTGTGGATAATAATGGAGTAATATGGGTAGGTTCATACAAGGGGTTTAGCCGGATTAATGAAGGTGAGTTTTCTCATTTTTCAACTTCGCACCCGCTATTTGGACAGGACATCACCTCCATAGCCAGTGACAGGGAAGGGAATTTGTGGTTAGGTACTTACAGAAACGGATTATATAAACTTTGGGATGGAAAATTTACGAACTACTCAAGCCTTATGTCCAACGAGCATGGATCTTATGTGGTCCATGGTATTCTTCAAAAAACTGATAGTACATTTATCGTAATACAACAGGATGGCATCAACCTCCTGAATATAAATGATAATTCTTTTGAGCGTTTTGATCTTAATTACGATGTACCTGTCACCAGTTTTAAAAGTGGTATGCTGGATAGTAAGGGAAATCTTTGGGTGTCAACCCTGAATTTTCTGCTGAAGTATAAGGAGGGTAAGTCTAAACTTTACACCACTAAAAATGGCCTTATTCATGATAACGTGAGGCTGACCTATGAGGATTCTAAAGGCAATATATGGGTAGGTACAACTAATGGCATAACTGTGATCTCTGAAGAGAAATTTAAATATTACTCCGTTAAAGATGGCCTTTCGCACGAATATATCATGAGCATAGAGGAGGATAGTGCGGGAGTAATTTGGGTCGGAACCCGTAATGGACTCAACCGGTTTGATCATGGACGATTTACCAGCTATTTTGCCAAGGATGGTATGGCGGGTGACTTTGTTTTTAAAACGTACTTTGATGATCATGGAGCCATGTGGTTATGTGGCAATGCAGGACTGACACGGTATAAAAACGGAGAATTTACAGGACTGACCACGGCACAAGGGCTTGTTAGCAATACTGTTTTTCAGATACTTGAAGATGATCAAGGATATTTTTGGATTACTACTAACCAAAAAAACATAACAGTATTCAAGGTATCTGAACAAGAGCTGAATGATTTGGCAGATGGCAAAATATCATGGGTCGATCCGGTTGTATATTCGCAAAAAGATGGCTTGAAATCAACGGCTGCCACCTCATCTGCCACCAGTCTGAAAGCTCCCGATGGTACCTTGTATCTTGCTACCAACAACGGTATAGAAAGTATAGATCCTTCAAATATAAAGATCAACGATGGAAAACCGCCCGTTGTAATCGAGGAGTTTTTCGTGGACGGTAATGAAATTGGCCTCGACAGCAGTATTAGCATTCCATCTGGAAAGCAACGGATTACGATCAAATTTTCTGCCTTAAGTTATGTGTCACCGGAGAATATCGAGTATAAGTATAAACTGATTGGTTTTGATGATCAATGGCAAAATGCGAAAGCAAAGAGAGAGACCAGTTATACCAACCTGCCCTATGGGAGATATACATTCAAGGTAGTGGCGGCCAATAGTGATGGAGTCTGGAATGATGATGGAGTGTCGGTGTCATTCTATATAAAACCTGCTTTTTATGAAACCAATATATTCATAGCAGGGACATTACTATTGATAGTTCTGGTTGGGGTACTGGTTTATAACCTGAGGATTAAGTCGTTAAAAAGAGCTCAGTACGAACTGGCCAGGCTGGTGGATGAGAGAACCTCTGAAGTGGTGCATCAAAAAGAAGAGATTGAGGCTCAGAAGGAAGCCATAGAAGTTCAGCAGGAGCAGATAGAATACAAGAACAGAGAACTTCATAAAATCAACCTCCACCTGGAAGACCTGGTGGAGGAGCGTACAGAGCAGCTTAAAAAAGCCTACAAGGATCTGTTAAGTGTAAATAAAGAGTTGGATACTTTCATTTACAGGTCTGTTCATGATGTTAGAGGGCCAATAGCAAGGCTTCAGGGGCTAAGTTATCTCATTTCATTGGAAACCACAGACGATCGCATTTTGGAATTGGTTAATCTGCTTAATCAGACAGCCAATGAGATGAACGATGTGTTTTACCGCCTGCTCAATATTGTAAGATTAAAAGCCGCAGAGTTAAACATTAATGAAATTGACATAGAACAGGTTATTGACAAAGTATTAAAACGCCTCTTGCCGGAAGGTTCAAAGGTTGTTGATATTCAAATTGAAATTTCAAATGACTTCAGGCTGTATTCAGATAAAGATACCGTAGAAATAATACTCTATCACCTTTTGGAGAACGCCTTGAAATTTCGAAAAGATCATGGAACACACAAGGTAAAGGTAAACTGTAACCGAAAGGATAAAAACAATGCATCAATAGAAGTAACAGACAATGGTACGGGTATATCGAAAAATGTAGCTGATAAGATATTTGACATGTTTTTTGTTGGCCAGGATAACATCCGGGGTACTGGTTTAGGATTGTATACTGCACAAACGGCGGCTAAAGTGTTACGGGGGAAAGTAAAGCTGGTTAAAAGTGATGAAGCCGGTACCACTTTCGAAGTGATTTTGCCAGGTAATATTACCTGATCATTGCGGAATGATGACAGTGAATTCAGTGAATTTGTGCAATTCGCTTCTAACTTCTATGTGACCTTCCAAATGCTCTATAGCCATTTTAGCAAGGTAAAGGCCCAATCCGCTCCCCAGCGATTGATTTGTTCCGCGGTAGAACATATCAAACACCTTATCGATATGGTCAGCGTGTATACCCGTACCATTATCAAGTACAGTTATATAGGCTAAGTCATTGATTTTCTTGACACTGATACCAACCTGATGTTCATCGTAACGAGGTTTGCGGAATACCAGCGCATTTTCTATAATGTTTTGAAGAACGATGGTCAGAAGATCAATATCCCCAAATATTTTGGTTTCCGCCGGTATGTCAAATTTATAATTAATAGAGCAGCCATTTTCGAGATGTTGCAGGCTTTCGGTAATGGAGGCGATTAATTCTGTAACATCTATGAGTTCGTTTTTTACTTTTGCATTGTGCAGGTTATGCACCTGGGTGAGTTTAGAGATAAGTACTTTCATGTTCTTTGCTGTTACCTCAATCAGGTCAATATACTGCTGATCCACACCTTTAGGGAATGTCATTTTAACAAGTGCCGAAAGTCCGCTTATCCTGCTTATAGGGCCCTCAAGGTCGTGAGAGGCTCTGTAAATGAAAGTATCCAGTTCTTTGTTTTTAAGCTGCAACTGATGGAGTGTTGATTTTATTTTTTCAGTCCTCTTTTCTACTTCTTTTTCAAGATGTGTATTCAATTTTTGGAGAGCTTCATTGGCATTTTGTGTTTCTTGTTGAGCATGCTGAAGTTTGCTGTTCTTCTCCTCGATACTGTCCTTTTGCTTGCTGATCTTCTCAAACTGAAGCTGTAGCAGGTCTTTTTGTCTCTCAATTTCCTTTTTCTGTGAGATAACCTCATAAGTCCGGTCTGCCACAATGAGCTTTAGCCGCCTGCGCTGCATACGTACACGGTATGTATACAGCAAGGCTATAAGCCATACAAAAAGGATTGCAAGTACACTAAACAGAAAGTAAGCCCAACCGGTTTGATACCAGGGCGGCAGAATGGTAAACTCATAAGAAGCTACCCGACCTTCTGTATCGTAAATGTTTTTAGACTTAACATGAAAGGTATAGGTACCTGCGCTGAGGTTGTTGTATTCTTTTGTTGTATTTGTAGACCACTTTGACCAGGTTTCCTCGTTATTTTCAAGGTAGTAACTATAAAGTGTTCTTTCAGCAGCTTCGTAGAAAGCGGCGCTGAAATTAAATGTCAGGCTATTATCTTCAAACTCCAACTTAGGCTTAAAAATTTCCGGCTGGTCCAGTATGATCGGAGGGACTCCTGTAGTGTCTGACGGGTCATAATAATTGCCGTAGAATATTACTGAATCCCTCACACTCACCTGACTAACCAGCGTATTGAAGGGGATGGTGTAGTCTTTTTCTACGTTACGATCAAATCTGAACAAGCCCTCCCCACCGGCTATCCAAATGTAGTCACCTTCCGGGTAGATGGCTGTAATTTCCATTTCAGGAAGCCTTCGAAAAGGTATGTAATCCCTGACATATTCGTTGCCGACCTTTTTTAGTATTTCTACATGAGTTTTCCTGGTTTCATCAATAACAGAAATAATGTAGTTGCCATATTGGTCTTCAACTATATTGTTAATGTTAATGCGTTCTTTAAGAATGGAGCTATCCGGCTCAAAGCGGTTAGTTTGTTCATTATACCTGTAGAATCCTTTGCTGGTAGTGAAAAGAAGTTGATCGTCTTTTTTGATAATTTTGATTTCGTTGATGTCAGGGAGGCCGGATGTGGTGTCGTATTTGATTACATGTGATAGCTTATTTGAAAACAGATTGTCTATGCGATAGATGCCCCTGAATTTGGCACTTATCCAAAGATTTTCATTTTTATCTTGTGATAAGCTTCTACAGGTTGGGCTTGCTATTTTTATGTTTTTTACCTCATCCCAAGTGCTGTTGTTATTGACTAATACAGAAATACCCTGACTATGGACAACAGTAAGATGAGGGATGTAAAGATTTTTAATGGGCAATAAAGCAGTAACTCCAGAATAATCTTTTATTTCATATGGCATTTCATTTGATAACCCAAATAGCCCATCTTGAGAGCCAATAATGACTGTGGAGTCATAAGTACAGATATCCCAAACATTGCTATTTAAATCTTTAATCTGAATACTTTTATTATTATTTAAGCGGTAGATTCCTTCAGAAGATCCTACATAAATGCTTTTATTATGACGAAGAATTGAATTAGGGACCCCCGGAATGTCTTGCGTATTCCAAAACATTAGTGGGGACACAATTTCGGTATACGAAATGCCTTCATATGTTGCAACCCAAAGGTTTTGACTACTATCAAAGCAAAAGTTTCTAACTACATCACTAGGAAGACCATTGTCCTTACCTAATCGATAAAGTAAATTGAGGTCTTTATCAAGAAAGAATAAGCCTCCGGTTAGCGTTCCTAAAGCAAATGAAAAGTCGTGGTTTGTAATTCTTTTGGAAGTAAATAGCTTATTGTTATTAAGAAAGTCAGGAGATTTGATTTTATAAGTTCTCGCTGAGTCATAAATAAAAAAACCTGTTTGGGCCCCAACTAGAAAATCTTTGTTTTCTTTGCAAATCAGATGAATACTCTGTTCAACTAGTTTGTCTGAGTTTTTTAAGGTATTAAGGTCATTTGATATAATTTTTTGTATTCCAACACCATGTTTAGTTGTATATAGTGTGTCGTTGATATTGAAAATATACCTGAATGGTTTATTTTCTGTAGTTTTCCAAAAAATTAACCTTCCATTTTCCCATTTGGCAAGGAGTTCGGAAGATTGAAAATAAACCGCTTTTGATGTTGTAATAATTCTCCAAAATCCATTTAGTTTGAGCTTTTCTGGTATACCATTTGCTAATGAGTGGTAAGACAAACGGCCTGTTTGGTCAGGTTCTAAATAACCAAAATCACCTTGAGTTCCTGCGAAAATTCTATTGTTTTGGTCACTCGAAATGGATAGTGCGACCAAATTATCTAATATTGGTATATGGTTCCAATGCTTCGCATCATGCGTTATGATACCATCATAATTAGATATGAAAATTATGCCGCGATTATCCTGAGTAATATCCCAATTTGATACTGATGCATTATAGTCCTTGCGATCAAAATTTCTTATAAGAAATTTATTGTCTTGAGCCGATGTTGAATTAAAAAACAAGCAAAAGAGAAGTGCAATAAAAGCCCATCCGTACACCATCGGTGCATAGTTCCTCAAAAAAAAAAAGTCTAAAAATATGTTTTAGCATTTATTAGAGGTAATAAATGCTAAAAGTAAGGTTTGTGAATCAAATAAAAAAAGTATTAAGCGCTGTTAGCAATGTACGACTATATTTTTTTTATAGATTGAATATATTCAGGCGTGTACTTATTTGCTAGTGTATCATACCATTTAATCAGAGTGTCCTTTCCTAAATGATCATAGATCAGGCTATACTGCTTTTTTACTAATTTTTCATATGATTCAGGGTCTTGATTATATTGATTATTGCTTTTTGTTGCTTCTGTGTGAGACGTAGGCTCGTGATGGATCATTCTTTTTAATTTATTGATGCAAAAGTTGTAGTAGGCTTTGCTATGAAGAATGAAATTATGCCACATTTCATCTATTATGGCCAACGAATCGTCTATAAAGAGGGCATGAGTGTCTAAATCCTTACAATTTGCTCCTAACCATAACCACTTTTTAGTTTCATTAAATATATCCTGAGCCTCTTCAGCAGAGACATCATATCTGTTCATGAAGGCCTCTATTATTTTGTCTTCATCCTCACAGTCCAACTGTTTTAATAATTCTTTCATAATGTGTCATCTTAAAATGGGTAAAAACCAGGTCTGAAATAATTCTATTTCAGACCTGGTAACTGACTTAAATTGATGGAGGTATTACACAAGAAAGTTTATTCTCTCCAGAGCTATTCTTCTCAAATAACCTGTCAATTAACTCTTGCTTCTTGTCAATTGCTTTTGTGCGTGTTGTAGTGATTGTAGTAGTCATTTTTTTTAATTGTTTAGTTTAAAAAACTTTTTTGATTATGTATGCAATTATAAAAATGAATATCATAATTTGCAATAGAAAATATCTAAATATTTTTATGAAATATAAAAAATATTATAATTTTAATATAAAAACCTAAAAATAATTAAAGACTGGAAAAATTAATGTGAATAATAATATATTTAATTTTTTGTCCTGAATAAGAGTAACCGGTAAGGTGGCTAAGTTGTTGTAGGTCAGGTTGTTGAGGTAATTGGTATAACCGGTTCCAATAATGGTTTAAAATTCCCTTTTTATTTTATGATCATAACATAAAGAATATCAGTGAAATAGAGCGGGTTATGTATGTTTTTCGGTCAATTATTACATTCGTTGCTTTTGTTCCTTTTTTGGGTGATAAATTATTATATTTAAGATTAACAAATTGGCTTTACAACTATGCAGAAATATGATTTGGTGGTTATCGGCGCGGGGCCTTCCGGCTATGCCGCGGCAATGAGGGCAATAGATTTTAAGAAAAAAGTGCTCTTAATAGAGAAAGGGAATGTAGGCGGTGCCGGTGTAACTAACGGAGCACTTTCGTCAAAAACATGGTGGGAAATAGCCAGAGAGACCCATATGTTGCATAAACATCTCAGACGCTTCAATATGAGTGTGCCGGATATAGACTTTAAAGAGGTGCAGACTGAAGTTAACCGGGCCGTTGAAGAAAGGAAAGCCCTGCTGCACGAGCATATGACTTTGCTGAGCACATCCTGCTTTGCAGACCTGCTAACCTATAAAGTGGGCGTGGCTAAGCTTTTAACCCCCCATGAAATTGAAATTATTAGCGAAAATGAAACCGAAGTAGTATGGGCTGATTATGTAGTGCTGGCCACTGGAAGCAGGCCAAGGAAATTACCTGATATTCCTATTGATGAAAAAATCATACTTACCAGCGACGGCATAGAGCAGATGAGTCATTTTCCCGAGAGCATGGTGATACTTGGTGCCGGGGTCATCGGTTGTGAGTTTGCCACTATTTTTTCCGGATTTGGTAAAACAAAGGTTCATTTAATAGATAAAGGAGACAGAATATTACCTTTTGAGGACGATGATGTCGTCAAAGTCATAGAACGGAACATGGAGAATAACGGTGTTCATATTCATCGTAACTCCCGGTTGATCCGGATGGATATAGTAAACGGTCGTGTGGAGTATGAGTTGGAATATGACGATGGATCACATGAAATTTTCAATGTTGAAAGGGCCCTCGTGTCAGTAGGTAGAGTGCCTAATTATGAAAAGCTTTGGGAGAATGGTGTTAATATTGTATTGAGCAAGCGGGGCATCGAAGATAATGAAACGCAAACCAGCGTATCTAATATTTATGCTGTTGGAGACATCACGGCCGACATTGCTTTGGTTAACGTAGGAGAACTGGAAGGTCGGTATGCCGTGGAAAAAATCTTTGGTGAGCCAAAGCGTAAACTTATCTATGAAAATATTTCTACTATTATGTTCCTCAATCCTGAGGTTGCCGGGGTTGGCCTGAACGAAACTCAGGCGGCTGAACGAGGAATAGCCTATAAAGTAGTAACTCTTGACTATGGGTGTATTCCAAGAGCTATTGCCAAACGAAATACGCAGGGATTCATTAAGCTATTGGTGACTAATAATGAGGATATGAAGATATTAGGAATGCGTGTGGTAGGCAATCACGCTTCCAGCGCCATCCAGGCGGTTGCTTTACTTATAAGTATGGATAAAGGCATAGATGAGCTGGCTGAGTGTGTGCATCCGCATCCGTCGATCACGGAGGGTATTCAGGAGTGTGTCCGTATGTTGTTAGGCAAGTCCATGTTCAAGCCAGATGCTTTAAAAGGTAAGCTTTCCTGTAAAACCTACACTAATGGCGAATATGCTGATATTATATTTTAACCTCTAAGCTGCTCTATCTCATCACGTGTAAGCTCAAGGTCGCTCTCCAGCCTGAAAAGTGAAGGTTTGTTGATAAAGAAGATGAACAGAACAAGGGGGATTAGCAACAGAACTGTCAGGTTGCCGGTAAGCAATACATTTACACACACAAACATGGCAGGAAGCTCGAGAATAGCCGCTTTTATAAGCAGGGCTGTTTGATATGTTGTAAGCTTTTCATTTAATGCCCTGTTACTTCCTTTTATTCCTTTTATGAATTTGGCAAAGAGTATCATGCTCATGGGCATGGATAGCAGAACCATTGCAGCACTGATATACGTAAATATTTGTAAGTCCTGTTTGGCCAAGGAGTCAGGTTGCATTAGCTGTACGTAATTAATGATTAATACAGCTAATGCAAAGAGTACAATGGCTAATGCCATTGATGTATAGATTAATTTAATAACCCTGAATTGTTGCTGAGGTTGGTTTTTATGATTTTGCATAAAACAATTTATGCAAAATCAGACTCAATCAAAAGCTCAGGCTATATTGGTGAAAACGGCCTGAACGTCGTCATCATCCTCTATCTTATCAAGCATTTTTTCTATGTCCTCCATTTGCTCTTCGGTAAACTCTACCGGGGAGTTGGGGTTTCGCTGAAGTGATGCTTTGTTTACCTCAATACCCATATCTTCCAGGGCTTTTGAAAGTGTTCCGAAATTGGTATAATCCCCGTAAACATACACAACGCCATCTTTCTCCTCAATCTCTTCCATGCCGGCATCTATAAGCTCAAGCTCCATTTCTTCTATATCCATTTCTGCTGTTTTTTCAAACTCAAATACAGCATCACGGGAAAACATAAATTCAAGGGATCCTGTGGGTACAAGGCTACCTCCGGCTTTATTGAAATATGACTTTACGTTGGCTACGGTGCGGGTGGTGTTGTCAGTAGCGCATTCTACAAACACCAAAACGCCATGAGGGCCTTTGCCTTCGTAGTTTACTTCTACATATGCATCGGCATCTTTGCCATCGGCTCTTTTTATTGCAGCCTCTATATTGTCCTTAGGCATGTTCTGACCTTTGGCATTTTGAATGGCTGTTCTTAGCTTGGCATTCATTTCCGGGTCAGTTCCACCCTCTTTAGCAGCTACAGTTATGGCCTTGGCTAGTTTAGGAAACAATTTGGACATCTTGTCCCAACGCTTTTCTTTAGCTGCCCTTCGGTATTCAAACGCTCTTCCCATGGTATATAATCCTTGTTGAAATTTTTAATGCACGAAATTAAAACAACTAATGATTTTGATAAAGGAAAATTTCTAATTATTCGGGTTATTTCTTTTCCATAAACCGGTCAACAGAATATTTTCCAGCTCCAAATACAAGAATGGTAGCAAATATTAGCAGGTAAAGCAAGGCAAACTCTTTCTTGCCAAACGGATCATCTGCATGGACGGCGAAGGCCGCTACCAGCATGGTAATGATCAGGGGCAATGCCGCAAGCCTGGTACCTAAGCCAAGGATCAATAAAATAGAGCAAACAAACTCAGCGAGCACGGCCAGGGCCAAAGAGGCTGTCATTCCTAATCCTAAAAAATCATAGAAAGCAATTTCCCCTCCTTCAATTAAAGTCATAAGCTTTGGATAGCCATGGGTAAGCATAAACGATGCTGCAGAAATCCGGAGGATCAATAGCCATACATGCGAGGTTGAAGCAAATTGCGTGTTAAAAAGCTGTTTCATAATCATTGGTGTCTTGAAAATTTATATTGTTTCAGTCAAAATATGTTCTACGGCATACTGGCAGTCAGGTTTATATTATTTTACCTGTATATGAATATGATCATCATGCCGTACGGCCCGGCAGCCATGGTACCTTATTTTTGGGGAAGACAGGCCAAGCCTTTGTTTTAAATGAGGTTCAATAAATATCTTTTCTATGGAGTTGTGTGAGGCTAATAGCACGGTTAGGCTTTTGGTTCTGCGGTTATCCAATATAAACTTATCCTTGTTCCACTGTGGTACGATTTGTTCCATAAAACTATATTGCCAGAAACCCTGTTCTTCACATCTCTCAGGTTGATCTTGCTCATCTTTCAAAGGACCGGAAAAAACCCCGTAGCCAATAGGGGATGGATGTTGTGGTGTGTATTCGCCATTGCTTTGCCGCAGGTAGTGAAAAGCCAGGTCGAGCTTTTTTCCATCATTATGGCTCAGGTGTGGAATGAGCGGGAAACCATTAAAAAATGGGAAGTTGGCATCCAGGTAAAAGGTGACCGTGCCCGGATACATTTTGTTGAGTTCATCGGAGGTACTCCTTGCAACCTCCAGTAACTGAGGCTTTACATAGTGCCTGTTGAGTAGCACGGTGGCTATGGTTAAAGGCTTAAGATGCTTGTTAAATAAAGGCAAAGGTACCCGCCCAAAAAGGGGCGCTGTCAACGGCACAATGACCAAAGACATAACCAGGTATATGCCTGAGAAAAGCATAAGCCTGAAAAACCCGTACTTTTTAACTTTTGCCATGCGCCGTACAATAAATAGGGACAGCAGTAAATATATCAAATAGACGATACCACCAATCTGGCTGATAAGAGTAAGTAAACTAAAAACCAGAATATGCAGTAATACTTTAATTATGGACATGTTAATGATGTGACGAAACTGCTGTTAAAAAACGTTGAAAATTTAGCTAAAATATAATTTTTCTGTTTTTAACGAGCGCATAATTTAGTATATTATATATTATATGAAGTCTATAGCTATAGGTATGAAAGTTCTCAGAAGTCTATATCTGATCATCAATTACAAAACTTTTATAGTTACCTTTTTGGCTATTGCTTCTACCTGGATTTGCAGTTACTATAAAATTCTGGCAGAATTTCCACTTACAGTAATTGGCATTGCTATAGTTTTTCCTGTTGTATTTTCTATTGACAGTGCTTATAAAAGGAGGGAAAGGGCGCTTGGGCTACTGGCCGATTTCAAAGCTCACCTGCTCTCCATTTACTATGCTTCACGTGATTGGCTGGATGAGGAAAACAATGATTTTCAAGAGAGAGTGAAAAATGAGGTACTGGAAATCTATGCTTCTCTTCGTGTTTTGTTTACGGCAGATAAGGCTTCGGTAGTACAGGCTGAAAAATATATTTTCGATAAAATTTCTGACCTTTCTGTATTGGTTAAAGAATTTCGTCTGTATGGCCTTCAGTCAGGGGAAATGTCAAGGGCTAGTCAGTATGTCAGCAAACTGGCTATTTCCGTGGAAAACCTGAAGGTAATACTCCATTATCGTACACCTGTCACATTGAGGGCCTACAGCAAAATATTTATTTATAGTTTCCCCGTATTGTATGCTCCATATTTTGCTTCCATAGCCCAGCAATACTCAGCAGGCCTGGATTATATGATGCCGATCATGTTTAGCTTTATTCTCGTCAGTCTCGATAACATACAGGGGCACCTGGAAAATCCGTTTGATCAGATAGGGGAGGATGATATCCGTTTTGATGTAGAGGATTTTGCAGAGATGATTGACTGACCGAGATATAAAATAAAGAAGCCCGTGCCGACCATAAAAGTAGCACGGGCATTCTTACTTCCTGCCTGTAGGTATGAGCAAACCAATGTCCAAACCAATTTTTAATGGACTGAGCCGATAAGTGCTATTGGTATAGATGGAGCTAAAAGTTTGTTCTACATAAGGAGTGACAGTAAATGACCAATACGGAGTGAGAGAAACAACTTTTTCCAGACCACCTCTTACAGAAATCAATGTGCTTTTCGCATCGAATGTGTGCCGGTATTCATTCTCACTATATTTATGAGATATCGACTTCAACAGACTAACACCTGCCGTCAGATTATACTCCCGGCGCAGAAATTTAACCCTTTGGATAACGCCCAGGCTGAGGCCCGCATACTGCACGGTGTTATGTACCTCGTTATTGGCTTCATTAGAGTAAGTAATTACGTCGAATGAATCGTCTTGTACCTGAGTAACTTCCACACTATCAGCTATGATGTTATAAAAATTATAATTGGAGTACTCATTGATCATTTGCCAGGTTATCCCGGTGGTAATGGTGGTGTTTTGCAGCACTTCGCGCCTGAGTTTGAGGCTAATTTGGTATCCTGCGTTTTTGAACGACATCTCGTTTTCATTTTCAAAGCCCGTGATATAGATCATGTCTTTAGCAGGGTTTACTTTTTTAAAGGTATAGAACGTGCCGATCTCTGGTTGGAAGTGCCATTTAGAGCTACCGTTTCTTTTTTTGTTGTCTTGGAATGGAGCTGTTTTTTCTTTCTTTTTAACCAATATCTTTTTCTCTGTTTCAACGGTTGATGCACTGTCTAATGCTTCGCTCTTTGGTTTTTTACTACCTGTTTTTGAGGTGTGTTTATTCCGGTCGGGTTTTACAATATTACTGTTCTTTAGTGCAGTATGGGAGTCTGCGGGTAAGCTTTCATCATCAGCCTTTTCGATAAGTTTCTTCTTATCTTCTGCATTGGATTCATTAGCATCATCATCATGCAGGTCAGGTGTCAGGCTTTGGGCCATATTTGACCGGTCAGTGAATGTGCGAATTTCCTGGCTGTTACCATTTGATTTTTCGAATTGTCTATCGTGATTCTCCGACGCTTTTTCGGTAGTCTCATGAAGTTTGTTTGTTGGTGTATCTTCAATGTATAAACTCATCCTGTCCCTGCCGTTTGTAGCGCCAGTCTTTACATCGGCAACTGCTTTATCATAGGTTTGCTCATTGGCATTATTTGCGTTTGTTTCTGATGTAAATGTTTTAACGTTCATACTTTCTGCATGGCTTTCCTGGCTGTATGCTTCGGAGCCCGTAGCAGCAGGCTGATGGGTGACTCCTTCATCTTCCTTGAGTGATTTTTCACGAGTACCCTCAAGCTTAGTCTTATTATTGTCATTGCTTCTTTGGGCTACCGACCCGGATTCAGAAATGTTAGTGATAAGCTCTTTTTGGATTGCTGAATTAGAATTTTCAGTATCAGTTTGACCGAAAGTGTCACGTTCATACTTTGTTGTTGCTAGACCTTGTTCTTTATCCTGAAAATCCTGATCACAGTTGGTCTTAGGTATCTCAATGCATGAAGCTGAATTGGCATCTTCCGTTTGAAGTATCGCAATATTGTCCTCGGTGCTACTGCCGTATAGTTCAGTTGCTACTTCTTTTTGAGAAGATGACTTAGACGAGAACAGGAAGTACAAAGCAGGGGCCAGCAGTAGCAACACTGCCGCAGCGGTATACCATTTGGTAAGATTGGCCTGCTTTTTATCCAGTACATTTTCAATGGATTTCCACCCATCTACAGGAGGTTCATCTTCCCAATGCTCCAGTTTATCTTTAAAATACTTGTTAAAGTCCTCGTTTTCAGACGACCCTTTTGTATTTGACATGATCTAGCAGTTTTAATTTCGACTTTATTATATCCCTCGCGCGTGAAAGCTGAGATTTGGATGTACCTTCCGAGATATCCATGATCTCCGCAATCTCCTTGTGGGAATAGCCTTCTATAGCGTATAGGTTAAATACGTGCTTGCAACCAGTTGGCAATCCACCTATGAGCTGCAAAAGTTCCTGGCCACGCAACCTGCCAAGTATATGCCCGTATTCTTCCTCATCAATTTTGTGCAGTGCACTTTCAGCGGGTACATGGTTCAGGTATTTTTTGTTTTTATGATAGTAGTTAACAGCTACATTGGCACTGATCCTGGTTACCCATGCTTCCAATGACTCGATTTTTACTGTTCTCGGTTTTTTCAGTGAGCTAAAAATATTGATAAATGCCTCCTGAAAGATGTCATTGGCATCATCCATAGTATTTGCATAACGTTTACAAACGCCCATTACCCTGCCTGAATACTTATGGTACAGAGCTTCCTGGGCCTTTCGGTCTTGTTTTTTACAGCCAATTATAAGATCTTCTTCCATGGGGCGTATCAATGGCCATAATTCCTTATGGCCATTGTTGGTTATCTCAGGGCTTGTTTACGGTTTAAATTTATTGAACAGTTATGGTCACAGTGGCTTCACTACAACCGTCGTTGTCGCATATTTTATATGAAAAACTGTCTGTACCTGTAAACTCATAACCCTGATCTGGCAAGTACCGGAAGAGCTCCCGGTCGTAATATATTACCTGGCCGTGCTGAGGCTGGTTTACAATGTAAGCGTTGACATCAAACATGCCTGCACCATTGAGGCTGTCGTTCATCAATATATTGTCATAATAAAGATCTAATGCTATCCCGTCACCTGAGTTATACACTACCTGCTCAAATTCGGCAGGCGTATAGGTAAACTGGTCGTCATAGGCCTGTATTCCGGTTGTGGCTCCAAAGCCTGTAACTATGATATACACAGTACCAGTGCTGCATTGGCCATTGTAGCATACTTTGTAAGTAAAGCTGTCATACCCGTTGAACGATTGGTCTGGTGTAAACCTGAACATCTCCAGTGAGAAATACTTAGCAGTGCCATGCATTGGTTGGCCGGTTATACTAATATTCAATTGATTGTAAGGGATGCTGTCAAGTTCATCATTGCCTAAAATCTGATCCAGATTAAAGTCGAGGCTTTGATATGTAGGGTGCAGTGCGGCAAGGTATTCTTGATAAGTGTAAGCTATGGAATCTGAATGAACTTCGATTTCTGCAACAGAGTCATTTAAAACAACCTCTGCAAGGCCATAGTAAAAGATATCCGGATTCTCCCTTGTGGCGACTTCATAAATGATCTGTGTGGTGCCACTGTAGCTGCCCGAAGGGTAGTAGAAAATAAGGCCATCTGTAGCTACGGCTTCTCCCGAATGCGGATGCTCTACGATGTTAAGCGTACTTACATCAAATTGCTCGTAGCATGAGCTGTCGTTTTGCAGCACCGGGATCACCACCTGCTGGTCGGTGGGCAGGGCTTCCACTCTGTCGTAGTTTGCAGAAATGAAGCACGAATCGCTCTCTGTATCGAATTTGAAAGCGATAATCCCTTTGTCACATATGCCATTTACACATACTTGATATTCTGCGTCATCCGACCCGGTTACGAAATCCTGATTCGGTGTATATTTTAATAAGGCCGATTTTAGCAATTCAATTGATCCCTTTCCAGCCGTTCTCGAAATGCTGAAAGTACCATCTCCGGTAAGGTTAGCAGCCCGGACAAGGTCAATAATTACAGGGCTGTTTTCCTTTAGCCTCATGTTCACATCTTTTGCCTGATCTATTTCTTCCTGTGGCGGCATCACATCGCTATTGACATCATCACATGCCTGATAGGAAAGGGCCAGGGCACATACAACCCACCATTTATTAACTTGTGTTAGTAATTTCATTTTTGTGTTAGTTGAGTTTCTAAATGTTTCAAATCATTACCGGTGCGCACACAATTGAATAGTACAGAGAGAATAGTAAATGGTTGGAATCATTTGCGAAATTTTTGAAAAAAGATTAGGGAGTGCTTTCAATAAGTATGAAAAGCATTTTCTTTTTGTATGTCAAAATATTTGTCAGGGGCAGGTTTTAAATATAAAATGCGTGTAGGAGGAGGGTGAAAAAAATCACCGTTTCCCGGCAACCAGGAAACGGTGAACTAAGTAAATTATTCAGAGATCCAGCGGTCTATTTTTTTCTCCAGAACGGCTAAAGGCACACATCCTGATTCCAGCACTTTGTTGTGGAATTCTTTGATATCGAATTTGTCACCAAGTGCCTCTTCTGCTTTGTTCCTCAACTCTATGATCTTCAACTGACCCATTTTGTAAGATAAAGCCTGCCCCGGCATAGCCATATAACGCTCAATTTCAGAAGTAATACTTTCCTTCGATTCCGCCTCATTTTCCAGTGAATACTGAATGGCTTGCTCCCTTGTCCAGCCTTTGGCATGCATACCTGCATCTACCACCAGCCTGATGGCCCGGTGCATTTCAGCGCTCAGCATACCGAAATACTGGTATGGATCAGTGTACAGGCCAAGCTCTTTGCCCAGTGATTCACTGTAAAGCGCCCAGCCCTCTCCGTATGCACTGTACCATAAAGTGCGTCTGAATTCAGGGAGGTTCTCATTTTCCTGCTGTAAGGAGATTTGGTAATGGTGACCGGGGATGGCCTCATGCAGGAACAATGACTCGTCTGAGAACAGGTTATATTTGGATACATCAGGAATAGGAACGTAAAAGATACCCGGACGTGTACCATCCAATGATCCCGGATTGTACTCTGCACTTGCAGAGGCCTCTCTGAATGCTTCTGTACGCCTTACTTCAAAAGGTGTTTTGGGTACCAGGTCAAACAGTTCTTTAAGCTGAGGCTTCATGCGTTCATGTATTTCATTGAAATGAGTTATTACCTGATCAGGCGAAGTAAACGGCATCAACTCTTTCCTTGCTCTCACATGTTCGAAAAAGGCCATGATATCTCCTTCAAAGCCGACCTGCTCCTTTACTTTCTCCATCTCTGAGAGCAATCTCGCTACTTCACTTTTGCCCAGTTCAAAAATTTCCTCAGCAGATTTTGTGGTTGTAGTGTACTGCTTTATTCGGAAGGCATAGTATTCTTCCCCGTTGGGGAGTGCATGTGCTCCGGCAGTCTCCCTGCATGCGGGTAAATATTCATTTTTCAGAAAGTCGTGCAACCTTTTAAAAGTAGGGATCACCTTATCTTCCAACACAATCTGATATTTTTCGGTCAGTTGCTTTTTGTCTTCATCAGAAAACTCCTCGGGAAGAAGTTTTATAGGAGAATAGAAAAGGTGCTCACTTGTCGGCCCGTGATCCAGGTCAGCCATTTGAGGTATCACCTTTGCAGTCAGGGATTTAGGAAGCACCCAACCGGTTTTTATGCCTTGTTTCATGTTGGCAATAGCTGTATCGCACCAAATCGTAAAGTCATCCAGCCGCTTTAACCAGTTGTTGTAATCTTCTACCGTCTTAAACGGTTGGGCTCCGGCACCACTGGCCAACTGGCCCATACTGATGTGCAAGCTCCAGAACTGATCAATGGGAGTGAGGTGAGCAGGATATTTAAAAGATTCCAGGTTAATGTCGCACTCCCACATCAGGATATCATAGCTCATTTGCTCGTTTTCGGAAAGCTGTCCACGGTCAAGTTCCTGAAGCTGGTTCTTGTATTTGGAGTAAAATGCCTCCAGTTTGTTGAGATACTCTTGCGATATATTGTTGGGAAGCGTATCGTTATACCGGTTGTCTCCGGCGAAAGTTGCTTCCAGAGGGTAAAACTGTAACCTTTCATCGTGGTAATTGGAGAGAAGTGCCTTTAACTGAACCGAATCCTTTTGTTCGGTAGTTTCTTCGGCTTTTTGTTCTGTCTTCTGCTGACAGGCTATTATACCTGCAAGCATAAGCACGAGCAGGAGTTTAAATAATTTCATAAGCTATAATTTTGGTGAATAAACTAAAGGTATGTATTCACCCGAATTTTAACAATAAGCAATATGTAATCTGCTGATTATGCCATGTGAATGGAGAAATTGATTTATATAAATGCGGGGAGGAGGGAATAGTATTATCTCAATAAGTGGCACGGAACAGAGAGCTTTACTAAACTTTCGGAAGTTTAGTAAAGCCGTTGTTAAGTTCTGTCAGCAGTAGTTTTCCAAGGGCTGCCCCTTCATTGTCCCTCTCCCTGGTCTGTCCCCCGACAGACCACCACTCACCTTTGAAATCCTGAGTTGATTACAAATAAGTAGAGCGAGTATTATTTACGAATAGTAAACTGCCACCTCATCCAATGATTTTCGCCTGAGTTGTGGTACATACGTCTCTTCCATAGGATACCCTACAGGAATAAGCAGCACGGGCCTTTCATTAGCCGGTCTGTTAAGCAGTTTTGTTAAAAAATTCATCGGACTGGGGGTATGTGTTAAGGCTACAAGGCCTGCATGGTGAATGGCGGCGAGCAAAAAGCCCCCTGCTAATCCCACCGATTCATTGACATAGTAGTTGTTCTTTTTATTGCCTTCGTTATCAAGATCATAAGCTTTCTTAAATACAATGATCAGATAGGGAGCAGTCTCTAAAAAAGGCTTATGCCAGTCGGTTTGCAGTGGTTTGAGGTCTTCCAGCCATTCAGGACTCATCCTGCTGTTATAGCTTTCATGCTCCTCTTTTTCCGCAGCTTCCCGGATTTCCTTTTTAATATCGGGATTAGATACAACACAAAATGTCCACGGTTGTTTATGTGCCCCTGAAGGTGCTGTCGATGCCGTAAGTATGATGTTATCAATTACTTCACGGGGTATAGGCTTATCAGAAAAATCACGAACAGTCCGGCGTTTGTCCATCCACTGGTAAAACTGTCTGCTTCTCTCTATTACCTCTGCCTCAGAGTAGGTTTCTTTGGTGTACTCTTCAAACGGATATCCGTCGATAGTTTTGGTTTTTGACATGGGGAATCTTTATGTTTTAATGTGTGGCCAAATTGTCATTTTAATTGTAAACAGTTTGTAAGGTAGTTGACAAAATTAATTCGCAAAAAATATATTGACCTGCTACGAAACCGATAGCATTGAAAACAGGGCAATCAACAAATTGGTTATAAGGACTACTTTAAAGAAAAAAGACTCCCTGCTTTTCCAAATGGCTGAAATAATGATATAAAGCAATGAGGTAAATGTGATTACCACCAACACCCCTACGACTGCTCCTGTACCTGCGGGATGGTTTTTAGGTGGAGGAAATACCCTGGTAGCAATAGCCAAAAAAGCTGCAGAAATGATCATCAGCAATAAAGATTTGCCTACCAGGATAAGTATATTTTTCATGGATTGCGTCCTTTGTAACAGATGCTAAGATAACCGATGTCCCTGATTTATTTGTGCCGTTCTTTCAATACATCTATCACATCATTCAGCTCATATCCTTTAGCAGCGAGTAGTACAAGGTAGTGGTACATCAGGTCTGAAGCCTCATTGAGAAATAGCTCTTCATTGTTATCTGTGGCCTCAATAACCAGCTCCACGGCCTCTTCCCCAACTTTCTGGGCTACCTTGTTAATTCCTTTATTCAGCAGATCATTGGTATACGATCCAGGCTTTGGATTGGCTTTACGCTCCTGAATCGTACGCTCCAGAAAACCCAGGTCTGTTGATTTATTTTCTTTGTCCCCAAAACATGTATCTGTCCCTGTGTGGCATGCCGGACCAACGGGTATTACTTGGATAAGGAGGGTGTCCTTATCGCAGTCCAGCTCTATGTGCTTCACCATGAGGAAGTTTCCCGAAGTCTCTCCCTTTGTCCATAGTCTCTGTTTTGAGCGGCTGTAGAAGGTAACTTTTCCTTCATTCCTCGTTTTTTCAAGAGACTCTTCATTCATATAACCCAGCATGAGCACCTTTTGACTGTGGAAATCCTGTATAATGGCGGGTAGTAACCCGTTGCCTTTTTCAAAATTTGGTTGTAACATTTTATCTTCAATTTTACTGCCTGTGCGGAATGTTTTTAATTTATCTTACGGGTATGTTTTTTTGCTTCAAATAGCTTTTTAGCTCGGGTATACTAATCTCTTTGAAATGAAAAATACTTGCAGCCAAAGCGGCATCAACCTTGCCACTGCTGAATACCTCATCAAAATGCTGCATCTCACCGGCTCCTCCCGAAGCTATTATCGGAATATTGATTTGCTCCCCCAGCTTCTTTAAAGCCTCTACGGCAAACCCCTGCTTTGTCCCGTCATGATCCATGCTGGTAAACAAAATCTCACCGGCTCCTCTTTTTTCTACTTCCCGGGCCCAGCTAAAGAGCTCCAATTCTGTAGGCCTGGAGCCTCCGTGGGTGTGCACTATCCATTGGCCGTCTACCTGCCTGGCATCTATGGCCACTACAATGCACTGGCTGCCAAACTCCAGTGCAAGCTCATTGATGAGGTCAGGCCTTTTTACTGCCGAAGAGTTTACTGAAACTTTATCTGCCCCGGCGTAGAGCAGGGGAGCTACATCTTCCACCGAACTGATACCGCCGCCTACTGTAAAAGGTATGTTCAGGTGCTGGGCGATATCTCTTACCAGTTCCTTAAAGGTTTTACGGCCTTCATTTGTAGCTGTTATGTCCAGAAAAACCAACTCATCAGCTCCCTGGTCGGCATATAACGCACCAAGCTCCACCGGGTCGCCGGCATCCCTGATATTAACGAAATTAGTGCCTTTTACCGTTCGCCCGTTCTTGACATCCAGGCAGGGTATAATTCTTTTCTTTAACATATCAGATTTTGCTAAGTTCTTCCAAAGTGATTTTGCCTTCATAGATGGCCTTGCCCAGAATGGCACCATACAGCCCGGCTTTTTTTAATTCCTGCAAGTCTTGAGAGCTGCTTACCCCGCCGCTGGCAATCAGGTGAATACCGGGGAAAGTATGTAGAAGGTCTTTGTAAAGCTCGATATTAGGACCAGATAACATACCATCTGTAGCAATGTCCGTGCAGATAACATGGTTAAGCCCTTCGCTCATGTACTTGTGTATCAGGTTTTCAATATGTAGCGTGGTTTCTTCTGTCCAGCCACTTACGGCCACCATTTTTTGTTTCACATCAGCACCAAGGATCAATCGGTCAGAACCATATTGCTCAATCCATTCAGCCACTTTTGCCGGATTTTTAACGGCAATTGTGCCACAGGTGACCTTTTTTGCTCCACTTTTAAAGGCCAGCTCTATATCATCATTGGACTTAATGCCACCACCGAAATCAATTTGCAGGTTAGTTTCACTGGAAATGGCTTCGAGCATCTTCCAGTTGATGATCTTTCCGGCTTTGGCCCCGTCAAGGTCTACCAGGTGGAGGTATTCGAGACCGGCGCCTTCAAACGACTTTGCTACTTCAACGGGGTCTTCATTGTAAATTTTCTTTTTGGCATAATCCCCTTGCGATAACCTCACACACTTACCATCGAGAATGTCTATTGCGGGTATGATCTTCATAATTCAATAAAGTTTTTAATGATTTGCTGCCCTTGTCCGGCCGATTTCTCAGGGTGAAACTGGGTCGCATAAAAATTGTCTTTAGCCAGTGCCGCACTAAAATCTTCAATGTAATTGCAGGTAGCCACAGTGTCTGCTGTTACAGGTACATAAAAGCTATGGACGAAATACATGTGCTGATCCATAATTCCGCTGGCAGTCCAGCTATCCCTGACTGTGGTGATGTTGTTCCAGCCCATGTGAGGCACTTTTTCTGCGTTTACCGGGCTGAACCGCTTCACCGGAGCCTGGAAAACTCCCATACACGTGGTGTCGCCTTCTTCCGAATATTCGCACATAAGCTGCATGCCCAGGCATATTCCTAACACTGGCTGTTTTAATGTTGGGATTAAAAGGTCCAGTTTAAGTTCTTTAAGGTGCTTCATGGTTGTGCTTGCTTCGCCTACACCAGGGAAAATCACTTTGTCGGCCTTTTGAATTGCTTCAAAGTCGTTGGTCAGCAACGGGTTAATGCCCAGGCGCTTCAGAGCGTATATCACCGATTGCGTATTGCCGGCATTGTATTTAATAATTGCTACTTCCATAGGTTTCAGATTACACCTTTAGTACTGGGTAGTTGATTGTTTCCTTTCTCCTTTTTGACGGCCATTTTTATGGCTTTGGCAAAGGCTTTAAAAATGGCTTCTATCTTATGGTGCTCGTTATTCCCTTCTACCTTTACATTGAGGTTACACCTGGCAGCATCAGTAAACGATTTGAAGAAGTGATAGAACATCTCCGTGGGCATTTTGCCTACCATTTCACGTTTGAATTCAGCTTCCCACACGATCCAGTTCCTTCCGCCGAAGTCAATAGCTACCTGGGCCAGGGCATCATCCATGGGCAGGCAAAAGCCATATCTTTCAATACCTCTTTTACTGCCCAGTGCTTTGATCATGGCCTCACCAAGCGCAATGGCAGTGTCTTCAATGGTGTGGTGTTCGTCTACTTCCAAGTCTCCTTTTACAGAGACATCAAGGTCTACCTGGCCGTGTTTGGCAATCTGGTCGAGCATATGATCAAAAAAAGCGATCCCCGTATCTATATTACTCTTTCCGCTTCCGTCAAGATTCACACTGATGTCAATGTCCGTCTCCTTTGTAGTGCGTTTGACGGTAGCTCGTCTGGGCGGCTCGGATAAAAGATCATAGATGGTGTGCCAGCCTGTGGTGATCAGGTCGCAACAAGAGTCAAGTTTTTCTTTTGTTAATTGCTCCTTCAAAGATCCATCATTGATCAGGATGCCTTTGCACTTAAGGTTTCTGGCCAGCATAACATCGCTTGTCCTGTCACCGATCACGTAGGAGTTGGCAAGGTCATATGCACCTGACATGTATTTGGTAAGCAGCGCTGTACCGGGTTTTCTTGTGGGCTGATTGTCTTCAGGCCTGGTTTTGTCGATGATGATGTCTTCAAATGAGATACCCTCATTTTTTAAAGTGGTTAACATCCGGTTATGAGCAGGCCAGAAAGTTTCTTCAGGGAAACTATCCGTGCCAAGTCCATCCTGATTGGTTACCATCACCAACTCATAGTCCAGTTCCCTGCAAATCTTGCCCAGCCATGTGAATACTCCCGGGTAGTATTCAAGCTTTTCAAGGCTGTCAATTTGTTCGTCTTCAGGCTCAATGATTAAAGTGCCGTCCCTGTCTATAAAAAGTGCTTTTTTCATGCTTGATATTCTTTTAATGCTTGTACCAGATTTATATTTTCCTCCGGGGTGCCTACGGTTATCCTCAGACAATTCTCGCCATGGGCCACTTTCGACCGGTCACGTACGATAATTCCTTTTTCCATAAGGTATTTAAAAATATCCTGAGAATCATTGAACTTCACCAAAAGGAAATTACTGTCACTTGGGAAGATATGGCTTACTATGCTCAACCCGGAAAGTTTGGTGATCAGCATATCCCTCTCCCTGAGAATGTTGCTGATTGCTTCTTTCACCTTTTCCTTGTCGGCCAGTGCTGATAATGCCTCCTTTTGAGTGAGAATATTAATGTTGTACGGAGGTTTCACTTTGTTCATCAGTTTAATTATTTCCGGAGATGAAAAGGCCATACCCAAACGAAGACCTGCCAGCCCCCAGGCTTTTGAAAAAGTCTGTAGAATGATCAGGTTCTTATATTTTTCAAGCTGGAGGGTAAATGAAGCCTGCATAGAGAAGTCAATATATGCTTCGTCGATTACCACAATACCATCAAAATTTTCAATGACCTTGGCTACTTCATAGGTATTCAGCGCATTCCCGGAAGGGTTATTGGGTGAACATATAAAGATTAGCCTGGTATTGGCGTCCACCTCTTTTAGCATCTCATTAGCCATGAAACTAAAGTCTTTTGATAAAGCCACTTTTTTCACGGCAACGTTATTAATGGCTGCTGAGACTGCATACATGCCATAAGTCGGATCAGATATGGTGATATTATCTGTTCCCGGCTCACAGAATATGCGCATGACCAGATCAATAGCCTCATCACTTCCATTGCCCAGAAATATTTGATTGGGATCGACCTTCTTGAGTGAAGCAATTTGCTGTTTTAATTGTCTTTGATGAGGATCAGGATACCGGTTGAGGCCTGTTTCATAAGGGTTCTCATTAGCATCCAGAAATATTTCCCCGTTGCCTTCAAACTCATCACGAGCCGAAGAGTAGGGGGAAAGGTTAAGTATATTCGGTCTTACTTTGTCTTGTATATTCATGACTTTTTTATTTCAGACAACCTGACACTAACTGCATTTTTGTGAGCTGCCAATAGCTCTGCTCCAGCCATGGCTTCGATGGTCGGGCCTAAATCAGCTATACCTTCACGGGTGATCTCCTGAAAAGTGATCTGTTTCATAAAACTGTCAAGTGAAACGCCACTGTAGGCTTTCGCTGCCCCATTGGTTGGTAGGGTGTGGTTCGTTCCCGATGCATAATCTCCTGCAGATTCAGGACTATAGTTGCCAATAAAAACAGATCCTGCATTAATGACTTTTTCAGATAGTGTAACTGCATTTTCTGTAGCTATGATCAGATGCTCAGGAGCATACTGGTTGCTTACCTGCATGGCTTCGTTCAGATCGTTCACTAAAATAGCTTTGCTGTTGAGCAAGCTCGCCCTGGCTATTTCCTTCCTTGGTAATTTTTCAACCTGAACATCGATTTCATGGCTTATTTTATTAATTACATTCTCGTCAGGACAAATGAGTACTACCTGACTGTCTTTGCCATGCTCTGCCTGCGACAGCAGGTCGGAAGCCACAAAAACCGGATTGCATGAACTATCGGCGATCACGGCCAGTTCCGATGGACCCGCCGGCATATCTATGGCCGTACCTTCCATGCTTACAA
Organism: Fulvivirga ulvae; assembly: GCF_021389975.1. Lineage (NCBI taxonomy): Bacteria > Pseudomonadati > Bacteroidota > Cytophagia > Cytophagales > Fulvivirgaceae > Fulvivirga > Fulvivirga ulvae. Next base: position 4,416,647 of record NZ_CP089981.1, read on the forward strand.
GCTGTTTTGCGGCTGTTACATACTGATTTCCCGGGCCGAATATCTTGTCCACTTTTGCAATGCTTTCAGTGCCGTAAGCCATAGCGGCAATGGCCTGGGCTCCTCCGGTTTTAAATATTTTAGAAATACCTGTGAGCTGAGCGGTATACAGTATGGCCGGATTTACTTTTCCGTCAGCACCGGGAGGGGTGCATAGTACTACTTCTTTACAGCCTGCGATGGTAGCAGGTACTCCAAGCATGAGCACGGTTGAAAATAATGGTGCTGTGCCTCCGGGAATATAAATGCCTACTTTTTCAATAGGAACGGCCTTTCTCCAGCAAGTAACACCCTTTGAGGTCTCTATTTTCATTTCCTTCCGGGTTTGTGCTTCGTGAAATTTTTTAATGTTGTTCAATGCCGTTTGAATGGCAGATCTTAAATCTTCACTGATTTTACCTGCGGCCTGCTTTTTCTCTTCCTCAATTACAGCCAGTTGATCAAGTTTAACCTTATCAAACTGTTCGTTAAATTTCAGCAGGGCCTGGTCTCCACCCTGGCGTACGCGGGCCAGTATATTTTTAACGGTACTTTCCAGAAAATCTGCTTCAAAAACCGGCCGTTTCAGGATGTTTTCGAGTTCGGAAGCTTGTGGGTACTTTATGATATTCATGTCGTAGTTTCTTTAAATGGGTGTCTTTTAAATAATCATTTTTTCTATAGGGATCACTAGTATGCCCTGGGCGCCGAGGGCTTTGAGCTGGTCTATAATCTCCCAGAATTCATTTTCGTTGACCACTGAGTGGAGCGAAGACCAGCCCTCTTGCTGAAGTGGGGTCACTGTAGGGCTTTTCATGCCGGGGAGTACTTTTGTTATGGCATCAATCGACTCATTAGGCGTGTTAAGCAGCAGGTATTTATTGTTTTTGGCAGTGTTAACTGCTTTGATCCGGAAGATAAGCTTCTCCAGTAATACCTGCGTTTCCGCGTCCAGTTTGTTGTTGGCAATCAGGACCGCCTCAGACTTCATTACGGTTTCCACTTCTTTCAGGCCATTACTCAGTAAGGTGCTTCCGGTGCTTACAATATCACAAATAGCATCTGCCAGACCGATTCCCGGAGCTATTTCGACGGATCCGCTGATTTCATGGATTTCTGCAGTAATGTTCTTTTCGGTCAGGAATTGTTGTACAATGTTGGGGTAGGAGGTAGCGATCTTTTTGCCATTAAGGCTTGCTGTGCCTTCGTAGTCTTTTTCTCTTGGTATGGCGATAGATAAGCGGCATTTTGAAAAGTCGAGCCTTTCGATCAGGGCAATTTCCTTTTGTTTTTCAATAAATACATTTTCGCCTACAATGCCGATATCAGCAACATTATCTTCCACATACTGCGGAATATCATCATCTCTGAGAAAGAGGATTTCGGCGGGGAAGTTGTAAGTTTCTGTCTTCAGGCGGTTAGGGCCATTGCTAAACGAGAGCCCGCACTCCTTAAGTAGTCTGACAGACTGCTCCTGGAGCCTGCCGGATTTTTGTACTGCAATTCTGATTTTTTTACTCATGATTTTGAAATTTGACCAATAAAAAAAGGCTTGCCGCATGGCAAGCCTTTTTTGTTTTACTTAATATAATTTTTATATCTCTAGCTAAAACATATATCTCCCATGCATCAGATCGGTGTTGAAATGATGATGGTGATGATGGTATGCGTTAGCGAATAATGTCATTTGTTCTTTCTGTTGTTGCGAATTAAGGTAATTGTTTTTTTGTATCCAAGAGTTTTTTATAAAATCAGAAATTTTACATACCCAAAGACTGGTTCTCAATAGAGGCCAGCTCAATTACTTTTTCGTAATCATCAGGGTTCAGGTCATTGAAGAAATAATGTACCGGATTGATTTTTTTGGTTCCTTTGATCACTTCATAGTGCAGGTGAGGGGCTGTTGAAAGCCCTGTATTTCCCACATAGCCTATAATTTGTCCCCGCTTAACTTTCTGTCCTTCTTTTACTTCAAACTCATGCATATGTGCATATCTGGTTTTGAAGCCAAAACCATGGTCGATTTCGACTAACTTTCCGTATCCGCTAAACCTTACTTTTACTTTGGTAACGGTTCCATCTGCCGTGGCATAAATTGGCGTACCGATCGGAGCTGAGAAGTCTATGCCGGTATGCATTTTCTTTACTTTGTAAACAGGGTGTATGCGGTACCCAAAGCCTGAGGCCAACCTGATGAGTTCCTTATTTGAGATTGGCTGGATGGCAGGAATGGCAGCAAACATTTTAGCTTTGTTATCAGCCAGTTCTACGATATCATCATAGCTTTTTGACTGGATATACATTTTCCTCCTGAGTTTATCCACATTCTCATTCAGCGACAGGATCAATTCTTTATGATCAATGTTTTTATTGCGTATTTCACTGTAACGATCCACACCTCCAATACCTGCATCTCTGATTGAAGGGTCTATAGGCTCGGCTCCGAGAACCACGCGATAAACATCATCATCACGCTTTTCAAGGGCAGCCAATATCTGGTTGAGTTTATCTACTTCCTCATTGAGGTGTTCGTAGTAGTATTCCAATTCTGAAACTTCATTTTTCAGCATTACTTCCTTGGGAGATTCGAAATAGCTGTTGTATAACATGAGGAGTCCTGCAGCCACTGCCACAATCAAAGATGCCAAACCTAAAAAGTTAAGTATCACATCCTGTGTCTTAACCTTGACGCGTTCATATTTACAGGTTTCTGTGTCGTAATAGTACTTTATTCGTGCCATTCTTAATGTTGTTTGGGCCTGAATACCTTTACAAATTCTTCATTACATTCGATATATGGGCCCTCCAGCAAATCGATACAGTAGGGTATTGCCGGGAATACAGCGTCTAAACACTCTCGTATTGCTTTTGGTTTCCCCGGTAAGTTAACAATTAAAGTTTGATTTCTAATACCTGCGGTCTGTCTTGACAGAATCGCAGTTGGTACATATTTCAAACTTTCCTGCCTCATCAACTCTCCGAAACCCGGCATCATCTTATCGCAAACAGCTTCTGTTGCCTCAGGGGTTACATCTCTTTTTGCCGGGCCAGTACCTCCACAGGTAATGATGAGACAGCATTTTTTTTCATCTGCCATTTCTATCATTGCCTTTTCAAGCTGGTCCTGTTCATCAGGTAAAACTATATATTCTGATTCCCAGTCAGAGGTAACAAATTCCCGGAGGGTGGCCACTATGGCCTTGCCCGGGATATCTTCATAAATACCCTGACTGGCGCGGTCAGAAACGTTGATAATACCTATTCTAGCTTTTTGCATTGCTTTTAAAGAGAAGTTTTTCAGAACGACCTTTTTTAAATACTTGTCGTCCCTTGTTCAATCCTTTTCTAATTGCTTTTTGCTCTTCTTCCGGTAGGTTGATAATGTCATTGCACTCTGCAGAACAACATCCCTGGTGTTTTTCAGCACATTCTTTACACTGGATAAACAAAAGGTGACAACCGTCATTTTTGCAGTTTGTGTGGTCGTCGCACGGTTGTCCGCACTGATGGCATGTGCTTATGATTTCGTCCGAGATACGTTCGCCAAGCCTTTCGTCAAAAACGAAATTTTTGCCCTGAAACTTATTTTCAAGACCCTGGCTCTTCACTTCTCTGGCATACTCAATAATACCACCATCTAGCTGAAAAACATTTTTAAAACCTTTATGTTTATAATACGCGCTGGCTTTTTCACAACGGATACCACCGGTACAGTACATTACAATGTTTTTATCCTTCTTGTCTTCAAGCATTTTCTCTACTATGGGAAGGGATTCCCTGAAAGTATCAACATCAGGACAAATAGCGTTTTCAAAATGGCCAACCTCGCTTTCATAATGATTTCTCATATCGACAATTACCGTTTCCGGATCATTGGCCAGCTTATTAAATTCTTCCGCAGATAAGTGTATACCCCGATCTGTAACATCAAAGGTCTCGTCGTTGAGACCGTCAGCTACTATTTTATTCCTTACTTGTATTTTGAGTTGAAAAAAAGACTTGCCGTCATCGTCCACGGCTATATTTAACCTTACGCCGCTCAGCTCCGAAGAGTTGGTAATGTAAGTTTTAAAATCTTCGAATTTCTCTTCTGGCACACTAATTTGGGCATTAACACCCTCATGCGCTACATAAATTCGGCCAAAAACATCCAACTTACTTAGTTCAAGGAAAAGTTGATCCCGGTATTCCTCAGGGCAGGGAAGTTGAATATACCGGTAAAAGGATAATGTAACTCTTCTTTCGTTACTCTCTTTTAATTTTTCTTTTAGAATTCTTCTGTCTACTCTATTGTGCAATATCATTTTGCAAGAATGATTTGGTTTCAACCCGCAAATATAGCAATTCTCTGTAGACAAATGTCAATGAATAGATGACATGGTTAATTTTTGGGTTCCAATTCGCCTCTTAGAAGTTTATTGTATTCTTCACAGGTGAGATATCCGTGATCGTCGCTGTACGGGCACGATTTGTAAGAGTCTCCGAATGCACCTTTGGTGATAATAACTGCTTTACCTTTGCAAACAGGGCATACCACCTTACCGGAAGGGCCACAGTCTATGTCGTAATTTGTTGTCAGTATGTTGTGCGCTTCCTTTCTTTCTTCTTCTCGCACGGTAAGAAAAGCTTCATTGGATTTGTTCAGGTAGTCTACGCACTCTTCATAGTATTGGCCCTTGGTGCCCTTGAGCTCAATATATTTATTCAGCCAGTCGATACTTTGGCGGTATTTGCCCATGTAAAACGAGTTTTTGCCAAAGAAAAAACACAAATCGGTGGGTACAACTTTGGCTGATTTAAGCACTTCCCTGAATTTGGTGTTGGCCTGCTCATATTCTTCATTATCCATAAGCTCAATCCCCTGATCCATGAGCATCATCAGTTGGGCATGTCGAGCCTGTTCCTGATCACGAAGAAGTTGTTGTACTTTATCTTCTTCAGTAACCTGGGCTATGCCTGCCATTGAAAGCGAGCAGGCAATAAAAAGTAAAATAATTTTATACATCTATATAATCCCTCTTGTCTAACTTGAGCCATTCGAGTGTGGAATTGCAAAATATATCTTCAACGGTCTCTTTGGATAAATCCATTTCCTCAATAAACCTGCCAATTTCAAGGTCTCCCAAAGGGAATGGGTAATCTGATCCCAGAGTCACCTTTTTGGAACCTTGCATGTCCAGTACGTATTGCAGCATTTTGGGATCATGTGTGATACAATCCACCCAGAATTTGCCTAAATACTCCCGAGGGTTTACGGGGTTGTCTATGGCCACAAGGTCAGGTCTGCAGTTAAAGCCATGTTCAACACGCCCAATGGTAGCCAGAAATGATCCGCTGGCATGCACAAAGTTTACACGCAGGTCAGGTAACCTTTCAAGTACACCTGAAAAAATCATGGAACAAACGGCTCGTGAGGTTTCTGCAGGCATACCTACCAGCCACGGGAGCCAGTATTTGGTCATGTTTTTCATGCCCATCATGTTCCAGGGATGTACCATAACGGCCATGTCCAGTTTTTCACAAGCTTCAAAAATAGGGAAAAAGCGTTCTTCACTCAGATTTTCGTCATTAATGTTGCTGCCAATCTGAATTCCCGGGAAACCGAGTTTTTTACAACGCTCCAGTTCTTTTATAGCCAGAGCTGTATCTTGCATAGGAATAGTCGCCAACCCAATGTAATTTTTAGGATAATTCTGAACCAACTCTGCTATGTGATCATTCAGGAACTTTGACAGATCAAGGCAGTCTTCCGGTTTTGCCCAATAAGAGAACATAACCGGAATGGTACAAACCACCTGTACCTGAGTGTTGAATTGCTCATATTCTTTGATACGTACATCCGGGTTCCAGCAGTTTTCCTCAATTTCCCTAAAAAACTGGTTGCCCTTGATCATTTTGGCAAATCCTTTTTTATGATGCTGCAGGTATATGAAGTCCCCATAACCAAACTTTTCTGTCCAATTGGGCATATGTTCAGGAATAATATGGGTGTGCATATCTATTTTCAGCATAACAAGTAGATTAGGTTTTACCAATCTCACAAATCTATTAAAATGGAAGTTTATGGCAGCATAAGTTTAGCCATAATTTGAAACTGACAAGCATATAAGGACAATGAATATAGATGTGTGAAATTAATTTTTTATCATTAACTTGCGATTTATTACGTGAATCTTACATGATACTTTTTTAAATAATGAGTTCGTTTGTTTTTATTATCCGGAAAATTCTGATTTTTCTGATCCCGTCATTTTTTGTATTTATTTCCTTCGCGCATACTACATCCTTTCCTGAGAGAGTGAGCAATCCTTTCAGTGACCTGGTGGTTTATTTTAATGTGGCAAAAAACGGTTATACCCTTGACTTCAAATGGACTACCTCTCCGGATGCTGATATACGTGATTTTACAATCGAAACCTGCCAGTCTGATGACTCATGGACTACGCTGGATCATATAAAGGCCAGTGATGCTCGTGAATATTGCATGAAAAGCCTTGCGCCAAAATGGAGTACGGCGTACTACAGGCTAAAGATCATTGATGCCAAAGGAGGCTATTCGTACACCAAACCGGTGAAAATAAGTATGTATTACCGTAATCTGGACGATATTATGGTCTACCCCAACCCGTTATCTTCCAATGTTAATACAAAGCTGAAATTTAACCGAATAATGCTTTCAGGGACTAAAATATCTGTTTTCTCCACCAATGGGGTACAGTTGTCGGATCAGGTTTTACAAAAAGATACTGAGATCATAGAACTACCTCCTCTGGAGGCCGGCAATTATTTTATAGAAATTGTGGATACAGCGGAAGTTTTAAGATTAAAGATAGCAGTTAAATAAGACTAGTTGTCCTTTTTGGGAACAGGATCATAGCCACTGGTACCCCAGGGATGACATCGGGATATTCTCTTTAGCCCAAGCCATGTCCCTTTCAATGGGCCCCATACCTCAATGGCCTCTATCATATAGCTGGAGCATGTTGGTGTATGCCTGCAATTGGAGCCTAACAATGGACTTATTGCCAGTTGATAGAACCGTACAGGGAGAATTAATATTAGTTTTATAAGCTTCAAACAGCAGGAGTAAAGTCATTTTTACATCAAAGAGTACTCAGTACCTTCTTTGCTATCTTTGAGAATAACACCAAGATTTTTCAAATCGTCCCTTATTTTATCAGATAGCTGGTAATTTTTAGCTTCTTTGGCATTTTGGCGAAGGTTTATTAATACGTCGATTACGCCATTTAGCAGATCGTTGCTGCTTTCTTTTTCTTCTTTGATTCCCAGTACATCTGAGATAAAGCCTTGATAATGAACAATAAGTTCATCAAACGTTTGCTTTGAAAGCTGGCCGACTTTCAGGTTGCCTGACTTGAAGTTATTCATCATGGTAGTGATCTCAAAAAGCACGGCGAGCGTTTTTGCAGTGTTAAAATCGTCACCCATATTTTTGAATAAGTCACTGATCAGCTCTTTGGTTCGGTTTTCCAGTTCGTTCTCAATCTGGCCATTGCCGTAAGCCAGGTTAGTGGAGATCTTATAACCTTCCATTAGCCTTTTATAGCCTTTTTCTGCTGCCTGTAGCGCTTCATTGGAAAAATCCAGTGTACTGGAGTAGTGCGACTGTAGCATGAAAAAACGAACTACCATCGGGCTATAACCTTTATCTAGTAATTCATGGTCACCGGTAAAAAGCTGGTGCGGCAGGAATGAATTTCCCAGTGATTTGCTCATCTTCTGACCATTAACGGTAAGCATATTGGAGTGCAGCCAGTATTTGACCGGGTCCTTACCCGTTGATCCGATAGACTGGGCAATTTCACATTCATGATGAGGGAAAATAAGGTCCATTCCTCCGCCGTGAATATCAAATGACTCACCTAAATATTTGGTGCTCATAACGGTACATTCCAGGTGCCAGCCGGGGAATCCTTCTCCCCATGGAGAGTTCCACCTCATGATATGGGTAGGGGAGGCCTTTTTCCAGACAGCAAAGTCAATTTTATTTCTCTTTTCATCCTGACTATCAAGAGTACGACCACTTTCCATCAGCTCCTCTATCTTGCGGCCCGAGAGTTTGCCATAGTTATTGGCTTTATCGTATTTGGATACATCAAAATAAACTGATCCGTTCACTTCATAGGCGTAGCCGTTATCTATCAGAGCCTGTACCATTTCTATTTGTTCCATGATATGGCCGGTGGCACTGGGTTCAATACTTACAGGTAGAAAATTGAATTGATCAAGCACCTGGTGGAAACCATTGGTATATTGTTGTACAATTTCCATAGGCTCAAGCTGTTGCAGGCGGGCTTTCTTGGCAATTTTATCTTCTCCTTCGTCGGCATCATTTTCAAGGTGTCCAACGTCGGTGATGTTACGCACATACCTTACTTTGTAACCAACATACATGAGGTACCTGTAGATGACATCAAAACACATGAAAGTCCTTACGTTACCAAGGTGGACATCACTGTAAACTGTAGGGCCGCATACATACATACCTACGTGGTCAGGATGAATGGGCTCAAACACTTCTTTTTTACCTGATAAGGTATTGTACAAGGTAATCGGATACTTTTCTTTTAATGTCATTCAATTAAAATTTGATGCCAGTCGTGGCAAAATTTCACGCTTCAAAGTTATCATAAACGACTGGCATCAAAAATTAGTTACTATAGTTTTTTTAGGTCCATGTGAAAGAAAGGATACCATTGTTTGCCATCGGGTGAATAAAAGCCGTCTTCAACCCAGGTATCTGATGTGAAATTGATGACATATTTTATCGTAGCACCTTGCGGCGTATCAAACCACCAGGTTAGCGTGTTGCCTTCGAGTTTGGCCGAAGCCAGCGTATGATATCCTTCTTTGGTGTAGGCATTAAACTGGTACATATCTTTTTCCGGAGCATAATGTATAACACCATAGGCAGCAAATACTTCCTCGTCCGTTTGTGGGTTCTTTCCCAGACCATCGATCACCAGGAGCAGACCGCCAAGTTTGGTATATACGTTTTCCGTCTGGTTGATCTGATGTTTGGCTTCACGTCCCATTTGATACCATCCTGAACCTGACCATTTACCCTGCAGTGACTCCAGTTTCTGCATGGCATTGATTCTTGTGGTGTCGGGTTGTTGCGCCAGACAAATAGCCTTTCCCTGCATAATGAGTAAGATAATGGCCAGTGAAATTGCGTTGATTGTAGTTTTCATGACGTTATTATTTAAAGTAGTTTATTTTGTAAACCATAAATTCAAAAAAAATTATTTTTTTATGTATTGCTGAAGGGCGTTTACATATTCTTCAAAAGCATGAAGCCCTTTTTTTGTGATTTTACACGTGGTCAGAGGTTTTTTGCCTTTAAAAGTCTTTTCGACTTCAATGTATCCTGCGGTAGAGAGCTTATCTATCTGCACACTCAAATTACCTGCGGTGGCATTGGTTTTTTCCCTGATATAAACAAATTCAGCAGATTTAACACTGACCAATAAGGACATAACCGCCAGCCGGAGCTGGGAATGTAATAAAGGGTCTAAATCTTTAAAATCAGTCATAACGATTAGGGGTTATGTTTTTTGAGAATATAAGCTGGTATAAGATAGCCAAATACTATACCCACGGCCATGATCAGCGGTGAATACACTATTGGAAGGTAAAATGCAATGGGCGCAAATATCCAAAATGAACTGCCACCAATGATTAAAGGCTTGAACCTGATAATTAAACCCGTGATAAAAGTACAAAGTCCGGCAAAAAGCATGATCAAAGGTGTGATCTGAAAATTAATATGTTGCCCCGCAAATATGACTACTAAAATACTAAAGCCAAAGCCAATCCATGTCCACATGATCAAATTGTCGCTGTAGGTCTTGACTCTTGCCGCGCTGGCTTTTTTGTAGCTGTATAACATGGTTACAATCCAACCCGGAATACTAATGAGCCATACCATATAGGGTGCGGCATAATCAGTATACATATCCAGGTAAAAATGCGCCAAACTGGCTATCATGGCTATCCAGCCCCAGAACAGGAAGTAAAAAGCTCCCGCTTTTACATTACCTTGAGCTGTTTTGATCATCCGTGTGATGATCTCAAGGCTTTCCTCACTTGTTAAGTGTTCTTTTTCTTGTTTCATAACTATAAACTTTTTGTAAATATAAAGTAGTTTATTTTATAAACTAAATTTATGAAGAAAGGTTGCGCTCCATCGGTTTTTTTCTCGGTGAGGTTGGATTATCTTAGCGGAAAGAATAAAAAGCGCATGTTTACAGGAATAATTGAAGCTCAGGGGCTAATAAAAACAATTCAAACTGAAGGAACCAACAAACATTTTGAAGTTGAAAGTGCCATTTCTGATCAGCTAAAAATAGATCAGAGTGTTTCCCATAATGGGGTTTGCCTGACGGTAACGAAAGTAGAAGGCAACAAACATTGGGTAACAGCTATTGATGAAACATTGCAAAAGACGAATATCGGAGACCTAAAACCTGGGGAAAAGGTTAATTTGGAGCGTTGTATGCTTAATAACGGCAGGTTTGACGGGCACATTGTACAAGGGCATGTGGATCAGATTGCTACTTGTAAAAGCATCAAGGAAGAGGAGGGAAGCTGGGTGTTTGGTTTTGAATATGACTCTTCGTCAGGCAATGTAACAGTGGAAAAAGGTTCCATCACCATTAATGGTATCAGCCTTACTTGCTTCAATTCCCGGGAGAATGCTTTCAGTGTTGCTATCATTCCTTATACTTATGAGCATACTAATATGAAAGATGTTAAGGTTGGAAGTGTTGTCAACCTTGAGTTTGATATTATTGGCAAATACGTGCAGCGGCTTTTAGCTAAGGGCTAAGCTGTTTCAGGGTAATATTTATTTTTGACGACATTACTGAGCCGGAAAAATAAGTAACCCATTAAAGTTCCTATAATCGCTCCGGTGAGTATGTCGCCGGGATAATGAACCCCAAGGTAAATCCGCGAATAGGAGACAACAGCAGCCCAAATAAAGAGCCAGCCTATCCAGTGATACTTTTCCCTGAAAAGCAGGTAAAGAAAAGTAGTGAGGGCAAATACATTACCCGCATGCGAAGAAGCAAAACCATACCGGCCTCCCGTATATCCATTAACGATGTGTACCAGGCCTTCCAGCTCAGGGTCTCTCGATGGGCGATAACGTTCAAAGAAAGGCTTCATCACGCCTGAAAGTATCTGGTCAGAGGCCGCTATGGCCAGGCCAATTCCCACCAGCCAGATAACTGCTTTCCATTTATATTCTTTAACGATCAGGTACAGTATCCAGGCATAGAAGGGAATCCATATCAGCTTATCTGAGATCCAGTACATCACCTGATCCAACGCTTTCGTATGGAGTCCGTTCAGGAAAAGAAAAAGCTCCTTGTCAAGTTCTATGAGTGTTTCGAGCATGCTAATATAGTGATTGGTAATTCTGGTTTAAGCCCAGTTAATGTCTTTTTTCAAAAGCTCCAGAGTTTTTGCCTCTTCGGAATCATCCTCCGGTTTATGATCGTACAGCCAGTTAGCCTGTGGTGGTAAGCTCATGAGTATAGACTCGGTACGGCCCCCTGTATCAAGCCCGAATTTTGTACCTTTGTCCCATACCAGGTTAAATTCCACATACCTGCCTCGACGTATCATTTGCCACTGCTTCTCCCTTTCTCCATAGCTTATGCTTTTGTTTTTGTGCATAAAATAAGTATATATAGGAGCAAAGCTGCTACCGACCTCTTTTACAAAAGCGAACAGTTCTTCTTTTGATTTAGGCTGTTCAGCTCCGAGCCTGTCGAAAAATATTCCGCCAATACCCCTGGTTTCACTACGGTGTTTGATGAAGAAGTAGTCATCAGCCCACTTTTTAAATTTGCCATAGTAGGAAGAATCATGGTTGTCACAGACCGATTTGAGCTTTTGATGGAAGTATCTGGCATCTTCTTTATCTACATAATGTGGCGTTAGGTCGATGCCTCCGCCAAACCACCAGGTGCCGTTGGTCATTTCGAAATACCGTACGTTCATGTGGATTATCGGCACTCGTGGGTTTTGAGGATGTAAAACGATGGATACACCTGTGGCATAAAAACCGGTCTTTTCTAGCTTTAGTGCTTTGAGTATATTTTCGGGCGTCTCGCCATGTACAGCCGAAAAACCTACCCCACCTTTTTCAATAACTTCGCCATTGGCTATAGTCCGCGACCTTCCTCCTCCGCCTCCCTCACGTTCCCAAAAGTCTTCCCTGAATTTTGCCAAACCATCGGCTGTTTCAAGCTCTTTGCATATATTGTCCTGAAGGTTTTTAAACCAGTCTGTGATCTCATCTTTAGTTAGCATCCGGCAAAAATATTGAATCTATTTTATTTAACCTTTGTCTTTGGCCAGGTCTCTATTTCACTATTGATTTAAGTGGTGTAAATTCTAAAATCACACAGGTCTTTTTTTATAAATTCCGTAAATTCGCAAACGATTGTAAAACAAACGATCGTTTGTTTGGAGACAGACCCATTCAGAAATCTTAACAGAAGAAAAAAGTCAATATATATGCCCTCAACAAGAGAAGCTAAAGCCGAAAAGAAAGTTCAAAGACCGAAAGTAAACAGGGAGATCCTCCTTAAGGCCTACCAACTAATGTGCACTTCCAAAAGGATGGCCGAAACCTATGACGAAAATAAGGAGGTATGCAGCAAGTATGTACATAGCACATCACGGGGACATGAAGCCATTCAACTTGCAGCAGGCATGCAGCTTCAAAGCTATGATTTTGCATCTCTCTACTATCGTGATGAGTCGGTGTTGTTAGGTATAGGTTTGCAACCTTACGAATTGATGCTTCAGTTAATGGGGAAGGCTGATGATCCTTTTTCAGGAGGACGTACCTATTATGGGCACCCGTCGTTGAAGCGGGATGGTTTCCCTGTCATACCCCATCAGAGTTCTGCCACTGGTATGCAGGCGATACCAGCTACAGGTATGGCTCATGGACTGAAATACCTTGAAAGCCAGGGACTTCTTGAAGGTAAGGACAAACCGGTGGTATTGTGCTCGTTAGGAGACGGCTCGGTTACGGAAGGAGAGGTTTCAGAGGCTTTCCAAATGGCTGTACTGAAAAAGCTGCCGATAGTATACCTTGTTCAGGATAATGATTGGGGTATTTCGGCCACTGGTAAGGAAATGAGGACCATGGATGCCTATGAGTTCGCTGCCGGTTTTAAAGGTATGGAGCGGATGAGAGTGAATGGCTCTGATTTTATTGATTCTTTCCTCGGTATGAAGAAAGCTTACCAGTATGCCAGAGATCGTAAAGGTCCCATATTGGTGCATGCCAAATGTCCGCTTTTGGGGCACCATACTTCTGGTGTCAGAAAGGAGTGGTACAGGGGAGATGAAGATCTTAAGCTTCATGCCCAGACTGATCCGCTACCAATACTGGAAAAATACCTGCTGGAGACAGGTGAAACCAAAAAGCATCTGAAAGAATTGGCTGATACGGCCCTTGATACGGTTGTCAGGGACTATGAATATGCATTAAATTCTGCTGATCCTGATATCAATGATTTTGATAGCCATGAATTTGCGCAAACTCCGATAATCGAAGAAAAGGGCCTGCGGCGTCCTGAAGGTGCGGAGAAAGTTGTAATGGTTGATGCCGCCCTACATGCTGTGGATGACATTCTGAAGAACCATCCTGAAGCCTTGTTTTATGGACAAGACGTAGGAGGAACCCTCGGAGGGGTTTTTAGAGAAGCAGCTACCCTGGCACAGAAATATGGAGATGAAAGGATATTCAATACTCCTATACAAGAGGCCTATATTGTGGGGTCGACTGCCGGTATGTCGGCAGTGGGGGCAAAGGCCATTGTAGAAATACAGTTTGCCGATTATATCTGGCCAGGGATCAATCAATTGGTGGAGGAGTTGTCTAAAAGCTGCTACTTATCAAAGGGTAAGTTTCCTATTCAGTCATTAATCAGGGTGCCTATTGGGGCTTATGGAGGAGGAGGCCCTTACCATTCCGGTAGTATTGAGTCTACCTTGCTGAATATCAGAGGTATAAAAGTCGTTTATCCTTCAAATGCAGCTGATATGAAAGGACTTATGAAAGCAGCCTTTCATGATCCGAACCCGGTAGTGATGCTTGAACATAAAGGATTATACTGGTCTAAAGTACCTGGGACCGGTGATGCAAAAACACATGAGCCTGACAAGGATTATATTATTCCTTTAGGTAAAGCTAATAAAGTGTTACTAGCAGATGAGAGAAAAGTTGCTAATGGAGAATCTGCAGTTGTAATTACTTATGGCATGGGTGTCTACTGGGCCAAAGCTGCATCTAAAAAATATGAGGGCAGGATTGAAATCCTTGACCTGAGAACCCTTAATCCTCTTGATTGGGAAGCCGTTGAATCTTGTGTTAAGGAGCATAGCCGGGTCCTGGTGCTAACGGAAGAGCCACTTATGAACTCTTTTGCTGAGTCGTTGGCAGGAAGAATCTCCAAAGAGTGTTTTGAGTACCTGGATGCTCCCGTGCAGACACTAGGAGCTGCTAATTTGCCAGCCATACCATTAAATGTAGATCTTGAAAAGCAAATGTTACCTAATGCTGATAAAGTAGCCGATGTGCTGGAAACATTGCTCAGCTATTAACTGGATTTTATTATAAAAGATAAAGATGCTAAAGGGTGCTTAGGTTGATTCAGAAGCACCCTTTAGTATTTACAGGCTGAATTAATGCCTGTACGAAAACTAATTGTTCTCTTTGCAATGCAGGGGTTGAGTGCTTTAAAAACATCTTGAAATGTCAGAAATTCAATCTACTGAATTTCTGACACTTGATAAGGTTAGAAAGGATATCCGATACCAATGTTAAACACAACTGATTCCGCAGCACTTGGCGTGAAAGGAGGGTCATAATACCCTTTTGACAGGATAAAACGTTTTTCTTCCGACCTTGCCGGGTCGTAGATTTTAAGCCCTGCATCGAGTCTGAGTACCAGGAACGAAAAATCAAAGCGGAGGCCAAGGCCGGCACCCACGGCTATTTCTTTATAAAAACGATCAAATTTGAATTGGGAGCCTTCTCGCGAAGGATCTTCCTGTATGGTCCAGATATTTCCAAAATCAACAAACGCCGCATAGTCTATGAACCCGATAAGGTTTTTTCTTAGTTCTAGGCTTCCTTCAAGTAGTATTTCTCCCTGTTGTTCAAAGTTATAACTAACACGTACTTTGCCATCCGCAGAGTCAAGCGGTGTATATGATCCCGGGCCCAGCCGTCTGGGCCTCCATGCTCTGATCCCATTGCTACCTCCGGCAAAGAAGTATTTTTCATAGGGCAATATTCTATTGTCGCTGTAGGGTTTGGCTATGCCGGCATTAATCCTGTAGGCTATGGTGGTATTCTTATTGGCAGGATGTATCTTTCTGTAGTCTATATTGAACTTAATATACTTGTAGTACTCCAGGTTTTCATTTTCAAGCGTTTCTGTACCTATAAAATTAAGGGAAGTACCCCCGCTTTCTATGTATGTGCGGAAAAAGGATGAGTTGGTGAAATTAAGCCCGTAGCTGTTGAAATTCCATGTGGCACTGAGACTCATGCTGCTTACAAAGGAGGGTTTAAACGTGTTGATGAGCCTGTTTCCGTTTCTTTCCAGAGCCAGTAGTGTACCCAGAAAGGCTGAGTCCAGGTTAGAGTTGATAATACTCACATCGGTTGCTGTAAAGCTGAATAATCCCCGGTTCTCATTTTGCCATGAGTAAGTATTTGAAAAATTGGTGTTTTTCCTAACGTATTCAGGCCTGTCTGTATAGGTATAGCCTGCCAGTAACCGTGTTTTAGGATTTACCCTCCCCAGCTTTTCTTTTGCCCTGGTACTCAAAGGCAGTACGAACTGTGGAAATGTAAGGGTAGCATTAATCCCGGCCTCTACACTGGTGTACACATCATTTACTTCGGTAGCTGGGGCTACTCCTTCAATACCGATCCGCCCGTTAACTTCAAATATTTCCAGGCCTTTGAATACGTTTCTTTTCTTAAATGAAAGATTGTAAAATGGCCCTGGAAACCCCTGAGTTACATTGATACCAACTTCATTGGTCCATTGGTAGCGGTTCAAAGGGCTAGTAAATATGTTGGCTATAAGCTTACCCCCTGATGAATCATAATGAATATTAATGAAACGAAAATGGTCAAGGTTGGCCAGTTGTCGCTGCGTACTGAAAGTATTCGATTTACTATAAACACTATCTTTTTTGATGAAAACCCTTCTGTTGAGGATTTTTTCATTGTATTGATAATTATGGTAGCGGTAGGTAATACCCCTGTATTCCTTTTCCGTTCTCAGTGAGTCAGGTATGAGGCTTACATCTGCATCGGTAGTGAAGTTAACAGCGCCAACAGTAAAAACTTTATGATAACCCCGTTTCGAAGGTTTATTGATTACAGTTTGAATAGCTATCTTTTTATCACCTATTAGAGCGGTATCTACATTGAATTCTACATATTGTCGGCTAAAGTCAAAATATCCGTTATCTTTTAACAACAGATCAATTCTTTCCCTTTCCTTTGTTAAGTTATTTTGTTCATAATTCTCACCTTCCACCAGATAACTTTTATCCTTATTTTTCTCCAGTACTTTGCTTATTGTGCTGTCACCGGTTTGAGTGAAGAGGGTATCAATCCTGTATGGTTCTCCCTGATCCAGTAAATAGGTTATAGAAAGGCGCTTGTCTGCAATGTCAATGGCAGAATCTACTTTTGCCTGGAAATAGCCTTTGGAGTTTAGGTAAAGTTTCAGTCTTCCCATTGTTTGTTCAGCCAGGGAGGAATCAAATACAGCAATAGGTTCTCCCCATCGCATGAGTACATTGCCTTCCTGAATGGTTCTGTTGATCTTGGCTATTTTCTTTCTTTTTTTTCTTTCATACCGTTCAACCTTTTTCTTTTTATCTTTTGTCTTGGCAAGGGCTATTTTTGAATTCCATTTGGCTCTTACAGCTTCGCGTCTGGCCTCGTAGGCTGCAATATCATAGTTGTCCAGACCCCAATAGTAGAACCATACATAAGGAGAGAAAGGGATGATGGGAAATTGTCTGTTGGGCTCCTGCGCATATAGCTGGTCAAGTTCTTCTTTATCCAGGTTCTTGGCACCTTTTATTTTCTGTTTATACAACAATTTTTCACCATCTTTCAGATATTTGGTACCCAGACACCCTGAAGTGACTACACCAACAACTAAAAAAAATACTAGGTACAGGGCTATCCTCAAACTCAAACGCTAATTATGGTATCGAAAAGTAATGCGAAGTTCATCAAATCACTGCAATTAAAGAAATACAGGAAACAAGAACAATGCTTTTTGGTAGAGGGGGCAAAAAGTGTGCTTGAAGTATTAAATTCTGGTTATGAAATAAAGCAACTGATTGCTACGGAGGAGTTTATCAATAGTATTGCCGTGTTGGATCGCAATGATTTTGAAATTATTGCTACTTCAGCAAAACAACTAGGGGCCCTGGGAACATTAAAAACCAATGATGCAGCCATTGCAGTGGTTCGTATAAAGGCTCGGAAGGAAATAGAATTGTACTCAAATACCTGGATACTTGCTCTTGACGATATCAATGACCCGGGTAACCTGGGGACTATTTTGCGCATCGCTGACTGGTATGGGATCAAAGAGGTTGTGGCTTCAGTTCAGACCGCTGATTTTTATAATCCGAAGGTAATTGCTTCCTCAAAGGGATCATTCTGCAGAGTAGATATGTTTTATGAAGATCTGCCTGAATTTTTAAGTAAAGTTGAGTTGCCAATATATGGTGCACTGATGGAAGGAGAGGACGTTCATAGTACTCAATTTGGGCAGGGAGGGATACTGGTGATGGGAAATGAAGCTAATGGTATTTCCGGACAGGTTTTAAGTAAGGTAAGCAGGAAAATAACAATACCCCGTTATGGTAAGGCAGAGTCTTTAAATGTGGCTATGGCTACAGCCATTATTTGTGATAATATCAGGAGAAGCCACCAGGCTCCTCCTGAATTAGTTAGCCACAACTAAACTTCAATACCCATTTCCGTGAGTTTTGAAGATATTTTTAATGCTGATTTTTCAACAACTTTCTTGTTGATCTCAAATCTTAGTTTGCCGTCAATTGTGATGAGATTGATGGCGCTGCCACGTTTGCATAACCCTTCTTTTTCCGTAATGATTAATACCTTTTGACCATTGCTGCTATAAGCTTCAAACTCGGCACTGCTTTCATTGGGAATAAAGAGAATATCCGAGTGTTTTGTGGCTTCTCCTATTGTTGAAAATGATTTGATAACGATCTTTTTATTTGAACTGGAGCGGTCAGAGGCTATTTCATTAAACAGGTTGATCATTTCCTGGTTATCAGATAATATCCCGATAACAAGCTCTTCGCTGGCTTCAGGCCATTGGATATACTTGATCATCGAAAAGATTACAAGTCCTTTAATACGATCTTCTTTTGCGTTTCTTTCTTTTGTGGTAAGAGCGTTTGCATTTAAACTGGCTACGACGAACAGTACTAGCGTCATATAAGCAGAGATGTTGGTTTGGATAGATTTCATTTGATATAATGTTTGGTTGAAAATGATATATCAAATTTGGCATCTAAAAAGGCCATTTCTATCAGGGAATTTCTGAATGTTAAATTTCAGGGAAACTCCTTTCAAAAAGTAAGCCTGGGGCAAATTTTCGATACTTTACCGGAACATATTAATCTGCTAACAGACGCTCCGGCATCAATCTCAGGGTTCACCCCGAGATCGGTTCTGCAAAAATTGATGATAAATGAAAGAGTATACTCATGGATACTACTGATCTGCCAGCTCCCGCAGGTCAACAGGCACCACTCTTGATACACCTTGTTCTATCATAGTGATACCGTAGATTACGTCGGTGCTGGACATAGTACGCTTATTGTGCGTTACAATGATGAACTGCGATTCTTTTGAGAATTTCTTTATGATTTGGTTGAATTTATCAATGTTGGCATCATCCAAAGGAGCATCCACCTCATCAAAGATACAGAAGGGTGCCGGTTTTAACAGGTAGATCGCAAAAAGCAGGGAAGTGGCTGTTAAAGTTTTCTCACCTCCTGAAAGCTGGTTAATGGTCAGAGGGCGTTTACCTTTGGGTTTAGCTATAATCTCAATGCTTGATTCAAGGGGATTTTCAGGATCACTCAGCCTCAGGTCACAATCATCCTCTTCAGTGAAAAGACTTCTGAAAACTTTCATGAAGTTTTCCTTTATTTTTTCATAGGCTTCAATGAAGGTCGTTTTTGCTACGGTATCTATCTCATCAATGGTGGTAAGCAGTGATTCCTTGGCTTTAAAAAGGTCTTCTCGCTGGGAAGTAATAAAGTCGTTTCTTTCTTTGATTTCCTGGTAGGCCTCCATAGCCATAGGGTTGATTGGCCCCATTTTCTCAAGTTTGTCCTTGATTTTAGCTACATCCTCCTGCAAGGTATATTCATCAGGTGTTTCTTCGGTTGTTACCTCAGCTTGCTCTTCCTCCATCAGCTCATCCAGTTTGATATTGAACTCGACTGATAGTCTTTCCTTGACGGAGCTTAGCTCAAGTTTTGTTTCATTGAGTTTGTTCTGAAGCTCCATGAGCAATGTATCGATACCCTCACGGTTCCTTTGTATCTCTCTGGCAGACTTATCAATCTCGTCGATATCCCCCCGGGCTGCATAGTACTCTTTTTCAGCTTCATTTACTGCCTGCTCGATACTTTCTTTTTCATCGTACATACCGATCAGCTCATCGTCGCTGGTTTCCGCCTTTTCTACGAGTTGCTTGATCTCAGTTTCATTTTGCTTCAGCTCTTCCTGATTTTTCTCTATCCTTGCTTTGCTGCTTTCAAAAGCATCCTGCTTATATTCTATTTCCTGTTCAACACTCTTTACCCTGTTTTCCTGCTGATGATAAAAGATATTCTGTTCATTAAATGCCGATGATTTTTCTGCCAGCAGCTCACTTTGTTCGTTCAGGTCTGAGATCAAATGGCTGAGCCTGATCTCTTTTTCCTGTTGCTCCTTTTCTTCTTTTTCGGCGTTGGGTTTATCTTCGGCAATAGCCTCTGTAAGCTCTTCTATCTTGGCGATAATATCTTCCTTGCGCATATCAGCATCAGAAAGCATCTGGCTGAACTGTTCTTGCTTGGTTTTAATGGAAATGTACTCTTCATTGATCAGCTTGATCTCTTCCCTCAGCTCTTCAATTTCATTTTTTCTAGTACTACCCTTTAGCTTTTCCAGCTCTTTTTGCTTTTCGCTGAGGCTTTGCTGTACTTCACTTAGTTTTTTAGAGAGCTGCTTTATTTCCTTGTCTAGCTTCTCCAGGTTTTTTGCACGTCCTATCTTCTTTCCTTCAAAAAGACCTACCGACCCCCCGGAAATGCTGAACCTTCGTCGCGTAACCTTACCACTTTTGGTGATGAAAATATTGTCATCATCCTGAGGTATATTTTTATAGTCACCTTCCAGGATATAAACCCTGTCCAGAATGTGCCCCATTAATTTCCTGTACTTACTGTCATATTCCATGATTTCAGTGGCAGGGAAGGCGTTGTCGTACAGTCTGGTATCGGATGGGGTAAACTTCTCAAAGGAATCCAGAATGAAGAAATTGGCTTTGCCCTTGGCTGCATCACTTAAAATATTGATCGCTTCATAAGCCTCTGCTTCCTGATCAACTACATAATAATTAAGGTATGGTTCCAGGTAATTCTCTATAGTCACCCTGTATTCATCATCACAGGTGAGTATATCAGATAGGAGGGGAGCATTCTTTTTCCATCCTGTTTTTTTCTTTAAGAATTTGATGGCCTCGGGAAAGCCTTCGAGATTCTCGACCAGAGATTTGGTTAGATTATACTCATTTTGTCTGGCATCAAGCTTCCTGTTAGTTTGGGTAAGCTCTTCCCGGATTACCTCGATGGTTTTAGTGGTTGACTCCATCCTGTTTTGAATGTCTTCCTCCGAAGCCTGCAGTTTCTGTTGCTCTTTGTTTTTTACAGCCAGTTGCTCAGACAAGGCATTAACCTTCTTATCGAATTCTATTAAGCTGGCACTCTGCTGGCTGGTATCCGTGGCTGTTTTTTCAAGCTCCTGTTTTAAGCTGGAAAGCTGTAGCTCTTTGATTTCAACAGATTTTTTTAATTGGTAAACCTCTTCCTGCTTATTCTTCTGAATTTTTCGCAGGGTATCTGTTTCCTCCTGTAGTTGAGAGGTTTTCCTTTTCTGGATTTCGTAATCCTCCTTTAGAAAGGCAACCTTTTGCTCAATTTCATTCAGTATTTTCTGGGCAGAGCTTCTTTCATGCGTAAGACTTTCAACACTGAATTTGGCCCTTTCATTACTTTTCCGGTCTTGCTCAATCTGGTCTCTCAGGCTTTCGGATTTGTCATTTAAAAACCTCAGACGTTCATTTTTAATCTTTTTTTCGCTCTCGTATTGCCTGATCTTGTTTACATGCTCGTTGAGCGTCTTTTGTCTGGATGCCAGAGTTTTCTCCTTATTAATAAGATCTGCCTTCGACTTTTCCAGGCTAGCCTCTTTTTCACTGACCTGTTTGTTGAGGCTTATCTTTTTGTCATTTTCTGACTCAATCTGTTTTCTAAGCTGTTGATAGCTCTCCGTGTGTTTGCTTATGGTAAGCTTTGCCAGGAGGATACTTGACCTTTTATACTCTTCTTTTAGTTTATAATATTTTTCAGTCTGCTTGGCTTGCCGCTCAAGAGACTTCATATTTTTTTCTATTTCATACAAGAGATCCTCTACACGCTCAAGGTCAGCATCAGTATCCTGTAGCTTTTTGAGGGTTTCTTTTTTCCTTTTTTTGAATTTCGATATTCCTGCAGCCTCTTCAAATAACCCTCTTCTGGAATTATCCTTGTCATTAAGGATGTCATCCACCATTTTTAGTTCTATGATAGCGTAACTGTTGGAAGCAATACCTGTATCAAGAAAAAGGTTGGTAATATCTTTTAACCTGCAGGTAACACCATTCAGCAGATATTCGCTTTCACCGGATCTGTAGTAACGTCTGGTGATCGTTACCTGGGAGTATTCTGTAGGTAGTAAGTTTTTAGTATTATTAAAGGTGAGTGAAACTTCAGCAAGCTGCGTAGGCTTACGTTTTTTAGTGCCGTTAAAAATTACATTTTCCATCTTTTCAGAGCGCAATGTTCTGCTGCTCTGTTCTCCCAGCACCCAGCGGATAGAATCAACAATGTTTGATTTTCCACACCCGTTTGGTCCAACGATCCCGGTAATACCTTCATCAAAGTTTATCGTTACCTTATCACCAAAACTCTTAAAACCCTTGATCTCTAGCTTGGAAAGTTGCATTCACTTAAAACTAATTAAAAGATTTGATTGCCCTGATGCTAACTATAGCATTTTTAATCAAAGCAAAGGCAACAAATTTAAAATTAAAAATGATAAATTTGTTAAACCATGGATGTCGAATTAATACTTTATATCATATTTATTGTTATTGCCATTCTTTCGAGGGTCTTAAAAGCTAAGAAAGAGGGCAATCCACCAACCACATCAGACCAGGGAGGATCTATAGATTCTCCCGGGAAAAAACAGAAAAAACACTCACCTTTGAAGAGCTGCTCAGGGAATTTACAGGAGAAGAAGCTCCTCGTAAGCAAGAGCCTGAAGAGACGCCCCCATACTCTTATGAAGAAGAGGTCTATTCTTATGAAGATGAATATGCCGATGATGAAATTCGGGAAACTTATAGCAGGTCTGTAAATGAGGCCAAGAAGCTGAAAACAATTGACGAACTCGTAAGCCTGGATGAACCATTGGAAAGAATGGAACATTTTAAGCCATACGAAACGGAGGAAGAAAATTCGGTTGCAGGCGAGGTTTTGGAGATGCTTCAGGATGAAGAAGGAGCGCGCAAAGCGATCATCCTTAGCGAAATCATCAATAGAAAATACTAATTTTAATTAATTTAGTTCAATCAAACGTTATTTCTGAGTAAATATTGTGTAAAAACTGGGTTTTTTATTACGAAATATTACTCATATGACTAAATTGAGCCTTTGATAAGCATTACTATTTGAAAAAACCAATTAAAGATACATCTTTACTTTTTGATACTATGTCGGAATAGTACAATATGTCTGTAGTCGGTTACTTTAATTTTTTTAACTATATATATTGAAAACTTTTTAAATTATGTCCTATCAGGCGCGGTTACTGTTTATAGCTTTAGCTCTTTATTTAAGTCCACTAATTCTTAACGCCGATATTGATACTGGGTGTGACAATATGGTTATAGATTATAGTGTAAACAATTGTTATGGTTCAGATGACAATGGCCAAATATTGATAGAAGTTAAAAAAGGGGTCTTCCCTTTGACATTTAAACTTTTTGATCTTAATGGCGGAAGTTACGAATTCATCCGGGAAGAAACAGTGTACTCCAATTCTGATATTTTAAAGTTTGACCAACTAAAGGAGTCGTCATATCTGGTTCAAATGGAGTCTGGAGATTGCTCTAAAACAATAGGTGGTTTGCAAGGGATAAAAATCAGCAGAAAACGACAATAATGAAGAGACTTTTAACCTTTCTTTTACTTTTAGGTCCGGTTTATTTGTATGGTCAATGTCCTACAAATGCTAATTCTGTTATAGAAGTATGTAATGATGCCAGTGAAGAGGCTACTATTACGGCTACCTTTAACGATGGAACCCCCCCTTTTACGTATGTATTATTTGACCTTTCGGGACCAACTGCAGTTTCTGATCCCTTCGGACCTGTAACTGTTACTGAAATAGCTCCCAATATTGTTCAGTTTGGGTTGGTTCCCGACGGTGATTATGTGATAAGGGTAAATGGTCCGGGACCATGCACGTCAATAATAGGAGGGTTCGGTATTAATGTGAATTCTGCTAATGCAATGGATGTTTCTTCAAGTGTTTCTCCAGCTTGTACACCTGGAACAGGTGCCATAGATTTGACAGTTACAGGAGGAGTAGCTCCATATTCATTTGCATGGAGTGGTCCT
Source organism: Fulvivirga ulvae (assembly GCF_021389975.1). Classification (NCBI taxonomy): domain Bacteria; kingdom Pseudomonadati; phylum Bacteroidota; class Cytophagia; order Cytophagales; family Fulvivirgaceae; genus Fulvivirga; species Fulvivirga ulvae. The sequence continues at coordinate 4,440,737 of NZ_CP089981.1, forward strand.
ACGGCAATAGGGGATGTTGAGGACCCTGTTAACCTAGATGCAGGAACTTACGATGTGACAGTAACAGATGCGAATAATTGTACTTTTGACCTAAATGGGATTTTTGTGGCGATTGTTACCACTGCTGATGCAGGTTCTGATCAATTGTTATGTTCAGATGCAGCAACCTTGGCCGGAAATAACTTTTTAAGTGGAGAACAGGGAACATGGACGGTTTTACAAGGTTCGGGATCCTTTTCTCCTGATGCAAATACTCCTAATGCTACGGTTACAGGTTTATCAACAGGTATCAATGAATTTAGATGGACTATCACTGACCTTAGTATGACCTGTCCTGGTACTACTGATGAGGTTATTATTGAATGGTATGATTTACAATTGAACAATACTGGAGATATTATCCTTGACTGTAATGGAGATACAGATGGTGCTGGGACATTTAATGTTTCAGGAGGAAGGTCTTCTTTTTCTTTCTCCACATTGATTAATTCTGCGGGAGCTACAATTACAAACAATGCTAACTCTGTGGATTTCAGTAACGCGGCTCCTGGAACAATTTCTATTGAGGTGACAGATATTGATGGTTGTACTGCTGAGAGCTCTGTCGTTGTGACTGAACCTTTAATAATAACAGCAAGTACCAGTACTACAGATGCGAGCTGTAATGGGTTATCAGATGGTATTATTGATGTTACAGCGAGTGGGGGTACAGGTACATTGGAGTACTCACTTGATGGAGTAAACTTCCAGGCGAGTAACCAGTTCACGGGTTTATCAGCAGGAAGCTATACAGTAACGGTGCGTGATGCGAATTTATGTACCATTACGGTAGGAGCAGTGATTAACGAGCCTTTGGTAATAACAGTAAGTACCAGTACTACAGATGCGAGCTGTAATGGAGGTTCTGATGGAACAATCGATGTTACAGCGAGTGGAGGGACAGGTACATTGGAGTACTCACTTGATGGAGTAAACTTCCAGGCGAGTAACCAGTTCACGGGTTTATCAGCAGGAAGCTATACGGTAACGGTGCGTGATGCGAATTTATGTACCATTACGGTAGGAGCAGTGATTAACGAGCCTTTGATAATAACAGCAAGTACCAGTATTACAGATGCAAGCTGTAATGGAGGTTCTGACGGAACAATCGATGTTACAGCGAGTGGAGGGACAGGTACATTGGAGTACTCACTTGATGGAGTAAACTTCCAGGCCAGTAACCAGTTCACGGGTTTATCAGCAGGAAGCTATACAGTAACGGTGCGCGATGCGAATCTATGTACCATTACGGTAGGAGCAGTGATTAATGAGCCTTTGGTAATAACAGCAAGTACCAGTACTACAGATATTACCTGTAATGGGTTATCGGATGGTATTATTGATGTTACAGCGAGTGGGGGTACGGGCACATTGGAGTACTCACTTGATGGAGTAAACTTCCAGGCCAGTAACCAGTTCACGGGTTTATCAGCAGGAAGCTATACAGTAACGGTACGCGATGCGAATCTATGTACCATTACGGTAGGAGCAGTGATTAACGAGCCTTTGGTAATAACAGCAAGTACCAGTACTACAGATATTACCTGTAATGGGTTATCGGATGGTATTATTGATGTTACGGCGAGTGGGGGTACAGGCACATTGGAGTACTCACTTGATGGAGTAAACTTCCAGGCCAGTAACCAGTTCACGGGTTTATCAGCAGGAAGCTATACAGTAACGGTGCGTGATGCGAATCTATGTACCATTACGGTAGGAGCAGTGATTAACGAGCCTTTGGTAATAACAGCAAGTACCAGCACTACAGATGCGAGCTGTAATGGAGGTTCTGACGGAACTATTGATGTTACGGCGAGTGGGGGTACAGGCACATTGGAGTACTCACTTGATGGAGTAAACTTCCAGGCCAGTAACCAGTTCACGGGTTTATCAGCAGGAAGCTATACAGTAACGGTGCGTGATGCGAATCTATGTACCATTACGGTAGGAGCAGTGATTAACGAGCCTTTGGTAATAACAGCAAGTACCAGTACTACAGATGCGAGCTGTAATGGAGGTTCTGATGGAACAATCGATGTTACAGCGAGTGGAGGGACAGGTACATTGGAGTACTCACTTGATGGAGTAAACTTCCAGACCAGTAACCAGTTCACGGGTTTATCAGCAGGAAGCTATACAGTAACGGTGCGCGATGCGAATCTATGTACCATTACGGTAGGAGCAGTGATTAATGAGCCTTTGGTAATAACAGCAAGTACCAGTACTACAGATGCAAGCTGTAATGGGTTATCGGATGGTATTATTGATGTTACAGCGAGTGGGGGTACGGGCACATTGGAGTACTCACTTGATGGAGTAAACTTCCAGGCCAGTAACCAGTTCACGGGTTTATCAGCAGGAAGCTATACAGTAACGGTACGCGATGCGAATCTATGTACCATTACGGTAGGAGCAGTGATTAACGAGCCTTTGGTAATAACAGTAAGTACCAGTACTACAGATGCGAGCTGTAATGGAGGTTCTGATGGAACAATCGATGTTACAGCGAGTGGAGGGACAGGTACATTGGAGTACTCACTTGATGGAGTAAACTTCCAGGCCAGTAACCAGTTCACGGGTTTATCAGCAGGAAGCTATATAGTAACGGTGCGTGATGCGAATCTATGTACCATTACGGTAGGAGCAGTGATTAACGAGCCTTTGGTAATAACAGCAAGTACCAGTACTACAGATGCGAGCTGTAATGGGTTATCAGATGGTATTATTGATGTTACGGCGAGTGGGGGTACAGGCACATTGGAGTACTCACTTGATGGAGTAAACTTCCAGACCAGTAACCAGTTCACGGGTTTATCAGCAGGAAGCTATACAGTAACGGTACGCGATGCGAATCTATGTACCATTACGGTAGGAGCAGTGATTAACGAGCCTTTGGTAATAACAGCAAGTACCAGTATTACAGATGCAAGCTGTAATGGAGGTTCTGACGGAACAATCGATGTTACAGCGAGTGGGGGTACAGGTACATTGGAGTACTCACTTGATGGAGTAAACTTCCAGGCCAGTAACCAGTTCACGGGTTTATCAGCAGGAAGCTATACAGTAACGGTGCGTGATGCGAATTTATGTACCATTACGGTAGGAGCAGTGATTAACGAGCCTTTGGTAATAACAGTAAGTACCAGTACTACAGATGCGAGCTGTAATGGAGGTTCTGATGGAACAATCGATGTTACAGCGAGTGGAGGGACAGGTACATTGGAGTACTCACTTGATGGAGTAAACTTCCAGGCCAGTAACCAGTTCACGGGTTTATCAGCAGGAAGCTATACAGTAACGGTGCGTGATGCGAATCTATGTACCATTACGGTAGGAGCAGTGATTAACGAGCCTTTGGTAATAACAGCAAGTACCAGTATTACAGATGCAAGCTGTAATGGGTTATCAGATGGTATTATTGATGTTACGGCGAGTGGGGGTACAGGCACATTGGAGTACTCACTTGATGGAGTAAACTTCCAGGCCAGTAACCAGTTCACGGGTTTATCAGCAGGAAGCTATACGGTAACGGTACGTGATGCGAATTTATGTACCATTACGGTAGGAGCAGTGATTAACGAGCCTTTGGTAATAACAGCAAGTACCAGTACTACAGATGCGAGCTGTAATGGGTTATCAGATGGTATTATTGATGTTACAGCGAGTGGGGGTACAGGCCCATTGGAGTACTCACTTGATGGAGTAAACTTCCAGACCAGTAACCAGTTCACTGGTTTATCAGTAGGAAGCTATACAGTAACGGTACGCGATGCGAATCTATGTACCATTACGGTAGGAGCAGTGATTAACGAGCCTTTGCCAATTACCATTAATGTTACAACCACCGATGCGACATGTTCAGGAGTAGATGATGGAGTAATAGAAGTAACGACTGTAAGTGGCGGAGTCACTCCATATAGTTATACAGTAGATGGAGGCGCATCACAGGCGAGCAATACTTTCAGTGGCTTGTCTGCCGGGGATCATGATATTCAGGTGATCGATGCGAATGGTTGTTTGTCCGCGGTACAGACCGTAACGATAGGAGCAGGCACCACGATCAGTATAGATGTCGTGACACCAACCGATGCGACATGTTCAGGAGTAGATGATGGAGTAATAGAAGTAACGACTGTAAGTGGTGGAGTCACTCCATATAGTTATACAGTAGATGGAGGCGCATCACAGGCGAGCAATACTTTCAGTGGTTTGTCTGCCGGGGATCATGATATTCAGGTGATTGATGCGAATGGCTGTTTGTCCGCGGTACAGACCGTAACGATAGGAGCAGGCACCACGATCAGTATAGATGTCGTGACACCAACTGATGCGACATGTTCAGGAGTAGATGATGGAGTAATAGAAGTAACGACTGTAAGTGGCGGAGTCACTCCATATAGTTATACAGTAGATGGAGGCGCATCACAGGCGAGCAATACTTTCAGTGGCTTGTCTGCCGGGGATCATGATATTCAGGTGATCGATGCGAATGGTTGTTTGTCCGCGGTACAGACCGTAACGATAGGAGCAGGCACCACGATCAGTATAGATGTCGTGACACCAACCGATGCGACATGTTCAGGAGTAGATGATGGAGTAATAGAAGTAACGACTGTAAGTGGTGGAGTCACTCCATATAGTTATACAGTAGATGGAGGCGCATCACAGGCGAGCAATACTTTCAGTGGCTTGTCTGCCGGGGATCATGATATTCAGGTGATCGATGCGAATGGCTGTTTGTCCGCGGTACAGACCGTAACGATAGGAGCAGGCACCACGATCAGTATAGATGTCGTGACACCAACTGATGCGACATGTTCAGGAGTAGATGATGGAGTAATAGAAGTAACGACTGTAAGTGGCGGAGTCACTCCATATAGTTATACAGTAGATGGAGGCGCATCACAGGCGAGCAATACTTTCAGTGGCTTGTCTGCCGGGGATCATGATATTCAGGTGATCGATGCGAATGGTTGTTTGTCCGCGGTACAGACCGTAACGATAGGAGCAGGCACCACGATCAGTATAGATGTCGTGACACCAACCGATGCGACATGTTCAGGAGTAGATGATGGAGTAATAGAAGTAACGACTGTAAGTGGTGGAGTCACTCCATATAGTTATACAGTAGATGGAGGCGCATCACAGGCGAGCAATACTTTCAGTGGCTTGTCTGCCGGGGATCATGATATTCAGGTGATCGATGCGAATGGCTGTTTGTCCGCGGTACAGACCGTAACGATAGGAGCAGGCACCACGATCAGTATAGATGTCGTGACACCAACCGATGCGACATGTTCAGGAGTAGATGATGGAGTAATAGAAGTAACGACTGTAAGTGGTGGAGTCACTCCATATAGTTATACAGTAGATGGAGGCGCATCACAGGCGAGCAATACTTTCAGTGGTTTGTCTGCCGGGGATCATGATATTCAGGTGATTGATGCGAATGGCTGTTTGTCCGCGGTACAGACCGTAACGATAGGAGCAGGCACCACGATCAGTATAGATGTCGTGACACCAACCGATGCGACATGTTCAGGAGTAGATGATGGAGTAATAGAAGTAACGACTGTAAGTGGTGGAGTCACTCCATATAGTTATACAGTAGATGGAGGCGCATCACAGGCGAGCAATACTTTCAGTGGTTTGTCTGCCGGGGATCATGATATTCAGGTGATTGATGCGAATGGCTGTTTGTCCGCGGTACAGACCGTAACGATAGGAGCAGGCACCACGATCAGTATAGATGTCGTGACACCAACTGATGCGACATGTTCAGGAGTAGATGATGGAGTAATAGAAGTAACGACTGTAAGTGGCGGAGTCACTCCATATAGTTATACAGTAGATGGAGGCGCATCACAGGCGAGCAATACTTTCAGTGGCTTGTCTGCCGGGGATCATGATATTCAGGTGATCGATGCGAATGGTTGTTTGTCCGCGGTACAGACCGTAACGATAGGAGCAGGCACCACGATCAGTATAGATGTCGTGACACCAACCGATGCGACATGTTCAGGAGTAGATGATGGAGTAATAGAAGTAACGACTGTAAGTGGCGGAGTCACTCCATATAGTTATACAGTAGATGGAGGCGCATCACAGGCGAGCAATACTTTCAGTGGTTTGTCTGCCGGGGATCATGATATTCAGGTGATCGATGCGAATGGTTGTTTGTCCGCGGTACAGACCGTAACGATAGGAGCAGGCACCACGATCAGTATAGATGTCGTGACACCAACCGATGCGACATGTTCAGGAGTAGATGATGGAGTAATAGAAGTAACGACTGTAAGTGGTGGAGTCACTCCATATAGTTATACAGTAGATGGAGGCGCATCACAGGCGAGTAATACTTTCAGTGGCTTGTCTGCCGGGGATCATGATATTCAGGTGATCGATGCGAATGGTTGTTTGTCCGCGGTACAGACCGTAACGATAGGAGCAGGCACCACGATCAGTATAGATGTCGTGACACCAACCGATGCGACATGTTCAGGAGTAGATGATGGAGTAATAGAAGTAACGACTGTAAGTGGTGGAGTCACTCCATATAGTTATACAGTAGATGGAGGCGCATCACAGGCGAGTAATACTTTCAGTGGCTTGTCTGCCGGGGATCATGATATTCAGGTGATCGATGCGAATGGTTGTTTGTCCGCGGTACAGACCGTAACGATAGGAGCAGGCACCACGATCAGTATAGATGTCGTGACACCAACCGATGCGACATGTTCAGGAGTAGATGATGGAGTAATAGAAGTAACGACTGTAAGTGGCGGAGTCACTCCATATAGTTATACAGTAGATGGAGGCGCATCACAGGCGAGCAATACTTTCAGTGGTTTGTCTGCCGGGGATCATGATATTCAGGTGATCGATGCGAATGGTTGTTTGTCCGCGGTACAGACCGTAACAATAGGAGCAGGCACCACGATCAGTATAGATGTCGTGACACCAACCGATGCGACATGTTCAGGAGTAGATGATGGAGTAATAGAAGTAACGACTGTAAGTGGTGGAGTCACTCCATATAGTTATACAGTAGATGGAGGCGCATCACAGGCGAGCAATACTTTCAGTGGTTTGTCTGCCGGGGATCATGATATTCAGGTGATCGATGCGAATGGTTGTTTGTCCGCGGTACAGACCGTAACGATAGGAGCAGGCACCACGATCAGTATAGATGTCGTGACACCAACCGATGCGACATGTTCAGGAGTAGATGATGGAGTAATAGAAGTAACGACTGTAAGTGGTGGAGTCACTCCATATAGTTATACAGTAGATGGAGGCGCATCACAGGCGAGCAATACTTTCAGTGGTTTGTCTGCCGGGGATCATGATATTCAGGTGATCGATGCGAATGGTTGTTTGTCCGCGGTACAGACCGTAACGATAGGAGCAGGCACCACGATCAGTATAGATGTCGTGACACCAACCGATGCGACATGTTCAGGAGTAGATGATGGAGTAATAGAAGTAACGACTGTAAGTGGTGGAGTCACTCCATATAGTTATACAGTAGATGGAGGCGCATCACAGGCGAGTAATACTTTCAGTGGCTTGTCTGCCGGGGATCATGATATTCAGGTGATCGATGCGAATGGTTGTTTGTCCGCGGTACAGACCGTAACGATAGGAGCAGGCACCACGATCAGTATAGATGCGGTAAATGTAACCGATGTGACGTGCGCCGGTAGTTTATCTGATGGACAGATTGACATTGTTACTGTAAGTGGAGGAGTTACCCCATATCAATATTCAATTGATGCAGGAGCTACATTTCAATCTAATCAATTATTTACGAACCTGACTCCTGGAACCTATAACCTTGTAGCAATGGATGTAAATGGATGTTTATCAACAGCAGTTTCTCGAACAATTGCTGCACCACCTTCATGTGGAGGCTCAAACTGCTTTGCATTCACCAAAAATATTGTCTCTATTACAAGACCAGATTGTGATGATAATAACGGCGCCTTTAGATTGGAGATAACTGGTACAACCAGCTCAGGGCTTCAGGTTATTTTTGAAGCCGGATCAGGCTTGGGTAGCTATAGTGTAGCTTCTCCATCAAATACACTGGTTATTGCTGAGGACTCTCTTAGTGCGGGTATATACAGATATTCTATTTCAGATGGGGCAGGTAATACATGTTCTTTTGCAGATTCTTTTGTCGAACTGAAGGAACTTTCTTCAGTAGATGCTGAACTCTTACCGGGTTCAGAGACTGCAGTTGAATGTTTTGGTGGAGCTGGTGGAACCGTTACTCTAACAGGACTATCCGGCTCCTTCACGGGTGATTATTGGTATAATGCATCGGGTATATATGTACCACTGGCTAATGATAGAATTGTTAGAAACTTACCAGCCGGCACAACTACCATACTTGTTGCAGGTGCAAAACCTGACGGTTCAATTAATTTAAGCTGTCCTGCAGAAGTAGATGTGACAATATTTAACAGTAACACTCAGATCACATTAACGACTTCTACTACAGATGCAAGCTGTGACAACAATGATGGAAGTATAACAATTACCTCAATCAGTGGGGGAACAGGCTCTTATAGCTATCGTCTTGATGGAGTAGTCTTTAGCGATTTGCCATCAGGCGGTAAATTTGAAAATCTGGCAGGCGGTAATCATATACTTACCGTTATTGACGACGGAGTTGCTGGATGTGAGAGAGACTTTAATATAGTGGTGCCATTCCCAGGATTGGTTGATTTTTCAACTAATCCGGTTGATCCTGATTGCAGTAATAACACCGCTTCAAATGGAGAAATTGAAGTGATTATACATTCAATTGGTCAATTCCAGGTTGGTATAAGTACGGATCAGACTACAGATCCGACAGAGTTCTTTGATGTTTCCTCTAATGGATTTGGTTCATTTACTTTTGATGATTTGGCAAAAGGTGACTACTATGTAACGGTTGTTTCTACGGGAGCTACTTGCCCAAATAGACGATTGGTGTCTATTTCTGATGGGCCATCCGCTGTGAACTTTGACTATAAACTGGGGTGCATAACCGGGGGTGTTAACAGAGAGTTATTATTATCAAATATTAAAGGAGAAAATACTTCGCAGTACACCTTAAGAGTATTTGACAACTTCACATCTGATTTGGTGGATGAGGTTACATTTACACTCAATTCCGGTCAGCAGTTTTTAATTCAGAATCGTACCTTCCTTAACTTTAATAAGGAATACAGGTTGAGGCTTGTTCAGGAACAGGCGGCTTGTCCTGAGGTTGAAATAGTCTATGAACATCCGGAAATATTACGTATCCCTACCAAGCTATTTGCCCTGGTAGGTGAGACTACAAGCTCGTTGCCTGATAAGTTTACCGGGTCTATGCAGATACATGAGTTCTCGGGAGGTGAGCCTCCTTACCTGATAAGAATAGAGCTGGACTCTGCGGCTGTACCTGGACAATCCTACATCACGGATTATGATACTGTACGATTGAATAACAATTTGGAATTCGAACGTATCTATGAAGATATTCCTGCGGGTAGGTATTTTATTGAAGTGAGCGATGAATTAGGTTGCGTATTGCCACTTACAGGGCGCGTGCCTTTAAATACAGACCTTTTTGTACCTAACATCTTTACACCTAATGGAGATGGGTATAACGATACGTTCTTTGTCAGAAACCTTCCGGAATTTGATGTTGAACTTGTAGTTACGAACAGATGGGGAACAGAGGTTTATAAATCAGATGATTATAAAAATGACTGGACAGGGGATGACATCCCAGATGGTATATACTTCTACAAAATTGACGTGGCCGGCGAAGTATATAATGGCTGGGTAGAGATAATGAGAGGTAAACCTTAAAATTTTGATATGATTGCAGAGAGAGCTGCCCTATCAGGGCAGCTTTTTTTGTGCTGTTAAACAGATAGAGAGATCTGCATTAAGGATAAACCAATATTTTTTTTAATTTTGTAGCGATGAAAACTGCATTTAATAAAAAAGTTACCGGGTTTACATTGTCTGAACTTCTGGTTGTGCTGGTGATTATAGGTATATTGATACTTTTGGCTTTACCAGTACTTATGCCTTTGATTTCCAAAACAAGAAGCGTAGAAGCCAAACAGGCGCTAAAGCATTTACAGACTTTGCAAAAGACCTATTTTTATGAATACTCAAGATATTCAGGAGACCTGCAGCAACTGGGTTTTGAACAAGAGGCGCTGGTTACGGCGAATGAGGGCGGGCAAGCCAATTATATGGTGGAGATTGTTAACTATACATCAAATACATTTTTAGCCAGGGCCACGGCTGTAGTAGATTTTGATGGCGATGGTCAGTTTAACGTATGGGAAATTGATCAGTTGGGTAATTTGGTAGAAGTAGTTCCCGATTAGTTTTTGAATATTATACTGAAATTTTCTCTTGTAATCCTTTTAGCGCTTATAGCTTATGAGGACATCAGATCCAGACAGATCAGACTCGTTTTGCTTATATTGAGCTTTATCGTTTTGCTTGGCTATTTATTAACCCAGTTCTCTGCCAATATGCTTCTCCAAAGAAGTTTTTTTAATCTGGTTTATATTATGTTTCTCTGTCTGTGCATTATACTTTATATCTCATTTAAACACAGAAGACCGAATTTTAATTTAAACCGGTATTTAGGAACAGGGGATATTTTGTTTTGGATTATTCTGGTACCTTATTTTGATCTAATCCTTTTTGCTTTATTTTTTGTTATCAGTCTTTTGGTATCCTTGTTTCTCCATATGGTTTTTACCAAAAAAAATGAATTAATTCCTCTTGCCGGATATCAAAGCATCTGTTTTATAACTTATTTGATTCTTGAACCTTACCTAAGTATTGGTTTCTCATATAATATTTTTTTCTGATGAGTGATTCTGATGATATACTGAACCTTTCAACAGAATTAATGCAAATTATTACGTCAGAGCAGGCATGGCATTACTCTATTATACCCATAGAATCGAGTCAGGGAAAGATCAGGTTTTATTCTGACAGAAGTTTTAGTTCAGGAGAGATTGCCCAATTGGAGATGCTTACAGGGAAAGATGTGGTTGTTGTTCAGCAGTCTTCGGAGGTAGTGAGTAAGACATTACAGAAATATTATAGAAAAGCTGAAGCGAGGAGGAGGGAACCAGATGTTTCAGGAAATGTCGCAGCAAAAAGCTTTATTCATGACCTTTTAGAAGAAGCGGCAAATCTAGGTAGTAGTGATATACATATTGAGGTTTATGAATCAAAATGCAGAATACGTTTAAGGATAGATGGCAAGTTGGTTGAGAGGTACATTGTACCTAAGAATGAATATCCGGGATTGGTCAATAGATTAAAGATCATGTCTAATTTGGACATAGCAGAAAAACGGCTTCCTCAGGACGGGCGCATTTTTTATAACGAAGGGGGGTATCAGTTTGATATCAGGGTTAGTGTTTTACCATCACTAAATGGAGAAAAGATGGTGTTGAGGATACTAAAAAATGATGTTTCTACAGTCGATATTGAAAAGTTAGGTTTTTCAGAAAATGAATTAACTTCTTACCTGGAAGGGGTAAAGCGACCAAATGGTATTCTGCTTATCAGTGGTCCTACTGGTTCAGGAAAAACGACAACGCTTTATGCTACACTTAAACTATTAAATAATTCATCAAGAAATATTTTGACGATAGAGGATCCGGTTGAGTATACCCTGGAAGGTGTTAATCAGGTACAGCTTAAAGAGAGCATCGGTCTCGATTATTCCAGGGCTTTAAAAACTTTTTTGCGACAAGACCCTGATGTAATAATGGTTGGTGAGATTAGGGATGTGGAAACTGCTCAGATGGCAGTAAGGGCGGCTTTAACCGGACATCTTGTACTTTCAACTATTCATACTAATTCGGCATGGGGCACAGTGTCCAGGTTAATTGATATGGGTATCCCTCCTTACCTGGTAGCTTCCGTGCTCAATACTACTGTCGCCCAGCGACTGGTAAGATGCCTTTGTGATCATTGTAAGCAGTGGACACCATTGGACGGTAGCTCATTTCCAAAATCTTTCGTCCCATACGAACCTATTGAAATGCATGCAATACCTGTAGGGTGTGAACACTGTTTTCAAACTGGGTATAAGGGTCGGAGGGCGGTCTATGAGGTGATTCCGGTAGATGAGGAGTTATCACATTATATTAAAGAAAGAAAATTAGAGGTTAAAGAAGTATTTCAGGAGAAAGGCATTAACACGATGTCTTACCATGCATTCGAAATGTTGAAAAGTGGAGAGACCTCCCTGGAAGAAATATACTCTTTACTTGTAAATTAAGTTATGAAGAAGACATTGTGTTTATTTTGGGTAGGTCTGTGTATTGTAACTGCCGGTTGGTCGCAACAAAATTTTGACAGTAGACTGGAGGTTATAAAGCATCAACTCAATATACTTTCAGACTCCACAGTTGAGGGGTTAAATGGGAGTGTCAATTTTACGGTTAGCAATGTAGATATACAGCAATTTTTAAGAAGCATCGCGGAGACTCATAACATAAATATTAGTGTGGACCCGGGATTGAAAATTTCAATAACCAATAATTTTACGAATGCTACGGTAAAAGATGTCCTGTACTTTTTGTGCAGGCAATATAAGCTGGATATTACTTTTGTAAACACAATATTATCTTTTTCAGCTTATGAAGCCCCAGAGAAAGCACCAGTGAGGTATCAGCAAAAGAAACTGAATATTGTGTATAACCCTGCGAATAGCAGAGTTACTATAGAACTGGCTCAGGACAGTCTGGCACTTTTTGCAAGGCAATTTACTGAGGTTACGAACAGGAATGTTATACTGGCCCCTGGCCTTAGTAATGAAACTATAAGTGGTTATGTGAAAAATGTTACTATTGAACAGGCATTGGAGCAAATATCATTTTCAAACGGCCTGAGCTTTAGTAAGACTAAAGATGGTTTTTTTGTAATAGCCAGGAAAGAGCCTGCTGGCAATGCTAAAAGTAGCCGGAACGCATCCGGAAGCCTTGTGAATTCCCTACAAGGAGAAGGGCAATTGGATTTTAGTTACAAGGTTATTAATGGAGATACATTGGTATCGATAGATATGGTAAACGTACCTATTCTGGCTGTCATAGGGGAAGTCTCACAGGAAATTAATAAGGATTTCTTTATTTCTGCGCCGCTGAGTGGAAGTATAACAGGAAAAATGAAAGATATTTCGTTTGATAACTTGCTGGACTTATTATTAAGAACAACAGAATATACTTATAAAAAAGAGAAGGGGGTTTATATAATAGGGAGCAGAATGCAGGAAGGGTTAAGAAAAACCGAGGTGGTGAAACTTCAGTTTAGAACGGTTGATGCTATAGAAACCTTTATACCCCAGGAACTTACTAAAGGAATACAGCTAACTGTATTCAGAGACCTTAATTCTATTATATTAAGTGGAGGTGCTCCTCAAATAGATGAAATAATTGCTTTTATAAGAGCCATAGACGAGCCGGTTCCGAATATTCTTATCGAAGTAATTGTTGTTGACGTGAGAGAGGGTTTTAATATAGAAACCGGTATAAGGGCTTTTCTTTCAGACTCAGTTCCTAATACCAGTGGCCAGGTTTTCCCAGGTCTGGATGTAACTTTAAGTTCTAAATCAATTAATAATGCTCTGGATGAATTAAATAAAACGGGAATTGTGAATCTGGGCAAAGTAACACCTAAATTTTATACAACTTTAAAAGCCTTGGAGGCTAATAATAACCTGGATGTTAAATCTACGCCTAAGCTGTCTACTTTGAACGGCCATGAGGCTAATTTGAAGATTGGCCAGTCAGTTTACTTCATACAACAGACTCAGAATATCAATCCTGGGGTAAATCCAATAACTACCATATCTCAACAATTTCGGCAGGTCGAAGCCAACCTGTCAATTAATATTAATCCGATAGTGTCAGGAAATGAACATATTACTTTGAATATTGAGGCTGAATTTTCTGACTTTATTGCTCCCGAATTTGAAAATGCCCCACCGGGTAATGCCACAAGGAAATTCATTTCGAAAATCCGTGTTAAAAACGAAGAGATGATTGTGCTTGGAGGGCTGGAAGAAACCAGGAAGTCTGAGTCAAGTTCCGGCTTCCCGGTCTTATCACGGATACCCATTTTGAAATGGTTGTTTAGTTCGAGGTCAAAGGAGAAAGATGATAAGCAATTAGTTATATTTATTAAACCGACTGTGGTATACTGATATGATGCTATGGAAAAGATGCTGTCATATATAACTACACCCCGCCGTTTAACCGGTCTCAGTATTACTATTCTTGAGCAGGATAATTGGGAGTTGGCTCTTGTCGATGTTCAGAACCAGAAGGGGCAACTTAAAGTGTTAAACAGTGAATTTTCTGTAGGAAAACAGGGTGAGTTAATTGAGAATCTGGATAAAACCTGGCCAACGGTATTACTAATTGATGGAAAAAGTGTTTTTTACAGTCACTTTGGGGCCGGGGAAGACAGATCCGATGCGGAACTGTTGAATGTGATGATTCCCGGGGCAAATATTGAAGATTTTTATATTCAACGGTATAAAACTCACCAGTCGGTTACATTTCATATAATTAGGAGAGAGGTTTTTGATGAAATTTTGAGTAAATTAAAAAATGCTGGTCTCATACTAACAGATGTATTCGTGGGGCCTTGTGTTGCTCATAGCTTACTTCCATTGATTAAGAATGGAACAGGTATTATCCGTACAGCGTATGCTGACTTAACCTATGATGCAGCGGGCTTTGTTGAAATTTGTAAAGCGGATAATTCAAAATCGGACCAGACACTCATCTTAGAAGGACAGGAGTTAAAACCGCGGGAAGTACTTCCCTATGCACTGGTTTTACAATATTATCTTTCAATAGGCAATATTAGTTTTAGCTTTGATAAATCAGGATTAAATAAAGAATGGAAAAACAAGCAAATTTTTAAATGGGCTGGCAGAGTGACTCTGGGAAGCCTTTTCGTGCTTCTACTGGTCAATTTTATCCTTTTCATGTCTTTTAGTGAAACTAATTCAATGCTTAGAAGTCAGCTTTCTTCACAGTCAGCGCAGACTAAAAAATTTGCTCTGGTTAGCAAGGAAGTCGAAAATAAGAAGGTAATTATTAATAAATTGGGGTGGTTTAGTAAAAAGCATTTAGCATTTTACGCAGATAGAATAGCTGGAAGTATTCCTGAAGCCATGCAGTTAAAATCTTTAGAGATCTACCCTCCTAACGCTGAACCTGAAGAGGGGAAACAATTATCCTTCCGTTTCAATAGTATTATTATTACAGGGTGGTGCAATAATCCTATGGTTTTTAATAAGTTTCTTTTTGAGTTGAAAGAGTTTAAGTGGGTTAAAGAAGTATTGTACCCTGAGTATAACTATGATCCTTTAAAAAAGTCTGGTTTTTTTACAATAGAAGTTTCTCTTAGAGATGATGTACTGGAATAAACTTACATATAGCAAGAAAACCAAAGTTGTATTGATTTTGTGGGTTGTAGTGCTGATCGGTGCTTATTGGTTTAATTTCAGAAGGACGCTGGCTGTTTATATCGATAATAGCAATATTCAAAAACAACTGATGGACACCGAGCGTATTGCAGGTCAGGCATCAGAGTTGGCTGTAGAAAAAACAAGAATACAAGGGGTATTGGATCTTTTCAACAATGACCGGCAATATAGAGTAGCATTATTAAGTAAGATTTCCGGTCTGTCAGATTCGTTAAATGTTAACCTGAAAGAATTTAATAAACCGCATTACTACGATATAGGCATGGATAACATGCTCATAGAATCCCACGAATTAATTGTGCATGGAGATTATAAAAGTATATTAAAGCTTCTGTTTTATATGGAAAGAGATATAAAAGGGGCCAAAATATCATCAGCCGTATTCTACTTGTTTAAGAACCCCGGGGAGAGAGTCGAACATTTGAGATGCAGGCTTATACTTCAAAATATAATAATAGATGAGAAGCAATAGTAAAAGTATTTTTGGGAGCGTGGTGGTGTTACTATCATGTGTAGTATATATTACTTCATGCGATGATATTTTGGAAAAAGATATCAGTAGTAAAACTTTAACATTAATTGCACCCGGTGATAGTGTGGTTTCCGGTACTAACGAAATAAATTTTTTATGGGATCATGTAGACGGCGCTACACATTACAGGCTGCAAATAGTGGAAGGAAATTTTGATTCTCCGGATTTTTTGGTTTTAGACACGGTTATGTTTAATAATCATTTTGAGTACACCCTTGATTCAGGAAGTTATGAATGGGGAGTTAGTGCCGGAAATTCAGAATATTCCACCCTGTTTTTTAAAAGGTCACTTACTGTAGGGGAGGATACAGACTCAGGGGGAGACCTGATATTGCAATTTCCGGAAGATGGTGAAATCCTTAACGATAGTATTGTTCAGTTTAGGTGGAAAGCTTTGGCAGGAGCAGATAATTACATTTTAACAATTAACCCTGATACTCCGTTGAAGCGCCTGGCTTCTTCAAACACCCTGACGATATCCTTGGCAAACATAGATTCCACCTATAAGTGGCAGGTTGTTGGGGTAAATTCTGCAAATGGAAGCAATGTTCAGTCAGAGATATATCAATTTTCTATTGATGTAGATTGATATGAAGAATAAGAAGCCTTTATATATTTTGCCATTTGTTGTTGTGATATGGAGCATAGTCATATACAGAGTATATGACTACACTGATACCAGTACTTACTCGTATAATCCCGGCCCCTCTTCAATCCGCGATTCAACATTAATTGTAGTCAAACCATTTGACTATACGCTGCTATTAGATTATAAAGATCCTTTTGAAATCACTAAACCCGTCAGAAAGCATTCGGTAAAGACAAGTCCGAAAACACCAGTTGCTCCCCCTTCAACACCAGTTACACAAAATGTAACAAGAGATATTATTTATAGCGGATTGATTGAGAACCCATCGGCAAAAGAGAGGGTAGTGCTTATAAAAATTGATGGACAGACACACATGATAAAGGAAGGGGATGAAGTTGCTGGCGTAAAGGTCATTAAGGTGTCTGTATCTTCCATAGAAGTGGAGGTTTCAGGCATCAGGAGCACAATATCTAAGTAAGAGATTTTGTTTGAACAAACAGCACCGTTAGTTCTAGGGCTTCGGTTGTCATTTCATGTATGTAAGTTTATCGTCCTTTTTTCATTTTTATCAGGTGATAATAAATGTACTTAAGGCGGTAGTTTATTTTTAAATAATATGAAAAATATATTTAATTGACAATATACATGCTGTATGCCTAGGAATGTGAAAAACAAATGATTAACTGATGAACTCAGTTCATTTGCTTTGAGAGTAATTTTATGATTATTTTTTGCTTTTATTTTGGAATATTAATTTGGTAGATACTATATTGCACCCCATTTTAAATGCATCTCATGAAAAGTATTTACTGGCTGCTAATACTGATTTTGGCGGCACTCTCTGCATGGTCTTTGTTCCTGTCTTATCAATCTCCTAAAATTGCTTATGTACGTTCTCAGGAGTTAATTTTTAATTATTCTGGCACCAAGGAGGCCAGAGTAGATTATGAAAACAAGAAAGCAGTCTGGATGGCTAATGTAGATACGCTGCGCATGGATTTCCAACGTGCTGTAAATAGCTATAATAACGACTATAAAATACTTACCCCATCAGAAAGACAGGAGAAAGAAGCATACCTGGATAGGCAAAAATCACAACTGGACCAATATACACTAACAATAGAAGAAAAATCCAGAGAAGAAGACCAAAAAATGATGCAGGCCGTACTAAACCAGGTAAATAGTTTCGTGGAAGAATATGCAAAGACTAATAACTATGATGTCATTCTCGGTACAACGGCTTCCGGGAGTGTATTATATGGGGATGAATCGTTGGACATTACGGAAGATCTGCTAAAAGCCCTTAATGAAAACTATGAAGGGAAGTAGCATTTTATTTATTTGTTTCCTGGTGTTTTTATGCACATCCTGTTGGAAGTCTTCTGATAAACCTATGGACTGGGGTGATTACCAGACGTGGCTGGAGGATAATGAAAAGTCTCTAAAAAAAGAAAAAGAGGTAAACGGATTGGAGATTACTTTGGCTTATCTGCCTTCTGAATTGCTGACCTATCAACACCTGCAAACTGATGGTGCTGCCTTTTCGCAGCAGGACTATGATTCGATATACTCGAAGTATCGATGTGGATTGACTTTTGACCTCGTGCTGCAAGCTCCTAAAAATGACCCCAATTACAGCAACCTCATATATTATAACATTAGCAGCCAGGAGGAGTACACTTCACGAGTGTATTACTTAAACTTTCAGGCCTCTGATATACTCACTTTGGAAGTCAATGACCAGTTGTATATACCTGTGCTTACGCAATTCACAGGTTATCAGGAGCTTGGGAATGAGTTGAGAATCAGAATGGTATTTAGCCCCGATGTATACCATTGTGGAGACTGGAAAATTGACTGGCGTGAATTACAGGTAGTCTTTAAGGATCCTTTTTGGGATGTGGGCACCAATCGTTTTTCTTTTGATAAGCACATAATTAGCGATAAACCAAAACTTATTATTTAATCAATATTTGTATGTACCGGAAAAGGAAGCTAATACGGGTAATTGCAGTTTTTCTAACAGTAAATATGCTTGTGCATGCACTGTTTCCATCAGTAGCCTGGGCACTAACTTCAGGCCCTAACCAACCTGAATTTTCGAGTTTTGAACCAGTGGCCACAACCAATATGGTCAATGATTTTTCGGGCGATTTTACCTACAATATCCCTGTTCTCAATGTGCCCGGGCCACATGGTAGTGGCTATGCTATGTCGCTGTCGTATCATAGTGGTGCAACTCCTGAGGAGGAAGCCAGTTGGGTGGGCTACGGATGGTCTCTAAACCCGGGTGCGATCAACAGGAATACCCGAGGACTACCAGATGACTATAGCGGACAGAAAGTTAAATACCATAACAAGATGCCGGCAAACTGGACCGCAACAGTTGGGGCAGCAGCTACTTTTGAAGGATTTAGTTTTGACCTTCCCATTCAGGGAAATGCATCCTTGAGATATAACAACTATAAAGGTTTCGGTTACAATGCAGGGGTTGGCATTCCATTGGGGAAGGGAGTTGTAAACCTTGGTTACAATGTATCTAATGGAGACGGTAGTTTTTCTCTGAACGTTAGCCCGAAAGCATTACTAAGTAATATGAAAGGTACCGCGGAGGATAATACAGAGAATGTTAAAGAAAAGGATCCTAAATTCAAGTTATCAAAGAATCAAATGCGCTATAAAACCAGGATCCAACTTCCTAAAGCATTGTCAAACGTCAACTTGTTAGGTAGCAATTATGGCATTTTTAGTTACTCCACTGCTCCAAGGCCATTTCAGTCTTCAGATTATATTGGGGGCTCTGTCAATGTTTCTTTAGGAGTTATGTTTACTCCTATTTTTTTGGAACTTGGTGTATCCGGTAATGTATTTGGAAGTTTTTCGGTTCAGGATTACAAAAACGATGCAGAAAGGGATGTATATGGCTATATGTATTCGGATAGAGCGGGTGAAGAGGCTGTAATGGATTATTACACAGAGAAAGAAACTCCTTATAATAAAAAGGATGTCTTTTTAGGTATCCCTTTTAACAGTGCAGACAACTATATGGTTACGGGCGAAGGACTTGGCGGGGGATTCAGACTTTATCATAAGGAAATTGGACAGTTTAAACCCAACCGTACCGTTAGTGAAACGGTTTTGGCCAACGCCGGAATTGAGGCCGAGGGTGGTTTTAATATTGGAGGGGGAGGAGATGCCGGGGTTGGTGTCTCTGCGATTACAACAAGAGATTGGAAATCTGACATCAGCTCGTTTTCTTCCATAGAGGATGGTAATGAAAGTATCTTTTTTAGATTTAATAATGATTTGGGAGGCGAGTGGGATCATTCATCCGGGGAACAGAATATCAGGGCCGGGATTTCAGGGGGAGGTCCCAACGGAGTGAAGTCTTTTGACCCTTCGATACCTGCTACTCCTGTGATGAATAATGGAGAAAAATCAGCCCGTTCGTCCTATATTGGCTTCCATACCAATAGTGAGATTAATAATTCATTTGGAACAAAGCCTTACCACGTATACTCCAACCGGTCAGATATTAAAAGTATGGCTGATGACAACACCGCTTCCATTCCTGATGGAATCGGTGAGTTTGCAGTTTTCAACGAGAGTGGGCAGCGTTATGTTTATGGCTTACCGGTTTATTCTAAAAATGAGAAGAGTATTCAGTATGGGGTTCAAAAGGCTCCATCCGGAAAGGTTGAGAAAAATTTCCTGGTCTATTATAAAGATGATAAAACCAAATTTGGTGAGGAGAAAGATGCTCCATATGCCACCGCCTACTTATTGACAGAAATTACTTCTCCCGACTATGTGGACAGGACTATGAACGGACCAAGTTCCGATGATTTCGGAGGCTATACGAAATTTAATTATAAGAGACATGCCGGAGGAGGTAGTTGGTATCATTGGAGGTTACCATACACAGGACTATCGTACAATCGTAATTCTCTTTCAGACCCAAAAGACGATTTGGGAAGCTATAGTGAGGGGGATAAAGAGATATATTACCTTCAGTCGATTGAAACCAAAACCCATGTGGCCATTTTTAACACTTCGGTGAGGAGTGATGGGAAAGATGCCGGTACTGGTGATGATGCCATTAATAACAAAAATGCTAAAGGTAGCGGAACACTTCAGAAGTTGAATAGCATAGAGCTGTTTAGTATCAATGATGTTATCTATAGTGGTGGAGTATGGAGCAAGAAATCAGGGGCCAAGGCGTTGAAAACAATTCATTTTGATTTTGACTATCATTTAGTAGATGGAGTGACCAATTCAAGTGCAGGAAAACTTACACTCAATAAGCTCTGGTTTGAATATGAGGGAATTTCAGAAACTATGATTAGTCCGTATACTTTTGACTATGCTTACCCTACAGCCGTTGAGTCCCCTTATCCGGCTAAGTATCAGGCAATACAAAATGAAATGGCCCAGTTTACTGCTCAAGATCAGAACCCTGTATATAATGAATTCAACATAGATCCATGGGGAAACTACCAGAAAGACGGAGAAAGCCGCTATAACGATATGGAGAATTGGGTTAACCAAAAACCAGAAACAGGTTTTGATCCGGCAGCCTGGCAATTAAAAAAGATAACCCTTCCCACACAAGGGGAGATCCATATTCAATATGAGCAGGATGATTATAGCTATGTGCAAAACATGCTTGCTCATGTTATGATGAAAGTGAAGGGTCAAATAACCAATAGATTTTACCTGGATACAGATGATGGAATAGCACTTACAAACGGTCAGGTTCAAATATTAAAAGACCTTATTGATAAAACTTATGTCAGGGGAGGAGGTAAGATGTACTTCAAGTTTTTATACGGGTTAATGGGGAATAATTCCGTTGATCTGGGTAGTTGTAACGCAGAGTTCATTACAGGTTATGCAAATGTTAATGCAGTGGATATAGATGCCAATGGATTATATGTGAGCCTTAGCAGCAACAAATTGCCGGATGATGTTTGTAAAGATTTTGTAATGACCCAGAGAATCGGTAACCTCAATCCATCAGGGAATTGTGATGCATCCACTGCTGGTATCAATTCAGGAAATGATCCTATAAGCATTGTAAAACAACTTGCAAACATGGCGAAATCAATTGTTGCTCCTGCGAGTTTGTGTCAGAATTTTGATATCGACCATTCTTATTTTAAAGTACCTGCACCAATTAGCAAAAAAGGTGGCGGGTTAAGAGTTAAACGTTTGCTGATGTACGATAAGGGGTTGGACGACAAGTCAGTCCTCTACGGAAATGAATATCTATATGAATTTAATGACCCTGCTACCCAAACGGTGAGGAGCAGTGGGGTGGCTACCAACGAGCCATCTTCTATTAGAGAAGAGAACGCGCTTGTTCAATTTATTGCACGTGAAAAAACAGAATGGTATGAAAAGATAATAGCCGGGGATGACAAAAAGCAATCTGAAGGCCCACTTGGAGAATCTATTTTACCTGGTCCGAGTGTAGGATATTCAAGGGTTGTGATTCGAAATATCCATTCAGGAGAGGTCAATACGGGTTTTACTATTAAGGAATATCATACGGCCAAGGATCATCCCATGCAAATGTCTCGCACGGATATCAACGATAAGAAGGATTTTGTTCCTTTTCCATTCGGTCTTGTAAATGTTTTTGTAAACAACCTGTGGCTGTCTCAGGGCTTTACTTTTAAGCAGAATAATATGCACGGTCAGTTTAAACGTGAGGCCAACTATACCGGAGATTATAGTGCCGACCTTAAAAATGCAGTGGTTGTGACGGAGCGACAACTAAAGTATTTTGCTGAAGATGAACTGATACCTGTCACCACTAATCTTGCCGAAGGGGTTACAAAAGAAGCTATCGGAAGGGAAGTTGATATTACATTTGGACAGAAAGGAGTGGTGGAAGAGCAATATGATGCCAATGTTGAGGTAGATGTAAGCTTAGGGTGGATACTAGCCGGGATTATCCCTATACCAGTCCCACAGGTGACGGCGATGCCTTCCCTGACTCATACGAGAATGGAGATGTACACCCATGCTACATCCAAAATAATTCGCTATCCTGCTATTGTAAAAGAGGAAATAACGCGTCAAGATGGTATTGTACATCATAATGTTAACCTTGCCTTTGATAAATATACGGGCAGGCCTGTATCGGTAAGGTCATACGATGAGTTTGTCGGTTCATACCTACAGCAAAATACGCCGGCATCATGGGAGTACAGCAACTTCAGAGCTAAAGCTGGCCGGGAGGGATACGTACTGGATGTGCCCTTAGCTTATACCATGGAAAATGGTAAGGAGTACCTGAGCTTTACCAGTGGAGAGGCCTGTCAGTTATTAGCCAAATTTACGAAGGGCGACCTTCTGGAATTGGGCGACAATGTGTTATACCATGTTGAAGGCTTCGACTATTTAACTGACAGGGTGATGATTACGCCATCGAAATTTACAGCTTCTGCACCTGCCCCTACAATGACTTCTATGAAGGTTCTTAGAAGTGGGAATAATAACAGGTTAGGGGATCAGGCAGGGCAAATTACCTTCCATAGTACCAGTCCGGATATAGGGTTGCCAGATGCCGGAGATGATCAGCGATGGATATCTAATAGCTTTACCAATGACCTGAATACTGCAATCAGTCAATTGAGTGGCAATGAATTTACACTTAACGGTACTTATCAACATATGAATATGTCCACCTATGTAAGTACTATTCCGGAAACATGTGATGTGGACCTGAGAGATGTGACCATCAGCAATGTGGCCTTTGTATATTTTAACCGGGAGGGGAGTATAGAGTTAAGTTTAACGTCTTTTAAAATTGACTGCAATGGCACCTGGGTGACCATAGACGCAGAAGACCTATAATTATTGATTATTAGCAAATAGTAATAAATGAAAAGCTTTCTAAAATACTCATTTCTGTCCTTCTGTTTATTTGCATCAGTACAATTGCATGCTCAGGAAGGGGCAGTTCCGGATGCAGTGGAATATCAGGCACTGGTAGATTTTTATAATGCTACTGACGGAGCCAATTGGACCAATAATAGCAATTGGTTAAATGGTACGACTAATGCTGATTTTGGTAACTGGTATGGTGTAACTGTAGAGAACGGTGATGTTAAAAATATAGCATTAATAGACAATAATTTAAATGGAACTTTGCCATTTGGTTTAGGTAACTTAGATCAAATGACAGTTTTGTTGTTGTCCTCAAACAGCGGTAGTTCAACACCCAATCTTTTATCTGGCAATATACCTGAGGAAATAGGAAACATTAGTAATTTATCCGGACTCTATTTAAATAATAATGCTTTTTCCGGAGATGTGCCGTTTTCTTTAGTTGGTCTCGATGGGCTTTTTGCCATAGATATTTCTAATAATCAATTCAACTCATTTCCTGATTTTTCAACAAGTTCTGCAACAATCAGCAGTGTTAATATTAAGTCTAATAAACTTGATTTTGGGGATCTTGAGTCTAATTTTTCAGCGGCAGGGCAGCCTTTATTTACAACGTTCACCTACTCCCCCCAAGCCGAAATAGGAGAAGAACAAATCATCTCCGTTAATCTCGGAGATATTTTGGAAATACCATTTACGACTCCCGGTATTCACAATAACTACCAATGGTATAAAAAGGATGGCAGCGGAAATTGGCAGGCTATAGCCGGAGCAACTTCATCTACTTATTCTAAATCCAACTTTCAAGCCAGTGATGCAGGAGAATATCGCCTAGAAGTAACCAATGACTGGGTGACGAACCTTACACTATATAGTAAACCCATAACGGTTTATGAAGCCGATTGTGGGGTGGTGCCTGATGCACTCGAATACCAGGCTTTGGTGGATCTTTATAACGCAACCGGTGGAGCAAACTGGGCCAACAATACAAACTGGTTGCAAGGGACTACCTGTACTGATTTTGCTAATTGGTATGGAGTGACTGTGGAGAATGGGGATGTAACAAAAATAGAGCTCCATGGGAATAACTTAATCGGTGAATTAAGCTCCATTTCCAGTTTTGCTAATTTATCAAAATTACAAATACTAAAGCTATATAATAATGAATTGGGTGGTGCTGTCCCCACGTATTTTGGGGCTTATACCGATCTTATAGAACTATATATTTCAAATAATTCATTCACAGGAGGGATACCTGTGGAGCTCGGGAACTTGACTAAGCTGAAAATATTAAATGCATATTCAAATCAGTTAAGTGGGACTATTCCTGCAATAATTTATCAGATGTCTAACCTTGAAGCAATTGTTTTAAATGATAACAATTTGAATGGGACAATATCTTCGGATATTAGCAATTTGGTAAATCTTAGTTCATTGGCATTGTCCAATAATAATTTCAGTGGAACTTTACCTACGGAAATAGGGAGTCTTACGAAGTTGCTACATTTAACTGTAGTCAATAATGAGTTTGAAGGAATTTTGCCTACTTCTTTGTCAAACTTAACGAGTATCATAAACATTCATTTGTCTAATAACAACTTTTCAGGAGAGGTACCTGATTTTAGTGGACTAGCTAATGTTCAGCAAATTTTGCTTAACGCTAATAATTTTGAAGGTGATATATCAAATGAGTTTTATAATTTGAATTCTTTAACAAGTCTGTGGCTCCATGATAATAATTTCACGGGTGAGTTCCCTGATTATATAAAGAACTATTCTAAACTTACGCAATTAATAATTTGGAAGAACAATTTTACTTCCCTCCCTCAAATAGTTAATTCTAACCTGACTTTACAGACGCAAGACAATAACCTTCATTTTGGGCACCTTGAACCCTATTTCTCTGCTTCAGGAGTTCATGACTTAAAGACATTTACCTATAGCCCCCAGGGCGAAATAGGAGAAGAACAGATCATATCGGTTAATCTGGGAGATCTTTTGGAGATACCATTTACTACTCCCGGTACTCACAATAACTACCAATGGTATAAAAAGGATGGTAGCGGAAATTGGCAGGCTATAGCTGGAGCAACTAATGCTACATATTCTAAATCTAACTTTCAAGTGGCTGATGCAGGAGAGTACCGCATAGAAGTAACCAATGATTGGGTTACTGGCCTCACACTGTATAGTAAAACTATCAGTGTATATGAAGCAGATTGTGGGGAGGTACCTGATGCCGTGGAGTACCAAGCTTTAGTAGACTTTTATAATGCAACCGATGGAGCAAACTGGACCAACAATACAAACTGGTTGCAAGGCACTACTTGCACCGATTTTACTAATTGGTATGGCGTGACTGTGGAGAATGGGGATGTAACTGGAATTACTTTTACAAGTAATGATTTAAATGGACAACTACCAGAATCTATTGGTAATTTAAGAAAGCTCAAAAAGCTGACTTTGAACAATATGCGTAATGTTACAGGGGCCATACCAACTTCAATAGGGGTGTTAAAAGATTTACAAACGCTATCACTAACATACTGCGGATTTTCAGGAGCCATACCAGCTGAGATCGGAGATATTCCCGGGTTGTTAGTTTTATCATTAACAGATAATAACTTCACAACCATACCCCTGGAATTATATGGATTGTCAACACTTAAAAAGTTACATTTAGATGCCAACAATTTTACGGGAACGGTTCCTTTTCAGATAGGAAATTTGTCTGTTATGGAAGAGCTTTTTCTATCTAATAATAGCTTTGTCAGCCCTATTCCTCAAGAGCTTTATGGTTTAACAAGTTTAATAAAGCTCCATATCGACCATAACAGTTTTGCTGAACCTTTCAATTCATCATTTGGAGGTTTAACAAATCTTAAGGTTTTAAAATTAAATAATAATAATTTTTCAGGTCAGGTACCAGTAGCGCTTGGAAACCTGCTATTGCTGGAGCAATTGGATTTAGGGTGGAACCAATTGGTTGGAAATTTGCCACCCGAATTATTTGGGTTAACTAATATAGTAACTTTAAACCTTCCTCATAATAATTTATCAGGAACTATACCTGCAAGTATTAGCAACTATGGCGCTCTACAGAACATAAATTTAGAGTTTAATGCTTTTGAAGGCGATTTTCCTGATAATATAACGTCTCCATCCCTGAAAAACTTTACCATTGCCAGTAACGGCTTTACGGGTATACCTAATTTTGTAGGCCATAGTAATTCGTCTAATCTTTCTGTTATTGCTGGAACTAATGCTCTGGATTTTGGTGATCTGGAAGTTCATTTTACAAATGCAGGGCAGCATATTTTTAACCAACACTATTACTCCCCTCAAGCTGAGATTGGTACAGAACAGACTATTTACGGTCAGGTGGGAGGCTCAGCTCAGCTGCCAATGATTACTGGTGGAAATAGAAATTTCTATCAATGGCAAAAGAAAGATGCTTCGAATAATTGGATAAATATTTCCGAAGCTGAAAATATAACCAGAGATGAATCTACACTGGTTTTTAATCAGATTGTATCTGATGATTTCGGAGATTATCGAGTGGTTGTAACCAATGAATGGGTTACTGGGCTTACTTTGTATAGTAAAACTATCACTATGGTAGAGTCTTCAGGTGGCTGCCTTGGCCTCAGTCTGAGCAGTGCAAAGCACGTTAGTTGCTATGGAGGTAATGATGCTGAAATTACTGCCTCTGTTTCAAGCAGTGATGGCCCCTTTGTCTATGAATTATACTATAATGGAACGTTTGGCCTCACAAAATTAGGAGAGGTTAGTTCCTCGCTTACAACATTTACTTTTAAGTTGGGGAATGCAAGTTTAAACCAACCTGGTGCAGAGGATTTTGGCATTCCCGCGACTGCTTCAGGGGAAGATTATGAGGTATGGGTTAGTAATGTTGACTGTGGCACAGTTGAAAAAATTTCTGTTACTATAACCGAACCGGCGTCTTTGGTTGTTTCTGCAGCAACAATTGATGATAATGATAATGGAACAGGCTCAATAGACCTCATTGTCTCTGGCGGTACAGCCCCCTACACGTACTCATGGTCAGGAGGCCTTCCAGTTCAGGAAGATCACATAGGAACGGTTCAGGCCGGTACATACAACGTAACAGTTACAGATGCCAATGGCTGTTCGGCTTATCTGGATAACATCGTGGTTGAGCAGGAAGGGTGCTCTTTTAACATCTCGGCGAGTACTACGCCTGACGATGGCAGTGGAAATGGTACAATAGATATTACAGTTGATGGCACCACAGGGCCTTATACTTACGCGTGGTCTGGTGGACTTCCTGCGCAGGAAGATCAGACTGGATTGGGAGAGGGTACGTACCGGGTTAGGGTTACGGACTCGGAAGGCTGTTCGGAAGACTTGTACGTAGTTTTGTCTAACGACTGCCCGGGAATCAACAGCTATTTTTATTTCAAGAGAAATGTGTCATGTCACGGTGATAGCGACGGCCGAATAGTTTTTGGTGTGTTTGGGACTCATTCATACGATTTTGAGTTATACGATGTCAATACAGAACAGGAAATAACGAATTCAGTTTCCATTGAAACCCCTTATTCTAACTACGTGGTATTTTCGGGGTTGCCTGCATCAGAGTATATGATTGCGATTGTATATGGAGACTGCCGGTTCTATACCCTGTTTGAATACGGTGGTATTTCTATTTCAGAACCCCCAGCCTTGAGTGCCACCGCTTCCACCACTGCTGATGCCGGTACAGGTAATGGCTCCATTGACCTTACAGTTGCAGGTGGTGTTGCTCCATATACCTACACCTGGACAGGTGGTTTGCCTGCGCAACAGGATCATTTGGGAACAGTCCCTGCAGGCGTATATAATGTGCTGATCACTGATG
The DNA here is from genome assembly GCF_021389975.1 of Fulvivirga ulvae. NCBI lineage: Bacteria > Pseudomonadati > Bacteroidota > Cytophagia > Cytophagales > Fulvivirgaceae > Fulvivirga > Fulvivirga ulvae. The sequence continues at coordinate 4,469,202 of NZ_CP089981.1, forward strand.
CCTTGCAATGCACCTATGCGGTTGAGGATATACTGGTTGAAAATGGAGTAAACTGCTCCCCGGGACACCCGCAGCAGTTCACCTTAAAATTGTTTTCAAAAAACAGTGTTATATGTGATGACGGTAGTAGTACCGGCAAGATCACAGTGTTGATGGATTTCGTCAATCCGCCGCCATTTTCAGGGGTTAGCTACACCTTCAGACTATACAAACAGGCAGAAACCGTCAATGGTTATATCCACCAGGGCGCGGAACTGGTACAGGAACATCCGGGTATAGTCATAAACAACAATAAATTCACTTTTACTTTTGACAATGTTCCCCCATTTGAATCAGGGTATGTGGCCACGGTTCAGGCAACAGGTGTAAACCCACCACAGAATGAAACATGCCTTTACGGTACTTTTGGCTTTGTTAAAAACATAGGGTTAACACCAGCCCCTATGCCGAATGCTTCATTTACTATTAACGAGCCTTTAATAGAATCAGGAGAATACTTGCAGGCAACACCGGTAGCCCCGGTGAGCGGTTATACCTACAGTTATAACTGGAACGACGGAGATGTAACAACAAATACAATTGGAGCAGCAAAGCATCGCTACAGAAAAGCAGGTGACTATACTATTACGCTTACCGTGACCAGTGATATGGGGTGCGTTAGTCAGTCAACGAAGTCCCTGCGGGTTTATGCTCCGATTTGCGAATCGCCGATCCCTAATAATGGAGGGCGCTTTTATGTAGATGAGAAAACCGGGAAAATAGTTTTCAGAAAAGCGAACTGCCCTGGTAATTTTGTACTTAGCTGTGCGTCTGCTACTGCACAGCCCAATATATTTGACAATGCCGTTGCCGCGTCAGCGACAACCTATTGCGATGAATGGGACCAGTCGGAGTCTTCATCCCAGTTTCCTGCTGGCGCTAACAAATTTGAAACCGGAGAGCTTGGAAAATGGAGAGTAAAATCGAGCTATGCTTATAATACAGAACTTCTGCCCGGAGATATGAACTATGAGGCAGGCAGGTTCAAGGTAGAGGATTTTTCATACAGATATGAAGATAGCAACAATCCTCAGCGCTGGGTAAAAGTGAGTACGGTAGAAAAGTATTCCCTCCATGGCGAAGCCCTTCAGGAGCGCAATGCCCTGGGTATACCAAGTACGGCCAAGTTTGGGTATGATGAAGCACTTCCATATCTGACAGCTCAAAATGCGGAATATGATAATGTATTTTTCGAAAGTTTTGAAAAAGTATATTCCGGGAGCAAGCTCGAAGAAGGTACATTTAGTGGTGCGGAAATATCTATTACCTCTGCCAGGTACCATGCAGGAAAGCAGGCCGCAGAGCTGATAACAGGTTATAAATTAAGATCTTTCAGGTTAACACCTCAAATGGTTGATAAAGGCCTGTTGGTCAAATTTTGGCTGTTTTCTGAAAGCACCGGGTCTGTTAATATAGCGGTTAAGAACAGCAATGGTATTCAAACCGGTACTTTTATACCAAGTCAGGTTGCACGAACAGGGCAGTGGAGGTTGTATGAGGTAAAAATTACCGCTTTTGCAGGGATGAAAGTCTCAGACATTCCTGAGCTATCCGATAAGTTTACTTTATACATTAACAAGGCTGGCACCGGCCAGGTTTGGATTGATGATGTCAGGGTTCAGCCGGCAGATGCACTGATGACCTCCTACGTGTACGACCCTAAAAATCTCAGGTTACTTACGGTGTTTGATGATCAGCACTTTGGGCTGTACTATCAGTACAATGCTGAAGGCAAATTGATAAGAAAGCAAATAGAAACTGAAAGAGGACTCAAAACCTTGCAGGAGACTCAATACAACGTGCCTAAGGTTAGTAAATAATGAAAAACATATATTATATAATCGCAATCTGTACACTTTTCAGTGTGCAGGTATCAGGTCAGGCATGTGATGAGCTGATCAGGAAGATCTATGATGTGCCATTGGATTTTGATGCCAGTAAAGGCTATTTCCTTGATTATTCGGTTCGTGCAGCATATCTGAATGAGAATGAACCCAGAGAGAGTATTCAGAGATTTGAAGTTGTTGGAAGAAATGACCGTGTTAAAGTCGCCTCAGAGGATTATGTGATTTATCAGGATTCCCTAGCCCAGGTGACGATTCTTAAGGACAGACGAACGATAATGATATCCGACAAAGTACTGGAGGAAATGAAAAATGACCAGTGGGAGAATTTCAGGATACTCCAGGATACGCTGATTGCCAATGCGGCTGATAAGATCTGTGAAACGGAGGAAGGGCATCATAAAATCACCATCGAGCTTAATCAAAAGGTCCGTGATTTTATGAAGATCCGGGAGCTGAAGTTATGGTCTGCCAAAGAAAGGGTAATGCTTACCCGTGCTGTAATTACTTACTTGCCCGGGCAGCCTGTAGAGGAAGTAGAATTAAGTATTAACAAATATTTACCGACCTACGAGCAGGTCATTTTTGAGGGGAGGGCTGTGGATAAAGTTTTGATCGGTAATGATTTAAAAGATCAGTATAAAGGGTATAAACTGATTGATGTAAGAAAAAAGAAATAACTTATTCAACACTGATATGTTAAAACGTTTTTTAGTTAGCGCGCTGTTTTTCCTTGGGTTTTCTCTTTCAAATGCTCAGACGTGCCCTCCTCTTCCGAGTTTAGGAAATTCATTCCCGTTTATTTTTGGAAGTTTGGGGTATACTGAATATAGTCCAGGCGAAACTTCGACCTTTCATCTGATTACTTTGCAAGGTGTGTACTTAGGTGGGCACAGTAATTTTGATCATTTTATATGGTTGATAGATGGTGAAGTTATACCGGGACAGACAAGTAAAACACTCACTTTTACCATTCCTCCTCTGGCCAACGGAATACATACCCTGGAGGTGATCCCTTTAAACTCATGCGGGCAGCGCAATCCGGATATGGGCCCTATTACCAGATCCTTAGTGATCAAAAATCCCTGTGAGGAAGGGGTACAACTCGTGCGTGTAGGAACAGGTGATATTTGTGTTGGAGAGAGTTTCAGTTATGTTTACGAACTGCAGAACGCCACGGGTAACTATGCCTGGCGGGTGAGCAATGGCGCCACATTAGATGTTGATGGATACCAGGTTACAGTGAGCTTCCCGGTAGAGGATGATTACAAGTTGAGCGCCAGTGCAATTTTGAATTCGAGCTGTAGTTATTCGACATATATAACCCCGAGGGTAGTGCCTGATGAGATACTTAAAGTGGATGGACTAACCAGCACCTGCGCAGGCAATACTGAAACTTATACCATAATAGGAGGGGCCGGAGCGGACATTTTTGACTGGGTTATTCCTGCTGGCCTTACTTATACCTATAACGATGCTGCCAGACGATCTGTAGATATTACTTTCGGGGCAGCCGGAGTATACCCGGTTTCAATTACCCCCATCAACAATTGTGGAAGTACAGAACAATATGATTTCTCTTTGGTTGCGGAGAGTGCACCTGTAAAAGCCAGCTACAGGGAATTTGATCACGCTGCTTTGTCTGCTTTCTCTGATAACACCCTGGTAGTCAATACCTGTCAGGAAAGAACGTCGGACTGCAGGGCGAAACTTACATCGTTATACCTTGAGGCCGGTTTGGACCTTGGAGATGTTTATAACTGGGGAAACACTGAGTTTTCCGTTGAAGTCCGCTTTGTTTTAAGAGGGCAGAATAATTTAGGCACTGAGCCTTTTTCTTATCCGGGAACCTTGCTTATCAATAAGGATCGTCCGGAGCAACGCTTTAAGATAAAGGTAGATGAAGGAGACCTGGCGGGCATTAGAAATGTTACCATTGATGTAACAGGCTATACCCTTACAGGACCGGTGAGCGGAGATGTTCGTTTCTGGGCCCAATATATTGAAGAACAGGAAGTCAGTGTTGATCTGGTTGCTTTGAGCAACTTACAGCAAAGTACAACCCCGGGTAGCTGGGAAGTCGATTTCAGTTGGGAAAGTTCTTGCAATCTTGTTCCTCATTATCAGTTAAGAGTGTTAAGGGTTTTTCAGGGAGAGACTGTACCGGCATACGACGATGCACGTTGGAGAAATGCTTTATTGATTGATGTCGAATCTTCTGAGCTTAACTACGCTTTAACGCTCGCGGAAGGTACAGGCACATATGCATGGCAAGTGAGGCCCGTGGGTAACAAGCCCGGCGGAATAACGAACCCGGATAATTTACAGCCCTGGCCCACAACGGTAAAGTCATTTGTTTTCACCCAGCCTGATGCTGATAAAAATTTTATTTACAGCCGTACGTTTACAGAAGGCAACAGGCTGAGCGAGCAGCTTACTTATGCCAACGGACTGCAACAGGTAAATCAACAACAAACCCGCCTGAAAAGCAATAACCAGATTGTAGCAACGCAAACTGTACAGGACTATAACGGGAGGGATGTGCTTCAGTCCTTACCTGTACCGGTAAAAGATAAAACAGAATTGGGCTATATCCCGGAACTATTAACCACGGGAACTGAAGCTTATGGCCCTGAGCATTTTGATATAGACCCGGACGATGCAACCCCCGCATTTTTGGATAAGCCGACCCTAAGTGACAATAGCTACTATAGTGGGCTGGATAATGGTATCAATAAAAATGTAGCCAGTGCGGAAGGGGTGCCTTATACCCGGACTGTTTTCACGAATGATGGCACCGGCAGGGTTAAAGAGCAGGCCGGTGTAGGGGCAACCCACTCGCTTAAGGGCGGCAAAACGGTACGTACCTATTATACCGGAGTGGCACCACAGGAGCTTGACAGGTTGTTCGGTGTTCAGGCACCATTAGCTGCGAATACCCACAAAGTTATAACCCTGGATGCCAATAATACGGCAACGGTAAGCTATATGGGAAAGGATGGCAAAGTGATTGCCACAGCTTTATCCCTTGGTACCGGTAATGATAATCTGGATCCTCTTGACTCAAGAGCGGGCGCTGCAAAGTCCATAACCGAGACCATCGTAGAGAAAGCTCCGTTTGGAGAGTACGGGAGTAGCAGTAAAAAGAACCTCGTATTTACGCTGCCTACCAGTATCACAGTGAATTATACTTTAAGTCCGGCTACTGTTGAAGACCTTTGTAAGAATACCTGCAAAACGTGCGACTATGTCGTAACTTTTATATTACACAATGTGGATGATCCTTCTGCTACGGAAGTACTTAACGAGCATACCTTAAATGCACCGGGTATCAACTGTAGTGAGAGTACTACCATACCGCCGGTTAATTTCACCAAAGTACTTGAGGAAGGAAGTTATGTGCTGGAAAAGCGCGTAAGAAGCCTGAATAGGGCGGCAAGCGGCAAGTTGTATATTGACGAACATCTTGAAGAACTTCAGAACATATATGAAGCGGACCTTGCAGCCATACTGGATCCTATATATAATTTGCTGATCACCAAACCGGTTGACCTGGTGGCTGTCTACGATTACCTGGACCTGCAGGGATATACCAGGGTGACCCCGGCGGGAGGAGAAGCCTATTATGTGGTGCCGTTGGGCTGTGGAGAGGAATTCAGGCTCCCTTACATCGAAGACAATTGCGGAATGGAGGAAGACTGTTCTGAAACAGGTATCGACGCCTCAAGCTTCTCTCAGTATTTTATCGATTACTGGCAGTATGAGTTTATCAGGACCCCACGTCCGGTAACTGATGAAAACCCAAGTCTCCCGGCTGCCAACGGCGACTATGATTTCCTGAAATACAATTATAAAGTCGGCGGAGTTTATACTTTCACACCTCAAGGATTTGATGCCATGATCCGCAATATGATGAGGGAAACGGATGCAGGAGGCAATAGACTCTATGATTGTCAGATGCTCTGGAAAGTTTGGAAGCAGCAGGTGCAGAATTATGAGTACCTGAATAATATGGAGATTGACCCTGCCGAACTTGATGACGCAGTAGAAGGGGCTGCAAATGTTACTTACGAGTATAATCTGATTGATAACTTCTTCAGGTCCGTGGAGGCAGAGCTTCAGCAAAATGAAACTGATCCTGAGCGCCAGTTGATCAGGAAAATGGGGTACTATACTACCGCACCTACTGCTGATGTAACACCTTATATATATGAGTACTTCTATTACGACCCATCTAACAGCCTGATGGTAAATTGTATGGAAGACTATATCTATTATTATAATCAGGTAAGTGCTACTCCCTGTAATCAGGCCAGCCTTGCCGATCAATTCACCTGCCTGCCTCTGAAAGACCGCGATATAATTTATAAATGTACCCGGTTTGGCAATACTTCTGACCCTGCTGACAACAGTGATGACATGGTGGGGCTGCTGAGGAGTAAATGCCTTGAAGCCTGCGAAAGCTACAGAGATGCTTTCAGGCAAGCGGTTATTGATGACATACATAACAAACAGCTATATGTAGAAGGAGATATATATACGCTTGAACTCGACCCTGTTCAACAGAAATATTTTCCTACAGGTTCTCTCAGATCAAATCCATCGGAGTTTAACTACAGCATTTGTCAGATCGAGGAGATGACTGATGCCCTGGTAGCCAACTGTAATGGGTATTGCAATTTTGAATTAGAGCAGATTACCGATGAGAATGGCTTTACAGGCCCGGGGATATCTACCGCTCAACAAGAGAAAATCAAAAAAGTTTTGACTGCTGAATATGAGGTGTCTGTGAATACCAGCAGTGAAACTTCATGTCAGGTAGATTGGGATTACATTCCATCCGGAACGGCAGGGTCAAATAGTACGCATAAACTCTTGTTGGGCTTTGATCATGACGGAATGATAGGTACTGATCTCGATACGAAGTATGACGAGGAAGGAAACCTGTACGTAACATCCCGCATACCTTCATCCGGTGTTGTGCTGAACGATGAAGCCAAAACAGTAATAACTCCAGCTACTGGTAAGGAAGGGTTTATTGTGCTTAAGTATGATAATCAGGGAAATATTTTGTGGCATCGGATATACTGGGCGGAGATTGTGGATGATCCGTCAGTACCTGTTCTTGATTTCGCAACCTTTCAACTTTCAGGGCCGCAACAGTTGGGGATCGGTTTTAATTTTATTTCGAAGCTGTACCCGGACCCGGATCGCGGTCAGAAAATCAGGGTGTTTGACGAAAACGGAACAGCACTGGTGGTACTCCCTGAAGGAAGGACCGCATTCATGGGGGCAATAAGTGCCAGTGGCGAAACCAGTTACATGGGAAGAGGTGACGAGGAAGAGGTAGAAGACCAGATACTACCGGTCACGGTTAATGATAGAATAATTCACAAGGTGAATACCCAATCCCTGAAAGCCCTCAATTTTGATGGAACTACTGCGTGGACGTACCAGGATGTTAGTATTACAGCCTCAAATGGGGGTGGAGTATTTAAATCGGAAAAGGAAATTGCAACGGACCTTCTGGGTAATACTTACTATGCGGTTACTTTGAATGCGGTTACTGCCGGCAGCAGCATATTTGTTAACAATGTGGACACCGGTTATGATAACATCTTCCTCATCCAAAAGATCGACGGATCAGGAACCGGGCAATGGAGAAGGTATGAATTGTATAATGACCTGCAGCAAGGTGATGAGTTTGATATCAACAATGCCCTCTATGATTTCTTTGGTTATGAACAAGGAGTGGTACTGACGTATAATAAAGGACTAACGTCATCAGGTACAAGTACCGGAGAATTTTTAATCCGGGGAATAAAGCATGACAATACCACTCTTAGCGATATCTCGGAAACTTTCAGCGCTACTACTTTACCGCAGCCATTTGCTACCAGCTTTAGGGAGTCGTATGCTGCAATGCACCAATTCCACCTGGCTGTAGCTTCTCCTAACCTGCAAGCCGGATTTGGATATACTTCTCTGCTGAAAAATGATTTTTCGACATACGGCCAGAGAACGCTAAGCAATCAAAACTCAAGAGTTCTTGATTTTTATTTTGACCGTAATGACTCCGAAGTGATGTTTATGATGGACGGAGACATTGTGGGGGTCTCGCATGGAACGGCAAGCTTTTCGCAAATCGGTGATGTGGCATCTTTTAATGGCTACAACAACAGACTGTTTATTAATGAGCCTGTTACAGCACCGGGTTGCTCTTATCCATCCCTGTGCTTCCGCTTTGGAGATCCTATAACAGAAATAACTGTTCCGGATGTATTTGATGACTACATCTTTACCGGAGAGCCATTTACTTGCGATGAAGTAAATGCCAACAGTATCATCAGCAAACTGGATTTTGCCCGTCATGAGTTTGTTACCCGAAAGGTTAAGGAGTTTGAAGATCAGTATTATGCCAAGTGTGCAGATGCTACACTTGTAAACGATGTGTTTACCGTAGGCTATGACCTGGGTTATCACCATTATACCCTATACTATTACGACAGGGCAGGGAACCTGATGCGTACAGTACCTCCGGCAGGTGTAAACCTTGCAGATCCTGATAACCATAACCTGGTAACCAACTATAAATACAATAGTCTGGGGCAACTGGTAAAACAGACCAGTCCTGATGGAGGTACCACCGATTTCTACTTTAATGACCTGGGGCAGCTAAGGTTCTCCCAAAATGCCAGGCAAAAACAGGAAGGTAGCTACAGCTATACTAAATATGATGCCCTGGGAAGGATCATTGAAGTTGGTGTCAGCACCGAAGGACTGACTGAATTTAAGAAAAGAACAAACTCTCAAAACTTTCCTTCTGCAGGGACTGAGAAAACGGTAACGGTTTATACCGAGCCAGGCAATATTACCTATTCAGATGCGAGTGCTCAAAGGTATCTTCAAAACCGGGTAAGCTATAGCTACCTCGATGAAGACGGGCTGGACACTCCTGAAGACAGGGTATACACATACTATAGTTATGACCCTCATGGCAATGTGGAATGGATGGTGCAGGATATCCCCGGCATACTCAAAAGCTACATCAGGTATAAGTACGACCTGATCAGCGGTAACGTATTGCAGGTAAGCTATAACGAAGGCTTCAGGGATCAGTTCTACCACCGCTATGAATATGATGAGGACAACAGGATACTGAAGGTGGAGACTTCCGGAGACGGAGTGATCTGGGAGGAAGATGCCAGCTATGAATACTACAGGCACGGACCATTGAAAAGAACCTTATTGGGAGAGGATGAGCTTCAGGGGAATGACTATGTATATACCATTCACGGCTGGTTGAAAATGATCAATTACCCTGACCAGGATCAGTCGCTGGATCCCGGTAACGACGGTTCCTCCGGCTCAATAGTGGGTAAGGATGCCTTCGGGATGCGACTCAACTATTATGAGAACGACTATACCAACGGACAGGTGAGCTCCTCCGGCAGGTTGGCCATAGAAGCTGGCCGCGAATTGTACAATGGAAACATTGCAGGTTGGGAAAATTATACGCAGCAAACGGATCTTAATGGTCTGCAATATGATGGTAAGGCTACGGCTTATAATTACAGATATGATGAGCTTAACCGACTTAAATTCGGGGATTTTGCCGTCAAAGATGGGACTGTAAGTGCTCCATGGACCAGCTATGCCAACTACAATGTAGGCTTTACCTATGATGCCAATGGTAACCTGAAGACCCTTGAGCGGAATGCATACGAAAGAAACGGGCTAACTCGTAAGATGGATGCCCTTACGTATGCTTACTATGATGGCACTAATAAACTTAAAAGAGTGGCTGACGGTATACCTTCAACCAACTGGGATGAAGATATTGATGATCAGCCAGCCAATAACTACGAGTACGATGAAATAGGAAACCTGACGGCTGATCTTGCTTCCGGCGTTACCAATATCGACTGGACGGTTTATGGTAAGGTGAAATCCGTAACCAAAAGCGATAACAGTGTTACCAACTACCGGTATGATGCCCAGGGCAACCGCGTGATGAAAGAGCAAATAGGCAATGAAGTGGTCAGGACCTATTATGTTCGTGATGCCAGTGGCAATGTAATGGCCACTTACAACTTCCGGGAAGAAACCTTTACCGGAGGTAAGGATGAGATCATTGAGTTGGCAGAGCAACCCATTTATGGAAGTGATCGCGTAGGCCAGCGCAAAGAAGCTATAGAGGTAAGCCGCCATCGCATTATAGATACCAGTATAGAGCAGGTTGAAAGTGATGTACTTCATAAGCCTGCGCTGAACAACTGGACCTTACCTGTCCAAACTGCCGAAGGGACTGCTTTGGTACAATTGGGGCAGGGAGCCACTGCACCGGAATATGTGGGTGCCACCGAGGCGTTTAGTGCAGAAGGTTACCGGCATGTAGCCACTGGTGAAGACAGTGAAGGTAATCTGCTGTTTAGCCTTGTTGCAGGAGAGGATGGCACGGGCTTCATTTTGGATGGTAACGGTAATGTTATGCCGGGTTCGGCCGGAGTTTCTATCGAGGCAATAAAAGCCGGGGCCGGAACTTCATTAGTGATGCCTTCGGGTGAAGCAGGGGTGTACTACCTGTTTACCATTGGCAACACCGGAAAAGCCTATCGCCATACCATTGATATGAACCTTGCAGGAAATGGCACTACAGGGCTACCGCTTGGAGATGTTGCCCTGACCAATGAACCGGTAAATGCCACGGCAAACTATGCAAGTGGAATGGCCCTGATGGTTGAGCATGACCGGGATGGATTGACAGGATATTTATACCTGCTTAGAAATACATCACAGGCTAATAACCTGATCCTGGAAGTACTTACTATCAATAAAACGGGTATAGGCTCACCTATGGTGATTGATGCTTTTGCCGGTAATGCAGAGACTGCGCATATTTCTATCTCTCCCAATGGGCAAAAGTTAGCTGTAGCTGTAGGCAAAGGGGATAAACTCGGGTTTTATGACATTACAACTTCAGGCAGTGAGTTAAGAACATACAGTCTGAGCAATGACTATATTACCGCTACACTTGATCAGACTTTGGCTCTTGGTGCTGATGAAGCCGTGACCAGTATCCACTTTACGGCTGATAATGACTACCTATATTATGTGTCTGCAACGTTAGAGCGTGGTTATATACTTCAACGTGTGGCTCATACTGCCGGGGCTTCGCTTGAGGTGGTGACCCCACTATCCGGCTACAGTATGCTGGCGATGGCTGCCAACGAAAAGTTTTATGTAGTTAGCAGTGGTTCAGCCTCTTATTTGCAAGTAGAGCATGCCACAACACCTGTGGTGACCCAGCAAGCTTCTATTCCTACAGGTACCTTCACAGGCACTATGCCGGCACAGCCGCATACGGTATTGAGGAGCATACAAGAAGAAAACCTCTTTACCCGAAGGTTGGAAAACAAACATTATGAGTTGAAGGACCATCTGGGCAATATACGTGCTGTGATCAGCGATAGAAAACTTTCAACTTACGACGGCAGCACGTTAAGTAATTATCATGCCGACCTGATAGCAGCCTACAACTACTACCCATTTGGTATGGAAATGCCGGGAAGAACTTATAACCCGAAAAGCTACCGATATGGTTTTAACGGTAAGGAAAAGGATCAGAATGGTGAATTTGGTTTAACGGCTTATGATTATGGGTTTAGGATATATAATCCTGCTATTGGTAAGTTTTTGAGTGTGGATCCTCTTATGAAAAATTACCCAATGTTAACTCCGTATCAATTTGCTAGTAATAGACCGATTGATGGGGTTGATTTAGATGGATTGGAATGGAACCCATATCAGACCTATAAATTTTGGACTGGCTTTGGAACATCAATAGCGAAGGGAACTTGGAGCGTAATATCCTATGTTGCGAACAATCCTAATCATGCGGGATATGGATATCCTTCAAAACCTTCTACAGAAGCAGAGATTTCTCAATATAGAATTAATTGGTCTCAGCAGCTTGATCCTTATTATCAAATAAGAAGTTTCTCAGAGAATACTGTGAATACCGTTCAAGGTATTTATCGATTTGGAGAAGGTGTTTATGAAGGAGATGGAGAAAAGGCTGCAAAAGCTTTGCCATCTGTGATTGAAGGAGCATTATTTGTCTATGGTGGGGTATCGCGTTTTGCAGGGATGCGATTTCGCAATATTAGTTCAAGCGTTATAGATCCCTCAGATATTGTCAAAGGATATGGTGATTATTTATTACAGAGTTATTCAAAAAAGACAATTAGAAAATTGCACCATAGATTAGCGGTCGTAACAAATAAAAAAACAAATTATTCTTATGTTGGTCGAGCTGGAGCTATCAATTCAATTGATGATCCCGCCATTCATCCTATACTTAAAAATAACCTGTCTAAAAAACAAATTGAAAGTTGGCATCAAGCTAACTGTGCGGAATGTGATGCTACAAATCAGGCATTATGGGATGGCGCTAAATGGGATGATTTAACTGACCCACAAGCATTTGAATTTAAGAATTCTAATGGGGGAGAATGGGTGCCGATAGATAAGTGTGATAACTGTAAAGTAACCTATGACAATAAATAGTTAACATCATGTATATTTTGGGAAAATTGAAAAAAGTATCAATTAGAGGAAGAGTAGCATTCGCAATTCATTGTCTTAAAGGAATACCTGAGCTAAATGAGATGAACGAGACTATGAAGAGTTTGATATTGAATAGAGCATGGGCATTTGTAGAAGGAAAAGATTTGCTCGATAGTTATGAGAATTTTCTTGATGTTACGCCTGAATGTATTTTGGATCCTAAGGTAAACATATCGGAATTGGATACTATTGATGAGGAAACTTATTATAAATTAAACTTTTTGTTTAAAACTTTGCCACATGATCTAAATGTAATTTTAGATAAAATAAGCTATATTATGTGCTCTAATCTTTACTCATCTGTAGGTAGCTATAGTGCTATCACTTTGCAATATTTGAGTGATATAATTTTTCTGATGAGAAAAAATCAATGGGCATTGCCGGAGATTATGCCTTTTTTGGAATCAAAATTTGAGGATGCTCGAGGTTGGGGGTTTCCAATGAATAGAAGCAAATTTTCCACTTGACTAGTGGAGTAAAGCATCCGAACAAGCCCGAGTCTTTTTTTGACTTGCGCATGGAAGACGGTCTGAGGCCTCGGCTGGTCGTAGATTAAGCGTAGCGAACCCTACGACCTAAAATGATCAAGAGCGTCAGCTCGTAATAAGATAAGCGAATGTCTGAAGCCACAATGAGTAGTCATTATTTTAGACTTGTGCTTAAAGAATGGGAAATGGAGTATGTAACTAGCTAATATTGAGGTGATTAAATGTAATGAGAGGGGTTGGAATTGTAAGATAATAATAGGAGGCACAAGTTGCAAACTTGAGCCAGAATAAGTCAGAGTAAATATTAAAGCCAAAAAGAGCCATAGCTCAAAAAAGATAAACAAATAAAAAGGATGAAAAATATTATTAAAGCACTTCCTAAGTTTGGTCTTGGAGTAAATCGTAAAATTAAGGTGGCTCAGCTGGTCGTAGGTTAAGCGTAGCGATCCTACGACCTAAAATGATCAAGAGCGTCCGCTCGTAATAAGATAAGCGGATGTATGAAGCCACAATGAGTAGTTATTATTTTAGACTTGTGCTTAAAGAATGAAAGGTATAGCATATAACTAATTGGTGTTGAGATATTTAGGTGTAAGGGGCAGGATTGGAATTGTAAGGGGATAATAATAGGAGGCACAAGTTGCAAACTTGAGCCAGAGTAAGCCAGAGTAAATATTAAAGACAAAAAGAGCCATAGCTCAAAAAAGATAAACAAATAAAAAGGATGAAAAATATTAACAAAGCACTTCTTCTTTTTACGGCGATTGTAAGCTGGAATTATGATGCCATGGCTCAGGGAACTAACATTACCTGGACTGATCTGGTAGGGGTTTCTGTGCAGGCTGATAACTCAATCATTAAAACTGCAGGGTTTGGGGATGGCAATGGAGGAGCGGCTTCAGCAGAAGTGCTTGCAGCAGGTGCTGATGGTTGGGCTGAGTTTACGGCTTACAGGGTTGGGCATGAAATGTACTTTGGTCTATCGCAGACCAATACAGATGCAACCAATGACTATATTGATTATGCCATTAAGGTTAATGGAAATAATAAAATAGTAGTTTGGGAGTCTAACAGTTCTAAATATGTATTGGGTGATATTGTAGACGGAGATGTGTTAAGAATCGAAAGGGTAGGGAATACCATCGTCTATAAACGTAATGGGGGCGAATTTTATAGCTCACTAACCCCATCAAGTTCTTCCTTGCTGGTGGATGCTTGTATATTTCCCAATGGCGGGGTTATCAATAACGGTCAGGTGTCCTTCGGAGGAACCGCAACTATACCTGCAGCACCAGATAACCTTCAGGCAACGGCTACAAACAGTGTATCTTTAACCTGGTCGGACAATGCTTCTGACGAAACAGGTTACAAGGTAGAAAGACAAACCGGAACAGGTGTGTACGTGGAAGTGGCTGATGTAGCCGCTAACAGCACCAGCTATACTGATAATGCGGTTTCTCCTGCTACTAACTACAACTACAGGGTTTACGCCTATAATGCAGCGGGTAGTTCCGGTTATAGCAATGTAGTTAATGTTACTACTTCCCAAAGTGTATCTTCAAGCGGTTCCATTACATGGACTGATTTGGTAGGTGTGGCTGTGCAAACTGATAACTCTTTAATAAAAACGGCGGGTTTTGGAGATGGCAACGGAGGCGCTGCTTCTGTTGAAATATTGGATGCATCTACAGACGGCTGGGCAGAATTTACGGCCTATAGGGCCGGACATGAAATGTACTTTGGCCTATCGCAGACCAACACTGATGCAACCAACGACTATATTGACTATGCCATTAAGGTTAATAGTAATAATAAAATTGTGGTTTGGGAGTCCAACGGTTCCAAGTTTGTATTGGGTGATATTGTAGACGGAGATGTGTTAAGAATTGAAAGGGTAGGGAATACCATCGTCTATAAACGTAATGGAGGCGAATTTTATAGCTCACTAACCCCATCAAGCTCTTCCTTGCTGGTAGATGTATGTATATTTCCCAATGGAGGTGTGCTGAATAATGTTAACTTATCCTTTGCCACTCCCGCAGCAGTGCCCTTGACCCCTTCAAACCTGGGAAGTCTGGCCAATACTGCCAATAGTGTGGATCTTAACTGGCAGGATAATGCAACAGATGAAACTGGCTATAAAGTAGAGAGGCAGACCGGAACTGGTACTTTTGTGGAAATAGCAGACCTTGGTGCTAATGCGAATACCTATACGGATAATACCGTATCCCCCTCAACTACCTATACCTACAGGGTGTATGCATATAATGGCCAGGGCAACTCAGGACATAGCAATACAGTTTCTGTCACTACCCTTTCCGGAACTACTAACGACAGTCCTGTAACCTGGACAGACATTGTAGGTATGTCGGTACAGCCTGATAATTCCATTATAAAAACGGCTGGTTGGGGAGTGGATAATGGAGGAGCAGCTTCTCAGGAGGTGCTTCCTGCGGGAGTTGATGGCTGGGCAGAGTTCACTGCCTATGCTACGTCAGAAGAAAGATACTTTGGTCTTACTGCCAATAATGTTGATGCTACCAATGTTATGGATTATGCCTTTAAACTCAGTAGTACCAATGGCCTTGTGATTTCGGAGAATGGCCAGAATGTAACCGGATTAGGTAGTGTTGCTGATGGTGATATTCTGCGAATTGAGAGAGTAGGAACAACAGTAATATATAAAGTTAACGGTGTAAGCTATCCATCCTCGGTAAGTTCCTCGCAGGCACTGAGAGTTGATATTTCGGTGTATTCCAATGGTTCTGGTATTACCGGGGCACGTATATTTAATTTTGAAAATCCGCCGGCTGCACCAGGAGGTTTGGCTGTTACTGCGGCCTCATCAACATCCGCTAACTTAAGTTGGACTGATAATTCAGGGAATGAGACAGGTTTTGAGATCCAGAGGTCATTGAGTTCAGGTACAGGTTATAGTGTTGTCCATACCACCGCAGCAAATGAAACTTCATATACAGATACTGGTCTTGCGGCCAATACTACTTATTACTATAAGGTGAGAGCTGTAAATTCAGGCGTATTTTCGTCGTTTTCTTCTGAAGCTGGTATCACAACTTCTGAGTCAAACCAACAGCTTGTTATTAATACTCAGGGCATCCCGCCATCGTTTATTTATGAGATTTTTGGGCCAGGTCTGTCCGGTATTTATGAAGCAGGAAGCATCAATGAATTCAATGTGGGATCTTCGGGTACTATTCTTTTAAATTTTACCAAGGAGGGGACAAGCCCCATAGGAATATCTTTTGATTTTACAGGAGGCGTTGTAACTCAGGTTAATACTGTGAGAGGGATGACTGAGGAGTTGTTAAACAGTGTGTTTGCTGAGACTGAGGGTGCTACACTGAAACTATACAAATATGCAAATTCTCAAACGCAACCTGTGGTTAAGGTAAACCTGCAAAATGGCATATTAATGACCCCAAATGATGATGGGATATTTGACAGTTTCAGTGCTGAGATACCTTCAGGGGTTTCTAACTTTTTTGTGAGTATTAAAGACCTTTCCGGAAATCTTATTTTTCAAAGTTCCAATGGTTCACTATCTTGGAATGGCCACGGTGCCAATGATGAATTGGTGAGTAAGGGCACATATAAATATGAAATCGATATGGACGGACAAATTGCCAAGGGACAATTGATAGTGGATTATTGAGTTGAAAATGCGGATATTTATTCTCATAGTAAGTATAGTGATTGGAGGATGTGCTTATGATGCTTCTGTCCCTAATGCAGATAACACACTTACGGTGGTTAGCGGAGACAGCGTGTTTAACTTCAGGGCTGTTTCAAAAGCGACCAAAACAGATGATCAACTGGCCTACCATTGGTTTGCCAATGGTAGTATACAGCGGACCATAGGTGACTATTCGGGTAAGCTGCTTCATGGGCCTTTTGAAGTTAAGAACATGAAAAGTAATCTGCTGATAAAAGGGGAATATATAATGGGTTTAAAGGACGGGGTGTGGAAAGCATGGCATGTCAATGGTAATTTAAAAAGTGTATATCATTATAATGAAGGGCTGCTGGATGGAGAGTATGCTTTATATACAGAGGATGGTCATCTCCTCAAAAAAGGGAATTATAATGATGACCGGTTGCATGGAAAAATATCTAGCTACGCCATGGGGGAGGAAGTGGTGCATAAATACCGCAAGGGTGAGTTGATCCCTGAAAAGCAAAAAGAGGAGAAACCTGCACCTTCCGAAAAAAATCCTCAAGATGAGAAGGGGTTTCTGAAAACTCTTTTTCAAAAAAAAGAAAAAGATACTAACCCGGAAGACCTGATAAAGGAAAACAGGAAGAACGAGAAAAGGAGGGGGAGGGAATTAAAGAAGGCAGAAAGAGCACGTCGAAAGGCTGAGAAAGAACAGTCAAAGAACAGCAAAATCGAGAATAATTAAAATGAATGTCAGGTTTTACGGTGCATAAGATAAAGTTTACTGTTAAGGCAGGTGTTTTATCATATGTACTTGTGATATCTATTATTTCAGCCATGGTCTGCGCCTCTTTGATAATGCTGGGATACTATTACCGGATATCATTTATCGACTATACACAATCTGATCTCCTTTTTAGTAATGCGGAATCCGGAATTAACTACCTGCTGGCAAACGAAGAGAATATCCCGGAAGGTAAAGCCATCAAATTAGATTTATCAGAATCCACGGAAACAGTTGTCAAAAAGGATCAATGGGGGATATTTACTGTTGGTTCATCTCATGCTTCTTCAGGAAGACAGCGTACAACAAAGATTGGATATATAGGCTCAGATATTGAAGCTTTGCCCTGTTTGTATCTTGCTGACCATGGAGACCCACTGTATTTGGTAGGGGATACCCGCATCTCAGGTACAGCCTATTTACCGGGAGGCAATGCCAGACAGGGGTTTCTTAACAATACCTCTTTTACCGGTATGGAGCTGGTGAACGGCCTAACGCACAAAAGCGCGAAAGAGCTTCCTTCTGTTCGACAAGATTTGGTCTCGCATATTCAGTTTATGCAGGAAAACTTCATGGACCATGTGGCCGAAGGAGAAATGGAAGGCAGGGTAAACAGTTTTAAAAATGCTCCTTTGGTGTTTTACTCTCCTTCATCTATGGTTATTAATGAAACCATGAAAGGTAAAATATTGATCATTTCCGAAGAGAGCATTAGTCTGTCGGGTTTGAGTAAACTGGAAGATGTTATATTAATGGCGCCATATGTTGAGATCAAAAATGGTTTTGAAGGTACTGTTCAGATCTTTGCCACGGATTCCATAAAAATGAACTCTCAGGCCAGTTTACTTTACCCCAGTGCGTTGGTGCTTAATTCTTCGTCCAAAGGTGTAATTAGTATTGAGACAAATACCGTAGTGGAAGGTGCTGTTCTGGCTGTTGGAAATGGATCCCCCAGAGAAAGGATACTGAAAATGGGGCACAATACATTTATTGATGGAAGCATCTATGTGCAGGGAAATGTTCAGTTTTCGGGAAGAATTTCAGGTAGTTTGATCTGTGAAAATATTGTATTGCAGACACCTTCCGCTATCCATAAAAACTACTTGCAGCATGCCCGGATTGAAAATATTGCAAGGGCATTTTCTATGTATGTCCCTGATTTTACTGCTTTAGAGGCCTCAAAAGGAATAATGAAATGGTTGGAGTAAAAGTCGCAGGCTCATCGCTGATCGAGGTGATCATAGCCTCGGTAATAATTACAGCGGTATTTGTATTGGCTTCCCTGATTTTTATTAACGTCACCCGGACTTCAGCAGGTACTGTTAAATTGAGAGCTGCTCTGATTATAGAAGACTTGTCAATAAAAACTAAAGAAAGCAAAGAATTTGTGTCGAAAAGCTATGCATTTGATAATATTATCGTAGAAAGGAGTATAGACGCCTATGAAGGAGTTCCTGGCTTAGTACAAATTAAATTTCAGGCCAGGACCGTTGGCAATGACTTCATTTTGGAAAGAAAGGAATTAGTATATGTTGAATAAGAAACTTGCTGCTTTTTCCCTGATCGAAATGCTGGTAGTAATGCTCCTGAGCAGCATTGTGCTTTCCGCGGCATATTACACATTTTATAAGAGTAATATGTATTATAGTTTATTTACCAATAAGCAAAAAAGAGTATTGAATATTGCAAGCTTCAATACTCAACTGCGAAAGGATTTAGAACGGTGCAATATGGCTAGCAGGGTCAACAACCGGATAGTGTTAAAGGGCGGTGACCGGGAGGTCAATTATATATCATTGAACAATTTATTAATTCGGGAGCAGGGACTGATGAGGGATACGCTGGAAGGCAAGGTCGTTAAGTTTGTAACAAAACTTAAGTGGAAAAAACTGGAAGATGGGTTACTCGATGAGATATTTATTGAGTTTGTGGCGGATGAAAGTATACACACGATACACCAGCGAAAGAGATATTGTTCGGAGGACTTAATTCATAATAGCCGGTTTGGTCGATGGCAGTAAATATTAATCAATATAAAAAAAAGCAGCAGAGCTCTGAAAAGAGTGGGAAGGATTTTCTGTCTGATCTGTTATCGAAAGATATTTCTTTGGGTTCAGGTAAAATATCTGATAAGATAAAAGCGGAATTTTACCTGGAGCTATCGATGATGTTAAATGCCGGTGTGGATTTGAAAACAGCTTTAGAGATCTTTGAGCAAGAGCAGGCCAAGGCTAAAATCAGGAACATATTTCTTGGCATTAAGGAGCGGCTTATTTCAGGTGCAACGCTTTCAGGAGCAATGGCCAGTGAAAGTGAATTTTCCAAGTATGAAATATTCAGTCTGGAAATAGGGGAAGAATCGGGGAAGTTGTCAGAGGTTCTGGATGAGTTGCATAAATATTATGACAGGCGCATTAAACAGCGAAAACAAATGATCAGTGCCCTGTCTTATCCTATATTGATATTTTCCACTTCCATTGCTGCTATTATTTTCATGCTGGCATTCATTGTTCCCATGTTTTCGGATATCTTTAAAAGATTTGGTGGAGAATTGCCCGCTATGACACAGTTCATACTCAACATTTCTAATGCAGTAACTGAAAACTATTATTACCTTTTGCTCGTCATTACTTTGTTGATATTAGCTTGGTTTAATTTTAGGAAAACTGAATGGTTTGATAAGGCTCTTACGAAGATAATTCTAATGATCCCGCTGTTTGGTAAAATATATAAGAATATCTACTTATCCAGATTCTGTAGTTCAATGGCATTGCTCACCGGTGCTAAAGTCCCTCTTATTCAATCAATGCAACTGGTTCGTCAAATGATTAGTTTCTACCCCATAACCATGTCATTAATTAGTGCAGAAAAGGAGATACTACACGGGAATACTTTATTTAAAAGCTTGTCCAGGCACAGTATTTATAGCAGAAAGATGCTGGCTCAACTAAAAGTAGGCGAAGAGATCAATCAACTGGAGGCGTTCTTCTCCAGGCTTTCAAAGCAATACTCTGAGGAAGTTGATCTGCTGACAGGCCTTTTAGGAACTTTTTTAGAGCCTATAATTATTATCGTGCTTGGCCTTTTTGTTGGCTTTATTTTAATAGCTATGTATTTGCCCATGTTTGAGATATCAAGTTCTATGGGACTATAGTGGAATTACAAAGACACTTATTTTAAAGCGTCACCAAAAACTTCATAGTATCAACCCCGTCAGCATAATCCCAAAGCTCAGGCTGCTGGGCATTTCCAAAGCTGATGCTGTCAGGTCTGTTACTGTTGTTGGAGACTATACATTGGATTTTCTCTTTATTAGCCTCAAGTAGAGCCTCCAGCTCACTTTCTGAGGCGTACTGCTCGTAGAAGATGACAGAGATAGGGGAGACCATTGCCTTGTCTTCCTTGAGCATGAGAAAGCCATTGTCGAGGTGGGGTACACCATTTACCAGGTAGATGGATTTGTTGTAGTCGTAGTTGTTGTTGTATTTGTGATGGTCTGAAACGTACTTGAAGAGCTCTATCGCGGCGTAAAACTGGTCAAACTTATATCCTTTTGGAACATACAATTTAGCTACATTGCGGCAACCTAATCCAAAGTATTTAAAAATGTCATTGCCGAGCTGAGCCAGATCTTCATCAGCCTCAGAGCCCGTTAATATTGCGCATGAAGTCCTGTTCTTTCTGATGATATTAGGATACTTGCCAAAGTAATAATTGAAATACCTGCTGGTGTTATCACTTCCGGTGGCGATAATGGCATCTATGTCCTTTAGCTGGTCTCTGATGATGATCTGTTTTTCCAGTGCGGGTGCAATGGCAATAAGCTCGTGAACCACATAGGTCATCAACGCGGTATCCTGAGAACTTAGTTTAATATGCGCCTGGTTGCCACTGATTATGACGGAAAGCACGTCATGAAATCCTACGAGAGGTATATTGCCGGCCATCACTATGCCTACTTTCTTGTTTTGGTTTCTTATAGGGTACGCTTCAGCCCACCGGTTCAATTTACCCTCTTGCAGGTAGTTGACAATACCTTTAAGTGCAGATTCTACACTTTCCCGGGTAAACCAGGAATTGTTTGACCGGGCCTTTGCAATTAACTCCGTTGTTGTCTCTTCATCCAGGTTATCAATTCTTTTTCCCAGTTCCGAGAATACTGCGATCGTTTCCTTAAGTTCTGCCATATCTGTAAACCTTTCGTCTGCGCTTTGTGTTTGAAAGCAGGAAGATACTTCCTATTTTTGCAAAGATTAAAAATTAATCTTGTTTACATAGAAAGGAGCGTAAACTTTAGGCATTTTAATGCCACAAGAAATCGAAATATGGTGAGTTTGTGCCTTTTATGTAGGATTTAAATGAATGTTATACACGTGAAATAAGCTATAGAGATGGCAATAATGATAACTGACGAATGCATCAATTGTGGTGCATGTGAGCCGGAATGCCCCAATACTGCAATTTACGAGGGTGGTATAGAATGGACATGGAGTGGAGGTACTGAACTGACAGAAGTGGAGATGGAAGACGGTGTGGTAATAGGTGGTGACGAGAGCCAGGGACCCGTATCTGATGAGTTCTATTATATTGTGCCGGGAAAATGTACGGAATGTACGGGTTTTCATGAGGAGCCTCAATGTGCGGCTGTATGCCCTGTGGACTGCTGTGTTCCTGACCCGGATTATGAAGAGACCGAGGAAGAGCTGGTAGCCAAAAAAGAATGGCTCCATAACGAATAATTTCAGAGGCAGTTTCTGATCTGCAATCAGAAGCTGCTTATTATTTTATTTCAATTTTGACCTTTTTATAAGGTAAGCATTTAGAATATCGTTATAATCCTCATTGATATCAGCCTCAATAAAGTCTATTTTTAGTTGGCCGCACCTTAGAGCCAGTTGTTGATAATACTCCCTGACCTGCTTTGTGTAATGCTCCTTAACCTCATGTGGTTGAAGCTTTAGCTTTTCACCAGACTCGAGGTCTATAAATTCGTATGGGCGATCTTCAAACTCAAACGTATATTCAGTGTTTTTATCCGATACATGGAACAGCAGTACTTCGTGTTTGTTGTGCTTCAGGTGCTGTAACCCTTTAAATATCTCGTCCAATTCATTTTCATTATCAAACATATCGCTAAATATGATTATCAATGACCTGCGATGGTTCTTTTCCGCCACTTCATGAAGGATATTGGCAACAGCTGTTTTTTTGAGGTTGCTTTGCTGATTAAGCAGGTTTTCAAGTTGGATAAAAATCTTATTGAGGTGGGTTCCCGTGGACTTTATGGGAGTAGTAACTTCTATTTGGTCTGAAAAACTTGTAATACCGACTGCGTCTCGTTGTTTTTGCAGAAGGTAGGCTATGGCTGCGGAAGCTAAAATACTAAAAGTTAGCTTGCCTTTAGTGTTTTGAGGATAATGCATGGAAGATGAATTGTCGATAACGATCTGACAGCGAAGGTTAGTCTCTTCTTCATATCTTTTGGTGTACAAACGATCAGTTTTAGCATACACTTTCCAATCGATATGCCGCGTACTTTCTCCGGTATTATATAGCTGATGTTCAGCAAATTCCACTGAAAAACCATGGTAAGGAGACTTGTGCAGTCCGGTAATAAAACCCTCAACCAGCTGTTTGGCCAAAAAATCGATATGCCCCAGGTTTTTGACCTGATTTAAGTCTATTTTCATACAAGGTAATAACTTGTTTCAGAGGATAAAGCTAAGGAATTGATCTCTTTGCAACGCGGGTAAATGAAAATTGTTTTATAATTAATAATTATCTGTTTGCATTAAACCTAATTATTATACTATATTTAAATCCGATTTATGTATAAAAGGCAAAATTGTAAACTAAACTATTAGGATTGTGGAAGAGAATAATACCAATGAAAGAGAGGAAATATTTTCAGAACGAGTAAGGGCAGGAAAAAGAACGTATTTCTTCGATGTTAAGGCAACGCGTTCAAATGACTATTATCTGACAATTACCGAGAGCAAGAGGAGGTATAAGGATGATGGGTTTACCTACGAAAAACATAAGATCTTTTTATATAAAGAAGATTTTAACAAGTTTGTTGAAGCCTTAAATAACACTGTAAATCATGTAAAGGATGAATTGCTTCCTGATATTGATTTTACTCAGTTTGACAGACCTGCTGATATGGATGGAGAAGAGAGTGATGTGAGAAGAAGCGAGATCGATACTGAATTGAAATGGGATTAAAATAATCGAAAAGTATATAGCGGAGAGCCCTTGAATTTCAAGGGCTTTTTTTGTTATGTTTGTTTAAAAGGACCGATATGCTCTGGCGAACACTGTTTTACATTTTATTGGTTATAATAGCTATAATCCTGCTGGGGTGGGTCTTTTTTGATATTTTTATTTATGTAGCGATAGCCATTGTGGTAAGTAGCATCCTCCGGCCCCTGACACAATACATGGCCAAGGTGCAGTTGTTTAATATCAGAATGCCGCGATTACTGGCAGTGATTTTTTCCTACCTCATCCTTATTTTGTTTATTGCTTCCTTTATAGTTTTATTCATACCGTTAATCTCCGAGCAAATAGAGGTGATCTCAGGTGTAAACTATGAAAGCCTGTATGATAGGATAACCCTTCCATTGCAAAGGTTCGAACACTTTTTAATTATTAACGGGCTTACTACCGAGCCTGAAGGTTTCATAGTGAACAGCCTGAGGGAAAGCATTGTTGAGTTCATTTCTAATGTTAAAATTGGAAATATATTAAATGATATTCTGGCCGTGACCGGTCAATTTTTTGTTGGAATACTGGCCGTTAGCTTTATTTCATTTTTCTTCCTCTATGAAATGGGATCGATGCGAAAGAAGCTGATTTCCTTTATTCCCAATAAGTATTTTGAGGTGACGATAGCTGCGTATAACAAAATAGAGCGATTGCTCTCTAACTACCTGATCGGATTACTGTTTCAGATGTTTTCCATATTTAGTATCGCTTCACTTGGTTTGGGTATTCTGGGGATCAGGTATGCTCTGACCATAGCATTATTTGCTGCCGTCGCAAACCTCATTCCGTATATGGGGCCTATATTAGGGGCTACCTTCGGAATCGCCGTAGGGGTATCAACCGGGACAGACCTTGTAACTTCGCAGGATTACATGTTTTTAATATTGAAAATAGCTTCCGTATTCGCTATTGTGCAATTGGTAGATAACATTGTACTGCAACCATTAATCTTTTCTAAAAGCGTAAAAGCTCATCCTTTAGAAATATTTATAATTATATTTGCAGGCGCTTCGCTGGCAGGTATCCCGGGCATGATAGCGGCCATACCTGTTTACACTGTAATACGCGTGTCATTTTCAGAGCTGTATACAGGGTATAGAAGTTATGGTATTTTTAAAGTTCAGAAAAAATAGAATTTCATGGCACTTAAATGTGGTATTGTAGGGCTTCCGAATGTGGGTAAGTCAACACTTTTTAACGCAATTTCTAATAATAAGGCTGAGGCGGCCAATTTTCCCTTCTGCACCATTGAGCCCAATGTTGGTGTCATCACCGTTCCGGATGAGCGGTTACACATACTTGAAGAGTTGGTGAATCCACAAAGGGTTATGCCTACTACCATTGAATTTGTTGATATTGCTGGTTTGGTTAAGGGTGCTAGTAAAGGTGAAGGATTGGGAAACCAGTTTTTGGCTAATATTCGTGAGGTAGATGCAATCGCTCATGTGGTACGGTGTTTTGCCGACGATAATATTGTTCATGTTGAGGGTAGAGTAGATCCTGTTTCTGATAAGGAAGTGATAGATGCTGAGTTGCAATTGAAAGATCTGGAATCGGTAGATAAAAAGATATTACGCATTGAGAAAATAGCTAAAAGTGGTGACGCTAAAGCAAAGAAAGACCTGGCTATACTGCAGCAATACAAACAGCATCTGGAATCCGGTAAAAATGCCAGAGCTTTGGAGCTGGATGATGAAGATAAGAAGGCGGTTGCAGACCTGCAGCTGCTTACAGCTAAGCCGGTGATCTATGTTGCCAATGTAGAAGAGACTGCCCTGCCTGATGGTAATGAGTATTCCGAAAAACTTAAACAGGCTATAAAAGATGAAAATGCGGAGGTTGTGGTAGTATCTGCTTCCATTGAAGCACAAATAGCCGAGCTTGAAGATAAGGAAGAGCGAGAGATGTTCCTGTCGGAGTATGGATTGAAAGAATCTGGCTTGAATAAACTGATCAGAGCCGCATATAATATATTAAACCTCATCACATATTTCACGGCGGGTGTTCAGGAAGTACGGGCGTGGACTATTAAAAAGGGATGGAAAGCTCCGCAGGCTGCGGGAGTAATACATACGGACTTTGAAAAAGGCTTCATTAAGGCCGAGGTGATCAAACTGGAAAACTATCAGAAATTTAAATCAGAGGTAGCCTGTAAGGAGGCTGGTAAGGTTGCGATTGAGGGAAAAGAATATGTTGTGAGCGATGGAGATATTATGCACTTTAGATTTAATGTTTAAAAAAAGAATTTTATATTACATCGATTTTTAGAATTGGCGATTAAACGCTATTTTTATTAAAATATTGTATAACTTTTTTTTCGATTACGATTGAACAGTCTGGCTGAAAGTTAAAAGTTACATTTTGTTTTGAGATAAGGGTTCGCGCATTTTTTAGCTAATATTGAAATTTTCTGCTGAAACCCCTGATTTTTTGTCTAGGTAATTATTTTCAAATTGAGAGTCAGAATTATATTTCTTCTGAAGAATAGGGGAGGCCATGTTCCTTTTCACCATCAATATTTGCTGGCGCAAATGATCAAAGGTATTTTGATCAAGGGTGGTGATGAGAAGTTTATACAATATGCATTTTATAACTTCTCCGGTCTTAAAGGGCAAACCAAAATAAGCCGAAAGGGACTTCACTTTTACTCATCCCGGGTTACTCTTGTATTCTCAAGTCCCAACAAGCAATTTATTGATTACTTTTTAACAAACCTTTTTGAGTTTACTCAGGTGGAAATTGGCGGATTATACCTGCAGCCTGAAACTGTGGAACTCGAAGATAGAATCCAGGTAGATGATTCACTAAAGTTTGTTTGTATTTCGCCTTTGGTCATACTTAACTCATCATTTAATGACAGTACAGCCAAGAGGTTTATTCCGCCGGAAACCGATACTTTTTCAGATCTGCTATACGAGTCTACCATAGAAAGGATGGAAGCTTCAGGGATGTTTGTAAAAGAGCAGTTGGAGGGATTCTATAAATTCCAGGTAGTACCTGACAAAACCTATATAGCAAGGCTTACTGCTGCGCAAAAGAAATTTGCCCGTATTTATCCGGTATATGATCGCGATGTGAAATATGAGATCAGAGGCTACACATTTCCTTTTACACTGTATGCAGCCAAAGAAGTACAGGAGTTTGTTCTTCATTGTGGGCTGGGGCAGTTTACACACAAAGGATTTGGCATGCTTGATGTAGCACATTCCAATCCAAATAGCAGGGTGCTTAAGTATGAATTTAGCTACGCTTAGCGAGCCGGATTCATCTCATAATACCCATATCCAATAAGCAATTCTGAGCGACTCGTGGGCGGCTTATAGTAAACAAATATTTCATATTCATTCTCCGTTTGAAAATGATCACCCTCAAAGTAGTTGGATCTTAGTGTATCTCCTTTAATGTAATACTGGTAGTCGTAGTAGCCCTGCTTTAATATCATCTCACTATTGTAAGTGCCGGATACTTCATCATAAGCCATTTTGTTTTGCAGGTCCCAGTTATTCATTTCACCAATTACATAGATATCTCCGTTGATCTTATCCGCTTTAAGGTGAAACCGTACAGTGACATAATCACTTTGCAAGGCACCGTTGCCAGTATCAGAATTGGCAATAAAGTACTCACCATTCAGGTCATCATACTGTGTGTATGGCTGATAAATCCTGGGTTTGTCCATCATCAGATCAACCATGGTAGGCCGGGTATTCAGGTTAGCCCGCTGAACGTTTTGTCCGGGGTACCTCAAGGACCTCATATCGAAAAAGCGAAATTCATTACCTGCATTAAAATTGTTTTCATAGTTAAAAAAGCGATATTCCAGCTCATTGATATTTTCGCGTATAAAATTTGGTTTCAGGGTAGCAATGGCGTTGTCCCATCTTTGATTTTGACGTATTACAATGGAAACATTTTCCATGGGATTTTGAAGCGGATAATCATTGTAGTTGATAGTGAAGTCAAGTTGTTGGTTAAGCCTGTTGTTAGAGCTGAGGCCAGTAAGATCACTCATCAGGTTAATAGATACCAGGCTGCTGAAAAGCATAAATCTCTTAGATAAAATAATATCAGATTCGTCTGTTCCCCGGTAAGCTACCAGCAAATAGTTGCCAGGTATTTTGATGTTGGGTATTTTAAATTGATAGTGGACGTATGACAGTTTGGTATCCACTGATAGCTGATAGTTGTCAATATTGAATTCATTATAATCATATAAATAATCCAGACTTCTCAGGCGGGAGGGTGTCCAGTTGCTATTGCAGTGGATAATTTTGACCCTGTAATTTTCAGGAGCTTGAACGAGGTCATCAAACTCCAGTAACAGGTTATTGTTGTTAAGCGAGGCTACGGCAGGCGATAGTACAGCGTTGGAGCTGCCTGTGTAAGGATAAAGCTGCACAGTCCTGATCTCCGGCTCATAAGTAGCGTCCTTATATACCAGTTTTTTATTCTGATAAACAGATGTTGTCCTGTTGTAAGGCATGTTAAAGGCACCAAGAACAAAAATAAATAGTATAGCAGCAGTCCATTTTTTCATAATGGCGATAAAAATATAATTAATTTTACGATATACAAGAACAGTTCCAACCTATTGGAAACTTACGGTGTCTATATAACATGGTTGCAGCAGATAAATTGTAAATGGATCCGGAAAAAGCGCTTATTGAGGGCTGTTGTAAGGGAGATAGAAAGTCCCAGAAGCAATTATTCGATCTTTATTCAAAGAAGATGATGGTTGTGGCTATGCGCTATTCAAAGTCCGATCAGGAAGCTGAGGACATCTTACAGGAGTCGTTCATAAAGATATTCGAGAAAATCAAAACTTTTAGGGGAGAGTCCAGGCTTGATTTCTGGGTTAAAAGGATTGTAATCAACACCGCACTTAACCATCAGAGAAGTAAATTATATCTTTTTCCTATGGTTGATGTTCACGAGCTGAATTTTTCTGAAGAAAGCAATTTTTCGTTGGCTGATTTTCATTTTAGGGAGCTGTTAAAGATGATTCAGGAGCTGCCTTCAGGTTGTCAGGTAATATTTAACCTGTTTGCTGTTGAGGGTTATTCTCACAAGGAAATTGCCGGGTTGTTAAATATTAGTGAAGGGACGTCAAAATCCCAATATGCCAGGGCAAAGAGCTTGCTGAGAGATAAAATAGAAAAGGAAGAAAATATTAGTTATGGAAATGCAAGATAAAACGCAGTTCGAAAAGGAGTGGGAAAACGCATTTGCAGACGCTGAAATGGATGTTTCGGCATCAGTTTGGGAAAAGGTGGAATTAGGAGTTTCCCAGTCCTCTACAAATAAGTATAAGAAAAGGTTGTTGCTGTTTCAATTACTGGCGGCGGCGTCAGTAGTTTTTGCCATGACTGTAGGAGGTGTCGCTGTGTACCATTTGCAATTTAATAACCTTGATGCGGATGAGAGTGAAATAGCCATGACAGAAACAACCAGTGAGCAAAGAGGTCATGCCGGCAGCAAGCCTCAAACCTTTGAAAATCCTGAGATAAACAAAGCAGAGAGTACTTCACCAGTAGAGCAAAGCGAGTCAGGAGATAATAAGGGTTATATAGGATCTGATCATAACAAGGAAAATACCAATAAAAGATTACTCAATGAGAATTTTAATAATGGTTCTCGTGAAGTGACGGGTGAGAGACTGGCAAATGCCAATGCCGGAGTTGCTACTGAGAAGATTGGTCGTGGAAATGATCAATTAGCAGATAAAGAAGCTGGTAGCACTATGAAAATGGAAGACATTAGTGACAATAATACACAAGGTGCCGTCACAATTGCCATGGCAGAACATGAGTCGGTAGCTGATGAAAAAAATGAGGAGTATGGCGGAACAAATTTGCCTGGAGATGGTAGAGAAAAAAGCCTTGTAGCTTCAGGTGGTATACACAATAATTTAAATAATGCGAACGGTAATACATTGCCGGAAGAACTGGACCGGCTGTTTGAATATCTTGAAACAGCTCCTGTTGAGGAAAGAGAACTCAACATGGTGCCCTGGTACAGCTATGTACCAACCAAAAAGCCTAATGATGGGGATGGTTTATGGGCGGGAATAGGTTTCTCGGCAGGAAGTTTTGATCCTAACATGGGTGGCGGTAGCTCAAATGCTGATATGGTTATGGCGGAAACGTCAAAATTAAATGTTGCGTCCAAAAGAGCGCCGTCGTTTGGCAAGGAAAAAGCCGGGCAGGCCTACAATGTGGGTGTTAATTTTGGAACCAGGTTATCAGAAAGATGGGTATTGCAGAGTGGAATAGTCTATGCTCAGCAGCAGACTACCAGCACGTCCAATGTAGTGAATACCAGTGACCGCGAATCAGCAAAGACCTTAAGCAACTTTGCAGATATGGCCGATGCTGAAGATATTGCATTTACTGCTCCTTACGACGTCAATAATACCTACGAGTTGGTCTCTGTGCCTATACAGGCAGGATACGTGCTTCTTGATAGTAAATTCAACATCGTTATACTTAGTGGTGTTGCCAATAATATTTTACTCAATAACCAGGTTAGTGCTTCATCAGGAGAAATTAAGGATGTCAATATTTCAGCAGGTGCGGACTCTCAGTACCGAACATATCAACTCAGTGGGCTACTGGGATCAGAGTTTAGTTATGACTTTGGCTCGCATTACCGGTTGGCAATAATACCTCAGGTGAAACAATCTATCAATTCCATTACCAAGTCAGGCTCCGAATATACCAGCCGCCCAACCACACTTGAGATTGGTTTTAGGTTTAAATACGTCTTTAATAATTAGTCAAGGACATCAATTTCAGATCAGGTAGGTTTGTTGTGAATCAGATTTGTATTTAAATAAATTCTGGTGACCTGCTGTTGAAGTCAATTTTTTTAAGATAAAGTTTTAATCCATTCCAACCCTTCGTCAATACCTCGTGTCTATTAGATAGTGGTTTTAAGTAATCAGGTCATGCAAAAGGAACTAACACAACACCATATGAGGCAAACGTTAGCTGCAATATCAATACTATGCGTATGCGGCTTATTGTCTGGCTGTGGTGATAACTGTGAAGTGAAGAACAGTTATACTTACTATGAGCCGGTTTATACACCTTTATCAGAGATAAGGTCATCGGTAGCTACTTTACCAGCGCATGAACTTGAGCAAACAGGGAAAATCTATTTTAGAAACGGATACCTGTTTATTAATGAACCAAACGAAGGAGTTCATATTATTGATAATCACGACCCTGCCAACCCTGAAAACATTGCCTTTATAAATATTCCCGGATCATTCGATATTGCTGTTCGGGGAAATGTCCTTTTTTCTGACAGCTATATCGATCTTGTTGCTATTGATATCTCTGATGTGCAAAATGCAAAAGAAGTCGGAAGAATAGAAAATCTGTTTCCTGGCTATAATTCGTATGGGTTTTATGTTGATTCGCAAATGGGTTTAGTTACCGATTGGGAAGCGGTAGATCATATAGAAGAATTTGAATCGGATTGTAACACCAATTACGAATGGGGTGTGTTCTACGAAAGAGGAATTGCTGTTGATCAGTTGGCCAGCTTTGATGCAAGCGCTCCGACCAATCCCGGTATGGCAGGTTCAATGGCAAGGTTTGCCCTGGTTGGCGATTATCTCTATGCTGTAGATCAGTCAGATTTATATCCGGTTAACGTAAGCAATTTTTCTGATTTGAAAGCGGAAGAAAAGGTAGGGATAAATTGGGGGATCGAAACTATTTTTCCGGAAAACAATCACTTGTTTATCGGCGCACAGAACGGGATGTACATTATGGATATTTCCAATCCTGCGCGCCCTGCCTGGGTATCCAGCTATGAGCATGTTACCAGCTGTGACCCTGTAGTGGTCGATGGAAATTATGCTTACGTAACGTTACGTTCAGGTACGGAATGCCAGGGGTTTACAAATCAGCTTGAAGTTATTGATATATCGAATATCAGCAGCCCGGAGTTACTCTATACATACAATATGCACAATCCGCATGGTTTAGGTAAAGATGGAAATGTACTTTTTATATGTGATGGAGACGATGGGCTGAAGATATTTGATGCATCTGATATTGGGAATATTGGTAATAAGCTAATGGCTCATTATAAAGATATTAAAGCATTTGATATTATCCCGTTCAATAATATAGCCATGATGATCGGTGACGACGGACTCTATCAGTACGATTATTCAGATATCAATAATATAATTTTCCTGAGTCATTTGCAGGTTTCCGGAAATGCAGAATAAGATAACTTTTTTAATCTTGATTATGATAACTGAAGTAGCGGCAAATGCGCAGACTGATAAAGAATATCTCAAGAATGAAAGTTTCATAATGGGACAATTAGTGTCATTGAGCAGCGACTATGCTCTTGTAAGTTTTAGTGATAAAAATAACCGGCTGGGAACCGGCGATGTTCAGGGTGTAGTCATAGAAAACGAGATAGAAGTTCATATTGACAATGTTTTTTCAGACTCACTGAAGCAGGGCAGTTTTGTGAGAAAATTTGAGAAAATGCTCTTGGGAGGAGTTATAGCAGGCGGAGATGTGAATAATAGCGATGTTTATCCTGCCATAACCGTTTCAGGAGGGTACAGGTTTCATCGGTTTTTGCAATTTGGTCTGGCTACAGGTTATGAGCAATATGATGATTATGAAAACGTGCCTGTATATGTATACTACAAAGGAGACTTGTCCAGGCACTCTTCCGGGGTTTATTACTATATGGGTGCTGGTTATAGCAAAATGTGGGGTAAATCATATCTGGAAACGACTGAGAATGATATTAAGGGAGGCGCAGTACTCAAGGCTGGGGTTGGCTTCATTTTTGCAAGTAAAAGCAAAGTTGATTTTGTAACTGCGGTTGGATGGAGCAGACAGGAGATAGAGATAGAGTATCCGCTACATTCTACGTGGGGAGGAGAGTGGAAAACCGAAGTATCCCGGATTATGAACAGATTAGAGTTTAAAATTGGAATTTGTTTTTAATAATTATTGCAAATCATCGAATGAAGTACGTAAGTTTGCAGCCGATTTTGAAAGAAAGTTAAAGAAAAGCAGTTACCGATTGGGCAACCGCGGCATTAATAGAAAATATTTTATATAAATTTAATTTTTATGAGGATTTACGAATTACAGCTAAGAAAAATGATTTACAGATATGCAGTAGCATTTGCTGTTACATTAATCATTATGATTTTAATTTAAACCTCACCTTCACCTTAGGAAGATTTTTTTCAGAGTGATGTGAGGCTTAAATTAAAGATCTCAACTTGAACTACTGCTTCCGGCTACCCTTACCATTTTAGCAAGAAAAAGTTAATTCGAGCTGTTTTCCAGCTCGTCAATTTCTTCAGCTTTAAGCTCCCATTGTTCATTGAGGGCTTGTAGCTGAGCTTTAGACTTTTCATATCTTGCGTTAGCTTCCTGAAGTTTATCAGGATTGCCAAAAACGGCCGGATCAGCCATTTCCTTTTCGGCGAGGGTAACCTCTTTTTCGAGGGAATCTATCCGTTCTTCTATTTTAGTGAGCTCTCTTTGATGGTTGATAAGGAGTTTTTCATGGCTATTGCCTGTTTTTTGAACAGGCTTTTGTTTTTCCTTTTCCTGCTTTTCGGGCTTGTTCTGATCAGGTACGGTGGATTCTTTCTTTTCTGCATCTACCTTGCTTTTCCATAAACTATATTCTTCAAAAGTACCGGGATACTCCTTGATCTGATGGTCCTCTATATACCATATCTTATTGGCTATCTGGGATACAAAATGCCTGTTGTGAGATACGGTGATAAATGTTCCCTTATATTGCTGTAAGGCTTGTACCAGTATATTTTCAGATTGAAAGTCCAGATGGTTGGTAGGTTCATCCAGGAGCAGGAAGTTAGCTTCGGAAATAAGCGTCTTTGCTAATGCAACTCTCGATTTTTCTCCCCCGGATAATACCTTGATCTTCTTGAATACATCATCACCGGTAAACAGAAAACATCCCAGTACTTGCCGGAGCTCCAGTTCTGTTTTTTTACTACCTGCCTGTTTTAGCTCTTCAAGTATTTCATTGTTTACATTCAGATCTTCCAACTGATGTTGGGCGTAGAAGCCGAGATTTAAATTATGACCTTCCAGTCTTTGTCCTTCAATAGGCTCAGTACCTGCAATTATTCGCAGCAATGTAGACTTACCCTTACCATTAGCACCTATGAGTGCTATTTTATCACCTCTTTCTATATGAGCAGTAGTGTCAGTGAGTATGTTTAGCTTGCCATACGATTTGCTCACATGCTCCAGCTGTATTACATGGCGACCCGACTTCTGCTTAAAATCGAACTTGAAGTTAACTACGGCGTTTGTATCCACCACTTCTTCGATTTTATCCATTCTGTCCAGCGCCTTCACCCTGGACTGAACCTGACGGGCTTTGGTAGCTTTGGCCCGGAATTTTTCAATAAACCGCTCAGTCTGTTTAATCTTTTGTTGCTGATTTTCAAAAGCATTTTTTTGAATTTCGGAGCGAAGCTCTTTCTCCTGAAGGTAAAAGTCGTAGTTTCCCTCATAAACTGTGAGTTGCTGGTTAAAAACCTCTACAGTTTTGTTAATGGTATTATTTAAGAATTGCCTGTCGTGAGAAACCACTATAACTGCCCCTTCATAGCCCCGCAGGTAGTTTTCTACCCATTCTATAGAAGGCAGGTCAAGGTGGTTGGTGGGCTCATCCAACATCAAAAGTGATGGTTTTTCCAACAACAGTTTGGCGAGCATTACCCGCATTCTCCATCCTCCGGAAAACTCCTTCAGAGGTCGGTGCAGGTCCTCGGTATTAAATCCTATACCCTCGAGTATTTCCTCAGCTTTGGCCTGCATGGTGTACCCTTCCAGCCGTTCAAATTTTTCCTGCAACCGGGTGAGTTTTTCAACCAGCTCATCGGAATACTCCGTTTCAAGTTTTTTTAAAGTCCTCTCAAGGTTTCTTTGGGTTTCTACGGCTTCGCCAAAGGCTTGCATAGCTACAGAAACAATACTATCATCTGACTGGTAAGAAAGTAAATCCTGATTGAGGAAGCCAATGGTACATTCATTGCTTTTTCCTATTTCACCCTTATCCGGTTTATAATCCCCGTTGACCAGTTTGAGTAACGTTGATTTTCCGGTTCCATTAAGGCCTATGAGGCCAATTTTATCTTTGGGTTTGATGTGCAAGGATGCGTCTTCGTAAAGAGGTCGCCCTCCGATATAGTAGGAAAGATTCTGAATTGCTAACATAGCTGCAAAGTTATGAATTGATGAGCAATTCGTATTAAAGGACAGTTTTAATTTAGCGTTGTGGCAGGTTGCATATGAGTCTTTATTAAACCTTGGCAGGTTTTGAAGGTTAATATTATTAGGTAACTTTATTTAAAAAAATAATCATGGTATTCCGATATGTTCTTATTGCCCTTTTTTTATTCTCAGCCTGTAACTCTTCGCACGATGAGGAGGAGCTAAACGATAAGCCGGATGATAACCCTGTGGAAGAGCCGGAGCGAACAGGCCTGGACAGGGTAAATCTGCCCGATGGTTTTATGATCTCAGAATTTGCCGAAGTTGAAAATGCCCGATCACTGGCTCTGAGCCCTTCGGGTGTGGTATACGTGGGCAACCGGCAAGGTAACAAAGTATATGCAGTCAAAGATTCAGATGGTGATGGTAAGGCTGATAAGAAGTATACCATTGCGGAAGGCCTGAACTCGCCAAATGGAGTAGCTTTTATGGAAGGTGACCTGTACGTTGCTGAAATAAGCAGAGTATTGAAATTCAACAATATCGAAGCAAAACTGGATAATCCGGGTGACTACGAGGTAGTATATGACGATTATCCCACAGACGGACACCATGGCTGGAAGTACATTGCTTTTGGACCCGATGGTAAACTGTATGTGCCTGTGGGAGCGCCATGTAATATTTGTAAAAGCGAAGACCCGGTATATGCATCTATAACAAGGATTAATCCGGATGGTACCGGAATGGAAATAGTGGCTGAGGGCGTAAGGAATACCGTAGGTTTTGACTGGCACCCCGAAACAAAAAACCTGTGGTTTACTGATAATGGCAGGGATATGATGGGAGATAATATACCTCCCTGCGAACTAAACAGGGTGACTCAAAAGGGCCAGCATTTTGGATATCCCTATTGCCATGGCGGTGATATTGCTGATCCTGAGTTTGGATCAGAAAGGCACTGTAATGAATTCAAAAAACCAGTCTGGAATTTTGCTGCACATACGGCTCCGTTAGGCATGAAATTTTATACGGGTACAATGTTTCCGGAAGATTATAAAGGAGACATTATCGTAGCGCAACATGGATCATGGAACCGCTCATCTAAAATAGGGTATAGGCTGATGAGGGTTAAGGTCGAAGGCTCCGCAGCTACGAAGGCAGAAGTTTTTGCCGATGGATGGCTCAACGATAGAGCTCAGGAAGCCTGGGGCAGGCCAGTGGATGTGTTGCAAATAGCTGACGGGTCCTTGTTGGTGTCTGACGATAAGGCAGGTAAAATTTATAGAATTACATATGAGAAATAATAAAATATACTTAAGCCGGTTGAAAGTGACGTTGTTTTGCATGACTCTAATGTTCCCGGCTTGTAAAACTACAAACGCTCAAACCGGAATGTGCTACATAAAAGATCCTATAGCCGAGCTGGCATGGCTGCAAGACGTTATTCAGAGGCAGAAGAGCCTTAATGTAGATCGTAAAGCGGACATATTTGAATACACCTATAAAGGAGAGAAGTATTTTATGGCTGATATGTGCGTAGGTTGTCCGGACTTTATAACCGTAGTTTACAATTGTATAGGAGAAAAGGTATGCGAATCCGGCGGTATAATGGGGAAGAATACCTGTCCTGATTTTGAGGAAGAGGCCATAAGTAAACGGCTGATCTGGTCTTCATACCGCGACATAGACGACTACTGATACAACGCTACGTCATAAGCCTAATTAACTTTCGGTTTATAGAGTCCGTCAAAAGCTATCTGCCATGTTATGCCATTGTCGGTTGAGCTTTCCATCAGTTGTCTTACGGTACCATCTTCGTTAAGCGTAAAAGTCATTCTTGAAATACTTATTTCCCCTTGTTGATTCATAAACTGACTTTTAAACTGAAGCATACCTTTGCTTTTGTCTGTTTCTATATAGTTATAGGTATCGCCCGTAGCCCCGACCCAGTGTTGATGCCACTTCTGATCTATCGGGTCGTAGTAGTTCATACTTTGTCCTGAATAATTTCCTGCCGTGGTATAACTTTCATGAATTACACAACCCCCGTCGGCCAGTGTAATGGAATTTTCTCCGGCTTTTTGTCCTCTGGCATAAACATCCCATTCTCCAAGCCAAAAGTCAAAATGCCGGCGTTTTTCATCTTTTAGACAAGGGTAGGCGTTGAGTTTGATTTTAGCTATAGCTTTTTTATATTCTTCCATACTTCTGATCTTATCGAAAGCTACTTCTTCGCTGATCTTTTTATATGCAGCGGCCCCATTATCTGCGCCAGCCTGGAGGGTCTGAATAGCCAGCTCATTTTCATTATTCAGAGCATAAGTTTTAGCTACGCTGTAATTGGTGAATGAAAAGGGGTAATTGAGGTTTTGTGCTTTTTTTAAGTAGTCAATGGCCTCATCATATTCTTTTAGGTTCATGGCACTTATTCCGAGATTATACCATGCAGTCGAGTCCTTGCTGTTCTCTTTCAGATATTTTAGATAGTTTTTACTTGCCAGATCGTACCGGGCCTTGGTAAAATTAGCATCAGCGACCTCTTTCACGGTTTGTGAAAACGACAGGGTGGCCATCAAAAGCGGAAAAAAGGGTAAAAGAGTTCTCATCGTTTTTTTTCTTCTATTATAGGCTAACAATTAACAAATACGGGTAAATCCGATAATATTTTACCTGTTTACTTCAGGCGTGATGCTTTCAGGTATAGTTGTCAGATGAAGGTCTCTGAAATCGGATGGGGTAATGCCAGTTATCTTCTTAAATGCATTATTGAAAGAGACCTTATTATTGAAGCCGGAATCCAGGGCAATATGAATTATTTTTTTATGAGCTTGAGAAGGGTCTCTTAGCATCAGTTGCGCTTCATGTATACGGTATTGGTTAACAAAATCCGAAAAATGCTGTCCCTCCAGCTCATTAATGCATTGGGAGATATGGTGTGAAGATAAATTCAGATTCTCTGCAAGCTGTTGCAATTTCAGGTTACTGTCGAGGTAGGGCTTTTCGCTTTTCATATATTCCTTGAGGTGAGTTAGAATAGCCCTAGAGGCAGCGGCAGACAGGGAAGACCTTGTGTACTTGGTTATGTCATTTGCCTTCAGGATATGGGGGTTTTGATAACCGTGATAACCAATAAAATATATAAATAAGGATGATGCTACGGATATCATATAGTCATATTCGATTTTTAATGTGTTAGTAAATACCAGTACATAGTAGCCGAGGAAGCTTAGTGAATAGCCGGTAAAGGCGTAGGCAATCTTTTTGCACCATAGCAGGGAGGCTAGTTCACCATTGCGCAGATTACTCCCGGTATGGTTTATATACCAAAAAATAATAGTACTGTAAAGAAGCAGGTGCAGGCATTGAACAACCACCTGGGCAGCTCTCATATAGGGTGGATAAGAAATATTAAAAGCTGTCTGAATTAGAAAATAGAACATGTAAAATACAAAAGGGAGAAAATGCCAGATATTAAAGTGGAAATTTTTTCGATCAGATTGCAAGTAAAAATAAACCAGTGGCCCCAGTACATAGGTAAGTCCCTGGGCCAGGGCTATACTTCCGGGGAGCAATTGATCATAATGAGTCCAATAGGTTACATAATAAAGCAGCATGATGCTGAAAGACAATACAAGAAAACCAAGCAGATTATTAACTCTTGAGCCTCTAAGTAAGATCATGATGCTCAAAAAGAAGCCTTGCACTGCGGCAATTAAAAAAATGATCGTCCAGGTATTCAGTGATGGCTCCATGGGCTATTGAGGTATTCGTGTATGGGTAATGGAATATATTTTCCACATGTGGGCTTTTCTGCCCGTTTCATCAGATAGCAGGGGCTTTGCTATTGCGTCATCCCCCTTGTTTACCGAAAAGGAACAAGATGCCAGCAATAAAACGGCAATAAAACTAAGCGTGACTTTCATTTTGAGGATCAAATTTTCTTTTGCCGGTAAGCAGGTCAAAAAAAAAGTATGAAGTCTGATGCCAGGCTGTAACCCGGATATTGAAATGTGGCTGGTTTGTTCTTTTCAAAGAAAAAATGCCCCACCCATGCAAACCCATAACCCACCAGGGGTATAAGTGCAAGTAACCACCAGGTCTGAGTGAATAAGGCTGCAAAAAGTAACACAAAAACCAAAGCAGTACCTGTAAAATGAAGTACCCTGCATGTAACATCGCTATGCTCGGAAAGGTAAAAAGGATAGAATTCCTTGAGACTGGTATATTTCTTTTCCATGGCAGGTTAGGTTTTGTTAGTATAGAAAGTTACAAAATTTTAATGACATATTTTGTCAGAGGCACGTCTTGCAGACCTGCTAATTTTCTTCATAGTGGGGTAAAATGCCTGCTGGTAATTATTTTTACTTTTTGATTTTTTTAATGTGGCTTATTGGTATGCCTATAATAAGAAGTGAAGTACTTCAATATTAAAACTATTATTACATGAGTATTGTCAGCACTGATGTTCATCAGGTATAGTAGCAGAATATCCTTTAACATTGCCAGCATAGTTTCAATCTAAACCAAAATAAAAAAATGAAGAGATTATTTTCGATCAGATTGGCTATAGTTGCGGCTTTTAGTTTTTATTTTATTTCATGCGCGGAAGAAGATGCGGTTTCTCCTGCAATTGAGCAGCCTTCTGATGAACTGGTTGATTTCTTAGTCAGCTCAGGGTTCGATAAGAATGATATCAGGTTGGAGGAGGATGTTTTTGTAATTGATGACGACATACTCATCGCGAAGGATGAGGTGCAGAAGTATGTGGACGGAAATAAATCAAATATTTCCGATGCCAGAACAGAACATTATCGTGGTTATTATCTGGTAAGCAACAGCTATGTAACCAATATCAAGTTCTATATTGATTCTTCGGTACCTTCATCATGGGTGACAGCAATTCAGGGTGCAGTGAATCAATGGAATGCTGTAAACGGTACCAAGTTATACATGTCAATAGTATCCAGCAGTGGTAGTGCCAATACCATTATTGGAACCAGTTATTCATCCGAGAATTGGGTAGCGAGAGCCTATTTGCCTTCATATAACGGAAGGCCAGGACATACGATGACAATCAATACCAAGTATAACTATCTGAATAGTGGTTATAAGCTATTTACCATTGTGCACGAGATGGGGCATATATTTGGATTATATCACACGGATCAAACTCAGGGCTATTTTATTAATGGTACACCTTCAGTAGATTCAAATTCTGTAATGAATTCATACATTTTACCTTGGAACGGTTTTACTTCAGGTGACGTTTCAGCAGTTCAAATACTTTATCCACAGTAGTTTTAAGTAGTTTCTCTAATTGAAAAAGGGGCCAAGTGCCCCTTTTTCATTTTAATTATTTATGATCTGAAAGTGGTATTTTACATATCAAGCGACTAATTCATCCCTGGTGCTGGTATCGCAGGACAAAACTCTATTACTCAAGGTTTATTAATTCAAAGATGGACATGTCATTTCTCTTTTTTCCGTTAATTTGGATTGTTGTGAGAGTAAACGGCCATTCCATGATTAAAATGAATGTAGCAGTAAACCAGAGCGAGATAGAGGTCGCGTCTGTTCGGGGAAAATCAGCGCTTATTACCTGTAAGAATATCCAGCCTTTAAAAATCCTACACCCTGTATCCCATCATAACTGTTGCCATTTGGTGCTTACCAGTTATGGAGGAGGTATGGTTTCTGCTGATGTGGTCAATATCAATGTAAAGTGTGGGGCAGATACAAAAACATTCATCGGCTCGCAATCAAATACGCGCATTTATAAAAAAGTACTCAATGCAATTACCGGGCAAAATATAAAAGGTGAAGTGGCAGAAAATGCACTGACTGTCGTGTTTCCTGATCCGGTAGTGCTTCAGGCAGAAAGCCGGTTTAAACAGTCACAACATTGGGAAGTGAGGCGGGGAGGCCTCCTCTTTCTTGCAGACTGGTTCCAGGCAGGCAGAACGGATAGCGGAGAGAAGTATTTGTTTGATATGTATCTTTCTGAAATAAGTATCGCTATTGATGGTCAATTGCAGGTTTTGGACCGGTTCAACTTTGACCCCAAAGAAAATATAGCTGATTCTCCGGCAAACTTCGGGCAGTATCAATCCATGTTGTCAATTTACTTTGCAGGCACTCCGGATAACCCGAAATTCAAAAAGATTGAAGAAAAACTTCTGGAGATAAAGTTAGCTACCCAGCCTGTTTTAAATTATGATGTTAGTGCGCAAAGCTGTATTATTTCCACGACCAGGGCGCGTGAGGGGGCTTACATCTTAAGAGCTATGGGGAAATCCAGGATAGACCTGCAGTGGCTATGCGACAACATCATGGACATGCTGTCCGACCCTGAACTGCTCGAATATAACCCAATGAAAAGGAAGTTTTAATTTATCGCCTGTTTTCTTTTACTGATTGCAGCGCTTTGGCTTTGGCCTGATGGATGTGCTTTATTATTGCTTCAAGACCGTAGCCATGCAGCGCTTTGGCAAAAAGGAAAGGGCCATCTCCGCGCATCTTCTTTGAATCTCTTTCCATCACATCAAGGTCGGCACCTACAAGGTCTTTCAGATCAATCTTGTTGATTACCAGCAGATCTGACTGGGTAATCCCGGGGCCACCTTTGCGGGGTATCTTATCACCACCTGATACATCTATCACATAAATGGAGTAGTCCACCAACTCACGGCTGAAATGGGCTGCCAGGTTGTCGCCACCGCTCTCCACAAACAGGAAATCAATGTCATAGTCAAACTTCTCCATAAGGTCTTCCAGAGCGTTCATGTTCAGCGATATATCCTCCCGGATGGCAGCGTGAGGACAGCCTCCGGTCTCCACACCTACAATACGGTCAGCACTTAGCGCACTATGACGGATCAGGAATTCGGCATCTTCCCGGGTAAAAATGTCATTGGTGACCACGCCAAGTTTATAATCGTTGCGCATCTTTTCACATAGTGCTTTGAGCAATGCTGTTTTACCGGTGCCTACAGGGCCACCTATACCCACAGTAAATGCCCGCTTTCTGAAGTTTCTGTAAGAGGGTAGTCTTCTTGTTTCCCTTTCACTATAATCACCCGGAGATTCGTAGGCTTCATGCGAATGGCCTTGAAGTATAAGCGCAAGTTTATCGAGAATAGGCATATATGTTAATTTTGAAATAATTTGGAATAAATAAACTCATGGAATACCTGCGCGGTATCCAGTAAAAAGGCAGATCTTGATGCCTCAGTATATCCTTTATACAGGTATTTTTCCAGCAGGTCGTCAAACAGGGCATAAAAATCATGCTGGAGCTTGTTACCTTCCATAGAGCCGATAAAGCCCAGCCTGATGGCTGCACTGATCTGATCCCTTAATACAATGTGCAGATACATAGTATGTACATCCTGCAGGTCAAACCCGGTACGTTTCAGGCAAAGTGGGAAAATAATGACAAAATGAACAGGAACCTTGTGCAGTATAAACCACTTGCTGACTTCACTGATGTCCTCACCGGGATAGAAAGATGTCATCAGTCTGAGCCAGTTTTTTCCTTGTACTATACTGGCTTTGTATATGGCAGGTACCAGCATAGCTGCCTCATAGCTTTCAGTGATCTTCAGGAAACAGTCATCCTGTACAGGGTATTTAAAGCAGGAATTAATAAAGGGTATATCCATACTTGCCGACTGCTGCAAAAAGGAGTACAGGTACTTTTTAAAGCCATAAATGTCTTTGATCATCCCAAAGGTAATGCTGCTTTCGAGCCCGGAGGAGTTGGCAAACGAGCCTGTCGGGAGCGAGGAATCTACCAGGTGCATCAATCTTGCATACTTGTTCATCAGAATAAATTATAGAGTTGTGCCAGAGGTAGTTTAGTTGCCGGTTCGCACGTCAGATGCTCGCCATCCACTGTTACCTTGTAAGTTTCAGGATCAACGTCAATGGACGGCAGGTAATCATTCAGTGCCATGTCCTTTTTACCGATATTTCTACAGTTCTCAACCGCTACAATGTGCTTTGAGAGACCGTAGTTTTTATTCACATGGTCCAGAGAAACCGCGGATACAAAAGCCATTGATGTTTTGCCTAAGGCACCTCCAAATGCACCGAACATAGGTCGTGAATAGGAGGGCTGCGGTGTAGGGATAGAAGCGTTTGCATCACCCATCTGAGACTGCACAATTACACCTCCTTTAATAATTATTTCTGGTTTTGAGCCAAAGAAGGCCGGTTTCCATAGTACAAGGTCAGCAAGCTTGCCAACTTCCACAGAGCCGATCTCTTTGGAGAAACCATGTGCCCTTGCCGGGTTAATTGTGTATTTGGCTATATACCTTTTAACGCGAAAATTGTCTGCCTCACTTGTGGTTTCATTTGCCAGCTTACCCCTTTGCACTTTCATTTTGTGGGCTGTCTGCCATGTGCGGCAGACCACTTCACCAACCCTGCCCATAGCCTGTGAGTCGGAGGCCATGATGGACAATGCCCCCATATCATGCAGTATGTCTTCAGCAGCAATCGTTTCACCCCTGATGCGGCTTTCGGCAAAAGCTACGTCCTCAGGGATATTTTTATCCAAGTGGTGGCAAACCATGAGCATATCTAGATGCTCGTCTATAGTGTTGACTGTAAAGGGTCGCGTAGGATTGGTGGATGATGGTATTACATTCGGCTCACCACAGGTTTTTATTATATCCGGAGCATGACCACCACCGGCACCTTCCGTATGGTAAGTGTGAATGGTACGTCCTTTAAAGGCATTGGTAGAAGTTTCAACGAAACCACTTTCATTCAGCGTATCGGTATGTATGCATACCTGAATGTCGTATTGGTCTGCAATAGAAAGGCAACTGTCAATAGCGGCAGGAGTGGTGCCCCAGTCTTCATGCAACTTTAGGCCGAGCGCACCGGCTTCCACCTGCTCGACAAGGCCTTGGGGCTTCGAGGAATTGCCTTTGCCCAGAAAACCGAAGTTTAGCGGGAATGCATCCGTGCTTTTCAGCATCATTTCGATATAGAACGCACCCGGAGTGCAGGTAGTGGCATTAGAGCCTGCCGCCGGGCCGGTGCCTCCGCCAACCATAGTAGTAACCCCGGAGGCCAATGCTTCGTGGATTTGTTGCGGACAAATGAAATGGATATGAGTATCAATAGCCCCGGCGGTAAGTATCTGGCCTTCTCCGGCGATAACTTCTGTAGTAACCCCAATCACCATATTTGAGGCTATGCCCGGCATGATGTGAGGATTCCCCGCTTTACCGATACCGGTTATTCGTCCGTTCTTTATTCCTATATCAGCTTTGTAAATGCCGGTATAATCTATCACCAGCGCATTGGTGATAACAAGGTCAAGTACTTCGTTCTGCGGTATGCCGCTGGCCTGGCCCATGCCGTCACGGATTACCTTGCCGCCTCCGAATTTCACTTCTTCACCATAAATGCAATGGTCTTTTTCAACTTCTATGATCAGATCCGTATCACCAAGCCGGACTTTGTCACCGGTGGTGGGGCCGTACATGTCAGCATATGCTTTGCGGTCTATGTTGTAGCTCATGGTATATTGTTAGGGTTGGGTACTGAATTGAAAACCTTCCTGCTGTGCTTTTTCTATGGCTTTTTTCCTGTTGCGTTCGTCAATGCCTCCGTTGGTAAGGTTATTGCCTCCGTAGATGATTTTTTGCCCATCTATGGTTAAAAGGGATACTTTTTTGGTTTCTCCCGGCTCAAATCGCACGGCAGTGCCGGCAGGAATGTTAAGCCTGCATCCGAAAGCTTTGGCCCTGTCGAACCTCAACATGGCGTTTGTTTCAAAGAAAGGGTAATGGGAACCTACCTGAACGGGCCTGTCACCATCATTGGTAACATGTACTTCGACCGTTTC
This sequence comes from Fulvivirga ulvae, assembly GCF_021389975.1. Classification (NCBI taxonomy): domain Bacteria; kingdom Pseudomonadati; phylum Bacteroidota; class Cytophagia; order Cytophagales; family Fulvivirgaceae; genus Fulvivirga; species Fulvivirga ulvae. The sequence continues at coordinate 4,514,043 of NZ_CP089981.1, forward strand.
TCTGCCAGAGTTTAGCGTAATGTCATCGGGTTGAAGTTTGTATTCACCCGGTTTTCTGATAGTGGCATTGTCAGTTCCTGTAACCAGTTCCTGCCGGGTGAGTCCTGAGCCGTACAATGCCAAATCAGGGCTGCCTGATTCCCGGCAAATGGGATAGTGCACCGTTACTAGTTTAGTACCATCAGGAAACGTCCCCTCTACCTGCACTTCATGGATCATCTCTGCAACACCCTCCATGACATCATCGTGCCCCAGCAAACTTTTGCCCTTGTTCATCAACTCTGCCACGCTTTCCCCGTCACGGATAAACTCAAGTATTTGGGCGGCAATAAGTGCTACTGCCTCGGGGTAGTTGAGCCTCAGGCCTCGGGCATACCGCTTTTGGGCAAGAAAACCGGCATTGTGAAGTACCAGCTTATCAATATCTTTTGGAGAAAGATGCATAATTATGATTTCAATTGAATTAGATTTTCGTAGAGCATGTAGCTGCCATAGGTAATACATACAACGGATGATATCACAATGGCAATCGATTTTACGACAGTGTTGACTTTCATTCTGAGGGTAAAAGGAATGCTGAATAGACTGGCTGCGATCAGCATGCCCAGTATAGAGCCGATGCCAAATACCAATAAATAGGCAATGCCGAGATAGACATCTTTAATTTCGCTCATTACCAGCAAAACGAGCGCACCGCTACCGGCCAGGCCGTGTATCAGGCCAATGGAATAGGCAAAGCCATGTTTATATCTGAAAGAATCTATTTTGCGAGAGTAGCTGCTTTTATTGGTTAAGCGGGTAAAACCCATGATAATAAGCATGCCTCCGACAATAGCTTCGAAAATCCCACTATTCAGAAAGGTAGCCCGGCTGAGAATAATAAATGAACCGACTATAACTATGGTAGTAGTATGACCAAGCCCCCAATAAACCCCGTCTTTTAAAGCCAGTAAGGTGTTGTCACGTTTGGATACAATGTTGCTGACAGCAATCAGGTGATCAGCATCAAAAGCATGGGCAATACCTATAACAGAGGCAAATAATACGGGTAGTAGGGTATTCATGAGGCTGATTTTATGAAATTATGGTTGTTTTTGTTGTATTTGGTTTTAAACAAACCCTAATATCGTAAAATTTGTGTCTATTTATAGAGATGTTGGTTAAAAAAATAACCGTGTTTTGGTTTTGTGTCGCTTTGCTACTGCCTACCCTTCCCACAAGGGAATGCAAGCAAAAATGCCGCGGAGTCCTCTTCGAGAGACATCCGCCGGGAAGTAGCGGCATCAGCAATGGGAAAATGTTTTATAAGCCCTGCTAAACAGCAAGAAACGGATCAATATGGGCTTCACAAAGTGTGAATTTATTTTCTTCCTCTGTTAATGGGAGGAGATCATTGCCCTGCATTTTATATCGAGATTGGAATATATTTTTGCCCGAGACTGTATTAAGGATTAAAATACTATCTTCTATTGACCAGGTGCCGCTGAAATACCCTGCTGTTTGGCTACAGCCATGATAGATGAATGCAAAGGTTTTTGTTTTCATTAGTGTGAGTGATTTTCCATAAAATCCAAAATCACCGCAGTAGGACAGGTATACTTGCTTTTGCATTTGGGTATTGGTGAAGAACAATAAAAATGTAGATAAAATAGCCGTGACGGCCATAATTCCGGTGAATATAGATTGGCGTGTGGTGTTGATGTGCCTGGTGGTTTGTTTCCGCTTAATTCGTATTGGTTTGATGTATATGCTCTCATAATCTTATGGCGTCTGATTAGTCACAAAAAACATCAAAAATTTTGGGTTAAATCTATCAGCTTAATTTGTTTTTCTTTTATCAGGTCATCCCAAACACAGCGTAGCGAAGATTTGAGATGTCTTTATTAAGTGTGCGGCAGAAGGTTTAGTCACTGCCCTGGATCAAGGAGATTCATGATATTTCATCATACTCCTACAGCATATTCATACACGAAAATTCAGGAATGACGGGTTTTGGGACGGTTGTTCCATCGTTTTGGGGCGTGATAAATAAATTCAGGCCTAAACTACAACAAAGAGTCAATGCCATGAGTGAGTTTCTAAAATTACGGAGAGTAAAAATTTATTGGTAGAAGCCTCTGATAGATCGATGGCATATTGTTTACATTTGGTATAGTCACTCCACGTGCTGGCATCAAGATTGGCGTTTGTTGCATCCGGTTTGTAAATGCTCAGGGTACTTATTGTTCTGTCCCATTCCGGTATATACCGATTGACAGGAGATAAGGTTGATAAATGAAACATACCTGAATACTCATCATTTTTAATTTTTCCTGTATAGTTCCAGGATGTTATGATCTCACCTTGCTCTATAATGGCGAGCCTGTAGCAAATAATGATCGATTTGTATCCCATCGGGATATTCTCACTGAGGCTCTTAACGGAGAAGTCACTGTATTTGCGACCTAAATTTGAATATCCATCGGCTTTAGCAAAGTAATTTCCCTTGAATGTTATATCAAACGGACCGGGATTGCCCTTTGGAAAGTTGTAACTGGTAAGGTGAGTATCCATTTAAATAATCAATTATGCCAGTTTACTAATAATAGATACAATTAACAAAATAAGTATAATAAGCTCATTAACTATCTTCAGGGAGGCTGTCGCATTAAAGTTTATGTTGTGAAATAAATTATTTGATTAATGTGTAATTCTTCATAGTAAATTGCTCCTCAAAGCCCAGTTTGGTATACAGGCCTTTGCCCATGGCTGATGCTTGGAGGGTTGCGAATGGGAACCCTTGTCTGATGGAATCGTTGAGGATCATTTTCATAAGCACTTCCGCCAAGCCCTGCCTTCTTGCATCGGGGATAATACCCATAGCATGTATGCCTATGACCTCGTCAGATGGATGATGTAGTACAGCAGTACCTACCGGGGCTTCACTGTGGTAGACGATTATGAAATCGGTATCGTCATAATGTGGTGTTAGCAGTTTACGGCTAATGAGATAGCCAAAAGCTTGTCCGAACAGAGCCTCCCAAAGCCGGGCTTCCTTTTCGTTTTCTACCTTTTTAAAGGACAGCTTTTGAGGTACATCGTAGCTGTGACCTAGTTTTAACGACATGCCTACCTGTTCGAAACGCACTTCAAAGCCATTTGCTGCCAGCAATTGATCGGAATTGCTTTGGTAGATGTCCCAATAAGGTACGGTTATATTTTGTGGAGTGGAAAGCAGGACTTCTTTAGCCTGCGATATCCCTTCTATACTCAGGTCATGATGGAACCATAGCCGGTTTGGCCACTCAGAGTAGGGTATGATGCAGTAATCAAAGGTTTCCCCGAAGGTCTGGCCATTGGCCATTTCACCGACTGTTTGCCATAGAGAAGTCAGGTTTCTGATATTTTTGATAATAAGTTCTTCCTTTTTCATTTTTTGTTAATTAAAAGTATACCAATGATCATGGCAGTTACGCCCAGCAGTCTTTTTACTGAAACAGGCTCTACGGGGAGGTTAAACCAACCGAAGTGCCCGGCAATCACGGAAAAGCATACCTGTCCGCAAAGGCCGAGTGATATCATGGTTGAAACGCCAAGTTTTGGTATGGTGTAATAATAAAGGCTCACGCCAATTAAGCTGAAAAAACCTCCGGCTGACCACAGGTACCAGGGCACTTCTTTTAGCTGCTGGGCCGATGGTACGCTTTTGACGCTAATAGCAATGACCAGAAAGGCAAAAGTAGTGCTGCAGAAAAAGGCAACCAATGATGCCAGTAATGGGTTCTTTAAAAGTACCCCCAGTTGGGCATTGAGTCCGCCCTGCATAGCGAGGAATACTCCCCCGGTAAATGCCAAAATGCTTAATGTTAACTGATTCATGAAGTGAAGATAGGGTAGTGGCTTCACGAATGCATTTACATATGTTGATGCGCTAAAATTTACTCAAACTTTTTCTTATGCGGCTTAGTTGAGTAGGGGTAACGCCCAGATAAGAGGCTATCTGAAGTTGGGGAACCCTGTTTTCAAGGTCAGGGTAATGCTCCCGAAATGTTAAATATCGCTCTGTGGCGGTTTCAGTAGCAAAGGATATTTGCCGTTTTTCATTTTCTACAACCCATTTCTTTTCAAGATACATGATATAAAAGCTTTTCAGGTCGTTGTGATCAAAAATGAGCTGTCTGTACTTTTGAAAATCCATTTCAAGGATAACACTTTCATCCACAGACTGGATGCTAAAGTTGGAAGGAGTGGCTTGAAGCATGGAAACAGTGGAGGCAGCAATGTTGCCCTCCAGGAAGAAATTTTTGATGTGTGTGCCACCATCGTTAGTCATATACAGGGATATCAGTAATCCCTCGCAAACGAAGTATACTCTTTTTGCAGTGTGACCTATGCGAACGAGGTCTTCACCTTTATTTACTTTACGGAATTTTACAATGTCGCATAGCCTGGAAAAGGACTCATCCGTAATGGGGTAATAGCTATTCAGTGATTGCCTGAACAGATCAAGGTGTTTTGCTTTGTCGACCATTGGTTTTAGTAGGGCTTTAGAGAAATATTACGATCAGATAAAATTATGGTTTTACTCCTCGCATTTTCATGTTCGCAGGTCAACTTTTCGTGGTTATTATCCGGTTAATTCACATTTGGTGTGATGGCTTTCAGCTTTTCGATTTCACCGTTGTCGATATTTGAAGCAGTAAACTTGATCTTAGTGCCATTGCGGAGCTTGAAATAAGACCTGGTAAAAGGCGTGTAGCTGAGGGTAATCTGCTCTATATTGCTAAGCTCCAATCGGGTCTTTATGAATAGATCACGATAGATTGTAACTGTGTTTTCCGTTACCTCGATATAGTTTCTGTTGAGGAGAAAATTGGCCAGGTTAGCCATGAGCAGTGAAATAAAGCCAAAATAGAAATAGTAAATAAAGCCCGACCGATCCATGGCCTGATAGATCAAAAGGCAGGTAAACACAACCAGAAGTATAATGTTAGGAAGGGATCTCTTTAACTGAATCATTGCTCTTGCCGTTTTGGACAAATAAAATAGTCATTTCATTGCATTTTTCAAACCAGCAACTTGTAAACGTAAGTTCAGAGAGATAAACGGTCTATGTGCAAGAGGTATAAATGAAACAGGGTTACATCAAAGCCTTTTTGGAGACTTTGATGTAACCCCTTAATAGGCTCAAGGCCTGTTACATTAATAGTTTTTAAATACTACAGTACCTCCAAACCTTCCGCTTCCAAAACCACTGACAAATACTCTTCTGTATCTCTTTGTAGTATAGGTTTTTGACCAGAATTTGCTACCGCCAGGTCCTACGTTGATGACATCCTGTCTCTTGTAATTACCAAATGCATTCTTGTACCATGTATCGGCAGATAGGGTATTACTGCCAGAGCAGTTTACTAAATATAAATTAACAGTCTTACACTTGTCAGCACCACTCTTCCATGAACTGTAAACTGTTACATTGGCACCGCCCCATGGATAATTGTGAAATGTTCTGTAAAACTGCCCGTACGCATCAGTGTCGTAAAAATCCTGGCCTGAGCACCAGGCACTGGCCATTAACTTACCTGTATCAGTACCTTTAACTTTTGCGAATATTGCGGTTTCGTGCTGAGAAGTCACACCTCGCTTCAAAGCCAGCGCTATGAGACGCTCATCCTCTTCAATAGCAATGAAATCCTCCGGTACCGCTAAATTTTCCTCAGTGAGGGAGAGGAAGCGTTCGAGCATGCTGACACCAGCAAGTTCATCCTGCATTTCTCCGCTGCCACTTTCATCATATACAATTCCATCCGCTTCAGAGCGGAACGTAATTACATTACCATTAGCCAGGTTGATTGTTGCCAGTGTTTTTGGCACTAGTACCAATTCTTCAGGTTGGTGATCCACATCATTATTAACAGGTTCTATACTGTTTTCTTCTTCACAGGAATACATCAGCATTGAAACACAAAGTGCAAATGCTGTAATCATTGTTCTCATTTTGAAATTCGTTTTCATCATTTTTTGATTTAGTTGATTTAGTTTTTGCAAACCTATTCCCAAACCCGGTCAGTGCTAGAAGTCAATTGATGAATACTATATTTCATTTGATGTAGAGGTGTTTTTAATTGATGTAAGTGTATTTTTTTGCTATAAAATTGACTTTATGATTGTTGATTTGTCGGTAATATATGATGTGTTTAATTGCGGTAATGTACAGAACTGCTGACAAAGCAAATATGTAAGCCCAGATTTCTAATCCTCGAACTTTGGTTCACGTTTTTCCATTGTGGCATTAAAAGCTTCAAACAGGTCGTTTGACAACAGCATAGCAGCGTTCCACGTGCTCATATAATTCAAAGCATCATCTACACTGTGATCTCTGGTATAACGAAGTACCTCTTTGGTGCCCCGGATCGATATAGGCGATTTGGCGGCTATGGCCCGGGCTATATGCATTACGCCCTCCATCATCTTTTCTTTTGACGCATAACAGTGGTTGACCAGGCCGGTATTTAAAGCTTCCTGACCGGACATTTTCCTTCCGGTATAAGCCAGTTCTGCAGCCATTCCCGGAGATATGATCTTAGGCAGCCGCTGTAAAGTACCCAGGTCTGCCACCATACCCAGGTCAATTTCTTTGATGGTGAAATAGGCATCCTCTGTACAGTAGCGCATGTCGCATGCAGAAACGATATCTACGCCACCACCAATGCATCCGCTATGAATAGCCGCAAGTACGGGTTTTGAGCATTTTTCGATAGCAGTAATGCACTCCTGTAAGGTGAGTATCAGCTCCCGCACTTTTTCACTGCGCTTGCCTGAGCAGGAAACATCTTTAAGGGCACCGACTGACATTAGTAATTCCAGGTCAATACCGGCGCAGAAATGTTTCCCTTCGCCACTAAGAATTATAACCCTTACATGATCAGACTGGCTCAGTTTATCGAAAGTTGTTTTCATCTCTGTCCAGGCTTCCATGTGTAGGGCATTGGCTTTTTCCGGCCTGTTGAAAACTACATGTGCAATTTTGTTTTCTATTTCAACTTTAAAATGATTATAATTCATAGTATAGAGGGTACGGTTAAGGATTAGTGGTAAAATAACCAATAATTGATTTAAATCGTAACCTTTTGCTTTAATCCCTAAAGAAACCCATCTAATGGCGGCAGGATTTGGGTGAGGTGAGTGGTGTATTAGTATGGGTTATAAAGTTCTATGTTTAGGTTTTGTTTCTTTTTATTTTCTCTTTACAAAATGTTATAATTACATTTTAATTATTTTGAATTTTGTCAAATAAACGATACACATCCGTTTTTGCTACTTTTGACCCTTATCCATCCTATAAAGGCTCGGCAATCCATATCGACAAGGTTACGGAGGTACTTTCTGAGAAATTTCCTTCTACCTTATTACTGAGTTTAAAGCGGCACATGGCGAAGGAATTACCTCAGGCAGTGCACCACCTGGAGTCACCGGTTGAAGAGAGTAATTACCTCAAAAGAGCGCTGGCTTTTTCTTCCTGGATCGACGGGCTTTTGGATCAGCAGTACAATTTACAGGTGGGCCACTTCCGGGATATCTGGAGTGGGATGCCTATTTTGGAAAGAGAGCATATTACCAGCATATTTGAGGTGAACGGCCTGCCTTCCATTGAATTGGTTAACCGCTATCCCTACATTGGGCACGATACCCTGGGCAAGATACGAAAGCTGGAGGACGAGTGCCTGGAAAGGAGCCGGTTGATCATTTGTCCATCAGAAACTATTAAAAAGCATCTCATCTCCCGCAAGGTGTGGGCGGATAAGATACGCGTGATCCCCAATGGAGCGGATGCCCCGGTAATAGAAGCTAAGCCTGTTGGGCTTCCCGAAAAGTATATTGTTTATTTTGGTGCCTTACAACCCTGGCAGGGAGTGGATACGCTCCTGAAAGCCATGAAATACCTCGGAGATAAGCCTGATTTGAAGCTGGTAATCTGCTCTTCACATAAGCCCCGGTTTTCGCGTCCGTTTCAGAAACTGGCAGAGAAGCTTGATGTAAGTGAGCGGATCGTATGGAAGTACCAGTTGGAAAAACACGAGCTCCATCAGATCATTGGTCACGCACTGTGCACAGTAGCGCCACTTACCGAATGCAGCAGGAACCTGGAGCAAGGCTGCTCTCCGTTGAAAGTGTTTGAGAGTATGGCCTGCAAAACCCCGGTTGTGGCCTCCGATCTGCCCGTGATCCGTGAAATACTTGAGCCTGATGAAGAAGCTAAGTTTTTCAGGCCCGAAAGGCCGGCCGACCTCGCCAGGTGTATCAGGTTGCTGATGGACTATCCGGAGCAGAGGGCTGAAATGGTTCAAAAGGCCTATTTGAAATTTGAAAGAAACTATACCTGGGATAGAATAAATAAAAAACTATCTGATACTTACAGTAACATTTTTAACCTTGTTTGCTAAACCTGCAAATACATTATGAACAAATATTCTGATAAATACCAACACTTATCACCAGTCCAAAAGCAGTTTATTGATGAAAAAACAGTGAGTGCTACCATGAAAATAGGGAAGTGGCTTGCGCTGCTGGCCAAGGTGGCTAAGTTTGATCAGCGCAATGACAGCAGTATTAAAAAGCTGATGGTAGCGGCTATCATTAGCTTTGTGTTGGCTTTCTTTTCCATTTTCACCTTAGCCTTTCTGGAAGAGAATGCACTCTATCTGATAGTAACATTTGCTGGTGCCGGAGTACTATTCCTGGTATGGCGGGGCAATAAGAAAAGCAAAGATGTCAATAACTATCTTAGATTATTCTTTTTGCCGGTGCTGGGCGTACTGGAAGCCAAGTGTGGCAGTGAGGCAAAGCTAGCTGCAAACCTGGATTTCAGAGTGCCCAGAAAAGCACTTACCCCGGAAAAAAGCAAGGTAGGGGTGAGAAACCTTAAGCTTTATTCACCAAAGTACATTATTGCCAGGGTGACTATGAAAGACCAGGCCATACTGGAATTTGTGGTGGCTGACGATATCAAAGATTTCTCATGGAAAAAAAGGAGTGCAAGTGGTAAGACCAAGTTTAAAAGCAAGACCAAATATGTGCACCAATGCCTGATCAAGATCACCCTTCCAAAATCTGAATATAACCATAAAGGTCCAACCCACCCTGCTGTTTCAGTGGACGATGTTAATGGTCACTACCAGGCCAAGTCTAAAATAAAGATCAAGACAGTAGGTAAGGATAAAGTGCTGGCTGTTGGAGCATTCTTTGAGGCCATGCAGAACATCTATGCATTGTTTGAACCGATCAACCCTGCGGCGCAGACAACTCAGGAAAAGTCTGAGAATGAAGGACGTAAGGGCGACCGTGCAGGTATGATGCACGATGATCCTGCACTGGCTCTGGCTACTCCTTATATCTGGTATGGCAGTGCCTTTAATACTTATGATTATGATAGTTTCGATCATACCGATGCAGGTGACCAGATAATGGAAGACGACTCCGTAAACGCTTTTGACAGTTAATGGCTATGCCTGCATGTTTATGGCTAACTGACCATTACCCTCCGCAGCGCGGAGGAATGGCGCAGTCATGCGATCGTATTGTGAATGGGTTGAGGCAAGCCGGCTATACCATTGAAATCATTCATTTTGTAAGCCAGGAAAGAAAAATACGCCGAAAGCAACAGCAAAATGGCGGATATACTGCTATTCCGTTTAGCAATAGCGAGGCCCACGTGCTGAACATCGCCTGGAACTACATCAAAACATTGGGCAGCTTCGATTATATCGTGTGCTTTGGAGGCTATCTCTCCATGATAGGCGCGCCTGTTTTCTCTCAGTGGGCTGGCGTAAAGCTGGTTACGCTGATCAGAGGAAATGACCTTGATATTTCCATTTTTACGCCCCGTAAGCGGGGAATGCTTGAAGATGTCCTGCGGCAGTCGGGCCAGGTCTTTACCGTGAGTAGCGACAAAGCCGAAAAGATCAGGAAGTGGATCGGGCATGAGGAGGTACATTATATCCCTAATGGTATTGATACCAGCGAATGGCAGCCTGCCTCTGGTGAGTTTGAATTTGCCAAAGTATGGAAGAAAGAGCGTAGCGAGGGGCAATTGACCCTGGGGGTTTTTGGTCAGCTCAAAGCCAAAAAAGGGCTTGATTTCTTTCTGGAAGCCCTGAAAAGGACGAGCCTGGTTGAGAAGGCCCACTTGCTGCTTGTTGGCGATGTGGAGGAACATTTGGAGGAAAATTTAGGACTAATGGACTGTTCGTACTCCTTACTTCCCTTTCACGACCGCTACGAGCTGATGAAATATTACCTTTGTTGTGACGCCCTGGTTATTCCTTCGTTTTACGATGGAATGCCCAATGTTTTGCTGGAGGCCGGGGCTTTGGGCATTCCAGTTATTGCCTCGGCAGTAGATGGCATGGCAGATGTTATTGAGAACCATGAAAACGGACTTTTGTTTGAACCCGCCAATGAAGACAGCTGCAGGAAAGCTTTGTATGCGTTCTTCTCTATGTCGGTGGAGGAGCGGCAAGCACTTGGGCAGCAGTTAAAAGCTAAAATAGAAACCCATTATACCCAAACCCATGAAACAAATGCTTATAAAAACCACCTTATTTAAGTTTAGTTTTATCATCACTTTACTGGCGCTTTGGAGTTGCTCCGGTGGTGGCTCTCGTCATGAGAATGAACAGGTTTCCGAAACGCCTGCCGTGCAATCGGAGACGGCCACTGCAGCTAAGAGTTACTACATCACTAGCAGCGAAAATGTATCGCTGGCAGAGATTACCGGTAGTGGGGGAGAGCTGACCATAATTACACAAACCGGGACACTTTTCGGTGTTATGAAAAGTGAAGACAAAAGGAAGTACTACGATCAGAACGATCAATTCAGGTATGCTGTGAAGTTTAAGGACGATGCCTTTAAGCTTAGAAATGCAAATGAGGAACTGATCTGGAAAGTGAAGATCAAAGATGGTAAAATTAAAATAGCCAATAATGAGGAGATGACTGGTGCCTATGAAATTCATCGATATGATGATGGCAGGATCAAACTGAAACAGAACGATAATGAAATCAGTGCGATTCGCTACGAGCAGGGTGCGCCGCGGGTGGAAGTGCAGGGCAAATACTTCCTTCGCAATTTCGCAGATTCCTATGCTCCCGGTGTATTGCTGATACCGGAAATAGGTGAAGTGGAGAAATTCATTATTTGTGCTGAATTGGCTGTTCAGGGCAAATGATTATCTTCTATGGTTTCGGGGGTGGTTTTGGGCACCTGTCGCGGATAAAGGCTTTCATTGACAATTTTGGAATTGAAGGACCGTACAAAGTCCTGACTAACAATCGCAGTGTATTCCAACTGTTTGAGGAAAACCATATTGCTTTGTTACCTGCTGATCATGATTTTGAAGCCGGATCGTTAAGAAAGTGGCTTGCAGATATAATCAGGGAGTATTCCCCCGATGAATTTTACATTGATACCTTTCCATGTGGCCTTTTAGGGGAGCTTTCTGACGATCTTTTTGCGGGCATAACTGTCAATTATTTATGCAGAAGGCTCCGGTGGCACAAATACCTGCCGCTGATCAGCCAGCACCCGCCGCATATTGACGGGGCGTATGTTTTTGAACCATTAGAACCTGAACATGATAACTATGTGAAAAATGCTACATTGGTGAAACGGGTTGAAATAAGTTTCCCAACTCCTAACGGTAAGCCCGAAGTATTAAGGCAATTCAGCCAACCGGTATGGCTGGTGGTGCATACCACGCATGAAGATGAAATTGAGGTATTGATAGATCATGCTGTTGATATCGCAAAAATAGAAGGTAGCCGACCTCAACTGGTGGTGCTCTGCGACCAGCCTGTGGGTGCTCCCGAGGGAGTAAAGCTATTGCATGGTGAAGAGCCAATAGACTGGTATCCACATGTGGAGAAGATATTTACTGCGGCGGGGTTTAATACCTGGTACCAGCTCAAGCCCTGGAGAGACCGGCATGTAGTTATACCCTTTCCCAGGAAATTTGACGATCAGTTTTGGAGGGTGGGTATTGAGTGATTTGGCAAGTGCTCATTTGTGGTTGAACATTCTCAATAATTAAAGAGGAATATCTGCTTTTGCTATTATATGGATGAGCTATACTGGTTATGTCTTTTCCAGGCATAAGGTGCTGCTGGTCATTTTCTTATTGGTGATTGTAGCTTTGCTGTTCTTCCTCAATAGCCTGTTTAATTTCATTCAACAGCCTTAATGAAGCGATGATACTCAAATATTGATCAATGCGGGGTTAGCAGGGTTCCTTTAGCGGCTTTTGGGAGGCGGTACAGGCTTTCTGCTGCATGCATGGTCGCTGTCGGGGGACAGCAGGGGAGACGAAGAGATCCCTGCAGGGATGTTGCTGTCAGGGACAGCAACGGGGAAGGGCTGGTGTATACCTGCGCTTTATAAAGCAGCATCAACTCCCGGACGGGAGCTGATGCTTATTGGTGATATATTCAGGAGCTTTAGGATTTAGACTTTAACCATTCAAGAGCTTCATTAGCCGAGTTGAAGGTGGTAACAATATCAGAATCCGGCATGGCATTTTTAGCAGAAAGCTGGGCAAAGATATTTTCTGAGAAGATCCATGCGAAATACTTCAGGCCGGCTTTTTCCATTTGAGGAAACCATTGGGTTACGGTCCACTCGGCTGCATCCTGCCATGGGCCGGTAACTTCTGTATTGTCGTTTAATATTTTAGAGCAGTTGTTTTTCTTTTTAAAAAGTTCAAGTATTTTATTTCCTCCTGCAATGATTTTGTCTCTGTTTTGAAATCCTATCCATCGGCAGAATAAAATATGGGTTGCTGTATCATATGTTACTTCAAGGTTTTTCTCTTTTAGGAGTGTTTCACCCTTCATTATGCTGGCTTGATTCATAATTGTTAAGTATTTAGTTGTTTTTCTTTTAATATATCATTTACGATTTATCAATGCTGTTAAATAAGTATTCTGATTATACAGATGTACCATATTTAACCATATCTTTATTTGTTTGATTGATACTCGTTGATTTTCAATGAGTTAAATATATTTAAGTATATTAATGATCTAATGAGGTTTAACCATTGTTTCATAAAGTAAAGATTATGAGGTACTTATTTCATTTTTTATTACTTCTGTAACAGATTTTACCTTTTTAAACTACACTCTTTTCCACACTACGTTAAACACAATATCATGCCCTGCCGTACGAATGGGTGGTGTTGAAAGAATCATACGGTTACCTTCAATTTTACCGTAGCGCTCTTCAATGTTGCCAAGCCAGTTTGGGAATGTGCCGCCTTCTACAGTATGCTGCAATACTCCTGGCTCCTTTTCGATGAATTTGCCAAAATAGGCGAAGTATGAGGTAAAGGCATCTACAATTTCTTCAGGAGTACCATCATACATACCTTCGCTGTTAAACCTTTTCCGGTCACTCTTCATAATATGTACACTCATGTATCCGCTGTCGGTATACATAAGTATTCCCTGCGGGCTTTTTCCGAAATAGTCTACGGTTTCCCCGTTTTCATTTTCATAGGTCCAGGATACGAGCTTCCAGGTACCTGTCACTTGCTTAGCTAACTTAGTTGTGGCTTGTTGTGCTTCCATTGGTTTTATTTTTTTACGTAATTCAGTACAGGGTCACTTACTTCATTATTGATGAGACCGGTAACAAAATCTGTACATGATCTCAGGTAATGGTGGTCACCTTCACGCTCAATAAATTTGAATTTCAGTGTTGTTTCATTTGTCCAGAGGCTCATTTGCTTTTGGCTTACCGTGCTGTCGCTTTTACCGTGTATGGCAGTAATGTTTACATCCAAAGGAGGTGCAAATTCATATTCATACGTGCTAAGTAGCTTCAGGTCATTTCTTAAAAGTCTGATCAGTATCTCACGTAGCTCAGCATCAGGGATTGCCTCTTTGCTAAGGTGAGGGAAGCGCTTCATTAATGTCTTGTCGTCCGCATTATGATCCAGGTGCTGTTTGTCATAGGAAGCCAGTTGCGGAGTAGAGGACACGATGAGATTGACAGGAAGTTTTGCCAGTCTTCTTCGCAACTCGCGCATAACCTCAAATGCGATCAATCCACCCATGCTGTGCCCGAAGAAGATTGCAGGTTTGTCCATTACACCCATGAGTGCATCGGAGATCTTATGGATGGCTTGTTTCATATCAGTGAATGGTTCCATAGAAGATGACTGCCCTCTGCCGGGTAGCTCCACTGTTATAAGCTGAATTTGGCCTGCCAGTTTTTCTTCCCAGTCAGCATAGAGATTGGCATTGCCTCCGGCATCGTGAAAACATACCAGCTGCATTTTATGTTCAGTATTGGCCACACCTGCCAGGATAGTGGGTTCTGCGATATTTTGTCCTTCTTTTTGTTTTTTGATCTTAAACAGTTTCTCAGCCAGGAAGGTAGCATACTCGCTTATGGTCGGGTGTTCCCAAATGTCTGTTACCGAAAGCTTAATGTTCAGCTCCTTTTCCAGTTTGTTTCTGAATTGTACCGCCATCAGCGAATCTATACCCAGGCTTTTGAATTTCATAGTGGTGGAGAGTTGGTCTTCCGGCGATTTGATGATACTGGCGGTAAGCTTTTTTAAGTGGCCTTCCAGTGCATCCAGCCACTCATCTGCATTAGGTACGCTTTCCAGTGTTTGCATAAGGGTTTGGCTTTCATGTTCAGCATCATTTTTATGGAGCAGTCCGGAGAAATACTTACTGCCCCCAAGCGCAGGGAAATGTCCGGCGGTCTGCTCAGCATTGAGCTGGAATACTCCCATATTAGCCGGACACTGATCAAAGATTTTATCCAGCGCTTTTACCGCATCAGACATTGGAGTAGCTACAAAGCCTTCGGCTTCTGCAAATTTCTCCAAGTTTTTGAGGGAAGCTACCATGCCTACATCCGACATCACGCCCCAGTTGATGCTAAGGGCAGGTAAATGCTGTTTTTGACGATACAGGGCCAGTGTGTCCAGGAAGGTGTTGGCAGCAACATAGCTCACCTGGCCGCTCAAACCTAAAAGGCTGGAAGCAGAGGAAAACAACATGAAGTGGTCTAACTCATACTTTCTGGATGCCTGGTGCAGGTTCCAGCCTCCGATTACCTTTGGTGCCAGTATATTTGAAAATTCTTCATGAGAGAGATCAATTATTTGTTCTGCATTGATCACCCCGGCGGCATGGATAATGCTCTTCAGTCCCGCTTCGGCTTCGAGCTCAGCCAAAAGGGAGTTTACCGCACCCGTATCGCAGACATCACAATCAACTATTTTGAAAATGGCCCCTACGTTTTTCAGTGCTTCAATTTTTCCTTTTAACACTTCATCAAGATTATTGCTTCGGCTTACCAGGCAGAACTTACGGGCACCT
Organism: Fulvivirga ulvae; assembly: GCF_021389975.1. NCBI lineage: Bacteria > Pseudomonadati > Bacteroidota > Cytophagia > Cytophagales > Fulvivirgaceae > Fulvivirga > Fulvivirga ulvae. The sequence continues at coordinate 4,529,415 of NZ_CP089981.1, forward strand.
CTTGCAAACATCCACTCAACAAGTGTGAATGCAATACCTTTATAGCCTGTCACCAGGTGGTACGCAGTTGGTGAGAATGTGTGTTGCTCTGCTACGGCAGGTAGTGCCGGTGTGAAATCTACCAGCCTGGAACAATAAAAGGCTTCTTTTCTTAAAGCAATTTCACGCTCTTGAGCTACGGGTTCTGCTATAAGTTTTACGAGGTTTTTCAATTCGGCCAGATTACAGTTATAGCTGAGGTCAATGATCTGAGGTTCATATTGAGACAGTTCGTTGAAGGCTACTCTGCTTACACCCACTACAGGGCCGGAAGCCACATTAATATGATCAGACTTTACCCCAAATGCACCATTGGTAACTATGGTCAATCCCGGATAATGCATCAGCTTTTTTGCTTCCAGTTCTTTAAAAAGCTCAATCAGGTAGAAAGCCTTATCGGTCGTTATGGTTTTCTGCGTGTCCATGGTATGACCGTGGCTGAAATAGATGATGCGGTCTACCTTATCCAGCTCTATCTGGTCCAGCGCCGACCTGAATGGCGCTGCTTCCCCGCTATGAGGAGCTACCCCGTGGAAGTCGTGACCTGCATCAGTTATGGCCTCCAAAAACTGCCTGGTGACATCGTCAGTCTGGGTGGCAACTACAATAAAAGACTGTGGGCTAGCATTTCTGAAATTAATCTCTATGGGGGCCCAGTTGATATGATGGTGCCACTTTTCTTTTTGCCCGCCAGTCTCTTCTAATTTGAAGATCTTTCCACCAAGGCCCTTTACTCTAACCAGAATATTTCCGGTGGCATCGGCAATGGTGCAGTTGGCTGTAAGTGTTACACTTTGACCCTCATTGCCAATTTCCTGACGGGTAATTTCAGTACGAACAAAAAGCTCGTTGCTGAAGCTGAAAGTTTTGTTTATTTCCACCGCCTCAATGCCCGACAGGTAGGTCATTGCACTTTTGTTGTTGTCACCAGATTGTGTCGAAAATAGAGTTTGCAGACAGGCATCCAACACGGCAGGATGTAAGCCATATTGACCAAGGCTGTATTTAAGGCTATCTTTTACGGTAACGGAAGCCAGGATTTCATTTTCACTTACGCGGATCTTTTGTATTCCTCTAAAGTAAGGCCCGTATTGAAGGCCAAGCGTTTGAAGTTGCTCATACAGGGCTTCAATATCTGTATTTCCTTCGAAATTATTGCTTTTGATAGCTTCGTTTTGGGTGTTGCTGTTTAGCGAATAGCTTCCTGCAGCTGTTTCAGTCCACTTGCCATCCATCATCCGGAAGAAGGCAAATCCTGATGTGCTTTCACCTTTCTGTATTCTTAGCTGAATACTTACTTTTTCATCGCTGCCTATCGTAACTGCTGACTTGAATTTGAGGTCCTGCACCGTTATCCGGAGGCTTCCGGTAAGCTGGGATACAGCTGCATGTAGCATTTCGATGTAGCTTGCGCCCGGCAGTACTACTTTGCCGGAAACAGCATGGTCTTTCAGGTACGGAAATTCATCAAGGCTGAGCCTGGCTTCCCAGAAATGTAAACCGGCCAGCTGAGCCAGTTTTATTTCTTTGCCTATCCAGAGGTGACCTTCCCTTTTTGCTCCATGGTTTTGTCTGCGCTCGCTAAGTGTGTAAGTAGCTCGCTGGAACGGGTACGAAGGCAGGTTTACAAACGGCACTTTGGGGTTGTTATAGAAGGTATTCCAGTCAAACCTGACCCCTTGCTGATATAGCAGGTCAAAGTTGCTGTATAGCTCGTTTTCCTCAGGCTTGTTTCTTGTAAGTGTACCTGAAACCATCCCCGTACCGTTAAAGGCTTCCATGCACTCGTTAATGGCGGTCGTCAGTACCGGGTGGGGACTTACCTCGATGTATGTGTTGAATTTGTTTTCAATCAGTTGCTCCATCACTCCGGCAAACTGAACACCATTTCTAAGGTTATCCACCCAGTAGCGGGCATTGAGTTCTTCTCCTGATACTTCTCTGTTCTTTACGGTAGAGTAAAGTATAACTTTGTTTTTCTGCGGGGTAATACCCTGGAGTGCTTCTGCCAGCTGACCTTTCAATGGCTCCATTTGTGCACTGTGCGATGCCACATCTACTTTTACCTGGCGACAAAATTTACCCTGGCCTTCCAGCTCTTCCAGCAGTCCGGTAATCAGGCTTTGGTCTCCTGCAATTACTGTGGACTTGGGGCTGTTGTTAACAGCGATAGATAATCCGGGGTACCTTTTGATTGCTTCTTCTGCTTCAGGTATGGTAAGCTCTGTTACAGCCATTGCTCCACCTTTACCACTGACGGTTTTCATCAGTTTACTTCTGGTACAGATCACTCTGGCAGCCTCATCCAGTGTGATGCTACCGGAGATATACGCAGCAGCCACCTCACCCATGCTATGGCCGGTAACGGCATCTGGCTTTAGTCCAAACGACTCCCAAAGCTTTGCTAGGGCTATTTGCATGGCGAAAAGGGCAGGTTGTATCACATTGATCTCGTCCATTCGGCTGGTATCAGCATTAGCTTTCAACTGGGATATCAGTGACCAGTTGCAGTATTTGGAAAATGCGACTTCGCATTCGTCAATTACTTTTTTAAATACAGGTTCTGCCTTGTATAAATCTCGGCCCATGCCGATCCATTGTGAACCCTGACCCGGGAAAACGAATACCACTTTTTGCTTTTCGATACTTGTTGAAGTTACTTCAGGGTTTTTTAAGTACGCTTCCAGTTTCTCTATCATTTCCTGTATGCTTTCTGCAGCAAATGTTTTTCTGAACTCAAACTCTGGTTTTCTGAGTGCAGTAGCCGTTACGGTATGGATGAACTCACTAAGGGCACCATCGAGGCTGTATTTCAGATAGTTTTTGTAGGCCTTAACATATTGAACCAATGCCTTCTCAGAACGGGCAGAAACTGGCAACACAAACTTATGGTCGTGGGTCTTTTTACCGGGGTTGTAAAAGTTTGTTTTTGGCTTGTATTCTTCTATTACAGTATGGCCGTTGGTGCCGCCCCAACCAAATGAGTTTACTCCTGCCTTTAGCGTTTCTCCTTCAGCTGCAGGCCATTCGGTTTGTTGGGCCTGTACTTTCAGGTTAAGCCCGTCAAAATCTATTTTAGGGTTTGGTTTGTTAAAATTTAAGTTCTTCGGAAGCTGTCTGTGGTTGATTGCCAGTATAGCTTTGATCAGTCCTGCCATTCCGGCTGCACCTTCGAGGTGGCCGATATTGGTTTTTACCGAGCCAACGTGAAGAGGCTTTGTTCTGTTTTGATTAAAAAATTGCCCCAGCGCATTGGTTTCGGTAGGGTCTCCCAGTTGGGTGCCTGTGCCATGAGTTTCTACATAGTGGATCTCATCGGGCTTAATACCGGAGTCCTTGTATGCTTCAGACAGCACATCAAGCTGGCCTTTGATGCTGGTAGCGGGCAGGTTTTGGTTAAAACCATTGTTATTAATAGCACTGCCCTTGATTACGGCATATATCTTGTCACCATCACGCTCAGCGTCAGCAAGCCTCTTTAGTAAAACAATTCCACCTCCTTCGCCCCGCACAAAACCGTCGGCTCCCTCATCAAAAGTGCTGCACTTACCCTTGGCGGATAATCCTCCGAATTTAGAGAGCAGAATGTTCTGGTCAGGATCCAATGTATGGTTCACACCACCTACTACACTTTGCTCTATGGTACCATCCCAAAGACTTTGACAAGCCAGGTGCAATGCTACCAGTGAGGAAGAGCAACCTGTATCCACTACCAGGCTGGGCCCGGAAAAACCATAAAAGAAAGAGATCCTGTTAGCTATGATATTGGCAGACTGCCCTACCGCAGAGTGAGAGGTAACTTCTGCATGCTTGTGCTTACGCAAATGCTCAAAATCACTCCAGATATTACCGATATAGACTCCGATCTTCCTCCCGGCTATTTTTTCATATGAAGTGCTGCTGTTCTCTATACATTCCCAAACCAGTTCCATCATCAGTTTTTGTGACGGATTCATCTCAGCAGCTTCAGCGGGTGAAATATTGAAAAATAAAGGATCGAAATCATCAATATGCTGTAGCATAGAGCCATGCCTTTGATGGGTTTTATCCTTAGCTCCCTTATCCGGGTTGTAGTATTCATCAATGTTCCAGCGTTTGATTTCTTCTATGGTGTCTTCACCTTTTATGAGAAGATTCCAAAAGTCTTGCAGATTTTGCGCTTTTGGAAACCGGCAAGACATTCCGACGATTGCTATAGGTTCTTTTGACATGGTTTGTTGGTTTTAGCCAGTTAATTTTTAAGTTGATGACAAGATGGGAAAAAGAAGGAGCGATTATTTCAGGGGAATTACTGATTTGCCAAAATCAGTAATTCATTGATATAAAAGGTCATAATTTGGGCTTGTAAGTGATGCTTTGACGAAGTGTGGTTTCACTTCAGACCGTTCTTCGGGGAGGGGCGTCAGGGAGTTGTAAGGGTACTAGTGGATTTCCCTTAGATAAACGTACCGGAAAAACCCTGTTTTGGGCTGAATTTCCTTTTTTTCTTCCGGCAGGAGATAGTTTTGGCCAGCAGCAATGCATTCATAATTAAAGGTTTGGGTACTTAACTTTATAAATAAACCAATGCAAAAATACCACTTAAGACTTTCTCTGATGATTCATATCCAAAAACTGACAAAGGTCATTTTTATCGTTGACGGTTCTCCTTACTTTCCGTAATTAAATCAGGGTACTTTGGGGCATATTAATGATTGAAAATATGCAGGGAGTTTTGATACCGTTAAATCAGGCCGGTCAGGAATGCTCAATACAAATTGTGATAGGGATCGGGCCATTTGAGGACACTTGTTTTAACATTCTGAGCGTAATGTTCCAAAGCCTGTTGAAGAACTGGGCGGAGGCATTCTTCTCCGGGAAACCTGGTAGCGGCTTATGAAAACTGCTGTGGAGGAACATGTTGGTCAACAGGTGAAGTGCCATCACTGTGAAGAGGAATGCCGGAATGACCATCTCACCTTTGATGGGAAGGATTTCTGCTGTGCAGGCTGTAAGACTATCTATGAACTATTTCAGACGGATGACCTGCGTGAGCTCTATGAAACGAGGAACAAATCCAACCCTCATCTTGAAGGTAAGTACGATTTTCTGGAAAATAAGGAGATCAGGGATAGGCTGCTGAGCTTCCAGTCCGAGACCTATAACCTCATTCACCTGTCACTTCCTGATATTCATTGCAGCTCGTGTGTATATGTGCTGGAGAACCTGGCAGACTTTCATCCGGGAGTTATCCAGTCTACTGTCAACTTTTTAAAGAAAACAGCCGAGATCAGGTATAATCCCGTGGTGGTCCAATTGCCTGAGCTGGCCGGCCTGTTGTCATCGATAGGTTATCCTCCGCAATTTGATGCGGATAACAATGAGCAAAAAAGGAAGAAAAACAGTACTGCTTTAACGGTGAAGATAGGGGTTGCTGCTTTTTGTTTCGGTAATATTATGTTGCTCAGCTTCCCGGAGTACCTTGGGATTGATGAGTCGATGAACGACTCTTTCAAAGTTTTCTTTGCTTACCTCAATATACTCCTGGCTTTACCGGTATTGCTTTATTCAGCTCGCGACTACTTTATTTCGGCTTACAAAGGGTTGAAAAGTAAGTTTGTAAATATCGATGTGCCTATAGCTTTGGGTATAGTGGCTCTATTTGGCCGTAGCCTGTATGAAATTTTGACACAAACAGGAGCCGGATATCTCGATTCGCTCGGCGGACTGGTATTTTTTCTGCTGATAGGCAAATGGTTTCAAAGCAAAACTTACGAAAACCTTTCTTTCGAGCGTGATTATACATCTTATTTTCCATTAGCCGCCACCCGTGTTGAAAATGGTGTGGCAACAGCTATACCCATTGCAGACTTCAGGGCAGGTGATGAGGTGATCATAAGGAACCATGAAATTATACCTGCCGATGCTATTTTGCTGAGTGGGAAGGCCAATATAGATTATAGTTTTGTTACAGGTGAAGAAAAACCCGTGGCGATGCAGGCCAATGACCAGCTCTATGCCGGTGGCAGGCAAATTGGCGAACGTATAATGGTAAGGATCACAAAGCCAAGCTCCCAAAGCTACCTGACCTCTTTATGGAATAACCATGCCTTTAAGGTTACGGATGAGCTGGGGACAGAGGAAATCACTAACCGGATAAGCAAGTACTTCACTTTTATCATTCTGACCATAGCCGGGATTTCCGGTGTGGTATGGTTTCTGATCAGCCCGCAAAACATGTGGCAGGTGATCACGGCGATACTTATTGTAGCCTGTCCGTGTGCTTTGGCGCTTTCCGCACCTTTTACCAATGGTAATACCATCCGCATTTTTGGAAGGAACAAGTTTTATCTCAAGTCTGCTCCAACAGCAGAAAAGCTTAATGCCGTGGATACCATTGTATTTGACAAAACGGGTACGCTTACAGAAAGCGGAGAGGGGAAGGTGAAATTTTTCGGTGAAACCCTTACTCGGGAGGAGGAGGGTATGGTCAGCAAGCTCGTGGAAAACTCAATCCACCCTGTGAGTCAGAAGATCAGGAGAAATCTTCGGGGTGCTGATTTTGATATGGCTGATTTTAGGGAAATCCCGGGCGGTGGCTTGCAGGGTCTGGTTAACGGTCGCTTGCTTACACTTGGTAAGCCGGATTTGGTAGGGGTGGAAGATGTTAAAGATGAGCCTGGCAGGGTGTATCTGGCTATAGATGGTATGCCCAGGGGCTATTTTGAAGTAAAGAATCGGTACAGGGACGGTCTGGAGGATTTGGTGACTCATTTGAGTAAATATAAACTTGCTATACTTTCGGGTGATAATGATCATGAACGGCCACTATTGGAGGAGATCTTTTCTAAGCAAACGGAGATGAGGTTTCGCCAGCAGCCTCAGGACAAGCTCGATTATATCAGAGCGCTGCAAACCCTGGGGCACAGAGTGATGATGTTGGGCGATGGTCTCAATGATGCCGGAGCGCTTAAACAAAGCGATGTAGGCATAGCGGTTACCGAAGATGTGTCTTCTTTCTCCCCCGCGTGCGATGGTATACTGGAAGGCAGGCAACTGAAGAACCTTGCGGCATATCTGGATCATGCCAGGTATGGTAAAAATATTATTATCGCAAGCTTTGTTATATCCTTCCTTTACAATGTTGTAGGGCTGACTTTTGCCGTGGCCGGGGCGCTTACCCCTATATTCGCGGCGATATTGATGCCATTGAGCAGTATCTCAGTGGTTGCGTTTACAACCTTCACGGGTAATTATTTTGCACGAAAACAACACTTATTCTGATGTCTGTAATATTCATTTTGATCATCATAAGTATGGTAGTGGCCGGCAGCTTTCTGGCTCTTTTTATCTGGGCCAACAAAAGCGGGCAGTTTGATGATACTGTTACACCATCTATGCGTATGCTTTTTGAAGATAAAAAGAAAAAGCAGAAGTAACGTTCTGATTTTCAGTATTATCCAGTAATATGCCCTTCTATCACTAAATGTAGTGATTAATCATATTCCCATTTTATGGTGATGTCTCCTATGGTGCCAACGCCGTTCTTTGTAACTGTAAAATCGACATATAGGTGTCGAGGTCGTTAGGTTAAGAGAGGGGTGTGAGAACCTCTCTCTAGTCTTACAGAGAAAAAGTAACATTTAACTTAATTAACACTATCAACATGATTTACGGAATTACACTGATGATCCTTGGTGTACTGGCTTCACCAAACCTGCTTTTAGCTAAAAAACCAAATGCTAAGGAAATTCTTGACAAAATTACTCCATACCAGGGATGGATAGGTCTTGTATTTTGCTTCTGGGGTATTTGGGGAATAATCCAGGCTGTATTGAATATGAGCCTGCTGACTAACTGGCCAATATGGTGGATTACCTGGTTGGCAAGCAGCCTTGTTGAGGCAGTGCTTGGATTTATTTTAGGATACGGAATGATCAGCAAGCTTTTGTTGTCAAAAAATGAAGAGGCTAAGAAAAAAGGTGAGCAATTACTTGCTAAACTGGCACCCATACAGGGTAAACTAGGTGTGGCTGGCATAATAGTCGGCGCATGGGTGATTGTAGCCGGTATTTTATTCTATGCATAAATAATAGTTGAACTAGGTTGTATTAGATCAGCCATCCGGGTTAGCCCGGGTGGCTTTTTTTGTTTACAGTTTTTTGCTCACAGTCTGTTCACTGTTTACTGTTCACTCTTCACTCTATCACCGATTACCAACAGTCACCTCCTCCTCAATACTCAATACTCATGACTAAAAATCAAGCAAGCCCCTCTTCCAACGCATACTTCACCAAACCCGCGGTATTCTTGAGGCCGAGTTTGGACAGCAGGTTTTTTCGGTGCGAGTTGACGGTATGCTGACTTATAAACAGCTTTTCGGCAATTTCCTGGGTGGTGTTCTGAGCCACGATTAATTTGAGTATTTCAATTTCACGCCTGCTAAGGGGCGGTTCTTCGCTCGATTTGGTCTGGCGGGCAAACATGCTGTTGGTGTATTTTTCTTTCACCTCTTCAGAGAAGTAGTTTTCTCCTTTGGCCAATGCATAGATGGCCTCCAGCAGCTCACTTTTATCTGCATTTTTCAACAAATACCCATTGACATCGTCTTGTATAAGTTTATTGATAGTTTTTGGGTCACTATGTGTACTCAATACCATTGTTTTTATTTGAGGGTGATCATTTTTAATTAACCTGTTGAGTTCCATACCATCCATCCCGGGCATACTGATGTCCATGATCACGACATCTACCGCATTGGATTTGAGGTAATCCATAGCTTCCCGCCCATTCTTTAATGTGCCTGAAAGGTGGACGTTTTCGATGTTTTCAAGTAAGGCGGCAAGCCCTTCAAGAAACATGTGGTGGTCGTCTACAATGAGTATGTTAATTTTTTTCATTTCCTTCATAAATTAATTATCCACAGGTATGGTAATATCAACAATAGTTCCCCTGTTAATTGTAGTATCAATATTGATTTCTCCCTCCAGCAGCTTGACCCTCGAATTAATATTGTTCAGGCCTATACCCTCGGAGGTGGCTGTCGTATCAAAACCGACACCATTATCTTCAACCATCAAATTGAGACTTTCATTCAGCTTTGTAAGTTGAATATCGACCTGATCAGCTTTTGCATGCTTGATAATGTTGTTCATCAGCTCCTGGATGATCCTGTATACTTCTGTTTTGATCTGGTTTGGCAGCCTGTTTAGTTCTGCCTGAGGGTGATACCCGAAATGCACCTCAAATGCATGGCTTCTTTTTAAGTCATCCAGGTAGTTTTTGATCAGTTCAACGAATTCATTCTCACGAATCTTAGGAGGGATCAAATGATGTGAAAGGGAGCGGACCTCGTGATAGGTTTCATCAATATTCCTGATTACTTTTTGTAGTTCCGGGCTTTGTTCCTTACCGGAAAAGTTGGCCAGCGTTAGTTTAATGCCCGCCAGGTTACCGGCTACCCCATCATGCAGCTCCTGGGCTATCCTTTCTCTTTCTTTTTCCTGTCCTTCAATGTTTGCCTTTATCGCCTTTATTTCGTTTTCCCTGATCAGCTCCATCTTTTTTTGCTCATTGAGCTCTCTGGTCTTTGCCGATAGCAGGACCTGGGCTTTAATTTTCTGCTGATAGTTGATGAGTATCACAACAGACACAATGAGGATCAGAGCTGCACCTACAATGGCAACATTTTGGGTAAGAGTATGGCGTTCCAGTGCTGCTTCCTGTAATTCCTTTTCCTTTTGGAGTATCTCAATCTCCTTTAGCTGTTTTTCGGCATCGTACTTGGCCAGTAGTTCCTCTGTGATGCGATTCTTTTCAAGGGTAAAAAGACTGTCTTTCAACTTTACATGAATGAGCATGTGTTCCAGGGCCTGTTCATATTGTTTTGCATCGCGGTACACGAAGGCCAGGTTGGCATGAATAAGGTGCATAGATGAATAGTTGGTCTCTTTCCCTATTACCATGCTTTTTTTAAAGTACCTTATGGAGCTATCCTGCTGCTGCAGGTACATATACAAAAGTCCTATGCGATTATAGGTGACCATAAGAGCTTTTCGCAGATTTAGTTTTTCCTGCCTTTTCATGATCTCATAGGAGTACTTTAAAGCCAGTGAATCTTTTTCCAAGCCCATATAAATGTCTGTTGCGAGCCCCAGAGGAACAAGCTCGCATTCTATGTCTCCAATTTCATGACATATCTTTAAACTTCTTTTCAGGTATTCAAGTGCCTGATCATAGTCCTTTTGTTTTCTGTACACAAGACCAATGTTGCTCAGAATGGTTGATTTGATGGATTTGTCGGGTTGCATTTCAAGACAGCGCTCAAAATACTCAATGGCTTTGTCGTAGCGTTCCTCATCCAGATATACAGTTCCGATATTGTTGGTAAGGTTAATGACCTCTGAGGAGTTGATCTGTTCGGCCTGTTTAAGCGCAGCAATATAAAAGCGTAAAGCCTGATCGCGATGGCCCGAATAATGATATAAACGCCCCAGGTACTTATTGCACCCAACGCTGCCCTGCTCATCGTTGAGTTCATCATATAATTGCAGGGCCGTATTGAGGTTGCTGAGGGCAGGATCGAAATCGCCATTGATAGTATATGCTGCACCCAGTAAATAATAGCTGCGAGCTTCTCCGGGTATGTATTCACTTACTTTGCTAAGTTGTAACGCTGAGTCTGCATAGGTGATGGTGACCCCGGATGCTGTGGCAACCTGCTCCTCGGCATAGTCAAGCATCGAGTCTATATGCTTTTGTATTTCCGTTTGTTTCTGGTCTGGACTGCTCTTCGCATAGCAAGGGTTATGCAGGCATATCAGTGTAAATACTATATGGGAAATAACTATGGGGTGTAATATCTTCATTTCATGAATTTACTGAACACATGCCTTGCCACGCAATTTATATTCTCTGCATAATTAACAAAATAGTTTTTGATCGAAATCACTATAACTAGTGAATTCAGGTTTTCACTTATAATGGTGATGTATAATGCTGACGGCCACGCTTTCTTTGTGAAAAATTAATAATTGAAACCAAAACTATTTTAAAACTGATGAAAAATTTAGCACTTAAAAGTGGCCTTGCACTGGCAGCTCTTTTGGTAGCATTTGGCGTGAACGCACAAAAGCTGGACAAGTTTGGCAGCACTGTAGAAAAAAAGGTTGGACCAAAAACCATTCAGGTGCCTTATACTGATGTGATCAGCTACTTAGGCTATGCCGAACCCGGTAATGAGGATGAAGAGAAAGACGGCAAGAAGTTTTACTACATCTATGTATGGGTACCGGCTGTTGCTCCCGAATTGGGTGTGAGAATGCTTTCTCCATTAACAGATTACAAAAACAAAAAAGCTATAGAGTCAGCAGAATACAAAGCTAACAAAGGATCAAACGATTTCTTCGATACTTATATCACTTTGGAGCGTTCTTCTATAGTTAGCAAGGATGACATCAGCGCAGAAAGTGTAAAAAGTGCCAAGTGGGTAGTGCTTGAGAGAAATGATGATAGCAGCGAAATGCCTAAAGACCCGGAAGGTCGTAACTACAATTCTTTGCTACGTTATAAAAGTGAAGCCAGTAACCCTGACAAAGCTCTTACAGTAGGTCTGTATCGTGTAGGATTTACTACTTATAAAGTAGGAGAGGTGAGAGGAACATTCCTTGCTGAAGTTGCTGCTCCAGTAAAATTACCTGGTGTTGCTATGGCTAAAACTATTGATGAGTTGTTGAGCCAGCTGAATCAGTAATATTAACACCTGAGCAGGTATGTGTGTCCGATAGTTTTCTGGCACACATATTTGTTTTTGTCCGGTATCATTTTTTTATCATTTGCATTAAATACTTATCCTTATGGCGATCACCAATACTACAGGAAGCCCTGCAACGGAACAATCGCAATTGGCGATTGAGAACAATGAACTCAGTCGGCCAGGTTATTATATAGCAGTTGGCGGAAAATATTACTCAATAGATCATTACCATATTCAATGGGAATTTGGCTTCCATAAATTACGCGATTTGAAATATGCCCCCGTTTCGAACCAGGAGTTCAAAGTGGTGGTCAATATTCCCGATTGGCGACCTGAGCACACGGCCTTTTTTGCGCAGCCTATTGAGATTGTAAACCACGATTATACCGTTCCTATAAAGCCAGTGGTGACTCAGGGCTTCAACAGGTATGAGCTGACCTTTGATAATCTTAAGCCTGGTCAGCTTTTGATTATTCGAGACCATGCCGGTTTATACGGTATAGGTATGGGAAGTATCACAGATAAGCTGGTAGACCTGTTTGCCACGGCAGATGGTCCGGCCCATGCTGTACTGGGTAATGTAAAAGATGCTCTTAAATCTTTTCCTGATCATTCTGGTTTACAGAACCTCTTAAAAAAGTGGGAAGCAAAATATACTATAGTTAAAAGCGAGAAATCCTGGGAAACAGTGCAGGAAAAGTGGCAAAAATATAAACTGGAAGAAGAGCGCGGATCTAAAAAAGTTTTTGCCAATGATGTGGAAGAGGAGATTGCATACTATATGTCATTAACTGAGAATCCGGCCAATAGAGAGGAAGCAGAGTCCATGCTTGAAAGAATAGAGGTGTTTAAAAATTCAAAGGTTGAAATTAAACCCAGGCGTATTCCGGGCAAGGATGAGCTTAGCAGCCGGGTGACATGCTATAGAAGTCTGGGCCCCATGGACCTACTCATAACTATGGTAGAGATCGGGAACAAAGGAGATGTACTGTTGCGTTTCAGGGGAATTCCCAACGAAGCTGATGGTGTAGTTTATCTTCACAAAAAAGCTGTTCAAAACGAATCAACGGGATCTTATATTTTGCAATCATCGGAAATCAACGGTGATAACTGGAATACACTGAGCTATGAGAACGACGGATGGGGAGGAGGCCGCTTGTTTGTTTACCCACCGCTGGTAAACCAGGCAATAGATATTGCTGTCGATCACAGGGCAGAGGATGTAGAAAGTCCTGAACAGATGTATGACGATTACTGTAAAGGAATAAAGTAACAATTAGTTCTGTTTATAGATTGAAATGTGCCGGGAATCTGATTTTCGGTGCATTTCTCTTTTATGGGATAAAGTATGGATAGATAATTTAAGTTGTTGGAGTTTTTTCCAACAACTAGGGAGTCAACTTATTTAAAATCCTACTATCAAGACAATTTTTTAAACCACCTCATCACGGTCTAGTGAATAAATAGCGGTACCAATTTTGTCTAGTTTTGAGATAAGCGATTCGCTGCCATTATCTATAACGTCTTTTCGTTCCTTTTGCGAGATGGGTACCATCCAGAGGAAATTGACGTGAGAGTTACGGTATTTACCTAACTCAATCTTTGGAAGCAACTCCAGTTGATTGGTTAAAATAACACTGTTGAACTTGTTTGAATTCAAGGGTTGGAAATTTATAGTGTGCCCCTCTCCGAAAAACGTGATGTTGTCCCAGGGCAGGCACGCCTGACCGCTTATCCACTCGGCAATATTTTGCAGGTCACTTTCCTGCAACTGAGAGTCCAGAATTATTCCTAATTCTATACGATTATGCTCCAGCCTGTCATCAACATACATTTCAACGGATGGCATGGGTATAAGAGACAGGCCTACGGTTGCAAATACAGTTTTGGAGGCACCATTTCTAAGGTAAAGGCCTTTAGGGGGCCACTGGTTGCCATCAATGGCATAGTATTTATCACTTTTGCCAAGCAGGTCTTCATATACCTCAAGTATCCGGGGTTGCTCCAGCCTGAATGGGTTTAGTTCACTACTCCAGGAATACCAGCAAGCTATGGCTTGCTCCACTCTTTCCGGTAGCTCATTCGAGTCGGTTATTTCCCAGGCAAAGTTGCCGTGGCCTTTACAGTCTCTGGCGTATCCGGGAAAGTCTTCCAGTCCTGACCATGCAGGGATGATAGCCAATATCTCATCTTTTAAAAAAAGTGCGGCGCCGTCTCCTTCTTCCAGCCATACAATACTCAGGTCACCGGGCTTTAGCTTTTCCTGCCCTTCAGGAAACTTACAATATTGCCTGGGAAGCAAAGGAGGAATGCCTTTATTCAGGAGTTTGGTTTCGAGTTCATCAGGAGCATGGGTTAAATTTCTTACCCAGCAGGACTTGATACCAAAATTTGTTTCTTCATCTCCCCATAAATAAAAATATACAACACGCTCGTCCTGCTCTACAATGGCTTTGATCGGGCATAGCGGAGATTCTTCTTCCAGGAGAACCTCGGGCTCTTTTTCGGCCTCCTTAGTCGAGAAGATTTTTTTGAGAAAACTCATAGTTTAAAAATGTGGATTGTACTTATTCGGAATGTTCATCAGGCTCAAGATCCTCTGTCCAGGCGGTAGACATAAAATACGCATAGGTCTGTTCATTAAAAATTCCATACATTATTGTAGTATCAGGAGAGGTGATCGTTAACCATGCACCACTATTTACTGAAAGATCATACTCCATATCACTTTGAACCAGCTTTCCGGTTACTCTGCAAGGTAAGTGGTCAAACTGATAATGCCATTGCGATCCGTCGATTTCTTTTGCTTTTCCTATAATGATACGGATTTGCTTTTCTGTAAGGTCCCACTCCTGGCATATAGTGGTGTCGTTCATTGATGAGGGTGAGTTATTTTTCTTCATCAATTTCTTTACTTTATATTCCCTTTGCTTATCAAAAAATATACTGGTCTTTTGTATGGGCCTCAGGTAAATGGTATCTGTACTGCTGTTAGGAAGCGTAACTTTCTCAGTGATATAATCCTGATGTGAGAAGTATAAAGTGGCTTCATCACAAGATCCGGTAACTCCGTTAAATACAAATTCTCCTTGCTTTTCGGTGAAAGTTTTTCTGTTAAAAGGGGTGTCAGCATCACCGGCATCTGTACGGCCGATTGCCACATAAGGTACCGGCATATTAGTAACTTCGTCCAGCACAACACCGGAAATCTCGTATTGACAGTCACACCCTGTCAGTACCAAAAGCACGAGCAAATTTATGATGTGGTAAAAAGGTTTCAAACTAATCAATATTCTACAAGGTTATTTCTTTATTCATTTTCACAACCTCACGGCCCTCATTTTAAATGACAGGTCTGGATATTATCAAACCTGCTATTCGATCATTTTTAACGGATATTCTATATCAATATACCACTTTAAATTCTACCCTTCTATTTTTCCTTCTGTTTTCCTCGGTACTGTTATCCGCTACAGGATTGCTTTCCCCACCGGCCTTCACTTGCAGCCTGTCTGCAGCAATGCCATTGCTTCTCAGGTACTGGCTTACAATGTCTGCCCTGCTTTTGGAAAGTTCATAGTTTGTTTTCTCCGCACCAAGGTCGCATGTATAGCCTGTCAATTCTATATCAAACTGATCTTTATTTTTAAGTATGGCTACGACCTTGTCCAAAAATTCCTTTGAATCTGCTGTCAGATGATCCGAATTAAGTTCAAATTTAACCGTTTCTTTCAGTACCCTTTTCTCCTCAGCAGTTAACTCGGGGGCAAAGGTCCCTGTTCCGTTGGTACCCTCCGTTATATGTCCGGTATCAGCTTCCTGCCCGGAGCCGGCTTTATGGTCGTTTTCTTTCACAACGTCCGTTTTTTCTTCGGCAGGTTCATTCACTTCTTCTTCAGTTTGCTTGCTTACCTCTTCCGGGATGGGCTCTTCTTCAACAGCTTCAGGCTCTTCTTCGTCTTCTACCTCAGGTTCTTCCTCCATAGAAGTGGCAGAACTTGTTGGTGGTGAGATCTCCTGCGGAACATATGCCTTTGTTTTACGCTTCAACCTGAACGAAACGGCCAGCTCAAAAATACCGTTCTGTCCGGCGTTCAGCTCTTCACCTACAGGGAGGTCATAGCTAATGCCGACAGTAAACTTAGGCTGCTCATAGGCAATAGAGAATACTCCAAGATCATTGGTGTTATACCAAAGCCCCAGGCTTACTCCTTTGGGGCCTTCTTCGGTGCTTTCCAGCTCATAGCCAAACCTTGACCCCAAGTTGAAGTAGTTATTGTCGGCCTGATTGATCCATCTCATGGTTGGCATCACTGAAAATTTCATTCCCTGGTACACCCGGTAGCCTGCGGTAGCTTTCAGGCTCAGCGGCAGGTTGTCGTCCTCTACATCAGCAAATGATATATTAGGTTCAGTGGCATTGAAAATAGAAGCCCCAATGAAAGCTTTGTCTCTTCCCGACTCATCACTTACTTCATAGTAAATCCCTCCGCTTAGGGTTGGGTAGCTTTTATTTTGGTTCAGTACAGCATCTCCGGATACTATAGTAGGGTCAAATACACCATTTACAAATTGATCGTCGGTAGTATAATCACTGCCTGTTTTCCTTTGAAAATAGCCACCCTGCAAGCCAAGGCTCAGAGCGGAGTTAGAAGATATTTGTATACTATAAGCTACACCCAGCAGGCCTCCGTTGGTACTTACAAAATCGGATGCCTCATCATTAAGGAAGTTACCTGCGATCACCAGACGGTGGTTGCCGATAAATATCGGATAATAGGCTGATATTGAAGATGAACGAAAATTATCCCCTTCTTCAATAGCCTGATTCCGGTAGTTTAGCATTAACCTAACATCCTCCACAGCACCGATTTGACCGGGGTTTGTGAAAAACGGGGCGTAATGATACATGGAAAAATTAGGTTCCTGAGCCTGAGCTTTGATGCTGAATACCAAAATCAAAATAAGCAGGGGAGAGAATTTTTTTAAGAATATCATAATATACGGGATTATCATTTCTTGTTTATATATAAATATTATCTGGCTAACCTGATGATGCCGGTATCTTTTCCGTTGATCAATATCGGAGATCCATTGGAGAAGCTACCTCTGACTACCCAAACATATGCCCCTTGAGGCTGTTTGGTCCCTTCATTGGTGCCATCCCATCCTGACTGAGAGAGTTCTGCAAAACTACCTGAACTATATACCAGGTTTCCCTCTCTGTCAAAAATGCTCAGCTCGATATCAGCAATATCGCCACCACCGCGAAGAATGAAACGGTCATTGGTTTGGTCGTTATTAGGGCTGAACAAGGTAGGTAAGAACAGTTCATTAGGTAAAATTTCAAATGTTACTGTTACATCTTCCGCAGGTTCGAAAAAGTCATTTCCGGCCTGGCTGGCAGTGATGGTGACCGTACCAATACCCTCTATGATCACCATGCCGTTTGAAAGTGTGGCTACGCCCGATGCCGGTTGGGTAGTTATCGCGAAAGTTACCGGCTCTCCCGAGTTTCCGCCACTGGCTTTAAGCTCAACAGGGCCTTCTCCAAGGGTCATATCCGGGATCGGTTCAAAAGTTATTACCTGGGCTTGTCGGGCATCATTATCAGTAATAGTATAAGTGTGTACGGTATTGGCTTCAAGTGTGGCATTTGTTGGTGAGGACAATGTAACAACTATAGTCTCATCAGCCTCAACAAGCTGATCATCAACTATGCCAGTGATATCGATATTACCGCTTTGGTCACCAGCGTTGATTGTCAATGTGCCGTTAGCCAAAGTGTAATCCGTTCCTCCGCCGGTAGCGGTCCCGCTAACTGCATAATCTACAGTTACATTTTGTGCGCTGATTACAGATAGTTCTACAAGAAGGCTTGCACTGGCCGTAGCTTCACTGCCCGAACTGCTTGTAGTGCTGAATTGAATGCTGGCAGCCGTTTTATTAACATTATCCGTAGCCGGGGCTCCTGCATTACCGGCAGCATCAGTAAGGGTGACGCTAAGGGTAATCGTACCATCGGCAAGTCCGCTCAGGTCGATGCCGTTTACCTGCTCACCGGCTGTTCCCACAGTGCCTGAACCTGTGACGCTTGTGCCACCACCAGAGCTGCTAAAGGTATAATTGTATGTGGTGCCTGTTTCGGCTCCTGCAAAAGTAAAGCTTACAGCATTTTGGTTTCCTGCATTAATATCAGTCTGATCGATAGTAACCGTATAGCCCGCCGGGGCAGTCTTGTCCAGGTTAAGGACTAAACTGTTATCAGTTTGCTGGTTGTTTGCAGCATCTGTTGCCGTTATCGTAACCGCAATAGCAGAACCTTCTATCATATTACCTGCGTTATCTACATCTGCAATGGTCACACTGTAAGTGCCATCGCCATTGTCTGTCATAGCAGCCGTAGCGCTTAGCCCTGAATTGATCACTGACAGGTCAGCGGTTACTGTAAGTCCTGCTTCACCAAGGTCAGCCACAATGGTCAGGCTTTCCCCCGAGCGGTATGAGTTATCACCGCCATTATCATCCACCGAGATAAACACTGGTGCAGATGCATCTTTAGGTGCAGTGCTTGTAGCCTGAGAACCAGTATTTCCTGCAGGGTCAGTCAGCGTGACGCTGAGCGTAACCGTACCATCTGCCAAGCCACTCAAGTCAATTCCGGTGATTTGGTCAGTAGCTGTGGCAATGGTGCCTGAGCCTGTAACATTCGTTCCGCCACCGGAGCTACTGAACGTGTAGTTGTAAGTGGTACCAATTTCAGCGCTGGCAAAGGTAAAACTCACTGCAGCTACGTTACCGGAGTTTATACTTGTCTGATCTATATCAACAGTATAACCTGTCGGAGCTGTCTGATCAAGAATAGCAGAGTTGTCACTAACAACCCCTCCGGTATTGCCACCTGCGTCAGTTAAGGTAACCTCAACGGTCAGGGTTCCATCCGTAAGTGAGCTTACGTCAATGGTTACTACCTGACTGCTGCTGACTACTGTTGTAGGATTAGATACGGTAGCAGTATTTCCATCACCAGAACTGCTCACCGTATTATTGATCGTTGTACCTATTTCGGCACCGGATACTGTAAATGATGCGGTGGTAGCCTCGGTTGCGTTGATCAGGGCATCGTCCCAGGTTACTGAATAGCCTGTTGGAGGGCCTGCATCTTTAGTTTCTGTAGCGGTGGCATCCGGGCCGGTATTTCCTGCATTATCAGTCAGGTTGATGGTAAGTGTGATGGTACCATCTGTAAGGCCGCTCAGGTCATAGCCTGCACCGCCATTATCGAATTGCTCTGTGGCAGCAGTTACTGTTTCCGTTCCAGTTACAGGTGTGCCACCTCCGTCGCTGGTGAAAGCATAGTTGAGCGTAGTACCTATTTCAAGGCCTGAAGCGGAGAATTCTATAATGTTCTGATTGATCACATTGATAACGGTTTCTCCGAGAAGGTCTATGGAGACGGTGTATCCTGAGGGAACTCCCGTGTCCTTGGTTATATTATCCGTGGCTGCAGCGCCGATGTTGCCTGCATTATCAGTTAAAGTCACTGATAGAGTAAGCGTACCATCACCCAGGCCACTGACATCTATGCCACTAATCTGTTCGGTAGCAGAGGCAACCGTACCCGATCCGGTAACATTGGTGCCACCGCCAGAGCTGCTGATGGTATAGTTGTAGGTAGTGCCGGTTTCTGCACCTGCAAAGGTAAAGCTAATAGCAGTACTGTTGGTGGAGTTGGCAGCAGCCTGATCAAAGGTTACCGAATATCCTGTGGGAGAGGTGGTGTCTTTTATTTCTGTATCTGTAGCCGGACTTCCGGTGTTGCCATTGGTGTCCGTTAGTGTGACGGACAGGGTAATGGTGCCATCGCCAAGTCCACTGAGATCTATACCGCTGATCTGATCAGTGGCAGAGGCAACAGTACCTGATCCGGTAACATTGGTGCCGCCTCCGGAGCTGCTGAATGTGTAATTATAGGTAGCCCCGGTTTCAGCTCCTGCAAAAGTAAAACTCACAGCTGTTTCATTGGTAGTGTTTATCGGACTTTGGTCGATAACCACTGAGTAACCGGCAGGAGGTACAGTCTCCTTGATCTCAGTATCTGTGGCTGTGCTTCCTGTATTACCATTAACATCTGTGAGCGTTACTGCTAAAGTTATGGTACCATCACCCAGCCCGCTCAGGTCTATTCCACTGATTTGGTCGGTGGCCGTGGCAATGGTGCCTGACCCAGTAACATTCGTACCGCCGCCGGAGCTGCTGAACGTGTAATTATAGGTAGCGCCGGTTTCAGCCCCGCCAAAAGTGAAGCTCACAGCGGTTTCATTTCCTGAATTTATCGGGCTTTGATCAATGGTTACGGTGTATCCGGCCGGAGCAGCAGTGTCTTTTGTTTCTGTGTCCGTAGCCGTGCTTCCGGTGTTGCCATTGGTGTCCGTTAGTGTGACGGACAGGGTAATGGTTCCGTCACCCAGTCCACTTAAGTCTATGCCACTGATCTGGTCTGTTGCCGTGGCAATGGTACCCGATCCGGTGACGTTAGTGCCGCCACCAGAGCTGCTGAATGTGTAGTTATAGGTAGCGCCGGTTTCAGCTCCTGCAAAAGTGAAGCTTACTGCGGTTTCATTTCCTGAATTTATAGGACTTTGATCAATAGTTACAGTGTATCCCGCTGGAGCAACGGTGTCTTTGGTTTCAGTATCTGTAGCTGCGTTCCCTGTATTGCCATTGGTATCGGTAAGCGTTACAGTAAGGGTAATGGTACCGTCACCTAACCCGCTTAGGTCTATGCCACTGATCTGATCGGTGGCCGTAGCAATGGTGCCCGAACCGGTAACATTGGTGCCACCACCGGAACTGCTGAACGTGTAGTTGTAAGTTGTTCCTGCCTCAGCTCCTGAGAAAGTAAAGCTTACGGTAGATTCATTACCACTGTTTATCGGACTTTGGTCAATAACCACCGAATAACCTGCGGGGGGTACGGTTTCTTTGGTTTCAGTATCTGTAGCAGGGCTGCCGGTGTTTCCGATAGCATCAGTTAATGTTACCGAAAGTGTAATGGTTCCGTCTCCGAGCCCGCTGAGGTCAATGCCAGTAATCTGATCTGTAGCCGTAACAATGGTGCCCGAACCTGTAACGTTGGTGCCACCGCCAGAGCTGCTAAACGTGTAGTTGTAAGTTGTTCCCGCTTCAGCTCCTGCGAAGGTGAAGCTTGCCGCAGTTTCATTACCATTATTTATCGGGCTTTGATCAATGGCAACCGAGTAACCTGATGGAGCTGCCGTATCTTTTGTTTTGGTATCTGTAGCGGCAGTTCCTGTATTACCATTGCTGTCGGTCAGGGTTACCGAGAGTGTAATGGTGCCATCACCCAGTCCGCTGAGGTCAATTCCACTAACCTGTGCGGTTGCGGAAGCAATAGTGCCGGAACCTGTAACATTGGTGCCACCTCCGGAGCTGCTGAACGTGTAGTTGTAGGTAGTACCTACTTCTGCTCCCGCAAAAGTGAAGCTTACCGCCGTCTCGTTGGCGACATTAATAGCTGTTTGATCAATAGATACTGAGTAGCCCGTAGGGACGGAGGTGTCCTTGGTTTCAGTATCAGTGGCAGGTGCTCCTGTATTTCCTCCGCCATCAGTAAGTGTTACCGAAAGTGTGATGGTGCCATCACCTAAGCCACTGAGATCAATTCCGGAAATTTGGTCTGTAGCCGTTACTATAGTGCCCGAGCCGGTAACATTGGTGCCACCACCCGTGCTGCTAAAGGTGTAGTTGTAAGTTGTGCCTACTTCGGCACCGGCAAAGGTGAAACTCACATTAGATTCATTTCCATTATTGATCGGACTTTGATCAATAGTGACAGAGTAACCTGAGGGTACCGTAGTATCTTTGGTTTCAGTATCTGTAGCAGTACTTCCCACATTTCCGGCTGCATCGGTGAGGGTAACAGAAAGTGTTATCGTTCCATCACCGAGGCCGCTGAGATCAATTCCTGAGATTTGATCGGTGGCCGTGGCAATAGTGCCTGAACCGGTGACATTGGTACCGCCGCCCGAACTGCTAAACGTATAGTTGTAAGTAGACCCAACTTCGGCACCGGCAAAGGTGAAGCTCACCGCAGATTCGTTGCCCGAGTTAATCCCTGCCTGGTCTATGGTAACAGAATAGCCCGATGGCGCAGTAGTATCTTTGGTTTCAGTATCCGTGGCCGCTGTGCCCGTGTTGCCAAAAGTATCTGTAAGTGTTACGGAAAGTGTAATCGTTCCATCTCCCAGTCCGCTGAGGTCAATACCAGAAATTTGCTGGTTGGCTGAGCTTACGGTGCCTGAACCGGTAACATTGGTACCACCTCCGCTGCTGCTAAAAGTGTAATTGTAGGTAGCACCCACCTCAGCCCCCGCAAAGGTGAAGCTGGCAGCCGTTTCATTACCGGCATTGATCGGACTTTGGTCTATGGATACTGAGTACCCGGAAGGGGGAGCAGCATCTTCATCAATAATCGTCAGGGTTACCTGTTGAACCCCATCTTCAGTAGCATTGGTAGGGGTGAGCATGTCAATAATAACTGTTTCATTCCCTTCTTCAATACCATCAAATAATGAGGTGACTCTAATACTATCCATAGAGAATCCGGGGTTGATCGTAATGACTGACCCGGTGATACTATAGTCAGTACCACCGCCAACGGCCGTTCCGCCAAAGCTTAGGGGGATGCTGACTGTTACCCCGGCTGCTGCACTTAGCTCACCGACAATGTATGCCTGGCCACCACTTTCATCAGTTATCGGGTTGTAAATAGGCCTTAGCAGAAGGGAGGCCGTCGGTTGAGGGTCGTCATTGATAATGGTGTATGTAACCTGCTGTGTGCCATCCTCAATACCCCCGGCAGGTACGCCGGAGATGTCTATCACTACTGTTTCATTACCTTCAAAAAGGGCATCGTTAATATTAGTTAATGTAATAGTTCCGGTAGTTGCTCCGGCGGTTACTGTTATGGTGGTACCACTAGTGGAGTAGTCTACACCATTTGTTGCAGTGCCACTAAATCCCAGGTTTACGGTTGTGTTAATACCATATGCATTAGAAAGTGTAGCCGTAACTGTTGTGGCAGTGGTTATTGCTTCTGATTTACTTGTCGGGCTTATTCCTAAAGTAACGGTGGGAACCGGAGTGACATTTAAGGTAGCGATGTAGTTTCCTGTACTGTTTTCAGTTCCGTCGTTTACCTCAAACTGAA
The DNA here is from genome assembly GCF_021389975.1 of Fulvivirga ulvae. Classification (NCBI taxonomy): domain Bacteria; kingdom Pseudomonadati; phylum Bacteroidota; class Cytophagia; order Cytophagales; family Fulvivirgaceae; genus Fulvivirga; species Fulvivirga ulvae. Next base: position 4,552,421 of record NZ_CP089981.1, read on the forward strand.
ATGAGGTGTTAGTGGAGCCATTTTGAATGTATTGCAGGTTGCCTGCGTCCAAATCAGCTTTGCTTATCTGGTCGCTGACGGAGACTTCTTCACCACCGTCATAAGTATCATCATTATCAGCATCTACATAGAGTGTTCCTGCTCCGGGTACCGCTTCTATAAGAACGTGGGATAAGATGTCTCCATCGCCATCTGAATATCCGAAGTTGGCGGTTGAAAAGGTGTAGGTCAGGTTCTCGTATGGGCCGTTAGAGGCGGTAAAACTTGATGCTGTAGGAGCTGTATTACCTGCAGCTGCCGCAGATATTGTTATATCCTCAATGGTAATAGAACTACTAGAGGGAGAGGTAGAAAAAGTAAACCTAAACTCATCGATGTTGTCGAAATCAGTATCTGAGGAAACATCAATAAATTTAGCTTCGGCATTTACTACTGACTCAGAAAATACTGCTCCGGTCACCGCTGAACCATCTCTGAATCCTGTAATGGTATAAGTAGTTGCACCTAAAAAGAATCCTATATTAATGTTGTCAAGTTGAAATTCAGACCCATCATCACTTCCTATAGAAAAGTAGGTTGGGGTTTGCATACTCATACTGATTTGACCAGACCCATTACGACTGGTGAAGCCATTTCCACCTCCTACAGAAGTAAAAGTCCACCCATCCAGACTTCCGCTTCTTGGTGATGCCCCAAAGCCTGCAATTTGTAGAAAACCCCCATCAAACGTAGATGTTCCTATAGTTGGTTGAGCCAGTGACCATGATGTGCTCAATAAAACGAAACATATAATGACTATTAAATTCCTGGTAATACTCGATTTCATATTATATCAGTTTATTTCCTCAATGATTTTTTCACAGTATCAAACTGCTTTTCTTCTCCTCTTTTTCCTTATTTCCTGAGTAAAACTTTTCATTGAGTTTCACTCCCAATGCTGCCAGCTTATGACCAGTTAGGTAAGCTTCAGGTGTTCTTATTAAATTAATGCGTAAAAAGCGGTAGTCAGAACACAAAACGAATATGCCATTCTGACCATCTGCATATACAATACTTCCAGGCTCCAGAAGTGTTGCATTAGAAACATCCGCAGGGCTTACTTCCAGTATCCTTACCATCGAACCTCTAAAATAGGTTATGGCCCCTCCGTATTTCGGATTACTGGCATTAATAAGGGCTTCTATGCTGTCAGCGGTTTGATTTGCCCAGTCAATAGTAAGGTCTTTTAAATCTGGCTTCGGTTTGATCTGTCCCTCGGGTATTTTCCTAAAGTTGGGTTCAGGTTGCTTAAGCAGCGCCAACACTCTGCCAGGGATGGAAGCTGATATGAGGCTCAGGCGGGCACCCAGCAGACCCCAGTTCTCGCCAGGGAATATGGATATCTGTTCCTGGTGGACGAGGTAGCCATGATCAAAGGTACTATCCATTAAATGAACGGTAATATGGGCCAGGGTCTGCCGTTCCTTTAGTATCCAGAAAAGCGGATCTGCACCCCCATATTCAGGAAGTTTACCAAAGTGAAAGTTAACGGCTCCGTTTTCTGGTATATCCAGTATTTCTTTAGGGAGCAGGTATGGGAAGGTCATACAAAATATTACATCCGGAGCCAGGTCTATCAGCCAGGCCTTAAGTGTGGTATTAAGTTGACTTTTGTCTACACGGATTAGTGGGATCTTATTTTCTACTGCAAAGGCCTCTATATTTTCATTTTCATGGTGAACATGGGAAGGGATGACTATACCTTGGAGATTTTTAGCTTTGTATAACTCCATCAGCAGGGGTATACCCCAGGAACTGTTTGTAAATACAACTGTCTTCATTGTGCTATTATTTTTTCTTTCTTCACTATCATTTAGTAGAACATATATGGGTTAGTAAAAGCAGTTTTTGCCAGGGTCATCTCGTCAAGGTATACCTTTGAAATATCATTTGCCCGTATAGTGGTGCACACTTTCGGTTGTTTAAAACAGGATTTACCCCTGAAAACCTTCACTTCTCCTGCCAACTCATGGTTTTCCATTCTAAATGTTTCATCACCAAACTGAAACACAAAATTCTCCCATGCGCTGAGAATGTTGCGGGTATCCTTTGTCGGGGCACTCAATCTTCCGGCGGCTTCGTAGATCATGGCGCCGGAGCGGTAGCCCAATGCATGGAACAGGTCAGGGGCGGTATCGAGGTATTCGTGCACGCCATTGACAAATGAAGGCTCTGAAGGCGTCAGGCATCCTCCCGGGAACGCCCAGTATTTTTCAACAGGGTTGTTTTTGGAGTAAAACGGCGTGATCACCATATTGTCAAACCCCGACCCTAGGTCATCGGTGAATTGATTAAGTAACAATGGGGGTAAAAATAAGGCAGGAGTGATGCCTTCGATATTTTTGAAGTGCTTGTTAAACTCCACGATCAGGTCAGTGGCTTCGTAAGAGTTAAGGTATACTTCATTAATAATATGAGCCCCATGTGCCTGTAGTCCGCTTCTGAAGGCACGTAAAGGATCATAGCCGCTGTCATATAGCGAAGAAATGAGTATCCAGTCATTTTTTATTCTTCCGGCAAGATACTGGCCCAAATGGAAGTACGATTGCCAGAATTGAAAAGTGTTGAAGTACAAGTTGTCCGGTATGGCATCTGCCTGAATGGCATTTTCGCCAAGGTTGGAGATCAGAAGAGGCATGTCTACCTGGCTTAGCATTTGCGCCAGTTCTATGGCCGTGCTTGAGCCCATGTGGCCTGCAATAAGAGTTACCTGATCCTGTACCAGGAGCTTATGAGCTTTTTCGTTTACCTGAGAACTGCTGCCAAAGCCGATATCTTCAATGATCAGTTCTACCTCACCTCGCTCAAATTTGTTTTCAAAAAGTGTAAAATAGAGCCTGATGCCATTTATGAAATTGATCCTGGCTTTTGGGTATTCTGTTGACTGAGGAACTAGCACCCCGACTTTTATAGACTTTTGATTTCCTCTTTTTTCCAGCATTAAAGTCAATGTTTAGGAAAACAAAAAAAGGCCAATAACTAACCTTTTTTTGTATTGATATTTTATTAATGATTTCATGTACAAGTATATTATATGGCTAAAACCGCGACGGATAAGAGCCATATAAATTGAGAAAGCACTAATTTCTTGAGGGGAATATACCCTGATAGCAAATTATGGGCAAAACACATGTCCATGGTTGCATATTTTCATGAGATTGAGTTCCTCCTGTCAATCCGATTGTTGTATTAATCGGGTTGAAAGCGATACTATTAATTTGTACGGCATCACTTGCCATGGTGGCATTGGCGGATGATTCGTAAATAGGTGCGGCCTGATCAACACCCAAATAAGTGCCGGAAGGGCTTGTTCCGCTTGATGAGTTTGCATTTACCCTGATAGTGGCTGATGCGCTGTTTACTGTTGGATTGCTGGTTACCGCGGAGTGGTTGTGTGCAGGGATCTCCAGAATATTTAATGTAACGGTTTGTGTTCCTGCCATTTGGCCATTGGATCGCGGTGTGAGGCCAGGACCATTACCTGCACCAACAGGTACGCGCCCACGCAGATCCGGAACTGCAAATGTGGTTCTGCCGTCTCCGCCATATATTGTTCCTATCAAAGAAAAGAAAGCAGTGAATTGCGAAATTGCTAATAATCTTCCGTCACATGGGAACCAGTTTCTGGGAGACCAGGTTGGTCCGAAATAACGAATCTCTGAAATAGTACCTTCCATAGTTTTTGTTTTTAGTTGAAATTGTTTTAAAAATTGATGTTATTTATTTTTAATTTTAATTTTATGTTAAAATAAATATAAAAATGAATAAAGTGTATTCTCATTATGAAATTGTCAGGAAAATCATTCTTCACGATCTTGAAACCTGGGCTCCCAATAAGCCACTGCTGGACGGTATCTGCGAATCATGGGCAGGTAATCCGTTGGTTTATGACAGGTCTCTGATAAGCTATAAGGGGAGTGAGCCGGTGTACGAGATATGGAAAAAAGAATTCTTTTTACATGCATTTGTATATGCCCATTTATATAAGAATGGCTATACCGGTCAAACAATAGCCCAGTCTTACCTTGGGTTTAAGGAATTCAGCCCCTGACAGGAATAATAATGATGATTTCAATGAACAAATATTGGGTTAAGAGTAAAGCAGGCTGACTTAATCAAATTAAGTTTAAAGCAAGCTCAACTAAATAACTCCTATTGACTAAATATAGTTAAAATAAATTACAGCAATCGCTCTTTATTACTATTTTTTATTAAATTTAGTAATAGTTTTTATGTAATAAATTAGGTGCTTCCTGTTGAAAATATACGGGCTTACGGGGTTGATTATCAGTTCATAAGGTGCTTGGCTGGACTGTAATACGCCCAGGGATTTGGTTAAATATCATGTAAGAAATATGGAGATTTTTAATGAGATGATGTGACTGACGGGAAGCTGCTTTGAGTATGGTGAATGAGGAATTGTCTATATGTAATAAAATATAATTAAAAAGTTAAATTTTAAAGATAAATTAAACCATCAATATTATGAGTAAACAATCGACAATCCTAAGCCTGACTACAGCCAATTCGGTGAGAACTATTACTACTAAAGGTGTAAGTAAGGAAATAGAGGAAAACATCAGAGATGTAAGCATCAGTGCAAATGGCACCATATGGGCGGTGACTATAGATCCATTGGCTTCTGAGAAAGAAGCAGGTGGAGGCGGAGTGGTGAAATATAAAGAACCTAAAGGAAAGAAATGGATCACTGTAGAATCTGGCGGAGCAACGAAGATCGACGGCGGGCCAAGTGGTTCCAAAGCATATATCATTAATAACAAAGGGGAAGTATGGCAGTTGGAGATCAAAAAAGAGCCCAAACAACTTGCCGGAGCAGGATTTGCCAGGGAAATCAGCGCAGGTGCTGATGGCACAGTATGGGTGATTAGCAATGAGCCTGTACACGGTGGTGGTATAGTACAATACCTTGACAATGACCATTGGATAAAAGTGCCCGGAGAAATAGGGGGAAACAAAATTACAGGTACGCCTGATGGCAAGGCTTTGATTGTGAATGTTAATGGTATGATCGCTAAAATAACCAAAGAAGGAGGCTTCGAGCAGATGACCGGCGATGGCTTTGCCAAAGAAGTAAGCGTAGCCCCGGATGGATCCATCTGGATCATTAGTAATGAGCCCTCTCAGGATGGAGGCAACAAAGTTTCTTACCAGCCCGCAGAAGGTGGAGCATGGCAGGATATTGAAGGTGGCGCGGTTATACTTGATGCAGGATTTGCGTGAGATAATAGGACAGGACAACTTTAATAAACAAAACCGTCTCCAGTTTTATCTGAGGCGGTTTTTTATATTGTTTACAGTTTTGCCGTTCATAGTTCTCCGTTAAATTCAGGCCATCAATCATCACACCGGTCATGTTGAGTTTGCGAAGTATCTGGCTCTGTTGTTAGCACGAGTTAAGCAGTGAGCAGAGCAGGTCCTTCCATATCGTCAGGATAACTTATATGGGGGATATGACCGCTCAAATTCCACTTCTCAACTACTCAATACTCAAAATCTAAATACTAAAACACTGATCAGTTTTTACAGACAACCGACCGACAAGCAAATCCCCAAATCTCACCTCTAAATACCAGCACATAATATCCTGATATAAATCAGTTTTCTCTCTAATTCTCATCATGTTGCACAGGAGAAGCTATAAGTACTTTCGTGTCTGACAATTAATTTAATAACCAGGTAACTTATGGAACTCGAAAAATTCAGCTATGACAATAAGATCGTAAAGTATTTTATAGTAGCCACAGTTATTTTCGGAGTGGTTGGTATGTTGGTGGGACTAACGGCAGCCATTCAACTTTTTTATCCCGTTTTTAATTTTGACACGGCTTATACAACGTTCGGTCGTATTCGTCCGCTACACACCAACGCGGTTATCTTTGCTTTTGTTGGTAATGCTATCTTTGCCGGCGTGTACTATTCGATGCAGCGCCTGCTAAAAACAAGGATGTATTCGGATACACTGAGCTGGGTCAATTTCTGGGGATGGCAGCTTATCATTGTGGCTGCGGCGATCTCCCTTCCTCTGGGGTATACTACTTCAAAGGAATATGCCGAGTTGGAGTGGCCTATAGATATCGCTATCACACTCATATGGGTAGTATTTGGTATCAACATGATTGGTACCATACTGAAGCGCAGAGAGAAGCATATGTATGTAGCCATCTGGTTTTACATTGCCACTTTTGTGACAGTAGCCGTACTGCACGTTGTCAACTCCTTTGAGCTTCCGGTGGGTTTTATGAAAAGTTATAGCTGGTATGCCGGTGTGCAGGATGCGCTTGTGCAGTGGTGGTACGGGCATAATGCCGTGGCATTCTTCCTGACTACTCCATTCCTGGGTCTGATGTACTACTTCCTGCCTAAAGCTGCCAACAGGCCTGTTTACTCTTATAAGTTATCCATTATACACTTCTGGTCATTAATCTTTATATATATATGGGCGGGGCCTCACCACTTGCTTTATACAGCACTCCCTGACTGGGCACAGTCATTAGGTGTGGTATTTTCCGTTATGCTGATTGCTCCGAGCTGGGGTGGTATGCTTAACGGCCTCCTTACTTTAAGAGGTGCCTGGGATAAAGTACGGGAAGATCCTATTCTTAAATTTATGGTGGTGGCTATTACTGCTTATGGTATGGCTACATTTGAAGGCCCTATGCTTTCGTTGAAAAACGTCAATGCCATAGCCCACTTTACCGACTGGATAGTAGCCCACGTTCACGTTGGTGGTTTAGGCTGGAATGGTTTCCTTACCTTCGGTATGCTTTACTGGATGGTGCCAAGAATGTGGAACACCAGGCTGCACTCTGTTAAGCTGGCCAATATTCACTTCTGGATCGGTACACTGGGTATCATCTTCTATGCGCTGCCATTGTATGTCGCAGGTATTACCCAAAGCTTAATGTGGAAAGAGTTTAATGCTGAAGGTTTCCTTGAGTATAAAAACTTCCTTGAAACCGTAGTTCAGATCTTACCGATGTATATGCTGAGAGCCATTGGTGGTGCTTTATACCTTACCGGTGCTTTCATCATGTCTTACAACCTGGTGAAAACGGCTAAAAGCGGAAGTTTTGTGGCCAATGAGGCTGCCGAAGCGGCTCCGTTGGAAAAACAAGGAAAACATGCTGATGGTCACTGGCACAATGTGCTGGAGAGAAAGCCGGTATTCTTTACCATACTTACTACCGTTGCCATTGTAATCGGTGGTGTTATCGAAATGGTGCCAACTTTCCTTATCAAGAGTAATGTCCCCACTATCAGCAGTGTTAAACCCTATACTCCGCTGGAGCTTCATGGACGCGACCTGTATGTGCGGGAAGGTTGTGTGAGCTGCCACTCTCAGATGATCAGGCCTTTCAGGTCAGAAACTGAGCGTTATGGTGAGTATTCAAAAGCCGGTGAATATGTATATGACCACCCGTTCCTATGGGGGTCAAAGCGTACCGGTCCTGATTTGCACAGAGTTGGGGGTAAATATCCTGACAGCTGGCACTATTATCACATGCTGGACCCCGCAGCAGTTTCGGCCGGTTCGATCATGCCACCTTATCCATGGTTGTTTGAAAATGTGATCGATATGCAGGCTACTGCCGGTAAGATCAGTGCCATGAGAACATTGGGCGTGCCTTATCAAGAAGGTTATGAAGAAATAGCAAATGAGGTGTTGATGGAGCAGGCAGAACTTATAGCCGAAAACCTGAAAGAACAGGATGGTATTGAAGTTATGGCTGAGACGGAGATCGTAGCCTTAATTGCCTATCTGCAGCGATTAGGTACAGATATCACATTGAAGACAGAATCGCAGAATTCCGAATTAGAAGCATCAAACCAATAAGACCATGTTTAAGCATTATTTTGAACAAATACATCAGGTGGAAATCTGGCCTATAATCTCTCTGTCCATTTTCTTCATCTTTTTTTTAGGACTCATCCTTTGGGTTGTAAAGATGGATAAAGACTATGTAAGTAAAATGAAAAACCTGCCGGTAAATGAAGATGGAAGTACATTGTCAACCGTCAAAACAGAAAGATCATGAACAAAATGAGATATTTTAAAGCACTCTGGCTAATCACTCTGATGATGCTGACAGGAAACACCTGGGCGCAATCAGGAGAATTATCGACAACAGGTTCAATCGAGTTTTATATCGTCATGGGCTTTGTCTTTGTTACTGCACTGGTTGTGCTCGCAGTTGCAGTGGTTATTTTACAATTACTCAGGCTTATGGTAAGGTTGCAGGCACGTAAGGAAGCAGAAGCCAGGGGTGAAGTTTATGAAGAAGCTCCAAAAAAGAGCTGGTGGTCAGGATTCCTTACAGAGGCCAATGATGCGGTACCGGTAGAGAAAGAGGCAGCTATCATGCTTGATCACAATTATGACGGCATCCGTGAGCTGGATAACCACCTGCCTCCCTGGTGGAAGTGGTTATTCTATATCACCATTGCCTTTTCAGTGGTGTATATGGCTGTTTACCATGTATTTGGTACTATGCCCTTGCAACTGGAAGAGTACCAGTCAGAAGTAGCACTTGCCGAAGCGGTTGCTACGGCAAGAAAGGCAGATGCCCCTGCCAGTAACATCAATGAAGAGAATGTTCAGCGTGTTACAGACCAGGCCCTTTTGGATAACGGCCGTGAAGTATTTATCAGTAACTGTGCGCCCTGCCATAAAGAAGATGGTGCGGGAGGAATAGGACCAAACCTGACCGATAACTATTGGATACATGGTGGAGATGTAAAGAGCATATTCAAAACGATTAAACAAGGTGTGCCCGAAAAAGGTATGATATCGTGGGAGCCGCTTTTATCGCCTGATGAAATGCAAAATGTGGCTTCATTTATAATGAATCTTGTAGGTACAAATCCTCCAAATGCTAAGGGGCCACAGGGAGAATTATATGAGCCGGAGACCGGAACAGGTGAAGAGCCGGTACCGGCTGATAGTGTCAAAACAGCAGAAGCGAGTTTGTAATAATAAGAGGCTATCTATCATGAGCGAGAGAGGAGATATGGAAGACCTGTATCAGTTTGACCAGGAATTTAAAGACACCATTGCCACTGTTGATGAGAAGGGGAAGCGGGTATGGGTCTATCCTAAGAAGCCATCAGGGAAATTACACAGGCTGCGCATTCTGGTTACTGTGGTGTTATTGGGTATTTTTTTTGCCGGGCCGTTTATTACCATTAGTGGTCGCCCTTTTCTGTTGCTGAACATTTTTGAGCGTAAGTTTGTGATCCTGGGGCAGGCTTTCTGGCCTCAGGATTTCTTCCTGCTTGCACTGTTACTGATCACCTTCTTTGTGTTCATTATTTTATTTACAGTGGTGTTTGGCAGAGTTTGGTGTGGTTGGGCATGTCCGCAAACACTTTTCATGGAGATGGTATTCAGAAAAATAGAGTACTGGATAGAAGGAGACGCCAATCAGCAGCGAAAACTGGATAAAAGCCCCTGGAACTTTGAGAAAATCAGGAAGAGAGCTGTCAAGCATGTCGTTTTTATTGCTACCTCACTCGTAATATCACATACGGTGATGGCCTACCTTATAGGAATAAGGCAGGTGCAGGAGATCGTGAGCCAGCCACCTTCAGCGCATTGGGCGGGGTTTATTGGTCTGATGGCTTTTACCGTAGTTTTTTATTGGGTGTTTTCCTGGTTTAGGGAGCAGGCATGCATAGCCGTTTGTCCATATGGAAGGTTGCAAGGTGTACTGCTCGACAAAAAGTCTATAGCCGTAATGTATGATTGGCTGAGAGGCGAGCCTAGAGGAAAGCTGAAAAAAGGTGATGTGCTGGAAGAAAAGGGAGACTGTATTGACTGTAAACTCTGTGTGCATGCATGTCCAACTGGAATTGATATCCGCAATGGTACACAGTTGGAATGTGTAAATTGTACTGCTTGTATCGATGCCTGCGACGATGTGATGCTAAAGATCAATAAACCAAAAGGATTGATCAGATACTCTTCACATGATGCCATAAAACAGGGAAAGCAAAAGCTTTTTACGCCGAGGGTAGCAGCATATACGATAGTACTCATCTTACTGGTCGGGATTTTTGCATTTTCGCTGGTTACACGATCGGATATTGAAACGACGGTACTCAAAGTGCCGGGGCAGCTCTATCAAAAAACGGAAGATGGGGATATCACCAACCTGTACAATGTTCAATTTGTAAATAAAACTTTTGAAGGCATAACCCTGGAGCTGAAAGTTGAGGATAATCCGAAGGTAATCATCTCAAAAGTAGGTGAGGGAAAAACGCATGTGCCGGCAAACGGTTTGGCCGAAGGAGTATATTTTATAACCATGCCCAAAGGCGAGATTAAATCAGCTAAAACAACCCTAACAATCGGTGTTTACGCTGAAGGAAATCGCATTGATAAAACTACAACGAAATTTTTAGGGCCTGTTACAACAGACTAGAAGTTTCCGCAATCAAACTTTAAAAGAATTCAATATGAACTGGGGAACAAAAATTGTTATGGCTTTTATCCTTTTTGTGGGGTTGATAATTACCATGGTCACCATAAGCCTGCGGCAGGATGTAAGCCTTGTAGCTAAAGATTATTATGTACAGGAAATCGCCTACCAGGACCAGATAGAAAGGATCAGAAACTATCGCGATCTGGGTGAAAACCAGATTAAACTTGAATACAGGAAGCAAACAAGTCAGATCGTTTTAACACTTCCCAAAAACTATGCGGGTAAAGGTCAAATACACTTTTTTCGTCCTTCAGATGCTTCACTGGATGCAAGGTATGTGCTAAGGCCTGACTCGGAAGGGTATCAACATTTTGAGGCCGCAGATTTCAAAAAAGGTCTCTGGAAAGTAAAGATCAGCTGGCATGAAAATGACCGCGAATACTATGAAGAGAAAACACTGGTGATCTGATCATGAATGCCTTGTTCATTACCGGTTTGATGACCGGGCTGGTAGGCAGCCTGCATTGTGCTACTATGTGCGGGCCGCTTGCTATGGCGGTATACTCAAAAAGTCCGTATTCCAGGCAGATTGCCTATAATGCAGGGCGGATAACCACTTACATTATATTCGGTGTGGCCTTTGGCCTGGTGGGGCAGGGGTTGGCCATATTCGGCTCGCAGCAGGTACTCTCTGTTGTAATGGGAGTTGCCATTATTTTACTCACTTTATACCCGCGTTTTCAGCACAAGCTGCTACAGTCGGCGTGGCATACCAAAGTAATTGTACCCATGAGAAAGCTATTGAGTGGTTTGGTTGACGGACAAAAGCTACTTTCCGTATTTTTTATAGGTGTACTGAATGGCCTGCTACCCTGCGGTCTGGTATATATGGGTTTGTCCATGGCCGTAGCTTCCGGCAGTGTGGAAGGTGCCGTATTGGTGATGGCCGGGTTTGGGGTAGGCACCTCGCCGGTTATGCTCGGGCTTATTGGTGCTTTAAGATTCCTTAAAAGCAGACATGTATTTTCCTATCAACATGTTATTACCTCAGTGGCCATTATTATGGGCACTTTGCTTATTCTTCGGGGTATGGCACTAGATATTCCTTATGTCAGTCCGGCTATTACGGCCTTAGGCTGGGATTTGGGAATTACTACCTGCGGTACGCCTTAAAAGATACACGAAAAGGATAACCTTAAATTTTGAATTATATCAGGCTTCCGAAGTTTTGAAATCACCGGAAGCCTGTAGTTTATTTTTTGCTTAGTTGCCGTATAAAGGAAAGCCAACACCAAGCTGGAAAACAGAGTTGTAGCTTTCTTCCTCTCCAATATAATTGGGGTCGTTCTCATCTAATGACTTCGAAATATTGCTCAAACCTGCAGCAAAACGTGCATTGAAGCTTAATCCTGAAGCCATTTCGTAGCCAACTCCAAATAAGAATTTGGTATCAACACCGGTCAAACCCTCTTTTAAATCCTGTTCTGTTAACTCGAACCCCGATCCGCTGAAACCTTCTATTTTTTCGTATGACTGCTTTGCTGATAATAGAAAATCCAGGCTAATACCAGCTTCAGCCGTAAAGCCGGAGGAGGCGTGATACTTGGCAAGTATGGGTAATGATAAATAGTTAAGCTTGTTTTTTGTAAGAATACCAAAATCCTTAAAGTCAATTTTAGCCCCCTGGCCGGAATACATTAGCTCTGCCTGGAAGCCAAAATGCTCAACAATGCTGTAATGAAAAAAAGCACCCAAATGAAAAGATGCCAGTGCAGAAGTTTCTGTTTCTAACACTGCAGTTGTATAATCAATCGACGCAATATTCAAGCCTTCTTTAATACCTATTTTTATCTGGGCGTTTGCGAGCACTACCGACATGCAGAATAGGGCTGCAATGAGTAAAATTCTTTTCATAGTTTTATGATGTGTTATACGGGGTTAAAATAAAAATCTTTTACCAGTGAAGATGTTTCCCATGGGATCTGCTGATTGTTGGATTGGTTCATTACATTGATCCTGACCCTTTTGAACAGATCTTCAACCTTTAGATCTTCTTTATAAATATTTTTTAATATCTCCTGCGTATACAGACCATTGGCCCCAACACCATCTGATGCGGTCTTACCCGGTGCGGTGGCAAAAGCAACAATAGAGCCTGCGGGAGCGTCGGTTCCTGTAAGTCCGGAGCTTATATCGGCCACTCCGCTTGTCACACCTTTAAAAGGGTTGTTCCGGCAGGCGTCAAGTATCAGTACACTGGTCTCCAGTTCCATTAGCTCCATTTTAGTAAGTAAACTGCCCGTATCAATACATTTGGAGGCAATTTCACCTGGCGTTTTAAGGTGTACATCAACGGGTATCAGGTAATTTCTTCCGTCATACTGTATACCGTGGCCGGCATAGTAGAATATGGCTGTTTTATATTTTTCAAGCTTGAGCAAAAAGTTGCCCACGGCTTTTTTCATTTCATCGTGGCTCAGGTTTTCAAACTGCATCACTTCGAAGCCAAGCTTATCCAGGGCTTTGCCCATATCACGGGCATCGTTTTTAGGGTTTGGAAGATGCGTGGCTTCAAAATAGTCCGAATTTCCCACCACCAGGGCCAGTCCGCGATATTCTCTCTTCCTGGCCTGATAGAAGATTGTCCGTTTAAAGCTTGATACGCCATACTTATCCTCTATTTCTATTTGAAGCTCATTTTTGCCCTCCTGAAGCTCTATGTTCCTGATATAGGTGTAGGAACATTTTTTGTCCAGGGCTTTGATGCCTTTTACTTCATCAAAAACCTGGTCATTAAGTATTATGCTGAGATCTACAAGCTCGGCTTCAGATTTCAGGCATAGCTGAAGGGAGAAGGTGCCAATATCAGTTTTTAAATTCTGCTGTGCAGGGCTTATCCATCCCAGAGAAGGCTTTTCACCTTCCTGCTTTTCAAATTCTTTAATTTGCTCACTAAAAAAATCTACATTTTTGGCAACAGGCTTCAGCTTGTCTTCATCATAGTGCTTAACCTTTTGACTATGGTAGTTGCTGGCATCATTAAATGCCTTTTGTCCTTCCTGCTCTGTCAGTGGTACAAAGGAAAGATTGGAACCAAAACCATCTCCATAGCCGGCTTTTATGTAGTATTTCTGACCTTTTACTATACCGAAATTGACACTCTTGGATGTAAATACGGACGCTTTTAGCTTGAAATCAACAGAGCCTTCGCTGCGGATACGGTAAATTATTCTGCTGCCGTTGGATAGCCGGCCTATGGTTTCATCATTGACCTGGATCTGAAATACTATAGCACCCCCCCTGAAATTGCTTGGGTCTGAATATGTGTACTTCTGCATAGTCATCGTCAGGTAAAAAGCCAGTGTGATCTGAGGCTTTATACGAAATGAATGATGAGGCTATGATTAGTAAAAATGCTAATGGGGCAGTCTTATGCATGATCAAGCTCAAACATTAATAAACATTTACTAAAGTAGTAATATCACTGTTTTGATCAAAGACAATTATAACAATTAGGGTATTTGTTTTTTATATTGTTGAAAAAGTGAAGGTGACACTTTTCAGTATTCGCAGTGACAAAGATCATGTTGTACCAACACCACGGCACGTAGCTTTGAGGTAATTATTGCAGAATCAACTAAATCAAGATATAAGTTATGAATAGTTTAAAAATAGTATCTGCTGAAGAAGCAGTGTCAGATATACAATCAGGAAGTCGTGTATTTATCCAGGGGGCAGCCATGACCCCAACCGTACTTGTGGAGGCTCTTTGCAACCGCTATAAGGAACTGGAAAATGTAGAGCTCCTCCATCTGCATACGGAGGGTGAGGCACTTTACACCAATGAGCCTTACCGTCAGTCATTCAAGGTCAATAGTTGCTTTGTTGGAGGTAATGTTCGGGAAGCAGTAAATACAGGAAACGGAGATTATATACCTATATTTCTCAGCGAAGTACATCTCCTGTTCAGGCAGCGTATACTGCCGCTGGACGTAGCTTTTATCCAGGTATCCATGCCCGATAAACATGGCTTTTGTTCTCTGGGCACTTCCATAGATGTGGCCATCCCTGCTATAGAATCGGCAAAAACTGTGATAGCACAGGTCAATCCTATGGTGCCGCGCACACACGGCGACGGCATTATCCATGTGAGCAAGCTACATTGTGCCATTGATGTAAACTTACCCATACACACCTCTGCCATAGCTGAGCCCAATGAGCAGGAAAAGTTGATAGGCAGGCATGTTGCAGGGCTGGTGGAAGACGGAGCTACATTACAGATGGGTATAGGTGCTATTCCTAATGTAGTTTTGGCTAATTTGAAGAACCATAGAAGACTGGGAATTCATACCGAGATGTTTTCAGATGGCATCCTGCCCCTTGTAGAATCGGGTGTAATTACTGGTGAAGAAAAGAAGGTAAAACCTAACAAGATCGTAAGTTGCTTTGCAGTGGGCTCTCAAAAGCTATACAATTTTATGGATGATAACCCCGTCGTACACATGAAAGAAGCCGCCTACACCAATGATACAGCCCTCATCAGGCAAAATCCTAAAGTAACAGCTATTAACAGCGCTATAGAAATAGACCTTACCGGTCAGGTTTGTGCTGATACCATTGGTAAGTATCAGTATTCCGGTGTTGGGGGGCAAATGGATTTCATTAGAGGGGCATCGTTATCGCCGGGAGGAAAGGCGATCATTGCACTGCCTTCGGTAACCTCGAAAGGCATAACCAAAATTGTTCCTTTCCTTAAACAAGGGGCAGGAGTGACTACCACACGAGCCCATGTGCATTATGTGGTAACCGAATACGGTGTAGTAGACCTGTTTGGCAAAAACCTTAAACAAAGGGCACATGCTTTGATATCAGTTGCACACCCTGACCACAGAGAGGAATTGGAAAAGGCCGCTTTTGAAAGGTTTATGGCTAAAGTTTAGTATTCACTTAACTATACACTCCTGACAGGGCTTCGGGCCCCGTCAGGAGTGTATAGTTAAATCTATCTTGCAAAATGCCAGCGCTGTATCTGCTGCAGTTTATCCTTGCGGAGGATCACTATTTTACCTGATCTTGTTTCCACAATCCCCTCTTCCTTTAGATCAGATATTACCCGTATAACAGACTCTGTGGCAGTGCCAACGATGTTAGCCAGATCATCGCGGGATACACTTAACTCAAAGCTTTCGGTATTGTCAGGATTAAATTTCTCACTTACTGTAATTAGTGCCTCAGCGGTACGCTGTCGTACCGAGTTGTAGGCCAGGTTCAGAAGCTTACTTTCCTTCTCTGAAACCTTATTGGACAGCATTTCAATAAATTTTTTGGAAACCTCCCTGTTGGTATAGATCAATTCATAGAATTCCTCGGCAGGAATGAATATAATGTCCGATTTTTCCATGGTTTCAGCACTGTCTGCATGTTCTTTGCTTTCGAGCAGAGCTTCATAGCCAAAGAAGTCACCCGCAGTATAAATACCCGTGATCAGTTCTTTACCATCTTCATTGGTACGAATACTTTTTACCTTTCCGGAAACCACAAAATACATGTAGTAGGCATATTCTCCCTCGCGGTAAATGTCATGCTTCTTCTTATATGGGCGTGGCTTCTTATCTGCATGCAGGTGGGAGAGGTCGTGCAGGTCTTTGGCATCCTTAATGAACTCATTTAACCCTTCGGCATTGCCATTGTAGTTCTTCTTAAGTACCTCAGCTTTCTTAAACCTGATTTCAATGGCATCTAATAGCTCAGTGTCTTCGAAGGGCTTGGTCAGGTAGTCATCAGCACCCAGCTTCATGCCTTTTCTTACATCACTTCTTTCGGCCTTAGCAGTGAGAAATATGAACGGAATACTTGCAGTCTCCTCTTTTCTGGCCAAAATATGTAGTACACCATAACCATCCAGCTCAGGCATCATAATGTCACAGACGATAAGGTCGGGCATTTCATCCAGGGCTTTTTGTACCCCTTCCTTGCCATTTCCTGCCTGAATGGTTTTATATCCATCCAGTTCCAGAATCTCGGCAATATTTTCCCTGATCTCTTTATTATCTTCTATGATCAATATCTTTTTCATATGTGCTAGTTAATATTAGTAATACTTAAGAGCGCTTTTAGGGTTTGTCGTTTGGAAGCCTGATACTGACAGTGGTTCCTTCTCCTGATTTGCTTGTAAAAGAAATACTGCCTTCCAGCATATCTACATATTTTTTAACAATATTCAGCCCCAGCCCGGTACCCTGGATATTCGTAACATTCGTAGCCCTGAAAAACCTTTCAAACATATGCTTTTGTTCCTGTTCAGGTATTCCGATACCTTCATCACATACTTTTAGCAATATTCCATCATTCTTCTCTTCCACCACCAGCTCTACCTTTGACCCAGCTTCAGAATACTTTATGGCATTACTGAGCAGGTTGATCAGGATATTTTTAAATATTTTTTTATCCGAATATAAGCAGTACCTGTTATTATCAAAAATCAGACTGATTTTCTGTCCTTCCTTGGTTATGGCAGACATTTCGTCGATTATATCCAGCAGCATTTCATTCAGGTAAATCTCCTCTTTGTATAGCTCTACTTTACCTTCCTCAAGTTTTGATACAGAAAGGAAATCATTGAGTATGGCAGTCAGGTTGCTGATGGAAGATTTAATTTTGTCAACGTGTTTTTGTCTTTTTTCTTCAGTGCCGGGATCCACATATCTTTCTATGAGTGAGGCAGATGATAATATGGTACTTAGTGGAGTTCTGAACTCATGCGATGCCATTGAGACAAACCTTGATTTCAACTCATTCAGCTCCCGTTCTCTGCTTAGGGCAATTTGGGTTTCTTCCTCAGCTTTCTTTCTGATGATTATCTGTTCCTCAAGTTCTGCATTGGCCTTTTCCAGCTTGCTGATGGTCAGGTCCAGTTCTTTAGTCCGCTGGGTTACCCTTTTTTCCAGCTCGGCAGCATAAACAATTAGTTGCTCTTCACTTCTCTTGAGGGCCTCTTCTATTTTTTTTTCTTTCCGTAATATCTATTACAAAGGCTACCGTATGATCGATGCCGTCTATTTGTGCGCGGTTCAGGCTTATTTCCACAGGAAACTCACTTCCATTTTTCTTGCGGCCGGAAAGATCCCTGCCCTTGCCCATTTGGCGTGGAGACGGATGTTTCTCATAGGTCCTACGATCCTTTACATGCGAGTTTCTTAAGCTTGGAGGTACCAGGTCTTCTACCTTCAGGCCTATCATTTCACCAGGCTGATATCCAAACAGGTTATTGCAAGCCGTATTAGCCATCACTATAGCCCCATCCTTATTCACCACCAATATTCCCTCTTCACAGGCTTCAAATATGGACTTATATGTATCCTGATGTTTTTGTGTCACCCCTAAAAATTTGTTTAATGCTAGTAATTTCTTTCGAAATTAAAAATATGATAAAAATCAGTAATACCCATGACGGGTATTCATGACGAAACAACAGCCAGCTCACTACTTTAGTACAAAAAAAAGAAGATATCTATATCAATAGCTATGTTTAAAAGTATAATTTGCCCGGTTGACTTTTCTGAATCTTCTGCCAATGCCTTGTCATTTGCATTGGATATTGCCCAATCCAACCAAAGCGAATTAGTTGTTTTATATACATACAGGTTGATTTCCGGTAATGATGATAAAGCACACATAAATAAAGTTACATTAAAAAAAGAACAGGAGGAAATAGCAAATAAACGGATAGAAGAGCTAAAAGAGCGCTTTCCGGAATTTGCTAAAATTAAACACTCCTTTCTTACAGAAGTGGGTTTCATTAGTGACCGCCTGACTATGGCGATAGAAAAATATAACGTGGACCTGGTAGTACTAACCGAAAATATTAAGCACAGGTTTAAAGAGAGGTGGGAGGTAAATGATGAAAACGCACTTAATCAGTTTGACTGCCCGGTATTGTTGATACCATCCAAAACAGGTAGTAAAGTGGCTGTGAGTCCCGGGTAAGGAGCAATAATATTCCCGGGCCCGTGCTGTTTAGTAATTTATTAAAGCTTCTGATTCATCGAAACGGAAGGCCATCAGGCAAACCAAAGCAGACAGCAGGGGAGTGCGGACTGAATTTATCAGACATCTGCCTAATGACCTCATGGCGCTTGAGATTATGCTCAAGAAAGGAAGCTTTGAAAGCGATATTGGTCAGGATGGGTGCCGGGCAGGAGTTTTGACTGGTAAATAATAACCGCAGGTCGTCTGTTAAATCAAATGAAATTCTTCAGGATCAGTCAATAGCCAAAAGCATTAAGGTGGTGTAAGCAGTTTTACGGCATGTGTATTATGTAATTAAGCCTATTATGGTACATCAGGTCCCAATAATGCAACTATGATCAGGCACATCATGTTTTACTATACAAAGGATATACTTAAACTTAACCCCACGAATTATGATACTCTTAAGGCAAAGAAGCGGTCCATTTCACCGGATTGGTGACAGGTACAACACATTATTCGGTTCGGATCATTTTATGGGTAGAAGTGCTTTTGAAGACAGCTGGATGTCTCGCACAAACCATACCTATGGTGATCAGGAAAAGGAAGTTAAAATTGTCGTTGATGTAAAACCCGAAAGATAGATACGCAAAAAAAATACTTGTCAATTTTTCGGTTGCCTGCAGAATCCCATTGTTCTTGATTTGTATAAAAAAAGAACAATGGATTTTAGAGATTTGCACAACCATGAAGCACCATTGCTGCTCGGTAACGTCTGGGATGTGCCGGGAGCCAGGATTTTTGAAAAACTACGTTACGATGCCGTAGGCACATCCAGTGCTGCCATCGCCAGCATGCTTGGCTACAAAGACGGGGAGCAGATCCCGTTTTCAGAACTTCAATATATAGTCAGGCGTATTATTTCTTCCACCTCATTACCTGTTTCCGTTGATATTGAAAATGGCTATAGCCGCAATGCTATAGAGGTTGTTGAAAATGTCGATGCGTTGATTCAGATGGGTGTTGCTGGTATTAACATAGAAGATTCCGTTATAAAGGATAATGGATGCAGGCAACTGCTGGACCCAAGTGCCTTTGCAGAAATTATAACTGCTATAACCAGGTATAAAAACGAAACCGGGTCTCGGCTTTTTGTGAATGTGCGTACCGATGCCTGGTTAATAGGGATCGACAATGCCCTGGAAGAAACATTAAAAAGACTGCCGTTTTATGAAAATGCCGGTGCTGATGGTATTTTTGTGCCTTGTGTAGAAAAATCCGAGGACATTGGCAGGGTGGTGAAAGCAACACCGTTACCGGTTAATGTTATGTGCATGCCTAACCTTCCAGGATTTGACGAGCTGCAGTTACTAGGCGTGAAACGGATAAGTATGGGTAACTTTTTACATCAGGCCGTAGGACACGAGTTGGAACAGAAACTAATGAGTATTGGTGTCAGTAAATCCTTTAATCCGGTATTTTAGCTATGTTAGTTACATCAGACAGAGAGATACAAAAATACTACGACGCATTAGTCTCCAAAGATCAGCAATTTATTGGGGTATTTTATGTAGGGGTAAAAACTACAGGAGTTTTTTGCATATCAACCTGCCGGGCCAGGAAACCCAAGCTGGAAAATGTAGAGTTTTATACCGAGCAAATAGACTTACTCCGCAATGGCTACAGACCATGCAAAATATGTAAGCCTACTGAAAATTCAGGAGAGCCACCTGAAGAGGTGCTTAGAGCTTTAGAATGGCTAAAGGAGCAGCCTAAAGTAAAAATTTCGGATTTTAACCTTAGGCAGAAAGGACTGAGCCCTGAGAATATCAGAAGATGGTTTAAGAAGTATCATGGCATGACCTTTCAGGCATACCAGAGAATGATCCGGATCAATACGGCTTTCCAGGAGCTTAAAAATGGGAAGAGTGTTACCAGCTCAGCTTTTGACTCTGGTTACGAATCGCTGAGTGGCTTTGGATATACTTTCAAAAACCTTGTAGGAAGTGCCCCGGATGAGAGCAAGGACAAAGATGTGATACTCATGACCCGGCTCACCACACCATTGGGGCCAATGTATGCCTGTGCCACCGACAGGGGTATATGCCTGTTGGAGTTTACAGACAGGAGAATGCTCGAAACTGAGTTTAAGGACCTTCAGAAAAGGCTGAATGCCAATATACTGGCGGGTGAGAATATTTACCTGAAGCAACTCAAGGTAGAAATAGAAGAGTACTTTGAAGGATCGCGGAAAGAATTTAGTGTAAGCCTGCACACACCGGGGACAGATTTTCAACAGCAAGTCTGGAGTGCACTTCTGAATATCCCGTACGGAACCACTTCGACCTACCAGCAACAGGCCGAAAGACTGTACAGACCTACAGCGGTAAGGGCCATAGCCTCTGCTAACGGACACAACAGGATATCTATAGTAGTGCCGTGCCACAGGGTCATCGGTAAAGACGGAAGCCTGACCGGTTACGGAGGTGGTTTGGAGAGAAAGAAATGGTTGCTTGAGCATGAACGGAAAAACGAATGATGCAAAAACAGGAAATCAAGGTATAACTATTTTTGTTTGGTTCCCGTTTTGGCATAGTAAATCCTGATGTCATGAAATACCAGCAAATCCCCATACCACCAGGCCTGGAAACATTCATTCAGTCCATCTGGAAGCTGGAAGATGATGAAGGTAGTGGGGCTGATCCACAGTCTTTTCAGTTGATAGCGGACAGTAGCCCCGGCCTTATTTTTCAGCATACCGATTTTGGTAACTTTTCCAGGGATGGCAAGCAGCTCCCTCCGGCGTTTATTTTTGGGCCTTCTACAAAATTCGGTACACTGCAGCTATCAGGAAGCTTTAAAACTACAGGCATATTCTTTTACCCTGATGCCTTGAAGACTGTATTTGGACTTAAGGCAGAGCAATTAACCAATACCTGCATAGATATAGACGCTATGGCCAAAGTTAAGGGTAACCGACTCCTGGAAAGGCTTTTGAACAGTGAATCATACAATGATCAACTCTGCTTATTGCTCTCCTCCCTGAAAGACCTTCGCGAAGACAATGAGGGTTTTATCGATAAAAGTGTCTCATTTGCCATAAGCGAAATATCAGCTTCACACGGCAGGCTCTCACTGCGTGAACTAAGTAAAAGGATGAATCTCTCAGAGAGAACAATAGAAAGGAAGTTCAGGGAAAGCATAGGCATCACTCCAAAGCTGTATTCACGGTTATGCCAGTTCCAGTCATCAATAAGATATTTAAAGCAAAATAATATCGGCAAGCTTTCTGATGTGGCTTTTGAATTTGAGTTTTCTGACCAATCCCATTTTATCCGTGCATTTAAAGAGTTTTCGGGCTTCACGCCAAACAATTATATACGAACCTCAAAGGAACTGGTGGATAACCTGACGCAGACTATCAAATAGCTCGATTTAGGCATTTTGGTGAGTGCATCTGCCTGATCATCACGGCATGTCGTTTTTATTCTATTTTCCCTGTCACTTCTCCGCCACCTTTGTAAGAAAAAGGGAAAACTATGAAAGTAATAATTTTTGGAGCAACAGGTAGTATTGGCCGCCAGTTGGTAATGCAGGCCTTAGGTTTGGGGTATCAGGTTACCGCCTTTGTGCGTAACCCTCAAAAGCTGGACGACCTTCCTCACTCTAATCTGAGCCTGAAGGGGGGTGATGTTTTGAATCCTGAAGAAGTGCAGGAAGCTGTCAAAGGACATGATGCCGTTTTTTGTGCGTTGGGTGCCGGGCGAAAGGGTAGGGTGAGGGCAGAAGGCACGTATAATCTTATCAGGGCTATGCAGGCGGAAGGTGTAAGCCGCCTGGTCTGCCAAACTACATTGGGAAATGGAGAAAGTTGGGGAAACCTGAATTTCCTGTGGAAATATATTATGTTTGGCTGGTTTCTGAAAGAGGCTTTTAAAGACCATGAAGAGCAGGAAAAACATATCCGTACCAGTCGGCTTAGGTGGACCATCGTGAGGCCGGGAGCATTTACCGACGGGCCTTTGACAGGAGCTTACAAGCATGGATTTGCAAACAATGACAGGACTACAAAACTTAAAATATCACGAGCCGATGTTGCCGACTTTATGCTGAAGCAATTGAACTCGGACGAATACCTGTATAAAGCACCAGCCTTGTCATATTGAGGGATTATTAAAGAAGGGCTTGCCCGTAACCGTTTTCCGGTTTGTGGGTAAGCCCTTTGTAAAATATTATCTTTCCCAGAAATAGGGAGGTTCTATACCCAACGCGCGCAGGTAAACATATCCCTGGCCTCTATGGTGGATCTCATTATCAATAAAGTATAAGATGGTAGCATAAATAGGATTTTCATACTGCCCGAATGCGGCCTCTACTTCCTGAAACCTTTCTGCCGGTATGGTTGGCCAGAGCTTATCGATTTTCTCCGTGGCTTCATCCCACAGTTTGAGTATCTCCTCGCGGCTTTTGGGCTTACTTATTTCTGTACCCTCTCCAAATTGCTTCCATTTTTTGGTTGCCACACCTTCTATACCCGGGCCGGCCATCATGATCATTTCCATGGCCAGCTCTGAGAAGGGTCTCATGCCTCCGATAGAAAATTCAAAAAGGTCTTTTTCGGGAAATGCCTCTATTACCCTGCGCGTCAGGCGGCGGTGTCCTTGCCAATCTTCTAAAAGTGCCTCGGAGGTGATTGCAGTTCCGGTTTTTTCTTGAATGCTATTTTCCATTGTTTTAAAAATTATATGGTTTTGAGAACGATTTTTAACAAAGAAAACCGCCGGTAGTGACAGCCTTATGTCAGTAGATAATTTTATTCGAAAAATAATTTGCAGGAAGAAACGGTATAAAGCCATTAGCACGGAGATTGCGGTTGTAATAGAATTTTTTTAATTAAAAACATAAACAATTAATCTTTTGAGTGGTTAATTGGAAAAGTTTGTTGTTGGCTAATAATTATCCTGCCGTTCCGGTTATTGGGGCAATCTCTGCTTGCACAAACCATTTCTCACACCTAACTGCTAAAAGCTATGCGAAAACCAACTAATCTTATTCCACTTACACTATGTGTTATCAGTGTACTGTACCTGGGTTCATGTCAGAAAGACGTTGACCCGGAACGCGAACTACAAGTCGAATTCAGTTTTAATGTGGCAGACCCGGAAAACGAATCGGGGAGACAGGCGGCTGTTGAAGCTGAAGACATAAGAGCTATCGTGATATCAATCGAAGACGAATCGGGAAACAGTATGTACTCCAACGAGGAAATGCCTCTTTACAATTTTGAAGGAGAGTATACCACCAAGCCGCTTTCCTTCAAAACGGGCACTTATTATATTACCAAATTTATAGTCATAAACAATGACATGGAGGTGGTGTATGTTTGTCCGGTGGAAGGCTCGGAGAAAGCGCACCTGGTTGACCTGCCCCTGCCCTATAGGTTTAATGTGAGTATCTATCAGAACGCAAAGTGGTCGCCTCAGGTAGTATCCACAGAGGGAAGTGTGGCAAGCGAATTCGGTTATGGCAGCTTTGGTTTCAACGAAATGATGGTAATAGACTTTGCCATTAGCCCAATGTTTTATAATTATGAGAGCGACAGGTACCAAACTACCAATGCTGACCTATCCATTACCACACGGTTCAGAGACATCCTTGAAACAGATCTGAAGGAAGGTACAAACCTGGTGTCTGTTTCTGACCGGTACCAGGAGTATACCATTACGGTAAGTAAACCCGGCTATAAACCCGTTCAGGAAAATTACCAGCTCCATGAATTAAGGGCTTTCAGGGATGATCCTCTGATTGT
This sequence comes from Fulvivirga ulvae, assembly GCF_021389975.1. NCBI lineage: Bacteria > Pseudomonadati > Bacteroidota > Cytophagia > Cytophagales > Fulvivirgaceae > Fulvivirga > Fulvivirga ulvae. Next base: position 4,576,679 of record NZ_CP089981.1, read on the forward strand.
ACTGCTGGAGGATAAGTTTGAGTTTGAGGTGGTCACCAAAATACCTGAACACAATGGCATAATACCAGAGCGAATAGAAGCTATGGAGGCTGTACCTTACCGTCCTTTCAGTTTTACCATTGCTACGCGCAACGAAGGTGCTGAATGTGGTGGCGGTACTCCGGCAGCTTTATGGCTCGACGAAGTTTCCGGCGGCGCAATTGAAGCCAGTTTTATTCAGAGCTTGCCACTGACCAATAGTGTACCCGAAATATTTGCTAACTTCCAAAGGATTATGTTTACCGGCTCGGGCTGGTGTGGAGACAACTCCGCCTATTACTCCAAAGATCAGGGAGTGACCTGGAACAACTCGGTATCCGGACCTCCATCATCCATTTATAGCTTTGCAGACTTCAATAATGTAACCTTTGCAGGCACCGGCCTTGGCACTACCGTAGGTGAGGTGTACCGGTGGACAGGCGGTGGCACATGGAGAAGATTACATCAACTCCCTGCACCTCGTACATTAGTGTCTTCTATGGTTGAATTTAATGGTCAGCTATTCATAGGTTCAGCCAACGGGGAGGGCAGCCAGACTGGAGGTAGTCCTGTAATTACAACAGGCAATGGCACTACATTTTCTTCAACCTCCGGTATACCTTCTGATATGGATGTAGATAAACTGTTGGTAGTGAATGGAGAATTAATGGCCATCACCCGCGTACATAATAGTAATTTCAGGGCATATTTTTATATGTGGGATAATGGTGTCTGGAAAGAAACGTACAATCCGGGCTTTCGCAGGGTCAATGGCAATCATATCACGGTTATGGACAATATGATCGTTATGTTTGCCCGGACATATGGTGGGCAATATAGAATTTGGATTTCTGACGATTATGCAAAGACCTGGCATAAAATACCCTGGGATTACCCTGAAGTAAGTCTGTTGAAAAGCATCAGTGGTCGTCTGTTTTTTGGTACAGCACAGAATGACATAGGAGAAGTTATGATTTACCGGCTTAATCTTTAACCAAAAAATCGAAAAGGGTGGCACGAGGAACTGTGCCACCCTTTATTAGTTATAGGTTTAGAGTTTGACAGTAACACCTCCCAAAACCCTGATAGGATCCTGAGGTGTAGAGGCAAAACCTTCATCCTGGGCAAAGGATACATTATAATATCGCTGGTCAAATAAATTCCTGACTTTCACAAAAGCCGAAAGCTTATCTGAGAAAGTGTAGCGGCTAAATAGATTGACCAAGGCAAAGCTATCGTTGCTTTCCAGGTCGCCGTTTGCGTCTCGCAGTATGCCATGCAGGGATTCGCTCCTGTATATTACTCTCGGGTTGATGCTGAATTTTCCGATTTTGGCAACCACCCCTGCCTTTACGGTATGTTGTGCACTGTAGGAGAGCGGGTTGTCCTCTATTTCACCATCAGAGTACGAATACGACAGATAATTTTTAAGGATTACCCTGCCGGTCTGATAAAAATAGTCCACCTTGGCAGTAAAACCATACGTATAAGCTTCACCTTTATTTACAGGCACTTCAACGGCGTCCACCTCTACACCATTAAACGACTGATCAAAAATCAGGGAGTTGGTAATCAGGTTTGTAATATCATTGTAGTAACCGTCAAACGCTAAACTGATATTATTTTTAACATAAGACACCCCGGTTTCTACCGTTCGCAGCTTTTCGGGTTCCAGGTCCGGATTGGTGAGATGCCAGAAAGGACCAAACAGACCAACCGTTTCGTCGGGATTGCTCGTACTGTTGTTGTCAGCATCAACGGTAATAAAGCTGCCATAGTGCTGATAGGCTTTGTAAACTGAAGGTGCAAGAAATGCTTCACCGTACAACAATTTGATTTTCAGGTCGCTGGAAGCTGACCATATCAGGCCTGCCCTCGGGTTGAAGCTTGAGCCATACCTGGTGTTGTAATCATATCTCATACCCAGCGTGAGGCTCAGCGCATCGTTAAACTTGTTTTGATACTGGGCAAATGCACCTAAATTACGTTGGGTAATGTAATAGAAGTCCTGATTGATGGTGAGATCATTGCCATTCATATCCGTAGTATTAGTGCCGAGGTAATACAGGTTCTGCAGGTCGGCCGGTACATCCTTGTCAAATCTAAAAGGCAGGTCCCCGGATTTTGCCAGAGCATTAATATCCTGAAAGGAGATACCTCCGACGATCGAGGATTGCGCATTGAATTTATAAGAGGCCTGCTCCCTGATGGTAAAAGCACGATGAAAGGCATATTTGTAACCGTTGCGGTAGCTGGTAAAGGTGTTTAAGAATTTACTGTCGGGCGTTAATTCATAAGAGCCCAGATAGAGGTTACTTTGTATCGTCCATTTCTCACTTTGAGAGGTGAAAGTATGTTTGCCATATATATCCTCAATCAGAATCTCATAAACGGCATCCCTGGCATAGATATTATATTCAGGTCTCATGCCCATGGATGAGTTGTGCGACTCAAGGTTTCTGGTGTACCCGACCTCAATATTTTTTGCATTTATACCGACATCAATAAAGTACGCTTCAGTAGGCGTTTCATATTCTCTGGGTGTACCGGTAGGCACGATTACATCCGGTAAAAAAGGCGCCAGTCTCATATTGCCGTTTTCTGAGTATTGGTTAGTATACCAGGCATACTCATCTTCATAATAGTCAGGAAAGAAAGGTTCATCAGAATAGTAATAGCTACCTGTTAAGTTGAATGAAAAATCCTCATTTCCATAACCCAGGCTTAGTGCATTATCAGTAGTGCCGAAATTACCATATGATGCCCTGAGTTTTGAATAGCCCATTTCATCACCTGTTTTGGTAATTATGTTTATAATACCACTAAAGGCATCTACTCCATACAAGGCTGACGCAGGGCCCAGTATGATTTCTACCCGCCTGGCATTGGCCAGGGAGTAATTAGCACCCACAACGTGAGGGGTGCCAGCCATAGAATTTATGCGTATACCATCAAGCAGGATCAGGAACTTTTCATTTCCGGCAATTCCCCTGACACTGATATAATTGGAATACTCGGCAACTGACTTTTTTTGAATTTCTATTTCGGGAATATCCTCCAGCAGCTCTTCAAGGTTAAAATAGCCACGCTCCATGATTTGCTCTTCGGTGATCACATGAATGGTGGCTGGGGCATCCGTTGCTTTTTGTTTGCTTTGCGAAGCTGATACCACTTCAATGTTCATTAATTCTTCCAGGGTCATCTCCAGGTAATCAGGCTCGTCAGTTTCATTACCAGTTTCTTGTGCAGCTGAGGTACTTATCATAAACCAGATAGCAAGGCCTGTTAAAAAGTAGAATTTTCTCATAAGTTAAAAATGTTATTTGCCAACTAATTTTTAATTAAAAACAACTGGTAATGTATGAAAAACAGAATCACTATCTGAAACGGTAATATATGATGCTTGTAAGCTGTCTTTATAAATTACAAATTTTGTGTTTTAAACACTAATAAATTGTTCAAATATTACGCCCCTTGCGTAGGTATTTGATAAAAGAAAGCAGATGTGAGATAAGTGTTATTAATCGTATAATCAAATGTAAATCAGTGATTAACGATCAGTATTTGGTGTAAAATTAGGGTGAAAATGATTAGGAAATGCTTTAAAATGTTTGTTTAAACATGTAAATAATGCTTATGTAAGGATGATGGTGAATGTGGGAAAATATATAAAGAAAGGTTTTTCGGAGTCTATTTATACTACATAAATTTTTTAACGGGAAATTCCTATTTTCTTGTTTTGTTTAAAATAGGAATTTATAGACACAATAATGAATATTCTATTGCTTTTTTCCTTTTTACATAAGTTGGAGCTGCTGCATACACTTTAATTCAGATCCGTTTTATATTTGGCAGAAGTAAGCATTTACAGGCAACCAAAACATGAAAACAGCCGTGAGTGGCTTATATGGCAATAGGAAAACAGGAGCCACTTGAAAAAAATAGACACTGTTGCCCCTGAATTTAAAGCGCCTCCGGCTCCCATATTTTTTGAATAATTGAGGAATAAGTTCTACAACTTATGAATTTTTACTTTATTGGATTTAATTTAAATTGAAACCGTTTCAACACTACAGATTATGGGGGTATTGAAAAAATATGCGTTTTTAGTAAAGCACAAGAGCTATTCGTCTGCCAGCCAGCGTGCTCTTCTGAGTTCTGACGACTTCAGTACCACCATCATAGGGGTTTCCGGGTTAGAAGAGGCTATAAAAGTTACAAATGAGCTCTTGAAGCAGGGTATACAATTGGTTGAGCTTTGTGGAGGCTTTACTGAGGCTGAAAAAGACTGCTTAAAACAGGAAATAAACAGTAGCCTACCGGTTGGGGTGGTTAAACTCGACAAGGAAGATATACAGCTACTGGAATCGCAATCACTAAACTAGGATTTTGTTTCACTCGCCCCGAAAAAATAATTATGACGTTATCTGTAAGGGAAATTAAAAAAAGGGATATCAGCCTGGTGCTTGATTATTGGTTCAACTTGTCGCGGGACCACCTGGAAAAGATGGGAGCAGATATAAAAAGAATGCCTGCACGCCATAAAATGTCAGATATGCTGGCTACCAATATTGCCTTGCCATTTGAACGCAAATCATCCTATGCACTGATATGGATGGTGAAACGGGAAGAAATTGGGCATTCAAACGTAAATAAGATCATTTACGGCAAGGAAGCGTATATGCACCTGCATCTTTGGGACCAGGAAAAGCGCCTCAAAGGAATAGGTACCGAGCTAGTGAAAATGTCGCTGCCGTATTTTTTTGAAAACCTGAAACTGGAGAATCTATATTGCGAACCTTATGCCTTAAACCCCTCGCCGAGCAGAGTACTTGAAAAGGTAGGTTTTCAGTTTGAAAAGGAATACATCACCACACCCGGTAATATCAACTTTGAGCAGCCTGTTAGACGGTGGAAGTTGTCAAGGGAAAGATATAGAAAGCTTATATTGCATGCCTGATATTGCCTGGTGATCAGGAGAGTGCTTAAAGCCGGCAATATTCACTATTTGACACAAGAACAAGATAGGTATGGCGTCAGCTTTTGGGCATGCACTGGTTGCAGTCAGTTTGGGTACTGGCTACTCCTCAAAATTTAAAAATGTAAAGTTTTTCACCCTTGGGGCGGTGTGCTCTGTTTTGCCGGATGCTGATGTGATCAGTTTTAAACTCGGTATCCCTTATGAGGCATTTTGGGGCCATAGAGGTTTTACGCATTCATTTGCATTTGCACTGGTTACAGGCATAATTATTACTATGCTATTTTATCGCCCCAAATTGAATGGGGTAAAAGCACTGACTTACATATCTTACTTTTTTTTATGCACGGCTTCACATAGTATGCTCGACGCTCTGACCAGCGGAGGTTTGGGCGTTGCATTCTTTTCACCCTTTGACAATACCCGTTACTTTTTCTCCTGGAGGCCAATAAAGGTATCTCCTATTGGCGTTGGTAATTTCTTCAGCAAATGGGGTGTTCAAGTATTACTGTCAGAAGCTTTTTGGATTGGGTTACCATGTGCTATATTTATGTTATTAACCCGCATAAAATTCAAAACTTTTAACCAGCCTAACCATTAATTATCATGAACTGAAACAACTATCAATAAACTAAAACAATTATGAAATTACTATTGGAGCATGATAAGGCAGACCTCCGGTTCAACGAAGAAACAAACTCAATAGAGTTGATCTGGAAAAAGTATCAGGACGACGCCACTTATCGTTTAATGTTTACCAAAGGTGTAGAGTTTTTAAAGGAGTACGGTGCTACTGGCTGGTTATCGGATATCAGAAAGGAAGGTATTGTCGGGCCTGCCACATCTGCCTGGATGCAAAAGGAAATACTTCCTAAAGCTATTTCTTACGGACTTAAAAGAGTAGCTATCATCATGGATGCAGATGTATTTAAAGAGTTTTATGTAAAGAATATCGAGAGAAATGCCGCACAGGGCATTATGAAATACTTTGACTCTGTTGAGACTGCTCATAAGTGGTTGAAATCTGAGCAGGTAAATTAATCATAGTTTTTAAATTATTATTAAAAAGAGGTTGGATCAAAGTCCGGGAGGTATTTTGGTTCAGCCTTTTTTTTGTTTTGATGGAATAAAACTGAATAGAAACATCCTTTCAGGCAGTGTGTTATCAAACTGCTGCTAGTTTTAAAGAGCATTAGTAGTATATTGGACTTTACGCAGGGACGATTATGAATTGCTGACTGTGCCTCCAATATCCGCACATCTTCTGAGCAGAGAGCTTTTGAAATGAATAAAAGATGCTGGGTAAGGTGGCGTTTGTATTTTACTACTTCTGAAAATTCAAGCTTTAAAAAAATGAAACGGATTCCTGAAAAGAAAGCAACATTTCTTCTATTGACCATTTTAAGTATTGTTATAGCTTTTCATCTGCTTATTTTGACCGGACTTATACCCTTTGAAATAGTATGGGGAGGAAGACTAAAGAATACCTCGGGAATGGTGATTTTTGAGATAATTTCCATTGCCATTAATATAGCCATGTTATTGGTGGTTTGCCTCCACGGAGGTATTATAAAGAGTAATGTCAAACCCGGCCTGATTAAAGGATTTCTGTGGATCATGTTCTTTCTGTTTTTGCTCAATACCATTGGCAACTTAGCCTCCAATAATATTTATGAAAAAGTGATCTTTACTCCCCTTACTGTATTGCTGGCTATTTTAAGCCTGAATCTTGCGGTCAGCAAAACCGGTAGAAACTAAATTTTAATTACGGATATAGCTGAGTTTTATCATATTCTGATCTGAACCAGATCATAAAATAAACGCATAGGGCCCTTTAGTTTTGTAATAAACTCGAGGGCTTATGAATGTAAATGTTGAGGAATTAATCAGGAAATATAATGTACCGGCTCCACGGTATACCAGCTATCCTACGGTACCTATGTGGGACCGCGAGGTGCTGGGTGAGCAATACTGGATGCATCTTGTAAGTAGGGCATTTGAAGAAAGTAATCAGCAAAAGGGGATAAGTCTGTATATTCATCTTCCTTTTTGTGAAAGCCTTTGCACCTACTGCGGGTGCAATACTCGAATTACCAAAAACCATAAAGTGGAAGAGGAATATATAGATGCTGTGTTGGCAGAGTGGCAGATGTATTTGAACCAGTGGAACGAAAAGCCGGTGATTAGAGAGTTGCACCTAGGCGGTGGTACACCAACCTTTTTTAGTCCTGAAAATTTGCGACGCCTTATGGAGGGGCTTTTGAAAGACGCCGATGTACATCCGGCCCACGCGTTTGGTTTTGAAGGTCATCCGAATAATACTACCGAAGATCATCTGAGGGCGCTTTATGACTGCGGCTTCCGCAGAGTGAGCTTTGGTATTCAGGATCTGGACCCTGCAGTCCAGCAGGCGATTCATAGAATACAGCCTTTTGAAAAAGTCAGGTCAGTAACAGAAGCTGCCCGGAAAACCGGTTATACCTCTGTGAATTTTGACTTGATTTACGGGCTTCCGTTTCAAACGCCGGACAGTATTGCCAACACCATCGATCGGGTAGGGGAACTCATGCCGGAAAGGATAGCTTTCTATAGCTACGCACATGTACCATGGATAAGGCCGGGGCAAAGGGGATACTCCGAAGCAGACTTGCCGGATAATGAAAATAAGCGCAGGCTTTATGACCTGGGTAAAGAAAAACTCAGCGCCCTGGGCTATAGCGATATTGGCATGGATCATTTTGCCCTGGCTGGTGATGAGCTCTTTAAAGCATCCGAAAATGGGTCGTTGCACCGAAATTTTATGGGATATACCATTTTTAATACTGACCTGCTGATCGGTTTGGGCACTTCTGCCATTAGCGACGCTAAATATGGATACATGCAAAACGAAAAGGTGGTCGAAAAGTATAAGGATAAGGTACTGAACGGACAATTGGCCATGAGCAAAAGCCATGCGATGACGGACGAAGACCTTTTGATCAAAAAGCATATCCTGAGTCTGCTTTGTGCCGGAGAGTTTTACTTTGAATCCGGACTGTTGGGTATTTTGGACAAAGAGGCACTGGGCCAGTTCCTGGTCATGCAAAAGGAAGGGTTAGTTACACTGACCATCAACAGGCTTCAGGTAACAGAACCCGGGAGAGCCTTTATAAGAAATATAGCTATGGTACTTGATATGAGGCTCAAGCAGGCAAAGGCAGGAGCCAACCCTGTATTTAGCAAATCTATTTAGAATATTTTACGTCGGTAGCAGGCTCAGCACGGAGAAGTAGTGAAAGGCACTACCGCCTAATACGAACAAGTGCCAGATAACATGATTATAGCGGATCTTGTTTTTCATATAGAAAAATGTGCCTACGGTATAAAATAAGCCACCCGTAAGTAGAAATACAAATCCCTGAACAGACATCATGCTGTAAAGGGTGTCAATAAAGATCATCCCTATCCACCCCATTGAAATGTACAATAAGGTAGAAAGTAAATCTCTCCTGCCTGTATAGAAAATCTTCATAATGGCTCCGAGTAAAGCACAGGCCCATACTGCGCCAAGTATAAACCATTGGGTAGACCCTGTGAGCAGAACAAAGCAAAACGGGGTATAGGTGCCTGCTATAAAGAGGTATATGGACATATGATCCAGTTTCCTGAACACGGATTTTAGTTTTTTATCTTTGATACTATGGTATATGGTAGAAGCCAGATAGAGCACCACCATCATGCTACCGAATATGGTAAAACTCAGCAGATGAGTCGCTGTGCCTTCCCAATAGGCCAGTAATATGAGCATCACAAGCCCTGCTATGGCCAGGCATGCTCCAATCCCATGGGTGATGGCATTGCCTATTTCCTGGTTTTCTTTATAAGTTGTCTCGTTTTCCATTAATTGATTAACAACTACATGGGTTTTAGGTTCTGTGTTGTCATCATTTTAACGTCAGATAAGCCTGCATATTGGCTTTGGGTTCCGGAAAAAATACCCTCTGGAGACTGCGTTGGGAGATAATATTGGTAAAACTGAACTGGCTTTACACAATCACCAATTACTATTACACCGATCACTGAATACTTAATTCACCGCACAGCGGATGTCTCTCGCAAGGGCTTCCACTTTTCATCAGGAGCTACAGGCTTCTATTGCCGGTTGATAGAAGCCAGCTTATGCTGAAATATACCCGCAATACTTCTGGCCCTGTGTTTGGCTTCTTCAGCTATATTTCCGGTAAAATGCTCATCAATAGTTTCCAGAAATAGATTCAGCCAACGGTCAAAATGCTTCCTGTCAACAGGAAGCGGGATATGCTTTAAAAATGGATTGCCCTTATAACTCATTTCACCGAGTAGTACAGTTGACCAGAAATCATACATAACGGGGAGGTGCTTTTCCCAATTCACACCCGCAAAATCGTTGAAAACCGGGGCCAGCAACTCGTCTTCATTCACCTTGGCATAAAAGCTATCCACCATTTGCTTTATTTCTTCCCGGGATTGTATTTCTTTTTGCTCACTCATAATTCAAAACCATTGAAAGACAAAGATAGACCATCCCTGTGAACACGTTTATGATTATGATCATATGTACCTACTTTTTTATTTTCTTTACAACATCCTCCAGGGCCATGTAGAGGCACGGCACAATAAGAAGAATAATAGATGTGGCGAATATGATGCCGAAGCCAAGAGAGATGGCCATCGGTATCAGGTAGTAGGCCTGCCTTGATGTTTCCATAATAATAGGGGTGAGCCCCCCGAAGGTAGTCAATGTGGTGAGGATGATGGGCCGGAACCTTCTGATCCCCGCCTCATGGATGGCATCAAAAGCAGATTGCTCAGAACGGCGCTTATTGGCATAGTCAATCATGATCAGTGAATCGTTCACTACCACCCCCGATAAAGCAATAACACCCATCAAACTAACCAGTGAGAGGTCGTACCCCAGCAGGATATGGCCTATTACTGCGCCTACAGCCCCAAAAGGTATGGCAATCATCACAATAAGTGGCTGGATATAGCTGTCAAAGGCCAAAGCCAACAGGGCATATATGATCATCATAGCCAGGGCAAAACCACCCCAAAGCGCCTGTGTTGACTCTCTCATCTCTGCCTGGCTGCCCTGAAAGCTCCAGGTGATACCGGGAAAGTCTGCCCTTAGCTGAGGCAGTACTTCCTGCTTAATGGATTCCAGCACACGGGTTACTGCATTTGATGGCTCCACATCCATTCCGACAGTTACTACGCGCCGTCCATCACGGCGATTGATAGATGTGAAGGCCTCCCGCTGGCTTACTTCTACTACATCCAGCAGGGGTACCTCAGTGCCACCCGGAGCCCTGATAAGGAAGCTCTCCAGATTGTGAATATCCTTTCTTTGCTCCAAAGGAAGTTTTACCCGGACTTCTATTTCATTAGTGCCGCGCAGCTGGCGCATGGCCAGAGCCCCGAAGAAAGCATCCCTTACCTGGCGCCCGACCTCTGAAGGGGTGAGTCCCAGATTGCGCCCTTCCGGAAGTAACCTGAAGTCAAACTGGGTTTTGCCCTTGTTGTAGTTATCATTCACGTCACGCGTAGTTTCAAAGGCTTCAACACGCATGAAGAAGGCCTGGCTTGCTTTTTCCAGTACATCAATATCTGCATGGCTCAGGTCTACACTGATATCCTGCTGATATCCTCCGGGGCCTCTTTCCGCTTCAAAAGTGATCTGGTCCACACCCTCTATTTCGCCAATTTCGTCCCGCCAAAGGTTAATTACATCCTGTGCGGTCATGTCTCGCTCATCTGGTGGCTTCATTACTATCTCCACATCGATGAAATTCTGGCCACGGACATTGGTTTTAATTCCTTCCGCAGCTTTATACAGATTATGCTTTTCAAACATCCGATACGTCGATTCGGTAATTTCATTGGCTACTTTGGCAGCCTGGTCAGGAGTGGTGCTTACCGGGAGCGTTACACCCGCCTCAATTTCATCGGCCGATACTTCGGGCATCATGATGATACCCATATGATCGCTGTAGCCATATCCCCCCACGATAAGAAGCAGTGTAAGTGCCGAGCACAAAGTAATATACCTGTGCTGCAGAGACAGCTCCAGAAACGGCCTGTAGTATTTGTCAACAAACCGGTCAAATTTTTTAGCAAAAGCCTGCTGCCACTTTTCAATGTACCTGGCTACTTTAAATGATTTTTTTGATCCATGCCCCAGATGGGCGGGAAGAATATATAAGGCTTCAATCAATGAAACAGCCAGAATAGTAATGACCACAGCAGGTAACGGCCACCAGAACTTGCCTGTGGTGCCGGGTATAAAAAGCAGTGGTACAAAGGCGATAATGGTAGTCAGTATGCTGAACAATACGGGTTTTGAGATATCTTTCGTGGCAGTAATGGCAGCATCTAGGTAATCCATACCTTGCTGGCGCAATTCATAAATGTTTTCACCTACTACTACGGCATCATCAACCACAATCCCCAGTACAACGAGGAATCCGAACATGGAAATCATGTTGATACTTACCCCTATTACCGGCAGAAAGGTCAGGCCCCCGATGAATGAAACGGTCATCCCCATCATTACCCAAAAGGCCAGACGGTATTCAAGAAAAAGCGAGAGTATTACCAAAACGATGAGGACGGCGAGTATACCGTTTTCAGTCAGGAGAGAAAGCCGTTCTTCGTAATCTTCAGCGCGGTTACTGTCTATGCGGTACCTCACGCCGGGTGGCAGCGAGCTTTCAAAATCCCTGAGTATGGTTTCCACCGTCTCAGCAATATCCAGAGGAGACTGATCACCAATTCGGTATATCTGTATCTCTACTGACGGCTGGCGGTTAAATTGAGCATGGAATCCTTCCTCTTCAAAGCCATCCGTTATGGTAGCCAGATCGGCAAGCTTTACAGTAGCGCCGGTAGGAGATGTGACGATATCTATGGTCCCGAATTCATCCGCCCACTGCTTTCTCTCCTTCATGCGTAAAAGAATTTCACCACTATTGGTTTCTACCGCACCGGCAGGAATGTCTTCACTAGCCTGCTCTATGATATCGGCCACTTCGCCCAGAGTAAGACTGTACTCTCTGAGTTTATGCCGGGAGATCTCCACATGTGTTACATACCGGGGTACATTTCCAATCTCTACCTGTGTGATACCTTCGTTACTGAGTAACCTGTCACGCAACCGTTCTGCCAGCTTTCGCAGCGTCCAGATGTCAACATTCCCATACAGGCCCAGCTCCATTACGTCGCGTTGCCTGGCTTGCAGCTGTACTTCGGGTTGTTCAATATCTTCAGGGAAGGTCCTGATGCGGTTTACAGCCTGATCAATATCCTGAAACGCCTTCATACGTTCAGTGCCGGCTACCAGTTCTATCAACACGGTTCCTGAGCCTTCCTCGGCAGTTGAGGTAATTTCCTTGATGCCCTGTACGCCTCTCACAGTCTCTTCAATGGGTAGCAAAATCCCTTTTTCCACTTCTGCCGGGGCAGCCCCGGGATATACCACCCGGATTTCCACCATGTCCAGCTGGAATTGAGGAAATACCTCTTTTTGAATATTGAACATGGTCCAGATACCACCACCAAGTAGTATGATCATCAGTAAGTTAGCTGCGAGAGGATTACGGGTCATGTAACCTATGGCTCCGGAGTGATCCTTTTTATTATGTGAATTAGACACAGCCATCAGTGCATGGTATCAGTTACTGTATCGGATAACGACGCCTGTTCCGTACTATCAGGTTTGCTGATGCGAAGCGGAGCCCCTTCAGCGACTGTTGTCAGGTTGGTGGTTACAATGCTGTCATCTTTAGAAAGGCCCTCTTTTATATAGGCATATTTGGCGTCGTGGAGCAATATGCTGACATTTTGGATTCGTAGTTTGCCATTGTTCATGACCCATACCGTTTCATTGTTGCGAACATAATCGCGTTCCAGGCGGATCACATTCTCAATTTTATTGGCCTCGATACGGGTCTCCATAAATGACCCGATCATGAGCCTGGGAAGAGTTGAGGAATCTGCTCGGTGCGCCAAAGGATCCGGAACAGCTACCAAGACGCGGGCAAGCCTGGTCTGGTTATCCAGAGCTCCCACCATTTTGTATAGATAACCGGTGCGGTACTCACCCTCAGGCCAGGCCGAGCGGTCATGTACCCTTACCAGCGACCCTTTGGAAAGCCGGGTTTTGGGGAATGACAACCAGCGAAGCTGGGAAACGGGTACAGTCACTACAATCCAATACGTGTTCATGCCCACAAGCCGGCCCAGGTTATTTCCGGGAGCCACCTGTGAGCCTACGTTCACATTTCTTTCGAGTATATGAGCATCAAAAGGAGCTCGTATAGTCGCGCGTCCGAGGTTTAACTTTGCCTGGTCTACGGTAGCTTGAGCTGCCCTGACGCGTGCTTTTATGGCATTTAACTGGGGTTCTCGCAGTACCAGAGCCTCATCTTCATTGGATAAAGTGTCACCTACAAGCTGGTAATCCATTCTTGCAATATCCTGTCGTCCCATTTCAATATCAAGGTCGGCCCGGGCCTGGCTGAGCTCACTTTGTCTTAGCTGTAGCGTATTTCGATAATCTGCCGGGTCTATTTGCAGAAGTACTTCTCCTTTACTTACGAATCCTCCTGGAACGAAATTTTCCGAGAGCCTTGTTACCTGTCCGCTTACCCGGGGGCTTAGCATAATATCTTTAGCAGGCTGCACGGTACCAGTAGTTACAATCGTCGGACGGAAATCTCCATATTCTGCTTGTGTTACCTCTACAAGCATAGCCGTATCCTTCGTAGCTCCTGACCGGATGGCCTTGGGTTCGGTAAAGAAAATAATAGCAGTAACAATTGCTCCTGCAAGCAATATTCCCAGACATATGATCAGTGTCTTTTTTTTATTCATCTTCGGTTTCCCTTTCCGTATCAAAGCCTCCTGCCAGGGATCTGTAGAGGTTTATTCTGAATTCCAGCAATGAATACCTTGCAGCTATGAGCTCCCTGCGCAATTGCTGCTCCTGCCCCAGTGCCGTGAGCACATCCAGGTAATTGCTGAGACCATTAAAATATTCTGTTTGTAACTGCTCATATGTTTTTCTGGCCAGGTCATGCTGCTCTTTTAGAACCTCAATCCTCTCATTTTGTTTTATCTCCTGTATCAGGGCATCTTCTACTTCTCGAAAAGCAATGAGCACAGTCTGGCCGTATTCATAAAGTCTTTGGTTCTTTACTGCTTCAGAGCGATCAACCTCAGCGCTAAGCCTGCCTCCGTAGAAAAGCGGGGCTACCAGATTGCCGGCTAATGATCTGGCCCAGTTCTGAAAAAGGTCATCTGCATTATTTGCTCTCATAGAGGCAGTGGCAGTGAGCGACAGCCGCGGGTATTGGTTGCTGATGGCAGCTGCCAGGTCTTTATCTGCCGCTTTTAATAGATTGTACGCCTGCTGCACATCAGGGCGCCTGCGTATCTGCTCCATTGGGATACCTGTTTGGGGCAGAGGAGGAGGTTCGGGCAGCTCATAAGACAAAACATTGAAATCAGTCTGCGGCTGCCTGCCAAGCAACACCGCAAGCTGATGTTTCAAAATCTCAAATCGTGATTCGGCCACAATCTTTTGTTCCCGGGTTGCTTCCAGGAGCTGTTGCTGACGAAGTATATCCACGCCACGGATAAGCCCGCTGCCGAACCTTGCCCTGATCAGTTTGACAATTTTTTCATTGGTGTCTACCTGTTCATTAACCAGTTGTAGTTGATTTTGGGCCGCTATAATCTGATACCACGTAAGTACAATTTCTGCCGAAAGCGTAATAGCAGCGCTTTGATAGTCAGCGTATGAAGCTTTTTCACGGAAGCGTTCGGCTTCTACCTGCGACCTGATCCGGCCCCAGAGGTCTACTTCATAGGCAGCATTCAGTCCGAAACGAATATTTTCACCTCCAACGAAATCTGGCTGAGGGCGGTTTATGGCACTTTGTACTGTAGCTTCTATGTCCGGGAGGAGGTTGGAGGTCTCTCTGTTTACCACGGCTCTGGCTGCCAGCAGTTGGTGCCATACACTTTCTAACTCAAAGTTAGAGGTCAGGGCGCTGTCCACCAGTGTATTGAGGTCAGGGTTTTCAAAAGAGGTCCACCATTTCTCCGGCATATGCTGATCGCCCGAATATGAAAATTCCTGAAGGGAATCTATTGGTAGGGAAGTCCCCGAGATTTTAGGAGAGCACCCAGCCACTGATGCAATTAAGGCAAAAACAGGAAGTATAAGCGTTATGTATGAGATAAATTGCATGATGCCGGATGTAAAATGGGTGTAGTTCCGGCTTACAGCGGGAACGTCCCCGTTTGAATAAGTATGATCATTTGTATGGTTAGCTTTAGAAGTTAGTATATCGGTTAATTTATATCATGCAAGTAGTACAGGCCATTGACGCCAGCCTGATCAATTATAACAGCCATATTATTAGTAACAAGGAAAAGTAAAAACCTTCCTGCAGGATAAGCCTGAAATCCAAAATGATAGATGTTTTTATAAGGCATTAGCTGTAAAAAATAGATTAAACATGTTCAAACTTGAACAATAAATTATTATATTGATAGGGTTGTATCATTTCCTTAAAACAATATTTTTTACCGTAAAAAGCCACAACCACCTATGAGTAAAAAAGATGAGATCATGCGCGTCGTCCGGGAATATGAGCAGGGCAAGAAAGGGACCAATGAAACTATAAAAAAGATCTTTGAGATATCCGGTCATGAAGTGGACCGGGATTACCTGGATAACTACTGGCGAAGTGAGGATTTGGAGAGTTTTGCCGGATTTCTTGCTATCGAAGAGATTTCAGACTGGGACCAAATTGATGACAGCAGGGCTTTGAGCCTAATCAGGGAAATGCTGAATGATCTAAACAATGATCCTGTTATTTATCGCAATTCCGAGGCGCTTGAGAGGAGGTTTAATAAACCTGAAGGGAAAATTACCAAACTTATTTTTGAGCAAAACATCACTGACCCGGAGGCTCTGCTGGTGGAGTTGAAAAAAAATACAACGATCCTTACCTGACGCTGAGGCTATTTAGTTTGATAAGCAGGGGCTTTGGTGAGGAGAATGGTCGAGAACAAGCGATACTGATATGTTCATTTTATCACTTGTAGTCACCAGGCCACCCAGCTTTTTAGGAGGCTCCAGCTTAAATTCTGAAGCATAAAAAACAAAATCTGCAGTGAGCACCTGCCTGCCATTTGCAAAGCTTTGACAGAACTCTACATCATCAAGTGTTTTATACTTACCCACTAACAATAGCTTAATACAGCCGGTTAACAAACCTTTGTCCTTTTCTTCAAGGCTCTGTACCTGAACCGTTACTTTCGGATATTCATCGGCCTTAAGGGTAGACCGGAAGTCTCTGTTTAAAAGAAAATTACCACACCTGAACGCTTCTACCGGGATGGTGAAGCTGTATGGAGAAAAAGGAAGGTTGTCAAAATATAAAGTGTCATTTACTCCTGATATTTCGTAATCGCAACTGAAACCTCCCAGAGAAGTATCACCATTGATAGTGATACTTCTTTTCTGAATAACTAAACATGATTCGGTTCCTACAGGTCCTGTCAGAGATACCAGGAGTAAAATGACACTTAAGATATTCATGGTCTTAGCTTAGAAACTTATGGCTGCTTCGATCATTACACCATTGAATTCACCACCCTGGTATTTGGAGCCATTCCAGCCGTCACCTTCATACTTTTGAGATACGTATTCAAACTTGGTTACAATGTTTTTGGTAAGGAACCAGCCACCGCCAATGTTTAAACGATTTATCTCCATAGTTGGTGTCCCATCTGCCATTTCGCCGGATACCGTATTGTACCGGCCTCCTACGTAAAGCTGATCCTGTCCGCCAAACCTGTAAATCACTTCACCTGCTACCTGTGTAAATGAGCCACTTCCCTGGTCGTCGCTGTTGCTGGCAACTTCATAAATGCCAAAGAACTCAAGACCTTTAAACTTTACGAAGGGGTTGATTTGAACGGCAGTTATTTCACTAAATCTTGGGTTAAACCTTCCTTCAAAGTCGTTTCCGTCTCCATCGATAGTGGTCATAATATTGTAATACCTGCTACCACCTCGGTCACCACCATACAAGTAACCTCCCGTAGACCTGCCTTTATTGATGTACCAGGAGCCTGTCAGGCGTAGTCTAAGGTCATCAGATATATGATCATCGTAACCCAGTTTTCCAAAGAAAGATGCTTTATTATCAGAATTGTCGTTTACAACAGTGCTTTGATTAAGTTTACCATTAGTTAAACCAACTACTCCAATGAAGCCGTTTTTCTGTATTGTAACTTCACCAAAAACCTCAGTTGAGAATGCATCCATAATATAATTACCTACAAAAGGGTTATAAATCGCTCTAGCGTTATCTGTTCTTCTGAAGTGTGCATCACCGTAGTTGAATTCATCGAGACCAACTTTTATGGTTGCTATTTCCATTAAACCTTCAAGAAATCCGGGCTTAATGAAATCAAGCTTGTCCATTTGCAGATAACCACCTTTTACCCATGACTCCTCATGGTGCCTTGCAGATAAATAAGTTCTTAAGTGCATTCTTACCCCATCATACAGCTGTACATCCAGATCCAGGTTAGCTGTAGGTAAATTAAAATTGCCACCAAGCTCCACCAATGTATCCGCCATACTGGTATTGTCCTGATCAACACCCTGAAACTGAATAGCGAAGTCACCACCGATTCTCACTTTAGTGCCTGTAAATTCCACCGTATCCTCTTTTGAAGATTCAAAAATGTTGAGCCCGTCCTGACCTGCCAGTCTGAAGAATTGCAGGTTTCTGCCTTGCTGAGCATTGGCTATAAAGCTCATGCCAATGAAGACAATTGCTAAAAGGTATTTGATTGATTTTTTCATGATTATTTAGTTTTGAATATAAGGTTAAAGCTTATAGTGATCTCATTTCCTGTTTTGACAGTGCCCAAAAGCGCTGTAGGAGGATCAATGTTAAAGTCTGTTAATTTCAGGTCTTTGTTGCCGACGAGTTTTACAGTGGATGCCGTAGTGTAGGCCTTGGCTTCAACGTTGACTGTTCTGGATTCTCCGGCAATGGTAAATGTGCCCGAGGCATCAACCAGGTAATAGTCACTTTTTTTGGCAATGCTTTTTATTTGTTTCAGGTTAAAAGTTATTTCTGGATGTTTTTTTGTTTTTAATGCCTTGTAAGCATTGTCGTCCATGCCTGACTTGCCACTTTTCAGCGTCTCCGCTTTCATGGATACAGTTAGGCTGGAAATATCCTTAAGCGTGCTGTTGTCTACCTCCATGATGGCAGTTCCTTCAGCGGTTTCCGTTGGCATTGTCCAGTCATGTAAAGTTGATGTTCCTGCTACTTCAAGTTTTTCAACAGTAGACAACTTATAGGTTGCCTGGCCTTTTACCCCTATACTTATAATCAGCGACGGGATTATGATGTACAGATATTTATTGAGAAATTTCATAACAGTACCTTTTTGATTCGTTTTAAATTCTGAAACAAAGCTATAGCTCGCTGCCTTCGTAAAACATGATGTATCTCAGTATAAAAGCTGTTTGTAGTCAGCTTGTTGGGGACGACTGTTAATCTATGGAGGGTTTGAAATTGTCTTTTTTGAATTTTACGAATAACTATTTAAATTAATTTAGTGGGCTATGTTAAAAAGGTAAGCTTTTGTGCATGATTTATGAGTTTAAACATGCTTCTTTGCCCTTTTAACTAAAATGAAAAAATGAAACACATTCTATTTTTGGCTGCTCTTGTAGCTTCACTCTCGTGCTATTCACAAACAAGAACCGGATTAAAAGGGGGGCTTAATATTGCTAATCTGCATTATTCCGCAGGCAACGAGTCCGTAAAAGGTGATCCTCTCACATCCTTCCATGTTGGTTTTGTATTTTTTCCTGAAGGTTCATCTGCTGTATCGGTGCAACCGGAAATACTTTTCTCCATGCAGGGAAACAAGCTTTCAACTCCATTAGGGAATGTTGAAGAAAAACTAGGCTACGTTAATGTTCCTATTCTTATTAAGTATACTCCTGCCCCGGTATTTTCCATGTATGCGGGACCCCAGTTGGGTATGCTGGTTAGCAGTAACAAGATAAACGGTACAAGCGTAAAAGATTATTATAAAGAGGTGGACATTTCACTTTCTTTTGGATGCGAATTTAAAGCAGGAGAAAATATGTTATTTGGTGCGCGATATAATTTAGGAATGATGAACGTAGATGATTTCGACGATTCCGGAGATATCAAAGTAACCAACCAGGTAACCCAAATATATCTTGGTATATTGTTTTAGTAAATGATCAGGTTGATTAACCATATAAATATAATGAGGAGCACTTGCATGGTGCTCCTTTATTTTTTTCAACCACAGAATGTCCACGCCACTCCCGGAGATGGCATCATAGAAAATGAAACACTTATAGGCTACAACAGCACTTACTATTATTCCATAAAAACTGTGAGATACCCTACCGGTAGTTACTATAAGTTTGCTGACTCTACCTTTGTGATGGAAAGGGCACTTGCAACCGGCAAGGTGAATACAAGGATATGTACCCATGCATCCACATACATTGACCAATCCACTGAGGGGGATTGGACTAAAACGGAATATAGAAATACAGAATTTAATTATCCCCGGTTTCTGCTTAATAAGAAAGTCAAATATCTATACCCGGAACGGTATCTGAATATACATGAGCCAGCCATACGACTTGATATTTTAAAGGAGGGGCTGGTCCTTCAATTGAAAGATTATAAAGTTATGGTCATGGACCTTGTTGATATGGAGCCTTATGCTCCGTGGATAACAGAATCGCTCAGCAAGGAGCAATATTACAGGTACAAATACCCAAAAGAGAAATTTAATTTCGTTACCATTAAAGCTTTTGTAAACGACGATCAGCATGCATTCTTTATTATTGAGTCGAAGATCGGTGCAGAAATACTCCAGGCCATTCTGGTAATGGAGGGCAGTCAGTTCAAGTTGTTGCAGAAAGGGCGCAAATGAATTTAGCACAGCCTTGTCGTGTACTGTTTTATAATGCCGGCCTTACTGTAGCCTCCACTGATTCCTGCTGGTACAACTTGATGAAAATCTCTTACCTTTGCCATTTAACAAAGTTTTTATGGCCGGAAAGGATATTCAGGAAGGGTTAAAGCAGCTGCTGGTTCTGTTGGCACAGGAAAAGGAGGAAGACCTGCTCCAGTATAAACGTAAAATGATAGGAACCTCGCTTAGCGAGCGTCGTAAGCAGGGTGTATGCTGGTATCCGGTAAACCTGGAAAAAACAAAATTTGATAGTGGTGATCGCCTGCTCGTTAAAGTGTCTCGTCCGCCCGAACATACCGATTCCCACCTTTTTCAATCCGGCAAGCTGGTAAGCCTGTTTTCCAATGCCTATAGCAATGAAGAATCTCGCGATGCGGTGAATGGTGTGGTAAACTATGTAAGCAAGCAGGAGATGCTCGTTACGCTAAACAATAATGATATTCCGGACTGGATACACGACGGACAGTTAGGTGTACAGTTGCTTTTTGATGAAAATGCCTACAGGGAGATGGAAAAGGCTGTTAAACACCTGATCAAAACCAAAGATGAGCGCCTTGTTGAGCTTAAGAAAATACTTCTAGGTGACAGCGAAGCCCGGTTTGAAAGCAGGAACCCGGTAAAAGTGGCAGGTTTAAATAACAGCCAGAACGATGCCCTGAATAAAGTGCTGAGTGCATCTGATGTAGCCATTATCCATGGCCCTCCGGGTACGGGTAAGACCACTACACTGATACAAGCTATACTGGAAACGCTGAAATCTGAAACACAAACGCTGGTATGTGCCCCAAGTAATGCCGCAGTAGATCTGTTGGCCGATCGGCTGGGTGAGCAGGGAATTAATGTGCTGAGAATCGGGCATCCTGCCCGTGTAACGGAAGAAACCCTGAGTAAAACGCTGGATGCCCGCATCACACGCCATCCTGACTATAAAACGCTAAAATCCCTTCGCAGGCAGGCTGAAGAGTATAAGACTATGGGGCAGAAGTACAAAAGAAACTTTGGGCACTCGGAACGTGAGCAGCGAAGGCGGTTGCTGGCAGAGGCCCGTGAACTTCGCCATGAAGCAGAGCATCTGGAGTTTTTCATCATGGGAGACATCATAGCCAGGTCGCAGGTAATTGCCTGTACAATGGTTGGTGCAAGTAACCAGGTGCTTAAAGGGATGGTGTTCGAAACAGTATTTATTGATGAGGCGGCTCAGGCCCTCGAGCCGGCTTCATGGATTCCCATTATCCGGTCAGAGCGGGTGATCTTTGCCGGTGATCATTGCCAGTTGCCTCCAACCATCAGGTCGCTGGAAGCTGCCCGTAACGGATTGGAAGTAACGCTTTTTGAAAAGGTCATCAAGGGCAACAAGGCTGACGTAATGCTGAAGGAGCAATACCGGATGAATGAGGCCATCATGAACTTCTCAAGTCGTATATTTTATAAAAATCAATTGACAGCCAATGAGGCGGTGGCTCACTGGAAAGTATTCCCCGATGACCTGTCAGTAGAGTTTATAGACACAGTCGGATGCGGTTACTTTGAAGAAGTCGATCAGGAAACCAGAAGCTCATTCAACAAGGAGGAGGCACAATTGCTATTAAAGCATTTTAAAGACTACATAGAGCAGGTAGAAGCACTCGGTAAATGGAATGAGGTGGAAGATATAGGCGTTATAGCTCCCTACAAAGCGCAGGTTTCCCTGCTTCAGGATCTGATGATGCAGCCGGGAACCCTCGAGGGGCACATTCAGGAAAAGCTGGGTGTAAATACGGTGGACTCATTTCAGGGACAGGAGCGGGATATCATATATATATCATTGGTGCGCTCCAATGAAAAGGGTGAAATTGGTTTTCTGGCCAATACCAGAAGGATGAATGTGGCAATTACCAGGGCCAAAAAGAAACTCGTAATTATCGGCGACAGTGCCACAATAGGCCAGAATGAGTTTTATGCGGCTTTTCTGGATTATGTCAATGAAATTGGGGCTTACAGGAGTGCTTTTGAATTGATGTACTGATGAGGCATATCTTTTTTCTGGTCGGGCAAGGTTTTTAAAAAAATATCAGTCGCAGGTGTTTACAATGAGGTGTGTTGTTTACCAGAGAATATGATACTTACAAGAATTAAAACACCACACCTTTTAATCATATTATTAATATTGGTATTTACTAACATTATTGGTTTAGCTGTAATGTTATCGTAGAAGTGAGCAGGGGTGTTATTAAGGCAATGATCTTGCCATTGGCGTTTCTCCACCAGCAAAAGTTGAAGCACAATGAAGTCAGGCTTCCGAAGCTTTCAAATACTTCGGAAGCCTGATCATAATTGCGATCAATAATCCTTGATCGACTTTTCGTAATCTTTGATCTGCTGTTCTATTACTTTTTTATCTCCCACAATTACCAGTGTCATGCCCTCTGGCCTTATATACTTTTGGGCCATTTCCCGGATTTTTTCAGGGGTTACAGCATAAATATTCTGTACTTTGTTGGTCAGGAACGACTCATCAAGATCATATACATCGAGATAAACGAGTTGCCCGATAATACCGGAAGGAGTGGAGTTTTGTAAAACAAATACTCCTGCTTCATAATTTTGAATACCTTTCAATTCTTCCTGAGAGGGCGCTTCTTTTTGCAGCCGGTCTATTTCTTTGGTTATTTCCTGTAGTGAAGGTCCTGTAAATTCCGTAGTAACGTCAGCCTGCTCATACCAAATGGCCGATTTATACCTGTCGCTAATATTGCTGGCTGGCGAATACGTATATCCTTTGTCTTCACGAATGTTGCTGGTGATCCTGGATCCAAACGATCCGCCCAGCAGCGAATTCATTACGTCAAGGGCTATGTAGTCTGCACTGGAAGGGTCAGGTACCGGTAATCCGAGCATAATAGTGGATTGCGGAGCGTCTGGCCTGTCCAGAATGGTTATCTGGCCATCCTGGCTGGGGGTGGCGGGGATGTATTGTGGTGCAGGGCCTTCTTTCCACTTGCCAAAAGCCTCTCTTACTGCCTTCTCTACGGCAGAAGCATTAAATTTACCTGCTACGTAAACGGTGGTGCGCCTTGCTCCAAAATTTTCGTTATAATGTTTTCTGATCATTTCAACATTAAAGCTGCTGATCATATCTTCGGAGGGGTAGAGCCTTCCGTAAGAATGATCGGGGTACAGTTGGGCATAAAAGGCCTGACTTGCCTTGGGCTGTGGGCGTGATAGTGTAACGCTTAACTGCCTTTTCATGTCATTTTTCAATCTGTCTATTTCACTTTCCGGAAACTTTGGATTTTGCAAAACGCCAGCCATTACCTTTATCGCTTCTGGGGTAAACTCATAGAGCACTGAAGATGATAGAGAGGTAGTATGAGCGCCTACACCAATATTGAGGTTGCCCCCCATGCCGGCCATTTTATCGGCGATTTCTTTTGAAGTCATACCCGTGCTGCCCTCTTCCATAAGATCACCCACAAGGTCGGCAAGCCAAACTTCTGCCTCGCCCTCATGGATGTTACCGGTTTTAACGGTTATGTTGATAGTAGCTTTAGGTACGGCGCCATAGGGGATCATAATCAGCTCCAACCCGTTGTCAAGCTTTACAGTTTGCCTTTCAGGTAGCGTAAAATCCTTGGGTTGTCCTCCTGGAGGTGGTGTCTCCTTATCCTGAGTAAAAGCGGTAAAACTAAGTAATAGTAATCCGGTAATATATATTCCTATTGTTTTCATAGCACTTAATTTTCAGTTTTAGCCAAAGGGTTGACGGTTAAAATGGTTCTGTTGGTACTTCTCAGGTATTCATCAGCCGTTTTTTTTATCAGCTCCGGAGTTACTTTTTTAAACTCACCTTCCAACTGGTTGATTTTTGCTGGGTTATCTTCGAAAAGAGCAAAAGATGCCAGCAGATCCGCACGTCCCAACCCAAAGAACCCACCGATGTTGTCGTATAGTTGTGACCTCATCTTTACTATGGCCTGATCGATCATTTCCTGAGTCACACCATTGGTTACATCACTGATAACCTGATCAACAGAGGTCATAATGGAATCCTGAGGAGTGTGATTGTCGTACGTCAGATTAAACATCCACAGCATAGGGCCGTTGTAATTAAACATATTGCCCAGGTAATTGATGCCGCCATTTACGTTTGATGTGTAACCCTTATCTTTAACCAGTTTGCGGGTCAGCAAACTATTATCACCCTGAACCAATATCTGATCGAGTAATCCCATAGCATAGTATTCCGGGGTATTTTTTTCAGGCATTTTGTACGCGATAGCGATGGCCGGTTTATTGGCCAGCGGGTCATCCTTTGTGAATTTCTTTTCTTCGGTTTGCCTGGGCTCAGAGATATCCGGCAGAGCAGGTATTTCGGCAGAAGGGATAGGGGCAAAGTATTTTTCAATCCATTTTTTAACCTCTTCGGGTTTAAAATCGCCAACTACCGCCAGAGAGGCATTATTAGGAGCATAGTAGGTGTCAAAAAACTTCTGTACATCTTCCAGGTTGGCTGCGTCCAGATCTTCCAGGTCACCATAGAAATTGTGGGCATTATACCAGTTCTCATTGGCATATTGAGGCATGTCCAGCCATGGAAAGCCTCCATAGGGTTGGTTTAGTACATTTACCTTTACCTCATTTTTTACTACCCCCTGCTGGTTGGTGAGGTTTTCCTGGGTTATGTCTAGCCCCTTCATTCTGTCTGCCTCTGCCCAAAGCATGGTTTCAAGTTTATGAGAAGGTACAATTTCGAAATAATTGGTGAAATCAAAGCGGGTGGAACCATTGAGTACACCACCATTTTGTTGAACAAGCTTAATGAACTCCATTTTTCCTAAGTTTTTGGACCCCTGGAACATCATATGTTCAAAAAGGTGGGCAAACCCTGTTCTGTCACGTGGCTCTATTCTGAAGCCTATGTTATAATAAACAGCAACAATGGCTGTGGGCGCGGTTTTATCCGGCGATAAAATAACTTTAAGCCCGTTGTCCAGCTTGTAGTATTCTACCGGTACAGTAAACTCAGCCGCGGTGTCATCCTCCACCTCCTGAACCTCTGTAACCTGGGAGCAGGATGCCAGGACCATTAGCAGCAGTATTAAATTCAGATATCCTTTTTTCATAAAAGAAATTTTAGTTAAATGTTCATGCATTCGTGTTAAATCCTATCATCTCAATTATGAGATATGGAATAAAATAGATAACAAAAGTTACATTAGAAATTTCAATATCCCTGATATGATAAGAATTAAATGAAGAACGGCATGAGTGGGCTATAAATGGCAGGCGCTGAATATAATATTGTCGGGGGAATTTAGACCCACCGAAGAAGAGAGCCAATAGTAAAGGAATTAGTGCAAATTTATATGGCAGAATACTCTTCATCGGCGGGATGGAGTTTATCTGGCATAAAAGCTTTTATAGCGAGCTACAACGAGCATAAACACGCCGTAGCATACTAATCCTGCAGCAATCAGAGCCATCAGCCACGGGCCACTGGTAGATTGCTGGATGAATGAAAACGCTCCGGAAGACCCCTGGATACTTCCGGGATTAGACTGTAATGCTGCCTGGAGAAAGAAGTAACCAACAATACCTATCAGAATACCACGGGCAATAAAACCAGCATATCCGGCATTTTTGATGATAGACTCGGCTTTACTATATGGTATTTCCACCGGGCGCAGGTTTTGGGTAAAGCCTCCTTTATAAACCCTGTAAAACTGATATATTGCCTTTGCAAATAGCGCTATTGCAATAAGTATTACTATAAGTACACCAATTTTGCTTTGCAGTAAAGAACCAACTAGCCCTTGTCCGGATTGGCCTGATGAACCGCTACCTCCGGAAATTTGTAATACGGAGTATACGCCCAGGGCCAGGTACAACACGCCACTTATGAAGTATCCGGTACGTTTTATCTTGCCTTTACTATCTGTCCCTTCACCCTGAGGATCCTGAATAGACTGTACAAAACGCCAGAAGGCATAGCAGGCCAGCCCGATGGCTATAAGTATCAGCAAAACATTCCCAAAAGGTTGTTTTTGTAAAAACTCTATCACCTGTACTTTTCCAGCCTTTTGTCCGCCCATGTTGAAGGCTGCCAGTAAAGTTAGTATACCGGCCACACCATAAACTACTCCTTTTGCAACATGCCCCACTCTTCCGGCCCGTTCTTTCCAGTTATCATTTCCTGTTGTATATGTATTCATAATGGATGTTTTTAATTACAATAATCTGTTTTGCTAACAGGAAAAATAATGCCGTTACCTCTGCGGGCTTTTGTTAAACATTGCAAGGATGTATACCGTGTAAATAATACCACGCTGGTCCGGTTTATTTCTACGATGTTATATTTGCCTTCCCTTTTTCAGGATAGGCAGTAAATCCTTAGTTTTAGACTTACAATCAAAAAATGGAATGATAGATACTTCAAAACAGAGAACAAGAGAATCGAGAGCCGCTATTGAGCGCTTGTATATAACCATGAGGCACCTGCTTATAAGAGGGAGTTATAAGCCAATGGGCGTTTCAGGAAGGTCATTGATAGAAGCTCTGCTTACCCTCAGGCCTGAGATATATGGAACTGTAGCCGATCCGGGTAAGGTAGAGCTTGACGGTCTGCTGTATGTTATCGAAAGGTTGCCTAATGGCATAGAAGAATGCCGGTTCGTCAAGCTGGTGGCAAGAGAAGGCTTTGAGGAGGCCGGGCACCCTGTGATGATCCCGATCAAGCGAAGAAGAAACTGTTTCAGGATCGATGAAAACAGAATGTATATTGAAATGACACGGGGGCGAAGTGACATTTACGATATTCTGACTCACCTTACCTTTTTATTTATTGAGGGTGAAAAGATCAAAAACCACAGTCTTGATCAAAAAGGACAAATCATAGATGACTGGTACCGCCTGGAAGAAATAGTAAAGCTGGAAGAGCAGAATGAGCCTTTTGATGAAAAAAAGGCCGCGGTGTATCTCAGCAACTTTTTAGGTAGAACAATTAAGGAAACCTATGCTGCTATAGATAAATTCAAGAAAGGGAAAAATAAAAACAGCCTTTACCATATCGTGTACTGGCTGGGACGCACGGCCATCGAAGAAGCTATGGAAGGCAAGGATAAAGAAATCACCTTCTCATCTAAGCTAAGGGAAATTATCGGCCACCATATTTACGGTGAAAAATGGGCCAGAAAGATCAAATCATACATACATAACAAGCAACTGGCAGAAAGGCCAATACATATCATCAGCGCCAATATGCATAGCTTTCTCAATGCTATTTATGGTTTCAGGGCTTTGAAAGATGAGGGGTTCAGCACCCTGGAGGAGCTGGCTACGCAAACCAGCAAAGAGCAAAACGGGGAAATGCGTGAGAAGATCAGGCAGTATGCCCTGGAGAATGGCCTGCATGAAATAGAAGACCAGTCGGGGACCAACCTGTCGGTACAGATATTTAACCTGGATAAGTTTGACTTTAACCATCTGCCGGAAAATATCAGACCGAATGGAGCAATGGGGGAGGCCCCCGTACTTGTAGTTATGGACTATGCTTTTGGGGAGCAGGCTTTTGAATGTATGGACGAGCTTCTGAAGCCTTATGAAGAAGGTAATGATATTTATGACATGAATATCCAGTCTGTTTCTATTATGGGAAAAGCAGGTATACTGACCGGAAACAAGAGCGATATCATGATCCCCACGGCACACGTGTTTGAAGGTACTGCCGATAATTACCCCATTGAAAACGACTTTGACCTGAGCGAATTCAAAGGTAAGATGGCTACTTATGAAGGGACCATGATCACCGTTTTAGGTACATCCCTGCAAAACCGTGATGTACTCAACCACTTCCTGACGTCAACCTGGAATGCCGTTGGACTGGAGATGGAAGGAGCGCATTACCAAAAAGCCATACAATCTGCCGCCATGATCAGAAAGAGCGTGAGTGAAAAGGTAAAAGTACGCTATGCCTACTACGCATCGGATAACCCTTTAATGACAGGAAGTACTTTGGCTTCAGGAAGTCTGGGTATAGAAGGAGTGAAGCCTACGTATCTGATCACCTCTGCAATTCTGAAAAGGATTTTGAATAGTCATTCCGGCTATGAAAAAAGATGATTAAAGGAGATGAAAGCAGTTCATCCTGGATGAGATAATATAGAGAACCCTCGTGTCGTTGAAATATGAGCAGTTAAAAAAACTGCAAGCGGGCAATGAAAATATCCTCTGCATGCATAATTTTTTAACTCAAAAATAACTTTAGAATAATAAATTTGTTTAAATTGATGTTCTGAAATCGTTTGAAACTAATAAACTAAAAAATCTTTATGAAAAAATTCAACCTTACAACTTTAATGAAGCGTCTTACGGCGTTAGCTATGGTTGCCGTGATGTTTGTGCTTACCGGATGTGGTGATGACGATGATGGTGGAGAACCTGCGCCAACATTGAACTTATACGAAACCATGTCTGCAGAAAGTGACCTTACTCAGATAAAATCTTATATAGACGCTGATGCCGATCTGAAAGCCATGCTGGAAGGAAATACAGAATATACTTTCTTCGCTCCAAATGATGCAGCATTTGCAAAACTGGAAACTTTGTTAGGCACTGGTTTAGAAACAGTAGCTCCGCAAATAGTATCTCAGGTATTAATGTTCCATTTTGCTCAAGGCGCAAAAACTCAGGCTGAGCTTACCGGTTCATCTGTGGTTACTGAGCAGGGAGAGAGCGTTGTGGCGGATGCAAACGGGAATATCACCACTGGTGGTTCTGATGAAGAAGTACTTTTCACTGAGGCAAATATCAGAGCAACCAACGGTATCATGCATAAAGTAGAGACTATTCTTATACCACCTACAATTTATGCCTCAATTGGTGTAAACCTTGGTAAATTATCTCAGGCTGTTTTATTAAGCGCTAACTTCACTACTTTAGCTTCTGCTGTTGCTAAAGCTGATACTTACGCTGCTGATAACTCACTGCCAACAATTACTTCATACCTGACAGGAGATACTGAGTACACTTTATTTGCTCCTACCAATGAGACTTTTGCAGCTATTAATTCAGACCCTGCTGTTGTATTAGCAGCATACACTGCTCAGCAGTGGTATGGCATCCTTAGCAATCACTTTGTTGCTGATGATGGAAATGCAGGTGATGACAATGTAACTGTTGATGAAGACGAACTTACAACAGGAGCAACATTTACTACTAAAGTAGGTGCGACATTACAAATATTTAATAATACTTCTATTATACCAGCTGATAATGGTGTAGGAATTTACATTGATAGCAATGGAGATGTTGATTTGGGAGATAGTGGAACCTTCTCAAACTTCGACGCTGAGGTAGCTCTTCTTGATGCTTTTGAAGGCGCTAATGGTAAACTTCATGTTATTGCCGGAGTTTTAGCTCCTCCTATGTAATACCAGATATTATTTGATCCATATAAAGGCCGTCTTGAAACTTGTTTTCAAGGCGGCTTTTTTTTGAACATTTGCTTCGATGGGATTTTCCTTAAATACCATACTCTATAAGTTCACCTCCAGCCCTAAAAGGGCTGTCTATCAGCAAAAGGTGGAGCCTTTTGTATGGCATGTATCTGGTCAAAAGGCCTGAAAGGCTGGAATTATTACTGCTTTGAAGATATAATCTATTTCCGGTGCTATAGAGCAACTCCCACCCGGTGGTTTGTCCTCCGACAGCCACCTTTCGGTGAGATATTTCAGTTTGAGCCACTACCTGCTGCCAATGCTTCTCATAAGCCAGGCTTTACCAAACTTTCAAAAGTTTAGTAAAGCCGCAATTTAGTTCTGTTCATTATAATTCTAAACCAATTCTAAACCAATGATAAAGATTGTGCATAGAAGGGGTAGGAGAGGGATTTTAGACGGGAACCGCAATAAATCAAGCACTTGGATATTTTGTGAGGTGTTTAGGGAAAACTTTCCACTTTGATATAAATAAAGAAGGTGCCCTTTTGAGGCACCTTCCAAACATTTCTTTGCTGTTTAGTTTAGTTCATTAACTCATCAAAAGTAACTGAGATGTAGTAAATACCACCTATGTTTGGTCCACCCAAACTTTGGATGTAATAGTCATTCAGTACGTTTGACCCACCTAACTTAACAATAGACTTTAGATCTTTAAGTTTGTAGCTTACCTGTGCATCGAGAGTGCTGTAAGACGGTACAGGTCCCTGAGCAAAAGAAGACTCCCACTCAAACGCTTCCTGCCATCTGTAAGTAATGTTAAAACCAAGCTTATCTGTTAGCTTACGGTTGGCAAAACTAATGTTAAATTTATGCTCAGGAGTGTTAAACTCAGACAGACCATTGTCGATTTCATCATTCAATTTGCTCCAGGTATAGTTACCATTTAAGGTAAAGTTGCTAGGTAAATTATATGTTAAGCCTAATGCAGCACCCTGAGAGCTAACTTCCTGGTCAAAATTAGTGTAGATCTGGAAAGTGTTGGCTGACGTTCCGTTTAGCAAAGAAGCTCCTGCGGCCGGATTAGTCGCAACATCTGCACTCGCTTTTCTCACTTGTATCTGAGTGATGAAGTCGTTGTAAATGTTGTAGTAATACGCAAGGTCAATCATCAGCTTGTTTGCAATCAAACTCTTATAACCAATCTCAAAAGATTTTACCTGTTCTGGTTTTACAGGGTCAAACTCTGTAAAAGGGACAAGCAGAGCTATGTTCGCTTCATCAGTAGGGCTGGTACCGGTTGCAAATATCCTCGAAGTATAAGCAGTAACCGACTCTCTTGTATATGCATTTTCAGTGATGTTATACTTTTCCGCTGATTCAGGCAAACCTCCCAAAAGTCTGGCTGTTAAGATATCCAGGTCTATGTATTGTCCTTGTGTAGTAGGAATTCTGAAACCGGTCTGGAATGAGGCACGAATGTTATGGTTTTCAGCAATGGTTAATACACCGGAAATTCTTGGGTTAAACTGTCCGTCAAAGTTTTCATTTTTATCATATCTTAATGATCCTGTTAACTTCAAATTGTCAATTACCCTTTTGCTTGCCTGTACGTAAGCTCCATATTCTTTGATGGTCAGGCCGCCCTCGTCGTCGAAAATTGTTCCGTTTGAATTGAGTGAAAACATGCGATAACTTCCACCGGCCTGTAATTCCATAAAATCAATTTCATTTTTGAAATCATACTGACCTTCTATATGGTACAGGTTAGAAGCATCGTCAAACTTGGGGCCGAACGGTACAACGCCGTTAATCTGGCCTTCTTTGATTTCAGTAAACCTTTCTGAATTCTCATCCAATGGATATAATTGATTGAGCATAATATCTCTTGCATATTCATGCGCGGCTATTTGCTGCTGAAGCGTTACACTGTTCGGATCATCCTCTTTACGGTAACCTTGGTTGTAAAGATACTCTAAATAGTACAGAGGGTATTGAGTCAGGTAGTTGGAAACGTCACCTCCAAAGCGTACGTCATTGATTTTTTTACCCAGGAATTCGGCAATGTAAGAGTCACCTGATTTTTCCCTTGTGGTATATGCTCTTACAAAGAAGTTGTCACTTCTTAACTGTAATCGATGCTGCTGAATTTCGAAATTGGCCAGTGAATAACGTTGAGCCCCTGTGTACACACTGGTACCAAATCCACCATTGTACAGGTAACTCAGTTCAAGTTTATCGGTTAGCCTGTAGAATAAACCCACGTTTCCTTTAATATTTTCTGCTCCATAGTCTACAACATTCTCTTCTCTGTAGCTTGGTGCAGAAACTACATGGTTTGGAAGGAAACCACTTTGAGCCATTAACCACGCGGTCTGACCGGAAGAATAGAAACCAGCTCCGGAAGACGCGAGAGTTTGCCATCCTACGTTACCAGGTGTAGTTGCACTGAATCTCAGGATGTTCATGTTTAGTGATGCTTCGTCTCCCATGTAATGCAAGCGATCCGGTCCCGGGTTGAAAGGGAAGCCTTCAGGGGTCAGGTTAGCATTTCTGTCAAATGTACTTGTTCCATGCCAGTCATCTGCACGGGAATAGGCGAAGTTAACCTTGAAAGCAAACTTGTTATTGTAAGCTTTGGCATATCTTACTGCAACATTATACATTGGCGAGGCATCCTGATCTGCTTCTGATCCCACATGGTTTACACCTATTTTAGCCATTGCACTTGCTCCCTGGTACTCAAACGGACTTTTACTATTTACCAGTAATATACCGTTAAAAGCGTTTGGTCCGTAAAGAGCAGAGGCAGCTCCGGGGATTAGCTCAACGCTTTCCACATCAAGCTCAGAGGGGCCATTGAGGTTACCGATAGGGAAGTTCAGGGCGGGAGCCTGGGTATCCATACCATCAGTGAGCTGCACGAAACGGGTATTACCGGTAGAGGCAAAACCACGGGCATTTATAATTTGGAAGTTAATACTACTGGAAGCCACATCAACACCTTTAAGGTTGGCTATTCCTTTGTAATAATCATCGGATGCTGTGTTTTGAACCGCAAGGATATCCATTTTTTCGATGGATACCGGGGATTCAAGTATGCTTTCTTCAACCCTTGAAGCTGAAATTACCACTTCCTGGCCAAGCATGGTTTGTTCTGCCAACGATACTTCAAGCCCTGAGGTGCTGGCATTGGTAATTTGGATCTCCTTGGATTCAAAGCCAATAAATGAAAATACCAATATTAACGGGGGAGTGTCATTAACCTGTAGATTAAATTCTCCATTTGCATTGGTTATGGTACCAATTACTTTTCCTTTCACAATAATGTTGACACCGGCCAGAGGCTCTCCCGTTCCTTCCTCCACCACTTTGCCTGAGATGGCGGTTTGAGCGTTTGCTTGTATGCTCAAACTAAAAAACAGCAGGAAGGAAACCACTAGAGTTTTAGTAAAAAATTTCTTCATAGTTTCGAGGTTAATAACAGAATAATTACTTTGGTTTACTTTAAATAGCAATAAATTTGTTTAAAATATGCTCAATGTACGAGATTTTATTTTAAATAGTAAGCATGCATACCTTTTTTTCGGAATCGGTTGCAGAAAGCCTATGAGCGGTTTATTACTGACCTTCAGCTTCTTTTCTTAAATATTCGGCCAGTTTTTCGCACAGATCATTCATTTGATTTGACATAAACTCATCTCCCGTGCTATTGAGTATGGTTTGTGCCATACCACCAAGACAATCTACATAAAACCTTTTCATCTGGTCAACCGGCATTTCTTTAGTCCACAGGTCAATACGCATGGTATTCATTTGCTCATGGTCCCAAAGCGAAACAGTGATGGATTTCGTTTCAGAAAGATTTCCATCTGGCTTTTCCGTTGCATTCCAGGTTATTTTTTCCGGAATATTGTCGTTATCTAACTCTACAGTAAAATTTATTTCTGATTTTTTCATTGTTATTGTTTCTTGCTTATTCAATTTACTATTTACCATTCACTCTTCTCTGCAACTCTTCTCTGCTTACTGTTAGCCGATTGCCGAATGCCTAGATTTTCATTTCCGGGATATCGCCTTCTACCACTAATTTACCAGCCGTAGCTTCTTTGATTTCATCGACAGATACGCCTGGAGCTCTTTCCAGAAGTTTGAAGCCCCCCTGTGGCATAACTTCCAGTACAGCAAGATCCGTTACGATCTTTTTTACACAATTAATCCCGGTAATTGGCAATGAACACTCTTTCAATAGCTTTGATTCGCCAGAGCGGCTTTTGTGTTGCATAGCTACAATAATGTTCTCCGCAGACGCCACGAGGTCCATCGCGCCTCCCATGCCCTTGACCATTTTGCCAGGTATTTTCCAGTTGGCAATGTCGCCATTTTCAGATACTTCCATAGCGCCAAGTATCGTCAGGTGGACATGGCCACCACGGATCATGGCAAAGCTTTCTGATGAATTGAACAACGATGAACCCGGTAACATCGTAACGGTTTGTTTGCCGGCATTGATCAGGTCGGCATCTACCTGCTCTTCGTGAGGAAACCTGCCTATACCAAGTAGTCCGTTTTCCGATTGGAGTACCACCTCAATATCATCGGGGATGTAGTTGGCTACCAATGTAGGTATACCTATACCAAGGTTTATATATGATCCGTCTTTAACTTCCTGTGCTATTCTTTTTGCTATTCCTATTTTATCTAGTGCCATGGTTTTAGGGGTTAGTTTCTGGGAGTTACAGTTCTTTGTTCAATTCGCTTTTCATAGTCTTTACCTTCAAAGATCCTTTGAACATAAATACCTGGCGTATGGATCTCATTCGGATCCAGCTTACCTGCGGGTACCAGCTCTTCCACTTCTGCAATAGTTATTTTCCCTGCAGCTGCCATCATAGGGTTAAAGTTTCGGGCAGTACCTTTGTATACGAGGTTGCCGGCAGTATCACCCTTCCATGCTTTTACCAAAGCGAAATCTGCCTGTAACCATTCTTCCATCAGGTATTTTTTGCCATGAAACTCCCTTACCTCTTTGCCTTCGGCTACCTCTGTGCCATATCCTGCCGGGGTGAAAAATGCAGGGATACCCGCTCCGCCTGCTCTTATGCGCTCCGCCAGGGTACCTTGCGGCAGGAGATCGACTTCCAGCTCTCCGGCAAGCAGTTGCCTTTCGAATTCGGCGTTTTCACCTACATAGGAAGATATCATTTTTTTTACCTGACGGGTCTTTAACATCAGGCCAATCCCGAAGTCATCAACACCGGCATTATTGGAAATACAGGTCAGGCCCTTTACACCTGTTTTTAATAATGCACTAATACAATTTTCGGGGATACCGCATAAGCCAAAGCCTCCCAGCATCAGCACAGCGTTATCCTTAATGTCTTTTACGGCTTCATCAGCGCCGCTTATAACCTTATTAATCATAACCTGGGGTTTTAATTATGAACTAAAATTTACTCATTTAATATTTTAATTGCCAAAGATTTGTCTGACGCCAATTGCTTTTTGAGTTCTTCAACGTCATTGAATTTGATCTCGTCCCGTATGCGTTTGATGAAATCAATACTTATGGTCTCGCCGTAAATATCTTCATTAAAATTGAAAATGTGGGCTTCAATCGTTTTCGTTTTACCATTAACGGTTGGCCGGAAGCCTATATTCAACATTCCCTGAAGTACCTGACTTCTATGATGCACCTTTACGGCATATGAGCCGTCGGCGGGGATGAGTTTGTGCTGTGAGTCTACTTCAATATTAGCTGTTGGGAAGCCTAGAATTCTCCCTATTTTTTCGCCCTTTACTACACGGCCGCTAATGCTATATGGCCTGCCGAGGAGCTCAGTGCTTGTGGTTACATCACCTTCCTGTAGGGCTGTTCTTATTTTAGTAGAACTTACACCCACATGATCAATATCCTGTCTTGAAATCTCCTCGACATCGAAACCATAAACAGAGGAGTTTTCCTTGAGGTGTTCAAAGCTTCCTTCACGGTTTTTTCCAAAGCGATGATCATAGCCAATTACAAGTTTTTTGGTTCCTATAGTGTTTACTAAGATTTTTCTTATAAATTCCTCTGAAGTCAGCTTTGAAAATTCTTTGGTAAATGGTATTCTAAGCAAGTGGTTAATGCCCTGCTCCCTGAGGAGGTCCGCTTTTTCTTCAAAAGTATTAAGGAGCTTCAGGTCTGTTTGTTCAGGGAATAACACCAGCCGGGGGTGAGGCCAAAAGGTAATAAGTACTGTTTCTCCGTTATTTTTTCTGGCAATTTCTTTTAGCCTGCTAAGGATTTTCTGATGACCAACATGTACGCCGTCAAAAGTACCGCTGGTTACCACTGCGTAATCCAGACGTTTAAAATCCTCTATGCCATGATAGATGTTCATGTTTTGGTTGTAAGCTCTTCAATGGTCTTTGCTTCTTCCACAGTATAGTTTCCGATCCTCGTTCTTCTAAGTTCGGACAGATAAGCGCCAACGCCAAGAGCTTCTCCAAAATCCCTGGCCAGGCTTCTTATATAGGTGCCTTTAGAACAGACTACTTTAAAGGACACCTCAGGAAAGCTGATATCAGTAATCTCAAAAAGAGATATTTCAACATCGCGGGATTTGAGTTTTACTTCTTCACCCTTTCTGGCACTCTCATAGGCCCTTTTGCCTTTTACCTTTATTGCTGAAAAAGCAGGAGGGGTCTGACTGATAACGCCAGTGAACTGAGCCGTTAGTTTATAAACCATTTCATCGGTCAGGTGGCTGATATCAGTTTCGCTATCAATCTCAGTTTCCAGGTCAAAGGAAGGTGTGGTTTTACCTACAATCATTTTGCCTGTATACTCTTTTTCCTGCGCCTGATATGTATCTATCTGTTTGGTCATTTTGCCTGTGCATAGGATCAACAGGCCTGTGGCCAAAGGATCAAGTGTACCGGCATGGCCTATTTTTTTGATCTTTAATGCGTAGCGCAGTTTGTTCACTACATCAAACGATGTCCACTCCAGGGGTTTGTCAACTAAAATTACGCTTCCTTCTGGCTGTTGTGATGTCATTTAGAAAAGTTGTGCTATTAGAACGGCCGATGCAATAATAAAACAATATATGGCGAAATAGATTAATTTTCCTCTTCTTACAATGGCTATCATCCACTGGCACGCCAGTAAGCCTGCAATAAAAGCTGAAATAAAGCCGGCCGCCAAGGTCAGTCCGGAAATGTTTCCTGTTGCCAGTTCCGGAGCTTCGGCAAATTCGAGTGTTTTTAATAAAGCAGCTCCAAGAATAGGAGGGAGCACCATAAGGAAAGAAAACCTCGTGGCCTTATTTTTTTCTACCCCCAGGTAAAGGGCGGTTGCAATAGTAGCTCCTGATCTGGAAATTCCGGGGAGGATAGCAATAGTTTGGGCAATTCCTATAATAAGTGCTTTTACAAACGTCACTTTATTATCCTTGTCTTTGGTATAGTAGGTAATAGTCAATAGAGTACCTGTTATCAGCAGCATACACGCTACAAAAACAATGTTTCCGCCAAACAAGGCTTCAATTTTGTCTTCAAACAATACACCTACTATTCCTACGGGGATCATGCTCAGTACAATTTTGGCGGCAAACTGTGTTGATTCATTCCATTGGAATTTGAAAAGATCCCTGATGATCTCCCAAATGGTTTGTCTGAACACTACAATGGTACTCAGTGCAGTGGCTGCATGTACAATAATGGAGAACAGAAGATTATCACTACTTTGAACACCAAGGAAGTAGGAGCCAATTTCGATATGCCCGCTACTGCTAACAGGTAGAAACTCTGTTAATCCCTGGATGATACCAAGGATTATTGCCTCAAAAAGACTCATTTATTTTTCTTTAGGATGGTGGAGAAGGGCAAATATCTCAATAATAAATCCAATGAAAACAATGAGGGGCCCCAAGGTAAGGCCAAGAAAGCCAAACCCGAAAGGATTGGAGTCAAGGCTCATAATAACAAAACCAAGTACCAATACTGCCAGACCGGCAAGCATCAACATGTAATTCTTTCTCCCAAAGGGCATATTGTTATTTTTGTTCATAGGTCTAATATAATTCGTCTAACGACAATTTCAGATATTTATTAATGGCCCTGAATGTGCTGCTAAAGCCTATTAGCACTCCCACAACCAATAACGCCGCAAATAAAACCAATATTTTGTCAGTCTCCTGAAGTGTTTCCAGATCCTGGATTTTTCTATTGGCAAAATTCATTAATGCGTATAATCCTGCTGATGCCAGTACACCTGCCAGGGCTCCATGCATAGATGCTCTGTATAAGAATGGCTTCTGAATAAATGATGCTTTTGCGCCAACGAGCTGCATACTTCTGATCAGGAATCTTTGAGAGAAGAGGGCCAGTTTAATCGTGTTATTGATAAGTATAACTACAGCTATTAAAAGTATAGCTGCAAAACCAAGCAGGAAAACGCTTATCTTAGTCATATTATCATTGATAGAATCCACCAGGCTTTCTACATAAACAACTTCAAAAACACCGTTAATTTTTTCAATCTCTTCCTTGATGGTCTTTAACTTTTCGCTATCGTGAAACTCAGGAGCAATTCGCAGAATATATGCATCCCTAAGCGGGTTTTCACCTAAAAAATTGGTAAAGTCTTCACCGGTCTCTTCAATAAATTCTTTGGCCGCCTCTTCTTTGGAAACATAGCTGATCTGAACTTCATCATTTTTTTCTGCAGCGTAATCTTTTGAAGACAGTGTTTTTTGGATCTGTATCCTTTGGTTGTCCGTTATGCCTTTGTCAAGGTACACCTGGATTTCAATATTTTCCCGAATTAGCTGGGTGAGTTTGGTGGTATGCAAAAGGAGTAAACCAAAGAGTCCTATTACAAAAAGTGCCAGCGTAATGCTGAAAATTACACTTACATAAGGATAGCTTCCGAGTTTCTTCTTTTTTCTTACAGATTCTTTTTCCACGAGGTTTTGAGTTCAGCCAAATTTAGCAATTGTTAGCTAAGTTTTAAACCTTAAGGATGAAAATAAAGTCGAAAGTGCCGGGCTTCCGGCTTATCGCGGCAGAGAAGGCGCAGGGGAACGGTGAGCGACTTTGTGGGCTGCTGACTAAGGGGTGAAGCTGAATTTCCGGGGAGGCATTAATATTTTAAATTCTTTGTTCGATGTAGACTTGTTAATAACAAGCAGCAAAGCAGGGACAAATCAGTATACGGCGATAGGACAGGGCTACTGATTTCAGGAAACCTAAACGCAAAGCCGTAAAAATGAAAAGCCCCTGGTTTGAAAGGCGGTACCAAAACAGGGGCTTTAACACAAAAGTTATCAACTAACCTTTAACCTTCTTCTCTTGCCTTCTCCAGCTTTTCAATAAGCGTAGATTCTTTGACAGGCTCCAGAGGCACTATTTTAAATTGATTAGTTCTTAAGGGATAAAACTTATCCTTATAGTAAAGGAATAATGTTTTACCGGCTTTACTATTAATCTCCAATATCTCATAAAGACCTTTGTCAAAAGAACCATACAGGTAAAGTTTGCCACTTTTGAACTGGTAATGGAACGAAAAGTTTTTGTGAGTATTGTCTATCTCTACATCTAAAGTTGAATGATCTTCATCCGGTTTTGTGATGAGGTTCCCACCCGGCGCTTCAAGGCTGTCGTTTAGGTCATCCTGAGTGTCAAATGTTGGAACAGGGTCCGGTTTGTTGATTTCAGGTTTAGCAATAGTAGGACTTTTCTTGTCAGTCTCCGCTTCACCTTCAATTACTTTTTCGGTGGCGTGCTGTGTTGGCTTTTTATGCTCCTCTTTATTTTTTGCGACAAGAGGTTCTTCCTCTTCTATTGCTGGTTTGATCTCTTCGGGCTGGTTATCCTCAGCAGGAGTGGTGGTCACATCTGTTTTAGGTGTGGTCTCAACAGGGGCTTCTTCCGCAGGCCAGAAATAGTATATACCCAGAACTGCCATTCCAACAACAGCAGCGGTAGATAAGATTTTGCCCATAGTGAAGGTGCCACTGGTTCCGCCTCCAACAGGAACCTTATCCAGCATTGCCTTAAGTTCGGCAGCACGTTCTGTTTTAATAGCGTCCACAATGTCTTTTTGGAACTCAAACTCTTTAGTAAGTTCGGGTTCTTGCTGAAGACGCTTTTCAAATGCCTGCATTTCTGCTTCAGTCAATTCGTTGCCGAAGTAAGCATCAATTAATTCTAAATTGCTCATACTCATTTAGTCAAGAAAGTCGCTCTCTGAGTACAGAGATTTGACTAAGTCATCAAGTTTCTTTTTACACTTATATTTCTTTGTTTTGGCGGTATTAGTGTTTGCAAAGCCTAGCTTATCTGCTATATCCTGCATCGATAACCCGTCAAAATAATAGTACATCAACACTTTTTTACATGTATCACCTAAATCACTGATACATTTATGTATAATCTTTGCGCGCTCCTTTGAATCAATGTCAGTGTATTCAACACCGTCTTTTTCTTCATTGGTCAGGCGCTTTTTCCTGTCCAGTTCTTTTCTCCACAGGTTCTGACAGATACTGTAGAGATAAGTACTGATCTTGGAGGTTAGGACCAGGTTGCCACTGGTGGCCTTTTGCCAAAACACAACTAAAGCGTCCTGATAAATATCTTTTGCCTCCTGCTCTGTTCCGCTATTGGAGATCACCAACTTGGTCATCATCCGATAGTATTTTTTATATAGATATTCTAAACTCTTTTCGTCGCCCCGGCATATTTTTTCAAAAATTTCCTTGTCCTTCATTTGAGCTCTGCTGTTTTATACAAGTAATATATTGTAGGTAACCCTCACCGCCAGATGGATATAAAAAATATCCGTTGAAACGACGAATGGCTGGATAATTTACGAAAAAAAGTGCTTTACTCAGTTCTAATCCATGTTTGGGTGCGGTACAAAAAACCCCAATATCCACGAACTTTTAATTTATTATTGTCCAGCCATAATTTGCATTTATATATTCTTCCTTCATCAGGTTTTAATACAGTGCCTTCAATATATTCTTCTCCATCCTTTTTTAGATCTTTGATGATCTCCATACCAATTATTTTTTCCTTGTATCTGGAGTCATCTTCCGGGCAATCTTCGCATATTGGATCAGGATCCTCTCCGGGAGCTCTGAAGAGCTTAACAATCTTACCGTAATACTTTCCCTCTTTTTCGTAAATTTTAACAACAGACTTGGCCTCACCGGTCTCATCGTCAATGGTTTTCCATTTTCCTGTTATGCTATTGGTGCCTTGTGCCATTGCATATGAGGGCAATAAGAGGCAGATCCATATATATAATTTCATAAGTATATTTTAGTTCAAAATAGATAGTTGTATAAATCAAATATATTCATTTGAATGAAAACAAAAAAAAGCTCCGTTTTTGCGGAGCTTTCAAATATCATATAAAGAATAGGTTTTATTCCTTGGCCTCTTGGCCTTCGGTTTTAACTTCTTCTTTTATTACAGTCTCAGAGGTAGATTCTACTTCAGTTTCGCTTGTAGCACTTACAGTCGTGGTTGTAGCCTCTTCTTCCTGAATAGTTGTTAATATTTCAGTTTTTACTTCCTCGGTCTGAGCATGTTCTACGTTATTGTAAACCTCTCCAAGGATAGGAGCAATAACCAAACCTACCAGGCATGTAAGCTTAATAAGAATGTTCATTGAAGGGCCAGAGGTGTCCTTAAACGGGTCACCAACGGTATCCCCTGTTACAGCTGCTTTATGCGCGTCAGATCCTTTGAAAGTCATTTCTCCATCTATTTCGACACCAGCTTCAAAAGACTTCTTGGCATTATCCCATGCTCCGCCGGCATTGTTCTGGAAGATAGCCCAAAGCACACCGGAAACAGCCACACCTGCCATGTAACTTCCCAAAGCTTCAGGTCCCATAATAAAGCCTACAAGGATTGGAGTAATAATGGTGATAGCACCGGGTAACATCATTTCTTTAAGGGCAGCTTTTGTAGAAATGTCAACACATTTACCATATTCAGGCTTACCGGTACCTTCCATGATGCCTGGTATTTCCTTGAACTGTCTTCTCACTTCTTTCACCATTTCCATAGCAGCTTTACCTACTGAATTCATGGCAAGAGCGGAGAATACCACGGGTATCATACCACCAATAAACAGGGCAGCGAGCACATCAGCTTTAAAAATGTTGATACCGTTGATACCTGTAAATGTTACATAGGCTGCAAATAGAGCCAGTGCGGTTAAAGCTGCAGAGGCGATGGCAAAGCCTTTACCTATGGCAGCGGTAGTGTTGCCTACCGAATCAAGGATATCCGTCTTTTCTCTTACATCTTTAGGAAGCTCGCTCATTTCGGCTATACCACCGGCGTTGTCAGCAATAGGGCCGAAGGCATCGATAGCCAATTGCATGGCAGTGGTTGCCATCATAGCTGAAGCGGCAATAGCCACACCGTAGAAACCGGCGAACTCGTATGCGCCCCAGATAGCACCGGCAAATAAAAGTATGGGTGCGAAGGTAGAGATCATACCTGTAGCTAAACCGGCAATAATATTAGTGGCGGCACCAGTGGCAGATTTTTGAACAATATCAAGGACGGGCTTTTTGCCAAGGCCGGTGTAGTACTCAGTAAAGTAAGAGATCAGGCCACCTACGGCAAGACCCACCAGTACGGCATAAAATACATCCATTGAGGTAACATTGATCAGGCCCTGACCGAAGAAATTCATTTGCATTACTGAAGGAAGCATCCAGTCTATAATAAAGAAAGCTGCAATACCAGTAAGGATGATCGAGCTCCAGTTTCCTCGGTTAAGGGCACCTTGTACCTGTGGTTCTTTGGCGTTATTATCACTTATTTTAATAAAGAATGTTCCGATGATAGAAAATACAATACCGAGACCGGCAATTACCAAAGGAAGAAGAATTGGTCCTATACCTCCGAATTCGTCAGTGATCGAACCGCCCATATCACGGATCACATAGTTACCCAGTACCATTGAAGCTAATACCGTGGCTACGTAAGACCCAAAAAGGTCAGCACCCATACCAGCAACGTCACCTACGTTATCCCCTACGTTATCAGCGATTGTAGCAGGGTTTCTTGGGTCATCTTCAGGGATCCCTGCTTCTACTTTACCCA
The DNA here is from genome assembly GCF_021389975.1 of Fulvivirga ulvae. Lineage (NCBI taxonomy): Bacteria > Pseudomonadati > Bacteroidota > Cytophagia > Cytophagales > Fulvivirgaceae > Fulvivirga > Fulvivirga ulvae. The sequence goes on from NZ_CP089981.1 coordinate 4,619,291, forward strand.
CAAGGTCAGCTCCTACATCTGCTGCCTTGGTGTAAATACCTCCACCAACACGTGCAAAAAGCGCTATTGACTCAGCACCCAGGGAAAAACCGGCGAGTGCTTCCAGTACGATGGTCATGTCATGCACACCATTGGCAGTCCACTCTCCGCCCATAAACCACATAAAAAGAATTGTAAACAGCACACTAAGGCCAAATACCGCAAGTCCGGCTACACCAAGTCCCATTACGGTTCCTCCGGTGAAAGATACTTTAAGAGCCTGCGGAAGGCTGGTTCTGGCAGCCTGAGTAGTTCTTACGTTGGCAGCAGTGGCTATACGCATTCCGATGTTTCCTGCGAGGGCAGAAAAGAATGCTCCTATTACAAATGCGATGATAATAAACCAGTGCGTTGTGGCAACGAAAGCAGAAATGACACCCAGCAATATGCCGGCAACTATTACGAAAATAGTTAGAACTTTGTATTCTGCATTTAAGAATGCCAATGCTCCTTCTTTAATGTGGTTGGCAAGAACTTGCATTTTTTCATCTCCGGCATCCTGTTTCTTAACCCAGGCGGATTTTACTGCCATAACAATGAGCCCTAAAAGCCCTAGCAGGGGAACTACGTAAATGACGTTATTCATTTTTACTTAATATGGTTTAGTTATTATTATTGTCTTTAAAATTAAAAAGGGCGAAAAGCCCCCTTTGTAAAACCTGCGCAAAGATAGAAGAACATATATTATTTTAAAATAAAATAATTAAAACCTGATATAGGTAAGATTATAGAAACATTTTTTGCAGAGCTGTCCATAGCAGCTTTTTCTGCGTGGGGTCACTTGCAATGGCTGTTAATGAAGAACAGCTAAGCACCTGTTTCCCGTTTTCTATGTCGATGGCCTGGTAGGGAGGGAGGTTGTCCTTAAATAACTTGCTGTCGCTAACGCCAAACACAAGATATTTTGAGGCATTAAAGTCCAGAAGTGTTTCTTTGTTCAATCCGTTATTGTTTGGAAAGTTAACAATGGCAATATCAGAGATATCCAGTTTAATGGCCCCTATAATCTTGCTCAAAAAGGACTCGTCCGCAGCATTGATAAACTCCTCTTCAGGTTGGTCTACAATAACCAGTATCCGCTTTTTATTATCTCCTTTGAATACCAGTTCTTTAACCTGTTTCTGTTCTGGTTCGGGCTGCTGATATACTTCCGCAGCCTCTTCGACAACAGCTACAGTTTTTTCCTCTTTAAGTTCAACTTTTGAGGCGGGCAGGTTTTCTCCAGGGATTACATATACAGGTTCTGTAATAAAATGTTTTAGAAAACTGTTTTCAGCCATTGTTCTCTTCAAATTTGAATATTGATTTTAATTCAACAGCTTCTTCCGGCTTCATTCTTCCGGCAAGTACCAGCCGCAGCTGTCTCCTCCTGAGCGCTCCTGCATACAATTCTTTCTCTTCATCAGTTTCTGGTATGGCTTCAGGTACATCTATTGGTTTACCAGACTGATCGACCGCTACAAAAGTGAAAAAGGCACTGTTGCTGGCAAATTTCTTATTTCCTGGAATATCTTCAGCTTCTACAAGAATATGGACTTCCATAGAGGAATTGAATGATCGGGTAACCTTGGCTTTTAGTGTAACTACATTACCAAGCTGGATGGGTTTGCCGAAGGATACATTGTCAACCGAAGCAGTTACCACTATCCGGTTGGAGTGTTTCTGGGCTGCAATGGCTGAAACAATGTCCATCCAGTGCATGAGTTTTCCGCCCATCAGGTTGTTTAAGGTATTGGTGTCGTTAGGCAGCACAAATTCGGTCATGGTTACAAACGACTCTCTCACAAATTTTTGTTTCTTGGACATATATAGATGTTTGAAGTTAATGTAATTTACGATTCACGGCTCACTGTCTGCAGTTCATTGTTTTTATGTTTACAGTTCGGGTACTCACATTACTTATTTAACAATGGTAACCATGAATCGAAAACTGTGAAACTTGGGAGCTGTAATCACCGTCCCCAGCCTTCCTCGCCTTTCAAAGGTACGAAGCTGAAGAAATCAAACTCTTCTTTTTTAAGCTTTTTCTCATCTATCCTGGTGATCCTTAGCATTTTTTGCCTTTCGTTATCACCAACAGGAATAATTAGGATACCACCAATATTTAATTGTTTGATCAGGCTATCGGGTACCGAAGGGGCCCCGGCCGTTACTATGATCCTGTCAAACGGTGCATGTCGGGGCAGGCCTTTGGAGCCATCTCCGTGGAAGAAGCGGGGTCTGTAGCCCATAAGCGGGAGAAATTTACGTGTTCTTTCATAGAGGACTTTATTATATTCTATCGTATAAACATTGGCGCCCATTTCCACAAGTACGCATGCCTGATAACCGCTTCCTGTTCCTATTTCCAGCACTTTACAGCCTTCTTTTACATTAAGCTTTTCTGATTGGAATGCAACGGTATAGGGTTGGGAAATTGTCTGGCCTTCTCCAATAGGGAAGGCTTTGTCCTGATAGGCATGTTCAAGTAATGCATTGTCGAAAAAGAAATGTCTGGGTACTTTGCCTATTGCTGCCAGTACCGCTTCGTTTGTAATCCCTTTGCCTCTTAGTGTTTTCAGCAGAGAGCGCCTCATACCTCTGTGTTTGTAGCTGTCTTCCATAGTTAAATTATTCCCGGTGTGAAGTTATAAAAGAATTTAACCAGATAGAATTATCAGAGAAAAAGTTTGGTCTTAGGATGTTGACTAATATTTTTAGTAAATATGTTTGGTTTGCATTCTGAAAGTTTTTATCATTACTAAATAAATTAGTAATTAACGGTATGGTACGAGATTATAAATTGAAACTGTATAGTAAAAAACTGAAATCAGGAAGGTGTCAGATCAAGTTTTTTGTTACTTCTTCTTCACAGCCAAACCTCTATGGATATTTGTTGGCAGAGTCAGGCTCAACACTACGGGACGTTGTCAATACGATTGAGCACGAAGTAAGATTTATTGAGCAGGGAGATAGTTATTATCATTCGCATTTATATAATTTAGCAGCGAGGCATAAGCGCAAAGACCCTATCGTAATATTCAATAATTAAATAAAAACATGAGCCTTATCAGTGAAAATATAAAATACCTGAGAAAAAAGTTGGGCTTAACTCAGGAGCAGTTTGCTGAAAGAATAGATATCAAGAGATCACTGGTTGGTGCATATGAAGAGGGAAGGGCAGATCCCAGGATAAGTAATCTCATAAGAATGGCTAATATCTTCGGAACCTCGGTAGATATCCTTATCAATAAAGATGTAAGCCGATTGTCGGAAGAAGAGCTTAATGTAAGTAAATTTAAAAGGGGAAAAGAGGTGTTGGCAATTACTGTCGATGAACATCAAAGAGAAAATATAGAGCTGGTTCCGCAAAAAGCTGCTGCGGGATACCTTAACGGCTATGCCGACCCGGAGTATATTCAGGAGCTTCCTAAATTCAAACTTCCGATTTTACCCACCAATGCCACTTACCGCGCCTTTGAAATTTCAGGTGACTCTATGCTTCCTATACTACCGGGAACCATTATTATAGGGGAATATGTCGACGATGTGAGGGATATAAAGAATGGTAAGACGTACATTCTGGTAACCAAATCAGAAGGCATTGTTTATAAAAGAGTTTTCAACTACATAAACGACAACGGAAAGCTATTTTTGGTATCGGATAACCGGCAGTATGCCCCTTATCAGATCGGTATTGAAGATGTAATGGAGGTATGGGCGAGTAAAGCATACATCAGTGTTCAGTTTCCGGACGCTGACGACAGCAAAGAGGTTTCAACAGAGCAACTGGCTTCCATCGTGCTGGATTTACAAAAAGAGATTATCAGATTAAAAGAAAATAAGAAATAAACGGTAACCTTTTCCTGTTTATACTGTCCTTCCTGTTATGCAATTCGTCTGTTAAAGACCCGCTTTATTTTAATCAAGGTGCTGACTTTAAACAAATTAGTGTTACTGCTCGTTTCTTTGATTGAATAAGTTTGAATTAATGGACAAAAAAATTGAAATTTGACAACAACTAAAATCAATTAAATTCATGGACAGCATATTAAAGAAATGTTTATTGCTTGCCTTATTGTCTGGCGCTAGCTTTATAGTGAAAGCTCAGGGATTTGGACCAGATCCTGGGATGAAACAGATTAATTTTGGCTTAGGGGCCTCAGCGTATGGAGTTCCTGTTTATTTTGGTATGGATTTCGGAATTACTGACAAAATCACAATCGGGCCAAGAATAAGTTACCGAAGCTATAGCGATCGCTACCGTTTTATCGGAAATAGTTATAAAGTTCGTTACTCTGTTACTAATATAAGCTTTAGAGGTGACTACCATTTTGGAAACCACATAGATGGTTTACCTGGAGAGTTGGATCTTTACGGTGGTTTATCTGTTGGTTATACTATCTGGAGTGATAACTACAGTGGTAATGATGATTTTGATCTGGAAGAATCAAAAGCATTCATCGGAGTTCAGGCAGGTGCCAGGTGGTATTTTCATCCAAATTGGGCTGCCAATGCAGAAGTTTCCGGTAGTTCATTATCTGGCTTAGAGGTAGGGTTGTCTTACAAATTCTAGTAACCAATAGTTTAAAGTAATCATTGTAAAAGCGTTCCATTTCAATTATGAAATGGAGCGCTTTTTATTTATAGAGAAAGAAGAATTAATAATAATTGAGGTTGGCAAGGCATCAAATTAAATTACCTGTGTTTTATTGGTGATGGTAAGATTTTTTAAGGTTTTCTTTCTGTTGATTTTCCCCGTGGGCGTCTCTGAAAAATGTGGAATACTCAGGATGCTTTTTGGTGTCTCATATTTGTCTAATTTCTCCTGCAACCTAACAGCTATATTTTTTAGATCGCTTTGAACACTTTCAGCCTCAATGATCAGGCATACCTTCTGGCCAAGTTTTTCATCCGGTAACCCTGCCACAAAGAACCTGTTTGGGAGCTCCAGTTCATCCAATATTTGACTAACCACTTTTTCAACCTTTTCACTTTGAATTTTTACACCTCCGCTGTTAATAGTGTTATCGGCCCGTCCTAACCACTCAAAATGATGGTTATCTGCCAGGTTTACCAGGTCATTTGTTATAAGTACTTCATGGTTGGTCAGTGCAGACTGTATGGTAAGGCAGCCTCTCGGATCAAGGCCCAGCTTCACTTCTTCAAATGTTGTATATGTTGCTGACTTTTCAGGTCCGTTAAGCCTTTTCAATGCAATGTGCGAGACAGTTTCTGTCATACCATAGGTGGCATAAACAGGGGCAGTTATTTGTTGAAGTTTTCTTTCCAGCATGGTGCTTATAGGGGCACCTCCAACTATTATGGCACTCATTTTATTGAGATGATTAGTTACTTGCTCATATTTAAGCATTTCTTCCAGCTGGAGTGGTACCACTGCCGCAAAGTCTGGTGAATAGCTAATGTTTTCCAGGGGATTCGACGAAGGGTTTACAGCCATGATATTCATGCGATTGATCAAAGCACGCACCAGCATCATTTTGCCAGCTATGTAACCGGTGTCAAGGCAGACCAGCGCGGTTTGGAAAGGTTGTAGCTGTAGCGCATTAATGGTAAACCGAGCACTTGTTTCCATTTGTTTCCTGGTGATGCTTATGGCTTTTGGGGTACCTGTGGATCCTGATGTGTGGATATTAAAGGTGCTTGTGCCGGAAAGCCATTGCCGGACAAAGTCAATGGTAGTTTTTTCAAAAGGGTTTGAAGGGTCAAACTGATCAAGTTTTTCCCAAGCTACGGTCTTGCCGTTGATTTGAAATGCTGGATCCATTTGCTAAAGTGCTTTTAAGTCATGCTCCAGCCTGTCAAAGATGAAATCTTTGACTTCTGATTTTTTGCAGGCTTCAGCTACTTTTTTTACTACTTTGATCGTTTTTTCTTTGAGTTCGGGTGTCAGTTGATCTTTATGGAGCCGGAATTCATGTAATGCTTCATTATAAGCGTGTTCCAGGCTTGGATGTACCTTTTCATCAAGTATTTCAAAACGACTTTCTGCTGCCCAGGCATCAAATCTAAGCTCTTCTTCAACAATGGCCATAAAAGCCTTCTTTTCTTCAAGACGAAGGCTGTCACCAGCTTTAGCTATAACGTAAGCAAGCTCACCTATGGCCCTGTAAATTTCTCTTTTTTCAAACATAGGCTTATTGTTTAGGGTTCAATATCAGGTCAATACGCGCTTCCACATCATCCAGATGATAAGTTGTCATTTTATCTGTAATTCCCGATCTCCTGATCCTGCTTTTCAGCTCTGCCAGCTTTGCCCGGGCCAGGGACCTGATGTCTGACTGGTCTACATTGACATCAATGCGTTCCATATACCTTCTCCAACGTTCAGGCAGGGGCTGTTGTTCTGCCGTCATTAAATATTCGAGTCGTTCGACATAAGCTTTCTGAAGTGTTCTTCTATAAACATCAATAGGTCGGTTACTCTTCAGCTCAACCCATAATCCGTTCTGAAGATCGTCCATCATGTTTATGGCTGTATAGGTGTCGGCTCCAAGAAAAGCTTCCGCCTCAATAAGTCTTTGAATGGTTTCAAAGCTTAGCAGGTCATTCAGATGTTTTACCTGAAGGTTCCGGATTCTTTCAATAGCACCGGCATGTTCTATTCTTCTTAATATGTCCGCTTTGATCAGCCATTCGGGAGTTTTGAAAGCTTCATTAAGTAAAAAGTTCATGGCCCTTTCCTGGTCTTTTTTAGGTACACTCTGATAAACAACACCAGCTTGATCATGTGTTTTGAGGGTCTCTACAACACCGCCGATATTAGCTGTAACGTGCCCGATATACCTGCTCCAGACGCCTGTCAACTCTCCATATAACTCTTCCAGCTCATCATAATTATCATTTCCTTTTGTGGTCCAGCCTATGAGGTTGGCTGCTACAATTTTTAAGTTAGATAAACCATAACTACTGGCTTTAACCGGGTCAGCACCTATGCCTTCAGTTTGAGAGGTGGGATCGAAATCGCCATAGCCACTTCCAAACAGGTATTTGGGGTCACCATCCTTTTCTTTGATCCACTGATCTAGAACAGGCTTTTCCTGAGCGGAAGAGTGAGCGTCAGGGATTACTCTGTATCCCCAGTTTATGGCATAGTGATCATACGGGCCGATCTGACGTATAAATCTGATGTCTTTATCGCCAGGCTGGGCTACATAATTATACCGGGCATAGTCCATGATGGTGGCAGCGATACCATACTTTTGAGTGAAGGCACCTGATCTCAGCGAATCTGTAGGGTATGCAGCACTTGCTTTCATATTGTGTGGCAAGCCCAGAGCATGCCCTACCTCATGAGCTATTACCATTCTCATCATTTCACCGATTTCTTCTTCCGGAGTATCCAGGGTCCGTGCTTTGGGGTTAGCAGCTCCTGTTTCTAACAGATATCTGTTTCTGTATGATCTCAGATGGTTGTGGTACCAGATGATATCACTTTCAATAATTTCACCTGAACGTGGATCTGAAACACTGGGACCCATGGCGTTTCTTGTGGTACTCGCTACGTAGCGTACTATGGAATAGCGCACATCTTCAGGGCTGAAATCTGGGTCTTCTAATGGTGAAGGCGGGTCTTTTGCAATGATGGCATTTTTGAAACCCGCTGTTTCAAAAGCTTTTTGCCAGTCTTCGATACCCATTTTGAAATATTTTCTCCACTTTAGCGGGGTCGCAGGGTCCAGGTAATAGACTATCGGCTTTACAGGTTCTACCAATTCACCACGGGAATAGGCCTCCGGATCTTTAGGCTCCAGCCTCCAACGCCTGATGAAGCTTTTGGAATCGGCTTTGAGCGCTTCTGACCCATAATCTATCTGACTGACCGTGAACCAACCTACCCGCTCATCATACAACCGTCCGGTCATAGGTGTTTTCGGTAGCAATACCATCGACTGGCTCATGATCATGCTGATTGTGCCTGTTTCGGTATACGACGGAGGCTCATCAGCTACATAGGTCATTTCATGTTTTATCTCAATATTGAAAGGGAAGCTTTTCACGCTTTCGATAAATGATCTTTCACTATCCAGCTTTTTTATTTTGTAATTTTTGCGCATTTCCGAAGAAAGCGCACTAAGGCTGGGTATGTCAGTTGTAAAAAGATCGGTGACTTCTATAACGACTGACGTTGAATCCGCTGAAAAAGCCTTGATTTTAAAGCTTTGAAGGGTAGGGGCGTAGTTATTTGATTCTACGGACTGGTAGATAGGAAGCGAGTCGCTGGCTACAGCATTGTAAGATACTGATTTTAAAAGAATACTGTTGTTCCTTTTGAGCCATCGTACTACTTGCTCGCCGGTTTTTGTGCCAGCATTGATATATCCGCCACTAAAGTTGGGTGCTATTTTCGAGATTCTGCTGACCAGCAGCATATCTCTGCCCAAAAGGGTGTCAGGTATTTCGTAGTATACCTTGTCATCATTCTGATGTATTAAAAAAAGCCCGTCGTCAGAGATTGTACTTTTCGTGACAATCTTATCGTAGGGCTTAATTTCCTTTTTTTCCTCTTTTGTGGTGTCAGAAGAGGTCTGCGCCATCTGTTTTGTGGAGTGGCAACCTGTTAACTGAGCTATAGCAAATACTGCGAATAAAATTCTTTTCATACTATGAAGCTACAAAAATTAACAGGCTACCCTGTATTAAAAATGTTCCAGTGGCAACATAGTTTTATCAAGGGAACTTAGGGAACTTCTTAAAGTCCGGGTCTCGCTTTTCGAGGAATGCATTCTTGCCTTCCTGAGCTTCTTCCATCAGGTAGAACATGAGTGTTGCGTCTCCTGCAAATTCCATAAGTCCTCTTTGTCCGTCAAGTTCGGCATTAAGTCCCCTCTTAATCATGCGTAAGGCCATAGGGCTTCTCTGCATCATGATCTTGCACCATTCTACGGTTTCATCTTCAAGGCTCTCTAAAGGCACTACTTTGTTCACCATACCCATTGTCTCAGCTTCAGCGGCAGTATATTGTTTACAGAGGAACCATATCTCTCTTGCTTTTTTCTGGCCAACGTGTCTTGCGAGGTATGATGACCCAAAACCAGCATCAAAGCTACCTACTTTCGGTCCCGTTTGTCCAAATCTTGCATTTTCAGATGCAATGGTTAAGTCGCAAACCACATGCAACACATGGCCTCCGCCAATGGCATACCCGTTAACCATAGCAATAACAGGCTTAGGCAGCTCACGGATGCGTTTGTGAAGATCCAGCACATTGAGCCTGGGTACACCGTCTTCACCGATATAGCCACCGCTGCCTTTTACGTTTTGGTCACCGCCCGAGCAAAATGCTTTGTCGCCTTCTCCCGTAAGAATTACCACGTTTATATCCTGTCTTTCACGACAGATGTCCATGGCTGCAAGCATTTCCATATTTGTTTCGGGGCGAAATGCGTTATAAACTTCTGGTCTGTTGATGGTGATCTTTGCAATACCTTCAAAGAACTCGAATTTTATGTCGTTAAATGATTTAATGGTTTCCCATTTTCTCTTTTCTGCCATAGTATTAAGTTTATTTTATCTATTTAATGTCTCTAAATGTGTTTTTAAAAGTTTTAAGAGTTGCAGTATTCTCTTGACTCAATGTTTCAAGTTCGAGTATCTTAGGCCTGTCACTATCTTCAAAGAACTCTTTCAGGTAATTGGTTAGTTTACTTCTCTTGTTACAGTGGAGGTATTCAAAACCAAATTCCTCAGCTGTTAATTTAGCGGTTAACTTTTGCCTGGTTTCAAAATATTCTTCAAGCTCAGGCAGCTTATCGGGACCGTTGATTATTCTGAAGATCCCTCCGGCATGATTATTTACCAGAACGATCCTTAAGTTTTTCATTTCATAGTTGTGCCAGAAGGCATTTCTGTCATAGAAGAATGCCAGGTCACCGGTAATGAGGGTGTTAATTCGTTCCGAAGTAAAACAATGACCGACTGTAGTACTGTTACTTCCATCTATGCCACTGGTGCCCCTGTTGGCAAATACTTCTACCGATGGGTTTTCAAGTCCGCAAAAATTAGCATATCTGACGGCCATGCTATTGGCCAGATGTAAATTGGAGTTATCAGGCAGGTTATGCATAACTTCCCTGATAAATTCAAACTCTCCAAAAGGTTCATGCGGAAAAAAGGTTTGTAGCAAGCGAGAAGATTTCCTTTCTTCAATTTGCCAGATGTGGTAGTAATTCTCCTGCTTCTGGTTGTCGAATGTCGAAGGGAGTTCTATTTCCGCTACTTTCTTGAAAAAGGTCTCAGGCTCGATCCTTATGATTCTGCTGAGTGATTTGAAAGTGTCGGCTACATACCCGCCAATCTGGATGTGCCAGTGCTCCTGGGGCTGATATTTTCTCAATAGCAGCTTCACATTTTTTGAAATAGTAGAGTTGCCGAATGTTACCAGAAGTTCTGGTTGCAGGCTTTCATGAAGGCCGTTTTTATCCTGCCCCAAAAACAGGTCGGCGTGTCTGATCAGGTCTTCCACTGGGTGGAGATTTGAAATAATGTCTCCGACTACCGGAATTTTCTGGTCTTTAATGATCTTGCTAAGAGGCGCAGAGAGTCGGTTGTCTATGTTATTTTGACCGCCGGCAATGAGAATACGATTAAATTTTTTCCATTTTTCAGTTAAGGTTTCCCACTCCCGGCTGCTCAGGTCTTTAGTAGCCCTGGTTTCTGAAATGGTTTTCATGGCTTCATCAAACGTAATCTCAGAGCTATCTTTTGGGTAGAAGGGTTCCCTCAGGGGTACATTGATATGCACAGGTCCGGCAGGAAATTCTTCGGCAGTATTTATGGCTTCGGAAATCAGGCGCTGGGCATGCCATTGGGCATCGGGATGATCAAGGTCTACGGGGAGGTTATAGCTTTTTTTTATATGCCTGCCATAGAGTTCCGTCTGTCTGATCGTTTGTCCGTCAAGCTGGTCTATCCATTCAGGTGGCCGATCCGCGGTAATCACCAGCAAGGGTATCTTCTGGAAAAAAGCTTCTGCCACGGCCGGCGCGTAGTTGTATGCGGCTGATCCTGATGTGCATACCAGTACTGTTGGCTTTTTTAGCTGTTGTGCTATACCCATCCCAATGAATGCGGCAGATCTTTCGTCTGTAATCGTACGGCAATTTATCTTAGGGTGCCTTACAAATGCAAGCGTAATGGGGGCGCATCGGGAACCTGGCGAAAGTATGGCCTGACTGATGCCATATCTGCTGCAGGTTTCGGCGATATTGTAGATCGGCTGGAGGTTCAAATTATTTAATGATGTTTAGTAAAGTGTTCATTTTAATTTCTGTCTCCATCCATTCTTTTTCGGGCTGAGAGTCTTCTGTCACCCCGGCACCTGCAAAAACTGTGGCCTTGTTTTCTTCGATATGCATGCATCTCAGGTTTACATAAAGGTGTGTGCTGTTGTTTAAATTAGCCGGGCCGAGGTATCCGGCAAAGTATTGCCTGTCATAGTGCTCATGTTTGATCAGAAACTCTCTGGCAGGTTCGAGGGGCATGCCGCAAATAGCGGAGGTAGGGTGCAGCAGTTTCAGCATGATTTCCCCAAGATCAGGAAAATTTGTTGCCAGCATATCAACCTTAAACTCAGTTTTTAGATGCAGCAGGTTTCCTGCAACTACCGTTTTTGGACCCAGTTCTTCGAATTCCCTCAATCGGATCTTCTTAAAGCAGTTAATGATGTACCGGCTTACCAGTGCCTGTTCTTCAATTTCTTTCTGAGTCCAGGCCACATTAGACAGTGATGTGCCCTCCTCAAACTTTTGAGTGCCAGCCAGTGCCACGCTTTTAAATGTATTGTCTTTAACACTGATCAGTAATTCGGGTGTGGCACCCATCCAAACACCTGCCTGAGGCACAAATACAAGCGAAATAAATGCTGAAGGGTAAGCTTTGGCCAATCTCAGGAAGTTATCGCCAACATTAAGGGGTTGGTTGAAAGTAATTTCTTTTTTTCTTGAGGGCACTACTTTTTGAAATTGCCCGCCCTGTATGGCCTTTACCGAGGTGCTTACCAGTTGGGTGAACTTTTGCTTATCACCAATGGTGTCGGCTATTCGGATATCTGATGGTATGGTAGTCTGTACTTTTTCCTTTTCCAGGAAGGTTAGGAATTTTTCAGTTTTAGTGCTTACGTTATAATCCGGCCTTGCTGTTATCTGGTGAGTGCCCATGTTAATGTGCAAGTCAGCTTTAACCAGATAAGTATTACTTGATGTATCAAACGGGGCGAATACGAATCCTGGTGATTTTATATCCAGAGGTTCGGGCGTATGTTGTAATTCAGTTGAAAAATCAACGATCAATTGAATGCTGTCCTCCCCCGGAATTCTCCAAACTGCTACTGCTCCACCTTCCTGTTTTCCAAAAGCCACGGCATTGTTAATGACTTGCTCTATGGGTTGGATTCTGATTTCTTCTGAGATTGTCAAATTTCTTATTTTTTTTGTTCCAGAACGGCCATTGTTATTCTGCTAACACAAACCAGTTCATCCTGTTCGTTGGTTATTCTGATTTCCCAGACCTGGGTAGATTTACCAACGTGTATGGGAGTTGTTTTTCCATAAACATAACCTGATCTGACCCCTTTCAGATGATTAGCGTTAATTTCCAGCCCAACGCAAAAATATTTTGTAGTATCAATGGAGCAGTGTGCTGCTACGCTCCCAAGCGTTTCTGCGAGCGTAACACTGGCGCCACCATGTAAAAGGCCATAGGGCTGATGGTGCCTGTTATCTACGGGCATTTTTGCTATGATAAAGTCGGGGCCGATCCCTGTAAACTCAATACCAAGATGCTCCATCATGGTATTCTTGTTCATTTTATTGATATCGTCAAGGGTTAACTCCGGATTAATCATGCGAATTGGTAAAAAAGGTTATTTTTGCAGGCCAAAAATACAGACAAAATTGAAAAGCAAAAAAATATATTTGATACGGCACGGACAGACTGACTATAACCTGAAAAAAATAGTTCAGGGTAGCGGGATTGATGCGCCGTTAAATGAAACCGGTAAGAAGCAGGCTGAAAGGTTTTACCAGTCTTTTCAGGGGATACCGTTTGATAAGGTTTATACTTCAACACTTCAAAGAAGTATCCAGTCAGTGGAGAAATTCATTGAAAAAGGCATTCCTCATCAGGCACTTAGTGGTCTGAATGAAATTAACTGGGGTACCAGAGAAGGTATTGAGATCACACCTGAAGAGGATGCATACTACCATGACGTTATCTATCAGTGGCAGAGTGGTAATATTACACTGCGAATAGAAGGGGGGGGAGAGCCCACAGGATGTCTATGACAGACAAAAAGAAGCGCTTAACATAATACTATCTCAGGAAGAGGAGGAGCATGTACTGATCTGTATGCATGGCCGGGCCATGCGTGTGTTGCTTTGTCAGATGTTAAATTATCCCCTCCATTGCATGGACCTGTTTTCGCACTCTAATTTGTGCATGTACAAGCTGGCTTATACCGGTGAGATGTTTCTCATAGAGAGCTTTAATGATATCAGGCATTTAAACGGCTACTGTTCATAATTAGCCAATGCCGCTTTGGCTTTGTTGTCCAGACTTGTCTTATATTCGTGATGTTTATAGCCCAATACCTCATTGAAGTAGTATTTGGCAAGTGGAGTGTCGCCCAACTGATGGTATATGTATCCAAGTTGCAGACAAGAATTAGGTGCATAATACCAGTTTTCTCCTGAGGTTTCATTGATAGTGGATGTATAAAGCTTGATGGCATCCTCGATGTCTCCGGTTTTATGAAGTAACCGGGCTTTTCGATAAGTAAATTCTATTTTATCTTTTCTGGAGAAAAAAGTGTGATCTTTGGCTGCTAATAATTTAGCCTCACTATAAAAACCCCCATCAGTTAATAGTCTTATTTTCATGATTGTTTTGTTAGGAAACTGAGGCTGGCTCAGGCTCCTTTCTGCATGCTTATCTGCTTCAACCTTTGTCTGCCCTGTTTGCTGAGCCTTGAGGTGAGCTAGGGTTGCTTTATTGGTGTTGTCACTTAACCAATAGGCTAAGAATAATTTGTATTGAGCATCTTTGGCAAAATTCCTCCCTTTAGTGTGTTTTATAAACTCGAGATAATACGTTTCTGCTAGTTCATATTCACCTTTTTGAAGGTATATTTCTCCGGCGAGGTAGTTCAGAAAGTTAAACTCCAGGTATCCTTCTTTGAGTTTTTTAAGATGGTGAAAGGTATTCAATGCTTTTTGACCTTGTCCGTTCTTTATCAGTAGTGACATGTAAAGGTAGCCGAAAAGTAAGTTGTTCTGATTGTTGCTATAAATGTTAGAGAAGTTTTTAACCGCCTTATCACCCTGATTTAGCAGGTATGCTTGCAACAAGAAACTGATTGCCTGGGCTTCCACACTAAAGAAATGATCGGAATTTGAAATTTTCTCAATTTCGGTAAGTCCTTGTTTAACGGTTCCCTGCATACCCATCAGGCCAATTAACCACTGGTGACGCTCGGGCACTGACCCTATCATAACATGAAGCAAGCCCAGAGACTTGTAATTGGGGAGAAAATCGGGATGCTTATCCGTGTTGGTGTCTATCAGCTTGTAGGCCCTGCGAAAATCCCATGCAGCGGTCCATTCGTATCCCATTTTAAGGTTAACAAATGCGCGTTGAAGGTATAGCTCTGCAAGGTAGAAGTTTTTAAAGCCGCTATCGGATTGTAAGGATTCAATCAGGTCCAGCCGGTCATCAAATGAGTCCTCATAATTTTCAAAAAGTGAGTGATCCTCTGTGATGATCAGGCGTATGGATTCGCTAAGGTTTTTAAGATATGCCGAAGCAGGTCGCTTATCGTTTAACAATGGTGTAGCCTTATCTAATTTCAGGGAAATGATATAATTATAGGCCTGCTTTTCCTCTTTGTTAAATTCCCAATCCGTACCGTTGGCCAAAAGAGTGCCCGGAAGTATAAAGCATAAAAAAAGGTAAGCGTTGAAACTTACCTTCTTTAAAAGTATGTGTTTGTTTAAAGCCAATATTATGCTTTTTTCTTTCTTCTCGTAGTTCTCTTAGGCTTCTCCTCGGTCATAGATTCCATATCTACATCCGCCAGGATTCTGCCTGAATGTTCGTCAATTACAATCTTTTTCTTCTCTCTGATTTCGGCGATTTTTTGAGGAGGTATAACAATGTTGCATCCTTCTGCGGCTCCTCTTTTTACAGTTACCACTGCCAGTCCGTTGGAGAGGTTTGCTCTTAGCTTTTCGTAATACTTAAGAAGTTTAGGCTCAATTTTCTTTGTAGCTTTTTCACGGTCACTTCTTAACTGGCTTTCTTCTTCCTGGCTGTCTTCAAGAATCTCCTTTAGCTCTTGTTGTTTGCTATCCAGGTCAGCACCTCTTTCATCAATTAAAGCCTGGATGCTGGCAATCTCCTCTTTCTTTCTTTCAATAGCTTCCTGAGCTTCCCTGGTTTTCTTTTCCAGTATCTGGATTTCCAGTTCCTGCAATTCAACTTCTTTGGTAATAGCGTCAAATTCGCGGTTGTTTCTTACATTGTTCTGCTGGTCGTTGTATTTTTGGATTAGCTTTTCAGCTTCTTTGATACCAGCCTTATTATCTTTTATAGATTGTTCCAGCTCTTCCAGTTCGGTGTTAAACCTTCCATGTCTGGTTTTGTACCCTTCGATTTCGTCCTCAAGATCCTGAACTTCATCAGGAAGGTCTCCTCTTAATTTGATTATTTCGTCAAGTTTCGAATCAATAGATTGTAATTTTACGAGAGCTTCGAGTTTTTGTGCAACACTAGTGTTTTCCATGTAATCTATAAGTAACTAATTGGATTTGTTACAGTTTCTGATAAATTGAGTGCAAAGGTAGTAAATTTTTTACTTAATATCTCATTAATTAATTCTTTTGTAAATACCTCGCTTTCATAATGCCCGATGTCTGCAATCACTATCTTATTTTCAGCATCAAAAAATTCATGATATTTGAAATCAGCAGTAATAAAAACATCTGCTCCTTTGCTAATAGCACCTGGTAATAAAAAGCTTCCGGAACCTCCGCATACAGCTACTTTCCTAATACTTCCGGTCAATGTTTTTGTATGCCTGATGCACGCTAAATCCATGCTATTCTTTAAATGTTTTAAAAAGTCAAAAGGTTCCATTTCCTCAGTAAGTTCTCCGATCATCCCGGAGCCAACTTCCTGGTGGCTGTTGGTAAGCGAAGTAATGAAGTATGCCACCTCTTCATACGGGTGTGCCAGCTTAAGTGCTGACAGTACTGTTCCTTCAAGGTGCGAGGGAAGTATCATTTCTACACGGTCTTCAGTTACTTCTTCCTGTAGATTAGCCCGGCCAATATGAGGGTTAGCTTCTTCATTGGGTTTAAATGTACCGGTACCTTCAACCCTGAAGCTGCAATGTGTGTAATTTCCAACATGGCCGGCTCCTGCACGGTGCAGTGCTTCCAATACCTTTTGTGTATCATTTTTTGGAACGAACGTGACCAGTTTTGAAAGTATCTGCTTTTTTGGAGCTAGCACGCGCGTGTTTTTAAGCCCGATCTTGTCACATATTTTTTTATTCACACCATTAAATACATTGTCCAGATTGGTATGAATAGCATAAATGGCTATATCATGCCTGATCGCTTTGATAACAGTCCGTTCCACATAATTCTTACCGGTAAGTGATTTCAACCCTTTAAAGACTATGGGGTGGTGTGCAACAATCAAATTGCAGTTTTTATCAATGGCCTCCTGCACTACTTCCTCAGTTACATCAAGTGTTATCAATAAGTTGGTAACAGGTGTGCTGCTATTGCCGGTGATCAGCGTGGCGTTGTCGTAACTTTCCTGGTAAGCCGCTGGTGCAACGCTTTCTAAATATTGGATTATGTCTTTTATTTTAGTCATAAATAACCAATTTTGCGGTCATTCAAAGTTATATAAATTATTATATCCGGTAAGGCATTCATGAATTTTTTAGGGATTTTACTCTTTCCATTTACTTTGATCTATGACCTGATCACAAGGTTTAGAAACTACCTATACAACAGCGGGTATAAGAGGTCGTTTGAATTTGAGGCCAATGTCATATCAGTAGGTAACCTTTCAGTTGGTGGAACAGGCAAAAGCCCTATGGTAGAGTACCTGATCCGTTTGTTTGAGCAAAAAAAAATAGTAACTCTTAGTCGTGGATATGGCAGGAGTACGCGCGGTTTTCGGCTGGCTTCCGACGATGATTCTCCCAAAACTATTGGAGATGAACCTTACCAGTTTTACAATAAGTTTAAAGACATTAGTGTTGCCGTGGGGGAACAAAGGGCCATTGCCATACCTTTTATACTGGCAGAGCTGCCTCAAACAGAGGTCATACTACTGGATGATGCCTTTCAACACAGACCGGTAAAGCCCAGCCTGAATATTTTGCTTACAGATTATAATAAACCTTTTTTTAAAGATTTTGTATTGCCTTCCGGGAGATTGCGGGAAAGCCGCGGCGGAGCCCGGCGTGCTGATCTGATTGTGGTCACCAAATGCCCGCAACAGATTGATTTTAAGTATTATGAAGATAACATCAGAAGGTATAATAACCGCGCTCATATAGCTTTTGCTTCAATAAAATATATGAAACCGGAGTGTATCTCTGGGAGTAAACCTTTCAGCAGTAAGGTATTCCTTTTCAGCGGCATCGCAAATCCAGAGTCATTGAGTGCATATGTTTCATCGCAATATCAGCTTGTGGGTGAGCACTATTTTCGCGATCACCATCGTTACAGGCTTGAGGATATCACGATGTTGATCAGAGCATATGAGCAATCGGGAGAGGGTGGGTGCCTGATCACTACGGAAAAGGATATGGTCAAATTATTGCCTTTCATCAGAGAAGGTCATATTAAAGATGTTCCTGTCTTTTATTTGCCGATTGAAACGGTGTTTGAGAAAGGTGGCAGGAGATTTGATGAAACGGTTTTGAATTCCCTGAAGGCTTATTCTTATTAGTAGTTTTTACTTAGTTTTGCGTGTGGATTTGAAAAAAGTAGTACTTATTTTGTCAGGCCTTAGCCTGGTTGCCCATATTGGTTTTTCACAGATCGTAATTCCCGAAGAAGAGGAAGAGACTGAACGCATTGGCTCCGGTATACTGGATGACTCTACCAAACAAATATACGGACCGACTACCACCCGTTTTACCCTTGAGGAAAATATCAAATATAATAATCCGCATTACTGGAATATCGATACTACAGTACTGAACCTTCACAGGTATCAATATGTAGCCAGGGAACGTAACTTATACCAGGATCTGGGTAATATAGGTACTGCTATTTCACCTATTTATCCGAAATTGCCCCACCGGATAGGTGCTACTTCAGGGTTTACTGTTTATGATATGTATTATGAAGGGCCTGAAGCAGTCAGGTACTATGATACTAAATCACCCTACTCTATGTTTGGTGTGATCTGGGGTGGCGAAGGCCGCGCTATTACTGATGCGAAATACAGCAGGAATATCGATGAACGATCCAATATAGGTATTGACTTCAAAGGCCTCTTTATAGATAAGCAAATACAAAGGGTAAGGAGAGGAGACAGGCATGTTGAGGGTATTTATTACCGGGGTTATGGCAGCTACAGTACTAAAAACGGTAAATACACTGCACTTGCAAACTTCATCAGGAACCGCCATCAGGTGGATGAGTATGGTGGGATTTTATTGGAGTCAGATACGCTCCCTAGGTCTGCATATTTTGACGAAAACAGGCAAACCATACTCACGGAGGCTGGTACCGACGAGCTTCGGACTAATTACCACCTGTACCACCAATATAAGTTGAATGATTTTATTCAGCTGTATCATTCCTTTGATCGCTATAAGCAACAAAATGATTTTCTGGATACACCAGACACTACCTCTGCTTTTTATGACTTTTATGAGGTTGATTCTACTGACACAAAAGACAGATCAAAACTGACTTATATTCAAAATGAAGTGGGAGTGAAAGGTGATATTGGCAAAACATTCTACAATTTCTACTACAAGGCCAGAAAGGTGGATTTTGAGTACAAGTATATCGAAGAAGATACACTGGGCTTTGATACGGATTATCTTGAAAATTATGCCGGATTTAATCTGCGTTTTGGAAATGATTCTGTAAGCTATATCAGTGCCTATGGCGAGTACATGCTTGGAGGAGAGTACAAATTGGGAGGTGAGATTAGAGCCCCATGGTTTTATGCGGAGGCAATCAGTGTTAAGTACACTCCGGCGTATATTCAAAATGCATACCGCGGAAGTCATGATGTGTGGAAGAATGATTTTGACTCTCCTATATCATCAAGCCTCCGGGCAGGTTTGAACCTGAAACTAGGCCCCGTAAGGCTGATGCCTTCCGCCGAGTATACTCTCCTGACCAATTATATTTATTTCAGGGACAACAATGCTACCGAAGGGCAGCGGGTTTTGCCTGTACAAACTTCGGGTGACATTAATCTGTTGAAAGGGCAACTTGACCTGAGCGTAGATTTCCTAAAGGTATTTAATTTTAATACCAAACTTATTTACAGCAATGTATCCGGCGGGTCGGCGGACGCGATCAGTGTGCCCGAGCTATTTGGAAATGCCCAGGTATATTATCATGAAATTTTGCTGGATGGAAACCTGGAGTGGCAAATAGGGTTTGACCTGCACATGAGAAGTGCATATTATGCCCAGGCTTATGACCCTATAATTATGCAGTACTATATTCAGGATGAATTCAAGGTTGAGCCCTATCCCGTATGGGATGTTTTTCTGAACGCCAAGATCAACAGAGGCAGGTTCTTCCTTAAATATAATAACATCGTCAGAGCGTTTCGCCCTACGGGATATTTCATGACACCATACTATCCGGCACAGGATGATATTTTTGATTTTGGATTTAGCTGGTCTTTTTACGATTAATTGATAATGGATAAACACGTACTTGGCTTAGAGCTTCCTACTGACCCGCGATGGGCGAATATTGCAGAAAAGAATATTGAGGAAATACTCATTGACCATGCCTACTGTGAACAGAAAGCTGCTAGCTCGTGTATTTCGCTCATCGTGAAGTTTCCGGAGAAAAAGGAGCTTGTTGAAATGCTGACCCCGGTGGTAGCTGAGGAGTGGAGTCATTTCGAGCGCGTTATTGAAGAAATGAAGAAGCGGGGCTATACCCTGGGACCAATGAGGAAGGATGAATATGTGGCCCGGTTAAACAAAATTGAGAAAAAAGGAGGAAGCAGGGAAGAGCAACTCGTTGAAAAACTTTTGTTAAATGCACTTATAGAAGCAAGAAGCTGTGAGCGATTCAGGCTGCTTTGGAAGAATATTAATGATGAAGAACTTCAGAAATTTTACTATGAACTGATGGTTTCTGAAGCAGGGCATTATAAAAACTTTTTGCAGCTGGCCAAAAGCTACCTGCCGGAAGAAAGAGTAATGGAGAGGTGGCGCGAAATACTTGCCGCTGAGGCAGAGATCATTAAAACGCTCGAGGTAAGGGGGGACAGGATGCATTAATGGCTGCGCTAAATGGTAATCGGTAAAAAGTAGTTTTTAGTTTATTTACCAGTCATTGATCACCACCAGAAGCCCGCCATCAGGTCTTTTGTTTCTTCTTCTTGGCAGCGGGGAACAGGATGTTATTCAGTATAAGGCGGTAGCCGGGAGAGTTGGGATGCAGGTTAAGATCAGTCGGCTCCTCGTTAACAAGGTGCTGATAGTCTTCGGGATCATGACCGCCATAGAAAGTCCAGAAGCCTTTCCCAAATACGCCGTGAATGTATTTAACTTCTTTAATTGATTTATTTTCACCCATAATCACTACGTCAGGCTTCACAAGGTTCTTTTTATATCCGGTAGTTTGCCCATAGAACCCCTTAAGCACCCGTGTATGATTTTGTGTAAGCATGGTGGGGATGGGGTCCCATTTTGCAGAGAACTCAAACAGGTTGAAGTAGTCGTTTTCTTCGCGAAGGCCTCTTTCAGAAAACTGATTGTCAATATTCGAGAACTCATATTCGTAGGGATCTCTGGATATCTTAAAATTATCAAAAGCGAAAGTGTTTTCAAAGTTTAGCTTCTGCTGGGCCGTAGGGTCTGCCGGGTCACCATCATACATACGCTCCACTATATCAATACCTTCGGCAGCCAGAGCAATATCGTAAGTGTCGGTGGCTGAGCACATGGCAAATAAGAAACCGCCGCCACTCACAAATTCTTTAATGCGCTTGGCTACAGCCAGTTTAAGGTGAGATACTTTGTTAAATCCATGCTTTCGGGCTGATTCTTCAAATTCACGCTGCTGCTCTATATACCAGGGTATGTTTTTAAAAGAACGATAAAACTTGCCGTATTGTCCTGTAAAATCTTCGTGGTGCAGGTGGAGCCAGTCATACTTAGGCAGGTCTCCTGCCAAAACCTCGTCATCGAAAATCACAGTATAAGGTATTTCCGCATAGGTCAGCACAAGGGTTACTGCATCATCCCAAGGCAATTTACTTTTTGGGGAGTAGACGGCAATTTTAGGAAACTTCTCCAATTTCATAATGTCCGTGTTGGATGAAGGGCTTGCTATATTTTCAATAATTGAGTTTGCCTGCGCATCGGAGATCACCTGATAGCTAACTCCTCTGATAATCAATTCATTCTCAAACTTTTGATAATATTTACACATAAAACTTCCGCCTTCATAATTCAGAAGCCAGTCCACTTCGATGTCGTTTTGGAGTATCCAGTAAGCTATACCATAGGCTTTTAAGTGATTGGATTGTTTTTCATTCATCGGAATGTAGATGTAGCTGGCGTAGGTATGGCTAAAAATAGTAAGTAACAGAAGGATGGTGAAAACAATTCTTTTCATGTGTACGAGTTTATTCAACGGCCGGACAGGACCATATTCTATATTTTATAACCTTCCTGTATGGAGGGTTGAAATTTCAACTTTCTAAATTACCGATAAAACGCGTTATCAACTAATCAGATAATTTGTAAATGTATGAACGATATTATTAATTACTTTAGTTTCGCAAAAGTAGGATTTCCATGGAATTACAAGAAAATATAAAAGAAGGATTAAAGTCGATTAACGCAAATCTGCTAAGGACTATTCTTACAGCATTGATCGTGGCCATAGGTATTACCAGTCTTGTAGGGATCCTTACGGCTGTTGATGGAATCCAGTATTCGGTAAAAGACAGTCTTGCCGAATTGGGCGTAAATACTTTTGACATCTACTCCAAAAGGAACCGGGGTGGAAGGCAACAGGGAAAAACAGAGAGGGTAGCTCCACCATTAACTTTGAAAGAGGCAGTCAGGTTTACAGAAGTATATAAGTACCCATCCAGTGTCAGCCTGTCAACATCAGTATCCTGGAGTGCTGAGCTAAAACATGCATCTAAAAAGACTAATCCCAATGTATGGGTGGTAGGTGCCAATGAGGAGTATGTGGCCCTGGAAGGGCTCAATATTAAAAAGGGAAGAAATTTCTCCAATATAGAGGTACAGTATGGCACCAATGTGGCGATTATTGGTCCTGATGTGGTCGATGCCCTCTATACTGATGACGAAGATCCTCTTAATACAGAGATATCTATGCTTGGAGGCAAGTATAAAGTGATAGGTATACTGGAAGAAAAGGGGCAGATCGGGGGAGGAAGCGGGCCTGATAATTCTGTTATTATGCCCATAATCAGCGCCAGCAAAATGTCGTCCGACAGAATGCTTAAATATAGCCTGACGGTTGGCATTGATAATCCGGCTGAAATGGACATGGCTATGGGAGAGGCTACCGGTATCATGCGCAAGATCAGGCAGGACAGGCTTGGGGAGCCGAATTCTTTTGAAATAGCCAAAAGTGAGTCGTTGGCAGATGCCATGGGAGAGCTGTCAGGTATATTAAGAATTGCCGGGTTTGTTATAGGTTTTATTACCTTGCTGGGTGCATGCGTGGCTCTGATGAACATCATGATGGTTTCCGTTACAGAAAGAACCAGGGAAGTAGGAGTAAGAAAAGCTTTGGGAGCCACACCACTTAGGATTCGTCAGCAGTTTATCATTGAAGCAATCGTGGTGTGTCTTTTGGGAGGCGTGGCAGGTATTATACTTGGAGTGGGAATTGGAAACCTTTTTGCCAGTATTCTGGGTATTGATGGGTTCGTTATGCCCTGGGTTTGGATTTTAGTAGGGCTTGTGGTTTGTGTGGTAGTTGGTTTGATATCCGGGTATTATCCTGCAAATAAAGCCGCTAAGCTTGACCCTATTGAATCTTTACGTTTTGAATAGATTATTACACGTGATTTCGATACATTTATAATCAGGTCGGGTTTTCTTTAATTTTTTAGGTTATTGATACCTGTTCTTTTTGTTTAACACTGGATTATTCATTAAATAGTACCTGACTATTGATGAAAAGGTTTGTTTTCTTTAGTATCTGGCTTTTGATTTGTGGTCCGCTATATGGCGGGGAAATAGTGCTTTCCGGTACATATCAGGGTAAGTCAGTGTTTGTGCAGAACCCCTTTAATCATAGTAGGAATACCTTTTGCACCAGGGAAGTATTTGTCAACGACAGAAAACTTTTCGATGCCCCTCAAATATCAGCTTTTAAAATCGACCTGACCCACCTGCAACTCAATGATCTGGTAGTGATCAGAATAACCTTCGATGACGGGTGTATGCCCCGGGTGGTCAACCCACAGGTAATACAGACCCCAAAACGGTTTCAATTTGTTTCAAGCCAGTCTGACAACCAGTCAATCAGCTGGGTTACGGCCGGAGAGGTACCGGGAGGGCAGTTTGTTATTGAGCGCTATGAACACAGCAGAAAACGCTGGGAGGTATTCAGATCTCTGCTATCCAAGGGGCGTTTGGACAATAATCAGTATGCAATACTGGCTGATCACTATACCGGAGAAAACAGGTACAGGATCCGCTATGAAGATCCTGAAGGGGCTGTAATCTATTCGTTGGAACTGGATTACACTTCTACAGAAACTCCGGTCACTTTTTATCCTTTAGTTGCCACCACCAAACTTACCTTTTCTGACTCAACCCGTTATTCAATTACTGATTATTATGGCAAGCTTGTAAAAGAAGGGGAAGGTATGCAGGTCGATATTTCAGACCTGAGTCCTGGAGAATATTACCTCAATATTCAGAACAGGAAAGAGAAATTCGTTAAAAAATAAAATTTTTAATGCAGCGGAAAGAGTTGGTAGTACAACATGCCATTCCATGAGAGGTCGGCGGTACTTTTACATGGGGCTATAATTAATTATAATCACGGGATAAAAAAAGCGGCTGCTTCGATTCGAAACAGCCGCTTTGTATTGACTTTAGTGGTTTTTAATTATGGATGATCATTATTCTCTTCCTTTCAAAGTATCCATCTTTTGTTTCTACCTGCACATGGTACATGCCGGCAGCAATATTCTTAGTGTCAAGATCAAACCTGCCTGAGTCTGCCTGCTTATCAAATATCACTTTACCGAACATGTCAAATACCTTTATAACAGGTTGTTTTAAGCTGCGTGGCAATATGATTGTAAGCTTGTCATGAGCAGGGTTAGGGAAGAGTTCGAAGCCTATGTTTATTGGTGAATTGTCTAAACCAGTTATTTTATCAGGGATGGTGATGTTATCTAAAATACTGGACTGGTATACTTCACGGGTGTCCTCATCCTGGATGAATGCTATGATAGCTACTGACGCGGGATTATAAAAATCCAATTGAGGTATCCAGGAATGGTTAACATTTATAGTTTCCCCCTGAGCTATGGAATTTGAAACTTTTGTACCGGAGGCTGAGGGGAGCATTTTCCTAAGTACAAATTCAAAATCCTGCTCACCACTGGCAACCTGGGTTAGTCCTGCCTGCGTCAGGTCGACCGATTTTTCAACTACTGCAATATGAACTACCGAATTGGGAGCAATATCAACAAGAGCAGTGAGCGCAACGGAAATATCCACGGCGCCCCCATTTGCAGCTGAGGATATACTGATATCAAATGGTGCATTGTTTAAGGTCCTTATCCCATACTCCTTAGCACCCCATTCTGAAAACAGGGTACCCAGGTCTTCTCTGATCACACCATCAAGTCTTGCTCTTGGAGTTTGCGCTATGTTGTAGTACAGCGCTCTGGCACTGGGGTCAGCCGTGTTAGTGGCATTAAAAGGGTCATCACCCGGAAAAGCAGTATGGTAGTTTATTTTTACCAGCTCTGCCAAACCACCCGGGTTAAAGGTTTTGAGGAAATCAGCTTCTGCCCTGGTATTTTGGGTTTGGGCAGTATTTGTGAAGTTTTCTACAAGTACTATTCGGGTCCTGTTGCCAATAAAAACATTATCAATTGCAAAACCATCGGGTTTACTAACTTCTGCAGATCCCGGAGTACTTTTGAAAGTGAACCTGAAAATAACATTCGACCTGTCAGTCACCGGAATGTCGTCCAGCCTGTGTTTAGAGTTGACCCAGCCGTTATCAGCCCCAGACCAACCGTAAAAACCTACAGCCTGATTGCCAGGGTTTGATGAAATATCCCGCTGGTTGTACCAGTTAATTCCTGACTGGATACCGTCATCAAAGTTACCCAGTCTGACCCATGGGCCATTTATGCCATTAATGGAGTATTCAAGTATTACACCATCTTCCTTATCAGCTGTGTTTGTCCAGCTATCAAAGGAAATCATGGGACGGTCCAGACCAGAAATGTCAAAGCATGGGCTGTATAAATATGATTGCTCATTTTTGTTGTAAGGGCCGTTTAGGCCGGTTATCCAGATGGTATTGCCGTTGTTGTCGCCAGGTACTATGTCCTGGTTAGCAGGTGTACCAAATTCCCAACTGGAATTACTGCCATTGGCTACCCATCCACTGCCGTCATTTGATTCGAAGTTTTGGAAATATACATCTGCATTGCTGGCTGCTTCCTGCGGTGTGATAACCACATTTTTGCTTAGTTCATTTACACATCCATTCTGGCTTTGTATTTCCAGTGCTACCGTATACAATCCGGGAGCTGTGAAGGAGTGATCGAAATTATCTGTAATTCCCGGAGCTGTTTGTGTGCTCTCCGTGGTACCATTAACTTTCCATCTTATACCTTCCAGGTTGATTCCTGTGGTATTTTTTGTAAAGGTTATAGGCGAACCGGATTCAATGCAGCTGGTATTTACAGTAAAATCAAATGCGTCGAGTTTTTCAACAATAACTTCAACTGCGGGACTGAAACAGTTGTTGCCGCGGAATACCTGGGCTACATAAAACTGATCAACAGTACCAACCCCAGCGATTATATTCTGATCGAGTACCGGGCCTGTCCATATGGGTGTTCCGTCGGTATCGTTGGTTTCAAACCACGCAAAGTCTACTCCGCCGGGCACTGTATTGGTAATACCTTCAGCTCTTATTTCAGGTATATCGGTACCAATAATACAGGCACTTACGGTTGGAGACATATCTCCGTTAACAGCCGGCGCAGTAGGCTGGTTAAATATGGCAACTTTCAAAGTGTCACTGTTGGAGCAGAATTTGGAATTTCCAATATTCTGGTCGAATGTATAGATAAGGGATAGTGTATCTACATAAGTGTTGACGTTCATCGGGAAATTTTCCGGATGAAAGAAGAAGTTGCCCCCTTGCTGAATTACGGTATTTGTACCATCGTTTATGTCATAATCAGAAGTGAAATGGAATGTATTTGTACCACTGGCCAGGTCATTATTAGGAATAAGTTGCACCGGGCCGTCTGCCGAGCAATAAACTCTTTGATTTCCTTCAATGGAGAATAGCGGTGTTGGTGCCCTGAAAACGGTTGTCTTTTGGCTTCGGGACTGTATGCTTCCCAAACTGGTCATATACCTGTAGCGAAGTTCCAGTTCCAATGAATTATCCAGCTCCGGAATACTGTCTGCAGCATTGGAAGGAACAAATACAAAGGGGCCTAAGGCAGTGCCACTCGTGCTTATCAACCCTAGTCGTTCTGCCTCTGCAGTACCGCCATCATAGCTGAGTGAGCTGGTTGTATTAATCCTTATATGCATAGAAAGAAGTGTTTCACCCGGATTCAGGAACGGGTTAAGCGTAGCTGTTTGCGGCTCATCTTCACAATATTCGGTGTCCAGGTTGCCGATGAGGCTGCTGTTATCGAACACCTCAAAGGTTTCACTACCAGTGGTTTCACATCCGTTGTTATCAACATATACATACTCTACGAGATAGCTGCCAAGAGTCAGGTCTTTAGAGTCGAACCACCATCTGCCGCTTTCTCTGATCACACCGCCGTCATTGCTATAAAATTCTATATAAGGAGGCACGTTCAATGTGCCTTCTGCAATAGTATCAATATTGGCAGGTGGGGATAGCAGGGCAAGGCGATACTTATTTGTTTCACCCTGAGCATGGTTGATCTGAGGTGTAAATGTTGCCGCGGGCTCTTCATTAACAGTTACGGGTAAAATAATCGGATTGCTCAGGCAGCCGTTGGCATCTTCTTCCACCACCTGAACATTATAACTGCCAGCAGTAGTGCCCCAATCTACAATAATAGTGCTGGTACCCTGACCTACAAAGCTTGTACCCCCTGCTGTTGGTACCGTCCATGAATAGGTACTGCCGCTATTATTACTTACCTTATACAGTACCGATGACTCTGCCAGACAAACCTCATTGTTAACAGGAGGTTGAAATGAATTAGTTGGGAGAGGGATAAGGTTAATGACCAGATTAGAGGTTATCCCTGCTCCGCAGCTACCACCTGTTGGCGTTAGTGTTACTTCCGCAGACTGGTTAGCCTGCTCTGTTGGACTGAAAGTGTAAACAGGGTTGGCAATGGTCTGGTCTGAGAATTGAGAATTACTTGCACCGGTTACAGTTTCCCAAAGGTATCCGGTTGAGTTCCCTGATACTGTCCCGTTGAGTTGAACCTGGGCAGGATTTGAACCGTCCCAGCAATAATCAAGAACGTTCCCAAAGCCTCCCGGGTTGGCGGTAGCATTTGAAACAAAATTAATGGTTAACACATCAGTTACTTCGGAGCAGGCAGTAGGGTTACCTGTAGTTGTGATAGTAAGGCTAACCGTGTTGTTAAAAATATCCTGGGTGCCCACATGATATACCGCATTCAGATTAGTACTTGTTGCGGTACCACCATCAAAGTTCCCACTGCCATTTGTAGACCAGATAACGCCTCCGGCATTCGCGCTGAAAGATGGACCCGTTCCCAATGTTGCTGCATTTAATGTGATGTCCAGTCCATCGTCCAGACAGTACTCAAGCTGGCCGGACGCATTGCCACCTGCTTCTACTGTAGGCCTTTGGTTTAAAGTTACGTTGTACGAACCGGTAAGCTGCCCGACCGGAACATTACACCCGTTTGCATCTGTAACGGATATCAGTGAATATGTATTGAGCCCTATGGCAGCAGGATCCACAGTGATATCTGTTCCGCTTGTATAACCGTTTACGCTACCCAGGGAGTAGACTATATCATATGGTGCGGTGCCTCCCCTGATATCAACTTTTATGGTTGACGTTTGAATAGGGCCACTGGTACAGACCGTACTGTTGTTAATACTACCTACTGAAAGCACAGCCTGTGATGGTCCTATTTGCACAGTTTGAGTGGTAGTGATTGTTACCTCAGGATTAGAGCCCGGGGCAGAGCCATCATTTTTTGTAAGGTCCAACGTGCCGCTAAGAGAGGTTACTGAGCCTGAATAAGAAGGCACCTCCACAGTAAGCTGAGTATCACTATTGGTAACTATAGAAGGAGAGTTGACACTTCCCCCCGTTCCGTTAAAAGTTACTGTGGTCACACCTGTTAAGAATGATCCGGTGATGGTTATGGTGCCACCGACACAACCAAAAGAAGAAATACCTGTTACCTGGGGCGGTGCATAGGTAGTGAAATTCCAGCTTGTATTATCACTGATGCCTGCAAAATCGTTTCCGGCAATGTCCGTGACTACTCCGGCCTCCATTTGAATATAGTAGCCTGTACCTTGAGCAAGAGGAAGCAGCGGAGTGGCTGTGAACTGGTTAAGGGCTGCATTGAAGGATAGCAATGAAATATCGAAGGATTGTATCAGTGCATCAGAAGCATTGAACAGTCTGATAAAACCAGAGCCAACCTGTACGTCTTCGTTAAACCTGAATACAAGGCTGGAACCTGTAGGGTTGTTAAAAGAGTTATCAGCAGGGCTCAGTGTTAAAAATTGGGGAGGCGTACTGTCTATTACATAGGTTTCACCACTGTTAAAAAGTGAATTGTACAGATTACCGGCGAGGTCGTTTATAGTTGCTGCAGCCGGTACGGTGAGCTCTAGTGTGCCTGTAAGGGTTGAAAGGTTATCCACCGTTACCGTATAAGTATCTCCGCTCCCGGTAACTGTACCTACGGTGCCTAACGTGGCAACGAAATCTGAGGCATCTACATTTACCACACTTTCATTGAAGATAACTTCAAAAGATACACTGGCTGCATTAGTAGGAGAGGGATCAAGTCGATTGATCTGCATTACTATGGGAGGACTGTTGTCTATAATGTACGTTGTCCTTCCGGTAGAGGAAGAGACACTGTTCCCGGCTTCATCTGTAGCTGTAATAGTTACCGGAGCTGTTTGGTTGATTGATCCGGGTACGTTCCAAAAGAAGGTCCATGTTTTATTGTCAACTTTTACCATAGCGCTGTTGGTTACAACTGTACCTATGGTTATAACTGGTGGGACTGATTCGTCAATGTTATGATTTTCAGTAAAAGTTACCGTGATATTGACGTCATCAATATTTCGAACGATGTTATCGCTCTGATCGTCTGCGATGTTTGCGATCGGTGCCTGACCGTCAATAAATACATCATTACTTATGGCATTGGCCACAGCGCCCAGGTCCGGATTATCTGCAATAGTCAGAGCACCATTGTTGGGTTGGTTGTTGTTAAATGAGGTATATTGAAAGTTGGCAGGAAAAGTAAGTGTGCCGCTTGTAAATGCCGTGGGAGAATTAATCATGCTAAGGGCATCAGTGTTAGTGACGGTTACAGCCGAGTTATAGTCAAGGTCAACAATATTGTTAGCATCCCTTGCCTCAAGCTGTGGTTGTGGAGTTACATTGACATCAGGCCTGTATAGCACTGGCGGTTGTGTGGTAAAAACCAATTGAGTAGCCACAACCTCGATGGTATTATCGCCTGCATTCAACGATGATGTAGCACCTCCTGCATTGGCTGTGGCAAAGCCTGATGAAGCAGAACTGGCAGTGGCCGAGGCTACAGTGAAGCTAATCTGTGTATTGTCAATTACAGAAGTAGTGAAGCTTACCCGCAACGCAAAAGTAATGGACCCATCAGCAGGAGCGGTAATAGAAAGAGCAGAGAATGTTACCATATTGCCTACCGGGGCTACTTCACCAATCTCATCATCAAAATTTCCGTCCAGGTTATTGTCTACATAAAGCGCTACGCTTCTGATAAAGGTTGGATTATTGATGGTGAATGCGATATCAGTGAGTTGTGTACCGAAAATATCACCATCTGGTGCGGTGCTGCCTCCATCTCTTACATCAAATCTTGCTATTTCCAGACTTGTTGCAGCTGTGGTAATGTTAGCAGCCTGATGGTTGGTGTAAAGAATATCTGTAGGAGATACAAAAGACGCATTGGCGATTACATCAGAGTCAGTTGCAGGACCTGTTATGTTGAAAGTTGCAGAAGTAGCATTGCTGAGAGCAGGAGCCGGGTTTGTAGTGGATAACGTATGTCCTGATCCTGCTGCACTATGAATAATGTTGCTATAAGTACCTAAGCCAGCTGTAAAAGTAGCTGATGGAGTTGATGCCAGGGTACCTGTTGAAGTCAGGTCTACGGAGCCGGTGTAGTCCAGGTCGCGGTTATTGTTATCGTCTGCTGCCTGTACGGTTACCGCAGGGGTCATAGGTGACTGTACAAAAGTATTTCCAGGCTGATTTACAAACTGAAGTTCGGTAGCGACTACCGTTACTTCATTATTAGTGCCACCGCTGGCATTAGAGTTTGTTGAGGTACCGGCTCCGCTTCCCACCTGCATTCCGGATTGGTTTGCATCGGTGATCACGTCAACATTTGAAAGTGAAAATGCAAAATGCAGGCCATCTATGGTAGCAGGTAAAGTGCCTCCCAAATTAGATCTGAGCCATATATAGAGTGTATAAGTTTTTGAATTTCCTTCGAATATTTCACCCAGCTCGTTGGTGGTCCCTCCAGCATCATCTCTTAGTATATTTGGGATTATAATACTGTTACTGTTGATGATGGCTGCACCATGGTCACCATATACTGCCGCATCACCGTCACCAAGTTTTGCTCCTGCTATGGCCTGTGTCCAATCAGTTATTTCATTACTGCCACCTACCGGGCGGAAGGTCATTTGAGAAATATCTGTTTGTTCTCCGTCAGGTCCCGTATCTGTGATGGTAAATGTAAAGGCGGCAACACGTTCACCTTCCGTGTCTGCCAGTGAAGATATGGTAACAGCACCAGAACCATTGGTAATGGTGGTACTGTTGTCAGATGCGGTGGTGGCCCGGCTTCCGCTAGCTGGACTGATAAGGTTATAACACTGGTTGGTATTGTTATACTCGTAAATGGCAAATTGATAGGTATTGCTTGGGTTTAGTTCGGTTACTGTTACCGAAGAGCCCGCTCCCTGGAAAACCGCCCAGGTGCCACCGCCGGATTCAATGTCTTCTGCTAGTGTAATATTCGGATTGGCGCTGTAGCTGGTCCCATTTGTTGGAGCGATTGGTGCTGCTCCCTCTTTAACAAGTACCAATGCTCCACTGGATGTGCCGGAGGGTGTCCAGTTTACCTGGATGGAATTAGCATTAAAGGCTGGAAAGGTAATATTACTGGCTTGCCCGGAAGGTGCCGAACAATCGGTAATGCCGGATGTTTCGGCGATCATACCGTTGGTCCTGTAGTCAACGCTTGTAGAATAATTGGTGAATGGGTAGATTCTGAAGGTATAATCAGTAAATTCGTCGAGGCCTGTCCATGTGTATGTGTTTGTGCCTGACTGGTGGAGGACTGTAACAGCACCATTAGCACTTCCTCCTGAGAAGTCAAAGTCATCAGCAACCGGTGTTCCATCAATAACACTGGTAAATGTACCTCCGGAAGTTTCCCGGGCCACAATTAAGTAATATTCGGGTAACTGACCTGAGGCAGAACCTGTCCAGGTCAGTTCCAGGGATGTTGCCGTTGTGTTGGTAATACTAAAAGCGGTCGGGTGGTTGGAGGGTGTTCCCAATACTTCAGCAGTAATGGTCGAGTTATCTGCAGGTAGGTCAACATTTGTGCCTTGAGTTTCTATGGCACCACCTGCAATAGCTACATAGTAATTTCTGGATCCGAAAAAGTTGTTCCCCAGGTTATTATCAGTTGGGTTGATGGTGACTGTCGTTTTTCCTGCATCTATGGTGGCCGTAAATGGAACATCGGTACCTGCGGCATTATCGAATTTTAATGTGAGCATTGTAGCCAGATCACTATCGGTGAGCGTGCTTCCATCTGATTTCTGCATGGCCTCGCTGAAAGTAAGCGTTATATTGGAAGTTACGGGAGCTGCAAGTACGGTACCTGACGTTACATCGAATGATACCGAAGGTGCATCATCGTCAGTGATGCTGGCAGTAACCTGCTGAGTGCCATTTTCAGTCCCATTGCTGACAGCATCAATATCTACTATTATACTTTCACTACCTTCTACATCGCCATCGTCAACTCCTGTAAGAGTAATGCTTCCGGACATGGCTCCGGGGTTTATCACTATACTATTACTACTGGCATCATAGTCGGTACCACTTCCGGTTGCTGTACCGGAAAAGGCCAGGTCAATAGTTATAACTCTGCCTGATACGGTGGCCAGTGTTGCAGTTACCATGGCCACTCCTCCATTTTCTGCCAAAGGTGTTCCTGAAATGCCCAGATTAACGTTAACAGGAGGGTCATCATCATTAATAATTGCGATTACGGACTGGGGAGTTGACTCTGTGCCGTTTGTTACTGCATTAACCTCTACAATTACACTTTCATTACTTTCGTCAAGTGCGTCATCCTCACCGGTTATCGTCATGTTGGCAGAGGCATTGCCCGCTGTAATTACAATACTTGTTGCTGATGCCGTAAAATCACCTGGCGAA
This sequence comes from Fulvivirga ulvae, assembly GCF_021389975.1. Classification (NCBI taxonomy): domain Bacteria; kingdom Pseudomonadati; phylum Bacteroidota; class Cytophagia; order Cytophagales; family Fulvivirgaceae; genus Fulvivirga; species Fulvivirga ulvae. The sequence continues at coordinate 4,652,497 of NZ_CP089981.1, forward strand.
GATGCTCCCGAAAATGCAAGGTCCACGATAACATCAAGCTCTGATAGTGGGCTTATGGTTGCAGTTACAGTGGCTATGCCACCATTCTCTGCCAGTGGAGTGCCGGCAATTCCCAGAGTTACATCCGGAAGGGATTCATTGTCTGCTATGTCAACATTTGCAGACGTTGTTGTGCCCAACGTGACTCCGGCACTAGGGTTTGATATGGTTATGATAGCTGTTTCCGGTCCTTCGTATATGGGATCTTCTTCAATTGTAAAGGTAATGTCACCTGAGTTTGTGCCGTCGGGTATGGTTATAGCTGTTCCACTAAGGGTGAAGTCGGTTCCGGTGATGTTTGTTCCTGTGACATTCACATCCACGGTTTGGTCACCAGTGACATTAGCGGAGGCCGTTGCAGTAACGGTGATCACTGTTGAGGAAGCTTCTGACCCTGTACTTGCTGATAATGAAAGGTCAACAGTTTGTGCTTTTAGCACCGCGGAGCAGAAAATAAAAAATATGATGATGAAGTAATATAAAGCCTTTTTCATATAAACACGTGCTATGGTCAAACACAGTTAGTTAAAGTTGAAAAATATCAATTTCGGGTTGATTTATTGTTTTTAAATATTTCCCTGATTATCTGTTTTGATAAGTACCATGGTGTCAACGTCTCCGAATTCAGTAGTGCCAAGCACCAGGATATGCCCCGTGGAGGTTTCCAGTACTGTACTGCCGGTATCCATATTAACGCTGCCAAAAATTCTGCCGTTGGCGTCTCCACCGGTCCAGAGAGGTGTGCCAAACATATCCGTTTTAATAAGATAAAAATCACGCTCTCCGCGTCCATAGCTATCGGTTGAGCCAAGTATTATTAAACCTCCGTCATCAGTTACTGTTATTGCTTCTCCCGTATCACTTCTTGGGCCACCAAATGTTATGGTTCCCAATAGCTTACCATTTTGGCTAACTCGGGTCAATAAAATATCCTGATCACCGGCAGTAGTATTGTTCGTAGACCCTATAATAGCATAGCCGAATGGGGTGCGCTGAATGTCAAACCCCAATTCATTTTTACCATTATTGAGGCCTATGGTTTCATCAAAGAATGCATTTTTTGAGTTAGGAGGCGTGGTTATGACTCTGATGTCATTTTCTCCGTTCCGGGTGGTGGTACCACCCCAGGTTACGTTGTTGTTTTCATCAACAATGATAGTTTTTGAAATGTTGGCATCATCACCAATACCATAGGTCTGGTACCAGATCTCGCTAAGGTCTGAACTATTTATCTCAGCAAGGTACATGTTTTCCGGCGCCGTGTTTCCTTCAATTGTTGCCAGCACAAAATAGTTGCCCTGATCCGTAGCCGTTACGGTGTAACCATGTAGCGAAGCACCGCTAAAGCTGATACTCTTGCCTGCAATGGTATTTCCGTTTTGGTCTACGGTAAGGAGGAACATCTTGGTAAGCTCTTGGTTTTCTTCCTCATAAATACTATCGCCCACTACCAAGTAACCGTTATTGATTTCAATGATTGCTCTCCCCATAAGATTGTTGTGCGTTTCATCTGTCTGGTTTTCAGGGTAGGTTCTATCCCAAATCACATTACCATCGACGTCTGTTTTTACCAGTCTGATTTTTGATATTTCTTCATCGCCTGCAGCTTCGGCCAGGGTAGTGCCTAAAAGTATATAGCTTCCGTCAGAGGTTTCTTTCACGTCATAGGCTATATCGGAGTTAATACCACCATAGTATTTGACGAAAGTTTCTGTCTCGCCGGCAGAAACATCTTCTTCATTAGCGCAGGAAACTGCCAAAGTGCTTATGATCAATATAATAAACAGTCGATTCATTAAATCTTAATTGAGTTTCTTGGGATTATATTTTGGTAGCAAATAGCCGAGTGAAACAGAAATACCGTTGAGTTTGAAGTCGTCATCCACGTAGCCGTAATCAAAAATAAGCTCCTGATTGTTAAGCCTGTTTTCTTCCTTAACCTGGTTAAGAATGCCGTAGTTGAATCGTGCCTCAGTAATGAAATGGTTTTTTCCAACTTTTATCTTTATGCCTGCTCCGGCAATTGCAGAAAAATTTATCTGATTTCGTTGGTTTGTCAGGTCTACGGTGGCTCCCTCAAAGTTTTCAATACTGGTTTGGGTTTCTCCTTTAAAAGATGATGACAGCAGATAGTTGGCAGATCCTCCCAATAAAACGTAAGGGTTAAACCTTCCCTTTGCAAACTGATATTGTACCGTCACAGGTATGGCTATCCAGGTTTGTGTTTCTGTAATCTCCTGAGATTCAATAAACCGGTTTACTGAATCTACATTAGAGAAACTATTGTTGTAATTCAAGTTATAACCTGCCAGGGTGAGTTCGCCGCTTAGGGTCAGGTTCTTTTTCAGTATAATCTCTATCATGCCGCCAACCACATATCCGGGGGCAGGTGTATATTCACCCATAGTGTTTCGCTGGTCGTGCACGCCATAGTTAGTCATCACGTTAACCAGGGAGATGTTTCCTCCGCCTTTCACTCCATAACTAAAAATGGGTGTGGTCCTGAAAGTGTTATAGAGGTTAATAAACTCAGCCGGATCAGCCTGTGGATTGATTTGGAACTGGTTGTTGTGACGGAGCAGGGCGAGCATACCTTCGTCTGCTTTTTCTGCCTCGTCCAGGTATAGATAGGCCAAAACCAACAGACGATAGGCTTCAGTTTTTTCATCATCGGTAAATCCATTTTTCAGGCAGCTTTCCAGTAAAGCGGGCAGTTCGTGAATACGCCCTTCATCGTAAACGGTACGGGCCTGTCTCAGTGTTTGGGTACAGACAGTCTGTGCCTCGGAATACAGGCTTATCAAACAAAAAAATACTGCTAATGGTAAAATTCTAATCATACACTTACTCGTTTGATGGGAGGTTTTCACAAGTCCTTTCATACTTAAGGTCCGGGTCATCACCCACATAAGTTTTCCATTCTTCATCATTCATATTGCGCTCAATCTGATCACATATTTTATCCGCCATGGTTTCTATTTTGGTTGGCCATGCCCGTACTACCGTTTCCTGCGTGCCGGCAAGAATCTGTTCATCGTCAGGGCTAAAAGCTATGGTCCAAACCCAGGTGGGGTGATCAGAAAGTGTAATAGGCTGGGCATTCAGATTTTCTCTGTTCCATAACCTTACCGTCTTATCCTTGGAGGCGCTGGCTATGAATCGTCTGTCTTTACTGAACTTGATGTCATTTATAGGGGAGATATGGCCAATCAGCGATTTGACAGGTTCACTGGAGAAAAGCCTAAATGTTTTGATCAGCCCCGATTCATCTCCAATGGCTACTACCTGATCAACCGGGCTTATGGCTACAGCCCACAGCCGGGTGTTGTTACTATAGATTTCAGAGCTTTTGTAGTTATTCTCAACATCGTAGAGCATTACCTTACCATTGTTTCCAACTCCTACCAGCCATTTGCCGTCACTGCTCAGGTCAATATCATTAAGCCTGAAGGGTACGGATACAATCTCGTTAACAGAGGTCAGGTCGCTATACTTTATACTTTTACCTTCATTATCCAGGGCAATTAATCCCTTATTATCAGGGGTGAACAATAAGTTCCAGATATCACCCTCAAAGCCGCTGATCTTTTTAGGGGCACTTTTTATATTGCTCAGGTCAAACAGCTCCAGGAACGAACCTTTATTGTCTTTTTCAAATTCGCCACCTGCTGCCAGCCATTTGTTATCACTGCTTACGGCAAGAGCTCTGATGATCCTGCCGGACTTATTATTTCTGATGGTGTCGGCCACTCTGCTTGTTTCCTTCAGGTTCCATCGCAGAATTTTGCCTTGGGTATCAGAAGAATAAATGTAGTTGCCGTTTGGGTTGGATACTACAGCGCGAACACCCTTATCATGCCCTCCCAAACTTTTTACCAGAGGGTCTTTCAATGATTTTAGTGCTTCATATAACCCTTCGTATATATCATGATCATATTTGTCGCCTTCATTATTGGTATTGAATGTGTATGCCTGCTGAGCAAGCAAACCCTTAAGTGTGGCCTGTTCATCTCTCATCTGTGTCGACTTAATAGCCATGGCTTTAGCTATAGCTAAATACCTCAAACGGTCGGCTTTAGCCTTAGCAGCAATCGCGGCCTTTTCATTCTCTATGGCAATAATGGCGTTATCTTCTGCTATTTTTTGTGCGTCAATAGCAAGTTTTTCATTATTTTTTGCCAGTGTTTCACCCGCTTCGGCCCTCAGTCGTTGCTCCTCAGCTTCTACCAGAGCAGACTCAGCTCTTTCCTTTTGAATCTCAGCTCTCTCTTTTTCCTGTTCTGCTCTTTCCTGTTCTTTTTTTGCCAGTGTGGCATTGGCAGTAGCTTTCTTCTCGTTTTCCTTGGCTATTTTTTCCTGGACCAGTGCTTCATTCTTATTTTGTTCTGCTTTTAACCTCTCAGAGTCGGCTTCCGCTTTTTGTATAAAAGCATAAATCAGAAACATAATAGAAATTACAGTGGCACTTGCCAGTATAAGTGCTGTAATTCTTGCATTACGAAGTCTTCTTTTTTGCTGAAGTTCTTTAATACGCTGCTCTGTTTCGAACTCTTTTTTTGAATATTCGAGAAAAACCAGCGTTCGCTCAAATGCCGGATGATACCTTTGCCCCCAAATAAGGGTAGGTTTGTGCTTGGCCTGCCAGTTCAGTGCAAGCTGTAAGTCTGGCGGACGCCAAAGACCTGCTTTACCGACCTGGTACATACTGGCAGCTTCAGAAAGCCTTAGGTACATCTGTACGGCCTCAGCCTCATCATCTACCCAGTTTTTTAACCTTGTCCAAATTCTCATTAAGCTCTCGTGCGAGATATCTATGATGGATTTGGAGTTAAGCTCCACATGATGGGCGGGAGTAAGTAATGATCGGCTGGGCTCCCGGAACTTGTCAATAACATCGATCACTTCCTGCTCGGATACATCAGAAATTGCCGCTATTTCTCCAAGTCTTGTTGGTCTTCTTATGCCAAAATTCTCTCCGCGTTTTTCAGTAATAGCCTTAAAAAGCGACTCGCATATATGTTTCTGGGCATCACTAAGTTCGTCGTAAGCCTCATTGGCGTGCATCGACAAGGCCTCCGACATTGTACCTATGGCTTCATAGTGCTTAATGTCAACCAGTTCATCTTCATAGTCTCTGTAGTGGCTCCAGTAACTCCACGTACGCATAAGGGCGTGCTGAAGGATGGGGAGCTGGTCCGGGTTATCTCCCAGATCATTAAGCAATTGCTGCGTTAGCCTTTGCGTAATTTTTGCACCACCTACAGCTACCGGGCCTTCTATGGCTCTTCTTTTCTGTTCCCGGGTCATCTGAGGGATCAGGTAATGGCTGTCGTTGATCTTTTTTGTGAGATCCGGGAATTGCGCACAGTCACCAATAAAGTCGGACCGCATGGTAATGCCAATATAAATAGGCACATCTGCGTAGTTAATAGCCTCTATCAGCAGATTGACAAAGGCCAGTGTTTCGTTGACAGTGCCGGCATCGGAACTGTCTTTGAAGCGGAACAATTCCTCAAACTGATCCACAAGTATAAGGTAATTTTTATCCCGGCTTCTTTTGGACTGAAGCACCGCCTCAACGAGCCCCAGTGAACTACTCCTGAGGAGGGTAGTTACAATGGTTTTCTTGATCTTCTTCTCTTCAGGATCGGCTACAAGGTATGATGAATCAGATTGAAGCAGGGATTCTGCAAGATTTTCAATAGGGCCGGCTCCCGGTCGTGTAACAATAACTTCCCAGTCCGGACTGGTATCTGTAAGGAAACCGCCATATAGGATCGGTAACACGCCGCAATAGATAAATGATGATTTACCACTTCCTGAAGGGCCTATAACTCCTACAAAGCGATGTTTGGACAATTTCAGCAGCACTTCGTCACTTTGACCTTCCCGTCCGAAGAATAGGTGGCTCTCATCAATTTTAAAAGGCCTTAACCCTGGAAAAGGATTAACTGAAGTAGTGGTTGATCGGGGAGTAAAGCTAGGTTTTTCTTTCGCGATATCGCTCATCGTGCTACGCTTTAACATCTTCAAGGAATATTTTTACATCATTGAGGGCATCTTTACCAATGCTATCTATGATCATAATGCTATGATTTTTATATGGGCTCCAATCCATTTTTTTGTCTTTTGTGCTTATAACGGCTTTTCCCTGAATGGGCTTACGCCTTCCAAAACCCGGGGCCTTTAGCAGATCCAGTAGTTTCATTCTTACCCATTGATCGTTTACATTGCTTTGAAAGATGATGGCCGCATCGAAATCACGCAGGTTCGCTATGTGATGTTGTCGCAGGTTCAGCAACTCACCTTTAAAAGAGGGGATCAAAACGTTATACCCTGAATCCTCAATAAATTTTTTGATAGGGGCAACTTCTTTCTCATCGGTTTTGTCGTAAAGTACATAAACATTTGCCTTGCCATTCTGACCTGCTTTTCCGCTTTCACGGCGGTTAAGCTTCTTATCAATTCCTACCTCTATCAGTTCTTCTCTCACTATGTTCTTAAAATCTTCAAGTGGTGTTTGTAGTATCTCCGCGCCTTCGGTGGAGGACAGGTCCCGCTTAATACTTTCAATAAAGGCCAGTTGTTTTTCACTGGCATTTTGCAGCCTTGGGGAGATCCAGATCAATCTTGAAAACTCAGACTTATCTTTAAGTGTTGCACTCTTTTCTGCGGCAAGCTGGTTTTGGATGTCAACAATGGAGCGGTCTGAGCCCTCCGGAATCTCACCGTAAGAGCTTCCGATCAGGTGTATCGACAGGCTGCTTTCCTCTATCTCTCTCTTTATCTCACTTTTTAGTTTGGTAATGTTCAGGGGTAAGTTACGGTCGGGGAGTACCTTATAGCCATGTCTTTGCAATTCGCGTTTAATGATATTACGCTGTATTGTAAGGTCATGCCCGGTTTCTGCAAGATATATTGATCTTCTTGAAAAAATAGGCTTTATTCCTGCCCGTGAATCTTTTTGTTTGACCAAGATCAGGCATTCATGGATGTCATAGGCAAGATCAACCATTTTCATCCAGAAATCCTGCTCTGCCTCCAGGGTAAAAAAGTCTTCATAATCGGTGGCCTCACCCGAGTCGAGGTTAATGTTATATAAATTAAAGCCTATAAGGTCTCGTAGCTTTGTAGGTTGTTCCTCGATAGTTAAAGGTTTTTTAATGACCTTAAATACTCTTTGTTGCTCAGTATTTACGGTTTTGTAAAACTCTTCCAGGGTATCAAGGCACTCTCCGGATTCAATAAAGGCTGGTGACATGATCGGAACAAGAGTACCTACCTCTTTCATATCTGAGGCAGTTACACTATCATGCTCAGATTTTAGCAGTACATTGGGTTTTTCTCCAAGTACCTGTATGAGCATTAATTCCAAGAACCTTTTAAATTCGTTAACCCATCCTTTTCCGTGATCATTGGGCTGGTTATCTGCATCAGCGTATACAATCAATATGTCAATCTTAAAGGTCATACTGGCTTTAATTTTCCTGGTTTAATGAATAGGATAGTTGGTAGTTATAATTAATGTTTTTGATAAACCCCTGGGCAAGTTCGTGATGGTTGGCCATAACATTATAAAAGTTAAACACGGAAAGATGAAAGATCACCGCATCTCCAAAGGCTACTATATGTGTTGCTTCAATGTGTTCTTCCAGGTTAAAAATATGACCAAAAACGTCACCGGTCTTTAATCTTTGAACGTCTCTTTCTCCATGCATGACCAGGGCTTCACCATAGGCCACAATAATTATTTCTTCCTCTTCGGCATTTAATACAGGCAGCGACTGGCCTCCTTTGAGGTGTGCTGTATGCATTTTATCTACAAGGTCGCAAAGTAGTATACCTTTTATATTGTTGAATACCGGTAGGTTTTTAAGGAACATAACCATCTCTATACCTAGAAAGAATCCATCTTTCATGCCTTCCTGCATTCTGTTATTTTGAATAGATTCATGTATAAGCTTTTGTGTTTTGACCGGCAGTCGTTCTGATATTTTTTCGAAGGTATGCTGATCTTTATGATACATCACCCAGCCTGCCACTTCATGTAGTAGCTTATCACGATTAAACACCTGTGCGATCAAACCTTTACTTATCCTGAACTCAGGGAGGTAGACTAGACAATGGATAGCACATGCCTTGGTCCATCGGTTGATCTGATTGTAGTTTTTATTGAGGATAAAGTTCAGTACCTGTATCAGGTTGTAACTTTCCCGAGGGAAGTGGATTTGAAGCTGATTAACTTTATCATGGATGGGAATGTCGTCGATAAGCGGGAAAAGCTTGGGCTTCAATTCCGGGGCAAGAAAGAGGTCGAGCAACTCTATGGCGAAGGCAATGCCATCGCTGGTGCCGGTCTCTACGTTTTCACGTACCAGTTGTACCGACTGAGGGTCATACATGATGGACAAAATCATGTATATCGTATCTTCATTGTTACTTATCTCTTCCTTAATGGCATTTCTGAGCTGATCAAAGCGTACTTCGTTTCCGGGTATTTCTATCAAAGCGGCAAGGTTCCATATAGTCTTGCCAATTTCATTTTCCAGCAGGTTTGTAAGGTTAGTGATTTCCCTGCTCTGTGCCTGATAGTTAAAATACCGGAATGATAATAATATCTGTTTTACTATTTTTTTATCAGGATATTCTATTTTCTTCCATAGTAGTTCTATAGCCTCCGGGCCACCTATTCTGCCCATGATCTGTACAATTTTCAGCATTACCTGGTCGCTTTGACCGGATTTGTGAAAGGCGCTCTCCAGTGTAAAAAGTACAGCCTCGCCATTTTCGCAAAGTGCTGAGGAGGCCGCATTGCTATAGGTGGGAGAGTCCAGAAGTTCAATTAGTATAGTCCAGGTTTCAGGGCGCTTCACCTTACGGGCAGTAATGATGGCCTCCATCTTTACACGAGGGTCAATATCCCTGAGCAGCTCCAGCAGCACAAATATATTATGGTCGTTGATCAGTCTTCTGAGGAGCTTTGCCGCCAGTATTCGGTCTGTAGTTTTTATGGATTTACTGAGCTTGGCCAGCTTATTTGCCGGTACAGATATAACTTCCGAGTCTTCCGAATCGCTGGCCGCTTTTTTGGCCAGTTGGTGGAGCTCCTTATTTCTGTCAAACTCAATGTCGAGCGATTTGAGTTTTTCGGTAGCGTAGGCTTTGATCTTCCCCGAGTCACTTTCTTTAAGCCTGATAATAGAGGATTCGAATAGGGCCGGCTCAAGCTTTTCCATCAATTTCAACCCATATAGCACACTTTCATCGGCCTTGCTGTTAATCTCATTCTCAAGTACTTTATCCAAAGAATATTCTTTTTGAAATCCGTGCTTGCCTTTATTTTTAATAAGGGTAGACTGCAGGGTATCTTTGTAGTTATGGTGCATTTTCCTGGTTATAAAATACCAGACAGCCAATATTGGCAACGTAAATACGGTGATATGGATCAGGCTGAATACCCTGACGTTGTTGATCAGTATAATCAGACCCCCTGCAATCAGTCCTGCAAAAGCTGTAATTACACCCTCAATCTTGGTTTGTACGTCGAACCTGACTGACCCGTCAATAGGCAGAAAATACAGTTTAAATGCCGGGCCATCCAGTGCATCTTTGAGTGAAGCTATAAATAATTTACTCATGGATATGATCACGAAGAAGATCACAAATGTTTCACTGAGGCCTGAATAACCAAAGGTATACCCAATCGGAATGGCCAGCAGGGTAAAGATGGAGATCAGCAGCGGGTTGATCAGCAAAGAAACTTTCAGTCCATAGATGGCAATGATCCTGTCGGTAACGAATGTCTGGAAAAGGAAGCTAAATATAACCACTGTGGCCTCGAAGTAACTCAGAAACTTTGGCAGCTCTTTTTCATTGAACTGCGTGGTGGTTACGTTCAGAAAAGAATAATCAACGAAGTTAACGGCAATCATTGAAATGATGACAAAGAGTGACATCAGGCCGATGTACTTGTCTTTGATAATCATACGATAGTTTATTCTCTGTGCTTTCTCATGTCCCTTTTTTATAAATAAATGTTTTTGCGTGATAATAAAGAACACCCCAAGATAACCCACTATACTGATCAGGCTGACAAACAATAGCTCTTGTGTGGAGATATATTTTAACATGAACGGTATGGAAAACAAAGCTATAATGGATGCTATGAGCTGTCCGGTATCAACGCTGCCTATGACCCTTTTGGCTTGCCTCAGGTTAAACATTCTGCCGAATGAACCCCAAAAAATAAGAAGCACAATGAAATTGGAGGGTACTATAAATGTAAACGCAAAGAAATATAATGGCAAAGGATCTTCTGTTGTTCTAAAACCAAATTCCATTCCTGCCAGAATCAGGGTTATTAAAAACAGGGAACCGATAGCCAGCTTTTGAAATGGAACTCTGCCCTGAAAATAATTGTATATGGCAGTTGTGACAATACCAAGGATACCTGATAGGAGAATAGCCAACGGAAGCTCCTCCTTCTCGTCAAAATTATTCAGAAATAAAGTAGAAGCCCCGACATCCAGTGTAGCAAGGAAGATACCGATAAAAAAACCCATGCCAAGCAGTAAGAATATCTTGGCGGCATCATTTTCTTCTACATTTAAAACCTCAAGGATTTTTTTGTTAAAGCCCATACTACATTCCTAGAATAAATTACAATTTAATATTTAATAATTAGAATGGAATAGCAATTATACAAAAAATGAGTAGCTATGGGGGCACTATCATTTGCTGATAACCATTGGTTTACAGCGAAAATACGATTCTTTTTGCTGATAAATTAAATAAACCAACGGGTAATGATAAAAAATAATGGAAACACATGTAATAGAAATGATTAAATTTGTATGTTGAAATCCCATAGATATTGCTTTATTATAGAAAAATTGAAATACAATTGAGAGGAATGGAAAGAAAAAGATCATCAGTTACCTTACTAATAGCACTGTTTATGCTAGTTGGCATAACGACCACTTTTGGACAAAATGTGGATAAGAAAGTATACGATGCAGACAAATATTTTAAAATAAGAAACTACAAAGAGGCGTTGTCGCTGTACCTGGAGGCTATCGAGGCAGGGGTTAAAGATCCTGTGGTTTATTACAGGACGGCAGTCAGCTACCAGCATATGTTCGAAATTGAAGAGCAGGTTAAAGCGATACCTTACTTTGAAAAGGCAATAGATGCCGGGACAGATCAATTACCTGTCCATGTGTATTATGATCTGGCTGATGCCTATCATAAAAATGAACAAATCGAAAAAGCCCTGGAGTACTACGGTAAGTACAAAGGAATGCTTAAAGGTGACCAGGGAGAAATTGAAAAGGTCAATCGTGCCCTTGAAGTTGCCAATAATGCCCTGTCGATGATGAGCAGCCCAAAGGCCATTGAGGTAATTAATTTTGGGCAGATCATCAATTCACAGTATACCGAGTATAATCCTGTGGTGTCTGCCGATGAGAGTGTTATGGCATTTACGGCTTTGCGTCCTAACACTGGTAAGACCAGGTCAGGAGATAAATTCATTGAAGAGGTTTATATTTCTTATAATTCTTCAGGTAACTGGTCGCAGCCGCAGCCGATCAGGATTGCTTCCGATTACAACGTAGGAACCGCCGGAATATCCGCTGACGGACAAAAAATGCTGATCTTTATCGGAGGAGCCGGAGGCACTGGTAACCTGTATACCATAGATAAATCAGGTAATGACTGGTCAACTCCGGTAACTATGGGTAATAAAATTAACTCCAGGTCACATGTGGAGACTACTGCCAGTATTACTCCTGATGGAAAAACGCTGTATTTTGCCAGTAACAGACCCGGTGGATACGGAGGGCTTGATATCTACAAATCAGTTAAGAATGAAGCCGGAGAATGGGGAGACCCCGTAAATGTCGGCCCTGAAATAAATACCAGGTATAACGAAGATGCACCTTTTATACACCCTGACCAGTGGACCCTCTTTTTCACTTCCGACGGACACAACACCATGGGAGGCAGAGATATTTTCGTAACGAGGTTATTTAATAACAAGTGGACCACGCCGGAAAATATGGGATATCCCATAAATACTACCGCAAACGATAATTACTTCACGCTTACTGCTGATGGAAGAAAAGGTTACTTTTCGTCTGATAGAAAAGGTGGCCAGGGTGGCCAGGATATATATTCGATCAATATGCCTGAAGAAGAAGCCAATATACCCCTTACCATGATCAAAGGGCGAATACTAAACGGGGAGAATAATGAGCCGTTGCCTACCACCATTTATATAGTGGATGTAGAGTCTGGCAAGAAGCTGGACTTTGTGTACCAGCCGGACCCCAAAACGGGTAACTACCTTATCATTTTACCTCCGGCTAAAAACTACGATATGATCATTGAGTCGGAGGGCTTTTTGCCATATACTCTGAATATCAATATTCCCGGGCAAACTTACTTTTACGAATTGTATCAAAAGATATACCTGAAAACCATTAAGCAGTTTGAAGTAGTTGTGGGACAGGAGGTAGAAGTTAAAAATGCTTTCTACGACACTCACGAGGATGCTGTTACCGATATCAGAAAAACCCATGAAGCAACCCTGGTTAAAAGCGATAGCATTGATATGTATGACCTGATGAACGATTTGATTGAAGCTGAAGACCAGGCCGGTATCGATTACCTGGTGAGCCTTATCAATATGAAAAATCCTATTGAAGATGTAAACTTTAATGAGGCCGGGGTTGTAGAGGCGGCCACAAGGGTTTATTATTATGATGAAAGTGATGAAAGCAAGTTTGAGCAAAAGGAGGTAAATGGCAAAACTATATTTTCGTTGCCAACCATGTATGTGACAGAAGAGGCTGAGAAGCAAAAAATGCGAAGCAAGGAAAGGTCTACCAAATATGATCAGGCTTTGCTGAAGGACGTGGTGAAAGTTTACTTCGATGTAGCAAAGAGTGAGTTGCAACCTTCTTATCATACAGAGCTTAATAAGATACTGGAGACCCTGAAGAAATACCCTGAACTTGGGGTGCAGATATCTGGCTATGCTTCAGCGGAAGGTGATGAGAAATTTAACAGAGAGCTGTCAAATAAAAGAGCCATAGCCGTGCTGGACTACATTAATCATAAGGGGGTGGTTAGGAGAAGGATCATCGCCAAAGGGTACGGTGCTACCAAAACGGATAACTCCAATAAAGAAGAAAGCCGACGTGTTGAAATACAGATTGTTGACCTCAACGAACATGGCAGAGAGGTAAAATGACAAGCAATACTAAGAGGTAATGGATTCCACCTCTTCGTGGCTCTCATTACCTTTATTTGAAGAGTTATATATTTTTACCCGGTCCGCTTCGTCTATCTTAGTGGCCGGGTATATTAATATCAGATTTAAATCGGTAAAGTATTTATTGATCCTCTTTGGAAGGCTCTTTAATTCATGCTGATAAGACATACCCCCCTCACGACTTGATATAACCACAAAAAGGTCATCCGCATTGAGGTCTTTAGACAATACCAAAAAATCTTTCATATCAACAAACGGTGAATAGGTGATAGGAGGGTTTTTCTTTTTGACGGATCCTTTAATAGCTGCCTGCGTTTGCCCGTTGCAGAAGAATAAAAGCTTCGTGCGCAATTCTGATCTTAAAATATTGATCTTGCTCAGCCATTGATGAAATCCGGGCTCCAGTTCTGCGTGCGGTGGGCAAAGTACTTTAATTTGCCGGGTAGTGTTGAGTGTACCGTGAATGTTGCAAAACAGAATTGCTTTGTCGGTAGAGTTTATGATACTTTCAACTGTCTGGTTAAATACTCTGCTTAGGAATGTCCTGTTCTTGGGCCACCCCATAACTATTATATTAGCCATGATCTCCCTGCTGATTCTTATTATGCCATTGGCGGAGTTAAGGTCAAAAGTAACCACGGTTTTAAGGTTTGTTTCTGATGCAGAGGCATACCTGACAAAATAATTAAGATCGCGCTTAATCTTCTGCATTTTCTGCTCTGCATCATCATCGTACTTCACTACGGAAAGAATATGAATGACAGATGGACGTTGTTTGCTTTTTAATAAGATTACGAGGTCGACAAGTGATTCAAGGTTATCGAAGTTGGCGATAGGGATTATTATATTTTCTTCATGGGCTGTAATTTCATGTTCTTCATCCGGTAAGGCCTTCCGCTCCTGGATGAGCTTTTTTGAAGCACTTTCCGTTGCAAACGAGGCGATTATGCATGTTATCAGGATCAAAATAACTGTTCCGTTCAAGATGTTTTCATCGATAATATCTGCCCGGTAGCCAACCAATATAACAGCCAGCGTAGCTGCTGCATGGCCACTGCTTAAGCCAAATATCAATTTGCGTTGGTTTGCCGAATATCCGTAGACCTTCTGGGTTACCAGGGCTGCGCCGAACTTTCCGGCCAGGGCTACGATGGACAGGGTCAACGCTACAATAATAGCTGTAGGGCCCTGAAAAAGGATTTTTAGGTCTACCAACATACCCACACTGATCAGGAAAAATGGAATGAATATGGCATTACCTACGAATTCCAGCCTGTTCATCAAGGTAGATGAGTGAGGGATAAGCCTGTTAAGGGCAAGGCCGGCCATGAAGGCGCCAATTATAGGTTCCACACCGGCAACTTCGGCAAGAAATGCCGACAAAAATACAAGAGACAGGATCAGCACATAGTGCGAGGTCTTGTCCTCTTCGAGGTGAAGAAAAAACCATTTGGCTACTTTGGGGATTAAGAAGAAGATAATGAACAAAAAAATGGTTAATGATACTACCAGCTTTAACCAGAATTGAGGATTGAGGCCACCTTCCACTGAACCAACTATTACAGCCAGAAGGATGAGTACAGCAGTGTCGGTAAGTATGGTGCCTCCAACTGTAACTGCTACAGCCTGATTTCTTGAGATACCAAATTTGGCAGCAATAGGATATGCCACAAGCGTATGTGTTGAAAACATACTGGCTATCAACAGGCTGGCTGTCCAGCCATAGCCCAGTAGATAATGGCAAACCGGAATGCCGAGCGACAAGGGTATGATAAAAGTGAAGAAACCAAAACCCAGGCTTTTATACTTGTTTCGTTTAAATTCATAAATATCAAGCTCAATACCAGCAATAAACATGATGTAAAGCAGCCCGATGGTTGAGAATAGGTTAATTGCTGAGTTTTGTTCAAGTATATTCAGGCCGTGGGGTCCTATAATAACTCCTGAAATGATCAAACCTATAATACCTGGGACCTTTATTTTTTTTAATAAAATAGGCGAGAGTAAGATAATAAAGAGTATCAGGGAAAATATTGGAACGGCATTGGTTAGCGGCAGCTCAAACTCTTGTAGCAAGTGATCAAAAACCCCCATATTAGCACAATTTAAATTCTACTTCAGGAGGGCTGACCCCTCTATACGTTAAAATAAGACCACTGGCATTTGGCCTGATGGCTCTTTCCTTCTAAAACAGAAGTTGTTTGAAATTGTTCTGCCTCAGTAAAAGGAAGTTTATCAGACCTTGCTGGCCCTAATAATATGCAGGAAATATAGGAAAGTTTCATCTATGTGCAATATCAGAATTGACCTTTTTATTTTTGTCTAAACTTAACAGGCAGCACCTTGTTTAAGTGATAGCATTCTCAAAAAAGACAGATCATTTAAACAGATAAACATCCATGAAAAAGTCTGGTAAGCAATGGCTGCTACACTTGTTGCAGTACGTGTCGATAGCACTTATATTCGCTCTTTTTTTCGGCTCTGCTTGCTCCCAGGATCAGGTACAAACTGAGGCAGGGCAAATAAAGGTAGAAAATCTGGCCGATGGCCTTGACCATCCCTGGGGAATGGCCTTTCTGCCTGATGGACGTTTACTGGTAACTGAGCGTGCCGGAGATTTACGCATTTTAAATAATGACAATACGCTTTCAGAACCGTTGCAGGGAGTTCCCGAAGTGTTTGCTAAAGGACAAGGTGGATTACTGGACGTGGCGCTTGACCCTGAATTTTCAGATAATAAGTACGTCTATTTATCTTATGCCGAACCCGGAGACAACAGCACGGCCTCCACAGCGGTAGGCAGAGGTAAACTTCAAGGAAATACCATTACCGGCTTTGAGGTGCTTTTCAGGCAGGAGCCTAAAGTGGATGGTGAAAACCATTTCGGAGGAAGAATAGTTTTTGATAGCGATAATAGTTTCTTCCTTACCATGGGAGAGCGCTTCAAATTTGATCCGGCACAGGATCTTTCCAATCATTTAGGCACTATTGTACGCATCAATAAAGATGGGTCAGTGCCGGACAATAACCCGTTTATCGGTCAGGAAAATGCCAGGGGAGAGATCTGGTCTTACGGGCACCGTAATATAGAAAGTGCTGACATTGACCCGGCATCGGGCAGGCTATGGATAGCGGAAATGGGGCCGAGGGGAGGTGACGAGCTTAACCAACCGGTAAAAGGTGAAAACTATGGATGGCCTGTTGTAAGCTGGGGTGAAAATTATGATGGCACCGACATACCTGACCCACCCACAAAGCCCGGTTTTACCGATGCCCTGATGCACTGGACGCCGGTGATATCACCTTCAGGTATGCGGTTCTATACGGGAGATATGTTTTCAGAATGGAAAGGAAGTGCACTGATAGGCGGGCTTACAGCCCAAGGCATTGTAAGAGTGACTGTGAGCGGTGGTTAGGCAAAAGAGGTGGAGCGGATAGACCTTGGAGCCCGTATTCGTGATGTGGAACAGGGGCCGGATGGCTCTATATATGTACTTACAGACCAGGGAAACGGAAATGTATGGAGGCTTACCAGGGCAAACTGAATCTAAGGGGAAGCATAGACAGTTGATGGCTATCCGCAAAAGCAGTTGGCAAACTGAATGAAATAGCAATGGATTCAATAGCACCCAAAAAGAATCCCACCGGCATACCGGCGGGATTCTGAAAGCGATTAAAAGTTGGCTCTGAGGGAGAGAATAAAATTCCTTCCCGGTGCAACTATTCCTGAGCTGTAAGGACGATACCTTTGGTCTGTGATGTTTTCCAGGCCTCCACTTACAGACAGGTGGTCAGTAAGTTCATAGTTAGCCTTGAAATTTAAAGTGTACCATCCCGGTGAATACGGGTTGCCGTCGTCGTCAATGGCATAGATCTCAGTTTTTCCCTGCTCTTCTTCCGGAAGGTCATCAAATTCTCTTTTACCACTATAATTAGTATAAAGTTGCATGTTGAGTTTGTCAAACTTATAAGCAAGCCTTGTTACACCAAACCATGGAGCTGCATGTCTTGAAGGGCTTTCCTCTCCATTGTCCAGCTCCTCGGTACCTTTCTGGTAGCTGAAATCGGATGATAACTCAAACCCATCGGGCAAATTAAGTTTAAAGCCGGCCTGTACACCATAAACGTGGGCCGTAGCAGCATTCTGGATCGCCTGTACCTGGCTAAGGGTGCCGTCATACATGATACTGTCCTCACCGTTCAGGGTGTAATCGCGGCGGGTGAGAGCATTCTGCAAGCTTGTATAATAGGCACTAACATCTATTTTAAGCAGATCATCAAAAGTTTTTGCAATGCCCAGATCAAGGTTATAGGCGTATTCGGGATCAAGATCAGGATTAGGGACTACTACCGAACCCGGCTCCGAATCAAAAACTTTACCCATGTCGTCAACATTGGGAGAGCGGAATGCCGTGGCGGCATTCAGACTGATCACCAGGGTGTTGGAAGGACGGTATACTGTACCTATGCTTCCGGTTAAAGCGCCGTTGTTCAGCTCGGCTTCAGAAAAAGGGAAAGGGTAGAAGCGTGTATCGAAGGTGGCATCGATATTAACCTGGTTGTATCGCAAACCTCCCTGCAAAAGCAGTTCCTCGGACAAGTCAAACTGGCTTGAAGCATATACTCCGTACGATGCCCATGTAGCCTGCGGATATCTTGAAGGCCCTGGTGAACTGGTGCCTGTGGATATATCTTCATTGATGCCTGTGGAGGTTACCTCATTTTCTACCAATTCGATCCCGTAAAACAACGTGGCTTTTTCGCTAATAGATTTGATGAAATCCAGGTTGGTTGAATATGCTTCCACCTCCTCGACCCGTGTTTCACGAAGTGGATCGTTGAGATCACGGCTGATCCTGCTTTCCTCAAAAGATTGCTGGGCAAGTCTTAAAGTAGCCTGGTCAAACAGTCGGGATTTTCCCGAATAGCTAATGTTCAGGTTACTCATCAACCATTTTTGCGGTCCATAGCCCCACTCTCCATAGCGGGGAAGGCCATCCCTGTAGCGGATGTGCCTGTCATAACGCGAATAATCCGAGGTTTCAGAATAATGGAGTCCGTATTCAACGTCCCATTTATCATTGGGTTTATACCGGAGTTTTTGCATCATATTGATCTGCGTATATCCTGAAGGCACCTGGAGCTGCGGATCGTCGTTGGTAACAATTATATCCATGCTGTCCTGTCGCTGTACATAAAAAGGCCGCAGGTATTCGTCAGGCCCGTGGCTGCCCATACGCAGGTCTCCATAATTGTTGGAGCTGATACTGGTTACCGATGCCCATTTCTTCCAGCCCACATTGATGTCAAAATGCCCTGTTTTTTCATCGTTGGCAGAAGAGTATCTGGTTACCGCTTTTCCTGTAATGAGCGGATTGTCAGATTGTGACAATTGAGGAGTAATCGTTTGAAAACTCATCACACCACCAATGGCATCACTACCGTAGATGATCGATCCGGGTCCGAAAAGCACTTCTGCATTTTCAATGGCAAATGGATCCAGAGAAATTACATTTTGCAGGTTGCCTCCCCGGAATATGGCCGTGTTCATTCTTACACCATCTACGCTATAAAGTAGCCGGTTGGTGGCAAAGCCACGGATCATAGGGCTTCCACCTCCCTGCTGGCTCTTTTGGATAAATACCTTGCCCGATATATTCAGCAGGTCGGCGGCGGTCTGGGGGTTTTGCAAGGCCACCTCTTCCTGAGAGATCGCAATTATTTTTGACGGCACTTCCGATGCCGACTGGTCCCACCGTGTGGCTGATACCACCACTTCGTCCATGGTGAACTCCGAATGAGCGAGGTTTAAATTGAATGATTCGTTTTGTAATTGTTCATAACTTTTTGTTTCCCTTTTATAGCCCAGCAGGTGGATCACAATCTTTTCTGCATCTTTAAATGAAGAAATATCTGCTTTTCCTTCCGAATTGGTCGTTGCATAGGCTTTGGGTTGTTTACTCATTATGGCGACCATCTCCAGAGGCTCGCCGGTTTTTTTGTCTTTAATGGTTATTACCTGGGTGTATCCATAGCATGACGCACCCAGTAACAAACACAAGAAAATTAACTTTTTCATTGTAATGTTTTGGGTAGATAAAAATTCATGATGCCATTCAAACTTCATTTTCGAGAACAGGAGCGTGACCTCAGAGGGTTGAGCACCTGAGATGAAAGGCATACGTTAGCAGCATGGCTAATTCATGCGTTAGCTGCTTTTGAAATAGCTTCAGCAAACCACTGCTACAGTGGAAATATCAGAAGCACCTTAGCTTAAAATCAGGCTGTTTTGGGAGGTGGATTTGGAGGGGCCAGGGCATACAAAGATGCCGTTGTGATATAAACCCAGTTATTTTCTATATCCTTTTCAATAGATTGAAACAATAGTGCATTGAGCGGTGAGCAGTACAGTGAGCTATAAAAGCGAAGGGTGTTGTCTTTCTTTTCTTTTCGCTCCATGTCCCCACCCAGGGCATTGGTCAGCAGGTTTTGGAGTTTTTTGTTGAGTTGTGTTTCTTCATGGTCCCACCAGCACCAGTAGTGGATTACTCCGTCAATTACCTCTTGGCTTACAACATCATACATTTGATCGTTGTACTCAAATTCTTTGTCATGTTCCCAGTGTAGTTTGCTGCTTTCTTCGGGAGTGAATTTTAGAAGCACCAGCTCATCCCTGTCTATACCTGCGACAAGCTGCTTTTTTAATACCCTGCGCACCTGTTTTTTTTCATAACTCAGCCATGTGAAGGTTCCCAAAAAGGGGGCCGTCATACATAGAAGGAGTACTATAGCAGGTAACTGTCGTTTCAACGCATCTGTTTTAAAGATGCAAGATAAGTATAATTGATTGATTAATAATGAGGAAAGTATCAAACGGCAGATTGGTCATTTCACTGGTTTATAAGTGAAACTAACCACGGCTTCGTCTTTACCGCCGGCCTTTGTGTAAAAGTCTACTGCCTGCTGGTCCTCGGTGTGTGCCATTACGAATACCTCTTTTGCACCCTGGTCACCGGCATATTTCATAATTTCCCGAAGCAGCATTTTGCCTAGTCCTTTTCTTTGGTACGCGGTTTTAATGGCAATATCATAAATGAATATTTCAGGGATACCTGAATAATAGTTAGCAAGTTCGTATGCGGTAAGGCCACCGATCACCTCATGTTCATTTAAAATAGCATAGGCTATAAAGTCCGGCCTTTGCAGGGGATTGAACTGCACGGCATCGGTTAACTGAGGTTGGTTATCTTCAAATACCTCACGAAACAGCTCAACCAGTTTTTTGAATAAATGGACATCGTTCTTACTGAGTTGCCTGATTTTAAAATTCTGTAGTGTCATAGCGACTTTGGTTATCAGTTTTGTTCTGTGGCTTTCATGGGCCTGGGTTTGTCGAAAGTCAGTACAAGGATAATACCTGCGGTATACGCGATCAAATCCAGCCATTCAAAGGAAACACCAATAATGATCCTGGCGATTTTATAGTCTTCAAGGCCCAGGAGGTAAACCAGCCCGAAATATTGTCCGGCTTCCACAAGATAGGAAAAGAGAAGTACCGCCAAAGCCATTCTTGTAACAGATACATTGAGAAAGCTTTTAAAGAAGGTGTATATCAAAATTACAACCAGCAGGTCGCCGATGTAGGGCCTGATGATCCTGTCGTGAATATACAAGGCGATCAGTATTTCAGTAATCAGTAGACCGATGGTCAGGAAAAAGTATTTCTTTTGAAATTTAAACATTAGTTGCTATTATCAGAAGTATTTCGAATCAGTTGAACATAAAACCGGATGGCATTTTCAAAGTCTTTAACCGGGATACGTTCATTTATACCATGAAACGTGGTGATGTTATCGTTATTGAGATAGAACGGGGTAAAGCGGTAGACATTGCTGCTTAGCGGATAGTAGTAACGTGAGTCCGTAGCACCAATAACGAGATTAGGAGTGACCACAGCCTGTGGGAATAGCTGTTTTATAGTGGTATGGATGGTCTGGTACCCGAAGGAATCCGCACTGGATGATTCCGGGGCTTCGCTGTTGAAGGAGCCTTCTTTTACTTCTATGCGGTCATCGGCAAGGGTATTGATTACATAGTCCTTCACATCGGCAATACTGGTGCCCGGCAGTATCCTGAAGTTGACCGAGGCGTGCGCTTCATACGGGATTACATTTTCTTTGATTCCTCCCTGAATTATAGTGGGCGCTGTTGTGGTCCTCACCAGGGCATTGCCTGAAGCCGTCTTTTCCAGTGAGCTGATGATCATCGGCTTGAAAATAGAAGGATTGGCAAAGGCCATCTTCTGCATAAAAGGCATTTCAGGGCCAATGTGGGTCATAAAATCCTGCACCGGTTGTGTGATTTCAGCAGGGAAGGGGTTGTCCTTCAACTTGGCTACGGCTTTGGATAATACATCAATGGCGGTTTCCTCTTTGGGCATGGATGAATGTCCGCCTTCGATGGCCACGGAAAGGTTTAAAGTAACAAAGCCTTTTTCTGCCGTGCCGATCAGGGCCACATCTTTATCCGTGCCGGGTATCAGACCCTGGGTAATGGCAAAGCCTTCATCAAGCACAAATTCTGCTTCCACACCTTTATCTTTCAAATGTTTAACGATGGCTACAGCCCCATTGAGGCCTCCAAGCTCTTCATCATGCCCGTAGCAAAGGTAGATGGTACGCTTAGGTTTATAACCTTCCTGCAAGAGCAGTTCGACCGCTTCAAGGTTGCCGATTACGCTGATCTTGTCATCAATCGCACCACGTCCCCAGATTATCCCGTCTTTAATGGTGCCTGCAAAAGGATCAACACTCCATTTTTTGAGGTTTTCCGCTGCTACAGGTACCACATCCAGGTGCCCCATAAGGATCACCGGTTTAAGCGATGGATCTGATCCCTGCCACTGGTATACCATACTGAACTTATTGATGTAAGTTACTTCCAGAAGTGAATCTGCCAGCGGATAAGTGTTTTTAACAAATTCCCGGAATTGATAAAAAGCTGCCGAATCAAAGTCCTGAGGGTTTTCATGAGAGATGGTGCGAATAGATAGCGCCTTAGCCAGATGCTCTTTGGCTGAGGGCGGTATTACGCTTTCAGGAGCAGGTTCAACAGTTATTTGTTTTGAGGGAAACGCAAAGGTGTTGTATAAAATATAACCAGCAACTACCAAAATGAGTGCAAGTACAATCAGGAGTATTTTTTTCATGCAGCAAACTACTATTAAAAATGATTATTGACAATGATGTTTTTACGGGAGGGGGGGTGTTTGGGTTGTTGTGTTGCGTCACCCCGAAGTTAAGAGCGTATGCTGAGTTATCTGCTGGGAAGGATGGGTAAAGGCGAAAAAGTAATCGGTGAGAAGTAATCTGTGATTTAGGTATGATTGGACTTCAAAAAATTACGCGTCATTCTGAAATTTTCTTTCTATACACGGAATATCATTGCCGCGCTTCATAGAAAATATTCAGGATCTCCCGGACCAGAAGCTGTGTATGAGGCCTTTGACTACACACTAATGCCGTGGAGTCCTCTTCGAGAGACATCCGCCGGGAAATAATAACAGATATATATAACAAAAGCGTTGCAGAGCCCATACCACGTCTTTCCGGAATTTTCGCAGAGCAGCGGAGAAAATATCCGGAATCCCGAAGTTAAGAGCACCAGCAGAGAGGCCTGCGTAATATCAGATAGAGTCAACCCCGAAACTATCTACCTCTATAGCTTGCCCGGGTTCCAATCCATCCAGGGTAATAGCTCCGATACGAACCCTGACCAGCCTTAATGTAGGAAAGCCCACTGCTGCGGTCATTTTACGTACCTGCCTGAACTTTCCCTCGGTTATGGTTATGGACAGCCAACTGGTCGGGCCGTGCCTTTCGTCCCTTATTTTTTTGGCGCGAGGTGGAAAGTCGGGAGGGAGGTCAAGGCGAAAGGCTTTGCACGGCAAGGTGGTATAGGCGTTGCTTCCCATGCCTATTTCTATCCCGGTTTTTAATTGCTCTATGGCCTCATCTGTTATTTCGCCGTCAAGCTGGGCATAATATTCCTTTTCAATTTCTTTGCTTCGCACCTGCTCGCTTGCCTTACCATCTGTGGTCACCAACAGCAGTCCCTCCGAACTTTCATCCAGCCGGCCGATAGCCATGGCACCCTCGGGGAAGTTATAAAGGTCTCCGAGCATTTTCTTGTTCCTCTGCTTGTTTTGATTGCTGACGAACTGCGACAAATAACCAAAGGGTTTGTACAGGATGAAGTGGTGGTGTTTGATCATAAGGTTGTGCACGGAGAAGCACGTGCGTATTACTGCTATATATCAGTGGCTTACGTTTCAGGAATAGTTTGGTCTTTTCTATGATTTTCAGCCATCTCAATAGCTGTTTTAAGAAGTCCGATAAGGCCAATTCCAAAGACCACAACCCCGGAGGAAATTTCCTGAAGGTGCTTATTGTTTGTAAATAGCAAAGAGTATAAACCGAAGGCGATTACAATTATAATGAGTGAAAACAAATAGATCAGGAATACTCTGGAGTATTTTGGATTTTCCCATATTTTTTTTGAAAGCTTGTTTTGCACCTTTTTCGTATCCTGTAGTGTTGATAAGCTGATGCCTAATCCCATAAATATCAGCACTTTATTAAAGTCATCCCAAATCGTGTTTAAGTCAGATATAAGAGGCTTATAGGCATAGAAAAGTGCTATAATAATGAAGGGGTACTGGAGATAGCTGAGGTAGTGGAAAATGCTTTTTGCTGCTTTCATGGTATTGAAGTGTAATGTAATGTATTCTCAAGATAAATACTGGGTTTTTGTGATACAAGTTAAGGGGCTCCTCAAAGTCCGTTATAATTTGTTCCTTGCATTGAAACTGAGCGTTTAAACCATTCCTCCCGCTCATCCTCATCCATCAGTACAGGTTTACTATTATCCGCTTTGTAAGGTATTACCTGCACTTCCTGGTTGTCTTTTTCAAAAGTTAGCTTTACCAGTATCCCTTCATGGGTTTTGGGGTTGGGGTTGTCAAATATGAGGTTGCCGATGCTGTAAAACACGGGTTTGCCTTCTATATATTCAAAGCTTTGGATTACATGTGGGTGGTGGCCTATAATGGCGTCAGTACCTGCGTGGATCAGTTTTTTTGCATCTTCGCGCTGTATGGAGGTAGGGGTTTGGTGGTACTCGGCACCCCAATGGAGGGTAACGACTACAAGCCTTTGAGGAAATTGCTTTTTGTATTCCCGGATGTTTTTTGACAGGTCGGAAATAGTAGCCTGGCACATACCGGGGGAGTCTTCCAGATACATCCAGGCTTCCAGCCCGAGGGTGACACTGGCGAAAATGGCAACTTCTATATCACCTTTTTGCAACAAAACCGGTTCGCAGGCTTTTTTTTGGCTTAGGCCATAGCCTACCGGCACCAGATCTGCGGTATTTAAATTTTCAGCGGTCATTACCAACGCTTCACGGCCGTGGTCATAGCTGTGGTTGTTGGCCATGATGCAGTGGGTGATGCCGGCGTCACGGAGGTCGGATAGCCATTCAGGTTCAGCTCTGAACACATACTCTTTTGTTAAAGGAGTGTGTTGGTCAGTTACAGGGCATTCCAGGTTAACGACGGTATAATCAGCCTGATCAAATACCTCGCTGATATCTTCTGTCAGGTATTCCAGTCCTCTGGTATTGATCCTGGCCCTGATTCCTCTGTCAAGCATTACATCTCCGCCAAATACTATCTCCATGCGATCTGGAGCAGAGCAGGAGGATAGTAAAATGAGCAGTAGGAAGAACTTGTATGGCATCAGCAACCTGAACTATAAAGATACTCCTGGATTTCAGGTTTTATCGTTTTGTTAAGGTCAAGGATCACCTCATCCATCCATGGAGGTAACGGGTAACGCTTTCCTTTCTGCAGCATTTGTTGCCATTGCTCGTCCGTGAGCCTTTGGTTCAGTGGTTGCGGGAATTCGTAATAGCTGAAAGTGGCACCTTTGGTAATGTACAGATAGCCTTCAATTTCCACGAGCACATAGATGTCATTGGCGTAGCCTACACCTACATGCAATATCCCTGCTTTTTCGCCCTGATTATTGGTGTAAATATCGGCAACTACCGATATTTCCTTGTCGGGGCCGGATACTTCATCCCAGGTGTAAACACCGATGATGGAGCGGGTAATATAGTCCACTGAGCTGCCGATCAGCTCTATGGTACGGTATTCCTGTTCGCTAAGTGTTTCTCCTTTTAACTGCTTTTGGCTTATGGTAAGCAGGAACTTGCATAAATCACGCAATTCATTCTGCTTCGATTGCAGGCCATTGTCCAGTAGATCATGCTCTT
This sequence comes from Fulvivirga ulvae, assembly GCF_021389975.1. Lineage (NCBI taxonomy): Bacteria > Pseudomonadati > Bacteroidota > Cytophagia > Cytophagales > Fulvivirgaceae > Fulvivirga > Fulvivirga ulvae. The sequence goes on from NZ_CP089981.1 coordinate 4,678,148, forward strand.
TCAGAAGGTTTTCAGTCAGATCAAGTAATTCAAGGGCAGACTTCCAGTATTTGACATTAGGCTCTACATAACCAAGCACATAAGGTTCCGGAGGAGGTTCGCAATCACTACCGCCACCACACTCAACGGCAAATGGCTGCTCGGCATAGAGTATGGCATCGTGCTTCAGCTCTGCCCAGGATGCCAGCGCAGTATTCAGGTTCTTTTTGTTCCAGGCGGGCAACTGCATGAAATATGGGTACTTGTCATCCGGCTTAAGGAGCTCAGTTAACCCCTGTATCCATTTGGCATAGACCGTGGCATCCCAGTCTTCATAATTACTGTATTTGCTTTCCATTTTATGAAGAGAGGGGAGGAACTGGCCCCATTTTTTGCCCTCATCCTGTTCTTCAAGCAAGATATTTTTTGCTGCTTCACTTCCAAAACTGGCCATTACGTCAAGCCCCTGTGGATAAGGTCGTTTATCCAGGTCAGTCATTTCCTGGAGTATTTCGTTGTCCAGCACGAATCTGGCCGGCATAAAGTTGATTTTATCGGGACATGTCATTTCAACTTTAGGTTTGATGACGTTCTTTTTCGCAGCCAGAATCTCAAGGTCTTTGAGTATGGATGAAAGGCTCTCAGGTTCTAATAGTTCATCTATGTTCTGGTATTTTCCGTCAATGATACGGCAGATGTCCAATATTGAAAGGTTGTCCGGCTGGCCTATAAGGAATGAGGTGGGTTCCAGTATGGAAGCGTATAAACTCCGCAATGATTTGCCTGTTTTGTTTTGGCCCTGGTTCAGTACAGAGGCAGCTATCACTGCTCTTTTAAGATCAGTATTATCTTTCAGACAATAAGCCGCCGTTTGCAACCACTGCATGGCCTTGAAATATTTCTTGAGGTCATCAGTGCGGGTATAGTGCCCTCTGGGTTTGAATAGATCATAGGGGAATTCAAACTCTTTATATCCCGGCAATAAACTTGAAGGGGAGGAGGATGCAGTCTTAATATTGTTCAGCTCGGTGGATACTGCTTCACTGTATTTTTGAGGTACGGCAGGCTTTTTATCTTCTAAAACTGCCAGCGGAATGGCGTAGAATGCAGCATTATATTCCAGGGCTGATTTTGCCTCGGAAGATGAGCTTTGGGCCAATCGGTCAGTTTCCTGCAGGTAGCCTGAGAGCAATTCTTTAAGGACAGGTATGAACTTATTTTCCTCCAGTCCGCGCAGCATAAATGAAAAGTGCATGTGGAACAATTGCAGGTAAAGGTCAGTGGTTACAAAGTTCTGCGTCTGGCTGTAGTCATTTTGTTCGTACAGGTGAAATAGCTGTACATTATTGTTGGGTATTATAGCATACCCACGCTCCCTCATTGCGGTGATCAGCTTGTCAGGAAGCTGTCCGTACTGCCAGCGGTTAATGATATTGTTTACGTTAGGATATTTAAGTCCGTTTTTTTCTATATAATTTTCCTGCTTCCATTGATCTTCCAGGTTTTTGACCTTTTCCATAAAAGCAATTTCTTCCGGAGTATATTCGATAGGAGGGGCCGGTTGCAGGCCGCTATATTTGCAGTTCCCATACCATCGAGCATGCATAAGATTTACATACCAGCCTTTGGAAAGGAAGTATCCCCTCAAATCGGCTTTCATAAAAAGGTATCCGTAACGTGCGGGAATGGTATTTCTGATTATACGGAGCTCTTCCAGTGTTTTGCCAGAAAGGTCCTGCCCCAGATCAAAGGGAGGCAGTTGGGCTCTTTGCTCTTCATACGTAAGTGTATCAAATTCAGGTAAAAATTCGTCTATGTAATATTCTTCAGTTTCTTCACTTTCATCACTGCTCTCAACGGCGGCCTGTTCTTTATCTTGCTCTCCTGTTGTATCCTGCTCCTTATTTTCTTCTTGCCGGGAACATGAAAAAACAAAGAATAAACAACATATTATTATTGATTTGAATCGAAATATATTGAGCGTCATATACTGTAAGTAAGTTTGAGGCTCAATTTAAGACAATCTTTAATGAAGGTGAAATTTTTTAGCTTCTTCCAATGATATTTTACGCCTGATATATTTTCTCAAGGCAAGGCCGAACCCATACCATTCATATTCAGCAATGAGGTATTGACCATCGGGCTCTTTTTCTATTGCTCTGATGAGAGCTCCTCCCTGTTCATTTTTGAGGATCCCAAACTCCACCAGAGGGTGACTTAGGGATGACCCTAACCAGAGTGGTATGATGCTCTTGTTGCGCACCTGGAACAGAAAAAGGCGCTTTCGTACCAAGGTGTCATACCTTGTACGCTTAATTACTCCCACAGCCAGGTCTTCGGTGCCATCGTTGTTAATATCGCCATGTTGAAAGGCAAATACAGGGTAACGCAGTGGCCATGTGCTTACAACAGAATCATTAGACATACTTACCAGCTCATTATAGTCATTGTGTTTGTGCAGTGTTACCTGAACAATGCCATCTTCGGTTGATATAGAGTATTTATCAGGTTGTTCGTTGCTGCAGGATGAAACGGATAGTATAAAAACAAAGCTCAGAAGTATATAGCATTTCATGGCTGACAAATATAACCGAATGAACTGTATATGATAGCACAAGTGAAGATACCATAAAGCTTTAAAATTCAACTTTTCTCTTCTTCTCAACACTTATTTCGGAGCCCTCTGCAAGCATCACCGATTTTGGTGTTGCCCGGGATAGTTCTACAAACTCTTCACCATATATCGTTCTGAAGTCCACGTTGATCTCGTATTCATTGACTTTGTAAGCATTCCACCGTGGATGCCGTACTTCGTATTCCATGGTACTATGATTGTTTACCTTAGTGTAGCCCCAATAATGCTCTGTAATAAATTCTTCTTCCGAACCTGCTGCAATTTCATGCGGCAGCAGGTCCGCTTTGATCATCAAAGAATTGACTTTATTCTGATATTCCCAGGCGTACCATACCGATCGGTATTTTTTAAGCTCCTGCCACTCATGCGACATACGCATGGTTTGATAGTGCTCTTTATAAATGGTATTAGCCACGACAGTAATGGCATGCTTTGGCACTATTTCTTTGATAAAGACTACTCCTCGTCTCCATTCACCTTTCTGCTTGTGGCGAACATAAAACCGGAGGTTGACTTCTTCAAAGTTTCGGTGAAATGGGATAGGGAGGCCGAGCAGACGCGTATTGACAAACATGAAACCTACTAGGCTGACGTAGCAGGTATTATTCCATAAGTCAATTTCCGTGCCTTGGGGAACGTATCGTTTAAGTATGCCGGGATCTGTTTCATAGTTGGCAAGTGCCAGCTTTCCCCATTCTGCTTTCAGGAAACTCATAATCGATATCGATGATTAAAGAGGTGGTATATTAGCTTGCGGAGCTAAATTACTAAAATGAATGATAAAATGTCTCGCATGGTAAAGCGCTTGCCTAAACCCAGCTTTGTGCCGTGGCATGATCAAGGGCATCCTTAGAGTCGCTCATGATGAGGAAGGGAATGTCTGTGGAGTTGGCCATTTCCTTCAGAGCCTGCTTCCGATGGTCTGTATGCACATGCCTGATGTATATGGCTTTGATGCGGCCAGGGTACTTTTTGTACAGGTCCAGATATATTTCCGGATCTTTTTGTCCACTGTCTCCGATGCAGATAAATGACAGGTTATTGAAAACCTCAAAGAGGTGCTCAATATGCTCTTTTTTGTACTCGTCCGTATCCTGTTTAAACCATTTTGTGGGGTCAAGCCCGATATTGCGAAGAAAGAATGGCGCCCGTGGTATGGATTGATGCTCACAGAAGCTTACCAACATATCATACAGGTTATAGGAGCTACCGGAAACGAAAAATAGCGGGTTTTTGCCATCGGCTGTCAAATTGCGGTAGAGGTGGTCTACACCATCAAAGGCCACTCTGCTTTTGGCATCTTTCGTGAGCATGATGCGCAGTTTTTTTATGGTATGCATGGCATCTGACTTGATGATCGTATCATCTACATCAGAAATGATCCCAAAGCAGTTTTGCTGATTGCAAACCTGTATGGCGCTTTCAGCGATTTCTTCATATTTCAGGTCATAAGGCATATCAGTAATCCGTAGTTTCACCTTGTGCCATCCATCTTTCAACTGCTGTCCTTCCAAATCAAAAACCAGCATGAAGTAACCTTCTTCGTTGCTTTTTGTTTTGGCGGTGAGTCCATAAAGCTCTCCTTCAATTTCCACACCGGGTACTTCATCACTTTCATACCGTTTCCATACTTTGTAAATATTGTTCCAGAGAGAACCCTCCACTTCATTATCCTCATGGATCATCCGCTCTTTTTCGAGTATTCTGCCATTGATATAGGCTTTGGTGCTATTGGCATAACCATGATATGGAAATATAATGACCGGGTCAAACAGGTTAAGTGCTTCTTTGATACGGATCTTAGTCTTATCGACCGCTTTGTCGGCTTTATGGGCCATATGTCTGAGTGACTGCATATAAAATTAACAGTGCAGTGGATAACATGTTTTGCAGTGGATGGTGGAATGGCTTCTGTTTTCATTCACACCTGGGGGACTGTCCCCCGACAGCCGCCTTGTAAACCCATAAATTGGTTGCAAATAAAAGAGATGTATAGAGGATGATCTGTCAGGGGACAGACCACGGAGGAGAGGAGAAAGGCCATAGAGATGTGTCGATACTGTACAAGTACAACTTCAGCCCTGAGAGGGCGCTATCTATCAGCAAAAGGTGTAGCCTTTGTAACTAGCCAAATAAGAAGCAAACCCCGAAGGGGCGGAATTTCTTCACTTTTGCAATATTACTTCCAGTAGAGTCTCTCGCAGAGGACTCTACGGTATTCGAAGCTACAATCTTTAATTATGGCAGGAGACCATTGCCGGTAGAAGGCGATGCTCAGAAAGGTAGCAACCTCTGCTTTAAGGCTATTACCCTCAGCCGGCGTTACTGAACAGTTCAGCTTTACCAAATTTTTGCAAGTTTAGTAAAGCCGGTGTTTAGCTCTGCCAGGCTGCCGTTCGTGCTTCCTGTAAGGTGATCACCACACCCGGAGGCTGTCCCCTGACAGCCACCTCGTAAGTAAATTCATCGCTATGGATATGACTAACTGTTTGGATAAAAGGCATTTTGTAGATGGTCTGTCGGGGGACAGACCGCGGAGACTTTACTACAGCCTGCTTTTAAATACTGCAATCTTATCCTCCAACTCCTTTTTCAGGGTTTCATTAATGATCTGGCCGTTTTCAAAATTTTGTCTGAAAGATGGCAGAGAGAAGGATTCTATGACTTCCGCTCCGCATTTAGGAAAGAATGGTTTTGCTGCGTTCATCACATTACCGCCGCCATATCCTCCGGGTGAAGTAGTCATGAGTAGCATTGGCTTTCCTGCAAAAATGTTCATATCAATACGGCTGCACCAGTCAAGCACGTTTTTGAAAGCTACTGTATAGCTCCTGTTATGTTCTGCCAGAGAGCAAACTATAGCATCGGCATTGCTCATGGCCTCCCGAAAATGCCCGACAGCTTCAGGAAAACCTGTCTTTTCCCTGTCAACCGAAAACAAAGGCATCTCATACTCATTCAGATCAAGAAGATTGGTTTCAAAATCAGGAAAGTAAGTCAGAACAAATTTTACAAGCTGCTTATTGATAGAAGTGCTGCTGTTGCTTCCTGCAAAGGCTACTATTTGCTTCATATTTTAGTCTTTAGATTTTAGTACTGAGTATTGAGACCAGGTATTCGGTGAACAGTAAACAAGTAAACAGTGAACGGAGAGCAGTAACCAGTAACCAGTAAACCGCGTCATCCTACTAAGACATCTCTTATTTCTTCGGTTTTGTCAAATACACTTTTTGCAAAGGGGCAAAGTGGAATGATCTTCACATTATTTTCACGTGCATAGTCTACGGCAGCATGTACCATTTTATAGCCTACGCCCTGACCTTTGAATTCCGGGTTTACCTCGGTATGGTCTATGATCATTTTATCCTTACCAGCCCATGAGTAGGTCATTCGCCCGGCCTCTTTGCCGTTATCTACAGCTTTGAAAAAGCCTTTGGTTTCCCTGTTAAACTGTTGAATATCCATTTTTATAAATTGCTTTTTGTTATTTTTTAGCTTCAGGGAGCGGTACAAAATCTGTTTCTCCCGGTACTTTTGGAAACTTCTGTTCGCTCCAATCATTGCGCGCTTTTTCTATCAGAATTTTGTCTGAGCTAACAAAATTCCAGTGGATGAACCGCTCTTCCTCGAAAGGCTGTCCTCCAAAAATGTAGACCGTGCTATTGGCACCAATCTCAAATTCGCACAGGCTGCTTTCCTTTGCGATCAGAATATGCTTAGGCTCATAAGTATGGCCATCGCTTTTGATATACCCTTCGAGTATATAAAGCGCACTTTCACCAAAGAGGTGTTCACCAATAGATAATGTTGCCGTTTTGGTGCTTTTGATTTCTAAAAAATATAGCTGGCTATGTACGGGAACAGGTGATTTTCGGCCAAACGCTTCACCGGCAATCAATTTCATAGATACACCATCCTGCTGCCAGTGCGGAATATCTTTGGCTTCAACATGAGAGAATGATGGTTCGGAGCTTTCCAAAGCTTTGGGCAATGCTACCCAGATCTGCAAGCCATGCAGACTTTTGTCAGAATTTCTGAGGTATTCTGGGGTACGCTCCGAGTGTACCACGCCTTTGCCCGCCGTCATCCAGTTGACAGCGCCGGGTTGTATTTCTACCTCATAACCCATGCTGTCGCGGTGCATGATGGCTCCTTCAAATAAATAGGTCAGGGTAGAAAGCCCGATGTGAGGGTGGGGGGGAATATCAAAGTTTTCATGGTCTTTTAGAGTGGTTGGCCCCATGTGGTCAATGAATACAAATGGGCCTACAGCTCTTTTTTGGCGGAAGGGCAACAGCCTGCCTACCATGAAGTTGCCGATATCGGCGGCGCGTTCTTCAATAACCAGGTCTATGTTTGACATGTTCGTGTATGCTTGTTCTGAAATGTTAAAGATAGATTGTAGATCAATGTTAAGTCAAACGAATTGGATTTTTTTATTTTTTCGTTATCAAACTCAGATAAATGTCGGGGTTTATTTTTATGTCATTGATTGTCAGGTATTTGATTGTTTTTAACTTGTTTTTTAGTTTTTTACTAAAAGCAGTTACCCAATCTGAACGGGCAATAATGATACTCCGGGTTGACAAAGATCAAAGAATGAAGTTTGTTCGGGAAGTGGATCAGTTGCATGGAGCCGACAGAATCCATAAGGAAGTGCCAATGGCCGTGCATATTGCAAACGGCTGAGATAATATGTGATTATAAAGCAACAAGGTATCCTGATATTACGGGATACCTTGTTCATAAAGAAGCTAGACCTTGTATTCTTTCCCCTTCAAAAACTCATCGGTAAAATGCTGCCGGTGCTTTTCTTCGGCAAATTTTTGAGTATTGAACTGTTTGGACTGGCCTTTGGCAATAGACAAGGTCTGCCAGCTATCTTTTTTGGCTATTTTACCAATATATACGATCTGCCCTACATGGTACGCATAGTGGGCAAGCTGGCGGTTGATAGCCTCTACCACCGTGTGCCCCTGATTACGGATAAAAATCTCACGGTCAAGATCATGGTCATTTAAAGGCCTAAGTGCTTCAAGCAGACACTTCCAGCCTTCATTCCATTTGTCCATTAGCTCCTGCCGGTCAGCAATATTATTTTCAAACTCAGCATCACGGTCACGCCAGGTTTTCTCGCCGTCTTCCATAAGAAAATCTGTCCACCGGGAAAGCATATTGCCCCACAGGTGTTTCACGATAGTGGCAATACTGTTGCAATCATGCGTGTATTCCCACATCAACTGCTCATCAGTAAGTTGAGCAAAAGTCTTCTCACCCAGCAGTTTGTAATATTCAAACTGCTTAATGATACTTTCCAGATAATTACCTTTCATAGCGTTGGTGTATTTGGTAGAGTTTTTCTTTATCCTGGTTTGCCTACTGCCCTTGCCGGTTGTTATTTGAGTTTATCTTTTATGATAGAACACAATAGAGGCTTTATCTATTACATTCTGATTCAGATAGTAGCCCACTATTGCAGGGTTGGCCTTGCTGTCCAGCCCGAGTTTATCCACTTTAAGGGCATATACTGTAACAACGTACTGATGAGGGCCGTGGTTTTCCGGAGGGCAAGGGCCACCGTAGCCTGCCATGCCAAAATTTGTCAAACTTTGCACGGCACCTTTAGGGGCAAGGTTCTTCGCAGGGTCTCCGGCTCCGGATAACAGTTCGTTAGTGTCTTTGTCAATATCGAAAACCACCCAGTGCCACCAGCCACTTCCGGTAGGTGCATCTTTGTCATAAATCGTAACAGCAAAGCTTTTGGTACCCTCAGGAGCATTTGTCCATGAAAGTTGAGGCGATATATTCTCTCCGGTGCATCCAAAGCCGTTAAATACCTGTTTTTTTGTGGCCTGTCCGGTAAGCTCATTGCTTTTAAGGGTAAAAGTCTGAGCCTCGGCCATAACAGTTGCAAGTACAAATAGTAAGATTAAAATACTTCTCATAATTATCATTTTTTAGTTTTTACAAAAGTGAGAAGTTGTAGCTTCAAAAAGTTGCGCTAAAAGTCCAGACTGTTTTTCTACAGGCTCAACTTTTCGGGGCAAGCTTAAAATCTGTGGAGTAATCTTTGAAAATTAGTAGACCGCGCCTATTGTTATTTCATTTTGCCAACTGCTGTCAACAACTGTCCGTCAAGCACAAAGGTGAAAAGTTAGTGTCTCCCTATAAACTCCGCCTGATCCAGCTTTTCCGGCCTGTAGCTTTTTGGAGAAGTGCCAAAGTGCTTTTTAAACTCATTGCTGAATGCTGAGAGGTTTTCATACCCCAGTTCAAAATAAATCTCGGATGGACGTAAATCATTTTGAAGAAGCAATGCTGCTTTTTTCATTCTTTTGGATATATAATATTGCCGCGGTGTGGTATCGTATACTTCCCTAAACCTCCTTTTGAAAGTAGACAGGCTCATGTTGCACAAAAATGCCAGCTCTTCATTAGACAGGTTAAAGCTATCAGGGCGTTCGATAATGTTTTTGAAGACTACATCCTTGTTGTGACTCAGTGCTTCTTTTATAAAACAAGTAAGTTCATCCGGGTATCTGCCAAAAAGGTATAGCAGTATTTCGTTAAGTTTAGACCGAATTAAGGGAGGACTTGGCTTATTGCCCATCAGCAGAAGGGATCTTTCAAATGTGGTGATGTACTCGTCTTTATCGAGAATTTTTGTACGATCGAAGTTCGGAGCTTTTTTGGCCTGGTCAATCGGGATGTTGTTGATCCTTACAAAATCGTTTAGAAAATCGTTGGAAAAGAAGAAAAGTACGCTCTTGTAAGCATTTTCAACTGTTGTTTTTTCTGTCATTAAAGTGTTGCCCGGTCGTAGCAACATCAATTGGCTCTGATCAAAAGAGAATTTAGCGGTGGCACTGTAAACTGTTTTTTCACCTTTGAGTAAAAGGCACAGTAAATTCTGGCTAAACCTTACTTTGTTTTTCAGGGAAGATTGCTTTGCTTCATAATAATGAATGCTTACGGTTCGATGGCCGTCATTAAACTCCTCCGGTAGATGGCAGACTTTTTCGGTCATACAAGTAGTCCTGATTTTGATTGATAGTGAAAAATAGCGATTATTTTGTATGTACTCAAGTCGGAAGGTTTTTTCTTATATCTGATGCAGGGTTCTAAGTTGCTGATGGCCAAAGCAAAGAGCTGTCACCATAGCTTAAAAAGCGATAATCATTATTTAAGGCTTCCTCGTATATTTTTTTCCAGTTTTCACCAATAAATGCAGCCACCAGCAATATAAGTGTAGAGCCGGGCAGATGGTAATTGGTGATCAGTCCTTTACATACCTTGAATTCATAACCCGGAAAAATGAAAATCTCCGTATGTCCGATCAAAGTTTGCCGGTTGGTCTCAGTCATTAATTTTTTAACGGCTACAAAAGCTTCGTGAGCTGAGGGCAGAGCAGACCCCTCAAACTGGTAAGGCAGGAGTTTTTCAATATTAAAACCGGTGTCATTTTTCAACAATATTTTTACTCCATACCAATATAAACTTTCAAGCGTGCGCATAGATGTGGTACCTACTGCCACCACCTTGGGATTCTCCAGCAGGGCATCGATATTTTTCATGGTTATCACCACTTGCTCGGAGTGCATGGGGTGGTTGATTACATTCTCCTCCTTTACGGGCTGGAAAGTGCCAGCACTGACATGTAGTGTCAGGTAGTTAAGCGTTACACCCTTCTGCTGCAGCTTTTCGAGTACCTGATCGCTAAAATGAAGACCGGCGGTAGGAGCAGCCACGGCGCCTTCGTGGTGAGAGTATATGGTCTGGTATCTTTCCTTGTCCTCTTCACTTACCTCCCGGTTGATGTACGGAGGCAGTGGGATTTTACCGGCAGCCTGGATAACATCTACAAAAGTGTAATCATCATCCCAGGTAAACTCAATAATTTGTGTGCTGCGATCTACAACCCGGGCCTTTAAAGTCACCGGTTGATCGTGCATAGGAAGCACAAGCTCCAACACCTGCTCATCTTTCCACTTTTTCAGGTTGCCCACCATGCATTTCCATTGGCAGCTTCCCTTAATCCACATGGATTGTGCTACATCGCGCGTAGGTTGCAGCGGTTCGAGCAGAAAAACCTCAATATGTGCCCCCGTTTCCTTTCTGAAATGCAGGCGTGCGGGTATAACCCTGGTATCATTGAAAAACAAAGCAGTATCTTCAGGAATGTAGTCGCTAAGGCTTCGAAAAACGGCATGCTCAATTTTGTCTGAATTATAAACGAGCAATTTCGAATTCATCCGTTCCTTCAAAGGGAATTTTGCAATTCTCTCATCGGGCAGGTCGTATTTATAGTCGTTCAGGCTTATTGGAGGCAGTTCTTTTTCTGTCATGCTGCAAATATAGGGTGAGGTTGTTGATTAAATGGGATAAATCCATCAAATTGTGGCCTTATCTGATCACGTTATGCCCTTAAAAACATCTTACCAGAAGTATATCCTGAATTTTAAGTTTGATGCCGGCACCTCGAGGGGTGTTTTAAAAGAGAAAGAAACATGGATCATAAAGGTGTGGGACACCTCCCGGCCTGAGGTGTATGGGCTTGGTGAGTGCGGCCCTTTGAAAAAGCTCAGTATAGATGACCTGGAAGACCTGGGCGAACGGCTCGAAAAATGCCTGGAAAACCTCGATGGCATGGACTTGCCCACGTCAGAAGAAGAAATATTCCGAATTGCCGATGAGCTTGCCGGTGCGGATTTACCTGCTGCCCGGTTTGGGATAGAAACGGCACTTCTTGACTTGCTGAATGGTGGTAAGCGGGTGATCTTTAACAATAGGTTTGTACGGTCTGAAATGAGAATACCGATAAACGGATTGATCTGGATGGGGCATATGGAAGCTATGCTGCTGCAAATTTCCAATAAGGTGGAGGCCGGTTTTGATTGCCTTAAAATGAAGATCGGCAGCCTCGATTTTGAAAAGGAATGTGATATTCTGGATTATGTGAGAAGAAAATACTATCAAAGTGACATTACGCTGCGGGTCGATGCCAATGGCGCTTTTAAAGTGCACGAAGCTATGGATAAACTGGAAGCCCTGAGCAAATACAGGTTGCATTCCATAGAGCAGCCTATTGCCGCCGGACAGCCGGCTGAGATGGCCAGGCTTTGTCAAAACACTCCTGTGGATATCGCCCTGGATGAAGAACTGATAGGCGTGTATGGCAAGGACGCAAAACAGCAGCTACTTGAACAGATCAGGCCGCAATATATCATTTTGAAGCCAACCTTGGTCGGAGGGATACATTCCTGTAAGGAGTGGATAGAAATAGCAGAGTCTATGGGGGTTGGATGGTGGCTCACCTCGGCATTGGAATCCAACATAGGTCTCAATGCGGTTTGCCAGATGTCGCCCTATCTGAATGCACTGGGCTATCAGGGGCTGGGTACCGGACAGTTATACCACAACAATATTCCTTCCCCTTTAAAAATTGAAGCAGGCCACATCTGCTATGGCAATGAGGAATCGTGGGACTTTGCTAACTTGGGGTTATGAGCAAGGTGATTTCAGAAAAGAGACTCCACGACGAAGGGAAGGTTTGGGTCTTCAACAAAGACTATATTGCCGAGTTTGTCTACGGTGGTATTGATGGGGCCATCACTACCTTTGCCGTAGTGGCAGGGGCAGCGGGAGCCAGTGCTGACCTTACCTGGGTACTGATCTTTGGATTTGCCAACCTGATAGCTGACGGCTTTTCTATGTCAGTAGGTAACTTCTTTTCGGTCAAAGCCGATCGGGATAATTTTGAAAAGCATAAAGCTGTTGAATATTGGGAAGTAGATAACCTTAGAGAAAGGGAGGTAGAGGAGATCCGTGAAATATATGCTGCCAAAGGCTTTGAGGGCGAATTGCTGGAGAAGGTAGTGGAAGTCATAACCGCAGATAAAGATATATGGGTGGATACCATGATGAAAGAAGAGCTGGAAATGACCAAAGATGATAAAACTCCTTTTAAAACGGCCTTCGCTACATTTGTTTCGTTTAGCATCATTGGTATCATCCCGTTGCTGGCTTATGTTTTTGCTGCTATTTTTAACATAGCCACCGACAACCTTTTCATGATGTCTTCCATAGCCACTGGTATCGCACTCATGTTTGTCGGCTATTTGAAGAGTATCGTCACCAACACCCGGTGGGTAAAAGGAGTACTGGAAACACTCTTACTCGGTGGATTGGCTGCATTCCTTGCTTATTTTGTTGGAGAAGTCCTGGCCAGGTACTTTTTGAATTAGACAAACAGCCATCTTTGTATTCAGACTGTCATTTGTAAGGCTTTGGTTTACAGAGGTTGTGTTGATTTTATAAAGACTTAATTCTAAGTTTTTTTGTGGATTTTTTGTAACTTCTTTTAATTAAGCAGGTCTACTATAAAACTCAAAACACAACAACCATGGTCAAAAATTACCTCAAAGTTGCTTTTCGCAGCATACTGAAGAGCAAAGTATTTTCTATTGTCAATGTACTTGGCCTGGCCATAGGCATTGCCGCATTTTTACTGATCGTACAGTACGTCAATTTTGAACTGAGCTACGACAGGTTTATCCCTCAATCCGAAAACATTTACAGGGTGACTCTTGAGCAGTATCTCAACAATGAGATGATGACGGAGTCCGCGGAAAACTACCCCGGAGTAGGCCCGGCCATGTTGGAGGAGGTTCCCGAGGTAGCAGGATATGCACGGCTTTACAACATGGGCTACAAAAATAACCTCGTGATCACCTATGAAGATGCACCCAACGGCCCGGTTATGTACAAACACCGGCACTTCCTGTATGCAGACTCAGCATTTCTGCCCATGTTTGGCTATGAAATGGTCAGAGGAGATGCCGCAACTGCGCTGGCCGAACCGCTTTCAGCAGTTATCTCCGAAGAGTACGCCAGGATGTACTTCGGAGAGGAGGAACCTATCGGTAAAATGCTCCACCTGCAAGACGATGATTTCAATAACGAATTATGCAAAGTAACCGGTGTATTCAAAACGCTGCCAGCCAATACCCATTTGAAATTTGATGTGCTGTTTTCGTATGAGACCCTGTACTCTCGTGGTGATTGGGCTCCGGCCCGTTACAATGAATCGTGGCGAAGGAAGGACATGTACACCTATGTAAAGCTTAACCCGGGCACTGACCCTGATGTGGTAGCTCAGAAACTGCCCGATCTGATCCGCAAGTATTCTCCCGACCTGATTGAGGCCAACCGGGAGGACGTTCTGAAACTTCAACCTATAACAGATATTCACCTTTATTCGAAGCTGGCCGATGAAGCAGAAGCCAATGGTAACGGCAGAAATGTCTATGCCCTGGCTTTAATAGCTTTCTTCATCCTGCTGATCGCCTGGGTGAATTACGTAAACCTGTCCACCGCCAAAGCCATGGAAAGAGCCAATGAAGTGGGGGTGCGCAAGGCGCTGGGAGCGTTTAAAGGTCAGCTTATGAGGCAGTTTCTCATTGAGTCTGCCATAGTAAATTTTGCTGCATTGCTATTTTCTTTTATCATCATCGCTTTGGTTATGCCACTGTTCAATCAGACGTCAGGCCTTTCACTGTCATTCTTTCAGTTTTTTGAAGGGTGGTTTATCCTTTGCAGTTTACTGATTTGGGTATTAGGTACGTTGCTGTCAGGGCTTTACCCTGCGTTTTTCCTTTCCTCGTTTAGGCCTGTTAGTGTTCTAAAAGGCAAGTTGAGAAATTCGGGGAGAGGAGCATTGTTAAGAAAATCACTTGTTGTTTTCCAGTTCATAGCATCAGTAGCCCTGATCTCGGGCACTATCATCGTTTACAACCAACTGTCTTATATGCAAAGCATGGACTTAGGCATGGAGATCGATCAGGTGTTGGTGGTAGAGCGGCCGGGAGTTGCTCCACGCGACCGCCAGGCGTTTTCATCCAATATTGATGTGTTCCGTGAGCAACTGGGGCAGCATCCGGCTGTTCAGGGAGTTTCCACATCTATCACCATTCCCGGCAAAAAGAGGGAATATAAGGCCGGAGTCAAGCGCTATGGCAGTCCGGACGATGAGGTGGTGACCCTTCGCATGAATAGCATGGACTATAATTTCATTGATGTTTTCGGTATGGAGCTTCTGGCTGGCAGGGCTTTTTCAGAGCAATACCCCAACGATCCCGACACTTCGGTGATCATTACCAACTCTGCGGTCAAGCTTCTGGGTTTCGAAAAACCGGAAGATGCTATTGGCCAGACTTTGGTAGTGCCTGGTTATGACTGGAGCGCCATAGTTGCAGGAGTCGTGAACGATTACCATCAGGAGTCGCTCCAGAAAGCTCAAGATCCTATTATATTTTACTGCACCCTTTATGGAGGTGAATTTTACTCCATGAAAGTAAATACCACTAACCTCGACGAGACCATTAAACATGTAGAGGCAAGTTGGGAAAAGGCCTTCCCCGGCAATCCTTTTTCTTACTTCTTTCTCGATGACTACTTTAACAGGCAATATGAAAACGAACAAAAGTTCGGGAACCTGTTTGCCTCATTTTCAGTACTGGCCATTATTGTCGGTTGCCTGGGACTTTTCGGTCTTTCGGCCTTCACGGCCCGCCAAAAGACCAAAGAAATCGGGATCAGAAAAGTGCTGGGGTCATCAGTAAACAGTATATTCTTTTTACTGTCCAAAGACTTTATCAAGCTCATAGTAATTGCCATTATCATAGCTGTGCCCTTAACCTACTACGGCATGACCCAGTGGCTCAACGGCTTCGCCTATCGCGACAACATCGCCCTCTGGACATTCATAGTCGCCGGCGCCGCAGTAATACTGTCTGCACTGATAACAGTGAGCTTCCAGACCGTAAAAGCCGCCAGAGTGAACCCTGTGGACTCGTTGAGGTATGAGTAGTTTTTGGTGAGCGGTAAACTGTTGGAGTGGCTAGGTTGGAAGTCAGAAGACCGGAGTCAGAAGTGATCGGTGACCATGACCGGTGGTCGGTAGTCAGTGGAGTGCTAAAATCCCCTTAAGGGGATTTTCGGTGTTTGCCGATAACCGATAACCTACTGCCCAATCAAAATAAAAGGTGCCCAGTAATATGGCTTCGAAAAATCACCGGTCCGGATCATCTTCAATTTGGCTTGTCTCAGTCCGTCACTATAATCGTTGCCTGAAATGTTGCCATAGAAGTCGATCATCAGGTCGGAGGTTGACGTATCGGCAACGCTCCATAACGACACCACAATGTTATTGGCCCCTGCATATACGAGGGCTCTTGAAAGCCCGATGATGCCTTCACCTTTTGAGACTTTGCCCAGGCCGGTTTCACATGCGGAGAGCGTTACAAGGTCAGCGCCCAGTTGAAGGTTATAGATTTCCCCGGAGAAGAGGTTGCCATCGTTGGTCTCACTTTCCTTGAGGAATATTCTGGATAAAGCCGGATTGTTTTCATTGACCACCCCGTGCGTAGCAAAATGCAGATACCTGTAATCTTTCAGGTTTTTGGATTTTACAATTTCCTCACTGGCATTGGCTTCCAGGTATACCTCGGGCTTTATACCCTTGCCCGACAGGATCTGTTGCAGGTTAGACACCTCCTGGTTTGTTCCCGGAAGGTCGTCCAGCTGGGAAAATGTTACGGGAGCACAAAGAAAGGCCGATGGTTTTTGATTGGATTGCCTCAGGTTTAAATGGTTTTGATAATATAAAGCAGAAGCATACTGGTAGCTGATAGCATAGTCATTGATCAGATAGTCCAGTGATTTATAATCTAAAGGAAAACCTTTGGCAGAGCGGGTGAGGAGGGCCTCAAAAGGTACTGTGCCTAATCTGCCTGCCGGGATCACGATGAGGTGGTCCACCGATTTGTGCAATGAGCCCGGGAAAAGAATTTCATACAATTCATCCGCCGTAAGCGCATAGATCTCATCCTCTTTAAAATAAAGACTGTTCCTAAGGCCACTCAGGTAGCGGTCAAAGTTCTCAGTTTGCTGTACATTGTAAGCATTGAACTTACCCGGGCTGATCTGATATACATACAGCCTTTTGGAGCGATCAGCTATAAAGTAGCTGACAATGGCCTGATTTTCCTTCAATGTCTCCTGCAACTGCGCTACTGAAGGTATCGGTACATTATACTTCAGGTTAAAGTACTGAGGGTAATTCTTCTCAAGGTCTGCAATAAATGTATTGTATCGCTGCTTAAGCGTAAAAAGCCTTTCCCTGTATTTGGAGGCTACAGCTTCCTCAGGTTTCTGTGCCAACTTTTGCTCATAGTAGGCAATTTCTGATTTGAGTTCGTTTTCCTCGGTCAGTTTACTATCTGGTATGTTGGCGAATGATTTGGCCGACGCATCCGAAATGGCCTCCAGGAGAACTGATGACTTACTCTTTTCAGCAAAATAAAAAGACAGTTCATAATAGGGGTCTTTTTTTACAGCCACATCAGCCATGTAATAGCAAAGGCGGACACCATTTTCGTATACCTGAGAAGAAATCTCCCCGAGCTCAAGCTTATCCGCTTCATTGGTGCTGATCTGCCTTATCTTGTCCACCAGCGTATCGGCCACTTGCAAGGTGGTAAGGCTTAGTTTTGCATCTTTGAATTTCAGGGTAAGGTTATGGTGAAGGTCTTCCAGAGCCTGGGCTTTATAAAAAAGCGTATTCAACAGAGTGTTGGCATTGAAATACTCATCCGTTGAAGGATTGGCCTCCAGATCTTGGTTGTCAAAAGTCTTAGCATTGGCGATCAGGGCTTTTTGATAATAGGAGAGGGCAGGTTCAAATTCACCTTTAATATTATAGATGTTGCCGATCAGGTTCAGTGTTCTGGCTATTTCAGGATGCTTTGTCCCATAGTGTTTTTGATAAACAGCCAGGGCATTCTCATAATATTCTTTGGCCACACCAAGGTTATTCATCAACTGGTATGTTCTGCCCAGGTTGGTATGGATAAAGCCTTCATTGGGATGGCCGTCAGGGTGCAGGTTCTGCCAGATCTTTAACGCTTCATTGAAGTAATTCTGGGCATCGCCAAACATCTCTATGTTCCTGTATATTATGCCGATATTGGCCTTAGCCTGAGCTACTTTCTGATGGTTCTCCCCATAGATGTCCTGATAGATGGCCAGTGCCTTTTCGTAAGTTTCCAGGGCTTCATCAGGGTTGGTTGAGACCAACCCGAGGTCGTTGTATGAAGCGGCCAGCTTTTCATGGCCTGCATCAAAGAGCTTGCTGCGTATGGCCAGAGCCTGAGAAATGTATTCTTTGGCGCTGGCGCTGCTTCCGGTATTCCAAAAGACCAACCCAAGGTTATTCAGGCTGGCAGCCTGGTCTTCCGATCCGTTTTTTGATAACTCAAGTGCCGTTTCAAAATAGTTCAGGGCTACATCATTACGGCCTTTTCGTAGATATACTTCACCAAGCAGATTGTTGCAGTTAGCATTGTCTGTAGCTTGTACTTGTTGGGCTAAGGCTGCAGCCTGCTCAATTTCCCCTTTATCCAGCAGTTCTCTCAGCCCATTACATGTGCTTTGAGCAAAAGAGGTATGTAGAACGGCTGCTGTTAGAATAGTTGTGATAATCAGGCTACGCATCTTAGAAACGGATTACGTATGCTATGGAAGCCACATTTTCACGCGTTAGCCCGTCGGGGTTCACATCACGGTCAGTAAATTTGTGGCCTAAAAGTACCTTGGCGGTATGATACACATTGAAATGATAGGCTACACCTAAGATTCCTGAAAGTGCCATTCCTGTAGTACCGTCGAGTTTTACACGCTCGCCATTTTCGGTGATTTCGTCTTTGGTGATCCTGAAAATAGGCAATACGCCAAGCCTGACATCCAGGTTGGAGAAGTGAAAAGCCCTTTCCGCACGTAGCATGACGTCTGTCCCTCTTTTCAGGTCATTAGCTAAGTGGTGACTTCGCAAATAACCGGGATCCGGATACCCGCTCCATTCCTCATATTGGAAGTTGTTCTGATTGTTATGGCTTACAGGTATTTGAATTCCCGTAGCAAACATCCACTTTTTACTGATATAAGAAGCTCCAGCTACGATGTCCCATGTACCAAGGCTGACCTGGTAGTACATAGGCAAGTCATGAGGCTGCCCGTCGGAGGTAAATTCAGGTTTATCATCACCTTCCAGATCAGATTTTCCTGAAGGTATTTTTCCTCCCAATGTAGCGTTGATGTGGTAGTTCTCAGTAGTCTTGAAATTGTGTGTGAAGCTGTATGAAATATCTCCCATACCTGATGTTTTTCCCAGGTTCCCTTTTACCCATTGGTAAGGAAGCTTTACCTGAAATGAGGTGTTTTCAGTGATGCCAAAGGTAAAATCAAGGGTAGTAACGTTAATTACAGGTGTTAGCCTGGTTGTACCTCTGTATTGGTTGAGTTCAAGGGCCCTTAATTTAAAATTGATCTTTTTAGTGTAGACCTGTCCCGGACTCATAGCACCCATAGTACAGAAGCCGGCATCACTACAACCCTGGCCAGATACGAAAGAGAATGAACACAGGCCAATAAAAATCAGTAGCAGCTTTTTCATGTTAATTGTAAGTGTAATAACAAATTATAAAATTATCCAGAAAAGGGCTACCATTTACCCACAATATATTGCTAGCCCTTTGTATTAAGACGCCTAAAATATTCATCAGCAGCCTTTTTAACCTTCGGTGCCAGTATCAAAGCCGAAGTTACCGTAGGGATAGACATCAACGCAAAAGCTGAATCTATCAAACTGATAATAGCGGCCAGAGAAGAGATAGCGCCGTACAATATGGTCACTACGTAGATATAGTTGTAATAGTGGCTTTTGTCTGCACCAATTAAAAAGCTCATACACTTGGTTCCGTAGTAAGAGTATGAGAATAAGGAAGTTATGGAGAAAATTAAAATGCAAACCATGAGAATATAATGACCAAATCCAGGAAATGCAGACTCAAAGGCGTTGGCGGTAAGCGTCACACCGTTGCTGTCGGTGGTTTGCCAAACTCCGGTAATGAGGATAGCCAGAGCAGTAAGTGTACACACTATTATGGTATCAATAAATGGCCCTAACATAGCTACCAGTCCTTCTCGTACCGGTTCCATGGTTTTGGCTGCGCCATGTGCCATAGGAGCAGTACCTATACCGGCTTCATTAGAAAAAGCAGCCCTTCTTGCACCCAGTACGATTAACCCTCCAAGTGCTCCGCCAAGTAAAGCATCACCATTATAGTTATCCGCAGTAAAGGCATTGGTAATAATCATGCCGATGTAACGAGGTACATCACTGATATTGATCAGAAGAATGATAACCACCGAAATGAAGTATAACACTACCATTATGGGCACCATCTTTCCGGCTACTTTACCAATTCTTTTGATCCCTCCGAATATTACCAGGCAAACAAAAACCAAAATAACGAGCCCTACATAAAGGTCGGTGTCAACAAAGTGAAGTGGGCCGTAGTCTATTACATTACCTTTGATGCCATTGGGTATTAACACGATATCCTGAATAGCCTGTGTGAGCTGATTGGCCTGGAATATCGGCAGGCAACCTATAAGCCCGAATACGGCAAACATAACCGCCAGTGGCTTCCAGCCTTTGCCAAGCCCTTCCATGATCACATACATGGGGCCACCCTGAATTTCGCCGGCAGAGTCCTTGCCGCGGTATAAAATAGAAAGTGTACAGGTGAAAAATTTGGTAGCCATGCCTACAAAGGCGCTGATCCACATCCAGAAAATGGCTCCCGGCCCACCTACAGCTATAGCCACGGCCACACCGCTGATATTCCCCATGCCTACAGTGGCGGCAAGAGCTGTTGAAAGCGCTTCGTAATGGTTGATCTGACCCGGGTCATTCGGATCATCATATTTTCCACGAAGTACATCGATGGCATGAAAGAAGTATTTGAAAGGAATAAAACGAGAATAAACAACAAAAAACAATCCGCCACCCATAAGAAGCATCAAAAGTGGCATTCCCCATATCCAATTTGCAAAGTTTACAAGTATACTTTCTAAGTATTTCAAAGGCAATCCTGTTTTGTAAGAGCGCTAAGATATAAATTATTAACGCTCGTCGATGAAATTATTTACATATTTGCTAACTTCTGATTTGTAGCTAATTTAATGCTAAGCTAAATGACAATTATTTTTTCAGCTATTTTTTCCCTCTTTATTCAAACTCCTGTCCCTGTTACGACAATTGATAGTCTGGAAAATTCACTGGCATCGGCTTCGGGGAAACAGAAAGTCATCTTACTTAATGAGTTGTACAAGCAATATGTAAATAATGATGCAGCTAAAGCGTTAGACTATACCACAGAGGCCCTGGCACTGGCCGAAGAAATAAAAGATGCAAGTGGTATATCATCCTCCTACAACAATATAGGGGTAGTATTCAAAAACAGGGGTGAGCTGGATAAGGCCCTGGAAAATTATATTCGCGCCCTACGGATACAGGAGGAAAACAAATTTGTAGATGCACTGGCCTATACCTACAGCAACATCGGGACAGTATATTCGCTGAAAAGGGAATATGATAAGGCCCTGCAATATTTCTATAAAGCCAATGATCAGTTTGAAAGCATTGGGCATAAACTCAGGATTGTAGGTTCATTAAACAATATCGGAAATGTATTTGAAGCGCAGGGATATTATGATGAGGCATTGGAATACTACCTGCGTTCGCTGACTATATATGGTGAAATAGAAGATAATTCCAAGGCTTTTGTGCCTTTCAATAACATAGGCAATATCTATTACAATCAAGGGAAATATGGTGAGGCACGGGCGTATTACGAGAGCTCCCTGGACATGGAGAGGTTTAACAACGACCTCAACGGTCAGGCCAATGCCCTGCATAATATAGGAATGGTTGAAAAGGCCTTACAACGCTATGATAAGGCCCTGGAGATATTTGATGAGGCATTGTCTATTGTACAGGAAACTGACAATAAACGCTTGCTGGCGATCATTTACCAATCCATAGCCGAAACCTATTTTTCAAAAGGAGATATGTTCCTGGCGTATAGCTTTTTACGTTTTCACAATCAGGCCAAAGACAGTCTTTATGATCAGGAGAGTAGCCAGCGCATAGCCGAGCTGGAAAGTGCCTATGAGCTGGAAAAGAAAGAGAACCAGATTAAGTCGCTTCAGATGGACAGCCAGCTGCAGCAACTCCGGATAAGTAATGATAAGATCATCATTACATCTGGTATAGTCATTCTTGTGATAGGGGTGGGGCTCACGCTGGTTATCCTGAATAAATACAAGCAGATAAGGAGGAATAAGCGGCTTCTGGAAAAGCAAAACAACAAGCTGGAGCATCAGAAGCTTGTAATTGAGGAAAAGAACCAGAATATCACCGAAAGTATAGATTACGCCAAAAGTGTGCAGCGTTCCCTTTTGCAGTTTCAGGTATCACCGGAGAAGATGGACAGGTCATTTATTTTATATAAGCCGAAGGATATTGTTAGTGGTGATTTCTTCTGGTATGCCGACATGGGTGATGTGGATATTGTTGCTGCCATTGATTGTACAGGGCATGGTGTAGCCGGGGCATTCATGACCGTGATAGGGATGTCATCGCTGGAGCAGATCATCAACCGGGATAAAATTTATGAGCCCGGCCAAATACTCATGCAGCTCAACCAGCAGGTACGCAATGCCCTGAAACAAAGAGAAAAATCAGATACCGATCATGGTATGGATGTAGCCTTGTGCAAGATTGACCATGTCTCAAAACAAGTGGTATTTGCCGGAGCCAACCGCCCGTTATATTACTTCCAGCATGGTGAGTTCAAAGAGATCAAAGGCACCAAGCGAACCATAGGAGAGAAGGCTGCGCCCGAAATGCTTTTCGAAAACCACATCATTGACCTTAAAGGTGATGAAACCTTTTACCTCACTTCAGACGGGTACGCAGACCAATTCGGCGGTGAAAAAGGCAAGAAATTCATGGTAGGCCGATTCAAACAATTACTACATGAAATCCAGGGACTAACTATAGTTGACCAGAGACAAAAGCTAAACCAAACCATCAAAGACTGGAAAAACGACAATGAACAGACGGATGATATTTTAGTAATAGGTTTTAAACCGTGACTGGGCACCAAATTACCGTCACCCACACCGTCATTCCTGAATTCTCTTAAATAAGACTTTATCGCATTGCTACACCTAATGAAAATATCAGGAATCTCCCGGATCCGAGGCAGGCTTTAAACACCCCTATAATCCCCTCAGGGGGACAGTCGCGTCGTAGAAATATTCAAAATCCAATTTTATTTACAGTTTACTGTTCACCAGTCAGTCACCGGTTATCGCTTTACTAACCTTTCCTGAAATCACCGATTACCTCTTCACCGATCACTGATTACCCCTTATTTTCTCCGCTACGCTTCGTTTTGAATGACGTGGTATGGTGATCTACACCACCATATTCAACTTACCTTGCGACACCGCCATCAAATTGCTCATCTGGTATAATATCCTTGCACCGACGTTGGCATCCCATTCATCTTCACCGGGAGATACCTCGTTAAGGTCAAAACCAATGATTTTGCGGCCGGATTTTACCACCTGTTTGAACAGGTACATAACCTGGTGGTATTCTAAACCTCCGGGAACGGGTGTACCGGTGTTAGGGCAGAGCTTGGGATCGAGGCCGTCAATATCAAAGCTAATATACACTTGCTCAGGCAGGTGGGTGATGATGTTATTGCATATATTTTCCCAGGTATAACCCTCCAGCAAGGCAGATTTCAGGTCTTCATCATAAAAAGTTACCACCCGGCCATTGGATGTTTTAATATATTCCGCCTCGTCTTCACAAAAATCGCGGATGCCTACCTGTACCAGCTTGGTTATCTGCTGGATTTCCATGGCATTGTACATAATAGAAGCATGCGAATAGGTGAAGTCTTCATAAGCTTTCCTCAGGTCGGCGTGTGCGTCTATTTGTAATATTCCGAAGTTGTCGTATTTCTCACTCAGGGCAGACATCAAACCAAGCGGAGTACTGTGGTCACCACCAAGCAGGCCTACCATTTTCCCTTGTTCGAGCTGCTTTAAGGCCTGTGACTTAACGTATATATTCAGTTTCTCGCAAATTTCATTAACCGTTGAAGGGATTACCTTTAACTCATCCGAAATCCAGTCCTCCTCGTTTTCCTCCAGCCACTGAATGTACCTGGCAGCCAGGTCACGATATTTTTCATTTTCCCTTTTGAACCCCGGTGAAATCGGGAGCATGCTGATGCCCAGTTTCCAGGCATCGGGTATGTCTTTTACAAAAAGGTCTACCTGGGCAGAAGCTTCAAGTATGGCTTCCGGACCGTCAGCGGTGCCGGCGGTGTAAGATACCGTTACCTCCCAGGGCACGGGTATGATGATCAGCTCAGCAGTATCATTATTAAAAGGCAGTCCGAACAAGTTGCCCGAGGTACCGGGTGCATTGGGGTCGAACTTGGAAATTATCTCTTCTTTCTCCGTCATAGTTTTCTATCGAAATTGGGGGACGAAATTAATTAAAAATTGAGCAAATCAGGATACTCATAGCTGACCATTTTTCCGGTGCCTTCGGAGATCATATTCCATTGATCAAGCTCGAATTCTATACTTACCACACCACATGTGGTCATGTCACCTATTTCTGATTTGGTCAGGTACTCAGCCAGATAGCTGATGGCCGGGTTATGGCCTACCAGCAATACGGTATTCCACTCATCCTTGAGCTGATTGATCACCTGCAGAAGAGTACGGGTTGAGGCCTCGTATATTTCAGGATTTAGATGTATTTTAGATGTGTCGTACTTGAGTTGCTCCGCAATGAGGGATGCGGTAGCCTGTGCCCTGACCGCCGGGCTGCTGACAATAATATCGAATTGTATACCTTTGTTGCTGAAGTTAATGCCCATCCGGGTGGAGTTTTGAAGCCCGATGGAATTCAGCTCCCGGTCTGTGTCATTCTGCCCGGGTTGCTTGTCAGAGGCCTTTGCATGGCGTGCAAGAAATAAAGTTTTAGTCATAACTTTTCTAAAATAAGAGTTGTTAATTTGCCTACCTAACAAATGTCTCACTAATTATTTAATTAGATCAAAAATTTTATTTTTGAAAATTTTAGTGATCTTTGAAATTCTCAAAACAGTTGAATTTTAACATATGCCGAAGAATTTAGTCATCGTGGAGTCTCCTGCAAAGGCCAAAACAATTGAAGGATACCTGGGGAAGGATTATAAAGTAACATCAAGCTACGGTCACGTTCGTGACCTGCCAAAAGGAGACAAAGCTATTGACAAAGAGCATGGCTTTAAACCTACTTACGAAATCACCGCCGATAAAAAAGAGGTGGTAAAAGAACTGAAAAAACTGGTTAAGGAAGCGGAGACTATCTACCTCGCAAGTGATGATGACCGCGAAGGAGAGGCCATTTCGTGGCACTTAAAAGAGGCCCTGAACCTTAACGATGACAATACAAGAAGGATCGTATTCAGGGAGATCACAAAAAATGCCATTGAGAATGCGATCAAAAACCCGAGAGGAATTGATATAGACCTTGTTAATGCGCAGCAGGCACGCCGTGTGCTTGACAGGCTTGTTGGTTTTGAGCTTTCACCTATCCTTTGGAAAAAGATTAAAACCGGACTTTCCGCAGGGCGCGTGCAGTCAGTAGCAGTAAGGCTGGTAGTAGAAAGGGAAAGGGATGTGGAGAAATTTGATCCTGTCAGTTCTTATAAAATAACGGCAACCTTTGACCTTGGAGGCAAAAAGCTGCTAAGCGCGGAGCTGCCGAAAAAATTTGACACTGAGGAGGAGGCGATGCAGTTTCTGGAGGCATGCAAAGATGCAGAATTCTCCATTATAGATCTGCAAAAGAAGCCTTCCAAAAAATCACCAGCACCTCCGTTCACTACTTCTACACTGCAGCAGGAAGCCAGCAGAAAGCTGGGTTTCTCCGTGTCACAGACCATGACCATAGCCCAGAAGCTTTATGAAGCAGGTATCATTTCCTATATGAGAACAGACTCTGTTAACCTGTCGGATGAAGCTGTTAACGGTGCAGTGAGTGAGATCAAAAAAGCTTACGGAGACAATTTCGTTAAAGTCAGAAAATATAAAACTAAATCATCAGGCGCCCAGGAAGCTCACGAAGCCATCAGGCCGACCAACTTTGCTGTTACCAGTCCGGGAGTGGACAGGAATGGAGAGCGCTTGTATGAACTGATTTGGAAAAGGGCAATTGCCTCCCAGATGGCCGATGCCCAGATAGAAAAAACAACTGCCACCATTGGCATCTCTACCGTGCCACAGCAACTGGTTGCAACCGGGGAGGTGGTCAAGTTTGAAGGCTTTCTTTCTGTTTACCTGGAGTCTACCGATGATGAAGACGAAGGAGAAGAGCAAAAGGGAATGCTTCCACCGCTTAAAGTAGGGCAGGAGCTTATACTTGATACCATGAAAGCCCGTCAAGGCTTTACAAGGCCTCCAGCCAGGTACACTGAAGCCAGTCTGGTGAAGAAGCTGGAAGAAATGGGTATAGGACGCCCGTCAACGTATGCTCCCACCATTTCGACCATTCAGAAAAGGAACTATGTGATCAAAGAGAACAGGGAAGGTACTGAGAGACAATACACGGTGTTGGAACTCAAGGATAAAAAGGTTACACCGAAGTCGCTGACAGAAGTGGTAGGTACGGAGAAGAGTAAGCTGTTCCCAACCAACATGGCTATGGTGGTGAATGATTTCCTTGTCGAACATTTTCCTAACGTGACCAACTATAGCTTTACCGCAGAAGTAGAGAAGCTTTTTGATGAAGTAGCGCAAGGGTTGAAAGAGTGGGATAAAATGATTGGTGAATTTTATTCTGAATTCCACTCCAAAGTAGAAAATACCGAAAATATTGAGCGATCTTCCGTACCCAAGTCAAAGGAGTTAGGGATCGACCCTAAATCTGGTAAAAAAGTAATTGCCAGACTAGGTAAATTCGGACCAATAGCTCAAATAGGTGGGGATGATGAGGATGAGAAGCCTCAATATGCCAGCCTGAGAAAAGGGCAGTTTATTGAAAGCATTACCCTGGAAGATGCCCTGGAACTGTTCAAGCTACCAAGGGAGATTGGTGAGTTTGAAGGCAAACCCATGCAGGCAGCCATAGGGAGGTTTGGGCCTTACATCCGGCACGACGGCAAATTTGTATCCATCCCTAAAGATGACGACCCGTACAGCATAGAGGCTGACAGGGCTATCGAACTCATCCAGCAAAAGAGAGAAGCAGATGCCAATAAGTTTATAAAATCGTTTGATGAGAATCCTGATGTTCAGGTGCTTAACGGAAGGTATGGCCCATACATTAAGTTTGGTAAAAAGAATGTGAAGATACCGAAAGGTAAGGAGCCTAAAGAACTTACTTTGGAGGAGTGCATAGAGCTTGCGGAGAAAACACCTGCCAAAAAAGGAGGCAGAAAAAAGAAATAATATTATGATGAAGGTAGTTGTTCTTACAGGAGCAGGTATCAGTGCTGAAAGTGGCATAGCCACTTTCAGGGATTCCAACGGCCTTTGGGAGGGACATGATGTGATGGAAGTTGCTTCCCCACAGGGCTGGGCAAAGAACCCTGAGCTTGTATTGAACTTCTACAACGAGCGAAGAAAGGCCTCCCTAAAGGCAGAACCGAATGCCGGTCACCTTGCCCTGGCTAAGTTGGAAGAAGATTTTGATGTAACCATTGTCACACAAAATGTAGACAACCTTCATGAAAAAGCCGGCTCATCAAACGTGATCCACCTTCATGGGCAGCTATTCCAGTGCCGGAGTACTGCTGATGATAATTTGGTTTACGAAATGGATGGATGGGAGCTTAAGCTGGGAGATAAATGTGAGAAGGGCTCTCAGCTAAGGCCAAATATCGTTTGGTTTGGAGAACTTGTACCTATGATGGAAATTGCCGCCAAAGAAACTTATGGAGCAGATATTTTTATGGTGGTAGGCACCTCACTGGTGGTGTACCCCGCTGCAGGCCTGCTCGATCTGGTTGCTGATCATGTACCTAAGTATGTTATAGACCCGAAATTACCCCAGGTATCAAAAAGATCGAACCTCTACCTGTATGAAGAAAATGCAACAACAGGTGTTGAAAAGGTAAGGCAGCGCTTACTTGCTGACCTTTGATGCCTGCTTATTCAGAAATTTCCTGAACGATTTGGTGTCATAATTAGCCATTCCCACCTTCTTCGCAACAATTTTGCCGTCTTTTGATATCACATAGGTGGTGGGTATGGAAGGGGACCTGAATACATCAGGTACGCGGCTGGCAGGTAGGTAAACCGGGAAGGTATATTCCTTTTTGGCAATAAACCTTTTTGGCTTCTCAATACTATCATCCATTGAGAGCATTACAAATACAATATCTTTGTTGTCAATCTTATTGTATAAGTCCTGAATACCAGGCATTTCCGCGATGCAGGGAGCGCACCACGTAGCCCAAACGTTTAGAAAGATCACTTTACCTTTAAAGTCTTCAAATTTTACTGTTTGGCCATCCAGTGCCTGAAGTGTAAAATTGAAATCAGCTTTTTCAGGATTTTCAAGCTTTGTATCTGCGGTGATCAGACCTGTGCTTAAAATCGCCCTTTGTGCAAGGGCGGCCACATCAGTGTACAAGCCGGTAAAATATAGAAATAAACCTAGGGCCAAAAATATTCCCCACTCTCTTAGTTGCTTTTTCATACAGGATAAATTAGAAGAAAGGTTTTAACTCAAAATAAAGTTAAAAACCGAAAAACCAGTTCTTATAACGTAAAGATTTTGCAATGAGGTTCCCTTTTTTCGTAAATTAAATGTCTGCTGACCGACCTGATAATCACTTTATAAAATGTTAATAACTTTTAGGCCTATGGGTCAGCAGGCTATTTCATAATTTTATATTTTTGTCGGCCTCAAAAAATAATACGTATAAATAATTAGAATGGATAAGAATATTTCAATAGTAGCCAAAGAGCTGGGAATCAATGAGAAGCAGGCTTTTGCTGTAGTAGAGTTGCTGGATGAAGGAGCCACTGTACCTTTTATTTCCAGGTATAGGAAAGAAATGACAGGTAGCCTTGATGAAGTTGCCATTACATCGATCAGGGACAGGGTAACACAGCTCAGGGAGTTGGATAAAAGGAGAGAGGCTATATTAAAGTCTATTGAAAAGCAGGAGAAGCTGACCCCTGAACTGGAAGCATCCATCAACGCAGCCCAGACACTGGCAGAGTTGGAGGATATTTATCTCCCTTACAAGCCAAAGAGAAAAACCAGGGCTTCCGTGGCCAAGGAAAAAGGACTTGAGCCATTGGCAAAAGTGCTGTTCGAGCAGGAGTCAGCAGACCTCGAGAAGCTGGCCTCAGAATACATTGATGAAGAGAAGGGTGTGGCCAATACTGAGGAAGCATTGCAGGGCGCCAGAGACATCATAGCTGAGTGGATGAATGAAGATCAGGAAGTGCGTAAGAAGATGAGGGACCTGTTCGAGAAAGAGGCCGTGATCGTATCGAAAGTGATTAAAGGTAAGGAAGAGGAAGGCCAGAAATACAAAGACTACTTCGAATGGGAGGAACCAATTTCCAAAACACCTTCGCACAGGTTGCTGGCTATGAGACGTGGTGAGAAAGAGATGATCTTATCCCTTGATGTAGCACCTGACGATGATGTAGCCGTTGATCTTTTAAAAAGACAGTTTGTTAAATCTGCCAATGCAGCCGCAGAGCAGGTGAAAGAAGCCGCTGCCGACTGTTACAAAAGGTTGCTGAAGCCTTCCATGGAGACAGAGATCAGGATCAATTCTAAAAATAAGGCAGATGAAGAAGCTATCAGGGTGTTTGCAGATAACCTGAGACAGTTGCTGCTGGCTGCTCCTTTAGGGCAGAAAAACGTGCTGGCGTTAGACCCGGGATTCAGAACAGGCTGTAAAGTGGTAGTACTGGATAAACAAGGAAAGCTACTGCATAATGATGCCATATTCCCCAACGAACCTCAAAAGAGGGTAGCAGAGTCAGGCGCACTTGTAAAATACCTATGCGAAAAGTACGATGTGGAGGCTATTGCTATCGGTAATGGTACGGCCAGCCGTGAGACGGAAAGCTTTGTACGAGACCTCGGCCTGCCCAAAAGCATTTTAGTGATCATGGTAAATGAAAGTGGTGCTTCCGTATACTCCGCTTCGGATGTTGCCCGCGACGAATTTCCTGACTATGATGTAACGGTTCGTGGAGCCGTATCCATTGGAAGAAGGCTGATGGACCCGCTGGCTGAGCTTGTAAAAATCGACCCTAAATCTATCGGGGTAGGACAGTACCAGCATGATGTGGATCAAAATGCGCTGAAACATGGCCTTGATGATGTGGTGATGAGCTGTGTGAACTCTGTAGGAGTAGAGTTGAACACTGCCAGTAAAGAACTTCTTAGCTATGTATCAGGTCTCGGCCCAAGCCTTGCAAAAACCATTGTAGAGCACAGAAATCAAAACGGTCCGTTCAAAGACAGAAAATCGCTGACCAAAGTTTCAAGGCTTGGAGATAAGGCATTTGAACAGGCTGCCGGTTTCCTTAGGATACGCGGTGCGGAAAATCCGTTGGATAGCTCGGCAGTACACCCTGAAAGCTACCATATCGTTGAGAAAATGGCCTCTGATCTCGGCTGTTCCGTGCATGACATGATCAACGATGTGACGTTGAGAAATAAGATTGACCTTAAAAAGTATGTTACCGACACGGTAGGTCTGCCTACGCTTAACGACATTATGCAGGAATTGGCCAAGCCCGGCCGTGATCCGCGTGAGAGCTTTGAAGTATTCAGTTTTCAGGATGGTGTTAATACCATGGGCGACCTGAAGATAGGTATGAAACTTCCGGGGATCGTTACGAATATTACGAACTTTGGTGCTTTTGTGGATATTGGGGTTCACCAGGATGGTCTTGTACATGTGAGCCATCTGTCTGATTCTTTTGTTAAAAACCCTGCCGAAGTAGTTACCGTGCAGCAAAAAGTGACCGTAACTGTAATGGAGGTGGATACCAACCGAAAAAGGATTGGCTTATCGATGAAAAGTGATCCATTCGGTAAAAATCCTCCAAAACAAAAGAGCAAAAGAGATGAGAACCTGCCTCAGGGAGACCTGCAGGAAAAACTCAATAAGCTAAAAGGCCTATTTAATAGTTAATTTCTGCAAATGGATTGAAAAATCACTAAATTGCTTTTTATAAATAGTTGGTGATCTATGAAAAAAGCAATTCTACTTGTAATAGCAGTTAGTATCTCCGTATGCTATGCAGAAGCGCAAAGTGTTAAGTACAAAGACCTGTTCTTTTTACTGGATACAAAAAAGTACGATGATGCAGAGCCTTTTCTCAGGCAGTTTTTGAAAGAAGACAAGAATGCCGATCATCCCAATGCCAACTTTCAGATGGCCATGGTGTACCAGGAAAAGGCAAAGAAAAATGACGTACTCCTGGAAACGGATATACTAACTGCTAATATTGATTCTGCTATAATCTTCTATCGAAATGCTCTCACGTATATTGACGAAAAAGAGCTGAAACGCAATGATGAATATTACCAGGCCTATAAGCGACGAGATATTAGGACCGGGAAATTTGGTATTAAGCTGGCCGATATTCAGTTTGACCTTGAAAAAAAGATAGAGGGTCTTAATGAGCAAAAAAGTAAAGTATCGGAAGTGGTTGGCTACCATTCCAAAATGGAGGAATCCTATGGCGCCGCCCAGGCGAAGTTTAAATCCATTTATGGGGAAAGCCCGACCATAAAGGCACTGTATCTGAGGGCTGATGCCAATACCCTTAAAGAGCTGGAAGCACTCAAGGCCGATTACGTGCATGCCGTTGAAAATTTTG
Source organism: Fulvivirga ulvae (assembly GCF_021389975.1). Classification (NCBI taxonomy): domain Bacteria; kingdom Pseudomonadati; phylum Bacteroidota; class Cytophagia; order Cytophagales; family Fulvivirgaceae; genus Fulvivirga; species Fulvivirga ulvae. The sequence goes on from NZ_CP089981.1 coordinate 4,709,610, forward strand.
ATAAATACAAATCCAGCATGGGCAAAATTACCGGTGCCCGTTACGACCAATCCCTGATTAAGAGAGAAATACTTGATTATAAAAAGGATGGTCAAACACCTCCCGATTACAGGGCTGATATCATTAACTTCTGGGATTATGGAAGCTGGGTTGAAAAGTCAGCGAAAATAATGAAAGATGAGATATTCCCACTTCGGGAAAAAGTGGTAGCATATGACCGGAAGCTCACAGCCCTTGAGAAGACGCTGTTAAGCGATTCTTTATCAGTGGCATCTGGTTTGGCTGCGCTATCCCCCAAGCTGATTGTAGATCAGCTCACACAGTATGACCCTGAACCGTTGCCTGTTGCCGTCTTTTCTCTCAGGGATGCCGAACTAAAATATAAGTCCCTTTTGATAGATCATAAGAGTTTCAGGGATTCTATCAATTTGCTTTATAAACTTGATGTTTTAAATCATAGTCTCAATGCATTAAATGCAATGGACAGTATAGTAAACATACTGATAGGTAAAAACCTTCAGGAAGAGAGTAAAAACTATCAGTATTTTATAGAAACGCAATTTGAAAGTGTGGAGTCGTTTCAGTCTTTTGTAAAAAGTAAACTTGACTATGCCATCGAACAAAAGCGTGCTAAAAATTATGACCTGGAGTATCTGGTAGAACGATCACGATGGTTAATTGATAAAAATGATTCTATTCCGTTATTCAAGATCACGGATGGTAAGTCTGGGTATGTTCCGTTGGTTATTGATGAGGATCGTACTACAGGCTTATACTATTCGGATAAAGGAAGTGTTCAAGGGTATTTTGCAAAGATAGACGAAACCAGAATCCCTAAAAGCCTTGTAAAGTTTGACCTTGATAAGGAGTATTTTAACAGGGAAAATATCACCAATATAATCGGTAAAAGCCTTGCTGATGAAAGTGGCCACATTTATTATGTGATAATATATGCCCCTAAACCGGAGCAGGAAGCGTATATGGCGGCTATTAGTAAAATATATAGTTCCGATGGCCTTTCCTGGACTAAGGGGGTTGATTTGGCGGCTGAACCGGTAAATTTGCTTTATGATGCCAGTTCCGGAAATTTCATTGTAGATTATAACAGAAAGGGAATAAACGATACAGGTACAAATGGGACATTGACTCCTACATCGTTGATACTTGATAAAAAAGGGAATATAAAAGAATAAAAAAAAGCCTTGTTAAACAAGGCTTATAAATTTCCGGTAAGTTTTTTCCAGTCCTGAAACCGGGTATCAATGCGGGTTTTAATAGCCTCATAATTTTCCCATGTGTCTTTTACATGGTAAATAGAAGGAAGTTTTTTCACCAACACTTCGTCGTAGTCATTTTTATAAAGGCCTCCACCATAATAGTAGTAGGTGAACATATTGCCGTGTTTGCTGAATAACTCATATCCCAGGTAGCCATCCCAGATCTCACTTAAGATTGTACAGGATATTTCCTTTCTTTTAAACCTGAAAATCTGCATTTCAGCTTCATCTTCAAAATATTCGGAATAAAGAGCATTTTCAATTACCCATCCCAGATACATACCAATATGCACGTAGGCCTGCTCTATAGGCAAAGAATCGGGAAAATTGCCCAGAAAGTGGCTTTTGGCATTATCATAGATGGTTTTCTGTATGTGTGCTTTTTTGTCATTCGTCATGCGCAGAACGTTTATAGGGTTTAATCAGAATTGAAATATAATTAAATGAATTTTAATGAAAAAACATATATCCGAAAAGAATTGCTGCAATAATACCTGCAAAATCCGCAATCAGGCCTGCAGTAATGGCATACCGCGTTTTTCGTATGTTTACTGAGCCAAAATAAACTGCTACTATATAAAAAGTTGTTTCAGTAGCTCCTCTTAAAATGCTGGCCATCTTACCGGCAAAGGAATCAACCCCATGTGTATTAATAGTTTCAATCATCATACCCCTTGCAGCTCCTCCACTCAATGGCTTCATAATGGCGGTGGGCAATGCCTTAACAAAATCAGTATCAGCGCCGGTTAGGGAAACCAGGAATTCAATACTTGCGATCAGGTAGCTCATGGCGCCGCTGGCTCTGAAGACTCCGATTGCTACCAAAATGGCAATCAAATAGGGAATGATTTTAATGGCAATCTGAAAGCCTTCCTTGGCACCGTCTATAAAAGTTTCGTAGAGATTGATCCGCTTTCTCAGGCCAAGTATGATAAAACTTATGATAAGTGTGAAAATTATAAAATTACTGGCAACAGTAGAAACCTCACCGATCTGCTCCTGAGGCAATGACATGAAGTAATATACTATACCGGCAATAATCAAAGAGAGGCCGCCCAGGTAGGCGAGAATCACCTTGTCAAACAGGTTGATCTTTTGGTAAATGGCCACAGTGATCAGGCCCACAATAGTTGAGCAGAATGTAGCCAGCAAAATTGGAATAAAAACATCAGTAGGGTTTGCGGCTCCCAGTACAGAGCGATCCACCAGTATGGTAAGCGGTATGATGGAAAGGCCTGAAGTATTTAGTACCAAAAACATGATTTGTGCATTGGAGGCGGTATCCTTGTCTGGGTTCAGGTCCTGCATTTCATTCATGGCTTTTAACCCCAGCGGAGTAGCGGCATTGTCGAGCCCCAGTATGTTGGCAGAGAAATTCATGATAATAGAGCCCGTCGCAGGGTGGTCGCGGGGGATATTAGGGAAAAGCCTTACGAAAAACGGCCCTACGAGCTTTGATAAAATATTTACCATTCCACCCTTTTCACCGATTTTCATAAGCCCCAGCCATAGAGACATCACTCCGGTTAAATAAAGTGAAATTTCAAACCCGGTTTTGGCCATGTCAAATGTAGAATTGACCAAGGCCGGAAATACTTCATAGTCCTGTAAAAAAATCAGCTTGCCAAGAGACACAACAAATGCGATAAGGAAGAAGCCAACCCATATATAATTTAATACCATCCCGGATTTTTCAGTTAAGCAATAGCTGTAAAATTATTGACTCTGCAATGAAATCAAAGACTCAGCAATGCTAAATTTTAACAGCATTAATTTTTTCTTCCATTTATTACAAAGATGTCTTTTATATCATTATTTAATTTTTTTAAACAATTTATTATTTTCTTATAAATTTGTTACATACAAACTATAGGATGAATGTGGTAAATATTACTATATTTGGCTATTTTGAATACTATCCTAATGTAGAAATTTAATCTTATGTTGATTTTATTACTTTGTAATTTAATTGCTTTGTATTCCCAAATTGGGACGTATTTAGTATTTAATATATTGATTATCAGGTAATTATTTAAGTGGCCCGATTGTAGATTATTTCATTTTATCACATGTATATAACCCCATGAAAAAGCTTAGCCCCATATTCCTAGCTTTATTAGCTTCTTTTATTTATTCTTTTACAACTGCGCAAACCGGCCCGGGAGGTGTAGGTACCACGGATGGTTCCTCCACCTTAGAGGTTTGGCTACAGGCAGATCAAAGCATTTTTAGTGATGCAGGAGTTACTCCGGCTTCGGATGGCCAACCGGTCCAGCAGTGGAACGACCTGAGTGGCAATGGATTCAACGCCAGCCAGCTTACGGCAGGAGAACAACCCTCATTTCATACAGGCGAAATTAACGGTTTGCCCGTGGTCAGGTTCGATGGCAGCAACGACTCTTTCAATAATGATTATTCAGGTGTGGGAGGGATCACTGCCCGGACAGTATTTGTGGTATATAAAGCCAGCTCATCGTTGCAGCAAACTTCTGACCTTGGTCAGGTGTGGGGATACTATCAAGGAGGTGCCCATGTAGCCCTTGATGCACGAAGCGGAAACCTGAGGGGGTGGAGCTTCGATGGCAATGGTTCAAATCAGGCTGCGTATGCTATCAATGGTAATGATGAAATTGGTCCGTTTGCCAACAATAACAGCAGCCAGTGGACATATGATCAGACCCAGATTGTATTTGCGGAGTTCAATGCACAAAGAACATTATCCAGACAGGTAATAGGTGATTTGATCAATCCTTCAGGTCATAGTTATGGAGGAGATATTGCAGAGATTATTGTTTTCAGCAGCATCTTATCTGATGTTCAACGATTGAGGGTTCATAATTATCTGAGCTCAAAATATGATTTGACTCTTGGTAGTGCTTCAAATGCTTACTTTACTTCTGGAGATCCAGCTTATGATCAGAATATGATCGCTATTGGCAGAGATGGATCAGGCTATGAATATGCGAGTTCGATAGGTATGGGCGGAGGTCTTTATCTTGAAGAGGCCAATTCCAGTATTGATATTAACGATGAATATGTGATAGCAGGGCATGATGGTACTGTTAATGAGGTAGTAAATACCGATGTTGCTGTGCCAGCTACCAGCAGATGGATGAGGTCATGGTATCTGGAAAGGTCGCAGGGGGGGAGTGTCGATGCAGGAGATATCGATATTACCATTGGTTTTGATTTTACTGAGGCCGGCATGGGGCTTGTGGGAGCAGTTACTGACTATAAGCTGTTATACAGGCCTGACCTTGCAAGCAGTTTTACCCTGGTTACGGTATCCAATGCGACGGTAGCAGGCAATACGATAGCATTTGAAGTGGCCGACGCCAACCTTTCTTCAGGGTACTACACTCTGGGTACCCCTGGGGTAACCACGCTATACAGTTATGTCTCTGGAGGTAATTGGGACGATGCCAACACCTGGACTACAGACCCCTCCGGAACAATAAGGATAAATTCAGCGATTCCCGGACCTGATAATAATGTGGTTATTCTAAATGGTATAGATGTTACCATCTCTGAAAATGCAAAGGAAGTCCAGGGTGTTGAGATCAGAAACGGAGCTACTCTTGAAATTGGTAATACTACCGGACATTTGTTCAATATTATAAAAGGAACAGGCAAAATAAGGTTATCCAACCCCGATTTTCCTTTGGGTACCACTCTTGGGACAAATGGTTTTGGTACATCAGATGGAGGGATAGTAGAGTTCTACGGTACAAGTTCCTACACTTTAAGTACAAATTACACGTTTAATGATGTCATTCTTAACCTTACAGGTTCATCCTCCAATGACATCCTTACGGTTTTGGCGAATCTGAACTTAAATGGAGACCTGAATGTGACTGACGGAGAGTTGAAGGTGGGAGATAACTCCAGTACAACTGTCAGGAATATAGATATTAAGGGTGATCTTATTGTGGGTGCTTCGGGCAAAATCAGCGTTGGTACTGCTAATGCCTATCATCAGCTCGCAATTGGTGGGGATTTTTCTAACCATGGAACGGTAAGGTTCACTAACCAGGCCAGTCCTGATTATGTAAATAGTGCAACCACCGGGGTGGTCGAGGTAACTTATAATAATGACTATGCCGATCAGTATACCTATTGCTATGGTACCACTGATTTTTACAGAATAATCATTGATAAGGGTGTAGATGCTACCTACATGGCTTCTTTTGAGGCCAGTAGTTCCGGTAATTTTGAGCTTTACGGAAGAAACAATCAGGCGGGTACTTCCGATGGTACTTCACGGCCGGCTCATGCCCTGGCATTGCATGTGGGTACCATAAGGATTGGCCCTAACGTCTATATTGATGAGCTTAAAACAGGAAGTGGAAACTATGATCTGAATATTAACGCCAGAATATGGGTGGATAATGGCAGACTAACCATGACCGGAAGCACAGCGCTTGTTGTATATGGTACTTTTAAAGTTAGCGGTACCCAGTCATTGGTCAATATTACCAGTGGCAGTGGGTTTACTCTTAGAGAAACGGGTACTATAAGAGTGGAAGAAGGCACTGTTAACGTTAGTCAGATCAGAACCTCAGTGTATGGAGCTCAACATGTGGGCGCTTATATACAAAGTGGCGGATCAGTTAACCTTACCGGTTCGGGTACCGATGGAAGTCATTATGTATTTACCCTTCCTTACCGCGATAACATTTTCAGAATGTCCGGGGGTACGCTGACCATCCAGCGATCTAATGGAACAGATAGTGACTCAGGTGGTATATTTATCAATTCAGATCCTATAAATACCAGTGTTACAGCAGGTGATGTGAGGTTTGAGATGGCGACCAATACCAATTTTAAGATTACTTCAACCGCACCTTTTTTTAATTTATACATGGCTAAGACAGGTGGAGGTACTTCAGAGGTTTATCTGGATGGGGGTACTGTATTAGGGCAGACCCTGACTGCCCAGCCACTTGTGGTACTCAGCCAACTCCGAATTGAAAACTCCACCATTTTCAATGCCAGAGGTGTGGATGTTTATATTGGAGGAAATCTTCGTGTTATGCAGACTGGTGCAGAATATATTACAGGAAATAACACAACTTATTTCGATAATAACAGAAACTCAATTATTTATTTGAGAGATGCTGCCTATCAGCAGGAATTCTACAACCTCGTGGTCAACAAAACCCGTGATGACCGTACGGTTGAAATAGCTCCCCATGGCTCATATGCCACCGGTTCAACAGCAGTAATCGTCAACAACGATTTCAGCGTCATAAGAGGGGATTTTGATTATAGTGATTATAAGGTTTCTGCATTAGGTGATATAAATCTTGCTTTCAGCGTAGTTGGAAACTCACTCGGATCTCTTGACATAAATAATACTGCTGGTGATCAGACTATTACCGTTACAGCGGGCACAAGTCCTTCAGTTGATAAACTCAATATCAACAAAGCTTCCGGGGATGTAAATCTGGCCGGAGCAGGATTGGCAGTAGGTGACCTGGCAATGATTTCCGGAAAAGTTAACATAAATACGCACAAGCTTACAGTAACCAATGTGCTTACCGGAGCACCTTTCTCAGTGTCTAAAATGATCCAGACTGCCGGTAATGCTTCCGATGGAGGACTGGAACTGCCGGTAACAGGCGTGGGTACGGTATTGTACCCTTTGGGTACTAATGCAAATGCTGATTTGCGTTATACGCCGGCAACACTTACCGTACCTTCGGGAGGTTTTAGTGATGACGGGTTTGTAAGGATCAGTGTAGCTGATACTGAGTTGCCTACTTTAGCTTCAGCGGGCAATGCATTGACCTACTACTGGAGGGTGAGCCACAGTGGTTTTACCAGTGTGCCTACAGTGCAGTATACTTTTAATTATAGTGATAGCGATGATAATGCAGCCAATGAAGTTAGCTATGTTCCGGGGTCTGTACTCAACGAACAGCCGTTTACACGCTCTTCCGAAGTATCCGGTAACATTAACACCTCAACCAATATATTAACCTTTGATAATAGTGGAGGAGGGGGCTTCCCCATGATCAATGCCAGCTATACTGCTGGTACTATTTCTAAATTTTCCGGGTCACCAGACATATTCTACAGCCGTAGAAATGACAACAATACCACCGCGGTTGAATATAACTGGACTAATGTTAATGCATGGTCAACAGATGCTGCGTTGAAACATGGAGGAGCCGCAGCGGCTTCTTATCCGCAGGCCGGTGATGTTGCTGTTATTGGTTATGGAAATATCGGTAACCCGGGCGGAGGAGCCAGTGCCACGGGCATTACGGTAACATCAGGTGACGGGGCTACGCACAGGTATAGCGCAAATGTAAATATAGATATAGCTGCCCTTGTATTTGATTCACAGGGTGGGGCAACAGTAGAAGATGTTAATCTCTCCAGACTTACATTCCCTAAAAACAGGGATGGAAGTCTTGGTTCAGTAAGTGGCGATGGGGAGATCCATCTTCAAATGGGTACCGGAGCGGGTGAAATCCCTGATCTGACTGGTGATTTTGGTGATTTTACTACCAACGAAAAGAGCAGCTGGTTGTATAACCTCACTGAAAACGGACAGATTGTGGTGCCTTCAAATATTACCGAGTTCCCGTCATTGAGGATCCTGGGTGGTAATACAACCACTTTTAACAGAACTTTAATACTTCAAAATGACATTAAGGCCAGGAAATTATTGATTGATTATGGTGGTACATTGCAAGTAGAAGCTAACCTTACCGTTACGGATACGCTGCAACTGGGCACTAACAGAAAAGGCAGACTGTTATTTTCATCAGCCTCCTCTCAAACGGTAAGGACGGGGTATCTGAGGCTTGAAACTGCAAAGTTCAATACTTCGGACAATGCTAACCTGATAACGGTAGATAACACTACGCCGGGGGGACTGGAGCACGGACTTATCGTTGAGAATAACATAGATATTATCCATGGCGACATGGACCTGTGGTCGGATAACTCCGGAGGGAATAATGCTATCCTTGAAATCAGGGGAGAAAACATGGATTTTACCGTAACCTCAGGAGCAGTGCCGGAGCTTTACAGGCTTATTATTGATACGCAAAATGAAACGGCCGATTTTATCGACTTTAATGATGAAATCACACTTAATGGCCCTACTGATGGATCTGAAAAGGCTCTTGAAATCATTGCCGGAAGATTAAGGCTGCTTGATGATAACCTCGATTTTACGCTTTCCAGTGGTGGAGATGATTTTGTAATTCCCGATGGAAGTATGATCGTGGTAAGGCAGGCCTCTACTGTAAGAGTCACCGGTGATGATACCGGGATAAGGCTGGACGGAGAATTAAGGGTCAGGGATAATGGCCATGCGTATATCAACGGAGGCAATAACAACTACATAGAATATTCAGGGTCCAATCAATCTATATTAAACATTTGGGAAAGCGGGGAAGTGATCGTTGGGTCTCACATCAGAAGAAGCCTGCTGAGTGATGATGGTGCCTTGAAATTTAACATGGGCGAACAAGGAGCCGGTACTCCACGACTGGTAGTTGGCCAGACCGGAGGTCTGCATAGCAACAGAGGTATTTTTGAGGTGCTTGGAGAAGGAAGTATATTCCAGTTGCATAAGGGTGATTTCATAATAGCTAATGAAAAACCTGCCGGAAGTACTGCAGCACTCGTTCTGGAGCCTGAAACAAGCTATACCGATCCGTCGGCTGTGATAACCATTGGAGGAACAGATACCAATGCCGGGCAGGAGATTACGATTAACAGTGCCGTAGAATTGCCTAATCTGATCGTTGATAATTCTTCGGGCAATAATCCAGTCGCAAGTTTGATGGTTAGGCCATTAACTTTAAACGGTGATTTATCCATTGAAGCAGGAGCGACTTTTGATGCTAACAGCCTTGATCTCTTTATTGAAGGAGATATGACCAATAACGGTACTTATCAGCCCAACGGGAACACTACATATTTTAGCGGAAGTACCCAAAGCATTACAGGAAATACGGAATTTTATAATCTGCAAATTAACCCTTCTGTATCAGTGACCTTGCAGTCGGCAACAGATCTACTGGTGAGCAATGACCTGACCCTGCAATCCGGACAGTTTATAGATGGAGGCAATACCATAGAGGTAAAGCAGGATATATTCAGCTTTGCTGCCCATACAAGCTCAGGTGCTTCGGGAGGTATATTGATGTCAGGAACCAATGCACAGACGGTATCAGGTACCAATGGTACTTTTGGAAGGCTAGAACTGGATAATAGCAATGGTGCGGTATTCCTGCTGAATACATCATTTGCCGGAAACCTGACTTTGACCAATGGTATACTGGACATCAGGAACAGAAGGCTTCAAATACTAGCTTCTTCCAGCATTGAGGGGGCACCATTCAATATAAACAGGATGATCGCGACAACCGGTGTTATCAGTGACCTTGGAGTTACGAAGAGTATGTCAGGTACTTCGGGAAGTTTCTTTATTCCTCTTGGAGTAAACGGTACTACTCCCAAATACACCCCTGTAGCGTTTAATATCAGCACCAAAGCGGCCGGGACATCCCAGTTTAACTTTAAGCCTATAGATTCAAGGCATCCGACCGTAATTGAGGATACTGAAATGGGAGGCCCTTCTGCCCAGATTGATGATCAGAACAATGTACTTCAGTACTATTGGCAGGTGAGTTCTTCCAACATTTCAAACCTTAACGCCACCATGGTGCTGACTTACGATCCTACAGATATTTCGGTGGCCAACGGCAAGTCCGTCAGCGATTATGTAGGGGCAAGGCTCGATGCTTCGGATGATTGGACATTCCCGGGTAATGTAAACTCAGCAAGTAATCAGATCAATTTCACTTTTGCCAGTAGCAGCGACTTATCGCGTGCCTACAGCGCTGGGGTGCCTGAGGCATTCCCTGCAACTATCCCTGTTTTAAGGGCAGTGAATGTGTCAGATACCTGGGACAATGTCAATAACTGGGAAAATGTTACTGACGGAACTGGCCCGGGTGTGAACATACCTGCCGGTGGACCGAGTGGTGTTATCGTTGAGATCCCGGCAGGATTGACTGTTTCAACCAATGGTGATAACCGGGCCGCATATAAAACCGTCATCGATGGTACACTTAACATAAGCAGTACAGACGGACACATCCTGGGAGAGGTCAGCGGCAGCGGTACTATGGCTACCAACAATATTGGTTATTTGCCCGCTGGTAATTATAGTGATTTTTCTGACTGTAGCAGTGGAGGAACATTCGAGTTCGGAGGTTCAGCCGATTATCAGCTCGTGTCTATTTCTATTCCTGATACAGTATATAATCTCTCATTCAGTGGGGCTGGGCAGAGGCAACTGAGAGAAAACATGACAGTTTGCAATGACCTGTCTATCAATGGTACAGCTACCTTCGGCAACTATGGTGGTTTCAACAGTGAGGTTCGTGTATTGGGCGACATATTGCTGGCGTCCGGAGCTGGTTTTCAGGGTGGCTCAGGAAGTAATGCCCGTATCATACTGGCAGGCAGCAGCCCGCAGCAGATCACCGGTAACTTTACAGGAAGCAGCGCTTTCAATAACCTGGAGATCGATAATAACACGGAAGTAGTGCTGAGCGGCGATGTAGAGGTTTCAAGAGAACTGGCTTTAACTGATGGTAAGTTTATCACCACGTCTGCCAATCTTTTAACCTTGAGTACCATCAGTGCTTATGCAACCCCAACCAATGGATCCAACAGTTCTTACGTAGAAGGACCCATGGGCAAGCTCATCAATAACGGTAGTAATTTTACTTTCCCTGTTGGCAAGGATGACAGGGTCCGTAACATCGGTGTTAAAAATACCAATACCACCGGCTCACAAGTGTGGGTAGGGGAGTACTTTAATGCCAACCCACAGGGAGCACCGTATGGTCCGAATTTCAATACTACAAACGGTATGGGCGGTGCCAATGCCGGTCTCAGCGATTCAGAATACTGGTCTCTTGAAGTTAGCGGCGGTTCAGGACAGGTGATCCTGCATTGGGACAGCCAGTCTGGCGTGGCAGGTAATCTAAACCAGCTAAGGGTAATGAGGTGGAACTCCGGCGCTTCTGAGTGGACATCAGAAGGCAATGCAGAAAGAGCAGGAAGCGCTACAAGCGGATACCTCGTATCAAACTCTGTGGGCTTTAGCCAGCAGACTTTCACCCTGGGAGGAACCGACCTCTCTAATAACCCATTGCCTGTTACCTTGGTTGATTTTGCAGGAAGGGTGGACAACGAGTCGAATATCCTGCAGTGGATCACTTCTTCGGAGTTGAACAATGATTACTTTGAGCTGCAAAGATCGAGAGATGGCAAAGCCTATGAAACCATAGCTGAAATTCGCGGTAATGGTACCTCAACCACCAGCCATTTCTATAGTTATAGAGATAAATCTCCTTACACTGGTAGAAATTATTACCGACTAAAGCAGGTAGATTTCAATGGCGAATTTACAGTCTCAGATCAAATAGTGGTACTTGAAAATAAAGTGCTGACGGAAGGAATAGCGTTAGAGGCTTACCCTAACCCTACTGATGATTCAAACATCAACCTAAATATTTCCACCGGAGACCCGGCACCTGTAAGAGTGAGAATGATGGATGTATACGGAAGGGTTTATTTCGAGGAGGTCTATACCTCTGAGGAATTGCTACAAAGCATAAAAGTAGAGACCAGTGAAAATCTTAAACAAGGAGTTTATATCGTTCTGGTAGAGCAGGGCGGTCAAAAGTCTCAGAGGAGGGTTGTTATTAATAGGTGAGGAAGGAATGAATAGGTAAGAAAAGAGGCCGTTTCCAGTGTTTTGGGGCGGCCTTTTTTAATTTTAAATGCTGGAATTAAGGTGAGTTTAGTAGTGATTTTAACTGCTGTTTCGGCGGATATTTGATCCTTCTGAAAGTATAAAGATCGTTTGTTCAATCGTAGGTCAGTAGCGGACGCTACGACCAGCATGGAGCACATCTCTCTGTTCAAGCTGAAAGTCAGTCATTTTCTTCAATGAATTCCCATATCGTATTCCAATTGATCCTGAAACATCATGCACTAGATTTGAAAGATTGATAAATGATTGTTCATCAAAATCTGAAATTTTAGAGTAGTATGTATTCGATTCTGTATATTCTCTAAGAGCTTCCTTCTGTTCTTCTGAATCAATGTGTTCCGTCAGTATTTGAATGACTTGGTCTTTGAGAAAATCCTTAAATTGTTTCTCAAGTGATGATAACTCTGCAGCCAATTGCCTGATTTCATCTTCAGTCCATCTAGGTTTGGTATATAAGGTGTTCGCAAAGTTTTGAAACTTGATGTTGATTACATCAATTGCTTTTAAAGTACTGAGCACTTGAAAATAAGTCTGGTATAGATCTACTAATTCCTTTTCTTTATGTGTACTCTTCGAGTTATTGTAATTGTAGATGAATGAGTTCTTATCAATCTCAATTACAAACTGTTCTTCTTCTTCAATTTCCTTTTTTAGACTATTAATGAGTATTCCAGCATCTTTCCTTTTGTACTTCTTACTATCAAATTCAAAATATTTAGTTTGAATTTGCTTGAGACTGATTTGTTGTAAAACTTCCAAATCAACTTTATTTGATTCCAGCCTCTTTATTTTCTCAACATTCTCTTTTGAGTAAATTTCTTCGAACCCCTTAGCGCTATCAAAATTGACTAGTTCTTTAACTTCAAAAGTTGATAGATGTCTGTCTTCATAGAAACCATTATAGTCTTCTGAAATTTTGTACTTGTTTATTTCAGCTTGTACAAAATCTTGGAATTCGTTTTCCTCCAATGATTTGAACTCAACATTTGGAAATCCAATCTTATAAAGATTACTTGTGACTTCTTTCTTAACTCCATCGGGATTAGTAAAGATTGTCCATGCCGAATTAGTGTTTAATTCAGCCTCAATGCTCACTTTAGCAATATTCTGTTCTCTTTCTTTCAATGTCGGGTGAGATGCCCATTGATCTTTTATGTTTACTCTGGACTTTACGATATTGTTTTCAATATCCTCATCAGTAATGTTAGGGCTTCCGTCTTGAACAGAAATCTTATTATGACTTGCCATAAAAGATGTTGTAAACGAATGGTTGAGATAGATGTCTTCTGAAGCTTTCTTATTTGACGCTAATGAGTACAGATATCTGGTAGTGTAATCATAGGTGAAAGACGAAAACTCAATTTTCCTGAGGGCACTTTTGAAGGATTCAGTTCCACTTACACTGATCGCAATTAAATCGGCATGGTATTCCATTTCTCTGGAGAGCTTCATATAACTAACGTTGATTAGATTATAAGCTACTTTCAAAAGACTTCTTATTCGTTCTACAATCCAAAATGTTATTCTGGCGAAGAAACCAAAAATACCTCCAGTTTGTGCCCAGCTTGAAAGTGTGTTGTCCCAGTTATCGTACTCATAAACCAGATTATAAATTACTTTATTAACAGTATAGATATAACTCCCAACTTTCATACTTCTTTGGGAAAAGTGTCCAAACTCATGAGCAAGAACCGCTTTGAACTCACTTACATTCAAAGAGTTAACAAGCCCTAAGCCAATTTCCAGATTCTTCCTGACAGGAAAGAATAAGCTCCAAAAGCTAGACTTGTAAAAAACCATAGCGTTGACTTCAGGCGATAGGAAAATCTTTTTTGGGAATTTTGTCTGCGTATCCTTGTTAAGATTTCTGATAAAAGAAAAGAGTTGGGGATGTTCGTTTTCCTTAATCTCAAGCCTGAAAGGGTTTTCATCTCTGGTTTTAGAAAAAACGAACTTGAAAAGGAAAATAAACAACATTATACCCAAGGCTATTATCCCTGCCCCTGCAGCCAAGGTAATAAAACTAGGCTTGGTTGCTATAACGGTTATCCCAGCCCAACCGGCTGCTAGCATCACCACAGCTGCAATCGCTATTAATATCATGTAAAAAAGAAGGAAAATTACTATCGCTACTATTACTCCACTTACTGAGTTTCTAAACTCGGAAGATGGCTTAATAAAGTCGTAGTTATCTAGTTTAGGTGATGTAGGATATAAATTTGGATTCATTTTTCAGTTCTGGTGATTGATGCTAAAAATTGTATATGTCCAACGTTGCACATATTCGCACTATACTCCCCTAATCTAAGGGGTTTTCAATATCTTTCAAAGAGTCAATTGCAACATGCGTATTGATCTCAGCAGTGCAGCTTGAGCAGTGCCTTAACAAAATCTAAATTTCCCTAAGACTGGTGCTATTCCCTCGCAGGTGAGTGGCAAAGCTATGTCTCAATATATGTGTGGAAACTTTTTTATCTGATCTTAGCTCTTCAGGAAGCTTTATCAATAATTGTCGCAATGCTTCTTACCCATCATTAATCACATTTAACATATGACATGCCGCCAGTCCCGCAGTCTCCGTTCTTAGCCTGCTGTTGCCAAGACTTACTTTTTGGAAGTCGTTTTGGATGGCGAGTTCCAGTTCGTCTTCTGTAAAGTCGCCTTCGGGGCCGATCAGGATGCAGTAGGTGTCATCCGGGGGAGCTATGTGATAGAGTTTGGCCGGATTACTGAAGTCTACGTAAGCGATGTACTTTCGCTTCTCCTGCACTTTGGTGATGAAGTCAGGGTAGGGCAGTAGTTCGTTTATTCGTGGCATATGGGCGCCTTGAGACTGCTTGAGAGCGCTGACAGCCTTGCGTTCAAGCCTGTCTGTTTTTAAAATTCTTCTTTCGGAGTTTTTACAGAGCAAAAAGCTGATTTCCTGTATGCCAATTTCCACTGCCTTCTCTATAAACCATTCCATCCTGTCCAGATTTTTGGTTGGTGCTATGGCTATGTGGATGTAGTGGGCAGGTTTATCCTGAGTTATGGTGTTGATGATCTCAAAGGCACATGCTTTCGGGGAAGCCGTGGTTATACGCGCTTCATAGATGCTGCCTTTACCGTCGAGTACCTTAATGGTGTCGCCGGTAGTATGACGGAGTACTTTCACGCAATGACGGGATTCTTCCTGGTCAAGGGAATGTACTCCGGCAGGTATTTCCGGTTGATAAAATATTGCCATCAGGCGTATTTTGATTCCAGGTCTTTTACAAGGGCGATATATTCACTTTTGGCTTCTTCCGGGGTTTTGCCTTTCAGCTCAGCCCAGGCATCGTGCTTGGCTATGGCTTTAAAGTCAAATCCACCAGGGCGAGTCTCATTGTTGTCACCTTCGGTAGCCTGCTTGTACAGGGCGTATAGTTTAAGGAGCTCTTCATTAGACGGTCGCTTAGTTAATTCTTTCGATCTCTTTACTGCACTGTCAAATTCTTCTGTAGACATATTATTATAGGGGTTAAATCTGGTTGTAAAATAAAAGAGGCTGAAAATAATATCCAGCCTCTTCGTATCAAAACTTATTGATGTTTTTATCTCTTGCTTTGCTCTACATAAGGTCTTAGGTTTTCACCTACATAGATCTGACGAGGTCTGCCGATAGGCTCATGATTCTCCCTCATCTCTTTCCACTGAGCGATCCATCCCGGGAGTCGGCCAAGGGCAAACATTACGGTGAACATATCTACGGGTATTCCAAGTGCTCTGTAAATGATACCTGAATAGAAATCTACGTTAGGGTAAAGCTTTCTTTCTACAAAATATTCATCATTCAGGGCCACTTCTTCAAGTCCTTTGGCTATGTCCAGTACGGGATCGTTAACCCCAAGTTTAGCCAGCACATCGTCTGCAGCTTTTTTAATGATCTTGGCTCGTGGATCGAAGTTTTTGTAAACCCTGTGTCCGAAGCCCATCAATCTGAATGGATCATCCTTGTCCTTAGCTTTGGCCATCCATTTTTTGGTATCGCCACCATCTTTTTTGATGTTTTCCAGCATATTGATCACCGCTGAATTGGCACCACCGTGAAGAGGCCCCCAAAGAGCATTGATACCTGCAGAAATAGATGCATAAAGACTAGCCTGAGATGATCCTACTACTCTTACTGTAGAGGTAGAGCAGTTTTGCTCATGGTCAGCATGCAGGATCAAAAGTTTATCCAATGCGTTGGCAATAACCGGATCTACTTCATATTTCTCTGCAGGTAACGCAAACATCATTTTCAGGAAGTTGCTGCAGTAGTCCAGTTCATTGTCAGGGTAGTTTACCGGATGTCCGACTTCATTTTTATATGCCCAGGCAGCAAAGGTTGGCATTTTTGCCAAAATCCTGATGATACTCAGATTCACCTTATCGGCAGAACGGTTTGGATCCAGAGATTCAGGGTAAAAGGCAGTAAGCGAAGTAACTAAAGAAGATAACACACCCATAGGATGTGCATTAGATGGAAACCCTTCCAGTATCTTTTTAATGTCTTCATGAACCAAAGTATGAACTTTTATTTCATTCTGAAATGAAGATAACTGTTCGATACTTGGGAGCTCACCATAGATAAGCAGGTAAGCTACTTCGATAAACGTCGATTTTTCTGCAAGCTCCTCAATAGAGTAGCCACGGTACCTTAAGATACCTTTTTCTCCATCTAAAAATGTGATGGCACTTTTGGTAGATCCTGTGTTTTTAAATCCAGGGTCAAGAGTGATCAGGCCTGATTCACCTCTTAAGCTTCCAATGTCAATTCCTGTTTCATTTTCTGTTCCTTCAACCAGTGGTAGTTGATACGATGCATCTCCTATTTTAAGTTCTGCCGTTTTAGACATATTTTATTTTTGGTTTATAGTTCCGTACATTCAAAATCGACCGTGAAATTACCTAAAAAAAGGTTCAAATAAAAACCCTCTTTCGATCTAATTGTTACCCAGGATCAGGGGCATTCCATCTTTACCGCTTCCTACAACCACTACCTTGGAATTCGGAGACTTTGCCAGCTCCAATGTAGCTTCAATACCACGCATTTTTAACAGTTCAGGGGTTAAACTGTTATTGATAATTTTATTGGCTACTGCTTCACCTTCCGCAGCAATACGTTTTCTTTCTGCCTCGCTTTTCTCTTTATCCAGCCTGAACTGGTAGGCCAGTGCTTCCTGCTCCTGCTTCAACTTGTTTTCAATGGCTAACCTGATCTGCTCAGGAAGGTTGATGGAACGAATAAGTAACGCTCTCATTTCACAATTATTTTCATTCAGGCTTTTTTCGGTCTCTGTTTTGATCATGGATTCAACCTCACCTCTTTTCGTAGAGTAGATCTCTTCCGCGCTAAACCTTCCCATTACCTGCCTCACGGCAGACCGTACTTCAGGGATCACCAGTGTATTGATATAGGATACTCCGAAATTTTCATGGAGATGTCCTATTTGATCATAGATAGGGTGGAATCTTAAGGTAACATCAACATTAATGCTTAGCCCGTTTTTGTCTAATACGTCCATTTTTTCTTCAATGGACTTCTCCCTTACTTCGTAAACATGGAGGTTGTTCCATGGGGCTTTCATGCCAAAACCCGGGGTATGAACGTTTTCCTTATCGAGCCCGCCTCCAAACTTATAGAATATCACTGCTCTTTCGCCTGCATCAATTGTATAAAATATGCTTGACGAAAGCCCGATCAAGACTACGGCTGCAATAACTATTATTATGATAATTGGTAAAAATTTTCTATTGTCCATGCTATAAACTGTTTAAGTTGGCAAGTTGATAATTTAAACAAGCAAATCAAATCTTACTCACACACTTTTTTGACTTTATCAAAGTCTTCGTAATATCCAAGACTGCCAGCTTCCTCCCAGTCTTTACATGCTCCTGTTTTGTCACTTTTTTCCAGTTTGCAGTTGCCTCTTTTTGAATAATAAGAGCCATCATCCGGATTGAGCTCTATGGCCGTATTATAATCTTCGAGGGCTTTATTGAGATCGCCTTTTTGCTGGTAGGCCTGTGCCCTGTAGAAGTAGCCGTCTGCATTCTGGTAGTTCTTAATAATCGATATATTATACATGTAAATGGCCGAGTCCAGCCGGTCCAATTTAGTATATATATTTCCCTTATAGAAATAGTACCCGTAAAAATCCGGGTTGATCTTGGTAAGGCGGTCAGCTGCTCTAAGTGCTTTATGATACATTTCACTTTCATATAAGGCCACAAACCGGTAGTACTGGTATTTTTCTTCGAAAGGTTTAAGCTTGAGTGCCATATCATAATCCTCAACGGCACCGGTGAAATCCCCCAGTTCATACTTCATTTTACCTCTTAATATATAAGAGTATGCAGAAGTGTCTCTTGGGTTAAGGGTTATGTAGCGGGAAAAACTGTTAAGAGCTTCATCGGTTTTTCCCATATTTCTATAAGTGAAGCCCCGGTACATCCATATAATGGCGAGGTCAGAATTGAGGGCGAAGGCGCGGTCAAAATCATCCAGAGCCAGCTCATATTGACCCTCTTTGAAAAAACATATGCCCCGATGAAAAAAAGCATCGGTATAAATAGAATCTATTTCAATACATTTCGTTAGGTAGTCAATGGCCGCGGTTCTGTCCACAGATATATTGTAATACCCTTTGTTAAAGAAATGTTTGGCGTTATCCTGAGCGGTGGAGTATAAACTGAAAGTAAGTAAAAAAATTAAGGGAAAAAGAATTTTGGCAGGGGTAGGTTTGGCCATGATTTAATTAACGTTTAACCATCTTTTGGCGATTAAGGTGCAAAGTTAAAAAGAAAATCTGAAGAGGTAATAAAAGTGAATAGTGGAATTATTCTAAATAGTTCTAAGCCATTTCGATTTTTTTTTGTATCATGCGAAATTTCCTGAAAAGGAGGGTTATTGCGGTAAATTTTGCCACTTTTTGAATTAGGGTCAGTAAAAAAGCTGAAAAAAGTTATGATAAACAAAAAGTAGGGGAACGAATTGCCGTTTTAATTGTTATAAATGGTTGTATATCAAAAAATAGCTAGAAATACATATAGGATTATAGGAGAATGAGACAACTTAAGATCACACAATCTATTACCAACAGGGATAGTAGGACCCTTGAAAAGTACTTTAACGAAATTTCAAAAGATGAGCTTTTGACACCCGAAGAAGAGGTGGATTTGGCTCAGAGGATCAGAGAGGGAGATGAGGCTGCATTGGAAAAACTGGTAAAAGCGAACCTGAGGTTCGTTGTATCTGTTGCTAAGCAGTACCACTACTCAAATAAAATTCCTCTTAACGATTTGATCAATGAAGGTAACCTTGGTTTGGTAAAAGCAGCCAAAAGGTTTGACGAAAAACGCGGATTTAAATTTATATCTTATGCAGTATGGTGGATCAGGCAGTCTATAATCCAGGCCTTGGCTGAACACTCAAGAATAGTAAGAATACCTTCCAATAAGATTGGTGCACTCTCTAAAATAGACCAGGCTTCTTCTTTGCTTGAGCAGCAGTTTGAACGTGAGCCGACCGATGAAGAATTGGCAGAACTGTTGGATATGACTGTTGATGAGGTTAGAACTACCGTTAGGTCACAGACCAAGCAGGTGTCCATCGATAAACCATTCTCTGAAGACGAAGGTAGTTCATTGCTTGATGTAATGGAAGATGAGGATAGCAACGAGGTGGAAAATATCGTATACAGCGATTCACTCAGAAGGGAAGTTGGCAGGTTGCTGTCTACCCTTACAGAAAGAGAAAGGATCGTTATCAGCCAGTATTTTGGCTTGAGCGAAAATACGAGCTTGTCTCTTGAAGATATAGGTGAGAACCTTGGCCTGACGAGAGAGCGAGTTAGACAGATAAAAGAAAAGGCTCTTAGAAAATTATCTAAGAACCCTAAAAATGAACTGTTAAAGCCTTACCTGGCTAATTAATAAAGGTTTTATATCCATAATAGAAAAAGGAGCATCTGTTAGGTGCTCCTTATTTCGTCCAGCCTGTTTTTAGCTGTTTGTAAATCCCTTCTGAGCTTCATTTGCTTTTCAAGTGCATTTCTTTTGTAGTTTTCAAATTCATTATCAAGCCTTTCGTAATCATTAGTTTTTTTACGGGCTATTTTGTTATTGTCTTTAAACTTATAAAGTAAAATGGCCATGGCTATCAACAGCAAGGAGATGATCACAATGTTAATAAGTACATAGCTGTCTTTAAGAAAATCAATGCCCATAACAGTTATATGTGTCCCTGCATACTCTTTTTCCTCTAGTTGCACGTCTTTTTCTTTGATTACTTCCCGCAGTTTGGCCAGTTCTTTCTCCTGGACATCGATTAATTTTTGAGCATCAGAGAGCCTTTGCTCCTTATTGCTTACAGAGTCTTGTACTGTTTTCCAAAATGCATTCAGGTCAGACTCTTTGATTACTTTATATGTTTTGAAAGTCTCTGAATCATCCTTAAGTTTTCTAAACTGTTCGTTCAGACTTTGAGGTTGCGGTATCTGTGTCTGGTCTTCCGTATTTTGAGCTGAAACTCCTGCACTGGCCAGACAAATGAGTAAAAATAATATGGGTTTCTTCATAAAAGCGCCGTTGATATGATTAAAAAATAAGACTCTAAACTAACTAACATTTTCGTTAAAGATCAACCAAATTTTGTTAATCAAAATAATTATCGTTAAATCACAATTTATAACGATAAGTGGCGGTGACGATATTTTTTGTGAATTCTCATTATATTAAACAATGGTAATTCGCTTGTGTTAGTAAATTCTAAAAGCATATCTATAATTACAAATGACAACAAAACAATATAAACCTTATCTTTCTCACCCCTGGCACGGGATACCTACTGGCACTGATGCGCCGGATGTGGTAAATGCATTCATAGAAATGACCCCGGCAGATGGCGTGAAATATGAGATTGACAAAGATTCAGGTTTTTTAAAAGTAGATCGCCCTCAGAAGTTTTCCAATATTGTGCCGGCATTATATGGGTTTGTACCGCAGACCTACTGTGCCGAAAATGTGGCACATATCTGCGAGAAACATACCGGCCGTAAAGGAATCAGGGGAGATGGTGACCCATTGGATATTTGTGTGCTTACCGAACGGAATATTGTGCAGGGTTACATACTTGTGCCGGCTATACCCATTGGAGGTTTTAGAATGATCGATGGGGGCGAGGCAGATGATAAAATTATTGCCATACTAAAAGGAGATGAAGTGTACCAGGAATGGAAAACACTTGAAGACTGTCCCGATTCTCTGATCAACCGCTTGAAACACTACTTTTTAACCTATAAGCAGATGCCCGGGGAGGTGCCTCAGAAAACAACCGAAATAGCTGAAATTTATGGGAAGGAAGAAGCTTTTGAGGTGATCAGAAATAGTCAAAAAGACTATGCTCAACATTATCAACAGCAGTGAAAGAGTTATAGAATGTAAATGAAGTAAGTTATGCATAACCTTAATGTTCAACATGATATTAACAACAAACTATTCTTCGCCAAAGTAAAAGGTGGTATGGCACAACTTGCCTATGAACGCCTGGGAGAAAAGCATCTTGATTTTAAGGAAACACACGTACCCGAACCGTCAAGGGGTATGGGAGTGGCCCGGCACCTGATAGAGTCTGCACTCGCGTATGCCAAAGCCAGAGACATAATGGTAAAGCCCAGCTGCCCGGTGGTGCAAAATGTGATCAGAAAATCGGAAGAATATCAGCATTTAGTGGAGAAGTAACGAGGCTAAGGTGTATTCGTATACAATTTCAATGCATAAGAGTTTAATTTCTTTTAATTTGGCATCAAACAAAAACTAACTAAAATATATTATGAAAAACCTAAAAATGCACTTTTTAATTGGTGGCTTTGCCTTATTGGCTGCATGTAGTCCCTCAAATAAAGAAGAAGAGGGAGCTACGGAAGAGCAGGAAGTTGCCGCAGTAGAAACTGAGGAGCCTGTTGCTGAAGAGGAAGTTTTAAATACTGCCAAAGCCGTTATCTCAAGTGCCAGTGGTAGTTCATTAACTGGTGAAGCGACTTTTACCGATCTGGGTGGAGGTGATGTAACTTTTAAATTAACTGTAGAAAATGCTACCCCGGGTGAGCATGCACTGCACTTGCATGAGACGGGTGACTGTAGCGCCCCGGATGCTACATCAGCAGGCGGGCACTGGAACCCGGCTGAGGTTAAACATGGAAAGCGGGCGGTGGATCACCAATACCATGCCGGCGACATCGCTAACCTTGAAGTGGGTGAAGACGGCAAAGGCATATTGACAGCTACTGTCTCAGGGTGGACAATTGGCGGACCTGACAGCACCAATATTATCAATAAAGCCATTATTATACATGCCCAGGCAGACGATTTTGTGTCGCAGCCTTCAGGTGCAGCCGGAAAGAGAGTAGGGTGTGGAGTTATACAGAAAAACTAATAATAATTTTTTAGGCAAAAAAATACTAAACTGGCTGGCTACAGCCGGTTTAGTTAGTATAATCAAATAGTTGTTCTTGCCTGATCATTTCATTTTGCTAAGCGCTATTTTTCGCGCTGCAATTTCCATTTTCATATAAGCAAGCACTTTATTTACCCTTTCCTCAATTTCCTTGGTTGAAATATACTTACTGGATTCAGGGAATCCTTTAAGGTGTCTTCTGATATCAATAATCATAATATTCTGGTATTTAAAATTTCAAAACTCTATATAAATACTTAACGGAAACCGGCATCTTTCGGTGCGATAAAACCGCTAAAACTTGTCTGAAAATTTAGTATTCAAGATTTTCTTTTTTAACCAATTCACTATCAGACATTTTCTTTTCATAGTTTGACCAATAAGCATGAATCCGGTCTATGAAAACCGATGGTTTTTCGTAATAACAATTTTGACCCTTGATGAAGGCATGCTTTTGCATCTGGCTCCGGTAATGTTCAATGATGGTTACTACCAACGCCTTGTCAACGGGATCCTCAAATACAACCAGCATGTCGGAAATTTGTTTTTGAATAATTGATAAATCATGATCAAATCCCAGGAGGTCCGACAAGTCGTGTAATTCATCTTCGAGTGACCCGAGTATACCAGGCCATATCCTGGATAGCGTATCTATCTGATACCTTAGATACTTTACTCTTTTCCGCCACTCGTGGAGGTCTTCCGTAGCCTGGCTGATCATGGCTATTTTAAGGCTATTCAAACCTCTTTTATAAACCCGCTTTAGACTAGGGGCTATCTGGTCAAAAGCCTTGACACTCAGTGTCCAGCTGCGCTGTTCTTTTAATTTGTTGTGTAACTGGGACTGCAGGTAACCCGGCACATCATTTTTGATATACTCATCTTCTAATTTTTGCCGTTCATGCAATTGATAATCAATGAGGGGCTTAAATACATGGCCGTTAAATTCATCTCCGTACTGTGCTCGGAGCTGCTCCACGGTCTCAATCACCGCCGTGCGATCGCGGATTTCAGAAACCTGCCGCCCCAGGTCTCTGTAGAAGATGTTTTCCTGTTTAAACTCATGCTCTCCGATTTCGTCCCTGATTAAACGGAAGATTGCTCGTAGCTCTTTAAATATCTTCCTTAACTCATGTATAGTTTCGTGCCTGTTCTGTGCAGGATTACCCTTAAGCATATCGTGTGCCTTGGCTATTTCCTCATCGATCATGCGAACTATACCCTTAGAAAAATCTTCTGATCTCTTTAACTGTAAACTCATTATTTAAAAGCGGACAAGAAATAAGCCAGAGCTTTAATCAGTTGTCTATGTTAACCTCTGGCCATTGTTTGAGAAAACCTGTACCATCAGTGTGCATTAGGATACACAATAAGAGAACGGACTTTAAGCCCAGCCTGTAACTATCCTTGTTATGTTTATACCGAAACAATTTAATCCATGCTTTTTCTATAAGTTACTTTTATCAACTCAAAAATGAAATTGATCCGGGATAAAAAATCTATAAGACCAGGGTGTTTTTATTGTGGTTTTTTTCTGGATTTCTCAAGGTCATCCCGGCTGGTGCTTTTCCATTTTTTTGTATTCATCATGTGGGCCGATCGTCCGATCATGTGTGAGGCTACCGGTATGGTCAGGAAAATGAATATAAGAATAAGAAGAGATTTGATCACCGTTGGAAAAGATGGAAAGTAAATGCATAGGCCGGTCAGCATGAGCATTATGCCTAAAGTAGGAGCTTTTGTGGTGGCATGCATCCTGGTATAGATATCCGGTAGCCTGATGAGGCCCACACTGGCCAGAAGGATAAACAACGCCCCTAATGCTAACAATACAATGGCTATCCATTCTTTAATCATCCTTAATACTGGTTTCTTTTAAATATTTCGCAATGGTGACGGTGCCAAGAAAAATTATAAGTGCTACAATAAGAACCACATCCAGATAGACTATTTTTTTACTTATGAAGACATAGGTTATTATAATACCCATGCTTATTGAAGATATGAGGTCAAGTGAAATTACACGATCAGGTAGCGAAGGCCCTCTTAGTAGCCTGATAAAGCTGATGAGAAGGGATATTGCCAGGAGCACCATTATAATATGTGCTGCATATTCTATCATTTCAATTTAGTAGTTTCTGTATTTTTCTTTCCAGTTTTTTAATATCACTTATAAACTTATCCTTGTCTTCTGCATACATGGCATGTACATAGAGCTTTTCCTTATCATCTGAAATGTCGAGACTCAGTGTGCCGGGAGTCATGGTGATCAAATTGACCAAGGCAAGAATTTCATGATCTGATTTTACAATAACCGGCACTTCGATAATGGCAGGGTGCATACCAAAGTCAGGAGTTAATATTTCATAGGCAACCTCTATATTGGAGCTGATGAACCTGTGAAGGTAAAAAAATGCAAACTCTACGATATGCCAGACTTTAACGAGTATTTTCATGATTCGAGGTTTTCAGCACTGCTTCTACATAATGTTTTGAATCCAGTAATTGTTCTGCAGCATGGGTAGTAAGTTTAAAGCAGTAATCGGCCCCAATGCCCATACCTATACTAATGCAGCAAAGAAATACACAGGGTACAACCAACCTTATCGCAGGTTTTTTATTAGCCGTGCTGGTATGAGGCGGTGTTTTTTTCCAAAATGCATTGCTCCATATTTTTATCATTGAAAACAAAGTAATAATACTGACCAGAAGTGCAATAAATGTGATAAGATACTGGTGGCTTTCCAGTCCGGCTTTTATCAGTATAAATTTGGCAAAAAAACCTGAAAGGGGAGGAAGGCCGGCCAATGCCATAGCAGGTATAAAGAATAGGAAAGCTACCAATGGGAAATGTTTATAAAGCCCACCAAGGGTTTTTATATGATATGATCCTTTGAGGCTGCTGACAATTCCTGCCACCAGAAAAGTATTTGTTTTAGCTATTACATTGTGAAATGTGAAGTAAATGGCCCCGCTAATAGCCAGCGGTGTAAATATACCGAGCCCCATGATCATGTAGCCGATCTGGCTGATAATATGGAATGAAAGGATACGTCTGATGTCATTTTGTGAGGCGGCCATGATAACTCCTATAAACATGGTGACACCGGAGGTAATCAATAAAAGTGTGTGCCAAAAAGCATTGTTATGAACAAAGAACAAAGTGAAAAAACGAACCATGGCGTACACACCTACTTTAGTAAGGAGCCCGGCGAATAAGGCACTTATAGCAATTGGCGGTGTATGGTATGATGCAGGAAGCCAGTAGAAAAACGGAAATATTGCGGCTTTGATACCAAAAGCTATGAAAAACAGCATCGCCGACGTATTCATCAACATGGTATCGTCTTCTTTTATAATACGGGCAAGGTCTGCCATGTTGAGCGTGCCTGTTTCACCGTAAATCAAACCAATCCCTGCCACAAACAAAAAAGACGAAATAAGGCTCATCGTAATGTACTTTATGGCACCTTCCAGCTGAGTACGTTTATTGCCGAGAATTAACAGACAAAATGAAGCCATGAGCATGACCTCAAACCAAACAAAAAGGTTAAAAATATCGCCGGTGATAAAAGAACCGTTTACGCCAAGGAGCAAGGCCTGAAACAATGGGTGGAAATGATGGTTTTCCTGCTGTTCTGCAATATTTTTAGTGGCATAGACGGATATGCAAAAGCCAATTATGGCAGCCATAATCAACATTATAGCACTGTACAGGTCTATGACTATAGGAATACCAATAGGAGCGGCCCAGTTGCCAATGTTGGTTACCTGAATACCTTCCTGGCGAACGGTGTTTAATAAATCAATGGATATTATTATTAGTGTCAAGGTAGTTGAAATGCTAATAATACGCCTGACCCTGTTGTTTCTTATAAGAAGCAGAAAGGGGATAGCGACAAGCGGTATTAAAATGGGCAATGTTATCATTCCTGTCATTCAAATCGATCGGTTTCTTTTACCTGGTCAAGGTCCTCCGTTCCGGTTTTGCTGTAGTATTTGTAGGTAAGCACAAGTGTAAATGCAATGATACCAAAACCAATTACTATAGCAGTCAGAATTAATGCCTGAGGCAGGGGGTCTGCCATTCCCGGTGCAGGCGCTTCACTTCCTCTTTCAATAAATGCAGGCTGGCCTTTGCTCAGGCCTCCGGAAGTAAACAAAAGCAGGTTTGTGGCATTACTTAAGAGCATTATGCCGAGGATAAGTTTTACTATGCTCCGCCTCAATAGTAAATATACAGATACGGCATATAGAACTCCAATTGCTATTGCAAATGCTATTTCCATTCGATTTCCTCCATAATTGATGACGTAATGGTTAAGAGACTTCCTATTACCAGCAGATAAATGCCAGCATCAAATAGCAAAGGAGTGCCCAGATTCAACTCAAGAAAACCGAGATCAAGGGTGTGCCAGATCCCCGTTAGCAGCGGTTTGAGGAATAAGAAACCCATAGTAGCACTGCTTAGAATAATAACCAGACCAAGTATGAGATAAGTCTGAGGTTTAACGTAGGTGTTACGGATGGCGTCAATACCGTAGGTGAGGTTATAGAAAAGTATACCCGAGCCGGCAAGGAGTCCGGCTATAAAACCACCCCCGGGTGAATTGTGGCCGCGGAGGAGAACATAGATGGAAAATATTATGGAAACCGGTTTTAGATATCGGGCTGTTATTTTTAATATTATAGAATTCATAAGCTTTTTCAATGTGATGTTTTGGACTTTTTTATTTTAAGCAAACTGAAAATACCCAGCGATGCTATACTGATCACTAATACCTCCCCCAGAGTGTCAAATGCCCTGAAGTCTACTAATATTACATTGACGATGTTCCTTCCATGCCCCTCTTTGAAGCTGTTTTGTGCGATATAATTGGATACGGGGTAGCTTAAGTTAAGATGGTCAGCTTTGATCACCAGGGCAGCCATTAAAATGCCCACGGTCGAAGCTATAAAGGCATCACGGGCTTTGGAAGTCCGGGATAAATGTTTTGAAAATACCGGTAGTTTGTGGAACACCATTATAAAGAGCACCAAGGTTAAAACTTCAACGAAAATCTGGGTAATGGCAAGGTCTATTGCCCCGTAAATTATATATAAAAGAGCTATGCCAAACCCTGCCACACCAATAGTTATAATAGCTGCCAGCCTGGATCTGGAAACAGCCACTGCTATACCGGCAATGCATATAATAATGATAATAGCCAAAGCATAATAGGAAACCGGGGAGAGATCTGCCGTAAACTGCCATGTCCATGTGCTGTATAGCTGATACCAGACAAGTGCTGATGCCACTATAAAGATCACCATGATATAAATACGGTAGTATCCGTGCTGGAAAAAGCTGGTGTTCTTTTTTGCAATAGTTATAAGATAATCGATAGTCTTGTTGAAGACGTGAGCCAGATCAATATAGAACAGGCGTTTGTTTAATTTTTCAAAGAGAGGTAACGCCAACTTTCTGCTCCAAAAAAGTGATATGCCAATAGCCACTGTGACCAGGCTAAGTATAAATACAACATTGAAACCATGCCAGAGCTTTAGGTCTACCCGGATAGGGGTTGCTTTTACAGCTCCTACAGATGCTTCCAGCAGTGGTTCCAAAGGCTGGGGAAACAATGCAAGTATAAGACTAAGGGCAGCCAGCAATGCAGGGCCTGCCCAAAAGGTATATCCTGCTTCATATATGGGTTTGGTCCAGCTCTTTTTTTTGAAAAAAATCTTATACCCGAAAAGAATAGAGACAGCCACCATAAATGCATTAGCGAGTATACTAAATACAAGCACATAACCAGAAACTCCCGGGGCTTGCTGGCCGGCTTCATAGATAAACTCTTTGCTTATGTAGCCCAGCATAGGAGGAAGGCCGGCCATTGATAGTAGTGCAAGCACAGAGATTGCCATAGTAACAGGCATTTTTGACCATAAACCACCCAGTTGATCGATATGGCGAGTACCGGTTTTTTCATCAATGGTGCCGGCCACCATGAATAAAGTGGCTTTGTATAAAGCGTGCACTACCAGGTAGAGCAATGCGGCTTTTACGGAAAGGAACGTCCCAATGCCTATGAGCATCATAAGTATGCCTAGTGCACTTATAGTCACATAGGCCAATATAGCTTTCAGGTCCTTTTGTGTAAGTGAGAGATAAGCGCCTGCCAGCATAGTGATGCCTCCGAAGAAGGTGACAACGTTTTGCCACATTTCAGTATTACCCAGCACAGGATTAAGTCTTGCTAATAAGTAAATGCCTGCATTGACCATAGCTGCTGAATGCAGGTATGCACTTACGGGAGTAGGAGCCTTCATGGCAGATGGTAACCAGAAATGAAAGGGAAACTGGGCTGATTTGGTAAATGCTCCGAGTAGAACGAGCAATAGCAGAGGAGTGTACAGCGGGCTATTTGTCAAAGCTTCATGCCCGGTTAGCAACTCACTGATCTCATAACTACCGCTGATGTTGCCAATAATAATAAACCCGGTGAGTAATGCAAGTCCGCCAAGTTCAGTGACCAGTAAAGCCTGCAAGGCCGCTGCACGGGCAGCTTTTTGAGTATGTTTTAAACCGATTAAAAGGAAAGAGGTTATGCCGGTGAGTTCCCAGAATACATAAAGTGTAATAAGGTTACCTGCCAGTACCAGGCCGAGCATAGCCCCCATAAAGAGCATCATGTAACTATAGAATTTACTTTTGCCATCATGATGCCGCATATAACCATTAGAGTATACCAATACCAGTACCCCTATGCCAAGAATGAGCAGGGTAAATAGCATGCTAAGACCATCCAGGTAAAATGAAAGGTTGATATTCAGGGCATCAACCCAAGGTGAAAAAGTTGTAAATACTTTTCCGTGCCTAACCTTTTCATACAAGCTTAAGAAGTAGCCAAGTGAACTTAGGGGTATGATAGCCAGGAGAATCCCTACATTTTTAGTGAATTTTCTGGCAATAAACGATGCTAAAGCTGCCCCAAGAAAAATGGATGAAATTGATAAGAGCATACTATTTCGGATCTATACTAGATCAACACGGCAGTAAGTGAATAGTTTACACCAGGTACGGAGTAATTGTGCCTGGTAATGAACAAAGTTATTATTCATCAGTTAGAAGGTAGAATGTTCGCTGGCGATATCGGTTCTAAAGGGGTTTGTATGAAGAAATTGTTATTGGTTTTTGGAATAATGCATGTCATAAACTTTTGCTATGGGCAGAAAGATACTACCGCTGCTGACCAGGCAACAGAATTTTTGCCTTTAATATATGCCAACCGGCAACTCACTTACCTTACGTTCTATGATGGCATCGGTAACCTGCCGGACATGGTCACTGAGGCACGCTTCTCAGGCGACTATTTTCTCAAAAAAGAAAAGATAAACTGGGCACTGGAGCTTAACCTGAATATTACCATCAGGATGAGGGACAAAAAATCTTTCCCCATTCTGCCCCCAAGCTACAATCCGGTACTGACTTACTATAGAAAGATTCCTTCCGGCGAAGGGTCCTTCCTTAGTAAAACCTTCCTGGATCAGGTTTTCTGGGAGGTTTCGGTGGGGCATCATTCCAATGGCAACGCTGAAAACTTTTATGTGCAAGATAGCCTTGGAAATGACACCGGAAAGATCAACTATGATAACGGTAACTTTTCCACCAACTATCTGGAAGTGGCATTTTCCACCTTTAAGCAACGCAACAAGGGAAATCAGAAGAACTATTATACTAACCTGAGGGCCGCTTTCCGCATGTATCCGTCAAAATTGTCAGCAAAAGAACTCAGAGATACCTATGGTTTCTACAGGTTTTTCCTTACGTATAATCTGTTCAAAATTCCGATGGGAGAGCCAGAAAAGCAGTGGTCAAAATTCTTCTCACGCTCCAGGTTAAGACTTCATTCCGGTTGGATCTTTGGAGATATGAGAAATGCCACAGCGGATAATATCAGTAAACGGCTGATCGCCGAGGCTACATATTTTTATTACCCCGGCTGGCTATCCGAATTAGGTTTTTTTGTACAATACTATCGCGGCCAGGATTATTACAACATACAATTTTCAAGAACTGTAGAGGTGTTCAGAGCTGGTATTTCATCCAACCCGCTTGATTTTGAAGGTTTTAAAAAAATATTGAAATAATTCGGTTAATTCTTTTTTAAAACCTCAGAAAGTTTTTCTCCTCCCTTTATGCCAAAATCGAGTGTACGGATCGGGAATGGAATCGTGATACCATTTTGGTCGTATGCCTTTTTTAAATTTTTAATACCGTCACTTTGAGCTTGAAGGTAATCGGGCTGCCGTTTAAAATTTACCCAATACCTTACCACAAAATTGATGGAGCTGTCCCCAAATTCTTTATAGAAGAACTCAACACTCTTTCCCGCTTGTAAGTATGGTATTTTTTTGATGGCAGCTAAAGAAATTTCCTCAACCTTGTCAAGATCATCGCCATAAGAAATGCCACATTCCAGATCAATCCTTCTGCTGCCGTTTATAGTATAATGCTTGTACAGGTTCTGAAAGATCAACCTGTTTGGAATAACCACATCCTGACCCTGCGGATCGTATATTATAGTAGCCCTTAAGCCAATTTCCTTAACTGTTCCGAAGACATCATTTGATTCTATAATATCACCAACATTAATAGGGCTCTGTACAGCCATAATCACACCGGAGATGAGATTTGAGGCGGCATCCTGAAAAGCAAAACCAAGAGCCAGGCCTATAACACCCACACCGGCCAATACTGAAGTAACCGTTTTGTCAAGATTGAGTACACCCAGGGCTATCATCAGGCCAATCACCACAATTATAAATGAGGTAATAGACCGGATAAGAGTTATTACCGATTCGTTTTGCATGAGCCGGTGCAGTACACGGCTGAGTACATTACTTACTACTTTAGAGATGATATAGGCTATAACAATCACCAAAATAGCAATCACAAGATTGGGTAGCATTACAATGAGAGCCTCCAGCCAACCCTGGAGTTTGTCCACCACTATTTCCGATGCATCTGAGATTTCACTAAACATAAATAATAGGTGTAGGTTAATACTTGCATTAAACTAGTAAAATTAACCGTGCAATTTATTATATTCTATGCAAAAGAAAAGTTATGAGGGATAGAAGACATTATTTTGCCAGGATCAGGACCCAATTGGCGAATGAAAGGACATTGATGTCTTACTACAGGGGGGGCTCTGGCCCTGGTGGGGATCAGTGCCTTTATTTTTAAATTTTTTGTTTCGTGGCTGTTTTCAGCCCTTTCACTGATTTTTTTGATCCTGGGCATATCAATGGCAGTCTATGGTACTACAAGGTATTTCAGGTTTAAGAAAAAAATATTGAGGAAGTGAGTGTATGACCTTTGAAATTATCTTATTATTTGCCATTGTACTAGGCGCATTGGTGCTTTTTACTTCTGGGGTTATATCAGTGGACCTTACCGCCCTGTTGGTTATGGTATCGTTGATGGGCACAGGTATTTTAACACCCGAAGAGGGTATTTCAGGCTTTAGTAACACCGCCACCACTACTGTACTGGCTTTGCTCATTCTCAGTGAAGGCCTTAAAAATACCGGGGCAGTGGAGTTGCTTGGTGATAAAATGGTCAGCCTTACCGGCAGGTATGAATGGTTTACACTTATTGTAATTATGTTAATCTCTGCCTTTGCCTCAGCTTTTATCAATACCACGGCTGTAGTAGCCGTATTTATTCCCGTAATGTTCAGAATAGCCCGGTCAACAGGTATTCAGGTATCTGTATTGCTGGTTCCTCTATCTTTTGCAGCCATGATAGGAGGTGCTTCCACCATGATTGGAACCTCAACTAACCTTTTGATCAATTCCTTAGGGCAGAGTTATGGACTTGCCAAACTTCGCATCTTTGACCTTACCCTTATGGGAGGGATTTTGTTTCTTTCCCTCATGCTCTATATGATACTGATAGGCAGACACTGGCTTAAAAAAGACAGTAACCAGGAGGAGGTAATTGATGACGGACATGGACCGGCCAACTACCTTACAGAAATAGTTATACCACCCGGTTCCACACTGATCAGTAAAAGCCTTAATGGCGGGCCGTTAGCTCCCACTCGGGACCTCAATGTATTGCGTGTAATCCGGGGAGAGGCCACTTTTTCATCCATACATGTAGGAAAGCTTCAGGAAAATGACATTCTGGTCGTTAAAGCTAACATTAAAGAGCTGATCAAACTCAGCAATAACCCCAGCGTGAAAATAATCACCAACAATCGCGCAGTAACGGGAAACACTGATGAAAATATCGAAACAAATCTTTTCGAAGCTTTGGTGGTACCTAATTCCAATCTTATTGACAGAAAAATTAAAGATGTAGACTTTCATAGATTTTACGATGCCTATCCTCTGGCTGTCAGAAAAGGGGGAATTATAGGCGATCAGAAACTATTAGAGCATAAGATAGGTCTGGGTGACATACTTTTGATGGATGGAGACAGTGAACCCAAAACATTTTACTCTAAAAATGACTGGATCACGATTCAAAGGATTGCTAAAGATGAAATAGAAAAGCATTTATACCAGAAAGATAAGCTGGCCGTATCGGTTGCCATACTTCTCGGTGTTATTATACTTGCCGTTACCAATATCCTTCCCATACTTATTGGAGCCTGGATTGGCGTTACTTTGATGATATTGACACGCTGTATAACGCTGAAACGAGCCTACCAGAATGTAGAGTGGAAGGTGGTATTTCTTTTGGCCGGCATTATTCCGTTGGGTACAGCCATGAATAAAACCGGTGCAGATGCATTGATAGCACAAGGCTTCATAGAGCTTACATCGGGCACTTCTCCTGCATTTGTTGTGTCAGGGCTGTTCCTGCTTACCACATTGCTTACAGGTATTATATCCAATCAGGCCACTGCTGTTTTGCTTGTCCCTATTGCTATCAGGATAGCCTCGGGGCTTGAAATGCCACCGGAGCCCCTGGTTATCGCCATTTTGTTCGGGGCAAATACGAGCTTTCTGACGCCGGTGGGGTACCAGACCAATGCCATGGTATATGGACCGGGTAATTACCGCTTCATAGACTTTCTGAAGGTGGGAGGACTGTTATGCCTTATATTCTGGATATTGGCGACATTCCTTATACCGAGGCTTTATATGTAAATGGTAAAACGCCTCTTCGCCTTTGTTATGTTATACACCTCTTTTATTACCATAGATGTGTATGTGGAGCCGGTCAGTGTAATTGAAATTATATTTTTTGCAAGCTTCTATCAGCCACTGTTGTTTTTCTTTAAGTCTTTCAGGAGATGTGCCTTCGGGCATTAAATATACATTACCAGGTTTTATGTCATATCTGCTGACAAGGGTAAGCACTTCTTCCAAATCTCCGGTGTCGCTTACTACAAATTTGAAAACCGCCCTGGTATTACCGGCAAAAAAGTTATAAACTTCAGGCTTTTCACGCAGTTTTGTGGAATTATTTGAGTTTGACAATTTCGGGCTGACATTATATTGACTCACCAGGCTATCAAATGCGTTGGTGGGTATAATAGTACCATTGGTTTCAACCTCAAAGCGATAGTTGGAGTTGGCTCTCCGAAGCAGTAGCATAAGCTCAGCAAGCTCTGCTTGCTGTAGTAGTGGTTCTCCGCCGGTCAATACCACATTTCTGCAATTTATTTGCTCCAGTTCCGCTGCTATCTCAGTTACTGAAAGCTCAGCAATATACTCGGCTTTAGCATATTTTTCATAACCAGGCTCTACATCTTTATCATGCCTGAAGGGTGTGCCTGTCCAGTTCCATGTATAATCGGTGTCACACCATGAGCAGTGAAGGTTACAAAGCGAAGTGCGAATGAAAATACTTGGACGCCCGATGCTCTTTCCTTCTCCCTGAATAGTATGAAAAATTTCTGCCTTCCCGTTGAGTTTTGCCAGCTTCATCAGTTAAAAATTTACCGCAAAAATAGGCAGATTATAATGAAGTTTGTTGTTGATTATTAAAAGATACGTAAATTTCGGCCTTACCCGGAAATATTGCATAAGATAAACAGAAACAGATGAATAGCTTTTACCCACTAAAATTCAAAACCATTTTCAAGGAAAAGATATGGGGCGGAAATAAAATAAAAACAATACTAAAAAAAGATTTTAGCCCGCTGGAAAATTGTGGTGAGACCTGGGAGCTTTCAACCGTAAAGGGCAACATATCTGAAATTGCAAATGGCGAATTTAAAGGCATGCTTTTAGATGAGCTGCTCAAGAAGTTTCCTGATGAAATCATGGGGTCTGAAGTGGTGTCTGCCTTTGGTACAGAGTTTCCGTTACTTATTAAGTTTATTGATGCCCAGCAAGACCTTTCTGTACAGGTGCATCCCGATGATACCCTGGCTAAGGCAAGGCACAACGGCATGGGGAAGACTGAAATGTGGTATATTATGCAGGCCGATAATGGAGCCTCTTTAATTGCCGGGTTTAACCGTCCCCTGAATAAGGAGCAATATAATGACTATTTCAGCAAAGGCACCCTGGATGAAATCCTGAATAGGGTAGAAGTGGAAAAAGGTGATGTTTTTTACATCCCTGCAGGACGAATCCATACTATCGGAAAGGGTATTATGCTTGCGGAAATCCAGCAAACCTCTGATCTGACATACAGAATATATGATTTTGACAGGGTAGATGCCCAGGGCAACAAGCGAGAATTGCACGTGGAGGAGGCATTGGATGCCCTCGATTATACTTTTCATGAAAATTATAAAACACCTTATGAGCTTCATGATAACCAGCGATCTACACTTGTTCAGTCGCCCTATTTTACCACTAATAAGTTTAGTCTGAGTCAGTTAAAAGTTCTGGATTATTCGGCGGTAGACTCTTTCGTTATTTACATATGCACTGAGGGGCAGGGAAGTATCAAATACAATGGAGGAGAGCAGCCCATTACCCAGGGAGATGTATTTCTTGTGCCATCAGTTCTAAAAGAGATTAAAATACAACCCGAAAATAACCTGGAGTTGCTGGAAGTGTACATCGGTTAGCAAAGAAGTCTGTAAAAAAGTATTACCTGAGCCGGCTATAATATCAAAATTTAGCATTAACTTATATAGATTAAATGATGCTGAATTATGTGCAGATTATTAGCATACCTTGGTCAGCCGGTGTTAATGGATAAGTTCCTTTATGAGCCGGATAACTCCATGATCAAGCAGAGTTTTGAGGCTAAAGAAATCGAGGAACCTCTTAATGGGGATGGTTTTGGTGTTGGCTGGTACCACAAGCACATCACCCGTCAGCCGGCAGTGTTCGTATCCATATACCCGGCCTGGAACAACCGCAACCTGAGATACCTGGCTTCACTTGTGCAGTCAGACTGTCTGATAGCCCATGTCAGGGCTGCAAGCGTTGGTGATGTGTCTGAGTCTAATTGCCATCCCTTCCATTATAGAAACTACCTGATGGCCCACAATGGAGGTGTGGAAGAGTTTGATAAGATCAAACGTTCATTAAAAGACAAACTCTCAGATGAGCGCTATCTCTGGTTAAAAGGGCAAACGGATTCGGAACATTTGTTTGCCCTCTTTTTAGAGTACTTGTCTCAGAAAAAGGAAGATTTTACTGCTGATGATGTGGCTGATTCGTTCGAGCAAATGATAGTTACTTTAAAAGAAATGATGCGGCTCAAAGGCATTGCCGCACCGGCATACCTCAACATGGTTTTTGTAGATGGAGAAAGGATGGTTGGCCTCCGGTATACCACAGGCAAGGATGTAAAACCGCTTACCCTGTATTACTCTGAAGGAAGTAAATATGTGTGTGAAGACGGAGTCTGTTATATGGTCCCTTCCGAGGGTGTAGATAAGTCAGTGATGATAGTTTCAGAAAAGCTGACCGATATTGCTCAGGACTGGAAAAAAATTCCTGATAATCATATGGTTCTCGTCTATAAAGATCTTTCGGTAAAACTCAGAAAAGTGGTGGTTTAACTGAGTAGATGAGGTGAAAAATTAAATGCTGATTATGTTGAGTTCTTAAATCAATTTGAGTAAATTTATATTACACGACTGAGATCATTATCTCTTAGTGACAGGAGGCTGTACAGTGATTTATGACGATGTTCATCGTTGTATACACTAGCCAACCCAAAGGCGAGTTTTACTCGCCTTTGGGTTTTTTAGGGGTTACAACTTTTGGAACAAGCGTAAAATCTGTGGAGTGAATGAATCGGAAAAACAAGAACTCTCAATGTAAAGCCTACCCGTGAAACATGATAAAACTGTCCCATTGCTATTTCACCCTGATTTGCTTACTGCTTTAGCCGGTTACTATTAACAACTTTCTGTCAGCAATGAGGTGAAAATTTAGTAGCTCCCAGAAATTCCGCCTGATCCCAACTTTTCTTTTCTCGGAGTTGTTCGAGGCCGTTTTGAAAGAATCAGCCTCAAAACCGGTGAAATAAACAATCGGTAAATAAAGGTTGCAACGTGCAGCTCACCATTAGTAACCTGCACCAGCTTAATCCGTTTGCGGAATATCACCTGATCCATTAGAAGGTCCATTTTATATCAAACAGTACACTTCTTTCCGGTCTGTTGTAATCAAAAGTGTAAGCATTGTTCTTCACAAGCTGTCCTTCCGTATCAAACAGGTTTTTAATCAACAGACCAACCTCAATCTTATTTGTAGGGGTATAAGCAAGTTTCAGGTCCGTTTCTGTCCAGGCATCAATAGATTCAGGCCTGAATAACGAAGTTTCAGTCGTAATGTCAGAAGTTCTTCTGTTTACTTCTCCCTGATGGTGAATTACAGTGCTGAGGTAAAAATATCTGGATGTGTACGTAAGGCCTAAGTTACCGGTGTGTTTAGGAACCCAGGTGAGTTCATCCTTACTTTCGTCAATAGTGTCATCCAGCACTTCTTCATCCAGACGAGTAGCATAGGAATAGTTGAAAAAGCCGGAAAATTTATTTAGAGTAAACAATAGTTCGGACTCCACACCGGCAGAAGTCAATGAATAAACATTTGTGCTCAGGTTGGCATTGGCAACACTGTAGGCAATCTGGTTTTCAAAATCGGTATAAAATCCATTGACCCTCAGGTTAAATTTACTGCTGATCTTCCAGTCAGTTGCCAGCTCATAGGTAGTGATTATTTCTGGTTCCAGCTCCCCTATATTGGAAGCCAGTGAATAGGTGTTGGCGCCAAACATTTCGGTAGGGGCAGGGGTTCTGAAAGCTCTTCCGGCAAGTCCCTTGAAGGTGAGATTTTGGGAGGCAAAATATACAACACCGAGCCTTGGACTGAACTGACTAAATGATTTGCTCTTCTCGGCTCTATTGGCGTCATAGATATCAATGTAGTCGAATGACTGCGAATCGAATCTTGCACCAAGCGTGGCTTGAAGTTTATCACCGAATTTCGGAGAAATATACTGGCCAAATACGCCTATGGCGTTTACAGGCTTTTCCTTAACAAACTCAAACCATGGATTGGCATTTACAAACTCATTACCTGGATTGGCCTCATAGGTATTATTAAGGTCAATATTACTGCTGTGTGCCTCATCTCCGTTGTAAAGGAAAATGGTATGCTCAACACCAGCCAATAGAGACGATGAGGCGCCCAGTTTATAGCTGGCCTGTAATCGGGTTAGTACATCATCAGCATGTGTGCGTAAATATTCCGTGACTCCGCCAGGGTAGTCGCCGCCAAAGGCATTGTCAGAGTAATAGCGCATATTCCAGTCGATGCCATGACGCTGATATCTTGACATCAGCTCATAGCCAAAGTTTGAATCTACCTTGTTTGGTTTATACTTTACGGCTATAAGTCTTCTGAATTCTTTCATAGATTCTGGCTGGTCGGGTATATAAAATAGCCAGCCATGTCCCGTTTGGAAATTCCAGTGCTGTTCGTGGTATTGTACAGAAAGTCCTTCCAGAGAACCTTTACCGGCAATCTTTGCAAAAATGTAATTGTCGGACCTGTCATCCTGCACTTTCCTTTGCGATGTCAGGTAGTTGCCCGCAATGTCCCTGGTATCATCAAAAGACATATATTCATTTCCAAGTGTTTCATACGAATTGAAAGCGAGTAAAATAGAAGCTTTGTCATTTTCAGCTCCCGTAATAGCATCATATATTTTAGTGCCTCTGGAGCCAATCCTAACCCTGGCTGTTCCAATACCATTAAGATCAGCGGGGTTTAGCGTATTGATAGTTACCACACCGTTGGTGGCATTAGACCCATATAATGCTGAGCCTGGCCCTCTGATCACCTCAAGGGATTTGGTGAATATCATTGGGGTGATTTCCCAGGTATAGGCGGTCCCGTAAAGATTGTCATTTACCGGAACTCCATCTACCAGCATAAGCAGGTGGTTGTTATTCCAGCCTTCATAGAGGCCACGGCTGGATAAAGTGCGCCTGTCATAATCTTTTGATTGAGAGAAGCCGGGCATGTTTCCCATAATATCGTGAATACTGATCCATCCGTATTTTTGAATTTGATTTTGATTTACCAGAGAAACAACACTTGGTGCATCGGATATTTTCTGAGAGGTTTTTGAGGCACTGCTGATCTCAATATTCAACAGTTCTTCCAGAGACAAGTCAAAAAAATCAGTTTCTGTAGTATCTGCCTGGGAGTATAATGGAGTCGTATCCAATAGCAGGCAAATTATTACCGCAAATTTCGGTAGATTGTAAGTGCATTTCATAGCCAACTGTTTTTAGTTTGTTTATTAGTATTCTTATATTTTAAAAACTATGCCAATCGAGGCAGCTAGCTTGTAAAGCACTTACAGTTAATTCATTAACCTCTGGTAATGAAGGTTATACATTTTTCAAATCAGGACACTGATTCCCAAAATGATAATTTCAAAGGTCTATTTGTCTCCTTATCAATATACTAAATGTGTGTCTTTTATAAAAGGGCAGGTTAGGCTTTTATGAAGTTAAATGATGCAGGAGTTTTTTTAATGGCACTGAATACCACACTTTGAGCTTTTATGCACAAAAGTATGGCATTCAGCTAGTGGCTGACTAGTTTATTTGATCGGTAGCTACTTTATAAGTAGGGTCTTCATAATAGTTAACTTCTATTATGGCTGATGCGTTGTTCATCAATTTCCTGCAATCTTCGCTTAAATGTTTCAAGTGTACTTTTTTGCCGTTCCTGGCATACCTTTCAGTAACCTTATTTAAAGCTTCAATGGCGCTATGGTCTACAACCCTGGACTCTTTAAAATCAATCACTACATGCTCAGGGTCGTTGGCAACGTCAAACTTTTCATTAAATGCCGCTACAGAACCAAAAAATAATGGTCCGTATATCTCGTAGTGCTTATACCCATGCTCATCCGTAGTCTTCCTTGCCCTGATCCGTTTGGCATTTTCCCATGCAAATGCTAAGGCAGAAATGATAACTCCTAAAATTACAGCTACTGCCAGGTTGTGAAAGATTACCGTAACACCAGCTACCAAAACCATTACGATAACATCGGTTAGGGGAACTTTCCGGAATATTCTTAAACTTGCCCACTCAAAAGTACCTATCGAGACCATGACCATCAGCCCCACCAGTGCTGCCATAGGTATTTGCTCGATTAGAGGAGCGCCAAATAGTATGAACAATAATAAAAATACTGCTGCTACAATACCAGACAGCCTGAAACGACCACCTGAACTAACATTGATAATGCTTTGCCCGATCATGGCACATCCACCCATGCCTCCGAAAAAGCCTGTTGTTATATTGGCTATACCCTGGGCCACTGCCTCCTTATTGCCCCGACCTCTGGTTTCTGTCATCTCGTCTACTACTGCCAGGGTAAGCAGGCTCTCAATTAAACCAACGAGAGCCATGATCAAAGAATAAGGAAATATGATCTTTATCGTTTCCCAGTTTATAGACACCAGGGGCAGGTGAAATTCTGGCAGGCCACCTGCAATTGATGCTATATCACCTACCGTTTTAGTTGGGATACCGGCAAATATTACTAAAGCTGATATGCTTAGAATAGCCGCCAGTGAGGAAGGAAAAGCTTTTGTTAGTTTCGGTAAAAAGTGAATGATGGCCATTGTAACCATAACCAGTCCCAACATAATAAAGAGCGGCTCACCTTGTAACCAATGTTCAGCACCATTTTCGTCCTCTATTTTAAATTGTGCCAATTGGGATAAAAATATTACAAGTGCCAATCCATTCAGGAAACCGTAAATTACAGGTTGAGGCACTAACCGGATAAATTTACCCATTCTTAAAACACCAATGATAATCTGGATTATCCCCATTAGTACCACTGCTGCAAATAAATACTCCACACCATGCCTGGCTACAAGGCTTACCACTACCACAGCAATTGCACCGGTAGCACCAGAGATCATTCCCGGGCGGCCGCCCAATAGCGAAGTGATCAAACCGATGATAAATGCAGTGTATAGACCAATCAACGGACTTACGTCTGCTATAATAGAAAATGCCACTGCTTCTGGTACCAGGGCCAGGGCCACGGTAAGGCCTGATAGAATTTCATTCTTTGGGTTAAACCCCTTAGTTTTTAATTGTTGGATAAATGTCATTATAGTATTGAGTATGCCCGCAGATGTAGCTGATAACCTGCCGGTGGATTTATATTTATAAAAAAGTAAAAAATGAATCAGTAAAATGCCTGAGCGGGTTGGCTTGCAGTCATTCAGGGTGGAGTCGGACGGGTATATTTTGTGCTTCTCATAAAGAACCGCGAAGATAATGATTCATTAAGTATTATCAAGTATTATCTGTCAGATTTTAATGGAATAATTCCCTGCTTTGTTAACCCGGATAAAGAAAGAAGTTCTGGGAAAACAAATTTCATTTCTTAATGTTTTTCTTTTTTTTATCTTTTTTACAAAAAAAAGCACATTGCCTTTGTAAATCATTTTTGAGCTTTTATCTTTTCGATCGATTTAAAAATAAGGCGGTGCGAAAAAGGGGTGCTTATTTGAATAATCCTTCTGCAATTGACTGAATTATAGTGTGTTTACTGTCTTTTAATTCTTTAAATCTTTTTTTAGTTATGTTTTATAATTGAGATTATTTCTCAAATAAATTATATTATGTTTTTAAATTATAAATTTCCAATATATACTTGCAACAGACTTAAAAAATGACCGTGTTCGTTTCTGACAGTGTTTTGGATGTTTATGAAACTAACACAATTAAATCTGGTTGCTTACTGGAATGAATGAATAGGAATATTATAGATTGTTGGCATGCGTGTTTTAATAAGGAAAATTGATCTCTATATGTCGGGCTTGATTCAGCTATCAAGGCTGATGTTGCTTTTGGCGGGAGTATTATTTTTATTTTCAGTAAGTGCTGTAGCCCAGGAAGGGATAAAGGGAAAGTTAAATGACTTTGCTGATAATGCAGCAACAAATAAAGCTTCGGAAAAAGAACAGAAAGAGGTTGAGAAGCTAAGTACGGAACTAAAAACTGCACAGGCACAGATTGACAGTGCAAAGGCTGAACGTCAGGTTATTGATTCTATTTTTCGGGCGGAGCAGGAAGTCGGCGGAGTGGCCACTAATAATGAAGCCAAGGTGATAGATACACTGGCTTTTGAAGAGAGGTTCTTTTCTGTTAAAAAGAAGACACCTACCAATTCCAAAAGAGAAGATGACTGGAGGAAAAAGTATCTTTTTACTCACACCAATGTATATAAGAAGGTACATGAACTGGATAGCACCAAACAGGTTTTCGGCTGGCACCCTTTCTGGATGGGTACGGCCTACAAGAGTTATAACTTTTCACTGTTATCTACAAT
Organism: Fulvivirga ulvae; assembly: GCF_021389975.1. NCBI lineage: Bacteria > Pseudomonadati > Bacteroidota > Cytophagia > Cytophagales > Fulvivirgaceae > Fulvivirga > Fulvivirga ulvae. Next base: position 4,751,957 of record NZ_CP089981.1, read on the forward strand.
AGCATACTTTTCTTATGAGTTGGATCCGGCAACAGGTGGATACAAGTCTATTCATGACTGGAAAACAACGGCACTTATAGATTCTGCAAAAAGATACAACTGTGATGTGCTGCTGAGCGTAACTAACTTTGGTAGAGCCAATAACGCTGCATTTTTAGCTAATCAAAGAGCGCAGGCAACTTTTATAAATACACTGATCTCTCTGTTGAAGGAAAGAGATGCAGATGGTGTAAACATAGATTTTGAACAAATTCCTGGCAGTTCGCGTGCCGCGTTTAATAACTTTATTATTGATCTGTCCTCCAGTCTGAGATCCGTTAGAAAGGATTATAAAATAACACTGGCCATACCGGCCCTTGATTTTGATAATGTATACGACATACCTCAACTGAACCAATATATTGATACTTATGTGGTCATGGGTTACGAATTTTACGGATCAAATAGTACCGTAGCAGGTCCGGTTGCGCCTTTAGGCAGTGGTAATATCTGGTGGCAGTATAATCTCGAAAGTGCTGTAAATGAGTATATCACTTTAGGTATCCCCAAATCAAAGCTGCTTCTTGGTCTGCCGTACTATGGCGCAGAATGGGAAACCTATGATTTACGCTTTCCATCGAAGGTCAAGGAGTTTATTCGTTATCCGATGTTTCGTGATATAAGGAAAAACCACTATAACAGTGGTTGCTGTGAGGACGAAGTTAGTAAGAGTAAGTTTTATGTCTATCGGGATAGCAATAATAATTACAGGCAGATATGGTATGAGGATAGTGTTTCCCTTGGTAAGAAATATGACTGGGTGATAGAAAATGACCTGGGAGGAATTGGTATTTGGGCGCTTGGCTATGATAACGGTTACACGGAATTATGGGAACTTTTGGCTAACAAATTTGCGCTGAGCGACAAAGAAGTTGTAGCAGTAGCAAAAACGAGGAGCCGTTTTAGTTTCAGAAGATACTTGTCACTTGCCTTTAGGGTGATGAACAACCCATACACACTGGTAAGAAACCCAAGACCTTTGTTCGGTATATTCGGGGCTATTTTTGGCCTGAGTATGGGCGGATTCTTCCTGTTGTACCGATATGGACACAGACTTAAAAGGGTATTTAAATTATTAATAAAGTCCGGAATTACACTTTTAATATTATTTGGAGTAGCACTGATTTTTATTGCATTGCAATACATGGGATTGAAAGAGGTTTCATACCTTCTGGGAGGTTTTGTAATTGGCGTAATAATATTTCTGCTATTTAGCCATAGGTTCATTTCTGAGAAGAACCTTCCATAACTACTTAGATGATTAAAATATAAGTTTATGATAGAATCTGTTTTCATGGCCATGTCCGAAAGACTTAACAGTTATTTCGCTAATAAGTTTTCGACAGGGGATGATTTTGTGATCGTATCCAACCTCGTAAACCAGGATGGCTCTGCTGCATTAACAGAATCGGATAAACTTATCATTACTCTTGCCAATGTTCAGCAGGAATCGGTAAATACCCGACCTAACTCCGTATCTTTATTAGAAGCACCGATTAACATAAATATCCATACATTAATATCCGCCTATTTTGTTGAGGATAATTATCAGGACTCCTTTAAATATTTATCCGGTGTAATTAGCTTTTTTCAGGCAAACAAGGTGTTCAATCATCAAAATACTCCAGGGTTGGATTCTAATATTGATAAAATAACATTTGAAATATCCAATCTTGATATACAATCCCTTAGCCAGCTATGGGGTATTGTCGGTGGGAAGTACCTTCCTTCTATTTTATATAAAGTACGCATGGTTCCTATCAGGGATGATAACTTCCTTGGAGATACCGCAATTTTCTCAGGTTTAAGCAGCAATATTATATAATTGAATGATAGAGATACATTTCCAATATCGCCCATTTGCTGAGTTAAAAGTTAAACATAACTATTATGCGAAAAACTTGAATCGGGATGTGCGCTTTGTGCCTACAACCCAATGTTTGCAACTTGCCCAGCACATGGGGATTTTGATCAAAAACTCCGAAAGCGGTATATCTCTTTCTTACGATGTATCCAATTCTGATGGTCTCCTGCATTATCTTCTGAATAATGAAGACATAGAGTTTTCATTTCTACTGACAACAACCAATAGTTCGTTTGTCAATTTCACTGATATGGCCACCGAGAGTGTAGGCAATGTATTCTACTTCAATACCCTCCAGGCCAGGAAAGTAAAGGACAACAACTACCTGTTGCACAAAGGAGAGTATGTTTCAAAAGAAGACAGAGTGCCGGTAAGAAAAGGTGATTTCTATTATACCCTTGAGACCAAAGATAAAGAGGCGCACCTTGAACTTAAAGATGAAGAAGGGAGAACAGTGGCCGAACAGAAGGTGTCAGGCTTATCCAAATATCTTTTCCAGTTGAGCCGGTTGCCTCAGGGGCGCTACTCTGTCCATGAAAATGGTAAGGAGAAAATGAGTTTTGCCTATGTTAACCAAAACCTTATGCGTCAGTCGTGCATAGCCATGGTTACAGTAGGTCTTACCGGTAAAGATAAGAAAGAGCTTATTACAGTACTGGAGAGGGGAGAGCTACTCCCTTCTAAAGCATATACATTGCATTTTGAATCCAGGTCAACTTATTGGAAGTACTTCATTGTATCTAAGTACAAGCTTCCCCTGGACAAATCATCAATCCATGCGGAAGGGCAGGACGTTTCCTTTAAAGGTCCGGATAAAGTAAAACTTCCCAATGGAGACACGGCATATCTTTTTGAGGCAAGTACACCTTTGCCACTCAACGAGATTCCAAAATATAATTTAAAGTTAAGCAAGAGTAAACGAGCAGGGGGAAATGGTGAGGCTTATCTGAATCGGCTGCCAACGCCGACTCCCGATTCCATTAAGCCGGAATCGAGGAGTGAGTCTTCAAAAGTATATTCAGAACTAATTGTTTATATATAAAAATTGAATAATCAACTAATTTAAATTAACAACTATGGCCCAAACACTTGCAACCCCAGGGGTTTACATTGACGAGAAGAGTTCTTTTCCCAATTCGACAGCCAGCATACCTACTGCTGTTCCTGCCTTTATTGGATATACAGAAAGAACTGTAAGGGATGGTCAGTCTCTAATTAACAAGCCAGTAAGAATATCTTCGCTAGCAGAATTTCATAATATATTCGGCGGTGGTTTTCAGGCTCCTTTTACTATTCAGGCAGCATCTGGTGAAGAAGCTGATTTTGAAGTTGAAGGTAAAGGCTATCAGGTAGTACCTGAAAACAATTCCCGCTTCATTTTTTATGATAGCATCAGATTGTTTTTTGCTAATGGTGGTAGTACTTGCTACATCATCACTGTGGGTTCTTACTACTCAAGCGTAGCTGGAGCTTCTTCAGCGGCGTCGGCATCTGCTGACAAGAACAAAAAAAGTGATGCAGCTCCTGCAGCACCTGCAAAATCTTCAGACAGAAAAGTAAATGCAATCACTAAAAAAGCTCTTCAAGGCGGTATGGATTCTTTGATCAGCCAGGAAGAGCCTACAATATTGGTTATTCCTGAAGCAGTAATGCTTGAAGAAGCTGATTGCTACGGGCTGCAGCAGCAAATGTTGATGCACTGCGGGCTTAAAATTAAAAACAGGTTTGCCATTATAGATGTGTACAACGGATTCCAGTCAAGAACTTATGATAAGAACGATGTTATCACAAGATTCAGAGAAGGTGTAGGAAGCAACTTCCTTGCTTATGGCGCTGCATACTATCCGTATGTTTACACTTCTGTTGTTCAAAACGATGAGCTTAGCTATAGAAATATCTCAAATCTTGATGTTTTGGAAGATGTGCTTTCAAAAGAAGCTGATAGTGGAGACAAGAAAAAAGCTGAAGAGCTTAAAGCAGAGATCAAGAGATTGTCTCAGTCAGGTGTTGATGCCGAGAGTTTGAACCAGACTTTATCAGCAATTAGCCCTGCATACAAGAAGATCATGCAAAAAGTGAAGAGAGTGCTTAACATCCTTCCTCCAAGTGGTGGTATGGCCGGTCTTTACAGTGCAGTAGATGCTACAAGAGGTGTATGGAAAGCTCCTGCCAATGTAAGCTATGGTTCTGCAATTTCACCGGCAGTAAACCTTACTCACGATGATCAGGAAGATCTGAACGTTACTCCTTCCGGTAAATCAATAAATGCTATCAGATCATTCATAGGTGAAGGTACTTTGGTTTGGGGTGCAAGAACATTGGATGGTAACAGTGGAGACTGGAAATTTATAAACGTTAGAAGAACAGTAAGTTTCATTGAGCAATCAATTAAATACGCTGCAAAACCATACGTATATGAGTCTAACTCTGCAAATACCTGGATATTGATCAGAAGTATGATCAATTCATTCCTGAATAATTTATGGAAGCAAGGTGGTTTGGTTGGTACTACTCCTGATGCTGCATACGAAGTGCAGATCGGTCTGGGTACTACAATGACCCCTGCGGATATTCTGGATGGCATCATGAGAATAACAGTTAAAGTTGCTGTATCTCGTCCTGCAGAATTCATCGTAATTACTTTCGAGCAGAAAATGCAGGATGCATAATTGATCCTTTGACAAAGTAATTACCTATAAATTAACTATTTAAAACAGTATTAACTTAAAATATTAGAATAATGGCAGAGAATTTATGGCCAATAACCAAATTTCATTTTACAGTTGAAGGAGCAAACTTCACTACTGGTTTTCAGGAAGTTTCAGGTTTAGAAATTTCTTATGATCCTATCGATTACAGATCTGGTGATGATCCGACTTATTCAATGCAGAAAATTCCCGGATTGAAAAAGTTCACTTCTATCACTTTGAAAAAAGGTGTATTCCAGGATGATGACGCTTTCTACGAGTGGATTAAGGATACATTAGCTAACCCTGACAGAAGAGAGACCCTTACTATCAACCTTTTGGACGAAGAAGGTACTCCTGTTAAAACCTGGACAGTGGTAAATGCATTCCCCGTGAAGTATCAAGGACCAGACCTTAACGCTACTGATAACAACGTAGCAGTAGAGACTCTGGAGCTTGCGCACGAGGGTATCGAAATGTAATATATAATCAAAATCCGGAGTGCGGGCGGTTAATGCCTGGCTCTGGATTTTTTATTGCTGAAGTTAGAAGGGAATGAAATGTCGGATTTTACCGACGCTATAAACCAAAAAATTAAATGGCCGATAATCCATTAAGTAAGCTTTTAGATCAGCGACCTGTTACAGGGCTCCATTTTAGGGTCAGCCTTGCAGATATGGCCGGTGCAGCCAGTATGCTGGCAGGAGGTGTTGCAGGAACCAAGTTTAGTAAGGTTTCAGGATTGAAAGTATATGCATCGATCAATGAAAAAGAAGTCTCTAAATCGGATGGTCCGGAAACCTTTATTGAAGATATCAGGTACGATGATATTATTCTGGAAAGAGGCCTGACTTCTGATCCTACTCCTTTTACATTATGGTGTATGCAGGTCTTTTCTGAGTTTGCCCGATCTAATGGTTCAACTAAAGGTGTAGCAGCTACAGGTTCTTTCGCGGGAAATATGAAGGGATTTGGTGGGATGACTTCAGTGGTTAAAAATTTGGTAATTACACTTATGAATGAGAAGGGAATCCCTTTGATAGCATGGGGAATAAAAGATGCAGTGCCAATATCCTGGGATGTATCCCCTCTTGATGCAATGACAAATTCGTATGTTACAGAAACCATCAAGCTTAAACATAAAGGTTTCGAGATACTCCCAATACCTGGAGCTGATATGATTTGATGAAGTATGGCTATTGAGATTAAAGAGCTTATAATAAGAATTAAAGTGAATGAGGCAGCCTCTCAAAAAAAAGAAATAATCAGAGAGAGGGAAATCCAGCACTTAAGTAAAAAAATTATTGACGAATGCGTTGAGCGCGTTCTGGATAAACTAAACAGAGTAGAGACCAGTATAGAAAGGTAGCATGGCAAAATTAAAAATAGAATCATACAAGGACGAAAAGCTTGGAGCTAAACTGGGTTCAATGGAATTGATGTTCAACCCATCTACATTGTCATTGTCCCATAGCATAGACTATCATGATGAGCCAGCACCTAACAGGTCATCTCCTGAGGCCCGTTACAAGAAGACGGAGCCGGAAATCCTTAGTTTCGAAATATTGTTTGATGGCACCGGAGTAGCGACTGAGCCAATTACTGTTAGTGAAAAGGTTGAGACGTTTAAAGAGCTTACCTATTATTACATCGGAGATACCCACCAAACCCCGTACGTGAATGTAATTTGGGGAGATATAAATTTCAAAGGCAGGTTAAAGAGCCTTGATATAAAACATACATTATTTGATACAGAAGGTACTGTTCTGCGCTCTAACCTTACCGTTTCATTTACCAACACTATGGACCTCGAAACTGAGGCCAAAGAGAGCGACAGGCAATCTCCTGACCTTACACATGTTCGCTCGGTAAAGGCAGGTGACACTTTGCCTCTGTTATGCAATGAAATATATGGTGACCCAGGTTTATACTTAAAGGTAGCCAGGGTCAATGGTCTTACTGATTTTAGAAATTTACAGCCTGGCACTGAGGTTACTTTTCCACCAATTAAATAAGTATTGATTAAATGGCCCAATCATTATCAAAGTTAACTTCAGGGTTAGTCACCTATACTGTTTTAATAGATGGAAAGGAGATAAAGGCATCATACGCTGTACTCTCTGTTCATGTTTTTAAAGGAGTAAACCGCATATCCGTTGCCAAACTGGAGATACTTGATGGGGGTACTACCTCTGAGGATGATTTTTCCGTAAGCAATTCGAAGAGCTTTAATCCTGGCAAGGAAATAGAAATAAAAGCCGGCTACGATTCCAAAGAAGAGACGATATTCAAAGGGGTTATTATTAAACATAGCCTGAGGGTAAGCAGAGGCTCTTCCTCCCTTCAAATAGAGTGCAGGGACATTGCCGTGTCTATGACCATAGGTAGAAAAAACGCTGTTTTTTTAGAAAAAAAAGATAGCGATATCATCTCTGAAATTGTGGGTAACTACAAAGTCCAAAAGAAAATAGCTGCTACCAAGTTTCAGCATGTAGAGGTTGTTCAGCACTACGTTACTGACTGGGACTTCGTACTTATGAGAGCCGATATCAATGGCCTGATTGTTATTACTGATGACGGAAACCTGAACATACAGGAACCGGACCTTGGTGGTACTCCCGTGGCCGAAGTGAAGTACGGCTCAGACATGATCAGTTTCAATGGTGATATAGATGCCAGATCACAGGTGTCGAGTATCAATGGTGTATCCTGGGACATGGCCAATCAGAAAATAGCTACTTCTTCCTCAAACTCTGCCAAGGATGTACCACAGAGTACACTGAAATCTTCAGAGTTGGCCAAGGTAATAGGTCTGGATAAGTATACCTTACAAACTGCTGCGAATGTCCCTCTCGGTGTGCTGGATGCCTGGACGGCAGCAAAGCACCTGAAAAGCAGCCTTTCAAAAATAAAGGCTACCATGAAGTTCAGGGGGCTGGCCACAGTAAAGCCTGGTTGCCTGCTGGAAGTTACCGGTTTAAGTGATCAGTTTAACGGAAAGGCTTTTGTAGGCGCTGTAGAGCACAGGATCGAGGACAGTGAATGGATAACAGAAGTGCAATTGGGCATATCATCAGAATGGTACGCAGAAGAAACACCTAATATTGAGGCTCCTTCAGCCTCTGGCCTTTTTCCTCCTGTAAAAGGACTGCAAACAGCTATTGTCAAGCAGATCCACGAAGACAAAGATGGCCAGTACAGGGTGAAAGTTGCGCTACCTACACTTGAGAAGGATAACCTTACGATCTGGGCTAGGCTCACAAACTTTTACTCCACCAAAGACGCCGGATTGTTTTTCTATCCGGAGATAGAGGACGAGGTGATAGTAGGGTTCTTAAACGAAGACCCTCAGAGTGCTATCATCTTAGGGTCTGTTTACAGCTCGAAAAACAAGCCGGTTTACACTCCCGAGCAGAATAACTATATCAAGGGATTGGTAACTAAAGGCCAGCTGAAGATAGAGTTTGATGATGAAAATAAGATAATGACAATCATTACTCCTGCGGAGAATAAGATTGTTCTGGATGATAAAGAGGGGATGATAACAGTAATGGACAAAAATTCCAATAAGGTAGAGATGTCCAAAGACGGTATTCTGATGGATAGCCCGAAAGATATTACCGTTAAAGCCGGAGGCAGCATTATGATGGAAGCCAAAAGTAATATTGAAATGAAAGCCACGGGCGATGTGAAGACTGAGGGGATGAATGTGACCAGTAAAGGAAAAACGAAATTTGCCGCAGAAGGTGCCATGACTGAAGTGAAAGGCTCAGGACAAACGGTGATCAAAGGCGGCGTAGTAATGATAAACTAAAAAGATAAGCAATGCCACCAGCAGCAAGATTAACAGATATGCATACTTGTCCGATGGTTACGGGTACCGTACCTCATGTAGGGGGACCAATATCCGGCCCGGGAGCTCCGACTGTACTTATCGGAGGTATGCCGGCAGCAGTTGTAGGAGATATGGCCACATGTACAGGGCCTCCCGATACCATAGCTAAAGGTTCCGGTACAGTTATGATAGGAGGGAAACCTGCTGCAAGAATGGGAGATACCACCGCTCATGGTGGGTCCATTGTTTTGGGATGTATGACAGTGATCATTGGAGGTTAGTTAACCATAACCTTAAAACCAATAAAATTGAATGAAACATAAAAAGACATTTTTAGGAGTAGGCTGGAAATTTCCTCCGACTTTTGATAAAAAAGCAGGTAGTGTAATACTTGTTTCGGAAGAAGAGGACATCCGGGAGAGCCTAAGAATACTTTTATCGACAAAGAAAGGAGAGCGTGTAATGCTGCCCGAGTATGGATGCGACATGCACCATATGGTTTTTGAATCGATAGATAATAACCTCATCAGTGAAATGAAGAGGATTATTTCGCAAGCGATCCTTTATTTTGAGCCTCGGATTATACTGGAGGAAATCGTAATTGATACCGGAAGACATTTGGATGGCGTACTTGAAATCAACCTTATCTACACCGTCCGAAAAGTTAACAAAAGAAGTAACATGGTATATCCATTCTATATTCTTGAAGGTACCGATGTACGATACGAGGCCAAGCGTTAACGCTTCTTGATAATAAGACAGGTAATGAACGGCCTGGAATTTTGTATTGGGCAAAGTTGAAGCTTGTTCTGTTTACCACTGAAAAACTAACTTACATACATGAAAAAAGTTGATACTAAGAGCATAAGGAGCGGAACTTCACAGGAAAACAGGTTTCTCAAAGCCTTAGATTTTGACTATGTTAAAATAGATGAGCGGTCCTTTGAAGACCTTCTGGTCTTTGCCTATGGATTCTCAAAGCTGATAAATTTTTATAACCCTCAGGGGCAAGTTGATGGAGACTGGTCAGATTTTTTAAATGACGAAACGGTCATATTGGCTACTATCATTGATTCCAACCCTACCGAGATTGAAATCAGGTTTAAGAACAACCTGCAGAAAGCCAACCTCTTTTTAAATAAAAAGAAAAAGCTGGTTTACCTGCAAAAGTGTTTTGATGAGATTTATGGAATAGCTGCCCGTTTCGAAGCATGGTTACAGAAATTAAAGGCTGTTGAAAGCTTTACCAATGAAGAAATTGGTATCCGAAACGAAGTTATCAATGCTGTTTCATCCAAGCTTAGCGGCGCCTTGCGCAAACTTAAAGCCTTCGACAGTCTCGCTGAAGACAAGAGTGCTCTAGGTACCGGCATGGAACTGGACTACAGTATATTTTCCAATGTATGGAAGCTTGAGGAACCTGCGGAGGAAGATTTTGCGGTAATGGGAAAGACAACCGTAGATAAAGTAAAAAGCATCACCGAGGTTCTGGATCAGGTTTTCCAGGAGTTCTATGAGACCCTGCTTTACCTTAAAATAAAAGCTCCTGAGCATCTTTCCCAATCCCTGAAAAGTGATAAGCATTATCCTGAAGTGGCCCTCTTTCTGGCTTTTTTGAAGCTTTTTAAAATAGCCCAGGGCGACATTAACAACCTCAATAAACGACACCTGGAATTTTACTATTCTCAGGTGTTAAAACAACAGCCTAAGCCTGCCGTGTACGATAAGGCTTATTTGAAATTCAGCTTGTATGATACTGCATTTTCTGCAGAAGTAAAGAAGGGGACAGAGTTCCTGGCTGGTATGGATGAGGAAGGTAATGATATTATCTATAAAGCAGATCATAACCTTATCGTTAACAAAGCCAAGATTGAGAAGCTTAATACGATATATATTAATAACAACCCTTTAAATATTAAAGGGGTTAAAAAGGATCTTTACAGCAACATTTTATCCTCCAGAATCCCGCTGGAGAAGCAGATAACAGAAGATGAAGCACAACCCCGGCTGAAGACTTTTGCTACATTCGGGGAAAACCAGGAAACCAAGGGAGAGGATGAGAAAACCATGTCCACTGCCAATATTGGTTTCGCAATATCCTCACCAAATCTCCTGCTTAGCGAGGGAGACAGGGAGATCAGCCTTACATTCCACTTTACCAATGACTCCTTTGCCAAGCTTCAGCAATACCTGAAAGATATTGCTTATGTGAGCGATGCAGATGAGAATGAAACTTTCATAAAGATATTTATGGAAGCTTTCCGTATTGATATGTCAACAGATAAAGGCTGGCATAGAATTGACAATTATGTGGTCAAGCGCAACCAGAGCAAAAGTACATTGACCCTGAGTTTCGATATCAAAAGTTCGGGACCGGCAGTGGTAAATTTCGATAAGGCACTACATTCTGGTGAATTTGACCATAAAGCACCTGTTATACGGTTTGTACTCAACAGTGATGGCTATATATATCCGTTTAGCCTTTTAAAGAGCCTCGTACTTGACAGGTTGGTCATAGATACCAATGTAAAAGGGATGAAGAACCTGATGCTTCACAATAATGTCGGAGAGATTAATGCGGACAATCCGTTCTATCCATTCGGGCCTATTCCCGGGGTTGGATCATACCTGCTCATTGGTAGCAATGAAATATTTCAGAAGTCGATTAACAATTTAAAGGTTAATATAGAATGGTACGATTTACCTCGTGGTAATACCGGATTTAAAGAATACTATGACAATTACGGGCTGGATATTGACAATGCATCATTTGAGGTAGACCTTTCTGTGCTGGATGGAGGACGTTGGTTCCCTATGCAGCCGTCGGAACGTCAACGTTTTAAACTATTCAGAACAACAGACAACCCTCTGGCTGAAGAACCAAAGCCTGAAGGGGAGCTTCATGATAAGACTTTCATTGATAACGTTGATATAGACATTATCAGCCGTACGCCAAACTATTCTAAAATTAATGACAGCCTTACCTATAACAATATGGTGCAAAGAGGCTTCATTAAGCTGGAGCTGACAGGGCCTCAATTTGCTTTTGCGCACAGCGTATACCCTACGGTGCTATCAAAAATGGCTACCAAGAACATCAAAAGGTCATTCCTTAAGAAAAAAGACCCGGATGAAGATGAGGTGCCGAACCCTGCATATACTCCGTTGATCAAATCATTGTCACTGGATTATGGTTCTTCATCGGTAATCTCATTTGACAGGTCCAAGAAGAACGATGATACGAGTTCAGTAGGATGCCTGTTCCATATCCATCCATTCGGTGAATGCCTTACTTTTCCGGATAACTCTAAGCAGAGTACTTTACTGCTGCCGGAGTACGACTTTGAAGGCTCATTGATCATAGGATTCTCAGGCCTTAAACCACCGCAAACAGTGACCATGCTTTTCGAAATGCATGATGAATTCACCGTATCTTCTGAGGAAGATCCGCCACTGATTGAATGGAGTTATCTGGTCAATAATGAATGGGTTCTCCTAAAGCCTTCAAGAATATTGAATGACCAGACCCAGGGCTTTTTAAAAACAGGCATTATCAGCATCGAGCTACCGTCTGACCTGACTAATGGCAATACGATCCTTGACCCGAATCTCCATTGGATAAGAGCAGTGGTATATAAAAATATAGATGTAGCTTCCAAACTGGTGAGTGTAACTACCCAGGTGCTTACAGCTACTTTTGACGATGTGAACAACACAGCAGTGAAAGGTCACCATTTGGATCAACCTTTACCTGCGGGTTCTATCAGAAGGTCAATGAACAACATCGTCGGTATTCAGTCTGTAGAGCAGCCATTGAAGTCATTTAACGGTCTGCCCGAAGAAAAGCCGCATAAGTTTTATACACGGATAGCTGAAAGGCTCCGGCATAAGAAAAGGGCTATCACTGCATGGGATTATGAAAGGCTTATTCTTCAGAAGTTCCATGAAGTATATAAGGTTACCTGTCTGCCTAACATGACAAGTAATAACCTGGACTCTCCGGGCAGTGTGCTAATAGTGGTTACACCTTATAACACTGACATGGCAAACCCTAACGAGCCAATGGCAAGTAGTGAATTGCTTTATAAGATCAAGTCTTATCTTCAATCCTTTGTTTCGCCATTTGTGAAGCTCGAGGTGCGTAACCCTAACTTCGAAAGGCTTAAGATCATTTGCTCGGTTAAATTCAAAGAGGGATATAATTTTGGTTTTTATATTCAGAGATTAAATGACGAAATTAAGCGCTACATATCCAGAAGCATATTGGATGGGGATAGAAGCGTAGACCTTGGAGGAAGAATAAATACTTCGGATATACTTAGCTTTATGAGGACGTTGCCTTATGTCGATTTCATCACCAAGTTCTCGATGATCCAGACAGCGCGTGATTTTGGAGGCCGGCATATGTTGCTGGATACCGCTAAGGAAGGGGACCCTAAGCCTTATCTGAACGCTACCAAGCCATGGTCGGTGTTAGTGTCGGCAAATGTGCATCAGATTACGGTATTGAATGAGAAAATGGAACAGCAATCGCGTCAGGCCGGTATTAATTACCTCGAGCTGGGTCAGGATTTCATTGTAGAGTAAAATTATATAGTGCTATTATAAATTAGATTATGTCTTTACAAAACAGGGATACATTAAAAGGATTTTTCAGAAAGGGCAGAATGCCGGCTGAAAATCATTTCAATGATTTGATTGATTCTATGATCAATAAAGTTGATGATGGGGTCGCCAAGTCTTCTGAGGAAGGCCTCATGCTGTCGCCGATCGGAGCATCAAAAAAGCTTTTGAGCTTTTACAAGAGTATTGAGGACAAAAGCCCGGCCTGGAGTATGGCAATAGGAGAGGGAGACGGCAATCTCAATATTAACAACCACCTTGGAGACTCCATAGTATCTATCAAAAGTGAAGGTAAAGTTGGGATCAACAACGACGATCCAACCTATGAACTGGATGTAGAAGGCACTATAGGCATTAAATCAAGAATAGGTACACGTTATCAGGGGAAAATCCCTGCTGATGGGGAGTGGCACCCTGTACTTACAGGAATGAACGGCTGCCATGCGCTTGAAATTGTAGCAGGTGTTGGCAAGAAAAAATCCGGCCGTTATGCTTTGATCCACGGTCAGGCACTTAGTACATACGGTAAATCAAAGAATAAAATCAACATCACACAGGCGTATTATGGTGTTCGCAGTAACAGGATAGAACTGAAGTGGACCGGAACAACGTATGACTTTAACCTGGAGATGAGGACAAGGTCAAATTATGAAGGTAACTTTTTTGTACGTTACTATATCTCCGACTTATGGCTCGATCACTTCATGGACGAGGGCGTAGAGCTGGAGTAAAACAGATTGAACCGGAGAGGCAAGAACTGAAAAAACTGTAAGCATGGAAAAAGTAAAGTTTGAGGTTACGCTGGATGAAGCGAAAAAGATATTTGAAGCACTGGGAAAACTGCCTTTTGCTGAAGTCTATGAGTTGATAGGAAAGCTTAATGATCAGGCCAATGATGGCTTTAAAAACAATGCCACTGGCAATAGGGAAAATGGGTATAACACAAAAGATCAAAACGATTTTTTGAAATAAGCAATTAACAGCCATATGGAGGAACCATTATTTATAGGTAAAGAAGAAGCATTAAAACAAGGTGAGGACTTTGATTATTTAAGGGCTGAAGGTATTAAATACATTCAGGAACTTACCGGCTCATACTGGACGGATTACAACGAGCATGACCCGGGTGTGACTATCCTGGAACAATTGTGTTATGCACTTACTGACCTGTCTTTCAGAACGGAATTTAAGATTGAAGACCACCTGTTTGATGATAAGAACAGGGACCATTCCTTTCTCAAGCCCAATGAGATCCTGCCATGTAACCCGCTTACTATCAATGACTACAGAAAGCTTATCTTTGATTCTGTCTTTGAAATAAGCAATGTATGGATCCAACCAATTGATCCTGCCGAAAACTCGATCAATGGCCTGTACAAAATACTCCTTGACCTTGATGAAGGTGTCAGAGATAAAAACACCAGAAACAACGTAATTGCCAAGACAAAAGATGTTTTCTGCGATAATCGCAACATCTGTGAAGATATTGAAGAAGTAAAGATATTAGAGCCGGTTTACGTATCCATTCATGCCGATGTAGAAGTTGACGGCATGCATGATATTGAGTCGATACTGGCCCAGATCTTTTTTAAGGCTGATGAATATTTAAGCCCTGAGATCAGGTTTTATTCATTGAAGGAGCTGCTTAACGAGGGACTTCAGCTGGATGAAATATTTAATGGCCCTCTCCTGAAACACGGCTTCATTAAATCTGAGGAACTATATCCGAAACCAGATAAAATACTCATCTCGGAAGTCACCAAGATCATTATGCAGGTAAAAGGTGTAGTGAGTGTGAAAAACCTTTACCTGAAAATTGGTGATGAGATCTACGAGAACCAGGTCAATATTGAGGAACACCAGATAGCGAGGCTGGTAACTGATGTGGAGGACAAAGCATCCAGGCATCTGATCCAGTTCATGCGAGGTGTAGTTAATTACAGTTCTTTAGACGGTAAAGTGGTCAAGCGCAAGCTTAATGAGATGAAATCGGCAACCAAGCGGGTTTACCGTCTCTCAGAAGGCGACATTGAGCTTGATAAAGGAAAAGAGTTGCATATTGAGGATTATTATTCATTACAAAACCAGTTCCCGGTCACTTACGGCATAGGAGAGTATGGTATACCTAATTCACCTTCTCTTTTGAGAAGGGCACAGGCTAAACAGTTAAAAGGATATTTGCTACTCTTTGAGCAGATCATTGCTAATTACCTGTCCCAGCTGGCACATGCCAAGGACCTGTTTTCTGTCAGGAAGAATGTAGGACAAACTTACTTCTTTCAGTCCCTTGATAATGTACCTGATGTAGAACCTCTGTATAAAGATGAGTCAGGAATTGTAAATGACCCACTGCTGAAAGAATACAGTCTGCCTGCCAATTATAAAAAAGGTCTGGGAGAACTTGTCAGGTTAAACGACAACTTCGTAGACCGAAGGAACCGTTTCCTTGACTATCTACTGGCAGTACATGGGGAGTCTTTCTCACAGTATTCGTTCTCTCAGTTTAATCACTATTTTGATGATAAAGAATTTGAGCTGCATCTGATCCAAAGTAAGGTAAGGTTGCTGAAGTCATTGGATACGCTGAATAAGAACAGGGCGAGGGCATTTAATTATAGAAAGAAGAGTATTGATACCGATAACATCACAGGCATGGAGGCCAGGATCGCCATTCTTATGGGGTTAGGTGTCAGCAGTATTAATGAGATCAATGAATATCATGCTCACTCACTTCTTAATCATTATACTGAGAAAGGCTTACAACTAAAGTCAGAAAGTGGCAGTAAGGCGGAAATCAAGTCATGGAGCTCCAGGGGTAGTCTGAAATCAGCTAAAATTGAAGTAGACTATGTGTTAAGGTACTTTGATTATGTGGATGAAGAAGAGATAAACCTTAACGATTTTGATGAAGAGTATAAACTGAACCTGCTTAAGCAAACTCTTCCTTTTAAAAGTAAAACCATGGTCACTGACTTCCTCAGGGAAGGCATGGACCTGATTAATTTCAGGATTGGTAAAGGAAAGGAGTCAGGAGAGCATCATGTGGTTTTCAATAAGCCATCTACTGATGAGTGGTTACTTGTAGCATCGTCAAAAACTTATGAGGATGCTTTAATAAGTGTACTTGAGTTAGTAAACACTTTGAAAAAGCTAAATATGCAAAGCGAAGGCTTGCATATGGTGGAGCATACTTTGCTTCGTCCTGAGGTTACTGATAAAAGATTCGGGATTTATCTTCTTGATGCTGACCGTAAAAGCTTCTTTAGAAGCACAGGCTTATATACCTTTAAAGAGCGCGAAAAGGTTATAGAGGCCTTGAGGCCTGAGATAAAAAAATATGAGAACTACTCTGTTGAGCGTAGAGAGGATGGTGACTTTGAAGTACACTTTAAAACCAGCGATGGTAAAATCCATCTGGTAAGTCTTGCATTCAGAGCATCGGTTGAAAGGACGCACGAGAAAATGGAAATGCTTTACAGGCACCTTTCAGATACCGACGATATTATACCTTTTGAGCATAAAATAGGCCTTTTCGTACAGCATTCTAACGAAAGCAGAAGGATACCCGAAGAGTTCTACTCGTTTAGAGTTAGTGTGGTGTTCCCTTCCTGGACCAACAGGTTCAGTGATGATGAGTTCAGATCCATCATAGAAGACACTGTAAATATGCACTCCCCGGCTAATATTGCATCTTCAATTTTCTGGTTCGACCCTGCAGATATGGAGACCTTTGAAAGTTTATATTACAACTGGATGGAGGAGAAAATGAATGAAAATGGTACCAAGGGCGATGGTAAATATAAAGCTGAGCTTTCTGAGTACCTGTTCTCACTTTATAGAATAGAGAGCTAAACCTCAAGGCTGGAGGGTTATAGTTGAGATAACCTTCTGGTTTTTCAACTATGGCCGATAACCTTCATACCATACAGAAACAGTCGTTTGAAGTTGATTTTCCTTCAGAAAATAAGGCCTATGAGTTTCAGGAGCGGTTTAGCAAACTGGTCAAAGGAGATATATCCAAAATTATTGAGACTGTTTTTGACAGGGTAAATCCGGAAAACGCCATACTGAGAATAGCAAAACTTGAAATTGACCTCGGGACAGTAGACCTGAATAACCTTGAGAAAGAAGTTGTTTTTAAGCTGGAAAGAGAGCTGTTAAGGGCTCTGGAGCGTAAAGCTTCTATGATAAAAGCGCAGCCGGTCCGGGGAGAGGATGAGCTGGTTACTGCCCAAAAATCACTGCTTGAAGTTTTTATCTTTTACCTGCAAAGTGGCACATTGCCATGGTGGGGTAGATACATCCGGGAGCATGGAGTGGGAATAGATCAGGTGTTTGATCTGCTGCTCGAAAAAGATACTGCGAATACCGTGAGGGAAGTTATCCCTGAGCTCAGGACCAGGTCGGTCAGGAACCGTTTTATCAGTCAGTTCAAGGATGAGCAGTTGCTTCGTTTTGTCGAGGTGGTATATACTTCCAAACGCCGTTTGTTCAAGGATTCTTTAGAGGTAATCACCTCAGTTTTTAACAGTCTGAAAATCACCTCCCCTCAGGTTAGTCGTGTGCCTGTACGCGTGATCTTTTGGGAATATGTGATAGAGTCATACATTGCCATCTCACCCGGAGCTTCCGTGGAGATGTATGATACGCCTTTCAACGAGAAACTTGTATCTTTTATCATAGACCATCCTGAGGTTAACCCCAGAGAGCTGCGAAGTGCCGTGTTTGCCACTGCCTTGAAACCTGAGGCCAAGGGCACAATCGTGGAGAAAGCGTTGAAGCAGGCCCTGAGAAAAGTGGAGCCGGCCAGGCCTGAGAAAGAGCAGGTGGAAGAGTTAGCCGAGGAAGATGTAAAGGAGTGGATAGGGAAATGGTATGAAAAGGTTTCAAAACAGCAGTTTGAAGCATTTCTGCGTAGGGAATTGGCAGCAGATAGTCAATTTGTAATGCAATTTGTAGAAAATGCGATCAGGCTATTTAAAACGCATGGTTTAGTTCAGTCTGAAACTGCGCTATTGAAGTCTCTCTACCGATATGTGGTAGATTATATTTATGTTGAAAAGAAAGGCAAGGTAGGTTCCCTAAACAAGGTTGACTTTTTATCCTTTGCTGCTGATAAGATTGCCGACCACGCAAAGATTGAGCCTGCAAGTGCTGTGGAGGTACTCGGTGAAACCTATGAAGAGGTATCTGAAAGGCCTCGGAAAAGGACCTATACCCAGCAGGAAATTATCCGTTTCTTTTTGCTTTTCGGTGCTTTACCTGCACATACTAAAATACGCCGGTTTGAAGACCTTACTGCTATTATCATGCAGTTGGAACCTGCGTCGGTCAGGGAAATTATCTCCAATCTGGATCCACTTATCTTGCCCTTGGTAGCAAAGCGCGTACGCTATCAGTTTGAAGACAACATCGCCCAAAAGATTTTTAAAGCGTCTCCAGAACTCAGGCTTGCCGAAATTGTAGAAGAAAGCTTCAAATCACCAATAGAAGCAACCTTGGCCAGGCTTAGTGAGCAACATGGCAGGTTGTACGGTCAGCTCAGGCAATTGATGGAAGATGAGGTGAAGGAATTGCCGGAGGAGATTCAAAAAATATTGACAGAAGCCGTCGAAGAAGCGGAGGCTCTTGGTTTTATCCGTCAGGGAAAATTCCCGGCATCGGCTACCGGAACTGAGCCGGCATTAGGGCTTGACGTACAAACCAGAAGCAGACTGGTGGCAGGAATATACCAGCTCTTAAAGGAAAAGCCCGGGGTATTTGCTGATACTGCAAAGAAGGCAGTACAGGAAGAAGAGATACTTACACTTTGGATAAAACATTTGCCTGATGACCTGTTAATGCGGATTGCCCATGCCATTGCTCCGGCGGCTATTGAAGAACGGGTGCAGTGGGTGGACCTGTTCATTGCCAGGGAGATAAAGGAGAAGTCATACAGGGTCACGCAGATGGAGCTTAGGCAGTTGGAGTGGAAGCATATACTAGCTTCAACCACGGAAGAAATAAAGCGGCTGGTATCGCTCCAGGAAGAGGCCATGGAAGAAACGAGGAGGAAAGAGAGAGAAGAAGCTGAAGAGGACATTGAAAAGGTTGTAAAGGAAGCACTAGAAGAGGAGCAGGAAGCTGAGTCTACTGATAAGGAAGTGAAGGAAGAAGAAGAAGAAAGAAAAAGGGAAGAACAGAAAAAGGCTAAAGCGGAAGAGGAGAGAAAGAAAGCAGAAAAAGAGAGGCTGGAGCGCGAGAAGCAGGAGAAGCTTGCTAAAAGGCTGGGTAGGGAACCGATTTATATCAATAATGCCGGGCTGGTATTGCTGCATCCTTTTTTGTCCCGGTTATTTAATATGCTGGAGCTTTTGGAGAATAAGAAGTTTAAGGATACTGCGTCTGCCCATAAAGCAGTGCATATCCTTCAATACATAGCTTATAAGGATGACAAGACCCAGGAATTTGAGCTTGCTTTGAATAAGGTGCTTTGCGGCCTCGACATCTTTGAACCCCTGGACAATGCTTATAACCTTGAAGATAAGGAAAAAGAGTTGTGCGAGAGCCTGGTTAACGGAGTGATTCAGAACTGGCCGACGTTAGGAAAGACTTCTCCGGATAATTTCCGGGTATCTTTTCTGCATCGCGAAGGTAGGCTGGAGCAGGCCATGAATGGAGGCTGGCAGCTTTATGTAGAGCAGAAGGCCTGGGATATATTGATGGACACTTTGCCGTGGTCGGTCAGCATGGTAATATTACCATGGATGGAAAAGACGCTTGCAGTGGAGTGGAGGTAAGCATTTTAGTGAAAACTATGATGTATTTACTGTATGTTCTGTTTAAATTTACCTATTAATATTGAAAATGGATTTTAATCTGATTAAATTGATCTCTATGTCTACTAAAAAGATATTATTTCTGGTTGCCTTTGCTGTAAGTGGATTATTGGCGACTGATGGCTTTGCTCAGAGTGTTGAGGAAGCGGTAGAGAAAAGCGCAAAGGATGCGGCAAAAACCGCCATAGAAGAGGTGGAGAATGAAGTAAACACAAAGCTGGAAAAGAGGAAGGCGAAAAAAGACAAAAAGAGAAAGAAATTGGAGGCCAAGCCGGAAAAGGAGGTAATAGAGGCTCAGAAGAAGGTCACTAAAGAGGCTGAGGAACAGGAGCAACCCCAAACCCAGGTACAGGAAAGTCAACCGGATAAGCCGGAAGAGAAGAGCAGTAACGAAGTGCCTGCCAATGGTGACCGGACCCAGGCTTACCTTGAGGATTTTAAGAAGCTTGATGTAAGCTATATCGGTAGCACGCAAAACTGCGTAGGCTATAATGTCTATGCTATTAAGTACAAAAGAACATGGTTCCTTGCAACCAATGTTAATGAATCCCCGGTACTATCCGTGTTTGTTGAGAAGCCACCGAGAACGGAAGATGTGTTTCCCGTTGCTTCTCCTTTCTTAGTGGAAGGTTTGAAAGGAATTCTGGTCAACCAGTACGCTAAAAAGAAAAACAGGAGAAAGAAAGTAAAAGACCTGCAGTTGTATGGCTTCTATAAACTTAAAAGACCAGGAAGGCAGGCTGCAAAAGGTTTACTTCTCATCGAGTATCCGAAAGAGCTTAATAAAGAGCCTGATTTCTTCCTCTTTAAAATGTTCTATGATATGTTTAATAAGAAGAAAGAGGAAATGAAGCCTGATCCAAATATTCAAAAGCAATTTGAGGATAAGTTAAAGGCCCCCTTAGATAAAGCCAAAGAAGAGCTCAGCACTGTTGCGAAATAAGGCCACCTTCTAAAATAACGAAACCCCGCTAATAGCGGGGTTTTTTATTTAAAGCTATATACAACATCCGGAAATCAAATATTGAGAAGCTAATGTAAATGGAGCAGCATACATTAAGTTAAGCTAAAGATCAAAATGAACCTTCGATAAGTAAGTACTTTCTCCGGCCGGCTTTTTAGAGGTGTCTATTATATTCGGAATGTACATTTGAGGTCTGTGAATAAAAAGAAAGGGGCCGGCTGGCCCCTTCGTGTATTACGTTAACTGGTTACATTATTCACTACCATCTCCCGGAGTGCTGCCCTTGTCATCAGTTTTGATAAATTCTATTACATTGTTATTGTTAATACGAGCAGTTCCTAATATAATCAGACCCCGATCTGCAGATTCCTTAACAAAATTACCGGAATCGTCATAGTCGCCACCGAATGCTTTGGACCACAGCAGTTGTCCCAGGGAGTTTGTTTTTAACAGATAGATATCACTTGTGCCTGCTGCTGTCTGGGTTTTACCCACTACGGCATATCCACCGTCTGAGGTACGTGATACAGAGTTGCCCTCCTGTGAAAAAGTTGAAGAAAGGTCAGCAGCCCATTTGAAGGTACCTTTGTCGCTTATATGGACAAGCAATACATTGGAATCCCCGTTATTCACAAACGACCTGCCTGTAATGATGTAGCCACCCGTAATTTTTTTCATATCGCTCGCAATTGACTGAGCACTACTTATTTCTTCCTGATAGGTGTAATCCCATATCAGACTTCCGAGTGAGTCGGTAGAGACAATTCTCATATTCTGAGAGCCATTTCTATTAAGGGTTCCACACCATACCAATTCACCTGTTTCATTTTCAGCAACAGAAGTCACTGCATCGAATTCATCGATCAGACCATATGTATTGCTAAAGAGTTCATTGCCGGA
Source organism: Fulvivirga ulvae (assembly GCF_021389975.1). Classification (NCBI taxonomy): domain Bacteria; kingdom Pseudomonadati; phylum Bacteroidota; class Cytophagia; order Cytophagales; family Fulvivirgaceae; genus Fulvivirga; species Fulvivirga ulvae. Next base: position 4,773,687 of record NZ_CP089981.1, read on the forward strand.
ATCGTCAACTTTTTTGATAAGCATATCTTTATCCGAAGCGCTGTTTTCAATGGTTCCGATTAACAGATACCCGCCGGACACCGAAGGTATAATACCGAGCCCTTCTTCGTTCTTGGTACTGTCTCCATAAGTAAACGTAGCGACTTCTTCTCCTTCAGCATTGATGCGCATAAGTAAAAAGTCAGTAGTGCCGTTTGAAAGCGTAGTATGCCCAAATATAAAGGCATCACCATTGGAGAGCAATTCAATATCCTTGCTGGTTTGGGCCAGGGGTTGCTCTATTTGCTTTTGCCAGATTTTGTTTCCGTTGGCATCAGCTTTGACTATAATGATATTGGTACTGCCATCTTCCGTAGAGTTTGTGGAGCCGGTGAAGATAAAATCTCCATTCTCAGCCTGTACTGCAGCGTAGCCGTTCTCATCATTTACATCTCCGAAGAATTTGATGAATTGCCCTGAGTCATCAGGTTCAGCAAATGGGTCGACCTCGCAGGATGTATAGCTCAGGATTGCTAAAATGGATAGCGTTGTTGTATATAAAAGGTTAAGTGGACTTTTCATGTTTACTGTTAATCTTACTTGTTGCTATTTCTTTGATTTTTTAACTAACAACTTGGGCTTATACTTTGGAATCAGGTAACCCACGGTAAATGAGTAGTTGTTGATACTGAAATCATTATCCACATACAGGTAATCATAGACCAGCGTGGTATTGGCCGTTCTATTGTCTGGGTTTACGGCATTATTCAGGCCATACGAGTAACGGAAGTCAACTACCAGATAGCCTCTTCCGATTATATTTTTTAATTTAACGCCTGCACCTACGGCAGCTGCATAATTAATGCTGTTACGTTGCTCGGCCAGGTCAATTGAAGGCCCGGAAACTTCGCGCTGATTTTCTCCGCTTACAGCATCTTTTCTAAGTACATCAGCTTCGGAGCTAAGGAGGTAGCCAACAGAACCTCCGAGATTCACAAAAGGAGTGATGTTATTGTTTTTCCCATAGTCACCTATGTTATACTTTACAAAAAGAGGCAGCTCTACCAAGGTTTGTGTCTCTTCAAAATTGAGATCGGCAAAGCCTAATATCAGATCTCTGTATTGATATTTTTTTTGACTAAAGTAAATCTCAGGAGCAACTGACACTTTTTTTGAAAGTGGTACTTCTAAAGCCAGACCCACATTGAAGCCTGGCGTATAATTGTATTTCCCCCTTTTTACAGAAGAATCATCAACACTGAAATTTTTAGAAACATTAACTGCAGTGATATTGCTACCGGCCTTACCTCCCAACAGGTATACAGGGGTGGTACGAAAAGAATTGTACAAATTAATGAACTCCGAAGGGTCAGCAATTACATCAATTTCATATTCGGGGTTTAGCGAAAGAAAGGAGGTCATCGCATCGGCTGCTTTGTCACTTTCATTAAAGTATAGGTAAGTATTTACCAACAGTTTATAAGCAGCTATTCTTTCTTCTTTATTAAACCCTGATTTCAGACAGGAAGCCAGTTGCTCAGGCACCAAATCGATGCGCCCTCTTTCGTAAGTTAGCTGGGCTTCCCGTAAGGTTTGTGAACAGCTACTCTGAGTTTGGGCAAAAGCCTGTAAACCAAAAGATGCTGAAATGATTAGGGTAAATATGGTTCGTTTAAGCATGGTTATTATATAGCCGTATATTTCAGGTTTAGTAATGTGATGTTTAGGTGAAAGTTATAACCCTTTGTAATTCTGACAGGTTCTCTGATAAGGAATATCGGTGGTGTCAGCTACAAAGTCTTCCCATTCCTTTAACTCCATGTTACGGCTGATCTTACCACAAATAATGTCGGCCATACTTTCAATTTTGGTAGGCCACATTCTTATCCTGTGGTCCTTACATCCAGCCAGAAGATAATCTCCATTAGGGCTGAACTCAATAGACCAAACCCAATCATCATGGTCGTCAAGAATAATAGGAGGGTCATTTAGTCTTTCTGTATTCCAAATCCTAACGGTGGCATCGAAACTTCCCGTCGCAAGTTTTGAATTGTCAGCGCTAAACCTGATGTTATTTACCCGTGCAGCGTGTTTGTCAGAAATAGTTAATGGCATATTGGAGCGAAGGTCCCAAACCCGTACGGTACCATTTTCATTACCTGCGGCAAGCATCTTACCATCATTGCTAAAAGCCACCGAAACCATATCCGAGCGTGTACGGGTATCTTCAAAGAATACACGCTCTTCTTTGGTATCCATATTGATAAAGGTTATTTGCCCTTTGATTTTTGCTGTCGCAATTACCCGTTTCTTAGGATTAAGCGCTATGGAGTTTATCTTCAAATCACTCTTGGTGATTTCCTGCGGAGTAATTACGGTCGTTTTTGTAATTTCATTAGGAATATCCCACAAAAGTATTCTTTTATCCTCTCCAACGGATATAAACTGATTGTTGGAGGCAAACTCTAAGTACCAGGTAGACCTGATCTTTTCATTCTGACCAATGAGGTATAGTTTCGGATCTCCAGGATTCGTAACACTATAAAGCTGCAAATAGCCATAATCTCCCCCGGTAACCAGCCATTTTTTGTCAGGACTCAAGGCCATGGACTTATTGATTTGTCTGTCAGTATGTGATTTTACCGTTGTAGGATTGGCCCTGTCATTCAGGTTCCAAAGTAATACGGTGCCATCACTACCGGTTGAGTAGATCTGGTTTCGGGAACCTGGTACACTGGTCAATACCCTTACGTTATCCGTATGCTTGATCAACTGGTTATAGCCACTGCCCTGAAGTTTTTTTACAGCGTAATATAAACCACTGTAAATATCCGGATCTAATGAATTTCCACCATTTTCATTGTTAAATTTGTACGCCTGCTGCGCCACGAGTCCCATTTCTTCAGGATCGGCAATTTGCAGCGATTTAATGGCCATTGACCTTGCTATTGATAAAAGCCTTAGGTTATAGGCATCTTCTTTGGCTATATCGGCAATGTGTTTTTGGTTAAGGGCGTCGTTTTTGGCGCTATCAGCCAGGATAACGGCATCTCTGGCTATCCGTTCATTTCTCCGTGCTTCCTGCATGGCACTCGTCGCAATTTCTTTTTGCTGCAATGCCACTCTTCGACTGGAGTCAGCCTTTATAGCGGCAAGGCGTGCTAACTCACCTTTTTCAATGGCTTTGATCCTGGCGCTATCCGCTTTGATCTTCTCTTCTCCGGCGATTATTCGTTGTTTTTCGCCATACAAAAAGAAACCAAATGCAACGAGAAATGCCAGACCGAATACTCCGGTAGTTACTTTGGCAATAAAAAGCCTCCGCTTTTGTATTTTTTGTTTATTACGCTGTTCCTTTTCATACTCATTTTTACTGTACTCCAGGAATAACATCGCCCTTTCATATCCCGGATTATACCTTAATCCCCACGAAAGTGACGGTTTATGTGTTTCAAGCCAGCTAAGAGCTAATTGAAGATCTGGTGGTCTCCACAAGCCGGCTTTTCCAAGCTGGTGCATTTCTGCCGCTTCACATAACCTGAGGTATAACTTCGCAGACTCAGATTCATCGTCTACCCACTCCCTTAAGTTGGTCCATATTCTCATTAAACTTTCATGAGAAATATCAACCATACTATCCTCAGTAAGGGTAACATTGTATGGAGGCATTAGTAAAGTACGGCCTGCTGCACGGAAATGCTCAACAATAAACATTACTTCTTCCGTGGAGGCTCCTGTAATTACTGATATTTCCTGAAGCCGGGTGGGCCTCCTTGTTCCGCGGCCACCATCACCTTTTTCAGTAATGTTCTTAAATATCTTTTCACATAAAGCCTGTTGCTTTTCGTTAAGCTCGTAGAATGCTTCATTGGCATGGATGGAAAGGGCCTTTTCCATTCCCCCAATGGCTTCATAATGGGCAAAAGACAGTTCATCGCCCTTGAAGCTATTTTGCAACCAATAATCATAGGTACGCATGAGTGCGTGTTGCATCACAGGGAGAGAGTCCGCGTCATCACCAACATCATTAAGTATCTTCTGCACAAGATCCTCGTCAATAGTAGCACCAACCGTTTCAATCGGGCCTATTATAGCCTTCTTTTTTTCAAGCCGGGTCATTTGAGGGATGAGAAACTGGCTGTCATTTATCTTATCTGTAAATTCAGGATACTTTGCACAGTCACCAACAAAGTCTGACCTCATAGTGATTGCCACATAAATGGGAACCTCAGTTTGGCTGATAGCAGCTATAAGAAGGTTGAGAAAAATACTGACGTCATCGTAATTATTATCATTTTTCTCCCGATACCTAAAAATCTCTTCGAACTGATCAATATATATCAGGATGTTCTTGCCGGAAGCTTTATACCTTTTACCAGCAATATTGATCAGTGAATTTACATTTGTTCTTAAGCTATTTACGGTATCATCGATTTGCTGTTGGGCCGTTTCATCATCTGCATACTCAAGCTTTTCATGAAGCAATGCTTTTGTCATGTTCTTAAGGGCAGAGTTGCCCGGACGAAAATTAACGGCTTCCCATTTAGAACTGGCAGAAGTTTTATAATCTTTAAATAAAATGGGTAAAATACCGCAATTGATGAATGACGATTTACCAATGCCTGATGTACCAATAATAGCAACGAAGTGATGCTCGATCAGCTTGTCCAGTACTTCACCTATTTGTTCTTCCCTACCAAAATATAAATGGCTTTCCTCATACCTAAATGGCCTTAAACCCGGAAACGGGTTAAAAGTTTCATTCGAACCGTTCATAAGATCTGGTTTAGCTTCTGTATTAGATATTATCACTGTCAATGGTGTTTATATGGCTGATAATCCGGAGGTTGCCGGCGATATTTTTTAATCCTGATTTATATTTAATGTTGAGAGGCGTTAAATCAATACCATTATACGGCTATTGCCTCTCTTTTCCTATTATTTAATTCGTTTAACAATGCGTCAGGGAGTACCTCATGGAATGAACATAGTTCACTGAATGCAGACCTGTCAATCCAGAATAAAATGGTATTCTCGTTTGCTACCAGCTTATATTCTGTTCTTCCTTCATTAATGAAATCGAAGTCCTGTAAGAAGTCATTTTGATCATACCTCCCAAGTTCATGATTGTTTTTTTGTAAAGCAACCGACCCCTTGAATATGAATGCATAGGCCATTTCATCCATTTCATCAAAGGAAAGAATTTCTGTCCCCATTTGATAGTACGCGGCTTTTGAAAGCTTGGCAATTTCAGAAAGCACCAGACCCGGTACGGACTGAAAACCGGCTACATCATTGAGAAACCTTACTACTTCAATATTCAGCTTAGGGCTTTCCTGTAACTCTCCTTCCTTACCTTTTTCAACTTCTTCGATAAGCCTTAAGGCTTGCTGGGCATATTCTTTTTTATATTTATTTCTCTCTATAAATACTGCAAAATTTTCCTCGCTTAAACGATAATACGCAGCAGCAGCGATCTCTCGGAGCATTTGATCAGGGTTAACGAGGTTGGCAGCAAAGATATCATGGTTTGACGGAGAGTTTTCTTCCGCCAACTCCATAATGGCACAGGCTTTTGTCCATCGGTTGACCTTCTTGTAATCTTTAAGGATCAAGTCATACAATACTTCATTTTTTGACATTGAAGTGGTTGGAAGTATATACTGCAGTTTGTTGATCTTATCAGAGTAGGATGATACATTCAGAATTGGCAACACGATCGGTTTCAATTCTTCTTCCAGGAAAATATCCAGAAGCTCGGAAGCGAAGTCTGACTGGTCTGTATTACCACTATTAATGTTTTCCTTTACCAGGTCAACCGACTTTGACTCATAAAGTAATGCCAAAAGCTGAAAAATAGTATTGTAATTATTTTCAATTTCTGCTGTTATGGCATTAAGAAGTAGGTTTGATGCTTTTTCTTTTTGAAGATCCAGATAAGCCTGCATATTGGAAATAGTCGTTGCGCATATTTCCTCCAGCTCTCTTTTTACATTCAGGGCTTTGTCTTTTTTTACATTATATCCTGATTTACTCAAAGCCACTAACGTTGCCGCTATTACATTTTGATTAGGCAGGTCCAGCTTTTTCAGCAGAAGCTCAACAGCCTGCTGCGATCCTATGCGTCCATAGATCTGAACTATGCGTAGCTGAATTTTTTCCGATTGTCCTGTCAGGTGAAAGGCTGACTCCAGTACAGGTAAGGTCTGTTCTCCCGTAGCCGAGATAGCCGCTACTGCGGCATTACTATAAATCGGATTGTCAAGCATAGCTATGAGGTTTTTAAGCATGCTTTCGTTTTCAGAACCTGCTGCTGCAGCAGCTGCATAATACCTTACCTTGGTTACGGGGTCACGAAAAAGCTTGTTCAGGAGCTTAGGTTTAATATCCTCTTCGGCATACCTGGTAAGTGACGCACCAAATATCCTTTCATTTACCAGCTTGGAGTAAGTAAGTTGCTCTATATAAGTAAGTTTTTCTAACCGGAACTCTGCACCTCTAAGTTTATGGTAAGTTTTTTCAATAAGGTCCCTGTTCTTGAGTACATTAAAATATTTGGACTCCATGATCTCATTCAGGATAGGGATAGCTTCTAACAGGCAAAGGTGACTGGCCTGTTGAAGGGCTATCTTTTGAGCTTTGTCATTATCACTGTTGATAATTGATAAAACAGCTGATTTAAAGACTACCGGGTCCAAAGTATTTATAATATTCAGGTGGCGGGCCAATCGATCGGTGGGGATATTTTTGGTCTCTCGGGCCAGTTTCTCAGCATAGCTTAACCTTGCCTCTCCGGTTTTAACCAATTGTTGTTTATCAAGTGTGTCCTTCAGTACATCTCTATAAGTACTGTAAATTTTAAAAACTATTACAATACATAGTATACAGAAAATTATAAGGGTTGCAGCAAAATAAACATCATTGTCAATAAAAGTTGCTGATGTCATGTACAGTAGGATACCACCGGCAATAATAACGGATGCCTCTCTGACAACTCCGGTTATTTTAAGCAAGGTATCCTGTCTGAGCAGGTCCTCAATGGGCAAAAAGTAAAACCTGAAAGCATTGGAAGTGAGGTTGTCGTTAAAAGATGTGCTGATAAGCTTAAGGATACAGATTGTAAGAAAAAACACGTGGAAGGTGGTAGTATCCGGAATATATCCAAAGTATGAACCAATGACTATGGCTAAGCCTGACAGGACACCTACAACGATAGGAAGAACCATTAAGGCAACTTTTAATCCATACTTGTTCATTATGGGGTTATAGACCAGTATATGAGTAAATATTCCTGCAATTAATATGCATCCATAAAAGAACCCCAGAAAATCGAGTAGTTCATTAATGCTGGTGTAATTGGACTCAACAATTGTGTAGAAATAATAATCTACAAAAAGCAGAATAACCGTAATTGTTAAGGAGAAAAGTGCCAGCTGTACCAGAAAGCTGTTCTTTCTTATTTTAGCATAACTGTTATTAGCATTAATATATTGAGCACTGACTGCCAGTTCTCTAAGTGCTACAGCACTCCTTGATGTTATTGAAAGCAGGACAGAAGCAATAGCAAAGGATAGCCCGGCAAAATAAACAAATTCTGAAATAGATAAAGCAAGCTCTTTTCGTAAGGGCGTTATTGTAAAGAATATTGTGGCCGCTCCGATAATAACCCCAATATGTGTCCATTCTGATAGCTTCTTGTGCTGCTGTTGTGCGAATACCAGGCTTCCAAGGCTTCTGAAATTATAATATACCAATACATTGATAGGGCCTGTTACGATAAAAAGCCAATAGACATATTTATCATAATTTATATTTTCGAGTCCATGATATAGAAAAAAAGTACCTAGTGTAATGAGTATAAATGAAATAATTGCAACTCTGAAAAATGAAAACCTGTTCTTCTGATAAGTATATATGGCGAGTGCAAATACACCTGCTAAACCAGACATAACAAAAGCCATAGGTAAATCCTGGCTATCGTATTTGCTCAGAAAAAGACTGATAGCGGCAAGGTCAAGGAAGGCTAGTCCTATGCCGATGAACAGTCCCAATATTACAAGAACTGAGAACTTCCTTTTTGTCTTAAATGCTTGATGATTAACACTTTTCATTATTGATCCGGCTCAACTATACTTATTTTTTTGTCTGAATTTGTCTTGGAAGAACAAATTATTTCAGTCAAAAAATAATTAATCTAGGTTATTGTAACGCGTAAATATATTCAACTTAATATTTAAAAAATAACTTTTACATGGTTTTTCCTGTCTTTTTTAGCTCTTTTCTTATCCCCTCGTAAAAATTATCTTCGGTGACATATCCTTCACTATTATGGATTGCCATCATGGCACAATATCTTAATACATTTATAATATTTCCACCGGAAAGCTCATATTTTCTTGATATTTCAAGCAGATCTATTTCTTCATCAAGCGTGTAATTTCCGGTGAATGCCTTTTTGTACAGTTGGTGTCTAAGGTTTTCACCGGGCATGGGGAAGCGGATCAAAGATTGGAATCGCCTCATAAAGGCCGGATCCATATTTGATTTGTAATTACTTGCAAGTATTACCACTCCTGGAAAATCCTCTATGCGTTGTAATAAATAAGATACCTCCTGGTTGGCATACCGGTCATTTGAGCTACTCGTTTGAGTCCTTTTTCCAAACAACGCATCAGCTTCATCAAAAAACAGAATCCAGTTGCGATTTTCAGCATGATCAAAGATTTTCGCCAGGTTCTTTTCAGTTTCACCGATATACTTAGACACCACCATAGACAGGTCAATATGATATACATCCAAACCTGCTGTTTTTCCAAGCAAGCATGCAGTTAAGGTTTTACCGGTACCTGATGGCCCGTAGAAAAGACTCCTGTACCCGCGTTTGATCTTCCGGCCTACCTCCGGGTCCGTTAGTAAGTGTTGACCATGTTGTAACCATATGCTAATTTCCTGAACGGAGTCGAAGGTTTCGGAGGCCAATACCAGGTCATCCCAATCCAGCTTGGTAGAGATCCGTTTGGCAGGGAAATCCATGCTGTACTCAGGCCTGTGATGTTCACCGGAGGTAAGTAAACTGAGATACTCCTTTGAAATGGTAAGTAAACCACTTAATTCCGGCTCATTCTTATGGATGTGTTCGAGATAAAGTATGTTTTGAGATGCAAAAATATGCTCTCTGCTAAATAGTTTTGATAAATAAAATCTTAATTCCAGATTATCAGCAGCCAAAACATATATTGCGGTCTCGCCAGTTGGCATGAAACCATTGTGGTTATTGCCAACAATACCTCCGAATTCAGTAAATACCCTTCCGTATTGATCGTTTCTGGTAAAGAAAATATCCAGCATCTCGGGTTTAACGTGAGGAAGAAGAGCAAGTAGCAGCACTATTCGTTCAGGGAGATCCAGGTCGAACCGGTTTACCAGCTGCACGTAAGGAGAGGAAGAAACACTGTCGTCAAACCTGGGAGGTTCCAGGTTGTATAGCTGTTGAGGGTCAAATTTTCTTTGTTTATGAAGCTCTATGCGGAGGTTGAGAAAATTGGAGAGCCACTCCAGTTCCCGGGCCAGCACGAGAGCGTTTAATGAGAGTAAATTAGGATTTTCTTTCATGGCACAGATCAAACTACATTATGGGGCAAAAATAGAAGAATAAAAATATTTCTTGTAAAAAACTTAATGTGTAGTAAGGAGAGGTAAGTGTAAGTGTAACAATATGAATGAGTTAGGTTAAATGAAAATGTTTGGTGCTTAACAGGAATATCAGGCTAGCCTTATCAAATATTAGGAGGGCTGACCTGCCATACGCTGTTACCAATCCAAGGTGACCTTTTGGTCTATATACTCAATCGTGCCGTCAGACCCTGAATTTCCCCTTTCACCGGATCTGCCGGAGTTACCCCTGGGTTCTCCTTGTGCGCCACTTCCTCCAACACTATTAGAGCCACCTTCGCCACCCTTTGAGCGAAAAACAATTGTGTCTATATAAGGTTTTGCAGCAGGATCCACATATACTTTTATGTCACCGCCATCGCCACCATCGCCTCCGAGGCCACCGTCACCACCATCGCCTCCCGGGCCGGGTTTTCCACTGGCGTATGAAGAAGACCCGCTGCCACCTCCAGAACCTCCGGGGCCACCATCGCCGCCTCTTCCTCCGGAACCTCCCCAGCCTCCGCTGGCTATAATAGATAGGTAATCACTATCACTATTTACTTTAATAAAATGTTCTTTATGAGAAGTAGTACTTTTGATATGAACATTAAGAATAGGTGTTCCGTTAACCTGGGAGCCTGATAGTGCCACATATACTTCTACATTTTCTCCATCCTCACCATCCTCACCATCACTGCCGTCCTGACCACGTCCTCCGGCAGAACCATCGCCGCCCGGTCCCTGTCCACTGTCACTTTTTCCATCCTTTCCTGTATTTCCACGTACTCCATCACGCCCGTTTCTTCCTGTCTGTCCTCCATAAAAGGCAGCCATTTCTTTCTTAAACTCCTGGGGTATGCTGATGTGGTTTTTTATAGTCGGGTCAGCTATTAGTTGAGCCTCTATACCCAAAGCATTGTTCACCATATTGCGGTGGTCTGTTTCCGATAGCGTAACTATCCCATTTTTGAATGATCCTCCGGTTACTTTAAAGTCAAATATATCCCACGTAAAGCTGCCGGTCTTGTTAGTGATCGTTTCCTCATTATATAATCTGACCTTTGCTTGCAAATTATAGCTAGATGGATCTTTTGATGGCTTGTAACTCAGCTTGAAACTTGAAATTTCATGAATAGGTATGGTTAGCTCATCTTTGAATTCAGGCAGCATAATTACTCCTACTTTAACTTTAACCCCTTCATTGGGGATTTCACTTCTTTTATTAGCTACGTGAATGAGCCCGTCTTTAAAGGCCCCACCTTCAACTTCCACGGCATAAGCCTCCCAGTCGACTTTGTTGTTGGAATTGCCTGTGGTAATGATCTCCTTACCTTTTTTCTGTAGCGCCTTTACCATTAGAGGAATATGAGATCCGACAACATATAAGCCGCTATCGGCAGGGTACATGGCTTCAATGGATTCAATCTTCTTTATATTTTTTTTTGTACGCATATCCTGGGCGGTGGCTTGTTTGAGCAGCAGGCAGTAAAGCATATAAATAAGGAAAGCAGGGGCTAATCGACAAAGGAATAAATTATTTAAACGTAGCATTTTGAAAGGTTAAGTTTAAAAAAAGCTATAGTAGGCAAAAAAAAGAATAGAATAAAGTGCGGATTACCGAAAAAATATCTTTTAATAAAATATAACTTTTTTATTAAGACTTAATAATTAAGCCCTTTATATTGTGAGCTTAAATTTTTTTCAAATTCGGCTCTACTATATCGAATGGCAATTTCAAAAACTTGAACATTCGGTGGCTATAGGTTTTGAAGAGATGGCAGCTTTGAACCTTACATCAAGGGAGATTATTCAGCATATTGTCCAGTAGGCTGTAGAGTATTATAATGAGCACAAGAGCATTGTTGAGATAAAGGATAAAGGAGCACGCCTGCCAATATGGACAGCCGAGGTGCAGTTGATAATTTAAGCAAGCGAGTAATTGGGGCTATGACCCAGATCTGTACGGCCGGGGTGATGGATGCAGCAGGGTTTGTGAATAACGATTCAGGGGTTATATAAACCACTGACAAATTAGAGGCTGGTATAAAAATAACAGCATTGAAAGAAGGGCCGCCTTAATTGGTGTTCCAGATAAGGCGGGTCACCAACATCACAGCAGATACAAAGCTTGTTGGAATTGAAATAGTAGATTTTACCCCACTTTTGACCATGGTTTTCAAAGCAAAATAACCAATGAAGCAAATAATTTTAATTTTATTGATCTTACCCTCAAGGGTTGCACACAAAAACGAACACAGCATTTACAGACGAAGAAGCTGGGGTAGCCGGCATGGATTACCTGCGTTCAGGAGTAAAGGAACCGGGAACGGTATATGACCTATATATTAATAACTACCCTTTCTACCTTCCGGAAAAATTCCGATTGGTCAACAATGTAGTATATTTTTCGATTAGAGACTCCTGGAATATAGGCTGGAGCCATGCCAGTACTTTGATCAACCGGTTTCCAAACCTTAAAATACTAAACTTTGTATCCAACAATTTTGTAGAGGTTCTTGCCGAATACGCTTATTTCGTTTTATTAGTAAGAAGAAATATGGCTCTAATAGCTTAATATAAAAAATATAACTTTTCATTTAACTTTTTAGAACTATAAAGCTATATTGCCCGCTTGCAAAAAAGGCAACTCCTTTTTTTACATGGATAGTGGCTGAAAGTCAGAGTGCTTATGCGATTTTGAATTTTTAAAATCCTGATAATCAGTAATCTGGAAATGTTTTTCATTTTGGTGTCTAAAAAAGAATTTTTATAATGGTTACCTAATGAAGGAGGGCTGTATGCATTACATTATTACAAGATATAATTAAAATTAACATTTAATTTAGCCTTTGATTTAACCAAAAACCAATAATTATTCACGACTTATGAAGCGACATTTACTTTCACTGATTTTTTCGGCTTTTGTATTAACGGCGATGCTCTCTTTAGCATCATGTGGTGGAGATGATGATGGACCCACTCCCGATCCTTGCTTAAACACCACTTTGGCTGTATCTGCTACTTCTGATGTATTTGATATTACAGCTACTGGCTCCGGAGGGGAATCTCCATATGAGTTCTCTGTTGATGGTACAAGCTTCCAAAGCTCAGGGACTTTTGAGGATCTAGATCCTAAAGAATATACCGTTACAATAAAAGATGCTAATGAGTGTACCAACACCACAAAGGTAACTGTAGATGATGTGTGCGCAGATTTGGCCGTTACCGCTGCTGTGGAAGAATATACTGTTGAAGCAACTGCAACTGGAGGAACCTCTCCTTACGAATACTCATTGGATGGATCTACTTTTCAGACATCTACAACTTTTGCTGATGTTGCTGCTACTGATTACACTTTGACGGTTAAAGATGCTAATTCTTGTACGGCAACTGTTGCTATTACCGCTTCTGATTTGGAGACGTTGCTTGATGAGCGCGATGGACAGCGATATAAGTTTGTGACCATAGGTGATCAGGTTTGGATGGCTGAAAATCTTAATGTAGCTTCTGATACGGCCAGGTATTGCTATGATAATGTAGCTGCTAATTGTGATGAATATGGCGCAATGTATTCTTGGTATGCTGCTCAAGTGGCCGCTCCTGATGGATGGCATTTGCCCTCCAAAGCTGAATGGGATGAATTGGAAACTGAACTTGGAGGAAATTCCATTGCGGCCGAGAAACTTGTTGTTGGAGGGAGCTCTGGTTTTGAAGGAGCTTTGGTCGGTAGAAGAAAGGAAGATAATACATACGCTGGATTGGATGCTGTAGTGATTTATTGGGCAAGTGATGAGTCATCTGATACTGATGCGCAAAACTTTATTCTTCAAGAAGATGCAGCTTCAGTTAATATAGCGGGAAGTGATAAAGATCGAGGATTATATATAAGGTGTATTAAAAATTAATATTAGAGCCTTTAAATCTCAAAAGTTTCAGAGAGTTTTTCTTGAAATATAATGATCAAATTCATGAGTAACTATATAAGACTGTCCGTATTAATCTTAATTTGCTTTATTGTTTCATCTTTTACTGGTAAAAACATAGGTGGCACAAATGGTTATTTTGCTGCTTCAATAACAGCTAGTAATGTTAGTAATATAACTTCCTCATCTGCTACAGCAGGAGGAGAATCATTATCAACTGACGGAACGATCACTGAAAAGGGAGTATACTACAAGGAATCTTCAATATTATCACTCATTACTGGGGCAACAAAAGTTGCTGCAACAGGTGGTGGTACCGCTTCTTTTTCTGTGGCATTGACAGGTTTGGATCCCGAAACAAATTACTTTTACGTTGCATATGCAATTGATGCAGATGGAGAGATTTATAGTGCTAATGAGATTGATTTTTGGACCCTAGCTGTTTCTCCAAGTACTTATCCAGCTACTTTTTCAGCATCTGCCAATTCATCCAGTTCAATTTCTATAACTTACGAATCTATTGATGATTTTGGGGGTGCAGATGGTTACATTATTATTAAAACTACTGGAACGTTTGATTTTTCAATGATAACTGATGGTGTCGCGCCGAGTAGTTTAGCTGGGGTGGAGTTGGTTGACCATGTTACAGATGAGTTTCAAACCTCTACAGACGATATTAGTTTAGATCCCGAAACTTCATACTCTTATGCAATCATTCCCTACAATGTAGGTTCAGATGATGCAACCTACAATTACTTTACAGGAGGGGCCGTTCCAACCGCTTCTGCCACTACGGATCCGTTAGCAGCACCGGCGAATTTAAGTGCATCTGCAATTACTGCCAATGGATTTGATATCAATTGGGATGATGAGCCGGAAGCTGATTCATATGATTGGGATGTTTCCGAGGCAAGTGACTTTTCAACCACCTTGGCGAGTTACACTAATCAGTCGACAACAAGTACAGGTTCGGCAATTACGGAATCAATTAGCAGCCTTAGCTCCGGTGTTACTTACTATTTTCGAGTAAGGTCCGTTAAGGGTACTTTTACCAGTGATTATGTGACATCCAGTCAGGTTACGACACCAGAAGTTCCAACAGGAATGTCAGCAACCAATGCCATACCGGATGGTTTCACCTTGTCTTGGAATGCGGTAACAGGCGCAACTAATTATGATGTTCAAATTTCATCCAGTGCAACCGCTTTTTCTAGTAATTTAATTGTGGGTTATAATCCTATTAATACAACAACGAATAGTCTGGCAGTAAGTGATGCCACTAAGTTTTCAGCAAATACGACATATTTTTTCAGAGTACGGGCTAAAAACGGAGGTATTCAAAGTAGTTATTCCACTATTACTTCAGCAACTACAGCTGCTGATTTGGAAGTTTATCTGGCAACTACTGAACCTGATTTAGAAATATGTTCAGGAGACAATGTGTCTTTTTATGCTTTTGGGGCGACAACTTATCAATTTTTTGTCGGTGCCCAGTTGAGAGGTACGAATAGCACTTTTTCAATTGATAATTTGCAGAATAACGATGTAGTTTCAGTAAATGGTACGACCGGGGCAAGTGTAGCTTCGGCCTCGTTAGGGCCCTTTACCGTTCATGATTTACCAATAGCCAGTTTATCAGGATCTAACCCATCATTTTTTATTGAGGATGATCCAGTGTCTCTGGAAGATTATATTACTTACTCTGGTGGTACGTTATCCGTTTCGGGTACAGGAGTAGCTAAAGGTGCTGATGGATATAAATTTTATCCGGAGATAGCCGGCGAAGATAATCATGAGATCATTTACTCAGTGAAATCTCCCGATGGGTGTATAAGAGAAATACCCATGAATATTGATGTATTTGCAGGGGCGTTGACATTATCGGGTAGATATTGCAGCAATTTATCTACTACAACAATTACTGTAAATCTTGATTTAATACCTGAAGGTAAAATCTATCAAAGGTTACGGTTTTTGCATAATGGAATAGAGATTAATGATCCATCAATCTATGAAAGTACGTCAAATTATCAATATACTTTTCATCCGGCAGAAGCCCATGCCGCCGGGATGGAGTCAGTTGAAGTTCAGGTGATAGTGGTGTCTGTAGATGAGTGTGATTCGAGACATTCTAATTACCCACTGGATTGCTCTGACATCATGGATGATCCATGCCATCCGGATAACCCTGGCCCTGATAGTGAGTGTACAGACTGTAGTCTTAATCCGTCCAGTTGTAGTGTATGTGATCCAAGGCACTCAAATTATCCCTTAGATTGCAGCACGGTAATGAACAATCCATGTCACCCTGATCACCCGTCATACCCAGGTAGTTGTAGCAATTGCGATACACGAAATCCCAACTATCCTACTAGTTGCGATGCAGTTATGAATAACCCATGTCACCCTGATAACCCATCATATCCGGGCAGCTGTAGTGACTGTGATACACGAAATCCTAATTATCCGTATAGCTGTGATAATGTTATGAACAATCCATGTCATCCGGATAACCCAAGTTACCCAAGTGGATGTGATATTGGTCCGGATCCCTGCTATAAGCTCGAAGCTGGGCGTATAATTGATTGCCAGCTACAGCGCATGGAAGAGGCTAGAGTACAAAGGATTGCTAAAAGATCTGCTATGCTAATGGAGTATAATAAACTGGCATTCCCTCAATTGTATGCTCTTGCCTCGGATGAAGAAGTGTTCCAATCTAAAGAAACTAATATAATTACCCCTGAAATTGGAGAAGTAACTTCTCTTAATGAATTCTATTGTGCCAATTCCGGTAATGTTCTTTTGGAAGGCACCTTTTCCGGTAATTTTAGCGGGACAAATGTTGAAAAAGTCGGTGAACAATTCTTTTATAAACCAAGCGAGGCGATTATTCCAAATGGGGAAGCTTATGTTAATGATACTATTGTATATTCTTATTTTGATAACGGAGGATGTGCTAATAGTGTAGAGGCATATGTGAAAGTTTACGAGCTGCCGCCTTCACCAATTGTTGATGATATTGTTTTGTGTCAGGGAGATACTCCTGAGAATTTCATTATTCAGAACCCTGTGACGGGAAGCTCTGTAATCTGGTATAGCGATGCTGACCTGACAACACCAGTAGGTAGCGGCACTGTTTTCAATTCGGGGTTAAGTACAACAAGCCCTGGAAGCGCCACATTTTATGTTACTCAGGGAGTAAACGGGTGCCAGAGTCTTTCGGATACAGTTAGTATTTTGGTCAATTCATTGCCTAATGGTTTAGCAATGCATGGGCTTTCAAATACAACATATTGTAATGATTATCAAGAACCAATCCCGCTTATTGCTGAGCCAGCTCCTGTGCCCGGAACTTCAGCAGCATTTATTATAGGAAATGCGGTACTGCAAAGGTATGATACTATTTCAGCGACAGTTTCGGACGACGGAACTCTGGGCGTAGCCTCATTTGTACCTGCAGATTTTGGAATTGGGGTTTATAAAATTCATTACAGGTTTATTAATGAAAAAGGCTGTGTTAACGAGTCGGCGACCGAAACCGTCAATCTTGTTAATTTTAAACCAACTGTTGACTTTGGTGTCTCGAGAATTCGTGAAGGAGAACAGACCTTCTTCAAAGGAGATGATGCTATAATTGATAACTTATCATCTGCTGGTCAGGTTCTGGACTCTGTCTTTTGGGATTTTGGAGGAGAGGCGACTGCTTCGGACGGTAGTAATATTGATAGCTTGTATAGACATCAATTCTCAGGAGCTGGGGTCTATGGCGTTACTTATTCAATTCTGACAGAAAGCTTTTGCTCAGGACAAATCACTAAGAAGGTTGGTATATTCCCGGTAATCGAGGTATCCGATGATAATTTCTATTTTGAGAGTTTTGAGGGGGCTTCTCATGGCTGGATCGAAAGTGAAAAATTGGAATTAGGTAATGCATCCAGTTGGTCATTGAGTACCCCGCAGGGTGATACAATTATAGGTGCTGCTTCCGGAGCTAATGCATGGATTACCAATGCAGGTGAGGATGTATCCGGAAATCCTAACAACTCTTACAACAAAAGTGAGGATTCCTGGATAGAAGGACCATGCTTCTATATTAATGACTTAAGCAGGCCTGTTCTTTCCTTAAAAATCTGGTCTGATACAGAAGATGGGTTCGATGGGGCAGTGGTTGAGTATTCTATTGGAGACACAACTCAATGGAATACACTGGGAAGTATTGATGAAGGGTTGGAGTGGTACAATACTCAGGGACTTGTTGGATCACCTGGTAACCAGAGTGGGGCGAGCTTTGGATGGTCAGGTAAACTTCATGGCGATTGGACGCTGGCAAAGTTCCCTTTGGACGAAATACATGCTGAAGCTGGTAATAAACCCGTTCGTTTCAGGGTTGCTTTTGCGAGTACCAGTGATAATCCTTTTGGTAAAACTTTCGATGGGTTTGCCTTTGATGATTTCTCCATTGAAAGCAGGAACCGTGTAGTTCTCCTGGAGCATTTTACGAATATGTCCAGCACAGAATCCCGAAATGAGGACAGCAGATTGCGAACTTTTGTGGAAGGAAGAAACCAGGAAGTTATAGATATCCAATACCATACATCATTCCCGGGTGCGGATCCTTTGAACCAGTTTAATAAAGCTGATCCTAGTGCAAGAGCATTACACTATGCCATTGCAGAAGTGCCAAGAACGGTTATGGATGGTATATATGGTGTGTATTATAAGAATGAGCCGTTCTTCAGAGATAGTTGGGGTGTTAACGCTTATAATACAAGGGCGTTGATATCAGCTCCATTTAATATTAATGTTCTACTAGGTGATGATGTTTCTACCACTTTGGAGGTTACTGTTGAAATTAGCAAAAATACTACTGCGGAACCTATTGAGGGTAATTTGATAGTGCAACTTGCCGTGGTAGAACGTCAGGTAACCGTAGATGGAAATACTTACTACAATGTGGTGAGGCAATTATTACCTAATGCTGCAGGTAATCGACTTTTTGGTGACTGGCAGACTGACGATTCTCGTGTAGAACGCGTGATCCAAACCTGGAACCCTGCGGTTGAGCCGGATGATTCAGAGTTTATGATCGTTGCTTCCTTGTATAATGAGAAAAGCAAGGAGGTATATCAGGCGGCATTTATGAGTATACCTGCCAGCAAAATGCCTCCTATGGCTAAGGTAACAGGGGTAGATGATCTCTTAAGTAAGGAAGGCATCTATTTGTTCCCGAACCCGACAGAGAAAGAAATCAATATGCTCTTCCCTGCTCCATTAAATGAGGAATATACATTAACAGTTTATGATTTGCACGGCGTAGAAGTGTACAGAGGAACTGTTAGGAGAGGTGCAGATAAAGCTACGTTAAATACGGAGACTTACTCGAGTGGAGTATACTCTATAAGATTGAATAGTAGTACTGATCAGGTGATCAGGAGGTTTGTAAAGAAGTAACAGAGATTATATATGTCAGAGCCGCTTTCCTATGGGAGGCGGCTTTTTTATGAAAGTGTGTTCGGTACAAATGTTTTATCTTGTTGATGGTCCGTTTGCAGCAGACTTATCATAATCAGATTTGAAATAAATGTAAATTCATTGCCTTAATAAATTACTAATTAAATTCTATTTCTAGGGCTGGGTTTATATATTAGTACGGCAGGCATATTCCAAAACTATGCAAGACAACCTATTCCAAAACCAACAACAGCCTTCGGCTAATCTGGGCAAGAAGGCAAGTAACCTTGATAAGGATAATTTACTTCCGAGCTCAAAGCGACCCAATATTAATGGTAAGGCGGGGTTTAACCCGGTATCTGCCTCTTTAGGCCAGGCTTTTGATGGCTTGGGTAAAGGCTTATCTTCTTTTTCGGGTGCAGTTTCCACCCAGTCTATAGGCAGCCAGCCGGTTCAGAGAAAAGATAGTATGGAAGAGGAAGAAGGTAAGGTGCAGCTTAAGATAAACCCCAATCTTTCGGGAAATAAAATGGCTACAGGAACTTCCACAGACATACCCATACAAGCCAAAACGAATGGCACTCTGAGCGGCAGCTCATTTGGAGCATTTATTCAAAAAAAAGCTATACCTGTTAACGATGATGCTAACCTGGAACAGGAAGCTGATGTAATGGGAGTAAAAGCAGCCCGTAATGAAAGGGTAAGCATAGGGGGAGCAGCAGCTCTGGCACCAACTGTACAAAAGAAAGCAGTGGTGCAGCGCCAGACAGGAGAACAGGCACTGGATCGTATAGCTTCGCAGCAGGCAATATATGAGTACGCCGCCCATCATTTGGTTTATCAACAGGAAGGTTCGCAAATCCAGCAGAAAGAATATCGAATGTTGATTTCATCTGGCTATAATCCGGATAAAATACAGTGGTATGGTTTGTCCACTGGAGCTCAAATTGGTTTTCAAGCTGTTTTAATACCATCAAGGACAGGTGAAAAAAATCACATTCTTGCGATAAGAGGGACTGTCCCTGGAGGAAGTTCTGAAGAGTTATTGACAATTTATACAGATTTGGATCCTCAAACAGTTGGAGCTACTCAATTTGCAACAAACAGGATGTTGATTGAGCGTATTTTAGAGGAAGCCGACGGGATGGTTGATGTTACCGGTCATAGTCTTGGAGGTGCAATGGCTCAACATATTGCAGTTAATTTTTCCGGACATGTAGGGAATGTAGCAACATTTCAATCACCCGGTATAGATCAAGAATCTGTGGATCGTTTTAATAATCTACCTGAAAATGAACGTCCGGAAGTAGTTCATCATATCGTTACTGGCGATATTGTTGACAAAGCAGGTGATGCTAGCTTGCCAGGAGATGTTTTTGAACATGATTTTGGAGCGTCACTTGATGTTAGGGTTTTATTAAATACTTTGACAACTTCTATTACTGAGATAAAAGCTGACATTACTCTTTTTAATCAGACGGTTAGAGAGATCCTTGATATTATTAGGCCTCAGCTACGTACACCAATAGGTTCTTTTAGAGACTTAGGAGAGCTTTATCAGAAGATTCAACTGCTATCAGTTATAAAAAATCGTATACAGCAGAATGTTCAGGAATTACGAGCATACTTATCCTCCACCGCTTCCACGATTGGAGAGTCTCATGGTACTCATGTTTTTGGAGCTTCTCATTTCAATAGCATGAGGTCGGAAATTGGGATGGATGACAGTGTCATGGGAGCAAACCTTGAGAGAGGTGCAGATGTGTCTCACTATGAATCTTACCCTCATCAGGAGCAAAGAGCGGTGGCAGAACCGATGAGACAAAGTGCGGGTAGGGCCTTGCAAAATATATTTAGAGCTTATATTTCTGTGGTACAAACCTATGAGTCCACTGTAGATCGTTACAATAGGTTTAAACAAGGAGCCAGTAATGCTTGGGATGGTTTTACGCAAGGGGTTAGAGATGGTATGAGTGCTGCCAGAGACAGAATTAACAGAGCTTGGGACTGGGTTACAAATTGGTAATAAGATGAGGTTATTAAGATTTATTAGCTTTGTATTTTTATGTTTATCTTATATATCGTGTGATATGTCTAAAAAATATAGTAACAGTGATTTGGCGCAAATTTTGAAAAAGCGATATAATGAAGAATTTGAAATTAAAAGCAATCAATTCGTATTTCAATTGAACAAATTTCAATTTGTTGCTTATAAAAAAGAAAACCCTGAGATAAAGGCTTTTGGCTCATATGTGGACAACAAATCTGAAATTGAGGAAAACTATTTGCAGATGGTTCACTGCTATCAAGGCAAGGAGTACTTGAAGGGTTTATTAAGCGATTATTACGATAAGTACGCAGTTGATGTAAATGTTATGTCACCCTTACAGGAAAAGCAGGAAGGGAGCTTACCTCCTTTTCCAGAATTGACGCAATCCGAAAGTGCCGATGTCATTGCTAACTTTAGAGTCTATTTGTTTGACTCAGTAAGTCGTCAAGGTGAAAGTTCCTTAAATGGTATTGTAAAAGTTGCCAATCATTTTAAAGATTCATTTCATGGTATCTTTACTTTTACAGTTTACTTCTGGGATGCAGAATTTCTTAAAGATAAGACTTTGGATGAAATGAAGTTTGGTTTCAATTATAATAGCGATTCTTATGATGATAACTTATCAGCGAAAGGAAAATATATTAGGCAGGAACTGACTTTTGAATTTGATTCTTCTGAGAAACCTGAAATTACTACAGAGAGGTTGAGTGAGCTTATTGCCCCATATAAAAAGGGCAAACAGTATAATCGGTTGTAGTGGTTGTTTTATCGCAATCACTAAAGTAAAAGAAAAGTGAAAAAATAGCTCTCATTAGTTCTGTTTTTTGGTTGGCATTTATATCTTAGCACATTAGCTATACCAATTCATTATGCAAGATAATCTCCTTCAAAACCAACAGCAATCAGCAACTGCTCCTGGTAGGAAAAATAGCAATTTAGATAAAGATAATTTATCCCCTGATTCCAAAGTATTTAATGCTACAGGAAAGGCGGGGTTTAAGCCTGTAACAAATTCTATGGGGGGGGCTTTTGGTGACTTGGTGAACAGCGCTGTATTTACGGGCGGCTCCCCTTCGCAAATGAAATCAACTAATTGGCCTGTTCAGCAAATGGTTGATAAAGATACCAAGGAAGAAGAGAAAAAGATACAGATGAAAGCGGGTAAAGGCTCTACAGGAGGTAACACTACCAGTCAGTCAGGTAGCCTGCCATCGTCAGTGCTTGGTAAAATGGAAGGGGCTTTCAATACCAGCTTTAGTGATGTAAAGGTCCATAACAACTCTTCCAGTGCTACTAACATGGGTGCTCTTGCCTACGCCCAAGGCAACGATATCCATTTTGCCCCGGGACAGTATAACCCTAACAGTACCAAAGGGCAGGAGCTTATCGGGCATGAATTAACGCACGTTGTGCAGCAGAGACAGGGCAGGGTAAAGGCTAATACACAGGCCAAAGGTACTCCCGTGAATGATGATCCAGGGCTGGAGAAGGAAGCAGATGATATGGGTAAAAAGGCCGCTCAGGGTAAATTTGCCCATGTGGCAGGAAGCAGTGCTCATGCTGTACAGATGAAGGGCAATTATCCATGGAGTGGGATTTTAGAAAGAAAAGGAAGATCGGGACTGATTTCTTTTATTCCGGAGATAATTTCTTTTATCAGGGATCAAAAGACATCTGTAGCCAATGTGTGGAGTAAAAACGCAGATATACAGGATTTTAAGCCCGGAGCATTTGCTCTGGAGTTGGCGCTTACCATATTGGGAGCTGGAATTGGTGGTGCTTTGGGGAAAGTAGCAGGTAATGTGATTTCCAAAGTGGCAGGAGAAGTGGCTACGGACGCATCTGTAGATGCTTTGAAAAAGCTTTATGAAGTGGGGTATGACAAACTAAAAGGTGTGCTTACTTCACCATCAAATGAATTGGGTGTTAATGCAACCAAAGGGTTGTCTTCAGCAGTGGGGAGTGGTCTCAAAGACTATTACGTTCAATCTGTGAAAGAAATGTTTGATTCCGAAAGGTATTCGGCAGTTGATGTCTTTACCAATGATCTTGAATCAATGACCGATGAAGAACTTGCTTTTCTGGCTTATACACTTGATGAGTCTTATAAACGAATAATAGCCGATGTCGAGCCGATAATGCAGCAGCTTACTATTGGTTATATGAAGCTTCAGGATGTAATCCACGTAACCACAGAAGCAGGTATAACAGGTAATCCTAAATCAGCCGGGAACAAGGAAAAGATTCGTAAATTCTATCAGACAGATGGAAAAATAACTGAGACTGATGCAAGAGGCGGGCAACTTCTTATAACCGGGCCTATGGGGGGTATTGGTAAATATAACAGCCCAAGATTAAGTATTTCCAAAGCCATAGCTTCTGATGTAAATGAAAGTACCTATGGACACTTAAAAGGTGCAAAGATCAAGGATTTGCCATTCAGTGTATCATTCCGCTTCTGGGCAAGCACGCCTAATCACGGTATATTAGAGTCTTCTTTATGTAAGGTGTGGTTTGTAAAGGATGGTGACGGCTCTATCTGGGTTGATCATGATGAATCATATGAAAGGGACAGCAATGGGTATAATCAAGGAAGAGAATGGCTAGCCCGCCACCAACTAAACACGAGCCGCGAGCTTACAGCAGAGGAAATCAGAAGCAATGCACCTAAAGGAGCAATGAAGTTGTATAATGCTATTAAAAACACACCAATAAATTCTATCATAGACCTTGACATGTTTTAAATGATAAACAGACCTGTTATTTTTTTAACCCTATTATACATTATACTTATGGGCTGCAACAAACCCGCAGTGGAAAAAATCAGTATTGAAGGCATATCTGATTTAGGATTAAATGGAGGAGAATTAAGCATTGCCGAAAGTAATTTGATAATTAACTTTTCAAGGGGGTATATCATTTTGGATGATCAGGGTAAATCTATATGGGTGTCTTCGGATATGGTGGGTGCGAAAAGGCCTGTTAAGTATGGTGAGGGAGTACTGCTTCAATCCTCTGATGATATAATGGCATTTAATACTGAACTGAATGAAATCAGTTGGAGAGGAAACCTGAATTCTAATCTTACCAGTGCTTTATACATAGACGAGAAGGAAGTGCAGCTTGTAGGGCGTGATAAGGACAGTACCAAACTCTTTACATATAATTTAAGCAATGGTTACGTTATTCAAGACACGCCTTTTTCTCCGCTACAGGATGAGAATGAGGTATTTATTTATGTAGGCATAAATGGTGAACTCATTTTATTCACGTCATGGAAACAAAACAAACTGCATGCTTATTCAAAAAATAATATAAAAGAGAGGGTATGGGAAGTTGACTTTGATAATAAATATCAGGATAGAAAGAATTTGCTTCTAGGCGATAAGAACCTTTTTTTGGTTAGAGATGAACTGTTATCCAGAGTAGATCTTTCTTCAGGTAAAACTTTAAATGAATATCGTGCAGAATCTTCTATAGAAAAAATAGAAATTGTAGGAGAAAATGTGCTCCTTTTTACCTCGAATAACATCGTGTTTCTTAATGAGAATAGTATGGAGGAGAGGTACAATCTGGAATCTCCTTCCATTGTAAACCCTACTGTTGATCTGGATAACAACCGCATTTACTTCTTTTCAAGTAAGCAATTGAAAATTTACGACCTAAATACCGGAGAGCTTGTTGAGCAAGTTGATTTAGAGCTGACCAGTTTAACAAATGCTGTTTTTTATAAAGGGAGTGTTATCTTCATCTCACAAAATGGTGAATTGGTCAAAGTGAGTATGAGCTCAAATTAAGAAGTGATTTAACCCTTAAGGTCTGGTTACCATATCTGGGAGATCAGTACCAAGCCAGTATCAATGTTTAAATGCAATGTAGTATGATTAATGCAGCTGTCTGCAAATTAATTCAGCTATGCTCCTGATTTCCAGAAATTCATCATTAATGGCATTTACATTTTTGTGGGTGTCTGTACAGATCACCTTTTCAATAAGTCCGCAATCCTTAAGTTTTTGCAGGCCATTACCTACAAAAATACCATGAGTTGTGATAACAAAGATCTTATTTGCTCCCGCTTGTTTATATGTTTTGGCAGCGTTAACAATGCTGCCGCCTGAGCGGATCATGTCATCGTAAATAACCACATCTTTACCTTCCACGTCCGCATTGATGGCACTGACCTCTGTTTGATCTCCCTTTATCCTTCTTTTTAGCACAAAAGCCGCATTTACACCCATATCATTGGCCAAAGACTCTACCCACTTGGCACGTCCGGCATCGGTACTGGCCAGAACGAAGTTATCGCCACCATATTGGCGCGCAGCCTCCATTACGATACTTTTACAGTAGACATGCACCGGGTATAAGTGATGTTCAAAATAGTGAGGAATACCCTCAGTATGCAGGTCAAAGAGGTAGATTTTGTTACCCTTGTTACTTCTGGGAATGGCCGACAGCAGTCTTGCACGGGTTTTGGCAGTTACAACCTCACCGGGAAGCACCGAACGCTCCATAGTGGAATGACCGAAATAGGGGACCACCATACGAAGTGAATTGGCCCCACAGCTTACAATGGATGAGGCAAGGTCAAACAATTCCAGCGTGGCCTCATCATTTACAGTACCACCTAAAATCACAATATCCCTATTCTCAACATCGGTCAGTATACGCTGGTATCTTTCTCCATCAGAGAAGTGATCAACTACTACTTTTCCTTCTTCAAAGTCACCGCAGCGGAGTACTTTCTCTGCCAGGTAGGTATAGTCTGTAATGTGAAATAGAATTCTTTTCATGAAAGGGGTTTCTCTGTCTTGTCTTGATTGATATACATGAAAATATAGCTTATGCCGAGGCATAACAGGCCTAAAATCACGTATGGAGCACCTCCAAGAGAGCCATGCACTACGGCATGTGCAAGCTTTAACTTTGTCATTTCTCCGGCTTCGTCAACATGCTGTAAGGAAACCATATAATTTTTAATCAGGCCGATCACACTGAAAGAAAGCGCCGCCATACCCAACGGAATGAGAGAGTGCAGCATAAAATTGTTTCTTCGTTGAACGTGCTTTCTAAAGGTTTGTACGCTGCCTATACAAATTATAAGCGAAAAGAGAATGAACAACAGCACTGAAAGCCACGATTGAGAAAATAAAGGTAAAGTCATTGCTATAGGTTTATGGGCTCCAAGATAAAACTATTTGAAAGAACTTAAAAGCTATACGATTTGGTTAATTTCTATTGTGGAAAAAAGTACCTTATAGACATGGTAGCAGATTTTTGAGAAGCAGGATAATTTGACGACTTTAATGTTGTTTATCTCCTTCTGATTCAGCCGGCTCCACATGCACCAGTACATCCAGAATCTCAGGCAGATGATTTCTAACATGGTTTTTGACCTCATGTGCTATTTTATGGCCCTCGGCAACGGAAATATGCGAATCAACCCAGATGTGCATATCCACTACATGCATAACGCCCATTTTTCTGGTATGGCATTTTTCTACCTGGTGTACTGCTGCTATCTGTTCTGCAAGTTCCTTTACCTGGTTGTTGAGTTCAGGTACCACTGATTCATCTAAGAGCTCACCAATGGCAGGCCGTAGAATGAAATAGGCATTAATTAAAATAACCACTGCGGCAAGCAGTGCAGCATAATCATCTGCCACCTCATAACCTTCGCCCCCTATAATTGCTATGGAGATGCCTATAAATGCGGCGCTTGAGGTAATGGCATCACTTCTGTGATGAAATGCATCAGCCTTTACCACTTCACTGTTTATTTCAATGGCTATTTTGAGTACGTAGCGGTACAGCAACTCTTTGGTAATGATTACACCCACAAGAATAATAAGCGTATATGGAGCAGGGGTTTTATGAGGCTCCATGATATGATATATACTATCTCTGGTGATTATAAAAGCTGCAATAGCAAGAGCTATAGCAATGGCTACTGACATTAAGGCTTCTGCTTTGCCATGACCGTAGGGATGGTTTTTGTCAGGTGGGCGCGCAGACCACTTTAAGCCTATCCATAGCATAATAGATGATAGTGCGTCTCCGGCGGACTCGATGGCATCCGCAATGAGCGCATAAGAATTTCCAAATATTCCGCCTAAGGCCTTTACGACAGCCAGCAAGGCGCTGATGATAATGCCAACCAGTGTGGTCTTCAGGCCTTTTTGTGTGGGGTGAGGAATGCTTTCCTGTACTTCGTTATTCAAATTCTTTGCAATCTTCCGAAGGAACTGAAACTCCTGCTGCCTGCTCGTATACCAGCGAGGCTCCTAAATCGCCCATGTATGTAAGCAAGCTGCTTCCAATAAGCATTAAAAAAGCTACTGCCAAAGTCCCGATGCCTCTAAAATTGTTGAGTTTTCCTGAACGTATGGCTACATCCAGTGTAGTAGCTGCCGAGAAAATATATGCAAGGTAGTAGGCCATGTTTTCGTGGCTTTTTAACACTGTTGGGTCGCAAATAGACCTGCTAACCTTTCCGTCAGCCAGATCTCCGGTGTAAATGGCGATCCATGCTGTAATTGTACCCAGATACAATAAAAGGCTTCCTGAGGTAGCCAGAAAGTCCTTCTTCACAAATACAGCAATTAACTTCAACAGTGTACCTAATAAAAGAAATGCTATGGGGAAATGCACGGACAGGGCATGATAAACCTCTGTCCGTATCCAATCCGGTAATAGTTGCATATTTATTCCAGTACCTTTACTGCAATAGGATCAAGTCTCTGGCCAACTTTCTCAACCTCAACTTCCACTTTCATGCCTTCTTTTAGTACTTCAAAATTTACAGCCTCCCCATTTTGAGTAAGCGTAGTTTGCTCTGTGAAGTAAAGCTCAAGGGTTTTGTTGTCCGCTGTCTTTACATATATTTCTGTTTTGTCTGCTTCTACTTCATCGATTGTACCCTGGTAAGTTCCAGACTCAACCACATCAGTCCCACCACCACAAGCCATAAAAACAGAACTCAATAAAATAGCGAGAGACGTAACAGATAGATAATTCGTAATTGTCTTCATAAATAAAAATATTTAATTTATTAATTTAAAAATCCTTGTTCTAATTAACTGTTATAAAGGCAAATGTTCTAATACCAGGCCGAGTTTATTTTGAAAAAGTATGCTGTGTGTTTTCAAAGGTAGCAAATAGGAAGTATTCTCCCGAATATTTATTCGCTGCTATCATCAGGGTCGTGGTCATCAGCGCTAACACCCGGAGGATTGAAGAGCCCCCACCGGTCTACACAGTAATTCCAGGGATCAAATGTGTTAACCCAGTCAATAAATAATAGCCTGTATTCCTCTATGGCCTCCCTGATCAGGTGAAGGTACTGAGTGTCTTTAAAACCAAACATTTTCAATCCACTGCAGTGGGTCATCAGGTCACGGGCAGCTTTTCTTATGATGGCTGCATTTTCCATGCGTATGTCATACAGGTCTGCTGCTTCAGCACCGGCAACTTTTACAGTCAGGTTTGCTGCATCTTCCAGCATGAAACCCTTATAGGTACACAGCATCTGATTGTCATCAGGAATAAGATCAGTGATCTTAACAGTGAGCTCATAGATCTCAAGTCCTTTTTGAAATATCGGTAATTGTTCCGGGTTAGGAGAGTTGCTGTCTTCTTCCTCGTGCATAGGTCTGAGTTAGGTCGTTGTGCTTTGTCAAAATTACTATATTTGACGTGATAAGTTATGCAATAGTAAAATAGAATGTACCGCCATTTTGTTTCAGCAGCAATTGGCGTTTTGTAAAGAATTATATCAATCATGGACAAAGTCAATAATTATATTCACACCCTTGGTCTGCAGCCTCATGTTGAGGGAGGCTACTATAAAGAAACTTACAGGTCGGAATTAGAAAATGACTATATGGGATTTAGGGGTAAAAGAAGTGTAAGCACCGGCATATATTTTCTGCTCAAAGCGGGGGAATTTTCAGCTTTTCACCGGATAAAATCTGACGAAATGTGGCATTTTTATGATGGAGATCCTTTGTCGGTTTACATCATTACTGCTGCCGGGGAATTACAGGTAGTTAAGTTGGGGTTAGATTTAGGCAAAGGACAGCAGCCTCAGGCTGTGGTGCCGGCCGGCTGTTGGTTTGCATCATGTGTTGAGGCACCAGGTAGTTTTACCTTGGTTGGTTGTACGGTTGCTCCCGGGTTTGATTTTCAGGATTTCGAAATGGCCTCCAGAGCCCATCTCATTGCAGCATTCCCTCAATATGGAAGTATAATAACTAAATTGACAAAAAGCTGAAATGCCTGTTAGTGAAAAAGGCAGCCTGGTTCAGGCTGCCTTTTTCTGATCATTATTTTAGATTAGTCGATCACCTCAACATTGACTGCGTTAAGACCTTTCCGGCCTTGTTCAACATTAAAGGATACCTTGTCATTTTGTTCAATTTCATGGATCAATCCGCTTTCATGTACGAATATATCTTCCTGGGTATCATCTTGTAGTATAAAACCGTAGCCTTTTGATTCGTTGAAGAATTTAACTGTTCCTTTTTTCATTCTATTCTTATTATAAATTATTAATTTCTTTAAGTTCTTTTATTATCAGCGTTAGCACTGTTGTCTTTTTTAGAAGTTTTTTCTTCCTGCTCTTCTGGTGGGGTGGAGGTGATATTACCAAATTCATCCACATAGGCAATCATGTCGTCCAGGCTGCCTCCAGTAGAATTTTCTTTTCTTTCCTGCTTTTTTTGCAGTTTTTCTTCCTTTTTCTTCTGTTTCTTTTTTTCTCTCTGTTGCTTAATAAAGCTGTTTTGAGATCGTGCCATATATTAGATTATTAGTTAATAAATGTGACTGCTTTACCGGTTTTTCCGGCACGGCCAGTTCGGCCAATTCTGTGGATATAATCATCGTATGTTTTCGGTACCTCGTAGTTAATAACCATAGAAACGTCCGTAACATCAATGCCCCGGGCCATTACGTCAGTTGCCACTAAAACCCTGATCTGCCCCGTTTTAAACTTTTTTAATGCTCTTTCACGAGCCGGCTGACTTTTGTTGCCATGTATTTCGTCCGAAGGGATGCCCCTTACATTAAGCTTTTTAGCCAGTCTGTTTGCTTTTCTCTTAGTTTCGCAGAAAAGGATTACCCTGCTTTCTTTTTCCCCGTCATCAGCTATAACCGAAACCAACCTGTCAAATTTATCTTCACCTTCGGATACGGAAACCACATTCTGATCTACATTACTCGAAGACTTTAATGCTGATGATGCCCTAACTTTTACCGGATTTGGAATTATTTTGTTAATAACCTTTTCCTGAGAGGCAGGCATGGTTGCAGAAAAGAGTAATGTCTGCCTGCGGCTGCTCATTTGGCTGATTATATGCTCGACATCCCGAATAAATCCCATATCCAACATCCTGTCGAATTCATCAAGTATTAAGACAGGAAATTTCCCGAAGGCTAATTTGCCGCGTTGTGCCATATCCATTATCCTGCCCGGTGTACCTATCACAATATGTGCAGGCCTTGAAATTGCTGCCAGAGATTTGGTCATATTTACTCCCCCGATAAGCGTGGTAGAGTATAGCTTTGTAGCTTTTGTTAGTTTTTTGAATTCATCTTCAATCTGCAGCGCCAGTTCGCGTGTAGGGGTAATTATGAGTGTGTCAAAATACCTGGGGTCAGTAAGTAACCTGTTAATAATTGGAATCAGAAAGGCTCCGGTTTTGCCAGTGCCTGTTCCGGCGATTCCCACCACATCCTTGCCAGCCAGTATGTGATTAATACTTTTATCCTGGATCTCAGTAGGAGAGTTATAGCCTCGGCCGGTTATTTTTGTTATAAGGTCCGGCTGTAGCGGGAAATCTGAAAACTTGTTAGTGACCTGATATATTTCTTTTTTTTCAGGAGTTGCAGCCTGACTAATAAATTTGTTGATATCTATACTGTTGCTTGTATTGTTTTTTCTTCTTCTGTTTCCGTTGGAATTACGTTTAAAATTTGAAGTGCGCTTTGAAGGCCTCTGTTTAGTTTTATACATGCTGTTTGCTTAAATGAAAAATTATGCTTCCACACTCTCAATAGAGAGATGGATAGCATTTAGATCTCAATAGTGCCTAATTCATAGGCTGGGAAATCATTTTTAACCTTAACTGAAGTTAACTGTAAAAAAATAATGCTACAGTAGTTAAATCAGGTTAAACGTATTCGGTCTTGACTATTGTTTAAAAGAACCGACTTTGGTCAAAGTCGAAGGATATTAGAGAAAAGAATCTTTTGAGAAATTTCCTGTAAGAGATTGCCTCTACTTTGATGAGCGACAAAGGTAATACTAATAAAACTCTTAACCTAATATTCACGATCATCCCGAATGGGACACCCTGAGCAAGACCAGTACCGGATCAGGTAGTTCATTATGCTTGGAGTCAGCTTCATCAACTCTGATAACCTTAAACCTCTCGATAACTGATCCGTTTCGGGATACATCCAGGTATATTTCTTTGTCTTGGAGTGTGGCCTTAATATTTGTCGTAGATAAATAGTATGACCGTTGAACTCCCTTTTTACACGCCTCAAGATCTGACCATAAAAAACGGGAATCAGCTACAAGGTTCCATTCTACAAATTTACAGCACTGCCACACCGGATAGTAGTCATGAGAGATCCTGCGCATCCTTACCGTGTCATTTTCATAGTATTCGTTCTGCTCGTTACAACCTACATAAATATATTTATCGGAATTGTAAGAAAGATAGTTTTTTACAAAATGGTTTAAAATTCCTTTTGCCTTTGCAGAATTTGGATCTTCATTTGAAACATAAGGCTCCTTAGGCTCATGGAGGCCTGCAATCAACTGACTTTCCTGGCTATGTAAGTATGGTGAAGTTGCCCAAAGGCATATTATTAGTAGTGTTAATCTTTTCATTTTCTGCATTATATTGATAAACACCATATATAATGCGAAAGGCTTGCCAAAAGGCCATTGGTAAATTAAAAGGCCTTTTGGGTGTTTTTTGCTGTTATTATGCGGTATTTAATGGGTACTAAATTCCACTAATTGGTATTAATCAGACCCATAAGAAATTAATGACGGTGACACCTCCAAGTTGTCCTCAAGGCTTTGCATAAACCTGATAATGTCAGATATCTCCTGGTCACTAAGCCCCAGAGAGTCGGGAGGCAGTGTCTGGTTGTGCAAAGCAATACCTATCCCACTTCCTCCACCCACGTTGTAAAACTTTACAACTTCTTCCAGGGTAGTGTATACACCGTTGTGCATATAAGGCGCAGTCCGCGATACATTTCGCACGGTTGGAGTTTTAAATGCAAACTTTTTAAGGTCAGCCTGGAACAGCGTGTACCTGCCTGAATCCTGATCAATGGTAGCATTTGTAAAAACTGCCGACTGCGGTACTCCAAGTACCTCCAGCTCAGTGTGAGAAAAAGAAGGTGGTACAGTACCGTTAAATACAGGAGCAAAGTGACATGTACCACAACCGGCTTTACCCATAAATAAGTTGAAGCCGTTAATTTCACTTACAGTGAGAGAATTTTCTTTATTGGATATATTCCTGTCAAACTTTGAGTTAAAAGGCATCAGCGTTCTGATATATTGGGCGATGGCATTTCGTATGTTACGAGACGTTACGCTGTCTTTATAAAGTGTTTTAAATTCAGCTTTATAAGCGTCGGAGCTTTCAACAGTTTCCTGCAGACGGGTAAGGTCAGAGTGAAATTCTTTTTCACTATTGACCACATCCATGATCTGATTCTCCAAATTAGCCACCCGGGCGTCATAAAACTGATTGTTCTGCAAAGCTGCATAAAGTAATGTCGGTGAGTTACGAGGCAGTGTATTTCCGTCATTTGCCCTGGATTTAGATAGGCCATCAGTAAAGTATTTCTCAGGTTGATGGCAGGTTGCACAACTCATAGTTTTGCTACCGGACAGACTTTTGTCAAAAAATAATTGTTCGCCTAGTGATACTATCTCAGGAGATGATTTTGGCGAATATGAAGGTGCAAATTTGGCAATATTGAATGTTGCACTGTCAAAAAAAGTCTCAGCTTCATAATTGATTTTAGTGTCAAATGGAAAGCTGACATTCCAGTCCGACGCGGTTCTTTTCCACAAGTTTAATAGGGGATGTATGTGGTTTTTGATGAAGCTATAACGATCAAAAGTATCAAAATCCTGATGATTCAGACTTTGAGCACCTCGCTCAAGCTCATCTATCCATTGCTCATAAAGTTTTGAATCTTGAAATCTGGTTTTGTTAAGCTGTAGGTAACCTTTAATACTGAGCAACACTTGTCTGTTTTCCGGAAGTGAATGGTGGAGTACAGGAGAGTCGAAGCCGGAGATTCCCAGAGCCATTATGCGCACAAAGGAATCGCGAACCAGCCAGAGAAAGTGATAGTCACTTGAAACCGCCACATTGACATTGTCTTTTTCAAGTTGCAGTGTTGTGTAGATATTAGCGATTTCAGCGTGAATTACCTTCATGTCCAGGCTATCTTCAGCCAATAGCTCCTCAACAACCTGAAATCCTTGCGGAGGCTCATTCTCTATGCCATTTCCGCCCTCATGAACGATCATCAGGTTGGGTTGGTTAAGCGCTTTGTAAGCGGAGGCCTTGAAAAAAGCCATAATAGGCTCAGTCTGCTTAAATTTTAACCGGGCCTCAAGAAAAATCAGCCGAAGGCTATCAGCATTGTCCGTTAGTTTCATGCGTTCAACGGCAAGCAATGTTTCTTCAAGATCCCGGAGATATTGATCCTGCATTTGTAAAGGAATAGGATTTTCTGCCGTTCTTTTTTTTGCCGAACATGCAGAAAGGAGTATAAAGAGGCTTAGCAGGCAAGCCCCTTTATACAATATAGGAAAATGGATTTTCATATTATCTCTCCAGACCTTTGAGCACCACAGCATAGCTGCCTTCATTAGAACTATTTTCATCTGTACCCGCTCCGTCAGGATTAAGGAATGCATCATCATACCATGAGTGTGCTTGTATGATCAGCAGGAAAGTTCCTTCAATACCTGTTTCATCAGAAATGTCGATCATACCTGTAAGCTCCCAGGTACCAAAACCATCATCTGCAGAGCCATATCCACCTGCAATGTAGGCATCGCGATCAACCTCTAATACAATCTTCAATTCACCCGTTTTAAGGTTGTACTGATACAAGTACGCATCATGTTGCTTGGTAGCATCGTCATCATATCCGTTAGGATCCTCCTGTATATAGGCATAGTTTTCTGTTACCAGAATATTGTCAGGGCTATGGAAATTTTTCGCTTTCCCATTCAGGTCATCACCGTCAAGTACCAGGGTAAGCTTACCTTTGGTAGGGTCATTCTCGTCGAGTACTATTTTATAAACACGACCATAAAGTGTCCTGGTATCATTAAACTGGCTGCGGCCTGTTGCGTTAAAGTATATTTCGCGATTAGCTTCACCAGAACCTCTTCGGTAGTCTATATCCTCGACCCTGTTGAAGGCCATCACATTTTTAGCTATTGACTCATCATTTAGCGCATCGAAGGTCCTTTCGGTCAATTCTACAAAAGTGATATCATATTCCTGGTCTACTACCAGATCATTGTCAACGATGGTACCATCACCAACTTTTAACCCGTAAAGTTTACCGTTGTCAAGGTCTCCTGCGGTATTAGAAACATACATGGCAAGCTGACCTCCGGCTTCTCCATGGCTGTCGTCACCGATAAGAGCAACAGTTTTACCAGGGAAAGCATCTTTTCCTAGAACCACTGCATTTTCTGTTGTCCATTGACCGAAGTTTACCAATGTTTTTGCTGAACTGGCAGTAGATGCGCTTTTAAATGGATCGGTTACAAATACGTTAGTAGCAGATCCTCCCCATTCTCCTCCACTTAGGTAAAGAGGGCCGAAACCATGTTCGGCAGGTGTAATCAGTGACCCAGAACATTGAGCGGTATTTGCAGTAGCATCAGAGTTAACAATATACTCACCCTTTATAGGTTTAAAGGTTTCGTCAAGCGTTATTCTGGCAATTGAATAATCAGCCTCTATGTTATTAATTAATGTAAAAGTGCCATCGTCATTTTTAAGCAAACCAGCTCCGTCAGCCATACTTCCGTAAACGAAGTCAGGAGATTCGCTAAGTTGGTCTTCAGAACTGATCAGTGTAAAGATCTCAACATCGGAGAATGCTGATTTCAGTTCCAGCATATGCGGTGTCTTGGAGTGGTTCTGTAGCACTACCGGATTGGCGGGTGTTGTTACATCATCATCTCCGCATGCATAAAACAGGCTTCCAGCCAGTGCTAGTACGAGTAGATTTTTTTTCATTTTTAGTGTAATTGGTTAGTGTGTTTCTCAAGAGGTAAAATTATTTATTCTTAAAAGGCCTGATTAATAAGCCATATTATGGTTTTTTTATTTTGTCTGAGGGAGGTAACACAAACTTAATTAACGAGTAACAGTGCCGTGATGCAGCTTTGGTTAAATCCGTTAATGGCAGGGGTTGGCATGGGGATAAAAGCAGGAGGTCTGCTAATAAACAGGTGTGAAGGTGCGGATATATTATAAAATATTCCGAATTTGGATGTACTATTGGATGCGCAATCAATAATCTCAACGAAAAAATATTAGCAATGGAGACAAAGCAAAATGAAATCCCTGCGCAGTTTCAAGTAGAAAACCTTACGGATCAGAGTACCTATCTTGTTAACGGAGAATTAAAGACCTGGCACGGTAAAATGACCGAAGTCTATTCATCTATCCATAGCGTTAATGCTAAGGGTGAGTATGCTCCGACTTTGCTGGGAAGTATTCCCTATATGACTGAAGAAGTAGCACTGGAGGCGTTGGATTCTGCTTGTAATGCTTACAGCAAGGGACAGGGAGTGTGGCCCACTATGAAAGTGAGTGACCGGGTGGCATGCATGGAGAAGTTTGTGAAACAGATGAAGCTGAAACGGGGAGAGGTGGTTAAGCTTCTGATGTGGGAGATCGGTAAGAATCTGGCAGATTCTGAAAAAGGAATTTGACCGCACGGTAGATTATATTTACGATACTATAGAAGACTACAAGCAACTGGATCGCGACAGTGCTAAGTTTGAAAAACACGATGGCGTATACGCTCATATACGCCGCGGGCCACTAGGTGTGGTTTTATGTCTTGGTCCATATAACTACCCGCTTAATGAAACCTTTGCATTGCTTATTCCTGCGCTCATCATGGGTAATACGGCCATTTTTAAGCCTGCCAAGCATGGTGTGCTTTTGATCTCGCCATTATTGGAGGCCTTCAGGAGTAGCTTTCCTCCGGGTGTTGTAAACATAATTTACGGACGGGGAAGAGAGGTGGCTTCACCCATCATGAAAACGGGAAAAATTGATGTATTGGCACTGATTGGCAACAGTAAGTCGGCCATTGCTCTTCAGGACCAGCACCCTCATAAAAACAGATTGCGGCTTGTACTGGGGCTTGAAGCTAAAAACCCGGCTATTGTCTTGCCGGACGCAGACCTTGATCTTACCATCGATGAATGTATAGCGGGAACACTTTCGTTTAATGGCCAGCGTTGTACGGCCCTAAAAGTCCTTTACGTTCATGAAGATATTGTAGAGGAGTTTAATGCCCGCTTTGCCCACCGTGTTGACGAACTGAAATTCGGTAACCCGTGGGATGACGGGGTAAAGCTTACGCCATTACCTGAACCCGATAAGGCGGCGTATATCCGGGAACTGATTGATGATGCGGTGGCACACGGGGCTGGAATAATTAATAAGAAAGGAGGCGAAACTACCGAAAATTATATATTCCCTGCAGTTCTGTATCCGGTCAGTAAAAAAATGAGAGTTTATCACGAAGAGCAGTTTGGACCAGTGGTACCTGTTCTTTCCTTTAAGGAAATTGATGAACCTTTGGATGATATGGCGGAGTCGAATTACGGACAGCAGGTGAGCCTTTTTGGCAAGGATATTCAAACCATAGCGCCTTTGATCGATACGCTGGTCAACCTGGTTTGCCGCGTTAATCTCAACAGCTCGTGCCAGAGAGGGCCGGATGTTTATCCTTTTACCGGAAGGAAAGACTCCGCAGTAGCTACACTTAGTGTGCATGATGCTTTGCGATCATTTTCAATCAGAACATTTGTAGCCTCAAAAGATAATGCTTACAACAATGAGATACTCAATGCATTACTACAGAGTAAGGCTTCTAATTTTGTGAGTACGGATTATATTTTGTAGAAAAAGATAGATTTAATGTCGGGTGTTCTGCTGTTCAGGATATCCGGCATTAAAATTCCCATGCAGGTGATACGGGTAGTGGAGTAACAGTGGTTAGGTTGAGCAGACTACGAAATCAACATCCATTCCACTCTTTGCAACGTATTTTCGTGGTCGTTACCATTGCCTATGTTGCTCTGAATGGTGCTGATGATCTCTTCTATACGCTCCCGGGGATAGCCAAATTTTATGGCAAACAGGTTGCATAATTTTTTCTCTTCATTATGAACCTCATTGTCAATGATCATCATATGTACCAGGTCATAAAGCTGTGAGAACCTTTCAAGTTTGTCTTCCGGTACTTCAAAAGCCACCGTGTCAGGATTGTTCCTGATCGATTTTAATTGTCCATTGGAGATACCGTTTCTTTTGGCAATACGCTGGAGGAGCTGATATTCGACTTCGTCAAAGTTGCCATCTGCAGCAGCCATTTCAATCAGATTTTTCATATGACTCTTGGCGGTACTCTTCCCTTGCCTGAATAGATTTAGGATTTCACTGAATTTCATATTTAATGCATTAAAGCCACTAAGTTAAATCCATAATTTAAAGCTTATAATTGGTACTAAAAAGAAGATTGTGAAATAAATGTACGAAAAAATAAAAATAAAAAATCTTAAAAAAATGTGAAGCTGAATTAAAGGTGCGTGAGGTCTCAGTAAGTTGAGCGTACTAGGTACTTTCAAAAGTAAACTTACTGAGTAAGAAACCTTTAATTCAGCCTTTGAGAGGGGTGAATACCAGAAGTATTAGCTGATCCTTAGGCGATTTTAGGCCATTTGATATCGTCATTATCGTCAAATAGCGGTCCAAGTTGGATCTCCGTCAGTTCATCATCATCAAGCCAGAAATTAATCTCTACGTCTTCTGCCGAAATGAGCTTATGGTTTGGGCTTTCTGCAGACGACCAGTCTTCATACTCCAGGTGGCCGATATCAAGGCCTTCCAGTATTTTGATCAGTTCATCTCGCTTTAGCCCAATCAGCTTATGACCTTTGAAGGTTATATCCGCAGCACTGATGGCTATGGAAACCAGCTTCCAGTCTTCTTCCTCATCAAATGATATGGATAATTCCAGGGAGTCATAATGCCACGTTTCGCTGAGCTCCCCTTCTTCAGTTTCGTATGAATAGGTTTCTACCTCATCAGGCTCACCGATAACCTGTTTTACCTGGTTAGTAGACATACCGAACTTGAGTTGCCCCAGTCCTTCGCCACTTTTTATTTCTTGTATTTTCTGGTTCATCGTTTTTCTGTTATAGGGCAAATTTGACACAAATAAATGACATACGCCGCAGTTTGCCTTATTTAATGTAGCCATAGTCCTTACAACCTCCTGCTTATAACCGGTGTCTTTTAAGTAATCCAAACCAAAATTATCATGAAAATTTATAAGTCCCTTGCCCTTATGCTGTCAGTACTTATACTTGCTGCCTGCCACTCGGAGTCCGGTATAAAACCAGATAACTGCCGCTATAACGCAATAGTTGAGGATCATTCAGGCCTGGACGGTTGCGGTTTTTTACTAAGGCTGGAAAATGGCGAATACCTTAACCCCGTATGGCCGTACTTTTGTGGAACACCGCCGCAACATGAAGAAAACCCTATGGAAAATTTTGAGTATGTTAACGGAGAGCGACTCCGGATCGAGTATGAATACCTGGAAGGATTTGTCACAGTGTGTATGAAAGGTAATACAGTGGTGATAAAAAGTGTGGAAGAGGTGCAGTGTCCTTCTGCCGAATGATAAAATGCTGCTTCAATGCCTGTAATAAATTGGCATTGAAGTAGCCTTTTAAAAGAAGAGTCGCGTTATTTTTTCTCCAGTCTTTGTGGCTTAATTCGAACGACACCCGTTTTATAGCTATTCTTTTCAATCTTTATAGTGTATACATCATTTCAGCCACCTGCTAAACGGCTACCCTTTATCCCCGTGCGGTTTTAATATTGTCGGTTCAATGCCAAACACAGCTGTTCCTCTTTTATTTCAATTATATCTCTTGCAGAGCATTTGAGCTACAAGGAGAAAAAATACCTGAATTCATTACTGTTTTTAAGGCAGGAGAAACTGGGATTTTCATGTTCAAATGAGTTTTCTTAATCATAGGGTAACTATCAGCTTTTGGTGTTGTTCTAGAAGTAGAAGCTAAATGGTTTAACTATGAAAAATAATTTCAATGTTACCCAAAAATTGATCTCCGCCCATTTGATTGATGGAGAGATGAGTCCAGATGCGGAGATAGGCCTTAAAATTGATCAGACGCTAACGCAGGATGCTACAGGTACTATGGTTATGCTGGAACTGGAGGCTATGGGCCTGGATAGGGTAAAAACTGAAGTTTCAGTACAATATGTGGATCATAATCTTATACAAGCTGATTATCGAAACGCTGATGATCATCTGTTCCTTAAATCAGCGGCCCAGAAGTTTGGCATATGGTACAGCAGGCCAGGCAACGGTGTAAGCCACCCTGTACATATGGAGCGATTCGGTATACCCGGAAAAACGTTGGTAGGCTCTGATAGCCACACGCCGGCCGCCGGCGCATTAGGCATGCTGGCCATTGGGGCAGGAGGCCTGGATGTAGCTTTTGCCATGGCAGGAGAACCGCTATACATCAAAATGCCAAAAATACTTGGAGTCAGGCTAAAAGGTGAGCTTCCTGACTGGGTAAGTGCTAAGGACGTAGTGCTGGAAATGCTTCGGAGGTATGATGTAAAAGGATGCAGAGGCATGATTGTAGAATATTTTGGTCCCGGCCTGGGCAACCTGAGTACCATGGACAGACACGTGATAGCCAACATGGGTACTGAATTGGGGGCAACTTCCACTGTTTTTCCGTCTGATGACGAAGTGCGCAGGTTTTTACGGGCCCAGCACCGAGAGGAGGACTGGACCGAAATAAGCCTGGACGATGATGCCACATATGATCTTGAAGATGAGATAGATCTTTCTGCACTTGAGCCTATGATTGCCTGCCCAAGCAGTCCCGGCAATGTTGTTAGAGTGAAGGAAGTTGAGGGTAAGCCTATAGCTCAGGCTGTAGTAGGATCATCCGCAAATCCGGGTATTCGTGATTTTTGGGTTGTAGGGGAGATATTAAGGGACAGAAACGTTCATCCTGATGTTTCA
Organism: Fulvivirga ulvae; assembly: GCF_021389975.1. NCBI lineage: Bacteria > Pseudomonadati > Bacteroidota > Cytophagia > Cytophagales > Fulvivirgaceae > Fulvivirga > Fulvivirga ulvae. The sequence goes on from NZ_CP089981.1 coordinate 4,814,136, forward strand.
TTGGATATAAATCCAACCTCACGGCAAGTTGTACAGAATTTAATAGCTACCTCTTCATTTCCGAGTCTTTTCAGGTCCGGAGCACGGTTTCATCAGGCTGGGTGTATGGGGTGTATTGGCATGGGGCAGGCACCTGCATCAGGCAAAATCAGCTTACGGACCGTGCCGAGAAACTTTCCCGGCAGGTCAGGAACACTGGATGATCAGGTGTATTTATGCAGTCCTGAAACTGCTGCAGCTTCTGCAATGACCGGAAAAATTACAGATCCCAGGGATCTGGGGAAGCTGTATGATCTTAAATATCCGCGATACGAGTACCCTAAAGATCTTATTATAAATACCGATATGTTATTGGCACCGCCTGATGATGGCCGGGAGATGTCATTGCAGAAGGGAAAGAATATTAAATCATTTCCTGAATTTCCTCCTTTGGAAAACACTTATGAAGCCCCCGTGATCCTGAAAATGGGCGATAATATATCGACAGATGAAATCCTGAAAGCAGGAGTAAAAGTGTTGTCCTTAAGAAGCAACATTCCGGCTATCAGCAAATGGGCCTACGCAGTAATTGATGAAAAATTCTATAAGAAAGCCCGAAAAGTTTATGATGAGCATGGTGGCCATATTGTTGTAGCCGGGGAGAACTACGCCCAGGGGTCCAGCAGGGAGCATGCCGCCATAGCACCCAGATACCTAGGTCAGATAGCAGTATTGGCCAGAAGCTATGCCCGGCTAGGATGGCAAAATCTGATAAACTTTGGCATAATACCATTTGAGTTTGCTAACCCGGAAGACTATGATGCTGTTGAAGAAAATGATATTATTAAACTTGAAAATGTAGTAGACAATTTCCTGAAAGGCCAAACACATTATGCCACAAACAAGACCCGTGGCGAAACCTATGAGCTTAAGCATAACCTGAGTATACGACAGATAAACGTTATCGTAGCAGGTGGTGTGATCAATTACTTCAAGATGTCATCGGGTAAGATCCATGCCGAACATAGCTGATACTTAGGGCCTGTTTACGCATTGAATGTCAATTTCCTAGATTACTCTTTCTATGAAATAGAAGAAGTCCTCTTTGAATGCTATAAAAGTTTTATTAAATGCTTCCAGTTCATTCATCAGTTCGTCGTGCTCCTTAAAGTATTCTGTCCTGGATTCATCCCTGGTTTCAAGCATCCCTGCCAGACTTTTTTCATGATCACGAAGCTTACTCCTTAGCGTATCTATCAATTCACCTTTGTAATAAATGAGCAGGTTCTGAAAATGACCTATTCGCTTTTTGTCTTCCACGTCAGTGAACTTTGGAGCATTCTTGTCCAGTAGTTTTTGAAAGAATGCCAGTTCATGTTTCCATAGCAAAGCGGCAGACAACCACTCCAGCGTTTTTCTGTGTTTATCCAGCAGGCCGGGCTGAACAATGTACTTATCGGTAACTGAGGTAACGGATATCATGGTGATGGAATTTAAAATTTATATAGCTAAGATACCATGCACTACTGTGTCTTTGAATGACTTAAATCACCCTTTAATTTGACCTTGGTCATCGAAGATTATCCGTAGCGTGTATATGTTTGTTAATGTTCAGCAGGAGCTATTATAAATATATATGCCAACCCAGAAATCCATTCTTAACAGCAACTCACACTTTTTAAAATGGTTGCAATTCATCTTTTTCGGATCTGCTATCCTATATTTTGGAAGAGACATATTTGTGCCCATAAGTTTTGCTGTATTGATCAGCTTCATTTTATACCCCATATGTGCCTGGCTTGAAAGAAGAAAAGTGGGACGAATGGCAGCTATAATTATTTCATTAAGCATTCTTGTGCTTTTGGGATTACTTTTGGTAGCCCTTTTGATAAGTCAGTTCATAGCCTTTCTCGACGAATGGCCGGCATTGCAGCATAAGCTCAGCGAGTCGCTTCAGAACCTGAGTCAAATGCTGATTGAGGTCTTTAATATCTCAAAAGATCAGCAGGAGAGTTTACTGAACCGCATGTCCGATGAATCAGGGATTAACCTGTTTGGTGTCCTGCGCAATGCAATTTCGGCATCTGCACTTTCCATCGTACTTATGGTACTCATACCGGTTTATGTAGTGCTGATACTTTACTACCGGAGCTACTGGATGAAGATACTATACCGGATGTTCCCTTCTGAGCGAAATGTCAGGATGTTGAAGATCATCTCCCTCACCATACAGACCTACTACAATTTCATTAAAGGAATGGCTATTGTATATCTCGTGGTGGGTACTTTAAACAGTATCGGGCTACTGATACTCGGGGTACCATATGCTATATTATTTGGCTTTATTGCCTCTGTTTTAACATTCATCCCTTATGTGGGCATAATTGTCGGTTCATTGCTGCCCATTGCCATGTCATGGGTCACCTATGACTCCGCCTGGTATCCTGTGGGTATCATAGCCATCTTTGCCTTTGTACAGTATCTGGAGGCCAATGTTATATTTCCGCTGGCCGTTAGTAACAGACTGCATGTCAATACTTTAGTGATGCTGATCGCCATATTTACAGGAGGGTTGCTTTGGGGCATGGCAGGCATGATCCTGTTTGTGCCGTTTGTCGGTATTATCAAACTCATCGCGGACCAAAACCCCAAATGGGAAACAATGTCAATGATACTGGGCATGAAAAATGATACGCAAGGTGAAAATCTATAAAACATGATATAAAGCGCGTCGCATACCTGTCGCAGACTTGTGATTGTTAAAATGAGTTAATTTGCCGACTGATCATAACCGATCACTTCTCACGTAATAACCTGTAAACTAAACATCGTAAACCAGGAAACAGTTATAGCCAGGAAGGTAGTCATAAAGCAGCTGCTTACTGCGGCTGTAAACAAGTGTTCAGGAGACCGTACCAATGCTTACTAATCTATAGGATTAGTGAAGTTAACAAGCCATAGGTTACGTTCAATAGCCTTTTCGACATGATTAACTATCCATGCAGACTCATTGGAATGCCAGATTCCACCGATATGCGAAAGCATGATATACGCATCGGCAGATCATAATATGACTGCGGTTATAAAAAGCATACATCCTCAAAATTTGTATTGAATATTTTGTTAAATTGAAGAAAAAGGACATCATATGATTGGGCAGAGATTCCTTGAGGGTGAAGCGGGCTTTAAGGTACTGTTTGATTGTGCAACCATCAGCATACTGGTTGTCAATGAGAAATGCTGCATCGAGTTGTCTAACCCTTGTGCAGAAAAACTATTCGGGTATTCTCATGGGGAGCTAACAGGGAAGTCCATAGAGATTCTTGTCCCCAAAAATCTGCGAACAAACCATACATATCACAGGCATGACTATTTTTCAAGCCCGAAATCGCGGCCAATGGGTAGCGATCTGGTATTATTTGCTCAAAAAAAGAATGGGGCTGTTATCCCTGTTGAGATAAGCCTGGGACATTATGAGATCGAGGAGGAAAAACTTGCCGTAGCGTTTATTACAGATATAACCGCCCAGATCAGAGCCAAAAAGATGGTGGCCGAAAGAGAAGCATGGTTTCGGAGTATTGCAGAAAACTCGCCCACGATGATATGGGTGGCGGATGAAGGAAAGTCATGTACCTACTTTAATCAGACCTGGCTTCAATTTACCGGCTGCAATATCAACAGTGAAAGAGGTATAGGCTGGCTGGATAACGTATGTCCGGATGACAGGAAAGCAGCTTTGGCGGCCTTTGATGCGGCTTTTGATAACAGGGAGTGCTATACCACCGAGTATAGACTGAAAAGAAAGGATGGCAGGTACCGGTGGATACAGGAAACCGGCAAGCCCACTTATGCGCCGGATGGAGAGTTTACGGGCTATATGGGTTCTTGCACCGACGTACATGACCAGCGTATGGCGCAGGAAGAACTGGAACTGAAAGTTATTCAGAGAACCCGGGAACTCAATGATACACTTGAACGCGAAAAGGCAGTGAGTGAGATGAAGTCACGGTTTGTGTCTATGGCTTCTCATGAGTTTCGTACGCCTTTGAGTATTATACTTTCCAGTGTTTCTTTAATAGAGCAATATGCCGGTACTGAGCAGAACGAGCGCCTCAATAAGCACCTGCAAAGAATTCGCGCCTCGATAAACAACCTAACCGAAATACTCAATGACTTTCTCTCGATAGATAAGCTGGAGCAGGGCAAGATGACCCTTGAGTTTAATGTTTTGAGTATATCACAGTTTGTGCAAGATGTGCTAGCCGATATGCAGTTTTTAAGGAAGGACGGACAGCAAATCAATGTACAGTATGAAGGGGAGGACGCATTGGCCCTGGATGCTAAAAAACTCAGGCACATTTTAGAGAATCTTATATCGAATGCTGTTAAATATTCCCCTGACGGGACTGTTATAGATCTGCAAGTGCAAAATACTCAGGGTACTTTACAAATTATTATCAGGGACCAGGGCATTGGCATTCCGGAAGAAGAGCAGGTACACTTATTTAATAAATTCTTCAGGGCTACCAATACCGGAAATGTGCAAGGCACCGGACTGGGGCTAACAATCGTGAAGAGATATGTGGAGTTAATGAAAGGAACTATTAATTTTAAAAGCATACCAGGAGAAGGAACAGTTTTCACTATTAAATTGCCGAATTTCAACTATGTCAATGCTGATCATTGAAAAATAATATAGAGCCTTCAGGTAAAAATAATTTTCTGTTCCTTTTCAACCCTGTCTGACTCGTCAAAAAAATAGATGGTAGAAATAGATGAAGTTCTGGGGTGTATAATCTTAATACAGGCTATTGCATCTCGATTTGTCAGGGTTTTCATTATTACATGCTAACGGTGTCTGTATCCAGAAAGGTAAAGCCCCGATATTAAGGAAGATTATGCAGGCATTTGGATAGGTGAATTTTCAAAGGTGCGAAAAGCATAAATAGTTGCTTACCCGATAAAAAACGAGTAATATACAATATATTTAATTTTAAAGAAGATAGAGATGAAGACCATCATTGAAACACCCAATTTTAAGGCAAGACAAGAACTGTTGGATTTTGTGCAGGAAAAAACTGACAAACTGGACTTGTATAGTGACAGAATAATTGAAAGCAGGGTTTATTTAAAACTCAATAATTCAGATAATGGCGAAAACAAGGTTTGTGAAATTAAAGTACTCATTCCGGGCAATGATCTCTTCGCTTCAGCAGAAAGTACATCATTTGAGGAAGCGGTAGTTAAAGCCATAGAGGGTGTTAAACATCAGATAGAACGCTGGAAGGATTCCAAAAACAGAAAATCTCACTCTACACCATTATAATTCAAGTTTAAGTAAACTTTTGAGACGGCCCTTTCTGATCAGTCGCTTACCGATCATTAAGTCCAGGATTTTCAATCACACCTTCAGTAAACGCCTTTAAACTATTTACAACAGTACTATTAAAATATGATCAGTGTTTGCCAGCTGATATTGTAATATAAAATCAATCCGAAACCAGCACACGCACCTGTTAAAAATCACATGTGGTGTATGACGTTGATCATACTTACAAATTGGTCTATTTGTTAATTTTATAATAAATACTCAAAATGACTAATATACTGGTGCCATATGATTTTTCAGATCAGGCAGCCAATGCCCTCAGGTTTGCCTTGCAGTTTGATGAAACCCAAAAACGAACCGTACATGTTCTGCATGTTGTGGAGCTAATGTCCAGGCCTTTTCTGAATATTGAGGAAGAGGTGCTGACAGATCTGAAAGAGCAGGTCGAAAGTAAGGTCATTTCCAGATTTAACGACGAAGTGCTTGGCATGTTTTCATTGAAAGATATCAGAATAGAAGTGCAGGTGGCGTTTGGCCACATTTCGCAAACTATATTGAAGTTTGCCCATAGTGGCAACATGGACCTGATCATAATGGGTACCAGGGGAGTTTCCGGAATGCGCGAAATACTGATAGGCTCCAATACGGAGAAAATAACCAGAGCATCGCAAATCCCTGTAATAGCTGTGAAAAGTTTTGTAAAACCGGACAGAATAAAAAATATTGTTTTCCCAAATACACTGATGTCAGATGCTGATGAAGACCTTATTGTGAAAATAAAAGCTTTACAGCATCACCTCGGAGCCACGCTACATATAGTTTGGATCAACACGCCTACAAATTTTAAAAAGGACGCTGTGACAAGGGAAGAGCTTAAACGCTTTAGTAAATGGTATATGTTTAAGGATTTTACCATTAACATCTATAACGACATCAATGAAGAGGCGGGTATTATCAATTTCACTCATATGATCAATGCGGATATGATCGCATTAGGTACTCATGGTCGTAAAGGGCTGGCCCACTTGCTTAATGGCAGCCTTGCGGAAGATCTTGTTAACCATGCTGACGTACCGGTATGGACTTATACCATTAAGGAGAGTGATTAACCGTTAAACTATTTCAGCTATGCAACGATCACACTCTGATACAGATTACCTGCTTAGTGCAAGCCTGGATTCACTCCGTGCAGAAAGTGCCGCCTGGATCAGTGATGTGGATTTTTGGAGAGATAAGATGTTTTTTTTATAAATTATTAACAAAGAAAGAACCATCTCCGCATTTTCCGGCAGGCAGGAAGCCCTGGAGAAGGAGCTGCCCCGAATTAGTTATAGAGCCACACACCGCAAGCTCCTGATACACATACGGGAAGTACGTTTGAAAATTAGGAATTTCAAAAGAGAAATTTTTGCTTTTGTTGAAAAGTATGACTGATTGAATGCTTTCAAAAAAATCCTAACCTAAATCATAGTCAGTAGTGACTGGTATCATACGTCAAAAGACAGGTTTCACATAATTTAGCTTCAAAAAATGATGGGAGATGTATAGACTGCTTCTTGTTTTTTAAAAAGTTCAGTACAGGTAATTAGCATTGCTTGTTTGCTGAGGCAGAAGGAGGTAATTTGTAATTAATAGAAACAGGCATAATGTCTCCCGGTGTTTTGCAAAAACGTAGTTAAATCCTGTTAAACCCCATATTGTATGAGCTACACCATACTGCTAATTGAAGATAATCAGGACATGGCTGAAAATATCACCGGCATCCTTGAGCTGGCTCACTATAACGTAAAATATGCTCCCAATGGGAAAATTGGAGTGAGCATGGCTCAAAAAGATCCGCCAGATTTGATTTTATGTGATATTATGATGCCCGAACTCGATGGATATGGTGTGGTACATATACTCAGCAATAGCCCGGAAACTGCTGATATTCCTTTCATATTCCTTACGGCAAAAGCTGATAGAAGCGATTTTCGGACAGGTATGAATCTCGGTGCGGATGATTATATCACAAAACCATTTGACGGACTTGATTTGCTGAAGGTGGTTGAGACCCGTTTAAAAAAGAGCGAACTGCTAAAATTGAAATACGGAAATAAGCCTGATGATGTGAGCACTTTTTTCAGCAAGGCCAGAGAACTCAGGGAGTTTCAAAAGCTGTCGAAAAACCGTCCGGTACGCCACTATAAAAGGAAAGACCTGATCTTTATGGAAGGACAAAATCCCAATGACCTCTACCACATTGAAAAGGGCAGGGTAAAAACTTATAAGATCAACTATGATGGCAAAGAATTGATCACTGGTATTCATAGTGTGGGCGACTTTCTTGGATATGTACCCCTACTGGAAGAGCGGCCCTACAACGAAAATGCGGAAGCTCTTGAAGAAGTAAGTATTGCCGTAATCCCCAAAGCTGATTTCCTTGCGATTATCTATTCAAGCAAAGATGTAGCCCGGAAGTTTATCAAATTGCTTTCCAACAACCTGGAAGAGATGGAAAACCGCTTGCTGGATATTGCTTATCAATCGGTACGTCAGCGAGTGGCCAGTGCATTGTTGAAGATTCATGATCAATTTTTGCACACCGGGCAAGATGCTATAATAACCATAGCCAGGAGGGATATTTCCAATATCGTAGGTACGGCCACCGAATCATTAAACCGCACCCTGGCAGATTTTCGAGATGAAAAACTAATAGAGATATCGGGCGAAGGCCTGAAAATTATCAATAAAGCAAAATTGGAAAAAATTCTGCACTAATCTCCTCTCCGATAGTCAGCGGCTGAAAAACCGGAAACCTGACAAATGTCATAGTAAATAAAATGGGTATTGCGCTATTTTGGGGTTTTATCTGATTTTAGGATGATCAACATCATTGAATAGGGGTTATTGTGATCTTTACTTTTGTGAAATGGATATTGTTAGGTAGAAGAAATGACTTCGTTTAAAATAATACTTGGTGTACTGTTTGGTGCATTGGTTGCTGCAATGGCTGTTTTAGGACTCGTTTCATACCGCACTTCCCTCGTGGTGGAGGATACCTCACAACTGGTTAAGGACACAAGAACTGTAATTCATCTGGCAGAGGACATTTCATCACTTTCCAAGGATATTCAACTGGAGAGCAATGGCATTTTCGTAAGTAGCGATTCAGGTTATGCCAGGCCCTACCATGAGGCGCGGACATCAATACTGGGAAAACTTGAAGAACTGAAGGCCCTTTCAGGAAACAGGCCGGGCCAACTCGCCAAAGTACAGTCTGTTGAAGGGATCATACAAGAGTTGTTGACTTTTGGTGATTCAGCCTTGGTCTCCAGGCAAAACCCCGAAAATAAATTAATACACCGTATTGATCAGGCAAAGGGCCTTCGTAACCGCTTTACGATGCTTATTGATACCTTTAAGAGCGAAGAAAGTTGTCTGATGCATGCCAGGGAGGAGGCAAATACGGCCAGCATTGAGACCTTTGACAGACTGTTTCTCATGTTACTTATAGGAATGATACTGTTGTTGTTTGCGACATTTTTTACTATACGTTACAATTTTAATAAGCGAATACGCGTGGAACACAAGCTCCAAAACGCCAATGACCTGTTTAGCAAACTCTTTAACGAAAGCCCGGTTGGAATTGTAATCGCCCAAAGTGAAAGTGGCGTAATTACCGATTGCAATAAGTCATTTGAAGACCTGATAAATTATAGTAAAGAGGAAATGGTGGGTAAAACAGGGGTAGAACTAAATATCCTGGAGTCTGCTATTCAAAGGGAAGAACTAACGAGGGCTGCCAGAGAGCAGGGGAAGATCCAGGATATAGAAACATACCTGAAGCCAAAAGATAGGGACCCTGTTTGGGTAGCCATATCCATGCAGTTGATTCAGATTAAAGATAAGGATTGCCTAATGTCGGCGGTAGCCGATATAACGGCACATAGAAAAGCTGAAGAAAAAATAAGAAGTGCACTGGCTGCCGAAAAAGAGCTGAGTAAAATGAAATCTAACTTTGTATCTATGGCTTCACACGAATTCAGAACACCGCTCACCACCATTTTGTCTTCGGCTTTTCTACTAGAAAAGTATCTAAAGGACGAGCAGCAACCTGCTGTAATGAAGCATATTGCGCGAGTGAAATCCTCCGTGAATATACTTACTTCTATTCTAGACGAGTTTTTGTCTATTACTAAAATTGAAGAAGGTAAGATCCAACCTAAAATGGAGAAGCTAAACCTTAAAGAGTATCTTCAAAACATCTGCCTCAATTTTCGAAACTTTACCAAACCCGGACAAAATATCATTTATCACCACTTTGGCAAAGATGAAGCCTATTCAGACCCTGTGCTACTAGCCAATATTTTAAACAATCTTGTAACTAATGCCATTAAGTATTCACCTGAAAATACAGAAATTCAGGTTACGTCTACTCTGAATGACCATATTCATCTCAATGTTAAAGATAAGGGCATTGGTATCCCCGAAGTAGACAGGAAGTATTTGTTCGAGCGTTTTTACAGGGCATCTAATGCAGGTACAATACAAGGTACAGGCCTTGGGTTGCACATCATGAAGCATTATGTGGATATGCTTAATGGCTCAGTGGAAGTGATAAGCGAAGAGGGTAAGGGTACTGAGTTTAAACTTGACTTTGAGAAAGTATGCCCGGAAGGTGAGATTTAGACCATTTCTTTTGGAATGAAAGATAACAATCATCAGACACGTGTGATAGACGTCATTGATGACCAAGGTTTGATTTGGTTAATTTCAGAAAACGCTAAAATCATGGATGGGCTTACCGAAATATTGCTTAGAGACAGAGAGCATGCAGGAGAATTACTCAGCATGAAACTCAGGGCTTGTAAAGAAGATCCCAACACAGTAGTGGTAGGCATACCACATGGCGGTGTATGTGTAGCATGGGTTATTGCAGAAAATTTGAAACTTCCTCTTGAGGTGATGCCTTGTCGCAAAATCAAACATCCTACCGATAAAAACAAAAATATAGGCTCCGTAAGCTATTCGGAAGCCTGTATTCACGATTGCCCCTTCGATGTGCCCCAGGACTATATTTATCATCAAATGGCCTTACTGAGGCATGCCATTAACTATCAGCAAAAGATATATTACGGCGATACAGAACCCATCTCACTGCAGTATAAGACAGTAATTCTTGTAGATGATATTTTGAAAGCCAGGGATACTATGATTGCCTGCCTGCGTGAGATCAGAAAGCAAAACCCGCTGAAAATCGTCGTTGCCGTGCCTGTTGTAAATGTTGAAGCCGCAAGGACAATAAGCGAGGAAACTGATGATTTCATTTTTTTGCGAATGAGGAACGAGCTGGAAGGCTTGGATCGCTATTATTCAAGCTTTCCTGGTGTCAACGATGAGGAAGTCAGAGTACTTTTAAAAAGAACAACCGAAAAAGCATCGTGCCCGTGATAACCATTGGTGATCAATAGCCAGTTACGGTAATACCTATAAAATCTCCCTGATTATATAGGTATTTTGGTTGTGAAAAAACAATTCACCTGTTCTTTTTCCTTTCATTTGATTAAACAGAGCACTTTCGGTAGATATACAAATAATGTTTTCTCCATTAAACCAGAACGGTTCCACACTGGAAGATACAAATATGGTATTAACATCGGTAATAACTATTGCCCCCAGCTCCACCTCCCGGTGGTCCATGTAATTGACAGACCGCAGGTACCGCAACCTGTTCATTTCCAACTGGGCAAAGATCATGGCATCATTGAGCAGATCTATCTCGTCAAGGTTCATTAATGATTTGGAGCCATTCAAACCTGATTTAGTTTGTTGTTTTTGGCTAGCCAACAACGATTTGATCCGCTGGGAGAAATCATCCATTAACAATTGCTGCTGCCTGATACAGGAGTTCATGATTTGCTCCCTAATCTCTCTTTTTTCTATCTGCGCTATCATAAAAGCCAATGTAATGAAGTCCTGCCCCCAGAGGAATAACATTTATTACGGATTTTCAAAACCTTCATCATGTCGGATAAACGAACAGAAGCCTGTGTCTAAGCTATAATTATCGACATAATCCTGTAAAAGGTGATATCTATCATGGGGGAGTGTCTATGAGCGTCATTAACTTTTTTTTAGAATAACACCACCTTTACTGGACTGCAGTAAGGTGGTGAATGCCGGTGAGTACTAAGAGCAGAAGAGAGTGTTTGGGAATAGGTATAAAACAACAAGCAGGTTGCGCTATTGTTATAAGAGTAACTATGGAAATTGATATGAAATCGTATGGAACAAGTAAAAGCATTCTCAAAACCAAAACACTTGTTAAGAAAACAAATTTAAGATTATACTCATGATTGTACTAGTAGCAGGTCTGCCGGGAAGTGGTAAAAGCTATTTTGCTGTCCAACTGGCATCAAAAATGGGAACTGATTATGTAAATAGCGATCGTGTCAGGAAAGCACTGGGAGCTTGGGGTAAATATGCCTTTAAAGATAAACTGGAGGTTTACCGCAAGATGGTTTCACTTGCCGAAAGCTCTTTAATGCACGGTAGGGTCGTAATTGTAGACGCTACTTTTTACCTGCAATCTATGCGCAACATGTTTATAAGCCTGGCCCGACAGCATGCGAGTGTTATTCACCTGATAGTTGTACATGCTGACGAGCATCTGATCAAACAGCGATTAAACCTACCAAGAAAGGATAGTGAAGCAGATTTTGAGGTATATAATCAGATAAAAACAGAGTTTGAAGAGTTTACGTTTCCCCACCTTCAGCTGGAGTCGACTGATAATAATATAGAAATTATGCTAAACAGAGCATCTAACTACCTGGAAAGCAAACGGCATGAATGAAGATGAAATAGCATCACTTACCAAAAATGGAATATACAGAGGAGAACCTTTAAACGGTGAGCTTGAAGAGACGCACATTTCCTGGGTAATACTCACAAAAGAGCATGTATTCAAACTGAAAAAGCCTGTAAAACTTTCATTTCTGGACTTTTCTACCCTGAATCTTCGCAATAAATATTGCGAGAGAGAAGTTATGCTGAACAGCCGCTTTACCGATATTTATGAGGCTGTAGTTCCTGTTTATCACTATGATGATTTATGGTATCTGGCAGAGGGCAACGGAAAGATAGTGGACTATGCAGTGCAGATGAAAAGGCTGGCAACAGCCAGAAGGATGGACAACATGCTCAGACAAAACAAGGTGAGAACCGGAGACGTCAGCATCCTTGCCCATCAGGTAGCCGCTTTTCATAAAAATGCCGATAAGATTTACCGGCCTTTTGAGTTGTCAACTGCCCGTGCCCTGTTTAACGATATTGGTAATTGCATAAACCTTGTAGAAAAGGAGATAGGCCCAGCCGGTGCGGAAACAATAGAGCAATCCATAAAATGGAGCGATAACTTTCTGAATCACCATGCCGGGCGATTTCAGGATCGGATCGACACAGGTTTGGTGAGAGACGTACATGGTGACCTTCATAGTGGTAATGTATTCATTTATAAAAAGCCAGTGATATTTGACTGTATAGAGTTTAATGATCAATACAGGCAAATCGATGTATTATATGAGGTGGCCTTTATGTGCATGGACCTGGAAGCATTTCATCATCCACAACTGGCAGAGGTATTTCTAAAAAGCTACAGCAACAATTTTCCATGTTTTGAAGTCAATGAAGATGAGGCAATATTCAGGTACTTCAAATGCCTGAGAGCAAATGTCCGGGCTAAGGTGCAGGCATTAAGTATTGGTCAGAGTCATAAAGAAAGGGAAGTCCGGGGCCATATCAGGAAGGTGGAAAAATATATCAACCTTATGAAAGGTTATATGAGGCAATAACGAGCAACGTGCCGGATTAACAAGATAAAAATATTTCCTACTGATGACACACGTCATCGACTATATCTAAAACAGCCCTTAAATTAGCTGGTACAATAAAACAACTACACCTATGAATACAGGAAAAGCAATATTAGGAGTAATGGCAGGGATTGCCGCGGGTGCCATAATTGGGGTATTACTTGCCCCGGAAAAAGGCTCAGATACCAGAAAAGTCCTTTTGGGCAAAGGTGAAGACTTTGCAAAGGATATTAATAAAAAGATCGACAAGAAATTTGATGAGCTTATGCACGCCATTACGGCCAAGTTCAGGTCTGCTCAAAACGACCTGATAAAGCCTAAAAAGAATAAGGCGGAAGTGTCGTAACGGTAGAGGTATGGTTGTATCAGCAATGAGAGCATGGTTGCTTGGAGAGGTATCAGACCTTTAGGAAGTTACCGAACCATTAACTATGGCGGAGTTGCCCATACCTGTACTAAAAGAGTAGAAAATACTGGCCAGGATTTTATGTTGCGGTATCTGTCATATGGAGTCTGATGAAATTGAGTGCCGGACTCTCTCGTATCTAAGAGGTCATGTGTTGGAATAAACTTACAGGATTAATGCTGCAACTCAAACCCGTAGGCCGACTGGTAGTTAATGCCATCAGAAAGGAGCCGGGACGATCAGGATGCGCTGCTCAAGATTGCCAAAATTCCTATTAAACCGCAAGAGGAAACCAATTATTCCGAAAAGCCGGCCAAGTCCTTTTGGATCTCAGACATAAACATATAATAGAGGCTAAAGTGCTAATATGTAGATAGTTTGACTGCTCACATTTTGCAGTGTACCATTCATCGCTTCAGCTTTGCTCTGTGTTTTCAGACAGTTCGTCATCACCAACCACAGAGTATTGGTCACTGTCAATCTGATTACCATTTATCGAAATAAGGTTATATCAGCTGAATACCCTTATTGCCGAAGTAAGCTCCCAAAGTCACGATAAGGCAAGAGATAATTACACCGAGGCTGATAGCCGTGAAAGCTCTTTTTGCCGGTATTTTGAACAGAATAGCTGCAATAGACCCCATATAAGCACCGGTAACCGGCAAGGGGATCATCACAAAAATCATCAACCCCCAAAAGCCGTATTTTTCTATGCTGTTGCCCACAATATTCTTAGCCCGGCGGGAGAGGCGTATACTTTGCTTTTTATATAAAGAATACTTCCACATTTTTTGGTCAAAAGCTTTTACAATGGTGTGCATGATTGGAAACACCAGAAGGTTGGCAGCAAGCCCTGACAAAAATGCCAATATTGGAGGTACGCCATTTAAAATGCCGTAAGGAATACCTACACGTGCCTCACCTAATGGTGAAATGCTGAATAAAATTGTAAAAAGAATGTCTGTGAACATACTAAAAACAGGCCGAAAAATAATGTTTAAAAAGTTATTCTCATGTTCGGGATGCAACAAAAAAATAGCCTGAACAATTGCACAATGTAAATACAAATTCAGGCATCAGGGTAAGCTGCATGCTTCTTGTTTTTGATAACGCAAAGCTGAAGAAATAAGTTAAAATAATCTGACTTTTTTCGCGGTTTATTTTTATAATTTACCATTCTAAGTTTACAGGGTATAGTTTACCATTTCACCACAAACACAAATCACTTCGGTCTCCGGTCTCCCGACTCCGAGCCATAACCACTCCCCAAATACTGATCACCTGTTACAGATCACCGTTTACCATTTCACCACAAACACAAATCACTTCGGTCTCCGGTCTCCCGACTTCGAACCTTAACCACTCCCCAAATACTGATCACCCGTTACAGATCTCCGTTTACCATTTCACCACAACACAAATCACTTCGGTCTCCGGTCTCCCGACTTCGAACCTTAACCACTCCCCAAATACTGATCACCCGTTACAGATCTCCGTTTACCATTTCACCACAAACACAAATCACTTCGGTCTCCGGTTCTCCCGACTTCGAACCTTAACCACTCCCCAAATACTGATCACCGTTTACGATTTACCACAAACACAAATCACTTCGGTCTCCGGTCTCCCAACTCCGAGCCTTAACCACTCCCCAAATACTGATTTACCTATTACTTATAACCGTTTACCATTTCACCACAAACACAAATCACTTCGGTCTCCGGTCTCCCGACTTCGAACCTTAACCACTCCCCAAATACTGATCACCGTTTACGATTTACCACAAACACAAATCACTTCGATCTCCGGTCTCCCAACTCCGAGCCTTAACCACTCCCCAAATACTGATTTACCTATTACTTATAACCGTTTACCATTTCACCACAAACACAAATCACTTCGGTCTCCGGTCTCCCGACTTCAGACTTAAACTTCACCACCAACGCAATCACTTCAGACTTTGCAAACTCACCATCTTATCCTAAATTCACCGGCGGAAAGCCCCGGAGCCTGTTGGCAATTGCATGACAAACCACATCCAAATATTATCTGTACATATTCAACTGCTAAACGAGCTGCATTTTAAGAGGAAGCGGCATGTCGGCAGGATGATGCGAGAACTAAACAGCTTACTGGTTGGTGCCGGTCAGCAACTTTCAGAAAGCCAGAAGAAGAGAATAGCCGTATATACTGTGCTTGGTTTGTATGTCAACTCCTGCTTTGCCGCCCTAAGAGGCAGGAAGCTTGGCAAAACCGAAATAAGGAATACGTTACACCTAAGCATACTCACTCCTCTGCTTGATGATCTCACTGATATTTTGAAGCTATCTTCCAGTGAAATATTAGAGCAGCTCAATAATTATAAAGGTGGCCATGCGCCTGAAATGCTACTGCCAAAGTACCTGTACGACCAGATCAGGGATAACTGCAATAAGGATTTATTTTACCAAACATTCAGGCAGGCGCTTATTGCCCAGGATGAAAGTCTGCTTCAATTGGAAGCCCCACGGCTATCCGATGAGCAACTAAGCAAAATCACTTACGAAAAAGGAAGTATCTGGACAGTTTTGTTCAGGCTTATGCTTACCGGTTCCTTAAAAGCCAATGAGCAGGAAGCCATTCTTCTGTTCGGTCACCTCATACAGTTGACCAATGATATGTACGATGTCTATAAAGATCTTCAAAACGGGCAGCAAACCCTTTTTACCAATACCCACGATATCAGGCATCAAGAGCAGGAATATGATCAACTCATTGAAAGCATGACACAAGCCTTTTTGTCGTTGGATCATGAGCAAAAGCATATCAAAAAATGCCTGCGCAAGCTCAGCGTTATTACCTCATTGGGCAAGCTATGCCTTGAGCAACTAAAAAGCCGTCAGGCCAAAACCAATAACATTTTTATACCTGCCAGCTACACCCGCAGCCAGCTTGTTTGTGATATGGAAAAGTGGTCTAACAGGAGGAGGTATGTTGGCTTGCAGTTGGAGGTTGGTAGGCTGATTAGCAGACTAATAAATTTACACTATAAATAGTAATAGATTCGTAATTTATCAGATTCCTGTTTTCCCATTCTTATTAGCAGTGCTTGGCAATGATAATTTAGTCTGGCGATTAAACCCGTAATGCAGCTTTCCCATCGGCAGGCATCATACAGCTTAAAGGAGCTTCTTTTATATTATAAACGTACATTCTAAACAGGGAAAATGGTTTTTTGACATTTCAATTATAATTTTTGATATTTGTTGTTTTTTGTTTTTGTGAAATTTTAAGAAAATAATTTAGGATGAGAGCTAAAATGCTACTGCTTGGATTCGTTATACTTTTGTTTAATGCTTGTAAAGAGGATGACTCCGACTCTGTTGATCCCGTTTTGGAGGATCCAAATTTTGATGAATTTAATATTGTAGAGTCTATAACCTTTGAAAACGAAGAAATTCCTGCTTTTTCCCGCATAATAGTAACGTTTCACTATCCTATTGGCAGTGAAGTAACACTATCTGATAAAAGGATTACTTATAGACCAAAATTCGGTGAATTTGATGTCGTCGCTTTTGATTTATCTAATGCATTTTTTGAATGGAATGCCGATTCCACTCAACTGAGCATCGAACCAGAAAAAAGCTGGCGTATCGATCAGGAAATGAGCTTTAGTATTACCACATCCTGGGAAAGATTAGTAGATGGTGAGTGGGAAAGGAGAGGTACTGATATATTAAATTCTACGCTGACAACTGGTGTAGTTCCCGAGATACTGGGTACTGTTTCAATCGCTGAAGATGATTACCTTAATATTTTTGAAAATATTCATTTTAGTACTCAACTGGACCTTGATAAGGCTATAGACGGCTTTAAGCCTTTTATTGATGATGTTTTAATTCTTTATAAAAATGACACTCTTTCCACCTCCTTTGAGGTTGCTGCGAATACCCGTATGATTGAGATAGTCCCTGAATCACTTTTACCAGTTTCAGAATTAAATGAAGACTTAACACTCATTATTGAGGCAAGCTGGAGAAAGCAGGTAGACGGAGAGTGGGTGAAAATTACCGGAGAAAAAATAGAGGTAAACTTTAGTGCAAAACTGGATGAAATTGAGATCGAGTTCTTACCTAAAGAGAATGAAGGTAAGGTAAGTGTTTATTTTAACCCATCGTTAAAATTCAATTATTCCATGGGCGAGCCTTTGGATTTAAACTCAGGTATAAGACCAAACTATACAGTAATAAGGCTGGAGGATAGCAATGCTCAGCAACCCAATGCCGATATAGTTTGGTCTGAAGATAACAGTTCAGTTGAATTTAACATGATTGACAGGCTTCCGGAAAATGAGACAATGACTTTTTTAGTAAATGTTTATTGGGAGAGGTTGGTCAATGAGGAGTGGCAATCACTGGGAGCTGAATACCAAAATCAACATGAGTCAGTATTCTATACCAATTCAAAGGAAAATTCAGAATTGCTAAGCATTTCCGAATTTGACTACAGCTACCCGATGCCATTTCAGATTAATTTTCTTAAGGCAGAGTCTGACCAGGGGTATATCAAATTAAAAGCAGTTGATAATGACATTGAAGATCTTATCATAAATACACCGGCTATAGATCTTTATGCAGCTTTTAGAGATAAAACAAATGCTTACAATATTGAAGTACCATTGATGTATGATAATGAAAAAAAGCAGTTTGAATTTAGCGTCCCAAATGATTTGCCAAATGATGAAATGTTACAGTTGGAGCTATGGGGACATGATGGTGCAAAGCCAATAGTACTCAGTAAAGTTTATTTTGGTACTAGTGCGTATAATACACTTCAGGACAGGATTGATGCAATGACTTTTGTTTCCGGGGCACGCAGGCCCTTAAGGCCAGGGGTACATGAATTGCTTAAGACATACCTGGAAGGAGAAATGTTTGATTATGCTGAATTTGAGACACTAATTTCAATGAGGGCAAATCTTGAAAGTAACGATTATTTCAGTAATGAAATCTATCCGTTAATATATGATGGAATTGAAAGGGGTGAGCTTGATCTTAGCTGGAGAGATGACTCTGAATATGGGTTGATTCCTGAAAATGCTGTTTATTTAAGACAATACCCTGGTGATAAAGAAGCTAGTTATACAGATTATATAAATGGTTACAGACCATATATCACTGATCTTGGCGCTATGATTTATAACCTCGTGGATATATATGAAAGAGATTATCAAGACTTAAAGGCTCAAATAAATAATATTAGCAGCGCAGAAAGAAGTGACTGGATGAATCAATTGCTATCATCGTCTTTCCCTGCCATAACCAAGGGAGATTATGCCTTTATCATCAGTTATACACTCCCCGGTACAGGAGAAGTAACATCTGAGGTTTCATTGAGTGTTACCAATCCGGTGGACTAAAACCTTTTATTCGGTTGTCACCTTCCATATGCAGTGTATAGAGGGAAAGCACCCTTTAAAACTCTTACGTGTATATTATTTACTTTGGCAAGATTAGTCCACATGAGACAGGACTAATCTTGCCAGAGTACGTCTGCCTGGCATCAGCGAAAGTACAATTATTAAATTGAGTGTTTTCCTTCCCGTCAGCGTGGAGGCCTTTATTAAAATAATATATCCTTATTTAAGGATTTTTTAACCTGTTATTTTTAAAGAATCAATAAGTTCATTCTTAATTTTCATATGGTATTTTAAAATAGCCGGACTCCCGGGAAATGTGCCCGTTACTTTTACAGACAGGACACTTGAGACTGCAGTTTCTTCCAATTTAACCGGCTCCGTCAACATGTTATATTTTTTATGAGCTTTATCTATCCATTGTTGGATTTCAATCCTTCCGCTGTAAGTATTGCCTTCGTCTGAAACAATTGCTACATCAGAAAAACAATTAGCATAAATTTGACTATCACCGCTATTCTGCGCATTAATCAGTGTTTCTATAATTTTTGGTATTTTCATGTTTTTTCAATTTAAATAGTTGGAATGGTGCCGCCATCAATGACAAATTCAGTTCCTGTTAAATATCCTGCTCGTGGTGATACCAGGAAACCAACCAATTCTGCCACTTCCTCCGGTTTGGCAGGTCTGCCAAACGGTATCCCTCCCAGAGCATTCATTACATTTTGTGTTGCTTCCTGCACGGTAGTTTTTGAGCTATTAGCAATTCTTTCCATCATTCTTTCCGCAGATTTGGTCATAATCCACCCCGGAGAGACGGTTAAAACCCGGATACCTTTTGAAGCAACTTCGTTAGAAAGATTTTTACTGTAGTTGATCAGGCCTGCTTTTGCGGCTGCATAGGGTAGGGTAGAGTCATATAGAGGTAACTTGCCCTGAATGGAAGCAATATGGATAATTACCCCACTTTTGCGCTCAATCATCTGTGGTAAAAAACCTCTGTCCAGCCTAACCGGTGCGAGTAAGTTGGTTTGAATAGTTTCTTCCCAATCCTGGTCATGGAGTGCGGCAAATCCACCACCCGGCGTCTCTGAGCCTCCTAAGCTGTTAACCAGAATATCCAGTCTGCCATATTTAGAAATCACTTCTTCTACGACTTTGGCCGTACCTTTGGCCATACTCAGGTCAGCAGGAATAAAATGAAAGGGAGTATCTTCAGGCTTATTTCGTGCAGTAATTATCACAGTAGCACCTGCTGTATATAAGCGTTCTGCTATAGCCCTGCCTGCACCCTTTGAGCCTCCGGTTACAAGCGCTATTTTACCAGCTAACTCATGGTTAAAATTGAATTCGTTTTCCATAGGATTTGAATTTGTTTTCTTAAGGCAAAATTTTGTCATATTGGCGCCATATACAAGTACCGATTATCGATTCATATAGTGATAAAAAAATCATCACCTATATCTATAATAGCTATTTGTATCTTTGTGCTATGAAAAAGAGGAAAATCCCGTTAAACATTAATTGTGGGTTAGATCTTACCGGTGAGGTGCTGTTTGGCAAATGGAAAATGCGCCTGCTTTATTTTATTAACGAAGGGTATCAAAGACCAAGTGAATTACAAAGAAAGATACCGGAGGCAAGTAAACGCGTGTTAACCGCACAATTAAAAGAATTGGTGGAACATGAACTTGTTGATAAACTTATATATCCTCAGGTGCCACCAAAGGTGGAATATAGTCTTACAGACTTTGGCAAAACATTGATTCCCATTATTAAAGCATTTGGTGAGTGGGGAGATGAACATGAGGACAGACTTCGGGCTGTAATCTTAAAAACATCTTAAAAAGGATGTATTGAATAATAATCAGTTCAACCCTTTAATATCCGATAACCAGACCTGGAAACCTGAGGCCAATGATGAGGCCTCATAATGATTTGATCACTCTATTATTACAGATTTTATAATGGAATTTCTAAAGAAGAGGCGAATTAATAAGACGATGGACGTATAAAATTATAGATTACAGTTAGAATAAAGTGTGATGGTTATTTATGATGGTATAAATATTTGCATTCAGTTACTCTTTATCTACATCTACCATTAATTAAAAATCAACGGAATTAAGTGAGTACCATCATCAACAACCGTCGTCATTGTCATCTCCTGGTTAAAAAATAATGCTCCCGAATTGCGGGGAATAAAAATCGGCGATTTTTTAGTGGCCGGTATTACCAAATGAAGTATCCTTAAAATTTAATCTTCCAAATTTTAAGGATATTTTTTTATTTATAGTCTGATTATTACCGACATTCTTCCCTTTCTTTTTGGTCATAATAGTCGAATTTTTCAACCCCCTTATTTTTTGGATAATTTTTTTAGGCCTCAGAAGCCTTTATGCTAAATAATGGGTTGACAAATAGGTAGACAATTGCCTTATGTCCTTGTTTCAGTGCTTTTTTGGTCGCTACCTTTGCACAAGTCAAACACAAACAAATATCCTGACATGAAGGATTTGGAGCATGAGAAACATAGTGTTTAATGTCAGGGTTGGTGTTTAAAGGAAACAGCAATCTGAATTGCTCTAATGGATAAAGATGTTTGAGACTATAGTCAAAATTAAAAATAAGGTTAGTAATGAGCCTCTCTGTGAATCGGGGGATTCCAGAGGGAAATTACTCGCAAGTTTCTCAATCCCGTGATCGGGAAGCCTGTGAGAACTGATGAATGGTTCAGTCGTCAACTTCTGGTGATATATATGGGGCGTCAGAATTGATGTTCTGAACCATCATCTTTTATCTTGATCAGCAAATTTCCATAAAACTATAAAACAACCCAAAAGAGGGGTTGTCATATTTTTTCATTTTACAAAAATGAAGAACGAACGGCTGGCATCCTAATTTTATACTAAAATGTCAACCTGTGCCCAACAAACTGCTATTTTTTGCCGGGGGGAAATGTAAGTTTCCTGGCCCGTTTAACTTAATTTCCATGTTCTGGTGCAGTTTGTTGGGGTTAATCTATTCCATAACCTAAACCTTGATCCCAACAACCATCTTCATGAATTATGAAGGTAGGTCACAGTTTTTAAACAATTTGCTATGCTATTAAGCATTAGCGGTTAATGTGCCTATTGCCAGTGCCAAATGAGAAGAGTACTTAATATATTAAAGTTGATGGCTTATCTGGCCATTCCAGTGGTTTTTGTTATTATTTCTTTGCCAGTGATGGTTTTTGTTCAACCTTTGATTTGGTGTAAAAATTTGCTCTTAGGATGGAGGTATACCAGATTTTTAAGGCAACTTGAAGGCAAAAGTTTTTTTTGCTACAATCATAATTATAGCCATTTTATCGAGCACGAGTTGCTGCCAAAACTTCCAAATTCCGTGGAGATAATATTTACAAATGGGTCAGTATTGAAAACAAAGCATAACAGAAAGCTCTTCTTCAAAATACTCTATGAGCTTAAGGATTGTAACGGTTTCCCGTATATTATCAGGGTTTCAAACGGCAGGGTTAGAGGCAAATCGCTGAACAATAAAATCTTTCATGCCATCCGCCAAAATGAACCTGTGGAGTTACTTCTGTCCGATATTCAGCGGTTTTCAGAGAGGACGGAGCAGGCAGAAATGTGGGTGATTGATCAGCGTATGAAACCGGGAGCCCTTACACTAAGCTAAACCATGGTAAACTGATATATTTTTCCTGCCCGATTTCTATACCAGCAAAAGCCCTTCTTTCCTCAATTCCTTCCAGGCCTGGCTTTGCATTATTTTATCAAAATCAGCTCCTGATTCCTCCTGGTATAAAGCCTTAACCTCAGCGAGTCTAAGGCTTTGGGAAGAGGATGGAACCCAAGCCGGTAAGGCTTTCTCCAGCCATTTTGCTGCCTGTATCGAAGTGTGAACGGTAATAGACCGGCTTTTATTTTGAAAATGAAGCTTAGCCATTTTAAACGTACTTCCCTTTTTCTTTTTCTTGTAGATTTCCAGGGTAGGCAGGTTACCTAACCATACCAGCCGTGCATTTTCTTTTGATGATTTCGCATGCTGACTATCGATTGCTCGTTCTATAAAATTATAGGGTATAGTAGTTCTGGGAATGCGGAAGTCGAACCAGTCCTGCAAAGGCATTTCAAATCCTACACCGTGCATGTAATTGTACAGTGCTTTTGTAAGGCCTGGGCCAAACTGCTCATGATCGCAGCCTGAAGGATCTTCATGTATAAGGTCATTGTTGGCAAATGGGCCTGGCTCAGGGCCAACCCTCACTACACCATAGGCTGCAGGGTCTAGTCCCACAGGGCTGTGGGCTGTCATAGCGAACAAATGCCAGAACCCTGACTGTACTACCCCGTTGAAAAAGAGCTGCCTGACCATCTCCAGAGAGTCTACAGTCTCCTGTGCCGTTTGAGTGGGAAAGCCATACATCAGGTAAGCATGCACCATAATCCCGGCGGCAGTAAAATTGTCAGTGACCTGTGCCACCTGCGCTACCGTAACACCTTTCTTCATCAGCATGAGCAGTCGGTCAGAAGCCACCTCAAGCCCGCCCGACACCGCTATGCAGCCCGAAGCTTTCAATAGCCGGCAGAGATCAGCCGTAAAACTTTTTTCGAACCTGATATTTGCCCACCATGTTAGTTTCAGGTTCCTTTTTAGTATTTCCAGTGCCATTTCTTTCATAAGAGCAGGAGGTGCAGCCTCATCTACAAAATGAAAACCGGTCTCACCCGTGGCCTCAATAAGTTCCTCCATTCTATCGCATAGCAGCGCTGCATTAACCGGCACATAGTTATTTATGTAATCCAGCGATATATCACAAAATGAGCACTTTTTCCAATAGCATCCATGCGCCATGGTAAGCTTGTTCCATCGTCCGTCGCTCCATAGTCGGTGCATCGGATTGACGATTTCTATTACAGAAAGGTACCGGTCCAGCAGAAGGTCAGAATAGTCAGGAGTGCCCGTCTTGTTAAAAGGAAAGTCACCTTCCCTGCCACCATTGAGGTAGTGAACGGTCCCATCAAGAACTAAAAAAGTTCTTTTAAGGGTGGATGTGTCCCTTTTACCGGCAAAATGTTCGAGCAGGTTGAGTAATGGCCTTTCGCCGTCATCCAGGGTGATGTAATCAACATATTTGAATACCCGGATATCTGCCAGTGAGCGTAGTTCTGTATTGGGGAAACCACCACCCATAATTACTTTTATGTGAGGATAGTTATCCTTGATGAACTTACCGCAGCGAAACCCTCCGTAAAGATTGCCTGGAAAGGGGATTGATAAACATACCACTCCTGGCTGAAGCTCCTCAATTTTCTGTTTTAACAAGTCTGTAGATACATTGTCGATAAAGCTTGGAGGGGCGGTCAAAACTTCTTCTAAAGTATCAAAAGTAGTTGCAGACCTTCCCAGGCGTTCTGCATAGCGGCTAAAACCAAAGTGGGGGTCTACAGCTTCTTTTATAAGATCGGCGAGGTCTTCAAGGTAGAGCGTAGCCAGGTGCCTGGCCTTGTCCTGAATGCCCAACGTACCAAATGCCCATTCCATATCGTCTAACTGCTGAAACCTGCTGGCTTCGGGCAAAAAGTCGCCCTCGCAGATATTGTAGGCTAGTGTAGGATTTTTATGTTGTAAAAACCTCATTACCGCGTCTATGGTACTGATGTATTCATTTTGCAGGCTGACCATCCTACACACATTATCAGAAAAATCTGCATTTTCAGGGATACTGGCAAATACTGTTTTTAAACCTTCTTTTGAAAAGACTTTCAGTACAACCTCAATCCCCAGGTCTGACTGATATGAGGCAACTCCCTGTGTTTTTAGAAAACCCTTAATATACGCAGTCGCCGGATAAGGCGTGTTAATTTGTGTGAAGGGAGGAGTGATTAATAAAACAGGTGTATTCACAGAGCGACTATTTGGCTACGAAATTCGTAAACATAAAGCAGAAGCCAATGATTCCTTTTTGAATTTATTGTTGCGGGTGTGGTTTGTTACATTTATTCCCGATTTAACTCAACATTGCAGAGCAAACATCCGTCTAAAATATTGATCATCTAACCAACTAAAACCAATGAAAACTATATCTACAGGTAGAAGAAATTTTATCAAAACCACCACTGCTGCAGTTACTACGGGAATACTTGGCCTGAGTGGCTTCGGACAAACACTGCAGGCCGGCACGCATTCGTCTGCCAATGAACTTTATGTAATTGGCCCTATGGATGGCTACACACCTCAGGTAGGGACTTTGGTATCCATGCTGAACTATAACCGCCAGACCATCATCAATAGCATCAAAGGTCTGAGTGTGGAGCAACTTGATTACCTGCACGATGAAAAGGCAAACACCATAGGAGCTTTGGTGATGCATTTGGGTGCTGTAGAAAAATATTATCAGATCAATACCTTCGAAGGGAGACAGGAGTTCAGCAAAGAGGAAGAGCAGGAGTGGGGCACTGCCATGAACCTTGGCGATGAAGGCCGGGAGCAGATTAAAGGGCATAAAGCTGAATACTACATCGATGTGATTCGCCAGGTACGGGAAAAGACGCTTGAAGAGCTTAAAAAGAAGGATGACGACTGGCTGCTTGCTGTTGATCCGGTATGGTCTGAAGAGCGGCCGCTAAATACATACTGGAAGTGGTTCCATGTATGTGAACATGAGTCCAACCATCGTGGCCAGATTGCCTGGTTGCTGAGCAGGATACCTTAAGAGAAAGCATCTATCCTCTCAATATTAATCAGGGGCTTGCCGAACTTCCCAATGTTTGGTCATGCATATGATTTGAGCGGATAGATGATAACTTATTTAACCTCGGCATTATGCTTCTCAGGACTCCGCATTTAAATACATTTAAATAAGCAAATAAGGAAGATCTGAAAATAGAGACAATGTATTGATGTTTAGTTAAAATTATTTAGTTAGTAACTAAGATATTTAATAACTAAGATAATTATGAATAACACACATGACCATTGGTTTGAAAAGTTCAGGCAAATCAGCAGGGATTATTCTGATGCTTCTGTAATCATGCATGAGGTGATAGCGGGCAGGGCCGGCCTTACCGGAGCTGATCATAAATACCTGGGCCTGATCATTAAAAAAGGAGAAGCTACAGCGGGCGATATTGCTCACATCACAGGGTTAACAACCGGAGCGGTTACCGGCCTGATAGACCGGCTTGAAAAGAAAGGTTTGGTACACAGGGCGCCCGACAAACAAGACAGGCGTAAGGTGGTGATCATTCCTCAGCTAGAAAAAACGATGAGTTTATTAGGGCCTGTATTTTCTGATCTTCAGGAAAAGACAAAAGATTTGATTTCCACCTTTTCCCACCAGGAAAGAGAGGTAATTGAAAGGTATTTCATAGCCGCCACACAGATCATGCATAGCGTAACCAACAATTTAAGAAAAAAAGAAAAATGAACACAATTACTGAAAACTATCTTTCAAGAGCCGAAATCTGGTTATTGGGAACATTACTCTTATACTTTTTAATGAACGGAGCGCAGATTTTTGAAACCGTGGTGCTGGTTCCCAAGTGGATAGCCAATCCTCCCGATAGCTTCGGCCTGCTGGCAGATAAAAATGGTATGAGCCTCAAGGTGTTTTGGATCATTTTTCATTCACTTCATGAGGTTGTCTTTATTGTAGCTATTATTTTTAGCTGGAGATTAGGGGTTGTCAGGAATTGGCTGTTGGCGCTTTTTGTAGTTCACGTCATAGTAAGAGTCTGGACTCTGTCATACTTTGCTCCAAACATAATAGAATTTCAAAGGATAGCCGAAACATCTGCTTCAGCAACTGATCTGGTGAAGAGAGCTAATATGTGGAGGACTTTAAACTATTTACGCGTCGGGGCTTTTATTGCAGTATCAGTGGCTATGGTGCCCCTGTATTTTAAGCTCCTTGCGTTGAGAACTGGCTGACTTGTTAAAATAAATGCTCATTTAAAATTCACAGTTTCCATTGCTAACTGTCTAATGCATTGTAGTCAAAACGGGTTGACTTAATAAATAAATAAAATTATGCATAAGACGAGTATTTCAATGCTTGTATTGGTTTACGGAATTGTTTTTGGAAGCCAGGCACAGCAACCACATCAGTCAGCAACATCAGTAAAGTACAAACACATGGAAGCAAACTTTAATCAGGAGCAAAAAAAGGTATTTAGTACAATTGAGAAAATGGTAACAGCCTTTCAGAATCAGGACATTGAAAGTGTGCTGTCTACTTACGAACCTGACGCCATAGTCATGTTTGAGCCACAAACTCCGGTTTCGGGCAGGGATATGCTGCGAAAGGCTTTTACGGAGTTTGCGGCAATAAAACCCCGGTACACTTTCAATGGGCATGAAATTTACATTGCAGGAAATATTGCCACACACCTCGCTCCTTGGACTATGGTGGGTTATTTGCCCGATGGAAATAAAATAGAGCAGAGCGGGTTATCTATAGCTGTACTGAGAAAGCAGACTGACGGAACCTGGTTAATGATACAAGACAATCCTCACGGCCAGTTTTTGATAAATTATTAATTACCTGATATGAAGAGATAGGTTTTTGTTAACTTATCTCTTCGTTTTTGGCATGGATGAAAGGGAACTTATAAAATCTTGCCTGGAAGGGAGCAAGCAAAGTCTTACCACGCTGGTGAAGTCGGTGCAGGGGCTTGTTTTTAATTTATCCCTCCGCTTTTTATGGGAGCGAGCTGATGCGGAAGATGCTACGCAGGAAATACTGATCAAGGTGATTACTAACCTCAGAAAGTTTAAAGGTAATAGCAAATTTGATACATGGGTTTACCGTATTGCGACTAATTACCTGATAAATCTGAAAACTACGTCCCTGGAAAAGAAACTTACCTCATTTGATATATTCGCTACAGATCTTCAGACTTTTAAAGGCCCGGTTGAGTATGAGCTTCCCGACAAAAGCTTGCTGGAGCAGGAGCTAAAGACCGGCTGCACCCTGGCCATGCTGCAATGCCTGGACCGGGATTTGCGCATGGCCTTTATTCTTGGCAGTGTTTTGAAAATTAAAAGCAGTATAGCGGCAAAAATAACAGGAGTGACAGCCGAAAATTTCAGAAAAAGGGTGGAGCTGTCCAGAAAGTTATTGGGGACATTCCTAAATGCGCATTGTGGGGTTTACAATACAGCCAACACATGCAGGTGCAGCAAGCGTATTAATTCAGCTTTAAAATGTGGACAGATCAAGCGTGAAGAGCTGAATTTTGCAGATAAAGTAGAATCTTACAACCTGGAGATGGAAGAGTTGGATGGGCTGGCGGGGATCTACACGCCGGATAACTTTAATAGCACCAAAGACTTGCTCCGGCATCTTAATACAATATTAAAAAGTAAAAATATCCTTAAGTAAGCATGCTACTGGCCTTCAGGCATAAATTGTGGTTGGGGTTTGATCAAATTCCATAAAATAAATAAGAATTCTGTTGTGCAACTGTTTGGTTGCATTTATATTTGCCACCAAATGGTTGCAAGTAATATTACGTAATAATGAGAAGGGACGTTTTTCAGGCAATAGCCGACCCGACACGCCGGGCCATTTTGAGCTTAATAGCTTTACAGGCTATGACGCCCAATGCCATAGCTGAAAACTTTGACAGTAGCAGACAGGCAGTATCGAAGCATATCAAGGTGCTGGTTGAGTGTGAACTTTTAGAGCAGCAACAGCAGGGAAGGGAGATCTTTTATCACTTCAATGCGCAGAAAATGAAAGAGGTAGATCAGTGGCTTGATCAGTTTCGGGGCATTTGGGAAAGCCGCTTTAACAATTTGGATGAAGTATTAAAAAAATTAAAATCTGAGAGAAAATGAAGAGTACACTTTTAATGGACTTTGTTGTCGACAAAAAGAATAACAAAATCAATGTAGAACGGGAGTTTGAAGCTCCCCGGGACATGGTATGGTCTGCATGGACAGAAAGTGAGCTGTTGGATCAGTGGTGGGCACCTAAGCCATGGAAAGCTGAAACCAAATCAATGGATTTTAAAGAAGGTGGCCACTGGCTCTATGCTATGGTGGGGCCGGAAGGTGAAAGGCATTGGGCGCGGGCAGATTATCAAACTATCAGGCCTGAAAGTTTTTTCTCAGCAAAGGATGCCTTTTGCGACGAAAACGGGGTAATTGATCAGCAACATCCGAGCATGCTGTGGGAGAACAACTTTATGGATAATGGTGAAGTTACAACTGTTAAAGTTGAGATATCTTTTGAAAAGCTTGAAGACCTCGAAGCGATCATTTCCATGGGCTTTAAAGAAGGGTTTATCGCAGGCCTTGATAACCTTGACCACTACTTAAGCACACAGTTCAGACTGCGTAAAGAAAATAAAACCAGCAATAAACCCCGTGTGACTACTTATCTGAACTTTCCCGGCAACACTGAGGAAGCATTCATGTTTTATAAAGAGGTATTTAACGGCAAGTTTACCGGTAACGGACTACGTAGGTTTGGCGATTTAGAAATGCCTTCTGACATGCCACCTATGAGCGATGAGAACAAAAAGCTGATTATTCATGCAGAGTTGACCATTATGGGTGGGCATGTATTGATGGCAACTGATTCGCCCGAGAGCATGGGCTTTAAAATGGAGCATGGCAACAACATGCATATCAATATTGAACCAGGATCAAGGGAAGAGACAGAACGGCTTTTTGAAAAGCTGTCTGAGGGAGGCGAAGTGTCCATGCCGTTAGCAGATATGTTCTGGGGAGCTTATTTTGCATCCTTCAAAGATAAATATGGTATCAACTGGATGTTACATCATCAGACTGCAAACAAGGAATAAGCGGATAGCTGAAATTAATTGTGGTTAAAAGGAGTTTTACTGAGCCGGGCCTTGGTAAAACCCTTTATTTACTGCTTTTACTAATTGACTGCTCAGACATCACTGCTCATAATAACCTTTCCACCCAGGGCTTTGATCTCTTCCTTTGCTTTTGAAAACCCTTCAGGGTCAATGGCTCTGGTGGCATCCTCTATTACATAAGTACCAAAGCCTTCTTTGAGGGCATCTTTAGCTGTGTAAAAAACACAAAAGTCGGCGGCCAAGCCGCAGATGTATACATTTTTGACCTTTCTTTCTCTCAGGTAGCCTGCCAAACCTGTGGATTTCATATGGCCATTGTCATAAAAGCCGCTGTAGCTGTCTATTTCAGTGTCCATGCCTTTCCTGAATATGGCTTCTACTTTTTTCAGGTTCAGGCCGGCATGAAATTCGGCGCCTTTACTGCCCTGTACGCAGTGGTCGGGCCACAGGATCTGCTCCAGCCCTTGAAGAGTTGTGGTTTCGAAGGTCTTTTTCCCGGGATGATTGCTGGCAAAGCTTTTGTGTTCCCGAGGGTGCCAGTCTTGTGTGGCTATCACAAGCTCAAATGATTTTTGAAGCTCGTTAACCACCGGAATGATCTCATTTCCTTGTGGTACTGCCAGGCTACCTCCGGGTGTAAAATCATTTTGAATATCTACAATCATTAATGCATCCATGTGACCTACTTTTTATACTGGTTTCTCAACTCATTTCTTTCCTTCAAAAGTGCTTCACTGATCCCTACTTTGTAAACATGCGGATAGTAAAAACGCTTGTGCTCTTCAGGAAGCAGGGCGAGCCTTTCCTGGCAATACGAAGCTATGCTTTGCAGGGAAGGGTATGGCGCAACAGGTTGCCCGTTTTCCATTACTTTATGAAGCAGAGGCTCCTGCTTCATGCCTTGAAGGCTCAGGGATTTATCAGGTTCAGATGGATGATACATTGTGTCAGGAGATTTTTCATCTGCCTTAAGCACTATATCTGCCCCGAAAAACCGACCATCGCCATTGATTACCCTGTGCACCTGTTTCTTATCAGGCAACGTAAGCTTTTTAAGGTTTTCAGATAGCTTTATGCGGGGTTTGCCGTTGGAGTAGGAGAGTTTGTACACCCCATCCAGAGCAGCATCAGGTGCGCCGGTTACCAGGCTGGTGCCTATGCCAAAGATATCAATAGGCGCACCCTGATCATCAAGACTTTTGATCACCCATTCATCGAGCTGATTGGAGGCAGTGATCTTTACCTCATGAAACCCTGCTTCATCGAGCATTGTCCTTACTTTTTTGGATAAGTAAGCCAGGTCACCACTGTCCAGTCGCACGGCCAGCAAACTTTGTCCGCGTGCTTTCATTTCTTTGGCTACTTCTATGGCATTGGGCACTCCTGATTTCAGCGTATCATACGTATCGACCAATAAAATGCAATTGTCTGGTCTGTTAAGGGCGAAATCACGAAAGGCGGTGAGCTCATCATCATAGCTTTGGATAAAGGAATGTGCCATGGTACCTACTACGGGGATACCGAAATCATGGGCGGCTTTTACATTACTGGTAGAATTGAAGCCTCCGATATATGCTGCCCTTGTTGCGTGGTAGCCACCGGTTCCCTGAGCCCTTCGAAGTCCAAAATCACTCAGCACCCTGTCGCCTGATACAGACCTTATCCGGGCAGCCTTGGTGGCTATGAGTGACTGGAAATTAAGGATGTTGAGCAAGAGTGTTTCTACGATCTGAGCTTCTACTATTGAGCCTTCCAGCCGCAGTACAGGCTCATTGGGAAAAATGACCTCACCTTCTTTGACAGCGTGCAACGTGCCTGTAAACTTAAAATCGACAAGACTGTCGGCAAAGTCAGCATTTAGGCCGATTTGCTTCAGGTACTCAATGTCTTCCGGGGTAAATCTGATGTCCTGTAGTACATCCAAAAGCGTACCCAGCCCGGAGAAGATGGTATAACCTCCTTCATATGGATTTTTTCTGTAGAAGTAGTCAAACACCGCCTCCTGGCGGCTCTTCCCCGTCAGGTAATAAACCTGCGCCATAGTGAGCTGATAAAGATCAGTATAAGTGCCTGTTATGGTAAAGTTTTTCATCTTCTGGTTTTCTGGTTACCGGTTACGCATTTTCTGGCCACTGGTCATTGGTTATGCAATAAGCATAAATTGCAAAACCATAAGCCTGAACAATTAACAGAGAACTGTTAAACTATAAATTATGAATTGCGAAAGTTAAACACTTTGCCGGCTTTTTTCATTAAGAAGAAAGAAGGATTCTGATTTAATCCAAGTATTGTGGAGGCAATTACCGATTTTTTTAAGGATATGGATCCGTTATATGCGGCACTGCTGGCCACTGTATTATCTTTTCCTGTTACACGGTCTACCATCGGAGTTTTAATTACTCCCGGGCATACGGCGTTGATGCGGATGTTCTGTTTTGCATTTTCAAGAGCTGCTGTTTTAGTAAGACCAATTACGGCATGCTTGCTGGCGACATAGGCAGGCAGACCGGGAAAACCTACTAAACCGGCAATAGAAGCCACATTAACTATAGAACCTTTACCCTGGTTAAGCATAATAGGTATTTGATATTTCATACAGACCCATGCACCCCGAAGATTGATACCTAATACTTTATCCCAGTTTTTTTCGCTGCATTCATGAATAAGGGCCGTATCACCTTCTATGCCGGCATTGTTCACGGCAAAATCCAGACTACCAAATCGCTCAATAGTTTTATGAATCATTGCGGCAACATCTCCTGTATCAGATACATCGCACTTTACAAATATGGACGTTCCGCCTGCCATTTTGATAGCCTCTATTGTTTCTTTGTCCTCCATCCAATCAGCAACTACAACCCTCGCTCCGCGTTGGGCAAATGGATAAAGAGTGATTTTTATCATGTTACTTTATTCTGAATACCAGTTGGTTATGCATGATAAATGTCTTGCCTGTTCATGATTGCCGTCACGGAAAAAGGCATGGTTTTGTAATAATTTTAAGCTATAAACATAGTCAAAGTCTTGCGGATCGAGGTAAACAGGATAGTAGACATAAGTGCTGCAACAGGCATGAAACTATTCCGTCCGATGATTGGAGTTAAAGCAATCGCTTGATCGAAGGTTTTGGTTATGCAGGTAACATAGAATAACTGCTCCAAAAGGCACTAAACTATGTTATCCGGAAGGCGGATTTAGGTTCCGCCTTCTTTATTGTGCGCGCCAAAGTTCGGTACCTGCAGGTGAACGGATCAGAATGAAGCTTTTCACCGGAATTAATAACCGAGCCTGTTTTATCCTCGTTTGCCAAACTACTTTTATTGATAGCTATTCACAGCTGTCAGGTCAAACAGCCCGGAAATTCCGCTTTGATCCCGTTTTCGTAACTTCTTTGACAACCGAAATACCAATGTATCAATGCTTATATCCAAAACCTCTGGCTCAAAATCTCTGCTTTCCGATCAAAGGGTTAATTTTTTTTAGTTAGATACAATTCGCCGAAAATCACTAAACATTTACAGGCTTTTACGGGTTGAGGGAGAAAGGCAATCTCTTTTAAGGGACTGGTTTTATGGGCGTAAAATACTTTATCCGGTTGCCGGTTATGTCTTAGCACTAACAGGGCAAAGAGAATAAACAATTGTGAGGCCGGTTTGCATATTGTTTACTGCGATTAATTGGTCGATAATATTAATTCACAATCATAATGAAAGGTATAAATAAGAAATATGATAAGCTTCCCTATAAAATCTCTGCTTATATCAACAAACACTTTAAAGAAGACTTTCTGTTTGATGTAAAGGAAGTAAGAAAGGAGAAACACAAGGTAGTTTATACAATAGAAGTAGCTAAAGATGGCTATATCCATATGCTTCAATTCAATGAAGAAGGCCGGGTACTGAACCAGGAGACTGAACAGGCATTTCCTGCGGATGATCATGATGGCCGTTTATCTTGAAAATTGCCGGGGAACTTACGGGGATGGTATTTCCAGGGATGCTTCTCTGCTCATTACGTCATTTGTCCGGATAGTACAAGTTTTGGCAAGGGAAACTCAAATAACCTGAGCTTAGAGGCCAGTTCACGTTCCTCCTGAAGAGATCTTTTAAGCGTCATCAGATGATAGTTCAGGGATTTCGAGCATTTTACTGCCTTTTCAAGAAGATTAATAATATAAAATGATCAAGGCATAGTTTATAGTGACAATCATTTGATCCGTAGCTTCCTGGTTGTTATACTTTTTAAGTATACTCTGGTGGGCAGAAACCAGGTATTATTGCCACCCGAAGGCTCCTCTATTAAGCGTACCAAAAGCATTTCAAACCTCATTTGCTGTTTGTTTTTCTCTTTAACTTGCAGGGTTAACAGCTTTTTCAGGTTAGAGGCTGTAATGTCATCTATCAGCTTAGATAAGGTTTCACCGAGTTTCCTTTCCGCATTATATGCCAGGTGTAAATAGTAAGGCAGCAATTCTCTTGCGTTGGTTTTATCATCCATTACTTCATTTTAAAAAATGTAAAAGTAATGACAGGTCAACCCGTAAACTTTAAAAACGATTTGTACATATGGCAAATAAGTGACTTTTGACAGCTCCGGATCTACCAGTTAATGATGTAAGTACAACTATCAGCACCTTTGAGACGGGTTTCTGTTGAATTGTCCAGTGATACGCTATACTTTGTTGAGTCTCTGGGTTTAAAGCGGACCAGCATGGTGGTGATAATACCACGATCGAAATCGCTGGGATAGGGGTTGTCACAAAGAATTACCGCCCGTCTTCTCTCCGCGTCAAATTCTGTTACTTTATAACTGCCAATTTCTCCTTCGGTATGATTCATATGATAGGCCACGTCTATTGCTCTTAGGGCCTTTTCCAGAGAATCTATCTCCGGAGGGAATTTGGCATTAGCCGGGATGGCTTTCCCAATAATATAAAGCGTGTTTTCACCAATGCTATTGTAAATCTCTTTAAAAGCATCCAGCCATTTTTGCTGATCATACCACTCCTCCGGGTCTATATTGGCCAACCCGTGTTTTTTAAGGATGTTGAGCCTTGTTTCCTGGCCAAATTCCATTGCATTCACTACAGACATGATGGTTTGGCCGTTTACCTTGACGTTTGGGTCATATGAAACAAATTGTGCCATGATAATGGAGTTTAAGGTGGATAACATTGGAGGAATAAAATACGAAAATATTCTCAGAATACATACCTGACTTATTATTGAGAATGCTGGAGTGTATCGTTTTCAGTTTAGGGAGGCAGATGCGGATTTGTTAACACTTCCTGCGGGAACTGTTTATCTGCGAGCATGTTACGATGTGCTATATAAAATCATGAAAAGAATACCTGATTTTGGTCAGCTTTTGTACTGCTCCTTGTCATGATGTA
The DNA here is from genome assembly GCF_021389975.1 of Fulvivirga ulvae. Taxonomy (NCBI): domain Bacteria; kingdom Pseudomonadati; phylum Bacteroidota; class Cytophagia; order Cytophagales; family Fulvivirgaceae; genus Fulvivirga; species Fulvivirga ulvae. The sequence goes on from NZ_CP089981.1 coordinate 4,849,334, forward strand.
TTGGGTTGCGGTATAATATCATTGCGCTTCTCAGGAAAATGAACTGAATCAACTAAATATTATTAACCAATTAGAAATGATGGAAAACTCAGCAACAACTGATAAAATTACTCTTGTGCAAAACAGTTATGGAAGGTGCCTGAATAACGGTGATATGCTTGATACTTTTTATCAAAAATTCTTATCCAGCAATGTAGAAGTCGCGGAAAGGTTCAGAAAGACGGATTTTGAACAGCAACATAAATTACTCCGGCATGGTATTAATTTGATGATCATGTATGCTGCGGGTAACATTGCCGGGCTGGCAGGTTTGAAGAGAATTAAGGAAAGCCATAGCCGGGTGAAATTGAATATTGAACCACGGTTTTATATTTTGTGGAAGGGAGCACTTTTAAGTGCAATTATTCACCACGATAAGAAGTTTGACCGGGAGACACGCGAAGCCTGGAATGAGGTGCTGGATAAAGGTATTGAATTCGTAACCTCAGGGTATTAACGCTTGCCGTATGCTATAATAACGGAGCTGTATCACTTTTGTGGTGCAGCCCCTGTTTATTTTGAAGGAAGTGGTAAGCCTTGTTGCCGCAAAAAGGACAGCTTGTCCCAATAACCTCTCTGAAATTTGATTTTGCCCGCAATAACATGGAAAAAGCCGCAACCTCTTAAGCCCAGCGGGTCTTTCCATTCCAGAATGGCCCATTCACCATCTTCGAATAAATTTTCTACAATGCAGTGCATATCAGCCCGGGCAAATTCGCTTTCAAACATGGCTTGTATAGCCTTTTTGCCACATACAGGCTCTTCAGTAACCTGATGATTCACAGCATCGGTGTGGTATAGCCCGGCGAGTTTTATGGCATCACCTTGATTAAAAAGCTGAACCCAGTATGTGACAAGCTTCTTTGGAGACATAAGAATGAATACTTTAACCTATTCCTACGCAATAGCAGCGGTCATTGTTTAAGCCTGCGTATTTTTTATGTGGAGCTTATCCTTTTTAGGAGCGGTTGCCGCGGTTAGTACCGCATTACCTGTTGGCAGTTTACGTTTGCCAAACCCATGCAGGTTCTGCCTGACAAAGCCTTTCGGAAATTGTTCTATTCCCGGAAATCCAAGCCTGATGTCTTTTCCATCATAGGGGATATAATCCGTTTTGAAAAGGTAGTCCCATATGCTGAGTGTGAGGCCGAAATTTACCCCCATGGCTTTATCTTTGGGCAGATCGTAAGCATGGTGCCAGATATGCATTTGAGGGTTGTTGAAAATATACTTCAATGGTCCAAGGTTCAGCTTAAAGTTGGAATGATTGAAATGGCCTATGGCAAGGGTGAAAATATGGATAATGAAAAAATCCCGCAGCCCGATACCGATCAATGCCAGAGGAATATACTCTATGGTGCGATAAACGATGTTTTCCATCCAGTGAAAACGCAGGTGGGCAGCAAAACCCATCTGCTCCACAGAATGGTGTACTTTATGGAACTCCCACAATGCCGGTACTTTATGAAGCAGCCTGTGGACCCACCACTGAACAAAATCCCGAACCACAAACCCTATGAGCAGATGCGTCCACACCGGCCAGCTCATCACTTCAAATGCCAGCAGGTTGGTGATACCAATGGAGGCCAGCATGTCATTAAAAAACTGTACTACCACATTGGAGGCAGCATTGTAAATGATCAGTGAGAACAGAAAGAAATTAAAGAACATATAGAACACATCCAGCCAGAAATCCTTGCGGAATGGTGGCTGGTCTTTGCGCCACGGCCTGAACCACTCAACACCAAAAAAGAACAAGGAAACCCCAATAAGCCAGTAAAAATAGTTATGCCATGAAGGCGAGGTGATCTCCTGCCAGAGGTAGTTGGCATATCCCGTGTAAGAGTCAGCAATGAGTTGTAAATAGTTCATGTTCTTATTAGTCCTGCTTTATGCTTTTTCCACTTTTTTCCCAGTTCGCAATACCACCTTCCAGATCAATAACGTGGGTGAAGCCCTTGTCTTTGAGAATATAAGATGCCGCCGAGCTTCTGCCACCTGCTGCGCAGTAAACAAACACGGGTTTATCTTTTTTTAGTTCACCAACCTTGGTGTTGAATGAAGGTGAATTATAATCCATGTTAACAGCACCTTTCAAATGACCACTGTTATATTCCCTGGCCGTTCTTACGTCAACAAGTTGGGCATCAGGATATTTGAGTAGCAAAGTTTCAAATTTTTCACTATTCACCCGTTCCATTTTGCCGGCCTGCTGCATGGATATTACCTCTTCTTTGGCCTCTTCTGAATTTTGCCCGCAGCCTGCCAGAGAAAGGCTGGTGGTGATCATGATCAGGGATATCGTTTTTATCATAAGGTTTTTATTGATCATTATGCAAAATTACAATATTGTACGCCTTGAAATGTAACCAATGTTACATAAGCGGCCTTATAATTCCTTAATTCCATTTCAACAAGTCTTCAGGCCGGTTGGCCTGGTTTGCTTCTGCCTGTTCGGGTCACAGGTTTATTAGCTGTAGTGATTATGGTGAGGATATGGAATCCCTGGAGGAAGAAAACTTAAAGTGGGAAAAAAAGTGGTGATCCAGGCAGTTTAGCCCATTTAACAAATCCCCACCGCTCGCCTAATTGATCAGCTGCGCCACCTGGTAAGTATTAACATATCGGACAGGCGGGGTTTGAGAAAAGTCTACTTCAAAGACCTTTAGTCTGGAAATATCATCTTTAAAAGGGAAGGGAGTCCTCAGGTTGTAAATGATGAAGAATTTGTATTCAGGGTAGATGAGGTTATGGATGAGGTGGAAATTATTAAAATCATCTTCATAAGGCTCCCATTTTTCCAGGGCTACTTTAGAGCGTTTCAACTCACATACGGCAAAGAGCTTATCGTCCTTGTTGACCCATAGGTCAATATCCGTAACAGTAATATCTGAGCCAAAGGTATTGCGCTGCCATTTATGATAAGCGCTGCTGGTTTTGTCGTTGATGTATTTGGTGGCCTGCTTGCTATTTACAGAGAGCCCATTTTTGCTAAACAGGTCTTTGAGCATGTCAGGAGAGTGCCTGGAGAAAGTAAGCCGGTAGAAAGAGGTGCAGAGGTTTATTTCGTCGAATGTGCCGCCAAAAGCTTTGAACTGAAGCAGGAAACAGGGCAGTTGATGCTTTAGAGATAACTGGCTCAGTTGCCTGAATGCATCAATTTCTTTGCTTGAAAAGCTTCCCCACTCTTTTTCATCTACTCCTGAGACTGCCACAAGCAATTTTGGGATTCCGTTGCGGTCGCCATAAACCAGTTGCCATAAATTGCCCGTCACAAAAGTGTAGCGAGTAACGTTGTTGGCTTCAATATAGTCGTAGAGGGCATTACCACTGTAATATTGGTGCATTAATTCCTTGCTAGTTTATGGTTCACAGTTCTCCTTCATTGTTTTACGATTCGCATTTCACTGAGTAACAATCGCCGATTACTTCAGACCTAGGTCTTCTGTCCAACCTAATTGTTCCACCAGATCCTCTCACCAATGCCGGTTACCGATCACCAACATCAGTCAGTCTAAACACCTTCACTCCCTGCGTAGCTTCGAATCCTGCTTTCAGCTCATCAGGCAGGCTTTTCGCAATCCTTTGATAGGATTTTTTGATCCGGGCAAGGGAGAGGCTGGCGATATGGTCAAATCCTGATGTTTTCTTTTTGATTACTTCCGGTAACTGCACACAGATGAACTGTCGGGCAGGAGAGGAGGCGTTCAGGTCAAGCACTGCATGGGCCGTGGTGCCCGAGCCGGCAAAGAAATCAAGGACGATTTCATCAGTAGAGGTGAAATAAGAGATGAGCTCTTTAGCCAGTTCGTAAGGCTTTGGATTTTCAAAAGGAATATCGAGTTCGCGAAGGTATTTATCATCACTGCCTCCGAAGAATAGGATGGAAGGTACATTTTCGTACATATTTTCAGTGAGCAGGTACTTTCTTTCAGGCTGTTTTTTGTGGTCAGGTCCAAAGATCACCAGGTTATCATCCAGCAGCCTTTTCATTGTTTTTTCGGGGTAGCGCCAGCCCCTTGCAGGGATAGGGCACTCCTTTTTCGTGACAGGGTGTATCAGCGGAGTAAAGTATTCGTCAGGAGCCTTCTTCTTGTTGGGCCATGCCATGGACACGGTTCGGTATACATTTCCCTGCCTGTCAATCTTATTATAGGCCTTTTCACCACCACTGAAAGTCTTTTGAGATTGTATCCACTGGTAAAAATCTTTGTTTATGTCCTCCAGGGTAACCTTTCGCTTGTAGTCATGCAGCAGCTTTTCAGGCATGTCATATTTTTTTACTACAGTTTTGAGGTCGGCAGGTACACCGGCCTTGCCAAGCTTGCCATATAATAAGGCTGCTTTGTTAAGCATCTTTTGAGCATTTTTCTTGGGCCTTTTAAGCTTGTTTTTGCCTACAAAATCAGCTTTATTCTTCGCATAAACCACTATATACTCATGCTGACAGGCAATGCTTTTGGCATCTCCCTTTGGGTTACCTTTATCCCATATGATAGTACCCAGCTTATTTTCTTCACCAAATACTTCATTACAAACCAGCTCGAGGTTATTGATCTCATTTTCATCGATGTGAATGAGTATGACACCATCATCTTTTAGCAATTGCCTGCCCAGGTAAAGCCTCGGATAGATCATGTTCAGCCAGTTGGAGTGATAATGACCGTTTTCGCTGCCGTTAATATGTTGGTGCCGTGCGGATCCGTTTTCATTATTTCCCGGGGCGGTTCGCAGCAAGTACTCTTTCTTGGACTCGTAGAACTTGTCTTTATAAATAAAGGAATCTTTACCGGTATTGTAAGGAGGGTCAATGTAGATCATCTTCACTTTCCCTGAATGGCTTTTATGAAGTAGTTTCAACACTTCCAGGTTTTCCCCTTCGATGAACATGTTGTGGCATGACTCAAAATTGATAGAATCAGCCTGTGAGGGAACCAAAGCCTTGGTTGTTATTTCATGGATCTGGGATATGGCCGCTCCTTTACCAGCCCAGCTGAGCGTGTAGCGCTCATTGTCATAGGTTATTTTTTCTCCCAGGGAAGCTCTAAGTTTTTTCCAATCTATTTTCCCCTCATGAAATACCTCCGGGGCAATCCGGTAAAGCTGCTGCATTAACTGCTCAGCGGTATTTGCAGACTTCTTCTCCATAAAATTGAATATTGGCATGCTAAATTTCGTGCAAGATAATCGATATGATTGAAATGAACCAGACAAAGCTGCACCTGCACCGCGTGTTGAACAAACTTATGGAAGGGTGGTATAAAAATGTTATGAAAATATACGAAGCTGGAAAACTTTGATTTAGTTTAGTGCAATGCTTAAGTCGGTATTTAAAATATTGTTCAGGCTCCGCGGATGGAAATTGTACAGACCCATTCCTCCGGAGGCCTATAACTGTATCATGGTGGCGGCCCCACACACCAGCAACTGGGACTTTGTATATGCCATCAGTGCCCTTGATCAGTTGGGGGTTAATCCCCGGTTCACTATTAAAAAAGAGTTTAATAAATTCCCTTTTGGAGGAATGATAGAAAAACTGGGAGCGCTGTGGATCGATCGTGCCCCAAAGACCGACAAAACGGTTAAAAAGAGTATGACGCAGGTAATGGCGGAGTTGTTCAAAGCGTCAAAAGAGCCGCTTTCATTACTAGTGACCGTAGAAGGTACCCGCTCAAGGGCGCCATTGTGGAAGACAGGCTTTTATTATGCCGCCCTGGAAGCCAAAGTGCCAATTTGCCTGGCTTTTATGGATTACAAAAGCAGGGTCACAGGAGTAGGTGCTTGCTTCATGCCCTCCGGAGATATAGAAAAAGATATGGGCATAATCATGGATTTTTACCGTGATAAACATGGAAAGTACCCCGCAAACTTTAGCCTTGACGAACGTTACAGCTAAAAATTTACCTTTCTTTAGTGCTTTAGCCCCTCCTTCATTAACAGCTTTGTCGCAATCCGCCCTCCAGATTGCCGGAAAAGCACTTGATATGGCTGATTATAGCGTTGTACCTTTATATTATGATCAATTGATCACAATAGTACCAAGGTTCAACATTAAATATTGAATATCATGGCTCTGCTTGATAAACAATTTGCTGCCATATTACAGAAAGGAGAAAATAAAGGTGCCTGGACGTATGTGAAAATGCCCGGTTCCGCCGCGTTTTTTGGCACAAAAGGTCTGGTGAAAGTAAGGGGGACAATGGATGGGCATCCGTTTGAAAGTTCATTTATGGCTTTGGGTGATGGTACGCACAAGCTGCCCGTAAAGTCAGGGTTAAGAAAGCTGATCGGTAAGGAGGCCGGGGATAGCGTGGAGGTACATTTGACGGAAAGGCTGTCATAAAATATGTCACAACTGAATTGATAAACTGGTAATTAACCAATGGTCTTTTGGTGCCGGTTCCTGATTGTTCTCACTTTCCAGTAACCCATTTTATAGTAAATAAACGCCACTGCTGCTGCAATCAGGTTGGATACTGGAAAAGACCACCATATTCCTTCAAATTCAAGACCTGTTTTATAGGAGAGTATAAAAGCCAGGGGAAAGCGTATGATCCACAGGCTGAATATAGAGATGAGCATGGAGGCTTGCGTAAAACCTACGCCATTGAAGGTGCCGTTCAGCACCTGCTGTACACCTAAAAGGCCAAAGCTTGGTGCCATTACTTTAATAAATAGTGCGCCGTCTTTTATAACTTTCGGATCATTAGGTACAAAAAATGCGGTAAGATTCTCGGCAAATACAAACAACAACATCCCGATACCGGTAAGCCCGAAGAATGCCACCTTGCTGCTGAGGTCGCTGATTTTTTCTGCTCTTTTTATTTTTGAAGCGCCTATATTTTGCCCTACAAGGGTGGTGGTGGCTATGGCCAGTCCAAGGGCGGGGACGATCACCAGGCTCAATATTCTTGCACCGATACCGTATGCTGCCACCACATCGCTGCCAAAGCTGGTCACCAGCATAACCATCACCGTCATACCCGCTGCCCGGGAAGACTGCTCCAGGCTGGCGGGGATGCCCATGGCGAAAAGCTTTTTAGTCCAGGATAGATCAAATTTCATATCCGGCCAGTTGATTTTGATGCCCTTCTTACCACGCCAAAGAATGAAAATGCCCGTGGCGGCAGACAGTCCCTGGGTGATAATACTGGCTACCGCTGCGCCTGCAACACCATAGGCGGGGATAGGGCCGTACCCAAAAATGAACAATGGGTCTAGTATGAGGTTTAGAAACACCGTGACAAGGATCACGTACATGGGAAGCACAACATTACCGATTCCCCGCATGAGCGACTGAAATACGAAAAACATGAAAAGAAAGACAAAGCCAAGAGAGGAAACCTGGAAGTAAGAGATAGAATCAGCGAGAATCTCCGGGCCGGCGCCTACAAGCTTCATAAGGGGTGGAGCAGAGAAATATCCGAGAATAGCCAGTAAAATAGAAATAAAAAAGATCACCAGCACGGTTTGGGATGAGCTATAATTGACCTGCCGCTGGTCTTCTGCGCCCTTATGATGCGAAACGATCACGGTACCGGCAAGGGTTAGTCCCGCGCCCAATGACAGTACCAGGAAGAGGATTGGAAAACTGAGACTGACTGCCGCTACAGCATTGGCTCCCAAACGGCCAAGCCAAAAGGTATCAATAAGCTGGTATGCTGTGTGGAGAATGTTAGCCAGAATTATAGGTAGAGCAAGTGTGGTAAGAGAGTTGAGGATTTTCCCTTCGGTGTACTTTTTGTTTTTGGCTTTATTCACAAATGAGAGAGAAGGTTTTAATGCTAAAAGCTAACAGTCTAAGATCAGTAAAGTTATTGATCAATGAGTGGTTTTAGGGAATTATTTTAAACAGGATGTGAGGTTAATTGCTTTGTACTTCCCGTTTGCTTCAAACTAGTTAGGTCCTTTGTGCTTGCTTATGAGGTGTATGATTCAATGTATTGATTTTAAGTAACTTAAATTGAATGATTGTTTTACTAAACATCGACCATTATAACATTGCTTGCCTTGGGTTGAACCAACATCAAGGCAAAACCTTAAATTAATAATACCATGGGGACAAAGCAGGGAGAGATAAACTATGGGAAGAAGTACTGTCTACAGAACTAAACAGCGGCTTTACTAAACTTCCGAAAGTCTGGTAAAGCTTAATTGTTCAACGACACTGACTGAGGGTAAATTCTCAATACATTTAAGGTATTGTTAGCATTTGATCACCAAACTGCTTATTATTTCTTCAAAAACATCTTCTTGTTCAGATGAACCTTCCCGAACATACTCGCAGTGAATAATTACGATATAATTATTGTGTAAAAAATAGAACACTTTTTGTATTCGATTTGCCTGGTAAAAAACTTCTCCGGTATAGTAAAATCCGCTTCCTAAATTACCTGTAACAATACTGGACTTTTCCAGAAGGGTATCTATTGCAAAATCCAGGGACACGAAGCGATTAAAAGCAAATTTAAGATCTTCTCCTTTATTCAATTTAATCCTATAAATTTCCATACTTGAGATCCTATCAACTTCCATCCCTTTTTCTGAGATCACGAGATCAAATTCTTCTGAATTTTTATCAAAAACATCGACTTGCCAATCTTGAGGAACCCTAATTTCAAGGCATTTATTCGATATAACCGCTCCCTCGTTTTGAGCATTACATGAGATGAGCACTAACAGACATACTACACTTATGACCACTCCTTTCATTAGAATCTATACGCTTTAAGTAATTTTATGATTTTTTCCGCTTCAATATTTAAAGCCGAACCATTGGATGTCCACATAATGATAGCATTAGCATGTTTTTTTATTCCTGAAAGGTAATCCCCAAGTTTAAATTTACTTAGACCAGTCTTTAATTGCTCGTTATGATCAATTTTGTTAAGTAAAATTTGAAGATTGCTCCTTGCCTCTACCATTTTTTTATCAAATCCTAATAAGTCTTTTCCCTTCAACCTCTTGCTTAACTCCTTGTTAGCCATCTGCCAGGCATTTATGCTAAACAATTCAGCTTTTATACTTTTTAAGTCAATCAATAATTCCTTAGCCAATATCATTGCTTTGATATTCTTTGTGGATTCTGAAGCAGAATACTCAGCCCTTTCTTTCAAATTTGATAGAGCATCACAAGAAGTCACGGAAGTATTTTCGATTTTATCTAATTCTTTTTGTAGTTCTTTAGCATCTTCCTTCCAGTTTTGTTCAAAATTTAAATGTCGGTTGGCATAATCCCCATTGTACCTCAACTTAAAGATGCTTTCCTTAATGGATCGGATCAGAGCTTTTATTTCAGGGTCTGTTCTTACCTCATTAGCTTCTTTTTCATCCTTCGTGGTTTCCATGGATACTTCCGCTTCATTATCAAAAGCTGTTCTTTCTTGAGCTTCTTTCGAAGAAGAATAATCAATCTTTATCATTTGCAGAATTTCACTTGCAGAGAGTGTTTCTGCCCCCTCGGACGCAGCGCCTGATAAAGACCGCGGCACAAACCCAGCCCTGCCTGTCAGATTAGGGGTTTTCGAACTTGGTGATAAATTGTCTCTCTGCAAATTATCTGGCTTGCTGCCAGAGGTGGTTGTATTTGACTGTTGTTGTTGAGATTGATGGCTATCCATAAAAAAACAATAAGCATACTGCAAAATATCTGCACTAACTTAATGGGGATAGTAGAGCTGATCTGAAAAAAGAATTAAGCTCGCAATATAAAGGGATCAATTATTAAATCTTAATAAAAAGGTTATTTGTCACGCTGAGGTGTAAATAAAATGGCCGGTGAGGACACCGGCCGTAGATTATACTTGTCTTTTATCTTAATAAATACGGCTTAAGTGCTGGGCACTTCGTTTTGCTCAAACACCATATAGCTTTTTATGCCATTGATCTTTCCGTTTTCGAAGGAGTATATGTCGCAGAAAAAGCTGTTTTTGAGTGAGCCATCTTTCTCTTTAGTGGTTACAGAACCGGTAGCAGCTACTTTGTTGCCATCTTCTATGATGTCTCCGATGCCGCTTGAGGTCATTTCAGGCACGGTTTTGAAGAAGTTTCTTACCTCTTCTTTTCCTGGCTTAAGGTCGAAGAATCCCGGCCAGCCCATTTTTACGTCGTCTGTCATATAAGTGAGGGCTGTTTCAATATCTGCGGAAAGAAAAGCCTCGACTACTTTTTTAACTACTTCTTTGTTATTCATGGTACTAAATGTTTAGGAGAAATAAATAATTTCAATTCAGTATTGAGTCGAGCCGTTACCCTTGAGAAACGGGTTGACATATGATAGTATATTTGAAGTATCCATCATTAGTGATACGTGACCTTTTCCGGGGATTATGGCTAGTTGTGATTGAGGTACGCCTACAAAATCAGCAAATACACCTCCGCCACAGAGTTTATACATTTCAGTTACGTGGCTGAGCTCTACACCATCATTATCTCCCATGATGAACAGGATAGGAGCACTGATGTTTTTGATGTTTTCACTGCCCAGATCATAGCTTTTCTGGTCAAAATCTATGAATTTGGTTACAAATTCCCTCCAATGACCCGGATCAGGGGCAATAGTGTCGTAGGTGGTTTTCAGGGGAGTATTGTCCAGAAAGTCGGGCTGCATAGAAGCGAAAGCCTTTTGGGCTTCCTCAGCCCAGCCACTGCTCTTGTAGGCGGTCGAGATGATGACCATTTTATTGACAAGTTCAGGGTAATCAATGCCAAACTGGAGTGCTATGGTGCCTCCGAAGCTATAGCCTATTACATCGGTACGTTTAATGTCAAGGTGCTTTAGCAGGCCTGCCACATCGCTGGCGAATGACTTGTAGTCAAATGGTCGGTCAATATCTGCGGTATGACCATGGCCCTGCATTTCAACGGCTATCACCTGCCTTGATTTGGCAAGCTCAGGGATCATCGGAGCCCAGTTCAAATTGATGTTCATATACGCACCGTGCAGCAATAGTATAGGCTCTCCTTTTCCATATATTTCGTAGTACATTTTTAAACCGTTAACCGGAGCATACCCTTTTTTGGCAGGCTTCGGGGAGGTTTGTGAAATAGAAGCCGTCGTCATGGCTATCAGCAGGATGAGTGTTGTTAATATTCGTTTCATAGTTGTGTGGTTTTGTTACAATACAAAGTTGGTAATCTTTTGGCTAGCACCTGGGGTGTAATAACGGCTGTTGTCAGGGTTGAATCCGGCAGTTTGATCATTTGCTAATTTTTGACCACAGCTATAAGGGCCAATAACAGTGAAAACAGGTTGGCGCATGTACGAATAAGGTTCAGTCTGTTCCATGGAACTTCAAAAGCATTTCTTTGAAGCCGGATATCCTCGAGCGTTGAGCCTTCAATGCTAAACTTAGCCAGAGCTTCATTAAGCGGTACATTTCCTAAACCTGTTACACCGAATACGCCAAAAGCATAAATGCCCGTAGCAGCTAACAGCAGATAGAATGTCTGATCGGTGTCATATTTTTCATAAGCCAGCCATGTACACAGAGGTAAGAGCAGCAAGGTACCCATGAAGATCACAAAGAACCAGGGATTTAAAATCGCTTTATTGATAGACTGCATAGCCCTCAAGTACTCTGAATCGGATAATCGCCCAAGCCCGGGGTTTACTGAGCAGGAATAAGAATAAAAAAGCCCTGCAATTAAACCCAGCAATAGTACGGAAGTGATGATCAATATTTTAAACATATGCCATGAGATTTGATTTTTGAAAGAGATTAAATTATTTAAGCTTGACCCAACTTAGTAAGGCCTGTCGCTCGGTTTCAGTTAGCTCGGTCTTACCTTTTGGCATTCGTCTGAATATAAACACCTGCTGGTATATTTTTGCCTGGTATTCTTCCATATTGTGCGCATTGAAAACCTTGTCCGGGTTTTGTACGCGGTGGCAGAAGTTGCACTTGGCTTTTAATACCCGAAGTACCTGGTCTTTTGCGGTTGCCGGTTCAGGAGATTGGGCCAATGAGCTGCCGGCAATCGTTATCATAAAGAAAAGCGCGACACTGATTTTTGCTAGATGCTGATTCATGTACCAAAGCTATCAGGTTGTATTGTTCATAAATAGAATAAAACCGACAGCGGGTTTATGATTCAAGGCATTGCTTCAGAATAGAGACAGCCTGCTTTTGTTCTTCAAAGTTGAGCGAGGCAAAACCAAGCCTGGCGCTGTTAAATGATCTTTCCGGGGTGTCGTAGTCACTTCCATTATTCATCACGACTCCCTTTTTAAATGCCTTTTGGGCAATTTGCTTAACGTCCGCATGCAGGAACCTGACCCAGACTGACATGCCGCCATCGGGGATTTTAAATGAAATGTGCTTTCCAATTTCTGACTCCAGTAATTTGCAGAAGTGGTCGCGCCGCTCTTTATACAGCTTTACAGATTTCTTGATGTGCCGGGAAATGGTACCATCCTTATATAGCTCGGCCAGTGCATTTTCCATAAGTGCATCACCCTGCGTATCTACGGTTTTTCTGAGGCGTGTGGTGGTCTGTATAAAGTGCTTTGGGGCAACAACGAATCCAAACCGGATGGCTGGAGCCAGAGTTTTAGTGAGTGTGCCAATATAAATAACGTTGCCGTGCCTGTCCAGACTAGCCATTGGCATCATGGGTTTGCTGGCGTAGTGAAAGTCATAGTCGTAGTCATCTTCTATAATGGCAAACCGATATTTGAAAGAAAGCTCAAGCAGACGCACCCTTCTCTCAGGTGTAAGGGTTACCGTGGTCGGGTTGTGATGGTGAGGGATTACATAGACCAGCCTGATCTTTTTTATTTTGCATAACTGTTCAATGGCGTCAATATCCAGCCCTTCTTCATCTACCGGTACCCGGTTAATATCCGCTCCCAGTTGCTGAAAGGTAAGATTGGCCCCGAAATAATTGGGCTCACCTACAATAACCTGATCTCCAGGCTCAATGAGCACATTTGAGGCAAGGTAAATGCCCATTTGGGCGCCTCGGGTAATGAGAATGTTGTCAGGGGTAATAGGTAAGCCACGGGAGTCACGAAGGTAATCAGCCAGTATTTTCCTTAAGGCGGGTGTGCCCTGGGTGCCTCCATACATGAGGTATTTTTTATAAGATCCAAGTCTGCTGAGGCTCCTCATAGCCTTTATCAGGGCTTCCGCAGGTACCAGGCGTGGATCGGGAAAGCCATCATTAAAAACCAACTTACCTGTGTCAGGAAAATCAGAAAGAGGATAGGGTACGATCTTTTCCCTGCTAAAAGGGAAAGCACTATCATCGGGAAGGGTGAACACTTCCTGCTCCTTGATTATTTTTCCTGGCGACATCACCGGTAGGATATTTTTGACAAAACTTCCCTTCCTGGAGACCATTTCTATCCAGCCCTGAGCCTGTAGTTCATCGTAGGCAGCCACCATCGTCATTCGGTTGACATGAAGCAGGCCTGCTACCTCACGCGAACCGGGTAGTTTCAGCCCTTTTCTAAGCTGGCCGTTTCTGATGCCACGGATAAAACCATTGGTAATCTGAATATAAACCGGCAAATCAGAATGCGGGTCTATTTGGATCAGCTCCTGGATAAGTTTCATTTCTGGATTAGTTTATTTGTTAAATCTGGATTATTTGACTCATCCAGTAAAGATATAATTTTGATAAAAATTAATACCATGAAGAATCAATTATCCATAGCATCAATACTACTACGGCTGGCCCTGGTGGCCACTTTTCTGTCCGCGGTTGCATCACGACTGGGGCTATGGGGAGCGGCATCTTCCGGCTGGCAGGGGTTTTTAAAATATACCGCCCAGGTTAATTCCTTTGCCCCGGAAGGTTTGGTTCCCGTATTGGCCATTACAGCTACCTGTATGGAGATATCCATTGCCCTATTGCTTCTTGTTGGCTATAAAACCAGGGTTGCCGCATCTGCTGCCGGCATACTTACCCTGATGTTCGCGCTGGCAATGGCATACTCTTTTGGCATAAAGGATCCGCTGGACTACAGCGTTTTTGTGGATTCAGCGGCAGCATTTTTACTGGCCAGTTGTGCCGCATACCCATGGAGTATCGACGAATACATGCATTATAAATCTATAAAATCAATAAACTAAGCAAATTATGAAAGAGAGAATGGATCTTGACAAAGCTGAACCCCGCATTTACAAAGCTATGAACGAAGCCGAAAAGCAGCTTTCAGCCTTCGGTTTGGACACGAAACTGGTCCACCTGGTCAAGCTAAGGGTTTCCCAGATCAATGGCTGCGGTTATTGTGTTAACCTCCATGCAATGGATACCAGAAAGAAAGGGGAAACAGAGCAGCGATTATTTGCAGTAAGCGCTTGGTGGGAAACGCCTTTCTTTAGCGAGGCAGAGCGGGCGGCACTTAAACTGGCTGAGGAGGTTACACAAATATCAGATGGGGGAGTATCTGATGAAACTTTCCAGACAGCACTAGGCCATTTTGGTGAAACGGGTGTGGCACAACTGATATTCGCAGCAACGGTGACGAACAGTTGGAACAGACTCGCCATCTCCATGCATATGGTGGCTGAATAATAATATCTAATCCCAAGTATCATGACCAGAATAAAAGAGCTGGAAAAAATGGCGCGGTATCTGGAGCCGGATTCAGAACAACGGCAGTCCATATCCAAAGAAGCTGATGCGTATATGCATCAGTTCCTTGAAAACCTGCCGCAAATGCCCGGTTATCAGACAGGAGAGCTGAACGGATTGAAATCTATGGAGATTGGGGAAAAAGGAAGGCCTTTTGCTGAGCTGATTGGTATTTTAAAAAACGAAGTGGATAAAGTGGGTATCAATTCGGCTTCGGGAAACCATATGGGCTATATACCCGGAGGTGGACTCTGGACTAGTGCCGTGGCAGATATGCTTGTGGCTTCCACTAACCGGTACGCTGGCATTGCCTATTCCAGCCCGGGAGCGGTGGAAATAGAAAATCAAATGATCCGGTGGATGGCTTCTATTATCGGGTACCCGGAGGCTGCCCATGGCAACCTGACTTCCGGAGGCTCTATTGCCAATCTTGTAGCTATCAAGGCTGCCAGGGATTTCCATCAGGTTAATTCGGACAATGTGAAAAAGTCGGTCATCTATTTTACCGAACAGGTGCACCATTGCATTCACAAAGCCCTCAATACTACCGGACTTCATGAAGCAGTACTCAGGGCTGTTCCATTAAATGAAAATTATCAAATGGATGTCTGTGCATTAAGAGAGCAGGTACAACATGATATAGAGCACGGTCTGAAACCCTTTTTGGTGGTAGCTACCGCAGGTACAACCGATACCGGAGCTGTTGACCCGCTGGACGAGGTGGCGAACATTGCTGAAGCAAACAACATGTGGTTTCACGTTGATGCGGCCTACGGAGGCTTCTTCATTCTGTTAGATGATATGAAAACCACGTTAAAGGGCATTGAGCGCTCTCATTCTGTAGTGATGGATCCGCATAAAACTTTATTTGTTCCCTATGGTTCAGGTGTAGTACTGTTAAGGGATCGTGAGGCACTTTTGGCTTCAAACGCTCATACGGCAGCTTATATGAAAGATGCTTATGGCCTGGATGACATTGATCCTGCCGATGCCGGCCCGGAGCTAAGCAGGCATTTCCGGGGATTAAGAATGTGGTTGCCATTGCACTTACATGGATTGGCTCCATTTAAAGCAGCCCTGGAGGAGAAGCTTTTACTTTGCAGGTATTTTTATGAAGAAATAGGCACTATGGGTTTTGAAACCGGGGCGTTTCCGGAGCTAACTGTGGCTATTTTCAGGATTCCTGAAGACAGCAGCAATACATTGAATGAGCAGCTTCTTAAAGAACTGCATAGAGATGGCAGAGTGTTCTTTTCCTCGACAACAATAGGTGGAAAATTATGGTTGCGCTGTGCGGTAGTAAGCTTCAGGACACACCTCCGGGAAATTGACGGAGCTTTAACCATGATCAGGGAAAATGCTTTGAAGGTAGCGGTACTTAATCATTGATTACTTTTTAATTCTGAACTCTGACAGGGCTCAAAGCCCTGTCAGAGTTCAGAATTAAAAAAAAGAAATTTAAACATATGCAACACAACAAAATATGCTCCACCTGCGGTACGCACTATACAGAGATACCGGCCGATGGCATCTGTACAATCTGTAAAGACGACCGGCAGTATCTGCCTGAAGGCGGACAAAAATGGACAACACCTGCTGAACTTGACAAACATCATGGTGTCAGGATATCAAAGGTAGGTGAGAACATATACGAGTTGGTGGTGATACCTAAATTTGCCATAAGCCAACGTGCATTGCTGGTGCTTTCGGCTGAGGGCAATATACTCTGGGACTGTGTTCCATTGCTCAACGAACCTGCGATTGAGTTCATCCGCTCAAAGGGAGGATTAAAAGCAATTGCTTTTTCTCATCCGCATTACTACAGCAACATGAATGACTGGGCAGCCGCTTTTGATTGCCCCGTTTATATCCATAGAAGCGATCAGCAATGGATAGTGAACCATGGACCGAATATCCGGCTATGGAGTGGGGAAGAAGAACATCTATGGGAAGGCATCAGGATCATCAATATTGGAGGGCATTTTCCAGGAAGCAGTATCCTCCATGTGCCGAATTTGTCTGCATTGGGTACTATATTCAGTGGTGATACCATACATCTTTCACCGAGTATGAGGCACTTATCAGTTATGTATAGCTATCCTAACCAAATACCACTGCCTCGTACAGAAATGAAGAGGATCAAAAAGCGTTTCGAAAATATTCAGTTCGATGCACTGTATGGTGTTTATGGTTACCAGAACCTGACGGTGGGTGCCCGGGAAGTATTGCATGAGTCATTGGAGCGGTATCTGGTTTAGTCCATTTAATGCTTATTTCTCCGGCCCGGACCAATTTGTTTGCCGGAGATTAATTTACTTGACTGCTTTTTTGTCCTGAACAATAAGCACTCCGCCGATAATCACCACTACTGCAACGGCCTCAATCCAGGTGGGAATCTGTCCCAGAACCACAATACCAATAATAACAGCAGTTGCCGGAAGTAGAGCTACAAATAGAGCGTAAGTAGCTCTCGATAGCTTCGTCATAGCCAGTTGGTCCAGCACATATGGAATAACGGAAGAAGATAACCCAACTCCGATACCTGCCAATAAGGCAACAGTATCGGTAAATGCGGGTATAGCTCCTCTGATTCCCAGTGGAGTAATTATGACGGCGGCAACGAGCATTGCAGCTCCTAAACGGTCAACGGGTTTGGTTTCAGAATCGGCCACGGCCAGCCGATGGGCAATAATTATGTAAACGGTAAAAAACATGGCACTTGCAAAGGCCCATAAAAAACCTTCAGGTTCACCATGTATGCGAACATCTGTTAGAAACCAAACTCCGGTAACAGTAAAAATAAGTGCAATAAAATTTCTCAAAGTCTTTGTGCCAATTAAAGCAAGGATCACCGGGCCTAAGAATTCAATGGCAGCTACAGTGCCTAATGGCAGGCTGTGAATAGCATAATAGAAGGAATAGTTCATTAAGGCAAAGGTGATGCCTAGCGTAATAATTAAGTGATTTACATGCCTGCTATTCTTTCTGAATACCCTCCATGGTCTTCTCCAGATAGCAAAGACAAGCGCCGCAGAGGCAATCCTTAGCCAGGCCACTCCATCGACTGATACTCTGGAAAAGAGCAAAACCGCAAAGGAGGGGCCCAGGTAATGGAAAATTGCAGAAGCTACAAAATATAGCTGAGGAGGAATGCGGTCACTTAAGTTTGCCCCTGTAATACCTCTTGATCTGAATGCAATTGATTTGAGTACTTTCATTTAGCTTTTTTTTGATTGTCTCTTTTTGCTTCGGTTAAAGGCATTTACTTTATGCCTGTTGCCACAATCTTCCATGGTACACCATCTTCTGCTTTTGTTTTTGCTCATATCCATATAGAGCCATTGGCAGGATGGGCACTTTTTTATTCTGCTCAGGTCATGCCGGGTAATAACCTCCAAAGCAGACCCAATCACGGTATGGTGTATTTTATCCAGAGGTGAAATATCGTTTCGCCATGCCCATTGATAGGAGGAACCTGAAGGTGCAAGTATCTGATAGTTGTAAATGGATTGGCCCGACACGCCCAGCCTTTGAAGGTCATCTGGCCGTACAGAGCCTTCCTGAACCAGATGGTTGAAGAGATTAAATAAAAACTCCCGTGTTTCTATCATTTTGTTCAAATGCCTTTCTCCATCTTCCCTCGACCCTTGCAATGTTTTAAGTAGCTCTTTCGCTTGTTCTTTTTCTAAAATATCAGTGATCTCTGCCCATTTGGTGAAATTTTCGAAAGAATCAAGCCATTCGTGAGGATGCTCTGTTTCTCGCCAGCTTACGGTGTTGGTAAAATCGAAGCATATCAGGCCTCCAATCAATTTATAATTTCCTTTATAATCTCCGGGGTTGAGCATAATTAACCTGTTAAAATTATTTTGATGGTTAAATTTAAGTAAATTTATTAACTGGTAAAAATTATTATACTGGTTAATTTTATAATATGAATTTGTTGAAGGGGTAATCTCTGGCTTAGATACTGTTTATAACTATAAATATAATTTGATAATTATAAATATAGTTATAAATTTGAGGTATGAACGAATTAACTAAAGCGGAAGAGCCTATTATGCAGGTACTTTGGAGCCTGGGGAAAGGTTATTTAAAGGACATTGTTGATGCATTGCCGGAACCTAAACCGGCGTATCCTACAGTATCAACCGTACTTCGGGTGATGGTGAAGAAGAAATTCATTGGTTACAACACCTATGGAAAGGTTCATGAATATTATCCGCTAATCAAAAAAGAAGATTACTTCAAAGCAAAGCTCAAAGGAATGCTGACCAGCTTCTTTGAAAACTCCTGGCAGGGTTTTGCTACTTTCTTTTCCAATACTGATATGTCCGTGGAAGAACTGGAGGCCATAAAGGCGGAAATTGATAAAGAGATCAAAAAGCAAAACCCATAAGTTATGGTATTTTATCTGATATTGGCGAGTACAGGCATGTTGGGTTTTTGGCTTTACTACTTTGTAGTACTCCGAAGAACCACTTTTTTCAACCTGAACAGATGGTATCTGTTTGGGGCACTTATTTTTTGCCTGCTTGTGCCGTTTACCCATCATTTTGTTGATGTCAGTCGGGGCATTGAGCCTGAAAGTAACAGTGTCGCATTAACTTATGCTTCTGAAATGCTGAGTACGGTAGAGGCTATCCAGGACAGAGTTGTGATTGTTCAGAAGGCTGCAACCCATATATCATGGCTTTCGACACTTTATTTTATTATTTGCGCCTTCTTTCTGCTCAGGTTCATCTGGTCTTTAATCAGCATAAACCGACTGGTAAAGGGTTCTGAGGCGATGTCATCAACAGGGGCAAAAGTCTATAGAAACCATCGGATCACCCAGCCTTTTTCTCTATTTGGTCGTGTGTTTATTCCAGGGAAGTGGGATGATGTGCCCGGCGAAATCCTATGCCATGAGCTTGAACATGTTAAAAAGCGACATTTTATAGATGTTGTACTTATTGAGCTTGTTGCCATATTGTTTTGGTTCAACCCGGTTATTTATTTTTATAAAAAGTCAGTCCGGCTCAACCTAGAGTATCTGGCAGACAGGGCTGTACTTTTTCAATGTGGTAACCCGCTCAAATATCAATCATTACTTATTTCAAACGCACTTGAAAGTAGCATCAAGTCTCCAATAACAACACATTTTGCTACACCACTTAAAAACAGAATAACTATGATGAAAAAGCGAAAAACTCAAAATTGGATGAGGGTGGCCTTAATAGGCGCTATTCCTTTGGCCGCCGGCCTGGTGGCTATGAACACCCGCAATGAGGTGAAGCAGCCTTTGGAGAAATCCATTGCAACTATTCTCGATGTAGTAGAGAATGATAATAAGCCCTCCGGGTTTCCTCTGGCAGCAAATGAATTGGTCAAAGTATCATCAGAATATGGCCCGGCTATGCACCCTATATTGAAAGTAGAAAAGATGCACCAGGGTATCGACCTGGTGGCAAAGGAAGGTACACCTGTTTATGCCACGGCTGATGGAGAGGTCACAGAGTCAGCAGAAGGGGACGTGAGAGGCCATTTCATTCGAATCAAGCATTCGGAAGTTTACCAGACCCAATATGCCCACATGAGCAAAAGGGATGTGAAGGCCGGGGATAAAGTGAAAAGAGGTGAGATAATAGGTTATGTAGGGAATACGGGACAGTCGAGAGGTGCACACCTGCATTATGAAATCCACGAAAATAGCAAACCTGTAGACCCACGGGAATTTATGAAATGAATAGATATGGATCAGGAATGGTACTTTATCATTCTGATGGAGTCCCCACACTGATGTGAGTTATTTCGCCCCGGTGTGGGGCTTTTTTATGAGGTGGTTTTGCATGGACAGATAAAGAATAAACATATTTTCTAGCTTTGTACCCGATAGCGACTTACAAATGCATGAATATATAGCTTTTCTAAAGAGATACCCTTGGGCAACTTATTTGCTTCTAGCCGTCAATATAGTGGTTTTTGGAGCCATGGAGCTTTCGGGCTATAGTTCTCAAAATGTTTTCGACCTGTTGGATTGGGGCGCCAATTTCTATCCTTATACTTTTAAAGATGAGTGGTGGAGGCTGATTACCAGTATGTTCCTTCATATCGGCTTTATCCATCTTTTGGTAAATATGTTTGCCCTGTTTAGCCTAGGGTCTGATATCGAGTCTGTTTTCGGGCATAGGGCTTTTATCATTACTTACCTGGTCTCCGGCTTGTCAGCCGGACTGGTTAGTGGCTACTATAATTTGTACGTAATCAGTGCAGGTGCCAGCGGTGCGATCTTCGGTATCTACGGATTCCATATCGTACAGGTAATTGCTCACGAGTGGCAGGATAAAAACGTAGTGATTAAGTCGTTTGTCGGATTTGCTATTTATATAGCTGTTATGACCATCATTGGTACCCAGGCCAATTTTGACAATGCGGCCCATTTCGGAGGCCTTGGGGCGGGGCTGGTTATTGGTATGGGTGATGTTGCTTTTAACAGTCAAAGAACGCACCGCATTTATCCGTTGATATTGGCGGTTTCGCTGGGCTTGGTGTTCTTTACTTACCTCAATATACCTCGCCATAAGGTGCAGTATTTTGATATGTTCCAGGTATTCCTGCAATCAGATGAAATGTCTGTAAACAGAATGAATAAAAGTTATTCCTCGGATTCTGCTATGGCTACGGATTTCTCCGAACTGCTGCTTGAATGGGATACAGTAAGGCAGGAAATAGATAGTTTGCCTGAACTTCCGCCCGCATTGGAGGGTGACAGACAGATCCTTGAAAATTATGTAAAGTGGAGATCAGAGGAGATTGGGTATATTGTGACCTCCATAAAAGAGGAGTCGTATATTTACCTGGATAGCCTTGAAATTGTACGGTATAAAATGGATACCATGCCTCCTTTGCAATATGTACTCAATTACAACCGCCCTTCACCGTCTGCGCCTGATACTACAGAGGCGCAAAAGCCTCCCGCCCGGGAAATTGTAGAGGTTTATTATGACAGCTTATGGAAGGAGTGCCCGATCTGGGAACATCATTATTACCGAAGAGGCTACCAGGATAGTATAGGTAGGTGGGATGGTTTGGTCAGGGACTATTTTAAAAGTGGTAAAATACAAATGAAGGGCAAATACAGCAAAGACCTGAAGGATGGTGTTTTCTTGTATTACAATGAGAATAATACATACTCGGCAGCAGGAAGGTATGAGGAGGAATACAAGGTTGGCAAGTGGCAGTATTTTTATGAATCGGGAGTCATGTCATCGGAAGTTCGTTACCAAGACAGGGCCTATACTATCAACACGTGGGACTCAGTAGGCAACCCTATGGTAGTACAAGGCAATGGAGAAGACATTCATAAAAACCCGAATGGTGTCATTGCTTCCTACGCCAAATATACTGAGGGCAGGATAGAAGGTGAAGCTTATGGGTACCATGAAAATGGTAGGCCTTATTATAAGGAGTTTTACAATGAAGGGCGACTGGTCTATGGAAGGTCTGTCTCCCTGGAAGGGGAGCGGTTCGATTATGACATCAGCACCTTCATACCACATCCCGTAGGTGGTGCTGATGCCTTTCAGCAATATATTGCCTCTCATAAAATCTACCCACTCCAAGCTCGCCTGAACAATGTATCGGGAGACCTGGAGGTGGTTTTTACAGTCCATACCGATGGCTCCATCAGTGATGTGCGCTTTATGAACCACCTGGGCTATGGCTGCGAAGAAGAAGCAGAGCGACTACTTAAAGCAGGCCCCGAATGGATACCGGCTTACCTGCATGGCATGGAGCCGGTGACTTCGGAGGGGAGTGTGGTGATCAGTTTTCCATGATATGGTTTTTTTTAACTCTGACAGGGTTCAAAACCCTGTCAGAGTTAAAAAAAACATATAATTTAAACCTCAATAATGAAGTCATTCAGGCCATCCTCACTGCTTAAAATATGAAATTCCTGATAACTGCTTTGGTCACCAAACCAGTTGATTACTTCTTCCCTTTTTAGGCGGGTTTTTCTGGTATCAAGGTGGCTCCAGTAAGAGGAGTAGGGGTAGTCCTTGAAATCGTCAGTGAACCCATGTTTTTCTGGGTTCTTGTGAATGTAGCTTACCAGGCGGGAAAAGTAATAATCATTTTGTACAGGAATTCTTCTGAATGGCCTGTCGAACAGGCTTCCTGTACGGCCATAAGCCTTGTTGATGGACTGAGAGTAGCTGTTAAATAGTTTGGCGAACTGTTTGCCAATGGTTTTGCTGAAGTCTACCTCGGCACTGAAGTTATTACCTTTATCTCTGACAGGGTTCTGAACCCTGTCAGAGATAACTTCAGCAGAACAGGTTCTGATCAGAAAGTGGAAATGGTTGTTCAGAAGGCAGTAGGCATAAGTATCTGCCACAGGATTGATATGTTGTGCATACTTTTCCAGAAAATAGTTGTAATTGCGAGCTTCTTTAAAAATAGATTCTCCATTAATTCCCCTGTTGTACACATGATAATAGGTATCCGGCTGAATAGGTTCGGTATGTTTCTTTCTCACTAAAAATCATTATATAAGTAGGTAAATTATGGGGAATATCAATTATCAGTTAATCTTGACCGCAACCTTTCCAACCGACTTACCCTGCTGGAAAAGATGGATTGCCTCATGCATTTGATTAAAATCAAACGTATGGCCGACATGCTGAGGTCTTAATTGCAAGGCCTGCAATTCACTAAGTATTTCAAGCATCATATCAGTCTGTTCATACAGATAGATCAGGTTAAAGCCCATGAGGGATTTGTTCTGAGAGGGCAACCGCAGGGGATCGATCTTAGGTCTTTTGAGAAACTTCCAGATCAGCCTTGGGTAGTTGGGCCTTGAGCCATGGCTTGTAAAGCTGGCTGAACCGTAAGCCACCATTCGACCCATTGGAGCCATCGCTTCCCAACTTTGTTTAAGTATTCTGCCTCCTATACATTCCATCACCAGGTTCAGCTGCCTGCTGTTAAGTGCTGCCTGCAGTTTATCAGCAAAATACTTGTCCCTGACAATCACTTCGTCATAGGCTTCCTGGCTTTTTAGGAAGTCCACCTTTTTACCATTGCCCACAGTACCGATGGTATAGGCACCATACTTTTTGCAAATACGGTTGGCCAAAATGCCAACACCTCCTGCTGCACTATGGATCAATACCGTCATATCTTTTCGCAGATCACCGAGCTTGGTAAGGCCGTAATAAGCGGTAAGGCCTTGAACTAAAAAGCCCGCGCCCTCTTCAAAGCTCCAGTCGTCCGGAAGCGGGATCACGTACCGGTGATGCGAGTTGATATGGGATACGTAGCCGCCAAATTTGGTCGCACCCATTACCCGGTCACCAATATTCCACCCTGTGACGTCTTTGCCAATAGCAATTATTTCCCCAGAGTATTCCAGTCCGGGGATAAAAGAACCTTCCGGGGTGGCGCTATAAAGCCCCTGAATGGCAAAAATATCGGCAAAGTTTAGGCCTACAGCTTTCACATTTACACATACCTCATCGGCTTTTGGCTCAGGAAGTTCTTCAGTTCGGAGTTTTAGGCTTTTAATCGAGCCTGCCTTTTCAGTGCGATATACCTGGCGTTGGATCATATGTTTTACTTGTTGGTTAGTGTCCGGTGAATTGTGTTTGATGATTATCAAAGAGTGCTAAACTACTTATAATTTGTATCGTTCTATAAAGTTAATACCGGAAGAATGCCATTTACATAAATGGCCGAAATTAATACATAGCCCGTTTAAAGATGTCCCTGATAAAGTGTATTTTAGAGTACGTTATCTTTTAAACCTAAAAGAAACAACCACCAGGAAACCAAAAGTATACGAATACTTAGGTTTCAATACGCAATACTAACCAACACTAAAAACTATGAAATTCGGAAAAGTAGATAACCCTGAAAAAATAGATTTTACGCTTCCGGCAGATCATCCCGATACAAAGAAAACCCTGGAAGCCAATGACAAACCACTGCAAACTGTGAGCGTGGGTTGTGCCAAATGGAACAAGTCAGACCTGAAAGGGTTTTACCCCCGAGGTACAAAGGACGAATTGGAGTATTACGCCAATGAGTTCAACTCGATCGAGCTGAATGCCACTTTTTACAACCTGTATAAGGAAGACCAGATCCTTAAATGGAAGGAGCGGACTCCCGCAGATTTTAAGTTTTTCCCGAAACTGCCTCGCTATGTAAGCCACTTGAAAAGACTTGGCGAGGGGTATGAAGATTACCTGGATGACTATCTGGTAGGTGTTCAGGCCTTTGGAGACCAGTTAGGAATGCTGTTTTTACAACTACACGATAATTTCGGGCCTAAAGAAGAGAACTTCAACCGTTTGAAGAATTTTATTGATAAGTTTCCTCATGACCTGCCACTGGCGATTGAGCTAAGGCATACAGACTGGTTTGGGAATCAGGAAGTTGCAGATGAATTACATGATTTATTGGTTAAAAATAATATCAGTAACATACTGGTTGACTCAGCGGGTAGGAGGGACATCATGCACATGCGCCTTACCACACCTACTGCGTTTGTCCGCTATGTAGGCGCCAACCACGAGAGCGACTACAGCCGCCTTGACCAGTGGATAGAGCGGATCAAAATGTGGAAAGAACAAGGGCTGCAAAACCTTTACTTCTTTATTCACCAAAACGTAGAGAAAGAGTCACCGTTACTGGCAGCTACCTTCATTAAAAAGCTCAATGAGGCCATTGGTACAAATATTAAGATACCTTCAATGCCACAGGAGAAGCAAGGGAGTTTGGATTTGAAGTAGCCGTTAGATCTTTTGAAATAAGACATGAACAAACACGCATGTCTTACTTCTCTTTCATTATAAATTATCTTTTGGTATCATACTCAAGGAGAATCACTCCTGAACTGGGAGTAGTGCTCTTTAGCATAAGGTCGACTCTATTTCTGATCTCTGAAAACAAAGGCTTTCCCTCGCCTAAAATTACCGGAAATACAGCCAGCAGGTATTTATCCACCAGTCCCAGGTTCATGAATGTAGTAATGAGGCTTGCCCCACCATATAACCAAATATCTTTACCGGGTTGATTTTTTATGTCCTGTACCTGAGTAAATATGTCAGTATTTATTACTTCTGCTTTTTTATTAATCTTTGGAGGCTGTTTGAAAACACATATTTCTTCTTGCTATGTATCCCATTCCACAACTTTGTTTCGGCTGCTGATGCGCCTTCGGGAGGTTGGAACTCTCCCCATTTTTCATAGCTTACACGGCCATAAAATATGGTGTCAATGGTTGCGAGAAACTTGTCAAAATGAGATTCCACTGCTGTGTCTTCCGGAGAGCCACCGCCTGTTTCAAGCCAGTCGATTTCTCCATTGGGTCCTTCAATGTATCCGTCCAGTGTCACGGCCAGGTTAAGGATTATTTTTCTCATGTGTGTTTTGCGTTAGTAGGGATAGCAACTTTAATAAAATATTCTGTCTGGAGATTATTGTATTGATGCTGTCTTAGCATTTTAATTAAAAAAATATCCACTAATCTATTTTAAGAGAGGTATATACCTCATTTAATACTGTGGCTTTATCGGTGAGGACTACCAACTTATCATTGGTTTGAAGTTCAGTAGATCCGTTAGGCGTCAGATAATTTCCTTCTCGTTCAATCATAGCAATAATTGCATTTTTCGGAAAATTCAAATCAACTATTTTCATTCCTGCTACTGCTGAGTTCTCTTTTACCACTACTTCCTTCATTATAGTTTTTGGATGTTCCTCCAACAACTCGTCTGTAGGAGACATAGGCTTTATCTTTTCAGGTAAACCCACATTCAGCCATCTGGCCACCAATGATAATGTAGAGCCTTGGATAAGTACTGAGGTCAATGACACAAAAAAGACAATATTAAATATAATGTTGGCTTTCTCTATTCCAGCTAAAAGAGGATAAGTAGCAAAAACAATCGGTACAGCACCTCTTAGACCTACCCATGAAATGTAGAACCTTCGTCTTAATTTCATTTTGAATGGCACCAGTGAAATAAACACCGCCAGCGGTCGTGCTATTAGGATAAGAAATATGGAGATTAACAGTCCTACCCCGATAAACGGTACAATCTGCGAAGGGAAAACCAATAAACCCAGAGTAAGAAATAAAACAATCTGCATCAACCAGGCCAGACCATCAAACATTTTCATAATAGTCTTTTTGTGTATCAGATTCTGATTCCCTAAATAAACTGAGCTGATATAAATAGCAAGAAAACCATTACCTCCCAGGGCATCGGTCGCAGAAAACGTTATAAACATTAGGGCTATTGTCAGCACCGGATATAGCCCTTCAAAATCAAGTTTGATTTTGTTGATTACAGTTTTACTTAGCCGGCCAAAAAGAAAGCCTGCTATTCCCCCTATAACCATTTGCAGTAAAAATAATGGAATAATAGAAAAAACACTCTTCTCAGGTTGCTGTACTAATGACAGGAAAGCAATAGTTAATACATAAGCCATAGGGTCATTACTTCCGCTTTCAAGTTCTAATGTAGGTCTGAGATTTTTCTTAAGAGCCAGGTTCTTACCTCTTAGGATAGAAAATACCGCTGCTGCATCTGTGGAAGAGACGATTGCGCCTAAAAGTAAGCTTTCATAAAGGCTGAAGTCTGTGATGAGATAAACAAAATAACCTAATCCTACTGCCGTAAGCAATACGCCTGCGGTAGATAATGCTATTCCTTCTTTCAAAACCGGTTTAACTGATTGCCAACTGGTGTCTAAACCGCCGGAAAACAAAATGAAGTTTAGAGACACTACACCTATAAACTGAGCTATTTGAGGATTATCAAAATAGATGCCTCCGATTCCATCCGACCCGGCAAGCATGCCTATCGAAAGGAATAGTAACAATGTAGGTATGCCAAAACGGTAACTGGTTTTCCCTGCTATTATACTAATTAATAACAGTATTGAGCCTATAAGAATAATATTTTCAATCGTTATGTTCATATAACTAAGTTCTTAATAAAACCTCAAAACATCCTTTGAAATGAAAAAATTATGCTACAGTATTTATGGATTAGTCCTACCCAGGTTTGACTTCTGACAGACAGCCTGCATATATTACTTCCCGATACAAAATATTTGAGATAAATATAACTCACTGTTAATCAGTTTGTTGCTTGAGTGTTAGAAACGAATTAGCAACAAATATCATTGACTATCAGCTAAATAAGGGATAAGTAAAGGAAAAATGAAGGGTATGGGCATAAAAAAACCGCCTCACAAAGGAAGCGGTTTTTATCGAAAACATCAATCGCTTTACGCAACTGTTACAGAGCCTAAATAAACGCTGTTGGCAACCTTAGAGCCATCTTCTGAGATAAAACCAAGGAAGGCTTCAACATCTTCTCCAGAGTACTCAGAAGGCACTGAAATCGTTTCTGTACCGGCTGACCTATCTGCACCTGCAGTAGTAAATACTGCCTCATCTCTCGAAGTGTTGATCAGAACAACCAGGGCTTTGTCAGTGGCAAGTGCTGATCCACTGCCTGAATTGTCTGTCCAGGTTACTTGCACATCTCCTGCACCTGGGGATGAAGCTGCACCACCTGCTGCTACCGTGAGGTTTCCACGAGTTACCAATGCGTTGGCATAGTCAATCGTGAAACTTGGATAAGCTCCTGTAATTGCATTATTCAGGTTATATGACATAGCAGCGTTGAACTGTGTCATCTTGTTTGCATACAATTTGAAGCCTACTCTCAGGAAGTCAGTCATTGGTTGCAAGAACCTTAGAACTGTTGAGAATTTGGAACGTTGGTCTACCTGACCTTCTGTTCTTGGGTTGGAAACATTGGCAGGCTTGATTCTCATGTAGTCAATGCCTTTCCATGTACCACCTACGACATTTCCGACCTTGCCGGAGAAGCCGCCTAATACACCTTGTGAAATTTTTCCCATTGCTTTTTAAATTTTACGGGGTTAAACAAATACTTGGACTTGACACGGACTTTCCATGGACTTGCCCTATACCATCTAAAATACTACAAGAAATGAGCGAAGATTCATGCAACGGTGTTGTTGCTTGACTGTGCTTTATTTTGCTTTTGTTGCCCTGTTCTTTTGTCAGGTTACTGCTCTATCCTGAGTCAGTTCTTTTCATCAACTTGTGAAAGATTGCTTGCCTTGCGGTATCGATCATCTTAATAGAGACCTTGATTTTTTCCTCTTGTATTTCCAATAGCCTGAGTGCTTCAATCGCCTTTTCATATGCTTGTTGTTTGGTGCTGGCTTCTGACTCACTTTGTCGGATCAGCTTGCGAGTTTCATCAATGGTGACAAATGGTATAACAGAACCTTTCAGATAGCAATGGAATGATTTTGACCTCCACAATCCAAAGCATAGCCAGTACATAAATTCCCTATCCTCATCATTGAGTGTAAGGCAAACAAAACAATTTGGACAAGGGTCATTCAGTGGTTTTCCACTGTTCAATCCTTTATTCAGGATAAAGAAGTGAGGTTCTTCGTATTGGGTTTCTGGTCTGTGGGTTTTCAAGCGAAAGGTTTTCATATAGCAAGCCATTTGAATTATGCTCGCTCTGCTCCGCACAGACATTTTCAAAAGAGAAAAGAAAAAAGGGAAAAAAAGAAAAGAGAAAGCTCTTGATATGGTGGGGATGGCCGGGTTGTCAAGGTTTTTGAGGAAAATACTACCCAAAGGGTGGAGATTTTTTTCAAAACCCGTAGGGCTTGACCTTGATAAGCCGATTGAGGGTTGGGCTTGAGCGGCCCCACCTAACTTTGCTTGTCTCGTTTTTTTTATTGGTCTGGATTTATTGGTACTTATTTCATTAACTGTCTATCAATCATTAATTGGTCGGGATCTGTGTGTTGGGATGTTGAGCGAAACGCAGGTAAACCAAAGGCGTAGCTACTGCAATGCGAGCCGTCTGCGAGTGGAGCAAGGGTGCTGTAGGTAAAGCCTGATAAGGCGACTACAGCTATGTAGGAACTACACAGGGCTGGCGTGATTTTTTGCTTTGGGGTCGGGAAAGGCAAGTGTAGCGATTGAATGAAACGGAATATTGAAGAACGGTATTTTAAAGGATAATGATATTGAAGTGGAGGTGCAGCATTTGGTATTTTCCAATTTCAACCAAATGTGGGTTTTCAGTTTGAGCATCAATAGCAATCGAATTGTAGTGATGAAATGTGGAGTGTAATGAATGAGCTACTCTTGTGTGGGGTGCTGAAAGTGGCTGAATGCAGGGAAAGAGGAACGATAGACTGAAATGAAGCTACTGTAGGCACTGGATCAAATGCAAAAAGCATGACAGCCCGATCAGCCCGCAGCGACCCGCAGGCGAGCAAAAACACATGCAGCGACAGACCCCCAATTTAACATTGAAGTGAGTACAGCGAACACCTTATTGGGGTTGGGGGGATGAAGTAGCTGCAAGTGAGGATGGAGAGAAGTGTGTGTAGCAAAACAAGTGAACGGCAGGTGGTGAGCACCTACCGGAGCACAAACCACCTGGTAAGTGAACGCTATATGCAAGGGCGACCGTAGGGAGTGTATTTTACCCTTGCAGATATGTTTTTGCGGAACAAAACGGAAAGACTGACGAACACCGCTTTACCTGCGTTGGGGATAGGGTGGGAAAAAGCAAGTGTGTGACTGAATGGATTGAAGTGCAACGAAAAGGAATGAGGGAATACTCTTGCTGTGGGGTGCTGTAAGTGGGTGAATGAAAAGAGAGAGGTACGAACGAATGAAAAGAACCGACTGTAAGCACATAGGTCAGGGAGGGCAAATGTGCGTGGGCTTTCTTGGACTACCTATAAAAACCAAAGATTGTCTTTTCCATAATCGGGGATTTCATTCCCTTCAAAATAGGGTAGCATTTCTGCCACCATTTCAGGGTATTTGATGGTAACAGGTAGGTTCTGTTGTCTTACTGATTTCCAGTACATTCTACTGAACTGATAGACCTGATCAATCAAGTCTTTGACGGTTCTGTAGTCATTCACTAATTCAGGTACGGTGCATTCAATTTTTAGCTTGATCGGGAATGAGAAACCATCATTGAAATTGAACTCTGTTGCTGAGTATCTGGTATTGTTGAACAGTAAAAATCGATTCTTACCTAACTTAATGAATGTGCCACTAATTGGCATGAGTTCTTTCCATCCCAAATCAAATGCCACTATATCAGATGATTCCGTTTTGTTAATTGTAACTATGAATACCGGAATGTCTAAATCAAGCTCCTTCAATCCGTTTTCTATAGGCTCAATTTCTTCTCTGCTCATGCTCTTAAAGAAGTGAATTACCAGCCGTCTGATATTGGAATTGATATTGACATAATCTTTAACTGCCCGAAGGATCGAACCTGCTAATTCATCTGTCTGATCTTTTTGGAAACACTCAAACCGATTGAATTTGCCAGTATTTGAGAAACTAAATGCACTTCCTATGTACTGTACATCTACATCCGTATGCTTAAATGCACCAACACCTACTATCAATTCATTCTTCAGCTTTGTGCCTAACCTCCAAGGTGTGCCTTTGAGCTTTGCCAGAATGGCAATAGCGATATTGGGTAAACTAAAATGGTATTTTTCATTGGAGAGTACCTTTTCAGGGTCAATCACCTGAGAGGAGACACCTTTCTGTAACAATAACTCTTTCAGCTTGTAGTAGACCTGTCTTCTTGATCTATCCGATATGTGTTTGGATACTGGCGTAATATAAATGGCCAAATATTGAATATCTGAATCAAAGTCTTTATCAGTGATGGCCTGGTATATTTCTGGCCAAGGATTCTCACGGTCTTTAAATACTACTGCGTGTTCTTTATTGGGTTGGTATGGTACGTGGACAAACTGAGTGAGTCCTTTAAACCCGGGTTGAGTACCATTAAAATATTTATGCATAATGGCACCAACATTCTGATCATCTTCATGCAAAATGAAGAAGAAGTTGATTTTGACAATTGGACTTAAATCAAATGGCCCATTGTCCCGAATGCCATACATTGGGATTTTACCTGTCTGCTTTTTGCCAAATACGAGTTGATTGCTGCTCTTATAGACTTCTCCAACTCTCTTGGAATCTACATAAATGAACCCCTTAGCATCAATTGGAATAATGCTTTTGAACTCATTCGTATTCAGGTAGTTCCTGTAAAACTTGTCAATGGCTGTTTTGAACTTCTTGTATCGGTTTGACTTGTCGGGTGCTTCTGTTTCCTGGAGTAGGGCATCTCTTATGTCAAAATTCCAAACAGGATAAACCTTGTCGTATTCTCTTCTTCCATCATCTGGTAACTCTTCATATCGATATAGCCCTTTATTGTGAACTACCCAATTGAATGCCTCAATGGGGACATCTTCTAACAGACCTGATATAGGAGTCTTAAAGATTTTAGATTTTCCTTCAAATGTTACTAATAGTTCTAAACTTCTTGTGGCCGTCTTAAACTGTACTTTGAGAGAGAAGCGATCAAAGATTTTGTAAACTCCGGTTGTGTCTTGTTTGTCACTTGCCAGCCAAATTTCTGTATCACTTATGAAGTTGGGTTTTACCAGAAACCCTTTTGATTTGAAATGATTGTGAATTAGAGAGTTGTAATAGCGTTTTAGTACTGATGATGAAAAAGTAGAGTTGTCTACTGGTACGCTTTTTTCTTCTCCATCTTCAGTAACTATGGTTTGATATTCTGGTGATGTGGGTTTGAGTACTGCTAAAAAATCAGGTCTTTCCTCTGTAAATGAAGTGTAATAATGTTCCTGCTCTCCATACTTTTCAATCACCTCAGTAGGAACTAAGGTTTTGTGAATCCTTGTGAGGTTCTCTTGTTCCTGATCCGTAAAGAAGAAGACTTGTTCTTCTTGTGGGTGATTGAAGGTGAGTATGTTGAATAAGAGTTTAGCCATTATTTGATAACGTTTCTTTCATTAAACTAAGAATGTATTCCAACTGGCTGTCGTCTTTCATATCAATTTCATAGTCTCCATATCCGTAGTGACCTTTGTTTGATACATCATAGGCAATGCCTTTGGGTTCATTGATTTCACCCCATTTGGCATTGAGCCAAATCTTGATATTCTTCTTTTGTAAGTGCAGGTAGCAGAAGTTCTTTTTGTCCTTTCTGAATGCGATATACATTTTCTGAGGTATCACCTCTATGTCATCCGCAAGGGTGATGATTCTATTTCTTACTAACTCGTAGAGTTCTTTAATTTCCTCTGTAGGCTTAATGAGGTGGTCTTCTTCTGTATAGACCTTTATTTCGTCCTGTACTGCCTTTAGTTCTTTGTTTTGCTGTGTTAGTGGTTTGATGCTTTCTGCTGATTTGGACTTCTTTATTGGGGTAATAGAAACCGTATCATTTTCAAATCGCTTAACCTCCCATAGCTCAATGGCAATATCTTTGAAATTGGTCGCCAACTTTTGGTTTTCCGTGAAGCTGGTAGATACAAAAACTACTCTGGTCTGAGACCAGTCTACTTCATCTCTTTTTAGTTGCTTCTTTAGCGATTCATTGTATTCTACGATGAAATCTGCTTTGTTCTCCAACATTAAACTCAGGTAAGTAAAGCCCTGATCCACTACGCTTATGTTCTTATCTCTTTTGTATTCAATGATGATGAAAGCATTGTTTTGAGCATCATACGCCAAAGAATCAATCCTTTTGTTTTTGATAGAGAACTCAGACTTTACCAACTCCAATCCCATGATGGTATTGAGGTTGGATTCAAAGAGTTGTTGTATTTCCTTTTCGAGTTTGAAAGGCTTCTCTTTGATCTGTGTGATTGTTCCGTTCTTGTTGGCGTATATTCCCATAGTCTCTAAAGGTTTTCGAAAAATGTCTTTACATCTGACAGAGGAGTAGCATTATTGAACGTGGTGATCACATTGCCTTGAATGGAACCCTCTCGTACCTCTATATTTCCAGTATCATGATTATAGGCAAAACACAATGTCCTGTTATCAACCTGCAGCCACAATACATTCTTCATTTCTCCTTCTCGTGACATCACACGAATGTTGTCTGTTGTTCTCCAGATTATACCTCCAGCAATAGCCAATGCTATTTCATTTACATTGTGAGCATGGTGATTTGCTCTGTCAAGAACTCCTGATATATAGGCTCTTAGAATCTCAATATTGTGAATTGTTGTTGCCATTTTAATTTTCGCATTGATATTGATTCCAGTAATCATTTAGTGTTCCATCAGGTATACTACCGTTTAAGCTATGTACTCTTCTTAATTCACGACAGATACACTTTTTTACTGCTTCTGTAGCCTCATCTATCTCATCTGGCAAGTATTCGCCATCTGAATTAATGACTTCTCTGTACCTATTTAAACACTTATCAACCCTTGACTCAAACGTGTCGAGTATATCTACTGGAATAAGTGTTTGTAAACGTGAAGCCTCTTCCTGAATTGCAGGAGATGATTTAAGTGCCTCCACTTGGTTAAATGCCTCTTTTGCCCTTGCTCTGTCCTTAAATTTGAACCAAAGGTCAATCGCTTGCATAGTGGCTGAAATGCTCGCAATAATTGTGTTTGCTTCCATATTGATTTTTATGTTTAATGTTCTTTCAAAGTCATCACATAATTGATTTAGGTTGTCCTTGGTTTCTCGTAGAAAGAAGTCGCCTAAGTCTTTGTTCCTGATGGTGTATTTCCTGTAAAGTCTGGAAAAATCTGAGTAAATCTCTTCTTGTGAAAAGGCTGAACCATCATCATTGATTTTAGCGATCAAACGCTGACCCGTTTCATCTGCTTTGATGAACTCAAATAACCCACTGATTTTACTTTCGAAATCTGCAATCAATTCGGCAATAGCCTCTTCTTCCTGATTCCGTTTTTCAATGACCTTTAGAATGTTGTATTTGTACTTATTCGGTTGGTCTGAACTTGTTGGGTTTGGGTTCTTGGGTTTATTTGGTTTGTCTTTTGGTTCTGCTGGGGCTACTATTCCAATCCTGTTGTCAAAGTATATCTCTACATCATCAATAATCTCATCTTGCTTATTGATCTGATTGTAAAGCATATTGTATTTCTGCCAAAACTTTAGTCGTAAATACTCACTGTATTTCGGGTCTAAGTCAATAACGAACTCTATCAGATTTAGGATTTTGAAGTACTTCAGAACCTTCTCTTTTAGCTTTTTTGCTTCCTCTTTGGAATTTCTTATATAGTTGTCTAATCCATCTTCAATTGCCCGAATCAATGTAATGTCGGGGTTGTCAGTCTGGTACTCTTTGAATTGAGGGAAATGCTTTGTGAAAATGGAATGAGTGTTTAGCTCTGCATATAACTCTGCCAGCTTATCTTCATCACCCAATGGGTCAAAATCCGATACTACTACATTACTGAAATGCTCAAAAGCTGCCTTGATATTCTTAACATTGACATTCTTGTAGGAGAAATCAACAATCTTACAATCGTTTTTGTATTTGGTAGTCCTGTTTACCCTTGAGATGGTCTGAATGGCGTTGATGCCTCTGATCTCCTTGTCTAAGAATAAAGTATGCAACTTGGGTTCATCAAAACCTGTCTGTAGTTTATCTACGACTATGATTAACCCATTCTTCTTGATCGCAAAGTTCTGTAATACCTTTTCCTCACTTAGCCCACCATTTAGACTATTGGAGCTTCCGTGTTCCTGGCTGTCCGAGAATACAATGTATATCGGAGCATCAGCAAAACGCTCATACTTCTTTTGCTGGGTGAGTTCAGCATAGTATTTCTTGATAAAACCTGCATACTTTTTGGCAGCAGGGATAGAAGAAACCGCCAACATACCTTTGGCTGAACCTCTGATGTTGTGATAGACGGATGAAAGGAGTCTTTCAACAACGAATTTCGAAATGGCTTCAATCCTTTGAGTATTGAGGTATATTTTCTTCTTTCTTATGGCATATTTCTTTCCAAACTCATCTATGCCAGTATCCGTATTGTCCGGTATTTCGTCAAAGCCATATCCAAGGTCACGTTCAAAGCCTTCCAATTCATTATCTGGAATTTCAAAATACATCTTAGCTGAAACTGGAACAATCCCTTTAATGGGGTTTAAGATGTAACCATCTTCAATTGCTTCACGCATGGTATAGCTATCGAAGGGTATCCAGATTTTTTCTGATTCTGCATATTTGTTGAACTCACCAAATCGGGCTAATGTATGATCGCTTGGTGTGGCGGTGAAACCGACAATGAGGTTCTTTTTAGTGTGCTGTTTTTTGTACGCTTCACTTTGATCAAAGCTGCTTTGCAGCTCATCAAAGACACTAATCATCTCTTCATGCTGAACACCACTATTGCTTCTGTGGATCTCATCAATCAGGAATGCAATACGTAGCTTGGAGAGCTTCTTTACTACTGATTCATCCAGGATATTATCTACAGAGGTGAACTTTTGTAGGTTAACAACTACCAATCGTTTATCGCTACTCAGAGCAGATATAAATGATTTCTTATCGGTTGCTTCTATGAACATTCCTTTTTGGATGTTCATGTTGTGCAGTTTAGAATCTAATTGATCTCTAAGCTGCAAACGGTCAACCACTAACATCACTTTGTCATACACATAGAGCCCCTCTCTTCGAAGGTCTTTGAGTTGCAAGGCTGTCCAGCCGATAATATTACTCTTACCAAACCCTGCTGCATATTGTAGCAGGAGGGAATAAACTGTTTTATTGTTTTGGTACTTCTGGCGTTTGGCAATGAGTTCTTTGGTTTGGTTCTCACCAATGCCCTTTGCTTTTAACTCAGCCTCTAATTTATTGATGAAGTAGTCTGGTTCATCTTCATGCTCCAGAAACTCATTGATCTTAGAAAGTACTTTGTCTGTTCCAAACTTTTGCTTTGGGCGTGGTGCTATAAGTCTACCATCATTGTGCTTGTATTCTTTGGTTTTGCTGCCTTCCTTTTTGATGAGTTCACGTTCTATGAAATTGTAGTAGAGAATTTCTTTCTCTATCATCTTCTTATCGTAGAGTGCCTTGAACACCTCCTCAAATCGCTCGGTTTTTGTGGCTTCTCTGTTACGAAGTGGGTAGGGCTTGAAGTCCTTTAAAACCTTCTTTTCATAGTTTTCAAAATCATAGCTACCACTGGCAACCGTGTTTTTGATTTCATCAAAGTGATTGGAAATATTTCGGATGACATAAGTCTCTGAAATATCTGTAGAGGTAATGTGTATGGCTTTCTCAAATACTTTCAGGAAGTCCTTTCGGATGGTTTGTGAGAAGTCATTTTTATCCGCAATGGTCAGGTATTCCTGTACTGCATTCAAGTAGTCTTTGCTTACTTTCTTTCTGCCGTTTTTCTGAGCCGTTTGGTTTGTCCAGTTGCTTTTTAACTCACTGTATCCTAAAAAGATACCGTTCAGGAAAAAGGACAAATCAGGGCGAAATGAAAAATGCTGCTTGCCCTCATAGCGAAAGATATAGGGCAACTCCTGGACTACCGAGAATATGTTTTGGTCAAATAACTTGTCTTCTTCAAACTCACTACCGCTCGGGTAAAAGAGATGCAGCTTGATTCCTTCAAATGTGACGGATTTATTGGTATTGATGAAAATAGCCATGTTCATGGATGACTTTATTTTTTCATCCAAGAATTGGCAAAAGGCGTTTAGCAGGTCTTTTTCACTTGGGAACTTCTTTAGGAGCTTGCGGTAATTGCTTTTATTCAGGTCTGTTTCCGAAATGAAATGCTTTAGGTCTTCTGTGATGAAGAACAAAGGCGAAACGGTATTTGCCTTTGCTTCCTTGTAGCGAAGGCCGTCAGGTCTTTCGCAAAGGAAGTTGACGAGGTATTTATCTTGTAGGTCTAATTCATTCATCTCAGTCCTGTGTTACTTTTATTTTGCCTGTCACCACATCATTGATAAGCGTTTTTCTCAGCTCTTTAAGTGTGATGATTTGGGTCTGTATATTTTTTATAATCTTGGTGATTGTATCGAGTTTAGAATCCAGAAACTCGACTATTTCTTCTTGCTCTTCTTTGGTGTCTGGGATAATGACTGTAAAGTCATTGACCTTCTCCATTTTCAAATTAATTCTCGTGAATCCTTTACCTTCTATGATTAGGAGTTGACGGTAATAATCTGAGAGCAGTAAATAATTCAAAAAGAAAGGATTGCACTTGCGATGATTCAATCTGTAACCCTTACAAAAACTATTTAGGTAAGTTTCTTCTATGTCCTCTGCTAATGCTGCTGTTTTACCTATGTCTTCATATCCCTCAGAACTCATTAAAAAGAAAAGGTCTCCTTTTCTGACTTTATTCTGTTTTTCGTTTTCGCCAATTACAACAGTGCCTAAATGATCTTTTTTCAGGTAGGTATTGCTGGCAATGTTGGTAAATGGAATGAAGCCTTTATTGTCAGGGTTATTGTCCTGGTTGAAGTCATCACCACTCTTTCCTGATAGTCCACTGTATAGCTTACCCAAGTCCTTTAATCTGTAATTATGCCAAGAAGCAGGGGTCTTAAACCCCAGTTCGTTTTCCTCCAGTACAACAGATTTTTTTAAACCCTTCGTTACCGTGTCATTGATTAAGCTATTGCTCAGTTCCTGATAGTAGGTGATCTTCTTTTCTAAAAGTTCTACTTTCTTATCAATGGCTCGGGTTTTGGTATCAAGGTAATTTGCTATCGCTGTTTGTTCCCTCAATGGAGGAAAATGAATCTGCAAGAACTTGATAAAGTCTTGATTCATATTAGGCTGAGATGCACCTACGTTGATAGCACGTATGCTGTCATATTTGTAATTGAACCAATACAGCAGATATTTCGGATAAATACCTTTTGGTTTAAGCATTACACATGATGCTTGGTTGGTAGTAAAAGGAATATCAATCAGCCCAACAGTTCCTCTGGTTTTACCCTGACCATACATTGCGATTGCTAAACTACCTTCTGGATATATTTTTAAGCCAGATTCTGCTAATGCCTGATCTGTTATTTTAACCTTGGTATCAAGTACAATGTCATTATTTAAATCTGAAGTATTTAACCAAGGTATTTTTCCATTATCGTAGTAATTTGGATTTGATGATTTAGGAGTAGTTCCACTGCCAAAGTCTCCAAACACATCCTTAATTCTCTTCGGTTTCCAATGAGATGGCAGTGAACCTAACCATCTATATTCTTGATCAATGAACTTTTGTTGGATTGAATTTTTCATAAAGCCAAGTCATTTTCAAGATTTGCCAACTCACCTTCTAAGGTTTCCAGGTCTGAACTTATCTGAGGAACTTCTCTCAGTATTTCAGGCTGATAGAAAACCTTATTAAAGTTTACTTCCACACCGATCACATTGTCCAGGTACTCGAAAGGCTTGGTGATGTATTTAGCCATAAAGTCAGCAATCCATTGAAGGTTCTCTGCTTCATCAGGAGAGTAAGGAATAATCTCATAGTCTTTTTGCAGGTCTTTGGTGAGTTCTGCTGTTATGACAATACTGGCTTCTTTGGTCTTGGTGGCTTTCTTGTAACTGGATTTGATAACTATTTTACCACAACCTATTTCTGTTTGCTTGCCGTCCGTTTCTTCTATGAGTGTATCCTTGTCGCTATCATACCAATAAGTGGATTTTTCAGTCTGCACTTTCAAGGTTTGTTCCTTGTAATCCAATGATGCAATCATTGGTTTTACTTCCTCGTCAAAACGCTGCTGTAGGTTTTTGTATGTGGCTTTGTCAAAATCAGTGATCGTAAACTCAGTGATCGTAATGTTCTCCTCACTCTCAACAGTAATCTGAGTAGGAGATAGCTTGATTGATTTGGCTTCAACTTTTCCACCTTCTTTGTTTTCTTTCACCGGCATTTCAATGTGCTTTCCATTTTCATCCACATTAGTGAGCATGATACTCTGGCGGTTGTAGTAGAAATGCCACTTGTCAAATACCCTGGTAAAATGGTTATCCTTAAACTCCGTGAAAGCCTTGATGATCTCTGCTCTGTTGTCAGGATTCATTTGCTTTCGCTTCTTACCCTTACTTTTCTTTAGAGGTTCATACAGCTCACTTGCATTGACGAGTATTACTTTGTCCTTTCTGTCGGCAGGTTTGTTCTTATTGAAAATCCATAGATAGGTATAAATGCCTGTGTTGAAGAACTCATCCGTTGGCATTTGAATGATACCTTCTACCCAATCATTGTCAAAGAAGTGCTTACGTATATTGCTTTCACCGCTACCTGCATCACCACTAAATAGCGTAGAGCCATTATGAACAACTACGGCCATTCCTTCGCTATTCAGTTTCCAAAGAATGTGTTGGGTAAATAGGAATTGTCCGTCAGAGATAGAGGGAAGTGAAACGAAACGATCTGTCGTATCATTCTTGATGTCTTTGGCATATCCTTTCCAGTCCACTCCATACGGAGGATTGGCTACTGCAATGTGAAATTGCTTGTCAAAGAACTTACCTATTTCTGTGAGGGTGTTTCCGTACTCAATTAGTGTGTCCTTCCTAAAACGGCTTTCAATCTTTGCCAGTGCAAAAAGTGCATCACTCCATTCTTGCCCGTAGGTAGCTGTAGGGCGATTGAACATTTCCTGTATTTTATCCTCTACACCAAAAAGGAGGTTTCCACCCCCACAAGTCGGGTCATAAATGGTAAGGAACTTGCCATTGTCTTCAATCTTGGAGGCGATCAATTCAGAAATCAAAGAGATAATATCATCAGGGGTATATTGCTCCCCTGCGGTTTCTGCTGATATATCTGCCCATCTACGTTTGATGTGTTCTTCAAGCGTAGTGATTTCTGAGTTGTTGAAAGGCGTCAAATCAACTTCACTCCATGCCTGTACCGTCTCGAATAAGATTCGTTTCTTTTTAAGCTGTCCGCTAATGCCCGATATGTCCAGGAACTTTTCTTCTTCCGTTCCTTTATCCACACCCAATAAGTATTTGGTTTCCGGATCGAATGATTTCAGGTATAGGTGAAAATCAGAATCAAAGGCTTTGTCATTCTTGCAAATGTCTTTGAGGGATTTGCCCTGGCGAATGATGTAATCATTATAGCCAAGTCCAGCAAGCTGAAACTCTTCTACAAAATCATCAATGTTATCCTTTCCAATTTCTTCTTCAAGTCTCTGGGCTTCCCTGATCAATCGGCTCTCTACCATGAGCAAAGCGAAATAGGGCATCATGTATTTAGGGAAATCACTCTGCTTGATTCCTGCACCTATGAGTAAGTCGGCTGTACGCCAAACATCTGATTCGTATTTGAGGATGTTAATGCTCATTTTTTTTAATCTCTTTTCTTATTATTTCTAAAGCCTCATTTGCCTGAGGCTCGTCTTGTATCACATCTTTAATTCTGTCTGCCAACCAAAGAATTGTGAGATCCTTTTCATTGGCATGAAGAGCAGTGGCAATCTTTATAATATGCTCTCGTTGTGCTCTTCTCTCCCCACGTTCCAATTTGCTCATG
Organism: Fulvivirga ulvae; assembly: GCF_021389975.1. Taxonomy (NCBI): domain Bacteria; kingdom Pseudomonadati; phylum Bacteroidota; class Cytophagia; order Cytophagales; family Fulvivirgaceae; genus Fulvivirga; species Fulvivirga ulvae. The sequence goes on from NZ_CP089981.1 coordinate 4,890,389, forward strand.
AGAGCTGTATCTACATCAATCTGGGCTGCTACTTGTCTGAGTAATAAGCCTTGTGATTCTCGTAGCTCTCTAAGTCTAGTACCGAGATAGTTCATTATCTTTTTATTGACTTGTCACTTTTTGTCAAATATAAGAAATCAAAAGGTTAGAAAAAGAAAATAAAACCATTAAATACAAATAAGGATTCTCAGGAAACTGAGGATACCAAGGACCATCAGTCCTTAGCATCCTGAATATCCTCAACATCCTCAATGGAGGTGTTGATATAGTTGTCCTGAGATTCACGATGTACGAGACCAGACTTGCAGAAATCGGTAATGTACCCTTCGGCAGTTTTGTGAGGAATATTGAGCTTGGTAGCTGTCTCTAAATACTTTTGCCTATTGAAGCGTTTGGGTAGCTGAGATAGAAACTTCTCTTTCCTGTTTAGCCGTTTTGGTTTGGGTGTGTCCTCCGGGAGTTCACTAAACACTTTGCTGGAATGTTTGATCAATACCCGAATCATGGCCAGTGCAGTTTGAAAGTCTCTTTCTTCACAAATCATCTTAGATGATGTTTCGCCCGTCTCCATGATCCGCAAAGCGGAGAATATCATACAGAAACGATAGGCAATTAGTCCCAATCTTCGGATGGTCGCCATGTAGTCAATGCCCTGAATGCTCATGTATTTTTCCTGTACCTCACCAAAGAACGTATTGAATTGATCCTGTTGATCGGCTGAAAGAAAGAACTGAATGTCTTGGCTCATCTTCAATGAACTGTAAAGGGTAAAGAAGTCATTTCCCAGAGCATCAAAATAGTCATCCAATCCGTTCGTAGTTTGCGAAGCAAACACGTTCTTCCACACAGGGCGAACATTCATGTAATAGAAGATGAAACGGCTGAATAGCCCGTTTTCAGCATTCGGGATGAGTGCTGATACCTGCTTGGGCGTACCAGACAAAACCGTAGAAAGGCAAGGGCTTTCTATGTCTACATATTCACGATCAGTCCTACGGTAGTAGGAGATGGTTTCGTGGTGAAAGGCTTTTCTAAAGCCGTCACTGTAATTGCCATAATCACTCTTGAAGGCATGGGCTAATGTGTCGCCCTCAGTTTCAAAGATGAGTCCTTTGCCATCACTATCACCCAATAATTGATAAGCTCCAGTAGAACTATTGTTTGCAGGGATAAAGAGCATTTTTTCAGGTGGCTTGGCTGGTTTCTCAATTCCTTCAATTTTACCTTTATTGGCATTGTACTCTGCTAACTCTAATTCATAATGTTGTTTGTGTGCTTTGGCTTGTTCCCGAAACTCTTTGTGAACAGGATTGACCAATTGCCTACAATGTACCAAACGACCTTTCCCTGCGGATGCCTGGGCGGTAATGAATAGAAAGAGATTGGCGTAAACTCTTTTGCCATCATAGATGCCTGATACTTTGGGTAAACATGCACTGATCGCTGCAAGTGATCCAAGCAGTAGTATATCTCTTTCCTCATCAGAACTGGCAACCTGTACCACCTTTTGCAGAAACTCAGGAAGTTCAGGAAATAGGGATTTAGGAAAGGTGGGCATTTGCTCAGGTTCGTTTTTAACCTCTGTTATTTGGTCGATGGATGGTTCTCGACCTACAGAGCTATTGGTGTGCTTCCTGATCTGTGGCTCTGCTTTTGGAGAAGCCAAAGGAATGCCAGCTTGCTTGGCATGATAAAAGAAGGTTTTCAATGAAACGCCCTGACCATTTGCTTTTAGGCAGTTGTCAAACTGCTTATCGCATTCCTGTGAGGAATAATCAGGATAGAACTGACTGATTCGGTGGAATAGGTTTCTGCCTGACTCACCAAACTCATCTGCAAAGGCAAAGCCGATGTTTACCCAATCGCTATAAGCGGAGGTAATATCTGTGCTATTGGATTCTATGTATTGAATGATTCTTTCTACTTCCTCCATTGAAGTAGTATTCTCGATATGTGTTTGCTCTATAACTTTTGTTTGCTGCTCTGGCTTATCCAGCCATTCCAGCGGATTGAATGTTTTTCGCTCCATAACCTATATGTATTTTGGGTTGATGAATATGTCTTTGTCGTGGGGTAGGAAACATGCTCTGGAAATGTCCTTGCCCGATTGGTCTATTTCGATTTGGTAGGTGTGGGAAACGTAGTTTGCCACTGCCTTGAAATAGTCCTGGTGTTTTGCCTGAGTCAAGTCAATTGGTATCACCCATTTCAACCCATCACCTGAAGGAGAGATAAACAACAGCTCCGTTTCAAAGTAATGGTCATTGAGCAATGATGCCTTGAGTGTAGCAATGTCCTGAATGTGGTCAAAATCGATTGTGAGCAAACCAGAATGCTTCTGGAGGTTTGCGTCATTCCTCTTAGAGAAAGTGCCTGAAAAGGTCACGTAATCGAAATTGAAAGCCTTGTATTTCCTTGCTTCCTTGATTTCACTCATGTTGCGAAGTGTACTTGTACACGTAGCAAAGTCATTGCCTTTAATGAGGCGGTACACCTCAATTAAGGAGACTTGGCGAGTGGGTTTGATATTGGTAACAGGCTTTTGAAAATAGCTGAATACTGGTGGTGTGGGCTTCTTGATCTCCTGAACAACAACCGTAGGTTGTGACTCTACCTGATTATAAAAACCTCTCTCTTTACCAATTCTCAAATAAAGCTCTTCATTGATCTTATCGAGAAGGGCTTGCCCTTCGAGTTTGAAATGCAATGAAGCAAAATCGAAGACATTGCCATCATGGATTGCATCTTCTTCGTCTGTGTGGCTTGCCACATTGTCAACTACCTGGACCATCAATGTAGGCTTGTCCTCATTGAATGGGTTCTTGGTAGGATTACAGACCCTTCCCGAAAGGGAAAGGACTGTTTCACCTTGATAGTACTGGCGTAGCACATAGGCACATATGTTCAGCCCGTAGTGTGTCTTACTCAATATGGCCTCTCTACTGATCTCCATAATGCTTTGATTTTGAAGGTGAGTAGTTAGAATCCAACAGAGCTTCCATATCGGAAACCTTGTAATAGAACTTTCCATTGATTCGGCTATAAGGGAGTGTGCCGCTATCCCGAAGGGATTGCAATGTGCGTTTGCTGATATGCAGCGTTTGCATTACATCCTGTCCATCAATCCACTCATCATTGAATTGCTCCAATCTGGAGCGATGAGAATTGAGGAGGTAAGCCTTGATCGTCTTTACGTCCTGAGATAGTTTCAGGAGCATATCTAATACCTCAATCATAGCTTTACCCTCCCTTTCTTGATTAGGTAGTCTGCTGCTCTTCGGTCTATTTCTTCCTGAGTGGAATTGCGGTTGCGAAGCAACCAGCTTTCTAACTCTGTTCTCTTGAAATAGAGCTTTTTCCCGTTGGGCTTGTAGTGTGGAATATTCCCTGCACTTGTCAATTTGTACAAGTGAGATTGTGAAAGCTCCAGATACTGGCAAGCCTCATTGAAGTTCAAAACTTCTTTCGTGTAAATCCCCTGGCTTTCAATCATGCGTTGGAGATTATCAAGACGTTCTAATATTTCGTCCATGATTTATTCTGTTAAGAATTAATGAATGGACTCTTGGCCAAAAGTCATATCCGATTGTCGAATACGATGCTAAAGTAGAAGCTCAAAAAGAGCGTTTGGAGGCTTTAAAGCGTGGTGTAGTGTAGAGTGCAGAGTGCAGAGTGGGAGACAAAAAGAGAAAGTCCACTTTTTGGGAAAAAGAGGACTAAAGAAAAACAGAAAAAAGATAACAGGAGTATAGTGCAGAGTGAATCAAATAAGGTGGGCTACTACCTTTTCAATCGTGTCACCTGTTAGGTTAGGTCGCTTTAGTGACCTAAACTTTGACCTTTCGAACGGGTTGCCGTCCGCATCAACAAAGCATTGGCAAGTCACTTCCCATTGCTTTTGTCTGAGGTCTTCCACCAGCTTATGGTCTGAGTAGATCAATTTGATGAAATAGAATAGCTCACTGATATTACCTGTCCATTGCACAGGGGTTTTAACCTCACTGCCTGAGAATACTTTTTTGAAATTTACCAGTGTGGTGTGCTTACTGATTAGGTTGTTGAGTTTCAAACTGTCCCAAAGATCAGCGAGTTTGTCGGGGTTGGTATTGAATTGTTTATAAGTAAAGGAATAAAAAGAACTTGGAGTTTTGGACTGTAGTCGTTTTGTCTTGGGTTCTGGTTTGGCTTCTATTTCAATTACCTGAATCTCTTTGATGAAGGTTTCATCCGGTACGGGTTCAAATAGTAATTGTGTGTAGAAATCCTGAACAATGAGTTTGTCTTCAATATAGCTACCGAAGGCTGCTTGAATCTCCAAGTATAGCTGCATGTATGCGAGCTTCAATAGTTGGATAATGAATGTGTTTGCCTTGTGAGTTTGATCCAATTCGAAACTGGCTTTCTTCGGATCTATGTAGGAAAGGGCATAGTCCTTTTCTTTAATGAGCTTTCCAATGTCTTTTAATCGGGTCTTAATGCGTTTGTTGAGTGTGTCTTCCAACCAATACTTGATCAATTTCTCGTTATCATCCTCCTGAATCAGATTAACGATTTTGGTGCATTCCTCTTTGGTATTGTTCAGGATGAGTTTGTTGTAATACTTGGTTTTGTTGTCGGTAGGTCGGAGAAAGTCTATTTCATATTTGAAAGGATAGTCCGTACTCACGGACCTGACGGTGGAAATCTTAGAGGCAAACTTTTGATCCAAGCTGTTTTGATCTAACCAGGGGCGTAGCTTCTGGTAGAGAATGTCATCAAGTATTTTGGTTTGGTTGCTCATAAGTCGAGTTGGATTTTATTGGCTGCTTCTTTCTTTTTCTCATCTATGATTTTTGCATAGACCTGTGTTGTTTTCAGTTCTTTGTGTCCTAAGAGTTTGGAAACTGTATAAATATCCGTACCTGCTGAAAGCTGCAAGGTAGCGTAGGTGTGTCTGGCACAATGGAAAGTGATCGTCTTGGAGATTCCGGCTTTCATCATCCATTGTTGTAGTTTCAGGTTGTGCCAGGCTGAATACTTCAACCCTACAAATACCCTGTCCTCTGGTTCGGTTCTATCTCCTAAAAGTCCGAAGGCTTGTTCTGAGATAGGGAGGGTTTCTGCTCCCTTGGTTTTTTTCTGCCTGAATCGGATATAATAGCCGTTTTCCTTAGAGTGCTGTACTTCTGACCAAACGAGCTTGTTTATATCTGACCAACGAAGGCCAGTAAGGCATGAGAATATGAATGCGGTTTTGAGTTGTGGAATTTCACATTCTGTATTGGCTGCAGCTTGCAGCTCTTCCATTGTCAAAAACTCTCTTTCTGGTTCGCCTTGCTTAAAAGCGTCAACTCCTTCACTCGGATTGGTAGGTAGTATTCCGTCTTTTACTGCTTGCTTCAATGCTGCCCGCAGTTTATTGAAGTAGGAGTACTTGGAGTTTTGAGATAGTTTCTGATTGCCGTGTGCTATGGCTTTCTTGTCAAGGAAGTATTTGAAATCCTGAATAAACTGCCTGTCTACATCAGAGAAAGTAACCTCATAGGTGCAAAACGCCTTTAGGTGTTTGAGCATGCTTGTCCAATTGCCGTAATTGCCTGGGCTGTCTTGTCTTTGGTTTGCCAGCATTTCAATGTAAGCCAGAAAGCTGCCTTTCATTTTCTCATTGTCACGGAATCCATACACTCCGTTTTGGATTTCGATTTGTCGCTGTGCTCGGATAGTCTCTGCCAGTTGTAGCGTCTTTTTATTGACTTCCTTTTCTTCCCTGGTCTTGGCTTTGGGATCAAGGTAGAGCTTGAGGTATTCGGTTTTACGTTTCCCTTTGTGGTAGTAATCAAGGTATAAACTTGTTTTGCCTCCCTGATTGCGTTTTCTGAGTGTTACTTTCATGCCTGAAACAGTTTTTCGATTTCTTCTCTCTTGATGATGGTACGGCTACCAATTTTAGCTGCATTGATTTTGCCGTCTTTGATCTGACGGTAAAGGGTCATTCGGCTGGCTCCAAGTAGTTTGCAGGTTTCTGCAATGCTGAGAAACTCTTTGTCTTTGACTTGTTCCTGATTGTATTCCTTTTTCTGAATTACGGTAGGGGCTACTTCCTGTACTTTCTCATCTCTCTTGCGTTTTTTGTAGGCACGCTTAGCACAGGTGTCACTGCAGAATTTAGTAACAGTAGTCTTAGCGATAAACTCGTTACCGCAGTGCTGACAGATTTTAGGAACTCGAATGTTGCTGCTCATGATGTTTCCGTTGGAGGCTTGATTATGTATCAGAGTGTATCCCTTTGTATCAGGATGTATCTGTATGTAACATAATCTCCCCAGTCCTTCAAATATTTGTTGCTAACAACAAAATCAGAGCTATTAGCAACAAATTAGTAACGAAAGATACGAAAATAAGGGCAAATTAGCAACAAGAAAAAGAAGTAAAAACCCTATAAAAGCAAGTAAAAGAAGGGTTTAGCGTACTATCTGAAAAGTAATTACTTTCCGATACAAAACTTCGAAAATATATTTGCCAGAAGATCGTCAGTGGTAATCTCACCGGTAATCTCACCAAGATAGTGTAATGACTGGCGGATATCCATTGCCAGAAAGTCTCCTGTAATATTACTGTCCAGACCGTTTAATACATCCATGAGCGCATTACGGGTTTTGAGCAGGTTGTCGTAATGGCGGATATTGGTCACAATAGTATCACCGGTTTTGAAGTTGTCGAGGTTTACCACTTCCAGGATACGGTCTTTGAGTGCATCCAGGTTTTCTTTGGTTGCTGCGGATATCAGTACGGAGCCGTTGATTTTCTTAATGGCGGCTTTTAAGTCAGGCTGAGCTCTGTCTTCTTTGTTGCCCACTACTATAAAAGGTATGCCGAGGTTTTCGAGCTTATTGATGTCACGGTTTACATCCACCAGGTTGTCATTGGCCATATCAATCATATAAATGATCAGTGAAGCTTTTTTCATCTGTTGCTGAGTACGTTCGACGCCAATTTTTTCAATAGTATCTGTAGTTTCGCGAAGACCCGCTGTATCTATAAAGCGGAAAGCAATACCTCCAAGGTTAATCTCATCTTCAATAAAATCACGGGTAGTGCCGGCAATGTCTGAGACAATAGCCTTCTCCTCATTAAGCAGGGCATTGAGCAGGGTGGACTTGCCCGCATTGGGCTTGCCAGCAATAACCGTAGGTACGCCGTTTTTGATCACATTGCCTAGGTCGAAGCTATCGATCAGTACATTGATCACTTTCAGAAGGTTATTAATCAGTTGCTTGAGATCATCGCGGTCAGCAAATTCTACGTCTTCCTCGCCAAAGTCCAGTTCAAGTTCTATCATAGAAGCGAAGTGGATCAGCTCTTCACGCAATTGGCGGATCTGCTCAGAAAAACCACCACGCATTTGGTTTAGTGCTGCTTCGTGGGAGGCGGCAGAATCTGAATTGATCAAGTCAGCGACAGCTTCGGCCTGGGCCAGGTCAAACTGTCCGTTGAGGAATGCTCTTTTGGTAAACTCACCGGGCAGTGCCAGACGCGCTCCGTTGGCAAGCAGTACCTTAATCACCTGCTTTACAATGAATGGAGAGCCATGGCACGAGATTTCTACCACATTTTCTTTAGTGAATGATTTTGGGGCTACAAACAAGGATACCACCACTTCATCTATGATTTTATCATTATCCCGGATAGTACCGTAATGTAAGGTGTGAGATTCCTGTTTTTCGAGGTCTTTACCTTTGAAAACTTTGTTGCAGATCTTTATAGCGTCGTTTCCTGATAGCCTGATCACTGCAATGGCGCCTACACCAGGGGCTGTTGCCAATGCTACAATAGTATCCTCTGTCGATCCGATATGTGGTGTGCTCAAGTCTTTCTTTTTTTAAATTTTCAGAACAAAGTTACAGTAAAAACTGAAGAAGTCGGACTGCGTTACGAAGTAGTTAAAGTATTGATATTCTATCGTTTAAATATCACAATAAATATTTCTTGAGCTAATTTCGGATATATAAATTTATTATTTATTTGTTTAAAAATTGTATAATATGATTATATTTTTTTAATTTTATTTAAAATCATATTATTATCTAACCTTTCCGAGAATGATATCTAACTAAAAAACCAACAAAATGAAAAAATTGGCTTTAATTATCGCATGCGGTGTGTGCAGTGTTTGCGCGTGCCTGTCAGTTTATGCCCAGGATCCTGTGGCAGTAAGTTTAAGTATTGACGATGGGGGCAAAATTCGGCCCACAAATGTGCGGGTTCAGTTTGAGGTTGAAGGGAAAGCTCAAATTGATTATTTAAAAATCAACAGTGCAGGTAAGTATGCTGCTACTAAACTCGGCTATGATGAAAATGCTGTTTTTAAAGAAGTTGCAGACTTGAAAGCAGGAGGCTTTCAGTTTTTGAAAATGACTTTGAAGGATCTCGGGTCAACCAATTGGAACCAAATGATGCTCAGCCTGAATGAAGAGTACCCCAACCGTAAGGTTATTATTGGCAACTACATTGCAGGTGCGGAAGACCTGGGAGACGGCTGGTTCCGGATTAATATACCTCTTAAAGACTTGCAACCTGTGGCGCCTATCAGCCACATGGTACTTCCACATGCTTTCAACGCCAACATAGGCATAAGGGATATCACCTTTACAGGAGATAAAGAGCCTCTGCAATGGTTTGGCAGCGAAAAATTTGACAATGCCCGAAAAGATAACCAGCCAGCTCAAAGTGAACTGATATTTGCCAACGATGGAGTATTTGTCGATGAAATAAGGCTTAAAATGTTGACCCAGGGAAATGACCTGATACAAAGCTCAATGCTTTATCATTACTTTAATCCTGCTTTATTGCAGGGCGAAAACAAAATGTTGGGTGTAGTTACTGACAAATCCGGCAATACGTATTACTCTGACACTGTAAATTTTGATTTGCCCAATGGGCTGACGTATGCCGTTCAGCCTGTTAGCTGTTATGGAGGCGTTGATGGAAGCATCGATATCACTGTAGAAGGAGGTACACCTCCATTTACCTATGCATGGAGCAATGGCGCAACTACTGAGGATGTAACAGGTTTGGCGGCAGACCTATATAGCATACAAGTGACTGATTCACTTCATAAAACTATTGAAGCAACCATTGAGGTGCAGCAGCCAAATAGCATGAGTGCAGGACTCTCCAGGGATCATTGTTACGATGATCAGGCTTTTCTAAATGTCTATGGAGGCAGCGGCTCTTACCACTATAGTGTAGACGGAGCTGCTTTCGAAAAATTGGGAACTGTTGACAAAGAGGAGGTTTGGAACTTTCAAAACAGCAATATTAGCAGTAGGGAAGGCTATATCTGGCGCACAACAGGCATAGCGGAGGATGGACACAACAACGTGTATTTTGCAGGAGAATACAATGGGCTGCTTAAATTCGGTAGTCACTCGGTAGGAGGAATAGACAAAAAAGGTAATTATTTAATTAAAATAGACTCTGTTGGAGGGTTTGCATGGGCAGTTTATTCGGAAGATAATGAACCCAATGAATATCGCCGCAGTTTATCCCCGGATATTACTGTAGACCAGGAAGGCAATAGTACCTTTATTATTGAAGTAAATAGTAATTATATTTCCCTGATCCCATCCGGCATAAGATTAGCCAAAGGTTCATATTTAGTCCATCATGATCAGAAAGGTAACTTGCAATGGATAAAGGAGTTTGGCGTTGGCCTTAGCCATATAATAACCGATGCATCGGGTAATATATATGCTGTCGGGCGACAGTTTTATTCTACCACTACAGGAAATGGTGTTTCTGATCTGTATATGGCAAAGCTTAACCGGGCCGGAGAATTGCAATGGAAGAAAGACATTTCAGGAAAGTTAGGGGAAAGGAACAACGATATTTTTATTGACCTGGGAGGAAACATTTTTATCGTAGGAGGTTTTTCAGGTGACATAGATTTTGGAGGTCTGAAATTGCAGGCATCAGGCCTTGACGATGCCTACATAGCTAAGCTTAATAATGATGGGCAAGTATTATGGGCCCAATCGGGAGGTGACTCGAATAATGATGATACCGGATATACTATTACAGAAGATGGTAAGGGGCACGTGTTTGCCACAATTACTTTTAATGGCAACCACGGTAAATTTGGAGAATACATTTCATCCCAGGCTGAGCAGGTACTATTGATGCTCGACAGTAAGGATGGCACCTTTCTTTGGGCAAGGCCATATTTTGAAGCGGGATTCCTGGATGTGGATAACGCCTATGGCCTGGTTACGCTGTGGGACAGGATTTATTTGTCAGCGCAAGGCTTTACTTTAATCCTGAGAGAAGGAGAGGATTTTGACCGTTTTCGCTATTATGATAACGTTTTATTCGAATTCGATTATTCAGGAGACCTGCATTCGTTAAGGGAGCTGGATGAGTATGATTATGAGAATAACAATAATACGCCCATTGCGACTACACGGGATAACCATCTGCTTATGAAAAACGCTTTGGGAGGAGCATCTATTATAAAATATGGAGCTCCCATGAAACAATCTATACCCATTGCTCCCGAAAACCAGTACATTACAGTCAAGGATGACAATGTCTGTTCCTTTACCCTCTATGACCTTACCTTTGAAGATTTACCACCCGCTCCACCTTCCATCTGCTATATCACATCTGGACACAACGGCAACAACTTGTACTTTACGTCGGGTGAGCAAAATGAGCCTGTAGTTGCCTACAATATCTACAAGGAAACATTCGCAACTGGTGAATACGAACTGGTCGGTTCGACAGGAGAGGATGTATTTGAGTTTTTAGACTCTACGGCCATTACCCTCGAAAGGGGCTACCAATATGTAGTAACCGGTATCGACGGCTGTGGAAACGAATCAGCTTTCGGTAATCCCCACCGCACCATGCACCTTACGGTAAATGAAGGCAACCTGGGGCAAATCAATCTAATTTGGGATGGTTATGAGGGTTTTGATTACAACAGCTTTAAGATTTATCGCGGTTCGTCACCTGCCAACATGGAGTTACTGACCAGCGTACCCGACTATCTCCATACCTTTACAGATCTGGATCCTTCTCCATTTACACTGTATTATCAGATAAGGGTCGAAAATGACGGCAGTTGCTCCGCAGGTCAGTCATTAAATATGGCAGGTCGGCACGCTGAGGAAGGTACTGCCATGGAAGTTACTTCAAATGTAGCAGCCAGCTTTAAAGAAGCCGGTAACCTAACGTTTTACCCCAATCCCGCACATGACCGCATCAGCGTCACGTTCAGCCCCGATGGAGACCAGTACCAGATGCAAGTGATCGATCTCAGTGGCCGCGTAGTAAAGCAAATAGACGGAATATTTGACAGAGCCGTTATAGAACGCGGGAACTTGCCGGCGGGTATCTATAATGTGGTGCTGAGTAAGAGTTCTGGAAAACGATTACATGGAAGAGTGGCATTTCGGTGATCAGTAAAAATGTAGAGAGTGAGCTGTAAAAAGTGTACTACGAACAGTAAACTGTGAGTTTAAACCGAATAATTACAGATTAATCATAACCATACCAAACATGAGCCTGTTAGTATTCAGGTGCGAGATATCTGTTCGCGCCTTCTTGTTACAACTAACCATTAAACAATTATTCTATGGAAGCTGCAATATTAGAAGAGTTTGGAAGCAAATTGTCTGTAAAAGAGCAACCTACGCCTGAACCGAAAGAAGGGGAGGTGCTCGTGAAAATTAAGGCCTCCGGAGTAAATCCCGTAGATGCCAAACTGGCTCAGGGGTATATGAAAGATAGGCTACCTCATGAATTTCCCATGATTCTAGGGTGGGATATGGCCGGCATAGTAGAAAAAAGAGGCCATGGAGCCAGGAGGTTCAGTGTTGGAGATGAAGTATTTGCATATGCCCGCAGGCCGGAGCTAAATAATCATGGTACATTTGCAGATTATATATCTGTTCCCGAAAGCTATCTGGCCAAAAAACCGATAAATATTAGCTTTGAGGAGGCTGGGGCCATACCTTTGGCTGGTCTCACTGCTTACCAGTGTCTTTTTGAAGTAGGAAAGGTCAAGCTTGATGATACGGTAATGATTTTGGGAGCATCAGGAGGCGTAGGTTCGTTTGCTGTGCAGATGGCCAAGTATGAAGGAGCCCAGGTGGTGGCTGTTGCAAGCAAGGAAAATCATGATTACCTCAGAGAACTTGGTGCTGACCATTGCCTGGATTATAAATCCCAGAAAATAGAAGAGGTAATATGGGACATAGTGCCGGATGGAGTTGATCTGGTATTTGATGCGGTAGGTGGAGGTGCCACACTGCAAGGTGCCCGAAGCTTAAAAGAAGGCGGCCGACTCATATCCATCACTAATCAGGGGGACGGACTTCCTGATCATATCAGATTCCATTTTGTATTTACAGAACCCAATGCACGCCAGTTGGATCATATCAGAGAAATGGTTGAAGCCGGTACATTAAAAGTTAATATTACTAAAGAGTATAACTTGGACAATATCAATGATGCCTTTAAACAAATAGAAACAGGGCATACTACCGGGAAGATTGTCGTTAAAATGTAGCGGTACAATATTTTATTTTTAAAACCTGCTGCTAAAGAGAGTTTCGTTTTTGAAACTCTCTTTTTTTATAAAGTTTGGCACAACTTTAATATCTGTTAAAACATACAGCAAGGGCATATAATTTGCAATTCAACCACAGAGAAAAAGTGATAAATACAACGCGAGTCGCGTTCTCGATATTTTTCTTCTTAAATTTAATATATAGTCCAAAACCTACATTAAAATAGTATCAGGTAGAAAAAACGTGATGTGGATTTTCTGCGGCAAACTGAGGTGATTTTGCCAGAGATAGAAAATTTTCTAAGTTCTGTAAGTGCTTGATATGTAGAAATAAGCGAAGCGTAAAAATACTTGCCTGTAGTTGCACACTGCTTTCTCAAAGTAAATTTTTAACCCTTTTCTATGAACCAATAAATACAAAAGATATGAAAGCGCTGGTACCCTTATTAATACTATTGACGTGGTTGTGTAATACACCCGTCAAGGCACAGAATTTAATTCCTCCGGCAAACGTTAAACCTGTTCAAATATCTCCGGCAATTATCTCATTTTCATGGGAATATCCGGCAGGTGGACATCAAGGCTTTATTGTTGAGCGCAGGCAGGCACAGCATAGTGATTTCCAGGTTATAGCAGACCTTGCGGCAGAAATATATAGTTATACAGACAATAATATTGAGAATGGAGTAAGCTATCAATACAGAGTAAAAGTTTACAGCGCTACGGAAGAGTCTCCATACAGTAAGTTAATAGAAGGGCCTCCCTCCATAAAACTGAGGTTGGATGATAAACAAAAGATTGCAACACGCAAACTTAGGGGTATTCTGGACATTTCAGGAGTGCCGGAGCTGGATTACATGCTGGTCAGCGGTGGTGATAAATATGGTGCTGTCAAACTTGGTTATGATGAGTACGCAGTATACACGGCCAACCCGCTCCTGCTGTCCGGCTCAGGATACCAGTACCTTCATTTAACTCTGAAGAATTTTTCCGTTGCAGATTGGAACCATATAGAATTTCGCCTAAACGATAAAGGAGGTGCCGTAATAGGAAACTACTTGAATAACGTTGATAGTCTTGGTGACGGTTGGTTTAAAGTAAAAATTCCATTGAATGCCTTTATGGAGCAGCAAAACGTTCAGTTCATTTCATTTCCGAATACTTTTGGTGGTGATTTCGCACTCAGAGAAGTGCTTATTGTTGGCAACGAGGCCTCTCTGCAATGGTTTGGAAACAAAAAATATGACAATGCTATTAAAGAAAATGTAGAAGGGCAAGCCAGATTGATATTTAAGTCGGCAGGTATATTAATAGAAGAAGTGCATATAAATGTAATCAACGAAAACAATCTTCTAGAGAGGGCTTCAATGCCGTATTCTCCCATTAATATGACTCTGGTGCCAGGGGAGAATTTGCTCTATGCGATGATGACCGATACTAATGGTACTGTTTACTATTCTGATACTGTCAGCTATACAGTTGCACCAGGTCCTGTGCTTGAGGTGGTTAATATAAGCTGTAGTGGAAGCTCTGATGGTAGTATCGATCTAACCATGTCCGGAGGAGTCCCTCCCTATACTTTTCAGTGGAGCAACGGAGCCTCCTCCGAAGATATTTCAGGATTATCAGCCGGCTTTTACCACCTGGAGGTAACAGATAGTGAAGGAAAGAAGGCCTTTGCAAATACCATTGTCGAACAACCTAATACTCTCGAAGCTAGTCTGCAGCAGGAGGATTGCACAAACGATACACGCAGTCTTAGCATTACAGGAGGTAAGGCACCCTACACCTATAGTATAGATAATAGTTCGTTTCAGCCTGTCGGTACCTCCGATAAGGAAGTCTGGCGGGTTACCGGCAGAGAGAATGTATGGTATAAAGGGCTGGAGGAGACGGACGTTGATGGTGAAGATAATGTATATATAGCAGGTAATTATAGTGGAGCTATATATTTCGGAAACCATAGTGTAGGTGTTGATGGTGCTGAAGGTATCTATCTGGCAGGGTTTAGTGCAAAAGGTGATTTTGCATGGGGAGTAACTTTCATAGGAGGAAAGATAGCAGAGATGGTTGTAGATAAAGATGGAAACACAGTGCTTGCATTTAACATTTTGTATGGAGAAGGAACCATGATAACGCATAATCAGAAAGTAACTCTAAAGAAAAATGGCTATCTGGTCCGGTTTAATAAGAAAGGTTATCTGGACTGGATTAAGGTCATGCCAAGGGATATTTCAAACGTAGGTGTCGACGGTATGAACAATATTTATGCGGTAGGAAAAAGGACAACACCCTTTTTCAATGGCAATGTTTTCAACAACATCAAAGGGCCATCAGACCTCTACCTGGCCAAGTATTCTCCACAAGGGCAATTGGTGTGGGCCAGAAATATATGGGGAAGGAATGGGGAGATTAATCACGGAATGCATATAAGTAATACTGGAGAAGTTTACCTTACCGGGGGGTATGAGACCGATATTCACTTTGATGATCTGAGGTTGCAAAGTACACATCATATGGATATATATGTAGTCAAATATAATTCAAAGGGGCAGGCAGTATGGGCCATCCGAGGAGGGGGTGCCAATCATGATGATTTTGGGAGAAACATTACTATTAGTCCTGGGGGTAAAGTGTATGTAGTTGCACATTTTTTGAGTAGCTCATCCAGTTTTGGTAATGCTTCTTTTGAGCAGCCGGTTTTGGTATTGGCCAGTATTAATAGCTCGGACGGATCCATAAATTGGGCGAAGCCATATGTGCTAATTGAAGGATACCCGACTTTTGATAAAGCTTATGATATTGAAGCAGGTTTTAACGGAGAGTTGCATGTAACAGGGGAAATGGCCTGGAGTAAGATTAGTAATGGGAGCGGGTATGAGTTTTACACTGGCAGTTATCTGCTGAAATTTGATACGGATGGTACAATGTTGCAAAGAAAAACCCTGGGAGAATATACCTATGGTGAAGTTTTTAGTCCTTTAGCTGCCACCTCTGATAATCACCTGGTGCATTCTGAATACAATTCCGGCCTCTCATTAGTGAAGTATGGGCCATCTATGCAGAGAGAAATACAGATTGATCCGGAAATAAATCAGTTCGTAGAGGTAAAAGATGCCAATAACTGTATTTTTATTATTAATAACCTCGTACAGGGTGCAGTCTCTCGCCCTGAGGTCTGCTCTGTAACGGCTGATGCTAAAGGCAGTGGCAACCAGATATTTTGGAGTGATCCGGCAAAAGAATCTTCGAATTCATATGCTATATACAGGGCACCGCGAGGTTCTGATAATTTTGAGCAAATATGGACAACATCGGCTTTGGAAAATACATTTGTGGATAATCAGGTAAATACTGATAAACATGGATATTCCTATAAAGTTGGGGCGATGAATAAATGCGGCGTTGAGTCGCTAAGTGACGTACATAAAACCATATATTTGAAAACAGTTTCCAAACCAATAGATCGGGTGCATCTTTCATGGGAGCCATATGAGGGAATAGGTTACAGCGGATACCGTATACTACGGGGCACGACTATATCTGAAATGGAGCTGCTGGCCGAAGTGCCTGTCAATACAGTTAATTATATCGATGCCGGTCTGGATGAGGATACGCTCTATTACAGAGTATCAATTATAAGCCCGGTCAGCTGTCATATACAGGCAGATGAATTCGCTGGAGTTTCTGATGATCAGCGATATATAAATTCCAATTTAGCAGTGGTTTACAGGAAACATAATGATGACAAAAACGATATTTTGTTTTACCCCAACCCGGGAACCGACCGCGTGAGCTTGAAATTTAATCAGTCGGCAGACCATTACCAGCTCACCATGATTGATAATAGAGGTAGAGTGGTGAGGAAGATGGACGGTGTGCAGGATGATATCATCATTGACAGAGGAGCTTTGCCACCAGGTATATATACAGTTTTATTACAGGGAAATTCGGAAACTCCTTTAAGGGGCGTAGTCATTTTTCACTAGCTGACAGTACTTTTTGGAGAGCATAATGGGTATACCACTGCTGTAATATTTTTAGAAAAGCATGAACTTTGGTATAGCAGAAAAGCCATATTTTCTATATATTAAGATTTAAGATCTATATACAGGCTATGAGGTTTTTTACAATTCTACTTTTTTATTCCATAAGCGTCCCGCTATTCTCCCAGGAAGATTCAGTTCAGCAGGCACAGCTTTATCTTCAGCAGGCCAACCAGATCTATAGCCAGCAAAAGGAGGCAATAGAAATAGCTAAGGAGCTGTATGTACAGGCTGCCAACCTTGACCCTGCTAATCTGGAAGCTAATTGGATGGCCGGCAGCCTGTACCTTGAAACCATCAACAAAGATGAGGCAGTGAAATACCTGCTACGTATTGAAGCACTTAAGCCGTCATACCGCTTTGACTTGCCTTATTTTATTGGTCGCGCGTATCATTACGGACTCGATTTTGACAAAGCATTGGAATACTATGAACGTTATAAACGTAAATTACTGGGCAATAGAAATTACAGAGGCAAAGACCGTGTGCCGTTGGAGAAGGTCAACAGAAGTATTCTGGAATGCTCTAATGCCAAAGATATTATTGGTAAACCCGCTCAATATTCAGTCATCCCACTGGGTGAAAATATCAATTCTATCTGGCCGGATTATGCACCCGTGATCAATAAGGATGAGACAGTAATGATCTTTACTTCAAGGAGGCAGGAAGATAACACCACGGCCAATGTAGATAAAGATAATTTCTATTTTGAGGATGTGTTTATATCCCGGAAGTCAGGTGATTCATGGGGAGCAGCAAAGAATATTGGCCCACCTATCAATACCGAATACCACGATGCCAATATAGCCTTGTCGGCAGATGGCAACAGACTGTACTTGTATAAAGATGAGCAAATGGGAGACATCTATTACTCTGACTATGAAAACGGACAATGGTCTGAGCCGAAATTTCTGACCGATAAAATTAACTCCTCCATTTACTCCGAGAATGCTGTATCCGAAACGTCCTCGTCTGACGTCATACTTTATACCAGCAACAGGCCGGGTGGCGAAGGGGGGATTGATATCTACTATTGTATAAAAGATGAAAAGGGAAACTGGTATAAGTCCAAGAGCCTGGGGGCTGTCATCAATACAAAGTATGATGAGGACAGTCCTTTTTTAGCACATGATGGTAAAACACTCTACTTCAGCAGTTCCGGTCACAAAGGCTATGGTGGCTATGATATTTTCCGGTCAGTATATGACAGTGCATCGGGTGAGTGGTCTGCTCCTGAAAATCTGGGTTATCCTATAAATACACCGGATGATGAAATATTCTTTCAAATGACAGCGGATGGCAGAAGGGGGTATTTTGCTTCCGTGAGAGAGGGGGGTATTGGCTTTACCGATATCTTTATGATCAAGTATCATGGCGATAAGGATCATACGCCTGCCGTATTTCTTACCAAAGAACAGGAACAACTTTTCAAGACCCTTGAAGCAGAGCAGCTGGCACAGTCTAATAAATTTGAGGAGCATGAATTGAAGCTGATGGATCATACCCATAAGATATTTTTTAATACAGACCAGTCGGCAATAAAAGATGAGCATCAGGCCGAACTGGATAGCATAATACGGCTGGTAAAGAAGCATGATGTGCTTAATATTGATATAGCTGGATTTGCCAGCTCTGACGGTAATCCACGTTACAACCTGGAGTTGTCTCACAAGCGGGCGCTAATAGTGCTTAATTACCTTGTAGGCAAGGGTATAAGAGAAGAGCGTATTGTGGCCAGAGGGTATGGTGCAATTGACGAAGATACTACTCCTGATCAACAGAGGCGGGCAGATGTCCGTGTGGTAATGAAAGGAACCCACGGTAAATCACCTTGATGATTTACTTTGACTGCTGATACATCCATTCATATATATTGATTGGTTCAACAGAAGGATCATATTCCCAGGTAACACTCTCAGGGTTATACACCCTGATCCAGCAATTGTGCCCTTCATCGGCGAAAATGGTGAGGTTTACCTCTTTGTCAGGTACAGGGCTACAACCCTGTAGTGCAGTGATCATATCAATAGATCCCGAAGTAGGCACTTTAGGGTCGTTGGTATTATGGAAAGCCCAAACTGCCATGTCAGAAAGTACGCAGACAGCGTCTACATCACCTTCACCTGATATTGGTACTATGGCGGCCGGTATTTCCGGGTGGCTTATGGCGTAATTGAATGTGCCAATGCCACCACCACTCATCCCGGTGATGATCACCCTTGACGGATCAGTGGAGTAATTTTCCATAGCAAACTCTACAACTTCATGAATAAACGCTACATCCCAGTCCTCTTCGTTATGCTCTGGTGCTATCACTATAAACGGCACATCATGCCCTGAATCGATATACTTGGGTATTGAGCCGTTTTGAATTACTTTGATTTCGCCGGGAGGTGCCACCTCGCCATTGCCACCCAGAAAAATAATGAGTGGGTGTATTTTGTTTTCAGGGTACTTAAACGCAGCCTCATCCGGTAAATACCGGACATATAAAGCATCTCTGCCTTTAATGTTGGAAAAGAAAGTTTCCGTGGTCTGGCTTGTATGTGTTGTAAATACAAATTCTACAGCCTTGTCCTGCAATAGAGTGTCAGAAGCATAGCTTTCCGCAACTAAATAAGCATATAGCTGTGTTTCTTTTGGTAGGTCATTTACAGTTATAGTTAAGGTTTTTGAAAGGCTGTCGCAGGATATGCGGGCAGAATCCGCCATCAGAAAACCGGCACCCTCCAGAACCTTTTGCTTGATATTAGCAGGGCTTTTGTCGGAGAGTTCATTTTTAGAAACAATATAATAAAGAGACGAAGGGATATCTGTTTTTACCTGAAAATCAAAACTTGTAGTACCGTACAAACCTTTAGGCTCAAAAGTAAAGGCAGGGGGGCCGTGCAATTCGCAGGTGACTACAGAATCAGAATCTTCATTAATACTAAAAGTGAAAGTGCCCACTTCCTCCTGCAACAAGGTGTCGGACACAAAGCTTTCGGCTGTCACATAGGCGAAAAGCTTTGTGTTTTTCGGAAGCTGACCAATTGCTATATCAAAATCTTTACCTGCTTCCTCACAAGTTATCTGCGAGGTATTGGCAGTTACCAGGCCATTTCCTGAAAGCGCCCGGGCTTTAATATTTTCAGCATCTTTTTCTGTTATTTCAAAATCTGATATAAAGTAATAAAGCACTGAGGGGATATCGGTCTGTAAGCGAATTTTAAAACGGTTTCCATCATATACTCCCAATGGCTGTTTTAAAAAAGCAGGAGGGCCTGCTTCCGCACATTTGCCATCAGGCTCTCCAGGTATAATATTACCATCGTCTTCCGAACACCTCCAAAAAAATAAAGCCAGGACAACAAATGAGAAATATAGAAATCTAATCATTTTCCATTTGATTAATCTTTAATGCCAATAACCACATAACATATAGCACGTCAATTGGTTAACCAAAAGGTAAGTTTATTTGAGGTGAATCTTAAACAGGCCTGCTTTGAATGGCAAATAACCTGTTTTGCCTCAGACTTATGAAGGGTCGGTTGCAGGTTTGCTTCTTCTGCTTATAGATTTATAAATCACGCCATTGCCCGGGCTGAATAGAAAGGCCAGCATAAATAGCAATCCTGCCACTGAAGCCATAGCTCCGGCAATTGAGCCATCAAGCCAGGCGGCCAGATAATATCCACCGGCAGAGATAAATACCCCGAGAACCGAAGTTAGAATAAGCATTTTCTTTAAATTCTCTGTAAGCATATAAGCCGTAGCCGGAGGCGCGATAAGCAGGGCCACTACCAGTATGGCACCTACCGATTCGAAGGAAGCCACGGTAGTTAAAGATACCGCACCCATAAGCAGATAATGCCATACAGCTGTTGATATACCAATAGCGGAAGCATAACCCGGGTCAAAAGTGGTGAGAAACAACTCCTTGTAGCCCAAGACAATAAATGCGATCAAAATGATCAATACTGTTCCTGTAATGTAAAGTACCCTTGGCCCCATAACAAGACCCGAGTCGGTGATCCACAGATCTAGTGGCACGTAAGCAATTTCACCGTAAAGTACACAGTCCTGATCAAGATCCACCTTACCGGCAAAGGCTGAAACCAGGATTACACCCACTGCAAATAGCCAGGTGAAAGTTACTCCGATAGAGGCATCGGTCTGTAGTTTGCCTTTTTTATGAAAAAATTCAATGAGAAAAGTGGTCAGTATACCTATGGCACCAGCACCTATAAGCATAGTGACAGAGTCTCTTGATCCTGTAAACAGAAAGGCCAGTACTATACCCGGCAACACTGCATGGGAAATTGCATCTCCGACCATTGCCATCTTCCTCAGCACCAAAAAGCAACCCAACAGCCCACACGCTATGGCCACTAATGATCCCGCTAATATTATCTGTAATGCTTCCATTTTCTTGCTGGTTTTTGGTTACTGGTGCAGTTAGTTTCCGGGGTGCCGGGATGATTTTTTGAATCACATCGATAACATATTCTCAAATTCCTATAACTCATAATTCTCAAAATTTCTCTTATCAAAAACCTCATTGACAAATAAAAATCAGCCATCAGAACTACCTGTAAGGAATCTCAGACTGATGCGGGTCAAGTGTAGGATAGTTAAGTAATTTTTCCAGTCTTGCTTCAAGCTCCGGTGTCAGAATATGCTCAATAGTATCAGCATCATCATGCACATGATCAGGGGCTATGTGCAGGTATTGGGTCAGGTAAAGCTCCCATAATCTATGCAGCTTAACCGTTCGCTGACCTTTATGCTTACCTGCCTTGGTGAATGACCAGTAGCCATTTTGATTTTTTAGATATCCCTCTCGTTTAAGCCTTCTTAACCCGGTTTTTAATGCGGCAGGAACAAATTTCCTTTTAGTCAATATCTCTGCCATAGTCCTCTTTTCGAAGAAGTTTTTTTCCTCCTCTCCAAGTTGGTAAAGCGCCTTCAGGATATTTTCGTCATTGATCTGCTTTTTGATCCTTCGTTGATTGTTTAGCCGGTACAGTATCCCTCTTTTAGGTGCCATAAAGAAAGAAACAAAGGCTATGGTAGAAATTACCACAACTATCCACGGGCCCGTAGGCATGGAAGGGGCAACATATGAAATATATGCCCCCGCTAAGCCGCTAAAAGCTCCGAAAATTGCTGCAAGCCATACCATTGTGGTGATTTTTTCTGTCCAGAAGCGAGCGGCGGCGGCAGGAGTAATGAGCATGGCAGCCATCAGCACAACACCTACAGCCTGTATACCTATGACCACCGCAAGTACTGTAAGTGTGGTGAGCAAAAGCTCAATGCCTCTTACGGGCAGGCCGATAGTGGAGGCAAAATCCTCATCGAATGCCAGCAGAGTAAACTCCTTAAAGAAAAACCATACACTCACGATCAATATGGCAGCGATTACTGCAAATGCAATAAGATCGTTGCCTACAAGGGACGCCGCCTTGCCAAAGAGGATCTGGTCAAGACCTGTTTGTGCAGCATTGCCTGATTTTTGAATGATGGTGAGCATAAATATGCCTATCCCAAAAAAAACCGACAGAATGAGCCCGATTGCGGTATCCTCCTTGATCTTGGAGCTTGAGGAAATGATATCGATCAGAATCAATGACAACCATCCGGTAGCAAACGCTCCGAGAATAAGAATAATAGGATTCTTCTCCCCATAAAGGATAAATGAAAGACACACACCCGGCAGCACTGAGTGTGCAACCGCATCGCCGACCAGGGCTTTCTTTTTGAGGAAGGTAAATGAACCTACAATAGCTGAACTGCCTGTAAGCAGGAGAGAGCCTATGACCACATACCGGATATTGGGATCAGCAAATGAAAAGAACTCAAAGAAAGTATCCATGTCATTTAGCTTTTGGTGTCTTTTCGAACTGCTCCCGGTTAGGGAATCTCTCTCTTCTGATCAGGTCGCCTACATCACTTAGCAGCGTCAACTTGCCACCGTAGGTTTCCTGTAAGAGCTCTGTAGTAAAAACCTCCTGAGTAGGGCCGGAGGCTACCAGCCTCATATTAAGCAGGATCACCCAATCGAAATATTGGGTCACGGACTGCAGGTCATGATGGACCACAATGACCGTATTACCCTTGGCAGACATTTCCCTGAGTATTTCGATGATGGCTTTCTCAGTTGCAGCATCCACGCCGGCAAACGGTTCATCCATAAAGTACAGGTCAGCTTGCTGGGCCAGGGCACGAGCCAGGAATACCCGCTGCTGCTGCCCGCCAGAGAGTTGGGATATCTGGCGCCCCGCGTAAGCCTCCATGCCTACTTTTCTAAGGCTATCTATGGCAATGTCACGATCGGCCTTCCTGGGCCGGTTGAATAGCCCCAGTTTGCCATATCTACCCATAAGTACCACATCTAAAGCCGACGCCGGGAAGTCCCAGTCCACCGACTCCCGCTGTGGTACATAGCTGATCCTGTCCCTTACCACTTTCAGATCCTTGTCAAAAAGCTTTACATAACCACTACTATTCGGTGTAAGCCCCATCACCGATTTGATCAGCGTCGATTTACCCGCCCCATTCGGCCCTACAATACCAATCAGCTTCCCCGCGGGAAGCGTAAGGTCAATATCCCAAAGCACCGGCTTCCGGTCATACGACACCGTGAGGTCATGCACTTCCAAAACCGGATTATCTACATGTTTAATCATTTTTTACTTTTTACCGTTCATAGTTTACAGTTTTCCGATTATCGGCTATAACCCCTTCAAGGGGATTGTAAGCGCCGTAGAAATACTTAAACTCCGATTCTTTAACAAACTCAGCTTACCTTATTACTGATTACCCAATCAACCAACTCTGGTCTCCCGTCATCTAACCTTAACCGACCCACAAATCCACCGATCACCGGACACCAGTCACCCAATCTTCCGACTCCGGTCCCCCGTCTTCCTGCCTAACCAATCCACAAATCCACCGATCCCCCTCACTTAAGTGCCTCAACAATAGTATTCACATTAGCTCTTACCATTCCCACATAAGTCCCTTCAGGCGTACCCGCTTCCCCCATGGCATCAGAGAAGAGGTTTCCTCCGATGGTTACTTCAAAGCCCCGCTCTTGCGCTCCCTGCACTACTGCGTTGATTGATTTTTGAGAAACAGAAGTCTCAACAAATACAGCTTTTATTTTATGGTCTACAATGAACCTCGCAAGTTCGGAGACATCCCTTAGCCCATATTCGGAAAGCGTGGATATGCCTTGCAGACCCTTAACCTCGATGCCGTAGGCGTCACCAAAGTAGCCGAATGCATCGTGGGCAGTGATCAGTGTCCTTTGCCCTTCAGGTATGGTAGCTATTTGTTCCCTGACCCAAACATCCAGCTCTTCGAGTTGCCTGATATATTTGAGGGCATTGTTATGATAGTAAGCAGCATTGGCTTTGTCCAGCTCCTGTAGTGTGTGGTCAATTTGCCTTACAGCCTCGACCCACAGCGATACGTCAAACCAGATATGCGGATCATAATTGTTGTTAAACTCAGGTACCTTTCTGAGTTTGCTTTCCTCTATATTTTGGGCAACAGCCACAACAGGTTTTAGCTTGCTCAGCTTTTCAAGTACCTCGCCCATTTTTCCTTCAAGGTGAAGGCCATTATAAAAGATAATGTCAGCGCCGGTTAACTTCTGCAGGTCGCCCTGGGTAGCCTTGTAAAGATGAGGGTCTACGCCTGGCCCCATAAGGGAAGTTACATCAGCCGAGTCACCCGCAATATGGGCAACGGCATCGCCGATCATGCCAGTGGTGGTCACAATGTTCAGTCGTTTGTTTTCAGAATTTTCTTTGGCAACTTTGCCACATCCCGCTATTGCAATCAGGCCGAAAATCAGCCACTTCATTATTCTGTAATCCATATATTTTCTGATACTTCTTTTGATATGAAAACTGTCTTTTTATTGTCGATCAAAATCTCCAGTGAACTGTCAAATTCTACCTTGTCGATCACCCTGATTTTTGCTCCGATATAGGCCCCGATTTTGTCGACATATTGGAGGAAAGGAGCACTGGCATCTTTAACTGCAACGACCACTCCTTCGTGCCCGATTTTGCAGTCGCCGAGAGCTACCTGAGGTTTCGACTTAAACTCCCCGAATTCGTCCGGAATCGGGTCGCCATGAGGGTCGTATTTCGGGTAGCCCAAAAACTCGTCGAGCTGCTTGATGAGTAGGGGGGATTTGATGTGCTCCAACTGCTCCGCAACCTCATGTACTTCGTCCCAATTGAACTTCAATTTTTCAACGAGAAATGTCTCCCAAAGCCGGTGCTTTCTTACCACCTGGAGTGCCGCCTTTTGACCCAGCTCTGAAACCTTCACACCCCGGTATTTCTGATATGAGATCACACCTTTGTTTGATAGTTTCTTGATCATGTCCGTGACCGAAGCGGCCTTGGTGTTTAAGGTGTCGGCAATTGCATTTGTTGAAACAGCCTGCCCGTCATCACCTGATAGATGGTAGATGGCTTTGAGATAATTCTCCTCTGCAAAACTTAGTGTTATTTCTTTCATTATCAGCAAATATACTAATTTAGTTGTATCTAAAAAATTTTTTAAATTTTGTTTAAAAATATTACCAAAACCTGCCTGTTTGAGTTTAGGCCTTGAAATTGTAATCTAAAACCTAATTTTTAGACAAGACTAAAAGGTGAATTTTAAATGAAGTAAGCCGCTAAAGGCCTTGCTAGGGGCTTTTTCCGTAAGATGATCCAGAAAATTTATGTTAAGAGTTTACTTCAGTTAATGTTATTTAAGTATTTGATTTTTAAATAATTAACTTGTGTATTTAGAAATGATTTCTAATAGTTTTTTCTCTTCTGAAATCCACAAAATCTCCTCTTTTGGCGTGCTAGTGTAAAACTTCGTTGTCTTCATTTTTCTAAGAGTATCTTCTGCTTCGAAGCCGTCGGCAGTGAGGGTGACCGATGCATTATAGTGGCTGCATAGCGCCGTCCAGGGCTGGTGGTTTTGTAATAGTATTGGAAGTTGATTGCCTAAATATTCAAAAAGTTTGGTGGGCATGGTATTCATGGTGCTCCTGTTCCAGGGGTAATAAATAACACCGAAATCAGCCTCTCGAATTGCCTTCAGTACTTTGCTGTGAGAGACTAGTTTATCTCCGCCCTCCAGCCTTATGAAGTCGGTATTTTCAATGACCTTTTTTAACCGGTTAAGTGTGGTGGGAATGGAACAGTACCCTACAATTTTTAGCCTGACAGCAGGGTCTTTTTCATGGAGTTTTTTTGCAAAATTTATACACTGAAAAACACCGGTGCTGTCAGCTATTGTACCGGTAAATACCAGGTTGATTTTTGCGGTATCTTTAACCTCTTTCCTCTCACCGGTTTTAAGATAAACGGGCCGGTATTTATTCTCAATTATTGTGCTCCTTCCACGTGAAAAACTGAACTCTTTTTCGTACTGTCTTTCGGCGAGAAAGTAATGGTCAAAAAATAGTCGGCTAATGTACTCTTTACTCCTGACATAACCGGCGATCAGTGGGCGCAGTATATACGGAAAACTGTTGGTGTAACGTATGTTCCTAAAGTAGTTTTCACGGATGTCGTAGATGATCCTGGAACCAAATAAAATTTTGTATAGGATCGTAACTATCAGTAATTCATGAGTATTGATAATGATGAGTTCCGGCTTTAATTGAAGGTATTTTTTGAAGCATTTTAAGGGTGCTGCCAGGCGGGAGATGTTAAGTCTTTTGAATTTGAAAAGAGGATGAAATTTTATGTTCTCAGCTTCAGGAAGTTTTTTTACATAAAACCCTATGATATTAATTTCATATTTATTTGTTTGGCCCAACGAAAGCCCAAGTTTTTCATACATCCTGGTATCGTCAACCGGTTTAAGTACCGATGCTATGACAAGTTTGTGTTTTTTCATTAACAGTAATAATAAAAGATTAATCAATAATAGCTGATGGATTTAAGAGAAATTGTAGAAAATGCATGGGAGGATCGCTCCTTACTAAAAGAAAAAGATGTACAAATTGCCGTTAAAACAATAGTTGGCGATCTGGATCAGGGGGTAAGGAGAGTGGCCGAACCAAATGGCAAAGATTGGTTAGTCAACGAGTGGATCAAGAAGGCCGTAATCCTCTATTTTCCTTTAATGAAAATGCAAACCATTGAAGTCGGACCTTTCGAGTTTCATGATAAGATTAAACTCAAAAATAACTACGAAAAGCTTGGAGTAAGAGTGGTGCCCCATGCAATTGCACGCTATGGGTCTTTTGTAAACAAAGGAGTGGTGATGATGCCTTCCTATGTGAATATCGGAGCATATGTAGATGAAGGTACCATGGTAGATACCTGGGCCACAGTGGGAAGCTGCGCCCAGATAGGGAAAAATGTTCACCTGAGTGGTGGTGTAGGTATAGGGGGCGTGTTAGAACCCGTTCAGGCCGCACCTGTTATTATTGAAGACAATGCTTTTATAGGTTCCCGTTGTATCATCGTAGAAGGCGTAAGAGTGGGTAAGGAGGCAGTGCTTGGTGCTAACGTTGTGTTAACGGGCAGCTCAAAGATCATAGATGTAACCGGTGATGAACCGGTGGAAACAAAGGGATACGTGCCGGAACGATCTGTGGTTATTCCGGGTTCATATACGAAAAAGTTCCCTGCAGGTGAATACCAGGTGCCCTGCGCCCTGATCATTGGCAAGCGTAAAGAGAGTACTGATAAGAAAACTTCCCTTAATCAGGCTCTCCGGGAAAATGACGTAGCCGTCTGATCTGGCATTTACTTTGTAGGGGTAACAGGTATAAAGTAACTAAAATGGCACCGATAGGGTGCCGTTAATAAAACTGCTACAGACATGAAAAACTTTGTTACTCTTTTTCTTATCACTATCATTCTAAGCTCTTTCTCCACAGGAGATGAGGAAGTTTATGAGGCAGTACCTCATGAGAGCTTCCAAAAAGGAGAGGTACTCGACTACAAAGTTTCTTTTGGAATATTCAGCATTGGCAGTGCTAAAATGCTCATCCGCGATAACTATTACCGAATCAATCATCGGGATTGCTATAAGGTGGATATTTATGGCAAAACCACGGGTATGGTAGACTGGGTAGCCAAGGTTGACGACCATTGGGGCGCTTATGTGGATACGGCCGCCTTAGTTCCCCATATCTCTTATCGAAATATCAAGGAGGGTAACTATCGCAAAAATGAAATTGTACGTTTTGACCATCGTACTAACCTCATTGAAGCTAAGGTTAAAGACAAGAAAACCGGCGAATATAAAGAGCCCAACTACTACTCTGCACCTGAGAATATCAGGGATATGCTGGCCGGATACCTTTATTTGCGAACCATTGACTTTGCTGAAATGAATGAGGGGGATTTATTTACAGTTAAAGGCTTTTTTGAAGATACATTCTACGAACTGGATGTGAGGTACAAAGGTAAAGAGGTAATTAAGACTAAAGCCGGTAAGTTCAATGCCATTAAACTGGCTCCTATTATGCCTGAAAACAAGCTGTTTGACGGTGAAGATTCCATATTTGCCTGGATATCGGATGATAAAAACAAAATACCTCTAAAAGTGGAGGCTAAAATGTTTATTGGCAGTACCGGTGTAGAGCTTTCCGGTTATAAAAATCTAAGAAACGAAGTGAGTATAATCCAATAATATTTCCTAGGAAAATAATAATGTTGTAGATTGCCTTCTTACCGACCTAAAACCTATGAAGCGTTATCTACTGATCGTTGTCTTATGTCTGTTTGGCTTTACATATGGCGCATCACTGGCGCAAAGTGAGACTATCCGTTTTAAATCAGTGGATGGTTTGGAGATGGCAGCTGACCTTTACTTTAATCATCCGAAATCTGCTCCTTTTATTGTACTTTTTCATCAGGCCAACTGGAGCAGGGGTGAGTACTCCGAGATAGCTCCTAAGTTAAATAGTATGGGCTATAATTGTATGGCTGTAGACCTTCGGTCAGGGAACAGTGTTAATGATGTCTCCAACATTACAAAGCAAAATGCCCTGAAAGCTATGAAAGAAACCCAGTATGTCGATGCTATTCCCGATATGCTGGCGGCGGTGGATTATGCTCGAAAGAACTATGCTCAGGGTAAACTCATCATATGGGGAAGCTCATATTCTGCATCACTGGCACTTAAGCTGTGTGGTGACCATAAGGACAAAATAGACGCTGTTCTGGCCTTCTCCCCGGGAGAATATTTTACCTCTCAGGGTAAGGCCCGGGATTATATTACATCAAGTGCAATTAATGTTACTCAGCCTGCATTTATATCCTCGGCTCGCGATGAGAAAAATAACTGGTGGGGTATTTATGTCGCCATTCCTTCCGGTAAAAAGACATACTTTCTGCCGCAAAGTGTTGGAAACCACGGGTCAAAGGCCTTATGGAGCAAATACGCGGATGCTGACAGTTACTGGAAGGCCGTAAATGATTTTTTAACCTCTATTTGATAGAATATTGTTAACTTTGCACTCTTGAGTGGCAATCATATCGGGTTGGCCACTATTTTTTTATTTAAAACCCACATTAGAACTATGCGAAATACATTCATAGTGATGTTTTTATTTTTATTGGTAGCCGGTGCATGCAAAGATGAGAGCTCGGATTTAGGAGACCAGTATTTCAGGAACGGCCAATATAAAGAGGCCGTAGCAGCTTATACGGAATACTTAACTCTGGAACCTACCCATATCAAATCTCTTTATAACAGAGGCCGTGCCTACGAAGAATTAGGGCAGCATGATAAGGCTCTGGCTGATTTTCATAAAATAATAAAGGAAGACCCCCTCAATGTAAATGCTTACCTAAGCATAACCAGCGACTATTACTACAGGCAGCAGGACTATGAGAACACTGTCTTCTATGCTGATAAGACGTTGAAGTTAAATGAGAACAATCCCGTAGCCCATACCCTCAAGGGTAAAGCATATCAAAAACTGGGAAAACTTAACGAAGCCCTGGCAGCTTACAATGCTGCTATAAGTGTAGATAAAGAGTATGCGGATGCCTATCTTTCAAGGGCTCTGCTGCGAATACATTTGAAGCAGACCAGCCGTGCTTGCGCGGACCTCACTATGGCCAAGTCATTAGGTGCTAAAAGTGCAGCTGATGTCATGGGTAAATACTGCAAATGATATCAGGTTAATGGCTGCTGGCTGTTTGTAGTTCCCGGTTTTCAGTTCTGGTTTCATATTAATGAAAGGACTGTAAACCGGAAACCCAAAGAGACAGTAGCGCCTGAATTAGGGGGCAGTAAACCGCAACTATCTGGCGAAACGATCAGCTACAATCAAATCTTTTGTACCATGTCCCCAGCTATAAAATCCGCTTCCTGATTTTACACCTTTATGACCGGCCTCTACCATGTTTACCAATAACGGGCATGGTGCATACTTAGGGTTGCCGAAACCTTCATAAAGTACATTGAGAATTGAAAGACATACATCGAGACCGATAAAGTCAGCCAACTGAAGTGGTCCCATAGGGTGAGCCATTCCCAATTTCATTACTGTATCGATTTCCTCTACACCTGCCACACCCTCATATAAAGACTCAATGGCTTCATTGATCATTGGCATTAGAATGCGATTGGCAATAAAACCGGGATAATCGTTTACCTCCACTGGTACTTTTCCGAGTTTCCTGGATAGATCCATGATCGTAGCCGTTACTTCATCGGTAGTATTGTACCCTCTGATTACTTCCACAAGCTTCATTACAGGCACTGGATTCATAAAATGCATACCAATAACCTTGTCAGATCTTTCGGTTACAGCTGCAATTTTTGTTATTGAAATAGATGAGGTATTAGTGGCAAGCACAGTATTGGCATCACAAATCTTATCCAGATCCCGAAATATTTTAAGCTTCAGATCAATATTTTCTGTTGCTGCTTCTACTACCAGATCGGCATTTTTCACGCCTTCTTCGGTTGAGGTAAAAGTAGTGATATTACCTAGCGTATTCCTTTTATCATCTTCTGTGATCGCTTCTTTTTTGATCTGTCGGTCAAGGTTCTTTTCAATCGTACCGAGTGCTCTTTTCAAGGCATCAGCAGAGATATCAATGAGCGATACCTTGTATCCGTTTTGAGCGAATACGTGAGCGATACCATTCCCCATTGTTCCTGATCCGATTACGGCTATATTTTTCATGAATTGATGTGTTTTTGGTTAAAATTTGGCCGGGCAAAGATAGTAAGTTTTGGCAGGGATAGAATGATTGTAAACGATTTCGTAAAACAATCGATCCACGTCAATTGTCATTGAAAAGAAACTATCCAAATTTCATTATGAGCATGTTTAAAGAATTTAAAAAGTTTATATCCCGTGGCAATGTTGTGGAGTTGGCCGTGGGGTTGATTATGGCAACATACTTTGGTGCGATTGTCAAGTCACTGGTGGATGATATCATAATGCCTCCGGTAGGGCAGTTAATAGCAGGAGTAGATTTTGCCAGGCTTAATTATGTGATAGGCGAAAAGACCCTGGAAGATGGTACTGTTCAGGAGGTGGCGGTCAATTATGGTACATTTCTGAATCACATGATAACCTTTTTGATTGTTTCTTTAGCTGTATTCGGTGTGGCAAAACTGTACAACAATTACCTGAAGAAGAAAAAAGAAGAGCCTGCCGAGGCAGAAAAGGGGCCAACAAGCCAGGAGCAGTTACTTATGGAGATCAGAGATGCCATCAGGGAAAAGAATAGCAGAGCTCAATAGTGTATCATGCCTGTGGGTAATCGTTTTTGTGTAGTTTTGTGGTTATGGAAATAGGCAACTATTATGAACTTGAAGTAGCCAAAGAGGTAGACTTTGGTGTTTATCTGAATTCTGAACTTGGAGAAATACTTTTACCTCTAAAATACGTGCCTGAGGGTACGGAAGTAGGTGATATTTTAAGGGTATTTATTCATAAGGACTCGGAAGACAGGCTTTTGGCCACTACATTGGAACCCAAAGGCAAGGTGGACGATTTTGTTTCACTGATAACCAAAGATATCACTCCCCATGGGGCTTTTATGGATTGGGGGCTGGAAAAGGACCTTTTTGTGCCTAACCGGGAACAACACGCCCCATTTCAGGTTGGTCATAGCTACATAATAAGGATATGTCTTGACTATAAATCCGATCGCCTGATTGGAGTAAGCAAAATCAATACCTTTCTGAGTAATGCTAACCTTGGAGAACTTAAAGAAGGAGACCAGGTGAATTTGCTGATTTATTCAGAAACAGATGCTGGTTATTCAGCCGTAATCAACGGTAAGCACAAAGGTCTTATCTATCGCAACGAAGTTTTTGAGCCCGTCAACGTTGGTGATGAAAAAACAGGTTTTATTAAAAAGATAAGAGAAGACCTGAAAATAGACCTTTCGCTGAATCCGGCAGGGATAGGAGCTATTGATAAAAACCGTGAGATTGTTTTAGAAAGCCTGCGTGAACATGGAGGCTTTTTACCATACCATGACAAGTCTGAGCCTCATGATATTACGGAGCAGTTTAATATGAGCAAGAAAGCTTTTAAAAAAGCCATAGGAGGTTTATATAAAGATCAGCTTATAGATATTGAATCTGACGGTATTCGGTTAAAATGAAAGCTTTTTTTTGGGTACTGGGTATTTGTATCGCTACATTTCTGGTCATTTACCTGAATAAGGATAATATCCGGAGGGCTTTTTTTTCTAATCATATATTGTTAAATGCCCGTGGCGAAGCTAATCCGGCATTGGTTCGAATAGATTGGACATCAGAAACAGGCGGAGATACTGTTACTGTATTTGATCAAGGGCATGAAACAGAGGCTCTTTACGAAGCAAGAGGGCCTAACCAGTTTATGGTCTATTATAACGGGGAACGCATAGGGAATTTGGAGCACTTCAAATCAAATGCCTATAACCCGCATACTTATATCTTCGAGCTGCTGCTGAAGCAAGACTAGGTTTACCTGGATCTGACAGTATCAGGACCAGATGCTACTCAATAACTCTTGGGCGGAGGTGCGGAGGTACTTTCGATGAACTCCTGCTATTTACCTCAAGCTTTAGTATATCTGTAGGCTTTTGGCAAAGTACTGCCCGGTTGTTAAATACCGCTATAGGGGCTTTCAACAGATGAGGGTTGTTCATGAGCACTTCGAGCCATCCTGTCATAGTAAAGGTATTACCCCTTACTTTAGCCTGATAATCCGCGTTAGACTTGTCCAGCAGGTCTTTTGGCTTGCAACCCAGCATATTGATGATCTCCTTCCATAAAGTAGTCGTAAAACGTACGTTGTGTAAGTCTACCTCGTTGATATGGTTGCTTACGGATCGTGCATAGGCTCGTGTTTGTTTGCCTGTACTTGAACTTGGATCATGATAGATCAAAAGAAGTTCATTGGGGTGAAATTGTATACTGCTCATATAAAATCGGAATTAGATTGTTTATAATTTACGAAAAAAAAAGGAGAAAATAAAGCCCCTCTTATTTCCTTAACAGTTTACAGGCAGTAAGGATTCGACTTATCGAAATTTTTATTTAGCAAAGCCAGTACTACAATTCACATAATTTCTGAGAGATGAAGGGTATTTGTAAACGAACAGTACAGACAGGAGGAAACACCCTAATCACGATAGATCAAAACTTCTTTAGCCAGACCGGTCGCATTAAAGCGAATATTCAGGTAGATATGATCTGTATCTCCAGGGTTGGGTTCGCATTCCGGAGCATTGTCAATCTCATAAATGTAAAATTTCTGATTACGTTTATAGAGCTCATTTTTGTCGGGCTTGCCCAAAACCCGGACTACCTCATCTTCACTAAGGCCTTTGATATGCTCTTTGGTTTGCTCAAGGTTATCCATCATTTGCAGCCTGGCGCCTGAGCAGCCATTATGGTCACTTTGCCATTTACTTTCATCAAAACCGGGAATGTCAATGGCCTTATTGCACGAGTATAGCAAGGCCACAACACTTAGAAAAATACAGTATCTTAATTTCAAGATTCTTTAACGGTAACTAGAGATTGATTCTTATTTACTGAAAAATTGAGCAGGATCATCCAACTCATTGATATGACAAAGTAAGTGATAGAAACAATGATAAACCAGAGGTTAAGGTTTAAATAATATGTGAGGGCAATTGCACCTGCCGATATCGTCAATATTCTTACCTTTTCCAGTAGCCATACCCAGTTTTTCATTTCAAACAACGCGCCACAATTCATAATAGTCAGAATGATCGCCGTAACAAATGCTACTTTCTCCCAGGAAGCAAAGTTTGCCTGCTGAAATAGAAAAAAAGCAGTGGCTCCTAAAGCCAGCAGGTATTGAAAAAGTACATAAAGATTAAGCGGGGTAGGAGAAAGCGTGTCAAACTTTTTGTAGCGTGTCTTATCTACCTCCGGAGCGGGCTGATATCCGCCCATATATTCAGGAAACCAGCCCGGTTTGTAAAACATAAACTTCAGCCTGTCCTTCCATTTAGGTATCTTTTTTAAATAGTCCCACATCCATATGTAATGGTCCAGATTAACCCAGACAGGATTCCAGCTGTTAATTGGTTTGGTAATTCCATAAGTCGGTCTTTCTTCTTCCTCCTGAAATGTGCCAAACATCTTATCCCAAATGATAAATACCCCGGCATGATTCTTATCAATATACTTAGGGTCTCTGCCATGGTGTACTCTGTGGTGAGAAGGGGTATTCATAAACTTTTCAATAATGCCCAGCTTACCAATGGTCTCTGTGTGTATCCAGAACTGGTACACTGTAACCAGGGCGGAAACCAGTACAAAGTTTACAGGATT
Source organism: Fulvivirga ulvae (assembly GCF_021389975.1). Classification (NCBI taxonomy): domain Bacteria; kingdom Pseudomonadati; phylum Bacteroidota; class Cytophagia; order Cytophagales; family Fulvivirgaceae; genus Fulvivirga; species Fulvivirga ulvae. Next base: position 4,924,781 of record NZ_CP089981.1, read on the forward strand.
GAAGCCAATTACGGCCAGGGGGAGGTTAAATGCAAAAGTCCAGAGTATCTGAAAACTTCCCTGGCGAAGTGCCACGGAGAAGTTATAGTCTTCACTTTGATGATGCACCACATGGCCACCCCAGAATAGATTGATCTCATGACTCATCCTGTGAGCCCAGTAGTAACAAAAATCTACAGCGAAGAACAATACAATAAAGGTCAACCAGTTTGAGGGGATCTCGAAAACGGCCAGGTATTCGTAAACCAGGTAATATACTCCCACACCAATAACTTTTAAGAATATCCCGGTAAGTTGCTGTGTAATGCCGCAACTAATGTTGGTTACTGCATCATTTAACCTGTAGATCTTTTTATTGGAGATCTGCTGTACAATCAGCTCGATGCCAATGAGTAAAAAATAAATAGGAATAGAAAGGACTATAGGGTTAATATCCATAGGGGCGCTTTTATTAAAAAACTAAACTTAAATAAATTTAGTTTAAATCTCTGTTTTTTAAAACAAGGTTTGGTAAAATGACATGGTCTGGCTAACATTAGTCTTAAAATATTGGATCAACAAAACGATAAACAGATAAAAAATGCTTATCCGATCACTCGTCATTTTACTTTTACTTTCTATTACAGGAATCCGTGATCTAAATGCTCAATCCGCTGAAAATGAAAATCAGAAGCTCGTCATTGGAGTAAAGCACACACCACCATTTATTATAAAGCAGGAAAGCGGTCGGTACACCGGTATTAGCGTAGCGCTTTGGGAGAATATTGCCAAAGAGCTTAATCTGGATTTCGAATACAGGGAATATGACCTGAATGGGTTACTAAGCGCATTAAAGCATGGAGAGGTTGATGTATGCATTAACCCTTTAACAGTAACCAGCCAGCGGGTAGAGCAATTTGATTTTACTCAACCCTTTTTTATTACCAATCTGGCCATAGCAGTGGATAAGACGCAGCAGAACAAATGGTTATCTTTTCTAAGCAATTTTTTTTCACTACAGTTCCTGAAAGCAATTCTGCTATTACTTCTGGTGCTTTTGAGCTTTGGGGTGCTCGTCTGGCTATTTGAAAGACGACGGAACCAAGAAGAGTTTGGACCTGGTATGAGAGGCATCTGGAATGGCTTGTGGTGGTCGGCAGTAACAATGACAACCGTGGGATATGGAGATAAATCTCCTAAAACCATTGGAGGCAGAGTAGTGGCTTTGATATGGATGTTTACAGCAATAATCATTATAAGTGGTTTTACGGCCAGTATCGCCTCATCACTTACCGTCAATGAGCTTGAATTTGCCGTGAAGGGGCCTAAGGATCTTAAAAAAGTTCATACCCTGGCAGTAAAAGCATCGTCAGGGCAGCAATACCTCGAAAGTAACAACATAGCTCATTCAGTAACTGAAAATATAAAACAGGCTCTGCAACAGCTGGCAAATGAAGAGGTCAACGCCGTGGTTTATGATGAACCTATTATGAAGTATACCATCAAAAATATGGGGCTTGGTTCAAAAGTAGCGGTTATCCCGTCAAAATTCGCCACCCAATACTATGGTTTTTCATTGCCTAAAAACAGCGAATTGAGAAGTAGGATAACGCCCGTTTTACTAAGTGAGATAAATGGAAGGGAGTGGACAGTGATTTTAGAAGAGTATGATCTGGAGAGGTAAGAAAATTAATCATTGCGTCTTTCTCTTTTAAATAAAAACATAACTTCGCACAAAAATTAATTTTCATATGGCGCGGTTGATTAAATCTTTCTGGTTTCTCTCATTAATTATTGGTTTAGCAGTACTGTTATATATCTATGCAGGACTGCCCGAACAAGTTGCATATGAGATTGCACCCGAAGGAGGTATGTCATATATTAGCAGAGAGACCTTTTTTTATTTATCGTTGGCAGCTCTTGTTATAGCCAACTTTTCCTTATATACTGTTTCAAGATCTTTAAGGTATCGTAAAGAGTCCATTAATGTCCTTATGACAAACTGGCAACTGAGTCTTGCGGGTGTTCTCAACTTCTTTTTTATCGTAATCTGGAATTTTATATCATTAGTCAATAGTGGGGAGAACTTTAACTACGATAACTTTGGTTACATGATCTACGTGGCATTGGGGTTGATAGTTATATGGATAATCGCACTGCCTGTATTGTTGATCAGGCATCAGGCATCCTCGTGATTAATTTCTGGTCAATTAATGTTGACTAATAATCTAATTATCTGATATTTAGGTACTTCTATGTAAATTCTTACTGGAGATGCCCAATGAATTCATTTCTTTTAAATGCTTGAATAAATCTTAAAATTGGTGTTTATTCGCCTGTCGAGAAGAAGACATAATATTAAATAAATGGCTGTAGAGAATAATTTTGAATATACCGAAGATAGTATTAAGTCCCTGGATTGGAAAGAGCATATCAGACTCAGGCCGGGTATGTACATTGGTAAATTAGGCGATGGGTCAGCCCAGGATGATGGTATTTATGTTCTTGTCAAAGAGGTAGTGGATAACTGTATCGATGAACACATGATGGGATACGGGAAAACTATCGATATTAAAATCACCGACCATAGGGTAGAAGTGAGGGATTACGGTAGAGGGATTCCTTTGGGAAAGGTAGTGGATTGTGTTTCCAAGATAAATACAGGGGGTAAATACGACTCCGGAGCCTTCCAGAAGTCTGTAGGTCTTAACGGTGTAGGTACAAAGGCTGTAAATGCACTTTCAAATTACTTTAAAGTACAGTCTTACAGAGATGGTCAGACCAAGGTAGCTGAATTCAAGCAAGGTAATGTTGTCAATGATAAAGAAGTTGTCAGTTCAAGTGGAAGAAACGGAACGCTGATAGTTTTTGAGCCGGATGAGTCAGTATTTAAGAATTTTCATTTTATCCCCGAATACCTGAATGACCTTATCTGGAACTATGCTTTCCTGAACGCAGGGCTTACCATTAATTTTAACGGACAAAGATTTCACTCTGAAAATGGATTGAAAGATTTGCTGGAGCGCAAAACAGATGTTGAAAATCTGAGATACCCTATTATACACCTGAAAGGTAATGATATTGAAGTGGCATTGACCCACTGCAATCAGTATGGTGAAGAGTATTATAGTTTTGTCAACGGTCAGAATACAACACACGGAGGTACTCACCTTGCAGCTTACAGAGAAGCTATTGTGAGGACTGTTCGTGACTTTTATAAAAAGGATTTTGATGCTACAGACGTCCGGGCTTCTATCGTAGGGGCCATCGCAGTAAGAGTGCAGGAGCCGGTATTTGAGTCGCAGACCAAAACCAAGCTTGGATCACAGAATGTAGGCCCGGATGGGCCTACCATGAGGACTTTTGTAAATGATTTTCTCAAAACAGAGCTTGACAACTACTTGCATAGAAACTCTGAAGCGGCAGATGCCCTTCTGAAAAGAATATTACAATCAGAAAGGGAAAGAAAAGAAATAGCTGGCATTAAAAAGCTGGCAAATGACAGGGCCAAGAAAGCTAATCTGCACAATAAAAAGCTGAGAGACTGCAGGTTGCACTATAATGATAAAAAAGGGGAAAGAACTGATGAGACCATGATCTTTATTACTGAGGGAGATTCTGCTAGTGGTTCTATTACCAAGTCAAGAGATGTGCAGACACAGGCAGTGTTCTCCTTAAGGGGCAAACCCCTGAACTGCTTTAATCTGACCAAAAAGGTAGTTTATGAAAATGAGGAATTTAACCTTTTACAACATGCTCTTAATATAGAAGATGGTATTGAAGGCTTGAGGTACAGAAAAATAGTGATTGCAACCGATGCAGATGTCGATGGCATGCACATTCGCTTGCTATTGCTCACTTTCTTCCTGCAATTTTTTCCTGAATTGATTAAGCAGGGACATGTTTATATTCTGGACACACCATTATTCCGGGTTAGAAACAAGAAGGAGACCGTTTATTGCTATTCTGATGAGGAGCGGAGAGCAGCAATTGATAGATTGGGAGGTAAGCCAGAGATCACCCGGTTTAAAGGACTTGGTGAGATTTCTCCCGAAGAATTTGGTAATTTTATCGGCGAAGATATCCGCCTCGACCCTATCATATTGAATAAGGAGACTACTATTGGGCAGTTGTTGTCGTTCTATATGGGTAAAAACACACCGGAAAGGCAAGGGTTTATTGTAGATAACCTGCGTATTGAAAAGGACCCTGTAGAGGGGTTAGTAGCATAAATTTATATTAGAAAGGTCATTAGGTTGATCTGTTGGTCCCGAAGATCTTTTTTCTAAACAGGATTTTTTTAAGTATAAAATGGCAGAGGATAACTTAGATAGCAACGATAACGGATTGGGCGAACATAAAGACGAAGATAAAATTCATGATGTCATCCCGGTGTCGGGGATGTACCAGAACTGGTTTCTGGAGTATGCGTCTTATGTAATACTTGAAAGAGCAGTGCCGGCTATCCAGGATGGATTTAAGCCGGTTCAGAGACGTATAATGCATGCCCTCAAAGAGATGGATGACGGACGTTTCAATAAGGTAGCCAATGTAATAGGTAGTACCATGCAGTATCACCCACATGGTGATGCTTCCATTGGTGATGCCATTGTAAATTTAGGGCAGAAGGACCTGCTCATTGAGACTCAGGGTAACTGGGGAGATATTAGAACAGGTGATGGTGCAGCTGCACCAAGATATATTGAAGCTCGCTTATCCAAGTTTGCCCTCGATGTAGTTTACAATCCTCAAACTACAGAGTGGCAACTGTCCTATGACGGAAGAAAGAAGGAGCCTGTTACCCTACCTGTTAAATTTCCGTTGCTTCTTGCTCAGGGAGTTGAAGGAATAGCGGTAGGTCTCTCTACCAAAATACTACCCCATAACTTTTGTGAACTGATCAAAGCATCAATAGACTTACTTAAGGGTAAAAAAGTCAAGATCTATCCTGATTTTCCCACGGGTGGTATGGCCGATTTTTCGGAGTATAACCATGGACTTAGAGGGGGAAAGGTTAAGGTAAGGGCCAAAATAGAAGAGTACGATAAAAAAACACTGGTTATTAAAGACATCCCTTATGGTACAACTACCACGAGTTTGATCGAGTCTGTTATCAAAGCCAATGATAAAGGGAAAATCAAGATCAAGCAGGTGGTGGATAATACGGCAAAGGATGTTGAAATACTGGTGTCTTTAGCTCCTGGTCAGTCTCCGGATATTACCATTGATGCACTCTATGCATTTACCGACTGCGAAGTTTCCATATCGCCAAATGCCTGTGTGATCATAGGAGAAAAGCCTCACTTCATGGGCGTAGAGGAAATACTTAAGGTGAATACCGATCAGACGGTAGACCTGCTTACCCAGGAGCTTGAAATCAGAAAGCATGAATTGATGGAGAAAATACTGTTTTCTTCATTGGAAAAGATATTTATTGAAAACCGTATCTACAGGGATATTGAAGAGTGCGAAACCTGGGAAGCGGTAATTGCTACCATCGATAAGGGGCTTGATCCCTATAAACCACAATTCTATCGTGAAATCACCGAGGAGGATATTGTAAGGCTTACGGAGATCAAAATTAAGCGTATTTCCAAATTCGACTCTTTTAAGGCCGATGAAATGCTTAAAAAGCTTGAAGAGGAGCTAAAAGAAACCGAGTATAACCTTGCGCACATTATTGACTATGCTATAGACTATTACAGCAAGCTGCTGGAAAAGTATGGCAAAGGCCGGGAGCGCAAGACAGAGATCAAGTCGTTTGATTCTATAGATACCACCATAGTAGCAGCCAACAACCAGAAACTGTACGTTAACCGTGAAGATGGCTTTGTAGGATATGGCATCAGGAAAGATGAATTTGTAACTGATTGTTCAGACCTGGATGATATTATAGTTATTAGAAAGGACGGGAAGTGCGTAGTCTCCAGAATATCCGAGAAAGTATTTATGGGTAAGGGCATTTTGCATGTGGGTGTATGGAAGAAAGGTGATGAGCGCATGACTTATAATCTGGTGTATGTGGATGGCAAAACAGGTCGCTCGATGATCAAGCGCTTCAATGTTACCGCTGTGACCAGGGATAAGGAATATGACCTTACTAAAGGCAATAAAGGCTCAAAAGTGCTCTACCTTAGCGCGAACCCTAACGGAGAGGCTGAGGTCATCAATGTGAAGCTTACATCCGGAAGCTCTGCCAGAAAGAAAATTTTTGATTTTGATTTTGCCGACCTTGACATTAAGGGGCGCGGTGCTGGTGGTAATATTCTCACAAGGTACCCTGTAAGAAAGATCGAGTTAAAGTCAGAAGGCGTATCGACCCTTAGTGGCCTTGATATCTGGTATGACGAGGTCGTTGGAAGATTAAATAAGGATGAAAGAGGTACTCACATAGGGAAGTTTAATGGTGATGACAATATTCTGGTTATTTACAAAGATGGTACTTACGAGCTAACTTCATACGAACTGACTAACAGGTATGAACCCAACAAGGTGATGCTTATTGAGAGGTTTGATCCGGGAAAGGTGATTTCAGTGGTTCATTATGATGGAGATAGCAAGAATTATTTTGTAAAACGCTTCAGGATAGAAACGACTTCGGTGAATAAGGCCTTTACTTTTATTAGCGAAGCGGCCGGTTCAAAGCTTATTGCAATATCAACCAAAGATAAACCCCTGGTTGAAGTGGAGTATATCAAAGGTAAGAGCAAGGATAAGTTTACTGAAGAGATGGCCCTGAATGAGCTCATAGAGGTGAAAGGGTGGAAAGCTATAGGAAATAGGCTGCACCCGGAAACGATAAAGAAAGTGACATACCTTGGCGGAGAGGATTTTGAGAAACAAGAGGACGGTGAGGTTAGCGGAGATGATGATGGTGAAAAGGTGGAAAAAGCAGCCTCCAAGGAGGCCGGTGCAGCCAAAGGTAAGGACGATGGTGAGTATGGCATAGGCGATACTATCGAGCTGGACTTTTAGAATGATGGACCAAACTTCACTTAAGTTACTTGATTTTTTGAGCACATATGTGACAGAACATAAAAAAGAGCTTATTGATGAAGTCTTATCTCGAAGGACAAGGCATTTAACATTTGTGCTTGAGGATATTTACCAATCGCAAAATGCAAGTGCGGTAGTACGCACCTGCGACTGCTTTGGTATTCAGGATCTGCATGTTATAGAGAATAAGCACCCGTTTGAACTAAACCCCAGAGTTGTTCATGGAGCATCTAAATGGGTAAACGTTTATAATTATCGGGATACTGAAAATAATGCAGCTGCCTGTTTCGATTCACTTCGGGAAAAAGGTTATAAAATTTTGGCAACCTCTCCTGAGAAAGCGTGTCTTTCTGTACATGATGTTGATATGACAAGCCCTGTGGCTTTGGTCTTTGGCACTGAAATAACTGGTATTTCCAGCTTTACAAAGGATCAGGCTGATGAACTGGTGACTATACCGATGTATGGGTTTAGTGAGAGCCTCAACCTTTCTGTAAGTGCAGCTATTTGTGCCAATATTCTTATTGAAAAATTATTCAGATCAGAGATAAACTGGACATTAACAGAAAACGAAAAAAACGAAATTAAGCTCAATTGGTATAGAACTATTGTCAGCCGATCGGAAATTCTTGAGAAACAATTTTTAAAATCTTAAATCATTCATGAAGATTTTTCGTTCAAACTGAGTCATGCGTTTTGTGAAAATCATACTTAAGGCAGTAGGATATACCATACTTGTAGCGCTTGCAGTTTTGCTCATGGTCAATTTATGGATTTACCTGAGTACATTTAACCATGTCTATGATGATATAGATGATGTGGAAACCTCGCAGGTGGCCCTGGTTCTTGGTACCAGTCACCGATTGATCAATGGGAACCCCAACCCATATTTCTACGAACGGATGCAGACAGCTGCAAGGTTATATCATACAGGAAAAGTGAAACATATTTTGGTAAGTGGAGATAATGCAACTAAGTATTACAACGAACCTGAGAAGATGAGAAGGGCACTGGTAAAACTGGGAGTGCCTTATGGTGATATTACACTGGACTATGCCGGGTTTCGTACACTGGACTCCATAGTAAGGTGTAAAAAAATCTTTGGGCAGGATGATGTGATTATTATCACTCAACCATTTCATAGCTACAGGGCTCTGTTTATAAGTAATTATTATGATATGAATGCAGTGGTAATGACTACGAAGGAAGTTGAGAAATCATTAAAAGTACAATTTAGAGAATATCTTGCACGAATGCTTGCCGTGTGGGATCTTTACATAATAAATAGAGAACCAAAATTTTTAGGTAAAAAGGAAACCCTTGACATCTGATTTCGGTAAAAGTAAATTCATGCTATTAATTTTTTAATTGAAAAATTGGAACACGCTAAATCTTTCAGACCATTACTTTTCAGCCTCTTTCTTTTTCTACTTTCATTTTCAGGATATACTCAGAAAACTGTAGTATCAGGAAAAGTAACAGATGCCAATTCGGGGGATCCCGTACCTTTTGCCAATATAGTTTTTAAAGGCACCAGCATAGGTACTACTACTGATTTCGAGGGGAACTACCGCCTTGAAACTACACAACCCACCGACTCCGTTACGGCCTCATATATAGGTTATATTACCAAAACCAAGCCGGTAAAGAAAGGTCAGAGCCAAATTATTAATTACCAGCTTGAAGAGAATGTACTTAGTCTTCAGGAAGTTGTTTTTGTAGCCGGTGAGAATCCTGCCTTCGAGATCATGCGCAAGGTGGTGAGAAATAAAGATAAAAATAACAAGAGGTCTCTCGACGCCTACGAATATGAGACGTATACCAAAATAGAAATCGATGTAGATAACATTTCGGAAAAATTCAGAAAGCGTAAGATCATGAAGAAAATCACCACGGTGATGGATAGCGTAGAAAGAATAGCAGGAGAGGATGGCAAGCCTGTATTACCTGTTTTCATATCCGAGAGTTTATCTGAATATTATTACCGCAATAGTCCAAAGTTGCAGCATGAGAAAATCATAAAGACAAAAATTACAGGTGTTGGTATTGAAGATGGCACACTGGTTTCCCAGTTTATAGGCTCATCATTTCAGGAGTATAATTTTTATCAGAACTGGTTAAATATAGTCAGCAAGGAGTTTGTATCCCCAATGGCTGACGGATGGAAGCTGTACTATGATTATGACCTTACAGACAGCGCTTATGTGGGGAATGACTATTGTTACAGGCTTGATTTTTTCCCGAAAAGTGAACAGGATCTTGCTTTTAAAGGTACCATGTGGATTACCAAAAAAGAATATGCCCTAAAGCAGATCGATGCCACGGTATCGTCTACGGCTAACCTTAACTATGTAGAGAAGATAAAGATCCAGCAGGAACTGGCACCTACCGAAGCTGGTCCGTGGATACCTGTAAAGAACAGGGTGCTGTTGGATATAGGAGAGGTGACCAAGGATATGGCAGGGGTCTTAGCCAAGTTTTACACTTCCAATAAAAATATAAAAGTTAACCAGCCACAGGATCTTAAGTTTTATGCTCAGCCCATAGAGGTAGCCGAGGATTTTAAAATTGGTAACGGAAATGAATTCTGGGATAGCCACAGACATGAACCGCTGACTCCCACGGAGCTGAGTGTATACAAAATGATAGATACCCTCAAAAATATACCAGTCGTAAAAACCTATACTGAAATTCTTAAGGTGGCCATCAACGGATATAAGAAAGTAGGGAAATTTGATGTAGGGCCTTACCTGTCACTTTATGCCAACAATACTGTGGAGGGCCATCGCTTCCAGATTGGAGCAAGAACCAATATAGATTTCAGCAATAAGTTTGTTTTTGGAGGACGGATAGCCTACGGAACCGAAGATGAAGAGTTAAAATACCGCGGCTTTGCTGAAATGATCGTTGATCGTGACCGGTGGACTCTCCTTCGTGCAGAGTATACCAGGGACATAGATCAGGTAGGACTGTCTGCTGATGATCTTCTGGATAATTATATTTTCCTGGCCGCTACAAAGTTTGGAAACCTTATAAGGCCTTATCGGTATAATCAGGCCAAGGTTAGCTTTCAAAGAGAAGTTTTTAAAGGCCTTACACAAAAAGCCAGCTTCCAGTATCGCACTTTTGACCCTTTGTACAACTTTGCTTATTACACTGATCCGGAACAAACAGATTCTCCAACCGCAAGAAACTTTCAGACCTCGGAACTGGTGCTGGAGACGCGGTTTGCAAAAGATGAAGTGTTTGTGCAGAATGACAACGAACGCATAAGCCTAGGGACTCAAAAGTGGCCAATTGTTACTTTAAGGTACACTAGAGGGCTTAAGGGTATATTGGAGAGTGACTTTAATTATAATAAGTTAGGTATTAACATTACAAAAAATATGAAGATGGGGTTTTTCGGAACTTCAAATTTCTCCATTACTGGTGAACATATTTTTGAAACGCTGCCATACCCTTTACTCAAGGCACATATAGGTAATGAATCTTTATTTTATACCTCCGCGGCATTTAACCTGATGAACTTTTCTGAGTTTGCCAGTGATAGCTATGCTTATCTGAAGTATAATCACCATTTCGAGGGATTTCTGCTTAACAGGATTCCATTAATGAAAAAGCTAAAATGGAGACTGCTTGCAACTGCCAACGTTATATATGGTCAGCTAAGTGAGGAAAATAAGGCGCTGATCCCTGAGTTTACAGAAGATGGAGCAATTGTAGAACCCATAGGCTCTTTCCGTAAAAATGAGCCCTATATTGAAGTAGGTTATGGCGTTGAGAATATTCTCAAAGTACTTCGGGTTGATTTTCTTCATAGGCTCAATTACCTGGACAACCCTGATGCTGACAAATTTGGTGTTAAAATTAGCTTCCAGTTTATCCTTTAATCAATTGAGGGAGGATTAGGGCAGAGGGGATATCCTTTTACCAGGTATCGAAATTATTTTTGAAATTAAGCCAGTCTTGATTTTTATCCCTTCGGCATTCCGTTATTTTTGTGTAGGCCATTTAACTATATTGATGTCTCTGAACAGTAAACTTGTTGTTTTTTATTTATTCGGTTTTCTTTTCGTTTTTAGCGGATGTGTAGAGCATTCTAAAGATGCACTACTCAGTACTGAAATAAAAGTAAATGCCGGAGAGGCACTGGACTTCCTCAATGATCTGGCTGATGATAACCCTGATAACTCTGAAGTTTTTTACCAGTTAAGCAGAGTTCATTTTGAACAGGGAAGCTTTGAAAGGGCACTGCAAAATATAAAAAAAGCAGTTGATATTAAGGGCGATTATGCAGAGTACCATTTTATGGAAGGCATGATATATCAAAAGTTAAACAGGCCTGATGAATCCATCAAAGCATTATTATTAGCGGAGAGTATGGGTAAGACCAGTCAGGAGCTCTATAAGATAATAGCTGAAGAGTATCTGAGGGTTGGCATGAGTGATAAAGCGAGAGAAGCGATTAACCGGCTTACCAGTATGAAGCCGTCTGCTGAATCGTTTACTCTGAAAGGTCAGATCATGCTGTCGTTAGGAGATACCGCTCAGGCTATTGACAACTTTGAAAAATCAATTGAATTAGATAAGTCATATATCAGACCCGTTGTAATTCTGGCTGATATAAATATAGCAAGGAATAATAATGAAAAGGCCTTTTATTTTGTAAATCACCTGATGGAGCTTGATCCCGATAATCTGGATTTCATGGAGAAAAAGGGGAACTTACTTCAGCGCTCAGGCCAATTGGATAGTGCGGTACAGGTTTTTAAACATATAGCTTCGGTAAGAGATGATTATATGGATTTGTATAAGTTGTCAAACATCTACTATCTTATGGGCGAATATGACTCTTCAAGGATGATGGCAGAGCAGGCGTTTATAAAAAATGAGGAGTTTCTGGAAGCCCGACTGGTAATAGCCAGGTCATTAGAGAAGCTTCGCAAATATCAGGATGCAATAGATGTTTATGAACTGATTGTAGAGTCGGATTCAACATTTAATTTAGCTATTACTGAATTGGACAATTTGAAAAGAAAAGTTGCATATTTGTGGCGATTGGAGCAGCAGCGTACAGCCAGAGATTCAGCCATAAAAAATATGCCGCCTCCGGTACAAAAAAAGGAATTAGACGATAATTAGTAATCAGATTTAAATAATGATCAAAATAACATTGCCTGATGGTTCGGTCAGGGAGTATGAGCAGGGAGTAACAGGTCATGATATTGCCATGAGCATTAGCGAAGGTCTTGCACGCAATGTGCTTTCTGTAAAAGTGAATGGTGAGGTTTGGGATTCCAACAGGCCTATTAACAATGATGCTACCGTACAGTTGTTAACCTGGAATGACGATGAAGGAAAGTCCACATTCTGGCACTCTTCCGCTCACCTTTTAGCTGAAGCCCTTGAAGAATTATACCCCGGAGTGAAATTTGGCATTGGTCCACCCATTGAGAATGGGTTCTATTACGATGTAGATCTTGGTGATAAGGAATTTGGTGAAGATGACCTGGAAAAAGTGGAGCAGAAAATGCTCGATCTGGCCAGAAACAAGAGCGAGTTTACAAGAAAAGATATAAGCAAGGCAGATGCTTTAAAGTACTTTGAAGAGAAAGGTGATGAATATAAAATTGAGTTGATCCGGGATCTGGAGGATGGCAAAATAACCTTTTATGAGCAAGGTAACTTTGTAGATTTATGCAGGGGACCTCACGTTCCTAATACAGGCGTAATCAAAGCCATTAAACTGATGAACGTAGCGGGAGCCTATTGGCGAGGCGATGAAAAGCGAAAGCAATTGACAAGGATTTACGGAGTTTCTTTCCCTAAACAAAAGGAACTTAAGGAACATCTTGAAAGGCTTGAAGAAGCAAAAAAACGTGATCACAGAAAGCTGGGCAGGGAACTGGAACTGTTTACATTTTCAGAGAAAGTGGGTATGGGGTTACCGCTGTGGTTGCCAAAAGGCACTATTCTGAGAGAACGCCTTGAAAACTTCATGAGAAGAGCTCAGGTGAAAGCAGGGTATGACCCTGTGGTATCACCTCATATTGGAAGTAAAGAACTGTATGTCACTTCCGGGCATTATGAAAAGTATGGAGAGGATTCATTCCAGCCTATTAAAACTCCAAATGAAAACGAAGAGTTCTTACTTAAACCGATGAACTGTCCGCATCACTGCGAGATTTACAAACATAAACCAAGATCATACAAAGACTTACCGGTCAGGTATGCCGAGTTTGGTACCGTTTACAGATATGAACAAAGCGGTGAGCTTCATGGTCTTACCCGGGTTCGTGGATTTACCCAGGATGATGCCCATATTTTCTGTCGTCCCGACCAGGTAAAGGAAGAATTTGTAAAGGTAATCGACCTGGTGTTATATGTCTTTAAAGCTTTAGGTTTTAAAGACTACACTGCTCAGGTCTCTTTAAGAGACCCTGAGAATAAGGCGAAGTATATAGGTGAAGATGCGCTTTGGGAGAAGGCCGAGCGAGAAATCCAGGAAGCAGCCGATGAGAAGGGCCTGGAGACAGTAACAGAGTTAGGCGAAGCAGCATTCTACGGCCCTAAGTTGGATTTCATGGTCAAGGATGCACTCGGACGCAAATGGCAACTAGGAACCATACAGGTGGATTATAACCTGCCTCACCGGTTCCAGTTGGAGTATACCGGTGCGGATAACCAAAAACATCGCCCGGTAATGATCCACCGTGCGCCATTCGGGTCGATGGAAAGGTTTGTGGCGGTATTGATAGAGCATTGTGGAGGGAATTTCCCACTGTGGCTGGCACCGGATCAGATTGCGATACTTCCGATTTCCGAAAAGTATCATGAATATGCTCAGGAAGTTTTTACTAACCTGAGCGAGAAAGATATCAGAGGCTTCATTGATGACCGGGATGAGAAAATTGGCAGGAAAATACGTGACGCCGAAGTTAAAAAGGTACCATTTATGCTAATAGTAGGAGAGAAGGAGCAGAACGAAGGCCGGGTTTCGGTGAGAAGGCATGGACAAGGTGACCTAGGCAGTATGCCGTTGGCTGAATTTGTAGATCATTTTCAGCAAGTGAGTGCATCTGACTTTAATTAGAGTTAGATTGCAACAATTGTAAAAAGCTATATACACTTTGACTTATTCAAATAATATAGCGATATTTGCAACCTGTTTTTTCGAATTAAACTAAGGAGGTTAAAATTAGCAAACAAAAATTTCAGAAAAAGGGCTTTCGAGGGAGAGTTGAGGAGCCCTATAAAGTAAACTCGAAGATCACCGCACGCCAGGTTAGGGTTGTTGGTGAGAATGTAAAAGTGGATGTATATCCTATCGAACAAGCTTTAAAAATGGCCAGGGAGCAGAATTTGGATCTCGTTGAGATCTCTCCAAAGGCTGACCCTCCGGTTTGTAAGATCATTGATTATTCGAAGTTTAAGTACGAGCAGAAGAAAAAACAGAAGGAAATTAAGGCGAAGGCTCAGAAGACCGTTATCAAAGAGATTCGCTTTGGTCCTAATACGGAAGAGCATGACTTCAATTTTAAGCTGAATCATGCCCAGAAGTTCTTGAAAGAAGGGGCGAAAGTAAAGGCGTATGTACACTTTGTTGGTCGAACGATCGTTTTTAAAGAGCGAGGAGAGATACTTTTATTGAGGTTTGCTCAGGCGCTTGAAGATTATGGTAAAGTAGAGCAATTGCCTAAACTGGAAGGTAAGCGTATGACAATGTTCATTGCACCCAAGCCAGCTAAATCAAAGAAATAATACAGATCAAAATAAATATTTAAAATGCCTAAAGTAAAAGTAAAATCAGGAGCGAAGAAGAGATTCAAGCTGACGGGTACTGGCAAAATAAAAAGAAAGCATGCTTTCAAAAGCCACATCCTGACTAAAAAAGAGACTAAGCAAAAGCGTAATCTCACTAAAATGGCGTTGGTTCATAAAACAGATGAGCCTAACGTTAAGGCTATGCTTAACTTATAATAGTTAGCAGCCTGACATTAATTAAGGTTTTAAAATGATTAACCAGGTTAATAGGCTTTAAAGTGTTGCTGAAGGGTAATTCCACAAAGCAGACGCCATTGACCAAAAACAATTAACAAAATGCCAAGATCAGTAAATCATGTTGCGTCTAAAGCACGCAGAAAGAGAATACTAAAAGCTGCCAAAGGTTACTTTGGTAGAAGAAAGAATGTTTGGACAGTAGCTAAAAATGCTGTCGAAAAAGGTTGGACTTACGCATACCGCGATAGAAAGGCAAAAAAGAGGGACTTTAGAAAATTGTGGATCCAAAGGATCAATGCCGGAGCAAGACTTCATGGCATGTCTTATTCACAATTCATGGGTAATGTTAAAAAAGCAAATATCGATCTTAACAGAAAGGTATTGGCTGATTTGGCAATGAATCACCCTGAAGCTTTCGAAGCTATCGTTAAAAAAGTAAAATAAGTTTAACCCGATCTGTATTGTTAAGGCTGCCATTCGGCAGCCTTTTTTTTGCCCTTTAAAACTACAGATATCACTTTTACACCTAAAACCTGTGGTGTTAGTGGATTGGAAAATAAGAACGCTCAACATAAAGCTTATCAGTGAAGTAAGATCAACCTGCACTATTGCTATTAACAACGGTCTGTCAAGCACAGCTTCGAAATGTGGGTGACCTCTGGAAACTCAGCCTGATAGCTGGCCCTTAATTCACCTCTTCCCCCATACTCTTAAATTGCCCGCTGGCTGCTATTCCTTTATTTTTGATATTACCAAGGTTGTACTTAAAGCCTAGTGTGGTGCCTTTATTTTGAAAGCTAATCCCTGCTCCGTTCAGAATACCATTATTTTCAGTCACTATCAGGGTATAACTGTTGGAAAATTTCGAGGTAATTCTGTTTAATTGTTCCGGCGTACAATATTTTTCTCCGATAACGAGTATGTGTAGTTTGGTAAGTTCCAGTTGGTTTTCTTTCAAAATGTTTATCGCTACTATATTCTGGCTGCCAACTGTCCGCCCCATTGTTTCCTCAGAGATCTCCTTGTAGAGTTCAAATGATCCGTATACGCCTATATTAAAAAAGCCCTGCTTGGCGCGATCAGGCCAGTCCATATACCTTGTAAAGGCATTGATGAATTTTGCTTTGTAATTCTGTGCGGATAGGTTGAGGCTGGTGGCCAATAGTATACCCACTATTAAAACCAACTTTCTTTTTATCATCTTTGTTTGTTGTTTGTAAGTTCTGTAGCGAAGGTAAGGATGGAGAGTTACCTTAATATTAATTAGAATTCAAGGAAGCATTAAGGCTTGATTTTCATTGGAATAGCAGCCATGAGTAAGGTGTTTGCACTATAAAAATGACTGACTGGTGAATGGCGGGTAAAAATCATTAAACAAAGAAAATGTTCATAGATGGATAATACCTTTCCATTTGTTGCTTTCCGCATATACCTTAATTACCTGATTTCTTTTTTTAAGAAGAGAAGTCATGTATCGCTTGATGAGTAGCAGATCTGCCAGTTTTCCGAGCAGCTGGAATGGAGATTCATAATCAAAAATATCTGTCATTATAGTTAGCTGCCCCGAGTTAGTGAAATGATGTTCATGTCTGAACCTTTTGAAGATCCCCTCTTCCATTTCATCAACAAACACCCAGGGACTCCGGTATTCTGTAATCCTCGTAGTTAAGGTTTGTACAACCCCAAAATGCCTGGCCTTCCATGTAACTGCCTCATTTAAACCTATTAATCCGCTTATTTTCCCTGCAACGGCCTGCTCGTTGGTATGGCTGGTTGATTCAATATGAAGGTCAATGCTTCTTGATAGATCAAAGCATATTTCTATGGGAGCCTGAATTACAGTTTTGAGTATAATTATCGGCATATTTACCCGTGCCCCAATATTTCAATGGGTAAACCTTCGGTTAAAGCCCATTGAGTCCATGAGCCATCGAAAACAGCCTTGTCATTTGTGCATGTCATTTCACAAGCCAGCATTACAATACAGGCTGTTACCCCTGAGCCACAGGAAAAGATCAGGGGCCTGTTTTCGGTAATAATTTGGGTAAAGATCTCCTTTAGTTCCTCAGGAGACTTAAAGCTGCCCTGATTAAGTATTTTTTCAAAAGGGATGTTGACAGAGTGGGGGATGTGTCCGCTTTTCAGGCCTGCTCTGGGCTCGGAGGTTGTGCCATTAAACCTTCCCTCAGAGCGTGCATCAATAACTAATGATCTTCTTGTGCTGAGGTTGTCAATTACCTGATCTATTCCGGCTATTAAACCGGCGTTATAGCTGGCAGCAAAGTTTCCGGTGCGGGTGGTTTTCTCCGGATGATGAACGGTGTCAAAACCCTGACTGACCCAGGCCGGCAATCCACCATCCAGCACGGCAACATCTTTATGACCCATTGCTCGGAACATCCACCAAACCCTGGGGCTGGTATAGATGCCCAGGTTATCGTATACCACAATTTTGCTGGTACTGCTAATACCAAGCTTTCGACACTCTTCCTGGAAAACCTCGGGTGAAACTAACATCGAAGGCAGATCTGTTTCCCTGCTGAAAGCTTTTAAGCTTAATTGCCTGGAGCCTTTAATGAATAGGCTGTCAAAATCACTTTGCTTTCCAGCTTTATTATCTTGGGTGCTGGCATCAAGAAGTACAAGATCAGGATCTTCGAAATTGTCTTGAAGCCATTGTGGGCTAACGGTCAGAGGCATCATAGTTTTAAGCTGATATTACTGAAGATCCTCGAATGATCAGGTCAGTCTTTAGTATCCTGGTTTCAGGTTCGATTATTTCATCTTCTTCGGCTTCAATTTCCCGGATAAGTAATTTTGCAGCTTCCTGTCCCATTTTAAAGCCCGGTTGGTCTACTGTGGTAATGGCCGGATCAGTCATAGCGGTAAATTCCCAGTTGCTGAAACCTGCAATGGCAAAGTCCTGAGGTATTCTGAGGCCTTTTTCCTTGGCAGCTTTCATTACGCCCAGTGCAGCCCTGTCGTTTATGGCAAACATAGCATCCGGTGGGTTATCAGAGTTCAGGAGTTGAGTGGTTAGCTCTCTTGCCAGCGTTTCGTTATCTGCAGCGCGGCCACGTAAGATGATAGACTCATCAAACTCCATATCGTGTTCTTTGAGAGCCTTTTTGTAGCCATCCATACGATGCTTGCTAAGTATCAGACTTTCTGGGCCGGCCAGGTGGGCTATTCTTTTATACCCTTGTTGTATCAGATGTTTGGTAACCTGATAAGCCCCGTCAAAGTCATCCACAACTACTTTGCTACAATTGATGGCATCACATACCCGATCAAAGAATACAATAGGCAAACCGCGCTTATGTATAGTTTCAAAATGGTCATATCGGGTGGTTTCCCGCGACATGGAGATCAGTATGCCATCCACCCGGTTCTTTGATAGAGCAAATGTATCCATGACTTCCCGGTCGTAGGATTCGTTTGATTGTGAAACAATGACACTGTAGCCGGCACTATATGCAATGTCTTCAATACCACTGATCACCGTAGAGAAAAAGAAGTGAACGATTTCGGGTATTATGACTCCGATCGTATTGGATTTGCTTCTTCTTAAACTAAGAGCTATAGAGTTTGGCTGATAGTTATACTTCTCGGCCAGGTCAGTAACAGCTTTTTTCGTTTCCGGACTCACATTGGGATGATCTTTCAGAGCTCTGGAAACAGTTGATGAACTGATGCCAAGTTCCTTTGCAATATCCTTAATAGTAATCTGAGTGTTTTTCATTCGAACATGCCCGCTAATTGATCTGCCAATATAATAAAAGCAGATTTGTTAAGAAAGAAATAGGGGAAGATGTGTGAAAAGTCCAATTTCTATAAAAAGTACAATATTGGTAGTTGGTGAAAGTCAAATGGTTAGGCTTTTAGTGTGAAAGTTGAGATTGGTGAAAATTAATGATATTCCGCAAACGTTTGCGGTGACGGTGTCATGTAAAATTGCCAGAAAAAGGCGATTTTTAAATTTGTTGGTATTGAATTTTTTACAAGATTAGTTAAGAGATGATTACGTAATTAAGAAAAAATTAAAGGAATGAAACATATGCAAACGTTTGCATCCCGCTTAGAGTAAATTTTGAATTAATTACCAATCAACCCGTATATCTTAAAAAAATTATATTTTAAAATGGAGCTTATGAAACACAAATTACTACTGTTTTTTATGGTCCTTAGCATCTCAACCTCAGTGGTCTGCGCGCAACAACAGACTATATCAGGAAAGGTTACGGATGCCGGGGATGGCCTGAGCCTGCCGGGGGTCAATATTATTGAATCCGGTACCAACAATGGAACGGTTACCGATGTAGATGGTAACTATAGCTTAAAAGTGGCTTCGGAGGCTACGCTGATCTTCTCCTATGTAGGGTACACTACCATTGAGGTTCCTGTAAATGGAAGGTCAGTTATTGATGTACCCATGGAGGCTGATGTTACCCAGTTGGCCGAAGTTGTGGTAGTAGGGTATGGCGTGCAAACCAAAAGAGAGGTAACAGGCTCCATCGCGAAGATAGAAGGTGAGGAGCTTACGGCCATTTCAGTTCCCAGTTTTGAGGCAGCTTTGCAAGGTAAAGCCGCTGGTGTTCAGGTAATTCAGGGTAGTGGTATGGCTGGTTCCGGATCAATGATCCGCGTTAGAGGTATTGCATCACTAAGTGCCGGTGGTGATCCGCTTTACGTGGTTGATGGTATCCCCATAACCCAGGATTATTTTCTAAATGGTGATCGGGGAGCATTTAATAATAACCCTCTGGCTACCATTAACCCTAACGATATAGAGTCGGTCGAGATCTTAAAGGATGCCTCCGCAGCGGCTATATATGGATCAAGAGGAGCAAACGGAGTTATACTGATTACAACCAAAAGAGGAAGAACCGGCAAACCTAAATTTGAATTCAGTACGAAGGTGGGGATTTCAAAGCCAGCCAGAGAGGTTGATCTGCTTTCTTCTGAGGAGTGGCTGCAATTGCGACAAGAGGCTTGGGAAA
This sequence comes from Fulvivirga ulvae, assembly GCF_021389975.1. Taxonomy (NCBI): domain Bacteria; kingdom Pseudomonadati; phylum Bacteroidota; class Cytophagia; order Cytophagales; family Fulvivirgaceae; genus Fulvivirga; species Fulvivirga ulvae. The sequence goes on from NZ_CP089981.1 coordinate 4,944,757, forward strand.
ATGACGGGAATGTAGGATTGGCTGACCTTCCCGGCGGAATTACCTGGGAGCAGGCCAGGCAAACAGATACAGATTGGATCGATCTTGTAACGCAGACTGGATTTAAACAAGAGTATAACCTCTCCATGACCCAGGGTAATGAAAAGCTGAGCTCCTATGTGGGTGTTTCCTATAGCAACAACGAAAGCTTTCTGGCAGGAAACAGCTATGAGAGAATCAGCGGAAGAGTTAACCTTGACTATAACATTATGGATAATCTGAAGGCCAGTTTGACTACTACACTGAGTCAGGGTATCAATAATAGAGTTAGCGGGGCGTGGGATGGAGGTTTAGGTGCCGCTATGTCAGACGCTTTGCCCATTTATCCGGTAAGGAATCCTGATGGTACCTACTTTACTGCCGGAAACAATCCGGTAAGAAAGCAGGAACTGGTTGATTGGAGAACCAGGGAAAACAGGTCTATTTCAACATTGGCATTGACATATGAGCCGATTGAAAAGCTGAACCTTAACGTATCCGGTAGTTTGGATTACATGGACCTCCAAGATGATCAGTTTGAGCCTGCCGAATGGACAAATACGGAAAACATTTCAAGACAGTACCCGACCTGGGTTACAAACTATACCATGTCAGCGACAGCTTCATATGATTATAGCCTAGGAGAGAATAATAAGTTTACCTTCCTGGTTGGAGGAGAATACCAACGTTCACTCACTGAAAAATGGAACAAAATAGAAGCGTTTGGCGTGAGCGGTCCACTCTACGAAGATCCTTCCATTCCGGACAGAGGTTTGGATGGCGAAGGCAAGCCATTGTCAAACCCGGTATATGAAACTGCCCCTGATCAGATCTGGTCTTTCATCAGTTACTTTGGCCGTATTAACTACGCTTACAAAGATAAGCTGTTCCTGAAAGGATCGGCCAGGGTTGATGGTTCTTCAAGGTTTGGGCAAAACAACAGGTATGGTTTCTTCCCCAGTGCCGGTTTAGGTTATGTAATTTCAGAAGAAGATTTCTTCCCCAAGAGTAGTCTGGTTAATTTCCTGAAACTTAAAGCAAGCTGGGGTATTACCGGAAACGCAGATATTCCAAACTATCAAAGGTGGGGTACTTTCCAGAGAAGGGAAGGTAATGATGGTAATCCTTATAACCAGGAGCCGATTATATTTCCTGTGAGGCTTGAAAATCCTGACTTACAGTGGGAGGTTCAAAGAACGTATGATTTTGGCTTTGAATTAGGCTTGTTTGATGACCGTGTTGTAGCCGAAGTGGCTTATTTTGATAAAAACTCTACCGATGTTTTAATAGACAGGCTGGTACAGGTGTCTACCGGTTTCCAAAGGTATTTCGAAAATATAGCTGAAATCAACAACAGAGGTTTTGAGGTAGGTTTAAAAACAAGAAATCTTACCGGTGCCTTTACCTGGACTACCAATATCAATGCTTCGCATCTTGAAAATGAGGTAATCGACATCGGGGCTACCCCTCCGGATGCCATTGCCGGATCCGGTGATACACGGGTGGTGGAAGGTATGCCTGTAGGTGTTAACTTCCTGAACAGGTTCTCACGAGTAGATCCTGAGAACGGACTACCAATATTCCTGGATAAAGAGGGAAATGAGACTTACGAGTTTAACCTTGATGACAGGGTGCCTGTAGGTAGTGTGGTGCCGGACTGGACCGGAGGTATTACCAACTCGTTTACCTACAAAAACTTTGACCTTAGCGTGCTTTTCACGTTTACCATTGGAGGTAACATCTATGATGATTCAGGTAAAAGACAATTGGGAGTAGTATCTGACTGGAACATGCGCAGAGAAATTGTTGACAGATGGAGAGAGCCAGGTGATGTTGCTCAATTCCCAAGATTGACTATGGAGCCCACCACCTATGGAGGGTTGGCAAGTTTCTGGAACCTGAACACTACACAATTCCTGTATGACGGTACCTATGGCCGTATCAGAAATGTAACCCTTGGATATAACCTGCCTTCAGAGCTGGTAAGTAAACTAAGACTGAGAAGCGCCAGAGTTTACTTCAACGGAACCAACCTCGTGACGTTCACCAAATACCCGGGAGCCGATCCTGAGATTGTGAGAGACCATAATGGCCGTCAGGGAAGGAACCTGAGTCCGAATGTGACCTATTTAACAGCTCCACAGGAGAAGGCTTTTATGCTTGGTATCAATGTGGGCTTTTAATTAAACAAGATGAATAATATGAAAATATTTAAATACATATTCTTAGCTGTTATTATCACTGTATCGTGCGACGACCTTTTGGAGATAGAGCCAAAAGGAGAGATAATAGCTGATGAAGCATTGCAGACTCCCCAGGATATGCAGGAGCTTTTGAACTCTGCATATGACGCCCTGCGAGGTGACGGTGGAGATTTTTTTGGAGGAAGGGTACAGTCGATATCGGAAGTAATGTCTGATAATATCGATGGTAGCCAGACCAATCTGAATAACGCTGATTTCAGAGCATACTATAACAAAACCAGTACATTTTTTACCGGCTACACTCAAAATATGTTTGATGAGCCACATTATGTGATCTACCGTGCCAACGTGTTGCTTAAAAATCTGGATTTGATCGAAGGTTTATCTGAGGCCGAGCAGGCCAGGATAGGAGGGGAAGCTAAATTCCTGAGAGCCATTTGCTATTTTGAGTTGGTCAGATTGTTTGCCCAACCTTATGGATTCACATCTGAGAATACACACCTTGGCGTGGTGCTGCGTACAGAACCTTCTGCCGAAGCAAAAAACAGAAATACAGTGGCAGAGGTTTATGAGCAGATTGTGAGTGACTTGTCTGATGCGGCGAACTCACTTCCTGCTTCAAACGGAGTTTATGCAGACTCCTGGGCAGCCAAGGCTTACTTAGCCAAGGTTCATTTCTTCATGCACGATTATGAAGCAGCCTTCAATATGGCAAGTGATGTGCTTAACAACGGCCCTCATGCTTTCAATCCGGATGCAGAAGAATTTCAGGTCCGTTATTCTCCTGAAAGTACTAACGAAGCCATTTTTAAAATGGTCAGCAACCCTAATGACCACAGGGGTACACAACTTTCAACACACTTCAGATCTGATGGGGATAACCCTCCAACCTTAAGGATCTCCAGAGACATGTATGAAATGGCTACAGCTGACGCTAATGATCTGAGAGGGCAAGAGTGGTACCGGATAGATAATGAAGGTGCAGAGAACGAGGCTATATTCATTACTAAATATGACAGTGTAAATTACTTCGATGTGCCACTTATGCATGTAACCGAGCTTAAACTGATAAGAGCAGAGGCAGGCCTTGAATTAAATACGTCAGTATCAATAAACACAGCCGTTGATGATATCAATGATATCAGAGCCAGAGCTGGTTTAGCACCTGTATCGAGCGGTGTAGGCCAGGCTTCATTACTAAACACAGTGAGGGAGGAGAAAAGAAAAGAATTGGTGACAGAAGGACAAAGGTTCCATGATTTGCGACGCAGAGGTGCAGCCGGAGAAAGTGATCTCAGGATCAGAAATTCTGCATGGGATTGTCCGGGTATGGCTATACAGTTCCCAGATACTGAAATAGCCGGTGCAGGAGGTACAGATGTTTTCACGCCAAACATTGAAGGAGGCTGCTAACAACTAAAATTGAAAAACATGATGAAAAAGACATTTATAAATATTGCACTCCTGGTATTTGGCAGCTTGCTTGCCACTGGGTGTATTGAAGAATATGGTGGAGTTGGAGAGCCTGTAGATAAGGTAAATGAACTGGCTGGTACATGGAAGCTGGCTTCGGTAATTCAGGTTGATGAGGATGCTGTAAGAAAAGGTTTTCCGGCTTTTGTTCAGACCATGGACATTACGGAGATATTTAATTACACTGACTATACCATGAACCTGGAAGTTAGTGACGGAGATCCTTCAGGCTTTACGATCGACCGTGGAAATTCTCCGGCGATTATAGGGATTACTTCCGGGCAATGGACGCTGGATAACTTGCAAGCGCCAACTCAGATCATATTTGCAGATAGCGAGGCGCTTGAGTTTGAAAGTTATCTGGAATTGAGGGAAGGAGTACTGAACCTGAAGTTTACAAGGTATCAAACCAACAGCAAAGGTGAGAAAAGTGCCTTTTTGAGCTACAGATATCGATTTATCAAACAATAAAGGAAATGATGATGAAGAACATATTAAAAATTTTATTGCTTGCTTTATTGCCTCTGGCAGGGAATGCTCAAACCGTGACGACAAGTCCGGCAGTATTTACTGCGGAGGATGAAGTAACAATTACCGTTGACGTATCGGGCACAAGTCTGGCTGGCCATGCCGGAGATGTTTGGATTTGGGCCTGGATTGCCGAAGGCTGCTCAACAAACTGTGACGCACCTACAAATATAGATCCTGCAGGCGGAGAGAATACGGAAGATGCAAAGGTAACGAGAGATGAGACTAACCCTAACGTTTATAGAATTACATTCACCCCTGTAGATTTCTTTGGAAAGGCACCTTCTGAAATAGGAAAGATAGGCCTGAAACTAAAGAGCCAAAGTTGGGGAGACGGTAAACAGTCGGATAATGATTTGACAGTGGCAGTGCAGCCTTTAATATTCATACCAACTGAAAACCGAACCTTTCCGGTAAAGTTTACAGGTGAAGATGTGGTGACATTGTTTTTTGATCAGAACCTTACAGGTAGTTCTGATATGAAGTCAGTCACTGAGATCTATGCATATCTTTTTGTAAGCGGCCAGAATGCGGATGGAACTGATTTTCTGGACGTGCCCAAAGCACAGTGGTCAGATGTCGGTTCTACCCCTGAATTGAAACTTACCGATAGGGGAGACGGCATATACTCCTTATCACTCATACCGGAAGTATTCTTTGATGTCACTGAAGGAGCCACAATAACCAAAATTGGCTACATATTCAGAAATGCAGAAGGCACTGTTCAAAGTGATACATTTGAGGCTTTTCCTTTAACAGAAGAATAATAATCAGTTATGAAAAATATATATCTAATACTTATAGCAGTTTTTGTTGCTTTTTCATGCGAGCAGGAAGAATTTGAAGGCTCAGGCCTGGAGAGTCTGCGCGATTTTGAATTGAGCCCTGTTTCCGGGGCACGAATAGAGTTGAGTTCGGTGGCTCCTGATGAGGAAGTGGTAATTAGCTGGAACGAAGCCAGAAGTGGATTTAACTCAACAGTAAACTATACCTGGTTAGTTGATGAAGTAGGGGGAGATTTTAGCTTTCCGCTGCTTTCACTTCCGTCTGATAATGATGGCACGGCCACAAAAATTTCACTGACCAATGAAGAGTTTGATCAGGCTTTGGCAGCATTGGGATTGAACATTGGTGAGGAGATCGAGGTGCAATGGACAGTATCAGCAACCAATGGGGACTTAACTAAGGTAGCTGAGGCAAATACCATTACGGTTAGGCGGTATGTGGATGCTATCTCTCCATTTGACTTGTTATCACCGACGGATGAGTCAACCCAAAACCTGGATATAGCTGCCTCACTTTCTGAGGTTAAATTTGAATGGGATAGTGCCTTTTCAGGATTAGGGAATGATGTGGTTTATACATGGCAGGCTATATTGCCAGATGGTGATTTTTCGAGTCCTGATTTAGAGTTTAATTCGAATGTTGACGGGAAGGAGAATTACCTTGCTTTAACACATCAATTATTAGAAGATACACTTGCTTACTTTGGAGTTGAGGAAGGAAAGAGCACTACAATTCAATGGAAAGTCTTAGCACAATCTGGTGATTTGTTACTGGAATCGAATCAAACCTTCTCCTTAACGATTAGGAGATTTGTGAATATCACCGAGCTTTATCTTGTCGGAGGCTCAACTTCTGCCGGATGGAATGAATTTGCGGCTGTACCATTTAGATTAATCCCGGGATCATCGACTGAATTTGAGATATATGAATATATAACTGTAGCTGGTGACGGCTTTAAATTTTTGCCAACACTTGGAACTTATACGGGAGACATAGGTAAGAAGCCTGGTGAGGAAGGTATATGGATAGAGGAAGGAGAAGAAAACGTAACGGTTGCTTCTGATGGATTCTATAGAGTAGTATTTGATGCTGCCAACGGAACTTATTCAGTGACCGAGATAGGTTGGGCCATTATAGGCAGTGGTACACCAAATGATTGGAATGATCCAGATACAGATATGGAGCATTCGGGAGCGAAAGGAGATTATAAATGGACCATTGATGTAACTCTTGTTGATGGAGAGTTAAAATTTAGAGCTAATGATGGTTGGGATATTAATTTTGGTGATGATGCTAATGATGGCTCAATGGAATATGGAGGCGCAAATATCCCGGTTTCTGGAGGCACGTATACCATTACACTAGACTTGGATCCTGTTAATGGATATTCTTACAGTATAAATTAATCTTTTTATGGAGGGGCACGTGGGCAATTGCTAAATAGGCTCCTCCATTTCTTTCTCAACTTCATACTTATGCGCATTATTTTATTAATCCAGGCTATATGTTTATTGTGCCTGACCGTAACGGCCCAGACATTCTCCACTAACCCCGCCTTCCCAACAGCCGACCAGCCATTAACATTAACCGTAGATGTCTCTTCAGTACCTTCTCTGGCTGATGAGTCAGCACTTTGGCTTTGGGCATGGCTTCCTGATTGTACCTCTGATTGTGATGCTCCAACGAATGTCAATCCCGCAACCAGCGCACAGTCTGCAGCCAAATTTAGTGCAACAGGGAATCCTGATATTTTCACCCTGACCTTTACCCCAACTACTTTTTTTAACAAACCAGCAGATCAGATCACCAGAATTGGGTTTAAAGTAAAGGCTGATGATTGGGGCAATGGACAAAGCCCGGAAGATCTGTTTATTGATATTTCAACTGGGGAGTTGGAGGTGTTTTTTTCCGAACCTTCCGATGAGTACTTTTTTGTAGACCCTAGCAGTACTATCAATATTGTGGCATTAAGTTCTGCATCAGCGGATCTTGAACTGAAAATCAATAATGTTGTGGTTGAGTCTTTAACCGGTACAGAGTTAAGCTACACACATAATGTCGTTGAAAGTGGTACCATTGAAGCCACAGTTACTGCCACAGTGGGAGGCGATGTGTCTACGGATAAATTCTACTTTATTGTAAGGCAAGCTACCGAAAATGTTGTTACACCTGCCGATATCATCAAAGGTATAAATTATGACACAGACCCATCAAAAGTAACCCTCAGCCTGGAGGCTCCGGGTAAAACCAGCGTTTATGTTATTGGAGAATTTAATAACTGGATGCCCTCAATCAACTATCAAATGAAACAGGATGGAGAGTTATTCTGGCTGGAAATAAGTGGGCTTAACTCAAGTCAGGAATATGCTTTTCAATACCTTGTTGATGAAGAAATCATAGTAGGAGACCCATATGCAGATAAGATTTTCGACCCTAATAATGATCCGTTTATCCCTGCCGCAACTTACCCGGCATTGAAAACCTATCCAGGCGGTGCATCAGGCAATGTTTCTGTTCTGCAAACAGGTCAGACTCCTTACCACTGGCAGATAACCAACTTTATGAAGCCTGCAAAAGAAGATTTGGTCATTTACGAGTTACTGGTAAGGGATTTTGATAAAGAGCAGAACTATCAAAGTATTATTGACCGGCTCGATTATCTCCAGGGACTTGGTGTCAATGCCATTGAACTTATGCCAGTTATGGAGTTTTCCGGTAACCTGAGCTGGGGCTATAACCCATCTTATTTTTTTGCCCCTGATAAGTACTATGGCTCTAAAAATGATTTGAAGGCATTTATTGACGAATGTCATTCGCGGGGGATAGCGGTTATTCTTGATATGGTGCTTAATCACACCCATGAAGATAATCCACTGGCCCAGTTATACTGGAACGAATCGACCTTCAAGCCGGCAGCGGATAACCCCTGGCTAAATGTTACTCCGCGCCATCCTTTCAATGTGTTTTATGATTTTAACCATGAGTCTGCTTACACACAAAATTTCATAGATACGGTTAACCACTATTGGCTGAATGAATACAAATTTGACGGCTATCGTTTTGACCTCACCAAAGGTTTCACGCAGGACTTTACGGAAGGTTCTGATGTAAGAGCCTGGAGCGCGTACAATCAAACACGCATTGATCTTCTAAAACGAATGACTGATGCTATTTGGGCACACCACCCGGAGGCTTATGTTATATTCGAGCATCTCGCAGACAACAGCGAAGAAAAAGTGCTGGCAGACTATGGCATCATGCTTTGGGGCAATATGAACCATAATTTTAACCAGAACACGCTTGGCTTTAGTGATAATTCATCTATTGACTGGTCCTATTATAAAACCCGTAATTGGCAGGAACCTAACCTCATCGCTTACATGGAAAGCCATGACGAAGAGCGTCTGGTTTACCGGAATATTAGCTTTGGCAATTCGATTCCCGGAAGCTACAATACCAAAGACCTGGATATAGCTCTGGAGAGGGTGAAGGCTGCCTCTGCTGTTTATTACGCTATTGGTGGGCCAAAAATGATCTGGCAGTTTGGTGAATTAGGCTACGATAAATCAATAGAACTCAATGGCAGGACAGGAGAGAAGCCTATTCCGTGGGCTGATGGAGGGTTGGGTTATGACGAAGATCAGGAACGGTTAAAACTGTATGATGTAACGGCTGAGCTTGTAAAACTAAAAACTTCATACCCCATATTTTCTGATAATGTTACTACCATTAATGAATCTGAAACACTGGTAAAGCAGATCGTACTCAAAACAGATCCGTTTGTAAGTAATCCCGGCTCGACAGATGAAATGAACCTTTTGGTAGTGGCTAATTTTAACCTTTCTGCGAAAGACATAACCATAAGTTTTCCTCATACGGGAAGCTGGTATAGTTATTTTGCCAAGGGAGATGAGCTAATTGTGGATGCAACCTCTGAAACATTGCAACTACAGCCCGGCGAATTCAGGATTTATACAGATGTAAAGTTACCTGAAGTGGTGGCTGAGCTGACTGATTTTGTTCAACCCATTGCCCCGACTGGTTTATCAGCAAATATGTCAGGAAATGAAGTGGTGCTGAACTGGGAGGATAACTCAGCCATAGAAACAAACTACCAGGTCTGGAGGTCAGCCGGAGCCGGCTTTGAGTTGGTGACGACTCTGGGGGCTGATGTAAGTACCTACACCGATAGAAACGTAGCAGAGCTGACTGCTTACACATATAAAGTGACAGCAAAAAACGCGCATTATACATCAGATTCGGGAGAAGCCACAATTACAACCAGTGAATTTATTACAGGCATCAAGGATGGACGCACTGATAAACTCAACGTTTATCCTATACCGGCGAAAAACTATTTAAAGATTGATGGAATGCCGGGCAGCACCACATTTGAAATACGCAACCTTGCAGGGCAAAGCATACTTGCAGGAAATGTCAATGGACATGTGGACATTAGCACATTACCTAAAGGTATATATGTGCTAACCGTAAAGAATAGTACAGACTTACAGAAAAGAAAGTTTGTTAAGGCAGATCAGTAAAATTAATCAGGGTATTGCCTGTTTTGCAGGTACTTAAACATTCCAAAAGACATTCTGACCCACTAATTACAGGGGAGGAATGCCAAAACAACTATGAAAGCTTCTAAATATATACTTCCAGTCCTGGTCTCTATGCTGGCCATTGCCTGTCAATCTGAGCAAAAAACCAATGAACTTATCTCGGCCTGGCCTCAGCATGGCATCACCTATGAGATCTTTGTGCAATCATTTAGCGACTCTGACGGCGACAGTATTGGCGACATCAACGGAATGACACAAAAGCTCGGCTACCTGCAAGACCTGGGTGTGGAGGCGGTCTGGCTTATGCCCATTATGCCCTCGCCAAGCTACCATAAGTATGACGTTACCGATTACCGGGCCATTCACCCGGATTATGGTACCATGGAAGATTTTAAGGCGTTTGTGAAGGAAGCCCATAACCGCAATATCAAGGTTGTCATTGACCTGATCATTAACCATAGCTCCTCAGAACACCCTTGGTTTAAAAGTGCCATACAGGATAAAAGCAGCCAATACCGCGACTATTATGTCTGGGCAGACAAGGACTCTATCGCAGACCAATTGGCTAAAAAAGAGGTTTCGTTTGACTCTGATAATATTACCCAATGGCATGCTGTAAACGGAGATACCACTGCTGAGCATTACTACGGCTTCTTTTATGGAGGTATGCCCGACCTCAATTACGATAACCCCGAACTGCGGGCAGAGATCTATGATATTGGCAGGTTTTGGTTGCAGGAAGTCGGTGTTGATGGTTTCAGACTAGATGCCGCCAAGCACATTTACCCCGATGACAGGGCAAAGGACAACCATGAATTCTGGAAGGAATTCAGAACAGAAATGGAGAAAGCAAAGCCTGATGTTTACCTGGTAGGAGAGGTGTGGGCCAACACCGACATACAGGCACCCTATGCCGAGGGGTTTTCAGCATTATTTAACTTTGACCTGGCATTTAGCATCCTTGAGACATTAAACAAGGGGGTGAATGTTTCGGCCGCTATTGCCGGTCATAGTTGGAATGCCGATGAAAAAGGAAGCATCGTAAATAATTATACCGCCGGACAGGAAAAGTTCAGACAATACAACCCCGATTTTGCCATTGCCACTTTCCTCAGCAACCATGATCAAAACAGGGTGATGAGTGTCCTCAATAATAACATTGAAAAAGCCAAATCGGCTGCCTCCATTTTGTTGACATTGCCGGGAGCCCCATACCTGTACTACGGAGAAGAGATAGGCATGCGAGGCATGAAACCCGATGAACACATACGTGAACCATTTCTATGGGAAACCGCCGCAGATGACACAAGTCGTACCCAATGGATAAAACCCACCTTCACTACTGAAGAATCCGTCAAGCCCCTTAGTGAACAAATAGATGACCCTAATTCCCTCTTTAACCACTACAAAAAGATGATCGCCCTACGCCGCAGCAGCGATATACTTACCTACGGCGACATTCAAATGGTAGAGCAGCCTAATCCTGCGCTTTTAGTATTTAAGCGTATTTATGATGGAGAAGAGTTGCTGGTAGTTCATAATGTTTCGGGGGAGGAGCAGGTTTTGGAGGGGATATTAGAAAGATCTATGGATATAGTTTTTCGCGGTGAGATTAGAGAAAATCAGGTTTTTTTGTACGATTACGAATGCTTGATTTTGAAAATGAACTGAGATTCCAAACATTCAATGCAGGGTCGGGAATAATGCCAAATACGAGAATTCTAAATAATATCTTCTCAATAGCAGGTGCAATAAAATATGCAATATTTTTTTTGCGAAAAAAAAAGCGGTAAATTGCGGCGCTAAATATTTTCAGGTTCAATATTATATTGGAATTGTCTTGTTTCCCTTAATTAACTTCCCTTATGTTTAATAACATTCTCTTATGTGGAATAATTTTATTTTTCTCCACTCAGTTCTCCTTTGCTCAGGGAACCTTTCAAAGTACCGATTTACAACCTCAGATTAATTCACCGGAATCTGCTAATCTAGGCAAAGATGTAACGTTACCCGTGAATTTAAATACTGGTTCACCAGAGATTTCGATACCTGTCTATACTTTAGAGTATGGAGGAATGTCTCTACCTATCTCATTGTCTTATGATGCCTCGGGTGTCAAGGTAGAGGAACTGGCATCGGTCGTAGGCCTTAAATGGAATCTTCATGTGGGAGGAGCATTAATGAGAATAGTTAGAGGTACTTATGATGAGGGAAACTATTATGCACCCCATCAAGGACTAGTATCGACACTAGGATATTATTCTAGCTATGGTCTGACTGAGCTAAAAAATAATATTGATGTATTTGAGGAGCAGGGAGGGGAATTAGGAATATACTTAAATAATCTAGCTTATGGATATCAGGATGGTCAGCCAGATATATATTCTTATAACGCTGGTGACCATTCCGGTAAATTCTATTTCAATGAAAATAGAGAACCGATTAGTTACGATCAGAAGGATGTAATAATTGAGGAGGTGTATACTTCAGGTTCTACCCGATCTAGATTTATGGGATGGGACATTACTGTTGAGGATGGAACAAAATTTACATTTGGCAAAACTGAAGGTGCGATAGAAAAGGTATACTCTTCAAATATTAATAGTTCATCAAATCAATGGCAAGATAACTCCTGGGTATTAACGAAAGTTTATAATCCAAAAACAAATAGAGAGATAAAATTAGAATACAAGGAAAACAAATATGCTACTGGAATAATATCTAATCAATCCAAGCATACTTGTATGGTTTATGCAGATGGGTCAGGAGGGTGTGTTTTAAAAAATCATGAGGAACTGTATTGTTCTAGTGGAATAGTTGACCAGAGTAATGTATTAAGCCAGCAGAATTACAGTGTACCTATTTTATCCAAGATTACAGCGGGTGATACGGAGATAATATTTACATCATCTGGGCGAACTGACTTACATGGCTATTTAGGGAGTACGCCACTTAAACTTGATCAAATTGAAATCAGGTATAGAGGAAGTTGCATCCGAAAGTTTAAATTTTCGTACAACTATTTTTCAACTAGTCGGGAACCCGTAAATTATTTATTGTTTGGTGCAGATTTGTCAGAGACGAGTAAAAAAAGATTAAAGCTTTTATCTTTTACTGAATCTTCTTGCGATGAAGCCGATAAAAAGACGCATTCATTTGTTTATAATGAAACTTACAGCCTTCCACCGAGAATATCATTCGCGAGAGATAGTTGGGGATATTTTAATGGAGAACATGATAACCTAAGTTTGTATCCGGATCTCTTCCCTTACTATGATGCATGTATTAATGATTTTTTGCAGATCGTAAGGTCAGACTGGATTATGCCAAAAGTGGTACCTTAAAGGAAATAATTTACCCGACAAAAGGATCCACAGAATTTATTTACGAAAGCCACAAAAGCGACTACCCTGTTATCAAAAATAAAGCCTGGGTTACCCTGAAGGATTTAAATACAACATCGGGTACTCCTATTGATCCTCCTCCGATTGTTATTAAAGAAGCTACTTTCACTGCTGATAGCCGTCTTTTAAGAATGGAAGGCACCATTTACGGTTGGACCTCCTGGAGTCAATGTTGGCCGACTGTTCAACTCGGACCAATTTATGAAGTTATTGATATGCAAAGTGGCGTGCGTGTAGATGTGTTTGATGCGTATAGTACAGTGGATGGACAAAATGATGATAATGAGGGGACAAGATATATTACAAATGTATTGGGAGTTACAGTTGGTAAAACCTATAAAGTAAAGGTTTATGGGTATGGACACGAAAGTTATGCAGGGTTATGTTTTTGGGCTGATTTGGACTTAAAAAGGCTTGAAGAACTTCCTCCTCAACCCGATGATTACCTGGTCGGTGGTTTAAGGATTGCTTCAATTAAATTCAAAGATGATGATGGAAGTGTTCTTCTTTCAAATTCATATGACTATACTCAGTCCAGCTTGCTTTATAATCCTAAGTTTTTATACAGGCAGAGCTACGATGCAGATCAACCAATTTTTGGACTTAGTGCCTACTTTTTTCTAATGGACTTTGAGCCAGCTGAAGATTATTTTAACAATCACCGTTCAGGAGAGTTTTACTTGTTAACTACAGATGATCCATATACTCTTGACTTCTCCGGTTCTCATATTTCTTACGGAAGAGTGACAGAGAAAGCAGGTGAAGGACAAACAGTGTATACCTTTTATCCACCTCAAACATATCAACAGTTTAATGGGTACACAAACTATAATAACATTCCGGTAAGACCTGTCACGCAAAGCCCATATGCGGGTAAATTAGTTGTAAAAGAGATATTTGATGAACTTGGAAATCTAAAACAAAAAGATAAATACTCATACTCAATACAGTTATCAAATATTGAAACTCCGGCATTTGCAGTTGCAAAGCCGGGTACTTATCAAGGCGTAGGTTTTGTTCATTATAACCTTAGACCTGAATCCCTTCACCTTACTTCTCAAGTTTCTACTCAATATGAGGCTAATAAAGAGATATCAAAAGACACAAAATATTACTACGAAAGCTCTGCACATTCTCAGGTAACAAGAATGGAAACTGAAAAAAGTGATGGAGAGACAAAAAAGGAGGTCTATACATATCCGCAGGATGTCTCTAATCCTACCTCCAGTGAAAGTGAATTGATAGCACAAAACAGGGTTAATGAAGTTATAAAAACAGAGTCTTTAGTAAACGATGCACCTCTATCCGTATCTAAAATAAATTATAAAACAAGTAATGGTTTAGTGCTTCCTGATTTTGTGGAAATAGCCTATGGCGGTGAAGATCCTGTTGTCGAAATTACATTTTCCAGATATGATGATTTGGGGAACCCTCTTGAGTATAAGGGAAAGGACGGTATACCAGGGAGTTATATTTGGGGGTATAATCATACACTACCTGTTGCTAAAATTGTTAATGCTACTTTTTCTGAGATAGAAGCCATTTCAGGATTTGGCGCGAAATTCCATGCAGGTGCAGGGGGCTTGTCACAATCTCAGGAAAATAGCTTGCGTTCAGTTCTTCAAAATGCTCAAATCATTACTTATTCATACTATCCTTTGATTGGAATGGCTTCTCAAACTGACTCAAATGGAAGAACCATTTATTATTACTATGATAACCTTGGAAGACTAAAGTCAATTAAGGATCATGATCAAAAGGTTTTAAAAGCTTACCAGTATCACTATAAATAAGTCTACATGAAGTTCTTTAAAGTATTACTTTTTACTGTCTTTTTTACCCAAAATATAATATCTGAAGCTCAGATTACTGGGGAGCAGACGGTATTGCAAAATCAAACGAGGGAATACTCCTGTCTAAATTGTAAATCATCTGATGCGCCAAATGTTGGCTCTCCGATTAAACGAACATATTGGGCCGATATCTCGGGAGCTCAAATATTGGGTAAGGATGAATCAAACGGAACATATATTAGTATAAAATGGAATACGATAGGTACCTTTTATATTAAGCGGATGTTTGAGACATATTCAGGTATTACAGGATCATTCAGAACATTAACAGTTTATGTTGGAGACCCTTACCCTGATGGGAATTCTATACAAGGTCCTCACTATGTGCTTTTAAATTCAACAGAAAGTTATACCTGCCCAACCTGTTACGATGGCTGGTCCCCTATTCAGGATGGCTATTGGACAGCAGTAGGAGGGACAATTCAAGGAGCTAATAACAATAAGAATGCTGTTTCTGTAAAATGGACATCTTTAGGAACAAAAACACTTAAATGGGGAACGGATGAATGTGGAGGATCCTATTGTGCTTTTAATACTAAAACGGTTTACGTTGGGCAGCTCCCTTCTGCTCCATCATCTCCAATCAAGTATAACTTGTCTTGTAATAAAGCAGATCTTTATTCTACCAACACACCACCGTCAGGAACTACTTGGTATTGGCAACGATCACTAGGAACTGATGAATCCAACCCCTATTCACCGGGAGTAAACTGGGTAATTACTGATAGAGGAAGTGGAGCATTTTATTTGAGGGCAAAAAGCAATTTTGGGTGGGGCGGACATGTTTCACTGAGTATTTACCACTCAACATGGTGGCATCCAGCAGATATGCCCGTTGCTCCTGATGTAGATATTTGTGAGCGAGGAACCGTAGTATTAACTTCTTCATCAAGAAGTGACAGATGGTATTCCAGTTCCGGTACTTATCTCCATACAGGAGATACCTATTCACCAACCATAAACTCAAATACCACTTTCTTTGTAGAAGGGGTTTCAGAACATGGATGTTTTAGTACATCCAAAACACAAGTTGACGTAACTATAAAACCTGTTATTTTAAAGAGCCTTACAGGGGGGGGGGCAGTATCTGCTTAGGAGAGGAAACTTCCATCCGCTTATTAAACTCTCAACTAAATGTAAATTATGCATTAAAAAATGGAAGTACTACGGTTTCAACACTCCCCGGTACAGGAGGTGATCTTGTATGGACATTAAGTAACGCTGGAACTTATACCGTCACAGGTACCGCAACCTATGGTACAGGCTGTCCCACTGTTATGTCCGAAACGAGGGACATTATGATAGATGAACATAATTGCATGAATTATGTTTCAGAAATAGTTTACAAAGTGCCTGTTAGTACAGCTAATTTCAATGATGTAGTAGCGAATGCTGATTTACAAACAACATATTTTGATGGACTAGGGAGGGCGATTCAAGGTGTAAATAAACAAAGTCTTCCAGGGCAAATAGATGCTGTTATTCCATTTGTATATGACAATTACAACAGGCAACCCATGAGTTATTTGCCATATGGAAAGGGAGTTAATGGCCATTACAAGACAGATGCAATTATAAATGGCCATTATACTCAGAGTGATCAATATTTGTTTTATCAAGAGGCTTCGAATGTAGCTCACGATGTTAGCCCTTTTAGTAAAAAAGTATTTGATGCTTCTCCATTAAACAGAGTAATAGAACAAGGTTCTCCAGGTAGTGTTTGGCAGCCGGTAAATGGAAGCCCAACACAAGGAAAAACAATAAAGTATGGTTATGAAATAAACACAACAAATGATGGCGTTGAAAATTGGGATATTTCAGGTGATCTTCCTGTTAGCCAGGGAATTTTTAGTAATACTGTTGGAAATGGTAATACCATTGGACAGCTTGCCAAAACAATTACTACTGATGAAGAAGGTCACCAGGTACTGGAGTTTGTTGACAAGCAAGGACAGACCGTACTAAAGCGAGTCCAGACCCATAAAAATGGATTCTCTGAGGAGTGGGCGGACACATACTACATCTATGATGATTTTGGAAATCTAAGGTTTGTATTGCCTCCTATGGCTAATAAAAAATTAGATGAAGGAGCGACAATTGATGACAGGTTTTTGTCTCAATGGTGCTTCAGTTATAAATATGATAACCGTCAGCGTATGATTGAAAAGCGGGTGCCGGGGTCTGATTGGGTATATAT
Source organism: Fulvivirga ulvae (assembly GCF_021389975.1). NCBI lineage: Bacteria > Pseudomonadati > Bacteroidota > Cytophagia > Cytophagales > Fulvivirgaceae > Fulvivirga > Fulvivirga ulvae. The sequence continues at coordinate 4,961,785 of NZ_CP089981.1, forward strand.
GGTTTATGATGACAGAGACCGCCTGGTGTTGACGCAAGATGGGAATCAACGAGATCCGGAGAAAACTACCGGGCGTGAATGGACCTTTACTAAATATGAACAGTTAAATCGTTCTATAGCTACCGGTATTTATACACACCCGGTTGTGTTAAGGCAGCAACAAATGCAAATATATGTAAAAGGCAGAGTGGGGGATGAAGATGGTGGTATGAGACGTACAATGGAAATAGCAACTTACACGGATATACAGACTTGTCCTTTCCTACAGGAGTACCCCAAGATGACTATCTTACTATTACCTATTATGATAATTATGGTTTTAAAAGTCTGCCGGATTATGGTTCGGCTTTTGAATATGACCCTACTCAGTTAAGTGCTGAACCTTGCACAGAGGGCACTTGTACGTTTCCATCGGCAGCATTTGCTTATGTGAAAGGACTGGTTACAGGAAGTAAAGTGAAAGTATTGGATGGCGGCAATACATGGTTGAGTTCAGTGAGCTATTATGACCAACGTTATAGGGTAGTACAGAGCATAACCGCAAACTATAGTGGGAACATAGATAAATATAGTACATTATATGCATTTTCAGGGTGGGTGTTAGCAACGAAGACAAGCCATCAGAAAGGAAGTATGACTTATGATATAAAAAAACGATATCTCTACGATCATTCAGGTAGACTTATGAAGGGTTTTCATGAGCTAATGGTAAATGGTCAGTCTCAAGGGGAAGTGCTGTTAGCTGAACACAAATATAATGAGCTGGGCGAGTTGACAGAAAAGAACCTTCATGTGGACAACGGTACGCCTCACCAATCCATTGATTATCGGTACAACATCAGGGGCTGGCTTGAAAGTGTAAACAACAGTACCCTTCAAATTGAACAGGGAAGAAATACAGATGATGCCAACCCTGACCTTTTTGGTATGGAACTATTTTATAACCATCCATTAAACGGAGTTGAGACCGGTAATTAAAAATAATTAACAATTAAGGAAAGTGATGAAAAATATATTTTTGTTTTTGCCCTTATTAACATTTTTTGCCATACCATTATTAGGGCAGGTACAATGGGGTTTTAATGTTTGCGAGGGAACTACCCTGACAGATGAAGGAGCAAATAGCATTGATGGGGCAGTGTATGGAGCAACCTGGATTGCCGGATATGATGGGCAGGGCTTAAGCTTTGACGGAGAAGATGATTATGTGGAAATCCCTGACCATGAAAGTAATAATTTTGAAGCCAATGATTTTACCGTGGCATATTGGGTTAAAAAACTATCCGCTACTATCGATAATACCAACATTATGGGAGTAGGGAAGTGGAATATAGGCAATAAACCAGGTACAAATGAATGGCTCCTGAATATAGGGGGAACGAACTCTGATTTCCCCCATTTTAATATTGAAAGTGGGGCACAGAAGTATAAGGCCATATCAAGCACTCCTTTATCTTTAGGGGAATGGCATTATCTCGCAGGAGTCCGTGAAGGCAACTATTTAAAACTATACCAGGACGGCATATTGGTAGCCTCTAGTGATATTGGAACAGTCGTGATTAATGATACTGATTTACCTGTATATATTGCCCGTATGCAGACAGGCTTTTACTCCCATGCCATTTTTGATGAATTGAAAATTTTCAATTATGCCTTAAATTCAACAGAAATTGCTCAGTTGCTGGTATCATATAACCCATCAAATTGTATTACCCCTCGGGGGTTGGAGGCAATTGCCATTGATTTTGATAAAATTCAACTTAAATGGGAAGGTGTTGAAGATGTTATTTATAAAATTGAAAGATCATTAACTTCAGGAAGTGGGTACAGCCTGGTGGCCACAACTGAGCCTGGGGCGTCAACCTATAAAGATCACTCTCTAAGTGCCAACACTGAATATCATTACCACATAGAAGCCATTTACGGCAACGGCCAATCAGCGTATAGTACCGAAGTACAAGCTATTACCAAGACCTTTGTTCTGACCGAAAATACACTGGTACAAAAACCGCAATACAATGGCAACATATCGGCTATTAAGTGGAAAACTCACGAGGATACAGAAGAAAAGCTATACACCTATGGCTATGATCCTATGAACCGGATTACCAAAGCACAATATGCTCAGGGAAGTACAGCATCAAGTACCTGGACATCAGCAAAAGGAGGTTACAGTGTAAATAACATCAATTATGATCTGAACGGCAACATCCAAAGCTTGAACAGGCAATCGATAGAAGAAGACCTGCGCACTATAGATGCTTTGACCTACAGCTATGCCAACGGCGGCAACCAGCTTACGGCAGTCAGCGATGCAGCAGGATGGGAAGGCTTCACTGATAAAAACACTGCAGGCGACGACTATGAATATGATGCCAATGGCAACATGATCGTAGACAGGAACAAAGGCATCGCCATCACCTACAACTACCTGAACCTGCCGGTAAGGGTGGAGAAAGATGCCAACAACTACATCATCTACAAATACGACGCTACAGGGGTCAAACAGGAACAGATCGTCTACGAAGAAGGCAAAGAACCCAAAAGTACCAGATACTTTGGAGAGCTGATCTATGAAGACGGTGAGCTGACGATGATCCAACATGAAGAAGGAAGGGTGGTGATCGATGAGATTACAGGCGGGTTAGAATACCAGTACTATTTAAAAGACCACCTGGGAAATACAAGGCTGACCTTTACGACGAAACCAAAGACAATCGAGTTTACGGGCAGGTTTGAGAGTGAGACTGCGGCGGAGGAAGAAGAATTGTTCAGCAACCTCAAGGAAACGAGAGAAGCGTTTAACAGTGCCGATGCCACCGCTAGTGGCATCCATGTGACCGGTGACGATGAAGTAGTGATGCTGAACAATAGCCAGATCGCGGGACCAGCAATCAGCTTACCGGTAGGTCCGGGTGATAAGATAGACATGGAAGTATATAGCTATTACGAAGCTGGTGACTATGGGAATTTGCAACCTGCCGATGCTATCCTTGCGGCTGTAGCCGGAGCATTTGGTGGCGCAAATGGTGGTAATACCTTTGAGCAATCGACTTATGATGCTTTTACTGCTGAGAACGGTACAAGTTTAGTGGGTAATGGTAATAACGCAGGAGATACGAGACCAGCGGCTTATCTTAATTACATTCTCTTCGATGAGCAAATGAACTTCCAGAAGGATGGCTTTGCTCAGGTTGGCACCAATGCCAATACCCATGAGGTTTTAGCTTTAAATGATATAGTTGTAGAAAAAGCCGGCTTCATCTATATTTACCTAAGCAACGAGAGTAACAGTTCTTCGCGCGTGTTCTTTGATGATATGAAGGTGGCGCTTACGGAGAGTAATGTGGTGCAGAAGGATGATTATTATCCTTTCGGTTTGCAATTTAATTCCTATCAGAGAATCACAGCGAAAGAGAATAAGTTTTTAAATACTGGTAAGGAAAGAATAGACGATCTTGATTTGGGGTGGGATGATTTTGGAGCTAGAATGTATATGCCTGATATTGGTAGATGGACTGTTGTTGATTACGAGGGAGAAAGAGGGTATCATCTGTCTCCGTATAATTATTCATTTAATAATCCATTACGATATGTAGATCCTGATGGTGATTGGCCATGGGAAAGCAAGACAGTAAGGCAGGCTAGACAATTTGCTAGGGCTACAGGCGGAAATTTTGTAAAGAATTCAAGAAGTGTTACAAAGTCGACAGGTATAGCTGGAACAGTTAATTATCATGGAACTACCACGTATTATCAGGTAAGAAAAAATTTATATGGTTCCGGTGCAACAGATAAGAGCCTATCTTTTGGGCAAATTCTTTCTGCGGCTTCTATGGATTTTGAAGAGGGGGAAAATTATAACTTTCTGTTTAAGAAGCCTGATATGATGTTAGCTAATGGTGTTGCAGTAGGATTAGCTGAACTTGCTGAACTAATTATGGTTGTGCCTGGATTAAATTCACTATTCGTTACTAACGATGGTCGTGTGGATGTAGAGGCACTGACGGGATATATTCTCCAAATGGCTCAAAGAGGAAAGGGTAATCATAAATTAGAACCTGATGAAGTTGAACGGCTGAAAGAAATTCTATCTAATCCTTCTGCGAGTAAGTCGGAAAAGAAAGAAGCGGCTCGTAAATTAAAGGCTCATGAGAAAGCAAGCGGGGATAGACATAGTAGGCAAAGTAAGGATAAAAAGGGTAAGAAGAATAATAAGAAGAGGGATAATAATGATGATTCAGAAGAAGTAGAAAAATGAGGTATATTGAAAATATAGAAGCAAGGCTCAGTTCTGACCAATTTGATGAGCCCTATGATCTTATAAATGAGATCATAAATGATGGTATAATTATTTCAAATGATGAGCTGAGATTATTTTTAAATCATGAAGATAATTTAATTACATCTGATTTTATTGGTAAGTATGATTTGTTCAATCCTGAGCAAATAAAATTGATGGAATCATACATAATTAAAAATCTTAATCATGAGGATGATCTATTCGTTTCAGACTTAATTGACTTTGCAAATAAGTGGCAAATACTTTCCATTTATGAGGAGTGTATTAAAATACTAAGTCGTAGTGAGGCAGAGCATTCTGTTTTTTCTTCGATCTTTTTCTTATATGAAAGAATAAATTATGAATTTATTGAAGAATTCTATGGGGGATTAAATAGGATCATTGATAGTCAAGATTATTATCAGAATGCTCAAGTTGCGGCATGTTTTTATCTCTTTCGCTTATCTCATGATGTAAAGTATTTAGATGATTTAAAAGACTATATTCAAAATGGTCAGGATATGAATGTTGATGTTCTGAAAAATATATTAAGTCTTAATTATAATCAACAGGAATACTTTTGTTACCATGATAATATTATACAATGGCTGTAACTTATCGTTCCTCGTCACTCCTCCGTTCCCGACATGCTTGGCATGGTGGTTTGAACTGTTCAAAATCTAAAGAATAAAGAATCCACTCATCTCTCAGCACGGAAGTTACTTCCGCGGTGAACTGAAATAAATGAGCCTTGCAGCAATGCGAGGCTTTTTTAGTTCAGTCCAAGCATTCGTTTAGCTGCTTCCAGAAAATTACCTCTATCGATAATTTTTCCAACCAATCCATCTTCGGATAATCTATCATGAGAGAATAGTAAATCGCCATCTGTTATAGAGAATCGTATGTTGTGATTATGATGATTGGTTGCACTAATAATGTTAGTGGCAATCCTTCCATATAGTCCACGGAGCAGGTCATAGTGCTGAGGGAATTAAAAAAGAAGGAGGACATTTAAACTCTGGTATTATGCAGGATGGGAATGGTATTGTAAATGATCTAAACAATAATCGAAATGTTTTAGATAGGAGTGCAAATCAAACTTACATAAAAGCAATGCAGGAAAGGTATGGTACTAACAAATCCAAGTCTAATTATAACACTAATTGTGATACGAATAACTGCAATAAATGATACTATACTATAAGATGATGGTAAGATGTGTGGGTGTTGTTTTGTTTAGGGTTGCGTTTGTGTTTACACATTCGACAAAAGCTTGTATATGTTTCCCCGTGGAAATAGAGAACTATTTAAAAGCTAATGATACTTTATCAAGGAATCAACAACGTATTATTATTAAAGGCGTTGTTCTAAGTTCTGATACTAATCATAATTTATTTAATAAATATGGTCGAGCGAATGTTGTCAATATTAAGGTGTTGGAATATTGGCCTAGTGAAGGACTCAAATATATAGATTCTGATACGATTACTATCTTTAATGATGAAAGTGATTGTGCGGTAAATTTCAAAAAAGATTCAGTTTGCCTTGTTAGGGCGTATACCTTCAATAGGTATTTAGGCACGTCTATATGTGAGGGTACCAAGTTATTGTCGGAATCAGAGGATGATTTAACGAAATTGGGGGTAGGAGATAAACCCATAATCAGCAGTACTAGAGAAGGGTTAAGGACTGAGGGTTATAAGCCGAAGCAGGAAGGCCATTATTTATCGATTTTTTTGACTATCAGTTTATGCATCAATGTGCTTTTAATTTATCTCTTGTTGAAAAGGAGAAAAACTTAGAATACTGAGTGTTCTTTGATGATATGAAGGTGGTGCTCACGGAGAGTAATGTGGTGCAGAAGGATGATTACTATCCATTTGGTCTAACCTTTAACTCGTATAATCGAGTAACTGCAACACCTAATAAATATCTCTACAACGGCAAGGAGAAGCAGAATGAGCTTGATTTAGACTGGCTTGACTATGGTGCTAGGATGTACGATCCTGAAATAGGGCAATGGTATGCAATTGATCCTTTAGCTGAGAATTCTATTAGTATGACACCTTATCATTATGCAGCTAATAATCCAATTATATATATTGATATAAATGGAATGGACTGGTTTTATTATAAAGCTGAGGGAGATGATGATGATAGTTACCATTGGCACGATGGGGATACTTATGAGCATAGTTATTCTTATACTAACGAAGATGGAGAAGAGGTTAATGAAACTATAACATTGGATGGAGCTGAAGCTGTGGTTGTTTTTGATGGTTACACAAAAGAACAACTAGGGAAAGGAAATAATTTATACGGGGAAGGAGCAATACTTGCTGCTGTAACAGTCTATGGACCAGATGGTGCTGATGATATAGAAACCTATAAGGGGTATACTGTAAGTTCGGATCCATCTAAATATGGGGTGGTTGCTGATGGAATACATGATGAAAATTATGATAAAAAAGGAAAATCAGGAGCTTTAAAGTCACACTGGGCGCTTGAAGAGAGAGGAAAAGTGCCAGCTAGGTTTGGTACAAATCCTGCGTTCCCTAATAGAGACCCAGGCTATCTCAATGGTGTTTTTATTCACCGGAGTAATTTGAGCGGATATGCAGGAAGCCCTGTTTCTCAAGGGTGTTTGCTAATTTGCCCTGGGCCAAATAAAGATGGTGCAGATTGGAAGCGTTTTAACGAACAAATGGAGGGAGTTAAAGATTTTAAGGTACATGTTAATAGAAAAATTCATCCAGTAACAGCTTTACAGTTTATGAGGATGATTTTACCTAAAATGAATAACCCTGATTAATTGGTACTTGTTTTGCTATAAATTCATTATGAAAATAAAGTTAGTATTGCTGTTAGTTTTAGGTCTTGGGTTGAAGAACTCTTTTGTTCAAGGTAGTTTAGATATTATAAAATCTCAAGTTGCAAGTGCAAGTGATTATCAATATGCTAATAGCCTTGAGGAATTGCAAAATGGTGAAAGGTGGGGCTTTCATTCAAGATCTTTAGGATCATTAGAAGCATCAAGCTGTTTTGAAAGTCAAGGGGTCAGTAGTTATGATATAAATAATATTGTTGATTTAAACTTAAAAACAGCATGGGTTGAAGGTAAAAATGACTATGGTATCGGAGAGTTTTTTACTTATTCAATAGAGTTTGACCCTGATACTAAGTTTGGAGGTTCAGGTCAATTTTTTGGTAAGTTGGAGGTATTTAACGGCTACTGCAAAAATGAAAAATTATGGGAACAGAACTCTAGAATTAAACAGCTAAAAGTATACTTGAACTCTACCCCATTATGTATTATTGAATTACAAGATACTTGGCAGTATCAAAGTGTTTATATCGGTCATTACTTTAAGAACTTAGCTGCTGACAAGAACCTTGATGCTAAGAACATATTAAAAAATGGGGATAGGTTGAAGTTTGAAATAGTTGAGATTTACCCAGGTACTAAATATAAAGATGTAGCAATCTCCGAATTTTTGGCCGCAGGGGCTCCGAACTAGAATAAGGATTAATATTAGATATATAAAGTCCAGCTTCGGATGGGTTTTTTGTTGGCTTACGAAACCAAATTATCCTTGATATTGGATTTAAGCAGGAAAGCATCCAGCATGGCAAACCCCCTCCTGTCCGTAGTCTTCCGAAGGATGACTACGGACTTTTAAATGAGCACCAGTGTCTGTGACACGGCCTCATAAATTCCGAACCTAATTGTTGTACCGGTATTTCAATATTATTCCGAAAACCCTAATGCCTTATGTTGATGCAGCTTCAACTCTAGATTTTATATATTCTTAACCCTTAATCTACCTTCTTCAAAATCAGCCCAACTCCCGTTCCAACACCAATTATACCTGTATCCAGTGATACCATCTTATCATTTTCAGGGGTAGGTTTGGAAGTATAATTTTCTACATCTAAAACTACTAATTATGAAAAAGCTTAAGATTGAGCAACTTAAAGTGAAAAGTTTTGTCACTGAAATGCCTACCGGTAAAAGTGAAACTGTAAAAGTACAGGGTGGAGCGTCAGCTACTGTTTGTGGTAAACATGAATGCCCTACAGTAGTTACTTTTGGGTACTGGACGTATTGCTGCGAGGATTCAGGTACTTATTGCCAGTAATTACCGCATCAAAAAATAATGAAAAGAGGCTGGATCAAATGATAAGATCCAGCCTCTTTTGATTTTATATGATATTATTCCTTAATAAACTTCCTGGTTACCTTCTGGTCTCCTGAAGTGATCCTGATAAAGTAAGTACCCGGCGTCAGATGCGAAACATCTATTTGCTCGTAAGGGCCTTCCTCGTTAATTTCAGTGACCAGCATGCCGTACATCGAGAAGATCTGAACATTTTCAACCTGATGATCCTTTACAGCAATACTCAGTCTTTCCCGGGTAGGGTTGGGGTATATTTGGAACAGGTCTGTTTCTTCACCGTTGAGTGCATTGGTCCTCAACATCGCAGAAGCAGATTCAATACAAAATTCTGTAGCCTCAGAGCTTCCGAAATTACCACCGGTTACAATCACCCCCTGAGTGCTTGATAAGGTATAAGATCCATTACCATAGCCGCAGCATATACCGTCACCGTAACTGTCGTTAATAGTAAAAGTATAAGTACCTGCTGCCAGTCCGCTGAAGGTTTTGGTCACAGTGGACCCGTCAGGGTTGGCAGTAGAGTAGCTTTCGGAATCTATAGTAGTGCCTGCTGAGTTTTTCAGTGTCCATGAGGTTTCCTGTGGGTAATTGTCAAGCGTGATGCTCAACTCTACGTCACCGGAAACACAGTCTCCGCCGGTACTTCCTATAGAAAGTTCAACATCATCAATAGCAATATCTGCCTGCCAGGTATTTCCCGTGATCCTGTTAAAGCGCAATTGCACACTACCACCAAGGTATGCTGCCAGGTCAATACTGGCGGATTGCCAGCTGTTGCCCTGATTTCCTGTCATACTCCATAAAGAAGTCCATGACTGGCCATCGTCATTGCTGGCTTCCAAGGCTATACTACCCATGTTGGAGGCTCCATACATATGAAATTTGAAATTAAACGAAGCCTGGCTTTCTGAGCTCAAATCAAAACAAGGAGAATTGATGATCGCCTGTTTGTTGGGATAGCCACTACCCGAAGCTTCTACATAAATATAATATGAGCCCTGAGCGGCACTCGATGGCCCGGTACTGCTGGATGGCGTTCCGTTGGCATCCACCGTCCAGTTCAGGTCATCATTGGTAGATTGAGTCCATGCGCCGATGGTGTTTTCAAAACCTTCAGTGTAAGGAAAGGAAGTGATTCCTCCGCTACATCCTGCAGCCGGCAAAGTGGTAATATTGACACTGTTGCTTGCACCTGATTCATTAGTTGCTGCATCCCTTGCCCTTACAGTAAAGGTATAACTTGTGTTTGCCGACAGACCTGTTACCGTATGGCTTGTGCCGCTAACAGTGGTTACCAGAGAGGCACCATTGTAAATATTATACCCTGTAACGCCAACATTATCGGTAGAGGCATTCCAGCTAAGATCAACACTGGATGAGGTTACGTTGGAGGCTGTCAGATTGGTGGGAGCCGTCGGGGGCTCTGTATCGCTGGAGCCTGAACCCAGTTTGAAAGCGACCACATGGCTTCTTCGTACATTGTTACCTTTAAAGTATTCACCAATATGCCAGAAAGTGAGATCATCGAGCGGGTCAACGGTGATCTGGGCGTAGTCACCATACCTGCCATCGCCTCTGTTTTCTTCTGAGTCACCATTGACCACCACCTGTTCACCCTGAGGCATGGTGCCCAGCGGGTCGGCAGCCATCCGGCCTGTATATCTTAAAGAAGTATATACCGTACTACTCACTATGGTATAGCCCATGCCTATATTTCCCTGGCTATCCATAGCAATACTTCCGCAATAAGCACTATGTCCGTCCGGTTGCAGATAAGTACCTTCCTGGTAGATCGTCCAGGGGGCACCGTCACTGGTTTGTCTCAATTCATACCAACGGATACCTGCTCTTGTGTCGTTTCCACTTACATCGACCACAAAGTTCATAACCACGGAATTATGGGTGCCAAACCGGCGGTAGTTCGTCATGTACATCATAGTGGCCTGCAGGGCATCCAGGTCGGGTCCATTCCCGGGTTCATCGAGGTTTTGAAAAGAGCCCCCGTTAAACACACCGTCAAAAGCCGCCGTATTCAGTATCTGGGGAGATGATATAGTGGAGCTGGAAGGAGATGACCAGTTCACATCAGTGGTCCATATTTTTAAATGGTCCTGAGATACGCCCGACCAGGAATCATCCTGCATGTATACTACTGAATGACCTACACCAACAGGAGGGAGGGTCGTGCCAGTTGCATTGAAGCCGCCGGGGCTATAAAAGCCGCTGGTTGTAATCCCTGGTAGCGGAAAGCCTATCATTTGCGCAGATGCACCAGTCAGCATATTGTCCCGTTCCAATGCGAAGATCACCTGGCTTGTGGAGGCACTGTTCTGGTCTTTATTGGCAGTAATGTAATATCCGTCACTCCATATAGACAGCTTTTCGTAGTCAGGGAAAGAACCTGTATTAAAACGGTAAGTATACCATCCGTCGTTTACAGGGTCGGGTCCCTGGCATACGGCAACCAGTATACCGTTTGGAGAATTGCTGAACTCCATGATAATAAACCTGTCGGCAAAATTGTCATAGATTACCACAGGATCACCCAGGGTTTCACCCGGAAACAAAGTGCCCAGTGAAGCCTCCGGAGCCAGAACATTGCCTGACCGGTCAAGTATGCCAAAGCCGCTGTTAAAGGCATAGACATAATGGTTTGGGCCAATGGCACCTGTCGGGTCATTAAGCACCGATCCGATGTGGGCATCGAAGGAAACAATAGGAGCAGCCAGTAGTGTTTCCGCTGCACTTCTTTGAACACTTTTTTGCTTAGCGATCAGGGGATCTTCACCTCTCGGCAAACCTTTGCCTGGAACAAAAGTGTTGGTGCCCCTTCTCTTAGGAGGGGCCACATGCTCAAAGCCTTGTGCAGCAATGATGTTATCCATGGCCGAAAGCGCAGGGATCTCACGTACATACTCGCTGGACGTGAAATATGTTGCCTGATAACTTTGCTGAGCATAAGCTCCAAAGCCGGCAAACAACATAGCACAAAAACATAAAAATTTGATTTTCATAATGATTAGGTTTGGTTGAAAAATTTTATGGGTGAAGTCAAATTAGTACTATTAAGTAAGGCATTTTGTTGAAATGAGACCATTATAGTACGTGTGTGACTTTATGGTGCACAGTTCATGCCTTTTGAGTTCACGGTTGTGTTAGTAAGCAGTGTGTGGTAACCGGTAAAAATTTCGGAGTGAACAGTGAATCAGGTCGGAGGTGGTAGGTAGTGTGTGAGGATTGGAATTTTGAATATTTCTACGAGACTACTATCCCCTTGAGGAAATTATAGGGTTTTAAACCGATAAACACTGAACTGTAAACTGACATCAGAAACTACAGATAATGCTATAAAAAATGTGAGATTAGTATTAAATTTGCAGCTTATCCAAAATATGCTTTGAAAAGATTACTCCTTATACTTTTGCTCTTTTGCTCTTTCATACAATTGAAGGGACAGGATGCCACACCCAAGGACTCTACGTACACCGAAAATGCAATTGCTGATACTACCCTCAATAATAATGAACAGGTTTTATCTGATACGCTAAAAAGTAAGATGGCGGACATAGCACCGGATAGTACGGATGTACAAAGAGCAAAATCGACAGCAAGAAATGCCTTAAAGGATAGCCTTGATAGCCGGATAGCGATTCCGGATGTAGCCATAGACAGTACCACCGCCAGTAAGGCAGGCGATAAAGCAAAACAAGTCGCTAAAGATTCATTGAACCGGTATGTAGATGTGCCCGATATAAAAATTGACTCCACTACTACAGATCAGGTTAAAACCGAGGCTAAGTCCAGGGCCAAAACGGCTTTGGAGGATGAGCTGGGTGAGGAGGTTCCTCAGATTACCATTGACTCAACTACAACAAAACAAGTAAAGGACGCTGCAGTAAAACGTGCAGAAGAGGAATTGAAAGGAACTAAAGAGTATGATGCTATTAACGGACTGGGGGATGACTCTGAGCTTGGACATCTCGAAGACTATAAAAACAAGTTGGAAAGCACGCAGGAGCAACTGAAACAGGCTGCCGCTAAGCAGGAGCTCAAGCAGAAAATGGCCTCCCATGCCAGGGAATACATCACTCAAAATGCTGATAAAATACAGCAGGTGCAGTCGCAAATGGGGGAGATGAAGAAGAAGTATTCCTACATGCCGAACAGCAATGACCTGAGCAGTGCTGTAAAAAGAACTTCATTAAAAGGAGAGTCTCTTTGGGAACGCCTGGTCATAGGTGGTAATTTTAATATTAGTAAAACTAATCCATTGAATGTAGACCTTTCCCCTGCCATAGGTTATAGGATCAATAAGCTTTTTGAGATGGGGGTCACCGGATGCTATCGTAGTCAGTTCAAAACAGACAAACAGGGAGTAAATTCGCAAGTTGGTAAAGAAGTGTATGGCTACAGTGCATTTGCCAATCATATGGTATTTAAAAACTTCTTCGCCTACATGGAAGCTGAGCGCATGAGAACGACCACCACATCCAGCGAAATCCCCAAAAGAGAATGGAAGCAGACCTTATTAATAGGAGTAGGCCGAAAATTCAACGTAGCCAAATGGCTCGAAATGCAGGCACTTGTATTGTTCAACGTCCTTCATGACAATGAAGATGGCCTGTACAACAGTCCCGTTGTGTTTAAAACAGGATTCAGGCTGCGGAAGTGATCTTTTGTTTGGAGCTGGGGTAATCAGTTTTTGCTAATTGAGCATGTTGGAAGTCGGAAGCCCGGAGTCGGAAGTTTGGTGATCGTAAGTATGAACTATGGACAGTAAACAGTAAATCGGGTTATCAGTAAGCACTAAAATTCACCCCTCAAACAAAACTTTCGGGAAAAGACAAAGTAATCACCTTATTATAAGCAGCAAACTGAATTCGAGGTGTTAATCAGTTCGTGTTCAGAGATTGGGGATTATTTCATCGTGCCTCCTCATAATGACGGTGCAGAATGGAATTTCCTTAACCATAATCAGTGAACGGTAATAAAACAGCAAACCACTTCCCGGTAGGGTCTCTCGCAGAGGACTCTACGGTATTCGAAGCTACAATCTTTAATTATGGCAGAAGACCATTGCCGGGAGAGGCGATGCTCAGAGAGGTAACAACCTCTGTTTTAAGGCTATTCTCCTCAGCTTGTGTTACCGAACGGTAAATAAGTAAACAGTAAACTATAAACTTACTTAACTGATGACCCCCTTACTACGAGCTCTGTTTTCAATACTTTTGTCACGGAAGTGATCACCTCATCATCTTTGGCTTCTATGGCTTCTATGAGCAGGCGAGCGGCTTCCTGTCCCATTTCAAATCCTGGCTGAGCTACTGTAGTGATAGTAGGCTCAGTTAACGCAGTAAATCTCCAGTTACTAAAACCTACAATACCAATGTCGTCAGGGATTTTAAGGCCATGCTCTTTAATCGTGATCATGGCTCCGAGTGCTGCGATATCATTATTGGCAAAAATTGCATCGGGCCTTTCATCAAGAGCCAACAGGCGTTTTGTCAGTTCCTTAGCTACATTTTCGTCATCTGATGCATTTTCAGGAAGAATCAGGCTTTCATCTATAGGTAAGCCACATTCTTCAAGTGCTTTTTTATAACCTTCCAGGCGTTGTCTGAACATTTGTAAGCTATTTGGCCCTGCCAGGTGTGCTATTCTTTTATAGCCCTGATCAATTAAGTGCTTTGTAGCCCGGTAACCTCCGTCGAAATCGTCGACAACTACTTTGCTGCAATCTATGGAATCACATACACGGTCATAAAAAACCATCGGGATTCCCCTGTTGTGCAAAAATTCAAAATGAGCGTAGTCGGTGGTTTCCCTTGACATAGATACCAAAATTCCATCTACACGATTATTAAAGAGTGCTTTGGTATCCATTACCTCACGGTCATAAGACTCGTTGCTCTGGGCAACCATCACGCTGTAGCCGGCTGCATAGGCAATATCTTCGATACCACTGATTATGGTTGAAAAAAAGAAATGTACTACCTGGGGTATGACCACACCTATAGTATTACTCTTGCTGCTCCGCAGGCTTAAGGCGATACTGTTGGGTTGATAATTGAGTTTTTCTGCCAGTTCTCTGACCTGCTTTTTTGTTTTCGGGCTAATGTCAGGATGATCCTTCAAAGCCCGCGAAACAGTAGATGGTGAAATATCAAGCTCACGGGCTATGTCTTTAATCGTAATTTGATTACTCTTCATTATAAATCCTTTTATCGCGGCGTTGGTATGAGGCAGAAAACATGATTCTATCTTATGACAGAAGAATAATACGCCATAATTTATTCAACTAATCTCAATGCTACCATTTTTAGCTCAAACTTCCAAGAGCCTCGTTTTGAGGAGGTGATATTATAAAAATCCAAATAGGAGATCATCTCTTAGAAAAGGTCAATTGTTTACAAGCAGCCGAAGATGCATGGTTAATGCAAACGTTTGCGGCGACGTTTTCGATAAAATACGCCCTTTTTTATTAGGAAAAGTGCCCTCTAAATGATTATTATTGGTAAAGGACATACGAGTCTTACCCCATATTTATTGTAAAAAGTACTCATAATCAGGGGTAAGTGTGTGTCATGTATAGGACCAGTAATAAATATGTGACATGAAATAATACAAATTTTATTCTTTTTTAAATCTAACCCCCTATGAAGAAAATTTTACTACTATTTTCGGTTATGTTGGTCAGTTATGGTAGCATACTGGCTCAGCGTACAGTGACAGGTAAGGTCACCGATCCCGGCGACGGATCGCCATTGCCAGGTGTTAATATTCTGGAGAAAGGTACCAACAATGGTACCGTTACTGATATAGACGGTAACTACTCAATATCGGTAAATGATAATGCCACACTCATCTTTTCCTTTATCGGATATAAAAACCAGGAAGTGGTCGTTGGATCTCAGAGTACAATTAACCTGGAACTTGAAAGCGATATTACACAACTCTCTGAAGTTGTGGTTATTGGTTATGGAGAAATAGAAGCAAAAGATGCTACGGGCTCCGTAACCACAATTAAACCAGAAGACTTTAATCAAGGTGTAATTGCATCCCCAGAACAATTGATTCAAGGTAGAACTGCAGGAGTCCAAATAACAGGAGCTAGTGGGGAACCAGGCGCAGGTTCTACAATTAGAATTAGAGGAAATTCATCGATCAGGAGTGGCAATGGTCCTTTGTTTGTTGTTGATGGAGTCCCATTAAGTGGAGGAGATGTAACTGCGTCGGGTCAAGATGTCAGCTTTGGAACATCTTCTGCGAGAAATCCTTTGAATTTCATTAACCCTAATGATATTGCGAGTATTGATATATTAAAGGATGCATCTGCGACAGCCATTTATGGTTCCAGAGGGGCAAATGGTGTTGTTATAATAACTACAAAAAGTGGTAAAGGAAAGAAGCCGACACTAGACTACTCAGCTTTAGCTAGTTTCAGCAAGGTTGCACAAGAGTATGATTTGCTTGAGCCAGACGCTTACCTTGCCGGTGCTGCTGCCTTAGGAGCCGATGCAAATGCTCTGGACATGGGATCAGAAACCGATTGGCAGGATGAGATTTTTAGAACCGGCATCTCTCAATCTCATAATTTATCTTACGGAGGAGGGGCCGGTAATGGTGATTTTAGAGTTTCTCTTAGCTATTTTGATCAGGAAGGTATCATTGAAGAAAGTGGGTTGAAAAGATATACAGCACGCTTTAATGGGAGTCAGAATTTTTTTGACGATAAACTCCGTGTAAGTGGACAATTTACATTGGCGGATATAAGGGACGAAAATGTTCCAATTACCAATAATTCCGGATTTGAAGGTGATCTTATTGGAGCAATGATATCTGCAAATCCCACACGACCTGTCTTTAATCCTGATGGTAGTTATAATCAACCGGGTACTGATCAACTAAACCCAGTTGCCTTACTGGCTTTGAGTGAAGACAACACAAAGACGCTGCGACTTTTGGGAAGTTTTTCCGGTGAATATAAAATTATCCCAGAGCTGTCATTCAAAACTAACATTGGCTTTGATAGGTCTACCTCATCCAGAAAGGCAGCTTATTCCAGAGATTTAGTCGCCAATGGAATTGCTGGACCAAAGGATAGCGATGGAGATGGAGATGTTGACTATTTAGGAGGTCGTGCAAGTTTTGTAGATATAATCAGTGATAATCGATTGATTGAGAATTATTTGTCTTACAATAAGGAGCTAAATGCCGATAGTAAGATAAGTGCAATTTTAGGTTACTCATATCAATCTTTTGAAGCGGAGACAAAGGTTCTTAATGCGCAGAACTTCAGGACTAGTGACCTGGATATCATGTTGAACAATCTGGCTTCTGTAGACTTGTTCAGATCTGAGAATATTGATGATACCAGACAGGATTTCCCATATAACAAAGTACCGCTTATAGCCAATACCACCAGAACGAAGGATGCAATACAATCTTTCTTTGGTAGGATAAACTACAATTTTATGGACAGGTACTTGTTAACGGCCACTTTAAGGGCTGATGGATCGACAAGATTTGGGGAAAATAATAAGTATGGCTATTTCCCATCTTTTGCTGCGGCATGGAGGATTTCAGATGAAAGTTTTGCGCCTGCAGTCTTCTCTGATTTAAAGTTAAGAGTAGGGTATGGTATTACTGGTAATCAGGAGATACCAAATAATCAGGTCATACAACGACAGCGCTATGCAGACTTTGGCTTTAATGATAATGGAGAGATAACCGGTGGAGCACTGGGAGATGTGGCATTTGCCAACCCTGATTTGAAATGGGAAACGACTGGACAATTAAATGTTGGTATTGATTATGGTTTTGTTGATAACAGGATCAGAGGTTCATTAGAATACTATTATAAGAAAACTAATGATTTGTTAATTCAGGTGACAAGTGCTCAACCTGCGGCTCAGCCGTTTGTTTATACTAATCTTGATGCTGATATAATTAATAAAGGTCTGGAGTTTTCTGTAGAAGCAGATGCTGTTACATCCAGTGATTTTTCCTGGACTGTAATAGCCAATTTTGCCTACAATAAAAATACAGTCGAGAATTTTAATAGTATTATTAATACTGGCGTTATTAATGGGCAGGGTTTAACCGGGGCGTACGCACAAAGAATTGCAGACGGGCAGCCGTTGTTTGCTTATTTTTTACGTGATTTTGTAGGGTTTGATGAAAATGGTCAATCTATTTATGCAGATGGAGATTTTCAACAGTTTACCGGAGATAGCCCACTTCCTAAATTGACAGCAGGGTTTACTAATCGGTTTGGCTATAAAAATTTCGACCTGAGTATCTTCTTTACAGGTCAGTTTGGTCATAAAATATATAACAACACTGCCAATGCATACTTTACGGCTGGTGCTTTGGGCAACGGCAGAAACGTTTCGGAGGAAGTTTTAAGTAGTGGAGAATCTAACCTTAATGCACCAGATGTATCGACAAGGTTTTTGGAGGACGGTGATTTTGTGAGATTAGAAAACCTTACTTTGGGATACAACTTTAATGTTTCGAATGTATCTGCTATTAATAGTCTTAGGTTATTTATGACAGCTCAGAACTTGTTTGTAATAACTGATTATAGTGGACTTGACCCAGAAGTCAATACAGATAAAACCTTAGCTGTGGCAGATGGAGCAAGTGGAGTACCCGCAGGGGTACCTTCTCTCGGTATTGATTATACATCTTACCCCAGAGCAAGAACTATTTCTTTCGGGCTTAATGTTACATTCTAAGATATCAACGTTATGAAAAATATAATTGACATTTCAAAATTATTACTAATTGTTGGCAGCTTTAGCTTTATTGTAGGCTGCTCCGATTTGGAAACAGAGTTAACCGATTCAGTTCCTGTTGAAACTGAATCGGGAGAGTTTGAAGGAGATCCAACAGAATTATTAAGTTCTGCCTATAATCGTTTAGGTAGGTTTCCAGACCAAACAAACATATATGCCCTCATGGAGCACACTTCTGATGAGATGATCGGGCCTACCAGGGGTACGGATTGGGGTGACAACGGGATCTGGAGAACACTCCATGCACATACATGGGATGCTACTCATGCTTATGTTCTAGGCTCATGGAATGACCTTAATACTGGGGTCTTCACCTGTAATCAAGTATTGGCATCTAATCCAAGTGCCAATCAGGCAGCACAGGCTAAATTTCTAAGAGCCTTTTATATGTTTTATATTATGGATTTCTATGGGCAGGTTCCTTTTAGAGGAGTTAACGATGGAGTGGAAGTTAGCCCGGAAGTATTTAACAGAGAAGAAGCTTTTAATTTTATCGTAAAAGATTTAACTGAAGCGTTACCAGATTTGGCAGATGGGAATTCTACGGCAACAACCGAGGCAAATAAAGCAACTGCTCATGCACTATTGGCTAAGTTATATCTGAATAAAGCTGTCTATTTTGCTGACAATCCTGCCGGACCATATACCTTTGATGCTGCAGATATGAATAAAGTGATTGAGCATGCTGATGCTGTTACTGCTGCTGGATATACCCTCGAAACTGGTAACTATTTTGATATTTTCGCAACACCTGTTTCCTCTGAAATTATATTTACCAGCCCGGAAGGAAGTCCTGAAAATAGATTCAGGATGACCCTACACTATAATCAAACTCCTGATGGGTGGAATGGTTTTACTACGCTTGCCGATTTTTATAACAAGTTTGAGTCTGATGAACAAAGGATTGGAGAAGTTCGAACAACCGGCTTGGGAACAGGGTTTCTTATAGGTCAGCAATATGGCCCTGATGGGACTGCATTAAAAGATAGAGGAGGCAATCCCTTGGTTTTTACTCCTGAGATTGATCTTGCCGGGAATAATGAGAGAGCGGGAATCAGAGTTATTAAATACCATCCCAGTGATGCCGGAGATTATATTTTATTCAGATATGCTGATGTTTATCTCATGAAACTGGAGGCTATTTTACGAGGAGGAACCCCTACTATGGCACAAACAGCTCAGAGTATGTTGGACGATTTGAGAACAATTCGAGGAGCCAGTGCCCTTACTGTTTCATTAGATGTAATACTTGATGAAAGGGGAAGAGAGCTTTATTGGGAAGGCTGGAGAAGGAACGATCAAATTCGTTTTGGAACCTTTACTACTACATGGGAAGAGAAAGAAGTAACAGATAGCCACAGGGTATTATTTCCAATACCACAACAAGCCCTGGATTCAAACCCCAATCTTGAGCAAAATACAGGTTATTAAAACTCAAATGATATGATAGAATAGAGCAAGTAGCTTATTAGGTTACTTGCTTTATTTTTTGATTTTTATCATTTTGATGATAAAAGTATTATCTATATGTATAGACTGTGCACATTAGCTTATTTCACAATTTTATTAGTATCATGCAGCACTCCAGAATCAGATAAAAAGAAAACTACTCTTTTTACCCCTATAAGTCACGAAACCAGCGGACTGTTATTTGTAAATAAATTGGAGTTAACAAAAGATCTTGATGTATTTCGATACAGAAACTATTATAACGGGGGAGGGGTAGCTATTGGAGATATTAATAATGATAATCTTCCGGATGTATACTTATCTGCGAATATGCAATCCAATCGACTTTTTATTAATAAGGGTGGTTTTAGGTTTGAAGACATCACTGAATCATCAGGAACGGGTGGTAGTAAGGAGTGGTCCACAGGAGTGAGCATGGCAGATGTTAACGGAGATGGTTTATTAGATATTTATGTCTGTAATTCAGGAGATGTAAAAGGCGGGAAAAGAGAGAATGAGTTGTTTATAAACAATGGGGATTTGACCTTTACTGAAAAGGCAGAGGAGTATGGCCTGGCTGACAAAGGATTTAGCACCCATGCAGTATTTTTTGATTTTGACCAGGATGGTGACCTGGATTGTTATGTTTTGAATAATTCATTTAGGCCTGTGTCCTCACTCGGGCTTGAAAATATTCGACATGTAAGAGATAGCACTGGTGGTGATAAACTGTATAGAAATGATAATGGTAAATTCGTCGACATTAGTCAGCAGGCAGGTATTAATGGTAGTGTTATTGGTTTTGGATTGGGGGTGACCATAACAGATGCTAACCTTGATGGCTGGATGGACCTTTATATTTCAAACGACTTTTTTGAGAGGGATTACCTCTACATTAATCAAAGGGATGGAACTTTTCAGGATGAGTTGCCATCGAGAATAGACCATATTAGCCAGTTCTCGATGGGGACAGATGCTGCTGATTTAAATAATGACGGAGCTCCGGATATTTTTGTTACGGATATGCTACCTGCAACAGATGAACGGTTGAAATCTACTACGAATTTTGAGAATTATGATAAACACCAATTGATGCTGGCTAATGATTACTATGAGCAGTTTATGCGTAATACTCTGCAGCTAAATAATGGTAGAGGAGGGTTTGTTGAGGTAGGACAATATGCTGGTGTGCATGCCACTGACTGGAGTTGGGGCACTCTTATTGCTGATTTTGATAATGATTCCAGAAAAGAAGTTTTTGTGACAAACGGAGTTTATAGAGATGTCACGGACCAGGACTTTATTGATTTTTTAGCCAGTGAAGAAAACCTGGTAACTGCAATGAGGCAAGAGACAGTTGATTTTGAAAAATTGGTGGAAAAAATGCCTTCAAACCCTATCTCAAACTACATGTTCAAAAGTGATTCGCTTTTACATTTTGAAGATGTAGCAGAAGACTGGGGCTTATCCGTCCCTTCCCATTCAAATGGAGCTGCTTATGGTGATCTTGATAATGATGGTGATTTAGACCTGATAGTTAATAATGTTAACCAGGAATTATTTGTATATAGAAACAATGCCAATGAAACCAATAGCAGGAACTATCTGAAAGTAAGGTTCAAAGGGGAGAAAGGTAATGTTTTTGGTGTCGGCGCAAGAGTTGAAATCTATCATGATAACATCAGGCAGATGCTGGAAAACGTTCCTACAAAGGGGTTTCAGTCTTCTATGAATTATGAGGCTTTATTTGGTGTAGGTAGTGCTACATCAATCGATAGTGTTATAGTCTATTGGGGTCAAGGTAAGAGGCAGTTGATGATAAATGTACCAGCTAATCAGCAAATAACACTTGATGTAGCAGATGCCAGGCCATTTGGTAAAGATTCAACCCAAAGGAAATCATTGTTTAGTCAGGTTAATGTGGATTTAACCCCAAAATATAAACACATTGAAAATGGGTATGTAGACTTTGATCGTGAACGCCTCATTTATCATATGCTTTCAAAAGAAGGACCGGCCCTTGCCGTAGGTGATGTTAATAGAGATAGTCTTGATGATTTTTATATAGGTGGGGCTTTAGGACAGGCGGGAAGGCTATACATTCAAAATAGACAAGGTGGTTTTAGTGCTGCAAATATTCCAGCCTTTGAAAAGGACAAAAATTCAGAGGATGTTGATGCTATTCTATTTGATGCAAATGGTGACGGAAAGCTTGATTTATATGTAGTAAGTGGAGGGTATGAGTTTAGGGAGCATTCTATGGAATTACAAGATCGGTTATACCTGCAAAAGGGTGATGGTAGAAATATAACCTATGAAAAATCGACTGAGGGTTTACCGCGTTTATATGATATGGGCTCATGTGTGAGGGTCGGTGATTATGATAGTGATGGGGATTTAGACCTTTTTATAGGTGGTCGTGCTACTCCAGGTAATTATGGTTCTGCAGGTAGTAGTCGTATTTTACAAAATGACGGGACGGGCAAGTTTGATGATGCCACGGCAAGAGTTGCTCCCAGATTGGCAAATTTGGGGATGGTAACAGCAGGAGCTTGGGTTGATATTGATAATGATAATGATCTGGATCTTGTGGCAGTTGGAGAGTGGCTGCCTTTGACAATATTCAAGAACAATGGAGCCAACCTTGAACGTTTGTCTAATGTGCCAGGTCTTGCCAATTCTAATGGCTGGTATCAATCGGTAATCGCTTCTGATGTAAACGGTGATGGAGAGGTGGACTTATTGCTTGGGAATTGGGGACTAAACTCAAAGTTTAGCGCTTCAGTAGACCATCCGTTTACGCTATTTGTTAACGATTTTGACAATAATAAAACCGTCGATCACATATATGCATATTATGAAGGTGATAAGCAATATCCAACCGCTTTAAAGAATGACCTGATAAAGCAGTTACCTCATTTAAAGAAAAAATTCACCTATTTCAAAGATTATGCAGGAAAAACTATTCAGGAAGTTTTTAGTCAGGAAGAGCTGGAGAAGGCTGTTAAACTAGAAGTACATAATTTCCAATCAGTTATAGTCTTAAATAATGGAGATGGTTCATATAGTATCTCTCCATTACCTCAGGAAACCCAATATTCTCCTGTATTTGATATTTATGAGCAGGATTTTAATCATGATGCTATTAATGAATACCTTTTTACCGGAAACTTCTCAGGAGTAAAACCCGAGGAGGGTAAATATACAGCTAATCATGGTGTTATGCTTAATTCTGATTCCTCTGGGCTTCTGGAATTTTCAGGATTTAACATAGGGTTAAATATCAAAGGAGAAGTAAGAGCTACGCGCAGTCTGAGAACCATCGGAGAAAAGAAACTACTAATAATTGCAAAAAATGATAATGAATTGGAATTCTATACATATTAAGCACTTTTTATCAAGTGCAGTTACACTTATTATTATCAGTATTTGTAGTTGTACAAAACAGGATACCGGCTCTACTTATTTTAAATTAATGGAACCGGAAAGAACAGGTGTGAATTTTACTAATTCACTCGAGGAAACACCACAACTTAATATTTTCACCTATCTCTATTTTTACAATGGAGGAGGTGTTGCTGCAGGTGATTTAAATGGAGATGGTTTGGCGGACTTATATTTTACTTCTAACCAACATGAAAATCATCTTTATCTCAATAAGGGAAATTTTAAGTTTGAAGATATAACATCCATTTCAAAAGTTGCCGGACATAAAGGCTGGACTACAGGTGTGACAATGGCTGATGTCAATGGAGATAGCAGGCTTGATATTTATGTTAGCCAGTTGGGAGATTATCAGAATATCAGAGGTAGAAATCAACTTTATATCAATAAAGGAAATGATGAAAAAGGAAGACCTATCTTCAGTGAAGAAGCAAAAAAATATGGTCTTGATTTGGTAGGTTTTTCAACACAGGCAGCTTTTTTTGATTATGATTTGGATGGAGACCTGGATATGTACATGCTTAATCATTCAGTGCATTCAAATGGTACCTTTGGAAAATCTACTATTCGTGATGAATACCACCCTCTTGCCGGGGACAAACTCATGAGAAATGATAATGGAAAATTTGTCGATGTTACAAGAGAAAGTGGTATTTATAGCAGTGCTTTAGGTTATGGATTGGGGATAGGATTTGGTGATGTTAATTGGGATGGCTTTCCGGATATTTATATAGGCAATGATTTTCATGAAAATGACTATCTATATATCAACAATGGTGATGGTACCTTTAGTGAGCAACTGGGGAACCAGATAAATCATACAAGCCGTTTTTCTATGGGTAATGATGTGGCCGATTTTAATAATGATGGACTTCCAGATATCTTATCCCTGGATATGCTACCTGAAGATCCCGTAATGTTGAAAGCCTCAGCAGCCGAAGACCCCTTTAATATCTATAACTATAAATTGAAGTATGGTTATGGACACCAATTTGCACGAAATACACTTCAGCTTAACCTCGGGAATAATAATTTTAGTGAGATTGGTTTACTGGCCGGTGTAGCTGCTACAGATTGGAGCTGGTCAGGGCTGTTGGCAGATCTTGATCTTGATGGGTATAAGGATATATACATAGCCAATGGGATAAAGCGCAGATCTAATGACTTGGACTATATCAACTACATATCGAGTGAGGCTATTCAGCATCGTTTGGAGGGAGACATAAGCAATGAAGATTTGGCATTAATCGAACAGATGCCAGTGGTTAAAATACCCAATTACGTGTTTAAAAATAAGGGTGATCTAACGTTTAAAAATGTATCGAAAGAGTGGGGGCTTAACCAGGAATCATTTTCGAATGGAGCGGCTTATGTAGACCTTGATAATGATGGCGATCTTGACCTTGTGACAAACAATGCGGATCAACCTGCTTTTATCTACAAAAACAGTGCTGCCGATAAAAAAAATAACAACAATAACTATCTTAAAATTAGGCTAGAGGGAGAAGGGGGAAATACACAAGGTATTGGTGCTAAGGTCATTATCCCCCTGTCGAATGGACAGAAAATAGTCAATGAGGTATACACTACCAGAGGGTACCAGTCAGCAGTGCCTGCAAATATAGTAATAGGACTTGGCGATAAATCTACAGTTGATTCACTAATTGTCATTTGGCCGGATCATTCCTTCGATGTGAAACTAAAAGTTAAAGCCAATCAGGAACTCATTATAAAACAAACAGAGGCAAAAGGAAGGTATAGCTATAAGGGGCAGGAAAACCTAGCGTTACTGTCTGATATTACAGATAGTTTGAAAATTAACTACAAGCATGAAGAAAATAAATATATAGAGTTCAATAGGGAGGCTCTGATACCTCACATGTCATCTACTGAAGGTCCGAGAATCGCTGTTGGAGATGTAAATGGAGATGGAAAAGATGATTTTTTTATAGGAGGAGCGAAACGGCAGCTAGCTAAATTATTTATTCAGGCTTCAAATGGTTTCGAAGTTTCTGAACAGGCGATTTTCCGCTTGGACAGCCTTAGTGAAGATATTGGTGCTGAGTTTATTGATGTTGATAATGATAATGATCTTGATCTGGTTATAGTTAGTGGAGGTAACGAGTTTAGATCTCATGATAACCCATTACAATTGAGGCTATATACCAATGATGGAAGAGGTCAGTTTTCAAGAAAGAAGGAAGCATTTGAAAATATCTTTTTAACAGGTTCAATAGTTAAAAAATGTGATTTTGATAAAGATGGAGACCAGGATGTATTTGTAGGAGGGAGAGTTGTGCCTTGGAATTATGGCTTTACCCCTGAGAGTTTTCTACTTGTTAATGATGGAAAAGGAAACTTCTCAGATTTAACACCGCCAGGATTAAAAGAGGTAGGCATGGTTAAAGATGCTGCTTGGGCAGATATGGATGGTGATGGCTTTGATGATTTAATTGTTGTTGGAGAATGGTTCCCGGTAACTGTTTTTCTGAACAAAGATGGTCAGTTGAGTCAAAATAATGCTGTTTCAATAGAAAATTCTAATGGATGGTGGAATGCCATTCAAGTGGATGATGCTGATAGTGACGGGGATTTAGATCTTATCTGTGGTAATCTGGGTCTTAATTCTAAATTAAAAGCCTCAATAAAGGAGCCTGTTGATTTGTATGTCAAGGATTTTGATGGTAATGGAAAGGTAGATCATCTGCTTTATCATTATAAAAATGGTAAAAGATATCTTTTTGCAACTAAGGATGAATTAGGAAGCCAACTTACTGCCATAAAGAGTAAATATGTTAGCTACGCCGAGTTTGCTAAAGCCAAAAATGAAGAAATAATACCTGTGAATCAGCTTGAGGGTGCTGCTAAGTTAAGTGCGGTTGAATTTAGATCTGGTATCTTTATTAATAACGGTGATATGTCTTTCAAATTTGAGCCCTTACCTACTGAAGCTCAAATGGCTCCAATTAGTGCATTCAATCTTATTGACTACAATGCAGATGGGCAAAATGATTTGCTTGCAGGAGGTAATTATTTTGATGTGAATATTCAAAGAGGTCGATATGATGCGAGCTACGGACTTTTATTAAAAAACACTAATGGAAAATTTATTGCCGTGCCTAATGCACAGTCTGGCCTGGAAATAAAAGGACAAATTCGAGATATCAAAAAGATAAAAGTAGGAGATAGAGAGATCATCCTTGTGGCAAGAAATGATGAGTCAATAAGGGTTTTAACGCTTAAAAAATAGTGATCAATGAAAAACCTGATAGCCGTTTTAATAATCCTTCATACAATTAATGTAAACGCTCAATCCCCCGAAAAATCACCGTGGCACATTGTAGCCAAAGACATCGATCCCAATAATTACTATGGAGTTACAATAGCCAATGGTATGGTCGGCATAGTTTCCTCTCCCGAGCCCATGAAAGTCTCGGATGTGGTGCTTAATGGCGTTTATGACTACTATCAGAGAGGCAGGGTTTCCAATATCCTCAAAACCTTCAACCATGTGAACATGAACCTCGATGTAGATGGCAGAAGAGTAACTGCCGGAGGTATAAGTAACTACCGTCAGGTATTGGATATGAAAAAAGCTGTACTGACCACTACTTTTGATGTAGGTGATAAAGTAAGTGTGGAGCATACCATGATGTCGTTAAGGCATTTGCCATATACCGCACTGACAGTGGTTAAAATCAAAGCCAAAAAAGTAGTTGAAGTGGTGCCTATGAGCGTAATAGAAGCGCCAATCCATTTGGTTGATGTGAGAAATTACTACAGCGAAATAGACCGTCCTCATGTGAAAGTACCCTTGCTTACTTCCGTAGCACAAAGCCCTTCAGGCAAACACAAAGTGGCTGCCAGCAACAGTTTTATCTTCCCTGATAAACATGGCCAGGAACCAGATATTATCCATGAAGATTGGGACTACAACATGCACCTGACAAAATTTTATAAAAAGCTGAAAGCCGGTGAATCGTATGAATTTTCAATTGTCTCCTCAGCCGTTTCTAGTGAGCACTACGAAGACCCTCACAATGAAGCAGAAAGGCTGACTATCTTCGCTATGTTGGAAGGAAAAGAAAGGTTGTTGAGGCGTCATGAGGCAGCCTGGGAAGAGCTTTGGCAAAGTGACATAGTTATTGAAGGAGAGCTGCAGGTACAAAAAGATGTACGTTCGGCTCTTTATCATTTATATTCCTTTGCCCGGGAAGGTACTGCCTATAGCCTGTCACCAATGGGCTTATCGGGTTTGGGCTACAATGGCCACGTATTTTGGGATACCGAAATGTGGATGTACCCTCCTTTATTGATATTACAGCCCGAAATTGCTAAATCTTTACTCGAGTATAGGTTTCAGAGACTGGATGCTGCCAGGCAAAACGCCTTCGCCCATGGGTATGATGGAGCCATGTATCCGTGGGAGTCATCTGATGACGGTTCGGAAGACACACCTGTATGGGCTTTGACAGGTCCCTTTCAGCATCATATCAGTGGCGATGTTGGCTGGGCTTTCTGGAAATACTACCAGGTTACCCGTGACAAGGAGTGGCTCAGGACAAGGGGCTATCCCGTGCTGAAAGAAGTGGCTGATTTCTGGACCAGCAGGGTGGAAAGAAACGGGCCGGGGCAGTATGACATTAAAAATGTGATCGGGGCGAATGAGTGGCAGGAAAATATCGACAACAATGCCTTTACCAACGGTATGGCCAAAGTGACCCTCAGGTATGCAACGGAGGCGGCAAAAGCCCTTGGTGTCCAACCCGATCCGGACTGGATGCATGTGGCAGAGAATATCCCTCTTTTGCAATTTCCCGATGGGACTACAAAGGAAAATGCAACTTACAATGGTGAAACGATTAAGCAGGCTGATGTTAATTTACTTGCCTTTCCGCTTGATGTAATTTCGGATGAAGCACAGATAAGAAAGGATTTGAAGTACTATGAACCAAGGATGGCCGCTGACGGACCGGCAATGGGACAGTCCGTGCTGGCAGCACTTTATGCCAGGCTGGGGGATATGGACAAAGCCTATGAGCTTTTTCTGAAAAGCTACAGGCCGAATGAAGTACCGCCATTTGGTGTTATTTCAGAGACAGCAGGCGGTACGAACCCTTACTTTGCCACCGGAGCCGGAGGCATGCTTCAGGCAGTACTTTCCGGATTTGGCGGTTTGGAAATAACGGATGAAGGTATAGAGCAAAAGGATAAGCACGTACCTAAACAATGGAAATCCCTGGAAATAAAAGGGTGGAAGTAAAGAAACAATGGTTCAAGTCTTTAGCGCAGCGGTGACTCGGACCTTACACTAACGAAGTCTTCTGACTTCAGCTAAGATTTAAAATAAAGAAGTTATGTTTAAAAAGTATTTTTTGGTCTTAATGATGATCGTGGCAGTTTCCTGTCGTGATTCGAAGCAGGATGTATCTATTGAAGCAGACAAGCTTCACGATTCTATGCAGTTACTTAGTGATGTTATCGTCCATGATATCTTTTCGCCACCCGTTGCAAGCCGGATCTATGCCTATACAAGCATAACAGCGTATGAAATTTTGGCCCAAAATGATTCGAGCTACCGATCATTGGCGGGCCAGCTTAATGGTCTGGAAAGCATACCGGAACCTACAGCAGTAGTTGACTATGATGTAGCTGCTGTTGAGGGGTTTCTTTTAGCATCCAGAAAGCTGATCTTTTCAGAAGATAAGATCGAAGAGTATCGTCAGCAATGGCATAAGGAACTGCTTGATATGGGACTGGATAAGGCTATTTATGATAACTCATTAGCCTATGCCCAGCAGGTTGTAGATCATATTTTTAAATGGGCTGATAAAGATAACTATAAAGAAACCCGTACCTTCCAGAAGTACTCTCTCAGCGATGACCCTGATAAGTGGCAGCCAACGCCACCGGCTTATATTGAAGCCATCGAACCCCACTGGGCTAAAATCAGACCGTTCATTATCGATTCAGCCTCTCAGTTTAAGCCAGAGCCTCCAACGGCGTACGACATGACTGAGGGAAGTCCGTTCTATAAAGAAGCTTATGAGGTTTATGAGACAGGAAAAAAGCTCGATGCAGAACAAAGGGAAATTGCCAGCTTCTGGGACTGCAACCCGTATGTAATGAACGTACACGGTCACGTGATGTTTGCTACCAAAAAAATTACCCCTGGAGGCCACTGGATAGGTATAGCAAAAATTGCCAGCCAGGTATCGCAGGCGGACCTGATGAAAAGCTCACAAGCCTATGCACTTACCTCCATTGCCCTTGCTGATGGGTTTATCAGCTGTTGGGACGAGAAATACAGAAGTAACCTGGTACGTCCCGAAACTGTGATCAACAAATTTATCGATGAGGATTGGGCCCCTTTGCTGCAAACACCGCCTTTTCCCGAATACTCCAGCGGCCATAGTGTTATCTCAGGAGCTGCGGGCGTAGCGCTAACCTCCATTTACGGAGAGTCTTTCCATTTTACTGACAGCACTGAGGCCAAATACGGCCTGGCAATCAGAGAATTTGATTCATTTACAGAGGCTTCCGACGAGGCTGCGATCAGCAGGCTTTATGGAGGCATACACTATATGCCGGCCATTAGAAATGGTGTGAAGCAGGGCAGAGCATTGGGACGGTTTGTTGTTGAAAATATTCAAATGACCAAACCCGAAGAAAAACCTAAAGCGACGGCCAGCAAATAAATCCTGACCATATTTAAAATAAGACCAATATGAAGCGAATCCCCTACTTGTATAAGGCAATAATTGTCTCGTTGGCTGTTTTGTCGGCATGTAACCAGGCTGCGGAACAGAAGAGCGAGCAGTTTGATTTTTATCAGTCCCCATTTTTTAAAGAAGTGCAGCTTTCCGGCATTTTTCCGGATTCCAAAACCTTTGTAGACTGTATTCCGAAGCAGCCTCTTGGTGAGATCAATAATTTGTACGAGGCAAAGAAAGGGGAAGAAGGGTTCGTGCTGAGAGACTTTGTCTTGCAACATTTCGAACTACCGGTAACCCCCGTAACCGGTTTTAAGTCAGATACCTCCAAAACCGTTGTGGAGCATTGCACTGACCTCTGGCCTGTACTTACCCGTCAGCCCGATGAGTACGATCCGTTATCATCTTTGATACCGCTGCCGGAGTCTTACATTGTGCCGGGCGGACGATTCAGAGAGATATACTACTGGGATAGTTACTTTACCATGGAAGGACTGGTGGAGTCTGGCCAGGCAGAGATGGCAGTAAATATGGTTGATAATTTCTCCTTTCTTATCGACTCCATCGGCTTTATTCCCAATGGAAACAGAAACTACTATGTAGGAAGGTCTCAGCCTCCTTTTTACTCGCTGATGGTTGATCTTGTAGCATCCGGACAGCGTGAGCAGTTTATAGGTTATCTGCCTCAGTTACTTGCAGAGTACAACTTCTGGATGAACGGAGCAGACACCCTAAAGAGCAATTACCCTGCACATCAGAGAGTAGTTTTAATGCCCGATGGCAGTTTGCTAAACAGGTACTGGGATAACTATGCCTTGCCGAGACCGGAGTCATTCAAACCGGACTACGAACTTGTTCATGAAAACAATCTCTCTGCTGAAACCACCTATCGCCACCTGAGAGCCGGGGCAGAGTCAGGATGGGACTACAGCAGCCGGTGGTTTGAAGACCACAAATCACTTAAAAGCATTCATACAACAGACATCATTCCAGTCGACCTTAATGCCTTACTCTATCACCTCGAATTGAAGATTGCTCAGGGATATAACTGGAAAGGGGATTTGCAGAATGCTGACCTCTTCCTCAATAAAGCTGAAAAAAGAAAGCTGGCCATCAACAAATACCTATGGGATGAAGCCGACCAGTTTTATGTGGATTATGACTTCGTGAAAGGCCGGAAAACGGGAGTATTGTCACTTGCCGGTGCCTATCCTCTTTTCTTTAGACTGGCCACAAAAGCCCAGGCCAAGCCTGTGGCAGAACGACTACTGTCTGACTTTCTGAAACCCGGAGGATTTGTAACTACACTCAATGAAACAGGGCAACAATGGGATGCACCCAATGGCTGGGCACCTCTGCAGTGGATTACAATCAACGGACTGTATTACTATGGCTATGGCGATGAAGGTAATGATGCAGCAGAAAGGTGGCTGAACAGAAACAAGGAAGTTTACAAAGCCACAGGCAAGATGATGGAAAAGTACAACGTGCTGGACACCATGCTACTGGCAGGAGGAGGGGAGTACCCTTTGCAGGACGGCTTCGGCTGGACCAACGGGGTGGCGATTGCCTTGCAGAAAATTTTGTCAGACAGAGACACTGTCAGTGCTATGAAAGCCATGGCGCCCCAAAAGGCCAGCATGCAATAATTTTATCGTTGAAAGCAATTAAAAGCTGTATCAAAATCTTAGCGATCATCTGAAATTACCAATCAGCTGACTGTTGAAATTTTGATACAGCTTTTGCGAAATGATTAATGACGTACTTTACAAAGCAGGTAAAATATTCCACCCATATAGATCTCTTAATTCCGCTAATTTGGCGAGGGAAGAACCTGAAGGCGGGCCTATAGGGGCTCCTGTCTCATTATACCATATAAGACTGTATATGAAATACCCGTTCATTTCATCATTTAAAACAGCATTCTGATAAACCTTGTCGACTATATCATCAATATCAGTTGTATTCAACAAGTTAGGTCCACTTACCATGATGTTATTGATAAAGTTTATGTCAGGCAATATAAGCTCCTCTAATTGCGGAATTCCGGCCATATTTACATGTTTCAGTTTTTCGCAATGGCTAAGATCAACCGAGGACGGGCCTCTGGTAAGTCCGAGACTTAGATCCGAGAGTGATGTTAATCCGCTAAAATCTATTTCATCGACCATACCACCATTGTAATATGAGTAAAACTGCTCTATCAAATGTATATCACCGGTAATGGTTATCAGGAAATTGCCCTCAGAAGAATAACTATGCTGTATTTCTGACTGGGTTACATCGTTACTCAATGCGTGAGTGGTTGACGTGCCGTCCCCAAAATCTATGTTAAGGTGGCCGGAATCACCATTTAATGATATACTGAATATATTGCTAAAGGAAAAATCAATATATGCTAACATGGTAAAAGACTTTTGGAGTTTTACCTCCAGCAACATATCATCACCGAGAGAGTCAATAAGCTGACTATAATCGAAGTCTTTCACATAAGAAGCATAACCTGTTTTATTTATTTCAATAGTATAGTCAGCGTCTTCCTCACCCGGAAAAGAAATGAGGCTTATCTTTTGAGAGCTGAGTGAAAACCCTTTGATTCTGTCGCCATTATGATAGATGTAACCATAGGCATTAGTAGGTAAGGCCGGATCATCTGCCGCGAAAGCTGCTACGCGGAGGGGGTTGACAACCTGCCCAGTGAAAGATGCATAGCCAAAATC
Organism: Fulvivirga ulvae; assembly: GCF_021389975.1. Taxonomy (NCBI): domain Bacteria; kingdom Pseudomonadati; phylum Bacteroidota; class Cytophagia; order Cytophagales; family Fulvivirgaceae; genus Fulvivirga; species Fulvivirga ulvae. The sequence goes on from NZ_CP089981.1 coordinate 4,994,371, forward strand.
CCGGGGAGAGTAAGGTGCAGCCTTTATTACCTGGAGGTCATGATGAAACACATCATCTTTTCCAATGTAAAACTGATGAGGAAGGGGTTTGGAAACTGCCTTTTCAAGAGCTGAACCAGCTTTAGGTACTGCATAGACTACTTTATTTGATGCACTGACCAAAAGGAAATCTGTAATTATATGAGTTCCTTTTGGTAGTGCCACAGCTTTTGCTATATAGCTGTCTCCCATTTTATACAGCTCAATTTTTTCCATGTCCAGATGGGGTTCACCACCTGCTAGCGGTATTACATTGATTACCAGATGCGTGGGTTCTTCAACATCATCGTGGGTTCTCCCATTGATATCTGAAGCACTTAAAGTACCCGAGAACTGAACATTGACCAAACCTGCCGGTTGAGCGTGTTCTTCATCATCACATGATGACAATATGCCGCATAACAGAGCAGTCATTAAAATAAGAATTCTGGAGGTTTTCATAATTGGAGTGGTTAGGTGAATTATAAATTTAATATGTTTAATTATAAATTTACAAAATATTTGTATAGTATATATATTTAAGTTAATATAAACTTACACTTGAAAGATTTGAAAACCACTATAAATAATTATCAATTGAAATTGGGTAGGCGGGTGAAAATAAGCAGACAATCTGCAGAAGCGGCAGCCAGATAGCGTCCAGTAATCAGTGAACTGTTATAGAGTAACCAAGTGAACTTTCAACCAGTAATCAGAAACCAGAAAACCAATTAACAAACCGAAGTCCCGAAAGACGTAGTATAACTACCGCCAGATTCAAGGCTTATCATGCCCATTTTATTGTTCAGGGCATCAACATTACATGTCATAGGTTCAATGGCGATGCAATTTCTACCAGGAGTGTACAATTGCAGATAAGGAATAGTGTCTACATCGCGCCACATGGTCAGGCAGGCCAGCCCGTTTTGCAGGTGGGCTATATTGCGGTCTTTGCATTTTAGCACAAAGCAATCGTCAAGTTGAATTTCATCAACCTCCTTAAAAGTAGAGAGGGCAGAGTAGCTTTTTACATTGCCTGATGGAAGCGCCCTTTCATTGAGCTCTACCTGGTCTACTTCACTAACCTTAAGCTTTACGCCGGTCCACTCAGGGAATGTAAAGTAAGGATGCCAGCCTAGCCCAAAAGGCATATTGGAGGAGGAAGTATTCTTCACGTTTATGCTTACTTCAAAATCAGATCTGCTGTTGATTTTATAGGTTACAGTAAACCTGAAAGTAAAAGGATAATATTTTAATGGAGTTGTTTGGTTGAGAATCAGCCTGATTTCCGCATGTTCTACAGTAGTATTGATGTATTCTACCTCAAAAGGCAGATCAGCAATAAAGCCGTGTATGGCATTATGCCTTATCCTTTCGTTAAGAGGGAAGCTGTAGGTCACACCGTTTTCCGAAAATGTACCGTCCTTAAGGCGGTTAGGGAAAGGGAACAGGAAAGCGCTTTTGTAATAAGTATCATTAAAAATATCTTCTTCAGAAGAAAACCCATCAATCACCTCAATGCCGGAGACGGAATCAGAAGATACTTTCAGGCTGTTCAGGCGGGCTCCGAATTCAGGTATGACCTCTAACCCTATATTCTTCTCCTGATGAAACAATTTAATAACTTCAAATTTGCCAAAACGGTATTGCGATAATTCAAACATTCACTTGATTTAAATAGGCCTCCCTCATACAGGATCCACCCGGATTTTATTGTATTTATTTAATTATTGGTTATACTTTTTATTTCGAATGTAGGTGCTGTCCTAAGCTCGAAAAACGAAATATAAAAGTATTTTTTCTAAATAGACTCAGGCAAAAACTCATATTTTTTCCGCAAACGATTGCGTTTTTATGATGCTAAAATTGTAGGTCCAATATTTATGAAAACCTGCTTATTATTCTTATTATTAACATTCGGGTCGGGCTTTGAGGCTGGATAATGTTTTTGTACATAACCTTTATTTTAATGCATTTCATCTCATTGTTTAACCTGAAGCCTGCCACCATTTTTCAACTTACCCTTACATGTTATGGAAATGAACTTTTACGATAAACTACAGCCCGTAGACATAGGCATTGTTGTCTTTTACCTGCTGTTTGTTGTCCTGCTTGGGCTCTACTTCGGGTCAAAGCATAAAGATGCCGAAGACTACTTTCTCGCTGGCAGAAATCTCACCTGGCCGCTGATTGGCTTTTCTCTTTTTGCATCAAACATGAGCAGTAACTCGCTGGTGGGTCTCACCGGTTCCGGTTACGTGACCGGTTTTTCCGTTTTTAGCTACGAATGGATGGCCGTATTTGTACTGATCATATTTGCTGTTTTTTTTCTTCCGTTCTACCTTAAAAATAAAATTTATACTGTACCCGAATACCTCAACAACCGTTTTGATTACTTTACCCGTGCTTATGCGTCAGCCATAGCCATTATACTTAATGTAATAGTGGATGTAGCAGCCACATTATACGCCGGAGGTATACTCATTCAGCTTATATTTCCACAGTTTGAGCTCTGGGTGATCATATCTGTTTTGGCAGTAATTGCCGGTTTGTACACTATCTCAGGAGGTTTAAGCGCCGTGGTTTACACCGATGCCATTCAGGCCGTGATCCTGATTTTTGGCAGTATGCTTATTACCTATTATGCATGGGATGCCTCAGGTGGTTTTGCAGAAGTGATGAAGGTTACCGACCCTGATCATTTTGATATTGTCAGGTCAACTTCAGACCCTGAGCTACCCTGGCCGGGATTGTTTACAGGAGTATTTCTGTTAGGCTTCTATTTTTGGGGCACCAACCAATACATTACCCAAAGGGCCCTGGCTTCCAGAACCACACTGCATGGTCAGTGGGGATCTATGTTTGCCGGTCTTTTGAAGATTTCCATTTTGTTTATCATGATATTTCCCGGAGCATTTGCCAGAGTCATCTACCCGGAAATTGATAAAGTAGATACCTTATACCCAACCATGCTGTTCGACCTGTTACCTACCGGAATATTAGGACTCGTGCTCGCGGGCTTTATCGCAGCTTTAATGTCCAGCATAGATTCAGGACTTAACTCGGTATCCACATTGGTAACTATGGACTTTATTACCAAAATATGGCCTGAAAAAACTACGGAACAACTTATGAAAATGGGGCGCTGGGTAACTTTTATAGTTATGGTGATTGCTACAGCCTGGGCACCACAAATTATCCATTTTGAGAAATTGTGGGATTACCTGCAGCAGGCATTGTCATGGTTCTGCCCACCGATCATTGCCCTTTTCATAATGGGACTGTTCTGGAAAGGTGCCAATACCACCGGTGCCCGCTGGACTATAATGGTAGGCTCAGTAATTACGCTCTTTTCCATTATATTCAACGATGCCGCATGGAAACCACACTTCCTTTACATGACCGGTTTGCACTTCTTTTTGAGTTGTATAGCTATGGTAGTGGGGTCAATGTTTGGGAAGCGCCAGTCTGATGAGGTGCTGAAAAATACTGTCTGGTCAATAGGCGAGTACAGGGCGGAAACGCTGGAGCTGAGCAAGCTGGCGTGGTACAAGAATTACAGGATACACGCTTTGATCCTGGTTATTATAGTAGGTATAATTTTGATCGTCTATTAGAGGCTCAGAGCAATGGCATCAGATATGAAAGTCGTTATGCAGATTAATTTAGGTGACCCGGGTATTTTTCATTTCCTTTTGGTAAATTGATCGCTATGTCTGTATATCTGGGAGAATTTATCGGAACCATGTTGCTAATCATCTTTGGTGGAGGTGTAGTAGCAGGTGTTGTTTTAAAAGGTACAATTTCGGAAGGAGCCGGATGGCTGGTAATAGTCGTAGCCTGGGGGCTGGCCGTTGCCTTTGCCATCTATGCTGTAGGAAATATCAGTGCCGCTCATATCAATCCGGCAGTCACCGTCGGGCTGGCGTTCATAGGAGAGTTTCCCTGGAGCAAGGTGCCCGGCTATGTCCTGTCTCAAATCCTTGGCGCATTTACGGGAGGGGTTATTGTCTGGCTTCATTACCTGCCGCACTGGAACAAAACGGAGGATAAGGCAGCCAAGCTGGCCGTGTTTTGTACAGCCCCGGCCATTCGCTCCTACGCAGCCAACTTTGTAAGTGAAATGATCGCAACCATGATCCTGGTGATGGGGATACTGTTCGTAGGAGCCAATAAATTCACGGAAGGGCTGAACCCATTAGTCATAGGTGGCCTGGTAATGGTGATTGGGCTTGGACTTGGCGGCACTACCGGTTTTGCCATCAACCCGGCAAGGGATCTGGGGCCGCGATTAGCCCATTTTTTCCTGCCCATTAGAGGCAAAGGAACCTCCGATTGGGCCTACGCCTGGGTGCCGGTCATTGCTCCTGTTTTAGGAGGCATATTGGGTGCCGTACTATACAGGATATTGTTTGATCAGCAAATGGAACCGGCATATTTTGTAATAATAGGCCTGGCCGTTTTGTCGGCAGTTTATGCCATAGTACAGGATCAGAAGAAAAAAGTTAAAATGCAAAAATAAAATAGTTTATGGCGGACAAATACATCATAGCCCTGGATCAGGGTACTACCAGTTCGAGGGCCGTGCTTTTTAATGATAAAGGAGAATTGTTGGCCATTGAGCAGCAAGAGTTTAAACAGTACTTTCCAAAGCCGGGGTGGGTCGAGCACGATGCCCGGGAAATATGGGAGACCCAGCTTGAAGTATTAACTGCACTGATCACCAATCAAAAGGTCAAGCCAAATCAAATTGCAGCATTAGGCATTACCAACCAGCGTGAAACCGCCATAGTCTGGGAGAAAGCCACCGGTAAGCCGATCCATAAAGCCATTGTATGGCAGGATAAGCGTACCAGCTCCATATGCAACGAACTAAAGCAAAAAGGCCTGGAAAATATGGTCAGAGAAAAGACCGGTTTGGTAATTGACTCCTATTTTTCCGCCACCAAGATCCAGTGGATACTGGACAATGTACCCGGAGCACGGGATAAAGCAGATGCCGGGGAACTGCTGTTCGGCACTGTAGACACCTGGCTTGTATGGAACCTTACCAAAGGCAAACAACACGTAACGGATTATACAAACGCCTCCCGCACAATGCTTTACGATATCAACCTGCTAAAGTGGGATACAGAGCTGACAGATTTACTCAGGGTAAACAAATCTTTGCTTCCGGAGGTTAAACCCTCAGCAGCACATTTTGGCGTATGGGAATTTGGCGGAGAGGAGATACCCATAACAGGTATTGCGGGAGATCAGCAGGCAGCCCTGTTTGGTCAGGCCTGCTGTGAGGTAGGTATGGCAAAGAATACATACGGCACCGGCTGTTTTATGCTCATGAATACCGGAGACAAGTTGCAACTGTCGGAAAACGGGTTGATTACCACCATAGCTTATGGTGTTGACGGAAAAGTTCACTACGCACTGGAGGGTAGTGTGTTTGTGGCCGGAGCAGCAGTGCAATGGCTACGTGACGGTCTGAAGTTGATTAAAGATACCATGGAAACCGAAGCCATGGCAGAAGAAGTCAAAGAAACAGAAGATGTGTTTGTAGTACCGGCCTTCGTAGGTCTGGGGGCACCTTATTGGGACATGTACGCGCGCGGGGCCATTTTCGGCCTTACCCGTGATACCGATACACGGCACCTGGTAAAAGCAACACTGGATTCACTTGCCTATCAGACGCGTGATATACTGGAAGCCATGCAAAAAGACTCTAAAGTTGACCTCAAATCCTTGAAAGTTGATGGCGGCGCAGTTGCCAATAATTATCTGATGCAATTTCAGGCAGATATACTAGGCGTGGAAGTGGTGAGGCCAGAAGTAATCGAATCTACGGCTCAGGGTGCGGCTTACCTGGCAGGTATTGGTATTGGGATGTGGAAACAGGAAGATCTGGCAAAGCTCCAGAAAATAGACCGGGTTTTTAAGCCCATGCTTGATAACAAGACCCGTGAAAGATTATACAAAAAATGGCAGGAGGCCGTTAAACGTACGATGAACTGGATTGAAGAAGAGTAGTTATGATCACCTTGTCAGCGCTGGATCGCTCTATCTTATTAAATGACCTGCAATCCTCCCGGTTTGACCTGCTGGTTATCGGAGGAGGAATAACCGGTGTGGGGATAGCTCTGGATGCTGCTTCAAGAGGCATTAGAGTGGCTTTGGTAGAAAAGGAAGACTTTGCATCCGGTACCAGTAGCCGCTCCACAAAGCTGATCCACGGAGGTTTAAGATACCTCAAGCAATTTGAAATAGCCCTTGTGAGAGAAGTAGGCAGGGAACGGGCCACACTTCACCGGCTGGCCCCACATCTGGTAACAGCCGAAAAAATGCTCCTACCCCTGATCAAAGGAGGCAATTTTGGCAAACTGCTTACCTCATTTGGCCTCATGGTCTACGATGTGCTGGCCGATGTACAAAGTGCAGACCAAAGGAAAATGCTGGACAGGGAAGAGGCTTTGTCGAAGGAGCCCTTACTGGATAAGAAAAACCTGGAGGGAGCTGGCATTTATGCAGAATATCGCACTGACGATGCCCGGCTCACGATAGAAGTGATGAAAGCCGCAGCCCATTTTGGTGCCACATGCCTCAACTATGTAGAAGCCCTTGAGTTAACTTACCACAACAACCGGGTGACAGGTGTAAAAGCCAGTGATAAACTCAATGGCAATAGCTTTGAAATCAGTGCCGACCTCGTGGTAAGTGCCACCGGCCCCTGGGTCGACGAGATAAGAAAGAAGGATCACTCTCTGGAAGGAAAACGACTCCATCTTACTAAAGGAGTACATATTGTGGTCGATCATGAAAAGCTGCCCGTAAAGCAAGCCGTATATTTTGATGTGCCGGATGGCCGTATGATCTTCGCCATACCCAGAGGAAAAATTACCTATATCGGAACCACTGATACCGATTATTTTGGCAACAAAGAGCATGTATTGACTAACAGGGAAGATGTAGAGTATCTCATTGATGCTGTAAATCATGCTTTTCCTGACTCGGATATTAACATTAGGGATGTCAGATCCAGTTGGGCCGGATTGCGTCCGTTAATCCACGAAGAGGGGAAATCAGCTTCTGAATTGTCGCGCAAAGACGAAATTTTTGTTTCGGATACCGGCCTGATCTCTATTGCAGGAGGGAAGCTCACCGGCTACAGGAAAATGGCAGAAAGGGTCACCGATCTGGCCATTAAAAAACTCAAAGATAAAGGCCTCTCGAAAGAACTTGGATCATGTCGCACCAATGAGATCCCTTTGGGAGGAGGAAAGTTTATGGATGCCCTGTCCATTAAACGCTACACCCAATCGCTGGAGGACGAAATAGACCAGGCAGAGGCAAATTACCTTGTCGGAAATTATGGTACCCAAACCGAGGAGATATTAAAAAAACGAAGAGATAAAACCCCGTATGCATTGTTGGAGGCAGAGTGTCAATATTGCATAGAAAATGAGCTCGTCAATACGCTATGTGATTTTTTCATACGAAGGACTGGCAAACTTTACTTTGACATTGAAAGTGTTAAGGCTAATTACAAGCTCCTGTCCAAATACATGCAGAACCAATTTAGCTGGAGTGGGGAGAGGCTTGTTACAGAAATTAAGAACATAGAGCAGGCGATTCATGAAGCCTCACATTTTGATCCCATTAAATAACTGAAGTAATATGCAAAGAACCTGGTGGAAGGAAAGTGTAGTATACCAGATCTACCCACGGAGTTTCAACGATTCCAATAACGATGGAGTCGGTGACATTCCCGGAATAATAAATAAGCTGGATTATATCAAATCACTCGGCGTGGATATTATATGGGTATGTCCGGTCTACAAGTCTCCAAATGATGACAATGGATATGATATCAGTGATTATCGTGATATTATGGATGAATTCGGCACTATGAGCGATTTTGAGAGTCTGCTCAAAGGTGTCCACCAACGGAACATGAAACTGGTGATGGATATTGTGCCTAACCATAGCTCTGACGAGCACTTCTGGTTCCGGGAATCGAGGAAGTCAAAAGATAACCCTTACCGTGACTATTACTATTGGAAGCCTGCCAAAAACGGGCAGCCGCCCACCAACTGGCCTTCATTCTTTGGTGGCAGCGTTTGGGAATATGATCCTGCCACGGAAGAATACTACCTGCACCTTTTCTCAAAGAAACAACCTGACCTCAACTGGGAAAACCCTAAAGTACGGCAGGAAATGCATGACATTATGAAATTCTGGTTCGATAAGGGCATTGATGGATTCAGAATGGATGTTGTATCGCTATTGTCCAAAAGGACTGATTTTCCTGATTCGGACATCAAAGATTTCAATACTATTATTAACCGCTACTATGCCAACGGCCCGCGGGTACACGAGTTTCTAAAAGAAATGCATCGGGAAGTTCTTTCCAAATATGATATCATGACTGTGGGTGAAGGCCCTGGTATTGATCTTGATCATGGCATCAACTATGTGGAGGAATCGGGAGAAGAGCTGAATATGATCTTCCACTTTGGCCACATGTTTATGGATAACGGCCCCGGCGGGAAATATGACCCTGTGGAATGGGATCTCGTAGATTTTAAGAATGTATTCACTGCCTGGGACGAAAAGCTCAAAGGCAAAGGATGGGGAAGCATATTTCTGGGCAATCACGATTTCCCGAGGATAGTATCTCGTTTTGGAAACGATAAAGCCTATTGGAAGCAGTCAGCCAAGCTATTGGCTACCCTCTTACTCTCTATGCGCGGCACTACCTACATCTATCAGGGAGACGAGATCGGTATGACCAATGTGGCCCACCTCTCCATCGACGACTATCGCGATATCGAAACCCTGAACAGTTGGAAAGAAGCCGAAGCGGCAGGTAAGCCCATGGATGATTTTATGAAGCTGGTTCATCTGCAAAGCAGAGACAATGCAAGAACCCCAATGCAATGGGATGCCACAGAACATGGTGGATTTTCAGCCGTTGAACCCTGGTTAAAAGCAAACCCTAACCGTAAAGATATCAATGTGGAGGCTCAGCAAAATGATGATGATTCCATCCTGAATTACTACCGTAAAATGATAGCCTTTAGAAAGGAACATCCAACATTAATTTATGGTGATTACAAATGTTTGCTCAAGGATAATCCGAACATATACGCCTATGAAAGATTTGATAGTGATGGACATTTTCTTGTAGTTTTAAACTTTTCAGATAACGAGCGATCATTCACTGAAAAAGTTGGAAAGAGTCTGGAATTACAAATGAACAACTATCAGAGTGTAAATGAAACCCCTGTGATGAGACCGTGGGAAGCCAAACTGTTCAAAGTGAATTAAGCTTAATATTAAAAATTACAAGTAACTCCTGTATCGGATATTATATTTGAACAGGGTTATCATTATATAAAAAATGGCAAAAGACAACAACAAACTATGGGGCATTGACCTTGGCGGCACTAAAATAGAAGGAGTGGTTATTGATTCTGTCAACATATCAGAAGTGCTGTGCCGCACCCGTATAGCCACCGAGGCTTCTAAAGGGTACAAGCACATCCTGAACAGGATCAAAGAGCTGATCGATCTGATGTCTGCTGAAGTGAAAAGCTCTCCCTCAATCCTGGGCATAGGCACCCCGGGAAATCTGGATCCACAAACCAGGTTATTGAAAAACAGCAATTCCACAAGCCTTAACGGACAGCCCTTCAAGCAAGATTTGGAGGATGTTTTAGGTATTGAAGTGAAAATGGCCAATGATGCAAACTGTTTTGCCCTGGCAGAAACCAAACTAGGAGTGGTGCAGGATGTCAACCCAGATGCAGAAGTTGTTTTCGGTGTGATCATGGGAACAGGAGTAGGAGGAGGCATAGTGGTGAACGGCAAAGTCATCAACGGGCATCAGGGTATAGCAGGAGAGTGGGGGCACAACTTCCTGGATGCCACCGGAGGGAAATGCTACTGTGGCAAAACAGGCTGCGTGGAAACTGTTATTTCCGGCCCGGCCCTGGAGCGATACTACGAGCAAATATCAGGCACACACGTAAAACTAAAAGACATCGTAACCCGGCGAGACGGAGACAAACATGCTGTAGCCACTCAGGAAAGGCTCGCTCATTTCTTTGGCCTGGGCATTTCCAACATCATCAATATACTGGACCCTGACGTGATTGTACTCGGAGGAGGAGTAGGGAACATAGGCATACTTTACACCGAAGGCGTTAAAGAAGCCGAAAAATACACCTTCAACACCGGTCTCAAAACCCCGATAGTGAAGCCCAAACTAGGCGATAGTGCAGGAGTTTTCGGCGCAGCTTTACTGGTGGGTTAGGCTCACCACCGCCTAACGCCTACCAAGTCATTCCAAATGCAGCGCAGCGAATATTTGGAATCCCTCCATTAAGTGTACTGACGAAGGTTTTTGCACTGCTACGATCCGGGAGATTCCTGATATTTTCAATGTACTTCTGCATAAAATCACACGCATACACGAAAATTCAGGAATGACGGGTTCTAGGCGTAATTCGTGTCATTTTATAGAGTATGATAAACATCATACGTCAAAAAACAGAACAATAACAAAAGTCAAAACTCCATCTCCGTGTCGGAGAGGGCATTCGTGCAAAAGCTAACCTAAAGCCCGCTACCGGGTGTGGCCATACCACCCACACCGTGGACTGTCCTCAGGCAGTCCACTTTTCTCCGATACCATCAATTTTTCCTACCGCCCCTGCCGATTGCCTACTGGCTACTGCTTCTTATCAACCTTATCCTTAAACAACAATCCGAAAAACAACATAATAGTCCCGGCAAAAGCACAAGGGATCAGCCAGAAATTATTCCATTGAGACGGAGTAAGAGCTTCCGCTGTACCGAGGAAACTATTATATACCTCACCCGCAATCTGGGCGCCAATAAGCATACCCACACCATACGTGATAAACACCAAAAATCCCTGAGCCTGCCCACGGATTTTGGCCGTCGATTTTTTATCCACATACACCTGGCCGGTAACAAAGAAGAAATCATAGCAGATACCATGAAGCAAAACACCGGTTATTACCATCCAGAATACACCATCAGGTGCTGAAAAAGCAAAAAATGCATAGCGTAACACCCAGGCACCCATACCCAGGAGCAACATCTTTTTAACACCCAGCCTCACAAAAAACAAAGGCATCAAAAGCATAAAAACCACCTCGGAAACCTGCCCAAGAGACATGGTAGCCGCAGGACGCTCAAAACCGGTGTAGTTCACAAAAATGGGAGCGAAATTGTAATAAGCCGCTAAAGGAATACTGATCAGAAAAGAACTGATCAGGAATACAATGAAAGATTTACTCTTTAAATAATGGTAAGCATCAATCCCCAGTATACTTCTCAATGAAGTTTTTTCGCCTTTTGCCGGTGGAGGCGTATGAGGCAAAGTGAAGCTATAAAGTCCCAGCAATACACTGGAAAACGCTGTTGTGTAAAGTGGTAGCGGAGTAGTATCAGGCAACCTGTCCGTTACAAAATATATAAGAACATAGCTAATAAAAAGACCGGCCGCAATCCACCCGATGGTCCCAAACACCCTTACTACCGGAAACTGTCTTTCCTGGTCCTGAATATTATGAAATGCAAGGGAATTAGTCAGTCCCAGCGTAGGCATATAACATAAATTATAGGCCAGCAGCATGGTAATGAAAAGGGTAGGGTTATCCGTAGTCTGCGGTACATAGAACATAATAGCTGCCCCCAGCAAGTGTAGCACGCCCAGCACCCGCTCTGTAGCAAAATACCTGTCAGCGATCATGCCCAGGAAAAAGGGAGCAATGATGGCAGCTATAGGGTTAACGGTATATGGCCAGTGAGTAAGGTCTGCCATACCATGGGCAGTCATATAATTTCCAATAGTTACATACCAGGCGCCCCATACAAAAAACTGCAAAAACATCATGGTACTTAGCCTGGGAAGGATCGTTTTATTCATAGTTTTAGAGGTTTTGAACCGGATAATAACCTTTAATTTTAAAATCTGCAAATTCATCATCTGCCGCAAACGTTTGCATCAGAAATTACATTTTTAAAGTCACTCATAATTTTTATATTGACCCGGTAACGGCTGAAAAACGCCTGTTTTTTTACCTAATTTTTTATTCCTAAAACAAGCCTATGGCAAAGAAAAACCGCAAGATTAAAATGGGTATGGTAGGGGGCGGAGCAGATGCTTTTATTGGAGCAGTACATAGAAATGCTGCCGCACTGGATCAGGAAATAGAACTGGTTTGCGGGGCTTTCAGCAGCAATCCCGAAAAGTCAAAACAAACCGGTCAGGCATTGTACCTGGATGAGCAGCGGGTATATGATAGCTGGGAGCAAATGATAGAAAAAGAAAGCCGGTTGCCGGAAGGAGAACGAATGGACTTCATATCTATAGTTACACCCAACCACCTGCATTTCGGGCCAGCCAAAATGGCCCTGGAGCACGGGTTCCATGTCATGTCCGACAAACCTTTATGCTTTTCTCTGGATGAAGCCCTCGAACTTAAAGAACTCGTGGATAAAACAGGCCTGCTTTTCGGACTAACCCACACCTATAGCGGTTATCCTATGGTCAAAGAAGCCAGAAACCTTATAAAACAGGGCAGGCTGGGGGAAATCAGGAAAATATATGTTGAATACCCTCAGGGCTGGCTTACCGATAATATCGAGAAAGAGGGTCAAAAACAGGCGTCGTGGAGGACAGATCCTTCCCGATCTGGAAAAAGTGGCTGTATGGGGGATATTGGCACGCATGCCGCTCACCTTGCCGAATATGTGAGTGGACTGGCCATAAGCAATGTATGTGCAGACCTCAATAAAGTAGTTGATGGCCGCGAGCTGGATGATGACGGTGCCGTTCTCCTTCGGTTTGACAACGGCGCATCCGGTGTATTGATTGCAAGCCAGGTAGCTGCCGGAGAAGAAAATAACCTGAAACTTCGCGTTTATGGAGAAAAAGGAGGAGTGGAGTGGAACCACACCGATGCCAACACACTACAGTTAAAATGGACAGACAGGCCCAAAGAAATACTGCGTACCGGTGTAAATAATGAGTACCTGTCAGAAGCCTCACGGAAAAACACAAGGCTTCCCTCCGGACATCCCGAAGGCTATCTGGAGGCATTTGCCAACATCTACAGAAATTTTGCCTTTGCCATCAGGGCAGTAAGCGCAGGAGAAAAACCTGATCTGGAGATTTATGACTTCCCTGATGTGAACGATGGTGTAATGGGCATGACCTTTATAGATAAAGTAGTTGAATCAACAGAAAAGAAGAACCAGTGGATTAAGATGTAAACCACTTCAAAACCAACAACAATGATGAAAACCATACAAGGACCGGCAATATTTCTGGCACAATTTCTTGATGACGAGCCACCATTCAACAATCTCAACAACATTTGTAAATGGGCATCGGAGTTAGGCTACAAAGGAGTGCAGATCCCTACCTGGGACAAGCGCTGCTTTGACCTGAAAAAGGCTGCCGAAAGCAAGACCTATACCGATGAAATTAAAGGTACTGTAGAGCAATGTGGTATGCAGGTAACTGAGCTTTCCACCCATCAACAGGGGCAGTTGGTAGCAGTGCACCCGGCATATGACACCATGTTTGATGTATTCGCACCTGCGGAGCTGAGAGGCAATCCTGCGGAAAGACAAAAATGGGCTGCTGATCAGGTGAAAATGGCCGCGAAAGCCAGTCAGAACCTGGGTATTGACGTGCATGCGACCTTTTCAGGAGCTTTGCTCTGGCCGTTCATGTACCCATGGCCCCAAAGACCTGACGGGTTGGTGGAGGCCGGTTTTAAGGAATTGGCCAAACGATGGGAGCCTATTCTGAATGTATTTGACGAACATGGCGTAGACCTTTGCTACGAAGTGCATGCAGGTGAAGATCTGCACGATGGCATCACCTTCGAGCGGTTTGTAGAAGCCACCAACAAACACCCTCGCGTGAAGTTGCTGTTTGACCCAAGCCATTTTGTTTTACAGCAGTTAGACTACCTCCAGCTTATTGATCACTACCATGCGTTCATCCGCATGTTCCATGTTAAAGATGCCGAGTATAACTACAACGGTAAAAGTGGTGTTTATGGAGGATATCAGTCCTGGGGAGATCGTCCCGGACGTTTCAGGTCATTGGGAGACGGTCAGGTAGATTTTACAGGAATATTTAGCAAACTATCCCAATACGGCTACGGAGGATGGGCAGTGATGGAGTGGGAGTGTTGCATCAAGTCCCCGGAGCAGGGAGCCAGAGAAGGAGCGCCGTTTATTCAAAGCCACATTATTGAGGTTACCCAAAAAGCATTTGATGATTTTGCAGGAGGGGAATCGAATGACGAGCTGAACCGCAAGATACTTGGTATCTGACAAAATTTATAAATACCATCACCAACAATACTGCCATTAAAAGTGGCAAAATACTATACCTATGAAGAAAACACTTCTAATTGTTGTCGCCCTATTTTCATTGATTTCATGTACCAAAGAAGAAAAGATAAGGGAAAGGCCCCGGAATCCGTGGGTCTTCCGTTCGGTACTGGATGAACAACCCCGAATAATAACAGTAGCCCTGCATGATGAACTTTATGTGGCCTATGATGCCCGGTATGGAGGCTTGTATAAGGCATGGAAAGGAGGGGTCAATTTTGATGGCGCCGTCTACACCACCAAACATGGCCCGCAGCCAACTGCCAAAGGCTATGCCTACTATGCTAATAAGCTGAATGATACCCAATGGGTACTTCTGAAAAATGGCGCAGAAGTTAAACCCGAAGTAGACTTTAAAGGATACCAGTTCAAAAATGGTCAGGTATACTTTAAATATGAACTGAAAGATGATCAGGGGAATGCTATTCAGGTAGAAGAAGTGCCTGAGTATACTTCTAAAAAAGGACAAAATGGACTGTCAAGAACCTTTTCGGTAGCCAATGTACCCCAGGGCGTACAGGTAGGCATGAAAACCAGCCTTACCAATATGAAGGAAGATAAGGATTATGAAACTTCCGGTGAATTTAAGGTTACTGATCAAAAGAAAGATATGTATACCAGCGGCTCTACGCACACTGTTGACGGGCTTTTGGTACTTAGCAACGATGGTGAAACCGAGCTTTCTGTATACTACCATCCCGGATTTGATCAGGAAATGGCCGGAGAGGAAACAGAGCCCAAAGCTGCTGTGGCCGAAGGACCGATAATGGAAGGTAAGCAGCTTATCGAGAACAGCGATTGTAAAACCTGCCATAACGAAACCAAAAAAACCGTAGGCCCTGCTTACCTGGATATTGCCAAGCGATATGATAACTCAGAGGCCTCGGCAATTGACCTGGCCCAAAAGGTAATAAACGGAGGCAGTGGCAACTGGGGTGAAGTACCCATGACGGCCCACCCTGACTTGCAGGAGGTTGACGCCAAAAAAATGATGGCATATGTCCTTTCTCTGGATAATGAGCCACCCAAAGAACAACAAGAGGCCAAAGAAGAAGATCTTATGTTGGGAGTGGCATCAATAAAACTACAGCTCAATGAGCAGAACGAAGCCTTTAAAGCCGGAGGAGAAGAGCTAAATGACGGCCTGGCTGCAAATGCCTATATCTGGAATGATTACAACACAGGGTTTGATGAGTTGGTAAAAACCACTGCTCCTGTGGCTTCAGGAGTTGTTCCCGCTATTCATTTCGACAATGCCAGCGATATGGGAGAGCTTCGGGAAGATGTTTACATCGAATTCAAAGGCTTTGTTGATGTAGCAGAAACTTCCAACTATGTATTCAGGTTAGTCTCTGATGACGGTTCAAAACTTTATATAAACGACAAACTGGTTATAGATAATTCAGGTTTTCATGACCCTGAAGCTAAAGATGGAGAGGTTTACCTGCAAAAAGGGCCCAACAAGCTGAAAATAGAGTATAACCAGGGTAAAGGGAATGCAGTACTGTCATTCCAGTGGGCCAAATATGGAGATAACAAATTTTCAGTCGTGCCCGCTTCCGCACTAAAGCATCGCAATGATATGTTTAAAGAAGTGATACCCTATATAGCACCTGAAAAACTGAAAAAGAGCATACCTGGCGATCAGAAGCCTTTGGTTGATGTACACCCTGCATTTGACCTGTTCCAGGCACGTCCGGATGATTTTGAGCCTCGTGTCGGAGGTATGGACTTCCTTTCCGATGGCCGCCTTGTTGTATGTACCTGGGACTCCGTAGGTCCTGTCTACATTGTTGAAGGCGTAGCCACCGGAGACCCTGCCCAAATGAAAGTGAAACAAATAGCCTCGGGACTTGCCGAACCACTGGGCCTGAAAGTAGTTGACGATGAGATATATGTACTTCAAAAGCACGAACTCACCAAACTTATAGACCATAATGGCGACGAGATGATCGATGAATACCAGACGGTAAGCGATGATTGGAAAGTATCAGCCAACTTCCATGAGTTTGCCTTTGGTCTTGAATACAAAGATGGCCATTTCTATGCCGCCCTGGCCATTGCCATTATGCCCGGAGGAGCCAGTGCACACCCTCAGATCCCAGACAGGGGCAAGGTAATCAAAATATCAAAAGATGATGGTTCCATAGAGTTTATTGCCCACGGACTGAGAACGCCCAATGGCATAGGCATTGGTGTTGACGGAGAATTGTTCGTGGCCGATAATCAGGGAGACTGGCTGCCTTCCAGTAAGATTGTACATGTAAAGGAAGGTGCATGGTATGGCTCCAGGGCTGTCGATTTCGAAGGTACCGCCAATCTGCAGGAAACATTACCTTTGGTTTGGCTCCCACAGGATGAGATAGGCAACTCACCAAGTACACCATCATACCTCGATCTTGGCCCTTACAAAGGCCAGATGATCCATGGAGAAGTTACTCACGGAGGTGTGAAAAGAGTGTTCGTAGAGCAGGTAGAAGGAAAATATCAGGGAGCAGTATTCAGGTTTATTCAGGGACTCGAAGCCGGTGTTAATCGCCTGACGTGGGGGCCTGATGGTGACCTTTATATCGGAGGCATTGGTAACCCCGGCAACTGGCAGCAAAATGATAAGCTGTGGCATGGTTTACAAAGGCTTCACTACAACGGAAAAACTGCATTTGAGCCGTTGGCCATCAGAGCCAGGACTAACGGTATTGAAGTAGAGTTTACCCAGCCTATTGCGGCAGATCAGGGACAGAATATTCATGATTATGTGGTCAAACAATGGTATTACAAACCTACCGAAGATTACGGAGGCCCTAAGCTTGACCTCAAAACGTTGAATATTAAATCGCTGCATATGTCTGACGACAGAACAAAAATATTCCTCGAACTTGAAGGAATGGAAGCTAACCATGTCGTCCATTTCAGAATAGTCAATCCATTCACAAGCAATGAAAAGCAATCATTGTGGACTACAGAAGGCTGGTACACCATGAACAATATCCCGCAGGATAAACCCGGCTTTGTAAACCCGGTAAAACCAGTGACCCATAATCAGTTAACAGAAAAAGAGAAAAGCGAAGGATGGAAACTGCTTTTTGATGGCAAGACTACAGCAGGATGGAGAACCTTCAAAGAAGATAAGATTGGCTCAGCATGGAAAGCCGGCAATGGTACACTTTACCTTGACAATTCGAAGAAAAAAGACTGGCAGGTAGTAGGTGGAGGAGATATCATCACCGATAAGGAATATCAGGATTATGAACTGATGCTGGACTGGAAAGTTGAAGAAGGAGGTAATAGCGGTGTCATCTATAATGTAGTTGAAAACGACGATTACGAGTATGTATGGCAGACGGGACCTGAGATGCAGATCCTTGATAACCTCAAGCATCCCGACGGACGTATTGAAATGCATAGGGCTGGTGATCTTTACGATATGATAGCCACCCGGTTCGTTACCGTTAATCCGGGAGGGGAGTGGAACCATGCCAGGATCGTTTCAAAAGATGGCCATGTGGAGCATTGGCTGAATGGTTATAAACTGGTGGAGTTCCGGATGCACACACCCGAATGGGAAGAAATGATTAAAGGCAGTAAGTTCAAGGATATGCCAGCCTTCGGTAAAGCTAAAAAAGGCCATATTTCGCTGCAGGACCACGGTGATAAAGTGTGGTTCAGAAACATTAAGATCAAGGAATTGTAAGTTCAAAGGCTTAACCAAGGGATAGGATGTGTGCCGGAGTGGCTTACCATGAAATAAAAACTATATCATAATCAGAAACTGTTGTTCCATACTGCCTTGCCATCCGGCAAGGCAGTAAGAGGCAGCCCAAAACCAAACAAAGATGAAAAACCATACCAGAAGAAGCTTCATAAAATACAGTGCATTGGCAGGCGTTGGCCTGATGGTCATACCTTCCTGTCTGTCCCAGGCGGCTCCAGCTACAGGTATTCAGCTTTACACCCTGCGCGACCGGATGGCGGAAGATCCGGCAGCCACGCTTGGCAGAATAGCGGCTATGGGTTATAAGGAAGTGGAATCAGCCGGATATGGAGAGCGGCAGTACTATGGTTTATCTGCCAAAGAGTTCAGAAAGCTGCTGGATGATAATGGGTTAAAAGCTGTAAGTGGCCACTACCTCAGCGGGAAACAGGCACCAGAGAAACAAGGCTCTCTGACCAATGGCTGGGAGCAGGCCGTAGAAGACGCACTTGAAGTGGGGCAAAAATTTATGGTGTGCGCCTACCTTTTTGATTTCGAAAGGGAAACCCTGGATGCCTATAAAGAAACTGCCGCATTGCTCAACAAATGCGGTGAGATTGCCAAAGAAAACGGTATTCAGCTTTGTTACCACAACCATGCCTTTGAATTTGAAACACTTCAGGGCGAAGTGCCTTATGATATTTTACTTTCAGAAACAGATAAAGAACTGATAAAAATGGAACTGGACCTGTATTGGACCCGGAAGGCGGGTGTTGATCCCATACAATTGTTCAAAGAAAACGAGGGACGTTTCCCACTCTTTCATGTAAAGGACATGAATGAAGCCGGTGAGTTTACGGCAGTAGGTACCGGAGTGATTGATTTTGATCAAATATTTGCCAATAGAGACAAAGCAGGCCTGAAGCACTTTTTTGTTGAGCAGGACAGAATAGAAGGAGACCCTTTTGAAAATGTAAAAACCAGCTACAACAACCTGCAGGAGATCATTGCATAAACCGGGAATGCTTTTGTTGAGAACGTACCTCTTACTTTTACTGATGGTTTCAGGTTTTTTGCTACGCGCTCAGAAGCCAAGGCAACAGGTAAGGGGCTGTGTTTTTGATCAGATATCCAGGCAGCCTGTAGAAGGTGTGCAGGTATATCTAAAGGATACAGATCCATTGCTGGGAACTGCTACGAATGAGCAGGGAGCCTTCGAAATAGAAAGTGTACCTGTTGGCAGGTACGTTTTGGTAATTAGCCATATTGGCTATGACCGCAAGTACGTTGATCTGGTGGTGGAAGGAGGGAAGCCTGCCTACATCGAAATGGAGCTGGCCCCCGCTTACAATGAGCTGGAGGCGGTAACCGTAAGTAGTCAGCCATTTATAGCTGATGTTGATGCTGTCGGAAAACGAAGTATATCTATCGAGCAAACTACACGCTTTGCTGCCAACTATCTTGACCCGGCACGGGTAATGATCTCGTTCCCCGGAGTAGTGCCACAAAATGATCAGAACAATAACATCATCATCAATGGAAAATCACCTAATGGGCTACTATGGCGTGTAGAGGGACTGGACGTGCTTAACCCCAATCACCTTTCAAATGCAGGAACTCTAAGTGACCGGCCAACTTCAAATGGAGGAGGAGTGAACGTACTGAGTGCACAAATGCTGGGAGCAACGGCGTTCATTACAGCACCCTTTGGAGCGCAATATGGAAATGTAATGTCTGGTGTTATGGGTATGAATTTTCGAAGTGGAGATAAAAAGGAAAACCACTATACCGGCCAGGCCAGTCTGATAGGCTTAGACTTGGCCGCCGAAGGACCTTTGAAGCAGGACAAGTCCTCATTTCTCGTCAATTACAGATATTCTACAGTGGGCTTACTCAGCCAATTGGGCGTTGACTTTGGAGGTGAAGAGATCAACTATCATGATGCCGCCTTTCATATCTCCTTTGATCAGAAGAAAGGAGGCAGGCTGTCTGTTTTTGGTTATGGAGGAAAGTCCAAAAACGAGTTTGAAGGTATTGACGAACCCAAAGAATGGGAAATTGACAAGGACAGTACTGCGGTTGACTACTCATCGGCAACCGGAGCCTTTGGTTTTAAAGAAATCCTGTCAATAGGGCAGCGATCATCATTGTCTTTAGGTACGGCCTTTTCTGCATTTCAAAATGAGCGTACCTCCAGGGGCTTAACCCGGCAAGGAACAGACTTAGATGCAGAGCATTTTGAAACAGAGAGCTACCAGCTTTCATCCAATGCAGAGTTTGCTTCAACCCTTGGGCATACCCGCTTAGTGACAGGGATTACAGCTAATTATACTACCCATGAGGTTTTTGCAGAAGAGATATATACAGGACGCGGCAGGTTAATGGATGAAAGTGCAGACGGGTTACTGTTCCAACCCTATATTCAGGCGAATACGCTGCTGGCTCCGAAATGGACTTCTCAGATAGGCCTCAGGCACATGTATTACACTTTTAATAACAGTACGTCGTGGCTGCCTTCCGCGGTAGTAAACTACAACGTCACATCGCAGGGCACTATTAGTCTCAATTATAGCCATCAAGCCCGTTTGCAAAATCCTGAGGTTTATTTTTCTTCAGGCAACAAGCACCTGGAAATGAGCAAATCACACCACACCGGCCTGGGTTATAACCACATATTTATCAAATCCTTGCTAACCACCCAGTTGTTTTACGAGCGGCTGTATGACATCCCTGTCAGCGCTGCTCGTCAGAGCTCTTTTTCATTAGTAAACCATTTAAATGATTATATCCTTGAGCCCTTAAGTAATCAGGGCAGTGGAGAGATCTACGGGTTAAACCTTTCCTATGAAAAGCCAATGAGCAACGGGTTTTACTACATCGCAAGTGGCTCCTTGTTTGAGTCCACCTATGAGGGCAGCGACGGTGTAGAGCGAGATTCGAGGTTCAATAATAATTATACCTTCAGCTTTACCGCCGGTAAGGAATATACCAAAGAGAAGGGTGCAGAGGCCGTTAGGGTTACCGGACTTAATGGCCGTCTATTTTACGCGGGAGGCCTGCGTTCAACCCCAATTTCAGAGCCGATGTCACAGGCCAATGGAGAAACTATATTTGAGGAAAACAGGGCTTTTTCAGATCAACTGGGTGATTATTTCAGAATGGATTTCAGGGTGAGCTTTAAAAAGGAAAAAGCCGGCTATAGCAGAATGTTTGCCATCGATATCCAAAATATGTTATCTGTTGAAAATGACGGTTTTCGATATTATGACTTCCGGAAACAAAAAGCAGAGGTCAAAAAACAACTGGGAATAATCCCGGTGCTGGTTTACAAAGTCGAATTTTGAGATTTAAATACATGAAATGAGCATAAACTTAGAGTCCGTTAATATACCGGCTGTAAAGCAAGGGTGACTAAGTTTATCTGGAGATTGAAAATAGACCTATTACACATGAAAATCACGAGCATTATTCTGGCATTGACATTTCTTGTATTTGCTGCATTACAATACAACGATCCCGACCCATGGCTCTGGATAGTGATCTACGGGTACGTAGCGCTTATCCCAATATTATACCTTTTCAAGATTTATCCGGTACGTTTAATCCTCATATCCATTGTAGCCGGACTGATCTACAGCTTTTTCTACATCCCCGGAGTGCTGGACTGGCTGCAACATGGCACACCACAGGAGCTGGCCCAGGAAATGAAAGCAACCAAACCATACATAGAAGAAAGCCGGGAGTTCCTCGGCCTTTTAATTGGCCTCAGCGCTTTATTGTTTTACTACTTCAAAGAAAGAAAATTGGA
Organism: Fulvivirga ulvae; assembly: GCF_021389975.1. Taxonomy (NCBI): domain Bacteria; kingdom Pseudomonadati; phylum Bacteroidota; class Cytophagia; order Cytophagales; family Fulvivirgaceae; genus Fulvivirga; species Fulvivirga ulvae. Next base: position 5,016,324 of record NZ_CP089981.1, read on the forward strand.
TAACCCAAAAGTATAATTATTGTCGAAAAAGCTTCAGCAATGGAGCAGCAGGCTTTACTAAGCTTTTCAAGACCAGTAAAGCTTGCCAAACCTATAGAAAGCTGACCCAAGCCCACAGATCAAATTGAAATTCCGGGTAGATACCAACGTTTCGAATCTTTGTTTGATAGACACCTGTTAACGGCAATCGGCAAAAGCAGTTGGCAAATAAGAGTAATAAGCATTTTTGCCGTTTTACTATTTCAAAGCAAAAAGATTGGGAAATGCAAAAGTATAAATATCGTCGAAAAGGTTCCAGCAATGGAGCAGCACAGCTTTACTAAGCTTTTCAAGACTAGTAAAGCTTGCCAAACCTATAGAAAGCTGACCCAAGCCCAACGAATCAAACTGAATTTTCCGGGGAGATATCAACGTTTCAAATCTTTGTTTGATAGACACCTGTTAACGGCAATCGGCAAAAGCAATCGGCAAACTGGGGTAAAACAATAGATTTGAATTCCTGATTTCAAGCATTGCCTTACTAAGCTTTCCTAATCTATGAAAAGCTGCCCCAAATCACCCACCAACAGCAGGAGTCTGAGCTAACATATCTCTTAAAGTGAGTTCTACGCCATTCAAGACAAGTTATCGGACTCTAAAAGAAAAACCCAATGTTTAAACAGCTCCTCAAAAATTATCAATATAAGGCGCAACCGGCTCTGGCCAGTTCCTTTTGATTACCTCGTACACCCTGTTCACCCAAACATCATCCCTGGCAGCCACTTCACCCACATAACCATTCCCACGCGCATTGGTTTCCAAACAAAACCTGACCCCCTCAAGGTCCCGATTCCCCGTAACCCTGGAAAGAAACAGCATGCCGCCATCCGTTACCCGAAATTGCGTATTTACCGTATCATCCTCAGAACCAATCAGCAACCTCAACCTTTCAATGGTGAAATCATCCTGATCATTAAGATTAATTAGCATACCGTAAATCTAATTTTAGTGGATTTAAATATCCAATACTAAAGTGGATTTGTTGGTGAAAGAGGAGTAATCGGTGCTCAGGATTTGATAATCGGAAAAACGGTTGGTAAACAGTAAACGGTGGAAAGAAAGTGTATTAAAGAATCGAAATTTTAAATATTTCCACGGCACTGCTATCCCCTTGAGGGGATTATAGGAGTGTTTAAACTGATAAGCAGTGAACAGTAAATAAGTTTTAGTTTAAACAGGTCAACTCTAATCATTGACGAACAGCCAAAGCCACTCTACAGTCCACCCCCGCAGTCGTCCTGACGGCAGGAAGGATCTACCTAAGTAGTTGCTGCGAACAGTTCTGCCTATGCAGGAAACTGAGTTAGATACTTTATGAAGTTTGGTAAAGCCGCAATTTAGCTCTGTAAGTTGCCATTCTAAAAAATAATTTATCAGCCAAATACACCGATTACCACTTACTGATACTGAATACCGACACCTACCACCCATTCACCTCCAAAAGTCGTTTAATATGCATACAATGATGCTCACCGTGCCATGCATAAAGGGCCGTACCTGCGGCCAGGGATATACCACGTCCGGTTTCTGGGTGAATATACTCCCTGCCAAAATCTTCAACTGACAAGCCTTTCAGCAGGTATGTCCACTTAGAGTGAAGGGCTTCAAGTAGCAGTAGTGAATGTTCAACAGGTGCTGATTTGGAATCCGTTAACTCCGCCCAGTGCTGCTCTTCGTACACCTTGATCACCGGTCTATCCTCAGTTAGCGCCCATTTAAACCGTACATACCCATTAACATGGCTATCGGGAATATGATGAATAACCTGTCTGACTGTCCAGCCTTCCGGGCGGTATGGGGTATCCAGCTGATCGTTTGAAAGTTTATTTACAAGTTGGCGGAGCCTTGCAGGAAGAGCCTCTATTTGCTCAATACAGTCCTTTAGCTGATTGGGAGATATGTTTTCAGGCCATTGAAATTTGCCAATAGGATATTTTAAAGATTCTATTTGATCTGTTGTCATGGATAATTATTTAAGTTTTATAATTTAGCTGACTAATTATATTTATCGAAATTGAACAGCTTGTAGGTACTTACGATTTTTTTATGGATTAGTTAAAGCCCCTGATTACCTTATCCGAACCCTGAAATGTTATAAATGAATTTAAAAAATAAAATATCTTCCGTCAGGGAGCATCTGGTAAATATTGGTGTTGATGAGAACCTGTCTCCCTTTGAAGTACGGAAGGTTCGGCTGATTAACGGAATACTGCTCACAGGGGAGATCCTGTTTCTGGTCATCATTATCAAGAGCCTGATCATGCAGGTTCCCGAAGAGTGGTCCGTTCAACTTGTTGGGGCATTGCTTTTTCCCATCCCTATATTGCTCAATAAATTGAAAAAGTACGATGCTGCACGGTTGCTTTGTCTGCTTATCCCATTCTTTTATTTGAGCTCACTTACGTTGTACTGGGGCAGCGAAAGAGGATCACAACTGATCATATTTGCCTGCTCAGGGCTTGCAGTGCTGTTCTTTGACCGTACGGTATACGTTTACCTGCTCATTGCACTCGGAGGTTTGTGCATCATTACCGTAGAGATGTATAATTTCGATCATGAGTCATTTTACCAGACAGAACAGCTAAAACTGGCCTATGTGATCAATATTATGATCACGATCATCCTTCTGGCCGTTATCTCTGCTATTTTCAGAAAAGAGAATGAAAAATATCAAAAGAGCATACAGAAGAAAAACAACCAGATCACCTATCAGCATTCCCAATTGCTCAGGTTACATAACGATCTGAAAGAGTCGGTGCGTCTGATCAATGAGCAGACCAAATACGCTCAGACTATACAACAATCTATACTCCCTTTGAAAGAAGAAATGCGGGAGATGATGCCCGACCATTTCCTTTTCTTCAAACCCAGGGATTTGGTGAGCGGGGATTTCTACTTTGTAACCAAGATCAGGGAAAGGGTTTTTATTGCTGCAGTAGACTGTACAGGTCATGGTGTACCCGGGGCATTTATGAGCATGATAGGCTATAACCTGCTGCTGGAAGCCATCGAACTCAACTTTATTTTTGAACCCGCCAAAATACTGGATTACCTGCAACAAAGGATTGTCTATGCCCTGAGGCAGCAACAAACCGATAACCGCGATGGCATGGATATTTCCATATGCGTAATTGACAAGGAGCAGCAGGTATTAGAATTTGCCGGAGCCAAACATCCGCTGTTATTAATTGAAAATGGAGAAATGAGGAAAGTTGAAGCTGACAGGGTTTCCATTGGTGGAATGCTGACCAGGCCCGATCATAAGTTCCGAAACCATAAGTTTGAGCTTGCCAAGATCTCTGATTTCTACATGTTTACCGATGGTTTCAGGGATCAATATGGGGGAGGTGACTTCAAACGCTTTATGAGCAAACGCTTTCGCGAACTTCTGTTTAACAATCATCACATGAGGGCATCAGATCAAAAGCGTGTGATAGAGCACACCTTTAGCGAATGGTGCGGCAGAAATGAACAGACCGATGATGTTTTGATCATAGGAGTGAAGCTATAATCAAAACACCGGGAAAAGGATTCTAATCAATCATGGCAACCACCCTTGCAGGAGCGGCAGATGCACCTTTGATCTTCAAAGGAAATACTGCCACCTTAAAGCCTTGGAGAGGTAGTGATTTAAGGTTGGTTAACTGCTCCATATGGCAATATTCCTTGTCTTGCCCTACAAGGTGTCCCTCCCAAAAGAGCCTGGAATTATTTTCTTCTTTAGCCCGTTTCACCATGTACTTCAAAGGCAGATCCCAGCCCCACTGGTCAATTCCCATTACTTTTACCCCTTTGCCAATCAGCCACCTGGTAGCTTCGGCACTCATACCTGTACCGCGATCAGGAAACTCCTTTGTGCCCATATACTTGTCCCTGTCAGTCCGGATAAGAGCAATGGTACCCTGGCTGATGTTAAGGTTGTCCTTCTCCACCTGCCTGCTGATGTCCTCAGCAGTAATAGGGTCATTATCCTCTTTATGGGTCATATTGATAACGACACCCGGACCATAGCACCAATCCAAAGGCACCTCATCGATGGTTTTTGCGCGTTCACCATTGCAGATCGGGCTATAATGCCACGGGGCATCGATATGCGTGGCAGAGTGAACACCCATGTTTTTTATGGTATCATCAGCCCAGCCGTTAAATTTATCTGGAAACAGCCGTTTGGGCAGGCCAAGAAACAGGCGTATCAGCCAATGAGCTTTGTTATGTGGTTTGTGCTTGATCTTGATCCGCATAAACCATGGGTCATTGCGGTTATATTCAATGGTTTTGGACAGGTCGACTATTTGCATAAGCTTAGGTTAAGTTGGTTTCCGAAAAATATCAGCGATTATACAAAAGAAAATGATAACAGCTTAAGAACAGCTTTATTTTGTGAACTCGTGGAAACCGGCAAATGCAATTAGCCTGTTATAATTCACCGACCAAAGGCTCCAGTTTTTCGATGGTAACATGCTCCATGATCACCACTTTAAACCATTTCGGTTTTTTATGATTATCAGGTACCAGGCCATATTTTTTAGCTACTTCAGCTTTGATGTCACTGCTTTTAATGGTCACAATATTGGAGCCCTGCTGACGATAATGTGCAATGCCCTTTTCATTTAGCCGGTTGCACAGCCAGTCTGCCCGGTTTAGCAAAACAAGGATCTTCTCTTTCCAGCCATAAGGGCCATAGGTCATCAAAATCATCCATACTGCGATGGCATTCGCACCACTGCGGCTTCCTATCAAAGTGTAATCTTCACCTTCCACATAGCTGGCCTCTTTGGTGTTAGCGTACGAAATCAGTCCTTTTCTACAAAGAAAGATACCTGTTCCATATGGAGCCTGTAGCATTTTGTGCGCATCCAGTGTGATGGAATCAACTTTAGGGTTTGAAAAATTCAAAAGGTGAATATCCGTTGAAAAGGGAAAGAAAAAACCACCATAGGCACCATCGATATGGAGCTTATATTTGCTGCCCAACTGGTCAAGGGTTTCAGTATACAGATTTACATCATCAACAGACCCGAACATAGTGGTCATCATATTAGCGATTACGATGAAATATTTATGCCCCTTATCCTGCTGAGTTTTAATAGCCTGTTTTATCTCTTCTTTACTCAGCGATCGGTTGTTATCATCCACCTTCACATAAGCAATGCCGATGTTAAGCACATTCGCCGCTTTGCTGGTAGAGTAGTGGCTGTCTTCTGAGCATAAGATGCAGATTTCTTCCTGCCGGGCACCCAGCTCTTCTTTAAAGTAATTTCTGTAAACCCATATTGCCTGCATGTTGGCCTCTGTACCACCTGATGCCACATAACCATCAAAGCTATCCGGGGCACCTTTAAGTATTTCCTCTGAGCATATTCTCACCAGCTCCTTTTCGATCTCCTGAGTGCCTTTAAAGAAACTTTCAGACTTACCCAGCGTGTGGCAGCCAATGTGGTTAGGATTATGGATCAGGGTTGACAGGTAAGGAGCGTGATCCAGAAATGGCGCATCCTGATAAAATACCTTGTCATCGAGGTGTGAGGCAGGTATGCCCAGAATATTGGCTTCGTAATAATTTACATTTTGTTTTAGAGCACCAAATACCCGCTCCTGAATTTCACCGTGGGTAAGTTTTTTCCAGATACGCATTTCTTAAAATTTGTTTTTTAATAATTATTAGGCAAGCTATCACGATAGGATAGCGAAGTGTTGAACCTCGTGCGGAACAGCGGCAAAGCATGCGGCCGATGCTAATATAGGAAAGTTTAGAATAAAACAAACAGCTCTGGGGCGTGAGCCGGGTTAGAGGAGTAGAGGGGTATATTTATTTTCGTTTTTCCCTGTAAGATTTTAACAATTTTAATGTTTGTGCGGACACTTTGTTTCTCAGGAAAGGAGTGAAGCCCAAAAATGTACCCACCGGACCTAGCGCCATACTGCTCCATTTCCAGAAGTTAAAACTGTCTTTATGTACTATGATCTTTCCGTCTTTAAACTTGAAGCGTGCTTTGATCTTGTTGTTTACTGTTCTGCCGGTTTTTGAAAATGTGTAAGTAGCATGCCATCGGGCAGATCCTTCATCTCCATCTGCAACAGCCTCAAAATATTCGATGTGAAGATTTTTGGCGCCAGATAGCAACATTCTCCACATATCTCCGGCTTCGTCACCCTTTAACTTCCTGAAAACGGGATCTTCAAACTGAATATCAGCATGATAGCATGAGGCCATGGCTTCAGCATCACCTGCCTTAAAGGCATCGTAAAACTTCCTGATCACTTCCGTGTTAGTGTTCATAATGCTTAATATTTTTTAGGTCACTAAAATGAACATTTAAATTTGTTGTTAAAAAAAATATTCTACATTTGTACAAAGTTTGTTCTTTTAATATTCTTATCAAGAAAGGCTGAGGGATATGGCCCGGCGAAGCCTTAGCAACCGTTCCTGATCATTAGGAAAAAGGTGCTAAATCCATCTTCACACTTGTGTGAGGGCAGATAAGTTGGTAAAGCTATCGAGATACATTAAAATATATAGAAGCTCTTCCGATTTATCGGGAGAGCTTTTTTTGTTTATAACATTTTTTAATTGATGAATATCAACGGAAAGAAGATACCGTATTTAAGATTAAGTGGGTTAGAGCCTTTGATTGTTACACCGGATGCTAATTTTATTAACATCGGTGAGCGAACCAACGTAACGGGTTCCAGGAAATTTCTGAAATTAATACAGGAAGATAACTATGAAGAAGCACTTGAAGTAGCGCGTGACCAGGTAGAAGGTGGTGCACAGGTATTGGATGTCAATATGGACGAGGGGATGCTAGATGGGGAAGAGGCAATGACCAAATTTCTAAACCTGATAGCCTCAGAGCCGGAGATATCGAAGATCCCGATCATGATTGACTCCTCGAAGTGGCACATTATTGAGGCAGGCCTTAAATGCATTCAGGGTAAAGGCATAGTCAATTCCATAAGCCTGAAAGGAGGGGAGGAAGAATTTACAAGACAGGCTAAAAAGATCAAGCAGTATGGAGCTGCGGTGGTGGTTATGGCTTTCGATGAGGATGGTCAGGCCGATAACTATCAGCGAAGAATAGATATCTGTAAGCGATCATATGACATCCTTGTCAACAAAGTTAAATTTCCTCCGCAGGATATTATTTTTGATCCGAACATTTTCCCGGTGGCCACCGGTATGGAAGAGCACAGGAAAAATGCACTGGACTTCTTCAATGCCACTAAATGGATCAGGGAAAATCTGCCCGGGGTCCATGTGAGCGGTGGGGTAAGTAATGTTTCCTTTTCTTTCAGAGGAAATAACGCAGTTAGGGAGGCCATGCATTCGGCCTTTTTGTATCACGCGATAAAAAATGGTATGGACATGGGCATAGTAAACCCGACCATGCTCGAAGTATACGATGAAATTCCTAAAGACCTGCTGGAGTATGTAGAAGATGTGCTGCTGGACAGGCGTGATGATGCTACCGAAAGACTGCTGGATTTTGCAGAAAAAGTAAAAGGCGGAGCGAAAAAGAAACAGCGCGATGATGCCTGGAGGCAGGGTACTGTTGAAGAGCGTATATCACATGCTTTGGTAAAGGGAATAATCGAGTTTATAGATGCAGATACCGAAGAGGCGCGGATGAAATATGGTCAGCCATTGCAGGTAATAGAGGGCCCCTTAATGGATGGTATGAATATAGTGGGGGATCTCTTTGGCGCTGGTAAAATGTTTCTGCCTCAGGTAGTGAAAAGCGCCCGTGTTATGAAAAAAGCGGTAGCTTATCTCGAGCCATTCATGGAGGAAGAGAAAAGGCGCAACAAATCTACTGAATCAGCCGCCAAGATACTATTGGCCACTGTAAAAGGTGACGTTCATGATATCGGGAAAAACATTGTAGGTGTGGTTTTAGCTTGCAACAATTACCAGATCGTAGACCTTGGAGTTATGGTGCCTGCAGAAAAAATTCTGGAAACAGCTATTAAAGAAAATGTGGTCGCTATTGGCCTTAGCGGATTGATCACCCCATCTCTGGATGAGATGGTATATGTAGCCCAGGAAATGGAGAAGAAAAAACTGAAACTTCCTTTACTTATAGGAGGAGCCACGACCTCACGCGTACATACGGCGGTGAAGATTGATGAAAATTACAGTGGCTCTGTAGTTCATGTTCTCGATGCTTCGCGAAGTGTGCCTGTAGTCGGAGAACTAATAAGCAAAAACACGCGCGACGCCTTTCATAAGAGAATTAAACAGGAGTATAAAGAGCTGAGAGAAGGACATGCCTCCCGCAAATCAGACAAAACTTATATCAGTCTGGCCGAAGCCCGTGCAAACCAGACACCCATAAATTGGACAGCGTACAAGCCGGTTAAACCCAGGGAGTTGGGCAACAAAGTGTTTAATGATTATCCACTGGCCGAAATCAGGGAATACATAGACTGGACTCCGTTTTTCCAGACCTGGATGCTGAAAGGCAAGTTTCCCAAGATATTTGATGACAAAGTTATTGGTACCGAAGCCAGGAAGCTGTATGATGATGCCAATCAGTTGCTCGATGAGATCATTGCGGGCAATTTGCTCCATGCTAATGGTGTTATAGGCCTTTACGAAGCCAAAAGAGTTGGGGATGATGTGAAGGTTTTTGCTGAGGGTGAGCATGTGGAAACATTTCATTTTTTAAGACAGCAGGGCAAAAAAGGTAAAGGAATCCCTAATTTGTGCCTGGCTGATTTTGTAGCTCCGGAAGATACAGGCATTACGGATTATATCGGAGGCTTTGCCGTTACTACAGGTATTGGCATAGAGCCGCTTATTGAAAAATACAAAAAGGCCCATGACGACTATAACGAGATCATGGTTAAGGCCATAGCTGACCGGCTTGCAGAGGCCTTTGCTGAGCTCATGCATGCCAAGATCAGGACAGACCTTTGGGGATACTCACCTGAGGAAAGTCTTTCAAACGAGGAACTTATAAGAGAGAAATATGCCGGTATCAGGCCGGCACCGGGTTACCCTGCATGCCCTGACCATACGGAAAAGCCATTGCTGTTTAACCTGTTGCAGGTAGAAAAAAATACGGCGATATCCCTTACCGATTCTTATGCTATGTACCCGGCAGCTGCCGTGAGCGGGTTTTACTTTTCCCATCCCGACTCAAAATACTTCGGATTGGGTAAAATTGAAAAGGACCAGGTGGAGGATTATGCACTGAGAAAGGGTATGTCAACCGAACAAATTGAAAAATGGCTTGGGCCGAACCTAGCCTATTAAAAATTATGATTTGAAAATTTTTTACAGTTTCCGCATTTACCGGAATATCCCAGAACGAATATGAAGATAACAGAACATCTTTCGAACGCAAAAAAAACACTTTTTTCATTTGAAATACTGCCTCCGTTAAAAGGAGAGAATATTGATAACCTTTACAATCATATTGATCCCCTTATGGAATTTAAACCTCCTTTTATAGATGTGACGTACCACAGAGAGGAGTTTGTTTACAAGAAAAGGGAAAACGGTCTGCTCGAAAAAAAATCGATCAGAAAACGCCCCGGAACAGTAGGTATATGTGCGGCTATCAAGAATAAATATAATGTTGATACCGTTCCCCACATCATATGTGGAGGCTTCAACAAAGAAGAGACGGAGAATGCATTGATTGACCTTAACTTTTTAGGTATTGATAATGTGTTATTACTTCAGGGGGATGCAATAAAAACGGAATCTGTATTTGTGGCGGAAAACGGCGGACATAAATACGCCTCAGATCTGCTGGGTCAGGTGGTGGACATGAACAAAGGGAAATACCTTGACGAGGACTTGCTAAATGCCAATCCTACTGATTTTTGTATAGGTGTGGCAGGGTATCCGGAGAAGCACTTTGCAGCTCCCAACCTGAAAACAGACATGAAATACCTTAAAATGAAGGTAGACATGGGGGCTGATTATATTGTAACACAGATGTTTTTTGATAACAAGAAGTATTTTGAGTTTGTAAAAAAATGCAGGGAAATGGGTATCAATGTACCTATTATTCCGGGATTAAAACCGCTCACTACCAAGAGACAGTTAAATGTACTACCACGAATTTTCTACATTGATTTGCCTGAAGAGCTGGCAGATGCTGTAGAAAAATGCAAGGATGACAAGCAAGTGCGTCAGGTAGGCATAGAGTGGACTATAAAACAGTCAAAAGAACTGGTGAAATTTGGAGTCCCCGTATTGCATTACTATTCGATGGGTAAATCAAATTCAGTATTGAATATAGCCAAGGAGCTATTTTGATTAAACTTGCGAAAAATCTACCGACAGTACTAAATACCGGCTTTACTAAACTTCCAAAAGTTTGGTAAAGCCTTAACTATTCAGGAGTACAGGCAGAAGGTAATGTATTTAACCAGAAGTATAAGTTAATGTGCTATCTCGTTTGCGAAACTTCATTTCAGTGGCTCCATGAACAGGCAGCAGATACCCTGTCAGGGGGTAGTACTCCGTAAGAAGTTTAGTTGATACCGTCCCGCTAAAGCTCAACTTGCAAACTTAAAATTCCTGTCACTCTGTCTAATAACTTTCTTATATCAGGTCATTATGGCATGCGAGAACTAACGCCCGGATAATGGTATGAAGGTTGTTGTTATAACACCAAATGGAAAGGAGATTTTTATGAAATATGATAAAGATAAAAAATGGGTTAGAAGAGTACTACAGACGGCAGATATAGTGAATACTCTTAATGGGGGCATCAGTGAACCTAAGGTGAAGCTCGAAAAGAAATCTGATCACTATTTAATAAAGGCCCGCATTCCCGGAGTAGATATAGAAAAAGTAAAAGTGGAGATCATAGATCAGAACTTAATGGTATATCATAACCTTGAGTTTATGGGGAGGAATGATTCGCCGGTAATGGTTCCTCATGTAGTAGCTACGTGTCCATTGTCACCCGAAATAGATTTCAGAAATATATCTGCTTCTTTTGAAAGTAGTGTTTTAAATGTCTTTTTACCTTTCAACGAGCTTAAAACAGGTTTTCACAAGAATATTGAGATAAAGAGATGGTAAGAAGTTCCGGAAGGATCAGGTTGAGCCTTCCGGAATTGATTTAGTTTACAAGCTCAACAAGTTCATCCTCAGTTAACTTGAAGAGGCAAATACGTGTAAACCGGTCTGCCACTGACGTAGCGCCTGCTACGATTAGTCCATTGTCTTCAGTGGCATTAAAACCTGCAATTTCAAACGGGTTGGCATAACCAAGATGTTTTGTACCCAAAAGTTCACCTGAACTGGCACTATAGGCCATTAAAATGATCTTACCCGCTTTGGTATGACTGCCATATAAGGATACATCCTTGCCATCAATGCTCATTTTCTTCACTATTACAGGTGCGTCAGGAACAAGCTCAGGAAACGAATTTCCTGCAAGATCAAAAGACGAGGTGGTTCCGGTTACATTAAGCTCTACTTTGGGTAGAATATAATTATCCCCGTAATTGAACCTGGCAATAGCAAAGTTATTTCCCGCTATGTGCGAAACAGCGCTTATCCCTCCATTATCATGCTGGCCCTGGGTAACGCCATTGGGGTCTTCACTGGAAAAATTAGTGAATACCAGCGACATGGTGTAGTTGTAAAACCCATTAAAGAAATATAAACCGTTGTCCATTTTACCCGCTGAGAAGGGGAGTTGCCTGCCTGTTCTGGTAAAGTGTTCAATAATAGGCGCCTCTACTTCATCCCCGGCGCCAATGCTAAAGTCAATTTGGTTCATCACCTGTCCTAACGTGCTGACCAGCGATAGCACTGATCGCTTATCTCCATTGTCATAGCTGTGGAGTATGATGCTGTTTTCATCGGCAGCAGCATATAAAGGATAGTACACATTGCCACCAATAGCAGCAGTGTCTGTCAACTGGCCTGCGCTGTTCAGCGTAAACAAATGTGCCTGGAGGCTGGTGGCTTCCATGGCCACAAAATAGAATTTGTCTTCAAGTTCTATCAGGCTGTTGACAGGATGTACAAACTGAGAGGAAAGGTTTTGTTCGGAAACAAATTGTCCGTTTTCATCTGCCTTTAAAAGGTATACACCCAGAAAATCAGAGTCATCCAGCCTTGTGGCTCCTAAGATCAGATAACCGCCGTCTCCGGTCTGCTTTACATCTATTGGAATAAAAGATGCCTGAAACAGGTCATTGTCATAAATTCTGAAAAATGAAGCATCAGGCGCGATCTCATTGTCTGAAATATCGCACGATGAAAGGAGTGCCATCATTATAAAAATGAAGGCAATATATGCATTAAGTTTATTCTTCATGGTTGGTGAAAGATTAATTTGCATCAAACTGTTTGTTGATAAACCTCAGAGGGAACAGAAAACCGAGGCCGAATGAGATATTTCGCATTTCAACATCATCAAGCGCATCTCCAATCCCAGCCAATTCATTTTTCGAATACCTGTTTTTGGCATTGGTAATGTTATTCATACCATAGCGATATGTAGCATCCAGTACCAACCTCATATTCCAGAAGTCGTAGCTCACACCTACACCACCGGCGACTCCAACCGAAGTTTTGATGAAGAGGTCTTTGGCACCTATTACTATATTTTCAGTATTAAAAGGACCGGCGTCTCCTGAGGCATAATCAGTTCCTGTAATTTCCACTGCCTTGTTCGCATTGGCCAGTCTGGCATAGTAGCCGCCAATTTGAATGAAAGGCCTTAGATTGCCTCTGGTAAGGTCATATTTGACGAAAAAGGGTATTTCAATATAATCCAGTTGATGATCCTGGTCATACTTCAAATCAAGCTGGTTATCACCGTTTTCAGCATCGTCCCAGGTAAACTCGTTATAGTAAGAAAACCTTTGCCTGCGATAGTTGGGCTGCAGACTAAAAGAAAACCCTCTGTGATAAAAGGTGATCTCAATTCCTGCATGGGCACCAGGCAGCTCAAAACCACTGTAAGTTTTCTCGGTAAGCTCCTGGTTATAATTGATAGGACTGAACCCTGAAAAACGTCTTATAGGATTAGCTTCCGTTAGGTTTGCACCGGCTCTGAAGCCAAGCCACCATTGAGTTTGCAAAAAGCGATCTTCCTTTTTAGGCCTGGAAGTGTTGTAAGCGGGATACATTTTATCTCTTTTTCTTTTATTTTGAGCATCTGCAACATGGTATCCCAAGATCAGTACAGTACTCAAAATCAGAGTGGTTAGGTTTTTCATTTGACTTATTACTCTCTTATAATCAGTTTTTTAGTGTCTTTTAATATACCCGATTCTATCTGGTAAAAATAGATCCCTGGCTTGATACCGGCAAGGTTAGCTTTGAACTTATGCTCTCCGGGACCTTTTCTTTCCTGCATTAACCACTTCACCAGCTGTCCCTTCTGGTCTATAAGTTTAATATTTACCTGGTTTTCCGTATTTATGTAAAAGGAAATATGAGTAGATCCTGATGCAGGATTGGGATAAGCGTTATTAAGCCTGAAGCGGTCTTTAAAGAAAGCCTCCGTACCTGTTACCTCTTCCGAAATTAACTGTAACGGTTCGTAGTTGCCGGTGCCATCTTCTTTTGGCCCGTCAATAAAGTTTCCGAAGAAAATATCATTATTAACCACATCCTCATCCACTTGCATCCAGTCCTTCAGGAGAGTTGCGTACACCTGTCTGTAGTCATGCTGCATATCTATATTTCCACGTCCGGTAGATAAGTCATGGTTGGTGCCCAATACTCCCGGTTTTACATGCTTACCGAAAATAAACATCGGCCCACCCTTACCATGGTCAGTACCATAGCTGCCGTTAGAATCTATTCTTCGTCCAAACTCTGAAGTGGTCAGGGATAATACACGGTCTTCAATACCCCGGGATCTGAGATCGGCCTGAAAAGCCTTCATCGCAGAAGAGATATGATACATCAAAGCAGCATGTAAGCCCATAGTAGGGTCATAACTCTCAACCTGATCGGCGTGGGTGTCAAAACCACCTATTCTCACCAGGTAGACTTTTGTTTTTGCACCTCCGGCAATTAGCCTTGCAACTACCTGTAACTGAGGTGTTAACCGGTTGGTCAGGCTGCCAGAGGGAGCATTGAAAGGGTAAATTTCAGGATACGTCACTGAGGTTTCGCTGGCATTGTTCCACACTTCCAGAAGTCTGGCAGCATAATCTTCAGATTTGTCTTCGAGACCCAGTATCCAGTTGAGTTCTTTACCATAAGGAGAGTTGTCAAGACCTACAGGTGGTTTACCTCGTGGGTCAATGAGCTTATCTTCAAACCCTTCAAGACTTTCTACGAGGTCCGCGAACCCCTGAGGTCCTCCTGGTATTGAAATAGAGGTCGGTATGTTGCCATGTTGGTGAAACATTAGCGATACGTCGCTGCCTACCTCTATAGCCAGGGGGTCGGGCATATCAGCATTAGGAAAATCATTCGGATAGACTTTGGGTAAATAATTGTTCTGCAGGTACCTGCCTACCCAACCAGAAGAATAGTAATCATCAAAGCCTCCACCCATATGCCATATGTCACGGCCTCTGAAATGAGATCCGTTGTTATTAGGGTAGGAGACACCCTGTACAATAGCCATCCGGCCCCTGTCATACAGGTCTTTTGCGCCAATCATATCCGGGTGCAGACCCACCTGATCTGCAGAGGGTAAGGTAGAGTCAAGCGGAATATATCTTCTTACACTGTTTTTTGCCGGAATGGCAATATTGGCCCTTCTGCTGTAATACAGATCATATTGCTCTACAGGAATAACAGAGTTTAAGCCGTCATTTCCCCCATGAAGCTGAATAATCACCATTACCCGGTCGCTGTTGCTTTGATCTGCAAGCCTGAGGAAATGGCTCGACTCACCCATTACACGGATAGGTACATTATTCAACGCCAGCGAAGCACCCGCCAGCATGGGGAGCTGTTTTAGGAATTTTCTTCTTTTCATGGTTTAAAATAGTTGGTATTCAGGAGACTGCATCATTGCATTAAAAAGCCTTCTAAGGTATTCCCCGGCTTCAAGGTATTTTGATGGATCTGCATACAGACTACCCCAGTCAGCATTGGCCTGGTTTACGGCTGCAGTATTCTGATAGTCATCAAATTGTATAAATACTTGTAAAAAGTATCTGATGCGCTCTTTGGTCAGGTCGCCACCATCTACTTCATAGTCAAGATTCTCCGCAAACGGGAAAATATAAGGAGCCAGTGTGGTAATGAACTGCTTTGCATCAGTGGCCTGAGCATTGAAGTTCAGCTTCACAAATTCCAGGATATCAAAGGCTGGCAAGCCCTCATTTTGATTCATCAACTGCCGTATGTAATCATAGCGTTGAGTAAGGTAATTGGTAGATATCCAGTTTCTGTTATAAACCGGGTATTGATGGTATGCCACATAGCCGGCAACCTCATAGGGCTCATAAAATGTCATTCCCTGGCGTCCCATGAGGTCTGTCAAGCTAGCAGTCATCATGTAGAAACTCTCAAGATTTGCCTGGTATGATGGGAGCTTTATCTCCAAAAATTTAAGCGTACCCAGAATCAGGTCAAGAGGTGATTTGATGATGCCTCCAAATTTGTCATCCTCAACGCCGGAAACGTTGTCATAGAAATGCTCACTTTGAAAAAGCTCCTCCAGTACAGGCTGTATTTTAAAGTCATTGGCAGTGAATGTGGCTGTCATTTGAGCTATGACGTCATCATCCAACGTTTCATCAATATCATAGTAGACAAAGAAGCGATACAGTCTGCGACAGATATGCCGTGCTGTTTCTTCTCTGCTGTAGATCATGTCTATTAATTGGCTGATTTCATCGATGGCACTTTCCTCTGTAGGTCCGCCCTGAAAAAGGGTTGGATCGGGAGTTACTTTACCATCATTAAATCCGGAGAAGTAATCGCTGAATTGTTTTACGCCCTCAGCATGTTGGGTAGCGATTACACCGCCCTTGATCCGGCCTCTCGGAATGCCCGTATACTGATCGATAGTTTCAAAATTTTCATCTCTATCAAATCCAGAAAGCACTTTTGCCGCAGACTGAACATCCTGCTCCGTAAATGTAAAATAATCATCCGGCCCGGGAGGGGTCATGCCGTTTACCCGGGCTTCAAGTCCACGGCCAATGGTATAGAGTTCAAACATTTCACGGGCATAGTTTTCATTTACACTGCCTTTCACATTCTGGCGACCATCCAGAAAAATGAGCATGGCATTGTCAATGCAAATTTTCTTAGTTAGTTCTTTGAAGTTTCTTGGAGCTATTTCGTTTTGAGAGCTTCCGGTGTCTTCATCGACTATTACCACATTTTCATCCTCTTTGTCAAAAGCAAACAGCCTGAAAAGGGCATTTTGAAAATAAAGTGCACGGCTGTCGTCTACTTTTTCCTCCATTGTAGTAAAATGTGTATGAAGAAACAGCGTGATTTTCTCCCTAAGTGCATAGGCCAGTTCGTGGCTGTCAGCAATATCGGTGCTCATCATCTGTCCGATAAACCAGGCTTTGAAGTACGCTCTAAGCTCATCGTCCCCGCTGTTTGCTCCTTCTACAACACCACTTTCCACCCACTCTTGTCCTGTAGCAGGGTCAATGGGCAATATTGGGTCAGGTAAATCAGTAGCAAAAAGTTGTGTTACGGCTTGAGATGCGGTTAGATTTGCAAAATAATCGATTTGCTGCTTAGTCGCTCCAAAGGTGGCCCTGCGCAATAAATGGGCAGCTCGTTTCACCCCCAGTGAACCAGTTAAAGCTGTTAATGGCATGTTAGTTAATGTTTTAGCAGTTTTGGATACTCAATCTAAAAATTAAAAACTATTCTTTTTTAATTATGTAGGATAAATCAACAATTTGACCGTTCAATGATACGTTTTTGTCTTTTATAGGTTGAACCAATACATTTGCATATTCACTTTGAAACAGACATGAAAATAATTGAGTGCCCCAGAGATGCCATGCAAGGTATCAAAGAATTTATACCAACAGAACTAAAGGTTGAATATATAAATAAACTTTTGAAAGTCGGGTTCGATACCATTGATTTTGGAAGCTTTGTATCTCCAAAAGCTATTCCCCAAATGAAAGATACCGCTATGGTATTAGGAGAGCTTGATTTGACCAGTACAAAGTCGAAACTGTTGGCCATAGTAGCCAACGCCAGGGGAGCTCACGATGCCGCCCAGCATTCTGCTATCACGTATCTGGGTTTTCCTTTTTCAATCTCAGAAACTTTTCAGCAAAGAAATACCAATAAATCTATCGTAGAAGCACTGAATACCCTGAACGAAATACAGGAAATATGCATAAAGTATAACAAACAACTGGTGTCGTATATTTCCATGGGCTTTGGCAATCCTTACGGAGATCCCTATGATGTGGAAATAGTAGGTAAGTTTACAGATATCCTGTCTTCAATGGGAATAAACATAGTTTCTCTGGCTGATACAATAGGGGTCTCAAATCGGGAAAACATCACCTATCTTTATGACAATCTTATAAAAGCATACCCTAAAATTGAATTTGGGGCGCATTTGCACTCTAACCCAGATACAGCACTGGAAAAAATTGATGCCGCATATATGGCAGGTTGTCGTCGTTTTGATGGTGCTATCAATGGATATGGCGGATGCCCTATGGCTAAGGATGATCTTGTTGGAAACATAGCTACTGAAACTATTGTATCCTATTTAGAGACAAAAAATCCCAAATTGGGACTTGATAAAAGGTTTTTTTCTGAGGCGCTGTCGTCAGCACCTTCTATTTTTACTCAATTTCACTGATTTACATTTATTTTAAATTTTTAGCATTCTTTTTGGTTGGATTTTGTTACCCCTGAAAAACCAATAAGATTCTAAAATGAGAAAAATTATGATTGTGGCCGTTGGTCTGATCCTTTCAGTTACCTCGTACGGACAAACAGCCGCTGAATTTACGGACAAAGGAAAAAAGCTTTATGAACAGCGCGAATATATGCAGGCTGTTATCAACTACAATAAAGCCATTGAAATTGATCCCAACTATGCCCAGGCATACTACATGCGAGGAAAAATCAAAGAGGCCTTTGAAGATATTCATGGAGCAATGAAGGACTTCAATACGGCCATTGAAAAGAACACTAAATATTCAGAGGCCTATTTTGCCAGAGGCAATATCAAATACCGTCTCCAGGATTACTATGGAGCGATTGAAGACTATTCTTCAACCATAGAGATGGATCCTAACAATCTGGATGCCTACTACAGAAGAGGGCAGGCCAAACAACAATTAGAGGCTTATCAGGATGCGATCAATGACTGCTCGAAAATAATAGAACTTAATCCGAAAAACGTGGATGCTTATTACCTCCGTGGCGTGCTCAGGTTGGAGTTTGGGCAGCTGCAACAGGGATGCCTTGATCTGAGTAAGGCTGGTGAGCTTGGTGATTTGAAGGCCTATGATATTATAAGAGAAAAGTGCAATCAGCGTATATATACTACTGATAACGACAAAGACAATTAATCGGGGTTTTTCATGGTAAAAAGGGCTCTGCTTCGGTGGAGTCCTTTTTTTTGATCAAGCGGAATTATCGGGAGGACACTGACTCTTCGACAGCTATCAGCAAAATCAGGATTAAAACAGTAATAGGCGTGATTTACTTATTTTCACGGTAAACTTTACGTTGTGAATTTTATCTCCGATCCGTTTGCTCCACTGCTTTTTAGCTTAATTTTTTTATCTGATATTCATGTCAAACCTGTTACAGTTTGCCTGTCGTGTTTATTCGGGGTGATTCAGAAACGACCAAAGAACCAAAACTTAAAACTGGATATTGCAGCCAGAGAAATATTAAGCAGTTACTCTTATTCACAATGATATCTATATAAAATCGCTGCCTTTTCATATCCAAGTTCAAGTGCTTTGGCAAAATCATGGCAGGCCGCGGTACTATCGGAGTAACTAATTTCATTCATTCCTCTGTAGTAGTAAGACATGGCATGCTTTGGGTTCAGTTCAATAACCTTGGAGTATGTTTCAGCTGCCTTTTTATACATCTCCTGATTCTGTAAACACCAGGCTTTGCCAAACCAGGCGGTCGGCAGGTGAACATTGCGTTCAATAAGGTAGTTGAAGTTCTTTTCACCTTTCTCATATTCATATAAGCTAAATGCATTCAAAAGACCAAATTGAAGTTCAAGGCTATCGGTAGGGTAGTGGAGCGAATCAGCTGCATTCAGAGCTTTCATCGACTCTGTGTAATTTCCCAGTCCTTTGTAGGACAAGGCCTTCAGAAAATACAATTCTGCATACTCAACCTGTTTTTCAGCATGCTCCAGTCCACGATTGGCAAAATATAGCCCTTGTTCATAACTTCGAAGGTTATACACTGATACTTTGCTTCCGGTTATACCAGCTTCAACTGCTCGACCTCCGAAAGTGGTAATGGCACGCTCAAAATGATTGAGAGACTGGTAATATTCCTGCTTTTCAAGTGCCTCAATGCCTCTTTCATATGAAGTTATTGAAGATTTATAAATCAGTCCGATTGGGATCAATATTATCGCCATAATAAAAGCGATGATGAATATCCGGGCATACATCCAGGCAGTAGGCGTATATCTTCTTTTTTCTGTCGTGTAATAAGCTTGTCTTGGTGAATATTTTGGAGTATCCGTGTATAAACGCTGTTGTTCTAAGGCCTGATCAAAGCGTAACTTTTCAACAGGATCAGTCAATATTTTGTGAGCAATATTAACTCTTTTGAATTTCTCTTCGTAGTCAGGTTTACCCGGATTCTTATCGGGGTGATATTTTTTTGCCAACAAACGATAGGCACGCTTTATTTCTTCCTGTGAGGCAAAGTTATCAAGTCCTAAAATGTGATAATAATTATCTCTCATTTACTGTTGGCGAGCTTATAGCTTTTACCCGGTAAGGAATTAACGAATCCTTTGAATTCCAGGTTCAGTAAAACTGAAGCCAACTTGCCTACCGGAAGCTGGGTTTGCCAGCTTAGGTTATCTATGGCAATTGCATTGCCATGTTTTTTTAGTTCTGAAAATACCAATACTTCTTCGTCATCTAGCGAAGATATATCAATTAGCGGTTCTTGCTTTTCCTTACCCTCCCCCGAAGGTTCCCAATTCATAATATATTCCAGATCTTTAATGCCGGTTAAAAGATGCGCTTTGTTCGTTTTGATCAGGTCGTTACAACCTTCGGAAAAAGAACTTTTCAGGTCACCTGGTACAGCGAATACATCTTTGCTATAGCTATTGGCAATTTCTGCGGTGATTAAAGCGCCGCCTTTTTTAGCGGCCTCAACCACAACAATGGCATCCGCCATTCCAGCTATGATTCTGTTACGTGCCGGAAATTTCGGAGCATCAGGTTTACTGCCAAAACTATGTTCGGTAAGTATACCACCATGTTCAGTCATCTGACGGGCTGTTTCCTTGTGCAGGGCAGGATATATGATGTCTATCCCACTGGCCATTACACCTACGGTAGGTAAGCCCGATTTTAAAGAACATTTATGGGCTTGGATATCAATGCCATAAGCCAGACCACTTACGATTAGTGTATTATGTGCTTTTAACTCCTCAATGAATTCAGCCGTAAAATCCCTGCCGTACTGGGTTGCGTTTCTTGTTCCCACAAGGGCTACCACTTTTGCTGTATTAAGGTCAGCATTTCCCTTATAGTACAGCAGTGAAGGGGCATTGTTGATATGTTTAAGTCTTTGAGGAAAATCTTTATCTGAGTAGAGCAACAGGCGGGTATTTTCTTTCTCCGCCCTGATCAATTCTTCTTCAGCTTTCGAAAAAGGTCTATGTTCTAGAATGGATTTGGCTATTGCAGGGCCGATACCCGGTATTTTAAGAAGTTTTGCCTTGGGAAGCTTAAATACATTTTCTGCTGACCCGGCATAGCTAACAAGTTGTTTTACTGTGAAATTTCCGATTCCGGGAATAAAATGCAGTGCCAGTTGAGCCAGCCGGTTCTGATCCATGTTTTAAATGCGCTTAGGGAATCTGCTGTCTCAATTCCTGAAGGAATTCTTTTACCTTGCTTAAAGAATCGATCATGTCCATCTTATCTTTCACTGCATTAGAGTCATTTTTAAGCATGTCTTTAGCACCCTGAAGTGTGAAGCCTCGCTCTTTGACCAGGTGATAGATAAGTTTTACATTGTCAATATCTTCTTTTGTAAACTGACGATTGCCCTTACGGTTCTTTTTAGGTTTGATAATGTCGAATTCGGTTTCCCAGAACCGAATTAATGAAGTTGCCACGTTGAACATAGCTGCCACCTCTCCAATGGCATAATACTTCTTCTCTATGGTCTTCTCTTTATAAGGCATGGATAAATTCAGTCTTGAATATAAGTAATTATACCGCTATCGTCAATTTTTATTTTTACTTCCGGGAAATCTTTTTCGGTAAGCTGCTGCAAACGAGTGATGACTCGCTTCTGAGGGTCGATGCTTGGGCCTCCCGGAGATAATTGAATTACAGGAGTGATCTCCCCTTTGATAAAATTGCCCTGGCTGTCGGTAAAAACTTTAATGATCGGGGCCAGTCCGTTATCTCCTCTTAAATTAAACCGGGCATAGGTACAAAAGTTACCGAGGCTATACGAAATAAACCTGTTTTTATAAACTTCAACCGCTCTGGTCACGTGTGGGCCGTGCCCAAAAACGATGTCAGCGCCTGCGTCTATTACCTGATGGGCAAACAGGTACACATTGCCGCGGTTTTCTCCGTAGAAGTACTCATTTTTTCTGGGTACATGTTGATATTTACTTCCTTCTGCACCACCATGAAAGCTAACGATAACTATATCACTGATGGAGTCGAGGTGAGCCACTATTTTTTGTGCATTTGCAATATCGTTGATGCTTACGGTACCAGTGTTTGGTGCAAACGCTGCAAAACCGTAGCGCATTCCTTCTTTCTCAAAAGTAGTGTAGGGGTGGGTCAGTAAGCCTGCATGTTTAATACCTAGTGAATCCAATACCTTCATGGTATTTTTCCTTCCCGGATTGCCAAAATCCCCGGCATGGTTGTTAGCTGTACTCATTACGTCAAAGCCGGCATGCACAAGGTTCTGTGCCAGGTATTCCGGTGACCTGAATATGTAGCATACCTTAGGGTCTTTGCAATATTTAGCGTCACCGCCACTGTTAAGGATGACACCTTCCAGATTTCCGAATGTAACATCTGCATTTCTGAGGATGGTATCGACCTCGGCGAGTAGTTGGGTTCCGTGGTTTGGAGGTAAGTACCAGTTTTCCGGGTAATTGGTTCCCATCATGATGTCCCCAACACCAATGATTGACAGGGTGTCTTTAAGTACACGGTGTACGCTGATGACGACTGAGTCCTGAATTTCTTCAACCTGTGCTATGGCAGAATCAACCGGCTGTTGGACGACAGTATCGATCTGTACGATTTCCAAAGTGTCTTTTTCCGCAGGTCCAGGGGATTTTTGTGCAGGCCTTGAGGCTTTACACGCACTGAATACCACTGCTATAGCCAACAACAGACATGAATATTTCAGAAAAGTGTATATCATATTATTAATCACGGGGGCGCAAAAATAAGGTAAGATTAATAAAAATCTAAAGTTCAAAGAATTAAAGTCTACAGCTTTTTTTAGAAAAGTAGTTACAGTAAAAATTTGAAATATATTATTATGCAATTAAGCCTGCGTATCCGGTCGGCTGATTCGTCAGGTTTCCAGCCTGTTTTTTATCTCCTTAACTACCTGGTCAAGCTCGTCCCCTGCTTCTTTCAACATTTTTTTGTAATCTCTGTAAGGGTCCTCAGGAAAATCCTTATCCAGTAAATAAATGAGACCCAGTATTCTGGCAACAGGGCCCCGCAGGTTATGGGCGTTGAAATAGGCATACTCCATAAGTCTCTTGTTTTGCTTATTGACCTCACTTGTTCTTTCAAGTACCATCTCCTCAAGCTTGTCATTGATGTTTGTGATTTTTTCGTTATAAGCACTCAACTCTTCTGCCTGTGCTTTTAGTTCTTCAGACTGTTGCAGTATCTCATCCTGCTTTTCTTTGAGCTCAAAATTGAGGCGTTGCTTTACCCTGAGGTTTTTATAGATGTATAAAGAAGTAGCCACCACCAGGATAAGAACAATAATAACAAAGATATTTATATATCGATGCTGTTCAATGATAGCCTCATCTATACGGGCCTGCTTCTCCAGTAACCTGTTTTCCAGTTCACGTTTTTCTGTTTCCAGCTTTACCTGTTCGTTGGCCAGTTGAATATATGATTCCGGGCTATAGATCTGGTTGATTACATCAGTGTACTTCTTTTGGTAGGAGTAGGCCATTTTATAGTTGCCTAATGCTTCATAGGCGGCAGCAACTATTCTGTGGACCTCATCAAACTCTTCTGTGGTAAACCCAAAGGAAGATGCGGTATCAATGGCTCTTGAGCCGGTTTCAACGGCATTTTGGTAGTCGCCTACTTTAAGCTGGGCCTCTGCAAGTGTGCTTAGGGCAAGTACTAACCCTCGCGTAAAGTTAAGCTCCGTATATAATTCCAAACTTTCTTTTGCTTCGCTCAAAGCTTCATGATAGCTACCCGTTAGCAGGTGTGTTTGGGCTTTTCTGCAGATGATATAAGCAGTGGTATTAGATCCGGCCAGGTTATTGGCTACAAGATAGCGAAGAACAGAGTCGTATTTATTTAGTGCATTGCTGTATTCGCCCAACTCTTTATATACGGTTGCAATATTAATAAATGGAGAAGTATAATCAGCGGGAGTACTTAGGTTTACATGTTTGACTGATTGCCGATAGGCTTCCAGCGCTTTATCATAATTCTTTGATATCCGGTATACTTCTCCGATCAGATTCCAGCCTCTTGCCAATGCCTGATGATCTTTTTTTTCCTCATTGAGCGAAAGAAACTGACGCGCATAAGTTAATGCGGTTATATAGTTGGCACTGATATCAAGATGTTGAGCCGCGGCGGCCAGCAGGGTGTTCCCTTCATGAACTGTATTCTTTTGATTGTTGAAAATTTCACGGGCTTCGGAGGTGTAGTGTTCAATTTCACCAGGGCTTTTGGCAAATGCTATCAAAGCATAGTTGCTCAGGGCAACGCCAAAGGTATATTGGTTCTTTTCAGAAATATACAGTGCTTCCTGAGCGTAATTAAGTGCTTTATTTCTGGGGATAAGCGGGGATTGTGACAGTTTTACAAGAATCCTGACTTTGGCGGTATCATATCGGGCGGTTTCAAGTTGATGAAGTAAGACCTGATCGCTTTGGAAAGCGAACGCTTCCGCAAAACAAAAAGAACTGACAATCAGTATTCTTATAATTGAACTCCACCTATGCATTGTATAATTAAGATAATATTAATTTACTTTGATTGCTAGTGAAAACAGAATTTCAGTTTTTATTGTAGATGGAGCTTTAATACTAGTCACCTTGGGGGGGTGATTCCGTTCTCCTGAACTGAAGGTTTTCTATAAGCAGATTCGTCGGATTTACATCAGCAAGGACTTGTATTCCTTCTTTTAACAATGCAAACTGAGCGATTTCCTGCTCAGGGAAATAAATGAAATCCTGTATAAACCGATCACCCTTGCGCAGTTGAATCATTCCGGTACGGCTGGTGACTGGTTGGAGTAACATGCTCCCGGATTTGAGAATAAAAACATCTGGTTGTATCAACAATTCATAATTACTATGGTTAACAATTTTAACCGATAATTTAAGGCTATCGCTAAGTTGATAAGCCTGTAAACTGAGATTGATCCCGGCTGACGAGATCTCTGTATCGTCTGCATGAAGGAAACCTGAGAGACCATTGCTGAGCTGGTAACTCTTCTGTGCCGCAGTATCAACATAGGTGTTATACAAGGTGGTTAGCTTTGTAAGGCCATCATTTTTTTGGTACTGCCGGTAATGCTCTTTGTCAATTTCAAAATTTAGAACCTGATCCAAATTCTCAATTTCAAGTGAATAAGAGAGAGACAGGTCCCCCGGAAGACCCGTTTTTTTGTAAAACCACCTATCATGGACTACATCAAATGGGACTATGTAAGATAGTTCCGGATGGGTAGAATCAGCCGGAATAATTTCTGTTGCATGTGCACGGCCACCTTCATGGGCAATAATGGAGAACATTTCAGGAGAGAACGGAGTATTATATACTTTATCGGTTTGTCTGACATAGATTAGAACTTTTGCCGTCAATGGATTTGCAAAAAGACAGATTTGCATATCGTCCGGTGGCGTTGTGGTCTTATATTCCAATGAATAATCTGAAAATTTGGGATACTTCTGCTGAAAGGAAAGTGCTGAGGTTTCTTTTTCATGGGAAGGCTGGCAGGCAAAGAAAAAGCCTGAGGCAAAAAGTATTGGTATAATGTATCTCATAGGCTAAAAATAACAACCGCCCCGGTATTTTTCAATTTACTATTGAAAACCAGGGCAGTTATCGCACATTATGAAAAAACGTTTACTTTGGTGACCAGATTGTGTAGCTGTTGGGAGGGCACTGTATCTTAACCCATTTTCCGCTTTGCGTTGTTGGCTCCCAGGCGGAGTTACCGGTATAATCCTTTATGGTAGTGCTGCTCCAGTTTGTTTCTACCCATCTTTCCAGCCAGCTGTTCGAGTCGTTCAGGTATACCACCAGTCCCGGAGATCCGTTGCGTCGGGCAACATATTCGTCGTTATCCGCATAAAGGATGGTGGTGGAACCAACAGCTTTATTTCTATGGATCCAAATCAGGTTGTTTAACTTGTTCTTATCCAGCCACTCTTCATAATCGCGGTAGAAAACCGTGGGATATCCTTCATGCGTCATGATGTAGGCATAAGCATGCATTTTATCCCAGATTACATCAGTATCATGATTAGCTACAAATGTAACAGCTTTGGCGGGGTCACGCTTCCAGAGCATATCATCATTGAGTTTGTTGAGGTTGTTGCCGTCAAAGGCTTCGTCCATTCTGTAGTAACAGGCAAAATCAAAGGCGGATGATTTTCTATTGGTAGCATTGACCCAGTTTTGCAGCAGCTGTGCATTGCCATCCCAATATTCACCAACGGCAAAACCTCCTACATTATTCATCCAGTCTCGTACTACCCAACCTCCAAAACCTTTAACATAGTCGAACCGGAAGCCATCAAACCCAATCGTGTTTTTATAGTATTTGCCTACGCCGTCACTTCTTTTCCATAACCAGTCCTGCACATAGGGTACTGAATGGCTCAGGTCAGGGAAGCCACCAAAAATACCTTCGTCGTTATTAGCATAGCCGTTAGGGTGAAAATCATTATAGCTTCTGTAAAACTTGCCTGAAGCGGGGTTAAAGTCTGTATAAGTGTTTGTTCCGGTATATGGGTTTGCCTCAAGGTCGCCACCGCTGTTGTGGTTGATAACGATATCTGCATAGACGTCAATATTAAGGTTATGTGCGGTTGATATCAGGCTTTGTAGCTCACTTTTTGATCCGAAACGTGTCTCAACTGACCCATGTTGATTATAATGACCAAAGTCGAAATAATCTGCGGGGTCGTATCCCATGGAGAACGGGCCGTTCTGAGCCTTTGAAACCGGAGGCAGCCATATGGCAGAAAAGCCTGCAGCATCCCAGGATGCCAGTTTACTTTTTACGGTGTTGTACCAGGTTCCTCCGGCGGGTACATCCCAGTAAAAGGCTTGCATTAGCACGCCACCACCGGGGCCGGGATTCTTAGCATTGAGATCATCGGTTTTGGAGCTTACCGGATCAGGAGTTACCTGCTCACCTTGTCTCTCCCTTTGAATCTCGGGTTCGGTACAGGAAAACAGTAACAAAAGGGCACAATAGTGCCAGTGGTTTTTAATTGTTTTTTTCATAGGTATAAGGGTTTGGTTGAGTCTAAAATTGGTCAGAAAATGATGAATTTTCCTTGAAAAGTAAGGTTAACTAACTAACTGCCAATGACAAGGATACCGCAAACGATTGCAGTAATTTTAGTCAAGGCTAGCCTTGTAAGGTTTAGGAGTAAATCGCGAAAAATTGAAGGAGGTGCGGCTGGTAAAATGATAATATCATGATAAAACTAATTAAAACATAGTGTGTCCTTACTTGTTTTATCTTGTAATAAATATGTGCAATTATATTCAATAAATTATGATTTTAAAAAATGAAGATGGCAATTGTCTATATAAATGGTTGATGTCCTTAGTTCTGTTAGCTGTAGTTTCATCCACGTCACTGGCTCAAAATCCTGTAAAGGTCAGGGATGATTTTTCAAAAGGAGAACTGACATCATTTGTGGAGGCTTATGAAGAGGTGCAAGCCATTCAGCAGGAGAGTGACAGGCAGGTGATGGCCGCCATTGAAGAGGGTGACCTTTCTATGGAAAGATTCAATGAAATACTGGCGCAACAGCAGGACCCGGGTAAAGAATCGGATGCTTCTGCCGGGGAAATGGCGGCTTTTAATGCAGCAGCCCAGTCCATAATTCAAGAGCGTCAGAAGGTTGAGCGGCAAATGGTGGAGGCTATTGAAGAGGAGGGTATTGATATCAATACTTATCAGGAGATCATGGTTGCATATCAGCAAAGCCCGAAAGTTCAGAAGAAGGTTAATAAGATGCTTGAACAGTGAATACGGAGGGCAGATCAGTAGAAGCGGATTAGTGACAGTTTGGAACGAAAACCGTAATAGCTGCTAATCTGTTTTTAACTATGATGGTTTGATAGAAAAGAGGCCATGTCAAAATTTGACACGGCCTCTTTTAATGTTTTTAGATACATATGATCAATCCAGAGGGATAGTTTCCTGTTTTGAAATCTCTATTAGTTTTTCGTATTCATCATTGCTCAGGTCTCGCTGGAAGAAGTTGATAGGATTAATGGGTTTGTAGTTATAAAGCACTTCGTAATGCAGGTGAGGCGCTTCAGAGCGGCCTGTACTGCCCACATAACCAATCACTTGTCCTCTTTTTACACTTTCTCCGCGATTTACAATATATTCTATCAGGTGGGCGTAGCGTGTCTGATAGCCATATCCATGATTTATAAATACAACATTACCGTAAGTTGCCGAGCTGTATGAAGAAGTTATTACCCCATCTCCTGTTGCATACACCGGGGTGCCTGATGGAGCGGTAAAGTCGAGTCCCTCATGATCCTTCCATTGTTTGAGTATCGGGTGGTAGCGTCTGCCGAAGGTAGTGTGTAGTCTTGTAAGTTCCTTATTGTTGATGGGCTGAATGGCTGGTCGGGAGGCCCACATTTTTTCTTTTTCACTGAGGAGGCTGGAGATCTGATCGTAAGATTTACTCTGTATGTAGAGCTTTTTCTTTAGTTTATCCATTTTCTGGAATGTCCCGACTATCATTTCCGACTGCTCCAGGTCCTCTTCCATCAGGCTCTCATACTTATCATGGCCACCTACACCGCCCTCTCTTACCGTTAGCGGGATGGGCTCGGTATCTAATATTACCCTGTAGATCTTGTCGTCTTTAAATTCAAGCTCGTCAGCGTGGTCATATGCTCTTTGAAGTTCATCATTAAGCAGGTTCCATTCTACTTTTAAGTCCTGATTTTTGGCCAGAAGGGTAGATTCTTTAATAGGGGTAAAGTTGGTTCTATACAAATAGATAAGCCCTGATGCAAGTACTATTGACACACTGAGAAACCCCATAATATTCATAAAAACAGCTTTTTTAGAAGCTTTTATTGGCTCATATTTGCAGGTTTCGGTGTTATAATAATATCGTATTTTAGCCATCTGTTAAAAAAATGTTCTCAAATAAGTTCAAAAAATGTCAATCGAAAGACTGATTTTCGTGTGACGCTAAAGTTAAAAGTTTTTGATATTCTTCATCGCTAAGCCCTTGTATAAGGAAATTAACAGGATCAATTTTTTTATTGTCTTTTATAATTTCGTAGTGAACGTGTGGAGCGGCAGAGCCGCCCGAACTTGATACGTAGGCTATTACCTCGCCTCGTTTTACCTTATCTCCGGGCTTTACCTTAATTTCACCCAGATGAGCATACTTGGTTACATAACCAAAGCCATGGTCTATTTCGATATAGTTTCCGTATCCTGTTTGTAATTCACTATTGTCTTTAACAAACTTCACTTCCCCATTTCCGGTTGCAAATACTTCCGATCCTCTTGGAGCGGCAAAATCAATACCTCCATGCATTACGCGACCTTTATGAAAAGGGTTGATTCTCATACCAAAACCTGAAGCAAGTTTTGTAAGTTCCGGGTTTTTTACCGGCTGGATAGAGGGCAGGGAAGACAGCATCGCATTGTTATCGCGTGCCAGCTGCATAATTTCATCGAAAGACTGGTTTTGTATGTGCGCCTTTCTTTTTATTTTAT
Organism: Fulvivirga ulvae; assembly: GCF_021389975.1. Lineage (NCBI taxonomy): Bacteria > Pseudomonadati > Bacteroidota > Cytophagia > Cytophagales > Fulvivirgaceae > Fulvivirga > Fulvivirga ulvae. The sequence continues at coordinate 5,045,692 of NZ_CP089981.1, forward strand.
CAATTTTCTTAAACGTACTGATTATCAGTTGCTTGTCGTATAAGCCCTTTTCCATTATACGTTTGTACTCTTCCGCACCACCATGGCCGGCTTCACGGATCGCAGGACCTAAAGGCTCAGCCTCATAAATTTTTCTATATATATTATTATCTCTTTCTTCTAAAGCGGAAATTACTTCATTAACCTCATTCATTTCCTCCTGAAGGTCCTGATAGTAAGTCTGAAGTTCCTTGTTTTCTTTTTTTAGCTTTATTTCGGAGGGGGAATCAAAGTAGGTGTTATATACCAGCACAAATGCAATTGCCATGACCAAAGCAATGGAGAAGAACCCTAAAACATTTAATACTATATCAGAGTAGGTAACCCTGGCTCTTTCATAGCGGCAGGTCTCGGTATCATAGTAATATTTTATTCTGGCCATTAATGTTCTATGCTAAAAACTTCTATTTTTGTCTCTCTCTATTAAAAAGAGACAGTTGGTTTTTCAGTTAACACGAGGTTTAAAGCTTTAGTTTAACTGCAATATATTAATTTTCTTTAAAAAAAAGTCTTCGGGCGCAAAATTATCAATTTTTTTGACAATAAATGGATTCTAAGTTAGTAAGGCGAAAATTTCTTGAGTTTTTTGAAAACAAGCAGCACCAAATAGTCGATTCTGCTCCTTTGGTTAATAAAGATGATCCTACATTGATGTTTACCAATGCAGGTATGAACCAGTTCAAAGACTACTTTCTGGGTAATAAAAAGCCGCAGTATAACCGCGTGGCAGACACCCAGAAATGCCTGAGGGTATCGGGTAAGCATAATGACCTGGAAGAAGTAGGGCTTGACACTTACCACCATACCATGTTCGAAATGCTTGGCAACTGGTCATTTGGTGACTATTTTAAGAAAGAAGCCATTGCATGGGCCTGGGAATTACTTACCGAAGTGTATGGTTTGCCCAAAGACAGGTTATATGTGACTGTATTTGGTGGTGATGAGGGTGATAAGCTTGATGTAGATCAGGAGGCTTATGACTACTGGAAGGAGATCATTGCTGAAGACAGAATACTTTACGGCTCAAAAAAGGATAACTTCTGGGAGATGGGTGATACCGGACCCTGCGGACCCTGCTCAGAAATACACATTGACCTGCGAAAGCCGGAAGAGATAGAAAAAGTACCCGGCAAGGAGCTGGTTAATCAGGATCACCCTGCAGTGGTTGAGATATGGAACCTTGTATTCATGGAATTTAACCGTCTGGCTTCCGGAGAGTTAAAAAACCTTCCTGCAAAGCACGTGGATACGGGTATGGGGTTTGAAAGGCTTTGTATGGCTATTCAGAAAAAGTCTTCAAATTATGATACCGATGTATTTACACCTTTAATAAACTTTCTGGCTGAAAAAGCCGGAGTTAAATATGGTGTAGATAATCAAACAGATATTGCCATCCGTGTAATTTCAGATCACGTAAGAGCCATTGCATTTGCCATTACTGATGGACAACTGCCATCCAATACGGGGGCGGGTTATGTGATCAGAAGAATATTGAGAAGGGCGGTACGCTATGGCTTTACTTTCCTTGATTTCAAAAAGCCTTTTATATATGAGCTGGTGCCGATCCTTGTGGACCAGTTTGAGGAAGTGTTTCCTGAACTCAAAAGCCAGAAAGATTTTGTGATGAGGGTGATAGAGCAGGAGGAGGCGTCTTTCCTGAGGACTTTGGAAAACGGACTTAAAAAGATAGATTCCGTGAAATCTGAAATGGCTTCAAAGGGCGAAACGGTTATAGATGGTAAGTTGGCATTTGAACTTTATGATACTTTTGGTTTTCCATTTGACCTGACGTCTCTGATTGCCAGGGAAAACGGACTTTCAGTTGACTCTGGGGGCTTTGATACAGAAATGCAAAAACAAAAAGCCCGATCTAAGGCTGATGCCGCTAAGGAAACCGGAGATTGGAATGTAGTAGGAGATCAGGAGAATGTTGAGTTTATCGGTTATGAGCACCTGGAGAGCGAGGCAAAGTTAATAAAGTATCGTACCATCAAACAAAAAGGGAAGGAGATCTACCAGGTAGTACTCGACAAAACCCCCTTTTATGCCGAAAGTGGTGGACAGGTCGGAGACCAGGGACACCTTGAAGGATATGGCGAGAAGATCAGTGTACTCGATACCAAGAAGGAAAATGACCTGATCGTTCACTTTACTGATAAACTGCCTGTTAACCTTGAAGGCTCTTATAAAGCTGTGGTAAGCGCGAAAAAACGAAAGCTAATCATGAGTAACCATAGCGCCACCCACCTGCTACATGCCGCATTAAGATCCGTTCTTGGCGAGCATGTGGAGCAGAAGGGATCGTTGGTTAACGATAAAGTGTTGAGGTTTGACTTCTCTCACTTCCAAAAAATGACTGATGATGAGATCGCCAGGGTGGAACATATCGTGAATGAGAAAATCAGGGAGAATATTCCGTTGAATGAAAAACGCAACGTACCCATAGAGGAGGCTAAGAAAATGGGTGCTATGGCACTGTTCGGAGAAAAGTACGGTGAATTTGTTCGTGTCATTATGTTTGATCAGGGTTACTCTGTAGAGCTTTGCGGAGGAACACACGTGCCTGCTACAGGTAATATTGGCTTTTTTAAGATAGTATCCGAAAGCTCCATAGCAGCCGGTGTAAGGAGAATTGAAGCGATAACCTCCGAAGCAGCTGAAAAATATATAGAAGAGCAGTTTGCTTTGGTTGATGAGTTGAAGGAGTTGCTCAAAAATCCAAAGGATATTAAAGCAGCAGTTCATAGTCTTGTAGAGCAAAAAAGTAAACTGGAAAAGGAAATAGAAAAATTACACGCAGGTCAGGCTCAAGGCATTAAGAAAGAACTTCTTGGGAAAGTTAAGGCTCAGAATGGCGCCAATGTAATAATAGAAAAGGTAGCAGTACCGGCAGGCGATGCATTGAAGAATCTTTCATTTGAGCTCAAAAATGAAGTGGAAAACCTCTTCATGGTGCTGGCTGCAGATATAGAAGGAAAACCTCAGATTGCCGTGGTTATAGGAGATAACATAATTAAGGAAAAAGATCTGAATGCAGGCACAATTGTAAGGGAGCTGGCTAAAGAGATCAAAGGTGGTGGTGGTGGGCAACCATTTTTCGCTACGGCAGGTGGTAAAGACATAGGTGGACTTGATAAAGTTTTGGAGAAGGCAAGGGCTATCATTTAATTTGAAGGTAAATGGATAAATCGATCAGAGATAAGTACACGGCTGTAATTGGTCTGGAAGTGCATGCACAGTTGCTGACAACTACTAAAATATATAACTCCGACTCGGCAGAATATGGTAGCCAGCCCAATACCAACGTAAGTGTGATAACCCTTGGCCACCCCGGTACTTTGCCCAAACTTAATAAGAAAGTGGTTGAATATGCGATCAAAATGGGGCTTGCATGTCAATGTGAAATTAGCCGTGAACAGATATTTGACCGTAAGAATTATTTTTACCCTGATCTTCCAAAGGGCTACCAGCTTACGCAAGACCGTACTCCAATATGCAAAAATGGTTTTGTAAGGGTTTTTCCGAGGACTGGCGAACCGCGTGACATTCACCTGAACAGGATCCATATTGAAGAAGATGCGGGCAAGTCTATCCACCTGACCGAAGAAACCGATACACTGGTTGACTTCAATAGAGCGGGGGTACCGCTGATCGAGATTGTTACAGAGCCGGATATTCGTACATCAGATGAGGCACATTCCTTCCTGACGGAAGTCCGGAGGCTGGTACGTTACCTGGATATCTGCGATGGAAATATGGAAGAGGGTTCATTGCGATGCGATGCGAATATTTCTATTATGCCCAAGGGATCAAAAACTCTGGGAAAAAAGGTTGAGGTTAAAAACATGAACTCCATCAGGAATGTACAACGAGCTATAGACCATGAAATAGAAAGACAGATATTGGCTGTCGAAGGAGGTGAAGAGATATTTTCTGAAACACGGACATTTGATGCCAATACAGGTACTACATCCGGAATGCGTACCAAAGAAGAGTTGAACGATTACCGCTACTTTCCGGATCCTGACCTTAGCCCACTGCATGTAACGGAAGAATGGCTGAAAGCTATTGAAGAAAGTATGCCAAGCCTGCCTCATGAGCTTTTTAATAAGTATGTGAAGGAATTTAACCTGCCTGAGTACGATGCACAGGTTCTGACTGATACCAAAGAGATTGCACTTTATTTTGAAGATCTCTGTACCAGGACTGCCAATTTCAAGGCTGCCTCTAACTGGATAATGGGGCCGGTGAAATCATATCTAAATGAGCACAATCTACAGATTGATAATTTACCACTGTCTACTGAGCGTCTGGCCGAGCTGATAAGGCTGGTAGATGATAATAAAGTGAGTTTTTCGGTGGCATCGCAAAATTTATTTCCTGAGATGTTAAAGCAAAACGGCATGACGGCATTGGAAACTGCGGAGGCATTTAACCTGTTACAGGATGATGACAGCGATGCTATCAGCGTATTGGTAGATGAAGTGGTTGCAGAGTTTCCGGATAAAGCGGCCGCTTATAAGAAGGGACACAAGGGCTTGTTGGGCATGTTTATGGGAGAACTGATGAAGCGCAGCAAAGGAAAGATAGACCCGAAAATGGCCAATGAGCTGTTGAGAAGCAAATTAAGATAATAAAGGCAAAATTATGTATATGAACTTTTTAAGATTAGTATTGATATCTGTAGTTTCTTTTTGGGCATGCTCGTCCAATCCCGCTTCGGAGCAAAGCAGTGAGGATATGATCAAGCTCTCAGGAACAGTAGGCTACCCTCAGAACGGACTTATCATCCTGGAGAAATTTAATGGAAATGTACCTGTTCCGCATGACACCATCACCCTGAATGAAAAGGACTATACCTTCAGCGAGCAGGTTAAGGTTGAAAATCCCGGATATTATAGACTCAATTTTTATGGAAAACAGTTTGTGCCATTAATTCTTGACAGAGATGATGTAGTCATTAATGTGGATGGAAATAATCAGCAAGGGTTCTATGAAGTAAAAGGGTCGCGCGATCATGATTTTATTAATGAAGTACAGGCCATGGCTAATCAGTTTCAATCTTCCGAAGCTGTTCAAAGCATTAACCAAAGATTCAAATCCGCTAGCCAGACAGGGGATGAGACTGAAATGGATGCTTTAAGAAATGAGTATCTGACGCTTGATGCGCAACTTAAAGAGCAATTGAAAGCTAAGATCGACTCTCTCGGAGCTTCTCTTGGAGTGGTGGAGATTTTGAAATCCGGTCGCTACCTGGATAAAGACGAGCATCATGACTTTTTTGTGAAGTATGCTGATCTGCTTGAAAATGAAATGCCGGATTCTCCGATTGCGCAGGAGTTTATTAAGGATGTGGAGCAAAGCAAAAAGCTGGCTATAGGCCAGATTGCCCCTGACATCGCCTTGCCCAACCCTGACGGTGAGATCGTAAAGCTTTCTTCATTGCGTGGTAATTATGTGTTGGTGGATTTCTGGGCAAAATGGTGTAAGCCGTGCCGTATGGAGAATCCTAATGTAGTAAGGATGTACAACAAATACAATGAGAAGGGCTTTGAGGTTTATGGAGTCTCCCTCGACAGAAAGCGTGAAGACTGGCTTGAGGCTATTGAGCAGGACCAACTACACTGGACCCAGGTGTCTGACCTGAAGTTCTGGAACTCAGAAGCGGCAAGGCTGTACAATGTAAACTCAATCCCTTTTGCTCTTCTGCTTGACCCGGAGGGCAAAATCATAGGTAAAAATCTTAGGGGACAGGCACTGGAAAATAAGCTGGAAGAAATATTCAGCGCAAAGGCTGAATAAAAACGGCCTGATTACAAATCAGGAACTTTATCCGCTTTAAGTGAAATTATTACGGGCCGGTGGTCGGAAATATGATCTTCATAAACACTGATGCATCGGTTCAAAGCAACTGTTTTTGTGAAAATGCGGTTGTCAGTCAGTTCATTGCTGATAAGAATATGGTCGATATGAGCTGGCCAGGAAGGGTAACTCCAATGCTCTTCACTTTGAAGTGCTATTTCTTTGTCTGCAAAAGTATAATGGTTGGCATCTGCTACAAAATTCAAAAAAGGTGTATCGTCTGATATGTCATCGTTAAAATCACCCAGTACCACTATGTTTTGCGTGCTTAGTGAGTCGTCAAGATACTGCTTCAGCATTATGCTGGCCTTTGATCTCCGCTCCTTACCATCCTTGCAGCATTTGAGATGAATGTTGACAAGGGTGACCTCCAACCCATTTTTATGTTCAACGGTAAGTAATATTGGTTCACGGGGAAATTCGTAGCGGTTATCAGGAAAAATACTTTTTAGTGTGCCTACAGAGACAATTTCTGATGTTTTATATAAAAAGCCTGTTTCTATGCCACCTCGAACATCATGGTAAACCCCTTTCCATCCTTCAATTTGAGTTGCCAATCTGGAAAAATCTTCCGGCGAATCTATTTCCTGAACTGCGATAACGTCAGCAGTTGATGTTTTAATGATATTGCTTACCAGGCAAAATGTGGTACTGTCTTTTGGGAAATTTTCGATATTCCATGTCATGATCTCCAGTGTTTCAGAAGAGGGCAGAGCTATACAGGACGATAATTGGTCAGATATGGATGTACAGGCCGGATCATTATCGCTGGTGGCTGGTAATTGACGATTGCTGCACCAAGTGGAAATTATAGCAACAATCAGAAGCAGGATATATCTCATAGATAGTTTTAATGAGCAGCAAAGGTAATTAACCCGACTTTATCTGCCAGTTATTCAACTTCTTTTTCCTTTTCGAATAATCTTATTTGATAACAAGTGTGCCGCTAAGATATTTAAGTTCTATTTCGGCTTGTTTTGCAGCAAAAGCAGCGTTTTGATATCTGATTTCAGCGTTGATCAGGTTGATCTGCGACTCACGCAACTCTAATGCATTGGAGAGGCCTATCTGGTACCTTTCCTGGGCTATTTCATTATTTTCCTTTGCTACACTTAGGTTCTCTTTTTCCAATTTTAGCAAGTCCAGGTTGTTTCGATAATTTATGTACCTGGTTTTAATATCGGTTGTGAAAGCCAGCAATTGGTCTTTATATTGATACTGGGCTGTTTCGTACTGGATTTTTGCATTGGTTAGCCTTCTGTTAACATTGAATCCATTGAAAAGAGTCCATCTGGCGGTTACCCCATAGGTGATATCATCCGAGTTTCCGCTTAATACAAAGCCGGCAGGTGTTTCAAAACTGGAGTGTGTATAATCTGCAAAAACACCGACTTCCGGTAACCGGTCGCCCTCAACTATTTTTTTATCGTAGAGGGCTATGACCTGGTCTCTTTTCAGGGCCAGCAACTGGGCATTTTGAGATTCCAATTGCTCTAGAAGTTGACCTAACAATATATCGGAGTTATTTTCAACTTCATATTTAATGGTAAAATTAAGGGTGTCCTGCTCTATAGCCATCAACTCCATAAGCTCAAACTTCCTGACAGCAAGCAACTCCAGTTGCTTGATCATAGACGATTTATCTGCATTCAAATCAACCTGTGCCTGAAGGAACTCTATTTTTGATGCCTTGCCCAGTTCGTATTTATCTTTTGATACTTTTAGCCTTTCCTCTGATAATCCCACATTGCTTTCAAAGAGCAGCAGGCGCTCTTTTTCCCATGCAGCATTGTAAAATGCAGTAGTTACATTATAGACCAAAAGTTCTATCTGAGCCCTGGTCAGGTCTTCGCTTTGTTTGTTCAGAGCTTCCAGCTGATCATAGGTCGTAAACATTTTGAGCCCGTCAAAAATGGTCCAGTTGAGGGTGGCACCGTAGGTTTCCCGCTGGCTTTTGGCGCCATTGTCGCTGACTTCCCCGGTTGATCTTTGTTGTTCAAAGCTTTGAATCCCGTAATCACGATTGTAACTGGCAGTAAGCGAGGGCAGAAAGCCGGCATTGCCAAGGGTATGATTATTTTGAGCAATCTGTTCGTTATTTTTTGCTATTTTAATGGAATAGTTATGTTCCAGAGCTGTTCCAATGGCCTTTTCCAGTGTTAGCTCTTCCTGGGCCAGCACCGACGTAGCCCATAAAACAGTAAAAGTGATCAGGGCCAATCTCATCATAGTCTTGCTAATCTTTTGTGTTTACTGGTGATGTAAGTATATACTGCGGGTATAACGAACAGCGTAAGTACAGTAGCGAACAACATACCTCCAATTACGGCTATTCCCATTGAAACCCGGCTTTCTGACCCTGCTCCTAATGCCAGAGCAATAGGTAATATACCCAGGATGGTAGATAAACTAGTCATTAATATAGGCCTGAAGCGCGCCTTGGCAGCACCAATAATGGCTTCTTTAATGTCCATATCGTGCGCTTTTCTTTGATTGGCAAACTCTACTATCAGAATACCGTTTTTAGTTACCAGGCCAATGAGCATAATAATACCGATCTGGCTGAATATATTAAGCGTTTCACCAAAGAACCAAAGGGATAAAAGTGTGCCGGCCAGTGCCAGTGGTACCGTAAACATTATGATCAACGGATCTCTAAAGCTCTCGAATTGGGCCGCCAGCACCAGGTAAATCAGTATAAGGGCAAAGGCAAAAGCAAAATACAGGTTGTCAGCACTCTCCTGGTATTCCAGAGAGCTTCCGGCTAGAGCCGTACTAAAGGAACCATCAAGCACTTCGGCTGCTATTCTGTCCATTTCTTCCAGGCCGGCCCCTAAAGTGTACCCTGGAGTAAGACTGGCAGAGAAGGTGGCAGAAGCAAACCTGTTGTAGCGGAATAGCTGTGGGGGAGTACTTTTTTCTTCAAGAGTTACCAGGTTATCCATCTGCACAATTTCATCCTCATCATTTTTTACATATATAGATTTGAGATCGAGCGGATCATTACGATTTTCCCTTTCTACCTGGCCTATGATATAGTACTGTTTACCATCTTTTACAAAATAGCCAAATCTCTGACCGCTTAAGGTCAGCTGTAGCGTTTGGGCCACATTGCGAACAGATACACCCAGATCCCTGGCCTTGTCCCGGTTAATAGTGACGTTTAGCTCAGGTTTGTTAAATTTCAAGTCAAGGTCCACAAAATCAAATACAGGACTTGTCTGTGCTCTTTCCTGAAACTCAGGAAGCACATCTTTTAGCTTTTCAAGATTAGGCGCCTGTATTACAAATTGTACGGGAAGCCCGCCACGCCTGTCACCAATAGTTTGTGGCTGAGTAACAAATGCTCGTGCCCTTGTGTTTTTAGCTATTTTAGGCTTCAGCGAATCTACAATTTCGCTTTGGCTCCTGACCCTGTTTTCCGCATCCTTAAGTTTAACTATTACAAAGGCGGAGTTAACCGATGAAGATGCTCCGAATCCAGGCGAAGTTATTGATATAATCGATTCGTTTTCAGGAACTTCATTTTGGGTCATGCTGATCATCTGATCAACATAGAAGTCCATATATTCAAAGGTGGCGCCTTCGGGACCTGTTGCAATCACCCTGAAAGTTCCCCTGTCCTCCAGGGGAGCCAGTTCATCAGGTAATTGTTTGATAAGACCATAAATGGCAAATCCGGAGATCAATACAATGGCAAAAGCTACCCAGCGATGTTTCATAAAAGAATCCAGAGCATCACCATAAATGTTATTCAGCTTTACAAAAAAAGGCTCTGTTTTTCTGTAAAGCCAGTTATGTCTTTCACGCCTTTTGAGCAACTTGGACGAAAGCATTGGCGTAAGGGTAAGGGCAACAAAGCTTGAAATAATTACTGCCCCGGCTACCACAAGGCCAAACTCTCGGAAAAGACGCCCGGTAATGCCCTGAAGAAAGATGATGGGAAAGAAAACAGCTGATAGAGCCACTGTAGTGGATATTACAGCAAAGAATATTTCTTCAGTGCCTCTTTTACCAGCTTCCATAGGCTCTTCGCCGCCTTCGATTTTCGAATAAATATTTTCCAATACCACAATGGCATCATCCACTACCAGTCCTATAGCCAGCACTATGCCCAACATGGTTAGTACATTAATTGAGAAGTTAAAAAGATACATTAAAAAGAATGCACCGATCAGGGCAATAGGCACGGTGATCACGGGAATAAAGGTGGTCCTCCAATCGCGCAGGAAGATAAAAATAATGAGCACTACCAGGAAGAAAGCCAGATAAATAGTCTGCTCTACTTCATTGATGGAGTCCTGAATGTATTCGGTATTATCAAATGCTACAGAAACCTCAATATCATCAGGCAGGTTCTTCTTTATACCTTCAAGTCGCTTATAAAAGTTTTCGGCGATGCTCAGGTTGTTGGTGCCCGGCTGAGGTACAATGGCCGTCATTACCATGGGTATACCATCATTTTTAAGCACTGTACGGTCATTTTCAGGAAAAAATTCAGCTCGTCCGACATCTCTGAAGCGGATTATTGTTTCTTCATCTTCGCGGATAATAAGATCATTGTATTGCTCAGGCGTATTAAGTCTTCCCAGCGTCCTGATCGTTAATTCTGTGGATGAACCCTCGATTCGTCCTGAGGGCAACTCAAGATTCTGCGCGTTTACGGCTTCAAATACATCCAGTGGAGTGACCTGGTAGGCCGCAAGCTTTTCCGGGTCCATCCAGAGCCGGATAGAATACCGTTTCTCTCCCCATACCCGTACCTCACTTACTCCTTCGATAGTCTGGAAGTTTTCTTTAAAAGTATTGTCTGCAATCTCTGACATTTCCAGCAGGCTTCTTTTTTTGCTAAAGATCCTGAGAGCAATGATAGGTGAGGAGTCTGCGTCTGCCTTGGAAACAATGGGAGGGTCTGCATCGGGAGGTAAGTTCCGCACCGCGCGGGAAACCTTGTCCCTTACATCATTAGCCGCAGCTTCAAGGTCCGTGTCGAGCCCGAATTCTACACGAATGGTACTACGGCCCTCTCGGGAAACAGAACTCAGGGTTTTGATTCCTTCAATGCCGTTGATCGACTCTTCCAGCGGTTCGGTAATCTGAGTCTCTATCACATCAGAATTTGCACCTTCATAACTGGTCGAAACCGTAATAATGGGAGGGTCCACACTGGGATATTCTCTTACACCCAGGAAATTGAAACCCACCAGGCCAAACAGGATAATTGTTATTGACATCACAACAGCCAGTACCGGCCTGTCAATGCTAATATTGGATAAACTACTCATTACCTTGAATTTCAATGTCCACGGAAGTTCCCTGTTTGAGCTGAAGCGTACCGGAAGTGATTACCGTATCTCCCGGACTCAAACCGGAAATGACTTGTATTTTGTCAGCAGTTCTTATACCTGTTTCTATCTGCTTTGCCTGAGCAACACCATTTTGATAGATATACACCTTTTTACTGTTAAGTTCCGGGATAACCGCCTCGGTAGGTACCATAATTGCGCTTTCATAACTGTTCAGTGTGAGCTGTATTTTTGCAAACTGTCCGGGCAAAAGCTTATTTTCTTCGTTCCCACTGGTGGCCCTGATTTTCAGGCTTCGGGTCTTCGGGTCTATTTGAGGTTCGAGGGCATAGATTTCACCCTTAAAAGCCTCTTCATGAGCATCTGTAGTGAAAGTTATTTTATCCCCTGCATTTACCTGGGAGGAATACTTGCCCGGAACTGAAAATTCTATTTTGATTGGGTTGATACTGTATAAAGTGGCAATGTTATCTGAAGGATTGAGGTAGCTGCCTACACTTACAGAACGAAGACCGATAACGCCGCTGAAAGGTGCACGGATCTGATGTTTGTCGAGCCTTACCTGCCTCACTTTAATGTCAGAGCGAGTAGTATTTAAGGTGGTAAGCGCCGTTTCATATTCTTCCTGGCTAATAGCTTCTCTTTGAAGAAGCTGCTTTTGCCGATATTCAATGTCTTCGTTAAGCTTTCTCGTAAATTGAAGTTTCTCAATTTCGGCTTTTACTTCATCATCGTTTAACTGAACAAGAAGCTGCCCTTTGTTTACCTGCTGACCTTCTTTGAAATATATTTTTTCAACAACACCTGCCACTTCGGATCTTAGAGTAACGGACTCGTTAGCCATTAATGACCCGGTAGACCTAAGGTTATTATCAAGGTTAGAAGCGCGGGCAATTACAGCGGTAACAGGTAGCTTCTCCGTGGGTTTAGAAGTTTGCTCAATACTTTCCGTGGTACTTTCGTTACCAAAATCTAACTGTGGGTAAATAATAAACCCTATTGCAGCTAAAACAATAATAACGATCAGGATTTTCTTGATTGTCGGATTCATAACTTGTAATTATCCTGCAAAGTAATGTTGAAACACCGGCTATAGCATTACCGCTTATAAAATTATGACGTACGCTTAAACAAAAAAGCAAATACAATTTAAGTAGTATTTGCCAAACCACGGTATTTTCATTCACCGAAATTAACAAAGCAGCTTACCAGGCTAGCTTAAAGTATCCGCCACTATCATCATCTAAAAAGCGGCTAAACATGAGACTGATGCTGCTGAAGAACAGGAATATTTATCCAGGTATGAGTATGTTTCTTGATGGCATTCTGGTATTTGTCAATATCTTTCCTACCGGCGCTGACCATCACCTCCAGAAAATTTTGTTTAACTCTGTATCTGTCATTCTAAGTTCCTTTACAACAATCTCTTTGAGTTTATTTAACGAGTGATTATGCTCCGTTGATTTATAGTCGTCATTAATGAGTAAACCAGTGAAACGGGCATAATGTTTAAGGGGACTACGGATAGGGGAACCAATCCCGGATAATCGGATTGGGCTATTTTTCGGAGGGTATTACACCTGAGTACCGGAATATTCGGTCTTCACCACTGTCTATACCTTCTGCTACTACATCAGCTTCAATTTGCCACTTACCATCTGCTAATTTTTTACCCTTTAATATACCACTGACAATTGGATTGTAGCCCCTGTCCATGCACCTGCATTCACTAATAAGAACATAAGCCAGTCTTTCTTTCCACTCATCACTGTTAATTTCAAAGGATTTTATACCTCTGGCAATATCAAAAATTAATGTGGTAGTAACCTGGGCATCGACTCTGGGGTCACCTCCATGCACAGTTTTAATTTCAAAGACTGTATACTTGCCTTTTTCCATCTTTACACCATCATCTGTGGAGATCAGCTTTTTGTGATGGGTGATGGTAACCTCTGGCAATTCAGGTTTGGTGGTATCCTGAGCGTTAGTAGTGGCGATGTTTGCCACTACTAATGTTAACACTGAATATACTATACTACAAGCATATTTAATCTTCATGTATGACGACTTTATTGATCTTGTCTCCCTGGCGAATCTGATCTATAACGTCCAGGCCTTCAACTACTTTGCCAAAACATGTGTGGTGCCTGTCCAGGCCTGCGGTGTTGTCACGGCTATGGCAAATGAAAAACTGGCTGCCACCGGTGTTTCTTCCGGCATGTGCCATGGAAACAACACCCCTGTCATGATACTGATTATCTCCGTCAAGCTCACAGTCAATTTTATATCCGGGGCCACCATATCCGCTGCCTTCCGGGCACCCACCCTGAATTACGAAGTTGGGTATTACTCTGTGGAAAGTAAGGCCGTCGTAGAATCCTTTTTTAGAGAGGTCAACAAAATTTTTTACTGTATTTGGAGCATCTTTTTCGTAAAACTCCACCTTCATGGTTCCTTTTTCGGTGATTATTTCTGCTGTTTTCATTTATGAAATTAATATGGATATACGTTTCCTGAAGTTTAGGTGCACAAAAAACTTTTTGCGAATCTTTTATCCAAAGGTATCAAATTTCTCCTGTAATCCATTTATTTTGTATGCATGCTGAGTATCCAAACTAAAATGAAATTGATCAACTGGTGGCCGCCTATGCTCGGAACAGGTATCAGTTTGAAAAAAGTATCTGAAGATATGACCACTTTTGAGGTGATCATGAAACTAAGGTGGTATAACCGCAACCTTGTAGGGATACATTACGGAGGCTCGCTTTACTCTATGTGCGATCCCTGGTATATGTTTATTTTAGTAGCTAACCTGGGTAAAGAATATGTTGTACTGGATAAGGCTGCAGCCATAAGGTATAAGAAACCCGGGCGGGGTACCCTGAGGTGTACATTTCATATCAGTAAGCAAAAAATAGAAGACATCAGGCAGGAGATAGAAGCGATTGGTAAAAATGACTATACATTTACGTGTGAGGTGATAGATGAAGAAGGTGAGGTAGTCACCGAAGTAGATAAGGTAGTTTACGTTCGAAAAAAAGGGTTTGATTTTGAAGCTCTGGAAAAGGAAAGAGAGGCTGGAATAGCTAAAACTCCAGAGTGAGCTGATAGGAGACAGGTTCCTCCAATTCATGATTTAAATTTGATATAGAGAGTCCTAACAATCTGATTTTTACATCTGATAAATCCAAAGTTGTCAGCAACTCTTCATATAGAGACGTTATCTGTTTTTCATTTTCTATCCACTTGGTAATGGTTTTGCTACGGGTAATCTGTTGAAAATCATAAAATTTTACCTTCAGGGTTAGTGTTTTGCCTCTGGTGTTTGATCTCTCCATGCGGTTAACCAGAGTCACTTTGATATGTTCAAGCTCTTTTCTTATTTCATCGGGCTGAGTAAGGTCATGTAAAAATGTATTTTCGGCTCCGAGTGATTTCCGGATACGGTGAGGGTTTACTTCACGATCATCAATGGCCCTCGCTATACGGTAGTAGTACCTTCCTGACTTACCAAATCTCATAGCCAGGTCAGACTCGCTATATCTTTTCAGATCCAATCCGTTTTTAATGCCCATTTTGTGCATTTTTTCTGCTGTTACTTTTCCTATTCCGAAAAAGCGCTCTATAGGCAGGCTTTCTACGTAGGCTGCAGCTTTATCCGGAGGTATAAGGAAAAGGCCATCAGGTTTATTTACATCAGAGGCTGTTTTTGCCAGAAATTTATTAATTGAAATACCGGCTGATGCGGTGAGCTGGGTTTTTTGTTTGATGCGCGCCTTGATCTCCCGGGCAATAAGGGTTGCAGAAGGCATATTCTTTTTGTTGTGAGTTACATCAAGATATGCTTCATCGAGGGAAAGTGGCTCTACCAAATCAGTATATTCAAAGAAAATTTCACGGATTTGGTTTGATACAGCTTTATAAGCATCAAACCTGGGTTTAACAAAGATCAGGTCCGGACATTTCCTTGCTGCAATTGAGGAAGGCATAGCGGAGCGAACTCCAAATTTCCGGGCTTCATAGCTGGCTGCAGCTACCACACCGCGATCTGAGCTTCCCCCAACAGCTACAGGTTTCCCTTTTAACTCCGGATTGTCACGTTGCTCAACCGAGGCATAAAAAGCATCCATGTCTATATGTATGATCTTTCTCATTTATATATGCTCAAATCTTCCTGATACATTTTGTACGATTAATTTATCAGTTGGATTTTTACCAAGCCTGTCAACATCAAAATTAGTTCAATTATTTTATTTGATCTTTCTGAAAAGGTATGGGATATTTGTGTTCAGGCTTATGTATGATGAATAAAAAGAAACTGTTTTTATTATTTGCATTGATTTTTTTCGGGGCGATGATTTATATTACCTACGATATATCGATGCGTACTACTTTTCCCGGGTCAAAACCTCAGTTAAAGGAGAGGCTGCTCCATGGAGATGATCAACAAAAGGATACCATTGGGAAGGGGATGAGTGATGTTGATAGTCTCAAAACTCTGCAACTTAACGGCAATTAATGCATTTTGTCGGAAGTTTTATTGCGTTTGTCGACCTGAAATTGATAAAAGCCATAATAGGTTGTAAGTTAGTATCAATTAAAGCCAACTATAGACAACAAAGAAATCCCTTGAGGCCAGGTCCTTGAGGGATTTTTTATTTGTAGTCAACCTCATTCACATAGGTTTTGCAGAAAAATAGAGCTTGTAATGAGAGCCTTACCACTACAATCGGCAACCTATATTTACCCAAGGTTGCCTAAACTAACAAAAACCTGTGGAGTAAGTGGATCGGAAAACAAGAATTCTTAACGTAAAGCTTACCCGTGAAACAAGATAAAACTGCCCCATTGCCAATTTCCATACTGATTTGCT
Organism: Fulvivirga ulvae; assembly: GCF_021389975.1. Lineage (NCBI taxonomy): Bacteria > Pseudomonadati > Bacteroidota > Cytophagia > Cytophagales > Fulvivirgaceae > Fulvivirga > Fulvivirga ulvae. The sequence continues at coordinate 5,061,772 of NZ_CP089981.1, forward strand.
TACAGCTTTTGCCGATTGCTATTAACAACTTTCTGCCAAATACAGAATTAAAAAGTTCGTGTCTACCCAGAAATTCCGCCTGATCCTAAACTAAATGCAGTGTCTCTTCGGAAATTCTATTGATCCGTAATGATGATCATCAAACCTTTTGCGGTTTGTAGAGCATCATTACCTTTTAACGGCAATATAAGTTAGCTCGTCGTTCTGGTGTTTGCACATGAGCAGGATGATATTACCTTTGAATCAATTAAAGCCAACTATAGACAACAAAAAAATCCTCTGAGGTCAGGTCCTCTGAGGATTTTTTGTTTATTCCCTTTAATACTATATTTTCTGGCTAATCTAAATTGTAATAATCAGAAAATACCATTCATTAATCTCTTAGTATTTACCTGCCCTGAAATGCGATCAGGAGTAAAAATATAAGGAATAAGTGGATTTGGGAAAAGGTAAGCCTAATACTGAAATTAGTAACCCTGTTGCCTTTTACTTTCTAGTCCCGGATCATACAAAAATATAATCCATACCCATTACCTATTATAGGAATTTTTAGTGCTTTATTTGACCTTTAAGCTTTTTCAGTTTCTTGGAAGAAGCTTGAAACTGTTCGTTTGTTATTTCTGCAGTTTGGCGATGATATATGCCATTGACCGGAGTGCTATTTGTACATGAGCCGGATGATATTACCTTTGAATCAATTAAAGCCAACTATAGACAACAAAAATCCCCTGAGGCAAGGTCTTCAGGGGATTTTTTTTATATCACAGTCGTGAAAAATCCAGGTCAAAGCTTTGATATCAATTTACTTACTCTATAAATGATGTGGAGAGTGGAGGTAAAAACCTGTTATTGACAATTACTGCACCTGGACGACGATATATGTTACTGATCGCTGACTTGTTTGGAGGTGAACCGGAAGACATTACCTTTGAAATAATTAAAGCCAACTATAGACAACGAATTATCCCCTGAAGCCAGGTCTTCAGGGGATTTTTTGTTTTACACCACTTTATTATTAATAACATGTGAAGCTTGCCACTGAAAATCTGTAAACCTCGCTTATTGTTGTACTATATAAGTTTGCCAACTGCTATTAACAACTGTCTGTCAGCAAAGTGAGAATTTAGGGTCTACCCAGAAGTTTTGCTTTGATCACGTTCTCATGAGTTTAAGAATCACAGGGGCTCAGCGCTTATCAACATCAATGCTGATTTTTTATATTTTGAAGCTATTCCGGATTTGGTTTTAGTTTATTGTTTTTCACCCGTAGTCAGTTGAAAATTGTTGATAACCAGCTTCTATTGCTTAAATTTGCTCTGAAACACGCTATTATATCAATATTGTTCACTTATTGTACACCTCTATTCTGAAAGGTGTATACCCCATATAAGCAAGTATATAGCTCTTTCCAAAATTTGATTTATTCTCTTTGTCTTAGGGTAAAGTGGTAGCTCTGTTTGCTATGATTTTACTCAAAAGTTAAAGTTTAAACTCGTAAATTGAATAAGGAGGCAACCAATGCAAAGCTATCTCCGTGATGAGGGCAAAAGGTCAATAAATCCAGTTAATCCTGACTATGACATGATCTTGATTGAGGGATGTAAAAGTAAAAATAGAGAAAGTCAACGTATGCTGTACAAGCATTACTATGGCTATGCTATGAGTATATGTGTCCGGTATGCTCAGGATCAGGAAGAGGCCAGGGAAATCTTAAATGATGGCTTTATGAAAGTTTTTGCCAAAATAGATATGTACGATCCTAAAAAGTCATTTAAAGGATGGCTCAGGAGGATATTGATCAATACGGCAATTGACCATTTCAGGGCGAATAAAAAGCATTACTACCATGCGGATATTACCGAGGGGCACGATCAGATGGATAGTGTTGATGTAATTGATGACATGTCTCACAACGATATCCTTGAACTTGTGCAGAAGCTTTCTCCTATGTACAGAACAGTATTCAGTATGTATGCTATTGATGGATATAACCATGAAGAGATAGCGAAACAGCTGGGAATATCCGTCGGTACCTCAAAATCTAACCTTTCAAAAGCCAGGGGCAATTTGAGAAAGATGTTAATGAAGATGAACAGAGAAATTTATGAGCAATATATCTGATAAAGATTTAGATAAGCTGTTTAGGGAAGCTGCGGAGGGCTATCAGGCATCTTTTGATGAATCTGCCTGGGAAGATATGGAGCGGAAAATAGATGATGGCGGAGATGATGGATTCTCTTACTTTAAGATATTGGGAGGTATAATAGCTATTTTGATGCTTAGCTCTGTAGCGATTTGGTGGATATCTTCAGAAAACCACCTGGCACTCACAGGGGCTGAGGACTCACACGCAACAGCTCAGGCCGCCGGGAATATTGAAACTTCAGGTACCGGTATGGAAAACGCTTTAGGAGTAAAAAAGGAAAACACAGTTGATGGAGCTGAGGATGCCGAAAATAGCCATCAGGATCACTTTTTAAACGAAAACGAGTCAAAGCAAAATGTTTCTGGAAATTATGACAGGGCACAACGCTTAAGCGGGGTGAATAGTGATGATCATGAAGAAGTTTCAGGCCGCTCCGGGGCAATTTCTGAAAATGAAAACTCCTTAGACCCGTCTGGGGTAGCGAAGGTGAATACTAATGCCAAACTGGAAGAATATGCAAAGCAATCGGGTAATAGCACATTAATAACTGTAGATACCAGTTCATCTGAAAAGTTGGCAGCAAAGCGGGAAAATGATCTGGAAAGAGCGAATTATGGTGACCCGGATAGTTTCGACCGTAAACATATAAGGAAAAGTGAACACAAGGATGAAGAGAAAAGCTCCACCAACATGTATGTGAAGGCTGATGATAAAGAAATGGTGCCTGACCGGCAAAACGATGGGGAAGATTTAGTTGAGGGTGAACCTGCCGACCAGGCACCTGATAACGTAGAGGCAGCCCGCTTAACCCGGGATAAGGTTGATAAACCTTTAACTTTTGAAGATGAAGCGGTACGACTGGCTGAGAATAACCGATCAGCCGGAGACAGGAACGGTAAGAGATTAATGCCTGCCTTAGAAGAAAGCGCTGATAACTCATCTCAAAAGAATAATCAGGTATGGGTTTACAGCCCTGCATTTCTGGAAAGGATGGACTACCCTGAATATCAATATCCATACCCGGAGGAATACCGTAAGTTAAATGGTGTAGAAATACCAGACCCGGTGAGTGCCAGGAGAGATGAGCAGGCCAGCCAAAGGGGCTTTGCAGTAGAAATGGCCTATTCACCTGACCTGACCTCTGTAGGTTATTTTAAACCAGACAGACCCGGAAGCAACTTTGGGTTGATGGGGTCATACTTTATGAATAGATGGAGCGTATCAACGGGTGCTATTTATTCACGCAAAATATATTTTAGCGAAGAAAGTTCCGGAGGTGGTTATTATTCCGGTCCAAGCGATTTTACCAGAATAGATGGAGACTGTAGGGTCATTGATATCCCCATAAATATAAGCTATTACCTGAGCAACAATGTACATCACGGCTTTTACCTGTCCGCCGGATTTTCCAGCTATATTATGCTCAGGGAGAATTATGACTTCCTTACCAAGTCTAATGGTACCGAAAGGGAGTGGTCAAGCGAATATGAAAATAAGAACAATCATTTTTTTAGTGTACTAAACCTATCACTGGGTTATGAAAGGCGTATAAAAAATGGATTTTTTATTCAGTTAGAACCCTTTGTCAAAGCGCCAGTCTCAGGTATAGGAGAGGGGAAGGTAGATTTGGTTTCTACCGGGGCGTTTTTAAATCTCATGTACAAGTTCAATCATAAAAATAAATAAAACAGACTTTTTAATATGGAAAGATCAATAAGGACATGTTGTGTTGCCCTTACTTTGGGACTATTATGGCTTTCAGGATGCTCGAGCGAGAAGGATCCCGCACCTGTAAATTGTGAAGACTCTAACCTGCAGGTTGAGGTGGACCAGGTACAAAATGTATCTGACTGTCTTGCGGAAGATGGAGGCGTAACTGTTTCCGCCCAGGGAGGAGAGGGAGACTTGCAGTATAGTGTCAATGGAGTGGACTTTCAGGCCTCAGAAGCATTTACAGGACTTTCTGCTGGTAATTATGTAGTAACAGTGCGCGATGCGGGTGAATGTGAGGTGACCACCTCGTTTTCAGTAGGTGTAGAAGGATCTATTTTGGCTATTAACAATATAAATGTAACCAGTGCGGGCTGCGAATCGGAGGAAGGAGTTTTGGTTATAGATGCAGTAGGTGAAGGTCAATTGTCGTACCAGCTGGATAATGGTACTTTCCAGTCTTCCAATACTTTTAATGGATTAGCATCAGGAACTTACAGGGTGGTAGTAAGAGAGGAAGCCGGCTGCGAGGTGTTTGAGCAAGTGACCATACTTAATGGTACCAGCTATGAGCAGCAGGTGAAGGAGATCATTACCACAAATTGTGCTATTGACGGCTGCCATAATGGTAATCTGGGAGCAAACCTAAACTGGAATGATTTTACCAAAGTGAAGGAACATGCTGATGGTATAAAAAGGCTGACTCAAAATGGCAGTATGCCACCATCAACCTCAAGCCAATCCCTGACGCAGGAGGAAAAAGACCTCATTGCCTGCTGGGTAGATGACGGAGCATTAAATAACTAAACTATAAATCAATAACAACCATGAATCTAAAAGTAAATTTATTAATCGTAATACTGGGATGCAGCATTACGGCTTATGGTCAGAAGTATAAGTCTGTTGAAAGTATGGTCAAATTCTTTTCTGAAGCTACTTTGGAAAACATTGCTGCCGATAATAAAGATGGATCAAGTGTGTTTGATGAGGAAAGCAGGCAGATAGTTTTTTCTATACCTATTACTTCATTTGTATTTGATAAATCATTGATGCAGGAACATTTCAATGAAAATTATATGGAGTCTGAGAAATACCCGAAAGCGGTATTTAAAGGCGAGGTGGTCAACTTTGTAAAGGGTAAGACAAATCAGAAAGTGACTGCTAAAGGTGATATGACCATCCACGGTGTAACAAGGACAATAAATGTCGATGGTATGATGGAGTATAAAGATGGCAAGTTACATCTCAATAGTGTTTTTCCAGTGCGTCTGGAGGACTACAAAGTAAAAATACCCCAGGTTCTCTGGCAAAATATTGCAGAAGAAGTGGAAGTGACCATCAACTTTATTTACCAACCAATTTAAGGAAGACAAACAATGAATTTCAGACTTGCATTTTATCTCTTCATAGCTGCATTTGCTATGACCATTAACCTACCGGCCATTGCTCAGGACGATTTGATGGATCTTGTTGATGAGCCGGAAGGGAAGCAATATACCTCTGCGACATTTAAAGGCTCAAGAGTAATACTGGGGCATTCTGTGGAGACCAAGCATAAGAAAGCACTTGAATTTTTGATAAGCCACAGGTTTGGCAGGGTAAATTCCGGAGCTCATAACCTATATGGTCTTGATAATGCGAATATCAGGCTGGGGCTGGAATATGGCATTACAGATGATATCAATTTCGGTATAGGAAGGAGCTCGTTTGACAAGAGTTTTGATACCTTTCTAAAATATAAGTTCATAAAGCAGGCTTCCAACGGAGCCCCTGTAAGTGTGGTGCTGTTTAATAGCCTTGCCCTTAAAACTACACCTAAGGAAGAGGATGATCCGACCTACTCATTCAATGACAGGCTGGCTACCGTAAGCCAGCTGCTGATCGCAAGAAAGTTTAGCAGCAAACTTTCATTGCAGGTAATGCCAACCTTTATCCATAAAAACAGGGTGGAAACATTTGATGATAATGATCAGATTGCCATTGGAGCGGGAGGACGTATTAAACTTACGCAACGGCTGGCCTTTAATGCAGAATATTATTATAGAATCAATCCGCCTGAGGGCAGCCCGTACAAAAACTCTATAGCGGTTGGTTTTGATATTGAAACAGGCGGACACGTATTTCAGTTGCACTTTACAAATTCGATCACTGCCATTGAGAGGTCATTTATTACTGAAACCAATGATGACTTCTTTGATGGAGATATTCATTTTGGATTTAATATATCAAGAACCTTTCAGTTAGGCGAAAAGAAGAAAGAAGCAGGCTGGTAAGTTTTTATTGCAGATAATAAAAACCACTCACTGGTTGCCTTAGTTAAGGCGCATTGGGTGGTTTTTTATTCTTTCTTATCACTGAACAACCCGTGCAGTTCCACGTCGATTTTGCTCACTATGCTGGCAAAATCTTCAGAGTTAGCCACAAAATCCATGTTATTCACATCCACGATCAATAGTTTGCCCAAATCGTAACTGCCAATCCACTCCTGATAGCGCTGATTGAGGTTTTTTAGGTAGTCGAGCCTGATAGCATTTTCGTATTCGCGGCCTCTTTTCTGGATCTGACTAACCAGTTTTGGAATATCAGCTTTCAGGTAGATCAGTAGATCCGGGGATTCCACATGCTGAATCATAGATTCAAAAAGCGTAAGATAACTGGAGTAATCGCGATCATTGATATAGCCTGACCTGTATAGATTGTTGGCAAAAATATAGGCATCCTCGTATATGGTTCTGTCCTGGACAGTAGATTTCCAGTTTTCCCGTATTTTCTTCACTTGCGAGAATCTGCTGTTAAGAAAATAGATTTGAAGATGAAAGGCCCACCTGTGCATGTCTTCATAGAAATCTACCAGGTATGGGTTGTCCTCTACAGATTCGAGTTCGGCTTCCCATCCGTAGTGTTTGGAGAGCATTTTTGCCAGAGTTGTTTTGCCGGAGCCAATATTACCACAAATAGCGATGTGCATGAGAAAAAATATTTGGGAGGCAAAAGTATTACTTCAGGGGTTAAGGAAAAAATAAAAATAAAAAAAGGCCGGTAACCAGCCGGCCCAAGGGCAATAACCTTATTAAAGCACCCTTATGAAGAAGTCTTTACTATGGTTCAAAGGTATTACTAGTATTCTTATCGTACAGTTTATTTGTATTATGGATGTGTTATATGTTTAACCATCAGATAATTTTTAGGTAAAGATTGTACCCGGGAAAGTTATTGTTACGTATGCGGCAGGAGAATATTCTTATTGCGAAAGGTGTAAACATGTTGTATTTTTATAGATGGTGAAAGTTTATAGCCATCGGTGTATTATTAAATTGTGAATAAAATGTTTGAAATCAGGATTGACAACCTTAGGAAGAGCTTTCTCCCGGACTTGCTTACAGATATTATCTCAATTCTTATGGATCAAAAGCTGTTATAAATCAGTTGTTACGATAACTTAAGTCATTGAAAAGAGGTGCTTAAAAAGATAGTTTCGTTACAACAATTTACGGGTACTTAAAACGGGTAATGGATATGGAACTACGAATGCAACTAAAAAGCGACTTTTTCAATCAAGCCAGTTGGGAACAGCTTTATATAATTACTGATCATTGGAAATCGGATCTTTGCTTTTATAATGACGAGACAAATTTCCTGAAACACCTTGTGGATAAATACACTATTTGGCTCACACTGCCAGGCAATATTTCGCAGGTAGAGCAGGTTTCTGAAAAGCTTCATGTCTGTGAGCGATTTAAGAATGACCTTTTAGCCACTATCTCCAGGCATATGAAACACATTAAGAACATGATGGAAAATCCTTTTGTACACGATGAGCAGGCATTCAGAGATGAGCATGCACAACTGGAAGATGATGTGGCAGACTATGTAAAAGCCCACAGAAGCCTTAAAAAGGAAATATTTGCCATTACCGAAGTGGTTGTGGAAAGCGAAAAACTACAGCATGTTTTAGGTAAAAACAATAATTTATAGAATGGCAAGCAGGTTCGGTTTGAAGTTCATGCATGATGGTATGGTTTCAAAAAAGCTGATTGCCAATCATACCCCTATGCCTGAAAGTAACATCGGCTAAATTTCCGAAAAGGACTGATGCTTTCAATACACGTAACTGAGCTAAGTTTAATTACCAAGTACCCAAATTCTATCTTTGCCTTTGAGCAGTGAGCGGTCAGCTTTTTTAATCCATTTCTTGATATTGGGAAATCAATAGTTTGAAAGAATTAAACGATTTGGAACCGAAGGGAAAGCATGTATTGCAGCAGTACATCCAGAGAATACAGATTGTTTTTTTTGCTGTTGACTTTGTGTTTCGCGTAAAACTTACACCAGCAAATGCAGCGCATGACCTCCTTTGAAAATATGTTTTTTTACGACAACTTTATGACAATGATGTCACAATATGCACTATTACCCCTATTATGCAGCTTTTGGTAAGAAAATAGTAAATGTGCTCTCTTTTCTGTAGGTGCTTCTTACCTTTATTTTACCGTTCAGTCTTTCCATGGCCATTTTGGCAATGTACAACCCCAATCCACTTCCTTTTGATGCTTCCGAGCCCCGGTAAAACATATCAAATATCTTTTTTACCTGGATGTCATCCACTCCTATACCATTGTCTTTTATACTTACCTCTATTCCATCTTTTACTGTTTCTACGCGGGTTTCGATTTGAGGATTTTCCTTGTATGGAGCGGTAAATAGGATGGCATTCTCCATCACCTTTTCCAGCGCCAGTTCAACCAGGTAAGGGTTGGATTCATAATGCTCTACATCCATTTCTGATGTAAACTCCACCTTATCTATCAGGTCGTGATGGTTTTGGTACTGATTTTTAACGATTTTTTTGATCAGGGCCGGAAAATTTATGGGGGCTACCTGTAGGGGGCCTTCAATGATATTGGTCAGTTGTTCAAGGTCATGGATCAGATGATCTGCTTTTTTTGCGGATAGTTCTATATGGTTGATCGCTGTGGGTAGCTCTCCTGTGCGGAGGTATAGGTCTATGATGTTGGTGAGCCCAAGGATAGATTTTATGGGGCCTCTCAGATCATGCGAGGCTTTGTAGAAAAATAGTCTCAGGTCCTCATTGGCGTTTTTTAATTCCCGTATCTTGTTGTTAAGGTGCCTGTTATAATGAGCACTGAGGCTGAATATGAGTAATGATGAGATAATTACAAAAAACCATCCTTTGAACATTTGAATTTCAAGGATAGACTCTTTGTCATCAACAAAAAAGCTTACAACACTATCAGAAACTAAAATCCATAACACACCAATAATAAAATAAATGATGGCGACTCTTGCCGAAGGTCTGATCTGGGGCATTCTTAGTAACTCTTATCTTTTCGCGAAATGTAAAATTAAGAGTACTCATAACATAAATAAGGAAATGTAATATTTAGTGGTTAAAAAAAGAATGGTGAAGGGGTATTGAAGTTTTCTTTGCAGATCATTCTAACGATAGTTAGGAATATATTTGGGCAAGAGCACAAGTAGGCACTTGCCCTAGCGCGGGGTACATTCAGCGAGTTACTGGATAAAAAGTATGGAGAAAAAGGTATTACGGGAAGAAATCGCACAAGCGAACCAAATGGTGTATCTGATGGACCAAATCAATAATGCCTCTCTAACACCAGGCCTCTACTATTTACCGCTTTACTTCCTCCGGCTTAAACAAACGAGCATCGGCCACAAATGTACCGAAGGGAAGGAGTGAAGCTGCCAAAGCCCAAAAGATCTTGCTAAAGCCCCATTTCAGTTCAACAGCTACTATGACCACCCAAAGGCAGTAGGCTATGAACAATACGCCGTGAGCCATGCCTACGTATGACGTGGGTTCAGGTATGTCCATCATGTATTTGAGCGGCATACAGATACCTAATAAAAGCAGGTAACTGATACCTTCTAAAAAGCCGAGTACTCTTAATCTGTTGATATTGGTCTTTAGCATCTGCGTCATATTTTGTGAATCCTGATAAACAGGTGTAAAGATTACGTCTGGCGGTGAATTAAACCAGAGTGGGAAACAAATAATTTCATTTTTAAGAAATAAAAGTCCCGGGAGTTTAAAATTTTGTTTCCCGGGACTTTTATAGTAGGCTAGTGTTGAGGCTCACCCACGTAACCTGCCGTTTGTAAGGCATTTACTATTTTTTGTTGGGCATTGCTGTCCGTTGCTTCCACTGTCAGTATCTTGTCCTGGCTCTGAAGGTCCACTTCCCACTTTTTCACTTCGGGCAATTTCTCCAGTTCAGGCCTTACAGCCTCTACACAGCCCATACATTTGATATTTGTTTTGAATTTTATGTTCATGTTCATTGGATTTAAAATAATACAAATTAGATTTTTGCAGCCCTTAATCTCAGGCTGTTACTTACTACGGATACAGAACTTAGGGCCATAGCTGCACCTGCGATCATCGGATCCAGGAGGAAGCCGTTTACCGGGTACAGTATACCTGCTGCGATCGGGATGCCTATAAGGTTATATATAAATGCCCAAAACAGGTTTTGACGAATGCCTGCCACCACTTTACCCGACAAATTAAAGGCTTTGGGGACCGATTTAAGGTCGGACGTGATCAATGTCATTTTGGCCACATCCATGGCTATATCAGAGCCTTTGCCCATAGCGATGCTTACATCTGCCTGAGCGAGGGCATGAGAGTCATTGATGCCGTCACCAACCATCGCCACCACATGTCCTTTTTGTTGAAGCTTTTTGACAAAATCAGCCTTGTCAGCAGGTAGTACTTCCGACTCAAAATGTTTCAGGTCTATCTGTTTGGCTATGGCAGTGGCAGTCTGGTGATTATCACCGGTTAGCATGTAGACGTCTATGCCTTTCTTTTGCAGCAACTCTATGGCCTCCCGGGATGTAGGTTTGATCTGGTCTGCAATGGCTATTACGGCTTGCAGGTTCTGCTCATCAGCAAAATAAACCACGGTTTTGGCTTCTGTCTGCCATTCATCAGCCTTATGGATTATCTGCGGGTCCATAGCAATATTATTCTCCAGGAGTAGCTTTCTGTTTCCGATCAGGTACAGGGTGTCCTTATGCTTTGCTGATACTCCTTTGCCGGTAATGCTGTCGAAGTCGGTCATTTTAACAGGTTTTACATTTTCTGCTTTCAGCTTATTCACCACTGCTTCTGCCAGCGGGTGCTCTGATTGGGATTCAAGCGTGAGGAGGATGTCAGCCAGTTTACCGGTTTCAGGACTTGCCCACACCAGGTTAGTTACTACAGGTTTGCCCTCCGTAATGGTTCCTGTTTTGTCCAGGATTACAGTACTAACTTTATGGGCAAGTTCCAGGCTCTCAGCATCCTTAATGAGTATATTGTTTTCGGCACCCTTGCCCACACCAACCATGATGGCTGTAGGAGTGGCCAGCCCTAATGCACACGGACAGGCTATTACCAGGACTGTAATTGAGGTCAGCAACGCATGTGTAAAGGCATCATCACCCCCGGCAATCAACCATACGGCAAACGTGATGATGGAAATGCCCATTACTACAGGCACAAAAATGCCGGCGATTTTGTCTACAAGCTTTTGTACAGGGGCTTTGCTTCCCTGGGCTTCCTGTACCATTTTAATGATCTGGGCCAGTAAAGTGTCAGAGCCGACCTTTTCTGCAATAAACCGGAAACTTCCTTTTTGGTTGATCGTACCGGCGAATACTTTACCGTCTTTTTGCTTCTCCACGGGAATAGGCTCACCTGTGATCATGCTCTCATCCACATAAGAACTGCCCTCTTTCACTACACCGTCTACAGGCACCTTCTCACCAGGCCTGACCAGTATTTCGTTTCCCGCTTTTACAGAGGAGATGGGGATTTCCATCTCTTTACCGTCAGTAACAACTATTACAGTTTTGGGCTGTAAACCCATAAGCTTTTTAATAGCGGATGAAGTGCTTGACTTTGCCCGCTCTTCCAGCAGCTTACCGAGTGAGATAAAAGCGATAATAACAGCCGCTGCTTCATAATAAACATGTGCACCCAGACCTTTGGATGTCCAAAACTCAGGATATAAGGTGTTGAATACACTAAACGCAAAGGCTATGCCTGTACTAAGCGCCACCAGCGTATCCATATTAGCCATACCGTGCGAGGCCTGTTTGTAAGCGTTAATAAAGAAGTTTCTTCCGAAATAGAAAAGTATAGGGGCGGTAAGGGCCATTGAGATCCATTCGCCATAGGGCAGGTCCATGAAGAACATGCCTATGATTACCACCGGAACTGCCAAAATGGATGACCAGATCGTACGGTGCTTGATTTCCTGGTATTTCTTATGCTGCGCCTCTTCCTGTAGTGCCTGAGGGTCTTCCGTATCTATAATCAGGTCGTATCCAATCGAGCGAACGGCATTTTGCAGTTCCTCAGCTGCGATATTGCTATTTTCAAATTCAACCCAGGCAGATTGGGTGGCAAAATTGACCCCGGCATCTTTTACTCCGTTTACGGCTTTGAGTGTTGACTCAACACTCACCGCGCACGCCGCGCAACTCATACCACTCACCGGATAGGTTTGTTTGTTATTTGTAGCCATGATTTTTGCTTTGTATTATGTTAACAAAGCTCGGCTCAAACCCATTGACTTATGTTATAGAATTATCGCAGAGTTTTACATCATTGGCTGCTTATTTAATCCAGTTCTTCGGAATCATATCTGATCGATAAATGACCTGTGAGGTTGTGATTGTTTTTTGAAAGCGCTTGGACTCATGCCTGTTACTTTTTGGAATTGTCCGCTGAGGTGGGCAACGCTGCTATACCCAAGTTTCCAGGCTATTTCAGAAAGGGTAAGCTGGTCGTACAGGAGCAACTCTTTTACCTTTTCAATTTTTTGCTTGATGATGTACTGCTCTATAGTGATCCCTTCAACAGAAGAGAACAGCCGGCTTAGGCTTTTATAGTCCTGATTTAGCGTTTCCGCTATAATGTCCGACCAATTAAACTTTTGCTGTTGAAGGGTATTTTCTTCATGATGTACTTTGCGGATCACAATATTTTTAATGGACTCGATGTTCTGTTGTTGGCGGTTGTTGATCAGCTCAAAGCCCAATTGTTTCAAACCCTGGTCAATGGTCTTTAACTTGCCTTGAGGGATATCAGATTCAGTTACTACTTCACCCAGTGTTACGGACGTGTACCTGATGCTTTCCTGTTCCAGTAAGTCCCTGACAGCTGCAATGCAGCGTGGGCATACCATATTCCTAATGTGTAGTTTCATCCAATTAGCTGTTTTCCTTTACAAATCTAACGCCTCTCATGTTATCAGGTTACCTTTGTTGTAAAATAACAGGTTAAGAAGTTTTTATGCATTATATTTGCACCAATTTGGGGGATTTTTACAGGAGCTCCTGTAGCGATAAGTTTTAATTTTTTTATTATGCCCTTAGTTCAGTCAAAATACAAACCTCCTTTTTATCTAAAAAATGGCCACCTGGCCACGGTTGTTCCCAGTGCATTTCGTAGGGTTAGTGATGTGGAGTATATAAGGGAGCGAATTACCACTGCGGACGGTGATTTTTTAGACCTTGACTGGTCAACCCAGAGTTCTGAAAAGCTTATTATAATTTCGCACGGTCTGGAGGGAAGTGCCAACCGGCCTTATGTGAAAGGTATGACCAAATACTTTTACAGATATGGTTGGGATACACTTGCCTGGAACTGCCGCAGCTGCAGTGGGGAGATCAATAGCAAGGCGCGATTTTACCATCATGGAGATAGCGAAGATCTTGCCCGGGTAGTGGAGCATGCCATAGGGAAAAGTGACTATTCTACTGTAGTACTTGTGGGCTTCAGTATGGGAGGAAGCATGACGCTGAAGTATCTGGGTGAAATGAGTGACCATATTATGCCGCAGGTCAGGGGAGGTGCTGTCTTTTCAGTTCCGGTCGATCTTGGTTCGAGTGTCGCGGAACTGGCAAGAAGGAGCAATAATTTTTATCGCAGGCGTTTCCTCAAAAAGCTGGAGAAAAAGATCAAACTAAAGGCGGTTAAGTACCCTGATGAAGTACAATATACAGGGTTTGATAATATTCGTTATTTTCCTGATTTTGATAACATGTATACAGCACCGCTACACGGCTTTAAGGATGCTGAGGATTTTTATAATAAGGCAAGCGCTAAACAATATATGTATAATGTGAAGCGTCCGACCCTCCTGGTTAATGCCTGGAACGATCCGTTTTTACCCGAAGCGTGTTATCCGCAGAAACAATGTGAAAAGCATAATTACCTGTATTTTGAATCACCTGAGTATGGAGGCCATGTAGGGTTTACATTGAAAGGGAGCGAGTTTAACTATATGGAGCACAGAGCTCTGCAGTTCTTCAACGAAAATATTGACTAACCTGAACAATTGCTGATTTTGGCTCTTATCAGTTTAACTTTTTCTTCTCTTTCGAAATCAAAGGTCTTCTCCGCAGCTGTAATATGTTCCAGCATCACCAACGATTTTTTGTAAAGACTTATGCTTTTTAAAGAGCAGGACGGGGAAGTAAATTCTGCAGCCTGAAAACAAAGCTCGGCCAGTACCTTAAATTCTATAGTGGTTAGCTTCCTGGTGTTTGTCAGAAATGCTGTCACTTCTGAGTCATTCAGAGCTTCAAGCTCATCAATGCCTATGCCTGACGTCTGTTCAAAATAATTATTGATCAGTTTTTCAGCTTCAGCTGTTTTTCCATCCTGCTTTAGCCCCATCAATTTGGCCAGCAGGATGCTGAGTTTTTCCAATTCCTTCAATATGAAGTCCCGCTGCATCATTCCTCGTCAAGGATTTGTTGTACTCGGCCAATCTGGCCATCCTGCAGCCGAACTTTGATACCCCGGTGGTGAGTAGGTGATTTGGTCAGCAGGTCTTTTACTATTCCTTCTGTGAGTTTTCCTGTCCGTTGGTCTTTTTTTAGCACAATGGCAACCCTTAAGCCCGGACTGATATCTTTTCTGTTGGTACCGTTCATGTATCAAATATATATTCACATCAAAAGTACATGATTTAATGGTAAGCTACCACTTTGAAATACACAATCATAACGTTACATTTAAGATGAAACTATATCATTACCATGAATAAGATACTAACTATAGCATTTATTTCGGCTTTTACAGTGGCATGTGAGAGTGGGAAGAAGGAAGAAAGCGAACAATTGAAAGAGCCAACGGTAGCAAGCGAAAGTGTAAATACGCTTGAGAAAGACATGGTAGGAGAGTGGCGCAATGTAGCCATGAAAGTAACCATTAAAGGAGAGCAGGCGGACTCGGTGGTAGATGTACCAGCTGGCAAATGGGAAGAAATGCTTAAAATTCAGCCAATCAGAACTGTATTTAATGAAGATGGTACTTTTAGTTCGGAATACAGAGACCTTGACGATGCCGTAATAATGACAAGTGCCGGAACGTGGGCTGTAAATGGTGATACATTGAAAATGACTCAGGAGGGTACCACAACTTATTATTTTACAAAGGTAAAAGACGGCATAGCTGAGTTTGAGGGCAATCTGGATTGGGATGAAGATGGTGATGCTGATGATCATTATTGGGGCAAGCAAAGAAAACAGGGGAAACAAAATGACTAGATCATTCGTATCCATTTTCTATTGCGATTACCCTTTAAAATGAAAAAACTACTGACAAGATTTTTCTTGCTGGTTATTCTCATAATACTCATTTATGGGTTGAGCTATGCATGGCGTGCCTTCCCCATAATCAGTGGTTATGGAGCTAAAAATCTATGTAGTTGTACCTATGTTTCAGGAAGGACGCCTGAATCTGTAATAAAAAATGAGTTGGGAGCTTTTCCGCTTTCCCTGGGGACATTTCGTATTGATCAGTCTGACTCTTCCGCCCATGGTGAAGTTTTTGGGCTGGCGGCTAAGAAAGCTATTTATCGCAAAGGATTAGGATGCACCCTCATTTCTGAAATTAATGAAAGTGAGATGAGATCACTGGAGTATAAACTACCGGATTCAATTATTACACTTTCCGATACGGTTGACTGGCCTCTGGGTACCACTATACCCGACAGTGTTAATAGTGCGATAAATATGAAGGCCTTGAAAAAAGCTGTAGGTAAAGCATTTCAGGAGCCGGATAAAGAGCATCCCCAAAATACGCGGGCTGTTGTAGTTATTCACGATGGCAAATTGATATTGGAACAATACGCCGACGGGTATGACAGTACCACTCCGCAAATGGGATGGTCTATGACTAAAAGTGTGACTAACGCCTTGATCTCCCTTCTCATAAAGGATGGAAAACTTCATTTATATCAACCTGCACCGATAGAGCTGTGGAAAGCGGAGGGAGATGCAAGAGGTATAATAACCATTGACCACCTGCTAAGAATGAGCAGTGGTCTGGAGTGGGAGGAAGAATATTCCGGTCCCAGCAGCGCTACCAATATGTTGTTTAAGCAGGCTGACATGGGGGTTTTTGCTGCAGGTTTTCCGCTGGAAAATCCGCCCGACACTAAATGGTATTATTCAAGCGGAACTTCTAATATTCTCTCTCTGATAGTAAGGCAGAATGTGAATAGTGATTATTATAGTTTTGCTTATGAAAGGCTGTTTAATAAACTCGGTATGACCAGTGCCGTTATCGAACCAGATGCCTCAGGTGTCTATGTAGGCTCCTCATACATGTATGCTACACCCAGAGATTGGGCAAAATTTGGGCTGCTTTATCTGAACGACGGCGTATGGAATGGTGAAAGAATACTTCCCGAAGGCTGGGTTAAATATTCTTCAACTCCAACACCCGGAGCAAAACGGGGAGAGTATGGCGCTCATTTCTGGCTGAATGCCGGAGCCGTAGGTGACCCTTCTGATCGGTGGTACCCGGATGCACCCACTGACATATTTAGCATGAATGGGTTTGAGGGGCAGCGTGTTTTTATAGTTCCGTCAAAAAAAGCAGTTATTGTACGGCTAGGGCTTACCAAGAGAGGTGATTTTGACTTTAACGAATTTTTAAAGGAAGTTTTGAATACCTTACCGGATTAGAATTCTTAGTTTATGGCCAGCGCTCTGTTTCTTGTTTCCTAACCCTGATCCACAGAAGCAATGGCCTGTTGTATCACACCGATTGAAGTCTTTAGTTTTTCCCGCTCCGTATCTGACATCTTAGGGATCAGAATTTCAGTGGCTCCATCAGTGCCGACAATGGCAGGGAGAGAAATAGCAACTTTACCTAACCCCAAAGCATCAGGCATAACACGGGACAGTGTGATGATCCTTCTTTCACCCCTTAGTATCCATTTCAATAATGTAGCCGTAACCAAACCTATGGCATGATTGGTGGCACCTTTTCTTTTTATAATTTCCTGTGCAGCCGTGCGGACCTGTTCAGCTATCGTATCTTCTTTTTCCGATGTCCAGCCAGGCCAGGCTCTCAGGTCTGTTCCCCCTGCAGTTGCGCCCGACCATAACACTACGTCAGAGTCGCCATGCTCACCCACCACCTGGGCGTGAACACTACGCGGATCAAGATGAAGGTGTTTTCCAAGAATTTCTTTCAGGCGGGCGGTATCCAGCATAGTCCCTGTACCGATCACCCTTGATTCTGGCAGTCCTGAAAATTTTTGAAAGAAGTATGTAAGTACATCGACTGGGTTGGAAACCACGACTATAATGCCCTGATAATTTTTTAATTTAAAGGCTATTTCGCGGGCAATAATTACATTTTCATTCAGCAGCTGAAGCCTCGTTTCTCCGGGCTTTCCACCACGGCCGGCAGCAATCACAATTGCTTCCGTGTTCATCATTTCCTCAATGGTGGTGGCCCTAACCCTGGCGGTGGGGTAGAAGGAGGAGCCATGGCTCAGATCCATGGCTTCACCCTCGGCAATTTCTGTTTTTATGTCATAAAGCAGCAGTTCATTGGCTATGCCGGAATGGAGTATAGAGATGGCAACACTACTGCCAACCCAGCCCATGCCGATTATTCCAATAGATTTTCTGCCCTCCATTCTTAATACTGCTGCATTTCAGAGTCAATTTGTCTGGCCCATTCCAGTATACCTCCTTTAAGGTTGTACAAGTTATCAAGGCCATACTTGCTTTCCCAGTACTGAATAGCCTGAGCACTTCTCGCCCCGCTGCGGCAATGTACCACTACCTTTTTATCCCGGGCTATTTTATCTCCGGCCTCAGGTACCTGCTGCATAGGGATAAGTTCACCGTTCAAATTGGCAATGTCATATTCATGTGGTTCGCGAACATCAAGTAACTGGAAGTCTTCACCTGACTCCTGAAGTGATTTCAGCTCTTGTACGGTAATTTCTTTCATGATTTTTGTGGTTTTAGGCCCATAACAAAACTCTTCATAGTCTATGAGTTTGTCAATTACGGGAGCGTTTTTATTTCTGTTAATTTTAATGATCCTGCTTTGCATGCTCAGCGCATCGAAGATAAGTATCTTTCCTGAAAGTGGCTGCCCAATCTTTGCTAATACCTTAATGGCTTCGTTGGCTTGCATGGATCCGATTATGCCGGGAAGCACTCCTATAACGCCACCTTCAGCGCAGTTGGGTACAGATTCAGGTTCCGGTGGTTCCGGGTAAAGGTCTCTGTAGTTTGGCCCATTTTGATAATTAAATACAGCCACCTGCCCCTCAAACCTGAAAATAGAGCCATATACAAAAGGTTTACCCAGCATGGTGCAGGCATCATTGACGAGGTACCTTGTTGGGAAATTGTCAGTCCCGTCGATGATCAGGTCATAATTTTTCAGCACGTCCAGTGCATTTTCAGAGGTCAGGCGGATTTCGTGTACTTCAACATCAATGTACGGGTTGAGTGATTTCAATTTTTCCGCAGCAAGCCGTGCTTTTGATTTTCCGATGTCAATTTGCTGAAACAGTACCTGCCTCTGTAAGTTAGTTTCATCTACCTGGTCGAAATCCACAATACCAATGGTACCTACACCTGCAGCCGCCAGATAAAGCAAGACCGGACTACCCAGGCCCCCGGAGCCTACTACCAAAACTTTTGAAGTTTTGAGTTTTTCCTGTCCTGCCTGTCCAAACTGTGGTAAGGTAAGATGGCGCTGGTATCGTGCAAGTTCGTTGGTGGTAAGCATATTCGAATTAGCCTTTGGTCAATTATTAAAAACGTTTCAGCGCAAGATTGGATACGGTGTCACCGATGGATAGCGAAGAAGTAGCCGCAGGAGATGGCGCGTTACATACGTTTACGGCATATTCATTTTCAAGGATCAGAAAATCATCTATTAAGCCTCCGTTACGGTCGCAGGCCTGAGCTCGGACACCTGCTCCGCCAGGTTGCAAGTCTTCTTCCCTGATCTCAGGCAACAGTTTTTGCAGGGCTTTGGTAAATGCTGCCTTTGAAAACGATCTGTACATCTCACCCATGCCTGTTTTCCAGTACTTCATGGCTACTTTCTGAAAACCCGGCCAGGCAAGAGATTCCCCAAGTTCCTTCACACTTATGTCGCTTTTTTTGTATCCTTCCCGCTTAAATGCAAGCACAGCATTGGGGCCGGCTTCAACGCCTCCTTCCATCATACGCGTAAAATGAACCCCAAGAAACGGGAAATTAGGATCCGGGACAGGGTAGATCAGGTTTTTAACCAATCCTTCCTTATTCGCATTCAGTTTGTAATATTCACCTCTGAACGGTATGATCTTAACATTAATTTTTTGATGGGTAAATGCAGCCACTTTGTCAGAATACAATCCTGCGCAGTTTACGACCAGCTTGGTAGTATATGTACCTTTGTCTGTGGCCACAGTGCTTTCTGTAGTTCCTGTGTGGATGCCAACAACTCTTTCGCCAAGATGGATGTCTCCACCTTTTTCACGGATGAGCGCTGCATATTTTTGAGCGACAACTTTATAATTAACAATACCCGTTTGAGGCACGAAAATTCCTTCAAGTCCATTTACGTGTGGTTCGTATTCTTTCAACTCATCAGCTTTCAAAAGCTTCATATTAGTAAGGCCGTTTTGTTCACCTCGCTTGAACAAGTTATGCATCAATGGGATTTCCTCTTTGGAGGTAGCCACTACAATTTTTCCACAGAGGTCATAGTCAATTCCATTCTCATCACAAAAAGCAATGAGTTGGTGATACCCGTTTATACAATTGGTAGCTTTCAGGCTTCCGGGCTTATAGTAGAGCCCGGAGTGTATCACCCCACTATTATGCCCGGTCTGATGCGCTGCGGGTTTATCTTCTTTATCAATCACCAATAACCTAAGGGCAGGTTTTTTTGTTTTTATCTTTAGGGCTGTAGCTAGACCAACAATCCCTGCGCCTATTACAATTATATCGTACTTCAAGACTTATGTATTTGTATGTGTAGATGCGAAGATATAATATGTTTATTGAAATCGTGAAAGATGGACTTATCATCTTTATTATCGCAAAGAGATGTAACTTTGGAAAATGTTGAAACAGTATATTGTACGAATAAAATATAAGAATATTTACTTCATGTTGTTGCTGGCTTTGATTATGGGGTGTTCTGACCCTATACTAAAGCCTGCATTTATTATAGCTGAGACTCCGGAGGATATTAAACCTGTGACAGGTAAGTGGGTAAGGCCGGTACTGTATGATAACAGAATTGATTTTAGCAGACTTTCTGTAAAGAAAAAGAAACAGAAATTTATTGAAATGCTGTTACCTTCAATTCTATTGGTAAAGCATAACCTCGCAGTAGAAAGGGCTCGTGTTGGCAATATAATTTGGAAGATGAAGAATGACGATCCGGTTAGTGGTGAAGACAAAGCATTTTTTGATACTAAAATGGAAGAGTTTAAGGCCAACAGTCCGGAGGACCTTTATAACCGCATGGCAACGCACCCAACAAGTATTGTGCTTGCGCAGGCTGCAATTGAGAGTGGTTGGGGCAGTTCACGGTTTTTTAACGAAGCTAATAATATTTTTGGCGTTTGGTCATATAACCCTGACGAAGACAGGATTATGGCATCTCAAAGCCGGGGAGACCAGGCCATATTCTTGCGTAAGTATCCCGACTTAAGAGGTTCCATTAAAGATTATTTTCTTACCCTTTCCCGGGCCAACGCTTACGGAAACTATCGCCAGCAGCGGTTAAAAGTAAAGGATCCTTATCAGCTTACCTACTTCCTGAAAAACTATTCAGAGTTACGCTATACCTATGTTTCCAGGTTGAATATGGTAATGCGGAAGAACAACCTTACGCAATACGACAGCCTGAAGCTGGACCCATCATACTACAACAGCGAAAATCATATCATTCTTTAAAAAAAGTCAATGAGGTTAATATTGATATTTGTTTTGTTATCCATCACTTCAGCCTGTAATTCCGGTTCATCAGAAAAAGCAGTAGTCAGCGAGCCGGTAACGGGAAACAGGTCAGTAGTTTGCTTTGTTTACCACCGTTTTGGAGATAACAGATATCCTTCAACCAATGTAAGTCTTACTGATTTTGCCGCGCACCTGAAATATCTTAAAGAGCATCAATTTACCGTAATGACTCTGTCTGATGCAGTGAAGTATCTACGGACAGGTGATAGTAATATGAAAGTAGCAGTTATTACGGTGGATGACGGCTACGATACCTTTCTGTCAGGAGCTATGCCACTGTTGCGAAAGTTTGGATACCCTGCCACGCTTTTTGTTAACACTGAAACAGTGGGAGGAGGGGGCTACCTTGATTGGGATGAGTTACGGAAGATATCCGGTGAAGGTGTGGAGATAGGCAACCATAGCCATTCACATGCTTATTTTTTGAATATTCCGGAGCATGAACGCGTTCAAAAATTCAGAGAAGATGTCAGGCAGGCGCAGGCAATGATTCGGGAGCGTCTGGATCTGGAACCTGCGGCATTTGCCTATCCTTATGGAGAGTTTTCTCCTGAAATGAAAAAGGTAATAGAGGAAATGGGTTTTGAGTCGGCAGCAGCTCAGAACTCAGGAGTAATGAATAGCCATGGTGATTATTTTGCCTTGCCCAGGTTTCCGATGGCTGATGCTTATGCAGATATCAATGGCTTTGCTGAGAAGGCCGGCATGGAGCCACTTCGAATAAAAGAAGAAATACCTGCGTCCGTACTCGTAACAAATGATCCGCCTTCCATTGAAATTGATTTCATGAATGAAGGTTTAAATACCTCTTCGTTGCAATGCTTTGTACAGAGTGGTAGTTGTAATGTGCAAATCTTGCGTGAGGACCCTTTGAAGGTGAAATTGACTGCCAGGCAGCCGCTTAAAAGAAGGAGAACTCTCTATACGGTTACCATCCGTTCCGCAGAGGGGAAATGGCACTGGTACAGTCACTTGTGGATTAAACCGGAAATAAAAGAATAAGGGACGATCAATCGTCCCTTATTCTTTTATTTTTCTTCCTTAAAATCCATTGCTGCCGAGTTAATGCAGTACCTTAGTCCTGTAGGTTCAGGGCCATCGGGGAAAACATGGCCAAGGTGGCCGCCACATCTGGAGCAAACCACTTCTTCCCGAACCATACCGAGGCTGGTATCCTTTATTATTTCCACATTTTCGTCGTCTATGGGTTCATAGAAGCTTGGCCAGCCGCTACCAGACTCAAACTTGGTGTCAGAATCAAATAACTTCTGATGGCATGCAGCGCAGTAGTAAACACCATCTTTGTGATTGTCCCAGTACTTCCCGGTAAATGCTCTTTCAGTGCCTTTCTCTCTAAGAACATGATATTCTTCCGAGGTAAGCTCTTTTTTCCATTCTTCTTCTGACTTCATTATTTTATCCTTTTTATTTCTCTCAATAGTTTTTCTTGCCTCTTGCCCTTTACTGCATGATACAAGGCTAAACACCAGTGTTAAAATAAGCAAAACAAAGGGGGTATTTAAAATTTTCATAACACTCATACTTACGTTAAATATTACAAACTGTTTTTGTATATTAAAGTTTCTATTATATAGTCATTTGCCATATTATGTCTTTTCAAAGACAAAAACTATTTTAGCAAACTTCGCACAGATTTGATGTATTTACCTTTTAAATTGCTATTTTGGAGTTATTTTTTGAAATTAAAATAAATGAAGTTTACTTTACAAAGTAGAGAGTTGTGCTTTAAGCCATTCAATTCATGAGAAAGCTATTTTTTATTCTTACATTTTTATTTGTTGGCCTTGCCGTGCAGGCGCAAAATTATCAATTACATTCTGTTTATATCTATAGTTTCATTCGCTACATCCAATGGCCCGGAGGAGATACTTCCTCCGATTTTGTTATAGGCGTTTTGGGAGACTCACCTTTGATCCCGCACCTTCAGAAAATGGCGGAAGTTAAAAAAGCAGGAAACCGCACCATTGTGATAAAAAAGTTTAACTCGGTAAACGAAGTGGCCAATAGTGACATATTGTTTATGTCTAAAGAGTCAGGTAATCAGTTGCAGGGGCTTTTGTCTAAACTAAAGAACAAAAATACCATGATAATAACTGAGGAAGAAGGCATGGGAAAAGAGGGGAGCAACATTAATTTTGTAATCCGAAATGGCAAGCTCGCTTTTGAACTAAACAGGGCAGCAATGGATCGGGCTGACCTGAAAGTATCAACAGAGCTAACCCGGTTAGCCATTATTATATAATTAAGAATTAAGTAACAATATTTAATCTACAGATTCAGCTATATGCGAAAGATGAAATTCAAAATTGGTAATAAGATTTTTGGTGGTTTTCTCATCCTCATAGTATTGTTTGTTGTCAATGCTTCGATCATTTTTTACAATGGTAATGTGATTGATCAGGTAGTAAACCGTTCTTCTGAGGTGATAAGGCCGTCTAAAGAAGCGATTAATGACTTTATCCTTTTGGTGACCAGATCTAAAATGCTTATTACCAACTGGGTGTATCTGCAAAGCAACACTGATGACAAGGATGCTCTGAGGGACCTGCACGAATTTGACTACCCTGAGCTGAAGGATGAGATCACCGGGCTGATGGTAAACTGGGAAATTGATAGTCAAAGACAATTAATGGACTCTGTTTTCACGGAGTTTGACAAGCTGTTAAAAGTAGAGAAAGAAGTAATGGGACAGTTGGTGACCTTTGAAAATTATGAGGATCCGCTAACGAAACTTCTGGCAGAGGACGCCATTGAAAGCCAGGTTATCCCCCTGACATCATCCATCATCTCCATGCTTGACAAGATTGCTGAAATGCAACAGGAGGTGACTGAGGAGTCTGATGCTGATTTGAAAACTGCTGCCGACCAATTGAGGAATATTACGATCATTTTGGGAGTAATTATCGTTGCATTAGGCCTGTTCATGGCCTTTGTGATGGCCCGATCCATTACGCGACCGATTAATTATATCAAGGATGTGGTGGTCAAGCTGGGTAAAGGAGAGCTTGTGGACGATTCGGGACGCAAGTTTAACAATGACGAGATAGGGGAAATGGCGGCTGCAATGGATAGTCTCATACATGGTTTGAGATCTACTACTTTGTTTGCCGAAAACATAGGTAAGGGAAGCTACGATTCTGAATTTAAACCGCTAAGTGACCATGATGTGTTGGGTAATGCCCTTCTGGAAATGAGGGAGAACCTTTCGCGTGTTGCTGAAGAGGACAAGAAGAGAAACTGGTCTACTGAAGGCCTTGCCAAATTTGGTGATATCCTTAGAAAGAACAATGATAACATCAGCAAGCTTGCCGATGATATTATCCGTAACCTGGTCAAATACATGAGGGCCAATCAGGGTGGAATTTATATTATAGAGGACGATGGCTCTGATGATCCTTTTATGACCTTAATGGCAGTCTACGCATGGGACAAGAAAAAGTACCTTAACCAAAAAGTATATAAAGGTGAAGGCCTTGCCGGTCAGGTATGGTTGGAAATGGATACCATCTATTTAACGGAAGTGCCTGATAACTACATTAAGATCACCTCAGGGCTTGGAGATGCTAACCCTAAAAGTATACTGATCGTGCCGCTGAAAGTTAACGAAGAGATCTATGGTGTGGTGGAGATTGCTTCATTCAATGCTTTTGAAGAGCACGAAATAGATTTTGTTGAAAAGATTGCCGAAACGATCGCTTCAACTGTGTCTTCAGTTAAGATCAATGCCAAAACTCAGAGCCTGCTTGAAGAATCTCAGGAAATGACTGAGCAAATGAGATCGCAGGAAGAGGAGATGAGACAGAATATGGAAGAGCTGCAGGCCACACAGGAAGAGATGCAAAGAGGTCAGGCTGAGGCTGAAAATACCATGGATGCCATTAATCAGGCCGTAGCAACCATAGAGTTTGACCCTGAGGGTAAAATAGTGAATGTAAACCGTAACTTCCTTGATATGATGGGATATAGCAAGGACGAATTGGTGGGTGAGTTCCATAGAATATTCGTAACTAAGGAAGAAAAGACTTCGGATGACTATAAGCAGTTCTGGAGGGACCTCTCTTCAGGTCAGTTAAAAGAAGGCGAATATAAAAGACTTGACAAGTCCGGTAAAACCAGGTTCCTCAAGGAGAGCTACGCTCCAATAAGAAACAGGGACGGTTCTACAGCAAAAATTATGATGTTTGCTACAGACATCACAACATATAAATAAGAGAGACCGGGGCAACTCAAAATGAATAAGAAGTGAAAAACCTTCTCCATAAAAGGGGAAGGTTTTTTATTAAGAGGTGAGTGTGGCTACAAGCTCCTTTAGTTCGTCAGGAGAGGAGGCCACATGACTGGCACCAATCTCCATCAGGATATCCGCATGTCCGCTGCGTATATGGCTGGCCCCCGTAAAGCCTATTACCGTCATACCCGCATCAACGGCCGCTTTAACACCACTCTTGCTGTCCTCCACAACCAGGCAATATTCAGGGTTTACTTCCAGGGTTTTTGCAGCATGAAGATAAATGTCAGGCCAGGGCTTGGGGTTTGCTACCATTTCAGAGGAAAAGAATTTCTCTTTAAAAATATCCTCGAGGCCGATGTGTTTAACCGCCTTTTTAACCTGCCATAAACTACTGTTTGATACCACTGCTTTAGGAAATGGTAAGGTTCTAACTACGTCCTGCATGCCCTTCACCGGCCTAAGCTGGTTATAAATATCCACATCACATTGGTGGGTAAACTCCTTGAGATTTATCTTTTGCAGTTGATCCGGAGATAGTAATGAATTGAATATTGAAGAAATGGTCTTGCCTGTATAAGTACTTAAATAATCTTCAACAGAGATGTGAATGTCGCACTGAGTGAAGGCTTTGGTCATGACCTCAGCTGCTATTATTTCTGTATCTACGAGTACGCCATCACAATCAAAAATGAGTTGTTTAAACATGAAACGGATTTTTTTGTTGATATAATTTGTAATTACAGTGCAATGATAATATTTTGTCGGCAACGATTATGTAATAAATTTGAGTATCTTGCGCAAATTGAAGATAGCATAGGCTGTCGGGAGGTACTGCGAAGTATTGGCGCCGTTGATTTTAAATAATGTAAATATTGAAATTTAAAGATTTGGGCCTGGATAATCGCCTGTTAGAGGGGATTGAGGCCATTGGTTTTGAAAATGCTACTCCGGTTCAGGAGCAGGCAATTCCAGAGATTTTAAGTGGTAAAGACATGATTGCGTCGGCCCAGACTGGTACGGGCAAAACGGCAGCGTTCTTACTACCGGTCATTCACCAGATTTTATCGGGTGACCATGATGATAATCATATCAAAGCACTCATCATAGTTCCCACCAGGGAGCTGGCTGTTCAGATTGATCAGCAAATGGAAGGATTGTCGTATTTTACATCAGTCAGTTCTATAGCTGTTTACGGGGGTGGCGATGGTAGCTCTTTTACACGTGAGAAGCAGGCGCTTTCTGAGGGGGCTGATGTAATTGTAGGCACCCCCGGGCGTTTAATTGCCCATCTGAACATGGGCTATGTAAAGGTTGATCAGCTACAGCACCTTATTCTCGATGAGGCCGACCGGATGCTGGACATGGGCTTTTATGACGATCTGATGAAGATTATCTCTTATCTTCCAAAACAACGACAAAACCTGTTGTTTTCTGCCACGATGCCTCCAAAGATCAGGGAGCTGGCCAAGAAAATCCTTCACGAACCTGTAGAGATCAATATAGCAGTGTCAAAGCCCGCTGAGCGTATTCTGCAAGTAGCTTTTGCTGTTTATGACAACCAGAAGATTCCTTTGGCTAAATATCTGCTACAGGCTAAAAAACTACAAAGTGTCATTGTCTTTTGCAGTACCAAAAGCAGTGCAAAGCAATTGGCAAAGGAATTAAAAGGGCTTGGATTTCAGGCTGAAGATATTCACTCTGACCTTGATCAAACTGAAAGAGAGCAGGTGCTGAGGAGCTTCAAAAACAGAAAACTTAATATATTGGTGGCCACCGATATTATGTCACGAGGTATTGATATTGAAGATATAGAGTTGGTGATTAACTATGATGTACCTAATGATGGGGAAGACTATATTCATCGAATTGGGAGAACTGCAAGGGCAGCTTCAAAAGGGGTGGCTTTTACCTTTATCAATGAAAAGGAGCAAGGCAAGTTTTTGGGTATAGAAGAACTCTTGGGGTCACCTGTTCCCAAAGGAAAAGTCCCTGCATCACTTGGCGAAGCCCCTGTTTATCAGCCTAAGAAACGACGGGCCGGTGGATTTAAAGGGTCAAGAAAACCCAGGAACGGATATAAAAAGAAGAGTTAATTAAATACTTTTTATAATATGAGAAAGCCTTCAGGTTTAACCAATAACCTGAAGGCTTTCTTTATTACCTCAAACTCAATAACGTGAATAAAAAGAGTTAACTGCTGACGTGAGTTGATCGTAAATCGGTTTTGTGAATTCAATGAACAAATCCTGAGGTGGTGGCGGAGGAACTTCTGAGTTATTACAGATCTTTATTTGTTCATCACTCAATGCGCGCTCATCGCCACTGAATGTGCCCCATTTGGAAAACCAAACAAACTCTCCATTGAATTTTCTATGGGTGAGCACAGCATCTGATTGTGCATCAAAAACCCGCATACTAACGATACCTTTTGAAATTACCTCTTTTCTCCAGGTTGTCAGTTTTGCAGTTACGGTTCCATAAGCATCAACTTTCTCTCCTTCGATTACGACGGTGCCTACCTTTACGCTATCTTTGCTATAGGTTTCAATTTCCTTGATTACATGAGTTTCACCCACGGTAAATTCATCAAATTCAAGTCTCAGGTACTGGTCAACAAAAGGCAGTTGCTCTTTCTCAGCTTCGCGTGGAGTATAGAACCGAACGAACTGGTTGCTTCTGAATTGAGAATGAAGGTATTCCTCTATTTTATCCTGAAAAAAGGCCGCGCTGAGCCGGAATCTCGAGTGAACGGGTATTTGCTCCACTACAACCTTCAATGTGGCCATGAAGTGCGCTTCTTCTATTTTGTTTTGCACATCCTTGTAGCCAGGGACATATTCCTGCACATCGATGAAAAGGAAGTATGCTTTTTTAGCATCTTCGCGCGTTTCACGGTTTAATGCGATCATAGCGGCTTCATAACTTTCGCTGGCAGCTCTCTCTTTAAGCTCTGGCAGCTTGTCATAATAATTTTTCGGATTGTGGATGACCCTTAAAGCTCCGGGTGATCTTCTGATCTCCTCATACATGACATTGACTTGCTGATACCTCCTGAGTGCATCACGATATTTAAATGGAGCATTGCTGGCCAGGCTGTTGGCAGCACTTTGCTCAATGGTCTCAAGTGCAAGTGGATAGCCTCTGCGCAGGGTTTCCCTGGACTTTTTATGATCAGGTTTTTGGCGTAGCCTGTTAACCGCTTTTAAAACTGCCTCATAATAGTCTCCCTGCTCAAATGCCTTCTTACCAGAGGTGCAATCTGTAAGTAACAGAGGTGTGAGAAGTAATAACAAAAAGTAAATTTTTTTCATATGCAAGTAAGTTTCCAGCCGGCATATAAAGGTAGCTTTAAATGTAGTGCACGGAAGCAAGACGGCTTTAAAACTACTTATATGCTAAGACTTTTAAATGCTACAATTAACATAATTGATGCCAATTTATAAAGCCTTAGCAGAATTTACCTTCACACATACTGCGATTTTAATCAGGCTGCATTTTCTTTCATAAGCACTTCGTCCTTGTCATTAACACCGAGACAAAGCAGGCCCGCCAGTATCATAGAAGCACCACCTATGATCAAAGCATAGATAAATTCACTATTGAAGAAGGTTGAGATCAGAAATCCCAAAACGCTTGCCGCTACAATCTGGGGGATGACGATAAAGAAATTGAAGATGCCCATATAGTATCCCATCTTCTTAGCAGGCAATGCAGAGGAAAGCATGGCGTAAGGTACAGAAAGTATGCTTGCCCAAGCTATACCAACACCTACCATGGATAGGATCAACCAGTCCGGGTCATTTATAAAATAAAAGGAAATAAGTCCAAGTCCTCCGCATGTTAAGGCTAGCAGATGGGTGATTCGACGGCTGGTTAGCTTTGCTAAATAGGGAAGTAGCAAGGCTGCGATAGCTGCTACACCATTGTATCCGCTAAAAAGAAGGGATACCCAGTCTGCACCCTCGTTATAAGCGAGGCTTGTTGTGTCGGTGGAGAGGTATATATGGCTTGTAACAGCCGATGTAGTATAGATCCACATGGCGAACAGGGCAAACCATGAAAAGAATTGAACAAAAGCCAACTGGATCATGGTTTTAGGCATATTTTGAAAGTCACGGACTATTTGAACAAAGCCATTGCGGTATAAGTTTTTTCTCATAAATAAAGCTGCAACAAAGTAAGATAAACCAAATACAGATACCACTCCGCATAATACATATAGCTGAGGATCCAATTGCTGAGAATAAAACCATACTGTTAACAAAACAGCTATGCCTAAAAGGGCCAGGCCGATTTTCAGGTATACACTTGGAGCATATCTGATTTGTATCGGCTCTTCTTTTTTCTCCGGGTTAAGATCTTCTTTATCAGGAGGGTACTCCTTGGTTGAGAACACAGTCCACATTACAGCTGCAAAAAAGGCAACGGCTCCTACATAAAATGACCATTTAACAGACTCCGGGATTTCTCCGGCAGTGGCAGTATTTGATAAACCGACCCAATTTGTAAACATCCATGGGAGAGCGGAAGCTACTACTGCACCGATACCAATGAAGAAGCTTTGCATGGCAAATCCGGTAGTTCGCTGAGAAGGAGGGAGCATATCGCCAACAAAAGCTCTGAATGGCTCCATACTTATGTTTATAGAGGCATCCATGATCCAAAGCATACCAATCGCTATCCATAAAGAGGGCGAGTTGGGCATAATGATCAATGCTATTGATGCCAGAATGGCACCTATGGCAAAAAAGGGTCTTCGGCGTCCCCATTTCGGATGCCAGGTTTTATCACTGTAATATCCGATAATCGGTTGCACCAGCAGGCCGGTAACAGGGGCTGCCAACCAGTAGAATGCAAGATTTTTGGTGTCTCCGCCTAATGTTTCAAAGATACGGCTGGTATTGGCATTTTGCAGGGCAAAACCAAACTGGATGCCTAAAAAGCCGAAGCTCATGTTCCAGATCTGCCAAAAGCTTAATTTTGGTTTTTCAGATGTAAGGGATACCTTCTCCATTTTTCAGTTTTATAGGTAGGTTGAAACAAAAACTGCCTCTCTAGTTGATCAGTAAAGGCAGTCGTTATTTACTATTTAATAATTACTATGTACTCGTAAGGTTTTAAAGTTTTAAGGGCAGATAGGTCTACCTGCTCTCCGGTCATATAGTTTTGGTGTGAGCCGGATAGTTCAGCGTTCTGCGCAACTTCCTGCTGCTGATTGCTGAGGTTGAGAATAACCAGCACTTCGTTCCCATCCTTTTTTCTGCTATATGCCAGTACGTTTTTGTTGTCAACATCTATTTTTACAGGTACTCCACCATATTGGCCGCTCCATAAAGCCGTATTGTTCTTTCTCAGACTTATGAGTTTTTTGTAGAAGTCGGTCAGCCCCTTTTTATCCTGCCAGTTGATGCTGTCTTTTTCAAAGAAGGCAAGTCTTTTATCAAGCCCTACTTCCTGGCCACTGTAGATCATAGGTATGCCGTAAATGGTAAATGTAAAGACCGCAAAGGCTTTGTGACCTTCTCCATATCGCTCAAATACGGTACCGGCCCAGGCGTTTTCATCGTGGTTGGTAATCATCAGCAGCCTGAAAGGGCTATGTCCGTAATGGGCAAGGTCCTTTTCAATATACTCGTACAGATCGTCTCCTGAGTGCTCTCCTTTAGCGACATCTTCGGTTGCGTGCAGTATACTCCAGTTGTAAGTGGCATCCAGTTCGAGGTGCATTCTGGGCTCATCCCATTCGGCAAGCCAAAACAGGTCTTTCAGGGGATCAAGGGCCGCAGTGGCTTCTTCCCAGAAGTAGAGCGGGATCTCATGGCCGGCATGGTCGCACCTGAAGCCGTCAATATCCGTTTCATCAATCCAGAATCTCATGGCATCGATCATTTTCTTTCTGGTTTCAGGCTTTGTGTGATCCAGCAGGGCAATGTCTGTCCAGTCTGCCTCATAAGTAATATTTCCCAAACTGTCTTTGGCGTAATATTCCGGATGTTCCGTAATCCACGGGTGATCCCATGCGGTATGGTTGGGCACCCAGTCGAGTATAACATACATACCCAACTCATGCGCTTTGTTTACTGTGGCTTTGAAGTCTTCCAGCGTGCCAAACTCAGGATTGACAGCCTCATAATCCTTGATCGAATAATAACTGCCGAGTGTTCCCTTTCTGTTTTTCTCTCCGATCGGCTGTATGGGCATAAACCATAATATCTCTGTGCCGAGCTCTTTTATTCTTGGCAGATGCTCATCAAAGGCTTTGAAAGTGCCTTCAGGTGTAAACTGGCGAATGTTGACTTCATAGATGGTCATATTGCCGGCCAGTTGCGGAAATGTGGCTTCTTTCGGCTCTTCGGTCCTTTTTGTCTCCTTATTGCTCTTTTCGGCAGGGGTACAGGCGCAAATGCCTGCCAGCACAAGCGTTAAAAAGTGTAAGCTATATTTCTTCATAATGGGATTGAGTGGGTTAATGTAGTAATATTTCAAATCAGTCCTTTACCATCTGACCTCTATTTCTTCATTGATGTTGTCAAAAGACACCATCCGGAGGTCTTTTACTACCAGCCTCGTGTTAGGCTCCGTGTAAATAGGATCAAAGTTTGAAATCGGTAGTATGAACTGATAATCGTGTGTCTCAGGCGTGGCAGCCGCGTTATTTACTGTTGCTGAATCAGGGCTGAAACCATGGAAACATATTTTTATATGCTTATATCGGGAACTGAAAGCACCTTCCGCTTTGGATATTTTTATGGATGAACTTTCAGGGTTGTATTGTATGGTACGTTTGTGGTAGTTGCCCTGCTGGTATTCATAAGAGTCACCATCATCTTCATAGTAGGTGAATGATGATATTTCTTTGCCTGCATAAAGGTGAAGTTCCAGGGTATCTCCAAGATCCGTGGTATTGAATCCGGCCTTCGGACTTACAGGAATTATGGATGATGCTTTTACAAATAAAGGTAACCTTTCAATAGGGCATTCGGCTACAATTTCCTGTTTACCATGATAATGTCTGTCAGTGAAGAATTCGTACCATTCACCCTCAGGCAAGTAAACCTTTGTCAGGTCTTTGGTGCTTTCTACAGGCCCCACAAGTATGTTTTTTCCAAACATATATTGGTTGTGATAAAGCTTATCGAAGATCTTGCTATCATGGCTATAATCAATGGCAAGGCTTCTGGCTATCGGTGTGCCGGTTTGGGCAGATTCGTAGAATGCGCTGTAAATATATGGCATTAATTTGTAGCGCAATCTGATATAATTCCTCGATATCTCCTCGACCTCTTCTCCGTATGCCCAGGGTTCGGAGTCGCGGCTGTTAATCATGCTATGGCCTCTGAAGAAAGGGGAGAAGGCACCTAGTTGTACCCATCGTGCGAATAAGTGTTCGCTGGAATTTCCTACAAATCCCCCTACATCATAACCAGCAAATGGAATACCCGTGAGCCCCATACTGTTTACCAGCCTTACACCTACAAGCATATGCTCATCGTTGGCTACATTGTCGCCGGTCCATACTGCCGAATAGCGTTGTACACCAGAGAAACCTGCACGAGTGAGATTAAAGGGCCTTTTGCCATTAAGGTGATGTTTTGCTCCCTCAAATGTGCTTTTGGCCATCTGCATACCGTATATATTGCGGCCTTTACGTGTTGTTCCTTTGCTGCCTTCCAGGTCAAACTCTATGAGCTCTGGCATCATCTGCCCCCACGTGGCTATTTCGTTCATATCATTCCAGAAGCCATGAACGCCCATCTCTACGTATCCCTTTAATTTATCTTTCCACCAATCCCTGGTTTTAGGATTTGTAAAGTCAGGGAAGTGGCACCAGCCTGGCCAAACGGCTCCGGAATAATAGCTGCCATCAGGATATTTGAGAAAAACATCTTTTTTCTTACCATCCTCATAGGCTTCGTAACCATCCTCGATCTTTATACCAGGATCACACATGACAACAACATGAAAGCCTAACTCCCGGAGCTGTGAGATCATTTTTTCAGGGTCAGAAAATTTCACCTTGTCCCAGGTGAAAATCTTGTAGCTTTCCATATAATGGATGTCAAATACTATTACATCCGCCGGAATATCCTTGTCTCTGAAGGTTTGGGCTACAGTTAAGGCTTCTTTATCAGGATAGTAACTGTACCGGCACTGCTGATACCCGATACTCCACATTGGTGGCATAGACATGCGGCCTGTAAGGTATGTATATGATTGTATGATCTCGTCAACTGAATCGTGATGGATGAAATAATAATTCATATCACCACTGTCGGCAGAGAAGCTGGAGAATCTGTTGTTGGACGCTGCGAAATTGAAATGCGATTTGTGAGAATTATCCAGAAAAATACCGTAAGAGAGTTGATTGTGCAGACCAATATAAAAAGGAGTGGAGCAATACAAAGGGTCACTCTCGGGGCCATATGCAAAGCTATCAGTATTCCAATGCTGGTAGCCATGACCCTTTCGATCCAATGGTCCGGTTTTTTCTCCAAGACCAATAAAGCGTTCACCCTCCTGCAACTTTTTATATGTAGTCACCTGCTCACCGATCCATGAAGTACCGAAACTATCGTCTTCATTAATGGCATTACCTTGTTTGTCAAAGAAAGAAAATCGCAGTGGACGCTTTTCAATTTTAAGATCGATGGCGCTGGTGCTGAGTATCAACAGGTCATCTGAATCTTCCAGGTTGAAATCATTAAATTCCGGTTTGGCAATAACGGCATAAGAATGCTCATCGTATTGCTCATTGGCCGTAATATGAATACGAATTATATTTGACGAGTATACCAGGACCCTGAACTGATAGCTGCCCGTTTTTCCTTCCAGACCATTATGCTTTTCCTCAAACTGAAGAAGGTTATCCACGCTGGTACTTAAGTTCGTTTTTGATGATGATTGAGATACTATCATTTATCTAAAGTTAGTTAAAAAATGCCCGAAATCCGGCTTTTTTCTTACTGCAATTCGAACGAAAGTAAAGACATTATTCCTTACAAATCGACCGTTTAGGGCAAAAAAATCCCGAAATCGTTTGCGTTGACGATTGTATGGAAAACTTTTAAATACAACCGCCTGTCGCAAAAGTAGTTTTGTTGGCAATTCCTTTCTTAACAAGAGATACTTATGAAAAAGTATCGCCTTCTTTTAATGCATGTTTTTAAATTTAATGTTTCATTTTAAACTGTTCGAAATCGTAATATACTGGCATTAACCATGCCCGGGCAGGAATGGTCTTATTGCCAGGAAAGAGTATAAAATCATTCAGTTGCTTTTTTAGGGTTATTTTTAGTTATCAACAGGCAGCCTAACATAGAATTTACTGCCTTTGACATCATGGTCAGTTACACCAATTTTCCCGTTGTGCTGGTTGATGATCTGCTTTGAAATGTACAGCCCTATACCAAGCCCGGAAGTAAAGTCATGGTTCTTTTTTAAGCGGTAGAAACGCTCAAATATTTTTTCTCTGTACTGAGGTTTTATTCCCGGGCCATAATCAACCACCTCCAACACTACATGGCCATCTTCCCTGAAGTTATTGATTAATACCTTGTCTGCATTGTTAGAGTACTTTATGGCGTTGCTGATAAGGTTGACCATAACCTGCTCAAGCCGGTTGGCGTCCCCTTTGATTTTAGTCCCTGATTTACCTTTGAGAATTATTTTGTGATTATTGCTCAGTGGCCGGGCATCATCTACAGCCTGCTCTACCAGTTTATCGAAGTCAAACTCTGTAATATTGAATTTCATCTTCCCTGTCTGTATACGCGTGACATCCAGCAGGTCGGAGACCAGTGAGTTGATTTTGTTTAGCCCGGTGGAGGCTTTTTGGGCGTATAGACGCGCTGTGTCTGCATCTTCTTTTTTTAGTACTTCCTCCAGTAATTCAAGGTATGCTTTTACTGTGGTCAGAGGTGTTTTTAACTCATGGCTGGCAATACTCATGAATTCATCTTTCTTTTCCTCAATTGTCTTTTGCTCGTGAATGTCGGTAGCTGTACATATCCAGACCACTAATTCTTCTTCATCTTTGTTGAAAAGTGGGGTATTCCTGATCAGGTGCCACCTGTACTTCCCGTTTTTATCCTTGAGGCGGTATTGTCTTTTAAACCCTTCTTTCGTTTGCCGGGCTTCCCTCGTCAGCGTGGGAGAATGTTGTGCATCCTCTTCATGAATATACTCAGTCAGCTTCAGGTCTGCCGGAGGCCCATCAAAACCAAAATAGTTTCTCATGGTTTGGTTGATGTATGAGATATCTCCCTCAGGGTCAATAGTCCAGATCTTTTGAGCCATGGATTCTGCCAGTGTACCGAAGAACTTTGCACTGTTTTCTGCTTTTTTGCGGTTACTGACATGCTCTGTTACATCCACGGCATAAATTATAATATCAGGCTTGTCATGGTCTGAGTACCTTAGCGGAGCATAGGTGAAATTAAAATACCTTGTTTCCTCACCATTTCCATTGTAATCCATAGTAATGGTGGCCTCATTTTGATGATGTGCTTTCCCACTTTTACGCACATTGTTCAGCATGTCAATAAACCCGTGTGCCGCAAGCTCTGGCATAACACTCATTACGGAGTGACCTTCAAGCTCACGGTTTGGAAAAAGGGCTTTATAAGCCGGATTTGCAAACTCAAAAATAAAGTCTTCCCCTTTAAGTACTGCAATATGATCCGGAGATGTTACTGAAAGCTTTTCCCACATTTGCTTTTGCCTGGTAAGCTTCTGTGAAGCGATTCTGAGGTCTACATAGGCATTCTCCAGTTCTTCATTAGTAGCCTGCAGTTCTTCGTTGGAGGTTTCCAGCTCTTCGTTGGAGGCCTGTAGCTCTTCATTGGATGATTGCAACTCTTCGTTAAGTGCCTGTAGCTCTTCATTAGTGGTTTCAAGCTCCTGAACCAATGTATTCATATGTTGCTTGTTGCTGATCAGTTCATATTGCAGTTCCTGATTACGCTGAGATTCCAGCAATGCTTCACCACCCTCTTCCACATTAATAAAGAAAGGCTCTACCCCATCAAACGATTCAAAGATCACCATAAAGTATGGGTGCCCGGGCTTGGTATATATCAATGGTTTCACGATAAGTCTTACCAGGTGGCTTTCTTCCTTATCATGAAATCTTCTGGGGCCACCTTTTTCGATTTTCATGGATTTCATGGACTGCATGGTCAGAGCTCGTGCTTCTATCTGGAGTTCCTCTGAGATCAGCCTCAGCAAGTTCATGTTGGCCAGCCCAGGTTTGATCTTCAAAATGCTGTTGGTATCACCGGATATTTCCAGAATATCCATATTCTCATCAATTATTACATATGGGTGTTCATAGGTGTTATAAACCGTTTCCTTGACCATTTCATGAAGAGAAAGTGATTCATTTTTCAGGTTGAGCTTAGGGGAAACCTTCTTATCTACTACCAGGGGTTTGGTAGAGGGCAGTCGCAACGGTTTCAAGGAGCTTCGCTCTTTGCGCGAAAATATCCTGTATTTTGCATTAAGTGTACTGAACAGGTTTTTATAATTACCAACCGACTCTGACTTTCCCAGAAATAAAATTCCTCCAGGGAGCAGTGAATATTGAAAAATAGGGAAAATATGATTTTGAAGTCGCTGATTAAAGTATATAAACAAATTGCGACAGCTGATCAGGTCTAACCTGAGAAAGGGAGGATTAGAAGTAAGATCATGCTTGGTATACAGGATAATCTGTTTGATGTCCCGGCAAACTTCGTATTCCTCTTCATTGTATTTCTCAAAATATTTATCAATCAAATTGGCAGGGATTACTTCCACCTTATCTTTCTTATAAATACCTATCCGTGCAGTTTTTAAAGCTTTTGTGTTAATGTCGGTGGCGAAAATTTGCGGCTTGATGTCATACCTGCCTGTCTTGATCAGCAGTTCATTAATCAATATCGCTATGCTTACACTTTCTTCTCCTGTGGCGCAGCCGGGTATCCACACCCTGAGTCTGGAGCCTTTGCTCTTTTGCTTGATAAGATCTTCTATTTCTATTTTCAGAGCTTTAAATGCTTCATTATCTCTGAAAAAAGAAGTCACACCAATAAGCAGATATTTAAAGAACTCATCAAGTTCGTCCTCATTGTTTCTTATATATTTGAGGTATGCCTCTACCGTATTAAATTTTTTATCATGCAGCCTCTTTTCCAGCCTTCGGATAATGGTTGACTCCTTATAATTGCTGAAGTCGGTTCCTATTTTAGCTTCGAGCAGGCTTAAAATAGTGCTTATATCATCGCTCGATTCATAGAAGGTGCTCTCTTTATTTTCATCCTGTACATCATCATAAACCTTGTTTCTACTTCCATGGATCATATCAAGCAGACTTTCCCCTATTTCTCTGGGGGATAGGATGGCATCGATCATTCCGGTGCTAATGGCAGCATGAGGCATACCTGTGTATTTACAAGTGTCGAGGCTCTGGCAAATGGTAAGGCCACCCGCCCTGCGAAGTGCCATCACACCTTTACTTCCGTCTTGCCCCGTGCCTGACAGTACAATACCAGCCGCCTTCTTGCCATATTCTTTGGCAAGTGATGTGAAAAGCCTGTCAATGCTTGGTCTTGGTCCTCCGGCACTGGTTTCTACTATTTCCAGGTGTGTGCCTTTCAGTATGGCGTCACAGTTAGGAGGGGTAACATATATATGATTAGGCTCTAGTTCCACACCATCGGCAATGGCTGTGGTAGGAAGTATGGTTTTTCTACTAAGTATTTCTGCCAGCATACTTTTGTATTCAGGACTAAGGTGCTGGGCTATAATTATGGCAGAATTATTAATATTTTCGGGTAGAGCGTCGATCAATTCCTGAAGAGGAGTAAGCCCTCCCGCCGATGCTCCGATAGCTACTATATATTCGACTGATTTCTTTTTATTCAAGTTTTCTTAAAATTTTGTTCTTCCTTTAAAACCACTAAGAATGGAAATTGTTAGTGGAAATGTTTAACAATCAGCACTAAGCATCAGGTAATGGCATCTATTTGGATAGACATAAATTGCAGAATAATAAGGACAGACAAATCATGGGATGAGCTCGCAAGAAAGAATAAGGCCAGCCAGCTAACAGGTGATGAAATTTCGGGCAGATTGATATGGAAATATATCAAGGGAGATCCTGCAAGGATGTTTTTGGATGCTTTGATAACAAGGGTCAGGGTAACGGGAAAACCTTATATTTTGCATTACAGATGTGATGGCCCATCGAGGGCTCAATTTATGAAAATGATGGTATCGAAGGTAAGCGACGGGACTTTTCATATTGAGCACGATTTAATTCGCACTGGTGAAATTACCCCTGAGATAAGCTTTATAGAGGATAGCGAGGCTGAGGAAAAACGTTGTGCGGTTTGTGGTAAAATACAATTCAAAGGAGGATGGTTTGATGCTTTGACCAGCCGGCGGGTTTTTGGTAGCCTGGATGAATTAAGGACCCAGACTGTGATATGTGAGGCCTGTGAGCCACAAGTGTACATGACAGATATAAAATAAGAAACCCCACATTGAGTGGGGTTTCTGGGTCAAGCTGCTTTATTCCAGTTGGTTTTAGTAAAGATAATCAAGCGCTGTTTTGTCGTTGTTGTTAAATGGTCTGTCGGACCCGTCGGAGCATGCAAGCATCCAGGAAGCAGCATCTGGGGTAGTAGGTGTACCCGGAGTATGATTGGCGCCTACACCTCCATCACCTTCATTGTCAGCACTTCCGCCGCAGCTATAGCTTCTGTCCATATAATCAGTGTGGCGAAAGCCTATACAATGTCCCATTTCATGAGCAATAGTAGTGGTTAGCGCACCAATATCACTTACACCGTCGTAATACTGCCTGGTCAGCAGTATTTCGTTGTGAGGATCGCCACCGGCTGTAGGGAAACCGGCAGAACCCAGAATACCGAACCAGTAGTACCACCATGGGGACGGATTGATCACCATATCTGCTCCACCTGAGCTGGTCACACGCTGAAAGGTAAGGTTCAGATTTTCGCTATTGTACCTTGCAATGGCCGCATCTACAGCAGTAAAGTACTTGGATGAAAAGCTGGTGCTTACATACACATCAATAGTCCGGGGCAGTGAAGACACGAGGTTGTCAGTATGGTACTGCTCCTCAACGGCTACGATGTTTGATGGCTTCATACGATCCACGTCAGCTTCCGAAAGCACAATATCACCCTCCACAACGAGAGAACCGTTGTATTTAAAAGCATTATCCGTTTTGAAACCTAAAGCGTGCAATTTAGCAATGGTTTCTGGAGAAATAGCCTCTTTTTCAGGTGCGACATCTTCCTGCTCATTACAGGAAACAAACAGACATAAGGCCAGACCAATGGCCAGTAATTTAGGGTTAGTCATAATAAAAGATGGTTTAGGTTGGAAATTTTAATTTCGAGCTTAATATACAAATCGCTGAGTCACAATGCTTTTAAAAACGGCGTTGTATATTACATACAAAAGGAAAGTTGGGATTTTGTTTTTTGGGAACGGGATTGATGTTTAGTATTTCTGCACTGATAGCTTTATAGTCGAAGTAAATTTTATATGTAAGATTTTGCATTTTCGATGGATGTTAATTTTGCTATGGATTGGAGGAATAGGTACATATGATTCAGTGTTTATTGTTATTCTTGCGGGTATGACAGGTCAATTTAATAAACATATTTATCCAACTGAATCAATAATTGCTGTTGGAGGAGGCTGATGGATATTTGCGGCTATTTAAAGCTTTCATTCCTATTACTTCTGTCTGCGGTTGTAAGTTGCTATGAGAAAAAAGCATCATTTGCATTGGATAATAATGCAAGTCCTAAAAGATGAGTATAAAGAATCCTCTGGTTATGAAATTTTAATTAGAGGGAAAATAGTTCAAAAAGATATAATGAATCTCTTGAGATTCTACAATGTGTTTTTGCTGATATACTTTCCTTCAATGAAAGGAAAATCTGAGATAAAGGATATAGAAGGCAAATTATGGTTATCTTTAATTTTATTCTACTTAACCCTGACTCTTATCGTGGTTTGGTTAATAACAAAATTTGTAAATTAATTTAAGGACTTATCTGGATGTCTTCAGCCTGAATAACAAAATGAAGCTTTCCCAAGCTTAATATTAATAACTCGGGAAAGCTTCAAGATCAGAATTTTTAATACTCAGCCAGGGCTAAGGTTTGGTTTTCAAAACCTACATAACTAAACACCAACTCATCGGTTTTCCTGAAAACAGTTAGTTTGAAAGTACCATCACGATCGCACACGGTGCCGTTATTTGTGCCTTTTATAATTACATTGGTTCCGGGCATAGGTTTGCCGTCAGGGCCTGTTACCTTTCCTGATACTGCGAGGCCATTTCTCTCAACTTTTACGTTAAATTTCTCCTGAACGATTATGATCTCTTCCTGATTGATTTTTGATAAAGCAGTTTCGTCATCTAACTTAAAGGAAACAGGCAGGATTAGTCTTTGTTTTACAGCTTTTCCCCGCTGTTTCGCGGGCTTAAACGGCCCTATGGTTTTCATGGCCTCCAGGGCGGCATTATCACAACCGGCACCTATACCTTTTTTGACTGTGATATTGGTAAGGCTTCCATCTGTATCCACGATAAATTCAATATAAACCTTACCTTCTACTCCCAGTTTTCGTGCTTGTTCGGGGTATGTTAGAGCTTCAGCGAGTTGGGCATACATTACCTCATATCCACCTTCCGGCACTGCAGTTTCTTCTACAATCGTAAATACCCCGTCGGCATCGGGCAGGTTTTGCACGGGGCCAGTTTTACTCACAATAATGCCTATCATACCCGTTTCTTTCCATTCCCTGGTATAAGCGATGGCCTTAGGATCCAGTTCACCCAGATTTTCGAGCCTTTGTTTATTCTCTGCATCTGTTTCTATGTACACAAATTCCGCATCGGGATATTGTTTCTGCAGACGTTTTAGTTCAGGCTCCAGTGAAGCCGGGATTTCTTTCTGAACGGCAGTTTCCATAACCTCATTGACATCGTTGCAGCTAAAAACCGTCACAACCAGTGTAGTTACCACTATCATACTGGCCAATTTCCAGTTTTTAAATTTTGTTTTAGGAGATTTTATCATTTTGATTCTCTTTAAAGTCATTGATTTGTTAAAGTGGTGACCCACAGAGAGGCTCATTTGCCGGAGCGCCATTTTTGCAAGTAAGCTGCTGTAGCTTTCGCTGTCAGCATACTTGATAATACTCTGGTCTGCCAGGTATTCATGTACGTCTCTGAGGCTTTTGTGCATCCACCAGGCCACCGGATTTACCCAAAACAGGATCTTTACCAATTCCATTACCATGATATCCAGCGTATGACGCTGGCTCACATGTACAGCTTCATGCTCCATGATTTTTTCTTTCTCCAGATCTGATAAAGGAGCCGTGTTGTCGAAAAAGATCATGTTAAAAAAAGCGAATGTAGGCAACTGGCCATCCGTAGGAATAACCAAATGCTCACTGTGACGAATAGTCTCATCTTTCTTGAGCCGTTTGAAGCTGATAATTTGATATACCTGATATAAAAACAGTGTTAACATTACTATGATTACACCAACGTATACCAGCGAAATGATCATGGGCAATGACCAGAGACCGGCCTCACCATTAGTTTCAGTGGCCGGGCTGTTATCCAGGTTAATGATCAATTCAGGTAATGTGATGGCCTGAAGGTCATTGACCAGGGGTATGGCATTGTCTCCTGTAAAGGGATTGTTAAAGTGCAACAAAGGAATAACCAGTGTAAGTGCAGCTGACCCGAGCAGATAATACCGGGAAAACCTGAAATGCGTATCATTTCGAAGTACCAGGTAATAAAACAACCCGAAGATAAGGAGGCAAATATTGGCCTCAAGCAGGTAATTGATATAGCTACTCATTGTCCTTATCTTTTTGTTCTGATCTGGCGTGCCTCATAAGCTCTTCCACCTCTTTGATGTCCAGGTCATTTTCTTTGGCAAAAAACGACACCAGCCGTTCAAATGAGCCATTGAAATACCCTGACAGGAAATTGTTGAAGTAGAATTTGCTATACTTTTCCTTGGCAATCAGCGGATAATACTCATGTGTTTTGCCATAGGCATTGTGAGCAACAAAACCTTTTTGCTCCAGTATACGCACTATGGTAGAGACAGTATTATACGCAGGTTTCGGCGGGTCCATCTTTTCAATGATGTCCTTTACAAAACCCTTTTCAATCTGCCAGAGGATCTGCATGACTTGTTCTTCTGCTTTGGTTAATTCCTTCATAATACTTTTTGTTTTGGTTTTGGCCGTCCGGAGCGGCTGCTTCAGAATATTCGTAAAGTAATGATTCAAAGATATAACTAATAATTTAGTTTTCAAACTATTTTTTTAGTTATTACCTGGGTCCCATACATCGGTAGGGTAGGGCATAAAGCATTTTATTGTGAAAATATGCACATTTTTAGCAGGTTATAAGAAGCTTTACCAGTTTAGGGGGCTAGTTAAAATAAGAGAAGTATTAATAATGAAGTTCAAATTTTCAGTTGTTTTAGTGGCTTGTTTATTTGGAGGTTTTAGCTGTGTGGGCGCAGGGAGATTCACCGGCTGGGCCTGTGGGTGGTAATACGGCGTTTGAAGATTATCTTCAGGAAAAGATGGAGTATCCATTGAAGGAAATGTGTTTGCAGTGTTTGATGTTGATGAAGAAGGACAACTGAAGGCTATAATGATCACCAAAGGTATTGGTACAGGCTGTGACGAAGAAGCCATGAGATTATTGGAAATGCACCGGCTTGGCAAACTGCCATGCGACTGTAAGCCCGTAAGGCAGAGAAAATCCACATTAATGCGTTTCAGGCTGCCTTGATTGGTTGCTATTGATAATGAGTAAAGCAGTAGGCGATAATATTAGCACCCATCTTTAATGCCTGCTGTCGCTTGGCCTCAGGGTCTTTGTGGATGGACTGGTCCTCCCAGCCATTGCCGAGGTCACTTTCATAGCTGTAGAAGCATACAAGCCTGCCTTTATATATCAGACCAAAGCCCTGGGCTGGCTTACCATCGTGTTCATGTATTTTGGGCAACCCGTTCGGGAAGTCAAATTTTTGATGATAAATGGGGTGGTCGAAAGGGATCTCAACAAACTCCAGTTCAGGAAACACCTTTTTCATCTCCAGTTTGACAAACTGGTCTAGACCATAATTATCGTCAATATGGAGGAAACCGCCCGCTTCCAGGTAAGTTCTTAAATTTTCTGCATCGCTGCTGGAGAAAACCACATTGCCATGGCCGGTCATGTATATGTAAGGATAGAGGAACAGATCGGGGCTGCTCACATCAACTACCTCATCCTCCGGGTCCAGGCTGGTGTTTAGTTCCCTGTTGCAAAACTGGATCAGGTTGGGTAGGGCTGTTTTGTTGGCATACCAGTCGCCGCCACCGTCATATTTTAATTTGGCTATTTTAATCTGTACCTGGGCGTGGGCCGCATATGCTATAAATACCAGGCCTGTTGCTATAAGAAGTATTGCTTTTCTATACGTCATGCTACAATCTGAAATAGTTTTTGTAGAAACTAATTTTAAATCTTTTTCTAACTTTGCAGTTAAATCTCAATAATACCTTGGATTCAACTAGTATACTAATCAATATTCGAAAAATTCTTCGATCCGTCAACCTGGAGTCAAAAAGAATCCAGA
Organism: Fulvivirga ulvae; assembly: GCF_021389975.1. Lineage (NCBI taxonomy): Bacteria > Pseudomonadati > Bacteroidota > Cytophagia > Cytophagales > Fulvivirgaceae > Fulvivirga > Fulvivirga ulvae. The sequence goes on from NZ_CP089981.1 coordinate 5,105,894, forward strand.
AGGAATATGGTATCAGTATTCCACAGTTGTTAACGTTAAACTACCTGAAAACGTGCGATGACTTCAAAGCTACACACGGACAGATCTCCAAATACCTGAACCTGAACTCAAGTACCGTTACAGGGATAATCAGCAGACTGGAAAAGAAAAGCTATGTAGCCAAACTACCTAATCTGAAAGACAAGAGGATCACCTATGTGGCACTGACTACAAGTGGTGCATCCCTTCTTAAAAAGGCACCAGAGCTTATGCACGAGCAGTTACAGACCAAGCTTAATAAACTATCGGAGGATCAGCTTAAGGAAATAGAGCGTGGTTTTAAACTTTTGATCGATGTTATGGGTATTGATAATATCGATGCTTACCCACTGGTGACGCTTGATGATTTGTTGCCTTCTCAGGATGATAAATAATTTGTACAGAAGATAATATGATCTTGTAACTGTTATTGTGTCAGTAAAAATGGCATTTTAAATGTTATATCCATAGTTTTGTGTTTTGAATGTTTCTGTAGAAAATAAATTTCTTGAATGCACGCTATTGACCTGGCGATTTTCGCCATTTACATGTTGGCCATGTTGGGAGTTGGATTTTTCTTTCTGAAGAAAAACAAAGACACTGACGATTATTATGTGGGAGGTAGAAAAATGGGGTCGTGGCATGTGGGCTTGTCCGTGGTGGCCACTGATGTTGGCGGCGGTTTCTCAATCGGGCTCGGCGGACTCGGTTTTACAATGGGAATATCCGGTTCGTGGATGTTGTTTACCGGTCTGATTGGGGCATGGCTTGCTGCGGTATTCCTTATTCCAAAAGTCAGTCGGTTATCAAAGCTTCATAATTTCCTCACTTTCCCCCAAATATTCGGTCATTTTTACAATGGCTATGTAGCCTTGTTGGCCGGTATCATTTCAGCCATAGGTTATATCGGTTTCACCAGCTCTCAGATTCTGGCCGGAGCAAAGCTTGCATCCGCTTCATTTGTAGAACTCGACCTGAATACAGCTCTTATCATCATGGGGGTAATTGCCATAGTTTATACCGTAATGGGCGGCATGAAGGCCGTTATTTACACTGATACCATCCAGTGGATTATATTAATGTCAGGTCTGATATTCATAGGTATCCCGTTAGGTTATATGGCTATTGGTGGCTATGATGCTATTTCAGCCATACTGCCTGCCGAATACCTTTCCTTTGGTAATATCAAATGGCAAACCTTCGTTAACTGGGGCATTACCATCATACCTATCTGGTTTGTGGGTATGACACTCTACCAGCGGATCTACTCTTGCAGAGGAGAAAAGGAAGCCCGGAAAGCATGGTTTATTGCGGGGCTGTTTGAGTGGCCGATTATGGCTATGATGGGCGTTTTGCTGGGGCTTTTTGCCAGAGTGGCTGCAGAGCAAGGTATGTTTGTGAACCTGGGATATGCTAGTGTCGGAGACATAGATTCAGAAATGGGTCTTCCACTTTTACTTCGAAGCATCCTGCCCGTTGGATTAATGGGGCTTATGATGTCAGCTTATTTTTCAGCCATTATGTCTACCGCAGACAGCTGTCTTATGGCCGCTTCTGGCAATATTCTTACAGATGTGCTGGGGAGATGGCTGCACATTGGCAGGAGTGAAAAAAGTATCCTGAGAACTTCGCAGGTGCTTACACTCGTTATAGGTATAGCCGCGCTTATTCTGGCCACATTTATGCAGAATGTTCTGGAGTTAATGCTTTATTCATATGCATTTATGGTTTCGGGACTGTTTGTCCCCGTCATTGCGGCTTTGTTCGTTAAAAACAGCAGTTCCCTGGCAGCATTTCTTGCCATGTTAACAGGAGGGATAGTCACGCTTTCCCTTATTCTTAGTCAGCAAAAGCTGCCTATGGGGCTGGATGCTAATTTCTATGGAATCACTTCTTCACTGATGATGTTTATTGTGGTCAATGAAGTGAGAAGGAAACAAAAATTAAAAAATGCTTAACTTATGAGTACAATTTCAGCAAACACCAATAAAGACACGACAATGGTTCAATATAATATAATGACACCTGCAGAAACGGTAGGATTGATACACCGCAAAGAGGTGGCAGACTTCTTATATGTTCACCTGGATGAGTTCGGAGATGAAAAGACAGATATACTAAAAGCAATTGATTATGCTCTGGACAGTGGCGTTACACCGGGCGGGTTTGTAGTAACGGCACGGCTGGAGGGCAAGATCATAGGGGCTGTAGTTATCAACAGAACCGGCATGGCTGGTTATATTCCTGAAAATATACTGGTTTATATTGCCATGGACTCTGCACATCGAGGCAAAGGCATCGGAAAGGAGCTGATGCAAAAAGCCATTGATAAAGCAGATGGTGATATAGCCTTGCATGTAGAGCCTAACAATCCAGCCAAATTCCTTTATGAGAAACTGGGCTTTACCAATAAGTACCTTGAAATGAGACTTAAAAAATAAGCAGTTTCATACTGTATGCCGATAAAGGATACGACACTGCAAAAACTGCAGCAGCTACGCAAGGAACTGCACCAAGAGCCGGAAGTTTCTGGTGAGGAGAAGAAAACTGCCCTCAAAATAAAGCACTTTATTGAGCAGTTTGGCCCTGATGAAGTTCTTACTGAGATCGGAGGAGATGGAATGGTTTTCTTTTTTGATGGGAGCGAACCAGGCCCGACTGTTATGATCAGGGCAGAGCTCGACGGCCTGCCGATTGAAGAGATCAACGATGTGCCGCATCGCTCTAAAACAGAGGGTAAAGCACACCTATGCGGGCACGATGGCCACATGACAATGGTGGCTGGTCTGGCCCCGCTGCTGGCTGATCAAAGGCCGGAAAAAGGCAGGATTGCATTATTGTTTCAGCCAGCCGAAGAAACGGGGGAAGGAGCAGGAAGAATGATAGGAGATAATGCGTTTGAGGGTCTGAAAGTGGATTATATCTTCGCCCTTCATAACCTGCCCGGGTTTTCCAAAAATGAAATTATAGTTAAGGATGGTGTTTTTGCCGCAGCCTCAAAAGGATTGATTATAGAGCTTCAGGGTAAAACCTCCCATGCGGCAGAACCTCATAATGGCATTAGTCCGGCTATCGCTGTGGCTGAAATCATAAAACTGATTGAAAACGCACCCTCGGCGTTGAGCGATCTAAAAGATTTTACACTGGCTACTGTGGTACATGCCAGGCTGGGAGACCGTGCTTTTGGTGTCACTCCCGGTAAGGCGGTAGTTATGGCCACTATCCGGGCTTATCACGATGAAGATCTTGCCCGGTTGGAAGATGAAATCGAAAAGAATACCAAAGTCATCGCCGAAAAATATAAGTTAAAAGTACAAATCAGTGATACTGAAATATTCAGCTCAACCTTAAGTGACAAAAATTGTTGTGAGTATATAAAAAATGCTGCGCGACAATTGAATCTGTCTGTTACGGAAATAGAGCAACCTTTCAGGTGGAGTGAAGATTTCGGTCTTTTTACACAAAAATTTAAGGGCGCCCTTTTTGGACTTGGCTCAGGAGAGGATATGCCTGATTTACATAACCCAAATTACGACTTTCCTGATGAGATTTTGAGCACTGGCATTTTAATGTTTCACAACATCATAAACCAGCTTTTAAAAACAGAAAATGCATAGTACATCTACAATTGTGCTTAATTCAGAGGCGCTAAAATCCAACATTGAATTTATCAGATCCAGACTGGGCGAAAATGTAAAGCTGTCATCGGTGGTGAAAGGCAACGCCTACGGACACGGGATAGAAGCTGTGGTACCCATGATTGAAAAGTGCGGTGTAGATCACTTTTCTGTATTTAGTGCCGATGAAGCTTACAAAGTATATAAAGTGCTGGACAAAAAATGCACAATACTGGTAATGGGAGCAGTTTATAACCACGACGTAGCTTGGCTGGTAGAGCAGGGAATAGAGTTTTTCATATTTGATCTGGAAAGAGCCCGGGTGGCGCTGGATGCTGCCAGGAAAACAGGTAAGCCTGCGCTGATCCATATCGAAGTTGAAACCGGTATGAACCGGACCGGCTTCAGCCGCGGCGAACTGGAGCTGTTGGTCAACCTGATCAATGAAAACAGCCAACATCTGATACCCCGTGGACTATGTACGCATTATGCCGGAGCAGAAAGTATAGCTAATTATGTGAGAGTCCAGAAACAGATCAAGAAATTTAACAAAACCTATGAATTGTTGAAGAAAAAAGGAGTGACTCCTGCTGTAAGGCATACTGCCTGCTCTGCTGCTGCCATGGCATACCCCAAAACCCATATGGATATGGTAAGGGTAGGCATTCTTCAGTATGGCTACTGGCCAAGTAAGGAGATATTCATTGATTACCTGGGTAAGCTTAAAACAGAACATAAAACTGACCCCTTAAAGAGGGTTATTACCTGGTCCAGCTATGTAATGGGCATAAAAGTAGTTAAGGCGGGAGAATTCATCGGGTACGGTACGAGCTACCTGGCTCAGCAAAATATGGTAATAGCAACTATTCCGGTTGGCTATGCCCATGGTTATAGCAGAGTACTTAGTAATCAGGGGCGTGTGCTGATCAATGGTCGCAGAGTGGGGGTAATCGGAACCGTTAATATGAATATGATGATGGTAGATATTACTGATGTGACTGGTGTTTCAAAGGGAACTGAAGTAACTTTAATAGGCGGGCATGAGGAAACGGCCATATCTGTAGCTTCATTTGGAGAGCTGAGTAATCAGCTAAACTACGAGCTGCTCACCAGGTTGCCTCATGATATTCCCCGTATAACTGAATAAACTAACACAATGGCTTTTTTAGAATTATATAAAGATCGCTTAAAACACAATTATCAATATCTGTCAAGACTTTTTGAAGACCGGGATATAGAGTGGGGGGTGGTCACCAAGCTGCTTTGTGGTAATAAAAGCTATATCAGGGAGGTTATAAACCTTGGAGCCAGAGAGATTCATGATTCCAGAATAAGTAACCTTAAGGTAGTTAAGAGTATTGACAAAAAGGTGCAGACTGTTTATATAAAACCACCTGCCAAACGCAGCATTCCGAACCTGATCAAATATGCTGATGTGAGTTTTAATACTAGCTATTCTACCATAAAGCTCCTGTCAGAAGAGGCAGGACGGCAAAATAAAAAGCACAAGGTTATCATCATGATCGAAATGGGTGACCTGAGGGAAGGTGTGCTTGGAGAAAATGTCATTGATTTTTATGAGCGCATATTTGAGCTTCCCAATATCGAAGTGACCGGTATAGGAACCAACCTCAATTGCCTGCATGGTGTTATGCCCTCTCAGGATAAGCTAATCCAGCTCAGCTTGTATAAACAACTTATAGAAGCCAAATTCAACAGGCAGATACCCTGGGTTTCCGGAGGTACTTCTGTTACCATTCCGCTACTCCTCAAAAAAATGAGACCAATGGGCATCAACCATTTCAGAGTAGGAGAGATCCTCTATTTTGGGCTCAACCTCTTTACCATGAAAACAGTCAAAGGCATGAGGGATGATGTATTTAAACTATATACAGAGATCATTGAGCTGTATGAGAAGCCAAAAGTGCCTATGGGCGAGCTGGCGGAAAACCCTTCCGGTGAGGTAATGGTGATCAACGAGGATGACTACGGTAAAACTTCATACCGTGCCATTATAGATATCGGGTTACTTGATATCTCACCCGAATATCTGATCCCGGATGATCCGAAAATAGAAATTAGCGGCGCCAGTAGTGATATGCTTGTTATCGACCTGGGCAAAACAAGGCGAAACTATAAAGTAGGAGACCTTGTGTCTTTTAAATTGAGGTATATGGGCGCCCTGAGTATTCTGAATTCAGATTATATTGACAAGAAGATCATTTAGCATTCGTTTCGAAAGGCTTTTTAGGGTGTTTCTTCTTTTCACTCAGTTTTATGGTGCTGAATTTAATGACTGATACAAACACCACTCCGCCGATTATGTTACCTGCTGTAGTCCAAAGTTGAAAGTGGAAGTAATCTACCCAACTAACACCTGAAGTAAGTACTCCCGCAAAGACTTCAATAGACCCTACAATGGAGTGGTGCAGGCCTCCCAGGCCGATTAGCGAGGTGACCAACACAACTACGGCTATACGGCTTATGGTTTCCTGAGATGAAGTAACCAGCCATGATAACTGCCCCATCAGCCAGCCTGCAATGATACTGCTGCCCAGGATCACAAGCCAGCTATACTTTGTCATATTATGGGCCAGATATTCAAAAGCTTCTATAGATATTATTTCCATACTTGAGCCTATGGAGGTCAAAATAAAAGCCATAAAATAGCCACCAATAAGATTACCGAGGTATATGATACCCCATAACCTTAATAAACTTTTATACGATGCCGACCCGCGCAGTACAGGGATTACTGCCAGGGTGGTATGTTCAGTAAATAGCTCTGACCTGCCTATAATTACAAAGATGAAACCTACCGGATAGGAAAGTGCAAGAAAAATGTGCATGAGATAATCCGCAATATGACCATGTAGCAATGTAAATAACATGCCACTTAGAAAAAGGGTGAACCCCACCTCCAGACCGGCAGCAAAAGCCGATACGAAGAGGCCCTGCGGAGTGCGGTGATGCTCTGCAAGTCCAGCGTCTATCTGCTCCTGGAAAATGTGATATACCGTTTTGGGCTCATTGCTTACATCTTCTACTTTCTGTGGTTTAGGCTTAAATAAGTTCAGGAGTTTCATATTAGTATGGGGTATTGGTATCGATTATTTAGACATGAGCATGTCAGGTCTGTAAAATATATTAAGCACATTAGCTCCTAATTGTTTCAAAAAAAGCAAATGCGTGGATTTTCCTCCACACAAAGAGAAGAGGTTTTCTCATTGACCTGCATCAAACACGCCTTATTGCTGGTATTTATCCATATTTAATCGGCTGTTTTCAGGTTAAAGAGCAATTCTCCAGCCATCTGTCCGGAAGCATAGTCATTAAGTCTTAGGTAGTACAGTAATTGCAAAGGGTAAAGGCAGAACTATATTAACTATGAAAATTATGAATACTCAAACTACTCAAACCCTTCAAAAGGAAAAACCGAAAAAGGGTACATCAATGCAAAAAAGAGTTTATACCAGGCTGGGGTTTTCTGAGACCGAAACGGCTGAAATTGTAAACACACTAAATCAGCTATTAGCCAACTATCATGTACACTATCAAAAACTTAGAAATTACCACTGGAATGTTAAAGGAGCGGACTTTTTTGATATCCATGAGAAGTTCGAAGAGCAGTATAACGAGGCAAAACTCAATATTGATGATATAGCAGAAAGAATCAGAGTTTTTGGTTTTACGCCGATGAGTACATTGAAAGAATACCTGGCCAATTCTGAAATAAAAGAAACCGGATCGAATCTGGCCGGTACAGAAATGGTGGCAGAAATCTTGAAGGATTACGAAATATTGCTAACTTACATGACAGATGTAGCAAATGCCGCCATCAATATTGGTGATGTCGGCACCGAAGATATGATAAACACGTTTATCAATAAAATAGAAAAGAGTCATTGGATGTTCACTGCTTTTTTAGATCAATAGCTACTTCTGAAGCACCGTACACTTCAATGCCCCAATCAAAATGTTGATGTTATGGGAAAGCTTACCAAATCTATTCTAGTACCAGTTGACTTTACCGAAGCAGCAACCAACGCTGTAAGAAACGCTGTTGAACTGGGGGAAAAACTGAAAACTGATGTTCATCTGGTTAATTTTATTCCACCGGTCAGGCGTAAATTACAGCCTTCATCAAATCCTATAGAAAATATCAGCGAAGAGCTTTTTTCATCAATCAACCTTTTAAAGGAAAATGAAGAAAAACTTGCGGAGCTGGTAAAAGAAATGGGTAGAACTGACGTTGAAGTTCATTCGGAAATTAAAATTGATAAGCTGGCTTCAGGAATAAGAAAGCAGCTAAAAAAGAAAAACATAGGACTGATTGTAATAGGGATCACCGGTGCGCATACCATCGGGGATTCCTTTTGTAATATTAATCAGGCCCGGGAACTGATTAAAGTTGACTGCCCTATTATGGTATGCCATAATCATGAACATACCTTCAAAGGCAAACATAAAATAGTAGTGTCTTTGGATTTCGATTCACTGGAGCAGCATAAAGTTGAAGACCTTGCCTTATTGGCCAGGAAGCTGTCATCAAAGGTTTACTACATACATGTAAATCACCCTGATGACAAAAAACAATGTACACTAAATGATATAGAAAACTACCTTGAAATACACAGCCTGAAAGCTGAGGCTATCGAACTGGTAAGTAGTGCACAAAAGGAAATGGCCATAAAGGCTTATGCCGATCAGCTTAATGCTGACTTAATTGCCATTAACCGGTTTAGTAAAACCTCGGGCTACAAAGAGTGTCATGCCGGGCAGGTTATGGAAGAAACGGAGAATCCCGTTTTTGTTTATTGAGTCCTTCTATGGCGAATGGTAAAACGCTTTAAGTCAATAAGCTTTTTTTGTTTTTTAATCCCTTGATAACCTGAAGATTATATACGGTTTTTTTGATAAATCCGGATTAAGTCACCCACCTGATATTAGCATCAGAGATACATTTATTGCATAGAGATTGAGATATTAAGTTGCTCAACCATAAACCCTCAATCCTATGAAAAAGCTAGTTATATTACCTTTCATTATTTTTTTTGCCTTTAGAGTTTTATCCCAGGTTCCTGTTGGTAGCTTTGGTACAAACCCGGGTAATCTCAGCATGTATCTTTATGAACCTGCAGCGGTGGCACCCAATGCAGCCCTTGTGCTGGTATTACACGGCTGCTCCCAGAATGCCGGCAGTTTTGCAATGGAGAGTGGCTGGAATCAACTGGCCGATCAGCATGGGTTCTATGTGATCTATGCTGAGCAAAAAAGCAGCAATAACTCTTCCCGGTGCTTCAATTGGTTTGAAAATGGTGATATCAGTCGTGGCGCAGGCGAAGCAGCCTCTCTCAAATCTATGGTTGACTATGTAAAAGCAAACTACACCATCGACGGAAACAGTGTATATGTTACCGGCTTTTCTGCCGGTGGAGCTATGACGAGTGTTATGATGGCCGCCTATCCTGATGTGTTCTCTGCCGGAGTAGTGATGAGTGGATTACCTTACAAAGTAGCTTCAGGAAGCAATGAAGCTTTTATGGCCATGTTTGGTAATATTAACAAAAGTCCGCAACAATTGGGAAACCTGGTGAGAAATGCCTTTTCCTCTTTCAACGGAAATTATCCTCGCCTGGCGGTCATTCACGGTGCATCAGATTACACTGTATATTTTATGAATCAGCGGGAACTTATGGAACAATGGACCAATGTACATGGTACTGATCAGGTTGCCGACCTGGAAGATGCCGGTTATGAAAATAATGCTCTTGTAACCCGGAAAGCCTATAAAGACCAGCATGGTAATGATGTTGTGGTCACCTATAGCATTGATGGTATGGGGCATGCCATTGCCGTTGATCCGGGCAGTGGAGAAAAGCAAGGCGGACAAACCGGTACTTATGCCAGTGATGTTGACCTGTTCAGCAGCTATATTGCAGCTCAGTTTTTTGAGATTATCGATGTAGGAGAGGTATTTGAAGCTCCGGATAATGTACAGGCCGTGGCAACCTCTCCTTCTGAGATCAGACTCACGTGGAATGATAATGCGACCACGGAAACTTCTTATGCTGTTGAAAGGTCGTTAAATCCTGATAATCAGTTTATTAATGTGGTCAGTTTAAGTGCCAACACCACTTCGTACAATGATACAGGTCTGGACGCAGAGACCCGCTATTACTACAGGATAACAGCAGTCAATGCCAGCAATGAAACCGCTGTAAGCCAAACGGTTTCGGCAACTACTCTGGCAGAAGGAGAGCAGGGAGAACTGGTTGTAATAGAGCAGCCAAATGGCAGCGGTATTTTGAGTTATAACAACGGACAGCATATGGGGCAATCGTTCATGGCCACGGTGAATGGCAGGCTCGAAACTGTTTCCTTCAACCTGGTCAATGCTGTTTCAGGTTCGGCCCTTCGCATATATAATGGCAATTCGGTAACAGGACAGCCCGTTTATGAACAACCGGGAATAAACATGGCTGACGGATGGCAAACCATTACTTTGCAAAATGGTCCTGAGCTGTTGAGTGGTCAACTCTATACGGTACAGCTTACCGAGGCCTCTATAAAATATAGTTATTCCAATTTGTACGGTGGCGGTAATTTCTGGTATAATGGGATTGCATATACTGTGTTCGATGCAGCTTTTAAGGTAGGGATCAGAGAAAACCACTCCAGCCTGTACAGAATTGGCGATACGGGACCACAGCACCAGGTAGTTTTCCTGTATCCTAATCCTGCAACTGACAGAATTTATATAAGAAGTAGCTCCCCTGATGTTTGGGGCATAAAAATGATTTCCGTTGATGGAAGGATAGGCAGAACCAAAGCCGAATGGCTCAACGGGACTCTTTTGCTGGATGTAAGCTCCCTCAGCAAAGGCTTATATCTGCTTCATATGGTTATAAATGATGAACCATATACCTGTAAAATTATGATCAGGCGGTAAAACGAGGCTCGCCCTTGCTTTTGAAGAAAAGCAAGATCATTACAGGCAGAAGGGTGAGATCAATAATAAGGGCAAAAACAAGTGTCAGACTTACCAGGAGACCTGTATAAAACGTTCCTCCAAAGGATGATAGCAATAAGATCAGAAAACCACCGGAGAGAATAATGCTTGTGACAATAATAGCCTTTCCAGTAGACAGGTACGTCCTTTTTAAGGCATAAAGCAAGGGTTTTCCTTTGCTAAGTTCGATTTTGAGCTTGCTGATGAAGTGAATGGTATCATCTACAGCAATGCCAAAGGCAATCGAAAAAACTATGGAGGTTGAAAGCTTCAGTGTGATGCCTGATATTCCCATAATTCCTGCTATAACAAGTAGCGGAATAACGTTAGGTACCAAAGTGATGATTACCATTCGTAGCGATTTAAAAAGCAGGCCCGCTATAATGGCTACAACAAAAAAAGCTATTCCCAAGCCTTCAAACATATTGCGGGCCAGGTATTCGTTGTTTTTGTCTATAAGATTAGAAGTGCCAGTAATTTTATAGGCCACCCGTGAGGTATCAGTATGCTCCCTTATATACAATTGCAATTCTTTTGTTTTTTCCAGTGAAATGGCACTGCCTATGTCTCCTATGCGGGTACTGATCCGGCCTATGGTATTCTCTTTTGCAGTTATGTTTCCTGAGCTTTCATGTCTTTTCAATATCCTGGGCAGATACTTGTTCATACGCTTCCATTCCTTTTCGGTGGAGGGCAACCGGTAGGCTTCAGCTGCACCACCATTTATAGCCTGGTTAAGGCCTTTTACAACAGTAACAGGTGATAGAATACCACCTGGGCCGAATAATGAGGTGAAATGCTTTTGCAGAGAATCTGTTTCAATCAAAATCTGCGGGTCATAGACAGTAAGACCTGCTTTTTTTATGGTAGCAGTAATTTCAAAGGGCCGTGAACCTCCAAATTGAGTATCAAAAAATGTAAAATCCTGTTTAAGCGGGTCGTCTGATGGCAGGTCTTCTATGAGGAAAGTGTTGATACGGATCTGAAAAATGCCGATCAATGAAATGATTATCAGTAAAAAGTTAATGCCAATAATAGTTTTTCCATTCCTTGCCACTTTAATGAATGACCGACTCAAAAACATGAACCATGAAGACCTGTGTACCATTTTATAGGAAACCTTTGGCCTTGGAATCAGATACAGGCATGCGGGAAGAAGAGTAAAGGCAACTATAAAAGCAAAGAATACCCCTGCTGCAGTATAAATGCCAAACTCCTGGATCGGCTTTATGCTGGCGGTCAGCAGAGTTGCAAAACCCACCGCAGTAGTGAGTGAGGTAAGGAATGTAGCCAGCCCGACTTCTTTTAGGGTAGTAACTAAGGCAGTGCTTTTGCTGTCACCCACGCGCAGTTGTTCAATATATTTGGTCATGATATGCACCACATCAGACATGCCTACAATGAACATGATGGTTGGTAGAAGCACCATAAGAATGTCCAGGGTTTTGCCAGTCATAGCCATAAAGCCCAGTATCCATATTGTAGAGAGCAGCACAACAATGAGTGGTACGAGCACCCCCGAAATCGATCTGAAAGCTACCCATAAGAATATGATGACCAAAACGACAGAGGCAGAAAGGAAAATAGCCAGCTCATACTGCATCTTTTCAATAAATACGCCCTGAGCATAAGCTTTCCCTGCCAGGTGGCTTTTCTGAAAACCAAGATCGTCAATAGCTTTTCTTATATTACTGACCAGAGAGTCGGCGCCTTCTTTACCGGAGAGCTGCTCATGCTTTAAAATGACGGCCGTGGCACTGGCATCGCGCGAGATCAATGATTCCAGCAGCCATTCGTCTCTGTAAATGCGTGTACTGTCACTGGCATACCTTTCCGGGGCATCCACATGTATGACAGGGATTTCAAAGTATCCTGCAGGGCTAATGACAGGCTTTTCCATACTGGTGAGAGAAGCAACACTTTTAACATGGTCCGTTTTGCTAATACTTTGTGTGAGCTGGGTTACTTTATAAAGGAATGCACTGTCAAACACTGATGGCTTGTTAACTAGTCCTATAAGCAGGTAGTTATTGTCAGTTTCAAATAACTCTTCAAATTGCTTATAATATTCCAAGTCCGGATCATCAGTGGGGAAAAAGCTCTCAAAGACATAATTGAATTGTAGGTTACGAATGAAGTAGCCCAAAATCAATGATATAATGACGACAAAGACTATGGAAAGAAAAGAGAGTTTTTTGAGCATCAGTTTTGCAGGCTACACGATGAATAACGCTCGCAAAAATAGATAAATTAACGTGATTTGGAAGGCTCTTTTGCCTGCACCAGCAACTCAGCCATTGTTAATTTTTCAATAAGCATCTCCTTGTTTTCAATATCGGTTTTCTTTACCCATTCAATGGCTTCCCGGATCTCTTTGGGTGAGTACGGAATCTTATCACCTTTGCCGCTGTAGTAATTTCTGACCGATTCGATAATACGCTGTCTCTTAGGACTAAAAAATTGACTGAAAAATCCCATATACTATTATTGTGCACAAAATGCACCGTTATAAAATCTATAATAACTTAAAAAAAATAATGCCTAGACAATCAGGTATTTATGATTATTATATTCAAGTAAAAAATGATAATGGGGGAATATTTTATGTGAATATAGTTACTCATTATTTAAGCCACCTCTCCACACTTAATTTTTTAAAAAGTATTAAGGTGACATAAAGGTATAGAATCAAAATTTATATCTTCGCTATAATTTTAGCTTTTATTTATTTGCATCACACGTATCTTTCGATAAATGTATTTTTATTGCGGTAAGCCGTTATTTGTTTTACAAACTGCGTGTGCCCAACCCCAAAACAAAAAATTATGAAACAGTACTTAGACTTAATGCAGGATATCCTTGACAATGGAAATGAAAAAGGTGATCGTACAGGTACAGGTACTGTCAGTGTATTTGGTCGTCAGCTTAGGTTCGACCTTTCCGAAGGCTTCCCATTGCTGACTACAAAAAAACTCCATATACGATCTATTATTCACGAATTGCTTTGGTTTCTCAGCGGAGATACCAATATTAAATACCTGAAAGATAATGGTGTTTCCATCTGGGATGAGTGGGCGGATGAAAATGGCGACCTGGGGCCGGTTTACGGGCACCAATGGAGAAGCTGGCCAACACCCGGCGGAGGAACCGTTGACCAGATATCGCAGGTAATTGATTCTATAAAGAACAACCCAAACTCCAGAAGGCATATAGTAAGTGCGTGGAATCCTGCCGAAGTAGATGAAATGGCTCTGCCTCCATGTCACGCCCTGTTCCAGTTCTATGTAGCAAAAGGCAAATTGTCATGCCAGCTTTATCAGCGAAGTGCTGATTACTTTTTGGGAGTTCCTTTTAATATTGCTTCTTATGCCTTGCTCGTTTATATGTTTGCCCAGCAGTGCGATCTGGAAGTTGGCGATTTTGTCTGGACGGGTGGTGATGTACACCTTTATTCCAACCATATGGAGCAGGTCAGGACGCAATTGAACAGAGAACCGAGAAGTCTGCCAACGTTGCGCATCAATAGAAAACCTGACTCAATATTTGACTATAAATATGAGGATTTTGAAATTCTGAACTATGATCCTCACCCTGGTATCAAAGCACCGGTTGCAGTTTAATATTCAATCCAGTTTTACTCTGTAGAGCTCCGGATTCTTTAATAATTTCGGGTTTGTGATTACTTTTTCATTATTCAAAGTAGTCACATAACTATTTGCAATGAAGTAAAGCCAGCCGTTTTTTATAGCACCTGTAGTGGGTTGATAAAATGCGGGGTGTCCGCACGTTAGCGTTTTAATATTTACAACCTCAGTATAAGCACTATCAAAGGTAAACTGATTGATGGCTTCCGGTTTCATTATACTTTGAAAACCGATAAGAGCATCGCCATAAGTGTATAATCCGTCAATAGCTATAATATAATAATCGGGGTGAGTGAGCTGGGTGACCTGCTTTGTAGGGATATCAATTTTTTGCAGTCCTCCGGAAGTTGCTAATACCAGGCTGCCACCGTCAGGGGTCAGGGTGATGCCGTTTGGATAAACAAAGGTGCCTGGCGGGATAAACACTTCCAGCCGGTCGTTTGACGAAGAAATCTTATAAACAGCTCCACCCTGTGAATCCGAAATATAGATATCATTCCCGTCAAATATCAAATCGTTAAGCAGATGCCCGCGATCGGGTGTCAAATATCGTTTGATCCGCTTTCCTGTCTTTAGGTCGTATACAAACAAACCGGAATATCCTGTACTGTCATGCTTTTCACTCAAAGGGCCTCTGCAGCTCCATAGCTTGCCATCTTTTACCTTCATACCCAGGTAGCTCCAGTCGCCATCTGTATTAGCAGGGATAAAGTCAGAAACTTTCCCCTGCCTATCCATCATAATTACCTTATTCTTATAAAGACTACCTATATAAAAAGCGTCAGATTGGGGATCATGGGCAATTCCTTCAGGTATAAGATCAGACTCTGGTATTTCTGATACCTTTTCAAGGGTGTTGAATTTTTGAGCCTTGGAAAGAACCGGCAGAGACAGGAAAATCAGGATAACAGCGTATTTCATTTGCAGAAGGTTAGGGTTTGGGGTCATATATAGAGGATCAGGCCAAGAACCAGATTCTCACTTAATGCTTTTACTCAATACGAGAGGTAAAAGATTCACAAACCGGCCAAAGTGCACTGACAAGTTGTGAAATTTAAAGTTAACTCAAGTTAATTTTTTTATTATATATTCTGATTTACAGTAAGTTATGTTATTTAGCTGTGCTATGGGACTTAACCCGCTACTATTACACACAAATACTCCATCAGCATTTAAAAGAGCTTCCTTGCCCTCTTCAACCTCATGAAATTCTATTTTTTGAGTTCCGAGAGTTTTTAAAATGTGTCGTCGTTGTACCCCGGCTATACACCCTGTTGTCAGCGCCGGAGTATAATAAATATCATCCTTGGACCAAAATATGTTGGATGATGTGCTTTCAGTAATATGGCCGTGTACATTAAGAAGAATGAGCTCATCAAGTTTTCGGCTATCCCTTTCCTGAGAGGCCATGATATAAGGCAGAGCACTGATGGTTTTGAATCTTGAGAGCTTCCAGTAGTGGAGGATAACGTCTTCCGAAAAGCCTGCGCGCTGTTTGGTTACAGGAGTTGATGCCGGCCTTAACATAAGCAAAGTATTGACTCCTGTATCCGTACTGGTATATGCTTTTTGGTAGTCATTTCTGCGCCATACAATCAGTTTCGCAGTGGCATTTTTCCCAAAGTGGTTATGAAAAAGCAACTCCGCTATTTGTGACTGTAAGGATTCTTCAGTAATATACTTTGGAATATTAAAGCGCAAAGCCCCGGCACCTTCTAAAAGGCGCTCCATATGATAGTTTAAAAGTTGTGCCTTGCCGTTTTCAATCCTGATAGTTTCAAAAAGTCCATCGCCAAACTGAAGAGCCCGGTCGTTGATGGCACATGAAAATGCCTTGGTGATGTAATTATTGTTAAATATTGCAGCCATAAAATGGAAAAACGATAAATAGATATGATCTTTGATCGTTTGGCATTACCTAAAATACTTTATCACCCAATTTGGGGTTTCAAATGGGTTATTAACCATTCATAATTTTCAGGTGATGCAGCAGTAAAATTATCATTAATATTGAAACTATAACAATTTAGTGCCATGGCGGAGAAAAGTAGTGTATTTGATATGATAGGACCCGTTATGATAGGACCGTCAAGCTCGCATACAGCAGGGGTAGTACGTATAGCGCGTGCTGCTATCAGAGTGCTGGGAGGCAAACCGGAAAAAGCGGTTATTACATTTTATAATTCCTTTGCCCGCACCTATGAAGGGCACGGAAGTGACAAAGCAATAATAGCCGGTCTTCTGGATTATAAAACAGATGATGAAAGGATCAGGAATTCTTTTGATTTTGCTGAAAAGGCCGGTCTGGAGTACACTTTTAAGTCTGTAGGCAACGCCTCGGTTTACCACCCTAATACCATAAAACTGAACCTCGAAAAAGATGGCCGGAAGATAGAAGTAATAGGTGAAAGCAAAGGAGGGGGAGTGATCAATATCGCCGAAATTGATGGATTTAATGCCAATTTCTCTGCGAACTTACATACCCTGATACTCAAAGCCGATGATGTAAAAGGCAGTATTGCCTATATAGCCAATATTTTATCTCACGACGACTGTAACATTGCCACCATGTCGGTGTCTCGTAAAGGAAAGCATGACATAGCGTGCCAGGTAATTGAAATGGACAGTGGTTTAAAGCCAATTACATTAGAATATATAAAAAGCCTCAGCTGGATCAAAGAAGTAATATATATCCCCGATATCGATTTATAAATATGATGAAAAGGAAAGCGGTCAAAGTATTAATTGTCTCTTTATTATGTTCGTTTGGCGCCTTTGCTCAGGATAAGAGCGAATGGACGCTGCAGGAATGTATAGACTACGCGCTGGAAAATAACCTGGATGTGAAAAGAAGTGTGCTGAATGTGGAAAGTCAGGATATTAACTACAGCCAGGCCAGGTTGTCAAGGTTGCCCGATGCCAATGCCAATGGCTCCTACAGTTATAGCTGGGGTAGGTCTATTGACCCGACGACTAACTTATTCGTTGACAATCAGAGAATAGCATCTGCCAACGGAAGCCTGACCAGTAGTGTTGTGTTGTTCAATGGCATGAGGATTAATAACTCCATAAAGCAGAACAGGCTGTCCTATGAGTCGAGCCAGATGGATCTTGCTGCGTCTAAGAACAGTGTGATACTGAATGTAATTACCTTTTACACCAATGTTCTTTTTGCTCGCGAGCTACTGGAAAATGCCCGTACACAGTTAAGCAGCACCGAGCAGCAAGTGGAGCTGACTCAAAAGCAGGTGGATGTAGGTGCCTTGCCTAAGGCTAACCTGCTGGACTTACAGGCCCAAAAGGCCACTAATGAGCTCAATGTGGTAAACAGGGAAAACGACTACCTGATGGCCAAAATTCAGTTGAAACAGGTGCTTCAGCTTCCTCCGGAAAGCGATATTGATATTGTGGTGCCTGAGCTGGATGTGGAGGCTGAGCCGGTAATGGAGCTTTCAGCTATTGAAATATACAATATTGCACTTGGTGCAATGCCTGAAGTTAAGAGTGCAGAGCTAAATACCGAAAGTACTGATATAGGCGTAGATGTAGCCAGGGGAAACCTTTACCCTACATTATCACTACAAGGCGGCTTTACCACCAGGTACTCTGATGCGTCGCAGATACCTACAGCTACAGAGCCGGTGTTTATCAACAACCCTACAAATCCTAACGGCAATCAGGTTCAGTTATACCAGTCAGTTACTTTTTCAAATGGCACTGACTTGCAGACTGTCAATGTACCGGCTTCATCGCCAACCGGATATGAAACCATTGATTTTGACACGCAGATCAATGATAACCTCAGCAAGTATGTGAGCCTTGGTGTTTCCATCCCCATTTTCAATGGCTTTTCGGCCAGGGCGGGCATCCAGAGGGCGAAGATCACGCACCAGCAGGCCGAGATCAACGAAAAGGATGTGAAGTACCAGCTTTGGAGAACCATAGAGCAGTCTTACAATGATGTAACAGCAGCTATCAAATCTTATAATGCTTCAACAACTCAGGTGCAGGCCAGGGAAGAATCATTCAGGGTAATGAAGCAGCGATACGACATAGGCGCAGTTAATTTTACAGACTATCAAATAGCAGAAAACGATTTGTTTCAGGCCAAATCAGATCTTTTGAGAGCTAAATACGACTATATATTCAAACTAAAAGTATTAGATTTTTATCAAGGTAAACCTTTAGATTTTTAAACTGATGGCAAAAAAAAGAAGATCCAATAAATGGTTATACTGGTTGATCGGTGCATTCGGCGTGCTGGTGGTAATACTTATCGTCGGTAAGTCTGCCGGCTGGATTGGTAAGCCCAATGAAATAGAGGTGGAAATAGCCGAAGCCAAACAACTGTCAATTACTGAAAAAGTCAGCGCTTCCGGTATGGTACAGCCGGTAGTAGAAGTAAAGCTAAGCCCGGAAGTATCCGGTGAGCTGATAGAATTAAACGTTGAAGAGGGAGATTCTGTACAGGCTGATCAGATTCTGGCGAAGGTAAGACCGGATAATTTTGTGGCGGTGGTGGAGCAGTCCAGGGCATCACTTAATCAGCAGAAGGCAAACCTGGCATCTGCAGAAGCATCTCTTGAAAGAGCTAAAGCTACTTTTGTACGTGCAGAACAGGAGTATAAGAGGCAGGAAAAACTGTTTAAGCAAACTGTTATATCCGATGCGGAATGGGAGCAGGCACAGCAAAATTTTGCAGTAGCCAAAAACGATCTGAAGTCTGCAGAGAAATCAGTAGAAGCTGCAAAATACATAGTACGATCAAGTGGAGCGTCCCTTGATCAGGCTCAGGAAAATTTACGAAGGACTACTGTTACTTCGCCAATGGGAGGTATAGTATCCAAACTCAATGTAGAAAAAGGGGAGACCGTACTGGGAACCCAGCAGTTTCAGGGTACAGAAATCATGCGTATTGCTGACCTCAATAAAATGGAAGTACGCGTAGATGTTAATGAAAATGATATTATAAGGGTTTCGCTCGGCGATACCGCTGTTATTGATGTAGATGCCTACAGCCACCTCGATAAAGAGTTTACAGGAGTGGTTACGGCTATAGCCAATACGGCCAACGATAAAGCGTCTGCAGATGCGGTTACAGAATTTGAAGTTCGTATTAAAATATTGAACTCATCATATCGGGATTTGATAGAAGAGGGTAGCAGGTACCCGTTTCGTCCGGGTATGACTGCCAGCGTGGATATAATAACAAAAAGAAAGGAAAAGGCACTTGCCGTACCACTTTCTGCCGTTACTACACGAGACCCGGATAAGAAAAAATTAGGAGCAAAAGAGGAAGACGAAAAAGTAGCAAAGGCTGATGAGAAGAACACGGGAGCTAAAGAAAGTATCAAGGAAGTGGTGTTTGTTAATGAAGGCGGCACAGCAGTGTTGAGAGAAGTTAAGACTGGCATAAGCGATTACGAAAACATTGAAATACTGGAGGGTGTAAAAGAAGGCGAGAAAGTAATATCAGGGCCTTTCCTGGCGGTATCTAAACGGCTTGAAGATGGTGATAAAGTAAAGACTGAAGAGAAAAACAGCGATGACAAAGCCGAGGATAAAAAATTGGCGGAAGAATAATAATTCCGATAAGTTTATCAAAAGGAAAGCTGCACGTAAGTGCAACTTTTTTTGTGCCTGTTCTCAATCCTGCTGTGTTCACCTCATCACCTCCCAACACCCCACAGTCCTACTGCCGATAGGAAGGGTCTACCTAAGCAGGTTATTACATACCACTGAGCCGGTAAGGAACCGAGTTAGATACTTCGCTAGCTTAGTATGATCGAGGTGGAAAGCAAGAAAACTTGTCGGGTGTCTAAGTGCTGATGTACACTGTGCAAGCCAGTATTCAGGAAATCACCTCAAAACCTTGAGGAGGCTGTATATAATCAAACAAGAAGCTGTATAAGGAATAACATGGTTTTAAATCTTCCGGATCTTCACCATGAGGCAATCCACCATATATATTAGTATTCAACAGCAGATCATGGTTGATAAATGAGTAGTTGGGATAATGATAGTTCACCCTGACGTTTACTTCCTCCAGCCACTTTGTTTCATTATCCGACATATTCCGCTGTCCATACCATAGCAGTTTTACAGGGGCCACACCAGCCTCATTATTATACCTGCCAAAAGTGGCCCTTTCTTCAATAAAAGCCGTGTAGTAATTGGTCAACAGTGATAAAGTAACCCGAAGAGTTCGGGTGATACTTACTTCAGCCTCGGTTTTTGAAAGTTCAATTCGAGCAACCAGATTAGGAAACTGAAGATAGCTATCATCGTAGACCACGAATTTGCCATTGCTTTGAAGTTCATTAATTAGAGACCCCCAGGTATCATCTTCAATATAGTCTATTAAGTTATTGATTTTGTTTTCGAGAACACCTAACAAACGATTGTAGCCCGGGTATTCATGGTTAAGGAGAGGGCACCCAATAGCATAATACTTGTGTACTTCTTGTAAGAGATCAAGTTTAGTTTTCAGTTCCATTATTCCGTTTTGCTATAGAATTTCTCAAGATACTGTTTTTTGGAAAAAAAGATTTTTAATGAGGGGGTAAGACTCTTTAGTTTTAAGATATCACCCTCTGTAAACTTGCAGCCATAGATATACAATTCTTCTAAACCCTGCATTTTTAAAATAGTATAAATTTCGTTTTTGATATCAATAGGATTAAAACTTATATCTAAAGCCGTTAATTCTTTTAGGCTTTCTATATCCTTCGGAAGATGTTTCAGCCCGAGGGCCGAAACATTTAATCCTTGTAAAGAAGGGATATTGGTTAAAGGATATGGTAATTCCTTTAAGTGAAATTGCAATGTGTAATTTGGATAGTTATCCTCAAAAGCATCCCTGTCTGAGTTTGCAGGAAAAATTATCCAGCTTGAGAGGTTGTTATCAATCACAAAAATCATGGCTTTTGCTTCCGAGGTCGATACTTGTTCATTTATGATATGGTAATAAGAAAGTGAGTCTTTCGAATCTAAATGAATAGTTAAAGTATCTAAACTTTGACCCACTGAAGAAGAAAGGACATAAAAATTAATAAGAATGAGTGAAAAGAATTTATACATAAATGATTGTGTTAACAACTGTAATCTGCTGTAGTGTTGGGTATCGACCCAGAGCATGGACCCGATGAAATCATTCCAGCATACGCACTTAACTTCGTTGAAATTAATGATTTTAATTTAATTCTTATTGAACTTGAATAGGGAGCTAAGTTACCTGAGTTTAATAATGGGCCTATCTCATCCCGGGATTGGTTGATGATGGTTGTGAGTATTTGCGAAGCGGTATATTGACTTGTGGCATATGCTATTGGTATGGATACACAAATAGTTCCTAGCTCTGCATTAACGACTTTATTAAGTTGATGATTCACGGCAGTTAGGCCTACTCCGGTGATTTGAGCTGTATAACTATTGCCTACTTTTATAGATTTTATGTTATCGCAAAGTCTCCCTACGGTTTGGTTGTTTGAGAGAGCTTTCCATTGCTGAGAGCTAGTTGGAGGGTTGCCACCGTTAATATTTCTGGCCCAATACTTACGCTGAATGGGGTCCCAATCATAGTCCTCACAAGGGATATGAATGAATTCAGTGGTAGATCCTTTATATTTTGTATCCAAAAATAACCAACCCGATGATGTTAACTGGTACCAATCTTCATAATGGTGGGTGGTAACTATGTGACCTCCACAATCGGGGGCGCGAGAGGTAGATAGCTTCTTTAAATCTTCTTCTAGAACATGCTTGTATAAGTCTCCATTTAAGTATGTTTCAGAAGCAACCTGCTTACCTTGAAGATCATAGTATTGTAAAACACCATGAAACTCAGACAAATCTTTTAATCCCTTCCAGGTTGGTGGATCTGACTTAAAAAAAAGTACTTTAACAATATAACCAGGTGTGATAAAGGTACCATTTTGAATACCAACAAGCATATACTTCTCCATTGCAGTAAACGGCCCATTGTCTTCCTTTTTTGATTTGGGCAGAGATATTTGGAAAGCAATACCAGAGCCGAAGTATGAGGAAAATTTTTCGTAACTGGTCCAATCAACATTTAAATCTTCAGCAGGAAAGCTGATTGATGGCTCAAATTTATCTGTAAAATCTCGCTGAAAACTTTTAAGTTTTTCCTGTTCAGTAGTAAACTCATCAAATTGGTGACAACTGAATGAAATAATTGCCAAAAATAGGCAAAGGAGGTAGTTGATAGATTTCATAATAAAAGTATTGGTTGGTTTAAACTTTAAAATTAAGAGTTGTAGGAAGGGTTGGAATACCCAAACAAATTTCCACAAGTCAGAAGACTTGAATTCATTATAGCTCCACCAAATCTCCGCTAAGCTAAAGACTTGAACCAGGGTAGACTACAGAGCTGTTTCGCCACCTTGCTTTTAAAGATCAGGAGCGTTAAGCGGCTGATTAACCGTATCGTTGATCATAATTAACTTCAGCACATCCTTTAGGTGCCGCAACTGCTCTACGTGGCTTTTCATGGTGTAAAGCATCAGTTCGAAGCTGCGTTCGTAGACTTTCATTTGGTTTGCTTTTTGCATCAGCTCGGAAAGGCCGTTTTGGTAGATCATGCTGGCGAAGTCCATGTTGGTGGTTTGGTAGGTTTCGGCCAACTGTGTGGAGTTTTTTATGAGCTCGTTCACGCCTTCTAGCAGGAGCCTGTACTGGTTTTGGGATTCCTCCCACGCGGTTTTGTTGTCTTTCATAATTCACATGTTTTAAATACCCACCGCCGGGAGACACTTGCTCCTCCCTTTGGTGGCGCTCAACCTAAATCCAGTTGAAACGGATTGTTTTAATTATTATCCTCTGTTACAAAATCCATCACTATGTTTCCCTGCCGGGCATACCTGTAGCTTTTTGAGCTTCTGTCAAATATCACGGGAGCTTCAAAGTCATCTTTCAGCATTTTAAACAAATTAAACACCGTGCGTTTAGATACATCAAGTTGCTTGGCGAAAGCTTCAGCGTTGCCAATGTTGCCATTTTGAAGAAGACGGTCGGTTTGCCCTATTCTTTGAATTATCTTGCTTGACTTCATTTTGTTCTCCTCAGAAAGTGAAAGCCTATGCAGTGTCCCCGTACATTGAGGGAGGTGCCATTGCCTGCACCTCCCTTGACCTGTCAATCTGAAACCCCAAAATCAACAGAGTTACCATTTACACGAGCGGAACACACTCAGCCATTAACTTTTTCCGAACTGATAATTAATTTTTTCCCTTTTTAATAATTTCCTCCAGCCCCTCTATAAGCCCCTGAAACCTTGCGCTATAGGCGGAAAGGTTGCCGTTTAATTCTTCTTTTAGCTCCGGTTCTGTAAGCTTGCAGATGAAGTCGATGTTGGCCTCAAACAGCTCTTATGTTATGACTTCCATCTTCAAGGCCAGCACCTCCATGCTTTGAATTGCCGTTTGATAATCCCTTACAATAGGCATGTTTTTAAATTTTGATTACTGTTCGGTGGGGCGAACTCTTTCAATTTTACCTATATAAACTCCGCTTTGCTTTGTCCTGTACCTGTACCTACAAATGAGGTGTGGGTCAGCCAATGCAATTCCAATGGTTTTATATATATTTGATCTTTACGCGATGCAAACAAGATACATAATTTTGTATTCATTTTGTTAACATTGCTCTATGCGAATATAATATTTTGTAAACAAATTGAAAACAATTACCGAAAGAATCTCTCACTTTAGGAAGAAAAATAATTTGTCCCAAACTGAGCTTGGGGAGCAGATGCAGGAGATCACGGGGCAATTGTTTACGCGTAGTGTGGTTTCTAACTATGAAAATGGGAGAAGGAAGATACCCGTAGACCTTATTCCCGTTCTGGCGAAAATATTTGGTGTCACCACCGATGAGCTGTTTTATACGAGTGAGGATATGGATAAGTCCCACGAATACAGCACCAGCATTTCCGAACTTCAGGAACTTGCCCATAGAGATGCTAAAGCGGCTTTTGAAAAGTCGTTGATCCTGCTCAGGGAGAACAGCAATCAAATAAAAGAGCTTCAGGAGCAATTGAAAAACTCTGAAAAGGAGGTAGGCAAGTATCAAAAGAAACTTGAAGTGATGATAAATGCCTCTGACAAGCTTGCGGATACAATTAATGAGCTAAAAAGAGCCGCCCTGGAATAATAGTGTATAATGAAACTACTATAGGTCAAGGCAGCCACTTAAGATTGGCTGTCCCTGAGCATTTGTCTGATAGAATGCACCTGTTGGTTTAAGGCTAGTACCTCTTCTTCCAGCCTTTCGTGCAGCTTTTCTAGTTTGTTACTCTTTCTCTCTTGTTGATTTTTATAATTGCGATACATGATTAGTCTTTTCCTGTATTTATACAGCACAAACACCACCAAAAGCAGGCCAAGCGCAGCGCTTATGGCGTAAACGATATTCATTAAATCTGCTCGCTGTTCCTTTTGCAGCAACTCGTGCTTATACTTTTCTTCATTGTTCAAATGCGTAATTTCGGCTTCCGCCATATCAACACTTTGCTGCGCATACATCGATGATATCAGCTCGTTTTGCTCTTCCAGTAATTTATTCTTTTTATCCCGGATCAGGCTATACTTTTGGGAGGGAACCACCAGACCAGCAGCTCGAGCAGACTGGTTGTTGGTCAGCGTTTGCAGGGCTTCTAAAGCGGTACCGAGTTCATCGGAGAGCAATTCTTTATCAGACACGGAAAGCTCCACCACCTGGTCATAATATTTCAGGGCAGCTTTGTAATCACCTTTGAGGGAGGCCAGTTCTCCCAAATAATTCAGGTTGGGTCTTTTATCAGCACCATCTAAAGCGGTTTTTAACTGCAGGGCTTCATTGAGCCATTTTTCGGCTTCATTGAGGTTACCGGCTTTCATAAAGCTCTCACCTATATTACCATGTAGAAAGGCTTTTTCCAATGCTTGGTCACTCCCCAAATAGTTAAGACTTTCTTCAAAACTCTTTATGGCTTCGTCAAACCTTTGCTGCCTGAAATATAGCTCACCATATGAAGCATATCCATTATATATCCAAAATGATGATCCTAAACCAGTAGCCGCCTCAAGGCTTTTTGAAATGTAGTGTTCAGCTTTGTCATACTCTTCCATCCCTAAGTATACCAAGCTAATATTATCGTATATCAATGGGAGTTTTTGCTTTTTGTCCAATCGGGAATATATTTTTTCGGCTTGTTGAAGGTAATTTAGAGCTTCCTCATGTCTCTCTACCAAGCGGTAAACATTACCCAAGTTTGACGCTATCTTAGCTTGTTTAACAGGGTCATTCAATTCGTAGTACAACGTCAGAGCCAATTTGTATGATTTGGTGGCTTCTCCAAGTTGATTGCTCATGTTGTTTAGATAACCATGGTTGTCATAATACTTAGCTAAGTATTCTTTATTATCTAATTCTATGGCTAAGGTTTTCAACTTTTCAAGTAGCTCAAAGGCTATTTTAGAGTCCTTATAGTGGTTTAGATACTCTTGATAGGTGTGCTCTAAAGCTTCAATCTTGGCTGGGTCGTGGGTATAGATCTCATCTTGAATACAGGCCGTGATAAACAGCATACTCAAGACCGCCAGAGTTGCAAGTCTCGGCATAATGATAGGTAAATTATAGGTTGAAAATAACTGTGATAATATCGAACAAAGATGTCGGTATTATCACAATTATCAAGGAGCATATACTTGGGAAACCTTACGTGCATTAGTATTTACCAAGTTTAATCATTTGGATCAATCGTCTTCCGGCCCTTGGGTATGTCCTTCATTTACACCTTCCGTGTTTAGTACATTATCTGTGTCGGGTATTATTTCTTCTTCCTGGCACGATGTAAAGGTTAATCCAAACATACTAAGCGCTGCAATTAATGCAATTTTTCTGATTTTCATTTGTTTCCGAATTTAAAGGGTTTAGTTGTATTTCGGGTCATCAGGCAATTGAATAAGACCCTCACAAATTTAATGGTTTCTCAAATCACCGTCTCATGGTACTTTTATGGCAATGTTACGCTGGTAATGAATCAGTTAGACTTATATCTGTTACTGTCAGACCACTAATGAGTTACCCATAGCAAGTAAAAGAAATTTTATCTAAACCGAGTCTCCCCAATTGTACTGCAATAGAGGGATGTGTAAAATTGCTTTCCTAAAGTGTCATTTTATAATAATATCTTACACGGAATTTTCAATAATAATCCACCGATACAATTAATTTGCATGCATAAAAGCGTATAATTCGCTTTTTGTAATTTATATTCAACGGCTAAATTAATACGGTTGCACAAACTCAATATTCCAATGCTGATCCGCTAAAAATACCCAAGGTTGGGTATTGACAGGGATACTACTGTAGAGTTACTTTTAGAATTGTTTACAAACGGAATTGTGGGGTTCGGAAAGTGTAAGGAAATATTGGGAAAGTTTTAGATGAATTATAGGTAAGAATGTCTAGAATTGATAAGCAAAAAAAGAAATAAAAATATGTTATCATTTATAGCCGTTCTATTCGGAACAATGTACCGAATGCACGGTTGCGAATAAGTTGAAAAATGTAAATTATGGAAGATAGTACAGCAAAAATTATGGTCGCAATTATAGCTTTATTGACAGCAATAATTGGAGGTGCGTTGATTTCTATAAATAGATCAAGGAAACGAAACACAAAATCTAGTCAAGACAATATAAAAATTAAAGGAAACAAAAACAAAGTAATTGGTGGAGATGACAACTCTAATAAATAATGTTAAAAAGCACTAATCAAAATAACGCGAGTATTGAAGGTTCGGGGAATAAGATTATAGGAGGCGATGATAAATCGCAAACAAATAATTATTATAGTTCAAGTGGAAAACTTTCATCTCTATTTGAAAAGCTAAAAGCAAGTTTTGATAATAGTCAGGAAATAGAAAAAATATCAGACGATTTAAAAAGGTACACCACACGAAGAGATACGATTGGCTTGGAACAGAAATTAAATGATGCTGGCAAAAGTTATTTGTACGAGGATTTTGCTTGGTTAAAACAAGAATTTCATAAAAAACTTGTTTATTATCAAAATTATGAGCCAGCTCAAGAAATCTTTGCATTTATTTTAGCCATTGTACTTGAGAAGTACATTCATTTAATAAAGCCAATGTTGAGAGATGGAGTGTCAGAAAGAGTGATATTGTCAACTATATCTAAAGATATAGTAAAACCAATATTAGACTTAATAGAAGTCGAAGTGTAAGCACCTCCGTAAATAGGACAGTTTAAAAGTAGAGAAAACAACTTAAATTTGAACTGTTTTTATGAAAAGGAAAAGATTTTCACCCCAGCAGATTGCCAGCATCTTAAAGGAGTTTGATGCAGGAAAAACGGCAGCAGAGATCAGTCGTGAACACGGCGTTAGCCAGGCTTCATTTTACAAGTGGCGTCAGCGCTTTGGCGGAATGGAAGCTTCAGAGCTTCGCAAGCTGAAGGACCTTGAGGAAGAAAACCGAAGGTTAAAACATATGTATGCTGAACTGGCCCTTGATCTCAAACTTGCTAAAGAGATTATAGAAAAAAAGCTTTAAAGCCCTGTCATAAAAAGCAGCTCGTTAAAGAAGTGCAGAAGGAACTGAACTGTGGCATCAGCAGGGCGTGCCGTGTGCTAAATCTAGCCAAATCGGTATATTATTATCAGTCTATTAAGAATGATGAGCCTATAATATCAGCATTGCAGGCAAAGGCTGAGCAATTTCCTCGCGAAGGTTTTTGGAAAGCATTTAATCGCCTCAGAAATGAGGGTAATGAATGGAATCACAAGAAAGTTCATCGTATCTATAAAGCGTTGGGTTTAAACTTGCGTAGGAAAGTAAAGAGGAGATTGCCAGCAAGAATAAAAGAACCTCTGGAGGTGCCTGCTGCACTTAACCATACATGGTCTATTGATTTCATGAGTGATGCCTTATTCAATGGGCGTAAATTCCGCTCTTTCAATGTTATGGATGATTTTAATCGAGAAGCTTTGCATGTAGAGATCGATTATTCTTTAAAGAGCAATAAAGTGGTGTGGGTTTTAAATCACTTAATTAAACGCAGAGGGAAACCTTCGCGCATACGTATGGATAACGGTCCAGAATTTATAGCGGCATTAACACAAGAATGGAGCCGTATGCACGCAATAGAGTTCATTTATATTCAACCAGGTAAGCCTACTCAAAATGCATATGTTGAGAGACTGAATCGTACCTATAGAAACTATGTGCTTGATGCTTATGTGTTTGATTCTATAGATGAAGTACGACAAGCCACTGAAGATTGGATGTATGATTACAACTTTGTGAGGCCACATGAAAGCTTAAATGATAAGAGTCCTGTACAATACGCACAAGTGGCGTTAACAGTGGATAACTCTATCGAGTTACCCACAATTAACACCTATTATAACAATAATAATTAATAGAAATCTATACTTTTATGGAGTCCTAAAACGGGGGTGCTTACACGAGCAGCTAGGATATTTACCAAACAGACACTTACGAGTTTATCTTTGGATAGATTATTACCATGCCAAGATTTCCTGACCAATGAAAAAAGTGACTTTTTGGACACTTCATCTATAGCCTCTTTAAGCAGAAACATTATGGAAGGGATTGCTAAAGAGAATAATTAAAGACATTGATGTCAAGGAGTTTATTGGACTTGTATTATTGTTTGTTGGTCTTGTGATTTATGTAATTTACCTTCCTGGTACTGTTGAATATGATAACGCCAAACAGGTAAGGATAACATTGAGTGAAAACCCAAAATATGATGAAGATATAGAAACGGGGTATGATTACAGATTTACCCAATCAAAAAACGAAAGTTTAACCATCTTCCCACTATTGTTTTCAAAATAGCTTTAATTTGCACCGCAGTTGCTATCTGTTTCATAGAGGTAGTAAATAAGTAATAGTAAAAACTTTATATCGGCGCATTCTTGGCAGGTCCTGTTAAAATTTCCGGAGTAATTATTACCTATAACGAAGAGCGTAATATCGAGGCGTGCATCAACTCGCTGATCGATATCGTTGATGAGGTGGTTGTGGTTGATTCGTATAGCAAAGATCAGACAGAGGAAATCTGTAAAAGGCTGGGGGTTAGGTTTGTTCAGCATGCCTTTGAAGGACATATTGAGCAGAAGAACTTTGCCATGGATCAGGCCTCTTACGACCATATACTCTCTCTGGATGCCGATGAGCGGGTGTCGCCAAAAATGAAAGCGTCCATTCAGGCGGTGAAGGATAACTGGCAGGCAGATGGCTATGTTTTCAACCGGTTTAATAACTACTGCGGGGCCTGGCTCAGGCGCTCTTGGTATCCTGATAAAAAACTCAGGCTTTGGGACAGGCGAAAGGGTAAGTGGGGAGGTACTAACCCACATGACAAAGTAATCGTCTCCGGGGAAGTGGAAAAACTAAAAGGCGACCTCCTTCACTATGCTTATGAGAACCTGGAGGAGCATTATGAGCAGATCAAGAAGTTTGCCATTATAGCCGCACATGCCAAGTTCAGGCAGGGGAAGAAGGCCAACTTTATTTTTCACGTGATATTGAGTCCGCTGTATAAATTTTTCAGGAAGTACGTACTCAGGCTGGGGTTCCTGGATGGGTATTACGGCTTCATTTTTAGCGGATTGACTGCATATCTGAACTTTATGAAGTATTTGAGGCTTTGGGAGTTAAACCGTAACCAAAAGAGAAAATGAATCAGGATTTGAAGATAACGGTAATCATGGCCACCTACAACATGCCCGAGTGGCTGGAGAAGGTTATTATCGGTTATGAAAACCAGACCTATAAAAATTTTGACGTGATCATTGCTGATGACGGATCGGGTGAAGAGACCAAAAAGATCATTGATGCGGCTAAGGAACGGTCTATAATTAAGATCAACCACCTTTGGCATGAAGATGAAGGCTACAGGAGGCAAACCATCCTGAACAGGGCCATTACAGAAGCAAAAAATGAATACATCCTGTTCACCGACGGTGATTGTATACCCAGAAAGGACTTTGTAGAAGTACACGCCAATCTTGCAGAGAGAGGGCGGTTCCTGTCAGGAGGCTACTGCAAACTACCTATGGAGCTGAGCAAGCTGATCAGCAAAGACGATATACTTACCCAGCGCTGTTTTGATATAAAATGGCTCAGGGAAAATGGCCTTACTGGCTCATCTCAGTTAAGAAAGCTGGGTGCCCAGGGTAAGTGGGCCGATTTCCTCGATTTTGTTACCCCTGCCAATGCTTCATTTAACAACTGTAATACCTCTGCATGGCGCGAAGACCTGATCGAAGTAAATGGCTATGATGAACGCATGAGGTACGGTGGGCCAGACAGGGAGATCGGTGAGCGACTGGAGAACAAAGGCATTAAAGGAAAGCAGATCAGGCACCGGGCCATATGTGTACACCTGGATCATGCCCGTGGCTATAAAACAAAAGAATCATTGGAGCGCAACCTGGAGATCAGGAGAAATACCCGCAAAACAGGCGTGGTCAAAACCCCTTACGGAATAGAAAAACTTAACGGATGAAGATTTTAATCGTTTTTGATAAAACTATACCAGTAGCCAAGTATGGTGGCATCCAACGCATTGTATGGTGGCTGGGCAAGGAGCTGGTCAGGCAGGGACACAAAGTTATTTTTCTGGTAGGAGAGGGTTCATCGTGCCCGTTTGCAGAAGTTAAAATATACAATCCGGAAAAGCCTCTCAGGGAGCAGATACCTGATGAAGTAGACCTGGTGCACTCCTACATCCCTGTAATGGAGGAGCTGAATAAGCCATACCTCGTACACATGGAGTCGAATACCAAAAAGCCGGAGTACGATATCAATACTGTATTTGTGTCCAGGAACCATGCAGAGCGGCACCATGCTACCTGCTATGTACATAACGGTCTTGATCCGGAAGATTATGGACGTCCGACATTTAAAAAGAAAAACTACCTCCATTTTCTAGGTAAAGCAGCCTGGAGAGTGAAAAACGTTAAAGGAGCCATAGAAGTAGCCCAAAAGAGTGGCAATAAGCTCCATGTCATTGGCGGTTCTAGGGTGAACTTTCACATGGGCTTCAGGTTTACCATTGACCCAAACATGCGCTTCCACGGCATGATTGGCGGTGAAAAGAAGAACAAAGTAATGCAGGAGTCCAAAGGCCTCTTGTTTCCCGTGATATGGCATGAGCCTTTTGGTATCGCCATTACCGAGAGCATGTATTTTGGTTGTCCTGTATTTGCCACGCCTTATGGCTCTATACCGGAAATTGTAGATAAAGAGTCAGGGTTTCTGACGGCGAACAAAGAAGAGCTGATCAACTACCTTAAAGACCCTGCTGATTTTAACTATCAGGGCATCCATGAGCGGGTGATGGAGTATTTTTCGATTACACCGATGGCCAATTCCTTCCTGAAATTGTACGAGAAGATCATGAACGGAGAAACGCTAAATGCCTCTAAACCCTATTTTGAGAAGGATAGTGAACCGAAATTCCTGCCTTTTGCCTGATAACAGCTCTATACAATCTCCCCCGGTGGCTGTCCTCAGACAGCCACCTTTCTGTAGGATAATTTCAGTTTGAGCCACCACCTGCTGCCAGTGTTTCTGAACAGTCAGGCATTACCAAACTTCCGGAGGTTTAGTAAAGCCGCAAGTTAGTTTTGTCTGCTGCTGTCCTAAATAAGGGGTCCAATTCAGAAGATGCGGGTATAGTATAGGATTGATCGTTAGGACTTGAACAGTGCCTGTTGCAACCAGGCAAATAACTCCATGAGCCAGGCTACACCCACGTGGATGATCACGCCCCCCAAAATGCTGCGACTCTCATAGGCGATCACGCCGAGTATATAACCACCGAAAATAGAGCTGATGGCTTCTCCTTCCGGTTTGCCGAAATGTAAGAAGCAATACGTTACTACCATGGGGATAACCACATTTCTACCCATTAGAGATGCCAGGCCCAGGATCATGAAGCCCCGGAATACCAGCTCAATAGTCAGGAAATTCCATCCGTAAGCCAGCTCATAGATTATGGCCGGTACCCACTCAGGCACGCCCAGGTAAGCGGGGGAGGGGTTGGCTTTATAAATGGGGTAAAAATTGCTGAAATTGTCAATAAAAGAGGCTGCTATCAGCAAGGGCACCATGATTAGCAGCAGGAATACATAAGGTTTGTAGTCAAAGCCTTTTAGTGTGAGCCCGTAAAAGCTCTCCAGTTTCTGATCCAGTGCTTTATAAATTACCCATAGCGGGATGATCGTGGTAAATATATTGATCAGGTTTTTACCCACCTTTTTTGCCCAGTAGTGCAGTTGGTAGCTTAGCTCCTGATTGACGAGTATCTCATGATAATGGAAGGCAGCATCCAAAGCCAAAATAGCCAACACTGATGCACTTTTGATCCAGAAAACCTTGTTGCTGAGCAGTGACCGGTTCTTTTTGAAGCTTACCATGATCAGTACCGCCGAATAGTAGGCAAAGCCATAGAAAAGGAAGTAATAGAGTATCCTTATGTTGCTGCCGTGGTAACTGTCTATAACCGAGTCTTCAAAGTCGAAGTAGTAATTGAAAATGAGCGAAAAAGTGAGGAATAAGGCAATTGCGCTGTAATAGCCCGGGCTAAAATCTTCCCTGAGGTGGCCTTTCAGATAATGAAGTATCTTTTTCAAGGTTGTAACTTACAAGGTAAAGAGCGCTTCATACACTTTATTGACCGGCAGACCGACCACGTTAAAAAATGACCCTTCTATCTTTTCAATGCCCACCATGCCGATCCACTCCTGAATACCATAGGCTCCTGCTTTGTCATAAGGGAGGTAATTGGTAATGTAGTAGTCAATTTCCTCTTCGGATAACTTTTTGAAATACACTCGGGTAGTATCGTCAAAAACAATCTGTTTGTCACGGCTTTTAATGCATACCCCTGTAATTACCTCATGCTCTGTACCAGATAGCGCTTCAAGCATGCGTCTGGCATCGTCATAATTTTCAGGCTTGCCCAGGATCTGATCATTCAACTTTACAATGGTGTCTGCCGTAATGACCACCTCATCCTTCAGGTCATTGCCATAGGCATTACCTTTCTTGGCGGCAAGGTATTTGGCTACTTCTTCGGGAGGAGTGTCCTCAGGATACGATTCATCTACCTCTTTGGTCTTTATCTCAAACTCAAAGCCTGCATTGCGGAGAAGCTCCTGGCGGCGTGGAGAGTTAGAAGCAAGAATGAGGGGGCGATTGAAATTCATCATCTTTTATAGAGCTAAATAAGAAACCGCAGATTACTTTCGGGTAAAAATATGTCGATTTTTGAGGCATCAGATAACCACTGTAGCATACCTTTTTTACATCGTTCATGGTGATGTCATTGGTAATGATCGCCATTTGAGCCTCATCGCGGATAACTTTTGCGAGACAATCACTGAAGCTACGGTCAAATTCTATATTTTCCGATGTGCGTTGGTTCTTGCCTTGTATTCCCAATATCTTCTCAATAATGAAGTAGTGCATTACCGTAAGGTCCAACTTTTTTATTTCATCGGGGAAATTCCATTTTAATGCAGATATTTTCTCAGGCTTTAACCTTACTTTATAGGCGTAGTCCTTGAAAAGCAATCCAAAAGCCCATTGTTTACCTAATATGATCTCATTGATATTATAAGCATCTTCAACCGGTTTGATGATAAAGTCTTCACTGAATTTCTCCATGAGTTTCTTTTCATCAAAGCCACTGATATTCTTGATAAGGCGATGTGTTGGTAAAATCCTCAGATC
Organism: Fulvivirga ulvae; assembly: GCF_021389975.1. Lineage (NCBI taxonomy): Bacteria > Pseudomonadati > Bacteroidota > Cytophagia > Cytophagales > Fulvivirgaceae > Fulvivirga > Fulvivirga ulvae. The sequence goes on from NZ_CP089981.1 coordinate 5,139,983, forward strand.
ACCCGCTTCAGTATTAGTCAGGAACATCAAATGGTAATTATAACCCTCGTCGCCTTTGTGCCCTTCCCGTTGCATCATCTTTTTACGATACATCAAAGAGCCCTCATACCGGTGATGTCCGTCAGCCAGTATGATCTTCTTATCTTTGATAACCTCAAGGAATTTTTTAATAACCCCTGCGTCATGAATAACGCTCAGTACATCCCTTACTCCCTGGTAATCCTCTGTTTCAAATAATGGATGCTTCATGCTGTCATCCATGTATTTTTCCAGCTCAAAATCCTTATCAGTATAGAGGCCGTGTGTGGGACTCACATTGAGGTGTGTTTTTTCGAGCAGGTCGATCCGGTCATTTACAGCCTTTGGGATAGTATTTTCATGTCTGAGAATAACTTCTTCATCCCAGTCGTAAGCCCTGATATTGCAAATAAAACCTTTGCGGCAATACTCCTTATGGCTACCTGGTAAGGTAAAATACTGGTAGTAGACGTAGATACCATATATAGGATCCTGTTCTATAATCCCTTCATTTTTCCACTTTTCCAGCAGTAAAGCAGCATTATCGGCTGCATTTTCTCCTCTGGGAACGGAGAGGTGGATGCTGTTATATGGATTTTGGTATAGCTTTCCCCTTTGCCGGGGAGATACCACATCAAAGAGGGGAGAGGTGAGTTCGTCAATTCCGGAGGTTAACTCGCTGTTATAACGCCACGCTCTTAAAGGTTTTATTTCGGCCATGGGTAGATTATTGCTAGTTTCTGGCCCTCTGTTTCCATTTGCTTCGAGGGGTGGAATTAGCTGCTTTTTGAGTTTTGTGTTGTTTAGTATCTTCGAGAAGCATGGCAGCGAGTGCTGCAGCTATCATCTGCTCGTCGTTTTGCTCTTTTGTTTCCAGTTTTTCCGGAGAAAAGTGTCTTTCTACAAAGGTGGTGTCAAAATTTCCAGAGGTAAAAGCCTCATGGTTCAGCACAAATCTTCCGAATTCGAGAGTAGTTTCGATACCACTGATTTCGTATTCCTCAATGGCCCTCAGCATTCTTTGGATGGCGGCCGGCCTGTCTTCGGCGTACACCGTAAGCTTGGCAATCATCGGGTCATAGTAGATAGGTATATCCATGCCCTGTTCAAAACCGTCGTCAACACGCACACCCGGGCCTTCAGGTCTTATATATTTATTTAATCTGCCAATATCAGGCAGGAAGTTGTTTTTCGGATCTTCGGCATACACTCTCAATTCCAAGGCGTGACCGTTAAAAGAAAGGTCTTCCTGTTTAAACTCCAGTTTCGAGCCTTCCGCTATTTTAACCTGTTCTTTAACCAGGTCGATTCCGGTAATTTCTTCGGTCACCGGGTGCTCTACTTGCAGTCGGGTATTCATTTCCAGAAAATAAAAATTGAGCTTATCATCTACAATAAATTCAACTGTACCTGCTCCATAGTAATTACAAGCTTTGGCAACACGAACAGCCGCCTTTCCCATGGCTTCCCTTACTTCAGGTGTAAGTACCGATGAAGGCGCTTCTTCTATAACCTTCTGGTGACGTCTTTGAATAGAGCACTCCCTTTCAAAAAGGTGGATTATGTTGCCGTGCTGGTCTCCCAGGATCTGGAATTCAATATGGCGAGGGGAGGTTACAAACTTTTCAATAAATACGGAGCCATCTCCAAAGGCTGATTTTGCCTCGCTGATAGCCCTTTTCATCTGCTCTTCAAACTCCGATTCTTTGGTTACAATCCTCATACCTTTACCACCACCACCGGCGCTGGCTTTGATCAGGATCGGGTAACCAATTTCTGCGGCAATACTTTTTGCTTCATCGATATCATCAATGGCCTTTTCAGTACCAGGCACAAGCGGCACATCATACTTTGCTACGGCAGCCTTAGCAGCCAGCTTGCTTCCCATGGTTTCTATGGCTTCCGGGGAAGGGCCTATGAATATAATGTTATTTTCAGACACCAGTTTGGCGAATTCTGCGTTCTCTGACAGAAAACCATAACCAGGGTGTATGGCATCTACATGGAGGTCTTTGCACACTTTTATGATCTTATCGCTGCGTAGATACGATTCGGCAGAAGCGGCCGGCCCCAGGCATACGGCTTCATCTGCATGCCTGACATGCAGGGCGTTACGGTCAGCTTCGCTATACACGGCAACGGTTTTTATGCCCATTTCCCGTGCAGATCTAATGATTCGTAATGCTATTTCGCCCCTGTTGGCGATGAGTATTTTCTGGATTTTCTTCATGTCAAATGGCCTCAAAAATGAATCACAATGCTAATTAAATATTTGTTATTTACGAAATTGAGGCCGCATTAAAAATAAACGCGCCTTTTTGACAAGACCATTATTAATGTTAGATTTGTGTGCTTTTTATAAGTATATGGACGTTTTATAATAAAACTTATTTGTAGTGGATCTATTTGATAAATTAAAAGTAGAAGAGGGCGCTTTAGGTCAACATTCGCATCTTCCTAAAGATTATTTCATGTTCCCTAAACTGGAAGGAGATATAGCTCCAAGAATGAAGTTTAATGGGAAAGAAGTATTGACGTGGAGTTTGAACAACTATTTGGGGTTGGCAAACCACCCGGAAGTAAGAAGAGTTGATGCTGAAGCTGCTGAAAGATGGGGACTTGCATATCCTATGGGCGCCAGAATGATGTCAGGAAACTCCGTTCATCATATCGAGCTTGAGGAAAAGCTGGCAGAGTTTATAGATAAAGAAGCGGTAATGCTTCTTAACTATGGTTATCAGGGTGTATTATCAATCATTGACGCCGTAGTAGACAGAAAAGATGTTATTGTATATGATGCGGAATCTCACGCCTGTATTATAGATGGTGTAAGACTGCACATGGGTAAACGCTTCGTGTTCCCCCACAATAACATTGAAAACCTTGAAAAGCAGCTTCAAAGAGCCAAGAAGATCACTGACGAAACAGGCGGTGGTATCCTTGTTATTACCGAAGGTGTTTTTGGTATGTCAGGCAACATGGGTAACCTGAAAGACATTATTGCCCTTAAAGACAAATACCAGTTCAGACTTTTTGTTGACGACGCTCACGGTTTCGGTACCATGGGTAAGACAGGAGCAGGAACAGGTGAGGAGCAAGGTGTTCAGGATGGTATTGATCTTTACTTCTCTACATTTGCCAAGTCTATGGCCAGCATCGGAGCTTTTGTGGGAGGTAACAACTCTATCATTCAGTATCTGAGATACACGATGAGATCTCAGATCTTCGCCAAGACGCTCCCTATGCCGCTTGTAATAGGAGCCTTGAAAAGACTGGAGCTTTTGAGAACGCAGCCTGAATTGAAGGATAACCTTTGGAAGGTTGTAAATGCTTTGCAGTCCGGTCTTAAGAAACACGGTTTCGATATAGGAACCACTAAATCCCCTGTAACACCTGTATTATTTAAAGGTGGACTGGGAGAGGGTGCCAACATGGCTATGGATTTGAGAGAGAATTACAACATATTCTGCTCAATGGTAATTTACCCTGTTGTACCTAAGGATGTGATCATGCTGAGATTGATCCCTACTGCTGTACATACTCTGGGAGATGTAGAGGAAACAATTAACGCTTTTGCCGCTGTTAAGGAGAAACTTGACAATGGCGTTTACAGAAGAGAGGAAATTATCGCAATAACTAAGTAAAAAAGTTAAAAAAAAGACCGTTTTTGGTTTAATTATAAACATTTTGCTTATATTGCCTCCTCAAAATTAATAGTAGAAAATTTTCAATAACCTTAAAATTTTATCACGTATGAACAAATTTGCTCAACTTAGAGATTTAGTAATGTCATTGGAGTCTGACTTCGAGAAATTCTACGATAAGAATAATAACGCTGCTGGAACTAGAGTTAGAAAAGGCATGCAAGATCTGAAAAACCTTGCTCAGGAGATCAGAGTTGAAGTTCAAGATATGAAGAACAAAGGATAATCTAATTCTTTTAAGCAAATAAATAAAAAAGGGACAACACAAGTTGTCCCTTTTTTAATTTAGGGCATTTCACCCTTAAAAGACCTGCTTCCCGAGGCATACATCTTTCAGACAGGGACATTATTTGTTAGAAAGGCAGCCAACAGAACTAAATTGCGGCTTTACTAAACTTCCGAAAGTTTGATAAAGCTGAACTGTTCAGAAGCATGTGACCGTAGGTAATACATAAAGACCGATGAAATCTCACCCTTCCAGAGGCACCGTATTCAATTTTTTAACAAAGGCCGCACCTTTTACTGATAAATAGCACCCTTTCAAGGCTGGGAGTTGAATCAATTAAAAACCTGTAAAGTGAAGCTTGTTTCTGAAAAGCAATAAACCGCTTCGAGGTTTGCCAACTGTTATATAGCAGACAAACCTGCTTTCATCTGGTGCATAGCCTTGCTGATCTGTTCCTGTAAATCCTCAGAAGCCGAGATAAGTGGTAACCTTACAAAGTTATCGCATACACCAAACTCCTTGAGTACTTGTTTAATTCCTACAGGGTTGCTTTCGGAATACATGAGTGGGTTGATCTCTAGCAATTGGAAAGCAGCGGCAGATGCTTTTTTGTAGTCGTTAGCAAAAGCAGCGTCCTTTATTTCTTTAAAGATATCGGCAAATCCATTGGCCAGCACTGAAATAACACCAACTGCACCAATAGAATATAATGGCACTGTAAGCATATCATCTCCACTGATCAGCATAAAGTCTTCAGGTTTGTCCCTGCTGATTAACATAGCCTGCTCCAGATTGCCGGAGGCTTCTTTTACGCCAATGATATTTTTGTGCTTTGCAAGCCTCAAAGTAGTTGAGGCTGAGATGTTAGAGCCTGTTCTTCCCGGTACATTATAAAGTATTACCGGCACCGGAGATGCATTTGCAATAGCGATATAATGCTGATAGATGCCTTCCTGAGAGGGCTTGTTGTAGTAGGGGCTGACAGATAAAATTGCACTCACACCGTCAAGGTCTGTCGACTTGATGGTTTTGATGACTTCTTCTGTGTTATTTCCACCTATGCCATAAACGACAGGTAGCTGATGCGGATTGTTTTGCTTGGTGTAGTTGAGTATCTCGGCCTTGTCCTTAGCAGAGATGGTGGCAGATTCTCCGGTTGTGCCTTGAACGACATAATAATCGACGCCCTTTTCTGCTGTAAACTTTAGCAGGTTTGTCAGTCCGTCAAAGTCAATATTTCCCTGGCTGTCAAATGGTGTTACCAGTGCTACACCTGTACCGTATAATTTATGCATCAACTTAATATTTTAGTATACTTATACATTTCATCAGCCAGCTGTTGAATACTACTGCCGTTTTGGGTTTGTATCATCAACTCACAGAGCTGATTGTTCACTTCATTGAATTTTCCGATCCTGCATTTAGCCTTGCTCATGGCCAAAATGTTTGTGATCAGCGGGTTGCTTTTCTGGTCCAGGTAAAAAAGATAGTCAAAAGGCTTTTCTATAAAAGTATGAACCTGATCTGCCGTGAAGTTTCCCCACATAGTTACATCCTTGTCGCTGAAAAAATCAAAAAGGAATTCAAAGTTTTCCTTGCCTTTTGGGAGAAATGCCAATACCTGAACTTTCTTTCCGTCTTTTTCAAGCTGCCTAACCAATTGCTTGATTGTTTCATGCTTGGCGAGGTCATCTATAGTAAAAACAATACCAATGCTTTTCGCCAGCTCATAACTTACACTGCTACGGGCTATTTTACTCTTTTTAACCAGAGCTTTGGTTTTATATGAAAGTATCTTTTTGCTAAGCATTGTATTCTATTTGAGCATAGCTTCAAAATCAGGCTCCGAAATTATCTTTACTCCCATTTTTTCTGCTTTATCCTTTTTAGCTGGCCCCATTTTGTCGCCAGCCAAAAGAAAGTCCAGTTTTCCTGATATGGCCGAGATTACTTTACCTCCGTTGTCCTGGATGACCTTTTTGAGCTCATCACGGCTATACCTTTCAAACACGCCCGAAATTACGAAAGTTTTGCCATCTAAAATATTAGATACCTGGGTATTATCAGCTTCTTCCAATTCCATGCTAACGCCGGCAGCTTTAAGGCGCTCTATTTCCCTGACATTTTCCGTGTCTTTGAAAAAGTCCAGCACACTTGTGGCAATCCTTTCGCCTATTTCAGGAACATTGATGAGGTCATCGAAGCTTGCGCTGATGATGTTATCGATATTCTTAAAATGAGCGGCCAGTTTTTCTGCCACGGTTTTACCTACGAAGCGAATGCCCAAAGCAAAAAGTACACTATCAAAATTAGTTGTTTTTGAAATTTCAATGCCTTTAAGTAAGTTATTGGTGCTGAGCTCTTTAAAACCTTCCAGCTGATATACCTGTTCAAAAGTAAGGTCATACAGGTCGGCAGGGCTTTTGACAAAACCTTTTTCGAAAAGCATATGAATAGTACGCTCACCCAGTGAGTCTATGTCCATGGCTTTTCTTTGGATGAAGTGCTCTATCCTGCCTTTGATCTGTGGCGGGCACCCTTTGGTGTTGGGGCAGTAGTGTACGGCTTCTCCTTCTACACGCTCCAGCGCGGAACCGCATGCAGGGCAATGGCTGATATATTCTACGGGCTGTAATCCTGGTGTGCGGGCTGTAAGGTCTACACCGGTGATTTTTGGTATAATTTCCCCTCCTTTCTCTACAAAAACCATATCACCAACCCGCAGGTCCAGGCGTTGGATCTCATTGGCGTTATGGAGTGAAGCCCTTTTAACGGTTGTGCCCGCAAGAAGTACAGGCTGTAGTTCTGCCACGGGAGTAATAGCTCCGGTACGGCCTACCTGGTAGGTAATGTCTTTTAGCCTTGTGGCGGCACTTTCTGACTTATATTTGTAAGCAATTGCCCAGCGAGGGCTTTTGGCCGTAAATCCCAGTCTTTCCTGTTGCGAGAAGCTGTTAATCTTGATTACGATGCCATCGGTGATCAGTGGCAGTTTATTTCTTTCTTCTTCCCAATCCTTTATATATTTCAGTACTTCTTCGATGCTTGCACACTTTCTGAAGGTAGGGGACACATTGAAACCCAGATCAATTAACTTTTGAATTGCTGCGGCGTGGGTATCCACACCGAGGTTTTCACCACTCATGGAGTAGAGGTAGCAATCGAGTTTTCTCTTGGCAACAGCAGCAGAGTCCTGCATTTTCAATGTGCCTGAAGTTGTATTCCGGGCATTGGCATAAGGCTCTTCTCCAACGCCCTCACGTTCTTTGTTCAGTTGCGTAAAGACCTTGTTGGGCATAAAAGCCTCTCCCCGGGTCTCAAACTCCTGAGGGTAATCACCTTTTAATCTGAGCGGAACAGACCGGATTGTCTTTACATTGTTGGTGATATCATCACCTCTTACGCCGTCTCCACGGGTAACACCTCTGACAAGCATGCCGTTTTCATAGGTAAGGCTAAGCGCAACGCCATCAAATTTAAGCTCACAGAAGTACTCATATGACTCACCGTTCAGCCCTTTGGCCACGCGTCTGTCAAAATCCTCCAGCTCTTCTTTTGAATAAGTGTTGCTCAGGGACAGCATTGGAGTTTTGTGGTAAACCGTATCAAAGTTTTTAGTGATCGTACCACCTACCCGCTGGCTTGGTGAATCGGGATATTTGAACTCAGGGAATTTGTTTTCCAGCTCTATCAGTTTTTCCAGGAGCATATCAAACTCGTAATCTGATATTTCTGAGGTATCATTTAAATAATACTGTTCGTTGTAGTGGTCAATTTTTTTTGTGAGATCAGCTATCTCCCGTTGTGCTTCTTCCTTAGTCATGTCGTACTTGTAAATGCCCGTAAATCTAACCAAAGTCTGTAAAAAAAGGAAAGATGAATCTCATTCGAAATTCATCTTTCCTCATCATCCTGATATGCAGGTTTTATTATTTTGTGGGATCTTCAAATGCTTTCATGGCACTTTTTAAATCCATACTATTGTTAGACCTGTCAATGTCAGCCATTCTGTCTGTAGGGTCTATCTCAATATTCTTTATTTTGGACGCGGCATTGTTGATCTTTAATGTGTAGGTAGGGTAGGTCCATGGCCACGCTTCCTTGTTCATGCGCTGAATTTGAGTGTTTTCCACCTCTTTTGCTCCTCTCATGATTCTTAAAGGAATATAATAGATCTCTTTTGAGCCATCTTCATACTCTACATACAGGTCTACTGGCATCATCATCTCTCCGATACGTTCCAGGGTTACGTAAGTGGCATCACCATCACCAACCACTGTTCTGATACCGTAATCGATTTGGTCAGTTGTGTAAACAAATTTTTCAAGGTACCAATCCAACTGTATTCCTGAAGTTTTTTCCATCACCCTTATAAAATCAATTGATGTGGGATGTTTGAACTTCCAGGTGTTAAAATAGTTTTTCATCCCCTTCATAAAGGTTTCATGACCAATAATATAGCTCAGCTGGTGCAGGAAAACAGCTCCTTTTGAGTAGGAGTTGATGCCGTACGACCTGTTGGTGTGGTATTGGTCTGCATGTGTGGTCAAAGGCTCCTCCTTGCCACTGCTGGCCATGAAGAAATAGCCTCTGTACGATCCTTCATGAGCGTTGCGGTCACTTTCAGGGTCGAACAAGTGTTTCATTATGACATCCGAAGCATAAGAGGTAAACCCTTCATCCATCCACGGGTACAGGCTTTCGTTGGTTGCCAGCACGCCCTGGTACCAACTGTGTACCATTTCATGTACAGATACGCCAATCAGGCTGTTTAAATTTCTGTTACCGGTGATAAGCGTAGCCATAGGGTACTCCATACCTCCGTCTCCACCCTGGATAAACGAATACTGGTCATATGGATATTTGCCGAAGTTCTCGCTCATAAACTGCATAGCTTTGACCATGAACTCAGGAAGCTTTTCCCAGTTCTCTTTATTTTCTTCGGTTTCCTGATAGATAAAATGCAGGGTAGGGCCGTTAGGCACCTGAGCTGTGGTATGTTTGTAATCAGGGTCTGCAGCCCATGCAAAGTCATGTACATTAGGTGCTTTGAAGTGCCAGGTAAGTGGTTTGTCAGCTTGTTTTACCTCAGCCCCTGCTTTTTGGTAGCCATGGCCAATTTTGTCGGGATTTTGCAGGTAACCTGTTCCGCCAACTGTGTATGAAGGATCTATGGTGATCTTCACATCGAAATCGCCCCATACACCATGAAATTCTCTACCAACATAAGGGTTAGTATGCCACCCCAGGTAATCATATTCGCTCAATTTAGGGTACCATTGTGTCATGGAATAGGCTATTCCCTCGGCACTATTGCGGCCTGATCTTCTGATCTGCAAAGGTACCTGGGCTTCAAACTCCATTTCAAAAGTAGTTTTACTTCCGGGAAGGATAGGCTTATTTAACCTTACTTCCAGTATTGTACCCTCAACTTTATAAGTCACTGTTTTGCCATCCTGTTTCAATGATTTGATATGCTGGTAGCCAATTTCTTCATCCTTCAATTGGGATATGCGGCTTCCAACCCTGCTATCCGGGTCTTCGATATTTAATGAGCGTACATCCATCATGCTTCCCGGCTGAAATGCATTGAAGTAGAGGTGGTAGTATGCTTTGTTCAGGGTGTCAGGAGAATTGTTATAGTAAACCAGTTTCTGCTTGCCATTGAACCGGTGTGTTTTTACATCCATGTCTATTTCCATGGTGTATTCTGCTCTTTGCTGCCAGTACGACTGTGATTTTGGCTGAGCCATCCCCAGAACTGGGATCAGTAATAAGTAGCTTAAAATGAGTCTCTTATAAATATACATTAAGATTTACGTTTAAGTTTAATCGAATTTGGGGCAAAATATCAATTTAGATGTTATTATCAAATTGTAATGTGAAGGACGGTAAAATCACTCCATATCATTCAGGGTCTGATTCAGGTCATCTTCGGTGCTTTTTAGTTTGCTTTTACAATCCTTAATTAAAGTTGCCGCTCTTTTTACAAGTACTGAAAGTTCATCTATATCAGTTTCTCCTGATTCTATCTGGTGAATGATTTTTTCTATTTCTTCAAGTGAATCTCTATAACGGGTTTCTTTCTTAGCCATTTTTATCTATTTGGGTTTCTACGGTACTGATAATGATTTTTCTGGCACTCACTGTTTTCATTTTATCTCCGGGCTTTATCTCTGCTTCTGATAGGGCTTTGCCATTGACTGTGGTAAATGTATAGCCTCTTTTCAGAATGGTATCCGGATCTAGCAAGTTCAGGGACGTTTGTGCCAGGTTAAGTCTTTTCTGATGGTTTTGAAGCTGGTTTAGGGTATGGATTTTTAGTCTCTCATTTAAATGGTCAACACGATAGAGTCTTGCAGACAGTTTATCCCTGGCACTAGCCTTGAGCTGATAACCGAGTGTGCTGAGTTGCTGTGTGTGTAAGTTAAGTGCATTATTGGTATAATGATATATACGGGCGAAGGCGTCATCCAGCTTTTCTTCAAATGCCCTTACACCACTGATCAGGAATTCTGCGACGGCAGTGGGTGTTTTCATCATGGTGTGGGCTACAAGGTCTGCAATGGTTTCATCCCTTTCATGCCCGATGCCTGTGATTACCGGTAGGGTAAACTGTGCAATGTGAGTGGCCAGGTCGTAATCGTCAAAACAGTCAAGGTCAATCTGGCTTCCTCCACCACGAATGATAATAAGTGCATCATATTCTTCCTGGGAGTTATGGATTTGCAGGATAGCGTTGATAATAGACTCACACGCCTTATCGCCCTGCATAATGGCTTTATACAATTTAACTTTGAACCGATAGCCATAACTATTTTTGGTAATCTGGTCCATAAAATCGCCAAAGCCTGCGGCAGTAGGAGAGCTGATAATGGCAATACGTTGGGGAACTACAGGAAGCTTATGGCTTTTGTTCATATCAAAAACACCATCTTCTACAAGTTGTTCTATGATCTTCTTTCTTCGCTGCGCCCGCTCGCCCAGGGTATAATTAGCATCAATATCCCTTACATTGGCACTCAGGCCGTAAAGCTCGTGAAACTGGACCGTAACGTTGCAGAGTATTTTCAACCCTGGCTGTAGTGCCTGCCCCGTAATGCCCTCAAACCAGGTAGACAGGTTTCTATACGTATAGGCCCAGATGGTGGCACGCATTTTGGCAATCACCTTATCGTCAGCCTTTTCTACCAATTCCAGGTAGCAGTGTCCCGTTTGATTGGAACGCATTTCACCTATTTCTGCCACCACCCAATAAGAGGGCTCCAGATTGGTGTCCAGCGCTTCTTTTACAAGTCTGTTGAGGTCAAATAGTGTTAGATGTTCCATGGTTCAGAGCATCAAAACTATCCAATATTTGGCAGTATACCGTGGTGATTGCGTTGAAAATTGGAATGCTGTAATGTATTGAAGTTTTCTACTCCGTCACAATTACTTTTAGGCTCGAAACCGTCCTTTTAGCCAAGCCTTGAGTTCCACACATCCTCTCCACTCCCGCAGTCATCCTGATGAAAGGAAGGATCTACCTAAGTTGGTTACTGCTGGCCGTTCAGCTTGTGCAGGCAACTGAGTTAGATACTTCGCAGGCTCAGTATGACTAGGGGGAAAGACTTAAGTAGTGTTTACTTTTACTATGTTCGATCTTCAAAGCCACCACCTCGCAAACCTTCTGCACACTGCAAGTCCACCCCTGCAGTCATCCTGACGAAAGGAAGGATCTACCTAAGTAGGCTGTTGCTCTCTGTTCGGTTTGTGCAGGCAACTGAGTTAGATACTTCGCAGGCTCAGTATGACCAAGGGGAAAGATTTAAGAAGTGCTTACTTTTACTATGTTCGACCTTCAAAGCCACCACCTCGCAAACCTTCTGCACACTGCAAGTCCACCCCTGCAGTCATCCTGACGAAAGGAAGGATCTACCTAAGTAGGCTGTTGCTCTCTGTTCGGTTTGTGCAGGCAACTGAGTTAGATACTTCGCAGGCTCAGTATGACTAGGGGGGAAAGACTTAAGTCGTGTTTACTTTTTAGCATTTACATGTCCCACCTTCAAAGCTACCAACTCACAAATCTTCACCCTATAAGTCCACCCTTGCAGTCATCCTGACGGAAGGATCTACTTAAGTTGGTTGCCGCTTACTGTTCAGCTTGTGCAGGTAACTGAGTTAGATACTTCGCAGGCTCAGTATGACTAGGGGGGAAAGACTTAAGTAGTGTTTACTTTTACTATGTTCGATCTTCAAAGCCTCCACCTCGCAAATCTTCTGTACCCTGCAAGTCCACCCCTGCAGTCATCCTGACGAAAGGAAGGATCTACCTAAGTAGGTTGCTGCTTACTGTTCAGCTTGTGCAGGTAACGGAGTTAGATACTTCGCAGGCTCAGTATGACTAAGGGGGAAAGACTTAAGTAGTGTTTACTTTTTAGCATTTACATGTCCCACCTTCAAAGCTACCAACTCACAAATCTTCACCCTGCAAGTCCACCCCTGCAGTCATCCTGACGAAAGGAAGGATCTACCTAAGTGTGTTGCTGCGTACGGTTCAGCTTATAGAGGCACCTGAGCTAGGTACTTTGTTGACTTAGCATAGATCACTTATATGGACTTATTCAGAAAATGCATATGAGGGTTAGTACTTCTGATAAGTGCTAATTTTTTAGTCCTGGTCCAGCCTTTTATTTCCTTTTCCCTTTCAATGGCCTGAATGGCAGTGTAGAAGGATTCATAATAAATCAGGTTATAGCAGAAATACCTGCCAGCGAAGGTCTCCGGTTTGCCACGGTTTTGGTAGTGTTCATACATTCGGGCATACAGATCATTGGTTATACCCGTGTATAAAACTGTTCTCTTGGGGTTGGTCGTAATGTAGGTAAAATAGTTCATATAAGTGCATGAGGGGCAGTTTAGAAAAACAATAAATTTATTGTGGCACTAACTTTTCTGAGCAGTGTTTGACCGACACCTGTTAATTTAATAGCAATCAACAAAAGTAGTTGGCAAACTAGAAGGATAAATAGCAATGGACACGATTTGCTAATTTTTAGCTTGGTTCGGGAGCAAGTAATACATAAACCTGGCCATGGATTTCTATCACATAGCCAAGCATCTCACTCAGTATTCTTCCTGAGTAAGTAAAACCGGTAAGTTAACTGTAATTATATCTCCCTCAATGTCTCAAACAAACCGGCATTTTTGCCTTTAAACCTCACTACCAGTAAGGGGTGGTTCATCTTGTCATTTACCATTTTTTCTGCAAGGCTACCCAGGAACAGGGCAGCGGCTGCAGTTCTTCCTTTGGCCCCGATAATTATAAAATCTGCATTGATTTCATCGGCTAGGTCATAAATATCACTGGCAAGGTTGTCATTGGTATCCAGGGAATATACCTCATGTACTTTGATTCCCCTGGGATCTATCTTTTTAATGAACTTATTAAAGGACTCCCTGGCATTCTTCTTCATGATCTCAGCGAATTCCTTAAACGATTTTCCTGTATAGTGGTATCCTGCGGGCACGTTGTAAACATTCTGGCAGTATATTTCACCTTTACTTCCTGTTTTTACCGCGAAGTCTATAGTCTGTGTTAAGGCGAGTTTTGAGTAGTCGGAAAAGTCGATAGGAACAAGAAACTTGTCCACCTTTGGTGTTACGTTTTCAGGTACAATCAGCAAATTACAGCTGGCTCGTCGGGCCAGTCGCATTGTAGTTACTCCGGTACCATCCAAAGTTTTTTTTCTGCCCGATTATAATGAGGTCGGTTTGTGATTTATTAGCAATATCAAGTAACATCGGAGCCTGACCTTGTTTAACAAGATAAGTCACCTTTACTTTCTTTTTGGGTTTAAAGTTAGCTTTAACAGCCTCTTTTATCTTGTCTTTTCTATCCTGAATAGCACTGGCAACAATATTCGGAAATTCTTTTTTTACATCGCTGGGGACGTTGAGGTTACGCACAATATTTACGAATTGCACTTTTTCTGCCGATGAGTGATCAACCAGAAATGAGGCGTATTCGATTAGTGTAGCATCTAGTTTTGAAGTATCAAGTCCGACTAAAAGATTCTTAAATGGTTCCATAGGTTTACGATTGCTGGCGCAAAATTAAGTCAATAAATAACTTTACACTGAGATTTTTGCACTTTTATTAACAATATTAATTTTTAATTTTAAGGAGTTCGTCAGCCAGTATTTCGATATGCTCCTTTGAGTGGGTAGGGAAGTTGGCTATTCGTATGTGTTTGTCTTTAAACTTTCCATACCCGTTGCCAATAACAAAGGATTTTTCAGAAAGTTTGGAAATGATTTCCTTACTTGGGATTGCTGTGTTAGCTACCAGGGTAGTTTTGGACCTGTGTACTTCACTAGTCACAAATGGCTGCAGAATTTCTGATTGTTCAAACGCCTGATAAAGCACCGCTGCTTTATATTCGGTTTCTCTTCTTATCTGGTCTATACCTTTGTTTGCCATATCTGTGGCTACCTTACCAAGTAAATATACTCCCAGCACATTTGGCGTTTCAGGGGTCTGGTTCTTTATTCCTTTTTCCAGCAAGGATGGCAGACTGTGATATGAGCCAATAGTGCGGTTTTTATTCATTAGGCTTTGTGCTTTTTGGAAACACCTGTTATTGACTATCCATACACCGAGGCCTGCAGGTAAGCCGAAGCATTTTTGCACTGAAAAATAGGCTGTATCTACCATGCTATAATCTACATTTGCATAGGGCGCGGAAGAAACCACATCAAGAGCTATCAATTGATCAGGAAAAGCTTTTCTGATCTTTTTAATATCATCGATAGGCTGGCTTGCCCCAGTGCTGGTTTCATTTTGAGTAACAGCAATTAATTCTGCTGTTTCCGGGATGAGCAATTCTTCGGCTTCTACTACTTTGCCCTCTTCAGCCACCTGGGACATGGCATTGATTTGATAATTTTCTGCTATTTCCAAAAAGCGTCTGGAAAAAGCACCATTGATGAGATGGAAGGATTCCGCCTCTACAGTATTCTGAATAATCCGTTCCCATATCTCAGTAGCCGAAGAAGTAAAAAAAATGTGATAATCATTCGGTAGGACCAATAAAGAGCGAATGGCTTCAATGGTTTGCTGATGAATTTTTTCGTAGTCTTTACTGCGGTGGGATATAGAAAGGACATTTTCCTTTAATGCATTTTTCATGTGTTCCTCTACCGTGTAATACAGTTGAGAGGGGCCGGGTGTAAAGTAGAATTTTCTCATATGATAGTTGGTGCTGATAGCAGGGGCCAAAAATAGTCAATCACAATTCATATTGGAATAATATAGGAGCAAATATTAGTAACACTATCATAATAGCTGATTCAAATTGGAGTAACGATTGCTCACTACATTTGCAATGTATGGGTTTATTTAAGATACCCTTTTGGTTTACTATGAGTTAAAGCTAATAAGGGTATCTTTTTTTCACAAACTATATGAAAGAAGAAAAACGTCCTGTTGAAGTAGTAGTAATATCTGATATTCATCTTGGAACCTACGGTTGTCACGCAGAAGATCTTCTCCGCTACTTGAAAACAATCCAGCCCAAAAAACTCATCCTTAACGGCGATATTATTGATATGTGGCAATTCAGCAAAAGATACTGGCCTGCCAGCCATATGCAAATTGTAAAGCACATTACCGGACTGCTAAGCAAAGGTACTGAGGTAGTGTATATCACTGGAAACCACGATGAAATGCTCAGGAAGTTTGTTGGCTTTAAACTGGGGGCTTTTTCAATAGAAAATAAAGTGGTGCTGGACCTTGACGGGAAAAAATCATGGATATTCCATGGCGACGTATTTGATGTTACCATGAAGCATTCCAAATGGCTCGCAAAGTTGGGGGCTATCGGGTATGACACACTTATTTTGCTGAATACCTTTGTGAATTTTGTTTCCAGGCTTATCGGAAAAGGCAAGATTTCCCTTTCAAAAAAGATTAAAGACGGCGTGAAATCGGCCATCAAGTTTATAGATGATTTCGAACATACTGCAGCCGATATTGCGATTGGCAACCAGTACGACTTTGTGGTATGCGGCCATATTCATCATCCTCAGATGCGCAAAGTACAGAATGAAAAAGGAAGTGTAATGTACCTCAACTCAGGGGACTGGGTGGAAAACCTGACGGCTCTTGAATACAACAATAAATCGTGGCGCCTTTACAATTTTGTCGATGATCCTGTGGCCATGGCAGTAAAGGTTAATAAAAAGAGCAAAAGGGCTTTGAACACTGATGATATCTTCAGGGATATGGTCAATGACTTTTTAATTGTTAAGTAATGAAAATATTATACGCCATACAAGGCACTGGAAATGGGCATGTAAGCAGAGCAATGGATATTGGCCCTGAGCTGGAGAAACATGGAGATGTAGATTATCTGGTAAGTGGTGCCCAGGTTGAGATATCTTTGCCTAAGGAGACGAAATACAGATCAGAAGGGCTTAGTTTTTATTTTGGAAAGAAAGGTGGCATTAATCTTTCTAAAACAATTAAAAGTAACTCTTCCCGACGTTTTCTCAAGGAAATCAAGGATTTTCCCATTGAGGATTACGATCTGATCATAAATGATTTTGAGCCCATTACCGCATGGGCAGCCAAAATAAAGGGAAAGCGTTGCGTTGCACTAAGTCATCAGAGTGCATTGCTTTCGGAGAAATGCCCCAAACCTGAGTCAAAGGATGTGGTAGGACAGATGATTCTTCGGAATTATGCACCTGCTTCTGTACATTATGGATTTCACTTTAATGCTTTCGACGAAAATATTTACACTCCCGTGGTGAGACGGGCTGTGAGAGAGGCTAAAGTGAGCAATAAAGGACATTATACTGTATATCTGCCTGCCTATGCTGATGAAAAAATAGTTGAGATACTGTCTCAGGTTAAGAAGGTGAACTGGGAGGTATTCTCCAAACATAATAAGAAAGGATATGAGGAGGGCAATGTAAAAGTATCGCCAATTGATAATCAAAGTTTTATCGAAAGTATCACCGCATCTGAAGGTGTATTATGCGGAGCAGGATTTGAGACTCCTTCTGAGGCACTTTTTCTTGGGAAGAAGCTTATGGTGATCCCGATGAAAAATCAATATGAGCAGCAATGCAATGCTGCGGCTATGGAAGAAATGGGCATACCAGTGCTTAATAAGCTTAAGAAAAAATATGTTGATGAAATTAAGGATTGGGCATACTTCCGTGATGCAACGAAAATAGAATATCCGGATGAAACGGCTAAGATCGTGTCGGGTATTGTAGAGAAGGAGGCCTACGCATGACCAAGTCTTCTAATCATAAAATATTGATAGTCGATGATGATAAAGATATTCTGGACCTTCTAAAATATAATCTGGAAAAAGACGGCTACACAGTAAAAGTTGAACGCAAAAGTACTCATTCAATAGAAACCGCAGGAAAATTCCATCCGGACCTGATCATTTTGGATATTATGATGCCCAAGGTCAATGGTATAGAGGTTTGCAGGCAGCTGAGAGAGCTCCCGGATTTTAGAAATACCTATATTTTCTTTCTTACTGCTAAGTCAGATAAGCAACTGCAGCTAAAGGCACTGGACACCGGCGGTGATGATTATATTGAAAAAATTACAGGCCTGCGGGCACTTACTTATAAGATAGGTACTGTGCTCAAGAAAAATCTTGTGATCAGAAAGAGCGTGGAAAGAATCAATATCGGGGATATGGTTATTGACAGGAAAGCGAGTTCGGTAACTTACAAAAGTAAAGAAATGGCCCTGCCGAAATACGAATTTGAGCTCTTATATTTTTTTGCTCAAAACCCTAAGAAAGTGATTACAAGGGATAATCTGCTCCATAATATTTGGGGGTCAGATGTTTATGTGCTGGCCAAGTCAGTGGATACCTACATCGCAAATCTTACTCAAAAAATAGGGGAAGGATTGATTTCCAGGGTGGATGAAGGTAAGTATAAGTTTCAGGTACGCTAGTTAATAGCCATCTCTGTTCCTGTCAACATGGCGATAAGTCAGAAGGAGTGCTTTGTTATCATCAATCAAAGCATGGCTGCCGGTAAGCATTAGCAGTTCGGAGGCTACCTCACCAACAGGGCTGTTGGGGTAAAAATTATCTCTGGCATAATGCACATACTTCAATACTTTAAAACCATCAAACCACTGGTAAAACTGTTTTAGAAAAGTATCCGAAGATGCGGCGTTGTTTTTGATCCTTTTGAAGTGAAAAACAAAATCATTATCCACAAGAAACCCTTGTACACTTTTAGCCTGACTCTGTAAAAAGGCTTCCAAATGTTTGGGTTCCATGCTGTAAAGGCCGGTAAGGCCATCTATAAATCCTTTCAGATCTTTAAAAGTCTGAACAGAATATGTCAGAAGCTGTCCGGTTTTTTGCCAGTCATTTACGGCTTTACCTGTACCGAAAGGTACACGGTCAGAAAGCCTGGGAGAAGGAATGACCCTGGTATTATTTACCTCTCCAAAATTACCAAGAGGGATGATTTTGTGAAGAAAGTAAAAGTCCTCTCCGGCTTTTCTGCGATTCATGCCCCCTTGTTTCTGGTAGGCTGAGCTTCTGACTGCCATGCTGGAGCCAATTGTTTCATAAGCATAAGGAAAACCTGCGTAGCGAAGTGCGTTTACGTAGTATCGCAGAAATAACTCATAATCTGTAATAGCTTCGTAGATTTTAGCGTCAAACTTACCCTCAAGGGGATGTTCAAAATATATGGAACAGCCCGGAGATTTTGGGTTGTTGCAGAAAAAACCATGAATAGCCCGGAGGTAGTTAGGGTCACATTCACTGTCGGCGTCATAACATACTATAATACCATCCCGGTTGCCCACGGACTCTAGCCGGCGTACAGCTTCGTCCATGGCTATCTTACGAGCCAGTCCGACTCCGGCATGCTTTTTCGGAAGGTCATTCTTGTATGCAACGTGGAAGCTGAAGTGTGAGGTGGAGTGTTGGCCGGCCCATTGCCTGACCGCATCGTAACACTTTTGGTTTTGCTGCGATATATTGCTGGGAGCGTCCTCCTGTTCATTAATTAATACTATCACCTCAACGCACAGGTTTTGTACATCACATTGTAGCAATGAAGCCAAACTTCTGATGAGATCCGGCTCATTGTAACAGGGTATGGTTACGATCATGTCCAGATGGGCATGCGGAGCCTTATCAAATAAAATACCCTGACAGGCATACCTGGATAAATAGAGGTTTTTATTTATGGAGCCTATGGAGCCAGCCGGTTGATCTTCCATGCTTTATCTTCAAGGGTATACAGTATCCTGTCGTGTAGCCTGCTGGCGCGTCCTTGCCAAAACTCAAGCAGGAAGGGTTCTACAATGTAACCGCCCCATTGCTCGGGTTTTGGTAAAATATCCTGCCCTCTGAACTTTTCCTGAAGCTTTCGTTCGCGTTCTTCCAATATATCACGGTTGCTTATCACCGAACTCTGAGGAGAAGCCCAGGCTCCGATCTGACTGTTTTTGGGGCGACTCCTAAAATATTCTTCTGATTCTTCCTTGCTCACTTTCTTTACAACTCCCTGAATCCTTACCTGTCTTTCGAGTTCCGGCCAGAAAAAAGTCAGTGCTGTAGCGGGATTATGCTCCAGCTGACGGGCCTTATTGCTTTGGTAGTTGGTGTAAAAAACAAAACCTTGTTCGTTGACATCCTTTAGAAGCAGAATCCGCGATGATGGTACACCCTGCTCGCTCACTGTAGCCATATTCATGGCTGTGGCTTCTCTCACTTCAGCCGTAAGGGCCTCAGTCAACCATTTTTGAAATTGTTTGATTGGGTTCTCATCTACATCTTTTTTTCTTAAGGAATGACGTACATAGTCTTGCCTTATTTCTGCAATATTCTTTTCCATAGAATGTCAATTTTGATGTGCCAAATTTAAAATCTTTGACTATTAATACCCCAAGTATTTTTAATAAATAAATCTTTTCCTTTTAATTGAGGGCTGAACGAAAAGCTAAATTCTGAACATCATAATATACAGGTTGCCAACTACCTGATTCTGATCGGATTTGATATAAGTAATGTAGGGCATAGAGCATGTTGAAAGCGCTGCGCAGGAATTATATAAAAAATGATTTAAAAATTCATAAAAAATAATGAAATTAAGTATTGATCTGGCTTGTGAAAGTAGCCCGGCATGGGTGGATACGGTAATGCATGATTTTGACGCGTTTTTGCAGGATCATGCTAACTGTGAACGCAAAGCTTCGGCCATGGCCATGAGTTTTGTTGCCAAACACCCGGATAGACTGGAAATAATTCCTGAACTTATAGATACCGCTGTAGAGGAACTGGAACATTTCAGGTCGGTTTACCAGATCATGCAGCAGCGGGGAGTCGCCCTTCCTCCTGAAATGGGGCAGGATATTTATGTGAAAAAACTGATTGACCACTGTCGGTCGGGGAGAGAAGACAGGTTTATGGACAGGCTGTTGTTGGCTTCAATTATCGAATGCAGGGGTGCAGAACGCTTTCGCCTCGTATATGAAGCACTGGAGCCCGGTGAGTTAAAGACTTTCTATCATAACCTGTGGGCCTCAGAGGCCAAGCATGGTAATATTTTTGTAAAAATGGCATTGATCTATTTTGACGAAGACACTACCTACAGGAGATTAGAAGAATTAAACTTAATAGAGGCGGAGGTGTTAAAGTCTTTACCTCTTCAACCCGCATTGCATTAACGTTATGGACTATTTCAAATTCAATAATAACCAAAAGCCGGGAAAAGGAAGTTTGCTTATTTCCGAGCCGTTTTTGCCTGACCCGAATTTTGAAAGAACGGTGGTGCTGCTATGTGAACATAGTGATGAAGGTTCGTTTGGCTTTGTGTTGAACAAGGCTTCTGCCGTAGCCCTCGACGAGATAGTTGAAGATATCCGTGACTTCAGCCAGCCGGTATATATAGGTGGACCAGTGCAGCAGGATACATTGCATTTTATTCATAAAGCCGATTACCTGGAAGGTGGCGTTGAGGTAGGCAACGGCCTGTACTGGGGTGGGAATTTTGAGCAATTGATGATACTTATTGATACCAAACAAATTAAGGCTGATGATTTCAGGTTTTTTATCGGCTATTCAGGCTGGGGATCAGGGCAGCTTGAGGAAGAGTTAAAAGCGGAGTCGTGGATCGTGGCAAACTATGCCACACCTGATCTGGTTTTCGCTGAAAATGGTGAAAACCTGTGGAAAGTTGTTCTGAAGCAATTGGGAGGGAGGTTTAATGTATATTCAAATTATCCAACAGACCCACGTTTAAATTGAATGATTTTATTATTTTTACAGTTATAGAGGTTGAAAAACTGCACAAATGGATAAAGAGAAGGATATAAAGGAATTGGAAAACATCAATACTGATAATCAGGAAGTAGAAGAAAATACTGATGAGGTGAAGAATCAGGAAAGTTCTCAGGAAAACGAGAAAGTGACGGATACCACTGGTCAGCAAGAAGAGAACACTACTGAAGATAATCAGGAGCCCATAAAAAATCAGGAGGAAATCGTTAATGAATCTTCGGAAAAGGTCAATGCGAAAGATGATGAGCATGATCATGATGAAGAACATGACGACGATGATGATGACGATGAGCATGTAGACTATTCCAACTATTCCAAGGAAGAACTTGTGGAGTTGATTAAGAGTCTGGCCAAAGATGATAATGTCCAGAAAGCAGATCGTGTTGTGCGGGAAATAAAGCCTTTATTTGATGATATAAGGGAAGGTGAAAGAAAAGAGGCCCTGGATAAATTCATTGCTGATGGTGGCGAAGAGGTCGATTTTGAGTTTAAGTATGATGAATTAGCCAATCGTTTTGATGCTAACTATAAGCTGATAAGAGACAGGAAATCAGCTTTTGTAAAAGAAAAGGAGCAGCAGAAAGAGGTTAATCTTAAAAGGAAGCAGGAAATACTTGAAAAACTGCGTGAGTTTGTAGACTCTGAGGAAACTAATATTAGTTTTAACTCCTTTAAGGACCTGCAAAACGAGTGGAAAAATATAGGGCCAATCCCCGGTGCCCAGGCCAAAACACTATGGGCAAATTACAATGCCCTTGTTGACCGGTTTTATGATAACCGAAGTATATATTTTGAGCTTAAAGAGCTTGACAGAAGAAAGAACCTCGAATCAAAACTGGAGCTTTGTGAGCGTGCCGAAAAACTTGCAGGCCATGAAAATCTCAAAGAGGCCATCAAAGAACTTAATGAGCTTCATGATGATTTTAAGCATGTTGGCCCTGTCCCCAAAGAAGAACAGGAAGCATTATGGCAGCGATTTAAATCGGCATCTGATGAAGTTTATGCCAGGAGAAAGGAGTTTGTAGAACTACTGAAATCTGAGCTGGAAGAAAACCTGAAAGTAAAAGAACAACTGGCAGAAGAGGTTCAGCCTTTTACGGAGTTTGATTCTGACAGGATCAAAGAGTGGAACCAGAAAACCAAGGAGATACTTGAGGTACAGAAAAGATGGGAAGCAGTAGGCGGTTTACCCCGAGCTAAAGCCAAGGCAGTAAACAAGAAATTCTGGGGTACATTTAAAACTTTCTTCAATAACAAAAGTGCCTTCTTTAAAAAGCTGGACGCACAAAGAGAGGGTAACCTGGAAAAGAAAAAGGAACTTGTACAACATGCCCTTGAAATAAAGGACAGCACTGACTGGCAAAAAACAGCTGAGGAGTTTAAAAAACTTCAAAGACAGTGGAAGGAAATAGGACCAGTGCCGGAAAAGCAAAGAGAGTCTGTCTATAAAGAATTTAAAGAAGCGGCTGACCATTTCTTTAACAATAAAAGATCCAAAAACAGCGAGGTAGAGAAGGAGTTTGAGGAGAACCTTAAAAAGAAGGAAGATATCTGTAATCAAATAGAGCAATTGGCTAAAGATAGCCCGGAGGACCTGGAAAGACTTCGCGATTTACAAGATGAGTATCTTGACATCGGATTTGTACCCAGAAACAGCATTTCAAAGATCAAGAGCCGTTACTCCGAGGTTGTTGATAAGTTTATCAACAATATGGAAGGCATCTCTAATGAAGACCGCCAGGCAATACGGATTGAAAACCAGGTTAACAGAATATTGAGCGGGCCTAATGCTGATCAAAAAATCTACAGAAAAGAACAAGCGATCAAAAAGCAGATCAGTAAGGTTGAACATGACATCTCCCTATGGAAAAATAACCTTGAATTTTTTGCAGATTCAAAAACAGCAGACAAATTAAAAGATGAATTTAGCCAAAAAATTAAAGCTGCAACTAATGAATTAAAGAACCTTAAACAGCAATTAAGGATCATTAGAACAGCATCTTAATTTTTTTTGAATTTTTTTCTTTCGAAAATTTGTATTTAAAAATCCGTACATTACATTTGCAATCCCTTACGACAACAACCGCTCAGAAAGTGAGCGGAGGAAGGGGAAAAATAAGGAAATTAGAAGCCTCCATAGCTCAGCTGGCCAGAGCAACTGACTTGTAATCAGTAGGTCGTTGGTTCGAATCCGACTGGGGGCTCTGAAAATAAAAAGCCACTTAATCTTAGATTGAGTGGCTTTATTGTTTAAAATTAAAGATAAAATCAGAGAGATTTTTTGTAACTCAATTATTTTCAACCAGCCCCGGTTACTTCTCCCTGATTAAAATGATGAAGCATCAAAAATCACTAAAGTTTAATAGCTTCTGACCCCATATTTTTACCAGAAAATAGAGCAGTTGTATAAGTCCAAAAGTATTTTTTTGTCTTAGCACCGGTAATACGGAATGGCTCATTTTTATAACTATTTAATTTCTAATATTTAACTATTATTCATTTTTCAACATGCAGTTTAAAAGTCCTTTTAATTTGCATCTACTGATGTGCATGGATAAAATATTTGAAAAATAGCGATTTAAGTTAGACTGTCCTGTAGGGACGCCTTAATAGCATTGGAGGGGTTTAGAAGAACGAAAAGCAAATCTGTGCCATAGGAAAGCCAAGCCATAAAATACAATACTATTTTGCACACATACAGGTATTGGGATGTAAGACCCTGTTCACCATTTGCAGATCACCTGTTTACCGCTTACCGAACACTACTGATTACCAAAGCTGTCACATAATCGAAAAATAGTTCATTACTGCTATTGTCGGTTGTCTACTGAATACCGGATTTCCAAACTCCCATAAAAATTCCTTGGTAAACCAGGATAGTAGTACCTGGGAGCCGAACCTCCGAACCCGACTGCATTCACTAATACCATGGATGCATAGTGTTCGTCAAGCAGGTTATTGATGCCTGCGCTAGCATCGAATTCGAAGTTTTTAAAAATATGACGCTGATAGCCAATTTTAAGGTTTACCAGAGAGTAGCTGTCGCTATACAGACTATTAGCGTCATTTAGAGGAATGTTGCCGGTGTATTGATAGTTACTGTAAAGATAGATGCCTGACTCGGAATTTAAGTCAACACCAAAATTAACTGTACGAGAAGGCACACCAGTGAGATCATTGCCGGAATAATTCTTTTCTTCACTGGTAAACTTATCAAATCTATAGTTCATGAAAGTTGCTGATAAAAATGGCCTGCTTGACCATGAGGAGTTTTTGAGAATGTCCATTTGCATAATGACCTCCAAGCCTTCATGCAAGGTTCTCCCAGCATTTATGCCTACATAGGTGTCAGGGCCTGTTCTCTGTGCCACCAGGAGGTTGTCAATATCCATGCGGTATATGGAAATTTCAGTATACAGCCTGTTGTTTAGCCAGGAGTTTTTACTGCCGATCTCATAGTTCCAGCCAGTTTCTGGTTGAATGTTGGTATTTGTACTCCCTTCCGGTGTAAGAGTTTCGGCAACACTGGGAGGAGAGAAGCCGTGACTAACGGAAGCATATGCACTGTGCTCGTCTTTAATTTGGTAAACTACACCTGCCCTTGGTGACCAGATGGTGGCGAAATCATAAGATCCCGATTGATTGATACTATCTGCGTAATAGTCATCCAGTTTAAAGGTCGTTTTGTTACTGTTAAGCCCTGCCTGAAAAGAAAGCTTTTGAGTGAGTTTCCAGTTGATCTGGGCAAAGAGATTGTAATAATACCGGTGCTCCTCATTGTCACTGAGGATGTTTCCCGGTATGCTGCCTGAACCGGGATTCTGTTCATAAAGGTTTTCATACGTTGACCACTGGTACCAGTCGGTGAAGTATTCAAAGCCACCGCTCCAGGTCATTTTCCTTTGAAGCACATCTGTACTCCATATCAACCGCGATCTTAAACCAGTGGCTATGGAGTTCTCCCGAAGAATGTCAAAAGGCCTTGGTTCATCAGCATCCCGAAAGGTTAAAAATGTACTTGTAATACTTTCAAGATTGTTGGTGATTTGATATTGATAGGAGATACCCAGATTAGCTTTGTTGTAAGCTTCATACCCACGCGACTGGTGCCAGGTATAGGCAGCGGAAGAAGGAGAGGTGTTGAAAGTTTCTTCATTGACAGAGCTTGGAATGTATGCTTTCAGGTGAGTGTAAAGGCCTAAAACAGAAATAGCGGTTTTCTCATTTGGGGCGATTTTGGAAGTGAAAATAAATGATTGTCTGTCATACTCACTGTTTTGCCGGTAGCCATCAGTATGTATATCGGCATAGGTAAGGTTAAGTTGGTTCCGTTCACCATTTATGGCTGCCGAGGCTGTTGTCCTCCTAAGCCCGTATGAGCCCACAGTACTTTTTGCAGATAAACCACTTTCATCCGTTACCTGCGAAGTCAGGTTAATTGTACCACCCAACCCTGCACCATATACACTGGAGTTAGGCCCTTTGATAACTTCTATACGTTGGATAGCAGCCAGATCGATGTCTTCAATTGTAGTTTCTCCTTCGCCTGATGTCAGAGGGATGTCATCAAAATAGGCACGGACTTTATTGGTGCCATAGGGTGTGCGGGCGCCGATACCACGAATGGTGATCCTGTTAGTATTCAGGCTTCCTGAGTGCATATAAACACCGGGCAGGCGATTAAGGGCAGGAGTCACAGTTGTTTCATCATTGCGATGAAGCTGTTTACGGGTAATGAGATTGACCGCGCCGGGAACTTCTCTATGGGCCTCATTGATCTGAGAAGCTTTGACAATTACTTCCTGTAGGTTAGTCTCTGATGGTTCTAACCTCAGTTTGACGAAATCACCGGCTTTTGCATAGACGTTTTCAGAAGTGTACCCCAGATGGGATACGTTAAGGTAAACAGGGTTACTGTGAGGTGCTTTTAGACTGAAATATCCCTGATCATTGGTGACTGTACCGGTGCTATCTTCTAAAATGATAACTGACACATTGTATAAAGGCTCACTGTGGGCAGCATCTACTACCTGACCTGTAATCGTCTGTCCATATAACCACTGGTAAAGTGCCGGTATTATAAAAAATACACTTGTTACTATAAATTGCCTCATATTTTATTCTAAGGTAGCCTGATTTGAGAATTAAAAAAACTAATACGCGACCCCCCTTATCAACATAAAAAGCATCTGAAGGTTATACATGGTCTTGCATGTGCTGAGGGAATGTAAGAGGTTAGATAAAGTCCAAAATCGGAAGACCGGAGGTCGAAGTGAACTTTCATTATGGCTGGAGTTATCAGTGAACGGTAAGGGGTGACCCGGGTGAACGAGATGGTTCATTTTTTCCTCGACAGATGGCCGGTTTTTTACACAACATTGATTTTCGGCCAGCTCTTACGGTCCTGTTTTAAGGTTTGAAACACGGTATTTTATTTGCGGCATATCCTTAATAGAATAAGTGATCATTTTTAAAAAAAAATCAACAATGGTACAGTTATCACGATTAAACAAGTTCGTAATTGGTGGTGCAGCAGTAGGAGGTATACTGTTGACACGAATGCTCATAAAGGCTGCTACAAAGTATAATTTAAAGGATAAAGTGGTGTTGATCACCGGAGGTTCCCGCGGGTTAGGGATAGTAATGGCCAGACAATTGGCGGAAAAAGGAGCAAAGGTAGTGGTATGCGCAAGGGATGAGGAAGAACTGAGTGCCGCAGCACACGAGCTGTCTACCATTACCCAAAATTATTTGGCCATACCCTGTGACATTACTGATAAGGAGCAGATAAGAACAATGATAGATGAAACAGAAAGCATCATGGGACCTGTAGACGTACTCATCAACAATGCAGGTATTATCCAGGTTGGGCCAATGGAAACCATGACAGAGCAGGATTTTGAAAATGCTATGAAAGTTCACTTCTGGGGGCCTTTTTATGTGATGAAAGAAGTGTTGCCCGGCATGAAAAAGAGGAAGGGAGGCCGCGTTGTCAATATTGTTTCTATTGGAGGTAAAGTCAGCTTTCCACATTTGTTGCCCTATAATGCCAGTAAATACGCACTTGCAGGTCTGTCCGAAGGAATGACGGCAGAATTGAAAAAGGATAAAATAAGGATCACCACCGTGTACCCCGGATTAATGAGAACGGGAAGTCCAAGAAATATCGATGTGAAAGGACGCCATGAAGAGGAATATGCATGGTTCAAAATCTCTGATTCTTTACCTGTTGTGTCTATGAGTGCAGAAAAGGCGGCTAGCCAAATTATTAAAGCACTTGAGAATGGTGACAGCTCCTTAACGCTCGGCTTCCCTGCAAAATTAGCAGAAGCTATTCATGGCATTGCGCCCAATCTGACCATTTCAGCCTTTGAGGCGGTGAACAGGCTACTTCCCGGGACGAGGGGAGCCAGTAAAAAGTCTAAAAAGGGCTATGAAAGTGACACCAGGCTATCTCAGTCTGTACTAACAAGGAAAACAGAAAAAGCCGAAATAGAAAACAATGAGTTGCCATAAGTAAAAGGCTTCAGGAGTTCTCAGAGCTTCGGGAGCCTTTACAATTAATAATTCACTTGTTCACCGGTTAGTGTACCGTTCACTTTCACACCGAACACTGATTACCATGTCCATTAAGTGGCGTTCACTATTATTGTCGCAGTTCCATATTTAAAACCATCACTCAAAACAGGAGCCGCTCCTGTAATTTTTGGTCTTTTTCTTGAAATGTTCTCTAAACCTTTAATCTTTGCAGCCGTTAGCGTTAATGTTTTCAATATGCTAATAAATTGCTAGCTATCGCATTTGTACATGTACCTTTAAAACCTTGCAGGGTGTTGGGGTGTGTGCATTCAATAAAGAAAGTTTATGAGAAAAATGTACCTGCTATTGTTGCTCTGTGTGGTATTTACTGCCGAGGCTCAGAGACCGGAAAAGCCAAATGCTGCTGATATTTTGCTTGAGCTGAAAAAACTTAATTTTTTAGGTAATGCTCTGTATGTAGCGGCGCACCCTGATGACGAAAACACTAGATTAATATCTTATCTCTCCAATGAAAGGCTTGCCAATACCGCATATTTATCTCTTACCCGTGGAGACGGTGGACAGAACCTTGTGGGTCCGGAAATAAGGGAGGCTTTGGGGGTGATAAGGACCCAGGAGTTACTTGCAGCCAGACGCATTGATGGGGGGCAACAGTACTTTTCGAGAGCCAATGATTTTGGTTATTCAAAGTCTGCCGATGAAACGCAGGAAATATGGAATAGGGAACAGGTACTTTCAGATGTGGTGTGGGTTTACAGAAACTTTCGTCCGGATATAATAATTACCCGTTTCCCTCCGGATGAAAGGGCCGGTCATGGACATCATACCACTTCGGCCATTATGGCGGAAGAGGCCATGGCCCTCGCTGGCGCTAAGGGCAAGTATCCGGATCAGCTTAAACATGTAAGCACATGGGAACCCAAAAGACTCTACATGAATACCGGCAGGTGGTGGAGTCCTGAAATTAACTCGGAAACCCCCGGAGTACTTACAATTGATGTGGGAGGTTATAATGCATTGCTTGGTAAGTCCTACACCGAAATAGCAGCATTGAGCAGAAGTCAGCACAAAAGCCAGGGGTTTGGCTCAAGCGGTAGCAGAGGTGAGCAATTAGAATTTCTGGAGTACATGGCGGGAGATAAGGCCGAGAAAGATATATTTGAAGGCATTGATACTTCATGGAAGAGGGTAAAAGGAGGAGAAAAGATCGGTACGATTGTAGAGAAAGCTATAGCTGCTTATGACCCTGCCCATCCGGCTTTGATCATGCCTTATTTGCTGGAGGCAAGAGGTGAGATATCAAGACTTAAAGATGAATACTGGAAGGTGTTAAAACTTAAGCAGGTTGATGAATTAATCAAATCAGTGACGGGTTTGTTTCTGGAAGTTGTGGCGGGTGACTATTCTGTAACACCGGGTGATCAGATTGCGCTGACCGTTGAGGTTATCAATCGATCTGGTTTTTCTGTAAAATTAAAGCAAGTAAAATACAACGCACTTGCAGATACGATCGCCAATTTGGAATTGACGGAAAATAAAGACATTACTTTCAAAACTGCACTTAATATTCCTGAGGACAGGGAGTACTCCAAACCATACTGGCTACGCCAACCGGGGACTTTAGGTACTTATAAAGTAGATGATCAGCATTTGATTGGGCAACCTGAAAATGATCCGGCCATCCCTGTAAAGTTTGTTCTGGAAATAGGAGGGCAGGAGATAGTTTACACTACACCGGTTGTTTATAAATGGAATGATCCGGTTAAAGGAGAGCAATACAGACCATTTGTGATTACACCTCCTATATTTGCCAACATTTCCGAACCCGTATATATTTTTTCAAAAACCGCATCCAAGGAAGTGGAGGTGACCTTAAAAGCAGGCAGGGATGGTGTGGATGGTACGGTAAAGTTACAGGTGCCTGAAGGCTGGAAAGCTGAACCTGCAGAACAAAACTACCAGTTGACCTCAAAAGGAGAGGAGAGAAAGTTTCATTTCAGGCTGACACCCCCTGATAGGCAGAGTATAGGGACGATTAAGGCGGTAATGCTGATGAATGGAAAGACATTTGATAATAGCCTCATCACCATAGATTATGAGCATATCCCTACCCAGTTGCTCATGCCTGAGGCTGAATCCAAAGTGGTAAAGATAGATATCGAAAAGCGTGGTGAACTGGTGGGGTATATTCAGGGAGCAGGTGATGCCATACCAGCTGCTTTGAGAGAGATAGGATATGAAGTATGGGAGATGAAAGAGGATGAAGTTACTCCTGAAAATCTTGCAAAGCTGGACGCTGCTATATTAGGAGTACGGGCTTTGAATACCAATGAGCGTATCAATTTCTATATGAATGATCTTCTTGAATATGTAAAGCAGGGGGGAACATTAATTGTCCAGTACAATACAAACTTCAGACTGAAAACAGATCATTTTGCACCATACCCTCTCGAATTGTCGCGTGACAGGGTAGCAGATGAAGAAGCGGAGGTGAAAATCCTCGAGCCAAAGCACCCCGCTATGAGTATTCCTAATAAGATAACGGATAAGGATTTTGACGGCTGGGTGCAGGAGCGGGGTCTTTACTTTCCTGACAAGTGGGATGAACAATATACTGCTCTGCTGTCCAGCCATGATAAGGGCGAAAAAGCAAAGGAAGGGGGACTGTTGATCGCTAAGTATGGGGAAGGATATTATATCTATACCGGATATTCATGGTTCAGAGAGCTTCCTGCCGGAGTACCCGGAGCTTACCGGATCTTTGTAAATCTTGTTTCGTTGGGAACAAATTCATCAAAAGCTGAGGCCAACAAGCCCTGATATAAGATATTATGACAGAGCAGAACAAGGACTTAAGCACGGAGGAAAAGCCTCCATACTTTAAAAACTGGAAGGGCTGGTATCTTCTCGTGCTGGGCAATCTCGTTTTTTTAATCATACTCTTCTATCTTTTTACCAGCCATTACTCATGAGCATAATCGACTGGACGGTACTATTAGGTACATTATTGTTTATTGTTGTATATGGTATATGGAAGAGCAGAGGAAGCAAAAATATTAATGACTATCTGCTAGGGGATAACTCAATGAAGTGGGGAACCATTGGCTTGTCTGTAATGGCAACCCAGGCCAGTGCCATCACATTTTTGTCCACTCCAGGATTGGCGTATGAGTCAGGGATGGCTTTTGTTCAAAATTATTTTGGCCTTCCTATAGCTATTATCATAGTTTCAGCAGTATTTATCCCTATATTCTATAAGCTTAAGGTATATACTGCATATGAGTTTCTCGAAAACAGATTTGATTTGAAAACACGCTCCCTGGGAGCATTTTTGTTTCTTGTACAGCGAGGTCTTGCCGCAGGCATTACTATTTATGCTCCGGCTATTATTTTATCTACCATGCTCAAATGGGACCTTTCACTTACCATACTTGTTACAGGTATACTGGTTGTGATCTATACAGTATCCGGAGGCACAAAAGCTGTTAGTCTGACACAAAAATATCAAATGGCTGTAATTATGGGTGGTATGTTCGTAGCCTTTTTTATGATCATAGATCACCTCCCTGACTATCTTTCTTTTAATAATGCAATTCACATTGCAGGTAAAATGGGCAAGTTAGAGGCCGTTGACTTTTCATTTGACCCTGAAAAACGATATACAATCTGGACAGGCTTAACTGGTGGTTTGTTTCTGGCACTTTCATATTTCGGAACCGATCAGTCACAGGTACAACGTTACCTGACCGGTACCTCGGTTGCCGAAAGCAGGTTGGGATTGATCTTTAACGCCATATTAAAGGTGCCTATGCAGTTCTTTATCCTTTTTGTAGGGGTTATGGTATTCGTTTTTTACCAATTTGTACAACCGCCATTGTATTTCAAACAGGCTGAAATGGAGCAGATATACAGTACTGAATACCGGGATGAGGTTGAGCAGTTGGAAAGTGCCTATAGCCAAAATTTTGAGTTAAAGAAGCAGCAGCTGGAAGACCTTGTGGTGGCCATGGAGCAAAATGAAAATGGAAAAGTGGCTTCCTTAACTGAGCAGGTACGGCAAAGTGATGCCGAGGCCAAAGAGATAAGAGGTGAACTAAAAGGCCTTTTGTTAGCCCATGATCCTGAAGTTGAAACTAAGGATTCTGATTATGTATTTCTTACGTTTATCATGAACTATCTGCCCAAAGGAGTAATTGGTTTACTGCTTGCCGTTATTTTTTCGGCTGCCATGTCTTCCACTTCCGGAGAACTAAATGCACTTGGCTCAACTACATCGGTCGATTTTTATAAAAGACTGATTAAAAAGGAAGGGTCAGATAAGCATTATTTGGTCGCTTCAAAGCTTTTAACGGCATTTTGGGGTGTTGTGGCCATAGGTTTTGCCTTGTTTGCCCGCCTTCTGGAAAACCTTATTGAGGCGGTTAATATCCTGGGGTCGATATTCTATGGTACCATACTGGGGATCTTCCTTGTGGCATTCTTTGTGAAATTTGTAAAAGGCAATGCGGTGTTTATTGCGGCTGTTATGGCGCAGATCATCGTTATTATAAGCTTTTATACTTTTGAGATCAGCTATTTATGGTACAATGCCATAGGTTGTGCGCTGGTAGTAATAATCTCTATGCTGTTTCAGCTTATTTTGCCAGGTGCAAATGGGAATGCTGATTCCAGGCAGGCAGCATAATGTTGCGAGTTATTTTAATAACTAATTAATTATTATTGAAGAGACCTAGTAACTCCTGAAGTATTTATACATGAAGAGCTTTTTCCCGAACAGAAAGTACAGTTTTGAAATTATGTACCGTTCTTTCAAGCAACGTTAAATGAATAAAAAAACAGCCAGAAGCATTTAGCTCCTGGCTGTTTTTTATTAGATAAATTATCTGATTACTTCAGACTGGCAATCAGGTCTTCATTTCTTTTTACATAACCAAAATCTCCCTGAGGGCTTGCTTTAGCAGCTTCTATAGATTTTTTAGCTGTCTCAATAGCTTCTTTCTTCTTACCCATCTTGGCCAGAATCTGAGCTTTTAAGTGTACATTCCAGAATTGTTTGGAGTTATCACCTTCAGCGAGATACTTGTTTACCCATTCCAAAGCCTGGTTTAGGTCCTTACCGGTATTGTAGTAATAGTTTGCTGCAACAACATAGTTTGAAGGATTAACTTTTGTTTTTGCTGCAATATCTTTCATTACAACTTCATCAAACTCAACCTTCAAGGGAATTTTAACAGATACATCGTCCCATGTCAGCTGAATGTTTGCAGAGGTATTATCGTCACTGATATCTGCAATATTAAAAGTTAGTGCTTCTACTTTTTGAGTAAGTTTAGTTGGTTTTACAGTAGTGTTCACCACTTCATTTTTCTTGTCATAAGCAGATACATTGCCACCTATGGTAAGGTCTGAATAAAGCATGAAGCTCCACTCATCTTTGCCGGGAACAGTAAATATCAGGTACTCTCCTGCGGGCACTTTAGTACCAGCAATCTGAGCTTCGGTACTTAAAGTAAGCTTTGAGCCTGAGTTAGCGCCTGTTCTCCAGGTTTCTCCGTAAGGTTGTAAGTAGTCTTTCCCTTCTCCGAAGATTTTACGGTCTTTTACTTTTGGTCTGTAGTAATCGATCGTAACGTCAGTTAGTCCTACTTTACTGTAAACAGAGCCGGCAGGGCTTGCTTGCGGGGTGCTGATCTGAGACATAGCACCGGCAATAAAACAAAACGATGCCAGAACAGATAGTATTGTTTTTTTCATGTTAATTGTGGTTTGGTTAAATTTCAAATTTGATAACGAAAATTAGAGAATTTTGTTGACAATAGAACAAGGAAGTAGATGAAGCTTGATAAATCATTTTTTTTGAGGAATTCAGTTACCGAAGTGGCTCGTGATCTTTTAGGAAAAACCCTCTTTACAAATTTTGATAAACAACTTACAGCGGGAATTGTTGTAGAAACAGAAGCGTATTCCTATACTGAAAAGGCCTGCCATGCCTATAATAATCGTAGAACGGCACGCACTGATACACTGTTTCATGAGGGTGGAACCTGCTACGTATACTTATGCTATGGTATACATAAGCTTTTCAATATAGTTACTAACAGGCAGGACACAGCCGAGGCTGTTTTGATACGTGCAGTTGAACCGGTAGTGGGAATGGAAACCATGCTGTCTCGCCGAGGTCTTGACAGTGAAAGTACTGCGCTGACTTCCGGGCCCGGAAAGCTGTCTCAGGCCTTGGGTATTAACCTGAAACACAACAAAATTACCCTGTTCGAAGACAATATTTGGCTGGAGGATAATCGTGTTGAAAGAGGCGTGATCAATGAATCACCACGGATTGGAGTAGCTTACGCGGAGGAAGATGCTTTATTGCCATGGAGATTCACACTAAAGGATAATCCGTGGGTCAGCAAAGGCAATAACACTTATAAAACTTTCTATTCTAAATAGTATATTTGTGTCAATGAACAAGATATTATGTCCTGTAGATTTTTCTGATACTTCACTGAATGCTATAGAGTTTGCAGTGGAGATTGGTAAGAAGTTCCGTTCCACGGTTACTCTGGTACATATTTTCACTGAAAATGACTTTAACAAAATAGTTGGTGAGGCCTCCATAGGCCGCTCTTTTAAAGAGCTGTTAGGTATGGCTACGGCCAAGGTTAAAAAGCTGGCAGACCAGATTAATGAAGATTATAAATCAGAGGGGCTGCTCAATTGTGATTATCAGGTAGAGCTCGGGGAGCTGACCGATCGAATTTTGGATATGATCTCCGAAGGGCAGTATGATCTTATCGTTATGGGTACCACCGGGATTAGTCGAGTCAGGGGAGTGTTTTTTGGCAGCAATACAGAAGATATTATTGAGAAAGCTAAAATCCCCATACTCTGCGTACCCAAAAGTGCGTCATTCGGAGGTTTTAAGAAGATTGTTTATGCCTCTGATTTTATGAAAGAGGATAGAATGGCCATACAGGAAGTGATCTCCTTTGCCACTCTTTTTGATGCCCGCATAAGTGTACTGCATATAAATCTACGCGATGACGAAGAAAACTATAACAAGTTTATTGACGAATTGAAAAGCTTCATTCAATATAAAAAAATCAACTTCGTTAATAAAAGGTTTAAAGATGATATAGGTATGGGGATTGAGGAGTTTATGCAGGACGAAAATAGTGACCTCCTGGTGGTTTATAAAAAACACAGAGGATTTCTCGGTAGCATGTTTCACAAAAGCCTCACAAAAACCTTGTCTTATTCTACCGATAAGCCGTTCTTAGTGCTGAAATTAGATAATAATATTGATTGACCTTCGTTGAATTCGCATATGATGAGGAAGAGTATTTCAGGAGTGCTGCTGTTGGTTTTATGTGTAACTTCTTTAATCGCTCAGAATGTAGACCGTGTGTTTACAAATGTTAACAGTATATATGATGAGCAAAATCCGGTTTTGAGCCCGGATGGACATACGTTGTATTTTACCAGAAGTAATCACCCTGAGAATGCAGGAGGGGTAATAGATAAAGGAGATATCTGGTATAGTACGTTGACTGCTGACCGTCAGTGGTCTGCCCCGAAAAATGCAAAGAATCTCAATAATAAGGAATGGAATGGTGTAATTGGTTTTTCCAAAGATGGTCATACCATATACCTCCATAATCACTATACCGAATCCAATGGCTCAGTGCGAACTCAGGGTATTGCAAAGGCAACAAAACAAGGTAAAGGCTGGTCAGTACCATCAGATATAAATATTCCTTACTATAAGAATTTAGCAGGTAACTCCGGGGGCTATATATCAGGAGATGGAAAAGTTTTGGTAATGTCACTGGAGTCTTACGGTACCAAAGGAGGCGAAGATCTGTACGTTATCCTGAAGAAGGATAACGGTACATGGGGTGAACCTAAAAATCTTGGAGGTGTCATTAATACCAAATTTCAGGAGTTCTCACCTTTTTTGGCAGATGACGGTAAAACATTATATTTCTCATCCAACGGAAGGGGAGGAAAAGGAAGTAGTGAAATTTTTATGTCTGAAAGACTTGATGACAGTTGGAAAAACTGGAGTACTCCATCAGCCTTGGATCACATCAACACCAAAGGGAGGGAAAAGGATTTTAAGATCTATGAGGGGTTTGCGCTATACTCTTCTACTATCAACAGCGATGGCTACAGTGATCTTAAAATGTACACGGAGAAACCAATGGACTCGCTGATGCAGGTGACCGAACCACTGGCACAGCTGGATACGGGAATCCAAATCATTGAGATGGAAAGAGACTCGGTAATTGCCGAACCTAATGCAATTACTGTCTATGGTAAAGTGCTGGACGCTAATAGTAATGAGTATATAAATGCTATTGTAACTGTAACGGGTAAAGATAATTACAAAAAAGAGATTCCTACAGCTGACGATAATGGGTATTATTCACTTAGTATTCCTGCTGCCGGTATTTATGAGGTTAGGGTAGATGCTCCCGGTTATATAAGCAAGCGTGAAACCCTTGATGTCTATACCAGTGAGATGAAACTTGTTGAGATGAACTATACATTGCAACCCATTTCCGTTGGTACTACAGTAAATCTGGAAAATGTACTTTTTGAACAGTCAACCCCCAATATTCTGGAGAGCTCCTATGAAGAACTTAATCTGGTTGTAGATCTGATGAAACAGAACCCTTCTATGAAAATAAGACTAGAAGGACACACAGATAACCGTGGATTACCTAAGCATAACCTGAAACTTTCTAAACGGCGTGCTGAAGCTGTTGAGGAGTACCTGGTAAAACATGGTATTTCCCCAAAACGGGTCTCAGGTAAAGGTTATGGAGGAAACAGGCCAATTGCTGACAACGATGATCCTGAAAAGCGTAAACTAAACAGGAGGGTTGAGTTTACTATTGTGAAGGAATAGTTTTAGCATGGAGCCTGAATTTTTTCAGAGACCGGTAAACTGTAAACAGTGAACGGGTAAACAATGACTAAGTGCATCAAAACCCAATCGCCATATCATCTCCACGGGGATCTGCGCCACCTTCTAATTTACCGTCAGGGGTTATCAGGATCGCATCTACCCGGCCTATGGGCTCACGCACTTCTATAGTATGTCCCATCTTCGTTAACTCTTTCAGAACATCGTGATCTATGCTGTTTTTTTCTATATAAACGATATCAGGTTTCCATTGATGATGAAACCTTCCTGCCGATACGGCCTGTTGCATATTCATATCAAATTCGATGACATTGAGCACTGTTTGAAAAACGGAAGTAATTATCGTGGAGCCACCCGGTGAGCCGACTACCATGTAGAGTTTGCCTTCTTTTTCAACAATGGTAGGTGTCATAGAGCTCAGCATTCTTTTTAGGGGTACTATGGCATTGGCCTCGCCGCCAATCAAACCATACATATTTGGTACGCCTGGTTTTATGCTAAAGTCATCCATTTCATTATTGAGAAGAAAGCCTGCGCTGTCAACTACTACATGTGAACCATAGCTACCATTAAGAGTAGTGGTTACTGAAACAGCGTTACCTTCTTTGTCAACAATCGAAAAATGTGTAGTTTCTTCTGATTCATAAAGCGAGAATTCCCCAGCGGCAACTGAATCACTGGGTGTGGCAAGGCTTTTATTAACACTGTCCATTCTTTTTTTAAATAACTATCCTCCATCAGGTTTTTTACCGGTACCAGGTAAAAGTCAGGATCACCCAGATGGATTGCCCGGTCAGCATATACACGACGTTCCGCCTCTACCATATAATGTATGGCTTCTGGCGAATGAAATCCGAATTCGGCAAGAGGTATGTCCTCCATCATAGTCAGTAACTGAGCAAGGGCAACTCCACCGCTTGATGGTGGTGACATAGATATGACCTTGTGGTTTTTATATGATGTACTGGTAGGTTTTCTCCACATTGAGTGGTAGTTTTTAAGATCTTCGTAAGTAATAATGCCACCTCCCCGGCTCATTTCATTCACAATTAAATCAGCTGTTCTTCCTGAATAGAAACCGTCTCTTTTTGCATCCCTGATACGTTCCAAAGTGTTGGCGAGATCTGGTAGCTTAAGTGTATCGCCTTTAGTCCATTCGTTGATAAAGAACGAGGGCAACGATGTGTTATACTGTTTAAAGTCTTCTATGTTGCTGTTGAGCCCGTTCGCTTCTATGGCGGTCAGTGGAAAGCCATTTCTGGCCAGTTCAATAGCTGGTTGTACCAAACTTGCCCAGGGTAGTTTGCCATATTTTTCATGAGCGGTTACCATCCCATCCACAGTGCCCGGAACGCCAGATGCCAAATGTCCAAGTAGGCTGAGCTGCTCTATAACCTCACCCTGTTCATTCAGGTACATATTTCTGGAAGATGCTAAAGGAGCTGCTTCCCTGTAATCCAATGCATCAGTGTTACCTTCATGATCCCGGTATATCAAAAAACCACCGCCCCCAATGTTTCCTGCCGCAGGGTAGACCACCGCCAGGGCAAACTGGACTGCAACAGCAGCATCAATGGCATTACCTCCATTTTTGATAATGTCTATCCCGACCCTGGAAGCCAGCGGATGAGCAGAAACGACCATCGCGCTATCGGCTATCACTCCGGTAAGAGGATGCTCATTAACGGCTTCTTTCGACTTACAACTAAACAGGCATATAGTGATCAAAAATATTACTAATCTGATAATCATTGGGTTATATATTTTAGGAATTTCTAATATAATCCTTTCTTGTAAGATTTATCAGACATTTGAATGTATAAATTCCGGGAATAACATTATATTGGATAAGAATTATGGAAACTATTGAAGTAGGGGTCAGGGCGAAAAAGTCCGCCAGAATTAAGGTGGAGATATTAATTGCTTCTACACAACTCGTTGGTAAAAAGTCGTTTACAGAACTTTACGTTGATGATATTTGCGATCGGGTAGGTATTTCGAAAGTAACTTTTTTTAAGTATTTTCCACAAAAAGATGATATCCTGCTCTATTTTCTGAGAACCTGGTGTTTGGATAGAGCAGTAGATTTATATCACAATCCCAAAGAGGGTATTGAAGGTATACACTATTTGTTTGATAAAGTGGCTGATACCTTTGAGCGTAATCCGGGACTCATGCTTAGCCTGATAAGTTACTTTACCAGTCTGACCCGTCCGCCATCTCCCTTTCCATTAAAGTCTGTTGAAAGAAGGATACTCTACCCCAATGAGATTAACCTTGACAAGATACAGATCATGTCTATTCCGCAGATGATGGAAAAATTTTTACTGGAGGCAATTTTTAAGAAGCAAATAACGCTTTCAAGCCATACAAAAGAACTCGCCAACCTCTTTATTACGGTATTGTACGGCTCTATTGTTACGGCCCATCTTGAGCAGATCAGTTCTATTAAAGTATTGTTCAGGAGAAACATAGACAATCTGCTTAAAGGGTTGAGCTGATTATGCCATCATGAGAAAATCCCGGCCTTCCTGGTATCCACGTCGGCTTAAAAATTCATGTACTTCAATCTTGCCTTTTCTATCACTAATAAAGCTAAGGATAATTAATTTGCCAGGGTCCGGCCGGGAAGGGATCTCTGAAAAGTGAATAAATTTACTATCCTTCCTGGCTTTTACATCGATAAACTTTGATACTTCAAGACCAAATGAAAGCAATGGCTTTACCCTGTTGTTTACAGTCCGGCCTGCTCCCCATATGTAAATTGCAGGAGTATAGGTTAACTTCTGTACCAAAAAATTGGCCAGATAGTATGCTTTGACTTTGTAAAAGTTCTCGCTGCTGTAGTTTCCTGTAGTTCTGGAAAGCCTTCCGGAGCTGTCATACCAGTTCAGCAGAACTTTATCAATTTTGTGCATTGACACGTCATGGTGGAGCCAGCGTAGCCAAAGCTCATAGTCTTCAGGAACATTCGCTTCTGAGTAACCTCCGAACTTATGGATAAGTTTTCTCCTGAAAAAAACTGAGGGATGAGCAAAAGGTGATTCTATGAAACGCTTTAAAGCTATCTGCTGAGGTTCGGTAACACCATTGATCCACTCTACATACTTCAAATAACCTTTGTTTTTTGATGCGTCACCAATATATTTTACAAGACCTGACACCAGTCCGGCTTCCGGGTGTTTTTCCAAATAGTCAAATTGCAATTGAAGACGGTCAGGGTAGGAGGTGTCATCAGCATCCATTCTTGCAATGTATTTGCTATTGCACATTTTTATTCCAAAGTTCAGTGCCCGGGCTATCCCTCCATGAGTGAGGTGGTAACATTTGATGCGGTTGTCTGCTATTGCCAGTTCTGTTACAATGCTTTGGGTATTATCAGTAGACCCATCATTAACCACAATCAGTTCAAAGTCTTTGAAAGTTTGAGCCAATATACTGTCAATAGCTCTTTTAATGGTGGCTGCTGAGTTAAATACAGGGAGGATTACCGATACTTTCAAGTTTTTTTCTTCAAAATACCCTTTAGGAATGACCTAAACTCTTTTCTTTCTGATTTAGTAGTTACTATTCTTTTTACAAGGCGCAAATAGCCTGTCAATGTCAGCTTTTCCCGATATCCTGCCTGCTCAACTGGCTCAGGCTTTTTGATGTTTGTAGCAGGCTTTGGTTTAGGTGGGTCGTGTTTTTTTGCCTTTTCATGATCATAAGCAGGGTCGAGTCGGTCAGCGTTCTCAAAACTCTTCAGTGCTTTTTCTTTGTAGCCTAGTTTCTCCTCTACCAGTCCTTTGTTATTAAAGGCGATAGCATCTTCCGGGTCGAGGGCAATAGTCTTTTCGTAATCTTCTATTGCTCCCTTTAGGTCTCCGGCACGTTCCCTGATAAAAGCCCGGCTGGAGTATCTGAAAGGTTTGTTTGGTTCCAGAATAACTGCCTGGTCAAGGTCTTCCAATGCCTTTTTATTATCTCCGGAAAGATGGTATGCAACAGCTCTTTCACTAAAATAAAATGCATTTTGCGGCTCCTGTTCTATAAGCTTACTGAAATCCCCCAAGGCCTCCTCGAATTTTCGAAGTTTAAACCTCGATTTTGCGCGATTATAAAGAGCTTCTGTATGTCCAGAGTCTATGGAGAGGGCCTGGCTGAAAAATGCTATCGCTTCGGAGTAGTTTTCACCTTGGCAGGAAGCCATACCTCTAATAAAGAAGTCCTGTGCTGTCTGGTTCATTTTGTGTTTCGTCTGGGATACTTTCTTCAGTTTCCTTAACTTTTTTCTTTTTGGGAGTTTTTTCCCTTGGAGGTTTTACGGCTTTTGATTGCTTGAGTATTTTTACTTTAACATACTTAACCCGTTTTTTTCGTTTGTCCTTCTTCTTATTATAATAA
This sequence comes from Fulvivirga ulvae, assembly GCF_021389975.1. Lineage (NCBI taxonomy): Bacteria > Pseudomonadati > Bacteroidota > Cytophagia > Cytophagales > Fulvivirgaceae > Fulvivirga > Fulvivirga ulvae. Next base: position 5,181,116 of record NZ_CP089981.1, read on the forward strand.
CGGTTGTGATTTACCGGTTTTACATGCTTTACAGTAATATAACTAGCTCTGTTGCAGCCAATTAGTATAGCAACGATCAAGAGTGATATGGTAAGTATTTGTCTCAAGTAGCTCAAATATCAAAACGTAAAGAAGGTCTATTTTATTGAGAAATGGAAGAGGTTTACCTTTGAATAAAGACTAACTGACACTTTCCTCTTTATCAGGCCTGCTTAAACTTTAAGCCTGCGCTCTTTTTGCCTTATCCCAAACCGCAGATTGAGTTCCGTTCACATATCTCAGGAAACCCCTGTAAACAGCATAGTTCATCATAGTGAAGTAATAAGGAATAAAGAACATTTTGAATTTCAGGTTATTATTTTGCAAAATCCATCCGATTGTTGAAAACAAGTAGAAGACTAACTGGAGGGCAAAGATTAACTGGTAAAGCTGACCTCCATAGCGCGCCAGGTAGAAATTAGTAATAAAGATGAGAGGTAATGCCAAAGGAGCAAGTGTCCACCTCAATACGCGGTGAGATATATATTGGAAGCTTAGCATGCCATACCTGAAAATATTAAGCAGTGGTGCCAGTTTGACTATTGCCTGTATGCCTCCGGCAGCAATCCGTATTTTTCTTTTTAGTTCCTCTTTTACAGAAGCAGAGCCTGATTCCATAGCATAAGCGTCCGGCTCATAAACCACTCTATGTCCATTCATTGCTATTTTAAGGGAGATATAAAAATCCTCAATAATAATATTTTCATCCACCGGGTCAAAAAGGTTGGTTCTTACCGCAAATAACTCACCTGCGGCCCCTACTACAGAGTGTAGTTCAGAATCCCATTGCTTAAGTTTTGACTCATACTTCCAGTAGAAGCCTTCCCCCGAAGCGGCCGCGCCATCTGCATCCTTAGAGAGTACCCTCTTTTCACCTGCTACCAAACCCACTTCGGAATCATTGAAATGACGGGCTATGTTCTTTATAGCGTCGTTATTGAGCGTAGTGTTGGCATCTGAAAAGACAATGACCGGTGACTTTATGAACCTGATAACACGATTGACAGCTGCAATCTTTCCATTTCTACTGTCTTCATGATAGTGCTGTACCTCCGGGTAACTTTTAATGATATTCATTGTTTCGTCTGTAGACCCGTCAGTTACAATTAGAACTTTGAGCTTGTCAGCAGGGTAATCAATGTTAAGTGAGTTTTCGATTTTTTGTCGAATACAATCTTCTTCATTATAGGCTGCAATGACATGGGTCACTTCAGGGTATTTTGAAATGTCAGGTATCGATCTTTGAGAGCCGAATGCTCTCTTAATTTTGACCAGAAGGAAAAGCAGAAACCCATAGCCAACGTAAGAATAAACAACAATGAATATGCATATCCAAAAACAAATTTCAATAAGTTCCTTCATTAAGCGTGTTTTATGATCAGGTTTAGATGTAATATGAGCATTGGAAATATCGGCAAAAAAGGTTTATCATATCATGAAATCAAAAGAATTAACTTTCTTTTTGGATAAAATGTTATGTGTCAAAGATAAAATAGGTGTAATATTTATTTAAATTTGTTATTGAAAAACAGTAATTTACAAAGATTTTGAGCAGTTTAAATACAACCATACGAGTTTTGCTTATGACAGCAACATATTGTTGTGTGTCATTGTATGCATGGGCTCAATCTCCGGCTTTTACAAGTGTACCTGTAGAAACTGGCACTTTTGATGCACTCTATACCTATGATATTACTACAAGTGGCCAGGTAATTATTTCACGTGAGATATTACTTACCTCTGGTACTTTTCCGGATGGCATTACCCTGACTGATAACGGTGATGGGACTGCGCTAATGGAAGGTACACCCACTGAAACGGGTAGTTTTCCCATCGAATTAACCGTGCGTGAGACCCTTTTTCCTATAAATAATGATGTTCAGGCTTTCACACTGACTATTGATAAAGCTGCCGCAACGGTTACCTTAGGCACGACCAGTGTAGTATACAGCGGCTCCCCTCAATCAGCCACCGCAGCAACCACACCGCCCGGGCTGACAGTTGATTTCACCTATGACGAATCCAGCTCGCCGCCGACAGAGGTAGGGACCTATGTTTTGGAAGCCACTATCAATGATGAGAACTATGAAGGGTCAGCCAGTGGCACCTTTGAGATCACCAAAGCACCGGCAACGGTTACGTTGGGTACAACCAGCGTGATATACAACGGCTCCCCTCAATCAGCCACCGCAACAACTACACCACCCGGGTTGACAGTTGATTTCACCTATGACGGATCCAGCTCGCCGCCGACAGAGGTAGGGACCTATGTTTTGGAAGCCACAATCAATGATGAGAACTATGAAGGGTCAGCCAGTGGCACCTTTGAGATCACCAAAGCACCGGCAACGGTTACGTTGGGTACAACCAGCGTGGTATACAACGGTTCCCCTCAATCAGCCACCGCAGCAACCACACCGCCCGGGCTGACAGTTGATTTCACCTATGACGGATCCAACTCGCCGCTGACAGAGGTAGGAAGCTATGCTTTGGAAGCCACAATCAATGATGAGAACTATGAAGGGTCAGCCAGTGGTACCTTTGAGATCACCAAAGCACCGGCAACGGTTACGTTGGGTACAACCAGCGTGGTATACAACGGCTCCCCGCAGTCGGCCACCGCCACGACCACACCAACCGGGTTGGCTGTTGATTTCACCTATAACGGATCCAGCTCGCCGCCGACAGAGGTAGGAAGCTATGCTTTGGAAGCCACAATCATTGATGGGAATTATGAAGGATCGGCCAGCGGTACTTTTGAAATTACAAAGGCAAACGCTACCATAACTCTTGGTACGACCAGTGTGGTTTATAATGGTTCAGGACAGTCGGCAACAGCTACTACCAGTCCGGCGGATCTGGATTTGATCTTCACTTATGACGGTTCAACCAGCTTGCCGGTAAATGCGGGCACATATGCCCTTGAAGTAACTATAGATGATCCGGATTATGAAGGGTCAGTCAGTGGCACCTTTGAGATTACCAAAGCGCCGGCAACTGTTACTTTGGGCACTACCAGCGTAGCATACAATGGTTCCCCTCAATCCGCAACAGCCACAACAAGTCCATCTGGTCTTACAGTTAACTTCACCTACGACGGATCGGCTTCACCACCTACCAGTGTTGGTACCTATGCATTATTGGCCACTATTAATGATGCTAACTATGAAGGTTCGGCTTCTGGCACATTTGAAATTACCAAGGCTAATGCCGCTGTCTCATTTACTTCATTAAGCGCTGTGTTTGACGGAACTCCTAAAATGGCAGCAGTTACGACAACCCCGTCAGGGCTCTCTGTTTCGTTTACCTACAATGGTTCGCCTACTCCACCTACGAATGCCGGTAGTTATAATGTAGTTGCTACAGTGGCTGATCCTAATTACACGGGGTCAGCAAGCGATGTGTTTGTGATTCAGAAGGGAACGGCCACCATTACTTTTGGTAGCCTGGCGTTTATATATGATGGTACAGCTAAAAGTGCAACTGCGACAACCAGTCCTTCAGGACTTGCGGTAAATTTCACCTATAACGGTTCTTTGACGGCTCCTGTTAATGCGGGAAGCTATGTAGTGCAGGCTACAGTGAACACACCAAATTATTCAGGGTTGGCAACCAATACACTTACTATCAGTAAGGCCGCTGCTTCTATAACTATTTCAAACCTTAATCAAAACTATGACGGGAGCCCTAAACCTGTAACGGTCACGACCGTACCTTCAGGGTTAACGACCATTGTTACCTATAATGGTTCCACAGCGGTACCTTCGGCCTCGGGTTCTTATGCGGTACAGGTTACAATCAATGAAACAAATTACAGCGGGTCTGCTTCAAATACCTTGAAAATAAATGCACCTCCAACTACGTCGGGCATTGCAGATGTGCCTGTAAATGAAGATGCTGCAAATTATTTTATTAATCTGCGAAATTCGTTTAATGATGCGGAAGATGGAAGTTTGTTAACTTATTCCATTGTTGCTAATACTAACCCTTCTCTATTTGCTGATCTGTTTATAACCTCTTCAGGTGGGGTAAGGAGGCTTACTATCGATTTTGCTCCTGATAAATACGGAGATGCTGATATCACGATAAGAGCGACCGATAGTGGCGGGCTCTGGGTAGAGGATCAGTTTCATGTAAGCGTAGCCTCTGTGCAGGATATACCCAAAATAATTTCTGATCCTGTAAATGGTATTCTACAAGGGGAAAACTACTATTATGAAGTGATTGCTACTGATGCTGATGAAGCAGATGTCTTAACTTATACTAATGTATTTAAACCGGCATGGCTCACTTTTACTGATAATGGAGGTGGCATAGCGGAGCTGTCGGGCGTTGCCGCTGTTTCTGATATAGGTGATCATTTTGTTTCATTGGAGGTAAGTGACAATAATGGAAATAAACACACTCAGAACTTTACAATAAGTGTAGCAGCTTCTAATGAGCAACCGGTCTTTACATCAACGCCGGTTACGTCCGTAGCAGAAGATGCACCATATACTTATAATATCACTACGACCGACCCCGACAATAACAACAGAACTATAACTGCTCCAACATTGCCTTCATGGCTAACTTTTACCGATCACGGAAACGGAACAGCTACACTTCAAGGAACACCGAGTAATTCAAATGTAGGTAGCCATGCAGTATTGTTAAGAGTAACAGATATTTTCGGAATTTCCTCAGATCAATCATTCAGTATTGCCGTTTCCAACACTAATGATGCTCCTGAGTTTACCTCTTCGCCGGTGATATCCGCAAAGCAAAGTGTAACTTATACTTATAGCATCACTACCACTGATGTAGATGCAGGTGATAGCAGGTCTATTGTATCGACAACCACATTGCCTGCATGGCTTAGTCTTACTGATAATGGCAATGGATCTGCAACTTTGACGGGAGTCCATCCTGTAAGCGAGACTAACAATTTAACTTATCCCATTAACCTGAAGGTACAGGATACAGGCGGTGCCAGTGATACACAGTCCTTTACGATTACAGTTCAGTATGAAAATAACCCGCCAACTTTAGACCCTATTGCAGATCTTAGCCCTGTGAATGAAGATGCCGGTGCTGTCACGGTTCCGCTGAGTGGTATAACTGCCGGTACGGGTGAGAGCCAACAGCTAACAGTATCTGCCGTTTCTGACAATACTGACCTTATTAATAATTTCACCATTAATTATACAAGCCCGGAGCCTGCCGGCTCTTTGGTTTTTCAGCCTGTAGCAGATGCTTATGGCAGTGCCACCGTTACGGTAACCGTTCAGGATGATGGTGCAGCAGTGAAAAACAGTATAGTGCGTACATTTTTAGTAACTGTGAACCCGATAAATGATAAGCCGGTGTTTACCAGTAGTGTCTCAGATATTCGGGTAATTGTAGGAGAAGAGTATGTCTATAACATCACCACCTATGATGCGGATGCTGGTGATGTGCTTGCCATAACTGGTGACATTGCTGCTCCATGGCTATCCCTCTCTGATACCGGAGATGGTACCGCAGTGTTGTCCGGTACAGTGCCGTCTGATGCAACAGGCGATTTTCTGGTGACATTAACAGTGACCGATATGCTTGGAGAGTTTTCAACCCAGTCTTATACTATAGGTATTAACAGATTGCCGGTCGTCAGCGATGTTGGTATTACGGTTAATGAGGATGAAGGCTATTCATTAGGAGTTAGTGATTTTAGCACTGGCTATCAGGATCCGGATGGTGACAATATTGATAGAATCAGGATTGAAACTTTGCCCAGTCTGATGGGCAGTTTTGAATGGAAAGGGACGGCGCTGAAGCCAGGTGATGAGGTGCAGGTTGCGGGAGGCAATATTAGTGGCTTGATTTATACCGGGCCTAAAGATCAAAGTGGACAAACCACATTTAACTGGAGTGCTTACGACGGCTATAATTGGTCGCAACAATCTGCCAAAGCCACTATTAATATTGTTTCTGTAAATGACGTACCATTCCTTACCCATGCAGATGATACCCTTTACTATAGTCAGGGAGATGCGGCCCGATCGATAACTGAGACTTTAATTATAAACGATGTTGACAATGCTGATATGGCGGGTGCCACCATTAAGATTGAAACAGGTTATGTCAACGGAGAAGATGTGCTGCTTTACGATAATACATTAAATGCCAATATCACTGGTAGTTTTGAAGCCTCACAGGGAGTATTGACTCTTAGCGGTGCGGATAAGAGGTCTGCGTATGAAGATGCCCTGGCGAACGTACAATATCGAAATACGGTGTTGGGTGTTACAGATGTTTTAAACAAAAGCGTTTCCGTAACGGTAAGTGATGGCATTGAGACAAGTAATAAAATAATCAGGCAAATTAAAATTGCCGAAGTACTACCTGAAGTGAAAATTTTTAGTGCTTTTACGCCCAATGAGGATGGTTCGAACGATACCTGGTATTTCGACAATCTGGGTTTTTACTCGGTAATAAAGATATCGGTTTTTGACGAAAAAGGTATAAAGGTATTTAATTGTTCTACAAATGATTGTCAATGGGACGGTACGTATAATGGCAAACCATTGGCGGCGGGTCCTTACTTTTATACTATAGATCTTAATAATGGCAAACGTAAGTATAAGGGTACAGTAACTATATTTAAATAGGCTGAAACACAATGGGTTTTCTTCTTTTGTGATCGTTAAAACTTTTGATTATTTCAGTTGTTTGTGAAGAGTAGTGATTGTGATTGACAACGCTGCATCTGAAATATTAAAGATAACGTTCACAGTGAAGCCCAATATTTTATATAGATCTTTTTTGATTATCACCTTTACCAGTATTTATGCTTTATTGGCTGCGCAACCTGAATTTACCAGTACTCCGGTAGAGGAAGGAAAGCTGGATGAAAATTATGAATATAACATTACTACAAGTGACTGGTGGTTCTTTACGAGAGAGATAATACTATCAGGTGGTACTTTGCCTGGCGGAATAGAATTAAAGGATAATGGTGATGGTACAGCAGAGCTGGAGGGGAAACCAAATGAGGCAGGAACTTTTCCTATAGAGATAATGGTGAGAAGAGTTTACGATAATACCCAATATTCGGTGCAGTCCTTCACCCTGACTATTCATAAAAAAGAGGGAACGATAACCCTTCATGACCTCAACGTCACTTATAACGGGGCGCCTTACATTCCGGGAGTAACAACTTCTCCTTCAGGGCTGGTTGTGGATCTTACCTATAATGGTTCAGCCACTACACCTGTAAATGCAGGTTCATATACAGTGGAAGCTACCATTAATGACCCCCAATATGAGGGTAATACCTCGGGAATACTCACTATTGCAAAGGCTCATGCCACTGTTCAGCTGGCTGATATTTCACCTATTTATAATGGAAGTCCCAGACAGGCATCTGCGACGACCATACCAAACGGACTGGCAGTTGATTTTTTGTATGATGGCGAGCCCATAGCTCCCACCAACGCGGGTATTTATGAATTGATGGCTGTTATCAGTGATCTCAATTATACAGGCAGTGCTACCGGCACTTTTACTATTCAGAAAAAAGAAGCAGTGGTAACGCTGTCAAACTTGATTGCGGCCTACGATGGTTCCGCTAAACCAGTGACCGTAACCACCGATCCGGCGGGATTAAACGTAAGGGTGACTTATAATGGTACAGTGTCTCCGCCAGTGGATAAAGGGACCTATGCAGTGGAAGCTGAGGTTCGTGAACAGAATTATTTTGGAGAAGTCAGAGCTACATTGGTAATCAATGATAATGGCGATGACGGAGGTGATGGCACAGGAGGACGACCAGTGATCAGTAATCTGGAGAGCGAGCCTATACTTTACCGTCAGGGCGACCCGGGAATAGCAGTGAGTCAAACATTGATCATTAATGATTTTGATGATACAGAAATGGAAGGAGCAACTGTAATGATTGACGTTAACTATTTCCCTGATGAAGATATGCTGCTGTATAATAATAAAGAAAATAAAAACATTACCGCTGACTTTGACCAAGAGCACGGCTTACTTACTTTAACGGGGACAGATACAAGGTCCAACTATGAAATAGCGCTGTCAAAGGTACATTATAAGAACAGGATTTTAGGGGAAACAAATACTGTCAAAAAACGCGTTTCCATAACTGTAGATGACGGATCATACAAGAGTAGTCCGGTTTCAAGAGATATAAATATTTATGTACTCCCCGAACTTGACATAGTAAATGCTTTTACTCCAAATGGAGATAATGTAAATGATTATTGGAATTTTGTAAATTTGGAACTTTATTCGGTAATCTCAATTTCGATATTTGATTACAACGGGACAGAGGTTTTTAGGTGTCAGGGAGAAGATTGTGTATGGGATGGTAGGTATAATGGTAAACTACTTCCTGCCGGGGCCTATTTTTATACCATTGACCTGGATAACGGAAAGAGAAAATACCGTGGTACGGTGACATTATTAAGATGATTAGCAAAACACAACAAATCGGTTTGTTGCTTTCTTTAGGGTTAATTTTTCTTAGCCTAAAGGGGTATTGCCAACAGCAGGCTTTTACACAGTATTATTTAAACCTACCTTCGGTAAACCCCGGATATACCGGAATGGAGCCTTTCCTTGATGTCAAGAGTGCTTTTCGGCAAAGATGGAATGGTTTTGAAGATAAAAATAACTCCATATACCTGAGCGGCTATGCTTCACTGGGGCGAACGTCTCCAACTGTTTTCAAAAACAATTCCCTGAGAATAAGCAATCCTGAAGCTTATGATAAAGTAGCTAATTCCAACTCTCTGAAACGGATGCACGGGGTAGGAGGTATGGTTACCTCTCAGACTGTTGGGCCTTTCAAGTCTATGTCCGCGAACCTTAATTATGCTTATCACTTGCCCTTATCTCGTAGTACAAGCTTATCAATGGGTACAAGGGTGAGGTATATAAACTATGATATTAACCTTAATGGCTACACCTTCAGAGAAGAGAGCGACCCGTTTATTGATATGCTCAGAGATTCAAATGGAGGAAAGCAACAACAGTTTGTTGGGGATTTCGGAATGACTCTCTACAGTGACAAATTTTATGTGGGATTTTCATCATCTAATTTAATTTCAGAATCCCTGGGAGAAGGAGAGTTGCTACAACTGGCCTCGGACATTTCGTATCATGCGACCATTGGTGTACAACTTGACCTAAGTCCGGTAATTGATATTTATCCCGGGGCGCGGGTGAGTCATAGTGACCTTTATGGGGTTACCTGGGAGGCCAATACCCGTGTAAGGTATGATGAAATGATCTATGTAGGGCTGACATATGAAAATGATGTAAAAGCTGCAGTACTTTTTGGTTTGACTTTTGAGAACAAGTATAGTATTAACTATTCCTATGACTATTATCTTAACGATCTAAGAGAATTTACTACCGGTAATCATGAATTTACGCTGGGAATAGCCATTTTTAATAAATATTCTACTCCTGCAAGGCTATGGTAAAGCCTGGGGTATAGGATTAATCAAAAGACTAAATGCATAATCAGAGTATAATTTTAATATTCACTATTTTATTACTGGCAGGAATAGCTGTTACAGGTCAGGCCCAGGATCTGGAGTTTGCAGAGCCTGCTAAGCTTGGCAGTGCGATTAATTCTGACTCCGAGGAGGTAAACCCGATCTTGTCACACGACGGCCTGAAACTTTATTTTGTAAGGGCACTGCACAATGGAAATACGGGAGGGAAGTATGCGGGTATGGATATATGGATGTCCGAAAGAAAAGATGGCAATGAATGGGGCGAGGCTACTAACAATATAGGCCTTTTGAATAATAAAGATAATAATGCAGTAATTGGAGTAAAGCATGATAACGAGGTGCTTTACCTTTTGAATACATACAATAATCACCGGGGCATAGCTTTTACCAAAAACTATAATGGTAAATGGACCACTCCTGAAGTTATTGACATCCCGGGTATCAACCGGGACGACTTTGTAGGCTTTTATATGAGTCCGACATATGATGTTTTACTCATATCAATGAAGGGGGATAAATCCCAGGTAAATGAAGACCTTTATGTAAGTTTAAAGAATATGGGGGGCTATTGGAGCAAACCTGTCAGCCTTGGTACCACCATTAATACATCGGGATTTGAAATATCGCCGTACTTATCTGACGATAAAAAGAGACTGTATTTTGCCAGTAACGGACATGGAGGCTATGGGGATGCTGACATTTTTGTGTCAGAACGTTTATATGACAGCTGGACAGTGTGGAGCAAGCCCAGAAATCTGGGAAGCAAAATAAATAGCCCAGGATTTGATGCCTACCTTAGCATCGGCCCTGATTCCATTGTAATGTTTTCAAGTAACAGAGACGGAACCCTGTCTGATATATACCAGACTAGGGTGGTTGGTGTTGAAAAAAATACCCAGGCGGCACTTAAGGAAAGTCTTATAGAGGAAGCCAGAAAAATATTAGCTGATCTGAGAAACGAGGGGTCTAAGCGGGAGCACTTTATAGCCTTTGATAAACAGTCTGCTGACATTCCTGAAAGCCAGAAGACAAAATTGTCTGATGTGGTAAAAGATTTGAATTATCAGCGCTACTCTCGGATAAATTTGCTCAGTTTTGCAGACGAAAATGAAAAAGTCGAGGTTAACAATAAAAGATTGGATAAAATTGTAAATTATTTGAAGCTTTCTGGAATTAATGAGGATAAGATAAGTGTTACTAGTTCTGGGAAGTTGTATGGTGCTGAATCAGGTGGCACCGTTGACGAAAAACAGCAAGGTGTTTTAATTATAATCTCGAATCCACCAAACTAATTGCGGATAAAGAAATGAACATTTATTATCTCATAAATTTAATAAAGAAGCGGTTGTGGCTTCTGATTATCATTCCGATAATAGGAGCCACTGTGGCCTTTATCGTCATGTCGAGCCTGCCCAAAAGTTATAGATCCAGTTCACAACTGGCAACAGGTTTCACAACAGACGAATCGGTGAAACTAACAGATGAGAAGTTTAACATGGGTAAAACCGCCCAGGATTTCAATAACCTCATTGAGCAAATAAACTCGGAGTTAGTTGTTACTCTTGTCTCATATAATCTCATTATTCATGACCTTACTTCGGAAACTCCATTTAGAACGGTGGATTATTCCGAAAATGAGGATATTAAACGCCCTACCCCTGAGCAAAAGCAAGAATGGGTCAAGCTGTATAAGGAGAAACTAAAATCAATGCAATTGTTATCTGCCTTTGATCCTGTGGAGGTAAAATTGCTTGAACAGCTGAAGTTGTACAGATACAACTCATTCTGGTTAAAGGAAAGTGGGTTAAATATTCACCGTGTTAAAAATTCAGACTTCATCTCTATCGAATTTACCTCCGAAAACCCGTTGCTATCGGCTTATGTGGTAAATACTTTGAGTGATGAATTCATTCGTTACAACAGAAACCTGAAATCTTCTTTGTCGGATGAATCCGTTTCGCTGCTGGCTAAATTGGTCGAAGAGAAAAAAGCTGTCCTTGACGAACATACAGCCAGGCTAAATGACTTCAAAAGCAATAACCAGGTGCTTAATCAGCAATTAGAAAGTGACCTGAAGATAAATCAGATCATGGAGTATGAAGTGAAGAAGCGGGAAGAAGAGGGTAGCATTAAGGCATTAAGGCTTTCCATTATCCAAACTAAAAATAAGCTGGACAGAGCAAGCAATAAAAATGGGAGAAACAATGCCAAGGTACTTCAGCTACGCGATAGGATTAATAAGCTCAATCAACTTTATATTGATGGAGGGTCACAAGACGCTGAGCTGGAGAGTACAATTACGCAGTTGAGAGAGGAAATGCAGGCGGAAATGACCAAGTTAGGTACAGAGGCTACCTTGCTTGATGAAGCCGCACTGCAGGAGGAACTGGACAGCTACGAATTGCAACTTGATATTGCGGAGTCAAACCTGGCAAGCATTAACAATACACTGGCGAGGCTCAGGTCTCAGATCTCATCTCACAACACCAAAGAGTCTACGCTTGAAGGCCTTACCAAGGAAGTTGAACTCGCAACCAAGGAGTATAACCAGGCACTGGATAAATATAACGAGTATAAAAATCGTTCGTTAGTTTTAGGGAGCTCTATAAGGATTGTAAAGGAAGGCCAGCCTGCTCTCGAACCAGAGTCTTCACATACGCTGATCATCACCGCATTGGCAGGTTTTAGCAGCTTTGCTCTTTGTGTAGTCTTTATTGTTTTGATGGAGTTTGTTGACTTTAGGATTAAGACCAGTGATAATTTCCGGAAAGTAACCAAGCTTCAGCTGGCTGGAACAGTAAACAGAATCGCTACCAAAAACCTGAAACTAACAGATATATTCAATGAAAACAGTCATCATCCGGACCTGGTCGTGTTTAAACAATTGCTCAGAAAAATCAGGTTTGAACTTGAAGGTTCAGGAGCACATTCGGTATTGGTGACCAGCACAAAAATGGGAGAGGGTAAGACCTTCTTTATCCTCTGCCTGGCTTACTCGCTGAGCCTTATTAAGAAAAAAATACTTATTATCGATACCAACTTTAAAAATAACGGACTTACCAAGCAATTGCTGGTAAAGCCTAATTTTCATAAAATGCTGGAAGAAGGTGATAAGCGCAGAAAGAACTACCTGATCAATGCGCCGAATTTTGAAGAGGCTCCTATAGATGAAGAGCAAGAGGATCAGGATTTTACAAGGAAAATAATTTATCCTACCGGACATAGGAATATCGATATTATTGGTAGCAACCCGTCAACAAACTCCCCGATGGAAATACTGGCAGGACGTGACTTTAAGAAAATGATCAAAACTTTTCAACAGAGCTACGATTATATCTTAATGGAAGGAGCGGCCCTCAATGATTTCCCTGATACAAAAGAGCTTGTTGAGTATGTCGATGTTGTTTTACCTGTATTTTCGGCAGAGTCTACTATAAAACAACAGGATAAAGAGTCCATCAGCTACCTGAAGTCATTGAACGGACGTTTGATGGGAGCGGTGCTCAATAAAGTGGAAAATGAAAATCTGAAAATTTAAAACAACTTCCACCGAATGATTAAAGGTAGAGATATTGTTGTAATAGGCATACAACCGTGGGACATATCAATAGGTAGTAACTGCAAGAACCTGGCTGAAGAATTTGCAAAAAACAACAGGGTGCTTTACGTCAATGAGCCACTCAACAGAATTACCAGCATACGCGACAAGCATACCGACGAAGTCAGGAAAAGGCAGGATATCATTAAAGGAAAGCAGGAAGGGATGGTTCAGGTATCGGACAGCCTTTGGACACTCTATCCCAAGAGAATGATAGAAAGTATTAACTGGGTCCCTAAGTCTTCGCTCTATACCTTTTTAAATAAACGCAACAATAAGATATTCTACGAAGAGATAAGACAAGCTCTGGACGAATTATCTTTTGAAAACATCATCCTGTTTAATGACAGTCTCATGTTTTTAGGCTTCTATGCCACCGAGATGCTATTGCCTGACCTGTCCATTTATTACATCCGTGATAACCTGGTTTCGCAGGATTATTTTGCCAGGCATGGTCTGGAAATGGAGCCTGAGTTGGCCGGTAAGTATGATGCTGTAGTGGGTAACTCTGATTATCTGGTCAATTACCTTAAAAAACATAATGAACATTCGTACATGGTTGGGCAGGGGTGCGATTTTTCATTGTTTGACAGGAATAAAATTACCCGTAAGCCTGAAGATATCAGGAGCATACCGGGACCTGTCATAGGTTATCTGGGTTTCCTTACCAGCATGCGGCTTGATATTGCATTAATGGAGCATTTGGCGGAAACGATGAAGGAGGGAAGCCTGGTGCTGGTGGGGCCTGAAGATGAGGATTTTAAACAGTCCCGCCTGCATGATATGGACAATGTTTATTTCCTGGGAAACAAGCAGTCGCACGAACTACCTGAATATATAGGAGCATTTGATGTTGCCATTAACCCTCAGGCTGTAAATGATCTTACAATCGGTAACTATCCCAGGAAAGTGGATGAATATCTGGCCATGGGGAAACCAGTAGTGGCAACATATACCGAAGCAATGATCTATTTTGAAAACCATGTTTATTTGAGCAAAAGTGCTGATGAATTTGTACTATTGGTCGAAAAGGCCATAGCTGAAAACAATGATAGTGTGGCTACCGAGAGAATAGCCTTTGCCAAATCGCATACCTGGGAAAATAATGCAGAAAATATTTACAGAGTAATGGAGCAAATATTAGATGAGAAAAATATAAACGCTTCCCCTGAATTAAAGCCATAGATTACATTTTCATATTCACTGCTGCCAACATCAGGCTGCTATTTTAGCCAATGGCTCAGATCACGGCCAATAAGATCCTGCAGCTTAACTATATCTTCTGCGTAGATATCCCTGGTAATTTTTTTATGTAGATCAATGTCAAGCTTGGGTTGCTCTAAATTTCTGTTTTTGAGGTTGTTAACCATTTTTTGCAGCCAAATGTTATCCTTTACCTTATTATAAAGTGGCGCTGGAGTCATCTTTTTTACTGCTTTCTTAAAAATACTGTTGTGCCCAAGGGTCCGGTCATAAAATTTGTTTTTAATAAAGCCTGACTTATTGTATTTAACCGAATCGTTGATAGCCTCTAAAGGCCTGACTCCGATAAATTCAAAAAGGTCCGTCATAAGGGCATTAGAGTCCTTTTTCAGGTCTTCATTTAAATAAACCCGTATGTTTTCTTTGGGGAATAGACTATAATACCTTAAGAGATTTTCGTAGTAGAAACCTTCCCTGACCAAATCATTTCTTACCCACCAGATGGAATTGCGGTCCAGTACATCTTCAAAGTGCGGAGAGGGTAGTTCATTTTCACGGGCCAGGTGCAGATACCTTGAATACAGTCGCTCTGTTGGTTGCCTTAGTATTGCAATCAGTTTTACATTCGGTATATAATCTTTGATTGTCTCGGCCGTTCCTTTAATTACAAGATAAGTATTCGATGTTTCGCCAATTACCTGATTTGGTTGAGCAGCTTTGAATAATGTTAAATAATCTTCTATTTTTGTAATAGATGTATGATAATGTGCTAAAGCGTCCTTATCCAGTGTTGAAATATCAATTCTGTCATAGGAGAAAAAGTCCGGTTCTTTTACCGGGCTCATAAAAACATCAGGGTGCTGTTTTAAATAATTATCAAGCGAAGTTGTGCCGGATTTTCCGGCGCCAATGATTAAGAAGTCAGGTAACTTTTCCACTAATGATTGATTTTATTCAAAACTAGTTATTCTTACTGTTGTTATACTCATAATTAAACCAAATACTGAGTAACAAGTTTATAAGATAATGAAATTCACATATATAGGTACATTTCTATTAGTTGGTTCAACAGTATTGCTGGGGCTTAATTTTGATAAAACATACCAGTCTGCAAAAAACGAGGAAATTATTCTAAACAATAACACCTCGCTTCAGAAAAATACATTCGATACTTTTTTAGGCATCAACTCAGTCAGGGAGCAGGATGGTTCAAAGATCAAAGATCAATATCAGGTGGCTAAGTACCATCGGATATTTGGCATGGACAGTCATGTGTTTACCGGCGAAGAAATAGTTACCGAATGGAAAGGTAAAAGGTGCAGGGTCGACCGTAGTATTCCTCATGATGCATACCCAAATGACAAAATAGGGTTTAATCCGGCAAAGGGAGCAGGAGGCTTTGATTTTGACGCATTTCTTCAGACCATGAAAGAAAGTGGGCTGAAGTCCATACCGGTTCTTGCCAGAAACCTGTTATATACCAATGTACCGAAGGATAGTATGATCAATGTGTGGCAAATCCCGTGGGATGAGGGAGGAAATCCTGAAAACCCTATGGATTATAAAGCTTATGCATCCTTTTTGTACCAGTTTGCAGCCAGGTATGGTAAAAATAAGCTGATTAGTGAAGGAGGAACTATAGATCCGAAGCTACTGAAGCTGGCATCCAATAATGAGATTAAAGCAGGTCTTGACCTGGTTTTTGCTATTGAACCGGGTAATGAAATGGATAAGGACTGGTTCAGCGACAGGGAAAGGGCCACCCCAAAAATTTTAGCTGCCTTTTTATCAGCTGCGATTGATGGTCATATGGGGCAAATGGGAGAAGGCCATGGGATACTCAATGCTGACCCGTCCATGCAAATTGCATTTCCGAGCCCCATTGATATCAAATCTGATTACGTGCTCAACGTGTTAGAGGAACTAAAGATCCTTCGCGGGGATGCAGGGAAACATGGCAAACAGGTTATACCAGAGGATAACCTCATTTTGACCGCCCATGCATATCCATTTAAAAATGGTAGCCAAACAGGTGCTGAAACGAGTGATATTGTAGAAAATACGGAGATGATATCCAAATCAAAAGATTTTGTGGAAGCACTTAGGTCCAAATATTCATGTCCGATATACCTGACAGAAACCGGTTATGACAAGGTGGTGGGAGATGTAAGCCCAATAGGTACCCCGACTACCAATGTCGATAGCATGGACTCTCACGAAATCAGTACTTTTGCCCAGGCTAAGCACATTACAAGGCTCTTAATGTCTATGTACGGTGCGGGTTATGATAAAACATTTCTTTTTACTTTAAAAGACCCTGTTGCCATTGAAGCGTGGGGGTTCCGCCAAAAGTTTAGCACTTCGGGGTTAATAAGAAAAAACGGGGACAAGGATCTGGCATGGCACGTAGTTAATTTTTTAGGCAATAAACTGGCCGGATATAAACTTGAATATGCCTATTTCAAAGGTCCTTTAAGCGTAATGAAGTTAAACAATGGAGATAAAGTAGCATTTATGTATTGGATGGGTACCAATAATAACAGTACCACCAAAGTGAACTTACCATTGAAAAAAAGTTATAGCTCCGTTTCAGAGTTTGCCCTTGAAAATTTTGACAATGGATTTAAGGCCAACTGCCTTGACGCAAAGAAAAATGTCAATATAGAAGTTACGGAGTTCCCCCGGCTCATCATTCTTGAGCCTTGATCCCTAATAATTTTGATATCGCTGGAATAAGTAAATCAAAGCATTAGCTTTGTAGTTTAAATTATAGTTATAAGACGTACAAATATGATCAAATCGTTGTCGGCAACTGCTAAGAAACTATTTGGTAGCAAGCTATATAATGATATAAGAGCAAATTACCTGTTCAGAGACTTAGATAGTCCGTATCCGTTGTATCCGGATACTCCATTTAATATGGATTGGAGCAGTCTTTCAGCTGCGGGACCCCAGTCAGGAGCTAATGTTGCTGAGGTTAAAGCTGCTTATATAGTTTCGCCGACCCAACGTAGCGGAACCAACTTTCTCAGCCATATGCTAGACAAACACCCGGAGCTCGAGTTTCTCTCAGGAGCCGATCTGCCCGACGAGCAGTGTCTTTATACCTACTCTGAACATTTAAAGCAGTATGCCTACAAAACAGTAAGCACATGGAATAAATGGATCGATGGAGGGGAGCCGGTACTTCAGGAGCATGCGCGCGCATTAATGGGGGCTATGGGTAACGGTGTGCTTCAGTACTTTGCTCGTTTTGCAAAACCCGGCAGTACGTTACTTTTCAAGACACCTGATGCCGGTCATCTGGATAATTTCTTCCATCTTTTTCCACAATGCAAGGTCATTATTCTTTACAGAGATGGCCGCGATACCATAGAGTCGTTCTCAAAATCGTGGGGAGGGAAGGGTGCTTTCAGAAAAATGTGTGAGCGTTGGTCAAAAAGAGTGGATACTATATTTGAGTTTGAAGCTATGGCCGGTAAGGCAGGATATAGTGACAGGATCATTACAACCAGGTATGATTATCTCAACGATAGTGCCAGGGAAGAATTGCCCAAAATACTGAAATTCCTTAACGTAGATGTAGATAAGTACCCATGGGACCAGATTGATGAAATACCCGTTTTAGGATCGTCGAGCTACAAAGGAGACCAGGGTGAAGTGCACTGGAAGCCAGTGGAAAAGGATGAAAAATTCAAGCCGACCCAAAAGTGGCTATCCTGGGATAAAAGTAAAAAAGATATATTTAAGAAGGCAGCAGGAGACAATCTTGTAAAGCTTAGTTTTGCCGAAAACAATGACTGGTAGGGGGCATGTTAAATAAGCTTACAAAGTCGTATTGGTTCAAATCGGGCTCTCTTACGCTACTCAACCGTATTTCCATAACCTTATTCGGGTTGTTGAATTTCTTCTTTCTGATTCGGATACTAAGCCCGAACGATTTTGGTATATGGGTAATATTTCTGTCTATTACAGGGCTTTCCGAGTCCATTAGAAATGCATTTATTTATAACCCATTACTG
The DNA here is from genome assembly GCF_021389975.1 of Fulvivirga ulvae. NCBI lineage: Bacteria > Pseudomonadati > Bacteroidota > Cytophagia > Cytophagales > Fulvivirgaceae > Fulvivirga > Fulvivirga ulvae. The sequence goes on from NZ_CP089981.1 coordinate 5,199,484, forward strand.
AGGTACCTGAACTCGGAGGATGAGGAAAACCATAAGCACATTATCAGTGCTTCTCTTTCACTGAACCTTCTGGCAGCATTTATCATTTCTGTAGTGTTTGTAACACTGGCATATACGGTTAACTACTTTTTTGAAGCCCCTGCATTAAAAGAGATGCTTCTGGTCAGTATTATTTCAGTATTTGGGTTTACCTTGTTCGCGCATTTTACATTTCTGCAGCAGGCTAACCTCAGGTTTGGCGGCACGGTGATCAGTACATTCTTTCAAAAACTGGTACTGATGGTATTTATTCTGTACGCCTTTATATCCGGGTATGAGCCGAGCCTGTTCGAGCTGGCTCTATACTTCAGCATTGGGTATGTACTTAGTTCATTTTTAGCTTATTGGTTTGCCCGAAGGGAAAGCACTTTTACTTTCGGGTTTGACAAGGCTTGGATCAGCAGGCTATTTCATTACGGAAAATACACGCTGGGTACTAATATAAGTACTATGCTTAATAAAAATACCAAGGAGTGGTTTTTAGGAGGAATGATCGGCCCGGCGTCTGTTGCGGTATTCTCACCGGCAGTTAAAATTACCAACTTATTTGAGATACCTCTTGCAGCCATTGCTTCTGTATTTTACCCTGAAATGATAAACCGGGTGAGAAAGGAAGGTATGCCTGCAGCCAAGTATTTATACGAAAGGTCAGTAGCCATTATTATGGTAGCCATTTTGCCCTGTGTGGTAATTATCTTCATTCTTGCCAAGCCGATTGTACTGATCATTGCAGGTCCCAAGTATCCGGAAGCAGTACCGGTATTGCAGGTCATGGTTCTATATGGGATTTTTGAACCTTTTCAGCGCCAGTTTGGCGTTACACTAAATGCTATCGGGAAAGCGCACATCAATTTTTACTTTATAATTGTTAGTTCTGCTGTTGGTATTTTGATCACCTGGTTATCCATCAAATATTACGGCATTATGGGTGCTGCTTATGGCACCATACTTACCTACGGACTGGGTGCTGCTTTTATTCAATACATTTTATACAGACAAATCGATGTAAAAACTTTGAATATTTTTAAATTCAGCATTCAGGTAATACAGCAGGGCTGGCATACGGTGGTTAAAACTATTCGGAATAAAAGTTTAAAGAATGGATGAGGTAGAAGAGGAAGAAAAGGAAAAGAAAGTAAGCACTTTGATTTACAGAGGTATCGTGATATCTTTTATTGTAATAGTATATCTCTTTATCTATATAAAACTCATGTTCTTTTAACAATGTGAAATAGTGATAATGGAAATTAATACAGTCAGATGAAGCAGTGGTTGTTCAACCGTATAATCGTTGAGAAGTTCAATAATGTTTTTGGATTTATTGTACTGACCTCTCTTTGTGTTTTATCTGCTTTTGCTATAGCCTTTATGGGCATTAAAGGTGGTGTAATCGTTTTGGCAGGCATTATTGGCATTCCGGTTACTTTATATAGCATTGCCAATAACAGATTCGGCTTTCTGATGATTATGGGCTTTTCTACTTTCATGTCATTTGTCAGTCGTATTACATCAGCGAATATTCCTTTTGGAGTAGGTATAGACCTTATTTTTACGCTGATGTTTGTCTGGATACTCCTGGAACAGATATTCTCCAGTGATCCCGGAAAATCTGATGACTTTTCACTTAAAAATCCGGTATCTATTGTTTTGTTCGTATGGACAGGGTACCTGTTACTACAGGCATTTAATCCTGCGGGTACACCGGCAGGGTGGATTTTTGGCCTCAGAAATATATTAAGAGTGGTCATCGTTTTTATTGTAGCGCAGCGTGTGTTTAACAGTCTTAAGGCTGTTCACCTCTTTGCCACATTTTTCATTTCGCTAGGCTTATTTGTGGCTATGTATGGTATTTACCAGGAGTTTGGTGGCTTACCTGGTTTTGACCTTAAATGGGCCACGGCAACTGATGAAAGGATAAACCTGCTATTTATCCAGGGGAAGTGGAGAAAGTGGTCTTTTTTATCTGACCCTGCTATTTTTGGTCTGTTTATGAGTTTTTGCAGTATAGTTTCATTTATGCTGGCATTGGGGCCTTTTAGCTGGCCAAAGAGGATCTATTTTACCGGTGCCGGTATGCTGATGCTGTTGGCAATGTTCTTTTCCGGTACCAGAACCGCATATGTTATGATTCCTGTCGCTGTTATTTTATATGTTTTACTCAATATTACCAAGGTCAAAACTTTAGTGTTTGCCTGCGTAAGTGTTATCCTCTTCTTAATTGTCTATTTTGGCCCGTTTTATAGCAAGCCTATAGTCAGGTTCCGTTCAGCATTTAATCCAACGGAAGACGCTTCTATGAATTTACGCGATTATAACCGTAACCGCATCCAGCCTTACATTCATGCACATCCTGTCGGCGGAGGATTAACAACCAGTGGTGTGTATGGGGAGAGGTTCTCGCCAAGTCACCCTTTAGCCGGCTTTCCTCCCGACAGTGGTTTTATGAAGACTTTATTGGAGGTAGGCTGGATAGGATTGTTTCTTGAGCTTACCATGTATGCTGTTATACTGGCCGTTGGAATTAACAATTACTATAACTCAAGAGATCCGATCATAAAGGCATATTATGCTGCTTATATTGTTTCTTTTTTTGCACTTACAATAGCACTTTATGCAAAAGAAAATATTGAACAATTTCCTCTTAACTTGATACTTTATGGTATTTTTGTTTTAATGTATAAAATGAAGCAATTTGATATTTATTTAGTTCAAAAAACTAATCGATCCCAATGAAAAAGTTAATCATCCTATTAATAGTACTACTGCCTCAACTAGTAAAGGCTCAAAACGTTGATTATAATGCTATTATATTACCCAGCAACGTTACTGATATCAGTTTTGAAGAAAAGCTGGTAAGATTGGCCTGGCAAAATAATCCTGCCACCAAGATTCTTGATTATCAGACTAATATTTCAAACATAGAGGTTAAGCAGGCACGTTGGAGCTGGCTCGATGACTGGAGGGTACAAGGTAACTTAAACGAATTTACAATAAATGAAAGTGCAGATGTTGGTGACAGAGCTCAGTTTTTTCCTAAATACAACGTGACGGGAATGATTAGACTAAGCTACTTCGTTGATATTCCTCTTGAAGTAAAGAAAAAGAAACAGGAAGTGTTGATTACAAAATCTAACATAAATATGCAGAAACTGGCCATAAGGGCTGAGGTGCTTACCCGATACCAAACCTACCTGATGAACCGTGAGCTGCTAAAAATACAAACGGAAATAGTAGAGGACCTTTATGCGTCATTGTCTCTTGCGGAACAACAGTTTAAAAATGGCGAAATAACTTTAAATGCTTACAACATACAGCAGGACAGATATAATAACCAAAGAGTGAAGCAAATAAACGCTCAGGGTGACTTTAATATCTCAAAAATTGCTGTTGAAGAAATGATTGGGATGAAACTTGAAGATGTTCAATAGCCCTTGACAGGATTTGAAAAAAAGCCGGTTTGAAGTATCAAACCGGCTTTTTTCCTTTCATAAAGAATGGGTTCATGGTTTTACGTACACTTCAATATATGCATCCTCAGGTATTCGTGGTGCTAAAAATTTATCTTCAAGCTTATAATGCTCTTGAAGACATTCCCTAACTGATGGAGGATAAAATCTGTTGAGCATAGGAATGACTTCAAATAAAACAAGGTCATACTCATGCAGGACTATTTTATTGCATACCAGGTCTACCTCTCTTTCAAAGAACGCCACATTTCGATGAAACCAAAGTGGTTGGTTTGAGCCGTGCTCCGGAGTGTAGCCTATTTCATAGGCCAGTTGAGTCAATTCAGACATATTAAGCACTTTCAAATCTTTCTTATCTTCCCAGGTATCTTTTAGCCGTTTTATCCCAGCAATTGTCTCTTCAGGCAAATAAACATTGTCAAACGACTTAAATGGTGTAGGCTTCCAGTCAGACCGGTCAGTGTCAGGCCCTTCAAATTCCTTTAGTTTCCAGGTTCTTTTTGTTACATAGTTGTAATTGACTTCCTGTTCTATTCCAAATACCCTTTGCATAATACGCTTGCCATATCGCCAGTAGTCATGAGACCATAGAAAAACTATTAATACAAGCAGGACTCCAAAAACCCATGTTTTTCTAAACTCAATACCTTTAAGTTGAGATACAATAAAAGCAAAAAAGAAGCTATGATAATAAAAATGAGCATTTGCGGGAATATAGGTAGTAACCTGAGCCAGTAATACCTGCACAATTAAAGCAAGAATAAATAGCGTAAAAAACAGTTGTGTTTTATTAGCAATTACAGACTTAATTCCTTCATTATTAACCTTATAAAGTAATAACAGTACTATTGCCCCCAGGTAAATCCTCAAGATAAGGGAGCCCTCATTGAACGTGTCATCCAAATAATCAAATAAAGCAATCCTTGAAGAGTGTGGAAGTTGCCCATAATTAAACCAATAGCTAAATTCGTATGACAAAAGGGGAGTAATGATCAGTATGGCGGTTGCGGCAAAAGAAAGTATAAAAGTTAAAGTTGTTTTAAACTCCCTCTCTATTAAATTGTTAATAACCAAAAGCGTCAGGGAAATGATTAATCCCAGGCCTCCAATGTCTTGTTTTGTAAATAAAGAAAGAAAAATGAAAATACCTGCGACTACCAGATTTATCACTGAATGTTTACCTTTTAAGAAAATACCTCTCAATAAAAAGGCCAACCCTACCAACTCATAGACAAATACAGTGTGGTTATACCAAGGCCAGAAATTCACAAAAACGTAAGAAAGGCAGAAGAAAATGATACCGAGTATCCTGATTGGAGTAGATACTTTGAAAGTCCTCATTATCGATATGAAAGCTATTATAGACAGGGCATTTAGAAATACCTGGGCTTTTATAAGTGATGACATAAATGGACCAAAGATCTTGAAGAATATGGCAGGCACAATCCAAAAACCATACCCAAGAGGCATACCAAAGTCACGAAATGGAAGCTGACCCAAATACATCCTGTAAGCTCCGTCCCATGCCAAATAGAGGTTTATTTTGTATGGAAATGTTATAAATAAGGGGATGCAACAGAAGATTAAAGCAACCGATACTTCAATGATATTCAATTCTCTGTCCTTCAAAAATGAATATTTAAACATTTGAATATTTTTTATAAAAAAATTAATTGATAACTTACAGCAAAATAATAAAACTAAGACTTTTGAAGCTAGCAAAGCCTGCAAATAAATTTATAATTTATTTAGCTTCTTTTCTTTTGCTTGAAGTGTTTTTTCTAACATTTTTTCCTGCCAACAGAACAGAAGTTGATGACGGCTATTGGTATGCTGCTGATATTCGTGACAGTGAATTTGTAAAGCTTTTCAATCCCAGATTTTTGTTGTTTTTACCGATTATAAAACTAGGCTACCAGGCGGTTTCTTTTGTTGGAATTAATATAGATGCATATAATTTTATGTGTATCGTTAGCATCATCTTCTCGGGGATGACGCTGATTCTACTTTATGATACGCTGTATAACCACCTCAAATTTCACCGGAAAAATGCCCTGATCATTACTGCCTTTGTGGCTATTTCTTATGAATATTGGAGGTATTCCGTAGAAGCCGAGGTATATGTGATGTCCATGTTTTTTATACTATTGGCACTGCGCATTTTTCTGAAATATAAATACATAAGAAAATTTGGTCATGTATTCACGCTGTGTATTCTGGCTTCGTTCACAACCTTACTGTATAAGCCTAATTTTATACCCCTTTTTGTGGTGTTTCCTCTCTTGTTTCTCTACTACAGGAAGATAAGCCATTTAATCGTTTACTATAGTATTAGTGCCATGCTGATTGTTGGCAGCTTTTACATTGTGTATACGCAACTTCCCCTGGGAGGGACATTTCCGGAATATCTGTTTGGAGGTACAAATCAGCCTATAGGTAATCCTGCCGCATCTGCACTTGTGATTGCCTCCAACATCATGTCCGTACTTTGGGTATTTAGCTTTGAAGAAGCCACCTCTTTCATAATCAACGGGTTCCCTCACAAAGTAATTGAAGAAGAGGTGTTTCTTGCTCAACAGGTAGGCAACATAAAATACTTTTTACTCTTGGTATTGACAGCATCTATAATATTGTTTGGATGGCTTGTGGGCAATGCTATTAAAGAAAGAAAAGCGTTTTCCATCTCGCGGTTCAGAATACTGCTGGTTTTGTTTTTATGGGTTTTGCTGTACGGAGGCTTCCTGATGGTAATGGACCCTACGTCAAATGAACCGTGGCTGATGCTTCAAATACCTATTATAATTTTATTTGGAGCTTTATTAATTGAACCTCTGAAGCCAAAGCAACAATGGGTAATCTACGGTTTTCTGCTGCTCATTTTTATAAATAACTCTCTGGGAGGCATGAATTTGTTAAAAGATAACAGATACGACTTTTACTTGCAGAAGTCGAAATGGCTTATATCCAATACTACAGATAAAGATTATATTATTTCCTACGGCCCCGTTTCCTTTATAAGATATATGCGGTACCATACTGAGGCCGAAGTCATAAACCTGGAAGAGGAGCGCGAATCAGCTATAAATTTATTGCAAAATGCAGACAGGTTAAACGGAGGAAAGGTATATCTTTCGGAAAATATCTTTCACCCGCCACGTGCCATTCTCTATAGGTCCCGGTTCGATGTGGGGCAGCTATTCGATATTTACGAGAATAAGGGATATAGGTCTGAGCTTGTGTGGGGCAGGGAGAAAGAAGAACAATTCACTACATATAAATTAATAATGCATAATTAATGGGGAAAGTTGGCGATGTAATAAGGCTTATTCGAGTTAAGCAATGGGTCAAAAATGTTTTTCTGTTTATTCCGATTTTTTTTGCGGGGGAGATATTTAATGTCAATAAACTATTGATGGTCTTAACGGGGTTCGGCATATACTGTATGTGTGCAAGTGCTGTTTATATCCTTAATGACATTAAAGATGTTGACCTGGACAGAATACACCCTGAAAAATCCAAGCGGCCATTGGCCTCGGGGGCGATCAGTCTGGTTACGGCTTACTTCCTCTATGCCATATTTCTGGTTTCCAGTTTGGTATTAAGTTTTACTATCGATGTTAATTTCTTCGTCATTATAGTAGCTTATATGCTGATTAATGTGGCTTATAGCCTGGGATTGAAAAAGATATCTATCCTTGATCTCATGCTGGTTTCCATAGGCTTTGTGCTCAGGGTAGTGGCAGGTGGAGTAGTAGCAGATGTGCCTTTGTCTCACTGGCTGATAATTATGACTTTTCTTTTATCATTATTCATTGTATTGGCTAAACGTAGAGACGATCTGGTAGAGTTTAAGAACTCGGGCAAAGTACTGAGAGCATCAAGCCAGCATTATAACCTTGATTATATTCACTCAATCCTCACTATGCTCTCTGCCATTCTTATAACAGCGTATATTACATACACACTCTCAGATGATATTCAACAGCAGTTTCATACTGATGATCTGTATCTGACAAGTATATTTGTAATTGCGGGGGTCATGCGTTATATACAGATCACTATGGTAGAGAATAACAGTGGCTTTCCCACCAGCATATTGTATAAGGACAGGTTTATACACTTTACCCTTGTAGGTTGGCTTTTGAGCTTTTACCTGATCATATATGTTATAAAAGTTTAAGTGGTGGACAGAAAAATAAAAAATTGGGGGAATTACCCGGAAATAATCAGCAATGTAAAATCCTTTGACACTTCAGGGATGGTTGAGGAGCTGTTTAAGGAGGAGAAACACTGGATAGCGCGGGGAATGGGCAGGTGTTATGGAGATGCTTCCCTTGGCGAAAACGTACTTTCAACCCTAAAATACAATAAAGTCACTTTTTTTGATACGCAAAGTGGTATAATAGAGTGTCAGGCAGGTTTTACGTTAGATGAAGTACTTCAGCTCGCTGTTCCCAAAGGCTGGTTTCTTCCTGTAACACCCGGAACCAAATTTGTTTCATTAGGTGGTGCTGTGGCTTCTGATATCCACGGAAAAAACCACCATAAAGAGGGCTCCTTTTCGCGACACACATTAAGCATAAAGGTATTATGCGGAGATGGAAAAATATATAACTGCTCCAAAACGGAAAATGCTGATCTGTTTGAAGCTACCTGTGGAGGGATGGGGCTTACCGGAGTTATACTTTCGGTCAGATTTCAGCTCAGGAAAATATCTACTTCCTATATAACTCAAAAGCAGATTAAAGCGGCAAATCTGGACGAACTGCTGATATTGTTTGAGAAGTATAAGGAGTACACCTATTCCGTGGCGTGGGTTGATTGCCTTGCCAGAGGAAAGCATTTTGGACGAAGTATTTTAATGCTTGGAGAGCATGCAGAAATGAATGATCTAAAGGGAGCAAAAGCAAAAGCCCCGTTAAAAGTCCATTCAGAAGCAGGTTTAAATATTCCTTTTAATTTTCCGTCTTTCGTACTGAATAAGTATAGTATTAAGTTATTTAACTTCGCATATTATCATAAAAACTTTAAGAAAGTTCAGGAAAGTACTACACACTATGATGGCTTTTTTTATCCATTGGATAATATAAAAAACTGGAATAGAATGTACGGAAAGCCTGGTTTTTTACAGTATCAGTTCGTATTGCCACTAAATCAGGTAGAGGGGATGAAACTAATCATGAATAAAATAGCCGAGAAGAAGCAAGGTTCATTCCTATCAGTCCTTAAAGTATTTGGCCCTCAAAATGACCTTATTTCTTTTCCGGAAGAGGGGTATACACTGGCTCTTGATTTTCCTATGACCGGTAGTCTTCTTAAATTTCTGGACGAACTGGACCAAATCGTACAGGATTGCGGCGGCCGTATATACCTTACAAAAGACGCCAGAATGAATAAGGAGTTTTTTCATAAGTCATACCCTCGTCTTGAAGAGTTTATTGACATTGTAAATAAATATAACCCAAACACTGAATTCAGGTCAGTGCAATCAGAAAGACTTTCAATAACCAGATGAAAACAGTTTTACTACTAGGAGCAACCTCGGATATAGGCCAGGCGCTGGCTGATAAGTATGCCAAAGAGGGATACACTGTATGGCTTGCAGGAAGAAATACCAATCATATGCAAGATATAGCCGCCGATCTGAAAATAAGGCATGAGGTTGCTGTAGAATATTATAAGTTTGAGGCCCTGGATTATGTCTCCCATCAGAAATTCTATACTGATCTGCCTGGTATTCCTGATATTACGGTTTGTATTTTTGGATACCTTGGTGATCAGGAAAAGGCCGAGTCAGCATGGGACGAGTGTCAGAATATATTAGACACGAATTACAAAGCTGCTGTATCCATACTCAATATAGTGGCCAGTAGCTATGAAGAAAGGTCGGTTGGTACTATTGTCGGGATTAGTTCTGTTGCAGGTGACAGAGGCAGACAAAGCAATTATTTTTATGGAAGTGCCAAGGCAGGTTTTACGGCATATCTTGCAGGGCTAAGGAACAGGCTCTTTAAGCATAATGTACATGTGTTAACAGTGAAACCTGGTTTTGTCGATACAAAAATGACTGAGCATCTGGAATTGCCCGCCCCGCTAACGGCTCAGCCATCAAAAGTAGCAGGAGCAATATTTAAAGCTGTTAAAAAAAGAAAGAACACCATATATGTATTAGGGATATGGTGGTTGATTATGACTATCATTAAATCAATCCCTGAACCAATTTTCAAAAGACTTAAACTTTGAGAAAGTTAGCGTTATTTGACTTTGATGGCACTCTTACTACAAAAGATACCTTTATCGAGTTTATTAAATTTTATAGGGGAGCTTTCAAGTTTTATCTTGGCTTTATGCTACTCGCACCTATATTGATTTTATATAAGTTGAAGGTAATTCCTAACTGGAGAGCCAAGGAGTATGTTATTACTTATTTTTTCAAAGGTGAATCAATAGCCCACTTCAATGAAAAGGGGAGAGCCTTTGCTGAGGAGTTTATTCCCGGCATGGTGAGAAAGAAAGCCCTGGATAAATTTAATCAGCATATTGCCCAGGGAGATTTGGTTATGATAGTGAGCGCTTCGGCAGTGAACTGGGTGAAGCCATGGGCGGATAAAAATGGTGTGGAGCTGATAGCTACTAATCTTGAAACAAAGAATAACCGATTAACCGGTAGGATACTGGGACGAAATTGTTATGGTTCAGAAAAAGTTTCCCGCATCGGCAGCCAGATTGATATCAGAGACTATTCGGATATCCATGTTTATGGAGATAGTAGGGGAGATAAGGAGATGCTCGAACTTGCCACTCATCCCTTTTACAGAAAATTTTAACTAGCTGCCAATAAGAAGTCTGCTATACCTGGGAAATACTTTTTTAATGGCAATTACGATCATAATGGAAAGCCCGCTAACCAGAGCTGTATAAAAAAGAAAGGTAAGAGGTCCAAGTTTAAAATCAGGTTGGATTAGTTTCATGACCATTTCGCACGCTGTAATAACATAAAGATGCACGAAATATATACCAAAACTATAATCTCCCAAAGCTTTTAAAATGAGACTGTCCCGGTTTAGTACATAGAACCCCCTGAGCAGAATGATACAAAGCAGACTCACTTTTAATTTTGAAAAGTTAAAAGCAAAATAAGGTGCGGTACGGGCGACTTCAAATGAGCTTAACTTCGGAATAGCTATAATATTTATAACTTCCAATGTGGCTATAGTACAATAGATGATAACCAATAGAATCGCCCATGACGTCTTTAAGTTTATGAGCTCTTTCCTGTATCTTGCGGCACCCATTCCAAATATGTAAACAGGTAAATAATGGATAAATGAATCTATCGTATTAGAAAAGAAACCAAACCTGTAAGTAAATAATCCGGCTATAAAGAGTACCGGAAAAATGAATTTGTAAAAACCAGGCCGGTCGATCCTTAATAGCAGCGGAGATATTAAATAGAAAATGACTATCATCGGAATAAACCAAAAAGGGCCCAGATGTTTACCAGTGGCAATCATATACAAAGCCTGGAAAATCTTTGGTTGATCAACAAGGTTTTCCGGCAGCCATACCGGGGGTATTTTCGAGTAAAGATCAATAATTATGGCTGGGGTTGAGGCTATTAGATAGGGTAGTATAACATATTTAGTTTTCCTTTTTAAATAGGAAGAGTACTCATACTTGCCTTTCAGGTACTGAAACAGGAAACCCGCTATGAATACAAATAAAACCGTACCATTATCAAGTAATGTGATAAAAACATCTCGAAATATGGAATCTTTAGGCCACCTGAAAGATATACGGCAGTGAATGCCAACAATAATCAAAATGGCAAATCCTCTGAACAAGTGAATGTAATTGAGGTAGCCTTCTTTCTTGCTCATACTTGCTGAGGATAGTATAGATTAGAAAAAGGATTGGAGCAAGGACGCAAATAAGGATTATAAAGGCCAATATAAGTTACTGTTTTGCCAGCGTCCATTTTGTTAATGAAGAAATCTGTGGAGAGTAAAAAGTCTCCAACTATATCACTACGGTATTGCATGTACTTATACTTGTATGGGAAAGTTGGTAGAATGCTATCAATCAAGAAACTAAAGCGTACTAACTGTTTCTTTTTCCAGTCAAAAAATTTACTTTGCCAGTGTCCTTTTTGCTCAGCTTCCCTGACAAAAGTTTTAAAACTGGCTTCATCTACCTTCAGGTGCGACAAATCTTTTTTTAGCATTTTAATGACCACAGTATGAAAATCAAGAATGGCAACAGAACCAACTACTATTGCCACTATGGTCAATAAAATGATCCATAGAAACTTTCTCCTTGATATTTTTCGCGTCCTGTCCGTCATAGCAAATACTTGTCAGCTGCTCTTAGCGAAAGTGCAGATAAAGTCAACGTAGGGTTGGAAGGAGTGATTGATGGATATGAACTACTTCCCAGAACAATGACATTTCGGTATTTATGATGAAGCATATTTCCGTCGATTACACTGTCCTCTGAAGTTAATCCCATCTTGGTTGTGGAGCAAACGTGGAACTCAGTTTTTTGACTATAACTGTCAATTTCTACCCTTTCAATGGGTAAGAACCCAAAGTATTTGTCTATGTCATCGGGGAGCCTGGCCATTCCTCGTTGAGCATAGTCAGAATGAGCATTATAGACCACTTTGGGCTTTCTTTCATCTTCTGACAACACAACCTTATTTTCTTTTTGAGGAATATCCTCATATATAAATTTAAAAATGGATAGCTTTCTCCATTTACCCGCTTCATTTCTTACAAAAGGAGTGTTAAAGCTCTCAATGATACATGCCGCATGATTTTTTCTGTGTTCTCCGTCGTACATCATGTAGCCATTTGCAGAAATAATGGAGCTACCTCCAACGTTATCGAGATCATTGTAATATAATCTGGCAAATACTCCCAGCTGCTCACATATTCCTGCGCCCGTATTTGGATTTGAGTCACCGGAGTTTAGCAGGATATGTGCATTAAAAACTGCATTGGCCCCAAGTACAATGGTTTCTCCATCAGCTTTCTTTTCCGAGTTTCCCTTGATATAATGAACGGACTTAGCCAGGCTATCTCCTGTATCGAGGCCTATCACTTGTGCCTCATATTCTATAGTGATTCTTGCGTCCTCATAAATATAACCCAGCCCATTTTCTATAGTAAACTTAGCGTTTACAGGACATAGATCGCAGACCGAACTGGAACAGCATGCACCACGGGTTCCAATGGCTCTGCTAGCCCTTGCAGTAGGCTGACTGATATATTGGTTTCCATATTTGGATTGCAATAAACTATCAACTGTGCTTAGCTGATGTGCGGGCAGAGGGTATGGTGATGTTTTAGGGAATGGCGTTTCTTCAGGTCCCGAAATTGCCATTATTTTTTCAACTTCAGTATAATAAGGTTCAATATCTTCATATGATATGGGCCAGTCCTGTCCTACACCATATAGAGAGTTCATTTTAAAATCATTGGGAAGAAAGCGAGGAGTACAGCCCGTCCAGCAATTTGAACTTCCTCCGAAGTTTGGATCAAAAACCCAGATTTTGCCGGCATCAGTAGAGTAAGTTTGACCGGCTTTTTTTATTTGTAATTCCTTTTCACCCCGTTTTAGGGCTAGTCTTTCTGAGTAAGGGTGGAATTTACCTCTTTCAAGTACTAATATTTTTTTGTTGGAACCGGCTTTTTCCAAATAAGATTTAAGGAAAAAAGATGATGCAAAACCGGTTCCAACTATGATCAGATCATACTGGTCTGTCATATTATCTTATAATAACGCGTTTCTGAGATTTATTATTTCCGTCCGATATTTCTACAATGTAAACCCCAGTGTGCAAATTATTTCTCGCATCTATCGTTAGTCCCTCTAATAGTGTATTCGGATCAGTTTCAATTAGCAATGAGCTTTTGCCCATTACATCAAAGAAATTAATGCTAACTCTATCCGACTCTGATGCTATATAGCCTTTAATATTGATATTGTTAGGGCTTGCAGGGTTTGGATAGACAGTTAGCTCATCAAAATTGTTTTTGAGTGTGACCCGAATAACCTTTGAATAACTAAAGCCGCCATCAAAATCCACTTGCTTGATACGGTAATAAGCTAAATTGAGAGGCTTGTAATCTGTAAATTCATAGTTCACGGCACTGGTGGTTGTACCTGATCCATTTACTGTACCGATCTCTGTAAACTCGTTGATGTCTACTGCTCTCTCCACTGAGAAATATTCATTATTGAGTTCGCTGCCTGTGATCCAGTTCAAGTTAACACTGTTACCATTGATAGTGTAGGAGAAATCGATAAATTCAACAGGTAGCGGACTGTCACTAAGAGTTTCCACGGTGATTGGATCACTATCTATGGAAGTATTATTAGCTCCATCACGAGCAGCGACACTGAACATATATTCTGTTTCAGGAGATAGCCCTTCAATAGTAACTCCATTGCTGACTGTAGAAACAGTTTCAGCCTGTGTACGAGCTGATGAACCTATTCTTGAACCGCTACCCTCTGAAGCCAGAGCATAGGATACAATGTATTCAGTTACACCGACATTATCCACCGAATTATCCCATGAAAGCGCAATCTGTGTATCTGTCTTGGCTCTGACCCATAGGTTTTGTGGAACAGATGGAGCAACTACGTCTGCAGGTGAGGTTGCACCGGCCGTATTTGAAAAGCCTGATGAACCATAGATATTCACTGCTTTAACCCGATAGGTAAAGCTTGTGCTGGGAGATAGCTCCGCGTGAGTGTAGGCTGTTTCTCCGTACCCTGTAGTGTGTACTATTTCATAACTTCCGCCTGATTCTGACGCGTATACCTCAAATTTTGGCATATAAGGGCCAACAGTTTTTAGTACTTCTGTCAGTATGTAATAGTGACCCGAGCTGTTCAGATGAGTTCCATCACCTGAATCAAATTGTGCTTTAATTCGGTTATCATTACTAAAGTCAGTCAGGTAATCATAAATATCAATAACTCTGTCATCTAATGAAGCTCTTACAGCGTCCGCTTCGGTTTCCAATAGATGTCTTTTTGCTGAATTAGTATTGAAATTCCTGGGCTGTGTGGTGGTAAAGAAAATCTCCACATCCTGCGCAGAGGCTAAATTCAGGAGCTCATTGTAATGCACCACAGTGGTTGAGGCATCAATATTATCAGCAACATTATTCGATGGAAGATTAACTATAATAATATCTGGATTTAGGGCCAGAGCAGCGGTTATATTGTGACTTGGATCTGCAAAATAGCCTCCTCCGCTTGTGCCTGTTGCTCTTACATGGTATGTATTTAAGCCATTAGCAGCAAGATTAGTTAAAGTGTAGTTGGCATTATTAGCTAGCATAGTACTATCCAGTCTTTCAACCCAGCTTTCATTTGCTGCAACTTCAGCCCCATACGCTGTTGATGATCCAAGGACTACTATGTCGGTTGACTCATAATCCCAATTCAGATCTATACTGAATTCGGTGGCATCGGCATTAGCAGTCAAATTAGTAGGAGTATCAGGAAGGTTTTGCTCTGGCATATACCCACTTTTCAGGGCACTGTCCGGAATTTGTTGTTTGTTTATACCGCTTCCCGTAGGGCCTCTGTAGGATACCTGCAAATTGTGTCCTCCCGATCTCTCAAAATATTTGACCGTAATAGGGTGAGCACCTGCCGTCAGGCTAATTGTACCACTTCTCTCAACACTTCCATGAAGACCATCATTATCAACCACTTTAGTACCTCCAATCCATAATTGGCTACCATCATCTGATGTTGTGTAGAATGTATAAGTGCCTGGTGTAGTTATGTAAATATAGCCAAAGAAGTCAAAGGCAAAATAATCATCATCTTCTGTATAGTCCTCTCTTACGGCTATTCTAAAATTAGGGTGAGCACCATTGGCATGAAGTGCCCAGTCTGAGAAATCTTTAACTACATCCCAGGTGCCTCCGGCAAAAAGATTAAAATATAACCCTTCAAGTACTGTGGTAACCGAAACAGCACTACTAGGACTTGATGCATTTCCTGCGTTGTCGTAGGCAACTACATAAAAACTATAAGTTTTTTCTTTTTCAAGTCCGGTAACTGTTGCAGTGGTGTTTGAAGTTGTAGCTGCCAGTGTACCATCCAGAAAATAAACTTTGTATTGCGTAACACCTACGTTATCAGTTGAAGGGGACCATGATAATACTACCTGATCGGTATGAACGGTGAAGTATTCATCAGCAAGGTTATCTACAGTAACGTTTATGCGGTGCTCAGTATAGGCAAAGTTGTCAAATTTAAAATTACCGGGAGCCGTAGGTTTTTGGCTGTCGGTCAATGTTGTGGCCGATGCAACCTCAGAAGGAGAAGAAGGGCCGTTTGTATTATACGCTCTTACTTTATAGTAATACGTGGTAGCACTATTCAAAGCTGTGTCAGCATACAATAACTTATTTGGAGTAGTAGTAGTTACCCATGAGAAATTAATGCCGTCAGTACTTCGGTATACTTCAAAACCTAATTCATCGTCTGATTTATCCTGCCAGTAAACATTTATGGACGTTGCTGAGCTGGCAGAGGCATGTATGTTGTCAGGCGCGGCGGGTAATGATCCCAAATAAGGCTCGTTAGATACATATATTTTGTTGGATTCAAAGCCTTTGCACAGTCCTTCATCTTTCACTACCAATGAGTATGCTCCGGGATCGGAAACTGTAATGGCATTCAATGTAGAATCATGTAAGTACAGAGTTCCGTTTTTATACCATTCATAATAGATTCCCTGTTCATCAGTAGACAAAGTTACCTCAGTACTGCCATCTAAACCAGGTAAAGCAGTGCTTCCTTCTGCTATGATTTTGGCAGTTGGACGAGGTTTCTCGGTTATTGTATATGGTTCTGACCATTCAGTCCATTGTGATCCTCTTCTGAATCTTACCTGGTAGCTGGCAAAATCATCAGCTATTATTTCGTTGTCCCTTTCAGGAGAAGGGGCTACCGCGGTGGTAACACCATCTTTTATTTTACGCCATTCATATTCATCAAAACCTTTGGATATACCTAGCCTTACATTGACTTCATCTCCCTCACAGACGGCTTTAACACCATAATATCCGTGAATAGTTAGCTTACTATATTGTAAAAACCATGAAAAAAAGTCAGGTTCTGCATAGGCTGTATTCCAGACACCATGTCCCAGGGTAGGGTAGAGGGTGTAGCGAGGCGTACCTCCAAGATTTTTTATCTTATTAAGTTTTTGTTCTGTTGATGATGGCTTGGGTCTGGTATCTCTTCCTCCCTGAAACTGCCATACCGGCATGTGAATCATTGTAGTGTCCGGTGAGACCACATCTGTGTCAAATGCACCGTGGTCTCTGTGACCTGACATAGGAGCTGCCGCTGCAAAAAGATCTGGTCTTGAGTTAATAAGCATCCACGTACCTTGAGCACCTTCGGATAATCCGTGTATATATATTTTGTTCGGGTCAATGGGATATTTTTTTATAAGCTGCTCAACCAACGCAATAACCCTTCCTGTCCAGGTATCCAGCCCCGGGCCGGGATTGTATCCATTTTTATTTTGAGGAAATACTACAAATCCTGGCCAGTGTCTTGGGTCTGAAGAGTTTCTGTTAATGGCTTCTACATGCTGGCGGCCACCGTGCTGTAGGTTGTGATCGTTGTTCCACATTCTGGGGTCATTTTCGCCATAACAGTTTCCTCCCCAGCAATCGCCTCTTTCACCTGCTCCATGCATAAAAACAATAAGCGGTTTTAAATCGCTGCCTAAGGAATCGAAATCCGTAGGATATGCAATCCGATAGTTTAACAACCATTTATTATTTCCCTGATTGAAACCACCATTCCCTGATTTTGGAAGTAAATCTACCTGATGAGGGTCGGTTATCCAATTTGAGTTAGTAGGATGACGGAATAGAGTAAAATCTTTATATTGAGAAGAGTTGAAACCAGTCATGGCACCGCCATTGTTCGAGCCATAATAGGTTCCACGCACCAAGGTGTCTTGTTTGAGCTGAGGGCTGCTAGAACCGTCCATTCTATAGCTCATAGTACCCGGAACTATGTAATAATAATCTTTTGGCACTTGCGCTGACAAGGCCATTGAAGCCAACAGTATAATTAATACGGTAGTAAGATTTCTTTTCATTTTGTACGCCGTTTAGACAACCTTAATGAGATAAACTTTTAACTCACGGACAGATGTAATATTTAAAACTGTTTTAAAAGCTTTTTTTAGAGGCTTTTTTTAGTATTTATACTTCTTTAGATTGTAAAAGTAAACAATTTCTTCTAATACTTAAATTTTTAACTTAATAAGTTGCTGTCGTTCGTCGAATTTCTGTTGATTATCACCAGGTTGTAGAACTTTAAAATAAAACACGAAGTAAATTCATTTGTTCAAACATGCTGAGAGAAAATTTTTAAGCCTGATAATCATGTATTATTTAATGTTTAAAATCCATGCTTCGCGGAATTCAAATTCGTATATTTTCCTTATTTGTTCTCTCACTTTTGCAGCAGAATCGAAGTCTTGAGTGTGTTTTATATACACATAATTCAGACCCGTCGCCGGGTTAAGCCCGATAGAAACATAGTAGCCTGAAGACCTCACTCGCGTCGCATATGACTCTGCATTTTGCTTGCTTTGATAAGCACCTACCACCACATAATAGCCGGGACCGAGCTCTCCGGGTTTTATAATTCGCTCATCTTCTGTTGGTGAGGTATCTTCATTTACAGGTTCGGCAGTATTCTCACTTTCAAGTTCAGTTATATTTTCTTTTTTTACTACCTGGATATTTTCTTCCTCTTCCTCCTCATTGTGGTTTACAGCATGAACTTCAGATTCGGTGGACTCTATATTTTCTTCATTATCCTCTTCGGGCTCTTCTTCAACCTTTTGAATACTTGGTATATCATCAACTTTTGGTGAGGGGATAGCTTCATTGCTGACAATGGTATTGTTTTTTTGTCTTTTATTCCTGCCTAGCTTTATACCTACCTGAAATTCATGGGTACCATTGCTTAATTCGGATGATGTTGCTGCGGGGGCAAATTCATAAGCATATCCAATTCTGATAAACTCATTGATATTAAAGCCTGCAAACCCATTGGCTCCCTGTTCTTCCCTATACCCACCACCAACCCAGAACAGGTCATTGTATGTTATGGCCGCGAGCCCGCCAAGCTGGTTAACGGATTTTTCATCGCTCTGATAAAAAACAGTAGGTTCCAGTGTTAATTTTTGACCGATGTCAAACTTATACGAAACAGATGAAAACGTGAGTTTGGTTGCTTCAAGTCCGATCTCTTCAAAATTTTCTTCCTGAGCAAATTGAGATTCCATTAACTGGGGTAAAGCAAAACCCAGCGTCAGCCGGTTCATAGTAAAGTTTACACCAAACTGTCCTGAAAAATAGAAGCTTTTATCCAGTGCGTTGGCATAGGCCGGGTCATTGTTAACAAATTCAATCTCATTTCTTCCCACGCCTGCCGTAAGGCCAAAAGATAATCGGCTGGCAGAGCCAAGTTTAATATTATAGCTTAATCCTGCAGTGGTTTCATATGTCGTGATGAGTCCCAGCTTATCACTATATAATATCAGTCCTGCAGCCAGTCTCTCAGATAAGGGAGTTTGGATATTTACATTAGTCGTTACCGGTGCACCTTCTATACCAACCCACTGCTGGCGGTGATTGATATTGGCCTCGGTATAACCGGACTGACCAATAAAGGATGGGTTATAAAGCGCCGGATTAAAAAAAAACTGATTATATGACGGAACCTGTTGACCAAGGACACTTATGGTTGAAAGAAAAAGTAAGGCAATTAGTGAAGTTATCTTTCGCATGGTTTTACTTCTTACTATCTTATCACTGTTATACTTCCTGATGCAGATGTTTTATTATCACATTTTAGGATGTAAAAATAAACGCCATCTGGTAATTCCTGACCATTTAACTGTGCTTCCCAGTTATTTTGGTAGGAGACTGTTTCATATACTTGCGAACCTTTTCGATTATATATGTAGAGATTACATCCCTCATATTTACTCAAATCAGGATCGAGAATCCATGTGTCGTTTTCCCCATCACGATTAGGGCTGAACATTTTCATTGGAAACTGAAGGTCTGTTAATTGAGAAATGACTTCAATATTAACCCTGTCACTACCCGAAAGACCTTGGTTGTCGGTAATTGTTAATTCAAAGGTATAGTCACCTTCTTCCAACGCGGCCACAAATAGCGAGTCTGAATCCACGCCGTTTAGTTGAACCGTTGCACCTGTTATCTGGGTCCAGACATAACTTTCAACAAGGCCCGGATTTGTCATTCTTCCAACGAGCAGGGTGCTGTTCTCAGGAAGAATTACGATCTGATCCTGACCGGCATCAGCGGAAGGTGGGGTGTTTTCGGTTACATCCGGAGATGTTACCACTACTTTTACATTGTCAGAATCCGCAAGACCACCGTCATCTGTCACTTCCAATGTAAAAATATAGACACCTTCAATAAGCCCTGACACGGATAGGTTGGCCGTATTTGCTCCCGCCAGAGTTGGTGTATTAGCTCCGCTAACCATAAACCAGTTATAGCTGTCGATTATTCCGTCGGGGTCTGTTCCAGAACCATTGATTACAATACTATTTGTCGGTAATTCTAAAAATAAATCCTCTCCGGCATTTGCAACAGGTGTTAAATTAAATGAAGAGGGGAGAATGCTGACTTTTACCTCGTCGATCCCCTCTGCTCCATCGTCATCTGTAACTGTCAGGCTAAAGATATAGATACCTTCAACAAGGTCTGATAAGTTAAGCGTTGCCTGATTCATATCACTGAATGTACCCGTAGGACCACTGACTTTATCCCATTGGTAACTTACAATTGTTCCATCCGAATCATTTCCTGAGCCATTTAAAACTGTTGTATTAGTAGGAAGCTTAATAATCTGATCGGCACCTGCAAATGCTATTGGGGCGACATTAGCATTTTGAGGCAGAATGGTTACCAGTACATCGTCAGACCCTACAGCACCGTCGTCATCAGTGACGGTAAGCCGGAATACATAGCTGCCTTCCACCATATTTGTTACGGTTAATTGAGGTGTGTTCTGATCTGTTAGTGTTGCTGACGGTCCGCTGATCTGACTCCATGCATAGGATACCACCGTGCCATCAGGATCACTACCTGAACCATAGATAATGGCTGAATTTGTTGGTAATACCAAAGTCACATTCGCTCCTGCATTGGCTGTCGGCGATTGGTTTACTGTAGCGGGTAACACTGTAACAATTACTTCATCCGAGCCACTCTCTCCATCATCATCTGTTACAGTAAGTCTGAATCTATATATGCCTTCCAATAAATTGCTGGCTGTTACGGTTGGGGTAGACGTGTTAGTTAAGTTAGCCGCGGGGCCGCTTACTTTTGTCCATAAATAAGTAGTGATTGAGCCGTCTATATCACTCCCTGAGCCGGCAATGTTGATGGTATTTGTAGGAAGTATCAAAGTTTTGTCCAGCCCTGCATTAGCGGTGGGTTTTTGATTGACTGTTTCTGGCTGAACAATTACATTGACATAGTCATCATCACTCGCCCCGTCGTCATCCTGAACGGTTAAATTAAAAGTATATGTGCCCTCTACCAGATCACTGACCGTGACGGTAGGGTTTGAAGCCCCTGACATGGTAGCTGCGGCCGGACCACTTATCTGGCTCCATGAATAGCTGACAATAGTACCGTCAGGGTCGCTGCCAGCTCCCACAATGTTAGTACTGTTCGTCGGAAGGATCAGTGTTATATCGCTGCCCGCCTTGGACGTTGGAGATTGATTTACTTCGGCAGGATTTACTGTAACAGTTACATCATCACTGGCAGATGCGCCATCATCATCCATTACCATAAGTGTAAAAACATAAGTGCCTTCAACCAGGCCAGACGCCGTGAGTGTTGGCGTTGTATTATTTGATAAAGTACCTGTAGAGGGACCACTTTTCTTAGTCCAGCTATATGAGGCAATGGTGCCGTCTGTATCGGATCCACTTCCTGAAATGGTGACAAAGTTAGTGGGCAATGTGATAGACAAATTGGACCCGGCATTAGCAGTAGGGGGCTGGTTAGTTGCCTCGGGGTGTACTGTAATAATGGCCTGGTCCGATTTAGAACCGCCGTCGTTGTCAGTAGCAGTGAAGCGTAGGGTATATGATCCCGCAGTAAGACCGCTTACTGTAACAGTGGCAGTGTTCTGATTGGTAAGGGTAGCTACAGGGCCGCTTATAATACTCCAATTGTATGATACAATGGTTCCATCGCTATCATTCGCCGTTCCTGTAAGGTTGACTGTATTGGTAGGTAACGTTACCGATTTATCAGGTCCTGCATTAACAGTAGGGAGTACATTGGACGCTGTGACTATTACCTCGACATCATCCTGAGCGAAATCCCCGTCATCATCTGTTGCCCTGAACCTGAAAATATATGTACCTGCGGCCAGACCGGTTATGGAAATAGTATTTCCGCTAACTGTAAATGCAGCTGCAGCTCCACTCACCTGAGTCCATAGTGTTGAAGCAATTGTGCCGTCACTATCCGTCGCGGTACCTGTAATGTCTACATTATTTGTTGGTAGTACAAGGTTAACATCGGCCCCGGCATATACAATGGGAGGAGTATTTAAGGCAGCTACTGTTACGGTTACATTGTCAGAGCCTGAAGCACCCTGGTTATCTGTAACGGTAAGTTGAAATGTATAAGTGCCCTCAATAAGGTTGCCGGCATTTAATGTGCTGGTGCCAGCTCCCGAAAGCGTAGCAGTTGATGGGCCGGAAACCTGTGCCCATGCATAACTGGCAATCGTGCCATCCGGATCTGTTCCGGAGCCATTTAAAACCACCGAATTGGTTGGAAGCGTTATATTCTGGTTTGCACCTGCTTCTGCCACCGGAGATTGGTTAACTGTGGCAGGCGCAACACTCACAGTAGCATTATCAAAATGGCTGGCTCCGTCATCATCTGTTACAGTTAATCGGAATACATAGGTTCCGGCTACCAGATTATTTGCTGTAAGTGTCGCGGTATTTTGACCTGAGAGGGTAAAAGTAGCAGGGCCTGAAATTTTTGTCCATGCGTAGCTCGCGATGGTTCCGTCGGAATCCGAAGCGTTACCGTTTAAAATAACCGAATTGGTAGGAAGTGTTATGTTTTTGTCAGGACCAGCATTGGCAACAGGAGCCACATTTGGAGGAACCGATACCACGGTTACCTGGACAATATCAGTGTCCTGAGCACCATCATCATCAGTAACGGTTAATTGAAACTGGTATGTGCCTTCTACAAGGTTTGATACGCTTGCCGTTGCAGTACCTGCATTGGTAATCGTAGAGGTTGATGGTCCGCTGATCTGCTCCCATAAATATGTAGCAATCGTTCCGTCGGTATCAGTGGCACTTCCACTAAGATTTGTAGCATTGGTAGGAAGTGTAAGAGTGATGTCACTTCCCGCATTAGCTGTAGGGTTTTGATTGGCAGCGATGACCGTAACCAAAGCATTGTCCTCTCCGGTGGCACCATCATCATCTGTTACAGTAAGTTTGAATTCGTAATTTCCCTCAACAAGGTTTGTTAAACTCAGTGTCGGTGTATTTTGATTTGCCAAAGTGACGGAAGGGCCGCTAAGTTGAGACCATGCATAAGAAACCACAGAACCATCACTATCACTACCGCTGCCCGCCAGGGTTGTACTGTTAGTGGGCAGATTGATGGTTTTATCAGGACCTGCGCTTGCACTCGGAGGTGAATTAATAGCGGCAGGGTTAACAATTACATTGATCTCATCAAAGGCGGTGGCTCCATCATCGTCTGTAACGGTAAGCCGAAATTTGTACGTACCTTCCACCAGGTTGCTTGCAGTCAATGTAGCATTGGCAGTACCAGTAGTTGTAGCCGTTGATGGGCCCGATTGTTGGGTCCAGGCATACATTGTTATACTGCCATCTATATCGCTGGCTATACCCGTGATATTGGTACTGTTAGTGGGTAATGTTATTGTTATGTCAGGGCCAGCATTTACCGTAGGGGCAACATTAATGGCAGCGGGGTTTACAGTTACAGTCACGTCATCGCTTGCAGTATTTCCTCCATTATCGGTTACTGTAAGCCTGAAAGTATATATGCCCTCAAGCAAGTTGTTTGCAGTAAGGGTGGCTGTATTATTATTGACCAGCGTAGCAGATGAACCGGAGATTCGGGTCCAGGAGTATGAAACAATTGTTCCGTCGGGGTCACTTCCTGATCCGCTAAGCGTAATGCTGTTGGTCGGTAAGGTAATGGATTGATCAGGGCCGGCGTTGGCTGTCGGATTTCCGGACAATGACTTGGAAAGCATCCATTCGTAAAGATTAGGGTTATGGTAGGTATGTCCTGTGTTGTAGGCCCTACCCCAGGAGTTATGGCCTACACCTGCATATGTTGTAAATATTAATTCTGCGGTTGGGGCCGGTGTTGTACAGTCCTTTATCGCATTGAACATGGCGAGTCCGCTGGCGTATCCAACAGTTTTGTCCTGGTCTCCGTGAAAAGCCCAAAGTGGTATTTTTCGTTCTGAGATTACACAACCCTGATTGGTATCGGCCCAGGCAGCAATGGGAGAAATGGAAGCCAGCCTGTTAGGATCATTAACCGACATGTATGCATATTTATAGACTCCATTTGATCCGAGGCTCAATCCTGTGAGATGTATCTGGTTCAAATCAACTCGATAATTCAACGGGCCGTTAAGAACATAGTTGAAAACTTCGTCTATAAATGAAACTCCCCATGAAGGTTTGCCTCCTGGCAATTGAGGAGCAATGACAATAAAGCATTTCTCAACTCCACCCACTGTAAAACACATGTCATGGCCATTTTTTATTTCTTTTGGAGGGCCATTTGACTTTACTCTTTCCAGGTCAGCAGGAGAACCACTTCCTTTTTCACCTGCACCATGCAGAAATATCATCAAAGGATATTTCTTTGTCGGGTTTGATGCATAATCCGGCGGTAAATATTCCAGATACCCTGTGCCTGCAGAAGTCGTTCTAGGGGTAAACTGCGACAGACATAGTGTAGGTGTAAGTAAAAATACAAATACCCAAAGCAGTAAGTTAGGTTTGGTTTTCATGGGGTTGATAACTATTTGATAAATGCCAACAGCTATATCAATACAAGGTACAAAAAAACAAATTAATTTATTAAGTAATTGATTTAAAATTGAATTCTTCCTGTCTGGTATGAGTAAATTTAATTGCAATCATTTGATAACCAAGTACTAATGTTAACCTTGTACAGATAGCCTCCAAGCATGTCCTTAAACTTTTCGTCAGCGATGTACAGCGTCTGGTCATCCATAAATGTAATAGCTTCTTTCTGCGTAAAGCTGTCGAGGACTATTTTAGTGATTTTACCCTGCGAAAACTTTTTCCCGTCAAAACAATTAATCAACCATATTTTCCTGTGTGAAAGAAGGGCAATTGTTTGTCCGTCAGGGCTAATATCGGCACCGGTTATCCAGTTGTCATGCATAGGGCCTGATTCTAACTTTAAACTGTCCACTAGTTCTGCTTCGTAATCACCCGGAGTTGCAGGTACTTTATATACTCTGACTATACCTGTGAACGGACTTGTACGGTTTTTTGAAAATGTATAGAGAGCATTCTGATAATATACGATGGCCTCAGAGTCGTAATTCATTTCTCTTGTTGACGGGGGAAAATCTTTCTGATCAGGATAGGTAAAGCTTATGGTTTCTGCTTTTATGCGTTCGGCAGTATCCTTGGCTGATAGCTTATAGATGTAGAGTTTCTTCCTGTTATTCTCATTATTACCAATGTCTCCAATGTAAATATTGTCCTCATGATCAACGGCGAGGTCTTCCCAATCAAAGTTGGATGAAAAAATTACTTTTTTAAACCGGGTTACAGTCCCGCTGGTATCTAACTGCATGATGTAAGGGCCGTTATAGCTGTCATTATGTGCCCATAACACACCATTACTGTCTCTGATCAATCCGGATACTTCATTAAGAGAGCGGGGTAGGGGGCATACTATATCAAGTTTCGCATTGTGCTCATTTGCAGAAGATGCAATAACATTACTTTTAAGTCCAAGGCTTTTGGAGAGAACGGAGGATTGATCTTTGTTGAGTTTGTGGGATAAAAACCATTCGTAGATGTTGGGGTTATTCCACTTATGACTTAAATCATAAGCTTTTTGCCAGGAATTATGCCCGGTATTTTTATAGGCTGTAAACTTATAATCCTTTTCAAAACCATTTTTACAGGAGTCAATGGCGTTAAACATAGCCTTTCCCCTAACGAAGGGTACTGTTTTGTCATCCTCGCCATGAAATACCCATACAGGAATATTTCTTTCTTTAACTATACAAGCTTTATTAGTACTTCCCCATCCGGCTATAGGGGCAATTGCAGCAAATTTATTCTCTGCATTATAGTTACTATAGGCATAGTTCCATGTACCATTGCCACCCATACTCAGACCTGTCAGGTAGATCCTTTCAGGATCAATATTATACTCTGATAACGCGTAGCTGATAAACTCATCGACGTATTCCGGTTCCCAGAAAGTATTAGGCTGATCCAACTGAGGGGCGAGGACTATAAATGAATAATTTTTTCCCTGGGATTTAAAAGTCCCGAAATCATTATCCTGAATTTGTTTCAGCGGACCATGCTTCAGCATTATTTGCATGGATGAGTCCGAGCCGTCTCCTCGTTCGCCTTTGCCATGAAGGAAGAATATCGCAGGGCTTTTTTTTCCCTGGTGCTGGTAGCCTGCGGGTAAGTACTCCCAAAATCTAATATTTGACGGAGTAGTAGATTGTCTCGGTGTTAAATTTTGCGCATATAAGTTAGAGTAAAAAAGTAAACACCCGGCTAAACATATAATCGCCAGGCATTTATTTTTTATTACATCCATTTTTCTTTCCACAGTTGGAAAATCAATATATTCCACAGCTTCTGATGGTTAATTTCTTTTCCTGAAAGATAAGCATTTCTAAGTTCTATTACACTTTTAGTGAAAATACCATCATTTTTTAATCGGGTCTCATCCAAATACTCAAGGTAATAGTCTTTTAGCTCATCTTTAAACCAAACGGTTAGTGGTGCCAGAAAGGGTTTTTTTGGACGATCCATGATGGCTTCCGGTACATATTTGTGCACTATTGTTTTCAATATACTCTTGTTTACGCCATCTTTTATCTTATAGGAGGAAGGTAACTGGCTTACGAATTCAACAATTCTATGGTCAAGAATTGGTTCACGGCCTTCAAGGCCAACAGCCATAGTAGCCCTGTCTACCTTTGTAAGGTTATTGTCCAGAAGGAATGTCTTATAGTCAATGGCTAATAATTTATTGAGTGGATCATTACCATCATTGAGTTCCGATTCAATGTCGAAATATGTCTTTTTGTTCTGAAAATCCTTAGAAAGATATTTTCTTGCCTCTTGTTCAGTGATGAATTGGGAGATTACTTTCATGGCATGAGACGGAGATTTGTATTTCCAAATCTCTCTCATCTTTTCATATCTTGTAGAAAAGTTATATTTCTTATTGAGAACCGGGATGTTTTCCGGGGATATTAAACCCATGGCACCACTCATGAGACTTTGTGCCATTCCAGGTAGCTTGGTGAAGTTAACGGCGCGGTTGAATTTATCATAACCGGCAAAAATCTCATCACCTGCATCACCGGAAAGAGCTACCTTTACCTTTGTACGAGCCAGCTGACTGACAAGGAAGGTAGGCACTACAGAATTATCTGCAAAAGGCTCATCATAAATTTGCGGGAGCTTGTGTAGAATGTCAGCCGTATCCTTAGCAGTGCAATATTTTTCAGTGTGGTCAGTCCCCAGGTAATCGGCCACTTTTTTGGCTTCAGGGGCTTCATTAAAGGCTTGTTCTTCGTAGCCAATGGTGAAGGTCTTTATTCTTTCAGTGCTTTGAGACTGAAGCAGCGCAGTAACCGCGGTGCTGTCATAACCACCACTCAAAAATAGCCCTACCGGAACATCAGAAACCATTCGGTAAGAAAAAGCGCTCATGAGCAGCTTTTCGGTTTCTTCAACGGCTTCATCGTATGATATATCAAGTTTAGGCCTGTTATAGTGATCCACTACATCCCAGTATTTATGCTGTTGTAAATCTTTGTTTTTTAAATCCAGTCGCAGGAAATGGCCGGGCTCCAGCTTAAAAGTATATTTGAATATGGAATAGGGTGCAGGCAAATAGTTATATTGAAGAAAGAGGGCCAGATTATCATGGTCGATCTCTTTTTTAAAAGAGTTATGTTTATGAAAACTCTTTAATTCTGAAGCAAAGAGCAGGCATCCGTCTTTGTAATAATAATATAATGGCTTTACCCCGGCTCTATCTCTAAATAACAAGATTTCTTCATTGTTTTTATCATATAAAACAAAGGCAAACATGCCGATGAAATGATCCACAGCTTTCGTACCCCAGCAGTCAAAGGCTTTAAGAAGTACTTCGGTATCAGAATGTGATTTGAACTTGTATCCTTTTTGGGTGAGGAGTTCTGTTATCTCTTTGAAATTATAGATTTCACCATTAAAAACCACTGTATATTGCTGAAATTGCATTGGCTGGTGGCCCAGTGCACTAAGATCAAGAATGGAAAGTCTTCGGTGACCAAGGCCGATCTGGGCATGGGCGTTGTCTTCAAAAAAAACACCGCTGTCATCAGGGCCACGATGGATCAATTCATCAGTCATGGCTCTTAATGTCTCTTCAGATGATCGTTTATTAAAATCTATAAATCCAGCTATGCCGCACATAAGTTGCTATTAAAATTGTGGTACTTTTTTTACTCCGAAATTCCAGGTTATCGCTTTCCAAAAGACTGATAGATGCTGGTATTTACCCTTGCTTATAAAGCTTAATACGTTTTTTGGTATTGTAAAGAACATTAGAAATGTAAGAAAAATAGCATAGGAGATGCTATTTTTATTTCTACGCATAAACAAGATGCGATTTCTTGTGAGGTAGTAAGTTTTCAGGGTACTGTCCTGTCCTATAGATGCTGATACTTTATGGCATACAAGTGCTTTGGGTTGATAGTAGATTTTGTAACCGGCCTTTTTCATCATCTCGCACCAGTCAAACTCTTCGTAGTAAAGAAAATACTCCTCTGGCATCGGACCCACTTCATCTATTACTTTTTTGGGTACCATCATACCACCTCCATGAGTATAATGCGTTACTGATACCTGATCATACTGACCCTGATCCTTTTCATTGGCACCTATGGTGTCGTTCCTTCCGGTAATGGCACTTATAGGTGAATATCCTGCATATTCTATTACCCCCGGCTTGCTAAAGTAATGAAACTTCGGGCTTACTGCTCCAGCGTCATTAAACTGTCTAAAGGTTTCCAGCAGGGGTTGTATACAATCGGGAGTTAGTTCTGCATCATTGTTTACAAAAAAGACATATTCACCTCTGGCTTCTTTTATCGCAACGTTATTACCTCCGGCAAATCCCAGATTATCAGGATTCATGATAAAGTTAGCCTCAGGGAACTCATCAACAATAGTTTCAATATCACGGTTAGCAGAACCATTGTCAACAATGATTATCTCAAGGTTTTTATAGTCAACTTTCCTCAGAGATTCTAACAACTCTTTGGTTTGAACGGTGCTGTTATAATTGATGCTAACTATAGAAACCAGCGGTTCGGTTATGGGGTTCATTTTTGAGTTGGTGAACTATGGGGTGTATGAATAAATTTTTTGTTTGCACCTTTAAGCTTGAAAAGCAACAGAAACATCTTCCAGAATATACCAGGGAGCCTGAATACAGACTTTATTAGTCTGGGTCCATAGTAAGTTTTGGGAATAGCAAACATAATCCCCAGAACAGTAGAGGCCCATGTCATAAACCATAACTCGAAAGGAAAGGTTATAAAGCGTTGAAGGAAAAACAATATAAATGTTACTGCTGAAATCAGACCGAGGTTGATGAGGCGAGGTAGCTGAATGTTTCTGAGCACTGTGCTGTTAAAGTACGTTAACCTTCCTTTAAAAAGGTTTAAAACCCCTGATAAAAAATATCGCCTTAAATAGAAGTACTGACTTGATATCCATCTTTTGCGTTGATTCTCGAATACATTGGATTTCTCCACCTTTTCATCATAGATTATGGCATTCGATGCATATTTTACATTTACCCCCTCATTAACCAATCGCAATTCCAGCTCTCTGTCAAAACCGCCTATAGAGGCCATGTTTTTAAGCATGTCCTTCAATATGCCATAGCTAAAGGACATTCCTGAGCCTTTAAGGGCAGCAGAGAGGTGAAGGGCGGTACCACCACGGCCATAGATGTGGTTATTTATTTCTTCACTGAGCCCGTCAAGGTAGGAGAGGGAGTTATTTTCATTCTTAGCCGCTCTACGGCCTTGTATAGCCAAAAAACCTTGCTCATGAAGATTGTTCATGGTTTCAAGGAAGTTTGGTTCCATAATATTGTCAGCATCCAGAATTACTACATAGTCATAATCATCACCAATTCGTCTCATAGCTTCATTCATAGCCTTAACTTTGGTGCTTTTTTCAAAGGACACTTCACAG
Source organism: Fulvivirga ulvae (assembly GCF_021389975.1). NCBI lineage: Bacteria > Pseudomonadati > Bacteroidota > Cytophagia > Cytophagales > Fulvivirgaceae > Fulvivirga > Fulvivirga ulvae. Next base: position 5,229,640 of record NZ_CP089981.1, read on the forward strand.
GTATTAATTGGCAATGTCTTTAGCTGATTTATTGTCTCAGGTTGAAGGGAATCTGCTATGACTATCACCTCATAACGATCGCGTGGATATGTTTGGTTGAGCGCTTCCTGCGCAACATGCACGATCACCCCATCTTCCTTATAAGCAGGTATAAGTACAGCAAACTTATTTTTTCGGGTTACATCAACCAGGGGTGGTGTTTTATAGAAAAGGCCTGCAATGGAAAAAACAAGAGTATACAGGGCTACATAGGCGAAATAGGATAGTAAAACTATCTCAATAATAATAAAGAGTATATTCAAGATTTAAGTCAGGTTTAGTTTTAAAACACTATTATACGTCTTCAGTTTGAAGAAGCGCAGTAGGCGTTTTTAGCATAATTTTCAGGTCGTACCAAAAAGAGTTTTTCTGAGCATATTCCATATCTAATGCAACTCTTTCAGCTTCAGACATTTCTTCTTTCCCTCTTTTAGTGATCTGCCACAAACCTGTGATGCCTGCAGGAGCAAGGAATCTGAGTGCCCATTGATCCTGCGTTAACTTTTCAGCTTCATAGAGCGGTAAGGGCCTGTTACCAACAAGTGACATATCGCCTTTTAATACATTGAAAAGCTGAGGTAACTCATCAAGACTTGTTTTTCTTAAGAAAGCACCCAGGCGCGTAATTCTTGGATCGTTTTTAACTTTGAAAAACAGGGCGTCATCACCGTTATTATACTGATTGAGGTGTTTGAGGTCGTTGACTATCTGGTCAGCGTCCTGTCGCATTGACCTGAATTTGTAGAAATTGAAAATCTGGTAACCCTTGCCAGCCCTTTTTGATATGTAAAATACAGGGCCTTTGGAGTCAAGCTTTATAGCAATGGCAACAATCAGTAATACCGGGCTGATGATAAGAAGTAATGTTGCTGATACTGCAATATCAAAAGCACGCTTAAGCGACCACATTTTAAATGAATCTCCGTTGTGAAGGGATGGCTTAGGTTTTATACCAACTTCCTCTTCATGAGAGTTAGATAAAGTTTTAAGCCTTGTAAGAAACTCAATACGTAGAGAAAGGTATTTGGCACTAATGTTATCTGTATAGTAGTCTTCAGCCCCAACTTTGATAGCCAGGTCACGCTCTTCTTCATCAAATTTTTCCGCAATGATAATTACAGGAATCTCTATGAGACTTTTCCTTTTCTTTAGAGATTTTATGGTCTCTACGGAATCAGCTGTAATTTTCTTGCTTATGATAATTACATCCGGAAGTTGTTCTGCCGACGAATTTGCATTATGAAGTAAGATCTTAACACCCTCGTTAATATCTTTAACGTTATGTACATCATAATTTTCAAGCTTAAGGTCCAGGCACAAATCCCCGTATTCTCCAATGAAAAACACGTTTCCCTTCTTTTTATGCTCTACTTTGGCAGTTTCCCCCATTAAAGAGCTATCATGCTTGAGAGATTGAAAATCCAAAACATAACTTTCTTTCATATCTTAATTGATTAGAGAGTTCTCCTTTCGTTTATTGGTTATAAGGTTGTCGAGCCTTTCAATAAGTTTTTCGGGATTAAAAGGTTTTACTATGTATTCATCAGCGCCTGCCTCCAAACAATAGCTTTTTGTCTTCTCATCTCTGAAAGATGAGATAACAACTACCGGGATCCCGGCATAAAGTCCGTTGGTTTTGAGATTAGTCAGAAAGTCTTTTCCATCTATTACCGGTAAATGGATATCAGTTACAATAACATCCGGATGACCAAATTGATTCATATGTTTCAGTGCATTTGCCACATTACTGAATACATCAACAATATAGTCTTTCTCAAGCATCTTCTTAATGAGCCATCTCATTGCCTCATCGTCGTCAATTACTAATATCTTTTTCTTCATTGCGATTTTCTTAAACTTACATTAAGACGCCAGCCGTACACGAGATTGTCTATCCTGGTGGATTCAACCTTTGAAATTATCAAGCCAACCATCTATTTCAAAAACTGAGAACATCAATTATAGTAAAAATTATGGACTTTTCGAAAGACAAAAGTAGTTTAATTTTATTTTACAATTCAAATTTATTTTTAAACAATTCTTATTTACCTGATTATCGTGTAGTTATATCTGCCAAATAAGTTACATATGCACGTTTATAATGGTTTTTTTACTTTTTCGTTCCACAATGTCCCACATGTATTCATCAATAGATATTTACAGATAATTTATTCCATACTCAATGATGTAAGTCATAACATGTAAAATGTACTAATGTTTTTTGCTTTCGGTTTTTAGTTCTCCATCATTTGAATTTAAATAGTAACACACTCTGTACCATATGGTTTAATTGCCTGTAAATGTTTCATTGTTTATTACATACAAAGTTAACAGCGAGAATCGACGTATCGATTACTAAATCATTAACATTAGAAAAAGGGAATGATAATAGAAGCATTTCTGACATATTCCGATCTGTTTTGAAAATTATCATTTTATAATTTAATTAAACAGTAAGAGGAGAGGTTGTAATAGTAATTCTATAAGATGCATTAAGGTAACCTTTAAGTAATTTTTTTTACATAACTGTTTCTTATATAGCAAGTTTAGTCATTTGAGCGGTATGAGTAAAGGGGAAATTCACCCACTTATATCTGTATGGGATACAAACAGGGAATTTTATGTTCCTGGCAGACGTTTTTTCAGGCGTTGGATTCTCTCATTAATTTTGATATCTTCCATACGTATCCTGGGTTCTGGCAAATCAGTCGGAAGTTCTTTATACTAAGCTAATCAATGAAAAGATCCGTTATAATTGGCCTTTGTGTTTTTTTACTGACCTTATTACTTACTCAGTTTCTGGCTTATCAGCAGTATCATATTGTTAAAGAGCATGAGGCAAAAAAAGTCCAGCATGAGCTTCACTCTTTAAGTGATCGGGTAAAGGCCATGCTAAAATACAGCATGTCGGCTACTCATATATTGGGGTTTCTCGTTGAAAAATATGGTGTTCCTGAAGACTTTGACAGCATAGCTGATGATATTCTTGATTCCCATAAATATATAGATGCCTTGCAACTTACCCGCAAAGGGGTGATTACTCATGTATATCCGTTAATAGGAAATGAACCTGCCCTGGGCTTTGATGTGCTTAACGATTCAATGGTAAGTAAAGAAGCTCTAAAAGCAATTGAAAAGAGAGAGCTCTTCTTTGCCGGACCCCTGAATCTCAGGCAGGGCGGTAAAGGGGTAATAGGAAGGCTTCCTATATTTATAGACGGTGATTTTTTTGGATTCTCTGTTGTCATAATTAAACTATCTACCCTGCTGGATGCCTTTGGAGTTCGAAATCACGATGACAATTTTAAATACCAGTTATCCAAGGCTAACCCGGTAACAGGTGAGCAAGAGTATTTTTTGAAAGACGAATTTGATCCTGCTCAGGAGGCCTCTGTTTTTATCGAGGTGCCAGACGGGGCCTGGAAACTTTATGTAAGCAGTTCACCTGATGTAATGATCTACTATAGTGCTATTGCATTCTCTGTCGTGGGTATTTTGTTTTCATTTCTAGTGGGTTCATTTGTCTATCAATGGGTAGAGAAGCCGGCAAAGCTAAAAAAACTTGTAGAGGAGATAACCTTAAAGCTTTTGACAACCCAGGAAAATTCAAAAACTACACTGGACCGTGTTAGTGACGCTTTTGTTTCATTTGATGAAAACCTGCTATGTACCTATATCAATCAGAGAGCCATAGAAATATTTGACTTGAGTTCCGAACAGGTAATAGGCAGGAATATACTGGACCGGTTTCCCGAATTAACAGAAAGTTCGTGGTACGAAACTTTCGAAAGAGCAATGTCTTTACAGGAGTATCAGTGTGTTGAGTACTTTTTTGCGGAGAAAAACAAATGGTTGGAGAGTCATTTTTATCCATCCGATAATGGGATTTCTTTATTCATCCGAGATGTAACCGAGCAAAAGTCAGCTGAAGAACGGCTGGCTAACAGTGAGAAGTACTTTAGGACACTAATTGAAAACAGTGCCAATGCTATTGTATTAATGGATAGTGAAGGTAATGTCAGGTACCAAAGTCCTTCAACAGTTAGGGTAAGCGGGTATTCGCTTACTCAAATACTTGAAATAGACTGGCTTGATCTGGTACATCCTGATGATCGGAATAATGTTGTGAGAATCTTTAAGAATGTACTTCGGTCACCTGGAAAATTATTGCGCTCTGAGTACAGGTTTAAGCATAGAAGCGGCCGGTATATATGGGTAGAAGGTTACTATATCAATTTGCTGGAAGATTCGAATATAGGTGCCATTGTCTATAATTATTATGATGTAACAGAAAGAGTTAAAACTCAGCAGGCCATCAGTCATGAGAAATACCTTTCAGATTCTATCATTAATAGTTTGCCGGGTATTTTCTATTTATATGACAGACATGGCAGGTTTATTCGCTGGAATGAAAATTTTGAAATAATATCAGAATATTCTTCCGAAGAAGTGAGCCAGATGCACCCCCTCGATTTTTTTGATGATAAGGATAAAGAGCTTTTGAGGGGTAAAATTGAATCAGTATTCGTAAAAGGGAAGGATGATGTTGAATCTTATTTTTTCACTAAAACCGGGAAAAAAATCGCCTATTACTTTACTGGATGCAGCGTACGTATTGAAGGGCAGGAGTACCTTATAGGGATGGGTATTGATATTACTCAAAGACTTGAAGCGGAAACTAAAGCTTTGGCAGAGTATCGCGAAAAGGAAACTACCTTAAATAGAATAAATGATGCGGTATTTTCCCTGAACAGATCCTGGGAGTATACATTTTTAAATGATGCAGCCTTAAAAATCCACCCATTGGGAAGAAGTAAAACTATCGGCAAGACTTTTCTCGCAGTTCATCCCGAGTTGGAGGAGAGCCCTTTCTATAAAATGTTCGAGCAGGCCATGCAGACCAAAGAAGTGCTGGAGACCGAGGGTTATTATTCTTCCTTGCAATTATGGTTTTCTGCAAAAGCTTATCCCTCGGATGACGGTTTAACCATATTTTTCAGAGACATTTCAGAAAAGAAAGAAGCAGAGCAGGAAATTCTGGGGCTTATTAATGATCTTCAGGAAAAAAACAGGAACCTCAGGCAGTTCTCTTACATTGTTTCACACAATTTAAGGGCCCCTCTAGCCAATATCCTGGGGCTTGCCGAAATTATCAATCAAAGTGCCGAAGTTGATAAAACCTGTATTCAGGCAATGGCAGGTGAGGCACAACGTCTTGATAGGGTGGTGAGAGATATTAATTCAATTATTTCTGTTAGAGAAGTTGAAACTGACAAAACTGAACCCGTATCATTTAAAGAAGAGTTTAAATGGGCTGTAAATCAACTGTCAGCTGATGTTGATTTATCTTCCGCTACTATTTCAGATAATTTTCATATTACTCATATTGACTCTCTGAAGAACTACATTCGTAATATCATGTTATATCTGCTATCTAATGCAATAATATACAAACATACCGATCGCGAACCTGTTGTTCATGTACAAACCAGTAATGAAGGATCATTTGTTTGTTTGTCAGTTCAGGACAACGGGAGAGGGATAGATCTGAAGAAATATGGAGATAAGATATTTGGACTTTATAAACGATTTCATAACGATGATTCCATGTCAGGCAGGGGTGTGGGGCTTAATATGGTAAAGACAATGACCGAGTCTCTTGGCGGGTATGTTGAGGTAACTAGCAAAGTGCACGAAGGCTCAGTTTTTAAGGTATGTCTTCCCCGTTTCAATAAAATGGAAAAATAACTAAATGAACAGAAATGTCTTGCTTATAGATGATGATCCTATAGCGAATATGATCAATAAGGAATTATTTAAAATTAAAGGTCATAGTGTAGTTACTTATACCAATCCCAAGGAGGCATTGGTGTATCTTAAATCTATTATACCAACATCAGAATTTATACCTGAGATCATACTGTTGGATATCAATATGCCTGAAATGGACGGGTGGGAATTTTTAGATGATTATCGAAATACATCATTTGCTTTGAATAGCAACTGCAGGCTGTTTATGCTTACTTCATCAATTGATCCTGAAGACAAATATAAATCTACACTATACCCCGTTGTAAAAGGCTTTATTTCAAAACCATTAACAGTGGAATGGATTGAAAAGCTTTGACTTGCAGCATTTTCCCCTTCTATGTTGAAATCTTTTTCTTGAGATACCTTTGGTTTTCTGGTTACCGGGCAGTTTTTGGATCAGGTGGAATTTCTGGGGAGACACAAACTTTTTGCTTCTGTATTTGACAGAAAGTTGTTAATAGCAATCGGCAAAAGTAGTAAGCAAATCAGGGTGAAATAGCAATGGGGTAGTTTTGTCCTGTTTCACGGGTAAGCCTTACGTTGGGAGTTCTTGTTTTTCCGATTCACTCACTCGACAGGTTTTTACACCTTATCACATGGTGCTGATTGGTGAGTTATAATAGGCATAAAAAAAACCGCTTAAAATATTTTTAAGCGGTTTTAGTGTTGCTTGACTTGTGTCGTGCGGTCTGGACGGGACTCGAACCCGCGACCTCCTGCGTGACAGGCAGGCATTCTAACCAGCTGAACTACCAGACCATTTTAAATGTGTTTTTAAGCCCTTTCGTTTAAGGTGATGCAAATGTATACTTACCTTTTTTTAAATGCAACACCTGACTTAAATTTATTTAATTTTTTTTGATGCCCTTTTAAAATACCTCATATGCTTACCAAAAGTAAATATTAGTTCTAATTTTGTACCCTTAACTAAACAGACATGCTATTGGATTTCGAAAAACCCATTGCAGAGTTAGAAGCTAAGTTGGAAGACATGAAAAAGATCGCTCAGGAGAGCGATGTGGATGTCAAGGATGCTGTAAAATCTCTGGAAACTAAGATTAAAAATCTGAAAAAGGAAACATTTAGTAACCTCACACGCTGGCAGCGTGTTCAACTGTCAAGACATCCTGAGCGTCCTTATACGCTTGACTATATCTATGAGATGTCTGATGATTTTATTGAACTTCACGGAGACAGAACCGTGAAGGATGATAAAGCCATAGTAGGAGGTTTTGCTACTATAAGTAAACAGACTTTCATGATTATCGGTCAGCAAAAAGGGCGTAATACCAAGCAAAGACAGCTACGCAACTTTGGGATGGCCAACCCTGAGGGTTATAGAAAAGCCCTTCGTTTGATGAAGATGGCTGAAAAATTTAATAAACCTATTATTACATTAATAGATACTCCGGGTGCATTTCCCGGGCTTGAAGCTGAGGAAAGGGGACAAGGGGAGGCTATAGCCCGTAATCTTAAAGAGATGTTTATGCTCAAAGTGCCTGTTATATGTATTGTAATTGGTGAGGGAGCATCAGGAGGAGCGTTGGGCATTGCTATAGGTGATAAAGTACTTATGCTCGAGAATACCTGGTACTCAGTGATATCGCCGGAAAACTGTTCCACCATCCTTTGGAGAAGTTGGGATTACAAAGAGCAGGCTGCTGAAGCCATGCGCGTAACATCCCATGATATGCTTGACCTGAAACTTATCGATGGTATCATCAATGAGCCACTTGGTGGTGCTCACACAGATCTTAAGGGGATGTCTAAGGAGATGAAAAAGGTTATACTTGAGCATACAAAAGAACTCCAGGCCATGACTCCAGAAGAAAGGATTGAGAAGAGGATAGATAAGTTCTGTCAAATGGGTGTAGTAAAAGAGTAAGCTCATAAAAAAATCTTTATAAATTTAAGCCACAGGACCTGTCTTGTGGCTTTTTAATTGTTATTCGTACATGCCGAAAGAAGGATAATTGTGCCTGATCAATGATTGAAATTAGGTAGTGTGGATAATACAATAGTAATTGGAAAGAGATTAATGAAGAGAGATTTATGAATTTACATGTAATTAATACAGGATATTTTAAACTCGACGGTGGTGCAATGTTTGGCGTTGTACCCAAATCTTTATGGTCAAGAACCAACCCTGCTGATGAAAATAATATGTGCAGTTGGGCTATGCGATGTTTACTGATAGAGGATGGTGATCAACTCATATTGATAGACAATGGTATCGGCAATAAGCAGAGTGATAAGTTTTTTAGTCATTATGATTTACATGGAGATGCCAGTCTTCAGAAATCCCTGAACCAGGCAGGTTTTAGTCATGATGATATCACTGATATGTTTCTTACACACCTACATTTTGATCATTGCGGTGGAGGTGTGAAGTATAATGGGCAGGATAAGTTAGAGCTGGTGTTCAAAAATGCTAAATACTGGTCCAATGAAAGTCACTGGCAGTGGGCAACAGAACCTAATGCACGGGAAAAGGCAAGCTTTTTGAAAGAAAATATTGTGCCCATGCAGGAAAGCGGCCATTTGAATTTTGTTCCCCTTGATGGCAGTTCACCTTTTTCTCAATTTGATATTATTACCGCTGACGGGCATACTGATAAGCAAATGATCCCCAGGATCAGCTATAAGGATCGCGTAATTGTTTTTATGGCTGACCTGCTTCCTTCCACAGGTCATATTCCGCTTCCCTATGTAATGGGCTATGATACACGCCCATTACTTACATTATCAGAAAAGGAGGCTTTTCTCAAAGAAGCTGCAGATAATGAATACATACTTTTTCTGGAGCATGATCCTGTAAATGAATGCTGTACCGTAAAGCATACTGAAAAAGGCGTAAGGCTGGACAAAACCTTTTCTCTAAAGGAGGTGCTTTGATGAAAGTGGGACTGGTATTATCCGGTGGCGGGGCACGCGGAATTGCTCACCTTGGGGTTATAAAAGCTCTTCAGGAAGCTGGTATTAACTTTTCAGAGATATCAGGAACCAGTGCAGGCTCAATAGTCGGTGCTCTTTTCTCATATGGTTATACCACTGATGACATCCTTGATATTGTTAAAGAGGTCAAAGCCTTTCGGTTCTTGCAACCCGCCATGAGTTGGAGGGGGATTCTCAAAATGGATGTAATGCATAAATTCCTGGAGAAATACATACCTCAAAATAACTTTGAAGCACTGAAAATTCCTCTACATGTTGCAGCAACCAACCTAAGGACCGGTTTAACTGAGTTTTTTAGCACGGGTAAGCTCATTGGGGCCATATGTGCTTCATCGTGCATACCCGTATTATTTGATCCTATCGAATTTGAAGGAGAACTTTATATTGACGGAGGTATATTGAATAACCTGCCTTGCGAGCCTTTGAGAAAGAATTGTGATGTAATTATAGGCTCACATTCCAATCCGATTGATCATAATTTTGAGCCTAAAAATGCTCGCTTGGTTATGGAGAGAGCGTTATTGCTGGCAATCGGCTGTAATGTCTACAGCAGAAGTAGCCAATGCGATTTTTTTATAGAACCTTTGGGGCTTGAAAGTTATAAAGTGCTTGATCTGACCAATGTTGATGATATTTATAAGATAGGATACGAACAAGCCGTAAAGCAGATAAAAGAACAAAAAATAACAGAAACCTGTAAAGTATGAATTTTAAAGAGCTGATACTTCAGGGCATACCTGATGAATTGCCCGCAAAAAAAGAGTATGATAAAGAGGTGAACCATGCACCCAAGCGGAAGGAAATATTGAGTAAGGATGAGAAGGAGTTGGCCTTACGAAATGCTTTGAGGTATTTTGAGCCACGTCATCATAGTATCCTGGTTGATGAATTCAGGGAAGAGCTGGATAAATTTGGCAGGATATACATGTATCGTTTCAGACCTGACTATGAAATGTATGCCCGGTCAATAAATGAGTATCCTCACCAGTCTAAGCAAGCCGCGGCTATTATGATGATGATCCAGAACAATCTTGACCCGGCTGTCGCGCAGCACCCGTATGAATTGATTACGTATGGAGGAAACGGAGCAGTTTTTCAAAACTGGGCGCAATATCTGCTTACTATGCAGTATTTATCAATAATGACCGACGAGCAGACACTCCACATGTATTCCGGTCATCCGATGGGGCTTTTCCCGTCTTCAAAGGATGCTCCGAGAGTAGTGGTGACGAATGGAATGATGATCCCTAATTATTCAAAACCGGATGATTGGGAGAAGTTTAACGCTCTTGGGGTAACTCAATATGGACAAATGACCGCCGGTTCGTACATGTATATAGGGCCGCAGGGTATAGTCCATGGCACCACCATTACTGTGTTGAATGCTGGTAGAAAAATCTCAAAGGGTGGTGAAGATCTGACAGGAAAAGTGTTTGTGACTTCCGGGCTTGGAGGAATGAGCGGAGCTCAGCCCAAAGCTGGTAATATTGCCGGTTGTATTTCTGTAGTGGCAGAGGTAAACCCAAAAGCCACGCATACCAGGCATTCTCAAGGCTGGGTGGATGAAGTTGTAGATAACATTGAAGGCCTGGTAAAAAGGGTTAAACAAGCGAAAGAGAATAAAGAAGTTGTTTCCATAGCCTACCAGGGCAATGTAGTTGATATATGGGAGGAATTTGACAGACAAAATATTCATATTGACCTGGGGTCCGACCAGACATCTTTGCATAATCCATGGGCAGGAGGCTACTACCCGGTAACACTTGGCTTTGAAGAGGCCAACCAGATGATGGCTAATGAACCTGTAAAATTCAAAGACCATGTTCAGGAATCGCTGAGAAGACAGGCCGCAGCCATTAACAGGCATACAGCAAAGGGAACATACTTTTTTGATTATGGCAATGCATTTCTGCTGGAAGCTTCAAGGGCCGGTGCAGATGTAATGGCAGATAATGGTATTGATTTCAGGTATCCTTCTTATGTGCAGGATATCATGGGGCCGATGTGTTTTGATTATGGCTTTGGACCGTTCCGCTGGGTTTGTACCAGTGGTAAGCCCGGGGATTTAGCCAAAACTGATGAAATTGCTGCTAATGTGTTGGAAGAAATTATGAAAAATTCCCCCGAGCGCATTCAACAGCAAATGGCTGATAATATTAAATGGATCAAAGCTGCAGGCGAGAATAAGTTGGTTGTAGGCTCCCAGGCGAGGATACTGTATGCAGATGCTGAAGGCAGAGCGAAGATAGCCACTGCTTTTAATGATGCAATTAGGAAGGGAGAAATAGGAGAGGTGGTATTAGGCAGGGACCATCATGATGTTTCCGGGACTGACAGCCCCTACAGAGAGACATCCAACATTTATGATGGCTCTAGGTTTACCGCTGATATGGCTATCCACAATGTTATTGGAGACTCCTTCCGGGGAGCAACCTGGGTATCAATCCACAATGGTGGTGGAGTAGGTTGGGGAGAGGTGATCAACGGTGGCTTTGGTATGCTGCTTGACGGGACAGAAGACGCTCAAAGAAAACTGGAGAATATGCTGTTTTATGACGTTAATAATGGCATAGCCCGAAGAAGTTGGGCCAGAAATGATGAAGCCATGTTTGCAATAAAACGGGCCATGGAGAGGAATGGTCAGTTAAAGGTGACTATACCTAACCTGGTGGATGAATCAATTTTAAAGGGATAAAACACGGTTGATCGAAAATATACTTGAGCAAACAAAGAATTCAACATAATTTTGAAGCATAACTAAAACAAACAACTAAAAATGAAAAAAACATTACTTGCAGTTATTATGGTGGCGGCTGTTGTCAGCTTTGCACAGGCTCAGACAGAGCAGGGAAGTATTTTGGCAGGAGGAAGTGTTTCCATGGAGTTTGAAAATAATAAACGAGAGACAGGGAGTACTACTGTTGACAGAGGTAACAGCTTTTATGCGTCATTTAACCCTAATGTGGGGTACTTCTTTATGGATGGATTAGCCGTGGGTCTTGAATTGGGAGTATCGTCATCTACCTTTAAAGCCGACCAGTCTGACTATGAGAGCAGAAATACGTCATTGAGTTTTGGGCCTTTTGTAAAATACTATCACAAGAGCAACTTTTTTGGTTTAGGAAGTTTCGCAGTAGGATCTGCAAAAAGTGAAGTAGACGATAATGGAACAAGTGAGGTTAAGTATGGTTTATTCAACTGGAGGCTTGGTGCTGGGTATGCGGTATTTTTAAATGATCATGTCTCTTTGGAACCAATGCTTTCTTATGGTTCCAATACGCTTAAAAACAAAGATGCTGATCCGGAAATTAAAACCCTTGATAATGGTTTGATGATAAGTGTTGGTTTCCAAATCTTTTTATAATAAAATTTATTAAGATTCCTGTTTTGGGAGAAGTATTCTCAAAACAGGAATTCCCTCCGTTTTGCTATTTTACTTTCCTTTGCTTGAATTATTGAAAATAGGTTTGTTAATTGCATTGTTTTGCGATTAAAATTTTTAACTATTTTTATTTTATCCTATCGGAGTTTTACTTTTTAACTAAATCTTGGTCTCCGAAGTATATAAATCTGGAAAATTTACTAATGGCTTTATTAGAAAATAGAACCAGCCGATGGTATTTATTTTAACAATCAACAACTATGAAAAGAACTCTATTTTCTGTTTTGGCAGTAATTGCATTTGTTACGATAACTAATGCTCAAGTTAAACTTGGTGTAAAAGCCGGAGCCAACCTGGCTGATCTGACATCCTCCGAAGACGATTTTGAAGTTGAAAACAGACTAAGCTTTCATTTTGGAGGATATCTGGAGCTGTTAATAACGGATCGATTTAGTATTCAACCAGAGCTGATTTTTTCGGGGCAAGGAGCAAAGGCCGAATATTCAGAGACAGTAGAGGATTTTGGATTTACGTATACTTATTCATATGAAGACAAGGTGAACTTAAATTACCTGAATATTCCGGTTCTGTTTAAGTTCAGTCCAACCGAGAGGTTTTACATTGGAGGTGGCCCTCAAGCAGGGGTTTTATTAAGTGCCAAAAATAAATTTACCTACACCTTTACCGGTTCAGGACTTTCTGAATCAGAATCTGGTGAAGAGGATATCATTGATGAATTGAATCAAATAGATCTGTCTGTTGCAATAGGGGCAGGAGTTGAACTGGAAAACGGGCTGAACTTTAGTCTTCGCTACAATTATGGACTTACAGATATTGCTGAAGAAAATGATGGTGATCCTGTTAGAAACTCGGTGATACAGGCAACAGCTGGATTTACCTTTTTGAAATAAGAGAGTATTTTTGAAATATTTATCTCCACCGATTGTTGTCCGCAGTTTCTGCTTGAAAACAAAAAAAAGGTGTCCTGAAGGACACCTTTAATATTTTTATAGCTTTAAAACTTAGTTCTTTCCACCAAAGAAGAATCCTCCTATTCTGATGCCAAGATAGCTGTTTTTGATGTCATCGACCTCTACAGAGGAAGTACCAGAACCACCACTTACAACAACATCAGGAGAGCTTGCTCCAATAATATTATAGTCGATATTGATGTTGAAGTGTCCCAAATCAAAACCAACTCTTGGATAAAAACCAATTTTAGACTCGCTTGAGGCAGCTGCAGTTGCAGTAGAATTGCCAACAGTTACTGATGACGAAACTGAAGCTAAAGAGAAGATACCAACTCCTGCTCCTACATAGGGCCTAAACTTTCCGTTACTTAAATAGTACTGTGTATTAACCGTATAAGAGGCGTTTCCGGAAACACTACCTTCTGTTTCACCTATGGCTCTGGCCATTGCGGCAGAACCGAGCCTTAAACCAATGGCAATTTCATCGCTAAGCCTGTAAGCTGGCTCTACTTCAAAAAGAATACCTCCACCACCGTCACTTGGTGATGCATATCCTAAGCCTAAACCTAATTTAAAAGGTTTGTAATCTTGTGCGTTAACGGTAATCGCTCCGATAAAAAGTAACGCGATAGAGAATAGAATTTTTTTCATAAAAAATAAAATTTGGTTTAATTTTAACTTTAATAATAATACTTAAAGAGTATTAATCAAATGAAATTTGATTTAGAGCATTTGATCATTGATCTACTACACAATATCCTTGCCATAATTTTTGAAATGTTAAAATAGGATGTGTTCATGGTTATATATTTATGGATAAAACAGCAGTTTCAGGTGATTTGCATTATGCTGGATAATGCCGATTGCTACTTAGATCTTTTTTTTTGGAAAAAAGGTAATAGTGTAGAAAGCTTTTAAGTTTATATGGTTAAGTAATGGTGGTCCTTAGATTATTCTTAAAATTAAATAAGCCAAATATCAGTTTGTTTTATATATTGCAACAAACCAAAAACAAAAACAGCAATATGAAAAAGATTACATTACTAGCAATTTTTAGTATAATCTCTATTGTAGGTCTTCACGCTCAGGGTGTTGGCTTTGGAGTAAAGGCTGGTGTTAACTTTGCCAATCAGGATTTCGAGGCAGATGGCTTTTCTGTTTCTCCTGATGGAAAGACAGGATTCCATTTTGGGGCTTTTGCTTCCCTGATGTTTTCAGATAAGATGGGCCTGCAGCCTGAAATATTGTACTCTACAAAAGGTTCTGAATTTGACTTAGGGTCTGCAGGATCATTTGAGACTGACCTTACTTACCTGGAGATTCCTATTCTTCTGAGATTTCAACCTATTGAGATTTTGAGCCTGCATGCCGGTCCTCAGTTTGGTATCCTTACTTCTGCAGAGCAGGACGATGAGGATATTAAGGACAGCCTTAAAGGTTCGGATTTGAGCTTGGCCGTAGGTGGTCAGGTTGAGTTGCCTCTGGGCTTTGTAGGTGGAGCAAGATATGTCTTGGGTCTTTCTGATATTAATGACGACTCTTCGACTAGCACTGAAGTTAAAAACAGAACCTTTCAGCTTTTTGTTGGTTGGAAATTTATGTAATTCGGCATAACATAAAGAGATTCGTACTCGTTTGAATTAAAAGCCTCAAGAAATTGGGGCTTTTGTTATAATATTCATCAACTATTAATTCATGTAAATGAAAAAACTACTCCTACTAACCACAATTTGTCTATTTGGCCATTTTACAGATTCTAATGCCCAGGCTGCTTTCAGGCTGGGAGTAAAGGGAGGTTTGAACTTTGCTAACTTTAACTCTGATTTTGATACCGATGCTAAGACAGGGTATCATGCAGGTGCCTTTGCAACGTTTAAATTTACAAAGCTTGCCATTCAACCTGAGGTAATATTCTCAAAGCAAGGTGCTAAGCTGGATATCGATGGAAACGAACTGGAATCTAATTATTCGTACATCAACATTCCGGTTATTGCCAAACTGTATCTCCTTGGAGGTCTCAACCTACAGGCAGGTCCGCAATTTGGGTTTTTGGCGTCTGCGGAGCAGGTTTACGAAGGCATTGAAGAGGATGTGAAAGACCAACTTAAAGGTTCTGAGGTTAGTCTTGGTTTGGGAGCAGGTTGGGACCTGCCTTTTGGCCTCACTGTTGATGCTCGCTATAATCTGGGCCTGTCTGATATCAACGATTCTGATGATTCATCCGCTGAGGCTAAAAATCAGGTGTTTCAGGTGTCGGTGGGATACAGACTTTTCGAACTGGGAAACTAATTATTTCAGACTCTCAAATACTAGAAAGCTTCACCATACGGTGAGGCTTTTTTTGTGATCAACTTTGCTTTGGTGTGCCATTTGCACCTTTTAAAGTATGGCTAAACTAAAGATTCAAAAAGGAAAATCACCCATTGTAGTTTGTGCAATACACAATGGTCACGATATAAGGCCGGAAGTGCTTCCTTACCTTAATTTATCTGAAGCAGAACGGCTCAGGGAAGAGGATCCATACACTACAGAATGGCTCTATATCTCTGATAACACGATAAAAGTGAAGAGTTCAAGGTTTGAAGTAGACATTAACAGGCCCAGGGAAAAAGCTGTTTACCTCAGGCCTTCGGATGCCTGGGGCTTACAGGTTTGGGCCAAAGATCTGCCCCGCCAAATCGTAGATAATTCTCTACGCGTGTATGATGAATTCTATGAACAAATGAAGGAGTACTTTGACGAATTATTCCTTGAGCATGACTGGCTCATTGTTTATGATATACACTCGTATAACTATCGCAGGGAAGGGGTGGATAAATACGCCAGTCCGGAAGAAAACCCTGAAGTTAATATAGGTACAGGCAATATAAATAAGGAGCGATGGTCTCCCGTCATCGAAACACTGATCTCATGCTTTAGAGACTTTAATTTTGAAGGGCGGTACCTGGATGTGCGGGAGAATATCAAATTTGCAGGTGGATATTTTAGTGAGTGGCTCCACCAGCAGTATGGTGACCGCATTTGTCCGGTCGCTATAGAATTTAAGAAATTTTTTATGGACGAATGGACAGGTGAGCCAGATGTGCGAAAGATACAACACATTAGGGAACTGCTTATAGCCTCTGTAAATCCGGTTAAAGAATCTGCTTCTAAGATAAAACTACCTGTGGCATGATTGACCAGTCTTTGATAAAATCAATAAGCAAATCTCTCAAAAGAGGTAAAAGTGTAAACAGAAATTTGCCTTATGAGGGCAAGATAGTTATCGATCAGCTGCTGCCTTACCTTTGTGTCTATCGCTATCCTGAGGAAGGTAAAGATCAATATCTGGCTGGACTGCTAAGAACCCAGGCGGCCTATATTCTGGTGAGGCGTGATATTGATATTAGTAAGTTGCTTTGTTCTGTTGCAAGCTCCATATCCGCTCAGTATAAGGCTGTTTTGATCATTGAAATGTGGCCCAGGCAGGATCGGATTCATGAAATATTTAAGGTGCTATCACCAAAAGAGAAGGCCCCGGCAACTACCAACGCCTTAAAAGAGGGTCTTGAGGGCATTCGTTTTGATTATCCACAGGTAATAGTTGAAGTTCATGATACAAAAGAGCGCCATCCTCAGGGGGTTGCACCTCTGCTTAGTATAGAGCAGTTTAAAGAGATAGGAGGTCTCGTGATCGGTATAGAGATACCAACCATTTATCATGATGCGGATAAGGAGCATTTTGCCTTATTATACAGAAAACTAAGGTCTCGTATTTCAAGAGTACTAAAAAAAACAGCTTTTGAATTTATAAGGGTGCAGGCAAGTAACGAGTTTACCCATTATTTAATGTTGGGTAAGACAAGGTTGACCAAATTGGTACGCTCTGCTGACAGAAGAATTGCTGAGGTTAGTGAACGTATGAATTTTCTGATGAGAGTTACCCCGGTAAACGACGCGTCGGCCTGGGAACAGTTTCAAGAGGATAAGTTTAAGAAAGTTCCTTCATTCAACTACAGACTTATTCCGTTAGACCCGGAGCTTGAAAAAAGGAAGCTGTATGATATCAAGCTGGAGCAAATTGACGACCCGACACTGACTTTGCTGCTTAGAAATAAGCGTAAAGAACTCGAATTACAACTTACCATGCTTGAGGCACGTCAAAAGAAGGCCTTCAGGCATTTGAGTCAAAGTCTGTTCGGAGAGGTGCCGCAAAGCACAAAGCAGCTGGCTCAAACTATATTGAAAGAGACATCTCCGGATGATACCAGAGAAAAAGTGCCGATGAATAGTGAAGAGTTTGCGGCGCTGGCCAGAGATGAAGTGGAAATCTATGCCAGGCAATTTCCCGAGTTGAAAATAGGAGTAGAGATCAGGCATGATATTTCCGGACTCATGGTCTCTAAAAGCAATCTGTTGGTCAGTGATGCTTTTGAAATAGACGCTTTCAGAGCCCAGGCGCTTATACAGCATGAAGTAGGGACTCATATTCTCACTTATTGTAATGGAAGAAGACAGCCTCTTCAGCAGATGTATGCAGGCCTTGACGGCTATGACCAGTTACAGGAAGGTCTCGCCGTACTAAATGAATACCTTGCAGGTGGATTAACAGCTGGGAGATTGAGATTGCTTGCAGCAAGGGTGGTAGCTGCCGATATGATGGTTAAGGATTCAGGTTTTATAGAAACATTCAACTATTTACGTGAAGAACTAAAGTTTACTAAACATACAGCCTTTGATATCACCACGAGGATATTCAGGGGCGGGGGTTTTACCAAAGATTCGGTGTATCTGAGAGGCCTGGAGCAGTTAATGGAGTTTTTAAAAAAAGGAGGCAGGCTCAAAACACTTTACATCGGAAAATTTGACCTTAAACATGTAGACCTGATAGAGGAGCTTGTCCATAGAAATGTGCTCAATGAACCATTTCTGCCCCCAATGCTTGAAAAGAAAAGTGTAAAAGAAAGGGTTAACAAAGTTTGTAAAGGGTTAACTCCACTTGAATTGCTAACTGATAGTATAACGAAAAACGAATATGAATCTAGCATTTATAATTAATGATATAAAAACCGAAAAGGCGGTTTACACTACTGTACATCTTGCTTTAGCTGCCCATAGAATGGGCCATAAAATATATTTAATAGGGGCAGGAGAGTTGGCTTATACCACCGATGGTCGTATGAGTGCCAGTGCTCACACCGTAAAGGATACAAAATATAAGTCGTCAGATGTGTTTTTAAAGGTACTCAGGGACTCTGAGCCTATAAATATCACTTCTGATGACCTGGACGTATTATTTATACGCAATGACCCTTCTGACGACCAGAATGATCGTACCTGGGCTCAAAACTCGCCTTATGTATTCGGGCAAATAGCTATGAAAAATGGAGTTCTGGTACTTAATCACCCGGTGACGTTACCAAACTCCATTAACAAGATGTATTTCCAGCATTTTCCTGAGATAATCAGGCCTAAAACCATAATTACCCGGGATCAAATGGAAATAGAGCAGTTTTTTAAGGAGCAAAAGAATAAGATGATATTAAAGCCACTTCAAGGGTCCGGAGGTAAAAATGTTTTTCTTATTGAAGAAAAGACAAAGAAAAACCTCAAGCAGATCATAGAGGCTATTAACCGTGACGGTTATATCATAGCGCAAGAATACTTACCTAAAGCCAAGGATGGCGATACGCGGATGTTTCTAATGAATGGGGAACCTCTAAAAGTAGGTGGAAAATATGCAGCCATAAGGCGTGTGAATGCCAATGGAGATATCAGAAGTAATATTCATGCCGGAGGGCACCCTGAAAAAGCTAAAGTTGATGAAACCATGCTCAAACTGGCGGATGTTTTAAGACCTAAATTGATCCAGGATGGTATGTTTCTTATAGGTATTGATATTGTTGGGGATAAGCTTATGGAGGTCAATGTTTTTAGTCCGGGTACATTAAACCTGATGTCCGATGAATATGGGGTGGATTTTTGTAAAGCAGTGATTGAGGCCATAGAGCGTAAAGTACAATACAAACAAACCTATGGAGAGAACGTGGATAATGCTACCTTAGCTATATTATAAGAAAAAAAGAAGAAGCGGGTGCTAAGCCCACTTCTTCTGATTATTTTATACTACATGGATCAGATAATAGTTCTTTTTCCCTTTTTGGGCAAGAAGATACTTGCCCTGCAATAGCTCAAAGTCAACCGCATCGTTAGGATCATTTACTTTAGTTTTATTGATACTTACGCCACCACCTTGGATCATCTTTCTTGCTTCACCTTTAGATTTGAATATTATGCCACTCGTATTTTCAGAAAGCAGATCGGTAATGTTTGAAGTTTGCATCAAAGTATCTTTGCTTATTTCAGTTTGAGGTACTCCTTCGAAAACCGATAGCAAAGTTTGCTCATCCAAAGAGGCCAGATCTTCGGTTGTCGACTTTCCAAATAATATTTCAGAAGCCTTCACCGCCATTTCATAATCTTCCTCAGAGTGTACCCTTACTGTTATATCTTTGGCCAGAGCCTGCTGTAGTTTTCTTAAGTGAGGGGCCTCAGCGTGCTCCTTTTCTATAGCTTCAATTTGCTCTTTATCAAAGAGCGTAAATATCCTGATGAAATTTGCAGCATCCTCATCTGACGCATTCATCCAGTATTGATAGAATTTATAAGGAGACGTTTTTTCCCTGTCAAGCCATACCGTCCCTTCTTCCGTCTTTCCAAACTTTGTGCCGTCTGCCTTTTTGATCAGAGGCGTGGTGATAGCGTAGGCTTCTCCCTGTGCTTTTCTTCTGATCAGTTCGGTACCTGTAACGATATTTCCCCATTGATCAGAACCACCAAGCTGTAGCTTACAATTTTTATTAGAGTACAGCCAGTAAAAATCATAACCCTGTACCAGCTGATAGCTAAACTCTGTAAAAGACAAACCTCCTTCAAGCCTGTTTTTTACTGAGTCTTTAGACATCATATAATTAATAGTAATGTGCTTACCTACATCACGAATAAAGTCCAGAAACTTGAACTCTTTAAACCAGTCATAGTTGTTTACTACCTCTGCAGAGTTGTCACCACAATTGAAATCCAGAAATTTTTCCAGTTGGGCCCTGACACAAGCGAGGTTATGGTTCAGTATGTCCTCTGAAAGCAGGTTTCGCTCCGCTGACTTTCCGGAGGGGTCCCCAACCATTCCGGTGGCCCCGCCTACCAGGGCAAACGGTTTGTGACCGGCCTTTTGAAAATGAACTAAGGTCATGATCTGGACCAGGTTTCCAATATGTAGCGAATCTGCAGTAGGGTCGAAGCCGATATAGGCGGAAGTAATTTCTTTTTTAAGTTGGTCTTCAGCGCCAGGCATAATGTCGTGGATCATGCCTCTCCATCTAAGTTCAGCTACAAAATCTGTCATTTTATTGTTTATTGAAAATTGGTGATATTCAGGCTGCAAATATAGAAAATCGCCTTTATCAAATAACCTTTCACTGACCTTTATTGACAAAAGCAGTATATTTTCCTGCAAGCTGGCATGTCAGTGAAAACTGGTTCGTTATATTTACTTCACACATTCATGGAAGTAATAAAACTACAGGTTTGGTGTATACATTCACCATCTTTTTTCTCCGCTTAAGTAATAAAATCAGTGGGTTCAGCATTTTTTTTCTCTGAAATGAAACTAAATGGTATTATATCAGTCTCTATTGTTAGGTTTATTTAAATAAATTATGAAATTACGGCAAATTGTTATTATCGCGATAGGTTTATTCATACTGATCGGTTCTTTTTTCTTGAGTGGGATGTTAGGAGGTATGAAAGAGCCACCTAAAGTGGAGCCACCAGTAGAAGTTAAAAAATATGTAAGGACTGAGCCAGTTTCATATAAGCCCATTCAAACTGAAATTGTAGCGTTTGGCAGGGTAAGAACAGCAGAGTCTTTGGATATGATCGCTGAAGTATCCGGAAGAATGTCGGCCGGCGCAGTACCATTAAAAGAAGGACAAAGATTTAAAAAAGGAACGCTTTTATACAAAATTGATGATACAGAAACCAGATTAAATCTTCAGTCTCAAAAAAGCACCTTTCTGAAGGATCTTGCAGCCATACTTCCTGACTTGAAAATAGACTTTAGTGACAATTATAGTGCCTGGGAAAATTATTTCGGTTCTATCAATCTCAATGAGTCTTTGCCGGAACTTCCTGATTATAAAAGTAATAAGGAGAAAACATTTTTAGCGACACGAAATATTTTTAGTTCATACTATAGTATTAAAAGTGCAGAAGCTAACCTTAGGAAACATCGATTCTATGCACCATTCAATGGTACAATCTCATCTGTCAACCTTCAGTCCGGTTCTTATGTAAATCCGGGTAATAATATTGGTAAATTATTGAGGTCAGATAAGCTTGAGTTACGTGTTGACGTAGCTACTTCCGATATAGACTGGATAGATATAGGGTCTCCTACCAGAATAATTTCTGAAAATGGACAAGAATGGACAGGTACTGTGACACGAATAGGAGAGTTTGTGAATCAACAGACCCAATCCATAGATGTTTTCATCAGTGTTAAGTCTGGGGAAAACAGAATGTACGATGGTGAGTATCTAAAAACGATCATTCCCGGGAAAGTGGTTGAAAATGGCATGATAATACCACGAAACGCGATTTTTAACGGCAATGAAGTTTTTGTACTGAATGACAGTACCCTGAACGTAAAGCAAATCAAAATTCACAAGTTGAATGCAGAAACTGCCATATTCTCAGGGCTTAAGGAGCAATCAGATCTGGTCGTAGAGCCGCTGATCAATGCTCATAACAACATGAGAGCTTTTAAACTGGAGAGTGAAAGGGATATAGACCTGGAGAAAAAAAAGGCTCAGATAGCAAACTGGTTAAAAATTAAACTCAATGGTAAAAGGTATACAGAATTTAATAGAGTATTTTGTTAAATACCCTATACTGGCCAATATTGTTATTGCTATCACGCTGCTGGCTGGTCTGGCCAGCTTGCTAGGCACGAAGAAATCATTTTTCCCTACCCAGAAGGATAAGAACATTATTATCCAGGTGGCCTATCCCGGTGCATCGCCGGAGGAAATGGAAGAGGGCGTGACCCTGAAAATTGAAGAAGCCTTAACCAGTATTGCCGGCATAGATGAAGTTTCTTCTACTTCATCGGAGAATTCAGCCAACATCAATATTCTAACCCTGGAAAATTATGATATTGATGAAGTCTATACAGATGTTAAAAATGCAGTAGACGGGATAAGCTCGTTTCCGGTAAGCGCGGAAAAGCCAATTATCTATAAGCAAAGGCAGCAGTCCGTGGCGCAATGGCTGGCATTGACAGGAGATGTGGATCTGCGGGTGCTGGAGCAGTATGCAGAGGACATCAAAGACGATTTGTTGGCTTCTGGTGTTATTTCACAAGTGAGTGTTAGCGGACTTCCGGCCAGAGAGATCTCAATTGAAGTTTCAGAACAGGACCTCAGCCGCTTCGGGTTAACCTTCGATCAGGTGGCTACTGCCGTACGCCAAAATAATCGTGATATATCTGCCGGATCGATCAAAGCCGAAAGTGAGGAGATATTGATCAGGTCTAAGGCAAAAGAGACTGATGCGGCACTGATAGCTGAAATAATAATCCGTTCTAATCCGGATGGAAGCAACCTTCTTTTAAAGGATGTTGCCCGTATAAAAGAACAGTATGCAGATCAACCCAATAAGGCTTTGCTCAATGGAAAGCGGGCCGTCTTTATTCAGGTTAGCAAACTTGAGGAAGAGGACCTGCAGCAAATATCAGAGTTTGTAACCCCGTATGTGGAAACGTTTAACGAAACCCATACAGGTGTACAGCTTGACCTTACCTGGGACTTTATGACTATGCTGAATCAACGCCTGGAGTTGCTGACAAGTAATGGTGTTATAGGACTATTATTGGTGTTGATAGCATTAGGTACCTTCCTGAGCTTAAGGCTGTCTTTCTGGGTGGCATGGGGTATCCCGTCGTCATTCCTGGGAATGTTTATATTGGGCTCGTTTGTGGGGCTTACCATTAACATGATATCGTTATTCGGTATGATACTCGTAATTGGTATCCTTGTGGATGATGGAATTGTGATTGCCGAGAATATTTACTCCCATTTTGAAAAGACCAGGAATCCTATTAAAGCTGCCGTAAAGGGCACCATGGAAGTTGTTCCTGCTGTTTTTACTTCAGTTACCACTACCATAGTCGCCTTCCTGCCACTTCTTTTCCTGACTGGTGGGTTCGAGTTTTTAAGAGATATGGCTTTTGTGGTTATTTTTAGTCTCGGTTTCTCTTTGGTTGAGGCATTTTTTGTGCTTCCAGCACACCTGGCCAGCAAGAGCGTACTCAGTGTTAAGAAAGAAGATACCCGAAGCTATAAAATCAGGAGTATCATCAACAAGGGAATTGATTTTTTACGATTCAATCTCTATGGTAATGCGTTGAAATATACGATGAAATACAGGTTCATTTCCATGTGTATTCTGATGGCATTGTTTTTAATTACGGCAGGGTTATTTCAGGGAGGTTTTATTAAATCTACCTTTTTCCCTCAGATACCATTTAACAGCTTTAATATAAACGTAGCTTTCAAACCAGGAGAAAGAGAGGCTAAAGTAGAGGCCTATCTCGAAAGGTTCGATAATGCGGTTTGGGAAGTTAACGAAGATTTAAAAAAGGATCTGGAGACTGAAGATGATATCGTCAATTATACTTTTGGCTCAGTTGGTAATACCAGCGATGGTTCCGAGTCAGGCTCGCATGCAGGTAATATTAATGTGTTTTATAAGGAGCTGGATGATTACGGTATTAACAGTTTTGACCTTATTAATAGAATAGAGAAGAAAATAGGGGCTGTGCCCGAAGCCGAGAAGTATAATATAGGTGGTGGTAACCGATGGGGCAAGCCCGTGTCTGTGAAGCTACTGGGTAAGAACTACGATGAGCTACGTACCGCAAAGGAGTTTTTAAAGCAGGAACTGGGTAAAATCTCAGACCTGAAGGATATAGAAGATAATGTTGCCATCGGCCGAAGGGAAATGCTCTTTGAGCTCACTCCCGAAGCTTACTTTTTAGGCCTTACACATAATGATATAACTACACAGATCAGGCAGGGTTTTTTTGGTGAAGAGGTGCAGAGGTTGCAAAAAGGTGATGATGAAGTTAAAGTATGGGTGAGGTATCCCAGTTCCGGACGTCTTAACATCGGACAACTTGAAGATATGAAAGTTAAGACCCCGAATGGTGAGCAATACCCACTCTCTCAATTATCCGAATATAAGGTAGAAAGAGGTATCTCCGGAATACGCCATTTCAATAGCAACAGGGCTGTTACAGTTGAAGCTGACCTGGTTGATCCTTTTGCGGAAGTTCCTCCTATACAAGAGAAAGTGCAAAATGACATAATCCCTCAACTACAGGCAAAGTTCCCTACGGTGAAAGTTGATTACGGCGGCCAGGCTAAAGAAAGTGCACGTGCAGGTCAGGAGATAGGATTGTTTTTTGGAGGTGCATTTCTGCTGATATTCTTTATTATCATGATCACTTTCCGTTCTTTTTACCAAGCCGTAATGATCATCATGATGATACCCCTGGGTTGGATTGGAGCATCAATAGGTCATGGTATTGAGGGACATCCTGTATCACTTTTAAGTGCCTGGGGTATGATAGCCCTCTCCGGGGTAATCATTAACGATGCCGTGGTGTTTCTTGCCAAATATAACTCTCTCGTCAAAGACGATGGTCAATCTGTATATGATGCAGCGTATAATGCCGGTATTGCAAGGTTTCGCGCTATTATGCTTACCTCAATAACTACCGTGGTTGGGTTATGGCCTTTGATTATTGAAAAGAGCTTTCAGGCCCAGTTCCTGATCCCTATGGCTATTGCAGTTGCCTATGGGGTTTTGATTGGTACATTTATCATACTTTTGTTTTTCCCGGTGATCATTCTTGTATTTAATGATGTGAGAAGGTACGCCAAATGGCTATGGACAGGTAATAAGCCAACACGAGAGGATGTGGAAAGAGTACTCATTGATGAGCGAAGAGTGGAAAAATACAGGGAATCAGCCTGATATACTTCTTAAATTATTAGCTAAGGATGAAATATAATTGTTTAGTATTTTTTATGGTATTGCTGTCATCGGCACAGGCCATCTGTCAGCAGGAACTATCACTTTCCGAAGCCGTACAAATAGGGCTGGAGAGAAACTATGACATCAAAATTGAGAACAGGAATGTAGAAATAGCAGAAAATAATAACAGTTGGGGAGAGGCCGGACGGTATCCCACGGTTACACTAAACCTTAGTCAAAACAATTCATTGACGGATAATGTAAAGACCGCCAGTCCATTCCAGTTGCAGGATCAGACTATTTCCAACAGTCTGAACCCCTCCGTTAACCTGGACTGGACATTGTTTAATGGGTTTAAGATCAATATGAGCAAGCACCGTTTGGAGCAGCTTCAGGCCCAGTCGAAAGGTAATGCTGATATTGTGATAGCCAATACCATTCAGTCTATAATTTTAGGGTATTATAAAGCAGTTCTGGAGAGAGAACGTTTAGATGAGTTTCAGAAACAATTGAACCTTTCAGGTGATAAATACGAGTATACTAAAATAAAATCGGATTTGGGAAGCGCTGTAAGTACCGATCTGCTGCTTGAAGAGGCTAATTACCTGACGGATTCAACTAATTTTATCAACCAGGAGCTTAACTATAGAAATGCGATAAGGGATTTGAATGTGCTCCTGGCAGAGCAGGATATTGATAAAATGTATGTATTAACTGACGAACTGGAAGTTGATATCGAAACCTACGAAATGGCTGATCTGATGGCCAAGTTGAATGCTGAGAACGTAGACTTAAAGAAGCAGTTTATTGCGCAACGCATACTTGACTATGACGTAGCCATCAGGAGGGCAGATCGCTATCCTCAACTGAGTTTTAATGCAGGCTATTCACACAACCGCAGCAGGGTAGACCTGAGTAATGCTACATTTCCTTCTGATGATGGTAGCAGCACACCCGGGCCTGCAGATCCGTTAAATGCTATAACAGACACCTATTTTGCAAATTTTACTCTTTCATTTACACTGTTTAATGGAGGTAAGATAAACAGGGCTATAGAAAATGCACTTATTACTGAAGATATTGAAAATATCAGGACAGAGCGACTTAAAAACACGTTGTACCGGGATCTGGCCAAGGCCCATGACGAATATGAGATAAGGACCAGACTTTACAGGATCAGTGACCGGAGAAAGCAGGCTACTGAAACTAATCTTCAAATCTCAGAAGAGAAGTTTAAAAATGGTACCATAAACTCTTTTGACTATAGAACAGTTCAAAACGATAACCTCACGGCTGCCATACAAGAGCTTCAGTCTCTGTATAATGTCATTGATTCAAAGGTTAGTTTAATGAGGTTGACCGGGGGAATTATAGAAACCTATATTGCTGAGTAATTTTATTATCCTCTGATGTTAAAATGAAACCCATGATTATTATGGGTTTTCTTTTTCCACTACAATTTAATGTTTAAAATTGCACCGATCAACAAGCGTGTGGCGTCAGAGTGTTGTCCCTATTTCTGCGTTATTTAATACACGTAAATAATTGAAAATAAAATACATTACACATGAAACAGCCAGATTCTCTTTTACAGGTAGCCGAGTTCCACAAAACATTCCAACACCCAATACTAGACAACCCAACCATTCCTGATGAAAAGAGATGTGCCTTAAGAGTGTCCCTGATCGCTGAAGAACTGAAAGAGCTGGAAGAAGCCATTAAGGATAAAGACATTGTAGAGATAGCTGATGCTTTGTGTGATATTCAATACGTCCTCTCCGGTGCCGTACTGGAGTTTGGCCTGGGCGAGAAGTTTAAGGAACTTTTTGATGAGGTGCAGAGATCAAATATGAGCAAAGCCTGTGATACGGAGGAAGAGGCCATTGCAACTGTGGAGTATTATAAAACAGAAAAGGATACAGCGTGCTATTATGAGAAAATAGACGGTAAATATCTGGTATTTCGAAGCTCAGACAACAAAACAATCAAATCAATTAACTATTCTCCTGCTGATTTAAAATCTATTCTTAAATAATAGTTTCTATTTTATTCTTGGAAATTATTAAATTATAGAATATTGATGATTTTAAATGTCGAAAGAAATTGAAGATCTGAAAGCTGAAGTTAAGCGGTTAAAGGAGATGCTTGACCGTAACAATTCATCTGAGGCAGATCAAACATTCAAGGATTTATTTGATAATAGTACGGACCTGATCTATATACACGATGAAAATGGTGTGTTTATAGATGTTAATCAGGCCGTGGTGGATAAGTACGGATACGGCAAAGAGGAAGTTATTGGCAATACACCTGTAATGTTTTCCGCTCCTAATATGAATGACATAGATGAGGTCGTAAGCAAAACGAGAATAGTGTGGGAGGGTGGTGAA
The DNA here is from genome assembly GCF_021389975.1 of Fulvivirga ulvae. Lineage (NCBI taxonomy): Bacteria > Pseudomonadati > Bacteroidota > Cytophagia > Cytophagales > Fulvivirgaceae > Fulvivirga > Fulvivirga ulvae. The sequence goes on from NZ_CP089981.1 coordinate 5,257,266, forward strand.
GCACAGTCTGTAGAGTGGTGGAGTATACGGAAAGATCAAACCATTTTCCTTAAAGAGCTTATATTAAGAAAAGGAAAATACTTTGGCCGTGACGTCATTGTGGCAACAGGTCGTGATATTACAGAGCGAAAGGAGGTTGAAAATAAGCTGCTGAAAAATAATGAAGAATTAAAAAACCTTAATGAAGCGCTCGATGCATTTGTTTATAGCGCCTCTCATGACCTGAAAGCCCCTTTGATGTCAGTAAAGGGTCTGATAAATCTGATGGAAGTGGACAGGGAAACAGACATCAACTATTATCTGGAGCGAATCAAGCTGGCTATAGAAAAGCTGACGGATTTTGTTAATGACCTCGTGGAGTATTCCAGAAATACACGGACAGAGTTAAAAGTCGAAAAGGTCAATTTCAACCGGCTAATGATTGAGGTGCTACATAATTTTGAGTTTTTGCCCGACGATCAAAAGGTTAAAAAAGATATCAGCATCGATCCTATTGATAATTTCTTCTCTGACCGCTACAGGATATTTATCGTCCTTAATAACCTTGTTTCAAATGCCATCCGCTACAGCGATGGAACAAAAAGTGAAAGCTATATCAAGGTCACCATTACTCAGGATAGAAATGAAGTAGTGATAACCGTCGAGGATAATGGTATTGGGATAGCCGAAGAACATTTTGAAAATATATTTGACATGTTTTATCGTGCTACAGATACAAAGACAGGCTCAGGACTTGGTTTATATATTGTTAAAGAAACTTTACTCAAGTTAAGTGGAACTGTAAAATACACTTCTGAGGTCAAAAAAGGCACTTGTTTTGAAGTGAGGTTACCCAGTTTGCAGTGATCTAATAAGCTGATCCCATTTGTACTTTACTGCCATTTGCAGTTTTACTTTCAACAGGCGCGGCCATGCAGCAGGTTGATCCCAGTAAAAACATCCCAATTTCATCACCTATAGATAATCGAGCTCCTTCCTTAAAAACTCTATCAAGAACAATAGTACCTACAGCTGGTCCACCTACTATGGAAAGGTACCAGGGGCGGCCCTTTTCATCTTTGAGAGAAACATTTACCCTCTCATTACGGATTGCAGGCAATGAAGGGTCCGTTTTGTAGACCCATGGCCTTAACAATACGAGCTCTCCTGATATGCGCTCAGAAGCCACAGCAGTGCCATTGACAGGAGAATGAATACGGTGATAGTTGTTATTGTGTAGAAACACATTTGAGAAGTAATAATCATCAGGAATTTCCATTCCGAAACTTCCAAAAATAGTTCGTATATGCCTTCGGTCTCCCTTTACATTAACCTCAGGTATGTCGGCTATTCGTCCGCTATCGCATAGCAAGCCTTCGCATGGCCAGATATACGGTGAGTCTATTTTAGGTGGCTTTATATACTTTCGTGTAAAGAAGTCTTGAAAGCTACTGTAGCCATCATGGCCGCTTTCCGATTGAAATAATTTCAGATAGCTACTGTCCAGTCCGTTAAGCTTGCAGTATGGTGGGATGATGTGGCGGGTAAATGCCTTATTGTATATTTTGGAATAGACTTTAGACACTTGCTTTTGCCAGTATGCCGGGATTATTCCCCAAACATTTAATGATACGAAACGATAGAAGGGTGTTGTCATTGAGTGTTATTGTTGAACCTGATAGGTTTTACGGGCACTGCTTTCAAAAGATGAAGTTGAAAGCTGCTATTAGACCAACAGCTTATAGCGAATGATCAATGACAAAAATTATAATACGGAAATATCCTAAATGTAGAATTCCAGTTGGAAAACGGGGGATGAAGTGGCTTGAAGAGGCCGTACGGCCAGTATGTTGGCGTTATTAAATACATCTATAAATTCAGTCCGGCTAATGCGCTCCTTGCTTTGTCCAGGTTTGATCTTATGGTACTGCATACGACCGGACTGATTTGCAGTGGCACTATAGACAAAATTATATCTGAAAGGAATAGGGGAGGGTACAAACCTCAAGTTACCCATATAAAGCCTCCTTTATTAATATGAATTCTTAAAATCAGCGTATAGCATACTGTTCTGTATTGAATTGTACTGGGCTAATAGGGTGTATGCTGAATTGGGAACATAATTAAAACGCTGTTTAAAACTTTCTACTTCAGCAGACAACTCTTTAACATAAAACCTGATTTGTTCCAGATTCTTACACCTTTTTGGTTTTTCAAAATTTTGCCTGGCAAAACTTGAGAACTGCTCGTCTAATTTCTTTTTTTCAAACTCGCTCATTGTTGTGTGTATTATTGCACTTAATTATATCGTAATAATAGCTATTTAATCTAATTTAAGCAATTATTGCATATAATTTTTGTGAAAAAATGCACAAAATTTTAACAATCAGTTTTCCAGCTTAAAATCAATTGATTAATTATAAATATCTGATATACAGAAATTTGAATTCTATTAATTAATGTGTTTATTTCATTGTGAGGATGTAAGCTTATTGCAACTACAGCAGCCCATCACGGCCTTTTTGGATTATGAGCTTCTTCAGGGGCCTTTAGAATGGAATAAGACACGCTAACTTTTTGCCGCTTATTATTTATTGAAGTATTTAATTAGATTACTTATGAAAGGGGATTACCAACTATTTAATTATATTTAAGAATTATAAAACTAACAAAATAAAAAAGTGACTATGGAAGACTCTACGACAGGTGGCTTTCTCTCAACATGGCATTTATTGATGATAATTGGAGCTATCTTCTTTTTTGTATTATCCATTATTATCTTTATTTACCACCAACTCCGTATATCTGCTATTGCCGGCTTCAAAGAGAAGTACGATTACATCAGAAATAATGAAATCAAAACGTATAAGATCTGCTTTATCTGCATAGCTGTAGCTGTGGCAATGCTCATCAACACATATGGTAAGGGATCTCTTACTTTTGATCCTGTTTGGTTTTTTGTTCGGTTATTTATATCAATTGCCGGCGGTACGCTGGTAGGCTACATTGCGGCTTTGGTGCTGGAGTACTACTACCCTACCAAGCTGAATAAAAAACTTCGAAAGTGGAGATATACCCCACGTATAAGTCCGGAAAGTGGTAACAGGATGAGGCTTCTGAGTGAAGACGAAGAGGATGTCCATCTCGACGAGGGTATGAAAGCTGAGGAAAATGTCTTTTCTGTCGACTATGATGTTTGGATTGATGAGGATACAGGCTACACCCAGATCGAAAAGTATCCCGGTCATCTTGAGGCGCTCCAGTGTGGTAACTGTGGCTTTTATACGTTGAAGGTTGTACGCGAGGAGATTATTGAACCACCAACAGAAATTAAAGAAGGTGAACTGATCAAGCATTATGAATGCCAGTACTGTGGGTCTGTCAGGGCTACTCAGTTTCACATTGCCAAGGAAGAGAACTATGAGGGCTTTAAGCCTGAGAAAACCCAGTTTAAGAAAAATGCCCTGGTTAGTGTAGTCAAAGTAGAGATTCATGGTTCGTCCGGTGAAAGAAAGAGCTATACCTTTCAGACTGTTGAGCAGGCCAGAAGTTTTCTTGATGAATTTGATTTTGAAAAGGCCGGGTAGTCTTAAACATTAATTTTATATAATTTAAGTGAGTTGTTGCAGACTTATGTGATCAACAGTTCGTTGTTGCTGTGTATAAGTTTTTTTAACATCCGGCACCCTTTTCGTTGTATATTCGTTATACCTCAAAATATTTAATACAGAAAAAGAAGAAGAGAAGCATGAAGAAGATCGCGATACTCGTAGCACCGATTCTGGTACTTTTAAGTTTTATTACATACAGCTCCAATCCAGTTCTTGATTTCAATACTTCATTGAATGATTCTACTGAAATCGCTCCAAAGTCATTTTATGGAAATGAGGCCAAACTCATAACTCAAATACTTGATACATATCATTATAAAAAAATAAAGCTCAACGACTCCTTGTCGTCAGTTATCCTGACCGATTACATTGAAACACTGGATAACAATAAATCCTACTTTTTAAAGTCTGATATCGACAAATTTGAACAATACAGGACTAAGATTGATGACTACCTGGAAAATGGCAACGTAAATCCGGCGTATGAAATCTACAATGTTTTTAAAGAGCGCTTTGACAACCGGATGGCTTACGTATTGGATAGCCTGGTTTACATGGATTTTGACTATACAGTGGATGAGTACTATAATACTGACCGTTCAAAAGGTGCCTGGCCAACCTCTGAGAAAGAGCTTGACGAGCTATGGCGCAAAATGGTGAAGAGCCAGGCATTATCATTGAAACTAAATGGTAAGGATGAGGAAGGCATAAAGGAAACCATCAAAAAAAGATACGAGCGATTTAGCAAAGCAGCTCAGCAACACCGCTCGGAAGATGTATTCGAGGTGTTTATGAATGCAGTAGCTGAAGCTTTTGATCCGCATACTAATTATTTTTCACCCAGAACTTCCGATCGTTTCAAACAAAATATGAGCCTTTCGCTGGAAGGTATAGGCGCAAGATTGCAGACAGAGGCCGACTTCACTAAAGTCGTACAGATACTTCCGGGAGGGCCTGCTGAGAAAAGTGATCTGTTACACGAAAACGACCGGATTACAGGTGTGGCGCAGGGAGACGACGGAGAGATGGTAGATGTGATCGGATGGAGAATAGATGATGTTGTACAACTTATCAAAGGGCCAAAGGGCACTACTGTAAAGCTGGAGATACTGCCTGCGGAAACGGGAGTAAACGGGCCTACTCAGGTAATCACACTGGTCAGGGATAAGATCAAACTTGAAGACATGCAGGCTAAGGCTGAAATAATTCCCCTGAAGAAAAATGGTAAAGAATACAAGATCGGGGTTATCACATTGCCCAGCTTCTATATGGATTTTGAAGCCTATCAGCAGGGAGACCCAAATTATACAAGCACTACCCGTGATGTGAAACGACTGGTCAAAGAGCTCGAAGCAAAAGGCATAGATGGCCTGATGATGGATCTTAGAAATAACGGAGGTGGCTCTTTAGCTGAAGCCATTGACCTTACGGGATTATTCATAAAAAATGGCCCGGTTGTTCAGGTGCGTACTTCTACCAACAAAGTGGAAGTTGGCGAAGATGAAGATCCTGAAATTATATATAATGGCCCTATGGCGGTTATGATCAACAGATTTAGTGCATCGGCCTCAGAGATTTTTGCTGCAGCCATTCAGGATTATCACCGTGGGGTGGTGATAGGAGAGCCAACTTTTGGAAAGGGAACAGTACAAAGTGTGATAGACCTTGGCAGATATTTGCAAGTGCCTGAAGGTGAGGAAGTAGGTCAGTTGAAACTAACACTACAAAAATTCTACAGGGTTACAGGAAGCAGCACTCAGCACCTGGGAGTAAGTCCGGATGTGAACCTACCTTCCGCTTTTGATGCTGACGAGTTTGGAGAAAGTGCCAGTAAAAGTGCGCTGCCCTGGGACCAGATCAACAGCACAACTTTTAATGTTGGGCAGGAAGTATCACCGCAGTTGGTACTCAAGCTCAATGACCAGTATACCAAACGGTTACAGACCAGTGCAGAGTTAAAAGCTTTGGTAGAAGATACCAGGGAGTTGAAGCTTAACCTGGCTAAAACACAAATCTCATTAAACGAGGAAAAAGAAGAAAAGAAATTGAAGAGGCTGAAAAACGTGAGGCTAAGCGAGTGAGCCTGTCTGGTACCAGCATTCAGAAAGAAAGTGAAGGCAACACCGATGATATCAATATCGATGATCAGTATCTTAAAGAGGGCGTTATTATTCTAACCCAAATGATAACTGAAATCGGGTAAAGATTATAAATAACTTAAAAAAGGGAGAGCGGAGGAAAATCGCTCTCCTTTTTTTGTTTCTGCAGACACGAAAAATATCTTACTTTTAAATATCAAATTTTAAAATCTTATAATAATTATGATAAAACGCAAGCTATACATGTTGCTCGTCGTTTTGATGTGCTTTGGGTATGGGTTTAGCCCGGCACAGAAGAAGGAAGAGTATAAAAATCTGAAAGAGGCCTTATATTCCGGCAGTAAACTATCCGGTGGCAGCGGACCTCAAAGTGTTAACTGGATAGACGGTGGGGATCGTTTTTCGTATATCTCAAGTGAGTCGGAGACTCCGGAGATAAGGTCGTACAATCCCAAAACTCAGAGCGACGATCTCATCTTTAAGGCAGAAGGAGTGAATTTTCCCGGGCAGGATAAGGCTTTTGAATACACCTCTTTTCAATGGTCAAAAGACTCCAAATACATACTGTTTCAGACTAATTTCAGGCCTGTATGGAGAAGATCAGGTATATCCGATTTCTATTTCTATTCTGTAAAGGACAAGTCCCTAAAGCTGGTGGCAAAAGATGCACAAACCGCGGAAATATCTCCGGACGGTACCAAGGTTGGATATGAGCGTGACGGAAACCTTTTCATTTTTGACTTTGCTACTCAGAAAGAAACGCAATTAACTTTTGACGCAGAAGATTACTTTTACAACGGACGCTTCGGCTGGGCCTATGAAGAAGAGTTTGGCCTTGCTCAGGCGTGGATATGGTCTCCGGATAGCAAGTACATTGCATTTTGGCAGTCAGACGAACGTGAAGTGCCCATTTTCCAAATGACTGATTACGCCGGACAGCATGCCAGGTATGTTAATGTACCTTATCCTAAGGTAGGGGACATCAATCCCTCTGTACGTATAGGCGTGCTTAATGTAGCCAGGAAGAGTACTCAATGGATGGATGTAAAGCTTGACGGAGGGTACATCCCCAGGCTGTACTGGACTTCCAAACCCGGGCAATTGGCCATTGTTCATCTCAACAGAAAACAAAATCACCTCAAGCTATTTTTTAACAATGCGGATACCGGGGCGGGTAAGCTCATCATAGAAGAGAAGTCTGAAACCTGGATTGACATATTCGATTTTTTTGCAGGCATCATGCACCTGTTTTTCTTCCCTGAAGATAAGGAAGAATTTCTCTGGATATCTGACAGAGATGGCTGGAGTCATATTTACAGGTATGACTATAGCGGTAAAACCCTCAATCAGGTAACTAATGGAGAGTGGGAGGTAACCCGTGTGGAAGCAGTTGATTCAAAGAATGGTGTTATCTATTTTACAAGTACTGAAGCTTCGCCACTTGAAAGGCATTTATATGCAGTCAGCTTTGAAGGAAAGGATAAGAAGAAGTTGACTACGAACCGGGGAAAACATCATCTTGATGTAGCGCCGAATGGCAGGTATTATATTGACTCTTATTCCAACACCGACACGCCTCAACAGGTGGAGTTGCTATCCACAAAGGGTAAAATGCTCAAGAAGTTTGAGAATAATGACGATGTGAAAAAGTTTACGTCTGATAACTTTTATGCACCTAAGGAGCTGATCAGCTTTACTACATCTGACGGTCAGAAGCTTGACGGTTACGTGATCAAACCCAAGAATTTTGATCCAGATAAGCAATACCCTTTGGTACTGAATATTTATGGCGGTCCCGGTGCCCAGTCGGTTTACGATGAATACGCCACCAATAGCTGGGAGCAGTACCTTGCGCAGGAGGGTTATATAATAGCGAGCGTCAATAACCGGGGATCAGGAGGTTATGGTAGCGCTTTTGAAAAAGTTGTATACAGAAATCTCGGAGAGACGGAAAGCAGGGATTTTGTTGAAACGGTTAAATATCTGGCCTCTCAGTCATGGGTAGATGGCGATAGGATGGCTATCAGAGGGCATAGCTATGGAGGGTATATGTCCAGCTATACCATGCTAAATCACCCGGATGTGTTTAAAGTATCTCTGGTGGGGGCGCCTGTAACGGATTGGCGGTTGTATGACAGCATCTACGCTGAGCGTTATATGGACCTGTTGGAAGATAATGAGCAGGGTTATAAGAAAAGCGCTTCAACGGCTGCTGCCGGTAACCTGAAAGGAAAGATGTTCATAGCACATTCTGCCATGGATGAAAACGTACATATGCAGAACACCATGCAACTGGTAAAGGCACTGATTGACAACGGTAAAGATGCCGATCTGAGGATATACCCTCCAGGTGCTCATGGAGTGGCCTATGACGGTGTAAGCTACGTTTTGCTTTACTCTCAGTATGTAAATTACCTGGACGAGCACTTGAAATAGCCATTAAGGACAGTTTTGTGCCTTATCTAAATCCATTCATTTGCCTAAACCGGGCTGTGAATGGATTTTTTATTGTCAGATGTAAACCGAATTACTCGTTCCGGATAACCATGATAGTTTTAAGTCGTTTATAATGTTGAAAGCAGACACCATCATACCATCATGAAACGGTTACTCGCAATTCTTATTATGGTATTTTCTGGTCTTGAGGCATCATCTCAGGACTCTCTGATCAGGACGAGCATATACTTTGGTGGTGGCAGCTATTATATTGATGAATTTCAGGTTGAAGAACTTCAGCAGTTTATAGAGAGTATAGAACGTTTGGAAAACTATGAAGTCATCGTGTTCAGCCATACTGATAATATAGGCGGACGTGAGTATAACGAGTGGCTCTCCAGAATGCGTAGTGGAGCTGTTATCGAGGAACTCCTGGAAATGCAGGTTCCTGCCGAACTGATCAAAACGCGGAATTTTGGCCTATCCAATCCATTATATACAAATACCTCTCATAATGGCCGCGTTATGAACCGCAGAGTTGATGTCATACTATGGCCAATCGTATTTTAACCCCAATAAATTTACTTGGTGGTTTTACCCTCATACATGTCTGTGAAGATTTTGTCAATGGGCTCCCAAAGCTCGATCTTGTTGTTTTCAGGATCAAGTATATGTACGAACTTGCCATATTCATAGGTTTCTATTTCATCCAGCACCTTTACACCAGCGGCCTTCAGGTCTTGTACCAACTCTTCCAGGTTTTCAACCCGGTAGTTGATCATAAAATCTTTGGTTGAGGGAGCAAAATAGGTGGTTTTTTCTTCAAACGGGCTCCATTGTAAGTACCCCTTTTTATCGGGGTGATCCGCCTGGCGAAATTCAAAGAGAGAACCATATTCATTGGTTACCAGGCCGAGATTTTCGGTGTACCATGTTTTCATTTTGTCCGGGTTTTGGCATTTAAAAAAAATTCCTCCTACACCGGTTACTTTTTTCCTGCTTTCTGACATAGCTGGTGAGTTTTTAGGGTTAAGTGTATTAGTCTAAAGATAAACTATTTAGGGAATTTGCTGATGCTAAAACCTGTAAAACCTGCGTATAGAACCGTATGTGTATAAGTATATTAATAGATAAAGTGAAGATAAACTTACATTGTTGCCTTTTGTGTAAAAGTTAATATTCTGTAAGATGTATACCGGATACCGGGAGCTCCTTATACTTTGGTACATACATTCATTGTTTGTAGTGCAATGGGATTAATTGTCTGATATACAGAATTTAACACTTTAAGCTTTAGTTGAACTTATCTGTATTTACTACTATCCGGCTTTCGAGCTTAGTCAGGATGATGATGTAATCTGAAGGGCGCCGTTTTTACAATTGTATTCAGCCATACCCTGCTATACCTAAAACATTACATATAGGAGGATATTCGATAATAATTAGGTTTATTTAATAGAAGGCCTTTATGGTGGTTTTGAGGGGGCATTTTTATCACGTTTTGCTGAAAAATGTGTCAAAAATGCCAATAAACAACCCGCTGAACCTTCTGTTACCATTTGAAATTATTACCTATTAACGGTGGGAACTTATGATAGCAGAACTAAATATTATAAAGAATAAAAGAGAGCTATGATTAAAACTTTTGTGGTCGATGATGATCCTGTCTATGCTATGATGATTGGGGAAACCCTCAAAAAGCACGAACTCTTAGAGTTTGAATTTTTTACGAATGCAGAGGATTGCCTGACCAACTTAAATCAGAGCCCTGATATAATTACCATTGATTTTCATTTACCTGATGCCAATGGCCTTGAATTACTGGAGCGTATCAGGAAAGTTGATTCAGGTATTTATACGGTTCTTATCAGCGGACAAAAGCAACTGGAAGTTGTTGTCGAGGCTTATAAACAGGGGGCATCATCATATCTTATAAAAAATGAAGATACGCTGGTAGAGCTGGACAATACAGTTAAGAACCTGATTTCAGCTATCAGGCTAAAGCAGGAGGTAGAATCGCTGAGGGAGCAGGTGTTTGAGAAGAACAAGTATAGCAATATCCTGGGGAGCAGCTCTGCTATCATGAAAGTGCTGAAAATGGTGCAGAAGGTTGAGTCTAAAAACATTCTGGTGATGATTACCGGTGAAAGCGGAACAGGAAAGGAATTGTTTGCCAGTGCAATTCACTATAACTCACCTCGCAGGAAGAAGCCTTTTGTAACAGTAAATATGGGCGCAATACCGCATGACCTGGTAGAAAGTGAACTTTTCGGACACGAGAAAGGAGCTTTTACAGGTGCATCGTCCAAACGAATAGGAAAATTTGAAGAAGCCCATCAGGGAACTATATTTCTTGATGAGATTGGCGAAATAGACCTGGATATGCAAAAGAAACTCTTGCGTGTATTACAGGAACAGGAAGTAGTAAGGCTGGGAAGCAATAAAGCCATAAAGCTTGATGTACGCGTAATAGCGGCTACTAATAAAGACCTTGTAAAGGAGGTGAAGGAAGGCCGCTTCAGGGAAGATCTTTTCTACCGTCTTCAAGGCTTTTTACTACAATTGCCACCTCTCAGAGACCGTGGTGATGATGTGATCATTATGGCGAAGGCTTTTCTAAGGGAGTTTCTAACACAAAACAAGATGGATGACATGAGAATTTCAAGAGGTGCCATGGAGCAACTGATGAAGCATAACTGGCCCGGCAATGTAAGGGAGTTAAAATCCATAATAGAACGAGCTGCTTTAATGGCAGATGGTGATGAAATACAGGAAGAAGACCTGATTTTCTCTACGTAATTTTTTAAACTTTAATTATATGAAATTGAGACAGAACCAAAAACCTACCGTTAAAACCAACACAAGTGTTGTACTTAAATATGCTGCTTTAGGGCTTCTAACCATTGCCCTGGTCTTTTCCGCAGTATTCATTTACAATAATTTCATTAACATAGGAGACACCAGGGCGGAGGGAGATACCGGAGCTATTGCTGGTGGTGGTTTTGCTATTCACTTCGATGGAGAGGAAGATCATATTGCCCTGCCTTTCTCTGTTGATAAACAAGGATTAATAGATTATTTCACTGTAGAGGCCTGGATAAATACGGCTTCTGAAGGTAAAAAAGGTGATAAAATAATGCCGATCCTTGATTTTGACAAAAATGAATACTTCAGTATATATATTGATGGGAAAAGTGGAAAAGTAAGTTTTGTTACAACCGATGAAAAAAAATCAACTGACAATTTAACCTCCAAGGAAAAGGTGAATGATGACAACTGGCATCATATAGCCGCTGTTTACGATGGCAGAGATAAATACCTTTATGTTGATGGCAAGGAAGTTGCAAGTTCAAAAAATCCACATAAAGGAAAACATCTGGGTACAGGGAAGGAACGATATGGTTTTATAGGAACAGAGTCAGATTCTGAAGACCGTAAAAAGGATAACAGTTACTTTAAGGGAAGTATCGACGAGTTACGTATCTGGCATGATGCAAGGTCATTAAGCGAGATTCGCCGAACCCTCACGGAAAAACTTACAGGAAAGGAGGATAAGCTTTATCTGTATTTTCCTTTTAATGAGGGAGAGGGCAAAATAGTAAAGGACGCAATATCAGGAATTGAAGGTTCCTTAAATAGTGAAGATAAAAGGTGGATAGCATCGGGTATTTACATTGGCGATAACAGTGTATATGATTATAGCAATAGAAGCTTAACTTTTAAAATATCAGGAAAAGGTGCTGTAACAGTTGAAATCACGAAAGGAAGTCCTGACGGAATACACATATACTATGTAGGACAAAGCCCTAACTACGTGACAATTCCTGAAGGTATCCAGTCGCTTGAAGAGTTTTACTGGGGAGTGTATGCTATGGGCAATGTGGAGTATAGCTTTTCTTATGATTATGACAGTTACGAAGGAGAGTTTGACCCTCAGGCAGTTGAGCTTGTAGAACGTGCCAATAGTGCTTCTGATTGGGTAAATTCCGACGCCTACAGAATTGCAGGGCAGAGCCAGATGTTGGTGGCCAATCAAAAGGGTACGGAATATGCCCTGGCATCGTCTGCTGTAGTGATGCCGATAGAGTTGGCCAGATTTGATGCCAAAGCTAAAGGAGATGATGTAGAAGTAACATGGACTACCTCTTCTGAGCTTAACAATGACTTTTTTACTATTGAGAGAAGCAGCGATGGCAGGGATTATTCGATAGTGAGTACGATTAACGGTGCGGGAAATAGTAGCGAACCATTGTCATATACATATTTAGATACCAAGCCCTTAAGTAGCAGGGCCTATTATAGACTAAAGCAGACAGACTATGATGGTAAGTTTGAATATTTTGCTCCTGTAATGGTCGAAGGCACCAGTGCTGCGCCTGAAAATGTACAGTTAACGGTATACCCTAACCCGTCATTGAATCAGGTTATAACGGTGGTATTAGAAGGGTTACAGGAGGGCAATGATGCCAGCGTGGCAATGATGGACCTACAGGGAAATGCTGTTTTTACTGAAAATGTGATCTCTAATGGTATGGGTAGCCTCGAAGTTAAAATTGACCCCTCTAACATATCAGGGGGTAACTATCTAATAGTGGTTACCACTGCTGCTGACAAATACACAAAACAGGTTATTTTGAGAAAATAATCGGGACAAAAATGTATCAGGAGCTACCTTCGAGACCTAAGGTAAAATAAAAGGTAGCTCCTTCATTGACCTTGCCATCAGCCCATATCTGGCCCTGATGATGGAATATGATACGCTTAGCTATTGCCAGTCCAACTCCCGTACCGTGATATTCAGTCACTTTATGAAGCCTTTGAAATACACCAAACAGCTTATCTTTATATAGCTCATCAAAACCGGCACCATTATCCCTGACCCTGTAAACATACTGCTCGTCCTGCTCATATCCGTCCACTTCAATTACAGCCACCGGTTTGTTTTTGGTATACTTTATAGCATTTGAGAGCAGGTTTGTCACCAGCCTTTCAAGCATTTGTTTATCACCGTAGCTATCTTTGATTTGACCCAGTTTAAATTCTATTGTTCTGTCCTCCTGATTTTCCACAAGCTGTGAGTAAGTTTCCTGAAATAACTGATACATATCCACCTTCCGGGGGTATAGCTCCTGCCTGCCCAGTTTGGAGAAATCCAGCATGTCATCTATAAGCCTCGACATGTTTTTGGCACTGTTCACTATTCTGCTAATGAGCTTTTGTGCTTCAGGGTCTAGCTGCTCATAGTAATCTTCAATGAGGATCTCTGAAAAACCTGCTATACTCCGAAGTGGGCTTCTCAGGTCGTGGGATACCGAATAGCTGAATGACTTAAGTTCATCATAGGCCAGGTTCAGGTCCCTTATGTTCTTTTTTAGCTTCAGGTGAGTTTCCCTTAGTTCCTGTTCCTGTTTGTACTTATCAATAAAAAACTGAACCTTGTTGAGCAGAATGTCAGGCTCAAAAGGTTTGGTAATGTAGCTAAAGGCACCGGCCTCATACCCCTTAAAAATATTAATATGATCTTTGTATATGGCTGAAATGAATATAAAGGGGATATGGGAAGTTTTTTTATCGGAGCGAAGGAGGCTTGCCAGCTCGTAACCATCCATTCCGGGCATTTGGATGTCAATTAATGCCAGTGCAAAGTCATGATGAAGTGTAAGCCGCAGGGCTTCGTTGCCGCTTTCAGCCTTAAATAGTTCCACATCAAGATGCCTGAGAAGCCGGTCCAGTGCTATGAGGTTTTCCGGGCGATCATCAACCATCAATATTTTGATCCCGGACGATGTTTGCTTTTCATCTTCCTGTACCTTGTCTTTCTGCTGCGATAAATCCTGGTTTTGCATATTTATTTCTTTATCCATATATGAATTAGCGATAGTAGCCTGGCTACATCCACCGGCTTGGTAATATAGTCATTGGCGCCGGCTTCAATACACAGCTGCCGGTCTTCTTTCATGCTTTTTGCCGTAAGGGCTATAATGGGCAGATCACGGAACCTTCCTTCGCTTCTGATAGCTCTCATACACTCATAACCATCCATTTCAGGCATCATTATATCCATTAGTACAATATCAATAGCAGGAGTATCATAAATCATTGAGAGGGCTACTTTGCCATTGTCAGCCTTGAGCACCTCAAAGCCTTTCTGCGAAAGGATTTTTGAGAGGGCCCATACGTTGCGCATATCATCATCCACAAGCAGTATTTTCTTTTCATTGAAGGCAATATCCCGATCATACAGCCCGGTAATGATCTGCTGTTTTGTGGGTGGCAGGTTCTTTACCATTCTGTGTAAAAACAGGGCGGTTTCGTCAAGAAGTCGCTCTTCTGATTTTACTCCCTTCACTATGATGGTTTCCGCATACTGTTGGAGATCGTCATTTTCCTGTTTCGTAAGCTCTTTACCGGTATAGACTATGATGGGAGGGAGCTTCTTCTCTTCTTTTTCCAGCCTTTTAATGAGGTCAAAACCATTAATATCGGGCAAACCGATATCCATGACCATGCAGTCGATTTTTTGATTTTTGAATAAGTCCAAAGCCTCTGCTGCTGTACCTGCTTCAAAACATTTTACATCTCCGTTGCCAATGAGTTTTACTATTGATCTTCGAAGGTCATCATTATCTTCAAGGATCAGGAGATTCTTCATTTTACGGTTGATGAAGTCTTCAATTCTTGCAAATGCCTCTTCAAGTTGATCCTTACTCACGGGCTTGGTCAGATATTCAACTGCGCCGGCCTTAATGAGCTCCAGGGTCTGTTCGTTTACTGACATGATGTGTACCGGGATATGCCGCAGAGAAGGGTTGGACTTAAGCGTTTTAAGCACGAGGTGTCCATTCATGCCCGGTAGGTCCAGGTCAAGTATGATTGCCTGCGGCTGGTATTGCTCGGCAAGTTTAAGACCATCTTCTCCGGTAGCGGCTGACAGAAACCGCAGACCCTTTTGCTTAGCCTGGCTGGTGAGTATACGGGCGAAATTAAGGTCATCTTCAATGACCAGAACTACATGGTCACCATCATTTATCTGGTTTCTATCATCCGGTAGAGCAGGGTAGTCAAGGAACTCCTGTTGGTTGAGTTTCTCCGATGAAGAATCTGCCGAAGGCGCAGAAGGAGCAGGAGCCTGTTCCGTACTCTCAGGCTCTTTCATCTCAATGGGTATTATGAGGGTGAACGTCGAACCCTCACCTTCCACACTACTGATAGTTATTTTACCTCCTAGTATGCGTGCCAGCTCACGACTGATAGAAAGTCCAAGCCCGGTTCCTCCGTATTTGCGAGCAGTGCTGCCATCTACCTGTTGGAAAGCTTCGAAGATAACCTGCTGCTTTTCTTTGGGGATGCCTATGCCGGTATCAGAAATGGCTATCCGCATAAAATCCCCGGCATCGCGGGTAAAGTTAACTGCTACATGCCCTTCATGTGTAAATTTCAGGGCATTGGATACCAGGTTTTTAATAATCTGATCAATGCGCTGGCGGTCTGTTTTGATGTTTTCCGGCAGGTCTTCGTCTATGCTTATTTTTAATTCGATGCCCTTTTGTATGGCCATGCGCATGAAGTTGTTTTTAATACTGTCACTTAATTCCGATATTTTAAATTGTGTCGGGCTAAGGTTCAGCTTTCCTGCCTCAACCTTTGAGAGGTCGAGTATGTCGTTGATAAGAGCCAGCAGGTCCTTGCCGCTTTTCACGATCACATCCGCACTCTCTACCTGATCAGGAGTGAGGTTATTTTCCCGGTTTTCAGCCAGGTCGTTCGACAGTATGAGCAGGCTATTGAGAGGTGTTCTAAGTTCGTGACTCATGTTGGCCAGAAATTCGGACTTGTATTTGCTGCTTATCTCGAGCTGACTGGCTTTGAGTTCAATATCCTGGCGGGCGGTTTCCAGGTCAGCATTTTTTTGTGCTACTATCTGGGCCTGCTCTTCCAGCTCTTCGTTAGCTGCCTGGAGTTCTTCCTGCTGCTCTTTTAGTTTTGTCGTTTGCTCTTCCAGTTCTTCATTACTTTGTTGCAATTCCTCCTGCTGGGCCTGCAACTCCTCACTCTGCCGCTGGGTTTCGGCCAGCAGTTCATCAATTTGCTCCCTGCTAACAGCTGCATCAAGAGCGATGGCTATGATTTCCATGGCAGTAGCAAGAAATTGTTGTTCCACTTCTGTAAAAGGCTCAAATTTTCCCAACTCTATTATACCCAGAGCCTCATTTTCAAATACGAGGGGAGCCACGTATACATAGGAGGGAAGTGCTTCCATGATACTTGAAGAAGTCTTTATTTCCGCCTGATGGGCTTCAATAATAATAGGTTTAAGTGTTAAGGCTACCTGCCCTGCCACCCCTTCACCTGGTTTAATTACATTATCCTTTCTTTGGCTGGTCTTAAACGCATAGGAGCCGGCCAGATGGAAGGTTTCACTTTCGTTTTTTAATGAGAGAGTTCCTACGCATGCTTTATGGCGCTCGGCAAGAAAGGTAATAATATCGGTAGTCAGAAATTTGAGTCCTTTATTGCCCTCCATTACCTTATTAAGAGCGTTTAATCCTGTAGAGTGTTCCTGATGTCGTTCAGCCTGAATATTTCTTTCTTTCAGTGCATTTCTCATTTTTAGTAATGCTGCACCCAGATCCCTCAACTCACGGGAACCTCTGACCTCAACCTCAGTGTCAAGGTCTCCGGCTGCAATATTATCGGCTACTTCAGCCGCCTGTGCCACAGGGCGGGTTATAGAACGCGATACGATAGCACCAAGCAGAACACTTAGGATAAAGCCACTGCCTAGCAATACCCACTCCAGGTTGCTCAGGTTTGCAATCTCTCTATCAATGGCTTCAAAATCCTGCCGCATTAAAAGCTCTACGTCCGAGCTTATATCGTTTACCAGGTTACGGATGTCATACGCTGATTTCAAACCACTGGTCCGTAGCATTTCCAACGCCATATCAGAGTTTGTCACCGCTAATTCTTCCACATTATCCTGATAGTTTTCAAGCTGGTTCAACTGGTTTTGCAACTCTTCCAACTTGTCCTCATCCACAGAGTCAACTCGTCGTTTTGACAGCATCCGCAACCGCTCATAAGACGCATTTATTTCATCGCTCCATGCTTCCTGGCGCTCTCGTTTTAGAGCAGGATCTTTAAGCAGGACATAACCTCGTAATGCAGCTACGGAATGATTAATACCATTATTGATTTCAAGGCACATCCTTGTGGCCAGTACTCTCTGATCAGTGATGCGCCCGGCCACTCCCTGAACGTTCTTAACCTGCCATAAGGTGAAACCCACAGCAAGGGCAATAATTACCGCCAGCAGGGAATATCCCATGCCGATTTTCTGGCCCAGTGTATCAATTTTTAACTTCATGTGTATTGAGTTTCGTTATCCCTGGCTATTTTTATTAACAAGTTGCTTATTTCATCTGGTGATAGTATAAAATCAGGGTTGGCAGCCTCTATAGCTGCTTTTGGCATCGATGGGGCTTCGCAGCTTTCAGGTGTCTGAGCTATAGCCAATCCTCCGTTTTCCTTTATTTTTTTTAAACCTGTAGCACCATCAGAATTATATCCGGTAAGAATTACACCTATTAATTTGTTTTTATAGGCATCAGCTGCGGTTTCGAAGAGCACATCAATAGATGGCCTTGCGAAATTAACATGTTCTGAAACTGCCAGGGAAAAGGTACGATCATGCTCTACCAGTAAGTGATAATCCGGTGGGGCAAGGTACATGGTGCCCTTCTCTATTTTCTCTTTTTCGTCAGCCTCTTTTACTTTTATGGCAGAAAGGCTGTCGAGCAACTTTACCCAGTAGCTATTACTGCCCGGAGCAATGTGTTGCACCACGATCAGAGGTATGGAAAAGTGTGAAGGGATCTTTGAAACCATTGACTTAAGCAGTTTAGTACCTCCTGCGGAAGTTCCTATCACAATTGCCTCATATGGTGTCCCTGCTGCCATCACGAAATCAGATATTTCTTTTTATATATTTTTTGTTGCTTGTCTATCACGTCAAAGGATTGTTCATAATCGGAGAAGTGCAGACCTTCTTTGTTGCCCAGGCAGAGAATACCTCCAAAAGTGAGGCTTTCGTAAAACAACCGAAGCACATTGTTTTGTAACCTGCGGTTAAAGTAGATCAATACATTACGGCAGACAACCATTTGTGTTTCTGCAAAATTATTGTCTGTAACAAGGTTGTGATGTGCCCATACTATATTAGACTTTAGAGACTGATCCATAATGGCGTGATCGTATTGGGCCAGGTAGTAGTCTGAGAAAGCTCCTTTTGAGGCAGCCTTGATATAATTTTGGGAATACTTCTTTATCAGATCTGTTGAAAATATACCGTCTCGAGCTTTGCTTAAAGCGCTTTGATTAAAGTCGGTTGCATAGATCTGTACGCGATCATAAAGTCCTTCCTCTTTGAGTAATATTGCCATAGAGTACACTTCCTCGCCGGTAGAGCAGCCAGCATGCCATATCTTTATGTATGACCAGGTTTTGAGCAATTCAATAACCTTTTCGCGCACGGCTATATAGAAAGGAGGGTCCCTGAACATCTCGGTAACATTAATCGACAGGTCTTTGAGCAGCTGTGAGGCGAATTCCTTGTCATAAAGTACTTGCTCCTGTAAGTGGGATATTGAGGTCAGGCCGGAAGTTGTTAAGCGATTAAGCACTCTTCGCTTAACATGTGCCCTCGAATACTCAGAAAAATCATATCCATATTTGCGATGTATCGCCTGCAATAAAAGCTCCAGTTCAATATCATCATTGGATTCATTCGCAATATTTATGTCCATTTTACACACATCGGGTTTAGTTTCCTTTTGCCAGGGTAGTTACTATCAAAATAAAGCAGGATTAATTGTAAATAAATTGGCTTTCATGGCCTAAAACATTCCTATGTAATAAATCAATGTAAAATGTTAATTATTGATTGTCGCCGGACGGCTCTTTTCTGCCTTCGATGATAGGCAGATCTCAAGTATTACAAATATTTTGTATTAAGGTAGAAAGAATCAGGCATTGAGCTCATAAATGAAAAATGGCTTTTCATACCCTTTCTTAGTTAATATAGGCTCAGAAACATTGAAGATCTTAACTCCTGATCGTGTTTTACCTTCCAGGGCTCCGGCGTGAGCGTGACCGTGAAAGGCGGCTTCCACCTTTCTGCTGTTCAAGGGTTCGGCGAGGTGTGAGCATCCCAGAAACGGATAAATAGCCTCAGGCTCACCTATTATGGTATCTTTAATCGGAGCATAATGTAGCACTGCAATCTTTTTGAGCTTTTCCTCGCTGGCGTCCAGGCGAGCAAGAGCCCTGTCGAGGTGCAATGCTTCATCCACGGCTTCCTGTACAAAAGCTTTCATGGCTTCTTCTCCAAACATGGACAGCATGTGATTATCAAAGCCTCCTCCAAATCCCTTTACACCGGCAAAACCAACTCCTTTAATTACAACTGCTTCTCCCTCCAGCACATGTATGTTTTCATTTTGAATAATTTGGCGAATAAGCTTTTGTCTACCTTTTTCATAGTCATGATTTCCCAGAACCGCCACTACGGGGATGGTGCAGGCTTTCAATTCACCGGAAAGTACTTCGGCCTCTTCCTCATCGCCGGTATCCGTAAGGTCACCACAGAGCAGCAGTATGTCGGCTTCATGGGAAATCTCCCGAAACCGTTCTGCCCATTTACCTTTATCAGTCTCACGGGTATGGATATCTCCAACGGCTGCTAACTTTAGTTTTTTGCTTTTTTCTGCCATAACCTATACAGTTTTCATAGTGTAAAGTTTAAAATCCCATTCTTTAATATCAACGGCATATTGGGTTTGGTCAATAATTGGCCCCCGGCAGACATTGATAGCTGAAGAGGGCTGGTTGTATTGACGGCCGGCCCTTTGGAGAAGCTCTTCGAAAAGCCATTGTGGTACAATGTCAGGGTAGTTGGCGGGGTATACAAACTGAAAATTTAACAATTGTGACAGCAAAAGATGCCAGTGCTTATCGAAATGCTGCAGTAGCCGCTTCCAGTCTAGTTTTTTGCCATATCTGAGCATGATATGATTTACGTCGGCTCCGTCATACCGCTCCCTGTTTTGTACATATATTTTGCACCATATTAGCTCCTCAGCGGGCACATACAAAACGGGTTTATCCTGAAAGGTCCCTTTTGATGCGTACTTAAACCAGTTGTCATCTACGGTGCATATATAGTTGGGGGTGTCGAAAATAATATCGATGTACATATTATTCCTGAAAATTTTGGCAAGCCATCTCACATCGGTCAACTCAGTGTCGTAGCCTTTTGTAGAGAAGAAGCGAAGCAAATTGTTACTGTCGGCGGGTCTGCAAAATATATCCAGATCTTTGGTGTCACGATGGATACCTGTATAATGACTTACTGCAAAGCCGCCGCCAAGCATAAAATCGATACCACTTTCCTTTGCTAATTTCAAAGCTTCTGAATAAAATTCGTCAGGATCCTGCTTTGACTTTTGTTGTTCTTTTTTGCTGGCCATAAAACTGTTTCTTTGCTACACTATGATTTGTAGAAAAATTCATGCCGACAGGTAACAGAAGCTTTTACAGATAAACTGGGGTTATGTTCCTGAAAAATCAGCTTAGTATCATTAATATAACTATGACCAATTCCTCAAAAATGTAAAAATATGTCTACAATATTGCCCCAGGTTGATCAGTAGTCAGCGGGCAGCGTCAGGAGCGGTACATGGCAATGCAGCACAAGGTCGCGGGTTGTACTTCCTTTAAATAACAAACCTAATATGCTATGACTTTCAGGGCTCAGGGCCAGCATATCGATATCATTTTTAAGAGCATACTCATTGATGCTTTCTGCGACATTTTTTGATGAGAGGTTTACAAAGCTATGCTCAAACTCTCTGAATTTCTCTGCAAGCCACAATACCGCATCAGAATGAGCATCGTCTTCCAAAGACACATGAACATTTTTTGAAACATGGAGAAAGAATATTTCAGCTTTGAAATGCCTCAAGAAATGCCTTAATATGGTTAAAAGATGGATATTTTCTTTTTTATGTAAATCCACAGCAAGAGCAATTTTCCTGATCTCAAACTTTTTAGACTCTAAGGGTATAGTTACTACAGCACACTTGGCGTTTTTCACTATTTTATAAGTATTGCTCCCCAATATATCCTCAAACTTATTAGTTGTACCTGTGGTACCCATTACGATCAAAGACACCTGCTGCTCTTTTGCGGCAGCCAATATTTTATCCACCGGGAATCCGATGCACACCTGAGTTTCGATATAAGGATTATTAATATCGTCCATTTCATTTCTGAGCGCTTCAAGCTTTTGCTGGGCTTCTGAGCGCTCTTCTGTAATGACATGGTCATCAACGAACATAGTAGCATCCCCGCCAATAGGCTCCACCACATGTATCAATACCAATGTGGCATGGAATGCCTTGGTCATTTGTACAGCGTAAGACATGGCGTTCATGGAGCTGTCGGAAAAATCTACCGGCATTAATATCCTAAGCATAATTATAGCATTTAAAGATTTGGATCAGCACTGGAAACTGTTGTTTGATCCCGTACATGATCATCTTTTATTTATTGAAATATTCTTAATTGTAATTGGCTGATTTTCTTTGTTTTATGAGGTGAATTTAAAGCCAGGTAAGTGAGCCCCAGCCGTGACAGCTTCCAGTCTCTGTAGATGTTTCCGTTACTGCACCGGTACACAGGTTTGATATTTTCGGAAGTGCTCATATGCACGCTGTTCATGGCATCTATGAGCGGGGAAATAGCATTATTCAGCTCATCCAGGTTATCATAACCTATCGATTTCATCCAATCCTGCGCATAATACCTTAATTCATGATCATTAAGCGCTTCGAGAAAGCGAAGTATAACCGTACTTTCACTCGGGACTTTGTCTAATGATGTGATTGATATTTCCATGGCTTAGCGGGTTTAATTTAACTTACATATGAATCTTGTTTTTGAAGGGAGCGCAGCTTTTTGAATAGTTCTCTCTCTTCCTCTGATAATTGAGTTGGTATTTGCACGTTAATGGTCAGGTACAGGTCTCCATACTTGTCTCCGGCAGGCATACCTTTACTTTTTATTCTCAGCACTTTGCCATTGGCAGTGCCGGCCGGAATTAAGACGCTCACCGGACCATGTAAAGTGCTTACATTGATCTTGCCACCCAGAATGGCCGTATAGATGTCAAGTGCCAGGTCGTGATAAAGATCATTTCCCTTTCTTTGATACAAAGGGTGAGGGTTAATGATAATTTTCAAATAAAGATCTCCTTTCGGGCCATTTGGAATAGCAGAGGCCCCTTTACTTTTAAGCCGGAGTGTTTGCCCGTCGTTCACTCCTGGCTTTAATTTTATTCTCATTCTTTCCCCGTCAAGGCCAAATACCTTCGGACCTCCGTGAAATGCATCTTCCAGGCTAATGCGGAGCTCGGCGTGTACATCCTGTCCTGATGGGGTGCTTTGTCTTCTCCTGTTGCCGGTTGCACGGCTGCTACCACCGAAAATAGTTTCGAAGAAGTCTGAGAAATTGGTGTTGCCAAATATATCATTAGCGTCTCCCTGATAATACGTGTAACCACTTTGCTGGCCTGAAGCATACCGGGACCAGTCGAAATCACCATTCTGGCCGCCGGATTCTCTGAAATGTCTCCAATTGCTGCCCAGTTGATCGTATTTTTTCCTTTTCTCCGGATCTTTTAACACTTCATAAGCTTCGCCTATTTCCTTAAATTTTTCTTCAGCCTTTTTATCTCCCGGGTTCTTATCCGGGTGATATTTTACCGCCAGTTTTCTGTAAGCTTTCTTAATATCACTGGCCGATGCCTTTTTATCGATCTCAAGTATCTTATAATAGTCTTTGTAGTCCATGCCAAGCCAGATTCCTTTTAATAATAATAACAAATCAAATCATGAATGAGTTAAATTTAGTCATTATAATATAGCGTTAACAATAATGTTAATCAACGGAAACCATGACATAAATCATTTATGCCGGTTTGCCGGTTGCTATCCGGCTACCGACTGATTGACTCAGAGTCTATGGAACTGATGTCTGTTTGTTTCTTTTGTCGTCTTTCTGGTCATACTCTTTTTCCATTTCAATGATCCTGTTGTACTTGCTAATGATTTCACTACGCTGATACTTGATCTGCTCCTCAAGAGTAGGGGGGTATGAGCCTCCGGCAATTATATCATCATAGGTCTCAATAGTATATTTTTCGCCGCGTTTGCATTCCCTTAGCACCGTTTTGGCACTAAATCTTTGTGGTGATGTTTTCAGGTCTATCCATACCCGGTGCAAATCAGCCTTAAAATGAGTGCTGATTTCTTCAGGAGTAATATTGATTTCCTCAGCCAGGGCTGTTGCATAGTTCTTTCTGTCATTAGAGCATTGATTCAGGAAGGTATTTAAAAGGCTGTCGTTAACATTGTCAGCAGCTGTTTTATAACCTTCAAAGGCATCAAGATTCACCCTAACCAGTTTTTTGATGTTTTGTTCCGTATTTCTTTCCATAGCAAATGAGTTTTTGCTTATTATCTGAAAAATCCATACCAATGATACCCTTTAATTTTTTGCAGGTTACAGGAGTTAAAATGTATCAATATTGAAAGTGCTATTGCTGGATTGTTAGTGCTGAAAACCAGTGGCTTAGGCTTATAAAAGAAATACCCTGAGCCGTAAGTTCAGGGTATTTCTTCTGCTGACTGAATTACATGTTCAGACAGAGATTTTATTAGTATACTGATATCGTGGAAATGTTACTCAATTTTGTGAACTAGCGTTCAAGTGCTGAATGAGTATAAGGCGCCCTGGTGCTATCGGGGAACAATTCATCCAGCACTTCTTCCAGTTGCTTTTCAGAGTAAATTAGTTCGTCATTTTTCTTTCCTATGGTTTCGCAGATCTGAAGAATGCAGTTTTTCTGTTCCTGCGTCAGGTTTTCCGATTCTTCAGTAAACAATACCAAAGCGGTAAGTTTGGAGCGAAGGTCATAAGACTTCACTTTTAATCTTCTCGTGTACCTCAGTATGTTGTGGTATTCTTCGTTTAATTTCATATAAATGTTTTTAGCTGGTTGGTTGCATATAATTTAACAAAATATTAGGGAAATAATGCCCGTTTTTATAAATTATTTAGGTCTTTTTTTCGCTACCTAATGTTCAGTGACTTAGGGTGATGTTTTAACCAGCTGTTATAGACGAACAAAAGTTAATTTTAAATTAAAACGTACAGCGTAAGATATTAGGTGCTTCTAAATAAATTGCTGTTAATTATTACCTAATTTTATTAATCAGACAATAGTGGGGTGGGTGATGGAACGGGAATCAAAGGGAAGCCGGCAATGAAAGCAATGCAGAGGTACAGACCGGCTTTGTTTTTACAAGCTTGCCTCTGGCTTCGAAATTCTAAAAGTAAACTTGGGTTGTACTTGTTTGGAGCTAATATCGTGGTGGTTAATTATCAAATATTTTTCTAACGCATATGCCATATTTATTAGTAATTAATCAATGATGATAAAATGTACATGTTTCTTCGAAAATATGTACAACAGACTTAAATCAATGGTCACTGATCCAAAGAAGATCTGGAATTTTTTAATAATTATAAATTACATAGAGACTATAGACCGGTGGTGGCCGGAGTTTAGCAATTATAAAATGAGTAATTAAACACGATTCTGCATAGCTCTGTTCTTTGGGCATAGAGGCGGAGTGTTGCAGGCTTTAATTACAGCCCTGTTTGTTTGCAGGAAAATGTGGAATGTGATGGGAAGAGCTTATAGAACTTCCGGGAATACCGAAGGATGCATCTTCATAGAGTGCAA
This sequence comes from Fulvivirga ulvae, assembly GCF_021389975.1. Lineage (NCBI taxonomy): Bacteria > Pseudomonadati > Bacteroidota > Cytophagia > Cytophagales > Fulvivirgaceae > Fulvivirga > Fulvivirga ulvae. The sequence continues at coordinate 5,282,258 of NZ_CP089981.1, forward strand.
TTAAGTAGTCCTGTCATCGTTTTTTGAAGTTATTTTTTGTTTTACTCGTTAGCTCCCAGTAGATGAAAAGAAAAGCATTAAGTACACTCTTTTTTATGGTACCCATTATAAATGCGTGCCATTCAGAGCCTATTGCCAGTTGTAGCTCCACTGACGAAACCGTATCCGGCATGTATGCCTCCGTATCTGATGAACAGCCATCAGAATTTTTTGCAAATATCTTCGACACAAGTCTTTGGCCACCACGATGGCAGTGTGGTACCTGGAGCGATTTTCACGGCTGGTTTTATATCTTGTCAGATATTGGCATTTGGCTGGCTTACTTTGCCATACCGGTTATTCTTGGGTTTTTTCTGTATAAGAAGAAAAATGCTGATCTGCCTTTTCCGGGCATACTTCTTTTGTTCATTTCATTTATATTATCCTGCGGGCTCACGCACCTGGTTGATGCCGTAATATTTTGGGAGCCGGTGTATAAGCTAAGCGCGGTTATGAGGTTTATTACCGCCGTAGTGTCTATAGGTACTGTGTTTGCGCTCATCAGGGTTACGCCAAAGGTACTGCAATACAGGAGTCCTCAGGAGCTTGAGAAAATAGTGGAAGAAAGAACGGAAGCCCTGCAACGTGCCAATGAGAAGTTAGCCATTGAAATCAGGGAGAAGGAGGCTGTAAAAATGGAAAGCAGGCTGTTGCTAGAGTCCTTACCTATCATAGCATGGGGTGCCGATGCTGAGGGAGAGTCAAATTATGTTAACGGGCGCTGGGAGGAGTATACGGGACTGGAATCCAACGATGACGAAAACTGGCGTAAGGCTGTTCACCCGGATGACCTTAAAATAGGCGAGGAACTTTGGGATCACTGTGTGAAAACGGGTGAAGACTTTATAGTCGAGCAAAGGCTGGCAGCCAGGGATGGTCACTATGAATGGTTTTTAGTCAAAGCCATAGCCATCAAAGATGATAAGAACAACATTATAAAGTGGATTGGTACTGATACCAACATCCACGAGCAGAAGCAAAGCGAGCACCGTAAGGACACTTTCCTCAATATGGCTAGTCATGAGCTTAGAATTCCGCTGACCAGCATCAAGGCTTATATTGAATTACTTAAGGAAATATTAGGTGAAGAGAAGTACGAGCCGGTTCCTTCTTACCTCGACAAGGCGTACAGGAGTACCGAAAAGCTAAATACACTGATCACAGAGCTTCTGGATGTATCCAGAATACAATCAGGAAAGGTACTGTTGAACAAAAGTGAATTTGATCTTGACGAGATGATACAGGAAGTGATAGAAATTTTTCAGCACGATTGCCTTACTCATCAGATTGTATTTCAAGGAGGGGTGAGTAATAAGATAGTGGCTGATAAAGGTCGTATTGAGCAAATAGTAAATAATCTGTTGTCCAATGCCATAAAATATTCGCCAAAGGCTGATAAAGTGGTTTTGCGCACCAACAGAGGGGCGGAACATATTCAGGTGGACGTAACGGATTTTGGATGCGGGATAGCGGTGGAAGAACAAGGAAAACTGTTTGACCAGTTTTACCGCTCTTCAGGCACAGCTAAAAGTGCCAGCGGGCTAGGCATAGGGTTGTATATATCGCAGGAGATAGCTAAGCAGCATGGTGGAATAATAAAAATCAGCAGCGAACCGGGAAACGGATCTACATTTTCACTTATACTTCCCCTTCAGGATATGAGTTAATATATTCAGTAAAGCCTTCGACATTGCTGAGAGAGGAACTGGCAGGATCAGGCCTGCGCTCATTTATTACACTGAAACTACCGTCGGTTTCAAGCACTACTGCCGAAATTTCTGCAACGGAACCGTAGCCGTTTGACCTAATAGCCGCTTTTATCTCGGATTTTGTTACCCGCTTATTTTTCATTCTGTCCTCCATAAAACGCCCATGCATAAAAATAATTGTAACCACTTTCCTGAACCATAAGGAACCGAATACCTGTTACCGATCACCAATCTCCAAAATTTCCTGCTCGGACAAACCGGTATATTTGGCAATAATTTTTATCGATTGTTTATCCTTTAACATCTTGGAGGCCATCTCAATAGCCTTCTTCTTCTCAATCCCAGCAATCTCCTTCTTCAACTCATCAATCTGCTTAAAAGAAAGGTCATAGGTTGTTTCTTTCTCGATCTTCTCCAGCATACCGGAGTCTACAAAGCTGTAATATTTCTCTTCTGTAATGATGAGGTGATCAATCACCGGCACATTGACGAACTTGCCGATGGCCAGCATCTTATCCGTAACTTCTATATCACTTTGGGTAGGCTTTAGCTCACCACTCGGGTGATTGTGCACCATTATGATCTGAACGGCCCGTTTCTGCAAAGCAAAACTAAACACCTCCATGGGCTCCACCAGCGTCTGGTTAACCGTACCCAGACTGATCAGCTCGATCAGCAATATCTGGTTGTTGCTCGCCAGGCAAACCACCCAGAAGTGCTCCTTATTCCGGTCAATTTTGTTTTCACGCAGCAGCACCTGCTGCATCACCTTATACAGATCCTCAGAGTTGAGTACCTTGATCTTTTGCTCTTGAGATAGTCGGACATTCATAGGCTGCTAAAATAGTATGTTTTTTAGTGGAATGGGAGGGGATGGGGGAATTTTTGGAATTAAGAGGGTTAGGAGTGAAAAATGCCTAAGGTTGGGTATTGTGTTTATATTTTTTTATTTGCTAGTTGAAAATAATTTTCAAATTAATTAATAGTTTAAAATTAATATACCGTGGAAATTGACTTAAATGCTTTTGAAACAGCACTTGACCATTTAAATGATGGTTGGATTTTTGAAGACTTTTCAAAACAATTTTTATCAGCAGCTGTTGGCATAGAGTTTATCCCAGTAGGTGGTACTAAGGATAAAGGTATTGATTCCTTTGACAAAATCTTTTCAAGAAAACATAGAGAAACAAATATTTATCAAATTTCTACAGAAAAAACAAATTATCTTCAGAAGATAAGAAACACAATTTCAAAGTTGAAAGACAATGATGTCGATTTTGATGCTCTGATTTATGTTACAAATAGAAAAGTTCTGAACAAAGAAAGACATATAGACACTTTGCAAAATGAAACCAAAGTTTTTATACAAATTTGGGATAGAGGTTGGTTTACTTCTAACGTTGTAAATTATCCTGGCTGCGCCAAAGCATATCAGTGGCTAATAAAGAATAGTTTTCACTTTCTTAATAATCCAACTAAGACAATTACTGTCGGTAACCATGATAAAGACCCAAGGTTATTTATATTTCTTAGACAACAGATGGAAAAGGGGGCAGATAGTATTTCCTTCTTAATTATAGATACCCTGATTCTATTTTTTCTAGAAGATACTGATCCTGACTTAAATAAGTTTAAATCCAGAAATGAAATAATAAGCTATATAAAATTATTTTTTAAAAACTCAGAGTTATCTATTGATGAAGATATACTTCGGAGATTAAATGCTTTGTGTATGAAACCAAGAAAAATACAGTTTCACGCAAAAGCAAATGCATATTGTCTTCCATATGATACAAGAATTGAGATTCAGGAAAGAAACATTAATGATATTAGGTTGAAAGAAGAGTTTACTGAGCAATCGGTAGGGATCTTAAAAAAATACTTAACCCTTAAAGATGTTAAAGTAAATAATATTGAAGCAATATTAGATCACCTTTTAAATAAACTATTTTATAGTCAAGGATTAGAGTTTTCAAATTTCATGCTACATAGTAATTCAGAGAGTGTAGTAGAAAAGGAATTAAGACAAGTTATTGCAGAAACTGTGGAAGAAAAAAAAGTTTCAATGAACAATAGAGAATCTGTAAAGGAAGCATTAATGTTTGGGGTACGTGAGATAGTTTATAATGGGTCACATGTCCAAAAAAAGTTTTTAAGGTCCTTATCTAACACTTATATTTTAATGTTCTTAATGCAGTGGGATCCGAAAATTACTCAATATTTTAGTAGTCTAGCCTCAAATATGAAAGTCTTTGTAGGGACATCAGTAATCATTCCTGCGCTATCTGAAATTTATCTTTCCCACCATAATCGAAGGCATTGGTCACTACTCAAATCAGCAAGTGTAATGGGCATTGAACTTATGGTTGACGATGTGATAGTTGAGGAGTTGGTTCAGCATTTCTACATGATTAAGCGCAATTACCAAAAATATTATAGAGAGAATGAATCTGTTTACTTGGATGATGAATATAACCTTAAATTAATTGATGATATTTTGTTGAGGGCATATTTTTATTCCAAAAATCGAGGTCGTATTGACAAGTTTGATAAGTTCTTGAATAACTTCCTTAGTCCGGATTTAAAAACGGCAAAGGCCGACTTAATCAGTTTCTTATCAGACGAATTTCAAATTAGTTACAAAAATGATGTGCAATTGGGTATTGAAATTAGCAGTGCTAAGGTTGATAAATTGATAAAACCACTAGAAATAGATAAGAAAAATAAAGAAGTGGCTATGACTGACGCAAAATTAATTCTAAAGATATATGGTTTAAGAGAAAAAAATGGAGAAAGTGGTAATTTGGGTGTCTTTGGGTATCAGACATGGTGGCTCTCCAAAGACACGTCAACTTATAGAGCAATTAGAAAAACATTCAAAAATGAATATAATGTCAGTTGCTACCTAAGACCTGATTTTTTATATAATTACATATCTCTCGCCCCAAAGTCTGAAGAGGTTAAGGAATTATACAAAAACTTATTTCCTAGTTTGCTAGGAGTCAATTTAAGTTATCATATCTCCCCTGAGATTTCGATGGAAATAAAGTGCGCTTTACAAGAACATAAAGATTTGCCTAGCTCTAGAAAAAAAGCTATTTTGAGAAATCTGTCAGACAGGTTAAAAACTGATCACCGACTCAAAAATAGAAAACAGCTCAAGGCTTATTTAGATAAAGAATTTTCTTACAATCCAGAATAGAATACATACAAGAGTATAAGCCTCAAGATAACTTCACCTTGTTTTTTAATAATATTATAATCATAAGCTTGTAAGTAATCATATTTTAAAGAGATTTAAGATGTTAACTTGTATAAAATGAGACCAGTTTTTGTAATAGCATTCTTAACCACTTTTTCAACTTTAGCAGCCTATATGGCAGTTGCAGGCATTAGTTTTCTAGAACATGAATCATTACTTAAGGAAGCTAAACAAAAGGCAATTTTAGAAATGCCGAAAATTGATGGTCCCGTTGTAAGCACCCCCGTTTTAGGACTCCATAAAAGTATAGATTTCTATTAATTATTATTGTTATAATAGGTGTTAATTGTGGGTAACTCGATAGAGTTATCCACTGTTAACGCCACTTGTGCGTATTGTACAGGACTCTTATCATTTAAGCTTTCATGTGGCCTCACAAAGTTGTAATCATACATCCAATCTTCAGTGGCTTGTCGTACTTCATCTATAGAATCAAACACATAAGCATCAAGCACATAGTTTCTATAGGTACGATTCAGTCTCTCAACATATGCATTTTGAGTAGGCTTACCTGGTTGAATATAAATGAACTCTATTGCGTGCATACGGCTCCATTCTTGTGTTAATGCCGCTATAAATTCTGGACCGTTATCCATACGTATGCGCGAAGGTTTCCCTCTGCGTTTAATTAAGTGATTTAAAACCCACACCACTTTATTGCTCTTTAAAGAATAATCGATCTCTACATGCAAAGCTTCTCGATTAAAATCATCCATAACATTGAAAGAGCGGAATTTACGCCCATTGAATAAGGCATCACTCATGAAATCAATAGACCATGTATGGTTAAGTGCAGCAGGCACCTCCAGAGGTTCTTTTATTCTTGCTGGCAATCTCCTCTTTACTTTCCTACGCAAGTTTAAACCCAACGCTTTATAGATACGATGAACTTTCTTGTGATTCCATTCATTACCCTCATTTCTGAGGCGATTAAATGCTTTCCAAAAACCTTCGCGAGGAAATTGCTCAGCCTTTGCCTGCAATGCTGATATTATAGGCTCATCATTCTTAATAGACTGATAATAATATACCGATTTGGCTAGATTTAGCACACGGCACGCCCTGCTGATGCCACAGTTCAGTTCCTTCTGCACTTCTTTAACGAGCTGCTTTTTATGACAGGGCTTTAAAGCTTTTTTTCTATAATCTCTTTAGCAAGTTTGAGATCAAGGGCCAGTTCAGCATACATATGTTTTAACCTTCGGTTTTCTTCCTCAAGGTCCTTCAGCTTGCGAAGCTCTGAAGCTTCCATTCCGCCAAAGCGCTGACGCCACTTGTAAAATGAAGCCTGGCTAACGCCGTGTTCACGACTGATCTCTGCTGCCGTTTTTCCTGCATCAAACTCCTTTAAGATGCTGGCAATCTGCTGGGGTGAAAATCTTTTCCTTTTCATAAAAACAGTTCAAATTTAAGTTGTTTTCTCTACTTTTAAACTGTCCTATTTACGGGGGTGCTTACACCGTAGAGTTTGAGGGAGTTAAGTATAAGAATTATGATGTAATCATAGAGCATGTTACTGCAAGGAATTATTTCTATTTTTTTTCTTGGGTGCGTTTTTTACCAAATTTTGCCATATTGTTTTTGACAGCTGGTTCCTTTGGGATTCTTGGTGGAGCCTCGGCTATTACTCGTAGTTATATCATAAATAATAAAACTGATGTCGAGATTAAGAATCTACTAGAGCTTAGTCTTAGTTTTTTTATGGGTATTGCCATTTTAGGAGTTGCGTACATAATACCTTCCGTTTTAGTTGAAGGAGACTCTTCCCTAAAAATGACATCTGTTATGTTTCTATGTTTTTTCGCAGGCCTTTTTTATGAAAAAACATTTTCATGGATCAGCGGTATTTTTGACGGGGTAACAAAGAATGTCAATAAGGCTCAACCTGAATAATATATCACTTCTTATTATAACAAAATCAGATTACTTTAATAATGGTTTAATTAAGATATGCCAATACCTAATTTATCCAGTCTGTTTCAGAGAATTAACAAAGGGTGTGAAGGAGGAAGTGAATTTGCTCGTATAATGAATTATTTACTAACTGCTGAATACCGAGAACTCAACTATCAATTTATTGTTTCTTCTGATGCCAGTGGAGATTTTATGCATGTAGACAGCTACGCAAAACCTAGACGTACAAAGCAATATGTTGGGTTTCAATATAAATTTTACCCCTCAAAATTAAGTAGTAGTCAAAAGTCTAACATTCAAAAATCACTTGAAAAAGCCTTTCGGAATTTTGAAGAGCTGCACCACTGGGTGTTGGTAACCCCAGAAGATTTTATGAAAGAGGAAATGAATTGGTTCAATAGACTGAAAAGTAGTTATGAATTTAATTATTCGTTAGATGATGTGGCACAATATTGTAATGAATATGGTCAATTTCCGATTAAGACCTTTTTCCAAATCGAACATATTGGACATTCAAAATTGCAAGAACTCTTCTTACGACATCCTCATATTGGCCGAGAATATTATCCGGAACTCTTTAAGAATCCTTCAGTAAGTCCTACGTTAACAAAATCATTTTACTTGGCAAAATTAGGAATTGACAGTGTAAGTTGTACTTGGCTAAGAGGGGATAAGAAAAATCAATTGTTTCAGAGGTACTATATAAAGCTTGGCTTACAGACTGATAAAACAAGTGATCCCATCTTCGACTGTTTTTTCATCAACAATACGGATAATATATTTTTACTACAGCAAATTGATATTAAGGTTATTGATTTTTGGACAGAACTAAGAGGAATTCCATCACACAAAATGTTAAGACCATCCGGTACAATTGATATAAAAGTTGATTTTACTTCTGAGATCACTAGTTATCAATTTCAAGACCCGATGATTTTCTTAGCTAATGCTCCTGAACGCTTCAAAATAAGACTTCTAGATATTGAGTGTCCGGGAAATAACTGTAGAATACAGTTTTTGTTTCATTTTATAGACCATTCGATTAAAACCAATGTGGTTCATTTAGCTTTTTAGATTCATTTTACCTTTGGTATCGGCCTAACTTAAATCCATAGCCAGTATAATCTTCGACTTATAATCAAATAGATGTAGATAGGACCATGCCATTGATTTCGGTCAAAAGGTGCCACTTTGAAAGATGCTGCAAAGTAGTAAAAATTTAGTTATTCATTTTTTAAAATTCCTTTTCTTAGTGACTCTCCTTTTAGGTCTATCCGGTGTGAAGAGTTGACTAACCTGTCTAAAATAGTACCTTCTCCAATGATGTCATACCATGCCGAAACGGGTATTTGTGAGGATAGTATAGTGGCCGTTTGATTAAACCGTTATCACTGGCACAAATCGAACCGTTTTGGCTTCTTACTGCCCCAACATATAAAATAGAGACAAGGAACATTACGTCTCCGCCGTTATTATAAATGCTTTGGGCTAGCATAAACTAGGAAACTGGATTACTTTTCAACTTATAAGCCTTTTAGTCTTTTTGGATTTCTGGATGTATGGAAAACTCTGGAAATTACAGCTTTGTCCCTGGTAGTTCTATAAATGATTTTGTAGCTCCACACGACAAGAAATCTGTATTCGGATCTTTTATGGGCTAGTAAGGGATCAACCGTGCCCATTTTAGGGGAATTTTCCAGTAACTCTGTTGTTTGCAAAATTTTATTGAGGACAATTTCAGCGTATGAAAGTCCTTGTTCCTCTCGTATGTATTTAATGGCCCGTTCTAATTGTCCGAATGCTTTTTTTGTCCAAACTACCGTAACCATTCTCTAGATTTAGCTTGAACTTCTTTCTGGGTTAATATTTCACCTCTTTTTTCTTGTTGTTCAGACTCGTCAATGTCTGAAAGCAAGGAAAGTTGTTCATAGACGTCCTCGAGAGTGGACTCGGGAGTTAACCTATCTGCTATTTGTATGAGATATTTCTTTAGAGCTACTTCTTTCATATCTTGAAGTTAACAATTTGGGTATCAAAATAAATCCTTGCCCAAGAAAAATGTATCCAATCCTGAGTCTCTTGCAGAAATATCTGTTTCGATACGAGCTACAAGCTCACACTAGCGGTAATGGCAAGGCTTCAATCAATATTGTACTAAAGCTTCAATGTTTATTTGCTCTTTATTAAAGTAACATATCTTTCTTTAATGATATTAAAGTGGTGTATTTGATGAGCGGTGATGGTGAGGCCAATGGCATAAAGAGGCATTTCGTATTCAAAAAAATCACAGTTTATATCAAGTATCTCTTTATTAAAAGATTCAAACATCATTATGGTAGATTGGCGTACAATTCTAAGCTCATTTACTAACTCTTCTATTGATCGTTCATTAGCATTAGAGTTTTTAGCCATTATTTCCTGATCATGTGCTTCTGGGATAGTTCCTTCTCCACGGGCAAAAATAATAGCCCTAAAACACCAGATTCTTTCCCAGTCTATGAGATGCTGTAATATTTTATGAACTGTCCATTTATCTTTTTCATAAGTTTTAAAGCCAATTTTGTTCAATTGGGAGATATCAATGTTGTTGATGTTTTTTAAACTTAATTCTAAAGCATTTGAGAGCTCAACATCTCCATTTAACTCTAAAACATATTGTAAAAATTTGGGATCTTTTTTCGTCTCTGATTTTTCCATTATATATGCTTTTGTCTCATTGCTTACAACCAAACTTTAAGTTGATTCATTAAATTATAAAATGCAACTAAAGCTAGAATATCGGCGACATGCCATTTAGAATGTAAAATCATATTGAAGTCAGAATTTGGGCTTCATGATAGCACTATACACTATTGGTCAGCGCTTGTAATTGCCTGCTACCAGAAACAGGTTTTTAAACATATTCATTCAGGAGTCGCTCCAGTGCTAATGCCCTCTCGTAAATTTCATTACTTTCAAGTTTATTAATTGAGAATATGGACACCAGGGCAGCATAAAGCTCAGGCATTCGCAGGATATCTACTATTTGCTCTTTTATCCACTTATTGTATGAAATAGGGTAGGTCTTGTTCTTAATAAAGAGTGTTTGCAAAAACTTTCTGAAGGCAACATTCAGTCTATCATAGGCTTGAAAATAAAGCTGCCTTTTTATAAATACCGGTATGTGTTCTATTTCATACATGAAAGCATTCTTCGACTGGTAGAGTCTTTCAGTTTGTAAAGCAGTATCGTAATATGGCAACCATTGAGCTTTAAGCCATTTGAAATAATCGCCTTCCCGGGACAGCGGCTTTGAATAGAGTAGCCTGTTACCAATTTCCACCTCAAAGAAGTTGGCATCTACACCATCTTCCCATTCCTCTTGCTCAAAATTACCATCAATAATATCGAGGTGGATATGAGCAAACCTGCCAGAGCTTTTATAATCGTTTAAAAGCTTATCAGTGGCCTGAAATTCCAGCCACGCATTTTCAATTTGTGAAATGGCCTGATCACCAACTTCCGGGTTTACCAATATGGCCATATCAATATCACTGTCGTGTGTTCCTTTCTCCCTCGCCAAAGAGTTTACTAAAAGAACAGTATCCACATGCTGGCTTTTGAAGTAATCCGCAATTCTGGATACAGTTATTCTATGTTGTGCTGTAGGGTATTGTATTTCAGTCATCATTAAGTTAGTGCCAACGCTTACTGGTGGTGTTATTTTTGTGCAATTTCAATCTTACCATTTTCATAATCGTAATATCACCCCTCAAAAATCACATCCCGCTCATCATCATGAAAGAAGCTGAAGGTGACATAAAAAGGCGCTTTGAGGGGCAGGCTTTGGAATTCCTCGGTTTTTGCCACGGATGCTATAACTTCCCCGATCAGCTTGTAAAAATACATGATCAGGCCCGAGTAGTCTCTGTCTATAACCTGGAAGCTGTCTTCACCGCTGATGCTAAAATATTGCTCAAAAAATCCGTCATTGTCGATTGCTGAAGTGTTCATGATGCAGCCTTCGTCAAAAGCGGTTTCAAGGTCATTACCGGGCATAAAGTCTACTTCAATGTTGCCCCCGTACTCGTTCCAGCATATGTCCACCACACCTATGCTTTCCCGGGTATTGGCCAGCAGGCGAGGGGCGGTGTCCCTGAAGAATCCAACCAAAGCATTGTAGCATCTTTTGGCTTCTGCTTCCCAATCTACCTGAGCTAAAATGGCTTTGTAATTATCATTTTCGAAGTTATTGGTAACAGGCTCAATGGCAGCGTAAAAGGCAGAAGATAAGAGTATGCTCTTCATGTATGTTGAGTTTGGTTAGGCAGAGTTGTAAACGGGTAAAGATATAGTTAGTAGCATAAATAATCCAGATTAAAGTGTGGCAAAGGCACAAAATCACTACAAATGGTGAGGCAGCACACCTGTATTTTGATTAGTATTGGGTAGAGGGTCGTTAGTTGCGTGATTTGCGAGGGTTTAGTAAAAAAAAGTAGAAATGAGAGCTATTTGTATATTTATGATCTTTTCTGCTACCTGTTTTTGCGGCTCAAAAGCTAATATTCAGCCTATGTCTGTTATGAATGAATGTTTTTCTGCCGCTAATTTCGACTTGGTATACCGCCACATCCGCGAAAACATAGATAATGACGATCTCAGCTATTACACCTATGGAAAGTATCAGCTTCATCCGGATGGCTCAGCTGAAATCATGGTAAAAGAGAACGGTTACACATTGGCCATAATCAGCCGTGACAAAGGTATCTACTCACTTGCCAAAGTGCTTAGTGACAATATTAATCTGGTAGGTCTTGCTAATCAGATTTTCTGTGAGGTGCTGGAAAAAAGAGTAGACGGCCGGTGAAGTAAGTTATTCGTGCAAAATGTCCTCACTTTGGTAAGTATCTCACAATATGTAAGTTGTGATTTTTCTGTAGATTTTTAGATAAAATACTACAATTTCTTGTATTGAAAATGTACTTACCTAATCATCCTTTTACTTATATTTAAAATTCATACCCCAATAACATAACCGGTTTATTTAATCTTAATTAAGTAAATAAATTTATTTGTATTAGGATATATGTTGTATTAAGTTCTTATGATTTAAACTTTAATTTATAAAATATGATTTTTCAGCAGATAAAATTTGCCGTTAGAAGTCTTAGCAAAAACAGGTCTTATCTTATACTTAATCTACTGGGGCTTATTGGGGGGACATTTGCTGCATTCGTTATTGCAAAATATGTAGGTTTTTCGTTGTCCTATGACAACTTCCATAAAAACAAAGATAATATTTATGTGATATGGCAGGAGGAAACGGGTGAGACCGGCATGGTGGCATCGGGGACAAAAACTTTCTGGGGTACCGGCGATATCATTAATAGCGGCTACACTGAAGCACAGCAGGTTACACGGATCAGTCCTTTGGCCGAAACACTTGTGCTCACAGAGCAAAAAAACGGTCAAATGCTAAAATTCAACGAAAGGAATATATTGGCCGTAGATTCTAATTTTTTCAGTGTTTTTTCTTATAAAATAATCCATGGTAGCAGTGGAAACAATGTATTAGCCCAGCCTAATGCCATAGTTATTACGGAATCCATGGCTAAGAAATATTTTAATGAAGAAGAACCTTTGGGGCGTGTTCTCTCCCTAAAAACTTCCTGGGGCGAACAGATCGAGGTAATGGTTAGTGCAGTTGTTGAAGACAATCCAAAAAATTCGAACGTTCATTTTGACTTTTTGATCGCCAGCCAGAAACCAAACATTAATCAGCTTTGGCAAACAGCAGATTATGAGACTTATGTACTGCTAAAATCGGGAGTATCAGCCGAAGATTTTTCCCATAAACTTGAAAGTGAAGTTGCCTACAAAGGGGGATTGGAATCTCAGGGCCGCAGCATTGAAATTAAATTTATACCTATTACCATGTTGCAGCTGTCTGCTGGTGACTATATTCTCTCCATTGTGGGTATGGTAATACTGATTGTGTCCTGGATTAACTTCATAAGTATATCGGGAGTGCAGAATTTGATAAAAACCAAGGAGGTGGCAGTGAAAAAGGTTATGGGGGCTACCAAACAACATATTTTAAGGCAGCTATTTATTGAATCGGTATTAATCAATGGACTGGCACTGGCTTGTGTGGTTGTTTTGTATGTATCCGTTGAAGATTACTTGCAGACCCTTACTCATGGACACCTGTTACCGCTTCTTACTGGATCGTTGAAAATTAATATGACCTTTTTGGTCATTTTTATAGTGGGTACATTAATTTCTTCCATATTACCTGCCGTATCGCTTATGTCTCAAAATGTGAGCAAGTCTCTGAGAGGAGATGCTGCCGGGGTTTTCAGGAATTTAGGGATCAGAAAAATACTGGTGGTTATACAGTTTGCCATATCTACTGTATTAATTATTGGTATTGTGGTCATCACCCAACAGCTTGATTTTGTTAAAAGCTACGACAAGGGTATCGATCTTTCAGGTACACTAATAATAAAGGCACCAAAAGATGGCTGGGAAGGCAAACAGGAGAGGCTTAACAGCTTTAAACTACAATGTCGCGATCTGCCTTTTGTAAAGGAGGTGAGCTCTTCTACCACTGTGCCTGGAGAAAGCTATCGTCAGGAGATCTCTTTAGGACTTACCCCAAGTAAAGAAGACCATTCAGCTGTGCTATTTGCCAATGGAATTGACGACAAATACCTGAGTTTATATAATGTCGAATTTGTAGCTGGAGAAAATTTTCTTGAAGACGCACCATGGAAAAACAAAAGAGGAGCTATTCTTAATGAAACAGCAGTTAAGGCCCTAGGCATTGAGAATATAAAAGAAGCTATTGGAACAAAACTATTTGAAATCGGGTCAGACAAATCCTACGAGCTGATCGGTGTTATAAAAGACTATCACAAGGTGTCGTTAAAAAATGACATTGAACCTACCGTATTCTTCTTTAACCATAACAGAGGTTCTTTTTCAATCAAGTTTAATACAGAGGAGACCGCAACAGCAGGTAGTATCCATGAAACCCTGAAGCCAATAGGTGAAGTGTGGGAAAAGCTATATACCAATCAACCATTTGACTACTACTTTCTGGAGGAGAGGTTTTACGAAGCTGATCAGCAAGAGGTGAATTTTGCCAGGTTGTTCAAGGTGTTTACTGTTTTATCTATTATAATTTCCTGTTTGGGGCTATACTCACTTGTACTGTTTTTGACTAATAAGCGCATGAAGGAAGTAGGTATAAGAAAAGTATTCGGTGCCAGGTCCTTCCAGATTTTTGGTTTTCTGGTTAGGGACTATGCCGGCCAGCTTTTGCTTTCGCTATTTATAGGGATACCCGTTGCATATTATCTTATGGATTCATGGTTGTCAGGCTACAGTTTTCATATTAAACTTGGCGTATGGATTGTGCCTTATGGCGTAATACCTTTGATATTGATGTTTATAGCTACGGTTTCATACCAGGTAGCGAAGGTGGTAAGGGTAAACCCTGTTAACATATTCAGACAAGATTAACGCCATCCTGATCAGGAAGATTGGCGTAGCTAAACCAAAATTTAAATATGGTCACCTTAAGAATAATTAAAAATAACTAATTTACCGATAGTAGTCAGTAATAGACTAGCCTGACTAGTCCTGATAAATAAAAACCCCGAAATAGAATATTCAAGGCTTTTTTGGGGGTTTTGTTTTATTAAACTGGGTTGTCCAATTACAATTAATACTGCCATTTATGATTCAGAAAAAGCTTTGCCAGCCAGCCTTATTTTTAACCCCAGAATGATATTTATTCAAGAGCGGTCCTCTGAAAGCAGTTTTCAGAGCGCCTCTGACGGGAATAGGGGCCAGGTGCTCCACGATGCTTTTTCCTCAAGGTATGTTTGGGTTAGTGTACAGAAGGTTTACCTGAATATTAGCCAGGTTTCAGTCATTTTGTAATAAGCTGTCCAGGGATAACGTAAATAGGAGAGTCCCGTCTTTATGGCTCATACACTTCAAACTTCCTGATTAAATCTCATAGCCTGGAAACTGAATATTTCGGCGTATACATTGTTGAGTATCATTAGCTCTCTGTGTGTGCCCTGCTCAATGATCTGACCATTGGAAAATACATAAATATTGTCGCACCAATTGATGGCCGAAAGATTGTGAGAAATAAGGATCAGAGATGTCTCATGCTTTAGGTCTTTCAGGGAATCAAATATTTTGATCTCTGAAACTGTATCAATTGAAGCGCATGGCTCATCCAATATCATCAGAAATCCATTTCTATAGATGATTTTGGCTAGTGATAGCTTTTGTCGTTGCCCTTTGGAGGGTTCCACACCATCAAACTCTACGCCTATGTCATGCAGGTATTGATGCTTCCATTGTTCAATAAAAGGAGCTGCATTGCTAATGTTAGCAGCACTCATTATTGCCTCCATATTCTGCTCTGTATCTACACGGCCAATGGCTATTGAGTCCTTAACCTTAAAGTTGTAGTTGGCATAATCCTGCATCATTACCCCAAGATATTTCCACCAGTCATCAATATTTATATGTCTCAGGTCTGTTCCATTTACAAGTATTTGACCTTCAGTGGGGTCATAAATCCGGCATATGAGCTTTACAAAAGTACTTTTCCCCGAGCCATTGTCACCCACCAACGCTATGCTTTCCCCTGGGCTAATTTTCATATTTATATGGCGGAGGCTCCACCCGGATGAGAAGGGATACCGGAAACTGACATCGATGAATTCAATGGTAGGAGGGCTGGTTAGGTCAAATTTGTTATCAGTTTTGGCAAGGCTATGGCGCGACTTTGTATTTAAAATTTTTAATATATCATCAACTACCAGATGCTTTTCATATTGCTTGGCAAGATTAACCAGCATCTCGGATATTGAGTAACGAACAGTAGTGAGAATACCAAATACAAAAATAACACTACCAATTGGTCCTGAGCTTTCAATAACACTTTTAACGAACAAATAGGCCGCAGTAATAAAACCCGAGAGGGAAAGCAGTTCTGAAAGCATTATAAATAGCAATTTCCTTTTTTCCAGACGAATATTCTGATCTCGGAATTGCTCTAGTATAGAATGGATCCATTTCAAAAGCCAGTCTCCGGACTGAAGGAGTTTTGTTTCAATAATATTAGGCTTATACTCAAAATATCTTTTTAAATTCACCATTCTTCTCTGATTCGGTGTGTCCCGCGCCCAGATCGTCCATACACTCTTCCCGTATTTAAATTCAGTTATAAAGCTGGGGATAGAGGTAATTATTAAAATGCAATAAATCAAAGCCCCATACTTAATGGCCAGAAAGGAACCTAGAAGAAAGCCAATAATGTTCTTGATCATTTGAAATTGTCCCTCGCTTAGTTCTAGCAAGGGCCAGAAACTATTCTTAAAAGCCCTGTTCATAAGGTCCTGAAACTTGGAGTCTTCATACTTCTCTATATCCAGTTCCAGTCTCTTTTTGAGTATAAGGATTTCATATTTCAGGTTGAGTTTGGTATTCCAAATTTTATTAATATAAATCTTAAGCGCACTTACCAGCCGAGGAGCGGCTATTATTAGTGCATAGGTAAATAGTGTTATTAAAAACTCTGTTGACAATGTCCTCTCATTTACTGCTACCACCAGGCTATTTATAAGGCTGCCCAGGAAGAAATAATTAAGATATGGCATTATTGCGGTTAGTGCGAGTATACCTACGAAAGCTATGCTTTCCGTTTTGGCAAATTGAAAAGAATACCTGAGAACAGCTTTTGCGCTTTGTAAATAATCATGCATTATTCAGAAAATATAGGTAAAAGTCCTAGTTATGAGTTCACTAATCTAATGAGATTTTTTTTTACTTATTATTATAAATTATAACATAAAATTAAGTATTTGTAAATCAATGATTTGCCTCGGAAAATGAACCTTCGATTCATATTGGCTGTAAAATTATATTTTATATTAATTAAAAAATAGTTTAGATTTAAAATTAACACAACAGAAAGTTGCTAAAACCATAACCAACCTTATATGACTAACTTAAATGGCTCCACCGTAATGGTGGCAGGAGGAGCAGGCTTTGTCGGGTCTGCTATTGTCCGAGAACTATTGGATTTAAATGTTAAAGTCGTTTGTTTTGACAATTATCTCCACGGCGTTCCTACAAATGTTAACCAACTAAACGGAGATCTGACGATTGTTCACGGAGATGCCTCAAATACTCATAGCTTGATGGAATGCTTATTGAGCTGCAATGTTGATTACATCATAAACTGCATAGGCGACACATTTGTACCAACTGCCTATGAAATGCCCGGACGCTTTTTTGACATAAATCTTGGTGTTTGCCTTAACATACTAAAGGCTGCCGACATTTGTAAGATTAAGCGTGTATTATACATTTCCTCCACTGAGGTGTATGGTATTACTGATGTACCGTTAATTGATGAGTCCGTGGCATTGGACCCTGTTAATACTTATGCGGTATCAAAATTAGCGGCAGACAGACTTTGTTATACTTTCCATTTAGAACATCAAACCCCGGTTGTTACTGCAAGGATCTTCAATTGCTATGGCCCCCGCGAGACGGAGCCTTACATCGTACCTGAAATCATCTATCAATTAAATAAAGGAAATACACTGAAATTAGGAAATATTAAGGCTGAACGAGATTTTACATATGTTCATGATACCGCTAAAGCCTTAATAGCTGTATTAGCTTCTGATATACCTAATGGAGAGGTGGTGAATGTTGGCTCCAATGTTTCTTACTCAGTGGAGTGGCTTGCGTATAAAATTGCCGAGATTATGGAAGTAGACGGTCTGAAGCTTACCATTGATCAGGATAGAATAAGAAGACTGGATATTGATAGGTTCAGATGCGATAATACCAAATTAAAACAGTATACCAATTGGTCACCCACCGTGGACATTGAAGATGGACTGAGAAAAACAGTAGACTGGTTCAGAGCAAACTCTTGTACATGGAGCTGGGAAAGTTTTGTAGAAGGAGCTCGTATTTATAGATAGTGTAATTCCATATCTATGAATCACATACCAGTTTCCAAGCCATACTTTTGGGGAGACGAACTAAGCAATGTAACGGAGGCTATCACCACCGGATGGATTTCTTCAAACGGAAAGTTTATTGATGAATTTGAGCAAAAATTTGCAGAAGCCGTTGAAGCTAAATATGCAGTGTCATTAAATAATGGTACCTCTGCATTACACCTGGCCTGTGATCTTATCGGTCTAAAACGGGGCGATGAAGTAATAGTACCTGATTTTTCTATGATAGCTCCCATTTTTGCTCTTGAGTATATGGGCTGCATCCCAGTGCCGGTAGACGTAGACGATACATGGAATATTAACCCTGAGCTTATTGAGCAAGCGATAACCGAAAAGACCAAAGCTATTTTGGTGGTACATAACTATGGTCATCCATCGGATATGCATAAAATATCGGCCATAGCTAAAAAGCATGGATTAAAAATTATAGAAGATGCTGCAGAAGCTATCGGTGCCCGGCAAAATGATATCCAGGTGGGTAGTTGGGGAGACGTTACCTGTTATAGTTTATATGCTAACAAGATAATCACGACGGGTGAAGGAGGTATGCTCACCACCAATGATGAGCACCTGTATCAACTGGCCAAGTCCAAAAGGAATATGTCATTTGGACCTGATCAGGAAAATCGATTTCTGCATGAGAAAGTAGGGTATAACTTTAGATTGACTAATATTCAGGCGGCTATTGGTTGCGCACAGGTTCATAACCTGGAAGCTTCCATAAACCATAAAATCAGCATTGCCAATGAGTATTCAAGTATCCTGAAAGACGTACCGGGTATTACTTTGCCGCCAAGTGCGCAAAATGTAAAAAATGTATACTGGGTTTATGGTATTCTTATAGAGGAAACATTCGGACTCTCTAAGAATAAACTACAGGAAGTATTATTACACGCTGGTATAGAAACCAGAAGTTTTTTCGCACCTGTACACCAGCAGCCTTTTTTAAAGCATGTTTCCTTTAACCCTTCAAAATATCATAAATCGGTTAAACTAGCCAGGCAAGGTCTTTACCTACCTTCTTATATTGGTCTTTCCAGTGAAAGTATTATGAAAGTAGCAGATACAATTGCTCAGGTTCAATTAAAAATATGATAATAAAGTGAATATTGAGAAAAAGATAAACCTGGACCATCCCTTTTACTGGGAAAACCATAGGGGTGGCTGGAAGCACGTTGTTGACATCCTCAAACGTAATTTTCATAGTAGCAAAGGCACGTTGTTTGTCAGTGCAGTGGAGAACGCTATGATTACGGAAACACCAATTTTAGAGCCATGGGTAGGTGTGGTACACCAGGTACCCAGACACTACATTCGTGAATTTCCTGATTTGGTAAGGATGCTTGAATCAGAAACCTGGAAGATCAGCCTGGAGTATTGCAAAGGGCTTTTTGTAATATCAAACTACGTCAAAGAGTACCTTGAATCAAGGAACCTTGGCGTACCCATTAGCCACCTGTACTATCCTGTGGATGCCGAATGCGTGGCCTTCGACTATGAGGGTTACAGTTCTTCTAACCA
This sequence comes from Fulvivirga ulvae, assembly GCF_021389975.1. Taxonomy (NCBI): domain Bacteria; kingdom Pseudomonadati; phylum Bacteroidota; class Cytophagia; order Cytophagales; family Fulvivirgaceae; genus Fulvivirga; species Fulvivirga ulvae. Next base: position 5,301,751 of record NZ_CP089981.1, read on the forward strand.
TAAGAAGGTACTTTTAATTGGAGAGTTTCTGAGGCGCTTTGAATCATTTAAATACCTTTCAGCACCCGGCTTCGAAAAAACTGCGTTGGGCAATGAGGAGTTTTCTAAGTCTGGAGTTTCCGATGGGAATATTACTATTTATCCGCCGGTATCTGATAAAAGGTACGATGAACTTTTGAGCAAAAATATTGTATTTGCAGACCTAATCGATGCTCCTGCAAATACCCTGGTCATTGAATGTCTGATTAGAGCTACTCCAATATTGATTAACCGGCTACCTGGAGTGGAAGAATACCTGGGCGAGGAGTACCCCTTTTTCTATAATTCATTGGAAGAAGCCAATAGGATGTTGGCTAATGAAGCGTTGGTGAAGGAAACTCATGAGTATTTAAAGAAATCAGCCAAAAGGTCGCTCATTTCGGAAGATTTCTTCATACGCCAGCTTCATGAGAGTGAAGTTTATAAAGCCCTGCCACAACCATCGTCAAATTCGGTAAGGGCAGAAAGCAACTATGCCGTTAGTCTGGTACTCTGTTCATATAATCGGGTGTATAATATCAAACATCTTCTGGAACGTTTGAGTAACCAAACATTTGAGGGTGCCTATGAACTCATTTTGTGGAATAACAAAATTGAAAACAGACAGGAGCTTGACGGTATCATTGAGGACTTTAGAGATAAGCTGGATATTAAGGTGGTACACTCTACTGAAAACTACTATTGTGCTATCCGCTTAGCCGTGGCCTCGATTATGCAAAGTGAGCATCTCTTAATTATTGATGATGATGTGCTGCCTGGGCCGGACTATATTGCTCATTTCATGAAGAAATTCGAATTATATGGACCTGAGGCAGTTATCTGCTGCCGAGGTCATGAGTTTTTGCCTCATGAACTTGACGAAGAAAGCCCGCATAAGGTGTGGCAGGATCATATAAATATGAAGTTTTATGATGAATCGAAAGAAGACAGACAAATTCATTTTTTTCATGCCGATAACTGCCTTATTCCGAAATCAGTACTCTTAAGAGCCAATGAGTTCGACTGGCCGTCATACGATTTTATATTGATTGATGATTATTGGCTGTCCTTTATTATTAATGAAAAACTTGATATTCCAATATGGAAAGTGAAAGCAGATGAGCATGTAAGCTTTACTCCGTGTGCGGATAGCCCGGATATAGCCCTGTTTCATAATGATAAGGTAAATATTCAGCGATTGAAATTTTACATCTATCATATGCGCCATCATTGGCCTCACTTTTCATCACTGGCAATAACCAACTAAATAAATTAAATACGTGGATCTTCTTCATAAATTATATATTAATCAGACAGACATTGATAGTGATATCCCTGAATGGAAAGCACTTATCAATACCGTAAGTATTGGCAGAAGTACTCAGGCTGATACACGCATGGTATTGATAAATAACGTATCCGGTAAGCAAGTTATTGAAGAAACTTGGGTAGGGGTTATTCCTCTGCCAAAATACTATGGCAACTATTCGCTCATTGAAGAAGTTGTAAGAAGCGACTTTTGGTATAGCAGCCAAAAATATTGCAGGGGATTGTTTGTTTTCTGTGCTTCTCAGAAAAAGATTTTGAAAGCCTGCGGTGTAAAAAGCCCTATAGCAGTAATTCCATTGCATTACAATAAGTCCTTGGACAGTCCCTTTAAACTTAGCCCGGTTCATAAAAAGATATTGTATGCAGGTGGCACTATGGAAAAGCTGGAACAGTTCAGGCTTAGGCTTGGCAGCCATGGAAATGAAATTATTGCGATACTCCATGATGGCACTGTAGTAACAGATCAGGAGGGAGATGATGCTGTTGCTGGCCTCAAAAAACTGGATGAGGTTATGTATAAGCAATTATTGCAGTCCAGTATTGTGGTTGTGGATGGGCATGACGACCCCAGAAACATAACTTTAATCCACGACTGTGTTGAGAACTGTAATCCTGTAATAGTCAGCAACTGGTCAATGTTTAAAGATAAACTTGGCTTTCAATACCCCTTATTTTATGGCTATCTCGATGAGATGTTTTTGTTTTTATCTGACCTGCCTTATCTCCAAATGGGGCAGAATTATCTGGAGCTGCAAAGAAATAGGAATAAAACGTATGAAAAAGACATGATCAAGGCCATTGAGTACTCTGCTATTTACCAAAGTCTGGATGAAACAAGCACGGATAAGATTGTTTTTAAGTCATTTGACTTGAGTGTGGTCATCTTCATTTCACATCACGCAAAGGCTGAGCTTACACCGGCACTGGAGAGCATCATTATTCACCAACAAATAGATGGTAAATGTGAGTATATCATTTGGAATAGCAATGTGGAGGCTTCAGATGCTGTTTTTGCCTTCTATGAACAACACAAAAGCAGTGTTGAACTTAAAGTCATAACCGCATTTGACAGCGATGCCAATCGTAGTATAGAGGCCATGGCCAGTTTGGTGAGAAGTCAGCACATCTTATTTATTGATAATATCAGTGAACTTAAAAGTGGTTTTATTGATCACCTGTGGCAAAGTAAAACCCAGGGAGATGATAAGCTTTATATAGCTGAAATACCATATGCAGATAAGAATGATAAAAAAAATAACCAGGCCTTTCTGCTTCATACCAGGCAGCTTAAAAAGTCATTGCTGTTTTCCAATACTGAAATACAAGAAATAAGAAATTCTGGCTTGGCATTTACCTACATATTTTCAAGGTATCTGCGTTTGCCGGTGGTGAAATGTAGCCCCTATGGGTTGCGTTCTAAGGAAAATCAAAAAACTCAGCTTACATATGAAAACCAGCAAGACTAGCAATAAATTTATACTGCTCGCACACCCAAGATCTGGATCAACGTTACTGACCACCTATTTAAGATCACATGGTCAAATCTTAGCTCATGGAGAAGTTTTTAATGAAAGTGACTGCGATCTTTCTCCCGTAACCAGGCCTGATATGAGCAAACAAGAGCTTATAAAAGAAAGAGATCAGGATCCGGTTAAATTCTTATCAAAGTATGTATTTACCAATGACCTTGAGTGGAAGGAAATAGTTGGGTTCAAGATACATTATCAGCACGCCAACAATGGCGAAAAGGAAGTGTGGAACCACTTGGCTAAGGATAATTCAATTAAAATTATTCACCTCACCAGGGATAATAGCCTTGAGACCTATGCCTCGTTAATGCTAGCCATGAAAACAAACAAGTGGGCAAAAATAAATGACAAACCATCTCCCCGGTTGACCCTTTCTTTAGATCAACAGGAATGTAATTACTTTTTCAATAGAATGGAAAAATACAGAGTTTTCTATAATGACCTATTCAAAAATCACCCTATTCTTGACATTACTTATGATCAACTTTATAGGAATAAAAGTAATACCCTTGAGCAGGTTCAACAATTTCTGGAAGTGAGCATGGAAAAGCTGGATTCAGATCTTAGAAAGCAAAACAAAACCCCACTTCCTGAATTAATTGAAAATTATGACGAGCTAAGAAGAGCATTTGAAAAAACGCGTTGGCAGCACTTTTTCTCGTATTAAGATCTACGTTGTTCATTAAAGATGATAGAAGAATATATAAAAGACAGAAGATTAACATTTTTATCACCGCATTATGATGATGTAGCATTTTCTTTGGCAGGAGCTATGCCCAAAATATTAGCGGAAGCAGCCACCTGTGAGCTTATCAATGTATTTTCGACTTCCAATTTTGTTTACGAGAACACTCATGATATAAGATATTCGACCGAACTCAGAAGAAAGGAAGATGAACTGGCACTGCATACATTGGGTAATATTGTTTTAAGCTATGCCGGTTTTGATGAAGCCCTGATCAGAAATAATAACCGCGATGCTTTATTTATCAGTGGGCCGAGGTACTTACATGAATCGGATTTACTGCTTAAGGACCTAATAGCTGAGTATTTGTCAAAAATTCCTGAGGACCAGGTGGTTTTTATTCCGGCGGGTTTCGGTGGTCATATTGACCATCTAATACTGCAAGAGGCAAGCCACCAGCTCGACCATACGAAGATTTATTATTCAGATTTGCCCTACGCAGGCAATGATACACTATACTTCAATCAGTATGCAAAAAACTTCACCAAGAATAAAGTACGGATAACTATTGGCCTCAGTGATAAGGCACTAGAGCTGCATTTGAAGGTATGCAAAATGTACAAAACACAATATCAGGAAGCTTTTACACCTTCAATAACCAATTTTTTACAGACCAACGAATTTTCTTTATGGGTATAAAAAACTATATTTTCGCCTCTAACAGAGGACCGGATTTTGTATCCAATGGGCTATCGCACTTTGCAGCGGGAGGAACCCAGGATGTTTATAGGCTAATATGTAAAGAACTTGCCAAGAAATGGGTATGTATAGCTCCCGATAAATACGAGTCAGATGAGGTAATTTCTGACTGCAGTGAGCTGGATGTATTGTTTGTAGACAATGACACCTATTTTGGGTATTATTATCGCTTTGTATCGGAATATCTTTATCCCAATATACTGGGATCCAAAGGGTTATATAGTGCAGCAAGTGCAATAAAAGAATTTGACGATGTAAGTAAGGCTGTTGCAAAGAAAATTGACAACCACAATGGTGTTATACTTTGTGATTATCATTTATATAAAGTACCCAAATACATGCGTAACAGTAACAAATCTCACTTTTTCTGGTTTTTACCTTTTCTTAATCCACCTAAAGATCATCCGGTATATAATGATATTGTTAAGGGCCTGGTAAAAGTAGATACGCTTTGGTTTCTGCATGAGGATTATAAAAATAACTTTGTAGATTTCGCAGGAACCATTTTTGGTTATAACAACTTGCCTGCGGTAGAAACCCTAACCTTGGGACCCAGTGCTTTCTTTTCGGAAAATCGCAATATTTCAATTGAAGATTTTAAAAAGCTTATTCTAAAGGAGTTTAAAATTCAGCATGACGCAGATTGCTCTTATTTAATCACTGTGGCCAGGCTAGACTTTGTAAAAAAAATACCTCTGCTCCTTAAAGCTATGAGTATAATAGAAAAGGAGCATATGCTCAATATTAAGCTGATGATCCTGGCTCCCCATCATAGAAAAAACTCAAGGTTTTATCAGCAGGAAGAAGCAAAGATACAGAAGCATCTGGATGAACTGGAACGAAGTGACCAGGTATTTCTTTCTCATAAGTTGTTAAGCAGAGAGGAACTTGTTGTCTTGTATAAATTTGCAGACCTGTTTATTCTACCCTCAACAAACGATGCCATGCCGTTAACTCCATTGGAGTATGTTTTGGCCAATAAGGGTAATGGTGCTGTTGTTGTAAGCGACTCAGCTGGAACATCAAAGATTCTACCAGATTCTACGTATATTTTCAAGCACGATAACCCACTATCACTGGCTCGGAAAATAATGGATGCGCTACTGGCCACAGAGCAGGGAAAAAGTGACTGGATGGCTAAAAATAAGCATATGGTTTCCGGCATAACTTCAAACAGTTGGATCAATCAAATTATAACGGCATTGGAACCCTGCCACGAAAGGATTAGTTAAAACAACTTGAGTGGCAGTTAGTCAGGATGATAGAATAAAGGAACTATGGTGAATACGACGTAAACCTATTTTATTTTAGCTCAATACTGGCTATACTTGGTATCCTGAAATTTCTGAATTCATACTTGCTATCAAGTTCGTTTAATATATCACGCATTTTACAAACTCCCTTAAAAGTATCGTGTGGATCCTTACTAAAAGCTAAAATCATAGCCTCCTCCCATCCGTCTGGCTGAAAGTCAAATGCCTTAATCTGTTTTATTAAGTTATTAGGTGATCTGCTGATAAAGTAGGATTTGTTGAGCAGGGCAATGGTATGTGCAAACTGATTGGTCAACTCTATTGATGACCACGACAGTTGAATAAAGTCATCAGAATGATACGCCCTATAGGCTTTGGAGAAATGTGCAATAAATGTATTCAGTTCAACAGCATTTTCAAATTGTTTCGGATCACGTTTCAGGTTATTGTAGATATTGATTAAACCCGAATAGGTATTTTCGGCATCAAAGTATACCTTCATATTAAGGATAGAGCCTGCTTTTAATGGCCATTGCATATTCAGGTACTCCATCTCCTTCCTTAACGTATCAATCGGTATTACACGTAAATCAATGTAGGTGGTACCATACAGATATTCGAACCAATTGGAAACTCCGTGTTTTATGGCTACCACAAAATCGAGATCCGAAAATGGAGTAAATTGGTTAGCAGCAAAAGAACCTTTTATCCCAAATAACAGTAGTCTGGAACCATATTTCTTTTTGAGCTTATCTAATATGTGTAATGCGATTTCATCAGGCTCTTCTTGTAGTGGGATTAGTTCCATTTAATAGTCCAATATTATTCTTTAAAACATGATATATTATGTTAAAAATAAAAATAAATAACTAAAATAATATGTTTTCATGGACAATTAATGATATGGTGATTATCTAAAGCTCCAACTATTGTACGTTATGAGCTGATCCTTAGACCTTTAAAAGGGCCTGGAAAATTAATGTTTGCATTTAGTCATGATTGTTTCAGAGTTGGAACAAATTCTTATTCCAAATTTACCAATTCCCGACAACCCCTCACCAGATACTAAAAACTCTTATTTATCATGCTTGGCAATAACCCATATAGCATGTATAATTCCCGGAAGAAAGCCCAGAAGAGTCAGCAGGATATTTAACCAAAATGCACCGCGGATACCAACGGTAAAAAATACGCCTAATGGAGGAAGTATGATGGCAAGTATTATTCTTATGATGCTCATGTTGTATGTTTAAAAAAGTAAGCGAAAACTAAGGAATAATTGGTAATTGACAAAGTTTCGGGTTTTCGGTATTCTGTGAGTAAGTAACCGCTAATGAGTAATCAGTGAACAGTAATCGGCAAATGGGAAATGGTTTCAATGCTCTTTAAGACCTCACTTCAAGGGTCTGCTTCTTTTGTCCTTTAACAGGACAATCTTATCCAGATGGCTATTCCCAAATATTTTATACCTACAGGATTATCGCTGTAGGAGGAATTCACCTTTTTCATCGATACCCAATTATCTTGCTCACAACGCTTCTGTACGTTTGGCCAATAGGCACTTCATGCCGGCCGATTTTAATTCTGTTGCCTTCTATAGTGCGTATTTTATCCAGCGCTACAATGAATGATTTGTGAACACGCAGAAACTGGTTTTCGGCAAGCAAAGACTCAAAGTGAGAGATTTTTTCATGGCTGATGATCATATCATCTTTCAGGTGCAGTTTGGTGTAATTGCCATAAGCTTCAACATACAGCAGGTCAGGGGTAAAAATCTGATGATATTTTTTATCACCTTTTACAAAGAATCCTGCACCTGGCAGGGCAGGCTCCTGGCTGGAAGGTATGGCTGGTTTTGTAACAATGGCCTTGTTAACTGCCTGTACGAGCCGGTCGAAGCTGAATGGCTTTAACAAATAATCTGCTACATTGAGCTCATACCCCTCCAAAGCAAACTCCTTGTAAGCAGTGGTAACTATAACCTGAGGCGGGTTGGTGAGAGTTCTCAGGAAGTCAAAGCCTTTGAGTTTAGGCATGTTAAGGTCCAGAAACATAATGTCTACGGTGGCACCGTTAAGGTACTGCATGGCCTCCATGGCATTGTAGCAATGTTTTTTTAGTTTCAGGTGTGGCAGCATACTGCAAAACTCCTCTATAAGCTCATGCGCCAGCGGCTCGTCATCTACAATGATGTAAGTGATCATTATTGGGTGTTAATACTTAAGTTGGCAGTAAATATACCTCCCTCATCCGTAATAGCCAGTTGATGCCTTTCAGGATATATCAGGTCTAATCTACGCTTTAAATTATCTAAACCGATACCTGCAGGCGCACTTTTTTGAGCCGGGTCAAAGTTGTTTTTAATACTGAAGCATATGTTTTTGCCATTTCCGGTGAGGTGCATGTCAATATACGCACCGTCTGATAGTGACTCTACCCCATGCTTAAAAGCATTCTCCAGCAGAATGATAAAGAGCAACGGAGCTACCTGGTCATGGTCATCCACTTCGTGAGAGAAGCTGATATCGACCCTTTTGTGATAGCGGATTTTATGCAGATCGATGTAGTTATTCAGATATTCAATCTCTTCTTTAACCGATACAAGGCTCTTTTTACCCTCATAGATAGTGTACCGCATCATGTCTGACAGCTTCAATATTACTTTGGGGGCATCATCCGAATGTTTTACAGTTAATGAATAGAGATTGTTGAGGGTATTAAAAAAGAAATGTGGATTGATCTGTGTTTTTAGCAAAGCCAGCTCAGCGGCAGTTTTATCTGCTTTGAGAGATTTCAACCATTTCCATTGCTCATAGCCCCAAAGCAAAAGAAACAGGGGTATGGGCAGTATCATCAGGGTAAAGGCAAAGCCCTTTTCAAACTCAATATAATGTTCAAAACTTTCGGAAAACAGCCTTACATACGACCAATAGCTAAATAAAAGGATATATAAAGCCAGAATATACAGCCGGTACTTGAGAAAAAACGATGGGGTAAGCATATAGAGCAGTCCCATCCAGAAAGTAATGATCAGAAATATGGTGATGGGATTGTCCGGAATATTCAGGTACGAATCAAGCCAGATAGCCACAATCAGGATTGAAATAAGCCCAAGCACACGGTAAACTGTTTTTCGCCTCTGTTTCAGATAACCCATAAAATGGAAAGGCAGGGAGATGACGACCCACCAGAATACAAACAGCAGTGTATTTACGGCCACCTCACTTTTATCAATGAGGATAAAGCCCACCGAGGCAAGTATCTGAATAAGTATGCAGGTAACTATCAACCCTATAAAAAAGCCCTTATACTTCTTAAGCCATTCAATCATGCTTCAAAATTAGTATGTATGAAGTAACTACCTAATTTTCTTGACGAACATGGTGATTATTGACACGAATGGAGTGATTCTTAAGACCAACCGGTATTGATTCCCGAAACAGGTCTGTCTGTAGCTGAAAGCTATGGGTTAATCACTCTTTTTAGCTGCCATTACTTCAGACATATACATTTGATCAAAACTGATAAATCACCAAATGTATTGCTATGAATATTCTGAAAATCAATAACCTGACCAAGACATATGCCAATGGTGTTAAGGCGCTGGACGGCGTCACGCTTACCATTACCAACGGTATGTTTGGTTTGCTCGGCGCCAATGGAGCGGGAAAATCATCTTTAATGCGGACAATAGCCACACTACAACAACAAGATAACGGCACTGTCAGCTTTAACGGACATGACATACTGCAGCACCCTCAGGAGATAAGGAAGCACCTGGGTTACTTACCTCAGGAGTTCGGCGTTTACCCCAAGGTTTCGGCAGAAAAACTTTTAGACCATATAGCGGTACTCAAGGGTATTTCTCATAAGAAGGAGCGCAAAACCCAGGTGGAGAGCCTCCTGCATCAAACCAACCTGTATACACACCGCAAGAAGCATGTACACACCTTTTCCGGCGGCATGCGGCAGCGGTTTGGTATTGCTCAGGCACTTTTGGGAAATCCGAAAATAATCATTGTAGATGAACCCACAGCCGGTCTTGATCCGGAAGAGCGGAACCGCTTCCTTAACCTGCTGAGTGAAATAGGGGAGAGCGTAATCGTCATCCTATCCACCCATATCGTGGAAGATGTACACGGCTTATGCTCCGAAATGGCCATACTGGACAATGGACGCATCATTAAAGCCGGGAAACCCGCCGCCCTGGTGGCGGAGCTTCATGGGCAGGTCTGGACCAGCATAGTGGCTAAGGATCAGCTGGAAGGCTTCAAAAAGCGATTCAATGTAATATCCACCAAACTGGTGTCGGGCAAGACGCAGGTAAGGGTAAGGTCATCTTCTGTGCCGGAAGCTGTCTTTGAACCTGCCACCCCTGGCCTGGAAGATGTATATTTTGCTTCAGCTTTTGATCACAAAAAAACTGTAAATCAATAAGATATGATAATAGATTTGTTAAGATTCGAGGTCTTGTACCAACGCAGGCAGCGTGCCTTGTTCCTGCTATCTCTCGTATTTTTGGCTTACGGCCTGCTTATAGGCAGCATGGGGCATGCTCCGGCCAATGTCAACTTTAACTCGGGTTATCAGCTTCATTTTTACACCGGCCTTATGACGCTTGGCAGTGTATTTATAGCCATGTTTTTTGCTATCAGCGGGGTGATCCGGGACAGCAAACATACTATGGAAGGTATTTTATACAGCACGCCTATATCCAAATGGCAATACTTTGTGAGCCGACTTACAGGTGTATATGTATTTAGCTTACTTACCTTCACCGCCTTTCTGATCGGTCATATAGCAGGCACTTTTTCTCCGTCGCTGGACACTTCAAGGGTAGCCACATTCAATGTTTTAAACTACCTGCAGACCTGGTTAATATTTGCCGCGCCTAATATTTTCATTTGTGTTGCGCTGGTTTACTGTGTTGCTCTGCTTACCAAAAACAGCATTGCTACCTATGTTAGCGGAGTTTTCATATATATGTTGTATATGATCAGCTCTATAACCTTGAATTCACCACTTATAGCCTCATCGGTACCCGCAAGCCCGGAAGGACTCATGGCTGCATCCCTGGCAGACCCTTTTGGACTGGCACCTTTCTTTGAACAAACCCAATACTGGACTGCACATCAAAAGAATAATCAGGTGCTTTCATTTACAGGTTTTCTGCTCTGGAACCGGCTGATATGGGTTGCTCTGGCCTCAATATGCCTGGTGACGGCTTACCACAAATTTTCATTTCGCAAGCCTAACGCCAAAGTACAGCGCAGACAGCAGCCCAAAATGGAAAGTGTAACAGCAAAACCTTACAAACCCGTAAAAGTAAGCAGCGATATTTCAGCCCAATGGGGCTCATTTATGCACCTGACAGGCAGCCATCTGCAAGCTGTTTTCAAGAGTCTGCCTTTCATTGGAGTTATGATTATATGGGGCATAATAGCTTTTTCTGAGATTTATTTCAGAGTTGCAGGAGGTGGAGATTACCATGATAGCATATACCCTTTTACCAATAAGCTGATCGGGTTACTGGCTCAGCCACTGCAACTGCTCTCGCTGATACTCATTGTATTTTATTGCGGAGAGATCGTCTGGAGAAACAGGGATTTTAAATTAGCCGGCATAATTGATGCTACGCCGGTATCCAATACTATATTTTTTCTATCAAACCTGGTAACTGTACTTATGTTACCATGTATTTTGATAATATCCGGTATACTGATATCTGTACTGTTTCAGTGGTACTCCGGCTACTATCACGTTGAGTGGGACCTGTACCTTGCTATGTTTTACTACCAGGGCTCTGGCTTACTTTTTTACTGTTTGTTTGCACTATTTATACAAAGTGTGATACCCAATAAATATGTAGGTATGGGCCTTTCCGGTTTGCTGATTCTTATGCTGGGAACATTTTCTCATCATATTGGTATTGAACATCCAATGCTCAGGCTTGGCATCAATCCAGCCCCAGGATATACGGAAATGAATGGTTTCTCCATACAAACCACGGCATTTCACCATTATAGCATTTACTGGTGGTCATTGGGAGCGATATTGGTTTTATTGGCCTTCCACTTAATGCAACGTGGGGTAGTAGTAAATATGAAGTTCAGGCTCAGCCGGTTATCTCAGGGGTGGACCGCCAGTCAGCGCATTGTACTTGCCACACTGGTTATGGCCTTTATCTCATCTGCATCGGTGATTTACTACAACACTCATATTAAAAACGAGTATGTCAGCTCAACCGGGTATATGGACTTGAAGGAGCAATATGAAAAACAATACAAGCAATACGACAGCCTTGACCGGTTAACCCATGCCGACATTTATACCGAAGTTGACCTTTACCCAAAAGAGAACCGGTATACCATTCATGGTCGTCACACATTGGTAAACAACAATGATCAGCCTCTGGAGAAAGTGTTCGTTCATGAAAGAATAGCGCTGTCGTCCATAGCTATTGGGAATGGCAGGCTGGCACTTCGCGATACTGCGTACGGGGCTTATCTTTTTGAATTTGATCCTGCCATCGGGCCGGGCGAAAAGGTGACCATGACTTTTGAACTCGCCAGAATGTCGTCCGCTTATGAGGTAGATCATGCCATTGTCAGTAATGGCACATACATCACTTTTAGAGACTACGAACCCATGCTGGGCTATAGCAGCAGTATGGAGATCAGCAATGAATACGAAAGGAAAAAGCGTGGTCTGCCGGAAAGAGAGCATGAGAAAAATATTGAGAGCCATTTGCTCAAAGATGACATCAAGATCAGTAAAACATCGTTCGAAACCATAGTTTCTACTGACACTGATCAAACAGTAGTTTCCGTGGGGAACCTGCTCAGGCAGTGGGAGAAGGGGGGCAGAAACTATTTCCATTATAAAGCTCCTTTTAACATACTGCCATATATCGCCTATTTCTCTGCAGATTATGAGGTACGAAAAACAAACTATAAGCACATCTCAATAGAGCAGTATTACCATCGCGGACATGAGTATAACCTTGATAAAGTGGAAGAAAGTACTATCCGGACCCTGAAATATTGTACGGAGAATTTTGGCAGCTATCCCTTTCATCATATCCGTATTGCTGAGGTGCCGGGAAGCCGTTCTTTTGGTGGGATGGCGCAACCTGGCACTATCAGTATGGTAGAAGACAGGCTTTACCTGGTTGATATCCGTGACACCAGCGGGTTTGACCTCGTAAGTAAGCGGACCATTCACGAGGTAGCACACCAGTGGTGGGGTATGATACTCACACCCCGAATAGTACAGGGCGGATCTATATTTGTGGAAGGCTTTGCTAAATATACTGAGGCTGTGGTAATGGAAAAAATGTACGGCAAAGGGGCAGTCTGGCAGATCGCCGAAACGGCAAATCATACCTATTTCAACGGACATGCTTTTGCCTCTGAGCCCGAACCTCCCATTTACCTGGAGGATGGTGAGCATTACCTGGCCTATGGCAAGCACTTTACGGTTATGATGGCCATAAGAGATTTGATAGGTGAAGATAAGGTTAACCAGGTGCTACGTACACTAACCGACAAATATCGCAGCCATGATGAACTGCTGGTAGCATCGCCGGAGCTTATAGATGCATTGCACAGTGCTACTCCAAAGCAATACCATACTCTGATAGATGACTGGTTTAAGCGAGTAATTACTTACAACCTGTCTGTGGAAGAGGCCTCAGTTACCGCCCTGAAAAACGGCAAATACAGGGTGGACATGGAGGTTATTGCGCGTCGGTATAATACGATGGAAAATGGTGAAAGCAAGCTTATTAGCATCAATGAGCCAATAATGATTGGAGTTTTTACAAAGCACCCAAAGGAAGTAGGTGAGGAGCACTCCATACTGTATCTGAAGCCGCATACCATAGATAAAGACAGGGTTCATTGTAGCATTATTGTTGACGAAGCCCCCACACACGTTGGCATAGATCCCTACGGTACCCGAAGTGATGAAAATCTGTTTGACAATATCATGGAGCTGTGAAATGTAAAGAGTGGTGTCCCGAAGGAAATATCGGGACACCTCAAAATTAAAAATCGGGAATCTCCTCTCCATTGCGGGCTTCTTTGTCTTTACATTTTTCTGATCAAGGGGCGAATTGGCCTGGAATGGCAACGAACAAAATTAAACTTCAGCTTTACCAAGCTCACATTGGAGAAAAACCGTCCTCAAGGGAGGATTTAATATAATTCCCTGGAGTCCGGAGAATCTTCCAGCTCGCGTGTCATGCGGTTGATCACCCGGTCCATTTCTTCTGACTTCTCATGTAGTTTATTGATCTCCTCTTCAAGGCCATGTACATTTTTATTGTGGATGAAGAGCCTGGTGATGCCCAATATACTGGCCAGTGGGCCTCTGATCTCATGTGATGTGATAAAGCCAAGGTTAACGATTCGATCGTAAGTTTCTGACAGCTTTTTGGTACGTTCCCTCACCCGTTTTTCAAGTTCCCGATTCTTGTCAGACAGCACCTCTTCATAACGGTTAATGATGCCGATGAATATATTGATGATTAAAGTGACTATCAAAAGGCCGGCAATGGTGGGAGCTTTGTAGAAATAGTAGTTTTCTATTAAAAAGTCTATCTGAGGCTTGGGGTCAGAAAGCGCATAAATGATTTTATCTATGAAACAAACCCAGAAAAAATAATAAAACAGGGTTACGAAGTATATCTTTCTATCAGTCTTACCACTAAACAAAAATGTGGTGACCGTTACCAATATGATCGTAACAATCATATAACTAAGGTATTGCCCTGAAGGTGTATAGCCGTTGATGAGCAGGTGTAAAAAAGGGTTGAGTGTGATAAGATAGGCCAGGATAACTTTAGAAATGATATACCTCCCTGACTCATTCCAATAAATATTGGAGAAGTAAATGAGGCTAAAAGTAAGGAGAATATAGGCATTGAGCGTTTCCCCAATGGCAAAGTTGACAATACTCAAAATCATCAGGGTAGGGCCAATAATCAAAGTAATAGCATTAATTACCTGGACAATCCTCCTCTCCCTGAAATTCTGGTTTCTGCGAACACCGATATTGAGAACTTTACTGATCAAAAGCTACACCTTTTTTTAACCCTAGAAATTAGTGCTTTTGCTCCTAACTTCAAAGTCCTGTGTATAACAGAATCCAGTTAGTTTAATTTGAGGTTTTGTTAACTATTTGTTAAACAATGCCATAGATATTCAGTTTCCTCGCCGAAAGAATATATTGAGGAAAAAAACCGGATACCATGAATAAAGCCTTACTCACAATTATTCTTGCTCTAATGGCTGTCAGCGCGCACTCCCAGCATGCATTACCCAACATAGAAGCGCATACCATAACTTCCGACATACTAAGTGCAGATAGGGATGTTCTTATCTACCTTCCTTCCGGTTATGATGTGCACAAGGACAAGCATTACCCAACACTCTATATCATGGATGGGCAGTGGTATTTCTATAACGGTGTTGCTATTCAAAAGACACTAAGGGGTGAACTGTTGCTTCCTGAAATGATTATAGTGGGTATAAACATGCCCAGGCCCGAAAGGGATAGCATATATAGCTATCATTGGGATGAGTTCCGACACTTCATCAGAAATGAGGTGGTTTCATTTGTTGATGCAAAATATCGTACTTCTGCTGAACGGCTGCTATTTGGATGGGAAAGCAGTGCAGCCCTGGTCACCAGCCTGCTATTCGATGACGGTAGTGTGTTCAAAGGAGCTATTGCGACCAACGGTACATACATTACCCCGGAAATGACCGACGCTATGGCCAGGCAGACACAAGGGAGTAAAAAGCATCTTTATATAGCCAATACTATCAAAGATATTTACAATATCGATGCCTCAAACCAGTCGGTTGCGGTACTTACACAAAGCAATTTGCCCGATTTGGTGTGGGAATACCGTTTGTTTGACAGCGAAATACATGAATCTTTAGCTTATGTCTCTATTTACGAAGGCCTGAAATTCTACTATCGCAATTTCGCCTCCCTGGCTTTTAGCAGTATCGATGAATTCAATGCCTTCGGTGGCATCCCGGAGATCAGGAATTATTTCATACGGCGGGGTGATCAATTCGGATTATCAACAGATGTAGATAGCAATACCAAAAACAGCCTGATCTGGCTGGCATGGCGTCGTGATAATTTTAAGGCATTCCAGCTGTTTATGACCGAGTTCTCAGAGGTGCTTTCCACAAGAAGATATGCCTCAGCTTACTGGCAAAACAGGTTCGGACAATTCTACCTTAAGCATAAGGACTTCGACAATTCTATTCATTATTTCACCCAGGGGATTAACCTCTATCCGGATGATGAATATATGGCTCTGATGTATAGTGGACTGGCCACGGCTTACCAGCACAAGGGTAACATGAAACAGGCCAGAATAAACTATAAGCAAGCTGTAAAAGCAGCTGAAAAGAACAATGACCCTAAACTGGAACTTTACAGATCGCAATTAAATGGTGTGAAATAATCACTTTGAATCAAACCGGAGGTCAAATACGGCCTTATATGTTTTCCCGATCGGAATTTCCTTGTCCTTAATAAAGATCGTTTTATTTCTGACTTTTTCAATTTTACCCAAGGGTACAATGTAGGAGCGATGTACCCTTAAAAAACCATCTCCAAGTTCGTTTAAAATGGTTTTCATAGGCATTCGGGTCACTACAGGCCTGGAGTTATCCAGGTGAATTCGTATATAATCAGCCAGACCTTCAACGAAAAGAATATCGTTGAGCTGAATCTTCACGACACTGTAGTCAGCCCGAATAAAAATTTCTGACTGTTCTTTGTCTTTTCCCTGCTGCCTGAATGTCATATACTCCCGGGCCTTATTAACAGCTTGCATAAAACGTGTAAAATCGTATGGCTTAAGTAGATAATCAATGGCATTTAAATTAAAGCCTTCAACTGCGTATTGACTGTATGCAGTCGTAAATATTACCATTAATTGCTGATCAAGACCTTTGAAAAAGTCAATCCCGGTAATAGCCGGCATCTGAATATCAAGAAATATCAGGTCGATATCATGTTCAGCCAGAAATCGCTTAGCCTCTAAGGTGCTGGTAAAGGTATTTTGCAGATTAACAAAGCTACATTTAGCGCAAAAACCATCGACAACCTGCAATGGCAGTGGTTCATCATCTATGGCGATGGCTTTTATCATTATCTATATTTAAAGTTAGCTCGACCCGGTAAGTCTTATCAGAGTCTTTTAAATTTAGTTGATGTAATGAAGGATACAAAAGGCGTAGCCTTGATTTTGCGATATCCATGCCATACCCGCTTTTTTCATGGGCCTCAAGTGTTACAGCCACCTTGCTGTTCTCTGCTACCAAAGACAGCATTTCATCGGTAATCTTAATGTGAATATCAATGCGAGAATCTACATCCGGGTTCACACCATGCTTAAAAGCATTTTCTATATATGGGATAAGCAGGAGTGGTGCAATATACTTACCATCCGTGTCGCCCTCAACTTTATAATTTAACTCCACTTGTGGTCCCAGTCTCATCTTTTGTAACTCAATAAAGTCATCTATATAATTCAATTCCTTTTTGAGAGGCACAAAATCCTCATCTGCTTCCGTTACCACATAGCGCATAAGCCCTGATAGCTTAAAAATTCCATTAGCAGCATCAGGCGAATGATCGCGTAAAGCTAGAGCATATATGCTATTTAAAGTATTAAATAAGAAATGTGGGTTAATCTGACTTTTTAGCGTATTGATCTCCATCTCATTTTTGATAGCCTCTACTTTAAACAATCGTTCGCGCACCTTCAGCAAAATGGAAAAAAGAATAACAGATACAAACAAAAGGATATTGTGATTGACCACCGTTATGAAATTCACATTTTCCGGTCTGACAGGCATGTCCGGAGTAGGCATAATCCGAGCATCCCCTACATGCCAGGGCACAACACCTGTCAAAAATGAAGGCAGCAGTATGATCATCCCGAAGGCAGCAAAGATAAGTATACCATAGATAGTATATCGCTTTGAAAGAAACAGTTTGGGGATAAAATAGTAATAATTGGCATAGAAGAATGCAATCATCAGCAAATTTGAAATGAAATCCCGTAAGGTAGGCATAGAGTAGAGAAAGTTTTTCTCCTCCGGAGGATGTGGAGAAAGTATAATTGGTAAAGCCAGAAAACAGGCTACTCCCAGAATATGCCAGATAATAAAACTTCTGTTACGCATATCCGAAAATAGTGAAAGCATTGCTTACATGAAACGAAATTGACTCCATATAGCAATGCCCCCTGCATTTGCCGGTAATGATCATTGATTAAACAACAATAGAATGTGTCAGGTAAAATCCTGAAGAAACGTCTCCCGAAATATTAGCTAGCTCGGTAGAAACACCATCTGAAAAAACATTGTCAGTGGAATTAGTGGTATAACCACTCATGCCTTTGGTGTAGCCGGCATCTGATGCCGCATTTACCTGGTTGACAGCGCTGCTGCTTCCTTCGGGAAAGGCAATTTGGGTTACCAGCAATGAATTGCCGTCTGCATCATAAACATGAACATGAATATGGGTAGACCTGCCGGTATACCACCCTGGAAAGATGGAGGTGAAAGCAACCTTGCCATTGGCGTCAGCTATCTGGCGTCCTCTTAGAAAATGCTGACTGGTGAAATCCGCAGATTGCATACCTGTACCTCCATATTCCGAATAATAACCATCTTTGTCACAATGCCATATGTCCACAATTGCACCCTCCAACGGTATGCAGCTATTGCTTTGGTCAAGTACGGTGATCTCAATATCCATCAATATGCCGGTTCTGTCCCCACGAATGTCGAGTCTTTGCAGTGATGCCGGATCTTTGGATGGGAATGGGCCTGCCGTTTCAGAGGCGGTTTCAATACAATCAGCGGCGGTATCTTCGCTGGTTACGTCATCAGTGGTTGAGGTAGGAGTAACTCCATCATCGTCACCATTACAACGAATCAATAAAGGCAAAGCCATGCTTCCCAGACTCAATGTTTTCAAAAATTCCTTTCTTTCCATGTTAAGTGTAGTTTAATCTAATATGGGGTTTTGCAATATATACGATAGTGTTTGAATTGGAATTGCATGTGTATACAGCTATGCGATGTAGGGCACTATTGTAGCGAAGAACGGCTCATGAATACCATCAACTCATTGCGATGTGGCTCCTGAAGTGATGTTTGATAAAGATTTTTTATCTTAACACTTCATTTTTCTGGCAGTAAGCTAATATGGCACTAACATTGGGTCGGGCAAGAAACATTTACACACTAAGAAAATCGTATCGATATGTAAAGCCATGGAAAACCAAGCTATGGATCAGCCTTCTGTTTTTTATGGGTATATCATTCGTACTGTTATTCCTTGAACCATTTAAGACCGGTGAAAGCCCCAAAATGCTAATACTAGGCTATTGTCTTTGTGTTTTGCTGGCGTACTCAATAGTATTAGTCTCAGAGTCACTTATATTTTACTTCTTGAAACGCTGGACGCTGCGTGATGAATCTCTGATGTACATTTTATTTTTTCTATTGTCAGCCCTTGGGGTCTACTGGTACGACCTGGTGGTAATTAAGGAGCAGACTTACTACTGGAGCAGCTTATTCTCTTTTACAGGCAGGGTAACACTGCCGTTTGCTATTCTGTTTTTGCCCGTTATAGGCTGGCTGAGACATTACTACGGCAGCCTTTACGAACTTTCCGAACAATATCAGGTTGTGATTAAGGGAAATGTAAAGTCCGATGTGCTGGAAATGGACTGGCGAAAAATCCTGTACGCAAGATCATCGGATAACTATGTGATCATAAAATATATTACAGAAAGTGAGGTTCTCAAAGAAACATTGCTCAGAAGTACCCTTTCACAGGTGGAAGAACAGCTGCCAGACTTGCTCAAGTGTCACAGAAGTTACCTCATCAATCCGTTATACCTTGTGGCTGTGGAAGGCAATCAAAAGAAGGCATTTCTCAAACTGGATAAGCTGGAAGAGGAAATTCCCCTGTCCAAAACCTACTATGCCGGCATCAAAGCCCTGCTGAATTAGGGTAATTCACCACAAAACCAGTTTAATTCGCCACAAAGGCAGTTTTGGCATTGACTATACCATAGGCGGTGTTATAAATTTATCAGAAAACCAAATCGCTGTTATTTTATGAATGTCTATGCCTTTATTACGCCCATTGTGGTGATACTACTTGTAGCTGAAATCATTTATTGCGCCCGGGTGAAGAATGGAAAATATCCATTTCAGGATACCGTTACCAATCTCGGCACGGGCATCGGTAACCAATGTGTAAACCTGGCCGTAGCTTTTTTTGTGTACAAGTTCTATGGCTGGCTTTATGAGCTCACACCCTTACGGATACCTGCCACCTGGTATACGCTCATATTGCTGCTCTTACTTCAAGACTTTGTTTTTTACTGGTTCCATCGGTTAGGCCATACTATGAATGTTTTCTGGGCCGCTCACATGCCCCATCATTCTTCGGAAGAGATGAACCTGTCGGTAGGCATCAGAGCAAGCTTCACACAGCGACTGTTCCAATTCCTCTTCTTTGACTGGATACTGGTTGTGATAGGCTTTAGTCCGGAGGCTGTATACTCCATGGCAGCGGTACACTTGCTGCTGGCATACTGGCACCACACAGCCGTAATTAATAAAATGGGCTGGTGGGAGAAGTATTTTGTCACGCCGTCACACCATCGGGTTCATCATGGTGTCAATCCCCAGTATATTGATAAAAACTTCTCCGAATTCCTGATCATCTGGGATAAAATATTCGGGTCATACGAAGAAGAAGTAGAAGAAGTCTGCTATGGTGTAACCCACCCGCCCAGGACCTGGGATCCTATACATATCAATTTCCAGTTTTGGAGCCAGCTCTGGAGAGATGCCAAAGCCACCAAATATTTCTGGGACAAAATCAGGATCTGGTTCATGCCCATTGGCTGGCGACCGAGAGACCTTGAACCTTACTTTAAAGGAGGCCGCATTGGCTACAGCCGCTCCGAGCAGGTTAAATACGTAAGCGCTCCAATGCAAAAGTCTAAAGAATACCTGATAGCACAGATTGGACTGGGGTTGGTAGTATTATATCTCACCATTAACCTGCAGTTGCCCTTCGAATACTGGCATCGCGTAATACTCTCAGCAAGTATCTTTATGATGATCGTCAGTTGGGGAGCTATCCTCGAATCAAAAACATGGGCCAAACCACTGGAAGTAATCCGAATACTGGCCACCGCCATTAGCCTGATCTACGTCTTGCATGATTCCGGTGTCTCCAGTTACCAAAACTGGACGACTATTGCTGTCCTTTTGCTTTCAGGAGTAAGTATCCTGTATTTTTCCGTAGCGGTAGCCAGAGAGGGGGCAGTGGTTGTGAGGGAGTAGGGTTTGGCGTTCAGTGATCGGTGGCTGCGTAAACGGGAAACAGTATCTGGTGAACTTAAGGTGGAAGACCGGAGACCGGAGTTTTTGCAAGTTATCGTAAACGGTGAATTGAGTGAGGTCGGCTTACATGGCTAAATCACATCTTTACTAAACTTTCAAAAGTTTGGTAACGCTCTACCATTAACCAAGGCGTCATAAACACCGGCACGTTTGGGCAACAGTAGTCATGATTCAGAAGACAACTATAATTTTATTCTCTATATACTTTGGTATTCTATGTATATAATTTAAATTAGTATTTCAAAAACCAAAGTATAACAACATATGATTTCCAAAAATTTAACGGCGGCCTCTACGAAACCCATCATTTTGGGCATACTCAAACAGGGGAGTAGCTACGGTTACCTGATCATCAAAAAGATCAAAGAAATGTCTGGAGGTAAAATGAAGTATTCCGATGGTATGCTTTATCCGGTACTGCATCGGCTGGAAAAAGAGGGCTTTATTCAATCGAACTGGGTAATGGAGGACGATTCCACCAGGCCCCGGAAGTACTATGAGATTACTGCTAAAGGTAAGGAAGAGCTGCTCGTGGAGCAGAAGCAATGGCAACAGGTCAATGCCGTACTTGACCAGGTGTGGAGTTTAAAAACAACCTAAACAGCAGTGATTATGAAATTTGATTTAGAAAAGGCCATAAATCAATGGCTCAAAACTTTCAGAAAGCACAAAGCTTTTGATGACGGATCGGTACGCGAAATGGAGGTGCACCTTCGTGATCATATCGATGACCTGTTGGCAGAAGGATATAGCGAACAGGAGGCATTTAATTTCGCTGTAGATGAATTTGGAGAGATTGAGGGAGTTGCTGACCAGGAATTCATGCATGTGAAAAGAAGGACTTCATTTGCAGGCATACATATCTATAGAAACTACCTCAAAATTGCCCTCAGGGGATTTACCCGGCAACCATTTTTCACCTTTTTGAACATCTTCGGTCTGGCCATTGGTATGGCAGGGAGCCTGCTTATCGCCTTATACATCCATGATGAACTCAGTTTTGACAAGATGTTTGCTGATGCTGACAGGATCTACAGGGTAAATATAGACAATCAAACCAGCGGGGAGTATAAAGAATACGCTTCTGCACCAGGTCCCATGGGCGGAGTACTGATTCAGGATTGCCCGCAAGTGGAACAAGTGACCCGCTTTCGGGAGGTAAGGAGCATACTTTTGAAGCGACCAGAGGCAACCTTGAATATCAAGGAGAAATATGTGACGGCGGTTGATTCCACTTTTTTTGAAATGTTTGGTATTGACCTGCTCGAAGGCGATTCTAAAACAGCACTAAAGGAGCCAAATACACTGGTTTTAACAAAGTCTGCTGCCAGGAATCTCTTTGGAAACGAAAGCGCCTTGGACCAGGAGTTACTGATGAACAATGATAAACTTTATAAGATTACCGGTATCATTGACAACCTTCCGGCAAACTCTTTTCTGAGAAGCTATTCAGTATTTATATCTATGGAAAGTTTTGAAGATGCAAAAACAACAGCATGGAATACCTGGTATTTTCCAACTTTTGTCAAGCTTCATAAAGATGCTAAAGCTGATGACCTGCAACGGTTTTTAAGCACAGTAAAGGAAAACTATCTCATTCCCTGGGCTATGACATTCGTGCCGGGTTTAACCATTGAAAAAGCTCGTGCAGATGAAGAGCAAACAGGTAACTTCATGCGCTTTAATGCTACTGCGCTGCCTGATATCCGCCTGTATACTTCCAACAGAGAGGGAGACTTTAACCAGAACAGCGATATCAAGAACGTCTACATACTTGGCTGCATAGGTGTATTCCTGATGTTTATGGCCTCGGTTAACTTTATGAACCTCTCCACGGCACATTCATTGAAAAGAGCCAAAGAGGTAGGCGTCAGAAAGGTACTAGGCTCCGGCAGGTTAAGTCTGGTCAGGCAATTTCTCACTGAGTCAGTATTGATCTCATGCTTTGCGCTGGTATTGGCCCTTGTTATAGTAGCCGGTGTGTTGCCTTTGTTTAATACATTGGCTGCAAAGTCCATTATTATACCATTAACCAGCCCTTTATTCTGGGCAATGGTAATATCAGGTGTACTGATTTTAGGGCTGCTGTCGGGCAGCTATCCCGCATTTTTTCTATCAGGTTTTGCCCCTGCGCGAGTTCTTAAAGGCGGTTATAACAAAGTCAGCGGAGGCAGGATCAGAAATGGCCTTGTCGTTGTACAGTTTACCATTTCAGTGTTTCTGATCATCGGATCAATAGTGGTTTTTCAGCAGGTGAAATTTATTCAGAATAAAGATCTTGGTTTTCAAAAAGATCAGATACTTGTTCTGGACGATGTTTCGGCGGCAGGCAAACAACTGGAGCCATTCAGGGAAGAAATCAAGCGGATAAGTCAGGTGAAGCAGGTATCATTGAGCAGCTATCTGCCTACACCCTCCAGAAGGAGTGGTACTACTTTTTTCACAGAAGGATCATTCGTTGACGGTGTATTGAATTCGGAGAAAGGATTGATCATCGGAAAGTGGGGTATTGATTATGATTATGCACCTATCCTGGGTTTGGAAATCATTGCCGGACGAAACTTTTCAGAGGCCCACGTCACCGATTCCAGCGCTATTATTCTGAACGAAACAGCCGTGGCCATGCTGGATGTATCTCCCGAGGAAGCGATTGGCATGCGTTTAACGGAAGATTTTCATCGTCAGGATAAAGAAAACATGGAATACCTGACAATAGTGGGCGTGGTTAAGGACTTTCATTTTGAATCTTTAAAGAACAATATCGGCGCCCTGAGTATGACATTGGGCGGAAATCCTGAAAAGATGATCGTGAAGCTGAGTTCTGGTAATTTTACGGATGCCATTTCTCAAATTGAAGAAGTCTGGCGATCGCTTGTGCAGGGGCAGCCTTTCAGCTACTATTTTATGGATGAGTCCTTCAATGAAACTTATAAGGCCGAGCTGAGGCTAGGGAATATATTCCTGACTTTTACAGTGCTTTCCATCCTCATTGCATGCCTGGGACTGTTTGGACTGGCGTCGTTCAATGCAGAAAAACGCTCTAAGGAGATAGGCATACGAAAAGTACTGGGTGCCAGCGTCAGGCAGGTCACGTACCAACTAACCGGCGACTTTCTAAAGCTGGTAGCTGTGGCTATAGCCTTGGCCATGCCTTTGGGCTGGTTCATCATGGTGAAATGGCTGGAAGAGTTCACCTACCGGGTAGAGGTAACCTGGTGGATGTTAGCAGTTGCGGGTCTGGTGGCCGTGTCCATTTCAATCATTACAGTAAGTTATCAGAGCATTAAGGCGGCCATGATGAACCCGGTGAAGGGGTTAAGGTCGGAGTAATGCTTAAGCTTTTTAAAAAACAAGAGTCGGTCTGTGGCAGGCTCTTGTTTTTATTAATGATATAAATTTTTATGTCACAGTCATTACCTTGAGATGATATTTATCAGTCCAGCCGAAGACATCACGAGCATATTCCATATTTAGCATAGCCATGCCATAGGAAGTACTTCTAATTTTTTCTATTTTAGAAGCTTGCATGTATCATTCACACTGTAAAACCTGTATGCTTAGAAATCTTTTGCTTTTTTGCCTGTTGACCCTGTCATTTTTTTGTACTAACCTACTTGTGGCCCAGACAAACCAGGAGGTGGAGACTGCTTTGAAGAATAAGGATTACACCCTGGCTGCTGATTTATATTTTAAGATGGGTTCTGAAGCGTGGGGCAGCGGTAATCCACAAAAGTCTATGGATCTGTTCACTAAAGGTATAGACCTGTCGGAAGATCATAAACTAAAAGACCGTGCCCGGCATGGCTGGTATAGCCTTGGATTGGTACAGTTTAATTCAAGCGAGTACAACGATGCTATAAAAAGTTTTGAAAAAAGCCTTGAATATGCGAAGTCAGGTAACGATCAGGAAGCAGCGGCCCGTAGCGGGTTATACATTGGCAAAAGCTATTTCCGGAAAGGCAGAAACAAAAGGTCAGTCAGTACTCTTGAGGAAGCCCTGAGCATTGCGCTTAAAATAAACGACCTTGATCTGCAAAAGGAATGTTATTCCCTGCTCAGTAAAAACCACAAGGCAATGGGTAATGAGGCCAAGTCAGCAGAATATGAAAATAGCATTGCGTTGATCAACAGGGACCTGGAAAGAAAAACGGAGCTGAATACTATGGAGCAGCAAATCAGTTCGGTAAAGGAGGAGCTCCAGTATAGGGGGCGAGTATTGGAAAAGGTATCCGATTCACTCCAGGGTGAGTTGAAAAGCAGGGGACAGGTACTTGAAAGAGTATCTGACTCTCTTAAGGAGATAGCAGAAATCAGCAGGGAGCAGCAGCTTAAAATTGACCTGCTCAACGTAGAGAAGGAACTTACAGATGTTTCATTGAAGGCAAAAGAAGCGGAGCTGGAAAACAATAAACTGGTGCGCAATTCATTGATCATCGGGTTGATTTTAGTAGGACTTCTGGGTGTCGTAGTTTATAAGGGTTATAAAGACAAAATGAAGGCCAGCGAAGAAATCCACAAGAAACAACTGGATATTGAAAGCAGTATCAACTATGGTCTGCGCATTCAGCAGGCTATGCTGCCCAGTAAAGAAAAAATTGAGGAATTGCTGCCGCAGTCTTTTGTGCTTTTTAAGCCCAGAAATGTGGTGAGCGGTGACTTTTATTGGATCAACGAACTCTACAACGAGAAAATAGCTGTGGCCGCTGTAGACTGTACAGGCCATGGCGTGCCAGGCGCTTTTATGTCGATGATCGGCTCAAATGCACTCGACAGCATTGTAAATACCTATGTGGATGAACCTGATAAGATACTGCATGAATTGCATCGTAAAGTATTTACTGCGCTGAAGCAGGAAGAAACCGGCAATAAAGACGGTATGGACATGGCTCTGTGTGTCATCGATACGGATAGAGACCAGCTCTATTTTTCAGGAGCAAAAAACCATCTTATTTATATTAAAGAAGGAGAAGTTTTGCAGATCAGAGGAGATAAACATCCGATCGGAGGGATCAGAAAAGTACCTGCCAGCTTTACCCAGCACACCATAGACCTGGAAGGAGAGATGTACTTCTATATGTATTCCGATGGCTTTGTAGATCAGTTTGGCGGACCGGACAACATGAAATTTATGAGCAAGAAGTTTAAATCACTGATTGGGGAAATCTATCAACTTCCGATGCATGAGCAGAAAGCAAAAATGGAAGAAGCATTTGCGACCTGGAAAGGTGACCATAAACAAACTGATGATGTACTGGTGATCGGGTTTAAACTGACCGTGTAGAATTTTAGAAGAGCTTATTTATTTGCTGACACCATTTCCTTCCTGATAAGCTTTATGCCTTTTTCATACGCAGTGGTCAGCGCAGTCATTTGATTGGTTAAATTGACCCTTGATTCACCACCACCATCATCATGAATGCTTAAGGGATTAATTGTCGTTTTGACAGAAAATCGCGAATCTACAGACCCAGACTGTGCATCGTAAATAGAAAACATTAAACTCGCACTATTTGATTCGTTATCCATATTATACGTGCTGTTGTAAGGATCAAGTTCAGCCTCTGAATAAACCCCATAAGAGCCGCCGCTCCTTAGACTGCTAATTTCCGTGCCTATAATATATCTTACCTGTAACTTTTTACATATCATGGCCAACCTGCCAGTGTCCAGCATAGTAGCCTTTGTTATTTCTTCCTTACCCATGCCTGCCCTGGTCAGGTTGTATTCCTCTTCAGGAAGGTAAAGTATCTGACTATTGTCTTTTAACAACCTCCTGGCCGCTTCGCAAAGGTCTTGTGATTTATAATCGGATATACCGTGCGTTGGCAAAAACAGGATCGTGGAGTTTGCCAGCAACCTTGGCGTACCTGTGTATTTTGTAACTTTTGTGCCTGCGCATCCGGCTAAGACTGCCATTACAATAACAAATAGATATCTTTTCACAAATGAATGTTTAAGTTAATGACAAGTGTTAACCTCTACCTGCAAATGAACCATGATTCGTAATTCATGGTAAAATAAATATTTATCTGAAATAATTTATGTAAAAATGAATTTATATGCTTTAATGAATCTAAGGAAGCATATTGGTAATTAAGTCGCAGACCTTGCTCTCGCGCTCGGGGTAACTTCCATCAATAACTACATAATCAATACCAAACTCATCTAAAGTAAGTCGGTGGGAGCGATCTAAGGCATCCCTTTCGTGCCTGACCAGGCGCGTACCGTCCTGCAGGTAGAGCGTGTCGGCGCTTAGGTATAAGTACAGGTCAGCCTTATTTGCGGCGTAGATATCATCACTTACTTGCAGGAATTCACCGAATTTGAATTTTGCGTAGGACTGGGTAACGTGAATGTCTGTATCAAGTACAGTGAGTGGTTTCAATAGTTTGGTGGCTTCAGTGGCTAACCGGGCATGGGTATCGGCAATGAGCCTTAACTGGTCAAAAGTAAAGTCATTGGAATCAGGTATGATATCCCTGCCGGCTTCACTTACCAGGGCTGCATTGAAAGCTTCGCAGATGTATTTGGCCATTGTACTCTTTCCTGTGGATTCAGTGCCTAACAGTACCACTTTTCTTTGATAGTAAGGCTTTACGGCATCCGGAAGAAAATGCCAGTTTTCATATACAGCTTCCCGGATCATGGAAGCAGAAACGGGCCATTGTTTCCTTGCCTTATCGAATATTATTGACCGAATACCCATATATGCTGATACAAAGTCTCCGTAGGGCTCAGATGTAAATAGTATGTCTATTTTGGGTAGTAATTCCTCAAATTTACGGGCCCATAGTGCCGATACTTCTTCGGATGAAACCGAGGTGTTGGGCAGAATGGATTCTTCGTAATTAAAATCAATAACCTGAATACGCGGATTGTCCTTATAGGTTTGGGAAATCCAGCCAGACCTTACCTCTACGGGAATGGATTCAGCGCTACTGGCACAGACCAGTACAATGAGTTCGTCGCAGTGATCCAGGGCAAAATTAATCAGGGCCTCATGTCCGGTATGAAAGGGCAGGTATTTGCCAAATGTAAAGCCACGTTTCATAATTTCGACCTCCAGTTAAAATAACCGATCATACAAATGACCAGAAAAACAACATATTCGATAGCCACCAGATGGATGCCCTTTAAAAAGTAAAGCGTAACTGAGACCATGTCTACCAGTATCCACAAAATCCAGGTCTCGATGCGTTTTCTGGAAAGAAGTATGGTGGCAAGAATACTCGCTGTAGTGGTAAATGCATCAGCAAAGGGGTAGGAGGCAGGCTTAGTGAAAACCAGCGGAAACAGCAGGTGTATCTGTGTCATAAGCAGACCGCTTAGGACACTTCCTGCCATAAGCACCGTTAGATAAATCAATCGCCATCTGTTCGTTAATTTTTTTACACTAGCCTCGTTGTCCTGTTTCTTCCAATAATACCAGCCATAAACCGTAACCCCAAAGAAGAAAAACTGGAGGTACATATCAGAATACAACTGTACCTGGTAGAAAAGAATGAAAAATGCAGCTTCATTCACTATACCGGTAGGCCAGGTCAAAACACTCGGTTTGGCAGCAAGCACTACAGAGATAAAGCCGAATAGCGTGCCTGCCAGTTCGATATAACTTAATGGATAGCCCAGAACCTCAAAGGCGATGTTGTTAATATCAAAGAAATCCATCAAAACAAATAAGTGATCATGCCATAATAATTACGCGGTGCCTGTACAAAATATTTATTGATGCCGTCAAAATCAACATATGCGTTATTGTAGTAAATAATATCAGTCACATTATTGATAAACGCTGATAACGTCACCCTTTTGAATTTATAAGATGCCCGCCAGTTGACCAGCAGGTAGTCGTCAATCTCATTTTCATTGGCAAAATCGATGTATGAGCTGCTTTGGTATCTCAGTCCAATTCCTGTTTCAAAATGCCTTCTGGTATAAGATACATCCTGATTAACGATTACCGGCGGTGTAAGAATAGGGTCAAAATTCTCTGATTGCTGCTCAATCTCACTTCTGTTTAGTGAAAGATTGGTTTCAAAAGTAAAGGCCCTTACCGAATTACAAACAAAATTGGCTTCTATGCCCTGCCGGATGCTTTTGTCTACATTGCTGTTCAATGCCAGGCCATTGGGGCCAAACTGGCCGTTGAGTACAATTTCATTATCAAAATCCATGTGGTATATGTTGATAGACAGGGATACATCTTTCCTGTTCATCCTTACTCCCAGTTCATAGTCCACCACATATTCAGGGTCGTAAATAGAAAGCAGAGGGGCACCGGAATCGTCTGCCTGAAGATCATCCCAACCACCAAACAGGTCATTTCGGGTTGGCTCCCGGCCGGTTTTACCCACGCTAAAGTAGATGTCCATATTTTCCTGAGGGCGATAGGTAACACCACCCTTTGGGTTTACAAAACTCCAGTCCATTTTCCCGAAAGGTACGCTACCTTCATAGTCAAAGCTGGTATGGCGGTATTGAATATCTGCGAACAGCGTAAGCTCATCCCACAAGGCGTATGACATCTTCGCAAAAGTACTCTGTTCCGGTTTATAGCCCGTGTTTTTGTATAACGCGCCAGCGGTATTATCACTGCCAACATGTTCTCTTGAGTAGGTATTCAAATGAATGCCTGCCGTCCATTCAAGCTTATCGGTTTGAAAATTGACGTTTGAAAACCCACCGATGAAGTGTGACTGGAATGCATAATTGAGCATTTCAGAAGTTGAAGGCATACCCAAATAGTTATTGAGATCAAAATCGTAATTACCCTCCAGGTAGTTGTAGTAGATGCTGGAACTGATGGTCATCCTGTCATTCAGCAAATATTCATGTTGTAGCTGAGTGAGCGACTGGGTAAACTCATCGTTTTCCTGCGTATTGGCATTGGCTCTCGGGTCTTCATCAATTTTACTTTGCGACACACCCAGCCAGGCCAGCTCATTTTGCTGGTTGCCGGCAAAGCCTATAAGCTTAAACTTGTTCCTTTTATTGTAGATGCCCGCTCCATAAAATACTGATTTTGAAGTATTTGAAGACCTATACTTATACCCATCCGAATTAAGCCATGAACCTCTCAGATAAAGAGATTTATTGCGCTTTCGGCTTTTATGTTCAGCATAAGCCCGATAAGATTGAAATGAACCGTAGCCAAGCCCGAATGACGTGTTCGAGGAATCGTCAAACAGGCGTGGAGAACTGAACTGCAGACTACCCGCAAAGCTGGCAATACCGTTTTTAGTGGTGCCAACACCCCTTTGTATTTGAACCTTGCTTACTGAATTAAGGAAGTCAGGGTAGTTAGAAAAATATACCCCCTGATCCTCAGGCTCATTTAAAGGCACCCCATCCAGTGTCATATTGATCCGCGTCTGATCTATGCCCCTTAACCGGATGTATGAATAGCCCTGGTAACTTCCTGCATCAGAATAAACCGTCATCGAAGGGGTTTCACTAAGCAAAAAGGAGGGCTCCTGACCGGTATTTTTTACCTCCAGAGCATTCATGTTTAAATTTTGGTATGGAATGGGAGCTGCATCATCAGCCATGTAAGCTTCTGAAACAGTGATGGGTTCCAGCTCATAAATTAAGGAATCCGTACTTTCCTGTGCTTTGGCACTTAGGGTAAGCAGGAACAGGATTGATATTGACAAGTATAAGTGCTTCATAGTGGCGCAAATATAAACAATGATATTATTTGTGTATATAAAACGCAAAATATTTTGAAATTCTTTTAGCGGCTGATAATTAGAGCAAGGAGTAAATGGCTGTTTTACTAAAACCTTGCCAGTTAACCCTAATGATTTTCGCACAGTTTGCCTACTGCCTTTGCCGATTGCCTACTTTACTTTACTTTACTTTACTGCTTCCCAGCCGATTGTCTCTCCTAAGAGGACTCGGCGTCTTTAGAGGCAGAATTGTACTTGCTGACTATCACACACTCTCAAAACCCGTCATCCCTGAATTTTCTTAATTGAAGGCTATTTCATCGCTGTATGAGTTGAAAATATCAGGGATCTCCTTGATCCGGGGACCCCAAATCTTCACTGCGCTGCGTTTGGGGTGACGTAGTAATAAGAAGTAACCCTCATAATTTTCGTCATATTTTGCCTACTGCCTTTGCCTATTGCCTACTTTACTAACTACTTCTCAGCCGATGTCTCTCGAGGAGGACCCGGCGTCTTTGAGGACTCGTTTTGTTGCCTATTGCCCACTGATTTAACGTATTTCAAAAGCCCGACAATTTTAACTGCCTTTACTACATCCCACTGCATAGCGGCCAAAATGCTATGCACGGCAAGAAGTTCCCGATTTATAGGTGCCTGTTCTGCATTGCTAGAGTGATTAATAAGCGCTTTTGCCTGAGCATACCCATATACTTCAAAAGTTTCCAGCACTTCAACTGAAAGCTCTTCTCCCGTTTTGTTCCGGTGCTTGGGGGCATAGCCCAACTGACTTACCATGGCTTCGGCCACAGCCCAGGTTGACCACGGGTTTTGCCCTGTGATCAGGTTCCCATCCTTCACAACCTGTTCCAGGTACATGTGACCTTCTTTGAAATCAGCGCCATGTTCTATCAGTTTATCCTGAAGCAGAAACGGAAATATTGACCGTGCATCTTTGATCAGGAAAAGCTCTTCCTGATTGGTAAAAGCACTCACAGGCCTTCCTTTCAAAAGATAATTTCCATTGTTTAACTTGACGTTGATCAGCGCTGCTGGCCCATGGCATACTGCACCAACCACTTTTCCCTCTTCATGGTACCGGCGTACAATAGATTGGATATACTGATTTTGAGGAAAATCAAACAAGGTACCTTTGCCGCCTACAAAGTAAATGGCTTCGTAGATCTCCGGATTAACATCCTGCATGGCAATAGTATTGCTGACCTTGCTTTGGGCAACAGTATCATTCAAAAAGGCATGGTCAAACCTGCCCATATCCTCATCATCAATTACCACCGGCGGTTTCCCACCTTTAGGGCTTGCCACATCTACCTCAAACCCATTGGCCACAAATACATAATAGGCTCGGGCCAGTTCCGACATTTCATAACCTGTTGCCTTCTTACTTTCGCCCATTGCACCACAACTAGTAACCACGGCCAGTATCTTCCCGCGATATGGAGGCCTGTTTTCCATAACATAAGACAGGTCATCCGGAGTAGTGGACTCCATATTTAAAAGCGCAGGATCGATAGGATGGAGCAGGCTCATAAACCAGTATCCAAAACCAATAACTGATACAACCAGACCTGTAAAAACTATTAATGCTCTCTTAATGATTCGTTTCTTCCTTGACATAATAATTGCTGTTTTTTAGCAAATGAGGCT
Source organism: Fulvivirga ulvae (assembly GCF_021389975.1). NCBI lineage: Bacteria > Pseudomonadati > Bacteroidota > Cytophagia > Cytophagales > Fulvivirgaceae > Fulvivirga > Fulvivirga ulvae. The sequence continues at coordinate 5,334,130 of NZ_CP089981.1, forward strand.
TTATGAGAGGACAAAGTCTTTCAAAATGATCATTTCGAAAGATTAAAAGATCATTTCAATACCTCTTTCCGGTAAGTTAAAGGCGTTTTGCCGGTTTGCTTTTTAAAGGCAGTATTAAAGCTGGAGATGCTGTTGAAACCTACATCATACGCTATGGCAGCAATAGTGTGATTGGCATACTTTTCATTACCAAGCATGTTTGCGGCCTCAGTAATCCTGAAATTATTAATGAAGCTGTTGAAATTCCTTTGGCTGCTCTTGTTGATTACCATAGACAATACCTGAGTACTTACCTTCAGCCTGTCACTCAACGATTTCAGGGTCAGGTCTGCCTGCCTGTAAAAAGCCTGTTCATTCATCAAATGCATAACCTTGGAGTACAGTTCTTCACACTGCTCATCAGAAAGGACAGTAGTCTGGTATTTGGCATGACTTATTTTCTGCATGTACCCTTTGCGGATAACAATAAAACTGACGGTATAAGCTACGATGGAATACAATACAGGTCCTATAATATAAGGAACCTGTTCATCAAACAGATTAAGTACATAAACCATCCAGATGATCAGGAGGCCAAGGAATAATAACCTCAAAAATTGGAAGATTTCAGCATCAAGACCTTCCTTTCTTTGCTTCGATGCGTAGTAATAGCATATGGCTAGGTATACCAGAAAGTGCAGATAATAGGCTACAAAGGCAGAGACAAAAAATGCCATAGGTAACATGGTCAGATGGCTTTCCTCTATCCACAGGCCAAAGCCAACGGCTATAGGAAGAGGAATGAAATGTAGTATATGTACAGGCCTGAGGTTAAAATCCTTGCGGCTACACGACAGAACAAACAGGTAAAACAAAGGCCCGAGGGCGAAAATGGAGCCCAGCCCTGTAAAGATAAATTTGATATCCAGGTTTTCTGTAAACTCCAGAAAGACCGATTTGCCAATTCTGAATGACAAAACGATCAGCAACAGTCCAAGCAGTTTATTGGCCAATACATTGCCTTTCGGGTATGTCCATAGGAAAACAGCCAGGAACAATCCGTGAACGACCCCAAGGCCACTAAGTATAATTAAAATAATATCTGAAGTAGGCATTAGAGCGCAAATTAATCAAAATGAGGAGAATAGGGTAGTCGACCCCCTTACCATTATTGATAATCCATTCTACAGGTATAGCTTTTGTCTATAATGGTATAGTTTTTTAGAATCAATAAAACTGGCTCCCGGCCCTATAAAAAGGTATCTTTAACTAATGAATTACTAAGTATTGTCGACAACCCTCTTAGTACTATGGATTATGACCTCTAACCTCAAAACTTTATCAATATGGAAAACGAAAAAAACAGGAATGTAGCCACTGACAGCCCGGTCTGGGACACAAATGAATCGAAGAAGACATGCCCTTTTATGAGTGGGGCTGTCAAGTTCACAGCCGGCCATGGTACCACCAACCGTGACTGGTGGCCCAATCAGTTGAACCTGAAAATTTTACATCAGCACTCTTCCTTGTCTAATCCTATGGGAGAAGACTTCAACTATGCAGAAGAGTTTAAAAGCCTCGACCTGAAAGCTGTAAAGCAGGACCTTTATGATCTGATGACCGACTCACAGGAATGGTGGCCTGCCGATTACGGGCATTACGGTCCGTTCTTTATTCGTATGGCCTGGCACAGTGCGGGTACTTACCGTATAGCAGATGGCCGTGGTGGAGCGGGCTCAGGCTCGCAGCGATTTGCACCCCTCAACAGTTGGCCAGATAACGCTAACCTTGATAAAGCGCGTCTGCTGCTTTGGCCGATCAAGCAAAAGTATGGCAAAAAGATCTCCTGGGCCGACCTGATGATCCTGGCAGGTAACTGTGCTCTTGAGTCTATGGGATTCGAAACCTTTGGCTTTGCCGGAGGACGTGAAGATGTGTGGGAACCGGAGGAAGACATCTACTGGGGTTCGGAAGGAGAGTGGCTTGGCAACAAGGAGCGTCACGCCGGAGACGTACTGGAAAATCCTCTTGCAGCCTCGCATATGGGGCTGATCTATGTAAATCCTGAAGGCCCTAACGGTAACCCTGATCCTGTTGAAGCGGCACACCACATCCGCGAAACTTTTGGGCGTATGGCTATGAATGACGAGGAAACTGTGGCGTTGATCGCAGGAGGACACACATTTGGAAAAACCCATGGAGCCGCAGACCCAGGTCAATATGTAGGTAAAGAACCTGCAGGAGCCGGTATCGAAGAGCAAGGCCTGGGCTGGAAGAGTACTTTTGGTAAAGGTAATGCAGGGGATACCATTACAAGTGGTCTGGAAGGAGCCTGGACTGCTACTCCGACACAATGGAGCAACAGTTTCTTTGAAAACCTGTTCAAATACGATTGGGAGTTGACCAAGAGCCCGGCCGGAGCACATCAATACAGGCCTAAGAATGGAGCCGGAGCGGGTACGATCCCCGACGCACATGACCCTTCTAAAAAACATGCACCATTCATGCTCACGACTGATCTCTCTTTACGAATGGATCCTGCCTATGAAAAAATATCAAGGCGCTTCTATGAAAACCCTGACGAATTTGCCGATGCTTTCGCAAGGGCATGGTATAAGCTGACCCATCGTGATATGGGGCCTCTTTCGCGTTACCTTGGTCCTGAGGTGCCAGAAGAAGAATTGATCTGGCAAGATCCTGTTCCTGCCGTTGACCACGAATTGATCAATGATAAGGATATAGCTGATCTCAAAAGCAAATTGCTGGATTCTGGCCTGTCAGTGTCTCAACTGGTAACCACAGCATGGGCCTCAGCCTCTACCTATCGTGACTCTGACAAACGTGGTGGAGCCAATGGTGCACGCATTCGTCTTGCTCCGCAAAAGGATTGGGAAGTGAACAACCCTGCCGAGCTGGCAACAGTGCTTAAAACCTTAGAAGAAATCCAGAAATCGTTTAATCAGGCACAATCTGGTAACAAAAAGGTTTCCCTGGCTGACCTGATCGTGCTCGGAGGATGTGCAGGTATCGAAAAAGCAGCAAAAAATGCAGGACAAAATGTGACCGTGCCTTTTGCACCCGGACGTACCGACGCTTCCCAGGAGCAGACAGATGTAGAAGCATTTTCAATTCTGGAACCCAATGCTGATGCATTCCGCAATTACCTGAGAAAAGACAGCAGAGTATCTACATCAGCAGAAGAAATGTTGATAGACAGGGCACAACTGATGTCGCTCACGGCTCCTGAATTGACCGTTCTCTATGGTGGCATGAGAGTATTAAGCACCAATTATGACCATTCTAAGCATGGTGTACTCACTAAGCGTCCGGAAGCACTTACCAATGACTTCTTTTTGAACCTGTTGGATATGGGCACTACCTGGAGAGGCACCTCTGATGCCCAGCATGAGTTTGAAGGCCGTGACCGTAAAACCGGTGAAGTAAAGTGGACAGGCACACGGGTAGATCTGATCTTTGGTTCCAACTCTGAGCTTAGGGCGTTTGCAGAAGTTTATGCCTGCTCAGATGCTCAGGAGCGCTTCGTAAACGATTTTGTGAAGGTTTGGGATAAAGTAATGAACCTGGACAGGTTTGATCTGAACTAGTTAAATACGCAGCAGCGGGTAAGGGTTATATAACAAGTCTTTTGATGCCGTCCGATCTTTGGGTTATCAGGCGGTATCAGACTTTTTATATAGCCTTTATTTTCCAAATTCACCTCATCTTTAGCTTCAGGATTGCTGTTAACGATTTGTTAAACCTCCTATAAGATTTACCTGATAAGTGAAGTTTTAACAATTTACAATCAAGTTGTTAAACCTTATAATTAAACCTATGAAGCTATTGATCAAAACCCTGTCTTTGATAACCTCCCTTGTTTTTATAAGTGCCTGTACAAAAGCCCAGCCGAATGATCCTCCCGAAACAATGGTATCAGCAGATACTGAAGTAGAGCCCATCATTATCGGAAATAAACTCAGAATATACTCGGAGGTTTTGGGTGAAGAGAAGGAATTGTACATTTCCCTGCCACCTATGTATAATCAACATGTTCAAAGTTATCCGGTAGTGTTTGCCTTAGAAGCCGAATACCTTTTTGAAGCTACAAGTACAGTTGCCAGATATATGTCCTCACGGAGTAAAATGCCTGAGTCCATCATAGTGGGAATTGCCAATGGAGAGTTTGATAAAAGACATGAAGTGGGTTACAAAAGGTGGGGAGGGAAGCCAGAGGCATACATTCGTTTTTTTAAACAGGAGCTGATTCCCTACCTTGAAGAAAATTACAGGGTCAACTCACACAGAACTGTTATAGGTCTTTCTCCTTCCACTGGATTTTTATTTGAGGTCTTCTCCAGCCACCCAGGCCTTTTCAAGGCTTACCTGGCATTATCCGCTCATTTGGAATGGGACAGGATAGTAGGCTCGGATTTGTTTGATGAAGTAATATCCAAAAACAATGACCCCAACTACCCAAAGTCCGTTTTTTATTTTGCCAGGGCAGCCAGTGACTTTCCCACGTTTGTTAATTCTGAAGAGAAATTTAATGACGCACTTTCACGGCTGGAAAACTACACTGCTGATCGGGTGAAGATAAAAGTTGACATTATGGATGAAGAGGAGCATTATCTCATGGCTCTGGCAGGCCTCCGGTCAGGTTTTGAAGCTATCTACCCTAATAACATCTGGCGGAACCCGGGTTGGGCAGGCTGGGACAAAGAAGCAGATTATGCACAGAAATATTTTATAAATTATTATGATGAGTTATCATCCCTATATGGTTTTGACATATATCCGGTGGAAAACGCTCATGGTTATGGATTTAGTTTGACAGGAAAGGTCCATTCTGCTAAAAGGTTTGGAACAAACCAGCAAGTAATGGAACTGGCAAAGCTTGGTATAGATTATTACCCAAATTCGGCCCAGCTACACATGGATTTGGCTGAAGCCTATAAAAAGAATGGAGATATAACGCTGGCTCTTGAAGCAGGCGAAAAAGCAGTTGAATTGGCTTATATGTACAAAAGCAAAAATTTACAGGTATTCAGACAAAGACTGACCGAACTAAAGGGCAGATAACGACCCATTACACTGTATTAAGACAGGCCGCCATGCAACATTGACATGGCGACCTGACTATTAATATTCCGGAATACAAAAAAATGAAGAGTTATACTTCCTGCGGTGTAGGAGAGAAGAAAAAGCGCTCGGTAACTATTTTGCCATTGTCCACTTCGTAGACACATATTTCTTCCATGGTGGTTCTTCCTGCGCCCTTCATGGTCATGTCTAACTTCATAGTTACGGCAAAATAATTATCTGCAATTATGGGATCAGAAACTTCTATGGCGTGAATTGCTTCTGTCATTTCAGTAAACTGCTTGCTTTTTTCCCTCTTTCCTTCAATGCCCTCAATGCGGTGTGATGGCGTACCATCTGGCTCAAGGGATAAAATACTGTTTGCATAGAGCTCATTTTCGGCGGTATCAAATTGACCATTACGACAAAGCTCTACCAATCGGTTGGCTACTTTCTTTACTGTTTTCATAGTGGTTTAGTTTATAGTGGTACTTTGTATATGGTATAGATCTACATATTCTAAAACTGGAAATAGGTTATGATATAATCCGGTATTTTGAAATATTACCGGAAGAGCCTGATAATAGTATCCTTATACTTGAGCCAAATTCCGATGCTCAACTTCATGAGTATCTCTTTCCTGATCTTTATATTTCATAAAATTTTCTTTGCTAAGCAATTCGAGATTGCCAAGGCTTGCGTTCATCTCCAAAACCTTGTGAGCAATAAATTTACTGATGAGCCGCAATAGCTGTCGTGGTAATTTGCCCAGAAGCCTGAGCCTCCATTGAAAATGCGTGCCACCATTCACCTCATCCAACTCACCCGTGATCTTCGCATTGATCCAGCCTCTCTTATTACACACTGTATAATAGTGAAATGGTCGCCAGTCCAGAACATGCTCTATAAAGTTAGAATTAGTACAATGGTTTTGAGATTCAGTTCCTGTGCGGCCACCGGGCCTGTCCTTTATTACCCAGTTGGCCTTATTACCGGCATACCATCTATTCCTTTTGTCAGGATCGCAAAGCCAGTCCCAGATGATCGGCGGAGGGGCAGTGAATGTGTATTCTACATTTACATCAGACTCATTTTCAGCAATATAGTCTCTGCTGTTAGAAGTATACTCTAGGTACTTTTCGTCAAAATTAACAGCAGTTATATTGATACTGCCGAAGTGTTTATAACTTTCACTTCCATGATAAATGTTTTCAGGGCTGATCCCCATTTTGTCAATGCAGATATTAGAAAACAAAACGTAGCCGTTCCAGCCGGTAGCCTCGGAAACAGTGTTTTTTAAAAGCCGATGGGCGAGATTAACACTTGACCCTATGGGCTTAACTTTTCCGGCTATTTTCTGAAGCACAAACTCCCCATAGTGGATAACGAATTTCAGATCAAGCCTTGAAACTTCCTGGCAGGCCCGGCAAGGACATGTGATGTTATGGGACATTGTCCTTTTATTGATACGGAAATTAATATACGTGGACTCTACCAGCTCCATCAACAGTTCTCCCCGTGTGATAGCTTCTTCGGTTGCATAAAGAAATAAAGCATCGCCTTCAACTTCGGCCAGTTGTAAAGTCGGAGTCAGTTCTTTGGTAAGGAATTGTATAATATGACCTAGTACCAGCGGTGCATGGGCCAGCTCAGAATTGGCCATGAAAGCTGTATAACCGGAGATATCGGCCAGTAGTATATAGCCTTTTCGGGGTTGAGCCTCCATGGGTCTTTCATCCTGTTTGATGTAACTAAACTGATTACAGACTTAAATAAATGCTGATTTTTTCTGGTTTATGGAATAGTGTTAAAGTTAGCAAAATCCTTTGTCCTTATCAATGAAAATGTTTTGAATATCAAATGGTTAGATGAAGAAATGATTAATTAAAGTATGGAAATAGCGGAACTTTGAAAATATACTTATTCGAGAGCCAGGGTTGTAGTATTTATATTCTAAACTTATCTTGAATAAAAGCATTACAATAAAGAATATGGACGCATATGGTATTAGCACTGCTCAGCGGAATAGTTTGCGGAAAGATGGCTTTCTTGTACTTCCCAATGCCATTCCGGATAACCTGTTGGGCCAGTGGCAGGATTTGACGTATGAGCTAAGCCAGAGGGCTGCCACTGGTGACTTACAAAGTTTTGGGACTAAAAATATGCATATAGTTGAAAATAAAGGCATTAACATGCTGACACGATGTAATGATCTTTTAGGTATATACCCCGATGCCGTACTCAACCTGCTTTCATCACCATCCTTACTGGCCGTTGCAGAAGTGCTTTGCCAGCCGGGAGCTGTGCCTTTGCAATGCGATGTCCTGTTCAAGCATCAATGTGCCGATTCCGCAATTTTGTGGCATCAGGATGCTCTCCATAATCGCAGCTTCCCATATTTAAATATCGGCGTTTACCTGGACGATGCAGAAGAGGATGACGGATGCCTCAGGTATGTGCCCGGCACGCACACGAAAGCCCAGGATATCTGCAGCTTGACCAAAAATTATGGGTGGGAGATCCCCGGCTCAGTAAGCCAACCGGCCAGGGCCGGTGATATTTTGATACAGGACATGATGATACTCCATGGCTCGCCTGCCAAGCTCAAAGAAGGGGTGCGTCGTACCATTTATATTGAAATGCGATCCTATGATGCTATTGTTGATCATGGCTACCAAAGCCGTGAATGGGCTGAACTACGTAGGCGATGGATGGGATTGGTCAAACGTCGGGCCAAAGACGATGCCGACGGTATTCCGGAAGGTTTAGGGACAGATGCAGATGAGATAGCTGCTATACTCAACAGGCCTGAGCCACCCGTGCCTGCGGCCTATTGCCATGAACATATGAATTGGCCGAACGGCTAAGCTTTGCCAAACTTTCAGAATAAGGCAATTTTCCAGGGTGTTTAAAACGTCATATTGCTAGTGCTTAAAGCGGAACTTTATATCAAAAAATATCTTACGACGCGCTTATTTAATGGCTCAAAAAATATAATTTCACGGCTTTAAGCAGATAACTAACTCCCGACTAAAATCTCCTGAAAGCCTGCTGTTTATATATCGTCCTTATTATTTTCCTTTCCGGCTGCACCGATAGTCAGGAATCAACTATTTCATTCTATCATTGGAAATACAATGCAGAACATAATCCTGCCATTTCCGCTGCGCTGGATCATTCCAGGATAGACAATACCCTTTACATGCACTATTTTGATGTAGACAGGACAGATAGGGGCGTTTATCCGGTTTATGTGCTGAACAGGGTAGACAGTGCTTTTAAAGCATATAATATTGTGCCCGTGGTTTTTATCACGAACAGGTCTTTCAAGGATCATATTGACCTCGACCGGTTCAGTGAACAGATAGTGGGACTGGTTGACGAGATCAGCCTGCATCACTTTGGCAGAAGACTCAAAACGATTCAACTGGATTGTGATTGGTCAGAAACCACCAGAGACAAGTACTTCGAGTTGATTCGCATGCTGAGCCGGGACCTGGATGTAGTGCCAACCATTCGTCTGCATCAGATCAAGTATAAAGACAAGACCGGTATACCACCGGCAAAGACAGGTGTACTGATGTTATACAATATGGGCAATCTGAAAGATGAACAACAAAATTCCATTATTCAGGCCGATATTGTGGATGACTATATTCATAATACTACCACATATCCGTTAAAGCTGGATGTAGCCCTGCCGCTGTTCTCTCAAACTGTAATTAAAAATAACAGGGGACAAATAAGGCTGGTGAATAAATCTATGCCGGAAGCTTTAAAGCAAGACAAACTACATTTCAGGCAATTGGACAGTCATTTATTTGAAGTTACACGAGACACGCTTTACCACGGGTTTTACCTTTCGAAAGGCTACCGGCTGAAGCTGGAAGAAAGTGGCGTAGATGAAATTTTAGATTCCTATTCCATTGTAAGGCATAGTGAACTCCAACTTAATAATATTATTTTGTATCATCTTGACGATGATGTACTAAAACAAGTAGATTTGGCCAAACTCCTCGAAAAACTATGAAGCGTTTTCTCTCTGTTATGCTCCTGTTGTTGGTATCAAAAGCCGCATTAACCTGCGGTTGGGCACCGGATAGTGACCTGTATTTCTTCTATAACCTGTTTTATCAATCCAATATTTCCAATAAGGCTTATTATCCGTTCCTTCGTGATGAAAGCAATACGTTTTATGAAGGTATGGATGGTGAGCAGGTTGTTGACATCCATTCAGGCAACATTGCCCAATGGCAGGAACTACTTTCCGGCTGGTCGGCTGAGGACGTGACAAAAGCTTTATTTGCCAAAACCCAGGCTGAGTTTCAAAGCGCCTGGGCAGGGAAGCAGGGAGCATTGGAGAAGGATGCCAAACTCTATATGGATTTTGCCAGAAAATGCAGCGAGGCTTTTGCTTACAGAGCAGAATACTCATGGCAGTACAACAAGATCAAAAAATCATCGCCTTCGGATATTACCACTTTGTTGAATGAAGGCATGTCGAAGTACCAGGAGGAGAAAAACGACCAACTCAAAGCCAGGTATGCATATCAGATTATCAGAATTTTGCATTACTCTGATCAATACCAGGAAGCCATAGACTTTTTCAACAACCATGGAGCCGCTAAAGCCCCTTCAAGTGAAATAGATTATTATCTTCTTGATCAGGTTGCCGGATGCCACTACTCATTGCGGGACTATGAGCGTGCTGCCTACATGTTCCTGACAGTATTTGAACACAGTGTTGACCGCAAACCTTCCGCTTATCTGAGCTACAAATTTTGTGTAGACAAGGGTGCCGAGGGTAAGTCCTACTTTAAGGGAAATGATGACCAGGCCACTTACATTACCATCAAAAGCCTCAGGGATTTTACAGAAGAGTTGGGCGGTTTACGTGAACTACTGGCTGTGTCACCTAATGACAAGAAACTGGAACTGCTTTTTGTAAGGGCACTCAACGGTATTGAGCGTGAAGCATGGCCAACCAATGTAGGGCTGTCGGACGTTATTTTACCTCGCCTCAAAAACGATGAACTTTCACAAGTGAAAGAGCTTCAACAATTAGCCACTGCGATCTATAGCAATAAGAACACTCAGAATAAGGATTTCTGGCTGCTGGCTGATTCCTACCTTTCGTTTTTACAAAACAACATACCAACGGCCAAAAGCAAACTGGACGGAGTAAAATCTAACGCTTATACTGTTCAGGTCAACTCCCTTAAGCATATTTATGAGGTCTTTTCATGGAAATCCATTGGCGCCAAAGAAGAAGCTTACCTTGCCGGCATACTTAGCGATCTCAATACAGATTCCTATTATTACCTTACAAAACAAAACTGGAAGCACTTGATTCAGGATCAGGCGGGTCATTTGTATTACAAAAACGGACAACTGGCTAAGGCTTTTCTAACCCATAATGACATTGACAAACTTCGCTATGTCAACTCTCTGGAGCTTATCGAGGATTTTGAGAAGCTGGCAGGGCAGGGTACATACAACGCCTTTGAGAAACAGCTCATAGCCCGTACGCAAGCTACAACCGGGACGCACTCATTAGCCGCATACATCAAATTTATAAAAGGCAGTTATTATCTGCTGCACGCCCAGCCGGATAAGGCATTGCCATACCTGCAGAATAACCCGGTAAGCGCCCAGCCGGCCGTTGGGATAGCAAGCTTTGTTTCAGCAAGAGTATTTAGCAACAATATGATGGAGTGCTTCGGGTGTGATGAGCTTGAAGTAATGGAAGATTCCGTATTCCTGGCATCGGTTTATTCTTTCATAAAACCCACCTTCAGCAAAGCCGACCTTGCTCTGAATTTGTTGAAACTAGACTCCATGACACAAGACACCAAACAGTGGAAGCGCAAACTATCACACTATCTGTTGGCCAACTATTACTTTAACGTCTCCAATACCGGATATTTCCGCGGTACATTGACCGGTGATGGCAATTGCTGCAATTATGACTTCTTCCCTTACCGCTCCGGAGACCGTACCTCTGAAGAGTACATCAGAGACCGGGAAGGCTACAACCTCAACTATGTGGAAGGAAGGAAAAGGACTGATTACCACCTCGCTGAAAACGCCTATGAGCACTATCAAAAAGTAATTGAAAACTCAACCGATAAAGAACTTAATGCCAGATGCTTATACATGATGGCCAAATGCGAACTCAACCAGATGTACAACCAAACGTCAAACCGGTATTGGTACTACAAAGGAGAAGCCGGTGCTGAAGAACTGCCTTATAAAAAGAGCTTTCAGAAGCTAAAAAGTGAATATCAATCAACGAAGTTCTATTCGCAGATTATCGAGGAGTGTAGTTTTTTCAGGTATTATGATGGGTTGTGAGGGAAATCTTTCACAACCCCAACTCCCTCTCCGGTAAATCCATCTCGCGGGCTATGATCTTAAAAGTTTGGAGCACCTCATTGTAGGTTAGCAGCCTGCTTTCGATGTGGGTTAGTTCCTCTTCATCAGCCCAGCCTTTGCGGTCGCTGGTTTCTCTGATGTTTTCATGGATGGTGATCAGTACATTGTGAATGTATTCTTTAAGTGCTTCTCTGGTCATGGGGTAAGAAATTTGAGATTAGATGGTTGCATGGTGCAATTTTATAACTATTTGGCAAGGGGATTAGTTTATTTTCGTTGCTAATGATCGGGTTATATTGGAGTTGCTGAGCTGGTTTTTGAAACCTTTTACTCCTTTATGCTGTCTAAAACAATATGAAAACCCTAAAGAAAATAGGCTTACTGGTTTCACTGGCATTTATCCTTGGCTTTGTGCTGTTTGCCGTTAACCAGATCATAGCCTTCCATGCCAACCTGACCACCATCAATGTAACACTTGCCTGGCTCATTACAGGATTTATCAGTGTCACTATTTTCCTTTTATTACTAATTCCTCTTGTCCTGATTGCGCGACTGCCCAAATCAGTTGCTTTTCCTGATAATTATGAGGATGAAGCACAATACCATACGATCCTCAAAAGCCGCCTGGCCAGGAACAAGCTGGTCAAGAAGGCGGGCTTGAATGTAAATACTGAAGAAGGTATGAAGCAGGCGCTGGAATTGCTTAACAAGGAAGCCCAGGAGGTTATAAAGCAGACCGCCAAAAGCGTATTTTTTACTACGGCTATTTCGCAAAATGGAAAGCTGGATGCTTTAACCGTATTCATTACCCAAAGCAGAATGATCTGGAAAGTGGCTCATATTTACTGGCAAAGGCCGTCGCTGAGGGACATGGTTAAACTTTATGGTAATGTAGGAGCTACCGCTCTTATAGCGTCGGAACTAGACGAAATAGATATCACCCGCCAGGTAGAACCCATCATTAACGCCGTACTCCGCAGCCCCGGAAGGTCGCTGCCTGTTATAGGTCATGCTGCCCATATAGTTACCGATAGCCTGCTAGAGGGCTCTACCAATGCTTTTCTGACCTTGCGTGTAGGTATCGTAACCCAGCGCTATTGCGGTTCATGGGACATTGCAGACCGCAAGACCATTAGAAAGAATTCATTCATTACTGCCTCCGCGCTATTAAAAAATCTGGTTCTTGAATCATCAGGAAAGGTTGTTACCAGTGTAATGACCGCAATAAAAGATGCAGGAAAGAATACTATCAAGTCGAGCGTAAAAGGGGTAACAGGTATTTTTAAAAGGAATAAAGGCAGTGAGGTAATAGATCCTTCTTTTGGTAAGGAACAATAAGGTATCTAGTGCTTGCTTCTGAATGACACAGAGTCATGGCAAGGCATTGGAATATTCTGTCCTTATTACAAGGTATAAAACCTGTCCTCTTTCCATTTCAATGGATTATCGATAATGTATTGTGAAATATTGTCAAACGATTTTTGATTTCGGATGATATGATCGTGATACCGGGATTGCCAGGTAAAATCCTGATTGATCAATCGGGAATTTTTGGTGACACCGATTTTAAAACCACGTACAATGGATGCAAGGTTTTGGGATTGTGGGCCGAATTTGTTTTTTGGGGTTGTTGTGGTGTATGCATTCTGTAGAGGCGCAAAATTTTGCGTCTCTACAGAATGCACACCGTCCGGTTTATCAATAATAATGATCCCATGCACATGATTAGGCATAACAACATGATTGCCCAATTTTACAAACGGAAAATGTTCAGGGATTTCCAACCAACACCGATTGGCAATTTGTCCCATTTCGGATAATTGCATTGTTGGGAATTGAGGTCCTTCGTTTTTACAATCCTGCCAAACCAATGTGCACGATCTTTTGTGCAGATCGTTACAAAATATGCTGCGTTCCACCCGTAATCCCAGCCAGGAAGACGTGTAGAGGCAATTCTATATTTATTTTTATATAGATCGGCCATTTCTTATGCTGTTTGATTATGGGGATAAACACAATAATTAATTTAAAAAATATTTAACGTTTCTTGAAAGACCTGGTGGCAAGCCTTGTTTATCAAATCACCCTCTCCTAAACGCCAGCAAATCCTCCGTGGAATTCTCATCATCAAAGTAGTATCCCTCATAATCAAACGCTTTAAGCTCTTCAACAGTGGTGGGCTGATTTTTGATGATGAAACGGCTCATCAGCCCACGCGCTTTTTTGGCGTAGAAAGAAATGATTTTGTATTCGCCATTCTTGTGATCCTTGAAGTCTACATCAATTACTCTGGCCTTGAGTTGCTTCGTATCCACTGACTTAAAGTATTCGTTGGAAGCCAGGTTGATCAGGATCTTGTCTCCCTGGGCCTTCAAGTCTTTATTGAGCTGTTTTGCTATCTTATCCTGCCAGAACTCGTAAAGATTGGCATGCTTACCTACATTGAGCCTGGTGCCCATTTCAAGTCTGTAAGGCTGGATAAGGTCCATCGGCCGGATGAGTCCATATAAACCAGAAAGTATTCTGAAATGCTTCTGGCTGTACTCAAGTTCGTTCTCATTAAAAGTCTCAGCCTGTAGCCCTTGATAGACATCGCCCTGGAAGGCAAATATGGCATGCTTTGCATGTACAGGATCTTTCTTTTTGGTAAAATGATGATAGCGCTCCACATTAAGCTGAGCCAGCTTATCACTGATAGACATCATCTCCGAAATATTCTCTTCAGAGTGTTTTTTGAGTTCACCTATCAGTACAAGCGCTTCTTTCTGAAATCTGGGTAAAGTATGCTCGTGGTTATATTTGGTTTCAAAATCAAGGGTTTTCGCTGGGGATACTATAGCTATCATTTAGATATTTTCTTCTATATATTTTTGGAATAAGTTGCAAACCTAAATTATAAAGTGTTGCCAACATAGACTTGACTTCAAACAAATGTCAGACAAATGATACTGTTATTGATCAGTACCGCATAAGCCTAAAGTATAGAGTATAGGAAAAATTATAAATTTTCCTTTAGATTTTAGCTGATATCTTGTTAAATTAATAAGAATATAGATGGCTATGCAATACCCAAAATTCATAGAAAACAAGACTTTCTTCTCAATGGATTCTTCCAAAACCGAGAAAGAACAATTGCTTGCCCTTACTAATAATCTTAAAAAAATTCAACGCCTGACCACGTCACATTTTTCTGACTTTCAGCATCTCATTTCAAGCTACCTGAAAGTTGGGTTACAGATTTTTAACATGAAAATAGGCATAGTTTCCAAAATAAATAATGGAGAATATCTTGTATGCCATTGTATGTCCAAGATGCAACAAATCGAAAGTGGTACAACATTTCCTGTAAAGGATACTTATTGCAAGGAGGTAGTAAAAAGTAATAAGGTCATAGGCCTGCCACATGTTGGCTCACTTAAGGAAATGAAGAAACATCCGGTCTATATCAATATGAAACTGGAGTCATACATAAGTGCACCTATTTATATAGAAGGGCAACTTTTCGGTACACTTAATTTTTCTTCAACACAACCCAGAAAATACGGGTTTTCTGAGCATGAGCGTGACTTGATAGCTATGATGGCTAATGCCATAGGAGCTTTTCTAATGCTCGAAAAGAAAGAGCAAGACCTTTTTAATTCCAATGATCGAATGAAAAGACTTGTAGGTTTCGTAGCGCATGACCTTAGAGCTCCTTTAAGCAACATCAAAACTCTGGCAACTTTGATAGGCTCCAAGGGTAATGAAGATATTGTACAAATGATCAGAACCTCCTCTACTAAAGCGTTAGAATTGGTACACACTATATTGGAAACTGCTGCAATGGGAAGTGGGAAGATAAAACTTAACCGTTCCCTACAGGACTTTTCCACCATTTTCAAAGCGCGATGTGAGTATTATAAATCGCTTAAATATGACAAAAAGCTTAACTGGATGATTGACATAGAAGACAGTGTAAAACTAGAAGTGGACAGAGATCGTATGCAGCAGGTTTTTGATAACCTTTTATCCAACTGCACAAAATACACACCTTCAGACGGCAGAATAACCATTAGCATGAAACGCCAAAATAATGGGAGTGTGCTTGTAAGTCTCTCTAATACTGTTGATAATTTTGTTTCATTTGAAGATTTTGATATCAGAAATAAGGTAGGATTTGGGCAGGAAATTATTAATGAGATCCTTACACTCCATGATTCCTGCCTGGAATTACAAGTGGAAGACGATACTTATCACGCCAGCTTTCAAATAAAATAACAGAGTGATTACTAAAGCTATTCCTTGATGATCAGAGCCCTAACAGCCTGTTCACATTCATTTTATATACCTTTCCCACCGGCACTGTACCATCCCCAATACGGATCGTATTACCCTCGATACTTTTAATATGCTTAGCTGCTACCACAAACGACCTGTGTACCTGGATAAAATCAGTTGCAGGGAGTATGGTTATCAGGTTGGAGATTTTGTCCCGGGTTATAATGATGCCCTCTTGAGTTACCACTTTGCAGTAATTTCCGGAAGCTTCTATATAGAGAATGTCCTTAATGATTACCTGAACATACTTATTGTCGCTCTGAATAAAAATCCGCTCTTGAGTGCTTTTGGTAGCATTATCAACATGCAGAGCGGGAGAGGACTGTTTAGAGGTTACAAATGTCTTGTTGATAGCTTTGAGAAACCGTTCGAAGCTGAAAGGCTTTAGGAGATAATCTGCGACATTGAGTTCATACCCTTCAAGTGCAAACTCGCTGTAGGCTGTAGTTACAATAACTTTCTGGGGTGAGGTGAGGGTTTTGAGAAAGTCAAAGCCTTTGAGTTTTGGCATATTCAAATCCAGGAAGATGAGGTCTATGGTGTGTTTGTTTAAGTATTGTATGGCCTCCAGCGCATCGTAACAACTCTGCTGAAATTTCATGTCGGGAAGCATATCACAATACCCCTTAATAACATCATGCGCAATATGTTCATCGTCTATGATTATGTATTTGATCATGTCAGTTTTAGCATAAGTTGTGCTTTGTAAATATCGTTGCGTGTTTTCAATTTTAGGGAATGACGCTTAGGATAGGCAAGTTGCAACCTCCTTTTCAGGTTCTTGATCCCTATTCCGTGAGTAGAAGATGCCTCTTCCAAATCAAAGTTATTCTCCACGGCAAAACTAACCTCGTTTTCATTAGCGATCAGGCTCATTTGAATATAAGCTTCTTCCCGAAGGTTTTCCACCCCATGTTTGAAAGCGTTTTCAAGTAATATAATGAACATCAGGGGCACGACCTTAACTCCTTCCGTCTGAATATGACAGGTAAACCGGATGTCGATCTTTTTGTGGTACCTCGCTTTGTGCAGTTCAATGTAATTGTTTAAATATTCAACCTCCTGCTCCAGTAAAACCAGTCCCTTTTGACCATCATATATACTATACCGCATCATGTCTGAAAGCTTAAGTACCATACTTTTGGCTTTGCCAACATCTTTATCCATCAGGCCATAAAGGTTATTCAGTGTATTAAAGAAGAAATGAGGATTGACCTGGCTCTGCAAGTGCAGCAATTCCGTATTTGCCTTGTCCTTTTTCAGTTTTAAAGTAGACTTTATCTGGTTAAACAGCCAGCGGGCCACCCAAAATGCGATGAGCCCAAAAAAGAGAAAAGCCAAAAAAGAGAAAAAAGGCTCCTCCAGGTCATTTTCAAGAAATATCAGCATAACAACCATAGCCATTGCCATCAACCAATAGCGATATCTCTTTATCAGTCGTTTGCCTTTTGTCAAGTTCAAAATCATGGTTCAATAATAGTCAAGTAATAAATGTGGAGCAAGTATGTTGACAGACATACCCGAAACGGTGATAGACATTTACCAGGAAGGGATCAAAGCACTTCATGATGTACACAGAGCCTTCTGAAAGCGAACTCCAATAGTCTGCAACAGATGCTCAGACCTAAGTGATTTTACCGCTAATGTTGGGTCAAAACAAATCGAACTATGAATAATCTTTCAATTACGAACGTGTCAAAAACCTATTCCAACGGTGTAAAGGCACTAAAGAATGTGTCATTGGAAATCCCTGCAGGTATGTTTGGCCTGTTAGGGCCTAATGGGGCAGGTAAATCATCCTTAATGAGAACCATCGCCACTTTACAGGAGCCAGATGGAGGGTCAATTAAGTTAGGTGAGCTGGATGTACTTACCCAAAAGAAGGAAGTAAGGAAGATGTTGGGCTATCTCCCGCAGGAGTTTGGAGTGTACCCTAAAATATCTGCAGAAGTATTACTGGATCATCTGGCAGTGCTGAAAGGACTAACCAACGGTGCGGAAAGGAGAGAGGTAGTAAAGGTTCTTCTTCACAAAACAAACCTATATGAGGTCAGGAAAAAGAACCTTGGGGGCTATTCCGGAGGCATGAAACGGCGCTTTGGGATAGCGCAGGCACTGCTTGCCAACCCAAAACTGATCATTGTAGACGAGCCTACGGCCGGACTTGATCCTGCTGAAAGAAACCGCTTTCACAATGTGTTATGCGAAGTGGGCGAAAATGCAATCGTGATACTCTCGACGCACATTGTCGAAGATGTGAAAGAATTGTGTACCCGGATGGCCATAATCAACAAGGGTGAAGTACTGCTCACCGGGAGTCCACAGGAAGCCATAAAAGAGGTTCAAGGCAAAATTTACAGAAAGACTATTAACAAAAATAGCCTTGATGCTTATAAAAAAGAACATGAAGTCATCTCCGAACGGCTGCTACAAGGTAAACCAGTAATCCACATCTATAGTGAAAGTGATCCCGGTCAGGGCTTTGAAGCAGTTGAAGCTGAGCTAAGCGACGTGTACTTCTCCCGGGTTTTCGGTAGCCGGTGATCAGTTGAGAACTAATCGGTATTTGGTGAAATAGTAATCAGTATTCGGTAAAGTAGTAAACGGTGAACTATAAACTATAAACCCACTTCCGAGCAGAGTTTCTCACTTCCGAGCAGAGTCTCTCGCAGAGGACTCTGCGGCATTAAACCATAATTCATTTTCCCTCAAAGTGTCATGAAAAGGAACTCAGCGACATTACAAGCAAAATTTAAAACAATACTTCCCAGCAGAGGACTCTGCGTCATTAGGAGCAAAAATTATCAAAAAACAATCATGTTATACGAAATATTCAGATTCGAAATACAGTACAGGTCAAGGCGGCCTGATACCTATATTTACTTCTTCATACTCTTTTTCTTTTCAACCATAGCCGTAGATTTTCTTTTTGAAGGTGAATTACATCCGCTGCGCAGAAATGCCCCATTGGTAATTGCCCGAACCATGGGTATCGTTTCTGCACTTTTTATGATGGTCGTATCTATGATCATGGGTGTAGCAGTATTGCGCGATTTTGATCAGCAGATGGAGTCATTGATGTTCGTAAATCCCATAACCAAGAGAGACTACCTACTGGGGCGGTTCCTGGGGTCTTTTGTGGTACTGGTGTTGATTTTCAGTGGCTTGCCTTTGGGTATGATCGCGGGCGACCTGATGCCGTGGCATAAAGCCAGTGAGCTGTCTCCCTTTGAGTTGTGGCATTATCTTCAGCCTTTTCTTTATCTGGTACTGCCGACCTTGTTTTTTGGAGGAGCCATATTTTTCGTTAGCGGAGCACTGAGCCGTAAGCTTATTATAGTTTATACCCAAGGCTTCTTTTTTCTCATGGCTTATTTGCTGGCAATGAACCTTGCAGTCAAAAATGATGACCTGTTTGTAACAGCACTTATTGAACCTTTCACCTTCCAAACCATCAGAATAGCAACGGCTTTTTGGACTATGGCAGAGCGCAACAGCATGATGGTTCCTATGGATGATGTGCTACTTTACAACCGCCTGATGTGGTCTGCCATTGGCATTATAGCGTTGATTACCGGATATTATGCCTTTCACTTTCAGGTAGTCAGGGATAAAGCCTCAAGAAAAAGGCGACAAACAACCGACAGCGCTGCCAGTGCGCCTTCGCACACTGGCAGCACAAAGGAAATTCCTGCAGTTACTGTCAGAACCGGTACCTGGATTGGTTTGATTCAACTTCTGCACCATGCTTTATTTAATTTCAGGTTTATAATCAAAAGCATACCATTTTGGGCCATAGTACTTTGCGGTATGTGCATACTGGTTATCACGCCTTTTAATTTGGGTACCGTATATGGTGTAGACAGCTATCCTACTACGGATATTCTGGTGGGCGAGCTGATGGAAAATACCATATTGTTCTTTCTGGCCATTATTCTGTTTTACTCCGGGGAGTTGGTATGGCAGGAGCGTGATGTCCGGGTCAATGGAATATATGACGCCTTGCCTGTATCAGATACCGTAAATTTTACAGGTAAGTTTATTGGGCTCATCCTCAGCTACGTAGTACTTATTGCGGCAATGATCCTGGCAGGCATAGGTTACCAGACTTTTAGTGGATATTACCAATATGAGCCTGGTGTTTATTTTATGGGTTTCTTTGGTGAGATCTTTCCATTCCTGTTTTTCCTTACCATCATAAGCTTTTTCTTTCAGGTATTGGTCAATCATAAATTCCTGGCACATCTGGTAGTTGTGGCCTTTGTTTTTGCTTCCTCCATTATGCTGCAGGTAATTGGCTTCAACCATGGTCTGTATACTTTTGCGGCAGGAGATCTGGGTACATATTCAGCCATGAACGGATATGGCCATTTTCTTGAACCCTATTTATGGTTCAAACTTTATTGGCTCTCTTTTTCCATATTACTTTTCATTGTTGCCATCATTTTGTCAGTCAGGGGGACGGAAACGCGGCTGTTCAGGAGATGGAAATTGAGCAAGCCAAGATTTACCAAGCCTCTTTCACGGGCATCTGGTGTCTCAATCATCATATTTTTGCTCACCGGGGGTTTTATTTTCCACAATACCAATATACTCAATAGCTACCTTCCCGAACCAGCCCAGAATGCACTGCAGGCGGATTATGAGAAAACCCTTCAACATTACAAAAATATACCTCAGCCAAAAATTGTAGATGTTAACCTGCACCTTGATCTTTTTCCGTATGACAGGGACTATGCGGTTGAGGGAGATTACGTACTTACCAATCATCATAACCAGGCTATAAATGAAATCCATATTCAAAAATTGCCGAACGACCAGGTAGCGCTTGAATACCTTGATATAGAAGGTGGCGCTACATATAATAATAAACATGAACTTTTCAGTTATTACATATATGAATTAAAGCACCCGCTATACCCTGGTGATTCCCTCAAAATGACTTTCAGGCAAACTTTTACTACGACGGGTTTTACAGAGAACAGCGATACACATGTGGTCTACAACGGTACTTTTTTTGATAATTCCCACTTCCCAACCGTGGGATACAATGAAGATATTGAGCTGGATGATGATCATATTCGTAGTGGACTTGGTCTGGTACCGAAAGTAAGAAGCGCTAAAATAGATGACCCCATAGCTGTACTGGACGGGAAAGCCGGTGGGGACGGCGAGGAGATCAATTTTGAAATGGTGATCAGTACCGACACCAGCCAAACAGCCATAGTGCCAGGATATTTGAAAAAAGAATGGCAGGAGGGAAGCCGCCGTTATTTTCATTATAAAATGGACGAACCTATGTCCAACTTCTATTCGATGGTTTCAGCACGCTACGAGGTTCTGAAAGACCAATGGATTCCTTCAAATGATGGTTTAGGAGATACTGCAGACCTGGAAATATATTACCACAAAGGTCATGAATACAATCTTCAGCGTATGATGAATGGCATGAAGAGGTCTTTGGACTACTACAGCAAACACTTTGGCCAGTATCAGTATCGTCAATTGAGAATATTAGAGTCAACTATATATAAGAACAGGGCGCAGTCATTTCCCAACACAATACCCTTTTCGGAAGGAATGGGCTTTATTTTGGATATTAACGATCAGGAAGACTTAGATATGGCTTTTTATGTAACTGCCCACGAGGTAGCCCATCAATGGTGGGGACATCAGGTCAACCCGGCCAATGTACAGGGTATGTCTATGATTTCTGAAACACTTGCACAATACGCTGCCCTAATGGTGTTTAAAGATGCCTTCCCGGAAGCCCAGGTAGAGCAGCTTTTAAAATTGCAAAGAGAGCGTTACTTCAAAGGTCGTTCCAGGGAAAGAAGCTGTGAAATGCCATTGGCGCTGGTAGAATCGGGGCAGGATTATATCCACTATGGCAAGGGGCTCATCAATATGTATGCACTGCAAGACTATATTTCAGAAGATAGTGTCAATAGTGCATTACAGCAGTTTTTAACGGATTGGAATGGTTTTCAAAAGCCATTGGAACGATATCCTACAACCGATGATCTGTTAAAGTATTTCAGACGTGTTACCCCGGACAGCTTGCAATATGTTATTGAAGACTTGTTTGAAAGAATAACCATTTATAAACTGAAAACCAATGAAGCCACATACGACAGAACGAATGCAGGTCAATACCATGTAAAGCTTAGCCTTGAAGCTCAAAAGTATAGGATTGATAGCTCAGGTAGCGAAGAAGTTCTAGCGATTAACGATTGGATTGATATAGGTATATATGCCGGAGAAGAACTGATCTATAAGAAAAAACACTTCATGACCAATGAAAATACAGAACTGGAAATTACTGTAAATAGGAAGCCAACCCGGGCCGGAATTGATCCACTCCATAAGTTGATCGACAGAAAGCCGGAGGACAACCTTAAAACCCTGCTTTATGAATAGCTGAATGTAAGCCACTAACCTGCCTGTGATCTGCTTTGTGTACTGGTGGATTTAGGGAGTTCCGTTAGAGGCGTTTCCAAAGGGAAACTCAATATTAACGGTCACCTTCCAGGGCATGTTTAAGCATAAATCAATTATCTTAGCAAGGTATGGGTTTTGATCATAACATCTCAATCTCTATGGAGCCACTTATCCGTTTCAATACACCTTTATGGCGTTACAACGCTCAAAGGAAATAGGCATCAGAAAAGTGTTGGGAGCCAGTCACTTAACGCTTTACTTTACTCTGGTAAAGGATTTTCTTGTGCTGCTTGCCGTAGCGTTTGCTGTATCTGTAGCCATATCCTGGTACTTCGGCAATAACTGGCTTCAAAACTTTGTATTAAGAACAGACTTTGACTGGTTGAACCCACTGATTGCCGCTTTTGCCACCCTGTTAATTACGATGCTTACCCTAAGCTACCATGCTCAAAAACTGATCAGGGCGAATCCCGTGGATAGTTTGAAGGAGGAGTGATTGTAAGAGGTGAGGTAAAATCCATAGGAAGAGTTAACTACCCTTCCTTTTTTTATATTCCCGGCAAGTTTAAAGCCTTCCTTTAACCCAGTCTGGGGCTCTGGATTTATTGTTTTCTTTTTGCATAAGCTGCCGTACCCAATACAAGCAAAACATCAACCCTATGCCCCCGAAAGCCCAATACCAACCTTTGTGATTTTCATTTTGAGCAATTGGTTTTATATTTCCCATGACAACAAAACTGTTCCAGTAGAAGGGATGCTGACCTAGTGGAGAAGCCTGATCCAGGTAGTTAAGTTTGGCCATTCTCAGTGCCTCATCCTTGTTCTTTCCTTTGGCAAGGTTCCTGTAAAATTCCCCCATGATAATTGACGAAGACTTATCGTCAACACGCCAATGGCTCATCACTACTGAAGGACATCCTGCATATTGAAAGGCCCTAGCGAGACTCATAAGCCCTTCGCCGCTATGTAATTCTCCACTACCTGTATTGCACGCACTCAAGACGGCTAGTTGTGTATTAATATGCTTGCTGTAAATCTCAAAACTATGTAAATAGCTATCATTTAAGCTGTCAGTAGCATGGCTAAAAACAAGTTTGGAGTTCATTGGATCTTCATCGTCGACCAGGGCATGCATGGCAAGATGAACGATATCATAATCATTTATCCGTTCATTGAACATCTTCTCGGTAGCCATTTCCGAATGAAGGAACTCACCTTCAAAATATTGGTTAATAGACTGGAGTTCTGTTTGGTTCCATTTCAAAGGTGTGACTTCGTCGCGAAACTTGCCTAATATTTGAAGATCAACGGTGGACTTTACCTGTTCCGGATAGTTTGGAGCAAATGCGAGTACCAAGGATTTCCTTTTTACGTCTGGTAGCAAATGCTCCTTGAACAAAAGGGTAACTGAGTATGCATAAGAGATGTTATAATGTTTAATGAGGTAGGGCAATTTACTATATTGCTGCTTTTGATCAGAGTCTGGTTTCCCGGACAGCAGGAGTTCAAATGGTACTTGGTGTAAAGGGCCATTTGGAATAACATATAGTTTTTTTATTCCCGGAAGGTTGCTGAGTAATGGTTTTACCTGATCCTGGTAAAGTTTATAAGCCACTTGAGTATATGCATCAAAGGCTTTCTGCTGATTATTAAGAAAAAATTCAGGTTTTAAACTATGTTGTAGCGTACTTATCTGATCCTTGGTAATGGCTGGCAATTCTTCTATAATAACACTATCTTTGCTAATAGCGAATACATAAGTGCCTTCTTCGGTACTGAAATACTCCAAAAGTGCTTCCTGCTTCTTAAGCTTACTTTGAACCTCTGTCAAAGATTGGGTTTCGTAATTATATTTTATATCATAATATCTAGGGTAGGCCTTTTCCAATGACTGGATTAACGAGTCCAACTTGCGGTTAAGGTTAAATAGCTTCTCGTTATATTCATTGAATTTTACTGAATCCTTTATATCAGTCAAGGCCTGCAAACATAATGACTGATAATAGGAAATATCTAAATTAAGATCACCTTCTAACTGTTTAAGATTATTCGGCAACAAGTCCTGTTGTTTACCCGATTTTGAATTTATAGCTTCTAAAATCACATTGGCTTTGCTCTTTTGACTAAAATAGAACGCAAGCTCCCTATATTCATTGTTTTTAGTGTTATTAAACAATACTAAGCATACTTTAATTGCATTTTTATAGAGAGGTTTGGCATATTGTTCCAAAAACGCCTTATCACTCCCATTTACATATGATTTAAGCCTTTTGTCAACCAGTTTATCGCAAAGCTGAAAATTTTTAAGAGCAGTTTCTAAGTCTTTTAAATCACTGTTCTTTTCATATAGTCCATAAAATGTAATTCCCTTATCCCTTAATGTGCCAAATAATGCATCTGCATCCATGTAATTACTAAGAGATGGAGAGGCATAAACTGATGTGTTATTAAAATCTATTACATTGGCAATTAATGCTTCTTGCAAATGATTTAAGGCTAATCCATATTCTTTTCTTTTTGAATAGACCATTCCTATTTCTGCATATACATGTTCTACTTTTGGATGCTTTAAGCCGAAAATACTTTTTCGTAGATGAAGGGATTTTTTTAAATATTTCAATGCCAGTTGGTCATAACCAAGTTCGGAATATAATTTTCCCATAAGGAAATAACAAGTAGCTAAAATAGTCTTACCGTAAATAGAAGGGTCGTTTTGTAAAATTTCTACTCCACGAAGGCAAGTTTTGATAGCCAAATTATGCTTCTTATCTAGCTGATAAGTACTTGCGATATTAAAATAGATCAACGCAATCTTGGCATTGCTTACTTTTATTGTTTTGCAAATACTAAGAGCCTTATTAAAATATTTATGTGCTTCAGTGTTTCGTTTACAGTTAACATAGTTAACACCAATATTAATATAGCTGTCGGCAATATAACGATGATAAGGTGGGTAAATTTTGTTTTCAATAGCCAGAGCCCTCAAATTATATTCCAATGCCAAATTGTGCTGAAAAGAACTAGAGTATACAAGGGCAATATTATAGTATAACTTATCAAGTTCATAATTATTTTTATATGGAGATTTTTTATAACAATCTATAGCTCTTAAGTAAAATCCTTCCGCTACTTTATCATGGCCTTTTTTTGCATTTATTAAACCTATTCCGAAATAGGAATCAACCCTATCATGAGCATTAGTTAAAGAATCATTTTCTCTTATTTTTAAGGCTTTATAAAAATATGTTAAAGCTTTCTCTAGGTTATTCTTACGATTTTCAACAAAACCTAACTGTTCATAAGCTTTAGCTGCAATCTGGCTACCGCTTTCACTCTCCTTCAATACAACATCTACAAAAAAATAAGCACTATCAAATCGATTAAGCCGTCTATAGTTCTCCGTCAATTTATTTAGACAATCAAGGTATTGCAATTTTAAGCCCAACGCTTTGTATATATTACTTGCCTTTTTGAAAAATTGAATCGATGCCTCATAATCAACAGCAGCTTGCAGGGTCGAATCTCCGATATGATAATATTCATTCGCTAATACCGTATCACCAGCATTGTAAGTCTGCGAATAGCTTATGCTAAAAAAGGAAAGAGTGATAATCAGGCAAGAGAATCTTAAGGGCATATCCATGAATTAAGGCTGATTGGGGCAAACACAAATAAAACAATAAAACCACAATTCACAACTTTATTGAGGTTCTTCATTTGGTAGTTGGAAAGGGTGAAAAGTAAACAAATAGTGTAGGAGGAGACAGACCCGGGAAAAGGCAATCTTTGATGATTTAGTGACAGGCGAGATTAAAATTAGATGGTGGAATGGTATTTCATTCCACCATCTATTCATTTATATTCTGTGAGCAAGATTGCACTGCTATTTCAATCACTTTATCGCTTTCGCTTCTTCAGCCAGCAATTCATTTTCATCATTCAACCCTGCCTCAATAAAAGCATCAATTTCAGAATTGCGTACCAACCCTTTATTGAGCAATACACCTAAAGTGATCATAACACCAATACGGGTTCCTACCTTCTTAGCAGCGGTATTGAACAGCGGTTGGATCTCTTCATAAGAAACGCCTTCTGCAAGGTTCATAATGCTGGCTTTAGCATTGGCAAGTTTGTCCCCAGACAGGTTGGTGTACTTCTTACTGATTTTCTGGATCTCGTTGACAGCACTTCTTTGTCCCTGAGGCTGCCCTTTGGCAGGCTGAGAAGGCTTATTGCCTTGCTGTACAGGCTGAGACTGCTGTTTGGCCCAGGTATCCCTAAGTCCAACAGTTTTGTTAAATATTAGGTGCTTAGAGGTAGCATCTTTATCCAAAGTGAAATACCCCAGGCGTTGGAACTGGAACTTATCATCTAATTTAGCTTCCTGCAAAAATGGCTCAAGATATGCCTCTTTAATGATTTTAAGGGAATCAGGATTGACAAATT
This sequence comes from Fulvivirga ulvae, assembly GCF_021389975.1. Taxonomy (NCBI): domain Bacteria; kingdom Pseudomonadati; phylum Bacteroidota; class Cytophagia; order Cytophagales; family Fulvivirgaceae; genus Fulvivirga; species Fulvivirga ulvae. The sequence goes on from NZ_CP089981.1 coordinate 5,360,767, forward strand.
CCATAAAATCCTTGCCTTCGTGGCTGTCCGGTGCTTCGTCTAAAAACAGGCGGTCGTACTCACGAATCTCTGCTTTTATGGCATGTTGAATAGACACCCAGTGCAGCGTACCTTTCACCTTTCTCATGCTGGCTTCTGTGCCGCTTCCTGATTTTGAATCGAGGTCACAGGTACAGTGGATTTCTGTAATATTTCCTTTCTCGTCTTTAACTACAGACTCACCCTTAATAATGTAAGCATTCTTCAAGCGCACTTCCTGCCCCAAAGTAAGTCTGAAAAACTTGCTTCCGGCTTCTTCTTTAAAGTCTTCACGCTCGATGTATAGTTCTCGTGAGAACGGCACTTCATGCGTGCCTGCATTAGGATCTTCGGGGTTGTTTTCTGCAACCAGCATTTCCTCTTTCCCTTCAGGATAGTTGGTGATCACCAGCTTTACCGGATCCAGAACACCCATTACACGGGTAGCTGTTTTATTCAGGTCCTCCCTGATACAAAATTCGAGTAATGACACATCTGTCACCCCATCTCTTTTGGAAATGCCTGAAAGCTCACTGAACTTCCTGATAGATGCCGGGGTATATCCTCTGCGTCTCAAGCCGGAGATTGTCGGCATACGGGGATCATCCCAGCCGGCAACGGTTTTGGATTGTACCAGCTCCAGCAATTTGCGCTTACTCATAACTGTATAGCTCAGGTTGCGTCGGGCAAACTCGCGTTGCTTGGGCCTTAGTTTATTGTTATCATATATCTGGTCAAGACACCAGTCGTATAGCTCCCTGTGAGGCTTAAATTCAAGCGTACAGAGAGAATGTGATATTTGTTCAAGATAATCAGACTGACCATGGGCCCAGTCATACATCGGGTAGATGCACCATTCAGTACCCGTTCTGTGATGGGCTTTTCTGACGATGCGGTACATCAATGGGTCGCGCATCAGCATATTGGGCGAGCTCATATCGATTTTGGCACGCAATACATAAGTACCAGCCTCAAATTCACCTTCCTTCATTCTTTGGAACAGATCCAGGTTTTCTTCAACGCTTGTATCCCTGAAAGGACTGGCCTTACCGGGTGTAGTTGGCGTTCCCTTTTGCTCGGCAATCAGCTCTGGAGACTGGCCGTCTACATAGGCCTTGCCTTGCCTGATCAGTTCAACAGCCCAGTCGTATAACTCCTGGAAATAATCTGAAGAATAGCACTCCTTATCCCACTGAAAGCCCAGCCACTCAATATCATACCGGATAGCGTCTACATATTCCTGCTCTTCTTTGGTAGGGTTGGTATCGTCAAAGCGCAGGTTTACCGGAGCATTAAACTTCTTTCCAAGGCCAAAATTGAGGCAAATAGATGCCGCATGACCTATATGTAAATAACCGTTGGGCTCAGGAGGAAAACGAAAGCGCAGCTTGTCAGTAGATAACCCGTTGGCAAGGTCTTCCGCAATGATCTGTTCTAAAAAATTCAGTGATTCTGGTGCTTCTGTCATGGTTGAAAAAATTGAACTGCAAAATTACTGCAAATACAATCAATTACAACCGTAGCTCTACAGTTTTAGGAGTTTTTGGTTAGAAGACCTGCAAGGATAGAAACCCTGCAGGTCTGTAAGTATTTGTATGCTGCTACGCCATCGATGTCTGTTCCAGATAAGTACTTTCAAATATCTTATCGGCATTGGCTGATTCGAAGCCATCTCTTCGGTGTTCTCTTGTGATTTGTTCTTTTGGCAGGTCCTTAAATTGAGGTAGCACCGAGCGTTCGGCAAATTCTACATAACTGCCCGAAATCTTCATTTTTTCTCCATTGGCAAAAGTCGCCTCCTGCATTTTAGATACAGAACTGCTTTGTCTCAAGAGCCCGTCTTCGCTGGTTTTGATCTTTCCTCCCGCGGTATTCAGCACTATACCGATAGACTCAAGAAATGCGTTGAATTGCTCCAGCGTATTATAACCGTCGGGCAGCTCATGGATGCTTATCGTATAATGGTTAAGGTAATACCTGTTGTAGATTACCCATGCTGCATATTCGCTTTCCTGGAGCAGGGCTTTGTAGTCTTCCAGCGTCGGCAGATCCCAAAGTGGTTTGTAAAAGAAATTACCCACCTCATCAGTGTTATTCAGATCAATTTTTTCTACAGGGCACTGATCAATATCACTGACATATTTGTTGATTATTTCCTGCGCTTTTTCAGACAAGTCTTCAACCCTAAGTTCACTTACAAATATTCTGGGGAACCTCTCCACGGGAGGCTCATACCAAAAAGCATTCAGCTTCTTTTCTTCAAAGTAATAGGGGTCTTTTTTCTTATATCCATAGTGTAGGAAGATCTTTTCAAAAGAAGCAATACCCAGATTAGGCACTCCCAGGGTTCGGAATGCTATGTGGTCATTGATAATGTCGCTTTCATCTGCGATCATGTCATTTTCGATCATTGCATTGCTAATCTTGTTTACCTCAGGTACATTTTGCTTGTAAGGATCGAACAACGCGCTCAAAATCTTATCAAGAGAAGAATCCTTGTCAAAATTCATAATAAAGTGATTTTTAAAAGTTTAATAGTTTAAAAATGAGTGCATATGGCTCTGCATGACTTCAAAAAATTTAATCCATGTTGCAAAATTATTATTTAAAAGAATTACATTCAATTAACATTTTGAATGTAATGATAAGTTTAACTAATCAATTGGAAGTCCGGCACTTTGAATATTTCCTGGTACTGGCAGAAACATTGCACTACGGCCGCGCTGCAGAGCGGCTTTTTATAACCCAATCTGCTCTAAGCCAGCAGATCCAACGCCTGGAAACTATACTAGGTCATGAGCTTTTTGTAAGGACCAACCGCAAGGTTATACTCAGCCATGCCGGTGAGTTGTTGAAAGAAGAAGCCGAAGCCGTGCTCACACAATTGAAGAAGAGCATGGAGCAGTGGCAATTCAGGGTAGAAGGAGGCGAGGGAATTGTAAGGATCGGCTTTGTGGGTTCTGCCATGCAGGTTTACCTACCCGGATTATTAAAAGCGTTTACTTCCAGGTACCCTCGCATCCGGTTTTACCTGAAAGAGCTGAGCAACAAGGATCAATTACAGGCGCTGGACAAAAAGGAGCTGGATATTGGCTTTCTCCGATCTAATAACCTCATGGCCAATATGCAAAGCCTTCGTGTTTTTAGGGAAAACCTGACACTGGTACTTCCTGAAAACCACGCCATAACTGACCAAAATTTTGTTGATATCGGCCAATTGGCAGATGAATCGTACATTTTGTTCCCCAACGAAAGCAGCCAGATGTTCTTCGGGCAGATCATGACACTCTGCAGGGAGCATGGTTTTATACCCAAAATATCGCATCAGTCTATACACGGGCCAACCATATTTAAACTGGTAGAGAGCGGATTGGGCATTTCCATAGTGCCAAATTCTCTGGTAGACAGATATAACTACAAGGTCAGGTACATCGAACTGGACAACATTCAGCATAAGACAGAACTGTTTGCAGTCTGGAATAAGTTTAATGACAATACGGCACTGGCATCGCTTATTAGTCTTTTGAAAGAAGCGAAATAAATCGTTATTAATCAACAAGTTATATCCAATCAGCGAAATGTGCATGGAGGAATACATACCCTTAGGCCTTTAAAAGTCCGAGATCAAAAACTGCTTTTCTTACTTCACCAGTCACCTTTTCCATATCTATGATACCTTAGTTATGTATTTTTATCAAAAAAAGTGGATCGTTTTTTAAACTCATTGGTAATAAATTAGTTTATACTTATAAATGCTGTTTTGCTGATGAAGCAGGCATGGCGGGTTAGAGCAAAATAGCATTTGATCGAAAACCAAACAGCCTGACATGAAGTTACCGCCACAAATGATCTCAAGCATATTTCAATGGAAAATACTGCTGATCTTAGCATTCATTCTCTTTCTCACCACCGCTATTACAATTAACCCCGGGCAGACCAGCCTGGAAGCTTATAGAAAAGGGCTCTCTGATAAAAATGACAGTGTAGCTTCAGTAAGAGCTTTTGCCAAAGTTTATAAAGTTCTGATGCATCCGCGCTGTATGAACTGCCATCCGTCAGGAGATGTGCCCTTGCAGGGTAACGATAGTCATTTACATGCTATGCTTCCTCAAAGAGGGGTAGATGGCAAAGGGATATATGCTATGAAATGCTCAAATTGCCACCAGGGCAAAAGTGTTCCATTGGATAATGCTCCTCCGGGCAACCCGAAATGGCACCTGCCACCGGCAGATATGAAAATGGTATTTGAAGGTAAGTCTGCTCATGAACTGGCGAGGCAACTGGTAAACCCTGAACTCAACGGACATAAGTCTATGGACGATTTGATTGAGCACGCAAGCGATACATTGCTTAAAGCAGGCTGGACCATGGGCGGAGATCGCACACCACCTCCTCTAAGTTATGAAGAATTTAAAACGGAATGGATAAATTGGATTGAAACAGGCGCTTATGCCCCCGCAGAGAATTAAAAAAAAACTGATTATGGCACTATTTAACATTAAAGTAAATGGCACACTGCACAAAGTAGACGCAGAGCCAGATACTCCATTGCTATGGATACTCAGGGACAACCTGGATTTGACAGGCACAAAATTCGGATGTGGTGTTGCGCAATGTGGTGCATGTACTGTTCACATAGAGGGGAACGCGGTAAGAGCCTGCACATTACCGGTCAGTATAATAGGTGATAAGGAAGTAACAACCATCGAAGGGCTGTCAAAGAATGGCGATCACCCTGTACAAAAGGCATGGATCGAGCATGATGTACCCCAATGTGGGTATTGTCAGGCTGGTCAGATCATGAGTGCTGCCTCATTGCTGTCGCAAAATCCTGACCCTACTGATGCGGAGATCAGGAGGGCCATGAATGGTAACATCTGTCGATGTGGCACCTACATACGTATAAACAGAGCAATAAAAACAGCAGCAAAAGAAATGTAGTATGGCTTCAGTAAAAACACATTTTAACAGAAGGTCCTTTTTGAAAGTAACTGCAGCCGGTGGGGCAGGTCTCATGTTGCAGTTCAGTTGGATACCATCACTGGCAGGTAAAAGTACCCCCGAAGCTATTGAAAAGGCTTTCAGGCTCAACGGATTTATAAAAATCGCCACTACAGGAGAAGTAACTATTTTTTCTCCCAATCCGGAAATCGGGCAAAATGTAAAGACATCCATGCCGATGATCGTGGCAGAAGAACTGGATGTGAACTGGGAATCAGTAAAAGTAGAGCAGGCTCCGTTAAACACTACCCTGTACACCAGACAACTGGCAGGGGGTAGCAGGTCTATTATGCAGGGATGGAAAGGCTTGAGAATGGCGGGAGCCACTGCAAAACATATGCTCAAAGAAGCCGCCGCAAAAAAATGGGGGGTTCCGGTCAGTGAAATCACAGCCGGCAACAGCATGATTCACCATAAGAAAAGTGGCAAAAAAGCTGGTTATGGAGAATTGGCATCTGCCGCTTCAAAAATAAAGGTACCCGATGAGGTACAACTCAAAAATACAAGAGATTTTAATATCATCAGCACTTCAAAAGGTAATGTCGATGCACATGAGATAATTACCGGCAAACCTCTTTTTGGTTTGGATTACAAGCGTGAAGGGATGCTGATAGCCATGACTATACACCCTCCGGCTTTTGGCATGAAGCTGAAGAGCTTTGACAAATCAAAAGCTATGAGTATGCCTGGTATTACAGATGTATTCACCATTAATGCTTATAAAGATGATTATATACAAGGCCCGTTTGATACATCAGCTTTTCCTGAACTGGTGGTAGTAGTGGGTAAAAGTACATGGCAGGTGATGAAAGCCCGGAAAGCAGTAGAGGTACAATGGCAGAAATTTGATGCTTATGCCGTAAAATTTAAAAGTTATAGCGGCCAGGAAGAGACCCGGGAGGTACCTGCCGGACTGGAAAGCTCTGAGGAGCACTTTATCAAACTCAAAGAAAATGGTTTGGCCACGGCTAAGGTGGCCCGCAAAGATGGTGACCCTGAAAGGGTCTTCAAGGAAGCTACAAAAGTTATAGAAAGAACCTATACTGCACCTTTTCTGGCACACAATACCATGGAGCCCATGAATTTCTTTGCCAATGTAACATCAGAAAAAGCTGAGCTTGTGGGACCGGTACAAACTCCGGAATTTATGGAGAAAACCGTGGCTGAACGATTGGGTATGCCGCTGGATAAGGTCGATATACATATGACCCGTATGGGTGGTGGGTTTGGAAGGAGGCTTTACGGACACTTCCTTGTAGAAGCTGCAGTAATTTCTCAAAAATTAAAAGCTCCTGTAAAGCTCATTTATACCAGAGAAGATGACATGACCTTTGGCAACTACAGGCCTGCCTATCACGCTTACTACAGAGCAGCCCTCGATGCAAACAATAACCTTATCGGTTTCCACGTAAGGGCAGGTGGGATACCGGAAAGTCCGCTCTTTGAAAATCGGTTTCCTGCCGGAGCTGTGGATAATTATCTGGCAGAAACATGGGAGACACCATCAAATATTACCACTGGAGCATGGAGAGCTCCCAGATCCAACTTTATGGGTGGTGTGGAACAGGCGTTTCTGGATGAGGTGGCAGAAGCGGCAGGTAAAGACCCCATCGCATTCAGGCTGGAGCTTCTCGAAAGGGCAGGTAAGAAGCCTGTAGGCAGCAATAATGATTATGATCCTGAACGCTATGCCGGAGTGCTCAAACTGGTACGAGACAAATCCGGCTGGGGCAAAACTGCTATGGGTAAGAGCAGAGGCGTAGGTGCATATTACTGTCATAACAGCTATGTGGCGCATGTGGTGGATCTGGTTATGGAAAACGATACTCCCGTTATTGAAAAGGTCTATTGTACTGCTGATTGTGGTATAGTCGTCAATCCTGTTGCAGCCACCAATATGATGGAAGGTGGTACGGTAGATGCCATCGGGCATTCGCTGTACAGCGCCATGACTTTTAAAGACGGAAAACCAGAACAGCAGAACTTTGACAAGTATAAGCTGATCAGAAACCACAACGCTCCCAGAGATATCGAAGTCCACTTTGTACAAAACAATATTGACCCTACGGGACTGGGGGAACCACCATTTCCGCCTGTGGTAGGAGCTCTCGCCAATGCACTGTATAAAGCTACCGGCAAGCGTTATTATAATCAGCCCTTTATGATTGCACGGCAAAAAGTAACATGAGCAAGGACAGGGCGAACTCTAACCAATTGACTGACCTATCGCAATGTTCTCTGGAACATGTGATACTCTCCGGCCGGCAGATAAGAGCCCAAGATTACTACACCGGATAGCTACCCCTGTTCAATTTCTGAAAAACAGGAGTTGCAGGAATTACATTTTAATCATTTTATTTTTAATTTTAATTAGCTTTCTACCACTCTTTTAGGGGAAAAATACCCAAGATTGGGTATTGACAAATCGTGAATAAATTCATAGCTTATCTCCTGCTAACCTTTCAATTAGTTGATATGAAAGCTCTTGCTTTTTTCATCACCCTAACAATAGTCAGTGGTTCATTGCATGGTCAAAGCAACCAAAATAAAGCATGCAGAGAACTGGAAGAATTACTTCCTAACCGGGCATGGAAGGTACAAAGGTTCTACAGGGCCTCTCTGGAATCAGTTAATTACGACAGTTCCAAGTTTGACTCTCCTGAGCAGCAGGAGAACAATCTTCATCACTTCACAAAAGGAGAAAGCTCGCAAAGTAATTGGAACATCTCTCTTAACCCAAGAACCAACCTTGTACTGATCAGGTTAGAAGGCTGGGAATTCAAACAGTGTTTTATTTATAATAATACTGTCTTTTTGATGGAAGAAATTGCCCGCACAAATTATAAATATAAAATTGAACCGATTACAGATTGACCGGCTAAAAACAGTGCAGGGTTTCCGGCGTAACCGACCACCTGAAAATAATAAACAAGCCGGTAGTAGCTTCTGGGAATACTTGCTTAAACTATTACCTATTCTGGTTTCAATCTTTGGTGTAATAGTAGGGCTGTTTCAATACTCCTATAATCAATATATTCAGGATGTTCGCAAATATAAGCTATCCTACTATGATGAAAGATTTGCCACTTTAAAAAGCATGGCAGAAATTTTATCAAGGATTGATACTGAAATTTCAATTAATCCGGCAGGAAGGACTGAAACACAGCAAGATAGCCTGATTAAACTCGTCAAGGAACTTAACCGATCTCAATATTATGCTTATTTATACCTGAATCCCTTAGATACCGGGACAGATCTTAAGTTGATCAATAGCCTGGATACATGCAGCCAGCATCTTAGCAATATGTTAATCGGATTTCCGGTGAGTAAAGAAGATTTTAGAGCTTCAAGTTTAAGGTCTATGCAGATAATAGGTGATATTCTAAGAAAAGAAAAAGATGAAGTTAATACATTTAATTACAATGCTTTTATTGATATGCTGCTATAGCTATGGACAAAAAGACAGCACACAGCAGAGTGAATTTTTGCCATTTTTGAGTGCCCCTACAAAAACTTATATAGGCACTCATATTAATTTCTACAGCGGTTATGAAATTTTTGCAAAAGACCGGGCAGCAGGTACCCAAATGTTCCCTATAGGTTTGGATACAAGATTTTTCAGGCAAAAGGTACTTTATGATATCAGCGCCAGCTATACTTTCATTAACCTGCAGGGAGGGTTTACTTCATATGTATTGCTTACCGCTGCAGTGGGCACATGGAACAATTCAAGTGTAATTAGCCTGGGTCCGACTTATATGCTGCCTCTTTTTAACTATGATCACCTGATAGGTCTGGAACTGACCTGGGAAACCACTTTTATACCACTTTCATTAAATGGTATGTATAACCCAAGCGCTGAGTATTATTACATATTCTTTGGAATTAAACTGCCTATCCTCCCAATTAAAATAATCAGAGAAAAGTATTGATTAAACTATCACAAACAGCTCGGCGCAAACACGATGATGTCTATTAAAAATTTCCCCAGTTAATTTGATTTGCTTAGCCATATCCAGTTGTCTAAATTGCGGAACCATACTAAAAACAACTTCTCTATGTTCGATGGTGCTGACTTTCCCAAATCACTTGATGAAGAAACCTTTGATACCTGGTTAGAAAATGGTCGGCAGAGCAAGCTCAGCTACCATTATCTGCTGATCATTTGGGACGAACTTGAAACAGACTATCAACCTGTATATGTAGAAAACAGGGATCAGCTAAATGATTATGCAAAACAGAAAACCCTGAACAGCAGGGAAGTACTCGTGGCAGCATATGACTTGTATTCTGAGTCCAGGGTTATTTAAACCAGTAATCACAGTATTTGGTGATTGATAAATTTTTCAAACTTGCAAACCTCAAAACAAATATTCCTGAACAATCCCTTTACTATCAACAGCTTCAGGAAGACTGCCAAACATCCATCCTGTTGAGTTTTCTGTAAGCCTGGATTGGCAATAGGCTTCTGTCATATCCTCACGCCCCATTTTTATGAGTGCTGATGCCTGTGCCGCTTTGGCCAACTGTTCTACAAAATGCCGTGCCTGGCCTTCAGATAACTGCCCTGATCTGGAGCTTAACTTGTCAATAAAACTATCATAGATGGTGAAATTTCCTTTGGCAGATTCCAATTCACTGATTAAGGCGTCCAGGGTTGCGGGTGACCTGGCAATGGCGCGCATTACGTCAAGGCACTGTACATTACCACTGCCTTCCCATATGGCGTTTACAGGGGCTTCACGGTACAATCGTGGTAACACACCACTTTCTACATAGCCATTTCCGCCAAGGCATTCCATCGCTTCACCCATAAAGGGGATAGTACGTTTGGTAAGCCAGTATTTTCCTACAGGAGTTAATAATCGCAACAATAGCTGTTCTTCTTCTTTTGCACCATTTTCCAGGCAAACTGCGGTTCGATACGCCATCGCTAAAGCTGCTTCCGATTCCAGGCACAGATCCGCGACTACATTTTGCATCAAAGGCTGGTCTACGAGTAAGCTGCCGAAAGCTTTCCTGTGCTGGATATGATGTAGCACCTCCGTTAGTCCCCTGCGCATCAGTGCAGCAGAACCAATCATACAATCGTACCGGGTAAGAGCAACCATTTCCAGAATAACAGATACACCTCTGCCTTCTTCACCCATCAGCCAGGCTTGTGCGCCATCAAATTCAATTTCGGAAGAAGCATTGGAACGATTTCCGAGCTTATCCTTCAGCCGCTGAATGCGAAAGTTATTCTTAGAGCCATCAGGAAGCCACCTGGGGAGCAAAAAGCAGGAAATACCCTGCGTAGTTTGCGCAAGTGTTAAAAAAGCGTCACTCATGGGAGCCGAGCAAAACCACTTATGTCCTGTAAGCTGGTACAGCTCTCCCGTACCATTTTTGCCTACAGGCTTTGCCTGTGTAGTATTTGCCCTTACATCAGAGCCACCTTGTTTTTCAGTCATGGCCATGCCTATGGTCAGCCCTTGTTTTTCAAAATAGGGTCGGTTAGAAGGATCGTACGCTCTCGAGAGTATTTTAGGAATCCATTCTGCTGCCGTTGGAAGATGCTTTTGGATGGCAGGAATACACGAGAATGTCATGGTGATAGGGCAACAGGTACCGGCCTCATTTTGACCGTGCAGGTAAAATAATGCCATTCTAAGTAAGTGACTTCCCGGTTTACGTTCAGACCAGGGAAGAGCGTGCACCCCATGCTTTATACCCTGGGTCATGAGTTCATGATAGGCCGGATGAAAATCCACTTCGTCAGTTCTGAAACCCCGGGCATTATGTGTTTCAAAAACGGGGGTATATTTATTGGCCAGCTTACCATTTTCAATCATTTGTCTGGTACCCATGGTTCTGCCATAATCACTTACCTGCGACAGCCCCCACTCAACAGAAGCCTGCTGCAATATGTGTTGAAGCGGCTTATCTATTTCGAAAAGGTTTATATTTTCAAGGATCGGACTTTGATTGAATACCTCGTGTGTTTCCATGTCTGAATTTTTAAACATTTGCAGTCATAAAATACTAAGATTTTATAACAATGCTAAAGTCAATTCAGATATTCCGGGTTTTCGCCGGTAACTTAAATCGCGGCTTTACCAAACTTATCAGCAATCACTCAATACTCATATCTCCCGACCAAAGACTAATACTTGTCTATCCCGCTAAAAAAGAACAGCTTTGAACCCGTATGCTGGAACTAAACAAGGAAATATTAACAACGACCGGGGCTTCAGCGATTATCCGGACGGAATCAGTGCAAACGCTCTGGAGTGGTTACGGAGAGATTAAACGCTATTTCTTAGCCGGTGGTGAATATCCAAGCGTAATTGTCAAGCACATTCAATTCCCTGATACCGGCCGGCACCCCGGAGGATGGAACACACCCCTGTCACATCAGCGGAAGCTTAGATCATATGAAGTGGAAAGGATGTGGTACCAGGAGTTTGCAGGGCAGATGACCAATGCCTCCTGCAAAGTTCCGCATGGCTATCATGCCCTGGAGGCGGGAAACGAACTGCTGCTGATCATGGAGGACCTGAATGCCAAAGGATTTCATATTCGCCGGGAACCGGATAATGTTAGTTTGGGAGATGCCAGGAGCTGCCTTAGCTGGCTGGCTCATTTTCATGCCCGGTTTATAGGTGTGGCACCTCAGGGGTTATGGCCGGTGGGTACTTACTGGCATCTGGATACTCGGCCCGATGAGTGGGAGCGCATGCAGAATATACCTCTAAAACACGCTGCAAAAGGCATAGATGCCAGGCTTAAAAATGCCAGATACCAAACGCTCGTTCACGGTGATGCCAAACTGGCCAATTTCTGCTTTGGCCAATCCGGTAAGGTGGCAGCAGTAGACTTTCAGTATGTAGGCAGAGGATGTGGCATGAAAGACGTTGCTTACCTGATCAGCAGTTGCTTCGATGAAGTTGATTGTGAAAAGTATGAAGATGAACTGCTTAATCATTACTTTCAGCAACTTGAAACAGCAATGGGTAACCATGTTGATTATCAGGAAATTAAAAAGGAGTGGCGCGAACTATATGCCTATGCCTGGGCAGATTTTTACCGGTTTCTGGATGGCTGGAGACCCGGACACTGGAAGATGCACGATTATAGCAAAAAACTCACACAGCAGGTAATTGACGAATTAACCATTAAATGATACTCTCAGAAAAGGAATTGAAAGCGCTTTGCCAGATGGCAAGCACCGCTGCCCTAGATGCCGGCAAATATATTCAATCGCAGTTTGACCGAAGTTATGCCAAAAAACATAAGAAAGGGGGCAATTCCCTCGCTTCGCAGGTAGTGACAGAAATAGATGAAAAAGCACAGGAAATTATCCTAAGGCATCTGCATAGCAGTCTGGAAGCCCATAACTTAGGCCTGCTGACCGAAGAAGCCATTGATGATCAGTCCAGACTGGAAAAGGCATATTTCTGGTGCATAGACCCAATGGACGGTACTTTGCCCTTTACCGAGAAAAGGACGGGTTATGCCGTTTCAATCGCGCTGATTGCTAATTCAGGAGATCCTGTAATTGGTGTGGTGTATGTGCCCGACCTGGCTGAGTGCTATACTTCAGTTAAAGGAGATGGCGTATGGTTAAACGACAAATCCTTTGTCCGCGAGAAGGGTGGTAAAAATGATATAATCCATGTTTACTCCGACAGAAGCCTGCGAGATGATGTGTACTATAAATCAGCAACAGATCGGTTAAATGAATGGGCAGCCCATCAAAACACCGGGATCCAATACCACACTGGCTTTGGGTCAGTCAGAAATGCTTTAGGCGTGATGACCTCAGGTACAGGCTGTTATTTCAAATTTCCCAAGAGACCGAAAGGAGGGGGCAGCATCTGGGACTATGCGGCTACACGATTGTTTTTCGAAGAGTTGGGCTTACACGTCTCTGATGCCCGGGGAGAAACGCTGCAACTCAATAACCCGGAAACCACTTTTATGAATGAGGTTGGCGTTATTTATACTACTGATTCCGGGCTGTCTGATTTGATCATTACCCTCGGAAATTGAACCATCAGGGTAGGTCTTTGCCTTTTTCACTTTAGCTATTTGAAATTTTTAATGGGCAAAATGCCCAAGGTTAGGTATTGACCCAGCTTTTATAGCTTATTATCTTGAATGTAAAAACCACAGCTATGAAAAAAACAAAATTGACCTTAACCAACCTCAAAGTAAAGAGCTTTGTTACAGAAATCCCCGCTAACCAGAAAACCATTCAGGGTGGTGCGCCTATTGACAGTTTTCAAAGTTGTGAAATGACCTGGTGCGCAACCTGCAAGAATGGACTAAAATCATGTGATGATGATTGTATATCTGCCGGAACAGGACACTGTTGCAATTACTCAGATCAAAATACCTGCAATGGAGGCCCATGCTAAGTATTCAAATGAATTTATATATGTAAAAGACATCTGAGAGGGCTACCTCATCCTGAATTTTAGTTCTCCTGGGTTCTAACCCTTGGAGAACTATCATACTCCTAAGGGTCACCTTTTATACAACCCCTTCATTAATAACATGAGAAACCTATGGGTGGTATATTTTGTGACTCAACTGTTATTAAATAGTAATCTCATTTTTTAAGGATGATATATTTCAGCAAGCGAATCATTTTTTTTATCGCCGTTACGCTCTCAGCCATAAGCACGGCAAAAGCACAGGCCCCTTTTATCACCACCTGGAAAACCGATAATCACGGAGTTTCCAATGGCACCTCGATCTATTTAAAGCTTGGAGCAGGTTCGTTCAACTATGATGTGGATTGGGACAATGATGGTGTGTACGACGAATTTGGCCTTACCGGTGAGGTTACTCATGATTTTGGCGTGGCAGGCACCTATACGATCAGGATCAAAGGTGATTTCCCCTATATCCGCTTCGAGCATGGCGGAGATAAAGAGAAGCTTCTGGATATTGTGCAATGGGGTGATATAGAGTGGAAAAACATGCTGGAGGCTTTTGATGGCTGCATCAACATGACCATTTCGGCCACTGATGCTCCCGACCTTTCCCAGGTTACCAGTACTCAGGGTATGTTTCTCAATTGCCAAAGCATGAATACCAACCTTAATCATTGGGACGTAAGCAATATCATCACCATGGGAGGTATGTTTCACAATTGCTTTTCATTTGATCAACCCTTGAATAACTGGAATGTTGGAAATGTCACGCGTTTTGAAAACATGTTTCTAAATGCCATCTCTTTCAATCAGGATTTGAGTAGCTGGAATACCGGTTCGGCTGCAAGTATGGGTGCTATGTTTAAAGGGGCCACCTTATTCGATGGAAATATTTCAACCTGGGATGTGCTGGAAGTAACCAATATGGCTTCTATGTTTGAGTCCGCCACCAGTTTCAAGCAGGATATAAGTACATGGGATGTTGACAATGTCTTGTCCATGAACTACATGTTTAGTAATGCTGATGCTTTTAATGGCGACTTAAGTACCTGGAATGTCAGCAAGGTACAAAGCATGAGGGGCATGTTCAGTCATACCGATATTTATAACCAGCCGCTGGAGGCATGGAATGTAGGGGCTGTTACTGATATGAGAGAGATGTTCTTTGCAGCCCAGGCTTTTAACCGGCCTTTGGATGCGTGGAATGTAGGTAAAGTTACTGATATGTCCGTAATGTTCAGGCAGGCAAAAGTCTTCAACCAGCACCTCGACAGCTGGAATGTAATTAATGTACAGAGCATGGCATCTATGTTTAAGGAAACGCCGGTATTTAATGGCAATATTTCTTCGTGGAATGTGGGTAATGTTACTAATATGGCCGGTATGTTTAGCTATACAGCTGTGTTTAATCAGAATCTTGGCAGCTGGAATACAGGCAAAGTTGCCAATACCAGCGAGATGTTTCGCAGTGCCGCTTCCTTTAATCACGACATCTCCGGGTGGGATGTGAGCAGTGATACCACCATGAATGCCATGTTTATGAATGCGGGCATATTTGATCAGAATATCGGCTCGTGGGAGGTAAGCAAGGTTGCAGATATGGGTAATATGTTTGCCAATGTTACCCTTTCAACTTCCAACTATGACGCCCTCCTCAACGGCTGGAATGAATGGCCACTTCAAAGCAGTGTACCATTCCATGGCGGAAACAGTAAATATTGCGCCGGAGCAAGCGCACGTGCAAATATGATAGCCGCCGATGGATGGACAATCACGGACGGTGGCGGTGACGATGCGACTCCACCGGTGATAGTTTGCATGAATATCACCGTGCCTCTCGATGGCTTAGGGAACGCCACCATTACCGCTGATATGCTGGATGGTGGTGCTACGGATGATTGCTCCGTTACCAGCGATCTTACCTTCGGTATATCTCAGGAAACATTTGATTGCTCGGATATCGGGAATACCACAGTTACGTTAACAGTTACCGATTTGGCAGGCAATAGCTCTGTCTGCAACGCTACCGTAATTGTGGAAGCCCCTGCCGTATCCATAACCAATTGCCCGGCCGATATAAGCATAGCCGCACCTGGCTGCTCTGCTGTGGCCAGCTGGACCGCTCCGATAATAAGCTGTGGCAGCGCACTTTCATCTACACACAGCAGTGGTGATGCTTTTCCCCCGGGTACAACTACTGTGACTTATACAGGCACACACCCTGATGGAAGTACAACAGTATGTAGTTTTGATGTAACCGTGACAGGAGGAATGAATGCCTCGCTCATCACCACTTCCAATACTTCATGCTATGGAGCGTATGACGGACAAGCCTTTATTTCAGTATCCGGAGGTTCTGCACCTTACGTTTTCGACTGGGATGTTGATGGCACCGGGGATTTTGATGATGCCCAGGACCAATCCGGGTTGCCATCGGGCGATAATACAGTCACGGTACGAGATACCGGTGGTTGTGAGTTTTCTCTGGTTATAAATATCGGGTATGATCCACTACAGATTTTTAACTGTCCATCGGATATCACCGCCATAACCAGCACAACCGGTTGCCAGGCTACCGTCGGCTGGGCGGCACCTGCTACCAGTTGTACAGGTACTACCATTACTGCCACCCATAACCCCGGTGATGCATTTGGCATAGGTACTACTACAGTTACCTACACAGCAAGCAATGCAATAGGAGAGACCACAACCTGCAGTTTTCAGGTAGCCGTAACCAACGGGTTGGCCATTGAAACAGATACCCTGGGCCACCCGCTTTGCTATCAGTCTCAAACCGGCTTTATTAAAACCACGGTTTCAGGCGGAATTTCTCCGTACCAGTACCAATGGATGGACGAATCCGGCAACAATTTATCTGCTGATAAAGATTTGTATGCATTGGTAGCGGGTGTCTATACACTTTCTGCCACTGATGCTTTAGGTTGTGCTGAGGAACTGGCCATCACGCTTACAGACCCTGAGGCATTGGCTTTACAGACCGAAATTACCACCTCAGAAGAGTCAGGTAATAAAATGATAGACCTCATGGTACAGGGAGGAAAGTCCCCTTACGATTATACATGGTCACATGACAGTACCTATGCCATAAGCAGCTCAGAGGATATTGAGATTTTCGAAACAGGTACATATACTGTAGAGGTAACAGACACCAACGGCTGCCGGCAAGCCACGAGTACAGCCATTGGCCCGGAGCAATTAGCCTGCGACAACCTTGGCTTCCAGGTGTTTCCCAACCCGAGCGACGGTATCTTTAACCTTACCTTTACCACATGCGTTGATGTTGCCCTCGTTGAAATATTTGATATGACGGGAAAAAGAATCCTTTATCAACAAACATCCAGGTTGGACAACAGGGTGGATATTGCTGGCGTGGCCCGCGGGCAATACGTGGTGAGGATCTCTATGAACGGAAAAAGCAGAGGCTACCTGATAGAAATTATGAAATAAGGACTGAATAACAGTATAAAGATCCGAAGCAAAGAATATCGGGAATATTCGAACATATTTATAATTCTGCATTTGGGAAAGAGCAAGCATGGACAATCGCCTAAACCGGAAGTACTTTCAATATTTCTCTATTTACTCAAACCCACTTCCCCCTCAAATCCTTATACTTCGTTCTCCCGATAGGGATATTCTCTCCATTTTTTAGCTCAGCGATATATTTACTGCCCGGCTTTACCATAATCTCTGTTACTTCAGACATTTTCACCAGGTACGATTTATGAATACGCTCAAAGCTATGTAACAGCAGCTGTTCCAGCTTTTCGAGTGATTTGTCATGCAGCTCTTTGGTTCCGTCTGCAAGATGGAGCTCTGTATAGGCTCCTGCACCTTTACAGTAAAGTAAATCTTCAATGCGTATGAGTTGTATTCTCCCTCTTTTTTTAATCGCTAAAAGCTTAACGTGGTGGGTTCCTGTTTTTTCTTTTGCAATAGCCCGGTTAAAGGCCTGCTCCAGCCTCTCCCGGTTAAAGGGTTTAGGTACAAAGTCTAAAACTCCATATTCAAATGCAGGAATAGCCTGGTCTTTATGCGCAGAAATAATGATAGTGTGAAATGATTCCGAAACCGCGGTGCCAAGGATATCAAAGCCATTGTCACCATTAAGGTTCAAATCCAGCAGCAACAAATCCAACGGGTTGTTTTTAATAAACTCTAAAGCCTCAGGAAGCGAATCTGCATGCTTTAACGAATCCAATTCATTACCAAAAGTATCCTGAGCCATACGTTCAATTCGCCTGGCTATTCTTGCTTCGTCTTCAACAATTAAGATATTCATATCCTTAACAATATACTTTTATCTTATTTTCCCAACCATCAGGGGTAGCCTTGGAAGTAAAATCCCATCGGGAGTGGTAGCTTTCGGTAAGTCGGGCCCTGATATACTTCAACCCTGTCCCTTCTGCTTTATTGCCAGCTCCCGGTCTCACACCGGCAGCAAACGTTAGAAAAGTATAACACTTGCATTTACCATCCGACTCATAAACCAGCTTAAATTTAATGCTGTTATCCTCTCTCGGCAAGCTATGCGTGATTCCGTTTTCTAAAAGCGTGTGAAGTATTGCAGGCGGTATTTTTTGCTGCGGGTCTATGCCTTCCTCTTCCCAGTAATAACGCATTTCTTTCCGGTATTCCATAATCTCAAGGTGAGTGCGGCAAAGTTCAATCTCCTGAGCAACGGGTATCAGTGTTTGATCTTCGATCTGGTTAAAGAGGTCAAACTCTTTAGCCAATGCTTCTATAAACAAAACGCCCTTCTTTGGCGACTCTTCCACCCAATCAATCAGTGAGGTGAGCGTATTCAAAAGGAAATGGGGTTGAATATTCTTTTTTAGCAGTTCCAGCCGTAGACGGGTGGATTGAACCAGTGAGTTTTCGTATGCCAGGCGCTGAGCTTTAATGTTAAGTGATAGCAGATACAACATACCTATCAGAATAAGCCCTAAACCAGTATACAGGCTAATGACAAAACCGGAGGCCATAAATATTACCATGGATAAAAGTAGTGTCACAAGAACAAGCCGTGCACCTCTTACCTTTTTATAAGCTCCATACGATACTACGCCAAAAGAAAAACACCACATACTCAATACCATACCGACAGCCCTGAAATCAAAGGCATGATGTTTTATGAAAAAAATGAAAATGAGTACCCCAGCGTACAGGGTCAGTAACAATCGTAGCCTTGGATACGGAAACTGTATGGAGAAATAGAAAGGAATCAAAAATGAAATACCCAACAAAAACAAGCTAATGATTTGTAACCTTATAACATGGTACCGGTAATGAATGGGGAAGTAATATTCGCTAAATACTGTCAATACAAGTGAAAAAACAAGAAAACAACAAATACTAAAAATGAGCGTGGGGTATTCATTCTTGTTATTCATAAACAGAAACAAAAAATAAAATGAGATGATAAGAAATGCTCCCGCAAAAATGTGCATATAGGAAGTTTCGATGAGCCGGTCGGTCAACAGATCGTCATAGTGATCTATGTCTAAGCTCCATATGCCTGCATGATCGGGGAAATAATAAAGACTGGCACGTATAGCCAGAACATGTTCGCCCTCTGCTGTCAGATGCTCGGGAATGCTAAAAGTGGCCCACAGTTTACCTTCAGGCGCCAATTTGGCTTCTTGTCCGGGGTTCCCGTTTTTTCCAATCAAAACCCCATCCCAAAAAACCTCATACTCCCCATAGACTTCTAACTGAAGCCCATAGGGGTGCAATGATTCCGGGGATTTTAAAATATCAATTTTGGTCCTGGACCAGAAAACCCTGCCATCCTCAACAGTTGCCAGGTATTTGTTCCAGCCCTGATCATTCAAGCTTTTAGCCGCCCACTCCTGTCGGTCTCCTGTTTTAAACAGGGTTACATGCTCCTCATAAACAGTACCTTTCGAGCAGGAAGTAGCAAATAGTGCCATGAGTACCAGGAGAGTGGCAGGTAAAGATCTTAAATTCATTGATGGCCAATTTTATAGCTGCAATCTAACCATTATTAAATGGCTTTGGTAGCAGTTCATTAATGTATAGAGCAGTTGGCTCAATTTAAGTTGGATAGATAGCTGTTAAAAACCAGTTTCACACAACATAACTAACAAACCCATTTAAATAAGATGTTTTTCAGCTACAGCCAACACCAGGTGATTCCTGTAAGTTTTCCAGCGCGGTATATCAGATCCGTCAACAATAGAATGACCATGAAGAGTACAACACTGCTACTATTTGCAAACCTGATAGCTTTAACGACTACAGTATTTGCTCAGACAAATGATGTAAATGATTCCAATTTCGTACACTTAGAAGGTCCCTATCTGGGTCAAAAACCACCCGGTTTAACGCCTGAGCCCTTTGCCCCCGGCATTGTCACGACAGACCGATGGGAAGTTAGCGGTGTATTCACACCTGACTTGCAAGAGTTTTTTTTCATCAGAGAAGGAGAAGAAAGCCAAGTGCAGGAAATTGTAGCTATCAAAAATACAAATAACCGATGGCACGAGTCGGTTTTATCTCCCAGAGAGGGTACACCCTTTATCGCTCCTGATGGCAAAACCTTGCATTTGGGCACGTGGTACAGGGAGCGCACCGCAACGGGATGGTCAGAGAAAAAGAGCCTGGGGGCACCCTTTAAAGATCTGCCGATCATGCGCCTTACTACTTCGGCTAAAGGCACCTACTTTTTTGATGAGTTTAAATCAGATTACACCGGCGACATTAGATACTCACGATTAGTGGATGGAAAATATGAAAAACCGAAATTGCTGAACAAAAAGATCAATGGAGGAAAAAGCTTTCATCCCTTCATCGCACCCGATGAGTCCTACCTCATATTTGATGGTAAGCGAGAAGGTGGATATGGCAATTCCGACATCTATATCAGTTTTAAACAACAGGATGGCTCCTGGGGTGAGCCTGTGAATATGGGCGGGGAGATCAACACGGCCGCCTGGGAAGCAGTGGCCTGCGTTACTCCAGATGGAAAGTACCTTTTCTTCAACAGGAATATAGGCTCAGACAATTATGAAAATGTGGATATATTCTGGGTAGATGCACAGATCATCGAAAATCTCAGACCCACGCGATAAAAAACCACCAGGGTTAATTTCGGTTATGCTGGTTTTATTGTTTTTAATAATTACTACAACTACACAAGCCCCACGTCATTCCGGAATTTTCGCAGTGTAGCGGAGAAAATATCCGGAATCCCCACATACGGGGGCAGAGACCGATGATTGCGCAATCGAGTGAAAGGCGCCGGGTCCTCTGCGAGAGACATCGGCTGGGAGGTGGTTATTAAGTAGGGAGTCGGAAGACCGAAGTGATCTTTCATTACGGCTAGAGTTATCAGTGAATGGTAAGGGGTGATCGGTAAACGGGGTGTTAAAGAATTAGAATTTTACATATTTCTACTCACCACTATCCCCTCGAGGGGATAATAGGGGTGTTTTCAGGCAGTCAAAGTTTTGGCAGCGCCTTGATCCGGGGGATCCTGAATATTTTCCATAAGGTTTATCTTATATTTTGGAATGCAAGATGGAAAATTTCAGGATGACGGTTAGGATGGTTTTATTGTTTTTAATAATTACTACAACTACACAAGCCCCACGTCATTCCGGAATTTTCGCAGTGTAGCGGAGAAAATATCCGGAATCCCCATGAACGGGGGCAGAGGCCGATAATTACGCAATCACCTGAATGGCGCTGGGTCCTCTGCGAGAGACATCGGCTGGGAGGTAGTTATTAAGTAGGGAGTCGGAAGACCGAAGACCGAAGTGATCTTTCATTATGGCTAGAGTTATCAGTGAACGGTAAGGGGTGAACGGTAAACGGGGTGTTAAAGAACTAGAATTTTATATATTTCTACACACTACTATCCCCTTGAGGGGATTATAGGGGTGTTTCAAACAGTCAAGGTTTTGGCAGCGCCTTGATCCGGGGGATCCTGAATATTTTCCATAAGGTTTATCTTATATTTTGGAGTACAAGATGGAAAATTTCAGGATGACGGTTAGGGTGGTTTTATTGTTTTTAATAATTACTACAACTACACAAGCCCCACGTCATTCCGGAATTTTCGCAGTCTAGCGGAGAAAATATCCGGAATCCCCACGAACGGGGGCAGAGGCCGATGATTGCGCAATCAAGTGAAAGGCGCCGGGTCCTCTGCGAGAGGCATCGGCTGGGAGGTAGTTATTAAGTAGGGAGTCGGAAGACCGAAGACAGAAGTGATCTTTCATTATGGCTAGAGTTATCAGTGAACGGTAAGGGGTGAACGGTAAACGGGGTGTTAAAGAATTAGAATTTTATATATTTCTACACACTACTATCCCCTTGAGGGGATTATAGGGGTGTTTCAAACAGTCAAGGTTTTGGCAGCGCCTTGATCCGGGGGATCCTGAATATTTTCCATAAGGTTTATCTTATATTTTGGAGTACAAGATGGAAAATTTCAGGATGACGGTTAGGGTGGTTTTATTGTTTTTAATAATTACTACAACTACACAAGCCCCACGTCATTCCGGAATTTTCGCAGTGTAGCGGAGAAAATATCCGGAATCCCCATGAACGGGGGCAGAGGCCGATGATTGCGCAATCGAGTGAAAAAAGCCGGGTCCTCTGCGAGAGACATCAGCTGGGAAGCAGTTATTAAAAGCAAACAATAAAGAAAATACTATCCACCTGTCACGCTTTTAACCCCTTAATTGTCTTAGCTTAAACATAAATTAATCTTTCATGACAGATTATCAAAAGTTGCTCTTTCCCTATGCTTATAATATCCTTGGTTCTTCCGAGGATGCCAGAGATGCTATACAGGAAGTAATATTCAGGTTTACAGCAAAAAAATTAACCCCGGATGATCAGAAAAATTACCTGATCCGGGGAGTGATCAATGAATCCATTAATCTCAAAAAGAAAAAGTCCCGAATACATGAAACAGACAACTGGCTACCCGAACCCATTGCCACGGACAAATCGGACCTGGCACTGGAACTCAACGAACTTGTTTCCTATTCCATACTGATCCTGCTGGAAAAACTCAATCCAAAAGAACGTGCCGTATTTATTCTTAAAGAAGCCTTTGCCTACACCCATCCGGAAATAGCCGAGGTACTGTCTGTAAGCGTGGAAGCCTCACGAAAACTCCTTAGCCGTGCTCACCAAAAGATAGGACAACCGGCCAAAGCTGCAATAAAGCGGCAAGAGCATGCAGATGTATTGGAGAAATTTGTTTCAGCTATTCAAAACAAAGATCTGGACAGGCTGCACGACATCTTATCAGACGATATTGCCTTTACCGCAGATGGAGGGGATAAAGTCCAGGTGTTGAAAAAATACTGCAAGGGCAAAGTACAGGTGGCAGATTTGTTACTCCTTGTTTACCAGACTTATCAAACCGATTATACAATTGCCGGTACCTGGATCAACCATCATCCTGCATTGATATATTCCTACAAAGGCAAAGTAATGACCTGCCAGGTGTTCCATATTGGTGACAACAGCCAGATCATAAGCATCAACACGGTAGTTGATCCTGATAAACTGAAGAATCTTTCTGTCAATGGATAAAAAATTGTGGATCGGTTCTATACAGGTAATGGTAGGGGCGATGAGTTACGGGGTATTGGCCACTCTGGTACGCCTCGCATACGACGATGGATATAGCACCGCAGAAGTCACCTTTGCTCAGTATGCTGTTGGTTTTATGGTACTGGGATTGATTTACGCACGGGAAAGAATACAATCTACTAAGCAGATCACTGCCGGCCTGGCCAACAGACGACCCTACTGGAAATTGCTTTTAGGAGGAAGTACGATGGGGTTGACCGGCGTATTTTACTATTTTTCAGTTAGTTATCTTCCTGTCTCTTTGTGTGTTGTTTTCCTGATGCAAAGTATCTGGATGGGGGTGTTTCTGGATGCAGCTATTTTTAAAAAATTCCCATCGGTCATCAAGTTATTGGCATGCTTTATCGTATTGAGCGGAACGGTACTGGCAACAGGAGCATGGTCAGAAAGCACGGGACCGCATCCATTGGGAGTCATGTGGGGTATACTGGCTGCACTTATGATGACTATTGCCTTGATGGTCTGTAATAATACAGCACTGGAGCTCAGCACTGCCACCCGAAGCTTTTTCATCATGCTTGGTTCTTTTGTTGCGGTGGTTTTAGTTGGTTTGCCATCACTGCTGTCTGCTTTCAATCCTGATATATTTTTATCCTGGGGGATAGTGCTTGCTTTGTTTGGAACAGTCATTCCCCCGTTTCTGTACAGTGCAGGGTTTCCCCGAACAGGTATCGGGCTTGGGTCTATATTAATTTCTGTTGAGATTCCGGTTTCCGTCAGTTTAGCGGCCATTGTATTGCACGAGAAGGTTTCACACCTCCAATGGACAGGCATAGCCATGATCATTGGTGCGGTTGTATTGCTCAACTACAGGCTTGTGTACCAATCATTTGCCATAAAAAAACAATAATCGGTCACGCTTTGCCTTCTTTGTTTGTCTTAGGACTGATTGCATCAAAATGAAAATCAGTTTTATGAAAACAAGAATCACATTTCAGGAAATCAGTCCTAAAATATATGCCGGACTGAAAACTATCGATGATTACTTCCATGGCATTTTGGAACACAAGCTCATCGAATTGATCAAATACAGGGTTTCGCAGATAAACCATTGCGCCTTTTGTCTGGACATGCACCATAAAGAAGCTATCCATTTGGGTGAAGATGAGTTGCGGCTGCACCTTTTGCCGGCCTGGAGAGAAACCTCCATCTATTCGGAAGAAGAAAGAGCAGCGCTGGCTTTTGCCGAGGCACTTACTCACCCAACCGGCTTTGGGCTTTCAGATGAGATTTATGACAACCTCTCCCGATTCTTTGACAAAGAAAAGATTGTGGCACTGACAGCTGTTGTGACGCACATCAACAGCTGGAACCGAATCAATCACGCTTTTCGTCCGGAGTCAGGCAAGTATCAAGTAGGACAATTTAAATGAAAACATTAAAATGAAAAATCTAATCATAATCTTAATAATCATGACTACACAATCAGTGACCGCCCAGCTTATTTCCAATCCACGGGCTCTTTTTGATCCGGCTCCCTATGGTTTTTCGCATGTAGCAACCGTGCCAGAAGGTAAAAGCCTGGTATTTATAGCAGGACAGGGGGGTGAACAGGACACAAAAGGAACATTGAGTAAAGACTTTAGAAATCAAGTCCGCCAGTCACTGTTGAATATTAGCCTGGCGTTGGAGCCACAAGGGCTTACACTTAATGATGTCGTGAAAGTTACCACCCTGGTAGTACACCACGACAGTGAAAAGCTTTCCATTATTGTCGAAGAGTTTAAACGGGCATGGCCGGAAGCAAACTTTCCGGTCAATACGCTCATCCCCGTTCCTAAATTGGCTATAGAGGGGATGCAGGTGGAGATAGATGCAGTAGCCATTAAGGATTGATGAAAAGCAAAGCTTATTTGATAATAGGGGTGTGCCTGATCCTGGCCCGGGCCGTTCAGGCACAAACCGCCTTTTCTCCGGAGACTATTGCAGGTCATCGGTCTTTTACTTACAACCATAACCTGACACTGTCACTAACGGAAAAAATCGGGTTGACGAATATTTCCTGGTTTGATGCGGATTACAGAAATTCAGCCAATCACATCTACTTTATCAGAAGCGGGCTTTCCTATAGACTGGAGGAAGCCTGGCGATTCGATGCAGGTGTGGGAATGAAAAATCCCGGAAGCTTTGCCACAGTTTCACTGGGATATCAGCGATTTCGGGAAGTGTTTTCTTTCTCCTGTACAGCAGGTGCTACATACCAGGCTGGCTGGACGATGGAGCCAGTTTTATGGGCTGCCTGGACACCCAAATTAAGCTCCGCTCAACATCTGTACCTCAGCCTGTTTGTTACCGGAAATATTGACAAAGAGGCAGTTCAAAGAGGAATCCAGCAGGTTAGGCTAGGGCTTACGCAGGGACAGATATCTTACGGCCTGGCAGCCAACTTTGATCAATTCAACGATTTTACTAATACACTTTACAACTTGGGGTTTTTCCTCAAAGGAACTTTCTAACTCAAATGCTACAGACATTGCCGTCACCTTCTATAGCGGTTGCGCCATGGATCTGGACATAGAGATCACCCATGATGCCGCCGGAAGAAAAGTATATCGACAGCCCTGAGCCATACAGCCCGGCAACAACGAGCGCAAACTGGATGTTCGCAACCTGAAAAGAAGTTACTACCTGATAACCTTTACACAGTCAATGCCCCACGTCAGTCCGGAATTTTCGCAGTGTAACAGAGAAAATATCCGGAATCCCCACGAACGAGGGCAGAGTCCGATGATTGCGCAATCACCTAAAAGACGCCGGGTCCCCCATTCCGGTATTCGGTAATCAGTAATGGGTAATCGGTGGGTGTGTGAAGTCAGAAGACGGAAGTCGGAAGTGATTTTTCATTATGGCAAGAGTTATCAGTGAGCGGTAAGGGGTACTATATTTAATAATTATTACAACCAAACAAGCCCCACGTCATTCCGGAATTTTCGCAGAGTAGCGGAGAAAATATCCGGAATCCCCACGAACGAAGGTAGAGGCCGATGATTGCGCAATCACCTAAAAGACGCCGGGTCCCCCATTCCTGTATTCGGTATTCGGTAATCAGTAATGGGTAATCGGTGAGTGTGTAAAGTCAAAAGACGGAAGAAGGTACAGTTGACCAGTAAACAGTGAATTGATATAGAATTTTAAATACTTCCACACACTACTATCCCCTCGAGGGGATTATAGGAGTGTTTTAAACCAAGTTGTCACTCGTACCTTTACTTCCCAGTACAATCTCTCGTAGAGGACTATACGGCATTCGGAGGGAGACCATTGCCGGTAGAGGCGATGCTCAGAAAGGTAGCAACCTCTGCTTTAAAGTAATAACGCTTAGCCGGTGTTACCGAACAGTAAAGCTTTACCAAACTTTCAAAGTTTAGTAAAGCCGCAATTTAACTCTGTAAGCTTTCATTAAATTTAAACCCGTCTTAAAGAAGGGAAGTCTTCAATCTCTATGAAAAAAAGAACTTATGAATTATTTTTTGAGATCAAAAAAGTAAAGAAAGTCATTCATAAGATA
The DNA here is from genome assembly GCF_021389975.1 of Fulvivirga ulvae. Classification (NCBI taxonomy): domain Bacteria; kingdom Pseudomonadati; phylum Bacteroidota; class Cytophagia; order Cytophagales; family Fulvivirgaceae; genus Fulvivirga; species Fulvivirga ulvae. The sequence continues at coordinate 5,387,374 of NZ_CP089981.1, forward strand.
AAGGACATACTACATTTGGTCAATTCTCTGCCAATGGCTATGTGCGTTTGTTATATAATGTTCTCGTGTTATGTTACTTAGCTTTGGAGCTTTTCGCAGGGTTATTTTTTCTTAAACCCGGAGAAAAGCCGAGGGTTGCATAAAGTTGTTGGGAAGGTAGTTCTACAAGCAGGAGGGAAGGGCTGGAACACTCTTTTGGCATTTTGGCTTGTGTGTTGGGTTGAGGGAATGGTAAATGTGTGTGGAAGCTTTGGGTAGATTATCTCTCTTATCAAACGATACATCACAAAACAATCACCACGTCATACTAAGATAGAATTTTTTATTAAGCCCAAGACTACTTGTTATCAAGGTATAGAAACAGTGGCCAATGTGCTAGGTTTTTTAAAAAATATTAGATAAACAATTGTGACTGACGAATGATTAAGCGAAATTCACAACAGTGGACTTCATTGATTTTTTTTACCGCAGCTTTTCGACAAAATGTAAATGCCGTCCCACCCCAATGTATAATGGAATAGCTGATGAAATTCATATTCAACTTTTATGAAATTAAAATCTGAAAAAAACTTCTTTCAGCCAAGAGCACGACTATTACTACAGTTAGGTGATAAATTAATTAAGAATGAAAATATTGCTCTACTAGAACTAATAAAAAACTCATATGATGCTGATGCAAAGAAGGTAACCGTAAACCTAACTAGTATTACTGATAAAAAACTTGGGAAAATAGACATAATTGATAATGGGGAAGGTATGGACATGGATATTATTGAGAATGTTTGGCTAGAACCCGGCAGTGATTATAAAGAACAATTGTTTAAGAAAAGAAAGCGCACAAAAAAATATAAGAGACTCCCTATTGGAGAAAAAGGCATAGGAAGGTTTGGAGTTCATAAACTTGGTAACAAAATTGAATTGATCTCCAAGAAAGAAGGAAAGAATGAGGTTGTGGTATCTATAGATTGGAATGAATTTTCAAAAAATAAATATTTAAAAGATGCAAGGTTTGAAGTATATGAAAGGACGTCTTCTGAGTACTTCAAGAGATCTAGAACCGGAACTAGGATTATCATCACTGATTTACGGTCTTCTTGGGATAGGAAAATGGTTCGTGACATTTATAAATCAGTTTTTACCTTAAATTCACCCTTCAAGAAAGCAGGAACTTTTCAAGTAGATATTAATAGTGATGAGGTTTCTTTACTACAAAACCTTCCCCAATGGGATGACATTCAAAAGTTTGCATTGTGGCACTTTAAATGCAAAATTGAAGGATCTCAAATTACTGAATTTGAATATAAATTTACTCCTTGGGATAGTATGGCCGGAATTCCTCCAAAGAAGGTTACACATTTAGATGATTTTATTGCAAATAGATCAACACTTGTCATACCCAAAGAGAAAGGTAAAAAGAAGAAAAGTGAGGAAGTCTTGAATCTGTCCCGAAACTATGGTTCCAACAATGATCCTTTAACAATTGGACCAATAACTTTTGAAGGGTATTTATTTGACAGGGATAAGACTACTCTTGAATTAAATGAGCAAACAGGAGTAAGCCTGCTAAAACAGTACTTAGATGAGCAAGGTGGAATAAGGGTTTATAGGGATAATATTAGGATCAATGAATATGGAGAGAAGGGGAATGATTGGCTTAATTTAGACATTCGAAGGATTAATGTTCCTGCAAAAAAGGTGAGTAATAACCTTATTTTGGGTGTTGTGGACTTAGATAGTGAGCAGAGTTCAGCTCTAATTGAAAAGACCAATAGAGAAGGATTCATTGAGAATGAAGCATTTAATGACTTCGGAACAGCTCTGAGGTATGTGTTAAACTTAGTCGAGGTTCTTAGAAAAAGTGATAAGGACTTAATTAGAGAAAAATATAACCCATCAGAAGCTGAAGAGCCGGTTCTTCATCATCTTGGTGAACTAAAGGATTTGGTTGAAAGTAGGATCAAAGATTTGGATCTTAAAAATCAAATCAATACTCATCTTATCAAAATTGAAGAGGATTACACTAGAATTAATGAAATACTGCTGACAAGTGCTGGCGTTGGATTGACAATGGGAGTAGGTATCCATGAAGTACAAAAGGTAATTTCGGAGCTGAATGAAATAGTAAAGTCAGAAACCGTCCCAGAAAACATTTTAAATCTAATTTCCCATCTTGATGAATTGATTGAAAATTATGGGGATTTATTTGTTCAGTCCAAAAAAGAAGATCATGAAATTATACCCCTTATAAATGGTGCATTGTTCAATTTAAGCTATCGTCTAAGAGCTCATAACATCAGAGTAGAACATCGATATCGAAACTTTGATAAGGTAAAAATAATCAATTGTAGTAAACGACTCCTACTCGGAGCAATTGTAAATATTATTGATAACTCTATTTATTGGCTTAATAGAAAGGAAAAGAACCTAGAGAAAACAGATGAAGGTTTTGAAAAACGAATTTTAATTGATCTGTTTCTAAATAAAAATGATGATATGCTGGAAATTCTTATTGCTGATAATGCTGTTGGATTTGGACTTCCTACCGATCAAATCACCAAACCTTTTATTACCGATAAAGATGATGGGTTAGGTATGGGCTTAGGTTTACATATAGCCAGTGAAGTTATGAAAATTCATGATGGAGAAATTAATTTTCCTGATAAAGGAAATTATGACATTCCTGAAATCTATAAATATGGAGCTCTAGTTGTTTTGCGGCTCAAGCTTAACCAATCAAGAAAATAGCATGAAAATACCTTCAAATGGAAAAGTCATTGTTTTTGATGATAAATACGATCAAATAGCGAATCTTTTAAAATCTCTTTCTCAAGAGAAGATACCTTATTTGTACTATCAGGATGAAGCTGGTTCTGATTTACCAGATGTACCTGTTCGTAATGTTAGGTTAGTCATTTTGGACTTACAATTAGTCTCTGATCAGAATTTTTCTGAAGAAAATATTGTGTCATCAGTAGGAGCAAGATTTGAAAGAACACTAGAACCGAATGTTCCGTACATTTTGATCTATTGGAGCACTAAGGCAAAGAAATATCAAACCATATTAGAGAAATCTTTTGAAGATAGGCTATCTCAATTCACTCCATTGGTCTCCGTAAGTATGAAGAAGTCGGAAGCATTAAAGGCCAATAATCCAGTGGAATTTATTAAAAATGAATTAAAACAGATTACAGAGGAGTTCTCGTCATACTATACAATGGGTATGTGGGAATCAGCAGTTAATGATGCGGCTGGTAGTATAACAAACAGTTTAATTAATATATTTGATCGACAAAAAAATTGGGATAAGAACTTTAAGAATTTGATTTATTCACTGGCTCTTGCTGAAATCGGAAAAAGTCATTTACCTGAGTATTCAGATAATGAGAAGCTTAAAGCTGCAATTAGTGTTATTAACAGCATGTTTATTGATTCAATTGATTTAGAAACTGATAAAGCTTTTTCAGAAGTCGAAATTACAGATATTAAGCAAGGGGGAAATGGCCTATCAAAAGAGGCAAGGATTTCATTGAATTCTAAACTGCATGCATTGAATGATAGTCCGTTAAAAGGTTTGGTACGAGGCAATCTTTATGTGGAAGAGTTAAATCCTATAGGAAAAAAAATATTTAAAGAAGACGTCAAAGCGACTTTCCAAGAATCACTTAAAAAAGAAAAAACCAAGATTAAATCCCTTAAACTTGATATTACTCCAGCTTGTGATTATGCTCAAAAAAAGGGTTATAGCAGAATTTTACACGGAATTGCAATCGCTGCTGATGTGGAGAGAAAAAATCTTCAAGATGGCGAATATATGTATAAGCAATCTCCAACAATATTAATTGGCGGAGAGCCTTATTTTATATTTTTTGACTTTAGATATTTAGATTCCTTAGATTCGTCAACTCTATCTACTACCACTGTTAATTTAAGATTGAGACTAAATATAATTCTTGATATTCAAGCTCAAATTTCACATAATTTTAATCGACCAGGGATTGTAACGATTTAACAATTCATGTTCAGTAGAACCTTTTAGGTACGCTGTCAAAATTTCTATTTGTGTGTCGGGTATTTATTTTCTTAATCCAGAAAAGGGGAAAGGTTGCATAAAGTTTTAGGATGGAAAGTTATACAAACAGAAGAGAGGGCAGGAATATCCTTTGGCATTTGGCTTATATGCTTCTATGCTTGGTTTTAGAGCGAATGGAATGTGTACTAAAGTCAAAGTTACATGCGTCTGACATTTTCCATCGTCTGAAGCGATCCTAAACTCCCACTATTCAAGCTTTATAATTTTATTTGTTGAGAAAGGCCGATTTTACTATATTTGACAAAAGTTGTCCTGAATTTTTTTTCTATGCATTTTAAGGAAACGTTTGGAGAGCTCATTCGAAAATTGAGAGAAAAAAGAGGATTGCCCATTCGAAAGGTAGCCGCTTATCTGGATATTGACCCGTCAACATTAAGCAAGATAGAACGTAATGAGAGGTCGGCTAACAGAGAAATGATCAATAACCTGGCCGAAATTTTTGATGTGGATGTTGAATATCTATTGATTAATTTTTTAAGTGATAAAATATCTTATGATCTGCTGAATGAGCAATGTTCCGAAAAAGTACTTCAAGCAGCTGAAGAAAAAATCAAATACTTTCGTTCCAAACTAGCTCAACAAAGCAAACTCAAACTTTAACTATGAAGAAATATTCCGTAATAAGAAAGAGGTATAAAATAGAAGCAGAGAAAGCTAAAGATGAAGGCATGGCTTTTTTTACGCACTACTTACAAAATCATACCAATGGGATATCCGGATATTTCAGAAACGATGCTGATAGGTATCATGAGTTGTTAAATGAGGAATCAAAAGTCAAAGAGCCTGATTTCCAGTACATGCTTCCGATTGAATGGGATGTTCCGTTTCCCCCTCCCGAAAAACCCACTTTCACATTCATAGATTTATTTGCAGGAATAGGAGGGTTCAGAATAGCTTTTCAAAACCAAGGAGGAAAATGTATTTTTTCTTCCGAATGGAATCGTTATGCAAAAAAAACCTATGAAGCCAATTTTGGCGAGGTTCCGTTTGGTGACATTACTAAAATTGACGAGAAAAAGATTCCTGATCATGATATATTACTAGGGGGCTTCCCATGTCAGCCTTTTTCTATCGCAGGAGTCTCCAAGAAAAACAGTCTTGGCAGAAACCATGGTTTCCTAGATGAAACCCAAGGCACACTTTTTTATGATATCGTACGAATTATAAAAGAGAAACGTCCTAAAGCATTTTTGCTAGAGAATGTAAAAAATCTTCGCTCGCACGACAAAGGAAAGACCTACAAAATAATCATCGAAGCGCTAAAGGAACTTAACTATATTACCTTTGATAAGGTTCTTGATGCCAGATATTATGTGCCGCAACATCGTGAGAGAATTTTCATAGCAGGTTTTAACAAAGATTATTTTAGTGAGAGTATCCTTTTTGAATTTCCTGAAACGCCTGATCAGGAGATAAAATTTCGGGACATACTGGAGAAAAGACCCGATCCAAAATATACGTTAACTGATCAACTCTGGAACTATCTTCAACAATATGCTGAGAAGCATAGACAAAAGGGAAACGGTTTTGGTTTTGGCATGACAGATCCGGAGGGAATATCACGAACTTTAAGTGCCAGGTATTACAAAGACGGATCTGAAATACTGATTGCACAAAGAGGTAAAAATCCAAGGCGACTTACCCCAAAAGAATGTAAAAGATTGATGGGGTATCCTGAAAATTTCCGAATAAAAGATATTGGAGTTTCGGACACGCAACTTTATAAACAATTCGGGAATTCTGTTGCTGTACCTGTAGTCAGTGATATTGCAGAGAAAATGATGAACTTGATACAGCAGAATTTAAAGCCTCACGTTTCAAAAAATTCAGAAAAAAAAGAAGCTATGTTCTCTTGATAGTTTCGATTAAGTTATCTAGGGTTTCTTTTCGCTCATTCCGTTTCAATTCACATTCCCAGATTATAATGACCTGCCATCCGGATTTTTTTAATTTTTCAACGTGTTTTGTATCGTTTTCCTTGTTCTTGTTAATTTTATCAATCCACCATTGGGTACGGGTTTTAGGAATTACAAAATATTTGCACCCTTTATGACCATGCCAGAAACAACCGTGGACAAACATTACTGTCTTATATTTTCTTAAAACCAGATCAGGTTTTCCAGGAAGTTTTCTATTATGAAGTCCATACCGGAATCCCTGTGCATGCAGAAATTTTCGGACAAGAATTTCAGGCTTGGTATTTTTGCCTTTAATTCTGCTCATGTTATAACTTCTTACTTCCGGTTCATGAACGTCTGCCATGGTCAGGCTTGTTTGTCTCTCACAAGTTTTATAAAGTCTTTAACAGTCAGCAACTCCGTTTGTTGTCCCTTTGAAAATGTTGACAGAAGGGGCGAAGGGACTACTAAGGAAATGCTCTGTGCTTTCATTTCATCCGTTTGATTCTCGCTGATCGCCGGTTGAAGTGTTATCAGGTGTTTGATCCTAATACGATCTGCTTCTGCCAGGACTTGCCGCCATCTGTCTTTTGCAGTTGTTTTAACACCAAGCATAGTAAGCAACTGTTCTGAAAAACCAGCATCTTTATATTTTTTGATACCAGGAAATAAAAAGTCCGGTTTATTATTTCGTTCTGTTTTAACTCCTTTAGAATAACATAGTTCGTTTGAGTCAAACAAAGTTGCAAGATGATTTTCAAAGGCATGACCCGCACGGGACTTTCTCCTGTTTTGTACGCTTAAAGAAAAAGTCACAAACTCGTCTACATCAGTACCGTTCTTGCCAAACCCTTGTTTTAATTTTTGTTGTACAATATGTTTTTCGAGAGTTCTGAACAACATTTCTTCCTTTTCCAGCCAAGCCATTAACGTTTCATCCGGTGCTTCAACAGGAGAAACATTTTTGATAGTAGACCGTGCATATTCTGAGAATTCCTGGGTCTTAGGGAATTTGTTGCCGAATTTATTTAACAACTCATCCAAATAATCATCGATGGTTTCTTCAACCTCAATACCTAGTGAATTGATGATATACTTCCCAGCAAAGTCAATTGTAATTTGTTCTTCCGTAAAATCACGAATTTTGAACTTGTTACCAACTTCACCTAGCCCGAAGAGCCATAATATTTGTTTTTCGGATGTCGAACCTTCGGGAGTAACAATGATAAAAAGCTCATTCTCGGATACTCTGCATATCACTATAAGATCTCCGGGCGTTGATGTGGAAATTACTTCATTAGCGGAATAATAGAGTCGGTATTCTGTTCGGGTAGCATGGTTTTCCCTTGCATTGTACCAAGTTAACGTGCCTTCTTCAGTAATAGTAGATTCCTCATCATCAGCGAGGTATATATACTTCGCTGTAAAATTAATTTTGGCTGTCCCAAATATTTCTTTGAATTCTGTGATGCCATTAAATTCATGTTGATTGGATACAGCAGGCGACACCTCAACTTCGCTAAGCCTTTTAGCACCAACCCCGGTAAAGAACTTATTTATATAACCATAGGTTACCATTGTTTTCTTATTTTGTTGACACTAATAACTCCCTGACATCCACATCCAAAATAATAGCCATCCGCTTCAAATCTTTTAAATGGGGTTGAGATTTGTTATTACAAATAGCCGTCATAGCTGTAGTACTAATACCCATCTGTTCCGCCAGCCATTTTTGAGATTTTCCCTGTATTACCAATACCTCTTTGATGCGGTTGATTCTGTCTTCCATTAGCCGAAAATAACAAGTGAATTGGCTATTTCCGCAAGTCTGGCTTACATTTTTAGAAGTGTAACTTCGTGTTGTTTAAGTTTTAATGTAAGTAATTCTTGTTTTTAACTAAGACATACTTATCTTTACATAAGTCTAACTTGCATTAAAAATTTTTATTAAATGATAGATCTAAACCAACTTTCAAAAGAACATCGGCTGCTGGTACTCCCAAAGCATTCCAGAGTGACTAAAGAATTGATAAGGCTTTTTGATAATTTACTAGACTTTGCACCAGTTCCTGAATTAAGACAGACCCTTATTGAGGTTTATCATAAGTATATCATCAGTGAACACCAAATGCTGCCGGAAGATTTTAATAAAATCGCTGCAAATATGTACTTTCTAATAGATTTTCTGAATGACGTGGAGAAGGAGATGAAGCGAAATAATAGTGCTGCAACAGGGTTACAACGAGAATTTTAGATTTTGTTGTATCTTGACTGACGTTCCACATGTAGAGTAGTGAAAAAATGAGAAATATTAATAGCTTAAATTTAGATGGTCAAACTTTTAGATGGCTAAAATATAGTCTTTGGGCAGTTGGTTTTATTCTTGCAGTAATTTTTCTTATTCTCTTCGCAGCCGGTTTATTTATAAACGGACAAACCAGTGAAGAGATAATTAGGAATACATTTACTACGTCTGGAGCACTTGGGGACTCTATAAGCGGATTACTTACTCCTATATTTGGGTTCTTAGCAGTGATCACAACTTTTTTAGCCTTCATTGTTCAATACCAAGCAAATCAGCAACTTAGAAACGACATTAGTATTGATCGGTTTGAAACAAAATTTTATGAACTCCTAAAACTCCACCAGCATAATGTTTCGAAAATTGAAATAAATAACCGGTTCTATGGCCCGAAAGCATTTGTGAAGATGTACGATGAAATTCGCTTTATATATGCTTTTCTTTTGGAAAAGAGAATCAGTTGGAATAAATCAAACACTCCAAAAATTACCGATCAACCGAAGATTCTGATGGAACTTGCATATACTATCTTCTTTTTTGGCGTTGATGAGATAAGAAAAGGTTTCAAAACAAATTTTGTATTTAAACATAAAATTCATACACCTTTTGCAATTTATTTTGCCAATGAACTTCATGAACTTAGAAAAGTAGGCAAAAGCAATAATGGATATAAAGTAAAAGCAGACTCTCCGACAATGCCTAAGGTCAAATGGGCTCCAAGCTATAAACCATTTGGTGGGCACGTTTCCAAATTAGGACATTATTATCGTCATTTATACCAACTTGTGAAATTTGTGGCAAGTAACTCCTCATTAGGTTTGACTTTTGAAGAAAATATGAATACATAAAAACTGTAAGAGCCCAACTTTCAAATCATGAACAGACATTGATTTATTTCAATTCATTCTTTAACGCTGGTGAAATTTGGTGGGAGGAAAAGCATCATAACCCTAAGAAACTTTTGAAAAATGAACGAGGTAGAAATTTAAGCTATTTTCTAGATTATAGAATTATCAAAAATTTACCATTTAACCTCACGAGATTTGGTCCAGATCCAGAAATAGAATTCGTCAGTAGATTAAAAAAACGAAATATAAATGATCAAGAAATTGAAAAGGAGAAAAAGGACTTGTTTGAGTGGATAGGTGGATGACTAAATTGTTGTACACATCAAATGATAAGGGAAATCTCACTTGGTATGACCACCAAAAAAGCCCCCTAAAAAGGGAGCTCTGAAATGCACAACTCATACCACAAAAAGCGGAAGTAGAAATCTCTAAGGCCACTTAAACGTGAAACACGCATACTGAAGGCACAACGCTGATAACGAATGCCAAACCACCACCAACCAAGGAACCTGAAACGAAATAAATACTGATACATAATAAATAAAGTAAAGTGACACCCTGACAACCACGCCAGAGAAAGTGCTCTGAAACCGGTCGGACTGAGGCAAATACAAGGGGCCAATCCGGTTTACGGTGCGAAGGCAGGAGGGAGGCTAAAAAGGATCGGATTTATTTACCCTTGTATTTCCCGAACCAACAACCGGAACTTTGCTTTTCGCTGTGTGTGGGAATACATACTACATTCAAAAATTAAGGCATAACAAATAAACTAATGGGGAACATCTTAAAATTACACGAGGCAATAGCAGTGATATTGTTATCAAAGGAAAATAGAACTGCTACAATTCAAGAGATAAGTAATGAAATAGCGACTAGAAGGCTGTATTTTCAAAAAACAGGTGATATAGCGCCTCATGGACAAATAAGATTACGCACACATCCAAGTACTAAATCGGGCAAGCAATATAGTCACTTATTCAGGTATATCGAGCCAGATAAAGTTCAACTTAAATAATAATTATGTTAAATAGACTACTTTAGAGCGGTGGCATGACAGAATAGCGGGCCAGCGCAGGCCTGAGGGCAGAAGCATGATTCTGTCAAGATTTTTGCTTCCTTTTTATCGATTGAAAAAGGAAGAGCCAGCCCGGCTTGAGGGCAACTGCGAACACGATTAAAGATAAATACCTCGTGAGCTTCTCTGCCAGTGGCAAGGGGATTGCTATACCAATCATCTTCCTGCTGTCAGCTGACTTGGTTCGCAATGACGATCATCCGGAGGCAGAGGCTGTGCCAAACAAAGCGTTGGCTAAGCAAGTGTTTTACAGACAAATTCCAACAGCTGAGAATTGCGTATTTGAAAACCACCTGAACATTTATACGAATAAAGAAAAATAGAACGATACACTTTGGCTGGAAATCTCTTGCTTCAGGGTCGGCTACTCACGCCCGAGCGTGACAGAGCGTTGGGTAAACTTTATATAGTCGTTTGGTCAGGGCAAGCTGTGGGGTCAGCCGAGCGCGCTGGCCAGGCGGCTATTTAATATAACATCAAATTATATAACCAACTTCGTTGACCGGAAACTTCAATTGAAATCGAGAACCCAGGCTGCATGAACTCGCTAAACGTGAACGTCATAAGGAACACTGCACGAGTATTTAATATAATATACAATTATATAGACAATGCGGCTTTGCGCTAATTGCCATGCGTGTTTGTTATATAATTTATATTATGTTAAATAAACATTTTAAAGACCCACCCGATTTGTCCTAAACTCAACCCTCAGATATTCTTCCTACCCAGCAATAACCTTACACAACTAAGGACTACCCTCTTAATGCATACGTATCCCAAAAGTTAAGCTCGTAACTTTCTTCTATGGAGAAAGCTGAAAATCCTTTAAAGAGTAAGCGCCAAAAAACCAACCGATTTTACTTATGAAAAATTTAGTTCTCATTTTGATGTTTCTGGGCCTCAGTGTGTACACGTCGGCTCAGACTTGCAGCACGTGCGCCGATCCTAATAACGACATCACCAGAAGCGGCTCTACTATGACAGCTCGCAGCGCCCAGGCCTACTACTGGGAAGTTTGCAGTGGCCCGGCCACCATCTCGGGCTCTAACACCTCCCGATCTATTACGCTAAACCTGCCTTCGTGTACCGCCTCTACCAGCAAAGTCCGGCTGGTGCGGTTTGTTAATGGCAATTGTATTGAGTCTTGCGAAGTGGTTACCACTGCCAACCCTTCCTGTCCGCCCTCCAGTGCCTTGTATGTGGGCAATGAAGGTGGCGGCGGCCTGTGCACTACCGGCTATGCGTCTTTATCCAGCGCATATGCCAACTGTATCGCCTATATAGACTGGTCATGGGCCCTCGGTGGCTACACGGGCTCTGCGGGAAGAACTACCTCCAACCATTGGGTGCCTATCTATTATCCTTCCGGAAACTGGAACAACTACTATCTGGTGGTATATGCTAAGGTGACGCTGGTCAATGGCACCGTTTGTAACCTCAGCAAAAGCCTGCTGTTGAATTGTGGAAGCGGTCCTACTCCCATTCAGCAAATAGAACCGGACCAATCGTCCATGTACCCTAACCCTATTAAGCCTCAGGGAACTTTAACTTTGAATGATTTGGATGGTATCAGCAATGAAGCTGAGATATTTGATATGAATGGCACGCCCCGGGGAACCTACGGTGTAGTAGAGAAGTCGATCAACATTGGCGACTTAGAACCCGGCCACTATTTCATCCTGTACAGAAATGATAAAGGCGTTCATAAAAAGCATTTCATTGTTGAGTAACTTCAATGGAATCAGAAGCCGGGCTGCTACAGTCCGGCTCCTCTTCATTTATCGGCAATACAATTCCTGACCTTCTCCAGCAGCTCGTTCATCTGAAATGGCTTGGCTATATAGTCGTCTGCCCCTGCGGTCTCGGCTATGGTCTGGATGTCACGGTTGGCGGAGAATATGATCACAGGTATGGCCCTGGTGGTGTCCTGCGATTTAAGTTTGGTGCAGATCTCCCGGCCGTCCATGCCCGACATCCACAGGTCAAGCAGTATGAGGTCCGGCAGGTCATCTTTAAGTTCCAATACAGATTTACCGTTGGCTGTAGTTTCCACCTGGTAGCCGCCAATCTCTGCCAGCATTATTTCCAATACATCAAGAATACTTGGGTCATCATCTGCCACCAATATTCTCTTCTTCTCTTCCTGCATTGTTAATCCTTCTTTCTATTTAACATAATATTTTAATGGTCAGAAAATTGGCAGCGTGAAGTAAAACCTGGAACCTTCTCCCTTTTTGCTTTCCACCCATACGCTGCCTTCATGTCTTTTCACAATTTCAGATGAAATATACAGCCCCAATCCCAGGCCGGGATAGGTTTCATAACCTGTACCTTCAACTCTGTAAAACCGGTCAAACACTTTCTGTCTGTCCTTTTCCTCCAATCCAAGCCCGAAATCTTCAACACTCAGTACCAGCGTCTTGTTTTCGTTTTCTACTGTACTACGAACGATCACCTTATCTGCGCCGGGTGAATATTTGATGGCATTGGTCAGGAAATTGACCAGCACCTGCCCTATCCTGTCACGGTCACCGGTAATGGTGATGTTTTCGGTCAGCTTCTCTTCTACCCTGTGATTTTTGGAAGTGCGTTGTATTTCTTCGCTCACCTCGCTTATCAGGTCGTTGATCTTAAAGGCCTCTTTTCTGAACTGGAGCTTCCCTTGCTCAATTTTGGTCACATCCAGCAGATCAGAAATGAGACCTGTTAATTTATTGAGCTGTCCGTCCATCTTGGCCAGCATTTCAGCAGACTTCAGATCATGGGCATCTACAAAGCGCTTTTGTAATACCTGTGCGTAAGCTTTGATGCTCGTTACCGGGGTTTTCAGCTCATGACTTGCGATGCTGAGGAAGTCGTCCTTTTGCTGTTCCAGGGCTTTGATATTACTAATGTCGCGCGATACAGCCACCAACCTCTCTACTTTTCCTCCGGCACCGTAAATAGGTGCCACGAGCACATCCCACCAGGCAAACCGACCATTTCCAGTGGTATTATGTCCGCTGAAATGACCTATATCACCATTTTTGGCTTTGGCAATGGCTCTTGCTGCGTTTTCATAAAAGTCACCTTCCCAAAATGCAAGCCAGCTTTTACCTCTGATCCTTTCAAAATCTTCAACCTCCAGCATTTCAAGCCCTCTGGCATTCACGGACAGTAACCTCCCTTCTAGATCAAGAGCATTGACCCAGTCCGGGCTACTCTCCAGCATGGTACGGTTAAATTCTTCACTCCGTCGCAGGGCTTCCTCGGCCTTTTTCTGCCTGGTGATGTCGGTAAGCGAGATCAACGCCAGCCGTACGTCACCGTTATCGTCAAATATGGGTGTTCCACGCACCAGCATCCACCCGTCTATGTTTTTCCTGGTGTGATAATAGCGAAAGATGACTTCACTATTCCTTTCACCTCTTAATATTCTGGATGTAACGGACCTGTCAGCCGAAATGACCTTGCCATTTTCATCTTCTACACGAAATGTATCCCCAAATCTCTTCTTTATGGTGTCAATATCCTGCTGGGCCAAAAGCTCTTTTACAGAATCGTAGCCCTGAAAACGAGCTCCGAGCTCATTACTGAACAGTACTTTCCCGCTTTTGTCAAATAATATAACTCCGGAGGGAACATTGTCAAACGTGGTGTATAACAGGTCTCTTGTATGCTTTAAGGATTCTTCAGCTTTTTTCTGTTCGTGAATATCTGTATTTGTGCCAAACCATAGCTCAATTTCCTTGTTGCCGTCATATAAGGGTACGGCACGCCCCAGGTGCCAGCGGTATTCGCCATCGTACCTTCTGAGCCTGTACTCTATTTCATATTCTTTGCCGGTGTTTAATGATTCACGCCAGCGCTCTACGGTTCTTTGCAAATCATCCTTATGGTGTATGGCCTTCTCTTTCCAGCCCCATCCCTCGGTGTTGTCCAGTTTACCGATATATTCGTACCACCTTTCGTTGTAGTACTGAATATTCCCTTCCTTATCTGCAATAAATGCCATTTGCGGCATGGCCTCTGCAAAGGTCTTAAAGCGCATTTGGCTGAGTCGAAGGCTTTCTTCTGCTTTACGCCGCACGGTTACATCATGCCCTAAAACCACCACTCCCCGTACGTGATCATTAGCATCCTTATCTGTAACATACTCCACCTCAAGTTCTTTCACCTCCCCATCAACCATAAAGCTTGTCTCGAATGAGCAGTTCTCTCCATTCAATGCGCGATCCATAAATGGACGTGATTTTTCATAGGTTTCCTTACCTATAATATCCATTATGGCAGCACCTTGTACCTTTTCCTTAGGCAGGCCGTACCATTTTTCATACATTTTATTGGCGAAGCGATAGCGCCTGTCAGGAGTTATATAGGCTATAAATGCTGGGATGGCATCATTGATCAGCCTCATGAGATTCTCCCTGTGCAGCAGGGCTTCCTCCGTCCTTTTCCGCTCCGTAATATCCGAGAATAGTACAGCTACTTTGTTACTGCCTTCATCCCCATGCCGAAAAGCATAAACTTCATACCACCTGTCCTCTTTTTCATATCGTTCAACAAACCCTCTGGGTATCCCTGTTTTAGCAATTTCTCCATATATTTTAAACCATTTATCCTCCAGATCAGGTATTAATCCGGATGCTGTTTTGCCAACAGGGTCGCTCACAACTGCATGCCTGTCAAACATAGAGTTTACTTCAAGATATCTAAAGTCCACTGCTTCGCCATTTGCATCGAAGATTACCTCAATTAAACTAAAGGCCTGGTTAATTGAATCAAATAAACTCCTATACTTCAATTCACTTTCCCTGATCTTTTGCCTGCTCACCACCTGCTCGGTCACATCCACACCATGAACAAATATTCCTTCAATATTGCCACCCGGATCTCGGTAAGGTTGATAGACAAAGTTCAGATAGTATTGTTCGGGATCGCCCTTGCCGCTGCTGTCTATCTTAATAGGAATTTCATTGCCATTAAAATCCTCTCCTGTAATATACACCCTATCCAGAATCTCTATAAAGCCCTGCTCTTTAGCTTCAGGAATACTATCCGCAACCCTTCTTCCTATTATGTTCCTTTCGCTGCCTACCAGCTGCATATACTTCGGGTTAGCAAATTCAAAGATATGTTCAGGTCCGCGGAGTACCGCAATAAATGAGGGTGACTGCATAAGCAGATCAAAAGGAACATTTCGCATAAACTCCTGATTCCCTCTGGTCATCGAATTATGACGGTTGCCTTTATTTTCTTTATCGTTCAAACTTTTATAATCGTCTTTGATATTCTAATCTGTTTACCAGAGAAAGTGTAAAAACTAAGAAGAATTGCCGGAAATTTCAGGTCATCAATAGAAAACTTTCTGAATGTCAGTACGTCAGCGTATCAGTACCTGCTTCCTTACACTGTCAAACATAAATCCGGCAGTTTGGTTTGCTCTTTCAAAAATTTATCACTGCAAAGGGCTTCCTGATCACTCAATTTTAGAAAAGTTGTATCAGGAAATAAACTGGAAGGAAATAATTAAGCGTAAATACAAAACTAACCTTACCGCTACCAGCTCACTAACTAATCTGTGGGAGCCGGTCCGGTGTGCCATGCCCGCATACCACCATCCAGATCATAGATTTGCCTGAATCCCATTTCTTTTAGTTTTGAGGCCGCTTTGGCGCTGCGACGGCCGGCAGCACAGTACACGGCTACAGGTTGGTCTTTATTCAGTTCGCTGGCCTGGCTGGTGAACTCATCCGACCAGTAATCAATATTGACGGCGCCCGGAATCCTGTCGAGATCATATTCTTTAGGGGTGCGTACATCTACCAGCTGCAGATCTTCTTGCTTTAGCAAGTCATGAAATTCTACAATATTTACCAGTGTGACAGACTGTGGCATTTTCTCTGAAGACTCTTCACTCTCTTCATTATGCTGACCGCAGGAGGCAATCATCATAACCAGTAAAGCCGGAAAAAATACTTTTTGTATCATAACATGAGCATTGAGACGAGCCATCAATTTATGTTATTTTTTCACACCGTATGTAATGGAAACCCTTAGTCAGGCGTATTTTTTTTGATGTCTGGATTTTGTTGCCGGCCATTACTACTTAGTGGTATGTACACTTTGAAGGTGGTGGTTCCTGAGGTGGCCAGGTCAAGCTGCAGGCTTCCTTTAAGCTTTTCGATTATAATCTTGGATTCGTAAAGTCCCAGTCCAACTCCTTTGGATTCGGTAGTGCCTTTTACAAACATTTTGAAAATGTCATCAATTAAGGATTCGTTAATACCAACACCATTGTCTGATATCGCAAGTAATAGTTTATCGCGCTGTATGTAAACATCTGTTTTGATATAATGTACCTCCTTTGCCGGATCTCCGTACTGTGCAGCATTCTCATATAGGTTTTCCAGCAGCAGTGACAGCAATTTCGGATCTGTATCAATATGATCAACAGCACCTGAGTCAACCTGAAAATTTATATGTGACGTATCAATTTTTGTGGCTACTGATCTCCATGTATTTTCTATTACGCCTCTTACTGACACTTCGCGTATGGCAGGTACACGCATTTTTATATCATGAATCCTGAGCAGCCTTGAGAGCATTTGCTGCATATCAATGGCTGTAATTTCCATCTTCTTCAAGTACTCAGTGAGCTTGGGCCTGAACTGCGGACTTACCTGGTCTAACGACTCTTTAATATCGAGCTGGCACGCATAGCACAATCCCAGCAGTCGGGTGATCGGGCCTTTGAGATCATGTGCTGAGCGGTAAGTGAGGTGGTTGAGTTCCTTGGTTCTCTGATCTACTTTCTCCTCCAGTATAAGGTTGGTATTGGAAAGTGATTTATTCTGCTGTCGTATTACTCTCTGCGCTTTTTCGAGATCCCTGCTTTGATTTTTGATCTTACGATATGCCTTGGCATTGTCAAGCGCTATAGATACATATGCGGCAAGGTTTTTCAAAAGGTCAAGTTCGTGGGCAGTGTAGGCATTTTTTTCCGTGCTTTGCACCCAAATCAAACCAGTGACCTCTTCACCGGAAACCAGAGGCAGTACGATGAGCGAGTTAAGAAGTTCCTCCTGATATGCCGCGTCCAGGGCATCTGTGTATCGCGGATACTCCTTTTCAACATCGCTTATAAATATCTCCTGCTTATTTAGCACGCATTGTACTGAAAGCCTGTAGGTCTCCGTTACGGGTATTGCCGCATGAGTTTTGTTATTATTTCTGCTAAAAAAAGCCTCAAAAACAATCTCACCCGGCCCTGCTTCATATCGGCCAACTCCAAACTCATCCACCCGCATCAGGGACTGCACATTGTGATAGACTTCCTCTATCATATCCGCCATAGACAACTGGGCTGTAATATGCTGGCCAATAGCACTTAAAAGTGCCACATTCTGATATGCCCGCTCCAAAGCATCATTTTTATCTTTCAGTTCGCTATTAACTTCTTGTATAAACTCTGACTGGGTAAGTATTTCATTATTACGCTCCTGTATTTCATAGTTCATCTTTTTCAGATTTTCTGCCTGGGTCTCCATCTCCTCCTTCTGCTTCATTATTTCCTGTGTTCTGGAGGCCACTTCATTTTCCAGAGTTGCTTTCTGCCGTTTCAGGTTATTCACGCGAAGCTTATAAATGCTTAACAACAAGCCCACTCCGATACATATCCAGAGTATCTTCGCCCATGAGGTCAGCCACCAGGGTGGAGTTATTATAATTCTTATGGAGGCTCCTGCTTCATTCCAGATACCATCATTATTGGAACCTTTGACATGGAATGTATATTTACCATGGGGAACACTTGTATAGTAGGCTGTCCTTCTGTTTTTTACATAGTTCCAGTCGTTCTCCAGGCCTTCCAGATAGTAGGCATATTCATTTTGCTCAGGTTGTTTATAATTGAGTGCTGCATAATCAAATGAAAAAAATGCCTGATCATATGACAATACAATTTCCCTTGTAATGGAAATGTGCTTATCCAGACTATACCGGCCTTTATGCATGCTGGATCCCGCAATAGGTACGCTGCTATCGAACAATTTCATGTCTGTAATATAAACAGGAGGTACCTTCGTGTTTATCCTGATCTTGCTGGGGTCAATAATATTAAAGCCATTGATACCGCCAAGAAAAAGCATGCCATCATTGCCTTTATAGACTGCCCCATGGTTAAATTCATTGCTTTGAATGCCATCTTCCTCATAGAAATTGAAGAAGGAACCATCTGAAGGGTTGAACCTGGAAAGACCGTGTGTAGTGATCATCCATAGAAAGCCCAGGTCATCACCAATAATAGAGTATACGGTATTCATGGCCAGACCATGTGTTTCGTTATAATTTTTAAATACCGGCTGACCCTTGTCGAAGGTAACTTGGTCAAACCCCCAGTCCATGGCTACCCATAAGGTATCGGGATGCCGGCTGTAAAGGCCCCAGACAGTATTACTTGCGATTGAATTACTGTTTTCATCTGTCTTGAAGGAAATTACCTTTCCCGTTGCATGATCGTAGCGAAACAACCCACGGTTCATGGTCCCAATCCAAAACACATTATCTGACGTTTTTTCAATGCTTGTAATAAACCCCGGAACCTCTTTTATATGGCTGAAAACACCGGTTTGCCGGTCATATACGTCAAGTCCCGCACCCCACGTACCTACGAGTATAATGCCGCTGTCATCCACCAGTATATCAACAATTAAATTACTGCCAATGCTTGCAGGATCCTCAGTATGATTGAGGTAGTGGGTAAAAGTGCCATCTTCAGGACTATATTTATTTAGCCCTTCTCCAAATATGCCTATCCATACATTTCCTTCACTGTCCTGATCAATATCCCATATCCTGTTGCCACTGAGACTGTTAGTCCCTTCCTGATCAGGCAATAAATAACCTTTAAATTTCATATTAGAATCAAACCGGTTAATTCCTCCCCCACTGGTTCCTACCCAAATATCGCCATTGTCAAATTGATAAAAGCTCCATGCTGAGGATTCATTAAGGCCCGCTATGTGGGCGGGGGCTCTTTTGTAATGCCTGAATTGCTGACCATCAAGATCGACTTTACACACTCCTCCGATCGAGGTGCCAACCCATAGAATATTTGCGTTATCTTCAAACAAACTGTATATAACATTATCACTTATAGAATGCTCATTTTGTGGATTATACTGATAATGATCAAAACTGAAGATACCTTTTTCGAAATCAAGAGAAGAGCTTCTGAATAACCCGTCACGTGTACCTACCCATAAAGAGCCCGTATGATCTTCCAGTATTGACAGTACTATATTGGCATTAAAACTTCCATTTTCGCTGGTAGTGTGGTTGATACGGGTAAAGTTATCTCTGGATTCATCGTATAAGTAAAGTCCCCGATGCGTACCAACCCATATTCTCCCGGAAGGGTCCTCGTATATTCTGGATACACGGTGCGAAGTGACATCTGCCGGCTTTTGGTTGTACAGATAACGGTTAAACTTCCCTACCCCCGGCCTTTTCAGATTAAGCCCGTTATGGGTTCCCACCCATAGGTTCCCTTGGCTGTCTTTCAGCATGCCGTAAATAATGTCATGACTGAGACTGTGTTCATCATTCGGGTTGTGTATATATTTATCCAGTACCCTCCCACTTTTAATGTCCATTTGCACAAGCCCTTTTACAGTACCCACCCACAGGTATCCGGTACTATCCCCGATAAAAACATAAACATTGTTATCGGGTAATGTGCCGGCATCTCCAGGAATATGTTTATACCGGGTGAAGGTTTCGTGCTCTATATCCATTTTATTGATTCCGGCGCTGTTGGTACCTATCCATAAATTCCCTTCGGGGTCCTCCCAAAGGGAATTGGTAAACTGATCTCCCAGGCTTGTGGGATCATTTTTATCATAATTAAAATTGAGAAATTGATAGCCGTCATAGCGGTTGAGACCTTCCTCTGTAGTGACCCAGATGAAGCCCTGCCGATCTTGTATGATCTGCCGTACGGATGATTGTGAAAGGCCTTCCTGTAATGAAAGACGCGTAAAATTAAGGTCCTGAGCCTGGCTCAAACCACTCCCCATATCGGTAAGGAACAGAAGAACAACCAACCACTTATAGAGCTTTCTCATTAGGAAACGAGGCTTTGGGACCACTTATCAATTTAGCAAATAATTCGAAAACACCTTAGGTTTTTCATAAATAGCTGACTGATAAACAGTTTTACTGCTTAATATTAGTGGGCTCAGCGAATACTCATGGTCAGCAAGTTCATGGGGTTCATTACTGCAGGTATGGATGAATGAGAATTTCTGGTGAGACGTGCCGATATCGATGTGACAACGAAAACATTGAATTAAATGGTTAATTAACCTGCAATAACCACCTGTAAATCAATAAAAAAAAAGGCCGCATTTCAGAATGCGGCCTTTTTTAACTGATATAAGTTGTTGATTATTTTCCTTCTTCGTCACCTAAAGCTTCTAACTTCTCAGTTACTTTAAGTGCCTTGTCATTCATTTTCAGCTGACTGTAGGTGTATTGTAACGATTCCAGTGCCACCCTGTTATTTGGCTCTATCTCTACTACCTTTTCCCAATAAGGCATAGCAGCTTTCAATTTGTCATTGATTGAGGTCTGCATTTCTTTGGCCTTTTTTAAGTCGGCAGAAGTTATTCCCAGATTGTTCTTTACTTTAATCAGCTCAACGGCTTCATTGTAGTTAATTACCGCAAGGTTAAATGTCGCGTTGAAATTTTTAGGATCAAGCTCAACAGCTTTTGCGTAAGCTTCCTTGGCTTTTTCATTATTACCTAACTCTTCCTGCATTACACCAAGAGTAAAGTACAGGTTGCTGTTGTCCGGTTCTTTAGCTATGGCTGATTCCAGCTCGGTTCTGGCTTCGTCAATTTTATCCATCTGGATAAGCGCGTTGATCTCGGATTTTGCAAAATCAACATTGTTAGGAAACTGCTTTTTAGCCTTACGGATCAGTTCGAGGGCCTTTTCGTTATCCTCATTTACAGTACCTTCAATATAGATCAGGTAATTGTAAATATCCTCACTGTGGTAATCCAGGTCGTTAACTAACTTGTAGAAGTTTTTAGAGGCAGTTTTATAGTCCTTACCTGACTGAGCAGCCAGACCAGCATAGATATATCCAGTGGTATCGGCAGGCTTCACCAGCTGTGTTTTTGTAAAGTATTTCACTGCTTCTTCGGTATTCTGTGCCTGGTAACCCTCTACACCTTTGTTGAGATAATGTCCCCAAAGTGTTTCAATTTGCTGACTTTTCAATATTGGTAGTCCGTTGGCATCTGAGATATAGTAATCATTGTTTCCCTTGTTCATTTGCTCAGCCTTATCAAATGCTTCCATAGCAATTTTCAATGGGTCATTGGCCAGGTTTTTATACTGAGCGTTGTTTGTAGTATCCAGTGAAGCATAGATCAAACCTCTGTAATACCAGGTTTTGCCATCATCCTTTGTTTTTTCGTGCTCAACGGCCTCATCTATGATTTCTTTGGCCTCACCAAGGTTTCCCTCGCTTCTGGCCTTCTCAGCTTGATTGATTTTAGGCTTCTTCTGGCCAAAAGAAAAACCAGCTATAGCAAAGGCAGCCAGTAATAAAATGAATCGTTTCATAATCTATTTGTTCTGTTTTAAATCAATTGGTTTTATATAAAGTTATTCTTTTTCTGAATTATTTTCCTCGTTATCATCGGCATCTTCTTTACCGGTACTGCCTTCTGTGCTGTTGGCGTCATCGATATTTTCTACCGGTGCTATCGGGTTTCCGTCCTCATCAAGCTCAATTTCCTCTTCTATCTTCTCGATTTTTTCCACTGAAGATATTTCATCATTTTCATTCAGCCTGATCAGTTTCACACCCTGAGTGGCACGTCCCATAACTCTTAAGCCGCTGACTTCCAGTCGGATTGTAATTCCTGACCTGTTGATGATCATTAGGTCATCTGAGTCAATTACTTCCTTGATTGCAACAAGCTTGCCAGTTTTCTCTGTTACATTGATGGTTTTTACACCTTTACCACCTCTTTTAGTGATTCTGTAGTCGTCTACAGGTGAGCGTTTACCATAACCTTTTTCAGATACTACCAGCAGGTTGGCTTCTTCCCTATTGATGCAGACCATGCCTACTACCCTGTCATCATCACTTTCCAGGGTCACACCTCTTACACCAGAAGCCGTTCTACCCATAGAGCGTACACCACCCTCATGGAAGTGTACTGCCTTACCATTTCTTTTGGCAATTACAATATGGTTATTTCCGTTGGTAAGCTTCACCTCAAGAAGGCGATCGCCCTCTTTTACAGTAATAGCGTTGATACCATTTTGCCGTGGCCTGGAGTATGCTTCCAAAGCTGTCTTCTTGATGGTACCATTCTCAGTACACATCATCACGAAGTTATTATTTACATATTCCTCGTCCGTGAGGCTATCTACATTGATTACAGCCCGAACAGTATCTCCCGGCTCAATATTGATCAGGTTCTGGATAGCTCTTCCTTTGGAAGTTTTACCTCCTTCAGGTATGCCATACACTTTCTTCCAGAATACCTTACCAAATTCGGTAAATATCAATAAATAATTATGCGCCCGTGCTATAAATAAATGCTCTGTAAAATCGTCATCCTTAGTGGTAACTCCTCTCGATCCCACACCTCCGCGGCTTTGGGTTCTGTATTCTGACAAAGGAGACCGCTTAATATAACCCTGATGTGAAATTGTAATAACCATTTCATCATTAGGTATCATATCTTCAACAGAGATGTCATCCGCACTATGCACGATATCAGTACGTCGGTCATCACCGTACCTTTCTTTTAATACAGTCAGCTCGTCTTTAATGATCTGCATTCTTCTGTCTTCGTCAGCCAGTATGTCTTTCAAGTCTTTGATCAGGGCTTGTACCTCAGCATATTCTTTCTGGATCTTATCCCTTTCAAGACCTGTAAGTCTCTGCAGCCTCATTTCCAGGATGGCTTTAGCCTGAATCTCTGACAGATCAAACTTTTGAATTAACCCGTCTCGGGCTTCATCCGGGTCTTTAGACTTTCTTATAAGTTCGATGACCTCATCCAGGTTATCCAGGGCTATAAGGTAGCCTTCCAGGATATGTGCTCTTTTCTCTGCTTCATCAAGCTCGTACTCTGTCCTCCTGATCACAATCTCATGACGGTGCTCTACATAGTGCTTGATGATGTCTTTCAGATTCAGCGTCTGGGGTCTTCCTTTTACAAGGGCAATATTATTTACTCCAAAAGAAGATTGTAGCTGAGTGTATTTGTACAGATGGTTAAGTACAATATTCGGAATGGCATCCTTCTTCAGGTCATACACTATTCTCAACCCGTTTCTGTCGGATTCGTCCCTGATATCAGAGATGCCGTCTATTTTCTTTTCGTTAACCAAGGCAGCAGTTTTCTCAATCATGCTGGCCTTGTTTACCATGTAAGGTATTTCGGTCACAATTATTTGTTCCCGGCCGGTACCGGTGGTTTCAAAGTCGGCTTTGGCACGCATAACAATACTACCTCTGCCGTTTTCGTACCCGCTTTTTACACCAGAATACCCATATATAATACCTCCTGTCGGAAAATCGGGAGCGGTAATATGCTCCATAAGTTCTGCAACAGTAATATCGTTGTTGTCAATATAGGCAGTAATCCCGTTGACTACTTCGGTAAGGTTGTGTGGTGCCATGTTAGTGGCCATGCCTACTGCAATACCCGAGGTACCATTCAGGAGAAGGTTGGGCAGCTTCCCCGGCAATACGGTAGGTTCTTTCAGCGAGTCGTCGAAGTTAGGCTGAAACTCAACAGTATTTTTGTTTATATCAGTAAGCATTTCTTCAGCTATTCGCTTCAGTCTTGCTTCGGTATACCTCATAGCCGCGGGAGAGTCACCATCTATGGAGCCGAAGTTTCCCTGCCCGTCTACCAAAGGGTATCGCAATGACCAGGGTTGGGCCATACGCACCATGGTAGAATAAACGGCCGCATCCCCATGAGGATGGTACTTACCCAGCACTTCCCCGACAATTCTGGCGGACTTTTTATAGGGTTTATTATAATTTACCCCCAATTCGAGCATTCCAAAAAGTATCCTTCTATGCACGGGCTTTAAGCCATCCCTTACATCCGGTAATGCCCGCGAAATAATAACCGACATAGAATAATCTATGTAGGCTCCACGCATTTCATCCTCTATATTAATCGGGATGATATTCTCATTTGCTCCTTCAGCCATATGTAATGTTAAAGTCCATTGTTATCAAAAAATCATGGCGAATTTAAGCAATTCAATCAGCAATTAACAACGTTTCCGTACAATTATTGCCTGCCACTGGCTTATTGCCATTTGATGCTCTAAATGAGGCTGCAAATGCGTTAAAACATGCTTCATTTTCACGCTCACACCCCCGCATGTACGCCTTATACCTCCACTCATCCATCTATAAAAAATACAATCCGGTTTTCAATTCATTTTGTGGTGTGTTGTAACTCTCGGAGGACAGCCATTTGTGCCTGTTTACCCGATCCGAAAGTGTCAATTAATAGGCATGTAGCTTTTTCTTGTTTTTCTTCTTGTATTTGATCAGGCGCGGATAGTTTTCTCCATGATGTGGGTTCTGCTTTTTATAGAAAGGATGCACACGGCTTCTGTACTCCCTGTTGCCATGCTGGTGGTTTACCTGAGTGGTACACTGCTTAAGAAAACATTTTCGAAGTTCAGGAATACGATAAGTGAATCCGAAACTGATATAGAAGGCGTTCATAGACTGACTTATAGACAGGTCAGTTTCGGGAATATTCAATGTGAAATTTTTAACATCAAAACTCGGTCTGACAAAAAGCCTGAAGTACTCAGACATATCACGTTCGATGGTCGGTCCGATATTAACATAAATACCCTTTTGGATAATGCTCTTATTGAATTTGTTAGTCAGGTTAAAAGCGCCTATGTTGGCATCAACCGACAGGCTGTACTCATAGTAGCGGTAAACCCTGACTCCAAGTAGGGCATAGTATTTCTTATAAAATACACTTCCAAAATTGGGCTCGTAGGTACCTATTTCATTTTCAAAATCGCTGGGCTTAAACTTACCAGGCCGGTGATATTCGAAAGTAGCCCCCCCTCCTATTCTATATCTGTCAAATTCAAGGTGTATAGACAGGTTTAAGGGAATACTCATCCCCGATCCCTTGAACTTCAAGTCTGCTGTATCTGCCTGTATTAAGAAAGCATTAGCAGGGTTAATGCTGATGTTGCTATCACTTGCTATATCGTTGAACCAGTAGGTATATCCGGTGCTAAGGCTGCCACCGCCAGTGTTGAGTTCATTGCTAAATATGACAGGTGTGGTGCCGGGTTGTTGTAATACTGAAAAATCAGAGAGATCCTGACGGTAGAAGGTGTTTCCATACCCGGTGGAGAAGCTAAAATGTAATTTACTCAATAGCTTTCTCAATCCATTATTATATTCAGGATCGGCATAAAAATGATCCAAAGGTATGGATACATTCTTCTCATCCTGCGCTAATAATTGATTAGTCGCAGCAAGGAGGAGCATGTAGAGGCAAGCCAAAAAAAATGTACGTAAGCCGTTTATGATCATTTTACGTGTCTTAAAATCAAAACCAATGCCACTTTTTTCAGGCCGTGCCCCAAGCAGCTTATGTAAGGTTTTAATTAGAACTGGCAATATTAAAAAATATTATGCTCACTGCATCACAAAAGCGATGCTATTTAACATCAAATGTCCTGCAAAAAGACTCAAAAACCGGCAAATTGTCAATGTTCAGCTTTTTCCCTATTTCAATGATCTTATCATACTCTACCTGCGAAATACTTCTGTGGTCTACGATATCAGCTTCATCATTTAGTACCATAGTGCTTAAAAAGCGAACAAATATATAAGGTACTGTCATCAGGTCCCTGGCAAAGCTTTTAACAGGATCTTCAAGGTTGCTTCCTTTCAGGTTTTTCAAAAGTTGCATATCAAAGGTTGCATCCATGGCAATGCGGATTACTTTCAGAAATTTATCTTCCCATGAATCGAAGTTTTTCAATGCAAATTTCATGGCATGAGCTACGGGGTCTACTTTAAGAAAATAACCTCCCTTTGACATTTTACGAGCCATTTTATTTAAGCCGAGTTCTTCGAATAAACTCACACTCCCATTGGCCAGAGTCAAACCCATTGCGGGAGTCATCATGATCAGCGAAAGGAAATCATGCTCTGAAATATCCAGCATACTGGCTTCTGAACTTATAAAATCTGTCCTGGTAGCAATTGTAGCTTCATGTATCGCCGGAATCTCGATCATGGTCGCTATTTCATTTTCTGAAAACATATACTTTGAGTAGTTAGCAATAAATAATTATCCAATATAGTACTTTTTTGAATAAATCAAGGATGTAATTAAGATTGAAAGGCCGGAGACTTGGCTGGAAAGTTTGTAAGTAAAAAGCAGACCATAGGAAAAAGCAGTTGTGAAAACAAGGCGAAAGGCTTTGAGGGTTGCGTAATCCTTGACAGTGCATGGTGTGGATAAAACGGAAATAAAAAAGCCTGCAAATCGAATTGCAGGCTTTTTCACTTTGTCTCCGGAGTAATTCAGTGATCAGGCATCACCATCTTCTTTAAGCTTCATCTGTGCTTCGATTTTCTCATATCTTGCTTTCAATGACTCGTCTGAAGCTAATCCTGATTTAATTGCTTTATATGTTTTTCCACCGCCAGGCAACATTTTTGTAGCCAGTACCTGCACTACTTCACCAATGGCTTCTTTTCTCTCGTCCTGCTCTTTGGTAACAAGTTCCATGAATTTTTTCTCAAATTCTTTGGCACCAAGCTCATTAAGCTTAGCCTCATCTCCTTTAGCAGCAGATAGTTCCATATATCTCTTTCCTGACATACCTTCCTGATTTCTGATCATATCATTGGTAATATCACTTATCTCTTGCTTCATGGCATCAACCACTTCCATCATCAGGGCGTATCTTCTCAAATCCTCGTTGCTGATCTCCTCATCCTGGGCAACTGCTGTATTACCAGCAACAAATAACATTAATGCAACGAATAGATAACTTAACTTCTTCATGTGTCAACTCTTTATAGGGTAATTAAATATATTTTTGTATTAATAACCTCGAATAAAGGCCTTTTAAGCAATTAAATCAAATTTTGGGATCAAAAAATGAGAAAAAACATGATTTAGTCATTTCACCAATCCAATACTGATTTATAGTCAAGGGCTGAGTATGTCTGGAATATAGTCTCTCCTTTTTGTACCTGATACTCAAAAACTTCCTCATGAGAAGTACCCGTTTGAGGTGATTTCAGCATCAAAGTTACCTTTTCCTGTCCCTGATCAAGGGGTACACGGGTGTAATAAATACTATGGGGCAATGTTTGCCAATTCCTGGTGTCCGCCTTTTCAGTCAGTGCATTCAGGAAACCAACAGCTGCTCCCAATCCTTCATCTTCTTTTCTTGCACCATGTTCGGCCGCCTTTTTCAATGCCACTCTCAATAGCGCTTTCCCAAATTCTTTGAGCATACGTTCGCGCAGGCTACGGAAAGCTATGGCGTTAACATCCTCTGCTAATTCCAAATTATAGCTTTTATTGCCTGCTTGCAGTGAGCCCTGGGTATAGTATTCCGGCCTTTCTGTATACTTTGGAAATGCCACCCTGAAAAACTCGAGGTCTTTCAGGCTCGTGGATTGATCTTCTTCATTATAAGGAACAGTAAATGGAAAGTTAAAGCCATACTCATCATTAGTAAAATTCACAACCCCGCCAGCACCGTGTAAGACAGCAAAGTTGATGCTCCATTCACTTTTAACAGGGCCAAGTCCATTGTTCCAGAAAAAAACCAGTGTGCCTCCGTCATTTGGCTCGTATTTATAGTCTTCCATGCCAAATTCCTTTTTAAATAGCTCATATTCATCCATGAAACCTGTAAGGTAGGCTGTTCTCAGCAGGTCTTCCTTTAACTGTCCGGGGGCATGCACGTTAAACATCTCCTGGTAATCATTGCGATAGATGTCAAGAGCATTCCTGTAAGCGATAAAGGCGTTGTTATAATCTTTCTTGGCATCGTAAATAATGCCCATCAGGGTGTGGATGAATGCATCTTGCTGATACTTCTTTTCACTTTTATATTTGTCACTAAGCTGGTTGAGCCTAATATTAAGTCGCCGGCATTCTACCAGGGCATTATCATACTCACCAAGTTTTAAATAGTTAAGTGCCTTATAGTATAATACCATCAGGTTTTCATGATCCTCGCCACGGTAGGCAGTAAACGTCGGATTACTCAACATGGCGGCTGCCTCGTTTAAATAATTGGTTCGATAATCTTCTGTATAGAGGTAGGCCTTTTCCAGATACTCATTGCTCTCCCTGTATTCACCCAGCAGGGAGAGTACCACTCCCCTGTTCAGGTAGTAAAGCAGACGTTCTTTACTTTTTTCTATTTTCTTCTCTTTTCTGGCCAATACATTATCAGCCTCTTCGAGCCTGCCCTTTTCAAAACTGGCGTTAAACTCGCGGTTGACTTCATAATAGGTAGCACATGAAGTAAATAGCAATAAAATACTGAAAATTAAACTCTTATATAAATTGATCATTCAAAGAGTGAAGCTAGCATGATTAAATAGACAAACGGGTGCCTGATGGCAGGTTATTTTCACGGCAGATCAAAATTCCGGAGTGGTTACGCAATGATCTGCCGTGATATATTGTTAGATGGAATACTAAATTTTAGTTTTCTATATATTTTTTGATCTCTTCCTGACCATACCAAACCCTTTTATTGGTTTCCATATCAGTAAGATAAAGGGTGGTAATATAGTTAACTACTTTCTTCTTATTATAAGTATCAGTCTCAGAAGTCATGGTGCCAAAAAGCATCAGGTCAGCACCGTACTCTCTACCCCATTTGGCTGCAGTTTCCGGAGATGCAAACTCCTGCTGATCAGCTCTTTCTTCTCTCAGCTTCTCACGGAATTCAGGAGACTCTACCAGGTCGGCAAGGCCAGAATTAAATATTTCAAGCTCAAATTTTTTGATGTAGTTATCAGAATCGATATGCTCACTTGTTTTGTTTTTGATATAACCAACGATAATAGCCGGTGTTTTTCCATTATCACTGGCATATTGCTGGTAGCGCGGACTATTCAGAAACTGCTGTACCATTTTATTAGCCACCATTTTGGAATCCACATCATTCCAGCGTCCGCTAAGGTCGATCTGCTGGTCTGGGCTTACCCGGGTAACGGATCTTTGAGAGCAACCAAAGGCTACCAGTCCGATCATTAATAAATACGAAATGCTCTTAAGTGAATTTTTCATGTTTAACAGTTAAATTTTAATAGAAAGCTTTACATTCAAAAACCTTGCCGATAATGTATTGGGCACGGCAAACTGGTTATTGCTCACATCTGTAACCCAGGTATAAGATATAGCATTGGACACCGCCAATACATTCAGTATCTCTGCACTTAGCATCAGTTGTCGCTCCTCGTCATACTTTTCCCTATTGAGGTAAAAGAGTTTTGAGAAGCCAATATCCAGTCTCCTATACGTATCTCCATTAAATACGTTTCTCTTTTCAAAATTTTGCGGAGGGCCAAATGGCAGGCCGCTACCGAAGAACAAATTCAGGCTGACCCGGAAAGTTGGATTGTTAGGTAAATGATCCTGAAAGAATACGGCTATATTCAACCGCTGATCGGTAGGTCTCCGGATATACCCTCTGCCATCACCGTCTACATCCTCCTGTGCATTAAGAAGCCCAAGGCTAAACCACGACTCCGTACCTTCTATAAATTCACCGCTTACCCGAAGGTCAAGTCCGGTAGCGTAAGCTTTTGCATTGTTATTTGCATAGTAACGTACCTTAACGTTATCAATATCATACGCGACAACATCCCTCAATCTTTTATAATAAAGCTCACCAATAAATTTAAAGTCCCTGCCCCACCATTTGAAGTTATAATCCATTCCTCCAATAAAGTGTATTGATTTCTGGGCTTTCAGGTCCGTATTTAGCTCTCCATTTTGATCCCGCAGTTCACGATAGAAGGCAGGCTGCTGATAAACACCTGCTGCTGCTTTGAATACCACATCCCGCACCCAACCTGGGCGGAAAGAGACCTGCCATCTCGGGCTCACCAGTAGCTGCTCATTAAGTGTCCAGTAGTTGAGTCTTACACCATAGGTTGTAGTAATTCTCTTTGTAAGGTCACTCGTGTGCTGGATATGTCCGGTGTACTGTTCACTGGAAATCTCATTATCAGCCTGCAGGGACTCAATGTCAATTACAAAGTCAACAGAGTCTCTGAAAGTATATTCATTAAGCTGATCGTCAATATTTTGATATGAGTAGCCAAGTCCGAATTCAAGAGTATTTTTGTCATTGACAGTATAGGTATTTCTATTCTCAAGGTTGATAATGTTAGCTTCAAGGTTGTTACGCCCGTAGTCGTAGTTACTACCTATGCCTCTGATGTAAACGCATTCGTTAAAAGTGTCTGACCCCAGATTCTTATCAACATCACATAACCTGTAGGCGCCTTCAACATCTGTATACTCCCGCTCCAGGGCATAAACTCCGGAAGCTATGAGTTCGGACCTGAACCTGTCAGATAATTTTCTGGTTAATTTCGCCCCCCCCTGGTAGGTATCATACTCAAGTATTTCGCGGCCTGCAAAGCCTACAAAAAGCCTGAAAGAACGGTCAAATGTGCCAAATTCCGTTTCCCTGCTCTGGGGCTTTACAAAGTAGCGGTTTCGGCCATATGATGTTAACACGCCTAATGAGGTTCTGTCATCAAGTTTAAAATTGATATAAGCCTGAAGATCTGTAAACTTAGGAAGGTACTCACCCTGAGTTTCAAGCGTGTTAAGCAAATATTGGGCTGACTTGTGCCTTACGCCGGCCACATAAGTAATGTTCTCCGATTTGGTGGCGCCTTCCACATGGGCGGTACCTCCCAACAAGCCTAAAGTCAGGGAGGCTCCAAATTCAGAAGGCTTCTTATAATCTACATTCAATACCGATGAGAGCTTATCTCCGTATTTGGGCTGCCAGCCACCGGCGGAGAACTCTACTGATTCAACAAGGTTACTGTTTACAAAACTCAGGCCCTCCTGCTGCCCGTTGCTAATCAAAAATGGCCTGTAAACAGGAATATCATTGACGTAAATAAGGTTTTCGTCAAAACTTCCTCCCCTAACCGAATATGTTGAAGAAAGCTCATTATTGCTTACCACGCCGGGCAGTGTAGTCAGTACTTTATTGAAATCCCCAAAAGCAGTAGGCAGGCTTTCAAGTGATTTGGGTTTAATCCGGGTTACACTTACTTCATCCCTATTGTCCCTTTCTCCCTCAATTTGTACTCCTGTGAGCACTTCGGTTGTTTCAGTCAAAGTCACATTAAGCTGAATTGTTTCGCCTGCTTTGGCCGTTACAGAGCGTTTTTCAGGTGTGTACCCTACATGGGTAAATAAGAGTGTAACCGCTTCTCCCGGATCAATATCAATAGCGTAATTTCCAGCTTTTCCTGTAAATACACCTGTGGATGAACCCTCCTGCTGAATATTCACCCCTGTAAGAGGACTGCCCTTTTCATCCTGAACTATACCATTAACCTTTCCGGTTTGTGCCCATAGTCCATGGGTAACAAGTACAAAAAATGAGAATATCAGTTTAAATTTCATCCAGTGACTTTCGCTGATGACTAAACGTTCTTCAGGCTGGTTATTGTGTCTTTGGGATCAGAAGATTTAAACACAAAGCTTCCTGCTACCAGAATGTTGGCTCCCGCATCCAGAAGGGGTTTTGCGTTTTGCTGATTAACACCTCCGTCGATCTCAATAAGTGTGTGCGCTCCGGCGTCAACAATAATTTCTCTTAGCTGCCTTACCTTGGCATACGTGTGCTCTATAAATTTCTGCCCGCCAAAACCGGGATTGACTGACATCATGCATACAATATCAATATCATGGATAATATCTTCCAGCAGTTGTACATTAGTATGGGGGTTAATGGCCACGCCCGCCTTACATCCCAGATCTTTTATCTGTTGCAGGTTACGGTGTAAATGAGGACAAGCCTCATAATGAACCGATATGGAAGCAGCTCCTGCTTTATAGAAAGCTTCCACATAATTTTCAGGCTTTTCGATCATCAAATGTACATCCAGAGGCTTTTTGGCATGTGTACTGATCGCTTCTGTTACGGGGATCCCAAAGGAAATATTAGGAACAAATATTCCATCCATTATATCAATGTGAATCCAATCAGCATCACTCTCATTAAGCATTTCAACTTCTTGCTGCAGATTGGCAAAATCTGCTGCCAATATTGATGGGGCTATTATTGGTTTATCCATGCCGCAAAGATAGAAAAATATGGTTTAGTATCTCACTATTCTGTAACTCTCCACTCCCTGACTGGAATGAAGCTCAAGAAGGTAAATGCCCTTTTTTAGTTCTCCCAGTGAAATGGTGGCGGTCATGGATGCGGAGGGTGTAATCTCGTAAGTTCCTACGGACTGCCCGGTAACATTGTATATACGGATACTTACATTCTCCATGCGCTGCTTCAATCTTATATTCAGCAAATCCGTGGTTACAGGGTTTGGGTATATCGAAAAATATGACGATTCTTCAGGCTCCGCGCCTGATACTATGAACCGGTAACTGGGGATTCCGTAGCCATACTGGTTATTGGGTGTATCAGTATTGCTGCTGTGCTCAAGGATGAACGAGATCAGCTCTTTATTTGAAAGATCAGGATATAACTGCCAAAGAGAGGCTGCCAACCCGGTAATAAGTGGTGTTGCAAAGGATGTACCGGCACCATTAATAATGCTCCCAAAATCATTGATCACTGAGGTTCCGCCACCATACGCCATAACTTCCGGCTTAATTCGACCATCAGAAGTTGGCCCCAGGGAACTGAAGTTACTGATCTGTCCATTGCCATCGACAGAGCCTACGGAAAGTATGTTTTGGGCATCGGCAGGTGCTGTTACATACTTCCATGCTTTATTGCCTTCGTTTCCGGCACTCACTACTATCAGCAGCCCACGATCGGCAGCAAATGTAGCTGCCTGGCTGATAATAGTGGTTTTACCATCCATGTCTTCGTAGGTATAGTTCATGCCTGCGTCATCAAAATCAAAATACCCAACAGATCCATTGATTATATCAACGCCGGCACTGTCAGCTTTTTCTGCCGCAATCAGCCAGTTATATTCCTCAATTCGATATTCGGAGCCTGCATCTTCGGTAACAAACAGCATAAAGTCTGCATTGTATGCACTCCCTTCGTAGGCATCTGTTAAAAATGCTGCAGTTGCCGAAAAAACCCTTGTACCATGGGTGCTGTATTGATATACATTATCATTATTCTCCACAAGGTTCATCGTATATAGCAGCCTGTGGTCATCATAAATATGCTGAAAGGCATCTACGGTATTCACACCTTTAAAACCGCCGTCAAAAAAGGCAATGATCAGCCCCTCACCCCGATAACCTTCCTGATGTAGCAGATCAAGCCCTAGCATACCCAATTGATTATCTGTAACTTCTTCGACCTGAAGTTCTTCTTCAACTTTTGACAACCTGCCTGAAGAGCTCAGCTTTGAGCCTGGTGCAACATACACTACTGAGTCCACATAAGCCAGTGCTTCTATTGAGCTGATCACACCTGCATCAGCCTGAATAAGAGCTCCATTCAACCATTTGGTGGTAAAGAATACTTCCGCTCCCGTAGCATTTACTCCTGACACATAATCGGGGTCCACAGGAAGATCAGCGTTAGTTACGGGTATGTTCTGTGCCTCTCTTCTGGCAATGGCTCTGGCAGATAAAAACGCCTCAGGCACATTTACTGAATATGGCGTGCCTGCTTTGTCACTAAAAAAAACCACGTATCTGTTTACCTGAGCCCGAAGGCTGAGACTGAGAAGAACAAATACTATCAATATCGGGTGTTTTTTCAACATGTTGTCATACTATTTTACCGGCCGGGACTGGGCAGTTCCATTACTCACCTCCATAATCAATCAGATATTGTCTGTACTCATGGCCACTTTCTATCTGCTGTTGCCCGAGGCAGTCGGTATCTGTGCAATACTGTAAGGATATATCTTCTTTATATACCAACCCGATGTTGAGTCCGTAAATTTCAAATCGCCTGTCCAGTTCTACAGTAAAATCCTGATTATCTCCCTGTATTACGGTCAGTGTACTTTTTATGGTATCCTGAGCGGGAGTTATATACCGGCTGTAAAGGCTATCC
Organism: Fulvivirga ulvae; assembly: GCF_021389975.1. Taxonomy (NCBI): domain Bacteria; kingdom Pseudomonadati; phylum Bacteroidota; class Cytophagia; order Cytophagales; family Fulvivirgaceae; genus Fulvivirga; species Fulvivirga ulvae. The sequence goes on from NZ_CP089981.1 coordinate 5,421,908, forward strand.
ATTTCATACAGATTGGAATCCAGGGCATTTAATGCGTTTCCATTCCAAATTTTGCCGTTTTCGACCGGGAAGGAAATTTTTATATAGGGAATATTCTCTTCAATAAGAATTGCCTGGTTTCCATCTTTTCGGGCAGTCCATGCAGTTGAAAACTCCCAGGAATCATTTTCGGTTTCCCGGGTTGAATAATGCACTATATATGATATTGTACCTGCCTGATTACTAAATGAGTCTACAACTTCTGCTTTTCTTTGGAAATTCGACGTTAGTACCTCTCCTGTTATTTTGTAATCGATGTTCTCTACATCATAGATATTGTACAACCCTACCTTCAATGGAAAAAAGGCCGCCCCAAGGCGCTCCTCATCAGGTTCCACTTCATCAGTGTCACAGGCCCAAAAGGCCAGCAAAAGGGATACAAGCAGCAAAGAACAGTTTTTATTCATATAGTAATTGTCTTTTTCAGCATCACACTATTCAAATATAATTAAACTCTGCCAAACCTATGGATATATGGTAAGAATAGCGCAAATCAAATTATGCCGGTTTTTAATATCGGTCTATAATGGAAACGTTTCAGTTAATTATATGTCCTTGATTTAGCGGAAGATAATTAATTAAATATAATTTCAACTTTTCAAGTACTATCGATGTTTGTGTTAATAATCCTTAGATACCTCTTTGAAATCTGCATTTTTTAAATCAAATTATAGATTAGTATACTTTAAATTTCTTTTACGTGATTATAAATTTCAATCTTTTTATTACTGCCTTTTGTTTTCTGAGTTCACCATTTTTTATATCTCACGGTCAAACACTCACCGGCCCTGAGGTTACCCAAAAGATGTTTTTAGCTACCAAGGAAATAAAAACACTCATTTACCGAATGAAAAAGATGGAGCGCATTGAAGGAAAAATGACTTCTCAAACCTCTTTTGTGAAGCTCCAGAGAAATCCGTTTAAGGTGTATACGAGGCAGGAATATCCTAACGATGGTTTGGAGGTGTTATTTAAAGAGGGGGATCATTCGGCCCTTATCAACCCGAACGGCTTTCCCTGGCTCAACCTTAAGCTCGACCCGCATGGCAGCAGAATGAGAAAAGAACAACATCACACTATTCATGATGCAGGCTATGATCAGGTGGTAGCAATACTTGAACATTTGTTTAATAAGTATCAGTCGCAGATACATAGCTTAACCTCACTGGAATCTACTACCTGGAAAAACAAGAACTGCTGGCAGGTGGAATTTAAAAACCCAAACTTTAAATACTCAAATTATACCGTTGGCCGTAATGAAACAATTTCGTCAATTGCCGACAAATACATGCTCAGTAGTCATATGATCCTTGAAGCCAATAAGAGTATTGAAGACTATTACGATGTCTCCGAAGGACAGGTCATTACCATTCCCAATGACTACTCTCCAAAAATGTTGCTGGTAATAGATAAACAAATTATGGTACCTCTGGTAATGAAGGTCTATGATGACAAAGGTTTATACGAACATTACGAGTTTTCAGATATTAAGATCAATCCGGTTATAAAGGACTCCGAGTTTTCTGAAGATTATCCGGAGTACGGTTTTTAAACAGGTATTACACCTGTCTCAATGTTACAACTACCTCTCACTATCATGATCATAACATATTGAAATTTAGTTCATTATAACAAAACTTACTTAAGTTAAGAAATTCAAATCATAACTCCCTGGCATAAATTAGTGGATGAGAGTATCCTCTCAGGGATGTTATTAATGACTAAAAAAAACAAGATTTCACTTGCCGGTAAAAAATAATTTTACAATTATTGCATCTCCAAAAGAAAAAGAAATGAATATGCACAATCTTAATATCACATTCACGGAATCGGGCGATGCTGCCTGCAAGTGGTATTACGATTTGGGATAGTATAGATTTTAAACAAAGAATCATATAAACCCGGCTCGTAAGACTCGGGTTTTTTGTTATAAGGAAGAAATGATTTACACAAAAGATCAAATATCGCAGCAAGTATTGCCATCAAACGCCACATCAGTTCCTGGTGGATTTTGCAGGCATATCCGGATCGGTGCATTTTATATAGAATAGATAATATTTATCTGCTTATATAAAGCCCGATCCTTGAAGGTCGGGCTTTTTTATTAGCTATAATTTCAAACTTTTCCTGAGTATAGCCATCATAGTCCGGTCTTAATATTATTAAGTATATAACTATAAAATTGAGAAACCATGACCGTTCGAGTACTACAACAGTATGTTTTTGATGCTGAGAGAGCCTTTGAAAGACAAGAATGGCTTGAAGGAAAAGACCTTCTGCATGAGGCTTTGGAAATGGAACCTATCTATGCCAAGGCTCATAACCACCTTGGCTGGCTACACCTTTACTATATAGTTGATTTTAAGCTGGCAGAAATGCACTTAAAGCTGGCCTTGAAATATGCCCCTGAATATCATGCACCATATCTGCATATGGCGCAGCTGTTGTTTGATATGGGCAAATGGCAAGAGCTGGAAAAACTATTAACTAAGGCGATGCATGTTGTCGGAGTTCAAAAATCTTTCATTTACAATGACTTGGGAAGGTTGCACGAAGTGCAAGGTGAATATAGCAAGGCGATAGATCACTATAAATTAGCAGTTCGTCATGCCCTGGATGGTAAGGAGATCGACGGTATCCGGGACAACATTAAAAGAGCCAGAAAAAAGAAGTGGATGCACTTTTGGTAAAGCACCGCCAACATAGGCTGGCTTTGAAAATTAAGTAAATAGTCCTTCTCGAAGGACCAAAACCGAACAAAAAAAATGTAATGGACGATATATTACTAAATACAGAAGAATATATTCTTAAAGCAAAGGACCACATTGATTGCTGGGACTTCATCCAGGCCAAAAGGCTTTTGATGGAACTTCTGGAAGATCAGCCTGATCATGGGCGTGCCCATCAATTGCTGGGCTGGATCTATGCATCTCAGCTTAACCAGTATGATCTTGCTGAGGTCCACTTTAAGATGGCAATGCGGTTTGAACCGTACCATGCCGCTACATACAGTGATTACATCTATCTCCTGAAAATGACCTCAAAGTACGCGGAGATGATAAAATTTGCCGGAAAAGCTGAAAAGATAGACGGCGTTAATCTTTGCTATATACAACGGTATAAAGCTGAAGCCTTTGAGATGCTTCGAGATTATAAAAACGCTATCTCTGCTTATAGTGAGGCTATTATTAATGCTCTCGACGAGGATGTGATCAGCTGTTGCGAACGTGGTATCGAACGTATTGCCAGAAAAATAAAAATCAGAGAGCAAATGGACTACGTCACAACGCTGGACGTGGCTTGATCTCTCTGGAAACGTTAAAAATTTATTACAATGGCAACTACAAAGATATCAGGAAGGGAGTTGAGAAAACTTGGCTATCCTGAAGGTAAGGTAATAGGCATAGCCATGAAGGTGCTTGAAGAAAAATACAAAGGCAAGAGTAAAAAGCAAAAGCTAGAGCTACTTGCGCAGGTAGTAAAAAATCCTGAGTTCTATCTTAAGCATGATTCACTGGCGCCTGTTGCCAAAAGCCTGATTATAAAAACAGAGCATAATGAGACGGTGGAGCTAAACAAAAACAGACTTGACTATCGTATCTACGGTGCTGAAGGGATAGAACCAGGCGCCATCAACCAGATGGAAATAGCCATGAAGCTCCCTGTTACCAAAGCCGGTGCTTTGATGCCAGATGCCCACCAGGGATATGGCTTGCCAATAGGTGGCGTTCTGGCTACGGACAATGCGGTTATCCCCTATGCAGTGGGTGTCGATATTGGCTGCAGAATGTGTATGACGCTGTATGACATCCGGCCGGAGTTTATTGAACAAAACGGATTTAAGCTAAAAAAAATGCTAATAGATAATACCCGTTTCGGCAATGAAGTATTTAGACAGCCGGTAGATCATGAAGTGCTGGAAAGAAGTGCTTTCAATGAGATCAATATCCTGAAATCCTTAAAAGACAGGGCTTACAGCCAGATCGGTAGTTCTGGTGGTGGTAACCACTTTGTTGAATTTGGCATAGGTGAGATTATGGAAGCTGATAATGAATGGGGATTACCTACCGGCAGATACCTGGCAGTACTCTCCCACTCTGGTTCCCGCGGTCTGGGCGCCAATGTGGCGCGGCATTATACCAGACTGGCCATGGACAAGTGCAGGCTTCCTAAAGAAGCGCGTCACCTGGCCTGGCTCGGATTGGATACAGACGATGGCGCAGAGTACTGGAATGCCATGAACCTGGCAGGCGATTATGCCTCAGCATGTCATCATCAGATCCATGAACGGCTTTCTGCAACATTGGGGGAGAAACCACTGATGATGGTTGAAAATCACCACAATTTTGCATGGAAAGAGTCAGACCGCTTTGGCAATGAGGTGATTGTTCATCGTAAAGGGGCTACACCGGCAGAGAAAGGAGTACTGGGAATTATTCCGGGCTCAATGACTGCTCCAGGCTTTATCGTCCGGGGCAAGGGGCTGGCTGACTCGCTTAACTCAGCCTCTCACGGTGCCGGCCGGGTGATGTCGCGGAGAAAGGCCAAGGAAACGTTATCCAAAAGGGAGGTGGATGAGCACCTGAAAAAGGCTGGCATTGAAGTTATTGGCTCGGGACTGGATGAAGCGCCTATGGTTTATAAGGACATCCATCAGGTTATGTCTTATCAAACAGCGCTTGTAGAGATATTAGGTACTTTCACCCCCCGAATTGTAAGAATGTGTGGGGACAAAAGGTTTGGTGAGGTAGACTAAGCCTTTTAAAGATATAATGAATTCCTAAGTATAAAACCCGCCCGGCAAGGAATGTTAGTCCTGAGACCTGGCGGGCTTTATATTTAATATTATTCTTCCTTAGTTTTCAATGATCAGCTTTTGGCTCATTACTTTATCAGCAGTAAAAACCTTAATAATATAAAGCGAATTAGACATCAGTGTAACTGGAATATCAGTAACAGGAGATTTTTCACTATTACACTTATAATCTATCACCTGACGGCCTGCAGCATCAAAAACAGTGACATTTACAGGCTTAACATGACCATGATTTACCAAAAGGTGCTTTCCTGCATATGTAGTACTCATTGCATGCTCATCATCTGTACCCGCAGTACGTGCAAGTGAGGAGCCTCCGCCCCAGATGTCTCCCACCCACTCCGGATGATCTACAAATGGATTCCTGTTGCCCTGATGAGTGTAGGCTGCTTCATTTCTGCTTACTTCCTTTGCGCTTACCGGGTCTGCATTGTGCCACGCCATCAACATGTTAAGTGCCCAGTCTTCAAATACTTTATTGCCTGAACCATCCAGAACAGCGTCACCATAAGAGCTATTGTTTTCCCATGAACCTATTACATTCTCATAACGTGTAGCCATATAAAACGCTGCTCTTGCAAAATCTCCTTTAAACTCATCTATAGGTTCGAAAACGGTACCGTTGTATCCTAAGCCTGCAGCTGAACTGCCTAATTTACTTCCATTAGAAGAGGTATAACTTGCAGAGCCGACTTCACCATACGGATAGCTGCTGCGTTTACCGTTCACGTAGCCATCAGTGGCAAAAATATGATGTACATCTGAATTCATGGGCTCAACAGCACCTCCAAACCAACTTCTAGGAAAGGAGTGCTCTCTGTTATAGCAATCACCCTCTCCTGAATATGTGCCGCATTGGTCATTTGACTTCGTAAAATTATAAGGGTCATTGCCATTTGGATTTTCGGAATACATGTCGAGAATGGTACCATCATGCTCATAGCTCTGGTCCAGTTCACTGGAATTATAGAATGTCCACAGAGCACTATACCCCTGAGCAGTATGCCCCTTTATAATATTATAAAGAGCTGTTTTTAACGTATATCCTGTAAGGCCTGATGCACTGTTATAGTAGTCTCCGGTATCACCGCCACCATCTCCCGGATCAGTTGAGCCAATAGTGAAGGGCACTGTCTCTGACGAACCAAACGACCCGCCGGAGCCTAATGTAGTTCCTGCTGATTCAACTGTATAGTATCCATTACCATAGGCACAGCAGATACCATCGCCGTAAGAATCATAAATGGTGAAAGTATAATCCCCGGCCTCAAGGCAAAAGGTTCCGGTATATGTAGTGTTATTGCTGTAATTATTTCCTGAATGCAGGGTAGTTCCACTGCTATTTTTAATCGCCCAGCTTGTTTCGCTGGCATAGTTGTCGGTTTTTAAGGTAACTGATACATCAGTACAACCACCTGTACCGCCACCGCCAGAACCACCTCCTGAAGCTGTGGTTGGCTCAAACAGGTCAGCATAAACTATTTCAGAGCCATCAAACCCGGATACATCATAAAACCTCAAACCTACCTCTATGCTAGAAGATGAAGGTGTGTAGGAAAAGGATACCTGTTGCCACTGGTTTACAATTGAGGGGTCTGAGTAATTCTGATAACCATCAACGTACAACCTGGCTCTCATACCACCCTCTGTGTGGTATACCCATACAGAGAAAGTGTAGTTTTGCCCTGAGGTTACATTAATTGTTTGACGCAAGTCTGTGTCTCCCTGCGTGGAGGTATTTACTGTAATACTGGCTGAGCTGCTGCCTTCTTTTTTAACAGAAGTACTTTCACTTAATGATATTCCATTATCAATAGTGGTCCAACTGTCTGGAGCATTTCCTGTCCAGCTTTCAAAAGAACCATTAGCAACTTGAGAATAGGTAAAATGAACGGCAACAAGAGATAGGAACAGACATAATACTGTCCGGTAAAAATTTTTCATCGGTTTAGGTTTTAGTTGAAACTCAATACAATATAAAAAAATTATTCTGAGTTAAAATTAAAAGACAGCATTAAGGATATGTGAAGATATTGTGACTGGAAAGTGGTTCCTGAGCATTTCCAGTTTCTGGATGTTTGTTATTTAGTAAGTGCAAAAGGCTATGCCATCCGGGTAAGCACAGATGCGCAGTTGGAGGTTCCTGATCCTCCGATGTTCATAACCAACCCGCATTCTGCATCAGGCACTTTCAGTCCAAAGGGCTGACTGGTCAATTGTTTATAAATGTAAGCGTGCATAGATACTCCCGTGGCACCTATAGGATGGCCCTTGGCTTTCAACCCACCTGATGCATTGACGACACATTCACCTCCGGGAAACACGGTTTTACTTTCAATAGCCTCAAATTCCCGCCCTGGCTTGGTTAATCCCAGGGCACTATATAAAAGCATTTCTGTAATGGTGAAACAATCATGCACTTCTGCCAGCTGTATATTCTTTATTGTTATACCTGCCTGCTCCAATGCATTTTTAACCGCAAAGGACGCTCCTTCGAGAAACGAGTCCGATTTGTTTACGCCAAACGTATCCAGGTAATCACTGGCATTATAAAACCCTCTTAAAGCTACACTCGCCCCCTCCGATGATTCTCCTTCTGCCTCCAAAACAAGTGCTGCCGAACCATCGGATATGAGAGAGCAATCGTGCAACCTCAGAGGAGTATTGACCATCGGATTCTTTTCATCGGGTAGGGACATGATTTCTTCGGCAGTTCTGGCTTTTTGTAAATGCGCCAATGGGTTTTGAGCGGCATTTGTGTAGTTTTTGGAGCCGATTTCTGCCAACCATGGTCTTAGCTGTTCCTCAGTATAACTATATTTCTTCATCCATCCATTAGCCAACTGCGCAAACATACATGGGGCAGTTACGTCCTTTGAGCCTTCCTCAGGCCAAAAAGTGGCCAAAGCCAGTGCACGTGTTACACCTTTCGTATCCAGCGCCGTCATTTTTTCAAGTCCAACGACCAGGGCACGTTTTATCATGCCTGATTTGATGGCCATGGCTGCCATATGCACTGCTGAAGAACCTGAAGCGCATGCATTTTCAGTACGGTACATCGGTTTGTGGCGCAAGCCCGGCATAGCATTTACGCCAAACGATGCAATATTCTCCTGGTTATTAAAGCTACCTCCGCTAAAGTTACCAACAAAAACAGCATCAATATCTTCCACACTACGCCGGGCATCTTCCAAAGCACCCGCTATAGCCTTTTGGTACAAGCTGTAAAGAGACTCTTCTTCAAGTTTTCCGAACCTGGAATTGTAGGCACCGATGATGTTTACTCCTCTCATAGCGTATGGGTTTATTTCAAATATAAACTAACCATGTCCGACCTGAAAGAAGATGTAAACTTTAATTCTTTAACAATCAGAATAAGCCTGCAACGTGCGGTTTATGACTTGTTTTTCTGGCGCCGTTTATCCCACCATACATATAATACAAAAAGGACAATACTTGCAACTGAGCCCCAAAGCAATCCGCTTCTCAGACGCTTGCTATTTTCTCCAAGATAGGCAATAAATACAGTCAGTGGTGTTATGCCAAGTAAGGTGGCTCCTATAAATCTCCAGTATCCCATTCTTAATATGCCTCCGACAAAGCTTATGGCATCATTGGAGAGAAAAGGTGAAATGCGTGTGACAACCACTGCCCAAAATCCGTAATCTTTAATGAAAGACTCAATTTTTTTCTCGGATTTTCCTCCAAGCAGCTTCTTAACTACAGGCGGCCCTAAATATGCTCCGATCAGATAGCCAGTGGTAGATGCACAAAAAACAGCCACCAATATGATAAGGCTACCCCAAAGCGGGCCGTAGGCCAGCACTGAAACTACCATTAGAAGTGGTGTGGGTATAACGAGTAAGAACATTTGTAAGATCATGGAAAGTACTATAGCCACAGGCCCGAAAATGCCAAATTGATCTACCCAATTTTTGATACGTGATTCGTTATCGCTGGTAAGTACCTGCCAGGTATTATTAAGGAAATCCTGAAAGTCAGGGATCAAAAAATAGCTTAGTACCAAGGCCGCAAGAATAGCTATAGATACATATAATGGTGCTTTACTCTGCTTAACCGATGTAGTATCCGCTACGGAATCTGCCATAGATGCTGCTATTCAATAATTTTGTGCTTTTATCAACTAACTAACCTTAAATCACGCCTCTTGTTTAAGACAAAGATTTTTTTGTTTTAAGGTTTTCTGAAATCCGAGAGGTAATACTAAACCATGCCCACCACAAATTTTATATCTTCTTATGGGAAACATTGATACATTTGCTAACTAACCATGAACCAGCTTTTAACCCGGCACGAAACCTTTAATCTGATCAGGCGACTGAAAGCCTCGGGTCTTTCCTGGCTATATGATCCGGAGAAACACCGGATAACTATTGACACTGACGCAACCGTTGAGGAGAATATCAGGATCCGGCTTCCGGTAAATTTCCCTCATATTGATCATGAAAAAGACCAGGATGAAGACGAAGAAAGTATTGGGTACATAATTATACTCATACAAGCCGGCAAGGCCGCCGTAGGGTATTTTGATGACGATATTATAGTTGATCACAAGGTGTTTAAATCCTATATGGTAAGAAAAAAACAGGGAAAGAGTCAGGTCAAATATCTAAAATCCAAGGGAAAATCCCGGGCAGGATCACGTGTAAGACTTGCCAATACTATTCACTTTTTTGAAAGCATTAACGAAAGGCTCCAGGAGTATTTCGAGGATTATGAAATTAACAGAATAGGTTTAAGCTGTTCAAAAACTTTACTCCCATACCTGTTTAGCTCAAAGGTCAGCTGCCCCTTTGACAAGAAGGATGAACGCCTGTTTAAAATCCCCAGGCATATTCATACACCAGGTTATGACATTTTAATTGATACGCAGGAATGGCTGCTTCAGGGCGAAATAAAGTATTCGGAACAGCTACAGCCGCTGGTGGACAGCCTCATTAACGGAAATGACAGTTGAACAGCAAAATAACATAGGTTTTAGTTATACCGTCAACTCCAGTCAGGGAAGTTCAAATTCCCAATTACAGTACACTATACTGAATTTAGAAGAGCATCCGGGCACCGTAAGCCCCCTAGCCTTCCGGCACCGCAGATGGCTCTTTCTTATCAATTACTATTCATTAGCATTGAAAATATCTTCGGGTTTATTCTTTTTATGAAACCTGTAAACCACACCTACATTGATCAGATAATCGGCAAAAGCCGCATCACCGTGCCGGGGTTCTCCGGTTTCCCGCTCACTTTTTTTATCCAGATAGCTTTGAGTACGGTTTCTTTCTATAGCCACCGGTACGCTGGCGTTAAATAGAAAATTTCTTACCTGGTAATTTATTCCGGGCTCTACTGAAATGGCGTATCCGGGTCTTCTGTAGGCATCACTACTCCCTATCAGGTCGTATACGGGTACACATTCCATACGGCCACCAAAAGAAAATCCAAGCCCATTCAATGGTGTGGCGTATAACATAGCCAATCGTGCAGCATATTGGTCAGGTGCAGCATACGGGTCGGCTCCCTCTCTTCTTCTGGTGCCATTATGCTGTTTGGGGTTAATCAGGTAATAGAAATTTCCATTAAGTACAAACTTAGGGCTCAATTGGTAAAAGCCTTGCGTTTCCAGGGTGATGCCAAGTCCCCCATCTCCGGGCTGAATGGATTGATCTACAGGCCGTGTAACCGTTTCTCCATCTGAGCCGGCATTGTAGAACTTTCCTTCTGCATCGTAGTCACCAGTTGGTAATTTCAGGCCCAGGGCGAGAGAGATATTAGTCGCTGGATGCTTTTCCGGATCCAAAAACCAATACCCGGTAGCAATACGGATATCAGCAAGTCCCTTTGCGTAAGTCTTGTGTCTTTCGCCAAGGCTATTGCCTCCGTGCTCATACATCGAGGAGCGCTCGTGATATACAAACGGTACAGTAAGTGATGCATAAAACCTGTCAGCAAATGCATAGGTATAGGAAAAATCTGCAAAATACGAATCATTGATAACCTCGGTTCCAAGCTCTACCCGTTCCTTTTCCTCTTCTTTTCCTCTGAAATGTCTGAAGGATTGAAAGTATCGGAAATTTACGCCTGCCACAGATTCACCGGGCATCAAAATAGCTCCGTTTCCCACCCCGGTGCCACAACCGGAAAATGAACGAATAGCCACACAGCCTTGGGCATATAGATCATCCCAGGCATATAGGCTCAACAAGAATATTGTAAGGGTTAGAATAAGTTTTTTCATGGTATGTAAATGTTTTGTCTGACCGACCAGATTGTATATTATAGTCAGGTCGGTCAAAATACTATAAGCAGACACATCAGGCCATAAGCGAGATGTTATGCTTTTATTGATAGTTAGGTGTTAAATTGATTTTACAAAACAAGAAGAGGGATAAAAGGCCAATTAAACTATAGGGCAGCACGTTAAACCCAGGAATACTGGCAGTAAGCATGCTTTTTCAAAGTGTATAATTAGCCTTTAGCAAACTTTCGGGGGTGGTGAAGGTACCTTAATAAAATGAGTCAGCCAATTATCTGACCGGTCTCCAAACACACACGACCAGTCAATTCCACTGTGTGTCGTCAGGCTGAATGAAATCAGGAATATGAAGTCCTTGGACATGGATTTCCATAATTCAACATTTCCGTTTTTGGAAACAGGAATACTTGTAAATGAAACTGCCCAGTCACGCAGGGCATCATGAAGCTCCGCCATTTTATTGTCATTGACGTAAAGCAAATGCAAAGAATCCTGCGCATAACGATATTTTACAAACCGGTAAAACTTACCATCAATATGAATTGAGCCGGATGTCTCCTGATACTCCTGCTGGTCAGAGCTATAAGGTAATGAAAGTGGTGTAGATATCTTTTTGAGATCACCTGCTTTAAAATTAATACCGGATACTTTTTGTTGCCAGTCGCTTTCTATCTTGTACCACATGACCAGATAAACCCCATAATAACCAAGATGATAGGTTAGGAAAATGCTAAGAAATACCATGGAGAAAAATCTCTTCATGCACTCACGAATAAGGTACATATTAGAGATAAATCCTGACATTTAAAAGAGGATGACCACTTTTCTGGCCAGTCAGCCAGTTGATCTATGGTTTAAATACATCGGTAAATTCAAACCGATTGCCTTCAAAAAGTCCTTTGTCACTAAGCTTAAGGGATGGGATTACCAGCAAAGCCATAAATGACAGGGTCATAAAAGGTGAGTTAAGCCTGCTGCCCAGTTTTTTAGCCATCTTATCTATGGCTTTATACTGTTTTGCCACTTCGTATCCATCTTCCGGTGACATGATCCCGGCAACAGGCAGCTTTACAACCATACTTTTATTGTCACCTACGGCAGATACTCCACCCCTGGCCTCGATGATCATGTTCACAGCTATCGCTATGGATTCGTCGTCAACACCAACGGCTATGATGTTGTGAGAATCGTGCCCAACGGATGAGGCAATAGCGCCTTTTTTCAGGCCAAAGTTTTTAATAAAAGCTATCGCCGGAGCTGCATTTTCGTAGCGATTGACTACGGTAATCTTTAATATGTCATGCTCAGTATCAGATACAGCAAACCCATTCTCAGCTTTAAGGTTTAAGGATAACTCATTGGTAATCAGCTGTCCATCCATAGCTTCGATCACTCTTATTTCCTTTCCTTTAGCTTTTAGGGCAAAGTCCGATGTTTTCTTGAGCTTTGTATTGAAATTATTGACTATCCTGTTTTCTACACTGGAAATTTTGGTAATCCCGTTTTCTGCCACCAGTTGGCCGTTGATAAAGGTTTTCAGTACTTTAAAATCACTGGTATTATTTACAACTATAAAATCGGCCGGGTCTCCCACTTTTAGCTTGCCGACTTGCATGCCATAGTGGTCTATAGGATTAATACAAGCTGCTTTTAAGACTTTATACAGGTCAATCCCTTTGGTAAGTGCACGCTTTACAAGCAAGTTGATATGCCCTTCTTCAAGATTGTCAGGGTGCTTATCATCCGAGCAGAACATCATCTGCTCCCAATGATCGTTCATGAGATCTATCAGAGCTTCAAAATTCTTTGCGGCACTCCCCTCTCGAATGATAATCTTCATGCCATACTTTAACTTATCCAGGGCTTCTTCGGCAGTAAAGCACTCATGGTCTGTACTTATGCCTGCCGCAATATACTGTTTGGCTTGTTCGCCTTTGAGACCCGGAGCATGGCCATCCACTACTTTACCGTATTTTTTGGCCAGTGCTATTTTTGACTTTACCAGGGGGTCATTATTCAGAACTCCCGGCCAGTTCATCATTTCTGCCAGGTATATTACTTCTTCTTTTTTCAGTAATTCTTCAACACCCTCCACATCAATTTCAGCCCCCGCCGTCTCAAAAGGTGTGGCAGGGACACAGCTTGGTGCACCAAAATAAAACTTGAAGGGCACCTGCTTACCATTATCAATCATATAGTTGACACCATCCACACCCAAAACATTACCTATTTCATGCGGATCTGATATGGTGGCAACCGTACCATGCACTACCGCCATGCGAGCAAACTCAGAAGGTACTACCATAGAACTCTCAACATGCACGTGGGCATCAATAAACCCCGGAAGCAGATATTGATCATCAACATTATCCTTTTCATGGATAGCCGTAATGACTCCGTCTGAAATGACTACTTCTCCTTTAAAGATCTTTTGATTTTCTATATCTATGATGTGTCCTGATACCTGCATATTTTTATTTGATATTTTAGTATTGATTACTGATAATCAATCAGTTTGCTCTGCCCTTTCATACCCTTGGCTACAAAGGGCCTGTCAACATGAACCAGAGCTTTAAGGTATTCTTAAATTCCTGATTCAAGTATAACAATAACTCCCCAATTCACATGAGCAATCAGAGAGTTTTAGTACTAAATAAATACTATGGATCAGTTAAGCTAAATCTACTTAGTCTGGGTTCCGGAAAAGTGAAGTTAGTGAAAAAGAAGGCATGATACGTTCACAAACATATGTACCATGGGCAGCGTAAGGATGACAAACCAGAATATGCCTGACGGGAGTGGCATCACTTTCCCCACTACTGCCATTATTCTCCCCATTATTCAACAATACCAGTGGTTGCAGTTTTTCATTCCCTTTTACAATTACCTGCAACCGTCCACCCGGTTCCACTTCCATTGTTTTGTTAGTGGTTAAGGTTCTTTTATTCTCCAGTCTGGCGGTATTCTCTTCACCATACCGGTCCGCCGCAAAAAAGAATAATACAAATGGTGTTAGAAACAGTCCCTTCCTTATCAATTTAATCATGCTATCTTCACGTTAATTTTCAGCTTGTCTGATGATCATGTCATCAATTGCCAATCAATAACTATGCAAAAATATTAGCACGTCAATATTTAATACAGAAACAACCACTTTAGCACAGATACCAGAGCAGTTTATACTGAACACTGACCTTCTTCCAGGGTCTCCGGGCGCTTGTTTTTCCAACGTTTATGGCTCCAAAGCCAATACTCAGGCTGAGTGTTAATAATATCTTCAAGCATCTTCACATGGATCTCGGTGATCTCTCCGTGTTTCATTGTTGAAGGATCTTTACAGATAAGTTTGTATTCAACTTCATAATACCCTCTTTTTACTTTGAATATATTTCCGTAGACAACTGGCTGGTTATTATCCCTTGCAAATTTTTCGAGGCCAAACTGCACTCCGGTATCCTGATTTAAAAAGTCGGTTCAATAAGCTTTTTGAGCTTTACGCGGACATTGGTCAGAACCAAAGATAGTGGCGGTTACTTCTCTGTCAGCATTTTTCAGATCTTCTTTAATCTCCTGAATAGAGCACATGTTAAGTCCATACCTCGACCGGCTGGCTTTAAATTTTCTATTGAAGAATTTATTCGTCATCGGGGTGAAAAGTGCCACAACTTTATGCATGAGGTGCTCTTTCAGGGTCACTGCATATAGCTCCCAATTACCATAGTGCCCTCCTACCATGGCAATACTTTGCCCCCTTTCAAAAAACTGATTGGGTACTTCCGGGTTTCTTGCCACCATCCTTTTGGCTGCGGCCTTACGGCTTATGGTAAAGGTCTTTAAACTCTCTACAATAAGGTCTGACATATGGCTGTAAAACTTTTTTTCTATCCGGTGCAACTCCTCCTCGGGCTTGTCAGGAAAAGAACCTTTAAGGTTGTTGAATACTACCTTTCTTCGGTATCCGAATACATAATATACTATTACAAATATAAAATCCGACAGCAGGTATAAGACGAAAAATGGTAAGTGTGATAATGGAATAATAATCAGGTAATAAACTATATAATTGTGCATGGGTACAATTTGGCATGATATAACCTCCAAACTTAACCCTCATAATCAGTCTTTTCAAGCAAAACTGAGGTTATTACACTTAAAGCGGCTAATTTATTGTATAAAAGATTTGATAATTCAGGACAAAAACATCTTTTAATATAGCTACCTTTGATCTATATGTTTTCAAAAGCTTGTGAGTACGGAATAAGGGCAACTATCTATATTGCCTCAAAAAGCAGGAATGGTGAACGGGTGGGTATAAAAGATATTTGTAATGAGATAGGTGCTCCGGAACACTTCACGGCCAAGATACTTCAAAACCTGAGCCGCATGAAAGTCATCAGCTCTGTTAAAGGACCTCATGGTGGCTTTTACCTTGACGAAAGAGCAAAAAAAATTAAACTTATTGATGTGGTAAGGGCTATCGATGGCGACAAACTCTTTACCGGATGTGGACTAGGCATTAAAGAATGCTCTGAAACCAAGCCTTGCCCTATTCATAATGAGTTTAAAGCTATAAGAAACACTCTTCAGGACATGCTGGAAAAAACAAGCCTCACCGATCTGACGGAAGACCTGGAAAAGGGCCTGGTATTTTTGAAGAGGTAGGCAGGATTGAATGCGCCCGGACTTATAATATTTTAAATAAGACCATTTCATACCTTGCCCCGAATCGAAACGGGACCGTTGCTTGTAAAAAAATCACCTAAAACCCGGGTATCCCCGTCTTCGTCGATGGTATCGCCTTCAAACAGGATAATATCCGGGTTTAGGTCCTTGATTTTTCGCCTTCAAACAGGATAATATCCGGGTTTAGGTCCTTGATTTTTAAATTAATCTTTTGTGATTGAGACTAAGCATTTTGCCAGGATGAAGGTCTGTAAGCCGTACGATGCGTGCGACACGCCCTGTCATCGGAGCTCTTTTTACCTATGTTAAACTGCCTGACTTTGAATAAATACCTGCTCAAGCACGAGGGAATCCGTCAAAATAGCTCCTGCTAACAGTCCTGCTCCTGTTATCCATTTATACTTGCTCATAGCTTTCTGAAAAACTTAATGACCGTACTTTACAGCTGTTTTTAATTACTTTAGAAGTACCAGGGCGCCTACAGCTAAAAGTCCGCCCAAAATATACTTCCTGTTTTTGCTTAGCCAAAGCTGCTCACTGGTGTCATAGGCCTGGTCATCAAATGAACCATGCGAACCGTGGTCGCCAGGAATAGGCTCCCAGAGATTATCCTTACGGTCAGGGTCTTCAGGCTCGCTTGTTTGCTGGCCGTCATAACCATTTTTAGCCAATACATGGTCCGCATACCAAGGTGCTATTTTATTACCAAAAATGGCTTTTAGCGAAGAGAATCCTACAAACATTTCCCTGCGGTTATGCTCGGCAGCATATAGTATGGCATCAGCTGCTACTTCAGGCTGAAAAATAGTACCCATCGGTCTGGGTTTATGAGGCAGCCTGCTCTTTACAAAGCTGAATTGTGTAGTATTGAGTGCAGGAAGCTCCACCATAGATATTTTCACCTTACTTTTATCATGGATCAACTCAGCCCTGAGTGAGTCATAAAAGCCCTGTATGGCATGCTTGGCAGCACAATAGGCCGATTGCAGAGGTATACCCCGGTAGGCTAATGCCGAACCTACAAATACTATGGATCCCTTATCTCTTGCCGTCATTCGTTTAAGAGCTACCAGGGCACCATAGACCTGACCAAGGTATGTAACCTCAGTTACTCGTTTAAACTCCTCAGGGAGCATATCCTTTATAGGGCTAAATACGCTGTTCATGGCATTGTTTATCCATACATCAATATCGCCAAGCTTGGATTCAATATAATCAGCAGCCTTCTCCAGACCATCAGCATCAGCCACATCTACCTGGTAATAAACAGCCTGTTGTCCAAGCGCTTCAACATCTCTCCTGGCTCCTTCGAGTCCATCTAGTCCACGGGCTATGAGCCCAACATCATAGCCTTTGGCCGCAAATGCTCTGGCACAAGCCCGGCCTACACCGGCAGATGCTCCGGTAATTACAGCTACTCCCTTTTTTCTTCTTCCGTTATTTGAATTTTCCATTTCGAGTTTGTTTTTTAATTCATAATCCATGTTGATCACTTACCTATGATCATCCTTGAAATTTATTTCACATATTGATCCCAATAGCCGTAGCTTTCCTTTTTAGGACCTCTGGCAAAAGAAAATAAAACCACCAGCACTCCGGCAATAGTACCTGAGATGTATAACATGATGTTACCATCCGCAACAAACCATGGAACAGTGGCCACTATCAGTCCGGTTAAAACATTAACATAACGGCCTCTGCGCAATACTTCTCCCATACAGATCACGGATGTGACTATAATGAGAGAACCTCCGAGATGATTAATATCAGCAACAGTGGTTTCTATGCCTGCGCTAAATACGGCCGGGGCAAACATCAGCCACAGGCCCAGTAAAGCTGATAGTACTAAAGTCCATGGAAAACTCATGCCCCAAACAGCGGCTTTAAAAACGACTAGCGGTTTATTGGGAAGTTCCATCAATTTTGGTGAGCGCTCATCCTTATTATTTCCTTCCGGGGTACCTCCTTTCCAAAATACTCGCCACATAGACTCTCCACGGCGCTTAGCTTGCACCATGTGTTGCCCCATAGCTATTACTTCATCTATTTCCAAAGGAATCATGGGCAGCATAATTGCCGCGGCAAGTAAGCAGAAGGTACACCACTCACCGACCACTACGGGTTGAGAAATAACCAGAAAGATATGGACCAGGCCAAGTGGTATAACTAGAATACCGAAAAGCGTAACCATCCAGGGCATTGTTCTCCATCGTGAGGGGCTACCCATCCAACCCATTAAAAATTCAAAAGTATAGGCCAGTGCACCAAATGCTCCGTCAGAAACCGGCCACGAATGTGACATATCTGAGTTCAACACCTTTCTGCTGGCATCCCCAAAAAAGGGGTCCCAGGCATGGTCAATGTAACCTAACTGAAATGCGCCAAGATACCTGGATACTACCCATCCGGCAAAACCCAGTACTATCATGATCCATCTTTGGGGCCAGCTGGACGGGTTGTAGCTCCAGCCCTGAGGTACCTGAGCGCCCATTTTCATGTACGATATCATATTGGGCATACCGGGTATCAATATTGTAAGCGCAATAACCAGTACTCCCACCAGCGTTCCATTAATGTATGCAGCCGCATTAGGAGCCCAAAAAATGACCGGGGCCATATTAAGCCAAACTCCAATAAAACAACAGATCCATACACTTACAGGCCTGTCTGGGCGAAGAGTACGCCACCCAAAAAAAATGAGTAAAAGTCCACTGATCATATCGCTCCACTTCATGGCCGCCACCCTTTCGGCAAGAGACAGCCATACTTCACGCCCGCCTGCAGGGTCAACGGTCGCCTTTCCGTAGCTAAATGTAAGTGGTGATAGCACCATCCATATCCCGAGAAGCACAAGCAGCCAATATACCCAAAGTGTTTGCATATGGTGTATATGGAGCATCCTCTCCCGCTGCTCCCTGCTCATTTTATGGCTTTCTTCTTCTCTCTCATCGGTATCCCCGATATCCTTACGATTTTGCTTCATCTGCATTCCGGCCATGGGACGAGTCACGCCGCGCATGCGCGTTTCTCCTTTATGCATATGCTTCTCCTTCTCTTTTTCAGGGTTTTTCATCAGTATAATTCAAATTGCAATCTAAAGTCAGTAAGGTTGATAAGGAGCAAATTGGGATCTATAATCTGAAAGTAATCTCGATAACCACTACTGACTATAAACATCGGTAAAGGGACAACTGTTATAAAAAAAGAATGATCACATTTCATTCTGATGGCTGACTATATACATTAAATCCTCCCTGCCCCTTACTTTTATTACGCATGTACCAACCAGAGCACTTTTTACAAAAAAGTTAGGTCAACAGGGCTTTTCCCCTTGTTTCTGAACTCAGAATTTCTTAGCTTTTAATAAAGTTACAAGAGCGGAGATACTCGTAAAAAAAGGCAGAAAAAATAGCCCTGACAGTTTTAAAGAGGCAAAATTGGGACAACTATGAAGTGATATTTGTTTAAACATACAACACATTGGATTTAAGAAAGAAAGGAAGACAGATATGAAGAAGATTACCAATATGAAAGATATGATGTTGCAACAAATCCGTTCGCTATATGATGCGGACAGGACTATATATGAGTCACTCCCGACGCTTAAGGAGAAAGCATTTTCCCAGGATCTGAAAGAATTTATTGATGAAGAAATGGAAGAGAAACTCCGTCAGCAGCATCGTATGGAAATTATCTTCACAATTCTCAAAGAAGATACTGAAGGGCAAATCGATGATGTGATGCGATGCATGGCTAAATCTCAAAAGAAACTTACCAATCAATGTACAGGCTCTGAACTCTCGGATACGATGATGATCATTACCGGGCGCGCTATGGCTACTCATCAGATCAACGGCTATCAGACCGCAGTGACCTGCGCCGTTTCGGTAGGATACCCTGACATTACCAGGCTGTTGAGAAGGGCTCTTCGTGAAGAAAAAGGCATTGAGAAAAAGCTTGGATTGCTGGAGGAAATGCACCTTCACTCCGAATCGCTGGTCAAGGTTTAGAGATTACATGTTTATTTGTAATCCGGGGTTTTACCCAAATGGCAGGTCCATATAGGGCACTTCGCATGATTGACGAGATTTTCTGCCACACTTCCGGCCAAAAAATGAGGCAAACCTGTTCTCCCGTGTGTGCCCAATGCTATCAGGTCGGCATTAATAGATTTTCCAAACGCCAATATCCCTTCGTCTTCATATTTATGTTTATAAATATTCAGCGAGTAATTTTTAAGTTTATACTTTGATACAACTTCCCGCATTTGGCCCAGTACTTCTTCATCATCCCCCCGATCATCAGTACTGATTTTTACTATATGCAAGTGTGCCCCGAAAGTGCTCTGCAAATGCTTTAACTTTTGCATCAATTCATCACTTTCTTCTCTCAGATCAGACGCAAAAACTATATTTTCAATTTCAGTAGCTTCTGTTTCTTCGTGAATGGTTATTACCGGGCACAGCGATTTTCTCACCACCTTTTCAGCATTGGAGCCAATGAATATTTCCTTGAAACCCGTCGCCCCTTTAGTGCCCATAACAACAAGGTCAATACTCTTGTCCCTGATAGCCTCCTGTATGAGTATTGACGGGTTCCCTATTTGTACCTCATATGTAGCATCTAATTCCAGTTCCCTGATCAGCGCTTTCATTTTTTTTAAGGAGTTCTCCTTTAGTACATTGACGAAATCCAGATCGGCCGGCACAGGTACCATCATCCCCATAGCATCCACCATAGCACCGGAGGGGTATTCTACAACATGTAAAAAATGAACATGAGCCTTTTCCATAGTGGCAAGGGCCAGCGCAAAATCCGTGGCATATCCAGCGTACTTCGAAAAATCAGTGGGTACCAGAATCTTATACATCTGCCATAGGTCTAA
Source organism: Fulvivirga ulvae (assembly GCF_021389975.1). NCBI lineage: Bacteria > Pseudomonadati > Bacteroidota > Cytophagia > Cytophagales > Fulvivirgaceae > Fulvivirga > Fulvivirga ulvae. The sequence continues at coordinate 5,442,602 of NZ_CP089981.1, forward strand.
GGGTAAAAAAACTATACCATTAATTTAACGAAAAGCTTTTAATAGATATACGCCCTTACCATTTTTTAAAAATAAAGAATACGGCGGCAAGTAGAAGTAGGAAGCCCACGATGTAGTTCCACTTAAGCTCTTCTTTGAGGTATAATACCGAAAAGGCTATGAATACTACTAAGGTGATCACCTCCTGGATTGTTTTAAGCTGGAACCCGTTGAACTGTCCGTAGCCAATCCTATTGGCAGGTACCTGGAAGCAATATTCAAAGAACGCAATTCCCCAACTGATCAGGATCACTTTCCAAAGCGCAGCATGAGTGAATTTTAAATGACCATACCAGGCAAACGTCATAAAAACATTAGACACGAGTAATAACAGAACTGTTTTCATATTTATCAGAAGTGATATACAAAAAGGGATAAGATTCTTTTTGCATTTTTCAAATGTATGAAAAACTTCAATCCGCCAAATCAGATTGATTTTTAAAGGCTTTTTTTTATAGCATAAACATGGAAATTACAAAACTAAATCATTGCAATCGCCTGAATAAAGTGAGTTATTCCAATGCCGGCTTCTGAACAAGTCAGGGTACATAGTTTTATACGGTTACTACAGATTTGAAACGTTAAATATTTTTTTTTCCGGCAAAATATTCACTCTCAACAACTTCTATAAAACAGCCCGTTTACTTAACAATTTTGTAAAACAACTTGCTTCTATCAGTGTTTATTTAGGTGTACATTATAGTACAGTATTATGATTACGATCAGCGGGGATGAATGACCGGAATCATCGAATTTCAATTGACAAAAGTGCTTATTGTGAGTTATCCACCAAAACCAACCAACCATGTCGTACATCAAGTTAACCAAGCCTTTGCTTAATGACCTATCTTACTCCAAGGAGAAGGAAATTATACTGACTAACCGCCTTGGAGCTTATTGCAGTACAACAGTTTCTTTGTGCAATACCAGGAAGTATCATGGCCTGCTGATAGCTCCGCAACCGCAAATTGACAAACAACATCATGTGTTGCTTGCTAATCTGGATGAAACACTTATGAAGGGTGATACAGGGTATGCCCTGGGTGTTCACCAATATCCCGGCGTTCATTTTCCAGAAGGCCAGCAATATATGGAGAGCTTCTCTCTGGAGCAAACCCCGAAATGGATCTATAATATGGGAGAAGTCTTAATGGAAAAAGAAATCCTTCTGGCCAGGGAAACCAACACACTAATGGTCAGGTACCATTTATTGGAAGGCAAGGGTAAGTTTAAGCTTCAGTTGAGGCCATTCCTGGCATGCCGCAATTATCACACAATAAGAACTACGGATACCAACTCACAGGCCACGTTTGAAGAGATCATTAATGGCATTAAATTCAGCATGTTCCCCAACTATGATCCTTTATACTTTCAAAATTCGAAGAAGGGGGTCTTTGTACCAACCCCTGACTGGTACCACAATATAGAGTATCAAAAAGAACAGGAACGCGGCTACGAATATGCCGAGTCGCTTTTCGTGCCGGGTTATTTTGAATATACCATTCAAAAAGGAGACGAACTGGTATTTGCTGCTGGCACGGCCGAAACAAAAGCCCGTGCGCTTAAAAGCAATTTTAAGGCAGAGAAAGAAAGAATTACTCCAAGAAAAGATTTTGAAAGCTGCCTGCTGAATGCCGCAGAGCAGTTTATAATATACGAAAATGGAAATACGTTCATCGTTGCCGGATGGCCCTGGTTTGGCCAATGGGGCCGTGACACGTTCATTGCCCTCCCTGGCTTAACGCTTTCTTTAAATAAGCCCGATATATTCAGGCTGGTGCTAGACTCTATGCTTAAAGAATTAAAGGATGGATTCTTCCCAAATACAGGTAGAGGTAAGAATGCCGCCTACAATTCCGTAGATGCTCCATTATGGTTTATATGGGCACTGCAACAGTATGCATTATACACGAAAGATAGTAAAAAGGTGTGGGAGCTTTATGGTGACAGCATCAAGTCCATACTGCATAACTTTAAGAACGGCACCCATTATAACACCCATATGCTGAAATCCGGCCTGATCAGCTCCGGAGATAAAAATCATGCCCTCACATGGATGGACGCCATGCAAGATGGTGCGCCGGTAACACCGCGCTTTGGCATGCCGGTAGAGGTTAATGCTTTATGGTATAATGCTGTAAACTTCGCTCTGCAAGCCGCAGGGCAATCCGGTGATGAGGGCTTTGTTAACCAATGGAATACCTATCCTGAACTGATCAAAAATTCATTTATAATTACTTATTGGAGTGAAATGAAGGGTTATCTGGCGGACTGTGTTGAGGGTGAATATGCAGATTGGTCCTTTAAACCCAATCAGTTATTTGCCATTTCATTGCCTTTCAGTCCGGTAACCAACGATATGGCGGAAAGCATTGTAGATAAGGTAAAGGATGAGCTGCTTACTGTAAGAGGTATAAGAACCCTTGCCCCCTCTGACCCGGCTTACAAAGGAACATATTATGGAAATCAATATACACGTGACATGTCCTACCATCAGGGGACGGCATGGGTATGGCTGCTAGGGCCATTTGCTGAAGCTTATATTAAAGTAAAGGGTACTGAAGCCATAGATTTTGTTAAAAAGCTATATAAAGAGCTGGAACCTGCTATTGTGGAACTTGGACTTGGAACGCTTTGCGAGGTTTACAATGGCAATGATACTGTACCCGGCGGCGCCATTTCCCAGGCATGGAGCGTTGCTGAAATACTAAGAATAAAACAGCTTATAGATCAATACTCAGTTAAAAAGGAAAGAACATCAAAAAATAAATCTTCAAAAACAAAAGAACTCTATAATCTATAATGAAGGTACTTATGTTTGGGTGGGAATTCCCGCCGCATATCTCAGGGGGCTTGGGCACGGCCTGTTATGGCATTGTTACAGGGTTACTTCAGCAGGAAGTACAGGTAACCTTTGTCGTGCCGAAGCTTCATGGAGATGAGAACCGCGAAGCGTTCAGACTGGTAAATGCCAGTGAAGTATTGATCAATCCGGCCATGCCTGTTGTGCAAAAATGGGTGGAGAGGCTGCAATACGTTGAAGCTCACTCTCCACTCGCACCTTATACCATTCCTGAGCCGGAGGAAACCGGCCACACAAAAGTGGAAAAAACGGAAACGGCAATCCATACCGAACCGTCAAAGCCACAGCGTTTTCAAATGACCGGTAAGTACGGTGGTGAGTTAATGCAGGAAGTGCATAAATATGCTGTAGTTGCGTCAGAAATAGCCACCACTTATGATTTTGATATTATACATGCACACGATTGGCTTGCATATCCGGCGGGAGTTGCCGCAAAGGAAGCCAGTGGTAAGCCTTTTGTTGCGCACATTCATGCTACGGAATATGACAGGTCCGGTGAAAATGTCAACCAGGCTGTATTCGACATAGAAAAAGAAGGTATGCAGCAGGCGGACCATGTAATTGCAGTAAGTGAGTACACCCGGAAAATAGTCATCGATAAATACGGTATTTCTCCTCATAAGGTAAGTGTGGTTCACAACGGTATTATCTTCAAAAACAACGGTAACAATAGCCATTTATCGAAAGGAGTTCAGGAAAAAGTGGTAACCTTTATGGGACGGATCACCTACCAGAAAGGGCCGGAATACTTTGTAGAGGCTGCCAGAAAAGTACTGGATGTTATCCCGGATGTGAGGTTTGTAATGGCTGGCGGCGGTGATATGATGCCCTCCATGATCGAGCTTGTTGCGGCGTTAAAAATGAGCTCCAGATTTCATTTTACCGGCTTTTTGAAAGGTACGGAAGTGGATCAGATGTACGCTATGAGCGATGTTTTTGTTATGCCCTCAGTGTCTGAGCCGTTTGGCATAGCTCCCCTGGAAGCCATACAGGCCAATGTACCTGTTATCATCTCCAAACAATCCGGAGTGTCTGAAGTATTGAAAAATGCCATAAAGGTTGACTTTTGGGACGTAGATGCCCTGGCAGATGCCATTGCGGCTCTGCTTCAGTACAACAGCCTTTCCGGTCTTTTCCGTGAAAACGGAAAGGTTGATATCAGGGAGTTGAATTGGGAAAAGTCAGCGTCCGGAATTAAAGAAGTTTATAACCAGAAACTTAAACAACATGTATCAGAAATAAACGAGTAAACTGTAAAAATCTAAAAACCAACTACCGTATGAGTGCTATTTGTTTTTACTTCCAGGTTCACCAACCGTTCCGGTTGAGGCATTACCGTTTTTTTGATGTTGGCCGTAGTCATCAATATTACGATGAGGCAACAAATTCGTCCATCATCAAAAAAATTGCTAAAAAGTGCTACTTACCTGCCAACGAGTTACTTTATGATCTTCTCACCGGCAACCAGGGTAATTTTAAGGTTAGTTTCTCCATATCAGGTACAGCCCTGGAGCAGTTTGAGCTATATACGCCTGAGGTATTGACCAGCTTTAAAAGACTGGTAGATACAGGACATGTTGAACTATTGGCAGAAACATATACCCACTCACTGGCTTCAATTGCATCCAAAAAAGAGTTTAAAAACCAGGTAAATCAGCATGTAAGGAAGATCTACCAAACGTTTGGGCAATATCCGAAGGTATTTAGAAATACAGAATTAATCTACAACGATACCATTGGCCGTCAGGTGGCCGACATGGGCTTTAAAGGAATGTTAACCGAAGGAGCAGATCGAATACTCGCCCATAAAAGTCCCAATTATGTTTATAGCACTCATCCGGTTTCAGACTTTAAGATACTCCTTAAAAACTACAAGCTTAGCGATGACATTGCTTTCCGGTTCTCTGACAGGTCCTGGAGTCAATGGCCATTAAATGTGGAGAAATATGTCAGTTGGCTTAACAGGCTTCCAAAATATCATCAGGTCGTTAACTTATTCATGGATTACGAAACTTTTGGAGAACATCAGTGGTCAGATAGTGGTATATTCAAATTTCTGAATGACCTGCCCGCACATGTATTTTCCTCGTCGGATTACTCTTTTATTCACCCTTCCGAGGCGCTTGACAGATTCGAACCGGTTGATATCCTGTCTGTTCCTGAGACCATCTCCTGGGCTGACGAGGCCAGAGATCTCAGCGCATGGCTGGGCAATACACTGCAGAAAGATGCCTTTGAGTCTCTATACAAACTAAGAAAAAAGATCAGAAAATGTGACAGCCGGGAAATTCTCAGGGACTGGCAATACTTACAGACCAGTGATCATTTTTACTATATGAGCACTAAAGATTTTGCAGACGGGCAGGTACACAAATATTTTAACCCCTACCCTTCTCCTTATCTGGCCTTTATCAATTACATGAACGTACTTAGTGACTTTGAAGGCAGGTTAACTAAATACCTGCGTACCAAAGCCCGCAACATAAAGCATAGCCGATTGGTTGATAAACTGATAAGGGATGAACGGTTAAACGCGGAGAAGGAGCCAGTAAATGTTAAGGAAGCAATTTAAGCTTTTGTTTTCCTTGTCGCTTAACATCCTTAACTCTTTGATTATTCGAGAACAACTTCTTAACTGAAGGCTCCAATCAGTATTAAAACGATCGATGAGTTTTTTATCACTCATATTTAAGTAGGCCTTGAGAAACATTGGCCCAAACATGCCCTGAGCGGAAAACCAGCGAGGGGCAACGGGCCCTTTATTTTCTTCAGGGAGACATCTGACAATGGGTTATAGGGTATACTGTCATAAATCCTTCCCATATCGCTGTTCTTGAATAAGTGCCATGCTGTTGAGGTTGGAAAAGCTCTTGATCCGTCATAAATTGCAGCGTTTTATTGTTGGTCGCAGTTCGATTTAACAAAACAAAAAACCCAAAAAAAGCTTTATTTAGCCTATTTCGGGGTTTTATCTTTCTACACTTCTTGTGTATTTAACTGAAAATCAGTCTGTTTTCTTAATCAGTACGCCCTATTTTAAAACCTCTCTAAGCCAGTTTTTTGCCGATTCCAGGTCCAAAAATTGACGCACTGTGATATCTCCAGCTTTTTCAGTAGTTTCCGTGTATTCGTCGGCCCCAATTTTCAGAAAGGTATTTTCAGGAATTATTAGGGCATTATACCGAATGCCTGCCTTATGTGCCCTAATGTTCCAGCTTTCAGCGGCCCACCTTACATCTTCGTCTGCAACCATTTCTCCTTGCCTGAAATCTGAGATCCAGCCAAGTTTATTGTGCACTTTAATCTTTTCTTCTATTAATCTATGCCCTTGTTCAAAACAGATCTAAACTCTTCTGATATAGTGAAGCCCACCCACGATGCTATTATGCATGGCACAAATGGGTTCAGGCTTAGTGAAGTACCGGTACTAATGGAGTATAATTCTTTAGTGCTTAATTCTAATTTTCATTTGTTAAGTAAATTTTCATTGTTGATATCACGTGCTAAAAATGCCCTGCCAGCTTTCCGTAACAAATTGGGTATCATCCGAAACTATATTGGCCAGGTACTTTAGGCCATATTCAATTTCCTTGGGTACTCCATACTCATTGAGCCAGACCAGATCCTTTTCAGTGAAGGTATCAGTGCCTGAACGCAAAGTATCACTTCCGCTATTCTCTATTTTACCAACCGCAATTTGCCAGCCTCTGCGATACGACTCAGCCACCGATATGGATAGCGTGGCGATTTGTTTAAAATTCACAACATTCATGTTTTTTATGATTTGTTTTAATACTATTTACTGTTAAAAACTTTTAATTCTTTTTAGGAACTCTTGATGATACTTAAATTGTGTTTTGAAATATATCTTTATCCATGGCTTACTTGAAGTCCATGCAGGATTAAATCGGTGAGTTGTTTTTGTTTGGCCGCAATGGTCCTGACATTTGTCTTTGCCTCCATAACATCCCATTTAAGTATGTTGATCCTTAGTTCAGCAAACAACATGGTATTGATTTCACTTCTAAACATTCCTGCCCTCTGACCTTCCTCCAAAAGATTATTTAAGATGTGCGTCAATTCATGTTTATAATTCTTAATGAGGTTGAATGCCGCAGGGTGATACTTTCGGATATCATAGAAAAGAATTGCACCCAGCGTAAGTGCCTGTTCAATAATAAACCAATTAAAAATTGAGAGCCGCATGATTTCTGTATGACTATCGGCCGTTCTACGCCGGAGTTCTAATCTGCTTTCTTCAATTAAATGCTTGACGAAGTCTGATACGATAGCATCTTTATTGACATAGACCTTGTAAAGTGTTTTTTTTGATATGCCAAGATGCTTGGATACTTCGTCCATGGTAACCCTGTGTACCCCCCATTTTTCAAATAAACGCCTGCATCCTGCAAGGATCCGATCCTTTTCCATACACTATTATTTATTGTACGGTTTATCTATAAGTTTATGGCGCCCTGCCCTGAGGCAAGTAAAAAGGCTTCTTTTAAAGCTTCTGAATAAGTAGGATGCGCATAGGACATCCGAAACATGTCTTCGTCCGTTCCTTCATAGTGCATACCTGTTACTGCCTGCGCAATAAGATCAGCAGCTCTTGGGCCTATGATATGTACTCCCAAAATCTCACCATATTTTGTATCGGCTATCACTTTCACAAACCCATCTGGCTCCATAGCAGCTCGTGCACGGCCACTGGCCGCAAACGGAAATTTACCTATACGGTAGGTTCTGTTCTCTTTTTTTAGTTGCTCTTCGGTATAACCCACCGATGCCACTTCGGGCCATGTATAAACTACACCAGGTATTAAATTATAATTGATGTGAGGTTTTTGACCATTAATAACCTCTGCTACAAGCGTTCCCTCTTCTTCTGCCTTATGAGCGAGCATAGGCCCGTCTATTACGTCACCAATAGCATAAATATTAGGAATATTGGTCTGTAATTGACCATTTACCCTAATTTTACCTCTCTCTGTTTCTACTCCAACTGCTTCGAGATTAAGTCCGTCCGTATAGGCCTTCCGGCCAACAGCTACCAATATATAATCAGCCTTAATTTCCTGTGCCAACCCTCCTTGATCTATGAAATTGACCGCTGCATCTTCACCAAGATTTGTTGCCGATTGAACCCTGCTATTGAGCAGTATCTTAATATTCAGTTTTGTCAAGGATTTTTGAAGTGCCTTTCCGAGTTCTCTATCCATAGTGGGAATCAATGAGTCCATAAATTCAATGATTGTCACTTCTGTACCGATCCGGGCATAGACAGAGGCTAACTCCACACCAATTACACCCCCTCCAATAACAACCATAGACTTTGGCCTGGCATTGAGCGACAGGCCTTCAGTAGATGTAATAATCCGCTTTTTATCTATTACCACACCTGGGATGGTTGATGGCTTTGAGCCTGTAGCAACTATAAAATACTTAGAACCAAGTATACTGCTTTGTCCGGAACCTGTTACCTGAACGTGTTCGCTATCGACGAAGCTGCCCAGGCCATGGTACACATCGATTTTGTTCTTCTTCATCAGGTAATCCAATCCTGATGTATTTTGCGAAACGACGTCGCTTTTTCTTTTAATGAACTGCTGAAAATTCAGCTTCAAACTACCCACATCGATGCCATGAGTTTTAAATCGCTCCAGTGCCTGATGATAATGCTCCGAACTATCCAGCAATGCTTTGGCCGGTATACACCCTACATTAGTGCAGGTTCCGCCCAAGTTGCTATACTTTTCGACAATAGCCACTTTATAGCCCAACTGGCTTGCACGGATTGCGGCTACGTATCCGCCCGGACCAGAGCCAATAACTGTTACATCATACTGTAAATTCATAGTTTATTTTCTTACTTTCCTACCCTGTTATCAAAAAGGAATTTTAATGCCACTGACAGCTAGGTTGGAAGTCGCTGAAGCAAGTATTTTCCCTGACTCATTTAGCATGTCGGCTTTGATATTGATGATCGTTTTTCCCTGTTTTACCACTTGTGTCTGAACCCGGACAGTGTCACCTTCCTGTGCCGCACTGAAAAATTCTACATTAAGGTTAATAGTCGGATAAAAATATTCCAGCCCCATTACAAAGAATGTTACGCCTATACATTCATCTATCATACCTGAAATAACACCTCCATGTAGCATTCCTACTGGGTTTGTCATCTCTTTTCTGACCGTAAATTGAAATTCAACGGATTTTTCACTTGCAGAAATGACGATTCCGTCCAGCCATTTAGCAAAAGGTGATGGGCTTCCTGAAAAAGGTTTTCCAATGTATTGTTTGAGTAATTTTAGCCTATTGTTGTCCATAGTTTTACTGTTTTTTCAAAATAAAATCAACTATTCTCTCTACGGGAGGGCCAATAAAAAGAATGCAAGGAATAATAACCAGATAGGCCATTCCCCATGATTTTAGCCAAACCCTGAGAAAAACCAATCCGGATAGATCTGTATTGACAGCTATAACCAAAAGTGAAATAGCCCCGGTTGTTATTATCCCCATAATCATTGCAAAAAGGATTTTTCGCTTCATTTTATCTATGATTTATAGATCACGAACTTTCACCCAATCCTAACCATTAAGACTTGCTCGCCAGCTTCCTCTTGACAGTCATCATGGCTGAGCTTGGCATTATTCGCGCTAGAATGGAATTAAACCGGTTTTGAAAACCTACAATTTTCTTTCCTTTGCCATGTAACAGAAGCTTCACCCCTGCTTCAGCCACCGCTTTCACGGGCGTGGGTTTAGTAGATTGCAGGTGATTCATTTTCCGCATTTCAGGTGAAATAAACGCTGTTTCTGTGATGCCGGGGGCAAGTGCCGTAACCACCCACCGCTTCCTTCCAATTCTGCGGCGAGCGTTTCCGAAAAGGCCTGAACAAAAGACTTGGTAGCTGAATACACGGACTGATAAGGAAAAGGCAAAAAAGCGAGCAGTGAAGATACATTCATGATCCTGCCCGATTTCCGGGCAACCATATCTCTTGCAAACATTTTGGTAAGGATCACCAGACTGCTGATGTTGAGATCGATCATGTTCAACTCCTCATCCAGGGAGGTTTCCAGAAAACTTCCATAGTTTCCAAACCCGGCATTGTTGACTAAATGCGACACCTCGTATTTGGCTGACTTGATAGCATCGTACAACTCAACTGCCTGTTCCGTATGACTCAGGTCTTTGGTAATAAATTGCACATCATTACCATGTTTTGAAGATAACTCCTGCTGCATAGCTTTCAATTTATCCTCGCTGCGGGCTATAAGGATCAGGTTGTACTTCAGAGCCGCAAGCTGCCGGGCCATTTCATGACCGATCCCGGATGATGCTCCGGTAATTAATATGTATTTTTTCATTTTATGTATTATTTAATGATTCTATCAAAACATTCAATAATGGCTCATCAAGTCATTTTAACACATAGGGTAAAAGCTGCTGAATTTTTGCAAAGTGCATATCCTCATGAAAAAGCATGAAGTCCAAAGATTTGTCACTGATTAATGGGTGAAGAGGATCACTCTTTGATATTTGTGAACTTGTTACTTCAGCATCGTTGAGTAATTTTCTTAATGCAGGAACTGTATCCGACAGTGATTTCCTGATTAATGAAATTCCGTAATCATCTATAGCCAGTTCCGGCTTTGTTCCTTTCTTGAACCCCTCTATTTCAAACTCGTGCCGAGGAATTTTAAATGGTGTACTACCATATAGAAGACTTTCACTAATTATAAGTGTATGTCCCATATTCCAGATAATGTTGTTGTTGAATCCCGGGGGAACGAGATTGTACTGATCCGTTGTAAGGTGTTCTGTATTTTTCAGGAGCATCGTCCTTCGCTTTTCCAATAATGCCAGATACTTTGTCATAACTATTTACTTTAGATACATCAGATAAAGGTTCTAATTTCAAGTTCCTTTACTTTGCTGTTTTAACACTTTTATGTATGGCCCCTTCAAACATAGAATAAGCGTAGTTGTTGAGAAACAAGATCATTTTAGACATCTTACCAACCGGATTTCGAAATTTAGATGATTTTGTATCTATTAGCTTTTCTATGACTTTGACAACAGTTTCAGGCTCTTCTCCTTCAGCCATGCTTTTTTTGATGTAGGCATCAACTTGTTTTTTATACTGCTGATAATCAGGGATATCGCCATTTGATGATATCGTATTCGCTCCAAGGTTAGTCTTTGCCCACATGGGCTGAACCATATTGACCTTGATATTAAATTGGCTTAATTCAAAGCGCAGCGATTTAAAATACCCTTCCAAAGCGTGCTTTGATGCTGTGTATATGGATTTGTTGGGTAATCCTATTAAGCCCATGATAGAGCTAACGGTTATGATCTGGCCACTTCTTTGCTTTCTGAAATAGGGCAGAATGGAGTTTGTTAGATTGACGGTTCCCCAAAAATTCGTTTCAAACTGTTTCTTACCCACATTCGATGGAGTTTCCTCGGCAATTCCCGTCAGCATATAACCAGCACTATTAACCAAAACATCCAACTGGCTAACTGTCTCAAAAAGTTGTTTTGTAAATTCTTCAATTGAAGACTCGTCAGCTATGTCTAGTCTCAATAATTTGAAGCCAACTTTGTCCTGATATTTATTGGGTTCACGGCTTGTTCCAATGACGTTGAAACCTTTATGGTGAAGATTATTTGCCAGCATCAATCCAAACCCTGATGATGCACCTGTAATTAGAATTGTTTTTGTCATTTTATTCGGTTTTTATTATTCAAGAAATTTCAGTGCACTTTTCACAAACTCTTCGTGGTACTGGAATATGCTGCCGTGACCTGCATCTTTATAAATGATGATCTCTGACCCCGAAATCCTGTCTTTCAAGGATGTTGAATTGATAATTGGTACCATCTTGTCGTTCTCACCATTCACGATCAAAACCGGTTGTTTGATCACTGACAGATCTTGTGGTGATTGCAAGCCGTAAGCTTTTATTGCATCAAGTTGATGTGTCAAATGTTTCATTTTTAACTTTTCACCTCGATTTTCTTTTCTTTCTTTTAGCCTTGCCAGGTAGTTTTTAGCCGCCTTGCGTCCATTGGTATTCCTATTGAAGAATAAATAGAATTTTTCGTTTCTTAAGGTGAATTTACTTTTGATCACATCCTTGATAACTACTGGTGTCATTTTGCTGATATGCTCACCACCTGCAGGGCCTGTGCCTGCCAGTATTGCTTTTCGGACAAGTTGTGGTTCACGAAGTAAAATTTCCTGCGAGATAAAACCACCCAGTGAAAAGCCGAATAAATCAACTTTTTGATAACCAAGTGCTTTTATAAAAGCAATTGCATCTGTGGCCATCTCTGCAACAGTTTTAGGAGTTGCGCCTCCTGTAGAGCCTATACCTCGGTTATCAAAACAAATGATTGGATGTACTGAAGCCAGGCCATCGATAATTCTTGGGTCGCACTCATCCAGTGTAGCAGATAAGTGATTGAGGAAAATTATAGGCAAGCCAGGTTTATTTTCTCCCAGTATGCGATAAGAAAAGGCTGTGCCTCCAACATTGACTGTTTGTGTTCTTACATTTTGAAATGTCATGATCGATTCGGTTTGATTATTACTATTATTATTGTTGTTGTTATTGTTATTATTTGTTTGTGAAAAGGCTGTGCTAACTCCAATCAGTAAGCAAAACAGAATTAACTTTATTCTTTTCATTTCATCTTGGTTCTATATATGACTTAATTTTGTGAGTAATTCCTCTTTAACAGTTTCCTTTTGGCCGGTAACCTCGATCTCCGGAGGGATCAATTTGTAAACCACTGTACATACCAGAAATGCCAGGAGTGTAGAGCTTATCAGTCCGCCCATAAGTACCACCACTAACCCTGAATACAATGGATTGGCATCCAGAATCAATGGCACCAAGGCCAGTGTAGCGGTTAGTGTAGTCAGTGTGATGGGGACGAACCTTGTTTTTGCTGCTTTTTTGATGGCCTCCATCAGTTCCATTCCCTCAGATCGAAGCTGGTTGGTAAAATCTACCAGCAGGATAGAGTTTTTAATTTCTATTCCTATAAGTGCTATAGAACCCACGGCTGCAGTAAAGGACAAAGGATTGCCTGTAAGCCAGAGGGCTATAAAGGCTCCGATCATACCCAGAGGGATAACTGAAAGTACGATCATTGAACTCTTGAAAGATCCGAATTCCAGAATTAGGATTAGCAAAAAGAGCACACCTGCAATCATTCCTACAATCTCAACTCCTGCAAATGCATCATCTGCATTTTCCAGCTCTCCGGCCGCTTTATAATAATACCCTTCCGGGAATACCATCTGATCTAGTTGCTGTATGATGTTTGCGTTGAGTGTGGAGTATTTGACACCACTTACCGCGTATGCATTCACGGTAGTATATCTTGCTTCATCGTAATGATAGATCTTCGAAAAATCCGATTCGAAGGTGATATCCGCAACCTGTCGCAACGGGATTGCCTTTCCCGTGTAGGAGTAGACGTAAAGGTTATCCAGTGCCTCCATGGTAGGAAATTTGTCCCGGGGAAGGGTAGCCACAATTTCGATTTTATCTTCCCCCTCTCCTTTGGAAAATTCTGCCATAGGCAAGCCGGCAATGGCCATTCTCACCGTTTGGTCAATAGCTGCAGTCGGTACTCCGTACAATCCCGCCTTTTTCTTATTAATGCTGACCTTCAAGTCTGTTTTCTTATTGGCAATGGGGTTGGTGATATACTCGGAGCCAGGCGTATGCTCGATGATCTTTTCAACTCGAAGCGCCAGGTTCCTTAGTGTGTCCAGGTTTTCGCCAAAGATTCTGATCGCAACGGGAGCTTCCAAAGGCGGGCCTTGTTCATAATCAATTACCTGGATCCTTGCGTTGGGATAATGGCTGAATTTCTCACGTAACTCATTAACGATCAATTCCTTCTCCTCGTATGAATGGGCATCGGGCTGAACAAACACCTGGGCGAAATTGGGTTGTTCATTTCGCTGCCTCACGTTGTAGTAGACCGTCGGGTTACCTGCACCAACATTGGACGTGAAATAGGTGATATCATTCCGCTTCAGCAATACGCTATCAATATACTGTACGACTCGGTCAGTTTCATCCAGGTTGGCCGTGATGGGCAACTCCACATTGATCTGAAACTGTGGCTTTTCTGATTTTGGAAAAAGGCTAAATCCGATGACAGGGATCAACCCGAACGATCCGACCAATAAACCTCCCGCCAGAAATATGGTGAGCCACGGCCTTGCCAATGCGGCGTCCAGCACTTTCGAGTAATACTTATCAATGAATCGCTGTAAGGCCCTCATAAAAATGTTGCCTTCACCAGTACCGGTGTGCGTCTTTAGAATACGACTGGAAAGAAATGGTACGATCGTCAATGATACCAGCAGAGAAGCTACCACTGTCGTGACTACCGCCATGGGTAATCCTCTGATGAAATCACCCGAGCCACCAGGGAGGTACAATAGCGGAAGAAAAGCGACCACCAATGTAGCCGTAACTCCAACAACGGCCATAGCTATCTGTTTCACGGCCTCAATTGACGCTTGCATCTTCGTTGCTCCATTTCTTAAATACCGCTCGATGTTCTCTACCACTACAATGGCATCATCCACCAATATGCCCAATGCTACAATTAAGCCTACAATGCTCAACTGGTTGATCGTATAGCCCAGTGTATCCATCACAAACAGGCCAATGGAAAGTGAAAGTGGAATGGAGATCATTACCACCAGGGATGCACGTGTACCGAGCGGCAACAGCGTAATCATCACCAATAAAATGGCGATACCAAAGTCTCTCGCGAAGCTCCTCAAGCGGTACTTCACGTTTTCAGACTGGTCAAAATTAACGACCATATCTACATGATCCGGTAGGGTCGATTTGAATTTCTCTATGATCGGCCATGCATCATCTCCGACATTGAATATGTTTTCTCCATCTTTTTGAGTGGCAGTTAACAAGACTGCTTTATGACCATTAAACCGGGTGCGGTGCTGCTCCTCTTTGTAGGAGAGCTCTACGGTAGCAATGTCACGAAGCTTGATGATCTTATAATTATCTGCAAAAACTACAGTATTCCGAATATCCTCCAGGTCTTCATAGTCACCACTGGTTTTCACATTAAACCGTCTGCTGTTCATGTTAATGGCTCCACCGGGTATGTTTACATTTTCTGACTGCAGTGCACCGTATACATAATCAAGGCGTATTCCTTGTTGGGCAATTTTTTGAAGGTTCAACTCTACCCTTACCTCCTGCTCAGGATATCCCCAGGTTTCCACCTTTTTGAAACCTGATACCTTTTCCATCTCTTCTTCAAAATTCTCCGCTATTTCTTCCATTTCAGCATAGGAGGCTGTCTCGGATACAAGTGCCATTTGAAAAATATTTACATCCGATGAGTTGAACTCCTGAACTTCCAGGAGGTACAGGTCATCCGGCAGTTCGTTTCTGGCAGCATTGACCTCTCTCACTATTTCGGAGTATTTTTCATCCCGATCTACGTCAAACTCATACTCTACATCAATGACGACAAGGCCGTCTTCTATGGTACTTCTAAACTTTTTTAAATCGTCAAGCTCATTAATACGGTTTTCCAAAGGTTCCACTACCTGGTCCTCCATGTCGAGTGGAGATGCACCTGGATAGACAGCCACTACAAAGAACCGGGGAAAGTTCACTTCCGGGTCTTCACGCCGTGGCATGTTTACCAGTGAGTTTATGCCTAGTGCAAGTATGGCTATGAGGCATACGATGGTAAATGAGGCATTTTTAACAAAAAATGATATGATATTTTTCACTTTTCTACTTTTAAGAGTTAATTATAAACCTGCGCTGACTTTTCCTCCAGCATCAATTACTTTGACAGTGGAATATTCTGTCAGATACCCTGATCCTGCGGCGATCACGTCATTAGTGTTTTCAAGACCGCTTTTTATGGCTATCTTATTGTCCAGCATGAAGGCTACTTCAATAGGGATTTTCTTCACTTTATCCTTCCCATCCATGGTAAATACAAATCCACTTTTACCAAAGCCTTCAACTAATGCTTCTACGGGGATCACTTTATAGCTTTTGGGTTGCGAAGGGGTAATTTTTGTCTCGGCAAACAACCCTACAGCAAACTTTTTACCCTTAGGGTCCACTTGTATTTCTACCTGATAAGATCCGTTGGTTGGATCTGCTCCTTCTGCCAGCCGCAGGACCAATCCCTCAAATTCGGTTTCAGGATAGGCGTCAAAAGATACAGTAGCCTTGTCGCCTTCCTTTAGCCTTATCCAGTCCTTATCGGCTATACCTACTTTTAATTTCCACTGGTCGTTGCCGGTATCGTTCATGAAAAACACGGGCATACCTGGAGAAACCAATTCGCCTTGATTTCTCATTTTTTTCACAATGCTACCATTAGATACGGCTCTTATTTCAGCAAATTTTTGATTGAATGCCGCAATGCGTAACCCTTCTTTAGCCACGTTAAGGGCTGTGGTGAGGTCCTGCACATTTTCTAATGTTGCGGCTCCATCAGCATACAGGCTTTTCACCCTTGCGAGATCTCTTTCGGCTTTTTCCACGCCATTCTGAGCCTGGATGACCTGTGCATTAATTTCGGTGAGGTCCAGTTTGGCAAGAAGTTGTCCCTTTTTTACGGCATCTCCCTCTTCTACAAGCATTTCCTGAATGATGCCGCCAATCTTAAATGACAATACGGCTTCTGTTTCTGAAAATAATAAACCCGATGCATATACGGGCTGCACCATTTCTTTACTTTCAACCTTATAGAGGTTCACTGCAATTTCATGGCTTCCTTGCACGGGAGTTTCCGTATTGCTGCAGCTTATTAGCAATGCGGCCAGTACAAAAGCCATATAACTTCCTGTTGATTTGATTCTGTTTTTCATGTGTTTATAATTTAAGTTAGAAGACCGAAGACGGAAGTGATTTAAACATTCTTCTGTGTGACAATCTCGTCGTGGTCGTTTTATATCTTTATGATTTTATTTTGAAGACGGAATCCCTATAGCCAGTGCGACGAAGTTGTTCTCTTCAGTCTACGGTCTTCCGACTTCTTTCTTCTAATATTTCCCGGTGTTGATTTGGTGATGGATGTTTTTAAATGGTTAATATTTTATTAGTGATCATAATGCAAGTACTCGTTGTAGTTCTGCCTCCCGGATTAATACATTATATTGTGCAATGGCCAGGCTGATTTGAGAGTTGGTAAACTTTGTTCTGGCGTCAAGGTATTCGACCAGAATGACCTTGCTTTCTTCGTATTTTCTTTTGATTATTTTGAAGCTTTCCGCTGCACTTTTAGCTCCGGCAGCGCGAGCATCTACCATGGATTGGGCGGCTTGCAGGTTACGATAAGCATCTGCCACCTGCACACGTATTTGTTGACGAAGCTCTTGTTCCCTGGCATGCATGCGGTCTACCTCTATCGTTGCCTGCTGTATTTTAGAATCATTCCTTTTGCCGGTATATAATGGTACACTCAGGTTAAACTGTAGAAGACGATAGTCCTGCTTGCTGTCAAAATCATAGCCAAAGCCCTGAAACCCTGCTGCTCCTCCTACTGACAGGTTGGGCAGCTTGCTTCCTTTATTTAGCTTGACTATGTATTGACTGGCTTCAATGCCATATTGTACCTGCCGCAATTCTTCACGATTCTGAATCGCCTGTTCCTGAAGTGATTCGGGTTCATCTGTCGTTTTTGCAAAAAGGATGATTTCCGGGTCCGTATAAATCGAATCGCTCAATTCTCGGTTAAGGAGAAAATTGAAGTAACTTTTTGCCAATTGATGCTGGCGGTAAGCTTCCGCCTTTTTGCTGTACAAGTCACTTAACTCATATTGTGCATTGTAGACAGCATCACTGGTTGCTTTATTGTTTTTAACCAATGACTCGTTTACCTTGACCAGTTCTTTTAAAACTGTCTCCGTCGAGTCATAGATATTCAGTACCTCCAGTGTTTGTAGATATTGGTAGTATCCTGTTTTTATCTCCTTCTCCAGTTCTTTTTCATAGGTATCACGCTGAGCCTGCTGTACCGATATAAGCGAGGATTTTGCCTTGTAGTTATAATAAATGTCTGTATTAAAAATAGGAAGGCGAAACTCCAGCCTCGTATCATGAAATTTGTTAGGTAGTAGTTGTTCACTGGCATTGGGCATGTCAGTCGGAAAGTCCTGACTGTTGGTCAAGCCGTTGAGGGTGGCATATACGGGATTTAGCAAATCACCGATGGGTATATCGATGGTCCGGCCACCATTGGCCAGTGTGTAAGAGGCATTGAAATAAACAGAGGGCATAAATAAGCCCTTAGCTTCTCTTAGTGCCTCAATGCTTTTACTGAGCATGAAATCTTCTTGCTTGAGCGCCAGATTGTTCTCTTTACCAATGGCTACATAGTCATCGAGTATCGATTGGGATAGTGCCGGAACGACGATGCCTACATATAAGCATGTACTCAGGATCATGATTTCGCGCAAACTTTTCACTATCGAGTGATTTTTTATGGCTTTTTCTTTTTGCGCATTGCCATTTTTGCTTCTATAAAATCTCTTCTTGATCATCTCTATTTTAAATTATTATTTCACTATTTTGAATGTAGTTATATTAATGAACACTGTTCATAATAACTGAAAATTTTTTAGCTTTTATCCATCATCAAAACAAACTCATCGTAAGCTCTGTATAAAATGGTCTCAGGCTCTTTAAGGTTTACTCTCTCCACACGTTGAGCGATGTGCAATGACGCCATGCCGTGAACGGTACTCCAAATTGCAAAAGTAAGGGGTTCCAATTGATGTCCTTTAAAATGCCCATTTTCCATGCATTCATTCACGGTAGTCCGCAACACATCAAAAGTAGCGCAGCCTTCACTCCACTCCTGAGATTCCAAACACTCTATAGGCTCTTTCATATGGAACATCAAGTCATACATATCCTGGTTTTCAATAGAGAATTGCAGATATACGCGCCCCAAAGCCTTCAATCTTTCCATTGGATCGCTCACGTTGAAAAGCACCCGCATGTCACCACCAAGTTGTTTAAACCCTTGTGTGTGCAGTTCATGTAAGATCTCTTTCTTGTCTTTAAAATAGACATATACCGTACCCACACTGTATTCAATAGCATTGGCTATATTACGAATGGTAGTCTGTTCTATACCTTTCTCAGCAAATAGTTTTTTGGCTGCCTGGAGGATAAGCTTTTTCAACTCCTCCTTTTCTTTTGCTTTTCGTTCTGCTATTCCCATAATTTTTATTTGTTGACTACGCAAATATAAATGAACAACGTTCAATTAAACAAATTTGTTTAATTATTTTCATAAATATCAAACTATTTGCTTTAAGTCCAATATATAGGCAATTGAGAATTAAAGACTAACGTGCGGGACAGGGCAGCCGTGTTCACCAGCTCATATTTTCCAATGCTTCAACAATTTCCACATCAGCCGGATCATTTGAGGCAGTTTTTTCTACTATAAGGTCGTCAAGGCTGAGTATAGGTAAACTAATGCCCGAGGCCACTGATGTTTCACATTTCACATAACACCAATTGAACTTTTTAGCAGGAAAATAATTCAGCCTGCGATATACTCTTAAAAAAAATTGCTCTCCCAGACTATTAATGGTTATATCCATTTCGTTTTGATTATTGGTGAACTTCTTATTGACAATATCTTCTATTTTCCTGATATTTTCTTTTTCAGAGTCAACCCATATTTCAAGGTGATCACTGAGCATAATCACGCCATGATATGCTATGGCCAGACTCCCTATAGTAAGGTATTTCACATCATTTTCGTTGAGTTGGCTAAAAAAAGTCAGGAAGGCAGCATTTGAGATAAAAAGGTACCTGACCTTCTTTGCATCTCCTGTTTTTACAGGCCTGGAGATCTGGGTAATTACCCGGTTCATAGCCAGAAAATTAAATACGTTGGCGCTTTTGCTGTTGTGTAATATTGTCATATAACCACATACTTACAAACCTATATTTAGAACATTAAACGCTAGTGAGTGTTATCATTTTGCCAACTTTTCTTTGGTTTAAAAATCAAATTTCATTTGATTCTCAAACCTTTATACCTAAAGTATACATGCCATCTTAATGTAGCAACAATATCTGAAAAACCAAGGATATCCATTATGAAGTGCCAACTATAAATAGTTACCTTAGCGACCGGTTTGATCAATCTTTAAATGATCTGAAAAATTGATAAATATAATCACTAAAGAAAATGGAAAAATAGTAGTGACTCCCAACATTACTGTTTTGCCTGGCTCCCTGGCCAACCTGCTCTGGATAGACTTGCTTTCTCCTTCTTCGGAAGAAAAATCGCTGATAGAAAAGGCTATGGAAATTGAGCTATTTACGCGTCAGGAAAGCAAGGAGATTGAGAGCAGCTCCCGTTATCTTGAAAATGAAGAGGAAGTAGGTATCAACCTTAATTTTCTGAAGCGGAATCCTGAGGGTGGTTTTGCCAACGAACCTGTTTCGTTTATCCTTAAGGACGATATTCTTATTACTCAGAGGTCTGGCGAATACAACACTTTTACGGATACACTTAAAAAGATCAATATTTTCAAACCGAAAACAGGCGCCGACATTATGCTTACCCTTTTTGAAACGAGGATTGATTTTGATGCCGATCTGATAGAAAATATAACCGACCAGATATCAGGCATCAGTAAGGACCTGGTAAAGGATAATGACCTGGAGCGCGACCTGCTGATCCGCATTACATCTCTGCAGGAAACTACTATTGCCATAAGGGAAAACATTGTTGAAAAACAACGTATACTTTCGTCGATACTGAAGAGCCGCTTTTTCCCAAAGGATGATTATGAAACCATCAGGGTAATGATCAAAGACGTTGGGTCCCTGCTTGATCATACTGCATTCAGTTTTGAACGGCTGGAGTTCCTGCAAAACACCTTCCTTGGTCTTGTAGATATGGAGCAAAACCGTATTATAAAGATCTTTACAGTGGTAACGGTGGTATTTATGCCTCCGACATTAATTGCCAGTATGTATGGGATGAATTTTGTGTTCATGCCTGAACTGGATGAAGTGTGGGGTTATCCGTTTGCTATTTTACTGATGATACTTTCCTCTGCAGCTACACTACTTTTTTTTCGGCGTAAGAAATGGCTCTAGACTGGTATTGTAGTGGTTTGATTTTGACCATAATTCTGGCAAAAGATGCCGGATATTTTTATATTGATTGTTGACATCTCCCTGTGAAACCATGAAAAATCTGATGACCCGATACCTTTCTTTTTTTGCAATACTGAGCGCAATAATCTTTGGCTCTTGTTCCGGCACACGAATAGTAACTATGAATGCCATGCGGCCGGCAGAAATTACATTCCCCTCCTACGCTAATACAATCGTAATCGTAAACCGCTCAAAGTTTGATAAAAATGCTGTAAACATTGTGGAAGGCATATTAACAGGTGAAATGCCCGGTGAAGACAAAGCCGGAGTACAAGCTACAATGACAGCATTTCAAAACCAGCTTATGGCCTCGCCCCGTTTCCAGACCAAAGTAGCCAGCGAGCAACTGACAGGTAACAGTCTCACCTCGGCTTTTCCTGATCCTTTAAGCTGGCCTAAAGTAGAACAAATGGTGGCCAGATATGGCGCTGAAATTATGGTAGCTATCGAGATCTTTGATACTGATTTTGTGGTAACTAATGGAAAAAGAAAGGTTAAAAAGCAAATAGAGCAGGATGGGGTAAAAAAAGAGATTGAGGTTGATGAGTATTATGCAGAAGGTGTGGGCAATCTTACCATTGGTTTCAGGGTGTATGACCCCAAAGAAAAAACAATAGTAGATCAGCAGCTGTTTTCCAAATCAAATACCTGGCAGGCTGCAGGAAAGAGTGCAAAGGATGCCCTGGCAGGCCTTATTGCCAAATCGGAAGCTACCCGTTATGTGAGTGAAATGGCGGGTTCGGATTATGCCTATAAAATTGCCCCTATGCCAATAAGGATATCACGTGAGTTCTACAGTAAGTCCAAAAAAATACCTGAAATAGCTGCAGGTTCACGTATGGCTGATGTTAATGACTGGCAGGGAGCTGCCAAAAAATGGGAAAGCGGCCTTAGCCGGGCAGCGACAAAAGAGGCCGGATACCTTTGCTACAACATCGCTATCTCCCATGAGGTGCTGGGTGACCTCAATACGGCAAAATCATGGGCTGACAGGGCGTATGTAGACTATG
The DNA here is from genome assembly GCF_021389975.1 of Fulvivirga ulvae. Lineage (NCBI taxonomy): Bacteria > Pseudomonadati > Bacteroidota > Cytophagia > Cytophagales > Fulvivirgaceae > Fulvivirga > Fulvivirga ulvae. The sequence goes on from NZ_CP089981.1 coordinate 5,464,754, forward strand.
GAAATAAAAAAGCCCGTGAATATTCTACTACATTAAGCAGAAGAATGTACCAGGAAAAGCGGGTTCAGGAACAAATGAAATAACCTGATCACAACGCAACCGGCTGCAATTTTTCACCACCAGCATGCTTATGCACCTGCCCTCACGGACCGGGGAGAATTACCTTGATAGCAGATGGGGATATTCTTTCTGAAAATTGAGTAAAACATTACCATGAAAGTGAGGAAAAACCTCCCATATGTGTAGGGGTAACCCCTGTCACGATCCTTTTTACATGTTGGCACAGTTATTCTACTAATGACCAAAATATCACAAAATTCATTTAAAAATGGAAAAGTCTATACTATTGGATTCAATATATGAATGTGTAGAGGCGTGTGAAAACCTTGCCACAGCCTGTACTCAGTCGGCAGATAAAAAAATGGCAAATAATTGCCTGAGTGAGGCCATAGACTGTGCTGACGCCGGTATGATACTCATCATTAAGCTTAATGAAGAACCGGACTTACTACACAGAAATCTTTTCAGACAATTTGTATCTTATTGCAAAGCATGCATTAACTCATGTGAAAAGTATAATATAAACCAGGCTTTAAGGGCGGTTATTATATGCAGGAAAACTCTTGAACACTGTGCACGGTATGTTACCGAACATACCCATGTGGATCAGTATCAGTTTGCCTCCCCATCACAGTCCAGAAAGAATTATACACAGAGATGGAAGCCTGTTGTAACATGAGGCACGATAACCGGTAATGACATTACTGATTTTAAATATGCTTATTATGAAAGGTTCGTAAACGGACCTTTTTTTATTTCAATTGCCCCTCTCACATATAATCACTCCTTCACGATCATTAGTTTTCCAAACTTGGCGAGAACACATCAATGCTTGTACAGGTAACTCTGGTCGAAGCCAGGCTGCCTCTTAGCCAATAATGCCAAATAAGCACAAAACATTCCCATTTCCGGGGCAACAATTCTACATGCAAACCCCTTAAAAGGTCAAATTTATGACAAAAATGGAGTTGGCAGGATATTTACCCTTATGAATTCATAACTAAGTTTCTAATCACTAAAACCTTAAAACTATGTTACGTTGGATAGTAATTTTCTTAATAATCGCTTTAATAGCTGCCATCTTCGGTTTCGGAGGCATCGCAGCTGGCGCGGCGGCAATTGCAAAAATAATATTCTATATATTCCTGGTACTTCTCGTAATAGGATTGATTATGCATCTTGCCCGACGGGCCTGACTTTAAATAAAATAACCGGAGCAATACAGCATTTCCGGTTACTTGTTAAACACACTTTATCAGCCATTCTGCCATTAGAATGGCTGTTTCTTAATAATCTCAACAACTAAATACAATAAGCTATGAGTACTACTGAAAACCTGGAACACCGTGAAGCATTAAAAAAGCTTAAAGACCTGATCGAGGATATTAAAACCTGCATGCTGGCAACCAACCTTGAGTACCTTCCACTGAATGTAAGGCCCATGCAAACCTTGAAGGTAGACGACACCGGTAATATCTGGTTCTTTAATTCAAAAGATAGCTTGCAGTATACTGATATTAAGCAGGATAACCGCATACAACTAATGTATGGTCATCCGGGAAAAACAGAGTTCCTTTCTATTTACGGTACTGCTCACCTGTCACATGATCGGGATAAGATAGACGAACTCTGGCACCCTATGGTAAGTGCCTGGTTTGAAGGTAAGGATGACCCTAATCTGATGCTACTAAGGGTTTCGCCCCAGGATGCTTATTACTGGGATACCAAACACAACAAACTGGTTTCCTTATTCAAAATAGCTGCCTCTGCCGTATCCGATCATTATGAAGATGATGGAATTAAAGGCAGGCTTAAAGTATAAAGATTTTGCACGGGTAAAATATCAACCAACACTAAACAACAGAACAACTATGTCCAAGCCAACCAAGTTTCCGGAGCAAAGCCAGAGTGAGCAGCCCGGCAAAGAACATGAGATGATCCCGGAACCTGAGATCATACGCGAGTCGTATAAAGGAAGCCACAAACTGCAAAATAAAGTAGCCCTGATCACTGGTGGTGACAGCGGCATTGGTCGCGCAGTAGCCGTTCATTTTGCCAGAGAAGGCGCACAAATAGCAATCGTATATCTTAAAGAGGACCGTGACGCGATAAAAACAAAACATATGGTGGAAGAAGAAGGGAGCAGCTGCCTCCTTCTGGAGGGTGATATCAGGCAACCTGAGTTTTGCAAACAGATAGTAAGTATAACCACGGAGCGCTTTGGCACCATAGATATTCTGGTCAACAATGCAGCTGTTCAGTACCCAAAAGATTCCATTGAAGAAATAAGCCTTGAACAGCTTACTGATACATTTAAGACAAATATCTTTGCCATGTTCCAGATCACCCGGGAAGTTGTTCCTCTCCTGAAAAAGGGCTCACATATCATCAATACCACTTCCGTGACGGGCTACCGGGGCAGCAGCCATTTGCTGGACTACTCATCTACCAAAGGAGCTATTACGTCATTTACCAGGTCACTGGCCAAAAATCTCGCATCAAAGGGCATCTATGTAAATGCAGTGGCACCAGGCCCGATATGGACACCTCTGATCCCATCAACCTTTGACAAGGTGAGCGATTTCGGGACCGATACTCCGCTTGGCAGGGCCGGGCAACCTTCGGAGGTCGCTCCTGCTTACGTTTACCTGGCTTCGGAAGATTCCAGCTATGTAACGGGACAGATCATCCATGTAAACGGAGGAGAAGTAGTTGGTAGCTGATAATTAACAGTATTGGCTCCACCAAAACAAACCAAATGAAAACCATTACAATAGAACCTGAAGTAATACAAACAAAATTAAACAAACCGAACCTGCAGCGGGTAGAGAGAATATCCAGGCTCATGGATTCCAAGTTCACCATTCCGGGAACAAAAATCCGTTTTGGGCTTGACCCGGTTTTGAGCCTGGTACCTGTACTGGGTGATATAGCTACTTTTATCATTTCCGGCGTATTGATCCATACTATGTACAACCATGGCGCCAGTGGCAAATTGGTTACTAAAATGGTAATCAATGCCACGCTGGATGCCATTATTGGAGCAATACCGGTTGCAGGCAGTGTATTTGACATATTTTTCAGAGCTAATGACCGTAATGTGCGCCTGCTAAAAGAGTACTACGAGGAAGACAAGCATACGGGATCCGGCAAAGGCTTGCTGCTTACATCGGTTATAGTACTGTTTGCTATCACTATAGCCATTTTGTTTGTAATAGGGAAACTATTGGAAGCTTTATTTGAAATACTCTTTTAAACCAAAATTGATATCATTATGAAAAAGCTGGTTTATATCTTGCATTGCTACTAATGATCTTTTTGGCCAACTGTAGTGGGTCAAAAGAATCTGAAAGTGAATATGAAAAGCTGTTGCAAAAGTCTGACACACTCGAAAAACGAAACAATAACCTCACAAATGCCCTGGATAACATCAGGCAAAACCATAGACAGCTCACCCAACAATTTCAACGAATAGCTCGTAAAACTGTTAAAAATTGCTATTCGCAAAGGCCTTATGATCATTTAGGAAAATTATCCCCAGCAACATTTGAGCAGCAGTGGTATGAGAAAATGTAAGCAGTTAAATAACAGAAGTTTTAGTTTAATACCGGTCAACTCTAATCAGGGAAGTTCATGCTCCAACAGGGGAACTCTGATATGATATTTTGCTTACTGCCTTGCCGATTGCCGATTTATTTACCAGTCTCGCCTTTAGCGTTCATTTCTTTTGCCCATTTTCTGGCCCAGGCTCCCAGTGGACTAAGCAGCTCGAAAAGCTCCTCTCCTCTTGATGTTAACGCATAGCCGTCCAGAGTTCTTTCTATCACACCAGCGTGGGTGAGTTCCTTTATCCTTACGTTCAGTGTGGTGGGCGAAATGGTTTCGCAGTGTTCCTGTAGCTTTCTAAAGGTACTCGGGCCTTCTTTCAGGTACCAGATAACTCCCATCGACCAGCTTCTGCCTAGCAAATCTAATAAGGCCATTACCGGTTGGCCTGTCTTTGAACCTCTTACAGGTTCGCCTGGTTTCGGAAATTTCATAGTCGCTGCATTTTAAAACTCTCAAATCTACATATAATATGCCCATTTTTTGGGCTATTGGACTAAAAGTTGAATTGACGGGTATTCTGCTAAATGTTCACAAGTGTGGAGTGCTGGTATTTTTCATGTGGTGGTTACGTTTAGCCGGTGCTGCTGAGCGGTGAGCTTTACCTTACTTTCGGAAGTTTAGCAAAAGCCGCAGTCTGCCTTGGTTAGCATTTCCTATGGTTAGTCGAGGTGATAACATCCATCTATGAATAAGGTCAGCCGGGTTTGAAAATTTTTAGTGTAAGATCTATTTGGATATTGATACATTTAATGTAGTATTGCTACATAATAAGTAGCAAAATGAAAACACTTGGTTTATACAAATTTCTGAGGTTAAAATTCAAAGTAAAGGTCATTACCAGGGCTAACGATAAGGTTAAAGCCATCGATGCAGAGCAGGAGCAATTATCAGCCTCTCAAAAGCGCGTGCAGGCATATTGCGAATGTCCCCTGCATCCATTGAAATAGTCGGCACATTCAATGCACACCTCAAGGTAACTGTCTAATGAGCATAGTGCTTATTAATAACTACGTACAAAAACGATCCGTCACTCAAAATTCTCAAGACTAATGACTCCATACTAAAGACTAAATCACTATATTCCTTCGCAAACTGACCTAACTAACTATGCTTCGCATCATTGACCTGCACAATCATCCGAGTATGAAACCCTATAACAACGACACCTATCGTGATGACGTGGACTTATGGGACGGTATGGAGGCTGATGCAGAGAACTACTATAGGCTAAACGGGCTCATCAGAGGTGTAATTACAGAGACGGCGCGCGACTCCCAGGCACAAATGAGAGAATGGGTAAAGGGTGACCTTTCGTTGTGCATATGTGCTTTGCATCCAACAGAGCGTGGCTGGTTTGTGAGAAGTACAGAAAAGAAAGGGCGAATACGCAAATGGCTACTCGGCCTGTTGCTACGCGAAGATGATATTGCATCGCTGGGAGCTGCACTTACCGGCTTTCCGATCGCGAAAGTAAGGAAGGTCATTAAAAGAGTCCGCTGCAATCAGGGTATCGACTATTTCACCGAGCCTGCTTTTGGTGAGTATAGTTACCTCAGGTTGCGGCAGGGCACTGCGGGGCCATGGGGCTTTACTTATAAAATTGTCAACAATTATGATGAATACCAGCATGTAAGAGCCGTGGGCAATCAACTCGCTATGATCATTAGCGTAGAGGGCGGGCATAGCCTGACCACCATTTCCAAAGGGTCATGGTTTAATACGCCTTACGATCGCCTGCCCCGAGATGACAAGGAAGTTTTTAAGGCATCGCTACAAAGCAATATCCGGCACCTGAAAGGCACAGGCCCCGATGCCGCTCTAAATTTTGAGCATACTCCCTTTTTTGTAACACTGGTACATATGTACAATAACCTGCTGGCCGGCCATGCCAAGAGCTATTCTGCCGGGCATGGAATAGTACCCGGCATGGATGACCTGCTTTACCAGGCAGTAGGACTGGATGACGGTATTACGGATGCCGGTTGGCTGGCGATAAACCAATTGCTGGACCGTAGCCTGGGCCGAAGGGTACTGATAGATGTAAAGCACCTGAGCATGAGGGCCCGCCAGGAGTATTATGAGTTTGTAGCAGACAAAAGGGACGCAGGTGATGCCATACCTGTTATAGCCAGTCATGCTGCTGTAAATGGCCATGAAACTAACGATGTCAACAGAAAAGACACCTACCGCTCTGATAAAAGTACTTACCTCAGTTGCTGGTCTATCAACCTGAGCAATGAAGATATCAGGGCTATCCATGCCTCTGACGGTATAATAGGCCTGGTGGTACACGAGGGACGTACACCGGGAGGTAAAACCAAAAAGAATTTAAAAAAGCTTAAAAAGTGTATAGCCAAAGGTGGTAAGCAGGCTTTTCATGCACAGGAAGAGTTGGCAGCGCTGTATTGCCAACTGATATTGAGCAATATATTTCAAATAGTACTGGCTGTAGGCAACAGATCGGCATGGGATATCATAGCCCTCGGCAGCGACTATGACGGCATCATGGACCTCTTCAATTGCTATCCGAAAGTAGGCGACTTTCATCAGCTAATTGAAGACATTGGCGGTTTCCTGAAGGCTCCTCAATTCCTCAAATTGTATAAAAATGATAAACTCACCACTTTCGGGCCGCCACAACTCAAGGATATGATGTATGGCCTCTCTCCTGCCGATATTATGCAAAAGATTGCCCATCAAAATGCTGAGATATTTTTGAGCAAGTATTTCACTGATGAGTATCTGAGTGCTTAGGGCTTTGGTTGCCAATGGTTTGTCTTACTACAAAGACCCTCTTACAGATTACCGCACGAAGCTAGATGGTTGCAGTTACGGTTATCGGGTAAGTGGTAATCGGTGACCGCTCAATGTTCCTCCAGGTATAGAGGAAATTATGAATGACAGCACCACCGACTCTGACATAGGGCGATACTAACTTATATGTTAAGTCTTTTATTTATTTGAAGGGAAGTTATTTAAGAATTTACTTCCCTTCCTTTTCCTTTTTCTCCTTTAACTTACCAATGAGCAGACATGGGTAAACTGATACTCCGGCGAGTACAATCCGTTCATTATCAAATGAATTTCTATACCCGTCCCATTCTATAAATGCAGTGGTGCTTTTGCAGATGGCAAAATTGGCCCTTACATTAAAATACTTAACAAAAGTGGTAGATGAATTAATATACTTTCGATAGTAATCTTCAGTAGACTTGGTTACATCGTGCCAGCCACGAACATATTTTGCATGAACTGAAAATATTTCGTCGTAATCTATACCTGCTCCTACTTCAAATACCCATTGGTCAAACAGACCGTTATCGTCATCACTGGGAAGGTAATTAGGACTGCTGCCGGGCTCAATATTCCTGAGTTTGTAAAACAGCTTCACACCACCACCCGCATTGGCAAAGAATGTGAACCTCGAATGCTCATCGGGCAATACCCGGATAAACAATGAGGGCTGAAAGTTGAGCACACCATCCTGTAGGAGTACATTTTTCACCTGGGACTTCCTGGTATGGAATTTACCAATATTTGCCGAAGGGTTAATGCTTAAACCAATATCAGGATCGCGATACCCATCACCGTCCAGAAATAGTATATTTTTAATATAGGTGGTTTTTACTCCAAAAAAACCAGCATGGGCACCGGGAGTCATGTTTTTGGAATAATACCCCTGAACATCCCAAATTTTATCATATTCAAGATATCTTTTGAAAACCTCCTGCCCCCATACTGCAGTTTGAATTGTAAATATGTAAATAATAATTAGTAGGTACTTCATGGGTTATCTCCGGTTGTGTTAGCAGATGAACCATTGGCATCCGAATTGGCCTGTCTTTCGTTTTTTACATTTCGTCTAAGAGCTCCCAATATTCTGAGGTCTATTGTAATGCCGGTAAAAAAGCCGAAATCCCATACTTCCGAAAGCTGGTCATTAGTAAATGCGCCTGAATACGTGGTCTTACCGAATTCGAAATTGTCATAGCCGCGTACTGCATTGTGTTTGCCATAATGGGTACCTACCGTAAAACTGCCTCCTTTTGAAAACTCATAATTAAGCCCTAACAAAAGGTCGTCGAACACATTTTCACTGACCTTAATCCCAAAGGCTACGCCCCATTTTTGCATAAAGGGTAAATCTTTATGTACATAATTCGGGTCACGGGGCCGGGGATAAAACACTGCCATAATAGTCAAAGCCCTTTGGCTTTTGGGGTTATCTGCATACAGGGTGCTATCGGTACTATTTGGTATCGCACCCATTACCACATTTTGAGGGTCATTAAGCGATGAGTAATAAAGCCCACCCAGGATAGCTACATGGTAGGGGCGGTTGCTCTCGATTTTAGCGGTTCTGTCAAAGACGACGTCACTTTCTTTAAACTCATCTTCTCCTTCTTCTACCCTATATACTTTGAAAGAAGCATAATCTGAATAAGGACCAAATATCTCTGATTCTATGACGACCAAGTCAATCTCTGCTTTATCTGATGAAGCACTGCCATCAGATGTATTAAGGATTGAAATTTTATTATCTGACCGAAATTCTGGGCCTTCAATTTTCACCAGGAACTTATCTTCATCATATTGAACTTTATCGGCAAAAATGACCACTCTGTACTGGTACCGATCACTTTCTTTCAATACAGTGGGAAACTTGGTACCTTTAATTAAATGGCCACTTTGATCCATGAACACATAGACCACATCATCTTTTATATATATTCCATTTACAGTGTGCTCAACAAAATTGTATTTACTTTCTACCTCTTGCCTTGCTAAGTTTTGTAATTCCTTATTAAATTCTGCTTCCGGTTTCTCTTCCTCATCATCACATTTGTTTAGCTCAATTGGTATTTTGGTGTTGCCTGCCTTGATATAGTCATGCCAGGGATCACTTTTTGCACCTCCCACGTATTGGAGTGTAAACACAATATCTTTTTTGCCATTATCAGCAGTGATATTATTCACTTCTTCTGATATTAAAAAGACCAAATCTCCTGAGTTGGATATCTGATCATCATTACTACCTGATATCAAAACCAGGCTGCTCTTGCTTTCTTCGAGCCAATCAACATGTCCTTTAATAATCAAGGTGTCAACCTCGCAATGTTGTAATGAAATGGGGCCAATAGAGCCGGGGGTATCCTTTAACTCCACTTCAACGGTTTTTGACTGGCTATAACCGGTTAGAGTTAAACAGGATAATATAATAAATAAAATTTTGTTCATTATTGATAATCTATTTCAAATTTGAGTTGACTAATTAATGGTAAAATGGGTTGGATATATGACTTTGTTTTACTGTCTGCTATTAGCAAGCCTACCACTTTTCCTTCCACAGAGAAAACGGCAGCTCCTGAATCCCCTTTATCCGACATGCGTTCAGTGATTATCAGATTTTCCATGGTCAAAACCTGATCACCGAACCTGATCCTGGCATCGGCATCGTAAGAGTCTACCACTGCCCTTCTGGATCTGGTCTTTGCACCGGTTAAGTATAATGTTGTAGGCGTATTAATATGCACTTGGCTTATGGGCAAAACACCATGTTTTGGGGCAGATATATAGGGGTGCTCTATTACCTTATTCAGATTAGTAGTAGTTACGGCAAGTGCTCCATCCACAGCATGGTTAAGCATGCCCTCTACAACTTTCGCAATCGGGCTTCCATTATATATCACATCGCTGGATTTGGCCAGGGCAGGATCAAACTGCAGGTAATTATTGCACAAATCATCCCCACACAACACATGAAAGCAGCTAAGAATGCATGTTTCGGTTTTACCATTGATATCTTTTTTAACCAACAGCCCAAATGTACCCTCCGACTTCCCCACGTTAATCCCATCTCCCGGCTGAGGTTTTGAAGATTGGGAAACCGTAATGGCTTCTTCTTCCCGAATGTCGGTATATATTTTATAGTCAATGCCATCCCCAGCCTTATATATAAAGTATGGCGGCAGTTCATTGTCCTTTTCAAACTGGGTCTTTGACTCTACCGTAAAAGCAATGCAATCGATGTCTTGTTTAAACCCTTTTACCTCCTTTTTGCTTAATCCAATAGCTATAACTTTATACCTTGACATAAGCGCCTTCTTATTTTTTTCATAATAAGTCTTTACTATGTCTGAAGGGGCTGGTTTATCCGGGCTTTCATCACTAACAGCTTCACTGACATCCTTGGTATTAAACAAAGTATTAAAAACCTCTCTGAGCTTTTCAAGGGCATTTTTGCTAAACATACCTACCAGGGCTCCCACCGCGGCCAGTGCAAAATCGTTAAGGTTTTGAGGCCCCTCTCTGGCTTCGTCCATGGTAAGCACAAGTATGCCTCCTTTCATGGCAAAGTAAAAAATGAGGCCCAAAAGCATTCCCATCATCGGCCTGGCAAAGTACCACGGTACAAAAGCTAAGTCAAAATCTTTCTTTTCACTGGCATGAAGCAGGTAAGCCAGTATTGAAGTAATGCTACTCCCAATACCGGCAGAAAACAACATGATAAGGGATTCGTTAATAGCCTCTGCTTCTGCTTTTTCATTAGGAATGTATTGTCCTAAAAGTTCTGGATTGAAAACAGTATATAATCCGGCAAGTGAGCAAATAGCATAAAAAAACAACCAAAGACCAACATGAATGGTAAGCCCTCCCGGGAATGCGTTGACAGACCTGTCAACATTGCTGAAGCTGACCTTGGAAATCAGCGTAAAAAACATCAAAATAAGATATAGGCCTAAAATAACCTTGAGTATATCAAGCACAACCTGTAAGGTGATCCAGTCTAAACCAAAGTATTGAACCAGGACAACCTGTAAGGTGATCCAGTCTAAACCAAAGTATTGAACCAGGACAACCTCGAGATAAATAACAACGATAAGGGCGGCCACGCCGTACCACATACCGCGAATAGCTTCAAAAAAATTATTAGGCCAACGTATCAATGCTACTTTTATTTTTTGCTATTGCTTTAGCAAGCTAACAGAGAAAAGTAAACCAGTCAATACCTAACCTTGGGTATTTTTATTTTGCAAATGAAACACACTTTTAAAATAGTATTGAATTTAAAGCCGGCGATAATAACAAGCTGATTTTAATAGTCTGCATAATTAGACACCGTAAATCACCGCACGTTTTATGTTATTGATCTTTGCAATCAAATGTTCAGGTAAAGCGTTGATCCTATTCCGAAAATTAAATACCTCAGTTATACCAATTTATACGTAGATTTATGCACCCATTTAATTTTTAAGCTTTACAATTTATGTCAGAAATTAGACCTTGCCCAAAATGTGGGTCTCAGTTTGCCTACCCTATGGACTTGTTAATGATTTGCCCGGAATGTAATCATGAATGGAACCCAAATGAAGAAGTTACAGAAGAAACCGGCCTTGTCGTACTGGACTCTAACGGCAATCGTCTGCAGGACGGTGACTCGGTAGTAGTAATCAAAAACTTACCTGTAAAAGGAGCGCCACAGCCTATAAAAGCTGGTACAAAAGTTAAAAATATCAGGCTGGTAGACGGTGACCACAACATTGATTGTAAGATTGATGGCTTTGGCTCCATGGCATTGAAATCGGAGTTTGTGAAGAAAGCTTAGGTGCGGGGCATGAGTAAATGGTTGAAAAATGATTGCTGAATAGAAAAAAAACAGCCATTCCGAAGAATGGCTGCCAAACACCACCATGATTAAATTACTACTTATGGATCACGGCTTCGTTGCCCGCCTGCAACCTGCATCATTAACTATTCCCCTTAAAGAAAGCAGACAAGTAAAACTGATAGTCGTTTCGCCTTTAAAAGGGTTGGTCTGGCTGGTCATTGCATTGGTTTTGGATTAAGCATGCTCCGAAACTAGTAGGTAATCAACAGTTTAATTTCAACCAATGCATGTAACGACTTTCTGAATTGGTGGATTGGGGTTTTGAATTGATAATAAGAATATCTCGCTCTAAGTAGCAGGAAGGTTTTACTTACTAACTTTTACTTCATACGTAAAAATATATGCTCCCTTTATTCGAAAATGAAGCACATATGTCCCTTTGTGAGGAAAAGTATAATCAATGACATACATCCCATTGTCTCTTTTATAAGCTTTACTCTCAATATTTGTAACGCTGCTACCATTTACAACTTGTAGTTCAACCTGATCAACAGGTCCGGGGCTTTTGAATTGAAATTGTACAGGTTCCTTTCTTTTGGCTTCTACATTAAACGTTTCCGGTGAAGAAGGCAAAACGTTTTGGTCTAATGCTTCTCTATAAATCAAAGGAGCATTTAAAAACTCGTTTAGAGTCTGCTTTTCGGCCGTTAGCAGCCAGGCTGTATCAAGAGGGTGATGATTACGGGCAAAATCAGATGGTGTAGTGAGAAAATAGCTATCGCTATACTGCTGCATAAATCCTTCTTTTTGAGGATCGACCAGGCCACTCGACCAGGTGGCATCACATAAGTACCACCGGTCGTCAAGCTTAACGGCGTTCCAGGAGTGGTTGGGTATGCCTTCCCCTCGCACGTTGGCCTGAGCAGTGCGCCCATATCCATTGATGATTTGACAGGGTATATCTGCATACTTTGCAAGCTCCCGGATAAGATAAGCATATCCTGTACAAACGGTTTTGTGTTCATCCAGAAGTTTTCTAAATACCTGTGGCCCAAAGCTTTCGTTCCAGGCATACAGTTCCTCAGCATTTCCTCTTAGCTTTTCCCTTTGTTTCTTATTCTTTGTGTAGAGCCCATAGTCATTCTCAATATTGCTGCACACCCATCGGTAGATAGCTCTAAACTTTTCCGTATCTGTTGATAATGGTTCTGTAAGCTTTTGCGAGAGGCTTTTAAGATCAGCCAGCGAATGTTTAGGATATAAAGAGGCGATGCTGTCAGCCTTGCCAAAAACATCTTTATCCGGGTAATCAGGCTGTGCAGAGACCCCTATTGCACAATGAATAGCCACCACTGTCACAAATACCTTTAGTGCTTTGCGCCTGATCATTAAAACAGGTTTTTTATTTTATACCATACTCCTGCCAGTCCTGAGGGTTGGGCTGTGTATGCTCCCCCAACTGCCACTTCGCCCAATATTTCCACATCCATCATCATGTTGATTTCCAGTACTTCCGGAGAATTTTTTCTTATGGTATACTCTTCTGTTTTAAAGCCAATGAAACTAAATATCAGAACATCGCCCTCTCTTAACTCTGCCGGAAATTTAAACCTTCCATCTATATCGGTTACGGTGCCAATTTCCGTTCCCTTCAGTATTATGTTTACACCTGGTAATAGCTCATTATCTTCATAAGTTACTACACCACTTACGATATGACCTTCTGCTATTGACGTTGAGGATTCTGTCTTTTTATCATCTGTATCAAAAATCTCTGTTTTTGCCTTCGGGTTTGGTAGCGCCAAACTGGTTTCCTTACTGATGAAAACAAGGACAGCACTTAAGAGACCGGTTTGCAGCCACTTATAACCTGTGTGAGTTGAGGGGGCTTGGTGCGAATATGTTCTGAGCTGATCTTTTCGAAAGCGACCACAGGTATTGGATGATGCATTTTTGAAGTATTCAATAACTTCAGCATCACTCATTTTGGTGAAATCAATTACGTTTTTACTGCATGAGCTACAGAAACCACCTGTTGCTGTGGGTGAAAAACCGTCCCATTTTTCGGAGCACGGCTTTGATACAGATAAGGAAAAATGTTTTCGCATAAGTTAGTTTTTTATAACAGGATGCAGCAGCAAGATAATTCCATAAAAGTGAACTAAAAAATCCCACTGGTAATACTAAGCTAGAGTCTGCTACTCCCGGGCAGTAATCAGTATGTCTTTTGGCCTCAGTACATTTTTCTCATAACCATGAGCTGCAATATTGATCATAGACAAGCCAATGTCTGTAGTATTTACAATCGAATCGGGTGAAAGCTTTTTAAGCAACTTGATTAGCCACATAAAATAGTCGTAGATGAACTGGTAAATTTTAGTGCGGGATTTAATGCCTTTCAGGGGAATGATTGCACCCGGCCTATACATGAAAGCTTGCCTGAAACCTATATTAAGAAGGTCATTTTCCGTTTTGCCTTTTACTCTGGCCCACATCGAACTGCCTTTTTCGGTAGAGTCGGTGCCCTCTCCTGAGACATAAGTGAAGGTCATGTCCGCGTTAATGGTGTGTAACGTTTGGGCAAGGGCCAAGGTATAATTGTACGTTATGGTAGTATATCGTTCTTCCTTCATACCTGCAGCACTTACACCCAGGCAATAAAAGCAGGCATCGTACCCTGTAAGCTCCTCTTTTATCTCCGAGTAATCTTCAAAACTGCGCAGAAACAATTCCTTTAGTTTATCATGCTGTATGCCAGCACTGCTTCTGCCTAAAACCAATACCTCATCCACTGCTTCATGCTCCAGGCACTCCAGAAGTACCCCTTTGCCAATCATGCCGGTCGCTCCGGTGATTATTACTTTCATACTCCAGATGATTATATTAAGGGAATCAATTTACGTCTTTTTTTATATAGTTATTTAACCTGTCCGGATTAACACAAGCCAGAAAAGTAAACCTCCTGATCATTAGTGTAACGAGCGCAAAAAAATAAGGCACGTAACCAAAATATTTAGTCAGTGATTATCAATCAATTATCTATTCCTAAACCTCTAAACAATCGCATAAATATCTGATTATCAATTGTTTTTATCGATTTCTCAAATTCTTTCTTTTAACGAAATAAGTATCTAAATTAAAGGACTTGCCGCTTAAATTGAGCCTTATTTATACAGATGTTTTTTCGAAACTAATTGTAAGTGAAGCATTTGACAGGCAAACCAGGTGGTAGTCGTAAACTTCAAATTCAAGCAACCAAATACCTTAATAGAGCATGAATGATTTTAAAAAAGCTTTTGAAGATGCCGGATTCAGCACCGGGCAAATGAAAATATTGACAGACTGCAGTTCTGACCCTGTTGCTTATAATGCCGCCCGCCAAATCTTTAACCGGCGGTTCCACTTTCGTCCCTGGGCTATTGTATACCCAAGGACGGCAGAAGATGTATCCAGCCTGGTCAAGTTCGCATTTCAATCTGATCGTGAACTGCGTGTAAGAGGTGGCGGCCATGACCATGAAGGCGAATGTATGGCTACCGATGCCCTGGTGTTGGATATGAGACATATGAACAATGCCACTATTGACCATCAGGCTGTAGCCCGCATACAGCCGGGTTGTATTTTTAAAAACCTGATCAAGGTATTGAATGAAAACAAAGTAGGCATACCTCATGGAACGTGCCAGACCGTAGGTATCACTGGCTTCACACTAGGTGGAGGTTGGGGACCATGGACACGCAAGCATGGCATGTGCTGCGAGAGCCTGACGGGCGCTACCATCGTACTTGGTGACGGCAGCATCAAAACTCTTTCTGATCAGGGCACTGATGAGGAAAAGGAACTGTTATGGGCGCTTCGCGGAGGTGGCGGATTCAGCTATGGCATAGTTACAGAACTGGTGATCAAAACTTTTCCTTTGCCCAAAACTACTTATAAGTTTGCCGCTACCTGGAATATGAAACCGGCACTGGAAGTACTTAAAGGCTGGGAAAATGCCATTGCCCCTAACCAAAGCCCTAACTTACTGGGTACCAACCTCCAGATCTTTGCCAAACCTGCCGACAATGCGCCGATTGAAAAGTCCGCTCATGATTGTACCTTCTTTGGCTATTATGCAGGTACCCAAGAAGAAATAGAAACCGAAATCAAGCAATGGTTCCCTAACCTCCCTCCTGATCATCTGGAGTTCTTCTCTGATGAAGGAACAGATCATCATTTGCAGTTTTCTTCCTGGGAGCTTACCTCTCACCGAAGAAGAATGGCCATTAAAAGTGGGCGTCCGTTGCTTCGGGATATACCGCTGGAGGATGACATTCCTGCTCCTCACAAAATTACTTCCAGACTGGTCAATGCAGAAGGGCTTGGAGATGAAGGTCGCAAAAAACTGATCAGAAGCCTGGAATCTGACCTGCTGTTTGAGAAGGGTGAAGCACTTGGTGTAAGGGCGTATGTTACGCTTGGGGCCATATCCGGACCTTTTTATGCCGGCTACAAACCGGCAGACTTTCCTCTGGGCAGCGCTTTTCCATATAAAGACCGGCCTTACACTATCCAGTATCAGGTATGGTGGGATACGGACAGGAATATCTCACCTGAAGCGTCAGAAAAAGCCGGCGTAAACCTCTATACCAACCGCGCGATGGACTGGCTTGAGGAATGCCGAAAGGCTGAGTTTCCACAAACCAGTGGCGCTTTTATCAGCTTCAAAGATGATGGTGTACCTACGGAAACTTACTTTATGCAGAGTTACGAAAAGCTGATTGAGATCAAAGGGAAGTATAGCCAGGACCCGGAGAACAGGTTCAGGTCTAGGAAGACGATAATTTAGATTAAAATTATGGACCTGCTCATAATCGTAAAGCAGGTCCATAAATAGCTATGTGATCTGGAATGTTTAAGCAATCACACAGGTTTTGTCTTTTCCATTCTCTTTATAGGTCATGTTAAAACCTTTCTCTATTTCAATGGGTTCTGCCAGCAACTTATTCATATCCAGAATAAGTCTTCCCATAAACCTCAGGTTAAAGTCTTTTAAGAACTGGGTTTTGTCAATACCCTTAAATGCCTTTTCAAAAATCTTCTTTTCATAGTGTACATGGGTATTTATAGCTTTGCTTAAGTTATCAAAGTGCTCTACAAGGCTGTTAACCATAACATTTACATTGTTGAACTCAAGTATTTCTACGGTTTTGGCACTATTATAGGCTTCATAGTTGCCTTCCCCACCTTCATACATCGCCAATTTGGACAGGTTTTGGTCATTAAAATAATTGTAAAGTTCCTGAGCTACAATCCCGGGTATGGTATCGGGATGATTCTTCGAGTAACTCTTGAGATAATTTGACCAAAAGGCTGTATAATGCTCCCTACGTAAATCCATGTTGTTTCTGACAGGAATATTTATGTAATCCACCTGTAACATGGAGGCCGCCAGGGCTGAGGGTATCAGTGTTTTCAGTGAGGATTTGAAGTATGGGATAAGCTCATCAAATTCACCCTGCGGTACTTTTAGGAAGCAATGATAGGTTATTGGATCGTCGGTTTTATCAAGTACCTCAGTCTTGATCTTATTGATCACTTCTGAGCTTTGTTGTTGGGGAATGATATCCCAGGTAACTGCCCAGTCAACAATATCCAGGAGTTCCTTGTTGCTGGTTTTATTCTCGGTCATGTCAAAGGAAAGCCCGAAACCGAAATCAAATTTTTCGGCAGTTAGATCTTCTTCTTTTGAAACATAAATGGGCATTGAAGCATCCATATTCATCATATATATGTCGCTATTCTTTCCATGTTTGTATGTTTTGGTACGCTTACGGCTGTAGGTATCAACTTTGAATCCGAAGAGACCCAGCTTGCTTTCCGTTAAAAATTTTCTCTCTGTTACCTCTTCAAATTCCTTTTTAATGCTTGATGTAAGCTTGAAATTACCAAAAGCTACGTTCAGCCCAAATGATCTGGTAATTTCTGTTGCTTCCCTTTTCAGGTAACTCGTTAATTCAAAGCTACTTTGGTCTTTTGAATATGCTTCTACCAAATCTGCCACCCTGAGCTTCACAATGTCTCCATGAAACTGCTCTATCGCATTTTTGGTAAACAGGCCGGAAAATATGGATTCGTTGGTTTTAATGATGTTATAGTCGTAGGCTACTCCTACAGCCACTTTATTGGTTATGACCTCAAGCAGTTTTTCTTTTACTTTTCCCTTCTTCTCCTCGTACTTCTGTTTAAACTCTTCTACAGAAGAAATGTCTGTAAGGTTAAGCAATGATGCTGCCCTCAAGGTCTTTTCAAGGTCTGCCTCTTTCAGACCGGTTGTACTGATTTTGTCATTGATATATTTGAACAACTCTTCTTCCACGCCTTCAAAAAACTTATCTACCAGGTCATTGAGCTTATCCTTGTCACCCAAAGCTGCCTCTACCCCTGCCTTGGCTTTTAGCTCCTTTGTGCGCTTTACAACCTTATTGATGCACACTTTGAACTTATCCTCCGCCTGCCGGATAATCACAACTGAAAAATCATCTTCAATTTCAATTTTAAAATCAACTGATGCAGAGGCATCCAGTTTAAGGTCTACCTGTCCGCTCAGGTTCAGCATACCAGCCACCAGGGAGGCTGTTCCGCTATAAACATCCGTAACCTTTACCCCGGCATTTAAAGCTACCCTACCTGCCGCTTCAAAAGCCATGGCTTCATTAACCTTTAAACTGGTAACATCGGCCTTTTTAAAAATGAATTTGAAAGAGCTCACATCACTGGTAAAGGCATCCTTCAGGCTGGTATTGCCATCGTGGATCCGAAACGACTTCACTTTAAAAAGTTGTTCTGCATCGATTCCCAAGTCAAATTTGCCGAGATTTTCCGCACCAGCATTAGCTTTGATCTTACCTTCCAGAGCATACCCCAAAAGGGCTTTGTCAGCATAAAGAGATGTTGCTTCAGGCCAATGTTCGAAGATTTTTGAATCAATTGAATGATCATTGGCATCATTGAAAAGATTCAGTGAAAAGGCCCCTTCTGCTTTCGCACTGAATAGAAAATTTTCTGCTGGAAGGGCCAGTGACGGTGTGGCACCTTTCTTTGAAATTAACTCAATAGCCAGTGATTTGTCATTTACTTTTTGACCATTGAGGTTAAGCAGATCGGGGATCAGGTCTTTGATGTTCATTGTAGTTTTTTTTAGAAATGATAGTTTAGGGTGTATTTCTTTCTAACTCTAATTTAACAAAGTATGCATCCTCATATCAATACCTAACCTTGGGTATTTTAACGCAAAAAAAGAAGCCGCCCCGTTAGAGACGACTTCGTCTAAGCTAAAAACCAAAGCTAATACACTGTAAAAAAGACTACTTAATCTGTACTTTCCTTACTTTAACCTCGTCAGCGGTAATCACTTTGACCAGATATGTGCCCGGCTCAAGAGCTGAGGTAGACATGGTCAGTAAGTTACCCTGGTAGGCTTTGGAGTAGATCTCCTCTCCTGCCATACTGTAAATTAAGACATGTGCTTCTCCCGATTGATCTTTTAACCTGATATGAAGCACATGGTCTGCAGGATTAGGATAAATGGAGAAGCCATCGATAAATGCCTCTTCGAGGGCTTTATCAATGTCTTTAACTCCGTCGGCCAGCTCATCTTCATGACTTATTCGCGACACACTCGAACCATAGTTGTAATTAACTGCATTTTGAAAATCACTTCGGGCAGTGGACAGACTTCCATGATTATTCGCCAGGGCAAAATATCTCCAGGTGTCATCATTCTCATATACAAACCAGCAAAGCGCATTAATTTTCTGTCCGTAGGTGTTCTCTCCGGTAGCATTGGTGTTCCAATTGTTGATCTCTCCGAAAGATTGCTGCATCCATCCGGATGGATAGCTGAATGCCGGGGCATCACCACCAACGACTTCCGGACCGGTAAGTCCATGGAATGTATTGGTTTCGGTAATAAATACAGGTTTTGTTCTGGCGTATGAATACTTGCCGAGTACCTTCATCATCACTTTATAAGAACCAAAACCCCAGGAGTCCTGCGCCCTGTGCGCTACCTGTAAGGCATAAGGCCTGTCCTGCGTAGTGTACCAGTCACGATTATCACTGCCGTGCATGCCATAAGTATGGATGGCATAACCATCACACTGCACACCTATCTGGTTCACTATGCGATCAAAATACTGATCGTAGTAGACATGGGCACCGGTCCAGGTGTATTGGCCTACTGCATTCCAGTTAGCCACCGGCCCTACCAGTATCTGCGCCCCGGGTACGGCAGCCTTTACGGTACTATAAACAGTTTTGAAGCAGCTCGCATACTCATCGGCAGGTACTCCTTTACCGTCTTCGTTAGGGGCATACTCATAATCCTGGTTCATTTCATTCCCGATGTGGAAGTACTTTACACCATAGTTGTTATACAGGTTACTAACAATATTTCTACACCTGTTGGCGAACTCCTGATGCAAGCTTGGGTTAGGAATGGTATTTCCATAGTTCCAGTTTATCCTAACTATAGGCTGATATGCTCCTTCACTATTGATGGCACTGATCAGGCCATTAAGTGCGTTGGGATCATTATGCTCGGCATTGATCACTTCAAGTGTCCACCCCTTTTTACCGTTCATTAAGCTGCCTGCTCCTGAAGCCCAGAAATGAATACCGTAAATAGTCTGGTTTCCTCCCCCGCTACATCCAGGCACGGTAAAGGAGGGGCCGTTGGTGTGCGTGGAACCATTCCAGACCCTCCAATAATAAGTCTTTCCGGGCTGTAACGACAAGGTCTGGGAGCAGTTGTCATACCATACACACAACCCGCTGCTGGACGTACTGCTTACATTATCAATTCGTTTGTGAAACGTTCTTGTGTCAGCCGGAAAGCCACTGTTCTCTGACACATCGATCCACCAGCCTGAGCCACTGCCCGACCAGGTGAAATTAGCCGTGTAAGCCGAACTTGAGCAGCCAGGTTTGGATACGTTGAGGCTGGTGGGTGTTCCCGAACCGGCCGGGGTACCGTTAACCTCAATTTCAGGAATACGGGCATACTGATCCACAAAATTAGCTTCGTGGATATAATACCGCACATACCTGGCCCTTTGCTGGCTGGCTGGAGGATCATGGTGTGTCGTATGGTGCTGGGCCGTGTTGGTATAAGTCGCTACTGTGGTCCAGTTGCTACCGTCCAGGCTGAGCTGTACACTATACCTCTTGGTGTTGAAGTAGTAAGGCTCACCACCGGTAGCGGCGTGTAGTATTTTAACTCTGGTTACATTATACTGCTGCTGCAGGTCAATGCGGATCCAGTGCGGAGCGTATGCACTGCTGCTTGTTGTCCATTTAGTACTGGTATTACCATCTACAGCCTTACTCCCATCATAAGCACTGCTGTAGTTGCTACTGGTAAGCGTCGGCTTATATCGCGCAATATTCTGCGCACTTACCACATGTGATGTCAGGCATAGGCAGACCAGTACCAGACATAGGCTTAAAAGTCGGTTTTTGTTTTTCATAATCAATTGGTTATTAGTTGGTTAATATGTTTGATTGAAATCAAGCGCTAATAATGTGAGAAGCGAAGTTTTTTAGATTGCTCTCCGCTCTGTACATGGATGATATACACTCCCGGTTTAAGCCAGGCCACATTCAGTGGTTCAATGCGAGGGTCGCCTGCCGGTAATTCTCTAGCGATCAGCTCTTTACCATGTAAATCTGAAATTGACAGCTTAGTCATATGCTTTGATCCCTTTAATTTTACATTCAGAACATCGGCTGTTGGCACCGGGTAGATGGAAAACAGACCTGCTTCTTCCGGATCAATAGTCGGCTCATCTTCAAAAATCATAGATCGCTCATTCATCCCGGCGGTTACCGAAACCAGGCTTACGCCCCTGTAACTATGCCAGGCTGGTCTGGCGTTGTGGTTAAGATCTACCAGCCCGTAGCTTTCATTGTAAGGGTTCCAATGGGTGCGATCGTCCCAGGCAAACCAAAATGCCACTTCTACTTTACGCTTGTTGCCATCTTTCAGGGTTTTAAACAGGTTATAGCAGTTAGCCAGGTACTGCGCCTGAGCCTGTTGATCGTTGTTGACCTGCTGATAGGCTATGCCGAATTCTGTTACCCATATTTGGTGCCCGGCTGTGTGGCGGTAAAATTCATTGATGGATTGATCCATATAACCATGCGCCGGCCAGCCTATCCCTCCTGCCACAGCCTGATAAGGATGCAATGCTGCTTTATCAAAATAAATGGCTCCATTCCAGTAGCTTTTGACATTATCCAGGTATTGCCCACCCGAAACAGCTCCTGAGGCCAATCCTGCTGATACTACAATTGGCGGATTAGGCAGGGTTTTTACTTTTATATATGCCTGCTTCAGCAAGGCTGCATATTGATTTTCAGGGATGTGGAACTGTGGAATGTCAGGTTCGTTACCAATTTGTACAGCCGATATCCATGGGTTTTGGCTTACTATCCTATGCACTTCATTGGCAAAGTAGATCACATAGTCATTCCATGTTCTGGAGCCTTGTGGTATGGTTTCGCTGTTGAAAATAACCAGCCATTTCACATTGCTCTGGGCACCGGCAGGTGGTGTAAAACCCGCCTGATACATAATTGAACGTACCCATTTTACCCCAAGGTCCGTGTAAGCCTGGGCTGGTGGGTTCTGACCACTGGCGACCGGGTTAGCATTCACACATAGTCCGTACAACTCATCACCACCTGTGCTGCAGGAGTTAACCGTAAAAGATTGGCCGCTGGTATGTACGGACCCGTTCCATATTCTCCAATAATAAGTTTTCCCGGGGAGCAGGGAAAGTGTTTGAGAACAGTTGTCGTACCATACACATAAACCGTTACTGGAAGTGCCGGTCACATTGTCTATGCGTTTATGATATGTTCTGGTATCAGCAGGGAAGCTGCTATTCTCCGAAACATCGATCCACCAGCCTGGGCCACTACCTGACCATGAAAAGTTGGCGGTATAGGTAGAACCCGAGCAGCCCGGAGTAGACACACTAAGGTTTGAAGGGCCACCGGAACTCACCGGGCTACCATTGACCTCTATTTCGGGTATCCTTGCATACTGATCCACAAAATTCGCCTCATGCACATAGAAGCGTACATACCTCGCCCTTTGCTGACTTGCCGGCGGATCGTGGTGAGTGGTATGGTGCTGGGCAGTGTTGGTATATGTGGCCACGGTGCTCCAGTTGCTGCCATCAAGACTTAGCTGTACGCTGTACCTCCTGGTATTAAAGTAGGCTGGTTCACCTCCCGTAGCCGCATGGAGTATTTTAACCCTGGTAACATTATATTGTTGCTGAAGATCGATCCGAATCCAGTGTGGTGCATTTATTCCGGTCTGGGTAGTCCATTTTGTTCCGGTATTGCCATCTACAGCTTTACTGCCGTCGTACGCACCGCTATAGTTGCTGCTGGTGAGTGTTGGTTTGTGTTGGGCAATGTTTTGAGCGAATACTGGATATAAAGCCGTTGCTGCCCATAGCAAGGCCATCAGCATCATTGATTTGATTACTTTCATAGTTGGTTTTGGTTTATGGTTATGGATTATTTGGAATATGGTCTGCATGATTGGTTAAGCCATACATCCATTTATGAGATAATCCGGTCAGGGAACACTATCTTTTTCTCTGAGCCTTCCCAAAGTGGAGCGGCATACGAAACGGATAGAACAGTGCGTCTTTTTGTAGACTTCATAGAGGGTTTTCATATGTTTGTTGATTTACATTTACCTGCTTTCCCGGTGGCAGACAAAGCATGCAGTAAATCAATAATGAACCGGACAAATACTAAAAAAAAGCAGTAGGACAATACTAGTACACCCGAAAAAATTGTCAGATTTAAGAAAAATATAGATGGTTAAACAGGTAAATTACAGAATGAGATTTATAGAATTTTTGCTGATTTGCTGATTAAAGAAGGTTGATAAAGTTGCGGCGGAGTAAAAGAAAAGCCTTCCCCCTGATATTCTAAAGAAAAGGCTTTTCTTTTATATTTTTAGTCTTTAATAATAAGTTTACTTGAGTAAACTTTGCTCTTATTCCGGATTTTCACAAGGTAAATACCCTCATGAAGGGCTGAAATATCATATTCGATATGGTGTTTTCCCTGGCCCATTATTCCACTTTCCATAACAGATATTTTATGTCCTGACATATCAAAAATTTCAATGACCACTCTTGCATCCTCATGAAGTTCATAACTCAAAGCTATTTTTGTACAGGCCGGATTAGGGTAAACGGAAATGTTGGAAATGTTGGAATTATTAAACTCCGAAACATCAACCAGTAAAGCTGACGAGTTATTCGAAACGTTTACATTGTCAAACGTGGCTGTACCCAGACTATTGACATCATGACTCGTCACTACCAACCCAATATAGGTATTAGTAGCCATGGCAATACTCACGCTTCCTGCCTGGTTCCAGTTTGAACCATCCGGGGATTCGTACGCTGTAATAGTGTTACCTGAACGCATCAGCCGTAGCCAACGCGGTGCCGCAGATGTACTCCCGGCTACATGTGACGAGGTACCTCCGGTAGCCGAACGGTTTTGAAAAGCAACACCGTTGGAAGGTGTCACAACTATCATAGCATGTTTGGCGTTAGCAGCAAGTGTCTGCCGGATCATCACTCCTGCCTTGGCCCACGGATTTGTGTTGGAAACCGAGGTAACACGTGCCACTATTTCTCCATCTCCGGTTAAAGCCCGGTATACATACTGAAACTGATCGCCAGCACTCCATATATCACTACCCGCTCCCTCCAAAGTAAAAGTACCATTGGTATAGCTGGCACTTCCGGTAAAGGCTGGTGCTCCGATGTCAGCATGGGTATAAGGTGATGGCAGGCCAGTATCTTGAGAGAAAGCTATTTTGTCCAAATTGAAATCTCCTGAGGTCATTTCAATGCGGAGGATATGCTGTCCTGCTTCCAGGTGCACATCGCTTACGGTATGGGTTTGCCAGACCTGCCAGCCTCCCGTGGCATTAAATGAAACGGTACCTGAAACATCGGTTCCGTCAACAAGTATTTTTAGTGATCCTGTACTGCTTTCTGCAGCGGTGCTAAAGTCGAGGGTGTAATTACCTGATACGGCCACATCTATGCTATATTCAAGCCATTCACCGGGCAGTGTCCAGCCTACATTGTATCCACCCAAAGTACAAGGCTCAATATCCACGGCTTCTCCTGTACGGTATTCCCCACCTTCATTAGCAGTGGTATTATCGCTGTAGGCAACCCCTTCCCCACCGATATCAAAGTTTTCGGCTTCCAGTACTCCGGGAATTGAGATAAAACCATCAAAGGGAGACTGAACATCGCCTGCACTTGTAGTGGCATAAGCCACGTTGGTATAAGCGGAACTACCTGATTCATTAATGGCCTTCACCCTGTAGTAGTAGGTGGTGGAAGCTGAAAGCCCGGTATCGATATAGCTGGTTATGTTCGGGCCGGGAGTGGCTATGACGGACCAATTACTGCTACCATCAGGAGAAAGCTCCACCTGAAATCCGGCTTCATTTTCTGCATTATCCACCCAACTCAAATTGATTTGAGTAGATGATACTGTCGTTGCATTTAATGCAGTAGGTGCTGCCGGAGGTGTGCCCGATGCTACTTCGGGCTTCCACCAGTTTCCAGAAATAAAAAGCATGCAGAGCAGGTTGTAGGTATCTTCAAAATAACCTGCCTGCATATTTTTAATGGTATTCCAACCGCTGTTGAGGAAGTCCTGGTGGTTACTGCTTATCACAGACGCTGCTACGAAGGGTGCTATGAATACTGCGGATTGATAGTTTGATCCCGGCAAAGGTGTACCGCTAAGTTGATAACCGGCCCGGATATTGACAGGGTTATTTCCAGTCGCGGGCTTAACCCAGTTCATCAGCTTGTTTGCTACATTATAGGCATCGTTGGCACCATACAGTGCGTAATCCATAACCACACGCAAAGGATACCGGCCGGCATTGTAATAGTAGTCTCCGGTTTCAGGAAATTCACCTAAATAGTTTGGTGGTGCAGGCCGGGGTGGGTTATTAACTATGAAGTCAGAAACCAGGCCTGTTGAAGAAGAATAATTACTGCTAAAATTGCCATAAACTCCATACAGGTTATTGATAACGTTTGACCAGGTAATGTCGTTGGTTTCGTTATAAAAAGCACGCATGCTGCTGAACATCCAGTCAGAAGGGCGTGTATTGTAGGCATTTTTTGCATCCCAGTCTCCCAGGTTCAGCCGGTTGTTTGTGGTTACGTTTTCTAGTTTTAAGGCGTTAATGGTGTTGATGGCTTCCTGAATATAATTAATGCTGCCTCCTGAACCCCATTGGTAATGTGCAAGTATCAGCGCATAGGCAATATCCATATCACCGTCAGTGGCTGAACTAAAATGGCCCTGGGCATTAATGTCATCTGCTACCACCCATCCCATCAAATACGGATTGTTAATACTATGGCAGGCCCGCGCCGTAGCAAACAGTCCGTCAAAGTATAGTTTGGCATTAGCATCATAGCCAGCCATAAGTGCGGTAATGATCATGCCATAGCCCTGTCCTTCTGATGAGCCCAGAGCGGCAAAACCATCAGGATTACCAGTGATTTCACCTTTGACATAATAGCCGCCGGGAAGGGATGATAATCCTGTTTTCAGATACTTATTTTTCCAGTAAGAATAATAAGCTGCTACATCGTTGTTGAGCGTTGATTGCGCCAGTGCCGGTTTAAAGGTGCCGGGATAATCCACTGCCTGTGGAAAAGGTTTTTGCTGTCCATAACTTCTAAAGGTAATAAGTAATACTACTGCAAAGAGCAGTACATACTTAGGGTTTAAGTTGGTTTTTGGTTTCATAGAATTGTTTGGATTAGTTGGTTTGTTAGTTAAAGTATTAAATCCTTTTCCTTGTCGTTGGAAATCAAACTAACTATCCGGACAGTTCCCGAAACCGTGAAAGTCAATATAATAAAGTTATGGTATATGTAAAATTGCCTTAGCCTTAAAGATCAGCCACTGAAACAGGGTGGGTATAATAGCAACTTATGGTATTGCCATTCAAGGTCAGTTCCGGGTACCGTATTATTATGACAAAACCATGTATTTATAAACAGGCCAATGCAATGTCCACAATATCCAGAATGGGTTTTTCTCTATCCTCAGAGGTACCAAAAGCCCCTGTAATTATATTATCACTTACCGTAAGAATACTTAATGCCTGAATGTTTGCACCGGCCGCCAGAGTATAAAGCATTGAGGTTTCCATATCCGCGCAAAGTATTTTATGTGCAGTCCATATTTTCCAGCGCTCGGGATCGTCCTTAAAATAGAAAAAATCGGTGCTGAATATGTTTCCAACTCTTACGTTGATGCCCTTTTGCTTTGCTGTCTGAAAGGCCTGCATGAGCATATTAAAATCTGCCAGTGGGGCAAAATCCAATCCTCTAAAAAGCAACCGGTTGGTATTAGAGTCGGTTGATGCACCTTGTGCAATGATAATTTCGCCCAGTTTAATATTAGGCATCAAAGCGCCGCATGTGCCGACTCTGATAAGTTTTTTGACTCCATATGAATGAATCAACTCATGGGCATAAATGGCCAGTGAAGACTGTCCCATTCCTGTTCCCTGTACCGAAACAGGGTTACCTTTATAGTAGCCTGTAAAGCCCAGCATATTACGCACCTGAGTATAACAAGTGACATTTTCCAACATGCTCTGTGCAATAAACCTTGCTCTCAACGGGTCACCGGTCAGCAAAACTGTTTCGGCGATATCACCTTTTTCGGCTCCAATATGTATACTCATAAAATTGGTAAGTTTTAGTGCAAACTACATCTTCTTAGCACCATGTATGAATGTCGATTGCTTGCTTTGATCATGACAATGATCAGGAAATATGCCTTCGTGATAACCCCAAGCTTACCTGACTTGTTTGCGACTTGCGGATCAATCAATGAAAAGGCCTCGCAGGAATATTCCCACGAGACCTTTTATTCAAACCTGCGAATCAATTCATCTTAAAATGTGTGCTCATACAATTCAATCTCTGTCAGGTAGAAATCCGGGCCATTCTGTGTGTTCATGGGTACTACATATACCTTTAATGACTCTCCTTCAGGTAATTTTTTTACGGCCTCGGTTACATCAAACACAAAGGTATGATTAAACTCCTGCCCTTTTACCATTGCTCCCATAGCATGGTGCCCTGCATGATCCATGGGATGTGTAGAGCCAAATACGGCTGTAACACCATGTACATAGGCATCGTCCAAATCGCAAGCATTCCAGTCCATATCCGAAGGAATAGAGAACACCGCCAGTTGCTGGAACATGTTCCTGCCAAACTTCAGACTTACTTCGATAGTATAACGTGCCTCTCCCCCGCCAGACTTTAAAGCCCTGGCGCTGTTGAGCGTTAGTGCATGTGGCTTCCCTACTTCACCCAATACCTCAGGGGTCTTTTTTACCACTTCGTTGACCAATTGTGAGGCTTTCGCTTTTTGCCCGGCACCTAGCATGTTTTTATTTACCGTTGGCAGTTGCTCATAGGTATAATCTATGGCATGGGCTGCATCTAACATATCCTGCATGCTATTGTAAGTGATCCACGAGTTGGTAGGTGTATCCCAAAACTGGTATATGTGCTTGATGGAGTCCCACTTACCTGCATATGTGTTCATATCTTCGATGGTTATAGGCCCATAGGTTGCTTCCCATGCGGCAAACATGCGATCTACGTTAGAGTGATGCAGAAAGAAGATCGGGTCAAAACCTGCACTTGGGATCTGTCCCATAAGACCAAAGCCACTTTTGGTACTTTGATAGATACGATTATATAAATCGTGGGTTAAGTCCAGGGAATCGACAGCTCCACCTATGTAATCATGCATTACATTGTGCATCCGGTCTTCCAGGCCACGGGAGAATTCGCTCACATCGGGTAATGACAGAAAATCATTAACATCCAGCGCCTGCTCCATAGTTTTAATGCACAGGTTCTTTACCGAGCCATCAGGTAAAGTAACAGCAATACTGTCACTGGAGCTGTAATCAATGGGCTCCCGGTCCATCAAAGTGGGCGAACGGCCAATCTCATAAAGTGGGTTCTCAACCAATTTCACTGTTTCAAAAGTGTATGATTTTACAGTAAAAGGCTTGGGCATATCTCCTTGATCAGTATAGTCCCAGTAAGGCAGGCTGAATTGATTTGCAAGTGAATCTCCCAAACCGGGTAATCCCGCCCCTCCGTTGGCTATGTGATGCCTGATATTTCTCTCATAATAATAGATATACAGGCGGTGCCAGGTCAAAAAGTTAAGCTGTTGATGCGTAGGATACATATGCGGACAAGAATTCCACCCTTTTAATGGTGAGATAGAGTCATACGGAGTACATAGTTCTACGGTCGCTCCCTCAATTTCATCTCTGGGTGGAACAGAATGCATGCTCCCCTGATAGTACCAGCTGGCAGGGTTTGTACACTCCAGCTTCTTTGTAATGGCCATGCCGTAGGCATACAAGTCAAGTACTTTGTTTGCGTGAGCATTGGTATTGGCATTTACGCGTTCATAAGTCACTTCTCCTACCTCCTTTGTGGCTGTATCAGTGTTATTTTCTGCCGGGCCGCAACTGAAGAGTGCAGCACTGGCACAAATAGTTAATAGTAGTCTAGATTTCCGGATTTTCAATTTGTGTTGGTTTTAATATGGGTTTTACATTAATTTAAAGTAGAAAGGCTACCTATTCGCTGTCCCATTAAAACAGAAACAGAAGAAAAGGCACCTTTTTGAAATAACAGGATATTCAGGGAACCTCCATAAGCAAAATGCCCGAGTTCATCTCCTTTTTTTACTTTTACCGGCGGCTGTCCGGGTGCTACCATTGTTGATGATTCATTGATCATGGACGGCATGATTGTACTTATGGTGTTCAACCCTACCGGCACCACGCCTACATAACCATACTTAGAGGTTTTAATAATGAAGTAGGCTCTGTGGAAGTCTTCGAAAATGCTGAAGTCAGTAGTGCTTTCACCCACATTGAAAATATTGAACCAGTCTTCCCCATCCATGATACCATTGTATATTCCGGGTATTTCAACCGACTCAACAATTTCTCCTGTAACCGGGGCATGGTACCGGTGATAATTGTTTGGCATAAGCACACAGGAAATGGCATTTCCGCCCACAAATTCAGAGGCATACTTTGATCCATTGAGTAAGTCATTCATGCTGATCTGTCTCGATTTTATATCCATCATGGTGTTCAATGTAAGTTCGGATTCAATAAAATTGATTTCCGAATCTGCACTGGCTACCACTACTGAGTCATCATCCGGTTTGGAGATTGGTCGTGGGTTGGCTGAAGACTTTAACTCACGGGTAAAAAATTGGTTAAACGATTTAAAGCCTCCCTCAGGAACTATAAAATCATCGATATGAGTCGAAGGGTCTTTGATCCAGCTCTCAATATATTTTAATGATTCCTTTGAGTCCATAAACTCACCACGAGCCTTGATAAACTTCACTGTCCAGTCGAAGATTTCCGTAGTATAAGGTTTATCCGGGCTTTTCCTGCTCTTAAACTCATTGAGAAAGTAGAAAGCAGATTCATTGTTATAATAGAAATAAGTAAACGGTACAATTTTGCCCAACCCGCCTGCAGGCTGCGGCAAAAAGGCAAACCATGACTCAAAGTACTTCACAAAATAGTCAATGGTCTGCCCTTTCCAGGGGTTAGGTGCTCCTGTCCAAAGTATAGGGTGTACATTGGCTATGGCATCGTTATAGGCTGCTTCCACTACAGGGTTGCTTACAATTTCGCGTAATTCTTTGATCAGAACTGAGAGCTTTTCACTCTCAAACTTTCTTACTTTTTCAATAGGTTCGGTTTCCATGGCTTTACTGTTTTGAAGTGATTATTTGTTCAAATTTTTCAACGTAATTCTTTATTTGAGAAGGATTGGCTTTTTCCAGGGCTTCATCTACAGTGAGCAGCAAGTCAGGTTCAGGCACTGGCTTACCTGCACCAAAATCCAGCAGGAAGCTGAAATCCGTACCTCCTATCTGGGCCTGGCCATGGCACCCCTGGCAACCACCCATGTTGTACGATTCCCCTTTGTACACCACATTTTGAAGGCTTGTATTAAAAGGATCTGCAAATGACCCGTGAAAAACCGTTAGAAGACTATCGGATTCAATCACATAATTCGCCATAAAGTAATTATCATCCTGCCCTCTGTCGGCATAGTCAATAGGTGTGCCTTGTACACCGATCAGTTGGTAGTACTGCCATAAAGAAGCCGGGTTTTGAGAGGTTATTAGGTTATGGGCTTCGGTATTTACCGATTGTATCGCAGCCGGAATATTTCTTGGAACAACTGGCTCAAGTTGATGAGGGTCAACATTGGGGTCTGGCATGTTATTTACAACAGGTGTGTCCAATCCTATGGTTTGCATGTCGGCTTTACGCACGTCTAGTTGCTCCCAGGAAGCAAAGATAAATGCAGGGTAGTTTTGAGTTTTGCGTATGATATGCATCCCTATCAGGCCCATGGTACCTGAATGTGCGGTAGGCAGGCCATTTTCTTCCGTATAATAAACTACCGGTTTGGTAATAAACCGCGATGGATCGTCTTTCCCATCGAGCAGGAATCGCCAGGCAGTTTTAATTTCTATAGTTCCCTCTTCGGTATTACTTCCACAGGGCAGACAGATTACGTGACTGGCAGTATCGCTATTGCAGGTCGCTCCCTCCTGCGTCACTTTTTTAAGGTAGTTCAGGCTTGGATCAGTACCGTTATCTACGGCAATTTTGAGTAGACTATCTGTTGGGAAGTTGTCCCTAACATAAGTATACTCAACCAGATTGGACTTGGCCATATAAAGAACCTCCGTGGAGTCATAGGCAAAAACATAGGCCGAGCCTATTTCGTTGTCCTCATCAAGATTCACCCAGTAGTTGCTGAGTGTTACATTATTGGTGGTAGTATCAACCGGATTAATGAATGTATAGTATGGCTTTCCGGATGTTAGGGTACGGGTACGTTTACCGTTGGCAGGCCGTAGCTCTGTTCTATGGATGTATGTTTCCCATACTGCTACATTCGGGGCAGGCCCACTTCCTGCAAACTTCCAATTGGTATTGGGCGTGGCCCTTTTTTGATCATCCGGCCAGGAAGAGGCCCAGTTTAATGCAAAGAATTCATTCCAGGCAAATCTTGCAAGTTCTTCTTCAGATGCATCCGAAGGCAGATCTCCCGGAATTTGATAAGAGATGTTCAGCACAACAGAATCACCAGAAGTGTCTGTCAGAGAGTCGTCCTCTGTTGACGATTCCCTATTGCTGTTACAGCTCATGAATAAGATTAACGCAAAGACATAATAGTTGATGTTGGTTTTCATGGGGTTAGTAGGTTTTACGATAAACAGGCCATTATATGCAACCTGCTCAGAGGTTGTAAAAAGGATGTGTTTAGCTGGTTATTCTACCTAATAAGCAATAATTATCGACTCGATGCAATACCCAACCTTGGGTATACGATGACGACTATCCGGCAAGCGGGTCATGGTCAGGATGTTCCGTGGAAAGATTTTTTTTGATTTTTTTCAAAAAAAAATTGGCTGAGCTTAGGTTAGGGAATGTTTGTAATATGACAGATAATTTAAACATTTCAGCAACTGTATGTTAGACTGGTCATCATCAACCGATAATATACCCAATTCATGAAATAGGCTGACTGTCAAACCATTTCATCACCTGGATTCTGGAGTGTGCTTTCTTTTCAATCAGGCATTCAACCTACATGTTAATAGGGACGTGAATCTATTAGTAATTGCACAGTCAGCACTTATCATCCGGTTGCTTGTATAGCCTTGAGCAGGCCCGCTGTGCTTCTACTAACTGTTAAAGCTGTTCAAGCTCATATTTATAATCTGCCTGAATATCCTCATGCAGCGAGGACAGTGCTTTTTCAATTTTTGTCAATAGTCTGTCATACATATTACTGATCACACTGCTTCGATGTATGGCGATACCTGAATCTTTTATAGATCTGGCAAAATGAAGAAGTACTTCCACCTCTGTTTGTTTATTACCGGAGTACCTGATGTATTTATTGAGGTTGCGGTTGATCTTTTGAAGTCCCTTTTTGGCATAATAGAGGTGGCTTGTGTTGATCTCCTCTATCAAATCATCAATTTCATATTTGATAGAAGAAATATAGCCCTCCTCATCACTTGCATCAAAAAGCAGGTAGGTCAGTAGCTCTTTATTGTCTTTTTTAAAACGGCCGAGCCTGAGGCATATTTGCATAATTTCCTCGGCATCGCGATGTTTTAGTTCTTTTTTTATCTCTGATAAAGTGGCTGCTTTCATGACTTGTTTTTTGGTGAAGGGCAAAGCTCGCCTGCGCCTTGTATTTTCAAACTTCGATTTCTTTCATGATCTCAGCAAATATTCTATAGGAATTGACCCGGTCTTCATGATGGAATATATGCGATGATACAATCACTTCATCGACACCGGTTTGCTTCAGAAATTCTTCAGTTTTCTGTCTTACCGTATCCTTGCTTCCTCTAAAGGCGTAGGTCAGCATTCGCTGGAATGCCGGGTTTTGTTGCAGGTCTTTTAACTCGGGAGTCATATCAGTGGGCTCCTGCATATAATCCATATTATTGGTCAGCACACCAAGCAACATCCTGATCATAGTGGTAGAGATCCTTTCAGCTTCTTTATCAGTATCTGCTGCAATTACATTTATACCCGCAATAGTATAGGGTTCTTTAAGAAATTCAGATGGCTGAAATTGATTGTAGTAGATATTTAATGCCTCAAAAAGATGTGTAGGTGCGAAATGACTGGCAAAAGCATAAGGCAGCCCTGCTTTTGCGGACAGGTAAGCGCTGTCAGTGCTTGAACCTAAAATATATATCGGAACATTTACACCTTCAGCAACATTTACACGTACTCTTGCACCTCTGTTATCGGAAAAATACTGCCGGATCTGACTTACTGCTTCAGGGAACTGATAAACAGCCTGCATCCTGTCTGGTCTTATAGCCTGCGCCGTGGCCTGATCAGTTCCCGGTGCCCGTCCTAGCCCCAGGTCGATGCGGTTAGGGTAGAGACTTCCCAAGGTACCGAACTGCTCTGCCACAATAAGCGGTGCATGATTGGGCAGCATGATTCCCCCTGAACCTACCCTTATTTTATTCGTACCCCCTGCAATGTAGCCTATGAGTACTGAGGTAGCCGAACTGGCAATACTGATCATATTATGATGCTCAGCCAGCCAAAAGCGGGTATATCCCATTTCCTCGGCTTTTTGGGCCAGGTCAAGGCTTCTCTTAAAAGTTTCGTTAATAGTAGTGCCGTAAGCGACACTGGCAAGCTCCAGGACAGAGTAATTTATATTTTTCGACATATTAAAGTTATAACTCCAATATTGATTTCATGTTTCGTTTTTGGAAGGGAATTTACAGTTTACAGGATCAATATGAATCATAAACCAAACATAGGTATCCAAGATGCTTTTGAGTATTTTACTTTTACAAAAAAAGACACCAGCTAAGTGTCCTTTTTGGATTGATGTTTTAAAACCTGCCAGGCATTGCCGGAGGATTAATCGGAGCCATCTGCTGCTGCCTCATCATATGATGCAAATGCCAGTCGTAATAATAATTGTTCGGAGGCCTGTAGAATCTTATAATGCCAAAGGTATATGGCACTACCACTTCATAAGTTTGCACGGATTTCCCTATTTTGTAAGGCCTGAACTTGAAACGATATTGAGCGTTTTTGCTAACTGAGGATTCAAGAAATTGATTGAGTAAGCTGTCCAAATCGGGATGAACATTATTTAGTACTTTATAACTTATAGCATATTGATCATTAGCGTCAACCACAAATGAAATCAGATATGTGCCTTGAGCATTATTACTTACAGTTTCATAAACCGATTGCTCCTGAAAATACAACAAGAGCCTGTTTTTCAGCTTTTTAAGTTTAAAATTAAATTGATTATCGGTTAGTTGAACCACCTTTTTGCCGCCTTCAATGTGATAAAAGGAGCTTTTGATCCTATAATTCTCATAAACTCTTGTTATACGTCTGCTATTTACTGCATCATCAAACTCCTCAACCCCAGATCCATTTTCATCGAGTAAAGAAGTGCCCTGCTCATCATAAACCGCCTCAAAAACAGGTTGATATAGATTGTAGTCTACATTAACTTTATGAATTGCATAGATATACCTTATCTGACCATTTGAATGGAACGTCTTCACTTCTTTGACTTTACCATCCTTATAAAGTATTTCCTTTCTCACATTTCCTTCATCATCAAACCATCTGGTAACACCTTCTTTTTTATCAGGGTGAACAGCCAATACCTCTGAAGACCGGTATTTATGGCCATCATGATAATATTCCACTGTCATTACAGTATCAATTACAGAGGCTATTTTAACAACATGATAGGCAAGCTCCTCTGCTCGCACTTCATTCCACCAACGATCATAAAAGGCTGGTTGATCATTTTTATACTTGTAATAATACTCCAGCATTTTTACCATCATGGGCATACCTGATGCTTCTATTTTACCCTTATCCGCCATGTCCTTGATAATGGGAATATTACCAAAATACTTTATGGCAAACTCTTTGAATGCCTCCTTAGAATCCGGTGCAGTAACCCAGGGTTTGCCCTCCTGTTTGATCAAATAGTTGCCAATAATTCCCTGATTGTTAGCAAAGTCGTAGTACACGGCGAAACAATGGTTATCAAACGCGGCCAGATGCCTTACAAATCTTTCTTCCTTGAAAACCTGACCGATGGCTTTATTAATGTAAAAATTACTGGCAACATAAAAGGAATCCGTTCCTATGATCATTCCGCTAACCTCTTCAGGCTTCAGTTTGGTTTCGTCTTTCGAGAGAAAAGCCTTATACCAGATCTTTTTGCTATGGTACTTTAAATGTCCGCCTACTTTGTTGCCGTTTCTGTCCCAATAGTGTCCCCTTTCATAGTTTTCCGACTGGTAGTTATGAGTAATCTGATTGTCGGGACTATAATCCATTTCTTCCAGATAACCATCTATCAGCTTACCATCCACATCAAAGTAATGGCCCACCGCCACTTGCGCATTTGTACTGTATGCAATCGAAACGGTACTAATGATTAATAATAATCTTAAAAAATTCATTAAAAATTTAATGCTTGAATAAAGAAGAACTTATTCTTTATAATGTTTAAATAAAAACTTCAAAGCTAATAATTTTATTTAAACACAGCGCTGGTATTAAGAAATTTTAACATGCCAACAGTTGGCTTAATTTCCAAAATACGCGCGCGGAACATCCATTTACAGTGTATCTGTACAATGACTTAACTCAGGTAAAGTAAAGTTTGCCACAAGTGACGCAAATGATAAAGCAATGATAATGACAGGCCAAGAAGAATATCGCAATGACCTGATGCTTAATTCCGGAAAACAGCGGCACTATCAGTACTTACGTAGGGATTCTCAGAAAAAAACCGAACAAGAGGCTATACGTAAATCTTACATTACCTTATCACCACTCGCCTGCTGAGCTGTCGACCCTTATTGGTTACTGATAACACATACATTCCACTTCTTAACTGCCGGCTATCGATATGAGTAGTGTTATTTCCCGGCTGTCCGTTGGCTATCCGGGTATACACGGTATTGCCTGTATGATCAACCAGCCTGAAAGTAACAGGGTCATTATTATCACAACTGTAATTAACAGTAAGGACGTCTGTTACCGGAACCGGATATAACCTAAGCAAACTAAATGCTGAGGTGTTTTGAAAGGCAGTTTCTACCCATGAGTATTCATAGGTATCATCAAGATCGACCATTTTGAGTCTGTAGTAGTGATTACCATAGCCAACATGCTCATGTGTAAATGCATAATGGCGCTCCCCTTCAGAATTACCGGCTGCGTCTACACGGCCTATTTTGTTGAAATTTTCACCATCATTTGCGTACTCTATTTCAATGTAATCAGAGTTGTTTTCGGTAGCGGAAGACCAGGTAAGCTGCACATTGTCATCTGCCAGTGCGGCTTCAAAAGCCAGTAATTTAACCGGTAAGGCAATGGGTGGAGCTCCCGGATCCCCGGCGCCAAACCCTGAGAATCCTGTGGTAAATGATGAAGTGATCGCATAGCCGTCAGCAAATGCAACCGAAGAATTAGACGAGCCTAATTCTGGATTATAAGAGCCTGATGATGAGGGATTAATATTATCAATAGCAACATTTACTTTAGCTATTTTTAAATCAACTGATGCCTTACCTGTGGCGGCAACCCAGCTATCTACCTCGCTCGATGTATAGTAGAGTGTGATGTTATACGAACCACTGGCATTATTTATTGATGGTGTTACAAATATTGTTTTATCCATTAAGTATTCAGAGGGATCAGCACTCCAGAATTCTGTAGTTCCTGTTCCTGACCGATCTATGGTCACCGAGGTACATCCGTAATCGTGTGATGAGGTATTTTCAATTTGAGCCAGTAGTTCGCCTGTAGCCTGATCGTAGAAAGCAACCGTTTCGTATGGTCCGAGGTACTGTTCGTCGTTATAGTTCAAAGTAGAAGCTATGGTTAAGTCACCAGGTGCGGTAAGTTTTACATCATCTACCACAAAAGCAGGATCATTGGCAACTGATCCGTCATTCTCCCAATAAAATGCAAGGTAAAAGGTATTGTTCTCTAAAAGTGCGGGCAGCGTGATTTCATAATTTGTGACGGCGGTAACTCCATGAAACAATGTACTGCCTAACTGACTAAAATTTATGCCATCAGTTGAATATAACAATGCTCCAATATCAGTAAGGGCCTCTCCATTACATTTATAGTTAAAGCTGAATGTCATGTCACTTAGTCCGGTAGCATCTATTTCCGGTGTAACTAATATGGTAAGCGCGTCGTCGTTGCCATTGTAGTTGCCCGTGCCGCTACTGCTGCTTATATGGGCGCTATATATGCCTGTAATTGCATTCTCAGTATCAATTCTCCAGTCGTTCACACTGGTTGTTCCTAACTCATATACAGCCCATCCTGCAGGGACACTTCCGCTCTCAAAATTTTCGTCAATCAGCGTGGTGCCCGTTCTTGTATCTGGGTTCTGATCATTGTCGGTAATGGTGAATGTATGAGTCGTTTTAGCTGATGCTTTTACGGCATTGGTGGTCCCGGAGATGCTAAATTCAAATGCTATTGTTTCCGGGCTTTCGACGGCTGCATCATCATATACTCTCAGTGTAAACGTCTGATCTGCCGTAGCACCATCGGCAAACTCCAGCTCATTTGACTTGCCACCATTTGTAAAATTACCATTTGTGCTGTAAGCGAAATCGGCCCATTCGGTGGCACTTCCTGTACCAAGGCTCAGTGTAACTGTGGCATCACCTGTGGGGGCATTGGCAATACTCATGCTGAGGGTATGGTCTTTATATGGCCTGCAATCACCTGCAGATGCTGCCTGGGCTGAAGACTCTGCGTCAGTGGAGGATACCAGGGTAAAAGAGATTTCCGGATCAGTGGTAGGTGACGAGGCAAAGCTACTGCTTGAGAATAACCCCCGACCATGGGTAGCTGCAATGACTTCATTGTCTGATCCCCTGAGCTGAAGCATATCTGTTCTTACATTCGGAAATCCGGAATCAGCAGGCCCCCAGGTGGTGCCGGCTCCGTTGAGTTCACTGGTGGTCCAGACACCCAACTCGGTGGCTATAATAGCCGCATTATTATCCAAAGGGTGAAACAGTATCCAGCGGACGGGCATGTCGGGCAGGTCACCCTCTACCTCTGTCCATGCAGAGCCGCCATCTGTGGTCTCCCAAATACTGCTGACACCATAATTGCTAAATGTAACCAGAATATGGTCATCATTGCCATTCTCCACTTCCACGCATGATATATAGCTATTCGGTGGAAAGCTACTGCTTGAAATATCAACGGCGGTACGAGTACTGCCGGTGTGGGCATCATCTATCCTATAGACCTTACCCCCTGCACCTCCGCCTATTCCGGTACCCGTGCCTACAAACAATCTGTTTGAAGTATTTGGAGAAACAGCAATGGCCGAGATCTGCTGACCATCAAGGCTGTTTAATGACACAAAGCTTCCTGAGCTCCCGGTTTTGGGGTTGCTCCACCTGAGTATTTCATCGGTGCCTGCAGCAGAATACATAATGTTGTTCGCATCGTCGTACCTGCTGGGGTTAATAAACCGACCGGTAGAACTTCCAAACTCAGAAATGCCTGAAAATGATGAGCCTCCATTGGTTGACCTGTAGAAGTTGTTATAAACATATTGTGTCCATTGATAATCCGGCTCATCCTGATCTATATTACAGTAAGCCCCATCGCCTCCGGATACTTCTGTAGTGGAATTGATGCCTGCACTCCCGAACCTGTGGGAGCCGTTATCCTGGGCGCCAGCCAGAAAATGGTTGGTGCCGGCCGCCGGGTGAATGGCAGCACCATAAAACTGAGTTACATTATAACCATTGTTTCTGGCATTTATGGTGGGATTGCCAGCCGTAATATCGGCTGAATAAAAGACCCCTCCATCATTACCAAATATCACCTCATCAACATCGTTAGGATTAAACAGGATCATGTGCTGGTCTGCATGTACATAAGTATCGCATCCACCGGTCCAGTAAGATATCAGACTGAAACTGCTGCCTCCATTAGTGCTTCTGTAAAGGTCTATCCCTCCAATAATAACGGTGTTGGCATTGGCAGGATGAACAGCCATGATCAGGTCATACCATGCCTGGCCTCTCGTGAAATCTTCCGAAGCATTGGTGCAGCTCTGTGCCGTATATCTTGGTACTGTCAACGAAGTCCATGTAGTGGGACTTGCCTGATCTCCAACAACCGTTTTAGCCATCCAATCCACATTTAGCCCATCCGAAGCTATGGCATAAACTACATCAGCATCTGACGGGGCACAGGCAAGCTCCACCCGCTCACCAGATCCCGGATTATAGGCAGTGGACCAGGAAGTTCCGTTATCGGAGTAAAGTATTCTGCCACCGCCACCGGATGAATATAAGTCTGATGTGGTTCCTACAAATATTCTCCCGGAAGCACTTAATTCAATATCTGCGACATTATAGGTGTAGGATTGAGAAGGAACATTGGGTAATACCTGCGTAAAATTGACCCCTCCATCCGTTGATCTCCATAAGCCCTGCTCACCGGAAGCTGAATTTCCATGATAGGTATAATTATTTACACTATTTTGTACGGCTACATATACAACGCTACTACCTCCTTCATTTTTAATAATGATATCATTGACATAGTGAAAATCCTCATCGGTAGCATAAAAACCATTTGATGCGGTCATATGTGTCCATGTATTTCCACCATCAGTACTCTTGTACATACCTTCACCTCTGGTGGAACCAATAACATGACCTTCTCCGGTTCCCAAATACATAATATTGGTATTGTTCGGGTCGTAAGTCAAGGCACTTATTGAGATATTATTCCAGGTGTCGCTTACATTTTGCCAGCTACTGGCAGAGTTGGTGATATTATCATTATACCAAAGGCCACCTGTAACACTGCCTGCCCATACCTTACTACTTCCTGCATCATTAGGGTCCCACATCAAAGCGCGGGTCCTTCCTCCTACATTATCCGGGCCACGTTCTGTCCATGTCACACCGGCTATTTTTGCATTTGCATTTTTGTTTTTGCTAACTTTATTTTCTCTGACTTCCCGGGCTTTTTTTAACCTGACTTTTGGAATATACATGAGTTTCGGGTCGCGGGTCATGTCGAACTCCTGTCTCATGGCCAGGTCAATCCGATCCCTTTTAGCAATTTTCTTCGATTTTTTATCCAATGTTACATGAATGACTTTTAGCTCAGGTTGCGAATCAGTGTTTTCGGCTATTAACCATACAAAGACTGCTAAAACGGCCAAAAAAGCCACCAGGTGGCTGGTTTTTTTAAGGGGTACAAACACGGGGCTGATATTGTAAGTAAATAAATAATAAAGTTCAATGTAAGTTTTTTTTAAGAGTATTCGGAAATTTTATTCGATGGACAATTGGTATATACCGATGAAATGCAGATAGGTGTTTAAACCTATAATTTGCCTATTCTGCCGTTATATAGCTCTCTTCTTATTGTAACTAAAAGCATATTGAGCAGGTCAATATCCGGCAACTCCTGCAAATCTGTCTTTCTATAACATTTTTCAATCCTGCTAATCTTGATTTCAGCCGTATCCAGCAAATCATCATAGGTGTATAACCCGTTTTTAACACGAAGAAGATAATCACGATCTTCTCTCCTAACTTTCAAAGTCCGTGATTTGCCAATCTCCTCGCACATGTTGAGCAACCTGATCGTGTGCATCATATTTTTAGCATCATAACCTTTGCCATGTCCCAGAGTACCGTTGTACCTCTGATCGTTACGCTTTTCCACCCAGTCCCAATAGGCCTTATATTCCCGGCAGTATGCTGAGTATGCCGATTTATTGAAAGACATCAAGCCAACAGGTTCCACATCAAACGGAACTGTACTCAGACAAACATCATTAGCATCATCACTTTTAACAATTCCTTTAAATTCTGTACTCCCACGATACAAGCCATACATCTCCGGCATATGGGCTATCCGCGACAGTCCGAATTCATGCTGCTTAAATCCGTGCTGTTTAAGAAATACTTTAACAGGCACAGCACCTTGCCCCTCGGCTATATAGCAAAAGTCCAGCACACTTTTGCGCTCTTTCTCTACTGGGTTCAGTATCTTTTTATTCAAACCTCTGGCCTTTTTTATCTGTGCCATGGCATAGCCGCCGAAGCTTTCCTTACATTGCTTTGACAGAAAACTATGCTGCCTCAAAGATTTAAAAAGAGGATGCATGATCCTGATACAATCCTCCGGAGAATATAGCAATTCGAGAATATTCGGATTACTTTTTGACAATAGTTCAACAAACCTCCCTAATTCATAATATACCGTGTCATTACCTTCGTCACTCACCTGCGCCACATAATTTAAGCCATAAAACTCGTCTTTTGGGAGAATGAAAACCCCTTTGATGTCGATATCAGATTCGGGAGTCGAAAGCCCGTAGGCATGGCTGCCGCTCAGGCATTCATATATAATCAGGTCCTTCTTTTTTAGCTCTTCAATTGTCATTGTTATACGTTTTACACACTTTTAACTACAGTCCGGTAAAAATGATCAAGCTTTTCAAAATCACCCCTTTCAGAGGGTAAACCGGCAGCAACCAGGTCATTATCCTGAATAGTCTGTGCCAGAAAATCATTGATCAATGGCTCAGCGGGATGAACATAACCTTCGCTTTGGCAGGATTTAACATCGATCAATTCATAAACCTTCGCGCAAACGGGGTCATCTGCCAATACAAGCATTTTGGTCAATTGTATGGGAGGTATTGAGCCTTTTTCCCTTATCCACTTGCCCGCCATTGCCGCCCGCAGGGCATAGAAGTACCTTTTAAGTTTGACTTCCTTCTGCCCCCGACAGGCTTCATGGTACTTTTTCGCCATGCTTTGATAGTGGTACATCAATGCGATGGGCGAAAAATAATAAGGGCACAATTCCTTTATCATACTGGTAAATGAATCCTCAGCATAATAAACAATAGGAGATTGCATCCACTCCAGAAATGGCCCGTTGGACTTCCATAATAACTTTAATGCCTTTCCCACTTCCCAGCCGCCAATATCAAGCAAATCATTGACAGGGAGATCTATAGTATCCTTTCTCTTTCTGATGGACAAACTCCATTCGAGATCATGTGCATAGATAAATCGCACATCATAATCGCTATCCGGAGAAGGGAAACCCCATGCCCTTGAGCCAGACTCACAGGCATAGAGTACTTTCACTCCTTTTTGCTTTTCTATTTCTTTGAGCTTCCGTTTTATTAAAGTTTCCATAATTAATCTACCTCCTGAAATTTATCGTCTCCACACATTCTTACAATTTTGGGTTGAAACGAGCCGACTACATCTACCAAATCCTTTTGAGACTCCATAACTTGTTTGATGTCCTTGTAAGCCATCGGTGCTTCGTCAATGCCTGAACCGATCACTTCTACGCCGGCAGTATGAATGTGTTTTGCTACCGCCTGCTTATCCAAGGTGTTCTTGGCCTGAGTTCTGGACATAGCCCGTCCGGCACCATGAGAAGCCGAGTTGATAGATGACTCCGCTCCTTTGCCCCTAACAATATAGCCCGGAGCTGTCATTGATCCCGGAATAATACCCAGCACACCTTTTCCGGCCGGAGTAGCCCCTTTTCTATGTACAATGATCTCATTGCCCATACGGTCTTTCTCTTTCCAGGCAAAATTGTGGTGGTTTTCGACCATAGCTACAGGCGTCGCTCTCAGGCCAACGGCCATTCTCTCATGGATCTGGTGGTGGCAAGCAGAAGCGTAGTCACCCGCAAGATTCATGGCCAGCCAGTACTCCTGCCCTTCTTCAGTATTCAGGTCAAGCCACGCCAAGTGTCTTGCTTCGTGAGGTAGCTTACATCTGCTCATAGCCAGCTTGGTATAGTGCTGCGCTATGGATGCACCAAAACCCCTTGAGCCGGAGTGTGACAGCAAGGCAAGGTATCTGCCTGTCGGTAGCTTAAATTCGTTATCCGGGTCTTCAATTTCAGTGATTCCGAACTCAACAAAGTGATTACCACCACCAGAAGAGCCAATCTGCGATGCAGCCTTGTCTTTTAAACCTCCAATAAGTTTAATCTCGTTAAACAATGAATTTTCCAGCACTTCATGATCTTTGGGTCTGGAGAAGGTTGCCCTTCCGAATTTGGTATTTCTGATCAACATCTTCCTCAAGTCATCTTTACGCTCTGATAAAATGCTTTCGGGGATATCATAAATAGTCATACACATTCTGCAACCAATATCCACTCCCACGCCATAAGGAATAACTGCATTTTCAGTAGCCAGTACACCACCGATCGGGAGACCATAGCCCTGGTGAGCATCAGGCATTAAAGCCCCGGCACGGGCTACAGGAAGCCTCATAGCCATTTCTATCTGCTTCACTGCGCCCTGTTCAATACCTTCCGCTCCATATACCTTATAAAGATCAGGCGTATCCCTTAGCGGCAATACATCATCTTTAGGCTTCAACAACTCCTGAGCGATAGCCGACAATTGATTGTCGTTAACAAAGTCTTCCGGTTTCAAAAGCACTGATTTTAGTACTTTGGCGGTTTGCTCGATTCCGCAAGATCCATAATGTTGCTCCGCAATTTCAAGAGCTATACCTATTACTTTTCCTTCAGGGTATCCTAAATCAAGTAGTTCTTTTCCTGTAATGTTTGCTTTCATTTCTTTCATGATCCAAAGTAACCACGCATG
Organism: Fulvivirga ulvae; assembly: GCF_021389975.1. Classification (NCBI taxonomy): domain Bacteria; kingdom Pseudomonadati; phylum Bacteroidota; class Cytophagia; order Cytophagales; family Fulvivirgaceae; genus Fulvivirga; species Fulvivirga ulvae. Next base: position 5,508,476 of record NZ_CP089981.1, read on the forward strand.
TACGCAGTGTTTTTGCGTAGTTAAAATTATTTAATGATTTTTTCAGAACATACTATATTCACAGCCTAATCCGGTACTTCTAATGTTGAATCGGATACAATGAGGCTTCTGGTCAGACGAGACTCCTCCCTTATTAGCAAAACTTTATTCTTACCTGCAAATGAAGCCATGGGAATATTTTTTATGACTCCAGAGTTCAGCACCTATGAAAACACCTTTGGAGAATCGGTCATTAAAGGTACTCAGAGGGCTTTTAGATTAATAGATTTAAATATAAAAGCATTACCGGATTATTGGGAGGGAAAGTGGTAAGTAGGCGGCACTCCGGTCCTATTGGTGTCATTGGAGACATTTCTAAACTTATGTGAAATATTTTTGGAGACTGCTTGGTTGGTAAAGCCTTAGTTGTTCAGGGGTACTGACAGAAGCTAATACCTCCATATCATAAATGCGCTGCTAGTGTCTGTCAGGGGACAGACACGGGAGAAGCACAGACCAAGGGAGAGAGAACCCCTAAGCTGTCCCCCGACAGCTTACCTCCAATCAAAAAGCAAGCGATTCAAAATTTCCAATCCTGAAAGTTCTTCTGAAAAACCTTGGCGATATTTCGTGCATCATCGATACCACGGTGGTGGCTTCCGGATAGCTCAATTCCTTCATGTTTTAAGGCTGATTTCATGCCTACGGGCCTTCGGAGCTTTTTTTATTTCAGCAAACTGGTGTTTTAAGCTGATGTGGGCATTGACCCAAGCTGCGTCTACACCATGCAGAGAACAGTCCGCCTTCAACTGCGTTCTGTCATAGAAGCCCCATGAGCAAAGTACATAGGGTGCTTCAATATCAATCCAGGCTTGAAAATCGCCGATTATCTGAGGAAACAGGTCTGCTTTATCGATATCACTTTGTTGAATGGAAGTAAGCTCTTGGCAAAAGTCTGAAAGCCTGGGATTGATAACAGACTTAATAAATGCATCAAACTCTGATACGATGTATTGAGTACTATCTATTTTAACAGCCCCTATTTCTATGATTTCCCTGATCCGGCCTGACTTCTCTTTCCAACAGGTTGATTCCAGATCAAATATTATATAATTCATTTTCTTTTTATTTGAGAAAAGGTGCCTGTAGTTGCTGATTAGTACAACTACAGAGCACCTTACATTCTAGTCTCTATTTCGCTCCCGGCGCAAAGATACCTCTCAACTGGTCAAGCACCTGGCCGTTTCCGGATACGGTGATCTCCCCTATTTTCTCAGCTATCTTCTCGACGTATTCCATCTCCTTGAGTTTGAATAACATCTCGTTTTCCTCCATAAGCTTTGCTGTGTTCAACAAGCTTCTCGTTGACGCCGTTTCTTCCCTTCTGGTGATCACGTTGGCCTGTGCTTTCTTTTGAGCAATCAATACCTGGTTCATGATCTCCTTCATATCACCAGGCAGTATGATATCCCTCACACCGCAACCTTTTATCCCTACACCCAGATCTTCGGCCTTTGCCTTCAAGGAGCTCATCACATACTCACTAATGGTTTCTTTGCTTTCCAGCAATTCATCCAAGGTCAATGTACCGATAAACTCTCTTAATGCAAATTGCATGAAGACATATAACTGCTTTTGGAAGTCCTTGTTTTCAACAACAGCTTTGGTAACATCAGTTACTTTATACTGAGCATAAAAATTCACTCTCAGCGCAGCCTTATCTTTGGTCAAGATCTCCTGACCGGAAACTTCCAACTGAGATTGTCTCAGGTCTACCCTTGAAACTGCTACTTCTTTGGCATTTTTCCAAAAGTAGTATTCTCCCGGGCCAAGGATTTTCTCAGCCTTGTTGTCAACGAAAAGTACTGCATTTTCAAAAGTTTCGACTTTGCAAACCCTGACAAATGGCACGAGCTCTTTTCGCTTGATTGCCAGCAAATCTATAGTCTCTGTAATTTCGATTTTACTCAAATCGGCCTTTACGAATGAATACTCCACCACACCCTTCCAAAAGGCATATTTACCAGGTGTCAAAACTCCTTTAAAATTCATATCCTCGTACTGCAAGGCTATTTCATTATCCTTAACTTCCACTATTTGCAAGTGTTTGGCCAATGCCTCATCCCTCAAAAGCAAGTTAAGCTCGATGGCAGGATAGAACGGCCTGGACATATCATACTGCACCACAGTTTCAAATGGGTATAGCCAGTAATTACCTTCTGTAATTACTCTTTTGTAATCATCATTTCTGAAGACTAATCCAATTTTACCAGTGTTAATTCTGATCCTTTTCATCATTTTATATATTTAGTTATTCATAATTCAAAACAAAAAGCATTCAAAGCCAGGTCATTCTTCCTATGTGGAATCATCATTAAGTCTGAACGGAACCTCATGGTTTTCTTCAAGAGAACACTCTTTCTGATCAGACCAAAAAAGGACTTCACATACTTAAGGTCAACTTCAAGAAAAGCAGTGGACCCACATCAAACGGTATCCTCATGATTTCGAAACATCATCAGAACTGCGCCATGGTGTCGAAGCCATCATTTTGCCGGCCTGACTTCTCCTGCTTTTTTAATAGAACCATTTTTAGAAGTTGGTATCTTCGAAACGGAACCTAAATCCGGTGTGTTAACCATTACACTATCTCAAAAGGATTGAGAGTGGGATTCGAACCCACATCACAAAGGGCTTGTACTCTACCAACTGAGTTATTCCGGCATTACCCGGAAGAGGGATTCGAACCCTCGACATCAAGCGTGCGAAAAACAACATCAGGAGGAGCAGCATATCCCGATTTTCATCTCAGGACACTATGGAGCCATACAGAAACTCTCATCAGGTCTCTCACCTTCTGTTTTCTTCGTGCTTCCCTTTAGGGGAAGATTTTGTGTCCCTGACAAGCAGGAACAATATTTTAATCATTTAAAGAACTTGCCTCTCTCCCCGGATTCGAACCGGGACTTCCCCATAGGGACTCATCCGGCTATAAATGCGCTTCCCTACTCAACTTCTCCGAGTGGTCTTTCGGTGCTTCTGCAAATTCTGTCCATTTAAGCGCTTGTCCTAAACGGCTTCATCCGGATAATACACGGTTACGTCCATAACTTTTACCGCAGCACTTCCTTTTATGCTAGAGAGAGTTTGTGGAGATGACTGGATTCGAACCTGCTCAGCAATTACGCATTAGATTTATCCCGATCGCTATCGGGACCCGACTCTCCATCCCCTTCTAAATTTCAAAGTCTGAGAAGCAGGATTTGAACCTGCGACCTCCTGCGTCCAAGGCAGGCAAACTACCACCGTTATCCTCCCAGTTTAGAACCCCCGGCCATTTGCCGGGGGGCAGCTCGCACTTGTTCGTAATGTCCTTGTGCGTTATTGATGGTTCAAAGTTGAAGGGGTAGTGCGCAATCTTTTTGCGCAGCAAATATTTTTTTACTTTTTTGTGAAAATATTTGTTGCACCTCATCCCTGCCTCTTCTCCTCAATGAGAAGGGGGAAATTATTCTCCTTGTGGAGAAATTCATATTATGAGGTAGAGACAAAAGAAGTTATAACAGTATCAAAACTCACTCTCCGCTTCGGAGAGGGGATTCTGGCCAATGCTACCCTACAGACCTTTGCAGGGTGAGGTCATACGCACAGAAAGGTAAAGCAGCTCCTTTTATAAAAGAGGTAGAATGACCTCAGAAAAAATTTAGCTGAGGCTATAAAACAAAAGAATAAACTATGCCGGTAAACAGAAATGCACTAGTTCGCTATAAAACCATAGACAATTGCCTTAGAAATAGATACAGGCTATGGACTCTTGAAGATTTGATTGAGGCATGCTCAGATGCCCTGTATGAATATGAGGGCATTGACAAGGGCGTCAGCCGCAGGACGGTGCAAATGGATATTCAAATGATGCGTAGTGACAAACTTGGTTATCACGCACCTATTATTGTAAAGGATAAGAAATATTACACTTACGAAGATCCCGACTACACCATTACAAACATTCCATTGACCGATCAGGATCTTGGTAAGCTTACTGAGGTGGTAGACATCCTGAAGCAGTTTAAGGGTTTTACCCACTTCCAGGAATTGAGCGGTATGGTGCAGAAGCTGGAAGACAAAATACATGTTTCAAAGACTAAGGAGCGGCCTGTTATTGATATTGAGAAGAATGAAAACCTAAAAGGACTGGAGCATATTGATCCTTTGTATCAGGCGATCATCAGCAAAAAATGTATTGAACTGACTTACCAATCATTTAAGGCGCGAACCTCCAATACTTTTGTATTTAATCCGGCTCTGCTGAAAGAGTTCAGGAACCGCTGGTTTGTATTGGGTAAAAAGAAAAGCAAAGACCCCTTCTTACTGTTGGCACTGGATAGAATCGAAGATATCAGGGAATCAGACCAGCCTTGTATCTCCTTTGATGAGGCCAGTATTTCAAATTTCTTTAAAGATGTGGTTGGTGTAAGTGTGAACAATGGTGAAGAGCCTCAAGAGGTGAAACTGTTGATTAATCATTCCAATGCCCCCTATGTATTGACCAAGCCAATTCACCACAGTCAACGGTTGGTTGAGAAGAATGATGAGGGTATTGTTATTTCCCTGCGTGTCCAGCACAATTTTGAGTTGGAAAGGGAGATTCTTGGTTTTGGAGATTACGTAAAGGTACTGGCACCTTCACGCTTAAGATCAAGAATAAAAGAACGGCTTGCACATGCTGTTGATCTGTACAGTACGGAATTAAATAAAAGCAGGATTAAGCATTTTGGCAAAAAGCTGGAAGCCAGAGGCACGGTTACAGTCAATCATGTATACACCCGTAAGGAGATTTCTAAAATGGGTTCGCTCCTGCACCATTACCGATCGGCCAATCCTTCTGATAATCAACAGGTGTATGCCATCAGAGGGCTGCTCGGCAAAATTCCTGAGCTAAGGGTATTTTTACTTAACAGGAATATGAAATACATATTATCAAATATTGACGGCAATCTGTTTCTGACCAAAGCGCTTTTCTTTAACAAACCTGCCCAGTCTAACTGGTATGTCACCTGGCATCAGGACAAAACGATCAATGTACTTGAGAAGAAGAAAACGGAGGGTTTCAATGGCTGGACCAAAAAGGAAGATCATTACGGTGTAGTCCCGCCGGAAGAGATATTGCGCAATACGCTTACTGTTCGTGTACATCTTGATGACACTACAGAGGAAAATGGAGCATTAAAGGTGATGTCAGGGTCGCATAATAAAATCCTTACTGACGCAGAAGTGGATCTCATTACCGGAAATGGTATCGCTTCAACCATCGAAGTGATGTCAGGGGGTATTCAGCTTATGAAGCCCCTGCTACTTCATGCTTCATCCAAAACCACCAATAACAGGAACCGGCGGGTCATCCACCTGGAGTTTAATTCCGTGGAGCTACCGGGTGACCTGAAGTGGGCAGAAAAGGAAATTATTCCGGGATAATCAGGTATTACTGATAACTCTATTTCTTTTCAAACACCAGCCGGGCATGGCCCATGATCTCTCTTTCGAAGCAGACACGATTGGGCCTGACCCTCAAAACAGCCAATTGATGACGAAATTCTTTGTCAGTCAGCAGTTTAGGTACTAAAGAAGCAAACCACATATATTTCTTCCATTGAAACCTGTAAAACCGCCTGGTCCATTCCCTGTTGGTTTTGACATAATCAAGCCGGCCATCACTATAGAAAATGTTCTTAAAATAAGGTTCTGCAACCCTTACGATATGCTCATATCCGTACGGCACCCATGAGTCAGGGTTATGCTTTAAAAGGAGAGCCACCATATAACTGTCAGAGTCTTTCGGCGCATTAATATCTATATCTTCAAAGGGGACCATATTTTTCTCAAACGTCATACTTTGCATATAGAACCGGTCACCTTTTTCCAAAAGGTTAGCCACATGTTTGAAATAGTCCTCATAAACAGCGTCCTGCCGGCCATTCAGGTAGTCCTTAACAGAAGCTACGTGCTCAAAACTACCAAAGGCAGTAACCGCATTAAAAACACCAAAATCCTCTGGCTTGATATACCTGGCGTCTCTTAGAAATACATCAAGGCCATTCTCAAGGCAGGCCTGTACCTGCCCGTCAGACAGATTCACTCCAATGCCCTCCGCACCCGTTTTTTCTTTAAGATACTTGAGCCAGCCACCCCACCCGCATCCCAGGTCGAGCACTCTGCTTCCTCGCTTTATGCGCAACTGATCTATTACAAACTCATATTTCCTGATCTGGGCTTCTTCCAATGACAATGAGTAATCGCCGTTATACATAGCATTGCTGAAATGTGCATTCTCACCAAGGCTTAATCGGATAAACTTATCAATATTGGTATAAGTGAAGTCCATCTCCTTTTTTTTATCCCACATTTGTCCGTCCCTTTCACTTACACTGGAGCCAACCCATTTATTTTTAATACGTGCAGGGCCGGCGCTGAGATTATGTTGGTTTGGGTTCATTATTTTGCTGGTTAGGTGATGATTACAGGTTAGAATTTACGCAATTATCACGACTAAAACGAGGAATAAATTATAATGCTACACCTGTAAATGCACACAGGAATAAACGAATCTTAAATTTGCTTACTTTTGCTCCTTCATTAAAAATTTATGTCTGCATCCAGGTATTTATCAAAGTTTTTAAAACGGGAAGATCCTGTTATCATAGTGCCATACGGAGGTTATGCCAGTGACCTGATGATACATGCCCAGGCACGGGTGCTGGAAGACGAAGGTATCAGGCAATCCGAAGCAGATTCAGCACTAAAAAACCTCTGGAATTCCTTCAAACGTTTCGAATCTGACGAGAAAAAAGGCATGAAAGTTAAGGTAAAATGGGGCGACCAGGAGAAGTTGCTTGTTTCGGATAAAGAAGGCTATGTTTATCTGGATGAAGCTCTTAAACAACAATATACCCATGAAGAAACCCTTTGGATACCGCTAACTTACGAGCTCATGCAGGACGCTGAAGTTATTTACCAGACTACTACTCAGGTAATGAAACCATCTTACAAAGCTGAGTTTGGTGTTATCAGTGATCTTGATGATACCGTGATCCATACCGGCGTATCGTCAACTTTAAAATGGAGGTTACTTGTTAATTCCCTGATGCGCCATAGTCACAACCGGATGCCGCTGGAGGGAGCTCATGAGTTTTATAGACTACTATACAAAGGAAAATCAGGTTTTGCCACCAATCCGTTCTTTTACCTGTCCAACAGTCCATGGAATATCTATGATTATTTAAACGCCTTTCTTAGAAAATATGACTTTCCTGACGGACCTGTATTACTTAGGGATATAGGCATAAGCTGGCCGCGCCGTAAGTCATTTATGGAAGGCAACAAATACCTGAAAGTAAAGCACATTCTTGAGACCTACCCATCCTTGCCATTTATACTGATTGGCGATGCCGCTGAAATAGATGCAGACATTTATCTCAAAATAGCCAGAACTTTTCCTGAGCAGATCCGGGCCATATATATTCGTGCAGTAAAAAAACAGTCGTTGATTAAAAGAGTAGAAAGCCTTATTGAGGCCAACACTGACATTAAAGTAGTGCTGATCCGGGAAAATCAAAAAGCTATAGACCATGCCAGGGAAAATGGATACATTCAGTAACTGTATTTAATAATGAGTGAAGTCAGACTGTAGCTAAGTTTTAACTTTTAACCTCCAATTCCCAACTCTGAAAGTAACCTTTTTTGCAATGGGCTTCTGCCTTTTCTTCACAACCATTAAGCTTTATCAAACCTTCGAAAGTATGGATAAAATGTTTTACCGTTGTTAACAGGCTTCCATAGAGTAGCAATTTGTATTGATTGACCTACTTAATTTTAATGAAATTTAGAAACAAATAATTGTTTAAATACTTATATTGTTGAAACCACAATTTGATCCAGATTCAGTATATAAGGTGATCATTCAAAAAGTTCTATATCAGCAAAATTTATCCTTTAAGGAAAATCGGATCTACCGTATTTTTAACATTATGCTGATCCTTGCGATTGTTATAGTATTTTTAATGGGCATTTTCCTGATCAGCCTGGGCGAAGTGTTACCTTTTTGGATCTGTATGAGCGAGGTTGTAATTTTTTCTGCTATGCTCTATTTTCACCTAAAAGGATTTTTTACAACCACACGCTATATATTTTTCCTGTTTGCCATCTCAGTACAAGCCTATGGCAGTCTCTACCATGGCCCCAATGGTGGTTTTGATTTCTTCTACCTTACCACGGCCCTGACACCGATCCTGTTTTTCGACAAAAAGAGACATTACCTTTCTCTTTTTATATTCAGTATGGCCTCTTTCATCACAGTCAAGTTCCTCTATGATTATGTAGACCCGGTATTGCCCTTTGAAACCCGGCAACTACTTCCCTATTATTTAAATATTGTCATAAGCATGGTGCTCATTTATATTGGCTATACCATGTTTAAATCTGAGCACCTCAAATACGAGCAAAAGCTGCAGGAACAGCGTGCGGCCCTAGCAGCGGTAAAAGACCAGCTGGAAACACTGCTACAAGCCAGCACCAGGAAAATAGAAAGGCACAATGAAAACATGATCAGGTATGCCTTCCTTAACTCCCACAAAGTAAGGAGCCCGCTTGCCAGAATACTGGGCCTGGTGAATTTAACAAAATATGAAGACCTGGATGATGAAGACAAAAGGCTGTATTATTTTGAAGAACTCAAATCCAATGCCGGAGAACTGGACAGGGTCCTGAAAGAAATGAGTCAGATCCTAAATAACCACATGGAGGAAAAATGATTATTCAGTTCGCATTTTACATATTCATATTTCATAGTTTCACAAGTTTTTAGTCTGCCAACTGGTAAATCATGAACGGTGAAATGGTGAATTGTACAAGCGCCGTTCAACCAAGATATTAACCGCAAAGGTTTTACCTTTTTCCTGTAAAATATTTGAAAAGAAAACCACAGGCAAAGGCTGGCTTAAGTGAGCTAATTAAGCTAAATTAAAGCAATCATGGCACAATACACTTTAAATATCAACGGAAAGCCCCATCAGGTAGATGTGGCCCCGGATACACCACTATTGTGGGTATTGCGGGATCATCTGAAGCTATTAGGAACCAAGTTCGGCTGTGGTATTGGCCAATGCGGAGCCTGTACGATTCACTTCGACGGCGTTGCCACACGGTCATGCCTGATACCTGTATCAGCAGCAGGCAATACATCCATTATCACCATCGAAGGTTTATCAGAAAACCAGGATCACCCGGTACAACTGGCCTGGCTTGCGCATGATGTACCTCAATGTGGCTATTGCCAAAGCGGACAAATGATGAGTGCGGCATCATTGTTAAAGCAAACTCCAAGTCCGACAGATGAAGAAATAGAGGCTGCAATGGCAGGAAACATCTGTAGATGCGGAACCTATGTGCGAATAAAAGCAGCTATAAAAACTGCTGCATCCAAAAGCTGATCCCGGCTACTTCTCCATTTAAAAATCAACATTCCCATGACGCTTATCAAAACCAATTATAACAGACGATCATTTTTAAAAGTCTCTGCTGCAGCGGGTGGCGGAATCATTTTGGGTTTCAACTGGCTGGTGTCCTGCACCCCGTCGGAAAAGCAGTTGGCTCAAATGCCTGAAGAATGGTTTAACATTAATGCATTCCTCAAAATCGGGGACAATGGCATAGTCACGATCATGTCTCCCAACCCTGAAATAGGCCAGAATGTAAAGACTTCCATGCCTATGATCATAGCCGAAGAGCTGGATGTGAACTGGAAGAACGTAGTAGTAGAGCAGGCAGGACTTGACACGCAAAAGTACACCCGCCAGTTGGCCGGAGGTAGTCAATCCATACGCCAGGGGTGGCAAAGCCTTAGAATGGCGGGAGCAACTGCCAGACGCATGCTTCTGGAAGCCGCTGCAAAGCAGTGGAATATACCAGTAAATGAGCTGACCACCGAAGGAGGTGTGATCAAACATAAGTCTGGAAAAACAGTCAGCTATGGTGAAATAGCCTCTGCTGCTGCCAATATTAGTGTACCGGAAGAAGTACAGTTAAAAGATCCGAAAGATTTTAAAATAATAGGACAGCCCACAAAGAATGTTGATGGATCGAAAATAATAAAAGGAGAACCACTTTTCGGACTGGATTATTACAAAGAAGGTATGCTCACCGCCATGATAGTACACCCACCTGCATTTGGCCTTAAGCCTAAAAGTGTAGACGACAGTGCTGCCAGAGCCATGCCTGGGATTACAGATGTATTCATTATCAATTCCCTTCCGGATGGCGTTGAAAGACAGTGGTCAGATGTCAACGCTTTTCCTGAATTGGTAGTAGTGGCTGGCACCGGCACATGGGAAGTAATGAAAGCAAAAAAAGCCTTAAAAATAGAATGGGAGCAGATAACCCCAGGAGAAAGCACTTCTGATTACATGACTGGTCTGGCTGCCTTGATGGATAAAACACCCACCGAACCATCACGCAAAGACGGTAATCCTGATCAGGCATTTAAAAATGCTGCCAAAGTGATAGAGCGAACATACACTGCTCCCTTTCTGGCCCACAACACCATGGAGCCGATGAACTTCTTTGCCCATATTACTGCAGATAAAGCCGAGCTTGTGGGGCCAATTCAAACACCTGAATACCTCCGAAAAACCCTTGTGGAAGTACTTAGCCTTCCTGAAGATAAAATCTCCATTATGATGACCCGGATGGGTGGAGGTTTCGGACGCCGGTTATATGGTAACTTCGCCGTTGAGGCTGCTGTAATATCCAAAAAGCTGAACGCACCCGTAAAATTAATGTACACCCGTGAAGATGACATGACCCAGGGTACGTACAGGCCGGCTTACACCGTGAAATACCAGGCAGCCCTTGATGCTGACAACAAACTCATTGGGTTCAAAATAAGAGGCGCCGGCATTAACGGCAGCCCAGTGTTCAACAACCGTTTTCCCGCTGGTGCGGTTGATAATTACCTGTCAGAAAACCATTCTTTAGACTCCAATATTTCTACCGGTGCATGGCGTGCCCCATCATCCAACTTCATAGCGTTTGCAGAGCAGTCGTTTTTAGACGAGATCGCTGAAACAGTGGGCAAGGATCCAATAGATTTCAGGCTGGAGTTGTTTGAAAGGGCCAAAGCAAATCCCGTAGGCTCGGAAAATGATTATGATCCTGAAAGATATGCAGGTGTACTTAAACTGGTTAAAGAAAAATCCGGCTGGGGTACTGATAAGCCCGGTGTAAGCCGTGGGGTATCTGCCTATTACTGTCACAACTCTTATGTGGCACAGGTGGTGGATTTGGTAATGAAAGATGACTCTCCGGTAATACAAAAAATCTGGTGTGCCATAGATTGCGGTATAGTAGTGAACCCGGAAGGTGCACTCAACCAGGTAGAAGGTGGTATTATCGATGGTGTTGGTCATGCTATGTATAGTGCCATGACCTTCAAAAATGGAAAACCGGACCAAAGCAACTTCAACAACTATAAATTACTCAGAATGAACGAGGCCCCACTCGAAATAGAGACCTTCTTTGTTCAAAACGGTATAGATCCGACCGGTTTGGGAGAGCCTTCTCTTCCTCCTGTTGCTGCAGCTTTGGCAAATGCTATTTACAACGCCACCGGTGTAAGGGTAGCGAGCCAGCCTTTTGCAGATCATATGGGTAAAGAGAAAGTAGTGAGTTAAATTATCAGCAACATACTTCAATGAAAAACTTCCTCCTTGCTGTTGATATCAAATCCACTGACCAGGTGCTCATGGATTATGCCCTTGTGCTTGCAGAGAAGTTCCATTCCAAAGTATGGATCGTGCATATTGCAGCGCCTGATCCTGACTTTGTAGGCTATGGAGTAGGTCCTACTTACATTCGAAAAAGCCGGGCGGATGAGTTAAGAAAAGAGCATAAAGAGCTTCACTCCTACCTCAGAATTTGAGAGTAAGTCCATCTCTGCCGATGCCCTCCTTATTCAAGGCCCGACAGTTGAAATGCTGAAAGAAGAGGTAGGTAAATTACAAATTGACTTGCTGATTATAGGTAGCCATAAGCACGGCCTTTTATATGAGATGTTTGTGGGAAGTACAACAATTGATATGGTCAAAAAGCACAGTATCCCTATGATGATTATTCCCTTGCCTGATGTGGATGAGTAGGCCCAAACAGCATAGTTAAGTTTTAAGCCCTTGCTTTACTAAGCCTTCAGGGGTTAGTAGAGCTTGCCTACTCAGACTTGTACTCTCAATATTATGGGCGTTGTAATGATTATATTTATATTAAACCCTTCGTTAAACTAAAAGCTTTTACAACCTGAAAATCATTTTCACCGTGGCAAGTTAGCCTTTATTCTAACTGTCCAACACACTATGCATTTCATGTATTCATCTTTGTTTAAAGCGAATATAGAGTTTCCTATTTCACTTTTAACCAGGCTCTTTATCCAACAACATAGCCTTTGCCCTTTTACAAAATTGTATCGCCAATCCCCAGGGATCACGCATCATCACCAGATGGGAACCATCCTCCAGATGATCTTCGGTAACTAATGTCGCCCCGGCTTCCAGCAAATTATCTTTATCAACTTCCGGTGATTCGGATACAAAAGCCAGGTGCAAAAGCAAAGGATTCATGGTTCGGTAAGTCGGTATTTCATCTGCAGGGTTTCTATAGATCTCAACCATTACCCTTCCACTGTCATCTGCCAGAAAAGCAGTAAAAGGAGCCTCCATTCGCTGCCTCACTACTTTAAGGCCAAGATGTTTAGTATACCATTGCACCATTCCGACGGGGTCTTCCACATTAATAGCAAAGTGTTCAATTTTCATTTTTGTAGTTTTAGTTAAATTGTAAGTGGCCGTAAAACTAAATAAAGCAGGTTAAATAAGTGAAGGTGTAGCTGTTAGTACTAATTAATAATGTTGAAAATGCCATACAATATTAGATACCAATTTTTGGTACTTTTAAGAAAAATTAAGCAGAGATTTATTCGGCCTCAAAGTAAATTGCCACATAATATTTTATCGTAAAATAAGTGCTGATCTTGTTGAAATAACAAGAATTTTGCACGGTCGTATGGATCTAAAAAACAGGATGATAGAATAAAAGGCAAAGCCTGGTACGAGTAATGTGATCTAAACACCTCTCGCCCCTACTACCTTCTTAATATTCTCCGAGATGGAATACAACCACTTGAGCTGCTCAGAGATCAGCCTGATCTCCTGAATTTCTGGAGTGATCAGAAGCCTTGAAGTCTCTCCTGCCCCGGTGCTGTCATTCTCGCTGATTAATTTATGATATTGGTCGTCAAGATATTGCTGGGCTTCGGCTACATTGGCTTCAATCTCATGGTCATGAACGTATTCGTTATTAACCGTTCTAAGGGCAATATCCAGATTTTCGCAAATACTGGAAATGTACATCTCAAAGTAGCGGGAGGCCTCAGTGGTTTTATGGTTATGGATGTAAGTGCCCAATGCCGCTGCCAGGGAAAGAAAGGTATGATTTAACGTAACCACCTCATACATCTGCGACAGGTTTTTCTGTTTGGATTTTGGCTCCTGTGCCATACGCTGAAAAGCTGCATTTAAATTGCCTATGGCCAGAAAAGCATTTTTCCTTGAAAGCTTGTACGAAGGATCAGCATCGTTTTTATGGTGATAATAATTATCGACCTCCCTGAGGTAAAGGATATTGGATTGTATGGCTTCCACGATAAACTCGTTGATGTTTAACGATTCCCACGATGGCCATAAGAAGGTATTGGCAATAATCGCGAGGGCTGCTCCCGTCAGTGTATCTATAACCCTGAACTGGATCACATTAAGCACATTTGGCTGTATAATAGCATAGATAAAAACAATACTCAGTGTAATGAAGATCGCGGAACTTTTATAGTTCCTCTGCACCAGGGCAAAGGCCATCAAAAAAGTAATACCTGCCAGTACACCGTACACATAGAGGTTTTGCGTGATCAATACGATCACGACTGCTATGGCCGCACCAATCAACGTACCGTAGATCCGTTGCTTTGACCGTTGCTTGGTAAGTGAATACCCCGGCCTCATGATAACAATAATGGTGAGTAGTATCCAGTACGAATTCTGGAAAGGAAAAATGGCTCCGACAATCAAGCCGGCCAATACTGTAACGGCCAGCCGCAGGCTGTGTCTGAATATTGGGGACTTAAAGCTGATATTCTCGGCAAGGTTCTTTACGTCATAATCCTGCTGAGTAATGAACCTGGCAGAATACTTACCTCTGAGCCACACCTGGTTCCGGTTGTAGAGGTTGTTCATTACATTTTCTATTACCTCAAGCTTTTGCACCAGTTTATGCAGGTAATCATACTTGTTTTGCAAATGCAGCACGTTTTCCCTGATCGTTGCCGACTTACCGGAGCTTGCATACACTCTAATCTCCTCTCTGGATTCATCTAATAGCCGGGTTAGCAGTACATTCTCATTCAAAGCCCTTCTGTCTCCCATTACCCTGGAAAAATACTCCAGCCGGTCGGCTATCTCAAAAGCCAGCTTTGAAAAAGACTCAAACTGCACGTTTTTTTCATCAGAAAAAAGGCTATCATCCCCCCGACCAGCCAGGTTGGCTATAGCCAGTTCCAAAATATCAATAAGTTCAATAAAAATGAGCACCTGTCGCTTGGCAAAATTCGAAAGCCCAAAGTGTTTTCTGGAAACCAATAGAATCTCCCTTAGCGTTTCATGCTTTTCGTTGAGCTGGGTTTGCAGCTCAAACAGCTCATTTTGAAGCACTTCACTTTTCTCAGTGCTAAATGTCATCTGAGCTTTTACCCGCAGGTACTGTGATGTAAGCGACATACACTCAGCCATCAGCTGAGATGTGTGATTTCTGTCGGCAAGCAAATGGGATAATTGCGAGAAAATCAAATACCATAGACCGCCAACCCCGATCATGCCCAGATGCAGGTACAAAGCAGTTCCGGTCTGCGGATGAGCAAAACTGAAAACTATGGCCAGCAACCCTGCAAAGGATACTAAAGAAGCCCTGAAACCATAGACAGAAATGATGGAAATGGCAAAAACAAGAATACCCAATACAGGCACCAGCAGCCAAAGATTAAAGGTCGTGAGGTTAATGATCAGAGTGGCAAATATTGTGAAAACATTAGCCACAAGCAACCCGATAATCCGGTGCCTCCTTCCCCCCGGAATGTCAGCAGGCGCACAGGCAAACATACCAATGATCAGCCCCATGCCAATGTCGTACCGGTTAAATTGCCAGGCAAAAAAAAGTGAAATAAGAATAGAAAGGGTAAGAATAAAACTTTTATAAAAATCGAAGCTCTTAAAGAATCTTATTACTGATTCAATCATCAGGATCGGTTTATGACCGTTTAAAGTTTTGTTATAATTAAAGGAAATAACAGGCAAACTGCTGTTGCTGCAAAATACGTAAAGAATTTTCAAATTAGGTCTAAAACAGCTATTTATCACTCGGGAAGATAAATATGGACTGCCGTTCCTTCACCGGGCCTGCTGTTAATATCCAGTCGCCCTCCGATAAGTGCCAGCATATCCACACAGAGCGCCAAACCTAAGCCGGTACCCTGCTCCCCTCCTGTCCCCTGCTCTGACGTATGCAGGCTGGGAGACAGAAGTTCCTTGATCTTTTCCACGGGCATACCAATCCCTGTGTCCTTTATAATTATTTCCGTTTCCCCCTTTAAATTATTGGAGCTGATAGAAATGGATCCTCCTGAGGTGAACTTTATTGAATTACTTAATATATTCCTGATAATCAACTTCAAATG
The DNA here is from genome assembly GCF_021389975.1 of Fulvivirga ulvae. NCBI lineage: Bacteria > Pseudomonadati > Bacteroidota > Cytophagia > Cytophagales > Fulvivirgaceae > Fulvivirga > Fulvivirga ulvae. Next base: position 5,524,272 of record NZ_CP089981.1, read on the forward strand.
ATCCGGGTCAGCCTTAACCATTACCGATTTATCCAGTTCATTGATCAACCTGATATCCTTAGCCTGCATGTCCTCTGTATAAAGGTCTGTACAATGGCTTACCACATCGCTGATATTAACATCAGATATATTGAGCTTGAATCCCTCAAGCTGGGATTTCACCCAGTTGAGCAGATTATCCATAGTAAAGGAGACCGCTCTTACCTGCTTTTCTATCTTTCCAGTAATTTGCATAAACTCATCCGGCGAAATGCTATGGGCAATTGAGAGCAGTCCCTGAAGAGAACGGATCGGGCTTTTTAAATCATGGGAAATAATACTGAGGAGCTTGTTTTTGGTAGTATTCATTTGTTTAAGCTCCTGTTCAGCATTTTTCAGCTGGGTAATATCAGCCACATAGACCACAAACGAAGTTACATCACCATTGTGATCTTTTACAGGTTTGTATTTGCCAAAAGCATAGAACGATTCCCCGGATGGCAATGTGTTGTACTCGCTAAATTCAGCATCCTCTCCTTTCATACACTTGTCAATTAGAGGCTGGTGAATTTCTAAAAGATGATTGGGCAACAGTTCCTTGTAATGCTGTCCTTCAATCTCTTCTACAGGTACACCAAAGGCCTCTTCATAGCGCGCATTCACAATCAAATACCGTCCATCGCGATCCACCATAGCCAAAAATAAAGGTACATGATCAATCATGGATCTTAGCAGGTGTCTATGAGAGATTAGGGCATCTTTTTGTTGTAAATTTTCCACCTGTTGTTTTTCCAGCTCATCGTTATAGCCCTTCAGTTTGTCCAGGGTGATAAGCAGGTCACTTTTAAAGGCTCCCGTAAAAAGATAGATACAGATAAACGATGCCAGGAGGTTGACATGAAGAAGTACAAAATCACCATCAAAGGCCCAGCCCATCACATCATGCTTTATCGTCTTTAACACCACAAGCGATATTGCCGCTATGGCAAAGAAAATTGATTTTAAGGGATTGTCATAAAGCACAATGATCAGTGCAGAAAAACCCACCAGAATATTCTCGGTATCAGTATCTCTTAGTTGGTTAATGGTAACGTATGAAGTAGAATCTATAAAGAACAATGCCATTACAATGAAATAGATCCTGGAGAAACTGTTCTTTCCGATATGGTTCATGTACAGTACAGGCATGATCACAAATACAATGGCACACAGATTCATGAAGGCCTGATAATACACGCCGAGAAAAAAATCAATAATAAAAAAGAATGAACAAAGGCCAAAACTTATCATGGCAATGATATTAAGTAGCCGGATACGCCTTTGCTGTATAATCACCTGACCTTCCTTAACTCCCAAATTAGCTAAATGAGAAAGTAGCTGTTTTACTGCCATCCAATAGAAATTCATTAAGAAACAATGAGTAATATAAGTAGAAAAATTTGAATTATACTCAAAAATAAAATTTTATTGTAGCAATCTTAAAGTAGTATTTGAATACCACACTTTAAACAATGCGACATGTTACCCAAAGATTATATATTCTTGCATTTTAATAAATGTTTAAACATATTTTAAATTAGTTTATCAGGGAGATTGTTAAACATGTGCTGAAAAGTCTCTGCGGCAAATGTTAAAACAGTCGAGCCATGGCGGAACCTATAAGTCAACCCTATGGTTTTGGGTAATATGCAATTTCCATATGGAAGGGACGAAATATTAATAAGAAGACAAATCAAATTGATGTGTTTTTTATTATTTAATTATTAATTTCTAATTTAAATTATACGATCATTTTTTCCCCATACTAAATGATTAACTGCATAATAGTTGATGATGAGTTTAAAAGCCGCGAAAGCCTGCAGGTATTGCTGACAGATTTCTGCGAAAATGTAACCGTTAAAGCGCTGTGCGAGAGTGTTGATGAAGGCGTAAAAGCCATTCGGGAACATAAACCTGACATGATTTTCCTTGATATACAAATGCAACGAGAAACAGGCTTTGACTTATTGAACAAAATAGATAACATCGACTTTGAAGTTGTTTTCACTACGGCGCATTCCGAATATGCTATTAAAGCATTTAAATTTTGTGCGTTAGACTATCTGCTCAAACCTATAGATCTGGAGGAGCTACGCCAAGCTGTTGCCAAAGTAAAGAACCGGCTACATCAGGATATTTCCCTGCGGCTGGAGCAGCTTATGAAGACCCTCTCCCCTCCCAAAAACCAGATCAGCAAACTTGCCCTGCCTACTTCCAATGGGTTGACTTTTGTGCAAATAGAGGATATACTCTACTGCGAGGCAGTCAGTAACTACACCAAATTTTTTATGGAAGATAGTAATGTATATATGGTGAGCAGGACGCTGAAGGAATATGACGCCATGCTGTCCGGATATAACTTCTGCCGGATCCATAACTCTTACCTGATCAATCTCAATGCCATAAAGGAATACGTGCGTGGTGAGGGAGGGTATGTTGTTTTAAACAATAATATTACACTTGATGTATCGAAACGCAAAAAAGTTGAATTTCTCAAAAAGCTTGGTTACACATAATTTAAAATTGTAAAAGCAAATACTTGTTCGACCCTTCTGCTCAGAATACTGCATATCCTCCCACCTGCTAAGTTTTACCTCCCACTTAATAAGTCTCACTATTAAAACTTTCCGAAGCTAAAGATATTTGGTCAAGATTCAGTTTAACAAAATCCTTAGCTATTATGCGGAAATACACTATGGTTGGTGCTTTGGTTTGCATACTGTCCTATACAAACGTACACTCACAAAACACCACCGACAGTAAATTTGGAAAAGGGATATCGGTAGTGGCCAGCGACTCTTCTTTTTCCCTACGTTTTAAAACACGATTTCAAACCCTATATACTGGCACATACGATGAGGGCACAGACTCCTATAAGGATAACGTGATGATAAGAAGGGCCCGATTAAAGTTTGATGGCTTTGCATACACCCCACGTTTGAAATACAAAGTGGAGCTTGGCCTTAGTAATAGAGATACAGGGGGCAGTATTCCCCAAGCCAACAATACGGCCAATATTATACTTGACGCCGTTTTAAAGTACAACTTTCACGGACGTTGGAGCGTATGGTTCGGACAAACCAAACTGCCTGGAAATATTGAAAGGGTTATTTCATCTGCTTCCCTGCAATTGGTAGATCGCAGCAACCTGAATTCCAGATTCAATATAGACCGTGACGCCGGCATACAACTTCGTTACGAATCACCGCGCTTTCGTTCTAGTACTGCTATCTCCAAAGGTGAGGGCCGGAATATTACAGCTGCCAACATGGGAGGATATGACTATACTCAACGCTTTGAGTGGTTTCCATTTGGGCAATTTACAGGAAAAGGTGACTATTTCGGAGCTGACCTAAAGCGTGAATCTGCCCCCAGGCTAATGCTGGGAGTCACGTACGATTATAATGACAGAGCCGCCAGGGAAAGAGGCCAGCTGGGAAGTTTCCTAAGTGAGGAAAGGACACTCGAAACCTGGTTTTTAGATGCCCACTTCAAGTACCGGGGCTTTTCAACCATGGTGGAGTATGCCAATAAAAAGGCGCATAATGGCCCTGCTATCGTAGATGAGACCGGCGCTACGATAGGCTCATTCTATACCGGCTCAGGCATCAATATACAATCAGGATACCTATTCAAAAATAATATTGAGCTTGCCGCACGATACACCGGTGTAGAGCCTGATAAAGAAACCGGTAAAGATAAGAATGACCAATATACGGTAGGCCTTTCAAAATATATTGTAGGGCATGCATTGAAAATACAAAGCGACATTACCCTTATTGACGAGGAGGGTGCTGATAGCCAGTATATGTATCGCTTTCAGGTAGAATTTTCTCTATAAAATAAATAACCCATATAATAATGAAATTTAATCTGTTTAGTCAAAAGAAAATTAAGGGAAAGCTGCTGGGCTCCTTTGCGATTGTACTGGTGCTTTCCAGCATACTCGCCGGCTGGGGATACTACTCTATCAACAGGGTACTGGAGATCCGCCGGTTAAAGGAAAACATAATGACCATTAATGAAATCGTTCTGAAAATGCGTAAGGCTGAGAAGGATTTTATGATGAGGGAAACCATAGATTCAGAGTTTATGGCAAGTGGTAAAAGCCGGTATGCTGAAGATATTGATACCTATACACTCCATCAGGACTCTATTATCAACGAGTTGCTGGCTAATGACTGGTCAGGATCTTTAGAAATAAAAAACGAACTATCTGATCTTCAGTCGTATCTCAACGGCTATCACGACACTTTCAGAAAAATTGTGGAGTCGTATCACAAACGAGGTTTTCAGGACTACGGCAACGAAGGCGAGCTGAGGGCTGCTATACACACTATTGAAAACTCTGACAAAAAGATCAATGAAGTAAGGATGCTTACACTCAGAAGACATGAGAAGGACTATTTTCTTCGCAAGGACCCTAAGTATATTGATCGGTTTAATGATGAACTCTCTCTGTTTAAGACGGAGCTTAACAATAACCTTTCAGACAGAGAACTGAAAGCGCAGCTTGACATCTACGGATCAAAATTTAATGATGTTGTAGCCATAGAAAAAGCCATCGGTCTTGATGAAAATAGTGGGCTGAAAGGTGAAATGAGAAGCTTTATTCACAACATAGAGCCTATGGTTGACCAGTTAAACACACTGGTTGATACCCGCACTGAGGAGATTACATACAATACTACACTTACATTTATCGGGGTTTTCATACTTCAGATTGCGATAGGTATTTTTCTTGCCATTGTATTCTCAAACAGGCTTACCACAAACATCCTGTCTATCAGAGGCGCTGCGCTTAAGCTTGCTGACGGCATTATACCCGAGCATCTTAAGATTAACTCTAAAGATGAACTGGGTGACACTCAGCAATCGGTAAATCAGCTGATCAACAGCCTGAATGACAGTGTAACTGTAGCTAACCTTGTATCAAAGGGCAACCTTCACAGTGCGCAGGAAGAAGCTAAAGAAAGACTTAAGGATGGAGATCTTGACCGGGCACTTAAGAACATGATTAAAAAGCTTACTGAAATTGTAAAGCATATCAATAAAGGGTCTGATGACATTGCCGTAGGATCAGGTGAAATAAGTAAGAGTTCACAGATGGTGGCCCAGGGATCTACCGAACAGGCCAGTGCACTGGAGGAGATATCATCGTCAGTGGAACAGATGGTGAGCAACATTAACCAAAATGCAGATAACGCCTCACAGGCCGAAAAAATGACCCGCGAGGCTGCTGACAAAATGAACACGGTAAAAGAAGTGACACAGTCTACCTTTAATTCAATCAGGGAGATTACTGAAAAAATAGATGTAATAAGCGAAATAGCTGACAAAACGAACCTACTGGCCATCAACGCTGCAGTAGAAGCAGCCAGAGCCGGAGAACATGGTAAAGGCTTTGCAGTAGTGGCCAATGAAGTCAGAAAGCTCGCAGAAAAGAGTCAGCAGTCAGCAGAAGGCATCATTGTACTCTCCAAAAGTTGTATCAAAGAGGCTCAGAACTCCAGCCACCTGCTCGATGAACTGGCACCTGACGTAATGAAGTCTTTCAACCTCGTACGTGAGATATCTTCTTCGAGCGCTGAGCAAAGATCTGGGGCTGAGCAAATCAACGTGGCACTATCTCAGCTAAACCAGGTTACCCAGCAAAATGCATCCTCTTCGGAAGAACTGGCTTCTGCTGCAAATAATTTCAACACGCAGGCCAGACAGCTTAAAGAGGTGGTAGCGTTTTTCAAACTGATAAAAACAGAAGAAGAATATTCACAAAGGCAGCAGGTGATCGACAGGATTGAGCAATTGAAGGCGCTGCTTGCGGATGGAAGCGGAAAACAGGAAAAAACAAACTACACCTACAACATCGCGGAAGCTACAGAAGTAAAAAATGGAGAGCATGCTCCGGCAAAAACTTACGCTAAAAACACGGAGACCTTCACGGGCCCGGCCATCCAGCTGGATGACTTTGATGCTGACTTCGACACCGACGATGAGATTGACCTTACCCAGGAAGAAGAAGGTAAGAAGAAAGACGACAGCAATAAATCCTAAAGCGCTAAACAGATGACTCAAAACAATCTACACGTACTGTTATTTACGCTGCAAAAGGAACTGTTTGGCATCTCAGTGATGAACGTTATCCGGGTGACCAATATTGAGAAGCTCATCCGAATCCCAAAAGCCCCGGCTTTTATTGCGGGCGCTATAAACTTTGAGGGAAATGTTATCCCGGTGGTAGACCTTGCCAGCAAAATAGAGCTTGGCACCTCTACTGCGTCACCAGGAACCAAGGTAATCATACTTGAGGTGGAGCATGACGATGACAGTCTTGAAGTGGGGATCATTATAGATGAAGTATTGGATGTGGCCCAGGTAGAAGCCGCTGCGCTGCTGCCTCCCCCACTGGATAACATGGGTTTCAACACCAGCGCCTTAACTGGAATGCACAAAATTGAGGATGACTTTTATATGATCCTGAGTGCAGTAAAAATTTTCGAAAAGGAACTGGCGTCGCTGGTTCAATAATTAACCGATCACGACAATGAATAAAAAAATAATAGTTGCTGAAGATTTTAATGTATCCCGCAAAATAATTGTAAGTGTTTTAACAAAACTGGGACATACTGTGATGGAGGCATCAAACGGCCTCGAGGCGGTGTCATTATTTGATGGCAGGCCGGTTGACCTCCTTATCACAGACTTTAATATGCCGGAAATGAACGGTGCTGAGCTTATTAAAACAGTTCGCGCTCATGATGAATATGCATACATTCCTATTTTGCTGTTGACCACCGAGGTCAATGAGCAAAAAATAAAGATGGCCCTTGATGAAAACATAACTGCCTGGATAAAGAAGCCTTTTCAGACCGATGAGTTTTTGAAAATAGTTAATAAAGCACTTCGCTAATATATCATGGATTTTCAGCAGGAATATATCGAAGAAGTAAGACAGATCCTTAAAGATCTGGAAAAGTCCCTGATGCAACTGGATGAGCGGCCCGAGCATCCTGACGAGATCGCAAATGTATACAGGTACCTCCATACTTTGAAAGGTAGCGCCGGAATGTTTGGCTTTCACCAGATTGAAAAGCTGACCCATGAGCTCGAATACCTTTACTCTGATATCAGAGACGGTATCAGGGTTCATGACGAGCAAACCATGGACCTTACATTGCATTCGGTGGATGTGCTCTCAGACCTGATTGAGGGTCAGCCCGCTGATGATGAAGTGGAAAAGATCGTTAAGACGGTGCAGGTCATGAGAGAAATACCTTCGTCACCCGCCAGTGACAATGCCGCCGCGGCATCAGGTAATCAGCTGCCGGCAGCTGTGATCATATTCTTCACACCCGACAGCAATATCTTTAAACGAGGAATAAACCTGAACGCCATACTTGATGACATCAGAGAGCTCGGCAAATCGGAAATCATTGTACACAATGAGTCTGTATCACTGGAAAAGCAACTGGAATCAAAAGAGCTTTCTTCATGGTTTGAAGTTTTACTTGTTCCCGAACAGGAAATGGAAGAAATCAGGGATGTTTTTATGTTTCTGGGCGAAAACGAGTATGAAATACTGGAACTAACCTCTCCCGAACAATTTGGGTCCGATCAATATACCAAAAGGATCTCCCTGAGTGATGAAGAGATCAACCGCAGATTAGACCTGCTGAAGTCATGGTCTCCCCAACTCTTTGAGATAGATGTTGCCGGAATATCCCACGAGCATGCGGCCGAGGAAATCCACCTCTCGCAAATTGCGGACGAAGCTCGTGAAAGTGAGGAGACTTTCTCTTTTGAAACCAAAAAATCAAAAAAGAACAAAGGGCATATAAGTGTCTCCACGCCCAAGCTTGACCAGCTGATCAATATAGTAAGTGAGCTCGTCACTTTCAGGTCGGAGCTGCAACACCTGATGAGTGATAATCGCAACACCAGAGTGGTTGAAGCCATGGAAAAGCTTGATTTTCTTACACTAAGACTTCGGGATTCAGCTTTTAATATCAGGCTTGTGCCTTTAAGTATACTACAGGTAAAGCTTCAGCGCCTGATCCGCAGTGTATCCAAAGAGTTGCATAAAGATGTTGAGTTCATTACAGAAGGTCTGGATACTGAGCTGGACAGAAGTATTATCAATGCTCTGGAGGCCCCATTGATGCATATCATCCGCAATGCGCTGGATCACGGTATTGAGCAACCGGCAGAAAGAGTGGCAAGAAACAAACCGGAAAAAGGTTTACTCAAACTGTATTCTTACAATAGTGGTGATCACGTATTTATCCAGGTGCAGGACGATGGAAACGGAATAGATTTTGACAAAATCAGGGAAAAAGCAGTTGCCAAAGGCCTGTTGAATGCCCAGCAAACCTACACGGAAAAAGAATTGATCAACGTCATGATGTCGCCGGGTTTTTCTACAGCCAGTGAAGTAACCACGGTCAGCGGACGAGGTGTGGGTATGGATATAGTTAAAAAAGAAGTAAATGCCCTGCGGGGCGATGTAGAGATCAGTTCTGAAAAAGGATTGGGTACAATCATTACACTGCGACTACCTCTGACGCTCACCATTCTCGACACACTCGTGGTTAACGTAGACCATCAGAAATATCTCATACCTGTCAGCGAAGTGGAATACTGCTATGAAGAGCTTCATACTAACCTTTTTGATAAGAAAAGCCGCCACATACGCTATGAGAAGCAGCTGATCCCATTCTTTTCTCTTCGTGAATATTTTGACAGAACAGAATATCCGGAAAAAGAAACGGTAATAGTAGTGAATAAAAATGATACAAGGGTGGCTGTAGTGGTGGATGGAATAGCGGGGCAATACCAAACTGTATATAAACCGTTAAACGAACTCCTGCAGCCTGTAGACTGCTTTTCGGGGGCATCAATTCTCGGTGATGGTAGTACAGCATTGATATTAAATGCTCTGAAACTTAAAAATTAACACTATGGCTCACGCTTATACTATTTTGGTAATCGATGATATGAAGAGTATTTTCAATGCTATCTCTTCCATCTTAGTTAAGCACGACTGTAAGGTAGAATATGCTGAAAACGGGCGACGGGGTCTGGAATTGGCTCGCAAAGAAGCTTATGACCTGATTATTCTGGATATTCATCTCCCCGACAGTAGCGGGTTAGATATTTGCAGTATTATCAAAAACATACCAGCTTATCATTATCGTCCGGTTTTGCTACTTACATCGGATAATAACAATCTTGAAAAAGGCCTCATGGCAGGTGCATCGGATTATATTATCAAACCTTTCAATACCGTGGAAATGCTTGCCCGCGTTTTTACACAAATCAATATCAGCAAAGCTCATATTTCTACACGCGAACAGGAGCAAAAACTCAGGGAAGATCTGAATAAGGAACGTACAAAACTTATTGAGGCTCAGAAAGACCTGCAAAGCTACTTTTACCAGACATCACACCGCCTGGGCGCTCCATTGAGTACGCTCAAAGGCCTTTTAAACCTCCATAAAATAGAACACCCGGAAGTAGCCCGGAATATATACCTGAAACTCATTGAAGATTCTATCGGAAAAATGTGCAGGATCAATGAACAGGTAGCCCGGATAGGCAACCTGAGATCCTTGTCATTAAATCCACGGACTTTCTCTCTGCACTTCGCCCTGGAAAACCTGATCAGACGACATCCTTACGGAAATCATAACATTGAGTTGAATATTGACAGAAGTACTATACTCCTGACAGACCTCAATTTCTTCCTCAAAGGCCTTGACCCGATTGTTAAAAATGCCTTACATTATTATCGTAATGGTGAAAACGGCCCCGGTAAAATCTGTATTACCACGATCCAGGAGAGTGGCAAAACACTATTAAAAATTAGTGATAACGGACCTGGCATCCCCGAAAAAGAGCTTTCAAGGGTTTTTGAAATGTTTCATATCAGTGATGAAAAGTCAACCGGTAATGGCCTCGGACTTTTTATAAGCAAAGTGGCCCTGGAGCGGCTAAATATGCCTATCGATATCGATAGCAAAGAAGGCTGTTATACCTCTGTAATTATAGACTTGTCAAGTAAGATTCTCAGTAAAGAAAAAACATATGAAACCACAGGAATCCGGTAAGCCAGAAATGATAACATCACGGGAAATAAGTGATGAGCATTTCGATCGTATCACGAGCTACCTTAAAAAGAAATACGGTCTTCGGATTCCGGCAGAAAAAAAGATCATGCTCGAATCGAGATTCCTGAAAAGACTTCATGCCCTGAACATGACGTCCTTTTCAAACTATATAGAATATGTTTTCAATGAAGGGAAAACTGATGAATACCTAAATTTCATTGATCTGGTCACTACACATAAAACCAGCTTTTTCAGAGAAGATTATCAGTTTAATTTTATCAACAAAATATTGCCGCTGTATTGCCCTAAGACCTCAGGTAACCAGCGGCTGAATGTATGGAGTGCAGGGTGTTCGACCGGTGAGGAGGTTTATACACTGGGCATGGTACTTCATGAGTTTAAAAAGCAGCAACCCAATTTCGATTACAGAATTACCGGAACAGATATTTCAAGGCCTTCCCTATTACAGGCTGCTACAGGAACCTACCGGCGGGAAGAACTTCACGGGCTTTCTAAAAACCTACTCAACAGCTATTTCAGTTTGCAGAATAACGACACGATAGCCACTTTTTCCAACAACGATGTCAAAGCCCGTGTTAGATTAGGTATGTTGAACCTGAATAATCCAGTTTACAAACTTGAAGATACCTTCGACTTTATTTTTTGTAGAAATGTAATCATATATTTTGACTTTGAAACTCAGCGCAAGGTACTTGAAAAACTTGTTGCGAAACTCAGGCCGGGCGGATACCTGTTTCTGGGCCACTCCGAAACAGCAATTGGCACTTCCCTGCCCATTCGCAGTATTCAACCTACTATTTATCAAAAGCTAAACCTATGACCCGCATAAAAGTATTAATTGTGGATGACTCCGCCCTGGTGAGGCAAACCTTCAAAGCTATACTCGAAACTGATCCTTCCATCAAAGTTATCGGTACTGCCGGCGACCCCTATATCGCGGTTCAAAAAATCCATAAGGAAAAGCCCGATGTGATCACACTGGATATAGAAATGCCCAAAATGGATGGTCTGACCTTCCTGTCTAAGCTTATGCGTCAGGCTCCAATGCCGGTGGTGGTTATTTCAAACCAAACTTCCGATGGTGCCCGTATAGCTCTGAAAGCCCTGGAAATAGGTGCTGTTGACGTAATGACCAAACCCGACCTTAGCACCGAAGGACATCGTGCCGAATCGGGCATCAACCTGGTTGACAAAGTAAGGTCAGCCTTTTATGCAGGGCAAAAATCACCCCGACCAAATGCATCAAGGCCAGAACGTTCCTCAACTACCGTAAGCACTCTTGCTGGCAGGATGCAAAAAGTGAGATTCCCACAATCTTCGATCATTGCTGTAGGTGCCTCAACAGGCGGTACGGAGGCTATAAAATCATTTCTTGAAGTGCTTCCTGCCGAGATGCCCCCGATCCTGATTGTGCAGCATATGCCGGAAAAATTCACCACAAGTTTTGCTAAAAGGCTTAATGAAACCTGTGCTTTGCATGTAAAGGAAGCTGAAAATAATGAGCCAGTGCTCAATAATACCGTTTATATTGCACCGGGCGACCACCACATGTCAATATTACAGGTCGGTTCCAGGCGGATTATCAAGATTACAAGCGGTGAGCTTGTAAACCGGCACCGTCCCTCCGTTAACGTATTGTTTAATTCAGTTGCGCAAATTGTACGGCACAACAGTATTGGCATCATACTGACAGGTATGGGAGATGACGGCGCCACCGGAATGAAGGCCATGCATCAGAATGGTGCTTATACGATTGCTCAGGACGAAGAAACATCCGTAGTATACGGCATGCCTTATAAAGCTGTGTTGGCCGGAGGTGTAAAAGATGTGCTGCCGCTGAACGATATCCCTTATGCAGTTTGTAAATATCTTGAGATGGATGGCAGAGATTAATTACTAATTTTAGCAATTGCAACATCAGATAAGTATTTTCATTTAAAAGATTAACATAGTGGCCTTATCCATAAAAGCACCCTTCCAGACCGGCGTTACGGACGATCTCAGTTATCCGGAGAGGAGGCTAATAGTTTTATCCAACTATGTGGCATTTATACTTTCATGTGTCAATATCCTGCTTCTTGTTATCATCCCTCAAAACCATAACCTGGCTACGCTGTTTGAGACCTCTGTAGCACTGGTTTTGTTTACCATTCCGTTCGCATTCAATCATTTGCATTTTCATATTTTTAACAGGTTTTATCTTTCATGGTTGCCCCCCATGCTCATAGCTTTCCATATGATCACACTTATGCGGCAAAGCGAAAGTATACCGGCTACTACGTACGATGGTTTCAGGTTTTACATCCTGGCATGCGGTTGCATCCCTTACCTGCTTTTCGGGAAAAATGCTCCCTTTAAACTTGCTCTGGCTATTTTACCAAGCTTCCTGCTCCTCGTATTTGCCGATACCCTGTTTACATGGACCGGCATTGGCTATCATGCAGTAGGTATACCTGATCCGGGATACAGCTTTACACCTATCCGTGCCTTTATGGCTTACATCATCATCAGCGGAAGCTGCCTGGCTCTTAAAATATTAGTCGAGAAGGGTGATGATTTCAACGTGAAGCTCCTTCACGAACTTGACCTCAAAAACAAAATACTGAAAACTCAGGCCCGGGATGAACTGAATAAAGTTAATCAGGAACTTCGGGAAAGAGAGTTTAAGTACCGCAGTCTGTTCGAAAAAGCCTTTGATCCTATTCTAATAATCAACTTTTCGGGCCTGATCACTGATGTAAACACAGGGTTTATTAAACTCACGGGCTTTCAAAAAGAAGAACTGGTAACGCGAAGCATCCTTGACTTCTTTGATCAGAGGGATGCTGATAAGTTTCCGTTGAACCACAAAAACCTGCAGGATGAAGAACACCTTTATTACGAGACCAAGGTCTTAAAAAAGGACGGCTCTATAGTGGAAGTTGAGGTGAGCGTACAAACCTCAGGCGATAACCGCATACTTGTGATCATGCGTGACCTGACTGACCTCAGACAGGCATACAAACAACTGGAGGAAAGTGAAGCACGGTTTCGTACTGCCTTTGAACATTCGGCTATCGGTATGGCACTGGTGTCATTTGAAGGGCGCTTTCTTAAAGTTAATCAGCAGCTTTCGCAAATAACAGGTTATACAGTAAATGAACTGATGGACCGCAAGTTTCAGGATATCACTCTTCCAGAAGAGCTCGGTCCGGACATGGAACTTTTCAGGGAAACCCTTGAGGGGAAAAGGTCAAGCTATCAGAGAGAAAAAAGGTATATTCATAAAAACGGAGGAGTGATCTGGGTGAATATTTCCGTTTCCCTTGTCAGGCACAACAGCGGTATACCTTTGTACTTTGTTACTCAGATAGAAAATATTACTGACCGAAAAAAGGCTGAAAATGAGTTGATGGAGGCAGAAACACGGTTCAGGACACTGGTTGAAAAATCACTGGTTGGTGTCTATATCCTTAAAGAGGGAAAATACAATTATGTTAATCCGGCATTTGCTGATATTTTTCAATATGAACCCAATGAGATAGTCAACGAGCTGCCTATAGAAGCACTCATCTACCCGGAAGACCATAACCTTTTATATAAGAATATTGACAGCCGGTTTAACCGCAAAGCCGACAGCATTAGGTATGAGATCAGAGGAGTCAAAAGCAACAATGAAGTAGTATGGACTGAGATATTTGGCAGCCTCATCCCCTACCAGGGAGGTGAAGCCATTATTGGTACCCTGATAGATATTACGGAAAGAAAGAGCTTTGAAGAAAAACAAGCCCTGCTATCATCCATAATCATTTCTTCGGATGATGCCATTATCAGTACCTCTCTGGATAATAACATTAACTCATGGAATCCTGGTGCTGCAAGAATATTTGGCTACACTGAGCAGGAAGCTTTAGGAAGAACACTGGCCGAACTTACTCCGCATGATCTAAGAAAATCAAACCCGGGATTTTTCAGGGCAATCAGCACACAAAGCTCAATAGAACAGTATGAAACACAGTGGGTAAGACGTGATGGTGAAATTATTGACGTTTCTCTCAGTATTTCGGAGCTGAGGGATGACAAAGGCAACAACATTGGCACGTCCATAATAGCTCAGGACGTAACCTATCGGGTGCAGGCAGAGCGGGCTATCCGCGAGAGTGAAGAGCGGTACAGAGTACTTGTCGAAAATGCCACGGAGGCATTGGTGGTGATCGACCTGGGTACAGGTAAATTTATAAATGTAAGTGAGAGTGCCGTAAGGCTGTTCAAATACTCCAAAGAAGAGCTTTTTCAGCTTGGCCCTGTAAGTATTAGTCCGGAGTATCAACCCGACGGAAGCAGGTCAGAAGAAACGGCGCATATCAGGCTTGCCGAGGCTGTACAGCAAGGCGCCTCATCATTCGAATGGACACACCTGGACTCCACGGGCAGAAAAATACCCTGTGAAATAAGACTGGTACTGCTTCCCGGTGAAGATAAAAGGCAGGTCAGAGGAAGTATTGTAGATATAAGCGATCGATTGCAAAAGGAAAAGGAACTGGCAGAGGCACAGAAGAAAATTGGCGAACTCAAGCTCATGGCACTAAGGTCAGTAATGAGCCCTCATTTCATTTTTAATGTACTCAATTCCATTCAGTATTATATAATCAAAAATGACCGGGTAAATGCCATCAATTATTTATCTACCTTTTCCAAACTGATCAGAAGTGTGCTCACTCACTCCATTGACAACAAAATAAAGCTCTCGGATGAGCTGGATATACTGAAAAACTACATTGACCTGGAACTTGCCCGGTTTGAAAACAAATTTGAATATGTGCTAAATGTAGAAGAAGATATTGATACGGATTCCATCGAGATACCTTCTCTTCTCTTGCAGCCCTATATCGAAAATGCCATTAATCACGGCCTGTATAACAAGCAAGAGAAGGGGCTTCTGGTCGTCAATATATTTGAAGAGGGTAACTTCATTTACTTCCGGATTGAAGATAACGGAATTGGCCGGCAGGCAGCCATGGAGTTGAGGAAAAAGAATTTTCCCGCTCACAGATCTATGGGAGTAAAATTAACTGAGGAAAGACTCCGGCTTATCAACGAAGAGCAGCGAATTACCTTTCATATTGAGGACCTTAAAGATGGTGATCAGCCTGCCGGAACACGGGTTACGATCGGCATGGCTTTTTGATCCACAAGGTGCTGGAAAGCAAATTGGTACCTAACGATATATAAGCTGATACTACAATAGGATAACCGTAAATAATCTGCTATATTCATTAATTATAGCTTTTATTTAATGCCGTATTTACTCAAATTTCTACTCGTTGTATCTGTCCTGTTGCAGGTGAGCAGCAACTTGTCCTTTTCCCAATCAAAGCGGCTTTCCATGCCCGGAAGCCCTGATATACAATACTATGTAGACCGGTGGACAACAGACGACGGGCTTCCGTCTAATACACTGACATACATCCATAAATCCAATAAAGGATACATCTGGATCTCGTCGTTCGATGGTATAGTGAAGTTTGATGGCATTGAATTCAAAACATACAATCGGGCAAAGAATAACCTTCCCTCCAACGCCATTTCGCAAATCGAGGAAGACTCTAACCATAAGCTATGGATAGGCACCTATGGCGAAGGCCTTATGTCTTATGAAAATGGTGAGTTTAAAAGTGAAAACAATGAAAGCTTAAAAGCTCAGTCCGTTCAGACTTTATATATAGATAATGATGACAGGATCTGGATAGGTACACGAGGCAAAGGTCTGTATTATCGCGAAGACAACGAGATTAGAAAGTTTCGATACCACTCTTCTGTTGAAAATATTACGGTGAGTGCCATTGTAAAGACCGGGCAGGGAGAGCTATGGATCGGCACAGAGGGCAATGGTCTCATTAAATTTAAAGACAATAATTTTCATGTATATACGGTGGCAGACGGCCTGCCGGAAAATCATGTAGTTGTAGTGTATTTTGATCAAACCGGCACCCTGTGGGTCGGTACAAACATAGGTCTGGCCCGGTATAATGGAAAAACCTTTGAATTGATTAACGAAATCGGGGCATGTTTTGTCACCAAAATATTTGAGGACTCGCTTAATAACCTTTGGGCGACAACCGATTGCGGATTATTCAAGAAGCTCTCCGGCACCCGAGAGTGGCTTAAGCTACCGCTGGAAGAAATCATTCCGGGTGAGTTTTTTACAGATGCCTTTGTTGATGAAGACGGAACGATCTGGGGCACCACATATTATACGGGCCTCGCACTCATCAGAAAAAGTAAATTTATTAACTATACCACACAGGATGGCCTGGCATCTCAGGCCATAAGTAGTGTAGCCAAGTATGACAGCAACACAATACTTATAGGTACCAACAGCGGGGTTATTAATACCATAAAGGATGGGAAAGTCGGCACATTTGACATAAAAACAACCTTACCTGACCGACGGGTCAGAAGCATTTTAAAAGACTCCCGGGGTAACCTATGGGTAGGTACTTCTATGGGGTTATTGCTTAAAAAGCCATCTGGTGAAGAAAAATGGTACACTATGGAAAACGGCCTGCCGGATATCAAGGTGCGACTCATTTATGAGGACTCAAAGGGAACCATTTGGATCGGCACCCGGGCCGGCGGATTAGCCAAAGTGACCGGAGAAGACGAGTTTACCATTATCAATAAATCAACACTTCTCAACTCCGACTTTATCATGTCAATCAGGGAAGACAACAAGGGTAACATGTTAATTGGTACAAATGAAAACGGGCTCAATATTATACAGCCAGACGGAAGTATTAAGTATGTAACAAAGGAAAACGGCCTGCCCAGTAATCTGATCTTCAATACTTACACTGATAAGGATAATGTAACGTGGATCATGACCAATGCAGGAATATGCAGAATGGAAGGCCAAAGGTTTTTCAATATTACAGCAGCGCACGGGCTCGCAACCGATGCTCCCTTTGACTTCCTTGAAGACAGCTCCGGTGATGTTTGGCTGCCAACAAGCAAAGGTGTGGTAAAGGCCAGTAAAAAAGAGCTGAATGATTTTTCGCAAGGTAAAATAAGTAATATCAGTTTCAGGCTGTATGATAAACAGGATGGCCTTGATGTGGCAGAATGTACAGGAGCAGCGAAGTCTTTAATCACGTCAAAGGGAGAAATATGGATACCTGCGCTTAACGGAGTGTTTGTTATTAAACCCGGAACTCTGGGGCGCAATGAAACACCACCTCCGGTATTTGTAACTGAAGTATCTGCCAATAGTATAGAGCATAAAATAAAGAAAGATACGATTCGATTAGAGCCTGATATCCGGAGAATAGCGATAAGGTACGAAGCCCTTAACTACACTTCCCCATCCAAGGTAAAGTATAAATTTATGCTCGAAGGTTTTGACAAAAACTGGGTGGAGAGTCAAAATGTACGTGAAGCTCAATATACAAACCTCACACATGGTACTTACAGGTTCACAGTAACTGCCAGTAACGAAGACGGTGTGTGGAACGAAGATCCTGCTGAACTAACCATCATTGTAGAACCACATTTCTACGAAACTTCTGCTTTTATACTAGGCATAATTTTGAGTGTAATTCTACTTATTTTCGGGGTATTTCGCTTAAGTATTTACAATATTGAGAAGCGCAACAAAACCCTCACCGCTCTGGTGCAGGAGCAGACGTCTGAGCTAAGGGATATCAATTCAAGGCTGGAGGAGCAAAAGGAAGAACTTATGCAACAGCATGAACTGCTCTCTCAAAAGAACATCGAACTCGAAAACGCCCATGAGAAGATCACTCATGTTAATGAGGAGTTGACAAAGGTGAACTCAAAACTCGAAGAAAAAGTTGAAGAAAGGACCAAAGACCTAAGTCAGACTCTCGAAAAGCTTAAAGCTACCAATGAAGAGCTGGACACCTTTATTTACAGGGCCTCCCATGATCTGAAAGGACCTACAGCGAGTCTGCTGGGCCTGACTATGCTGGGTAAAGCACTCACGACCGACCCCAAATACCTGGAGTTTTTCACCCGTATTGAGGATACTTCCAACAATTTGAATAATATACTCGGCAAGCTGCTTTCCATGCATGTCATTCTCCAGACCACAGTAAGCTATACTTCCATCAACCTGGAAGATTTGATCAATGAAATCAAAAAGTCACTGCGTATTGAAAAAAACAACTATGTCATTCTCAACCAGATGGAGGGGAGTCTTACTTTTCACTCTGATCAGAACCTGCTAAAAATAATATTGAAGAACCTGATAGAAAATGCTTTGATATTCAGTGACATATCTCGGGATATTACCATCAAAGTCAGTGCCCGGAAAAAGCGTTCTTCTATTTATCTGAGTGTTGAAGACAATGGAGAGGGTATTGATTCAGCCATTAAGCCCCGAATATTTGACCTTTTCTACAGAGGCTCACAAAAGTCAAAGGGCAACGGGCTTGGTCTGTACCTGGTTAAAAAATCGGTGGAAAAACTTAGCGGGACAATCGAGCTGGATAGCGAAGTCAACAAGCTCACGAAATTTACGATTGTATTGCCTTCTAAAGATATTAGTTAGTGATTTGATTCACTAAAACACCTCGATCCCAAAAAACTTCTGTAACATGGTGAGCACAAACATAACACCAAGCACAACCGGGCAAACAAAGGTGATCATGGTATTAAAGAACTTCTCAACGATTGATCCTATATACCTGTTATTACCATGGCTTATTTCTTCCGACATATTATGCCTTTTCCAGCGTGTGGCAACAAAAATACTCAGTAAAAAACCTCCTAAAGGCAGGCTGACAACAAAGAATATATCCTGAACCACATCCATAAATGACTTGGTTATACCTTCGTAGAACATAAAGTCAGTGAAGAATTCCGTTGCCCCAAAGCCGAGCATACTCGGAAGTCCTAGTGCAAAAACTACTATAGCCATCAGTGCTACGGCCTTTCCCCTGCTTATTTTTTTCTCATCAACCAAAAATGCCACCGGCACCTCAAGCAAAGAGATAGTAGACGTTAAAGCAGCAAAGCTCAGTAAAAGGAAAAATCCGCCTCCTACAAAGCGTGCCATTATAGGATCCATAGTCTGGAATACGCCCATTAGCGCTACGAACACAAGCCCGGGGCCTTCACTTGGCGACTGTCCTTGTGAAAACACAAGAGGGAAGATCATTAAACCTGCCAGAAATGCAACCATGGTATCAGCGATGGTAACCATGGTAGCCGAGCTGATAATATTGTCCTGCCTGCCTATATAAGAACCGTACGTGATCAATGCCCCCATACCCAGACTCAATGAGAAAAATG
This sequence comes from Fulvivirga ulvae, assembly GCF_021389975.1. NCBI lineage: Bacteria > Pseudomonadati > Bacteroidota > Cytophagia > Cytophagales > Fulvivirgaceae > Fulvivirga > Fulvivirga ulvae. The sequence goes on from NZ_CP089981.1 coordinate 5,543,708, forward strand.
CCTGCCCAAGCGCTGAGTAAATAGTAGCCCCATTAATGAGATCAAAATTGGGAATAAGGTAAAAGTTCACCCCATCCATAGCATTGGGCAAAGTAAGCCCGTAGATTATAATCAGGATCAAAATAACAAACAAAGTGGGCATTAATACCTTTGAAGTGCCTTCGATTCCTTTCTGTACCCCTTTGTAAACGATAAACGCCGTGAGGATCATAAAGGATATGCTGAATAACAGGTTATCGGAATAATCGGCAACATAATTATTAAAATAGCCTGCAAAGTCAGGTTCCTTAAGAATATCCCCAAAACTTACCTGTATAAAATAGCCAAAGGCCCAGCCCGCTACCACATTATAAAATGAAAGGATCATAACACCGCAAATGATACCGAAAAGCCCTACAAATGCCCATGATTTTCCACCAAGCTCCTTATAAGCCCCATATGGGTTAGCCAAAGTACGTCTGCCGACAGCTATCTCACCTACCATCACCGGCAAGCCTATCAAAAATATCCATGCTACATAAATCAGTAAAAATGCCGCTCCACCGTTTTGACCTGCCACATACGGGAATTGCCAAATATTACCTAATCCTACCGCCGATCCTGCCGCTGCGGCAATGAAACCTAACTTACTGGAAAAACCTCCCCTTGCTGCCATTGATAATTGCCATTTTATGAAGTATCAAAGTAAAGTTTAATTTTTCAGGGTTAAAAAACATTTAGCAAATAATCAACGGATCACTAGCCAAAGTATCACCAATACATTTCCAATACTGAGCTGAAAATCATGTATTTATAAAAAAAAATCATTCGGGGTATAATAATTGTACGGCTACCTGTTTTATAATAGAAGCCAGAACAGAATAGTATGAATATCAAGCCAATCGTTATCCTTATAGTACTTCACCTGACGAGCTATGGATTAATGCCGTCACAACAGATTCAAAAGCAAAGTGACCTGAAACTTAGCACAACAAGGGAAGAGGCAGATGCATTAACCGCTAACTATATCCGCTCCTATCCAAACCCTACCAATGGTCCACTTTCTATAACAATGGGTAAGGCCTACAATAAGGTGACAGTAGAAATACGGTCATTATCGGGAAAACTGATAAGTAAAGAGCAGTATGACAACACTGACGAGATAAATACCAATATAAGTGCACCCCGGGGCATATACCTGCTGAGAATAACCGGAGATGACCAGCATCTGATGATTTACCGAATCACAAAAGAATAATAAAGAGGCTAATTTTGCTCCTGTTCAAGAACCTGTAGCTCCTCTTCTGTAAATAAGCGGGATTTAATAATGAAACGAATGCCCAGAGGTATTTCCAGTGAAAAACTGGAACCACGCCCTTCTGTTATATGCAAAGTAAGGTGAGTATGCTTCCAATATTCAAACTGGTCTCTCGACATGTAAAACGGACAATTGGCAACTTCCCCTAATAGTACGTCACTCTCTCCTACCTTGAAATCGCCATCCTCAAAACACATCGGCTGCGACCCGTCACAGCACCCCCCGCTTTGGTGAAACATCAAAGGCCCGTAGCGTTTTTGCAGCTGATCTATGACCTCAAGGGCGTCTTCTGTGGCTTCAATACGTTTAACCATGGCTTTGCTCTTTTTATAAAGTAAGATGGAGCTGCCTGATTGCCCATCAGACAGCCCACCTTAACCCTTAAAACACATCATTTGATTAAAAAAAACCAAGTTTATTCTTATCATAAGAGATCAGCATATTCTTGGTGTTGCGATAATGATTAAGCATCATCTTATGGTTTTCTCTGCCGAATCCGGACTTTTTATATCCACCAAATGGAGCATGTGCAGGATAGGCATGATAGCAGTTTACCCAAACACGGCCTGCCTGGATTGCCCTTGGTATCTGATAGATTTCATGTGCATCGCGCGTCCATAAGCCGGCACCGAGCCCATAAAGTGTATCATTGGCTATGTTTATGGCTTCTTCTGTATCTTTAAACGTGGTAACTGAAGTTACAGGACCAAAGATCTCCTCCTGAAATACCCTCATTTTGTTGGTACCTTTAAATATGGTAGGTTCTATATAATAGCCGTTCTCTAGTCCTGAATTAAGCTTAGCCGGCCCGCCGCCACACAAAACCTCTGCACCCTCCTGCTTACCAATGTCCATATAAGAAAGGATTTTTTCAAACTGGTCATTGGAGGCCTGAGCACCCATCATAGTATCTTCCGCCAGCGGATGCCCCATTTTAATGGACTTGGTGCGCTCCACTACCCTGTCCATAAAGCGGTCATACACTGACTCATGAACAAGGATCCGTGACGGACATGTACAGACTTCTCCCTGGTTCAGTGCAAACATAGCGGCTCCTTCAACACATTTGTCAAAAAACTCGTCATCAGCGTCGGCTATACTGGGCATGAATATATTAGGAGATTTGCCTCCCAGCTCCATAGTTACCGGAATTAGGTTTTCTGATGCGTACTGCATAATCAATCTTCCCGTCGTGGTCTCGCCGGTAAAGGCCACCTTGGCTATTCTTGGAGAATTGGCCAGTGGCTTACCTGCTTCAGGTCCAAATCCGGTCACAACGTTGATCACCCCCGGAGGTACTACCTCCTGAATCAGCTCCATTAGCACCATAATGCTGGTAGGCGTTTGTTCTGCCGGTTTTACTACCGTACAGCAGCCTGCAGCAAGTGCCGGAGCAATTTTCCATGTAGCCATCAGTAGCGGGAAGTTCCAGGGTATGATTTGCCCTACAACCCCTAGCGGTTCTTGCAAATTGATACTTATGGTAGTTTCATCATGCTCTGATATTGTACTTTCATCTGCCCTGATAACACCGGCAAAATACCTGAAATGATCAACACACAACGGTATATCTGCAGCCCTTGTTTCTCTGAGCGCCTTCCCGTTATCCACAGTTTCTACCCGGGCAAGATATTCAAGATTACTTTCTATAATATCTGCTATTTTAAGCATAACTCTGCTCCGCTCGGCAGCAGCTGTTTTAGACCATTTCGGAAAAGCCTGATGAGCAGCATCCAGTGCCTTGTTAATATCTTCCTTATTACCTCTGGCTGCTCTTGTAAAAGGCTCACCATCAATCGGGCTGATGTTATCAAAATATTCACCACTGCTCGGAGAGGTCCATTTGCCCCCGATGAAATGATCGTAATGAGGTTTGAACTCAGGCCTTTCTATTGATGCCTTTTTCTGGGTTACTGTTTCCATTTCCTTAATTTTTTGGTTTACAGCCATAAGTTCATAGATAAATTTGTCTAAAACTTTGCTGCAAGTCCAAATGAATATGCTCACAGTCTATTTCTGCATCAACTGACTTAAATCATATATTATCCCTTAGATTTTTTAAAGAAAAGATGTAAATTTAAATTATACCCTCTACCCCATGAATAAGCACCTTATCGACAGATTTCCCATCAGGGAGGAACGGTCCCTTTTTACGCTGGTGGAGAACAGGACTTCTTATTCATTCGAGATGTGTGAATTAAACCTGTTTGAGACTCATCAGAGTGTGGAGAATGTAAATCTTATGTTTGACCACTTTGTGCTGACGAGCATGCTTTCCGGCAAAAAGATCATGAAGTTAGCCAAACATGAATCATTTGATTACCTGCCCGGTGAGTCTGTTATCCTGCCTCCGGGAGAACTGATGAATATAGATTTCCCAGAAGCAAAAAGAGGTAATCCTACTCAATGTATAGCACTTACTATTTCTGATGAAGTAATACAAAAGACTTTTGATCTGCTCAATGAATATCATCCAAAAGATCCAACATGGGGACAATGGAATATTGACCCGGCGTATTTCCACCTGACTAATAATAAGGAGCTGGCTGACACCATCAACCGCATCATAAGGATAACGAAAAGTGAGCAGGGTAAAGCAAAGGACATCATGGTTGAACTCACTTTAAAGGAAATGCTGGTGAGGCTAATGCAAACCCAGGCGCGCCTGCTCTTCGAAAGCTCCTACCACCTTCTTTCAAATAACAACGCTCTTGCCGCCACTATCAAATACATAAAGGAAAACCTTACTTCAAAAATAAACATTGACAAGCTCTCGGATAAGGCATGTATGAGCAGGGCCAGTTTTTTTAAGAAATTCAGGGAGGCTATAGGAGAATCCCCGGCCCAGTATATCCTGAAGGAGCGCATAAAACTTGCCCAGACACAATTAAAATCTTCTGCCGTCAACATTACAGAAGTCTGCTTTGACTGCGGTTTTGAAAACCTTTCCCACTTTATCAAAGCCTTCAAAAGTGAAGTTGGAATGACCCCGAAAGCGTATCAGGTGGCTTGTATGCAGTAAAACACTTTAATGGCGTATCCTTCAGGACATACCTAAAGTGCTCTGGCACAGCTTTTCAGATTTAAAATAAGGAGAGCAGTACTTTTATCAACTAATAATCCGTCCATCTTCCATGGTGATAATACGGTCGGTTTTTTCTGCAAAGTCGTGGTCATGAGTAACTACTAATAGAGAGAGATGTTGCTCATGGCTTAGTTTTCGCAAAATGTTAAAAACATTCTCAGAGTTTTTACTGTCAAGGTTACCGGTAGGCTCGTCGGCCATGATAATGGTGGGCTCGTTAATTAATGCCCTGGCGATGGCAACACGCTGTTTTTGTCCTCCGGAAATACGTGAGGCCAGTTTACCTGCCTGGTCACCGATGCCTAAAAGTTCAAGCTTTTGCATAGCATCTTCTTTTATTTGAGCAGATCCTTTTTTAGCCAGCTTAAGTGCGGGAAGCATAACATTTTGTAAAATGGTAAACTCCGGCAACAAGTAATGAAATTGAAAAATAAACCCTATCTCGGAATTGCGAACAGCAGACAACTCCTTACCCGATTTACCAGTGAGCTTTTCTCCGGAAAGGTATAGTTCCCCTGTATAGTCCGAATCCATGGTCGACAAAATGTATAGCAGTGTAGACTTTCCGCACCCTGACTTTCCCATAATGGATACAAACTCTCCTTTCCTGATACTGAAAGAGATATCCTTCAATACATGAAAAGGCACCGGATCGGTAAAATATTTATTGATTTTTATTGCCTCTAGTACATTGATCATCATATGATATTTACTGACCTCTGATAATTTCCACAGGATCTATGCGCTCAGCTCTTCTCGCCGGCAGATATCCCGCTAAAAATGTAGAGACTATCGCAAATACAATCCCTATCAGGTAGTACAGCGGATTGAAGTTTACCGGAAAAGTCTTAATAGTTGGCAGTGCCTCGGTCTCAAAAGGTGTATGATCGATCAAAACTGAAATAAAGTAACCGAAAACAAGGCCTGTCACACCCCCAACCACACCAATGAGCATGGCCTGGCTGATAAATATCATTTTCACATCCTTTCCTGAAAAACCAGTAGCCTTGAGTATAGCGATATCATTCATTTTCTCATAGATCATCATGTTCAGAATGTTGTAGATACCAAAACCCGCCACAATGAGTAAGGTTATGGAAACAGCGTAGGTAATGATATTGCGGATGCTTGTTCCTGCTTCAAATTGGGCATTGGCGGTATTAATGTCTACGGCTGTTAAATTATATTGCTTCCTGATCTCATTACTCATGGGTACAGCATCATCAATATTATGGAGCTTTACATTAATATCGGTAATATAATTGTTGCCCTCTCCCATAATCCTCTGAGCTGTTTTCAGGTTGGTATAGCTCTGAATATTATCAATTTCCGCAAGTCCGCTCTGATAGAGCCCAACTATTTTCAATGGGAACATTTCCCCCGTGGCTGTTGCAACCTGGATTTTATCCCCCATATCCAATGACATTTTTTTAGCTATTCCTGCGCCTAAAAGAATACCATTATCATTTCTTGCGAGGTTCTGGGGCTCACCTTTCACAATGTAATCAGCTATGTTAAATAGCCGCACCTCCTCCATTATATCAACACCGTTAATAATGCCATTCAGTTTAATGGAACCTGCGACATAAAAAACCTGGGCCTTTACCTGGGGGGTTACACCGCGTACTCTGGAATCACTGCGCAAATAATCCAGCAGAGGCAGGGCATTGTGTATTCTTTCCTGGTTCTGTTTAGGTTTTACAGAATGCACTATATTGATGCCTCCAGCAAACTCCTCTATCAGGTCAACCGGTTGTTGTTTGCTGGGCCTGATCTCATTATAAATGTGCACATGTGGCGTTCTATCTAGTACAAGGTTGTCCAGCAGGTGATTTAGTCCGGTCATAAAACTGACCAGAATGATAAATGTGCCGATGCCGAAAGTAACGCCCAACGCCGCGATGGAAGACTGCTTTAACCTGGATAACAGATGCGTTTTGGAAATGGAAAGAATAACCGGCCAGTTCATAAATCAGGGTTTATAGATATAAGTACTGGTATCGAGCCCACTGACAATCTCAATATTTTCCATGCTATAGAGCCCGGTTTTCACCTCCAGCAGTCCCTCTTTGGTTTTTACCCGATTCTCTGTCACCAGGTAGTTTCGCGGAATTATTACAGCATTACTCTTTTTACGGATCACAATATTGGCTTCACCTGAAAGACCAGGATAAAGTATGCCGGGAGGTTCTTTAAATACCGCCTCTGCCGTAAATGTCTGTGTCCTCGTATTTTTCTGTGGATAAATCTTGGTGAGTATTGCATCGTACACTTTCCCTTCGTAGGCATCAAGAGTGATAAGCACCTGTTGCCCTACTTCAACTCTGGCAATATCAACTTCATCAATCAACATTTCTATAATAAAATTGCCGGCACTGCCTATGGAGGCAACAGGCTCCTGTAAACTCACAAGCTCGCCCGGCTCCTTATAAATGCTATAAACTTTGCCTCTGAACTCACTCATAACAGTATAGTCCCGGCTGGCTACAAGCGATGTCTTATAGTTAACCTTTGCCTGTTCGAGTTGAGTTTCCAGCTCATTCCTGGTTCTTTGATACCGGCTTCTCAAGGCTTGTAAATTCTTTTGTGATATTTCATAGGCTGTTTCCCTGGTATCATACTCATTTCTGGTGCCTACATTCTGTTCCCAAAGCTTTTTCTGTCTGTAAAAATTAACAGAATCCTGCCTCAGTCTTAGCCGCGCTGCCTCTATATCCTCTTTTAATTCCTTAAGCACTGCAGCATTTCCCTTTAGATTGTCTCTGGCTAATTCCAGAGCCAGTTTAGCTTTTTCAGTATTCAATTCAGGAGCGTCATTGGTTATTTGCATGATCTTCTCCCCTTTATCCACGATTGTACCCTCATCTGCATAAACCCTGGCGACTATACCTCCCACGGCCGCATGAGCATTGTATAAACTGTCGGGCTGTACTGTTAAGGAGGCATACACGGACTCTGTAATTGTAGCCAAATGAGGTTTCACCTTTTCATTATCATTACCGCATGAGGCTATCAATAGAATCAGAAAGGTGTTAAATATTAATCTTAAAGGCATTACTTATTTTTTTGTGAAGCTATTGTTCTGTCATAAACTTTAACAGGTCAATGATCAAATTTTATTCTGACATTTATCATAATTAACTAAATCACGGGATGAAGTAATATGCACTTCTTCTCGTCGTGCAAGGGTATGTCTCTCAGGCCTGTACAAAGGTTCACTCATGAAAGAAATTTAGTAATTCAAAATCATCATTTAAACGTTTGATACTCCTTTAAGTTTTGGCTTTGGAAAAGCTAAAAATTAAAGCTAAATTAAAATACGGCAACAAACTATCAGTGTATGAATCCCCCATATATCATTACCTGCTTAAGGAAGCTTATTCTCTTTGAATTTTGTTCCAAACGAACTTTACTCCTCAACCTATCTGCAAATACCTCTTAGCAAAGCAGGTAAAGTTTGCCTGATATCAGTCTTATTTTTGATTTTGTATTCACCCCAAAATACATAAACCTTGAATATATCGATAAGAAAAAGAATAAAGCACAAGTTAATCGCAGCTTTTGGAGCCGTTTTGGCATTGTCGTTCCTTTTAGCAGGCTGGGGTTATTACTCCATCAATAAAATAATGAACCACCAGAACCTGAACCAAAGAATAGATGACATCTCTATTATGGTACTTCAACTGAGACGTGCAGAGAAGGATTTTTTGATGCGGGAAACAACCAATCCGGAGTTTTTTCAAACCGGTAAAAGCCAGTATTTAACTGTGATAAATGAAATTACTCAAAAGCTACAGGAGGAACTTTCGCAGTTAAAGCAACATCCGTCAAGCGGGTCAATGGAGCTGAAAGACTCTTTTGATGCTATGAGAAAAACCATTGAACAGTACAGTGAAAAGCTTAAACAAATAGGCGAAACCGTCAAAGAAAGGGGTTATAAGGACTGGGGGCTGGAAGGTGAGTTGCGTAAGGCAATCCATGAGGTTGAAAATACGAACTTCCCCTACGACCGTGCATTGATGCTGACCCTTAGAAGACATGAGAAGGATTTTTTGCTAAGAAAGGAATTAGTGTATCCCGAGAAATTTAACCGGGACGTAGAAGAGTTTAAGTTATCGATAACAAATGCAGAAAACACTGACAGCAGCGCTGTATTTCAAGATCAGCAAAATACGATACTCAATAATCTGGATAATTATCAGAGCACGTTCAACCAGATTGTAGAAGCAGAGATGAAACTGGGGTTGAATGAGAAATCCGGACTGAGAGGAGAACTCAGGGCCATAGTGCATGAAATGGAGCCTCTCATAGAAAATCTGGAAGCCCGTATCCGCTCAACAACTTCATCCATCATTGATAATACTCTTCTTTTTTTTCTACTGGTATTTATTGTCCAACTTGGCGCTGGCCTGGTTATAAGTATCCGGTTTTCAAACAAGCTTACCGCAAATATTAAAAGGATCAAGGCTGGCATTGTTACCTTGTCGCAGGGTAAATTTCCTGATGAGGTGGATATAGCCAGCGAAGACGAGCTAGGAGAAACCCAGGCCGCCACCAATAACCTTGTAGAAAGGATAAAAACTGCAGCGGACTTCACCCTAAGTATCGGGGAAGGCAGGCTGGACCAGCAGTATGACGAAAGATACAAGGATGATGTACTGGCAAAAGCACTTCTTGATATGCACCAAAAGCTCAAGGCTGCAGATGAAGAGGATGAAAAACGAAATTGGGCCACCAAGGGTCTGGCTGATTTTGGTGAGATTATCAGAAACAATGAAAACAACCTGCGTGAACTTAGCCATAGAGTAATTTCCGATCTGGTGAAGTTCGTAAATGCCAACCAGGGCAAGTTATTTGTACTTAATGATGAGGACAACAATACCATTGGCGAACCTCATCTTGAACTCTATGCAGCTTATGCGTGGAAAAGACAAAAACACCAGAATCAAATCATCTCTAAAGGAGAAGGACTATCGGGACAGGCCTGGTATGAGCAGAAAAGCATTTACCTTAAGGAAGTGCCTGAAGATTATATCAAAATAAGATCAGGACTTGGAGAGGCAGTGCCCACCAGTGTACTGATAGTACCGCTGGTAGTAAATGAAACTGTATTTGGGGTTATAGAACTGGCCTCACTTAAAGAATTTGAAGATTATCAAATCAACTTCATAGAAAAACTGGCGGAAATAATTGCCGCAAGCCTTTCCAGTGTGAAAATAAATGAAAAAACAAAAAGCCTGCTGGAGCAGGCACAGCAGCAATCAGAGGAAATGAGAGCCCAGGAAGAGGAAATGCGCCAGAATATGGAAGAGCTATCTGCCACACAGGAAGAAATGGGAAGAAAGGAAAAGGAATACCTCAAAAAGATTGAGGAACTTGAAAGCAAACTGGCCGAACAACCGGCCGAGTAGAAAAAAAACAAACTCTTTCAATTTATGTCTATACAGCCACTTACAAAAAGTGGCTTTCTCATTAAATCTCTAACGGTATTTAATTACAAAAATCTAAATTAGCGCCATCAAATCCTCTACAGCGCTACCGCTATGAATGAAAATACAGAAATCGTCAACATTTTACGAAATCAGGAGTTTGAAAATAGCCTGATTGATGAAATACTTACTGTCGGAAGGCTCAAAAAGGTGCAGAAGGGTGCCAGTGTAATCACACCAGGATCAAAAGCAAGTGAAATTCCACTGGTCATTGATGGTACACTTAAGGTGATGCGGCAGGATAAGGATGGCAGCGAGATATTTCTATACTATCTCGAGGGCGGTGAAGCCTGTGCCATGTCAATAACCTGCTGCCTCGAAAATAAAAAGAGCCAGTTTAATGCCGTTGCTGAGGAAGATTGCCTGCTATGGATGATACCTATGGGAACACTTGATGCATGGATAGCGAAATACCCTTCATTCAGAAAATTTGTATTTACCTCCTATCAGAAACGCTTTGACGAGTTATTGACCGCCATCGACAGCATGGTATTTATGAAGATGGACCAGCGACTGTACAAGTATCTGCTGGACAAAAAGCAGGCTTCAGGCTCATTTGAGATCCACAAAACCCATGAGCAAATTGCCCGCGAGCTAAATACCTCGCGAGTAGTAATCTCAAGGTTGCTGAAGCAACTGGAAAACGAAGGAAAAATAGAGCAGTTTAGAAATAAGATAGAAATACTGTAACGATAAGCCGGTTGCTCTTACTCTCTGTAACATTTGTTACAAACCTCATATAACCCGTACCTTACTTTTGCTGGTTGAAATTAAAAACTGAACCGGTAAAATGAAAGAAGCAATAGATTTTATAAGTCAGCCATGGCCCTGGTACGTGGCAGGCCCTGTAATAGCCCTTGTTATGTTCTCCTTATTGTTGCTTGGGAATAATTTTGGGCTTTCCGCCAACCTTCGTTCCATGTGCGCAATACTTGGAGCAGGAAAGCATTGTGAGTTTTTTGACTTTAACTGGAGAGCACAGGCCTGGAACCTTGTTTTTGCCGCAGGGTTGATCATCGGCGGCTATATAGCGCATGCTTTCCTTACACCATCTGGGGGAGTAAACATTTCGTCGCAAACTATCGCCGACCTTCAACAGCTGGGTATAGAAGACCCGGGTAAATCACTGGTACCTGAAAACCTCTTTTCATGGCAGTCACTCGCCACCGTTAGAGGTTTTATTATGCTGGTTGCAGGGGGCTTTCTTATAGGTTTCGGCACACGGTATGCAGGTGGCTGCACCTCCGGACATGCCATCAGCGGGCTCAGCGATCTACAGCTGCCCTCCCTGATTGCTGTAATAGGCTTCTTTATAGGAGGCTTACTCGTTACCTATCTTGTACTACCTTTTTTACTCACCATCTAAAAACACTTTTTAACAATGAAAATATTGAGATACCTGATCATTGGGATCATTTTCGGGATCACTCTGGCCAAGGCAGAGGTGATCTCCTGGTATAGAATTTATGAAATGTTCAGATTTCAAAGCTTCCACATGTATGGCATAATAGGTTCCGCTATAGCTTTGGGTATTGTATTCGTACAGCTTATACGACGCTTTAAGCTTAATTCTGTTGATGGTAATCCTATACAGATCTACCCGAAACAACGGAGTGTTTCCAGATATTTATACGGCGGTATCATATTCGGATTAGGCTGGGCCATGACGGGTGCCTGCCCCGGTCCTATGTTCATTTTATTGGGAAATGGCGTAAGTGTAATCCTCGTAGTGATTGCAGCAGCACTACTGGGTACATATACTTATGGCTTACTACGAAATAAGCTGCCTCACTAACAGGCGCAAAGGTCTCCCGGGCATATCATGACAAAAGTCAGTTTTGTTAGTAACATAAGTTACACTGTTTCATCCTTCAGCCGGCGAAATTTATGCTATCGTTAATCAAAGTACATTTATTATGAAAGTAGAACAAATTTATACCGGCTGCCTGGCTGAGGCGGCTTATTATATCGAATCTCAGGGTGAGGTGACCATTGTTGACCCATTGAGAGAGGTGGCTCCGTACATTGAAAAATCAGAAGAAAACGGAGCCAGGATTAGGTATGTGCTGGAAACCCACTTCCATGCAGACTTTGTATCAGGACATCTCGATCTCGCAAAGAAGACCGGGGCCAGCATAGTCTATGGGCCGACTGCACAGCCAAACTTTGAAGCCCACATAGCTGCCGACGGAGAAGTTCTGCCACTTGGAAATATCAAAATTAAGGTACTACACACTCCCGGGCATACCATGGAGTCTGCAACCTACCTGTTGATTGATGAACAGGGTACAGAAAAGGCCATTTTTACGGGAGACACGCTGTTTATAGGTGATGTAGGACGTCCGGATCTTGCTGTAAAAACAAATTTAACAAGAGAAGACCTTGCAGGCCACCTGTATGATTCGTTGCGCCAAAAGATCATGCCCCTGGCTGATGATATAGTTGTTTATCCCGGTCATGGCGCCGGCTCGGCCTGTGGCAAAAATATGAGCGCCGAAACTACGGATACTTTAGGCAACCAGAAACGCTTCAATTATGCACTGAGGGCAGACATGACCCGGGATGAATTTATCAAAGAGGTAACCACCGGACTGGCGGAACCACCTCAGTATTTCCCTAAAAATGCAGTAATGAACAAAATGGGATATGAAAGCTTTGACAAGGTACTGTTACAGGGAACCGTAGGACTGGATATCCGGACCTTTGAAAACAAGGTGGAAAGGGAGAACGCCCTGATACTCGATACAAGAAAAAAAGAAGAGTTCGTTAAAGGCTTCATTCCCGGGTCTATTTGGATAGGTATAGAGGATAAGTTTGCTCCATGGGTCGGGGCACTGGTCACCGACCTCAGGCAGCCGATAGTTTTTATAGCTGATAAGGGACGTGAGGAAGAAGTGATCACCAGGCTTTCCCGGGTGGGATATGATAATACGCTTGGGTATTTGAATGGCGGCTTTGAGGTCTGGAAAAATTCTGACAAAGATATTGACACCCTTGACGAGATCGGACCACATGATTTCACAAACCTCTATGATATTGAGCAACTGAGTGTGCTGGATGTGCGCAAACAAAGCGAATACGCATCGCAGCATATAGAAGGTGCCATCAGCTTTCCACTGGATTTTATTAACAGAAACATGGAAAAGATCGATAGAAAAGCGCCTTACTACCTGCATTGCCAGGGCGGCTACCGCTCAGTTATCGCTGCATCAATACTTAAATCAAGAGGTTTTGATCAAATTATCAATGTGCGCGGCGGAATTAATGAGATAGGGAAATCATGTATAAAACTCACTTCTTATCGTCAGCCTGAAACCATGTTGTAGACCTCCATAATTAGTACAAAAAACCCGCCCCGCTCTATTATAAAGCAGGGCGGTTTCATTTTACTGCCTTCTCAATAGAATCTGCTTCTGTGTAAAATTATAGGCGGCATCCAGAAACTCTACAAGTCAAGACTTGATAACAAAAGTGCAGGGAAGTAACCATTTTCCTGGAATAAAACCAAACGTTTCCCAGCAATGGAATCATTGGTTTACATTACCCACCCAAGGTTTCTCTGCAAGACAAAATGAAGGTACCGGCAAACTTATTTGTGACCTTACTTTTTCCCGAAACACTTCATGCTAAATCTGAGTTGCAATAATATGTTTTTATCCTTTGTAACAATTGTTACGCTCACTCCTTTTTTTGCCTTATACATTTGCTCAGGAATTAAAAACGTCGTTAAACAAAAAAGGAATGACAATAACTGAAATAGCAGGATATTTTGGAGCTGCAGCCATAGGCATTTCCCTTGGACTTATCGGAGGTGGAGGCTCTATACTCACCGTACCCGTGCTTGTGTACCTGATGGGTGTAGAACCCATATTGGCCACGGCATACTCGCTTTTTATAGTGGGCTTCAGTGCCCTGATCGGTGGAATTAATTATGCCAGAAAGGGTCTGGTAAGCTATAAAACCGGCATAGTGTTTACCATTCCGGCATTTGCAGCAGTCTACCTTACACGATTGCTTCTGGTGCCAGCATTGCCCGAAGTATGGTTCACTTCAGGAAGTTTTACCCTGACCAAAGACACCGGCATACTTCTTCTGTTTGCCTTTCTGATGGTGTTTGCTTCTGTATCCATGATCAGGAAGGAGAAAATACAGCATGGGCATACGGATAAAGGCGAACAAAAATTCAACTATCCCATGATCATCATTGAAGGTATTGTGGTGGGCACACTTACAGGACTGGTTGGTGCGGGCGGTGGCTTTCTGATCATCCCGGCATTGGTAATATTCGCCAAATTACCTATGAAAATGGCCGTGGGCACGTCACTGCTAATTATAGCAGTAAAATCTCTCATAGGCTTTGTAGGAGATGTACAGGCAGATGCTCCGATTAACTGGGCATTTCTGGCCATATTCTCCCTGGTGGCCATAGCTGGTATATTTTTAGGATCATACTTGGCCCACTCCATTGATGGGCAAAAGCTAAAAAGGGGGTTTGGATGGTTTGTGCTGGTTATGGGAGCATTTATGATCGTAAAAGAGCTGCTTTTTTGAGGTGTTTCATGTAACATTTGTTACCAAGAGGCCTTTTAAAACGCATTAGCTTTGTATTAAATAAAGTATTCATCAAATTATTAACGAAACAGCGATGGAAGTTAAACAAATATATGATAAGGCATTAGCACATGGCTCTTACGCCATTGAAAGTAACGGGCAGGTTGCATTGGTTGATCCTGGTCGCGACCCTCAGCCATACCTTGATTTTGCCAAAGAGCGCGGAGGTAAAATAGTAGCCGTTTTTGAAACTCATCCTCATGCTGATTTTGCCAGCAGTCACCTGGAATTTCAGAAAAAACACGGTGCAGATATCTATGTAAACCCTAAGGTAGGCGTGGCATACAACCACCAACCCATGGAACATAACGATGAGGTGAGGGTTGGAAAGGTGACCATAAAAGCCCTTTTCACCCCAGGGCATTCACCGGATCATAACTCATACCTGCTTATAGACGAAAAAGGTAAAGAAAGCGCTGTATTTACCGGTGACTCTCTGTTTGTAGGCGATGTGGGGCGGCCAGATTTACGGGAAGGTGCAGGCAACATTAAGGTGAGCAAAAAAGAGCTTGCCGGCATGATGTATGATACACTCAACGCTGTTTTTAGCGAGCTTGAGGAAGATGTGGTGGTCTACCCCGCTCACGGAGCAGGATCACTTTGTGGCAAAAACATGAGTGACGACCTCTACAGTACAATTGGACGTGAGAAAAAGGAGAACTGGGCGTTTAAACTAAAAGAAAAGGAGCATTTCATTGACAGCTACCTGGAAGGCCAGTCCTTTATCCCCAAATACTTCCCCTATGAAGTAGAGCTTAACCGGAAAGGGCTAGAACCACTGGAAGAAAGCCTGAATAAGGTACCTCACCTGTCTGCAAATGACACGTTAAACGAAGGAGTGATCATCGTGGATGTGAGAGGTCAGGAAAAGTTTAAAGCAGGCCACCTTAAAGGGGCAATTAACATTCCTGACGGCAGTGAGCAGGATAAATTTGAAACGTGGCTGGGTTCAATTATAGACCCCAATGAAAAATTTTACATGGTGGGCGATACAAATGAGGAGCTGGAATCTGCCATAAGACGTGCTGCAAAGATCGCGTATGAAACTAATATAAAGGGAGCAGCCCTGCTTGCCCATAGAAAACTGATAAGCGACGAACCTCTGAATATTGAGGATTTCAGACAAAATCCTGATAAATATACCATTGTGGATATCAGAAATACATCAGAAGTTTCCGAAGGAAAATATTTTGAAAGTGCAGTCAATATTCCTTTATCTGAACTAAGGGAGCGTGCCGGAGAAATAAACGGCAATAAACCCGTGGTAGTACACTGTGCAGGAGGCTACAGATCGGCAGCCGGGGCAAGTATACTTTCCAATGCACTCAGCACCCAAGTTTATGACCTGAGTGAAGCTATCAATAATTTCAAATAACCGTGTGAAAAGTCACGGGTAAGATTGAGTGAAACTGTAAAAACATGTTAGGATCAGGACATAAAACGTCAAAATACAAACATAGGAGCCATTGAGCTCCTGAATCTGATGGATGAAAAATACCATAGTGTTGGACATGCGTACTCCTCAGAGGTCAGGCGTGTTGTGCCGTACCTGATATGGGATTTACAAAACTCTGCAACCATGCAGGTAGCATAGGAATCTGGAATGATGAAATGAGATAACAAATCAACATTGTTTGCTTTGGTTTTAACCTCCTGACCCTACAAAATTGGCAGGAGGTTATTTTTTTGGTACACTTCAGCAATTGTACCTCCCATTTTTGTTATATTGATTGAAATTAGATTTCCAATAGCTTTGTTTTAAAGCTATATTTTTTAATTGCTAAAATATCTTTTTTGATGATCTCTAATACTTTCAGATTTCTTTTTCTGCTTGTAAGTGCATTCTGCTTTAGTCAAACCCATGCCCAACACGAGAAATATTACAGCCTACTCTGGCGAATAGATGGCAACGGCCTTAAAGCACCCTCCTACCTTTTCGGCACCATGCATGTTAAAGATGCGCGGGCCTTTAATTTCAGCGACTCAGTGTTATATGCAATTGAAAAAACAGATTATTTCGCCCTGGAACTTCAGCCTGATTCGATGCTCAATAATGTGTTTAATAAATACTTTGAAGATGATCAAACCTTTAAACACCTCTTTGACGATAATGAATATGAAAAGCTCAATGAGCGTTTTAAGGAAGAGAAGGGCTTTGATCTTGATAAGCTTAATATAAAGAACCCGATACTGATCCGTGCATTACTCACCCCTTCCACCTCCCGGCCCGACGACAAACAAACCTTTGTAGATGCCTATCTCTATGGCATTGCCAAGACACTTCAAAAAGAGGTATTTGGGCTCGAAAAAGTCGAAGACCAGACGAATATATTCTTTGGAGCATCAAAGGAAGATCAAAAAAAAGAACTTATTGAGGTGCTCGAATCAAATACCGATGACTACCGTCGCAGCCTCGATTACATGACAGATGTATACAGCCGGGGCAATATTGAAGAAATACAAAGAATGGTGGAGCGCTATGGCATAATGGACTCTATCATGGTCCGTAGAAACCAGGTAATGACCAACAGCATGAAAAGGCTGATGCACCAATCCCCCACCTTTGCGGCTGTAGGATGTGCCCACCTCCCTGGTGAAAATGGAGTTATCCACATGCTTAGAAAAGAAGGCTATACCGTAAGTAAAGTAGATGCAACATTCACCGGCGTGGCTGATCAGTACAAAATAGACCCCCTGAAAATGGAGTGGTTTGATTATAAGGATAAGGATCTAGGCTATGCACTGAAAATGCCGGGGACACCCATTCCTGCTGATATTTTCCCTGGGCTAAACATGATGATGTATCCGGACCTGATCTCAGAAACTGGCTTTTTTGTAATGACTATCGATCTTCGCGGTGCCAGCAAAACTGCAAACCGGGAGGAAATTGTAGATAAAATGGTGGAAGGGTTTAAAGAGAAAAGCAGCTTTAAAGTATCTGAAAAAAAAGAGATCACCAAAAATGGTATGTCAGCCATAGAAGTTGTTGGTGCCAGCGATTCAGAACACATGATTCTTCACATTACTATTAAAAATAATATCGTCTATTGCCAGTATGTAAACAGAAAAGACACCGAACCTGACCGGATCTATGTTGACTATTTTTTCAGCTCTCTGAGAACTTTTGAACCTTCCGGGCTTAAACCAGTGGAGTGGCAAGCCTATAGCAATAAACATGCTGCCTTTGAAGCACTCTTCCCTATCCCTCCCAAAGAGACACAAAGAACTTATGAGGAGAATGATACAAAACTTGACCTGGTCATCTCCACCGATATCAGAAACATGTCAAACTATATGGTGGCGTATAATGATTATCCACTCGGATATTACCTTGATGATAAACAAGAGGTTTTCAAGTCTTTGGTCGAAGAGTATAACACAGTGGGTAAGCTACTGACCGAACCTGACACCATCTGGCTCCAGGGTGTGGAGGGCAGGGAGTACGAAATTATGCTCGCGGATAAGTATTATACCATATGCCGGGTATATATCAGGGGTAACAGGGTGTATAAAGTGTTGCATCAAAACCTGAATGAAAACGAACGACACCTGCCACAAAATAATTTTCTCGACTCGTTCTCCTTCATACCTTTTGAAGATGAAGAACTGGAGGAGCATACCCCTGACGGGGAAAATTTCAGACTTAAAATATTTCCGCAACGTCAAGTCTCCATCGACTCGGCTGTTGACCACACATGGTATACTGCAAACACCACCACATACACCCTTAAAGATGCTAAGACAGGAGGCGTTTACTCATTGGAATTCAGTGAGTTAAAGGATTTTTTTAAAGTTACACATTTAGATAGTTTCTATACCAGCATTATTGATGACAACATACTCGGATGGACGGATTCACTTGTAAGTTCAAAAGATGTGGTCTTAAACGGAGCTCCGGGCAAGGAGGTGGTAGCTATCAATAAGTATAATCATCAGAAAACGCGCTACCGCTTTTGGCTGGATGATAAAAAACTCTTCTATATGGCTGCATATGTTGCTGAAGAGGCTCTTTTCAACAATGCTTCCAATACCTTTTTCGGCTCTTACACAAGACCAAAAAAACTGAGTAATTTTGATTTGTATGCCTCAAAGGCAGATAAAATTATAAAAGGGCTGGGCTCCTCAGACAACACAGTTTACCAGGCATCCATAGGAGCATTTAACTATTACGAGTTTGCCCGGGAAGATCTGCCGCTGATCTATGAGGGGCTGAATACCACATATGCTGATGACAATATTGAAGGCGGTGCCCGCTGTAAACTGATAGAGGAGCTGGCTGATATCGGAGATCCCGTATCACTAAAGGTTTTAAAGAAGCTCTATGAAAACAAAACCACAAACGATATTATAAAGGCTCACATACTGTCAAGTGCCATCAAATTTCCTGACGATGCAGGTTTGGAAATGTTTCTGGAGCTGTTCATCAACCATACTCCGGATCAGTTAGGTAAAAAAGACTGGGCTGTATTCAGGACTTTTACGGATTCACTGGATCTTGCACGCCAACACTTTGACAAGCTGCTTGATTTAATGGATAACGAAGAATATCGCTCTAATATATTGTCCATCGCCTCCCAAATGGCAGAGTCGGATAATCCCAGGGAAACAGCATTTGTTAAAGGCTACCTGAAGGAACTTACCCGGTATTCTTTTGAAGATCTCTCCACTTTTATAAGTACAGTAAAGGCAGATACAACTGATTATAGCTACCACTATGACCCCCAGATCACTCAATACCTGAGATTAGCCAATAGCATTGAAAATAAAGATTTCACGGCGAAATTTACCGGGCAACTTTTGGCAAGTGAAATTACCGGCTGGATGCGGACACGTGCTGTAACGGCCAGAATATTCAATGACATTGAGGTAGATGAAAAGCTGCTTTCGGAGTTACTAACCTCTATGGATACACGGTACGCCATTATGGAAAGCCTTGTAAAAGCAGGCAAAACCAATAAAATTCCGAAGAAATACAGAAGCCAGCATGAGTTTGCCAAAATATGCTTTTACGAGTTTATGACCTATGAAGACGAAATGCCGGACGAGATCGAGCTACTGGGACATATTATGGTGGAAAATTCAAAGGTTTATGTATTCTCGTTTTGGTATGACTACGCCAAAGATGAAAAATACATTGGACTGTCAGGGTTTTACCCCCCGAATAGTGATGTACTGAACTTTGAGCATCACCTCTCCTACACACCATGGGAAACCCTCAGAGAAGACTGGAAAGTGCAAGCAAGGCTTTATATTGAAGATTTAAAAGAATACGGCTATTAAGCCCATGTTTACAGGACCTGAAACTAAGGAAATGGTCATATATGCTATCCCCGGACTGGGAGCAGATGAAAGAGTGTTTAAGTATTTATCATTACCTGTAGTACCGGTAAAATGGATTGCTCCGGAAAAGGAAGAATCTTTACAAGAATATGTTAAACGACTCATTGCACAGATAGATCAAAAGCAGCCTTTTATTCTTCTGGGTGTCTCTTTTGGAGGTATGGTCGCAGTGGAGATGAATAAATTGGTAAAGCCGGAAAAGACTATTATTATTAGCTCCGCCGCCTGCCGTCGGGAACTTCCCCTTTTATTCAAAGTTGTTGGCAAAACTGCTATTGTTGATCTGTTGCCGGCAGGCATGCTAAAGCCCCCCTACTTTCTCGCGAATTACCTTTTTGGTCTGCAATCACCCCATGGCAGGGACCTTTTAAAGTTAATTATCAGGGAAACCTCCGGGCATTTCCTAAAGTGGTCCATAAAACAGATCGTTAACTGGCAGAACAGGGAAGTTCCCACAAACCTTATACGCATCCATGGCGACCGCGACAGGCTATTGAAAATGAAAAAAGGAATAAACTATAAAGTGATCCGGGGTGGCGGGCATCTGATGATCGTAGAACAGGCCAATGAAGTTTCTTTATACTTGCAAAAGCACATTCCCGAATCACGACCTCATCAATAAGATGGCTAGAGCACTTCAAAGAAACCTTTTGATCCCCTCATCCTGATATGTGCTTATCCCATGCTCCAGGTTAGGGTGAAAATAAGGCCGGTTACTGACATGCCTGGCTATTTCCTCGGCTGTTACCTCACTTACTCCTTCTCGCTTCTTTTCCTTGGTAGCCGTGGCTATTAAAAAGTCAAAAGCTGCTGCCTCTTCAGGCCAGGGTGCATCAAGTTCGCCAGTGCTGTGTACGCTATACCTTTCCGTATTATTGCTAAAATACCGGTACCCTGGTTCGTTCATCTGCAATTCATTTTGCCATTGTTCCAAAATATGAGTTCTGGCTGACTTGTCTATGGCCGGATTTAACAGAACAGTACAAACACACCAGGCCCTTTCACTTTTGATAAAACCTTCATCGAACTGTCCTTCTGCTCTGGATATGGCAGTTACTTCCTCCCTGATCTCCCCAAAATCAGCCATGTTGGCATTGCTGAAAGGTACAGCTTTGGCCACACCGGGCTTCACCCGCTTATCGAAGATCATAGTGTAGGTGTTGTGCA
This sequence comes from Fulvivirga ulvae, assembly GCF_021389975.1. Classification (NCBI taxonomy): domain Bacteria; kingdom Pseudomonadati; phylum Bacteroidota; class Cytophagia; order Cytophagales; family Fulvivirgaceae; genus Fulvivirga; species Fulvivirga ulvae. The sequence continues at coordinate 5,564,697 of NZ_CP089981.1, forward strand.
ATGAAAACCGTCCGTACCGGATTGGTACCCTCACATTAACTGCTTCATGTAATTTTAACCTGCTCTGCCTCCAGCACTTTCTTATTTGATCACCGGAACCTAAAACAAGATCGTCCTGCCAATATAATGACCCGATAAGCAAGGCACCTCCTTTTAAGTTGAAATTCATATTTATCCGTTGGCATCCCTTTTTACTATGTAATGTGCAAAAGACTATAAAAGTTTTAAACCATCTATTTTGGAGCAGGATAAGGGCTTACTGAGATTGGCAGGGTCAACCATTCTACCCCTTCCAAAAATAAAGAGGCCTCAAAACAATTATGCTTTGAGGCCTGCCCCTTAGGTCATTATTAAACGCTAGTAGTTGATTTTTTCCTGACGAACCTCTAAAGATTTTTCCTTTCTGTCATAAGCAAAGAGTACCACATATCCTGGCTTACCGGGCATTACCCTCACCCAATCCCTGCCTTTAGGTCTTCCCAGAGCTATTTTATCACTTGAGAATTTGCCGTTGTAATAAGTAATAGCTCCAAAAACAAATTCATTCTTTGCTCCTTGCTTCTTCTCGTAATCTACATACCCAATGGATGAAGTACCTTTTTCCGTACTCTTGCTGGTAAATGAGTAATCAAAGCCGCCATAGGCCTTCACTAAATTGCTAAGCATATGGATGTTGTTAAAACCAGCGCCATAAGGCAGAGTAAAATCGCTTTTTGTCTTCTCCACGAACTCCACGGTGTTGATACCAAAGTCTTTATTAAAGTGGAATATGATCATATCATTGATAACCATTTTCACTGTACTGGCTGCGCCACCCATCGCCCGCATGGCTATGCCTGCTGCATCAGCAGCCTTTTTGTATTGCTCACCCACTGCAATGATTGATCCGTCAGGGTTTTGAATAATATCGTGGAAGAAAATAAACCCGTTTTTTTTGTCATTGCTTACCCGGCCGTCATTATCCACTGTTACAAACTTTCTGAAATCCTGTGCCCAGCTCAGGTATTTTTCACTTACAATATTGCCCTGGCGATCTATTCTGTAGTTGAAAAGACCAAGGCCATTGTCTTTGATAGTTTTTACATCCGGCTCATAATATATACCAATGATGTTTACCAGCCCTGATTCTTTATTGTAATACGCATTTAAAGGTTGTGCGCTATATTTTTCAGATTTAAAGTCAGTTTCGAACGCCTTAACTCCAGTCTCTATGTCATAAGCATTAACTGCAAATTCAACTTTAGTGCTCATGCGCCCCGGACGCTTTGCTACAAGATTAAAGATCAGGTCCTCTGAATTACAGAGATAAGCAGCACTCTCATAAGTCTTGGTATTGGTAGAGACCTTGTTCCAGTTCTTACCGCCTTTTTCTGAAGATATAAAATTGATGGCATACCCTTTACCAGAGTTGATCATGGCATAATCAGCAAAACCTTTACCGGTAATATCTGCAAGGAAATTGGCCTCCTGGTTGGTACTAATCACATTGTTGTAGTAGGCCAGCTCTATCTTGTCAGCTTCTCTTTCCGTTTTACTGATCAACTCTGCATTCTTATCATAACTCATGAAAATCAGTCGCTTACCTTTAAAATCAATGAATTTAAGCATAATAGCCTCGCCATTGTAAACACTCTCCAGCAGGGTCACATATTTGCTTTCCTCAATGGTTGTGGTTTTGAAATCATCAAGGTTTTCGTCAAGAATCCTCAGCAAGTAAATGTTTTTGCCTTTGGCTCCTTTATCCACATTATAAAACATGAAGTAACCCCTGACTTCATTGTTTTCTACTATAGTACCGGAGCTTCTCAATCTGATGCTCAGGATATCGTCAAACTTTCTGCCCTGGGCATTTACATCAAAATTAACTGCTGCCGCTGCCATCAGCATGCAGAAAAAAAATACTAATTTTCTCATTATAAGTTGTTAAAATATAGATTGTAATAAAAAATTCATTGGTGTTAATTCGCCGACAATTTGGTCGCATGTGGAAACTTATCAGTGTAAGCTGCCTCTACTTTGTCACATACATCTTCGATTTCCATTTCATGACTGATTTTCCAGAGCATCTGATAATGGACTTTATCCTCCTTGTCAAAAAAACTATCTCTGTTGATATAATTGAAAGCAATGTACCCTATCTCTGAGAGCCGAAGATTGTTTAAAAATGTGTACACCTCTTCCATCAGATAGGGCTGATATTTAGATACAGAGACATAGCGGCTAAAAGTATGTTCTTTTCTGGCTGTATAAAGATTTAGGAAAAGCTGCGCCAGGAGAGACTTTAGAAACTTATTGTCAGGATACTTTTCTAGCATCTGCAAGGTATAAAACATGGCCCGTCCATAATCTTCGAGCATAAAAGCGCTGTATGGTATCTCCATGTCAACCCGCTGTTGCAAGCTTTCAGCCAGTTTGTACGACGTAGTCCTGGCTTCACCCTTGAACAATGAATCCAGGTATTGTATCCTTAAAGCTATATCCGGATGCGACTGAACAGAATCGGGGTTAAATATAAAGCTGTCGCCACTGCTTTTACCAAATGCACTCTTAGGTTTGGAAAGCCAAGAGTCGTTGAACGGGAATTGCGTGAAGTTGAAAAATTTCCTGATATCAGGTTTGTTACGATACTCAGGATAAGCCGATGAATCGAGGATAGAGAGTACGCCATCATAAATCTTCCAGTTATACTTGGTGTTTCTGAGCAGTTCAACGGCAAGCGAGTCTGCCTGCTTTTCATATTGCCTGGAGTACCTGTAACCTTCATAGGTGAGGTTCCTCAACACTTCCAGCTTACCCGACTCTTCCACGGCTGTTTTTAAATTTTTATCATTCAACCGTTCCATTGAAGCCCTGATCCTCAGGTTAGCATGGTCCAGGAGCTGGTGAGCCATTTCGTGGGCCATTACAAAAGCCAGCTCATCCCGGGAAGATACCCTGCCTAAGAGGCCCAGGTTAATTATCATAGTACCCTCACCCCAGCACTGAGCGTTAACTGCCGGCGACCTTGATACCAGTAACCTTACCGGATAACCCTCATGTGGATTAGTTATTTTTATTTCTTTATAAATATCCCGAATAATAGCGTTCAATTCTTTATCATTCAGAAAACGGCCGGATTTAATCAGTGATATCAATGATTCAGCCCGGCTGTCGTAGATATCCTTCATCTCAGACCGTACCTGCCTGGGAGCATTCTTTTTCAGTGTTGCAATATCCGCCTCAATAGCACTGATCAATACATACTGTTCTCCGGAAAGGGAATCCATCGGGATATAGCTTTCTTCAAACTGGGCCAGTGCTGAGGTAAATACAAATAGAACAAGAAAAGCTAAAAAAAAGGAGTGCTTCATTTTTTACCGAGAAAAACCAACGTGTCACAAAAGTATTATCAAATACACATTTTTCAACATTAAAATATCATTTTTTAATACAGGATGAGCCTGAGATTTTAACAATATATTACAAATGCCAGTTTTGCCCGCTCTGTGCACTAAATCCTCATTGATTAAGGATGGAAAATTTGTAAATTAAGATTAATGGTATGCATGCATACCAGGCAAAATAAAGCCCTACCTAAACCCTAACCCTTATGAAAATCCAATTCAATTTACTATTCCTTGCATTCTTATTTTTGTTTCAGCATCTGCATGCACAGTTTGACTATCCCGACATTGAAGATTATGGTACCGCTCGTGAGATAAACCTGGGCCATCCGGATGCTGATGAAGGTGTGCAGCTTATTCCTGTAGGCATCGACTTATGGGAAGGTGATGATGTCAATACCATCTATTATGGAAAGATACCACCCAATGCACTGAACAAGCCCGTTATGGTCTTTGTCCATGGTTACGCTACCAACGCCGGCGTGTGGTTTAAAGGTAATGACAACATGTACCAGGATGTATATCAGGATGGTTATCGTTCTGCTTTTGTATCATTAACACCTAACCGACACATGTGGACCAACGGAAACATGTTTGCCAATATGCTGGATCAGATCATTTCACACTATGGAAGTGACAACATTGTATTGGTTGGCTGGAGTAAAGGTGCTGTAGATATTGATGCTGCCCTGGTACATTCGGATGCCAATACCAAGGTTTCTCAGGTATTTACATTAAGTGCCCCACATTTTGGAACCGGTATTGCCGAGCTGGCCAACAGCGTTTTGCTAACGCTGGTTAATATTATTTTCATGCAAAACAATGACGCTACTGTTTGTCTGAAGCGCGGTTATATGAACTACTTCCGTTCACTTACGGATGAACACGTAAACAATACTGTTCACTATACTACTTTGGGCGCATGGGGCAACGGTCCACTCAACAGGCTCATCATTCCTCAAGGCTATCTTTACCTTGCCGGTGGCAGCAAAGCCTCTGGTGGAAATGATGGTGTAGTACCTTACTCTGGCAGCCGAAGACCCGGTGGTACTGAACTTTTTGGCGGACAAAGAAAGGAGTATCTTCTGGGATTTATCCCCTACTACACCGGCCCGGATGAAACCAATCTGGACCATTATGAAATAACCAGGGGGAGCAAAGCATGGCCTCATATAAAGGCTAACCTCAACGAGGCAGGCCAAACCTACGCCACTCCTGATAAATACAATCCAAATGCTATTATTTCCAGTAATATGCAGGTTGTTACCGGTGGTGCCGGTAAAACCCCCTTTGCCATCGAAGATAATGCAGAAAAGGCTACTGTTTTAATACTAGGCAAGGGTATGAAGCATACGGTCAAAAGCGCAACCGGTGATATTATCCGATCAAAACAGCTTGTATCGGAGCGCCTGGCGGACAATACATGGCAGACGGTTTATGAGGTTGAACCTGCCGGGCAATATGATTACCGGATCGAATCAGATCAAGCATTTATTGCCTTGATCGGTACTGAAGGCGGTGTTGAAGCCCATTTGACTACAGGCCTCTCCGACAGTAAGTTGGTTTATCAAAGTGGTGAGACCATTCGACTGGGGCTGACGCTCTTTCAGAAAAACAAGAAGTATGATGGAGAAGCAACAGTTACTGGCACCATGCTCCGTACAACAGATCTTCAATTGAAACAAACTGAAGATAATCCCATAATAGTATCTTTTAAAAAGCATAAAGGACAGTTTATCGCTGAAGTAAGCGATAAACTGTCAGCAGGTATCTATGATATTGTGGTGAATGTCAACGGAGGTTCATTTGCAAAAACTGTTTTAACAAGCATTGCCATTACAGGTGATGAAGGCACAGCGCTGAACAGTGTCTCTGAATCACTATCAATAGACAATATTTACCCTAACCCAGGCAAAGGCAGTATTAATTTGGTAGTAACGGTAAGAGATGAGAATACAATGCTGTCGGTGTATAATATGTTTGGCCAAAAGGTGAAAGACTTTGATATAGGCGGCGTGAAAGGAAAAATTGCATTGCAATGGAACTTAACTGACGACATACAGCCCGGGTTGTATATTCTCCAACTGGCACATGAAAATAACAAAGTCACTAAAAAGTTAGTGATAGAGTAACTTTCGTTCGAATTGCAAAACCGGCTTTATTGTATTAATGAGCCGGTTTTTATATCTCCATTTAAAACTTAGTTATTATCTGTTCGCTGATCAGGATAGATACAAAGATTTGATTAGCTCCCCGGCGGTATTAAGATTTATCGAACGCTGATCAATAATGACTTTTGCCAGATGAGGATAATGCTTTACGAGCTCATCAATCAGCATTTCATAGGGAATATCACTGAAGCTGCCGTAATCATGGACATACTCCATAAACTTGCCCCCAGATTTGCTAAATTGTTGGAATACGGCATGCTCCTGACCATCAAATTCCAGGGGTTCTACATTTAGCTTGTCGCAAAGACTCTTATTGAATACAGGCGTCACTTTAACCCAACCACCATTTAGCCACACTTCCGCATAGCCATGAAATACCAGCAGGTTTGTTTTGAGTACCTCTTCAAGCTTGGCAGTACCAATATGGTTTTTCACATTGGCAAAACCCATTCTTGACGGTACACCTAATACTCGTGCTCCTGCGGCAAACAGGCAGCTCTTCTCTATACAATAGCCATAATCACGGCCAACTATATGACTCGCTTTTATGGCTTCCGTAGTGAAATCGAGCTGGTAAGGATCATACCTGAAGCCATCCCTCACAGCATGATAGAGGGCTTTTATTTTATCATTAATAGTATCATAGTCTGTAGTATTTTCCCTGGCAAAGCGAATTACATCGGGATGGTTGGAATTGATATAAACTCCGGGTTTAAGATATTCTTCCTGTATCTTTTCTGTCATTGTCATTCAAATTAGGCATTTTCACCTAAACAAAGATAGTCATCGGGACCAACAATTAGGCATAAATGCCTAATTTTTTTATTCGCATTATTTTTATAGTATTGTCTATAAATAGCTGGATATGGGGACCAAGGAAAGAATACTTGAAAAGGCACTTCAATTATTTAATGAAAGAGGTATCACCGCCGTTTCGAGTAAGCATATCAGTGATGAGCTAGGTATAAGCTATGGTAATCTTTGTTATCATTTTCCCCGCAAGGATGACATCATTCTTCAGCTTTACTTTAACATGCAGCAGCGGGTCGACGAGCAGTTTAAGAACATTGAGAAGGAGGTTTTAAATTTTGAATTTATGCTCACCCGGCTTAAGGTTTTATTTGAAGAAATCTACCGTTATAAGTTTATATACCTGGGCATTACCAAAGTTGTAAGGCATTTTGATCACATCAAGAAGCACTCTCAGCAACAAATGCAAATGAGACGAGAATTGCTGCATAATGTAGGCGATTTTCTTGTAGAACAAGGATATATGAAGCCTTTTAAAGCACAAAAGCACAAGGATATGCTGGTTAATGCTTTGCTTATGATCACTAACTCCTGGGTATCTGATGCCGAAACTTTCTATACCGGTAAGGAAGAGGACAAAGTAGATTATTATATGCAGCTATACTTCAACCTTATCCACCCCTTCCTTACCGAAAAAGGCAGAGAGGGTTTTCAAAAGGTTTACAGGCCTGCTTAATCAGGTATCAGAATGTTGCCCAGCCGCTTATAGCATGGATCGAAGCTCCCTAATCATTCGCAGTAAATTCACACACTTCAAATTGACTTTAAAATGATCAGATACTCTTCAGTGATATTAACGCTACTGATATTGGCTTGCTCTCCCAATAAAAAGGATACCGCAGAGAGAATTCCCGATCCGCCCAAGGAAGAGGCAGTGATTGCAGAGCAAGATGCTCTTAAAACTGAGGAGGTAGTAGAAAAAACAATGCTGTATGATTCCAGCTTTGTAAACCTGCAAAAATATGCTGATGGATTTTCATATGAAATGAAGTATGCTACGGCAGATAATTTTCTAAAAGAGAAGGTCTACCCATGTGCCGAGTGCCTGGTAAGGAAGGAAGTAGCCGAAGCATTGGTCAGTGCCAATAACGAATTACTAGGCAAGGGTTTCAGAATAAAATTCTTTGATTGTTACCGCCCGTTGGATGTTCAGAAAGCCATGTGGGAAATATTTCCGAATGCAAAGTACGTCGCCAACCCAAATACTTCGGCATCGATACACAATAGAGGAGCTGCCGTAGATATCACCCTGGAAGACCTAAAAGGCAACCAGCTTGATATGGGCACTGCTTTCGATTTCTTCGGTCAGGAGGCTCATCACGCTTATACCAACCTCCCCGATACCGTGCTGGCCAACCGACAACTCTTAAAGTCAACGATGGAAAACAATGGTTTCAGGGCCATTACTACAGAATGGTGGCACTATAGCTTCAAAAGTAAGTTCAGCTATGAGCCTTCAAATTTCAAATTTGAATGTGGGGAATGATGGAGATAAGCATGGAGAACATGAACCAGCCTAACACCGCGAGGTGAGGCACCGTACAGCTTCTCTCACCCTCTTTCCCCAGTCTGTCCCCTGACAGACTTTTGCTACACGTCTTTTTATTGCTTGTAGTCTTAAACTTAGGCGGTATTAGAGGCTGTCGGGAGACAGCCAACGGGGAAGTAAAGCCGCTGTTAGTTTTGTTTGCTACCATTCCTCCCTCTAGTCTGTCCCCTGACAGACTTTTACTGCACGTCTTTTTTATTGCTTGTAGTCTTAACTTAGCCGGTATAGGGGCTGTCGGGGGACAGCCAATGGGGAAGTAAAGCTGTTAGTTTTGTTTGTTACCCGTTCTAATTCAACTTCCCCCGAGGGTAACCGCTTTGCTTAATTTATAGAATGCAAGCCCATTTTATTCCCCTCCGAATCATGAAATAAGGCAAAATATCCGCTATCATCAGCATGTGGTGTTTTAGGTACGATTACCTTACCTCCGTTCTCTTCTACCTTATCCAGTATAGTTTGCAGGTTATTCCCACCATTGAGGTAAATGGTTACACCATCAGCCGAAGGTAGGTAGCCCTCCGCTTTGATGATAACTCCTGTAACTGCCTGGTCTTCGTATGGGAAGATTCCCATTTGCATTTCCGGCATATCCAGTTTCTCGATCTGAATACCTAAAATGGCTTGATAAAATGTAATAGCTCGTGAAATATCTGTTGCCGGAATTTCGAAAATTGAAATAAAACTGTTCATGGTATTTCTCTTTTGATTTTCTGTTAAACTCACCTTTAGGGTTTCGTTATCAGGCTTACTCTGACTGAAGCCTGTAGCAAAAGCAAAGGACAGCATGGCTGCAAGGGCAATGTGCTTTGTTCTTTTCATTCTCTTCTATTTTGGATTGATTAAACAAAAGTAAATTGCCGCTGACGGTGAAAATTGTAAAAATGCGACAGCAGATTCCTGAGGTTATTTATAGAAAAGCCGTGAGAGAAGCATGCTCTCATCGCCGAGCAGCTCTTTCGGGCTGGTTCCTGTGAATTCCCTGAAATCCTTAATAAAGTGCGATTGGTCATAGTATTCACTTTCGTATGCAACACTGGTAAGGTTTTGTTCCTTTTCATCCAGCAGCATTTTTAAAGCTGCCTGCAGCCGGATTACTTTGCCTAACTGCTTTGGGCTGATACCGATCTGTTTCAGAAATTTTCTTTCAAGTTGCCTTCGTTTAGATGGGTCGTTTTTAAGGATTGAGCTAATCGTGACTCTTCCTTGGGTCGAGAAAAGGGTATCAACAGTTGTTTTCACTATATTGTCGATGGTCGTCTGATCATTCAGTATTTCAAACAAAAAACCTTCAACAATTTCTATTCGCTGCCTGATGTCTGTTGCCTGTATTATTCTTTGTTCCAGAACTTGAGCCTTTTCCCCGAACAATGATTCAATTGGGGTTTCTTTATTGGCTAAGGCCTTAATGGGAGTAGTTACAAAGTTGGCAAAACCATAAGGGTAAAAACGAACTGCAAAAGTGTCGACATGCCCTGTGGGTTCTATGTAAAACGGCTCCATCGTTTGCCCAAGTACCATCGCCCGGGGTTGCAGGATGAACTCGTCCCCTACTGTATACCGTTTTATGTCATCGCCAAGTATAAATGCCATTTCAATACAACCATCAGGCACAATACGCTGCCTTTGCGCATCAGTATCAGCAGGCACTTCCAATGTCCAGTAACAGCTAATGAGAGACTCTAAGTCGGGATGAGGCTGAAAGGTTTGGTAATTCATGGGCTTACTATTTATTTGAGAGGCAAGTGATCTGATGGCTTGAAGTCATCCGATCTCTCTGACAGCTCTTTAATCATGCCTTTTTAGTTCGTTAATAACCTTCGCCTCATACTCCTTTTCAAATTTAAATCCTCCGAATAATTTTTTCTTTATCTCCTGATTCTCCATTCGAAGGTTAATCCAATCTTCCACAAAACCTGGGGCGTAGCCGTTAGTGGTTATTTCATTATTCCCAAATGCAATCATTTGTGGGTATTCTTTAAGATATTCTTCTTTGGATGAGACCTTTTTGTGCTTTGAGTAAAGATAAAACTGCACATCATATACTAAATGGGACAATTCATCCGCATGAAGTGCAAAATACCCCTTCTTTTCTGTCAGTTTTATCAACAGGTTCCTCAACTGCCTGTCCAGTCCCTCTTCATTCTGCAGTAACTCCTTCAACAGGTCCGAATAGCTCCCTGTTTTCAATTCCTCCAGTGTTTCTTTTAGATCCTCTACGGACGTATCATACACATCAGCATGGACTAACCCTTTAATAAAGGACTCAAAATTTTCAGCAAGAAAGGTAATTCGGTAATCTGATTCCTGATCAACATGGACTACTTCGGGTTCACCATCCCAGCCGTTTTTTCTATAGTCAAGCATGATCATGTCATGTCCGGCCGAAGGGCAATTACAAATACATATACCTATGTCAGGATAACCCCATTCATCAATCATAAACTGGCTACCCAGCCCACCACATAATGAGTAAGTTTTGTCTCTCCCAATCCCTAATATTCCTGTTATTGCCACGTGGTCATTTGCCCATGAAGTTGATTCTTTGGTTGGGAAACAGGTGTTTTTGGGGATGCCTCCATTTTGAAGTTTCATCATTTCGACATAAAAGGCAGGAAGCTTGTAGCCTAATTCCTTTTCAACAGAATCTATCAGTTCCTCTGACGGAAACTCACCAATATATTTATTCGTCGCGTAAGCACTATCTTCCCAGAAGTCATTGAAATTAAATTCTTGCATTGTTATTTTTTAGTTGTTATCAGCCATGGACATTATTGGTAGCATCAGGCAGTATATTCCACCTATTCCCCAATCTCGCATATACAATTATTGCCGGTACAATACCCGTTGCAAATTGTGCTGCAAAAACCACATCATACCGTGGGTCTACTTTCCACATAATTATCCATTCTACTACTAATAGTCCAAAAAAAATATAGAAAATTCTGAATCCAAAAATAAAATTGTAAACCAAATGAAGAGCTTTTACTCTAATTATTAATTCAAATAAAATTATTAATATGAGGCTATATATAGGGAGAAAAAAAATTATTAGAATGGGGAATATCCGAATAAAATCAAACTCCGCCGCCAATATAGGTATTAAGATTAAACCTGTCAGAGCCGATATAATTGCCAGCAATACCTTTTTAAAGAATATTTTCATGCTTTTACAATACTGCAAAATAACACTTGCATAAGTAAATAAATAAAACGTAAGATTCTGGCGAGCACATTATAAACCTTGAAGCCTTAACTTGATGTGACTATTACTCCTTAGAAATCGGCCTCCATACCATGCCCTCTACTACTCCAAAATTTGAGCCATTTTGCTGCCGAAAAAAGGATGTGAGCTTTGCTTTCCGGTGTATCTTCATCATTCTCTGGAGGTTTACGCTGGTTCTTGAGTGCTGAGCATTTATTTTCCTCTGCAAACCGATCGGCCACATCCATTAGTCTGTTTGCATAATCCTGTGTCTCGTCAGCCAATTTGGACTCATAGGCCATTTCCAATAGCTCAGACCCCAGTATGGTTTCACAATCACACAGAAACTGAGCCCTAAAAAAATGAGCTTCATCATGCATGGCAATATACATGGGCAGACCGTCACATTCAGGCACTAAATCTAAAACATAAAAGCCATGCATTTGCTGCATGAAATCATCAAACGTTATTGATTTATCCTGTAGGTTTTTGAATTGGGATTCAGCCCATGTAGTGGCTTCTTCATCTTTTCCTACTTGAGGAGCTTTGAGCGTTTCATACGCTGTTGATGATATGGATAAGAAACGTTCCAAAAGTTCGTCATGGCTACGTATCTTTTTGCTCTTCAATCTTTGCTTTTCTACTCCAGTTAGGAGCTTAAAAATTTGTCTATACTCTTCTTCATAGCCACTATAAGGTTTCTTTAAAGGTTTCCAGTCAAGCCCCATATATTCTGCGTGATTTAATGCTGATGTTTCATTTGTATGGGTTCAATCTAACATATCTTTAAGGAAGTTCATATATGAATTAAGTATCAGGTTTACAAATCTCCTTATTTTCACCTTCTGCCCTCCGTAGAGCCTTGGATTAGAATGTAAGGGTGTTCTTTTAATTAGTAGGTTTAGCGATCAGATGACTCGGAGTCATCTGATCGCTCCCTTGGCTACTATCCAAAATATTTTCCTCTATGACTCCAAAACCTACAATACATCTCAAATTTATAAATACCTTTGCGGCTTAATTTTTTTAATACATGATCTCTGTTGACGCTCTCACGGTCGAGTTTAGTGGCTCGGCGCTTTTCAGTAATATTTCTTTTAACATCAATGAAAATGACCGTATCGCCCTGATGGGTAAGAACGGGGCAGGAAAATCTACGCTGCTCAAGATCATTGCGGGGGTGAACGCACCTACAAGGGGCAAGATATCTGCGCCCAAGGATGCGGTAATTGCTTATCTGCCCCAACACCTTCTTACTGAAGATAATTGTTCAGTTTTTGAAGAAGCATCAAAGGCTTTTTCAAAAGTATTGGGGATGAAAGACCGTATTGAAGCCCTTAATAAAGAGCTTGAGACGCGCACAGATTATGAATCTGAAGAGTACTTCAAAATAATAGAAGAGGTATCTGAGCTTAGTGAAAAGTATTACTCCATAGAAGAGGTCAACTTTGACGCTGAAGTTGAGAAAACTTTATTAGGGCTTGGCTTCCTGAGAAGCGATTTTACCAGACCTACCAAGGAGTTTAGCGGTGGCTGGCGTATGCGCATAGAGCTGGCTAAAATCCTGCTGCAAAAGCCTGACCTGATCTTGCTCGATGAGCCTACTAACCATATGGACATAGAGTCTATCCAGTGGCTGGAGGACTTCCTGGTCAATAATGCCAAAGCGGTAATTGTAATCTCACACGACAAAACTTTTGTTGACAATATCACCAACCGCACTATTGAAGTTACCATGGGCCGTATCTATGACTACAAGGTCAATTATACGCAGTACCTTCAGCTGCGTAAAGAGCGTCGTGAACAGCAGCAAAAAGCGTATGATGAACAACAAAAGCAGATTGCTGAAATCCAGACCTTTATAGAAAGGTTTAAAGGCACTTACTCCAAGACATTGCAGGTTCAGTCGAGGGTTAAGATGCTAGAAAAAATGGAGCTCATTGAGGTGGATGAAGTAGATACATCTCACCTGAATCTGAAATTCCCACCTGCTCCGCGTTCTGGCAACTACCCGGTAATTGCGGAGGATGTCTGCAAATCGTATGGCGACCATGTGGTGTTTAAAGATGCTTCCATGACTATTGAAAGAGGCCAGAAAGTAGCTTTTGTGGGGAAAAATGGTGAGGGTAAGTCGACCATGATCAAGGCCATTATGGGTGAGATTGATTATGAGGGCAAACTTCAGGCTGGTCATAACTGTATGATCGGCTACTTTGCTCAAAATCAGGCGTCATTGCTGGACGAGGACCTTACGGTATTCCAGACAATCGATAATATAGCACAAGGTGACATCAGAACTAAGATCAAGGATCTTTTAGGGGCCTTTATGTTTAGCGGTGATGCTATCGACAAGAAAGTAAAGGTCTTATCTGGTGGTGAAAAAACCCGCCTTGCCATGATCAAACTTCTTTTGCAACCGGTTAACTTATTGATTCTTGATGAGCCTACTAACCACCTGGATATAAGGACAAAAGACATTCTTAAAGAAGCGCTTCAAAGCTTTGATGGCACTTTGATCCTGGTATCGCACGACAGGGATTTTCTGGATGGACTGGCTACCAAAGTTTTTGAGTTTGGCAACAAACGTATCCGTGAGCATTTTGAGGATATTAATGGGTTCCTGAGAAACAAGAAGCTGGAAAATCTTCGGGAGATAGAGAGGAAAACAGCTTAGTTGGAAAGGTTCTCCGTTCCGAGGTTACTTTATGCATACATCTTTCTGATTAGGTAATTTGTTTATGACAGTAATAAACAGAGTTAAACTGCAGCTTTAACTTTGGAAGTTTGGTAAAACTTGCCGTTCTGCAACACTAGTGAGGAGAAACAGCCCTAATTCGAGGTTACCACCTTTTTGTACATCATGTCACCCGGCAATGGTCTCCATAGCTGTCTCGTCAAGCTTCAGAGCCGAAAAAAGTATCTCTCAGGAAATAGGGCTTACCCTACATCCCACCCCTAATCCTGAAGATCAAAAACCTGGGCATACTTGATCAGTTCAACAAATGAGTTGGTATGCAGTTTTTTATTTATATTCTTTCGATGCTGCTCGACTGTCTTTCGGCTAATATTTAACTCTCTGGATATCTGAGGGTTATTCATGCCTTTAGACAGTAGGCTTATAATTTCTATTTCTCTGTTGGTCAATTGTTTGAATTTGCTGTAGTTATCCAGATAGAAAGCTTCCTCATCTGCCAACCTTCCTATTTTTTGCCTGAGATAATGTATATCTGATAACGGTTGCATCATTACAATCAATTCGCCCAAGGCCACTGATTTTTTAGCTGAGATAAGGCAAAGCTTGTACTCTGATTCGGAGGGAAACCAAACACGTAGTAAATCATGGAATACATCTTCAGTATCAGGCTTGGATAAATGAGGCTTTAGCTGATCCAAAAAATCTTTTAAAGCAGCATTTTTATTGGATCGTTCCAACCAGCTTTCATTGATATAAAGAAAGCTTTTGGACTGAATGTTTAACCATTCGAAGCCCGCAGGATTGAGATATTCCAGTGTCAGATCTGATTTAATGATACAAAAGATGCAAGGCAATACCTCACCAACTTCACAAACACCATGCCCCTCTTCCTGCAGCCAATGATCAATCACATGCAGATTAACACCCGGTAAAGCCAACTTACCTTGCATGGATACTTTTATATTTAGCTTAAAATATAAAAATATGCATATTAAAATAAAGATGTAAGACTATCTAAGGCCGCACATTACATTGTATTTTACACATATTTATAATAAACAAACAAATAAAAAAGCTGTTTCTATTCGAATTGCCGTTTAAAAATCGCAATAAAGCCAAATTTCTTACATGCGTACCTCCTTTATGGGATCTTTTGTAATACTTTTCTTTTTACTAACTCATCAAGCAAAGCCTGATAATTCTGTTGCAACAAGGTGTCTGCACCGGTCACGATCTTAGTGCCTTTAGGATTGGTATAATCATTAACCATTTTTTTAATAGTGGTTACAGAACTACTTGTTGGTCTCGGTGTAAAGTCCCATACTTTCTTGAAAAAAGTGGCGTGAGCACTTAAATCGTTTACGGCATCATATAAATTTTTAATAGATTGCTTAACAGCCTTCCTCATAATGTCAAGGTTAGCCATGTTCAGGGTGTCATCTCCCGTGAGGTTCCAACTATCTCCTTTCAGGTTCGTAACAGGTACACCTCCCGAATATTGATTTAATTCATCATGAAGTAACTTAGCGACCATGGTTTTACCAATGATGTCCGGTTCCTTCTCCATAATACCTATCAATAATTTACTAAACCGGCTTTCAGAGTCGATGTCAATATGAAAGCCATAATGAGTATCGACGGTTTCATGCTTACTAAAAGCAGCCTTCAAGGCTCCTTTGAAAGCCGCCTTGGCAATCCTGTTAAACATGTCTTCACCATCGGAATTTATAAGGCGACTTGTATTTAAAACTCGGGACTTAAAATATTCGGAGAGATCATCTTTATTAAATAAGTGTCCCGCGGCAAATGCATCAGTAAGAAAATGATCACCAAATGCATTTACGGACAATGCTCCATCAACTACCGAGCTGTTGTTGCCAGCTCTTACAATATCAATAGCCTGCTTATGGTATTTTTCCCACTCTGCCTTATGGTTTGACTTGGAACTTGAAAAGGATATATATGTACTGTTTGAAGGGGCAAAATGTGCAAAGTTATCTTCGGCCAGCTTAAGATAGCGCCCTCCGGTAGCAGACTGCCAGTCTGTATCGGTTGGGTTAGAACCAGAGGCCCGGCCATGTACCACCTTGCTCTCATAGAAACGCTTGCTTTTATCTATCAGGCTTTTCAATTTGCCTAGCTCAGCGGCTCCGGCAGCAATCATTTTTGCATGACTTTCATAAAAATCTCCCATTGCTATCAGTTCTCCGTAGGTAAATTTCACACCATTAACATCGATCTGATAAGTGGGCGTAACGCGGTCAGCATCGACCAGCCCTGAAAGTACATGTTCTCCTGTACCATATTTGGCTTCACTGTAAACCGTATCAGAAAAAGAGAGCGAATGTGCGGCAGCCAGAGAGGCTGTATCAATGGTAATGGAGCCATTGCCTTCTATTTTGGGTTTGCTATCAGCCAGCATTGGGTTGATTTTAGACTGCAGTGCGCTCATAATGCTCCCGCCCACGAAAGGTATGTAATCAGCTTTTGCTATAGTATCCGAGATAAGTTTGACCGAGTCATTGTAAGCAGTACTCACTGCATTGGTGAACGAGTCTCCTCTTAGCCAGTTGGTCCAGAACTTAGTCATCATAGGTTCCGGAATATAGTTGTTGCGGATGGCACCGGCTGTCGCTCTGGCACCTGCATAGAGCCAGTCATCGTTAAGACCTGAGCCTACACAATTCATCATATAAACCACCCTTATGGGCAAGGCTTTGCCGTAGCTGTCTCGTAATGCCCTGATATCGCTGGCACTGATGCTACCCCCTCCATAAGCACTAAAAGATGAACTGCTTCCGTGTGTGAGTGTGAAGATATCAATAATATAATCTTTATTAGCCAGGTCGTGCAGGGTGTGCTTCAGATTGGCATAGGTCGCCCTGGCATCTTCAAGAATGATCACGTCCCTGTATTTGCTGCCTTTGGCATCAGCAAATTTATTGAGCCACTTTTCAAACTCCTCTGAAACGAAGTCTATTACTTTTTCCAGGCCTTCCTGTACAGTTTTGCCGATGGTGCTGTCCCACTGAAAAGGCAGAGCTCCCGTGTTTTCTATAAACACTACTAAGGCTGTATTGACAGCAGACATTTGCCGGGTCATCATTTGGCTTGCAGGTTCCGGTTTGGCAGATAGCAGAGCTGTTTCAAATTCTGTTCTGTATTTAGACTGCACTGCAGACTTCACTGCCTTATAAAGTCCTTTATGGTTTATCTTTCTGAAAGCTCTTTGCACACCCTCCGATGATATCCAGCCGATATCAGCAACTCCATCGGTGGGCTCTGGCATGACATTTTCAGTTTTAGTTAATGTGGTAGCTGTCCATAAGCTTCTGGCCGCAATATCTCTCAGCTCATCCGAAAGACCCTTTTCCTGAGGTGACTTATCAAAGAAAAGGTCAAGCACTTCAATAATGAACACATCTGCCTCCACCATGATATCACTAACTTTGGAACCGTTTCCATTGCCAGCAATCAAGCCGTTTTTGGTACTTTTACCTTTGACGAAGGTCCTTTTGCTTTTATAGCCTTTTAGCTCTTTGTTTAATGATAGTAATCGGTTCCCTTTCATCGGTTTATATTTTTATTTTAGATCAAATAAATTTACACGTTGGTCAGTTGGTCTGATCATTTAAATCTTGCCTCCTTTGTATTATCAGGGATTTCCTATTTGCTCGAGCAGGTATTTTTTCTGATCCGGAGGCAATGCCGGTACGGTATAACTTCTGTCGCTTTTCTTTTTCACATAGTCTTCCGGCTTGCCACTAATAGCCCAATCAGCCAGGGAAACACTTTTAACTTCGTGCCTCACAAATTTCAAACCTCCGAAAGCATTAATTTCAAACTCTCCCTGAAATTCAAACTGGCCATTGCCCCATGGGTCAAATGTCCCGTCATAGGCAAATACTACGGGCCACTCCCTGGGATCCTTCATGTTATTGGGCGGGATTTTATCCAGTTTGGTAAAGCTAACATTCAGGGAAGACTTGCTGAAGGCTGTAGTATTGCTAAGGTTTCGTCTCACATAGGCACCTCCTATCTCCCCATAATCGTTACCTTCCCAGGTTACTTCTATCTGAGCATCGGCCGCACCAAATATTGGTTTATCGGCATTGATCCATAATATGGGATAGGTATATGCATGCTTGGGTCTGCTGTTCAACTTTTGCCTGGCCTGTGGGGTTAATAATCGTTGGGCTTTGTCTGAAGAAATAGTGAGGTTACCTGATTTTGTCATGGCTGGCTGTAGCAAGGAGGCCCCTGCCAGCCCCAGGTTTGCTGCTTCTACGGCTGTAAGCCCTGCAATACCAAAGAGACCTGCAGTTTTGGCCCTTGTATAGCGCGACGATGCTTTGGACACTTTCTTTCTTTTAACTGCAAATGCAGACAGTTCCTGCTGAAGTGATATGATACGGTTCATGTGATTTTGGTTTTAGTTTTTTACTAAATGACCGGCATATTGCCACTGGCCATTGTGATTGGTTTTAACCGGCACATCTGCTGATGAGCCTTCAATACTTTTGTCAAGAATATTTAATCCTGAAGCCTCAAGGCCCTTTATAAGGGCATATGGAATAAAGAATTTGTCGTTACCATCAGTATTTATATTGATTTTTCCCTTGAATTGCCTGCACTTGTCTTGTTTCTCTTTTGGTACACTTTCACATACTGACTTATGAATTTGTACGGGAGTGTAATTAACCTCAAGTACAGGTTCCTGAGCACCCTGAACGTCAGAACCGCTATTGAATTTGTCGGTTAGCGTCTGAATGTCATCTGCACCTGCATCCCTGTGCCGCAAAACCACAACACTTACCTCATTTAAAGCCTGATCCAGATTTACCTTCTGTATTTTATTCGCCTCATCAGCCATCACTATTTTGCTGTCTCCCAGGTATATTCCTGCATTACATATTTTCTCCGTCTCCGATGCTTCGGAAGTTATTAGTATCAGGTCTCCACGCTTTAGGTGCCGCTGCTCTATTTTCAATCCGCCATTCTCCGGAGTCAGGGCCTGTTCGGGACTATAATCAGGTGAAATGTTCTTTGGCACGGCGGTTGACTTTTGTTCCTCACCTATAACATTGGCCTCTTCTACAGGCTTTTTGGATGTTATAGTTTTTATTTCTTCATCCTCTATTTCATTCTCCATCTGATCGAACTTCTTTTCCATTGCTATGGAACCCAAGTCATAAGAATTGGCATAGCGCATGCTCTGGGCTATTTTTTCAAATATTTTATGCTCATTGGCTGAGGGTTCCAGGCTTTCTTCTTTTTTAGGTGGTTTGCCGGGATCTTGAGGCTGACGGGAACCTCCCTGTTTCAACAATTCTTTTGAAGGGGACTCGCTTTTATTTACTGTCTGTTTTTTCTCCGGATCAAATACTTTCTGACCTTGCAGAATAGCCTTAATATCATTAGCAAACTCATCATCGTCGACCTGATATGGTTCGTTATCCTCATTCTCAGTTTCCTGATATTTGTTTTCAGGCTTTTCGCCTTTGGGCTTTGCAGGTTCTCCCGGCTTTTCAGCCGCTATATCTGGGGCTGGCTTCTTCTCTGTTACAGCCCTTGTTTCTTCTTCAGAGCCTGCACCCACTTCCTGAACTTCTTCTTCCTCTTCTGATAACCGCACGACCTTATCAAGCATGGGATTCTTATCATTTACCTCTTCATAGCTGGCAGGGATAGTTTCACTTTCAAACGGTTCCACATAAAAAGCCTCTCCCTGCATATCATCTACAAAGCTAAGCTGAGCAGAAGGTTCGTTATGCCTGTATGCATCGTATATGGACTGGCCGTATACATCTATGTTATAAGACAGGCTAATAGCATTCCCTTCGTCATAATGTTTACCGGAAACCCTGTCGGTTTTATTTTTGAGCTCTCCTTTCTTAACATATTTTTTGCAGTCAAGAGCAAGCTGAAATAATCTACCTTTTGGTGCAGTCATGTCTTCAGTTATTTATTTCCAACCTAAAAATTGCGTATGGATCCAGGGTCATAACCAGTTCATTCTTACCACCCTTCATCACTTCAGGCCTGATCTCCATCATAATCTGCTTTTTATCCGAAGCAATGATGTTGGCAAGCTGGTCATTGACCACAGCTACAGGCTCAAACTTATCGTCTACATGGAGGTTGTCTCCCTCTACAAGCAACACCGGTTTATTGCCACTCATGCTCAGGCTCACCTTACCAACTGATGGTGGTAGTGAACCTCTTTTTGATTTTTGTAATACATCCGCAAGCGTTTTATAGCTTACTTTCTTGTTGGTTACCTTTTCCAGGTCTACGTTTTTCTTTTCCAGTTTTTCCAGGTCATCAACAGAGGTCACACCCATTTTTCTGAGTGTCTTTCTGGTTTCGTTATCAACCTCAATTTCATCAATGGATTTGGTATCCACCGTTATAGGCTCTTTGGAAGTTTGCCTGATCTGCTGGTCCGTAATGGAGCCGAGCTGAATAGAAAGTTTGGATGCACCACTCTGCCCCGGCTGCGCTGTAATGAACTGGACCTGCTCTCCGTTATATGATGGGAAAAGCTGCAGATCAAGGCCAACATCTTTCACTGTATAAGTCAATGGCCTGTTAATGGCCTTTACTGCCAGCGTTTCTCTGGCTTTGTCCAGCTCCACAACCAACGAGTCAATAAAAGACTCAAGGTTCCAAAGGGTATTGTTCTTAGCTGTTGCCATCAATCTTCAACTTTATTACGTTCAATATTGATCTTCATTTGATGAAATACAGGCATTACAGTTGTTTCCACATAGTACAACGGTGGTGAGCCACCTATTTGTACTGTCCCGTCAGGAGCCACCCTGATGTCGAGTTGCACCGGTATATCAAGCTCCACGTTCTCCATTTTCAGTGCAAACTCTGCCTCGGTGGAGGTCAGGTAACCATCTATATCGCTCATCTCATATACAAAATCACCCAATTCCAGCATAGCCTCGTCGACTTTCTGATCGTCATCCGGTTGGTTATCATATCCCTGATCCATTGTCATTGGGTTGTTTTTTGGTGTCAACCGGTAAAAGGCTGATTTTTTTATCAAATAATACTTTTTGACCCTCCATTTTTATCTCGGGACTGCTCATACCTTCTGCCAAAGGCTCTAAAGGAAATTTTGTTTGTTGTCTATCCATGATCATAACGATTGTGTACCTATAAAATGGACTGAGGAAAATTTCGGAAACTGTACCTCTTCTTCCTGAACTTCAATGACTAAACCCGTTGCATCTGCAGCTAATACCTTGCTAAGGGTGTAAGTCTGAAAGTTACCTTCCGGATATGCCCACAGCGCCGAGGTCTCCCCTTTCCTGCCTCTGAAATCAGCACTGAATCTTGCCGCCACGGCGGCCTGCTTAGCAAACTCCTGGCTCCTGAAGGCATTGAGCTTTTCCTGGTCAAGGGCCGGCAGATCATGTAGTTTTAAAAGCTCATTGTAGGCTTCCAGGCTTATCTCCATCCCGGATTTCAGCCTGGCTTTTATTTTTCTTCTATAATCGTCCTCTTCATTATCGGCTGTATCGCTCACTTTTTTCTTTTTTGTTGACAGCTTCCTGATGTTGGCATCCTCTTCATTAAGGTGGTAATAGTATTTACATTCAAAATCAATTTTCCATCTTTCATGGCTTGTGGGGCCACCTTCCCATATTTTGTGCCAGTAGTTTCGGTACTGGTTTACATCGTTCAGGGCAAAGTGGTTTGTAAACTCACTTCCGGCTCTCTGAAACAAGTAGCCATCTGTAAGTAGTATATAATGGTTCATAAAGGTACCTAGTGTCTTGTCACCTTTCTTCCAGTTAAATGTCAGTTCTACTTTCAGATCCTTGTTAACGGGAAGCACTTTGGCCTCATCGGGGCTAATATTGACAATGCTAAGTGGTACTGCCAGTGCAATATTTTTTTCTTTGTATTTTTTCTCCAGCAACACTTCCATAGTATCACCATCCTGAATTATGAGCTGAAATATTCCCTTGGGTATAGTGGCAGTCTTCCCGGCCTTTGCATTTATCTTAAGTTCTACGGGCAGGCTTATTTTGCTTCGTTTATCATAGACAACTTTCTCTTTCCCTGCTACCGACATTCCCCTGGCATTCAAAAATTTAATGGAAACAGCATTGCTAAAGGTCGAATCGATACTGACGGCAGATTTCACACTCATAGAGTTCACAATGTTGTCAAAGGCAGGATCATCTACTCCGGGGTTGATTTTTTCCAGATGGTTCAGCTCCTGTTGTGTATGTTTAAGACCGGCATCGGCAATGGCATTAAAAAGCTTCACAGGCTGCTCTCCTATAGCCTTGATCATATCAGGAGACAGGACTTTCTCCAATACCGGCATCAAAGCAGGAAGCGCGGCTAACAAGGCCGGTGCTATTTTTGCCTGGCTGTAACGGGGTCTTCTGTGTGTCATTCCCTGCACAATGCTGTCAAAGCCGGCATCATCCACCCCGGGGTTGATCTTCTCCAGATGGTCAAGCTCCATTTTCTGAAATTTCAGTGCACTATCCGACACTGCCTTAAAAAGCTTGACCGGATTATCTCCAATGGCCTTAATTGTTTCGGGCGACAGTACTTTCTCCAGGAGTGGGGCCAATTGCATAAGCATGGCAGGGTTAATGGCAAAGTCATGGCTGTATTTTTTCAGGCTTTGTGCGGTGGTATGACCATTGCCATTTCCATTGGTGCTACCATTGCTTACCTGCCCCTGAATGATTTGTAATATGGCCCTAATCGTTTCCGGTGATATATTTTGCAATACCTGCTTTGCTCCATCTGCTCCCGGCTTTACATCGGTGGGTATTATTTTAGTCAGCTCCGGTAGCAGCTGACCCGCAGTATCCGCTATTTTACCTATAGTTGGAGCTGCGGATTGCAAGCCAGGTAATAATTTGCCAAGCATAGGCAATGCATTGGTTAATAATCCCGGAATGGCCCCCAGCAGGGTGTTGAAGAAGAATGCCTCGCTAACTTTATTATCTTTCAGTTTAAACGGTGCATTTCTCACGCTTACCATTTGTTGATTATATGTCTGTTGCTGTCGTTGTATACTCATCATTTTTGGCAGTTTAAAATCGTCGTTCCAGTCTCTTACAGAAGGAACAACTGTGAGCACTTCTGATATAGCCGGAGATATTTTGCTTTTAGACTTATAGCTAAAGAGCTGCATAAACCGGCTATCATCCCGGAACTTACCGGACTCTACACTTATAAGAAACCGGGTCTGAAAGCCGGTATTCTCGCTTACGGAGGATTGAAGCAATGTAGATTGATACTGTATCTCATCCACAAATTCCAGTCCTCTGTATTTCCTTTTTGATTTTCCAATCTTAAATTCATACCAGATATTGGTGCCGGTATCAGCTTCAAAAATGTACTTATCAGGTTCCTGGCTTTTAAGTTGTAAAATCGCTAGTGCCATAAAGTACCTGCATTAAAGGCTATTGTTTGGCCGCGGCTGCGTCTTTCTCCTCCTGTGATGCCGGACCATACATTTGAGCAAAATTGTCAAGTTTGAAATAATCCGTTTTGAACTGGATTTTCACAAACCCTCTCAACTTGGCTTTCAGCTCATCTTCTGATGTACTTTTTGTGGTGGAAACACTGAACTGGGTTTGCCTTGTACTGGACGTATGCCCAGCACGCGGACCACCAAAAATTGAGCCTATCAAACCGCCACTAAAACCGGCCGATGTCCCTGAAGATTTACTCGTTTTTACACCGGCTTTATCTCCTTTATCTACTGTCCGTTTGCCTTTAAATTCAAAGTTGACCTCAGCTTCCACCTCACCTTTTTCGACCACCAACCGGGTCACTCCCATGAGTATAGTCTCGCGGAGTGCTGCACGGTGCTCCTGCGCCATTTTTATCTTGGCGTCCATGATCTTGGCCTTGACCTCATTGTCTTCCACATCCACTTTTTCTCCCTGAGGGTTGGTGAGTTCCATCTTTTGTCCACCTTCTCCATCTTCTTCCATAGTGATCCCAAACTCATCGCCATTGTTTTCAGCGAGATAGGCAAATGTGGTAGTATTATCGATTTGCTTAATAAATTTGGCCAGACCGGTCGTAGCTTCTTTCATCAACCGGATATAGTCGTCTGTCTGTGCTTTCATCACACTGATGTTGGCATCAAAAACAGACTTCAGCAGGTCTTTAACAAACTGCGGAAAATCTACGGAATCGACCAGGTCTTCAAAGGAATCTACACCTTCTTCAAAACCTTTTTCATGCCGTTGATCATTGAGCAGGTCTGATGATTTATCTACAAAATCACCTTTCTTTTTCATTTGTCCGGACAGGCGGCCGTTACCATTGCCCATCATCAGCGACATTTGTTCATTCATCACATCCTGATAGATCTGCTTTTGCTCATCGTATGGCATGTGTCTGAATGAAGCGGATTGTGCCAATATACTCCGCGCCTGCTCTTTTGCTGCTTCTTTTATATTATTAATACTAGTCTGCTGCATGTTATATGACTTTTACCAAAGTTTATATCTGATTAGAAATCCCACTCATCTTCTCCAAACTCCTCATTCATTTCAGCCTCAATGTCCTCCTCCTCATACTGTGAGCCTCCATAGGCTGGCGCTCCGCCACCCTCTCCAAGCTGGCTTTGGGCTATGATGAATGATTCTACGTTATGAAGAAAATCCTGAAAGGCTGATTCTGACATAAGTCCTTCATCAAATCCGGCAATTGCAGCAAATATTTTATGACCGCTGACAGCAGCCGTACGCATCGAAGAAACATTAGGCTTATAGTTGAACTCTTCCTGGCTCACACGCTCGATTACATTCCACATGGATCTTCTGTATCCCCAACCTAGCTGTGCTTTGACCGCATCATCATCAATGATGGCAATTGCTTTCTCGAATTGCTTGTACATTTCGGGAAGAATGGCTTTAACCATACCGCTGGAATAGGTGGTAAGGTTATATTGCAGCTCTTTTATGGCCTGGAAAACAGCCGATTTGGAAACAGAGGCAAAATTGCTGTCCTTCTGCTCATATTTATCGATGTATTTCACTGACTCTGTCATTAATGTATCCCATAGAGGTGTAAAATCAGTGTTAACAGCCATTTCATCCATTACCTCTCCATCGCCTACATTCAATACAATTTTATAGAACATGCCACGCTCCTCAACGGTGGTGTACTCATCTCTGAGTTTGTAATAGCTGTAAAGCTTGGAGGCTGTGCTACCCTGAGGAATATCAAGCATCCCAGATGTCCATCGCATAAGTACAGCATCTGCGACCCGAAGTATTCCCAGATCGTCGGCAAGTGTTTTGAGATAGTAAAGTGTACCGGCTGCAAGGATGTTTTCAGCATCTATTCCCTGTTCATCTGCTGTTTCAAAATAATCCACCACGTAGTTAAACGAAAATGGACTGCCATTCTGGTAAACGTTAGTTACCGGATCATCCGAATTTTTAGCCTGCTTCAATGCATTGGTATAAGCAAGGGCTAAGTATTCACTATATTTTTCTAGAATATCTGCCATCGTTATTGATTTTTGTAATCTGTTTTAACTTCCGTTTATGACTTTGACATATTTATATCTTCGTCATGATTGTGATTATCATTGTCGAAAACATCTTCTTCAAACCCGGTAATATCATTGAAGTCGATATCATCGTTATCATCATCTGTTTCACCTTCAGGTATGATCAAACCTATTTCGTTGAGGTAGCTCACCATCAACTGCCTGATCTGAGGTGTGCCTTTTGCAGGGTCGATTTCACCGGAAGCAAAGAATTTATCTACCAGATCGTGGATACTTCCGTTATCTACATATTTTGCTATTATTTTGGAAATAGCTCCGGCAGGCATTCCTTTTACATAAGATATATTGGTTTTGGAAGCTGCCTGGTAGATCTCTTTCCGCTGCTCTGCACTCAGGCTTAAGTGGCGCTGTTCAATGGTAGCCTTGGCCAGCAGGATATTAAAGAAGGGTTTGATTTCACTTTCAGTCAAAGTAATAACCCGGTCGTTAATGCCTTCTGCATCCTTGACTTTTTCATAATAGATAACGAAGCTCAGTGCATAGACGTATAGGGCTTCGTTGCTCAGCAGGAATTTGGTAGTGTGGTCTATACTACTTCTATTGAGCATTTTACTGACGTCGGAAATGCTAGCGCTATGACCGTCTCGCACCAGTTTGGACTTGGCATTACCTTTAGCTCCCGTATCTTTCATTATCTCCTTCAGCGACCAATCTTTTCGTTGCCTGGATTTATACTTCAGCGATTTGGTTGCCAGCGATTTACTTATTCTCTCCACGATATCCTTCATGGAAGGGTCTATTTTCACTCTTGGGGGCTCAACTGAGAAATCAGAAACCCAAAGAGGTCTGGCCATGTCCAGTAAGGGAAACTTGGCCGTAATAGGGATATGCGAAGAACCGTTGCCCAGAGATATCTTTTCGAAATTGGCTGATCCCAGTATGTTGGTACTCATGATATATTGGTTTTAATGGTTAAATACTTAGTTTATATTTTAGCAGTTTAAAAGCATCCAGAAGGTTGATCAGACCATAGCCGCTTTTCACATTTTTCAGGGCTCCGTCAAATCTGTCAGCCGTATTTTTCAGGATATATTTTACCTGGTTATCCTTGAGCTCTCTGCCATACTTCAATGCGAATGACTTAAGCAGTGCCACAGCACCCGTTACATACGGCGAAGCCTGTGATGTGCCTGATGACATTGAATATTTATTATTTGGATAAGAGCTGATGATGTTAGCTCCGGGGGCCACAAAGGACACATGGGAACCATAGGTGGAGAATGCCGCCATTTGACTTTGTTGATCTACTGCACCCACTGCTATTACACCCTTTAATGCTCCCGGATAATAGCGGTCCTGCCTGCCATCGTTTCCGGATGCTGCAACAATTGTCACACCTTTGCGCAAAGCATAGTCTATCACTTCTGCATGTGGCAGACCACCCCCTTCATGTTTGATCCCAAGACTCATATTAATAACATCCACTTTTTGGTCAACAGCCCATTTAATACCATTATTAATGTTGTCTATCAGTCCGGCCCCAACCACTCCATTACCCGATTTAAGGGCGCCCAGTACTCTTACGGGTATTACTTTACATGATGGAGCAATACCTTTAGCCATTTTCAGCCCTCTGGCTGATAATATTCCGCATACATGGGTGCCATGTCCCACGTCGTCGTATGGGTCTGTATCGTATCCCAGGTAGTCACCTACAAACTTCTCCGCTCCATCCAGAATATTTACGAAATCCATTCCGGGCAATAGCACGTCTGAAATTTCCTCGTGCTTTGTGTCAACCCCGGTATCAAGTACAGCTATTTTTATCTCGGGGTTTCCTGTAGTAAAAGCATGAGCCTGTTTAATGTAGATCTGCGCCGCCGGGTCAAACATGGCCAGTCCCATAGAAGAAGCTACGGGCGGCAGGTCAGCTATGCCGATATCCACGGGCCTCACTTTCTTTACATAAGGGATAAGCTTTATTTCCTCAATCAGGGATTCTGGTATGCCTTTATCTTCCTTCAGTATTACCCGGTAGATATTGGCAAGGCCACTCTTAACTTCTTCAGGTGTCCATGCCCTGTATTGAGGCTTATATTCCTTACTATAGAGCACCGGTAAATTGTATTTCCTGAAGAGTCCGGAGACTTCCGGCAAAAACTTTTCAGCCTGCGGAGATTGTTTATGAATAATATCACCCCAATAGGGGAATTCGTCCATCCGCTTATCTTGCTCTGTCCATATGATAAGGTGGTTTTTCATACTCAGCTCTGTCAGGATATTTTATTAGTTATTAAGTTCGAAAAAAACCAAGTGGCATCTAAGGACAAATTGGCCATATGTAAACCAAGCCAAGTGATCTAAACTTATATAAGCAATTGACTACAAGACTATTACACCTGGCAACTAATTTGATTTATGACACTATTCGCTATCGACCAAATGCTCGGGTTCAAACACGGTTATCAACGAACTGAGTATACCGCTGAAGCTTAATAATTCTTTGCTCAACGGGTGCCATGGCGATATATCTTCGAGCATTTTCAGTTTTTTCAACATCAGGTTTTCACCGGAAGAGTTGTCAAATGGTTTTCTGAAAATAGAAAAGAACATTTGGAGCCTGTCAGATTTATCAATTTTTCCATTTAATTGCTTTCTGAGGCATTCCGATTTGTAAAAAAACCAATCCTGATCATTTAAGCGATAGATACAGATCAGCTCAAGCATTTTGAGCATCAAAAGCTCTCGCTGGTCCTTTATGGTATTTGCTATTCTGGAATTGGCCAGTTTTATGACCTCTTTAAACTCTCCTTTCTGGTAATAGTAATATGCAGTGTAGTAGCCCCATTTACCCTCAAATACTTCCTTATCATAGGTAACTAAAGTTTGCTTCACTTCATGGAGAAGCCTGTTTTGCTCTTTGGTATTAAATGTCCGCAGCGCTATAATATACTTGAGTTCATAGATAATTGATTGCCATAGCTGTGTGTGTTCCAAGTACTTTTCAGCTATTATGAGAAATCCGGAAGCTTCGTCGAAACTTCTGGTACAAACTGAAGCTTTGGCCAACTCAAGGCTGGTAAGTCCAAGACAAACTCCATTAGGGTCGGACGATTCCGACAGCTTTTCAAACAGAGATTTCAGCCTCAGACTGGCCACTTCAAAAAGACGCTGATGAAACAAACCATTTATCTCATGTAATTCCCGGATAAAGCTGACGTCAGAAACCGGAAGTTGCTCTTTAATTATGAATTGGATCAGGCTACCGCGTAACCCATGGTCACTATTATGATCTTTCATTACTGATTCAATAAGATATTGTTTTAGATATTCGTTGATGCTCAGGTCGCTATTCAGACTTTTGATGTAGCCACACGTGGTGTGTGCAGATGGGGCTTCAAATGGAAAATATCTGTTCTGCAGATCAATTGCCTCATAGTGAATAACGGTCAAATGCTCTTTCTCCGATATGATGAGCACCTCTTCCAGCATTTGGCGGGCATGATCTTCCATACCTCTGTCCAAAAGGATTTTAACACAGTATAGTTTCTTATGACAGGTCATCTCCTCACAGAAGCGATCACCATCTCTTTTTGTCTGATGAAATGATAACAGAAAATCATACAGGCTCTCACGCAGCCTTTTGCTTAGCTGGTAGTAATTCTGCCTGGAATACTTCTGCGCCCTCACAAACTGTCTGAAATCGGTATGTCTTTTACTTTTGAGAGCAGCTTCAAATAATTGTCTTTTCTTATTCTCACCGCCTCTTTTCTTAGACAGAAATAACCGCTGAAAAGCCCGGGCTTCCTTATCTGAAAGATTTTTTATTATGGAGTATAGCGATTTCAATCTATGGGGCATCTGATCGTGAAAAACCTGCTTTACCAACTATAGATTTTCATGATCGGGTTTAGGTTTTGTTTTATTTTTTCAATACCCCAAATTACAAAGCTTACCACTGAGATTGTAGGGGAAAAACCCCCATATTGAAAAGGGAAAATGCCGCCTCTGAGCGGATATCAGAAGCTTTCAAGGCCCAAGGCTTCTATAGACGGGATATGTGTCCGCCTACTGTGAATAAGTATTTGTTAGATGTATTATTATAAGCTTTAACTATTTGTTGCCTTTTTGCATATAAATTTTCCTTCTGGATTGTAGCACGGAAAATGCCGAGGGTAAGTAGATTTGAAACTCTGACCCCAGCCCTGCGGAAGAGATCACGTCAATACTGCCATTAAGTTTTTCAATAGCCTTCCTGGCAAGAAACAGCCCTGCCCCAAGACCCGGGGACGTGGGAACCACTTTATAAAACATTCTGAATATCTTATTTAACTCTTTATCAGGGATACCAATGCCATTGTCTTTTATACTGATGTATAAATGCTCCCAGCTTTCGACAGCGCTCAGGTAAATAATCCTTTTTCGCTTTTTATCATCTGAATACTGGATAGCATTATCAAGGATATTCCTGATAACCACCTCCAAAAGCTCTTTATTGACATAGATAAAGTGTTCATTTTTAATGGACACCTCAATCTCAACCCCTATCATGTCCGCAATTCGTTTTCTCTTTCTGACTATTGCATCTGTCATCTGACGTAAATTAAGGTATTCCATTTTCTGGTGGTTTGAAGTATTATTAAAGGTGCTGATATTGTCTATAGTTTTGTCCATAGATGCAATACAATAATTAAACCAGGGCATTTCATTTTTTATGGTAACCCGGTTGCGTTTGCTTCCTGGTTTGAAAACAAAGGTTAGCAGTATCGTAAAACGGTATATAGTACGGTAAACATACCGATGGAAAATATAAAGCAGAATTTCCTTTAAATTGAAGTATACATTTCCCTGAAGAAGTTCTTCAGTTCCTGAATAGATTAAAGCCGTAGTTTTCATGATAGACAATGTTTAATGATTTCAATAAATTCTGAAATTTTTTAAGCAAACACATCAGGGAAATACTGGTTTTAATTATTGGGGTATTCCCTGATTATTAGGGCTTTATTATCTATTTAGCACATAAGACGGAAGCCGTAGAGGCTTGCCCGGGGATAGCCAGATGGTCGGACTTGGTAGCTGGGAGCTATAAAGCTTACCAATTCATAAAATTAAAAGAGCCAACCCGGGGATTAAACAGGTTGGCTCTTTCTATGTATTAAGTGTTTATTGGTGCTCAAAACCCAAACACCTTTTCCATTTCAAATCCCAAAGTTATCAGAAACTCTACCCTGCTATTAGTAGGCTCGCCGTCGAAGAAGAGTTCAAGGTTATCTTTTGCCTCAAGGTAACGGAATTCGGCCCGGAGATAAGCCTGCTCAACCGGCCTGTATTCTGTACCCATAGTTACGCCGAACAGTTCCAGTCCCTTTTGCCCCCCGTCAGTATCAGGTATCAAACCGGTTACAAAGCCACTTTCATCATTGATCAGTTCTCCTCTTCCTGTTACTGACCATTTAGGACTGAACTGGTAACGGGCTGTAATGAGACCACCAAATAAGCCAGCGGGATCTTCAATATTATCGATATCTGAGTTGGTTTGAGTAGCATAATCCAGGCCTATGGTTAAAAACACCTGGTCATTCCAATTCTGGTCAAGGTAAACGTTTTGATAGAACCTTCGTTGTTTCAGGGGAAAATCATCATCATTTTCACGCCCATACAGGTTGGTATATGTAATGGACGTATTATCTGAAATATTATAATTTACAAGTACCCCAACAGATTTGGAGTCGTTGTTATCAACAAAGCTATGATACCCGTTAAGTACCCAGCCTTCTACGTACCATGTTTCAGAAACATCCCAGCTTAGTTTAGCTCCCGATTGATAAAAAGGCTCGTTGTAAGTTAATACAGCAATTGAACTAAGGTTATTATTTTTGGGAAGGAAACTTTCTGTACCAAGGTGAGTAGAGAAAAAACCGGCATCAAGCCAGAGGCCTTCGCTAAGTTTCATGCCCACATTGGCAGCCTGCAAATATTGATAATCACTGCTCCACGTTGCCAGCGGTATATCGCCGGCATGAAAGATAACCTCACTGCGGATATGATCATTTTCAAAATTAAGACCTATCTGAGCTATGTTTACTCCCAATGAATTGTCGCGTGCACCAACAGCGGTATAAGGCTGAAAGTCTTGCTGAGGCGACTGGGTATTATGAGTTGCAGAATATGCATCTACATAGCTACTGATAGTCAATTGGTTATTTTTAAGGCTATCCTGCCCTTTTACAATAGAAACCGCACCTGCCATCAAAATAGCCAGCAGCTTAAAAGAGTTTTTCACTGATTGTTAGTTTAATTAATTATGTTAAAAAATTAAGATTGCATCATCACAGCTTTGATCTGTTTCACTACTTCAATATGATCCATACCAAAGTCCTTCCAGGCGAGGTTGAGTTCTTTCATATCAATATGCTTTACGATGGTTCCATATTCAGCATGCTTACCCTCAATCGTCGGGTAGCCTATGACATATATGCTGTCGGCAAGCTCCACTGCCAGCTCTATATCGTGTGTAGAGTAAATAATAGTATTGAATTCATGCATGGATGTGATCAGACTAAAAGCATTTTTCACGTCTTCAATGTTACCTACATCAAGTCCTGAGAACGGCTCATCCAAAACCATGTAATGCCCTGAGCAAAATATCTGCTCAATAATCGCTGTCCGCTGACGCTGCCCACCGGAAAGCTCACAGGGGTATTGGTCTTTCACTTTTATAAGGCCCCACTCGGAAAGATAGGTCATGATTTTATCATGCTTTTGCTCTTTGGTCATGTTTTCCTTCAACCTCAGGGCAAACATAAGCGACTGGTAGACAGTCTTATTTCTAAACAAGGTATATCTCTGATCTACAAAACCGATATCACCTTCCTCAACTTCTTTAGCATCATTTTCAGAGTCTGTTGTTGTATCAGCTATAAGTATTTTACCGGTCGTGGGTTTAATCAGACCTGTAAGTGCCCTGAACAGGGTGGACTTCCCTCTGCCGGAACGTCCTACCACTGCAATAACCTGCCCCGTTACATTATCTTTTCTGACTACATCTTTCTCAACAAAGTTTATATCTTTTATAACCGTTTTCTCACCATATGCTACGCTGAGGTTTTCAACATACAGTAAAGTGTTTTGCATGCTATACGCCATACAACTTATATTTTAGAATATCTGAAAAATGTTTTCCTGAGGTAGTTGAGTATGAAGTCAATGGAAAGACCTACTACCAGTATTACGATTTGCAAGGCGATAATACGGCCATGGTTCATAAACTTGTCAGAGTTTTTGATCAAAAACCCAAGCCCGCCGGCTGCCACCAGTATAGACTCCACGGTCACCAGCATCATCCATACAATAGCAAGGTTTTGCCTGATCACTTCAATAACATAATCGATCCTTCCCTTAACTACTACTTCCCAGAGCACTTCCCACCGGTTGCATTGCAATGAACGGGCGTGGTCAAATTCTTCCTGCGCTATGGCACTCACCATGCTCAAAAGTGAAGTAGTAAGGTATGTGCTCATAAACACTACCAGTACCCATACCTGCATGGTTCTGGCATCACTGATAAGGATGGCCAGGTAAAATGTGATACCTGTAAGTGGCAAATACCTCAATTTACTCAAAGCATTGGCTATGGGGGTTACCAACGGGATGGTTGATAAATAGGTGAGGATCAATGAAATGGTAACCGCTATGATAATGGCTACCAAACAAAGCCACAGAGAGCTCCCGATGTGTACTACCAGCCCTTCGTTATATAGCTCTGTAAATCCTGTCAAAACCTGCTTCGGGGAAGGGAACAGATGCCTCTCTCCCATACTTGAAATGAACCAGAATGCTAAAACAGCTATTACCCACGAGGCAACTATTAAAAGCTGGCTATTCCTGCCAACCTTCTCAAATGGTTTGAAAATTTCCTTCATTTTACTCCTGTAAAAAAAGAAGGCTATCTCCAAAGCCGGGACATTATTTTGCCAGGTTTGAGATAGCCCAATTAATTAAAACATACTGGTTAGTTCAACAATGTAATAACCACACGTCTGTTTTTAGCCCTTCCGGCAGCACTAGAGTTACTTTCTATAGGTTCATCCTCTCCCTTTCCTATTACAGACTGAAAACGAGATTGTGGTATGCCTTTACCTCTCAGGAAGTTAACCACGGACTGTGCTCTTTTTTGAGAAAGATCATAATTAGACTCAGCAGAACCGGTATCATCCGTATGCCCTTCCAGCTTCAGTTTTGTATCCTCAGCCTGAATAAGCAGGTTATAGATTGTTTCAAGAGTTTGTGCCGAAGATGATGAAATATGATCACTACCTGTATCGAAATTGATATTCCACTCACCCGAAGCCATTACTTTGTCTGCTGTTTTAGAGTAATCTGCCTTATAAGCCGATCCAGCATCGATATCATTGATGTTCTTTATGAAGTACAGGTTAACGGCCTCATCATACGGTACCACTCTTTTTACGGACTCATTGAAGCCAAACGGGTTCAACTCGGTGAGGTAAGAAGAAACCTGGTTATATACTGCCTTGTACCTGTTGGTACCATCGGTAATACCATAGTATTGCATTACATCTGCGTAATTAAATACTCTTGATCCACCCATGTTGTACTCAATGCCATTTTTATTACCTTTCATACCTTTGAACATATCGTACCAGTACTTTGGTGTTTCCAGGTCATAAGTAGCAGCTATGGCTTCAGAAGCCCTCACTCTCCACTCATCATACTGCTTCATCTGGTTAGATGCAGTCAAAGCTGACTTCAGAATATTACTTACAATCTCAGGGTGTTTCACTGCCCACTCTTTTACTGCAATAACAGTGGTCGCCATCTGGTTATTAAACTCGCGGGTAGAAACAATGTCTGTTACACCGCTTATCTCATCAAACACCTTCTTATCACCTGGTGTCCATGTAGCACAGCCATCTATTTTTTTGTTAATTACCTGACCGGTAAGTTTTCCGTTCTTTACCTCTTTTAAAGGAACTGTCCAGCCTGATTTCTGAGACTTGATAAGCTCTTCGGCCGATTTGATGTAGTCATCATCCTGAGATGGATAGAAGTTAACCGCTTCCGGATCATAGGTGCTAACGTCGGGGTTAACTTTAAGGCCGTTGGCAAATGCATAGTTAACTGCCGTTACCCAGTCACCATCGCCAAGCACTGCCGAAATAAGTGCCCCTTTCATGCTTTTAGGGTCAACTTTCCAGCTGGGGGGCCCTATCAGTTTATCTTCACCATAGCTAAGTCCTACAGCACCCACAACCTGTACATGGTATTTGTCTTTTCCAAATTTATCATCTAAGGCCTGTTGCATCGTACTGATATAAAAGGGAGCACCGTCACCCATCATCATAATGGCAAATGCACTCTTATCAGCATCAGGAAATTCCTCTCCTCTGTCGAACTCTTCGATGAACTTCATCTGCATATTCCGAAGCTCAGATAACCAGTCCTGACGAATGATTTCGAGGTTCACCCCGTTTTTCTCCATCAAAGAGCCCTCGGTCGTCTTAGGGCCTCCGTTGGCTACAATAATACCTGACTGAGCGTTCCAGGCATAAGCAGCTATTCTCACAAGCGGTTTATCTTTAACCTCCCCTGACAGGTCTGTATCCGGCAAAGGTATTTTTTCTGCGGTGGTAACATTGTCGACCTCTTCTTTATTGAGATTAAGCTGGTCAAGTTGCTTCGATTCACTTACCCGAAGCCCGGGAGAATAGTAGTATACGGCACTTAAAATACCTCCCAGCACAACAATTACAATTATCAGTTCTGATAATGTTGTAAGTTTCGACGTTCGTAAAATTTTTCCCATTGTAAATTGTAGTATTAATAATTAATCAAACATGTTTCCGAACCCGCCACCGGCAAGTTTGTCTTCCTGCGTAAGTTTGTAATTCGGATTATTGTATTTTTTAGATTCAGGCACATAATCCTGGCCTGTTTTTATCTTATCTGCCAGCGTATCCAGCTGAGAGTAGAGCTCATCACTGTCCACATCATATTTGGAAGTAAGCATATCAATATCTGAAAGGTTCTCCTGGGTTTTGGCTATATCAATAGCTATGGTTTCAGTTACCACATCCAGGGCATATTCCAGCTCCCAGTCTTTGGTGAATAGCATGGCTGACTTGGCACCATCGGTGGCCGCTTTAGCTGTTTTGGCAAACTCATATTCCTTTTCCAGCATTTTAATGGTTACCTCAAAATCTGATATTTTGATATCTATTGCTGTACCGGCCAGAGTCAGTTTTCTATCCAGTTTACCCATCACATTGGCCCGGCTTCCGTATTTCTGTACAAAGCTTTTGCTCTGCTCCAGTTGGTGCGATATCCTTTGTGATTCCGACAGCTTTTTAGCCAGTGCACTGTGTAGCTCTACATATTCGTCAGTATCCTTACCGGCATTGCCTTTCTCGGCCACGATCCGCTCCATTTCACTTCTGATCTTCTGTGCCTGCTTTTGCAGGTTCACCACGTGATCCTGGAAATCCTTCGCTTCTTTTTCTGCCTTGAAGGCCTCTGCCTCCATAGTATTTTTCAGGGCCTTTATCTTGGCTTTTGAGTCTTTAAAAACTTTTCTGTTTTGCAACATTTTGGCTTTCTGCTCCTGCAATTCACCAAAAGGGTCGTGCCTGATCAGCGATTTGTGAATAGCCCTGGTTGCCCTTCTCAACCCTTTGAATATTACCGGTAGCATCATCACAAAGAAAATAAGGAATACGGCCACTCCTGCAAGAGCAATGACCTGACCTAATGCAGTAAACAAAGGCGGTAATATATACACCCATGCAGCGTAACCCAACCCTGCAAATAATGCTATTTTAAGCATCAAATTTAACGTCTTCTCCCCGTTCCTCCAGTTTTTGGGATTTAAGGAGACCTCTCCCTTCTCATCGTCGAAATGTTTTAGAATCGGAAGATCTAAAACATGGCTTTTTGATTCTTTAAGATCCATTTAATTATACTTATATGTGATTTTTAATGCCATCTACCACGGTAGTAATTGTTTCCAGAATCTTTGTTCTGGCCTTGTCGTTTGCAATGATCTTCTGATCTATTTCCTCAACCTCTGCCATGAGGTTGGCATCAAGAGACTGCAGTTCATTTCTCCTTGCGCTGATCTTATTCTGGATTTCCATCAGTTGTTTTTCCAATGCAGTGATCTCCGTCGTCAGGTTTTCTTTCTGGGTAGCCTGTGTATTTTGCAACTCGGTTTTCTTTGTATTTCCCTGAGCCTGGTATTGCTTATGCACTTTCTCTATTTCATTAATATAGAAATTTGCCTGTGTAAGCAGCGTATCCTTATTTACTTTGTTATCAACACCCTGAGCCATGGTTAATGCCATCTTATAGACCTGCGGTTCATTGGATCCCACGGCTTTGATGGCCTTGAAAAATTCATAGAAGTCGTAGCCTGGCCTGTTTAATGAATCAAAACCTGCCTCGTACATCTCTACTATTGTGTCAAGAATGCTTTTGTCGACAGAATCACTCTTAGGGGCATGCTCCGGGAATTTTGTGCCTGATTTACTGGATTCCTGTGAAGAATTCGACTGGGGTTGAGTCCGCACTCTTGATTCTTCTTTTTCAGGTTTGCTTTCCTTAGGTTCTTCTTCATTGATGAAGAGACTTTTCCAGTTAAATTTGTCGTTAGCCATTTAAAAATATATTTGCTGAGTTACTAAATTAAGCTCTGGTCTGGGTGAAGGTCTAGAGGGTAAATTTATATCAATTTTTATGATTATTATCGGGTAATCATTTTTTTGTTGCAAACATTAATTCAGAATATATGCAAAACAAATAAAACATATAACTATATTAATGCCGCCTATCATACTAATCTCCTCACTTGTAAACTCTTACTTTGTGATCCGCGCCCAAGCCACTTTCAGTATTATAAATAAAATGGCAAACACCACCAGTAATTGGGCAAACCCACCAAATAAGAAAATCCCAAAATATGTCTTTTGTAACACAAATACAATAGAAAAAGCCACACTTATCATGATCATCAAGCCTGACAGCCTGCCAAAGCCTGGTATTCTTTTCATGGCCACTTTTTTGTTAATAATGACGAGCACCAATATCATGGCAATAACAGGAACAAAATAGACTACTATGTTTACAGCCAAAAGATTGGTTTTCAGAATAAACAGGGAGTACAGTATGACGATGGCGGACAATATGCCGGGAACGGTCACCGCATAGACCACTGCACTCAGCAAATACCTTATTACATTAAAGTTGTTCGCGTTAACTATTGTAATCAATGCCAGTGACAAGATCAGCAATACCCCAAAGTACACCAGTACGCCTGGCTGATTATCTCCAAACCAATTGATCAAATCTTGCAGGCTCATAGAATATTATTGAGATTCATAAATTATTTCTTCTTTGCTGATTTATTCCGCTTCCTTGTCCTCTTCATCATCAAATACGACCATTTCTTTCACTGTTTTAAGGATTTCAGGGATATCTTCTTCTGTCAGTTTTTTTAAGGTCTCCTCTGTAATGGGCACTATAGAAACAATCCTGTTGGCCTGCCTCTCGATGATCTTCTCAAACAGGTTTCTCATGGCGCGGGCATTTCCAAATCCCCGGTGTCTCTTTTCATGCACCCGCTCCAATATTTCCATCAGCTTAGCCTCAGCATCTTCCGTAAGTATAAAATCAGCCTTTTTAGCATTTAATTTAAATATTTCCAGCAGGGAGTCAACATCAAAATGATCAAATTCAAAGTAGCGGTTAAACCTCGACTGAAGCCCCGGGTTTGACTGAATAAAGATTTCCATCTCGTCAGGGTATCCCGCTACTACCACAACCATTTCCCCGCGATGGTCTTCCATTCTCTTTAGAAGTATTTCTATAGCCTCATTGCCAAAATCATTTAGTCCGCCGGAGGTAAGGGAGTAAGCCTCATCGATAAACAACACACCTCCTGTTGCACTCTTAATTATTTCATCAGCCTTTAGTGCTGTCTGCCCTACATAACCGGCCACCATTCCGGCACGGTCTGTTTCTACAAGGTGCCCCTTTTCGAGATACCCGAGGTGTTTGTAAATACGGCCGAGCATCCGGGCAACGGTGGTTTTACCAGTGCCTGGAGGTCCCATAAATACAGCATGTAAAGAGTTGTTGGTAGTTTTTAAGCCCTTCTCTTCCCTCATTTTCCTGACCTTCAGGAAGTTTGTCAGATCTTCCACATTTTTTTTGATATCCTGCATGCCTATCAGCTCGTGTAGCTCCGCCAGTACTATTTCCAGTGAATCATTTTCAGGTACTTCTTTATAGGAAGCTTTGTCTATTAATATCTTAGGGCTATTGGCCTTTTCAGAAATACCTTTGAGTAGTTCGCTATCCTTGTTGGATATCTTGTTGTCAGCTTTGGCTATCAATGCAGCTACCCGGGTCAGAAAAGAAGCCATCGACTGAAAATATGTACTCCTGCTTTTTAATAACAGAGCTGGCAGGATGAATTCGTCTTTCATTTCTTTAGCTGGAGAAAAAAAAGAAGTCTCACGGATAAGCGTTATATTATTCTCGAAGCGCTCCGAATGTATCATTTCATTGATCCTTGCAGAGCCATATAATTCGCCCAGGTCTTTACCTTGCATTTGCTCGTAAAGGTAAATCAATATCAGCTTGGCTTTTTTTGGTATGGCTTCCTGGTTTGGCCGAAGGGCCGCAAACCGGTTAAAAACACCGACTATGTCATGGAGGAGAACATGCTGAGGTTTATACTCAATATTTCCCGCCTGTGGCTCTGTCATAGAAGGTATAGCCGCAATAAAGTCCTTTTCACGCTCAAGTATAAGACATGTATCATATGCCTTTTTGCTCTCCTTTGCAATCATCTTAATGTACTCGGCGGAAATTGGCGCGGCTACTCGGCCATCTTCTCTTTTCATGAATATAATTTTAGAAAAATCAGGGCAATATAATAATTAAATAGTAATAGTTTTTTTTGCTTCTTTAATAGTAGAAGTATCAGCGGTTTGCTTAAGATAGAATTCCAGGGTAGTGCCTTTTCCAACCCTGCTTTTTACTTTTATTTCTCCTCCCAATGCATCCATTTGAGTTTTAACAAGGAACAAACCAATACCGCGGCCTTCAACATGGAAATGATGACGCTGATATAGCTGAAACATGCTTTCAATATCGGGTGCCGCAATGCCAATACCATTGTCTGATACTGACAGGCAAACTTTATCATCAACAAGTTCCGTCCGGACTTTTACCTCCAACTGCCGGTCAGCATGCCTGTATTTAATACTGTTGCTTATGAGATTGAAGAGAATACTCTGAATGTAAGGCTGTATCGAAAAAATGGTTTTGACATAACTAAGTTCCGGTTTAATGATCACGTTGTGCCGTTTAATTTCAGCCTTAAGGTTGGCCTTCACATAGTCAATTTCCTCCATTATATCTACTTCAGTAAATACTTCCATGGAAAATGTTCTGATATCAAGCACGGCATTAAGGTCGTCAAATATCAGCCCTAACTCTTCACTGGCTGCGCTCAGTTTTTCAAGGATAAACTTTACCTCTTCAGGATTACTTTGCTTTTTCTCAATTAGCTGTCCCAGGCCGGTGATCCTGGCCACCGGCGCCCTGAGTTTATGAGCTGTTATAAAGGCGTACTCTTCAAGTTGCTGTACATATTGTACCAGCTCACCTGTACGCTTCCGAACCTCGGCCTCAAGGGTTTCATTTTGCCTCATAATCTCATCACGCTGCTGTTCGATGATTGTTTTAACCTCTTCAAGTTTTTGGTTTTGAAGGGCAATAGCATCCCTTTGGGCACTTATCTCTTCCTGATGTTGTGTCAATTCATCATTATAAGCTCTCAGGGTTTTATTCGTTTGATTAAGCTCCTCGTTTTTCCCCTGGATTATTTTCTTTTGCTTGTTTAGCAGTTTGTTATCCCGCTGTTTCTGGTAAATCGTGTATGAAAGTCCCATAACCGACAACAAAAAAAAGATTAATATGATGATAAAAGTATTTCGCTGGTTGATCTTTTTTTCTACCTCAAGAGCCTTTTCTTTCTCAAGGAGAGTAAGGCGTATCTTATTTCGTTCCTGCTCAAATGCCTCTCCCAGATTGTTCACAACTTCCAAAAGGGAGGCATGTCCGTCTTTCAAAATGGTTTCTCTGTAATTGTTTTTATCAACTACCACTGGCTCCATCAGGATTGTCGGCACTGAAATGCTGTCGCTATGCCTGACCATGCCTGCTGTCAACTCCTGCCTGTTAAGCAGTTCCTCAGCTTTTTCTGCAGCCAGATATGCCAAAGGCTTAATAGGCTTGTACACGGTCATAGTCTGATGGCCTGCAATGATATTGCGGATACCCGCCAAATCGGCGTCCTGACCGGAGATATAAACTTTGCCGGTATATTCGGAAGGAAGCGCCTTAATAACACCATTGGCCAAAGCATCATTGGCTGCCAGAATTACATCCGGCTTTTTACGGTCAGACTTATAATGAAGTGTTACTTTTTCAAAAGACTCCATCTGGCTCCACTTGTCAAGGACGATGTCATCTACAATTCGTATATCGCCACTTTCAATGTGCGGCCTCAGCACTTGCATCTGTCCTTCCCTGAAGAGGATAGCGTTATTATCAGATATAGGTCCGTTTATCAGCAAATAATCTCCCCGGGGTACCTTTGATAACATATACTGTGCCTGGAGCTTGCCTACTTTAAGATTGTCGTATGATAAGTATACCGCCAGCTCATTGCTCAGAATAAGCCGGTCATAAGATATTACCGGAACTCCTGCATATTTGGCGATTCTTACTATCGAGGCGGCTTTTCCTGCATCCAAAGGTACAATCACAAGCACCTCCGCTCCTGCTTCTATAAGTTCTCCCGCCTGCTCTAGCTGTTCATCCGGATCATATGCTATTTTGACTGCACAGGTTATACCCAAACCGCTCAACCTGTCGACAAACAATTTCTGGTCAAGATACCACCTGGAGCTAACATAGCTTCCTAACAGAAGACCAACCTTCTGTGCAGTGCCTGAAACTCCTATAAGACTAAAATACAGAACAAACAGCCACTTGAAAGATGAGATATTCATAATTAAGCCAACTTATAACAATACTTCTAATCGACCAGGTGCGCTTTTGACCTATTCATTTTTTAACCATTTTATAGCTTCAACTTTATTGGTAAACAGTCGTGTCGGTTTTAGGGGTTTATTAGCTCCAAGGAAAAAATTTCCAATTATCCTGCTTATCGGGCTGGTAATTATTAAAGCACACTTTGTGAAGATTCTAGCATGCTCAGCCCCGGAAAAGTGTTTTCTGCAGTCTTGAGTCATTTTTACCACATTGGTCAGATCACATAACATAGGTACCGGATTACCACTAATAAGTTCCGTCCCAATCCTGGTACTTGTTTTGCCATCCTCCAAAGTCATGATCGTGTTAGGTGAGCACTCTATACATAGTATACCGTCTGTATTAAGCACATACTTTATCTTATCTGTTTCGCGCTGCATCATTGCTTTAGAGGTTAATTCTACAAATTCTTCATACCTGTTTAAGCCACTTTACCCCTTCTTCTTTATTGGTAAATAACTTTGTTGGCTTTAACGGCTTGTTCAGGCCAAGAAAGAAATTACCTATTATTTTGCTCACCGGATTAGTAACTATTAAAGCGCACTTGCTAAAAGTTTCAGCGTGCTGCGCTCCTGAAAAGTGCTTCCTGCAGTCCTGGGTCATCTTAACCACGTTTGTCAAATCACAAAGTAAAGGTAGAGGTGCGTAATTCACCATTTCTGCGGATATCCTTGTACTCTCCCTGCCATCTTCCAGGGTCATTATTGTATTTGGAAAGCATTCGGTCTGAAGAATATTATCATCTCTCAGGGTAAATTTGATCTTTTCCGTTTCGCGATATTCCATAATGACTATGTAAAACAGTTCTATATTATCTACACATTCCCGCTATCTTTAGGCAAGGTAAAATGGAAAGAGGATCCTTTTCCCAGCTCCGACTCCACCCATATACGACCACCACCGGTTTCTACTATGCGCTTAACAGTAGCCAGGCCAATGC
Organism: Fulvivirga ulvae; assembly: GCF_021389975.1. Taxonomy (NCBI): domain Bacteria; kingdom Pseudomonadati; phylum Bacteroidota; class Cytophagia; order Cytophagales; family Fulvivirgaceae; genus Fulvivirga; species Fulvivirga ulvae. The sequence continues at coordinate 5,607,111 of NZ_CP089981.1, forward strand.
CCACACTGTCTGCCTTATATGAAGGTTCTATCTTGTTAAACAACTCAAATATTTTGTCATGATATTGCGATTCTATACCCGGACCATTGTCCTTAAAAGTTAGCTGATAATGAGTACCAAGATCTTTAGACGAAATTCTGATCTCACATTTCGTCTTGTCGGAATACTTTATTGCGTTATCCAATAAATTTCTAATGATCTGGACGCTGGCTGTTTTGTTATAAAAGATTTGTGGCAATTTACCTTCCACCACTACTTCAGCCCTGCCTGAGACATCGTCTAAATCCATCACTTCCCGAAGCAGTTCATTAATATCAATTTGCTCTTTTATCACTTCTCTGGCATGTACTACCGAATAGGCCAGAATGCCTTCTACCAAGCTCTTCATTTTCTCATTCATCAGTTTGAGTTTGCTGATGCAGGTTTCGACATCGCTGTTCTTTGAGGGCTTTAATGCCAGCTCCAAAAGCATAAGCAGGCCTGACTGGTTATTTAGCGGGGATTTGAGATCGTGAGCTGTTGTATGAGCAAACTGCTCAAGCCTGTCATTGAGTTCGTCGAGACTTGCTCTCGCTACTACCTGGGCATTCAGCTCCTCACTGAGCATGTTTAACCCAAGCGCTATGGCATCGATCATGTCATTGCGATCGCTTATCTCCAAAACCTTGGAAAAATCAAGGGAAGCCATGCTTCCTATCATATCCAGAATATCGTTTAATCTCTTTTCGTTATCCTGATCACCCATAGCACAAAGCTTTAAGGCTATATCTAAAGTAGCTCTAATGTAATATAGAAAAAGTTACACTAATAAACACTTTAAATATGCCTTATCTCATAGCATAAAACGGTAAGATCAGGAAGGTGCAAGATTAAAAATATGCAGCCCTGTCAACTTAGAGCGCAACGTTATTTCACATTAATGCGTCGGACATGTTTTTCAACAAGACTGTCAAGTTCCTGCTTGCTGAAACCAAGTTTTTCACCCACCGTTTTGATCAGTTTATGTTCTGCCGGAGCAAAATCACCATCCACGAGGGCTAATTTGATCATATCTTCCAACTGTTTCTCTTTTTCAACCTGGTTTTGGGGAATCAGGTAGAGATATTCATGTGCCCGATCAAGCATAATGTTGAGCCTGTCAAGCGGAATACCTCTTTCAAAAGCAATTTTAGAAAGTGTTACTCTTTCAATGTCTTCAATTTTACCATCAACCGCTGCGAGTGAAACAAGGTTACGAAAATGTTCTAAATCAATATCTAACATATATGTGGCCTATAAAACAAAATTAAAAAGTCCTGAACTTTTAATATAACAGATAAATTCGAATTTTGATAAAAATTTAAGTCAATTTAAAAAGAAACCCCTCTTTACCTGCCCTTCATTGTATTTACTACAAGTACCTAACCTGGAAAAGAGGCACTGTTTTTACAATCAACATGTATTTTGCTCTTGAGCATTAGCAAATAAAAAGTTATATTGTATAGTTATGACAGGCTAATGCTTACCCCTTCACTATATTATTCGTTTGTACAAATATCTAAATGCTTGGCTTATACCATCATAGGCGTAGCCATAGCTGTATTGCTCGGCTGGCGGCTGGATGTAGACATTCTGAAGCGAATTATCCCCGGTCTCGTAGCCATGAATCCGCTTACGGCTGTCTGTTTTATCATGGCTGCAATATCGTTACTACTTTTCTCTCGCAAAAACCTGCCGATCACATGGCCCAGGGCTATTTCCCTCGCCATTACAGCCATTTGCATGATTAAGGTCGCTGGTATGGCCTCCGGAGTTGAGAGCAATATAGATACGATACTGTTTCACGAAAGGCTCCAGCTTGACGTGGTAGTTGGCAACACCAATAGCATGGCTCCTAATACTGCTTTATGCTTTATAATTATAAGCCTGGCCTTATTTTATTTACCTCATGAAACCAATACTGGTAAAAGGGTATCGGAGTTTATGGCAATAGCTGTTTTGTTGCTTTCTCTATTGTCGGTAATAGGCTACATCTACAACGTGAGTTTTTATTATCGTGTCCTCGCATTTATTCCAATGGCGCTGCATACGGCAATTTGCTTTCTTGCCCTTGCCATAGGAGTATTATTCCTTGCCCCTGACAAGGGCATGATGAGTGAATTAACTACACACCATGCCGGTGGAAAAATGGCGCGTCGGCTGTTATTACCTATTTTCCTTGTGCCTGTATTTTTGGGTTGGGCATCACTTTTGGGCAATCGGGCCGCTTTTTTCGATTCAGAATTTGCCGCTGCCACTTTTACCATTGGTGTTATAATTCTTCTTGCATCCGTCACATGGCTGGCCGCAAAATCATTAAATAAGGCTGACAGGCTAAGAGACTTAAATGAAACAAAACTTGAAAATGCCAATGAAGAGCTGAGGGTCCAGGCAGATCAACTTGAAGCCTTGAACAAGGAGCTGGAGTCTTTTTCATATTCTATCAGCCATGATCTCAGGGCTCCATTGAGGAGTATTGCTGGTTTCAGCAAAATACTGGAGGAGGATTATGAAAAGACATTGGATATAAATGGCAAAAAAATATTGAATACGATTTTAAGAAGCACTGAGAAAATGAATAAGCTGATCGACTGCCTGCTAAATTTCTCCAAGCTGGAAAGGGAAGCCATAGAAAAAACCAAAATAGACATGAAAGACCTGGCTCAAAGAATGGTTGATGAGCTGGTTGGTTCCAGCGTAAATAATATCTCAATTGCCATAGATCAGTTACCGGCAGCCAACGCAGATAAGATCATGATGTCTCTGGTTTATCAAAACCTCATATCCAATGCCGTAAAATATTCTTCTAAAAAAGATACCTCTGAAATACATATTGGCTCAAAAAGACTGAATGGAGAGGTGGTATATTTTGTTAAGGATAATGGAGTTGGTTTTGACATGGACTACCATGACAAACTCTTTGGGGTTTTTCAAAGACTGCATAACGACAGTGAATTTGAAGGGACGGGGATTGGACTGGCTACGGTAAGCAGGATAGTACAAAGGCACGGAGGGCGTGTATGGGCTGAAGGTAAGATTGATGAGGGTTCGGTTTTTTATTTTACGCTAGGCAGCCAGACCGACCGTACAGAGTTCTGCTGTTAATCCCTTATCTTTGAAAATAATTTAGCAAGCCATTTTAGGCAATACTTCCTTTATAAACATTTCTGATCCCTGTGATCCTTCCCTTTCACAAATCATCGATCAAGTAAAGGCCGGTCTTTCATGTATAAATCAAACCAAAGCTCATGGGTTAGTTGGGCATAATTACAAAAATCTACAAATGGGTAAATACAATAGCGCAGCACATCAAAAAAGTATTGAAAAGCAACACTCCGAATCGGTATTGACAGAGGAGCGGGAATACTGGTGGAACGAAGACTACCTGGAGCTTTTGTCTAAAAGACTAAGTTTTGATCGGTGCCGCAAGGTTGCTGATATTGGCTGCGGAATAGGCACGATGTCATTTACACTGTCAAAATTCTTCCCGGAAACTACGGTTATTAAAGGAATGGATTTTGAGAAGGGCCACATAAAGAAGGCTCGTCAAAAGAGTAAAAAGAAAAGCCGGGAGCATGGAAATGAATTCCACTTTGTGGAGGGCGATGCCATGGACATTCCTTTTGAAACTGATGAAATGGATCTTACCTTTTGCCAGACGTTGCTTATACATGTCGACCAGCCGAAACATGTGATTGAAGAAATGAAAAGGATAACCAGAGATGACGGCTGGATCGTGGCCATTGAGCCCAACAACCTTGTTCACTCCCTCATGTTTGATAATTATGCCCAGACACATTTTGACATTGATGATATGCTGAAGATCATAGAGGTACGGCTAAGGTGTGAAAAGGGAAAAAGAAAACTCGGCCTGGGTTTCAATTCCCTTGGAGATGCTCTGCCTGACCTGTTTACGCAACTTGGTCTGGAAGATATTCAGGTTTGGATATCTGACAAAGCACTTTCCTGTATTCCTCCGTATGATACCCGTGAAAAAAGGGTAAGGGTAGCCCAGTTAATAGACTGGCTGGAAACCGGTGGTGGCGGAGGCTTCAACTATGACCGTGATCTATGGTACTTTAAAGCCGGAGGCGGAAAGAAGGCAGACTTTGATATATACTGGAACTATGTAATGATGTATAAAGAAAAGCTTTTGAAGCAACTTATAGAACAAAAATATATATCCGCAGGCGGAAGCTTAATGTATGTAGTAGCCGGCAGAGTGGTTAAATAACGGCACGCTTGAGGTCAGGGCCTGTTTGCCTCTGCTCCCCTGATCCTGTTCTTAAGGTTTGGTAATTCTTCCAGAGGAGCTACCGTTGACAACAGCCCGTCAAGGTTCTTTGAAAATTTGGTGGTGATCAGACTCAGTTTATATTCGGCATCCCTTTCGTACCAAACCTTTTGCAGGTCATACTGAATGTCAAATGAGTTCTGTAAATTGTAAAATTGATGCATCTGCGACCTGGCCACATGTAAGGTATCAGGATGATAATAATTAGTTATGGAGATGGATGTACGACTCGCCTGATCCGGCTCCAAATTGAGCCATTGGTACCCTATCGAGTTAATATACCTGATAGTCAAATCAGAATTTATCACATAAAATATGGTTGGTATCACCTCTCCTACCTGCTCCAGTGTCATTTCCTCTTCCAATATCCAGCGATCTATTAAGAGCAGATTGACTTTGTCAGTTGTCAATTTTTTTTGCACAATATACAGATTGATTAGTACTTGCAAAAATATTAATAATTTATTAAATCATATAACTAACTATCTAAAATATATTACATATTTGATTGCGATAATTAAAAAATTACTTATGTCTTATAAGCGCATACGAGGTTATAAAAGTTTGAAATTGTAACTATTTATAACTAAAACTTACATGTTGGAATATAATATTTATGATCCCTGGAGTCTACAATCCATCAGGAGTTTAAGGTCGCAGCAATTTTACAATTGTGCAAATCAGGTACCTTAACAGCAGGTATAACTACGTAAGCGGCAGAACCCTTCTATCCCGCCTGATTAAATGAAATACTCAGTTCCTTCTCTATCTGTCTGATCCGTTTTACTTCCTGGGGTTCAACAAAGCAAATGGACAAGCCCTTCTTTCCTGCACGTGCCGTTCTTCCACTGCGGTGCGTATAGTACTCTAACTGATCAGGCAACTGGTAATGGGCCACATAAGCAAGATTTGCCACATCTATACCCCTGGCAGAAATATCGGTAGCAATCAGTACGCGTACTTTGTGCTTGTGAAAAGCCCGCATTACTTTATCTCTCTCTTTCTGCATCAGGTCGCCATGAATAGCGTCTACATCAAGGTTTTTACTGATAAGCTGCTGTGCCAAAAGCTTAGCTGCAGCCTTGGTTTTGCAAAATATTATACCACGTTTTTCTCCCTGAACTTTTACGAAGTGGATCAGGGCATCAAGCTTTTGAGAAGCATCACATATCATATACTGATGCTCAATAGAGGCATTGACAATTTCGTCTTTATCCACTTCAACTTTATAAGCATCAGGAGCCATATAAGTCTTGATGATCTGCTTGATCTCACCCGGCATGGTAGCAGAAAAAAGCCAGGTATTCCTTGTACCGCTGGTACGTTTGAGTATGTTGTCAAGCTCCTTTTTAAAGCCCATGCTTAGCATTTCATCGGCTTCATCTAATACTATAGTGGAAATGTGGCTCAGATCGATTGCCTTGCGATCCAGCAGGTCAACCAGTCTTCCCGGTGTTGCCACTACTATCTGCGTAGGACGTCTCAAGGCTGCTATCTGGTTTTCGATACGTGCACCGCCATAAACAGCTTCGGTATATATTTTTTCAGAGTATTTGGTAAACTTGAATAATTGTTTTGCTATTTGCTGGCCAAGCTCCCTTGTGGGTGACAGTATCAGCGCCTGCACGTTTTTATTTTTCGGATCTACCCGGTGAAGTAAAGGCAGTCCAAAGGCTGCTGTCTTACCTGTACCCGTTTGAGCCTGACCTATAAAATCGCTGCCCTTACTCAAAAGAAAGGGAATAGCCCTTTCCTGAATTTCGGTTGGTTGAACAATGTTAACTTCCTTTAAAGCTTTCAGAAATTCTTCCGAAACGCCAAGTGATTTAAATGTTGCCAAAGTCTGGTACTTTAATGAAGTGCAAACTTAATCCAATTAATCTTAATAATGCTCAAAAGTACACTTTTCAAAACTGCCAGGTCAGCTACCGGGCGGTGTGGCAGGCCTCACTTCTATTTTACTGGGCAGCGTCCTGGGGTTAAGCCTGAGCATATCTACCACCATTTCCCCGATATCCTCGATCTGAATCTTCCATGCATCCTGATCTCCGGGCTCATGATTATTAAAATTTGTAGAAACTGATCCCGGCATAATAGTACTCACTCTTATACCGTATTTACGGAGGTCAAGCATAACGGCCTGGGTGAAGCCTGTGAGCCCAAATTTACTGGCATTATAAGCAGAACCACCGGCAAAAAAGTTTGTTCCAGCAAGACTTGATATGGTGATAATATATCCCTTGCTATCTTTCAAAGGAGCAATCGCTGCTTTTATGGTATTAAATACACCCGTCAGATTAGTATCTATAGTTTCCTGCCATTGCTCGGGAGTAAGTTCTTCTATAGAACCGAAGTGCCCCAAACCGGCGTTGGCCACTACTACGTCGAGCTTTCCCCATTTTTTTAGTACTTTTCCGACAGCCTCCTGCTGGGACCCGGCATTTCGAACGTCGGCTTCTATCGCCAATATTTCTCCTTTACCCGTGTTTTTAAGTGTTTCAGCCGCCTCATTTGCCGCTTGTTGCGAGCGACTGGTAATGGCAACATTCATACCATGCTTTAGCATTATCTCTGCTATACCAAAACCAATCCCCTTGCTTCCCCCGGTGATTAAAGCTGTTTTTCCTTCTATTTCAACCATATTTTGTTTTGTTATTTAAAACCTATTCTGTTAACGGAATAAAAAACCCTTTGTTTGAAAGTCTGATTATACAACCATTGTAAAGGCAGTTGGTGGTGTTAATTCGGGCACTAAACTTGAATTTGACAGGTTAAATAATAAAAGTTATATATTTTTGCACCCAAAATAAGTAATCAGCCATGAGACTTGTACAGTTATCCCGCAAATTAGGAATTACCCAGAGTGAAATCATTAAGTTTTTATCAAAAAAAGGCATCCTGAATATTGAAGGTAGCAATGCCAAAATTGATGACAGGGCACTGGCTGTTGTGATGGAGCACTTTGGAAAATCAAGTGATATCACAATCGAAAATGCTGATGAGGATTCTGCTGAGAAACCGGTACAAGTTAAGGCGGTAGAAACCAAAAAAACATACCACCAGGAAGATAAGCAAACTGCCATAGCCTCTGACAAGCAGGAAACGGAAGAAATTGTGCAAGCTGAAGCAAACCTACCTGATGAAAAGCCCGCGCAAAAACTAGCTGAAAACAGAGCTCCTGAGCCTGGTGAAGTTGAAGTTATCCGTGCAAAAAAGATAAAGCTGGAGGGCATTAAAGTTCTGGGCAAAATTGACCTTCCCGAACCTGTAAAAAAAGAAAAGGATGAGGCGCCGGAAAAGAGCATTACAGAGAGAAAAACAAGACAAAAAAGAAACACTGGAGAGACAAACAGCAAAAAAAACTATCGCAAGCCTAAAAGACAGGAAACCTTTGAGCAAAGGCAGAAACGTCAGGAAAGAGAGGCTCAACGAAAGAAAAAAGAAAGAGAGAAAAAGCTAAAAAAGAAAAAAAAGGAATATTACGAGCAACTCGTAAAGTCTGAACAAAACAAGCCGAAGGCTGTAGCAAAACCCCGAAAGAAAAAAAAGAAAGTAACAGAAGCTTCTATAGTAAAAAAGAAAGTCGTTTATCACAAGAATCCTATCATAAGGCTATGGGCCTGGTTAAATGGCCGATACGATTAACCAATATTCTGACTCCCTTTCCGTTAATAACTTATTGATTACTCTATTTATTAGCATATTGGCAACATGAAAAAAATTATTATACTGGTAATGGTGGTCATCGTTGCCGGAAGCCTTTTTTATTTCCTGTACTGGTCACCGGTCTATCGCATAAAACCCATTAACCTCATACCCTCTCAGGCAGCCTTTATTCTGGCAAGCAGCCGCCCGATTGATAGCTGGAAAGAACTTAGTGAGAGCGACATTTGGAAGCACCTTAAAAAGAACCCTCAGTTTGCTGAAATAACTGATAATGCTAATTATCTTGATTCTCTCTTTTTAGCCAACGAGTGGCTGGACTTTGTTGGCAACAAAGAGCTCTTAATAGCAGCCCATCCGGTGCAGGACACTTATGATTACCTCTATGTAATGGATCTGGCCCGGGCCTCCCGCCTTCAAAACATCAGATATTATATGCAAAACCTGGTAGACGAAAGCTATAAAATCACCTACAGGAAGTATGAGGGCATCGAGATCACCGAACTTTATGATATTGTCGAAAAAGAAACGCTGTACCTTTCGTTTATTGAGAATCTGCTGGTTATTTCCTACTCACCTGCTTTAGTTGAAGCTGTCATCCGCCAGCACATTGATCCTGAACAGAATGACCGGTATTTTCTTGAAATCACTGATCAACTTGGCTTCAGGGGTTTGCTACGCGCTTACGTAAACCTCAATGGCTTTATGGAGTATCTCGGACAATTCGCGCTTGACAATCCGTCAATGGACATGATAGCTACGAGCCTTAGATATGGTGGCTTTGCCCTTAACCTTGATGATAGCAAGCTAGAGCTAGGTGGAATTACTAATATTAACGACACCGTCAATTCCTACGTAAAAGCATTATACTCTTCAGGGGAAGGTCCTCACGAATTTTTAAAAGTCATCCCGCAAAGTTCTCCGTATTTTGTAAGCCTCGGTTTTAAGGACTTCGCATCTTTTGTAGAAAACCTGGAAGCTACACTTAAAGCGAGCCCCGAACAGGAAAAGGCCTATTTGGAAAACAGGGATTTGGTAGAGGGATTCCTGAAAATTGATCTCCACGAGGTTTTCATTAATTGGGTAGATAATGAGGCTGTAATGTTACAAGCCAGTGCAAGCAGCAAGACTGGTATCGGCGAATATGCACTCTTGCTAAAAACAAAGGACATTGAACAGGCAAAAGCAGGACTTGACAAGATCAGGCAGCAGATAAAGAAGAAAACACCGGTAAAAGTAAAAAGTGTTTCCTATAAAGGTCATGAAATTCATTATATGGCCATGAAGGGCTTTTTCAAAGTGTTTTTAGGGAAGCTTTTTGATAAATTTGATAAGCCGTACTACAGTACAGTTGGTGACTGGGTAATATTCAGTAATCACCCGCATACATTGAAAAATATTATTGACTCGATAGAAGATGAAACTACGCTTTTTTACAACAGTGAATTCCAGGAACACTACGATGGCCTGAAAGAAAGCACTTCTGTATTCGCATATGTCAATATGCCAGATCTTTTTGATGACCTGCGTCCTTTAATGGAACTGGAGGATTGGAGAGGTATGGAAAAAAATAAGGAATATATCACATGTTTTAACCGTATGAGTTTGCAGCTTTCACCACAGGAAGGTGACATTTTCCATACTGCGTTTTACTCTTCATTTGAAGTACCGTCTGCTTCCGGAAAAACCGGGCAAAAGACATTACCGGCTATAGTGCCGAAGCATGAAATTCCCGACAAAGTGCTCACCTGGGAGGAAACTTATGAAAACGAACTGAAAGACGTTGACCGTATCGTAGTGCCTGACCTATCCAAGGATGAGCACAAAGCCTATTATGAGAATGGCAACCTGAAATATGAAGTAGACCTTAAAAACGGATGGAAGCATGGCCGGTTTGAAAGCTACTTTGAAAACGGTACCGCACAGTTTAAAGGCAGGTACAAAAATGACAAGAAAGACGGTACCTGGAAAGTTTATGACGAGCACGGCGAACTGATCACGAAAATAAAGTATGACGAAGGTATGCGTGAAGAAGATTAAAACTTATTGAGGACCTTAAAGGCCCCCAATAAGCTGCCTAAACTATTTATGAAGAAAAAATTACCAGAAAATTATTGTTTCTGTTTTAGGGTTAAATGTAGTCGTTCCCCCACACAAAGGCCCCTCCTGAGTAGCACAAAACTGCGAAGGGCAAAACTCCGTGGGACACCTGCAAGCCGAGATGCCAGTATCACAAAAAGCGCTGACCAGCACCCCGCCCTTAACAGTTTGCTGAGATTGTCCGTCAACATCTGTAACAAAGCTCTTCACTTTTAAATCATCAAGTTTAAATTTCTTTTTCATAGGTTTAGATTTTGCATTATTCCCCTACTCGTTTTGCAAGACCATTCTGAAGATCTAAGGTTTTTCGGGTTCCTCCTGACCATTAGTTGAATCATGCTTCCAATCGTTACCGCTTTACACATTTTTTATTTTATTTCATATCTGGCAGAACAGATCTTTTAAAGACTATATATGCCATTCTCAACTTAGGTCCGGTTCTTAAAATTAGTTTTCAAAAACCCTGTTTTTCTGCCCTTTAAAATGCCAATTACTTCATAACTTTAGCTCCATCAAACCGCTGGCACCCGACAACGTGCCAGACTAAAACGAAAGGATTATGGATGACCTGATGGCTGCACGGTCGCAAATGGCCTTATCTCTCGGATTTCATATCATTTTTGCGTGTATAGGCATGGTAATGCCTTTTTTTATGGCAACATCGCACTTTTTCTATCTTAAGACAGGTGATCTGAATCATAAAAATCTCACTAAAGCATGGAGTAAAGGAGTTGCTATATTCTTTGTTACAGGTGCTGTGTCGGGCACCATGCTTTCTTTCGAGCTGGGCCTGCTTTGGCCTAAATTTATGGAACATGCAGGCCCTATCTTTGGGATGCCATTTTCACTTGAAGGAACAGCTTTTTTTATTGAAGCTATAGCTATTGGATTTTTCCTGTATGGCTGGGACAGGTTTAACCCCTGGTTTCACTGGGTTACCGGTTTAATCGTTGGTATTAGCGGGTTGGCTTCGGGTATTTTAGTAGTAGCAGCTAATGGGTGGATGAACAGTCCTTCGGGTTTTGATTATGTTGACGGTAAATATATAAATATTGACCCTATCGCGGCCATGTTTAATGATGCATGGTTTACGCAGGCCTTACATATGACCATCGCTGCTTTTGTAGCAACGGGCTTTGCTGTAGCTGGTATTCATGCCCTTATGCTGCTAAAGGGCAGAAACGTAGCTTTTCATGTTAAGGCATTTAAAATAGCTATTATTTTCGGAGGCATAGCAGCGATTATCCAGCCTGTTTCAGGTGATATATCAGCCAAGGACATAGCCAAACGACAGCCCGCCAAACTAGCCGCTATGGAGTCGCATTTTGAGACTACAAAACGTGCTCCTTTGCTGATAGGTGGTATCCCCGATGAAAAAAACAAAACCGTTGATTATGCTATAGAAATTCCCGGGGCACTCAGTTTTTTGGCCCATGGAGACTTTGACGCAACTGTTATTGGCCTGGACCAGATTCCGGAAGAGAATCATCCGCCTGTTTTGGTAACACACCTGGCTTTTCAAATTATGGTAATAGCCGGTATGATCATGGTAGGGCTGGGTCTGCTGTACTTCTTTGCTGCATGGCGAAGGAAAAGCTGGCTGAACAAAAAGTGGTTTCTGACGCTGTTTGTCGCCGCTACGCCGCTTGGCTTTATCGCCGTTGAGGCCGGGTGGACTGTTACAGAGGTAGGCCGGCAGCCCTGGATCTTGTATGGTTTTATGAAAACCAGTGAGGCATTAACGCCAATGCCAGGCATTACCTATTCCTTTCTCATATTCACATTGGTATATCTCTCATTATCAGCCATTGTTATCTTTCTGCTTTACAGACAGATCAAGTCTGTGCCTGAGCTATATTCTGACAATCATTCTAAGAAATCGGCAGAGCCAACTCAATAGCCTATGTTATACGTTGTTATTATATTTCTGTGCTTATCCATATTGTTGTATCTCCTGCTGGGAGGGGCAGACTTTGGTGCAGGTATACTAGAGCTGATCACTAAAAGTGAACTCAGGCAAAACACCCGAATGCTCACCTATAAAACTATAGGTCCTGTATGGGAAGCAAACCATATGTGGCTGATCATTATCATAGTTATCCTGTTTGTGGGTTTCCCTCCTATTTATTCCGCACTTTCTATTTACCTGCATATCCCGCTGCTGTTTATGCTTCTTGGCATCATCGGAAGAGGTACTGCGTTTGTTTTCAGGCACTACGATGCTGTAAAAGACGATATGCAAAAGGTTTATAACCTTATATTTACTTACTCAAGCTTTATCACGCCATTCTTTCTTGGCGTAATAGCCGGCGCTATGGTATCAGGCGATATTAACCCGGAGGCAACCAATTTCTTCGATCTTTATATTGCACCATGGACAAGCTTTTTCGCGATCTCTGTCGGCATATTTACCGTGTCGATATGCGGCTTTCTGGCTGCTGTTTATCTTTCCGGAGAAGAAACTGATCAGCATATCAGGCGGGTTTTCATACGCAAAGCGCGTTTGCTGAATATAGCCACTGTAGTATCCGGAGGGCTGGTATTTTTTGCAGCTTATATTGACGGTCTCTCCCTCATGATTGAACTGATTACTCAACCCGTAACCCTGATTATACTGGTTTTGGCCTCACTTTCCCTCTGGTTGCTCTGGCACTTCCTGAATAAGCAAAAAACCAATCAACAAAAGGCCGTTGCCAGCCGGTTGGTTGCTGGTTTCCAGATTACAATGATCTTGTTAGCTCTGGGCTACCACTATTTCCCCGATTTTCTGATCATGCATAACGGCGTGAATTTATCGCTCTTCAATTCTGCAGCTGTTGGCAAACCCATTACCACCCTTGCCTGGGCACTTATACTTGGGAGCATTTTCATCCTGCCTTCTCTCTTTTACCTCATATACAGTTTTCAGAAAGAACCGGAGAGTTAAAGAACTGCAAAACGAAGCAATAGTGGCTTATGTATCAGCCGACAGTTTAGCGGGAAATTTATATCATCCCTCTGCTTTTCAGTTCCAGGTATTTGTTGATGGCATTAATGGACAGGTTTTCCGGTCTGGTAAAAATATGCTGAATACCATAATGGCTCAGCTCATTGGTAATCTGCTCTCTGTCAGAGGCTATCTTATGGGCAATGGTTTTATAATAAATATCTTTAAGGGTTTTCTTTTCAGCGCTGTAATAGTTTATGAGCTCCTTGTTTTCAAAAACAACCACCACCAGCAAGTGAAGTTTATTTATTTTTCTTAATACAGGCAGAACTCGCTCCAGAGAATGTACACTTTCAAAATTGGTAAACAGGAATATTAAACTTCGTCCCCTCAATGTCCTTCTCAGCACGGTATACATTTTCTCATAATTGGCATCCAGCCTGCTCTCTTCCTCCCTGTAAAGTGCCTCCAGGATCTTCTTTAGCTGACTCCTGCTTCGATCGGCCTTGATTATACTTCCAATGCTATCAGAAAAAGTAATTAATCCCGCTTTATCCTGCTTCTGGAGCGATGTATTGGTAATAACTAAACTCGAGTTAACCGAATAATCCAGCAGGCTGAGTCCGTTAAAAGGCATCTTCATATATCGGCTTTTATCTATAAGACAATACACTTGCTGCGCTTTTTCATCCGTATAGCTATTCACCATCAGCTTATAGGCTCGGGAGGTGGCCTTCCAGTTCATGCTTTTATAGTCATCTCCGATGGTATATTCTTTTATCTGCTCAAATTCGTAGCTATGACCGATACGCCTGATCTTTTTAATGCCAAAATTTGAGGTCACGCTCATAGCAGCTTTGAGTTCATACTTCTTCATGTCAATAATAGAAGGGTAAACAGCAACATTCTCCTCAAGATCAAAAGATATTCGTCTTTGAACCAGGCCTATAACGGAAGTAGCAAATAAGTGAATTTTCCCAAAGTTGTATTGCCCCCTCACCAGCGGACGAACAGTATATACAAGTTGCTCCTTTCCTCCCGCAGATAAACGGATATTTTCAGCAAAGTCTCTTCTCTGAAGCTGGTAGGGAAGCTCATCTATGACTTCAAGCGATAAGGGTATCAATGCCATACTTTTGACCCTGATGATCACCTCATTTTCATTTCCCAATGAGAGCAACCTGGATGTACTGCGTACACAGGTAAATCTTACCGATTTGCCATGCAATAAGAGTATGTCGGTTATTATCACCGCTACAAAAGCTACCATAGCCGTTTTGGCAATTGCGGTAAATACTGGCCAGGGAAAACCCAGAATAAATAAAAGTATAACTCCGCCCGACAAAAGGAAGAATCTCGTTGGAAGATATAGATCCCTTATTCCTCTCACCTTGGCACCTCAACCTTTTTGATAATTTCGTCAATAACATCCTCGGGCTCCACCCCTTCCAATTCCCTGTCCGGGTTCAGAATAATACGATGATTCAGCACCGCTTTGGATACAAACTTAACATCATCTGGAATCACAAAATCTCGGGCACTGATAGCCGCGACTGCTTTAGATGCCCGCATAAGTGCCAGTGAGGCTCTTGGGGAAGCTCCCAGGAAAAGATCACCATTATTGCGCGTATCGTGCACTATCTCTGCTATATAGTCCAGTATCTCATCTTTGATGTGGACTTTTTCAATCAATGCTCCTGCTTCTTTAATATCCTTCTTTTTTAATACAGATTTTACGGCCTTCATAAGCTCAAGAGAAAAGTCGCTCCTAAACCTTCTCAGAATTGTTTTCTCATCGTTAAGACCAGGATAATCAAGCTTTATCTTAAAAAGAAACCTGTCCAACTGCGCCTCAGGAAGCTTATATGTGCCCTCCTGCTCTATGGGATTTTGCGTGGCGATGATCATAAATGGAAAATCCATTTTATAGGTTGTCCCATCTACGGTTATCTGGCGCTCTTCCATCACCTCAAACAAGGCCGATTGCGTTTTAGCAGGTGCCCGATTAATTTCATCAATTAATACAATATTGGCAAAAACAGGGCCTTCATTAAATCTGAATTCCGAATCTTTCATATTAAAAACGGAAGTACCTACCACATCAGAGGGCATCAGGTCCGGAGTGAACTGTACCCTGCTGTATTTTACTGATAGTGTTTGAGCAAAGAGTTTGGCCCCCATGGTTTTTGCCAGACCGGGAACACCCTCAAGCAAAATGTGGCCTTGTGTAAATAAAGATACCAGCATCAGGTCGATCAGCTGGTCCTGTCCAACCAGTATTTTTTTTATTTCCTGCCTTACAGCACTTACATTATTCTTAAACCTGATCAGTTCGTTATCCTCCTGCAGGCCTTCTTCCTGTAAATTTTCTTCCATTTTTATTTACTCTTTTGATAAAATGATTCAATCATATGGTGAAAAGCTATCAGATCATTGGCATCTATTTCCACTTTAAAATCTAACCGCTGATACTCTTTAAAAATCTTCTGCACTTCCTCCAAAGGTACTTGTGACTTCAGGCTGATCCTATTCATCAGGTTATCATCCGGCACATTGGTATGTAAATGATAATTGTGTCGAATATAAGCCAAAAAGAGATTCATCTTATGGTCAGCAATTTTTTTATGATTTTGCTCTTCAAAGTACAAATACCCCATGGTTTCGGCAAATTCAATAGTGGTATTGGTATTAGGCTCCAAAACCGGGATTATTCGCTGCCTTCGCTTGGCATAGAATATCATATAGATTATAATGGTGGCTAATAACAGGTACCATGCCCACTTCAGTGCAGGTTGGGAAAGTATGTATTTTAGCGGGCTGTCCTTACTTTCAGTCTTCTCCAAAGGTGTTTTACTAAACTCATCCCAATAAACATGATCAGCGGCAAAATAAGACATCATCTGTTCTATATACTCAAGAGACTTCTCATTCTTCATGTAGTAATTACTAAACACAAGCGGCGTGGTATGGAAATAGAAGTAGCCCTTACCATACTTGGTTCTAAAAAAATTAGGCTTACCACCATTAAAGGAGGACAACACTTCAATTGCATCCGGACAGCTCAAACTATCAAGATACCCCCAATAATGATTCACGGGCTGCCAATACACAATATATTCGTATGAATACTCATCAGGCTGATCGCTGAATTTCATGTTGATTTTTTCTGCAGGCTCAGAGCTGATCACGCCACATTTGTCAAGGTATATCTCATAGCTGACATCATAGGGAAACAGTACGGATGACATTAAAGCGGCATTACCCGCTGAAACAAAAGAAATAAGACTATCGATATCCTCATACCCATAATAGGGTTCGCTCCCTAAAAAAACATAAAGAGATGACTCTTGTTCATTCGAAAGGTTGCTCGCAATCGGAGACTTCATAACAGTAAAACTGTCTCCATAGTACGATTTCATTAATTCATGATAGATATAGCTGCCATAGGGCTGTTTACTATCAATCCTATAGGTTTCATTCCAGTTGAAAAACTTGTTGGTATTTGCTGTAAAGAAGAAAAATAAAAATACGACGACAAGGAAAACACCTATAATTATAAAGAGCTTTTTCTTATCCATTGGCCTGCTGATTTATGGATTGGTAGTAGCTCCTGAACTTATGACTCATTTCAACCAAATATTTATCACCTAAGTCCTTCTCCCCATACCATATCAACTGATAAATACCTGTTATCTCTTCAAAGTAATTATAAGTATCATGTCCTTTCATTTCATAGAGATAGTCCATATTGGTCTTTTCCTTCCTCCAGTTTATCAGGCCATGAGTAGCAAGTTCCTTAATAATTATCAGGTAATATATTCTTAAGGCAAGCCGGTAATTCTTTTCTTCCACTACCTTTTTTAGCCACTTCATCAGGTCCGATTCCATAAGGTTTTCTTCAATGTCTTCCAGGCTTTGCTGAACACCTCCTGCCTTTTCTTTACTTCGCAACCGAAGGTTATTACCTGCAAGCTTACTTATGATGATGATCAGAATGACGATAAAAACCGTAATAATTATGATCTGTAATGCCTGTCCACCCACCGGAAATATACTTCCACCTTCAGAAGTCCGGGTCGTGCTTTGCTTACCATCACTTTCTTCTCTTTCCTTAGCCTCCTCTTTGTTTGGTGAATAATCGATCCCCTTTGTGATTTCCTCCCAGCGATGGCGATCGAAAGACTCAAAATTATCTGCCTGCCCACTCCCAGAGAGGTACATACTAAAAAACATCACTATTGTAAGTACTACGGTTCGCACCTGATTATCTTTCCTTTTTACCAAACATAGCAATTTGCTCCTTAAGCCAGGTGGCTTCTTTAATTTCCTCAAGCGTATAATACTGGATTGAAAAGCCCAGCAAAAACAGAGGCATTACCAAGGCTATTCCCAACACCATGACGATTCCGTTTATAATCAAGCCGGTATAATAAGCCGTATCCGGTTCAAGAACAAAGTTCGCCTCAATAAACTCTATATAAAAAGCAAAAAACGGAGTATCTGTTAAAATAAAAAAGGTAATCCCTATGAATATTAACAAAACATAAAACCCCAGAACCCTTCCCAAGGCTGCCCCAGACAGTTTACTCAGACGATTCATGGCTCCTATAAACGAGAGCCGCTCCCTGATGTAAATAAATGCACTAAAAAGAGCTACTGGCATAATTAATATCCAAATAAGAAATGAAATGAATCCATTAGCAAAAAATGGTATATTAATTAGCACACTGCCGCATATCCCTGCCATCCAAATCCGTCGCTTACTCACCTCAATATTATGATAACCCGGAAACTGAATTAGTGTAAGATAAACGACCCCGGCAAAAAAAATGGAATTGATAACAAATAGCAGCGGAAATTCCTGGTAATCAATCAAAAAAGAAAGCTTCTTAAAAAACCAGGAGTTTACATGGATTATGTTATTGCTAACTGGCTCCCAAAGAACAACAGCAGCACCTCCTAAATAAACCAATGACAGAAGCAGTGCCGGTTTAAAATAGGGCTTAACTATTCTCTGATAGATCAAAATGGAGTCGCGAAAAATTTCATTCACCTTCCTTACCCTGCCCTCAAGTTGTGGAACTTTCAGGTTTCTGGACTGAAGGTGAGTTTCCTTCAAAGGTTGCAGTGTTCCATTTCTATGTTTGGAATATGGTATCCAGATAAAATAAAAGACCATAAAAAGCAATGATACTAATATTAGGGCAAGCTTTATGAAATCCGGAAGCCCTGTATACCGGGTTACAAATGATTCTATTAATGCAGCAAATACAAGTATAGGAACAATGCCAATGAGCAGTTTGAGGCCGCGCCTGGCGGAAAGCTGAAAAGCCCTCACCCGAGAATGCGTACCTGGAAAAACGAACCCTCTGCCCAACACAATACCGGCTGCACCGGCAATCACAATAGATGAGATCTCCAAAGTTCCATGAAGCCAAATGCTTAAGAAGGATTCCATACCTAAACCTCTTTCAATAAAAAAATATTGAAACGTACCAACCATAATGCCATTATAAACCAAAACAATGACTGCTCCCAATGAGGCCAGAATACCTGTTATAAATGTTAGAAAAGCTACTCTCACATTATTTAGGGTGATCCCCAGAAACATGTCCACCTCGTTGGAACTCTTGTAAACCCCCATAGGATCCCCCTCTTCTATATTTTTGACCGTCATGTCAACATAATTGTCTCCAAGAATGGATCGGGCAAACTCCGGATCATAAACGGAAGATACCACCCCTATGGCAAATGCCAGTAAAAAAACCGCTAATGCTGTCAATAATTCATACCTGCAATGGAAAACTACACTTGGCAGGTCCTCCTTCCAAAAATTGACAAACTTGTTTCTGCTTTCCTTCTTGTTCTTATATATATTGTAAAACAGCTGTTGGGCAAGGTTATTAAGATATACGCGGATAGACCGGTTAGGGTAATTTGTACGTGCGTAAGACAGGTCATCTGTAATTTGTATGAAAAGATCACTAAGTTTGTCCGGGTCTCTTCTATTAAGGCGGAGGAGTTGTTCAAATTTCAGCCATTTTTCCTTATTTTGCTCGATGAACTTTGTCTCCTTCATATAACACAACCGATTTGCTTTAAACTGGCAATATGCAAAAAATTGAAATTAACACCACACAAAATGTTAGTATTGAATTCGAAGCTGCTCTTCTTCGAGACAGAATTCTGGCATTCATTATAGATTTTCTCATTATGGGTGGGGCCTCCCTGGTTCTTTCTATCATTATTTCCATAGCATTTGTAAGCGCTGCGGAATACCTTTACTACCTTTTTATAGTACCCATCATATTTTTTTACAGTCTTGCATTTGAGACACTCAACCATGGACAGTCTCCCGGAAAAAGAGTACTGGATCTTAAAGTGGTAAAACTAAATGGTGCAGAACCCCGCTCAAGCGACTATGTGCTTCGTTGGGCCTTCAGGATGATCGATATTTACTTATCGTTTGGAGTACTTGCTGCAATTTTTATCGGAAGTTCAAATAAAAACCAAAGGCTCGGAGATATGGCCGCTGAAACAACCGTTATAAAAATTAAACCCGCAAAGGCATTGCGTCTCAATGATATCATTAATATCAATTCGATTGACAATTATGAGCCAGTGTTTCCGGAAGTAAAAAAGCTCTCCGAAGACAATATGCTACTTATTAAAAATGTGATAGAAAGGTATAAAGTCTTTCCCAATCAGGCACACCGTGAAGCAGTACATATGCTTGTAGCTAAGGTTAAAGAGGAAATTAACGTAGAGCAGGGAGCCAACAGAGATATCGATTTTCTTCAAACCCTGATTAAAGATTACGTAGTATTAACCCGTTGATAACTAAAGCCTTATTAAACAACAGATAGTCAGGCCCTGGCCCTCAGGCCTCCTTGAGACTTTTTAATATGCTGCTTCAATTCCTTTTGCTTAAGCATAATATCAGCCAAAGACAAATGCAGATCCTTGCTATAAAGTTTGTAGATCAATTGCCACTCTCTCTCGTCCATAAAGCCATCAGCATTAGCTATTATGCTCAACCAGGCTACAAAGCGGACCTGTTCATTAATACAAAGCTGCTTCATACCGTGGATCACCTCCTTATACAGCACTGAATGGTCAGTGTTTCTAAGCGTGTCTATCTCTTTTTGTAAAGAAGCTTCATCAATTTTTTCATATTGAGCCATTTTTTTCCCGGCCAAAAGCTCCTTATCATCAATAATGTGATCTGCATAAACCAGCAGAAAGTACATTTTAATAAGTGTTGATTGTCGTTTCATGATTAATTGACGGATGTTTAATTACTCCGTACCAAAATCAATGCCATGAGAATAATACTTTTTATTCATTAAATTGAGCAATAATATCAAATTCCATAATCTCAATATGGGAATAAAAATCAAAATTGGAACAAACAAGGTCACTGATGGATTACTTCAGTGACCAGCATCAGTGTCAGTTGCCTGTTACTTTTTACCTAATGCCATCAGCTTTTCAATATCATTATTAACAGATAGAGTGAGCAATGTAGTTGCAGTACAGAAAACCGGACTTGTTATGCAATGATGACCATTCCAGCTTCCATCTTCGTTTTGTATGCTGATTAACCGGCCAGATACATTGCTATACCATTCCCTCCATTCTTCATCCTGATTAATTATCAATGATTCGCCGGTTTGCAAATAACTTAAAAACTCTTCGCCTCCATTATTGCCAAACCCCTGGATCACCCGATCATCCTGTGCTGTTTCCTTTGCCGATTCATAAATCTGATAGGCTGTTGAGTATTTTTGCGCTTCATCCTTACTATAACCAATTTTTGAAAGTGCTTCAGTAGTAACAGGCTCATCGCTTTTTAACTTACCTTCCTTAACAGCTTTATCTATCTCTTCCCTTACTTTTCTGGCTTCCCTGGCACTCGCCCTTACTGAACCCGAAACAGAATAAAGTACGACCCCTGCCCCTTTTTCAACATTAACTTCACCTGAAGAAGCGTCGTAATTGCTCTTTTGATATGTTCTTGATTTCTCAAGAATGTCCATATCGATATCAGCGCCTTCATATTCTGCCGCCTCCAGGGCATTATTGGCCAGAGAAGACTGTAGCACTCCCGCCCAACCAGCTTCCCTGAAGCTTCCATCCTGATCCTGTTGCTGCTGGATTTTGTCGGCACAGATGTTCATACATTTTACTACGCGCGCCTTATAGGAATCATTTTCCGCAATCTCACCTACAATGTTCGAAAAAAACTGAAGAGCAAGCACTGCATCAATATTGCCACCTAACTTCGTTTGTATCTGAGTATTGATCTCGCGAGTTATTTTCGGCTCATCAGGAGGCGTGGACTCTACAGCCTCCAGTAAGTAGTCCAGTGCATTCTTTAATTGCACTGAATAATGCCCCTTATACAGGGTATTTCCTGTTCTTAAAAAAGCCATTCCAACCATCGCGGTAGTTGCGGGGTCGGCATTTACCGAATGAGGGTCCAAAGTACTCTGATCATAATGGCTTCCTGCTCCCCAGCCACCATTTATAAGTTGGGCTGCTGCCATCCAGTCCAGTCCCTTTTCAATGGATTGCTGAATGTTGGGTGAGGTATTAAAAATATAACTTTGGCCGGAAAACTCCTCGCCAAACACGGTTCTGAATATACATCCCTTTTTTACATAACAAACGGGAATGTTTCGCGAATCATTCGAATTTTGACCATTTTCACCTGTTGGCCTTATCGTGGGAGCAGTCAGAAATATGGAGCCCATAGCCAGAGCCACACTAAAAGTTTTGAAAGTTATCATATCAGTAAGTTTATTGTTATACCGATATGATGCGGAAAGGCAGACTATTCCATAAAAAGAAACAAAAAAGTGAAAATTCAGTGTTTACCCTTAAACTTTTCCTCCCAATAGTTAGCCTCCTGCTGTATTTCAATTCGTTTCTGAGTTTCTGATGATTGGAGTGTTGAGCTTTTATCCCCCTTGGAAGAGGTGTGATAATAACCACAGTGTGGACACCAATAGGCCGATATGGGACCACCACCGGAAGCAGACCTATATTTAGCCTGAAGGTGTATGAGGGCCTCTTCGGCCTCTCCCTTTGAATGGTAACATACCTTATTACTCACGCACTTCATAGTTCACCAACTTCCGGTAGTGTAAAAATAGTTCCTGGTGTTATACTTTCATCATTAGCTAATTGACTCACGAACTTTGCCGGTATAATCTCTTAAGGCTGTCTTAAAGTCAACGTTATCATCCTTAATTTTATTAATTATATAAATAGCTGCAAATACATGAGTCAACTTTTCGCCTTCATCAGCACCGTTAATTTCAACGGCAGGCTCTTCCTCGTTAATTAAAGCCTCCTCTGCGGCTATCAATTCCTCTATGGTATTGTTTTCAACCAAACGTTTAATTTCAGGTATTTTCATTTGCTATCAGTTTAATTTTCCCAACAATTCCAAAACTGCCTCCTCTTTGCTGGAAGCGACAGTATCAACCAGCTCACCATCCTTAAAAACCGCAAAGAACGGGAGATTGGTTACTCCTGCAATCTTTCTTGCATCAGGATTCTTCTCGGCATCCACATCGATAAATTTTATATCAGCAAACCGCTCGTCGTTAGATAGCCTTTTGAATTTAGGTGCAAAAAGCCTGCAACTGCCACACCACCCCGCAAAATACTTCACCACTGCCTTATCTCCTTTGTTTATTTCTTCCTTGAAATTTTCATCAGTTAATACTTCTACTGCCATGTTCTATATTTTTTATGTTTAAACTAACTTATGGACGTATCAAATTTTCAGAAATCCTGCTTTAAAATTAAGACATCTTTTTAGCTCAGGCTCGACTTTTCAACATCTTTATGAATCCTTTCGCGAAAAAAGATATTTTAACCTAGATTTGCTCTTTTATTTCAATGGATTGTTTCAATTGACTGATAACTATTATCTATGGCTCTCAAAACCTTTGTTAAAGTAAGCACGGTAAACAACCTGTCTGATGCCCGTTATTGCGCAGGAATGGAGGTAGATATCATTGGGTTTAACCTCGAAAAAGAGAGTTCCAATTATATTTCACCTGAAAATTACAAAGAACTTACAGAATGGCTTTCCGGAGTGCTGTATGCTGGTGAGTTTGATAGCTATAACAGTACCGAAATTATTAAAACCATAGAAGACTACAACATTGATTATATACAAGTTGCCGATTACGGACAAATCGACGATCTAAAAAAACTTGATATTCCTTTAATTCTCAAAATTGATATAAGTGCGTCGGGTCAAATTCCTGCTAACCTGGAAATTGATTACCTGTTAATAACTTCTGAAGAAGATGAACTGACAGCAGACCAGATTAAAAAACTGTCAGATGTCTCCAACCATTACAACATTCTTTTGGGAGCCGGTATTACAGAGCAAAATGCAGAAACCGTCGTGAAAGAAACTAATGCATACGGAATTGCACTGCAAGGTGGTGATGAACTCAGACCAGGCTATAAAGATTATGATGAACTGGCAGATATTTTAGAAGCATTGGAGGAAGAAGATTACTAGCACACTCTTCCTCATTATTTCAGGCTATGGCTCCTGGATCACTCTCAGGATCACTTATTTCCTTCTCTTTCCTGTGCTTTTGCCCTTCTTTCTTTGAGATACCTTTGTATCCAGTAAGTACGCTACACCAAGCCTGAAGCCCATATTTCTGCCTTTGGCGGGATCTGTAAAAGTGGCTTCTGTAAACTGAGCCGGTGACTCTTTATACAAGTAAGAGTGACCCAGTTCAAACCTGACATCAAGGATATAAACGCCTCCGCCAGCCGGCTCAAGTACCAATCCGGTGGCAAAGTTAATTCCCAATTGTACTCTGTTGGCATCCTGTACCACAAGTACGCCTTGATCATCATCGCTAGAACTACCAAATTTAACATCATATTCGAGCTCATCAATGTGATTTTCTATCAACTCACCTGACCTCAATGTACCATTGCCTTTCCACCAATAGCTGATATTAGGGCCTAACCCAACAAAATATTTAAAAGCAAGATTATCACCAAACTGCCCTTTAAAGTCCATTCGGTAAACAATGGGGATGTCAAAGTGATGTGCAATAGATCTGTATTCTAATTCAGGATCAGATTTAGAAGCATCGTCTGTCCCCGTTATCAACTTCCCCTTTCTGGAATAAATAAAATCCGTCTGAAGAAAAAACCTTTCTCTCACCCGAAAGGCAACGGTAAAACCTCCGAAATAACCATATAAAGGCTCGATGTCATAATACTCCTTAATCTGACTATCCTCATAACTGACCCATGACATCTGCCCGCCGATGCGCGGGCCTATCAAAATTTGTCCTGAAGAATCAATGCTAAATAATAAAGTTGCCGCTAAACAAAATATTAACGAGCACACAAAACGTCTGTTGGCGGTAAGGATCATTAGTAGATAAAAAAATTATATTTTTGTATTCAATTTTTTAAAGCCAACTTTATGAATTGAATAATTAACGCAAACTTATTAATTTCAGGCCAATTTATGACATTTTTTAGACTTGAAAAGGCTTTTATAAAAAACAATTATCGCAAATAGCGCGTAGCTTAACTCTTAAAGGGGTATTCTAAAGATAATAACTTTGCATTTTTTTATGTTATTTGTATCTACGCGCACTATTGACATATGGAATGGGCAAATTTTTTGGTATAGTATTTTTACTGTTACAGGCCTTTTTGCTGCACGCACAGCAGATTCCGGTTTATAATCATTATTATAATAACCCATATCTGTTTAACCCGGCAGAAGCAGGGTCCAACGGTTACCTGAACTTTACGTTAAACCACCGTCAGCAATGGAGAGGTATCGAAGGTGCACCGGTTGTGTCTACCCTTACCTTTGAGGCTCCTTTTGATTATAAGCAACATGCTTACGGTATGACTATACGTAATTATGAGCGCGGTCTGATCAAAACCAACGACCTTCTGGCTACTTACGCGTATACTGTCTACCTTACAAAGGTTTCAAAGATATCCTTCGGGCTTTCGGCAGGGGTTACCAGTACTGATATCGATTTTAACCAGATTGATGATCCGGATGATCCGATATTGGACGAATTCCTTAGAAACAATATTCAACCCATTGCCAATTTTGGTTTTAAACTTAAAACTAAAAGTGGCTTAAACCTGGGTATAACAATTCCGAAATTATTTAAGCCTGCCATTCTAAACACTCAGGATTTTCAAAATTATGAATTTTCACCTTTTGACGAGGTTCTCTTTTCAACATACTACAAAAAGAAAATAGACAAAAAAATCGTTACTCGAAGAATTAAAGGTATCCGGAGAAGAGTGGCTATAGAAGATTCATATGCACCATTACAAATGTACCTTTTATATCGCTATTCGAAAGTAGCAGACGAACGGATTGAAGTACTTTCCACGTTACACCTGCACGAAGATTTCTGGATCGGTGGAGGATACCGGCTTAATTATGGTGCATTTGGTTTAGTAGGCTTTAATATTTCTTCCTTTTCATTCGCTTATGCCTACGAGCCGGCCAGTAACCTGGTGGAAGGGTATGCTTCAGGAACCCATGAACTTCAGCTGACTATTAACATCGGAGAAAGAAAAAAACTGGAAAGAACTAAACCCATACTAAGAACGATTGAAAAAACTGAAACGCATAGAGCCAGGTATTCTGTAGAAGACATCTCAGAAGGTGGAGGGGAAGATAAAGGAAGCGACAGGCCTAAAAAGTACTACGTAGTGATCAAAACCTTCAAAGATTTTGACTCAGCCGATGCCTTCGTAAGAAGGATGAAGGAAGAAAGGGAGCTTTACACCAACATCTTCTACAATAAAGTTGATAATAAATACCATGTTTATACTTATCAGACCTTCAAACTGAAAGAAGCCAATGAGCAGAAACGTGCCCTGCAGGAGCTTACAAAGTATAAAAGTGTAACTATTATTGCCATTGAGCAATAACCAAAAACGGTTACCTTATGACATGAATCGAGATACATACCTAACTACGACCAACGAATGCTACACCTATATAAAAATGACCATAAACTATCTATATGTCGGCTCAAACCGTTGTTCATATTCCTCTTTTTTATATTCTTAGCTGGTAAATCTTTCAGCCAGATCCCGGTGATTAAAGAAGTGTCTCCCAATAGCGCTTATGCCGGACAGACAATAAGTATAAAAGGGGCAAATTTTAACGCTTCATCTATTGTTTCATTTGGAGGTGCCCTGGGAAATGTAATCTCCCGTACTGATCAGTTGATACAAGTGGAGGTTCCCGCTGCTGCAACATATGATCTTATCTCTGTCACAAACCTGAGCAATAACTTAACCGGGTACAGCCCTTTGCCTTTCCTGTTAAGCTATGGAGGCTCTTCGGGTATTACAGCAGCAGATTTTGAAGCGCAAATCGACTTCAATGCAAAACCAGGCTTATATGATCTTTGTGTATGCGACTTTGACAACGATGGATTGAATGACATTATTGCTTCTAACTCCAAGGATAATAGTATCACTATACTTAAAAACACAAGTACAGTGGGTTCCGTTAGCTTTACTGCCACACACCCTGTCGTAAATGCCCCTACACTTAATATAAAATGCGGCGACTTAGATGGGGACGGCAAGCCGGAAGCAGTATTATCAGAAGGAGGAACAGGTTCAAAAATTTTCATCCTCGACAATAACTCAACTGTAGGTAACATTTCCTTTACCTTAGACTCTAAAACCGTTCCCAGCAATTCCACTAAAAGAATTGAAATCCATGATCTTGACCTTGATGGCAGACCTGAAATTATTGTAGCAGATCAGGCAAATAGCAAAATATCTGTTCTTAAAAACACCTCAAGCGGAAGCACATTAAATTTTGCAGTTCCAGTGGACATTTCTATACCCAATGGTGATGTCAGTGGAGGCATTGTGGTCAATGATTTTAACATTGATCTGAAACCTGATATTATTACAAACAACTTTTTAAAAGATGGTAAAATATTCTTTTCGGAAAACAAAAGTACTATAAACAACCTGCAGTTGAGTACTTTTCATTTTACGGATATTGGTGGTACACTGGCTAATCTTAAAGCTGCAGACTTCAATAATGACAAAAAACCTGAGCTCCTGGCCACCCGCTACCTAAGCAACGATATGGTTATTATGACCAATCAATCTTCAAAAGGTGGTAGTTTAACATTCGGAAGTGCTACATCAATTCCTACAGCCCTGGTACCCTGGGGGCTTGACGTCGGAGACATGGATGGTGACTCCAAAGCTGATATACTTGTGGCAACACTTGGGAGCAGTAAGGCAGTAACTGTTTTAAATAATAACAGTTCCGGCTCGTTGTCTTTCCAAAAGCTGGACCTGGGGGTCACCTATATTAACAGAAATGTAAGATCGGGAGATATTGACGGTGACGGCAAACCAGACATAATCTTTACAAGTGTTGACGATGACAATAATGGCATACCTGCGTCAAAGATCTCTATTATAAGAAATGCTAATTGTGTTAAACCTGTTATTGATCCTCCCGGGCCAATGACAGTCTGTACAGGAAACCCTTTGAGACTCGAAACTCAAGAGGTAAACGGAGCCACATACACATGGTTTAGAGATGGCTCTCCCCTACCGGATACTGACCCGTTCATTGATGTTACTATCTCAGGGTCTTACACGGTGTTACTGGACGAGGCCGGCTCATGTTCCGAAACCTCCGATCCTGTTTCTGTAACTGTACAAGCACCTGGCACAGTGGGCTCACCCACAATAAATGACCCGGGCCCTATATGTATTGGAGGTACATTAAGCCTTAGTGCCACTGCTATTGCTGGCTTAACCTACAACTGGGAAGGTCCGGAAGGTTTTACAGACACTGGTAATCCTGTCACCCTCCCAGACTTTAAATTTATCAATACCGGTATATACTATCTGAATGTTTACTCAGGAACATGTCTTCTGGAGACCAAGCAAATCACGATCGATGCCGTGGAGGCTCCTGATTTTTTTATTGGAGGAGCCACTGGATCAAACTATTGTGAAGGTGACAATGTAACTCTTACTATTTCACCTACCTCTGGAAGTTACACTTATCAATGGTTTAAAGATAACAACCCCATCAGTGGTGCAACATCTGCATCTTACTCAGCTACTACTTCCGGCGCTTATAAAGCAACCGTTAAATACGATGTATCTTGTCCGCCCGTAGGGACTGACCCTGTTAATATAGCCTTTTTTACTGCTCCTCAGGCTCAATTTGATGGTCCAACCACCGCGTGTGCAAGTCAGAATGTAACTTTCACTAATCAGTCAACCGTAGCTTCAGGGACAACAGCTCAGTATAAATGGGAGTTTGGAGACGGCACCTCTTCATTATCCAAAACACCTCCCCCACATGTATATCAGGAAGGGTCATACACTGTCATCCTAACAGTTAGTTATATTGGGCTTAGTTGTGAAGATACAACTGTTAAGTCCATTACTGTAAAATCTGGGCTAAGCCCCGAGATAAGTACAACCACAGATGTACTTTGTGCCGGTGAGAGTGCTGAGCTAAGCTTATCTCAAAGTTTTGACAGCTATGCCTGGAGTACAGGAGAAACTACCCCGACAATTTCTGTTGATCAGTCCGGTACTTATTCTGTTACTGTATCAGATGCTACCGGTTGTGAGGGTAGCGCAAATATCACCCTTAACGCTTTTCCCGACCCTGAAGTGAGAATAACAGCAGACCGGCTAAGCGTAGCCCCTGGAGAAACCGTACAACTGGAAGCCTCCGGCCTTCAAAACTATAGCTGGAGTCCGGCAGAGCCTTTGGATGACGCAACTATTCCGAATCCAACCGCTACAATTAAGGAAACAACCGAATTTATAGTAAGTGGTCAGGATGGCAATGGCTGTACGGGAGAGTCATCTATCACCATTTTTAGTCAGACTGATCTTATTGGAAACCTGCTTAAACCCAAAAACTTTTTCTCTCCAAACACCAGCGATAACATCAATTCGGTATGGTTGATAGAAAAAATTGAGCAATTTCCTCAATGTGGGGTTACCATTGTCGACCAAACGGGAAATATACTATTGGAGGAGAAGCCTTACCTGAACAATTGGGACGGAACAGTTCAGGGACAGGAGCTTCCCAGCGGAGTTTATTATTATGTGATTAAATGTGATGATGATGAAATTGTTAAATCAGGTAGCATAACCTTACTTCGGTAGAATATGCAATAAAAATAAAAATAACCTAATGATCTCAAAATCAGCACTTTTTATAGAAAACCATGTATAACTCTATAAATTTTCTTACAGGTAGAGTTACCTTTTTTGAAACAGAGTTATATAAAATAAGAATTAAATACTTATTTGCGGGTTGTTCTATAGATTGGCTGATCTAAGTGAAGAATAAACACTACCCTATATGATTAAGTTTAAGTTACTTTTTTCAGCTCTATTCCTGCTAGCAGTAGTTGCGAACGCCCAGGAAGTATGTGACGATGGTATAGACAACGACGGAGACGGTTTTATAGACTGTTTTGACTCAGACTGTACCGGCAGTTCCAGTTGCGATGGTTTTTATATTGGTCAGGATGTGCAATGTCAGGCCATTCCCAATGAATTCCCATCCTTTTCTTTAACCCTTGATTTTGCCTCCCCTAACAAGACTGCCAATCACCTGGGTAGAATTGCTGTAGGTGATCTTGATGCCGATGGCATTCCAGAGATTGTTGCTCAAAACAAATACACCGACAAACTCTTCATTCTTAACGGAAACGACGGTACTATTAAGCATGAAACAACTGTTGACAGTTGGTTAGAACCCGAATGGAGAGTTATCATCGGTAACGTTGAAGGTGACAACTGTGCCGAGATTTACACCATTCTATATGACTGGACAGGCAGCAGACATGAATACTACATAGTGGCTTATGACTGCCAGCTGAATGAGCTTTGGAGATCTGAGTATCGAGAAAGTGATCCCGTACACATGAGTTTAGCTGACTTTGACGGAGACGGACAGGTAGAGCTTTTCTATAAAGATGAAATAAGAGATGCCCGCACCGGTACCCGCCTGGTAGCCGGTAACCACACCAGCTGGAATGGCATGAATGGTGGCCCGGTTGCCGTTGATGTATTAGGTGATGGCAACCTTGAATTGGTTTCCGGATTAAAGATCTACCAGGTAAACCTTGGCTCAAGAACTCAGGATGCCGGTTCACTTACCCTCCTTGACGAAAGAACCGAATATAAGATAAAAAAACCTGAAAACTCGACCAGTATTGCTGATTACAATCAGGATGGATTTCTGGACGTAATAGCTACCGGTAGAGACAATGCAGGTATAACAACAGTATTTTTCTGGGATGTAAAAAATGATGTTCTTAAAACTTATGCAGACCCGATACCTTACGTAGCAGAAATCAACCTCAATTGCTCTGCCTCTTCTGGTACTGACAGTTATGCAAAAGGCTGGTTAAGAGGTACAGGCCGCTTAAATATTGGCGACCTTGACGGTGATGGCAACCTCAACGTTTCTTATGTTTCCGGTAGATTTCTGTATGCTTTAGATCATAACTTTAACCTGTTGTGGCGTGTAGATGTAAACGAAGAAACTTCCGGCCATACAGGTTGTACTTTATTTGACTTTAACGGTGACGGAAAAACAGAGGTTGTTTACCGTGACGAACAGTGGCTATATATAATCAACGGAACCGATGGTAGTGTTTTCACTCAGATCCGTTGTATCTCCAGAACTAACGTAGAGTACCCTATAGTAGCTGATGTTGATGCCGATGGCTCCACAGAACTATGCCTGGTTTGTGGTACATCCGATGTAGACGCATGGGACAATTTCTGTAGTTTGGGATATTCAGAAAACTCTCAGGTTAGAGTTTATAAATCTGGCGGTGAGCCCTGGGTACCTGCAAGAAGACTGTGGAACCAGCATGGTTACTTTAACGTAAACGTAAACGACGACCTTACCATACCTGCTCATCAGCAGAAGCACCACCTGGTATGGTCAGAAGGAACTTGTACACAAGGCCCTAACAGGCCCCTTAACAATTTCCTTAACCAGTCTCCATTCCTAAGTTCAGAGGGTTGCCCAATTTATCCTTCCCCTGATTTAGCATTTGTAGACAATAGCTTAAGCGTTACACATCCTCATTGTCCGGAATTGGACTTTGACGTATCTTTCCAAATAACCAATAATGGAGATGTAGATATTACTGGTGATGTTCCGATTTCATTTTATAATGGCAATCCGTATGAAGCAGGAGCCATTAAGCTTAAAACCATATATGTTACTTTAGATCATTTAGGAGTTGGTGAAGTATTAACAATAAATGAAACCGTAACTGGTCCAGGGAACAATGTCCATCTCTTCATTATTCTTAGTGACAATGGAACCACGCTGCCTACTCCTATCGATATGCCAAATACAAACTTTCTTGAGTGTGACTATAAGAATAACGACCTAGAGACATGGATATATCCCTTACCCTTTGCTCTGTCAACAGAGAAAACTGACAATATATTCTGTGTAGGAAGCACCGTACCGGCTAACGGCTCAGCCAGTGCTTACAGATTGATCGGAACTGTAAAAAACACAACTGATTACAAGTTTAGCTGGTTCAATGGAACTGACGCTACAGGTACTCCTGACTTTACAGGACCTATCTACTCTGGTCTAGCAGCAGGTACATATTCCGTATATGCTACACATAAAACAGCATCTTGTAATTCTGACACTGTTCAGGTACAGATCGTTGATATTCCTGAGGATTTTACTGTAGATGTTGTAGTAAAGAATGATAACAACAACTGTAATATACCAAATGGAGCGCTTCAGGCCGTCATCACAGATGGTGGTTCTGTAAATGATTATACTTACAAATGGGTAACAGGTAGCACCGGTGACCCTATAACGCTTCCTGCAATTAGTGTGAGCCATACCG
Organism: Fulvivirga ulvae; assembly: GCF_021389975.1. Taxonomy (NCBI): domain Bacteria; kingdom Pseudomonadati; phylum Bacteroidota; class Cytophagia; order Cytophagales; family Fulvivirgaceae; genus Fulvivirga; species Fulvivirga ulvae. Next base: position 5,639,071 of record NZ_CP089981.1, read on the forward strand.
CGACTAACCTTACATCAGGCGATTACCGTGTATTAGTAACCAGTAAGCTTAGTGGATGTAGCAGAGTTGCTCCAGGTTCAGTAGGTGACAACACCACCAAACCTGTAGTTTCAGCATCAGCAGTCGACATTTTATGCTCTAACGCCAACTCTGGAGAAGTAAGTGCCAACGTAGGCGGTAGTGTAATTGGTTTTACCTTTGCCTGGTATAAGGGAAATAATGTAAAGCCAACTGCAGATCACAATGGTGCCACCATTACTGGTTTAGCAAAAGGCAACTATACCGTGGTTGCAACTGATACAAACACTAAATGCAAATCTGATGCGGTGACTGTGACTATTAATCAGACAACGCCGCCGGTCATTACTAACACAAGCAGTACTGATATGACCTCGTGTGATCCTACTTTGCCTAATGGCAGTGTTACTGCAACATTCGCAGGTAGTGCATCAAACTATACTATAGAGTGGTTTGCAGGTCAAAACACGAGTTCTGCAGTAATAGGCTCCACGGCTACAGTTAACGGATTGGATCAAGGTACGTACACTGTTAAATTAACAGAGAACAGTACGGGTTGTTTTGTAACTGCTGAAGCTACGGTTGGGCATAATGTTGTTATTCCTAACTTATCTTTGGCAAAAACTGATGTTACCCTTTGCCAGCCTTTCAACGGTACTATTACCGCAAGTGTAAGCACCGGCTCACTTAGTGACTATACTTTCTCATGGTACAATGGAAACAATGTAAAAGCCACGCCAGATTATAGTGAACCCGGCAATACGTTAACTCAATTGGGTGCAGGCACATATACAGTCGAAGCTTTTAATAACACTACCAATTGTGTTGCTTCTGCCAAATCAATAACTATTCTTGCCCCTGTAACTGAGATCCAGCTAGATGATGCTGCTTCTTCTTTCCCTGCTGATTGTAATGCCACAAGTGGTGTATTGAAGGTAGATGTCACTCCTTCTTCTGATCTTTATAACATAGACTGGTATGAAGGGAACGTAAACCCTTTTACATCAACACCATTCCTGACGCATACTAATGTTAATACTTCTACAGCCAGTAATCTGACCAGTGGCAACTATACAGTACTTGCAACCAATGTAACGACAGGTTGCCAGCAAGTGGAGGTTTTCTATATGCCATTGGCTACAGGACATGAACTGGATTTAATAACTCAGGCTTCTTCAACAACTTGTAATGACAATAACGGATCATTAGAAGTTGAACTAACCCCTACTAACCTTGCTGGGTTCGATGAAGCTGACTATGAAATAGATCTTTACATTGGCAGTTCAGTTGCTTCAGGCACACCTGACTTTTCAACAGCTGGTATATCTGGCAAAACCACTTATCAGTTCACCGGACTAGCGAGTGGAGATTATGCCGTGACTGCCACACCTACAAATCCTGCAATTGCGGTGTGTGATGACCCTGTAGTATTACTTACTATCGATATGGAAGTCGAGTATCCTGAAATTGCCGCCGTAACACAAAATGCTAATACTTTCTGTGATAACCTAGGAGCTACTCCAAATGGAGAAATAGAAGTAGAAATTGATGGAGGTACAAATCCTGCTAACTACATTATTGAGTGGTTCACCGGTCAGGATACTTCTACTCCTCTTAATGCTACCAATATAGCAGGTATTAACAATGAGAGAGCAATCAATCTGGCGGCAGGCTACTATACAGTAAGAGTAACTGATAATACTACTTACCTGACCTGTTCATCTACAAGAACATTCCAGATATTAAATGACCGACCTACTGTAAGTGTACCTACAGCAGGGTTGGATATTACGAATGTTATAAGCTGTGCACCGAGCAATGGTAGTCAGATAATCGTAACTGACATTATGGAAGATGGTGTCTCCGTAGGTACTGCTAACTATACTTTTGAGTGGTACGATGCTAGTAATAACATTTTACCTAATGCAGGAACTCCTAATACAACAAACCAGATCAATGACCTTGCAACAGGCAGCTATTATGTAAAGGCAATCAGCACCTTAAGTGCCTGTCAAACAACACTGATCGAATTCACTATTGATGATGCTACGATTGGAGATCCTTCAGTAGACCTGATCAGCTTCCAAAACCCAACAAAGTGTTTACAGCCAGCCAATTTACTTGGTGAGTTGCATGTAAGTGCCAGTGGTGCCGGAGGTGGTTTTTCTTACGCATGGACCTATCCTGATGGTACTTTAGCCTCAGGAGCAGATCAGATTAATCTGGTTGATGCGGGAACATATACTGTAGTTGTCACGAATACCACAACTTTATGTTCTACAACAGAGACTTACACATTAGTTGAGGAAGAGTACCCAGTGAACCTTTCGACATCCGCATCCCCTGTCACCACATGTGACCCTGGAGATGATGGAGTTGTATTTGGTACGGTTATGACCTCCCCAAACAATTATACATACACCTGGACAGCTCCTTCCCCTGATAATTCCACATTTGTCGGAAGAGAGTGGTCGGATCGTGCTTTAGATGGCACCTATTCCTTAACGGCTGTTGACAATACTGATGCAAGTTGTATAGCAACTGGTACAGCTACCATTGACATGGAACAAGAAATGCCTGTAGTTACTGCCGTAGTTAAAGGTGCCGTTACCGTCTGCGACCTTACCAAAGCAGACGGTTCTGCTATCGCTACCGTCGATGGCTCATACGTCGGTTATACTTTCGAATGGTATGATGCCAGTGGGTCTCCTACACCAGTTTATGTAGGTCCTGAGTTCTTTGGCATGGAACCAGGCACATACGAAGTCGTGGCCATTGACAACATTACTAAATGTAGTGCTACTCAGGAAGTGACCATTGAAGAGAATATCACTACCATGCCGGACCCTACTATTGAAGTATTATCACATGTTACTAATTGTGAAACTCAGGATGATGGTGCACTTTCTGCATCTGTAAACGGAAATACGCAGGACTATATTTTCTACTGGTTTGTGGGGCAGCAAGTCACTACTGACACTGCTCATGTAGGTGAGATATGGAATAACCTGACTGTTGGTGAATACACCGTAATTGCCAAAAGCAGAATTACCGGTTGTATCTCTAACCCCGACACCGATGCCATTAATGGTGAGTTTGTATTTCCGGAATTTGAATTCGTGGTTGGCAATGCAAGTTGTGATCAGGAAAATGGTTTTGCCAGATTTGTACTTACCAATAGCGTAGAGATAGACAGTATTACATGGACACTGGCTGGTTCTGACCAGATTATTGCACATGGACCAAATCTTTCTCCGGCTTATGCGGGTGTATACACCGTAACAGCTACAACAGCTAAAGGATGCTCTGTATCTGAAGATGTTGAGATACATACAGAGATCAACCCTTATAATGGTATTTCAAGGAATGGTGATGCTTCCAACGACTATTTCAGAATAGATTGTATAGACAAATATCCTGAAAACCTGGTGAAGATCTTTAACAGGGCAGGTACCCAGGTATATGAAGCCGAAGGCTATGACAACGAAACTACCTTCTTTGACGGTGTTTCTAATAAAGGAATTAGCATAATTGGTACAAGTTTACCAGATGGTACTTATTTTTACGTCATCGATAAGAGAGATGGTTCCAAGCCGACCGCTGGATATCTTGAAATCGTTAACTAAAACTTTTTAACCTGACCATGAAAATTTTGAAGACTAGTTTAGTCGTTGTCTTACTCGCTTTGTTATGGAATACATCCCAGGCTCAGCAGTATCCGGTTTACTCGCAGTACCTGTTCAATGGCCTTGTCATTAACCCTGCCTACGCAGGAAGCCATGTGCAGTTCAGTGCCACGGCCATGTACAGAAACCAGTGGGTAAACTTTGACGGAGCTCCTAAAACACTATCTTTCAGTGCACATAGTGCACTGGCGAAGAATAAAGTGGGTGTCGGGCTCCTGATCACAAATGATGAAATCGGTAGCTATTCGAACCAAAGCATGTTTGGTAGTTATGCGTTTATTATAAAGTCTCCTGTAGGTACCCTGGCTATGGGCCTACAGGCAGGCTTCAATTTAACGTCAGCAGATTTCAGTAATTTGAATCTGGATGATCCCAATGATGCCTCTTTTGCTAATATCGAAAGCAGGTTTAAGCCGAACTTCGGAGCAGGGGTTTATTTTCACAATGATCTTCTGTTCGCCGGTCTATCTGTACCCTTCCTCTTAAACAACAAAGTATCCGGAGGCGTAGAGCAATTGGCCAGCGAAATTTCGGAAGCCCGTTATTATTACCTGCATGGAGGAATGGTACTACCGCTTAACAGGGCAAAGACAGTACAGTTTAATCCTGCAATGCTAATCCAGGCCCAGGAGGGTTCACCACTAAGGATCGATATCAATGCGGGTTTTATCTTCCATGAAGTATTCAGTGTAGGTGCATCCTACAGAAACATTGATGCTATTATTACCTACATTGACCTGAAGCTGAGTGAGCAGTTCCATTTCGGTTATTCTTACGATTGGACTACCTCCGACATTAATCAGTTCTCCCAGGGAACGCACGAATTTATGCTTAATTATAGATTCAGAATAAGAAAAATTCACGGAAACGTTGAGTGCCCGAGTTTACTGAAATTCTGATGAAGTAATAGCAAAGGATTTAAATGGCCGGAAAATTTTCCGGCCATTTTTTGTTAATAAGCTATCATAATACTAACAAACTTCAGGATAACAGGTTGACTTAGGGTAGAATCTCCTCTTTGTCACGGAAGGGCGATTTTTCATTATATTTCGACCTCAGTTGGAGCAAAAGAAGTACGATCGCTTACTTGAGTTATAGTAAGTAAAAAACAGCCGACAATAAATTGTCGGCCGTTTTTCAGGTTTAGGTTGAGGTAAAGTCTAATACCTTCATAGTCAGCATTTATAGCAAATAATAATCCAGACAGTTCATAACGCTTACCAGAAGAGTTTTACAATAAACCTGTGGATATTTATCAACATAAAAGAGGAAAAAGCCTGACACTCTGATGTATATTTCTTCAATATGCCGGGGATCATTCTTCTATTTATTTCCTATGCCGCCAACAATTCAGTCTGGCAAACAGCTTGCATTAGAAATATTACAATTAAAAACCAGAACCATGAAACAGCACATATTAATCTTCGCCTTCCTTATTACAATGGGACTTAATGCCTGTACAGACAATCAGACCAAAGAGCAGGTCAATGACGAAACGAAGGAGGTCGAAGCACAATCCAAGACGTTAGGAGAGGATATCGATGAAAACAACCCAGATGAAGTAGGCAAAAGCGACTCAGTAAAGGATACTGTTAAAAACCAACCATAAGAAACAGACTCGCTTTATAACTAATGAGATCGCCTTATAACTGAAGCGATCTTCACATCCTGCTGCCTGAAGGCAATTTATATCAAACTTTTTATTAGCGATAAAATCATGCTAACTTGGTATTATCCGTTTGATATTTTATTCGCTGATATTATGACAGAAAAAATCAACGTTTCAGAGAAAATTGGATTGGTTAGTTGTGAAATCCTCCCCGCACCATCTGCCAAAGCCGTAATGGTACTTAGCCATGGAGCAGGTGCAGGAATGCATCATCAGTTTATGATTTCACTCGCGGAGCAGCTGGCAGAGGTAAACATTACTTCTCTGAGGTTCAATTTTCCATACATGGAGCAGGGCAAAAAGCGACCTGACGTACCACGTATAGCCGTAAAAACCATTGAAGAAGCCATAAATAAAGCACGCCAGCTCTTTCCGGAACTTCCTATATTTGGGGGTGGAAAGTCCTTTGGCGGAAGAATGACATCTCTATATGCTGCATCAAACCATCATGATCTGGCCGGATTGGTATTCTATGGTTTTCCTCTTCACCCGCCGGGCAAGCCATCAGTTAATAGAGCGGATCACCTCAGCAAAATTAACTGCCCTATGCTTTTTCTTCAGGGCACCCGCGATAAGCTGGCGACTTCCAGCCTCATTACGGAGGTGACTGCTTCTTTATCCAAGGCTACATTAATAAACCTGGAAGGTGCCGACCATTCTTTTCACATGCTCAAAAAAAGTGGGATTACTGATGAGCAGGTAATTAGACAACTTGCCGTCCACACCTTGAAATGGACCCTGAGATAAGTGTAATTCTGCTCTGTTTTTTATACATTTGTTGTTTACCTGAAGTTTTATTTTTCCCTAGAACTGCTGGTTTGGCGTCTCGCAATAAAATGGTCTGGCTTATAAGTTAAATAATAGTGAAGCTACTCTTTTGTATTATACTATCTTCTTTTGCCATTTCCTCCACAGCACAGCGGGACACTGTGATTATCCGGAATTTTAATACAGGGAGCTACAAAGCCACCTCTTTTAATTATATGGGGTTGCAGGCCCGTGATGGCATGTACTATTTCGGCAATGAAAATGGAATCCTGCAGTATGACGGCAGTGAATGGCAGCTTCACACTGTAAAAAACTACTCTGGTATCTTTTCTATGACCGAGGGTGAGAACAACACTTTTTATGTAGGTGGTTATAATGAGTTTGGATATGTTAAAAAAGACTCTGCGGGTACTCTTATCTACACTTCATTAAGAAATAAGGTGAGCATGGACTCTACCATCAATGAGGTATGGCAAACCATTATATTCAACGAAAGTGTTTATTTCCTCTCGTATGACCGGATTTTGAGGTGGGATGGTGTCGAAATTCATCATATTTCTGTTAAGGACGCATACCTTTTTCCTGTTAATGGAAAACTGTATGCCTCCGTTTTGAATGGCAATATGATAAGGCTTGAGGGAGACAGTACTATTTTTGTAAGTGATAAAATAAAGTTTGGTGAGGATGCCGCATTCCAGATTTTACCAGGCCCGGCTAACAAGCACATTATTTTTACTTCTTTTCATGGGTTGTATCTTTTTGATGAAAATAATGGGATCATAGAAAAATGGAGTATTAGCGCCAATGATCTCTTAATCAAAAGTCAGCTATACTCTGCCATTCATTGGCAGGACAGCCTCTATGCTTGTACAACATGGACTAATGGTCTTATATTTCTCAATAAAGATGGTGAGGTCGTAAAAAAAATTACAGCAAATGACGGACTTTCAACCAATTCACTGCGTGAGCCCATGCAGGATAGCCGTAATAATCTTTGGGTTGCTTCAAATTTCGGTATCACATACTTGCAATGGCCGGAACTTAACCAGCCCGCTTCCCCTCCTGCAACCATAATAACAAAAGTTACATACAAAGGAGAAACATTAATAACACCATATTTATCAAATCTTCAGGTATCATATGAATCACCGGTAACATTTCATTTTGCTACTCCGGGTTTTGATAAAGATGACCTGGAGTACAGCTATTTTCTGGAAGGTGCTGACGCTGGCTGGTCTGAGTGGAACGATGATATAAAGAAGGAATACAGGCACATAAACGGCGGGAAATATAAATTTCATGTCAAGGCGCGCCTTTTAAATGATATGGAAAGTCAGCCGGCGACACTCGCATACCATGTATACAAGCCCTGGTACCTATCCAACTGGTTTGTGGTGATAATTATAATGATTTTGGTGTCCTCAATATATCTGCTTGTACGACTTAGAACACTTCAGCTAAGCAGAATCAACAGGCAATTGGAAGGCCTCGTTGAGGAGAGGACCGCTGAGCTGGTAGCACAAAGAGAACAGCTCCGGAATGTAAATAAAGACTTACGGACTATGAATACCGAGCTTGACAACTTTGTTTACCGCTCATCTCATGACCTTGTTGCCCCGCTTAAATCCTTAAAAGGACTGATTAACCTGGCGAAAATGGATAATCCGGGTGAGCGACAAATACATTATCTCCATATCATGAATTCCAGTGTCCTGAGGCTGGAGGATTTTATTAAAAGCATAATGGACTACTCTGTCAATGCCAAAAGGGAAATTGAGTTGAAAGAAGTAACTCTGGATAGCATTATCAATGAAATTGTAGCTGAGATAAAATACTTTGAAAAGGCTGAAAGGGTTGATTTGTTTAAGGAATATAAACCTGACTTTATTATTAAATCAGACCCCAGCAGGCTGAAGATCATCTTAAGCAACCTGATCACCAATAGCGTAAAATACCATAACTATGACCAACCCAGGCCATTCATCAAGGTATTCGCCTCCACAACCGCAGAATATACTGAAGTTAAAATAAAGGACAATGGTCAGGGCATACCTGAAGAATTCCTCGTCAAGATCTTCGATATGTTCTTCCGGGCATCAGAAAGTGCAGAAGGCTCCGGTCTGGGCCTGTATATCGTGAAGGATACAGTGGACAAACTTGGAGCTAAGATCTCAGTTGAGTCCAAATATGGTGAAGGGACTACTTTCACGTTGAAGTTGGGTAATTGAAGCGGTCTTTAGTAATCGGTGATAGGGGTAATCAGTAAACGGTAAAATTGACCGTCATTGCGCGGAGTGAGGGACAGCCTGTCCTGAAAATTTTCGGGAAACGACAAAGTAATCCCTTAAATGGATCGCAAAATGAATTCGAAGTACTAAATCGGTTAGTGCCCCGAAATTGGAGATCACTTCGTCGTACCTCCTAGTTACGATAAGTAACATTAACTCGTTTTTTAGTAATCGGTGGTAAAGCGAACGGTGAACTATATATTGACCGTCATTGCGCGGAGTGAGGTACGAGCGACAAAGCAATCTCCTTATTATGGATGCCGAACTCAATTCGCATTATCTATCAGTTTGTTCTTCGGAACAGGGGATTGCTTCCTCCTACCGTCGCCGCAATGACGATAATTCTTACTGATTATCTCAATTATTGATTTCGAACACTATGGTTCTTCTTGAGTACTTCTCTACTTTTCCCTGCTTTTTCCTACTTTTCAAGTCCAGGAAAAAGCCGAACCTTACAGCGAGACGTTTGCGGTATGGGCCTTCATTATCATAGGTAGCATTGTAAAGGAACTGGCCACTGCCATAGAAGCCTTTAACGATCTTGTATTTTTTGGAAATGCCCAGGAAGACTCCATTGTGCCATACTTTACCATTTTCATTCATGCCGGGCAAGGGCTTGCGGTATATACGTTCGTAGCTACCCACTGCCGAGAAGCCTTTGAATACAAGATAGTTTACCGAGGCTCGTGGACCATAGATATTTCTGCGGTTGATGCTAACGCCATGGTCAAAATCCACATGGTACCTCCATAAATAGCTGGCATACACATCCAGCCGATGAGTAATTTTGAAGCCTGCATAGGGGGCAACATCTAAAAATCCCATATCATTACGGTTAACGATCTGCATATCCACACCGAAGACCAGCCGCTCTACAAAGTTTCTTTGCATGCGCTCTGCTGCTGTTTCCTTCCTGATGTCTTTAATGCTCTTGACATTGGGGTACTTCTGCTTGTATTTTAGCAATGATCCTTGTGCTGTCATGAGCTTATCCACATTTCCACTGAAATGGTTGACGGACTTCTCCTTCAGCTTTTCATCCAGCTTTTCTTTAAACAACTCCATATCCTGCTGGTCCCTCAGCTCTTTGATCTGTTGTTCATACTGCTTTTGCAAGGCTTCCGCTTCTGCTGTCTGCCCTTTTAGTTCCTTGATTTTCATCCAGGTTACTCACGTGTTCCTCTGCCCTGCCTTCAAGTCCTTCAAAGTCTCCTTCTTTTACTGCTTTCAAATCGTTGGAATACTCTCCTGCCTCTCCACTGATCTCCTTCACGCCACCAACAGACTCTTTTACTTCTTTAAGCTGCTCAACATCTGCCATGCCTTCCAGGGACTTACCACTAAGCTCCTCCGTCTTACCCAATGGGTCTTCGGTAACACCATTCAGGTTGACATCCGCGGCTTTATCCAGTTTGCTTTTCATATCGAGATCCTTCAGCTCTTTGCCCATATCCTCTGGCAGCACATCCCCGGAAAGCTTATCCATTTCAGGCATGGCTACCTCTCCTTTTTCCCCTAAATCATCCAGGGCCGGCACATCTGCCTCAGGAAGTTTTGTGCCTCCAAAATCGGGTATTTCAGCTTTATCGACCTGAGGGGCATTCACATCGGCAGAGGGTATTTTCTCAGCTACTCCTTCTACAGGCCCATCGACACCTTGCGGCAGCTTTCCATCAGTGATCTTGTTCAATTTTTCCTGCTGTTTGTCTTGAAACTCTGACAGCTTCTTTTGTGAATGGTTAGTAATTTGTTGGAGGCTATCTTCCGGTGAGTCCGTCACCCCTTCGACACTACCTTGAAGCTTTGAATTGAGGGAATCACTCAAAGCTCCTTGTGTGCTATTCAGTTGCTTCTGAACTTCTTGAGGTTTGTTATTTATATTGGCTGCTTCCGCCTTTAAGCTGTCAGAAGCTGAACCTATCTTTCCTGATTTTAAAGAATCAGCCGGGTTAAGGGTGATGGATGAATTTTCAAGTTTTTGGAGTTTGGTTTCCAATTGCTTTAAAGAATCGATGGGTATGCTGTCTGTTTTCAGGGTTAGATTTGGCTCCCGGTTATGAAGGGTTTGTTGTAGTGAATCTGTTTTTGTGGTATTGATGGCGGTATCTTGCTTTAAGTTGGGCAGGCTGGGCGTGGAAGCAACTTCAGTGCCCGGGATGATGCCCGTAATTGACTGTTTATTTTTAAGGCTGTCACTGGCGGCAGTTTCCTGACTGTATGCAGCTATTGTAAAGAAGCAAAGAAGGATGGGTAGTAGTAATCTCATATAAAGATAAAACTGCAAATATAAGCTTATTTGCTTAATTTTATTTTGATCTTAAATATCATTTGTAAAAACGCTCTCTGGCTCGCTCTGGGCTCTGGCGCAAGTTTGCAACTTGTGCCTTTCTCTCCACATAAGTTCTTTCGTGCCTATTCTCAATTTATCATTGAATAAACTCAATATCAATTAACCCCTTCCCTCCTGCATAGTCTGTAGCACTACTATAAATGTAATGCTCAGGCTCGCTAACTACTCCTGATTCTACAGGATTATCATGAATATAATCCAGTTTTTGTTGCATGAGGTGGTTGGTGGATAGTTCAATGGGATGGTTGTCTTGTTGCCAGAACTGATAATTCTTGTTATTGTTATTTTTCTCTCCTGCAGCTTTAAATAACCATATCATCCAGTTTTTTCGACTTTCCCTTTCGTTACTTATTATTGCCTCAATAATTCTTTTGGAAGTAAACTTTTTAAAATCCCTAAGAATATCTTCTTGTTTATAACCTTCTTCAGAAGAAATGATCAAATGAACATGGTTGGTCATGATGCACCAACCATACAACTTTAAGCCTTTCTTTTTCTGGCAGTAAATCAGGCTCTCGATAAGTAGATCTTTGTAAAGATTTCGGGTAAATACATCAACCCATTCGACTACGGCAAAACTTATAAAATGTAGTCTGGACTGATCCCTTATTTTATATTTACTACTCAATTTTTATTAGAACCCTGGCGCAAGTTTGCAACTTGTGCCGCCATTTTAAACTATACTTTTTTTACAATTACTACCATCTTTACTTTTTACAACCTCTGCCCATATTGCCGAGTCACAGACTCTCGTTTTCATGCTTTAAGCACAAGTCTAAAACAGACTTGCGCTAGGTGGGGTAAATTTGTTTCAATACTATCTTTTTTAATTGAGGTTAGTAGTTTACCATCATCGGTCATTTTAAAAAATATTTTTTTCGGTTCCCCTCAACTTTTATAAAGTTTAACTCATTCAAGCATACTTGATAATTCTCTTCAAGTAAAAAATTTTGAAGAATGTAGGATAATTGCAAAAAACCTTCTTCAGAACCTTGAAATAATAAATTAGGGCCTGGCAAATCACATACTTCACTTTCGGTAAAATCAATATTTAAACTATTCATAGATTAACTTTTTGATCATCAGGAATGGAATCCCACAATTCCTTAACGCTTTAAGCACAAGTCTAAAACAGACTTGCGCTAGGTGGTGGGCCTATCCATAAGGCCAATAACCACCTCCTTGCTTCAAAATCCATTCTTTATTCCTTATGGTTAATAACAAAGAAATTAAAAAAAATAAAAACATACAGCTTGTAAGTAAAACGCTTTCGTAAATACCAATAAATGAAATTATTTTGATACTGTTTCCATAAACTTTAAGATTTACCGAGTCACCTACCCTTAAATTTTGGTTACCGATTTCTATTGTTACTATGCTGTCTACTCCAGTAATGAGTACATCAGCTTTTTTAATTTCTATATCTGGCGTCTTCTTCGTATTAATATCAACGATAGTTCCTTGTTCTTCTTTTCCTTCGGACAGAAATTTAGTTATCTCTATTGATTCAGATATTAAATAGCCTAATAGAACAATGGTGCCTATGGAGAATATCAATATACAGAACCAATAAAGTAAATAATTTTTTTCGTTCATCAATTTCCTATTTTAATTTCCCTAGTTCTCTTTCTAATTAAAACCTTATTCTCTGTCCCACCAGCTACATCATACTTTTTTCCGATATCTAAACCAAAAGAAAGTTTTGTGGTTCCTTTGCTATCTCGAGTTAATTTAAATAACCTAGTATTCACAAATACTTTTGCTTTCGCTGATGTTCCCCCTCGAGAGGCGTCTTTACCATCTTCAAAGGTTTCGGAGGAAAATTCCAGAAAGAACTCTGCTTTTAATTTAAACTTCCCAGGGTCTTCTGTCAATGTAGTGGTATTAATATCAGCCTTTCCAGAAATTTCTGCAAATAACCCAGCAGTCGATTCACCTGTACTATAAGCACCTGTTTTAATACCAGCATTTGCTTGAGGTGTACCCGCTGTAACTTCAACCCCAAAATTCACCTGCTTTGTGTTTTCTTTAAAGTTCTGTAAAGGTGTACCAATTTTATCCTTCACTGCTCCCCCAACTTTATTTAGGAAAATTTCATAATTTTCCAATGGAGATTTTTCAGGCGTAATTAGAACCCCACCGATTGTCTTTATCCCTACATAATTGAATCCTCCGTCCACCAATATTATCAATCCATCCGCATCGGTTCCTCCATTATTTTTAAATGCTTCAAATGCCTGAGGGTAATTTTTTCTTTGCCATTCTATATCATCACTTGTAAGGGCCCTATCCATATCAACCTCTGAATAACCACTGCCATCATTTAGCTGTTGAGCTGTAGCAGTAAAGGATTCTAAACCATCCAAATCCACGGCTGCTATGGGTGTATTACTTGCGTACTGATAAGGCGTCAACATAGGATAGCTTTTTGTCAACGGATCCACACTCAAAAACTTCCCAATAGCCGGGTTATAGATCCTAAAGCCATAATCATAATTATTAAGCCCTCCACCAGCCACCATCATTTCCTCACGGCTGATTTCCAGTGGGTTAGTATCATCAGCCAATGCTGCAATGTCTGCTGCGGAGAATACCCTGTCAAAAATACCTACCTCATCAATGGCTCCTTTGAAGAACTTTGAGTCTACTCCACTAGCCACATGCCAGCCAATAGTAAGATCAGCAGTGTTAGCATAAGGAAAGTTTACGACATCATCTCTGTATTTCGTAACATTGACATCTTCCTGTCCATCAATATAGAGCTTCAATTCGTTGTCTGCAAAAGTGAAGGCTACATGGTGCCATTGATCATCAAAGACCGGAATAGATGAATAGTAAAGTTTAAGTTTTGAACTATTGGCTACCTGAGATACAACTACCTGTAATCGGTCAGTAGGCCCAGTCGTTGGAGAACTCATCAACCACCCTCTTTGGTTTGTACTTCCTCCACCATTTTTACCAACTATCACTCCTGCTTCAGCATTTTGCGCCGGTGCCTTTATCCATGCTGATACGGTAAGGTCTTCACTGTATAACAGTTCATTATGGTTGACCGTCACTTTATCATCAACGCCGTCAAACAGCAGTGCTTTGCCTTCATTGCTATTTCTGTCTGTTGTGGCGGTTGCTCCTCCTTCCAGATAGCCTTTGAGGGCGTTGGGTGCCTTGTCTTCTGCATCTTCGTCTAACGGATAATAGGCTGGGTCGGCTCGTGGCAATTTGCTCATTGGTCCATTCGCTATTTTGGTCTTTTTCCTTGCCCTTGAAGCCTTCATCTTCCACAAGATGCTCATTGGAGAAAGCTTAATTTAGACTCTATCTGGCCTTGCCAACTAAAACGCTGCATTATCAGGACATAAAAATACAGCTTTCAAGCAGCATCCAATCTTTATCTAGCTCAACTTCCTGTCTTCCTCTGCCCATCCGGTTTCTTCTTGGGCTTGGCTTTTTGCATAGGGAGTTTACCGGGGATGTCCATGTGTGCGTTGCTACTGATTTTGTCGAGTAGTTCGGCTAATTGGCGGTGCAGTTTTTGGCCTTCGGCATCAAGGGTACCTTTACGCTCCATAGCGTCAAAATAGTTAAAGGCTTGCTTTAGAAGAGTGAGCACCTCTCCTTCTTGCTTTTCTGCCTCGACTTGCTGGTTGATGGCATCGCGGAGTTTACTAAAATGTCCTTGTAGGATTAATTCTGCAGTTGAGTCCATAATCTGTGGGGTTTTACTGTGCTTTTGATTTCATTGATCGCTGTAAGCTGTTGATGAGTTTTTCTACGTTTTCCTGCTCTGTGTCAGGGGCCAGCTCTTTATACTTGGTCAGTACTCTGACTGCGTCCTTAAAATCTTTTTGCATGGCCATCACGAGGCCAAGATTATAATAGGAGCTTTCGAAGTCGGGTTCTATTTCTATGGAGATTTCATAGTGGAGCTTGGCCAGGTTCAGTTCTCCTACTTCGGAGTAAACATTGGCCAGATTATAATGCGCTTCAAAGTGCCTGGGGTCATGTTTAAGGCAGTTGGTAAGGCAATCTATAGCTTTTACATAGTTTTCCCTGGCAGACTCAAGTATGCCAAGGTTGCAATAGGCATCAGCCGCGCACTCGCCTGCTTTAATAGCTTTCCAGTAGTATTCAGCGGCTTGTTCACTATTTTCTTCATCCAGGTAAAGTGCCTGCTCAAAAGCGCTCTCATAACTTTGCATACTCACCACCCGCGCCTCACTCGGCGGCGTGGTAAACATATTGAGCTGGCCAAAATCTTCAAGGTTCACACCTTTACGTTTACGAACCTTTTTATAGCCGAGCTTTGCGCTGTTGTTGATCGGGAACTTAACTATTTTTGCCACGTCCGGTAGTCTTTACTAATTACTAACCCGCTTTCTGCCTTCTGGTTTTAGCCTGCTCTTTTCCCGCTGTTTTCTTTTCTTTCTTGCCAGTCGCCTTTTTCATAGGCTTCTTCTGCGATTTAGCCTGATCGATACTCTCTTTTAGTGCGGTCATTATATCTACCACTTCAGGCTCTTCTTCCGTATAAGATACAATCTCTTTGCCCTCTATTTTAGCATGGATCATATCTCTGAGCGCTTCATGATAATGATCCGTCATATCAATCTTATCAAAAGGCTTACTCATGGAGTCAACGAGCGTTTTCGCTAGTTTAAGTTGCTCATTATCCGCTTCTTTTACCTCATCTATTTTGGGTACATCTGACATATCTCTGATCTCTTTCGGGCTTCTGAGTTTATAAAGCATAATGCCGTTGCCATAGGGTGTAAGCAGCACCATATTCTCTTTCTCTCTCAACACAACACGCCCCACTCCAACTTTACCAGATTGCTTCAGGGTTTGCATAAGCAGGGCATAGGTTTTTGCGGCAATATCACCATCTGGCCCTATGAAGTAAGGAGAGTCATATAATGTAGGATGAACCTCATCGGCATTCACAAACCCTTCTATTTCAACAACTTTTGTACTTTTAAGCTTAATTTTCTCCAAATCTTCCGGGCCTATGATAACATACTGGCCTGGCTCATATTGGTAGCCTTTGATAATGTCATCGGCCTTCAAAACATCACCCGTAACCTTATCCTTTTTCTCATATTTTACGGGGTTCTTGGTTTCTTTTGACAGTTGGTTGAACCGAATGGTTTCTGTGGAGTCAATGGCTGTGTAGATCCTTATAGGAATAGTTACCAGACTAAAGCGAATATGTCCTTTCCAAATAGCTCTCATGGTATGAGGGGGTTAAGGTTCTGTTAAAATAACGAAAAGAGCGCTCTGATTGTTTATTAGCTGATGCAGCATTCTACATCAAGTAATAATATAAATATATGAATATAATGCGTTAATAGTCAATATTATTAATAATTCATTCCACCATATCGGGTCTTAATCTTAAAAAAACGGGCTCTCGGAAACTTCCATTTCCGGTAATCATGGAATACTCCACTTCACAAGCCAATTTAGGCTCTACCCAGATGGTTCTAGCCTTATCTAACGGATCTTCATCCACTGGTTTATTGATCTCTTGCAGGCCGGAAAGATCTGAGAATAGTTCTTTTATCATTTTATCATTAAAACCCGTGCCCACTTTTCCCCGGTACACCAGTTTTCCATCCACATATTGTCCCAAATGCAAAGCTCCCAGGGCCCCTTCCCTGTCGCCTTTGCCCTCCGTGTAACCTATGATAAAGGCCTCAGCCGTTTGCTTTGGTTTCACTTTTACCCAGCTTGTACTCCTTTTACCTGGTATATACCTGCTGTTGCCATCCTTAGCCATTATCCCCTCCAATTGCATCTTTTTAGTTGCCTCAAAGAGCTCCTTCCCTTCTTTAACGGCTTCGCTTATCCTGTAAGGCATGTCCTTTCTCAAAGAATCCTGCAACCATTCACGGCGCCTGAGCAGGGGCTCGTTGATTAAAGATCTTCCGTCCAAATACAGGATGTCAAAGGCATAGCAGTAAGCAGGGTACTTTTTAGAGCTTCTTTCTATTTCAGATGTCCCTGTTCGCTGCATTCTATGTATTACTGTTTTAAAATCAGGCTTACCTGCTTTATCAAAACAAACAATTTCAGCGTCAATTACAGCATTTGTAACTCTAAAGGCTTTATCAGCGACCATCAACTCCGGAAATTGCTTATTCAGGTTTTTATGGTTTCTGCTCCAGATATTGACCTCTCCTTCATTAATGATAATAATACTCCTTATTCCATCCCATTTAAGTTCGTAGATATATTCTTCACCCTCAGGTACCTTGTTAGATGTACTGGCCATCATTGGCTCGGGTGGTATATTAAGCCAGTTAATTTGAGGGGTGTCAACCCGCTCCAAAAGCCATTCCTTACCTTTCATTTGGTGCATGCGATATTCACCGCTGATCTGGGGACTATTAAGAGTAAAGTAAAAGCCGTCTTTTTTCTTTTTGCCTATTTCATAACGACCGTTAGCATAAATCCACATTTTGCCACCACCATATTGCCCTTTGGGTATCTCCCCCTCAAAGGTGATGTATTCCAGCGGGTGGTCTTCTGTTTCCATAGCCAGTCTTTTGATCCCGGGCATAGAAGGCAAACCTTTGGGCACAGCCCATGATTTAAGTGTACCTCCTTCTTCCAGTCTAAGATCGTAATGCAGATGTGAGGCATGGTGGCGGTGTACCACAAAGCCGGTATCGTCCCCACCGCTGAAAAGGGCTTTGGGCTCAGGAGTCTTTGTGAAATCACGCTTTTTGCCATATTCCTTAAGCTGCTCTGGTGATTTATAGTGTTTATTTGTACCTAGCACCCTGCCTTTTGCCCCCTTCTTCCTCTTCGTATGTAATTCAACAGCATATGCTCCCATACCTTCCCAAGCATCACCATATTCGCGTACACGTTCAAAAGCTGTTTTTATATTATATGCCTGCGAGCCTTCAATATCTTCAAGCTCTTCCCACGGCAAAGGCATAGAAACAGGAGCCCCCGGATAACCCCTCAGGCTATAAGGTGCCACTATGGTCTGACTACTCCTGTTGCGATAAATATCAATAAGGACTCTGCCCTTTCTGGTGTCTTTCTTTATATTCAGTGTAGCTTCCTTTTGCCTCTCCACAAAAGGTTGCGCAATATCCTTTGCTGCTTCAAAACATTCATCGAAAGTCCACTTTGCCTGTACCGGGGTTACTATATGTAAACCTTTTCCTCCGGTAGTCTTCACAAAACACTGATAATCAAATGATTCTATATGATCTTTTAAACTAAAGACCAAGGCTTTCAATTTTTCAAAATCATATTCTTCGGGTGGATCGAGGTCATAAACGATATAGTCGGGGTGGTCGTGATGAGGGCGTTTGGCGTGCATTTGATGCAGCTCCAGGCAGGCCATATTGGCAAGCCATACCAGCGAGGCATCTTCGGTGGCCATAATGTAATCTTTCTTTTGCTCACTGCCCAGGGCCACGTACTCCAGCCAATCGGGAGCCCACTCCGGTCTGTTTTTTTGAAAAAACCGCTCACCATCAATTCCGTCCGGAAAACGGATCAGAGAAAGCGCACGACCCTTTATATGTGAAAGAATGGTTGGCGCCACGGACAGGTAATACTGGATAACTTCAGCTTTCACGATATGGTCATCCGGGTACAATACCTTGGTAAGGTTTGACAGTTCTAACCTGCGTTTACCAATCTGAACAAATTGAGAATCACGCCCCATGAATACAATTTAGTGTTTTCCAATGGTTTTTCTATGATTATAAGAAACAACAGCTTTATCCTGACATTGTTGAATGTACCCATACGATCAGGGCCTTGAAAAAAATGATTATAATTTTGAAAACAAAAGCGCCCGAATGAATATAATTCCGTTCGGGCGCTTTTATAATTATAAACTGATCGTTATTCCTTCACAACCTTAATGACTTTTTCCAGGCCATCAAGTTCACTTTGGACTTTGATAATATAAATCCCTTCAGGAAAACTTTCCATATCCAGCTTGTATTCATTAACACCGAAATTCAGGTCTACTTTCTTATGCGCATGCTCTTTACCCATGATGTCCAGCACCTGCACAGTAGCTTGTGTATCTTCTTCCGAAGTAAAGGTAAGGTTTACAAAGCTGGTGAATGGATTGGGATAAACAGATATCTCAAACCCACTCACTTCATTAGGCACATAGTTTTCATGATCTTCCAGGACACTTGTTCTTGCTCCGTTTCTGCCTTTTTCGCGAATCAGGTTATAAATACCATCTACATCGTAACCATCAGCATTGCCAAAGAAGTTTGATGGCTGGGATACATCCTTAATGCGAATATACTTGGCCTTCTTAATGCCTGCAGTGGCCAGATCAAACTCACCATCCTGGCACGTGGTACCGAGTGAATAGAAATCTGACCCGTTTTCTGATGCGAACACCTCCGCGGATTCAGGATACCAGTAACACGGCAAGTTGAGAGGACCGAATGTACTTTCAAAAAGTCTGAATTCATTGCCCTGCAGGTCGTACATATAATTGTCGAGTTCCAGGGTGATCTCTCCTCCAAAGCCAAGACTTACGAAGTTGAAATAGAAGTTTTCAAGTGGTTGTCCCAGGGCTTTTTCAGGATAGCTTCTTGTCCAGTGTACCGGTCTGCCATTCCTTCTTTTTCCCTGAACAAATGAAACTACATTTACTGCTGTAAAATCATTAAAGGTAACCTCTTCTTCAAATTCAAACCGGGCAGATACGATCATATGATCGGACACTGTTGAGGCATAATCACTGTCATAGTATTGATAACCGACTCTGACCGAGCCATCAATGAAGGCTTCTGCAAGCTCATCAGAGGAAATAATATGGTCGATCATATTCTCTCTGAACACATAAGAGCGGAAACCCTGCTCGCTTAAGGTTAATGTCAGCAGTTCGTATGATGCCGTATCCATCACATAGGCTTCATAGGTAGATGCAGAAGATGATACTCCATCGGCAACAGTAAAGTCAAGGTCATCATTGTAATCACCCAGCATGATCACATTGGCATCTGCATAATAAGTGTCCAAAGAATCTTTTAGTACCTCTACGTCATACTTACGCATATCATACCGGCTTTGGGCACCTGAACTGCCATTGGCTCGGGCATGCACGGCTACCATATGAAGTCTCTTGGTAACACCGTTTATTGTGGCGTCAGCCACCAGCATGTAGGGCAATCTTCCGCTGGCCCAGAAACGTGAGGGATCCTCAGGGTATCCTGTGAGGAATGACGCATCGCCACCATTGTACAATGGATGAACCGTTGACAAAAGTGCTCTTGATGCTGTAGTATCAGGCACCACCGTGGCAGTATTGTAAATAAACCCAACATGCTGAGCATCTGCACTTCCCGGATAAGAGGTAGCAGAAGAAAGTACATAGTCATATCCTGGTAGTTCACTGATCAACTGGTCGAATAGGGCCAGGTCGGTGATCTCTTCTACTGCAATCACATCTGCATCAAGTTGCTGCAAAATGGCTTTTACACTATCTTTTTGTATGGCATCTGAGTTAGGGTTACCTGCTGCAGGTGAATTATTTTCATCTCCAAACCACTCAATATTCCAAGCTGCAATATCAAAAGTTTCGGAAACAGGTATACTCAGGTCATCACCTATAGGTTCGTACTTCTGTGCGCACGGCATATCTCCGGCGTTTCGGGGGAGTAACTGGTAAATATTCAGGAAACGACCGACAATTCCGGACACTACACTACAGGTATCCGGCTGTGCATATCCTACAAGTTCTTCGACATCTGCGTCTATCCGGAGCTCTCCTGAGCCGCTGGCATCAGTAATTGCATAGTTGGAATTACCAAAAAGCAGGTGACCGGGTTGAGGGAAAGTAACGTTGCTCACTGTCACCAACTCACCTGGATGCAGGCTCAACTCACTAAGAGAGATTACCTTTGGAACAACAGGCTGGCTGGCCGGACCGAAGTTTTCTACTACAGAAACATTGACCAACTGCACCTGATCATTGAATGCATCCCGAACAGCAGTGATCTTTACAGAATCGCCAATCTGGAACAGCATATCTCCATGTACTGTTGCATCGAACACCGCAATACCCGCAGTGCTATCCTGGAGGTAAGCAGGACCACCAAAGTTATCGGTTGCTGTAAGTATACCGAGAATCGTTACTGGCTCTCCTATGGCTTTGGAACGAGCCTCTGCAATGGTGATCACCTCGCCTGGCTCAACCACACCACCACCATTTTCTGCGCCTGGTGTAGGAGTTTCTGTTGCATAGGAGGAGGTATTTCTTGCTCCTCCGGAACCATTGGGCAACCGTTGAAGTGATTGATTGTCTTTATCTCCTCCGGCATCTTCATTGATCTGGGCTTCGCCAGCATTCAACAGCACCAGAAGTTCTGCATCATCGCTGTCATTAGTACCATAAACCACTGCATCAACAAGGTTTGCGGTAGTTACCAATGTACCATTAGGAAAATCAGTCGCATCTGCCTGGTAAAGTGCAATAGCATCCGCTCCGTTTTGTAAACCATTGTTTGCGAAGATGAGATCAACATTAGGAACAGCCGCATTACCAAGCACAAAATAGCCTTCTGCATTGGTAGTGTACCCATCCAGGTCAATCGCATTATAGCTGGCATCACCGTTGCCATTGTACAACACAACTACCAGACCATCAAGAGGTGAATTACCCGCGCCGCCATCGTACAGTTCAATAAACTCTTCTTCGTCTGATCCCGGAGTGTCCACATCTATTTCGTTGATCACGATGCTTAAAGGCTCAGTGAGGTTTGTATTGGCCGATCCCGGGGTTGGAATAGCTGCCAGGTATGTGTCAGTGTTCCTGAGATCGCCAGCTCCATTAGGATACCTCTGTAAAGAATGAAGGTCTTTATTGCCGTTCATATCTTCATTGAGTTGCGGCTGACCGGCGTTTAGCAACACCAAAAGCTCTGCATCGTCACTGTCGTTGGTATCATAAACCACTGCATCAATAAGATTTGTCTCAGTCACCAAAGAGCCTGAAGGAAAATCAGCGGCTGTACCGGAATAAAGCGCTACGGCATCTGCGCCGTTTTGCAGGCCATTAGATGGGAATTCAATGGAGACCCCGGGTATTCCGTTATTACCAAGCACAAAATATCCCTGCTCATTAGTAGTGAATCCACTAAGGTCAAAAGCGTTGTAGCTTTGATCATTGCTACCATTATAAAATACCAGCACTAATCCGTCCAGTGAAGTATTTCCGACACCTCCGTCATAAAGCTCCACAAACTCGGCAATATCCGTACCGTCAGTATCGGCATCTATCTCATTGATGACCAATGTTGCCGCGGGTCCGTCCTGTTCGGTATTTGAAGCACCGTGTGTATTGATGGCCTCTCCGGGTTCAGCTACTGCTGTAGGAAAATCTGGCAAACCGGCTCCTGCAAAGCTATTTCTCACCCAATCACTGGTTGTGTCGCTATCCTGACCATCAGGAATCCTTGATGCCCCCCCAACTGTAAATGTGGATCCATCAAAATCGGCTGTAAGCTGTGTGCCCAGGTAGTTAAGATCATCTGTGCCACCATCGTAAACACTTACTGCATCAATTACCGACTCCCATGATAAAGTATCCAATACGCCGTCATCTTCAGGGTCGAGGTCATCCCCCAATGAGCCGGTAAAATTTTTAACCAGTAGAAGCGATACAGAACCATTTTCAAAGGCATTGTTTAACAGTCCGGTAGTCCAAAAACCTGACGCATCGGTTGTCCCTAATTGAATAACCTCATCAATAATACCTGCTGACGGGCTATCTCCTTCTATTTCGAGCAGCCAAAGGTCTGAGTAATCAGTATCCGGGGCACCATAGATCTCAACAAACTCATTGGTATCGGAACCTGTATGATTAAATACAAATTCATTGATCACTGGATTGATCTCAACCGCACCGAAGCTCTGGCCGGGGTTAATGGCATTGTAGCTGGATGGTGAGTCGCTCTGCCAGCTAAAATCGGTATATTCTGTACCGTTACCGGCTAGCTGCAATGAATTACCAATAGCAGTTGAGCCACTTTCACTCACACCAATGTCGGTGCTAAGCAATCCGTCTGCGCTACCACCTACAGCAGTAAATGAGCCTTCATAGCTAAGGAACTGAATAACATTATTAGCGGCATCGATCAAAGCCAGACCATCTGGCGATCCGTTTTGAACACCTGCCTGATCAAAGAAAATGGCTCCATAGCCATTTTGTTGGTTTGTAATGATCCCTGAAAGGGAAACAGAGGCATAGAGAGCCCCTCCACTGCCATTGTAAAATTCCAGGGTATAACCTGACAGGTCTGTTCCTGCCGGTCCTGCCACTTCAACGCCTTCCTGGATATCGGCGCCATCATTATCGTAATGGATTTCGTTGATAAAAATGCCCTGAGCGTAAGCACCCAGGCAAATGTGCATCATCAGAACTATTGACAATAGCCTGTAAAGTTGTTTCATATGAGGATAGGTTTAAGTAGTTGATTATTAGCTTAAAGGTAGATAATACATCACAAAAACCAAGAAGCTCAAATATTAAATTATCTTTATGAAATTAGATAATATAAAACCAATTCAGGTATTTTTCGCACAACACCCATAACTAACTGATTATCAAAAGAAAAAGGCAGACCAGCACTAAACTGATAAGCTATAACGTGCCTTCTTAACCCAGGCATGAAATATTAGCTGGTGCTAAGCATATTCGGCCTTTAATTCCATAAGTTGAAAAATTGCTTCGTCTATTTTGGTTTTATGATTCCTGAGCAAGGAGTTGGTGGATGGTGGCAAATCGTTTATGGCAAGTGCCTCATTATAGTCTCCCCATATAGTCATCTCTCCTTTTCTACACTCTTCCAGAATGGCTTCTTCGTTATTACTGCTTATTGCTTTTTTCAGGCTCATCCATTTTCTATGTAGGTCGCCGGTAACACTGGTCCCTTTACCTTTCCCGGCGTCACCACCCAGGTTTTTAATCTCTCCTTTCAAATCGTGCCCAAATTTATAACGCTGTTCCACATATGTTTTAAAGAACTTTTTCAACTTTGGGTCATCAACATCCTCTACAGCTTCCCTATAGCCATTTTCCGCATCATAATTACGTGTGAGCAGCTGGGTTAACTTTTCAATTATTTCTTTTCTTGTTTCCATGGCATCTTTTTTTATTGGTTTTTTACAAAAGAAAATACCATAATTCTGCCATTGATTAAATCGCTCTTTATCAGTAACTTTATATACTCTTGTGAGAAATAAAGTCTCGCTTGTGGGGTAGAACGCACACTATCATGTAAACAAAATCATAATATTAGTGATTAAATTGTATTGGTAAGGAAATTGTCAGATTAATTATTGTGTTAAACACCAGACAAATATGGAGTTGGAAGAGCTATTGGTAAAAAAACTGATCAACAAGAGCATTTATCACCCCATATACGGTGAAATTGGGGAAATTAGAGGGTTTCAGAAGTATCAGGATCATAAATACATCATTTTCAAGGAAAGGAGTGTTGCCAATCTGACTGAAGAACAGGATGTGTTGAGGGCTATTCCGTCAAAACTGTTCTATCTCCACCTCAAGTCCAATGAGCTACGGGTAAATTTTGGCCCTCAATGGATATCCGAAGCACCAAAGTTTACTCAGGAAGAACTGGATAATCATGAAGAAGATGTGATGTCAAGAATTAATGAATACTATAAAAATAACTCTCTCTGGCAAGGTAGCGCCGCCACCAAAAATCAGAAATAAATTTCCTGTGCTAACCTGTAGGTGTTGGCATGTGCCTCAACAATGACTTTAATATCTTCTGAGTAACCGCCTCCCATCGAAGCCACTAGCGGAATGTTTCGCTCTTTCGCACATTGTAGCACCAGTTTATCTCTATCTCTGCAACCCGCTATACTTAAACCCAGCCGCCCCAGCTTATCAGTAGCCAGGACATCTACTCCGGATTGAAAAAATATAAAATCGGGCTGAACCTGGTCAAGCAAATTTTTCAGGTTTTTTTCAAGTGTATTTAAATAGAAATTATCCTGTGTACCATCAGGCAGGGCTATATCCAGGTCGCTGCACTCTTTATGCAGCGGGTAGTTATTTGCTCCGTGCATGCTGAAGGTAAATACTCTACTCTCATGTTGAAAAATCTCAGCTGTACCATTACCCTGATGCACATCCAGGTCCACCACCAGTATTTGCCTGGCCAGTTGATTTTCCAGCAAATAGTTAGAGGCCACAGCTATATCATTGAGCAAGCAAAAGCCTTCTCCCCTGTCAGAAAAGGCATGGTGTGTCCCTCCGGCAATGTTCATTGAAACACCGTATTGCATGGCATACAGGGCACATTGAACTGTACCATTGACAATGGTTACTTCTCTTTCCACCAATTGTGCCGAAAGCGGAAAACCAGTTCTCCTGACCTCTGACCTGGTAAGCGATAAGCTCTTTAATCTCTCCCAGTAACTCGAATTATGGGTACTTAATATTAAACTTTCTTCCGGCTTTTGAGGGCTGAAAATGTTATTATTGTTTATCGTTCCTTCATAAAGCAATTGTTCAGGAAGTAGCTCATACTTTATCATCGGAAAACGATGATTTTCAGGCAGTGGATGACTATAAATATCTGACCAGGCGATTTTTAACATATTAAGGGCTATCTTCCAGTAAGGACAGTAGGCTTGATAATTGAGGGTTGGCAAAATTAGGCAGTGTTACCTGGACGGTTGTCCCCCTGCCCGGATCAGATGCAATGTGGATCTGACCACCGAGCTTTTCCAAAACATTATGTACTATGTACAAACCAAGACCGGAACCTTCGGAATTCTCGGAAGCACGATAGAACATATCAAATATTTTGCTCAGGCTTTCCGCAGGTATGCCCTCTCCATTGTCTTCAATCTGGAGTACAAGACTTTCTTCTGTCACATCTGCCTTTATTTTCATGTATTGGTCAGGGTTCCCTTTTACCTGATACTTTACGGAGTTGCTTATAAGGTTATTGAGAACTACGCCCACTCTGACCGGATCGGATTTGAATACACTATCTTCCGAAACTTCAACCGAAACTCTTATTTTATCAAGTTTAACGGGATCAATTTGTTCAATTGAAGTCTCTATCATCCGCTTAATACTGATCTCCTCTATCTGCCCTTTAATTCTGCCGTTTCTTGAAAACGTCAGGAGATCGGTTATAAGTTTGTCCAGTCTTTTAATACTGACTTCCACGCGCCCAAGTATTTTAAATATATTTTCCCTGGACTTTTCTAATCCTGCAATATGGATCAATCCCAGGATGGTTCTCAACGGAGACCTTAGATCATGTGAGGCGTGGTAAACAAAATTGTCAAGTTCAAAATTTACCTTTTGTAGCTCTATAAAGTTCTTTTTCTTTTCTGAAATGTCCTGTATTACGCCTTCGAAGTACCCCTCTTTTTGGTTTAGCCGCCCGGAAACGCTTATCCAGACGGAGTAGTTATCCCTGGTTGATATCTTTAACTCACTGTTTTCGATAAACCCGTTATTTAGCAATGATCTCAGTAAACCCCAAAGGTTTTCGGTCTTCTGGAAGTATTTAAAGATGCTGTCATGAAAAATCGGATCCATGCTAAGGATATCCCAGGTTCTTTTGTTTGCCTGTATAATTTTGCCTGAATGCACATCTATTCTGAATATTCCGACTATAGAGTTCTGAAAGATGTTCTGATAGTTTTCCTTACTTAATTTTAAGGCCCGGTTGATCCTTAGCTGCTCTATTTCTTCTTTTCGTACCTGGAAAAGCAAATGATTGAACCTGTCGTACAGATAACCGATCTCACCTTTTTCATCATGTGAAATACTTTGGGAATAATCATTATGGATAGCTATATCTTCGGCAAAATCTGCCAGCCTGGTTATGGGTTTTGAAATATAGCCTTGTAGTTTATTGGTAAAAAAGACCGAAAGAATGACTATAATGGTAAAAATAACCAAAAGGTAAACTACATCCTTTCTCACCATCTGGGTGACAAGGGACTTTGGCACAAGGAGCAATACTGAACCGTAGTTCTCTTTTTTATACTCCACCATTTTACTTATCCGGAAGTATTGCTCGCTATTCAGCAGCAGCATGGCGGTATCCGGAGCAATGGCCTGGTCTCCTTTGTAGTAGGCAAAGAGACTATTATCTTTATTCAGTATATAGGCATGGCTTATTTCAGGTATACTGGCTACCTTCTCAATGATGTCCTGTCCACCGTTCTGGTCTTCAAAGATGAGCGGCCCCACACAGTATTCGCTGATGAGTCTGGCGGTGACATCCATCTGGTTCAGCACTGCTTTTCGGGTGTTATAATAGGAGTAATAGCTATAGAATGAAAAACTAATCAATAAGGCAGATATAGTCACGGACAATATGATGGCCGTCAGTTTATTCTTTATGGTTAGTTTTTTAAAGAACAGCATTATATCTTCTTTATAATTCTTGCAGCTTCCAACAAACGAAAATCAACATCCAGGCCGCTGGACTTAGCTGCTGATATATTTAACTCAAACCGGACCTTATTCTGTTCAAGATAAAAGTTAATTATTATTCCCTTCTTGGCAAAACCCTGGGTATCACCTATCGTAAGTATTGGTTTTGACCGTACTTTATCCAGTACCTTGTCCAGATCTTTGGCTTGTTCAGTGTTAATAAAAAGGATATTGCAGTTTTCAAGGCTGTCTATTTTATCAATGACATTAATTTTAACCGGCTTGTTTTTGATAGTTCGGTTTTTATAAATGTCGTACAGGTATTGATTGATATCACCTTCTCCCAGGATCGTTATGGTAAAGTAATCTAACGTGTCAGAGGTAGGCCATTCTATGAATTTGGAAAATTTTTCGAGCCAGATACTTTTCAAACGTGTTTCGCCAATCTGAGCCGGAGCTTCAACGTTAAAGCAAAGAAAACACAGGATAACAGGGCCATATTTCTTTAAAAAGGATCTCATAAGCACAACTCATTGCAAAATAGCACCACCTGCGTTATATCAGGAGTTTTCCGTTCATTTAATTTACAAACAAATGCTTTTACTTCTACCACTACAGATTCAATAAATTGCAGAGTTTCCTTTTATTTAAAATAAAGAAAGCTTTGAAATAACTAATAAGATAAATAATAAAACCTGAATTTACCAACATTTAGGCGCTATCTTCCGGGAGCTGTTTTTCATGTCCGCACTCTTTTCTTCCGTGTAGTAAAAAAGAGAATGATACGCTGTAACACCCTGTAATATAATGTAATAAACAGAATCAAAGACATAAACCAGATCATTAGTATGTTAAAAAACAACGTATCGATATAGGCTCCTGCAAAATGCTTTTTCGGGGCAAAAAACTTCGTCCTGATATCGAGATAGCTGACCGGCTCAAAATCTTCAAAATAGATTGGGTAAATCTTTTGTACAAGCCTGTTGTTCAACTCTATAACTCTGTAAGTACTGTTTGTGTTCTGAACAGCCGTAAGAATGGCATCATTCTGATATGTTAACCTTAATGAGTCTAACTTTTCAAGCCCTTCAGTAGTATCTGCCATAGCCTCAATTTTCCTGTTTTTCTCTTCTAGTGCTTCATTGTATCTGTTCACATACATCTGTCTCAGCTTATCGAGAAACTCACTGGTCGAAACATATGTTGCAGAATCAAACTCTTCCAATACCAATAAGTCCAGGTGCCCGAATTTATCATCGCCAACAGCTCTTAGCTCTTTACCAATTTCATTTCTCAGCAATTCTAATGACTGGCGCATTTTCCCGGCCTCAGGGGTAAGCCTTTTGTTCATGTTGTTAAACACATAAGCAAGCTCCGACTCTAGCCTGGGTATGTAATAGAGTTTTTTGTATTCGGCATTGGCTGCTTTCTTATCTATGGTGTAAAACTGTTTTTCATATTCGTTATCCTTAAACTGGGTAACCATGGCAGCTTCAAAGGCCCAGCGGGATGCCATAATTTCCCCTATCAAGGGTACCCCATCCATAGTGCTTACTCTTGGATTGAACTTGTCAAAGTTGATCACCACGCCGCTTAGTAAAAGCTGAGGGATCAGCAGTATAGGTATTAGAATATAAATGGTAACGGCTGAATTGAACGAGGCAGAAACATTGAGACCTAGCATATTGGCAAAACAGGAACTACTGAATAATATCAGCCAAAACCTTAGGCCCATGCCTTCAATCTCAAGTATCCAGTCGCCAATTAGAATGAAAGAAGCCGTTTGAATGGCGCTGATAAGAAACAAAATGGCAATTTTAGATGCCAGGTAGCTACTTCGGCTCAGGTTGAGGAACCGTTCCCTTTTCCTGATCTTCCTGTCTCTGAAAATCTCTTCGGCACTTATGGTAAGCCCCATAAACAGGGCTACAATAATACTCATGAAAAAATAGACAGGAATATTGTCATTTTCAAAAAAAGAGTAAGACGCGTTGTCAGTTTCAAGAGTACCGTAATAACGCACAAGGAAAGCCATAAAAAATGCCAGTATTGGCGCCTGGAGGAAGTTAATTACCATATACTGGGTATTGGCAATCTTTGAAAGTACATCTCGCGTAAGGTAAACCCCTAACTGGCGAAACCAGTTTGGTATTTCCTGCATTACCTTAATGCGCTCCTTTACATGCTTAATTTTAGGAAGCTTAATTTTCTCCCTGAAATACTGGTACCATTGCCCGGGCGAAACTTTCCTGGTGGTTGTCAGGCGCCCGTATTCATTGACAATCTTAGTTTCGATTATGCCAAATATTTGCTCCGCATTGATATTGCCACACTCCGGGCAGGCACTTTGGTTTTTATTGGCGGCATTGGTAATCTCCTTAAAATAGGTCACTGCTTCAACAGGGTTGCCATAATAGATCTGCAGACCGCCAACATCCAGTATGATCAGGCTGTCAAACATCTTAAAAATATCTGACGAAGGCTGGTGTATCACTACAAACACCATTTTGCCCCGTAAAGAAAGTTCCTTTAGCAGATCCATAATATTCTCGGAGTCCTGGGAGGACAGTCCCGACGTTGGCTCATCTACAAACAGCACACTGGGCTCTCGTAGTAGTTCCAGGCCTATGTTTACTCTTTTTCTCTGTCCGCCACTAATCGTTTTATCCAGAGGTGACCCCACTTTCAGGTTTTTTATGTCCATCAGGCCCAGGTTCATGAGTACTTTGTCAACAAGGTCTTCAGTTTCCTTCCGGGTGTACTGGCCAAAGCATAAGCGGGCGGAATAGTAAAGGTTTTCAAATACAGTAAGCTCTTCGATAAGCAGGTCGTCCTGAGGTATATAGCCTATGACACCTTCTACTTCTTCGGGGTGTTCGTAAATGTCTGTGCCATTAATCAGCACCCGGCCGCTGGAAGGCCGCTCAGAGCCATTGATCACGCTAAGCAAAGTAGATTTACCAGAGCCACTGGCACCCATTATGCCGATCAGCTTCCCTCCCTGCTCACTAATATTTACATTTTGCAGACCGGCACGACCACTTTTGAAGTGATAAAACAGGTGCTCTCCGCTAAATGTAATTTTGCTTTCAACCTGCCCCTGTAAAAACTCACTGACTACGTCGCTATAGTAAATGGTATCAATTTTATTTCCTCTTATAGTACTTCCTGTTGGAAAAATGTCGATTTTCCGGCTCTTCAAAGGAATACCGTTGAGTGTAAGTACAGATATACCGAGATACTTGATAAAGTAGGTCTCAATATTGGAAAGCCTTAAAATAGCAATCAGTCCTGTAAGGTTTTTAGCTACCAGCCTTGGGCCGTCAAATTCATATTCTCCGGAGCCTTCGTCAATGATAAGTACATCTTTCGATGCCAGCTCGTCGAGATCCTGCCCTGTAACAAACTTTCGCAACGCCACCATATCCCGCCTGGATATCTTCAGGGCCTCGCCAATATAGAAAATGAGGTTCCCCTGCCGTTCGGAAATTTCATTATCTGCAAAAACAAGTTCTATGATCTTAATAACCAACACTACTTTCTGCTGCATGGTGAGTGCCCGGTTAACCTGTTTGCTTATAGCCATTATCCTACCCCAATCCCCGACAAATTCCAGGGTGTCATCGTCCAGGTTCAGCCCTTCCCGTTGCTCCAGGTCATTTTCGCAGCAGAACTTATCAAACAGGTTTAAGTAAAAACCTATGGCTTCCTGATTAAGGTGTACAGAAAGAAACTCTTTGATATTGGCACGCTCATCTTCTGTTACCCTCTCTTTGGCAACAATCGCAAATAACTGAATTATAGCTCTAAGAAGTTCCTCACTCATGTATGGGCGTCCTTCGTTTTAAAGTAAATGGTTAAATAATAAAAGGTTACTCTGCAAAGCAACAGTAACAGCAATTAAATTTAAAAAGCAGTGGCAACTAATCCTGATTGCGTCTTACTTCCACACTTCTGAAAAGCAGATCGGCAGATTGCAGTATCTTATTTTTCAGGCTTGTGGGGTAATCATTGTGCTTATACAAAAACTGCCTTACCTCATCGACCGCTTTCTCTGAACTATGTCCGCCCAGGGTATTGTTCAGCCAGCGCTTGGGGAAAAATATGTCCCCGGTCACTTGTATCTCACGGAGTATTTCCAAACTGGGGGTAATGTATTTCACTGAGCTTTCTGACCTTAAGGGATGATGCAGATAATTAAGGGCCTCCAGCACCCAGGCTTCATTCTCTCTATTCCTGGGTTCTTTAAGTCCCTCAAAGAAAGTATCGCGCACAGTTTCATCTTCCGATAGCGCCGGCCTGATAAAATCAAACTTCCTTTTACGGTCCGGATTAGTAATTCTTTCGCCTTGTTCCATAAGTATGCTCTGGTAGTCTTCAACTTCCCTCACTGCCAATTCATATGCCAGGCTGGTAAAGTCTCTTTCGGAAAGGGGTAATCCTTCAAGTGTCATTTCTTCGTTCCATATGTTTTTCAGTACCAGCACACCGTTTTCTGATATGGCTATGGATTTTAATGCATTAAAATAGGTGGACTTTAAATTGGTGGATGGAGTATGCAACATCATATTAAGCAATATTCCTTCTAGCCGCGGAGCCAGTTTAACCCGGTTTTCATCTGAAATCATCTTCCAGTAAATGGTATAGATGATGCCGGTTATATATTCGGTGATCAGTGCTTCTTCTTCTCTTGGCAAACTCTCAATTGCCCTGTTTAGCAATTTATCCGGTGTTATGTCACCTCTGAGCACGGCCTCATACAGGTTAATCCAGATTGCAGCTCTTAATACAGGATCAGTAAAGCCATCAACATTCCTGATCAGATACTCTTTAGAGTCTGCGTTCATCCTAAAATAGCCATATCCAAGCCCGCCTCCATTGGTAAAAAGATATTCGGGAAACGGATCTCCTTTAAAATCGGGCTTATCCCTGCTGGTAAGCAAGTTGGCAGCATGATAGCTAACAGAATCGGGATAGCCCAGTAATACTTCCAGGTCCTGCAGCCACCAGAGGTCGTCATCCATTTCCATTTGATTATTGGCAGACCAGATGTTAAGTTTTGATATGGTTTTCTCATCCTTGGTCCCTATAATGTATTGTATTTCCGGCATTCCTGCCGCTTTCACCCAGTGTTCGTCCCATTTTTCCACATCAAACGGAGCATCTTTTGCCAGTATATTGATCAGCTCATCCCAGGTCGCATTTCCAAAGGCAAACTTCTCAAGGTATTCCTGAAGCCCCTGTTGAAACTTTTCCTGCCCCAGCCCCTCTTCCAGCATTCTCATTACTATGGGGGCTTTCTGATAGATAATGGATCCGTATAAAGTGCCCGCATCCTTAAGGTTATCAAGAGGTTGCTGTATCGGATGGGTGCCAAGTGTGCGGTCTACACTGTAAGCATTCGGATAGTGTGCTGTGAGGAACTGGAGGTCATGATTTACCTGGGGAAAGCCCGGGTTTACTATTTTGGAAGCCATCAGATTGGCAAACACTTCCTTGAGCCATACATCATTGAACCACTTCATGGTAACAAGGTCTCCAAACCACATATGTGCTGTT
Organism: Fulvivirga ulvae; assembly: GCF_021389975.1. Lineage (NCBI taxonomy): Bacteria > Pseudomonadati > Bacteroidota > Cytophagia > Cytophagales > Fulvivirgaceae > Fulvivirga > Fulvivirga ulvae. The sequence goes on from NZ_CP089981.1 coordinate 5,671,838, forward strand.
TCATGGGCGATAAGCCGGCCGCGACTAAGTTGCTGATTCAGTGTTGAGGACTGATCAAGCAACAGTGCTGAGGCATTGTACAAAACGGCACCCGGATGCTCCATACCTCCATATTGGAAAGAAGGTATAAGTATAAAATCAAATTTCTCAAATGGCATATCTATACCTGTATAGCTCTCCATCCACTCCAATGATTTTACATGCCAGTCAAATATAGCCTCAGTGTTATTAGAAAGCTTAACTGAATCTGTCTCCCGGTGATACATGTTAAGTTTTCTTCCATTTATATTTTTGGAAACGACTTTAAAGTCACCCACTACAAATGAGAACAGGTAACTACTAATAACAGGTGTTTCCTTGAATATATAAGTGGTTTTCGCCCCGGTATTATCCTTGGAAATGATGCTGCCATTAGCCACAGCTTTCCATTTTGAAGGAATAGTTAAAGACAACTTATACCTGGCTTTTAGGTCAGGCTGATCAAACAGAGGAAAACAGGTAGAGGCACGGTCAGGTACGAAAAGCGTGTAGAGATAATCTTCATAGCGATTCAGGGATTGCTCGCCGGCATCAAATTGTATATCAATGATATTACTTTTTTTTAATAAGCCAGCCGGCACTACAATATGCTCCTCTTCCCACTGAACATCGACAGGGCTGCCATTTACATCTATGGCCTTTAGTTTTTCCGGGTCGGCGTTGAAATCCAGAAGCAGGTCATCCTTGTCTTCCTTTAGATCGAAGGTTATCCTTGCCGTACTATGAATAGGGTCATTCTGGTCATGAGGAATATCAAAATGCAGCTCATAGGTAATATTATCAATTACTGATTTTCTAACATTGGCCAGTTGTTCTGAAATACCGGGAGCTAACAGGTTATCGCCTTTTTCAGAACATGAAACGTGCAATAAAATGATTATTAAAAGGGTAAATAATCTAAAACGGCAGTGTGTCATACCATAAACATAAAAAATAAATTCAATACTTTGCATTTATTTAAATCGCCTTTAATATTTAAATTAATATGGTCATCATGGCTTACTCCGGCAGCATGGTACAGGCTGAACCTGCAGCTATGTATATTGTTAAAAAGATGAATATCGTATAAAATATTCAACTTAATCGTTATGCACATCAAGAAATTCGGGAAGATCTTAATTGACTCATTCAGTTTATTGAAGGTCAATCAGCCCTTGTTACTGGGAGCTTCCACGGCCTTTTTTACATTGTTCTCGCTTGCTCCTATTATTATAATTATCATCAATATTCTCAGTCTCTATTTTCAGCAGGAGGAAATATCAGACCAGCTCTATGACCGTATCGAAATGCAATTTGGAGATGGCGCTGCTGAGGAGATCAGAAATATTGTGAACAACTTCAGGGATCAGGCCAGTAGCATATGGATCACCATCGGAGGAAGTGTATTTCTAATCTTTGTATCCACCACATTATTCCATGTGATCAGGCAGGCATTTAATCATATCTGGAATATCCGGATAAAGAAAACACATAATTTTATTTATACCCTGAAACAACGCACCCAATCTCTGTTAATCATATTTGCCGGCGGATTACTTTTCGTCGCTTCACTCTTTGCGGATACTGCCGTTGCTGTATTAAAAAGCTATCTGGACGAGCTTATCCCCTCTGTAGATGCCTTGCTGATCCAGGGAGTGAGTATTATACTGTCACTTTTGGTAGTTACTCTCTGGTTTACTATTCTGCTTAAATATCTTCCTGATGCCAAATTAAAAGGAAAAGATGCCCTGGTCGGTGGTTTCTTTACTGCGATTCTCTTCAACATCGGTAAGTACGTTTTAGGCAGATTTTTAATTACAGATAACCTCAACGACATTTTCGGAACTTCCGCTTCCATTATGCTGCTTTTGCTATTCATTTTTTACTCTTCACTAATCATGTATTATGGTGCTGCTTTCACCAGAACATACGCCAGGGCCGTGGGTTCTGATATAAAGCCCAAAAAGAATGCAGAACAATATACTGTTTCGGTGGTCAGAGAATAATTAACTTTGTCAACCCACCGACATGAAGAGCTTAAATGCTTTTACTAATTTTGACAATTAAATTCCCGATTATGAAATATAAACTATTGATAATACTCGTTGTAATGGTCTCCTGCGGGAAACAGTCATCGCAGGAAAACACTGACTCTACTGATATTTCGACTGAAGAAGAAGTTGTATCATACCCCACATTACTTCAAAATGCACTGAAATCTCACGGTGGACTACAGCAATGGCAGGCTTTCAACAGTCTGCAGTATGATGTGAAAACCACGCTTGGAAGTGAAAAAACAGAAACTCAGCTAATTGACCTCAAGTCAAGAAAAGTGCTGATTACGGGTAGCAACTATACTTTAGGTATGGATGGCAGCAATGTTTGGGTGTCTCCCGATAAGGCGACTTTTGGTGATATGCCTCCCAGGTTTTATCATAATCTTATTTTTTACTTTTTTGCTGTCCCATTTGTATTGTCAGATCCAGGCATTCAGTACGAGGACCTGGGAGAAAGATCAGTTGCAGGCCAAAACTACAGGGCATTGAAAATCTCTTTTAAAGAAGGCGTAGGCGACGCAGACGATGATCTGTACATAGCTCATTTCAACCCCGACACTTACCAGCTGGAACTTCTGCTTTACACCGTAACTTATTTTAGCGGGGAAAAGCATGAAAATTACAATGCACTCCGGTATACTGACTGGCAGAAAGTAAATGGATTGCTGGTGCCTGCTGTTATGGAGGGCTATAAATTCCAATCCGACAGTATAGGTGAACTAAGGTACAGGGCAGAGTTCTCAAATGTAGTATTTTCTGAGGAAGTACCTGACCAGGCTTTATTTGATATGCCTGAAAATGCGGAGATAGACAGTCTAAAGACGCCATAAAATAGCTTTCCGAAAACGAAAAATGCCGGAACAGTCTATGGCCTGTACTCCGGCATTTTTGTTATTGCCATTATTTTAAAGAGCAGTGCCTATTCTACAGCAGGCTGGTAATATCTTCGATGCCCATAGTTCTGTTTATGGTGAAGCCTTCTGCATATTCAACGCCAATTCTGTGACCAAATTCCTTAGCCCGGGCTTCAAGCATTTTCATAAATTCCGGGTTAGAAATAAACGTTTCAGGTTCGCTACTTCCAGGATCGTGAAACTGCGATTTAAACGCTTTTATAGCCTGCATTTTAACAGACCAATACTTGCTGATATCCACTACAAAATCAGGCCCGATAAAGTTGCTTTGAATATAGTGGTACACCACTCTGGGACGCCACGGCGCTAACTCCTCTCCTTCTTCATCTTCTAGCTCAACCCTCTTTAAACCAGCCAAAAAGCAAGCATCAACAGCAAGCTTTGCTGCCTTTCCATGGTCAGGGTGGCGGTCGGTAATTGCATTGGCCAAAACTATGTCCGGCTGATACTTACGTACAGCACGGGCTACTTCCAACTGATGTTTTCTGTCATTTTCAAAAAAAACATCTTCAAACCCTAAATTCTCCCTTATTGAAAGCTGCTGTATTTTCGCAGACTCCCTGGCCTCATGGTCTCTGATCTCTGCAGTGCCTCTTGTGCCCATCTCCCCCCGTGTAAAATCTACAACACCTACCTTGTATCCCATTGCAATATGTGCTGCCAAAGTACCAGCACAGCTTAGCTCCGTATCATCAGGATGTGCTGCAAATGCTAAAATATCAAGCTTCATAAATACCAATATTTGAAAAATATCGGCTAAACTAACCAAAAAAACATCAATAAGGCACCTTGATCCTGATATTCAGCGTTTAAACTTTGTCTTTTAATCTAAAAGCACAAAAAAAGGCTGCCTCAAAAACCGTTTCCAACTTCGCTGTCAATCTCAGGATTTCTGAAGCAACCTTCTCAAAGGTCAAACTCAAACAAAACACAAATACCTATCTCCAGGCCACGCTATGGCAGTGGTCTGTTATATCACGATATGCCAGATAATCATGGACATAGTAAGATAATTCTAACCTGTTGCCTGATACACTACCCTCACCTTCTATATGAAAACCACCCACATCCTGCGAGGGAATATACAAGTAGTTACCTTCAACATCGGCTATCACATCGATATCTGCACCGTAAAAATTTCTTAGTATTACCGAATACGGTTCGCCATGCAATGCAACAATATCAATATGATAATAGCTATAGGCATCAAAAGTCTCACTGTATTCTTCCACTTCAAACACTCCAAGGAACCGGTCCCTTACGTCAACATGTACATGCGGTTCTTCGACTACCGTAAGATGACAGGAAGAAAGAACGAGTAATATTATAAATGAGAGTAGTATTTGTTTTTTCATAGCCGTAAGTTTTAGTTTTCATTAAGGGGAGAAACAATTATGAGGCCAAAACCAAAAACAAAACACAACCATCTGATTTACAGTGCATTGAAATTTACTTTTTCCAAAAATCAGATTTAGAGTTTTCCGTAAATCTTATCATTTAAAAGGAAGTCTCCTGTCTCAGTAACTTCTATTGTTATTCGCGAGTGCAGGTTTCTTTCCTTATCGAAGAAGTATACGTAATAAAGGTGGGGTACCAGTTTCTCCTTTAGGTCTTCAGCAAATCCGAGTTCCACATCAAACTCCATAGGTAACTTCATTTTTCTACTGTAAACCTGATTTCCCTGGTTGTTAACCACTTTAACCCGAAAGTCATTTTCACTCAGGCCGAGTAAAGATATTTTAATAGAAACATATGGAAGCATGTCACTGGACTTGTCATAGTATTCGGTATACGAAATTTCACCATGGGGTGGCGCCGGCTTTGTTTTGAAATTATAATCGAGTTCGAAATTATAAGTGGAGTCTGACCTGAACGGCACAATATCCTGCGCACGGAGTGCCGAGGACATCACAAAAAAACACATAAAACCTAATATAGGTCTAAAACATTTTGCCATACTGTCAATATAAACAAATAAATTCTGCTTTAAAATCCGCAACGGAAGGATATCTTACTCACTCTACTTCCCGGCCTTGCAAAAATGATTTTTATCATAAGAACAAGTGCTGTAAAATCATTATATTATAGTAATGGCACCTGTAAATTGACATCTGACAAAACAACAACCGAATCATGTGCGTAGTGTATTGCTATTCAATTATAAAAATATATAGATAATGAAGCTGAACGAAGATATTGAGAAGCCCGGTAAAACTCTTCAAAAAGTTATTTGGGAAATTTCTTACCATAAGAAGGAAGAAGTATTAATTAAATGATTAGATCTTAAAACCATGGCACATAAAAAAATTCTGGTCCCGATGGATTTTTCGAGATGTTCGAAAAATGCCTTGAAATATGCAATACACATTGGCAAAAGAATGCCGGCTGACTTACTGCTTATGCATGCTTTTAGTGTACCTGTTACGCATGGAGAAATGGGTGCAATTTCAATTGTTAATACGCTTGTAAGCGGTATAGAAGAAGATATACAGGAAGACTTTTCTAAATTGGTACATGACGTACCCGAATTATCAGAGGTTAAATACGAAACAGTGATCAAACACGGATCAGTGGTCGATGCATTCATTGCGGAGTCACGGCGATTTCATCCAGACATGGTGGTAATGGGTACTAAGGGAGCGCACGGCATAGATGAGATCATACTCGGCACCAATGCCTTTGCCGTCACAAAAAACAGTGCAGTGCCTGTACTGATCATCCCTGAAAATGCAGGATACCGGCCTCTTAAAAAAATAGCACTGGCAAGTGATTATAAAGATGTGCATGTTGGTCTTATTGACCCCCTGCTTTTACTCAACGATGTTTTTGGATCCGAAATACATATTGTTCACATCAGTAAACAAAAAGCGCTTAGCATTGAAGAAGCTGAAGAAGCTAAAAAATTGCAACGCTACTTTAAGGACGTACCACATCACTATCATCTGCTACAAGCTGATGACATAGAGGAAGGGTTGAATAGCTACTGTCAGGACCATAAAATCGACCTGCTTACCCTGATACCGCGAAAGCACCAGTTATTTGAGATACTCATGAAAGGCCGGCAAAGTAAAAAAATAATTTTCCATACAGGGATACCTGTGCTAACACTCCCCACATAAACGACTGATTATTTGATACATACGTAATTATTTAAGTAACAAATTTGTTGATAGCTTTTAAATTAAAAGGGTTAACTTTGAAGGTTTCTGCCTGGCCCAAGTTGAATTTCACTTATAGAGCAGTTCCGCTGCCTTGAGTGCTTTCTAAATATATTACGTAAATGAGTGTTATTCACCTCCGAATCATTAATTGTATTGTATTTATTTTTGGAAGTTTTACCCTCTTCGGGCAGACTTCTCAAACGGATAGCCTTAGTGCCAGGCTTGCTGTCGTAAAAGAGGACACCTCCATCGTGAGGCTTTATATTGAGCTGGCAAAAAGCTGGAAAAGGGTTAACACAGACTCTTCCCTGCACTACGCAAACCTGGCCATTGACCTGGCTAAAACCATTGAGTTTACTACAGGAGAAGCCATGGGTCTTGATGTCCGGGGCCGGGTTTTTATTGCTGAAAGGGAATTTGAAAAAGCAGTAGAAAACTTTGAATCAGGTCTTCAATTGCTGGAAAAGCAAGGCAGGCACAACGAATCCGCTGTCGGCTATCTTTACAATGGCCTGGCATTTGCCCACCACCTGCAGGGGAAAGTAGAGTTATCCGCAACCTATATGGTAAAGGCTGTCAAATTATTTGATGCACTTCATGATAGCACAGGAGTAATGAAGAATGCGATGAATGCCGGGGTGGCATACGTAGATATGGGAAGTTTCATAAAAGGACTCGAATTGTATCAATTGGCCCTTTCTTATGCCGAAAAAAAGGGGCATCAACACTACGTGGGTTTAATTAACAATAATATTGGTGTGATCTACCGAAAGCAAAAACAGTATGATCTGGCTCTCATCTACTTCAATAAATCTTTCGAAATTGTATCCGAGCTGGGTGACAAATCCGGTATGGCCAATGCTCTAAATAACCTGGGGCTGGTCTATGAAAACAGCGGTGAATATGAAAAAGCCCTCGAGTATTACCATAAAACCATGGAGCTGGATAAAGAGACTGGTAATGAATATGGAATCGCATTGACTTTCAATAATATAGGTCAGATACTGAGAGAGCAGAAGCGTTATGATAAAGCCATTGAGGCTTACGAAAACTCCTTCACTATCATGGAAGGGCTCAATAACAAATGGGGGCAAAGCAAGGCCCTGAATGGCCTTGGTAAAGTTTACCTGGAGCAAAAGGCCTACTTAAAGGCCTACCGCCCGTTAAACGAAGGTTATGAACTTGCCAAAGAAATCGGAAATACGGAACTACTCAATCAGGCCAGTTCGAATTTGCACGAGTATTATGAGGCGGTTGGTGACCCTAAAAATGCGCTTAAGTTTTACAGGATTTTCTATACTACACAGGACTCCCTGTACAATGAAGAAACCACCAAAAAGCTGGCACGTATGGAAGCTGAATACGAGTTCCAGAAAGAGCGTGACAGTCTTAATTTTGTGCAGCAAAGAATGGCCTTGGAAGCTGATCAGAAAATATCCAGGCAGGCCCTCATCCAGAGGGTAACCGTAGCAGGTTTGGTAATAGTATTAATGCTTGCTGTCATCATATGGCGATACTCCAGACTGAAGAGGAGGGCTAATTTTGAACTGGCCGAAAGGAATATACAAATAGAGGCCCAAAATGAGGAGATTATTGCGCAAAGAGATCAACTGGAGGAAAGAAACAGAATAGTTGAGCAACAAAAGTTTCAGTTGGAAGAGGTCAATGAAGAGCTTAGAGCGCTTAATGAAGAAAAGAGTATGCTCATGGGGGTTGTGGCTCACGATCTCAAAAGTCCTCTGAACCAGATCTTAGGCCTGATCGACATCGCTAAAAAATCAGTAGATAATATACCTCCCGAGCTAAACATATATCTCGAAAAGATCCATTCCAGTGCCAACAGTTCCACACAAATGATCAACCGGATACTGGATGTGGGGGCCATTGAAAATAAGGATGAGGTAACCCTTCATGAAGTCAAGGTCTACCCTATTCTGAAAAAAACCGTAGAAGATTTTCAGGTATTGGCACGAAAAAAAGATATCTCACTAAAATTCCAGGAAACCCATACGGAACTGCAGGCATTGATCGACGAAAATTACTATGAACAGGTTATTCAAAACCTGATATCAAACGCTATCAAATTTTCACCCAAAGGAGAAAACGTCTTTATAAGTCTTCTGGAAGAAGGCAATAAAATCATTACCAAGGTAGCAGATGAAGGTCCCGGAATAAGTAAAGAAGATCAACCGAAACTATTCAACAAATATGAGACCCTCACGGCCCGGCCTACTGATGGAGAAAGCTCTACAGGTTTAGGTCTTGCCATTGTTAAAAAATATGTTGACGCCATGCGTGGTACTGTAACCTGTGAAAATGGACCAGGGAAAGGAAGTACTTTTATTGTGTCATTTCCAAAGGCGTAACGGATAAGTCATGGCCAGCCGCTCAGGCATGGTATCGATTATTATGAGGTGAACAAGTTAGTTAAAAGACACATTATCATATTTCATTGCATGCATGCCAAATAGCGATTATTTTATGGCAGGGCTTTCATGTGGCGCGTATTTATTTTCGATTTCCAACAAATACAGTATTCTTAAAGATCATTATGCTGCCTGGTCGTTATAATCATTTAAATCAGATTGTCCTGTAGTGGCAAAACAGGAACCTGCACATTTGAAATTTTAGCAATAATTATCAAATAATGCCGGGCAAACCTTGTTAATATTGCCTTTAGCCATGAAACACTACTACTATCAAAGGGTGAAGCAAGCCGTAAGGTTTATAGAAGAAAATTTAACACATGAGCTGTCGGTTGATCGTATTGCAGAGCAGGCATGTTTTTCCAAGTACTATTTTATTCGGGTGTTTATGGCTATAACGGGAGATACGGTGGGTGAATATGTAAGAAAAAGAAGAATAACCCGGTCGGCCGAAGACCTGATTTCTACCGACAGGTCCATCCTGTCTATTGCTATGGATTACCAGTTTGAGTCTCAGGAGGCATTTACCCGATCATTTAAAAGTGTTTACCGGATTACACCTGCCAAATACCGTAAACGTGGCTTTCACCAACTGGCTTATAGAAAAAATGAGCTGTCGGACAGCAAAATTGAGCATTTAAAAAAAAATATAACCCGCGAGCCGCAAATTGTAGAAACCATAGCTAAAAAGCTGGTAGGTGCATTTATATCAACTTCATCTTCCCGGGCTCACCACAATATCCGTGAGCTTTGGATGAGCTTTATACCCAGGATCAAAGAAATCAGGCATGTAACGGATACCGGTATGTATGGAGTCCACCCATATGACAGCGAATCAAAAGTGGAAGATTTCTCCGAACAATTTACCTTTCGAAAATGGGCGGCCGTAGAGGTTAGCCATTATGAAGATATCCCGGCAGGGCTGGCTTGCTATGATTTACCTGCAGGCAAGTACGCTCGCTTTACCCACAAAGGAGGCATCAGGGATTTCCACATATCTATGGATTATGTTTACGGTACCTGGTTGGCCGCATCGGATTTTGAACTGGACTTGCGAGACGATTTTGAGCATTATGGAGAGAGGTTTTATGGCCCTGAGAACCCTGCTTCTGAAATAGATATATTTATACCTGTTAAATAATGATGATATGACAGACGTAATTTACGACAAGACCTTTGAAATATCAGACTTTGCCGAAGGTGATTTGAAAAAAGCTGATTATGAAGGTTGCACATTTGTTAACTGCACCCTGAGTAACGCAAACCTCACGGGCATCAACTTCATAGACTGCTCCTTCTCCAACTGTGACCTGAGTATGGCCACTTTGAATGATACTGCATTCAGGGATGTCTGGTTCACAGATTGTAAGCTACTCGGCCTGCGTTTCGACCTTTGCAAGGAGTTTCTGTTTGAAGTGAATTTTGAAGGATGCCAGCTCAACCTCTCCTCTTTTTTTCAACGCTCACTCAAAAAAACACGGTTCAAAAACTGTGAACTTAAAGAAGCAGACTTTGCAGAGGCCAACCTTACTGAATCAGTTTTTGACAACTGCGATCTTTCAGGTGCCATTTTTGACAATACCATCCTGGACAAGGTAAACCTGGTTACGGCTTATGGCTATACTATAGACCCTGATAAAAACAGCATAAAAAAGGCCAAGTTCTCCGCTTCGGGAGTGGTCGGACTGCTCAGCAAATATGATATTGTAATAGAATAGAACCATAAAAAATCAGCCTTATGCAACCACCCAGAATAGAAACCATACCTGAAAAGAAACTTGTAGGGAAGCACCTTGAAATGACGCTGGCAGACAACAAAACGCGTGAACTATGGCAAAGCTTTATGCCTTACCGCAGTACCATCAAGCACCGTACTTCTGCTGATCTGATCAGTATGCAGGTTTATGATCAGCAGGCTGGTTTCACAGGTTTTGACCCACATGCTAAATTCACCAAATGGGCAGTAGCAGAAGTCTCTAGCTTTGACCACATGCCGGAAGGTATGGAACAATACATCCTCAGAGGAGGCATGTATGCTGTATTTATTCACAAAGGCACACCTGCTGATTTCCCCAAAACCTTTCAGTTTATCTTTGGTACCTGGCTACCACAATCTCCTTATGAACTAGACAACAGAGAGCATTTTGAGATACTGGGTGATAAATACAAAAACAACGATCCCGGCTCTGAGGAAGAGGTTTGGGTACCAGTAAAGAGCAAGTAGTCCCTGTACGGTTTCCGGGTTTTCATTATCTTTAAAAAATGAATGCAACCGACTGGCTGCGCTCAATCGGGCTTTTCCCGATACTCCTCGCCTACTTTCTTAATGTAACAGAAAAAATATCAAACAAGGATCTGTCATTCATCCTCCTGAACCTGATCGGCGCCTCTATGACCTGCCTGGCCTCTGTTTTATTGAAGCATGTACCCTTTATAATCCTTGAAGTGGCATGTGTGATCGTATCCTTAGCTTCGCTGATCAATTATGGAAAAGGTGGCTGATATGTCAAAGGCAATTGTTCTTTAAATAACATGCAGTTTATCCTTTTTTTGACTTTAACTATATAAGCCTGAAGAATTGATACATGGATAAGTCCATGTCATCACATCACTGGAACCTGAACACTATAGTAATGCCTGATCAGTGAGCTTCACTTAATTCAAATCTCCCGGAACTTTGGGAGTATTCCAGTTTATGTATATCCCATTTGCCATACGATGCTTGCTTCTCCAGCTTTTGGGCAATGATCATTTTTGACCCGTCCGTACGTAAATTAATCATGCCATACTTCGTAAGGTAGCTATTGAGGTTTTTGTTGGTCTTTAAAAGTTGAGTTTTTAAATTCCTGGTGAGGGCATCATTATCTATCTTCTTAATCTCAGTAGCCAGGGATTCTGCTTTTGCTACCAGCATATTCAGTTTTTTGAGTTTAGCCATTGTCAACTCCACATTTGATCTTGCAAGTTCGGTGGAAAATATTAGCGGTTTTTTACCATAACCACATTTCCCAAATGCCCCTATAGCATCGGGTCTGGGGTGGGCATAGCTCTCATCATCTCCGGACGAAATAATTGTAGCAGCACTGTTTACAGCCTCGAGAAAATCATAATTGAAGTGGTTGCTACCATGATGGCAGGCCTTAGCAGCATCAACCTCCAGTTCATCAGGTCTATTTATACTTTTATAATAATTACAAATGATCTCACCGAATTCAGAATTTACATCACCCCCAAGAAGCATTCTTGCCTTATCATACTGTAGTTTGATAATCAGTGAGTGTCCATTTTTATCTTTTCCCGTATTATTAATCGTTCTAAGCGCGTGTCTGCCATTGGATCCTTCGTGTATCGGCCCCAGTACTTTCAGACTAAATGGAAGGCCCTTAATTGTATTGCTACCATCAAAATCCTGAACAAACCTGTTTTCTTCCAGTAATCCGATAAATTCCACATCCGGGCTATATTTTAAACATTCATAAAGCGTTTTGCAGTAAGTTGACCTCGTTCCCTTACGATTATTCTGATCACCGATTAACGCACGCATTTCATCATTTGTCCGCACTAAACCAAGTATATGGTTGTTCTTAACTTCACCAAAAGGTAAGTCACCGGGCCGCTCCACCAGGCAGTTATGATATATCTTATCGAAATTGATTTTATCGTTTTTAAAGATATTTTTAAAACCGCCGTAATGATCAAGATCAGAATGACTTATTATACCTTTGAAAAGAAACGGTAATGGAGTTTTTCGATCATACAAATTAAACCGCCAGGACAAGTAGCGCTCCATATTATCGCCTTTACCAGCATCCACTATAAAGTGCTGATCGTCAGGTGTAACTACATGACAACCATCTCCTTGTCCAATATCAACGAAGTTTATTTCCAATAATCGATCCTTTCTGATTTCATCAACTTTGACCCAACCTGTATTTCCTCTACACCTTACTCTTATTCTATTATTGACAACTTCGGTATCAAGAATTTTGATATAATCACCAAAAAGCAAATGATTATTCCAATCCTTGTCTGTCTGGTTTTTATAAATTTTAATGGAAGGGAACTCAGCAAAGCAATATTTGGTAGCAGTTCCATTGTACCGATCTGTTGAGAGGTGTGACATGTTTTTTAAGTTCAATTTCAGCAATTAATAATTGCCCGTAAATACCCAACCTTGGGTATTTTTGGGAAAAGGAAGAGGCAACAAGAATAAATAAAAATGCAAATAACTTTACTGAGTCTGACGGCATTGATGAGAATTAATGCGCCTTCGGCTTCGATTCCGAAAAGAAAAATACCAATCCGTTTTTCCAACAGATTGGTATCTCCAAGTTTATTTTAGCTGTAGAATAGTCTGCCTTCTAAAATATGCAGCCTTCAACCCCTCCAAAGACCGTCCTCCTGCTGATTCTCCGAAAAAAGCCATACATAGGCAATTTCTCCATTCTTCACTTCAAACAAACCTCCCATATCCAGGCTTTGATTGCGTTTAACAAAGGTAAAGCGGATGGGTGCAGCTACTAAGTCTCCGCTCTCTGTTAAAAGTCCGTTAGGCCTGATAATCAAACTTCCTCCTGCATCTTCTATCATCCCAAAAATCATCTGACCAATTTCATCAGGACTACTTTTTAGGCCGGAAAATTTATTCATTCCCGGCTGGTGCCATTTTACATTGGCCGCAAAACATGTAAGTGCTTTTGCTATGTCTCCTTTTGCCATGGCATTAAAATATGTCTCCACTATGGTTTTAGCACTTACCTTATTTGCCTTTTGAATCATCAACTTATACATACATTTACTACTTTAATAAAAAACTCGAGAAGCTGTTATGACTGATTCCCATCTCAAAACACAATAATTATTGTTACTTTATGCTTTCAACACTGCCACTGTCACTGCGTTCTGCCCTATTAACAAGTCTTTTTACATAGCACCTGCCTGTACAGAATGATCTTACCAGATAATCAATTATCCCGTAAAATAACCCAGTATTAATATGATGATACCTATTAATACTGCCGAGAGTAATACATCTTTTAAGTCATACCTTTTCTTATTACTGGCTTTATCTTCATCAGTTAATGTTCCATATGTAAGGCCATCAAGCCTTTTCTGCTCTGGTTTCTCTGTTGCAAGGCTTACTGCTATACATATAACAAGACACAGTACGAACAAAAGAATACAGAAATGCAGGAAGTTCATAGTCGCCCAGGTGTGCAAAATGCCTGAAAGCTTCTCCTTATTAAGCTCCAGCACCAATCTGCTCATTCCCAGCAGAAAGCCTCCTATAAGCGTGGCCAGAGCTCCTTTTGAGTTGATCCTCTTCCAGAAAATACCCAGTAAAAAGACAACGGTTATAGGTGGGGCTATGTACGACTGAACGCTCTGCAGGTATTCGTACAATACTCCTGAAATGTTGGCCATTACAGGTATCCATGCTATCCCCAACATTACTACGATCAGCGTTGCTACCCGTCCGACGTTGACCAACTGTTTTTCACTACTCTCCGGTCTGATCTTTTTGTAAATATCAACCGTAAATAAGGTGGAGCATGAGTTAAATACTGATGCCAAAGAACTCATAAGTGCGGCCAAAAGACCGGCAGCAGCCACACCCTTAATCCCGGTTGGTAATAAAGTGGCCATCATAGTAGGTAAAGCCTGGTCTGACGATTCCAGCTCCAGTTGTCCGGTCTTGGTCATTGCATAGGCAATAATTCCGGGAAGAAGGAAAATAAAAACCGGAGTCAGTTTTAGGTATGCTCCGAAAATAGAGCCTTTAAGTCCTACATTGATATTTTTGGCTGTCAGCGTTCTTTGTACAATGTACTGGTCAGTACACCAGTACCAAATCCCTACGATGGTACCTCCGAAGAGGAGCCCTGTCCAGGGAAAATCAGGATCCGTCACCGGCCTCCACATGTCAAAGTGAGCACTTCCCGCTATTTCGCGGAGCTCACCCCACCCCCCTATTTGGTATAGACCTATGAAGGTTACGGCGCCAGAACCTAATATCAACACGATTGTTTGTAAAGCTTCGGTATAAATTACAGCTCTCATACCACCCAGAATTGTATAAAGCCCCGTGATAACCACGGTTATCACGGCCCCGGTCCAGAAATTGACACCGGTAAGGGCTTCTATAACCACGCCGCCGGCATATACTGAAACAGATACTTTTGTAATAACATAGCCCACCAGTGAAATAATCGACAAGAACCAGCGGGCGGTGCTATTAAACCTTCTTTCAAGAAATTCGGGCATAGTAAATACACCACTTCGCGCATAAAAAGGCAAAAATACCCATCCCAATAAGAGCACAATCCATGCATGAAGCTCAAAATGCGCCATAGGCATACCAGAGGCTGCTCCGGTTCCGGCTAGCCCCACCACGTGCTCAGAGCCTATGTTTGAGGCAAATATTGAAGCTCCCACTACGAACCAGCCGGCATTTCTGCCTGCCAGGAAGTAGTCTTCTGTATTATTTTTTCGTTTTCTAATCACCCATGCGGCAATGCCAAAGAGTATCAGAAAATATACTCCTATTACAATCCAATCAAGTGTTTCTAATCCTACCATTCTTATTTAGTTTTCCAGATATATTGATTGATAAGATTTTCAAAAAGCTCTTGTCTGCCACTTCGCAGTCTGGGCTCTGCGTTTTTATGGGCAATGGCATGCAGGTCTTCCAGTGTAAGGTTGCCTTCTTCGAATGCCTTGCCATCCATAGTACTAAAGCTGCTATATCTTGCTTTTCTCAGATTGCTGTATTCAGAATTTTCAAGAATGTTATGAGATATCTCCAACGCCCTTGCGAAGGCATCCATTGAGCCGATGTGTGCATAGAATATATCTTCCAGATCAGTAGAGTTACGTCTGGTTTTTGCATCGAAGTTAATACCTCCTCCTTTGAAACCTCCCCCTTCAAGGATCACCAGCATGGCTTCCACCAATTCATATACATTGACCGGGAACTGGTCAGTGTCCCACCCATTCTGATAATCGCCTCTGTTAGCATCCATACTGCCTAACAGACCTGCATTGACCGCTACCTGAAGCTCATGGGCAAAAGTATGCTGCGCCAGCGTAGCATGATTAACCTCAAGGTTCAGTTTAAAATCATCCATAAGATCGTACTCTCTTAAAAAGCCGATGACAGTGGCTGCATCAAAATCATATTGGTGCTTGGTAGGCTCCATAGGTTTGGGCTCGATAAAGAAGTTACCTCTGAACCCATTTTTCCTTGCATAGTCTCTTACCATATGGAAAAATCTGGCCAGGTGATCGAGCTCCTTTTTCATGTTGGTATTGAGCAGGGAAAGGTATCCTTCCCTTCCACCCCAGAAAACGAAGTTTTCACCATTGAGCTTTACAGTAGTATCCATGGCGTTTTTAACCTGGGCTCCTGCATAGGCTACAATGTCAAAATCAGGATTGGTGGCTGCTCCATTCATGTAGCGCGGATGGCTGAAAAGATTGGTAGTGCCCCACAAAACTTTAAGCCCTGTCTCACGCTGCTTTTCCAATGCATAATCGCTGATCACTTCCATTCTTTTTTCTGTCTCGGCAAGAGAACCTCCTTCATCGATCAGGTCTACATTATGAAAGCAATAGTAAGGCACGCCCAGCTTGGACATAAACTCAAAAGCAGCATCCATTTTATGCCTGGCAGAATCTATCGCATTCTTACTCGCCAACCAGGGAAACTCCTTAGAGGGGGCACCGAAAGGGTCTCCGCCTGTACCACAGAATGTATGCCAGTAAGCTACTGCAAACCTGAAATGGTCTTTCATGGTTTTACCACCTACCAATTTGTCTTCATCATAATATTTAAAAGCCAGCGGGTTATCGGATTCCGGCCCTTCGTATTCTATCTTCCCTATATTTTTAAAGTACTCCTTGTCCCCTGTCACTACCTTGATCTCTCCGTTGTTTTCTTCTGACACGTTATTATTCATGGTTATATGCTTTATATACTTTGTTTATAATTCTTGTTCCTGCAGTAAGAGCTTCTCTAAATCAGATTTCCATATTTCATAGGCTCCATGATATGCCTCAGTATTATTGGCCACTTCATACACTTTTGCAACTTTTACTCCCGAGAGTGCCTCTTCCGCTGTAGCATAAGTACCAATAGCCACCCCTGAAGCACTTGCCGCACCGACAGCACCAGTGGTTTCTATTACCTCTATTTTACACCCGGTTATAGCTGAGATAGTAGTTGAAAAGGCTGATGAACGAAAGAGGTTGTCATTACCTACCCTGATCACCCTGGACTCTATGCCCATTCCATTGAGTATTTCCATACCATAGATGAAAGAAAAGGCTATTCCTTCCAATGCGGCCCTGTAAAAATGCGGCCTGCCGTGCCTGTTAAAGTGTAGGTTGATAATATGAGAACCAAGGACTTTATTATCGAGCATGCGCTCGGCTCCATTTCCAAATGGAATCACCCTTAACCCTTCGGCACTAACCGGCACCTGGGATATCATCCGCTCCATGTCCTCATAAGAAGTGCCATTATCAGAGATTTCCTTTTTTAGCCAGCTATACTGACTACCCGCGCCATTAATACAAAGCAGCAATCCTATCCGGGGATCACGGCGGGTGTGGTTTACATGTGCAAAACCATTTATACGCGACTGCTTATCCGAAACAGGACGATCTACCACGGCATATACGACACCTGAGGTGCCTCCCGTAGCGGCGATTTCACCAGGATTAAATACGTTAAGCGAGAGTGCGTTATTCGGCTGGTCTCCGGCCCGGTAGGTAACGGGTGTCCCCGGTTTTAAACCTAACTGAGTGGCCGGGCCTGCAAGTAGTTTTCCCTGATCCGAAAATGTGGGAACGATATTAGCTACCTTACTGCCGTCAATACCGAAATAATCCAGAAGGAAGCCGGCCACTTCTTCATTTTTAAAATCCCACAAAACACCTTCGGATATTCCTGACACTGTAGTGCATATTTCGCCTGTCATTTTCATGGCTATATAGTCACCCGGCAGTACAAACTTCTTCAGTTTATCATAGATCTCCGGTTCATTTTCCAGTACCCACTTCAGTTTGGACACGGTGAAATTGCCTGGTGAATTAAGAAGGTGCGTGTAGCATTTTTCCTTACCCAGATCAGCAAAGGCCTTTCTGCCTATTTCCACGCTCCGGCTGTCACTCCATATGATTGCGGGTCTCAATACTTCATTATTCTGTCCTAAAAGCACGAGGCCATGCATTTGATATGATATCCCGATTGACTTTATTTGCTCAGATCTTACGCCGGACCTATCCAGAAGCCTTTTTGATGCCATACATAAGTTTTCCCACCATGTTTCGGGGTTCTGCTCTGCCCAACCCGGGTAATGAGCTATTACATCCATCTCAGTTTCAGGGTAGTGAGTTACCTGCACTATTTCCTGAGTATCTGCATTTACAAGCGCTGCCTTAATAGATGAGCTTCCTACATCAAAACCTATCAGATATGAATCCATTGCTATAGTTTATGTAAGAGGAATATTCCAGCCTATTCCTCATAATATTCTGCACAAAAGCATTAATTGCAAATAAATATCTTTTACATGAAGAATACCCGAAATCAAATACTGCATCAATTCGCCAAAAAGACTTCATTTCTACGTCACTTTTTTAAGAAAATTGAAAATCCAATGACGTATTGGTGAAGTACACCTGCTTTACGAAAATTTCGAAAGCTTAATAAAACATCCCAGAATGGTATGATGCAGATGACAGACCCCGCTTTACTAAGCCTTCAAGGATTAGTAAAGCTAACCGCACCAAAGCTTCCGAACTTCACAACAAGGGTCATCCAGCTCATTTGTTAGTGATACTAAAATGAATGGTAAACCCCTGATATTCCGTTAGTAATTCTGAAAGAGGCACTCTATCAAAATTTCGACAGTTTAGTAAAACATCCCAGAATGGTATAATGCAGATGACAGACTCGCTTTACTAAGTCTTCAAAGATTAGTAAAGCTGACCAAACCAAAGCTTCCGAACTTATATATAGCCGAGAAATTCCTCCAGGCCAATATCAGAGTTTAACTCAAGTTTTTTCCTTAACCGGTATCTTCTTGTCTCCACTCCTCTCACCGATAGGTTAAGCTGTTGAGCAATGTCTTTGGTACTGAGTTTCATTTTTAGTAAAGCCGACAATTTAATCTCGGATGTGGAAAGTTGCGGATAATCGGCTTTAAGCTTCTTGAAAAAATCACTATGAATCATCTCGAAATGTTGCTTAAATGATTCCCACCGTGCCTCTGAAGAAAGATGGCTGTCAATTTTCCTCAGTATTTTTTCGTACTGATTTTCATCACTGTGGTTAAGTTCCTTCAGTTCCCTGAGGTCATTTTTAATCTCAGCCAGAAAATCGTCTTTCTTCTGCAACTGCAGATGTAGCGTAGTAAGCTCCTTGCTGCGGTCGGTGATAAGGTTTTCCATATCCCGCAGTTGATTTTTAAGGCTTTCGTTGCTTTCTCCTTTGCGTGGATTCTGCATCAAAGCCCGTTCCAGCGCCGACTCCCAATAGTTGTACGCCTGCTGACACAATGCCCTGTTAAACTTTGGCTCATGTACAAGAGTAGGATTGATACCTTTTAAAGCATCATCTAGCGATGCATATACTCCTGTAGCCACTCCCGAAGCCCTTGCTGCACCAATGGCCCCTGTAGTTTCCACTACCTCTATATGGCAGTCAAGAATAGTAGCAATTGTGGAAGAGAAAACCTCCGATTGGAACATATTATCGTTACCAACCCGCATGACATCAACGTTGAGCCCAAGTTCTTTCAAAATATTGATCCCTTTTACAAAAGAGAAAGCTACCCCCTCCAGGGCAGCCCTGAAAAGGTGCGCCCTGTTATGCCGGTTAAACTGAATATTGAAAATATGCGAGTTTATGCTCTGATTCTCCAGCATGCGCTCTGCTCCATTGCCAAAAGGCAGGATACAAAGGCCATCGCACCCCACCGGTACTGTAGAAACCATACGCTCCATGTCACTATAATTTCTGTCGCTACGTGCGATCTGGTGTTTCATCCAGCTGTATTGTATACCTGCTCCGTTCAGGCAAAGCAGTACCCCTATTCTGTCGAAGTTATCCTCATAGTTAACATGGGCAAAGGAGTTGACCCGGGAGCGAGGGTCCGATATGGGTCGGTCAACTACTCCATAGACAACCCCCGACGTACCACTGGTGGCTGCTACTTCATTGGGTCTCATTACATTAAGCGCCAGTGCATTGGTAGGCTGGTCTCCTGCCCTGTAAGTAACAGGCGTGCCTTTTTTAAGCCCTGTCAGCTCGGCTGCCTGTTTGGTAACAACTCCCTGAATCCCAAAGGTCGATGTCAGGTCGGGAACTATGCTCTTATCGATACCATAGTATTCCAGCAGCTCTGTTGAGATCCTTTTTTCTTTAAAATCCCAGAACACTCCTTCTGAAAGGCCACTGATTGTTGTTTTTAACTCTCCGGTTAACATTAGCGCAATGTAATCTCCGGGAAGTAAGAATTTATAAGTCTTGCTGTATATGTCGGGCTCGTTATCTTTAACCCATTTCAGCTT
Organism: Fulvivirga ulvae; assembly: GCF_021389975.1. NCBI lineage: Bacteria > Pseudomonadati > Bacteroidota > Cytophagia > Cytophagales > Fulvivirgaceae > Fulvivirga > Fulvivirga ulvae. Next base: position 5,691,991 of record NZ_CP089981.1, read on the forward strand.
GGAAGCAGTAAAGTTGGCCGGAGAGTTTAGCAAATGTTCAAGGCATTTTTCTTTTCCCATCTCTATGAAGGCCTTTCTGCCTATTTCAACTCCCCTGCTGTCGCACCAGATAATAGAAGGCCGAAGGATATGATGGTCTTTATCCACCAGCACCAGGCTATGCATTTGGTAAGAAATACCGATGCTGGCTATATCCTGAGGCTTCACACCTGTTTGCTGTAATAACCGACGAGTGGCCAGGGTAAAATCCTGCCACCATACCTCAGGCTGCTGTTCGGCCCACCCACTCTGCCTGGATATCATATCCATTTCACGATCAGGGTACTGCACCACTCCTACTGTTTTATTGCTCTCTGCGTCAAGCAATGCTGCCTTAATAGTAGAACTCCCAATATCATAGCCAATCAAATACATAAAATACCCTTTTGCTTATCTACGTCAATAATACGTCAAATTTAACAGAAAAACGACGGAAAAAACCGTTTGAGTATAGCCTTATCATTTGCCATGGATTCTAAATCTGAAATAAGTTTTTTAAAAACCCATATCTCTGATATATATTGCGAACCGGATTAACTAAAAACAACCTTTATGAAACTCTCATTAAAACTGTCCTTTTTTGCATGCCTGGTATTGCTGGCTTCATGTGGTGAAGTACGCGAAGAGATTACCTTTAATAAAGATGGCAGCGGGACCTATGAAGTGTCTGCCAACATCATACCTATGATGGAAAAAATGATGCAAAGCACTGCCAAATTAACTATTCCCGATGGAGAAACTATGGACAGTGCTGCGCTTGCTGCCAAGGTGCAGGAAATGGTCTGGAAGGACTTCCCCGATAAAATAGACTCTGTAATATCGCTCGATTCCAAGCTTACACCGGAAATGAAAAACGACCCGCAAACTATGGCGCTACTTGATAAAACAACGGCTTACATGAGGGGCAGCAGAGAAGAAGGTTTTATTAAAACCGGAATTAGATTCGGATTCAGCAGTAATGATGAGTTTCTGTCATTCATGAACATGATAGAAGAAAACGGACAAAAGAACAACCAGGAAAACCCGCTTGGAAAAACAAAAACCGAGGTAACCATTACTCCAAAATCCTTTACCAGAACAGTGGAGCATGTGAACAAACCGGAAGAAGATCCATCCGGAGGAATGGCCATGCTGATGCTTCAGGACATGAGTATGCTCACTGTACTTAATTTCCCCCGAAAAATTGACAAAGTTGAGGTGCAACACTATGAAATCATTGAGAAATCAGAAAACTCTGTTACCCTCAAATTTGACATGGTAAAGGCAATGAAAAGTGACAGCAAGTCGGAGATCAGGGTTAAGCTGAAGTAATTAACGTTGATGTATTACACCACCAGGGGTTTACGCACGGGCATGATATTTAACAAGCAGCTTTTAATGCTATAGACATATGCCCGGAGTTAAGATTTCAAAAAAATTATTCTTCGGTAAAACAATTCTGATCACTGCATCGGTAACTTTAGTTATTACTATACTGATTGTTTACATAACCGGTCTTGCCAGTCATAGGACTATCATAGAAAACTCGTTTATTTCGCTGAGTATCCTTTGTATAGCTCTTTTTACTTTTGTCACCACTGGTCTATATAATGGCTTCAATGTATATGATGATTTATCTCATAAGCTGAAGTTTAAATGGAGAGGTAATACGATCTCCGACGGCATGAGCTTTCACCAGAAATACCTGTTTTTGATGGAGATGATACCGGTGCAGGAATATTGGTATCCATTGCCATCTGGATAATTGTAACCATCGGAATTCTTCTTTTTATAGTTTTTGCTGAATTTATACTGTCAGTTGCCTGGGTAGCATTGGTTGCCATTGTCTACTGGGTTTTTATCAGGGCCTTAAAGTTGATCTTTAGTAAATCGGGAACCTGTGAGGGCAATTTTTTACGTAGTATTTACTATGCATTTGCCTACACTGCGCTGTACCTTGGCTGGGTTTACGGGATAATTTATGTGTCTTCTGTATTATAAAAAGGCCGGTGCCAGAATGCTTCATCGGGCCTGGCAGATCAAATAAGTCCTGAGCTTAATAAAAGAGTACATTCATATCACTCCTCCAATGGCCTCTCAGGGGTCATGCTTACCTTAATACCTAAAATGGCAAAACCGGTGGTCAGCGTCATGAATATACCCATATAGTTGAGTAGAAAGAGAATGGTGGTGGCTTGAAGAGAGGCTTGGGAAGAGCTTTGAATCACTTTGTAAACATCATCCCTGCCCCAGGCTTCGACCAGTTTTGTCTGGCCACCATGGATTTGCAACCCCTCTGCAAGCTCTCCACCCGGCCAAACCGGAAAAAGTAAATCTGCAACATACGGGACTTCTTCCACATAATACCCATAAAGAAAAAGATACGAAGTAAAAAGAATTACATAGCCCGATCCCAGTATGATTGTATATTTAGTAATTCGCTCGAAAGAAAATCGCTTAATTCTCTGCCTGTTGACCCATAGCACCAGCAATATCAGTACACAAACAGCCTCTATGGTAGCTCCAAAAACCACCCGGGAAGTTCCCGGAGGAATACCCATTTCTGTGATCAAAATGATCATGCCGGGTACTAATGCAAAACAGGCTGAAATAGCCGAAAACACTTTACCAAGTTCTTTCATAATACTTTTGGATTAAAAACGCACATTTATTATTTGTATAGGCTCTATCGATTGAGGCTGTGGGCGATGAATGAGAGTTTTGAACAGACCGTTTCTATGGAAAACAACCTTAAAAACCGTTTGGTCAATGCGCACAAAGGTATCCGTGACTGAGGTATTGACTTTGTAAAACTCCAGGTCGTCAACGCTCCTCTCCAGTTTTCTGTTTTTGAACAGTTTGTCCCACACCCTGATAGGTACCATGTAGACCTCTGCTCCTGTTGGATCAGATTTAATTTCGAGTTTGATCACACTCAGATTCACCCCGCCATAGGGGATCTCTATCTCTTTTTTATACCCCAGCCAACTCCATATACCGTAAGATTTCTTCGCAATTGCTGTACACTCCAGCATGTCTGCACTTTCCGAAATCGCCCTGGGCACATCCACTTTGATCATGAACCTTGACGCCGAATCTTCCAAAATCGGTTCGATCGGGCCTGACTGCCAACTGATGGGGGCATTCTCAGCCGTACTGAGTTTGAAAGCCACAATTTTGTACTTGCCCGGCCCGGGAACACCCACGTGGATAAAAGAGGAGACAACGTCAAGTGTATCGGTCTGGCTCCATGAGGGCAAGCTGTAAACGATCAGCAGTGAGATTAATAAGCATACCTTTTTCATATCGGGAGCTGTTTAATTTTTGCCCATCACGGAGCATCATTCTGTTTGGTTGCTCTAGCTTTTCAGGGCAACATACTGCGCCGACACCCAGCCTTCGGTAACGGCTTCTACTTTGTACCAGCCGCTATGCTCTTGCAGTATTCTCACTTTGGTACCTTCAGGCAAGGGAGAGGCTGCCAACCCGGCATGTATGGAGGGCATCTCCCGGATATTCAGGCTGCTCACTTCCACATATCCTTCTGATTTGTCATTATTAGCGGAGGTGTCTTCCCGGCTGTCAAAAAAGCGCTGCCTCAGGCGATCCAGCGGAAAGGCCGGTCCGGGATCCTGCTTTCTTCCTTTTGAGATCTCTTCGTGCCCCAAAATGCTCGTGATCGTGGGGTACCTGTCCATCAGTGCCTCGCAAAGCTCAAAGATTTTGCTGATCTGCTCTTCGGTGTAGGTGTGCCAGTACCTTGGTGAAGCTTCGTTTCTATGCGTAGCCTGCACCACCTCAGATTCGGAATACAGACTGCCAAACCAGGCTTTGTACTTATCCCCTACTTTCTCCAAAACCCCGGCATTGTCTATCTCTATCCCGATGGAGAAGTTATTGAACCCCGACCGCCCTTTATAAGAGCTTTTGCCTGCATGCCAGGCTATGGTATCAAATGGCACGAGCTGATAGATATGGCCTGAGCGATCTAACACAATATGTGCCGAGGCCTGAACATTCTTCCTGCACAGGTATTCGGCGGATGACTTTCCGCTTTTGCCTGCGGTATAGTGAATGATAATGCTATCGGGCATGCCGTTGCCAAAAGGCTTGGTATTCTTATCGCAGGCCATGCGGCTTACTTCCTTCTCCTCTCCACTGATCCAATGGTCGATAATTTTCAATCCCTGGTTATCCATACACGTCCTTTCTGTCTTTTTTTCTGAGGTATGGCAGGTCTACATTTTTGGTCACGGTTCCCGCTACTTTTTCAACTGACCGGCCAATGACGTACCCTCCCAGCCCCAGTTCCAAAAGGTTCCAGAATTTCTCGGGAATAACCGCCTCCACATCTACCGAACCTGGCAGGAAAGCAGGCTGTATGAAGTAGGCATAAACCACGATAAAGGTAAAGCAAAGCATGACCAAGGGCCTCCACGAACGCTGAAGCCAGGTACCGGTCGTCTCAGAGACGATGATTTTCTGTTGCGCATCCTGAATGCCGTTGAGCGCACCAAACACTATGGAAGAAAGCTCGTTCTTAGCGCGAGACTTCTCTTCATCGGAGCTGTCAATAGTATCTATTAACTTACCACTCTCTGCTAAGATCTCTTTGGCCCCTCCACTAAAGATTTTTGATAAAAAGCTCATCTGTATTACATCATTTTTTAGATATTAAACATGATGATACAAAGGTAGTAGGGATGCGTATGTCTGACTATTTCAAATCCGGCAAGTAGTATGATTAATCCGACATGTGTGGGATGATGTTATCGGTTTTGTTGCTTTGGTTTGATTTTGGTCGGTAATTTCTGAAATCCTGTTGAGGCACAAGCAGGAACGCTTGCGCCTTTATTTGGGTTTGTTGTTTATTTTTTTCGTTTGTAATGTAATTGTGTTAATCCTGTATCAAATGACTTTACACTCACAAATTCAAGTAATTGTTCAGGTCGTCCGTCCATAAATAATCTTGTTCCATTACCTAGCAACACGGGAACGACTGAAATAACAAATTCATCAATCAAATCATTTTTTAATAGTTGATTGATTACTTCTGCACCACCGTCACAATAAATATTTTTCCCGTTTTCAGATTTTAGTTGTTTAATTAAATCAGTCAGGCTTCCTGTGTAAAAAGTTGTCCTGCCAATAGTTGGCCTTTGGGTTCTTGTGATGACATAAACATCCCTTTGCCCATTGTCGTAATGAGATGAGCCAATTTCTTTAAGTACATAATCATAAGTTTTTCTGCCAACAATTAAAGTGTCAATTGTGTCTGTAAATTGTGCATATCCATAGTCTTCGCCTTCTTTTTCAACTAGTTTTAGGAAACTGAGGTCGTCATTAGGCTTTGCAATGTAACCATCTAAACTTGTGGCAATGAAAAGTGATATTTTTCGCATTTGTCTTAATTTTTAATGTTTCAGCAAAATAAGTTCGAGACAACCACTGATGCTTTGCAAAAATGCGACAATTTATAGCTGCGAAGGGGAAAGTCCCGTCTTTCTCTTAATTTCATTGGCTAGATGTGAATGATCATAATAACCACATTCAAAAGCAATGTCTAACAAACTTCGATTTTCGCCTGAGGTTTTAATTATGCTCAAAGCATTTTGAAAACGAATAATATTTGAATATTCTTTTGGTGAAATTCCTATTTGTGTTTTAAAACTTCGTTCTAATTGTCTCACCGTGGTGTGGTTACGTTTTGAAAGTTCATAAATACTTAACTGTCCGTTTGAAGAATGTATATCGTCGATTACTGATAGTAGTTGGTTCTTTTTATTTTTAATTCTATCTGTAAAATATAGATTTAGATAATTGGAAAGGTCTACACGAATTTGGTCGATATTAAACGAATTGGTTTTCTCAAATTCCACGGTGGCATCTGTAAGTTCATTTTGAGGGGCATAATTATAGAAATTTGCAAAAGTTGCAGGTCTGAGACAAACACCTACTAAATGAGTATTGTTTTCGATAAAACTGTCTTTGAATGAAGTCATCGCCCCAACTACATAAGTCTTCCCAAACTCCATCGCCACCGAGCCATTGTCTGTAAGACAGGTTTCTCCCAAATTCATTACTAAGCCTGCACACCCATCTGGAAAATTCCGCTCCCATTGTCTGTCGAGTTTATCTCCTTTCAGCTCCCAATAGGAATGAATAAAGGGTTCTAGTTCTTTGTGGGGCTTAATTTCTTTGTAATTCATATTCCTGGATGTAATTATTACCAACCTTTAGCGACTATGAGCGGGTAACCACTTCAATGACTATCATTTTTCCCATCATTGTATAATCATGAATTTGGGAAGATAACCCCGGTTCGCCAATTGGGCAAATCTACGTAACTAATCCTTTAACGTACTGCCTCGTTATGACTTCTTAAATGATGTAATCGATTTCTTCCCTCCATTTATTTTTAATCGTATATTTGCAGCGTCAACACATTTTATTAATCGCAATGCGAAAAAATCAATATCGGTTCAAACAGAAGATACTGGGAAGGCATACGGGTGAAAGTCCCGAGACCTATCTGAGCATTGCTTGGAATGTGTTGACGGTGACCTTCCCTATTTTTTCACACAATAATCTACGTTCTTATGTCAACACAGAATGGTCCAAATGTTTGCTTCAATCATAAGCATTCAACAGAATGCTATGATCCGTCAATTTACAGCACCAAAATTTCAAAGTCTTCAGAAGAAGAGTTCTTCAATTCCATCAAATGTCAGGGAATTGAAGAATTAATTGATTCACTAAAAATGGTTCATGACTTTGCGCTGTATCATACAGATTTACCTCTTGATGCCACGGAAAAGATGGCGCTTTTTAATCTTAAGATTTTGTGGGAGAGTATGGAGAAGTTGGTGAGGTGTTGAGTTTTTGGGAGCTGCCGGGGACGGTGGCTCTTTTTACAGTGTTAAAGACTCTCTGCTCATTTCTTACTTAAAGCGCAAGTCTAAAACAGACTTGTGCCAGGTGGTGCAGCATGTAGTCAATCGATAGATTCGGCAAACCGCACCTGCCATCATCAGACGTACTTTTCTACATATTCAGCAATTGGTTGAAAGTTCCTGTTCTTGATGCACTCATTAACTGATATCCCATCCAATTCATGATAAATAGAAATTCTTAGGATCCGGACTTTCATTAGTTTGCTTGAAATGTCTCGTAAGAAATCGAAGAAGGCACGTTGTTTCCACCGAGTTGATCCCTTTACACCAAGAACACCTAACATATCACTTTCACCAAAATGAAATTTGGAATTTTTGTTTTCCCAGTTCTTCCCCCAAGAAGCAGCTTGTAAGCAAATATCCTCTTTGCTTGAACACCAAGTTCGGTAATGCCTTAGTTTGAAATTATCATAGTTCGAATAGACTGGAGAGTTCAGCGTACATTGTCTAAATCTGTTAAAGTGTCGCTCCTCATCTAACTCTACAATTAGTTTACTCAATTGAATATCGAAGCCTCTGAAGTTGGTAGGGTACTCTGGTTGAAGGCCCCCAAGTTGTTTATAAATGTTAAAGATGGTCGAATGAAATTGTGAATTCGTAAACTCCTGATGACTGGGTTTTGAATATGAATTCATCCCAAATTCTTGCTTTAGGTATTCTCCAAGTTGATTCTCACGTGTTCCCATAATGAGACTAATATATTATTATTTAAAAAATTCATTTGCATTGATTGTTTCGGATTCCATGTTACCTCCGGCAACAGGATAAAGTGTTATCTCATATATCGAATATTGATAGTTATTTTGTTCAATTTTAAGCAAGTCACTATAATTGTCAGATTTACTGAACCCGGCTCTTGTCTCGAAAAACCCTCGCACTTTACCCATAAAAAGGGTATCAGGATTCCAATCGTTACCAAAAAATGATTTCAAGTAATATGTTCCGTTCGGAATACTGGTCATTTCAAAGGATTCTCCAGCACGAATATATTCGTTCCTGATTGTCCTGTATGGGCTGTAATATTGAGCTAAACAGACCACAACATCAGTTGCTTGTCCATTATGAATTTTTACTCTATTCTCATAATTTTTGTTATAAACTCCTTTACCAAAATAATGATTGTATGGACTATCTCCTGTTTTTAGATGATTATCTATCCACTTACTAGGTTTCTTCTTTCTTCCTAATTCATTGTAGTCGAAAAGTGATTTTGTATCCGATTCATCATCAATAACAACCTTTCTTGCGGGTCGTGAACTTCCAGAGTTGTTGTCCCGTGTATTGGCAAAATACAGAATGGCAATAAAAACTACTACACCAACCAACCTCCAATTTCCAGCTAAGAAGCTTGTCGTATTTTTAACTTTTTGCTTTGAAGATTCAGACTTAATTTTCTTATCAATTTCTTCAATTAACTGATTGTCAGATCCCGCTATCACAACTAGCTGATAGGCATATTTATTTCTCTGGTATTGCTCAAAGAACCTTAGCAACGGAATAACAGAGAAAATTAGAGTTCTCTTCTGTTCAATTGATATGAACTGATACAAGTTAATAATATCCCCAACTAAGATTATATCTAAATAATCAGATATAACTCCTGTTTTTATTTCTTGAGTTGATGCCCCCTTAGACTGATTAATCATCTGCTTGAGATTGGAAATAATATTATTCACCAATTCAGAAGGACTTGGCTCATTGGGTTCTGTTTTGGCATTTCTTGGTTCACTTACTGTTTCTTGACTCTGGTTTAGCCTGTCATATTGTGCCCTTTTAGTTAAATCAGACAGAGTCTCATAAGCATCTTTTATATCCCTAAACATTTGTTCGGAAAAAGGGTCTCCTGGATTCTTGTCCGGATGAAATTTGAGAGCAAGTTTTCTATAGGCTACCTTTATTTCGGATTGAGATGCATTTCTGTTAATCCCAAGAATAAAATAGTAATCTTTTGCCATCAACTTTAAGTTTTCGTTCGCTTAACAATGAAGATTATAACACCGAATGCATTCTATACAGTCCAAAAGCTGATCACCCAAAAGTTAAGTCGCCTTGAGGATTCATTGTAACAACCATAACCGCATTAATCACCACTACCAGCCGAAGTAGTGTGTAGTAGCCGTAGGGGTAGCTCGGCCATCGCAATGAAGAGATATCCAGCATAAATGAAGAATATATCTCATTATTTGGTGATTTTGAGTACTGGTAAGATTGAATCCAAAATTTATATAACCTCAGTACTGCTATTCCTCTTTAGCACCTCATCTTAACTATATGACAACAAACTATGGCATTGTATAATCAAAGCGATTTATAACTATTCTCATAAAAAATTTCCCAACACCAGAGATTCAACTACATCTAAATTTAAAAATAGTTGAAGTCAGGTATTGTTGTCAATACCCAACCTTGGGTATTTTTAAAGAAATTCAAGAGCTTTTCAGGTATGCAAGGAACGCAGAGTCCTCTGCGAGAGACTCTGCTAGGAAGGGAGCTAATCTGTGTTTAGGTGTCTTCTCTTATAAAGGAGCGACCCAATCAAAATCTAGCAAATGAGCTAAATTATCCGTTTTTGTATTATCAGGATCCGATCTCAAATACTTTTCAGTCCTTCCATTTACAACTTCTACATTTTCTCCAATTTTCCATTTTGAAGAAGAGTAGTTCCATATCCACGTTACTGCTGAGTTACCATTAATCTCTAATAGTTTTATGGCATCAGATTTTAATGTTTTATATGCTCTGCCTATACCTTCCTCATAGACGGTATGAAAAGCATAATGAGTTATCACATTATCACCATTTTTCCATACTCCTGAAAATTCTATATTCCGCCATTTTAGTTCTTTTTAATCACCTGGTTTGTGTTCATGAGGTTTTAACCCTGGATGTTTCGGCTTAGTCTCTGGCCTTACACGCCTTCTTTTATCGGGAGTTCCATCTTCTTTTTTTGGCTTTGGGCCAGGTTTGATTGCTTGGATAGTATTCATAATTAATTATTTATATTATCAATCATTTTACACTCAATATAATCTACTTAGTCGATATCATTCCCCCTAAGTTTCCCAACACCACCAATTACTTTCCCAACGTCAGTTAATTCGTTTGCATGCTAAATCTAAAAATAGTTGATGCCCCGTATTGTTGTCAATACCCAACCTTGGGTATTTTCAGGGAAATTCAGCTATAAAATAGGTGGGTAAGATGCATAATCGATAGAAAGTGGCTTGGAAAATCGAGGTCTCTGGCTGTTGGGCAAAAACACCCTCTATCCCGATTTTCGCAATCGGGATGTCTCCCTCAAGGGAGAATTTAGTGGGTGCGTGTCAGGCTGTTAGCTAGTTAGGTTTTGTAGGTGCTTTTCAAGTTGGGGATTCCAAATATTTTCTCCGTTGCTCTGCGAAAATTTTGGAATGACGGGGTTTGGGTTGCTTTTTAATAAAACTGAGGTAATAGCTCTATCTAAACTCCCTCTTCCGCGACGGAGAGGGCATGCTAACCATGGCTAATCTACAGACCTCAGCAGGGTGAGGTCATACGTCCTGAAAGTTTTGCAGTCATTACTACTGTCTGCGCTACGGAACAGTTAAGCTTTATCAAACTTTTGCAAGTTTAGTAAAGCTGCGGTTTAGTTCTTTTGTTGTAGATTCCGAATATTTCTCGGTTGCTCTGCGAAAATTTTGGAATGACGAAATGAAATGTAACCTTAAGTACCGTTCCGACTTTTTACTCTTTAGGTAGTTTGTTAAATGTTTCCAACGTCTTGTCGCCCAATAATTGTCATGATTTCCACCACATCATCTTTTATTCGATAATAGATACTATCCGATCCGCAAACGCATCTACGGTAGCCGGTTTTGATGAAGTCCACGGCTTCGAATGCGTATGGTCTTTGTGCTATAATTTCAAAATATTTGAAAAAGGAATCAAAATATTTGTCGGCCTGGATGATTCCGAAATGGGCAACTCCATAATGGTGAATTCTAATTAAGTCTTCTTTGGCAGTGTTGCTCAGTCTGTATTCAGCCATTCAACAATGACTTTGATGCAGCCAAAATTTGCTCCTTGCTATCTGTAGTGAAGCCGCTTTTTTCAGCCTTTTCAAGCTTCATTCTTATAAAGTCAATTTGTCGCTGTTGTTGTCTGGCCTGCCTTATCAGATCGTTTACAAGTTCGCTTTTGCTTGCATACTCTTTGCTATTTACCTGGGCTTTAAGCCACTCATCATTTGCTTCGGTTAAGGAAATACTTTGTCTCGCCATAATCAGATCATTTGGTGCAATAACGCACCAAATATAAAATTAGTTTGTATATATAACAAGATACCTACCTCCATGAAATCTTTAGTAACACACATCAGTCCATTAGCAGCGTAAAATTTGACTGATGCTTTTCAAGTTGAGATTCCAAATATTTTCTCCGTTGCTCTGCAAAAATTTGGGAATGACGGGGTTTGGGATGCCTTTCTAATAAAACTGAGGTTGTAGCAGTATCAAAACTCCCTCTTCCGCGACGAAGAGGGCATGTTGGCTAAGGCTAATCTACAGGCTTGAGCGGGGTGAGGTCATACGCCTTGAAAGTTTTGTGGTCATTACCCCAGCCTGTGCTACTGAACAGTTAAGCTTTACCAAACTTTTGGAAGTTTAGTAAAGCTGCGGTTTTAGCGCTGCCAGATCGCTCTAACGTCTTACCCTTCTGACAAACACCCGATAGACCTTATTTGAAATAGTCTTTAGCAATTCCAATTTATTATTATCCGTGATCCATGTTCTTAACGTATTTATATGGCCGAGTAGATTCAGGAGTATTTCTCGCCTTTCTTCTATGCGCAGTGAGGTAATTACCTCAAGCAGGTATTTCACTACAACCCTCATATGATCCACATTGAAAGTATTCCAGTTTCCACTTCTTTTGAAGCCTTCTATTTCACGATTCAAATTATTGCAGTATTCCCATGCTGAGCTGTATAGGGTCAGGGGGTTATTCATGGTATCTGTGAGGCCATATGGGCCAGGTATATACATTAATGGCCTTAAGTTCGTATCGAACCTGCCTGCCGCTTGTGGGTTATTGGTATGCTGGGTAACACTAGCAACCCAGCCATTTTGAGCAATAAACTGCCTTCTTTCTGCCATAGCTGCATCGAGTAATGGACGAATGTTTTGAGGGATGTTTGCATTTGGGTTATGTTCCTTGTCCCCTTCCACATAGGTGTTTCCATACTTATTCCTAATAGGTTCTGACTTTTCAGCCGCAAACGGGTGTTCGTAGTTAGTCATATTATGATGCTCCAACAGTCGCGTAGTATCTCCCCTGCCCTGAACCTCGAAATTAGAGGCCCCATACAGATTTGCTCCATCGTCTTCTGCATTAGTAATCACATCATAGGCCTCTGTATCATGAATATACTGACAGACATGCCCCATCTCATGCAGGAGTACTGCTGCCGGAGACATGATACCCACCGAGGAGCCCATAGCGGGTGCCTGATTCAAATAACTATGATCATCATTCCAAACCGCGAAAGACATCAACGGATTCCAATTGATTTTTATATTGGGGTCTGTTGCCCGATCATCCCGATCTTGTAACATGGCTTTGGTTGACTCATTATACCCCACCCTTATGGTAACTGTATGGCGCCAATTACCTATTGTTTCCAACAGGCTCCTTCCTGTTGCTGTAGAGTTTATATATTCCAGTGCCTCAATAAACATTTGATATAAGTCTGCCCTTGTTAAAAGCATCGCATCGAGCAACATGTCTGTGTAAGTTTGATCGCCGGTGTTTGGTGCCTTATTGCATAACTGCTGAAAAAACTGAGTTCTATATGATGGGTTAATGTCCAGTTCCCTATTAAACTTCCCCTGAACTATGGCATTGTCACCATTAATACCGGTATCGCGCAAAGGTAATTGCGGCGACAGGTCTGTACCTTGTACTTCTTGTATCCTTGGTCGGTTTCCTCCACTTAAAGCTCTGCTTCCCATCACATCAGCCTCTCTTTCCAGTCCCAGATCGTCATTGATATTCATCTTTCCTTTGAGCTGCACTGTTGGCTTTACTCTCCCTTGTTTCTGCTGCACCACATGCCAGGCCTCATGAGGCAGATGCTTTTCCTGACCAGGCGCTAAATGAATATCGGTACCCTGGGCATAGGCGTGGGCTTGTAGCTGGGCGGGTTTGCCGGAGTTGTAGTGTACTTTCACATCGTCCATGGAGTAGCCGGACAGATTTTCAATGCCTGCTTTGAGGTTGTTGGGTAAACCTGTACTATTGGCTCTTTGCTGTATAGGAGTTTCATTAATTGCCGAAGAGTTCATCGTTTCCCGCAACTTGCGTTGATAAATGGTAGAAGGACGGTTGTCCGTTATCATCATTTTAACTGCTGAATCAGGCGGTTTTACTGAGTTCGAAATAACAGAATGGTTTTGCCCCTGAGTTCTTTCAATATGGGTTTTCATAGTTAGTTTAGGGTTTGTGAATAAATACTCCAGTAATCCAAAGCTACATTAACAGAGTACTTGCCTGATAGCACCAATCCGGCTTATGTTGGCAAATTTCCGGCAGGTGGTTGATATACCTTGCTTCGGATGACGCAGAGTCCTCTACTAGTTCTACAAGAGACTCTGCCAGGAAAGAAACTTAGGAATGACGGGGTTTGGGTTATTTTTTTTATAAAACTGAGGTTGTAGCAATATCAAAACTCCCTCTTCCGCGACGGAGAGGGCATGCTGGCTATGGCTAACCTACAGGCCTGAGCGGGGTGAGGTCATACGCCTTGAAAGTTTTGTGGTCATTACCCCAGCCTGTGCTACTGAACAGTTAAGCTTTACTAAACTTTTGGAAGTTTAGTAAAGCGGGTGTTTAGTTCTTTTGTTGAAGATTTCTTTGCAGAGGTTTCGAAATTTCCCTCTCTTATATATTGTCTGGCTCCTTAGTTCTGTGGTGGGGCCAAGCGTTCTTTTATAAACGAAAGGAATGCCGGTGCATCCATAAATTTACCTAGTACGATAGAAGCATCCGTATCGGGGAATGACAGTGTGGTTGTTACAAACCCATGTTTTTGGACGATTCCATCTGCATAACTGCTGTCTATTCCTTTTTTGTCAAGCCTCACTTTCCAATCCTTTTCATTCTTCCGCAACACTTCTATCCTTAGATTACTTCCAGTGCATAAAACCTTATACTGGCCATCTGTCTCATTGCTCCCTGCGTTATATTTTCTATTCCCTTTTGCTGACTGGATATATCCTTTCATTGACATGATGAACCTGTCTACTTGATTCCTCTTTATCCGTACTGTATAATTCCATTCTTTTCCATATTGCACATTAGGGTACTCAGTATGCTCATATTTATCCTTGACAATCCTTACGTCTTCCGTATCCCAACGCCTTACAGCAGAAGTACCATAATTCCTGTCAAGTAAATCCTTCCTATTGAATCTAATTTCAATGCCGTTCCTATAACTATATCCGAGTTTAATTCCTCTCTTCTCGTCTCTTTCAATAGTCTCAAAGGATTTATATCCTCCCTGGCGTTGTACCTGATCTTTAGATCTCTGATCGTGATCAACAAAATCCCACTCTTCCTGCTCTCCGGCCAGCCTGAATCCCGGCATATAGAATATGCGCATATTTTCATTGCCCAGTACACCTTTATTTAAGCCCCTGACCTCAACCAGAAATTGGTCATTCGGGATGGCCACGTGGGTATCCGGGCGGGCCATAAAGGGCGCAGCATTTCCTTCAGTATCCGCCCCTCCCAAATATTTGGTAGATGAATCTACATTTTGTCCCTTATCTGCCTCTGGGAGAATGCCAACCGATCTGATAGGATTGGACTCACCAATCTTCTGAGACATTTCAAACATCCCTTCAATGATAGCCTCAACCATCAGTTTATACGAATCAGCTTTAACACCTCCACTACCCCTATCAAAATTTACCAGTGCATTTACATGCTCATCCCTGAGTTCAGTAAAATTTTCATTAGACAGTAAAAATCCCTGTAGTTCATCCTTATTGATCCTCTTTAATAAAGTATTCAAAGCATCATCACTTTTAATCAGATCATTCAACCCGGCTTTCACCCAAAAACCCATAAAGTCCTTGATGCTGGATAGTTTTGACAGCAAGTCAGCATTGATCGGAGAGCTTTCTTTAAAGGCATCCCGGTCCGGCTTGGCTTGCCGGGCCTGTATCATGAGGTTTTGCAAAGCCATCATAGGAATTTGGCTGATATAGTAAGCCAGTATATTTATGTGCCCTGAATCTCCACCATCTAGTTTTTCCATAAGCCATTCGGTGGTGGCCATCTTTCGTTCCATATGGTCCTGCCCGCGCTTAGTGGCAATTGCACCTTGCAAGGCACCTCCCAAGGCATCTAACCCCATGGTAATATTGATCTGGGCATTGGTTACCTCATCACTCGTAACAAACTCATTGGTATATGAGCCTATACCTTTGGTAAAACGAAGGAGTGGCATGTTAGTATACTCTGTTGTATAATCAGCTTTGGTCTGAAGCTTGATACCCAGACCTTCTTCAATTCCATTGATTAAATCACTTAACTTTCCCCCTCCACTTGCTAAACCCTCTGCTAAACCTTTCAGGTATTTTTCGATCTGGCTGGTAATCCTCATGGCCCGATAAGCGATATCTTTAAAGTTTTCTCCTTTTTTACCAATGGTAAAGGGAGGGAAAGCGGCTTCAATAACATTCCCGGCATCGGTCTCGAAAACAAAGGGGAGCCCATTTATATTTTCAGTAGACTCAAGTAATTCTACATGTATGGGCAGCTTTCCCATGGTGCCCGGATCTACTTTGGCAAACTCAAACTCCGGCCCCATGGTCACTACCTCTTCTCCATCGTGTTCAATATCTTTTTGCAAGCTTATGAATTCCTTTATTTCAACTGGAGTTAAATTTATTTTTCCTGTTTCAGGTACATGTTTATCAAACCAGGTTATAGATTGGTCAACTGAAATACGCTGTATAACCTTTAGTTGCGGGCAGGCTTGCAGATTGTTTGACTGTATGAGGGGTGAATATGTGCTACCTGCACTTAAAGCCTTCTCCCCCATCACATCCGCTTCTTTCTCCAGTCCTGCATCATCATTGATGTTTACCTTGCTTTTGAGCTGCTTTGTGGGTTTTACCCTTCCTTGCTTTTGCTGTACTACGTGCCAGGCTTCATGGGGCAGGTGTTTTTCCTGGCTTGGGGCGAGGTGGATGTCTGTGCCCTGGGCATAGGCATGGGCTTGTAGCTGGGCGGGTTTGCTGGAGTTGTAGTGTACTTTCACATCGTCCATAGAGTAACCGGACAGGTTTTCGATGCCTGTTTTGAGGTTGTCGGGCAGCCCGGTGTTGTTGGCTTTTGGTTGCAGTGGGGCTGCTTTGCTTGTGGCTGAAGCATTCATGGTATCCTGCAACTTTCGCTGATAAACCGTGGCAGGACGATTGTCTGCAAGCTGAGCCATTCCACCCTGGGTGGGTTCATGGGTCGCCTTGGGGAGGCTAGTATTTTCCTGCTCCCGGTTTTTATCTGTTTTTGTTTGCATATCGTTGTTTAATTCTCTCTTCTAATTCTTTCTATATTTCAAATACTTATTACCAACTTCGGTCGCCTGACATACCGCTCAAAACACCCCTGTAATCCTCCGAAAGTTTTCAGGACAGGCTCTCAAGGGGATAGTAGGGCCGTGGATGTGTTTAAAACCTCCATTTCTTTATCACACCCCGTTTACCAAATACCGCTTTACCGGTCACTGTTTACGCTCAAAGTAGACACAGCAAATACGCAGGTTGATAAATTTAATCACAGCTTACAGAGCCAAATTGCGGCTTTACTAAACTTTGTAAGTTTGGTAAAGCTTACTGTTCGGTAACACCGGCTGAGGTTTATTACCTTAAAGCAGAGGTTGCTACCTTTCTGGGCATCAGCTCTCCCGGCAATGGTCTCCTGCCATAATTAAAGATTGTACCTCCGAATAAGCTTACTGTTCGGTAACACCGGCTGAGGTTTATTACCTTAAAGCAAGAGGTTGCTGCCTTTCTGAGCATCAGCTCTCCCGGCAATGGTCTCCTGCCATAATTAAAGATTGTACCTCCGAATGCCGTAGAGTCCTCTGCGAGAGACTCTACTGGGAAGTAAACCTCAATTTCTTTATCACACCCCATTTACCAAATACCGTTTTACCGGTCACTGTTTACTGATTACTGGTCACTGTTTACCAAACACTTCGGTCTTCGGTCTCCCGTCTTCCAACTTCAACCCCTTCCAACCACCGATCACTGATTACCGGTCACCGATTACCGCTCACCGCTCACCAGTCACCGACAACTTCAACTCAAAATAATCCCCTCCTTCTGCAACTCGCGCTGGATGGCTTCTTCGAGGTCTTTTTTCGAAATGGCGCTTTCATTGCGGGCTATGGCTCTGAGGGTGGACTTGCGCACTACGTTCATCAGTACACCTCCCGTTAGTTCGTATTTTTCGGCTACACTTCGTTTGTCGATGGATGGCTCCAGTGGGAGCTGATCGGAAAACGACTTTTCCAAAAGTGCGAGGCGCTCTTCCACGCCTGGCGTGCGAAACTCGATCATGGACTGGAACCGTCTGGTAAAGGCTTCGTCAATGTTTTCCTTCAGGTTTGTGGCCAGGATCACTACGCCTGAAAAATCTTCGATGCGCTGGAGCAGATAGCCTATCTCCTGGTTTCCAAACCGGTCGTTGGCACTGTTGACCTGGGTGCGCTTGCCAAAGAGAGAATCCGCTTCGTCAAAGAATAGGATCCAGTCGCTTTTTTCTGCCTGATCGAATACTTTGGCCAGGTTTTTCTCGGTTTCTCCGATGTACTTCGATACCACCATGCTCAGGTCTATTTTGTACACCGGCTTTCCGGTACTCTTCCCCAGCAGGGCCGCAGTCATGGTCTTGCCGGTACCGGGAGGACCGTAAAAAAGGCTTTTATAGCCAGGCTTTAGTCTCCTGCCAAGTCCCAGATCGCTCATAAGAATGTGCCCTAGTTCTGCCCACTCTTTGATCTCGCGGATGCTTTCCGAGGTTTTCTTGCTCAGCACTACATCTTCCCATTCGAGTTGGGTATCTATGAGTTGAGCAGGAAAGTCCTCCCCATACGTTGGGTGGAAAGCTTCACCAGTGATCAGAAAATCGATGTACTCATCGGCCACCAGCCACTCTCGGCTCAGTCGTGGTGTTCCCTTTCTGCGGGAGGCTCCGGTAATCACGTGGTTGGCTGTCAACACATGGCCGGGCCTGAAGATGTACTGGTAGTCCAGCCGCTTTTGCAGGTCATCACCCGCGAGGATGAACATGGCAGTTTCCGCAGTAGGCACGAGGCCGGAGTGCCCCTCCATAAACAGTCCGCCAAACTCGCTGAACCTACGGTCGTAGTCCTGGTTTTTGGATGAAAGGATATCCAGCACTCCGGGTTTGAGGTGCGGAGCCAGCCCAAGGATGAGGACCAACCGTTCGGCCACATTGAGGTCGTGTTGGTGCACGAACTCCACATAGGTGCCGCCACCTGCCGAAAGGTCGGGAACCGGGAGGTCTTCGATGGACAGATAAGGGGTGTCGTGCCCAAAGTGCAAGGCTATCCGAAGGTTGATCACTTCACTCAACCACTTCAGTTCATCGGTCAGTGCCTGTGCATTTTGTTGCAATGTATTGTTGTTTTTCATTACGATCATATCCATTCTACTATTAAAACTTCGTTCATCCAGGGCAGCTTCACGGCATTGAAGCTCCAGGGTAATTTTTCCAGGGTAATATCATAAGTTTGTTTGCTTACCTGCAATAGCCAGTGGCCGTCCCGGCTTTTGAGTAAACCCTCTCTATGGATGTAGGAGACGCGCAAACCTGCCGGAGTAAGGTTTTTCCAGTAAGGGCCTCTGGCAATGACCGCTTGCAGTAGTCCCTCAGCCATTTCTTTGTCGTCTTCGGTAAGCTGAACGGGTTCAACCGGTTCATCGAGGGGAATGCCGCATAGCACCTTATTCAAGGGCAGTTGCCCTTCGAACAGCTCTTCATCTGCGGCCTCCACGAGGTGCTGTAACACACAAGCGGCTTTGTTTCTGGCCTCGGCATTATGAAACTCCTTGTCGGTGAGTAGCCCGAGGTTTTCAAAGAATCGCTGTAAAAAGGGCCACAAAAGCACCAACCCTGCATTGTTAATGGCAATAAAATCGGTGTCTTCAAATTCGGATTGCATGGCTTCGATCACCCGGGGGGTTGAGATAGCCTGCATCTGCTTTAAAGTAGACTCAATCTGGTTGAGTTGTTTTGCCAGTGGCCGCAGACTGGCTTCTGTGATAGCCTTTAGCTTAGGGGCGTGGTTTTTCAACTCGTGCAGTAAGGTGTCTATATTTTCAATTCTTGCATGTGCTTCTTCACCGGTATGAGGTCTCATAGCCACCTCTCCTCCATCAAGGGCTTTCATCAGCTTTCGAAGTTCAATGAGTTCGGCAGGCCGGACCTGCTGAAATGAAGGCAGCTGAAGGAATGCAGAAAAGTGCTGAAAAAAGCGCTGCCAGGTGATGTTTTCAGGGTGTTTCTTTTGAAGCTTCCTTACCAGCAACTGTACTTCCTGCTGATCTCTGTTCACTACGGTCTTGCCCGTGCCCTGCCATTGGTTCGTAACCTGCTGATCTGCGCCCAACACGGTTAGCGCACTGGAAATTGTTGTCCTTTCCAGCCCTTCATAGTCTTTGGCGGTGGTTATCTGGCCAAAGGCTGCTGTCCAAAATGCTTTTGCAATCGCCCGGTCCGTTTGAGGCCTCGACCATTCGCCTGCATGCTGTTTCACCTGCCTGACAAATTCATTTTTGGTTTTGTGAAGGTGACTAACGTCTACGGTGGTCAGCAAGGCTAAGGATTGAAGCGTCTGCACTTCGGTAAATGTATTTAAGAACCGATTGAGGTAAGTGACGTTATACCTGAGCTGACTGATGAGGCCTTTGAAGGCGTTTTCCGGATGCTGTAGCAGTTCATTGAGCTGCTGATGTAAGTACGTCAGGCTCGCGTTGTCGGCCCACCAGGGGAGTATCCCGTTCATCAGGTAGTAGGATACTACTCGCAAGGGTGTTCTGTCCGGAGTTGTTGTTTCATTTTCCTGCTTATGCTCTTCGGGCGGTTGATGTGCTGCCAGGGCCTGGGCAAACTTTTTGGCAAATACTTCCTCAATCTCCTCCAAACGTACCTGCCCTAAATCGATGGTCAGCTGCGCTATCTGATACTGAATATCATCTTTGCTGAAACGGTCGCTCAGTTGCCTGTCAATGATAGGCACGAGTTTTTCCCGGTAGAGGTCACCTATTTTCCTTTGGGTGGTAAATACATCCTTTTCTTTTGGCATTCGCATCTCGAGGACCTGCCGGTTGACGATATGTTTCTTTTGCAGCATCTTTATCTGTTAAGGTTAATCAGGGTTGACTTCGCTTAAAAACCGGTTAAAGGCCTGATCAAAAAGCTGCATTTCAGCCCTGCCCAGCCACTTGACATGTACTTTCAGGTGGGTGGGTGTCTCTTCTCTTATGGTGTCTTCTACAAACTTTCTGAACTGGTCATTCTGATAGCGCTCTACCCAATTGGGGATGGCAAAGGTCAGCTGGAGTGAGTAGGGATCGTGGTTTTTGCGGACCTTATTCCACCTCCCGGTGGCTTCGCTTTCGGCAAACGGAACAGGGATCTCAAAACCGTTTTCGGTTATGGTGCCTACCTGATGGAGGCCATCATAGTGGGTGGTTCCTGTTATTTCTATGAGATCTCCCTCCTGAAGGTTGTGTTCTGCCACCTGGCAAAGGGTATTGCTCTCCTTGGAAGTTTTGGAAAAGGCCTGTATGGATTCTGTTAAAACATGGTATCTGAGATCGGGCTGTGTCCTTCTCCAGGTAGCCTCGTTCGCTGATCCTTCAAAGGCTATCGCTATTTCAAAGGCACCTTCTTTTACGGCAACCACTTCATACGCACCCTCATATTGCTCATTGCCTCGTATATTTACTCTATCACCTTTTACGAGGGTGTGGTCCGGTGCAAGGCATTGGGTATGTCCTTCACTTTCCCCGGCTTCGAAACCGGTAATCTCTCCGGGTGTATAGTGGGTTCTCACCGGGTATCGATCGTAAGCACCAGGCCTGAGCAGGATGTGTTCTACCATATGAAATCCTTCTGTATCTGCATCGGCAAGGTTTCTTCGGGTATAGTCGTTTATACCTATTTTCCTGGCGATCCTTTTCTCCAGGCCTGATACGTTATCGGTGTTCCAATACTCCTTTTCGCAGTCATACGCTTTGGCTCTGCCTCCACTTATCTTATCGTAGTCTTTTAAGAAGCGGGTTTTATCTTTGATAAGCTGTCTGGATATTTCATTGGCTCTGTTATCACTTTCGAAAGACCGTTGCTGCAACAGGTCAGGATTGGTTTCGGAAAGTTGTTCTGATCTTTTTGGGGCGCCCTCTGATACGCCCTGCAGAAATACTCCATAGCGGCTGAATTTTTCTCCAAAGCGGGCCAGCAGGTGGTTTAGAAATATGTTTTTACGATTCAGGCTATCGGCAGAGTCGGCTGTCATTTCTGCCAGGTATTGTTCATAGCTTTCCTCGCCTACCAGTATGTCTTCTATTCCTGCCCCCGATCCTGTTAACGACTGGTTGAAATAGGTCCGGGTATCATCACCATCAAAGCTGACCAGGTCCTTAAAATGGGCCGTCTGAGAAAAATAATTGGCCAGTTGCTGCTCAAATAAGGCGAGATAGGCCTTGAGTTGTTTGGCCTGCATTTTTCTTTTCTCCGGGGCTGACTCTGGAAGTTCTGAGTCTCCTAAACCAAAATTGGACGGAAAGTAGTTTTGAATAGAGTAGTAACGGGATATGTTCCGGTCTTTGGTTTCGGGGAGCACCATATCGGGCTCTGCCGAATGCAATACGTTCCGGTCAATTGATCCTCTGATTTTCAGGTTATACAATGCGATCACCCTGTCTGCATCTATGTTCGCTTTCAGTCCCTGAGAGGTAAATTGCAGGTGCTCAAGGGTACCTCTGACATCCAGTTTCGGGGCTTTGAGCGGGTCTAATGGCAGCACCCATTTTTTGATCACATCACCTGATGCTACGGATAGTTCATCGATAGATGAAATACCTTCTTCATCCATGATTTCCCTGATCACATCAGAGGAGTGGACTTCTCTCACCCGGGCTTGACGCTGCAGCTCTTCATTATTGATAAACCCGTGTCTCAGCAAGGGGCCTTCAAAGATCTCATCGGTGGTTTTCCCTTGTTCCAAAAGTTGTGACAGGGAATAAAAACGAATGCGTGGTGAAAGATAGGTAGCCACGCGGAACAACACATCGGCTATCAGTTGATTTACATTCTCTACCTTATCGGTCAGGTTGATCACTCCTTGCAGGCGGATGAGCTGCTCGTTGAGGAGCGTGACTTCATCAAAATCTTCACAAACACCACGAACTGCCTGTAATCTGGCTTTTACATGGTTTGAAATATCAATACCTGTTTCATTGGACCAATCATCTTTTTCGATGTCTACTTTGTACAGGCCTCTGGGTTTGATGCCTCCACCTGGCTCTTCATTATTTGGACCCGCCTCAGGTTTAACATAAGGCACTTTTTCGATCCATGCATTTTTTACGCCCTCTACGTCTATGACAATCTTGCGCAGGTCCAGTAACGTGACGGGATTAACAGTTAATATTTTGGCAGGTCCATAGAGTTCTTCGTATGAACTGCTGCCATCTCTGCCGAGCAGGTCAGGGATGTCGTAGTCGATGCGGTAGGCCAGGTCAGTGATGGCATAGCAGAGCTGCTCTAAAATGGTGATGCCCGGATCGTGGGTGTTGTGGTCGGTCCAGGTGCTCCCGGCCATTTGCTGTATGAGCTTTATTCCCTCTGCCCGAAGAAAATCATAGCTCAATGCAGAGTCTTGGGGCAGGTCTTTGGGTATGGTAATTGGTTTTGTCATTTTAATAGTTCTTATGGTCATTTGGATATCAACCTTTGGGCGTAGCCGGGTAATTACTAAAGTCAGTGCTTACAGTTTTATGATGTATGCCAGCACATAGTACGGCGGGCGGTTTTCATGAGACTTGCTACCTCCGGTATCATTGGTATCAAATGAGTGGCTGTGTTTGCCGGCACTACCTGTAGTTCCGGAAGATGAGGCATAGTAATCATAATGATTTCCTGTTTTAGCCCCACGGCCGTGCTTTTTACTTCCTGAGAAACTATGGTTATGTTCACCTGCATCTTTGGTGGACCCGGAGTGGCTGTGAGCCGGCAACTGTGCCGTGGTCAGGGTTACCTGCTCCTGGCCTCCTGTGTTGCCGATCGTGTCGTAATCACCTGTACCACCAAGCCCTACGATAAATCTTCCGGTAAGGTCGGGGGTACCATTTTCGCCATTACAAAGGGCCCATCCGGCCGGGGCATTATCGCCTGACCACATGCAAATGACGCCTTTGGGTAGCCGGTCATCTACATAGGATTTCACTGATTTTTGGGTAGGGATCCTTTCGTCACTGGCATTATTGCCATCCATATTGGAGCTCTTGGAAAAGTTTGTGGCCATTAACGGGCCTTCTACGTTCATACCGCCTTCGGCAAAGACTTTCACCTTTCTTGATGCTCCGGTGTTGCCTGAGGCCATACCATGTATTTTCAGGGCATTTTCTTCATCTATTGAAATTTTGGCGGAGTTTTCATTTTTACCCTGGTTAGGCCCTCCAAATAAAATGCTGCTACTGGTGATATGCATTGAGGCATCTGGCGAGCTGTCTTTACCTGCACCCTGAACACTCAGGGGCGCTGCCGGGTTTTCGGTGCCTAAGCCGAGCTTTCCTAAAACAAAGCTGGGTTTCTCCTGCGCGCCACTTAGGCGCACTCCTTCACGGGTATCTCCGCCTCTTACGGATACTTTTCCATCACTTTTATCTTCGGTCACTTCAAAGATCCGGGAGTGCTGCTTTGTGTTAGAGACAACCGAAAGGGCCGACTCGCTATCACTTCCGTGAATGGTCAGTTTTGACTCTGGCTCTATGGTGCCAATGCCTACTTTTCCATCTTCTAACCTGATAAACAGCCGGCTCTTTCCTGATTTATCTTTGATGTTGAGTCCACGCTGGTTGGTGTCGGGTTCCAAGGGGTCGACTCTGGGGTTCAGGTTGAGCGACCACTCTGCACTTTTTTTAGAAAAGTCTGTATACAGATCCAGGATTCCCTGGGTGCCTACCTCCTCACCTTCAGCTTGCAGGGCCAGTGGGCTTCCCTGCACTTTGGCTATTCCGTCTTCTGCCTGGTTGATGCCTGCATCTACCAGTTGGGCAAAATGCTCCTGGGTCGGGATCTTGTTTTTCAGGAAATGGTTTTTAAGTTCTGATCGGTTTTTCTTATTGATTTCCATAAGGCTATTTTCTTTAAAATGTCATATTTCTTTCTTGTGATACTTATCTGATATCTTCTCCTACTTTAAAATCAAGCTGTACTTTCATGTAGTTGATCCCTTCGAAGCTGTCTTCGTTGAAGGCACTTTCACTCAGCACATCTATCTCGTGTGAGGGGGCCGAAACCATGACCATATCTGAGCGGGACGGGATAACGGCTGCTTTCCCATCATTGATGGCCCGGACGTCTACAAAGGTTTTTCCATCTTCACTTTGAAATAATTTCAGGTGTGCGACATAATCTATGTAGGGCCTTTCGGCAATGAAGTTGATCAGCACACTTGCATTCAATGAGCCTCCAATCCTGATATCACCCTGATCGTTGTAGGCCCATGGGGAAAGGAAGCGCTTGATCTCTTCTATCAGTTTGGCTTTGTAAAATTCCTCGTCATATCCGGGGTAGAATTTTACTGAGCACCGGGTAAGTACTTGCAGATAAAACGGGTTTTGTACTACCACTTCGGCATGTGCCGGTGAGTGGGTGTCGAGGTGCTTTCTGATCTCGAAAAGTGTATCTGCGGCTACTTTGGGGGCAAACGGATTAAAAGGCTGGGTTCCCTTGATGTCGGGTATCACTACCACATCCACCCTGCCTGGTTCCTCTTTTGCCGGAAGGCATTTGACTTTGAACACCTGGGGGAACCTGTCTAAGACCATGTGCTCATAATCCCACATGGTAAGGGCCCTGTTTTTATGCCTGAGTCGCTCACTGATGCGTTTGTAAAGGTCATTGCCCTGCTCTGCAGGTTTGCCTTTGCTGGATGTAAAGGGTTGTGTGACCGATACAATCTCAGAAAAGGTTTTCTTCGTTTCCGTAATGGTTTCCGCCTTCAGGGGTGTTGCAAAATGGGAAGGGGCTACGGTTTCACTGGAAAGTGTAGCGCTTATGGCCTGGGCCAGGATGTCAACCGTATCGGAAACCCCTACTATGTTCTTGTCTACATCGATTTTGAGCCAATGCAGTGCATCCGGCATCAGGGTGCCTCCGGTAGTGGCATCAGCGGGTACTTTGATCCGTACTATACCGGTATTGATCAGGCCGTTGGTGGTGTCTGAGATGATCGCTGATGAGGGCAGACCGACCCATTCATTGTTTCGCAGATAGCTCCACTGTAGTACTGTTTTTTCTACATCAGGGTCAGCACTTCCTTCTGCCATCTGGAAGAGCACGGACAGTATCTGGGGTGCATCCAGATCAGCTATACCCAGGAAAAGCTCCCCTTCGTTGCGATATAGCGGCAGCAATGCCGCATTTTCCTGTTCCAGAAGTTGCTTAAACCCAAAAGGGTGCATATGGTACAGGGCATCATGATCTTTTGCTCCGGCTTTATCAGGGATGATGTCGGTATAGGCGGAATAGTTCAGATGTAGGCTTTTGAGTTTAGGCTGATAAGGTGGATTGATGATCAGTGTTTTTATTTCCGGTTTGTCTGACATTGCCTGTCTTACAAAAAGCGTATTGAAAATGGAATGCTGAAAATCAAGCGGGCTGAGTTCCAGTTTGAAATAACGACTCCAGTCCAGCACTTCTTCTGCTCCCATCTCAACATTAGGATCCTGACGGTAGGTGTAGGTTTCCGGAAAGTTGTGTGCCAGCCTCATGTGTACGTCATGTGGCTCTCTTGGATCATCCAGCAATTCGTCTGCAAACAAGGTGATGTTGCCCACTTTAACATCTTCGTTGGCATTATGAAAAAATACCTCGGCTTTGAAATCTGTGTTTCCTTTTATGGTGTAAAAATCTGGCGTTTCGCCTTGGTCTTCGTCTTTGTCTTTTACCGGCTCGTCTTTCAGGATGTGCCAGTAGTTTTGATAGTATGCGCTAAAGTCTTCGGGTGCTTTTACCCATTGCATTTGCAGGTCGAGACTCTCCAGTTTCTTCAGTGAAATTTCTTTGTTGGTAAAGTAAAAGCTATTGCCCGTTTCCGGCTCTGTGCCAAAGGGTTCAAAGGGCTTTTTGGCACTGATCACTCCCTCGTCATTTTGCAGGGTAATGTCTTTGACGTTTTTTACATCTACTGACAGTTGTATCTTGTTCAGTTTCAGGTCCATCAGGCTGTGGTAATGACTCATGTAACGCTCCTTGCCTATCTCATCGGCCAAAAAGTGGTTTAAAGAAAGTGCCAGGGCCGGATAGGCTGCATCAACATACTGCACCTGATCTTTGGCTTTAAAGGGCACCACGGGCACATCGCTTTCCCGCAGGTTGATCACTACTTTCAACCCTTTTAAATAGACTTGTTGGGGAGAATATTTGCGTACTGCCTGGAGAAATTCATCTGCACTGAGTTCCAGGTCCCCTGCTTTACTGACTTCTACTTCTTCTTGGGAGACTACAGTTGTGACCTGATAGATCAACCCATTGAGGTCAACCAGATATTTGCCGATGTCTAACGGGCTAAAATCCTGGCCTTCGGATTTGATATACTTCTTCTTGTCAGTGATATTGCCGGCAACTTCATCGGATGCTGTGTCTGATATCGCTTCAAACTGTCCTTGATAGGTGCCTTCATACTCTCTGCCAATGTAGTCTCCGAATTCAAACGTGGTATTGGGCGGAATGAACCACTGCTCTTCGCTACTCAGGTGGATCTGAAATGGTCTCTCAACACCCAAACTGAAAAGCGAACTGATCGGATCGGCATTATCGCTTTGCAAAGCAAAATCCATCAACACGGTGATCTGTCTTCTGCCTTCGGTGAGCAACAGTGTGGGGGTGCTTATGGCCAGGCCAATGTTGGCGGGCTTCAGGTCTAAGGCTACACCTTGCTGCCTGCTGCCAAAGGTCTTGAATCGCTTGCTTTCATCATCGTCTCCATATTCGTTAAAGGCATGGGCTTTGGCATCGGATGCAGCGTAAATATCTGACAGTTCTTCCCTAACCGGGGAAGGCAGTATAAAGCCTCGTGTTTCCCTGTCGGCCAGTTCCAGCAACCTATACACTTTATTCCAGTCTTCTTCTTTGGCATTTGCCTCCTCGCCAGTGCGGGCGATGTGATCAAAGTGCTGCTTATCCAGTTTCAGCTCTTCGAAGATGTAATCGGTGGCTTCCTGGCTGATAGCCGGATTGTCGTTCAGCAGGTCTTTATGTACTGAGGCAAAAGATGTAAGACCACCTCGATACAGCGGCAGGTTATCTCCTGGCTTCGGGCTTCCGTACACATGCTTTACCATAGCCTCAAAGCCTTCGTTTTCTCTGATCGCTTTTAATTTGTCCTGTCTTCTTTTTCTGATTTTGGCTTTAAATGCGTTATCTAAGGCATCGTAGACAGGCTGCCAGTTGGTGGGTATATCCTGGCTTTCTTCTCGGCTCTTTTGAAAGATCAGTTTGAAGTCTTCCACGGAAAGGAATAGTTGACCCGTCACATAGTTTTTTGCTGCTACGTTATCCTGCTCCACCAGGGTATCCAGGGCTATGAGGTCTTCCACGCCTTCGGGTAATATTGGCAACGGATCACCGGGCGCAGGGTGGCCCAGTGCTGCTTCCAGCATACGGGTAAGGCCTCTATCTAAGGTGTCTGCATTTTCACGGTGGATATCCTGTATGGCAAGAAGTCGTTTATCAACAAATACATTTTTCAATTGGGCTATTCTGGCCCGGCTGATGATGGTGTCTTCGTCAACGGCATAGTGCAGCGGGTTGCCGTCTTCATCTTCTCCGGCCAGCAGGGTGGTCCCTTTTTTCACTTCCAGTTTGTCAACGTCTTCTGCCAGCCCTAGCAGTACATTGACTACATCAGGTACAGCTTCTCGCGGAGTAAGGGCCAGACGCTCTTTAAAGTAAAAGTCCAGGTGTTTCCGGGTCAGGCCGTTGAGTTGTTCTTTAACATGGTGGAGTAACTTCAGGAATGTTATAAAGAGTACCGAATGGGGTCGTGACAGCCTGGACATCAGTTTCTCATCACTGGCAAAGCTGTCAGGGTCCTCTACAAATGCTGCGAGCTGGCTGGCCCACTGTGCCCGCTGCAGCTCTTTTCCTTTTGGTGACGCTGCTTTGTACTGTATGGCATCATCGATCAAAAACAGTTCCCAGGTGGCTGTCAACTGGTTTTGTTCATCAAAGAATCTTAATTCTTGTGCCAGGCGCTGCGCTTCAACAATAAGCTGCTCTAAGCTCCTGTCATCTACCTTCACATGCGCTGGGTCAAGCAATGGGTTGTTGCGGTCTTGCTGACTGGTGCCATCCCTGAGCAGGAGTTTCTGAGGTGTTAAGTTATCGGTCATCTGTGCTAAATGGTTTGAATTAAGTTGCCTTAGTGTTCTTGTTGTTTGTTATAAATTGCCCTGTACCGGGATATACTTGTATGGGGTCGGCTGTATTGACTGGTGGTGCCATTTTCGCGGGCGATGTGACCTTGAATTGTGAAACGAATGTTTTTCCTTTCAAAATGATCTTTTTACGCCCGCTTTTGGTTTTCTGCGTTAGTTGCCCGGGTTTTAACTCTTTGATGGTCAGGGTTCCTTTTCCCGGCTGAGAGAAAATAGAGGTGGTATAATCGCAAGGGATCTCTACACTTTTTTCATCTCGCTCTACGCATACCCGCTTGCCGTTAATGGTTGTTTTACCCGAGGCTTTGATGTTTTTCTGAAGTTTCGGATTCAGAAATTGAACACCTTTTATCGGTAAGAACTCTACCACGTCTCCATCCATAATTACAATGTCTAATGCCATCTTGTACTCTTTGCTCTTGTTCTACTAAATCGTTGCTTCATTCAGATAGAATGGGTACACCAGGTTGAACCTGTTGTTGGTAGATCGCACCAGGTAGTTTACTGATATGGTGATTATCCCCTCATCCAACCTTGTGTCAAGCACTTGTACTTCATCTGTCTTGATCCTGGGCTCATTCAGGAGAATGGCGTTGGCTACCGTTTTCCGGATGTCGTGGATCATGCGCTGACTGGTTTCTTCGAATACAAACCTGCTCAGCTCACAACCAAATCCTGAGTTCATGGTCCGCTCATTTAATGAGGTAGAGAGTATGATCTGCAGGCTTTGTTTGATGTCTTCTTCTCCTGAAACCATTTCTACTTCGGCTCCTCCGGCATAAAACTCCGGTGGGAATGCCCATCCTTTACCTAAAAACTTATTTTCCATGGCTGTTTTTGTTTTGTCTCTTTCAATGTGTGCAGGTTGATCACTGCTTTGTCGTTGGTCCTTATATCAGGTCAATTTTTTCACCTTCAATCTTTATTTTCCCTTTGGCATTGATGCTGAGGTCTCCCTGGGTATTGATTGAAATACCACTCTGGGCCAGCTCTATTTTATTTTCATTGGCATCTGCGAGGGTTATTTTCTTATTTTTTTTGTCGATGGTGATATAATTTTCATCGGAAGTTGCGAGGGTAACTACCTCATTGTCTTCATCAAAAAGCAACCTGTAGCCTGACTTCAGGAAGATGCCTTTCTGTCCGTTGGTTTTGGTCACTGCCATGGGTACCTGCCGTGATGAGCTATGCATGGCCCCCAGTATGATCACTTGCCGGGGGTCATCATTCAAAAAGCCTACGACTACTTCATCGTTCTTTTCAGGTCTGAAGAGTATGCCTGTCTTATCTCCGGCATAGACGGAAGAGAGGCGTGCCCATACGGTACCTTCGGCACCAAATGCGGGTATGGCTACTTTTACTTTGTATTGTTTTTCCTTGTCTTCTTCAAATGCCTGGACTATCCCCACATGCAGGCCATTGACTCCGGGCAGGAGTCCGGCTGCCTGGGTATCTACTATATTTTTTGAGGATGAAAACCAATCGGCTCCCATTCCAATATATATTTCAGTGGTCCAGCTACTACTATCGGCACATTCATGGATCACTCTGGAGACGATGTTCTTTCCTGAATTTTGTTTGCCTACGCCTTTGATCTCCAGCGTATCTCCAACTTTGATTTTGTTATCCTTACCACGCAGTTTTACGGAGCCTGTGAGCAGTGACATCCTGGATTTCATCATATGTGAGTCTGCCCAGGACTGGAGTTCTTCCGTGCCCATAGGAACCGGATGGAAAAGGCTGGTGCCCTCTGACCCGAATGATTGGGCAACCTTTTCGCCGTCCAGGTTTCCTGTTTTGAGCTCATATGTTCCTTTTTCCGGTGATGTGACCTGAAGTTTGGCTCCATTCCACCCGCGGGCTTCAACCTGGGTGTATTGATCGCTGCCATTTACCTGCAGGTTTACATCGAGTATATGTGCGGGTCGGGTGCCTCCGATTTCAATCTCCTGGCGGGCTTTGCCGGCAATTTGAGGCCTGACGGTGGATAGTTTACCTTCCTCCACTAAAACCAGTTGCGAATTGGCCTCGGCCCTGGAAACTATAAAATCCCAGTCTGTTACATAGTTTTGCACCATTTGGGTGTGTTTTACCTCGGTCTTGGCAAGGCTATCGACCCCCAGGCCTTTATCTTTATACTTCTCAAGGATGTTGCTTATAATATCCTTGTCATTTTTATTGGCATAGACGCTACTGACCCGGCTGTTAGTCATTTTAACTGCTTGATCGCTGAGGTCTACTTGCAGGATGTTGCCTTCATGGGCCGAACCTGAGCCTTCGATACTGAGACTGACCACTACCCCACTGAAAATTTTGGTCTCAGACTTCATGTTCCTCTCTTCTTTGATCAGGATCTCTATCTCTTTCCCAATGTCAAAGTATCCGTTATCGAGATGCTTGTACTTCTGAGTTGCGGGGTTACCCACTATTACTTTGAGCTCCGCTTTGGGAATCTTATTGAACTCATGTTCGGTACTCACTGACATGATCCGGAGCCCTGGTATTTCCCGCTTGTTCTGGTCTTTTATGATTATAGTATCTGCCATGCTTATTTTTCAATGGGTGGAAAGTAGATCTCCTGGCCTGCTTTCAGGTTTCTGAAGTCATCGAGATTATTGGCTTTGGCCACATAGAGGTAGTATTGGGGTGAGCCATAAATTTCTTCGCACATGAGTGGCAGTTGATCGTGGGCTTTTACTACTCTCACATGGGTCAGGTCCGGAGAGTTTTTGCCTTCTATGACGGTCTGGATCTCTTCTTTGCGATCGTAGAAGAGGTCTACGTCAATCTCAGCTCTCAGGGGTGATCCGCTCTTACTGAACAGGGTGTAGTTGATCTGGGCAGAACTTAGGCGGCAGGGAAATATGAAGGCTCCCCAGCTAAATACCAGATATCTTGTCTCGTGGATATCTCCACTGTACCCCATATGCTTGCGCAGGAAATCTATGTCTTCATTAACTATGTTGGAATCTTCCTTTGTCAGGGCTGCGGCTGCAGCAAAGCTGTATTCATCGTCTACACCGGAACCATCGATGATCATTTTAAAACGTACGGTCTCGGGACTGATGGACTTGAAGGCTGCTGATGCGGCCGTATTTCCTATCCCCACGGACATATCGTGATTGTTGTTGATGCTGACAGTGTATGATTCGGGGTTGAACATAAACTCGTACTCTGCAAAATTCCCCGACCTGTCGGATGTCTCGTAGGCCCTGAGGCAGGCCTTCTCAAGTTTTGAACTAAAAAATCCCATTATCTACGTTTCTTCTTTTCCAATACTTTTAACACTTCTTTGACTGTTTCGCGCACCAGGGCTTGCTTTTGGTAGGCGGTATTCGCGCCTGAACTGTTCCGCTTTTCTTCTTCGGTCAGTACAGCCCTTATCACGATCTCTTTTATCTCTACTGCCATGTTTATAGGGTTATCGCCTGATACCTGGTGTAAGCGAGCTCCATGGAATCGATCACTACTTTGCCGTCCTGGGCATCTAGATCTGCAATGGACCATTTTACGGGATAGGCTTTCTCAAAGACCCATGCCCCAAGGGGAATGCCGGTACCGTTCATCAGGGTGACTATGACTTGCGAGGGTACAAACTGAAACCTGGAGAAGGTGTTTAGAAATTCTCCTCTTAATGGTGACAGCAGCGTGTAGCCTCTTTCTAAAATGAGGTTGCCATAGCCTATGCGACCGGGTACTCTGTATGCATGCAGGTTCTGCCCTCCTTCATTGATGGTATCCAGCTGAACTTCAGAACTGAGCCCGCTTACCCGCTGAAAGAAAATATCTCCGAGGTAGGGCAATCTTCCTGCCCGGAGGAACAGGACTGAAAACCTGTGTGATAATGCGGGATCTAGTAATCCTTCCATAGTAAAATGGGTTAATGCTTATTTTAAAATTGTTTGTGCTTAAGCCTCTGAATGGGTTATCCTCAAATCGTGGGCAATCAAATTCAGGCTTTCAATGGCTACATCATTGGTGCCGGCACTAAATGCCGGGGCATCTAGTTTGAATGGCAATGCGCGGGAAACGTCCCAGCTTACAATAGCGTGGCCTCTCTCATCGCACAGCTCAATTCTGATATCCTTTTTTTCTTCTGACTTGAGCCACTCGTACAGGTAGGCGCGCTTTCTGGCTACTCCTCTCCGAAGGGTAACGTTGATGGGTTTGCGCTGTGCCCGTACCAGGTGGTCTCCTGTAAGCCAGCTGAGTCCATGCCTGTAGAGTACATGGTTGTAATCTATCTCCAATCCCGATACTTCCGAGAAGGACATTACTTCACTTCCATCGATAATTACCTGGTAGTTATATACCGGTAAAGGGTAGCTTCCTGCGATTTTCTCTTTATCCGTTGCCATTGATATTTAATTATGGTATAGCCATTGTAAAGCCTGAATTTGAAATAGGATCGAGCTGAAAAACTGTGGAGCAAATGGATCAGAAAATAAAATCTGCAACGTGAAGCTTACCAATGAAAACCAGTAAACTGTGTCCGGTGCTATTTTATACCAGTTTGCCAACTGCTTTTGCCGGTTGCCTTTAACAATTGTCTGTCATACACCGAGACGAAAAGTCAGTGTTTCCGCAGAAATTCGGCTTGATCCCTGAAATACACCCTAGGCTTCTGCCATGGTCACTCTCGAGGCCATCAGCTCCAGAGATTCGATGGCCACTTCGTTGGAGCTTGCATCGAAAGATGGCGCAGAAAGTTTGGTTGGAAATGCATCGATCACTGTCCAGCTCACTACGGTGGTTCCGGTTTCATCGAGCAGGTGAACTACGATATCTCTTTTGTCCACGCGATTGAGTCCGATATCATTGATCCAGCTGTAAAATGCTTCGATGCTTTTCCCTTTCACAAATCCCTTTTTCAGGGAAATGTTCACGGGCTGTATCTGCCCTGGCATATACATGATGTTGGGTCCGCTTTTGCTGCCATCAGTAAAGCTTTCTTTATAGGTGATGGTATCGAAGGCCAGTTCCAGGCCTGAAACTTCTGAAAAGCTGATCGACTTACCGTTGATGTCTACCCTGTAGTTATAAATCGGCAAAGGGTAGTCTGTTCTTATTTGATCTTTGGTTAAGGCCATTTTTTATGTATTAATTTTGTTATCAATTTTTATGATTTGAAGAGGCTATAATTAGTTAGCCTCTTGCAGTTTATGAGAGAATCTAAGCACGACAAATTCTGCTGGTCGTACGGCCGCGATACCTATCTCTACAATCATGCGTCCTTCCAGAATATCCTGCTGTGTCATGGTTTTGCCCAGTCCGATATTTACAAAGTAGGCTTGCTCGGGTACTGAGCCTGTAAGTGCGCCCTGCTGCCAGATGCCATAGAGGTAGCTATCGATCATGGCTTTTACTTTCAGCCAGGTGGCGGCATCATTGTTTTCAAAAACAGCAAAGTACGATGCCTTTTTAGTGGCTTCTTCTATGGTGTTGAATAGTCTGCGAACTGAGACATACCTCCACTCGTTGTCGTTTCCGGCCAGTGTGCGTGCGCCCCATATGAGTGTACCTTTTCCGGTAAAGCTGCGAATGGCATTGATAGACTTGCCTGCATTGGCGTCTACGTTTAGCTTCTCTTGGTCGGCCGAGGTGATTTTTGTTACGGGACCGATAACCGCATTCAGGCTTATGTTGGCAGGGGCTTTCCATACGCCTCTCGTTCTGTCGGTGGTAGAGTAGGCTCCGGCTACGGCTGCACTCGGTGGCAGTATAACCCTTTGCTTGGCCAGCTCGCTGACAATTTTACTATAAAGGGCTGATTTTGTACTCTTCACACTGGCAAGTGTAAATGAATCGGAAGATACCAGGGCAAGGTCGTTTACCGCACTGTTGGTGGTAACTACTGTACCTTCGTTATCCAGTGATTTGATATCGAAGTCTTCTTTAGCCGCAAAAGCTTCCCATGCCTTGATGACCTCGCTTACGGGTTTTCCATCCCCTACATTGGTGATGGTCAATAAGCCATCTGCAATGGTAAAATCGGGTGCACTGGCGGCTGTACCTTTGTTGATCTTGAATCTTGGCTGATCAGATGCCGGGCCTGAGTAGATCACTTTTATGGTTCCTGGTATTTCAAACTGTAGACTATCTACAGCCAATGCGCCTGAGATCTGCACCTCCGAATCTTTGTATATGTGGTTGAGGGAGGTTTGTAAATATGGGGTATAGGCGGCTCCATATTTCAGGTTGTTGGTTCCTATGCCGTTTCTGAATTCTTCACCTTTGGCATCGTCCTTACGCACATCAAACACACAGAATCTGTCTTTGAGGTCTGCACACTGGCTCAATGCGGCCTTGCATACTTCGTAGTAATCTGCTGAGGCCAGCTGGGTGGCTTCACCGAGCATAATGAGGGTGGGTTCGTCCTCTTTGCTAAGTGTTTCCAGACCGTCTAAAAAGGCTTGTTTAGTGACCTGGTCGCTGTAAGTACCCACTGAAATGATGTAGCACTCTCCTCCTCCATTTTTGAAGTACAGGTCAAGGGCATAGTATAACCAGCTTTTGGGAGGTGCTACGTTGATACCTTTTACAGAATCATCTGCATTGACTGATACTGAAAATGATGTTGGCTGTGCTTCGCCAAATATTTCTTTGTACTCTAGCAAAGTGGAAATGCGAACAGCCTGGCCGGCTACACTTTTACCTTCTTTGACTGCTTTTTCGGTGTATCCTATAAATGCTGGAACTGCAGTGGATACATCTGCAACCGAAGGGGGCAACGTGGGCACTTCCTCGGTATAAACATCTGGTGTTAAAAAACTTGACATATCTATTAATTTTAATTGTTTTACTTATTTAATTTGAATGATCTTAAAGTCTCTGTCCTTCAGATCCGGGTTAGGAAGATGGCTGATAATAACATCTTCATTACGGGTCAGTTGCAGATTTTTCAAGGCTCTCCTCCGAAAGGCTATGGGTGTTTCCGATTCGAAGAGGAATAGTTTTTCGTGCGGGAAATTTGACCTGAGGGCCATGATTATTTTATCTACTGTATCGTTTTGAAGGTCTACGCTCTTAAAGCGTAGTTGCTGGCTTCTGTCTTCAATGGTCAGGTTCGATGTGCTTTCATCTGATACAAAGTAGTATTTCCACCTGGCTGATTTGGCTGAAAATGCCATAGCGTATTTTTGAGCTGCATTGGCAGCTATCAATGCCTTATCGATGGTTATTTCTACTTTAGCGGCTATTGGAAATCCTTTGTAGGAACCTGCTCCCTCTGCTACCGATACAGCCAGGGTTGTTTCATTTTTGCTCAGCCCGAGGTTGGTAAACTTCAGTATTTCTCCCGTTCCAAAGTCAGGCGCTTCTGTGAAGGCGTGAAAGGTATTGGAGGTTGGGTAGACTTCGAAGGTCAGTACGTCCCCGAGCTGAAGGTTATGTCTTGGGGTACCCTGATCATCAAGCTCCATTAATATTCTTATCCCGTTTATCATGGGCTTCACCAGAAACCGCTGCCCTCTCAATAGTCGCAGGGTGGACGCATCAGGTGTCATGACCATCTCTACCATTTCATCGGCTTCAAAGTATTGATGGTTGATCTCTATCTTAAAAAACTCACTGTATCTCATTGGTCTACTTTGTTAAAACTGATAACTGATGCGCTTTCTCCGACATGTTCAATGCTCTCTTCGTCCAAAAATGTGAGTACCCGTATTCTGTAAAGCACTGAGGGCAGGTAGGATGTATTCAATGAGTGCCACACCTGGTTTTGCTCTTCGAGGGGCAATGACACGAGCTCTATGACGAGCTTATCGATGTTTTCATCGGAGAGTTTCGGTGAGCTTTGCTGGTTAAAATTTTTGTTGGCCTGGAAAAACCTGATCACATAGGACAGGAAATTGAGTGCCTGGTTGTAATCGCTGAATTTGGAAATGAAAAGGACAAGAAGCTCCAGTCGGATCTCGGGGTTGATTTGTGTTCTGATCCCTTCGTGGGTAATGCCAGCATATTGATCGGGCTTTCTGAATATACGATCTTCGGAGACATTGATCAGAAAGGGTGTGATGGCATTGTTGGTGAACGAGACAGGGTCGTTGGCTCCGCTATCTATGAACTTCACGAGGTCTCCGTCTACTGCGGCCTTTAGCCGGAAGTATTCGTTTAGCTTTTCTTTTAGTACGTTTAATACACTATGTATCATGCTTATATTCTGGTAAAAACCGAAACTTAAATGGCTGACTTTGCTGCCGGAATCTATGTGATTGGCAGCTTGATGTCGCGCTATTTATTATGTGATTTTTTTATTAATAACTTGAATTCACTACCAACAGGATCTTTATTTGATTCTGGATTTACCGTTCTGGTTAATCCAAATGATGCTGTTATATTCGCTTTTGATATAACAAAGGTAGGGTGAAATGACACCTTAGAACTAATACTAATCCGTTAAAAATTATAACATTTACGACACCACTCTAGCACAAATCTGACCGGATGCAACATTCCCGACATGGCGGGATTTTTATGCTTGTTGGGGGGTGGTGCCTGGATGACGCAGAGTCCTCTGCGAGAGACTCTGCTGGGAAGAAAGTTTCCTCCTCACAACGTCCATATCGTCACCCTGAAATTTTCTGTATTGTAACCCGAAATATTACCACCAAACTTCATAGAAAATATTCAGGGTCTCCCGGATCTGGGCGGTGTATAAACCTTTGACTGCATGCTTAATTTCAGGGTTTAAAGTGCTTGCTGAGCCTGATTAAAGGTGGCTGTCGGGAGACAGACACCGGAGGCAGGAATAACGCAGAGTCCTCTGCGAGAGACTCTGCTGGGAAGAATTTCCTCCTCACAACGTCCATGTCGTCACCCTGAAATTTTCTGTATTACAACCCGAAATATTACCACCAAACTTCATAGAAAATATTCAGGGTCTCTCGGATATGGGCGGTGTATAAACCTTTGACTGCATGCTTAATTTCAGGGTTTAAAGTGCTTGCTGAGCCTGATTAAAGGTGGCTGTCGGGGGACAGGCACCGGGGGCAGGAATGACGCAGAGTCCTCTGCGAGAGACTCTGCTGGGAAGAAAGTTTCCTCCTCACAACGTCCATATCGTCACCCTGAAATTTTCTGTATTGTAACCCGAAATATTACCACCAAACTTCATAGAAAATATTCAAGGTCTCCCGGATCTGGGCGGTGTATAAACCTTTGACTGCATGCTTAATTTCAGGGTTTAAAGTGCTTGCTGAGCCTGATTAAAGGTGGCTGTCGGGGGACAGGCACCGGGGGCAGACAGCCACAGGATGTAGGCTTTTATATTTTATTGACTCCTGATA
Organism: Fulvivirga ulvae; assembly: GCF_021389975.1. Classification (NCBI taxonomy): domain Bacteria; kingdom Pseudomonadati; phylum Bacteroidota; class Cytophagia; order Cytophagales; family Fulvivirgaceae; genus Fulvivirga; species Fulvivirga ulvae. Next base: position 5,729,992 of record NZ_CP089981.1, read on the forward strand.
TTAAAGTTCTGTTAATTCAAATCCATAGTCTTTATAACTAATTATTTTTCTTTCTTTTTCATTAGCCTTCCACGCTTTTTCATGGTGACTTATTTCTATAATATCACTTGTAGCTGTGCGCTTAAATTTGGCTGCAACAGTATTTAGTACTTCCAGTTCAATATCACTAAATGCGTTCGTATTAAATTTTCTACTCTTATTTACTTTGAATTGCTCTCCTACGGCTCCACCTGGAAATTCAGTAACCCAAATATCTATATCCCTTTTGTTGGACATATATTCAAAAATGCTATTGTAGTTATTTGGAACAGGTCCCATATTAATCGCTCTATACCTGGCCCCACTAATTGAAAAACCTGTTTTTTTGAACATTAAAAAGTCTGCATAAAAAAGAAGCTTATTTAGCTGTGTCTTCCAAGGCTCTAGTTTTTCACTAAAAAATATTACCATTTCAGTGAGCTTATCCAGGCTTGGCTTTTTATAACCTGAAAATTGGTTTGAAACGTGGTCTCCTAATAAATAGTCCTGAAATTCCAATGAGAATAAATTCTCTTCCTGCTCTTCAATGAGCAATTCAATCTTTTTAAGAAGTTTCTTTTTGTACTCTACTTCAATATTCTCAGACAGTTCTACTAAATCTCTGAACTTCACCGGATCACCTGCTAATTGAATCAATCTTGCATTTGCCAAACTTGGTACTTCACCACCTTCATAATTTCTATAGCTGTTAATTCCAAAGCCTAATATTTCAGACATTTTGGTAGCGGGCAAACCATATTTTCTTCTGATTTCTTTTATTTCATCAGGGAATGGCAGATTGTGTTTTTCTCTATACTGATTGTATAATTGAATCATATTCAATTCATCTAATTCAGTAGTTGTGAATTGCTCGTCACTTTCCTCGCATAAATAAAAGTGATAAGCCACAGTAAATGACTCTTTTCTAAAATCAAGTGTTCTTAACTCAAATTTTAGTAACATTTCCTTTCCTGTAATTGGGCTTTTCATTACTGTTGTTCTTTAAATCGATAGTTCATTGGTTTTTCAGCTATGTGAAACGAAATGCATATCACCCCACCTTCACCATATCCAATAGATATCTTTATATATACCTCATTCTTTTTTACCTCCTTGCCAAAAACCCACATATCACTTTTTTTGTAAAGCGTATCCTCTAATGGGCCTTCAGCATAATCTACTACTTTTAAATCAAGCAAGATCTTTTTTCTATCAATTGGTCTAATTTCTAAATCAGCCAGGGTTTGAGCATTCTTTCCCCGATCGTCTCGAAAAAAGACGTCAGTCAATTTCATTTTCTCCTTAAATTCCCTTAAAAATTGCTCAACCTCCGTTTTTGTAGCCATCTATTCAACATTACAATACAAATTTAATCAAAATTGATATAAAAACTTTATAGTTGTTTACAAATCAATTATTTTCCTAAAACAAACTTTATAGTTGACTATTCAAAACTTATCATTCCAGTTATTAAACTCGCGATGCTTAGCTAATTCTTTTACATTTTAAAAAACCGGTCATCAATTCTGGCTTTGAAGCATGGACGATGGACTCAACCCAAACTCCTTTTTGAAGCATTTTGAAAAGTATGAGGGGTTGGAGAAGCCTGTTTGATAGGCCACTTCTGCGATATTATCCTGGCTGTAGAGCATGAGTTCTTTTGCCCGGTGAAGGCGCACGGAGGTGATCAGTTGGTTGGGTGACTTATTGGTAATGGCTTTGAGCTTTCGCTGCAGCTGCCGCTCGCTCATGGCCACTTCTCTGCATAGCATTTCTACCCCAAAGCAGGTATTATCCAGATGCGCCTCAATGCTTTGGAGCACATTTTCCAGAAATGAATCGTTTTGCGGCAGCTGTATGTGCGGCAGGCCGTTTGAAGGTCCGCCGGTTAACGCCTGATCCGACACCTGGTAGAGTAAAACAGATTCGCAGGATCCTGTTTCGAAAAACGGTTTAAATTTAGTAAAATTCAGTCCGGCACCTGATAACAGGCTCTTCACAGTCTGGGTGATCAGTATTTGATTGGCATTTGCATGTTTAAGCATCGCTCCCAGACATTCTTCTGTATCACTATTTACGAAGTAGGCCTCATCAGCGGTAGCTTCTTTGATGTGAATACCAAAGGCCAACCGGGCATCCCTTCTCCGAAAAGCACTGGCAAGGTCTAAGCTACAATGGACGGCTTTGCTTGGCCCTTCAAAGGTAGCTGTAAAAGTATCCTGGTTATGCCGGACAACCTTCCCCCGGTATTGTTTTACAAACTGATCAATAAGCTGGCGGTCGGATGGCATAAGTACAGAAGACACTACCCTGGCGGTAACAAATGTAAACAGTCGCTCCTCGTAGCGCTCTTTTGGCTTAATTCCTAATATGAATGTCCGTATTTCATCCAGTACTTCTTCGGTATTCCCTACCCAAAAAAGGTGATCATTACCGTCAAACTCCACTAGTCTGGCTCCTTGTATACGCTCTGCAATGAATCGCCCTTCTTCAATTTTCACATCTATATCATGGGTTCGCTGTATCATTAAAGTGGGTACTTTGACTGAGCCCAGGATGTCTATGATATCAACCTGTGTATTCATTTTTGTGAGCACCATCGCTGCACTCGGGCTAGCCCCGGAACGGAAATAACTGGCCAGCCAATCCATAAACACCTTATCGTTTGCCTTTGAAGGTGCCAGTGACTCCAGGTACATTTCCCCGCTTCCCCAGCTATTTTCGATCATATCATAGACCTCCTGACGCTCTTCATCTGTTGGTGCCCAGGGATAGTCGGGAGAGTATCTCCGTTTGGCAAATATCCCAAAGGTGATCAGAGAGATCACCCGGTCCGGGTAGGTGGCGGCAAATAAGGTGGATACACAGCCTCCTTCAGAATGGCCAAAAAGTATGGCTTTCTCCGAACCAACGGCATCCATAACTGCTCTTATATCATCCATTCGCTCTTCTAACGTGGATAGCTCCACAACACGATCGGATAGTCCTGTACCTCGTTTGTCAAAAAGAATGACTCTACAGACCTTGCCCAGCTCCTTCAGAAAATCAACCAGTTCGGGACAAGCCCACATACAATCGATGTTGGAAACCCAGCCGGGAATATAGACGAGATCAACCGGTCCTGCACCAAATACCTGATAGGCTATATTGATACGACCGCTTTTTGTGTATTGAGTGACAGGCTTCATAAGTTTTCTTTGATTAAAATCCCTTGTATACCAAAGCACAACATTGGTCGGAAAATGTATCATATGGCCATCTACCAACCTACACAAATACGGTGGCCTAATTTTCAGCGTTGCCTGTGGAAATATCACATTATGCCCTCATTAGCGTATATGCCTGATCATCAGCACGCTATAACATAAATATTTTTTGATTTTATTGTTGATGACGAATTTTGCATAGGTATAAATAGATTATTAATACTAGCAAAGGTTCCCAAAGCTACCCAAGGTTGGGTAGCTTTGATTGGAAAACCGGTGACTTTGTGATTCAAACAGGGGCTTTTACTTAAGCAATTATGGTCTTATCATCTCCTCCGGGTTCAAGCTTTATTTCACAACAGTATTAAAAACACTATTGTCCTTAGATTGGTTATTAACATAAGGATCCAGAGTGAACCTAAGCCGTACCTATTCAGATAGTATTATAATTAAAAACCACAGTTACCATGGCACAAAAACTTTTCGACTATTTTCTGCAAGCAGGCGAGCTAGGCGGTGTCCAGGCGCGTACGAGGTTGTCGCTATTAGCAAAAATGACTTCGATTGAAGCAAAATCGAAACCGGATGACGAGGAACATCTCAAGCTTCTTGAGGAACACTTTAAGGTGATTAAAAGAGAATTTGGGGGAGATAAACAGACTAACGGCCACTCTCCTATTATTGAGACGGGGAAAACCACCGTGGACAAACTTCGAAAACAGATGAATATTTTTGCAGACCTTACTTCCACGCGGTCTGTTTATGAGAATGATCTCAAAGCCACAGCCAAGCGCATAACTGAGGCTCTGGTAGAAGCCATTGAAGTGGAGCGCGCCAGTATCTGGCTGTACAATCAGCAACGCACGGCCATTGAGTGCCTGGATTTGTTTGTAAAGTCTGTTAAAGAGCATTCTGAAGGTATAGTTCTCAAAGCTTCCGATTTTCCTAATTATTTCAAAACGGTGGCCACTCAACGTACATTGGCTGCAGAAAACGCACACAAACACCCGGGTACTGCGGAGTTTTCAGAAACTTATCTGCGTCCTCTTGGAATCAACTCCATGCTTGATGTTCCCATTTATGTACATGGGAAAATGGCTGGGGTGGTATGCCATGAACACACCGGTAATTTCAGAAAATGGACCACAGACGAGGAAACTTTTGCCTACCTTATGGGCAACATTGTTGGTCTGACTTTAGAAAAGGTAGGGGAAGCCGCCAGATGATAAATATTCCTGCATATGGCGGTTTACCGGCTTGTATTGTTTAGCTGCATGGCTATAAATTCCTGATATGGCACTCCACATATATGTCCCAAAGATACTACTTTGGGACATCTGCCGGTTATGCGCATTCTTACGCGCACTCACCCACCGGCATAAAAAAATTTACAACCACAGGCTTTAAGAGAAACTAAGATAAACAACGCCCTACGGCGCAGAATTTTTGTCTGTCAACTGCTGTTTTACATTAATACTGATGGATACATTTATCAAACCCGGACTGTTCTTTTATTTAATACTCACTATAGCTGGTGTCCCATCGTGCCTGGGTCAGGGGACATTGCGGGGTAGTGCAGTCAGTATCGATATTGAGCCCGAGATAGGCATCCCGCTGGCTGGCTACGGGTCGAAGAACAGAAGGCTTGAAAAGGCTGACTGGAAAGGCGAAATCCCTCACTGCTTTATGTTTAAGCCTTCTGTTGGCCGCCATGATGCGATCAGAAGCAAAGTGATATTTCTGCAAAACGACCAGGAAAAGCTTCTCTTTATCAGCCTGGATATGATCGGGGTGAGCTACCGCTTTGTCAACAGTATCTATAAACTTCTTAAGCCACTTGGCTTTGAACGGGACCAACTGTTTATCTCTGCCACGCATACACATTCCGGCCCCGGTACCCTGACCCGTAAGCTACCCCTGGCTGTACTGGCTACAGACCTTTTTCAAAGGGAGAATTACGATTACATGGTGAGCAAGGTGCATGAAAGTATACTAAAGGCCATCGAACAGCAGGAACCCGTGGAACTTTACCGCACTGGCTTCCACACTGATGGACTTCAAAAGAACAAATGGAGAGACAACAGGGAGTATCATGTAGATGATGAGGTGCAGATATTATTATTGAGGAATAACAGGGGGCTCTGGTTGGGAGGAATGATCAATTATGCGGTTCACGGAGGATCTCTTGGTTCATCAAATTTAAAATATAGCGCGGACGTTATAGGAGCTATTGAAAGAAATATGGAGCAGTTGATCGGATCAAAAAACCCTCCGGATTCGGCTAAGCCGACTATTGCTTTATTTCAGGGCGCATTGGGAGATGCAGGGGTAATAGAACGGGGTTACGACAAAATGCAATGGATCGGTGAAGAGTTTGCACGGCAGGCGGCACCTGCTCTGGAAGATCTTCGACCGGTAGCTCCGAACCTTACCAGCTATAGCTCTAAGATATGGCTGGGCATTCCGGGATATTCTTTCAAGTATGCTAACAGTAAAACCCTGGCAAAAAAAGATTGGCTTCCTCCATTAAGGATACCAATTCCCGGACTCATGAATCAGCGTACAAGGGTCTCCATTGTAGGAATAGGCGATATCATTATGTTTACATGGCCGGGGGAAGCGTCAACTACCCTAGGCCTGAAGTTGAAAACGTTGAGTATGGAGATGGGCTGCGACCATGCATGGGTTTTGGGCCTTACCAATGACTATGTGGGATATTTCACCACTCAGGATGAATATAACGAAGGGGAATATGATGCCAGAAGTTCTTTATTCAACTTCAGGGGTGGCCGAAGAATACTAAAAAAATATAAGACGGAATTACAAAAAATCACAGAGACTGATAAGCTGGAACTTAAGGAAGAACTGATCTCAGCGGACTTTTAGAAGAATGTGAAAATACCTGTAGCCGGTCAGATAGTAAACAACCGGCTGTCTTCATACATGGTGATCAATAACCCCGGTATCAGGGGTACAATGTTACAGCTTGGCCATCCAGTACTTAAATACTTCCGGATGCAAAGGCTCCAGGTCTCGTTTTACCAGTTTATTATTCTCCTGGCCATAGAAGGCCTCATTTATGATATTATAGTGGATTACATAATTACCTTGATTGATTATCAATAATCCGTCAGCATAAGACTGTATTTTAAATATAAATCCAATGGTGGTTTGGATAAACCGGGGATGCTTCTCTCTCATTTTTCCTTCCTCAACTGCTCTACTTTCCGGAGCATTCAGGTGTTTAAACTCCTATGAGCTGCAAAAAGTTTATAACTGCTCACGGAAACCACAATAACAGGCAAATGACTACAGTACATGTGTATATTTCCCCACAGGTATGCGGCCAAATAGCCGCTATAGTTTATAAATTGGGCTGGCATCATTTTTTTATGTATCACAATACCTGAGATAAAAATTATCATCAGCTTATTTTCAAATCATTAATTATTGTGCCCATGATACCAGAGAAACAACCCACTCAGATGATTACAGATCAGATAGAATTGCTAAAATCAGAGGAAAGGAAGCTTAGAAAATTTTTAAGCTATAATGAAGAAGCTAAGCCCACCATAGCTATTCATTTGAAGGAAATTCAAAGAAAAAAAGAAAACTTTACAGCCTGTGTAATATGATGGGTATGGACGAATATGATGACACGGAAAGTGAAGAAAAAAGCGTTAATCAAAGTCGTATTCCTCAGCCGACCGGCAGGTTTGGCAGTGCCCTGATAAACTGGCAAAAATAACATCATTGCGAAAGTTTATTTACAGATTGATGTATGTAAAATACCACATGAGCCAATGTCACAAATGCTAACTTACTGTTAAAGAGTATTTTAATTTTGTGGCATTTGCTTTTCATGTGTGCATTGAAAAGTGAAAGTATTTAACACTCTTCTTATTATTCACGCATAAATGCAAACAAACATGAACACACAACTTATCTCTGCTACCACTATTGAGGGAACTGATGTTGTAAACGCCAAAGGCGAAAATATCGGTGAGATCAAAGATTTGATGATTGATTGGGAAAACAGCACTATAGCGTATGCTGTATTATCCTTTGGCGGTTTCTTAGGCTTTGGTGAAAAGCTCTTTGCCATACCTATGGAAGCCCTGGAGTTCGACACCAGCCGGCAAGATACTATCATACTTGACATTGAGAAAGAGCACCTTGAAAATGCTCCGGGATTTGATAAAGATGAATGGCCTGCTCATGCAGACCGCACATTTATTGATTCTATCTATAAACACTACGGATATGAACCGTACTGGACAAGGTATCATCCTACGGATTATTAGTTTGTAATAAAAACAGTTTACAGGTTCATAAACCTTGGCGAACCTGTAAACTGCTTAATTTTTTGGGCGTGTGCCACTTCTCTTTTATGCTCGGCTGACCGTTCTGTATCCTTTTCCCCTACGGTAAACGATATCTTTGCATTGACTCCATATGACACTATTTTGCCGTTCTCAACATTCGCATTCATGTTGCTGATATTGATAGACCTTATGTTATCAACGCTTTTTGAAGCTTCATCAAGCGCTTTTTGAGTGGCATCAGAAAAACCCTTCTCTGATCCGGCTATTACTTCTGTTACCCATAACTTCAATTGTTTTTGGTTAGACATTATTTTACTTTACTCAAGTAAAAAATTCATGCCAGACGATCGATTTTAGAAGGTTTTGAACTTTTAGTAATATGCTATGTACTCTATTGTAAGACTGCGTAGATATATGTGCCCGCCGGAATTTATTATACTCTGAAGCAGGCTACGAGGTTGAAGCTACACTTACACGTAATTGTCTCACATGTTGAGGTTATATCATAGACAATAAATCATTCAAACGATTGCGGTATCGTTTGAAATTTTCCACATTTTTAACTGTCTATTTCCACATTTTTTCAAAAAAATGAGTTTAAACATCTTATATAACTATCTATAAATAAGTTAGTTAATCAAGCACCCCCTTTTTGGCATCATTTTATACTTTAAATAGTGTACTCAACTACCATTAAAATGATGATCCTGCCATGGAGATAGATTACAATAAGTTAGTGAAGAATGATTGTGGCTGTCTGGAAGAGATAAAGGAGGCATTAGGGATTCCTTGCAATTTCAAGGCGGGAAAAGTTATAGGGCGCGTGCTTCACACCCTTCGCAGCAGCCTTACTTATTCGGAATCAGCCGACCTTATACAATTACTGCCTGACCCGGTAAAGATCATCTATGTTTCTGACTGGAGATTGAAGACGCCCAGAATTGAACTCAGGCATCTGGATGATTTCGTCAGGGAGGTTATGCGCAACGACAAAATGCATGCAGAACAGGTGTTAAGCAATGAAGTAACGGCTTTGAAGGCCGTCATTACAACTGTAAGGATCATCAATAAGTATATTGGCATATTATCTTATAATTTTTTCAAATACCCACTTAAACAAGAGCTGGAAGAAGCAATGTTTGAAGCGGCATAAATTTTTAACTATGGACACACTGGAACATTCTTATTATGTAAGAAAGCACTCTGATGAATGGAGGGTAACTGTAAATAACCCGCTACATGGCAACGGTATTGCCGGTACATCAAAAGAAGATGCCATAAATAAAGCTATTGCATTGGCAAAAACACATCTTCCGGCTCAAATACTCATCTATTCCGAGCATGGTGAGCTGGTGGAAAAAAGAATTTTTCCAAGATTCTCAGATCCTATCAGCTTTGAAACCTGGTCTACTGTGTAAAACAAAAACAGGAAACCCGGCATACACAACATACTCAGTGCCATTTCTGGCCTGTGTACTTGTTTAAAACCGCGACAGATTAGAATTACTTTAATTTCTCTATAACTTTAAGTAAGTTTTGTTGTTGCTTAATTAGTGTTATAGTGAGTGATTCAAATTAATCCTCAGGTTAGACCCATCCGGTAGTTCGGTTTATTTAGTAGTGATAGGAAACTAAGGAATAGTATAGTAGATGATGAAGAAAAAGGTTTTGCTCTGCGACAACGATCCTGATATAATTGAGATCGTTTCTTTAATATTAGCAGGGAAAGGATTTCAGGTATATGTTTGTACCACATGTGAAGAAGTACCCGAGAAAATAGAGAACCATCAGCCGGACCTGATAATAATGGACTTATGGATACCGGAGATGGGTGGCGAGGAAACAACCGTTATGCTGAAAAAATCTCCTAAATATCAAAACATACCCGTAATCATACTCTCAGCCAATAACGAAATTGAAATGATTTCCAAGAGAAGCGGGGCTGATGGTTTTATCGCAAAACCGTTTGAAATCAAAGAGCTTGTAAGTAAGATCAATGCCCATATAGCAGCGTAGATGATATTTTTCAACGCTCTTTGCATATATTTCCCCATAAACGAACTCCTGCGAATTGATTATCAATAAGTTATAAAATGGCATAGTTTTGCTAATACCATAGTCAAAAGATTTAAAACTAAAAAAAATATTAAAGACTATGGCTAATAAACTAAATAACCTCGAAGACCTGTTTAAGCATGAATTAAAAGATCTGTACAGTGCTGAGACTCAAATTTTAGATGCACTACCTAAAATGGTAGAAAAAGCGTCGAACCCTGATCTTAAGAAGGCTTTTGAGCATCACCTTGAAGAAACCAAAAATCAAAAGCAAAGGCTGGAAGAAGTGTGTAAAAAGCTGGAAATGGATCCAAAGGGAGAGACCTGTAAGGCTATGCAGGGGATCATCAAAGAAGCCCAGGATATGCTTAAGGAAGACGCTGACCCTGAGGTGATGGATGCTGCACTCATTGCAGAAGCACAACGTGTAGAGCATTATGAAATAGCTGGGTACGGAACAGTATGCACTTTTGCAGAACGCCTTGGATACACTGACATTAAAAATAAGCTGGCAGAAACTCTTGATGAAGAGAAAAATGCTGACCAAAAGCTAAGCACGGTCTCAAAAAATGTGAACGCCAAAGCTGAAGCATCTCACTAGTGTATTGGTTCAGGTAATCCTCGACAGGCTATATCCGACTAGGGTATAGCCTGTCTGCTTTTTTAAGATGTTTCAAAGCTTACAATCTGAAGGTTTACCCCTGAAACCCGTAACCTGTGCCAACAGGTGTCGCAAACACAGATTCAAAAATGTTGGTGTCTCCTTTATAAATTTGCTTAATACCCGTTATTTGGCCCTGCCTTCTTCCCTTCCCCATTCACTGAGTCAGGGTCTGCTGCCAAATATCAGCTTCGAAAGCTTTAGCATAAACGGCCGGTGTGTAGTGACAAAGTGATAACCATAATCACTGATTGCTCTGAAAAAACCGCTACGGGTATACCACCTGTGAAAAAAGCTCACAGGTCTGCGTTTATAATACCTCATACTTCTGTAGGCGGCATCAGGACCATTATAAACCCTGCCGTCAGGCTCTATTAACCTTACGGCCCCTTCAAAATAACTTTCTGGAATATCAGGAAACCTGCCCGCCTGTCGTTGGAAAGTAACATATTCAATAGCCCCTCCGGTATGTTTTTTCCAGACAGTAATCCAGTATTGGCAAAATCCACATTTGCCGTCCCATACCATTACAGGTTTTTTAGCTGGCGGATATAAGGTTCTTTTCAATTTCTTAAACATTCCCGGCTATATTTCTTTTAATACTATTAAACCAAATAAGAGGCCACGATTTTAAATGAGCGACAGTACCGCAGGTAAAGAGTACCAGTGCTTTATAAACATTTTGGGGTTCTGACTGTTGCTGTGAAATGAAAGTTTAAATGTTTAAAATTTGTAAGGCTCAAATCCGCTTATGAAGCTGTCAACCTCAATATTGCCATGTCATATCCTGAAGTAGACATAAAGTACAGACAGATATTCAACCATCTTCCTGGTAGATATTTAATATTGAACCCTGATTTAACTATTGTAGCAGCCAGCGACAGTTACCTTTCTGCCACGCTCACCAAAAGGTCGGAAATTATCAACAAATACATTTTTGATATATTTCCCGATAACCCTGCCGTACCGGAAGCCAGAGCCACAGAAAAACTGAATGAATCCCTTAGCCAGGTATTGCGTACCGGAAAAACTCATATTATGGACATCCAGCATTACGACATCCCCAAAAGAACGTCGGAGTGCACCGAATTTGAGACACGCTACTGGTGCCCTTCCAACATTCCCGTGCTGGATAATACCGGGGATGTTGAATATATTATACATAGTGTGGAAGATATAACTGAGGAAGTGCTAAGCCGGCAGGAGATCGTACGGAAAAACGATCATATCATGGTCATAAGCAGAAAACAAACAGAAACATCGGAGGCTCTGGGGACCATTGATAAACGCCTCAGGCTAATTACTGATATCATACCGGCAATGGTGTCTTATGTTGATAACGAGCACCGATACAGGTTTGTCAATGAAGCTTATGTAAAGAACTTCCATACATCAAGAAAAGAAATTGTGGGAAAGAAAGTTGAAGATTTTCTGGCGCCTTATTTATCTAAAGATATTTCCAAAAATATTGAGGCCGTACTACAGGGGAAAGTACAGAGTTTTGAAATAAAAATACAGCCAAAAAAAGATGTACAACAGCATCTGGAGGTCATCTATCTGCCTGACATTAATGATCAGGGTGAAATTATGGGGTTTGTTTCGATGATCATGGATGTCACGGATAAGGTGAAATACTACGATGAACTCACTAAACTCGCTGAGGAGAAAGAGCGGCTTATCCTCCAAAAAGACGAATTCATAGAAATGGCCAGCCACGAACTCAAAACTCCATTGACTACGATCAAAGCTTATATTGAGCTTATGCTGCTGGATATAGAAGATCTCGACCATACTACCCTAAGAAACTATCTGGGCAAAGCCAATAGTTACATTAATCAACTCCACCGCCTCATAACGGGACTCTTTGATGTGAGCACCACAAATACCGGCAGGCTGCCATATAATTTTAGTTATTTTAATCTTAAAGAGGTGCTGGAGATTTGCAGCAATAATGCCAGAAACATATCCAAAAAACACCAGATCGAATGTCATTATAACATGAAGGGTAAAATGTATGGCGACAAAGAAAGGCTGGAGCAGGTTCTGGACAGTCTGCTTAACAATGCAGTGAAATACTCACCTGACAATAATGATATACTTCTCAAAGCCGAAAAAGAAAACGATGAGGTGTTGATTACTGTTAAAGACAAGGGAATAGGTATTCCCGGAGAGGAACTCGATAATATTTTCAAGCGCTTCAGTCGTGCCCATGCACTGAGCTATCACAACTCCGGGCTTGGCCTCGGTCTCTACCTCTCCAGGGAAATTGTGGAGCGCCACCGGGGTAAAATATGGGCTGAAAGTGAAATAGGAAAAGGCTCTACTTTCTATGTAAAACTGCCCTCGAAGCCTGTTATAAGGTAAACTATCGCTCTGTCTTATCTTTTCCCTCTTTTTTGTTCCTGGAAAACAGATTCAAAAGCCAGCTATTGTTTAAGGTATTCATCACCTCATCCAGGTCTTCAGTCCCTGTTTTCACGTTGTACATGGTCTCCTGGAGATTCCTGGCGGTAATACTGTCATTGAGCAATTTGTCAAGTAAGCCTTCGTTATCATTCAGCCGGTGCATAAACCTCTTCAGGTCACGGCTGGCATCAGCCAGGTTCTTCCCTGCATACCTTACCGAATCAAGTGTCGTTTCAACAGACTTGCCAAGTTCTTCATCATGTATAGCCCTGGCCAGTAAGCCGTCTCCGCTGTTCAGTCTCATCGCTGCCAGCTCAATCTGATCGGTAATTTGGGCAGCATTTACACTGGTCTTTTCTATTGACCCAACTATGTGAGATACCCTGCCCGCCAGCACGGAATCAGAAACTACCTTTCCTAATAATCCTTCCGCATTCTTTATCTGCCGGCTTATTTCATTGAGATTACCTGTTAGTTCGCGGGCATTGTCGGAAGTCCTTTTGAATGAGGCTATAACGTCATCTATACTTACCGGCTCTTTGGTTTTGAGAACATCGCCGTCTTTCAAAACGGGGGCCTGAGCCGACCCTGCCGAGATACTTACTATTTTGTTGCCCATAAGCCCATCCGAATCAATGGTGGCAAATGCATCCTGCTTAATGAAACGACTTGCATTTTCATTGATCAGGAGGGTGACCCTCGCAGTAGAGTCGGTAGCTATTTCAATTCCCTTAACCGTACCCACCTTGATTCCCGAAAACCTCACATTATTGCCGGACTGTAGCCCTCCTACATTTTTGAATAAAGCCGTTACCTTTACCTTGCTGCCAAAAAGCTGCTGCTGACTACCTATATAATAGATCAGCCCTATAAACAGTACCAGACCGAGAACAATAAATATACCCAGCGTTATATCTTTTTTAATTTTACTACTCATCAGTTTTGTTGATTAAAGCCCATATTATTCAAAAAAGTCGTGTAACCACTCATCGTCTGTTCTTTTTAACTCATCAAATGTACCCTCATATTGAAACACACCGTCTCTGATCACTTTCATGCGGTTGGAGGTAATCCTCGCGCACGACATGTCATGCGTTATAATGATTGACGAAGTGCGGTAGGTTTCCTGCATTTCTACAATCAGTTCACTGATCTCTTTGGATGTAGCGGGGTCAAGGCCGGTGGTCGGCTCATCATAAAGTACGATATCTGGCTGCAGGATCAACGTTCTGGCCAGGGCAATTCGCTTTTTCATTCCTCCTGAAAGCTCTGAGGGCATCTTATGGATGGCTTTCTCCAGCCCCACATTTTTTAAGGCCTGCTGTATCCTGTCCCGGATCTCACTGGCAGAAGGCTTATCTGGCATTCTTCTTAACGGAAACCGAAGGTTTTCCTCAACAGTCATTGAATCATAGAGAGCGCCCCCCTGAAACAAGAAGCCTACTTTTCTCCTTAAGGCATTCAGCTCATCTTCTTCAGTCAGGCGCTGTACATTCTTTTGCAATACTTCCAGCTTACCTTCGTCGGGTTCTATCAGCTTTACAATACATTTGATAAACACAGACTTACCCGTTCCGCTTTTGCCAAGCACTACTATATTCTCACCTTTACGAAGTTCCAGGTCAAGTCCTTTCAGCACCTGATTATCACCAAATGATTTATGTAGATTCTTCACATCAATCACTATTTCCTCTTGTTTATTCATCAGATAAAAAGCTGAGTTAACTGAACAGCAATAAGGTCTATGACAAAAATGAATAATGACGAAATCACAACTGCTGAATTAGCGGCCCTGCCCACTCCCGTTGTACCTTTATCGGCTGTGGTCCCTTTGTAGCACCCTATTATTCCGATGGCAAACCCGAAGAAAAAGCTTTTAATGGTCGGAGGGATCACATCCGTGTAAACCAGTATATCCAGCGATTGCTTATAAAAAAGCGTAGGGCTTACATCTCCTTCAATATTAACACCTACATATGAGCCCATAAGCGCAATGGTGTCGGCATAAATGACTAAAACAGGAATGGTAATGGTTGTCGCTATCACACGGGTCACCACCAGGTAGTTAAAAGCATTAGCTCCTGACACCGTCATCGCGTCTATTTGCTCAGACACCTTCATAGAGCCCAGCTCCGCTCCTATGCCGGAGCCTACCTTACCTGCACAGATCAGCGCCGTTAACACGGGACCTATCTCTCTGATAATAGATATAGAAACCATGGCCGGCAGCCATGACTCAGCACCAAACTGCTCCATAGTGGGTTTGGTTTGCAAAGTCATAACCAGACCAATGATGAAGCCTGTTATGCTGACTAAAAACAAGGAGTTGTATCCCAGTTGATACGCCTGGTTCAGCACTTCCCGCCACTCCAGTGGTGGCTTTAGTAGTTGTTTAAAAAAACGTCTGGTAAAACGACCTATCCCTGCAACGTTGAGAAAGAAATCCTGAAACGAGCCGGGTAATGATTCTGCAAATTTCATTGAGTATCCGGATGTCCGGCTTTGTACTTATTACTGGTTTTTAATTACGCCACAGCCTATCCTGTCACCGGCAGCACCTGAGGGTTGAGAAGTAAAATCATCTGCTCCGGTATGTATGATCACCGCCTTATCAATAATACTGCAAAGACTGTCTCCATCAATACACCAGCCTTCTATCGTCATAGACATTGAACCTTTGCCATCAGTGTCTACTTCCATATTTCCGATGTCTCCTTTATGAAACGGAGGGTTACCCCGCTTACCGTGTTTTTCATTGGTGGGATTCCAGTGTCCGCCGGCTGATTTTGCATCTTTAGCACTGCAATCACCCTTTTCATGAATATGTACCGCATGTGATCCTGGTTTGGCATTTTCAACATTAAGCTCAAATTTTACCCGCTCATTTCCGGTATTGGTAAAGGTAGCCTTTCCTGTAAGGGTGCTGCCACTGGCGCTGTGTATGTCGGCAAAGGCCATTTCTTCAACATTTTCGGTATTCATATCTTCATCGGTAATGTCCTCTGCAGATTCATTAAGCTCTCCATTATCCTCCATTGTATCTCGTCGATCTTCCGAACCTGGCCCACAGCTAAAAAGCAATATAACCAGACCAAAAACAGGTAGATGATTCTTTAAAATTTTCATAAGTCAATTAGTTTGTGGTTAGATACTGAAATAGCCTAAAAATACATGCCAGAAAAGATTAAAAAGGCCATGCAGTAGCTAAAGGGCTCCCTTTAGGATTTATATGAAGCTTTTAATACGGCTGGCATTTACCGGCGAAGGACATTATATGCCTCATTGTGGAGTATTTTACACACAAAGCGATCAACTGACCCGTGAAACAGGCACTTTTTTGAGCTTCATTGTTAGCCTTTGTATGCCGGTGGCATGTCGCCTCATCCCTTTCCAGGGATCGCTAACGACCGCCAGTCTATCCAATATGTTGCTTATATTGAAAGCTCGCGAATGTATATTTTTATTATCCAGTTCGCTCCAATGCAATGGGGTAGCTATAGGGGCATGAGGCAGGGGCCTTAAACTATAAGGAGAGACCGCTGTCTGCGCATAGCCGTTTCTCTGAATATCAAAGTATATTTTCCCCTCTCTTTTCTTAATGAATTTCTCTGTGGTAAAAACATCAGAATGCCACCGCGTAAGATAAATGGCTATTTTCCCTCCTATTTTTCGGCTTTGATCAAATGTAGCCTTTCCGTCCAGCGGCACTACGATATGTACACCCGAAGAGCCTGTGGTCATCACAAAAGAGGTAACTCCTATTTCATCAAAAAAACTTTTAATAATAAGTGCAGCAGTTCTCACCTTTACAAATTCATCCGAGGGAGGATCAAGATCTATAATGAATTTATCAGGATAATTGACCTCAGGTATGATTGATAGCCAGGTATGGAAGGCTATGGTGGCCTGGTTAGCCAGATACACAAGGGTAGCTACATTATTACAAATGGTATGGTTAACTTTCCCTCCTTCCTTCGATACTGTAGCAGTCTTTATCCAGTTTGGAAAATAGTCTGAAGCCTCCTTCTGGTAGAAACCATTTTTATGAATACCATCAGGAAAACGTTGCAGCATAAGCGGCCTGTTTGCAAGGTGTGGCAGCATTAAAGGAGCTACCTCTTTGTAGTAGTTAATAATATCTGCCTTCACTCCCTGCCCCTGGTAGATCACCTTGTCTTCATTGCTGATCTCTATATTTCTCCGGCCTGCTTTCATAATAGGAGCTTATTTTTTAACCTGGGCGAGCTCCCTAATCTTTAATAATGAGTCGTGTTTCCCTGTCGTACCTGATGTAGCTCCAGGCCCAGTTTATAAAAGTTACCAGCCTGTTTTTAAAACCCACCAGGGAAAAAAGGTGTACCCCAAGCCATACCAACCAGGCAGCGGCACCCTGAAACTTTAGGCCTGGCAGATCTACAACGGCCTTTTTACGGCCTATTGTGGCCATAGTTCCGTTATTTTTATATTTGAAAGGTTTTAATGGTTTTCCCTTACTCATCCGTATAATGTTCTCCGCCATGAATTTTCCCTGCTGTACGGCAACAGATGCCAACTGCGGATAGCCATTTGGGTATTCATCGGTCTCGATGCTAGCGACGTCCCCCAATGCAAATATTCGCTCATACCCTTTTACCTTCCCGGTGGTATCAGCCTTTATCCTTCCTTTTTTGGTGATCAGTTCATCATTAATACCTTCGGGAAATGCACCTGACACTCCCCCTGTCCATATCATAGTTTTAGCCGGTATATTTTCTCCATCTGTTTCAACTATCTCACCATTGTAGCTGAGTATTTTGGTTTCCTTTTTAATATTCACACCAAGCTGCTGCAGGTACAACTCCGATTTGGCAGAGGCCTCATCAGACATGGAAGCCAGCAATTCCGGTAAAAGTTCGATAAGGTATATTCTGGACCGCTCCGTATCAAGGTCAGCATAGTCTTTTGGCATAATATACCGGCGGAATTCAGCAATTGACCCCGCCAGCTCCACACCTGTAGGCCCTCCACCGGCTATTACCACGTTGGTAAGCTTTTGGCGCTCATGCGGATCATGGGTAAGCAAGGCGTCCTCAAAGTTTTGTAAAATCCGGTTTCTGATTTTGAGTGCTTCGTCCACACTTTTCATTGGCAACGCGTGTTTTTGAATACTTTCTATGCCAAAATAATTAGTACGCGCACCTGTGGCTATCACAAGGTAGTCATAGGCAAGGGCTCCACGGTTGGTAACAATCACATTGTCTCCGGCTTTTATGAGCTTAACCTCAGCCATTCTGAAATGATAATCGGGATGTCTGCGCAATGGCTTCCTCAGTGGATATGCCACCGCGTCAGCCTCCAGACCTGAAGTAGCAACCTGGTAAAGTAAAGGTTGAAAGGTATGGTGGTTGCGCTTATCAATAAGTACAACCTGGATGTCGCTCTTTTGAAGATTTCTAATAAGGTGAAGTCCGGCAAATCCACCCCCAACAATTACCAGCCGCTTACGCTCAGTTTTCCTGATTCCCCAGGTCTGCAATTTCTCCCACCGGAGTCTTTTCTGTTTCCTCATCAATAAGTTGAAGTGTTGATTGCGTCATACATAATATAATTACTCCCGTGCATTAGTGTGGTACATTCGATTCTGCAACTACCCATTGCATGGCCCTGGCCTTCTCCGACATATCGAAGTATTCCACCTGAGCTGAAGTAAATGGCCTGGCAAATTTGGCTCCCCATTCCAGCCATTGCTTGTCACCTACCATGGCCACACGTTCAAAATCATTAAAATGCCGGGCATCAAATTTCAAATCTTTCCATATAGCACCAGGCTCCACCTCTTCCAGCTCGCCTACTTCGCAGTAGAGATTGATTTTTCCATGTTTGCTTATTTTATCCTCCAGCAGGCTCACTACTGGTTCATAATCTTTCGTGGTAAGCTCACCGTTCATACGGATAGCTACCGCATTATCGTGGTTGCTGGTTAATATCTCAATCATGATTTTTGCTTTTTATAATGTTATACTTTTCATAAAGGAAAAAACTATACCGCGTTATGCTTCAGCAGCAAAATGCAGAAACTCCATATCAATAGAAACACATCAAAACAGGCTTATTCAGATCAGTGAAACCCTTTCCGCTTCAAGCGGAGTCATTGAAAAAGCTTTCTTTTCTGTTAAGGAAATAGTTGTACCATCAGCTTCCGTGTAATAATCGCCACGGTTAGGAACTACTTTGCTCAGGGTTTTGATATTTCTTACGATGCCACTTTCCTTATAATTCTTTTATATGGGGAGCATCATCAAAAATCATGGCCTACCGGCGATAAATTATTCATGTAGTGTTACTTGCGTGTTACATTCCTGTAAAGCACTTCCGGGGCGCAACATATCGCCTGAAAAAAAACGAACATTTTAATTTAGCGCCCGTTTTTATGATTGTCTGAGGAGATTGAAAATGAAAAAAACCATACTATTTGTTGCCCTGGCTTTAGCATGTACGTCCTGTTTTGAATACAACCCTAACCAGATTATTCTTGAGGATGACGAGAAGGACCTTACCGCCAGAAATATTGCTTTGATAAAGGAAAAACCTGCCCCGACTACCATTAGATTTGCTTTAATGGGTGATACTCAGCGGTTTTATGATGAAACAGAAGATTTTGTCAAAAGCATCAACCAATATAACGACATTGATTTTGTGGTACATGCCGGAGATATATCTGACTTCGGCTTGGCTCAGGAATTTCAATGGGTACATGATATCATGTCCAAGGTCAAATTCCCATACCTTACGGTGATCGGTAACCATGATCTGCTCGCCAATGGCCGAAAGGTTTATCAGGAAATGTACGGAGCCATGGATTATTCGTTTGAATATGGCAACTACAAATTTATTATGCTCAATACCAACTCAAGGGAGTATGAATTTGACGGCACCATTCCTGACCTTGTATGGCTGCGTAGCCAACTGGAGAACAACCCTGACAATAAAAAAATAATTGTTATATCTCATATTCCTCCCTTTGATGGTGATTTCGATCCTGACCTCGAGGAAGAATATGCCTCTCTGCTATCTGCTGACCCCAATGTTTTATTTTCCCTGCATGGTCACCGCCATTCTTTTTCGGATGACGAATATTATGACGATGGCGTACGGTACTTCGTGACCACCACTACCCAGAAAGGTGGTTATGCCATAGTTACATTAAACCCAACTGATGCCCAAATAGAAATTGTTAATTACTAATGAAAAACCTAACTGTTATATTTCTTTTGTTCGCAGGTGCTTTTACTGCTTCAGGGCAAGATGATGAGGTAAAAAAAAGCTGGCTAATCCCTGACCACTTAAAGGTACAATTTGCCGGAAATATCGGCTTCCTCTCAATCGGCACGGGATATCTTCATGGCAAAGGAAAGCTTGAAACAGATTTTTATTTTGGTTATTTACCCAAAAGTATCGGTGGAGACCATATCATAAGCACATCTCTAAAAATGACATACTCGCCCTGGAAGATTACCTTAAATGAGGAATATACCCTGATACCGTTTTCTATCGGGCCTTACCTGAGCTATTCCTTCGGAAGCCAGTTTGATACCATTCTTCCCAATGAATATCCGAAAGGATATTACTGGTGGGCCACATCACTGCGTTTCGGAGCATTCATAGGCGGACGGATACAGATGGATATCGGTGAGCGGGAACGCATAAAATCATTTGATTTTTATTATGAGTTGGGTACTTATGATCTGGAGTTTTTGAGTTATATGCAAAACAGTGAGAGCTTGCAAATTTCGGACGTATTCAGCCTTGCCCTCGGTGTAAAGCTCCGGCTCAATTAAACTGTAAGGGCCCGGGAGCAATATGCTCCCGGGCCCTTACATTTTTAATTAACCCAATCAGTAAGAAAAGTTATTCTTTGTACATCTTGTAATTGATCACATCACCTCCTGTAGTCAGTCTGAGGAAATAAATACCGGTGGGTACGCTGCTGGCATTCCACTTTACGGAGTGATGACCGCTGTTCAATGGTCCATCAATCAATACCGCCACGCGCTTTCCTACATTATCATAAACGACTAGCGAAGTATGGCCATTGGTTTTCACATGAAAATCGATGGTTGCCCCGAAAGTAAAGGGATTAGGATATCCGCCCATAACCTTTTCCTTTGGCTGAAGCTGCTCCTCACCGGATGCCATCCGTGCTGTAAGAGCGCCATCCAGTGCATCGAGATACGGCCGGTGGCTGTTGGAAAATTCATAGCCATTGGCAATATCCCAGTTGATTGACCAGGTCATCAGGCCTCTGAAGTCAGCATATCCACCGGAGTTTATCAGTGTGTAGCTTCCTCCAAAAGGTATACCTTTGATCAGGTAATCCAGTGCTTTATGTACATTAGCCGGTGTAGTGTATCCTCCACCCGCAGCAGCCGGAGCGGCAGGCAAGCCTATAGCAACCTGATCTACCCTTAAAGCTGGGAAATCGGCAGGGTTACTGGCTACGGGGAAACCCTGCAACAACATTTCTGCCATAGCCACATGAAAATCAGGTGTGCTTTGAGAGTAGCACCGGCCATCCAGCCCCAGCATACAACCTGAGTTGTAATGCTGCACATGGATATAGTCCATTTGATTTCTGAAAGCATAAATTACAGGAAGATATGCGCCGTAAGCACCTGCGTAAGTACTGTACCCACCCTGCACAAAGGCGGTTTCCGGAGCCATGGAAAGGATAAAGTCAGAGCCAAAGCTATTGATCACAGTTTGCGCCCCAGCTATGAAGTGTACAATTTTAGGTGAGGTAGGGTTCCTGAAGTCGGTATCGCCCGAAACCAGAGATAATGAACTCCCTTCCAGGTCGATATCCATGCCACTAAAGCCATATTCATTAATTAGGCTGATCATACTGCTGCTGAATGCCTGTGCATCCGAACTGCTGCTGACATCTATGGCCCCATTGGCTCCACCAATAGATATCAAAACTTTTTTACCCCTGCTTCTAAGTAATGCCACATCGTCTTTAAACTCCTGAACAGAAGGATAAATGGCAGGGTCAGGTGCAAAAGTCATATTAGCTCCCGACGGGGTGGAAGGTTCCGCAAAGGCTATATTGATTACATCCCATTTGTCAGAAACATCCCTGAGCTTAAGGGTACCGGAGCCATTGTTGAAATTATGCCAGTATCCTACTATAAGTCGCTTGGGTAGCTCACCGTCGCCACCGCCACCTGAAGATTCCACTGTTATGGATACAGCAGCAGAAGTAGCAGCACCTCCGTCATTATCAGTAGCTTTGGCAGTCAGAGAGTAGTTTCCTGCAAGGCTGGTCCAGTTTACCTGATACGGACTGGAGGTGTCCTCACCTATTTTGGTTCCGTTCCTGAAAAACTCAACCTTCGAAACGGTACCATCTGTATCGCTGGCACTTGCTGATATACTTACGATGTCACCTGCAGTATAGGTGCTGCCATTAGCCGGAGAAGTGATACTAACCGAAGGGTTTTCATTATCACCACCACCGCCATCGCAGTCGCTGACATAGGTCCATGCATCCTGCCAGTGCTGACCTTCACCCGGAGCATAAGCCCATGCAGCGGCCGAAGAGCACCACCCCGGGATATCGCAGCGATATTTTTTGCTGACATTTTGCACCTCCTGATTCTGACTATAAGCCGTACCTGCCACATACTGAGGCACACCCGAACAGCTTCCTCCAGAACCCGAGCTGTTCACTGTTACTGATACCACTGATGATGTCGTGCTGGCACCTTCATTGTCAAAAGCTCTTGCTGTAAATGAAAAACTACCTGCACTGGCATTGCTTAAAGTTAAACTGTACGGCGACGAAGTGTCTTCTCCCAATTTGGTCTGCCCCTGGTAAAATTCCACTTTGGCTACGCTACCGTCGGCATCCGAAGCACTGGCTTGCAGTTGGATATTATCACCTTCTGTATAAGTAGCTCCATTTGACGGTGCTGTCAACGCTACCGAAGGAGGCTGATTGCTGCCTGATCCATCACACGGCCCGAGGTTGGTCCAGTGCTCATAGGGGTCGGAGTATTCTTCCGGATTGTTATTCTGTGTCCAGTAATTAGCGCGGTACTTATTGCCATTATATTGCACCTCGGCTCCGCCGGTATAAACCGTGGATGAACTCCATGCCTGTACGCTGCTGCAGTCCAGTTCGTAAGCAAATAGCTGGCCCGGTAAGACCAGAAAGGCCAGTATTACCATTAAAAACATAGCAATATGGCAGGATATATTTTTATAGATATATTGCATAAGGATAATCTTATATTTATAATCAATGATTTTCAGAAAAGGACCAGTCTGGAATAAACCAGACCAGTCCCGGGGAAAAGAAGGTTATTTTTTGAACATTTTCAGGGTCATTACACGCCCACCTGACTTTAACTGACAGTGGTATAAACCGCTTGGTAAGCTGGTGGTATTCAATTCATAGTGATACTGTCCTGCAGTTAACTCGTTATCCACAACCCGGAGCACTTCCGCTCCAAGGCTGTTGTAAATCACCAGACTAACCGGTGAACTTTCAGGGATAGAAAAATCGATGACTGTGTATGCTGAAAAGGGATTTGGGTAATTCTGTTTTAGGCTGAAAGATTCAAATCCTGACTCATCAGCTTTTGAAATTCCTGAGGACACTGTTCTGGCAGCGCTACTACCGCATGCTCCTATATTAGTCCAATGTTCATATGGATCAGAAAATTCTGCCGGATTGTTGTTCTGAGTCCAGTAATTGGCCTGATATTTAGTACCATTGTACTGCACCTGATCACCTCCCGTATATATCTCGGAAGCAGACCATACGGGTAAGCCCCCGCAATCTCCACCACCTGTAGTAGTTACTGAAACAGATATGGCTGTGCTTGTACCAGTGGCTCCGTCATTGTCAGTGGCCCTGGCTGTTACCGTATAAGAGCCGGCGCTTACATTACTCCATGTGACAGTGTATGGAGCAGATATTGCCTCACCAATTTTAGTGCTTCCATGAAAATACTCCACTTTGGCAACGGTACCGTCACTATCGGTGGCTGAAGCAGTAAGGGTAATATTGTCGCCTTCATTGAAATCAGCTCCATTGGCAGGTGAAGTAATGGAAACAGAAGGAGCCTCATTGTCCGGATCAGGATCTCCACCTCCACAGTCTCCCAGCAACGACCAGGCATCCTGCCAGTGCTGTCCTGCTCCGGGCTCGTAAGCCCATGCCGCATTTGACGAACACCAGCCGGGTACATTGCATCTGAATTTCTGATTCAGATTCTTCACCTCCTGGTCCTGATTGTAGCTGGTACCGGCCACGTATTGCGGCAAGCCCCCGCAATCACCTCCGCCGGATGTCTCAACGGTTATGTTAACAACAGCTGAAATAGTTGCTGCTCCTTCATTATCAGTGGCTTTTGCAGTAAGTCCATAGGCCCCCACGGCTGCACCATTCCAGGTATAACTAAAAGGCTCCGAGGTGTCTTCTCCCAGTTTGTTACCATCTTCATAAAACTCTACAAGCACTACGTTTCCGTCATTATCAGATGCATCCGCCGTGATAGTGATAGCGGCACCTTCTAAAACGGCTGTTCCTTCAGCCGGGCTTGTTATGGCTACTGACGGAGCTTCATTTGACCCTGGCTCATTTACTGTAATGCTTACAGCTCCTGAAGTAGTTTGTGCATTATCATCGTCGGTAGCCACTACTGTAAGGCTATGCGATCCCAGAGGAGCATTGGTCCAGGTATAACTGTAAGGTGAGCTAAGGTCCTCACCCAATTTAGTCTGTCCGGCATAAAACTCTACTTTTGAGACTACTCCATCCGCATCAGATGCTGTGGCTGTTATGGTAATATCGGTTCCCTGTATGAAACTGCTTCCACTGGAAGGGCTTGAAATGCCCGCCACCGGTGGGTTATTCGGACAGTTTGGGGAGCAGCCTCCAGCCATAATGCCATCATATATCTTGTCAATAAGGGAGTTAGATCCCGAAGCTACATCCTGTGTAGATTCCCAATACATAGCGCCGGCCAGGCTATTACTATGAATATAATCAATTTTGTAGTCAAGTGATTGATTGTCTTCATAAGAGATAAAATGGCCGCCCATTTGATTAGGGTTATAGAGGTAAGGAGCTTTGGCCACGTCATCCCAGTACCGTGTATAACCATTTTTATTGATAAAATCAGATACAAGATCTTTGTAATCATGTACACCAGATGGCTGCCCTGGTTCATCCCAGGAGCCCGGAGGCGGCTGAGTGGCAGTAGAAGGCTGATAAAGCCCGTGAGAATCTCCGGCCTGCACATTGCGCCAC
The DNA here is from genome assembly GCF_021389975.1 of Fulvivirga ulvae. Taxonomy (NCBI): domain Bacteria; kingdom Pseudomonadati; phylum Bacteroidota; class Cytophagia; order Cytophagales; family Fulvivirgaceae; genus Fulvivirga; species Fulvivirga ulvae. The sequence goes on from NZ_CP089981.1 coordinate 5,754,961, forward strand.
TCCCTGCTGTAAATGGGTAGCCCTGCCGTAATTTTGCTGGCAGGAGCTCCCTTACTGATGTAGTGCATGATAGCAGAGTTAACGTTAAATTTCGGATCAATGATCGGAGAACCGTCGGGGTGGTTGCCGACCCCGTCACCGGCACTGTTGTACAGAGGTGCATGATGCCCTGTATAATTGGCCCATGCCCCATTCATATCATACGTCATAATGTTGACCCAATCTACCACATTAAAGAAACCGGGTACATCCATCGCGTCAATCTTTGAAGTACCGGCACCTACTGCTGCAGTGATATAATAGTATTTACCATCAATGGTCTGCTGGGCATCGAGTTCGGCACGGATGGCCTGTACAAGTTTTGTATAGTTTACTCCATCTTCAGGGCTGCCCTTTCCTGCGTCATTGCCGCCACCACCGGGATACTCCCAGTCCAGGTCTACTCCGTCAAATTTATACTTTACTAAAAATTCACGGACAGACTCTGCAAAAGCCTTGCGGTTGGCTGCTGTAGCGGCAGCTTCGTAGAAATGCGTAGACCATGTCCACCCACCTACGGATATCAAAGTTTTCAGGTGCGGATAGTACTGCTTTAACTGGTAAAGCTTGTCAAAGCTGCCTCCTTCCTTTTGCAGGTCGGCAAACTCATCACCTACCACAATACGATACGTTGAAGGATTGATGTTGGCAAAGGCAAAATTGATATGGGTCATCCTATCTGCCCGGATATTTTGTACATGGAAATTCCTTCCATATACACCCCAGGATATGTAATAGGCTATGATCTTTTTAGACGGATCGTAACCTGAAGCCGGGGCACACTGGGGCTTGCCACATGGAGAAGGGAATAAAGGGCTCAGATTCTCTACCTCAAACCCCGACGCACTGATGTTTGAACCATGCATGGTGGCATTAAAGGGAGGTATGGAAATACCCGCATATTTGGCATTTACCGATATATCCACTGAAGCATTGGCTCCAAGCGCAGTACCTCCGCCCCATGAAGGTGGTGTCCATTTATACCGGTTGTTTCCAAGTGATGAAATAGTACCGGAGTAGCTGGTAACCTGAGAGTAGTAAGGGTTAAGTTCAAATTCAACATAGTAATCCTCAACGGCTGAGGACGTATGATTGGATACCTTTAAAGTCCCTGTGAAGTCGGGAGCCAGGCGCTGCCCCTGCGTCCATGTAGCAGAAAAATTCTGAGCGACAGCTGTACCCGCTGCCATAAAGAATATTAATGCTAAAAGCATGTGCTGTTTAAAGCAAACCTTAAGTAACAGACATAATTTTTGGTAGGGTAATTTGGTCATAATAGTTGGTTTTAGGTTGTAAAATCGATAGGTGTGTGAGCACCAATAACCTATGATTTATCAAAATCAGCATCTAATTCCAACTTTATTAGCTGAATGGAAGTAAAGTGTAGCTAAGTGCAGAAGAAGCCACCCCACCGGCAGGTAAAACCACCTGATTTACAATTGGTCAGCTCATTTCAAAAGCCCTGCAATATAGCCGGTGGTCCAGGCAGCCTGAAAGTTAAAACCACCGGTTACACCATCAATATCAAGCACTTCTCCGGCGAAGTAAATGCCCGGCATCTTCCGGCTTTGCATAGTATTAAAATCAATATCCTGCAGGCTTACCCCGCCGCATGTTACAAACTCCTCTTTGAAAGTAGTTTTCCCCTGTACTTCGTAGATATCATTGATGAGGATGTTCACCAGTTTGTTATGGCCCTTCTTACCCAGCTCACCCCAGGTAATATCCTCTCTGAGTTCAATTTTAGAAAGCAGGAAATCCCATAGCCTGTTGGGTATGTTAAACGGATTAGCATTTTGCAGCTTTTTCCGGGTGTGGTTTCCTGCCTGTTCTGAAAGTATCTGCTGTATATCTGCCTCAGTCAATTCGCCCAGCCAGTTGACCTGGATCTTGAAATTGTAATTGAGCTGGTGAAGCACTCTGGCTCCATAGGCAGAAAGCTTGAGTATTGCCGGTCCGCTCATACCCCAGTGAGTGATGAGCAGAGGGCCTTCCTCTTTCAGTTTCGTGCCCTGCACACGTACTGAAACATGGTTTGCCGTAAGCCCCATTAGCTTCTTTATCGGCTCGTGAGGCATATTAAAAGTAAACAATGACGGTACAGGTGTTTCAATTTTATGCCCCAGTTGCTCCAGCCATTTAAAACCTTCCGGTTTGGGGCTGCCCCCTGTAGTGACTATTACCTTTTCAGCCATTGCAGTCAGGCCATCCTTCCCTTTGAGTAAATAGCCTTTTGAAACCGAATGAAGGCCTGATACCGGGAAGTTCTGCTTTATGTTTATGCCGAGCTTTACTGTTTCCCTGATAAGACAATCAATAATCGTCTGGGAGTCGTCGGTAACCGGAAACATGCGGTTATCAGGCTCGGTTTTTAATTTTACTCCCCGCTGCTCAAACCAGGTTACTGTATTTTGAGTAGAAAATGTACCAAAGGCTTTTTTTAGCTGCTTTGAACCTCTGGGATAAAATTTGGCCAGTTGAGAAATGTTAAAGCATGCATGGGTTACATTGCATCGCCCTCCACCGGATACTTTGACTTTGGCTAATAGCTTAGCGGACTTTTCATAGATGGTAACGTTAGCATCCGGATGATGCTGCTTTGCTGAAATTGCTGCAAAAAACCCCGCGGCACCGCCGCCAATAATGGCTATTTCCATTCATAAAAAATTCAGCCATAAAGCAAGTCAATAAGTTACACAAAAGCCACATATTGTAGAAGAAAACTCCCTCATCATACAAGCTTCTCCTTCCTAAATCCGGTTTTAACCCCAAAATAAGGTCAGGTATTATTTTGGTTCTTATCCTGGGAAAAACCATTTGAACCAATGACCATACTGGGAAACATAATAAAGAAGGCTATAGAGCTAAAGGGAAAGTTATCCGGTGACGATGACCCGGCGGGGCTTCAGGAGAAAACCCTTTATAACTTACTGGATAAGGCAAAGGACACCGAATTTGGCAGGCACTTCAATTTTAAGGACATTTTGAAAAGTGATAATATAAGAGAAAGCTTTGCGGAATGTGTGCCTGTTTATCACTATAACAAAATGCGCAGCGACTGGTGGCTCAAAATGGAACAGGGCCAACCTGACATTTCCTGGCCAGGGAAGCCAAGCTACCTGGCTCTGAGCTCGGGAACTACCAGCGGTGTCAGCAAAAAAATACCTGTAACAGAAGATATGCTACAGGCAACCAGGCAGGCCAGCTTAGAGCAAATTACCTGTTTATCAAATTTCAATCTTCCGGCTGAGTTTTTTGAAAAGGAAATACTGATGCTCAGCAGTAGTACCAATCTTAACGAGGATGGCGAATATACTGAGGGGGATATTAGCGGCATTAGCACAAGTAATATCCCTTTCTGGTTCAGAAATTACTGTCGCCCGGGTGAGGAAATATTTAATATTGATGACTGGGATGAGCGCATACAGAAGATTGCCGAGCAAGCTCCGAAATGGGATATCGGGGCTCTTTCAGGTATCCCATCATGGATTGAGCTTATGCTTAAAAAGGTTATGGAATATCACGGGCTGAGCAACATCCATGAAATATGGCCTAACCTGAGGGTGTACGCTACCGGTGGTGTGGCCTTCGGCCCATATCAAAAGAGTTTTGAAAAGCTGCTGGCAAAGCCACTCATTTACATTGACACTTATTTCTGTTCTGAGGGCTTTCTTGCTTTTCAGGCAAGGCCTGAGACCAACTCGATGAAACTGTCGCTGGACAACGGGATTTATTTTGAGTTTGTACCTTTTACGGAAGAGAATATACTGGAGGACGGATCAGTAAAGCCCGGCACAAAAGCGCTGACACTGGAGGATATCGAAGAAGGCGAAGAGTATGTGTTGCTGATTTCCAGTGTTTCGGGCCTCTGGAGGTATGTATTGGGAGACACGGTAAAGCTTACCAGTAAAGAGCGTTATGAAATAGATATTACCGGCCGTACCAAGCATTTTCTCAATGTAGTGGGTTCCAAACTTTCGGTAAACGATATGAATACCGCCATACAAGCACTGGAGGAAAAACTCGGTGTAACCATCACGGAATTTACTGTAGCCGCTATTAAACAGGGTGATCATTTTATACATAAATGGTACCTGGGGTCAGAAGATCTTAAAGATAAGGATGGGGCAAGACAACTCATTGATAACACCTTACGGAATGTTAACCATAACTATCAAACGGCACGTGAACAGGCTCTGTCGAACGTAGTAATAGAAGTGGTCAGCCCTGATGTATTTTATGAGTGGAATGAAATGAAAAACAAAAAAGGAGGCCAGGTAAAAACTGCAAGGGTAATGGATGAGGAGCAATTCAGCGAATGGGAAAATTTTGTGCGCACTTTGAGGGTAGCTACCGGCTAGAATTGACACCTATTCCCCGGGCATACAGATCAGACCCTTCCCGGCGTCGGGAGGGCGGTGGCGACTGTCTGTCCTTACGCTGTCCCCTGCCAGCACACACTTGCAAATCTTACCCAACTGTCAGCACAATCTTACCCATGTGATTACTGCTTTCCATCAAGGCATGTGCCTCAGCAGCCTGCTCCAGCGGGAAGGTTTTGTAAACTATTGGTTTGATAGTTTTATCCGCAAGAAATGGCCAAATGTTTTGCTCCAGTTTTTGGGCAATTGCATGTTTAAAAGCATGATCGCGTGCCCGTAAAGTCGATCCCGTTATTGTAAGCCTTTTCTGCATAACTTTGAGCAGATCAACCTCACCTCTCTTTCCTTTCATGGCATTGATCATTACCAGGCGGCCTTCCGTTCTTAGCAGGTTAATATTTTTAGGAGTATAGTCTCCTCCTATCATATCAAAGATAATATCCACACCCTCGTTGCCGGTGGCTGCCATTAAAGCCTCCTCAAAATCAGTTTCATTATAGTTAACAGCTTTTTCGGCACCGATTTGTTCTGCCAGGCGGCACTTCTCTCCGGTCCCTGCTGTGGTGTAAGCCTTACCTCCCATGGCTTTTACCATTTGAATAGCCGCCACACCTATCCCTGAAGTGCCACCATGTACCAGCAGCCTTTCCCCTGTCTTAAAACCTGCCCGGTCAAATATATTGGTCCAGACAGTAAAGAAAGTTTCCGGCAGTGATGCCGCCTCTTTAAAATCAAGTCCGGCTGGTATGGGCAGGCATTGACCGGAAGAAACCGTTACGTATTCCGCATACCCGCCTCCGCCCAACAAAGCACATACCTTATCACCCGCTTTCCACCTGCTGCCCTCTTCCCTGACTTCCTTAACTACGCCCGCTATCTCCAACCCGGGAATATCATCCGGCACACCCGGAGGAGCCGGGTAGTTTCCCTTGCGCTGAAATACATCAGGTCGGTTAACTCCGGCAGCTTTAACTTCTATAAGCACCTCACCGTCTGCAACTTCCGGCCTGTTCCGTTTCTCTATTTTAAGTACTTCAGGTCCGCCGGGGCTGGTAATTACTATTGCTTGCATCATTTTGCTTCTTTTGGAATTATTTCATTGATGTTATAAACATACTCCACACTGGATTAAGCATCAACTTTACCGTCTGGCATTTGATGAATTTATTTAATAGATATGATTAAAAATTATCAATATCCTATTTAAGCCTTCTACGTTGAATACCTCTATATTCAACCCACATTAAATGCCTGACTATTAACCGATGCGAAAACTTCAATACACCGGCAAGTTGCTTATTATTTTGTCTTTTGCGGCTATTTATCTTATATGGGGCACTACTTACCTGGTCATATCCATCGGCCTTGAAGAGTTGCCTCCGTTTCTTATGGCCTCTATACGCTTTATCATTGCTGGCGTAATGCTGGCCGGATACTGTCTGTATAAAAAAGAAAAGCTGCCTTCGGCCAGGTCCATTATGAAGAATGCCATTCTGGGTCTGATTGTGCTGGCCGGTGGCCAGGGGCTTTTGATCTGGTCGGAGCAATATATTGCTTCAGGTTACGCCTCCATACTGTCGGCAACACTACCGATCTGGTTTGTGATCATGGATAAGAGCAATTGGAAGAACTACTTTTCCAATCCATTCATTATTACGGGTGTGGTATTGGGATTTCTGGGTATCCTGCTTCTTTTCAAAGACACTCTAAGTGCATCTGCTTTTTCTGAAACTGCCCTTCTGCAACTATACGGCTCACTTGCTGTGCTGATCGGAGCTATTTGCTGGGTGGTAGGCACCTTGTACAACCGCAGTAACCCTGCTCCGGGGTCAATGTATTCAAACCTGGCATGGCAGCTTCTTATGGCATCCTTTATATGCCTTTTTATTAGTTTTTCCACGGGTGAGCTGGCGGGTTTTGATATCTCAGCAGTTACTTACAAGGGTTGGCTATCAGTCATTTACCTTGCCATTGCGGGATCCATAATTGCCTTTATTGCCTATACCTGGCTCCTTACCAAGATGCCTTCGGCCATTGTCAGCACTTATGCTTATATCAATCCGGTGGTGGCAGTGCTCCTGGGCTGGTACCTTGCAGAAGAAGTGATCACCAGATACCAGCTCATAGGCATGGTGGTTATTTTGGGCAGTGCCATACTGGTGAATATTACCAAAAGCCAGGTACAATCGAAAAGCATCGAGGCAGAAGAAGGTGAGCCTGAAATCGAACCTGTAATGAAATTGAAATCATAGTTACGCCAAATTACGTTTATACCAATACGTAATGTCGCAATCCACCCCCTAATTTGTCAGACACGGCACGGGTTGGTCTTTTATGGAGTAACTACTTTTGTAATAGCAATAAACCCCTAATAAAAAGCTATAATGGAAAGCGAAAATTTAAATATCCCCAAACAAAGGTCTCTGAACAAACGATCGATATGGCTGGCACTTAAAGATGCCATTCGGGGCACTGAGGCCGACTATACCCAGATCAGTTTAAGAAAAGCGATTTTCCTGCTGGCCGTGCCCATGATACTGGAGTTGGTGATGGAGTCTACCTTCGCCGTAGTAGATATATATTTTGTAGGTAAACTGGGAGCATCAGCTGTGGCTACAGTTGGCCTTACGGAAACCTACCTATTCCTGCTGTATTCTATTGCTATGGGCTTATCTATGGCAATTACAGCAACTGTGGCCCGACGGACAGGTGAAAAAAATAAGGAAGGAGCCGCCACGGCTGCTGTTCAGTCGATCTTTATTGCCGTGTTAATTTCTCTGCCTTTTTCCATAGCAGGAATTTTCTTTTCAAAAGACCTGCTGATGCTCATGGGAGCTGATGAGTGGAGCATTACCCATGGCTACAAGTATACAAGATGGATGCTAGGCGGAAATGCCATAATTGTTCTCTTGTTTGTAATCAATGCGGTATTTCGTGGAGCTGGCGACGCCGCCATAGCCATGCGTGTGTTATGGATCGCCAATGGTATAAACATTATACTTGACCCCATGCTTATACTTGGCTGGGGGCCGGTGCCTGCTCTGGGTATTGAGGGCGCCGCCATTGCTACCACCATAGGCCGTGGTGTAGGTGTTGCTACCCAGGTCTGGGTGCTGGTGAAAGGTGGAAAGCACATCCGTATCACACTGGAACACATAGCCTGGAACGCAAAAATACTGATGGGCATAATACGTACCTCTCTTGGCGGTGTCGGCCAGATGATCGTGGCCATGACCTCCTGGATATTTCTGATGAGAATACTGGCAGGTATAAGTAGTGAGGCTGTGGCAGGTGCCACCATTGCTATGAGAATCATGCTGTTTACCCTTATGCCTGCATGGGGTCTGTCTAACGCGGCGGCTACTTTAGTTGGTCAAAATCTTGGAGCGGGGAACCCGGATAGAGCGGAAAAGTCCGTCTGGAAGATCGGTTTTTACAATATGATCTTTCTTATCGTAGTATCGCTGATCTATTTCGCTTATAACCGTTCTCTTATCAGCCTGTTTACAGAAGATCGGCAAGTCATCGAAATTGGTGCCGAGTGGCTCAAAATACTGTCTTACTCCTACTTTGTATATGGCTGGTGGATGGTAGCTACACAGGCTTTCAATGGTGCAGGCGATACAAAAACGCCTACAATGATTAACCTGGTGTTTTTCTGGCTTATACAGATCCCTCTTTCTTATTTTCTTGCTATTTCATTGGGATGGGAACATTCGGGTGTTTTCTGGGGAGTATTCTTCTCCGAAACTTCTGTAGCCCTGTTTACCCTGTATCTCTTCAAACGAGGACGCTGGAAGCTGGCTACTGTATAATATTCATTTCACACGCTATTTGAGTTAAGGCTTTTACCTGGTTTCCATAACTTATAAAAGGCCTTAACTCAACTGGCACTAACCTTCTTTATGCAGCTCACCCCACTTTTCCAACTCTATAAGGATACTCTTTAGCGTAGCTCCTTTTTCAGTAAGCTGATACTCCACTCTCGGAGGTATCTCAGGATAGGCAATGCGTGTAATTAAACCATCAGCCTGAAGTTCCTTAAGCTGGGTGATGAGCATCCGCTCAGAAATAGCCGGCAGTTTCTTTTTCAATTCACCGTACCTGAGTTTACCATCAATCAGAAATGCAAGGATGCTGAGCTTCCACCGACCACTTAATATGGCCATAGTATAAGCCATGCCGCAGTCTGCCTCAAGATTCTTCTTATTTAGAGTGTTCGTAGAAGATTTTTTTCTCATTTCTTACAAATTAGTAGGTACCCTACAATTAAGTAGGTACTTGATTATATAAAGGTACTGAATAACCTTTACAACAAAAACACATGATGAAACTCTTAATTCAAGTAGTACACTGGATCGTATATGCGTATTATGTTTATCTTTTTGGCTATGCCAGCCTGTTCAAAGTTTTTCAGAAAGAAAGTATGATGATCAGTATGGACTCTCTCGGGTTTAACAAAACCTGGACGCTGCTGATTGGTTATGGAGAACTTCTGGGTGTGGTTGGATTATTGGTAGGCCTGTGGTTCCATGAAGTTAAAAACATAGCAGTTCTATGGCTTTTCCCGTTTGCCGTTGGGGCTTTGATGGTGCACTTTGCTCACCATGAGTATGAGCATTATTACGCAGCGCTTTTTGGCTGTTTTTCGTCATTAATCCTGCTGGCTACTGACAAGTATTTTAAAATAGCCCTATAAGCTGTTCTTTATCAGAGTTGGCAGTTATCGCTGAACTGTCAACTCTGCCTAAGTTCCCATCTTTGTCCCGATAATTACCCTCCTATGCAGAGCTACCCACGGTAATTACTTTCCCCTGCCATTGTCCGCTAATCCTTTCTGATATAATGAGCTCTTCACCTGAAACCGAGGCTTCGGTAACAAGACCTCCGTGTTTGTCCCAGAATGCGCTTTGCCCTCCTGAAGGACTCCCCCAGGAGGCGCCTCCAAAATTCGACATCAAAACAGGCATCTGGTAACCGGAGGCATATTCACTTAATAGTCTGTGCGCACCAGCAATACCTCCCGGCGAATAAAATATACTGGCTATATAAAAGCTTGCATTTTTTTTCGCTGCTTTCTCAGGATGCTTTCTGTTTTCGATGTCTGCACATATTGCCAAACGAATGGTTTCCCCTTCAAGGGATATAACAGGATCATGATCAAAACTTGAAGCAAAAAACTCATCTTCTCCCTCGTGTAAGAATTGCTTGGTATATAAGGCTAATTGGCCGTCAGGCAAAATGACAAATGATCCTATAAACAACAAGCCATGGGTATATACCGGAGCCCCTGCTATTATGATCATATGGTGCTGTTGTGAAAGCTGGCGTAGTTTATCCAGCCTGCTATCGTCAGGAGTGAAGCTGTATTTATGAGCCAGCTCTCTTTCGTATCCGGTAATTGAAAGTTCGGGAAAAGCAATGAGCTGTACACCATGTTCAGATGCTTCCCTTATCAATTCGTAGTGCCGTTCTAGGTTGGCAGGTATGTCCCCTCTCACGGGTACCGTTTGTGCCGCTGCTATGATCATGATTGAGTGGTTTGTATTTCGGGCGAAATAAAACATTATTTCGGATCAGGAAACCACAAGAGTCAAAATTTATTTTTCAGGAGGAAGTTATCTGGCTTCTACCATAAGCATCACCTCTTCCGGTGGCATGTACAGCCTTCTTATTTTACTTTTATATCTTTCGGGAAGATCAGCATGGTTTAATATATAATTTTTGGTTTCGATTATCCTCCCGGCAAGACCGTGTTGAATAGCATACGTGTCTGCCACACGTTCCGCTCCTATGAGATATGCTTTACTTAGTATGTAGCCGAAACCAAACTTGAGTAATGAGAAGAAGCTCCTGTCTTTATAATCCATTACATGACCCAGCTCATGACCCAGCCAGCCTACAATAACTCCAAATGGAACTGAATGAATAAATATTTTTTCATGGCCGATCCTAAAATAGTGGCTGATAAAAATCACATACTCCCGTTGTCCCCTGCTTTTAAGCATTGTCCTGACCAGCGGTTGAGCCTGCATAAATGATTTCCTGATGTTGTCTTTAAACACAAAGTGTATCCTGGTATTCTTCAGCTCCGGGTAATAGGACAAAGCTGTTAAAATCTCTCTTCTCAGGGTATCAGGAATAACCTTATTTTTGGAAAACTGCTCAAGGTCAATTTCCTGAGGATAGTTTTGTATGGCTATGGCTCCATTATTCATAACCCTACATCTTCAAGAAGCGTGCCCAAGTGTTTTTTCACAGGTTGTGCCAAAATTAATCGTTCTCAATCATACCAAATAAGTTATATTGTGTACTGTTCTCCATACCTTTGAGGAATGAAGATCAACAACCCCGAAATAGAGAAGTACCTCATCCCTCTGAAAATCAAAGAACTTAACAGTATTCAGCAAGCTTCTCTGGAGCAGTATAAACCTGAAAAGGATATGATGCTGCTGGCGCCTACGGGAACCGGTAAAACACTAGCCTTTTTGCTTCCTGCCTTAAACCAACTCCAGTCAGAATCAGAAGCCGTACAAATATTAATACTGGTTCCCTCACGCGAGCTGGCCCTTCAACTGGAGCAGGTGTTTAAAACCATGAGTACTGGTTTTAAGGTTAATTGCTGTTATGGAGGCCATTCTTTTAAAACAGAAACCAATAACCTGCTACACCCTCCTGCTATCCTGATCGGCACACCTGGCAGAATTGCTGATCATCTTAACAGGAAAAGTTTTGAAACGAAACAGATCCGTACTGTAGTCCTGGATGAGTTTGACAAATCTTTGGAACTGGGTTTTGAGGAGGATATGCAATCCATTATTCGGCGTATCCCTCATTTAAAAAGCCGGATTTTAACTTCGGCCACTGAAATGAAGAATATCCCTGACTTTGTCGGTTTTTCAGATCCGGTAGTGATCAATCACCTGTCACAACATCCGGCACCGGATATCGAACTGGTGAATATTCCAACTGACTCGGCAAGTAAACTTGAAACGCTTTTTCAACTGATTTGCAATATTGGGGCTCAGCCTATGCTTGTTTTTTGCAATCATAGAGAAGCCGTTGACAGGATCAGTGATCTGCTCTTCGAAAGGAGTATCATCCATGAGGTATTTCATGGCGGCATGGACCAGGAGGAGCGCGAACGGGCACTTTTAAAATTCAGAAACGGGAGTCACTATGTATTGATAACTACTGACCTGGCTGCAAGAGGCCTTGATATCCCGCAGATCAGGCATATTATTCATTATCAGCTTCCTGTCGGGGAAGATGCCTTCATCCATCGCAACGGAAGAACGGCCAGGATGAAGACCAGTGGCACTGCTTACCTGGTAACAACCGAAAATAATGAAATACCAGCCTATATTAGCCATGACCTGCGCGTAATGTCGCTCAGTATTGATGCCGGAGTTCCGGAAGCACCTGAGTGGGAAACGTTATTCATTAGTGCCGGTAAAAAGGATAAGATCAATAAAGTTGACATTGTGGGTCTTTTCCTGAAAACAGGAGGACTCCAAAAAGATGATCTTGGTCTGATCGAAGTCAAAGACCAGTATGCCTATGCTGCGGTAAAACGCAATCAGGTAAAGGCCATACTCCCAAAGGTAAACAACCAAAAGGTAAAGAGGCAAAAGCTGCGTATCCAGGTAGCCCGGTAATTTCAGGTAAACAGAACCAATTTAAAGTATTCTTAGTTTTAGGGTAATTATTTAGCTAACTTTGCAGCCTTAAATTCGAGAATGGTATGATCGCAGCAAACAATGTTTCTCTACAATACGGTAAGAGAGTCCTTTTTGACGAAGTAAACATCAAATTCAGTGCAGGCAACTGCTACGGTGTTATTGGAGCCAACGGAGCCGGAAAATCCACCTTTTTAAAGATACTTTCAGGAGATATAACTCCGAACTCCGGGAATGTAACTATTGAGCCCGGCAAGAGGATGGCCGTGCTCAAGCAGAACCACTTTGAATTTGACGAGTTCACGGTATTGGATACCGTAATGATGGGCCATACCAAGTTATGGAAGATCATGAAGGAAAAGGACGAGATCTATGCCAAGCCCGATTTTTCTGAAGAAGACGGTATTAAAGCTTCTGAGCTGGAAGCTGAGTTTGCCGAGATGGATGGTTGGAATGCGGAGTCTGATGCTGCTGCGCTTTTAAGCGGCCTGGGTATCGACGAATCAGAGCATTATAACCTGATGAAAGACCTGACTGGTAGTCAGAAAGTAAGGGTACTTTTATCTCAGGCCCTCTTCGGTAACCCTGACATCCTGATCCTGGATGAACCTACCAATGACCTTGACATCCATACGGTAAGCTGGCTGGAAGATTTTCTTCTTGATTTTAAAAATACAGTGATCGTAGTATCTCACGACCGTCACTTTTTAGATACTGTATGCACCCATATCGCCGATATTGATTTTGGTGCCATCAAATTATTTACCGGTAACTATTCATTCTGGTATCAGTCCAGTCAGTTAGCGTTAAGCCAGCGCTCTGCTGCTAACAAGAAAGCTGAAGAAAAGAAAAAAGAACTGCAAGAGTTTATCGCACGCTTTAGTGCCAATGCTTCCAAATCCAAGCAGGCTACCAGCCGAAGGAAGCTTCTCGACAAGATCAATGTTGAAGATATTCAGCCTTCAAACAGACGTTATCCCGCAATCATCTTCAATCAGAAACGTGAGGCCGGAGACCAGATACTTCAAATAGAAGGGCTGAATAAAAAGATAGATGGACGCTCTCTTATCAAAGACCTGGATATTTTTGTTAACAAAGGAGATAAGATCGCTTTTATTGGCAAGGATAGTCTCGCCATCTCTACTCTTTTTCGCATTCTGATGGGGGAAGAAAAAGCTGATTCCGGAGAGTTCAAGTTTGGTCAGACCATCACAACGGCTTATTTGCCCAACGAAAATGAGAAGTACTTTAAAAGCAATGAAAACCTTATAGACTGGCTAAGGCAGTACTCTGATGACGAAAAGGATGAAATATTTATCCGTGGGTTTCTTGGAAAAATGCTCTTTACAGGTGAAGAAACCCTAAAAAAATGCAATGTACTTTCCGGTGGTGAAAAAGTAAGGTGTATGATATCACGGATGATGCTGGCCAGTGCCAACCTGCTGATACTCGACGAACCTACCAACCACCTTGACCTAGAATCTATCACGGCTTTTAACAATGCTTTGAAAGACTTCCCGGGTACAGTCTTGTTCACATCACATGATCATGAGTTTACCCAGACTGTTGCCAACAGGATCATAGAGCTTACACCTAATGGTTTTATGGATAAGCTTATGACCTATGATGACTACATTTCAAGCGAGCAAGTGGCGTCGCAGAGAGAGTCTCTGATGGCATAAAGATATTATAATGAATTTAACCATGACCGGCAACCCGGGCATGGTTAAATTCATAGTTTTATTTGTTCATAACCACCTCAAATACAGTAAGACCTTCATTACACTGTTTGATACTTACCATTCCCCCAAGCCTGTCAGCAATTAATTTGGATTCATAAAGACCGAGCCCGGAACCTTTGGAGGCTTCGGAACCAACAAAAAACATGTCAAAAACCCGCTCTCTTTGCTGGGCAGGGATTCCAATACCGTTGTCTGTAACGGATATTACCACCTGTCCTGGGGCTTGGCCGCGGGCAACACCTATTTTAACCCATTTATTCTTTTGATCGGGGTCCTGAAACTGAACAGCGTTGAGTATAATATTTTCGAGCAATATTCTGAAGAGAAATTGATCTGACCGCAGGCTTATTTCCGCATCGATATCATATTCAAATTTAATGTGATGGAGCTCCTCAGTCTTGGTGATAGACTTAATAATCTGATCCAAAATAGCCTCAATATCCAGCAGACTTTTGGTCACAGGGGTTTTCTTATTTTGGTGTGTACGCAGCAGCCTGCCCAGCATATGGTCCATTTCAAATGCTACTTTCTCCAGGAAGTTCAAAAATTCGAGTCCCTTCTTATCCTTCACCTCCAGCTGCCCGAGGTGGCATAAGCCAAGTATCCTGGCCAGCGGGCCCCGAAGGTCATGGGCCGAGCGGTACGCAAACTCATCAAAGTTTTTATTGGTAGTCACCAATTGACTATAAGCATCATTCAGGTCACGTGTGCGCTCATCTACCTTAGCTTCCAGTGTTTTATAAGCATTGGAATTATCAAGCCCGATAGCGATATAGGTGGCCAACGCACTCAGCAAATCAAATTGATATTGCGAGTAGTCATTCTCGTTAGGGCTTTGCACGCTCAGCACTCCGATAACACGGTCTTCTACCAGCAGGGGAATACACATTAATGATGCTAACAACTTATTCTTCACTTCTTCGATAGATGGAAGGTACTGCTGGTATTCATTTCTGGCATTTCCCAACCATATAGGCTTTTTATTTCTGACAGCCCAGCTTGTAAACCTGTTTCCTGACACTTCGGTTTCATAGCCAGGCATTCTTTCCCCTTTGAATATGCACAAGGCAAAATTTATCTTACCGCTTTCCTCATCATATATACCTATACCGAATTCCGTGGCATCCATTAAGTTAGTCACATGCTCATGTACTTTTACTATGATCTTTTCAAAGTCAAGCATAGAAGAAATTTCCCTGCCTATTTCACTGATTATACGAATGTTCTTGTATGATTTCTCCAACTGCTTTCTCTGCATTTCCAACTCTTCATTCTGAGCGAGAATCTCATCATTCTGGGCAAGCACTTCATCATTGATCAGCACCACCTCTTCCTGCTTTAACTGCAGTTGCTCATGTGCCGCTATCAGCTTCTTGTTTTTCTCCTCAAGCTGGCGGCTTTTATGATCAATCTCCGCTGTTCTTTCTTCCACCAGCTTTTCAAGCCTGCCTTTCTGTTCTTTAATATTATAAACCCTGTACCGGTGCACGCCAATTACAAGTCCTACAAGTAAAGCGCCCGATAGCAGCTTAAACCACCATGTTTGCCAATAAGGGGGAGTTATTATCAGCGTGAGGGTAGCCGGCTCCATTTTCCAGATACCATCATTATTTGATGCCTTAATTTTAAATGTATACTCACCGGGAGGCACATTGGTATAGCTTGCAAAACGTAAGCTACCTTGTGTATAGACCCATTCCTTGTCAAAGCCTTCTAAAATATATGCGTAGCGATTTTTGGAGGGGTTGGAGAAGTGTAATGCAGCAAATTCAAAAGCTATTGAATTTTGATGATACGCAAGTTGCAGTTTATCCATGAAATGGACATGTTTGCCGAGATAAATACCTTGGGATGAGTCCCTAAGCTCAACAGCCTTGTTAAAAAGTCTGATGCTTGTGATGGCTACCTGTGGTAAGGTCTCATTATCAAAAACTTCCTCCGGTCTGAAATAGTTGAGACCATTTATTCCACCGAAAAATAATTCTCCGTCAGGCGCCCTGTAAAATGATCCTGTATTGAATTCATTAGCTTGTAACCCGTCGTTACGATCGTAGTTCCGAAAGGTACCGGTGATCGGATTGAGGCGTGACAAACCTTTATTGGTGCTTACCCATATATAATGATCATCGTCTTCCAAAACACCATAGGTGTGATTATTGGCCAGTCCTTCATTTACTGTATAATGCTCAAATATCCCCTTTTCCCTATTCACCAGCTTGTTTAATCCCCTGCCGGCAGTGGCAACCCAAACTGTATTGTTATGGTCAACCAATACTGATTTTATATAGTTGTCGGAAAGGCTTTCCGGGTCATTAAGATCATAGTAATAGTTTGTCCATTGGTTTGTAGTCTTATTATACATATTCAGTCCATTCCAGGTACCTATCCACAGGTTCCCGTCATGGTCTTCATCTATGGCATAATTTACCTCAAGGCTGCTTATAGAATTTTTCAGGCTGTCAGGTCTGTAGTTAATAAACCGGTCTGTACCCCGCTCATACCTGAAAAGACCTTTCCCATTAGACCCTATCCACATTGTTCCGTCACTATCCTCATAAAACATACGCACATCAGTTGCCTTAAAAGCATACGGGTCGTCCGGGTCCGGCTCGAATCGCCTGAATTTACCTGTTACGGTATTGTACCAGCTCAGCCCTCCATCGCTGGTGCCTATCCACAGTATATTGTCACTATCGAGGCATAAACGGCGAACTACATTGCCATTCATACTATTGGAGTTGCCGGGATCACCAAAAAATCGGGTAACCTCCCCTGTCTTACGGTCAACGTAATTTAATCCCGGGTTTGTACCAACCCATATATTTCCATCACGATCCTTGGTTATAGCCCTTACAATATTGCTGGATAAAGAATTTGGATCGTTCTCTTTGTATTCCAACGTCTTAAATTTAGAAGCATACAGGTCAAACTTATTTAGTCCGCCAAAATATGTGCCTACCCACAATACATTAGACCTGTCTTCATATAGAGTGGTTATCCAGTTATTGCTCAGGCTGCTCAGGTCACCCTCATCTTTTTTGTATTGGGATACAGTTATTTTACCACCTGCTTCCACCAACCGGTTAAGGCCATTCCTGGTACCCACCCATATGTGCCCTTTGCTATCCTGAAAAATATCCGTAACCCTGTTATCAGAAATATTTTGATCATGTGAACCGCTCCCAAAAAGCTCAAACTCATTCGTCTTATGATTATATATATTGAGGCCATTCTGTGTACCTATCCAAAGCCGCTTCTGCCTATCCTCATAAATAGAGGTTATATAATTGCTACTTAGTGAATTAGGAGTATTTGCATGGTAATATCTTTGGAACTTCCCCTTTTGCCGGGAGTATTTATTTAACCCCTCTTCAGTGCCTACCCAAAGATTATTTTCATGGTCTTCAAAAAGGGCGGTAATTACACTACTACTTAAGCTGGAAGGGTCATTATTTTTATGCCGAAAATATACCACCTCACCTCCTACAGAGTCAATCCTGTTGAGACCGTCTGCTGTACCTGCCCATAACACTCCCTGACTATCCACAAGAATACAATTGACATCGTTGGCAGATAACTGTTGCGTGCCGCTGCCTGCTCTGAGATGTGTAAAGTCGTCACTGGATATATCAACAAGATCCAGGCCGACTATAGTGCTTACCAGCAGCCTGTTTTGGCCATAATTAAGGACTTCAGTAGTATAGTTATGTAGTAGTGTGTTATGGTTTTTAAGGTCATTGGTATAGGTAATGAATTCATACCCGTCATACCTGTTGAGTCCATCCTGGGTGGCTACCCATAGAAAACCCTGATCATCCTGGGTGATAGACATGACTGTATTTTGAGAAAGGCCATTATCTATGGTCAGCCTTTCAAACCTGATGTCATTTATCTGCGCAAAAGTGGCATGAAACAGAGAGATTAATAACAGGTTTACCAGAACTATTCCCGCATAAAGTCTGATTTTCATTAATTTAAGAAGCTCAACTTTTTATAAACAATTTCTATTATAATAAATATACTCTTAATTCTTTTAAACCCGAACACGTCAGCAATAAGTTTGTTAATAATTTAACATATAAAATGAAGCATAAGTAAGAGAGATCGAAAGCTGGAATTAAGAGTATTATCTCCAGAAAATCAATCTAAAAAGAGAGGTGGTGAGGGTTATTTTCTTGTTGGGTGCAAATTTAAGTAATATCGCATTCAAAGATGACTTGTTTTTCCTTGAGCCCACCATTCTGCCCCACTTAATGCTTTGTCTAACTCAAATTCTTTAACATCAGGGTGAATAATACCTCGATCTCCACAGCGATTAAGTCATTTAAAACTATTCAAAATGATAAGTCTGCTGGCTGCGACAGTGAGCAGGCTTATCTGACCTTAATTTAAAATGTCGGAAGAACCTTAACTACAAGAATTGTAAATAAAACACTAAACAAGAAGAAACCCCATTCTTTGATAATATACATAATGCCATACTGTCTATACCTTAATGCAAAAAGGGCAGTTATGGCTAACAGGCTAACAATACTGACTGCCGCTGGATAGATTATTAATGTACCAAACCCAGGCATATAATTATACCTGACATACATGAAACATAGCAGATAGGCTAAGGTTGCTATAAAAAATATTACTTTAAGAATTTTCATATCTAATTACAACCAATAATATAAAATAAGTTTTTCATTAGTTACAATCTTCATATTCAGAAACAGGCAGTTCACCTGATAATACCTTCTCTAATTTGTTCTATTATCGTGGCCGAGCCTCCATTTCCCATGTTGTGAATGATAAATGCCAATATCAAAGCACCGGCAGAAATTTAATAGCGAAAAAGGTATACATAATACTAAAGAATAAAAAACCCAGTTCCTTGGCTATTAATTTAAAGGTGTTCCTTTGTTTTCTAACTGAAAATATTACAATTATAACCAGTGTTAGCAAGCTTAATAAAGCTGGTATTATAATCATTGCGCCATTTAAAGCATTTGTGTATCTCACATACATAAAGTCAAGTAAATAGACTACCGTCGACATAAAAAAGACTATTTTAAGCATTTCAGTAGACTTTCGATTATAATCTATGATTACCAGATATAAATATAGAAATGCTAAAAATGTCGGGAAAGCAAAGGTTAAAACTACACCAAATACAAATGTAATAGAGCTATATTCCATTAGTATAACCGATGGAGTACACAATCCACAAATTATAAAAAGTATAATGACTATTCGCTTCAAAATTTTTTCAGCTTTTTTCATAGTGCTCATTTTAATCACAACCTGACTCACTTATAGGTTTCATTTCCCATTTAATCCTTCACTTAATTAGTCATCACTCCTTCACAAACTGGCGCATCTCCCCTTCGTATTGCATAAGAAATCCCTTTTTATTTAATTTAAACTTACGCCTTTCATGTGTTCCACTGATTGGGTATGCATTATTATCCATTTGAAGATTTACCAACAATACCACCTCTTGGGATTTAAACTGATACAATGGTATATCAAGAGGATAATAACCAGGACACCCAATTTTTAAGGTGTCCTGCATTGAGACATAATCAAGTTCAACAATTCGTGTGTTATACCCGGTTGCCTGAATACTGTAACCAGTTTCAGGTTTAGTAACTTTGATTACAGGTGGCACAACCTCCTTCTCTTTATTAGTAACAACCAAGAAAAGTTTAGTCTTCTTCGCCTGAACTGAGGTAAGTACCTCATATTCTGAATAATATTCGCCCCCGCAACTTTTATCATAATACAGATGAATTTGATCATCATCAATAAGATAATATCCCTGACCAAAATAATGGTTATGACTATGATGATCAGAAAATGTAAACCGGTCAGGCTCATTAAAGGAATATTTAATAGTTACTTCAGGAATCGGATCCTCAGTAACATAATTACCTATTAACTTCTGACCTGCCACTTCCAACGGTTGCAAAGAAAGCAGTAACAATGCTATAACAGCAGTGTAACACCTATTCAGGACAATTTGCTGATACCCCTTTTTGAGGCTTGTAGTTTCCGTCATTATCTAATCCGTTTAATTCAATATTAATTACGTTTGAAATATCTAATCTGCTCAAGCACAAACTCTGGAGGTGTACCATCTGGGATTTTTTCTTTCATTAGTATGTTACTCACTATAAAGTCGCCACCTGCAGCTTCATAAATAAGGACATAACTATAAATGAGATAATAAAGGATATTAAACTTAAATAACTAAGTGCTTTATGTTTGGATCTATTTGCCATCTTTACAACTATCCACGCAATGACAAAAATCATTGAGAACAAAAAATAGTAGCCTATTAGGGACATCCACCCCAGGTTTAGCACATCCCAATTGACTATTTGAAATATGGTAAATCCAATAAATCCAATAGAAGTTATTATGTGAAAGTATTTAGTCATATTAAATATTAGTTACAGTCCTTATATTCTGATACAGACAATTCTCCCTTTAGAACCTTTACCATCATTTAAGGTCGGGTCTTCTATTTTATAGTTGCAACCTCGTGTACCTAACTATTCAATATTACTTATAATAGAAGATGTCAGCACCCAGGATGTAACAAATAAAATAAAACTGACTATGCTTAAAGCAATATTTAAAGCAGTTTTTTTCCTGAATAGAAAGTATATCCAAAAGCCTATAAATGGCAGGCTAGCTAGCAGTTGGTATGCAAATAAGGTAGCTAAGCCATAAGTACCTTCCCAATATTTGATATCCATGTATGAGACATAGCCAAACCCCAAGCTGGCGACAATGTAAAATAAGTTTTTCATTAGTTACAATCTTTATATTCAGAAACAGGCAATTCTCCGGAAAGAACTTTCTCAAGTTTGTCATAGTCAGGCCTTTCTCTTGTAGGTTCAATGACTGCCGCAGAGCCACCAATGCTCTCTACATAATCTTTTATCTTGTTTTGATAAGAAGTCCAAACAGGGTTTGCCAGATCCATTATATCCTGTTCTACAGCAAACATAGTTAATTCCCTAAAGCCAGCTTCACCTAATCCGGTTAATCTATCAACGCCCCTTGTATAAAAGGTATAGCTACCATCATCTTGCTTCTCAAAGCCAAACATTCTTTTACCACTAACAGGATGAGTGAAGTTTCTGGGGTCAGTTATAGTAGCAAAAGTCCAGCTAGAAGCGTTATGTTGGATGCAAACTACTGATCCATCATTAAACATGCTAATACTTAAGACACTGCCCACGCAAGTTTGCTGATGTAACCATTTATTATCTTCTGCAAATAGGCTGGGATGAGGAGTAAATGTAGCACCATTAAGTTCATTGATCAGCACAGTTCTAATCTGCTCAAGCACAAACTCAGGAGGCGTACCAGCAGGTAATGTTACGTTTACGGGGAAATAATCCATATTAACGACTACTCCGCTGGCATCCTCTAACTCCTGCACCTGCCAGTCGTCGTATGGACTGAAGCTGTCAACAATGTTCGGGTCGCCTTCCTCCAGTTCCGCAAATCTGTCAATAATGGATTGCGGGACTTCAGCAGTCGCGACATCCTGCCATTTTTGCAAATCTTCACAAGAAATATCATCTATTAAAGCAAAGGGATTCTCCGCTAGCATGCTATTTAAAAAAGAAATGATCTTCTTCTCAACCAAAATACCAATCGGGTCCTCCCCACACGCATCAGAATAGGTTGCAGCAATCTCAGGATCATCGCATAAATTAATATCGTCAAAGTCCCCTCCATCGCAGACTGTCCTGAAAAAATAGAGTCCTAAACCAGCAGTTCGACAATCAATAAATAATCCACCCGTGGTACTGGAAGTACCCCACTCACAATCGGAGCTTCCCCCACCTGTCGAACCACCGCTACTAGCGGAACCACCACCTGAGGAACCACCGCCTGTCGAACCGCCACCACCAGTGGAGCCGCCTCCGGTACTTCCACCTGAACCCGTACCGCCGCCAGTATTACCGCCACCGGTTCCGGAACCTGATCCGCCGCCGCCACCTCCGCCGCCTGTTGAACCACCTCCGTCCCCATCACACGCCGTTCGTCCATTCTTTTTGATGTAATTTCCTGTCTCAGTGCCTCTTCCATTGTTAAAAGCAACTTCGACCAGCAGTGTCCGGTTGATATCCAACACTTTTAAGGTACCTGTAAATGTTCTGGTCTCAAATTCTCCGCCCTTTTCCATGAGCCAACCCTTGTCAGGCTCATATCTGGTGATATAAGGATAGATCTCCCCCTTATGATCTCTCAAAACAATATTTTCAAAGCCCGGATCTTCCGGGGCTGTTGATAATATCAACGAATACCTGACAATATCTTTGTAAGGATTTTCAACTTTTATGGCCTCTGATAGCTTCACTTCGCCAAAATCGAAACTTTGTGTTCTCCCATTGGATGAGCCTGAAGGGTTAAAGCCCTGAAGTATATTCATCAAATGAGCATCCTCCCGGGCGTTGATGTTTTCATAAGTGACTTTTTCTACGTTCACCGCTTCTTTTACAACCTTCTCTTCAGTACAGGAGAGCCATAAAAAAGGGATTAAGAAGAGCATGCAAACTTGTAATGTTTTGTTTTTCATTATTCAGCATTTAAGGTTTATTGTTGATCCGGTGTTCTGACCAATCAAGTGAAACAAATGATTAAAGTAAGTATAGGGGCGGTATTAGTATAGCTCAGTTCTCCGGTATATTCACCGGGTCTTTGATCAGGAATAGTTGCAGGGTTTCGCGCAGGTGGCGGAGCTGTTCTACGTGGCCTTTCATGCTGTAGTGCATCAGCTCAAAGCCACACTCGCAGACTTCGAGCTGGTTGGCACGCTGCCCCGGCTCGCAGAGGCCGTTTTCGTAGATGAGCTGCGCAAAGTCCATATTGGTGCTTTCGTAGGCTTCGGCCCAGCAGGGTCGTGTTTTTTATCAGATTATTGAGGCTCTCCAGCAGGAGGCTGTACTTGTTGAGGGAGGCTCCCCAGGGAGTATTGGTGTTTTCCATAATTCACATGTTGTGATCTTTTATTATCATTTCGAGGCCAATAACAGGTTGCGTAGCCTATTATTAGCGTTTGCCAATTTATCATATATGGGGATGCTTAAACCTATGGCTGCTATCGTGGAGGCGTTGGTATTTCCTGATCGCGTGACCGGAAAAGAACCAGTTAAATTTTGACAGGCCATTTTAAAAGTTTTCAAAACTATTATTATTATCCGTTAATAAAAAAGCAAATTAATGCCGTTACTTACATACTCAGACCGTACTCTCATAGCTTTTACAAAGCTTTAACATATTGTTAATCAGATTGTTTACTGTTTTTAATGTGACAATGAGCCCAATTGTCTTACATCAGAGCAAACAATACTATCAAAAGTGCGGCGGTTGTTTTGTTTATTGACTTAGGTTATTTGTTGACTGGTTTTGCACAAAAGGCAAACTGTTGATGGTTTCTTCATATTCATACAATACCCGCTGGTATTCTTCTGTTCCTGGCAGCAGCTCAGGCACAAATACACGGCCCAAATAAGCAAGCCAGTTCAAAGCATTATTATGCTGTAATGAATCAGCTACACTTATATGGCTTTGCATTACAAACTAACAAACTAATTAATAGCCAACCACAAGTAAAAGAGATTTTATAAGACGGGCTGCGGCTTCATTGTACTTAATGTTATAAGACTTATAAAATGGTTTGGTCAAACGGTCAATTTGATCTAATAATATACATAGAAATTTTATCTGTTATCAATTGCATTCGGTAGTTAATATGCACGAAAGCGTATAATTTCCTTTCCAGCATTTAAAATTAATCGGTTGCTAAAATTAGCTGAAGAATACTGGTCGATAACCACTTTATGTACCTTTACAATGCTCAAAACATAATTGTCATTTAAACAATTACCCTCAATACTTTGGGGCATTCCCAAAAAAAGGCATAAAAAAAGCCGGCAAAAAGCCGGCTTGATTTCAAATGCACTATATATTCTTTATATATAAATTAAGCAAGTTTCACGTTCACTGCATTCAAACCCTTTCTTCCTTCTACAAGGTCGAAAGTAACTTCGTCATTTTCTCGGATTTCGTCAATTAAACCTGATACATGTACAAAGTATTCTTTGTTGTCATCGCTATCTTTTACGAATCCATAACCTTTAGATTCATTAAAGAATTTTACTGTTCCTTCTTTCATTATTAAATTTTAAAATATGTGGCAAAAGTAACTAAAAAAACTTCCGTTTCTCATAAGTTACGGACTTTTATTTATTGCTTTAACGCTGCCTTACATAAAAAGTTATTGCCCGCAAAGAATTATTTTTTAGAAAAAAGTCTCCCTTATATACCCATTAAAAGCTATTCTCCTCTGTTTGAGATAGTTTAATAGCTGGGACGCAGAATAAATTATTTCATTTCTTATATAAAAGTTTCGCCACATTTTATAATCCATTATATTGGTCGCTCGATTTAACAACACATATTTAAATGCCTCATAGCACAAAATGGTCTGATGATTTTTTAGAAAGCAAGCGATCAGAGACCGACCCGGTAGCCGACAACGTGGTGGCCACAATCATAGAGTCAGGTTACGAAGAAAAAATTAATGAAGTCTTCACTCACCTTGTAAGAAATTCAAGTTTTAATGCTGAAACCTTTTCATCCTTACCCGGGGAAGTAAACAAAGTTGTAACGGCATACTTTAGAGAAACAAGCCACCTTCCCTCCTGGTTAAATACTACTCTGATGAGAAAGGGAGAGGAAGTTTTTACACTTTATGGCCCCGAGATCTCGATGATCCTGAATGTAAAGTCGCTGCCTCTATGCTATGCCTGTAGTAAAGGGGCCAAGGTACTTTTTATGACAGGGCGGCTGACGGAAAGAAGCGGTTCGATAGATCCTCTGGCACGCCGGTTAATGGAAACAGCCCAAATGATCATGAATGCACTGTCTCCCGGGGGTATGTCACCTGAAGGTAATGGTATTGTCACCATACAGAAAGTGAGGTTGATACACGCCTCTATCAGGTATTTCCTGCTGCATGAAAAATATAACGCTAAAGGCTGGGATACGGAGTTTTACGGCAAACCAATTAACCAGGAAGACCTGGCAGGCACACTGATGTCGTTTGGTCCGCTGGTATTGCAAGGACTTAAACAATTAGGGATCAGCCTTACCGACGAACAAACAATGGGCTATATGCATTGCTGGAAGGTAATTGGTTATCTTATGGGGATTGACGAAGAATTTCTGCCCGATACTTTTGAAGAAGGCTGGGAGTTGGGTGTAACTATCATGAAGCATCAGGCAGCGGAATCAGAGCATGGCAAAGAACTGACCAGGTCGTGCATTAATTTTTTAAAACATATTCTGCCAGGAACCGCGTTTGATGAAGTGCCCGAATACATGATCTGGTATTTTGTACAGGACATTTCGAAAGCCATTGACAAGGACCTTGCCCAGATTTTAGGTGTGCATGGCGAGCACGACCTCCGGAGCCGCATTGTGTTTAAACTTTGCAATCTGTTTATCATTGAGTCCAACAAGCTGGATGAGCACTCCGTGGTGATAAGGCTAATCAGTGGCCTGATCAACAGAAAATTGCTCCAGGGCTTTCTCTTACACTATAATGACCATAAAAATGTACGATTCTACATCCCTCCGTCTCTTCAGAAAGACTGGAAGCTGCACGAAAAATGGGAAGACAGTATCATACTCTCCCCCACTATTTTCGGGAAGCGCCTGGTCATTCAAAAGAAAACTGATTCCATTATCTAAACAAGCATATAAATGAATAAGAAAACTACCTGGTTTGTGGTTATTACTCAAACTATAATGGTGCTTTGGTCTGTTATCAGCTCGATGGTACATGCAGGCACCACCTCTGTTTACATCATTACGCTGGGGTCCTTTGTTGTATATGTGGCATATGCTATTTATACCAAAAACGTTGTTTTACAAAAGCTCCTGTTATTTGGTTTTGTCGCTGGCGTACTGGAGCTTTTTGCAGATCATTACTCGGTAACCACCATTGGCACGCTGGTTTACCCTCCCGGGGAAAGTATGATCTGGACATCTCCTTCCTACATGCCAATCTCGTGGACCATAGCTTTAACCCAGCTTGGCTATTATGCCTTACTACTCACGCGCTGGAAGGGTATTTGGGTAGCTGCAGTAGTCATTTCATTGTCAGGTGGCTTTTACATTCCGCTTTATGAGCATCTCGCCAAAAGTGCCAACTGGTGGTATTACAAGGATTGCTCCATGATATTCAATGCTCCTTATTACATTATTATCTGTGAGGCTCTGCTATCAGCGGCATTACCGTTTCTGGTCCAATGGACTCAATCTAAAAAACTGGTATTTGCTATAGTTCCGGGGGTAGTACAAGGCTTATGGATACTCCTCAGTGCCATCATTGCATATAACATTGCTCCATAAAACTTAATAATCAACATGTTCAATAGCCAAACACTGTGTCAGGAATACCCTGACCTAAGTTCGATAATCAACTTTTGTGACTATACTGTAACGGAGTTGACACTTGTTTTTACAGGTACCATTTTCTGGGTTATCGTTTATTTCATTATTATACGAAATGGTTTCAAAAATAAGTTTGTGGAGATGCCGGTGCCAGCGGCTGCTTCTAACCTGGCGTGGGAGTTTACCTGGGCTTTTCTGGTAACCACCGACCTTGGCTTGCTATTCGTTTGGGGTCTTCGCGTATGGTTCTTCATGGATTTGTTAATATTCTACCAGATCCTGAAATATGGTCAAAAACAGCTCTCTACACCAATGATCATTAAGTATTTCAGACCTATTGAGATAGCCAGTGTAATTTTGTGGACCATCGGGTTTTATCTTTTTATTATCGAAGGCTATGACACTTCTATGGGTGCTACTTCGGCATACATTATCACTGTAATAATGGCTTCGCTTTATGCTATATTTTATTTATCAAGTAGCTTTAGAAATGAATACTCATTCACTGCGGCATGGTGCAAAATGGTGGGGAATGCGCTTATGAGCGTCTTCGTTTTTCTGCATTACCCACAAATGTATTTTCTGCAACTATTAACCGTTATAGTGTTTATTCTCAATCTATTATATGTAGCATCATTCAAATTGAAAATGCGTGACCTGAATTGATCTATTTTGACTATATTGGCCTGCATATATGGAGCATGTTCTAAATAAATCAAAAAAGATAGCTGAAGGTGGTAGTTCACTGATTTATTTAAATGAACAAAGTGAATTTGGTGAGCCTGTAATTATAAAAATTTATAAGAAAGATAATAATTCATACGCTGCAGAAAACCAGTTGATCAATGAGTACGACTTCCTGTCGCAGATCAATATTGACGGAGTAAGGAAGCCTGTTAAGAAAATTGAGGTCAATCACCGTCCGGCACTTGTCCTTGAGTATTTTGAAGGCAAAACCCTTAAAGACTTTATAGCCAAACAGCCGCCGAACCTGCTGGAATTCCTCGAAATTGGGATCAAGATATGCGAGACCATAGGGTACATCCATGAACATGACGTCATCCATAAAGATATTAACGGGCACAATATCCTTATCAATGATGACCATGAGATAAAGATCATCGATTTCGGTATTGCGACAAAATTCAGACAGCAAACAGCCCTGCATACTAATATAGAGCACCTGGAAGGGACTATTTCGCACATTTCTCCTGAGCAAACAGGGCGTGTTAACCGCGTCATAGATAAGAGGTCAGACTTATACTCATTAGGAGTTCTGTTTTACGAATGGCTGACCGGCAAGCTTCCGTTTGCGGATGATGATCCCATGAAGCTGGTTCACTCTCACCTCGCAATGGTACCTCAGGCAGTACACGAAAGAGACCCATCCATACCTCAGGTATTGTCAAATATGGTCAGTAAGCTTTTAGCTAAGAATGCGGATGATCGATATCAATCTGCCCGCGGCCTGAAGGATGATCTTAATTTATGCCTGGAGCAACTTCGGGACAATGGCAGTATCAGTACTTTTAAGATCGGTGAAAATGATCATTCCGATACACCACGAATAATTCAAAAAGTATATGGCCGTGACAAGGAGATTATGTTTCTTCAGTCGGTTTTTGAAAGGGTATGCCAGGGAAATAGCGAAACTGTTTTAATCTCAGGTGATGCAGGCACCGGTAAGTCAACCCTTACATTTGAATTAAGAAACAACGTTATAGAGCGGGGAGGTAATTTTATATTCGGCAAGTTTAACCAGCTTCATCATGAAAAACCCTACCACGCCCTGACCCAGGCCTTTAAGGTTTTTGCAGATAACATTTTAATACAGAGCGAACAGCAGCTCAAAGCATGGAAACAAAAAATTATGGCCGCTGTCAGCGACGAAGGGCGTCTGCTTACGGATGTAATACCCGAGCTTGAGCTTATTATTGGTAGCCAGCCTGAAATAGCTGACCTTGATCCTGAAGAAACAAAAAACAGGTTTAACTATATTTTCAGGCAATTTATTGATGCTATTGCCTCGGTAGAACACCCGCTGGTATGGATTATCGATGATTTGCAATGGGCTGACCCTGCTTCTGTAGCTCTGCTAAAAACCATCACTTCGGATAGTGCAATCTCTCATGTGCTGATCATAGGTACTTACCGAACCAATGAATTAGGTGATCACCTGCTCCCTGATTCCAATGCCAGGCATTTGTCTATCGAAGGGTTGACAGTTCATCAGTTGAGCGAGCTTATTGCTGATGCCCTCGGCTGCAAACATAGAGATGTTGTTGAATTGGCCGAGGCCACGTTTTCAAAAACCCAGGGCAATGCTTTCTTTGCGCACCAATTTCTCCAAACTATATATGATGAAAAACTGCTATGGTTTGACCGTACTGCGCAGAACTGGCAGTGGGACCTGAAAAGGATCAACTCGCTTCAGGTCACTGACAACGTTATTGTGTTACTAACCAAAAGAATCAAAAACCTCGATCAGGATTGTCGTAGTGTGCTGGAGTTTGCTGCCTGTTATAATGAGCAGTTTGACCTCACGTTACTGGCACATTTGCATGGCAAGTCTCCAACGGAGATCAGGCGCACGCTATATCCGGCTATAAGACAGGGCCTAATTCAGGAGCTTACTATCTCTTCGCAAAGGAAAGGGATGTCGGTTAGTAAACCGGAGACTCAGTATACATTTGTCCATGACCGCATAGTGCAATCTATATACTCATCCATTTCTGAACCAGACAGAAAGAAGATCCATTGGAAAACGGGTAAATACCTTTTAGATAAAAACACCAGGGATCACTCGGAGCGACTCATATTTGACATTACGTATCACTTAAACAGTGGTGTAGATGCTTATACCGGTAAAAATGATATATACGAATTAACAAGGCTGAATTTTGAGGCGGGAAACCTGGCCAAAGCTTCTGCAGCTTATCCTAATGCACTGGAGTATTATGGTGCAGCACTCAGGTATAGTGAAGAAAACATCTGGACCCGCTACTATGACCTTGCCCTGGCCGTGCATACGGGAGCAGCCGAGGCCAGCTTTTTAGCTGGCCAGTTTAGCGCAACAGACGCCCATATAGAAAAGGTAATCTCCAATGCCACCTCAACCCTTGACCAGATAAAAGCCATAAAGATTAGAATTGAAGTGTACATTGCACAAAATCAGGCACTTAGGGCAATTGAACTGGCGCTGGATACTTTGGGTAAGCTTGGAGAGCATCTTCCTTCAAAACCCAGCAAGGCTTTAATCGCAAAAGAGCTAATCAAAACGTCTTTACAGGTCAATCGCATCGGCATCCGCCGCCTCGAACAGCTACCGGCAATGGCGGATCCTCATAAAAAGGCTGCCATGAATATTATGGCAAGTATAGGCTCCGCCATTTCAAGGACCACCCCAGAGCTTTTGCCGCTGATGATCTTTAAAATGATCCGAATTTCCATTAAATATGGTAATTCCATTGAATCCATACCTAACTACGCCGGCTATAGCATCATTC
Organism: Fulvivirga ulvae; assembly: GCF_021389975.1. Taxonomy (NCBI): domain Bacteria; kingdom Pseudomonadati; phylum Bacteroidota; class Cytophagia; order Cytophagales; family Fulvivirgaceae; genus Fulvivirga; species Fulvivirga ulvae. The sequence goes on from NZ_CP089981.1 coordinate 5,784,780, forward strand.
TGTCAGGTGTATTAGGCAACCTGAAGGACGGCTACAAATTTGGCGAACTGGCTATGAAGCTGCTGCAAAAGTTTAAGGCTGAAAAGGTAAAGGCCAAAACCCACCTGGTACATCACTGCTTTGTTCATCATTGGAGAAATCACCTGAATACTACGCTCGATCCTCTTCTGGAAACCTACCATTATGGCATGGAATCAGGAGACCATGAATTTGCAGCATCTGCCCTTATGGTACGTTCATTCCACGGTTATTTTTCAGGCAGAAATCTTTTGAGGCTCAATGAAGAAATGAGCGCTCAAAGCAAGAAAATTCAACACCTCAATCAGGAACTGCTTTTTTACCAAAATGAAATTTTCCGGCAGGCGGCGCTTAACCTTACCGGTAAAAGTAAAAACCCCACTGTACTAAGCGGAGAGGCTTTTGACAGTAATTCTGTACTGACCGAAGATTTTAAAAAGAATAATCCTTCAGCATTATTCCATGCACTATATCACAGTATGGTGCTTTCATATATGTTCAAAGACTATGAAAAAGCCAGGGAATACGCTGAAGAACTCGAAAGCAAGCTGGAACTGGTGGTAGGTACAATTATACTCCCTCTTTATCATTTTAACAGGACACTGGTACTTTTTGCTAATCTCCCCAGCCTTAAAGGAGTCGGTAAAAGCAAAGCGAACAGAAAGATAAAGGATAGTATAAGAAAAATGAAAAAGTGGTCAAAGTATGCGCCTATGAACTTTGAGCACAAATATTACCTGCTACTGGCCGAAAAATTCCGGACTTCCGGCAGGTATGATAAAGCCCGGCTGTTTTATGATAAAGCTATTTCCAGCGCTTCTGCCAACAATTATTTGAATGATGAGGCTTTGTGCTATGAGCTGGCCGGTAGCTTCTACGCATCCGAACCGGATAAATATCCCTATGAAATTTATCTGCGCAAAGCATATGAAAATTACTTAAACTGGGGAGCAACGGCAAAAGCTGAAGAGATTTCACGGCACTATCCTATTGTGGATATTAATCTGCTTGGTGGCAAGAGCAAACACAGCACCTCCCTTTCGTCAAATTCCACAAGCAACTATTCCACCCTGGAGCTTTCCACAATACTTAAGGCATCTACTGCTATTGCCAGCGAAATTAAGCTGGTAAAGGTACTGGACAAACTATTGAGGATTGTAATTGAAAATGCCGGTGCGGAAAGGGGCTTTCTCTTGCAAAAAAAGGATGCTGATCTTTTTGTAAGTGCCCGGGGTACCGCAAGTGATGAGAAGATCATAATCTTCGATGATATAAAAGCTGAGGAGTTTGATGACCTGCCCCAGTCGATTATACAGTACTCTGCAAGGATCAGGGAAACGGTTATCATCGACGATATTAATGTGGACAATCGTTTTGCCAGCGACCCTTACATTCAAAAAGCCGAGCTAAAGTCAATACTTTGCTCTCCGATATTGGTACAGAATGAGTTGATTGGCATAATTTACCTGGAAAATAACCTGGTTGCAGGGGCATTCACACCTAAGCGTCTGGATATGCTTAAACTGCTTTCAGGTCAGATAGCCGTCTCTCTGGACAATGCCATGCTGTATAACAATCTGGAGCAGCTCGTTATTGAAAGGACCCAGGAAATTGAAGCTCAGCAAGAAATACTAAAGGATTATAACCATGAGCTTATAGCCTTGAATGAGGAGAAGAACCACCTGATCAAAATTGTCGCTCATGATCTGCGCAGTCCGTTGAACCAGATCAAAGGGATGGTCAACCTCATTAAGCTTACTACCCGGGATAAATCAGAAGAACAAAGCCAGTACGTAAATAAAGTATTGGAAAGCACTGAAAGACTGGGAGAAATGATCAGCCGTATACTGGATGTTAATGCAATTGAAGCCAAAGAAATTGATCTTAAAAATGAAAAGGTAAATCTCAGGGGTTTACTGGGAGAGTTGAAAAACAACTTTCAATTGTCTGCGGATGAAAAAAACATTGAACTCTCCATTGAACCAGGCCCTGATGTTTTTATAAACGTAGATAACAACTACACCATACAGGTTTTTGAGAACCTGCTGTCAAATGCCCTCAAGTTTTCTCCCTCTGACACCAGGGTAGACATCTGTATTATAGAAAAAGAGAAGAGTGCATGCGTAACGGTTAGCGATCAGGGGCCGGGAATTAATGAAAAGGACATGAAGAAACTATTTATGCCCTATCAGAAGCTCACTGCCAAACCTACTGCAGGAGAAGAATCCACCGGGCTGGGACTTTCAATCGTAAAGAAATATGTTGAAGCCATGAAGGGAAGTATCCGCTGTGAAAGCACGGAAGGAAAGGGAGCCACTTTTTATGTGGAATTTAAAAAGTGGCTGTAACTGATTTATTATCTTTTTCTTTTGCCTTTTCTTCCCGAGCGATCGTTTCGGTCGCCTCTCTTATAGCCAGACCGATGATCATGAAGTCTTTTACTACTTCTGGAGTTTCTTTTCCCTCCTGTATCCGCACCATTAACGCGAATTTCCCGGCCATCAAGTTCCATCCCACGGAAAGCCGGCTCTACTGACCTGGCAACTTCGCGCTCCACCTCAAAATAGGCCCTGCGGTCTTCCATGGTAACAGGGCCCACGGCTGACTTGGAAATACCTGTCTTTTCAATTACCAGGTTGATGAGGTCCTTTTTATCATACCCGTCAATGGCTCCTACATTGATGAAAAACCTTTCGTATCGTCCTCCTGAAGAGCTTCTTTTTTCGGATTTACCGCCACGGTCATTTTTATCAAAGTCCTGTTCGAAATTAGTCGTAGATGTGCTAATACCCATACTGTTCAGCTGGGTCATAATCAACTTATCAATCAACTCCGATTTGGAAAGGCTGGCGAATATTGGTTCTACATCGTCCTTATGGGGCAGCACTGCATCGGTATCTATATCAAGCAGGGCAATATTCTTTGCCCATGATTGTAATTTTTCATTTTGTACTTTTACAGCACTTGGCAGCTGATAGGGCGTGAAGTTTAACTTCAGCCTTTTCTCCAATGATTTCAGCTTACGCTGTTCAGATGATGTGACTATAGCCAGGGAAATACCCTTTTTCCCGGCCCGCCCTGTACGGCCACTTCGGTGAGTATAATACTCCAGATCATCAGGTATGGAGTGATGGATAACGTGCGTCAGGTCATTAACATCTATCCCTCTGGCAGCTACATCGGTAGCTATCAGAAATTCAAGCGAATGATTTTTGAAGCGTTTCATTACCTGATCTCTCTGGCTTTGCGACAAATCGCCATGGATGGCATCTACAGGCAGGCCTTTGGACTGTAACTGTTGTGCCAGCTCCTGTGTGTCCCGTTTTGTTCTGCAAAACACAATACCTCTCATATCAGGCTCCAGCTCAATGATCCGCTCCAGTAAGTTGGTTTTATCCTTAGCCTTGGTTACAAAGTACTGATGATCAATATTCTGATTAACCAGGGTGCCGGTATCAATTTTCACCTCACTGGGGTTATTCATATATTTATTCACGATATCACGGATCTCTCCGGCCATAGTAGCAGAGAAAAGCCACGTTGATTTCTCTCCCTGGGTATATGAAAGTATATCATCAATATCATCTCTAAAGCCCATATTCAACATTTCATCGGCTTCATCAAACACTACATGTTTTACAGCGCTGAGATTAATAGCTTTTCTTTTAATAAGGTCAAGCAACCTGCCCGGAGTGGCAATAATAATGTGAGGAGTATTTTTTAAAGCTTTGATCTGCGGTGTAATGGCAGCTCCACCATATACAACCTGAACCCTCACCCCCTTTAAGTATTTGGAAAATGCCTGGATTTGCTGAGCAATTTGCTGCCCTAACTCTCTGGTAGGAGCCAACACCAGTGCCTGGGTACCTTTGGCATCAACATCTATTGCATCCAGCAGAGGAAGCCCGAAAGCTGCTGTTTTACCGGTACCTGTCTGGGCAAGTCCAATGAAATCTCTGTCGGCTTCGTTAATAAGTATGGGAATAGCTTTTTGCTGAATCTTTGTTGGAGTTTCTAGATTTAACTCCGGAAGAACCTTCAACAACGATGGAGAAAGTCCTAAATCTGAAAAATTTGTCAATTGATATTATTTTATTAAGCCGCAAAGTTACCCTTATTATATTGGATTGTGGCTACGGTTAATGATATTTATATTTAATCAGATGATAGTCTGATCCCTGCAGCTGGCAGCAAGCCTAAAACCCTGACCATGAAAATTAAGTTCACTGATCAGTGCTGGACGGGATAGTAAATTTAAAAACGCTCCCCTCTCCCAGCCTGCTTTCTACGCTCAGTTCCCCGGCATTATTTTCTACAAATTCCTTACAAATAATCAGACCAAGGCCGGTACCTATCTCTCCCGATGTACCCCTGGTACTGTTCCTGGTATCAATCCTGAAAAGATTATCCAACATTTCCTCACTCATACCCACTCCGGAATCTACCACTGTTACTTCTATAAGCTCTTTCTTTTCGGATGCTGCCACCTTTATCATGTCATCTGCCGCTGAAAATTTGATGGCGTTATTTATTAAATTCCTGATTACAGTTTCAATCTGGTTTTTATCAGCATATGCCTTATAATCCCGGGTAATCATGTTGTTCACATTTACCCCTTTTTCGTGTGCCTGGTCATCGAGTATCTCCAAAACGTTTTCCACGACCTGTTTCAGGTTAAAATTAACCGGATTGGGCTTTATAGCAGCCATTTGACTACGCGCCCAGGTCAGAATATTTTCTGTAAAACGCATGGTGTTAAGTATCGACTTGTGCATGTCCTCTGACATACGCCTGAGATCATCCTTGGATAGTTTATCGGCATGGTTTTTCAAAAAAATAGAAGCGCCCAATATGCTGTTGATAGGTGACCGGAAGTCATGTGAAATAATAGAGAACAGCTTATTCTTTGTTGAATTAGCCTCTGCAAGTTTCTCAGACAACTTTTTTTGCCTGTTTCCATTCCTTACCACCACAAAAATCAAAAGACCGGCCAGCGCAATGGTAACTACAAGTAATATTATACTGATTCGCTGTCTGGAAATAATTTCATCACTTAAGAACTTTTCCTTTTGAAGCATATCTACCTGGCTCCGTTGCAGACTATTCTGATAATACCACTGCACCATTTCAAGCCTGTTTTCCTGTTCAATATGCAAAATGGAATCCGTCACTTTTATAAATTCCTTCATCATGCTCCTGCTTTGCTCATAGTCACGACGTTGTCCTAACAGGTTAAACAGGCCATAATATGCTTTTTTAAGTAAGTCCAGGTAGCCATGTGCCGCAGCTATACTTATTGTTTTTTTCAAATGAACCTCGGCATCTGCATATCTGCTTCTTCCCATCATGATATCACCGAGTACGAGATGGCTTTCGGCAAGCGCCTGGCTGTTGGCCTTTTCTTCCAGAGAATCCGAAATCCGAACCACCGTGTTGAGGTATTCTTCTGCTTTATCAACATCTCCGAGATGCCGGTGTATAATAGCAAGTATTCTGTAGTTGCTCGATAGCACCGCCAGATTCCTGTTTTTATTAATTTTAATGGCCTCTGTTATATAGTATCTGGCTGAATCATAGTTACCAAGCTCTGTGTGACTCCGGCTGATATTGTTTAAAATAGCCCCCAGCCTTTCCTGATTATTCTCCTGTCTGTACAGATCCATTGCCAGCAGCTCATATTGCCTTGATTTGTCAAAAGCTCCTCCCTTTTGATGTAGCAGTCCTAATGACAGATAGCAATTGGCTACACCAATTACATCATTTTCCTGTTTAAATACTTCGAGGGCATCCAGAAGCATCTTGACTCCCTGCATATAGTTCCGGTTTTCACCCAGTGCGGAGCCCAAAGTTCTTAAAGCATGTGCCTTGCCAAGGGTGTAATTGATACTGTCAGCCAGCTCTAATGATTGCCGGGCATAGTCGAAAGCCTGAAAAATGTCAATAAAAATGTACTCCCTTCCTAATTCCGATAAAATCATAACTCTGCTCTTTGCCGGTAACTCATGCTGCAAGAGAGCTTTCAGACTATCCACAACAGTATCCTTCGAAGAATAAGCATCGGTGAGCGATAAAAAGGAAGCAAGAAAGATAGTTAACTGTATATAGAACTTGTTGTACATTCTTTAGTACATAGCGTGTAGATCAATGTAGTATAATTACAGCATTTAATCAATTATAATCCTGTAGAACTTAATTTGAATTGCTAATATTTTTAGTAATTTAGCCAAATGAGACGTTCAGGACATGCAGACCTGCCGCTGCACGGTGGCAAGGTACCCTACTGGCTGGCAGAGAGAATGGCGAAATTAGGTGGTGCCATTACGGAAGCAATTGTATTGGAATACGGAAAATCTGAGTTTCTGACCAGGCTTAGTGATCCCATGTGGTTTCAATCCTTTGGCTGTGTACTCGGCATGGACTGGCACTCTTCCGGCATTACCACATCAGTAATGGGCGCACTTAAAAAAAGTCTTAACCCAATAGCCTCGGAGCTAGGAATATATGTCTGTGGAGGCAGGGGAAAACATTCGCGCAGGACTCCGGATGAACTGGTACAATTGGCCGAGAGGGTTGGCTTTAATGGTACTGATATGGTAAAGCACAGTAAGTTGAGCGCCAAAATCGATAATACCGCCATTCAGGATGGTTACCAGCTATACCTGCATTCTTTCATAGTAACCAGTGAAGGTGAATGGGCAGTAGTACAACAAGGAATGAATAATAGCAACGGCATGGCCAGAAGGTATCATTGGCACTCGGCAAAGGTAAGGTCGTTTTCAGAGGAACCTCATACCGGGATTTGTGGCATCAACAAGGGCTATATCCTGAATTTAACGGCCAGAGAAGCCTCCAAAACAAAAGAAGGGATACTTGCCATTTCCGGCGAATCCTCTCACATCATGATGAATGAGATAAGGAAGATCATACTTCCCCGTCATCATGACGTAAGGGCCAGTGATGTAAACCTCAAAAGGCTTGGTAGTGTACTGGCTCTCGCCAACAGCGGCCAGATTACTTCCTTTGAAGATTTGCTCATGATCAATGGCCTGGGTCCGCGCACCTTGCAGTCTCTGGTTTTGGTTAGCGAAGTTATCCATGGTACGCCTTCAAGATTTTCTGATCCCGCCCGCTACAGTTTTGCCCATGGAGGAAAAGACGGCCATCCCTTCCCTGTACCAACCAAAGTTTATGATCAGACCATCCACGTGTTGAAGACTTCTGTAGAAAAAGCAAAAATTGGACATTCTGATAAACAGAAGGCCATTAAAAGTCTACATGAGCTATCCGTTAAGTTTGAAAAAGACTTCAGACCTTCACCGGAACGGTTTGAAAAAATAATTGAAAAAGAAAGAATCGATTCATACAAATACGGAGGTCGCACCGTGTTTGGGAAATCCAAACCTCCCAGTGGCCAACTTAGCATTTTTAGCTGATTTCAGCATTTTATTAATTTCATAACACTTATCTCACATCATGGCTCAATTATTGTTATAGTACAAATTTTTAACTAAAAATACTATACCATGAAAAACAAAGCTATGTTAATTTCAATTTTATTGATCAGTTTTATTCAATTTGAGCTTCACAGTCAGGAAAGGCTGCAAAAAGGGAACTATTACATTGGAGGTGGCATCGGTTTTTCCACCCGTGACGAATCTCTGGATGATGATGACCTGAATGCAAGCAAGTATGATTATATGAGATATTCGCTCTCTCCTTATTCCGGTAAGTTTATTAAAGATGGTCTGGCTATAGGTTTGAATCTTCAGATTTCAAGTACAGATCTTCAGAGAGAACAGGGTACTATTGATAATCTTCAGGTAACAAAAGAAGATGGTTTTAGCATTGGCGCGGGTATTTTCCTAAAAAAATACTGGCCGGTTAGCGAAAAGTTCGGAGCTTACCTAATTCCATCACTCAGTTACAGCCGTAGTCATGATGAATCAAAAAATACAAGTAATACCTACATTTCATCATCAGAAAGTACTTCCAATCAGATAAATCTAAGCACTGGTCTTGGTCTCTACTATTTTATCAGCCCAAGGTTCTCTTTAGAAACCAACCTGGCCAATGTGGTACTTAGTAAACAGTTTCTGGATAAGGAGACACGAAACACTTCAACAGAGGACACGTTAAGTCAATCACTGGAAAGAAACAATCTTGACTTTAATTTAATCAACCAATTTTCATTCGATCAGATCATTGTTATCAACTACTACTTTTAATCATTGATTGAGTGGCCCTCCCGTTCAGTTTATACAGGAGGGTTGCCTTCCTTAGTGTTCATCCTGTAATCATTCGTGCCACCTGAACAATCCTCTGGTTCCTTTATCAGACGATGTCCGAACGCAGCAGTAGCCACGAAGATCAAATGTGCTACAAAAAGCTGGCCGTAGAATGATTTCAGATCAATATCCTCAGGCGGATTGGGGTGAATTTTATAGGTACCTTTCCAAATACCAATCCCCACCAAACCGGCCAAACCACCTAGCCATAGAGTATTTGGCAAATAAGGCTTGACCTTTCCTTTCCTCCACATATGGTCAAAAACCACTAAAAACAGAACGCCAACAGCATAATGCAGCCACCAGCCTGTCAAGCCCTCATCATCAGGCTTAAGTTTGTTCACCGGCATCATTCTTCTGATCAATTTATTTAACAATACCGGCTCCTCAAACTTCTTTTGTTTTTGAACTGCCATAGCATAGCTGAATGCGGTCATGGCACTCGTGCCTACGATTGCAGCAGAAAGAATTTTTATGGCTTTTATCATTGTATTTAATATTTTGCAGTGCCCTCTACCTCAGCCATTTCACGTGCGGTAAGGTTACCCCATTGTTTCTTATAATCTTGTAGTCTGATACTATTGGCCGGCATAATATCCGACTGTATTTTATAGATGGTTTCCACCAGTTCATGATATGGCCTGTATCCCGTAACAATTATCTTTTTCTTTCCTTTTTTGCGGAACACCAGCGACGGATAGCGCGAAATGCCACACGATCTCACCTTGCGCAGGTCTGCTTTTAACAAATTAATTGATCTCTTAGATGAAATATCTCGCTCAAACTGGGTGTAGTTCAACGCATCAGGATATTCCTCCCTTAACTCGAGAGCAACCTGCAACAGTACCTGTTTATCAGAAACATCCATCATTCTCAGCATAACAGCCTCCCGGATCTTGCGCAACAAGCGGTCGCCTGCCGTTAGCCCCTGTAGCTCGGCAGCCTTTACAGCAAGACATGCAGGATAAGAAGATCTGGGAGGATGCTCTACCCATATCTTGTCATTGATCGGCATACCTGACACATGCCTGGCTTCCTTCCACAACGGCCCCATTTGTGAGGGCTTGCTAATGCTATTTACTGTATCATTATAAGTAGTCCAGTCAGTCAGCATCCCGCCCATCACATACTTCCAACTTATGCTGTCAGAGTATTCATACCTCAGTTTTCTCCACTGCGGCTCAAATGACCAACTCCAGCAGCAAAGCGGGTCTGTATAATACTCTATCTTAATTTTTTTTGTGTTATCCATCGTTGTTGCCATACCTCATTTAACTTCCTCATGCTCGTTATACTTGCTCCATTGATAAATGAAGCACTGCAAAGCGCGTAACGCGTCCTTAACAGCGCCCACTGACTAGCAGATCTTCCACATGACGTGACTTTGCCCTTAGGTTTCAGTATCAGTATTCAGCAAATATAGCTATCAACAATTTCATGCCATTAGCTCTTAAAACAATAAACATTTGTATATCAATTACTTATAAAGTAATTGATAAAAACTCGCGTGGCAGGCAATGCACTTTGCCAGTTGATATTATTACACAGCGGAAATGTGTGGGCGGCATAAAACCAATGACGATTGTAAAAAAAGCAGTATCAGAGAACAAAAGGCACAAAAAATTTCTTTAATAAGAAAGCACATAACTATGACTAAGAGTACTTAATTAATAAAGAGTTAAGTACTAAACATAATAAATCGTGATTCGCATGAAAAAGCCCAAAAAACCTGAATTTGAACCTTCAGAGCCACCAGAGATAATCCCTGATCCGGATTTCCCGGAAAAAATCCCGCCAGAGGATCCGGAAGAGGAGCCTGATGAGCCGGCAACAAGGCCCTCTAAGGAACCTAATACTCCTTTCCCTGATAAAAAAGAACGTCCTTCGAGAAAATAGTTGATTGCAATAATGTCCGAAAAAATACCGGTACATATATTTGAGCTTTCAAATTATCCTAAAATCAGAAGGGGCATGAGCATTAAAATACTTCACAGGTCACAGTTTACAACTACATCATGGGCCGGAGGAACCACCACCGAATTGATGATTTATCCTGAGGGAAGTAATTATAAGGCCCTAAACTTTGACTTCCGGCTTAGTATAGCCACGGTCAATGTTGAGAAATCCGTTTTCACATCCCTACCCGGTATCTCCCGCACCTTAATGGTTCTGGACGGAAACCTGGAGCTAACCCATGAAGGACATCATACATCAAAGCTTACAAAGTTTAAATCCGACAATTTCCAGGGAGACTGGATAACAACAAGCTTTGGCAGAGCAACGGATTTTAACCTGATGACCACCCCTGGTACCCAGGGTACTTTGAAAGGAGTACAATTGGCTCCGAAAGCCTGTCTAAGATTGAAATTGCAAAAAAATACGATAATTGTCTGCTATGTACTCTACGGAGCACTCCAAATGGAAGAAAAGGGTGCGGGATCCGTAGAAGGAGGCTCCCTGCTATGGATGGAAGATCTTGATAGCAATAATCAGATGCCCATCATCCGGGCCTTAACAAACACGGAAGTTGTAATAGCCAATATTAATCTTACCACACAGTAAACAAGTCGGGCCTTTTTGAGTTTACTACAGTAACTAATCATTCAGGTCATGGCTGTACTATCCAAACGAGCTTACAACATACAATATGATCCTGCTCAAAATTGGGTCAACATGAAGTGGGAAGGTTATATTTCAAGTGCTGAATTCAGAGAAGGCACTGAGCTGATGCTTAACCTGCTTATTAAAAACAATGCAAATAAAGTTTTAGCTGACATTGAGCATATGCTCTTGATTGACAAGGAAGATCAGGAATGGCTGATCAGCTATTTCCTACCCAGAGCCATACGGTTTGGATTCAGAGCCATTGCTCTTTTAAAGCCCATTAGTACTTTTAACAGCAATGTTATTGAAAGTATCTCTTCTCACATCAATCAGGAAATATCTATCAAAGTGTTCAATAATATAGAAAAGGCCAGAGACTGGCTTATTGAAACAGAAACATAACCATAACCCTTTAGGTTTTAGTGTCTCCTTAAGTGGTGCAGTTCTTTAGGAATTGATGCCTGTATATCCTAACTTTCTTAAATAAAGTCTTTTAAGGGAGCTGGTAATATTGAAATCAGAATTACTCCAAAATAAATTTTAACAAAAGACGTTTCCTTTTCATATTACCAAAGCAATATTTAACTTAGACTTTCAGTTCCGGACAGTGTCTTTCAGGCTTTAATTGATATTATAATCATGTATGATCAATAAAGCATAATAAATGAACACTTTACCTCCTGAAACCCCTTCAGTCACTGTAATAATTGCGACACGCAATAATGCAAATACACTGGAATATGCGATAAAAAGTGTATTATGGCAAACATTTGATGACTTTGAAGTTTGGATCATTGGAAACAACTGCACCGACCATACTGAAAGTATAGTGCAGAATCACATGAAAGATCCAAGAGTGCACTGGTATAATCTGCCCCTTTATCACCCACATCCGTCAAAATCATACAATGAAGGAATAAAAAGAGCTAAAGGAGATTATATTGCTTACCTTGAAGATACCGATGTGTGGTTACCAAACCACCTCAATGATCATGTCCGGCACCTTCAGTCTTCTTCAACGGATTTTGGCTTCTCTATCATGGAGTGCAAATATTCATTCACTCATGCAGATGTATCTATACCTATGCCACAGGAAAAACACTATGCGCCTGCTTTGAGTACTCTTACTCACAACAAAGCTGCTGCGGAACGCCTCGATTACTGGAAGGAAACACATTCACAATTTATCGACTACCGGGTTGCTTTTCTTAAAGAAGCCAGGTTAAGACACATGTCATTTGACGTAGTTCCTTCTCTCACCGTATTAAGATTTCAATGGAGTGAGGAAAATTATCATGATGTAGGTCCGCAACCCTTATTCATGGAACAAATATTGGAAGATCCGGATTTTCTTCACAAAGAAATGTCCGCCTTGTTATATACAGCTTACCGTAATTTAAACGACTCTCCAAACTTAAAAAGTCTGAAGTCACTTAGCTATAGATTGATGAATACTACTATATTCTGGTGTAAACTGGTAGTACGCCGGTTACAAGGCCTGTTTAATAGTATTTATACACTCCTGATAAAGGCTAAGGGTACGACCGCCTAAGAGTAATGAATATAACGAAAAATTTCTGACGCCCCTGCTAAGCAAGCAAGTTTATCCCACTTCGCCCAATTGCGTCTCCAGCTCCTGAATACGTGCAATATATTCCTTTTCCTTACGCGCCATCTCTTCCTGTGTAGCAGAAAGCTCCTCCATATTCTGCCGCATTTCTTCTTCCTGAGCACGCATTTCTTCAGTCATTTGCTGAGAAGAGCTGAGCAGGCTCTCTGTTCGGGCCGTAACTTTATTTGTGGATATAGAAGAAGCAATAGATTCTCCTGCATTTTCCAGAAACTGGATGTGGTGTGGTTCAAATGTTTTAAAAGAAGCCAGCTCCAGCACTCCTTCCGTTCTTTCGTTTACTTTTAGAGGCACGATGATAATACTGGAAGGTGTAGCCTCTCCCAAGCCGGAAGTTATGGAAATATATCCTTGTGGTACTTCATTTAAGTGAAGTGTTTCTCCTTCCAGGTAAGTCTGACCGATGAGCCCCTGCCCCGGTTCATAGCTGTTGGATACATACTTTTTGCGCTTGTATGCATAGCTCGCTACCAGATCAATGGTTATGGCGTCCTCATCTTCATCATTGATAATATACAGGCCTCCCTGGTTGATGCCCAGGTAGCTAACAAGGTATGATATCAATTTATCATAAAGCTGTTCTCGATCCATTTTTGATTGCAACAAAGACGCCAGATCAGCGAGCCCTTTGGTAGCCCAGTTACGTTTCTCGTCCTCTGCCCTCGCGATCTCAACCTCTTTCAGTGTTTTTTTAAGCTCTTCTTCACTTTTTAGTGCATCCTGATTTTTGGTATTAGCTTCTTCAAGCAAACTTAGGTTTTTCTTCTCGTAGAGATTGTTCAGGTTGAACAGAAAAACTGATGAACTCAGTAGCATAATAATAACCAAAAACATATCTTCATAAACCACTCCGTATTGCTCCGAAGTTATATTTAACTGTTCATAGCTCACGTTAAGCATCTCATGTATGGGGTCATAAAGTAATACAACAGCTAAAATAAACGCCAGACCTATCCCCATCATAGTCCTTTCCCTGGTAGAAAATAAGGTAAAAGGCAAAACCAAACTACTCGCTATAAACATTCTTGGCGAAACGTAATGGATAATCTCCACATTCTCGGGTTGGCTGAGCTTAATAGAAAGATTAATCCAGAGAACCCCTAAAGCTGGTATGATACTTACCAATAGCCGGGAGATGCTGTGAAGCTTAAAGAAATTTAAAACGAGTATACCCACAGTAAAAGCCAGAATTGTAACCATCAGCAGGAAATTGGTATTTTCCCTAAAAGAAAACATAACCATAAACACGATGATCAGGGAGCTGATGATCGCCCCCAACCGGTTTGACAGGATCACCCTGTGCTGCAACTGGAAATCCATTCCCTCGTCTATCCCAATGTGTGAGAGCCTGTTCCAGATATTAGCCATTTTACTCATATAATTCTGCTAGCAATAGGTTATAAATTGTAAGAGACAAAATAATGATTACTTTAAAATAATACACCCAAAAAATGATAAATATTGTCTGCGAAAAGTTGTACCCGCTACTAAACCCCGATCAAACGTAAGAGGTAACCAACAACTACAGCCATACCAAAACTCAGAAAAGTACCGATGAGTAAGTATTCCGTCTGGTTCTTCTCTTCGGTCTTCCTCAAATCCCCAAATCTGAATATTGATTTCGCTGCCAGCAGAAATCCTATGGCGGCATCCTGCTTCATAAGTATGAAAATAAGGATCAGAAAGCGCTCTATCATTCCTATCCATAAGCCTGCATCTTTAAGGGTCTTTTTCTTATCATCTTCTACCTCCTTTCTCCATTTTTGAGTAGCTATCCCAATAAATATCGAAGCTGGGCGGGACAGAAGAACAAAAGCCGCTATAACATACAATCTTTTAGGTTCGGAGATAAAAGCGATTATATCAAGTTCAAGATCTTTTACCAAAAACCATCGCCAAACGCATATGATGACAATAACGTGAAGAGCCTGGTCTATAATGAACCACAGGGTATTGCGGCCATGCTGATAAGACTTTAGTAAATCGATCAGCAGATGTGACGTGAATATGATAAGCGCAACATGCCACTGACTGATGTCCCATAGCACAAGCCAAGCCAGCACAGCATGGATAAGTGCATGCAGGTATAATTTCACCGACCTCAAATGGAGCTTATTACGGTCCTTAACCCACGACCTGGGTTGAAGAAAGAAATCTCCAAGCAGATGGGCAATCAGTAATCTGAGTAGAATTCCTGCAGACGCTATCATTTGAGTTTTTTGGTAATAAGTTTTTGAAATCGGTTTAAAGCAGCCACCACCGCATCTATATTTGCGGAGGCCAGTCTTTTATGCACAGCGGGCTGGGAGATTTTCAGCTTGGCAGAAAGCTCCTGTTGTGTGACCTCATCCTGAAGATAAAGGCAGGTTGCCTCTGCCATGGCCGAAGACCATCTCCCGATGATGGCATCCAAAAGTTTGCATACTACCTCCAGCTCATCATTGACGTCTTCCCAAGGTGTACGAATAGCTAATTCTGAACCTGCCTGCTTCATGGTATCCAGTAGCTGGCCTGAATACTGAAATGCTTCTCCGTCAGATTCCACCACTTTGTCTCCTTTATAACTCACTGCTCCTATGCCTATGCTCATTCGGGCATCCGGGAGCGTCTGCAAAGGCTTTGCATCATGAGGATCAGTATAATTCCAGGCACGCAGCCTTGCCCTGATGAGTATAGCTGCCAACAGGGCCTTTTCCGGATTTTCTATAATACCCTGAAAACTATCACCCCGGTAGATTTCCAAAGAACCGCGCCTTTTGAGTACTTTATGCTCTACAATGTAAAAAGACTCCTTAAGCACCTCATTTAATTGGGCACGTTCTTCTATTTTCTTTGACGCTATGATATCTCCGGTTAATACAGCTACCATCAGTATTAAAAGTTATTAATCTAAAGATAGCATTTTATTATAACTTCACAAGGTTATATATTAGAAATATAACCTCTGAAGGTTATTTATACTTTAACGAAGTTTTTTAATAACCCCTACAGGTTATAATCAATTGAAATAACTTTAAAAGGATATTAATGATCAGAAATAACCATTAACCAATACTAGCCAAAATAAATGACTATTAATAATAGTCTTACGAAGACTTTCAGAAGCAACCATGCTGCTACATTGCTTATAAAAAACACACCCGACAACAGAATTGGCAGAAATCAGACTGCTTTTAAAACAACAAAACCCATCCGGGGCCGGGTGGGTTTTGTCTTCTGTTTTTTAAAATGGCCTATTCTGCCATTTCCATTTCTTTTGCCTGCAGAAATCTCTCAGCATCCAGAGCACCCATACAGCCAGTACCTGCTGCGGTCACAGCCTGCCTGTAGATTTTATCGGCGGCATCTCCGGTAGCAAAAACACCTTCTATATTTGTTTTTGAAGTTCCCGGTTGTACTTTAAGATACCCCACTTCGTCCATATCCAGCACACCTTTGAAAATATCAGTGTTAGGCTTATGACCAATGGCCACAAAAAAGCCCTGTACATCAAGCTCTCTGGTTTCTCCTGTTTGGTTATTTAGAACCCTAACTCCTGTTACTTCCTCGTCATTTCCAAGAACTTCTTCAGTCTCTGTGTTCCAAAGGATTTCAATATTTTTGGTATTTTTCACCCTATTTTGCATTATCTGGGACGCTCGTAGTTCATCTCTCCTGACCAGCAAATATACTTTAGGACAAAGGTTCGCCAGGTAAGTAGCCTCCTCAGCTGCTGTATCTCCACCACCTACTACGGCTACACTCTTACCTTTATAGAAGAATCCGTCACAAACCGCACAGGCAGAAACACCTTTATTATAATATTTTTCTTCAGAAGGCAGCCCCAGGTACTTTGCACTGGCACCGGTAGAGATAATCACGGCCTCAGCAATAATCTCATATTTATCATCTATAGTCACCTTATGGGGATAACCTGAAAAATCAACCGCTGTAGCCATACCATAACGGATATCCGTACCGAATCTCTCTGCCTGTTTTTGAAAATCCACCATCATCTGAGGTCCATTAATACCTTCCGGGTAACCCGGATAATTTTCCACATCATTGGTAGTGGTCAACTGGCCACCTGGCTGGCCACCTGTAACCATAATTGGGTTCAAACCAGCTCTTGAAGCATAAATGGCAGCAGTATATCCGGCCGGACCGGATCCAATAATCAGTACTTTAGCTTTTTCTTGTGTCATTATAATTAATTCGTTTTTTCCTGTCAACCTAACAAAAGTTATTCTTCCTAAGTTTTAATTCTTTCGAACCATCTCCTTGCCAACCCGGCGCAAAACTAAAAAAAATAGGTCCCACTGTTTATGAGACCTAATTGATTTTGTTTATGTGGTCATAACTATCCTAAATAAGGTTTCAATGCCTTACTCCTGGATGTATGCCTTAGTCTGCGTATTGCTTTTTCTTTTATCTGACGTACTCTCTCCCTTGTAAGGTTAAACTTCTCTCCTATTTCCTCAAGAGTCATAGAATGCTCTCCATTTAACCCGAAGTACAGCGAAATCACATCAGCCTCTCGCTGTGTTAATGTAGATAGTGCACGTTGAACCTCCCTTCTCAGCGAATCATTCATCAACTCCGAATCCGGAGTTTCTTCCAGATCATTTTCAAGAACATCCAAAAGGCTGTTTTCTTCTCCCTGGACAAAAGGTGCATCCATAGACACGTGACGACCGGAAATTTTCATGGTATCCACCACTTCCGCAGTAGTTACTTCAAGCACTTCTGCCAACTCATCAGGCGATGGCTCTCTTTCGTACTTTTGCTCCAGTTCAGAAAACGTTTTAGATATCTTATTTAGAGAACCTACCCTATTAAGGGGTAATCGTACAATTCTTGATTGTTCGGCCAAAGCTTGCAGGATAGACTGTCTGATCCACCAAACTGCATATGAAATAAACTTGAAACCACGTGTTTCGTCAAATCGCTGAGCAGCTTTTATCAAACCCAGATTACCCTCATTGATCAAATCGCCCAACGACAATCCCTGATTCTGATACTGTTTGGCAACAGATACTACGAAACGCAGGTTTGCTTTGGTCAGTTTTTCAAGTGCTAATTGATCTCCTTCTCTTATCCGCTGAGCCAGCTCTACTTCTTCATCTGGTGTTAATAAATCGACTTTACCTATTTCCTGCAGATATTTATCGAGCGACTGACTCTCTCTGTTCGTGATCTGCTTGCTAATCTTAAGCTGTCTCATTCAAGTTATTTATAAATTTCACTATCGACCATTACGCAAACACCAATTTTATAAAATTTAGTTCCAAATGACAAAAGTCAGAGCAGAATTAATTACTGCTCTGCTCCTTTTTTTCAGGTTTCGGTAACAGTACTTTTCTAGATAGTCTAAATTTACCCGTTTTCTTGTCAATTTCAACTAATTTCACCTTTACTTCCTCTCCTACTTCGAGAATACCTTCCATATTCTCCACTCTTTCCCATTTAATTTCGGAGATATGTAACAGGCCATCTTTGCCAGGCATAAACTCGATGAAAGCACCGAAAGGCATGATTGACTTAACTTTACCATCATAAACCTGCCCTACTTCAGGTACGGCTACGATAGCTTTTATTCTCTTCAATGCCTCGTTCATTGAATTTTTATCAACAGCAAATACGCTTACTACGCCTTTGTTATCAACTTCCTCGATTACGATCGTAGCACCGGTCTCTTTCTGTATCTCCTGGATTACCTTTCCTCCAGGCCCGATAACTGCTCCGATCATTTCTCTTTCGATAGTGAGCACTTCTGAACGAGGTGCACTAGGCTTAAGATCCGGATTAGGCTGAGCGATGGTTTTCTTCATTTCGTTGAGAATATGAAGTCTGCCTTCTTTAGCCTGCTCCAAAGCCTGCTTTAAAACGTCATAAGAAAGGCCATCTACTTTAATATCCATTTGAGTAGCCGTAATACCTTTCTCTGTACCTGTAACCTTAAAGTCCATATCTCCGAGGTGATCCTCATCGCCCAGGATATCTGAAAGTATGGCAAATTTACCAGATTTACTATCTGAGATCATACCCATGGCAATACCTGATACAGGTGCCGAAATCTGAATACCGGCATCCATCAGTGCCAGTGAGCCTGCACATACCGTAGCCATTGAAGATGACCCGTTGGACTCAAGGATATCAGAAACCACACGAATGGTATAAGGATTTTCAGTTGGCAACACTTCTTTAAGTGCTCTCCACGCAAGGTTACCGTGGCCTACTTCTCGTCTGCCCGGACCTCTGTTAGGTCTTACTTCACCCGTTGAAAAAGCGGGAAAGTTATAATGAAGCATAAATTTGTTAGACCCCTCGAACATAGCGCCGTCGATCATCTGCTCATCCATTTTTGTGCCCAGAGTAACAGTGGTGAGCGATTGGGTCTCACCTCTGGTAAATACAGCAGATCCGTGGGTAGATGGCAGATAGTTAACCTCAGACCATATAGGTCTTACTTCGTTAAGCTTCCTTCCGTCAAGTCGTTGTTTCTCGTCTAATACCAGGTTTCGGCTTGCTTCTTTTTGTATAGACTTGAAATATCTTGCAAACATGAACTCATCAAGTTCATACTCTTCCGGCAGGCTTTCGAGAAAGTCTTCCTTCAGTTTTTTGAATCCTTCAGAGCGTTCGTGTTTAGAGCCTTGTCCTTTAGCTAATGCATAAGCTTTATCATAAAGCTCCGCCTGCATTTTTGCTTTCAGCTCTTCGTCGTTATTTTCGTGGCTGTATTCCCTCTTTTCAGTCTTTCCGGCTTCTTCCATAAGCTCAAGCTGAGCCTGGCACTGTACCTTTATAGCCTCATGAGCTACTTTAATAGCCTCAAGCATGTCATCCTCAGAAACCTCCTTCATCTCACCTTCCACCATAAGAATGTTATCCATGGTAGCAGCTACGATCAGGTCAAGATCAGCTTCCTTGTTTTGCGACAAAGTAGGGTTAACGATGTACTCTCCGTTTATTCTTGAAACCCTGACTTCGGAAATTGGTCCGTTGAAAGGAATATCGGAAACAGCAAGGGCAGCTGATGCGGCAAGGGCAGCGAGAGCATCGGGTAATGCTTCTTCATCCCCTGAAATAAGTGAGATAGCAATTTGCGTTTCAGCGTGATAATCATCGTTGAACATCGGACGAATGGCCCTGTCAACTAATCTGCTGATCAAAATTTCGTAATCAGAAAGGCGGCCTTCCCTTTTCAGAAAACCACCTGGTATTTTCCCAGATGAAGCGAATTTCTCCTGATAATCTACCGACAAAGGCAGAAAATCAACTCCTTCTTTAACTTCAGTACTTGATACTACAGTGGCTAGCAGCATGGTGTTACCCATTCTGACTACTACAGAACCGTCGGCTTGTTTGGCCAGTTTACCGGTTTCTATAGTGATGGTTCTCCCATCAGGTAAATTTATAGTTTTGTTAATAACGTTAAGTTGCATATTATCTTTTTGTTTATAAAATATTGGTTAGGTGGGATCGCTTGTTAAAGGAAAAACACCTTCCGGGATAAAGGCAGAAAAGGGAATCCGAGGATTCCCTTTTATATTTATTTTCTTAAATTCAATTCTGCGAGAATTGCCCTATATCTTTCGATATCAGTTTTGTGCAAGAAGTTCAATAGTTTTCTCCTCTTACCCACAAGCTTCAATAAGCCTTGCTGAGTGGAGTAGTCCTTCTTGTTTTTCTTCATATGTTCGGTAAGATGATTGATCCTGTAGGTAAAAAGTGCAATTTGAGACTCAGGAGAACCTGTATCTGCCTTTGACTTTAACCGACCATGATTCTCGAACAACTCTTGTTTCTTCTCTGTTGGTAAATACATGCTTAGTTAAAATTTGTTAGTGTAATAATTAAATAAAGCGCAAAGGTATCAAGCCACTACGTAATTACCAAATATTACTGACCATCTCCCTTTGTTTTTTTTCGTCTGCCAAACCACGTTTTGAACTTATCAATCATCACGCTATAAAAATCTGATTCAAACAGTCTGGCGTCGTTCCTGGCCTGTCTCAAGAAAATAAGCCCTATAGGCAATAACAGTGCATTGGCAGCCCACATTCCAACAAAAGGCTCTATCATATCCTGCTTGGCCCACTTCTCTCCCATCATGCTGATTACATAGAAAATAATAAAGAAAATGATAGAGACCAGCACAGGAATACCCAATCCTCCCCTTTTAATAATAGCGCCAAGCGGGGCGCCTATCAGAAACATGATAATACACGCCAGCGAATTGGAAAGTATTTTATGCCATTGCACATCAAACGTATCCTGCTCATAGATAAGGCGCTCTATACGTTGATTACTGGTTTGCAGCTTGCTTTTGGTCTGCCTCACCATATTTAAAGCGCTCTGAAGCTCCCGCTCCTTATCCTTATCATCATCCCTGGTCATCAGTTCGTGAACGATATCCGCCTTAGTTTTTACTTTTACGGTATCTTTTTTCGTTTCGGACTGTCCGTCTTTCTCAACCGGCCCCGATTCCAAACCGCTCTCCGACAGCCTGATGCTTTCCGGGTCAATTTCTATTGTTTTTTTATCAATCGCGGCTTTCTCATTAAGTTTATCCCGGTCGCTAAGCATGCGCTTCTTAAGCCGCTCCTGGGTTTCGGCATTGGAGATGGCCTCCTGAATGTTTTTTGGCTTGGGGCCCGATTTATCATCTGCTTTATCGTTCTTCCCTACCACTATTTTTTTTGGTTTTACCGCCGGTTTAGGTATCTGTTTCTTATCCGCGCCTTTAGCTTTAGGCTTTGGCTTGTCATCTGTCTTCCCCGAAACAAGCCTGTCCTGATGGGCTTTTATTTCTTTCTGATCTGTTGTAACCGGCTTGTCTTGTTTTTTCTCTTTCTTTTCTGCGTAGGCTGTTGCCTGCTGTATACTGTCTTCCTTTGCTTTTTTCACCAGTTCCAAGCGTTCTTTAGCGATGTTCAGGCTGTCATTATAGTGCTTAAATTCTTTCAATTCCCGGGGCATCTGTATACTATCCTCACGCAGGTGATAATAAAATGCATAAGGCACCTCTGCATATATCTGCAACCTCTTCTCCATAATATCATGCCCAACGGAGTCTACATCATGCTTAAGCTGGGAAAGGTTGCGCATGATCCTGTTTCCCTTAAAAAGATCCTTGTCTGTTCGGTCAAGTCCAAAAGATGACAGGTCAAGCACAAACTCACTCTTGGCAAACTGGGCGCGTCTGAAGGTCTCTTTTTTATTGGTGGTTGATTTGGAAGTGCCTGAGCCCTCCTCGTAGGAGTGACCACGGAAAAGCACCAGTTTCAGATACCGGTCATTATTTATAGTGTACATGGCTCCGGAATCTGCCAGTGTTACGTTTTTATTACCGTTCTGATTGCGATGATCGTAAATGATGACATCTTCTATAGTATGCCCGTCATCATGTTTTTTATTGACTTTAATGCTGAAATCAGGAATACCATTGTAGAAAGTACCTTCCTTAAGGTCCAGGGCAGGCTTTTTCTGTTTGATATCATAGAGCAGACTGTAGGCCTCAAGGGCAGCCTTGGGCACAAAATAGTTGTTGGAGTAATATGCCAGTACTGTTAGTCCTATTACAAAAACAAAGATTGGAAGAAGCGCTCGGAGCAACGAGATACCGGCACTTTTAATAGCGGTAAGTTCAAAATGTTCACCCAGGTTCCCGAATGTCATCAGGGAAGATAGCAATACTGCCAAGGGTATGGCGATGGGGGTCATAAAAACCGCAAAATAGAAAAATAGCTGCGCGAGCACGTCCCATCCGAGATCTTTCCCAACGATGTCATCAAAGTACTTAAGCATATGCTGCGTAAGCAATATAAACACCACTACGAGGAACGTAAGGAAAAACGGGCCTAAAAAGGAGGATAAAATTAATTTGTCAATCTTCTTCATCACACTACGCGCATCAAAAAAGAAGCCAAAAATACGGAATACTGATCAGAATAATTTAACCTCCCACGGTTTCTTTTAAATTATCAATCAGACTATGCCAAAGATCGTAAAGTTCTTCGTTATCATCCATGTCGGAATAATCAGTAATCCTGATAAAAACACTTTGTGTTAGCTCGTTCATTTCTAACCTTAACTCAAAGTAAGCGGGGTCATCGCTTTCATCGTCAGTCTCCGGCAGGAATTCAAATTTAACATAGTGGTTTGTACGGTGAGATACCATGCGGGCTCTATGATCCTCTTCATCCCAAATAAAATTATAGACTTTGTCCTCATCAACCGTTACATCATCAGCCAACCATTGTGCGAGGCCACTGGCAGTACTCAAATAGGGATATAACATCTTTGTTGACGCATTGATTTCAAAGTCCGTTGTAAACAAATGCCTACTCATATACAGCGCTTTAAGATTGTTTTAAGATATGCCATTTTTATCAGATGACCAATTTAAATAAAAAATTAAAAAGTTCTTGGTAATTAAAAATCATTATTAGTAAGTTTGCGCTCCATTTGAGAGGCAGTTAAACGATTTATTTTCTCAGTATATAGAAACCGGGAAGCTAAAATTTAAACTGACGATTGCACAAGGCGAGGTAGCTCAGTTGGTTAGAGCGCAGGATTCATAACCCTGAGGTCACGGGTTCAACTCCCGTTCTCGCTACTATTCAAAAGCCGATCAATTTGATCGGCTTTTTGCATTTATAGGGTCAAGACTGAAAGTGCGACGGAAAAGTGGCCGATTTGCTAACTGCCTTTACCAATTGCCTTTTACAGGATCCAGCCGAATTTCTTGGGAGACACTAACTTTTCACCTCTTTGTCGACAAGATGGCCAAGTATTCACCAACTTTAATAGTGAATGTGAGAAAGCAATTAAGTGGTCAGAAGAGATGGTTTCAGAATGGCTTAAAACAGGAATGTTTGAAGATGATGAAGACAAGGATAACAAGGTCAATCAGTTAGTTTCTGAGCTATCACTCTCCCAATAAATTGAGCTGATCGATCAGCTTCAGAAATTCATCACGTTTGTTCTTGCTCAGTATGGCAGTTTGATCTTTTAATTTGATCATATTGCCATCAATGCTATCAATATGGTCAATGTTCACAATATGTGATCGATGGACTCGGAAAAAATTAGCTGGGAGCATTTGAATTAGCTTACTCATTGATTGCAGTGACATGATTTTACGTCCATCCTCTGTGATAATTTTCACGTAAGGCCCATCCCCATTTATGACTACTATTTCATCAAATACAACCTTTACGATCTTGTTATCCGCTTTGATAAATAGTTTATCGGTTTGTTGAAGAGCGGTTGACTTTGGGAGATTACCTGCTTTGCGATCTTTTGAGGAGATGACTTTTGCAACAGCCTTATAAAATCGGTCGAAATCTATAGGCTTTAATAAATAGTCTACCACATCCAATTCATAGCTCTGGACAGCATATTCAGAATAGGCCGTAGTGAGAATGGTTGCAGGCTTATTGGGTAAGATCTTTAGAAAATCAAGTCCTGTCAGGTCAGGCATTTGGATATCCAAAAACAGGATATCAATGTTATCATTTTTGATGTGATTGAGCGCTTGCAGTGCAGAACTACAAGCAGCTGCCAATTCCAGCTCCGGAACTTTACTCACATAATCCGAAAGTATTTTTCGGGCTATATTTTCATCGTCGACTATGAGACACTTCATTTTCATAATGCCATCTTTAGGTTCAGCTGATACATATGATTTTCTTTCTTTATGTCAATTTTATGTTTTCCGGGGTAATTGGCCTCAAGTAATTTTAACGAGTTCGTAAGCCCGATCCCTGTACGATGCATTTGAGTTTCCTCTATGTCTTCTTTGATGGTATTTTCTGTTCGAAAATTAAGTTCATAATCCTCTACTTCCAGACTGATTTTGATCCAACCCTGAGGGTTGCTTTCCAGATCGGAGTGTTTAAAACAGTTTTCAATAAAATTAATGAGGATCATCGGCGCAATTCTAAGACCGTTGGTAATACCGGCATGGTAGAAATCTATATTCAATGGATCTTCATGTTTAAGCAGTTGAATGCTTAGATAGTGTTCGATCAACTCCTTTTCTTTCAATAAAGACACTTTCTCCTGATCACAGTCATACAGTAAATAGCGCAGTAGCTTGGATAGTTTTGAAATCATTTCAGCCGCTCGTTCATCCCTCAGATAGGCGAGCCCGTAAATATTGTTGAGCGTATTAAAAAGGAAGTGTGGACTGATCTGGCTTTTTAACAGTTTTAATTCAGCCTCAACTCTTTGAGCTTTGTGCTCAATTTTTTGAACCGCATTGAGATAATATATACGTGCCAACCGAATACTTGCCATGTAAATAATCCCCAGAAAAACCATCAATACCCACAAAACTATCCTGACTGACTTAGGAGCGTACTGTGCTCTTAACATAGTCAAACCAAGTACTTCAGCCATTAGGGTATGCGCATAAATTCCAATGACAAAAAGGAGAATGTTGACTCCAATTAACAAACCGATTTTTCGATCTATTTTTCCTTCTCTTGCCAGGTATGCCGGAAATAGTTTATATCCAAAGAGCCAAATAATAAGGGTGCCAAAAAAGACATAAGTGACCAGATAGTACACGGTATCGGCCACCGTTCGCTGATAGGTTAATACCAAACTTATAGCGATGTGCATACTGAACCACAGGAGGTAAGGACCCACTTTAAGGAAACGTTCTGTCTTCGATAGTGCCTGACTCATCATTGCAATAATATACTCAGATTTTATTGAATCTTTATAAAATGAATGGAATGATCATTTTATCGCATGAATCATTCATTTTGATAATTGAAAAGCTTTGTTCATCATATTGGGCACTTGGTTTACTTATATGGGAGGCTCATTAATTTTTTTTCATGCTGGTTGATGTCCAAAATAATTTTGGCCCGAAATCAAAATACAAAAGCATGAAAAAAATCAGTAAGTTATTCGCCATGATCTTATGTGTCATATCAACTAACCTTTCGGCACAGGATAAACAGGATGAAATCATTGGGGTTTGGAATACGCGTGATGCACAAATAGAGATCTACAAAGCAGATGATAAGTATATAGGAGTACCTATTGACTCGAAGGGTGAAAGATACCCCGAACGGAAAATCCTTCATCTTGAGCATAAGAACGATAAGTGGGTAGGAAAAATATACTCCAGAGAACGAAACCGGTCGCTGGATGTAATATGTGAGGTGGAAGACAACAAACTTCTCCTTGAAGTGAGTGCTGGTCGTATATCCCGAAATCTTGAATGGACAAGAGCCAACTAATTGTATAACACTGCATATCATATCCATGAAGTTTACAATAAATCTTGTCCTGCTCTTTAGCATGGCTGGTGCACACGCACAAACACTTAAGATTGGTGTGATCACTGATTTTGAACAGTCTCCTACCCTGTCAATTATTATCGATCAGATGATTCACGAGATTGATCAGACCACCGGGGTATCTCGGAAAACTAGTTTGGAAGCGACTTTCTTTGGCATTTTTGATATTGAATCTGCTCAAACATCTTATCGCCAATTGGATGGTAAGACCGATCTCATCATTGCTGTAGGAAGCATCAGCGCAAAAGGGCTGTCGTTAATGAGTGACCTGCCAGTTCCTGTAATTGCACTGGGAATTATCGATCCTGGGTTGCAGGATCTCCCCTATATAAACGGCACCTCGGGAAAACGAAACTTCACTTACATTTGGCAGACACGGAATCTGGAAAAAGAATTGGAAGCTTTTTATAAGATCCATGATTTCAAAAGTGTGGTAGTATTTGCAGATGAGAAAGCCGCATCAACAGTCAACAAACAAAAGGCCAGGAACCTTATCGATTCTCTTTCTGAAAAGTTAAATACAGAGCTATCCATTATTCCAGTTGGTTCTGATTTGGAGCAAGTGGTTGACCAAATACCCGCAAACACAGATGCCGCCTATTTTACGGTGCTGCTTAGCCAACCCGAATCGCAGATCCAACTACTGATCAATCAACTCAATCAACGGAAAATTGCCACATTTTCTGGTAACTCCAGGCTAATGGACAATGGCGTACTTGGTACAATGACTAATGAAAATGATCTGCAGCAGGTGATTCGAAAACTAGCCATCATGACTGATGGAATTGTATCCGGATCGGAGCTTTCGTTCATGCCTGTGACACTTGATACCAGGGAAAGCCTGTATGTCAATATTGCTACCGCACGAAAAATACAGCTCCCGATTCCTTTTGAAGTGCTTTTTACCGCTACCATTATTGGGGATGATGAATCAGCCATCGAAACCTATTCATTTGAAGAAGTTGCCGAAAAAGCTTTGGCAGCAAACCTCAACATTCAAATCAGCTACCGGGATGTGGAGATTAGTAAGGTGCGAGTAAAGTCTGCCAGGTCAAACGTATTGCCCAGTATTGAATCAGGGCTTACTGCCTCGCAGATTAATGAAAAGCGGGCCAACGCAGCATTCAATACTCCGGAGCAGTCTTTAACTGCAGGTCTCACCCTTACTCAGGTAATCTATTCGGAACAAGCCATAGCTGCCATTAAGATTGCCAGGTACCTGCAACAAGCACAGGAGTACAACACGGAGGCCGAAGTTTTGAGGGTTTTATTTGATACTTATACGGCTTATTCAAATGTGTTGTCTGCCAAGACAAACGTACTGATACAGCGGGAAAACCTTTTGAACACACGGAAGAATAAGGAACTGGCGGCTATTCGTGTAGACCTTGGAGCTTCGAACAACACGGACCTTTACCGATGGGAGTCAGAGCTGGCGATAGCTAATCAGTCCGTGATAGAAGCACAAACCACACTCTTGTCGGCTAAGCTGCAATTGAATACACTGTTGGCTAATAATCTGGATTCAGAATTTGAGGTAGCGGATGTTTCGCTGGAAGATGACCTGTTTAAGGCTTTTAGTCAAGGCCCCATTTCTAAGGTGATAAAAACTCCGGAAAGCTTACGTATTGTTTCAGATTTTTTAGTAGCAGAAAGTCAACGTCAAAACCCCAATAAGAAAGCACTGACAGAAAACATACATGCAGCTAATCGTCAACTCGAACAAAATCAGCGATTGCTTTACACGCCTACGATAGCATTGCAAGCCCAGACCTCCCAGGTATTAGCAAGAGGTGGTGCAGGATCAATCCTCGATGCCCAGGCCATGGCACTTGGTATGACTGAATTACAAGACAATTCCTGGCTTGTCGGGGTATCCCTTTCCCTCCCAATTTTTGATGGGTTCGGCAGGAAGGCTGCTATCCAGCAATCCAAAATCAGACTGGAGCAATTAGACTATTCCCAAACACTTCTGGATCAGAATCTGGAGCTTGGCATTAGGGCGGGTGTACTCAATCTGGTGAGCGCAAGTACCAATATTCGATATAGTCAATCAGCATCTGAAAGTGCCCTTGAAAACTTCGAGTTGGTTCAGGAAAATTACAAACAAGGTCAGGTAACGATTACCCAACTGATAGACGCGCAGCAGACGGCATTGGAAGCTCGGTTGGCGGCTGCTTTTTCCATCTATGAATATATCCAGGCTCATCTTCAATTAGAATTCAGTGCGGGCTCATTCATCATGCTGATGCCCGAAGATCAGCTTCAGGATTTTAATAACCGACTTCAGCAGTACTTAAACAATCAAAATTGATACAAACCATGAAGAATCTATATATAGCGCTTCTTTCGCTTTTCCTGCTTAGTGGATGTGGGAATTCAAGTGAGGAACAACAAGAAGTACTGGTCAAACCCATCAAGTATGGCGTGGTAGAGTCGTTTGGAGGCTTAACTACACGGACTTTTAACGGGATCACCCAGTCCGGTTCGGAAACGAAACTGAGTTTTCGTACGGGAGGGTTAATTACCAGGCTGAACGTGACTGTAGGTCAGCGTATAAAAAAGGGTCAGCTACTGGCCCAATTAGACCAAACAGATGCATTACTTGCCCTGCAGCAGGTGCAGGCAGATGTGGCGAACACACAAATCCAATTGGAAACCGCTTCATCAAGCTTCGAAAGGATCAAGCAACTCTATCAAACCAACAATGCCTCATTGAGTGATTACGAGAAGGCAAGGAGTACATTATCCAATGCGCAAAGTTCTTACGAGATCTCTCTGAAACGTTTAGACCTGCAGCAGTCCCAGGTTGCATATACAACCATTGCCGCGCCAATGTCGGGCATTGTCTCTTCAGTAAATGCGGAGGCCAACGAGGTAGTGAGTCCCGGTAATATTATTCTTACGATGAGTAAGGAAAATGCCAATGATATAGAAGCACAGGCTGGAATACCTGAAAAATATATCAGCCAAGTAAGACAGGGAAGCTCAGCTAAGATCAGGATACCCACGCTATCAGGCGAATTTGACGGCGTCATCACAGAAGTGGGTTACTCTTCGTCTGGCGGCACCTATCCGGTGATTGCCTCTCTGACAAATACGAGGGAAGAGGTAAGACCAGGCATGCCGGTAGAGGTTACGCTCACCTTTGGCGATGAGGAGCAGGAGGAGCAATTGATCGTTCCCGTGAAAGCAGTGGGAAAAGACGAAAGCGGGCAATTTGTTTATGTCCTAAGCCCGGTAAGTGATGAAGTTTATGCAGCAAAAAAAATGAGCGTTGAAATTGGCAGCCTCATGTCAGAAGGATTCATCGTGAGATCAGGCCTGACCCAGAATCAAATCGTTGCAGTAGCAGGCCTCAGAACACTATACGACGGAATGAAAGTCTCACTTTTAACCCAACAATGAGATGAACCTTACTGCTTTTGCGATCAGGAATAATCGCGTTACTTATTTGTTACTGGGGATCATCATCATTCTTGGGATCACGGGATATGCTTCATTACCAAGAGATAGTATGCCTCCTTTTACGGTCAGGATAGCAAGGATTGTCACTATTTTTCCCGGGGCAAGCCCGGAAAGAATGGAGCTTTTGGTGACTGATCCACTTGAAAAAGTCGTGCAGGAAATTCCGGAGGTAGATTATATCGAAAGTGAATCAAGAACAGGGGTTTCTATTATCAAAGTTGCCCTGAAAGAAAGCATTGGCGCGTCGGAGCTCAGACCCATTTGGGACCGCCTAAGAAGGAAAATAGGCCATGTAGAGGTGCCTTCAGGTGTTACCATGGGCCCTGATTTAAAAGATGAGGATTTGGGGATTACCTATGGCATAGCTGTGGGTTTAGAGAATGACGGATATGAACCCAGGGAGTTGGAGAATTATGCGGATCAATTGAGAAATACGCTGATCCGCTTGAGGGATGCAGCTAAAGTAGAACTCTCAGGAGTGACAGAGCGTCGTGTATTTATCGATTACAACGATGCGGAGCTTGCAAGGATCGGACTATCAGCCAGCGAGCTGAAGAATGTCATGTCTGGCACGAATATTATCATCCCGGCAGGCGAGATCAATGTTGGAGATGAGCGTGTCATCCTGGAGCCTTCCGGAAATTTTGAAACGATTGAGGATATTCGGGACATGCTCATTCCGGTCGGGAGTGGTAGGGAAACTGTCTATTTGAAGGACGTGGCAAATGTCTATGAAGATTACATCTCGCCCCGGGAAACGATTGTAAGAATGAATGGACAACCAGCCATTGGCTTACATATTTCATTGAAAGAAGGTGCCAATATCGTACAATTGGGTGAAGAGGTCGACCAGCTTCTTGCCGACTTTAATCCAACCCTTCCTGTTGGTATTTTTGCAAAAAGGATTGCATCGCAGGATAATGCCGTGTCAGACAGTGTGAGCGATTTTGTCTCCAACCTCATTCAAAGTGTGATCATTGTATTGGCCGTTATGTTACTGTTCCTTGGGTTTAGAACGGGGATTGTTGTGGCCAGTCTAATTCCTACAGCCATTGTAATGTCCCTGTTTTTGATGGGGGTCTTTGATATTGGCCTCAACCAGGTTTCACTGGCCGCCTTGATCATGGCATTGGGCATGTTGGTAGACAATGCCATCGTGATGGCTGAATCCATGATGGTGAAAATGGAAAGAGGCGACAAAGCATTGGATGCTGCGATATCTTCGAGCAAGGAGCTTATGGTTCCCTTGCTTACAAGTTCCTTAACAACCTCCGCTGCATTCCTGTCCTTTTTCATTGCCGACTCCATCATGGGAGAGATCATGGGGCCTCTGTTTTCAGTGATCACTATTACGCTGCTCTCCTCATGGCTTATGGCCTTGACGATTGTGCCCATGCTGGCTATTATCTTCATTAAGATCAAGCAGAATGGCACACAGCAAAAGCCTGGTTTCTTTGACAGGCTCAATGGATATTACAGGCAAGTCATCGTTTGGTCATTGACCAGACCTGTGGTGATTTTGTCAGTGGTTTTTGGTTGTCTGGCACTTTCACTGGTAGGTATGGGTAAACTAGATTTTGTATTCATGCCGGACAGTGAGCGTAACCTTGTGACAGTTGATATTGTCTTACCTGCCGGTACAAGTTTGGAAACGACTGATTCGCGAGTTTCGGCCTTAGAACAGTATTTGTCAAACAGCCTGCTTGTCAATAAACGAAGGACTTTTGGTGTTAGAGATTGGTCTTCCTTCATTGGTGAGGGTCCTAAGTCCTACGACCTGGGGTATCAGGCTGACCAAAAACAGACCAACTACGCACACCTGTTGGTCAACACGTCATCTGGTGGTGACAATCAATGGGTCATAGATAAGATCAATTCGTTTGCATTTAACCATCTGCCGGATGCCAAGGTTACGGTTAAGAGACTTGCCAGTGGTGGCGGAGCCAGTGTCCCTGTTCAAATCAGAATTAGCGGACCGGATGCTGAAAAACTCAGCAGAATTGCTTCTGAAACAAAAGCTCAGCTACGAACCATTGCGGGGACAAGTAATGTAGATGATGACTGGGGCCCAAAAATCAAAAAGATTTATGTTGACATCAATCCATCAAAGCTCAGCTACAGCGGATTGACCAACCAGGATGTTGCACTATCCTCCTACACTACTTTATCCGGATATACAGTAGGAGAATACCGTGAAGAAGAGAACAATATCCCCATAGCCATGCGAACAGAAGGTAGCCTTGAGGTAGCCTACGAAGACCTGGAAGGACTAAGTATATACAGTCAACGGACAGGTAAAACTGTACCGATGGCCCAGGTAGCAGACATTAGTGTGGACTGGCAACTGGCTAAAATAATCAGACGAGACCTCAATCGAACGATTACGGTTGAGTCTCAGCTACAGACTGGATATACGGCGGCTGCGGTCACTAGCCAAATACTAAAGTGGCTAAATGAACAGCGTACTGAGTGGGGTGGTGAATATTCGTTTGAACTCGGGGGAGAGTCCGAGGCAAGTAGCAATGCAATGGGCGCGGTAATGGACAAACTTCCAGTTTCATTTTTCATTATCATCCTGCTGCTTGTGATGCAGTTTAACTCAGTTCGAAAAAGCAGTATAGTGTTGCTTGCCGTTCCTTTTGGGATCATTGGTGTGGTGGGTGGACTGCTGATCACCGGTACTAATCTGAGCTTCACAGGATTCCTGGGCATCATTTCGTTATCAGGAATTGTAATTAATAACGCAATCGTACTCATTGACCGGATCCAATTGGAGCTTGATGAGAACAAGAGAACTCCTTACGATGCGATTATGGCTGCAGCGCAGGAACGATTTCGTCCCATATTGCTTACCACCTTTACTACTTCTTTGGGCTTAATCCCTTTGTGGCTGGGCGGTGGTGAAATGTGGGAACCACTCGCCATTGGCATCATCTTCGGATTACTTTTCGCCACGGTGATTACACTGGTATTGGTCCCGGTACTCTATCGATTGTTTTACAAAGTTTCCCTACCAAAATAAGCACTCCTATGCGTTCAAACAAAACACTTTGGAGCACGGTATGTGTGCTCCTACTACTCAGCGGCTCACAGGTTATGTCTCAGGAGATCAAACTTGCCGGTTTCAGTTTTACCAGGTTTCCGGGTGCTGCCGTGAAAGGCTCACCACTAAACCGGGAAATTGAGGTGAATGAATACAATTTCTTTGTCAACTTCCCAAAACGACTTGAAGATGAAAAGACGGTTCTAATCAACGGGCTTCAGTACAAGCTAATAACTCCTTTCGCCGACAATGATGTTACAATCGGAATTGATGGGCAAAATCTTCATTTGGTTTGTTATCGGTTGACCGTATTACGCGCGCTATCGAATAATTGGAGCCTATTTGTTTCGCTGAGCCCTACGCTATCTTCGACATTTAACACAAGGCTCGAAAAGGAGGATTTTCTTTTCAATGGCATTTTACATTTTGTCAAGAAAAAGTCTGATCACTTCTCGTATGGAGGAGGGATTGCCCTCACAGCCAGGTTTGGTAATTCTATCCCTATTCCGACAGTACAATTAACTTACAAATCGGAAAAGGGAAAGCTGCAGGTATTTCTGCCACGTCACATCACATATGATCGTTATTTTGGAAAACTCACCGCAGGATTAAAAGTGGAAGTTGACGGCTCATTATACAATGTTAATTATACAAGAATCAGCCCTCCGGATGAGCTGCAGCCGGTCAATAAAGTAGGATACACCAGGGTCATATTTGGTCCTCATATAAATTATCGCGTAGGAAAGTTCATTCAATTAGAAGCCTCTGGTGGCATGACAGCAGGGCAAAGTGTGGAGCTTCAAAGTGAACTGTTTTCGGATGACAAGTATGATGTTGACAATGGAGCTTTCCTGCGATTTGGAATTTCGATATTACCCCCCTAAAAAAAACAATAACTAACAGACTAATAAAATGAGCATAAACTTTAGGCATCCTAAATTATATACCAACCAGGTATGAATAAAGTTTATCAGAATTCCAGGCATGTAGCCTATTAGAGATAAACATATACACATGAAACATTTGATTCTTACAGCAATTATTGCAATACCCGGCATACTCAATAGTCAGTCATTGAGTGATCTTTACAAAAAGGTAAGTCCGAGTGTGGTAGTCATCCAGACGAAGGAAGAGATTGAGCATTCTGACGGACAGGTAAGCTATATGGGGTCACAAGGATCCGGAGTACTTATTTCAAGTCAGGGAGAAATTCTGACAGCTGCTCATGTGGTAAACAATGCTGAGCATATAACCGTGATCTTTCATGACGGGAAGAAGTTCCCCGCAAAAGTGATACGATTGGCTACTGTAGCTGATGTAGCACTTATCAAACTGGTCTATTTCGACAACCAGTATCCGGTTGCCGAATTGGGAGATTCAGATCTTGCAGATGTAGGGGATGATGTATTTATAATTGGCGCACCTTTTGGACTGGAGCACTCGCTTTCTAAAGGAATAATCAGTGGAAAAAGCATTGAAAAGACGCGAATGGAAGGATTTACTTTTGCCGAATTTTTCCAGACTGATGCAGCCATTAATCATGGGAATTCCGGAGGACCCATGTTCAATAGCAAAGGAGAAGTTATCGGCCTTGTCAGCTACATAGTTAGCGAGTCTGGAGGATTTGACGGAATAGGTTTTGCTGCCACGATCAATGTAACCAAACAATTGGTGGTGGATAGTGATAAGAGAAGGTGGACCGGGATTAATGGAGTCCTTGTAGATAAAGAATTGGCGAAATTATTAAATGTGCCTCAACCAGGCGGCATATTAATTCAAAGTGTGGTGGCATTGTCTCCGGCTTTCATGGCCAATCTAAAAGGTGGAAATGTGCCACTCCGCATAGGTGATCAAGAAATTAATATAGGAGGTGATATTATTTTAGAAGTAAACGATATACCCATTATCTCGGAGGAAAATATCATAACATTTTTCAAATCCACCTACCTCATGGAAAAAGAAGAGCGGAATTCTTTCAAACTAAAGATCTTAAGGGCTGGAAAGGTGCAAGAGGTGATATTACAATTTGCTGAATAGTGGAAGAGTTTTGATCATCATTAGAAGGGTTTCACACTCATAACCCGAAGTTCGCAGGTTCGGGTCCTGCTCCCGCTACTATTAAGAAGGCAATCAGTAATGGTTGCCTTTTTGTATTGATTATCAGGTACTTACAATAATTAAAAAGTTCGAGAAATTATTGTCAAATATTTTAAAAGAGCTATATTCCTTTTCCTTTAAAGTCTATTAATCAGCGGCTTAACGCAAGTTCGATTCCCTGCCACGCATTTAATATTTTTTATTACCATATTCTAAAGAAAAAATGAACATGCAAAACGGAAAGAAAAAACATAATGTAACTCCAGACAGAATAAGGGCAAAAAAGTAATTTTCACATCTAACTGAAGATGAGGCGTTGGAGATGATCCGTCAGATGGAGCGGCTTTCAGAAATTGTGTTAAGGCATGTGCTTTCGGAGATGAGCAGGACTGATGGTCACGATGTTGAAGGAGAAATTTTCAAGTAAGCCTTGCCACTAATCATTCTTTAAGTTGGTTAAACGCTTTTGCTACTGTAGGCGATGCGTCAATGCTTTCATTTAATTTTTAGCGCCACATCCAGGCGATGAGCAACGTTATCCCAGTTAATGATATCCATAACACAATCCACAAATTCGCCTCTGCGGTTGCGATAGGTCAGGTAGTAGGCATGCTCCCATACATCAATTACTAGTAGCGGAATGCACCCCCATTGTGTAAGCTTCTGATGATCGGCACAACCCAGTACGGTAAGACGATCGGTAAATGGCTGGTATGCCAGAATACCCCAGCCACTGGCTTCTACCGATTTGGTTACTTTGCCGAGTAAGGCTTTCAGGTTGTCCAGGGACTTGAAGCTCTTCTCTATATACTTCAGTAAAATTCCTTTCGGCTCCATTTTCCTGTTGGTGAGGTTAGTCCAGAAAATGGAATGTAAAATATGGCTGGAAAAGTGATACGACAGCTTTCTTGTCCAGTGATCTACCATCTCATAGTTGTTCTCCATCATCGCCATATTAATCATTTCCAGATCTTTATTGGCTCCTTTTACGGCACCTCCATGATGAAAAGTATGGTGCAGGTGTAAAGTTTCTTCGTCCATACAGGGTTCAAGGAAGTTATTGGCGTAGGGTAATGGCGCCTGTACGAATTTTCCGTTCTCATCCATGAGTTTATCAATTCCACCCTGCTCCACACTTTGTGCAAGCACACTGGATGTTGGCAGTATAGATGCCCCACCGATGATCACTGAGTTTTGAATGAATTTTCTGCGTTCCATGGGTAAATGTTTTAAAGGTTAGAGAATTAGAAGTTTTACCAGCAGCCCCAGCACCATGCAAAGGCCAATGGTTCTAAGCATATCCAGTTTAAACCCAAAATAAGCTACACAAGCCGCTACTGTAATACCTGCCACCCCTATATCTATTGAGGCCAGGTCCGGAATAAGTAAACGCATACCATAGAATGATCGCTCTTCGATTGTTTTGAAAATCGTATTGAGAGAAAACCAAATGCCGAGATTAAGCACTACACCCACCACCGCTGCAGTTATGGAGGAGAGTGCGGTACTCAGGTTTTTATTATTTCTTAAACTTTCGATATAAGGCGCTCCGAGAAATATAAAAAAGAAACAGGGAATAAAAGTTACCCAAGTCACAAGAAATGAAGCCAATACACCTGCCACCACGGGATCAAGCATGCCGGGATTTCTGAAAGCCCCCATAAAGCCTACGAATTGAACCACCTGGATGAGCGGCCCCGGTGTTGTTTCTGCCATCCCCAGGCCATCAAGCATTTCACCGGGTTGCAACCAGCCAAACGTTTCCACTGCCTTTTGAGAAATGTATGCCAGCACTGAATAAGCCCCTCCAAAGGTGACCACGGCGGCCTGACTGAAAAACAGGCTCTCCTTTGTGAAGATGTTCTCCAATCCCAGGA
This sequence comes from Fulvivirga ulvae, assembly GCF_021389975.1. Classification (NCBI taxonomy): domain Bacteria; kingdom Pseudomonadati; phylum Bacteroidota; class Cytophagia; order Cytophagales; family Fulvivirgaceae; genus Fulvivirga; species Fulvivirga ulvae. Next base: position 5,821,106 of record NZ_CP089981.1, read on the forward strand.
CAGTGGCAAGTAAAATAATTGGAACAAACCATAGTAATAGCCAAAAGATGGCTGTCTTCAAACTTTTGGACAGGGATGGTTTGTCGGTAGTAATAAGTGCATCTATCAGGCCCTCTCCGGAATTGTCAACTGCTTTGTGACCTCTAATAACATAAAACTTTTCCTCACTGATTTTTCCACCGATAAAGCCAATAAGCGCGGCACCAACAACAATAATGGGGAAAGCCACCTCAAAAAAGAAGATAGCAATAAAGGAGAGAATGGCGATGGCAACCATCACCTCATTTTTCAGTGCCTTTTTGCCGATTTTGATCACTGCTCCAACCACAATAGCCAGTACCGCCGGCTTAATACCATAAAATATAGCCTCTACTATAGCCACATCTTTCCAAAGGGCGTAAAGTATGCTCAGCAGCAGAATAGAGAGAAACCCGGGCAATACGAACAGGCCACCTGCAACAATACCACCTCTGCGACCATGTAAAAGCCAGCCAATGTAGGTGGCCAATTGCTGAGCCTCTGGCCCGGGAAGCAGCATGCAATAATTCAAAGCATGCAGGAAACGGTTTTCACCTATCCATTTTTTTTCTTCCACCAGGAACCTGTGCATAACGGCAATCTGACCTGCCGGTCCGCCAAAACTATGTAAAGCGACTTTTATCCACACATTCAAAGCTTCCCGGAAGCTCGGTAGAGTCATCTTGGGAGTGACTGAAGTATTCATGATCAAATATAGCTTAGCAAACGCTTGGATACATCAGTTGCTAATGGAAAATAAAAACTTTAATTGGTGTGCTGACCTTTTATACTTAGGGTGGAAAAACTGATCGGAGAAGCTGAGACGAAAAGGGAAAATGCCAGACCAACCGAAACAGGTTGATCTGGCTTGTAATATTATTTATCTGTGACCAGGCGATATACACATGGAATAACAACCAGGTTGAGCAATGTAGCCGATAATAGTCCCCCTAGAATAACCACGGCCATAGGACTTTGGATCTCATTGCCCGGTTCACCACCTTTCAAAGCAAGCGGAATCAAGGCCAGCCCGGTTGTGAAAGCCGTCATAAGTATAGGATTCAATCTGTCCAATGCCCCGGTTTTGAGCAATTGAACTCCTTGTAAACCTTCTTTCCGCAAGTCCTCATACCGAGATACCAGCAAGATGCCGTTACGAGTAGCTATACCAAACAAGCTGATAAAGCCAATGGTCGCAGCTATGCTGATAATTCCTGATGTAAAATACACAATCAAAATACCACCAATCAATGCCAGTGGCAAATTGATCAATACAATAAAGGACAGCTTCACATCCTGAAACTCAAAATAGAGCAACAAAAAAATGATGAGAATAGCTACCACCGTAGTGATGAGCAACAATTGAGAAGCCTTGGCTTCACTTTCAAACTGACCTCCATACTCTACCCGATAGCCTTCAGGAAGATCTATATTTGCTTCAACAATCTGTTGAATTTCATTCACCACTCCACGCAAATCACGGCTTTGAACGTTGGCTGCTACAACGATCTTACGCTTCACATCCTCTCTTGAAATGGTATTAGGTGAACTTACGGAACTCACCTCTGCCAGCTGATCCAAAGTAATTTCCCCTCCATTTGGCAGGGCAATCAGGGCATGCTGTATAGCCTCTATACTATTTCTTGATTCCTCTTGAAAGCGCACTATCAAATCAAAATATTGCTGCCCTTCATAAATTTCTCCTGCCTTTTCCCCTGCAAAGGCAATGTCCACCTGTCCCATCAAATCACCTACAGTCATGCCATAGGCAACCAGCATTTGCCTTTTCGGAGTAATACGAATTTGTGGCACCTCTATCTGTTGATCCACAGCCACATCGGCAATACCATCAATGGATTTGATATTGGTTTCAACGCTTTTACCTAACTCAAACAATCGCTGCAAATCATCGCCAAATATCTTAATGGCAATATTGGCACGAGTACCTGAAAGCATGTGATCAATTCGGTGCGCTATAGGTTGCCCCAAGGTGATATTCACTCCAGGCACCACACTAAGTTTAGTTCGCACTTCTTCAAAAAATTGCTCTTTAGACTTTCCATCCAATGTAAAAGGCACATCTATTTCAGCAGCATTTACGCCTTGAGCATGTTCATCCAGTTCAGCACGTCCGGTTCTGCGAGTGACTATATCCACCTCAGGCATGTCTAACAACAGTTGCTCTATCAACTGACCGTTTTTGTTGCTTTCTTCCAAGGACATACCAGGAACACCCACAGCACTAATTACCAAAGAACCTTCATTGAACTCAGGCAGGAAACTACGACCTAATTGCGTTAGCAAAACCAAACTGATCACGAAAGCCCCAACCGTCAATCCAATTACCATTTTTGGAAATTTCAGGACTCGCTCCAAAGTACTTGCATAGCGCGCTTGAAGCCAACGTTCTACCTTGGTTCCTTCCGCTTGCTTATTCAATACCTTTTCGCTTTTTAGCAAATAGGAACAGAGCACAGGAGTTACCGTCACCGCCACAATAAGGGAAGTCAATACCGAAGTAATAAACGCTATCCCAAGTGGTTGTAGCAATCGGCCTTCCATTCCACTCAGGAAAAACAAAGGAACAAACGACACGATAATGATGAGTGTCGCAATGATGATGGAGCTTCGAATTTCTACCGAAGCATCTTTTACCACAGTAAGCACGGGTAATTGTTCAACTTTTGGTTTCCGGATATTTTCCCGCAACCGCTTAAATACATTCTCCACATCAATGATGGCATCATCTACCAAAGCACCAATCGCAATGGCCATACCGCCCAAACTCATCGTGTTGATGGTATAGCCCAGCAGCTTCAACACAATAATGGAGACCAATAAGGACACGGGAATAGCCACCAAAGAAATAACCGTAGTTCGCCAATTCATCAGAAAAACAAACAACACGATCAATACAAAGAATGCACCTTCCAATAAGGTCTGATTCAGGTTATCAATGGATGCTTCAATGAAATTGGCCTGACGGAAAATGTGGCTTTTGATTTCCACACTTTTAGGTAAAGTATGATTCAAATCCGCAATCGCTTCATCCAATCGTTCAGTCAACTCTAGAGTATTCACATCCGGTTGCTTGGAAATGGTCAGGATCACTGCAGGAGCGGCATTCAACGAGCCGTCACCAATCTTATCAGCCGTACCAACCTGAACGTCTGCCACATCCTTGACTTTAATTGTCTGTCCATTTACATTTTTGACAACAGCCTCTTCAAGATGTTCTACCGAATAGGCTCTTCCACTTCCTTTAATGATGTACTGATTGCCATATTCATTCAAAAATCCACCCGGAGCATTCATGTTACTTTCCTGCACCTTTTCTAAAAGCTCACCAAGGCTCACATCATAGTATTTCAGCTTTTCAGGATTTGCTAAGACCTGATACTGTTTATAATCACCACCAATTACAATCACATTGGCAATTCCGCCGATCGATTTGATTCTAGGGCGGATGGTCCAGTCAGCAAGGGTTCGCAGTTCCATAGGAGACAAACTATCCGAACTAACACCCAATAACATCACTTCACCCATGATGGAAGAAATGGGTGCCATTGTGGGCGTACCCACACCGGAAGGCAGGTTTTCACGCACCATTGGGATGCGTTCACTCACAATTTGTCTTGCCCTGTAAATGTCCGTTCCCCAATCAAACTCAACCCAAACGATGGAAATTCCGGCAGCAGATGACGAACGGATTCTCCGCACATTCGGAGAACCATTCATGGCTGTTTCCAATTGGTAGGTCACCAGCTTCTCCACCTCTTCGGACTCCATGCCATGCGCTTCTGTCAGGATCGTAACCGTTGGAGCAGTCAGATCCGGAAATACATCCACGTTCATGTTTCGGGCAATGTACAAGCCTGCCACACTGAGCGCCACCGCTCCCAATAACACCATCAATCGGTTTTGTAGTGAAATCGATAATATCTTATTCAACATAACTTTAACCTTTTAATGTGCATGACCATGAGCAGGTGCTTGTCCTGACATAGAAGCCATCTTAACCTGATATGCTCCCTTAGTCACTACAACTTCACCCAATGACAAGCCATTGATAATTTCCACTTCACTGCCGTTTCGCTTGCCAAGCGTTACATTCCTACGTTCAAAACTTTCACCTGTTAATTGAACAATCACAGAATAATTACCGTAATCCTCCATCAAACAGGAAATCGGAACAACCAGACCTTCAATAGCAGTTCCAACAGCCAATTGGGCTTCTGTAAAACTGCCTTCAGGCATTTCCACTCCTTCATTTACTTCAGCAAATACAGAGATCAAAGGCTGACTAGCTTCTACTTCTTTTCCAACCGACAAGATTTTACCGCCATTTGCTTTCAGATTAGACCATTTCCCAGTACCTGGCTGATACCAAATATTTTGAATGTTTTGAAGTTCCATACTGTAAGAAGGACTTACCTGTACTTCGAGCAAACTACTTTTATGACTTGTTACTGTCACTAAAGCATCTCCCTGATTAGCAAACCCGCCATTCACTGCCTGAATAGATTTGATAAAACCACTCATAGGAGCTATAATTTGCTTTCCGCCACTACTGTAACCACTGCTCAACGTTTCGTAGTTGGTCTTAGCCACCAGGTACTTTTGCTCAACCTGCTCAAATTCAGCCTTAGGCACAATCTTCGACTCGTACAGTTCCTTTTTTCGCTCGTATTCTGATTTGGCTTGTTTATACTCCGCCTTGGCTTTTTGTATCTCTGCACTCAGGTTATTGGAAGTCAGTCCAGCACTACTTATTGTCATGAGTACCTGCCCCTTCTTAACACTACTGCCTTCTGTCAAAACACCCGAACTAAAGTTCACTCGGCCACTTGCAGGAGCAACTAAGGTTTGATAATCAGCAGGAGCAACTTTCCAAATACCCGAAGTAGGAATGGTTTGATATACTTCCTTCTTCACTACATGAGCAGTTTGAAATTCCATCTTCCAGGCTTGCTCTTTCAGGAAAGTAATGGCATTGCCATTTTCTTCCTCACTGCTTAAAGCTTTTTCGGCCTCTTCTACAGAAGCAAAAACAGGAATATCATTCAATACAATTCGATCCGAATAGGCAGGAGTTTTTAAATCAAAAACGAGTTGGTACGTACCCGCTTCCTTGGGTTGTAAAGATGGACCAAAGATGCCCGGAGAAGAAGGTGCATCCACCGAATGGCGAATACCTTTATCTCCTTTGATCAAACTCACTGTTACACTTCCTTCCCTTACGGGTTGATGACCATTCAGCATGGTAAAGTGTGCCGCAAATCGACTTGCTTCACCCACTACCAAAGCAGGAAACTCTACAAACAATTCCGTTTGGTCTGTCCAAACTGTAAAATCCACCGTTGGCTTACCGTCACTCGCATGCGAATGACCACCCTCCTCGTCATGTGGATGTCCATGATCTTCAGTTGATTGGCACGAAAACACCATCAACAAAAGCAATACTATTATATATCGCATATCAACTTTTAGGTTATAAATTAATGATCGTGATGGGTACTACCATCCTCGTGAGTATGGGTCTCTTCTTCCACCTGAGTTGAATCGCTACCTGCGGTAAACTCTTCCTGTTCATGATGTTCTTGTTCATGTGCATGATCTCCATCTTCATGACTATGGCCGTGCTCTTTGCTAGCCTCTTCATGCTCATGTGCTCCAGCTTCCGTGTCATGTGAATGACCGTGATCTTCGTTTGATTGATTGCCACTACAGGCGATTGCGAATACAAAAGTTAATGCGATAAGAATATTTAAAATTTTCATTTTTAATACGTTTTAAAGGTTTTACAATTGATGTTTTAAAAGTTGATTTTGCGATATATAAAGTTGGTATTGCATGTCCAGCATGGCATCATAAGCCTGTCGGTAGAATTGTAGCTCCATATAGTATTGAAGGAATGACAGTTCACCCAACTGATACGCTTGAAGCAGCAACTCATCACTATTCAGCCCCGAAAGGGTAGCTTCATATTCCTGAAACCTGGAATGCATGATTTCATAATCATTGTATTGCTTCTCAAATGATGCATAGGCTTGAAGTATCTTGGCAGAAGTAAAAGTCTGCTGAAAATCCAGATGGGATTGAGCCGCTTTCACTTTGTTGCGGTTACTCCATAAAGGAATTGTTACCCCTGCATAGATACCTGAGAAACGCTCACCGGCAACCCCTTGACTATTGTAACCAGCCGTAAGGTTTGGCAATGCTTTATTTTTAGCCAGGCTCAATGATTGCTGCGCAATTTCCTCCTGTTGCTTCAACTGTTTCAAAACAGGGTCTTGTGCCTGTTTCTCCTGCCATACAGAATCTTTAGAATCCAAAACCAGTGAAATACCATAATCCTCAGGTGAGAAATTGATTGCTGTCCCACCGTTCAGGTTGGTAAGTTGCAGCAGCACATTCCTGGCATCGCTTTCTATCTGTTTAATTTTGAATTGTTCCTGCATCCAGACAACTTTAGCTTTGTTCAGCTCCAGAATACCCACCTGCTCCTTTTCAAAAATCTCCTGCACCTGATCGAAAACCTGCTTGGCCTGTTCAACCCGCAGGGACTCAGTTGCCAAACGCTTATTCAGATAGATAAGATTCAGGCAATATTCTTTGGCCTGCGACAGTATATCCTGTCTTCTTTCTTGGTAGTCCGATTCTAATTGAGTGGATTGCTTTTCAATAAGACTGCCACGAGCACTGTAGACCGTTGGAAATTCAAAAGATTGAGAAATCTGAAACTCCGTATAATCACCTGAATTATGATCCCCAAAAGGAAGGTAATAAACTCCCAATTGTGGATCAGGTAAATTGTTACCGGATTTCAACTCAAGTCTTTTGCTCTCCATATACTCGTTCAGAGCCTTTAATTCCTGGTTGTTTTGTTCTACCTGTTTTAGAATGCTGTCAATAGTCGTTGATTGGCCGACTACTCCAAACGACATCAAGCATCCGCACAGGGCGAACACAATATTTTTATACATGTAAATTGATTTTTAGGATGAATCAAATGTTTATAGATATACCTAGACATATCTATGAAGGCAGCAGATGCCTACCCTCAAAAAGATTACCCTAATGCAGGAGGTCCCCGAAGTGGGTTAGAGTATAAATAAGGATCGTCTGATCCGAAATCAATGAAAAGTTCGCATCCATGCAAGCCAACATCAGTTTCTTTAATAGTTAACTCGTAGGAATCATTATTGCCAAGAGCTTTAATCTCAATCTGCTTCCCAGTCTTTACACGCTCAATCGTAGCAGGAGTGTACTGATGCGAATGCTTATTATGCGAATGGTTTTTGAAGATTAGGTCGAGAAAGCTTTCTTCGTCATGATCACTTTCACTACTGGCAGAATGATGATGATGTTCCGTTTGATGATGTGTGTGATCATTGACATCGTCAATATGTTGGTGATGGACATGAGGAAAGATGTCATGAGCATTAAAAATGCTTATGATGATCAAAAACAGAAACGCTATGATTTGCCTGTGCTGTTTCATCAGAAGGTAAAGATAGGTAATTTGATTTTGTTTTTAGTATTTGGCAAATTAAACATAGAAACGCAGGTAAATAGCTAAACAACACCAAGTCATAAAACTGCTTCAACAATGGCCATTCACTCGTCAAACATGGAAGCAATGCACCTGTTTGGGTGGTGAAAGAAAACATGGCGCAAAAAAGTATTAGTTGTAAAGCCCGTTTTTCCTTTCATTATAATGAAAGTTTGCGACCATTAGTTTCACCTGTAAATCCTTGCATAACTCTCTAAAATTTGGCTAGAATTTTGCTCCAAAAAGTTCGAGAATTCGCCCCTTCCCGCTACTACGATAAAAGGAAGCTAAAAATTTAACTTCTTTTAATAAACGTAGTTGCATATTACATACTCTACCTTACCAAATGTTTCCTTCAATAAGTTCAATGGCTTTTTGCAGTCCGTTTTCCTGCTTGATTTTTTTCGATAAGGCTATACTATTTTTGTACAGCGATTCTGTAGATAATAAAGCCCTGGAATTTTCAATTAGATCTTTCTCTGTCATACTTTTTAAGTTTTTTGGTTTCAAGGCTACTCCTTTTTGGTAGCCAATGGTGGCCCAAAAATGCTGGTCGCCCAGTGGATACAATACCGGACAGGCAAAAAATGGTTTTCCTGCCATTAAACAGGCAGATATAGTTCCAATTCCTCCATGATTAATTACAGCCTTTACATGGGTGAAAAGTTTATCGTATGGTGCTGACTTTATCACTTTGATATTTGGGTTTTTATCCAGGGTTTTTGTATTGTTAAAGCCCCATCCTTTAACTACAATTACCCTTACTTTGAGTTCATCAGAAAGCTTTTCTATGGCTTTGGGCAAATCCATTTTAGTTTCAAATGTCATACTGCCAAATGTAATTAAGAGAGGGGCCGAACCTTGGTTGATGAAGTCAACCAGATCTTCCTCTAGTTCTGTTGATGAAGGTGATGTCCAAAAGCCTGTAAAATGACTATGGTCAGGGTAGTCGTTTGGTTTTTTAAGGTAGTGATTACTGATCCCATATATGGAGGGTAGTGTTGGTTTCTTAAATTTTAGAGGCAGCCCTTCATCTCTTCTAAATTCCTTAACCGGTTTCATCATCAGGCTCACCCCCAGGTCCGACAATTTATAGGTTAATCTATTTAAAAACGAAGGAATGGGCAAAGCACTAAAAATGGGGTTGACAAATTCCGTTGTATATTCTATTGCCGGAACAACATTCGCTTTTATCATTTTTTCAGGAAACTGGTCAGCAAAATAGTCGCCCATTGTTTTGACATGAAAAATCACCCGGTCACTTTCTTTGGATAATTTGTAAAAGGCTTTCATAGCCTTGTAAATCATTGGGTAGACCCAGATACTTAATTTCTTTTTGGCCCTAAACGGATTTTTCATCATTTTCCTTCCCTCCTCAGAATTCAAAAACTCGTGAAAATCTGCTTCTACAGGAAGAAAGTCAATGTCATAAGATTTTACCAGTGCATCAAAGTTTTTCGTGGTAGAAAGTGTTACCTGGTGACCTCGTTTTTTCAATGCCTGCCCTAATACTGCAAATGGTTGTACGTCGCCTTGTGTCCCCAACGTAAAAATTGCTATTTTCATTTTAGTGTATCTAATTCTTAAAAACTTTGATCTGAGCGAAATCGGGCGCTTTGGATTGTTTAATATTTTTTCGAGAAACGCTTTGTCACATTATCATTTGCCAGCGCAACTGGCCTAGCAACAGCTTAGGTATTATTTTAAGGATTGATAAATAAGTAATACCTTATATAACAGGTATTGTAAAAAGCACGACGCCCAGAAGAAATATTAGTGTTAAAATATGGACCTTATAGTGGTTGATCCTGAAGAAAATGAATTGATTAATGGCTCTGATGAACCAAAATATGGCATTGCCCCCAAGAAAGGCTTTCCCAAAATTTGTGCTGGTTAATTCTTCAGGGAAAGCAAAACAAATAATTGCAACCATGCTAAAAAACCATATGATTTGAACATTTAGCGTTTGAAGTATTCCTTTGTTCGCAAAGCTTAGACTTCTCACTTCTTCTTTCCAATGAAAAATTTTCCAAAACCCGATATGGAATAATGCAAAACCAAAACTATAGACTCCACAAAGATGTAAGACTGTTACCATTCATTATTTTTTACATTTAAAACTCATTATAGCTGAAGCCCTGCAACGGCCAATTCAAAGGTATGACTCCTGGTGTTTCTTAAACTTAAACCAGTTTAAGAAACACCAACTCACTGTATAAGCCTCCTTTTGACTAATACTAACTCTCAACCTGCTTCAAGATTTGTATGATTATCATGTCAAGATCAACTCAAACAAATTAGGCGAGACCACTGGATGATATAATATTCAAAAACTGGATGAGTCAAGGTTACCAAAGTGCATATAGTTTTGCTCCGGAAGTAAAAGAAATGTGTGTTTACTAGGTTGATCGAAATTGCTCAAAGGAGCTAATAAATTGATAAAAATGTCATTAATACATATTCTAGCATTTACAGGTGGGGTTTTCCTGGCAATGCAGGCGGCTTTCAATACACAACTGGGAGCCATTTTAAAACAACCATTAATAGCTGTGGTAGCAGCATCTGCTACAAGTACAATTTTTGGTGGCTTAATGCTTCTATTTTACCATAAAGAAAATTTTCAGATGACTGATGCTCATCAGGTTCCCTGGTATTTATGGTTTATTGGCGGGGTATTTAGCATGGTCGGAATTACTCTTTATTTCTACACTATTCCCAAACTAGGCATTTCAAGAATGATTGCTTTAGGCTTGTGCGGCCAACTCCTATTTTCATTAATAGCCGGAAAATATGGCTGGCTGAATTTACCTGTAGAACCGCTTACCCCGAAAAGACTCCTGGGAGGAATAGCAATGATCATCGGAATTATCTTAATAAACTCAAAATGAGCAAAATGCAATTAAACACCGGCAACTTACATGCTTTATGGAAAGTGGTTGGGTCTGCCTTTAACGGTTATGCACAACATGGTAAAATATACCAAAGTTGTATCTCAGGTTCTGAATGGCCAAACAGGATATGGACAACATCCGGAAGTACTGAGGTCATTATGAAAATAAAAAGTCAAATGGTAGCAGAGCCGGCACTGACATTTTCCCGTTTTACATCGGTAAACGATCAGGGTGATGAGGTTCAAGGGTTTATCTATAAATCTACTCAATATGGCATGAGCCTGGATTTAAGGCATCCATTTAAAGTCTCCAGGGGACTAACGTTCCGGAAAGTTGAAACAACTGAAGATGTATTGATATGGTGCAATGCTTTTAAACAAGCCTTTGGCTATAAAATAGGTGCCGATATACTGGAGCTGACCAAACGGCAGATTCCATACTTTTTAGTCATTGATGAGGAAAAATTAGTTGGTGTTGTAATGCTTTACATTACAGGTAGCGTGGCGGGGATACATAGCTTAGGTATTATTCAGGAGATGCGAAAGAAAGGTTACGCCACCGATATAATGCACCAGATGCTCAATCAGGCCATGGTACATAAAGCCACCACAGCCACACTACAGGCATCTGAAATGGCAAAAAGAATGTATCAGGGTATGGGTTTTTCAACAGACTTTTTAATGCATAATTATACCATAGAGCCCTAAATTATGAACAGGAAAGATTTTATTAAACAATCTGCATTTGCTACGGCTGCGCTATATTCTTCCGGTTTGCAGGGCACCTCAAAAGAAAGAGGAAAAATACAGCTTATCATATCCCCATTAGTGACCCAAATAGCAAAAATACCGGCAAACACTTAATGTATTAATAAAATGGATAGGATCAGTTTTAAGGCACTGTTTGTGCTTTTCTCCACCAAAACCTTCTGAAAGGTGCAAGAAAGATATTTCTGGACTCATTTGACATCTATAAAAATTTAATCTAATGGAGTTATTAAAACAAATGGAATGGCGCTATGCCACAAAAAAGTTTGACATTCATGAAAAAGTATCTGATGATCATATCGCCCTGCTAAAAAGGGCTATTCAATTATCAGTATCATCTTATGGATTGCAACTATATAAGGTTATAATTATTAAGAATGAAGAGGTTAAACAAAAACTAAAATCAGCATCATGGAACCAGTCTCAGGTGTCAGATGCCTCACATTTATTCGTGTTTTGCAATTACACAGATGCTAAGCCGGAAAATATAGATGACTTTATGAGGTTAACAGCAGAAGTAAGGGACATACCGCTGAAAAAGCTGCAACGCTACGGAGACTTTATCAACGAAAAATTGAGTGAAAAATCGCCAACAGAACTATACTACTGGCTTAAAAGTCAAACCTATATTGCACTGGCAAACCTACTGTCTGCCTGTGCAGTGTTAAAAATAGATGCTTGCCCTATGGAAGGTTTTGATGCCGGACAATACAACACTATGCTTGGGTTAACAGAAAAAGGGTTAAATGCCTCAGTCATTGTTGCTGTTGGTTACAGAAGCAGTGAAGATGAAACACAACGTTTGCCCAAGGTAAGAAGGCCGTCGGAGTTATTGTTCCAAAGTTTGTAGAACAGGAGAAATCGTAGAAGAAATGCTTATTTGCTTCAATGCAAAGCAAGGTTAAAGAAAACAAAGGCATACCTATGGCTATAGAAACTATCTTGCAATGACTTAAAAATACTAAAAGATGATTGATAAAAACTTAATTCTAAAGCTCTATTCAATAACTCTGACCTTTATTATGGGGTATTTAATACTGTCGGGATATACATCAACAGATTCAACTGAAAAATTTAAAGAGATCACGGTGGAGCGAATAAATGTTGTGGAACCCGACGGGAATCTGACAATGGTTATCAGCAATTCGAAATGGCAGCACCCTGGAATGTTTGATGGTAAGGTGCTAAAGAAGAGGCAGAGACCACCCGGAGTTATATTCTTCAATGAAGAGCAGGATGAAGTTGGAGGGCTGGTTTATGGAGGCAATAAGCAAAGTGGTGCCGGCATGGCTCTTTCGCTGGATCAGTATAAAAATGATCAAGTGGTTCAAGTGCAATATCAGAGATCTTCTGATGGAAAACAGCAGTATGGGTTGAATATTTGGGACAGGTCGGAAAAATTTACACTGCCCCGCTTAACAGCTGCTATGGACTCGCTAAAGGAAAAAGGTATTTCAATGGATACACTAAAATCAATCAATAATGGTAATCCTATTTCTGCACAACGTCTATTCGCAGGAAAGAATTATGATGAGCAAGTCGGGCTTTTTATAAAAGGCGAATTTGGGAACCCGCGGATCAAGATTTACATCGATAAGGGAAATGAGCCAAAATTTCAGATATTAGACCAATGTGGTAAGGTAATTAAAGAATTGGTTGAAAAATAGGCACTTGACCAACCCACTTAAGCCAGTATTTAACGGACATTTATCGTCATTTTTTGTGAGAGAATGAAAGCCACTTTAAGCTTCATAGTCTATAAGTCCGTAAATCGAAACGTCTTACCGGTTATAGGTATTATGGTCATTTTCCTGGCAGGATGTTTAAATAACAACCCTATGAAACAATATAAGCCCAGTGAGATAAATAATACCTTAACGGTATATCCAAATGATGCATCTCAAGAAATGATAACCAGGCTTCTCAATAAAGTAAAGGAACTGGAGCAAACACAACAAGCTGAGGATGTGTCAGGCTTTATGGCACTTTTTGATGAAAATGCAGTTTGGGTAAACGGAGCAGGTACTCGTTTAATAGGCAAAGAGGCGATTAAAAAATTTACACAACAAGTTCTACCCGGAGCATTTGCAGACGGTTCTTCAGCAACTTATCATGTAGAGCATATAGTTGTACTGGCACCAGGTATAGTTTTGACTGCTGTATGTAAACCTACTTCAATAGTCAGGGAACTGCAACATCAAAAGGATCGCCTACATACCTTTGGAAGTATTCAAATGACCAATGGGTAATGGTCTCCGGCCAAAACACAGTGGTTAGAAACAGTGAGTAACCGTGCAGGGCACCTTATTTCTATATACACTATTTTCTGGCCGGCAAGAACATCGCTTCAATTAAGCTCATGATATTTCTTAACCACCTTCATAATCCTGTCGAAAATTTTGGTATTCTCATAAACTCCACGAATAATGTTTCTGACAGGCAGATGCTCACCGTCGGATTGAAAGGTCGGGGAATATATATCATGCTTGCCGTGATGCTGATATTCGTTATTGACCAACCCACCCAGGTATTTGTTGGCCAGAAAGGGTTGATCGGTATTGATATAACCTACCTGCATGTCATAAAAGGCTTACAAAGATTTTCATAACCACAAGCATAAAAAATTAGTGACCGCCATATTGCCTTCACTGATACATGCTGAAGTTCGGCAATTGTTTCCCTAAAATTTTGTACGTTTAGCCCGTATCCTGCGTTAGGGTAGTCCATCAAATGATGTGACTTTTCATTATACCTGCCGTCTTAAGTGTATAAATTAATTGGGAAGTAACAGGTCTTCATATTAGCACATGTTAAAACAGTCTCTTTTTTCGCTACTAACCGTACTTGCTACACTAAGTTTGCTAGGTCTGGCTGATGTTAACATTGCACAACCTCAACCCGGCAAAGCAGAAGCCTTGAATTTAATTGCTGATCTGGTTACCGGAGATATTGTTTTACCTCCTACTACATCATACAGTGCTGCCGGATACAAAATATGGACATATACATTTGACATACAGAGGGTTAATATTTTTAATATTCCAGACTCCATCAGTATTTTAAATTTCTGCCATTTCAGCAATGGCATAACCAACTACTCACTTCTTATCATTTTCCCGTTTCACTCCTTCTGGTAATTTCCTCCCTATATTCATCAGGGGCTTCTATAGGCCCAATTATAACTATAACACAACATTTCTAATATTTATGGATACTACAACCACAATAATAGGGGTATGCCTGCTCCTATTGTCTGTTGCACCTATTGCATGGGCAGGACATAAATCCAGGCAGAAGGAACTAGGGTTAAAAAGGAGTTTTGACCGTTTTGTTTCTAATAACAACCTTAAGTTAACCCAATGGGAAAGCATCAACGGAAAATTGATAGGTATAGATACTACAAACCATAAGCTGGTATTCGTTAGTGCGAAAATCCCGGAAGGAATCATTATAGATTTGAACAAAAGGAACGGATTTGAAATTTTAAGAAATAGAAAGGAATGTCAGCTGGATATTCGAACAAGTGTACCGGATAGTCCGGATGATTTGAGCATCCCTTTTTTCGACAGTGAAAAAGATGATATTCTGCGTTTCGATTATTTTAATCAAAAAGCTGAGCAATGGCTGGCTTTAATCAGACAAACAAAATAACTTGAGTAATCAGGACGGGTAGGTCTTGTTTATCCGTCCTGATTACCTTCAATATGACATGAAACTATTCGAAAACATCCATACGGAAACTATTGATGAAGTAGTTGAAGAGTTAAAAACATCATTAAAGGCAGGCCTATCCTCTGCCGAGGCTCAGGAACGTACCCGGGAATACGGGTTAAACATGCTGGAAGAGAGGGAAAGAAAAGCACCATGGAAAATGCTCTTCGAACAATTTACCGAAACCATGGTCGTGATCCTGATCATTGCCGCAGTAATTTCAGGTTTTCTGGGCAAAGAAATTGAAACTATATCTATATTAACTATAGTCGTTTTATTTGCCATTCTGGGATTTATCCAGGAGTTCAGGGCCGAAAAGGCTATGGCTGCTTTAAAAAGGCTGACCGTGCCCGTAGTAAAAGTCATAAGAGATGGCAAAATACAGGAACTGGCTTCGAAATACCTCGTTCCCGGTGACCTCATTATAATAGAAGCAGGAAATATTGTACCCGCTGACGTGCGAATAGTCGAGACCTCCAACCTGAAAATTCAGGAGGCGGCGCTTACCGGGGAAGCTGACCCCATAGATAAAAGGGCACAGGCCATAAGCAAGCCGGACTCACCTCTGGGCGACAGGATAAACATGGCCTATATGGGTACAAATGTTACGCTGGGACGTAGCAAGGCCGTTGTGGTTCGTACCGGGATGAGCACGGAACTGGGCAAAATTGCCGGTTTGATACAGGATGTACAAAAAGAAAAAACGCCTCTTCAAACCCGGCTGGACCAATTGGGCAAATGGCTCGCCATAGGAGGCGGTGTAGCTGCCCTGATGGTTGCCATAGTTGGTATTATGATGGGAGAAACATTTGTGGATATGTTCCTGGTAGGCATCAGCGTGGCCGTGGCAGTGATCCCCGAAGGGCTACCTGCCGTACTTACCATCACACTTGCATTAGGTTCGCAAAGGATGCTGAAAAGAAACGCACTCATCCGCAAACTGCCCGCTGTTGAAACTTTGGGCTCGGTAACAGTGATCTGCTCTGATAAAACAGGCACACTCACTGAAAATAAGATGACTGTAACCACCCTTGAATCGGCGGGAGTTTCTATTCATAATTTTCCGCTGGTGCCACAAAAATATCCGGACAATGTCCTGCTCAACTTAATAATAGGAGCCTTGTGCAATGACGCTGAGATCAAAAGTATACAGGAAGAGGATCTTTCAATAATTGGTGAACCCACCGAGGCTGCCCTGGTAGAGGCTGCTGTTAAAGCCGGCCTGATCAAACATAACCTGGAATCTCAGTGGCCCCGGCTTGGCGAAGTTCCGTTTGATTCAAACCGGATGCGAATGAGCACCTTCCATCATTTAAAGGATAAAGATTCAGCAATTTTTCGCGAGATAAAAAGCGAGCATGTGATGTTTATGAAAGGTGCAGTGGACAGTTTGCTTTCTCTTTCGACACTCATAAAGACTGAAACAGGCGTAGAAGCCATCACTGATGAATGGATTCAGCGCATCAAAAACGCCCATGATGAAATGGCATCGAAAGGAGTCAGGATACTTGGGTTTGCCTACCGTACCGTTGATGTTTTTGACCAAAACTCCAACCTGCATGACCTGGAAGATCAGGTTATATTTGTTGGTATGGCCGGTTTGATAGATCCTCCGAGAAGTGCGGCCAAATCTGCCATTAAAAAATGTAAAACTGCCGGAGTACGCCCTGTAATGATCACCGGCGACTACCCACTGACCGCCGTTGCTATTGCCAGAGAGCTGGGCATTGATATCGGTCCCGGATATTTGACCAGTGAGTCGCTTGGGAAGCTCTCAGACGAAGAACTTCAGAAAAAAGTAAGCAATGTAAGTGTTTTTGCCAGAGTAGCCCCGGAAGATAAACTGAGGATCGTCAATTCCCTGCAGGGTCTGGGAGAAGTAGTAGCGATGACCGGAGATGGCATCAACGACTCGCCCGCACTCAAGAAAGCGAATATTGGAGTAGCTATGGGCATCACGGGGACGGATGTGTCAAAGGAAGCATCAGACATGGTATTGCTGGACGATAACTTTGCCACTATAGTTACTGCTGTGGAAGAGGGTCGTGCTATCTTCGATAATCTTCTCAGGTTTATTAAGTTCTCCCTTGGAGGTAACCTGGGTAAAGTATTCGTTATGCTGTTTGCACCTATTGCAGGAGTTATCATCGCACTCAATCCCATGCAGCTGCTTTGGTTAAATTTGCTGACTGACGGATTAATGGGCCTGGGCCTGGGTGTGGAGCCGGCTGAAAAAGAAAATATGGACAGGCCTCCCCGGTCCACCAAGAAACCTATCCTTGACAAGCCTGCCATTACGCATGTAGCATGGACCGGTTTATTGATGGGAATTATTGCAATGGCTGTTATTTATTACTACTATGACCGGACGAAGCCGCAAGATATATACTGGCAGTCCATGCTTTTTGCTACCATAGGATTTATTCAGATAGGGCATGCTTTCGGACTTCGGGCTTCCAGTCATTTTGTACTTTCACCGGTATCAAATTTGGCCTTTACGGTGGTTACCGCACTCACTTTGATACTTCAATTATCAGTTATATATATTCCAAGGTTAAATGATTTCTTTTCGTTAGTACCTCTGAAGGTAGAGGACCTGGCTATTGCCGTTATTTTAGGCGTGATATATTCGGTTTTTGTCAGGTTAGAAAAAATAGTGATGAAAAGGTAGGTTTAGAGAATTGGTTACTTCCAACTACTGATTAATAAGGAAAAGCAATCAAACGACTGCTTTTCCTGTCATAATTAATTTTTATTATTTAACCGGAGATGTCCTTATCTCTACACTCTCCTGTCCGGCACTGTGGTACCTGAGACTGCCTGGTTAGCAGACCGATTCCTTAGATTTCACTGAAAAATCAGTGGTTTTAGTACCTCGTTGCTGTTCAACTATTCGTGCAAAGAACCAAATAAAGGGCTCGACTTCACCTTTTAACACACAAGTTCCCCTGCTAATACTATGAAGCAACCCTTGAACATCTGAAGTACGCAATGCGGAAACTGTCTGGTTATCCTTCAACTGCAGTGAACAGCCAGGCAGACCGGCAATCTCTTCAGTTCCCGGAGTTACGTCCTGCCCATTAACCACAATTGCAACCGGTTCTTTCTGATCAGGAGTATAGACGTACATAGCGAGATCAGGGGTCTGGTGTGGAGCTTTGTCCAGCAATTTCTTCAGATAAGCGGAGAAGGTATTGGCCCACTCTTCTACATCAGATCGCGAAATACCCGGTTCGCTGGTATTGGCTTGGGCCGCCACAAGCTGCTCATCAACCTCACGTTCCGTTGCTATAAGGGCATCGAGGGTCTTGTCTACGTCTTCACGGGTATGAGAAGCGGAGCAGATAAGCCTGAGTCGACCACGACCGCTTTCCACAATCGGATAAGTTACTGCCGACGTTTGAACTCCTCGCTTATACATACCCTGCACAATGGCATAAAGCTTATCCTTATCACTAAAATGTGGGGTAACTATAGGGCCGTCGCCTGTCCCCAGGTCATAACCGGCCTCGGCAAACCGCTGCCGCATATATCGGGTAGTATCCCAAAGTCGCTCCCGCAGCTTGTCGTCCGAACGAAGGCGACGCAGAGCGGTAAGTGCCGCAGCCATATCAGCAGGACTAACGGAGGCCTGGAAGATGTAGGCTCTAGATGAGGACTTGAGCAAATCAATATGCTCCTCCCGGGCAGCAACTACACCTCCAAGACTGCCCAGTGCTTTGCTCAGTGTGGTCATTATAAAATCTACCTGCTCAGTGATGCCCTGAGCAGCACAAATACCTGCACCACCTTCACCATAGAAGCCAAATGAATGCGCTTCGTCCACCAACACAAGCGCGTTATATTTCTTGGCAGCACGAACAATATCTGCAACGGGTGCAGCGCCCTCTCCCATACTGTAAACACCTTCAAGAACGACAAGGATGGTGCGGTAAGGTGAAGCTTCTGACTTAAGAACTGCTTCCAGGTCAGACGAACTGTTATGTTGAAAGCTTCTGATCTTCGCTCCACACAGGCGGGCGCCGTCCACGATGGAAGCGTGACAAAGCTGATCGATAACCACTACATCATTTTTACCTAAAAGCCCTGCAACAGCACCGACATTTGCTGTATAGCCGGTAGGAAACAAACAAGCTCCGGGCTTTCCTACCAACTCGGCAAACTCTTTTTCGAACTCCAGGTGAAGGTCTGTCATACCGGATGCTGCCGCTGAGGTGCCCATCCCAGTCCCGAATTGCTGCAATGCTTTAGAGGATTCCTCAATAACCTCCTTGTCGCGGTTCAGGCCCAGGTACAGGTTGGTAGTCCATATAATGGCCTCCTGTTCTTCATCATTGTATGCATCTGATACCATGCCGTGGGTTGCACTCCCTGTACGGAGTACCTTGCTATACGGATTTCTGCGCTGGTCATTAACCATGTGCAGTACTTCCTGTACCAGTAAACTTTTATCGGTAGCGGACCAGGCAGATACCTTTGCGGCCTGAAAAGTCGGATGGCTGGACCGGATATGGGTCTGAAAAGTGGCAAGGGAATCTGTTGCTACCCTTTGCCCTTTCCCTACCGGCTCATTACCTGCACCGGTACCTGTCAGCTTAAAGATAAAGTTCACCAGTGCCTCAGGAGAAGGATGCTCAACTACCGCCGATACAGGCAGGGTTTGCCCTAAAACACCTGAAAGCCGGCTGCTCAGCTCTACGGTGGTCAGTGAGTCGAGACCCAGCCTGTCAAATGAATCGTCAGCGGCTATTTGGGCAGGGTCACCAATATTTAGCAGAGATGCCACTTCGCGCTGAATGAGCGAAAGTATGTACGCTGGCTGCCCTGTATTAGCCCCTTCCTGTCCGGCTGTGTTATAACCAGGCCCGGCAGCGTTCTGGCTCTGATAGTTGTTTTTTATGGCCTGTAATTTATTGCGGTCAAGCTTTCCGTTGGGCAATAAAGGTAATTCATTAAGGTTAATCACGACCTGGGGAACCATGTATTTTGGCAATCGCTGCGCCAGGTAGGCTTTCACTTTTTCATCCGCTATGGCTGCATCCTCACTTACCACATAGGCCGTTAGCATTTTCTGGCCAACACCACCATCTACAGCTGCCGCCGCCGCCGCGGCAATACCCGGCATCGATTCGAGTGCTGATTCGACCTCTTCGAGCTCAATACGGAACCCCCGCACCTTAACCTGCTGATCTACTCTTCCCAGAAATTCGATCTCTCCGTTTTCTGTCCTCCGGCAAAGATCACCCGTTCTGTACAGCCGCTCCCCGGCAATATTGCCACCCGATTCAATAAATCGTTCTTTGGTACGCTCCTCATCATACAGGTAGCCACGAGCCAGCTTGTTGCCTGCCAGGTACAGTTCACCCTCAGCACCGTCAGGTACCACGTTCATAGAGTCGTCAAGGATGTATGAACGGGAGTTTGGCACCGATTTCCCGATGGTAACGGTTTTAATACCTTCAAAAATCTGCACTGCCGTCGAAAATACGGTGTCTTCAGTAGGACCATACAAATTAAAAACCCGAACACCTGTATCCAAAGCAAAGAGTTTTTCTACAAGTGGCAACTTCAGCGCCTCACTGCCAAAAACGATAGTTCGGATACCCGTGGGCTTCCAGCCGGAGGTCAGTAAAGCCTGTATGGCAGAAGGAACTACCACACAACTCTTCACCAGATTCGCAGCAGACAATGCCGGTAAGTCAAGCATATTATTGGCCAACACCACCGTTCCTCCAAGCGACAGAGTCCCCAGTATTTCCATAACTGACGGATCAAAACAGACTGAGGTAGCAGCCAGCATCCCTTCCAGGTCCTGATCGTCCAGTAAATTGCCCATTACCCGGATCATGGCAACTACATTGCGATGTTCGATGGCTACCCCTTTTGGTCGCCCGGTGGAGCCCGAGGTGTAGATTACATAGGCAAGGTCAGTTGCTGCCGGGCCGGGCGCACCGCCCGCTGTGGGCTGCCCTACCTGATCAAGCCATATCAGCTCATGCACACCATTACAGAGCTCAGCACATTTATTATCATTCACTATAGCGGCTACCGCGCGGGAGTGCTCCAGCATGTAGCGTACGCGATCCCGGGGATAGGCCGGATCAAGCGGTACATATGCACACCCTGCCTGCAATACACCAAGCAAGGTAGCTACAAGTTCCCAGGAGCGGGCCATGCACACGCCCACCAGGGATCCTGGTTCCACACCACGAGTAGACAGCTCTCCTGCCACCGCATTCGCCCGGTCCATTAACCGCGCGTAGTCAACGGTTGTTCCACCGTCAATTATTGCTGTTTGCTCCGGGTGCGCGTGCACGCGCCGGACAAACAGCCCACAGATCGTTTCCTCTGAGAATTCGTTTAAAAATGGGGCTAACTTATTCATATATTTAGTTTTTGTAGTAGTTACTATGCTGTAAAAAATTGATAGGTTTAATATCAATCTCGTTACTTCCCAGCCACAGACTTCTGATTATTGCAGCGTAAATGATGTCTCCCTGTAAGACAAGCTGCTGCTCACAAACATAATACATCAGCATCACTTCTGATACAAGGTAAGGCATTGATTAGCTGGGGTTACGTGATAATAAATATTTCCTATGCGCTCCCCGTTATTGCTCAGCCGGCATGTATAAGACCTGTTGTATTAAGAAAACAAACAGTGCTGTTTTTACGCCTGATGACCTTATCATTTTGGCCCCAAAGCACGCTTATTATGCAAAAAACAACTATCTCTAATCCGGCAGATTATACAACAAACCCGACATGGCCCGATGGGTCAAAATGAAATTTTGACAGATCATGCTTTGTTTTGCTATTTCAAATTTGATCAGGTAGTGATACAGTGGCCAGGCTTTAAAGTACTACCGACATGGGGCCTGATACCTGAATAGCAGGATACTCCTTCCGGCTCCCGGCCCGCGCCCATGATGGATAGCGCTCGTTGATACTCAGGGGCTCGTCTATTCCGGCACTCCCTCCGTTACTCTTCACCTTTTTGTAGGATACCCACACCATCTCCTTGGTGATTGGTACCGACTTTGTTTGTTCTTTAAAAATCATCCTTAATCATTTAAGTTGTTCTTAAATTGAAACTGCATAATTGAAGCCCTTCGCTCCACCCCCATTACAGGAGTTTCATCACTACTACGACTTCATCTGTCACCTATATGCTCATTAGTAATTGACTTGCAGGTGGCTTCCTGCTTGTGTTTTCCTTTTTGCATAGCATGTGGGCTTCCTGTGGTTCCATGATAAAGCCTGAATAGAAGTCATGTCCCCTTTATTACGGTTGCCGTATAGACAGTAGTTAGGTATCCTCTATACTTGTCCCTGACCTCACGATATAGATCAGGTTTTGACAACAACTGGTCATTTCGTCACTTCTTCGGAAGGTTTGCTTTCGCTCATCTCTTCTATCCTTACCTGACCATTTAAAACGGCCTTTTCTTCTATCGCTTCACACATCTTCGTTACCCAAAATGCGTCATAGAAGTGGTTTGGTGAGTTTTCCTAATCACTCCAAACCAGCTTGCGGCTAACAGGCTTCACCAACTCGCCTGCAAGGGACTTTCACCCTCTGGAATAATTTGGTATCTTCGATAACAGATACACACAATGTATAACCGCGATTACGGCGGATTCGACTACGTCCGAATCCACTAGGAATTGCTAAAGTCTGTGCTAAACCGAAAATTAACGCATATTAACCCCTAACTGACGGTTATACGAGACCGTTGGCAAACATTAAAACAAAACAGTGAAGATTAAACTACTCATACTTTTATTACTTGTATCAAGTCCACTTTTTGCACAAAGTTCGATTGAGCATTTGACCATAGAATCTAAATACATTGATGAGACTAGAACCCTTAATATTGCTTTACCTAGTGAGTACGAAAACTCAACAAAGAAATATCCATTAATCATAGTTCTAGATGATAATTTGCTGTTTAACACCACAAGTGCCATTGTCAATCAGTTGAGTAACACGTCACGGATGCCAGAATCTATTGTAATTTCCATAAGTTCAGGCGAAAAACATAGAAACTACTTCGCGCCAAACCTATTTAACAATCATAGAGATAGAATGTACAACTATGGTAATCATCAAGAAGAATTTGTCAAGTTCTTAGAACTTGAATTATTAGCATTAATAGAAAAAAAATATCGAACAACTAATTTTAAAACTTTAATTGGGTTTTCACCATCGTCAGTAATTGGACTTTATATATTATTAAAAAAACCTAACTTATTTCAAGCTTACATATGTTTTGCCGCTGGCAATATTATTGGAGATGGCTATAAAAAAGATGAGCGTCTCATTGAAGAGTTAGAAATTCTTTATAGGCAAAATGAAATCAAACAAAGTTATTTATATGTGGTATCTGGCAGTAAGGATGCAAATTCTCAACCCTATATCAATAGAAACATCAAAGATTTCAATGAAAAACTATCCAAATTCAACAACGATACTATCCATACAAGAGCTGAAATCATTCAAGGAGAGGGACATACAGATGTAATCTTACCTGGTTTAATTACTGCTTTTGATTTTCTTTTTCCAAAAGAAAAGTGGCTAGTCGATTACCCTGATTTAATTGAAAAAGAAGGTACTGCTAAAGACAATATTTCCCTTTTTTATCAAAAACTGTCCGATGAATATGGATTTGAAGTTTATCCAAACGCAGACAGATTGTATAGTATGAGCTGTCTTAAGAATATAGGAAGGAGACTACTCGGAAGCAAAAAGACAGAAGAAGCAATAGAAGTATATGAATATTGGGTTGAACTCTATCCTTCATCGCATTTGGCACATTACTATTTAGGATTATCATACAAGGAGAATGAAGACGATAATAACGCTATCACTTCTTTTGAAAAAGCTTATGCATTGGCGCTATCACAAAAAAGTAATGACTCAAAAATTTATAAAGAAGTCATTGATGAATTGAACAAATAAAACGTTTGCCAGCCGGTAACCTTCGTATTCCACCTCTTTAATTGCCGTATTTACACCACTGTGCCGCCGTATTTATTACCGAAATTTGTATAGAAACAAAACAGTGCGATGCTATGAGAAAAATAATCATTTTATCCATGATTTCATTAGATGGGGTTATGCAGGGTCCCGGAAGGCCTGAAGAAGATACATCCGGGGGCTTTATATATGGCGGTTGGGTAGCTCCGTATGGTGACGAGGAGTATGATAAAGCCGTAGAAGATGAGCTGAAACCTGCGGATTATCTCCTGGGAAGGAAAACTTTTGAGATTTGGGCGGACTATTGGCCTGGACATGCAGACTTCTGGCCAAGTATTAATGAGGGCACAAAATATGTACTGTCCGGGACCATGAAAAAATCGGATTGGAAAAACTCAGTATTCCTCAACAGCCTGGAGGGTATCAGGAAGATTAAAAACACAACCGGCCCTGACATTCAGGTTTGGGGAAGCAGCGAAGTCATACAATTGCTGCTGAAGCATGATCTTGTAGACGAACTTCGGCTCAAAATTCATCCGTTGACGCTTGGTAAAGGAAAAAAGCTGTTTGACAATAGTGCAAAAGCGGCAGCATTTACTTTAACAGACCATACTGTAACTACTACGGGAGTGATTTTGGCCAATTATAAACGATCCGGTAAGGTGAAGACAGGTAGTGTTGGCGTTTAAAGGCAATGGCTTGAAAGAGAGAAGAGAGGTCTGCGTGAGGTTGTCGGGGACAGGCCAAGGAAAACTATCCCGGAAAAAGGTTGGTATGAGGTCTGTCGGGGAGGTCTGTCGGGGGACAGACCAAGGGGGAGAGGACAGACCAAGGGGGGCAATGGCTTGCAAAGGGGGAAGAGAGGGGTATACAAAAGGGAACAGGCCTGGTTGAATGATTTTATTTAAACCTTTCTAATGATTGGATTAAAGGCTTTTGAACCTACAGAGACTTTGTCTCCAGTACTCCATTGGTCAATCTCGGAGGGATCGGCAACTACTTTCACTATATCGTTCCCGATAAGGATGCTGACGACATATATTACATCTTCCTTTTGAATGCTCACAATCTCCCCTACAAAGGAGAACTTGGCACTTGTCCTGCCCTGGCTGAAGAACACACCCGGTTTGGAAGTGTTGATTATCCTGCCCTGATGAAGTTCATAAACCATATCGGAAAGCCTGATCACTTCACCCGGATCGTGGCTCACAAGGATGGTGGTAAGGGCAAACTCTCTGTGCACCTGCAAAATGTAGTCTTGCAGCTTAAGTCGCATTTTATGATCCAGTGCCGATAGTGGTTCATCCAGAAGCAGTATTTCCGGTTGGGATACTAACGCCCGGGCCAGGGCTACACGTTGTTTTTGTCCGCCGGATAATGTATCAGGTTTCCTTTCTGCCAGCGCCTCCAGCTCCATAATGGAAAGTAACCTGGTAATAATATCTTTACTTTGCCCCCTGTAAAGGGCGTATTCCAGGTTCTGCCTTACACTCATGTGAGGGAACAAAGCGTAATCCTGAAAGACATAACCCACTTTGCGCTGCTGAGGTGTTTTCCAGATTGAGTGAGAAGAGTCATACCAGGCCTGTTTTTTAACGAGGATGCTCCCTTTATCAGGTTTCATAAGCCCTGCCAGTATGCGAAGTATGGAAGTCTTACCTGCCCCGGAGGCCCCGTAAAGTGTGACAAACTCTCCCTGATTGATGCCCATTTCAACATAGAGATCCATAGTGCCCGTGGCGGCGTGTAAGCGTTTATGAATGCTAAATGAAATCATTTCGTATTAATTCCGGATTTTCTAAAATACCCACCATTGATCAGGTACACGAGCAAAAGAATACTGAAGGCAATGATTAACAATACCATAGAATAAAAATTGGCTTCCGGATAATTCAAAGCCTCCACTTCATCATAAATGGCAATGGAGGCCACCCTGGTTTTGCCGGGTATGTTGCCGCCTATCATCAATATCACCCCAAACTCACCTACCGTATGAGCAAAAGAAAGCACAATTCCCGTAAGTACGGAGGCTTTTATATTAGGGAGAAGCACCCTGAAAAAGGTAGTGATCCCGGACTTTCCCATAACGTAAGAAGCCTCTGATAATGAGTCCGGTAACCCTTTGATCCCAGACTGTATAGGATGGACCATAAATGGCAGGCTGTACAATACTGACGCCACCACCAGGCCCTCAAAGGAAAAAACCAGTTTTATCCCCAACCACTCATTCAGCCACCTGCCAAAGGCATTTCCCGGGCTGAAGAAAATAAGAAAATAAAAGCCTAGTACGGTTGGAGGTAGCACAAGAGGCATACTAACCAGCGTTTCAATGACGGGCTTTAACCTGGACCTCGAGTGTGCCAACCACCATGCCACAGGCAGGGACACAACGAATAAGACCGCCGTGGTAATAGTGGCCAATTCAAGCGTCAGTATCAGTGGTGCCCGATTCATTTTACAGAGAGGCTTACTTCGTTAAGTTTTACCATAGCTACAACCTTTTGGTTTATCTCCAGCGCAAGGTGTTGTACAGAATCAGTGCTAATCACAGATACAATATGGCCTATTGCAGTTTGCACTACCAACCGGCTAAGTAAAACACCCTTTTCAAGTGATAATATCGTTCCCGGTATCCGGTTTTGCAAACTGACAGCCAGATTATCACCCAGGCCAATGACTACCTCAGTTTCTTTGAAGAGTACGCCCACCTCGTGTCCGCCCGTAAGGTAATCGGTGGTTTCTGGAGTATCTATAATTATGGCTTTGAGTAAACAATCAGGAGTAATTTCAACGGTAACTACAGAGAGGTTGCCGTGCGATTGTATATCTGCAATATGACCATTGAAGCTATTCATTGACCAGGTATCCGTATGCTGTTAAAATTTGCCGGGCTCTTTGCGAAAAAATAAACGCATAGAATTCCTCAGCCATCTCTGTGCCCGATTCATTTTTGATCACCACAATGCCTTGCTCAATAGGAGTATATAAGGAAGGATTGATTTCAATCCATTTCCCCTTACCTGCCATTTGAGGAGACAGCACTACCGACATAGACGTAAAGCCGGCTTCGGCAGACTCAGTTGTGATGAACTGATTGGTCTGGGCAATGCTTTCTCCGAATACAAGTTTTGGCCGAAGCCTGTCGTAGAGCCCTTCACCGCGAAGTACTTCTATGGCTGCGACTCCATAAGGTGCGGTTTTGGGGTTAGCCAGGGCTATATGCTGAATGGTGCTGTCACTTAAGAGTTCCAAAGTAGGATAAACCCCTGCTACCATTGACCACAAAACAAGTTTGCCATAGGCATATACCCTAGGTTTTTCCAGTGTAAGTCCCTGGTTATAAAGTTCATTCGGGTACATCATATTGGCTGCTACAAACACATCATAAGGTGCACCTTCTATGATCTGGGCAGTTAGTTTTCCTGATGAACTGATGATCAGGTCGCAGGAGACTCCCGTTTCATCTGTAAATGCCCGGGTAAGCTCTTTCATGGCGAACTGCATATTGGCAGCCGTCGCTATGGTAAGTTTTGGTTTTTCAGGAGCCTGACAAGCCACAAGTAGAAGAAGGACAACTGACCGGAGCAAACTTTCTATTTTTCTCATATCCTCAAACTTTCAAAGCAGCTAGACTTTGACTTTAAGCAATATTGTACAAACCTGAAAGATTTTACAAAGTTCTGCCACAAATTAAATGTGCCGTCGATATATTAATTTCACATACTCTCACCGCAAATTTTATTTTCCGGATTTAACATTACAGCATAATGAGAGTACGCTTGTGCCTGGCCGAATCCGGCATGGGTAAAACTACCCTGCCGTACCGGTCAAAGGCCGCCTGAAGCTCAACCGGGATGACATCTATCAATGCAATTACATTTTGGAAAATGCCATATTATATAAATAGTTCTTTCCTTCATATTAGATTATAGAAGCACCGGAAGTGTACCTCCACAGACATTATCCGTCAGTCACAGACCAGAAATAACTGCTGACCGCTTGTGAAGTGCAGAATTACTGCATCGTATTTGTTATTTTATTATTTCGCGCTACAAAATATAGCATACTGGCAACCAACACATTACAGGATTCCGCTAATTTTGGAGCTCAATTGTCTACCTTTTTGTCCCACCTCCACTGCTCAAACACCTAAATATTTTTACGAGTATTGGCCATAATCAAATCTATTTTAACCTAAAACCTTTAAAATGAAAAATTGCAGAACTAATCTGACATGGAGTAAGGCCGGGACAACTTTACACTACCACATTTCATCTTTCGCCATTATTATGTCAACAGCATGGTTGATACTTGCAGGCTGTACGGGTCTGGAAAGTAACCAGTATATTGATCCCGTGGAAACGGGCACGGAGCTGAATTCAGTTTCTACCTACGCGGAGCGAGGCCAGGTGACTAAGAAATGTGCAGACATCGGCCAGGAAATTACCGATCGGAATACAGCCATAGAGGCAGCTTTTGCCGCAAAGGACCTGGATCTGTTATACAATAATTTCTGGACACCAACTTACTACGAATTTGGTCCTTTTTTTGACAAAGACCGCGATGAATTACTTGTGCAGATGATTTCTTTTTATACAGAGAGAGAGGGGGAGTTATTTTCATATGAGCTTGAGTCTTATGATCGCTTTGTACATGGCAGCAACTTGGTTTATGACTTCGGAGCATATGATAACCTGGGCAGGTCCAGTGGTAATGATTTTGAAATCCATGGTTACTATTGCATACGATGGGTAAAAGGATCGGACGGCCTGTGGCGCATCGACAGGACTCTTTCCGGATCCCGAGGCAATAACACCAATGTTAACACCACTATCGATGAAGGACCGGTAGCCTGTAGCAAAAAGGATAAACCCGGTTGCGACGGACATGATGATGAGGCCTACGAGGAAATCGCCGATCAACTGGAAGCATATATTGAAGCTCTTACTACCGGCGATACGGACGAAGCGTACGAATTTTATACACATGACTTCCGCAACATTGCTCCAGGGTTGGAGGTAGATCGCGACGGATTGAATGCGTACTATCTTCAATTTTTTGAAACAGGCAGCATAGTTTCTCTGGATTTTTCAATGCGTGACAGGTTTATTCATGATGATGTGGCTTATGACTTCGGATATTTCGAAAAAACCACAATCGTTAATGGGATACAATCGGTAGAAAAAAATAATTATGTTTTACGCTGGGAAAAAAGTAAACATGGCCACCACAATGTATGGCGCATTGACAGGATATTTAACGTCCCCAGGCCCTATTAATAAAAGACAGTATACCTGATCAATATAGAAAAATGCCTTTGCTCAAGCCCCAATATAGCAAAGGCATTTTTCACCATTTATTCACCACAGGTTTTCCGCTATACAGGTATGGGTCAGCCGGAAACCCGGTATGCCAGGCACAGGTAAACATCTTTCACCTTATGATCGTCCAGTGCAGATTCATCACCCGGACCTGATGTTTCCGGTGCAACATTTCCTGCATTATTAACCGTCAGATTTAATGTTATGGGATGAACTGCCGGGAGAAATGCCCCAAAAGTCTCTGAGGCAATAGCGCCATTGAATATGTTTGTGCCTGCTTCTCTCGTCCATGTAACATCACTTATAACGGAACCATTGCCCTGAACTGAGAGCTCCATATCAATAGTATCAGGAATCACTCCTTCTCCATCATCACCTCTGAAGCCGTTTTCATCCAGCTCAATCTTCAGTTCTGCCGAAACAATGTGAAGCTGTCGTCCCTGTAAAAACAATGGAAAATGTCTTTCACCAAGCTGTAAAGGTACTACCTCTCCCACCGGACGGTGCAGCAATCTATGGAATGTCTGAGAAAACTCCTGGCGAATACTGAAAACGCGGGGAAGTCCGAAATCGCTGCCTGACAGCAGGCTTTCGAGGTAGCCACTAGCCTCCTCATTGGCTCCTTCTATCTTCTCTCTGAAAAGAACATCATAATCTGCCGTATAGCTGATATGCAGAATAACATCATTGATTGAAGAGTAATCAAACATTTTGAAGGTTCTGGGTAGCTCCAGCCTCCAGGTACTCTCAACTGCGCCCGCTCCTTCAAAGGGCATATAACGCTCATCCCTAAAGTCAAGCCGGAATACGCCGCTATCATTTTGTGCTGTACTGGTAGCCACTGTAGTGGTTCGCGAAGCTGGTACAAGGCTAAGCTTACCGCCATCTGCATCAAGTTTGGCTTCTTTCCTGATATAGCTTTCCTTCAATGTGAGTACTGCACTTACATTGCTGTAGGGGCCTGTAATACAGGGGATGGTCAGGCGAGCCGATTTAACCCTCCTCCTGTACTGTCCCGGGTAAAACAGATCGAAGTAAAACTCAGGTACCTTGAATTCGCATGTTCCTGTAGTTTTAAGCTCAATAATAGCTTCAGGGGCTATTTGTGTTAAAGAAAATGCCTGATCAACCTCCATACTCCTGGTATGGGTTTCCATATATTTCAACTCCATTTGTCTCAGAGCACTCATCAGTTTTTCTCCTGCCATCAGTCCGGCTTTGGAGGCATCCCAATAGTTGCCATCCAATAAAACGGAAGTATCATCATTTCGCTCAAAGCGATAGGCTCTCTCAGCCATTCGAGCCATAGTCATAGCGTTCTGGTAAGCTTCACGGAACATTCGCTGCAGTTGGTTCGACATCCAGGTATATAGCCCCAGGTTAGTGAACTTATCTCTGTAGAACTCAAAAGTTTCCTGGTGCTGCTCTATACTCTTTTCATGTAGTTCTCGCGATTTAACAGATATATCTCTTCGTATTTCGGCAGCTTCTATCTGCTTCTCAATTTCCATCAACTCATTTTCCGCCTGTTCAAGACTGAATTGCCAGCCCTGTTCTCTTCTCTTATTTGAAGCCATAGATCCTAATAAATCTGCTCCTCTGCTGGCTGTGCCCGCAAGATATTGCAATACTGAAGCAAAAACCTGGGCTCCATCAGCAGCTCCATCTGTTGGAGTACTATTGCTGAATCCCAAAATACTGGGGGCAAATCTCAGATTGCCCGATACAGTCATTGGAATAACGGAAAACTCTGTTAATGCATGTGAGATCATTTTCAAGTCTTTTTGCCACTGTTCTTCACTGATCAATCCTGCATTAAGTAACTCCTGATAGTGAAGTTCTCTATTTTTGATAGTCAGCTCTCTCCTTCTCAAACCTTCCAGACCCTCTTCCGCAGCCTCCACTTCCATATCCCTCAGTCTGGAAGTCATTTTTAATACCTCATCCTGCTGCGCCATTCTCAACAGGGTCAGCTCTTCAGCACTTTTCTTTTCGAGGGCTCCCAGTAAAGCTCCCCCAAAACTTTGTAACGCACCCGCATATTCCTTAGCCTTTGCCAATAGAAATGCGAAACGATACGGAGGTAACTCTCCCTGAAGCGCATTGAGCACTTCATCCAGTGACAGACCTGCCGCCCTGGCCCGTACCAAAAGGCGCGGGTCAATTTCCGGAGCAAATAAAGCCACCTGTCTTCTCACGCCGCTAATATTCATACAGTTTCTGATCTTGTAAAGCCTGTCCTCTACCCTGTCCCAGTACCCCAATAGATCAGGGTTTGATGGAATGCAAAAAGCACAGGTCTGTTTCAGGAAACTGGTATGAAATGAGTAAAGGTCAGTTATGTTGCCCCATTTGTCTTTCCAGTCTATGCCTTTGAAGTCATTTTCTATCAGGTTACCATTAACCAGTCCATTGCCGTTGAAGTTTACAGCACCAGCCATAACGATAGGCTCACTCACCATATGGTTTGAACCTGAGCCATTCATGGAAAGATAAAAACTGAATCCATTGTTTAACACGAAATTATTGGCCCCAATTATCGTATCTCCAGAAACATAGGGTGGATTGTCAACGGTACCGGATACCCTTTCCCTGCGCTCAGATATTGTATCTTCTACACTGTTTAGGAAGTTTGTACATGTGGCCCCTTCCATATGCTCCATCAATTCCTCGTAAGTCTTATCTCCCTCGTCATTATCACAGCTACCTAATTCGGCAGGGCGCTTACCAAGAATTTCCGAAGCCATCACATACAATAATGTAGCTTCATTGATAGATTCCATGGTGTCCCTTGCAAAAAGGTGATCGCCCCAATCCAGCAGATTGTCTATATATTTCATAACAATAGCCTTCCTGTAAGCCCCCAACCGCAGCCGTGCAATAGCATGTGGGTTAAACGGATCATTTTCATACGCCTGTATAGCCTGCGCATCATTCAGGTTGTTATACCAGGTATCAAACTCCATATCCCTGAACTCAATATACTGCCATACACGGTCTGAAGGATTTGCATCAGCATCACCTGAAAGGTCTACGGCTGTAGGATTGAAAATATAGTGATACCAACGCTGCGCATCAGCATATTTACCCTGGCTATTGAGGTGGTTGGCTATCAGGAAAGGGATATGGAAGAACACTTCCCGAAAATATACACTCATGGCCCCTTCTTTAGGGACAGGCTTTATGTCATTCCACACATAATATTCGTCTATATCTACCAGAGCCGGTCTTTCAATAATTTCAGTCTTTTGATTATTTACATCAAGTAGTGCATCGATTCCATACTCAAACAGCTTCCGCGACATTTTACCCGATAATGTAGTACTTACTCTCTTTAGTGCAAATGACTCATCAGAGGGTATGCTGTGTAGATAAAGTAAATCACCGTTATTATCAATGATTGCATCAGAAAGACTTCCGTTGACCAGATCATAGGAAACAAGTTCACCTTCAAGTTCACAAAGAGGCCTTACAGACAAACTATATAACAGCTCATTTTCAAAAGCCATATTGCTTAAGTAATACTTAAAGGCATAACTGGATGTCGTTGGCTTCCAAAATCCCAATTCATTTCCGCTTTTTAACAATCTTTTAGCAGGAACGCTTAAAGGATAAGACTGTATCCTGCTGAGTCCCTCCCCAACACCTCGGGTATGCAGTACTATAGTGTGATTAAGAAAAGCATTTGCAATCGTTAAATTACCAGTTCGCTCGTCAACGGACGGAAAAACCTTTATATCATCCCATCCTCTTTTCGTGTAATTTTCATCGACTTCAGGCATATTAGTGATATCGCTCTGACGATAAAACTGGCTTTCCTCTATAAGAATAGGCTGGGCCTGCGACCAGGTACCATCTAATTGAAGATTTGAAAAATTTATTTTAAAAGTATGCAGGTACTCTGCCTTTTCTTCATCCGCCCATTCAGACTCTGGTTTTGGCCTTGTGACTATTTCTACCCAAAAAACATACAATTTCCCCTGATAAATTATGGGCGATACTTTCCTGACAGGGATTTGTAAATTAACCTTTTCCCAATTGCCGTACTGAATACCATATTTGTTTGCATTTTTCTCCCATTTATAAATATTTCTGATGGTTCGGTAGTAATATACACCTGGCTCAGAAGCTGTTACTCCGAATAAATGCAGGGTATCAGCTGCCTGATCGATGGTGTCTCTTCGCAGGTCACCGAGATGATGGTAAGCTCCGGCTATTTTCAATGACGATACCTCCTCAAAGCCTTTCATGTACTTAGCATAAGCGTCCAGGGCATTCTTTGCATTGATCTTCTGTTGCAGCAAGGTAGATTCCAGCTCAGTGAATAGCTCTGTTTTGTTGTCTCGCAGATCCGGCTCAATGTAATTTTCAGGATACAGGAATACCTTTCTGTTTGCTTCCCATACACGATAATTTTTGCGCCATTCCCATTGTGCAGCAGGAATATCAGCGGGTAGCACATGCACCGATCCGTCTTCACTTTGTTCAAGATTCATCAGACACCTTTGGATGTACAGCTGCAAACTTGAAATACCTGCTACCAGCCTGGAGGTTCTGGCACAGCCCATGAGTTCCGTATCTATCAGAAAATAGTTGTAAAGATCATTTGTAGTAATAAACCATTGGTGATTTTCCGCTTCCTCCGTGTCTTCATTATCAAATCGAAAGGTATGGATAAGGTAGTCCGTAAGCGCATCACGCTTGAACTCACGTATCCGGTCTTCCAGCGGGCCGATCTTCTCTTCCCAGGCCTCTTCAGTTTCATATTTTGTCCTTATGGCAGCTGTAACAGCTTTGACAGCGGTGGACAGCTCATTATAGTCGCTGGAAACAAACAAGGGAAGTACCTCCGCTCCTATCCCCAGTTGCTGAACCAGTTTTGCAAGACTGTAAAGCTTCCGGAGTGCCTTTAAAGCTTCGTTTGAGGTACCACCTCCCGGAAAAATGATCACATCATTGAGTACAGAAATAAGGCTGGCTTCTGCATTTAACAATTCAGCTATTTGCTCAATAGCATCTGCTGCAAATTTTGAAGAGGATGTATCAAATGATGCAAGCGCATCATGCAAAATATCAATCTCTTTCAAAGTGTTGCTCAATTGCCTGTACATTTCAAATTCCCTGATATGCTCAAGCTGAGCAGTACGATAATCATCAGGACTGACTGCCTTGAATATTTCGCCTGATCCTCCGGTGTTTAAGCGGATAAATTCCAATACCTGCGGATCAAAAGCTTTGTCTTTAAACCTGATGGCAAGTTGTTGCAGTACACCTGCTAATTCATTCCATAACGCAAGAGGTTCAATAGCCTGGGCTATGCGGGTCAGTTGACTTCCCAGAACCGGGCTGTTAAAGTCATAGCCTCCGAGTAAGGCCAGCTTATCTACTTTGTCTGTGGCCTCTCCTAACCGTCCTCCCAGGGCGTTAAGTAAAATTACACTAATATGTTTTGTGATGAGGATGGCTCTGGCTTCCTCAACGGGTAATGGTATACTCGCTGGAATGTTTATAGCAGAACTCAGGTCAAAGTCAGGACTTAGCCAGAATTTTGCAGTGCTCTCAATATTTTCAAATAAAGTGGTATTGGCAGCAATAATATCCCTTGAAGCATCCAATGTTAAAGTTCCTACCCCCATGAATAACCGATCTGACACTTCCGGTGCTCCGGGCAACATATAGCTGGCTATAAGATCAAGCACAAAAGCATGGAATGCCGGGCGCTCTACCGTGAGCATATCAAGAATACTGACCGGAATGTTAATATTCAACCCTGACAGGTCACTTTCCAAACCTGCAACAATCTCAAATTCACCGGAACCCGTGGCTGTAAAGGTTGATCCGTTAGCTTCCAGGATTTGCCTCGAACTATCGGCATCCAGTCCATCAATGCTCGTCAGGGTATCGGCGGGAAAAGGTGTACCAGACAGCATTTGTTCACTAACCAGCCTGAGCAGGGCACTGGTTATCTGTACCTGCTGCTCCCGGGTGAGGCTATCTGCCAATGGTGACGGAATGGTCAGACTGAAAGTTGTCGGGCCTTCTACACTCATCCGGTAAGTTCTCAAGTCAGCAGGAACCAGCAGGGTATTATTAGCCCTTACCACGGCTCTGGACTGGTCTTCGGAAATACCCTCAACATGCGAAAATATAGTATCTGTAAACAGAAGGTTCCCCTCACGCTGGATCTGCGACCAGATGTCGTAAGCCATCGCTTCGGGAGCAGCAAACCGTGCTTCTACCAACGGTGAACCCAAAAGTATAAAAGCCAGTTCATCAACAGTAAAGTCACTGTTTTTATACCATTCCATAAGTTGGGCCAGAACGGATACATCTTCAAAACCAGTAAGGTATCCCGTGGCAACGGATGACTCAATACCGATCAGGAAGAACAATTCATGGACCTTCAGTTTGTATTTTTTAAGTACCAGAACATGCCTGTATATAAGCGAAAGGTTGGCCACTGTCAGTGAGAAGGTCCCGTCAGAGGCCGATACCCCGAGCGGACCCTTGAGGTTTTCGATGAGTGCGTATAACTCCTCGTCATTTATTCCTAACCCGGAAAGCAGCCGGTGCAGAGTGCTTGTGGTAGCAGTACCGGCAACACTTCCGTCGGTAACATACGCAGGATGCCTGAAATCAAGGCTCCAGGCCGACATGTCCTCCATGGCCCATCTATCTTCCGGGGTATGAATGAAGCTTCGCATGTTAAATTTCCTATCGAAAAGAGAGGGACTGCCTTCTACCGGAATTTGATAGATAAGCGCACACAGGTCATCAATACTCAGTTTAAGCTCCTTTTGTAATTCCACAAACGCCGCTATCCTGCCAGGGTACAAATTATTAATTTCTGCACCATCCAATGATTCCCGCAGGTTATAAAGCACCTGATCAAGCTCTTTTATTGACCAATTCAGCTGGCTCCATAGCCGGATAAATCGGTGCATTCTGTCCAATGTTCCCGCATCTGCTTCCCTCAGGTCTTCGTGATCAAACTGGATATCGCCAGTCGAACTCGATGCCCTTACTTCCAGCGCTTGGGTATGGTTCAATGTCACGAAACGTGTTTCTATAAGATCAGTAAACTGCTTCCGCTTTATACCCAGCTTTTGGAGCAGGTGTTGTACATCAATGCTATCTATGGCTCCTGCTTCAATATCATAAAGCCCGGCCTGAAATGCCTCCTCCTGGTAGGCGCCAAGATTTTGAAGCAGCCTGTATTGTGCCCCTGACAGCTTAAGATCAGCCTGAGGGATGATACCCGCATCATCGTCGATAAAGGCCAGCAATTCCCTGGCAATCGAAGCGCGGGTGATGGGGAAGTGACGCAAGTAGACTTCCAGAGCAGTTACCGGCAAGTTAAAAGGCTGTTTTAAGCTACGGATTGGTAAAGGCTCTGATTCACTTTCAAGGCTAATCAGGTCATAAACATGGTTCTCAATTTCACTGCGATCAGAAGGTAATTCCACCTCATCCTCACCCCCGTCCTCTTCTTTCTTGTCTTGTACATATATGAAATTTTCCAATACTTCATTGATAATGGAGAGATACGGTAGGAGTTCATGCGTATTTTCACAAGTCAGTTTCAGACCCGTCCACAAATCCGGTCTGCGCACCTTAGGGTTCAGAGCATGGTCAGTGTGATCTCCAGTAAAGTGTTCATCCAGCACATGCTCGGTCAAAAAACTCATCAGATCGGTAAAATAAGCGGCGGGACTGATAATCGAAGAACAGTGATCACATTGACAAAAATCTGTTTCTCCAAAAAACTCTTCATAGCCATTTAATCGCCGAAGGTATTCGTTGATCTCTTCATCGGCCCCATCAACAGGGCTACCTCCCAAAGGGTTTCTCAGGATGTCAATAATATTGATCATACCCACGCCAAGGTTAAGGGCCGCTATCTTAGCATTTTCATAATATAGTTTAGCAATCGGTTCGGCAAAGCCGGTGTTTTTCACAAAGGTTGGGTAGCTCTGCCTCGTGATCTCATTGGCTCCTTTATAATGCTGCTTCAGCTTAAAGGTATCTGATGCATCGCCCGTGATCTTGTACAGGCGTTTGTTGGTTTTCAGGTTATTCAATACCATTTCCTGTTCGGATTCAGAGAACCCCGACAAGTTGATATTGTTGACCGCGCCATTGTTATAATTTATGGAAAGAAAGTTCAACCCAGCATTTTGACTATAAAATTTGCCCATCAATGGCTGAATACCCTGATTTTCCATAAGTTGACTCCTGGATTTGAAGGTTTCATGTGGGTAAAGTCTCTCAATTTGCTTTTGTTTAAGTCTGGCTTTCCTTTCCAGCTTTTCATCATCTTCAACCTGCGCCTGCATGAGCACTTCTTTCCATGCTTCCACATCCCAGGCTGCCAGATCTTTGAGTGATTCTACCGGGGCATTGCTGTTATAGTTTTTAATCACCTGATGTAACTGCAGATCACCCTGAGCCAGAGCGTAGATATTGGCCTCCAGGTTAAGTTTACGTCCTTCTTCCTGACTGATGACCTTGTCTTCTTCAAGTGCTTTTATTGATTCAGGACCAAGGGTACTCAAGGTCAGCTTTCTGGCAATGAGTTGTTGGGCAATGGGCTCGTCGAAACCAATGATCTCTGTCAGTTTGAATATGTCGGCTTGTTTCAGTGCACTTTCAAACAGGACATTATCCTTAATGGGCGTTTTGGGTTGTATGATAAAATTTAAGTTCTCGGCTCCGCTCCAGGTAGCCAGTTTTCCACGGGCCTCAAGCCTGGCTGATGCATTCAGATTACTATTGTCAACAGCTTCTTCCAGATAGTCCGCAATGGAGTACTCAGGGTCTGAAAGTGAAGTAAACTTCAGCTTTTTAGCCCAGTACTTCAGTGCATAGGAAGATGTATCAAAAAAGGATGCAGCCTGCTTTTGCAATTCGGATTGTGCTTTTTGCACAATGTCTGCATAGACCTTAGGCTGATCTTTTTGAAGGGATTGTGGTGTAGCACTAACATTTTCAGCAAGATTAAGCACAATATCCTTTGAGGGAGGTTGATCTTGCTGGTGATCTTCCGCAATGGATTCCAGCTCTATGACAATGCCTTTCTTTTTTACTATATTTTTTAAAGGACTTCCTTCTGTTGTATGGATCATTTCGTCTCCGGCATAGAGTCGAAAAAACACGTCAGGGAGGTCGTCTTTGGGATCATCTTTAAATTTTGATTCGGGGTATTGAATATAAAAGCTTCCGCTCTTATCAGTTATACTCACACCAAGCTGGTCGCATATCTTATGGTCTTTATCCCAGGCCTCAACTTTAATATCTGGTACCACGGCCTGAGTTTCTTTTAACGTTACGATCCCCTGAACCGAATACGTCTTTGGTATATCCGGATCATCAACGACATGATCCTCATCCAGGATAATAGTGATACCATCAAGGTCTTCAGCATTTTTGATGGGTTTGTTTTCGGTGGTATGGATTACTGTATCTCCCTGATAAACCAGGAAGAAAACATCAGGCAGACTGTCTTTATAATCATCGTAGAAGCGGCTTTCATCATACTCCATGGCAAATTGCCCCTGCTGGTCGGTATAGGCAGTTGCCAGGTAATCGCTCACTTCATGATCTTTATCCCAGGCTGAAATCCTTAGGCCGAAAATCGGCTCTTTCTTTGAATTCAGTACCTGTCCGGATATGGTAAAGGTTGGGGCTTCAGTAGGCATGGTTAGTTGGTTTTAAAATATATTATATTCTTGTTATTATGCTTTAGTTTAAAAATTAAGTTGATGGTTACCGTTTTTCGTGATTTTTATTGGTTAATGTTTCATTTTCATTGAGTTAAGCGTGATCTGCCGGGGGACAGATCACGGTGATAGTTTAATAGTGGTGTGGTCTGTCGGGGGACAGACCACGGGTTAAGAGGATGGACTTCGGTGATAGGTATACCTTGGACATATCACACTAAAGCTTTTAATCTCCTCCTTGGAAGAACCTTACAACCTGCCCCCTAAACCCTCCATTTTCATCAGAAAGAAAATATCTATAGGTAATATTCATACCAAACATTTCTGCCATTGCTTCCATTGTATTATTACACCCACTGGAATACGGGCATGGGGGATGAAAGCCTCTTATCTCAAGTTCAATATCAGACCCCAAGCGTATTCTCATAAGAGCTTTTTGCTCTGTATGTCCTAATTTACTAGGCAATCCAATCTCACTCACTTCCCACCACCTGCTGATCTCGGTTCCATCAGTTTCTCGCACAATGATCTCGGCTATATGATTACCCTGCCCGGATGCTTCCTCATAAGACGCATAAGCGGGACCTACTTCAATCTCGTTACCATCTATAACCGGACGATGAATCTGCTCAGGTACACCATCACTAACATCTACTACCTGTCTACCCGCCCTAGTCTGCCCAACAGTAGAAGTACTACCATGAACACCGGTAGCTCTACTACGAGCAGCCCATAAATCAAAACCACCGCCAACTGCAGCCTGCATACCACCTCCAATTAATGCATTTACACCCACAGATTGTAAATTCAAGTCCTCACCCATAACTCCCTGGCGCAATAACTCCATGCCACCACCCTCAGCAGCTCCCGCACCAAATCTGGCAGCAGAAGCTCGCGCCATACTTCCCATAGTTAACTGTCTGGCAGCGGTCGTTCCGGCAGATGCATAACCACCTAGTCCTCCTGTAAACATGCCCGTGACTCCTGAAAATGCCAACTGTCCCCAGTCAAATTCTCGTTGAGTTCCAAACCCTAAGTTCAATGCTTGTATTGCTGCATCACTTACCACCCCTCCAACCAGTCCGATTCCACCACCTATTATAACTGCTGCTTCAGCAGAAACTCCAATTGCAACTCCACCAACAGCACCAGCCACACCCATCATATAGGCTGCTGCACCAGCAGTCACCAGAACCAATGCAAGAACCACCACGCCAATAATTACCCAATGCCACCATTGCATTTCCTCTACGGGGTCGCTGCTATTTGCACTACCTCCGGGCGTCCCATCCACACTTCCATTTGGATCACCTGCACCCACAGGCAATTCACTATTGACCTCTTCCGGCCCTAGCAATGCCCCATCTGGACTACCTTGAGGAGATGCCGCAGGATCCGTACTTCCATGTTGTGGCGTTTGTCCTGCTTCTAAAGGTTCTGTACCAACAGGAACTCCCGGTATACGATCAGGATGATGAGTTGAGCCTCTTCTGCCCTCTCCCGAACCTCCCGGACTTCCGAGTCTTCTTCCTATTCCGGAACCCCTACCAACAGATTCATCATGCGATCTCCCGGAAGATTCTCCTCCATGTTCAGAGCCGGTTCTTACGTTACCGCCCGTTCCCCCACCAGATGTACTTGACCCGTCATCAACATCTCCTCCATTCCCCTCGCTACCTAATCCAGTACCAGAATCTCCTCCCCCACCTGATTCTTGCTCGGTTTGAGAATCATCACCTCCTGCAACTTCTTCAATAGCGTCACCGGAAGTATGTTCTTCCCCCATCATATGCTCAATGTCGTTGATTGCAAGAGCAGTCCAAAAACGTGCTACTTCATTAATATCTGAAATATTATATTCTATTCCCTGATAGATAATTCTTGGTGGAGATTCGTCCCGTCTGTGCGATTCGATGAACGACTCTAAATATTCTGTCTCGCTTGCTCTATCGGTAAAGGTGTGTTCTACACCGCCCGGATCCACCCATGTTCTACTAAAAGAGCCCGTTTCAACGGCTTGAGCCGGTGAAGTGACAGAACTCTGCAACCCATTCGGGTCAACCTCATTCACCGGATTATTATGCACAAACTGGTAAAGATTCAGGCCGTCTTCAGGGCCTATCGGGTCAGGGTTGAGCCAGCGACATAGCCAGGGGGCGTAATACCTGAAGCCGTAATAGTATAGCTTAGTGGCATCATCGCGTTCCTTACCGGTATACCTGTAGTCTCTGGCTCTTACGTCCGTAAGGTTGTCTCCATAGATAAAGGCGGCACCGCCGAAGGCAAAGTATTCCTCGTAAGAAATGATATCTCCATCTTCATTGAGTTCAAAAGCTGATGAACCCAAATGGTCGTTGAGCTGGTAGTGAATTTTATGGGTATTCAGTTCGGTAGTTTCACGGCCGCTCCTGTCCGTTGTCCAGCGATGCATGATGGCGACTTTCTGACTGCCGTCACTAAGGTGCGAGGAGTATCTTTCCAATATTAGGGTAGTGCCTTCATGAACGCGTTTGATCTCACAGCCATCCAGATAGATCTTTTCAATGGTTTGCGTTCCTCCCGACGTTTCCCGGGTTGTTATTTTTCTTACTCGCTGGCCATCGCCTCCGTAGACATAATATTCTGCATCGTCATTGCCAGCGCTGCGCGGTACTATTACTGCGGATGAAAGCTGGTTAAGGTAATTCCAATCTACCCGATGTAAATGTGACAGGCTTGCAGGGTTACCGTTTGTGTCAAAAGTACTCAGGTCTGTACCTTCTACTGAGCGATTTGAGTCTTCAGCCACCTGGTAATCACGCCTCCATCTGAAAACTTCGGAAGGCCGTAATCCTGAATTATGCACCATTGACCGCATGTTACCTGCAATGTCGTAAGTATAGCGCCGGGTGTAACTGGTGATCAGGTCCATGTTGGACGTGTTGATGTGGTGTGTACCTTTAATGAAGCCCGGCGCATCAGGTGCGTGGGCATAATCCATGCGCTGCAGGGCCTGATGGGTACGCCCTTCAACCACGGTTAGCTGGTAGAAAGCATCGTAGCTATACTGGTTAACCCTTGGTCGTGCAAATAGTATGGTGCCATTAGGCTGGGCACTATCCGTTATATGCGTGATGTTACCAACGGCATCGTAAGTATAGTAGGCATTCTGATATTGTTTTGATGGCGCTGATGAGGTTGCCGGTTTATAAGCATGTTTTCTCTTCAGCCTATAGCTCAATGGATCGTACTCAAACCGCTGAATAACACCATTGCCCAACCGCGTTTCTCTCAGCTGGCCTTTGGCGTTGTAAACATGGTGGTGAGAAACAGGCTGTTCTACCAGCTCACCATCACCCGTAGACAACAAAAACCGATCGAGGGCACCACTTTGCCGATAGCTGAATATCCTGGTAGTCTCGTCGGGCAAATGCTGCTCAACAGGACGGCCTAAAGCATCATATTTTGTGGTATTAATGAAGGTATCGGGCATCCAGTGCATTGTCGCTTCATGGGTCCAGTCCGGGATGTTTCTATAGTCATCCAACAATCTGCGACTTTTCTCCAGAACATTGCCGATCAGATCCATACGATGGATTTGAGAAACACCTGCCTGATCATAGAACCTTACTAATTGCCCTTTGAGATTTCTTTGCTCTGCATCAGCAACAGAGGCATCTTCACCATAAAAGTACATTTCAGTAAGATGGTTCATTCCGAGTGCCCCATCCACATACTTTTGCATGATACGCCCCCACGTATCATAGGTCATCTGCTGGTGTATTCCTCTGCCATCCCATGTATGAATGGTCTGATCCTGAGCATTGACAAACTGCCATTTAGGACCTGCATCCACACTTTGCTCATGAAATATTCTTCCCTGCATATCCCTGACGTAAGTAAAGACGGGCAACTCTCTGGCATCAATGATTTGTTTTGGGTTGCCTGGAGCATCCATTACTACACGGTTGCGGCGGATATTGCCTGCCTCATCTGATTCTTCAGTTAGGAATGTTCTACCGAGGCCATCAATATGGGAAATCTGCGGAGTATCTCTGTGAGCCAGTGATTTCTGTAATGCCAGTCGTTCGGGTGAACCGACCGGGTATTCCGCTTCTATCCTCAATTGATACAGGCTATCTTCAACGCTGTCATTGGCATCGTACTGGCGAGTTTCCCAGGCAGTATACTCCACCCTGCTTTCTGTACCATCGGCCATAATGACCTTTTTTTTCCTTCCGGGCGCATCATATTCAATGAGCCCCGACTGCCCGAAGGTTTCCAGGGCTTCATCATTTTCAAAGGTTACAATGGGAGAAAAATAGGGCTCGAATTGGCGCACAGGTTCTTGTTTGTTGTTAAAAACAACCTTTCCTGATACCAGCCATCTTAACTCATCAGTTTCAACGAGCACCGGCTCCCCTCCTGATGATACGACAACATTCCCTTCGTCATTATACTGAATGGTTTCCGGCCCGCCTTCTACCAGCTTTTTGGATTGAATAGTGCGGGAAAACCCATCTTTATACTCAACACTGATCTGATGAGTACTTTCAGGCTGATAATGGCCCTCACCATCATTTACCCACTGCTCACGGGCAATAGCTATGCTTCTTAAGGGCGCTTCATCAACATGCCAGCTATCCAGTTCATAATAAAAGAAAGAGGCACATTCCTGTATATAATCCTCCGGGTTATCCAATATTCTGTTAAAATCAATACCGGATGGAGCTGTATAATCACTTAACCTTGAATGACCATATGGCTGAGCTACTCCTGTTTCTGACAATATTTCGCCATGGATAGATGATAAAATTATCACACCAAACGGATCATAGCTCACTTCAGAGGTATTGTTATTGGCGTCTCTGATGCTTTTGGGTGCTATTACATGATAATCTATTTCTGCCGATGTGGTATTTCTTGAGAGCTCTTCGCCCATTGTGCCCACCAGTATGGCAGTAGTTCCGATCATGGTAAGATGATGATTGTCAAACGTATACTCCGTGTACCCGCCATCAGGCTGTACTTCCATATATGGCAAATAAAACCGCTCTGCTGCCAAATAATGAAATACAGGGCTGCTTTGCCACCACAACTCATCATGAAACCGGTAATGCCCATCAACCAGATCAGTGGCCGAATACCGCTCTCCAAGTGTATTACTTAAAAAATTATCGTGGAAAACGGCAGTTTCCTGGTGATGTACCAGCACCTTAGCACCTACCGTACCCCATGGCAATTCCTCCGTACGATCATCATTCCAGTAATAGTTTTTAGTCCACCGGATCAGTCGTGCCTGCTCGTCTGCAGTAAATTCTTCATCAAAGTTTATGGCCATTGCCGTGGTACTTTCCACCAGGTGCCTTACTACATCAAACCGGTATAATTGTCCTGATGGAGGTCTGGTGGCATAATTCAGCTCATAACTTCTATTCTCCAGTTCAATTCCAAGTTCGTAGCGGTCCTGCGCA
The DNA here is from genome assembly GCF_021389975.1 of Fulvivirga ulvae. Classification (NCBI taxonomy): domain Bacteria; kingdom Pseudomonadati; phylum Bacteroidota; class Cytophagia; order Cytophagales; family Fulvivirgaceae; genus Fulvivirga; species Fulvivirga ulvae. The sequence goes on from NZ_CP089981.1 coordinate 5,865,521, forward strand.
TCGTAGCCTGCAACTTCTATGATACTGGCCCTTAAGTGAAAGTCCTGCTGTTCTGTCAGCGCATCCGCAGGCAGGCGAGGATAGGAAATGGCACACTGTTTCCTGGTCACTCCATATATATCAACTTCCAAATTGAAGCTATGGCTTATTCGTGGGTCTGAGGGGTCTTCCTCGTATATAATGTTTAGTGATTCGCGCTGAAAAACTGTGAAAGCAGCATCTGTTTCTTTATTTCCCGGTTGTACCCTCCTGATTGTATAGTTCGAATGCTCCACCTGAAAAGGGTGTGGTTTCCTGTTGCCCTCAGCAGTTAAGCCGTAGGTCTCTGTCCTGACCGGTTGGCCTGAAAGGCTGCGTACGGCATCAAAAAACTCCAGGGGTTTCATTTCACCACCATTCTCCAGGTAGAAGTCTGGCAACTGAATGCTGTACGGGTCTTCTTCATAATAGCTCTTTTCCCTTGCCTTCTGCCAGCCGGGAGCACCATTATGATACCATGTCCTTCTGCAAACAGGATCAGAAAATTCCGTTTCAGGTATAGCCGAAGTGCCCCTGTAACTGTCAGAATCATATTGATCAACGAGGCAAAAACCACTAAAAGCACGCTCTTCGCCATCGTAAAAGCCATCGTGATAATCGAAACGCTGGCTAAAGCGTGTATTACCTATATGATCAACAATTTCCAGACGGTCTACGATCACTCTGTGAGCCGGTAATTTAGTCAGCCATGACCGTTCACCGGACTTATCCCTGAGGTAGTGCGTTCCGGAATAGCCATAATGAAAAAGGGTTTCCAATCCCATAGAGTTTTGTACCTGCACCATGAGTCTGGGTTTTACACCACCCGTAAGCCGTAAATAGTGAATGGGCGAATCTGCATGAGCACTGAGCGCGGAAGACCATACAAGGCATGGAGTGCCGTCGCCCAGAAGATCAAGAACCTGAACTGAAGATATGTTATCTATAAAAGGAAGCCCTTTGATAGTTACTTCTTCTGTAAACCTGTTACCGGATGCATTAATCCAATATTTTATTTCTCCTTTTCCAATATACAGCAGATCAGCAGTTCCACTTCCATCAAGGTCCACCAGCCGGATGCGGCTGGCATCCAGCTCAAACCCAAAATCCAGATCAGGGGAGCCTTCCATCACAATCCCACTGGCAAATTTACCATTCCCCATGTTGGGCCAGTACTCAACACGGCCATTATAAACACGTACCTGATCTGGCAATCCGGAACCATTCATATCCGCAAAAAAGTAATCGAGCATAGGGTAACCACCCAATACCGGAGCCTGACTCACACCATTAGAAACTGGTTTGGAGATCTGTACGGGATTTCCAAAACCTTCCTTTCCTTTTGACGGATACCAGATTATACGATCTTCTTCTACAGTGAGTATGTCTGAGCACCCGTTGCCGGTAATATCAATAAGCCGGGTGTGGGCATCCATGGGCCTGACATGAGGTGCTGCTTCAAAGGCTTTAAAATTGCTCCACTGTCTTTTGTCCCGATCATATTCAAAATAACCGGACTCCTTGCCCTGAAGCACCACCAGGTTGAGGTTGCCATCGTTATCAAAATCACTCAGCGCATACTGTCCGTAAGCAGTACTTGGCTTAGATGCCACCTTTTGCTGTTTTCCCAGCATGCCATTGCCCAGATTTGGCTTGTAATACCAAACCTCATCAGACTCAAACAAAACACCGGGAACTCCTTCTCCATATAGATCTATCCATTTGTAATTGAGGCCCCCCAACCCGAATGGCACGTTATCCATGCTTTGAACCGGCAGTTCATTAAAACTGCTCTCCGGTGACGGGGCCGTATATTCAAAATATACAGTGGGAAGTGACTTTCTCCGATAACTCCCCTCTCCACTCCTGTAAGCGGTATAATATGCATTTTGAAGGGTTGTACCGACATCAGCAGGATGATACTCAAGTTTCATATACCCCACCAGTGTAGGATCTGTCCCAAGTTCTTCCATGTGGTGATACATCATGATTCCGTAGCATAACCGATACGTCCGCTGTTCAAAACCGGCGATATAAGATGAAAAAGGATCCGGACGAACCGGCATATTCTGCGGAATAGCTGTGTAAAGCGGCATGCCCTCCACCTCGTCATGCTCTCCATAATTAAACACAACCTCAAAAAGCCAGTTCTCTGATGGAATAGGATCATGGGGTAAGAGTGACGTTTCATTGCCATATAAGATCCTTTTCAGGTATTTTTGAGCATTTTGCCCTCTACGCACCCTGTTACGTTCAAAGGAGGAGCCACTGTCAACGTGCGTAAAATCTTCTTCGATATATTCATAGACAATAGCATTGCCACTATTGTCATAATAAGCCTCGGGCAACCATTGAAATACCTCATCTTCGGCAGAAGGATTGTAGACTTTGGTGGAGTTATCTGCTTTCCTGCCAAACACTATCACTATATTATTGCGGTCATGAAGCCGCCAGTGCATTTGCCGGTTTGTTTTATGCACCCACCGCTCAAACCTGGTCAAAGCCGGATCGCGAGAAATCCGATAATAGTAAATAAAATAGTTTTCCGTTTCAGCACTGCGGTGTGTCCAGCGTCCATCAGCATCAATCAACCAGGGGATCAGGGTCTGTCCGTTAAAAGCATATTTATCTGCACCATCATACTTAGGATACCCGTCTTTAAGGCTCAGCCCAATGGATGGTAACCCTTGCAGGTTCCAACCCAGCCCGAAGGGAGAATTACCAGCTCCGGAACTATATGACAGTGCAAGGGTCGGTTGAAACCCCAACCTGCCAGGTGTTACAGGTATTTGAATGTTGGTAACCGCGGTCCCTGTTTGCGGGTTTACCGATGACTCCACGGGCATTTTCAGCTCGCTGAAATCAACTTGACGAAAAGATATCTCCTGTGGCAAAACGGTAAAGGTTTAAGTTGCAAATAATTTATGCTAAGCCCTATTCCTCCTTTATTCCATCCATGGCAGACGTTAAAACTGCTTTCTCAAAATAGCGAAAACTGTTGTCTTTAAAAAGGTGAATTCCCTTTTACTAATCTCCTATGCTTATTCATTAGGCTATAGCTTATTTACTACTTGGTAGTTTGGGGAAAGGAAAGGTTACCGGGAAAGAAGTTTTTTTAAAAAAAATGGGTGGACAATATTTCAACTGTGTGTAACGAGTATCTAATTCCGTTTCCTGCATTGTCTGAATAGTAAGCAGCGGCCGGCTTAGAACAATTGCATTAGTTTGCAGAAACTGTTGTCTGACAATGAAGCAGGCAGGTATTTGACAAGTTTCATGAAAAAGCACGCGGCAGGCTAAGCCGACCGCTTGCTGGTTGGTTTGGATTTAGGTTAAAATAATTACTCTTGTTGAAGTGGATTAAACCACTTCTTTCAACCAGTTTCTGGCTGATTCCATGTTATCAAAATGCTGAACAGTTAAGGTACCGCTTATAACAGACTGTTCCGTATAGTCTTCAATATTCATCATTGCAAAAACATTTTCGGGCAGTATGAACGCCACAAACCTGAGTCCCGCTTCATAGGCTTTAACGTTCCAGTAACTTACCACCCATTCGGTATCCTGCGCCTCAAAAACCTCCACATAACGTACATCTACCAACCAGCCGATTTTACCATTTTCTTCAATTTTCTCCTGTATCAGCTCAAGGCCGCGTCTCATAAAATCCCTGAATTCCTGAGACATCATAAAGCCATGACCAGTGCTGGTTATACATGGCACTTCCGCGTCATAGTCAAAAAAACGGTTTTCAGTTGCGTGTAATCTGATTAAGTTATTTTCCATTAGATATTTAATTAAATATTGGTAGCATGGCTCTGCCATGAACAAGTCACCTTCTATTTTTAAGTTTAGCTGGCTATCTATTTTGAACGCAGCTTATATAACCTCCTTCAACCAGTTTCTGGCTGATTCCATATCATCAAAATGCTGTATGGTCAGGCCACTGCTTTCCCCGGACTGCGTTGTATACTCTTCTATATTCATCAGGGTAAAAACATTATCAGGGAGTATAAAGGCCACAAACCTTAGCCCAATCTCATAAGCCCTCTGGTTCCAGTGAGACACTACCCACCCTTTATCATTCTGGTCAATAACTTCCATATATCGGGCATCTATCAACCAGCCCAATTTGCCATTTTCCCTGATCTTCTCTCCGATTAGCTCAAGGCCTATTTCCATAAAATCCCTAAACTCTTTAGACAACATGAAGCCATCGCCGGTGCTATTTATACACGGGATTTCCGGGTCATATTCAAAAGACCGGTTTTCCGTTGCATATAGTCTTATTAACTTGTTTTTCATCTCTATCAGGTATTAAATGCCTAACCGTTGTTTTCAGAAACACTGTAAAACAGTATTCCCTATCTATCTCATATACAGCATAAGATAAAAAACGGAGACAATGCGCGATATTAGTCACTAAACCTGATAAATCAGATGACTTACAGGGTGACAAAAAGGTGGACAAATACTATATTTCAGTAAAAACATGCTCTAATTCAGATCAAAATAATCAGAACCGAAATGCTCATGTAAGTTTTTATGAGTTTAGTCTCAAATCTTTTTCAAACCTCTATGTTTATAGCTAAATTGTTAAAAGTACCATAGCCAACCTCAATGAGATTCGATAAAGTAATACCTACAGACCGGCTGAAGCCTTATATCAGGTATTTCGTAATTTCTGAAAATGCTGAAAGACAAACTTACAAAGTGTTCCCTTCCACTAGTTTGGTGATTGGCTTCCAATATAAGGGCCGTCTTTCTACCTGGTCAGGTGGAGAAGAAGCTAATCTGGCCTCTGCAGGGATCACGGGGATCAGCGGCAGCTTTAAGCTCTTCACAAACACTGCCAATATCGGCACTATATTGATTTGTTTTACTGAGACCGGTTTAGCCCAATTCACCTCCTGCCCTGCCCATGAGTTATTCAACCAAAGTATTTCCCTTGACCACCTATTTGAGAGTAGCAAAATCACCGAAACCGAAGAAAAGCTATCATTAGCAACAACAGATGTACAAAGGATCAGTGTTATTGAACACTTTCTTTTGTCTCAATTCAGAGAAAAGCATACAGATAAGTTGATTGTTAAGGCCATCGATCTCATTTACCAGTCCAAAGGAACCATCCGGATTAAAACGTTGAATGACGCACTGCACATAAGCCAGAGCCCGTTTGAAAAGCGTTTCAGAAAACTGGTCGGCACATCCCCTAAAAAGTTTACTTCCATAGTGCGGTTTCAGTCCGTACTGCGAGATCTGGAAGCAAATAAAGGCCTTACGGAAACCTGCTACGAAAACAACTTTTTTGACCAGGCCCACTTTATCAAAAGTTTCAAGCAGTTTACAGGACAAACTCCGGAGCAGTTTAGACACCCCTCTTAAAGAAAACGATTTTTTACAATCACACCTGTTTTGATTAACTGACATTTGTTAAACAAGGAAAAAGGGTCAGGAAGATTTTCTGTAGAGGCACTCAATGTATGACGGACACTTGTTAATGGCAGTTGACAAAACCAGAATAAAGTAGCAGTAGCATGAATTACTGATTTCAGTAGCAAGCTTCACATTGCACTTTACTTCCGATCTGTTTACTCCACAAGTTTGATCCAAAAAAGTGCTTTACCCTGCTGATCACAATAGTTAAATTTAAATTAATAGAAAAATGTTTACCGTAGAACAAATTAAAGCAGCACATGCAAAAGTAAAATCCGGAGCCGACTTCCCCGAATACATCCGGGAGATCAGGCAAATGGGTGTAACCGGTTTTGAAACCTGGGTAAAAGACAGCCACACGGAATATTTCGGCAAAAACGGCTATCAAACAAAGTCTCTGCCGATGTACCACAATCTGAACATCGCTGACAAGACCAACAAGGAAAAATTCAGTCAGTACCTGAAGCTCCATCAGCAAGGCCAAACTGACTATCCTATGTTTTGCCAACACTGTGCTGAAACAGGCATTGAAAAATGGATCGTAAATCTTGATAAGATGACATGCATCTATTATGACAAACAAGGAAATGATATACTAACGGAGACTATTCCTCAATAAACAAGCTACAGGCATTGGAGAAAACGTCATCAACCTGGGGTTTACATTTGCAACCAATACTAAACAGCGGCTTTACCAGACTTTGGAAGTTTGGTAAAGTTTAGCTATTCCTAATCATAGATAAGAGGCAAACCCTTAAATAAAGACGGCCATTCCACCCTTTTTACCCCAGCTCATTATGGGCTCAAAATAAAAATTTACCCAAATGGGTAAATTTTTAAAAAATAATTCCTAACCTTGTATTACAGTACTATGGCTAAATCGATCAAAACAGAAGAGAAGATACTGGAATCTGCCTCGGAAGTATTCCGCGAAAAGGGCTTTAATGGTGCCAGAATGCGAGAAATCGCTGATACGGCCGGAATAAACAAAGGCTTGCTCCACTACTACTTCAAAACCAAGGATGCTTTGTTTGAAGCCGTGTTTAAGATGGCCTTCGGGCAGGTAATTTCGAGGATCCATAGCATACTGGAAACGGACGCCTCACTGGATGACAAGATCGATCAGATCGTGGATACACACCTGGGGATGATCCTGAAAAACCCCTCCCTGCCCAACTTCGTCATTAGCGAACTTAACAAGGATGCTGACCGGTTCATTCAACGTAATATCAGCCAAAGGGAAAAACTGATCTTCACAAAGTTCATGACCCTGGTGGAAAGGGAAGCGGAGGAAGGAAAGATAAAAAAGATAGATGCCCGCCAATTGCTTATGAACATAATATCCATGATCATTTTCCCGGTACTGGGCAGACCTGTCATGCAGGTAATATTCGGTACGGACAATGAGGAGTTTGGTAAGCTGCTCCTTGACCGTAAACAGCACATTAAACAATTTGTAAAAGATGCATTGAAACCATAGCTATATTTTTTTACCCAAAAATTACCCAAATGGGTAAAAATGAAAAATCTTAATCTATAGTCACATGAACAGAATTTATTTCATTGTCGCCCTGGTTTTCAGCCTGGCAGTTTTCTATAAAGCCACTGCGCAGTATAAAGACAAACTGACGCTATCCGAAGCTTATGAGCTGGCTATGGCCAACTATCCGCTCACTGGTCAAAAGAGCCTGCTCATGGAGCAAACAGAGCTTTCCCTCAGTATTATCAGGAATGAAAGCCTTCCTGCACTATCCGCCAATCTCGAAGGACAACTACAAAGTGAGAGCCTGCAAATAGGCTCTGACAGTCCTGAAAGTCCGGTATTTATTAACATGCCAAGGGAGAGCTACAAAGCCTACGCGCAACTGGATTACACGCTATACCGGGGAGGTCTTACCCATGCCAGAAGGGAGGTGGAAAAAGCCAATCTGGAAGTAGGCCTCAACCAGTTGGAAGCTGATCTCCGACCGGTAAAAGATCGGATAAATGACCTTTTCTTTAGCATTATGCTTTCGAGACAGCAGCAGGAACTGATCGCCAGTTCGCTGAGCAACATCAACGCCAGTCTCCAAAACCTTGAAGCCGGTTATAATAATGGTACCGTGCTCGAAAGTGAGATCATCAAACTCAAGGTAAGGAAGCTGGAGCTGCAAAATCAGCAGGAAAGTGTGTTGGCCGACTCGAAAGCAGCCATCAAAATACTCGGGGAGCTTACAGGCCTCAACCTCTCTCCTGCTACGGAACTGGCACTGCCAAACTACAATGCTTCCTCAGAAGTTGAACTACAACGCCCTGAACAGCAAATGTACGAATCCAAAAAGCTGCTGCTCAGCGCACAGGAAGGTACGATCACCGCCTTACGAAAGCCACGCATTTCACTCTTTGCCCAGGGCGGCGTAGGATACCCAAACCCCTTAAACTTCTCTGATATTGACCACGCTCCATATGCCCTGGGCGGCATCCGCATGACATGGAAGATCTGGGACTGGCAAACCACCGCCCAAAAGACCGAACGGTTAAGGGTTCAGCAAAAGCAGGTAGATATCCAAAAGGAAGCCTTTGAATACAACATAGAAACCCGGGAAGATGAGTTTCTTGAAAAAATGGATGCGTTCACCCGGCAAATACAGAACCACCAAAGCATAGTAGCCCTTCAGGGCGAGATACTGCAGCAGTCAGAAGCCCAATTGAACAACGGTGTGATCAACGCTACGGATTACCTGATACAAGTCAATGCCGAGCTTGAGGCCAGGCTGCGGCTACACCTGTACGAATTACAACTCCAGCAATTACAAGTTAAATATCTAACCTTATTCGGAACGTTATGATGACGAGATCAAAATTTAATATCTGGCTATGCACAGGCCTGGCCCTGTTAGGCTGCAATAACGAAGAGCTTTCTGATGCCTATGGCAATTTTGAAGCTACCACAGTTACGGTAAGTGCAAAAGGCAATGGAGAACTCCGGTGTTTTCCTGTTGAAGAAAGTATGCACCTGGAGGCGGGTCAGCAGGCCGGCCTGATTGACACTACACAGCTCCACTTAGAGCTGCTCCAGGTAGCAGCACAAATAGCCTCACTTGGTGATAAACTTAAAGAGGCGGAGCCGGAGGTAGCCCTGCTGCTGGAGCGCAAGGAAAACCTGCTCCGGGAGTACAACCGTACCCAAAACCTGGTAGCTGCCAAGGCCGCCACACCCAAACAACTGGATGAATATGAAGGTGAAATTGAAGTGGTAAGCCAGCAAATAGCTACCACCCGTCGCCAGACCTCCGTGGCTAACCGTAGTATACTGGCAGAGCGTGGCCCATTGCGCGCCCGGCTCGATGTACTGCAAAACAATATAGCAGATCACGTGATCATCAACCCTATATCTGGCACGGTACTCACCAAATATGCAGAACCCGGAGAGCTGGTTACCCGCGGCACACCAATGTACAAGATCGCCAACCTCAAAACGCTCAAACTAAAGGCATATGCCAATGCAATAGACCTTCAAAAGGTGGCTATTGGTGATACGGTCACAGTTCTGATTGACAAAGATGAAGAAGAGTACACAGAGATACCCGGCGTAATTACCCATATATCAGATGAAGCAGAGTTTACTCCTGAAAACATACAAACCCGGGAAGAGCGTACCACCCTGGTTTATGCCATAGAGGTGATGGTAACCAATAACGACGGGAGGTTGAAAATAGGCATGCCGGGAGAAGTACGCTTTCAACATTAAAACCACGTAAAATGGCAGCGATTGAAGTAAATGATATTTCGAGGGCTTACGGACAGGTTCAGGCGCTTGATGCTGTATCACTTTCCGTGGAGTACGGAGAATTGTTCGGGCTTATAGGCCCCGACGGAGCCGGTAAATCCACCCTCTTCCGGATACTTACCACCCTCCTGCTGGCTGATGAAGGGCAGGCTACGGTAGCAGGGCATGATGTTGAGAAAGGCTACCGTCAAATCAGAAAACAGGTCGGTTATATGCCGGGCAGGTTCTCGCTTTATCAGGATTTGACCGTGGAAGAGAACCTGAGATTCTTCGCCACCATATTTAACACCACTGTAGAAGAGAACTATAATCTGATCAAAGACATCTACGAGCAGATAGAGCCTTTCAAAAAAAGGCCTGCGGGCAAACTTTCCGGTGGCATGAAGCAAAAACTTGCACTAAGCTGCGCGCTGATCCATAAGCCCAAGGTATTGTTTCTGGATGAGCCTACCACCGGTGTGGATGCAGTAAGCCGTCAAGAATTCTGGGACATGCTCAAAAGCCTTAAAGCAAAAGGTATAGCTATCCTAGTCAGCACACCGTACATGGATGAAGCCGGTATGTGCGACAGGATTGCGTTGATCCAAAATGGCAGGATACTGCAAACTGACACCCCCGGTAAAATTGTAGAGAGCTATCCCAGTCCACTGTACGCCATCAGGTCGGGCAATAATTATGAGTTGCTGAAATTACTCCGCGACATGGACTATACCAGAAGTGCTTTGCCTTTTGGCGAATATTTGCACCTGGCTACACATGCCAATGTCAGTATCGATGAAATTATCAGTTCGCTGGACCCGGCAGGCTACCCTGACCTTGAAGTCCGGCCTATAGAGCCTGATATAGAAGACCTTTTCCTTGAATTAAGTCGTGAAGTTTAACCCTGCCGATATGCAAGCCTATTCAATAGAAGTCGATCATCTGACTAAAAAATTCGGACAATTCACAGCAGTGGATCAGATCAGCTTTAAGGTGGCCAAAGGTGAGATCTTCGGCTTTCTTGGTGCCAACGGAGCCGGAAAGACCACCGCCATGCGCATGCTGACAGGCCTGAGCAAACCTACGTCCGGTTCGGGAATGGTCGCCGGATTTGATGTCATACATGATTATGAAAAGATCAAAACCCGCATCGGATATATGTCTCAAAAGTTCAGCCTGTATGAAGACCTTACCGTAAAGCAAAACATCCGGTTTTTCGGTGGCATTTATGGTCTGTCCAAACAGGAGATCCGGCAAAAGACGGATGCCATCCTGCATGATCTCAGGCTTTCGGAAGTCGCCTCCAAACTGGTTGCCTCATTGCCTCTGGGCTGGAAACAGCGGCTGGCATTTGCCATTTCCATGGTTCATGACCCCGACATTGTATTTCTCGATGAGCCTACCGGAGGTGTCGACCCTATGGTAAGGAGAGAGTTTTGGGAGGCCATTTATGAAGCGGCCGGGCACGGCCGCACCATCTTCGTTACCACACATTACCTCGATGAGGCCGAATACTGCGACCGGGTATCGATCATGGTTGCGGGGAAAATCGAAGCGCTGGATACCCCGGCCAACCTGAAGAAGCAATTTGGTTCACAAACCATGAACGATGTATTCCTAAAACTTGTCCGCTGATCCGGATATGAAAGCAAGTGACTATTAACAACAGTATCAAACGGTTTAAACCATGAACATGATCAAAGTTTTTCGGGCATTCATTCAGAAAGAGATCTACCACATCCTCAGGGACAGGCGCACACTGCTCATTTTATTTGGCATGCCGGTGGCGCAGGTATTGATATTTGGCTTTGCCGTAACCAATGAGTTCAAAAATGCCAATATCGATATTCTCGACCAGGCTAAAGACCAAACCTCCTCAAAGCTGGTAAGGCATATGACCAGCTCCGGCCACTTTAATGTTAACAGGATGCTTGTATCCGAAAAGCAGGTAGAGGAAGGGTTCAGGAGTGGAAAAACTGATCTTGTTATGGTTATCCCCGCTGATTTCAGCAAAGACCTGTACACTTATGACCCTGCCCAGGTACAGTTGATCGCCGATGGATCAGACCCTAATATGGCCAATGCGCTTGTGCAATATGCCAGGGTCATGATCAATGACTTTCAACAGCAGGAGTATAAGCGGCCTGCGAATCCATACCAGGTAAATATTGAAACCCGTATGCTGTACAACCCGCTTCTGGAAAGCGCCTATAATTTCATCCCCGGAACTATTGCCCTCATCCTGTTGATCATATCCGCCATGATGACCTCACTTACGATAGCGAGGGAAAAAGAACAAGGTACCATGGAGATCCTTTTGGTATCCCCCCTTCCTCCCTTGCTCATTATCCTGGGCAAAGTGGCGCCATATGCCATCCTTTCATTTATCGATGCCGTTCTGATCCTGGTCATGGGGTACTTTATTTTTGGAGTACCTGTTACCGGAAGCCTCGTGTTACTGCTATGCCTGTGCATGGTCTATGTAATCACTGCACTTTCACTGGGAACACTGATATCCACCACCTCAGAAACCCAGCAGGACGCCATGATGAAATCACTCATTGGGCTGCTGATGCCTTCAACACTGCTTTCAGGTTTTATCTTTCCCCTCACCAGCATGCCCGAAGTACTGCAATACATCAGCCATATTATTCCGGCCACCTATTTTATAGAAATACTCAAAGGAATAATGCTTCGTGGTGTAGGTCTGGAATACATCATTTTCGAAGTGAGTGTATTGCTGTTTATGATCGTGGCCTTTCTCACCCTGACCTGGAAGAAGTTTAAAATACGTCTGGAATGATTTTAACATTATAAGCATGAGAACATTATTCTTTCTAATACAAAAAGAGTTCCTCCAGATAATGAGGAACAAAACAATACTGATCATGATGACAATACTGCCCATCTTTCAGCTTATTGTGTTGTCAAATGCCGCTACCAATGAAGTAAAAGAAGTAAAGATCATACTGCTGGATCACGACCTGAGCGAAACCTCACGTGCTTTAACCCGCAAAATAATGGCCAATGAGCACTTCAGGCTGATCGATCAATTATTCAGTAAAGAGCAGGCCCTGGAAAAGATGCAGGCCAATGAGGCCGATATTATTCTTGAGGTACCGGGCAATTTTGAAAGGGAGTTTGTAAGAGGCGAAAAGCCGGCTATGCAAATGCTGGTCAATGCCATTAACGGCCAGCAGGCTACCGTCGGCTCAGGCTATTTGAGAAATATCATAAACACATATAACCGTGACATCTTTAGTGAAATACACTGGATGCCACGCCCTGCCACCAGCCATAGCGGTATTGATGTCAGCTCAAGGTACTGGTACAACCCCATGCTCAGGTATACCGATTTCATGGTACCGGGTATCCTTGCAGAGCTTACCGCACTTCTTACCATCGTGCTTACAGCCATGAATGTGGTCAGGGAAAGGGAAATAGGCACCATTGAACAGGTCAACGTAACGCCTATTAAAAAGTGGCAGTTTATTATAGGTAAGCTTGTACCGTTTCTTTGCGTCGGTATGTTTATCATGACGGTAGGCCTTACCGTAGGGAAAATCGTTTTCGACATACCTATGGTCGGCAGCCTCGGCCTTTTATTTGTTTACGCCTTCATCAACCTCATAGCTGTGCTGGGCTTTGGACTGCTTATCTCCAACTTTGCCGACACCCAGCAACAAGCCATCTTCGTTGCATTCTTTTTCATCCTGATCTTCATCCTCATGAGTGGCCTGTTCACCCCGATCGACAGCATGCCGACCTGGGCACAGTACCTCACTAAGGCCAATCCTCTGGCACACTTCATTGCCGTATCCAGAAAAGTACTCATGAAAGGCAGTGGTTTCTTAGACCTTACCTCAGAGTTTATTTACACCACCATTTTGGCGATCATCTTCAATGCAGCAGCCATTTGGAGCTATAAAAAGCAGGAATGATATGAAAAATAGAGATGCTTTGAAGGTGAAAGAACTAAATCCCTGCTTTACTAAGCCTCGAAGGATTAGTAAAGCTGACCGAAACTAACAGGCAAACCTAAATTTAAAACCAGTGCACTTTCTGCCAATTCACCTTTAAGCCCAAAGTCAATTCCACCCCCACGATCCAGGCAAACTTTTGTTTCCAACCCATTACAAATTATCCGTGTCTTAACTCAAACTTTAATTAATTTGAGAATGAAAAAAGCACTTACCACACTCATTACGATTACCGTAATGAACCTGCCCATTTCCTGCGTCATGGATGACTGCGGAAGTTCCGGACCTGTAGAATCAAGGGTAAAAGAACTAACTGTCACCATTGGCAGCTATGGTACGGATAATTTCAATACCACGATGTCCACCAGCTTCGACCAGGCTGCAGTACGCATGCAAGTTGCTGAAAATGAGTATCTGAAAGCATACGCGCCGATGCCTTCAGGCCTTTCGTTCATCAATAGTGCTTACGCATGTGATCCTGTCATCCTCGGGCCTTCTCAAAGAATAACACGCCTGGAGATTACCTCAACTGAGCCTGTTTTCTCCAATAACACGGAGTACAAGGCCGGTACAATCCTAAACGCATTATTCCATATTGCTAACCGCAATGAGATAGATATTGAAGCGTTTTTGGTTGAGCAGAATGAAACCCGCGCGATATTTGGAGAGCTCGGTGATGAGGTCATTTTCATGTTGAAAAACGCTCCCGATGTCTCCATCAATTTAAAATTACAGGTAGAAATTGAGTTTAATGTGGGCAAAAGCTTTCAACTTGAAACAGATTTTCTTAAAATAGAAGTGTGAATGAGGAAAAACACACCATACACGGTATCCCCGAACCGGAATATTGGAGGCTGGTAATCCTGATGGGCAGGTCCAATGCCGATAGTTTCATTTACAAGGTGAATCACAACTATAAGGCTGTGGTTTATAAGATTTACCTACTCGAAATAGGCAACTGGTTAAAATCACTTATTGGAAAGGAATAATTTTCCAACAACACGCTCTAACTAAGTCCTTGATTAACTTAATGTTGTATTTTTACTTCAGCTACAGTATTGATACTGGTAAAACCCCATATTTACCTGTATGAACTAAACATTAAAATTTGAAACGAAACATAAAAAGTATAATCCTACAGATACTCTTCCTGTTGTGCATACTCTTATTGATTTATTGGATCCCAATTTTAAGCCTATGGGTATTAATTCCCGTTTTAGCGATTTATATCCTGATTAGACTTTCCATAAGCAAAAGTATTGTTATTGACTCAAGGGTCATGTATAGGATGGTGGATACCGGACAAGGTGATTTTTTAAGAAATGGAATTGAACTGTTACTGGGAAACAAGAAAATTTTCCTGGCTGATCCCATCGATGACGTGAAATGGATTTATGTGGATAAAACAGCTTTTGGAAAGTTATGGCCGGAATCTCCACTTGACATGAGCAGAAAGAATTATACCATAAAAGCCAGCTTCAGAACGCGAAAGCTACTATTTGGTGGATATGCCAAAGCCAGTCTAATCAGCATTGAAAAATTAGAAGAAAATCCAATAATCAGAAAATAAATACCCATATTTACCGCAAAACCATATAGAAACTAGCACAATAATATTAACCTAAAGTAACCCTCTCACAGTTTTGAACGTATCTCCTATCCGGTACTTATGATCCAAGGCTTTATTGATAACATATTATACCAGTACTCCTACATTCAGCTCTATGGATTGGTCTTCCTCTATTTTGTGATATTGTATTTTGGCCTTGCACCATTGTTTCTGCAAGCTTGTAAATTTCTACACAGAAGAGGCCTGTTAGAGGTAATTTCAAAGCTGGAAGTAACAGCCAAACAGGTAAGGTTCGAGATACTGCATTCTTTAAAATCCGTTATCATCTTCGGTTTTTCCGGCATCCCGCTCATATTTCTTATCCGCCATGGGATAATAGACCTGGTTCCTGATACACCTCTTAACATACTGACAGGACTTATTATACTGGTTATTTGGAATGAGATACATTTTTTTATGGTACACCGGCTCATGCACCTCCGCTATTTCATGAAGCGTGTCCATTATGTGCATCACCGGTCCAGGGTACCAACAGTATATTCGGTCTATAGCTTTCACTGGTTTGAAGCCTTGCTGCTGAGTACTGTTCCTGTTACAATAGCCCTAATTATTCCCTTATCAGCAACAGCCATATTTATATTTCCGCTGGTGAGCATACTGCTAAATTATGCCGGGCATTGCAATTACCGTTTTTGGAGTGGAAAAGCGCCGGGTTTTCTGGCTTTTGGCACCAAACATAACCACCACCACTCCAGGGCAAAACGCAATTATGGCTTTGCCTCCGGTTTACTGGATAGAATAAACAACAAATTTTTTAATAAAAGCTGATTCCGCCGGGCGGAATTTCAAATGACGACTATGGATAATGTATATATCACAAGTGCCGGGATATTTCTTCCCAACGAGCCTGTTTCAAATGATGAAATGGAAGATTACCTCGGCAGGATCAATGGCAAAGACAGTGCTTTGAAAAACCGTATTTTGAAGCAAAACGGTATAAAATTCAGGCATTACGCTATTGACAAAAAACAGCAAAGCAGCCATACAAATGCTGAAATGGCCGCCAGAGCGATAGACCATGCACTCGAAAGAAGCAGCCTCTCCCCTAAAGACGTTGAGTTGCTGGCCGCAGGTACCACTCAGGCTGACTTGCCCGTACCGGGTTTTGCCAGTATGGTGCACGCCAACCTCGGCTTTTCGGCCTGCGAGGTAGCCAGTTTTCAAAGTGTATGCGCCAGTGGCATGATGGCCCTGAAAGATGCATATGCCCAGATAAAAAGTGGGGAGAAAAATAACGCTGTATGTGTAGGAAGTGAATTTTCCAGCAGGCTCTTCAAAGGTTCCCGCTTCGAAAAACAAAATGTAAAATCCCTTTCATTTGATGCAGAATTTCTGCGCTGGATGCTTTCCGACGGGTCAGGTGCACTGGTACTGGAAAATAAGAAAAGCAGCAAAGGCCTGTCTCTGCGCATAGACTGGATTGATATCAAATCACACGCTCATGAGCTTCCCCTCTGCATGTATACTGGAAAAGCTGATGACAAGACGGGTACCGAACCTACGTGGCTGGATTACCCTGACTATGAATCCGCATCACAGGCCGGTGCACTCAACCTCAAGCAGGATGTACGACTGCTCGACAGGGTGGTGCAAAAGGGTGTAGCCCACTTCTTTGAACTCATCGACCGCAAAAAACTTTCAACCGATCAAATAGACTGGCTTTGCTGCCATTACTCGTCAGAATTTTTCAAGCAGCCTATTAAAGACCTGATGGAGAAGGGCGGAGCTTTGATCCCTGACGAAAAATGGTTTAGTAACCTCACCACCAAAGGCAATACAGGTTCAGCATCTATATTTATCATGCTGGAGGAGCTGATGTTTTCGGGTAAACTGAAAGCCGGTGACAGCATTCTTTGTATGGTTCCGGAAAGCGGCCGCTTCATCACCTCATTCATGAAGCTTACCGTAGAAGGCGCCGCTGCTGCCGGGGAAAAGCAGTATGAAATACGCGAAGTGGAAGCGCCTGAGCTGGTATTGAAAGAAAGGCCTGTTTCTGAATGGCTCATTCGCCAGCTCACCAATGTTTGGATAGAATTTGAAACTTCCCTGCTAAAAGTACCTGTAATTACTAAAATGCACCAGGGCTCACTATCCATGGATGATTACAAGTTACTGCTACACGATCTCAGGCAGCAGGTTATTGACGGTTCTCAATGGATCACACGTGCAGCCTCATGTATTGATATCGAATTATTTGAACTCCGCTCAGCCTTCATCAAACATGCCGCCACGGAGCATAAAGATTATCAACTGCTGGAGCGCAATTTTGAAGCTTTGAATGAACCCGCAGAAGCCATCAGGACTGGTAAAAAGAATATAGGAAGCATGGCACTGTCTGCTTTTATGTTCAATCAGGCCGGCAAACCCAACCCGATAGACCTGCTGGGTGCCATGTTTATTATCGAAGGCATTGGCAAAAGGCTGGCGGGCCACTGGGGCAGGATGATGCAGGACCAGCTAGGTCTGGCTGATGAGCAGGTGTCGTTTTTCACTTATCATGGTGTGGCTGATGAGAACCATTTCCACCGTCTGGAAAAAGCACTTGATCATCCACTTATGAATATGGATATTGCCGAAGCTATAGTTAAAACAGCAAAAACAACGGCCAGGCTTTATCGCATGCAGCTCGAAGAGTTAGGCAATTATTAATTCAGGAAATTAAATCATTATTAAGATGTCAAAAGAGTTATTTGATATATCGAGCTACGACAGCCGCGACCCGAACCCGTGGCTGGCTCTATACCTCGACAACAGTATCCCCATCAATGAAAAGACCAAACAGGCCCTGATGCGGGACAACAACTCCAGGTCGGCGAGGTACTTATACCCGCTGATCTTTTTCTGGTCTAAGGTCACCATGTTTTTTATCCATGTGTTTAAATTCTTCTTTCCCAAGATATTTAACAGTTCCAAAATCCTGCACATCATACTCTCGTGGGGGCTCAAAAGGTTTGTGAGCAAAGACGCCAACCTGCTTATATTCAGGCATTTTCATGTAGGAAGTGAAATTTTGCAATTCATAGCAGGCAATGTTGAAAGCGTTGAAATTGAAACCTCACCGCTAAAACCAAACAATTTTGAGGACGTAAAAGACGACCTTTTCCTAAAGCATGACCTGAACCTCTACAACTTCATTATCAGGCTAAACAGCAAACTAAAGGAAAAGAATATTACCATAAAGCCCCCGACCAAGTTAAGCCTGGACATGATCTCCGATGACCAGTTTGACCACATCGAGTTTCCTGACAAATGGACAAACATTCTAGATTTGAAGTCTTCAATAGAGCTGTTTACACCGTTCTATCAGTTTTTCCTTACGTCAAATGACTTTATCAGAGCCTCTAACTCTCTGCAACTTGATGAAACTATCTCCATTTACACCTCCCAGCTATTGGGCACTCCCGCACATCTCGGGTTGGTCAACAATAAGCACCCTATGATCCCAATCTCAACCTATAGTGCGGCCTATAGGTTGGTATTACACGGCCTGGCGGCAGAAACGCTACACCAGATACTGGTGAATATCAAACAAGGCAAATCCGTAGATGGGATCGTAACTCCGTTGGAGAAGTAGATTTATTAAAAAAAGCTAATCAAGTCATCCAAACCTAAACAGCAAGCCCAGCCATCACAGCTTTACTAAGCTTTTGAAGATTAGTAAAGCTCAGCTGAAACTATGGAATGCCGGCAAAGCGGAACAGACAAGGAGCTGCTGCTTGTGGGGTAAATGGAGACTCTGGGTAGGTAGCTGCTTTTAAACTTGAGCTTGTGGGTTAGGCTCGGTAAGCTTTACTAATCCTTGGAGGCTTAGTAAAGCAGGAGTTAAGTTCGGCATAGCCCATTACAGCAAGCCGTGCCTTCACGGCTTTAATAAGCTTTTGAAGATTAGTAAAGCTTAACTGAAGCTATGGAATGCCGTCGAAGCGGAACAGACGGGAAGCCGGCGGATCTGCTACTAATCACTGCTTGTGGGGCAAATGGAGATTCTGGGTAGGTAGACGCTTTTAAGTTGGGCTTGTCGGTTACGGACGGAAAGCTTTACTAATCCCTGGAGGCTTAGTAAAGCAGGAGTTAAGTTCGGCATAGCCCATTACAGCAAGCCGTGCCTCCACGGCTTTAATAAGCTTTTGAAGATTAGTAAGGCTCAGCTGAAGCTATGGAATGCCGTCGAAGCGAAACAGACAGGGAGCAGACGGACCTGCTACTAATCACTGCTTGTGGGGCAAATGGAGATTCTGGGCAGTAGCCGCTCTTAAACTTGAGCTTGTGGGTTAGGCTCGGTAAGCTTTACTAAGCCTTGAAGGCTTAGTAAAGCAGGGGTTAAGATCGGGAGTGCTCTCTTGATTTGGTATTATTATCCTTTTTCCTTTTTATACTTCATCATCTCGTTATAATAGTACTCCTCATTGCAGGCTTCAAAATCTTTGGCCATTACCAAAAATCTATCACTTTTCTGAAAGGACATCGAAAAATCCATATGCATGATTCTCTTGCAAACCCTGAGATAGAGCTGTTTAACCTGATCTTCCCATAGGTCAAATTCCTCATCAGTAAGATTCATGATATCGTAATTCTGGTTAAAGAAGATATAAGCTTTTTCCAATTCTTCGGAATACAGGTCCACAGGCAAGGTATCCTCTTCAGAGAAATACTGCATATCGGGTGCGTTGTAATACTCGTGTATTTTTGTTTCATCCCACGGAGCATCAATTTCTGATTCCAGTCCGATGGCTATTGTAGGAGGAAATGGCCCCTGCATAGTA
Organism: Fulvivirga ulvae; assembly: GCF_021389975.1. Classification (NCBI taxonomy): domain Bacteria; kingdom Pseudomonadati; phylum Bacteroidota; class Cytophagia; order Cytophagales; family Fulvivirgaceae; genus Fulvivirga; species Fulvivirga ulvae. Next base: position 5,885,096 of record NZ_CP089981.1, read on the forward strand.
TACTCCAGCAGAATACAGTAGACTTTTTCATCGATCCTCACCTTTTTCTGGATTTGATCGGTAACCTCCTCTACCAACTGATCTTCTATAACAGTTAAGGTATCTGTCATATTTTGCCCTATTCCCGGTCTTTGAAAAATAACCTTCGAGCTGCTATCCTTCCCGGCTTTGCCTGTTATGCGCTCCAAAACTCCGTCATAATTGTACTCAAACTGTACATCATATTCATAATTAGTTGCCGGAACCTGCATCTTGTACCCATTAAGCCGGTATTCTTCACTATTGTATTTTTTTGAGAACAATCCATAGGTAGAGCATTCAATATACATGTCAGGCACTTCCTCCTTAAAATAGAGATAGGCCAGTTTAATAGGCTTTATACCATTACCGTCGACAAAGACCATAGCACTTTTATAGTAGTCCTTGTGATATTCAAAAGTAGTCTCGTAAGTAACATTTCCACCCAAATGATGTATTCGGTAAAAGGTTTTCCTCAGTTCCATATCTATCCAGAGAGTGTAGAGCTCATCTTTTTCAGGGTTATAGTCCTCCTCGGTTTCGATAAGAAAGGAATGGTTCTCATCATAAAATTCATTGTTAAGTTCTGAAAAGAAAGGTTCTATTTCATAAAGCGGGTGCCTGGCTGCCATTTCAACGAGACTGTCATTTTGTAGAGCTTCAGCCTTCATCATTTCATAACTGTCCGGAAGGTTGTCAAACTCCTTCTGAATTTCTTCGGTAGATTTCATCTGATTAAAATTTAACATCAAAAATCAGCATTCTACAAGTAGAATACTACACCATTTCTAGTGATTATAAAATATCCTTATATTGATTGATATACTCAAAGCAGCAAGAATAAACAATCCACGCTATTAGTAATTAGAAAAGCACAAATTAACCATTAAAAAGGTTAGAAGAGCACCTCATTAATCTTAGGTTTCAAAATTTTCGCCCCGCATTGCCAAGACTTTGAGAGTTAGTAGAGGCATAACCGCTCCTGAGATTCATACCTAAAGCAATCACCTCCAAATGTACAGTACCCAGAGCTTTATAAGGTGCCCTGAAAAGGTTCAGCTTTACCAAACTTTCAAAAGTCTAGTAAAGCATCCCTTATTATTGGTTTGGAGCCATGTTACTCATTTTTCAAATTATCCACCGGATTCACAAACAAAGCCTGAATAGTTTGTGAGCCTATGGTGAGTACACCCAGTATCATAAGGATCAATACGCCAATGATAATGGTTAGGAAATCCACTGTAACATGAGCGCTGAAATTTTCCAGCCAGAGTGTATTGATGAAGTAGGCTGCAGGTACAGCAATGAGCACGGCCAGCAATAATATAATCATATAACCTTTAGACAGTGTGTAAACCAGTGAACCATTAGAGATTCCCAGCACTTTGCGAAGTGAAATTTCCTTTTTGCGCGTTTCAATAGTATACGTAGCCATTCCCAACAGGCCAAGGCAAGAAATAATAACTGCCAGTGTGGCTATAAAACCTACTACTTTTATGAGGGTACCAAAAAGTATTTCATACAGCTCGCCCATTTTACTTTCGAAATCCCGGATCTCTACTTTCAAACCCGGGTTTACTTTTGCCCAGGACTGCTCAACCAACGCCGATGCCTGATCATACTCTCCTGAATAGCCGATCTGAAACAAACTAAACTCTTCGGGCCTGTACATCAAAGCCATAGGCTGAAGTTTCTCTGCAGCCATCTCATGTGTATAATCTTTAACCACGCCTATAATCTGCATTTTACTCGAATCTCTTTTACTTATAATTACTTGCCCCAGAGCTTCACTTACAGATGCATAATTAAGCGCACCAACGGCAGTCTCATTGATTACAATCGTGCTCTTATTGGAACCTTCGGCCTCGGTGGTAAAAAACCTGCCCGCCAGTAGTGGTATTTCCATATTCTCCAGATAATTCTCGTCTACAGCAAAATATCTTAAGTCTGTCCATGTTTCATCGTCAAGATCCTTTTTGAACTCTTCATCAAACACAACTCCGGCTGATGGCATATGAGAAGCCAGCGAAACACTGGTAATATTGCTTTGGCTCAACAGCTCTGTCTTTAGCAATTCGTACGAAGTATCCCCTTTCTGTATCACAATTTTATGCTTGGGGTTGAACCCATAATCACTATAGAGAAAAAGATCCAGTTGATTATAGATAACCATAACTGTAAGTATAAATAGCAGAGAAAATGAAAATTGCACTACCAATAAGGCTTTGCGCATACCTATTTTTGACATCAGCTTTGTGCTGTTAAAGCTTTTCAGCACTTTTATCGGATTAAACGCTGACATTACCACTGCCGGAAACATACCTGCTAAAATGCCAACCACAAGCGCAAACACTACAAATATGGCATACACCATGTAATTGGCAGTAATACTCCAGTGCATGGCTTTTGTAAACGCCAGGTCAAGAAGGAATGGTTTGAGTACTACGAGCAGCATCAGGGCCAGCACCAGTGCAAAAAGAGAAATAACGACGGACTCGCTGATAAACTGCGTGAAAATCTGAAACCGTTTTGCCCCGGTAACTTTACGTACGCCAATCTCCCTGGCTCGACTCATAGAACGTGCAATGGACAAATTGGTAAAATTAAAACATGAGGTGACCAGAATAATGGCTGCCAGGCCTGACAAAAAGTAAATAATAACCCAAGGCATGAAAGGGCCTATCGGATTGTTGACCAGCGGACCGGGTGTAATCGACAGTAACGGCTGCAACTGATAGGTAACAGCGGTGGTTTCCGGCGTGGGTAGCTTTGAAAAATGATCGTCATGTATTTTGGCCAGATGGGCATTAATATCACCGGTCGTTTTTCCTTCCTGTATCATGATGTAAACCCAACCGGAATAAAAGTTATACCAGTCTTCGCTTTTGTTATCAAATACACCGGCAGCCTGCAGGCTTGTGAGGGTAGATATACTGGCAAATGCCTCCACCACTATGTGCGACTTGTTTTCAGTTTCCCTGAGTACGCCTGTTACTTTATAGGTACCCAGCTCGCCCACTTTCAGCGTCTCTCCTACCGGGTTCTCGACTTTAAAGAGCTTTTCCGCTGCTTTTTTTGTTAACACTACGGAATATGGCTCAACCAGGGCCGTAGCCTCATCACCATACAGCAACTCATATGCAAACATTTGCAAAACACCCTGATCTGCAAAATAACCGCTTACCGGAATATTGATATCATTGCCAGGTTCAAGTTGTATCCAGTTATTTCCAAACCCACGAACCAACCTCACGGCTGATTCTACTCCGGTGTAGTTATTCAGTAACTCATCGCGAACAGGTAAAGAAGTGGTGGCAGTCTCGCTTCCTTTTTGCTGCTTATTACCATTAAAATAAGGCAAAGAATTTACCCGATAGATACGGTTCCGATTTGGGTTATGCCGGTCATTCATCATTTGATCAGCTACCAGCATAATAATGAGCATGCACACCGACATGCCCACAGCGAGACCAAAAATATTAATGAAAGAAAATACCCGATGTTTGAATATGTTCCTTACTGCAACTTTAATGTAATTTTTCAGCATATTGTTATTGTTTAGGCGGAGTTGGCACTCCGGAGTTTTGACCTGACGCTTAGACTGCAGGTCAACTACAAAAGTTACAGCGTGGGCGAAAAAAAATTGTGGTAAGGGTTTACTGATCAGTCCATTAATTTCGGATTATACATAAACCTCATCCCAGGTTCTACCCTCATTTCTTAGCAAACCACCTAAAATCCGACGTCTGTGTTTCAAATTATTTCCTGTTGAAAACCCATTGCCGGCCAGCCCCTTCGGAAGGTCTAAAGAGGACCAATTTATGTCAGGAGTATAATCAGTCTCCTCTTCAAACCGGTTTTTCAGGTGCTCAAGCAAATCATCAAGAGCTGCTCTCAGCGACTCTACTTCGCGACCGAGCTTAGTAGAACCTTCACTATGCATGATAATACTTAAAGCTTCATCAAGTACGGCTACATTAACGGCCAGGGAAGCATCCACTCCCATATGATGATAATAATGCAAAACAGGATAAGCCTGGTAGAAATTAGAATGTTTATTGATCATTGACTGCAGGCTGGATAGCTGATAGCACCGAAGATTGTCATCCATACGCACCAAACTGGTTACTGCCTGCAAAGGGGTCTTCCCAAAGTTCCTTATAGAAAGTGCAAGAGAGCGCTTTTGGATCACTGCTGATGAAACCGATAGCAGATAGGTCATAGATGTGGTGAAAAAGGCAAACCCGAAAAAAGAGAAGAAGCTGGTAATGACTTCAAAAAATGGAGTCACTGGCCTCACATCACCCATACCCAGTGTGGAAAGGACATATCCACTCATATAGAGTCTTTGAATAGAGGTGGCTACTTCGTTATTGCTGTTTAGTATACCGGATGGATGAAAAGAATAAACCAGAAACAGGCCCGCCCAGACCAACAGCACCCACATAGTGAGGATAACCAAATTGACCAGCATGCCCGATATGCTTAATAACTTTCTACCGGTAATCTTAGCGACCAACAGTATTATTTTATGTGTAACTGAAGCACAGGTACTGGTTAAAAAAGTAAAACCGCTTCCTGATAAAGTGGTGTAAAAAAAATCAAAGTATATAATGGCCAGGATCACTACCCCAGCGACCAAACAGGTATAATCGTACATTCTGGTTGTGTTTTTAAATGATTTTCACACTAGCCACTACCACAAAAGCGAGATTAATGTGCTTTTTCATGGACCGATCAAACTGGCAGATGCCATATTTATATTACTTGTTATTTGTCTTTCAGATGTTTAACCAACTCTTCCTTGTTCATTTTAGAACGTCCTTCAATCTCTTTTTCCTTCGCCTTTTCATAAAGCTCATCTTTCGTTTTGGCCCTCAGTCCTTCCGGTTTATCCTCATACTGCTTTTCGGTACCCTTATTACCCTTGCCTTCAATATGTTCTTTGATAGTGCCTTTAGATATTTTTTCATCAGTCCTCACCAGCTTCTTCTGATGGTCGCTTTGGGTAGGTAATCCGTTAGGCAGAATGAGTTCAGTATAATGCTTACCCTTCTCCATAAACAGATGCGGCTGGTCCCTGAACTCAGGATCGTCTTCAAAATCGGCCAGATAGAATTCTCCCTTTTGTAGTGTCTTTTGCCTTTTGTGATCAGCGTCGGAGTGGACAATGATGTCTCCCTTCTGCCCTTCTACCAATGCATAATATTCTTTATTATCAAGAGCCAATATTTGATGCCCGTTAGTGGTCTCAAACAGCTCATATTTTCCGTGTTTATTTAATTTTCCTCTCATAATTATCTTTATTTAACTTCATTATTAAAAACACCAGGAAGTAATTTTTGTTAGCCTAAGTCACTCAAGCGGAGCAGAATGCATGGTCAGGACATAAACTCAACAGCCAGTACCCGGGAAAACAAGTCTGACCAGTTCGGTTTTTGTATTGGCAAGTGACATATTGAGCAAAAGAGGCTCTATAAAAATGGTGACTGTCTTGCATATAAAGTCCTGGTTCAAGCCTGCTGTATTACGATGAAGCCTGAGGGAAATAGTTTACCTATTGGATGGATAGTCTGCGTCATGCCATAAAAGAGCCTTTTGCAGGTACTTTTCATGATGATTCTTCATAACAACTTATAATACGCAGAAAAGGATGTTGCCCGCATCCCTTCGACCTGATAGATGAATATACGGTGCATTGAAAACAGACCTTCTCTAAAGACTATTCCAATAAGGAAAACCATCGTGACTATGCTAATGAGATGAAAATAACGAATCTTTTTTGCGAGCACCTTTTCCCATGAGTATCTCTCTCTTTATGGGGTTTTCATCCATTTCAAACGTTGTAAAAACTATCAATAGCCTATAAACATAAAAACACCTCACCTGTTGTTGATAAAAACTTAACTTAGATTGCCTATGCAGGCTTTTATTAAGCGTCAGGCTTTGCTAAATTCGCCTGCACAAATTTGAACGATAAAATCTATAGATACATGTTTCCATCAACAGACCCAACCACAACCTCAGCCTGGAAAAAACTGGAAAACCATTACAATAGCATTAAATCTACTCACCTGAAGGAGTTGTTTGCCGGCGATGCAGACCGCTTTGAAAAGTTCAGCCTTAGGTTTGAAAACATACTGGTGGACTTCTCGAAAAACAGAATAACTGAAGAAACCCGGGATAACCTGCTGGCACTGGCCAAAGAAACGGACCTTAAAGCGGCCATTGATGCTATGTTTTCCGGTGAGCCCATCAACAAAACGGAAGGTCGTGCTGTATTGCACACCGCTTTAAGAAACAGGTCAAACAAGCCGGTAAAAGTTGACGGAGAAGATGTAATGCCTGCCGTTAATGCAGTGCTGGAAAAAATGAAGCAATTTTCCGGAGCCGTACTCAGCGGGGAATGGAAAGGATATACCGGCAAGCAGATCACTTCCATAGTAAACATAGGTATCGGTGGCTCCGACCTCGGGCCGGTAATGGTTACCGAGGCCTTGAAAGCCTATCAAAAATCTGGAATAGAGGTACACTTCGTATCTAATGTGGACGGCACGCATATAGCAGAAACTTTAAAGAAAGTTGACCCCGAGACAACGCTTTTCATGATTGCCTCCAAGACATTCACCACGCAGGAAACCATGACGAATGCGCATAGTGCCCGCGACTGGTTTATGGAAAACGCCAAAGATGAAGAGCATATCAAAAAGCACTTTGTAGCGATCTCTACCAATGACAAAGCCGTGGAGGATTTTGGTATCGATACGCAAAACATGTTCGGTTTCTGGGACTGGGTCGGTGGCCGTTACTCTTTATGGTCTGCCATTGGCCTCTCCATAGCCTGCACCATCGGGTATGAAAACTTTGAAGCGCTGCTTGAGGGTGCCCATGCTATGGATAACCACTTCAAAAACCAGTCTTTTGAGCAAAATATCCCGGTGATCCTGGCGTTGCTGGGTATTTGGTATAACAACTTTTTCGAAGCTGAATCCCACGCCCTGCTACCCTACGATCAATACATGCACCGTTTTGCGGCCTATTTCCAGCAGGGCGATATGGAAAGCAACGGAAAGTATGTAGACAGGAATGGAAAAAAGGTGAATTACCAGACAGGTCCTATCATCTGGGGAGAGCCTGGCACCAACGGACAGCATGCGTTCTATCAACTGATCCATCAGGGTACAAAGCTTGTCCCATGCGATTTCCTGGCCCCTGCGATCAGCCATAATCCGCTTGGCGACCACCACGATAAGCTGATGGCAAACTTCTTCGCTCAAACAGAGGCTCTGATGAACGGAAAAACAGAAGAAGAGGTACTAGGCGAGCTGAAAGACCAAAAGCTTTCGGAAAGCGAGATCAATGAATTGAAAACTTTCAAGGTTTTTGAAGGAAACAGGCCCACGAACTCCATCCTGTTTAAAAAACTTGACCCCAGAACACTGGGAAGCCTGATAGCAATGTATGAGCACAAGATCTTTGTACAGGGGGTAATCTGGAACATTTACAGTTTTGATCAGTGGGGTGTGGAGCTTGGCAAGCAACTTGCCAAGAAAATACTGCCTGAGTTATCCGGCAAGGAAGCTGTCAGCTCCCACGACGGATCTACAAACGGGTTGATCAATAGCTATAAATCCTTTAGAAACGAATAAAATATCATATAGGTCAGGCATTTATCAGCCATTTTGCTGCAAGCGTTTCAGAGGTATGATGAGTGCCTGATCAAAAAAAGTTAGAAAGAATTTTACTGTACCCGAAACATTTATCGTAAAATTACGATTAAGAAATTATGGGCTTATCCAAGATAGAAAAATTCACAGCAGAGCAGAACGAAATAGCCAGACTGGCCAAAGCACTGGGTCATCCTGCAAGGATTGCAATCATTCAATTTCTGGTGAAGACCAATTCATGCGTTTGTGGAGACATAGTTGACGAACTGCCTCTCTCACAATCCACGGTCTCCCAGCATTTGAAAGAACTTAAGACAGCAGGACTTATCAAAGGTACCATTGAAGGGCCAAGTGTCTGTTACTGTATCAATGAGGTAACATGGCTTAAGGCAAAAAACCTGTTAGGTGATCTTTTCGAATCTTATAGCAGCAAGAACAACTGCTGCTAAAAAAATTTGCTCATTTAAATCGTAATATTACGATATAACATTTTAATTTCTAACTTTACACGAAGATTATGGAAACGACAACATTCCCAAGAGTACATGCCAGCTATTATGTTTCAAATATTGAAAATACTATAGCCTTTTATTCGAAATTTTTTGAAAAGGAGCCGGTAAAAACCAAAAAGGATTACGCCAAGTTTTTACTCGATGCCCCATCCCTGAATATATCTTTCATACAATCACCCAAACCGGTCAAGCCTGACTTTATCCACTTTGGTATTGAGGTCAATGACCCTGAGGAGCTAAAAAGACGGCTGGGCAACGCCATGCACCACGACCTCCCCATTGATGTGGAGAAAGAAGTTAAATGCTGCTACGCCAAACAGGACAAGTTCTGGGTTACTGACCCCGACGGCTACAAATGGGAGGTTTACCAGTTTATGGAAGATGTGGAGGAAAACGACGAAAAGCATGCCGAAGAAGGGGCTTGCTGCGCTCCTGAAAGCTCAGCTGTGGAAGATGAAAGTGCCTCCTGCTGCGCATAGATATATATCCCCGGAAATTCTCCGGGGATATTTTTATACCTAAAACAATAGCATAATAAAATCATGAAGAAAAAACTCAGCTTTTTAGACAGCTATCTCACCCTTTGGATCTTTCTGGCCATGGCCATTGGCGTAGGGCTTGGTTACGCCTACCCTTCCACGTCCACCTTCATCAATTCATTTACCAAAGGTTCCACAAATATTCCCATTGCCATAGGTCTGATCCTCATGATGTACCCTCCGTTGGCAAAAGTAAATTACAAGCTGCTCCCGGAAGTTTTCAGAAATGTCAAAATCCTCGGCATATCACTCCTGCTCAATTGGATCATTGGCCCGGTATTGATGTTTGTACTGGCTATCATTTTCCTGCAAGACCATCCTGAATACATGGTTGGCCTCATTCTCATTGGGCTGGCCCGCTGCATTGCCATGGTACTGGTCTGGAACGACCTTGCCGAGGGAAGCAGTGAGTACGGTGCGGGCCTGGTGGCACTCAACAGTATTTTCCAGGTATTTGCCTACAGCTTCTATGCCTGGGTATTTATTACCGTCCTTCCCCCATACTTTGGGTTTGACGGTGCCATAGTGGACATTTCTATTGCTACAATTGCGGAAAGCGTTGCCATATACCTGGGCATACCTTTTATGGCCGGTTTACTGAGCCGGGTCATTCTGGTAAAGATAAAAGGAGAAAAATGGTATACCGAAAAGTACATACCTGCCATCTCCCCAGTGACGCTCATTGCTTTACTATTCACGATTGTAGTTATGTTTAGCCTGAAAGGAGAACTTATCGTTAGTATACCTATGGATGTTGTCAGAATAGCTATCCCTCTGCTGATTTATTTTGCGCTGATGTTCATTATCGGGTTTTTCATCAGCAAGGCCATGGGGGCAACATATGATGAGAATGCTTCCATTGCTTTTACGGCAGCAGGTAATAATTTTGAATTGGCTATTGCTGTAGCCATTGCTGTATTCGGACTCAACAGCGGACAGGCTTTTACAGGAGTAATAGGCCCTTTGGTTGAAGTTCCTGCTTTAATAGGTTTGGTACATGTTTCATTCTGGCTTAAAAGAAAATATTATGATCGATTTCAAAAAGCTTGACAGCTCATATGAAGATCAGGCTCTAGGATTACTGGAAGAGAGCAACCTTCCTTCCGAGGATTTTGACCTTTCACAGTTTCATGTGATCGGAGCCCTGAACGGTGGCAGGCTACAAGCCATAGCTGCACTGGAAATATACGGCCCCCATGCCTTGCTGAGATCAGTTGCCGTCAACTCCGAAAAACATAAAAACGGGCTAGGAACGCGCCTGATTCATGAAATGATCAAAGAATCCAAAAATCTTAACCTAAGTAAACTTTTTATTTTAACAGAAACAGCAGAAGGCTTTTTTGCCAGGTTGGGATTCGAAATTACCGACCGTGAGCAGGTGCCCTCACCGGTAAAACAAAGCAAAGAATTTCAACACTTATGCCCTGCATCCGCAGTATGCATGTCACTATCACTATAACCACTAAAATATCTCAATACTAAAGTCTAATATCTCAATACTATAAAAACTAAGCTATGACGAAAATCCTAGTACTATGTACCGGCAACTCATGTCGCAGCCAGATTGCAGAAGGATACCTGCGACACTTTGCAAATAACAAAGCGGAGATCTACAGTGCCGGCGTAGAAACCCATGGGGTAAACCCCAGAGCCATTAAAATTATGAAAGAAGATGGTATCGACATCAGCGGCCATACCTCCAACCATATTGATGAATATACGGACATACCTTTCGACTATGTGATCACGGTTTGCGACAACGCCAAAGAACGCTGCCCTTACTTTCCCTCTTCGGCCGAAAAATTTCACTACAACTTTCCTGATCCTGCCAAAGCGACAGGAAGTGAGGACGAGATTTTGGATAAATTCAGAGAAGTCAGACAGATGATCAAAGACTATTCATCGGCTTTCGTGAAAGAACACCTGAAGTAAAACTCAGGGGTAACTTCTTTAAGCCGATGATTGCAATCGGTTGCGGATTGAAACTGTTTATTTTTTATTGACAAACTCTTTTATAAGGAAAATTAATCCCTTTATTTCGTCCTGTAACCTCAAATGCAATGCAAAACGGCAAGAAAAATTTCGTCATAGATTTTGACAGTACGTTCACTCAGGTAGAGGCCCTGGACGTATTGGCAGAAATCTCTCTTGAAGGGCATCCTGAAAAGGATGACCGTATCCAAAAGATCAAAGATATCACTGATGTAGGCATGAGTGGGGCGCTGAATTTACGTGAGTCCCTGGAACAACGCCTGGCACTCCTTGATGCCCACAAAAAGGACCTGGATCCTTTGGTAGAGAAACTTAAAAAGCATGTCTCCAAGAGCTTCAAAAGAAACAAGGAGTTTTTTGATAAACATTCCGACAGGATATTTATTATCTCCAATGGCTTCAGGGATTTTATAGTTCCTATTGTTTCCGAATACCATGTGAAGCCGGAAAACGTATTTGCCAATTCATTTGAGTTTGATGAAAGCGGGAAAATAATAGGCTATGACCGCAACAATGCCCTTTCATCCAATAATGGTAAAGTAGAACAACTGCGTAAACTGAACCTCCAGGGCGATGTATATGTAATCGGTGACGGTTATACCGATTATGAGATCAAAGCCGCGGGTCTGGCCAATAAATTTTATGCTTTTACCGAAAATGTGGAACGCCAGAACATCCTTGAAAAAGCCGACCACATTACTCCCAGTCTTGATGAATTTTTATATATAAACAAAATGAACACTGCTATCTCTTACCCTAAAAACAGGATCAATGTGCTGTTGCTGGAAAATGTACACCCACGCGCCATTGAACTAATGAAACATGAGGGCTATAATGTTGAGGTATATCCTGCCGGACTTGACGAAGACGAACTTTGCGAAAAGATCAAAAACGTATCGATACTGGGTATCCGGTCAAAAACGCAGGTTACAGCACGTGTTCTTGAGTCAGCCAACAGGTTGATCGCCGTTGGGGCTTTCTGTATTGGCACCAACCAGATAGACCTGGAAGCATGCCTGAAAAAAGGAGTTGCCGTATTCAATGCACCATTTAGTAACACCCGCTCGGTAGTTGAGCTGGCCATAGCTGAGATCATCGTATTAATGCGGAAGCTTTTCGACCGTTCCTCCTCCATGCACCTGGGCAAGTGGGACAAATCCGCCAAAGGAAGCTTTGAGATCAGAGGTAAAAACCTGGGGATCATAGGGTATGGAAATATCGGTGCCCAGCTATCCGTACTAGCAGAATCTCTGGGACTCATTGTGTATTACTATGATGTTGAAGAAAAACTGGCCCTGGGTAATGCCAGAAAATGCGGCTCTCTTGAAGAACTCCTGAATGTGGCAGACATTGTAACCCTCCATGTAGACGGACGCCCTGAAAACAAGGACATGATTGGTGAACGGGAGTTTGAAATGATGAGAGACAAGGTGATATTCCTCAACCTGAGCCGTGGACATGTGGTAGATATAGCTGCCTTGAAGGCAAATATAGAAAGTGGTAAAGTGGCAGGAGCTTCTGTAGATGTGTTCCCTCAGGAGCCTAAGAGCAATGATGAAGAGTTTGTTTCTGAGCTGAGAAATCTGCCCAATACCATTCTTTCTCCTCATATTGGTGGTAGCACCATTGAGGCCCAGGAGAACATAGCGAACTTTGTGCCCAATAAGATCATGGACTACATCAATACCGGAAGCACATCCAACAGTGTCAACTTCCCTAACCTGCAGCTTCCCACTTTGGAGAATGCTCACAGACTGATCCATATCCATGAAAATATGCCGGGCGTTCTGGCGAGGATTAATAAGGTGCTGGCAGACCATGACATCAATATCGTAGGGCAATACCTGAAAACCAATGAGGTTATCGGTTATGTAATCACTGATATCGATAAGGAATACGACAAAGAGTTGATTAAGTCTCTTAGAAGCATTGATCATACGATCAAGTTCCGAGTGTTGTATTAATTGATAAAGCTTTATCCCATTAGCAGACTTCGGGAGCTATGAAGTTTCCGAAGTCGCAATCCCCTCCTAAAGCTTGGGCTTCGCCCCTCAATATCATCCGCTTATTAAAATCCTTTCCATTATATTTATTGATAAGGTCTACTTTGGAAATAAATTAACAACAGAATTATGAATTCCAAACTTCTTATGGCCTCAAGCGCTGTATTTCTTGGAGCAATTGGTGTATTGGCCTCATTCTTCCCCCAGGAAATACTTGCCCTGGCCCGAATTGAAGAAACCAGAATATCTGTTTTATTGATCCAGATGATGGCAGCGTTGTATATGGCTTTCGGTATGCTCAACTGGATGGCCAAGGGAAACATAATGGGTGGCATCTATTACAGGCCGGTAACGATGGGCAATGTAATTCATTTTGGCGTGGGTGGCATTGCACTGGTCAAAGCTGCATTGGTTATGCCTGCTGCTGCCTGGTTATGGGTAGCAACCATTCCCTACTCCCTTTTTGCTGTGCTGTTTGCAAAGGTGTTTTTTACCCACCCTGTCAAAAGCTAGTAAAAGCCACTGAGCTCCCTCACTCATAATGCAGGTTATTGAGCATGAGACCCGATGCCGGTGCCATAAAACTCAGAGCCTCGGTATGGCTGTTTTGCAATGACTTTTCAATATCCTCCAAGGTAATGTCTCCTTTGCCCAGGGCAAAAAGCGCCCCCATCATGAGCCGCACCTGGTGCCTCAAAAATCCTTTGCCATGCACATGTAATGCGTAGCTATGCTCAGGAAAAAAATTAGCGGTAAGAACATCATTTTCACGAATTTCACAAACCAATAACTCCCTTTGTAGTATGGTTTCCTCCGAAGGCTTATAGCAATAACTGGAAAAGTTATGGGCTCCCTCAAAAAGCTTAGCCCCTTGCTTCATCAGCTCTATATCCAGATGTTCTTTCATATAAACCATAAAAGGAGCGCAAAAGGGATGGTTCTTCTCGCCGAATGAAAACAGATACAGGTACTCCTTAACCTTCGAATCCTGGATCACATTGAAATTTTCCGAGACCTCCTCCACACCTAAAGCCCTGATGTCATTAGGCAGGTTGATATTTAACTGCTCCAGCAGAAAATCAGTATCAACCGGCTCTTTCATGAAGAGCTCAAAGGCAAAGTTATTAGCCGAAACCATGGCATCAGTCCGGGAAGAACCCAGCGTTCTGAAGTTGGAGTGTTCAAGTATAAAAATCAGGGTCTTTTCCACCATGCCCTGAACAGTTTTTACATTAGGCTGCTTTTGCCACCCATGATACCTGAAACCCAAAAACTGAAGTTCAACAAGATAAAAGTACTTCCGCATGCCTGCGAAGATAAGGATTTACTGGTTGCCGGTTGCCTGTTTACCATTCATCATTTCCTGTTGGAAAAGCAATTCAGCAACCGTCACCATGAGGAGGCACGACGAAATGATCCCCAATTTCGGAGCAGGAACTGATTTAGCGCTTCGAATTCGGTTGGCTGCTCATAATGAGGGGATTGCTTTGTCGCTCGCACGTCACTCCACGCAATGATTATTAATTTTACCGTTTACCGATTACCCGATCACTAAACACCAATAACTTCGCTCTCCGGTCTTCCGACCTCCAGCTCCAAACCTACCAGTCAATCGGAAAGTAATCCTTCAAAAACTTGCCACTCCAATGGGAGCCAGTGTTGATACCATCAAAGAACGGGTCACATACTCTGGCAGCGCCGTCCACGATGTCCAGTGGTGGCTGAAAATCATGGACCTTCTCTTTGTGTTTGGCAAGCTCTGCCGGATCTTCATCAGTAACCCAACCGGTATCAACTGCATTCATATAGATCCCATCCTTAGCCAAATCGCTGGCTGAAGTATGTGTGAGCATGTTGAGCGCCGCCTTGGCCATATTGGTATGCGGGTGCCTGTCTTCCTTTTTGAACCTGTGGAACTTTCCTTCCATGGCAGACACATTAACAATATGCTTTTGCCCGGTATTGTCACGCCGCATCATGGCGATCAGCCGGTTGCATAGCACAAATGGAGCCACGGCATTAACCAGTTGCACCTCAAGCATTTCAGGTGTCTGAATCTCACCCAGCCTCAGTCTCCAGCTATTGGTTTTCCTGAGGTCTACCTGCTGCAGATCTGCATCCAGTTGCCCCTCGGGGAAGACTTCCTTTACATCGAGGGACTGATCAAAACTGTAAGGGATCTGCGACAGTTGTGCGGATGCCCTCAGCCCTACTCCCGGCTCATTGCCATGCCATGACACCGGCAGGGAATTGTTCTTACCCAGGTGTACCACGCCAGCACTTTTTAGCTGGTCAAGGCAATCATGATGACTATGGAGCAGCACCCTGGCCTCATCAGGCAAATCATGATAAGGCAGACCCTCATGGGTCATCATATGCTGATAAAAACCTGCCGGACGCCTTACCGTTTGTGCAGCGTTATTGATAAGAATGTCCAACCGGTCATAATGCTGCTCAATGTAGGTGGCGAATATTTCAACGCTCGGGATATGCCTCAGGTCAAGCCCGTGGATATGCAGGCGATGCCCCCAGGTATTAAAATCTTCTTCTTTGGAAAACCGGAGAGCCGAATCAACCGGAAACCTTGTGGTGGCCACCACTGTAGCACCGGCGCGCAGCATCATTAAGGTGGCCTGGTAACCTATTTTTAACCGCGATCCGGTGATCAAAGCCACCTGCCCGGTGAGGTCGGCAGTCTGAAAGCGCTTAAAATAGTTGAGGTCACCACATTCTTTGCACATGGCATCATAAAAGTGGTGCAGTTGGGTGTACTCCTTTTTGCACACATAACAATTGCGTGCCGAGCTTAGCACCTGTTCGGTCTGTAGCTCATCAAGCTGCGAAACATCGGCTATTTGCTTCGGAGCGGTAAACACAGTGGCCGTTCTGGCAGACCTGATACCGGTAGCAGCCCGAGCCTCCCGGTCACGCTGTACCTGCAACTGTCTCTGATATTGTTTGGAAAGTTTATGCCGCTTTCTGACTTCATCCCTGTCAGGCCTGGACAACATACCTGCGGCTTTTAGCAAAGCCACCCGTTTATCTTCCGGCAAGGCAATAAACTGCCCACTGTCGGCGTTAAGTTTTTCCAGCACGTAAAGACAATGCTCTACTTCCTGAAGGGTTAACTTTCCCTCTGCTGTTTCATTGCTCATTCAAAAAATTAGCTATATGAATTAATCCGCGAATATAATTAAAGTCCAGTCTGATTTTTATATAAAATCTCCATTCTGCCATAAACTAAAAAAAGAAAATATAGGTGCCCGAATGTGAAAATATATTTGCACTTCAAATGTCGCCTCAACAAATGTTTCCTAGAGCCGGTGAATAACGTTAAAATCAAAATCACCCTATATACGCTCTGGAGAGCAATTTTCATATTTGTTGATGTATTTTTGTTGAGGTATTGTACACCCCGCCTTTGAGTATTTGTAGTAGCCGCTTACTTTCATAGATTGATCATAGGGACGAACTTGAGTTTGAATTTATTTTCAACCCAAACCCGCAAACCTATGAAACCAACTTCATGTACCGGGTGGCACTTCCTTACTCTGCCACCCTATGATATCTTTTTAAAATTTTTACAGAAAACGATTGCAGCTACAAAGGCCTTAAATGCGGCTTTAGCATTGATCCTTTTAGCTTTTTTAAGCTTTACAGTTCAGGCCCAGGTCGTACCTGTAGGCAGCGGCAGCTACACTACTAGTTTTCCCGGCACGGATGAGGCAGGAAGAAATACCTTTCCCTCAGGCGCGCCGCAACTTTCAGGAGTTGCTGCCAATAAACCAGTCCCTACGAATGACTGGTGGTCAAACCTGATTAAAAACGACCATGGCGGACAGGCTTTTAACTACCCTTTGTCTTTTAGATCAGAAACGGATGGCCTTGTGGTCAACTATACCATTCCCCTGGCTTCATCCGCCAATGAATACAGGGAACCTATGAGTGCTGTAGATGCCATTAAAGTAGGTGTCTCCGGGCTTAATGCTACCCGGTCTACCATTGCTGACTACTCCGACTGGACCGTGACAGCCAACTGGGCTTCCGGAGGGAACAACTTCTCTGCTACCATGGGTATGGGTATGCCCTTCGTTTATTTCACAAAAGCCTCGGGCAACACTGCTCAGGTACAGGTCAATTTCAATGCTCCCGGTGTAACCGTTTCCGGCAACAAGTTGCTGATCCAAAACAATATGAATAATTCCAGCTATGTGGTTTTTGGCCCCGCAGGCTCAACATGGTCAGGTAGCGGAGGAGTATTTACCTCATCACTGGCAGGAAAAAACTACTGGTCAATGGCCCTGGTACCTCCGGGCATGGATATCAACAGCTTTATAGCCAACTACGAAAGGTACGCCTATGTATTCCCGGCCAATACAACTGTAGACTGGAATTATAATGAAAACACATCTATGGTAACCACGACTTTTGCCGTTACTCCGGACGTTAAAGAAGGTGGCTACAACGAAGTTCTGCTGGGACTCCTGCCTCATCAGTGGGCACATCTTGGAGCAGGATCTGCCCAGCCGAATCTGGCCACTTACCACACTGTGAGAGGTGAACTTAAAATGCTTGGGGGCAACACGTTCTCTGTAGCCAACAAATTCAGTGGCGTACTCCCTACCCTGCCTAATCTGGCCAAATACAGCAATGGCTTTGACATTGGCAGTCTGAATGATAAAGTAAATGCCATTAAAGGCGATGGACTTCCCGGTTGGACAGACTCTTACAACGAAGGGCAAAATATGAACCGGCTGATCCAGGCTGCCCGTATTGCCGACCAGATTGGTAATACTGCAGCACGGGACCAACTGCTGGATACCGTTCAGGAGCGCCTTGAAGACTGGCTGACCGTGGAAGGTGGCGAAGTGGCTTTTATGTTTTATTACAACGATACCTGGGATGCTCTTCTGGGCTACCCCGCCGGACACAGTCAGGACAGCAATCTTAATGATCACCATTTTCACTGGGGGTACTTCATCCATGCAGCCTCAGCGCTGGAGCAGTTCAGGCCAGGCTGGGCCAATAACTGGGGACCTATGATCAACATGCTGATCAGAGATGCAGGAAACCCGAGCAGAACAGACAACATGTTTCCTTTCCTGAGAAATTTCAGTCCTTATGCCGGCCACGCCTGGGCCAATGGCTTCGCCACGGAGCCTTTCGGCAATGACCAGGAATCAACTTCCGAATCCATGCAATTCAATGCATCACTGATCCACTGGGGCACTATCACCAACAACCCCGAGATTCGTGACCTGGGTATTTACCTATATACCACCGAGGTGACTGCCATACAGGAATATTGGTTCGACATCCACGACAGGACCTTCCGACCTGAATATGCCCACGAAATGATCGCCAGAATATGGAGCGCCGGGTATGACAACGGCACCTGGTGGACATCAGACATTGCCGCCTCTTATGGTATTCAGCTTTACCCCATCCACGGAGGTGCTTTGTACATGGGCTATGACCTGGATTATGTTCAGGAAGTCTGGAATGGTATGAAATCAAAAACAGAAGTGCTGAGCAATACTCCCAATGCCAATTTATGGTACGACACCTACTGGAGCTTCCTCGCATTCCTTGATCCTGCCCAGGCCATAAGCCTGTACAACAGTTATACTGGCAGGGATGTAAAAGTAGGTATTTCCGATGCCCAGACTTACCACTGGCTTCACTCCATGAATGCCCTTGGCCACGTGGCAGATGAAATAACCGCTGACTACCCGATAGCCGGTGTATTTGAAAAGGACGGCGTAAGAACGTACGTAGCCCATAACTATGGCAGTACTGACATTACCGTTCATTTTTCAGACGGGGCCACACTTTATGTTCCGGCAGGAGAAATGGCAACCAGCAAAGACACCGGTGCTTCTATCTCCATATCAGCTCCAGGAATTGTAGCGGAGCCATGTACTTCCGGCGTAAACAGCAATTTCACACTGGAGGCCCATGTCACCGGCTCTGGTGTTTCATACGTTGAGTTTTTCAGAAACGGTGCTTCTGTAGGTACTGATAACGCTGCTCCGTACCAGTTGCAGCAATCTTTCTCCTCCGACGGTGTTTATACTTACACGGCCAGGGCCTACAGCGGATCAGCTTTCGAAGTCAGTAATGTCTTCCAGGTCATAGTGGGTTTGGGAACACAAGTGCCCTACTCCTCCCCTCATACCATACCCGGCACCTTCGAATCCGGTCTGTATGATGCGGGTGGCAATGGTATTTCTTACTACGATACCAATCCCAACATTTATGAGGCCAATTTCCGTACAGATGATGAAGTAGATGCTGCCTCCTCACCCTCTCAAGGCACTTCCATCGGGTGGATAGCTCCCGGGGAGTGGGTAGAATACAGCATCAATGCCACTTCAGGAAAATATGACATTGCCCTGAATATTGCTGCAAAAGCCTCAGAAGGCGGAATGAGCGGATCCCTGAGCATTGATATGGACTGCAATCCCGTAGCCACTATTAACTCCACACCTCTTACGGGAGACTGGGACACCTACCAGGCAGTGACCGCCACGGATATTAACATACCCGCAGGAAGCCACATCATCCGTGTAACCTTTAATTCAGGTGTATATAACCTTGGAAGGCTCACTTTTACCAGAACGGGTAACCTGGACGGGAACAACAGCCCTCCCGGCACACCAACCGGTATTCAGGTCACCAGCACAACTGCGAGCAGCCTTACCATCGGCTGGAATGCCTCCACAGACCCTGACAATAACCTCAGCGGCTACGATGTGTATTTGAATAACACGCTGGTTGATAATGTTTCTTCAACCTCCTACACCTTCACCAGGTTGACATCCAATACCACCTACCAGATGGGGGTTAATGCCCGTGACAGTGAGAACGCAGTGTCGCAAAGAGTTTCGGTGAGTGGAACCACTGACGAGCAAACCTCCAATGGGGTACCCATTCCGGCAGTCATTCAGGCCGAAAATTATACTGACATGAGTGGTATTCAGATGGAAGGGACCAGCGATACAGGCGGAGGCCAAAATGTAGGCTGGATCGATGCAGGAGACTGGTTGGAGTATGAAATTTATGTTCCTGAAGCCGGGGATTACACCATAGACTACAGGGTGGCAAGCCTCAATGCAGGCGGAGTTATTGAATTTTTCAGCAATGGCACATCCAAAGCGACTACCAGCTTCAACGCAACCGGAGACTGGCAAAACTGGACAACGGTAAGCGAATCTGTAAACCTTCCTTCCGGAGACCAGACCATAAGACTGGTGTCTAATAATTCCGGATGGAACATCAACTGGATAGAATTCAAAAGTGCAGGAACCACCCCTCCCGACGGAGATGGATGTAACATTGCAGTCAATGGAGACTTTTCCGTTGAAATATCAGATGACGCTACCAACCCAACGCTGACTTTTGTTCCCGAACGTTCCGGCGTTGGATCACCGACCTGTATTTTATACTACAGCACATCTCCTGACGGCACTTACCCGGGCTACCTCGTATCTGCAAGTACACCTTACCAGATCAATGCGAGTGCCGGCCAAACGATATACTTCTACTACACTTATAGTCTGCCTGAGGGTGGTGAGAACAATACTCTCAACAACAAAAAGAGCTTTGTGGTAGCGCAATGTGGCAGTAGTAGTGCCAGAATGGGTGCAGAAACGCAAAGTAAGCAAACAAATATCAGCGAAAGCCTCCGGCTATACCCTAACCCGGCCAATGACAAAATATTCCTGTCAGGGCTGCCTCAGGATGTATCGGAAGTGTTGATTTTTGATGCCACAGGCCGCACGCAGTCACTGAAAAGTACGGACGGCAGCAAAAACTTATCGCTGGACATCAGACATCTTGTAAAAGGACTATACTTCATCAGAGTACAATCAAAAGATGAGGTTATTACAAGATCCTTTATGAAAGAGTAAGCTATAGTTTAAACCGGTCGTCATTCCCTCAGCCCTTTATACTGGGTGTAAATTGAATAGGGGTTCAAAACAAAGGGGAATGGCGGCTCAGGTTTTCTTAAGGAAACAGTTAATCACTTACAATAAATTATACATGCTATAACAACCAATTAAAAAACAACCATGGCTAAGGGAGCAGAAGCCCCTTAGCCTAAATTTTCAACTTAAACCAACGCCCCATGACATCTAATTTAATTACAACCCGACTCAGAAGAGCCGTGCTGCTCTTGCTTATGTTCATTCCTGTGCTGAGTATTGCGCAGGTTACCGTTCCTTTTAAAATCGAAAACCATTCAGGGTTGCCCGATAACCAGCTTTTCGTAGCTGTAGTCGGTGAAGACCTTGCCGAACCAAGCAACCACATATGGGTTGACCCTGCCACAGGAGCTCAATTGCCCATGTCCCCTGCCTACAATACTATTCAGGGGCCGGTTTACGGAGGCAATCAGGGCCCCGGTCAAAACGGCCTGTACGCCGATTGTTTCAAGAGGCTCAGTGAAATTGCCAACAATACGGTAATGGTTCCTCCCATTCAGGGCTGCCGGATATTCATCGCTTATGAAGAGCAACTTTATTTTTACTTCTTTGGAGCTTCCGGCGCACAACGAGGCTACACATCGCCCAATGCCACTGACCCCACTGACCCTAACCAAGGTATCCGGTATGAGATCATTGAGCTGACCAATAACCAATACGGCATGTTTGCCAATACAACCCGGGTTGATTCCTATCAATACCCCATCGGTATGGAACTATCTGGCTCAGATGGCTACTACAAAAAGGTGGGAGAAATAGCTACACATGAAGAAATAGTGGCTGCCTTTCAGGCCAGTGTTCCTGTAGAATTCCAGAAGTGCCTTGACCCCGCCACCGGGGAGATCACAGCTCCCTCTAAAACACCCGAATTTGCCGACGGCTCAGTAGGTACTATGCCAGTACCCGGGCCATATGTAAATTACATGAAGCCATATGTAGATGCTGTATGGAGCAAATATGCTAATGAAGACCTGATATTTGATGCCGGTGACGCCGGAATCTGGAAAGGCCGTGTTCAGGGCGAACAGCTTGTAATGGTAAGCCAGTCGCCAGCGTTCCTGGGCAGACAAGCCATTATTACCAGAAGGCCTACCACACAGGAAGTTTTTGAAGGAAAAGGCGTATTGGATAATGTAGTGCAGGATGGCACCACTGACCTTCTGGTGCAGGCCCAGATCTGTGCTGCCCTCAACCGCCACATCATTGATATCAATACCCCTAACCCAGGGTTACAGGATTGGTCTGATGCTTCCCAATATTATCAGGCCTCTCCCTGTAACCATTACGCAAAGTTCTGGCACCAGCAAGGTATCAGTGTAGACCAGCTTTCTTATGGTTTTGCCTATGATGATGTTTTTGAATATTCATCATCCGTCCATACACCAAATCCTACACAAGCTATCATTAACATTGGTCCTTACGATGACGATGATACCGGCACTGCCACTCCTATTCCTGCCACGATCCAGGCAGAAGCTTACACCAACATGAATGGAATACAACTGGAAGCTACAACCGATGATGGTGGCGGTGAAAACGTAGGGTGGATTGATACCGGAGACTGGATTGAATATGAAATTAATGTACCCCAGGCCGGAAATTACACAGTGGAATACCGTGTTGCGAGCCTTGATGCAGGCGGCGTGATAGAGTTCTTCTCCAATGGATCATCTAAAGGAACTACCAGTTTTAATGCTACGGGAGGCTGGCAAAACTGGACTACAGCCAGCACTACCGTAAGCCTCTCCGCAGGAGAGCAGACTGTAAGGCTTGTGTCTAACAATTCAGGATGGAATATCAACTGGATAGCATTTAAAACTTCAGGGACTCCTCCTCAGGACGGATGCAACATATCCGTAAATGCAGATTTCTCGGTAGAAATCTCGGAGGACTCCAATAACCCTACTTTGACCTTTGTCCCCAAAAGGTCAGGTGTTGGTTCGCCAACCTGCATATTGTACTACAGCACTTCGGCCAATGACCCTTACCCTGGCTATTTGGTATCTGCCAATACACCATACCAGATCAATGCCGGTGCAGGGCAAACGATTTATTTTTACTATACCTACAGCTTGCCCGAAGGTGGTGAAAACAACACGCTGAACAACAAAAAGAGCTTTGTTGTAGGCAACTGCAATTCATCAGCTACCGCAAGACGGTCTTCCACTACACAGGAGGAACCTATAACGGAAAATGAGTTTAAACAGCCAGTAATATACCCTAACCCGGCAGGTAATCAACTGAATGTTGAAAATCTTCCTGCAGAAACCCGGGCGATCACTATTTACGATATAACCGGTAAAAAGAGCTTAATCGTGAATGACACCAAGGGTACGAGGGCTACTCTGGACATCCGGCATCTCCCTAGAGGACTTCATTTTATGAAAATGCAGACCATAAACGGTACTGTAACGGTCCCATTTGTAAAAGAATAGCAAAACCATCCGGGCCATGGCATTTCAGCGCAAAGGCACGATATCTTCATGTGGGCAAGCCACTGTTTATATCGCCTTACCTGATGTCATCCGCCCGGAGCTATAGATTAAACCAAATTTTCAAACTAAAACCAACAGATCATGAAAACAAAATCAACAATTTTGGTGATCGCAGGGCTCTTACTCGGGCACCTCGGCCTTGCTCAAAACTGGCAGCTCGTCTGGCAGGATGAATTTACAAACGGTATCAGCTCCGACTGGGTCTTCGAGATCGGAAATGGCTCATCCGGATGGGGAAATAATGAACTGCAATATTACCGTAGGGAAAATGCGACTGTTCAAAACGGACAACTGGTGATTACTGCCAAACGCGAAAACTACGGAGGCTTCAACTATACCTCTGCCAGGATGAAAACCCAGGGGCGTAAATCGTTCCGCTATGGAAAAATCGAAGCCCGTATAGCCATCCCTTCCAGCCTGGGCTTGTGGCCCGCTTTCTGGATGCTGGGCAATAGCATTACCAGTGTGGGCTGGCCTGCCTGTGGTGAAATAGACATCATGGAGCATGTGAACACCTCTCCTGACGTACACGGCACCATTCACTGGCAGGACCACAACGGCAACTATGCCTCATATGGCGGCCACACGGCTACCAATGTCACCAATTACCACGTGTATTCCATCGAGTGGAATGAAAACAGTATCAAGTGGTTTGTTGACGGCCAGCAATACCATATTGTGGACATCAGCAATGGCGTTAACGGCACGAGCGAATTTCACAACGAGTACTTCATACTGCTCAACATGGCTGTAGGTGGCAACTGGCCGGGCTTTAATGTTGACAATAGTGCACTTCCAGCCAGCATGTATGTTGACTATGTGCGTGTTTACCAGGGCGGTGGCAGTAACAATTTCTCGGTCTTCAGGGAAGCTGAGCAGTATAGCAGCATGAGCGGTGTACAAACCGAAGCTACCTCCGACGCAGGGGGCGGCCAGAATGTAGGCTGGATCGACACCGGAGACTGGATGGCTTATAACAGTATCAATATACCATCATCAGGCTACTACACCGTAGAATACCGGGTTGCCAGTGTTAATGGCGGACAACTGTCTCTGGACCTCAATGGCGGGGCAACCGTACTGGGAAGCCGTGGGATACCTGCAACCGGCGGATGGCAAAACTGGACCACCGTATCCCACTCGGTGTACATCAATGCCGGTACTTACAATTTCGGTATTTATGCTCAATCCGGTGGGTGGAACATCAACTGGTGGCGTATTACAAGCCAGGCATCTGCCTCTGCCCGAACCGCTTCGGACACGCAGGAAACGCCTAAAACTGAGGAAACCAATGCCATTGAGTTTAAACTTTACCCTAACCCGGTAGCCAGTGAATTAAAGCTGCATTTACCTGCGGGTACTTCCAGTCAGGTGAAGGTGTTTAACAACATTGGCCAGGTGGTATTACAAACCAAAGTAGTGAATAATACCATAGATGTATCATCGCTCAAACCAGGGCAATACACCCTGCAACTGGGCAGCGGTGATCATGCACTCTCTCAGAGATTTATCAAGGAATAAAAGAAACCCCTGATGCTGTCACCGGTACTTATGTGCCGGCTGACAGTACCAGGGTACCAATGCAGACAAGGAATAATTAAATCTTTTTCTAACCTAAAAAGTGAAAACTTATGAAAAATTACCTGTTCAGGAGGGCCGGACTGTGTAGTCGGCTCACTCTTGTATTACTCTTTTCTGCGCTGGTGGTAACCGGTTATGGTCAGCGCATTGTTGGCTATACCACCTCATGGGTCAACAATGCCAACCAGATTGATTATGCCAAGCTTACGCACATCAATTACTCCTTTGCGCTGCCCACGGCAAGTGGTGGATTGGAGCCTGTATCTAACCCTGCAAAACTCAACAGTGTCGTTAGCCAGGCCCATAGCCAGGGTGTAAAAGCTCTGATCGCTATTGGAGGCTGGGATCTCGGCGACGGCGGTGGCAACGACAGTCGTTTTGAAGTCCTCGCGTCTACGGCCGCGGGCAGAAATAACTTCGTCAATAGTGTCATCAGCTTTATACAGCAGTACAACCTCGATGGTGCTGACATTGACTGGGAGTTTCCCGATGCTGTCAACGGAAACCCTGATCCGAATTTCACTGCTTTAATGAGTGCGCTTTCAAGTGCCTTGCATAGTCGCGGCCTGCTGCTCACCGCTGCAGTCAATGCTTCTGCATGGGCCGGTGCCGGTATTAGCAGCGAAGTGTTCCAGCACGTTGACTGGCTGAATATTATGGCCTATGACGGGGACGCCGGTGCTGGGCACTCGCCTTACAGCTATGCAGAAAGTGCATTGAATTATTGGAAAGGCCGGGGTTTACCCGCCAATAAAGCCGTGCTGGGTGTACCGTTCTACGCCAGGCCAAGCTGGAATACATACAGCACATTGCTGGCCCAGGGTGCCGACCCCTACGCCGACTACTTTAATGGAGATTATTACAATGGTATCAATACCATTAAGGCCAAAACCAATCTGGGTGTGCAGCAGGGCGGCGGTATCATGATCTGGTCTATAGACCATGATGTGCAAAATCAGTATTCACTGTTAACCGCCATTTACGAAGAGATGGACACGCCTCCGCAAAATGATCCGGTCACTGTTTACAGGCATTGCGACTTTGGCGGGCAGGCTGTAGGGCTTCCTACGGGCAGCTATACACTGGCGCAGTTACAGGCCAGAGGTGTGATTGACAATGACATATCATCGGTTAAGGTGCAATCAGGCTATAAAATCACCTTCTACGCTTCTGACAACTTCTCAGGAACATCGGTAGTAAAAACAGCCGATGACAACTGTCTTGTGGATGATAGTTTCAATGACGCTGCCACTTCTGTGATCGTAAGTCAGAATTCCGGTGGCTTTTCACAAACCATACAGGCGGAAAGCTACAGCAACATGTCAGGCGTTCAGCTCGAAGGCACTTCAGATGCCGGTGGCGGCCAGAACGTGGGTTGGATAGATACAGGCGACTGGATGGCTTATAGCAATATCAACATCCCGACCTCAGGTACCTACCTGATAGAGTACAGAGTGGCCAGCCAGAATGGTGGTGGTGTGTTGTCACTTGATATAAACGCAGGAGCTACAGTATTAGGCACCAGGAGCATTGGCTCAACCGGTGGATGGCAAAACTGGACTACGGTATCTCATACGGTAAATATCAATGCCGGCACTTACAACTTCGGTATTTACGCACAAACCGGAGGCTGGAACATTAACTGGTGGAAGATCACACGCCAGTCATCAGCAACAGGGGCAAGAATAGCTCAAGATAACAAAAACATGCCTACTGATAATCAGATAGTTAACGATATGATTTATCCAAATCCTTTTAGCAATACCATTCAGGTACAGACGAAAGGTCAAAATACGCGAATAACTATTAATGATGCTCTGGGACATGAAGTGATACCTCCAACAGAAGTTAGTTCAGGAGAGGCTATTGATCTCTCCCATTTAAAGCAAGGGCTTTATTTTATCCGAATTGACTCTGAGGAAGGTCATGAAATTCTGCGCCTTATCAAACAGTAAACTATTCAACCAAACAATAAACCAATGAAAAAACTAAAACAAATTTCAATTATTACCCTGGCATGGCTGAGTATAGGGTGGTATGCCCACGGGCAGCAAAAAAATGATGCCATTGACCTCGGAAGCCTCAAAGCCTTTCAACAATCACTTGAGGAAAAAGTGACCAAAGGCACCAGCCAAAGCCGGACAAATCCGCTCATTACAGTACAAACCCCGCAAAACCAACTCGAATTGAATGTGGAGTATCAAAGTGAAAGCGGAAGTGAGTTCACGCTGGTTGGTGATGTGGACAACATCAAAAACAGTAGCTTTTACATCAAACTTGTAAATGGTGAGTTGCGCGGAAACATTGTTTTAAAAGACCAAAAGCTGGCTTATGAATATTTCTCGGACGCCAGTGGCAGAGCCTATATTCACCAAAAAGACATAGATAAAGTGCTATGTATTGAATATCCTGCAAAGTCTGCCTCCAAGGTGCCAGATGCGGCTGAGACACAATCCAATTTTGAGGTGGCAGCCAGTGTTTATGACTTGCAAAGTTTGCCTGGCGCTTATGGCTGCGTGCTCCTGGACTTTGATGGTTATTACCTGCCTCCCGGGACAGGATGGATTAATGGTAATTCGCTGAATGCTGCACATTCAGGTATGTCTGATGCTCAGATACAAGAGGCCTGGGACCTTATCAGTGAAGATTTTCGTCCGTTCAATGTTAATATTACCACCAGCCAGGCAGTATATGACTCTTACCCGCAAAACAGAAGGCAAAGATGTGTATTCACCCCCACTAATAATGCTGCCCCCGGTGCAGGTGGTGTGGCTTTCGTGGGTGCTTTTGGCTATCAGGATTGGCCTTGCTGGGTGTTCATCCTTTCCGGAAAAGCCGGAGGTGAGGCAGCTTCACATGAAATTGGCCACACACTTGGCCTGGGTCACGACGGAAGAACAAACCCCAACGAAGGTTACTTTGCCGGGCATGGAGACTGGGCTCCCATTATGGGTGTAGGCTATTACAAGCCAATTACCCAATGGAGTCGAGGTGAGTATGCTTATGCAAATAATACTCAAAATGACCTCAGCATTATGGCTGGGTATGTGGGCTTTAGAGGTGACGACCATGGCAACAACTTCAGTTCTGCTACCAACATCTCCAACAATGCTGCCGGTAACATTGATATGCAATATGGCATCATTGAAAGGACCGGTGACCAGGACATGTTCCGTTTTACCTGTGGCACAGGTAACGTATATCTGGACATCAACACAGTAGGCAGGCATGGTGACCTGGATGTACTGGTCAGGCTTTATGAAGGCTCTACCGGAAACCAGATAGGTACTTTTAACGGAGGTGGCCTTAACACTCGTTTGGAAGCTTACCTTGGTGCCGGCACTTATTATATTTCCGTAGATGGTACCGGAGCAGGCAATCCTTCTACCAATGGTTATTCCGATTACGCCTCTCTGGGCAGCTTCTGGATTTCCGGCACCATCCCTCCCGGCAGTTCCGGTGGAGTGGTCACACTTTATCAGGATTGCTCGTATGGAGGTTATGCTGTAGGCCTTGGAGAGGGCAGCTATACACTGGCCGACTTGCAGGCACGTGGACTGGTCAATGACGATGCCTCGTCCATCAGGGTACAATCAGGCTATCAGGCTACTTTGTACTGGGACAATAACTTTCAGGGAAGCTCCCTGGTAAAAACAGGTGATGATAACTGCCTGGTCAATGAAGGTTTCAATGATGAGATCAGCTCTATTGTAGTTTCAAGGGTAGCCTCAAGTTCGGTCATAGAAGCAGAAAGCTACAGCTCCATGTCGGGCGTACAACTGGAAAACTGCTCGGAAGGCGGCCAGAATGTAGGCTGGATCGAACAAGGCGACTGGATAGCCTACAATGGCATCAATTTCCCTTCTTCGGGTACGTACCTTATCGAATACCGGGTGGCCAGTGCCAGTGGCGGAGGACGCTTGTCTGCTGACCTGAATGCGGGTGCTACAATACTTGGTGAACTCGACATTCCCAATACCGGCGGATGGCAAACCTGGTCGACCATTTCACATACTGTAAACGTAAATGCGGGAACTTACCCATTTGGAATCTATGCCCAGGCAGGCGGGTGGAACATTAACTGGATCAGGATAACCCGCCAGGGATCAGCACTTAACCAAAGCAGCACCAAAGAGCTGGTAAGCTCAGAGACCTTAAAGGCAGATCCGGTAATATACCCGAACCCTGCTAGTAACACTATAAGTGTCTCATTTGCAGGAGACAAGGCCAAAGGTAGAATAGTGAATACTTTGGGTCAGACTGTCATCGAGTTACCTTCTATAAGCAGTAATGAACCTATTGATATTTCAAACTTAAAAGAGGGAGTATATCTGTTTGAAATAGAGATGGATAAAACCAGGCTGGTTAAAAGAATAGTGAAGTCAGTAAATTAAGATGAATTTATAAAGCAAAGACAAAGGCCGTTTCGAGTGACCCACACTCTGAAACGGCCTTTTTCGTAGCTACAATTTTATAAGGCAGGCCTGTATAAAATCGTACACTACCTGTGTTTCACAACCTCCGTAGCACATATGCATACACCGGAAGCCGTGTAAACTATCTCCGACGCCCTACTCCGCCTTTTAAAGTTTTTCCATTATTACTATTTTCAAAATGAGTAACAAAACTCTTAATAGAAATTTGAATTAAGTTCAAATTTTTGGCTTTCATATTGACGCATTAGTTTAAATTTCAAGAATCACGCAGATCAGCCAACGAACTCTCCATCCAATGTACATTGGCCTGGCCCCTCACTGAAACATCCCTTACTTCTTGGAGGCAAACAACTCACTCCATTGGAAGGGCATCCGAAAGTAGGTTCCCGTGGTTCAAGATCTATTCCTCCATGAACAGTTTGTTTTTCATGGCTCTTCAATTCTGTTATAAAACTGGTTACTCTCAAATTG
Organism: Fulvivirga ulvae; assembly: GCF_021389975.1. NCBI lineage: Bacteria > Pseudomonadati > Bacteroidota > Cytophagia > Cytophagales > Fulvivirgaceae > Fulvivirga > Fulvivirga ulvae. Next base: position 5,914,798 of record NZ_CP089981.1, read on the forward strand.
ACTAAATCTAACTTTTTCATCGTCTTTTTGGGTTTTGGGTTAAACAATTAAACAATACTAGTGTTGACTTGTATTATCTATTTAAAATTAGACTTTCTGATGCTGGAAAAACAGAGGAAAATTACCCAGAATAATGGGGGAATATCACCCAGCGCATTTTACATTTACTTTTTAGCTACCATCGTGGTTCTTATTCATGGACATAATAAAAAGAACTGCCCACAGCATAGCTGATTTACGGCAGTTCTGAACCTGAGAATGAAAACTAACTATTTATTACATTTAACTATTCACGATTACATTTGACCAAAAACCGGTCACTTATTACTCAATCACCACCCTTTCGGTAGTTACTTTATCACCCACTTTCAGTTGAAGTATATAAACTCCTTTCTTCAATTTGTGAACGTCATATTTCTCAAATCGCTCGCCTCGGTGGATTTTACCGCTAAACAATTTCATAGACTGCTGTGCATCCAGGATGTTGTAAATGGAGATCTCAACTTCGCTGTCATCTGACAACACTTCGTATTTGAGATATATCTCGCCGTCAGCAGGGTTAGGATATACCAGATTGTCCTTTTTCACATCCAGTTTTAACTTATCGAATTGTCCTTTCCTGGTATTGGTGATTACAAAGCGCTCACCGCCTTCCAATGTTCGCTTTTCAGTATTTTGCTGTAATACATCAAGGATCACCTCTTCTCCCTCCCCAACATCTACACCAAAGGCAAAATGCACTGAGAATGTCTCCTTACTATATATCGGAATACCAGAAATACGCGCCTTTGGAGAAGCAATATAAAGCATGTTATCATCTATAATTTTAACCTCTTGCAAATCAGCTTCTTTTATTCTTTCGAAGAATTCAGGGTCTACTTTTACTCTGATCTCCCCTCCTCTGTCAAAGAATGGTTTATCTATTTTATCCTCAAAACCTCTGTCCCAAAACGACAGATCGATCTTGCTCCATCCTCTCTCAGTTCCTCTTACGTATAAACTTGTGAAGCCATCAAAATCATTGTTGTATACCTGGACATTCTTCCATACAATGTTATTATTCTTTTTTACATTACCACTTACGCCAACTCCGCTAAGCTCACTGAACATCGGGTCAGCAGGTGACTCAATTCTGGCCAGCAAACAGAAATGGTGTATGTCATTTACAAAATCTCCCGGATTTGGCGGATACCAGGGTATTTCAACCGTATAAGAACCACCCGGAGCTATCGGAGGTATGGAAACCGTATTGATCTTATCACCATTCAAAACTCCTGAAAGCGAGTAATTGATCCAGTGATTTGGCCATACAAGGCCGGTAGATGCCTTTGAGAAATATAAAGACAAGTTGGCACAATCGCTGGTTACACTGCTCTTGTTGCGTATTTTGACATATACACCGTTAGGAGAGAATAATTTGAATTCAGGATTTTGATGTGCCCCACCACCATCAAGGTTTTGACGTACCCATATATCCTCGCTGATCCACATTGGCCCATTATCCGGATTAGGCTCATTACCAATATCAAAGGGTCTGTCTTTGGCATAGATATCAAAATCACCGTTATCAGGAAGCATTTGTTGGGCAAGTTGGACCGCCGCTTCAGCATCTACCAGTCCATAGCCCATTTCGTTGTGCCAGGTACCATTAGGCCTGCCAAAAGTATTGACGTAAGCATATCCACCAACTTTCTGCGCTGATTGTTCGATGATATCTTCTACTTCATCATGAGTGAGACATGGATTAACTGATAATACCAGTGCAGCTACACCAGCTACCATAGGGCATGCAGCTGAAGTACCGTTAAACCAAATTGTATGGTTTTGGTCAGCATAATCATTAGCTACCAGGGTTCCTCCAAGGTTGGGGTGTATGGCTACACCATTGTTATAGCCGGCAGAGCCTTGCCTGTCAGTAGTAGAAACCAGTACTCCAGGAGCAACTACATCCAGTTGAGCTCCAAAATCGCTTCCCCAGCCTTCTCCATCACAAGAGGTAAGGCTCTTCCTTTCTCCGCATGGACTCATTGCACCCACGGCAATGATATCAGGGTTACTATTCGCCGGATAGCTTACGTTACCATTTCCATTGCCAGCAGAGAACAGAATAATAGTACCTAACCCTCCACGTCCATTATTAAGTGCGTTGGTGATCGCATTATCAATAATGGCATACTGCACTCCTGAGCCCCATGAGTTGCTTATCACATCAGCACCATTTTGCCATGCCCAGTTGATACCATCAGCTCTTTTTTGTCTTGAGTTAGGTGTTCCTGCCAATGAGTTACTTACGGACATTAACCTCACGTTCGGGGCTACTCCACTGATACCCGTGTTATTATCGTCCCTTGCTCCTATAATACCGGCACAGGCTGTACCATGGCTACCCAACACCAAAGCTGGAGTTGTTCCCGACTCGGTATCAAAGCCAGTGCCAAATGTATTACCCTGTAATTCAGGGTGGTTCATCTCAAATCCCTGATCCAAAACAGCTACTATCACATCCCTGCTTCCTTTAGTTAATTCCCAGGCATCTTCAACCTGCATATCAGTACCTGCTCCTCCATATTGTCCTGTATTGTTAAGCCCCCACTGATCTCCGTATAATGGGTCATTTGGAGTATGTGGAAGCTCATCCACCATTAGGTCTGGTTCGGCATGCTCAAACACCCCTGATTCATAAAACCGGTTTGCCGTTTCAAGCGCATTAAATTTGGAGTCCTTGGTACACTTTAAAGTATACCATAAAGGCATAAATTTATTCTGCCCTACGATTGCTACACCAATCTCCCGCGCCATTTTATCCAAACGGGCAAAGTCATCCTTACTTTTGAGCTTAACATAAAAGTAGTTGGACAGACCGATCTTTTCTTCCTCCTTGTTTTTAAAATAGGGAGTAGCAATTTTAATACTTTCCTGTGCTTCAAGCGCTTTTAAGTATGTCAGATACTCCTCTGAAGACATGTCCGACTTCAATTTTAGTTCTGCCCAATACTCTGATGAAGCTTTGTAGTTGCCCACGGCTTTCAGTGTTTGTGCAGAGTTATCCAGGCTAAATTTTGTAATCTGCACATCCTTATCCACCAGAGCACTTAACTGGTTGGAATCAGGAATATCTGATTGTAGCACAAGATATACGTAATTGGTATTGAGTTCCAAAGGCTGCTTCTCTCCATTGTAGTAGTAGAAGTACTTCTGGGAAAAGGCCAGTGATGTTGATGTTAAAAGGATGCAGACCAGGAATGCCAGTTTCAGCACCCGGTCCACATTCCAGTACCGCCCTATTTGTCGAATAAGTAGTTTAGGTTGCATGGTTAGATGATATTTGGTTAAGTTCTTACTCTGTTTCAGCTTTTCAGAATCCGCTGTTTCGAATCGATTCGTTGGTTTTTATGATTCAAAATTAACATGCGGCCCTGCGGTACAACAGAGGAAAAGAACCCGAAATAAAAGGGAAAATTCCCCTATTATAACAGTATATTTTTATTATTAATTATAAATAATATTATTTTATTAATAATAAAAACAAAAGAGCATTGCCTTTTAACTTATTTAAAAAGAGACATTTAGATATAAATTATCTATCTTAGCCCGTACATTCTTAAGAGTAGTTTTGCCATGAACAATGAGCTAAAAAAACACCTTGAAAAGGTAAGTCATATTTCCATACCTATATATGCTGCTAATAAACAAGAATCTGAAATATTGGAGCTGCTTGAGAATATTAAACCCTACTTAACTTCGGAAGGCATAGAATTCTGGGATGAGTTTATCTACATGTCTGAGGAAGAAACAGAATATCTGGATTATGATGGATCTTATGAAGGGTATGAATCATGGAGCACAAAAGATACTACTAAATTTATTCGGGAAGTTATGGCAGAAAGCGGTATTGATGCCCTGTGTGGTTTTCCAAAAAATCAGGTGAGAGCACATTTGCTAGATGGGGAGCTGCTTAACTCAGATGAGGTGAAATGGGCATATGATAAGTTATTTTTGATTCAGGATAAGCTTTTAATGCTTTACATCAATAAGCATATTATCCGCAATATATAAAGTTATTATATGGTCTTTATGCGATCATCTAACAATTTACAAAACAAAAATCCCCAAAGGACCTTGTCCTAAGGGGATTTTCGTTGTCTATAGTTGGCTTTAATTGATACTAAGGTAGAACTTCTTTAGTAACCCTGAAAGCTGCCCACGTCCAAACCACTAAATAGCTGGTGAACTGCAGAATAAAGGGATTAACTTCATATTTAAATTTTGTACAGGTCGTGTTTTATAGCATAAAGCACCAGACCGACCCGGCTCTTCACCTGAAGCTTCTCAAATAATGACTCCCTGTACCCATCAATTGTTTTAGGACTAAGAAACATATCACCGGCTATTTCTTTATAAGTTTTTTCGGTACAGGCCAGTTTCAGGAACTCTATCTCTCTGTCTTTTAAAATAACTTCCGGAGCCTCAGCCTTGTGTAAAGAACTCAAAACAGTGCTTGTGATCTTTTCCGAGTAGTAGAAACCTTTATGGATCACGTCATTCAGCGCACCATGAAATGTCTGCGGGTGAATATCCTTAAGCAAATAACCTTTGGCACCGGCCCTTAGCATTTTAATGATGGTACCTTCATCATCATCCATAGATAATGCCAGTACTTTAATATCCGGATGGTCTTTATTAAGCATATGCATGGTTTCAATACCGTTAAGCACAGGCATATTAATATCCATCAGGGCAATATCAGGAGCTATTTCATCCTTTTCAAGGTGCGTAAGCAATTCTCTTCCATTGTTCACCTGGTACAGGACCTTGAAATTGTCAAAAGTGTTTACCAGATTCTCCAGAGCCTGGGCAAACAGCAAGTGATCATCAATAATTACAACAGAGTAATCATGCATAGCTTTTCTGCGTTAGGTTATATTCCAGAATTAACTCGACTCCTTTGTTTTTTGCTGACACCATATTATACTCAGCACCGATAAGTTTTGCACGGCTTTTCATATTAATCAGCCCCGCCCCTTTAATGACTTCTTCGTAGTCAAAGCCGATTCCGTCATCCTTAGCTGAAATTAATAATTTATTTGCTGAATATTCTAAATTTACATCCAAATGTTGTGCTTTGGAGTGTTTAATTACGTTGGAAAAAAACTCCTGTAATATTCTAAACAAAATTATGCCGTCCTTTTGAGGCACCATATACTCCTCTCCCTGCACCGAAAGTTTTGCCTTTAGAAAATTAAGTTTATTAAATCGCTCCAGCTCAAGTTCTATAGACCGGACAAGCCCCATCTCTCTGATTATATCAGGATTTAGTGTTTTGGATAGCAATCTTATTTCCTTCAGGCAATCACCCAAAATCTCACTTACATCAACTGTTTCTTCCTTATGGCCATCCGGTAATTTAGCTTGCAGTATGTTGAGTTGCATACGGGCTACGGAAAGTAGCTGCCCGATATTATCATGGAGTTCCCATCCCATGTTTTTAAGGGCCTGTTCATGGATTTCCATCTGCGATTTGGCGATTTCCTCTTCAAACTTTTTTTCCGCCTGAATATACTTGTTTTTTCTAGCCTGGAATGTTCCGAATAGAATGATAATGATCACAACTAAAACGATCAGTGTAATTGTGGCCACTAAAACAACATCTTGCTCCATAACCTTTCCTTCAGGCTTCTTCCGGTGCTTAATCGGACAATTTCTTACTTATGATAAAACCAACACAAAAGCAACCATACATCACCAGGTTTAAAGTAAAGATAATAAAGTTCCATTTATCTGAATTGCGAAACGTAGGAAGAAAATGTAGGCTTATAATATATGGAATGATGGCAGTGTAATAGAATGCGAGGCCCGCACTTATCCAAAACATAAGATACTTTTGGAAGTAAAGTACCTTATCTGTATTCAATATCTCCACTAAAAATAAGCCTATTGAAGCAATCAGAAAAACAGCTCCTAACGTAAAAGTGTAAGAAGAGAATGCGGATGTAGTCATCAACTTGTCGAGCCACGCAAAGTTTATGGTAGTAGAAATAAGAAATATAATCAGAAAGGCCAGTATCCATGATTTATATTTTTTTGATTTTACAGTACGGTGGTAAAGCAAAAAAAGGTAGATGTATTGAACAGAGGTTAACAAATTATAAACAAAGTTATTCTGTATACTCACCTCATAGATCTTAAGAAACCACATGGTAAACTCTACCAGGGTGATCAGCCATAAAAGAGGTAAAAAGTACCTCAAAAATGTATGAGAGTACTTTTTATAATATACTGAGCCGATTATGGCGGTTATAAGCTCAAGAAATTTTATCAGCCCAAATAGTGTCATTTATTTAATTAGATTGTGTTCCTATTTCTTTTGACGGGCAGTTAGGCTCGCACATCTCTCCCATATTGGCGACCGAGCTTTCTGTCCCTTCTACAGAACGTGCCATGGTGGCTGCTTCTGCACCGGCTTTGTCTGAAGACCTTTTCTTTCCGTTTACTATAATATCATGAATTGGCAACGGCACACCGTCATCACCTATATGCAGAGGGTCAAATGCAATGTGATCTCCTGACTTCTTATCATAGTATGTCGGTACATAGATGTAAGTTTGATAGCCTCTATGTTTCCCTGCTGTGTCATCTTCAGGGTATGCCACATAGTACATTCTGATACCCGATACTTTTATACCGGCTTTTCTGGACGCATGCTTGAGGTAAGCTATGTAATTCTCGTAAAATTCCAGTGAATGCCACCCGTATCTGGCATCTTCCCTGCCACCTCTAAATTCCGTAACTACATCAAAACGTCCCTGGTACGCTTCAAACATGGCATGCGCTCGCTCCAGTGTTATTGTTTCCTTCGGTTTTTCTCCACCCGGTCCATCGTCAGGCCTTTTCTCGCAGCCATTTACTATTAACAGTATTAACATTACAGACGACACCCGGATCAGTCTATTTACGTTTCTTTTCATGGTTTTACTTGTTTAAATAGGTTAGGCGATTTTATTAATTTTATAAAATCAAAAATGAAATTATAAAAAATACTGATAGAGGTATAATCATTTGATGCAAAAAGGGTGATTTTCCCCACTTAGCGTAAAGCCAGAAGTGATCCAATAAAGTGCAATTATTTTGCATTTTTTACGAATACCTTACACGAGTAAGTCTAAACCCCAAACTTGTTACACTTCCCACATCTTATTTCCTAACTTGGCGCCCATGCTAAAACCAACTAAAAACTATTTATAATTATGAAGGATAAGAAAATAAAACTTGAAGATTTGAAAGTTCAAAGTTTCATTACACGTCTGAATGATGAGGCATCTGAAATTGCCAAAGGAGGAGCTACCGGCTTCCTTTGCGGGGGCAGTGCATCTGTTAAAATTGCGTGTTTATCGCAAGGAGCACAGATTTGCAGCGACGATTCGTGCTGAAAAATTGAATTATCTCTCTGGTACTAACCAGCCTTATACCTAAAAGGCGCCAGAAGAGGTCTTTAACTAACCATAGTAAACCCTGATCACCTAAACCGAATTTGGCCATCGTACTTAAACCTAAACAAGATGGTCAAATTCATCCCTTTTTATCTACCCCTTAGCTACTTCCAGAAAATTCCTGTTAATATCTCTTTGACACTGCTCCTTGGTGTTATTATTTGATATTGGAGCTATAAGATTATGATTAGAACCAATGGAACTATCTTAAACAGGGCTTTGCGAGAGCATGTAAGGAGCATTTACATTAACCAACATTCCGGAATTGAACTTTAAGTCTGTTTTCCAGATCGAGATTAAGCTTAGTTTATCTACATTAAATGTAATGTAAAGGATATAAAAAGTCCACAGGGCATCAGAAGGTTTATTTAAACCCCAGATAAGACAGGATTTGAGCTGCCCGCTAACTTCGGCCTTCCACTGTTAACCTGCTCCAAAGAACGAGGTCCCGACAAGTCGGGATGAGGCCTGGCCTAGGTCAAAGGCTTCACTCGGTATTGTTTTTAATGTTAGGTTTAAAAAACATATCCACCCTGCAGACTTGCAGCAAAGCTACGATTTTTATCACGACCTGAAAAAGTATTTAGGACTTAAACTTAAAACGCATGTATTTAATATCATGCCCAAGTTCGTTGAACTTTTGCTCGTACCTTGTGCGTATATCATAACACTCCGGTTTAAGCTCAGAATGGTACAGGTCAAATGTATAAACCAGATCCTCTATATCGTTGCGATCTTTTAGTACCTCAAGGGTATATTCAAAAAGACCAGTATTGTCAGTTTTGAAAAACACGTTGCCTCCGGGTCTGATAAGTGCTTTATAAAGATCAAGGAATCGAGGGTGGGTAATCCTTCTTTTCTCATCTCTGTCTTTAGGCCTGGGATCAGGGAATGTTATCCATATATCTGACAATTCGCCGGGTTCAAAATAATTGAGCAGTTCAAGGATATGCACTCTTAAAAAGGCTGCGTTGGTAAGCCCTTCTTCTAAGGCGATGCCACTTCCTTTCCATATTCTGTCTCCCTTAAGATCAACCCCTATGAAATTCTTTTCTGGAAAAATGCGGGCCATACCAATGGTATATTCTCCTCTTCCACAGGCAAGTTCTACCGTAATATCGTTACTATTTTTAAAGCATCTCTCATGCCAGTTTCCCTTTATGTTCTCAATGATCTCCTTGCCGGGTTCTATCACATTATCTCGTTTTGCATTTTCTGCAAAACGTGCCATCTTTTGTCTACTCATAGTTATTTCTATGCATTTGCTCAAATAAGGCTGCAAAGGTAACTATTAAATTATTAAAAGAAGATGGTGTTTTTGAAACTGGATAACTAAGCCAAGGCTATCCATAATAGGTGTATCCTTACAGGTCAGCTATTTCGGCAACAACAAAGGTACTTCCTCCAACAAATATGAGATCGTTATGATCTGCCTGGGCTTTTGCTATAGATATGGCCTCGTTCACGTTTTTAACTACTTCACCCTTCAACCCGTACCCGGCAGCCGCATCATGTAATTTCTCTGCCTCCAGCGCTCTTGGTATGTCGGCCTGACAAAAGAAATAGTGCCCCTCTTTTGGGAGTATCGTTAATATATCAGAAATGTCCTTATCATTTACAGCTCCCCAAACCATATAAAGATCCTTATGGGGTGTTGAGGCTATCTGGTTAATAATAAATTCAACACCTGCTTTATTATGTCCAACATCACAAACCACCATAGGACAGGTAGACAATACGTGCCATCTTCCTTTCAGGCCTGTTATTGATTTTACATTTTCAATTCCCTGCTTAATGTGTTCCGGTTTGATTTCAAAACCTCTGGTCCGCAATATATCTATGACCTTTAAGACCCCTGGTATATTTTTAGTTTGATAGTAGCCGGCTGGCTGTATATTTAATGAAATTAGCTTATTACTTTCGGAGTATATTATAAGATCACCGGCCTGATCAAAACCGGCAGTGTAGCTATCTCCGGCAAAATACAGATCAGCGTGCCGCTCTGCCGAAATATGTTCAAACACGTCAGATATCCCTTCTTGTTTTTCGCTAATAACCACAGGTATATGGTCCTTTATGATACCCCCTTTTTCTGTAGCAACTTCCTGAAGTGTGTTGCCGAGCCACTGCATATGGTCAGCGCTGATATTGGTAATCAAAGATACTTCCGGAATGATCACATTAGTGGAATCAAGCCTGCCTCCCATACCAACTTCAATCACGGCAATATCGACTTTCTCTACAGCAAAGCAGTCAAATGCCATTCCAACTGTAAGCTCGAAAAATGATGGATGGTGTTCTTCTATAAAGGGGTACACCCTGTTCATAAAGTCTATTACCCTGTCTTCAGGGATCTCCATCCCATTGACCTTTATCCGTTCAGTAAAATTTTTCAGATGCGGAGAAGTATACAAACCTGTTTTGTACCCTGCGGATTGCAGTATAGCTGCCAGATAATTAGAGCTGCTTCCTTTCCCGTTAGTACCCGCAATATGTATAGATTTAAACTGATGCTCAGGGTAACTTAAATACCGGCAAAGGGCCCGGGTATTTGTTAAGTCCTTTTTAAAAGCAGCTCCGCCAATCCTTTGGAACATTGGAAGCTGCGTGTACATGTAATCCAGCACCTGCTGATAGCTGGAAAAATATGTATTGGAGTATTTATTTATGTCAGACATACGGGCTCACCTCTAAAGCCGCAAATATGCAAATTTCCCTTACTTGAAAAGCAATCCTTTACAACTATCTTAAAGGGTTTCATGGTATATCCAGAACATTAGTCAGGATAAGAAAATCATTTTGATTTGATAACAAAAGTAATTTTACCGGTTGACACGGGGGCTACAATGGCGCTACCGGAAGTTTTGCTGAAAGTAAGTTTTTCCACCTCTGCCCTGTAAACTTTTTCCACCGCCGGGCTTACGCTGCGCTCAAGAGTACGCACCGAAATAATTTCACCCATATCATCAATTCTAATCTCAAATACGATACGTCCATTTTCATTTGAAGTATCATTTGGCTTTGGTTTAAAATCCCACATCCAGCCGGTCATTTCCAGAGAGGAGCCTCCTCCGCCTCCGGCGTTTCCATAAAGCGCCCGTGAATCCAGTGTACCCCTTTCATCTCCTTTATCGCCTTCACTGTCTACGTTATCACCATGACTGGTATTCTGGGGTTTATTGCTCTCCCCATCAGTTCCTCTGGCTCCTGACGCGGGCTTTACAGGGTCTTTGGTTTCAACAGGTTTGGTCTCCGGTTTTTTCTCCTCCTTCTTTTCTTCCTTTACCTCGGGCTTCTTAACTTCCTCTTTCACATCAGGCACAACCTGCGGGCTCTGCTGTGTGTTGGTAGTGGTTTCTACTACCTCTTCGGTGGGTTCTGACATCTGCTCGGGCTGGCTTTCTTCGACAGGCTCTAACTCTGCTTCCTCCGGCACTTCTTCGGGAGCGGCTTCTTCTTCACTATCGGTAGTTTCTGCGGGCCTGTCAGGTTGTACTTCGCCGGTTCCCACCTCGCTTGTCCCAAAATTTAATTCAATGCCATACTCAGGAAGAGGTGGATCAGGCTCTCGCCAGGCTAGAATAAACAAGAATGCGATAAGCAAAAGCGCATGCAAGCCTGCTGAAACCATTATGCCTACTTTTCTGTTTCTTTTTTCTTCTTCCCGCTCTTCCATGGGTTTATTTAATTCGGTTTTGTTGCTATAGATACCTTAGCCTCAAGGGCTGTGGCAATACCTGCTACATTAACCAAGTGCTGTGTTGGCACACTTTCGTCGATATGTAGTACAACCACACCATCAGTACCTTTTAACTTGCTTTTTAGTTCCCCTTCCAGCATTCCTTTACTCACCTTCTTATCATTCACATAATAATCCAGGTTTTTGGTAATAGTCACCGAAACCTTCTGGAGTTCTACCGTAGATGCCCGGCTGGTGGGCAGGTTGACCGGCAAACCTGATGGAGTAATGAAAGATGAAGTAAGCATAAAGAATATAAGCAACAAAAATATGATGTCAGTCATGGATGACATGCTGAACATTGGCTCTACTGTATGTTTTGATCTTAATGCCATTTTTTCAATTTCTTGGTTCTCAGCTATAATTCCGAGTCAGCGGCTCTTTAGTCATCAGTTTCATCTGTACATACCAGCCGAGTCCCGTGATAATGTGAACAATGATCTATCTCGGCTCCTGTAAGAGGTCAATAAAGTCTACAGAACTGTACTCCATTTTATGCACCACTTTTTGAACGCGTGTAACGAGATAGTTGTATCCCAGGTAAGCCAGTATGCCTACAAACAAACCTGCCGCAGTGGTAACCATAGCTGTGTAAATACCTTCTGAAAGTAACTTGGGACTTACAGAGCCTTCTTCATTGGCGATAGCAATAAATGCATCGATCATACCAATTACAGTTCCAAGAAACCCCAGCATAGGAGCCGATCCTGAAATTGTGGCCAGTAATGAGAGGTTTTTCTCTAACTTAAAAATCTCAATTTTACCTACATTTTCGATACTCACCTCAATATTCTTTAGCGGGCTGCCGATCCTTGATATGCCCTTTTCAATCATTCTGGCAGTCGGTGAATCATATTCATGGCAAAGTACTTTGGCTCCACTGATATCACCTTTCTCAACCATGCTCCTGATCTTCCCCATAAACGCTTCCGGGGTTTTGGATGCTTTGTTTATGGTAAGTACACGTTCTACAAAAATATAAACTGCCGCAATCGACAGGATCAGAAGGGGTATCATCATAAAACCTCCTTTAAAAAGGAGGTCCAGAACTGATTCGGATTTGAGTTCTTCGCTCACTCCGGATGTATCTACGCTAGTTGTAATCTGCGCTAATATCGCTAAAATCATATTAATATTTAATTACCCAAACACCATCACCATACTGACCTCTCAGGTCTGTTGCAGATGCTTCTGCTGCAGCCCAGGTATCATGGTTTTCTACCGCTATTCTATGAAATTTACTGTTTCCAAAAGGTTCTATTATGGTTGTACTTACACCTCCCTTACTCAGCTTTTTGGCATGGTCCATGGCCAGGTCTTCATCAATAGCACTAGCAATTACTACATAGTAACGGCCTGTTCGTGAAGAAATTGTTTCGATATTACCAATTTTAGGTTCCGCTTCTTCTGCCGCTAACCGGGCTTCCTCCTCCCGCTGCGCCTGCTCACGCTCAAGCCTCTCACGCTCTCTTTGGGCTTCGGCCTCCCGTTGCTTCTGCTCTTCCATTCGCTTCTGCTGCTCCAGTTTAGCTTTTTGTTCAGCTTCCCTGGCCGGCTGATAAAAGCCAAACCACCAAACAGCTGCTCCTGCAAGTAATAGCACAAATACCAAAGCCAGAACTTTTGGCATTATTGAATTATCTTTTGGAGGCTTATAACTTCCTGGCACATAAGCACTTTCCGACTCCACATGTGGTTCTTCATAGGTACTGGAATAATCATCTGGCTCGTCCTCTTGGGTGTACGAGTCTTCCTGCGTATAAGAATCTTCCGTTTCAGTATATGAATAAGTCTGATCAGACTCAGGCTCCTCTGTATTTTCCTCTTCATCCGGGGTATCCTCATCCCTGTCCAGTGGTTGATAATCTACATCGGGCAAACCAAAACTATCATCCGCTTCGTTAAAATCATCCCCTGAACCTTTATTTATATTATCGTTATCTTCTATCTCGTCGTTTTTATCTTTCTTAGCCATGGTTGAATTTTTAATAGTTGCCTTAAACTTGGTCTTACAAAAATAATTTAATTTTTCACTGTGGCAAACTACACGATACAAACTATCATTTTGCTACAATACTCCCAATATAGGAATATTAATTCATTTAAAATCTACTAAATAGGCTAAAAACTATAAGTCAGACCTGCCATAAACTGCAACCCCCGTGACGGATAATGGTAGTAAACCTCATATTCTTTTGAAAAGATATTATTGAATTGCAGGAAAACAGATACCTGGTCTGACACCAGATAATCGGTTTTAAAATTAAGATCAAAAAGTGCATCAAGTTTTACAGCATCTCCTGTTTCCGTATCCCTGGCCATAATTCCTCCCATAGCGTATGCTTCCGCAGTAAAAAGAAATTTATCGAACAAATTATAACTGGCCAGAGATGATATCTTATAATTTGGCTTGTGCCAGGCTTCTTCAACTTCATCCACTGCATAACCCCAATAATCGCCCCTGGCAGTTAACCTGAACCTTTCTTCTGTATTGAGGCTTATTTGACCAAAAATATTAAATACTGCGGTGTTGCCGGTATCGTATATAACATCAAACTTGGACTGATCAGCAGGTGAGTTAATAAAGTAATACATGTTTTTATAGTTGGCCGCACTAAAGCCTGCTCCAAAGCCAAGTTTACTGCTTAATTTACCATTAATCCCTCCATATAAATCAAATGTTTTATTTGTATGGTAAATATTGATGTTAGCATCTACAAAGGGATTTTCCTCTGAAAAGGTTTTTAATGTATTCTTTTTAATGTCACCACCAATACCTGCATACAACTCTACACTTTCCGACAAAGGATAGCTCGCCTTTGCGGTTGGATAAAAATGCATTTTATCCGAATCACCCAGCGTATCATTTTCATAAACTGCATTAAAACCTGCTTCAATTTTAAACCCTTCATACTCAAATCCGAATGCAGGCCTTAAACGAAATAAATTACGGGCGTCTTTCTCCACAAGGTCATCCTCCCTGTTAATAGTTTCCAGGTCTGCGCCAAGCCTGACAAACGACTGATCACTTAGCGCATACTCCAGCTTAATATTGAGTTGTGCATCAGTTTCTGAGGCATCCCTGTTATCCTTCAAATAATCAAACCTCACTCCGGTATTATATTTGAAATCAGACTTCTCCTCGGTGTTCGACACACTACCTTTGAGGTAATAATTGTTATAGAATTGCTTAAGTGTATCTGAATCCACCTCTTGCCCTTCAGGATATCCGTAAAAATGATACAGTCTTTGGTTAAAGCCTATGTCGCCGCTGAAAGTAGCCTTTTTAGTAAAGTACTTTCCAAACAGGTCAACATCTATTTTACCAGACCCTGAGTTATCATCATCCACCGGCCCTTTCTTAGAATGTAAGTAATTAAAGTGTGCTCCATAACTATATTCTTTACTCCTTTTACTATTAAAGAAACCCTCAACATATGGAGTGGTATAGTTACCAAATCCTGCTTTTACATAATTACCATAAAGCTTAGACAATCGCTCATCCTTAATTCTCAAAGGCCTCACCCTTACATTCAGGTCAGGCAGGTCAAAGTTTATATTGTTATAAAAGTATTCGATTTCCTGTTTTCCCACATCAACGGTTGTCGGAGGGATTTTCTCAAAATTTCGGCTTGCAGCAGGTAATTTGATCTCACGGTCCTTAACGATCTCTATCTCTACATTTTCAATCTCGCCATCGTTTTCCCATCCATCCTGAGCGGACAATGTAAGCGGAGCTAACAGTAAAATTGCCCCTATATATCTTTCAAAATATCTCATTTTTCAGTGATAGATTTTATCTATAACAAACACTTAAGTTATTAATTTTCAATATCTTTTATATCAATAGTTAAACTATCAGATTCATCAATTTTACTACTATCTTTGGTCTTCTGCATCTGTTCTATTTCTATTAGCTTAGCTTTAGCCTTCATACGGATATGTTCCAAAGGAAAGTTTTCAATAATCGATTTCAGTGTACCTTTGGCCTGAAAATAATCCCCCAAAGCCGCGTAATTATCTGCCAGCAACAGATAGGCCTTTCCTACCCATTCTTCATAAATATTAAAGCTGTTATTAATCTCTATAAGAGCTTCTACTGACTGTTGATATTGCTTGTTGTTGTAAAATATTTGTCCCAATAAATATTGAGCTTCCGCGCCATGTTCATCTTTAGCCGTATTGAGCGTATTCAAAAATTCGTCTTTGGCATCTTCATAATTGCCCTTTGCATAGGCAGCCTTACCCAAATAAAGAGATGCCTTATTCTGCGAGCTGATATTTACATTACCTTTTTCCAAAATAATGTTAGCATAATGGTTTGTTGAATCATATTTTCCAAGGAGATAGTAAGATTCCATCAGTCCGGCCCAACCGTAATACTGTTCCTTTTTACTGTTCGCGGCACTAACCAAACGATAGTAGAAATAGGCTGCATTTTCATACCTGCCTGCCCTGTATTCGATTTCGGCAATTCGATGAATAATACGGCTTAACTGATTAGACGTGCCTTTTGCCAAAAGGTCATTATACACTTCAAGTGCTTTGTCAAACTCGCTTAAGCGATAATATGACTCTGCTATATAATACTTTGCCTCCGGCACCTTTGGGTTGTCAGGGTAATTGCGGACATAGTCCCTGAATGAAGCAATAGACTTCTGATAATCAAGGTTAAAATATTGGTTTTTGGCAGTTTCAAACTCCACATTTTCAATTCCTTTTTTCTCAGGGTTTGCCTTTTTGAATTGCGTTAGATAGCCCTCAAATTCAGCTGACTTGTTTTGAATATTAAGCACTTCCTGCAAGGGTAATAGCACTTCGGAAGCTATTGAGTGTGTTGGATATGTATCCAGTATTTTCTTGTAATCGCTTATAGATTTGTCATATTGCTTCAGGTTGTAATAGGAAGAAGCTCTTCTCATATACGCATACGGCGTATACTGACTCGAAGATCGCTGAGAAATCAAACTGGAAAAACCGTTAACCGCCTCTTCATAAAGTCCTTTCTCAAAATTCAACTGGGCTTTCTGAAACAAGGCATCATCATAATATCTTGACCGCGAATAGTTATTAATGATGAAATCATATCGCTCTCCGGCCAAAGCCACATTTCCCTGAATACCCAATACAATCCCTGCCTGTAACTGTGCATAATCATTATCTACCTTATTAAACTTAATGGCCTGATTATAATACCTTAGTGCGTTATCATATGATTTGGATACGTAGTAGCAATCCGCCAGTCGCAACAAAGCATCGTCATAGTATAATTTATCGTTTGCCGGCTCAAGCTGAGTGACATACTCTTTGAAATGTACCAATGCCTTACCGTACGCCTTTGTATTATAATAGGCATATCCAAGCCCATACCTTGCCTTCAGACCAGAGGAAGAGCTTCTTGCATAGGGGTTACCAATAATGGCCTGATAATGTCCAATGGCCTCTTCGTACCTCTGCCCTACCGAATACGCCTCAGCAGCCCATAAATTGGCCATAGATACATACTCAGGATCTATGGGGTGTTTCAGAGACTTTTTAAACAAATCTATTGATTGGCGGTAATCACCCTTATTAAAAAGCTCTGCTCCTTTGAAATAAGTTGCTTTTTGATATACCTTCTCCATGCTTTTATTCATGGACCGCATATTTTCAATATGCTCGATGGCAAGGTTATAATTATTACTGTTGAGATAGGCTTCTGAAAGCAGGTCATTTACCTCATCAATATGACTGCTCTTCGGGTAATTGGTTATAAACAACCGGAAAGCTTCAATAGCATCTTCAGAACGCCCCAGGTCATAATTGATCTTTCCGTACTGATAAGCTCCTTCTTCCCGTAAGTTCATACTTATTTTGTTCTTTCTTGCATTATCAAATGCTGTAAGCGCATAAAGCTTGTTTCCCTCCTTCAAATAGAGTATACCTAAATAATACGAGGCGTATATTCCTATACTGTCACGGTCGGAAGCCGCATGCTTTAAATTGTTTATAGCCTCTTCGTTATTTCCCAACCGATAATTAACATATCCTGCACGATAGCGTATGTCAGCGGATGGGTTATTGATCTGATCGTTATACAGGGCATAGTATTCCGCTGCCTGCTTAAAATTCCCTTTATTAAGATAGGCATCTGCCGTAAGCAAATAAAAGTCCTTTTGATTGACACTTCCGGAAGCAGCCAAAACCTTTTTGCTATACGCAATGAGGTCATCGTATCGTTTCTGCTTATAATAGGCATTGGCTATCATCCCCGGGACTACTGATTTATAAGCTTCGCTCTGCTCTGCTCTTTCAAGGTCTGCTATGGCTTTGTCGTATTCACCATTCTCATACTCAATATAGCCGGCATAGTAGCTCGATGCTGCTGCATATGGGGTAGTCTGCCTTTTGAGTACATTAAAGTAATTTAATGCTTCATTGAATTCCTGCTGACTAAAGTGAGCATAACCTAGCTTAAAACGGGTTTCCTGTCGCTGCTTCTCGGTAACCAAAGAGAGGTTAACTTTCGAAAGGTATTTTACTGCTTTATTATAATTCTTCTGCGCAAAGTAAAAATTACCTAACTCAAGATAGGCAACAGCAGCTTTGGGATGGTTCTGGTGTTTACGTATAAAGTCCTCTATAAGCTTTTCTCCGTCACTATGGTAAAGGCTTAGAGCGCTAAAGGCTATGTAATACTCTGCATCAATTTTCCGAATATCATCATCAGATTGTTCTACAAATCGCTCGAAACTCTCCCTGGCGGCAGTATAGTCCGATTTATCCAGCAATTCAAGGCCTTTTCTGAAGAGTGTATTTGATTCAGATTGGTATACTGTGTTCTGGCTCCATGCGGAAATGCTTATGAAAGCAAGAAACACAAGACTATATTTTAATCGCATCTATTTGTTATTCTTTTTTGATAATAAAAAGACAAGCTTTCTCTATAAACGAAACAATTACAAAAAGTTATTTACTGCTATAATAAAATAGTTAGGCTACGGCATTAAAGCCCGCATACTAGTGCAATAATTTAAATACCAGTTCTTTAAGTATCTGCCCGTCTGTAGCAGAAATGTTGTCAACCCCTTTGGACTTCAGGTCAGCCTGCCTGATAAAATGAATATTGTTGACTACCTGCATTGGACTGTAGTTTTTCATGGCATAAATGTAGTCTTTCACAAAATACGGGCTCACCTTAAGCACCGAGGCCAGGTTTCTCTCGGACTTGTCTTTGGCATGAAAAGCCATTAACAACTTGCTGTAGAAAGCAAATAAAATAGCCACTATCGGTATTATGGGGTTCTTTTTGGCATTTGCCTCAAAGTAGTTAACTATTTTATTAGCCTTGACCACATCCTTGGTCATTAATGCCTTTTGTAATTCAAATACATTATAGTCCTTACTTATGCCCACATAGCGTTGTACAATGGCTTCATCGATCTGAACTTTTTCTTTGAAGTTAATAAGCATTTTATCAACCTCATTGGCCAAACGCTCCAGGTCATTACCTATAGAGTCAGCCAGCATTTGTACTGCTTTTGGTGTTATTCCAAAACCTTTGTCTTTAATATAATTCTCCACCCATACCGGCACCTGGTTATCATACAGCTTTTTTGTAGTAAGCGCAATTGCATGCTTTTCAATCAGCTTACCAAGAGCCTTTCTCTTATCAAGAGTTTTATTTTTATGGCAGAAAACAAGTATGGTCGAAGGTACCGGATTCTGAATATAGTCGGTAAGCAGCTTCTGTCCTGATTCCTTATTTATATCACCAACGGTCTGAGCTTCCCTGACTATTACCACCTGCCTTTCAGACATCATAGGAAAACGCCTGGCATTGGTAAGTATGGTATTCATATTCACATCCCGGCCATATAATATCGTTTGGTTAAACCCCTTCTCGCTCTCGGTCAGTATATGATTCTCAATATAACCTGAGATCATATCTATATAGTAGGTCTCATCTCCCTGAAGAAAATAAACGGGGGCATATTTTTTACTTTTTAAATCCTTAAGTACGCTTTCAGGAGTTACAGCCATAAATCAATAATGTGTGATAGGCAAAAATAGCAGATTAGTTAGTAATGACTAAAAGTCTGCAAATAAATATGGAGGGAATTACATCAACGAAATTGATTCGATAAAAACGGTCCTTGGAATCTGCAAGTAGTAGTGATTAATTTGAATAACAGGATGTTACGATCCATTAAAAAAAATGCTAATTATCGACGGATAAAACCGCTGGTCGAATAACAAAAAAATCAAAAAATAGTTGTGTCAATTTCTCTACATAAATAAAACAAAACTGTATACTTTCGCATTTAAATACGTATACGACGGAGTTACCTATACCGAGAAACTGGTATAGTTTATGTATTAAGCGTATGACAATAACTAAAGAACCAAAAATTGAAATTATGAAAAAAACTATGAAACTAGGATTTATGATGACCTTGTTAAGTGGTCTGATGTTTTTCGCCAGTTGTGATGACAACGATGAAATAACACCAGTAGACCCTAACGCGGAATATGATGCGATACTAAGACTATCTGAAGCTGCTACAGGGGATACTACTACAGCTACTGTTAACGTTGATGCCAATACACAATCAACGATAAAGGCAAGAGTTACCTTCCTTTCAACCTCTGCAAGCATGAGAAGGTTGTACATTACACAAAACGTTGGCGGACAGGGAGATGAACCTTTTGAAATTACTGCAAACGTTGATAAAAAAGCTGATGGATCTATTGATATTGAAGCTGCCAATTCAAATGGAATTGTTTATGAACTTACGTTACCTGTTCCATCAGGTGTAGGGTCAGGTACAGTAGTTTATGAATTATGGACGACTACAGGCCGTGGTGATTACAGAGACCAAACACAAAGGTTAGCCGTAGGCCCTGGAACAATTACACTAAATTATGGTGGTGCTAATGAGGCTGCTGAAGTAAAGTCATTCTCAGCCAAGTTACTCGATGCTCCATTAGCGGATGGAAGTTCTGAAACCTTTATTTCACTTCTTGATGGCCAAGTTTATAAAATTAATCAAGGTGAAGAGTACGTTGACTTTTGGGATTTTGGATATTATTATGGTGCAACAGGTAAAGCTTCTCTAGCCTCTACAGATGATTACCCATCCAGTGTAATTGATATTGAGACTATAGCTAACACTAGCGATGCTTTAAATACTGCATATTTTGCTCTTTCCAGCAAAACCTCTGCTGATTTTGATGCAATTGCTGTATCAGGTGACTTAAGTTTTGTTACGAAGCCTACATCACAAAGAATAAACCAATTAGCTGCAGGTAATATCATCGAATTTGTGGACCACTATGGTAAAAAAGGTTTGATCAGGGTTACAGAAATCAATGGAACTGACGGATCTGACGGATACATTGAAATTGATGTAAAAGTACAGCCATAAGGTTTATTTTAAAGAAATCAAAGAAGCCGCTTAAGTAATACTTAGGCGGCTTTTTTTGTCTATTTGTCCCGTCCTGAAACAGCGTTACACAAAAAGTAACGTTATGAAAAAGAAGAATAATCGTCAGTATGTTAAGCGAACTCAGCGAGATCCTTAGGGGGTAAAAATGCGTACTTTAAGGCTTTAAACTATTGTTAGATAAGCTACTCAATAAAACCTACCACTCACGCCTTAACCTTCCTGTAACTATAAGCAGTTAGTATTCCGACAATAGCACCCGCCAAATGTGACTCCCAGGAAACGTGAGAATTGACCGGCAAAACTCCATAAAAAATGGATCCATATACAAGAAGCACAATCAATGAGATGAAAATGGATTTAAAATCCCTCCTCATGAACCCGTAAAAAATCAAAAAAGACGCAATACCATATACCAAACCACTGGCTCCCACATGGAAAGATGGTCTTGCAAAAATCCATACCAGCAGATTAGTAAAAAAATAGCATCTCAGAAAAACCCCGGAAGCAATTCTGTAATAGGAATAGAATAACACCACCCCTAAAAATAATAATGGAATGGTATTGGAAAGCAGGTGGATATAGTTGGCGTGGATCAAGGGAGCAGTTATAATACCAATACCTCCCATGAGCGTTCTTGGCCAAATGCCAAAAACTGTCAGGTCGTACCCTAATAAAAAGTCTACCACAAAAGATAGCCACATGAGAAATACAAATCTAAAAGGTACTACCGCACTTCCTATTAAGGTACGACCATTCGACATAATATCTATTTTGCAGGATCCTTAACCATATCCAGAGCTATCAACTTCGACTCTTCATACCCGACAGCCATATATCCTAACAGGCCACCTGATGATTCAGCAATTTTTTTTGCGATGTCTTTAATACTGCTATAAAACTCTTGAGCAAACTTATTATCCAGCTTAGGTAATATGCTATTCAGTCTTTCCAATTCTGAGATAATGAGTGGGTTTCTTTCCTCAGCACGTACAGGATACTGTTGGATCATTACTTTCATTTTATCTTCAAAGTCCTTGCCGGCTTCCTTATAGTAGTTGATAAGGTCTTCTCTGGCCTTCGTCTGTTTGGTTTTTGAAAGGCTCACTGCCTGCTTTATTTCAGACCTGTCTATGTCATTATCAGCCCCTGCTATTAAGATAGATACCAGCACTGGAACCTTGTACATAACTTCAACCTCTTCCTGGGTTAAGTTTTTAAATTCTTCAATCATACTTTAAATTAATTTGGACCAACTAAAATAGTTATTTATTCTATAAAACCTTCCGGCTTAGCATTTCAAAGTAAAAGAAGCTTTTTGTTAAATCAATAGGTAAGGAATAATTTTTTCAAAGTATTCAAAATGAACCTTTCTTATTAATTAAATACTTATATTATCTTTAGATACCTAACTTAAAAACCAAAACAGTATGTACGAACAGGAACCGGTTAAAATATTCATTGTCGAAGACGATCCTGCTTATACCAAATTTTTGCAGTATGTGCTCAGTCTTAATCCCGACTTTGAAGTTTCAACCTTCTCAACAGGTAAAGACTGTCTGGATAACCTGTACCAAAAACCATCAATAATTACCCTTGACTATACACTGCCTGACATGCCCGGAGAAAAGGTTTTGGCTGAGATCAAAGCTTTCGATAACATTCAGGTCATAATTATTTCAGCGCAGGAAAAAATTGGCACAGCTGTGGAGCTCCTGAAACTTGGTGCCTATGATTACATCACAAAAGATGAAGACACCAAAAACAGGCTGCTTAACACCATCAATAATGCGCGGCAAAATATATCTCTGGTTAAACAAATCGACCACCTTAAGCAGGAGATTTCAGAGAAGTATGAGTTTGACAAAAGTATTGTTGGCAGTAGTGGTGCATTAAAAAAGGTATTCGCCTTGCTTGAAAAGGCTGTAAAAACCAATATAACCGTTTCTATTACCGGTGAAACGGGAACCGGAAAGGAGTTGGTAGCCAAAGCTATTCATTATAATTCAAAGCGTAAAAAGAAACCTTTTGTGGCTGTAAATATAGCCGCCATTCCGTCAGAGCTTATGGAGAGTGAACTTTTCGGTCATGAAAAAGGCGCTTTTACTGGGGCCAATACAAGACGTATCGGGAAGTTTGAGGAAGCCGAGGCTGGCACCATTTTTCTTGACGAAATCGGTGAAATGGACCTGAACCTGCAGGCTAAACTCCTGCGGGTAATACAGGAGCGTGAGCTGACCAGAATCGGTGGTAACGAAATTATTAAACTAGATATCAGACTAATTGTAGCCACTCACCGCGATCTTGCGGAGGAAGTAAAAAAAGGCAATTTCAGAGAAGACCTTTATTACAGGTTACTGGGGCTCCCCGTTCACCTCCCTCCTCTGCGCGATCGTGGTAATGACATTGTAATACTGGCCAAACATTTCCTACAATCATTTGCCAAAGAAAATGACTTGCCAATCCTGAGGCTATCCGGAGAAGCCCAGGAAAAACTGCTTAGTTATCCCTTCCCGGGCAATGTACGTGAGCTGAAATCCATTATGGAATTGGCGGCTGTTATGGCCAATGATAATGAAATAAATGCTGATGACATTAGTTTTAACAGCGTATCAAAAGAGACAAATTTCCTGTTTGAGGAAATGACCCTCAGGGATTACACCTTTAAGATTATCAGGTATTACCTTGACAAGTATGATAACAATGTACTACAGGTAGCAGATAAACTTGATATCGGTAAATCTACCATTTATCGGTACCTGAAGGAAATGGAAGATGAACCTGTTAAGTAAAGTAAATGGAAGCAATAAAAAGTCTGGCCGATTATGTAAATAAAGGAGCCTTTTATAAAGCTGTTGTAGAGGATGGTTCGGATATTATCTTTATCGTAGACTACAATGGGAACATTTTGTATCACAATCCGTCCGTGGAAGAAACACTCGGACATGCACCTTTCAGCCTGATCGGTAAAATATTCTTTGATTTTGTAGAGCCGGAAACACTGAGAAACTTTAAGGCAGAGTTCGAAAAAAGCACCACAAAACCATATGATGAAAGTATCGAATTCCGTTTTTTGTGCAAAGACGGTTCCTACAAGTATTTGGAGTTTAACTCTATAAACTTAAAACACAAAGAGGGTTTTGAAGGGCTTATTCTTGATTGCAGGGATATTACGCAACGCAAAAAAGATGCTGAAGAGTTGCTCAGAGCGCAAAAGGCCAAAGAGCAATTTCTGGCCAACATGAGTCATGAGATAAGGACGCCCATCAATGGAATAGCGGGAATGGTCAACCTTTTGACAGAGGCTACCAGCGAAGAAGACAGGGTAAGCTACCTGAATGCCATTAAAAACTCAACAGAAAACTTAAAGGTAATTATTAATGACATTCTGGATCTGTCCGTGATCGAATCAGGAAAATTAAAGCTGGAAAAAATTGGTTTTAACATAAAATACCAGCTCAGCGCTGTTATTGATACTTTTCAATTTCAGTGTAAAGAAAAAGGGATAGAGTTAAAATATAGTATTGACCCTAATGCTGACACAGTATTGCTTGGAGACCCGGTACGGTTAAACCAAATACTTATTAACCTCATCAGTAATGCTGTCAAATTCACTCATATAGGCGAAATTAATGTTAAGGTTGAGCTGGACCGCAAAGAAGACAAGACACATTATATCAGATTTACCGTTAGTGATACCGGTGTAGGTGTACCTAAAGAAAAGGTTAATCATATCTTCGAAAGCTTTACCCAGGCCGATGAAAGTGTTACCCGCAGGTATGGCGGAACGGGCCTTGGCCTTTCTATCGTCAAGCAACTTGTAGAATTACAAAACGGCACCATTGAAGTAAGAAGTATGGAGAGCAAGGGCACCAAATTCGTTTTTGTAATTCCCTATGAATCCGGACAAATTAAGGATCTGGTTCAGCCACAGTCTTCCAAAGCCAAGACCACTCCACGCTATTCTTTTAAGGGTTTAAAAGTACTTTTGGTAGAAGACAACGACATTAATCGGTTATATGCCCTAAACATTCTAAAAAAATGGCAATGTGAAGTAGATGGTGCTGAAAATGGCTATATCGCACTTGAAAGATTAAGGACAAATGATTATGATATCATACTGATGGACATACAAATGCCTGTTATGGACGGGTATGAGGCAACCAAAAATATAAGAAGAGGGCTAAAACCACCAAAAAGTTATATTCCGATCATTGCTCTAACCGCCAACGCCATCAAAGGAGATAACGAGAAATGTATGGAAGTGGGCATGAATGATTACCTGTCAAAACCATTCCAGCCGGAAGATCTGTATAAGGTAATTACCAAATTCGCTAAAGAAAAACCACTTCAGCCCATTGAAAACGAATACATAGAAGCCACGCATGATAAAGTAACTGATCTCACTTACCTTACCAACGTCTGTGATGGTGATAAGGTATTTATGAGAGATATGATAGAAACTTTCATCACCAACACCCCTTCCGCCATTAATGAAATGCAAAAGCAGATCAGCAAGATGGCCTGGAATAAAGTAGGCGATGTAGCCCATAAACTAAAACCTTCAATTACATTTATGGGAATTGAATCTCTTAAGCCTATAATAAAGAAAATAGAGGATAATGGTAGAGAAAATTACGAGACGGACGAAATCCCTGCTCTCGTCAACACACTTTCCAGTAAGTGTCAGCTAGCTTTTAAGGAGCTTCAAAAGGCTCTTAATAATCTGTAGTCACAATATGAAACAATATTCCCATATTGGGATTACTCCTATCACTAAGTAGGGCTCTATTCCTCAATCAGGGCTTTTTTTATTACAGGCATATTTATTGGCGCAAGCTATTTTAAAATAGTTAGCCCTATGAAAAAACGTGATGGTGTAATTTTCCTGATCGACTCTGATTCCTATGACCGGAATATGTTGAGTCTTGCCATTGAAAAAATAACCCGACATAAAGTATTCAATTTCTTTAGCATGGAGGAATGCCTGCTTTACTGGAGGCTAAAACCAAAATTACTCATTTATGACTCAAGATCTGAAACTTCAATCCCTCAGCAGATCAAAGAAAACCTCAGTCTAATTAATATTTCAAGAGACATCGTCAAACAACAATGTCATAAGTTAAAAGATATGAATATTGCTGAGGAAGTGGCTTGTATCATAGGTCTTAACAGAACCATTGAGGATTAAGCATGAATCCATTATTATGGCTCATTTAAATCATTTCCTGTTCATAACAGCAAGCTTTCTGTATATCAAAGCTTTATCATCCGTACCTATCACTACATAATACACACCATTGGCCAGATTTTCAATATTGGCACTGTATAAGCCTTTATCAAACTTCATTCTTCCTTCCTGCATCGTTACACCTCTCTGATCCACAATCTTCCATGTGTATGTATCCAGAGCCTTTTCAGCAATGGCAAAATTTAATACTCTATCAGCCGGATTTGGATAGACACTTATGTTTTTTGCCTGAGAAAGAAGATCATTATCCAAACCTGTAACAGTTTCAGCCTCCTTCGGAGGTGCTGCCGTGGTGGCCGTTGCATATACTTCCCTGGTAGTCTTATTCTGCACGAATGCTATATATTCCAGCTTATCCGGATTGTAAATAGGGATGCCAATGTTCCACTCAGCCCTTAATGTTTTGGTCGTTCCAGGAACCCAGTTAAGAGCAAGACTTTCACCATTACCACCAAACAGTAGCTTCTTCAATACATTATGATAAACATTGCCGCCGTGGGATATCTCCGTTTCTACAAGTGCCAAATGAACTGTAACCTCTTCAGAAAATGTTGTAAGTGCCTCTACAGTTACATCTGCGATCAGCGTCTTTTCTTCACTTGAAAGTGTGTCTATGGAGATTTCAAAAAGCGGATCCTCCAAAGATCTCTTATCAATGTCAATTGCAGAAATCTCGAATGGATTGCCATTAAACTGATTACCTCCAAGCACTGCATTTGGTGCCTGTGAAACACCATAGTAAAGCGACCTAGCACTTGGGTCCCCGGGATTATCCTTATTAAATGGGTCGCCACCAGAATTGGCTATATGGTACTCTAATAATGTGAAATCAGAAACCCCGGTGGCTACTATCTGGTTCATTTTGATTTGCTCAAAGTGATCACTCGCCTGATTACTTATTTCCAGTTCGCTATCTGCAAAATGTTCAATCAATACTGTTCTTGTTTTGTTGCCCACAAATACATTATCAAAGGCAAAACCATTTAGATCAGTACCCTGCGGGTTGTTGGCATCACTGGCAAAAGCAATTCTTAATCTTACAAGATCTCTTTCACCCACTGGTATTTCATCCAGGCTAAACCTTGCAGATACCCATCCTCCGGTTTGCCCAGTCCACCCCTGATCTCCTTCATTAAAATTACCCGGCCTATCTCCTGGTCGACTGATAATACCCTGCGTATTATACCAGTTAATACCCTCATTTATGGCTCCTATATTTTGCCAGCTTATACCACCATCTATCGAATACTGTAATACAGCACCATCAAATCCCTCTTGAGTATCGACCCAAATATCCATAGCCAGCATAGGTCTGTTTAGGCCAGAAATATCAAAACAAGGTCCGTTGATATAAGAATCCTCCGATGGGTAATAGGAACCAGAATTACCGCCTGTCCACCATGCCTTGTTTCCAGGACTATTAATTACAGAACCATTCGGTACACTCCAAACCCAGCTGGAATCTCCTACCGCATCATCATTGGATTGTGCTACCCATCCACCTGCATCAATTTCAAAATCTTCTTCATAAGCAGTTTCCGGCAGTATGGTAATTACATTAAATGGTAAAATAAACACCCTTTTTGTAACCGCATTGACGCAGCCATCATTTGTTTCTACAGTTAAGGTAACATCATAATTACCCACATTAATATATTCATGAAACGGATCCTTATAAGTACCCGTGGTCCTTCCTCCGTGTGTTCCTGGTGGAACTGCATCATTGGATGGTCCGGTGATCACTTCACCATCTCCAAAATCCCAGGTATGATTAATTATCGTACTGATAGACCCGGCGTCTGATAAGTCACGGAACTCTGTTGCGTCACCGTTACAAATTTCAGATCTGTCAAAATTTACCATGGGAACTTCTCCAACTCTTACCACCTGCGTAGTCTGATCTGAACATCCCTGAACTGTTGTTGCTGTTAATTTAACAGTATATATTCCCGGATCTTCATAAGTATGTGTAGGATTTTGTTGATTACTGAATGTTCCATCTCCAAAGTCCCAAACCCAACTCAATAGTGAAGTTGATGAAGGTACCGAAGTATTATCAGTAAACGTAATGACATCCTCTATGCAAGAATTGGTAACAAATATGTCAGCAACAGGGCTACCAAAAATGATAACATCCTTAAATATAATGGTGGTAACATTATCAGAGTTGGTATAAGTATATTTTATATTGACCGTGTCGGACACAAGTCCAAAACCATCTGTTTGAATGTAGTATTGCCCTCCGGATTGTGTTATCAAACCTGGTGTAGTACTGGTGAAGTTAGTTGGCGACAAACCTGTAGATGCTGAAGGACTGCCAAATAACCGTACCAGACCCTGCTCTGCACAAATTTGCTGATTGCCCGTATTGTTGTCAATTGTAGCTCCATCAACAGTAAAATTGATAGTGGTCGCTGCATTGACCAAAACCTCCACAGTATCAGAATTAACACACCCTGTAATTGGATGCATATATTCATATACAATCAGGTTAGGCGTTCCGCTACCAATATTTGCGTTAGAGGGGTCAAATATATTAGTACCTGAGTTGACTCCCGGACCGGTATATGTTCCGCCTGAAGGGAACCCCTCCATCTCTACAGGAGCATCATTTTCAGCATAAACAGAATTCAAGCCTGTAAGAGCCACTTCAGGTAGTTTGTTAATAGTTACCCGGACATCATCACTCTCCTGAGTACAAGGTCCGGTGGCATCAGGATCATTAGTGGTGAGAGTAAGAATCACAAATCCTGCATTAATTTCAGCTATCGTTGGGGCATAGGTAGTAGTAAGACTATTGATATCTCCAAATGTACCAGCTCCCCCACTCCACGTTGCAGAAGCTGCTGCACCTCCTATTGTACCACTGATCGTTGCCTCTTCATCTTCACAAATTTCAAAATCGGATCCGGCAAATACCTGCGCCTTCTGATTGACCGTTATCGTTGTTTCTGCAAAATCTGCTGTACAAGGACCCGCTCCATCAGCATCATCAGTTGTTAGTCTGAAAACCAGCGGCCCATATTCGTTTGGAGAAACAATATAAGTGGCTGTTACGGTAGTTGCGGTAAGACTACTCGCACTGAGAGTACCAGTCCCTCCTGATATTAAGCTCCAGCTACCTGTAGTTGCCCCGCCACCAATTTGACCACTAAGGCTGATAGTGGCTGGCTCACAAAGAACCGTACCATTATCAGCCACGCTCACCACGGTAGGTGACTGATTATAACTCACAGTAATCTCATCATAATCGATGCATCCGTTATTATTCTCCGTCCAGCGATACACATATGTACCATAAGTATCCACCGAAACACTTGTGGCGGAATTACTGGCATCAACGAATGACGAGATACCAGGACCACTCGTTTGTGACCATAATCCATTTCCGATACTAGGCGAAGCATTAAAGACAAAGTCAAGATCACATTCGCTGCCGCCCGAACCGGCATTGGCTACCGGCTGTAAATAGAAGTTTACTTCAACATCATCACTGCTAACGCAAATGCCATTAGATTCTGTCCAACGGAATACATAATTACCATATGCACTAACCGTTACCTGAGTAGTTGGACTTGTGCTGTTTGTAAAAGTAGCTATGCCTGCCCCACTTAACATTGACCACGCGCCATTACTTCCTGATACGCTTGGCACTGCGTCTAGTAAAAATGTCTGATCGCACTCATCATAGGGTGAACCATTACCCCTGTCCGCGTCTGCCACTGTTGGCTCATAAAACCTTACAGTCACTTCATCAAAATCTGAACATACGCCATTATTTTCTGTCCATCGGTAGGTGTATGTTCCATAAGTATCTACTGAAACAGAGGTTGTTGCTAAATTGACATCCGCAAAAACTGAAATACCAGGACCACTTTGCTGAGTCCATGTGCCTGTACCACTACTGGCTACAGCAGTAAATACAAAAGCGTTACCAATATCCTTCCCACAAACATCGCCACCGCTACCTGCATCGGCCACAGGCTGCTCTGTGTAGGTGACCGTAATATCGTCTGTTGAGCTGCACACACCGTTGGTCTCCGTTAAGCGGAAGGTGTAAGTGCCATAGGTAGTGCTGGTAGCAGTCGGATTGAAGATGGTTGCATTGCTGAAGGTGATATCGGCTGCGTTGCCGGCGACTACACTCCAGCTCGCGGAACTGCCAGGGATACTTTGTACTCCCAGTAACTGGATGCTCAGGTCGCATTCCTCTGCTGTCGCAGGGCCGGCTTCGGCTACCGGCTGGTCATGGAAGTTTACGGTGACATCGGCAAAGGAGCTGCATCCTCCGTTAGTCTCAGTCCAGCGGAATACATAACTGCCATAGGTCGTCACCGTAACGGTGGCACCCTCAAGGGTAGCATCATCATAGCTCTCTCCTGCAGGACCACTTACCTTCGTCCAGATACCCGTGCCTGTAGTGCTCAGGCTGGCATTGAAGGTGAAGTCAAGGTCACATTCGCTGCCACCACTACCTGCATCGGCCACCGGCTGCTCGGTGTAGGTAACTGTAATATCGTCTGTTGAGCTGCACACACCGTTGGTCTCCGTTAAGCGGAAGGTGTAAGTACCATAAGCCGTTGATGTGGCAGTCGGGTTGAAGATGGTTGCATTGCTAAAGGTGATATCGGCTGCATTGCCGGCGACTACACTCCAGCTGGCAGTGCTACCGGGTTTGCTTTGTACTCCTGAAAGGTTGATGCTCAGGTCGCATTCCTCTGCTGTTGCAGGACCGGCTTCGGCTACCGGCTGGTCATGGAAGTTTACGGTGACATCGGCAAAGGAGCTGCATCCTCCGTTAGTCTCAGTCCAGCGGAATACATAACTGCCATAGGCCGTCACCGTAACGGTGGCACCCTCAAGGGTAGCATCATCATAGCTCTCTCCTGCAGGACCACTTACCTTCGTCCAGATACCCGTGCCTGTAGTGCTCAGGCTGGCATTGAAGGTGAAGTCAAGGTCACATTCGCTGCCACCACTACCTGCATCGGCCACCGGCTGCTCGGTGTAGGTGACCGTAATATCGTCTGTTGAGCTGCACACACCGTTGGTCTCCGTTAAGCGGAAGGTGTAAGTGCCATAGGTAGTGCTGGTAGCAGTCGGGTTGAAGATGGTTGCATTGCTGAAGGTGATATCGGCGGCATTGCCGGCGACTACACTCCAGCTCGCGGAACTGCCAGGGATACTTTGTACTCCCAGTAACTGGATGCTCAGGTCGCATTCCTCTGCTGTCGCAGGGCCGGCTTCGGCTACCGGCTGGTCATGGAAGTTTACGGTGACATCGGCAAAGGAACTGCATCCTCCATTCGTCTCAGTCCAGCGGAATACATAACTGCCATAGGTCGTCACCGTAACGGTGGCACCCTCAAGGGTAGCATCATCATAGCTCTCTCCTGCAGGACCACTTACCTTCGTCCAGATGCCCGTGCCTGGGGTGCTCAGGCTGGCATTGAAGGTGAAGTCAAGGTCACATTCGCTGCCACCGCTACCTGCATCGGCCACCGGCTGCTCGGTGTAGGTAACTGTAATATCGTCTGTTGAGCTGCACACACCGTTGGTCTCCGTTAAGCGGAAGGTATAGGTGCCATAGGTAGTGCTGGTAGCAGTCGGGTTAAAGATGGTTGCATTGCTGAAGGTGATATCGGCTGCGTTGCCGGCGATTACACTCCAGCTCGCGGAACTGCCAGGGATACTTTGTACTCCTGAAAGGTTGATGCTCAGGTCGCATTCCTCTGCTGTCGCAGGACCGGCTTCGGCTACCGGCTGGTCATGGAAGTTTACGGTAACATCGGCAAAGGAGCTGCATCCTCCATTCGTCTCAGTCCAGCGGAATACATAACTGCCATAGGTCGTCACCGTAACGGTGGCACCCTCAAGGGTAGCATCATCATAGCTCTCTCCTGCAGGACCACTTACCTTCGTCCAGATACCCGTGCCTGGGGTGCTCAGGCTGGCATTGAAGGTGAAGTCAAGGTCACATTCGCTGCCACCGCTACCTGCATCGGCCACCGGCTGCTCGGTGTAGGTGACTGTAATGTCGTCTGTTGAGCTGCACACACCGTTGGTCTCCGTTAAGCGGAAGGTGTAGGTACCGTAAGCCGTGGATGTAGCAGTCGGGTTGAAGATGGTTGCATTGCTGAAGGTGATATCGGCGGCATTGCCGGCGACTACACTCCAGCTCGCTGAACTGCCAGGGATACTTTGTACTCCTGAAAGGTTGATGCTCAGGTCGCATTCCTCTGCTGTCGCAGGACCGGCTTCGGCTACCGGCTGGTCATGGAAGTTTACGGTAACATCGGCAAAGGAGCTGCATCCTCCGTTCGTCTCAGTCCAGCGGAATACATAACTGCCATAGGCCGTCACCGTAACAGTGGCACCCTCAAGGGTAGCATCATCATAACTCTCTCCTGCAGGACCACTTACCTTCGTCCAGATACCCGTGCCTGGGGTGCTCAGGCTGGCATTGAAGGTGAAGTCAAGGTCACATTCGCTGCCACCGCTACCTGCATCGGCCACCGGCTGCTCGGTGTAGGTGACCGTAATATCGTCTGTTGAGCTGCACACACCGTTGGTCTCCGTTAAGCGGAAGGTGTAGGTACCGTAAGCCGTGGATGTAGCAGTCGGGTTGAAGATGGTTGCATTGCTGAAGGTGATATCGGCGGCATTGCCGGCGACTACACTCCAGCTGGCAGTGCTACCGGGTTTGCTTTGTACTCCCAGTAACTGGATGGAAAGGTCACATTCCTCTGCTGTTGCAGGACCGGCTTCGGCTACCGGCTGGTCATGGAAGTTTACCGTGACATCGGCAAAGGAGCTGCATCCTCCATTCGTCTCAGTCCAGCGGAATACATAACTGCCATAGGTCGTCACCGTAACGGTGGCACCCTCAAGGGTAGCATCATCATAGCTCTCTCCTGCAGGACCACTTACCTTCGTCCAGATGCCCGTGCCTGGGGTGCTCAGGCTGGCATTGAAGGTGAAGTCAAGGTCACATTCGCTGCCACCGCTACCTGCATCGGCCACCGGCTGCTCGGTGTAGGTAACTGTAATATCGTCTGTTGAGCTGCACACACCGTTGGTCTCCGTTAAGCGGAAGGTGTAGGTACCGTAAGCCGTTGATGTGGCAGTCGGGTTGAAGATGGTTGCATTGCTGAAGGTGATATCGGCGGCATTGCCGGCGACTACACTCCAGCTGGCAGTGCTACCGGGTTTGCTTTGTACTCCCAGTAACTGGATGGAAAGGTCGCATTCCTCTGCTGTCGCAGGGCCGGCTTCGGCTACCGGCTGGTCATGGAAGTTTACGGTGACATCGGCAAAGGAGCTGCATCCTCCATTCGTCTCAGTCCAGCGGAATACATAACTGCCATAGGTCGTCACCGTAACGGTGGCACCCTCAAGGGTAGCATCATCATAGCTCTCTCCTGCAGGACCACTTACCTTCGTCCAGATACCCGTGCCTGGGGTGCTCAGGCTGGCATTGAAGGTGAAGTCAAGGTCACATTCGCTGCCACCGCTACCTGCATCGGCCACCGGCTGCTCGGTGTAGGTGACCGTAATATCGTCTGTTGAGCTGCACACACCGTTGGTCTCCGTTAAGCGGAAGGTATAGGTACCGTAAGCCGTGGATGTAGCAGTCGGGTTGAAGATGGTTGCATTGCTGAAGGTGATATCGGCGGCATTGCCGGCGACTACACTCCAGCTCGCGGAACTGCCAGGGATACTTTGTACTCCCAGTAACTGGATGCTCAGGTCGCATTCCTCTGCTGTCGCAGGGCCGGCTTCGGCTACCGGCTGGTCATGGAAGTTTACGGTGACATCGGCAAAGGAGCTGCATCCTCCGTTAGTCTCAGTCCAGCGGAATACATAACTGCCATAGGTCGTCACCGTAACGGTGGCACCCTCAAGGGTAGCATCATCATAGCTCTCTCCTGCAGGACCACTTACCTTCGTCCAGATACCCGTGCCTGTAGTGCTCAGGCTGGCATTGAAGGTGAAGTCAAGGTCACATTCGCTGCCACCACTACCTGCATCGGCCACCGGCTGCTCGGTGTAGGTAACTGTAATATCGTCTGTTGAGCTGCACACACCGTTGGTCTCCGTTAAGCGGAAGGTGTAAGTGCCATAAGCCGTGGATGTAGCAGTCGGGTTGAAGATGGTTGCATTGCTGAAGGTGATATCGGCGGCATTGCCGGCGACTACACTCCAGCTCGCTGAACTGCCAGGGATACTTTGTACTCCTGAAAGGTTGATGCTCAGGTCGCATTCCTCTGCTGTCGCAGGACCGGCTTCGGCTACTGGCTGGTCATGGAAGTTTACGGTGACATCGGCAAAGGAGCTGCACCCTCCGTTAGTCTCAGTCCAGCGGAATACATAACTGCCATAGGCCGTCACCGTAACGGTGGCACCCTCAAGGGTAGCATCATCATAGCTCTCTCCTGCAGGACCACTTACCTTCGTCCAGATACCCGTGCCTGTGGTGCTCAGGCTGGCATTGAAGGTGAAGTCAAGGTCACATTCGCTGCCACCACTACCTGCATCGGCCACCGGCTGCTCGGTATAGGTAACTGTAATATCGTCTGTTGAGCTGCACACACCGTTGGTCTCCGTTAAGCGGAAGGTGTAGGTACCGTAAGCCGTGGATGTAGCAGTCGGGTTGAAGATGGTTGCATTGCTGAAGGTGATATCGGCGGCATTGCCGGCGACTACACTCCAGCTCGCGGAACTGCCAGGGATACTTTGTACTCCCAGTAACTGGATGCTCAGGTCGCATTCCTCTGCTGTCGCAGGGCCGGCTTCGGCTACCGGCTGGTCATGGAAGTTTACGGTGACATCGGCAAAGGAGCTGCATCCTCCGTTAGTCTCAGTCCAGCGGAATACATAACTGCCATAGGTCGTCACCGTAACGGTGGCACCCTCAAGGGTAGCATCATCATAGCTCTCTCCTGCAGGACCACTTACCTTCGTCCAGATACCCGTGCCTGTAGTGCTCAGGCTGGCATTGAAGGTGAAGTCAAGGTCACATTCGCTGCCACCACTACCTGCATCGGCCACCGGCTGCTCGGTGTAGGTGACCGTAATATCGTCTGTTGAGCTGCACACACCGTTGGTCTCCGTTAAGCGGAAGGTGTAAGTACCATAAGCCGTTGATGTGGCAGTCGGGTTGAAGATGGTTGCATTGCTGAAGGTGATATCGGCGGCATTGCCGGCGACTACACTCCAGCTCGCGGAACTGCCAGGGATACTTTGTACTCCCAGTAACTGGATGCTCAGGTCGCATTCCTCTGCTGTCGCAGGGCCGGCTTCGGCTACCGGCTGGTCATGGAAGTTTACGGTGACATCGGCAAAGGAACTGCATCCTCCATTCGTCTCAGTCCAGCGGAATACATAACTGCCATAGGTCGTCACCGTAACGGTGGCACCCTCAAGGGTAGCATCATCATAGCTCTCTCCTGCAGGACCACTTACCTTCGTCCAGATGCCCGTGCCTGGGGTGCTCAGGCTGGCATTGAAGGTGAAGTCAAGGTCACATTCGCTGCCACCGCTACCTGCATCGGCCACCGGCTGCTCGGTATAGGTAACTGTAATATCGTCTGTTGAGCTGCACACACCGTTGGTCTCCGTTAAGCGGAAGGTGTAGGTACCGTAAGCCGTGGATGTAGCAGTCGGGTTGAAGATGGTTGCATTGCTGAAGGTGATATCGGCTGCATTGCCGGCGACTACACTCCAGCTCGCGGAACTGCCAGGGATACTTTGTACTCCTGAAAGGTTGATGCTCAGGTCGCATTCCTCTGCTGTCGCAGGACCGGCTTCGGCTACCGGCTGGTCATGGAAGTTTACGGTAACATCGGCAAAGGAGCTGCATCCTCCATTCGTCTCAGTCCAGCGGAATACATAACTGCCATAGGTCGTCACCGTAACGGTGGCACCCTCAAGGGTAGCATCATCATAGCTCTCTCCTGCAGGACCACTTACCTTCGTCCAGATGCCCGTGCCTGGGGTGCTCAGGCTGGCATTGAAGGTGAAGTCAAGGTCACATTCGCTGCCACCGCTACCTGCATCGGCCACCGGCTGCTCGGTATAGGTAACTGTAATATCGTCTGTTGAGCTGCACACACCGTTGGTCTCCGTTAAGCGGAAGGTGTAGGTACCGTAAGCCGTGGATGTAGCAGTCGGGTTGAAGATGGTTGCATTGCTGAAGGTGATATCGGCTGCGTTGCCGGCGATTACACTCCAGCTCGCGGAACTGCCAGGGATACTTTGTACTCCTGAAAGGTTGATGCTCAGGTCGCATTCCTCTGCTGTCGCAGGACCGGCTTCGGCTACCGGCTGGTCATGGAAGTTTACGGTAACATCGGCAAAGGAGCTGCATCCTCCATTCGTCTCAGTCCAGCGGAATACATAACTGCCATAGGTCGTCACCGTAACGGTGGCACCCTCAAGGGTAGCATCATCATAGCTCTCTCCTGCAGGACCACTTACCTTCGTCCAGATGCCCGTGCCTGGGGTGCTCAGGCTGGCATTGAAGGTGAAGTCAAGGTCACATTCGCTGCCACCGCTACCTGCATCGGCCACAGGCTGCTCGGTATAGGTAACTGTAATATCGTCTGTTGAGCTGCACACACCGTTGGTCTCCGTTAAGCGGAAGGTGTAGGTACCGTAAGCCGTGGATGTAGCAGTCGGGTTGAAGATGGTTGCATTGCTGAAGGTGATATCGGCGGCATTGCCGGCGACTACACTCCAGCTCGCTGAACTGCCAGGGATACTTTGTACTCCCAGTAACTGGATGCTCAGGTCGCATTCCTCTGCTGTCGCAGGACCGGCTTCGGCTACCGGCTGGTCATGGAAGTTTACGGTGACATCGGCAAAGGAGCTGCATCCTCCATTCGTCTCAGTCCAGCGGAATACATAACTGCCATAGGTCGTCACCGTAACGGTGGCACCCTCAAGGGTGGCATCATCATAACTCTCTCCTGCAGGACCACTTACCTTCGTCCAGATGCCCGTGCCAGTGGTGCTCAGGCTGGCATTGAAGGTGAAGTCAAGGTCACATTCGCTGCCGCCGCTACCTGCATCGGCCACAGGCTGCTCGGTGTAGGTAACTGTAATATCGTCTGTTGAGCTGCACACACCGTTGGTCTCCGTTAAGCGGAAGGTGTAAGTGCCATAAGCCGTGGATGTAGCAGTCGGGTTGAAGATGGTTGCATTGCTGAAGGTGATATCGGCTGCATTGCCGGCGACTACACTCCAACTCGCTGAACTGCCAGGGATACTTTGTACTCCTGAAAGGTTGATGCTCAGGTCGCATTCCTCTGCTGTCGCAGGACCGGCTTCGGCTACCGGCTGGTCATGGAAGTTTACGGTGACATCGGCAAAGGAGCTGCATCCTCCATTCGTCTCAGTCCAGCGGAATACATAACTGCCATAGGTCGTCACCGTAACGGTGGCACCCTCAAGGGTGGCATCATCATAACTCTCTCCTGCAGGACCACTTACCTTCGTCCAGATGCCCGTGCCAGTGGTGCTCAGGCTGGCATTGAAGGTGAAGTCAAGGTCACATTCGCTGCCGCCGCTACCTGCATCGGCCACAGGCTGCTCGGTGTAGGTGACCGTAATATCGTCTGTTGAGCTGCACACACCGTTGGTCTCCGTTAAGCGGAAGGTGTAAGTGCCATAGGTAGTGCTGGTAGCAGTCGGGTTAAAGATGGTTGCATTGCTGAAGGTGATATCGGCTGCATTGCCGGCGACTACACTCCAGCTCGCTGAACTGCCAGGGATACTTTGTACTCCTGAAAGGTTGATGCTCAGGTCGCATTCCTCTGCTGTCGCAGGACCGGCTTCGGCTACCGGCTGGTCATGGAAGTTTACGGTAACA
Source organism: Fulvivirga ulvae (assembly GCF_021389975.1). Taxonomy (NCBI): domain Bacteria; kingdom Pseudomonadati; phylum Bacteroidota; class Cytophagia; order Cytophagales; family Fulvivirgaceae; genus Fulvivirga; species Fulvivirga ulvae. The sequence goes on from NZ_CP089981.1 coordinate 5,952,572, forward strand.
TCGGCAAAGGAGCTGCATCCTCCATTCGTCTCAGTCCAGCGGAATACATAACTGCCATAGGTCGTCACCGTAACGGTGGCACCCTCAAGGGTAGCATCATCATAGCTCTCTCCTGCAGGACCACTTACCTTCGTCCAGATGCCCGTGCCTGGGGTGTTCAGGCTGGCATTGAAGGTGAAGTCAAGGTCACATTCGCTGCCACCGCTACCTGCATCGGCCACAGGCTGCTCGGTATAGGTAACTGTAATATCGTCTGTTGAGCTGCACACACCGTTGGTCTCCGTTAAGCGGAAGCTGTAAGTGCCATAAGCCGTAGATGTGGCAGTCGGATTGAAGATAGTAGCATTGCTGAAGGTGATATCGGCTGCATTGCCGGCGACTATACTCCAACTCGCTGAACTGCCAGGGATACTTTGTACTCCTGAAAGGTTGATGCTCAGGTCACATTCCTCTGCTGTTGCAGGGCCGGCTTCGGCTAATGTCGGTTCGTAATACGTTACTGTAATTTCATCAAAGTCAGTACAACCATTATTCACTTCGGTCCACCGGTAAACATAGCTGCCATACGTGTCTGCGGTTACCGTTGTGGTTGCTACATTGGCATCCCCAAAACTGCTGATACCTGGACCGCTTTGCTGGATCCATGTTCCTGTTCCTACGCTCGAAACGCCTGTAAAAATGAACGGGTTACCTCCATCTTTACCACATACACTGCCGCCACTGCCTGCATCGGCCACAGGCTGATCGGTGTAGGTAACTGTAATATCGTCTGTTGAGCTGCACGCACCGTTGGTCTCCGTTAAGCGAAAGGTGTAAGTGCCATAAGTAGTGCTGTTTGCAGTCGGATTAAAGATGGTTGCATTGCTGAAGGTGATATCGGCTGCATTGCCGGCGACTACACTCCAGCTCGCTGAACTGCCAGGGATACTTTGTACTCCTGAAAGGTTGATGCTCAGGTCGCATTCCTCTGCTGTCGCAGGACCGGCTTCGGCTAATGTCGGTTCGTAATACGTTACTGTAATTTCATCAAAGTCAGTACAACCATTATTCACTTCGGTCCACCGGTAAACATAGCTGCCATACGTGTCTGCAGTTACCGTTGTGGTTGCTACATTGGCATCTCCAAAACTGCTGATACCTGGACCGCTTTGCTGGGTCCATGTTCCTGTTCCTACGCTCGAAACGCCTGTAAAAGTGAACGGGTTACCTCCATCTTTACCACATACGCTGCCGCCAATGCCTGCATCGGCCACAGGCTGCTCGGTGTAGGTGACCGTAATATCGTCTGTTGAGCTGCACACACCGTTGGTCTCCGTTAAGCGGAAGGTGTAAGTGCCATAAGCCGTGGATGTAGCAGTCGGGTTAAAGATGGTTGCATTGCTGAAGGTGATATCGGCTGCATTGCCGGCGACTACACTCCAGCTCGCTGAACTGCCAGGGATACTTTGTACTCCTGAAAGGTTGATGCTCAGGTCGCATTCCTCTGCTGTTGCAGGACCGGCTTCGGCTAATGTCGGTTCGTAATACGTTACTGTAATTTCATCAAAGTCAGTACAACCATTATTCACTTCGGTCCACCGGTAAACATAGCTGCCATACGTGTCTGCGGTTACCGTTGTGGTTGCTACATTGGCATCTCCAAAACTGCTGATACCTGGACCGCTTTGCTGGGTCCATGTTCCTGTTCCTACGCTCGAAACGCCTGTAAAAGTGAACGGGTTACCTCCATCTTTACCACATACGCTGCCGCCAATGCCTGCACCGGCCACAGGCTGCTCGGTGTAGGTGACCGTAATATCGTCTGTTGAGCTGCACACACCGTTGGTCTCCGTTAAGCGGAAGGTGTAAGTGCCATAAGCCGTGGATGTGGCAGTCGGGTTGAAGATGGTTGCATTGCTGAAGGTGATATCGGCTGCATTGCCGGCGACTACACTCCAGCTCGCTGAACTGCCAGGGATACTTTGTACTCCTGAAAGGTTGATGCTCAGGTCGCATTCCTCTGCTGTTGCAGGACCGGCTTCGGCTAATGTCGGTTCGTAATACGTTACTGTAATTTCATCAAAGTCAGTACAACCATTATTCACTTCGGTCCACCGGTAAACATAGCTGCCATACGTGTCTGCGGTTACCGTTGTGGTTGCTACATTGGCATCCCCAAAACTGCTGATACCTGGACCGCTTTGCTGGGTCCATGTTCCTGTTCCTACGCTCGAAACGCCTGTAAAAGTGAACGGGTTACCTCCATCTTTACCACATACACTGCCGCCACTGCCTGCATCGGCCACAGGCTGCTCATAAACAGTAACCATCTGTGAGTCAGTACATGGTATAAAGGAAACAAAATCATTTGTTGCAGTCCAAAATTCATCATTACGACCTGGCACTGTATACCCAATTGTTCCGGTTGCGTTCTCAACACCTTGTAAACTGGTTTCAGTGGGAAGAGAAGCATTATTCTCAGTAGTATGGATTTCAATAATGTTGGTAGTTTCAAACAGTTTTAATTGTGTAGTTACAATATCGCCTGTACCAAACCTCTCCAGATTTTCATAGTATAGAATAAATACTCTGTTTGGAGCAGAGCCTTCAACTCTATATTTTATTCTGTCAGTTGTGCTATTTGATGGGTCAAGGTTTGTCCGTAATATGGCAATCATATTATTGGGATCGGATGCAGCAGCTATAGAAGTACGCCAATAGCTATTTTCTACATATGATGTAAAAACCACGTTACCGTTTGATGATGCGTAGAGTTGTGTATAGTCATTACCAAAAAACCTGAAGGTAAACCCTAAATTTACGGCAACCGATAATTCGTCATCATCGTTCTGTAAATCACCTGCTGCCCCATTTGGAACTTTTGTCCAGCCAACCAGCGACAAAAACGGATCAAACGTTCCTGATGTATTGACCGTATAAACGTCATAATTTACATAATCTATGGTATGGGCCCCCGGCCCGGCTAAAGCAGGGTCAAAAGTATTTCCTACAATTCCAGGCCCCGAAAAGGTACCTCCGGATGTTGTTTCCAAAAGTGTAACGGCAGCATCACTGTCACAATAAGTGGCATTTAATCCGGAGAAGCCGCACTGGGCATGCAGATAATTACCACTCAACAGAAATGCAATCAAGAAAGAAGCTAATACAAAAAAACCACGCAGATGATAACGCTGGCCCAATTCTGAGGCAAAAGCTTTTGATTGGTTTTTTAGCATGAGGCTTTTGTTGAAACTCGTAATATAATACTTTTTAATCTCAAAAAACATCATTAAGTAACCTTTACTTAATGATATCATGGTTTTAACTCACCGCTATTGGTGGCTTTTATTAAACATATCTTGGATTGACTTTCAAGTGTTACTGTTCCTACGAACAATATTTCTCCATTTTCAAGCTCTATGACAGTGCCTGGCATATCATTATCTATACCCCCAAATGTCTGTCTCCATCTAATCGATCCGTTGGAGGCAATCCGGGAAAGTGCAATGTTGGTGTTATTATTTTCCAATATTTCTCCCAACACTAAAAAGCCACCATCGCTAGCTTCAGCAATTGAAGCCCCTTCAACATTACCATCGACACCTATGGTTCCGGCACTCACGAAATCATTATTGCTTCTAACCCTGGCCATATAGAGCTGATTAAGTCCGGAAGAAGTACTGGTGCCGAGCATTATGTAGCCACCTTCATCCGTTTGTATAATTTTAGAAGCTGTCTCATTTGAGAGCGTTCCAAAAAGTTGTAATTCTGCAGTTGAAAGTGCAATACCATCAGCGGCAGCCGGAAATAAAAACATATTAAAGCCCGCTTGCTGAGAATTTATTGTGGGTGGTTTATTAGTAGTCCCGAAGAATAGAAATGAACCATCAGGCTTTTGCATCAAACCTACTCCACTATCCACACCTGGAAAACCATAAATCCGACGCCATGCGGCAGGAGGTAGTTGTACTAAATCTGAAGTGGTCCGAACTGAAAGAATATCTTGTAAATCAGTACTTTCCAAATATCCGGGCTTTGAAGTATCCACATTGGTAGTATAACCTGTAAGAACATAATCACCATTTTGAGTTATTAAAATATCATTGGCCACATCATGTTCACCTAAGCTTCCAAATATTGCACTATCTATTTGTACACCATCCGGATCTACTTTTAAAATCATTACATCCTGATCTGCAGGTGTAGTACTTACAGTTGCGGCTATAATAATGTTACCACTGGCATCTATTTCCATGGCGGCAGCAGATTCGCTGCTATTACCACCAAAGCTATTTATCCACTGCTGGTTACCAAGGTTATCTACCTTAATTAATATTATATCCTGATCTCCATCGGCCGATGTGCTATTACCCAGGATTACAAAACCGTCACTTAACACCTTTATATCAACCCCTGTCTGATTACCTTCTTCTCCATAATATTTCACAAAGTAATCCTCGAATCGCGGATCTATGTTGCTCTCCGTATCGCAACCTAAAAGGAGGCTTAAGGACAATAAAGTGACTAAAATTCGCATTTAACTCAATCTTTTTTAAAAAATCCTGAAAAGAGCCCTTTAACTGATGTCTTTTTTATTTTCCTTGCTTTATAAAGTGGCTTTACAAACCCTACTGACAGTGAAAAATTGTTTAACCGCTTATCATCATCAACAAAACCATATTTATATAAAAGGGTGGAATTAGAATATTGCTCTTCCTCGTTTATAATATTTGACATACCTGCTATATACCTTATATCTACTACAAGGTAGTTATACCCTAGCCTGTAATTGACTCCGGCTCCCAAATGAGCAAAGTGATTAAAATTATTGCGGATTGATTTTAAATCTACTTCCGGACCGGTGACTGGGATTTCAGTCAAATCCTCCGCTCCCGATCCCACCCTATCGATCAGTTTAACAGTAGCTTTTGAGCTGAGCAGGTAGCTAAAACCAAATCCGGCATATACATATGGCCTTATTTTAACGAAATCCCACCGGTATTTTAGAAAAAGGGGGATATCAATACCCGTTTGATTTTCCTGAAAAGTCTGATTATCAGTATTGAATAGTGTATTGCTGTAGCTATAGCTTCTTTGAAAAAAATTGAGCTCAAGTCCAAAGCTGATATTATCACTTGCATTTACTTCTCCTCCTCCTCCAAACTGAAAGCCAAGCTTTCCTTTGTAACTTTCGGCACTATTTAAGGTATTGTCTACACCATAATTATGGATAACATCTACCGAACTATGATTTAAGCCTATCTTTGCATAAAGCACAAAAATGGGCGTGGTCTTAAACTTCTTACTCAGATAAACTACATCTATGGGATCACGCTCAGGATCGATAATATACTCAGGATCTTGCCTAAGCAATTTAAGGTAGCTGTCTTCGGCACTAATTGGATCATCTATAAAAAGGTATGTTCTAGTGAGCAACCAGTAGGCTTCTATTCTTTGATCTTTGTTAAAACCGTTATCCAAACATGGTTTCAGAATAGCAGGTATTTCATATAGATGCCCTGAATTAAACCTTTCTCTGGCAATATTTAACGTTTCTCCGCAGGATTGACCATAAATTGATTGGTCAGTCGCTACCAGCACACACATAAGATATATTATAAATAAAACCTTCCTTCGCATCCTTAATAATTATTGAGTAAAAGGTTTATACATGTATTTTGAAAACCGATATCATTTCCTACATAGGTTTTCCACTCATCCTCATTCATATTTCTGGAGAGTTCATTGCACATTTTTTCAGCCATCAGCTGAGGTTTGGTCGGCCATATCCTCAGGTCTCCATCCCCACATGCTGCAATAAGGTAATCAGAATCCGGGCTAAAGGCAATATCCCATACATAAGCATCATTATCTGTCATTTTAATTGGCAGCTCATCAATTTCGCCGGTCACCCACATTTGAATGGTTTGATCCAAACTGGCAGATGCCAGTAGCCTGCCGTCATGGCTGTATTCCAGGTCGCTTATTCTTCCTTTTTGACCTGTAAATTCATGGTCAATTTTACTTTGTGCCATATCCCATATCTTTACAACTCCCTGTTCATCTCCAATGGCCAAAAACCTGCTATCCGGACTGAATGCCAAAGCATGTACGGGAGTACCGGATTGATCGATCAATATCTTTTCAGAAAGGTTGTCCAGGTTGATCAATACGGCTTTACCGCTTAGGGTGCCTCCTGCAAGCCATTGACCATTTCTGCTCACTGCTATAGTTTTAAATTGTTCGGCAGTGCTTTTTATTGGCGCACTTGTCATGGTGACGATATCATTCCTTCGTAACTGGCGATCACCGCCGGCAGAAATAAATACATTTTGGCCTGGTAAAAATTCAAGGTCATTAATATAACTGGTATGTCCGGTAATCAGCCTGCCCGGAGTATCGGGATTTTTGAGGTCGAAGACCTTTATTGCAGAGGAATCACTCCCATTTGCAAGCCATTTATCATCAGGACTAATCGCTAAAACCCTGTTTGGATAGGGATTCGAAGCTATAGTTTTCGTGTTTGAAGGGGCGTTCAGTGACGCGACGACAATTTTACCTTCGGTACCGGTGCTATAAAAGGTGTTCCCTCTGTTTTCAAACACCACTGACCTTATCGAGTTTCTATGGGCCCCCGATATAGTATTAAATGCCTTTCCTTTTATTTGAGCTAATGCTGAATATAATCCGTTATAGATATAGGGATCGTAGGTTCTGCCCTCATAATTTTTATTAAAAGTATAGGCCTGCTGAGCCAATAGTCCTTTGAGGTCATTATCTTCAATACTCAGTGACTTTACGGCCATAGATTGGGCCACGGACTGAAATAACAGTTTTTGTGCACGGGTATAGTTTCTTTCAGCACGTTGATATTCCTTTTCCGCCTCCTCACGCGCACTTTGGGCTATTAGTTTTTCATTATCGGCAATGTTGCGCTGTTCCTGAGCAATTCTGGATTGTTCCTGGGCGAGGTTACGCTGTTGCTGTGCAATAATCAATGCCTGTCTGGCTTTTTCTGCCTGTTCACGCGCATTTTGTTCTTCACGCTCAGCTCTTGCTCTTTGCTTCTTAGCTTCTGCCTCACTGATGTACGCCCGATCTCTTTCTTCCTGAGCCTTTAATTTTTGCTCTTCAGCAAATTCTCTTTGTTTATTAGCTTCAATATTCCTGGTAACAGCAAAAACGAAGAACAGGACTGAAATGACCGTGGCTATTCCCAAGACAACCGCAACTATTTTAGCACGTTTCAATAAACGCCTTTGAAGCATTTCCTGGTTCTTTTGTTCAGCCTCATAAGTAATCCGGCTGGTATCCAGAAATACAATTGCTCTTTCAAAAGTTTCGTCATATCGCTGAGCCCAGGCTCTTGTAGGGCGCTGCTTTTTCTGCCAGTTGAGTGCCAGCTGGAGATCCGGTGGTCTCCAGAGTCCGGTGCGCCCTATCTGATACATGGCAGCCGCCTCTGATAAACGTCGGTACATTTGTGCAGACTCATATTCTTCATCAACCCATGTTTTTAGCCTGATCCATATCCTCATCAAGCTCTCATGTGAGATCTCTATAATAGAATCTGCATTAAGCTTTACATTGTGAGGAGGCATCAAAAAAGACCTTCCTGGCTGCCTGAATTTATCAACCACTTCAATAACATCATTGTCGGTTACACCGGCCAACTCTGCTACCAGGCCTAAGCGTACCGGACGTCTCATGCCAAAGCTATCATTGGTGCGCTGAGTCAGTGATTTAAATAAAGTTTCTGCAATTTCCTTTTCCCTGGACGACAGCTCATCATAGGCTTCATTTGCATGTTGCGACAAAGCTTCCGACATTTTGCCTACGGCATTATAATGCCGGATATCCATGGGTTCCTTTTCTTCCCGGGTACGAATCCAGTAATCCCAGGTACGCATAAGGGCATGCTGTAATATGGGAAGCTGATCCTGATTTTCACCAACTTCATTCAGCAGTCTTTTCACCAACCGGTCAGCTATAGTACCTCCACCCACTGCAACAGGTCCTTCTATGGCCATCCTTTTTTGATCGCGGGTCATCTGAGGGACCAGATAATTGCTTTGGTTGATCATTTGGGTAAGTCCCGGAAACTGAGAGCAATCTCCCACATAATCCGAACGCATGGTGATGGCCAGGTAAATGGATGACTTCGCACTTTTGCAGGCTTCCAGAAGTAAGTTTACATAGATTTTGGCCTCCTCGGGAGTACCCTTGCCTCTCTCATTCCGATAGCGAAAAAGCTCTTCAAACTGGTCTATAAGAATCAACGTATTTTGACCGCTATGGTCATGGAGCTTGTCAATGGCTTTTACCAGTCCTTCCGAATCACTCTTGAGCAGGGCTGATATAATAGTTTTATTTAACTGCTTATCTTCTTCCGACTGATCTTCAAAATCTGTTGATTCTTTAAGGATTGAATCAGCCAAATTTTCAATTGGTGATGTCCCAGGCCGGGACACCAGCACCTTCCAGCTGGATCCTGCATCGGTCATAAATCCTCCATACAAAATGGGTACCAGCCCGCAATACATCAATGAAGATTTTCCACTACCGGAATAGCCCATTACAGTTATAAAACGGGTGGAGGCCAGCTTAACCAAAACTTCATCTACTTGCCCTTCCCTGCCAAAGAAAAGGTGGCACTCATCTATGCTAAATGGTCTTAATCCTGGAAATGGGTTTCTTAACATGATATTCCCGTGGTTGTCAAATACCTCTGACTCACGGTCATGCTCTCCCATTTGTATGTCGTAATTTAGCATTATATTGTGCCCTGGTATAGTCTAAAAAATATGTATCAGAAGGCTAACTGAGAAACTAAAAAGGTATAAAATACTTAATATAAAACGTTTGACCATTAAAATACAAAAAAAAACATTTTTTTTGCAGTAAAGCACCGCAATTAAACATACTGCACCATTTTATGGGCCAGACTTACATTATCAGAAAGTAATTCATAAAAATCGTCTTTCTTCACTTTAAACAGAATAGTTTCTCTAACGGCGACTATCAGGTTAGACTTTAAATACCTTTGCGAGGTTATTAGTTCCCCTATAAATTCACCTTCTTTCGTTCCTCCTTTAATTGCTCCATTTTCATATATGTTTACAGAGCCTTTATATACTATATAAAAATTGTCATTATAATGTTCATCCACAGAAAGGGACTCACCCTCTTTTAACAGAACCTCCTCAATAATATCAACCACTCCCGAAATAACAAGTCCAAACACTCCGTCAAAAACATCGATTTGTTTTAAGAAGATCACCTTTTCAAATTTCATTGAACGCCAGTTGTAACTTCTGTTTGGCTGTTTCAGAATCAGCTCATCAAGTTCTTTCCTGACAGGTTCTTTTAGACGTTTCACATGTTCTTTATAGCCTTCAGGATCTATCTCATGAAGAGCCCAGGCCGCCATTTGTCTTACCATCCGGTCTGGATTAAATAAGTTAGCGATCAGGTCAAAACTAAACTCGGATATCTTCATCAATCCTATCTGGTAAAGGATGCAAGCCTTAGTCCATCTATTAGTTTGAGAAAAGTCACGGTTCAGCAAAAATTTAAGCACGAGTGTTGAGTCTATTCGTTCTCTCGGGAAAAACACCTCCAGTTTTTTAGCTTTTTCCTGATAAGAAAGATCGTCCAGTACTGGTATGATCCTTTGCTTGAGGTCTTCTGATAGAAAAACATCCAGAAGCTCAATGGCATAGGTTACTCCTTCATTGGTCCTGCTTTCAATATTCTCCTTAACCAGCTGTATAGACTTGCTGTCATAAAGCATAGACAGCAGCATATAAATATGGTCAATATCATATTCAATTTCTTCCTCAAGAGCTTTTTTGATTTCTTTGCCAAAGAAATCAGTGCTAATCTCATTTATAGCTCCAATATTCCAGGCTATGTCTTCAATATCGGACTCTATAGCATATTTTATACGTGGTATCTGTGTTACGCTGGCTTTAAACCCACTGGTACCAAGAGCCAGCAAAACCTGCGAAACAATAACTTTATCAGGGTAATCAATCTTATGCCACAATACCTCCAGGGCCTTATCTCCACCAATACGTCCGATGATTTTAATGATCTTTACCATAGCCGCTGTACTCTGGCCGGACTTATAGAAAGCGCTATCAAGAGCTGTAAGCGTATTTAATCCAATGAGGGTAAGTGCATTTGCCGCCTGTACACTATAAGCCGCGTTGCTCAGATTTTCAATGAGGGCGTTCAGCACCTCGTGGTTATATTTCTTCTGGGCAGTCTTAATAGCTGTATTCCTGACCTTGGCATCAATATCGTGTAGCAATTCGATCAGGAAAGAGGTACTCTCCTCATCGGTAGTATTGCTCAGAAGTTCGGCGGCATATTGACGATCCTCTCCCCGTTCAGATTTGCAGAGTTTGTTTAACCTGTTCTTGGATATATCACCTGATTTAAAAAGATCCATGATATCATTGCCGCTCACCATATGTTTTCCATCCGCTTCACTTTCCTTATTCAGGCTAATAACATAACGATCCGAAACAGACAAACCCTTCAGTTCATTCATTTTTAATTGAGCAAAATCCCGGATATCGCCTGAGTTATGCCCCATTAGCGTATTGATATGAGCAGGCAATAACTGTGGTTCTACTTTTTCAAGCAATTTAAAAGAGAATATAACTTTATTGGTCTGTATATCCTTTAGGGCCTTTTGTAAACGGGTTAGCAACTTTTCTGTAGGGGTAAGTGGTAGTTCTTCACTTGACATCTGTTGGTCCTGAAGCTTGAGTTTGATCCGGTTTCTATACTCATTGTAGAGCTTACCAATGAGTAAAAAGTACCCTACCAGGATAAATACAAGGGCGTAAGAGTAATGAATAAGTTCAAAATATGAAAGAAGAGAGAGCCCGATAATAACTACACCTGCAATAAATCTGGAAGCTTCATTTACCACACCCTCCACTTTTGCCTGAATGTCAAAACGGATACGGTTGTCAAGTGGCATGAAATACAGCTTAAAGGTGGGATTTTCAAGAGAATCACGTAACGAGAAATTAAAAAGCCTGCTTAAGGCAATAAACAGGAAAAACCATATAAAAGATGTGCCTGCATCAATGGTATAACCAAATACGCTTCCAGCTATAATCGCTCCTATTGTAAACAAAGCCAGTATGACCGGCAATATGACCAGTGAAATCTTCAGACCATATTCTCCTATGATGCGGTCATTCACAAAAGTCTGTAGCAACAAGCCGAGAATAAGGATGGAGCCATTGAAAATGGCTAGAAAATTCCTTAACTCATTTTCATCAGGGTACTGCTGGGCTACCACATTTTGAAAGGAGTATTGCACAAAGGTGAAAGCCACCATCGAAAAAAGAAGGAACGTGGATAAAAGTCGTACATATTTATCTTTGGCAAGATTTCTAAAGCCTGTTCCTGTCTGTTCACTTTTACTGGTCGAAATTTCAGCTTTTTTCAGATCATACTTCAGAGTAATGGCTGCAAGAAAGCCTAATGAAATCAAAATGCTTACCCCACTAATCAATAAGTAGTTGGAGGTATTGGGAATGAAGGATTCTAAAAATGGAATAGCAAATGATGTCAGAATTGCCGCAGAAAGCTGTCCTATATCAATACCCCCAATGATCCTTTTTGACTGCCTCAAATCAAACATCCGGCCAAATATGCCCCAGAAACCCAATAAAGAAACTGCCAGAATCGGCCCAATCATGGCAAACATCAGAAATATCAGGTAGTCCTGCCAGGACGGGTCGGAAAGTTTAAAGGATGCAAAAATACAGGCTGTAAAAAGAAAAACCCCTATAAGATTACCCAGTGCCAGCTTTGCAAAGGATATCCGCGTCTGAAGTGCAGCAAAAAGGAACGTGATAATAACTCCTAAAAACCCGGATACCATTATAGCCTCTTTGAGATACTCTTCGAGCCGGTTCAGAAACAATGTTTCAGCACTTACCTGATAAGTTGCCAAAAAAATCCCCATAAAGAAGCCCTTGCCTAAAAGCAGCAACACTTGATTTTCTTCGTCGGGCCTCACATTTAAGGCTAAAAATAAGGCTTTGAACATCCTTAAAATTAAAAAATACTTATTCGGGTCAGTTTATCACGAAAAGTTATACATACCCCTAGTAAATTACAACTATTTCAGTCGTATTTAAATGTATTTTTTCAGGAATATCTAAAATCTCGATGGTTTAAGTGTTTAAACTCTATAGTTCGCAGGTAATCGATTGAACTTCATAGTAATAAAAAAAGCAACTCCGAAGGAGCTGCTTTCAAACAATTATTGAATTGAGTTTTAATTTACGGCGGTGGTATCAGTATTTGTTTTATCTGTTACTACTTCCTTTTCTTTTTTGTATGCATCGTTGAGTCCGCTGATTACCGCATTGGTAATATTCATGCTGTCGGACGCATATAAAACATCACTCCCCTGATTGTACTTAACCACCATTTGCAGGCCATGGTTTTGGCTATAATCATTAAGGAATGAAGTTATTTTCTCATAAAGCTCCTGATTGATTTTAGACTCTTCTTTGATCAGATCCTGGGAAAGGCTCTCCTGATACATTCTAAGGTTCTGTTGCTTCTTCATCAGGTTTTCTTCAACTGCTTTTGCCTGACCGATAGTAAGGTTATTCACATTTCTTTGGTAATCATTTACTTCTTTTTGAAGCCCCTGAGCTCTGCTCTTATATTCATCTTCAAGCTTTTGGCCTTTTTCCTGAAGTTTTTCCTGCATTTCCTTAAAGAAATCATAGTTGCTGAGTACTGAATCCGCGTTAATATATGCAACCGAATATTCTGCAGACTCTATCATACCAGGCTCTTGTTCGGGCTCACTTTTTTTACCGGAAAAATGAAGGTAGAATAATACACCTACTGCTACCAACAATATGATATTGAGTACTAAGGATAAATTTTTCACTTTAATAGTTTTTTAGATTTAAAATGGTGGCAAAGAAAATAAAGATTCCACAGAATTACCAAACAATTTTAAAGATGCCCTTTATTTATTTTCCTGATCAAGAGGATATTTTATAATGTAGTGTTGATCTTTTGGGGCCTCATCATGTGGTTCAACGGGCTTTGGCTTATAGTAATAAGTAAATTGGCTACGGTGATTATCAGCGGGCTGGTCTTCTTCGGGTTCAAGTTTCGCAAGATCACCCATTCGATAGTTTCTAAAATATATTGCGCAAAAAATCCCGGCAATAGCTCCCATAAGGTGCGACTCCCAGGAAATCCCGGTATCTTCGGGTATCATACCCGTGAGAAAAGTACCTCCATAAAGGAACAATACTATAAATGAGATGGCAAGGGTGCTGGAATCACGCCTGAAAAACCCGCTGAACAACAGAAAGGTAAGCAAACCGTAGACTACACCGCTGGCTCCTATATGGTATGCATCACGCGCAGCAATCCACACCCAAAAACCGGTGATCAAGTAAATTAAAAGTACTACCCAAACTGCAATTCTGTCATAAAAGTAAAATAGGCCTACACCAAGAATTGTTATTGGAAGTGTGTTGGAGAGCAGGTGATAGATATCGCCGTGAATCAACGGGGCAGTAAAAATCCCAACAGAGCCACTCAATGTTCTGGGTAAAATCCCGAATTCACCAAAACTATAATCAAATATGAATTCAACAATCTTAATTCCCCATATGAGGGCTACAAAAGCCAGAGTATAGTAAATACTCCTTCGTAATTTGATACCCTCACGCATAGTTTTATATTACTTTCTCATTCTCTTCTTCTAGTTGAAAACTGTATAATGTCTCATCTAGTTCCAAGGTGTCTTCATTATAATCTTTGACGAAACGAGAGATTACCTCAGGGGTGATTTTATCAACGTTCAAGGCAACATCCAGGCCAATGCCAAAATCGATATGAAGGTCAATTTCAACATGTTCTTTAACCTTTACTTCGCCTTCTTCTTCAAGTTCCATTATTACTTCTGCCATGTAAAGACCTATTTCTTCTTCAAGGTCATCCAGAGCGGCCAAATCTCCATTTTCATCCTCCTCATACTTAATTTGCTTGTATTCAGGAAAATGCTGCGCTGCCCTATGCTCGGCTATTTCATAGAGTTCGCTATTGTGGTGCAACCGTAAAGTAAATATGACCGCATCATAGATCACCTCCTTACCTTCGTACATTCCTATGAAGTAAAAATTAACATAGTCATCAGATTTATCTTCTGATTCTACAATCATATAATTCCGGCTTTTCTTTTTCATTTTTTCCCGGTACTCCTGTACTAGCTGCGGGTCGAATCCTTTATTAACAGCAGTCATAACTAATGATTTAAAATTCAATAAATTGGATATTTAATATACTCCAAATTCATTTTATTAACAAGCTTTAAACACGTGATTATTATCTATTGTTCTTCCTTTTTTTATCATTCCCTGAAAAAAGGTAATTAATTATGGACATAATAATGCCAAACAATAATGCCCACCAAAATCCATCTACTTCAAAACCAGGAATAACGGCATCAGCCAGCAAAATAATAACGGCATTGATAACCAGAAGAAAAATTCCTAATGTAACTATTGTGATGGGTATAGTAAGTATAATCAAGACAGGCTTAACAATAGCATTGAGTATGGCCAAAACAACAGCCACGATAAGAGCCACGATAAAACCATCCACTTCCACCCCATCAAGCAGATAGTCTGTAAGGAGTACGGCAATGGCTGACAAAAACAGTCTGGCTAGAAAGTTCATTCTAATACAGTTTGAAGGTTAAATACAAAACTGCTATTAAGATAAATAAATCAGAAAGTTTATTCATATACTCTCGCTGTCATTTAAAAATATATTCACGGCTTTGTAGGGCATCATACAACAAGCCCTTTTGAGAATTAATAAAAAAACACCATATTCAACGTCCATTCTCTAAACAAAGTAATCTTTGAAATGAATATCCTCAACCTAACCGCGGCCATATTATTTCTATCAGTGTTTACAGCTTGCCAGCAAAGCTCAAAAGCACCTGCTGATAACAGTATTAAAACAGATAAAATCGCTGCAAAAAGTGAAATAATAGCCAACATGCTCGATAACGTATCCGCTGACAGTATCGAGGCCACTGTTCGAAAGCTGGTTAGTTTTGGTACCCGGCATTCGCTAAGTGAAACAAAAAGTGATTCGTTTGGAATAGGTGCCGCCAGAAGGTGGGTCAAGAGCCAATTTGACAGGTATGCAGACCATAGCAACGGCAGGATGCTAGTCAGACTGGATCCGTTTATTGTACCGCCCGGACGTAGAATACCCTATGAAGTAGAAATGAAAAATGTAATGGCCACACTGAAAGGTTCAGATGCTGATGACGATCGAATCTTTGTTATTAGCGGTCACCTCGATAGTCGTGTATCCGATGTAATGGATAGTATCTCAGCTGCCCCAGGTGCTAATGACGATGCTTCCGGCGTGGCTTTGGTTATGGAGCTTGCACGCGTAATGTCTGCCACCGAGTTTCCATCTACTATCATATTTCTTGCCGTGCAGGGTGAAGAGCAGGGGTTGCTTGGTGCAGCCCACCTGGCAGAAAAGCTAAGAAGTGATAGTGCTAATGTAGTGGCCATGTTTAACAATGACATGGTGGGAAACACCTTCTCCAGCGAAACAGAACTAAAGAATGACTCTTCTGTAAGGGTATTCAGTGAAACTATACCTGTATATGAAACTGAAGAAATGGAAAAACTAAGAAAGTACTCGGGTTCTGAAAACGACAGCCGCTCCAGGCAACTGGCAAGATATATTAAGGAGACCGGCGAGTATTATGTTGATAATTTCAATGTGACACTTAACTATAGAATGGACAGATACCTTCGTGGCGGCGACCATCTTCCGTTCAGCAAAAGTGGGTTTGCTGCCATAAGGTTTTGCGAGATGAATGAAAACTACTATTATCAACATCAGGATGTACGCACCGAAAACAACCAGCAGTATGGCGACCTTCCGCAGTACGTAAATTATGAGTACGCAGCTCAAATCGCCCGGATAAACCTTGCGGCACTTGCCAGTCTTGCCCTGGCTCCATATGAACCTGAAAACGTGGGATTACAGGTTGACCTGGGCAACACTACTACCCTTGTTTGGAGTGCCCCAAATAAAGGTAAAGCTCCCAAAGGCTATAACATACTGATCAGGGAAACCTATCAGCCTCTGTGGGAAAAGAAAATATTTGTTAGTGATACCACCGCGACTATTCCGCATTCAAAGGATAACTTTTTCTTTGCAGTACAGTCTGTCGGGGAAAAAGGCGCCCTAAGTCTTCCGGTATTTCCGGCACCGGTACGTGAACAGCCGTAGTATCTTCAACCGGCAAACATTGGAATAAGGGTATTAATTAATATCTACACTCGATGGTAATATATTCAACTCTGTGCTGCGTCAATCATACCATTGGGCATACATAGGGTAATTTCTGGCGGTTCTTTGGATCACCTCAAGCATTTCCGGGCCGGTATCTTTAACTTTTTTTGCAGGTACGCCCGCATAAATAGAATTTGCTTCCACCACCGTACCGGGTAAAATAATGGCCCCTGCTGCAATGACAGCCCCGCTATGAACCACTGCATCATCCATAATAATTGCACCCATCCCTACCAGCACATTATCATGGATGGTACAGCCATGAACTATGGCATTATGAGCAATTGACACCTTGCTCCCGATCACCGTTTTGGCTTTTTGGTAGGTGCAGTGTATGATTGCCCCATCCTGAATATTGGTATCGTTACCAATAGTAATCGAATGAACATCACCCCTTACCACTGCATTAAACCATACGGTACAATTATCTCCCATGGTCACATCTCCGACCACCGTTGCATTCTCTGCCAGAAAACATTTTTCGCCAAATTTTGGTGCTACTCCTTTAATTTCCTTTATTAGTGCCATATTTTTAATGTTTGAACAATATTAGTTATCGCTATAATTTATAAATTTGTTATGCTAAGTATACTTTATAGCTAGCAATTTAAACCAACTAAAAAGAAGACACATGAAGAATTTGAATTTTTTGGGTTTTGCAGCCTTCGTTATTATCGCGGCGGCATGCGGCCAACAGAAAGAAGGAACTGATGCCGAGGTCTCCGAAGCTAAGGAAGTTACAGAGGTAGGCACCTCTGAGTCTTTCAGCATCAATAAGGAAGAAAGTAAAATAACCTGGATCGGAAGCAAACCCACCGGTAAGCATAATGGAATAATACCAATTGCCTCTGGAGACATTGCCGTAGAAGATAATCAGGTTGTTGGCGGAACTATTGTTATTAATGTAGCCGAAATAGACAATGAGGACTTGAAAGAAGATGCTGACAGCCACGGTAAGTTGGTTGGTCACCTAAAGTCGGAAGATTTTTTTGACACCCAAAACCACCCTACCGCTGAGTTTGTGATTACATCGGTTAAACCTTACAGCAAAGAGGATTCTGTAAAAGTAAAAGAAGAATTTGATACTCAATACAAACCTGCATCGGCTAAAGAACATATGGTAGCTTCACCTACGCATAAAGTGACAGGAAACTTAACTATGCGTGGTAAGAGCTTGAGTATATCCTTTCCGGCCAACGTGCAGGTTCAGGGTGACAAGGTTACTGCCAAAGCCAAATTTAACATTGACAGGACTCTTTGGGGACTCCAATACAATAACGAAGCTGATGTAGTGGATAAAGCAAAAGATAAGTTCATCTATAATACAGTTAATGTTGGCTTTGATATTGTGGCCGGCAATTAGTCATAAATCCCTGACAAACACATACGGAGGGACTGTTTTATAAGCAGTCCCTCTTTTTATTTACTTTTGCCAAAAACACGCTGCAGTTGAGAAAACACTCATTTAGATACGTTCTGGAAAACCCGGAGACTTTCAGGAAAAATGCTTTGGTCTGGGCATCATCTTTCAGTCACTGTACTTACTTCAATAACAACAATATTTTGAAATATCCATACGGCCCATTCGATAACATGCTTACCGTAGGTGCTCAAAGGATTATCAGCTTTGGCCATAAAAACAGTTTTGAAGAATTAAAGCAACATTATAAAACACGGCCTGACTGGATGATCGGGTATTTGGCCTATGATCTTAAAAATCAAACGGAAGTCCTGCAATCCAACAATCCGGATCATATGGGCTTCCCTGATATATATTTTTATATTCCTGAACATATTCTTTTTTTTAAAGGTAGCAGCCTCTACATAGAAAGTAACATTGCTCCCGACAGGCTTATGGAGGAGATTTACTATACTGAAAGTAAAAAGCCGGCTAAATTTAAAGAGCCCGTATTAAAACAGAATACCTCAAGGGATGAGTATATTAAAACGGTCAATAAGCTTAAAAATCACATAATTGAAGGGGACATTTATGAGATCAACTACTGTATGGAATTTTCAGGTTCTGATGGAGAAATAAATCCATTGGCCACCTACCTTCAGCTTGTGGACCTATCCCCTACTCCATTCTCGGTATACCATCAGTTTGAGAACCGCTATCTGATCTGCGCCAGCCCTGAAAGATTCCTTAAAAAGCAGACAGAAAAGTTAATATCACAACCCATAAAGGGCACTGCCAGACGGGGGTCATCCAGTTATGAAGATGAAATAATAAAACAGCAGCTTCGAACAGATGAAAAAGAACTGGCAGAAAACATGATGATTGTAGATTTGGTAAGAAATGACCTGGCCAAAAGCTCTAAAACCGGTACTGTTAAGGTCGATGAAATGTTTGGTATTTACACTTTCAAACAGTTGCACCAAATGATCTCTACGGTAACTTCGGAACTTAGGAACGATGTTCATTTCATAGATGCCATCAAAAATGCTTTCCCAATGGGAAGTATGACAGGTGCCCCTAAGGTAAAGGTAATGCAGCTCATTGAGCAGTACGAACAGGCCAAACGAGGCTTGTACTCCGGTGCAATGGGATACATTACTCCATCTGGGGATTTTGATTTTAATGTAGTTATTCGCAGCCTGCTGTACCATGCTGTTACAAAAAAGATTTCATTCCAGGTAGGAAGTGCCATTACCTACGATTCGGATCCTGAGCGGGAGTATGACGAGTGCCTGCTAAAAGCAAAAGCCATAATACAAACACTTAGCAGTCAGGGATAGTACAGGTTTACATTTTTAAGGAAAATAATTACTGACACAATGTCACTTTTATTGGTTATTATTACCTTTGCAATTCGATAATTAAAGGAGAACATCATGCAAAAGGTGATTGAAGATATAGATATTTTGGCGAACGATAATGCACAGCATGAGGCTTGTGAGACTGTTAAAGTATCAGTGGATGAAAATACCGGTAAGGAGCGAAAATTATATATAGAGAGCTATGGATGTCAGATGAACTTTTCAGACAGTGAAATAGTGTCTTCAATAATGAAAAAAGAAGGGTTTGACACAACTTCTAATTTCAATGAAGCAGATGTAATATTCCTTAACACATGCTCTATCAGGGAAAAAGCCGAACAAACAGTAAGAGCACGACTATCTCAGTTTAATACAGTGAAGAAAAATCGCCCTGAAATGATGATCGGGGTTCTGGGTTGTATGGCGGAGCGTCTTAAAAGCCAGCTTCTGGAAGAAGAAAAAGTAGTAGACCTCGTTGTGGGCCCTGATGCTTACCGTGACCTGCCTGGTCTTGTAAAGCAGGTTGATGAAGGTCAGAAAGCAGTAAATACTTTTCTTTCACGAGAAGAAACATATGCTGATATCAGCCCTGTCAGGCTCAACTCCAATGGGGTTACAGCATTTATCTCTATTATGAGAGGCTGCGACAATATGTGCTCATTTTGCGTTGTACCCTTCACTCGTGGTAGGGAGCGCAGCAGAGACCCCTATTCAATTATAAAAGAGGCTCAGGAGCTCTTTAACAATGGCTACCGGGAAGTAACACTTCTGGGACAAAACGTAGACTCGTACAAATGGTCTCCGGAAGTAAACAATAAGGCAAGGCTTGAAAAATCCGAAGTAAGCGAGATTATAAATTTTGCTAACCTGCTGGAAATGGTTGCCCTAGTAAATCCGGATTTACGTGTCCGCTTCTCAACTTCACACCCTAAAGACATAACAGATGAGGTACTTCATACTATGAAAAAGTATGAAAACATCTGTAACTATATTCACTTGCCTGCTCAAAGCGGCAACACGCGCGTACTGGATATAATGAACCGGACCTATACACGGGAATGGTATATCGACCGTGTTGATGCGATCAGAAGGATAATAGGTGAAGATTGTGGTATATCTTCAGATATGATTACCGGTTTTTGTACTGAAACCGAGGAGGAACATCAGGACACACTCACGCTAATGGATTATGTGAAGTATGATTTCTCCTATATGTTCTTCTATAGTGAGCGCCCAGGTACGCTGGCTGCTAAAAAGTTTGAAGATGATATTCCCCTCGAAGTGAAGAAGAGAAGGTTAAGTGAAATCATTGACAGGCAACAGAAATACTCCCTTGAACGCAACCAAAGGGATGTTGGCAAAGTCCACAAGGTGTTGATAGAAGGCTTCTCAAAAAGATCAAATGATGATTTACAAGGAAGAAATTCTGCAAACAAAGTGGTGATATTCCCTAAAAAGCACTATCAAAAAGGCCAGTACGTTAATGTATTGGTTGACAGGTGCACTCCTGCCACTTTATTTGGAAATATTGTTGATTGATCAATAACTTATGGATTTTGATATTTTAAGCATAAAGCAGCGATTTGGGATTATAGGCAACTCAGCATTGCTTAATCATGCCATACAGGTAGCAGCTCAGGTGGCTCCTACCGATATGTCGGTGCTGATAACCGGAGAAAGTGGAAGCGGAAAAGAATCGTTCAGCAAGATCATTCATCATATAAGCCCGCGGAAACATAACCAGTTCATTGCTATTAACTGTGGGTCAATACCCGAAGGCACTATCGATTCTGAGCTTTTCGGTCATGAGAAGGGATCATTTACTGGTGCCCATGAAGCCAGAAAGGGTTATTTTGAAGTTTCCAATGGTGGCACCATCTTCCTTGATGAAATAGGTGAAATGCCCCTGGGTACACAAGCCCGCCTATTGAGGGTGCTGGAAAATGGCGAATTTATTAAAGTAGGATCTTCCAAAGTTCAGAAAACTGATGTTCGGGTAGTAGCTGCTACCAATGTTAATCTGATGAAAAATGTCGAAGAGGGCAAGTTCAGAGAGGATCTGTACTATAGGTTAAGCACAGTACCTATCTATGTGCCCCCTTTGCGCGACAGAGGTGAAGATATCCTGCTACTGTTCAGAAAGTTTGCCACCGATTTTGCTGAAAAGTACAGAGTAAAGCCTATTTCACTCACAGAAGATGCCAAGGAAATATTACTTAAGTACAGATTTCCCGGCAATATCAGGCAGCTGAAAAACCTCACCGAGCAAATTTCGGTGCTGTCTACCGAAAACAAATCAATCGATTCTGAAACCTTGCTGCACTACCTGCCAAAGGATCAGAGCCAGCTTCCCGCTCTATACCGCGATCCGGATAAAGAAAAACAGGGACTTTCCGAACGCGACTTACTTTATAAGGTTCTTTTTGATATGAAAAAAGACATGAACGACCTTAAGAAATTTGTTCTTGAAGCTCTGCAAAGCGAAGGGTCAGCCAGTCAGGTAATTGAAGACCATAGTGAACTATTTGAAGGGCTGGATAATAACAACATTGAACAGACACCTCCTCCATTAGAAAAGCCTGTATTACTTAATATCAATTCGGGCGCCTCAGACAGAGGTCAGTCCTATGACAATGGAGATGCCGATATTCAGGATATTTCCCACGAGACAGAAGAAGACGAATCCTTGTCTATTGAAAAGAAAGAAAAAGAACTGATAATCAGAGCATTAAGAAAAAATAATAATAAAAGAAAGTACGCAGCCAAAGATTTGGGCATTTCGGAACGGACTTTGTATAGAAAAATCAAACAATACGAACTTGAAGACCTATAATCGAATAATCCTGTTGGCTCTGATGTTTCCCGTGATTTTACTGGGTGGGTGCGGCGTCTATTCATTTACCGGGGTGGCAATTACGGCCGAAACTATTTCTATCGAAATGTTTTATAATGACGCTGAGGGTGGGCCTCCCGATATGGCTCAGACTTTCTCCAATGAATTGAGAGATTATTACCAATCCAATACGAACCTAACACTGGTGGAATCGGACGGAGAGCTTCAATTGGAAGGTGTAATAACAGGATACAGGCTAACCCCAATAGCTCCCACAGCTACTAATAACGACCAACTTGGAGGTAGTACCTCGGCATTAACCAGGCTGACAATCACTGTACAAGCTACATATATAAATACACAGGATGATCAGTTTAACTTTGAAAACCGCTCATTCTCTTTTTACAGCGACTTCGATAGTAATCAAAATCTTACAACTATTGAAGATCAACTGCTTCAGGAAATATTTGACCAAATAATTTTGGATATATTCAATGCCTCGGTTGCCAATTGGTAATTTTTGATATATTTTTACTCACTAACGTTAAACTGGAAGTCAACAAAATCTGCGGCTTTGAATAAACAACGATTCATAAAAATACTAAAGGACTATCACAATATTCCCGGTGAAGACAGGAATAAGCTGCACGACCTTGCAAAAAACTACCCTTACAGCCAGGTTATTCATACCCTTGTGGCTAAGGCAAATCATGATGCAAAAACTGAAATAGCAGAGCAAACCTTACATTATGCTGCATTTTATGCAACGGACAGGCATGTGTTAAAAGAAATTATTCAGGAACAGCCCGTGCTGACTGCTGTTGCTGAAGCCGTTGAAGAAACTGCTTCTGCAGAAATGGTTGACAACCATCATATTACTGTAAGCCCGGATGTATACGACCAGGATGCCGATAAAATCAGAGATGCAGTGCTTTCGGACCTTGAAAACCTCAGAAGAAGCAAAGCTTCTTATATGCAATGGCTGGAAGATACTTCTCCTACGGAAATAAAAAAAGGGCCTGCTAAAGCGAAAAAAAAATCAAGAGGTACCGAGACAGAGAAGAAAAGTACAGCAAAAAAAAGCTCGGACACAAAAGCAAAAGAAGCTAAATCATCTGTAAAAGAGACAAAAACTTCTCCTGAAAAGAAAAAGAAGAAAACATCCAGAACCAAAAAGAAAACTACTAAAGAAAAAGCTGAAAAAGAGCCTGACGCGGTTATTCCTAAGCCATCCAAAAGAGGACCGAAACGGGTGGCTCATGATAAGCAAAAGGAAATCATAGAAAACTTTATCAGCAAAGAGCCCAGTATTACTGCCAAACCTTTAAAAACTACTGAGAATCAGCCTGATCTCTCCGAAGCCAGTACAGCCTTTAATGAAGACCTTGTCTCAGAAAATCTGGCACAGATTTTCATTAATCAGGGAAAGAAAAGTAAGGCTATTGATATTTATAAAAAATTAATTTGGAAGTTTCCGCAAAAAAAGGCTTACTTTGCGTCTCGAATTGAAGAATTGCAAAAATAATCATAAGGTCAAATAATGTTTACACTTATTTTAAGTTTAATAATTTTAACCGCTGTATTGCTGGTATTGGTAATTTTAGCTCAAAACTCAAAAGGCGGAGGGCTTTCCAGTCAGTTTGGCGGAGCAGGTGCAAGTAACATGATAGGTGTTAAAAAAACAGGTGACCTGTTAGAGAAACTAACCTGGGGTTTTGCTATTGCTATCTTTGTGCTTACTCTTTCCACAAGCTTTGTATTGAAAGAAAAACAAGGACCCACTGACGAATTCAGAGACAGAGCTCAGGAAGAAGGAGGTGCTTTACCTTCTCTTGATCTTGGAGTTGAAGGAGATGATGCCGGATCCGGTGAAAATACGGGACTTGAAGATATCTCTGGCGAATCTGATAGCGTGGAATAATTCAGATAATAATTAAGATATAAACGGTCACTCAAAAGGTGACCGTTTTTTTACGCCTTAGAGATATACCTGATCAGAAGGCGCTTGGCGACCGGTTCAAGCGTAGAGATATATGGAAATCTTACTTTAGAATAAATTAAAAATGTCGCCGGATTTGGCATATCTTTGAACCTTCTGGTCAACCCAATCTTCATACTCTCGTACGTATCTCCCATCCCGCGCCATAAACTATCAATTAAGGTAGTGTGTATCCCTCTGTATTTTTCTTCCGACGTTTCAAGAAATGTAAGCTGATACCTGTAAACTCTCGTTTGAGAGGACGGGCTATGACTTATAAAAAAATACCCCTCATCTGTATACAATGGAAGCAGACCCACCGGCGTCACTTCACAGTTACTTTCAACAAATTCATATATTTGCTTTCCTTCCGACAAAGATCCTTTAAAGAGTGGAAGTGCATAGTTAATAATATCACCGATTTCGTTCATCAGCTCATCATCCTCTACAATTTTCCTGTAAGTCAATTCCAGTTTTTCAAAATCCATCCCCGACAGTTCTTTAGGAAAATTTTTCTTTAGGGATTCATGATTGTTTTTAAAGGCAATTAAGTTATTATAATGAAAAACAAGGTCACCAAGTATAGGGTACAATTCCTGTTGCTGAAATGAATTTCTTACCTTTTTGAAATAAGCAAGTAGTACATACTTCTTGTACTCAAAATCAATAAGTCCATCTGTTAACCAGTCATTACTAAGTTTATCCATATCCTTCTTATTCTAATCCTTTACTTAACTATATAACAATTAAAGAGATATGATTTTCTTCTTCTAAATGGAGAATATACAAATAAATGCCGTCATTCGCAACATGCCTGACATTATGCCATGCTTCTCTCAGTGAAATAATGACAGGAGTCTGCCAAGTGTCTACAAAAAACTGGTGTACTTCTGCAAAAATGTCTTTTTTTTTATCTCGTTTGGCATTGGCACAAATCATGTAATAGCTCCGACATACAAAGACTTAAAAAGTTTAATTATTAAACCTATAACTAAAATGTCAAAAGTAAATATCAAACCTCTTGCAGACAGAGTTCTTGTAGAAGCTGCTGCCGCTGAAGAAAAAACAGCATCAGGTATTATTATCCCTGACACTGCCAAGGAAAAACCTCAAAAAGGAAAAGTAATTGCAGTGGGTAATGGCAAAAAAGATGAGCCTTTAACTGTTAAGGAAGGTGATGAAGTACTTTATGGCAAATATGCCGGAACTGAGATCACTGTTGATGGTAAAGAGTATCTTATCATGAGAGAGTCTGACATATTTGCAATAGTTTAATTGTTTAAATCAAACAGTTGAAAATTCATTCAAAAAAACACAAAATTTGAAAAATTATGGCTAAAGAAATATTATTTAACACATCTGCCCGTGAAAAGCTGAAGAAAGGCGTTGACGCTCTAGCTGATGCCGTAAAGGTGACCTTAGGACCAAAAGGTAGAAATGTAATCCTTGATAAAAAGTTTGGTGCACCAACTGTAACTAAAGACGGTGTATCTGTTGCAAAAGACATCGATTTGGAAGATGCAGTTGAAAATATGGGAGCTCAACTGGTAAAAGAAGTTGCCTCTAAAACTGCTGACGACGCCGGTGACGGTACTACAACAGCTACTGTATTAGCTCAGGCCATCTTTGCTCATGGTATTAAAAACGTAGCTGCAGGAGCTAACCCAATGGATCTTAAAAGAGGTATCGACAAAGCTGTTAACGCTGTTGTTGAAAACCTTAACAAGCAGTCAAAAACAATCAAAACCTCTAATGAAATTGCTCAGGTAGGTACTATTTCTGCCAACAATGATTCTGAAATTGGTGAAATGATTGCCAATGCAATGGAAAAAGTTGGTAAGGATGGTGTTATCACTGTTGAAGAAGCCAGAGGCACAGAAACCGAAGTTAAGACTGTAGAAGGTATGCAGTTTGACAGAGGTTATTTATCTCCTTACTTTGTTACCAACACTGAAAACATGGAAGCAGAGCTGGAGAACCCTTACGTACTGATCTGCGATAAAAAGATATCCTCAATGAAGGAGCTACTTCCTATCCTGGAAGCAAGCGCTCAAACAGGAAAACCTTTATTGATCATTGCTGAAGATGTAGATGGTGAAGCTCTTGCTACTTTAGTTGTAAACAAAATAAGAGGTGCACTGAAAATTGCAGCTGTTAAAGCTCCTGGTTTTGGTGACAGAAGAAAGGCAATGCTTGAGGATATCGCTGTTCTTACAGGTGGTACGGTAATCTCTGAAGAAAGAGGCTACAAGCTGGAAAACGCTACTCTTGACTACCTGGGTACTGCTGAAAAAATCAACATTGATAAGGATAACACTACAATCGTTAACGGTGCTGGTAAAAAAGAAGATATTCAGGCAAGAATTGCTCAGATTAAATCTCAGATCGAGAACACTACTTCAGATTATGATAAAGAAAAGCTTCAGGAAAGACTTGCCAAGCTTTCCGGAGGTGTAGCTATCCTCTACATTGGTGCTGCTACTGAAGTGGAAATGAAAGAGAAAAAAGACAGAGTAGATGATGCTTTGCATGCTACCAGAGCTGCCGTACAGGAAGGTGTTGTTGCTGGTGGTGGTGTAGCACTTATCAGAGCAATCGAAGTACTTGATGACGTAAAAACAAGCAACGAGGACCAAACTACTGGTGTTAATATCGTAAGATTGGCCCTTGAAGCTCCATTGAGAACTATAGTGCAGAATGCCGGTCTTGAAGGTTCTGTAATTGTACAGAAAATAAGAGAAGGTAAAGATGACTTTGGTTACAATGCCAGAGATAACAAATATGAGAACATGTTTGCCGCTGGTGTTATCGATCCTACTAAAGTTACGCGTCTGGCCCTGGAAAACGCTGCATCTATCGCAGGTTTACTATTAACTACAGAGGCTGTAGTAGCAGACCTTCCTGAAGAAGATGGTGGCGGACACCCTATGCCAGGTGGTGGCGGTATGCCAGGCATGATGTAATAATAAAACATCAGATCACAAATAAAAAGGCTTCGCAAATAGCGAAGCCTTTTTATTTAGCCATATTGAAATCATTTTAGGCTTTTACTGAGCTGATCAGTGCTCACCCTCCCCCTTTGACCACCACTAACTCAATGGGTAGTTTTAATATCTTTTTGAAATCTTCACCAGATTCCATCATATCTTCATCTTCCTCTTCATAATGCCAGAATACTTTCACATTATGATGTTCATTTACCTTCTCCAGCTTTCTGAGTATTTCTACAAGACATTTAGACGAGCTTGTATTAAAGTATTCAAGATTTACATGCAGCTTGGTTTCAGGTTGAGGTTTTTTCTCATATTCATCCAGCCATTCCAGCAAGGGTTTATAAAATTCAATAGAATTTTCAGGGATAGATCTGCCGGAAATTTCAAAATCACCATTCTGGGCATTAAAGTATAACCGTGGAGTTTTTGGTGAAGGAATTAATGTATAATTATCCATTATTAATGACTTGAATGTTTCAGATTAAATAAGTATCCTAATTTACGAATTTGCAAAGGTTACTTCTAAGGTAAAAAAAGAAAATTTCTCATCAATTTCCTCAAAGTTATATGACAATTTCCTTCCAGACTTTCTGGCCAGGTCAATCAGGCCAAGCCCCGCACCTCCGCCATGCGAAGGTATCCCGACATCTAAAATACCTCTGTATAGCTCTTTGAGCTCTTCATTGTTCAATGCGTTCACCATTTCAATCCTGGATCGGATACTAGCTATTTCACGAGTAAGCAAAAAGTTACCGGTTTTAATTTTATGTGTATTTTCGCATTCTAAAACGACAATGAATACCTCTGTCCTATCCTCAAGCACAGGGCTTTTTAAATAATTATATAGATTCTGTGTGATCTCTATCAGCAAATTGAAAAGTTTCTTTTGGAGGCCTTTTGATGAGTAATTGGCTGAGAGTAGCAGTTCAATACTTTTCAAAACTGTATTAAGGTCAGCAGTAGAAAGATTACCTAAGTAACTAAAGACTGTGCTATCCCTGGTGAGTTGCGCATAGCGCTGTTTAATATCAAACGTACTGATATTCATTAACTACAGTATAAGTTGTGAATATAACAATATTTTGTAGCAAAATATCCCGTAGTTCATTATTTATTATAAAAAAAGCTCAGAAATACATCTGAGCTTTTTATAAGTTTTTCTTTTTAGACCTCTACTTTGTCCTTTCTGGAGTAACCTTCCTCTTCAATAGCTACCTCGGGAGAAGCATCTTCGGCTCCATGGGTTAGCCTCTTTAGCGGTTTCAGTAAGGCTATAACCAGTGCACCAAACACTACACAAAAGATAGTTATTCCGGTAAATACTTCGAATTCTCCGGCACTGGTTGACAACTCTCCCAACTCTCCGGCCAGCTTGTTTCCAAATCCGGTAGCTGCAAAATAAAATCCCATCATAATAGACACATATTTTGCAGGTGCCAGCTTTGTTATGAATGACATGGCAACAGGCGAAGTACAAAGCTCTCCTATGGTGTGAAACATATAGGCGAAAATCAGCCAATACATAGCACTGCCATTGGTGCCCACTTCTTTCGTAGCAATGCTCATGAAGGTAAACCCAAGCCCCATTATAATAACGCCTATGGCCATCTTAAACAGTGAACTGGATTCCTTACCTTTCATTTTTCTATTATACCAGTAGAATGCAACCAGTGTACCTAAGGTAAATATGAAAAATGAATTAACGGATTGAAATACAGTTGCCGGAACCGTGTAAAAACCTTCAGGTGTTTCAGGATTGGGTACCGTAAACACCAGCATTCTTAGCAGTACAAAAGTTAGCAATAAGAACCCTGCACCAAAAAACCAAAATGTGCTGTTGGCCTTTTTTAACTTTGAATAGATGCCTCTTACCGTCAATCCTAGTATGGCAACTCCAAAGATTATATCAAGGTTTAGTATGGAGATCAGCCTGTCAGTTTTCTCACTCGCATAAAGATTCATCAATCCACCCGCTTGCTCGAAAGCACCCCAGAAAACAATTACGATAAGATAACTGAGAATAAGTACCACAACCCTGTCTCGCTCCTTGCCTTCCAGCTCTGAGAGCATAACAATAAAAAAGCCTACAAAAAATGATACACCCATTACCAGTAATCCGTATCCTATGGTGCCATTAAATAAGAGATAAGCTCCGGCTAAAAATACCACCACGTTTGCCACCAATGCCGCAACGTTGCCCATCAGCTTTGAAAGGTACGATGGTTCATTAGATTTTGATTCTGCCCCAAAAGTTTCCTCTCCCTTGTCGACCTCTCCTACGCCCTTAAGAAATCTGGTTCCCCATATGAACAATATCTGCCCTACAACCATACCTGCTCCGGCAAGCCCGAATCCAAAGTGCCAGTTTACATTTTCACCGAGTGGTCCAATGATCAACCCGGCCAAAAATGCACCAATATTAATACCTATATAAAAAATAGTAAATGCAATGTCCCTTCTTTCATCTTTCTGCTTGTAAAGCCCGCCTACCATTGTAGAAATATTGGGTTTTAACCCCCCAACACCCAGAACAATCAAGGTAATACCTGCATACCATGCCCAAACAGCCTCAATGGCCAAAATACCATGACCAATACAGAGCAGGATACCCCCAATAACGACCATCTTCTTTTGTCCGAAAACCTTATCTGCCAAAATACCTCCGGGAATGGAAGCTACATATACCATCATGGTATACCAACCGTATAGTTCAAGAGCTTTACTACTATCCCAGCCAAAGCCGGAGTTTTCGGCAGTTACAGACGCCGTAAGGAATAAAACAAACAGGGCGCGCATTCCGTAATAGGAGAATCTCTCCCATAACTCAGTGAAAAACAGGATATATAGCCCGACCGGATGGCCAAACAACTGCTTTCCATTGGCCGCATGATCAGGATGATTAATTGATAAATTTGACATATTAATTTAATAGTTCGTGCAAAAAATACCGCTAAAGCTAACATTGTTCATTTAGATAAGCAAATTATAATTATATGTTCGGCAAGCACGGATATGATTACAGGCGCTCATCATCACGCAAACGATTGAAATATCAAATTATCCTATTAATGAAGTAAACAATTTGTTATTTTTGTTGTCTTAAATTTTAAATCGACAAGGAATTTAAATCAAATCTTAATCATGCAAGAATTAGGGATAAAATCGGAGAAAGCTTCTGTTGAAAAGCTTGGAATTAAGGATTCTACTGCGCATTGGAATCTATCTCCGGAAAAATTGGCGGAAATCGCTGTTGAGGAAGGTCAGGCTGTAAAAACGGCATCAGGTGCAATTTCCGTTGACACAGGTGAGTTTACAGGGCGCTCACCCAAGGACAGGTTTATTGTTAAGGATGAAATAACTGAAGAAGCAGTTTGGTGGGGAAATATCAACATTCCGTTTGATGCCGATAAGTTTGACCAGCTTTATAACAAAATGGTTGATTACCTGTCAGGTAAAGAAATTTATGTAAGAGATGCCTATGCTTGTGCTGACCCTAATTACAGAACAAATATACGTGTTGTAAATGAGTACTCCTGGTCTAATATGTTTGTTTACAACATGTTTTTAAGGCCTACTGAAGATGAAATCAAATCATTTGAACATGAGTGGCTGGTAATTAATGCCCCTGGCTTTAAAGCTGACCCAGCCGTAGATGGTACCAGGCAGCATAATTTTGCCATATTGAATTTTAAAAAGAAAATTGCCCTTGTGGGAGGAACTGGATATACCGGCGAGATCAAAAAAGGAATTTTCTCTGCACTCAATTTCGTTTTACCTCATCAAAAAAATACATTATCAATGCATTGCTCTGCCAATATGGGCGAGCAAGGTGATACAGCCATTTTCTTCGGGCTCTCCGGTACAGGCAAAACTACTTTATCAGCCGACCCGGCCAGAAAGCTTATAGGTGATGACGAACATGGATGGTCAAATGAAAATACAGTATTTAACTTCGAGGGTGGTTGCTATGCAAAAGTAATAGACCTTTCTGAGGAGAAAGAACCAGATATATACAAAGCAATTAAAGAAGGTGCACTACTTGAAAATGTAGTAATCAAAAATGGCGATGTTGACTACAAAGACGGATCTAAAACTGAAAATACCAGGGTTAGCTATCCGATCTACCATATCAACAATATTGCTGAGCCTTCAATCGGAAAGAATCCTAAAAATATATTCTTCCTAACATGTGATGCTTATGGTGTTTTGCCTCCAATCTCCAAACTCACTCCAGGGCAGGCTGCATTCCACTTTATTTCCGGCTACACGGCAAAGGTTGCCGGTACAGAAGCTGGTATTACAGAGCCGGTAACTGCTTTCTCAGCTTGCTTCGGGGCACCGTTTATGCCATTGCACCCTACTAAATATGCGGAGATGCTGAGTAAAAAGATGCAGGATGCTGGGGTTAATGTATGGTTGGTAAACACCGGTTGGTCTGGTGGCCCTTATGGTATCGGAAGCAGAATGAGTCTCAAAATAACCAGAGGCCTGATCACCGCAGCCCTTAATGGTGATCTCAACGACGTTGAATACGAGAAGCATGAAATCTTTGGACTCAACATGCCTAAGACCTGCCCTAACGTCCCTGAAAGTGTATTAAATCCTAAAAACACATGGGCGGACAAGGAAGCTTATGATCTGAAGGCCAACGACCTTGCAAATGCATTTAACAAGAACTTTGAAAAGTTTGCAGAAAATGCAAATGAAGAAATCCTTGCAGCTGCACCAACTGCAAAAGTTAGTGCGTAGTAAAATTTTATTCTTTCAACAAATGTCAGGGGCTGGTCAGTTTTGATCAGCCCTTTTTTTCGGCAAAACTTCTAAATGTCTGCAAAGCCTCACACAACACCTTTACACTGTAAAAAATTATATACCGCCCTGATCTGCCCATAGGTAATATCATCTCTTAATTTTTCCTTGACTGGTTTAATTCCGGGCACGGTATTCTCCATAATAGCGGGTGTGATCTCATCAATCAGCGCCTGGGGCATAAGTTCCAATATATCTATTAAGCCTTCCAGAACGCAGTCATTAAGGTGGCTCTCTATTGTTGATACGGACAACCCTCGTTTTTCAGCAATCTCTTCCAGTGTATTCTTCTCCCGAAGAAGCCTAAGAGACTCTAACTTAGTCGGTGTATTCAGGTTGCTCTTCCTCTTGCGCTTTCTCTGCTTTTGGTCCATTTGAGTTTTTAGCTTCCTTGAAGCACAATATTCAATTACCTTTTCAAGAAAAGCCTCTCCATACTTCTCCAGTTTAACAGCTCCGAAACCAGAGATCTCTTTCAGGTCTTCCATATTCTGAGGCAGATAAGTAGCCAGCTCTTGCAAGGTAGCATCTGAAAATATGATATAAGGCGGCACATTTTCACTCACCGCAAATCTTTTACGCAACAATTTTAGATGGTCAAAAAGTGAGGCTTCCATGGGTAATTCCTGCTGTGGCTTACCGGAAGACTGATATATAGTTTCTGATACCTTATACAACATTACCTTCTCCTCACCTTTCAGTACAGGAAGACTTTTTTCTGTCAGCCTGAGTACAGGAAATTGTGCATTGGTTTTATTCAAAAGCCCGAGATACAAAAGGTCTTTAATATAATGACTCCATTCTGTTTTAGTAAGATCGGCGCCTACTCCGTACGTCTTGAGTTGCTTGTGCTCTTCCCTTATTTTCTCAGATCTTGATCCTTTGAGGATATCAATAACATAACCGGCACCAAACTTTTGTTCAAGGCGTGCCACCGCCGACAAGGCCTTTTGAGCTATCACAGTTCCGTCAAATCGTTCTCTGTCATTAAGACAGATATCGCAGCTTCCACAATTATTGTCAGCTTCCTCATCAAAATAATTAAGCAAATATTTGCGACGGCAGGTTCGCAGATCGCCATACTCTGCCATTTCATGAAGCTTTTTAAGCATGATCCTGGACTGCTGCTCATTGCTTTCAACCTCGACAAACCTCTGCAATTTCATAACGTCAGCATAGCTATAGAAGAGCAGGGCATCGCTCTTGAGGCCATCACGCCCTGCTCTGCCCGTCTCCTGATAATAACCCTCAATATTCTTGGGAAGGTCCATGTGCACTACAAAACGCACATTGGACTTATCTATTCCCATTCCAAAAGCAATGGTGGCCGTAATAATTTTCACTTCATCTTTTATGAACATGTCCTGATGCTTATCTCTCAGCTCTCTTTCCAGGCCGGCATGGTAAGGAAGTACATCATAACCATCAGCCTTTAGACTCGCTGCCAGACCTTCTGCCGAAGCTCGTGAAAGTGTATAAATAATACCTGATTCTCCTTCGTGGTTTTTAAGAAAGTCAAGAAGCTGAGCATAGCTTTCGCGTTTGGGAGCTACGAAATAATGAATATTCTCCCTGTTGAAGCTAGATAAAAATATAGCAGGTTTATCAAGCTTCAGTTGCTTCAGAATGTCCTCCTTGGTTAACCGGTCAGCAGTGGCTGTAAGGGCTATGACAGGAGTCCCGGGAAAGTTAGCCTTGAGCTTAGAAAGCTGCGTATACTCAGGGCGAAAGTCATGTCCCCATTGAGAAATACAGTGAGCCTCATCAATGGCAATCATTGAAACCTTCAGTGTCTGTAGAAACTTAATAAACTCTCCATCACTGCCAATTAAACGCTCCGGGGCCAAATACAGCAGCTTCAATTCGCTGTTTTTGAGTTGATTAATAACTTCAGACTGCTGGCTTGCTGATAATGCTGAGTTTAAATAGGCTGCTTTTATTCCATTAAGTTTAAGTGCATCAACCTGATCTTTCATTAGGGCTATCAAAGGAGATACCACCAGGGTAAGGCCGTCAAATATCAATGCAGGAACCTGATAACAAAGTGACTTGCCCCCACCAGTCGGCATAAGTACCAGACTGTCTTTTTGGTCTAATACGTGGGCTATAATTTGCTCCTGCCTATGTCGGAATTTTGTGTATCCAAAATATTTCTTTAATACGTCCTTAGGGTCGGTAGGTGCTTTCATGAAGTAAGTTTAGATGTGATTAAATAATGGGGAGCCAATGATACATATAAATGGAAATTAAAGCCACCCCGCGTGCAAAAGTTTTAAAATATCCTTTCCTCTGAGAATAAAGAATGTCACTCCTCCCTGTTATTTCTGAACCTCAGGGTCAGCTCTTCCCTGTTTAGCTGTTTTTCGGCAACAAAAGCCAATTTTTATATGTTTATAAAGAAAAAGGAGGAGAAATGAGACTTTTGACATTAGTTCTTGCCACTTTCATCATTTCAGGCTGCCAATCATATCAGGGCACAGGCACGAAGAGTCAGGGATCCAACATTCTGTCGAAGGCAGAGAATGATGACGAGTATGAGTTAACAATAATAGATTCCGGCTATGACCGGTGGTTTTCAATAAACCGAAGACCTATTAACTATCATACCCTTTCGTTCTACGAACAACAAAATGCAAGGTATGTAAGAGCATGGAATGAAAAAGTAAGTCAACAGGGACGTTACAATACCATCAATTATCCATTTGAAAACCGCATTAACTATGACCCTTCCATAGATTACGGACTTGAGCTTAATTACCAGCTATATAACTACTTCCGTTACATAGAAGATACTTATGGCAACCGGTATAACTTCCCTTATTAACCTGATAGCCCAAAGAGCAATTAACCAAATAAAGCACCGGCAATAGTTGCCGTCATCATGGTGGCCAAAGTAGCCGCAAAAAGGGCTCGCATACCTAATCTTGATAAGTCTCCCTGCCTGTTAGGCGCCATACCTCCAATACCTCCTATCTGAATAGCTATGGAGCTAAAATTTGCAAAACCACAGAGTGCATAAGTTGAAATCACTATGGCCTTGTCGCTTAGTATTCCCGACGCTTTAAGGTCTGCCAGGCTAAGATAGGCCACAAATTCATTGATTACGATTTTTTGCCCCAGTAAACTCCCTACACTCAGAGCTTCATCCCAGTTTACTCCCATGGCAAAGGCAAACAAACGAAATACCTGTCCAAGAATATACTCCAGGGAAAAACCTTTAAAGGCGCCATCTGTACTTGCTACTACGAAGCTGTTAAGCCCCGTCCACTCCCCTATTCCATCCACCAGTATCCAATTCAGTGCAAAAATTATGGCTATGAAAGCAAGCAGCATACCTCCAATATTCAAAGCTAGCTTTAAGCCATCGGCTGCGCCCTGTGCCAATGAATCAATGAGATTGACTCCAAGGCTTTCCTTACTAACTCTCAGGTCAGAATCAATCTCCTCAGGGCGCGTTTCAGGTATTACAATTTTTGCGAGTACAATAGCGGCCGGTGCATTCATTATAGAGGCACTCAAAAGGTAGGCTGCATACTTAGCACGCTCAGCGGGATCATCACCACCCAGGAAAGCAACATACCCGGCCAACACTCCTCCGGCAATGGTCGCCATCCCGCCAGTCATCAGGCACATAAGCTCAGAGGTTGTCATATTTTTCACAAAAGGCCTTACCAGCAGAGGGGCTTCTGTTTGCCCCAGGAAGATATTTCCTGCTGCAGATAAGCTCTCCGCACCAGACAGCCGCATCGTTCGGGCCATGATCCAGGCAATGCCATAAACAATTTTCTGAAGTACACCAAGATAGTAAAGGCCAGCAGAAACGGTAGAGAAGAAAATAACAGTGGGCAATACCTGAAAGGCAAATATAAATCCGAATTTATCTACTTTGACCAAATCTCCAAAAAGGAACGCAGCACCATCACCTGAAAAACTTAGAAAGGTAACAAACTTGTCGCTTATCCAGTCAAAGCCTGCAGCAACAAAGCTTACTTTGGTAATGAGTATGGCGAAAATTATCTGCAGAAGTACGCCTATCCCAACCAACCGCCAGTCAATAGCTTTTCTGTTTTTCGAAAAAAGGAATGCCATGCCGATCAGAACGGTCAGTCCTATTAACCCTCTTATATAGTCCATTTTATTAAACGCAAAAAGGCCTTTCTATTGGCTAGAAAGGCCCTCTGATGTGATTTAGTATTAGTTTCTACGACTCAACTCATCTCTGATCTTTGCCGCCTTTTCATAATCTTCTTTCTCGATGGCTTCGTTGAGTAGTTCATTTAATTTATCTACTGAAAAGTTCTTCAAGTCATCACTTTTAGAAGCGCTTTGCTTCTTAGCAGAAGATGATTTGATCTCACTTTTTATCTCAGCTATGTCGTCTTCCGACTCATCCGTAAGAACTATACCAGCTTCTGCCAATATTGATTCATAGGTGTAAATCGGTGAGTCAAACCTTAACCCTATAGCGATAGCATCTGATGGTCTTGCATCTATTTCAATGCTCTTTGTGCCGTTACTGCAAACTATCTTTGCAAAAAACACTCCTTCCTTCAGATCGGAGATTATTATCTCCTCCACTTTGTACTCAAAGCTTTGTGCAAAAGACTTGAACAGGTCATGGGTCATAGGCCTGTTCGGTATGATTTTTTCTATCTCAATGGCAATGGCCTGAGCCTCAAACATGCCGATGATGATAGGTAATCTTCTGCTACCTTCTATCTCTCCCAGTACAAGGGCAAAAGACCCTGATTGGGATTGGCTTGACGAAAGTCCTAGTATTTCTAATTTTATCTTATCCAAAATTACTTCGCTGCTCTTAGTGCTTCGGTGAACTTAGGTACTATTTCAAATGCATCCCCTACTATGCCGTAATCTGCCGCCTTAAAGAAGGGGGCTTCAGGGTCTTTATTTATAACAACAATATACTTAGAAGAGTTAACACCAGCAAGATGTTGTATAGCTCCTGATATTCCTACTGCAATATACAACTGAGGGCTTACCTTAACACCTGTCTGTCCTACGTGCTCGTGATGAGGTCTCCAGTCCATATCAGAAACAGGCTTGCTACAACCTGTGGCGGCACCCAACTCTTTTGCCAGATCTTCAATCATTCCCCAGTTTTCCGGACCTTTAAGTCCTCTTCCTCCTGAAACAACGATTTCAGCCTCGGGTAAAAGTACCTCTCCGGTTGCTTTATCAGTCTTGGTTATTTTAGCTCCAAAATCGCCATCATTAAGGTCAGCACTGTATTTTTCCACAGTCGCAGAACCACCAGTCTCCTTAATCTCCGCCGCATTCTTTTTAATGGCCAGTATTTTCTTGTCATTGGTAAGTTCTACATTGGCAAAAGCTTTACCTGTGTAGATGCTTCTTTTCACTTTAAACCCTGACGATGTATCAGGCAGATCTGTAACATTAGAAACGAGGCTTGCCCCTACCTTCACAGATACTCTGGCAGAAACAGGGTTACCCAAAGCTGAATTGGCTAATACCAGTACTTCCGCTCCGGTATCTGCCATGGCTTTGGCCAGAATTGAAGAATAAGCCTGAATCACTCCCTGATTTAATCTTTCATCATCAACGTGAAGTACCTTTGAGGCACCGAAATTTCCTAATTTCTCTAATTCAGAACTGTCTACATTATTACCCAGGGCTATGGCTGTAACATCACCTCCCATAGCTGCTGCATAAGCCACAGCTTCTATTGAGGTCTTCTT
Organism: Fulvivirga ulvae; assembly: GCF_021389975.1. NCBI lineage: Bacteria > Pseudomonadati > Bacteroidota > Cytophagia > Cytophagales > Fulvivirgaceae > Fulvivirga > Fulvivirga ulvae. The sequence goes on from NZ_CP089981.1 coordinate 5,990,042, forward strand.
TACCTGACCTTCGGCACTTTCTACAAAAACTAATATTGACATTTGATATTTTTCTTAATGAGTTAATACTGATTTAAACTTAGATTACCTTGGCTTCATTTTTCAACAAACTTACCAACTCTCCTACGTTATCGGCATCTATCATCTTCACTTCTCCCTTGGCAGGTGGCAATTCATACTTCTCTAGCCTGGTGTTTTCTCCATTTCCTGAAGGCTCCACCACATTTAATGGTTTTGTTCTTGCCGACATAATCCCTCTCATGTTAGGGATTTTCCATTCAGCAATTGGCTCCTGGCAACCGGCAACAAACGGAAGCTTTACTTCCAGATATTCCTTACCTCCTTCAATTTCCCTTGTCATCTTTGCAGTATCTCCTTCAATATCCAGGGTCATCACAGGAGAAATTGATGGTAATCCAAGCAGCTCGCCTACCATACCATGAACCATTCCGCCGTTGAAGTCGATAGACTCACGTCCCATAAGTATTAAATCGTATCCGCCATCCTTGGCTGCATTGGCAATCTGCTCTGCAACAAAAAATGAATCTTTAGGTTCTGCATTAACTCTGATGGCATCATCTGCACCGATAGCCAGAGCTTTGCGAATAGTTGGTTCAGTCTCGGCACCTCCTACATTTAAAACAGTTATTGATCCGCCTAATTGCTCTTTCAACTCTACTGCACGGGCAAGGGCATAATCATCATAGGGCCCTATGATAAACTGAACTCCATTAGTGTCAAATTTGGTGTCACCATCGGTGAACGTGATACGGGATGTTGTATCAGGTACATGGGTTATGCAAACTAATATCTTCATTTAAAATTGGAACTATTTAGATTGTTCTTTGATTTACCTATTATTTTTGCCGTGAAGATAATGAATAATGGAGCAAATAAAAATTGTATCATAAATGAATTCATCACGATTAAATCAACTGCTTGATTTTCTAAAAGAAGACCCTAACGACCCTTTCACCCTGTATGCTATAGCCACTGAGTACAGGTCCGGCGACATTGACAAATCAAGGACATACTACGAGCAGCTGCTCACTGACCATCCCGACTACCTCCCTACCTACTACCATGCCGCTCAACTGTACCAGCAACTGGAGCTTATACCCCTGGCCAAACAGACTTTTGAAAACGGAATTGAACTCGCAAAAAAACAAGGGAACGCTCTGTCTCTTCGCGAACTTCAAAACGCCTACAATGAACTACTTTTCGAAGAAGATGAATAGGAGGTAAAGCCAACATCTTCATCCCTTAAAAAACAAATTCGTGTCTCTCAACTTTCCGTAGCAAATTGTTTTTCTGAAACTGATCGTCGATCAATTTGTTCTTCTTCAAGTAGCCAGAAACATCTTTTCTGAAGCATAAAGCTGCACTAATTTCTACTAATATTTTTAGTATCTTGAATTATATATTACTAATAATCAGTATTTTGAATATATTTATCTAAATCAAAATCTAACAACTAACTTTCCTGATTTGGTCGCACTTGCAATATCGTCAAAAGCTGATACGATTTCATCAAACGGCCTTACAGAATCAATTACAGGTTTGATTTTTTTCTTGCTTACAAAATTCAGCATAGCCTTAAACTCTTCGTCGTTTCCCATGGTTGACCCTTGCAATGACAATTGATTCCAAAACATCCTGTAGAGGTCAAGCGTAGTGGGCAACCCATTGGTAGCGCCGTAAAAAACTACCCTTCCTCCGGGCCTCATTATTTTAAGAAAATTGTTGATCTGATCACCCCCGGCACTGTCAATCACCACATCAAATCCTCCCTTGGTTTGCCATAGGTTTTTGTACCAGTCTTTACTCTTATAATTGTAGGCTCCCGCCGCACCCATTTTCAATGCAGCATTCAATTTCTCCTTCTTTCCGGATGTCACGTATACATTAGCTTCGGCCGCCAGGGCAAACTGAAAAGCAAACTGGGCAACACCCCCTCCAAAACCAGATATCAAAACATTGTCATTAGCCTTTATTTTTCCATGGCGGAAGCATGCCCTGTAGGCGGTAAGTCCTCCCAAAGGCAATGCCGCTGCTTCTTCAGGCTCCAGATGCCCAGGCGACTCATGCACTCTGTCAGCACCTATCGCCACGTACTCTGCAAACGTACCATGCTGTGGCATACCTAAAATAGAATAGCTCCTCGACTGAACATCCGGATTGTCTCCCCAATCAATATTAGGATTTATGACCACAGTTTTGCCTATCCATTTCTTATGGCTTTTACTTCCCACTTCTACCACTTCTCCCACTCCATCAGACCCGAGCACGGAATTCAACTGGATATTTGGGTACTTACCTTCACGAATAAACTGATCTCTTTTGTTTAGTGCTGCAGCCTGTAACTTTACCAATATCTGCGACTGGTCCAGCTGTGGTTTTTCAAGTTCTGCTATCTCGATTTTTCCCGGAGATGTTAATACTAGTCCTTTCATCAATTATTATGTTCGTTTTATAAAATCAGATCAAAAGTCAATTTTTCAGAACGGAGATCGGATACATTAAATACCCTCCTGCCACAAAGTCTGTATCCTGATCTCGCTTCTCTTCTACTTCACATACCTTACAATGGAATCGTTTGTTAAATAAAGATAATGAAAAGCACGATACCTTAATGGGCAGATCAAAATATCTGGGAATTATATTTAATACTAAACGCACTCGAATGATCCAATAAAATAAAAAAGTCATGCTGAACATCTCAACATGACTCAAGGTTATTTGTTATTAACAATTCATTTAATCAATCCCGCCATCATCTCTCTCCTGCCGGTCATCATTTTGCCAACGGGTCTTCATTTCATTATACCACTCAGTCTTTACACGGGCTAATTTCGCATATTGGTTTTCATCCAGAACGTCCTGTAATTCGCTCATTTGTTCATTCCAGTTTTCTTCCAGCTCCTCCCATTTGTTCTCCTTGCTCTCCTTTTCCATGAAAACTTCTTCACGTTTTTCCACATATTTGAGGTTGATCTCCCTCACATCCTCCAGTTGATCACCATTAAGTTTCAGGTTACTTTTCATCCAATTGGTCTGTTTGGAAGCCGTCTTTTCAATCCTTTTTTCTATCTGATCTTTATTTTGCGCCATAGCAAACATCGGCAGAAGCAATGCCAGCACAATAAGCTTTAATGTTTTCATAATTTAAATATCATTTTGTTCAACTTATACAGTAGTTGAACGCAAACGACATACCGGAATAGCAGTAACCGGTTAGTACAGCTAAATAACCGGCAAGCTAAAAATATCACTAAAAGCAGTGAACTGCAGATCAAGAACTGTAGATCAGAAATTGTAAATTTTAGAATTTAGAAAGGGGCATCTTCGTCGCCATCATCAAAGCTCCCAAAACTTCCGCCGGAGCCTCCCTTATCTTCATTCAGGCGACTTCCCAAAGTTATCGTACCTGCAGAATCATCAAACTCAGAAGGAATGCCTCCACCTGAAGGGAAATCTCCTCCTGAAAAACCACCAGTGTCAAGATCGGCAAACTTGGTGAACTTACCGATAAACTTAAGTGGGACATTCTCAAGAGAACCGTTTCTGTGCTTGGCTATGATAACCTCTCCCATTCCAATAGTAGGCATACCATTTTCATCCTCGGTAATGCCATAATATTCCGGTCTGTAGAGGAACATTACCATATCTGCATCCTGCTCAATAGAACCCGATTCCCTCAAATCAGATAGTTGAGGTCTTTTGTCTCCGCCCCGCGTTTCCACGGCCCGGCTTAACTGGGAAAGCGCAATTACCGGTACGTTAAGCTCCTTGGCAATTCCTTTCAATGCCCTTGAAATAGACGCAATCTCTTGCTCACGGTTACCACCTCCTTTAGAACTGTCACCGCTCATCAACTGCAGGTAGTCGATTACTATCAGTTGTATATCATGCTGCGCTTTGAGCCTTCGACACTTAGCCCTTAGTTCCAGAATGGATAGTGCAGGAGTATCATCGATGAAAATGGGCGCATTACTTAATTTATTCGTTTTGTGGATAAGCTGTTCCCACTCATAGCCCGCCAGATTACCTTTTTTAATTTTTTCACTTTCAAGTTCTGCCTCGGCAGAGATAAGCCTGTTTACCAACTGCACGGAAGACATCTCCAGGGAGAATATAGCTGCTGCATGGTTAAATTCTACGGCCGCATTACGTAAGGCAGAAACCACAAAAGCCGTTTTACCCATCGCAGGACGGGCAGCAATAATAATGAGATCTGACCGCTGCCAACCTGATGTAACCCTGTCGAGGGCTGAGAACCCACTCGGCACACCGGTTAGCCCGTCTTTGTGGTTTTTTCTTTCCTCCAATTCCTGGATAGCCTGAGCCATCAGGGACCGCATATTGTCGAAATTTTTTCTGATGTTAGACTCGGAGATCTCAAACAGTGCCTGCTCCGTCTTATCAAGTAGCTGAAAAACATCGGAGGTGTCTTCGTAAGCATCGTGCTGGATCTCGGATGCAACACGGATAAGCTCGCGCTTGATAGACATCTCGGTGACTATCCTGGCGTGGTACTCAACGTTGGCAGCCGAGCTCACTTTAGATGTAAGTTCTGCTATGTAATATGAACCGCCCGCCATCTCCAGCTTGCCATTCTTCCTTAGCTGGTTCGCTACGGTTCGCATATCCACAGGCTCAGAATTGTTGAATAATTCAACGATTGCCCTGTAAATTTCCTTGTGAGCATCCGAATAAAAACTGTCAGGCTTAAGGATATCAATAACAGTAGTAAGTGCGTCTTTTTCAAGCATTAATGCACCAAGTACCGCATCTTCCAAATCCAGCGCCTGCGGGGGTAATTTCCCGAGCCCCTCATTCATGTCTACCGTTAATCTGTTAGACTTATGACCTACCCGCAGCGATGACTTGTTTTCCATGTAATAACTAGTAGTTAATTGTAGTGGTTGTTGTAATAATTGATTGGCAACTCAAACGTAAAAATAAAAATGGGTTCTAGCAATTTCGTTAATTCCAGCTCCCACTTTTTGAGTAGTGCACACAAAACATTTGCCTATATAGAATACAACTAAAAAATGGGTAAGGATTGAACAGGTTTTCAGATTTATCCACACCCTTTATCCACATCAATCCAACAAAATTGTGGAAAAATCAATTCATTATTCACAAAATAATAATTTATCCACACAGTTATCAACATACCGTTAAAGATAAAAATTGTATCCCCGTTTTATATTTTTTATCTTATTTTTGGCCATTAATCTTAAGCACTCAATGGATAGTAACTCACAGAATATACACTTTATCGCCATAGGTGGCAGCATCATGCATAATCTTGCCATCGCTTTACACAAAAAAGGATATAATATCAGCGGTTCAGACGATGAGATCTTCGAACCCTCAAAAAGTAAATTGGGGAAGCATGGCCTTTTACCCAAAGAAGAGGGTTGGAATCCTGACAGGATCACTACCGATCTGGATGCTGTGATCCTGGGGATGCATGCAAGAAAGGACAACCCTGAACTGCTAAGAGCTAAAGAGCTTGGGATAAAAATATATTCATTCCCGGACTATCTTTATGAGCAATCTCAGGACAAACAGCGGGTAGTAATAGCAGGAAGTCATGGAAAAACCACTATTACCTCCATCATTATACATGTGCTCAAATTTTTTAACCGTAAGTTTGACTTTGCTGTAGGAGCCCAGATCGAGGGCTTTGATACTATGGTGCAGCTTTCCGATGCCCCCGTTATCATCATAGAAGGTGATGAGTATCTTTCCTCCCCGATTGATGATTCTCCAAAATTCCTAAAATATCATCATCATATAGGGCTTATAAGTGGAGTTGCATGGGACCATATTAATGTATTCCCTTCTGAAGAAAAGTATGTAAGGCAGTTTGACAAGTTTGCTGATGCCTCCCCAAAAGGCGGTACTTTGATTTTCTGTGAAGAAGATCCTATGGCAACAGTCATTGGCAGCAAGGAAAGAGAAGATGTACTCGGCATTGGTTATAAAACGCATCCGTATATCATCGAAAATGGCACAACGTTACTAACCTATGGCAATGAAAACATCCCTATCAAACTATTTGGTAAACATAACCTTCAGAACATTAATGGTGCAAAAGAGGTATTAAAGAAGATCGGTATTTCAGAAGACCAGTTCTACCTTGCAATCCAGAGTTTTCAGGGAGCGGCTAAAAGGCTGGAATACGTCAAAGAAAACGACAGCACCGCCATTATAAAGGACTACGCTCATGCTCCGTCTAAAGTACGTGCCACCACACTTGCTGTAAAAGAACAATATCCGGAAAGAGACCTGGTTGCCTGCCTTGAATTACACACCTTTAGCAGCCTGAACAAAGACTTTCTAAAGGAGTATAATGGCACTATGAAGTGTGCCAATGTGGCGGTTATTTATTACAATCCGGCAACGATTGCCCATAAACGTCTCGATCCTATTTCGAAAGATGATATTAAAAAAGGATTCAACGACCCTGATATCAATGTATTTGACAACATTGATGAGATGCTGGATTTCTTGCAAAAAGAGGACTGGACAGATAAAAACCTTTTAATGATGAGTTCAGGTACATTTAATGATCTCGACTTTGAAAAGTTGCCAACTTTGCTAAACTAATTATTTAACACACTTTTCATGAATTTAAAGCTAAGAAACCCGCTAACATTTTTTGACCTTGAAACCACGGGTACCAATGTGGTCAGTGATCGAATAGTGGAGCTATCAGTGGTAAAAGTAATGCCCAATGGAGAAACCATAACGAAGACTTCAAAAGTTAACCCTACTATCCCCATACCTCACGAAACAAGTCTGATCCATGGCATCTATGATGAGGATGTAAAAGATCTTCCTACGTTTAAAAATATTGCAAAGAGTCTGGCTAAGTTCCTAGAAGGTTCGGATCTGGCAGGCTTCAATATTTTGAAGTTTGATGTACCTATGCTGGTCGAAGAGTTTTTACGCGCAGGTGTTGACTTTGATGTCAGCAAAAGAAAGTTAGTAGATGCACAGAAAATCTTTCATATGATGGAGAAAAGGACGCTATCTGCAGCATATAAGTTTTATTGCGATAAAGAACTTGATGGCGCCCATAGTGCAGAAGCAGACACGCTCGCAACTTTTGAGGTACTGATGGCCCAGGTTGAAAAATATGAAGGACAGGACGTAGTGGACAACCTTGGTAAAAAACTGGGTGTTCTAAAAAATGATGTCCAGGCTTTGCATGACCTTACTGCCTCTAATATGGTTGACCTCGCCGGACGTATTATCCTGAAAGATGGTATAGAATGCTTTAACTTTGGAAAGCATAGAAACAGATCAGTTGTTGAGGTATTTGGAAAAGAACCCAGCTACTACGAATGGATGATGAAAGGTGATTTCCCTCAGGATACAAAACGCCGCTTAACCGAGATTAAGCTTCGGGCATTCAGTAAGCTTACTGGCAAGTGATAAATTTCCACTTTTACATGTCTTTGGAACATGTAAAAGTGGAAATACCACCGCACGTTGCAGACTTTATTTCCCCTCCAACACTATCTATAAGATAACGCACTTTACTTCGCCTCTTGATTTTAGCTATTAATACTACTCAAATAGCATTTATCAGCACTTTTACCTCAGAACCACCCATACTTCTGAAATTTCGGCAGCCACCCCTCCTCTAAGGCAGGGAGTTTGAAGCCATTTCGAATATGTATTTAGATCCTTTGGTACGGATGGTGCCGAATTGAAACTGACTTGATCAGTCGGCTTTACTTACCGGAACAAACAATGCTCGAACTTAAATAAACGAACAAAGTTTACCTTCAAGCCTCTGTGCGCAGTGCACAGGATGACTTTGTTTAACCATTATATTAACTATAAATAAATGTTGAACCTAAATAAATTTGACATGAAAACTTTAAGTGCAACAATATTTACGATGATCTTTGCCTTTGTATTTACAGCATGTAACAATCAGCATGATGACCGTTATGCATTTGATGACTGGGACGACGACGCGGATGAGTTAGTGGATCAGGATGAATTTGGTAATACATTTTCGGATGCTGGTTATTATGATGACTGGGATCTCGATAATGATGAGTTTATCAACGAAGATGAATGGCAATCAGGCGTTACCAATAACTTTGACGGGTATGACTATGACTCTTATGGTGATTTTAACGACTGGGACACCAATAATGATGAACTTCTCGATGAAGACGAATTGGTCATAGGCAACTTCACCGTATGGGATACTGATCGGGATGGTAATATAGAAATAGCGGAATACGAGGAATGGTCTGCTAAAGATGATCAATATTAAAGGAAAGCAAAAATTAATAAAGGGTTAACCTGGATATCGGGTTAACCCTTTATTTTATCATACTTACTGAGGCTTGTAGTACTTCAATGCCTCTTCCATACTTTTGTTTAAATCAGCTATTCTCGTTTCCGGATGAGGGTGTGTAGAAAGAAATTCGGGAGGGCGCTGACCACTACCCTGAGCAGACATTCTTTCCCAAAACTTAGGAGCCTCTCTCGGATCATACCCGGCCATGGCCATGAATATAAGACCTATTTCGTCGGCCTCAGATTCGTGTGTGCGCGAAAAGCTCAGCATACCTAATTGCGTACCAATACCTACAGATTGCAGAAGTAATTGCTGAGTCATGGTTGGATTCTGCCCCATTGCCGCACTTAGCGAACTCAAGCCAAGGTTTGCGACAAGTCCCTCGCTCATACGCTCACGGCCATGATTCGCAATAGCATGAGCCACTTCATGTCCCATAACTACAGCTACACCTTTTTCATCTTTACATATAGGCATAATGCCGGTATAGAAGGCTACTTTACCGCCAGGCATGCACCATGCATTTACAGTTTCAGACTCTATCAGATTAAACTCCCAGGAGTATCCGCTAAGTTGATCTGACAGTCCCTTTTGCTTCATGTATTGTTCCACTGCCACTTTTATTCTCTCCCCTGCGTTTTTCACCATCGCCGTCCATTGCTGATTGTCAGACAGTTTGTTTTCTTTCAATACCTGGCTATACTGATCATAACTCAAAGGCAGAATTTCAGAATTTGGCACCAGGCTTAATTGTCTTCTGCCGGTTACCGGAACAGTCGCACAGCTATATAAAAATAGCCCTAGCAGAAAAATTACTATTATTTTCTTAATCATGGCTTTATTTTTTTCTGTAAATAAAAGATTTTCCAACTTTACGGATTATAAATTTATACATATTATTTTAACAAAAGAATCAGCTTAACGGCTCACACAATAACTTTTATACCTGCGTACATGAAAATACTTGCCATAGGCCGTAATTATGCCGAGCACATTGCCGAGTTGAATAATGAGAGACCTGATGAACCTGTAATATTTACAAAGCCTGACACGGCGTTACTAAAAAATAATCAGCCATTTTATTACCCTGATTTCAGTAAAGATGTGCACCATGAAGTAGAGTTGGTGATCAGAATCTGTAAAGAAGGGAAAAATATTCAGGAACAATTTGCCCAAAAATACTATGATCATATAGGTATAGGCATTGATTTTACTGCCAGAGACTTGCAGCAAAAGGCTAAAGAAAAGGGATTACCCTGGGACATAGCCAAAGGATTTAATGACTCTGCACCTGTTTCTGACTTCAGGCCCATAGCTGATTTTGGAGATATAAATAATATAAATTTTAGCCTTACCATTGATGGTGAGATCAAACAGCAGGGTAATACCAAACTTATGTTATTCGGCTTTGACTATATGGTTTCTTATTTGTCAAGGTTTTTCACGTTAAAAAAGGGAGATTTAATTTTTACAGGAACTCCCAAGGGGGTCGGCCCTGTTCATATTGGAAATACAGTAGCAGCATTTATAGAGGATGAAAAATTATTGGAATTTGAAGTTAGGTAGAAGTATTTTATTAGTCACAGTTGGGTTATTCTCAGGCACATTCGTTCATGGTCAGTTGGAAGAGAACCATATGTACAAAGAGAGTTATTACCTTTTTCCAATAAAACCCGGAGTTAGAAATACGCTGGCCGGTACTATGGGTGAGTTGCGCTCTTCTCACTTTCACAGTGGTATCGACATCCGAACGGAAAGCAGGATCGGGCTTCCCGTACATGCTTCTGCCACAGGGTTTATTTCTCGCGTTTCCGTCTCTACCTCAGGCTATGGGAATGCCCTTTACATACAACATCCCAACGGTCATACTACAGTCTATGCACATCTCGACCATTTTAACGGCGCAGTTGCCCAATATGTAAGGGAGGAGCAGTATAAAAGAAAGACATTCGAACTCAATCTATACTTTAGAAAAGGCCAATTTGAGGTCAATAAAGGCGATATCATTGCTTTTGGGGGCAACAGCGGATCATCAGGAGGCCCGCACCTTCACTTTGACCTGAGAGATAAGAACCAAAAACCATTGAACCCCTTGAAATATGGCTTTAGTGAAATTTGGGACCGCACCCCTCCCGAAGCACACAAAGTAGCGCTTAAAACACTAGATAAAAATGCTCGAGTCAACGGGCAGTTTGGCAGGTTTGAATTTAAAGTACGCAGGATTGGCAACGACTATGTAATCGATCAGCCTATTGAAGTAAGCGGTACCATTGGGGCAGAACTTTATGCCTATGACAAACTGGACAACTCCAGATTTAGATGTGGCATAAACCTAATTTCCATGGAAGTAGATGACAAAGAACTTTTCAGGTCCGAAATCAGCACATTCTCCTTTGCGGAACAAAGAAACATACTAAAACACATGAACTATCCTGACCTATATGAAACAGGAGAACGATTTCACAAGCTATATATTGATGACGGTAATGAGCTGAAGTTTTATTCTACAGATACCAATAAGGGCCGTCTTACGATCAACGGAGATGGGGAGCATACGGTTAAAGTGATTATGACAGACAGCTATAATAATGTTAGCAACCTGAAATTCAAACTAAAACGGGGAAATAGCGGACAAGAAAAAACTACTGTTTACGGCCATACTTCAGGAAGCGCAATAGATCTTGTGGACAATACGCTGGTGATAAAAGCTCCGTTAAATAACACCAGCCATACTGTAATCTATACTCCGGAGATGCGTGAGTTGCAGCCCTCATATATCATTGGAGGAAACCAGGCAGTGTACCTTTGGGATATGAAGGAAGGACTCCCTCACTCGGTAGACATTAACGGTACTAATGAATTACTACATTATAAAGAAATGGTGAAACCGGGTGCATCGTATAGGTACTATAGTGATAAGATGGATATTTACTTCCCAAAAGACGCTCTTTTTGATACACTTTATTTGCAATCAGCTTATAACTTTATCGAAACGGACAAAAGCGAAGAATTTTCTGTTGGTGATGTTCAGGTACCCCTAAAAAAATATATATCAATAACCCTAAAACCTCAGATCAGCTATCAGAAACCGGATAAATACTCCGTTTATGCCATAGATAGTAAAGGCAATGCTTATTATAAAGGTGGAGAATGGGAATATGGAAGAGTCACATTCTGGACACGCAACTTTGGTAAATTTGCTATCCTGGAAGACACTATTCCCCCCAGAATAACTCCAGTGAATGTCAACAGCAAAGAATTAAAATTTAAGATTAGTGACGAAAGATCAGGTATTGACAGCTTTAAGTGCTATGTAAACAATGAATGGGTTTTGATGAACTATGATTATAAAACACACCTGATCTGGTCAGAAAAACTGGACATTACTCAACCGTTTTCAGGTGAAGTAAAATTAATTGTAACTGATAACCAGGGTAACGAACAGCTTTATATTACCAGGCTGTAATTTCAGTTTCATACAGGAGCTTTTCTCAAATTTTCACCACAGTAGCACAGGTATCTGCTTCATGCCCTACAAAATACAGGGATTAATACCATTTGAGGTCAAAATACAAGCGTCTTTCGGGATAATGGTATTTTTTTGTGAAGTATGCCACAAGGTATGCCCGTAGATTATTTCATAATTCTAAGCGCATGAGCTATATTTACATGTACACAAAATAAGTTTCAAACGCTTTAACCTTAAAATTATGGAACTCAAACCAGGCGACAAAGCGCCGGATTTTGAAGTCAATGATCAGGATGGCGCTCCTGTAAAATTGTCGGATTACAAAGGAAAAAAAGTTGCACTATACTTCTACCCGAAAGACAATACTCCGGGATGTACGGCAGAGGCTTGCAATCTGAGAGATAACTATGCTGAACTGCAGAAACAGGGCTATGAAATACTTGGTGTAAGTACTGACAGTGAAAAATCGCACAAGAAATTTATAGAAAAGCAGGAGCTTCCATTCAAGCTATTGGCTGATACAGAAAAACAAATCCATGAAAAGTACGGCACATGGATAGAAAAGCAAATGTATGGTAGAAAATATATGGGTACAGCAAGACATACTTTTATCATTGACGAAGATGGAAAAATCGAAAAGATCATCGACAAGGTAAAAACAAAGGAGCATGCAACCCAGATCCTCGGATAACAAAAAAGCCGGTCCTTTTCGAGGTCCGGCTTTTTTAATCAATTTCAGGCATAACATGCTAATAACAAACGAATATCTGATCTCGTTGCCTTGAGGTGCACCAATTATATAGCTTAAAAAATAAAGTTAGTTAGAATATAACTTAATCATAAGATCCAACTCATGAGAATAAACTCTTACCAACTTAGCCTGTAAATCACTTAAATTCATCTTAAAAAATTTGGTTACCTAAAACTTAATACTGTTCAAACATTAAATGTAACTCCAATTTTTATTTTTTTCGACAAAAAACACATAAAAGTCACATAGTCAGCGTGTAAGGATAGAAACAAAAGTAATTTGACAAATATAATCCTGACAGATTAGGCCTGAAATTCGATAGGTTTCTTTAAATTCGCAACTTTAAAATTTCACTCAGCAGATCAGTTATGAACCAGCCCAACATTGAAGAATTAGAAAAAATTGCCTCTCAGGTAAGAAGAGATATTTTAAGAATGGTACATGCCGTACAGTCAGGCCACCCTGGTGGTTCACTAGGTTGTACAGAGTATTTTGTAGCCCTGTACTTTCATATCATGAAACATAGTAAGAACTTCAATGCTGATGGTATCGGTGAAGACCTGTTCTTTTTATCAAATGGTCACATCTCCCCTGTCTGGTACAGCACATTGGCCAGAAGCGGGTATTTTGATATTTCTGAACTGGCTACTTTCAGAAAGCTGGACAGCAGATTGCAGGGCCATCCTGCTACGGAAGAAGGCCTTCCTGGTATACGCGTTGCATCTGGCTCTTTGGGACAGGGATTGTCTGTAGCGATTGGGGCAGCACAAGTCAAGAAACTTAACAATGACAATCACCATGTATACGTACTCATGGGTGATGGAGAGCAGCAGGAAGGACAAGTGTGGGAAGCTGCTATGTATGCAGCACATAACAAAGTAGATAACATTATAGCTACTATAGACTACAATGGGCAGCAAATAGACGGCCCTCTCAAGGAGGTACTGGACCTGCAGGACCTGAAGGCCAAATGGGAAGCTTTTGGCTGGCATGTAATAGAGAGCTATGGCAATGACATGGAATCACTTATTGTAAAGATAAAAGAAGCCCGTTCCCTGACAGGCAAAGGTAAACCGGTATTGAACCTGATGACCACTGAAATGGGACATGGTGTGGATTTCATGATGGGATCACACAAATGGCATGGTGTTGCCCCTAACGACGAGCAACTGGAGCAGGCGCTGGCCCAGCTCGAAGAAACATTCCAAGATTATTAATTATGATAAAGTATAGTCTTCAAAGGATCCTGGTGACCAGGATCCTTTTTTTATTGTTTTTTTCTTAAATTCATGGTGGCTATGAACTATGAGATTATTCCGCCACCGACAAGATTATCCCCTTTCATTCGCTTTTACTGGATATTGGAAAGCAATGAACCTTATTTACACCGCGGCCTGGCAGATGGTTGTGCCGAAATGATCTTTCACTACGACGGCATTTTTGATGAGCTGGGCGATAATAACCTGAGAGAAAAATCATTTTCATCCGGTCTGCATGGCCCCACAAGAAAAGTAAGACGGTTTATTATTGATAGAGGGTTTGGAATCTTTGGAGTTTATATTTATCCGTTTGCAATACAAAGACTTTTCTCTTTACCCACCATTGCAGTAAGCAACGAAATGCCTGATTTAAAGACTCTGTTAGGTACGACCGGCGACAGGCTGGAGGAGCAAATTATGATGGCTTCCAACAACTATGAAAGAGCAAATATTCTATCAACATTTTTTGAGCATCAGCTAACCAAAACCCGGCAGGTACCTGCTAATATTTCAGTTGCCGTTCACCAGATGCTCAACAGCAAAGGAATTGTAGACATTCCTGCACTGGCGGAATATTGCTGCCTGTCTTTGCGCCAGTTTGAAAGAAAATTTAAAGAATACTCAGGTTTTAGTCCCAAATTATACTCACGGATAATCAGGTTCCAGACAGCCGCAGCCCAATACGGCAACTATGGGAAAAGCCTGACGGAGATCGCTTATCAATGTGGTTATTATGACCAATCACATTTTATCAATGACTTCAAGGAGTTTTCCGGTTTCAACCCTTCAACCTACTTTTCCGGTGAAGCAGAAGGGACAGCATGGCGGGATAGTGAAATGTCGTAATTTTCCAATTCGAAACACTATGGATACCCAATCTTTGTGAAATCAATCATCAAAAGAAATAACTTATGAAAATACCGGAGAATTATTTACCGATTATGCCCTACCTCATACTAAAAGGGGCAGACAAATTCGCTGATTTTATGAAAACTGTTTTTGGTGCCCAGGATCAGCTTGTTGTACCAGGTGAACGGGGTATTATGCATGGTGAACTGAGAATAGGTGACGCCGTAGTTATGTATGCAGAAGCTGGTGATGAGTTCACCACTTCACCGTCAGGCATGTTCATCTACGTTGAAAATGTAGACTCAGTATTTGCAAAAGCCCTCCGGCACGGTGCAACAAAACTTCAGAAAGTTGAAAAAAGGGACTATGGCTATGGCGGCGGGTTTCAGGATCCGTTCGGCAACCAGTGGTGGGTTAATGAGAGTTGAGATATGAGATGTTAGTAGTGAGTATTCAGTCTCAATACTCACGACTTAAGACTCTCTATTAAATAAGAAAACTGTTTTTGGGACCCAGGATCAGCTTGTAGAACCAGGTGAACGGGGTATTACGCATGGCGAACTGAAAATAGGTGACGCTATAGTTATGTATACCAATACTGGCGATGAATTCACTATTTCACCGTCCGGCAGTTCGTCTACGTTGAAAATGTAGACTCAGTATTTGCAAAAGCCCTCCGGCACGATGCCACAAAACTTCAGGAAGTTGAAAAAAGGGACTATGGCTATGGCGGCGGGTTTCAAGACTCCTTCGGCAACCAGTGCGGTAATGAGAATTGAGATATGAGATGTTAGTAGTGAGTATTCAGTCTCAATACTCACGACTAAAGACTCTCTACTAAAATAGTGTTTTTTATTCTAGCCAGATGTGAATAAATTTATTCACTGACACGTTCTTGTTCTAAAACAGAAAGGCCATTGATAAAAAAGGCACTACATATCGTCCTCCTTCTGCTTTTACTGGCAAACCCAGGCTATACCCAGGAAGTTCAGCAGCAGCTGCCTGACAAAACCCGGATATTGTTTTTGCTTGATGGCTCAGGGAGTATGCTAGCCGGCTGGGGCGAAACTAACAGAATAACAGCAGCCAAAGAGCTGCTCGGAGACTTGGTGGACTCGCTGAAAGCCAATCCAAAGCTTGAACTGGCCCTTCGGGTATATGGCCATCTTTATCGCCGGTCAAGCCAGAACTGTAAGGATACCAGGCTTGAAGTAGGTTTCGGCAAGAACAATCATAATCAGATCATTAATGAGCTTAAAACCATAGAGCCGAAAGGCACCACTCCTATTGCATATTCATTAGAGCAGGCGGCAAATGATTTTCCGTCAACGGCAGGCTACAGAAACATTGTGATCATCATAACGGATGGCATCGAGTCGTGCGACGGTGATCCCTGTGCGGTATCTCTGGCCTTGCAAAAGAGAGGTATTTTCCTGAAGCCGTTTATTATAGGTATCGGTATGGGGCAGGACTTCAGAGAGCAGTTCAAGTGTATCGGTGAATATTACGATGCAAAAGATATCAGTTCATTCCAAAAAGCACTGGCCAAAGCAGTAAGCACCAGTCTTGATAAAACTACAGCTAGCATTGAGTTGCTAGATGTTAACAAAAGGCCCAGGGAGACCAATGTCAATGTTTCATTTATCAACAACTTTACCAAAGAGCCTGCCTTCGACTTTGTACATTACCGTGACCCTCAGGGGCGGCCTGATTCCGTGCAGCTTGACCCTGTTTTGACATACGACGTGGTGGTAAATACTCTGCCACCGGTAATTGAACGAAATGTAAATTTAATACCAGGAAAACATAACGTAATCACCATCTCCTCTCCCCAGGGAAAACTTTCTATCAAGCAAAAATCCGCATCAACTTATCAAAATGGTGTAAGGGCTATAATCAGGGAAAGAGGCAAAACAGCTATTGTTAATATTCACGATATCAATACCCAGCAGCAATACCTTGTGGGTAAATATGATGTGGAAGTGCTGACTACTCCCCGCAGGCATTTCAGGAATGTGGAAATTACGCAGGACCAGACTACCACACTTACACTACCTGACCCAGGACTGCTAAACCTTTACAATAACGCTCCCGGATATGGTAGCATATACGAAATAGACGAATCGGGCAGACAGGAATGGGTCTACGACCTCGCTCACGACCAGTCAAGAATTAGCCTTGCCTTGCAACCCGGAACCTATAAAATTGTATTCAGAGTAGACAAAGCACCGGGCAGTAAATATACTGCCATCAAAACATTAACCATAGAATCCGGAAGGTCGGCAGTAGTCAAACTCTTTAACTGACCCTTACTTTAAAGCCCTCAAGTAATTACAAAACATTTTTACTGATTTTAAAAGTAAACTCTTAAATTTGGGCTTCGAAAAAATTGATCACTTTATTAAATCATACCTAGCAGTGGCTAAATTTACATTTTCAGAAAAAAAAGATACGCGTTCAGGCTTTGGAGACGGCTTATTGGAGGTCGGCAAAAAAAATGACAAAGTTGTTGGCCTTTGTGCAGACCTTATCGGGTCATTAAAAATGGGTGACTTCAAAAAAGAGTTTCCCGAAAGGTTCTTTCAGGTAGGCATTGCAGAAGCTAACATGATCGGATTGGCGGCAGGTATGACTATTGGCGGCAAAATCCCTTTTACAGGTACCTTTGCCAACTTTTCGACCGGAAGGGTTTATGATCAAATCAGGCAATCGGTAGCCTATTCAGGCAAAAATGTTAAAATATGTGCTTCCCATGCCGGGTTAACCCTCGGAGAAGATGGCGCCACTCACCAGATACTGGAAGATGTAGGTATGATGAAAATGCTACCTCACATGACAGTGATTGTACCTTGTGACTACAATCAAACCAAAGCGGCTACAATAGCCATTGCCGAACATGAAGGCCCTGTTTACCTGAGATTCGGAAGACCGAAATGGCCTGTTTTTACTCCAGCAGATGAAAAATTTGAAATAGGTAAAGCCATAAAGATGGTTGAAGGTTCAGATGTTACCATCTTTGCCAACGGTCATATGGTTTGGCAGGCTATTCTGGCAGAAGAAATACTGGCAGAAAAAGGTATCAGCGCTGAGATCATTAACATCCACACTATTAAGCCCCTTGATACACAGGCAATTCTTGATTCAGTGAAGAAAACTGGTTGTGCTGTTACTGCCGAGGAGCATCAGATCAATGGCGGTTTGGGAGAAAGTGTAGCCTCTACCTTAACTGCCAACTATCCTGCGCCTGTTGAAATGGTGGCTGTTAAGGATTCATTCGGAGAAAGCGGAACCCCTGAAGAGTTACTGGACAAATACGGACTTGGCCCTAACGACATTGTTGAGGCTGCTCTTAAGGTCATTTCAAGAAAAAAATAATATGCGCATTGCGATAATAGCACATGACGGAAAAAAGCCTGAAATGGTGGCTTTTTTACTCAAAAACAAAGATAAACTGAAACAAGTTGAGCTATTTGCCACCGGTACCACCGGTGGCCATGTAGCCAATGCCGGATTGAAAGTAACCAAACTCTTATCAGGTCCGATAGGTGGTGATGCTCAGATTGCAGCCATGGCAGCGACCAATGAGCTGGATATGGTTATTTTTTTTAGGGACCCGCTAGGCAAACATCCGCACGAACCAGATGTACAAATGTTGCTTAGAATTTGCGATGTGCATAACATTCCATTGGCTACCAACCCGGCAACCGCCGAACTGATGATTGAAGGCTCGTCACGAATAGACTAAAACCAAAATTTATCTTTGATCCGCATGTATCGCTTGCGGTCAAATTCATAATACTGAGCAGGCTTGTGTGGAACACCCTGCTCTTTTTCATTAAGAGGCTTGAGCAATTTGGCCGTCAGGAATTTTTTCCTGAAATTTCTCTTATCAATATTGTGGTTCAATACAGCCTCATAAAGCTTCTGTAACTGGCGCAGGGTAAACTTTTCAGGCAAAAGTTCAAATCCTATCAATGGATCGTATTTCAGGTTGAGCCTAAGCTGTTCCAATGCTTTATTAACAATCATATTGTGGTCAAAAGCCAGTTCTCCCAGGTTATATACCGGCTCCCACCGTACATCCCGGGCAAAAGAAGCCGCTTTAGGGGAGAAATTCTGAAGATTAACCAGAGAGTAATAGGCTATGGTAATTACTCTGGCAGCGGGCTCTTCCCTTACATTTCTTAGCCATTGAACATCTCTAAGATCCTTTATCCTGTCCGGATCGCCAAAAGCCTGCAGCTGTTTCAAATAAATGTCAGACAATCCCGTTAATTCATAGAGCACCCGGCTGGCCGAATCATCAAGGGTTTCGTCATCAAGTATTAAATCTCCCGGCAAAGCTGAAACACCTCCACGCTGCTCACGTTCTATAATAAGCACGTTGAGACAGGTTCCGTCAAAACCGAATATAACACAGTCTACAGATACGTGCGGGTTAAAGTTATTTGCTGTTTTCCTTGTCAATTTCCTATTGCCTAAGTGTATCTTTTACACTAACTTTGATTTGTCAAATATAAAAAAATATTAATGAGCACTGAAATAAAAAAAATTGCGGTCTTTACTTCCGGTGGAGATGCTCCCGGAATGAACGCGGCCATCCGGGCCGTAGTAAGAGCCAGTATTTACTACGACAAAGAAGTTTTCGCAGTATATAGAGGCTATGAAGGTATGATCGATAATGATATCGTTCCCTTAGATGCCCGGTCAGTAGGTAACATAATCCAACGCGGCGGAACCATCCTGAAATCTGCGCGAAGTAAAGAATTCAGGACCCCTGAAGGCCGTAAGCAGGCCTATGACAACCTCCGCGCCCGAGGCATTGATGCTTTGGTAGGTATAGGCGGAGACGGTACGTTTACCGGGCTTCACAAGTTCTACGAAGAGTTCAACATGCCTGTAATCTGTATTCCCGGCACTATCGACAATGACCTTCCTGGTACGGATTATACTATAGGATACGATACTGCCACCAATACTGCGGTAGAAGCCATTGACAAGATCCGTGACACAGCCCTGTCTCACAACAGACTCTTTTTTATAGAGGTTATGGGACGGGATTCCGGTTATATTGCCATCAACAGTGGTATTGCCGGAGGAGCAATAGCTGCAATCATCCCAGAAGAGAAAATGACCACTGATGAACTGATAGCTATGCTGGATAAAAGTGACAAACGCTCAAGTCTGGTAATAGTCGCCGAGGGAGGAAAAAGTGGAAGTGCAATTGAAATAGCTAAACAAGTCAATGAAAAATTTAGTTATTATGATACAAAAGTAACTATATTAGGTCACTTACAGCGGGGAGGTTCACCATCCTATTTTGACAGGGTGTTGGCCAGCAAGATGGGTATAGCTGCTATTGAAGGGTTGATCCAGGGCAAAACTGATGTCATGGTAGGCGTTCGTGACAAGACCATGGTATACAATGATTTTAAAACCACCATGAATAAGGATCGTGAGATTGAACCCGAATTATTAAGAATAGCTAAAATCTTGTCTATATGATATTAATTGGCATAAGCGGCTCCACAAAATGCGACTGGCGGCTTGTAGAGGACGCTAAAATCTTAAAACAGGTAAGCACGGATGGCATTAACCCCTTCTTCCATAGTGAGGAAAAGGTTGCTGAAACCATCAAATCTGCAGGAGAACTTGCCAGCCACTTCGATGATATTGAAGTAGTGTTTATTTATAGCGCAGGCTGTGGCAGCAAAAGCCTGCAGTCTATCGTTAAAAGAGCCCTATCCAAGGTAATCCCCAAGGCCCATCATTATGTAAATCATGACATAGTAGCCTCTGCCCTGGCCACATACGAAGGCGTACCGAACATATCGTGTATCTTAGGCACAGGTTCAAATTCATGCTATTTTGATGGTGATATTGTAAGGCAGGAAACTCCGGCGCTTGATTACATTCTCGGAGATCAGGGAGGCGGCAGCTATTATGGTAAAAAACTGCTGAATGCCTATCTCTACAAACAGCTACCGCCACACCTTCACGATGCTTTCTCAGAAAAGTACAACCTCACCAAGGATGAAATACTTGAGAATGTATACATGAGGCCCTATGCCAATGTATACCTGGCTTCATTCATGAAATTTATTGAAGAGTACAAAGAAGATGAATACTTCCAAAACGTGCTCCATGAGGGTATGAGCGAATTTATGGATCTTTATGTTGTCCCTTTCAGCAAACACCAAACGATCAAGACTCATTTTACCGGTGCTATTTCATACATCTTCCAGGACATACTCAAGCCTGTTGCAGAAGAGAAAGGCATCCTGGTAGGGAAGATCATAAAAGAACCTATCAATGACCTGGTACAATATCACATTAAAAAACATTATCAAAAATCATGAAGGAAGTAACAGTCGGCATTGATATAGGTGGTACAAACACTAAATTCGGCATCGTTGACAGCGCTGGCACTGTGCTTTACCAAAGCAAACTGCCTACCCAAAAACACGCTGATTTCAAAGATTATATCCAGGAACTGGACAGCGCCATAAAACACGGAGTGGAACAAACCCCTGGTGACCTTCAAATCACTGGTATTGGAGTGGGTGCTCCAAATGCAAACTTTTACCGCGGCACTATTGAGCATGCTCCCAACCTGGTATGGAAAGGCATAATCCCCATTGTAGAAATCATGCAGGAGGATTTTAATGTGCCGGTGATCATTACCAATGATGCCAATGCAGCAGCCATGGGTGAAATGATCTATGGTAACGCTAAAAATATGAAAGACTTTATCGTCATCACATTGGGTACAGGCCTGGGTTCGGGCATTGTGGCCAATGGCGAACTTATCTATGGATATGACGGTTTTGCAGCAGAACTAGGCCATGTAACCGTGAACCCTAACGGCAGAAACTGTGGATGCGGCAGGGTCGGTTGCCTTGAAACCTATGTATCCGCTACAGGAATAAAAAGGACAGTATATAAATTGCTCGCAGACCATATTGAAGAAAGCGAACTGCGAGGCATCAGCTTTCATGACTTGTCTACCAAAATGATTACAGAAGCAGCAGAACGCGGAGACTCCGTGGCTAAAGCTGCTTTTGAGTATACCGGAAAGATTCTGGGCTCCAAACTGGCTGACAGTGTAGCCCATACCAACCCGGAGGCCATATTCATTTTCGGAGGCTTGTCCCTGGCCGGTGATTTGATCTTTGCCCCTACCCGTAAACACCTTGAAGCCAACCTCATGCCTATTTACAAAAACAAAGTAAAAGTATTACCTTCAGGACTTCAAAATCAGAGTGCTCCTATTTTAGGTGCCAGTAGCCTGGTGGTAGACCATTTAAACAAGAAATCTTCAGTTAATATATGACAAAACATACGTATGACTATGGCTTGATCGGTAACTGCTCCTATCAGGCGCATATTCACAAAAACACCAATATTGAATGGATGTGCTGGCCGCGTTTTGACAGCAGTTTTATCTTTGGAAAAATGCTGGATATCGACAAGGGTGGGGAATTTTCAATATTGCCTGATGGGGAAATAAAGGAAAGTAAACAATATTACCTGGAAAACACTAATATCCTCTGCACCGAGATCGCCTCAGAAGAGGGACGATACAGGGTAACAGATTTTGCTCCCCGTTTTCACCAATTCGACAGGTACTTTAAACCCCTGATGCTGATCAGAAAAGTTGAGCCTATTGAAGGTAGGCCGAGAGTAAAAGTTGCCTGCCACCCGGTAGGCGACTATGGAAACCTCAAGCCTACCCAATATGAAGCTAGTAACCACATTGAATACCTGGGTCTGGACAAAGAGGTAAGGTTAACCACTAACTTTTCCCTGTCATATATAGTTCAGAACAACTATATCGTACTCAACGAAACCAAGTACCTGGCACTTACCTATGGTGCTCCTTTGGAAGCACCGTTAGTCAGTACTTGTGAAACCTTCCTTGACCGTACCAAGAGGTACTGGAGAGGATGGGTGAAAAACCTTAGTGTAAGTAATTTTCATCAGGCAGATATCAACAGGTCTGCATTGGTACTGAAAATACACCAATACGAAGACACCGGTGCCATAATAGCAGCAGGTACCACAAGCTTACCTGAAGCCCCCGGTAGTGGAAGGAACTGGGACTACCGCTATTGCTGGATGCGGGATGCTTATTACACACTTACTGCTTTCAACAATATTGGTCACTTCGAAGAACTGGAGAGATATTTCAACTATATCGTCAATATATCAGTTAAATCGAGAGAGCGGTTTCAGCCTCTTTATGGAATTACCGGTGAGGAAATGCTTACAGAGCGAACTTTGGATCTTAAAGGTTATCTCGGTAATCAGCCCGTAAGAATAGGCAACCAGGCTTTTACTCACGTACAAAACGACGTATACGGACAAATTTTGGCCGCCCTGCTCCCATTGTACGTAGATCGTCGTTTCATCAATCTGGAGCGCTCGGATTCATTGCACCTGGTGTATGACATCCTCAAACAGATAGACCAGCTTATGCACGAGCCTGATGCCGGTCTTTGGGAGTTCAGAACGTTGAGCCAGTACCATTGCTATACCTACCTTTTCCACTGGACTGGAGCAAAAGCTGCCTATAAAATAGGTAAAATGTTTGGTGATGAGCGAATAACCCAATTGGCTGAAAAGCTTATTGCGGAGGCCTCGGAAAAGATTGAAGCATGTTTTGATGCAACAAGAGGTGTATATACACAGGCTATCGGTTCTAAAAACCTGGACGCCAGCAATCTGCAACTGATTATGATGGGTTACCTGGAAAATGGCTCCGAAGCTACACAAAAGCACCTTAGAGCCCTTGAAGTAGAGCTAAAATCCAATGAAGGACTATTTTACCGCTATAAACATGCAGATGATTTTGGAGAGCCTGAAACGACGTTTCTTATCTGTGCCTTTTGGCATGTGGAAGCATTAACCTGCGCAGGACGTATCGATGAAGCGATAAAAGCATTTGAAAACTTACTGACTTATAGCAACCATCTAGGATTATTAAGTGAAGATGTTGATGCTAAGACAGGCAGCCAGTGGGGTAATTTCCCCCAGGCTTACAGTCATGTAGGTTTAGTAAATGCTGCTTACAGAATAAGCAGAAAGCTGGACAGGCCTAACTTTTTATAGGAGCTTTAGTCTGCGCGATCATTTTTTCAAGCAAGTCTCTGACTGCAAGATGGTCGCGCACGCTAAACCTGGCACCGGAACGCAAGTCGCCAACCTTAATGGTATAAGCATGTTTAGGCATGGCTTTAAAGGTGTCTTCATCGGTCCAGTCATCTCCGATAGCCATAATAAAATCGGCCTTACTCTTTTCAATCCACCTGGCACTTGCTTTTCCCTTGTTTACTTCAAGATTTTTGATCTCCACTACTTTATTTCCTTCCAATACCTGAAGGTTCATGTTTACAGAAAGGTACTTCAGATGGCTGATGATTTCCCTTGCCCTGAGTTCGCCAAGGCCCGTTTCAACCTTACGGTAATGCCATACCAGCGAATAGTCCTTCTCTTCAATGAAAGAGCGCGGTGTTTTATCACAATACATTTCCAGTATTGGCCTGATCTCCTCTTTCCAGGAACCATCCAGCGTGTCAATGGTTTTCCAGTCTCCTCCTTTCATACGTATCCATACACCATGTTCACCAACAAACTCTACATCAAAATGTCCGAGCCAGTTTTGAAGTGTATTTTTGTCCCGTCCACTGATCATGATCACCTGAGTATTTTCCATGGCAGTCAAATCACTGATAATATCCAGCAACTGTTGGTCCGGTTTCGCTTTCTGAGGGTCACTGTTAAAAGGAACAAGTGTGCCGTCATAATCCAGAAAAAGTAACCTTTCCTTACTCTCCTCAAAGTCCTGCAGCAGCTTTGCTCTCATAGCTGGATCCATCACTTTGGTAGCCATCTTTTTTTGCTTGTCTTTTACCACGGTTAACCTGTCGAGGAATAGCTTCACCCAATGATGGATACTAAATTTTCTTAAAGTGTCCTGCATATAGTTCATATGCGTTTCCTGCTCTTCTTCGGGCAT
Source organism: Fulvivirga ulvae (assembly GCF_021389975.1). Lineage (NCBI taxonomy): Bacteria > Pseudomonadati > Bacteroidota > Cytophagia > Cytophagales > Fulvivirgaceae > Fulvivirga > Fulvivirga ulvae. The sequence continues at coordinate 6,014,726 of NZ_CP089981.1, forward strand.
GGTAAGAGCTTGATATATGGCATCCACTACCTGGTGCTTATCATTAGGGTTTACTATAATCGCCTCCGAAAGTTCTTTGGAAGCCCCGGCCATCTCACTCAGGATCAGCACTCCATGTTTATCTAATTTACTGGCAATAAATTCTTTACAAACCAGGTTCATTCCATCGCGCATCGGGGTCACCAATGCCACATCTGCCATTCTGTAGAAGGCTGAAAGATCCTCCAACGGGAATGATCTGTAAAAGTAATGGATTGGAGTCCAGTTCATCGAACCGTATTTTCCATTGATTCTCCCCACCAAAAGGTCAACTTCCTCCTTCAGGTGTTTATATTTTTCAACGTTGTCCCTTGATGGCACTACAATCATCAACAGGGAGACCTTGCCCTGATACTCGGGATGTTTGCTAAGGAATATATCAAAAATCTGCAGGCGGGCAGGTATTCCTTTGGAGTAATCCAACCTATCAATGGAAAGCATTAACTTCTGATCTCCCAGTGATGTCCTGAACTTAACTTCACGGCTCAGGGTAGCAGGGGACGCCGCAGAAGCTGCATACTTGTCGTAATCAATACCTATTGGAAAAGAATCCACAACAATGGTCCTTCTGTCGCGCATGATTTGGCCATGGTGATTACCTATGAAATTGATCCTGCTTACAGAACTAAGAAAGTGCCGCATGTCATCATAAGTATGGAAACCAATGAGATCAGAGCCCAGCACTCCGTCGAGCAGCTCTCTTCTCCAGGGAAGCAGGCGGAATACCTCAAAGGATGGAAAAGGAATGTGAAGAAAGAATCCGATACTGGCATCAGGGAGCTTTTGCCGGATCATATCAGGCAAGAGCATCAGCTGGTAATCATGAACCCATATTGTATCATCAGGATTTGCTACTGCAACAACTTCATCACAGAACTTTTGATTTACTTTCTGATATTCAAGCCAATAAGATTTTTTATATAAAGCATACTGATTAAAATAATGGAATGTTGGCCATAATGTTTCATTACTAAAGCCTTCATAATAAAGCTTTATTTCATCTTCGGTTAAAAAGACAGGCCACATGTTTTCATCCTTGAGCCGGGCTGTTGCCTCATTTTTGTTATCCTCGTCCTGAAAATACAGACCGGGCCATCCAACCCATACATTATCACCTTCCTTGTAAATCGAACCCAGACCTGTAGCCAGACCGCCTTCACTCGGCTTGTATTGTAATTCTCCTTTATTGTCTTTTTGTACTTTAACCGGAAGTCTGTTTGAAACTATTATTGTTCTTGCCATGTCATGAATATACCAAATGAATTTGTAATGAGAAAAGAGTTAAAGCCAAACTATCTTCAATTTAACAGGCAAACCATCCGTTGGTTTACCATTTTATATGGTTTGCACTAAACTCGCAAACGTTTACAATGAGCATGGGGAAACTCAGGGTATTTATAAAAAAACAAAAAGTGTGCTTATGCTTTTTTAGTCAGCCTCAAGTTCTGCTACACTTCTTGGTGAATATTTAGCTGCCATTTCCGCAATAGCCCTGATATGATCAGGCGTAGTGCCACAACAACCACCAATAATATTAATTAGTCCTTCTTTCAAGAACACTTCTATCTGCGAGGCCATTGCCTCCGGAGTTTCATCATATTCTCCAAACTCATTAGGCAAGCCTGCATTCGGGTGAGCGCTTACAAAGAAATGAGAATCCTTTGCAAGAACTTGTAAATATGGTCTGAGGTCTTTTGCTCCCAAGGCACAGTTCAGGCCTATACTGAGCAATGGCATATGCTCCAAAGAAATAAGAAAAGCCTGTGTGGTCTGGCCAGAAAGAGTTCTGCCACTGGCATCCGTAATGGTACCTGATACCATCACGGGTATCTCTTTTCCAGTCTCATCAAAAAGCGCTGATATGCCAAAAAGTGCTGCTTTGGCATTTAGCGTGTCAAAAACTGTTTCAACCAGCAGCATGTCTACGCCACCATCAATAAGCGCTTTCGCCTGCTCCTTATATGCTTGTGCAAGTTCATCAAAGCTCACCCCACGAAATCCAGGGTTATTAACGTCTGGCGATATTGATGCTGTTTTATTTGTTGGGCCAATGGAACCGGCAACAAATCTTGGCTTATCAGGCTCTGTTGCAGTAAATTCATCAGCAACTTCACGTGCTATCCTGGCCGATTGATAGTTGATTTCGTAAACAGCGTCCTCCAAATGATAGTCAGCCTGGGCTATGGTGGTACTGCTAAAAGTGTTGGTTTCTGCAATATCAGCACCAGCCTGAAAATACTTTCTATGAATATCTTTTATTATGTCAGGTCTGGTGATTGAAAGGAGATCATTATTACCTTTAAGAAGGTGGTCATGATCTTTGAATTTTTTACCACGAAAATCATCTTCTGTTAATGTATGACGCTGGATCATGGTACCCATGGCACCGTCCAGAACTAATATTCGCTTTGAAAGTATTTCCTGTATTGTCATTTTACCCTTACTGAAAGTTTAACACTCAAAACCAATGGCAACCCTGGTTTCCTCATAATTTCCAAAATACAGATTATCAAACGTAACCCTCATTTTCATTACACCCACCGCATCTATCTCCTCAACCGATATCAATTCTATCAGGAACCTCAGAGATAAATACCTTTGCAGGCCTATACGGTATATCAACAAATAAATGATACTCTTATCCTTACCTCTACTTGCTGGCCCTATTGACAATCCCAGTGGTTGCAATCGAATCCAAAGGTAGCTGTTTTATCATTTTTCCACCTATTATAATTAAAAGAAAGAGATAGATGGTACATCTCTTTGCCATCTGGCAATACTTGGCATAAAGTAATATTTTGAGCCAGACTTTAGTTTTTAACCTCACCTTGGATAAAATCTATACCACTCAAAAGGTTGTTATGTGTATATATGTGTAGACAGCCACAAAAATAAGAAACTCAAGAAAAAGCACTTTACATGCCTCATTATGCTAAGAACAAGATTAATTTAAATAAAGAAATCAATTTGAAAAATTGATAGCTAAATTTTATTATTTAGTTTTGGTTCAAGGTATAAAAAGCATCAATTTGAAACTAGCAGCTATAGATATCGGATCGAACGCCATAAGATTACAGGTGACCAATACGATACGGACCAAAGGGCAACTGAATTTCAAAAAACTAGAATATGTAAGGTTTCCTCTCCGGTTGGGGCAGGATGTTTTTAATACGGGAAGTATAAGTCCTTCCAAAAAGGCTAAATTCAAAAAGTTAATGAAAGCCTTTAAGCTGCTCATTGATCTTTATGAAGTAGACGACTATATGGCATGCGCCACTTCCGCCATGAGAGAATCTAAAAACGGAATGGAAATAGTAAAGGAAATTGAGGAAGATGTAAAACTAAAGATCCGGGTGATTGATGGTAAAAATGAAGCTCTTCTGATCAATAATGCCATTAGTTCGTTTCTTGATAAAAAGAAGAACTACCTTCATATTGATGTGGGTGGTGGAAGCACGGAGCTGACTATTATTAAAGGAGGCAGGAAAGTAGAATCAAGGTCCTTTAAAATAGGATCGGTCAGAAGGCTGGAGCATAATGATTCGCCAATTATTTGGAGAAACATGAAAAAATGGGTGTCCGAAAAAATGGTAGAATATAAGGACAAGATAACTGCGGTTGGTACCGGGGGCAATATTAATAAGATTTTTGAGCTGGCCCAGAAATCTCCTGGCGATAAAATGTCGCTGACTAAAGTCAAAGAGGTCCAGACATTTATCAGGGGATTAAGCATGGATGACCGGATCAATGAACTACAGCTTAATCCTGACCGTGCGGACGTGATCATACCTGCATCAGAAATTTATATAGCCGTAATGGAATGGGCGGGAGCCAAAAACATTATTGTACCTGACGTAGGCCTCAAAGATGGCATAATGCAACACCTCTATGAACGCAACACCAACAAGCAAACGATCAAGTTCAGCTAGTTAACTTTTATCAAGGTCAGGTATATACCTTTTTTCTTCAACGGTTTCCTCAGGCAACTTCTTTTGGCCGGGCTTTTTTAATGCCAGATCAAGATCTAACAGTGTATCCCTTATAACATTATAGAACTCTTTATGGATGTTGAATTCGGGTTCACCATCCGGATGTTTTTTACTGTAAGTTCCATCTTCATGCATTACATAGCTATTTACATTATCCTTAAGATTGTATTGTAAAATATTGATTATTTGCCTTTTAAGAAGATCATCCGTAATCATAAAGAGAGATTCCAGTCGTCGTTCAAAACTACGCACCATCATATCTGCGCTTCCGATATACACTTTAGAATCACCATTGCCATGAAAATAATAAATACGTGAATGCTCAAGGTACTGCCCTACGATAGATATAACCTGAATATTCTCACTAAGCCCGGCCCGGCCCGGCCTCAAACAGCACATTCCTCTTACTATCAGTTTAATCGACACCCCCGCCTGAGAGGCTGCATACAGCTCATCTATGGATTCCTTATCCTGTAAAGAGTTGATCTTGATCACAATACCTGATGGCAGACCTTTTCTGGCATTTTCAGCCTCTGCCTTTATAAGCTCAACCAGCTGCTGACGCATATCTTTTGGGGCCGTGATCAGGTTCAGGTATACATTGGGCATGGAGTGACCGGTTATAACATTAAAGAACTCGGACACATCATGGGCATAGACCTCGTTGGTGGTTAACAAACCAAGGTCTGTATAAAATTTTGATGTTGATTCATTGTAGTTACCACTGGAGAGGTGTACATACCGCGTTACTTTTTCTCCTTCTTTTCTTACAATAAGTAGTAGCTTGGTATGGGTTTTAAAGCTGCTTATACCATAAATCACAAAGCAACCTGCCTTTTGCAGTCTTTGTGCCTCACGGAGGTTATTTTCTTCATCAAAACGTGCCTTTACCTCAAACAATACGGAAACGTGCTTGCCATTTTCCGCTGCTTTAAGCAAAGCTGCTGTAACCCGGCTATCTTTAGCCAGTCTGTATATAGTGATTTTAATTGCCAGAACGCCTGCATCTTCAGCGGCTTTCTCCAAAAGTTCAAGTACAGGCTCAATGCTATTGTAAGGATGGTGCAACAAAACATCCCGTTCATTTAACACATCCAGGATATTGTAATCGTGAATTTCCGGGTAGCTTAGCGGGGGTACTGCTACAGGCATTTCCATCCTGAGATCTCTAAATTGAGGGTGATTAACAATTTGTAAGAGCCCGGTGAAATCCAGCAGGCTTTTCCTCTTTATTTTAAAGATATTGTCATCATCAATATCCCATCTTTCCTTAAGCACTTTAAGCATCCATGAATCCGGTCTGCCTGAAACTTCAAGTCTCACCACACGACCTGTTCTTCTGGTTTTGAGCTTTTTCTTTAGTTCTTCAAGGAAGTTTGCTTCAATATCATCACTCTCTTCCAGGGTAAAATCGCCATTTCTTGTTATTCTAAAGAGGTTAACGGACAAGACCTCCACATTTCTAAAGAGATGTTTAATGTTGTTGCGGATAATATCCTCTACCGGAACAAAGTGTACAACTTCGTCTCTTTCAATTTCCAGAAACTTAGGAAGGTTCGAAGGTATCTGTATAAAAGATAGCTTCTTGTAGTCCACACTGCCATCCTCAGCCTTGGTGACTACACCAAACACCAACCTGTTGGATATAAGAATCGGGAACGTATGATAGTTATCATATGCCATCGGCGTAAGCATAGGGTAAATCGTCGTTTCAAAGTAACTGTTTACTCTGCCTTTTTCCGCGCTTGTTAAATTTTTATAAGTGGTAATGGAAAAGTCATGCTGCTCAAACAGAGGCATGAGTTCATTCATGAAGAGACTATGCTGTTGATGAGAAAATTGTTTGGTACGAGTGAAAATTACCTGCCTGAACTGAATTTCTTTAAGACCTGAATAGTCTATTCTGGGTTTGTTATAGTCCAGGTAGTTATACAAGCTACCTACCCTGATTGTGAAAAACTCATCCAAATTAGATTCTGTAATGGCCAAAAATCTTAACCTTTCAATAATACTTTTGTCAGGATCCCTGGCTTGGTCCAGTACCCGGTCATTAAATTTGAGCCAGCTCAAATCCCTGCTGACATAATCACTCTGGGCTATTTGCTTTTTAATCTTTTCTGGTAACATCATATCTCGAACAAAATAATCATCTGTGTTCAAACAAAAAACCAATCACGAAAAGTTTTTATCCTCTAAAAACAGGAAAAGGGTTCCAGTCAACAGAACCCTTTTCAGATTGGTGTTTTACCTATCTTAAATATCTACCTTAGCGTATTTGGCATTGCGCTCAATAAACTCTCTTCGCGGCGCTACTTCATCACCCATCAACATTGAGAATAAATGATCTGCTTCTGCAGCAGACTCAATGGTGACCCGCTTAAGGCTTCGGTTTTCCGGATCCATAGTGGTTGTCCATAGCTGCTCCGGGTTCATTTCTCCAAGACCTTTGTACCTTTGTACTCCCACCGACTCTTCCTTACCATCACCTGCCATCTCCTGGATAAGTTTAATTCTCTCCTCTTCCGTCCAGCAATAGCGTTCATCCTTTCCTTTCTTTAGCTGGTAAAGGGGTGGCAGAGCTATGTATACGTAGCCTTTTTCAATCAAAGCATGCATATACCTGAAAAAGAAAGTAAGGATCAGGGTACGAATGTGACTACCATCAACATCAGCATCCGTCATGATCACGATCTTGTGGTATCTCAGCTTAGTCATGTTCAGTGCCTTCTCATCATCTTCGGTTCCAAAGCTTACTCCCAAAGCAGTGATCATATTCTTGATCTCCTCATTCTCATATATCTTATGTTCCTGAGCTTTTTCTACGTTAAGTATCTTACCTCTCAGGGGTAGAATAGCCTGGAAATTCCTATCACGCCCCTGCTTAGCTGAACCACCCGCTGAGTCACCCTCCACAAGATATAACTCACTAACGGTTGGGTCATTATTTGAACAGTCGGCAAGTTTTCCGGGAAGTCCCGTGCCACTAAGTACATTTTTTCTCTGCACCATCTCACGTGCTTTACGAGCTGCATGACGTGCCTGGGCTGCTATAATAACTTTTTGAACAATAGCTTTGGCTTCCTTAGGGTTTTCCTCCAGGTAATTATTCAACATTTCACCCACTACCGTATCTACCGCCCCACTTACGTCTGAGTTACCAAGCTTTGTTTTGGTCTGACCCTCAAATTGAGGTTCGGCCACTTTTACTGAGATTACGGAGGTAAGCCCTTCTCTAAAATCATCTCCGCTAATATCAACCTTCACTTTATCCAGCAGACCAGATTTATCAGCATAGGCTTTGAGTGTTCTGGTAAGAGCTCTTCTAAAACCGGCTACGTGAGTACCTCCTTCAATAGTGTTGATGTTATTCACATAGGATACTACATTTTCACTGTATGAGGTATTGTAGCTCATGGCGACCTGTACCGGAATTTCGCCCTTTTCACTATCCATGTAGATGGGCTCCGGGATCAGCTTTTCCCTTGTACTATCCAGGTACTGAACAAATTCCTTCAGGCCACCTTCAGAATGGAAGGAGTCGTTTTTAGGTTTGCCGTCGTCATCCAACTCACGCATATCATGCAAGGTAATACTTATACCTGCATTTAGGTAGGCAAGCTCACGAAGCCTTGAGGCAACTGTATCATAAGTAAATTCTGTAACCGTAAAAATGCTCCCGTCCGGTTTAAAGGTAATAGTGGTTCCTGTCTTATCAGTCAATCCGATCTCTCTTACCGAATATTGAGGCACTCCTATTTTATATTCCTGCTCGTAGATCTTTCCGTCGCGATGTACTACGGCTTTCAGGTCTGTAGATAAGGCATTAACACATGATACACCCACACCATGCAAGCCTCCTGAGACCTTGTAAGTATCTTTATCAAATTTACCACCGGCATGAAGTACTGTCATTACTACTTCAAGCGCCGAGCGCTTCTCTTTGGTGTGAATATCAACGGGGATACCCCTACCATTATCAGAAACAGAAATCGAATTATCCTCATTGATGGTAACAGAAATCACATCACAATGACCCGCCAAAGCCTCATCTATCGAGTTATCCACAACCTCCCATATCAAATGGTGAAGTCCCTTGACACCTACGTCACCAATGTACATTGCAGGTCTTTTTCTAACTGCCTCCAGGCCCTCTAGTACCTGAATATTACCTGCCGAATATTCTTTCTTATTTTCTTTATCGCTCATAAACTTTTATATAATCCTATTAAAACACTGCCGCCAACGACTGGAATCCCCTAATGTGGATGAAAAGAAAACCACCTGTAAAACTCCATGGACCAAGGTATTTTAAGGTCTCCCAAAACTACAATAATTAATGATTTTTTTTAAGGTTTTTGCAGGTTTATTATCAACTTATTTAACAAAACATCATTATTAAAATCCTATTAAAAATTCACTTATTCCAATATAATTTCAATATCTGTTTTCACGATAATTTACTGATTGGCAACCGGTTGAGAGCAAGCCAAAACCAACTCCAAAAAACAATATATTAATCTGATCTGTTAATTTGTTTTGATACGCATTTCACTCAGATATGGAACAGTTTAATCGTTTTCTTATCACAGCTCTTTGCCCCTTACTGATGTACGCCTGTGATAGTGATGATGGAAGAGAATTTTATGAAATCCAAGACTTAAAGGGCAAATGGTATCTGGAGTCATCTACACGCGATGGGTTTAAAATCTGTCCGACTGAAGCTCCGGTGCTGGTAATAGCTGATGACAAGCTTGAGTTACCTATGACAGATAGTAATGGGTGCCAGGCTGGATCTTTGACGAACGAGTATACATTTGACGGAGAAATTTTTACTCTTAATTTCGACCAGCTGGTGGTCGTCATCAAAGTTGAGTCATTTTCGCAGCATAAACTTGTACTGAAATATTCCGGTACAACTGAAAACAATCAAGCTACTGAAACCTACACCCGATAAAGGAACATTGCCTAATAATTACCAACGCGTAGCATTACCAAAGTACAAGCCTCTTCAGTTTCTATTCCCTGCTTGTGAGCTAATTTTTCCAGTTCATAATTTTCAGTACCCGGGTTAAAAATAATCCGCTTTGGTTTCAGGCTCAGAATATAGTCGTACCATTCCGGTTGGTTTTGAGGGCCGATGTACAGGGTTACTGTATCGACATCCTCAACATGGGGTTTTTCTTTGATATTAAGTATCTGCTTATCAAAAACTTCTCCCTGTTTGATGCCTATTGGCACTATCTCATGGCCATGATCAGTCAAAAGCCGGGCGGCCAGGTAAGCGTATCTTCCCGGGTTGGTTGTTGCTCCTATGATTGCTGTTTTTTTCATATCTCATCAAAAGCCCCAGCTTATATTCAGGGCTGTTTTATACTTCAACGTTTAAATACCGACTCATCAGCGCTTCTGCGCAACGCTCTCCATCCATTGCTGCTGAAACGATTCCACCGGCATACCCAGCTCCCTCTCCGCAAGGGAAGAGTCGTTTCAAATCAACATGCTCAAGTGTCTCTTTGTTTCGGGGAATTCTTACAGGAGATGAAGTTCGGCTTTCAACTCCTATTATCTGCGCTTCATTAGTATAGTAGCCCTTCATTTTCTTGCCAAAAGCCTTAAAGCTTTGCCTGAGGCTCTCTAATATAAAACCAGGAAGTATCTCAGTCATATCCATTGATAGTGTGCCTGGTTGATACGACGTATCCGGTAAGGATGATGATACCTTGTTTTCAACAAAATCAACCATTCTCTGAGCGGGAGCTGTTTGTGTTCCTCCTGCAAGCGCCCAGGCCTTTTGCTCGACTTCTTTCTGAAAGTAGATAGCTGCCATTTCACCATGTTTTTCAAGGTGCTTAAGGTCATTGAGCTCCACGGCCACTACTATACCAGAGTTAGCAAACCGGGAATCGCGTCTTGAAGGACTCATACCATTGACCACTATCTCTCCCGGACTGGTAGCTGCAGGCACAATAAAACCTCCCGGACACATACAAAACGAAAATACGCCCCTCCTGGTATGATTGACCACAGCCTGATTGACCAGGGCGTATGACGAAGCTGGCAAGTAAGGATCCCTGTCATTCTCGCAGCTGTATTGGATCTTATCAATTAACTGCTGAGGATGCTCTATTCTCACACCCAAGGCAAACGGTTTGGCTTCAATAGCTACCTTTCGCGACTTTAACAATTCAAAAATATCACGTGCCGAATGTCCTGTAGCCAGTATTACTCCCTCTCCTTTTATTACCTCTCCACTGGCCAGCTTCACTCCTGAAAGCTCATCTCCTGAAAGCACCAAATCCTCCACCCTTGAGTCGAAACGTACCTCTCCGCCTGCATCATTAATACTTTCTCTGAGGGCTGTTACTATCTGAGGGAGTTTGTTGGTGCCAATATGCGGGTGAGCATCATACAATATTTCATGTCGTGCACCATGCGCAACCAGTATTTCCAAAATACGCTGTACGTCTCCCCTTTTTTTAGACCTTGTATAAAGCTTTCCATCAGAATACGTTCCGGCACCACCTTCTCCAAAGCAGTAATTTGAATCGGGGTTTACGGTATGGTCCTTGTTTATTGCAGCAAGATCCCTTCGCCTTGACCGGACATCTTTCCCTCTTTCAAGTACAATGGGTTTTATGCCCTTTTCAATTAATCGCAAGGCGGCAAATAGCCCGGCAGGACCTGCTCCAACAATTATAACCTGCTTCGCCCCGGAAACATCTGGGTAATCTTTCTTATAGCTAATCAGTTGGGGCAGTGGCTGATTCTGATACACATCAACCTGTACTCTTATCCATACACTAGCCTGGCGGGCATCGATGGATCGCTTAACAACCCTGAAACCGGTGTTAGCTCCTGGTTTCAGCTTTCTGTTGATTATTTCCTGAAATTTTTCCTCATCAAAGGCCTCCTCGGGCTTCAACTTGAGATCAAGTGTTTTTTTCAATGTGTAAGGTTTTTATCCTTAAAAAAATTATTTCTTACCTCTTGCTCCAAAGGAAAAGGTGTAACCAAGATTGAGTCCAAAATTAAAAGCCAGGGGTATTTCGCTTTGTGGGAGATCGGAAAATGCCTCCTCAAAGGTATTGCTAACATCAAAGCTTCTGTAACCGGTGCCAACACTTACAAATGCATCAGCTGTAAAACCGGAAGTGACCGTACTTTGCATTAAACGGTAACCCAGCAATGCCGAGTATTCAATTTTCTGTTCACTTGCACTTGCCCTCACTACATTATCAGGGATAAGTACATGACTTACATTGGCAAAGTGGCTTAGGTTTGTAAACCTTATTTCATGACCAAAATACCACAAACCAAATTCTCCTCCGGGATTATAAAACTTTTGTTTAATGGCGATATCATAGCCCCTGCTATATACTTCGTTAAGGGGGATGTCATTATCCCTCGCAAAAAAGGGGTCACGAATACCTTCAAATTCAAACTCGTGCCCCAGACGCTCCTGTAAATAAAACTCCATACCCACAGGCACCCTGCCAATAAATGAAAAGAAAGGGTTCGCATTTACCACTACCCCTTGAAATTCGTTGATTTTTGATTGAAAATACCTGAACCTTCTGCCTCTAAACCTAAAATCCGCAACGCCATATTTCCGGGTATGGTTTATTTCTTCCAGATCTTCTTTTTTGATGAGATTGTTGTCATAGATAGGCTTGTAATAGCCTGACAAGGAGCCGTCATTCTTATATAATTCCCACTTTCCTATCTTTTTTCCATCCTCAATGATACCCTTAGTTTGCAAGGAACCATCCGGATAGTAGCCAAAATACTCCCCTCGCCCATTGACAAATTTACTTTCCCCTTCCAGATCTCCGCCTTCATAATAGTACTTCCATAAACCATGGTTCTTGCCGTCTACAATTGGCCCCCTTACCTTCAGTTTGCCTCCCTGGTAGTATTCTGAATATATACCACTTCCATGCTCAAAATTACCCTCTCCTTTAAGAGAACCATCCTCATAGAAAAGCCCCCAGTAACCGTTCTTCTTACCATCAACAAATTCTCCTTTTGAGCTTACTGCGCCATTTTCATGGTAATAAATCCATTTACCCTCAGGTACACTGCTCTCAAAGCCTCCTACAGCCATAAGTGCGCCATTGTGGTGATAATACTTCCATAGCCCGGATTTCTTTCCATTGAGGTATTGGCCTTCCGCCTGTAGTGTACCGTCTTTGTAATAGTATTTCCAGATACCAACATTCCTGGAGTTTGATTTAGGGCCCTCAGCACGCTTTTCTCCCGTTGGGTAATATTCGGTATACCTTCCCTTGCCATTGGCATAATTAATATCACCTTTCATACCACCGTCTTCAAAATATTCCACCCAGTGACCTTCCCTTCTGTTATCCACAAAAGAGCCTTTTTCCTTTAAAGCTCCACTTTCATAGTATATTTTCCACTCTCCCTGCCGCTGCTCCACATTAATGTCACCTTCCATGCTTTTGTTTCCATTCTCGTAAAAGTACTCCCAGTAGCCATTGTTTGAGTTGTTGGTAAGATCTCCCCGCATCTTAAGCTTGCCGGTTTCATAGTAAAATTCCCACTCGCCGGTAGTCTCATTGTTAGTAAACTGACCTTTCGACTCAATATTGCCATTAATATGGTACGACATATATTTGCCCTCCAGCACATTACTTATTGTGTCACTCACATGATAAATTTCCTTCAGATGAGTCTTTTCCTCATCATGAAAGGTATACCTTGTGTGTTGTGCCGACACAAAATGACAACAGCATAAAAAGCCAATAGCAATATAAGCGATCAGTAATCTCAAAAAATGTAATATTTTACACCTAATATACGCAGAAATGCTTGTTTTGGAGTGCTTTGAGGGTCTATTTATCAAAGACCTCTTTCATCACCCAGGTCTTGCCCCATTCTTCAATTTCTTGTTTTGACCAAAGCTCCGGGAAAAACACAATTTTCTGAAAACGAGGTGGCAGGAATTTCTGCCAGTTCGTACCACCGGTAGCAGCAATATCGTCGGGGTCTTTATGCAGGTATCTAACAGCAGATTTATAATGCGACAAAGGCCAAAGTACATTAGCAGACAAATCATACTTTCGCATGGCATTTACAATCTCATTTTTACGATCCGACTCTAAAAAATTTCTTCTATATACTTCCAGAATACTTTTTGATCTGTACTCTCGGGCCAGATTAATGAACTCATCCAGGTATTTTTCCTCAAATTGCTTAAGTGTAAGTGTTTTCTTCCCAGAAGCCAGTTCTGTTGCACCCCTTTTCCAATAGATCTTATCCATAAGTATCTCGGCAGCATCATCCGCAGATAGCTTTGCCCTGGAATCATACTCCACAAGGTTGTAAAGACTTGTAGAGCAAATTTCAATTTTGCGGTATTGTGCAGATTGAAAACCGCTGGCAGGCAGTAGTGACATCCTGAATTTGAGAAACTGATCTCTGTCCATACCATCTATCATTACCGAAAAAGAGTCTTCTAGTATACCGAAGTAGCGGTTTATCCGCTCCAGCTTTATCAAAAAGAATTCCTCTGTAATGTCTGTTTCTGCAGATATCTGGTCTATTTCCCAGAGAATAAGTTTAAAGAATATCTCGGTATGCTGGTGGTAGGCTATAAAAATCATCTCATCTTTCAAGCCTGTTTTAGGGTTTTGCAGACTCAAAAGTGTATCCAGATGAATATAATCCCAATAGGTCAGATAGTCAGAATACAGCAGTCCATCGAGGTAGGAAGAGAGGTCCTGACCCATTACCTCATATTTTTCTTCAAGCTTCTTTATTTGCTCCAGAATTTTGGGATCAATTTCCGATTTATTCATAGACTTTTATAAGCAGTTTTTAATACAAATTATTTGGCATTTACCCAATAACAGACATCAATTTCAAACGTTTTAAAAAAGAAATAACGCCGAAATTGCCCCTTAATCAATGGTAAATCTTTAAATGTTGCGTAAATTTGAAACTTAAAACTGAATAACCCAAATTATAGATAATTGATGACGACTAATACCGCACAAGGAGAAGCGAAACGTAAATCTTCCAACGACTTATTTGAATCTCCGGATTTTTACCAGATAGATGACCTGTTGACAGAAGAGCACAAGTTAATCAGGGGCTCAATCAGGGATTTTGTAAAAAAAGAGATATCTCCATACATCGAAGAATGGTGCCAAAATGCGCACTTTCCATATGAGATTGTCAGGAAATTTGGTGATGTGGGAGCGTTCGGCCCTACAATTCCCCTGGAGTATGGTGGCGGTGGCCTTGATTATATTTCCTATGGTTTAATCATGCAGGAGATTGAGCGTGGCGACTCTGGTATGCGCTCCACAGCATCGGTACAGGGGTCGTTGGTAATGTATCCAATTTATAAATTTGGCTCAGAAGAGCAGCGCAAGAAATATTTACCAAAGCTGGCTTCGGGAGAATGGCTGGGATGCTTTGGACTTACCGAACCGGACCATGGCTCCAATCCAAGCGGAATGGTGACTAACTTTAAAGACATGGGAGACCACTATCTTCTCAATGGGGCAAAAATGTGGATCTCCAATTCACCAAAAGCCGATATAGCGGTGGTTTGGGCCAAGGATGAAGAAGGTCGTATCCATGGACTGATCGTAGAGCGTGGTATGGAAGGATTTAGCACTCCTGAAACGCATGGCAAATGGTCGTTAAGAGCCAGTTGTACAGGTGAGTTGGTTTTTGATAATGTTAAGATTCCTAAAGAAAATCTGCTTCCCGGCAAAAGCGGGTTAGGAGCTCCCATGATGTGTCTAGATTCTGCCCGTTACGGCATCGCCTGGGGTGCCATTGGTGCTGCCATGGACTGCTATGATTCAGCCAGAAGATATTCAAAGGAGAGAATCCAATTTGACAAGCCTATAGGCTCGTTCCAACTGGTACAAAAGAAGCTCTCGGAAATGCTAACAGAAATCACTAAAGCTCAGCTGCTGAACTGGAAACTGGGCAAGATGATGGAAGAAGGCAAAGCCACTACAGCCCAAATTTCCATGGCGAAAAGAAATTCAGTAGAGACGGCTCTAAACATTGCCCGTGAAGCAAGACAAATACACGGAGGTATGGGCATTACCGGCGAATACCCTATGATGCGCCATATGATGAACCTTGAGTCCGTTGTGACTTATGAAGGTACTCATGATATACACCTGCTCATACTCGGTGCAGAGATTACTGGCATTCCTGCATTTAAATAATAAGGACTATTTTCTATTAATACTAAAGCCTGTTGCATAAAGCAACAGGCTTTTTTGGTTAATTAACTCACTTTTAATGCAACCTCTCCCCTATTTGCTGTTTTATAAAACAATCCATGGGCCTGAATCATTTTAAAGTTAGCTTCTGATATACCTAACTCACAATGAAAATGGCATCAAACCTCAATAAACATGATCTCGAGTCTGCGGACAAAAGATCAGTCAGTAAACAGAACCGGCATGACTCTTACATACAAAAAGCACGTAAAAGGCCTGATAAAGCTATGAGGAGAAAAAGGGGAACTACAGTAAAAGGAGCCCAAAACAGACTCAAACAATTCAAGCAGGCTACTATTCTGGCAGTAGCCATAACCGGTTTTTTGATGCTGATCCTTGCTCCAGAAGAAGCCGGGTATACGCAGAGCAACACCCTTTATGCGCAAACAGGGGCCATTGATGAAAAAGTAACTACCAATACCCATGCGGCGGAAGGCAAGGAATTCACTGAAGTAGCAAAAAACGAAGCTATTGTCACCGTCACTAATATCTGGCGCGGCTTTTATGCTAACCTTCCTAAATTTTTGATCGCACTTGTTACTCTTATTATTGCGTGGCTTTTGGTGAAATTGATCAGGAGTTTACTGTCCAAAACCATCGGAAAGTGGAAAAATGGTTATGCTATTACCACGCTGGTGATTATTTCGGTTTGGCTGTTTGCAATTGGCGTTGCAGTCAGCGTAGTGGCCGGAGATATACGTGCTCTTGTAGGTTCACTCGGTTTAGTGGGTCTGGCGTTGTCATGGTCTCTCCAGACACCCATCGAGAGTTTTACCGGCTGGCTGCAAAACTCATTTCAGGGATATTACCGTGTTGGAGACCGCGTAAGCGTTGGAGAGGTTTTTGGCGATGTGTACAAGATTGACTTTCTCACAACCACGGTATGGGAAATCGGAGCTCCTTACAGGCAGGGATTCGTACAGGCAGAGCAACCAACAGGCCGGCTGGTAACTTTTCCCAATAATGAGATCCTTTCAGGAACAGTAGTTAATCTGACCCGTGATTTTTCATTCGTTTGGGACGAACTGGCCATAGCTGTTGCCAATGAATCTAATATAAAACTTGCTATGGATGTTATTAATAATGTTGCTTCAGACCTGCTGGGTGATTACATCAGAGAGCCTTCAGAAAAATATTCCAGCATATTGAAAAAGGCAAACTTGAATCATACTGTTGCAGATAAGCCGGAAATATACCTTTCGCTTACCGAATCGTGGACCGATATTGTAGTTCGCTACCTTGTAGGTGCCCGTGAAAGAAGAAAATGGAAAAGTGAGCTTATATTAAAAGTAACGGAAGAATTAAATAAAGATAAGTACAAAGGGAAAATTATCCCGGTTTACCCGCGAAAACAGGTGCAGTTTATAGATGCTGTGGGCACTCCTTACGAAGCAAAGAGCAGCCACTGATCCTGCTGCTGTTAGTTACAGATCTGCGGAACTGATAACGCTGGCGGACTCAACTTCTACAACTATTTTCTGAGTATCCGTAAAAATGTCAAACAAACGCTTTTTATAATTCACTGTTTCCCCGGGCTGAATCCTGTCAGTGATTATAAATGATGCGGTTGAAGTTTTTCCATTGGGCTTAGTATAGGTTGCGTTCAAAACTACATCTGTGTAAATAGCTATATCCGCCCGGTTAACGAGCTGCCCTTCAATGACCGATATATTAATTTTGTTTTTCTCCCAGCTAAATCTGTTAGTCAAATACGCTTTCGGATTATCTTTCTCATGCTCATAGGCCTTATTATTATGCTCTCTCCATGTGGCGTATGCTACCTCCGAATTTTGAGATTTGACTGGCCCCTCGCTTAAGGTCACAACTGCCTTTTCGCCCGCTATAACCACTACCTTCTGCTTATTTTTAGATTTTACGGATGAAACACTAACCTTTCCCTCTGCAACTGTTAGTACAACACCTACAGAATCTTCTTTGATATTGAACGACGTGCCTAACACACGGGCATAGGCCAGCGAGGCTTTTACAATAAAGGGTTTCAAACTATCCGGCTGTACTTCAAAATAACCTTCTCCTATAAGGGTAACCCTCCTGTTTTCCTCGCCAAAATCTTCAGGGTAACTCAATTTGCTGCCTGCATTGAGCCATACTTTTGTACTATCAGGCAGATAAAAAGTTACCACCCCTTCTTTAGCACTAATGTCGATCATTTGCTCTACGGGCCAAAGAATAAACAGGGCAATGGCAAACAGCAAAACACCCGCAGCTATTTTAAGCCACATGCTATATCTTCCCACAGTTTGAGCTTCAAATGAGGAGCTTTCATTGTTTATTCTTAATTGTAATCTCTCCCATTCATATGCTGTATCCGTTTCCCGCACATCCAACCTTACACCGGAGTTTTCCCAAATCTGCTTTGCTTCGGCAAATTCTTTTTGATTCTGCAGAGAAGATTTTATCCAAAGATCCATTTCTTCTCTTTCAGGATCGTCGAGATCGCCTGACAGATAAGCAGCAAGTTTATTCCAATGTGGAGTACTCTTTTTCATTAATTTTGTACTATATAAAGGTATACTACTTTTTACCCATGTTTTATTTTCACGTGCTTCTGTTGCGAAAATTTTGAATAAGCCGGACATGTACGAGAAGAACATGATGAAACTAAAACTACAACTATTATTGCTATTACTCCAAAAACCACCCTCTTCATAATGCTAAAGTTTATGTTTACAAATAGAACATCAAGAAGCGTTAAAGCCACTTTATAACTTATAGCACAGAGATCAGTCTATACCCCCAAGCCAGTTAAGTTTTAAATTCATGTAAAAGCATCCATACAAGCCCTATCAGAATAATAAGCACCAGAGAGCTGACTCTTAAATATGGTTTAAGCTCATGACGAAGCTTTTGCAAAGCGATTCCCATTTGATTTTCCACTGTTTTGAGCGACAACCCAAGTACTTCAGCAATTTCCTTATACTTCATGCCCTCATGTCTGCTGAGCAGGTAAATGGTTTTACATCTGGGAGGAAGCTTATCTATAGCCCCCCTAACCCTAACCTCCAGTTCCCGGCCAGTTTCTTTTTCAGGTTGAAACGAGTCAGCAATTTCCCTGGCGGCACTTTCTTCATCAAGTTTAATAATTTTTATATTTGACCTCAAATAGTTCAGAGCGGTATGTGAAGTGGCTTTAAACAAATAATGCTTCATTTGCTGCTGAAAATTCACACTGCTACGGTTCTTCCATAGCTTATAAAAAACATCCTGCACTATATCCTTAGCTGCATCGGCATCTCCAACAATGTTAAAAGCGAGCCCGCAAAGCTCTTTATGATAAGTATTAAACAATGTTTCGAATTCCTGATGCGCTGCTTCCTGCATAAAACCTATACTAAACCGCTTTATCGGCAATTGACAATAAAGCTACCAATCAATAAAGAGACCGGGGCAAATAATTTAAAAAAAATCAAAACTCCTTTAGGGGTTTCTCCAAACTCGTGTGCTATAAACTAAAGCTTATCCATCAGACCTTGTCAGTATTAGCGCTGCCTGATACATAAGATTTTTCTCAGGGCCTGATTTTACATTGGAGCGCTAAGTTTGAAGTAAAAATTAATTGAGCAAAAGTAATATAAGCTTATGCCGATAAGATGATCAGAATGCACCCGTTGGTTGGATAGATCCTTGCGAGGGTCACTTTTGGGTTAATCAATGTTTTTAACATAGATTATTTCTGGTCATCGGAGCAGAGTCCCCTCCTGACTCTGCTCCACTTTTTCTAAACTTCATATTGAAACTTTTCAGCAGTTTTGCACCCCCGATAGTGACTTATAGCTATCTAACCTTTCACCTGCGCTTCCCCAAAACTTGTAAAAGCCTCTTAGATACTAACCGTATGACCTCTATCCCCTTTAAAGCATATGGGTACTAAACATCATATGTAATAAATAATACAGCATAGACATAAAGCAAAAGCCTCAAAAAGAAGAAAAATACCAGCTAAAACCAATAAATAACACCTTCAATAATGAACTATACACATCGGATCTTCCTAAATGATGTACATATAACAAGTCTTTTTGTCCATTTTTATTATTTTTTGACAAAAACGCACATAAACTAACATGACTCATACATTAGCGCCTTAAATAATTTCAGGCCTAACTTTCACATTAGTCTTCTCAGGGTAGAAGGAGGCGAAAACAATCATTCATTCAGAGCAGAGTCGGTTTTTATTAGCTTAGGATTATCTCCAAACCAATTTCGCATTTATAAGCTATTCGGGGGTTTCGGGGTTATCCCTTATACCTTTTTTAAGGACAAATCCCCATAGCCCTAAGAGTTATCACTTAAGAGAAAATATATCAATTTAATTAGCTTAAAAATAAACATACGACTGTAAAAAATCAGTTAAATACAATTTTATTAAAACTACGCATCTACCTACCTTGCATCAAGATTCAAATACAAATCATGATGAAAAGCCACAACAACATTCCTCAGATTAAAAGCATAAGCGCCGCAATGATGTTATTATTCAGTGCCTTAATGTTTGAAACCCAGGCTCAGGGCAACTGTGTATCTACTGAGTACGGCAGTGAAGGGACTATTACAGAAAAAATAGGCCAAAGCTTCACAGTTGCAAACTGCGCCGGAGCTATATTTTATTCTATTGAAATAGGCAAAGCTGATTCTGCAACATACACGGGAGATCTGGCCATTTACAATGGCGAAAGTATTGAAGAAGCAAGTTTGATGTACTCTCAGTCCGATGTCAGTATTTCAGGCTATGGTTTTCAGGCCATATTTCTAAACATCAGCGGAGGATCTTTATATTTTGCATCCGGTAATACTTACACATTTATTTTCTCTGGTTTTGAAGGAGAGCTAAAATTCAATCACTCGGATATTAATGATTACGAAGGCGGCAAGGCGTACATAAATGGCTTCCAGTCAGGTATCGACCTTTCATTCAGAATCAATGTAATAGAAGATGAGGTACTACCTGTAAGCCTCACACGTTTTGACGCCAGGGAAAACCTTGAGGGAAAAATTGACCTTTCATGGGCCACCGCAAGCGAGTCAAACAATGCTGGTTTTGAGATTCAACACAGTGCAGACGCTAAAAACTTTGAGTCTATTGGCTGGGTTTCCGGTAACGGCACTAGCAATACCTACCAAACTTACTCCTATACTACTTCAGCAGAGCCCGGCAAAAATTACTTTCGTCTTAAGCAGGTTGACCATGACGGCAAAGCCACTTACTCTAAGCCTTTGGCTGTTGCATTAAAAACAAAATACAAAATCGGTCCAAACCCAACTTCAGGCCTTGTAAACGTACACCTCAATAACTTTACCGAAACAGAAGTGAAAGTTTACAATGCCACTGGAGACATCGTTAGTACACAAAACCTGGCAGAAAGAGGTCAGATTGATCTTTCATCTCAGCCAGCTGGCATATATGTAGTTCAGATCACCGCTAATCAGGAAAAAATAGAGCAGAGAATAATAAAGATGTAAAATTCAGGCAGCTCATCACCACCTCAAACGTTTGCGGAATTTTATATACCTCAACAAGCCCTGATATCATTGCATGAACCTACCTTTTTATATATCTTAAGGAGGCTTTTTATCAAATATTACCCTTCCGAGAAGGGTAATATTTCTTTTCAACATCATCAAAGCAGATTGCAATGAACCTCAAAGATAAAAGAAGGTCAGTTTTAAAAAAGCTACTGGCAGGTACAGTAGCTGTTGCCTCTACCCCACTTTGGACTGGCACAACCTATTCAAAGACCAACCCTCAACTTAAGCGTAATATTAATCATTCGGTATGCCGATGGACCTTCAATCAGCTTTCGCTGGATGAGCTTTGTCTTTTGGTAAAGAACATTGGTTTCGATGCTATAGACCTGGTTGGGCCTGGCGATTGGAATATATTGAAACAACACGGTATACATTCATCGATGTGCAACGGGGCAGAAATAAATCTTGAAAAAGGCTGGAATAACAAAGCTTATCATCAGCAACTTGTGAAGAACTACTCCGAAGTAATCCCCCTTGTAGCCAAAAACGGTTACAAAAACCTGATCTGCTTTAGTGGAAACCGAGATGGCATGGATAATGAAACCGGGTTGAAAAATTGCGTTGAAGGCTTAAAACAAATTTTATCGTTGGCAGAAAAATCAGGAGTTATCATTCATATGGAGCTTTTGAATAGCAAAGTTGATCACCCGGACCAAATGTGTGACAACACACCATGGGGAGCAGAATTATGTAAAAGACTAGGTAGTGAGAATTTCAAGCTCCTGTACGATATCTATCATATGCAGATCGGTGAAGGTGATATTATACGCACGATTCAGGATAACCACCAGTTTATAGGCCATTACCATACAGCCGGTGTACCAGGCAGGCACGAGATTGACAGCTCTCAGGAACTGAATTACCCGGCAATTATGAAAGCCATACAGGCGACCGGCTTTAAAGGTTATGTAGCCCAGGAGTTCCGGCCGGTAAAAGAGGACAAAAAAGCCTCGCTCCGGGAAGCAATATATTTATGTGATATTTAAACAGGAAATTAATGGCAGATCAGAATTATGATGCGATAGTAGTAGGTTCGGGCATAAGTGGTGGTTGGGCAGCCAAGGAGTTAACCGAAAAGGGACTAAAAGTGCTACTACTAGAGCGCGGAAAGAATGTAGAACATGTAAAAGACTACAAAAATGCCACTACCGCTCCCTGGGAGGTGCCACACCGCGGTATGGATACCCAGGAAATGATAAAGGCACACCCTGTACTGAAACGAGACTATGTACTTAATGAGCTCAACCTGGACTTCTGGGCTCATGAGGCCGAATGCCCGTATGTAGAAGAAAAGCCGTTTAATTGGTTCAGAGGGTACCAGGTAGGTGGTCGCTCACTCACATGGGGACGCCAAAGTTACAGATTAAGTGAAATCGACTTTGAAGCCAATGCAAAAGAGGGCATAGCGGTAGACTGGCCTATCCGCTACAAGCACCTTGCTCCCTGGTATGACCACGTGGAAAAGTTTATTGGTGTAAACGGATCGGTAGAAGGACTTCCGCAGCTACCAGACGGCCATTTCCTACCTGCCATGGAGATGAATTGTGTAGAAAAGGACGTAGCGCAAAGAATAAAGGCCCACTACCAGGGTGCCCGCCGAATGATCATGGGCAGATCAGCCAACCTCACAGAGCCTAAAACAGGAAGAGCCCAATGTCAATATAGAAATAAATGCTGGTTGGGCTGTCCGTTTGGTGCATATTTCAGCACGCAATCATCCACTCTGCCTGCAGCCATGCAAACCGGTAACCTTACTCTAAGGCCCTTTTCTATTGTAACCCGGGTATTATATGACAAAGACAAGAAAAAGGCTTCTGGTGTTGAAGTGCTGGATGCTGAAACCAACCAGACCTATGAATACAATGCCAAAATAATATTTCTGTGTGCCTCAGCTTTTAACTCCACATGGATATTGATGAATTCGGCAACTGACATCTGGCCCGAAGGCTTAGGCAGTAGTTCTGGCGAGCTTGGTCATAACGTTATGGACCATCATTTTCGGGCAGGAGCTTCTGGCATTATGGAAGGCTATGAAGACAAATATTACTACGGGCGCCGGCCTAATGGGGTCTATATTCCGCGGTTTAGAAATCTATTTGGCGACAAACGCGATTATTTGAGAGGATTTGGCTATCAGGGTGGTGCCAGCAGGGAACGATGGAGTAGCAAGGTAGCCGAACTGGGAATCGGTGCAGAACTAAAAGAAGCGCTGTCTGAGCCCGGCCAGTGGACCATTGGCATTACCGGTTTCGGTGAGATACTTCCTTATCACGAAAACAGGATCTATCTATCCTCAGAGGTAAAGGACAAATGGGGACTTCCGGCTTTGGTCACTGATGCCGAATTAAAAGATAATGAAAACAAAATGAGGCTGGATATGATGAACGACGGGGCTGAAATGCTGGAAGCAGCAGGAGTAAAAAATGTGCATACATGGGATTCCGGGTATATTTTCGGTCAGGGTATTCATGAAATGGGAACCGCGCGTATGGGAAAAGATCCTAAAACATCTGTCTTAAATGGCAACAACCAGGTTTGGGATGCAAAAAATGTATTTGTAACTGACGGGGCCTGCATGACCTCCGCGGCTTGTCAAAATCCATCATTGACTTATATGGCATTAACGGCAAGAGCATGTGATATTGCAGTAAATGAATTAAAGAAACAAAACATCTGATCATATGAACCGACGAGAAGCATTAAAAGCAGTATCTGTTATCATGGGAGGCACGGTCATCGGTGCCAACACTTTTTTATCCGGATGTTCTGTTGAAAAAGATGAACGCGTCAACGCTTTATTTATGGAAAGCGATGTAACCCTATTAGATGAAATTGGAGAAACTATTATCCCTACCACGGACACACCCGGAGCAAAATCTGTTGGCATAGGTGGTTTTATGGCTATGATGGTACTGGACTGCTACGAACCCAAACACCAGGTAATCTTTACACAAGGCCTGATATCATTTAAAGAATCCTTCAACAAACAGTATGGTCGGGATTTTCCTGAGGCCAAACCGGAAGAGCGTATTGCCTTCCTGAATCAGCTGGATAAAGCACAAACGGAAACCACGCTTCAGAATAAGGATGACCCCGAGGCGGCACCTCATTACTTTAGAATAATCAAAGAATTAACCTTACTCGGCTATTTTAGTTCTGAAATTGGCTGTACTCAGGCCCGACGCTATGTAGAGACACCAGGCCGCTATGATGCATGCATTGACTATAAAACCGGTGACGGAGCCTGGGCTGTTTGATAAGAAAATTGCTAAAAATAAAACTGCAATGGTAATCCCAAACCGACGACTAAGGTTTGGAACTACCTCTGCAACAGCTTAGTCCCCTACTGTTATATACCCTTTTATCGTCACCCTTTGTGCTGAGTGCCTTGGATCATTTGAATATATGGTAATGGATTTCTGCTGATTGCCACGCCTACCTTCGGGATTAAAGGTTACTTCCATTTCAGTGCTCTCACCTGGCTTAAGTTTGCTCTTTTTAAGTTTTGAAGTAGCACAGGTACAGTTTGATTTTGTTTGCCGTACCTCCAGCGGAGTTTGTCCTGTATTCGTCAGGATAAATGTCGTAGAAACTGCTTTATCCCCGCCGATTTTGCCAAAATCATGAACATTCTCCCCCAACTTGAGACGTGGGGCCTTTTCAAGCTCTTCCTGTGTCATTGGCGGGAAATGCTCTTCTATAGTAGCATAAACAGATACAGATTTAACGGCTTCCGGACCTTCTTCATTGGTAAAAAACTTAACATTGTCAGAACAAAAACCAAGATCGTTTTTGGCTTTTGCATCGTAGTGAACCTTAATCAATCCTTTAGATTTGGGGCCAAGCTCCATGGGTTCAAAAGTAAGTTTAATGTGTGCAGGGGCATCCTGCTTATCCAGAAAGGTCACGGGCTTGTCCGTGGCGTTATATACTTCAAATTCCTTTACTGTAGGCTCTCCTGAAGTCTCAACTTTGCCCATATTAAGAGACCTGTATTTGACCCTTATGGCTCCCATTTCAGTAGGCAGATCATCTTCCAATGACTTGGGCTGGGGCACCACATTGCCTCTGATATAAAGCCTTAAAGGTGCTGCATCCGCACTAGTGGTAACAGTCAGACTCTTATTAAACTGACCCGGACGGTTTCTTGGATTATACTGAGCCTGTATGTATCCGGTTTCACCGGGCTTAACCGGCTCTTTGCTCCAGTCTGGGGTAGTACATCCACAGCTGGCTTTAACACTTAGTATGCTGACAGGCTCCAAGCCTTTATTTATAAAGCTGAATTCATGGATTACTGGCCCATCCTCTTCCTTAACTGTACCGAAATCAAATGTCTTCTCGCTAAATACTAATGTTTCGGCCTGTTGTGCTTTAAGCAGGTTAATAGATAAAACACCGACAAAGACAAAAAAAATACTTTTCAAATTCATATATAAGATGGTTTATTACATAGTCTGCATGAATGTTTTAAAACTACGTTTCATGCATTATAGATGTACATTTAAAAGTTCCGCTTAAGTTAGTAAAAGTAACAAAATGAATAAAATCACGTAAAGTTTGATTCACTAATTAACAGATAAATAACAAAATTAAATCCAAACGGTCTGTATATACCGTTTATCCGGGAAATGTAAATAGTACCTGGGTAATCAGTTATTCCTTGTATGTTTTATCATTGTAACCGGATTTTCTTTTATTTGCCAAAAAATTTAAAAATATGGCGAGAATTCTAACAGGTATTCAAAGTAGCGGCAGGCCTCATTTGGGAAATATACTCGGAGCAATAAAGCCTGCAATTGAGCTTTCTAAGCAGAAAGACAATCAATCTCTGTTTTTTATAGCAGATCTACATTCTCTCACCACTATAAAAGATGCGCAACAGCGTACGGAGAATGTAAACGCTACCGCCGCTGCCTGGCTCGCCTTTGGTTTTGATACAGAGGCAAACATTTTCTACAGGCAGTCACGCATACCCGAAGTTTGCGAACTTACCTGGTATCTCAATTGCATCACGCCTTTTCCTATGCTGGCCAATGCGCATTCGTTCAAAGAAAAATCAGACAAACTGGCTGATGTCAATGCAGGGCTTTTTACCTACCCGGTACTAATGGCTGCTGACATTATTCTTTACGATGCTAACATTGTGCCTGTAGGCAAAGATCAGAAGCAACATCTGGAAATAACCCGTGATATTGCCAGTATTTTTAATAATCAATACGGTGAGACTTTCGTTATTCCGGATGCCCAGATTGATGAAAAGGTAATGACGATTCCTGGTACCGACGGGCAAAAAATGAGCAAGTCGTACGGCAATACCATTGACATATTTTTACCGGAAAAGAAGCTAAGAAAGCAGGTCATGAGCATAGTAACAGACAGCACACCTCTGGAAGAGCCCAAAGACCCTGATACCTGCAATGTATTCGCTATCTATAAAATAGTAGCTACCGAAGAGCAGACAGCGCAACTGCGAGAGAAGTACCTGGCCGGAAACTACGGTTACGGACATGCCAAGCAGGAGTTATTTGAACTTTTGCTGAACACCTATAAAGAGCAGCGTGAAAAGTTTAACTACTTTATGGAAAACCCCGCAGAGCTGGATGACCAGTTAAAAAAAGGTGAAGAGAAAGCCCGGATAATTGCCCATAAAGTATTGGACAGGGTCAGAAAAAAGGCAGGTTTTAAATAAATTGATCTACTTTATAAAAAAAGTCATTCTTTGCTGATAATGAATTCAGGTAAAGAATGACTTTTTCTCTACAGGACTTTTATGTCCCGGTATATTATTATTACTTGTGAATCAGATAAGGCACCTATTTAGCCTTCCATACTACCTCTTTATGCTGAGGGTCAACCTGAAGAATTATCCTGGTCGGTTTTGGCAAAAGAACAAGCTTGGTTTCCTTGCCCGGATAATCATCAACCTCAACATAAACACCTTCCTTAAAAGAGATGTCGTAACCATCCTCCGTAGAAGTAATTTCGTTAGGCAAATAAGCAATCGGTAACAAAACATCAGTATCGGGACAAAACTCATCATGTACTTCATGAAAAGCATCCTCAAGATAATCGCCGTACTTTTCCAGAAAGTCATCTTCGAGGTCATGTAATTCCTCCTCCAACTCATCGTAGTCTTCACTACTATAGTCAATTTTACTTAATGCGATCTTTTTCTCTATTAGTGAGATGAGGTCGTTGTCCAGTGCTTTTATATCCATTATTATCAATTTGTTAAAAAAGTCGTACAAAACTCAAAAGTCTGCAACTAACATCCAAAAATATCATTCGAAATTATGATCGTCGAAATAAATAATTTTTATAAAAATATTTATCAATTAATTTTACGGCACTATTGCCTTATACCTGCAATACAAGGCTCTATGATTTCCCCTGATCAGAAAGGGCTAAACAACTGATAATTAAAATATAAACCGGTAAATTCTTTTCAAACCCTTTAGGCAGATTGCTGTTTATTGAAAGGAATATCCATAAATTAACCTATAAAAATTTTTTAACACATGAACGAAATTATAGCCAAGGCCCAGCGCTGGCTGGATAGCAATATAGACACCGAAGCAAAAGGTGAAATCCGTAGTCTGATGAATGACCCGGAAGCCCTTACCGAGGCATTTTATAAAGATCTTGAGTTTGGTACGGGCGGTTTGCGCGGAATTATGGGCACAGGATCCAATCGCATGAACAAGTACACCATAGGAATGGCCACTCAAGGTTTGGCTAACTACCTGATCAAGACATACCCTAATGAGGAAATTAAAGTGGCTCTTGCACATGACAGCCGTAATAACAGTCGTTTTTTCGCCGAAACCGTAGCGGGTGTTTTTTCCGCCAATGGTATAAAAGTGTACCTTTTTGAGGAACTCCGACCTACCCCCGAGCTTTCATTTGCCATAAGACACCTCAAATGTCATAGCGGTGTGGTGCTTACCGCTTCTCATAACCCAAAAGAATATAACGGTTATAAAGCCTACTGGAATGACGGAGCCCAGCTTGTAGCTCCTCACGATAAAAATGTGATTAATGAAGTCAACCAGATCAAATCGATCAATGATGTGAAGTTTGAAGCTAATAACGATCTCATAGAGAATATAGGAAAAAATATTGATAATCTGTACTTAAATGAAATCAAAAAGCTTTCCCTTTCTCCTGATATAATCAGATCGCAAAAGGATATTAAAATAGTCTACTCCCCTATTCATGGTACAGGAATAAGCCTGGTACCGGAATGTCTTAAGAAGTTTGGTTTTGAAAATATACATGTTGTAGAAGAACAATCTGAGCCTAATGGTGACTTTCCCACCGTAGTTTACCCAAACCCTGAGGAAGCAGAAGCGCTGAAGCTCTCACTCAAAAAAGCCAAAGAAATAAATGCCGAGTTGGTTATGGCCACCGATCCTGATGCTGATCGCGTAGGGATTGCAGTTAAAAACAATAAAGGTGAATATCAGCTTCTCAACGGCAATCAAACCGGTAGTTTACTCATCTACTACATCCTGAAAAGATGGAAAGAACTGAACAAATATAAAGGCAATGAATACGTGGTAAAGACCATCGTAACCACGGAGCTTATTGATGAGATAGCTGCAAGATTCGGTGTTAAATGCTACAATACACTGACTGGGTTTAAATACATCGCTTCTATTATCAGGGAGCTTGAGGGTAAAAAAACTTTCATAGCCGGAGGTGAGGAGAGTTATGGATATATGATCAGCGACTTTGTAAGAGATAAGGATGCCGTTGCTTCATGTGCTATGATTGCTGAAATGTGCGCCTATGCCAGGTCTCAGGGCAAATCGCTGTTCGACCTGCTTGTGGAGCTTTACACTGAGGCCGGTTTTTATAAAGAAAAGCTTATCTCTATGACCAAACAAGGCAAAAAAGGGGCTGATGAGATCAAAACTATGATGCAAAACTACAGAAGCACCCCTCCGGCCCAATTAGCCGGATCAAAAGTGGTAAAAGTAATTGACTACCAAAACAGTACGGAGAAGAACTTGCTGACCGGAGAGACCAGTGCCATTGATTTTGAGAAATCTAATGTGCTCCAATTTTTTACTGAGGCCGGGTATAAAGTATCTGCACGCCCGTCTGGAACGGAGCCAAAGATCAAATTTTATATTAGTGTAAATAAAAAGCTGGATAATGCAGCTCAATTTGACCAGGCAGATGCAGATTTGAATAAACTTATGGAAAGCATTGAAAATGACCTTCTGGCTTAGCAGAGTCACGACCTATTAGATATGAGACCTGTTTCGGTCTCATATCTGCACTATGCCCTTTAAAACGCTTATACTTTATCCGGGCTTTATTCAAAATATTTATCACATTTTGATGGCAGAGCTTGCTGATTAAAAGAGTTTTTTACTAGATTTAACCGCTTAACTCCCTGATATTTGGCTTTACTATTACACTCCGCACTTATTATTATTGGCTTTGTATTGCTCATCAAGGGTGCAGGTGCACTTGTAGGAGGAGCATCTTCGCTGGCCAAGAAGTTTAATATCTCTGAGCTTGCCATAGGCCTCACCATAGTGGCTCTTGGTACTTCCGCACCAGAACTTGTGGTCAACATTATTTCCGGCACAGAAGGTCATAGCGATGTGGTATTTGGTAATATTATAGGGTCAAATATTTTTAACCTCTTCCTGATCCTGGGTGTATCAGGGACCATTTATCCACTTGTAGTACAGAGAAATACCGTACTTAAGGAACTACCGTTCTCGCTGTTCATTACCTTATTGCTTTTTTACCTGATTAATGACACGATGTTTGATAAAGGTCCTTCTGACCAGCTTAACTTTATTGACTCGGTGATATTAACTGTACTATTCGGTTTATTTCTGGCCTATGTATTTTTCAGCATGAAATCGTCTCCTGAAGGTGATGAAAGCAATATTAAAATTTACGGCGGGCTAAGCACTACTTTACGGATATTGGGAGGTCTGGCAGGTTTAATATTCGGAGGAAAGCTCGTTGTAGATAATGCTGTAGACGTTGCCCGTGTGTTTGACGTAAGCGAAAAACTGATAGGGCTTACCATCATAGCCGCCGGCACATCACTTCCTGAGCTGGCAACCTCTGCCGTTGCTGCCTATAAAAAGCAGGCTGACATCGCTATCGGAAATGTTATTGGCTCCAATATTTTCAACATACTTTTTGTATTGGGCATTACAGGCCTGATCACACCCTTAAAATACGACCCTGCACTCAACATTGATATCTACATTCTTTTAGGGGGTGCAGTGCTCTTACTATTGTTTATGTTTACCATCAATAAAAAGAAACTGGACCGTTGGGAGGCCCTGCTTTATCTGTTGACATTTATTGGGTACATGGTATTTTTGTTTATGAGGAAGTAATTTCCTCCCTTCTGTTATTGCCCCCACTATTCCAAAGTAAAAAAAGCCATGTCCCTCTCCTTTTAAAGGTTTAAGTCATGACCTTCTTAATCTTCCGGTAATTGATATGATGGAACCATGTTGAAAGCAGTTGGAACAAACAGATCAAAAAATAAAACATGCAAAGTGAAGCTTACCCCTTAAATCAGTAACCCGAAATCCGCTGCCATTTACTTCAGTTTGCCTGCTGCTTTTGCTGGTTGCTATTAACGCCTCCTCGCAGATTCAACCTGATCCCTGCTTTATCACTTTTTATCTACTATCATGAGCTTTCGTTGATGTTCCGTGCCTGAGCTTTTTATAGTAACTACATACATTCCGGCATCCCATTCTTTTCCGGGTACAATCACAAGGTTATTAAAAAGCCCAAATAAACTTAAGACTGGTTTTCATGATTTTTTACCGCTCAATCAGACACCTTATATGTTAAAACAGCAGTTAGTCATAACTACTATCTTCTGATCACTTTAAAGGTTTTTGTAAATTCCTCTTTCTTAATTATTATGAAGTAAAGCCCTCTTTTTTCAGGTAGTTGCAACTTCATTTCCTTATTGATGTCGTTAAACTCTTTCAGCACTTTGCCAGTGGCATCGGATAAGGTTAATGTACCATCAAGTAGTTGGTGATTAACTATATCGATAGTTATGAATGAGTCAGTAGGGTTTGGGTAAATACTTATATCTTTTGATAAATCATCTTCAATAGATACTACTTCACCACCACTGCCCTCCTCGAGTTCATCAAAGTAAACTGTTGCTTCACCATCATTTTGAAGATATACACCTGTTTTCCAGTAACTTGGGAAAGTCCAAAATGCGACCTCTTCATTGGCCTTTTCCTCACCATCAATGGCAATAATCAGATTACCATCCTCTACATGTACGTCCCAATCAAAGTAATCTGGTGGCGCCAACCCTAAATCAATATGGGTCGTATTTTCTCCACCATCATCGGTTTTTATTGCTGCCCATAAGTGACTTTCAGGGGGTTTTGTAAGGTGCCTATATATTCTTAAAAGTGGTTTATTAGGTCCATCTCCTGCATTGGCATCATCATGAATCTGCACCACCGTTACCTGGTCGCAGGTCTGCTCCACAAATTTTAATCGACCATGCAATGATCGGTCCCCTTCAGAAAGTACCCAATTAGTCTCATGCCGTAATTCAGTGCGCATGCTGGCTCCAGATTGATTAAAAGCTATTTTGTCATCTTCTGCTACATAAAACCTGTCTGAGGAATAGCCATTGATAATTTCTTCCGTAGTAGCAGCCGTAGTACTTGTTGGCGCTTGTAGCTTACTTCCAGCCAGGAACGGTTGAAATCGAGGGATCTCGTAAGGTGCATTATAGGTTTCATGGGTTACATCCAGATCGAAAAACGATACCTGGGCATAATCTCCTTCATCACCAGAATTATTTTGATTATAATTTCCGGCTTTAAAATACATCCAATCGTCTTCATACCCACTTGTGCTCATATCAACAATTTGGTGAACATCAGGCTTACCCGCTCTCATGATAGATACCGTTAAGGTGTTGCCCACTACCTTGATTTTGTATCCAAATTTTTCACCCAATGCAATACCATCAGCAGGGTCGGAGGCACTGCTACTTCTACTCCCTATCATTTCGTACCATTGTTCGTCTCCTGTTACCGGCTCATGTGCGATATAAATTGATCCTTTAGAATTTCCGGGTAGCTTTCGGTAGTACAACCTGCAGGGCTCATCACTAGAGGCATGAATTTGCCCTATAATTACCCGACCAATTTTACTGGTCTCTCCAGTGGTTGATACATGGTCAACGGCCACAGTAGCAGTCATTATACCATCTACTGCTCCTGAGGCATCTTGTACTGCCTGACTAGAGGATGAGAATACCCAATTATTAAGGCCAACACCTGTAGTACTGATAGCTGTATTACCTGCCCTCAGCATTTCGCGCAGCTCGCTACGCGGATAAGTACTTCCTCCTGTTTCCCCATCATTGGGGCATCTAAAAACCATGGCCCCCGTTACAGGGTCTGTATAAAATTCATTCTCACTTTCGAACCCATCTGATAACTCCTGTTCTTGTCTTTCCGTCTGGTCAGGTAAAGTGATTTTCCATCTTGTAAGGTCAAAATTACCACTTGGCGGTAAGTCCGGGTTTTGGGAAAAAATTTCAATATTTAACACTAACTGTAAGGCCGTAGACAACAACAGACAGGATAAGATTATTTTCTTCATAATTTAATTAATTTATAATACTAACAACTCAGGCTTCTTTCCATAAACTCTGAATAGTAGACAGGTCTTTTTTCATGGCATTGAAAACAACCTGTTGATCTACGGTAATCTCGCTGCTGCCTTTTTCAGCTCCGCCCAACGGGTATTCCAGGTGTAAGGAAACAGGTGGCTTAATTCCGTAACTTTTTAGCAATTGGAAATAACTTCTAAAGTCAACCATTCCTTCTCCTATAGGGACATTGACGATATACCACTTACCATTTTCCTTATCCCATACAAAATCTTTTAGCGCAATGGTTTTAATATGATTCTTTAGGAGCCTCACACCATTGGGCCATGACCGACCGCCTTCTGCTACCGCATGCCTAATGTCGTACTGTGTGCCAAAATACTGAGGGTTAGCTGCTTCTAATAGTTTTTTCACCTCCCATACTGAGGCTCCAATACTCATCCCGGAGTGATTTTGATAGCAACCTACAATGTTGTGTTTTTCGTTTAGATCGCCTAATTGTTTGATTTTTTCCTGATAGTAATCAAGTGAAGCTTCTAACGATTGATTTTCACTGTATTTGTACCAGTTGCTTCTGTAAAACTTGACCCCCTCGACTGCGGCCGTTTCGATTACTTCAACGTCTATTGGATTAGCAGCATCAGAAATAGCCGTTGTAATCATTTCACAAGACAGACCTGCCTTCCTCATTTCAGCAATCGCCTTTGGCAGGTCTTGCTTTACATTTTCAGGCAACACATGCCCTTTTGGCCGTACGGTAAGGTCTAACCCTTTAAAGCCGATGTCAGCCGCAAGTTCAGCCGATTTTTTATAATCTAAGAATTGCAGATGCTTAGAAAAAATATATACATCTAACGGTTCGGGCTCTTGAAAAAACTGACCTGCGGCATGGGTATAAAGCGGAGCCAACAGGCCGAAGGCCCCTGCTTTTTTAATAAAAATACGCCTTGAATCGGTCATATGGGTATTTTATAATTTTACACAACAAAACTATACGCTATTGCGCAGGCGCTTCACCCGGCCCGATGGTAGATGACCTAAACCATACCTCTGCATAACTACCATTGGCATATTGCTGCTCTACATCCCCATTAAAAGTATCTGCTCCGGTGCTCCATACCATGTTAGTCTCAGGTTCTCTACCGTTGGTTTGATTATAAGCACCTTGTTTAAAGAATTGCAATTCCCCCTCGTACGCATTAGGCTTTTCAGTTCCGTCACGCCCAATTCCACTGTACAAATCCACAATTTGTTGAGGGATATCAGACTTATTTACATATTCAGAAACAATCAGATTCTTGGTAAACGTTTTTGTTTTGTGACCTTCACTCTTAAAAATCAGATACATAATACCTTTGTATACATAAACTTCGTAGCTGAATTCTTCATCTAGGGTAATGCCGTCTTTAGGCTCAGCAGGATAAGCATGAGGTTCGGTGCCTAGTACAGACATATCATAACCCCACACAGCGGTGGAGTAATCCCATCTTTCCGAGTTGTCACCTTCCGTATTAATCTCATAGTTCCAGAAAACCGATCCCTTAGTATGCCCTGGAAACTTTTTATAGAAGATTTTTAAAGGCTCATTTTCGTGCCCGTCTCCACTATGGATTTGTCCTACAACAACAGAATAAGAAGCTGGAACTCTGGCATCACCAGAAGTTGAGACATGCATGACCTTCAATGTACCAGTAAGCTTACCTCCTGTTTTTGGAGTCCACTTTTCCTTTTGGCCCAATTCTGTTCTTGTATTGTGGGAGTTGGGAGATGTTATACCGCCATTTGGCGCCTTATAAACCACCCATTTTGTACCATCATCTTCTGTGTAGAAATAGTCTTCATGTTTAAAGTCTTTAAGATCATCTATGTTATCCCCATTGCCCAACATAATTCCCCACTGGTCGAGAGAGGTAATTACATCACTTGGGTATGTAATATTGGTTTTGACAGAGCTTTCAGTATTCTCATTAGAACCTTCTTCCCCACTCTTCGAAGTTTTACTGCAGCTAACTATAGATAAGATCCATATTGATATTATAGTTAAGCGAATTAATGTATTCATAATAAGTATTGTATGGTTATAATGTATGCCAGGCAAGAGGGCTTAATCATAAATCGTCATTTTTGATAAAATAGCCTTCATTAGACACGGCATCTTCACTGACATAGATACTTGCTTCTTTAAACCGAACCTCCGTGTAGTTTCCGGTCTCATATTGTTTTTGGATATCTCCACCAAATGTTTCAGCACCATTAGCTTTTTCATTCGTTTGATTATAAGAACCTTGTTTAAAAAATAGGCCCTCATCTGCGTATGCATTTTCACGCTCCACTCCTTTTTCACCATCAGGAAT
The DNA here is from genome assembly GCF_021389975.1 of Fulvivirga ulvae. Lineage (NCBI taxonomy): Bacteria > Pseudomonadati > Bacteroidota > Cytophagia > Cytophagales > Fulvivirgaceae > Fulvivirga > Fulvivirga ulvae. Next base: position 6,049,581 of record NZ_CP089981.1, read on the forward strand.
GTCATCTGCATTGGTATATTCTGAGGTAATTAAGTTCTTAGTGAATTTTTTGGTCTCGTGCCCTTTGCTCGTAAATGTCAGGTGCATAATACCATCCTTAACTTCAACTTCATAACTAAATTCTTCACCTAACTCAATACCATTCTCAGGTTCCTCAGGAAAGTAATTTGATTCAGGGTCAGCCACTTCAATATCTCCCCAAACAATGGTTGAAAAATCCCACCGGCCAGAATTGTCATCTCCTGCTGTATTAATTTCGTAATTCCAAAAAACAGAGCCTTTGGTATGATCTGAGTATTTCTTATAGAAGATTTTTAGTGGCTCATTCTCATGGCCATCGGCACTATGGATTTGGCCAACCACTACCGAGTGTGCAGACTTTTTGCTGTCATCACCAGATACGGATACATTCATCACTTTTAAGGTGGCGGACAATTTAGCTTCCGTCATAGGAGACCATTTTTTCAATTGAGCCAATTCTGTTCTTGTGTTGTGTGAAGTTCCATGGGTTCCCCCTGCGTTGGGGGCCTTGTAAACTACCCAGTTTTGATCACCTTCATTTATAGTGTAAAAGAATTGTTTATGCTCAAAATCAACTGCCTGGCCTACGTTTGCCCCATCACCCAAAATCAGATTCCAATGGTTGAAAAATGAGATGACGTCACTTGGATAAAGCATTTGGCTCTCCTCAGAAAGGTTAGTATCCTCCCGGATGTTTGCGTCTTCTTTATTGTGTTTGGTGTTACAGCTAATGATAGCCGTGGTTAATACCATTAGAAAAAATATGCGTGTTATCTTCATAATTATTATAAGTTTTATTGCTTGAACACTTTTAGTACAGAAGCTCCTGTTTTTGTTGTTCTTCTACTCGAATTTCACCTGATTCGGTGATCACGTTTCCACTATGTGTGTTATTCTTGGCGCCCCACAATGAGGCGATAAAATCCACCGGGTTGTTTAGGAAAGTATTGTCTACAATTCGTACGTTAATAATCCCGGGAGTTCGGATTAAAATTGCATTTTCAGCACTTTCACCACACTCGATAAAAGTGTTATTTGTCACGGTTAAAAACCCACCGATTGTAGACTCATCATAGCCGCCTCGGTAGAAATGAATCACGTTCCCCTTTATATTTCTAAATTCACATTGAGCAAATGTTACCATCTCGGCATTGTAGTCGCCTTTCTCGTCAGCAGCGAGCACAAACCCATGCGCACTATTTTGAATGGTGGTATTTCTAAACCTGATTGAGTCTGCAAAGGAGCCTTTAGAAGCTTTCAATACATAATCAAAATTCTCAATTACACAGTCATCAACAAACAGGTTATAGGCAGAAGCCATGTTTTTCGCCAATGGAGCAAAGGCCAACTGATTATGCTGCCCTTTGAGGGAAATATTCTCCAACTTTATGGTTCCTCCGGGGTTCATTTCGAAAGCGGATGTTCCTTCAGATCCATTGTATAGTAAATGTACTTTACCTTCTCCTGCAGACCGTATAGTGATTTCTTTATCTATCTTGAGTGAGGCACTGAGCGTATACGTCTTATCACTAAGCTCAATAATATCTCCGGAATTAGCTTGGCTAAGGACATTTTCTAATTCACCTGATGCAGCAGTATGTATTGCAGCTTTAGAAGTGGTTTGGTTAGGTGTAAACCAGTCGGGGCCATATTTTGTCTTGTCAATCTTAAAGCCTTGTGCTGCTGAAAGTTGGTTGATCGCTCCCACCTTATTATCTGCTTTTCGTGAGGCCCCAAATAATCCATTCTTAATTTTATCAAACCCATAGCCATTAAATACATTATTTAATGCTTCGTTTTGTATTCCTGCAGGGGCATACAACCAATCATTGATTTGGGTCATCTGAACTTCTGCATTTGTAAGCACATCAAATTCAGAATATTCGCTACCGTTATTATCAATGAGGTTATTCTTAAAAAGTATACCCTCCATATCATCATGGTTCACCACAGGATTTTCATCTATTTCGGTATTATAAATCAGGTTGTTGGCAATAGTAGTTCGGATAGGTGGAGCTGAGCGAATTTCACTAGCGGGAAGCACATCAGCACTTGCTTTGTTTTGCCCTACTCCTATCTGCCATGGAGATTTGCAATCTACCCAGGTATTATATGCGACAACGGCATCTGTAACTTGCTGATATCTGTTTATAGCGGATTTGGGTATCCCATTCATGATGGCAAGTGGACTTCTAAACTGCTCACCTCTTATTTTATAAAAATAATTATTGGTGATCCAGTGACCAGTGTTAACCACCCTAACGCCTCCATAGAAATCAGAATCATCTCCACCTATGAAAATATTGCCATCAACTCTAGTGTAGTTACTGTGTCGCATTACTAGCGACCCTTCACACTTATAAAAAATGTTGTCGGTAAATGAGTTGTAGTTCGTTTTGTCAGAAATAATTTCCACTTCACCATTGCAGGCCTCAAAGTAATTGTTAGCAACATTTACTCGCCCGGGCGTCATGGATGTCTCACTGCCGCCAAGTCGCATGGTCTCAGCTCGAGGACCGCCTTTTCTCGGGCGTGGACCGAAGTAATTATTTACTATTTGATGATGGCTATTAGTGTGTTGATTACCTTTATGATAGACCATTAAGGTAGCTCCATCATTAGATTTTCCTGCTATATAGCAATGATCAAGCTGATTGTTTTTACCATAGAACTCAATCCAGCTATCGTCTTCCCACCTGTTAGGCCTGGTAAAACCTTCTATTACTGTGTTCGTCACCCGTGAGTTAAAGGCCGTACTATCTTCACCTATTTGATAGCGTATAATACCGCTTTTAGGCGAATAACCATTTCTAAAATATAAACCACTAACAATCAAATGCTCCCCTCCAAGATGTAAGTAAGACTGCCCTTCTAAAAAAACCTCACCCGGAGTTTCTGCACGAAGTGTAATAGGGGCATTCTCTGTTCCTATACCATAAAACCTGATCTGTGCATCTGTCCATACACCATTAGCAAGAACAATTTCTGTTCCTGGTTTGGCTTCATTAATCGCACTTTTCAGTTCATCAAAGTTTTTAACAACAAGGCCTTTTGTATCGGTATCTTTACCACACCCAGAAAAGAGCATGAGTGACAAAACCAAAAGTAAAATATTTCTCATATCAATCTCGTATCTTGTTAATAAGGGCCAAACAGTCCTTAACCCTTTTTTCTAATTCCTCATAATTGTTGTTGGCCAAAAGTTCTTTTGAAATCAGCTTAGATCCTATACCAACACATGTAACACCTGCATCGAACCAGGCTTTCAGGTTTTCTTCTGTAGGCGCCACACCCCCCGTGGGCATTATCGAAGTCCAAGGCTGTGGCCCCTTAATGCCACTTACAAAGCCCGGCCCATAGGTCCCTCCTGGAAATAATTTTACCAACTCACAACCCAACTCCTCTGCTTGTGCTATTTCCGTTAATGAGCCACAACCCGGTGACCATAAAACTTTCTTTCTGTTGCAGGCAATGGCAATATCTTCTCTCAGCACAGGTGTTACTACGAAGTTTGCACCAAGTTGTAAATAGAGTGAAGCAGCTCCTACATCCGTAACAGAACCAACCCCAAGAATCATTTCCGGCATCGATTCTTCTGCATACTTATTTAACTCACGAAACACCTCATGGGCATAGTCACCACGATTGGTAAATTCTAATACTCTGGCACCCCCCTTATAGCACGCCAGTAAAGCCTTTTTCGCTCTTTCAATATCGTGATGATAAAACAGAGGAACCATACCGGTGAGCTCCATCACTTTAAAAACTTCTATTCTTGAAAATCTTGCCATACTATCTTATTATTTTTCCAAGTTGTTTCGCATGCATTACTTCTGTTACTTCCTCATAATTACCACAGTAATAATCTCCCTTGATCGTGTGCTTTAATGCTGAAGTTGTTATGGCAAAATTCAAGCTGTCATTTTTATCCTCGAAGTGATTGAGACCATAAAGAAGTCCGGCCATATATGCATCCCCACCGCCAATTCTATCTACTATATTTACTATATCAGAAGGTCTGGATTCAATTACCTGATCCTTTGAAACCAATGCTCCTTTCAGTTTATGATGATTTGCATTTATTATAGTTCTCAATAACATCGACACATATTTAACCGAGGGAAAATGATACATTAGCTTTCGGTAGTCCTCTGCCAGTTCATCTGCACTTTCTATACTATTGTTTGACATGGATTTCATTTCTATCCCCGTAAGTGCGTTTATCGTTGAAGGGTCTCCTACCACAATGGTAGACTTTTCTAACAGCCCAGGTATTACTTCTTTAGGCGTTTTACCATAATTCCATAGGTTTTTTCGGTAGTGCAGATCACAGGAAATGGTAATTCCGCGCTCTGCCGCTTTGTCTACTGCCACCCTACAAATTGCAGCAGCATTTTCTGAAATGGCCGGGGTAATTGCCGACCAATGTAGATGTTGAACATCCTCAAATACGCTATTCCAGTCGAAATCTGTGGGAGTCAGATCATTAAATGAAGAGTCTGATCGGTCATAAATTATTTTACTACTCCTCAAAGAACTGCCTTCTTCTAAAAAGTAAAGACCGATTCTACTTCCTTTATTTAGAATAGAAGAAGTATCCAAGCCCTTCATGCGAAGCTCACTTTTAACTCTTGTGCCTAGCTCATTAGCTGGTAATGCACTTATTATACCCGTTTCCCACCCAAATTGAGAAAGGGCAATGGCCACATTGGCTTCCGATCCGCCTATATCAAGATTGAAATTTCGAGCCTGGGAAAATCTCTGCTTGTCAGGAACTGTCAAACGCATCAACAACTCCCCAATACTAATCATTTTCATAAGCTGTAGTTACGAGAACGCCAGTCCTCCATTGATGTCCACGTTATTGCCCGTAATGAAAGACGCTTCATCGCTCGCTAGATAGGCAACAAGATCTGCCACCTCTGCTGCCTGCCCTTCCCTTCTCAAAGGCGTTAAACCCGCCACTTTCTCTCTCACTTCATCTTTCGTGAAATCATCATGAAACTTTGTGGCAATCATTCCTGGACATACTGCATTTACCCTAATTCCCTGAGGTCCTAATTCTTTTGCCCAGTTGCGTGTCAATGTCATTACAGCCCCTTTAGAAGCAGCATATAAGACAGATCCAGGGCCTCCTCCGTCACGTCCGGCCTGTGAAGCCATATTTACAATTGATGCCCCTTTACTCATTAATGGTTTGAATGCTTGAGTCACAAAGACTGTCCCTTTAAGGTTTACATCCATTACCAGGCTATAAAATGCTTCATCAAGCTCTTCAATAGTTTTTCGAGCAAATAGTCCCCCCGCATTGTTTACCAAAACATCAACCCGGTCTCCGAAAGCCGCTTTGGTTTTGTCTACTAGGTCATCAATACCTGATTGCTTTGCCACATTCGCCTGCACGGCTACTGCTTCTCCTCCATTACTTTCAATCTCTTTAATTGTTTCATTCGCCTCTGTTTCACTGCTATTATAGTTAACAACCACTTTAGCCCCTTCTTTGGCCAATTTAACACTGATGGCTCGGCCAATATCCCTAGCTCCACCTGTAACTACTGCTACTTTATTCTTTAATTTCATACTGCTTAATTGTGTAATAATGATTTGACCTAGCGTCTTTACGCGAGATAGCTTTGTAAGTATTTATATGCCCAATGCCTGACCACCACCTACCTGTATGGTCTCAGCAGTGACAAAAGACGCATCCTTACCTGCTAGGAAGGATACTACTGAGGCCACTTCTTCAGGCTCTCCCAGCCGTCCCAACATGATATTGTTCTTCCAGGAGGCGAAAACCTCAGGTTTGGTAGACTTAATCTGTGCATGAAATGGTGTATCAATAGTGCCTGGAGACACCGCATTTACTCTGATTCCATACTCTGCCAGGTCTTTGGCTAATGCCCTTGTTATGGCATGAACACCTGCCTTAGAGGTTCCATAGATACCTGCTCCGGGCCCACCGGCATTCCAGCCTGCATTGGATGTATAGTTGATAATAGAAGGGTGTTCTCCCTTTTTAAGAAAAGGAATCGCAGCTCTTGATGTGAAAAACACCGAATCTAAATTGAGTGCCATCACCTTCCTGTAAAACTCAGTGGTCATTTCTTCAAACCTCGACCTTCCCCCTAGTCCCCCTGCATTATTCACAAGGACATCTATTTTGCCATATTTTTCGCCAATGGCCTTGATGTTGGAGTTTACCTCATCTTCGTTTGTAACATCAAAACCATAATATGCTGCGCTAATTCCATCCTTGGCTAGTTCTTCCACTCTTTGAGCTCCCAGTTCGTCTTCGATACCGTTCAGAATTACGGTATACCCATCACTACCCAATCGTTTGGCAACTTCGAAACCTATACCACCTGTGGCTCCTGTGATTATAGCTATTTTATTTTCAGGTTTTTCCATGTTTGATTCTTGTTTTAGTAAAATTATTAATCAGTTTATTTTAGGTGAATTTTTATCTTCTAGCTCTTAAAGCTTCGATTCGACCACATAAAATCCAGACGCTGGCCAGGGCAACCAATGCCAATGCAGCTCCTATGATAAATGCAGGTGTGTAGTTTCCCCCTAAAGTCAACCAGGGGACCAGGTAGGTCATACCCGCTGCCGTGAGCTTTGCGGCCATTCCTGCGAACCCTGATAAACTACCCACCGTTTTTCCGCTATAAAAGTCGCTTGGTAGCGTTTGAACATTTCCTATGGCTGTTTGAAATCCGAATAGAATGACAGCCATGATTAATACAGCCGTAGTAGGTCCTCCGGGGCTTGCCATTCCAAGTAAAGCGGGAAGCATAATCAGACAGCCAAGTGTAATAACCATTTTTCTTGTTCTATCAACACTCCAACCTGCTTTAATTCTATTTTGGGCGAGCAGACCTCCAAACCATGCACCAAGCATAGCTCCCACATAAGGAACCCAACCATACAGCGCCACAGATTTTACATCCATACCATAGACCTCAAATAGATAGATGGGTATCCAGAAAACGAACAACCACCAAATGGGGTCTATAGCAGCAGAAGCTATAATAACACCCCAGCTTTGTCGGCGGCTTAGAAGTTCTCCTGTTCCAGGGTTGTATCCATCCGGTTCATCACTTTCTTCTTCACTCTCATTCTTCTGTCCTTTTAATATGTAGGCTCTTTCCTCATCGGAGATCCATGGATGCTTTCTGGGAGGTGCTTTTACCAACACCATCCAGGGTATAAGCCACAACAGACCTACTAATCCTACCAGTATAAATATGGTTTGCCAATGAAAATGTATGGTTAGCAGACCGATAAGCGGAATTGCAATTATGCCTCCAATGGCTGCTCCTGAATTAAAAAGACCTTGTGCAAACGCCCTTTCTTTTGTTGGAAACCACTCTGCATTACCTTTTGCAGCACCAGGCCAGTTGCCGGCCTCTGCTATCCCGAGAATGGATCTAAAGATTGCAAAACTTAAAAAGCTCCTCGCTAGCGCATGGGCTGCCGTAGCGATAGACCAAACGCCTATAGACAAGGCAAAACCCAATCGTGTACCAATCCAATCAAAAATTTTCCCGAAAATTGCCTGTCCAAACGCATAAGAAAAAACGAATATGATCGATATCCAAGAATAAATCTCTTTATGCTCGTCAGTGGTTTTGTCAGGATATAAATCATCTGCAATCTGCGGCCACAGCACCGTAATTGATTGTCTGTCTATATAATTAATAACCGTTGCCAGGGCTATGAGGGCAATCACCCACCACCGTAATCCTTTAATTTTCATCAGATTTTGTTTTTACATCAATCCTTATCGCCAAAATATGACACACCCGACCCGTCAAGAAAGTCTTCTCTAACCGGACTGAACGTATCAATCAACATTCCCTGCTCCAGACAGACAGCACTGTGAAGCAAGTTGGGTTCGATATAAACACCATCGCCTGCCTCCACTATTTGTTTCTGACCGTCTATTTCAAATTCAAATTTACCTTCAATACAGTATGTAGCTTGCGTATGGAAGTGCTGGTGAGGAGAACCTATGGCGCCTTTCTCAAATTTTACCTTAACCATCATAATCTGATTGTCATAGCCCAGGATTTTTCTGGATACTCCACCACCGAGCTCTTCCCATTCCATATCTCTGGTAATCAAATATTTGTCACTGTTTCGTTTCATTGTTTAGTCTTTTTTAATATTTAGAAAAATAAATTGTCCCCTACCCAGGTTAGCTCCCTGGCCCTCTTCTGCCAAGCTGTGAAACCTCTCTCCGCTTGCAGTTTGGCTATTAGCAAACAGGTAGTCCGTTTAATAAAAATCTGGCAACTCCCTTTTTTGCCTCATTAAGTAACTCAGCTCACTCAGGATAACCCCCGAGTAAGCTGATTACACCAAATTAAATCTCACTTTTATTTTAAAATTTTATCGATATCAGCCCCCAGATTCAACTAACCAAGCTGGCAATATTTTTACATTATCGTAGTAAGATTGGCCTCCAAATGCCCACATCCAAATAGCCACTTCACCGGTAGCGTTCGTAGTGAATTTTGCTCTGATAGTTCGCCAATCGTTGCCAATATCTTCACCGTTAGACACGGTGCCTTTAATTTCGAGTAAGCTGGAGCCATCAAGAGAAGCTGCCAGTGCTGCAGAACCATCTGCAAAGTGGCCATCCAGTATCTCTCCGGCTACGATTGTACCACTTGCATTATCATAAGAAAACTCTAAGTAATATTCAGTGTTGGGGTCCAGTGTCATAGATTGATAGGCATACCTAGTATCACCAGAAACCGGGTTTCCATCAGCATCTACTGTACATCTCGATCCATCGATCTTGGCACCTCTTGTACTTGATTCGGTATCGGTTCCATCATATAGTTGATAAGCTCCATCACCGCTACCGCTATACGGGTCACCGTTTCCTTCTCCACCTGTAAAACCTAAAGATGGTCTCCAATCGTCCTTACCTGTCCCATCACTATCCTCAAAATCTCCGTTTATTACCTTAGGAAGCCCTGCAGCCAGCGTATAGGAAGCTACGCTTTCAAAGCCGGTTTCGCTGGTAGCTGTAAGTGTAACAGTATAAAAGCCAGCTTCGCTGTAAGTATGATTAATTGGATTCTGAGGGCCATCATAGCCATACCCATCACCAAATTCCCAGGTCAGAGAGATGCCTATACCGGTTGAAGTGCTTGTGAATTTATATTCTGTACTACTCACTTCTTCCACCTCAAATGAAGCTTGAGCCGGAGCCTGTATATCGATAGTAGAACTGAAATTAGCTGTAAGCCCACCATCACTTGAAGACGTTAGCGAAACTGTGTACTCTCCAGACTCAGCATATACATGGGTTGGGCTTACCTCAGTTGAGGTATTACCGTCACCAAAATCCCACTGATAAGAGCTGGCGTTTTTAGAATTGTTAGTAAATGAATATTCCAAATAATTGAATTCACTTTGCTTCGCAGTAAATGAGGCTGATGGTGGTACTGCTCCTGCCCGACCTATGTCAATTGAAAAATCATCTAATCTTGACTCTGTAATACCATCATTGTAAAAATAGATTGCTATAAGCTCACTGGTTCCGGAATTAAAAGAAACTGATCCGCCTACATAAACCTCCGGGTCCTCCTGGTCATTTACAGTCACAGAGCCCAGTACATGGTCCTGCGTATCTTCATGAGAGGTAAAAGTTCCGCCATTTCCGCTTACGTCTAAAATATCAACTGTAATATACCCTGTAGGCTCAGCAAACATGGTGTAAATGAAATTGATATCATAATTGGTCTCGGGCTCCACAATAATTTCCTGGTACCCAATACGCTTATCTCCACCTGACGGAAGTTTTGCGCCCTGACTTCCTGACACTACCGGGCTTCCAGTAATCTGAATCACTCCGCCAAGGTCGCTGTTTCTCCAGGAATCACGACCATCACCAGCACCACCATCTAGCTGGCCATCTTCAAAGCCAGCTTCCAAAATAACTGGCTGATAAGGTCCGGGGGCCACTTTCACATCCATAGAGGCTGTGTTACTTGCACCCAAACCGTCAGTAGCCGTAAGAGTCACCTTATAGGTTCCTTCACCACTAAATGTAAACGTTGGGTCTTTCTCTGTAGACGTGTTGCCATCGCCAAAATCCCATACAAAATTTAGTGCTTCGGTCGATAGGTTGGTGAAGTTAATTACCGTAAAATCAGCCGGGTCTGAAGAATATGAAAAGTTAGCTTCAGGCGGAATTTCATCAGGTATAGAACCTGCACCAGGCAGCTCCTCCTCTACGCACGCATTAATTAATCCTATAGTAGCCAACCCTAAAAATAGCAGGCCCACTTTAAATATATTTTTTAAATAATTTTTCATGATCAAGATATTTATGGATTTTGTGTCATAAGACCACCACTTAAATTAATTTCTCTGGCTGGAATAGGGAGCAACAACGCCCTTGCATTGTAATCGGCATATCCCATATCGGTAGCATGAGCACTCAATACAGCATCGGCTACACCAAATCGTTGTAGATCAAACCATCGCTGGTTTTCAAATGCAAACTCCACCCTTCTTTCGAGCAATAAATCTTCTTGAGAGATTGAAGTTACAGGTGTTGTAAGGCCTGCACGATTTCTTACCGCTTGAAAAGAGGCCAAAGCAGCAGGATTACCTGTTGAAGCCGTACCTCCCATAATGGCCTCAACATGCATTAACAGAATATCGGAGTATCGCAGGATAATCCAGTCATTACCTGCATTTCTAGCGTTTCCTCCATATTCGTTTGTCCAATCATTCCCATCAGGTAAAAATTTAGCTACCTCAATAGAGCCCTGAACATTGGTTATACTTACTGCCGCTCTGTCTCCTCCATGTGTATTTAAGTCTGCAATTAAATTATCATTAGGAATGTTGAGGCCATCCTGAAAGCCTTGACGTACCGCAGAAGTAAACTCAGCTGAAAACCCCTGACTTTCCAATGGGTTACCAGACTGATACTGAATAGCAAAAATGATTTCATCATTTAATTCAGAATAAAACACATCATAAAAATTCGGCATCAAAGAAAATCCCTGGCTCATCACATCCTCACACAATACCTGGGCCCTTTGATAATCCGGGTTTGGCTGAGATAAAAGTACCTTGGCTAACAACCCCTGAGCTGCAGCTTTTGAAGCTCTTGATTTATATGTATTATCCAAGACAGTCGCTGCTTCATCCAGATCTTGCACAATCTGTGCATACACAGTAGCTACATCCACTCTGGTATAAAGGGTTTCCCTGTCGTTGGGGATAGCCACTTCTGTAATCAAAGGCACATCGCCATACAATCTCACCAGATTGAAATAAGCATAAGCTCTTAAAAATTTAGCCTCACCTGTATACCTTGCTACATTGGCCGGGTTAGCAACATCCATGTAGGTTAAAACATTATTCGCCCTGAAAATAATGTCATACATAGATGCCCAATAATCTTCCGATTGGGTGTTAACCGGATCTGTTAAATACCTATGAAAATCTGCCCTCGAACCTTCAAGAGTAGCGCTTCTGGTATTATCGGATCGATGCTCTGTAAGTAGGTATTCATACTGAATCCCTCTGTTAACATCCGTATCATCACTATCGGTGGCTTCATTCACTCCCTGAATGGCATCATATATGCCAATGATTCCAGCCACAACATCTGCATCAGATTGAAAGTAAGTATCTGCTGTAACTGCAGTTTCTGGTAAAGGATTTAGAAACTCCTCTACATCGCATGAGTAGAAAACACCGCCTGTGAATGCCAGCATTAAATATTTTATAAATTTCATAGTCTCTTTCTTTTTAAATTAAAAATCAACGTTCAGACCAAAAGTGAAAGTTCTAAAGATGGGTGTACCGGCTCTTTGAGACCCATATTGTCGCGGGTTGTTATCATTATCGATATACTCGGGATTAAAGCCATGATACTCATCTGCTGTAACGTATAGGAGGTTTTGCCCTGAAGCATAAACTCTTACACCTGTCAAACCTATCTTAGATATCAAATCCTTAGGCAGTGTATAACCTATGTTCACATTACGCAAAGAGTAATATTTTGCATCCTGAACCACCTCGTCTGTTAATACTTTTGGCTGAATAAATGAAGTGTGCGAAACAACTCCATCATCAACCATTTGCTGAGGGCTTGTAGTTGCACCTTGCCACCAGGTGTAGAAGTATTCGTCCCCAATATTTTTTACCTGGGCACCATAACTTCCCTGAACCATAAACGAAAGGTCAAATCCTTTATATTTAAAGTCGTTGGTAATACTCCAGATCATGTCTGGGTAAGGATTACCCAGAATAGATTTATCTGCATCAGTAATAATGCCGTCACCATTCAAATCAACCACTATTGCATCTTGTGCCTGTCCGTTAATCGGCACAGAAGGAGTGGTTACATACTCATTAGGCACTGATTTACTTCTGTCTACCACATAGCCATAGAAAGATGAGATTGGATTACCTACTTTGTTGATCCACTGAGAGTTTCTACCAAAGGTATCTTCTAAAAGGGCACCGTCTGAGTCACCAAAAGCAGTTAATTCATTCTGATTGGTCGAGGCTATGAAAGTGGAACTCCATGTAAAGTCACCGTTAACAATATTTCGGGTCCTCAACTCAAATTCAAAACCACTATTTTTCACTTCACCAAGGTTTACAATGGCACTGTTAAAACCTGTGCCGTAAGAAACCGGATTTAGTAATAGCAGATTATCACTCACGCGCTCGTAATAGTCAACAGATCCTGTAATTCTATTGCCTAAAAACCCGTAATCTATTCCTACCGTGAGTTCGGCAGAAGCTTCCCACTGTAATAGCGAATTTGCCACATTACGAGGTGTGAAACCACCCTCAATATTACCTTCTACAATCGCATTGGCATTATTCAACAAAGCCAGATATGGCCAGGTGTCTACAATATCATCCCCTACATTAAAGTTCTCTGCTCCGGTAAGGCCATAGCTAGCTCTTAGCTTTACGATGGTTAGAATATCATTATCAGGCATAAAATCCTCATTATGAATATTCCACCCTACAGATACTGCAGGAAAATTTCCCCACTTTGAGTCAACACCAAAAACTGAACTTCCATCTCGTCTGAAAGAAGCATTAAACAGGTATTTTTGGTCATATGAATAGTTGACCCTAGCAAAGTATCCAATTTTTCGTCTTACTAATTTATTTTCAACTTGCTGTGATACCGAAGTAGCTCCTGATAAGTTTTTTAATAAATCGCTACTATAACCTGTACCTACAACTTCATTATACTCAGTAGTTCTTTCCTGAACGGTTAAGCCCACCATTGAATTAAGGTCATGTAGACCAATAGTTTTGTTGTATGTTAAGTAGTTGTCCCAAATAACTCTTGCTCTATTTCTATTTTGAACATAATACTCAGCAGGGTTACTGTGATGATACTCACTACCATCCCACCGGGTTCTCTTGCGTTGGTCCAGATTAAGACCTAAACGAGTTTTTAAGGTAAGTCCTTCTATAAATTCATAACTCAAATATGTAGACGCTAATAATGCATACTCAACATCATAGTGCTCTCTTTCTACATATTGGGCATATGGATTTTGATCACCCGAAGTACGAGCTCTTGCATCTAAATCGCCATCACCATCTACATCTATCTCTGCAAAGTGATCCTCTCGGGCATAGTCACCCGGTACGAGATCCGGGTAGTAATACGATGCATTCGGATCATCTTGATTAACAAGTGCAAGTGTCTCTTCTGTATGGTAAATGGGTAACCAGGGCGATTGCCTGATAGAGTTATGTATGGAAGTGGGCAAGCGTCTCGTCTTTGTAAAGGAAGGGGTGGCACTTATGCCAAACTCGAGCTTGTCGTTCAGCTTGGTATCTACTTTAACAGAGCCGGTAATCAATTCAAAATTATCAGTAATTACTACTCCTTCATCTTCTAGATACTTGAGTGATGTGCTGAATGTAGTATTTTCAGAACCTCCTCTTGCAGAAAGTGCGTGGCTTTGAATGATACCACCGTCAAAAAATACCTCCTGCCAGTCACGATCCAAACCTCCTGCTGCTTCAGAGATTATAAGCGCATGTTGCGTTTGTTCGCTAAGCTCACCATATTCTGCCATTTCCTTTGAAGCCCAATCCTTTAAACTTTTCTTGTACTCTTCGCTTTCAAAGGCTTCTTTGTAACCAAAAAACCCTTCATAGCTAAATTTAGTTTTTCCTGCCTGGCCTTTCTTTGTTGTAATTAGTATAACACCATTTGCCCCCTCACTACCATAAATTGCTGCCGAAGCTGCATCTTTTAATATTTCAAATGATGCAATATCATTCATATTCATATTTCCGAGAAAATCGGAATTGACCACTACTCCATCTACAACCACCGCTGGTCCGGAATCGGCCGTTACGGATCCAAATCCTCGAATAGTTATAGTAGGCGCAGCCCCTGCTTCAGCGTTGGTAGCCTGAATGTTCACACCGGAAACCTGTCCGATGAGGGCATCATCTACCCGGGATACTGCAATCTGATCTAATTTTTCATTCTCTACTTTAGAAATAGATCCTGTTATTGTGGATTTCTTTTGAGTTCCATAACCGATTACAACAACTTCAGATAATTCCTGAGTGTTTACATCCATAGAGATATCTATAACAGATTGTGTTCCCACCGGTACTTCTTGAGTCCTATAACCAATAAAAGAAAATACAAGCACATCATTTGATGAAGCTTTAAGGGAATAATTCCCATCAACATCTGTGATAGTACCCTGATTGCTATCTTTAATAACAATAGATACACCTGGTAAAGGCTCATCAGTTTCGCTGAACACTTTTCCGCTTACAACCTGATCGTTTTGAGCAAACAATCCGGTCGACATTGTCATCAGTAGTAGCAATACCACTGATAATGGTTTAGTAAAATTTTTCTTCATTGTGTTTAAATGATTAGATGGTAAAGTTTGATAAGCAGGCAGGAAACATGACAAGCTTTGATTTTTACTTGTCTTTCATTTATCTTTGAAGAAGAACGGATAAGGCACAAGCTGAACTTTTTAGCGATCGAACGGCATGTGACCTTCCTGCCAAAATGGTTAACTGGTTACGGTTAACCATTTTTATTTTTATGTTAGTTTTGTTTCATTAATTCATCAGGGGCTTAAATTATCACTAGCAAAATTTAAAATATCTTTGAGGTGTTCCCTCATGGAAATCTCCGCTTTCATTGGTTCTTGATCTATGATGTAGCGAAGAATAGTGTGGTGTTCTTCCAGCGCTGATTTAGGTCTATCACCACTACAGACATCATTTTCTTTAAAATACGTCAGGATATCAGGTGTTACAATGAGCATTAAGGATTTGAGGACCGCGTTTTTACTCGCTTCAGCAATTTTTAAATGAAAAAGTAAATCCTCCTCAACAGTTGACTTACCCTCTTTTACTGCTTTCTCGTATTCGTCCAAAGCATTAGATATTGAGATGATATCGTCTTCGGAACGCCTCATAGCCGCGAATCGGGCTGAATTAGTTTCTAACAATACCCGTGTTTCAACTAAAGCATGAAAATCATTTCCTTCTAGTTTTAACACATCAGTTATCAAACCTTCCAGGGCGGTAATACCGAAGCCAGCTACGAAAGTTCCGCTTTGGGGCATGGTCTTTAAAATCCCATAAAACTCAAGTTTTCTTATGGCATCTCTAACATAGGTTCTACCTATGGCAAAGCGCTCACTTAGCATGCGTTCAGAGGGTAACCGATCACCAGGTTTTAACTGGCCTGAAGAAATCAATTCCTTTATTTGATTGATTATTTTATCGACAGGGCCCTCTACGATTATTTCACTGAAGTTGTTTAATAATTCCTTTGACATATAATAAATTAGTTAACCAGCAACTGGTCTACCAATTTATAAAAGATATTTTTTGGATCAAACTTAATGCAATTTTTTTTCGCAAACGTTTGCAAATTTATCTGCAACCTTTTGCTAATGAGCTATTATTAATTTTGCTCATTTCCTGGTTATACTTTTATTGAATAAAGCAAAGTCCAGAATTTATGAGATCAGATTCCAGACAACTTTACTCAGCGACTGAGTTTAGACTCTACTACTTTAACATATATCTGTGTGGTAGAAATGCGAGAATGACCCAACATCTTGCTTACCGATTCTATGGGCACTCCATTGCTCAATGTAACGGTGGTAGCAAAAGTATGTCGTGCTACATGAAACATGAGGTTCTCAGGGTGGTGAAGTAATTTTTCTGGGCGCCCCAGGCCAGGTTATCTTTCATCTGAGTATTGTGATATTCGATCAGTTTTTGACAGCTTCTGACGTTACCAATTCGCCCAGAAGTGTAATCTTTTAATAGTGATCGATCACTTTAGCTCTCACCCGTTCCTAGTAGCCGTTTAAGCTGTTGGTCTCTTCTACCCTTTTCCATACCTTTATGGTTGTTCCAGCTAGAAAATTCAACAGATCGCTTCATCGAAAGGTCTGCTCTCTTTCCATCTACGGTAATTCGAGCATAGATAGGTGCTTTACCATTTCTGGCCTTATACTTCTTCAAATAAAAAAGCGCCGTTGGGCTTATCGTTCGAATTAGATGGTATGGAGCCGTCATTAACAGCATCCAAAGTCTCCCAGGGAGAAACATAGGAAACGAAGGACATAGTGATCTCAACTTTGAATAAAATATCCCCGGAAGCTCTCTCTGCAACTTACCCTGTTACACTGCGTGATGAAGCTTTCAGTATCGAATTTTTCCTCATTCATTTGCATGCACACCTCAACTACCATTTGGGGCAGATCAATTACCTGAGAAGGTTAATTGAAAGTTAAACCATCAACTATTGAATACATTGTTAGTTTAAACTATACGGAAACTCTCGATTAACCCGCCCCCTCCATCAACTTCCTTCCATGAAAACGTCTATCTACATTGAGTGGCCCAGATTTAGTCTACGTACGCAACGAGACAGGTATATTACTTCTTCTTGCTTTTAGTAATTACACCTGAGGACATTACACAATTTTATTCTTAACTTTGCAGCCCGATGAAAAAAGTAGCATTTTATACATTAGGCTGTAAACTTAACTTCTCTGAGACTTCAACCATTTCCAGGATGTTTGAAGAAAAGGGCTATAAGAAAGCGGAGTTTACTGATACACCCGATATTTTTATCATCAATACGTGTTCTGTCACTGAAAATGCGGATAAAAAATGTCGAAAAGTGGTCAGGGAGGCCAGAAAAATCTCTCCAGATGCTTATGTTACTATCATCGGATGCTATGCCCAGCTAAAACCTAAAGAAATCTCTGAAATACCAGGCGTAGATGCGGTGTTGGGTGCTGCAGAGAAATTCCGGCTCATAGAACTTCTCGATGGCTTCGTCAGGACTAAAGAAACACAGGTGCTGGCCTCCGAAATAGAGGAAGCCAACATCTTCAATAATGCATATTCCATCAATGACCGTACACGCACCTTCCTAAAGGTTCAGGATGGTTGCGACTATAGTTGCACCTTCTGTACTATTCCTTTAGCCAGAGGCAACAGTCGCAGCGACACTATTCCCAACATTATCAAGTCTGCCAAAGAAATAGCCGAGTCAGGCGTAAAGGAGATTGTGCTAACCGGGGTGAATACAGGCGATTTTGGGATCAGGGATGGAAAAAGGCAAGATAAGTTCATTGACCTTGTAAAGGAACTTGATCAGGTAGAGGGCATTGACCGTTTCAGGATTTCATCCATTGAGCCTAACCTCCTTCACGATGATATTATTGATTTTGTAGCAGGCTCAAGCAAATTTGTGCCTCATTTTCACATTCCTCTGCAATCCGGCTCTGACAAGATCCTTAAAATGATGAAACGGCGCTACCTTAGTGCGCTATATGTCAGCCGGGTAGAAAAGATAAGGTCTGTAATGCCGCATTGCTGTATTGGTGTAGATGTTATTGTAGGCTTTCCCGGAGAGACTGATGAAGACTTTCTGGAGACGTACCATTTCCTCAATGAGCTTGACATTTCTTATCTGCATGTTTTTACTTACTCGGAACGTGCCAATACCGAGGCACCTGAGATGGGCAATGCAGTGCCCATGAAGGTAAGGCATCAGAGATCTAAAATGCTAAGGACTCTTTCTGAAAAGAAAAAGAGGAAATTTTACGAGGAAAACCTGGGGCGTATTGATACGGTTTTATTTGAGGAAGACATTGAAGATGGCATGATGCATGGGTTCACTAACAATTATGTGAGGGTAGCTGCCAAATATGATCCTGTACTTATCAATGAGCTTAAAAGAGTGAAACTAGCATCTATTAATCCCTCAGGGCATGTAGAGATAGAAGAAGTGGAAACCGAAGTACTAAGCCACTAGATAAAGCTATTCCCCCACGATTCGCTAAACGCTAACTGGCTAAGTTCTTTTCTCTGCCGCCTGGATGCCTCTGATTTTTGGTCTTTTTCGGTTAGTTGGCCCGGGTCACCAAGATATCCGATAGCCACACCAGTTAAAACCTCAAAAGTTTCCGGCACCTTAAATAACTCTATTGCTCTATCCGGATTTATACCTGCCATCTGGTGAACATACAGGTTATCGGCCATTGCCTGCAAGCTTAATGTTGACATAGCAGCACCGCAGTCATACCTATAATGTCTGTTGGGCTTATCATTATGTGTAAATGCCTTTTTTGCACATACCAGCATCAAAACAGGAGCATGCCCAGCCCATCCTTTGTTAAAGTCATTTATACATTCCAACACTTTCTGGTACTCCTCTCCCCTGCTTTTGACTCCTACAATAAATCGCCAGGGTTGCTCATTAAAAGAGGATGGTGCCCATCTGGCAGCTTCCAGCATTTTCAGGATTTGGTGCCTGGAGGGTTCTTTTGTGCTAAATGCCCTGGGACTCCAACGCCCGATAATTAATGGGTGTAAATCAAATTCAGTTTGTGCGGGTTTTATATTTATTGGTTCGGTACTCATATCATTAATTGTCAAACCTTTACTAATTCAACAATAACGACACAAATTCGTTTAAATCTACATCCTAAAATACTAGGTTAGCATTACCCCATCCTGAATTTCCAGCTTTCTGTCAGCCATATCGGCAAGCTCTTCATTGTGTGTAACAATCACAAAGGTTTGTCCCAGTTCATCCCTTAGTTTGAAGAACAGGCTGTGAAGTTCTTTAGCATTTTTTGAATCCAGGTTCCCGCTTGGTTCATCTGCAAATATAATCGAGGGGTCATTGATCAAAGCCCTGGCCACTGCAGCGCGCTGCTGCTCACCTCCTGACAACTCCGAAGGCTTATGATCACGCCTGGCGGAAATACCGAGCACTTCCAACAGTTCATCAGCACGTCTGCTTACTTCGGCGGCATCCCTTTTTCCGATGTAGCCGGGAATGCACACATTCTCTTTGGCAGTAAACTCAGGCAGGAGATTGTGGAATTGAAAGATGAAACCGATGTGCTTATTACGAAAAGCTGACTTCTCCTTATTGCTCATCCGGCTAACGTCTGACTGGTTTATTCTTAAAGAGCCATTATCAGATTGATCCAACGTACCTAAAATATGCAGCAACGTACTTTTCCCCGCCCCTGATGCTCCCACAATAGAAATAATTTCTTTTCTTTCTACATGCAGATCAATCCCTTTAAGGACACGAAGGTCTCCATATGACTTAGTTATTCCACTTGCTGTCAGCATAATTTTATTACCACCTGAATTAAGTATGATCCAAACTTATGAAAATTGAATATAGAATGCGTCTTCAACATGATTTTAAATCAACAATATTTGAAATATAAAACCAAAAGAACTACTTTCGTGCAAAAATTTGTAAGCATGAACATTCACGAATATCAAGCAAAAGACATATTAAAAAAATACGGCGTACAGGTACAACGAGGTATCGTAGCTGACAATGCTGAGAAAGCACTGGATGCAGCGAAGGAACTTCACAATGAGACCGGTACGACTTGGTATGTAATCAAAGCTCAAATTCATGCCGGTGGACGTGGAAAAGGAAAAGTGAAGGAGACTGGTTCAAATGGAGTTGTTTTAGCCAAATCTTTGGATCAGGTAACTGAAAAAGCCAAAGGCATACTGGGTGGCACATTGGTAACGCACCAGACTGGTGAAGAAGGCAAAAAAGTTAACAAAATCCTTATCGCTGAGGATGTATACTACCCTGGCGACTCTGAGCCAAAAGAATACTACCTGAGTATATTGCTTGATAGGGCAAAAAGCTGCAACGTGATCATGGCCTCTACTGAAGGTGGTATGGACATCGAAGAAGTGGCAGAAAAATCGCCTGAAAAAATCGTGAAAGAGTGGATCGATCCTGCAGTAGGGCTACAAGGCTTCCAGGCACGTAAAATTGCTTTTGCTTTAGGTCTTGAAGGTAATGCTTTTAAAGAAATGGTGAAATTCATCTACTCACTTTACAAAGCATATGAGGCCACTGACTCATCAATGTTCGAAATCAATCCTGTTCTAAAAACATCGGATAATAAAATACTGGCTGTTGACGCTAAGGTAAACCTTGACGACAACGCCCTTTTCAGACACAAAGACCTCGCTGAACTCAGAGACATCACTGAGGAAGATCCTGCGGAGGTAGAAGCCGGAAGATCAGGCTTAAGCTATGTTAAACTTGACGGTAACGTAGGTTGTATGGTAAACGGCGCGGGTCTTGCTATGGCTACCATGGATATCATTAAGCTTTCAGGCGGAGAGCCTGCAAACTTCCTTGATGTTGGAGGTGGAGCCAATGCAGAGACTGTAGAAGCGGGTTTTAGAATTATCTTGAAAGATCCTAATGTAAAAGCCATTTTGATTAATATCTTTGGGGGTATCGTTAGGTGCGACCGTGTGGCTAATGGTGTTGTAGAAGCCTACAAGAAAATTGGAAACATTGATATTCCAATCATCGTTCGTCTACAAGGAACCAATGCTGAAGAAGGTGCTAAGATCATTGAAGAGTCAGGATTAAAAGTATCTTCGGCCATCTTATTAAAAGATGCTGCAGCCAAAGTAAAAGAAGTATTGTCTTAAAATATAAGCTATAGCAATATAGCTGATGCACTCGTAGTTCAACTGGATAGAATACCAGATTTCGGCTCTGGGGGTTGAGGGTTCGAATCCTTCCGAGTGCACTACAAATAGCTCTGCAAATGCGGGGCTATTTTGATTTTACAGGTAAGTAAAAAACTATAGCTTCATTTTGACGTTACTATTTTTTATAATTACCAACATTATTTATTAAATTGAAGTTTAATGAGTATAATTAGACCATGAAGATATTTGTAGCTGTACTCAGCATAGGTTTGTTATTTATAACCGAATTAGCATATTCCCAAAGCTTTTTCAGGTTTAGCGGAGGAAGAGATGCTATTGTTTCTTTAGGTACCGGCACATCCACCTATTTTGGTGATCTTAAAGACCCTGGTGAGTATATGGACGCCAAACCAAGCTTAAACGTTGGCATGCAATATTTCTTTAATCCTCGCATTTCAGCAAGGGCTGAAATGACCTGGTTTCGTCTAAAGGGAGACGATCGTGATGCTGATGTAAATGGTAGAATTTTGAGAAACCTATCATTTCGAAGCGATAATCTAGAGTTTAACGTTGTAGGAATTATAAACGCATTTCCAAATGGGGCACGATTTTATCAAAGACCTCAATTTAACCCTTATGGTTTTTTGGGGGTTGCTTTACTATATTTTAATCCTAAGGGAGAGGTTCCTTCCACCGATTGGGACGGTAATGATCTACAAAAGGCTGGAAAGTATATCGCTCTTCAACCTTTACAGACAGAAGGCGTCAACTACAGCCGATTAGCTATCGTCATTCCATTTGGAGCCGGTATCAAATATAAAGCAAGTCCCTTTATAAATATTGCTATTGAAGGCGGCTACAGATTAACATTTACTGACTATTTAGACGACGTCAGTACAACCTACCAACTACACTCCTCTATAGAAGATCCTCTAGTACAAGCAATGGCCGATAAAAGGCATGAACTGGACCTGCCACCTCTTGGTCTTGAACCTGATCATATTAGAGGGAATCCCAACAATAATGATGGATACTTCTTGTTTAATGTTAAAGTTGAATATTATTTACCTTCGGATATATTTACTTTTAAATCCAGAGCCAGGAATAAAGGGCCAAGGCGAAATATTCAAAGGAATCGCCGAAAGTAATCTTAGATAGATAAAATACTTAACATTAAATATTTTTTACAAGTTAACATTAGATATCTTAAATGGTTAAAAACTCTCTAACCTTACTCTTACTAATAAACGTAGCTTAAACGCCAAAATCCTCATTTTTGCATCTTTGGTATGGTAGAAAGTTCCTACATGCACAATGGTGAATGGTTTAAGGGGATTTAATTCCTGATTAACACAGCTACATCAAAAAACAAGGAATATTTTATTTCAAATAATTCTGTTAACCTATTAAGACGCAGGTACAATATGCTTCTTATCCAAAATTTGATAACGAGAACTATTGCTTTTAAACTCAGGGACTATTTCTTTCATAATTTTCACAATTTCATAATCATCTTTATGACTGAAAATTGCCTTTCTTAAACGCTCTATATCCTGAGTAATCCGATTATAGTCGTATTCAAGCACTTTCGCAATCATAATTTTTTGATGGTGAGTTGCGATCGTATTTTCTTTGCTGGCTAGTAGTTCCTCATACAATTTTTCCCCTTGCCTTAAACCAGTAAATACAATTTCTATATCAAGATTTAACTGCAACCCGGATAGCTGAATCATTTTCTTTGCTAAATCCACAATCCTAATGGATTTACCCATATCAAAAATAAATATTTCTCCCCCTTTCCCCATTGCCCCAGCCTCAAGAACTAGTTGGCAAGCCTCAGTAATAGTCATAAAATACCTGGTTATTTCAGGGTGTGTAACAGTTACAGGTCCGCCATTACTAATTTGCTTTTGAAAAAATGGTATAACGGAACCATTGGAGCCAAGCACATTACCAAAGCGTGTTGTCACAAATGAAGTGTGGCTATCGTCCAATTCCCTGAGATGATTATTCAATGATCTTACATAAATCTCCGAAATTCTTTTTGAGCATCCCATTACGTTTGTAGGATTTACAGCCTTATCAGTTGAAACCATTACAAATTTCTCTACATGAAATTTAACAGCCAGATCAGCTAAGTTTTTTGTACCCAACACATTACACAAAACTGCTTCCATAGGATTACGTTCCATCATTGGCACATGCTTATAGGCAGCAGCATGAAAAATTATTTCCGGTTTAAAATTAATAAAAACATCATTCAACCTATCAAAATTCGTAATATCAGCCACAAAAAACTCAATCCCTTTCACATCTTCAAACTCACGTTCAACGTCATAAAGAGCAGATTCTGCCTGATCTATTAATATGAGCTGAGATGGTTTATAAAGGATAACTTGCCTTACAAGCTCGCTTCCTATAGATCCAGCCGCTCCTGTAATGCATACTCTTTTACCTAAGATCTGATTTCTGACAGCCTCATTATCAAGTTCAATTGTCTCTCGACCGAGTAGGTCTTCAATATTTATCTCTTTAATTTGGTTCAGACTGAGTTCACCCTTCACCCAATGTTCAACCTGTGGAACCGTTCTGACCTTAACATCTAAATCCAGGCATATATCAACAATTTCATTCTTTCTTTCTACAGGAAGTTGGTTAACTGCTATTATTAATTCACTAATTTTGAGGCTGGTCAATAAAGATTCTAATGCCAGTCCGCTGTATATAGGGGTACCATGAATGATTTTCCCAATCTTTCTATTATCATCCTCAATAAATCCCACCACCTTATACTTGGTGCCGTCGCTACCATCTATCACCTGCTTAGTGACAATCCCTAGTTGTCCAGCTCCAAAAATGATAACTCTTGTTTTATTAGTAATAACGCCTCTATAATAAGAAAACACATTCTTTATCAAGAGTCTATACTGAAACAGGAATAAAAAAGAAGCAAGAAAGGCAATTAAAATAACGGAGTAAGGTATTAAATTCTTTTCGTAATTGTAATGATACAATAAATTGACAAAGCAGGTTATTACATGGGTTACAATCAGTGTGTAAAAAACCCTTAAACCATCTTGGATACCGGTGTACCTTACAATTCCTGCATAGCTCTTAGTTAATAATAGTGCAACCAAACAAGCGAGCACATTTACACCAACACCAAGAGTATAATTAAATAGTTCTAATTCTTCAAATTCGAAATTAAATCTGAGCAAATAAGCAAGGTAGGTCGCACACCCAACCACCAGTAAATCAATAAGAATAATGATCCAACGTGGTAATATTCTTAGTTTTAGCAAAAAATGAGTTATCAAGGCTAAATCCCAATTATAATTTGAATCACTTTTTTCGGGACGATTTCATAACCCTTCTAACACCCAGAGCTCCCCCTATAAAAAGTAATATTTCTATTCCCCATATCGGCACTGGTTCCCCCGGGTCGGGGGGTGGTCCACCACCAGGTTGAGCCAATATAGCTGTTACCTGTAAAAAACATAACAACACAACAACAATAAGCCTTATCCGCATTCTTACTCTTTTATTATACGTTTTGATACTACCTGTCCGTTAATATTACATACTAGTAAATATATTCCACTTCTCAAACCAGACATATCCACAACAGCGCTAATTCTATCACCATTCTCATCTATTCTAACTTCTGGATAAACTACCCTACCTCTAGAATCTATAATCCTGACATGCGTAGGTACACCTGCATATGCTGTTATATTAATAAAGTCTGCAGCAGGCACTGGATATACATTGACTGGTGGAGATTCAACTACCGATTGATTATGGTCATTTTTCCTCAAAACAAAACGGGCTCCTTTTGATTCCTTATTTGAGTCAACCGTGAAATTGATTGTTTTTGTTTCTGACAGAGAATATTTTTCGCCAGTATATATATCGTAAAGATACAGATGCTGATCTTCTATGAAGGAATTATCTGAATTCATTGTTAAAGTATAATCACCTTCGTTAACAGCCTTAATATATATCCATGTACCGTCACTATTATCCGTAGCAAAACGAACACATTTTCGCTCTCCTGGATTTTCCATTACAGAAACGCTAAACAGTTCTCCTTGTAATTTAGGTGCATCCCTACCAGGTTCATATCCAGGCTTGGCATCCTCCCTAATAATAATGAAGGAATTATCCGTAAAATTATCATACGTAAGAGAAATTGTTAATTCCTGCCACTCATTGGTTCCTTTCCTAAAGAAACTTCCACTTAGAGCTGTTTTTGCATTTTCATTTATTGTTAAAGAAGCATCCGTTGTTTCAGCATATACCCAAAAAGCTTGTCCAAGCGCAACAACACCATTTGGAAGATCACCGCTTTGGCTATCAGCATCCCACGTTCTAAATAACCCACTGGCATTGTCTGGAACATATATAACAGGTGCTATGTCTGTTTTTGACCAACCACTGCCATTGTCCCAAAAAACCGGTGAAGGGTATGGATTTCCTATAAGGTTCCACCCATCAGCATCCGGGTTAACTGGGGTAGATACAGTATGTGTAATATTTAAATCAATATCCCCACTGTTAACATTGCCCACCAGGTCCCAGGAAACCTGCACATCTTCCCACATATATGCCAAATACCCTCTTCCTGTTTCCAACGTCTCAGTATTTGATGAATTGGGGTAACCTAAATAACCGTTACTTATGCTACCATTAGCAGCCTCCAAATAATACCTGAGGGAATGTGAGTTGTTATTACATCCTGTACAAGGAAAGCTGGTTCCTGTGAACCCCCCTGTTATAGAAAAATCATCCTGAAGTTGAGCTACCGTTGCATTTTGAACCGGAGAAGAAATATAGCGATTTATGTTTCCCTCCTGGCTCATATACCTTTGAATCGTAACATCACCAACCACCGATGATCCGTCAACCAAAGGACCAATTCTTGCATCTACAAAAGAATCATCAGCGGATGAAATTAATGTCAAAAAACCATTTGAGTTAAAAGTAGCTCCATTCTCAACTGAAAGCAAAACCGTTAATTCAATAGCGCTAAGTAGACCAGTACTTGCTCCTGCCCTTGTCAACAAAAATGAGTTAAACCTATTACCCGAAGGAAGAAAGTTGAAAGAAGACAATGAACCAGAGCCTCCTATGCTAACAATGCAATTATCCTCTACAGAAAAATTACCGTTGGTTCTATTATACTCCCCATTTAGTGTAAGTTCATCCCCTCCCAAAAGAAGATCCCCGTCAGTCATATTCAAGGTTCCGTTAACTGTTAAACTATTTTGAATTTCAACAGTTCCTGAAGACCTATCAAGTGTAAAATCACGAAGGCTCTGATCTCCATTTGGGAAAGGAAAGGTTCCGAAATCGCCTGTACCATTTATAGTTATATCACTTGTAGAGGTCACCGTGATAAAGGAACTTGAAATCAAATCTCCATTAAGAACTAGTGATTTATTATTCCCAACGATTAGATTTCCTGCTTGCAAGGTTAAATCACCTGTCACTGTTAATTCACTAAAATTATCTGCAAATTCAATTCCATTAGGATTGTTGATGATCACATCCACACCAGGAGATTCTGATCCTGGATGTCCATTTCCCAGATATTGTACATCTTCCCCATTATAGATAATTACTGAACCAGGATTGTAAGTCCTTGTTCCTCCATTTCGAATATTTCCGGAATTTGCCGGATAGGCTTGTATTGCTCCATCAGTGCTCAATCCCCCCACCATTAATACTCCTGAAACTGTCAAATCCCCCAGTCCAAGAATAGCGTTTCGTGTTAAATCAACTATCGCATCTGCTTCAATCAAATAATTAATAGTGTTCAAAATGGATCCGGTTCTGGTAAAATATTGGGTTTGGCTGGTTGGGTTACCAATAAAATTAATATTGCCTTGACTCGCAGAGCCCATTTCTGTTAAAGTACCCCCTGTTATATTTACATCACCCTCTACATTTAAGGTTGTTCGTCCAGACCCCAGCCCACAATTCATTATAGTACCCGGGGTATTATCCATAGTGAAGGAACCTGACAAGTTAATAGTTGTTTGCCCATAACTCGCCAATAATGTATTTCTGGAAGTGTTAAATAGCATATCTCCAGAAATGTTAAGTGTAAGATCCCCGTCCCGGTTAATATTAAAATTCGAGCTACCTAAAACTCTAAAATCCCCCGAAACATTAATTATCGAAGATTCAACATTATTTAATCTTACCTGCCCTGACCCTGTACTATTTACAATAAAATCGCCATTAATTTGCTGAATTTTACCTCCGAGAGATACACTCTGATCAGATGCCAATGCCGAGCAGTCTATTATTACATTACCAAACTGTTGGGTCCAATTATTACCAGAAACACTTAAAGTTGTAGTAAATCCGGATATTTCAAAGGTAGAATTAGCATCCCAGGAAGCCACAGGAGGCTCCCCGGACGAAGTTGTATACAAATGTCTATAGGTTCCACCAGAATTAACAATTAGATTTGAAGCATTCACTCCTGAAAATGTAGCGTTTTGATTCTCTAAGACTCCATCAACAGTTATGGTTCCACTTAAAATAATTGATAAATCATCTCCTCCTCCATTGTTAATTCTAAAAACTCCTCCTGCCTCAACTTCAAGTTGCCCTGCTATTCTGAACTGATCTATATCAATGTTAGTGGATATAGATACTGAATGTACATTTCTAACAGCCGTTCTGTCTGCGCTTGCAGAGGTTGGGAAGTCATCTGCAGGAACCCATGAAGCCCCATTAAACCGCTCCCAAGTGTCAGCGTCGTCCCAGGCACCGGAATTCCTGGTTCTATATTCGTTAACACCCTGTGATAAAACAAAAAAAGGGATAAAATAAAGGAATGTTATGGCTACAATTAATTTATTCACATCAATCTTGATTAAATAACTATAAAGATACATCAAATTCTATTAACTAATAAACGTGTACGGTATTAATTAAAGTCGGAAAGATTCCACTCAAAACCTACCATAGTCAATTTTTATTAAATACTGACACATATTTCATAGTAACCATCAAATTAAAGATTTAATAGCCTGAATAACAGCGTTTTGCTGTTCAAAAGTCAGATTTGACCCTGATGGTAAACAAAGACCTCTTTCAAACAACTTTTCACAAACACCGCTTCCGTAATAAGGAACTCCTTCAAATACAGGCTGTTTATGCATTGGTTTCCATAATGGGCGAACCTCAATATTTTTCCTGTCAAGAGCTATTCTAATATGTTCAACAGAAACTTCAGGAGATAAAGTGATAGTGGTTAACCACCTGTTAGAAAAATGACCTTTGGGTTCTTCTAAAAAGGAAATGCCATCCTGAGATAAATTTTGCAAATAAAAGTTGTAAACTTTCCTTCTTTGATTTATTCTCTCATTTAAGACCGTCATCTGTCCTCTACCTATGCCTGCA
Organism: Fulvivirga ulvae; assembly: GCF_021389975.1. NCBI lineage: Bacteria > Pseudomonadati > Bacteroidota > Cytophagia > Cytophagales > Fulvivirgaceae > Fulvivirga > Fulvivirga ulvae. The sequence goes on from NZ_CP089981.1 coordinate 6,078,057, forward strand.
CATATATTACTCATTCTGTAGTTAAATCCTATTTCAGAATGTTCATAATGAGGTGCTTCATCTCTGGCTTGGGTAGCAAGGAATTTAGCCTTCTGTATGTATTGAAGGTGCTTTGAGATTAGTGCTCCTCCTCCGGAAGTGGTAATTATTTTATTCCCATTAAACGAAAAGATACCAATATCCCCGAAAGTTCCTAATTTTTGTCCCTTATATTTAGAACCTAGCGCCTCAGCTGCATCTTCAATAACAGGGATTTCATACTCACGTGCAATAGTAAGTATTTCGTCCATTTTTGCAGGCATACCATATAGATGTACTAATATTATAGCCTTTGGCTTTTTCCCTTTGGTAATACGATCGGCAATCGCGACTTTTAAAAGCTCGGGATCCATATTCCAGGTATCACTCTCTGAATCCACAAATACCGGAGAAGCTTTAAGATAAACAATTGGATTGCATGAACCTGAAAATGTAAAGGAACTACATATTACCTCATCATTTTCTTTTACCCCCAAAATTATCAATGCCAGATGAATCGCGGCAGTACCTGAACTTAAAGCAGCTGCATGATATCCATCTGTAAATAAAGACAGATCACACTCAAACCCTTCAATGTTTGGACCGACCGGGGATATCCAGTTAGTTCTAAAGGCTTCATTTATATACTCCAATTCCTTTTCTCCCATATGGGGTGAAGATAAATATATTCTCTCCTCCATTATATTCTAGTGTTTTTTTGATTATCTCTATTTGAATAGTTTTCCTGTAATAGGAATGCCGGTATTAACAGAAGCATCAGTAGTGGATTAACTAAAAGTCGGTGTAAAAATGATATTAAAGGACCATTGTAGGTAGTATAAGATTTGATTATAATATATGGCACTAAAATAAAAACTATTGCAATAATTAAGATATACATAGAAAATACAACGTATTTCTTCTTTCCAAAAACTCCATATATTAGTAATATTACTAACAAATTATTAGTAAAAAATCGTATGGACCTACCTATTGCAAACGCTGAAAAATCTGATAGTTCAAATACTTTAAGCCAACCATGAATTTCGCGTTGAAAAATATAACTTCCAGCTAAAGCTGTAATACAAGCGAAAATTAATACCATCCTCCTACCCGGCGGAACCCTCATTACTATTAATTTTATATAGTTTATTTATCCATACATACCAAAGATAAAAGACGGCAAAATAAATAAATGCGGTAAAAAAGTATTTATGTGCGAAGTACATAAACTCTGGCAAATGAATAGCTACAGAAAATAAAATCACAATCCTGAGCAAATTAACAAGGTGAATAACAACTAAACCTACTGGTAAAAACCAAACCAACCTTGTTCTTAAATGCCCAAAGGAAAATAAAAATGCAACAAATATAATAGCCACGTTAGCACCATTGCACCCTTCATACACACTCAATATCACATTATTTCCATTTAAAAGAATATCGATTGAGCTATGTCCAGCACTTTCTGAAGGAGATGTTGCATAACCTAATAAATCCAGCAATAACACCGATTGATCAGTAACCCATTCTGTTAATGGATCCGGTTGAGGCGAAAAAAAGCTTATATATAATCCATAACATAAATTAAGAATAGCATAAATCACTAAAAACTTAACGAGAAACGTAATGGCCGGCTTAAACTCTTTAAAAAAACTCATGCCTACTTTATAGCCTTTGCAGGAACCCCTACCGCAGTCACATTTGCAGGAATATCTTTGGCTACCACAGCACCTGCCCCTATGATACTATTTTCTCCAATGGTCACCAAATTTATAATTTTTGCACCAGTGCCCACATAGACTCCCTCTTTTATAATAACTTCCCCTGAAATATTGACAGTTGGCATAAAAGAGGCATAGTTCTCTATAACTGTATCATGACCTATTGTGCATGAAAGATTGAGAATCACATGTTTTCCAATTTTTATATCACAGGTTATTATATTTCCAGCAGCTATGATTGTTCCCTCTCCTATATCAACCGATGACTCTTCCCCAATTATAACTTGCGGATGGATAAGAATCGGATAGGTCAATTTTTTATTCGGTGCTACATAATTAACTATCTCCCTCTTTATTTTTGGATTACCTATTGCAAAAACTATCCCTAGCTGTTCATTAAAGTGAAGAAGTTGGTCTTTTCCTCCAAGTACTTTATAATTGGCAACTTTGGCATTTGCATTATCATCAAAAAAACCAATGAATTCATACTCCTTTGAAACTTTGTTCATTGCGTTTATCAAAGTAAGTACCTCTCGCCCAAAACCTCCAGCACCATAAATTGCAATTTTCTTCATATTATATGTTTTTTGATAATATTATTAATACTTGCTATCGACATCTCCAGTAAATCTTTCCATAGTAACAGTACCCTCTGCATTGATCCCCTCCGCTTTCAGAACCTTTCTAACGGTAAGAAGCAATATTCTAACATCTAATAAAAAGGACTGATGATTTACATACCACACATCGTATTCAAATTTTTTTTCCCATGATATAGTATTTCTACCATTAACCTGCGCCCACCCGGAAAGTCCAGGTTTCACATCGTGCCTTCTACGTTGAAATCTATTGTATAGGGGCAGGTAATCCACAAGCAGAGGCCTCGGTCCTATAAAGGACATATCCCCTTTTAAGATATTTATTAATTGCGGCAGTTCATCCAATGATGATCTACGAATAAATCCCCCAATCCATGTCAAACGATCTTTATCCGGTAATAAATTTCCAACTGCATCTCTCTCATCGGTCATCGTTTTAAATTTAATTAGATTGAATATTCTTTCATCTTTACCAGGACGAGGTTGCACAAAAAAAACTTCATTTCTGTTGAATAAAATCAAAAGGAAAATACATAGAACAAATAAAGGTAATAATATGATCAGGGCTATAAAAGCAACTGCTCTGTCTATCAATCCTTTTAAAAATTTCCTATACATTAAGTTGTTTTTTATACTCTTTCACAATTTCCTCCCATAGGAAGTTTTGGGCGAATTTTTCAACCACCCGTTTTCTCGATTTTTTAGCCATTTCCCCCCTTAAGGAATGGTTATCTACCAGAAGATTCATAGCCTCATATAACTCCGTTACATTTTTTGAAGGGATCAAAAGGCCGGTCTTTAAATGTGTTATAATTTCATTGCACCCATTTATATCTGAAGCAATACATGCCACTTCCATAGCACATGCTTGTAAAACTACATTAGGAAATCCCTCCCTATAGCTAGGAAAAACAAAAACATCTGTAATTGCAAGGTAAGGCCTTATATCATGCTTAAAACCAATTGCAAAAACATTTGCATCATTTTCTATCGTTTGTCGTGTATGACCATTTACAGGATTAAGATCATCCTCAAAATCACCTATCAAAAATAGTCTCAGTTTCTCAGATTTTTTTTTATTAAGTTTTTGAAAAGCTTCCACCAATTCGTTGATGCCTTTATCAGCCACAATCCTTCCTATATAAGTGAGGATCATACAATCGCCGTTAACTCCATATTCCTTTAATATGTTTTTCCCTGAAAGCTCCAAGTCTCTGCTTTTCTTAAAATAACTAGTATCAATCCCGTTTGAACTACCATAGCCAATAACGGATAGCTTATTGTTACCTCTAAACAAATTTTGCTCTATATACAGTTTTAACTTTTCTGAATTCGGGTAAACTTTTGTGGCACTCCAATAAGTTATTCTCTCAGTCCATTTTAAAATTAGCTTTTTTACACCTACGCTTTCTGTTAATGGCATGCCGGCTACAGTATGAAACCGATGTGGAACCATGCATAACCATGCAGCCAGCATACCTAAGAGACCTGCTTTTGGTGTATGAGTATGTACAATATCTATCTTTTCACGTCTAATGTAGCGAATTAAGCGCCATAAACATCGTAAATCATGCAGTGGAGTAACCTTCCTTGTAAACGGGATAGTATAATGTGTTACATTTTCGCGCTGCACAAGTTCGTCGATTTCTGGCCCAGCAGAGCTAACTGTTAACACCTCAAACCCATGAGACTGAACATACAACAGTTGCCCTTTAAGCAATACATTAAGAGAGGCGGGGATGGTAGTTATCCTCAGTAATTTAATTTTCCGAGATTTCATTATTGAATAAATAAGCAATTTCACCCATATTGAGAGATTTCATGCCATACTCGTCAGAAAGCGTCTTAGCATGTTCAACTATTTCAACCAACCCATCCAAATTATTCTTCGGAAAATGACCAAAGTTGTGAGGGTGCCACCATAGATGATAAACCTCCTTATTTAGGGCCGCCAAACTCATTTCTTTCTTTATTCTTTTGATCTTAAGATTGTTAAGAAACAATTCTTTAGGATTATATGGTCTAAGTAAACGGCTCGCTGGCAAAAGTATAACGCCCATAGTTTGTTTAAGGCTTTCTATTTTATAAGATGTTTTACCCCCTATGGAAAAGTATGCATCCATTCCTCTATTTAAGCGCTTCCATTTTGATTCATTGTGAGCACTATCTATTTGCCACCACCAATCTAAAGGGTTGGTACGTACTATCTTAATACCCTCTTCAGCACATATTTTCAGATATTCAGGGTTATACTGATTTCTTGGAAAAACTAAAGATTCAAAATAAACATTTAATGATTTGGCCGCAACCTTCGCAGCCATAATATCACTATGAAACTGATTTGGTTGCTGTCCCATTTCATTGCAGTAGTAATGGGAAAAAGTATGTGTTCCAATCTCCTGTCCTTTAATTTTTTTAATTTGCTGTATTAAGGAGAAAGCATAATGAAATGGATCCATTTCTTCGCTATCGCCAATGCCGGTCTTTTCGATATAGTCATATGCCGATAAATATGAAAGGGCATAAGTTGGTTTAATAGTTGGCAGATTGTTAAGAAGTTCTGCTTTATTTTTATGCATAAGTAGCCCCACCGTTGCCCATGTAGCGTGGATATTATTACTCTGAAAAATGTCCAACATTTCCAAAATAACCTTCCTTGTGTTAAGGAAATAATCTACATACAAATCAAGTGGCCACTTTTCAAAACCTCCCCAGTGCAACTCAAAATCTAGTGAAATAACAAATATTCCTGTTTTATGCATTATTTAAATATGGTATTCTCTTTCTTAATACTCTTTTTTTATTTGCCATCCTCTCTCTATATCTCTTTAATTTTTGGGCATCCATAAGACTAATTATAACATACAAAAATAGTAGCATAACCTGGCTTTTTTGTCTGATTGCCAACCCAAGGTTACCAGATACCTGAGCCAGGGCAAGAGACACTGTAAAAAAGCTTATAAAAGTAGTTTTGACCATAAAATTACCTCTAACAATATAAAGAAGCCCCCCTTTAAAAATAAAATATAAAGAGATAAATAACAGAAAAACATTCTCAAAGGATACCACCAATCCCAATATACCAGGAGAGTCAAAAAACAACGGACGATATAAAAAAGTGAATAGTTTCAAGGGAAGAGAATAATTACTAATATCAACTCCAGAAGTTGCCCTTGATAAAGATTCCGCTCGCTGATCAAACTCCATTCCTTCTGTCAATTCCTCTCCCTGTTCAATCCCAACAAAATTCATCACATCCTGGTATATGTAAATAAACGCTCCCACCGACAGGCTTATAACCAACAATTTCGTTGCCCATCCTACCCCCTTGGAGCTAAATGTAAAGCCAATGGCCGTAGCAACAAGTATAACGAACATTACGTGAGGACGAACATGATAAACTATTAACCCTCCCAAAAGTAATACCAACCATCTCTCTGAAACTCTATTTACACCATAAAAGTATAAGCCGATACCCATGAAAATAATAGCGCCCTTGCCAAAGGAGCCTGACCAGAAATGTAAGTTTGGAAGAAAAAAAGAACAACGTAAGCACATCATACCCCATAAAGCTATGCTTAAACAATATGCGTTCTCTGAAAAACACGTAAAAGGACAAAAAACCTACAAACCCAAAAAAAGCAAAAACAACCATCATTGCCTCATAGGTAAATCCCAAATACTTAACAAATGGATACCCAATCCATTCCACGAACGTAGTACTTGTACCGTAGAAATCCAGCCATGAATCACCGCGGAACCCCATTTCAATTTTTCTATAGTAGTTTCTTGAATCAGAACGGCTGAACTGAGCAACTATATAGTAGGCCAAAGAGAGTAAAAAATGATAGATGAGTATATTGTTCAAAAACTTCCTATCGATACGCTTATCCTTCTTGCTAACTTTATTGATAAGTTCTGTGGATATAACCCAAAGTAAGATTAATATGACGAATGCATAGATCATCTTTAAAATAATTCCAGATCTCCCAGACCGGGAGTCCATTTGCCAAAATTTAGAAAATCTTCTGTACCTTTATTCAGTTTTCTGACTGTTACCTCAGGGCCTATGCGAAGTTTATAACTTTTGTAACTAATGCGGCCAAATGTTTTATTATCACCCCATGATACATAATCAGCCTTAGTAAACTTCTGCACATCCTTTATCAGTTTTTTTATGCTCGTTATCTCCCCAAACATTTCGACAATTCTCAGTTCCTTTCCATATATACCCGTTCTAATACGAAAAATAATTCCCGAATTAGCAATTGAATCGTAATGTCCATAGTATGTAATAACCGGCACATCTACATATCTCCATTTTAAAAAGTCGAATGAATATGGCGTATGCCATAACTCAGTTTCATTTTTAATTTCGAACTGCCTAAGTTTACCTGGCAGATCAAACTTGTGCCCCTCATCCAGAGTTATGAATTCTGCATGAGACTTAGCACCAAGTCTGCTTCCTAACACTGAAAATGGTCGAAATATCCATAAATTAACAGGTAATCGACCTACGTTTTCCCATCCCATTTTCAGGTAGCCGGCCTTACTAATTTTGTTGGGAGTATTGAATATAAAGTCGTATCCCTGCTTTATGCTCTCATCAACTAATCCCATGGTTAGTTTTCTAAATATCCCTTTCCCTCTATAATCCGGGTGTGTAGCAGTATCAACTGCTCTTAGAGTCTTTATGCATTCCTTACCTTTCATCCAATCCCACCTCAAAAATGCTCTTACTCCTGCTAATTTTTCATTTTCTTCCGCAAGCCATACAGGAGATTTGCCAAAAGGATTATTGATATGCTTCCACTTCCAATAATCTTCCGACTTTGGCATTAATGACTCTCCTAGAGATAATTTTAGCAGTTCAATTATAGCCGGTATATCCTTTTCAGTAGCCTCTCTTAACTTCAAAATATCTATTGTTTAACACCTAAAGTTGAAGTATACAAGTCTTCTAGTTTAGTTACCATTCTGGCCAAACTAAAATACTGGTCTACTCTCTTACGCCCTTCCAAAGCCATAGACTTTCGCAACTCAGAATTACTCTTCAATAATTTTAACTTTTCTCCAAGTTCACTCCAGTTATCCACTGGTACCATCAAACCACTCACCCCTTCATTCACCACCTCCTTAATACCTCCTGCATCAGTTGTAAGTATTGGGCATTTTGTACTCATGGCTTCTAACAACGCAATTGGTAGTCCTTCAAAAATGGAACTCATCATATAGACATCCATGGTGGAGAGCCAATCTACCGTATTAGTTTGTAACCCAGGAAACAATACCTTATCTGTCAAGCCAAGCCTCTCTCTTTCCCTCAAAATTTCATCTTTTAGAATGCCATCTCCAACAACTACTCCATATAATGTTGAGTCTGCGTCAGCAACCTCTTTAAATACTTGCAGCCATTCTATTAGACGTTTCTGAAATCTAAATACCGCAATTGTTCCAACCACAAAGGCATTTTCCGGGATATGATATTTTTCACGGATTTTAGCTCCTAAGTTGACGTCTCTTTTGAATTTTCCGGTATTAACCCCATTCAAAACAATATGTACCGGTATTTTTGTTTTAATATTATCCTTAATGGAGACAGCTACATCCTTGGAAACTGCTATTGCTGCAGATTGATACTTAAACGAAAGCTTATTTAAAATATAGGTTATTTTATGATAACGTTCTTGTTTATTATGCTCAGTATACAGCACTGGCAAACCTATTTTATATCTAACAATTCGTGAGATAAAACCGGCCCAGGGAAGGTGCGCATGAATTAAATCAATCTTGTGCTTTTGTATATATGCAATTACATTATTATACTGACGAATGATTTGTATGTTATTTTTAGCAGCAAAGCAAACTACCTTTCCGCCCCCATGTTCCAACTCAGCGACCATCTGATCCTTCCAGGGCAGAAAATATATATAATGAAATTCAAATTTATTGTGATCATGTAGTGGGAGTAGCTCTGCAAGCAACATCTCTGCCCCTCCTCTTCCCAGTGACTTAATAATCTGCAGTACCTTAATCTTCTTCAACCTAGTATTTATTTATGCCAGTAACCTTATCCACTGACCAATAACATTATTTAATTCAAATGAAGAAATGCTATTAACCGTATTCTCTTTATATTGCAATATAAGATTGGGGTTATCTGCTATCTTATCAAGCAACATCACAAGTTCACCTTCATCATTGGTGTTAATTAAATAACCATTTTTTTCACTTTTCACCATATCCGACGGTCCATAAGTACAGTCCGTTGCTATAACAGGCAAGGACAACGCTAATCCTTCCAAAATCACATTACAGAAGCTTTCTTTTATAGATGTATTTACTAAAAACTGAGCCTGCTTTAAAATAGTATATGGATTTTTAATGTACCCTGTAAATACTACTTGTTTTTGAACTCCTAAAGACTCTGACAAAGAGTGTAGTTTTTCAGATAGCTTCCCATCTCCTATGATCACCAACCTGTACAGTTCCTTAATGCGGCTTTTACTATAAGCATTCAATAAAAGTTCAAAATTCTTATCCTTACTAAACCGTCCCATTGCACATATAAATTTATAATCTGTCTTAAATGATGACGGTTCCTGGGCTAAGGAAATGACATGCTCAAAATCCAGAGAATTGGGAACTACAACCAGTTTATACTCCTTTGTTGACCTGACATTTGAAATTGCATCGTACATACCTGTAGATGGAACTACCACCCTTCTCGTAAATGGCCATTTAAATACAAAGTCGGCATACCTATGTTGCTTTCGACTTAAAATGTAAGGATTAGCATCAAATCTGGCAATCAGGTTTCTATGAAAAGTAAAGCATGAGATAAAACTACTAACCCGACTAAATGCAATTACATAATCAGGTTTTATTCTTCTACATACAAAAAAAAGCTTTATAAAAAGTGTATAAAATTTATAAATTCGACTCTGAGACTCTTTTTCTCTTAATACATGAATTCGATTCTTAGGAATATCATTCGGTAATTCTACAATATTTCTTTGTAGTACATAATGTACTTCATATCCCCTCTTCTGTAGCTCTCCTCCAATAGTGACCGTAACACGTTCAGCTCCACCCGTTTTTAAAGAACCAATAACTAAAAGCAGCTTCTTACTCATAACCAGGCTTTCAGCATAGTTTTCAACTTCTGCAATAAACTAACATTCAACAACTTGTATCTTATCAGAAAAAGTATAAACTCATATCGCAGGCTCACTTTTCCTGCATAAGTAAACAGTTTGCTCCTATAAAGTTTCACTCCATATTTGTCATTCCTTATTTGCGATTTATAAAGCATTTTCAAAATAAACATGTACATGGCATCATCGGAAACTTTATTCTTATTCTTATCAATAAAGTATTCGGTAGAATCATGCTGTAATTTAGAACTTATTCTATCATTGGAGGAAATGTGAAGTATCACATCACAGTCATTAGAGAACATTACTTTGTAGCTGCTATCTATATTGATAAAAAGATCCCAATCCTGATGCTTCTTCAGGTACTCATCAAAAGCTATTTTCTCCAATACCTCTTTCTTTACTACAAATGTAGAAGTTCTTGCATCAAATAAAGAATTGAGCAAAAGGTGATCTCTCAAAGTACGATTATTGTCAACCTTAAATTTTTGGATATGGGATGTGCCATTTTCATTGAGTTCAAATGATCCAAGTACTAAATCACAATCTTGATCCACCATTAGCTCAACTTTATGAAGAAGATTTGATGGCTTCATTTCATCATCACTATCAAGAAAAGATATTAATTCAGACGAAGCGGCCTTCCACCCTCTGTTTCTTGAATAAGGAGCACCCATAGACTTTTCATTCCTAAGCACCATGACATCAGCATGTTTCTTCGCAAGTATGTCCTTTACGTTCTCAGCAGAACCATCATCAACAACAATGATTTCATCTGGCCTAAGGGTTTGTTTCTTTACAGACTCGATGGCTCTCAACAAACTTTCCTTCCTGTTTTTCACAGGGATAACGACGCTTATATTAGGAGTGCTACTATTTCCCATTAACAAATGTATCTAGAATACTTATTCTATCTTCAAACTTGGCTGGAGCAATAGATTGTTTTTTTAAAACGAGGTCTATAACACTATTAAAATCATGCTTGGGGTAACTGAAAACCATTTCTTCATTCAAATAAGGTGAGTAATGAATCATTCTTTCCTCATCAAGAAAATAAGTAGGTATATTATAATAGCTGGCCTCAATAGCAACACTTGAATAAAAAGTAACATGCATACAAGTTCGCTCCAACAAGCTTGTAAGTGGCAGTTCGGTTGCTTTCCTTAACTCAATTTTGCTCATTAACCCCTCTGAGGCAAATTTACCCTCAATCATTTTCAACTCATCTATTTGTCTTGGATGCAGTCTGACATACCAACGTTTATCTCCAGAGTAATTTTTAATGATATCAATTAAACATGATGGAATGACATCCTCTCGACGTTGCATAGAAACAAGTATAATATCATTACCTGTCTTTTTTGCTCTATCCAAAAACCACTTATTACTACCCTTTAAAACATTTAATTTTTCAGGCTTCCATGCAAGAATAGTTTCATATGAGAAGTTATCCCAAACATAAAAATGTGTTGGCAGAAATTTATTATCCTTTATAATATCAGAAGGCCAGCTAGCATAGGCCATATGATATTTCCCTTGTACCCCATGCTGCAAATCCATCGAATATATTCCCAAGCGATTTGCAGCAAGTAAAACACTGAAACATTTGACATCGTAATAGCAAACGAGGAAAACTTTTTTGGCTCTTAAGCGCTTTAATTGTTTTTGAAAATAGTCTGCCTGAAAGAAAATAAGACTCAATTTATTAATGAAAGACTCGTCAAATCTAAATTTAATATCGTATTCCTTTAGAAGTGAGTTGAGTTTCTCTATGTCTCCAGAAAACGTCGTTTTTCTCCTTTTTAGCAAAAACAATTTCCTTACTTGAAGCAGAAAATAAATCTCTCTCTGGATGGTCCTTACAAAACCGATGTAGCTCAAATTATTATCGTATCCATACTTTGAAGTAAACTCCCAAACACTAATACTATTTTTACTTTTGAGATAGTCTATCACCGGACTCAGTACCCGATCAAATGTACTGGCTCCTTCCTTAACCTTATAATGGCTGGAAGTGACCAAAACGACCTCTTTTTTTTTACTTTTTAAGATACGTTGTTTCAGAAATTCTGAACACCCTGCAATAAAGAAAACAAGCATTTTCGGGATTCGTGCCTTATTAAACCCTTGTGGTTTTTTGGCACTAAGGTAAATTGCCATTCTAATTATTGGCCAAATATTCTCTCCTCTATAAGTAAAACCGTTCAGGTCTAGCTCTCTTTCTATAGCTAATATCTTTTTACCAATCATATAATTTAACTTACCGGCCTTCTCTCATCAACATCAATGTACCTTAATCTTTTTGAATAGCTTGTCAACAACAAAATCTTCAGTCATTTTCATAGATTCATAAGTAGCGCCTGCTATATGCGGAGTTATCAATAAAGACTTATGGTTACTGTTTAGTAGTTTAAGTAACGGATTAGATTGACGGGCCATCAAATCTTGTTCATTTTTAATAACATCGGTTGCAACTCCTCCTAAATGCTTACTCTCTAAATATTCTGCTACTGCAACCTCATCCCAAATCTCCCCTCTGGAGGTATTAATTAAACAAGCGCCTTTTTTTGAATATTTGAGAACATCTCGACTAATTAGATTGCGGGTACTATCTTCCAACGGTACATGCACCGAAATAATATCACACTCTTCAAAAATATGCTGAAGTGTTTTTTTCTCAGATACATACTCTGGCCATGTAGTTAAATAAGGATCATATGCATTGATTTCGCACCCAAAGACATGGGCATAATTGGCAACCTGAGATCCTACTCGTCCCAAACCGACGATTCCAAGTTTTTTACCCTTAATATTATGTCCCCTTAATAGCTGCCGGTTCCAATCCCCTTGAACAACATGTTGATGAGCTGTATGAATATTCCTGAACAGACTAATAATCAAACCCCAGGTATGCTCAGCAGTTGAAGGAACACCGTCAAGAAAGTCAGTCTCACCTTTTAAACTTACAATATCAATTCCTGCAACATCTGCCGCTGCAACATCTATATGGTTCAGTCCGGTTGTAGCAGTTAAAATGTATTTTAGACGTGATGCTTTTTCAATTAAGTCTTTACCAATATACAGTCCTAAGCGTATAACCAGTATATCAATATCATTAATTACGGTTATAACTTCACTTTCATTAGGGGTATCCATCAATATAACTTCTCCAATGCTTCTTAACCGACTTAAGGCATCCGGACTATAGTCTTCCGGTTCGGTAATCAGAATTCTCATACTACTCCATCCTTCCATGCTTTAACCAGGGTATCGGCGATCAGCAGATCACGGTCATTATCAACATTGGCCAACCATTCCGCCGGCATTACATAAGCTTTCTTCTGCTCTGGCATAAAGGTTTGTTTATATAAGAGGACATCTCTTCTAACTGCATAAAAACAGCCGTTTCTAAAATATACAGGATACAAATCCTGCCTTCTTTTATGCTCAAGTTTCGGGTTAAGGGCTATCATATTCAGGTTTTCCAGCGTATACATTCTGGCTGGATGAACATCACTTTGCTCAATCACACTTACTACACCTTCTACTGCCTGATCGACATCCCTTTCAAATAAATCAATAATATCATCCAAATTCTTTCCTGTTCGAATCGGTGCTGTTGGTTGAAGTAAAACCACTATATCATACGTTCGGCCTTTTTCACTTAGTTGTTTGATTGTATTTATAGCAACATCAACTACTGAGGATGTATCTTGTGCCAGCTCCGGTGGTCGCATCAAGACTTCAGCATCTAACTGTTTGCATACTTCGGCAATTTCGGCATCATCCGTATCTACTATAAAATCCGTTATCTTTTTACTATCTCTCGCACAATCTATAGCATAACTAATCAGTGGACTTCCTGCAACCTGCCGTATATTTTTTCTTCTTACTCCCTTTGATCCACCTCTCGCGGGTATAATTGCTATTGATTTCATAGATAGCTTAATAAGTAATTGTTTTGTAAAATCTAAGGTCTACATTGGCCAGCAGTCTTGCTATTTTAGCACCTGCATCACCTCCTCCATAAACCTGAGAGTACTCCGGTCTTTCTGAATTTAACCAATGGTTAATAGCCGATAAGATTTCCTTTTTATTATAACCAACATCTAACACATTGCTTCCCCTCTCTCTCCTGTTTTGCCTACTCCCTATATTCACTACAGGAACACCTAAATACGCGCATTCTCTTATACCGACGCTAGAATTACCTATCAGACACCTGGTATTAATTAAAAGTTTTAAGAAATCATCAGGCTCCATGTTCTTAAAAAAATGCATATGGGCCGGTTTAAATCTTTCCCGAAATGCCCTTATTCCTGAAGACGTTCCGTCAGCGCCTGCATCCACATTTGGCCAGAACCAGAGCACTGGATAGGGTAAATCTGAAACTGCTTGTAAAGTTTCTTCAATATGCCTTCTGCTATTTGAATATTCATTTGTCACAGGGTGCTGCATTACTACAACATAACCATTGCTTAAATCTGGTTTGCTACCAACTCCGCCATATTTAACATAGGGGTCAAAATTAAAACTTGGATTTTCCTTTACATTATGAGCCAGGTCAATAGAAGGACAACCTGTATTAAAAACCTGTGAATTCTCCTCCCCAAGCTTTATCACCCGCAATTTGGCTTCTTCAGTTGCAACAAAATGATAATCTGCCAATTTGGTAATACTATGCCTAACCTTTTCATCAATATTCCCGGTGACTTCTCCACCTTGAATATGAGCCAGAGGAATATTCATATAGGACGCGGCAATAGCGGTAGCCATAGTTTCATATCGATCTGCTATGGTAACTACAATATCAGGTTTTAAATTATCAAATACTGTTGACAGTTCAAGAATGCCTATTCCGGTTGTTTTAGCAGCTGCAGTTGGATTTTCTCCTTCCAAAACGTTGAAGACCTTGGCTGCAATTTTGAATCCATCCTTTTCCATATAATTTATAGCAGCACCGTACCTGTCAAGTAATGCTGATGCTGCTACAACCAACTGCAATTCCAACTCAGCATGATCATTTATCGCTTTTAAGGCTGTTTTTACACGACTGTAACTTGGACGGGCTGTCACTACTACGCAAACCTTTCTTCTAACACTCATAGTTATTCTTAATGGGTCACTGGTATTTACAATTGTCAGTTTAAGTCTTCAAAGGTAAGAAAAGACCACTGCTGCATGTCTCTTTGAAGCCTTTTTCCAATAACTTTTTGAAAATCCTTTGCAGCAATACCCTTATTTGCAGGTTTTTTTGATTCAAGATCATCAAATCTTATTGTATGACCGGCAGGAAGATCTTTATTAACAGCCAGGCTCTTTCCAAACATTGATTTCAACTCATCATATACAGCCACTTCATTTTTATTATAACTACTTTTAAGGGAAGCCCTAATCATCCTGACTCCCTCTACAAGTGCTTTGGTCTCCTGTATTGTTAAAGAGGCCTTAGCATCAGGTCCAAACATTTCTTTATCAAATACCACATGAAACTCCAGCACCTCAGCACCCAGCGCAGTAGCAGCAAGCCCTGCATAAACTGTTGACGAGTGATCTGAAAACCCTACCGGAAGATTAAAGAGCTCCTTCAAATCGTTCATGCCGGACAGTCCCCATTGAGTGGGTTTGGTCGGATAAGCTGTAGTACATTGCATTAAGGTAATATCGTTACCATAAGGTTTCAGAAACTCCAAAGTCTTCTCCAGTTCCAACAGATTACTCATTCCCGATGAAAGAATAATCGGTTTACCTGTCAATGCGATCCTTTTCAGCATTAAGTAGTTCGTAACTTCGCCTGAACCAATTTTGTATCTTTTCACTCCCAATTCCTCAAGCAGATTTACCGCTGCGACAGAAAAAGGCGATGAAATAAACTCCATGCCACAATCTTCGCAATGTTTTTTTAACCCTGCCCATTGCTCCCTGGTAAATTCCATTCGCTTCCAGTAATCGTACCTGGTATCATCCTCATAGCTAAACTTTACTCTAAATGGTTCAGAAGAACTACTCTCCGCTTCCGCTATGTGAGTCTGAAATTTAACCGCATCTACTCCGGTAGCAGATAACGCATCAATATAACTATGTGCTATTCCCAGGCTTCCTTCATGGGCCTGAGCAATCTCGGCTATTATAAACATGATGTATCCTTTTAAGTCAAGTAATTAAATAACTACGCTGGCCTTAATTTTCTATATAAAAACTTAAGAAATATGTAGATATATGATCTCACCATACGTCCTAAAGAATATCGTTTCTTCTTACCTTCAAACAATAGCTTGAAGTTGTCATTTGAGGTATTTACAAATACCTCTTGCATTCTTTGTTTTTGTTGTTTTAATAATCCCTGCCTGTCAGTAGTAAACGCCTCTTTCAACTCCTCTTTGGACGTAACTTTATATGTTAACTTCAAACAACTATAAAATGACTCAATCTCCCCTGAATCATTTAGAATGGTTTGACTAAAATTTTTATGAAACCTATGAAACTCCATCGTAGGTATACCCATCGCCAAACAATCCGTGACAGAAGATGACCAGAATGACAGATTCAAGTCAGCGAAACAGGAAAGTACAAAAGTGTTTTGGTTTTGTATGATATACCTAGAACTATCATATACCTCAAGTATTCCATTTATCTTTTGGATACTTTGTCTTGGGTGAGGTTTTATAATAACGAAGAAATCAGTGTCATGGAATAAAAAGTCAAAAGTAGAATGAAGCAAGTATTCAAAGTTATTTTCTGTAAGATATATATCATGAATATCCCTTAATGTCAATAAAACTACTGACTTATCTTTCTTTTCTAACTTTTCATACAATAAACTATTTTCCTGCACATACGACTTTACAATACTTTTCCACCAACTTGAATATCCAAGTGCCCCAACATTCAGAAGTTTATCTTTTGAATATCTTTGTCCTAATACCGGCGCATCATATTTATTGCTGTAAAGTACATAATCAATCATTTCAGAATCATCATTCCGTACTGGTGGTAGCTCTTTTTTTTGATTGCACCCCAACAGTGCATAGGCATGGGGAAATAACGCAAGTTGAGCATTCGGGCAAAGCAGTGCAATCTTAGACACTAAATTTCCATCACCTAACCGCGTAGTATCTTTTAAAATAAGATTGATAGCTCTTCTGTTTTTATATAGAAATGGGAAAAGCTCATTTGGCTTGATAATGACTCCGCTCGCACTAAGCTGTTGGTAATAAAAATGGTCATCCGCGGCTTTGTCATGGATCTTGGAATTTATAAAATAGTAATAGACTTTTACACTCAACTCTTCTTTAGCCTTAACCAGATAGGGTAGGATAAAGTGAACTTCACCTAACGAATTATTTAATACCACCAAAATTGAGGTGTGGTCCATCATAAGTTACTAAATGACTCTATGTATTGATGTTTAGGCTTTAACGTTACGTTATTATAACCGTAGAAAGTTACGTTATTAGCATTCGCTGCTTGCCAATCATTGATGGAGTCGCCAATCAGAGAACAATCAGAAGAATGATATCCATAGTTCTCCAAAACCTGCTTTACCAATTCTTCCTTTGGTGTTGGAGATCCATTAATTGATTTAAAATATTTTTCAATCCCCAATTGCAAGCACAACGTATTTAATTCCTGACCATCCGATCCGGAAACAATGTGCATATCAATTTTATCAAATTTCGACTTAACAAAAGTCAGGCTATCCTGAATGATCAGTGAAGGATTTGCCAGATTCTTAAGCATAATTTCTGAAAAATTATTGGCAAATTGTTGTATGCGGCTTTGATCAGCCTGTTCGCCTAATATTTCCTCAATAAAATATTTGAATTTAACATATCTAGACCACCCTCCATTTTTTCTATGAAAGTCTAAAAGTTTCTCAACTTGCTCCTTAGGGTATCCAGACAATGTTTGAACAAACCCGCTATCTCTTACAGGCATTGAGTCGAGTAATACCCCATCAAAGTCCCAAAAAATAGCTTTACTTTCTAAAAATCTTCTCATATATAGCTTCAGCAATTGTAAAATCATCCTCCCAATCTATATCAAAAGATCGGATTCTATCCATTTCGTACAAGTAAGGATTACTTCCTATACGATCCTTTTTATTTTTATAAATACTGCAACTGGTAATAAACATACCATGATTTACCTCAAACAATATGGGTAGATCCTGGGTTCTTGGCCATTTACTTTGCTTCTGATGTGTGTTAAAAATTTGCTTACTATCAGGTTCTATTAAGAAATTTTGAAATGGATGGACACTGACTAAAGAGTCATATCCCTTGCTTAAGCAATCGAAATACTTTTCTATTGCCCTATCATAATCATCTGAGGTAATAAACGGTGTGGTCGTGTGCCCCCATATAACATGTTCAGTATCAGTAATGGAAGGAACGTACTCTATCAAATCTACAAGGGGAGTTGTGCTCAAGCATAGCTCATCAGGCCTTCTTACAACTTTAATTTTGTTGCATTCTATATTAATTTCATCTGCAATTTTCATTGAAACATCATCATTTGTAGACAAAATTATCTGACTAATACATTGGCTACTTATTAATTGACGAAGTTTTAACTCAAGAATGCCGCCGGAAAAGTTTGAAAACGGTTTAGTATTTTTGTCTTTTACACGCTGACTCCCTTTACGTGTTGGAAGAAAAAAAGTAATATCACTCATTTATGATCAATATTAAGTCCCTGCTAAAGTAAGAAAGAATAAACCGAAGTCACCGGTAAACTCTTATAGTTTGTTGGAGTGATACATGCTATCTCCAATTGATGAGCTTCAGAAAAGACTTTAAATAAATATTCATTCTCTTCAGATAAGTTTCGCTCCAACTGTGTTAAAGTGGACTCCTGATACCCATCATAACCAGCTATAAGTACCCTTTCACTGGCCAGCTCTACCGACGTTTGAAGAGCCAGCGCTGTATGAGTATCTGTGAGTTTATCACTGAAATCAATCTGTTCCAACTCATAAGTTTCCTCGTTAACAGCTTTAGGAATATAGGTTCCCATTTTCCGTGGAAATGGTGGCAATACACAGACCCATGTGAAATCGCCAAAATCATCAAATACTTTTTCAAGCCGATGACCTTCACTACCCACCAAACAAAAGAATTGTTCTACATTCAAATCTCTGTACGCCTTTGCATTTTTTGAGCTGGCATGTATTATACATATATCTTCACCTTTCCTTACATATTCCTTTATGGCAGTACTGTGCTTTATGGCATTCGGTCCGCCTCCGATAATAAGGGCTTGTTTAAACTTTCTTTCGGGCTTAAAGGTAGGGAAATGCTGATTATCCTGAACCCCTTGCCGTTGATTTTGCAAAGCTCGTATGATACTATTGAATGAATAGAATCTTTGGGTAACCCATTCCATAACATTCTTTTGAGGCAAAGAATTTGCCCCGGATACCATATAAGGCAAATTAGTTCCCCAGTTATGCTCTTCCCGCAAGTTTTCAAAAGCAGTCACAACATTGCTCAACGCATCAAAATTAAGCGCCAAATCAGTTTTTGTATTTAAAGCAGTCAGTAGCAATTCTGTTTTAAGGTTGCCAGCACCTCTTCCCATACCTGTTATAGTGGCATCAACTATATCAGCTCCACAGTCAATTGCCGTAAGAGTATTTATAAGGGCTAGTTCCAGATTATTATGCCCATGAAAACCTATTTTACAGTTAACCCTCTCTTTGACCATCTCTATGGTTTCCTTAACATCTGCAGGGTATACTCCGCCGTACGAGTCTACCAAATAAAAGAAATCAAGTAAACCATTACTGCCAGACAAATGGTTCAAAAACTCTTTATTCTCCTTCCATTTAGACATATACATGACATTGAAACTAACTTCAAAACCAAGTTTCTTAACTTCCTCTGCCACACCAAGAGCTCTTTCAAAATTGGAAGGATCTACTGCTATTCTAACTAAATCGATATGACCATTGCATGGTATAAGTAAGTTTTCCACGTCGTGAGCCCTCACATCCTTTTCATTCAATATAATGGCCAATTTTTTACCGGAATCCCTTCTGACTCTTTCCAATATGTATGTTGGGCAATAAAAGTATTCTCCATGATAATCTTTCATAGGTTTACTTCGGTAACCTATTTCCAAATAATCAACTGGCAAATAATTAAAAGAATTTATATAGTTCTCAATCAGGTTCTCTTCAAAATCCCACTGAGTGTAGTACCCACCATCTCTAAGGGTACAATCTAAAATTTTAAAGTTCATAAAAATCAGATTTTTAGCTTTGCTCTTCAACACGATCTATTCTACAAATGTGGACAGAGCATTTTAAATAGTTTCACAAATGGAAATTAAAACATTAACCCGATGTAACATCAGCAATAAAGTCTGGCTTTAAAGTTAGAGCTATTATCCCTTATTTCTAAACCAGACGAATACCATATGATTAGTACAATGTTTTAACAATCTTAAGGCTACTTTCAACTTTTCAATTCCTCCCACAGGAGTTCGGAGAAGCCTCCAGTTAATACTCATCAACTTTCGATTAACCACATGCTTATACTGCCAGCTAATAACTGTGTTAAGGTTATCAAAAGTATTCCTTGAAGATCTTAATTTTTCAATTTTATTTGCTGTGCTCCACATACCATTGCTATGGACCCTATAAACAGAATTTGCCACCTCTTTATTGAAGTATCCTGGTCCATGCTGTCCTAAAATAGCAAATAAAAAAGTATCTCCATTCTTTGATCTAAAAAAACGCTCAGGATACGATTTGAGCAAATTTCTAAAAACAACAGAATTGGTTGGTAAATGTGCACCCTTTACTAATTCATATTGCTGTCTTTCAGCTTTCAAATTCTTTATTCTTCCTTCCCGAATTAACTTATTATTTTCATCAACCACCATCGTATCATGAAAGCTGATTACAAAGCGCTCATTTTCTTCCAAAAAGTCAATTTGCTTTTGCAGTTTAAGGGGGTCTGTCCAGTAATCATCGCCCTCACAAAGGGCAATGTATTTCCCTTTTGATGAGAATAAATTATATGCAAAATTAAATCGGCCGGTAGGAGTTCCGTCTATCCTAATATTGTTTTCCCGATTATGCAGGAAGAGACGAACTTTGTCTGAATATTTATTAGCATATTCAATACAAATATTTCTAGTTTCATCTTTTGAGGCATCCTCTCCTATTAACACTTCAAAAGTAAAATTTGTCTTTTGCTGTAATATGCTATCCAAACATTGCCTGATAAATGGTTCATGCTGATATGTCTGTACACATACCGAAACCAAAGGTTCTGTTGTTTTTACCTGGTGGGGATATTGTTGTACAGCAACCTGTTCGTACCTACTACTAAATTCTGTAAAGTTCATTGATCCAGATATTCCTTCAGTTTAGTTTTGTCAAGGTCATTTTTAATATACTCAACCATCGAATCCGGTAGCCTCCCTACCCATTCAAAGTCATCAGGTTTTTTCTTAAAGACTCCATAAGCATCAGTGGTATGTCTACCCTTACTCGCTTTTATAAAGTCTAACTGCTGTATATCAATATTTAAACCAATAAACTTCATAACACTATTAACTACGTGCTCAGTCTCATGAAGCAAATCACTATATTTTACAAGAAGGAATCTATCAGGAAACATTACTTTTAGATTATTAAACAAGATTGCCACTTCTTTCCATTTTTGATATCCATTAAATTCCTCTTTTCTATTCAGGTTTTTCGACGGCGCCTCCAACCACTCATTTTCAAAGTTCCATCCCAATTCTCTCTTAAACTCCTTCGGTGCTGTCCACCAAGAATAAATAACTGCCAGTGGGTTCCTTATTAATCCAATCACTCTTACCTCTTTATCACGTTCTAGCATATTCTTAAGAATATGATGATAGCGAACTTCTTTATAGACTATAGCTTTTGGTTCTGTTTTTAGAAACTCAGTAACAAGTCCTTTATTTTTAGATTCAAGCTGGTCTAGAAAATCATCCTTTGTAATGCTTATGCTGTTAAAAAAATCAATAATATCCTTCTCTTCAGATGACTCACTTAAGAAACCTTTAAAAGCGTAGGAAAACAGGGGCTGGTACTTATAAATTATTTCAGGATGCGCATCCATCAATGCTCCGAACCATGAGGAACCAGAACGAGGGACACTATGTATAGCTACTCTATGAATATGCATTACTCAAGCTCAAATTGTGTTAACATTTTCTGTATTTCTTCTATATCATTAAACATTAACACATCAATAATCGATAATCCTGCCTTAAACTCTTCTCCCAATTGAGTATATGGTCTTAGATGGTTTTTAATAAAAGATAATTTAAGACCAGCTTTCTCAAACATTCCCTTTTGGTATAGTTCCTTTCCCCCGGATGGGTTAATATAATGATCTCCGGATAGCTCGTTTACAATTGCAATTAATCTATCTGCCTTGTCTAAGCTTTTTGAATCTGAAAAGCATTCCGATGAATATAAAAATTCTGTATCTATCCCCAGATAGTTACTCACAAGCTGTATACTATCTCCGGCCAATTCGCCAATATTTTTATGGTTTCTTAAAATTACCGTCTCTATAATCGGATATATGTTTTCAAAAAAAGGCGCTTTTATATATGACTGCCTAAGCGATTTCAGAAATTTTTTTTGCCATTTCAGGTAAATTGGTCCGCTAATCTCCGTCTCTCGAATTGGCCTAAACGAACTAACTCCATTTATTGGGACTGTAAATAAACTCTCCTTGCCATTAAGTAAAATTTTATTTCTATTGATCCAGCCTTGCTTTATGAAATTGACATCGTCATACAGCACAAATATGTCTACACTGTTTATAAGTTGGAAGTATCCTAAGTATGGAAAAACATATGGCTGCATCACTGCAATCTTTCTACCCATAATTTTGTGTCCTTAATAATATTCTACCAATCATATCTTGCTCTTCTATACTTAAATGATGATACAGTGGCAAACATAATATAGAAGAAGCTACTTCATTGGATTGAGGTGTATCTTGACTGTTTACGTAGTCCAAAGTGCTTAATGAAGGGAAAAAATACCTGCGGGGAAAGATTTTTTTTCTCTTCAAGGGCTCTTTTCATTAATAGTGCTTCTTCTTCTGTTTTGAAGATAACCGGGTAATACGCATAATTATAACCACACCCTTCTTGAATATCAGGTCGCCTTACGTCCAAGTTTAATAATATCTTATCATAATGTTCACACTGAGCTTTACGCTTCGCCAATATTAATTCTATATCATCCAGTACACAAAGACCCATAGCGGCGTGAAACTCCGAGTTTTTACCATTTATTCCAACGCCGTTAAATTTTTCTGGCCCGTCATGTCCAAAATTGCGCATATAAGCCATTCGTTTTAGCAATTCCGCATCTTTGGTGATTACTAAACCTCCTTCTATAGAGTGCATTAATTTAGTGGCATGTAGGCTTGTAGTGCTTATATCACCATATTCGAAAATATTTTTACCCTTATATGTAGTACCAAAGCAATGGGCAGCATCATAGATTACTCTAAGTTTATATCTATCCGCTATTGATTGAATAGACTCCATATCACAAGCATTTCCAAAGCAATGCGTGGCTAATATTGCAGAAGTATTCTTGGTTATCGACTTTTCTATCTGATCGGGGTCTATATTTAAAGTTTTCTTATCAATGTCAACAAAAACAGGTCTGCACCCTTCCCATACTATACTACTTGTAGTTGCCACATAAGAAAAGGGTGTAGTTATGATCTCCCCCTTTAAGCCTAAAGTCTTTATGGCCAGTTGCAAGGCCACAGTCCCATTGCTAACAAAGAGCAAATGTTTCGTATTTAAATATCTCTTTAATGATAGTTCAAGCTCATTGACAAGCGGGCCATTATTAGTTAACCAATGCCGCTGATATATGTCGGCAACATATTGCTGATACTTTTCAAGAGGGGGAAGATACGGCTTTGTGACAGGGATCATTATTTGAATTTTTTAAAAAGTTCTTTCCTAAACTGGATTTTATCCCTTAAAGCCGCCATTTCCTTTTCTTTTAGTTTTCTATTTACAATTGATGAGTGCTTCGTTTGAATAATTTGATTTAGCTTAAAAAAATAAGGGTTTCCCATATTCCAATCCTGGTTTGTTGTAGGCTCGTATTTCAGACCACTCATATAGTGACTGGCAATAGTTTCAACCATATTCAAATCTGCACCCTTTAACTTGTCCTTATACTTATTTTTATTCTCCTTTAATATAGGCTTATCCAGATTTTTCCAAAGAGGATTACGCTTAGCTTCCTTGGTTTCTTTATTGGTATTAAAGCAAGCTTCCTCAACCTTCAGGTTAATATAACCTAGTACATTCGTCATTACGCTTTCGGTATTGGAAATTAAATCTTCATATTTCACGAAACACATATCAACATTGTACAAATTATGTAGGTTAAGTATATCTCTTTGTTCTTTCTTCCATTTAGTTATTACCGAATAAGCGGTATGCATAAAAAGAGGTGTTCTTAACCATGAAGCTACATGATCTCGCGGATCTCTATATAGGTATATGAACTTTGCATCTGGCAGATCCTTCAATATAGCCAATGCATATTTATGGTTATGATTATCCTTAGAAAAATATAGTTCACACTCCTCGGAACATGCCTTCTCCTGATATAAAGCATGTGCAAATTCAACAATGGAATTTAGTCCGTACTTATTGCAGACCTTATCATAATCCATATTCAGATTCCACCCATTATATTCATGATTAGCATAAAGCTCCATATCCTTTAAAAGCATCACCCTATTGCTTAAGGATAAGGGAAGATAATAGTTATAAGCATTTCCAAACGCATCACAAAAATGTGGAGCTACAGGTGCACTGATCTTTGAGTGGTTGCCTATTAAAGTTCTTAACAAGTTGCTCCCTGATCTTTCTGAACCCAAAAGAAAAATTCCTCCTTTATTGCTTTTACTCATAAAATCTTTTTCAAAATATTACTAAACTCTTCTCTGGCCAATACCAGCCCCTCCATTCTAATTAGAGAGGAGTAAAACAAATAAAAAATTATATAGACAATTGATAGAATTATTTTTATAAGTAGAGTATTTCCTAAATAATAAGCCAACAGTACAAAGATTATAAAAGGGATTATCCCTTCAAAAATTTTCCTTAAGTGATATATCATGCTTATGCCCAAATACCTTTGAATAAAGTAAGAATTGTATACAGTTAGAATATAACTTAACCCGGTAACCGCCCAAACAAAAGGAATTAACCCATATAACAGACCTATTACGATCGGCAATGCTCTGATAATCTTTCTTACAATTCCGATCTTAAAATTTTCCTTTGATTTTCCCCTACTAAGCAAAGCATTTAGCATCATTGAGTTTAATGGAGGGTTAAAGCTTTTAAAAACCAAAATTTGGAAAAGGACTATGCTAAATGCCCAGTTTTCTCCAAACAAACCTATAATGATTGGTTCTGCCAAAATGAATAACAGACCTGAAATTAAGAAAGAGAGGAAGCATATAAAGCTTACAACCTTAAAATAAACTTTATTAAATTTATCCAGATCATCTTGCAAGCCACTCAAAACAGGGAAAAACACAGACATTAAACTTTTGGATGTATAGGTTGTCACCTGAGAATTTAATGACTCCGCGCGAGAATAAAAGCCAAGTGTCGCTGGTGAAAAAACCTTGCCTATAAACAGTATATCCAGTTTTTGAAAAATCATTGAGGCAAACCGATCAAAGAACATAAACGCACTAAAGCCTGTCAGTTTTTTCAGTTCTTTTAAAGAAAAAGAGAAATCTGGCTTCCAGCCTGAAGCTGACCATAATAAAATGGTACCTAAGAAGGATGTGCTTAATTGCTGTATTACCAAAGCGTACACTCCAAATCCCTGAAAAGCAAAGACTACACCCAATACCCCTCCAACTAGGTTAGATATTACACCTCGAACTGTCAACAACTTAAAGTTCAACTCCCGTTTTAATATTGCGGCCTGTACCTGATTAAGCGAATTAAAAATAAAAATCAAAGAAAGCCACTTTAATAAGCCGGTTATCTCAGTATTGTTATAAAAGGATCCCACGAAGGGCGCCAAAAAGTAAAACAATACGGTTAAAAACAAGCCTACCGACAAATTGAGATAAAAGACAGAACTATATGTTAGCCTCGTATTTTCTTTATTTTGAATAAGCGCTGATGCAAAGCCAACATCAATAAATACTTGACTGATGCTGATAAACACCATTGCCATTCCTACCAAACCAAACTCGGACGGCTCCAATAGCCGGGCCAGAAAAATGGAAATAATAAACCCACTTCCTTGCCGCAACAAGGTACCAGACATGTTCCATGCAAAGGCATAAAAAGAACGCTTTTTGAGGCTTTGCTCACTCATATTACCTTTTGGCAAGCAATTTAATCCTCTTTATAATAACCATGACTATTGCCTTTACTTCGGGACACCCCATAGCCATATCCGTAGCCATAACCATAGCCATAACCGTAGCCGTAGCCGTAGCCATAACCCATACCTGATTTTTTAATATCATTAAGCAATATGCTAACCCCCCGCAGTTTTCCTAATTCATAGAACTCCTGAATGTTTTGAAGAGCTTGTATTGGCGTATAGTTCTGACGAACCAAAAAAAGCGTATGGTCAGCTTTTTTAGACAACAGGAATGCGTCTGTTACCAACGCTATTGGAGGTGTATCAAAAATGAGAAAATCGTAATACTCAAAAAGATTATCAATCATTTGCTCTAACCTGCTTGTCATTAATAATTCACTTGGATTAGGCGGAACTGGTCCGGCACTAATTATATCCAGATTTGGCACATGAGTTTTTTGAATTACCTCATCCTGAGATTTAATTCCTGATAAATATTGGCTTAGACCTTTATCATTTGACAAGCCAAAGTCATCATAAATACGAGGTTTTCTCATATCTGCACCAACTATGATTGTTTTCTTGTCTGCAAATGCAAATATTGTTGCCAGATTAATCGTAGTGAAAGTCTTACCCTCACCGGCAATAGATGATGTTATAACAAACATCTTTTTGTTCTTACCTTCTGTAAAATAATTTAAATTACTTCTCAGTGCTCTAAATGATTCAGCCAATCCCGATCTTGGTTTTTCATAAGCAATTAAATTACCCTTTTCACTGTTGTGTCCAATACCACCTACAACAGGTATGGCCGTAAGCCCTTCAATGTCCTCCTTGGATTGAATCTTTTGGTTAAGAAGTTCTAAAATCACAAATAATAAAGAAGGAAGCACTAACCCTATCAACAGCGCCACAAGGTAATTCTGAACAGGTTTAGGGGATATCTGTCCTCCCGCAATTAAAGGAGGATTGACCACAACGATATCAGAAGTTGTAGAAGCACGGGAAATTCCCGCTTCAGCTCGTTTCTGCAATAAAAAATTATATAAATTTTCTCGTAATGAATAATTCCGTTGAATATCCACGAGTTCCTGTTCCATTCTTGGGAGTCTGGATAATTCAGTTTCAATCGTTGATATCTGCTGATTGATAAAATCTCTATTAATTTTTTGAGTTTCGCGATAATTCTCTATACCCTCTAAAATAAGCTTTTTTAATTGACCTATTCTCCGTTTTCTCTCCTGAAAAAGTGGGTTATCTTCAAGTCTCTCCGCTCCATTTTCTTTATAGATGCTCCCTTGTAAATTTATTAACTCTTCAATTAGGCCTACCAGAACTGCATCTGTAATACCAACACTAGATGGAGTCACTAATTGATCATCCTTTAACTGGCGCTTTTCTAACACACCCTCCAGATACTTAAAGTAATTATCTTGCAAATTCATTTTCACTTTCTGCGCTTCTAAATCCTGAAGTCTCGCATAAAGTCTCCCAGCTTCGGCACTCAGGTTACTACTTGCATTGTTCTGCCTAAAGGCAAGGATTTTATTTTCGTAAAAACGAAGTGAGTCCCCAATAAAATCTAACTGCTGATCAAGAAATTCCAGAGATTTAGTAGCTACCTGATTTTTTTTATTGACATCATACTCCTGATATCTCTCTATAAATTTATTCAGAAAAGCGATTTCTTTTTCCGGCACAGGACCTGAAATATCCAGGTTAACAACTGAAGCTCCTTGCTGGGCCCATTCAGCTCTTAACTTTCCCGAATATTTTTTTGCCAATTGAAACGGATCAATAAACTTTACAATATAAAACTGGTTGAGTATTTCATTGTTAATTTCATGTTTTTTTAAGACATAGAGCTTAAAACCATTGATTTTTAATGTGTCATTAAAAGCAAGCTGTTCAAAACGCTTCCCTCCTTTTGTATCATCCTGATTCAGATATTCAAGTTCAAAATGTGTTTGATTCTTGATCTTAAACCCCATAGATCTCCCCCAGGGCATAGATGCTCCATCCAAAATGTGAAATTCAACAGGAAAATTCACATCATAATACTCCACTGTTTTTATATTACCCTCACGATAAAAAGCTGTTGTAAAATTCAACTCTTCAACAACTTTTTGCATCAGTGGATACGATTTTAATATATAAAGTTCATTATAGAAGTTTCTATATGGGTTCACCAAAGCGTTGTTATACAAAAATTTCGCACCTGCATTTTCCTCGCTTTCCCTTATAATAATCGAAGCTGTTACAGGATAAATTTTTGTGCTATACCGATTGATAATATAGGCGCAAACTAAGGCGATAAGAACAGTAATTATAATTAAATACCAATACTTAATTGCCCTAACAAAAACTCGCTTATAATTGATTAATTGGATGTTTTTTCGGGATACTTGCTGTTCTCCTTCAAAGTTCTCAAGATCCTCATGTTCAAATGTATTCTTCAAAATATTGGTAGCAAATGTTGTTAAACGAGACTATAAATACGAGAAAATGCTTACTGTCGTAATAAAGTTACTATAAATAATGCTGCCGACAGCGTTGATGTCCATAACCCGAGATTGGAAGCAAAGTATTTTTTGAAGGTACGTTGTTTCAGTGGTGGTACTATAATAATATCGTTCTGTTGCACATAATAATAAGACGACTCAATATATTGTTCTTCCAGAAGATTTATGTAATGAACCTCTGAAGAATTACCTACTTGCCTTATGACCTTAACGAAGCTTCTGTCTGCAAGTTCTCCAAACCCGCCAGCCATTCCAATTGCCTCCATCATTGTAATTCTGGTGTTATAAGAATTAACTACATTTTCATTGTTTACCTCCCCCAAGACAGTGAAGCGAAAATTCAGTAATCTAATTCTAACAACGGCATCTCTCAGAAATTGATTAGCTATCTTTTGAATCCTTTCCTGAGCTTCAAATACTGTCTGCCCTGCAACATTAACCTTTCCAATTACCGGGTATTCAATATTCCCATCTGTATCAACCAGAATTCCTGAAAGAGTCTGATTTATACCAGCCCCAACTCGTTGCGGGTTGATCTTAGAGAAGAAATCATATTCCTCATCTGTTATACTTTCAAAGTTTACCGAAAGGATATCAAGAGGCTGAATTCTATACTCTGTAATGTTCATTTGATGAATACGCAAGATTGTGTCCCTTGGAATTTCATCTCTTTCACTAAGCTCATCTTCATGCTGCAAATACACCAACTTTTTGGCTGGCACACACGACGCCCCCAACACCACAATAAAAATCAAAATAATCAGGTTTCTCATTTCAAAAAATCGCGTGTACTATTTTACAAAACTTTTTCCCAACATCCATACTTCCTTCAGCATCTTGAGGAACTCTTCTATTTCATTGAGTGGCACCATGTTAGGCCCGTCGCTTAATGCTTTTGAGGGATTGGGATGGGTTTCTATGAAGAAACCGTCTACTCCTACTGCCGCAGCTGCTCTACCCAGATAAGGGGCAAACTGTCGTTGGCCTCCGGAGGTGCCTCCTGCACCTCCTGGCTGCTGTACGCTATGGGTAACGTCAAAAACTACCGGAGCGTATTGTCGCATAGTAGGGAGTGCTCTCATGTCGACTACAAGGTTATGATAACCGAATGATACTCCCCTTTCGGTCAGACAAACGTTAGGGTTGCCTGCTCCGCGTACCTTATCCACTGCATACTTCATGTCTTCCGGCGCCATAAACTGGCCTCTTTTTACTTTGACCATTTTACCGGTTTCAGCTGCCGCGAGCAGTAAATCTGTTTGTCTGCATAGAAATGCAGGGATCTGTAATACGTCTACAACTTCAGCTACTTCTTTGGCCTGGTATGATTCGTGAATGTCTGTAACAGCCGGAACGCTCAGGTCTTTTTTAACTCTTGAAAGAATTTCAAGACCTGAGTCTAAACCTTTACCGCGATATGAGCCAGCAGATGTACGGTTGGCTTTATCAAATGAGGCTTTGAATACATAGTCTATATCTAATTGTTGGCACACCTCTTTTACCTTTGCGCCGGTTTCCATGCATATGTCATAGCTTTCCGCTGCACATGGCCCGGCAAACAACACCAGCCTGTCGCCTCCTAAATTTATATTTTCCGTGATCTTAACACTTTCTTTAAATATCTCCATCAATTGTCTATGTAACTCTTTACTATTTCTTCCAACAGGCCTTGTGAAGCCAGAATGAAGTCAGCGGTTTCCCGAACTACTCCTTCTCCACCTTTCTTTTCAGTAACTAAATCAGCATATCCCTTTACGTATTCCAGAGCATCTGCCGGTGCCACTCCCAGGCCTGCGTATTTAATTAATTTCAGGTCTATTATATCATCTCCTATATAAGCAACCTGGTCATCCGAAAGCCTGTACTTTTCCAGAACATCATTATAAACCGCAAATTTATCTTTTACATGCTGATAAAAAAAGTCCAGCCTAAGTTCTTCGCAACGCCTGGCGACCAAATCGGATGTTCTTCCGGTGATCGCCCCTATGATTAGATTATTGGCTTTCAGGTGTTTAATGATCTGTCCGTCTTTTACATTGAAGACTTTCAGCTCGTCACTGCTGTTGCTATAAATAATTCCGCCGTTGGTCAGCACTCCATCAACGTCAAATATGATGGCTTTGATCTTCCTGGCCTTGTCTATCTGAGATTGACTATATTTTTTAAGGATAATTTCCATTATTAAGTAAAAACCGATCAAAGATAAGAGGATTATTTTACGTAAGCCTTAATATTTTTAATGATTTATAATTACTTTAATGGATCAGGAATTTTTAGAATACTCATTCTTTTCATGACCCCATAAAATCATACTGATATTCATGAAGTTATTCAAATTTTTAGTCATTGTCAGCATTACATTTTTACTCGTCTATGCTTTCAATAACCGTTTAGTTATCCAGGGTACTCCTGTACCTCCTTTAGGCAAATTTCTGGATCCTAACCACGGATTTTGGCAAAATGCCGAGCGGGACAGCTTTCCTTATCAATCTCAGGTGGCGTTAACAGGGCTGAATGAACCCGTAACAGTTAAATACGACGACAATGGCGTCCCTCATATTTTCGCAAACAATAACCATGACATGTATATGGCGCAAGGCTACATTATAGCCCAGCATCGGTTATGGCAGATGGAATTTCAGACGCACGCTGCAGCAGGTAGGGTTTCTGAGATCATAGGTACAAATGGGCTGGAGTTTGATAGGATGCAGCGAAGAAAGGGCATGCTTTTAGGGGCCGAGTCCACATACAATGCCATGCGTACTGATGAAGAGGCAAACAAAGCCATAGAGGCTTATGCGGATGGGGTGAACCAATATATTCAATCGCTCAATTACAAAGACTTACCTATAGAATATAAGCTGCTAGGGTATGAGCCGGAAGAATGGACTCCTCTAAAATCTGCCCTTATTCTTGAATACATGATCAATAACCTGACCGGTTATGATGATGACCTTGAAAACACAAATGCACTAAACCTCCTGGGCAAGGAAACCTTTGATTTTCTTTTCCCTGAATATTTACCCGGTGTAGACCCGGTGATCCCTACAGATGTGAAATCGCCATGGCCTTTTGAGCCGGTTGCAACAGAGGCTCCGGCTATAACCTTGCCCTCCGATAATATTGAGACCACTCTTCCAAAACCAGACCCTGACAACGGAAGTAATAACTGGGCAGTTTCCGGTAGCAAGACTGCCAGCGGTAATGCTATTCTGGCCAACGATACCCACCTGGGATTAAACCTGCCTTCCCTCTGGATCATGTTGCAGCTTCATTCACCTGAGGTGAACGTTTACGGCTTCACTTTTACAGGGGCGGCAGGTATTACCATTGGGTTCAATGATTCAATCTCATGGGGTTTTACAAATGCCCCTCGTGACCATAGGGACTGGTACAAGATCAAGCTCAAAGATGACAGCGGAAATGAATACTGGCATGACGGACAATGGAAGAATACAGAAAAAAGGGTCGAAACAATTAAAATACGAGGAGAAGAGCCCTTTTATGACACCATTACCTTTACACATCATGGCCCGATAGTGTATGATAAGAATTTTGGTGATGAGGATAGCAGAAAAAACTACGCACTGCACTGGATCGGGCACCAACCTTCCAGAGTGCAAAAGGCTTTATTAAAGTTAAACCGAGGCAATAATTATGAGGATTATCTGACTGCTATAGAATATTGGGATGCACCTCCTCAAAATATTGTCTTTGCTTCCGTAGATGGAGACATCGCTTTAAGGGTTCAAGGTCAATTTACAGCAAAATGGAAGGAACAGGGTAAATTCCTGATGGACGGCAGTGATCCTAAAAATGAGTGGCAGACGCTGATCCCCAAGGCGCAGAACCCTTACCAATATAATCCGGAGAGAGGATTTGTAAGCTCGGCCAATCAGCACTCGGTGGACAGCTTGTATCCTTACTGGGTGTATGATGCTTCTTATGAGTATTACAGAAACAGGATAATCAATCAACTGCTTACGTCCATGGACAGCATTACCGTAGAAGATATGATGAAAATGCAATCTAACAGCTACAGTATACTTCCTCAGGAAGTACTTCCTTTATTGCTTGACTCTTTATCAATGGATGGTTTGAGCAACGAGCAAAAAGATGTTGTAGATGCACTAAAAAAGTGGGATTATAACTACCTGGTAGGTCTTAAAGCTCCCAGCTATTTTCAGGCCTGGTGGAACCAGTTGCATACTTCCATTTGGGACGAGTTCCACAGAACTGACCTGGCCCTTGACGCACCCAATGATTATACTACCACCTATATCATCAAAAACTATCCGCAATACAAATTCATTGATGTGGACTCCACCGATCAGAAGGAATCGTTGACTTACCTTATCAATACTTCTTTTAAGCAATCTCTGGCGAACCTGGAAGCCTGGAAGGAAGATAACCAGATAGATTATACCTGGGGCAATTATAAGGGGACATTCATACGACACCTTGCCGATTTAGGTGGCAGCCTGGCCGGTTTTAGCCGATACAATGTGCAGGTGAATGGTGTAGCCGACGCTATTAATTCCACCAAGCGTAATCACGGGCCTTCCGAAAGGTTTATCGTGGAAATGAGTTCTCCGCCAAAAGCCTGGGGTATTTATCCCGGAGGACAATCCGGAAACCCGGGTAGCATCTGGTACGACAATATGATTGACGGCTGGCGTGATGGAGAGTACCTTCCGCTACTGTTCATGCGCGAAAAAGAGGCGAATCAGGAGAAAATATTATTTGATCAAACATTGAAACCCATAGAATAATGAAATTCATCATTCAAACTATATTAATTGGAGTATTATGCTACGTAATCGGTCAATACCTGCCTTTCTGGTCTTTGGCAGCGGTAGCTTTTGTAATAGCAGCTCTTTTTAGACTGAGACCTTTTCCTTCATTTATGTCCGGCTTTTTGGCTGTTTTTGCTTTGTGGTCTTTTTTGGCTTATAGTATAGATCAGCAAACATCCTCTCTGCTGACCAATCGCGTTGCCCAGGTTTTTATGGGTATCCCTAATATTGCGCTTATCTTGATAACGGGTTTTATCGGAGGACTTACAGGGGGATTTGGTGCAGCCTCCGGCACATTGTTCATTGACCTTACGCGGAAAAAGCGGGTACAAAAGTATTATTCATGATATTGTGACAACCTTCTGGGAAAAATCATTCGGGAAGCTGCTGTTTTAGAAATTACAATAAAGCTTTTCCCAATCTTTAACCCAGCCAATCCATTTTTTAAGATGGGCGGCACCAAAGTAGGTATTCGAGAAATCATCAAAGTTTTCGTACTGAAAAGCAAGGTAGAAATTCCAGAACATAACACCCAGATAAGGGATAGCTTCCAGCTCTTCTTCGGATATATTTCTTAATTCCCTGTAACCGGAAACTGCGGTTTGAAATGCGGCATCTGCATCCTCCTTTTTCATGCCTTTGATCACGGTATGGAAAAAATAATGCACCTGAAAGGTCATTAGGTCGTTGACGAGGTAACCTTTGCCACAAAAATCGTAATCAAAAACTGTCAGGTTATCATGTTCATCAAAGTGAAAGTTTTTGGGTAGGTAATCATAATGGCAATACCCATAGCCAAACGATGCCGCATTGAAGCTTTCCAACTTTCGAATCACCCGTTCTGAAATATCCACCAGATAATCATACCCCTCTGTAAAATCTTCAAAAGCCGGTTTAAATACTTTTAATGGCCGGTGTATAGTAGATTCTATGGTATAGCTGTTCCTGTCATAACTCAGGTCCAGGTCAGATGTTATATTATGGTTAAAAGCCATTTCCCTGCCGGTGATCCTGAGTTGTTCATCTGTAAAATCGTAATATACCTTACCGGGAGCGAAAGAAAACAATACTCCATAACGCATGCCTTCCGCTGCCACAAACTCCTGGATTTGCTGGCCTTGCAAATCTTTTAATGGGTAGGATACTCTGGCTCCGTTGCCCTTCAGAATATTAAGCAGTTCAACTTCTGCCTTTATTTCATCGAGAGACCTGTGCATCTCCCTGTAAACTTTAAGGATAAATTTTTCCTGCCGGCTCTTTATAAGATATGTATCACTGACTCCCCTTAACAGGTATTTGCAGGAAGTTTGCCCCAACCCATAATGCTCACTTACAAATCCGTTTAGCGCAGAAGATGATAAAGTGGAATACTGGGTTGGGAAAATTTTCATAGGTTCAAAAGAGTATTTGTACAGGACTTATTCAGTGTCTTTAATAATTACTCCTGTAGCTACAAAAGTAATTTCATCTTTAGGCTCTGTAATGGCTGCAATTTCCTCTTCCGACTTTCCGGCATCTTTGGCAAAGTGCTTTAACGTTTCCACATCAGTGGTTACTTTCTTTGCAATACCTTCCATTACCACAGCCTTTCCTTCTGCTCCTTCTTTAGGCACGAAAAAGCCATAGTCCTTAAAGGTCACCCTCATTTCTTCTTCACCGGGTACTTCTACTTTCATCCAGCAGCCTTTCATTTTACAGGTGGCAAGTATTTCACTCGAAACTTTGACCTGTAATGAATCTACACCGTCCATTTTGGCTAATAGTTCTTCTGCTGATATGGCACCTTCCTCAGTGATTTCTTCACCATAATTGCCGACAACGGCTGGCTCTTCAGTAACTGTACTTACTACTTCTTCCTGCGGCTTTTCTTCGGCGCTCTGTTCATTTTGATTTCCTCCACAGGCTGCCATTATGAGGCAAACGGAAGCTATTACTAATACTTTTTTCATTTTTTTATGTTCTTTAAATGTTCTTGGTTGTCCTCAAAAATAGAATAAAATCAGTATAAATGAATCCCTCATGAACTGCAAGGCATGAATTTTGGTTTTGATCAATGATTATGGTCAAAGCGATATTTTCTACTATTCTGATTTCAGCGTTTTATTATGCTCAGGCTCAACCTCATGGGGAAAATCATGATTCACAATCAGATTATATTGAGTGGACAGCTCATTATAATTTAGGTTGGAATGATTTTCAGGGAAAGCCCGGCCTTGAAGCTATTGGAGATGCTGGTACGGCTGTTGCTATTAAAGCAAAGCCATATATGGTGAAAAACAAAATCTCTTACCATGTGCGCGCACTGTTTATCAAAACAAAGTCCTGGTATCGTGACCAGTCTCCTGCTCTGCTTGCGCATGAACAATTGCATTGTGACATCGCAGAATTGTATGCCAGAAAAGCCAGGAAGAAGATCATGGAACTGTCACTGGCAGGAGTAAAAGACCTCAAGATGTATAACCAGGAAATACAAAAAATCCTTAATGAAAGCAATGCTGCTGACCAAAGGTATGATACTGAAACACTTCATGGAGCAATGGTTAAAAAGCAGAAAGAATGGGCAGATCAGGTAAAGGCCGAGCTACAGTCGCTGCAGCAATTTAAAGATCAGTACATCGACATATAAATCGGCCTTCTGATAATTTACTATCCATTCATTAGTCTCTTAGACCTACCGCAGTTTCCCGGATAATATCCCATGAGCACATTACATCCTCCTCTGTAACATGAGTTTGGCCTGCCACCAGCCTCAGTACCATATTATCCCCTATTTTAGTATGTGTAAGGTACATTTTACCAGATGCATTGAGTGCGTCCATTAATTGTTTATTGAGGTGGTTCAGTGTTTCAACCTCCTCCTCCCCATCCGGTTTGTAACGGAAGCATACAAGGTTTAATGAAGTGGTAAATTCTTCAAAATCTTTATGTTCCCTGATTTTTTCTGAAAGCTTTTCGGCTATACGGATATGGTTCCTCAGGATTGTCTTCATTTCTTCTACACCATAGCTTCTGATCACGAACCACAACTTCAAACTTCGGAATCGTCTGCCTAGCTGAATACCCCAATCTCTATAATCTTTAACCGCACCAGTGGTGTTGGTTTTTAGATATTCAGGAAGGATGCTAAAGGTTTTCACCAAAGCCTGCTCGTCTTTAACAAAGTAAGCTGAACAATCAAAATTGGTCATGAGCCATTTGTGAGGGTTAAACACAAAACTATCGGCATCCTCAATACCTTCAATCATCCAGCGGTATTCTTCAAGTATCAGAGCTGAGCCTGCATACGCTGCGTCTACATGAAGCCATACGCCATGGTCACTGCAAACTTTTACTATTGCCGCGAGTGGATCTATGGCTACCGTACCTGTACTGCCAATAGCCGCAACCACGGCCAGAGGTTGATAGCCCTTTTTAATATCCTCCTCTATGGCCTGCTTAAGTAAAGCAGGTTTTAACGCCATTTTCTCATCTACCCCAATTTTGACCAGGTTGTGCTTGCCAAGCCCCATGATTTTAACTGCCTTTTCAACGGAAGAGTGTGTTTCTTCTGAGCAGTAAACACGCATAGGCCTGTTATTGAAAAGGCCATTGCTGTTCGGTTCATAATCATTTAGTTTTTCCCTGGCTGAAATCAATGCACAAAGTGTGGCGGTAGAAGCAGTATCCTGAATAACCCCTGTAAAAGCAGCCGGCAGTCCAAGCATGTCCCTTAGCCAGATCATCACCTTTTCTTCCAGTTCGGCAGCGGCCGGTGAGGTATCCCATATCATACATTGAGATCCCAGCGCAGAGGCCAGCATATCTCCTAGTAGTGACGGGAAACTGGCATTAGCAGGAAAATAAGCATAAAAGTTCGGACTCTGCCAATGGGTTATACCTGGCATAATGATCTCCTTAAAGTCCTGAAAAATTCGTTCCATTGGCTCCCCTTGCACAGGTGCACTATCGGCTATTTGCTCGAAAATCTCCCCGGGCTGCACCTGAGACTTCACCGGATAGTCACGAATATTTTCATAGTACGACGCTATCCAATCGACCATAGCATGGCCATGCTTTTTAAATTCCTCTATATTCATTCCGTTTACTATCTCTGTTCATAATTCACCGTTTACCGATTACCTATCTGCTGATCACCGTTTACCTGTCCCCATACAACTCCTGCCCTGCTTCATAATACTTATCTCCTTCTACCCAAACCGGGGTTTCTTCATCATTGGCTATTTTTCTGCAGGAGAGCACATATGCTCTAAAAAATTTGAGAAGGTAGTCGTAGTTCAGCGTTTCCGGGTTATCGGTTACCTGATGGTAGTACTTAAACAGCTCTTTATCAAAAGCGGTGAAACCAAGGCTAAAGGTTGGGGCGGGAATTCCTTTGGCTGCAAAGTGAACATTGTCGGAGCGATCGAAAAGATTTTGCTCAGGCGCTGGGTCATCTATGGCGGTAAGGCCTATTGCACTGCACGCGTCTTTGATATTTTGCGAAGCTGTAGTCCGCTCAAGGCCTACTATAGTGGCTTTAGTAGTGTCATTGTAGGAGGCATTGTCACTGTTGAAGCAATAAACTGCTTGCTTTAAAGGTACTAACGGATGTTCCACATACCATTTACTTCCCAAAAGGCCTTTCTCTTCTGCTGTAAACAATATGAACAGGGCAGATCTCTTAGTTGGGTATTTAGCTATGTTTTCCGCAGCACTTAGTACGGTAACTGTACCTACAGCATTGTCTCGTGCCCCATTGAAAATTGAATCCAATTCTGCATTAGGCTTGCCAACACCTACATGGTCATAGTGTGCTGAGTAAATAATATATTCATTTTTAAGCTTGGGGTCAGTGCCTTCCACTATTCCTACTACATTCCGGGAGGTTAGTTTGTTATTGTCAATACCACTGATCACCAATCCCGTCGATACTTCGGTCCCTTTCTCCAGCTCGTCTAAAAGATTGTGATTGGAATCTACCCAAAGGTGTACCGGCCCTCCCACTGGTTCATTCTTATCCCTCAGGGTCATTTTATCATGACTGAGGTATCCTTTAACTGAACTCCAGTATTGTGCATCGTAATCGTGAACTTCTATGAGTGCAATGGCTCCGGCAGCCTGGGCAAACCCTCTTTTTTGTAAAGAGAGCTTAAAGAGGCTTCCCTGGTCTGTCTGATCCGGCGCCCCGGCTTTGGCCAATATGATTTTTCCTTTTACATCGGTCCCTTCGTAATCATTAGACATACCATAGTTAAGGTATACAGCCTGGGTTTCCTTTTCGATATTTTCCGCATTGAATATTGCTACTTGCTGACCGGAAAAGTCCTTCTCTGAAATAGTAACCTTTATTTTGTTGGGCAACGAGGCCTGCTTTAAAAGCACCTGTTGAAAATAACCATTATCCGCTCCGGGAACCGGCTTAACGCCATATCTTTTAAACTCTGTCGCAATATAATCTGCAGCCTTTTCTATTCCAGGCGTTCCCACTTCCCTGCCCCGCAACTCGTCAGAGGCCAGGTAAAAAATATGGGATTTGATTTCTTCTTTTTCAACAGTGGCTTTTGCCTTTTCAAGGTCAGAGGATTGCGCCAGAGATAAATGGCATATGAATAAAGCCGAAAGAATTAAAATGTTTTTTCTCATGCTGGTTGTATTAGGTGTGCTTAAAGTTAGGAGAAAACTTGTCATTTCATAAACAAGATTTCTCCTAACGTTTAATAACCAGCATTAGCGAAGGCAAATTACTTTTCCTCTTTCAACCAGAGGCCGTCCATTTCTTCGAGGGTTTTTCCTTTTGTTTCCGGGATCATTTTCCAGGTAAACAGTATGGTTACAACACAAAGTGCAGCGAATATAAAATACGGCAGTGCGCCATTAAATACTTCTTTATTTACTCCACTTCCATTGATTACCGGGAATGTATTGGCTACAATGGCATTGAACAACCATTGTGCTGCAACGGCTATCGACATAGCTGCACTTCTTACTTTATTAGGGAATATTTCTGACAGTAGTACCCAGGTAACAGGCCCCATTGACAAAGCGAAAGAACCAATAAAGGTCAACATTCCAATAAGGGATATTAAGCCAAGTTGGTTGAGGTAAATAGATACCCCTAACGTTCCTATTCCGAGGAACATACCGATGGTACCCATAATCAAAAGTGGTTTTCTTCCCCATTTATCTACCTGATAAATGGCGACAAAAGTAAACAGGAGATTAACACCACCTAACAGTATTTGTTGCTTAAGAGCATCTTCGGGTCCATACCCTAAAGCGTTGCTGAATATTTCGGCACCATAATAGAGTATGGCATTGATCCCCGTTACTTGTTGAAGTATAGAAAGGGTTATTCCTATAATAAGCACTATACGCATGCTTGGAGAGAATACAGACACTTTCTCTACCTGAGTTTCCCTATACAGAGATTCTTTGATTTCCCTATACTCACGCTCTGCCTCACTGGAAGAGGTTGTAACTTTGGCAAGTACTTTCTTTGCTTCCTCTTCTCTACCTTTCATCATCAACCAGCGAGGTGAATGAGGCACAAAGAATAACAGGATGAAGAAAGCAAGTGCCGGCACGAGCTCAGACCAGAACATGACCCTCCAGCCGGTTTTAACATTATAGTCATGCAGTGCTTCCAGTTCACCAGGGCTCAAGGCAGAGTTATCTCCACCTCCGATAAAATAGGTAGCCAGAAATACAACAAAAAAACCTATAACAATAGCCAATTGATAGTAGGAAACCAGTCTGCCCCGCTCTTTTGGTGGAGCCACCTCTGCAATGTACATAGGAGCTGTCATTGAGGCTATACCTACACCTATACCACCTATAATTCTAAAGATAGCCAGCACGGTAAGCGACTCAGGAATACCGGAGCCCCAGGCAGAAATGGCAAATAGAAATCCTGAAAATATCAGTGAGTATTTACGACTGAACTTTGAGCTTAAAAAGCCCGCCATTAATGCCCCAACAAGGCAGCCGTACAGGGCACTGCTCACGGCCCATCCCTGCTCTCCTTCGGTAAAAGAAAAATATTCTGTAAAATAAAGTTGTGAACCACCAATTACACCGGTGTCGTATCCAAACAAAAGGCCACCAAGGGTAGCCACTACAGTAATTCCAAGGATGAACCTTTTGGAGTTTCCCGTACTTTCGATTTCATTCATGCTGATAATGTTTCTTTTGGTTAGTTGATTTCAAACGTTTGCAAAAACTTTTGAGAGGAATATGAAGTTGATTAAACGTGCGCCCATCAGTGGTTGACAGGCTTTTTTTCTGTCGCATAATTCGCTTCATGGACTCGAATATAATCAATTTCCAGTCTTTGAGGCCATATTTTTTCATCAATTCCATATTTGCCTCCCCAGTCTCCACCTACCGCAAGGTTAAATATGATATGGAACTGCTGATCAAAAGGCCAGCCTTCTCGTCCTTCCCCTTTGTTCTCAATAGTGTAATATTTGTCTCCGTCTACATACCAACTGATGTGCTCCGGCCCCCAGTCTATGGCATAGGTATGAAAGTTTTCATGCAGGTCATCAACATAGATGCTATCGGACTTTTGGGTACCAATACGGTGGTTATATTTTTTAGTATGAATCGTGCCGTAAACCATTCCCTGATTATACCCGACATGCTCCATAATATCTATTTCACCATCCATTGGCCAGTCAAGCGGACGATCTAACGTAGGGAGCATCCAAATGGCCGGCCACGTGCCTTTGCCGTAGGGTAATTTTGCCCTGATTTCAATGTAGCCATATTGCCAGTCGCCCTTACCTGTACTCACCACCTTGGAAGAGGTGTAGCCATAAGATTTTCCCTCCACCTTATGGGCTTCAATGATTAGCCTGCCATTCGTCACCCTTACATTTTCAGGGTTGTCTGTATAGAATTGTAATTCATTATTACCCCATCCGCAGATATGAGGACAGCCATCTCCAAGTTCGAAACCCCACATGGTAGAATCAGGTGCCCCCTCATAGTTGAACTCATCGCTCCAAACTAACTGCCGTTCCTGCGATTTAGCCAGTATTGCCATGCTTAAAAGCAACACGGTTAATATTATCTTTTTCATAAATCTAGTGCTTTAAGTAAAATCCGGATTGCTTTACATCCTCTGAGCTTGACCCAATAAACAGATGGAAAGCTCCCGGCTCGGCTTTGTGAGTCATATCCATAGTATAAAAAGCGAGATCTTCTGAAGTAATTTCAAACTTTACCTCTTTGGTCTCCCCGTTTTTGATCATCAGCTTTTTAAAGCCCTTTAGCTCTTTAACTGGTCTTGTTACACTTCCCACAAGATCCCTGATATACAACTGAACCACTTCTTCCCCGTCATAAGGGCCCTTATTGGTAACCTTTACAGAAGCTTTTAATGCTTGATCAAATCCAATGGTGTCAGCACTTAGCTGTATCTCGGAATATTCGAAAGTGGAATAGCTCAGGCCATGCCCAAAAGGATACAGCGGAGTGTTTTGCACATCCCTGTATTTAGACTTGTAAACGCGTTCGCTTTTGGGTTCAGAATAATCTCCTTCATAGGGTCTGCCGGTATTTTTATGGTTATAATAAATCGGCACCTGCCCCACATTGCGGGGAAAGGTTACGGGCAACTTACCGGAGGGGTTATAATCACCAAAAAGTACATCGGCTGCAGCATGACCGGATTCAGAACCCAAAGTCCATACTTCAAGGATCGCGGCAATGTTTTCATCCAGCCAGCTCAGGTCCATGGCGCGGCCACTCATTACCACCGCTACCACTGGTTTTCCTGTTTCCGCTACGGCCTTCATCAAGTCAAGCTGAATACCGGGAAGCTGGATATTTGAACGTGAGCCTGCTTCTCCATTCATAACAGCACTCTCCCCCACGACCATAACCACCACATCCACAGACCGGGCTACGGTTACTGCATTGGCGATCTTATCCCGGTTATCATCATACAGGTTGCACCCTTCGGCCGAAATTACTTTAGTGTTTGGACCAACAGCAT
Organism: Fulvivirga ulvae; assembly: GCF_021389975.1. NCBI lineage: Bacteria > Pseudomonadati > Bacteroidota > Cytophagia > Cytophagales > Fulvivirgaceae > Fulvivirga > Fulvivirga ulvae. The sequence continues at coordinate 6,120,234 of NZ_CP089981.1, forward strand.
CCTGAATGCCTTTTAAAAAGGTAACAGGGTGTTGTGCTTCTCCAAAAAATGACCATGTACCATTCATGTCGGCCTGGTTATCAGCCAATGGCCCAATAACGGCGATGGTGCCCGCATCTTTATTCAGCGGCAACAACTGACCTTCGTTTTTCAGCATCACTATGGATTTTCTCGCCACATCGCGGGCAACTTCCAGGTGTTCTTTGGCCCGGATGTCCTGAGATTCCCTTACCGTATCACTGTATCTGTAAGGATCATCAAACAGCCCCAGGTCAAATTTTAATTTTAGTACATTTCTGACTGCGGCATCGAGATGTTTTTCCTCTAGCTTTCCTTCTTCTATCAGCCTGGGTATATCGTTGCGGTAAGCGTCGCCCATCATGTCCATATCCACACCGGCTTTCAGGGCCATGGATGCTGCTTCGGCAACGTTGCCCACATTGCCATGGGAAACCATTTCGTTGATAGATTGCCAGTCAGACACTACCATACCTTTAAAGCCCCACTCGCCTCTGAGGATGTCGCGAAGCAAAAATTCGTTACCGGAAGCCGGCACACCATTTAATTCATTAAAAGAAGTCATGATAGTGGCTGCCCCTGCATCAATTCCCGCTTTATAAGGTGGCAGGTAGGTCTCTCTTAAAGACCGTTCTGACATATCCACTGTATTGTAGTCACGACCGCCTTCAGGTGCACCGTAAGCGGCAAAGTGCTTAACACACGCTGCCATGGTTTGGGCATCAGATAGGGATTTCCCCTGAAAGCCACGCACTCTGGCCATAGCAACCTGAGAACCCAGGTATGGGTCTTCACCAGCACCTTCTGCCATTCTTCCCCATCTCGGATCACGGCTGATGTCTACCATGGGTGCAAAATTGAAAGTAATACCGGCCGCTGTGGATTCAATGGCTGCTATCTTCTCTGCCTTTTCTATGGCCTCCATATCCCAACTTGCAGCAGAAGCCAGCGGTATCGGGAAAACTGTTTTAAAACCATGGATCACATCTGCTCCAAAAAGCAGGGGAATTCCAAGGCGTGACTCTTCAACAGCTATCTGTTGTAGCCTTTTCGTATAAGCGGCCCCGTGAACGTTAAAGAGGCCGGTCAGCTTGCCTTGTTTTATCAACTCATCAAACTTGTCTGACTCGGTTGTCCTTACTGTAGGCCCTGTATTGAAAAGGTCACCTACGTAAAAATTCAACTGCCCTACCTTCTCCTCAACAGTCATTTGCCCAATAAGCTTCTCTATCTTTTCATTTTGAGGCTGCTTCCCTTCTGAGGTGGCCTTATCCCCCGACTCCTCAACCGAACATCCTAAAAAAGGCGCTGCTATTGCCGTAAATACTAATGCGTATACTTTTCTTTTCACTTAATCAAAATGTTTTCGCCAGCCTCTAAAAGTAATGCCGACCTGATGAAATACTTGTTTATTGTTCCTGGAAAACCCTCACGTAGTCCACAATCATTTTTTGTGGAAATACTGTATTGGCATCAGGACTCCCCGGCCAGTTCCCTCCTACTGCTACATTGAATATAAAGAAGAAATCATTCTGAAATTCACTCAGGTCAGCAGGTGTAGTGTCTACTTCGTTAAACTTCACATCATCCACGTACCAGGTAATTGAAGTTGCATCCCATACTATTGAAAACACATGGAATTCATCGGCAAATATTCCTGAGCTCAGGGTATAACTGTCACCATAGTTGACATTGCCGCCGCCGTTATCCCAGTGTATGGTGCCGTGCACGGTATTGTCCCTGCCAGTCGCGCTACCACCAATCATTTCCATGATATCGATCTCGCCACATTTTGCCCAGCCAACAGTGTTGAAATTTGAACCCAACATCCATAGCGCAGGCCAAATACCCTGACCTTGGGGAAGGGCAGCCCTGATATCAATCCGTCCGTACTGGAACATCTGATTCCCTGCAGTGATGATCCTGGACGATGTATAATCTCTGCCTCCAAAGCTTTCTTCCTTGGCTGTTATGATCAGGTAGCCGTCCCGGACTTCAGTATTTTCTTCCCTGTAATATTGCAGCTCGTTATTGCCCCATCCATTGCTACCGGTTCCTATTTCATGGGTCCAGTCATCACTTAGAGCAGTTCCCCCGAACTCATCCTGCCACACCAGCGCCATGCCGTCATAGCTTTCAGGGGTGGTATATCCTTCCGAGGGAATATCCGTCGGGGTGCTGTCATCTTCAAGTTGAATGACCACCTCCTTTTCAACACTAACAAACTGATCACTGGTAGCATGTGCCTGAACGATTACTTTATAGGTTCCTGATTCGGTGTATTTATATGTAGCTTTTCCATCATTAGAAATGGTAGCAGCTTCATTGGGTATACCAAAATAGTAGCTGTAAAAATTAACATTATCGGCAGTGGCTGTAAAAGCTACTGACCCCGGATTGTTTTCATCTATCTGGAGGTCGAGTTTCAGGTTTGAGGGTAGGATTAAAACGTCGGAAGAGTCATCATTACCGCACCCACAAAAGGCCACCAACAGAATTATTATTGTTAATACTTGCTTCATAGTCTATCATTAAAAATTTGTAGGGTTTAAAGTTTCTCAGGATCATATTACCCTGAGAAACTTTATTATTTTATTCCGCAACCAAAACAAAGCTCCAGAAAGCACTTCCGTCACCCGCTATGTCAATAGTGATTGAAAGCGTTTCTGTAGTCCCGTTGTTCACGTAGCTAAGCACTTCATAGACAACCGAAGCGTCTGCCGTAGGAGGCGCTGCACTGTACTCGCCTCCATTATATGCCTTGGGTAACGCTATAAAAGCACCGGTACCTGTAACTGTAATGTAGGCGGGATCTGTTTCCGTTGCAGGAGTCAGTGAAAACGTATGTGTTCCTGAACCCCACGGTTCCGCATCGGTGCCTGTCAGGTTGCCTTCATCCTGGCAACCATCAGAAACACCCATATATGCCTCTCCATAAAAATCACCCTGAGCGTTGTACTCGTAAACATTGCCTGTTTTAAAAATGAATTGGTCATTAAACAAACAAGGCCTGTCACCGGATATATCAGCTCCATTAGGGAACCATGCGTCACTTCCTTTGTTGGGACCAACTCCAAATGATCCAGCTGCCGGTTTAAGCTTCCAGATTTTGGATGCCCCACCTGTTAGTGCTACTTCAGTCAATACCGCTTCCTCCGCAGACTGCCTGATATCATCTATGTAAAATGTGCCTCCGTTGTTGTTATCAAAATCAAGGAATATGGCAATTTTATCATATGTACCAGATGTAGCGCTTGAAAAATCAAAAATAAGTTCTTCCCATTCGTTGGTTTTTGTGATATCAGCAAATACTTCAACCGGGGTTGCTGAGCCATCAACAGACTCCAGTTTGAAAAGTGCTTTACCAGTCACAGGAGAATGAACCTTATATTTTATCAGGTTTAGCGTAGAGAAATCAATCTTATCATCTAAAGCGGTTTCTATTCCTGCCCAATTACCTTCTGTACCCTTCACATACTCACCTACCTTCGCACTTGTATTGATCCCCGAAGCATCAGGGTTGTCAATAACCTGATAAGTCGATCCTCCAAAGCCATTGAAAGGAGGTAAAGCACCTTCAAAATCAATTGGCAGTGTTGAAACAGCAGGTGGCGGCGGTGGTGGAGCCGTGAACCCCTCTGGTACCAGTCGTTGATACCAGGCTAATTCCGGATTTGCAGCATCCTCAAACCGAATGAAAAGCTCATTTTCTTCAAGACTTACTATTTTGTAACTGTAGGTTCCGGCAAAATACCCAATAAAGCCTCCATTTTTTATGTTGATTACCTGGTTGCCATCTGCATCTTCACTAACGGACCACGTCAGGTTATCGGGCGCTGTATATGGCGCTGTATAATCACCGGCGTTTTCGTATGCTCCGGGGAAATTGCTGGCCTGTAATGTATTTATGAAAACATCTCCGTCGGTCTCCTGAACAAAACCAAAACCGTCTAGCTTGAAGGTAAATTTATCATTGTATAAACCGGATCCTGCCTTCTCATTAACTCCTGCAGCATACCAGTTGGGGTAGTCACCTACAGCGGGATCAGAAGGGTTTGGACCTACCCCAAAGTGGGCAGCCCTGGTTGCATCTATCACCCATGTTTTTCCATCTACGGCATCAGCTCCGCCTGTAAGCATATTGTAAACAGGTATGTCCAGCAAAAGCGGATTGGTTTCAGCTATTTCAACAGTAGTAGTCGAGGAGATACTTCCTCCTGATGTATACACTGTCAAAGTAACTTCATAAGTCCCCTTGAGAGGAAAAATGCCTGTCACGTCATCGCCTTTGGCCCCACTTCCGTTGCCAAAATCCCATACTTTAAGAAAAGCGGAAGACGAGTTTTTAAAATGTATGATGTTATCGTTTTCGGCATTCACTGTGGTACTTATAGCAGCATCTTCTGCCGTTGGTGGTGGTCCTAATTCAAGATCCTCCTCACCGTGTGGATCACAGGCGGTAAACAATACCAGAAGCGCCAGTATCCATTTGAAATTTATAATTAAGATCTTCATATCTGTGATTTTTAGTAATTATCATTTTGTTTCCAACCGGCACCTGCAAGGTCTATTTCGATCTGAGGGATCGGAAACACCTCATGTTTACCGGCTACGAAACCATCGATATTGGCAGCAGCCTGTCCTGTTCTTACCAGGTCAAAAAACCTGTGCCCTTCTCCGGCAAGTTCTACCCTTCGCTCTTTAAGTATGGCATCAGTGAGGTTCTGGCCAGTCAAACTAAGCTGATCAAGATCAGCCCTGTCCCTTACTTCATTTAAATACCCCAGGGCTTTGGAGTCATCAATACCCCCCCCTGTTGAGTGCTTCGGCAGCCATCAGCAGTACGTCCGCATAACGGATAGCCCTGTAGTTTACCGGACTGGTCAGGTGTACATCGCCCAAACCAATATCATTAGCTCTGGGGATGTATTTGTGATTGTAATATCCTGTGTGCTCATAACCTTCGGTATAGGTAACTTCTTCCTCCTGAGCAGCCGCAAAGGCTTCAATGTCAAGGATAGTAGGCTCAAAACGCAGATCGCCAGACTCAAAAGCATCGACAAGGTCTTGAGTAGGTACATTAAAACTAAAACCATCTGCATACAAAGGCCCGTCATATCCTCGAATACCATTGAAGCCTACGGCAACATTACCTTCCACGCATTGCAGGCACTCAAAACCTGCACCTTCCTCATTGGTGTACTGGATCTCAAAAACTGACTCTATGTTATTTTCATTTTGGGTCAGGAAAAGGGTACTGTAATCATCAAACAGATCGTATACCCCTAAACCTATTACCTGCTCCAAAGCGTTTGCTGCCTCTGAGAATTCATCCTGGTACAGGTGTGCTTTACCGAGCAGGGCCAATGCGGCTCCTTTGGTAGCTCTGCCAACCTGGGCAGGGGTTACGTCAAGATTTGCAGCAGCATACTCAAGGTCTTTTTCTATTTGGGTATAAACCTCAGACCTGGGTGATCGTGGGATAGAGCTGAGCCCTTCGAAAGTTGCCCTTTCATCAACAATAAGTGGCAAGTCTCCAAATATCTTGACGAGTTCAAAATAGTAGTAAGCTCTCAAAAAAGCAGCTTCAGCTAATACCTGCTCTTTACCTTCAAAGTCGATCTTGTCTTTGTTTTCAAAAATGTAGTTGGTGCGACTTATTCCTGCATACATCCATGACCAGATGTTGCGCAACTGGTCATTCACTGCACCATGTCGCATATCGTCGATCTCTTGCAGGGCAATTACATCATTAGCGTTTTCACCTCCAGCCAGTGTATTGTCGGAAGCTATGTCTCCAACCCAAACATTGATGTATGAAGCCTGCAACAAATCATAGGCTCCCACAACTGCGTCTTCGTAATCTTGTGGTGAATTGAAATAGCTATCTGCATCAATTGTAGCCGCCGGATCAATATCTACGTAGTCATCACTACAGCCCAAAATACCTAACTGACAAATTGTCACAAGTATACATTTCAAATATCTTTTTGTATTGATAATCATGATATTAGAATATTAAATTTAAACCTAACATGTAAGTACGTGGCTGAGGGTAAAAGCCATAGTCAATCCCTGAGGAAAGTGCTTCCCCGCTTGATACATCGGGATCGTAACCTCTGTATTTGGTGTAGGTGTACAGATTATTTACCGAAGCATAGATCCTGAACTTGTTAATTCCCACTCTTTCAGTAAGCTCTGCTGGTAAGGTATATCCTAGCTGAATATTCCTTATACGCGCGTATGAGCCATCTTCTACATAATAATCGGAGATCAGATTATTGTTATTAGCCCCGGTAGTTACTTTAGGGTCAGTATTGGTAGAACCTGCACCTGTCCATCTTTCCAGGGTATGAGCCGACTTGTTGGTCAATGGAAGAAAACGGCTATAGTTTCTCAAAATATCATTGCCCAATGCTGAATAAATATTGGTGGAGAAGTCAATATTCCTGTATCTCACATTTAAACTAACGCCCATCGTAACATCAGGTATCGGACTACCAATCAGCGTTTTATCATCATTATTATCAAGCTCTACTACACCATCTCCATCGCCGTCTTTATATTTAAGGTCACCGGGCGAAGCATTTTGCTGAGCAGGGTGCTGATTAATGTCTTCCTGGCTCTGGAACACACCTTCAGTTTCCAGTCCGAAGAAATAGCCAATGGGATAACCCACCTCAAACCTGGTTGCGGTCTGGCCTATTCCAAAACTTCCGCCCGGAATAAAGTCTACACCATTAGCCAACTCAACAGTTTCATTGGTCAGTGTACTCAGGTTATAGTTGACACTGAACTGCACATCATTGCTGATCTCACCACTGTAGCCAACTATGAACTCAAAGCCTCTGTTTTCTATGGTTCCTGCATTAATAAATGGAGCTGCACTTCCGGGAGCACCTGACCCCAAAAGGCCTGATACCTGCGGTTGAAGCAAGAGGTCTTCCGTACGCTTAACAAAGTAATCTACGGAGGCAGATACCTTTCCTTCAAACAAACGAAGATCAAAACCGAAGTTAGCTTGCTTTAGTTGCTCCCATTTTACATCCGGGTTGGATATCCTGCCAGGGGCACGGCCTGTAACTAATTCACCATTCAACACATAAACACCTTCACCATTAAGCAAGCCTCTGTAAACGAAGTCCTGGATTTTGTCATTACCGGACACACCATAACTGGCCCTTAATTTCAAAAGGTTAATGAAGCTTACATCAAAAAATGACTCGTCTGAAACTATCCAGGCAGCAGAGGCCGAAGGGAAGTATCCCACGCGGTTATTCGGGCCAAACCTGGTTGAGGCATCTCTCCTGACAATTAATGACAGTAGATAGCGGTTTTCATAATCGTACTGTACTCTTGTAAAGTATGACAACTGCCTGAAATCATATTGGTATGAAGTAGCAGTGTTTTCATCATTATTCGGATCTGCCGCAGAAATATCTGCGAACTCATATGAATTGTAAGGAATATCAAAAGCTGTACCTGTCAAAGACTCTCCTCTTTCCTTTCTAACTGACATACCGAGCGTGACATCAAACCCATGTTTTTCGTTTAATACCTTTTTATAATTCACAAAGGTTTCCCATATATTATCATAGAAAATTTGCTGGGTTTCCGATACCGAATTAAATACCGTCTGCACCTGTGAGTTAGTAAGGGTATCGAGTTTCGTGATCGGATCGAGGTTAGCATTTAAAGTGTTGTTTTGAACTTTGTTTTGACCATAATAGACATAAGGATTAAAGGTCTTATTTCTGACATTGGCATAGTTGTAACCAAAACGAGTTGTGACCTTCAGGTCATCCAGGATGTCATAGGTCAATGACAGCTTGCCCGTCAGCTTATCCACCCTGTTTCTGTTAAAGGTATTCGCAATCTGAGCCAGCGGGTTGATCACTTCCGAACCCAGGCCATCAGCAAGGGTAAAATTGCCATCCTGATCATAAACTGACATGGTTGGTGCCATATTGATGGTATTGTACAACACCGAGGCCTGACCATTTTCAGGTAGCGTACGCCTTGTTTCATTAGCGTAAAGGAGTACGTTTTGGAAAGTCAGCTTGTCTGTTAGCTCCGTAGTGAGATTCATCCTGGTGTTGTATCGCTGGAAGCTGGCTTTATCACCACCAACAATACCTTCCTGGTCAAAGTATGACCCTCCAATGGAATAAGTTGTTTTCTCTCCCCCACCGTTAACAGACAGGTTGTAGTTCTGAATTGGCGCCCTGTCAAAAACTTCATCCTGCCAGTCAGTACCTTCTCCCAGATTTACGTTAGCAAATGGAGGAGTTTGCCCTCCATTGGCGAAAGCCTCATTAGCCAGCACTGCATATTCTGTTGCATTAAGTAGTGCCAGTTTCCTGGAGGTTTCCTGTATACCATAGTAAGAGTCAAATGTAAAACGAGGTGCTGTATTTTGTTTTCCTTTTTTGGTTGTTATCAAAATCACACCATTGGCTGCCTGTACACCATAGATAGAAGCTGAGGCATCTTTCAATACATTTACAGATTCTATATCATTTGGGTTTAATGCACTTAAGCCATCAACAGAGTATGGTACATCATCCACCAGTACAAGCGGGTTGTTATTACCATTAGTGGTTATACCCCTGATCCTGATATTGGCACCTCCTCCGGGAGACCCCGAAGCCGTAGTAACATTCACACCGGCCATCTGGCCTTGCAGCGCCTGCTCTATCCGCGTAGGGTTAAGCGCCTGAATTTCTTCGGCCTGTACCACCGACACGGCTCCTGTAAGTTCCTTTTTAGTGGTGGTACCATAACCAATCACTACTACTTCATTGAGTGCCGTAATATCGGGTATCAATACCAGGTCAATGGTAGTGCGGTTGCCTACATTGATCTCCTCGGTCACATAGCCGATAAAGCTAAAGATCAATGATGCATTTTCGGGGACTTCAAGTCTGTAATTACCGCTGATGTCGGTAACCGTTCCCTGGCTGGTTCCTCGAACCAGTACGTTTACCCCTGGCAGTGGCTCGCCAGTCTCATCTTTTACTGTACCGGAAACTACACCCTGTGCATAGGTAAGTGTAGTAAGGAGCAGCAAAAGTGCTGTTAGTAAAGAGTTCTTCATATTATATTAATTGGTTGAGGGTTAATGAAATGGATATCACTCCATTCCAGCCATCAAGGAAGATGAAACCGCACGTAAAGGCAAAAAACATACTACATCATAACTACATCAACCCCACTTTTCCTTTTTATCAAAACTTCATCAAAACAACTAGAAATAAGCCGTTTAGAAGTATTCAGAGGCACTGGAAACGTTTCCGGAACTGCATGTTCCTAATACTTCACTATTCTATTCTAAATACATCATTAATTTTTTACCTTTAAAAATCAACAACTGTATTGGTACACTGACTATGGTTAAAAACTACCTGTTGTTTTGCTTCATGATATGTTGTCTTTTGCCTCATGGACAGGCGCAGAACTATGACCTGGGATTGCCGTTCATAAAATACTACTCTACCCGTGAGTATAATGGCGGTATCCAAAACTGGGCAATAGCTCAAAACAAATACGGGCTTATTTATGTCGCGAACAATTTCGGCGTACTTGAGTTTGACGGGTCGTCGTGGCATATTTTTACCCTGAGCAGTGGCAGCAAGGTAAGGCATATCTCCATAGGCTCTGACGGCAAGGTATACGTGGCCAGTCAGGGCGATTTTGGTTATTTATTTCCTGATAGTACAGGAGAATTATTATACACTTCCCTTGCGGACAGTTTACCTGCCAAATACAGGAACTTCGACGAAGCCTGGCGGGTATTCCAGGACCATGACCGTCTGGTATTTTGCACTTTCCGGCAAATCTTCATTTATCATGCCGACGGAAAAATTGACGTAATAGACCCGGAACAGGCACCTGAAAACTTTTTCTATACCAATCATCAGCTTTATGTAAACCAGCTTGAGGTGGGCCTCTCCTATCTTGATGGCGGCACACTAAAGATACTGCCCGGAGGTGAGAGGCTAAAAGGAATGACTGTGACCGGCCTGCTCAACCGGCCTAATAATGAGCTTTGGGTGGCTACCTTGCACAACGGCATATTCATTTATAATGGCAGCAGTTTTGAGCCCTGGAGCGTGAAGAACAATGAGGTATTCAAAAGCTCAGCGATCAATTGCGCTTTGCGCCTGAGGAACGGCAATTATGCATTGGGCTCTCAAAACAACGGGCTGTATATCGTTTCTCCGGAGGGTGAAGTACTTCTTCACCTCAACAAAACCAAAGGGCTCAACAACCGGACTGTTCTCAGCCTCTTTGAAGACGCCCAAAACAATCTGTGGCTGGGACACAACAACGGCATTACCTCTATTGAGCTCGACATGCCTTTTACCTACATCAATGAGCAAGTCGGATTGCCAGGCACAGGTTATGACGGTTACCTTGACAACAACACACTATATCTGGGCACCAACAATGGACTCTATATGAAAAGATTAAACGAAGGCAGCGGTAAAAACTACCAGTTTATAGAGGGTACTGAAGGTCAGGTTTACAGCATCAGTAAAGTAAAAGACCATCTGCTGGTCGGTCATCATAATGGGGCTTTTCTGCTAAAAGATAATTCCGTTTCCAAAATATCAGATGTCCTGGGGGCCTGGACCTTTCTGAAATTAAAAGACAGGCCCGGGTATATCATAGAGGGCACATATAAGGGACTGGTGTTACATCAGGAAATTGGAGAAAATATTGTATTTCAGCATAAGATAAAGGGCTTTGATGAGTCCTCAAGGGTAATGGAACTCAGTGAAGATGGTGATATCTGGATGACCCATGGTTATAAGGGTGTTTACAAGCTCCGGCTAAACGATAAGTTGGATTCCATATCATCGGTAAAGTATTACGGTACAGAAGCAGGCCTCCCCTCAAATGCTTTAATTAACGTATTCCGAATCAGGAACAGGCTGGTCTTTACTACAGAAAATCAGATTTACCGTTACGATAAGGCTTCGGACCGGTTTGTTGTTGATGAGTTTTTCAAAGATTTTTTCAGCAATGATCCTGTTATTGCCCTCGCCGAGGATCCTTACCAGAATATTTATTACATGACTATTCAGGAAATCGGCATTCTTGAAAAGGATGCAAGTGGTGAATACAGAAAAAAGACCAGCATATTTAACAAATTGAAGGACATGCTTAACGATGACCTGCAGAATGTATCTATTCTCAGTGCCAACCAGGCTCTTTACGCTGCCAAGGAAGGTTTTGTACTTTATACAGCCAGTTCTGCAAATATTACTGATCAGCCTTTTCATACACTTTTGAGAAGGGTTAGTCTTACCGGGAACAGTAATGTCACGTTATTTCACGGGCATTATGTAAACAGCAATGAAGTCACCAATAAACAGCCGAAAGAGTATATTCGAAGTATACCTTACGAGCAGAATTCAATCCAGTTTAGCTATAGTGCCACTTTTGTGGACGGCCTGGAGAAAACCATGTACCAGTACTGGCTGGAAAACGGCGAGAAAAACTGGAGTGAGTGGACTTCAAGAAAAGATAAAGAATACACCAACCTGCACGAAGGCACCTACACCTTTCATGTGCGTGCAAAAAACATTTATGGTAAAACGAGTGAGGCCACATCATACACGTTTACTATACTACCACCCTGGTACCGAACAAAGCTTGCCTATACTATATACACAGGCATGATTTTGACATCTTTATTTGTAGCTTTTTACCTGTTTGATAAAAAACACAAAAGGGAGAAACACCGGCTGACATTAAAACAGGAAAAGGAGCTTCATAAAAAGGAGACAGAGATAGAGTCTATTACAAGAAAATCTGAGGAGGAGATACAGCGACTCAAAAACGAAAAGCTGAAAGCTGAAATTGAGAGTAAGAATAAGGAGCTGGCTACCTCCACAATGCACCTGATCAACAAAAATGGATTTATTGCCAGTATAAAGAGTAATTTAGGTAGTATTTCAAAAAGAAGTAAAAATCAGGAAGTCAGGCACGAACTAAAGAAAATAATCAGTAATATAGACAGGAATATCTCCCAGGACGATGACTGGGAGCATTTTGCATTTCATTTTGACCAGGTCCACGGCGATTTTACCAACCGCCTTAAGGAGTCTTTCCCAGACCTGAGCCCTCAGGAGATGAAGTTGAGTGCCTATCTGCGTATGAATCTCTCTACCAAGGAAATAGCCCATCTATTAAACATTTCTGTTCGTGGTGTTGAAATTGCACGTTACAGGTTAAGAAAAAAACTCGAGTTAGATCGCTCGGTCAACTTACAGGAGTTTATCCTTAAATTTTAGGCACGGCACCTTATTAACTTAGTATTTATTTTTCCATGAGAAATTCTATGGCGCTTTCCTCGTCCTGTACAATTTTGAAGGGCATATCAAACTTGTTGACAACGGATAAGATCATATTCAGATAATATCGTTTAAACACGTTGCCACTGGTGATAACGGCAGCCCGTTTACACCCTGCTTTGATCGCAGCAGGTACCATTTCCGCCTCAAACCATTTACGGTTTTCAGGGGCCACCACACCCTGATCCCGGGTATCAGAAAGAAACCGTGTAGTTTTGTTATCCTTTACCCATTCCAATAGCTTCAAAAAGGGCTTCTTATATTCATCAGGCTTTGGATTGCCCTGCCATATTATTTTACCTATAAACCGCTTGGGGTCATATACAACCCTGACATAGGGCTCATTCATCAACTCTATTTCCATAAAAAACAGTGCTTATTAGCTTACTTCAGTTTAAGAGCTGAAAATATAAACAAATAAGAATATTCATCAAGCAACATTGCTCTTTACACCGGAAAATTATACCAAAAATCGCCTGTTTCATTATATGGAGTCAAATGATGCCTCATATTTGTCAAGCAGCCACGACCATCCCCTGACAGACGCCATACCTGCCACATATCGCTGCCAATGCTTACCATGCCTTGAAAAGGAGTGATGATGCACCTCAACACGGGTAAAGGAATCCTCAACCCCAAACCTTACTTCAACTATACTGGCTTTAGCCGGATCCGGAACCGGTTCACGGTTCACCCCTATCTGCCATGTAAATGAAATAGCATAGGGTGGCTCGTACCTGATTACTCTTCCCCAGTCGCATTCAAAACCATTGGGGCCACGTTCAAAGCATCTTCCCCCTTCCCCGGACTCTATAGTAATAAAATCCAGTACCTCATGGCTCCAGGTATATTCCGCCGGCCACCATTTGCCAAACTGATTGACAAATACTTCAAATGCTTTCTGCTGAGTTACCTCTATGGTTATACTTCGCTGTACCGAGTCTTCTACTTTAGCATTTTTCATAACTTATTAATATCATATACAGGTCAATAAAATACATTATAACAAATACTCAAAAAAAATGCCTGCTATCTTTCGACAGCAGGCACCCTTACAATCTATCACGTATTCAAAATTAATTAGTATCCACAAGCTCTACTTCGTACACGAGCGGCGAGAATGGCAGGACCCTGGTTAATAATATCTTGTCCTGCAATAGTTCATCTCGAACTGAGGAAGGTAAAACCTGAATACTGCCCCCAAAAGCCAGCTTAGATGGCATGACTAAAGTTGCTTTACCTCCTTTTTTCATTTTAAGTATCCCTTCTTTCAAGCCTTTAACAATGTAACCACCATACAAATCGATGGTAACAGGTTGGCTGGGATTTGTTTTATCAACGAGTGTACTGTCAAGATATCGACATTCATAGTGAATTTTCACTCTGCTCTGACCTGTTGGCTGTACTCCGGTCCCTGCCTGCTTTTGGTTAAAAATAAGTCCTGAAGATAGTTCCTCTTTATCGGTTATAGCATTTGATGTTAAGTATTCTCGGAGTTCCTTCATTTCCTGATTATAACGCTCATCAAGCGTTTGAGTGCTGACGACGTGAAGCTCAATAATGAGTATAGTGTTGGCATCAAAATCATCGGCGTTGTAATCTCCGTAAGCCAGGGTAGATGGCATATAAAACCTGAACTTCTCACCTGTTTTCATCAAGTGAACTGCATAGTCCAGCCCAAGTGGGATTACACTTTGGTAATCGTGTAAAAACATGACAGGGGCCAGTGAGTCCGTGGTCTTTTCCAGTTGCTTGTCTTCAAGTGTTTTGATGTTGTAAAAAACAGAAATGATGTCATTGGTTCTCACAGCTTTTCCCTGGGCATTTTCGGTCAAAACTTCATAATAAATGCCACTGGCATCTTTTATTGCTGAGATATTTTTATCCGTAAGGTATTTGGTTATCTTTTCATCCTCTTCCCTCCTCCAGCGCTCAAGCTGGGTCTCTTCTTCCTTACATGAAGAAAAAAATGAGATTAACAGTGACATCCCTATCACGTGTACAATCGGTCTAATTGTTGCCATATATGTTTATCATTTTACTCTTATATGACACAACTATATACAGCTAAGTTGGAAGAGCTACATAAAAAAGTGAATAGAAAGGCTTTGTAAGTACACAAACAACTAAATATCAGGAAGAAAGAGTTTGAATTTTTTAACCGGAAAATAAACAAGTTTAAACATGTAATATAGCATACCCACATCAACTGCGGAAGGCAAGGTTTCTTACCCTTTGAGCTCCTCGCAGTGAAACCCGAGGTCATTCAGACTGGCTATTACCTCATTGGTTTTTATTCCCCGGCTCACTACTCTCAATATGTGATCACAATCCTCCATATCAAGGTTCCAGTCCTCAATATCGTCTGTGGTATCAAGCACTTCCGCCAGAGATGCCACCTGCAGAGAATTGGTTATATTGGTTTTAAATACAAGTATATTGTCAATAATTGATGAACCCATCTTGTTTTATATTGTCCTGTTACCAATGGTCTTATACGGCTGGAATGAACTTTTGATTATCAATCTGTTAAAAATGTTAAAATTTCCGGCTCCAGGATGCATATTTCTCCTTCATACACCTGGCACATGGCCTGTACCCAAGCTCAACTGCCTCTCTTTCACTGGCAAAAAACACCCTGTTCTCCATTTTCATACGTTTACCGGAAGCACAGTCCAGCATACCATAGATTTTCAACCTCCTGTTTCCAGCATAACAAATTTTTCCGGTAAGGATCATCCGGATAACAGCAACCTTATTGTGCATCATGAAATATAATACCCACTGTTACACGCTCTCCCCACTTAACCCGGCTTACACCATGTCGCATGGCAACTCTATAGTATCCGCGCAGGCCATTAACAGGCCGGTAGTTTGTGGTAAAAATGAGTATATCGCCCTGGTTTGGCTGAAGTACCTCTGCACTGGATTGTGCTCGCGGACGCTGCTCCGTCATCACAAATTCGCCACCTCCAAAATCTTTATTAGGCTGATTTAGAAACAAAACTGCCTGAAACGGAAAATAGACATCACCATACAAGTCCTGGTGTAGCGTATTATAGCCTCCCTCCTCATATCTCAAAATTAACGGAGTAGGCCTCTTTTGCCCCTGTTGATGACAATAAGATAAAAATTCGCCATGATCTGTCGGGTATCCGGCACTTGTCTTCAATACTCTTACAAATTTATTGGCAGTTGGCACCAGAAAAGGATACATCCCCGTACGGAACTGCTGAATAACCTCCGGTAAGGGATATTTAAAGTACCTATATTCACCTTCTCCAAACCTATATCTGCCCATATCGATGGTACTCCGGAAAAGATGGTCCTGTGGATATAAAACTTTAAGCTCTGCACACTCATTAGCAGAGAGTACATTTTCCAAAAGCGCAAAGCCGCGACCGCATAGCTGTTCATCAACGCGGTTCCAATTCTGGCTCTCGATGCGATGTTGTAAAGTTAATGCTGCCTCCATCATGCAGCATGCTCCTCCCCAAACACCTGGGCTGATTCCCAACCGATAATAGCCATCTTACGCTCCTGCCCCCAGCGGTACTCACCTATACCCCCAACACTTTTGATTACTCTATGGCAGGGAATAAGGTATCCTACCGGGTTTTTACCGATGCTGGTTCCTACAGCCCTTTGTGCCGTAGGCTGGCTGATCTGATTGGCGATTTCACTATACGACACCAGTTTCCCCTCTGGGATCCTGAGCAAAGCTTCCCATACTTTCAACTGAAAATCCGTTCCTTTCAGGTGTAGCCTGATCTTTTCAGGATTATCAAGGTTTTTATTGAAGAACTTTCTTACCGTATCGTGGTCACCATCTGCTCCCATTCCCAGATGTGCTTTTGGCCATAGCGTTTTGAGTTCTTCCACTACTTGTTCTTCATTATCAAAAAAGAGCAGGTTGCACACTCCCTTGCCGGTAGTAGCGATCAGGTAATTGCCAAACAAGCATTCATTGATGCTGTACTTTATAAAAAGATTCTCTCCCTGGTTCTTATATTCTCCGGGAGTCATACCCTCAATGTTCACAAAAAGATCATGCAGTCTGCCTGAGCCTGAGAGCCCGGTCTGGAAGGTAGTCTCTTCGACAGAATGCTGCTGCGACAGCACTTTCTTGGCATGTGCTAAACTGAGGTATTGCAGAAACTTTTTGGGCGATACACCTGCCCATTTTTTAAAAAGCCTCTGAAAATGGTATGGGCTCAAATGTACACTCTCTGCCACCTGTTCTAAATTAGGCTGATCCTTGAAGTTGGCCTTAATGTAATTGATTGCCTGGGCTATGCGTTGATAATCAGTCATATCTAATATTATTTACCAGATACAAATCTAAAGGTTGCCATAGCCGGAAAGTACCCGAAAATTGCTATAAATTCAAAACATATAATTTTTCAATTCCAAAGGGATTCCCCTGCATGTGTACTAAAAAGGATTGTGCTTCATGACTGGACTTAATCAGGCCGATATTAACCGTGCTTTACTAAGCGTCAAAGGATTAGTAAAGCTGGACTGTAATTACCCCACAACCCCAACCAGAAACCAATGGACGTGCAAAAGACACCATGGATATGCAGCCTTTATAAACGCTGCCAGCGTAGTTGCTGGTGGAAAAGCACCAACAAAAGACCACAGTACCTTTCTCAGGGCAGTCTCACTCAATCACGGCCATTATCAATAGCATCAAAAACTGCCCCGGCTGCCAATGCATAGGTCAGGTGCAGAAGTGCATCTTTGGCCAGTGCCTTGGCTCCCCATTTGGATGCCGGTGGCGACTCTGTCATGGCAGGAACCATCACCAGTTCTGTGCCCCAGATCGCACCAAAGTGGATAGCCGTAGCCGCAGGGCCTTTAATACCCGCTAATGACAATAATCCACGACAAACTCCCCAGCCGGTGCCATATCCCCAATGCATCAACTGCCCGAATTTCTCTTCATTCTGCTCCTTTACTGAGTTTTCTTCATTGCCTTGCTTCTTACCCTGCTCCTCCTTTTCTCCTCCTCTGGGTTCCACGCCCAGCACCTTGCCACCTACTTCTGCAGGCGCATTGCTGGGCTCCCGGCCGCTGATCTTCATTTCTATCATCTGTGCAATGGTAATGGCTACTGTACCTGCTATACCTGCTATCAGACTCCGGCCTATGGCTGAGCCCACACTTCCTACATTTCTTTCTATATGATCAGTATTCATCGTTATTCAATTTTTGTTGTGTTGATTATTCTCAATGGGAGGTATGGGGCTGCACCTCTTCTTTTTCCTTCTCCTTTAAGCGAGAAGGCATTTCCAGCTTGTTTTCCTTATACCATTTCACCGGGTCTTCCTTCAGTTTTGAAATGATAACCGAAAGGGTATTCAGCAAACTGTGACGAGGCTCCCAACCCAGCAACTCCTTCGCTCTTGACACATCCAACTCATAATGATCATCTGCCCTGTCGATCATCCATGGCTTGATGAAAGGGTCTCCGAATAAGTTCATGCTCCACGAGCCGATTTTAGCAAGTGCCTCAGGTACTTCATAGGTTTCCCAATCTTCACCATGAATAAGTTTTCCTATGCGCTGCTGCAAATCTTCATAGCTGGGGGTTTCCGGCTCACCTATGTTTATGGCTACCTCCTCAGGCAATTCTTTCCGCTTCTCTACGGCTTTAATTAACGCATCCAGCACATCGTCCAGGTGAACGAATACATTACCATGCGATGTATCGCCAGAGTAGAAATGACTGGTAAACTGCTTCTCATAGATGCGTTGTATCTGATGGGAAATCGGAATAGAATGTCCCTCATCGTCATAGACTCCTGCCATACGAAGAAGCACCGTCTTCATGGCTCCATGTTTCTCTTTGATTACCTGCTCCGTATCTGCCTTGGACTCAGGGTAATCCCAGTTTGGCGCAATAGGGCAATCTTCATTGATCTTTTGGCCGGGTACCGTTGGTTTATAGATGAGATTGGTACTGGAAAATATAAATTGCTCAACATCAAAATCCTGAAGCACGTTAAGCAGGTTTTCAGTACCCTGTACCGTTACTTTTTCGTACAGGGGACTAGGCTCTCCTGAGAAATCATAGTAGGCCGCCAGGTGGATGACCGATGCTATTTTAGTCCCATATCCATAACGCACACGCTCCATAGCTGCTCTGATGCTGTCTTCGGAAGTAATATCAAAGTTTACACACTCTGCCTCTATGGGAGGGAAAGGATTACCTGTTTTGTCCAAGCCTATCAGCCTGTAATTTTTCACCAACCTCTTTATCAGCTTAGTACCTATTAAGCCACTGCTCCCTGTCACAATTATCACCTCTTTACTACTGTCTCTTGCTCCTGTATGGTATGTCTGATTTTCCATATTCGCTCTTTTTAGTCAGTTCTGAAGCAGTAAGCTATACTCAACCGCATCTGTAATATAACAGCTGTCTGTCCAAACTGTTTGCTCTAAACCGTACTGCTTTTATGCTCATTGAATGACATTAAAAGCCGTTTTGTGCCCATGGGTACTTAAGGCGCAGTTCCTGACTTTAAATAATTTATCGAGATTGGCACTTTTAATTCACTTAGTTCTGGTACTGTCACCCAACTACCCAACCCGCAACCGTCACCACACGTTTGGCCTGATGGGCCACTGCCTTTCTGATACTCTCCTTATCTTGTTTCATATTACCTTCCATATCTACTGATACACTTGTACCATACGGATTACCCCCGGCGGCATAAGTTACTTCATCAGTATACCCGGGTGCGACAACTATGGCGCCCCAGTGATACATGGTGGTATATAGTGACAGCAATGTGGACTCCTGTCCCCCATGCGGGTTAATGGCACTCGTCATTGCTGTCACCACCTTATTGGTAAGCTTTCCCTTTTGCCACAAAGGTCCCGTGGAGTCCAGAAACTGTTTCATTTGGGCTGGTACATTTCCGTAGCGGGTAGGTACACTGAATATAATGGCATCCGCCCACTCAAGGTCATCCAGCGAAACTTCTTTGATATCCCGGGTGGCTTTCTGATGTTTTTCCCAGGCCGGGTTAGCTGATATAGCCGATTGGGGGGCCAGTTCGGCTGCTTTCCTTATCCTCACTTCAGCATCTTCCTTTTCAGCACTTTCTGCCGCCCATTGAGCCATCTGGTAGTTTGTTCCTGTAGAGCTGTAGTAAATCACAGCGGTTTTTATCTTTGCCATAGTTTCTTCTGTTTTAATGTATGTTTAAACATTAACATACAACTGCAACAGTTGTTTGCTATTAAAACAGCATTTAGGCTGCGTTATGTCGTAACGGTAGAAACAGGCCCATTATCATCGCCCTCTTTGTTATCATTATGCAAATAAAGTGTGCGCGTAGGGTAAGCTATAGAAACTCCCATCTTCTCAAATTCCTCAAATATTTTGTAATTGATGGACTGCTGTGTATCCATGTATTTGTTGTAATCCGAACTCAGTACATAGTAGACAATCTCAAAATCAAGGCTGGAATCTCCATATTTCTGAAAATGCGCCCTGTCAAACTCCACATCGGGCTGTTCCAGAACTATAGATTTCAAAAGATCAGGTATTTGCTTTAGCTGATTGTAAGGTGTTTGATAAACCACTCCTACCTTAAACACTACCCTTCGCCGCTCCATCCTTTTATAGTTATGTATTCTTGAGTTGGTGAGATCGCTATTGGCAAATACCAACTGCTCACCAGAGAGGCTTTTTACACGGGTCGTTTTTACCCCGATATATTCCACTGTTCCAAGTTTATCATCAACGATCAGAAAATCTCCTACCTCGAAAGGGCGGTCAAAGAATATAACAAAGTAATTAAAAAGGTCTCCCAGGATATTTTGTGCGGCCAATGCGATGGCAATACCGCCTACACCAAGTCCGGCTACAACCGCGGTGACATCGTAGCCCATATTATCGAAAAAGAACAGCAAACCGATAAGCCAGATGATGACGTTGATAATGATCATCAAACCACCGATCTGTTTTACCTTTTCCTCACCATTTTCCTGCCGTCTGATGTAAACCCGTAAAAGCCTTAGAATAGTTGAAGAAACAAACCGGATGATCAGATAGGTAATCACCACAGTCACTGCGATGGTAACTATATTCTCAGCCCGCTCAGACAAATGAAGATAGTTTATGGCAGCATAAACAATTGCAGCATATAAGGCCGGTAAACCAAAAGTAGCAATAGTATCAACAATGTAATCGTCAATGTCCGTACTTGTATTCTCTGTCCACTGTTTCAACTTTTTAAGCAGTGTACGCTTGAAGAGCTTAACCATGATTATGCCCAGCAAAATGGCTCCTATGACAATAGCATAATCCTGAACAGTATTATTAAAGTAAGTCCTTTCCAGAAATTCGTTCATTGCGCCTGATAAAATTGGTGAAACTTTTGTCTACACAATTATATAAAGCGTTAATGTCTCATTTGTTATAACATCGCAATATTTTATCTATGGGCAGGCTTACTACCTGCAAAACCGACGTAAGTGTACAAGGCTTCAATATCCCGTGTTATTAATATAGCAGGTAGAAAAAAATAATACCTGCATGTACCAGGGTACTAAGCGCAAAAACCGGAACGGTAATTTTGGTGGACATCACGGCAAGGTTAGAAACCAATATGGCAAAAGAAAAAACAGTAACTACCAGATATGGCCATTCACCTGCCTGCATATGAAGCAACACCAATAACGTTGGCGGTATAATCACACAAGTGTGTACAAATATAATTATTGCCATAACCAGCAAACGGTTAAAATCCAACAGCTCAGTCCATTGTACAATGCGTTTTCCAAATGTATTTTCCTGATCATTCATATTATTATGTTTTAATGATGAGGCAAATCTACATTTTATTAAAGATAAAAAGACCTTTTTATCTTTAATTATATTAAACCTTCAAATCTGGTCCCGACCGGACAAGTCAGTATACTACCAGTCACATGAGCTATTTCTTCGACCTCCCGATACACCATGTACAATCCCGGTAGCCCTCCTTATGAGCTTCTCGCAATGACCTGCACGGAAGATCGTCCCCATGCTTCATTATATCACTGATATGACAATCGGGCTTAACATTAAAAAGGTCATGCACCTCCTTTTTGGAGTTGTCGATGAGGTATCTTTCACCGTTCATATTACCCCGGTGAGTGATAAGTACGCTACGTGCCTGTTCCATTTGCTAAAAAATTAGGTTTAACACCAATTTGAGTAGAAAAGCGCTTTGCAGACAAGTGAGGTATGTTTTGGCACTCCTGGCAAAGTCAACTTCTTAGACAGTAAAAGCTAGGAATAAAATAGATTATATTTTTTTTATAAAATCAGCCATCAAGATGCAGTGGTCATTTCCGTATGGCAGAGCAGCTTTTTCAAAATTATCATTAGGTAATTTTACCTATAAAATTGAGTAAAATTACCTAACAGTGCCTTTTACTATTCATGATGACCAGTTTTTCAAATCAGGTAAGAATAGATATATTTATAAAATAAATTTTAGATTAAATATGAGAACTTTAATACTATCTATTTTTATACTGGGTTTGATCTCTTGTGAAACAATAGATAAGAACCAAGCCATAGCTGTAAAACAGGTTAATGGCCTGTATGTATATATTTTATCTGAACCAAAAATGCAGGTGGAGCCATTAGGTGAGGTTCATAATAATGTTATTGACCAATTAAGCGAGGCTACTTCCGGAAAAACCAAGCTTACACATATTCTCACAGGTATTACTGCAACGGCTGGTAAAAATATAGACTTCCAGCAGGTACTTAAGCAAATGACTATGCTTGCCAAAGAGCAACATCCGGACGCAGAAGCACTTATTTTTGACAGTAACCTCAGGCATGCAAGGGTTGTGAAATTCCGGCTGCCTTACCCTGGCAGTTACTAAAAAGCACAACCCGGACTGATCAAATCCCGTTCTCAATGAGAACAAAATAAGCTCATGAGAACTGTCAGTAAAATTCACAACGCCGAATATCGCCCTATAGCAGACCTTAAAACCTATTCGCCATTACCCACCCGGCAGCTAAGTCAAATAGATCCCTTTTTATTCCTTAATCATCACGGACCTCAGACATACCCTCCTGATAATCAAGGGTTACCCTTTGGCCCACACCCACACCGGGGCATGCAAACCGTTACATTCATTATGGAGGGTGATATAATGCATCAGGATTCCGGCGGACATGAAAGTATAATTTCTGCCGGAGGTGTACAATGGATGGTAGCTGGTAGCGGTCTTATACATGCAGAAATTTCATCTGACGCTTTTAAAAAAGAAGGGGGACCGCTGGAAATTTTACAGCTCTGGCTTAACCTTCCGGCAAGTCTGAAAATGACAGAGCCCCATTATACAGGCCTTCAAAAGCAAGACATTCCTACACAAACCCTCTCCGATGGTAAAGTGGCTATGAACCTTATTTCGGGCGACTGGAATGGAACCCAAAGTGCTTTTACCCCGCAAACAGATGTTCATTTGACCACCATCCATTTCATGCCAGGCGGAGAACTCGACCTACAGATACCTTTAGATCAGAACATCTTTTTTTATGTGATCAAAGGGCAGCTTGAGGTGAATGATCATGTGGTAAAAGCCACACAACTGGCTGAGTTTAATAATGATCATGAAGACCTGAAAATAGTTTCCTCTGCAAAAAGCACTTTACTTTTAGGTTACGCCAGGCCTTTCAATGAACCTGTAGTGGCTCAAGGCCCATTTGTAATGAATACAGAGCAGGAAATTTATGAAGCCTACGACGATTACAGAAAAGGCAAATTTGGCTCATGGAATGGGTAAGCGCGCAGGGCTCCGCTCATCAGAACTCATAATTCACAAATTAAACACACCGATATATTTTTACTGCTGAACTCATGAATAAGATACTATTCGTACCGGTTACATTATCAGTATTGCTTATTTTCCAAAGTTGCAACCCCACAGAAAAGCCGGAGACTAGCCTCCAGGTTTATGAACATTTGGATTCGCTATATAGAAACAAAGCTTTTTTTAAGCTAAAGGACGGGTTTAATAAAAACAAGGCTTTGCTCGGCGATAGGGACCGCCTCGTTATTCAGGCATTTACCGATGCCATTTTTAACAACAGGGAAGCTTCCAACGCAGCCATAGACAGCGTAATGAGCCACCACAATGCCTCCCTCTCTGACTCTCTTAAACTCCAGCTTCTGGAGACCAAAATCAACAACAGCGTATTTATTGGCAGGTATTATGAAGCCTTTGAAGCTACCAAAGCCATTCTGGCCCTGGGCGGGTTGAGCAATGAAGAAAAAGACGACCATGAAAACACCCTGAAAATTTATGATGCTCTGAAAAACAGCCCCGGCCAAATGGCTATCATCACTGAAAGCACCTTGCCCATTGGTAAGGACATGGCTGGACTATCAAGAATACCTGTTACCATAGGCAATACCGAGCAACAAGCCGTTTTCGATACGGGCGCAAATCTATCGGTTATTACTGACAGCCTGGCCATAAAATACGGCCTGACCATACTCGGGGAAACTTTCAAGGTTACTGCACTGACAGGCAATGAGGTGGATTCTCATATTGCTTTGGCCGACTCACTGAAAATAGGAAATACAATCTTAAAAAATGTGGTGTTTCTTGTATTTCCCGAAAGTAGCCTGAGTTTTCCTTCAATCGGTTATCAAATTGACCTGATCATCGGCTTCCTGGTTATTCATGCCCTTAGGGAAGTGAGTATAGTAAAGAATGCAAGCCTCCACATCCCGGAAACTACCGGCGATTATTCTGTAACAAACATGGCACTGGATTTTCTCACTCCTATAGTTGCCGTCGAGCAGGATTCACGCACCCTCCCGTTCACTTTTGATACCGGGGCATCATCGACCCAGCTTTACAAATCATATTTTAATCTCCATAAAGATGCCATAGTTCAAAGTGGAAAGCCGGACACTGTATCTCTCGGTGGAGCGGGTGGAGCTATAAAAACTGCTATTTATAAAACCACCTTCTCTGCAGCCATAGCACAACAGCCTTTTAGTGTGGACTCTGCACAGGTCTTTTATGATCATGACCTCAAAAAGGATATTGGCATGTACGGTAACCTGGGCCAGGATGTATTCCAGCAGTTTGATACCCTTACCATGAATTTTGAAAAGATGTTTTTAAAGCTGGAATGACACATTTTAGCCTGTAAAATCCAGTTATCGACAACTGCTTCGTTAAATATTTTGATAATTAATCAGAGTCACCTAACACAGGTTTAGATATAATCTTTAAATTCGCAGATTAGTTTATAGTTTTTTTCTGTTAATTTTCATGAATCGACTTCTCGTTGCACTACTGCTTTGTTTTTTTAGCGTAGGCACTTATGGGCTTCAAAATTGTGAATTGCCAGCTCGGTTAGTTGAAACGCTCCAGGCTAACCATTATAACCCGAAAGAGCTCAACGACTCACTTTCTTCAAGTATTTATGAGCATTTTATTCGTTTGCTGGACCCCGATGCCATAGTTTTCTCCTATGGTGATATCCAAAAATTGAATCGCCTCAAAGATCAAATTGATGATGATGTACGCACGAAGGAGTGTTTTGTTTATGAAGAAGTATTGAGTGCTTATAAAGCAAAGTTATCAAAAATTATAGACCACATTAAGCTTTGCAAGTTATCGGATTTGTCAAAATATGATACTTATGAGTTCACTATACCAGCAAAAAAGGAGTTTCCTGAAGACGCAATTGAAATTGTAAACCTGCAGCTCAAAGCGGGCTACTTTCACCGGATACAGTCAAAAACCGCTTCCACCGATGATTCGGATTTTTTCAATGAGGCCAAGGAGCAAGTACTTTGTAAATACACGCGTATGCTATCCCCGGAGGAGGGTCTGGATCAGAAAGTTCTCTCTGCCTATTTAAACGCTATAGCCCTCGCTTTCGATCCACACTCTCAATACATGACTGAGCATGACAGAGAGCAAATAGCGTTTGCCCTTGACACCGAGGCACAAGGCTTTGGCTTTACAGTAAGCAGGAACCTGGTCCATGAGTTAGAAGTAAATACAGTCATTCCGGGGAGTCCGGCCTGGCAAGATGAAAGTATTCACGAAGGGGATATACTGCTGGCTGTAAAAGCCGACGAGGTGCACTTAGACCTCGAGTGTATGGATGTTGAGGAGGTGAACATGATATTGCTACAATCCCCCTATGAAACGATCAAACTCCGTTTGAAGCAGTCGGATCAAATAAAAAACATTGAACTGAGACGCTCAAGGCTCAACCAGTATGGCAATACCTTAAAAGCTTTTATTGTAAATGGCCAAAAAAGATTTGCTTACATTTCCATTCCCTCCTTCTACACTTCATTTGATGACCCCAGATATATCAAAGGCCTGGCAGATGACCTGGCCAAAGAGCTGCTAAATTTAAAGTCAGAGAATATTGATGGGCTTATCCTGGATGTACGTTCCAATGGTGGCGGAAGCATGGCAGAAGCGATTAAATTACTGGGGCTGTTTATAGATGAAGGCGTATTGTTCACTATCGAAAATTCTAAAAAAGAAGTTAGCACTATAAAAGACCCCAATCGTGGAGTGGCCTATGACGGTCCCCTGCTGGTCATGATCAATGAGGCGAGTGCATCTGCCTCTGAAGTATTCGCTGCTACCATTCAGGATTGGGGTAGAGGCATAATTGCAGGCTCTAAAAGTTATGGTAAATCCACTTCACAATTGATACTTCCGGTCGCTCATAGTAAAGGCCATTATTTAAAAGTAACTACCGAAGCTATGCACAGGATCACCGGTTCAAGTTATCAGGGACGGGGCGTCATTCCTGATATTACCCTCGAAAATATTCTTGAAAACTTTGTACATGGTGAAAGCGCTACTCCCAATTACCTCAGGCTCTCCGGTCATTCGGCTGTTGTTGTTAACAAAAGCTTTCTTCCAATCAATCAATTAAAGGAAAAAAGTAGTGCCAGACTCTCTCAAACGAATCAATACGCCTCTATTAAAAAGATGAATAATGATTTGAAGAAGGGTAAAACTTTTACAATCCACATGAATAAAGGCACTTATGAGAGTGACATGGAAAGTCTTCAAACATGGTTTACACAACTGGAAGGGATCACCGGTCTTCAGCATCAACAGTTTGAGCTGGAGATACCGGAATATTCGGAATTTGACATATCCATAGATGAAGTACTCAGTACAGACTACAAAAAGGCACAGGAGACATTAAAGCAAGACTTTTACTTATGGGAGTCCTACAACATATTGGCAGATTACATTGAAATTACGAATTAGCAATTATGAAAACAACACAAGTATTTTTTATCTTACTCATTTTGGCCTTCCATGCTCATGGACAGGAAACAGCCTCTGACTACATGGCAAAAATCGGCAATGAATACCGTGAGATCCAGAATGATACCTGGGCCTATATAAAAGCTGCCGCTCATGGAAGAAATGCACGAAAAATAGATAAACGCAGACTTGAACTTACCGAAACCATAAAAAAAGCCAATGGCACCATTCGTAGGTTTAATACATACCAGAAAGACCCTTCCCTCAGAGATGCCACTGTTAAATACCTGAGTTTAAGTGAAATTGTGATCAAGGAAGATTATGGGAAAATAGTAGATATGGAAAAAATAGCGGAAGAATCCTACGACGCCATGGAAGCCTACCTGAGAGCAAAAAAGGAAGCAGGGGAAAAATTGACCGCAGCTCACCAGGAGTTGGATAGTGCACAAAGCACTTTTGCTGCAAAACATGGCATAAACCTGATAAGCAAGCTGGACAAACAAGGTGAAAAAATAAAAAAGGCCTCAGAAGTAATGGACTACTATAACAAAGTTTACCTGGTTTTTTTCAAAAGCTATAAGCAGGAAGGTTATGTTTTACAAGACCTTAGCAATAACGACATGGGTGCTTTTGAGCAAAACAAAAATACTTTGAATACTTTTTCAACAGACGGGTTGCTGGAAATTGATAACATAGGTAGTTATAATGGAGACCCTATGATAACGACAGTCGGAAAAAAGCTGCTAAATTTTTATCAGAAAGAGGCCTCTGAGCATTTTGACACCTACTCTAAAACAGTATTACTGAAAGAAAAACTTGAAAAGATGTCTAAATACCTTGAGGCCAAAAAACCATCAAAACGGACCCAGGAAGATATTGACAAGTACAACGAAACATTGAGCGAATACAACGAACAAGTGAATGTTTATAACAAGGTAAACGATACGCTGAACAAACAGCGTACTGAACTTCTTAAAGAGTGGAATGATGATTCTGAAAAGTTCATGGCTAAACATGTACCCAAATAACCAAAGGCTAACGGCACACAATCCACTGTTATTAAGCACGATATAGAATGTCTCACGGCGATTAGCACACCTGACATTGCCGTGGGACATTATCATTTCCATTTCTGCAAAACAAAAACATCTTCATCATCACTAAGCACCAATCATCAGCAAATACCACAAGATCATCACTTCTTAGTTAGAACTATCCATCTTTTTCACCATATTCACTTGTCTTTTGGCTCTAAGAGCTTTTAGATGAGTAAACTAAATCTAACCTAGATCGAACAGATATGAAAAGAATGAGATTAATGGTGCTAGCATTATTTTTTGTAGCATCAGGGGCACAAGCCCAAACGGCTGATGAAATCATTACAAATTATTTTGAAAATACCGGTGGTTACGCAAACTGGGGAGCCCTTAAAGGCGTAAAAATGAATTTCAAAGTAAATCAGGGTGGCATGGAAATTCCTATTGAGGTAGTTCAACTGGCTGATGGAAAGCAATACACTAAGGTTAGTCTTCAGGGAAATGATATCATGCAGGGTGTTTATGATGGCAATGTGCTTTGGAATACCAACTTCCAAACCATGAAAGCTGAAAAAGCTGACGCAGAAACTACTGCTAACCATAAGCTTAATACCAATGATTTCCCTCAGGACCTTTACAACTACGAGAAAAAAGGCTATAAGCTCGAACTGGTAGGTAATGAGACTGTGGAAGGTACCGAAACCTTTAAAATAAAGCTGGTTAAAGAGCCTGTAACCGTGGATGGAGAAAAGGTAGACGATGTGGTGTATTACTTCTTCGACAAAGAGAATTTTGTTCCCATTGCCCAGGAAAGTGAAGTGGTTTCTGGTCCGCAGAAGGGCATTATATCCCATATCTCATTTAGCGATTACCAGGAAGTCGAAGGCCTCTATTTCCCATTCTCTATATCGCAGGGAGTAAAGGACGGACCTTCTCAGCCCATTACTATAGATGCTATAGAAATTAACCCTGAAGTGGACGAAAGCTCTTTTGCTTTCCCTGAAGGAGAATAATTTACTAAAATGGCTCAGAAAAATCTGAGCCATTTTAGTTTCCAAACTGCTGCAACCGACCAAAGCAACGTGCTATAGTTGGTGTCATAGCTACAAAAAAACATTATCGTGACAACTGATCTAACCTTAAAAACATGAAAAAAATATTTTATGTAGTGATAGCCCTATACCTGCTAATTTCGTCGAGAGTATCCGCTCAGGAAGAAATTAACCTCACGGGCGAAGAGCTTTTTGGTGATTTGCAAGCCAGGCAAATTGGCCCAGCACTAATGAGTGGAAGAATAAACGACCTTGAAGGGCACCCAAAAAACAACAGAATCATTTATGCCGGAGCGGCCGGTGGTGGTGTCTGGAAGTCTTTTGACGGTGGAGTTAGTTTCAAGCCTATATTTGATGAGTATCCTCAGTCTATTGGCGTCATCAGTGTTGACCCAAAGGACCCTGACAACTCTATATGGGTAGGCACCGGGGAAACCTGGACAAGAAATAGTGTTTCGATCGGTGACGGGCTTTTTCAGTCGACCGATGGTGGAAACAACTGGAAAAAAATAGGCTTCGAAAAATCAGAACGCATTAGCAGTATAGCCATTAGCCCTTCGTCTGAGGAAATTTATGTCGGTATACTTGGCGCATTGTGGAGCGACAGTGACGAGAGAGGCGTTTATAAATCACCTGATGGTGGTAAAACATGGGAAAAAATCCTTTATGTGGATCAGAAAACAGGCTGTAGTGACCTGGTGATGGATCCGAACGACCCTAACACCCTATACGCCTCCATGTGGGAATTCCGAAGAACACCCTGGTCGTTCAGCTCAGGAGGCCAGAATAGTGCCTTATACAAGTCAACCGATGGTGGTAAAAGCTGGAACAAAATCCATAACGGGTTCCCTTCCGGCAAATTGGGAAGGATTGCAGTGGCAGTGGCCCCCTCCGACCCTAATATAATATACACGGTTCTTGAGACAGAACAAGCTAAAAACAACGGCCTTTACAGGTCTGACGATGCAGGTAAAAGCTGGAAACACCTGAACAATGACTTTGGCCTGGTTGTAAGACCGTTTTATTTCTCCCGACTTGTCATAGACCCCAGAAACCCGGAGGTAGTGGTAAAAGGCGGATTGTTTGGCTCCATTAGTCGTGATGGTGGCAAAACCTTCAAAAACCTGGGCAATATGCATGCGGATATCCACGACATTCTTTTCGACATCAAAGACTCTGACCGCATGTATGTAGGCACCGACGGCGGGGTGTACCGCTCTTATAATGGCGGAACTACCATGGAAATTGTTCCTAACCTGCCCATCTCCCAGTTTTACCACATTAGTGTGGACGACAGCGAACCCTATAACATTTACGGTGGCCTTCAGGATAATGGCTCATGGTACGGTCCTTCCTCTTCGCCAGGCGGAGTAGAAGCCCGGGATTGGAATTCCATAGGTTTCGGTGATGGTTTCAGGGTACTAAAGCACCCTACCAAAAACATCATTTACTCCGAAATGCAGGGAGCTGAAAATGTATGGCGCTATGATGTGGAAAGAAACAAAAATAAAACTATTCAGCCCTTACCGGTAAAGGGAGATCCTAAACTGCGGTTCAACTGGAATGCCCCTATGGCTGTAAGTGCTCATCAGCCCGACAGGTTTTACATGGGAAGCCAGTTTCTTCACAAATCCGAAGACATGGGCGACACCTGGGTTAAAATATCACCCGACCTCACCACCAATGACCCTTCAAAGCAAAGCCAGGAAGAGTCTGGTGGTCTGTCAAAAGATAATTCAGGCGCTGAGAACCATACTACTATATTCACCATTGCAGAATCTCCGCTTGACGAGCAGGTAATCTGGGTAGGTACTGATGATGGCAATGTACAGGTAACACAAGATGGAGGAAAAAACTGGACAAATACCATCGCCAATATTCAGGGACTGCCCAAAAACACATGGTGCTACCATATCGAGGCCAGCAGCTTTAAAAAAGGGACAGCTTATGCAGTATTTGAAGGACATAGCACAGGTGACTTTAATACTTATGTTTACAAAACAACTGATTTCGGTAAGACATGGACATCCATTGTAACGGATGAGATTGATGGCTTTGCCCGCAACATTCAGGAGGATTATGAGAACGAAAACCTGCTCTTCCTGGGAACTGAGTTTGGACTTTACATAACCATCAACGGAGGTAAATCATGGTCAAAATTCACTAACAATGTACCTGCCGTGGCTATCCACTACATCGAATTGCAGAAAAAGACCAATGATTTAGTATTGGGAACACATGGGCGTGGAATAATAATCATTGATGATATCTCCCCACTGCGTCAGCTCAGCCAGGAAGTACTTCAGAAAGATGTTCACTTCTTTAACACCAAACCTACGGTGATGGTGGAAGAAAGCGGATTTGGCGGAGGAAGTACCGAAACTCAGTTTGTGGGCCCGAACCCCTCCACGGCTGCACGAATAGTTTACTACCTGAAAAAGCGACATACGTTTGGAAAAATGACTATGGAGGTGCGGGACAACGAAGGAAATAAGATTATGGACCTGACCCCGGGCAAATCCAAAGGAATCAACATTGTGACGTGGAACTACAGAACAAAGCAACCGAAAGTAGCCAAGGGCAAAACCTTCACTTATGGTGGGTTTACCGCTCCAAGAGTAACGGCAGGTACTTATAAGGTAGTAATGACTAAAGGGAAAGACACTTATGAAACTGACATGGTTCTGGTCAACGACCCCACCTCCCTGCTGACTGATGCTGATCGCAAGGTAAAGCACGACGTAACCATGAAGCTTTACAATATGTCAGAAGACCTGGCCTATACCGTTTACGAAATGGATGAGTGGATTGCCAGGGCCGAAAACCTGCTCAGGGAAGATGCGAAATCCAAAAAGGTTACCGAGCCGGTCATCAAATCGCTCAATGACCTGAAAGATACCATGGTCATCACCAAAGGCGATAACTATGTAGGCGCAGCAGAGCCTCAGTTAAGAGAGAAACTATCAGACCTGTACAGTAAAATAGCCGCAGGGTTTGAAAAGCCATCCGCATCAGAGATGGACAACCTCAAGCTGATCGAAGAAAGGTTCAACAAAGCCAAAGCAGACTTTAAAAACATAAAAGACAAGCAAATCGGCAAAATGATCGCTTACCTTCAAAAAAGCGAGTTAGAGCCAGTTACCATTAAAAGTAAAGATGATTTTTTGAGTGAATAATAAAAGCCGGGGTAAAACCCGGCTTTTTCTTTTCATTAGACCTTTATACTTCTATTAAGCCCGTCTAGCTACTTTTATCCACTCCAGAGCCTCACTCATACTGTCAAAGTTCTGGTTAATCACTTTATTGTTTATTGACTCCTGTAAGTCATGTAAAGATAAACTAGCAAAAATATCACTAGGTACAATGATGGCTCCATGTGTGTACCCGGCAGCGACTGCCCGTGTTACCCAATCGGTACCCATCCATTCCAAAAGGTCCCCGGCGATAACCCCCTGCTGCCTTGTATCAACAACCACTTTGTTGGCACTGAAATGCTTAAATGCATCTACTAATTGATTGCACCCGGTTCTGAACTCTTCTTCTGTAGGAGGGATTAGCCATTCATGCAGAATGTAATTGTAAGTAGGGTCATAGCTGATTTTAACAAAGTCTTCTTGAAAATAGATTTTCATTTCTTACAGTTTAAATGTTTCTAAGTGGTGCCTATTTTCACCTTTTCAGTATTATTATCATTTTGCAATTAAAGAAAAAGCAGGTTTTGAGCACCCTGTCTTTCTTATTCCATGATTAAAAACAAATGTTAATTAATCGATATTTTGTCAAGAGTAAATATACTTTGCGTTTTATCTCCTGTCAGCAATTTACCCAGGTAGCTCGTAAGTACGTACACCTCTTTGCTTGAAGCAAGCGTCGCGGAAGTTGGAAATTCCGTGCTGCCTATAGAAATCTCTTTGGTTTGAGTAGCGGTGGACCAACCATCTGCTGAACTCAGTATGTGCACTTTACCTTCACCAAGTCCGTTCTCAATCACCACCAGTTTATTATCACTTGTCCATGCTAACCCGTCTGGAGTTTTCATTCCATCTACTCCTGTGATCTCAGACACCTGTGACGGGTCATTGAGCATGATTTTGAATAGTTTATTCTCATCCGTTTTAGCTACGATAAGATACCCGTCCGAATGGTAAACAGCTCCATTCAAACCAAAGTAATTTGGCGCCGGAGTAAACAAACTGGCATTGGTTATGAATACTCCGGCATTATAAGACTGGTCGACTTTATAAATCACCGGAGAAAACGAGTCAGTGACGTAGATATTCCCGCTGTTATCAACAGTGATGCCGTTGGGGAAAGCTCCGCCATTTGGTGTAAGTGGTTTCAGGTCTAAGCCCTTTATCAGAGAGCCTGTGGTTAGGTCATAAACACCCAAATACGCAACAATTCCGGCTGTTGAACCATTAGCCCCACTTTTCTCAGAAGCTCCAACATCGCCACTGGCAACAATGAGCCGATTGTTTTCTTCATCTGCATATACACCTGTTACACCAATGAGATTGGAGTCATTGATAAAAGTTTCCAGGGTACCATCACTTGAAAGTATAGAGATGCTTCCCTGATTAAAAGAACCAATCAAAAATCTGTTATTTTTGTCATCAAAGTCCACACCTTCAGGGTACATACCCGTCGCAGTTATTGTGTAATTATCAAGAAGCGATGGTGTATTTTCATCATCATCAGAACAACCGAAGAAAGTTGCTGTTGCTGCCAAAATCAGTGTTTTGGCCGAGAGATTTCGGGTAATTTTATTAATCCAATACATATGAGTAATTATTTCTTTTTCTAAGATTCTTAAGTAAATAGGTTAAAAATACCTATGGAAGGTCTTACACTATCAGGAAGGGTAAAACCTCCTCCTGATTGAGCAATTTCCTTATTGGCTGTTG
Organism: Fulvivirga ulvae; assembly: GCF_021389975.1. NCBI lineage: Bacteria > Pseudomonadati > Bacteroidota > Cytophagia > Cytophagales > Fulvivirgaceae > Fulvivirga > Fulvivirga ulvae. The sequence continues at coordinate 6,153,899 of NZ_CP089981.1, forward strand.
CTACTACCGTAAACTAAAAGTGATGCTTTACCTAATGTGGAAAAATGCATGTTAAAACCTACATAAGCAGGCGTGGCATTTTCGTCCAAGTCAAGCTCTTTGTCCAGCGCATAAACCGTGATCAGGTATCTGTGTGCCGGTCCGGCATTGGGAGCGGCTCCGGCATATCCAGGTACACCCATATCGGTTTTGCTTTGGATAGCTCCAACCGGAAGTAATTCTTTAGAGGCATCTCCTGCCCCTGAATTAAGCTCTTTTACATTAGCAGGAATATTAAAGACAACCCAGTGCCAGAAACCACTACCTGTAGGGGCGTCCAAATCATAAATAGTTACCGCAAAGCTTTTGGTACCCTCAGGAGCGTTCTCCCAAGACAATTGTGGTGACTGGTTTTCTCCTGTATACCCCATACCATTAAGGTATTGTTTATTGGTCAGTTGCCCGCCTAGCTCGTTGCTTTTAAGTGTGAATGTTTGCATTTCCTTTTATAATATTTGTTATTTCTAAGTAAGATTTTCAGGAATGGAGTAAAGGTATCTTTATCCATATTTGATGGCCCCAAAGGGAGAAGTAAGCCTTCCTCCTCCCGGTGAGGCAATTTCCTTATTTGCTGTTGCTGCTTCCGTAAACCAAAAGTGATGCTTTGGCCAACGTGGAAAAATGCATGTTGAAACCTACATAAGCAGGCGTAGCATTTTCGTCTAAGTCAAGCTTTTTGTCCAGCGCATAAACCGTGATCAGGTATCTGTGTGCTGGTCCGGCATTAGGAGCAGCTCCGGCATATCCGGGTACACCCATATCGGTTTTGCTTTGGATAGCTCCAGCCGGAAGTAATTTTTTAGAAGCATCTCCTGCACCAGACTTAAGTTCTTTTGTATTGGCAGGAATGTTAAACACTACCCAGTGCCAGAAACCACTGCCTGTAGGAGCGTCCAAATCATATATTGTAACAGCAAAACTTTTAGTACCTTCGGGAGCATTATCCCAGGATAGTTCTGGTGACTGGTTTTCGCCAGTATATCCCATTCCGTTGAGGTATTGCTTATTGGTTAGCTGTCCGCCCAGCTCGTTACTTTTTAAGGTGAATGTTTGCGCGAATGCAGTGCTGCCTATTGCCACAACCACTGCCAGTGTTGTCATTAATCTTTTCATTTTACTTACGTTTATTAATGACACAAAGCTAGGCATACCACGCAGGCAATGGTTAGAGGCAAACGTTCAAAAAGTGTAGACAAACGTTCAATTTGAAAGTTGATACTGTTTAGGAGTCAACCCATGAACCTGCTTAAATGACTGGATGAAACTGGATAGATTTTCATATCCAAGATCATAATAGATCTCACTCGCTTTAAAATCACCTTGCTTCAACAGGTTAGCGGCCTTCTTCATTCTTTGCTGTAGCAACCATTTGCTGGGAGTAGTTCCGTAGATTTTGTCAAAGCGCCTCTTAAAAGTAGAAAGGCTCATATTGCAAAGAAACGCCAATTCCTCCACCGTAATGTGGCTGTTCTCATTTGTCATCATCGTTTGGCGGATCATGGTTTCCTCATCGGCCTCCCTGCTAATGTCTCGCAAAGCCATAATTTGCCCCGGATACTTACCGCTGATGTAAAGCAAGAGCTCTTCCAGTTTAAGCTGCTGTAGTTTCCTGTTTAACTTCTGCCCTGAATCCAGCATGATACGCAATGACTCGATGAAATTGTATAAAAAAGGATCCTTTTGGAAGACGATCAAGGACCTGTCCAAATCTCCGGAAGTTTGTTCCGTGATTGACGATGGGTATTTAATAAAAAACTCCGACAGTACTTTATTATCAAAAAAGAGCAGGATACTGCGGTAGCTTCCATTGTCCGAAGCTAATTTCTCACTCATCAGACAGTTGCCTGTAGATAGCAGTAAAAATTGCGAGGGGTTTATTTCTATTTTATTGTCAGCGTAATAGACACTTTTTTCACCCTCAAGCAACAAGCTAAACATATTGTATTGTAAAGTGATCCTCGTTTTCAATGAAGGCTTATCCGAGTGATATGGCATGATCACCACGCCTTCATTTGACTTCGGGTCGTCCAGGAAGTCATGTGGCACAATAATATTTTTCATTGCTTTCCTTAATAATGGTTACTTCAAAACAAGACTTTACTTGATTCCTCAAAAAGACGGACTACACCTGTCATATTTTCATCACCTAAACCTTTATCCACTGCCTTCCGAAATACTTGATGTGCAGCATTAATTGTAGGTGCCATACCTTCAGCACCCACCTTTTGGAGTGTATAATCAAAATCTTTTTCTATCAATTCTATGGGAAACATAGGTGAGAAGTTTTTTGTGAGCATACTACCAGTGAGATAACTGGCCACCGGACTCCAGACCGAAGTTTCGGCCACCGCACCTAGTATCCTGGCGACATCAGCGCCTGACCTTGTTAGCATGCCGATCAACTCCGCATAAGCAGTCACCTGAATACCCAGCAGGGTATTGGTCGTCAGTTTTGCAAGTGCTGCGGTTCCCAAATCACCTACAAGGATTATTGAGCCCCCCATTATTGCCAATACCGGTTCTGCTTTCCTAAGTGTGGCTTCATCTCCCCCTACCAGGTAGATAAGCTGACCGGCTTCAGCCTGTGGTCGGGTCCCGGAGACCGGTGCTTCTAGCAGAGACACCCCACTGGCAGCCGTAGTTTGCCCCAACTCACGGATCCATTCCGGAGTAAGCGTAGAACTTTCTATTGCGATAGATCCCGCTTTCATTCCTGCAAGTGCTCCCTTTTCAGGGTCGAGCCATACCTCGCGGGAAGCTTCATTATCACGGACCATTGCTATTACAAAATCCGCATTTAACGCGGCATCTTTTGCACTTTGTGCCTGATGGGCTCCCGCCTCCACCAAAGGTGCTGCAGCACTGGAAGTCCGGTTCCATACCGTGACGTTATGTCCGGCTTTGATGAGGTTCATGGCCATTCGGGAACCCATCGCTCCCAAGCCTAAAAAGGCTATGTTTAATCTTTTACTCATAGTTTGATATAAATATTTACAAAATAGCTTGTGCTATTTCCTATACATGGTCAAGCTCTTAAACTCGATAATGCCCTTTTACAACCAGTTCAACCCTCTATAGGAACAGCATCAATGCTTGTAACGTTTGCGCCTAAGAAAAAAACACCCGGTTTAAACAAGCTTGATGACGTTATTTGGTTTTAGTTTTTTCCTGTGCAGCAGCTACAAGCCCGTCCAGCCAATCCTGATGCGCATTGATCATTGGGTTTGGCTTGGTCGAGGCCAGTTCCTTTGCTGGTTTGCCTATTTGAGTTTCCTGTGTTAATACTCTAACTCTATTACCTGGCAAATCTTCGATTAACCATGCATGATGTACATCCAGCCGCTGGTTATCATCTCCCTCTACCCATCCGTGCCATGCTACTCGTGCAGGATGCCCGTCAACCGGGGGTACATACTCTACCACTTCTGATTCCACCAAAAATCCAAATGTTATAAAACAAAATCTAGCTCCTATGCGAAGTTCCGGCCCCGTGTTATCATAAAAAATGATCTCGGAAGCATTTTCATAATACTGAGGCCACGCGTTGGTATTGTTTAAAAACGGCCAAACTTCTGTTGTTTTTAGGTTTGGAATGATTACTTCATTGGAGCAATAATTATCCGTAGTTCCTGGTAAATACGACTCAGGCCATATAATTGCGTTCATATCTAAGCACTGTTTTAATAATTAAAAACAAGCTCAAAATTAATAGTTAGGACCGGCCTGGGGTTAACAAAATTCAATCCTGAAATTACGAAATCCAATCCATTCTAAACTTAGATGGACTCGTATTCTCATGTTTTTTGAAAAAGTTATTGAAATGGGTGACCTCATTGAACCCGAGAGATTGTGCAATATCAGAAACACTCCAATTGGTTTTTTCCAACAAAATCTTCGCCTCCTGTATTACTCTTTCAGCAATAAGTACCGTAGTTGTTTTATTAGTGGTCTTTTTCAGCGCTTTATTGAGGTGATTTACATGTATAGCCAGTCTGTCAGCATAATCTGAGGCTGAGCGTAATTCCAGTCTCCTCTGCAGGTTTTCTATAGGAAACTGACGCTCAAGCAGTTCCAGAAATTGGACTGATATTCTCTGTGCAGAGTTCGACCCAAAATTGGAAATTCTGGCTGATCTCTTTTTTAACACAGTGTGAACTATATCAAAGGTCAGGTTTTTGAGAGCATCGTATCTGTAGATGTAATCAGAGCTAATTTCTTCAAACATGCGTTCAAAAAGAGCTTTGATGTAACTGCCTTCATCATTGGATAATTCGAATACAGGAATAATATTTGGCTGAAATAAAGGGTACTCTGATAATTTGCCGAAATTACTAAAGAAAGACGCCGTAAAAAGGCAGCAATAGCCATTTGGCGACTCTCCAACAGGTTCCCATTGATAAGACAGTAATGGGTTAGAAAAGAGAATGCTCTGTGCGCCTGTTTCGATTACTCTGTCTCCAAAATATATCCGCCAGTTTCCAGTTAATAAACTTATCTTGTAAAAGTCCTTTCTAACAAATGGCACCGGGCCAAGTTTTTTGTCCCGGCTCCCATTAAACTTGAAGACATTGAAATTTCCTATCCCTTTTTGCAGGTTTTCCGGAATCCAGCGTAATTCGGCATTGTAGAAATCCTGTATAGAAGGTTTGCTATTCACACGGCAAAGCTACAAAATTCAAACCTTTTTGCACTAACCAAAAAAACAACTGAATACGAAATTCATCTTACCTTGCAGTAGACCTTAGTTTTTCTTCACCATAAAAACGAACGATCTCCTTCTTTTCTTCCTCACTCCCCCGTTCAAAAACTCTTCTAATTACTGCTTTGTATTTCTTTTCCCAATCAATGCTATCAATGTCAGTATCCCAAATAAGGCTTTTCTTAAAATAAGAAGATTAGGTGTTTGAACCCCTTGTCTATCCTTAATTCTCAGTCAACTCTTCAATCTTCCTTTCAACATCTTTAATCTTACCAGCCCAGTAATCAATCGCCTTATCAGTATCAATCTTTCTTTTTTTCCCGGTTCCTGCTTTTAAATTTTGAGGAATGGTATACAAGTATAGCATATTCGCATCCCAATCCTTTTGTTTTTCACTATCATTGGCAGGCTCGACCCGGTGCTGCCAAAAACGACGGTGGTCAATGTACCTGTTTTTAACCTGCTCCAGGTACCCCAACAATGCCTCATGATCTTTAGGAATATACCCGGGACCGCTGCACCCGCAGGAGTGAAAAGTAATGCCGGCAGTATATAAATTACTCATATGCTGCCATGCTTTAGTTTCGTTCCGTTTCGGAGATTTAAAGTCCAAACCCATGTCAGCCATTAGCCCGCCACACTGCGGACATTTGGCAATGGTTGCCTCGTGATACTTAGGGGAACCTCTTTCTATATCGGCCAATAATCTTCTTTTAAAAGCTTTGCAACAATTAAAACAAGCATAGTGAGGCTTATATGAAGTCATTCCATATCGACACATAATTCTTTCTGTTTGGTTATAGCGAGCACGTTCATGCCAAATGGTTTTGCAGAATCTCTGATCACAGGCAAAAACGGTTAAAAGTAAATATACCGAAGCCCACTGATTTCCGACTAAGTTAACCCTTTATCTATCCCTGCTCAGCCTTAACATGTTTACTCCGGTATGCCGTCGGGCTCACCCCCATATGTTTTTTAAACTGGCTGCTCAAATGGCTACCGTCACTAAAATCAAGCTCGTGTGCAATTTCACTGATCGAAAGAGTGCTGCTCGTCAGTCGCTGCTCTACCAGTTTCATCTTATACAAAGTAATATAGCTTTGCAGACTTTCACCGGTTATTTTTTTGAAGTATTCCCCTACATACGTTTTAGACAAGCTAAACCGCTCAGCCAGGTATGCAGTTTTGATCTTTTCCTTATCATGGATATTTTGCCTGACGTGCAGCAAGAGTTTATTAATAAGAGGTTCTTCTTTAAAATTACAACCCTCACCCCTTTGCTCATTCACCACGCTCCTCATAAGTATATTAAGTATAAGTGTGATCAGATGTCGGAGATTGTCTTCATAATAGGCCTCTTTTCGATCATATTCTCCCGTCAGGTTATCTATAAGCGATATTATCGCCGTACGGTCGGCGACGTCCTTTATTATCAGCGGCTGAAAGCGGTTATGGTGATAAAATATCTGTTCTAACTGTTTCAGCCATCGGGTTACGCTTTCACGCTCCCCGGCACTTTTATACTGGGTTAGAAATACATGAGAAAACCTGATGGAGCAAATCCGTGTCTCCTTATCACTCCGGAAGCCCCTGCAGTCGAGTGGCGTAAACAGAAATATATCTCCCTCCGAGTAGTCATAGAAGTTTTCATTTACTTCACGATTACCTTCTCCTTGTTCAATTCGTATAATTTCAAAAAAATGATACACCAGGGCATGCTGTTTCCAGTAAGCCAAGTCTGACATATGTAGTTCGAAGGGCTGATAAAGCTGTTTTTTCATAAACCTTAATGGTTACAAGAGATACCTTACTTTTTACAGGCGACGGTTTTTCCCACGCCCTACCTTCGTATCTCTTACGATACAAATCAACAAACGATCAATATGCAACAGAAAAAAGCAACTTATCCACCTGCGGGTCGGCACTTACTGGCTCTTACACTTGCGCTGTTATCTATTAATGGAGCAAGTGGTGAAGGTTATCGTCTATTAACAATTAAAAACTATTTAACTACTATGAAGCAGCAAACTGATTTACTCACTACAAAAGAAGCACAATACTTTACCACTGGCGATGGGCAGCAGATAGCCTTTAAGCTCGACGGCCCTGAAGACGCACCGGTACTTATTTTATCTAACTCGATAGCTACCAATTTTCGCATGTGGGAGGGACAAATACCTGCCTTTACTCAGCATTTCAGAATTCTTCGTTTTGATACTCGTGGTCATGGATCTTCTGATGCCCCTGCGGGAAATTATTCCATAGCCCGAATGGGATGGGATGTCATTGAACTAATGAACCATTTGAATATACAACACGCGCATTTCTGCGGTTTATCCTTAGGAGGCTTTATTGGTCAATGGTTAGCCATCCATGCACCCGATAGGATAAACAGACTGGTGCTTGCCAACACCTCCTCCCACCTCGGCCCCCAAGCTCAATGGAATGAGCATATCATCTCGTTAAATGCAGGAGCCTCCATGCACGCCTATGGTGATATGTTTATTGGTAACTGGTTCCCTCAAAAAATGATTGAGGCACGGGACAGTACTGTTTCCAAATTCAGGAAAATGGTATTGGACACCTCACCGCAGGGCCTGGCGGGTTCCTTTGCTGCTGTACGGGATACCGATCTGCGAAGAACCATTACGTTGATACCTAACCCGACACTGGTCATAGGTGGAGCATACGACGGCGTCACACTTCCTGAACACAGTGAGGAGATTGCAGCATCCATTCCAGGGGCCCGGCTGGTGATACTTCCCGTTGTTCACCTATCCAATGTCGAAAACAGTGATGATTTTGAAAGACTGGTTATTGATTTTCTTCTTACAGATGATTAGGTACAGAAACTATTAGGGGTTAGACCGAGCATCCTGGCAGATATTAACTTTTTGCCTCCGTGTTTGACAGAAAGTAGTTAATAGCAGTTGGCAAACTGTATAATATATCAATGAGCGCGGCTTACTGATTTTCTGCTAGCCGATTACTTTAAAAATACGGCATAAAAAAAGACAAACTGAAGATACAGTTTGCCTCGCATCGTGATCCCGCAGGGACTCGAACCCCGAACCTACTGCTTAGAAGGCAGTTGCTCTATCCAGTTGAGCTACGGAACCTAAATCTGGTAATCCAGAAGTCTAAATTCTTAAAAAAATAAGTCGGGGCGGCAGGATTCGAACCTGCGACCCCCTGGTCCCAAACCAGGTACGCTAACCGGACTGCGCTACGCCCCGAACTCTATTAAAACTTTAATTTTCTTCCTGATCGTTATCAGGTGCTCAAATCGAGCCAGCGGAGAGGGGGGGATTCGAACCCCCGGTACCTGTTTCCAAGTACGACAGTTTAGCAAACTGCTGGTTTCAGCCACTCACCCACCTCTCCGGATGTTTATAAAAACACTCTTTTTGTGCTTCTAAAATAACTATTACCCATCTTTTTCAGCACTTACCAACGTCACTGTCTCCGAAAGAGAGTGCAAATATAAATGAACTCTTTCCATTTAACCAAGTTCCCCAAGAAACTTTTTTTAATAAAATTTCAAACAATAAACTAAATCGTTCCCAGCATCGTTTAATCAGTGTTTTTACCATCAAAATTTTGTTTTGTGACCAATGGTATTTGAGCCCAAAGGCTGCTTTTATATATTTGTCCCATATAGTTTTTAAAAACTAACTTTTTAAATATGAGCTGGCTCTATTCCCTAAGTGGATTGGAAATTACATTCATCACGCTTTTTATTATTTTTTATTTGTTATACCTGCTGCGAGTGATCAGCATCGCAAAAAAACTGAGTACTCCCTACAGCTCTGTATTTATAAAGTTAAGTATCAGGTCCATCTATTTCGCATTATTTATCATAGCCCTATTGGGACCTTCATTTGGGGAATCTAAAAGGGAAGTAAAATCAGTGGGGAAAGACATTTTTGTTTTGGTAGACCTCTCACAATCCATGAATGCCAATGATGTGCAACCCACCCGGCTGGAAAAAGTCAAGTTTGAATTAAAAAACATTGTTGAAGCATTCAGCTCAGATCGCATCGGAATTATCATCTTTTCTTCCGAAGCTTTCATGCAGGCTCCGCTAACTTTTGACCAAAATGCACTTAACCTATTCATTGAAACTTTGAATACAAAGCTGGTTCCCAACATGGGTACCGACTTTACTCCTCCCCTTGAACTGGCTCTGGAAAAATTAAACAATGAAGAATCGCCCATTACACAGCAAAAATCAAAAGCCATTATACTGATCAGCGACGGAGAAGATTTTGGAGAAGAAACGGAAGAAGTAGCCCGGGAAATAGAGGATCAGGGCATTAAACTATTTACCCTGGGTGTCGGTACAGAGCGTGGAAGCAAAATCCGGGTAGGTGGTGTTTATAAAAAGGACAAAGAAGGCAATGATGTAGTAACCAAACTCGATAGCAGAACATTAAAAAAGCTGGCCTCAGAAACAGGCGGCAAGTATTTTGAGATCAATGAAACTAATAATGACGTTTCGCGATTGATCAATACAATAAACAATATTGAAGGTGAGCTGAGGGATTCCCGGCAGATCGACGTTTCGGCCAACAGGTATTACTACTTTTTAGGTATCGCTCTGCTACTGCTGATCACTGATCTTCTTACCAGTGTCAAAACAATCAAGATATGAAGTATTTGTTTGCCATACTCCTTGTTACTTTCAGTTCGTGGACCGATCTTGATAAGATAGCAAAAGTCAATAAGTTAAAAAAAGAGGCTAAAACGGCCTACAACAACGGTGACTACCAAAGGGCGCTGGATAATTACCTTTATCTGGTTGATTCCATGCAGGTTGAGGATGACAACATTATACTTAACATGGCCAATGCATACTATAAACTCAAAGATACCACCAATGCTGTCAATAACTATCAGGCTGTAGTGGACAGTAAGGACAATCTAGTTCGTTCGGTCGCCCAACAACAGCTTGGAGTAATAGCAAACCGCTCCAAAAAATTTAAAGAAGCCCTGGAACATTTCAAGGAAGCTATAAAGGCTGACCCGGCTAATGAAGAAGCCCGGTATAATTACGAGCTTTTGAAAAAGGTGTTGAAAGAGCAGGAGGAACAGAATAAGGACCAGCAGAATAAAGATGAGAAAGATCAGCAGAAGCAGGACCAAAAGAAAGATCAACAGAAGCAGGATCAGCAAAAGCAGGGAGATCAGGAGAAAAAAGATCAGGAGCAACAGAAGGACGAAGAAAAAGAGGGCAAAGGTGACGAAAAAGAGGAACAAGAGCAGCAGGACAAGAAAGATGGAGAGAAGAAAGAAGACGGAAAACCTAAAGAAGAACAAAAACAGAAGCCTGAAGATGGCAAAGAGTCTGAAGAAGAAAACAAGGACAAACAAGATCAGATGAGCTCTGCTGCCGATAAACTTGAAGAAATGAAAATCTCAGAAGAAAAGGCGAAAATGATATTGGAAGCCCTCAAAAACAAGGAGATTCAATACTACCAGCAAAACAAAAGAAAGGCTACCAAACCCAAGGAATCTGATAAACCGGACTGGTAGAATATTATACAGGAGAGCCCTTTTAAACTAGCCCCTATTTGGTTATTTTTGTTGGCCTAACGAAAGTTAGGCTTTTCTTTTTAAATCATAAAAACCCCTAAGATTATATTTATGAAAGATGTGTATATCGTTTCGGCCGTAAGAACTCCCATAGGAAGCTTTGGAGGTAGTCTTTCCAGCCTCACTGCCGTACAGCTAGGCTCAGCTGCCATTAAAGGTGCCTTATCAAAGGCTGGTGTAGATGCTAAAGAAATTAACGAAGTATATTTTGGTAACGTAGTATCAGCAGGACTTGGCCAGGCACCGGCGAGACAAGCCGCTGTTGGCGCAGGCATCGGCTATAATGTACCCTGTACTACCGTAAATAAAGTGTGTTCTTCAGGCATGAAGGCTGTTATGCTCGGAGCGCAATCGATCATGTTGGGACAAAATGATGTGGTAATGACTGGTGGTATGGAAAGCATGTCAAATACTCCATACTACTTACCAAATGCCAGATTTGGTTATAAGTATGGGCATGGACAGTTGATTGATGGCCTGATGCATGATGGACTTTGGGAAGCTTACAACCAGTTTGCCATGGGAAATTGTGCCGATAATACAGCTAAAGAGATGAACATCTCCAGAGAAGCTCAGGACGAATATGCCATCAACTCATATAAAAGATCCGCTGCTGCCTGGGAGGCAGGCAAATTCGCTGAAGAAATTGTTGCTGTAGATGTACCCCAAAGAAAAGGCGATCCCCTGGTAGTAAATGAAGATGAGGAATACAAGAATGTCAGATTTGACAAAATCACCTCGCTAAGACCTGTATTTTCTAAAGACGGTACTGTAACTGCTGCCAACGCTTCCACAATTAACGATGGTGCTTCTGCCATCATATTAATGAGTGAAGAAAAAGTTAAGCAATTAGGAGTAAAACCCATTGCAAAAATTAAAGGATTTGCCGATGCCGCTCAGGATCCGATGTGGTTCACAACGGCACCTTCCCTGGCTATTCCAAAAGCAATGAAGGCTGCCGGAATTGAAAAAGCCGATGTTGACTTCTATGAAATCAATGAAGCGTTTTCGGCGGTGGCAATAGCAAACAACACCAAGCTGGAGCTTGATCCTGCAAAAGTTAACGTCAATGGTGGCGCAGTTGCCCTCGGTCATCCTCTGGGCTGTTCAGGTGCACGGATCATTACTACCCTAAACAGTGTATTGCATCAAAATGACGGCACAATAGGAGTTGCAGGTATTTGCAACGGAGGTGGAGGGGCCTCTGCCATAGTAATAGAAAAACTCTAAGTTGAAGCCAATATAATTTTAAGATAAGCCTTACGTTAAAAGCGTAAGGCTTTTTAATTATATACCTCAGGAACTGATCTGGTAAAATAATTGTCTCCTACCAAAATTAACCGGATTTGTATGACTCTGGCAGGTATTGTAATAATCATTACTTTTGTAGTATGAAAAGGTATGTACATTTTATTCTTCTGATTCTTTTCCCGGTTTTAACCCATGCCCAGGAGGAAGTAAGAACCTATTATGATCAGGAAGAGGAAATTCTTATGGAGGTTTATTATGTAAGCAAGCATGGTTCCGATGTAATTGAAGGTAAATACCTTAAGTATCACCCCAATTCCGGCATAGCAGTAGAAGGCTCTTTTAAAAACGGGTATAAAGACGGCATATTTAAAGAGTACTACCCGGGCGGCCAACTACAACGGGTTGTTTCCTATATAAACGGTAAAAAAGACGGCCCTGTAAAAGTCTATTCCGAAACTGGTCAGCTAATCCAGATGGGTTACTTCAGCAACAATGAATTGGCCGATAGCCTGCATACCAACTACAATAATGGAAGCCTCAGAAGTCGGGGATATTTCGTCAATGGCAAACCTGAGGGTATACTTCTCGAGTATTTCCCGGGCGGAAAAATAAAACGTAAAATTACTTATAAAGACGGCTTTCAAACAGGTATGACCCAGACCTATTATGAGGATGGCACCCTAATGACGGAGGGGAATTATCTCAAAGGTATCCTGAATGGATATTATAAGACCTACTTCCCCAATGGTCAGCTGGAAACCGAGTCACAAATGGCCGAAGGAGAGAAAACCGGGACATTCAAAACCTATGACAGGCAAGGGCACCTGTTGCTCAAAGGAATGTACATGAAGGGACAGCTCCACGGCGAAAATATCGGCTACTATGCCAATGGAAATGTAGAACACCGCTACACCTATAATGCTGGCAAAAAAGTAGGCACAGGCTATGCATACTATGCTAATGGCAAGCCTAAAATCATGACCGAGCTGAGCAAAGACCAGACAGAAGAAAAAATTTTGAAATATGACACCCTCGGCCAGCTGATAAGCGAGGAAAATTATCTTAATGGCAAACCTCATGGAGAATGGAAACACTTCCACAGCAACGGAAAAATAAAAGTAACCGAGCAATATGACCAGAACAGACTGAACGGCTTAAGAACAACTTACCATGAAAACGGCAATAAAGCATCCGAGCAACTGTTCAAATTTGGAATGAGGTACGAAACAGGAAAAACTTATTATCCTGATGGCACCCTTGCATCGGAAACGCCCTATCATGCCAATAAGATGCATGGCATATACCGGAGCTATTATGAAAACGGGCAGCTTAAAGAAGAAGGGGAGTTTGTGACCAACAGAAAGGTAAATGAATGGCAAACATACAATGAAGAAGGTAAACTCATGAAAGTGGAGATATATAAAAATAATCAGCTGGTTGATACTAAAACCGCCCCTTTTGATGCAAATTAAAAGTATCTGCCATAAGGGGTGATGATGCCTGTAAAACCTCTGAGAATCAGCAGTGCACCCACCAGACAAACAAGTTGATTACATTTCTCTATATGAGAGCGTAAATAAATCAAATAGTGTTTTTAATATCTGCGTACATACCTAAATTTGCTGGCATCCTATGAACGCACTGAAAGAAACAAATTTTAATTTTAAAGGCCAGACTAACTTTTATCGGGGCAAAGTCCGTGATATCTATTATTTTGGCAATAAAATGGCTATGGTTGCTACTGACAGGATTTCAGCCTTTGATGTAATTCTGCCGCGACCCATCCCTTTCAAGGGACAGGTGTTGAACCAGATAGCAACTAAAAACCTCGAAGCAACAAAAAACATCTGCCCCAACTGGCTGGCCCACACACCTGACCCGAATGTAGCCATAGGTATAACCTGCGAAACATTTCCTGTAGAAATGGTGATAAGAGGATACCTTGCAGGCCATGCGTGGAGAGAGTACCGGGATGGGAAAAGGTCAGTCTGCGGTGTAAGGTTACCCGAGGGGTTAAAAGAAAATGACAAACTTCCTGAACCTATTATTACCCCTACGACCAAAGCACATGAAGGACATGACGAAGATATTTCGAGGGAAGATATAATAACCAAAGGACTGGTGTCAGAAAAAGAATACGAACAACTGGAAGATTATACAAGGAAGCTTTTCCAAAAAGGTAGTGAAATGGCAAAAGAGAGAGGGTTGATCCTTGTAGATACCAAGTATGAGTTCGGAAAGCTCAATGATACCATATACCTTATCGATGAAATTCATACACCGGACTCATCAAGATATTTTTACGCTGAGGGATATGAAGAGCGACAGAAAAACGGTGAGGCTCAGAAACAACTTTCCAAAGAATTCGTTAGACAATGGTTAATATCACAGGGTTTTCAGGGGAAGGATGGTCAAAAGATACCTGAAATGACCGACGAGGTTGTAAATTCAATTTCTGATAGGTATCTTGAACTCTTCGAGAAATTTACCGGCGAGCCTTTTCAGAAGCAAGACTACGCCCGGGTGAACGATAGGATTGAAAACAGCATTATAGAAGCAATCAATTAGTCTGCGGGTGAATATCAGCCGCCTTAAAACAAATAAAAATGAAATACACTATAGATAAACAAGAGAAATATTGTCTTTTAAAACTTCATGAAGAGAAGTTGGATTCCAATATTGCCCCCAATCTGAAATCAGAGCTGATAACTATTCATGCTGAAGGCGCCAAGAACATTATTCTGGATCTTTCCGGTGTTAAGTATACGGACTCTTCCGGGTTGAGCGCTTTGCTCGTAGGAAATAGGGTTATCCAGGAGAATGGCGGTATTTTCGTTCTTTCAGGACTTTCAGAGCATACTATGAAACTGATAAAAATATCTCAATTAGACAGTGTGTTAAATATTCTCCCTACTGTAGAAGAGGCCATAGATGCTGTATTCATGAATGAGCTGGAGAATGATCTGAAACAGGGCGAGGATGAGAATTGAGTAGGGTAGAAAAACTTGTCATTTCAATTAAAAATACTTGGATCAAATTCGGCAATGCCTGCTTATGGCAGGCACCATTCAGCCCAATTGCTTAATGTGCAGAACCACTATTTTCTAATAGACTGCGGTGAGGCTACACAAATGCAACTCTCCAGGTATAAGTGCAAAACCCTGAGAATAAGCCATATATTTATCAGCCATCTCCACGGAGACCATTACCTCGGTTTAATGGGGCTGATCTTCACCATGCATCTGCTCAGAAGAAAGAGTGATCTTTACATATATGGTCAGAAGGGTTTACGAGACATTATAACTACACAGCTCAAATATTCAGATACTGTACTTAATTACAATATTCGGTTTAAAGAACTTGTCCCTCACCAACCGGAGCTACTCTTTGAAGACAACTCAGTTGAGGTAAGTAGTTTTCCACTTTTTCACAGGGTCCCCTGCTGCGGATTCCTTTTCAAGGAAAAACCAAAACCTATGAGGCTCAATAAGGAAAAACTACCTCAAAAAATCTCCCTGGCCCATATTGCATTGCTAAAAAAGGGGGAAGATATTTATGACGACGAGGGAAACCTGATTTACAGGAATGCAGACCTTACACTACCTCCAAGAAAGTCAAGGTCATATGCTTATTGCTCCGACACCAAATATGAAGAGTCGATTATCCCGAATATTGCAGGAGTCGATTTATTATACCATGAGGCCACATTTCTAAATGCTAAAGAGATGTGGGCTACCCAGACTTTTCACTCAACAACAACCCAGGCCGCCGAAATTGCAAAAAAGGCAAATGTCGGGCAACTGCTTATTGGACATTACTCCGCAAGATATAACGACCTTACACCTTTTCTGACAGAAGCCAGGGCCGTTTTCGAAAATACTCAACTTGCCACCGAAGGAGAAGCTATTGACATACCGGATTTATGAAGCATATTATTGATAAAAAGACTAATCTATTCATAATTCTCAGTGGCATATTTCTAACCAATGCCATATTAGCCGAGCTGGTAGGTATCAAAATATTCTCACTCGAAAGCACATTTGGGTTTAATCCTGCTCAAATCAACCTTTTCGGAGGCTGGACATTAGATTTTAACCTGACGGCTGGTGTGGTATTATGGCCTGTAGTATTTGTTACGACAGATATTATCAATGAATACTTTGGTAAAGAAGGTGTAAAAAAGATCAGCTACCTCACCGTGATTTTTATATCGTATGCTTTTCTGATTATTGCTGCTGTGAGCTGGCTGACACCGGCAGATTTCTGGCTGGAGATCAATAGTAAGGACGAAGCCGGCAATGCCTTCAATATGAATTATGCCTTTGACAAAGTCTTTATACAAGGAGCAAGAATCATTGTCGGTTCGCTGGTAGCCTTTCTGATTGGCCAGCTGCTAGACGTTTTCGTATTTCACAAACTTAGGATAATCACAGGAAGTAAAATGCTCTGGCTTCGTGCGACCGGCTCCACTTTGGTTTCACAGCTGATTGATAGCTTTGTTGTGCTCCTGATTGCTTTTTATTTACTTGCACCGGCAGATGCCAAGTGGTCATTTTCACAGGTTATGTCAGTGGGCATTATCAATTACATCTACAAATTTGGTATTGCCATTATCATGACCCCTACCCTCTATATTGCCCATCACTTTATAGATAAATACCTGGGACAGCAGCGCGCAGAAGAAATGATGGAAGATGCGGCCAGTAAAAGTAGCTCCTTCTTTTAACCTGCCTTTTTCTTTTTAAGCTCTTCAACTTTATCTTCAACGTCCGCTTCAATTCCTGTTTCACAAGGATAGTCGAACAGGCACCTGTCTTTAATGGCGCTTACTACCTTTCTCGGTACCATCTTCTCCCACCCCTCTTTACCTGATTTGATCATAGCCAGCACGTTATCAGAAATAATATGCAGGTTATCAACGTTGGCACCTTTTATATTAACCAGCTTATTGTTATCAATCAAATACTGATATAAACCGTGCAAATTTGCCGGCAGCTCAAAATTATCAAGAGTGTAAAGCCCTTCCCCTCCTATTTTGTGAGAAGGATAGACATATAACGTTACATTATTGCCAAACAGCGTACCAAAGGCTTCCAGCACACCACCCCGGAGGTTAGTATAATACTTCTCTTCAAAGACACGTTGCAGGTTATAAATACCGAGAATAATACCGATTTTCCTTCCCCTGGTGATTCCTGAGAGGTAATCTACCAATTTATAATACTCAGGATAGTTGGAGATCATAACATTTTGCCCCAGCGAACAAATAATATCCACCCTGTTTAAAAAATCCTTTTCATCTATCTCTCCTTCAGTTCGCAAGTCATGAAGGGTAAGCTCGGTAAGTACTACAATTTTACTTTTGTCTACATCGGTTTCGTTCTTAAAGTGCCTCCTGGCAGTCAGCAGCATATCCACATTAACGTGTGTTACCGGTCTGAAGCGCCCACGAAGTACCAAAACATTCTTTTTATAAAGAGCTTCAGACGGCTGCATAACATTGCCATCCGGGCCAAACATAGCAGCACTGGTCATACCACTTTTTACGAGTTTTAGACTCATCAGCCTGTTATCCACATGTTTAAAATCAGGCCCGTAGATCCTGAACATGTCAATTTCAATTCTCCCCGGAGTGAGCCCATCGATGAGTGAATCCAACAATTCCTCAGGGTCTTGAATGAAAAAACAGCCAAAAATGAGATTAACACCTATTATACCCAGTGCCTGCTGCTGTAGCACCGCATCATTATCATGCATCTTGACATGAATTATACACTCATTATAAGCCGACCCCGGAGTACACTGAAAACGCAGGCCAATCCAACCGTGTGGCTGATTGGTACGTTCGTAGTTTAAAGCCTCCACTGTATTGGCAAAAGCAAAAAACTGAGTGTTTGGTGCTCTGTGAGGTAATCGTTCTATAAGAAGATCATACTCATGCTCAAGCATTTTCATTAGCCTGGGTTCACAGACATACCGCTCACACATACCATAAATAGCATCACTAAAGCTCATATCATAAGCAGACATAGTCTTGGCTATAGTGCCTGAAGCCCCTCCCGCCTTAAAAAAATTAGCGGCGACATCCTGCCCCGCTCCTATCTCAGCAAATGACCCGTAAATATGCCTGCTCAGGTTAATTTGAAGCGCTTTTTCCTTAGTGGTCAGTTGTCTTAGTGAATCCATCTTATCTCTAAATTCTGGTCTCAGAGCCAAAGTTATATTTTATAAACGAAAGAATGCTACCTATTTATATAATATACAATATCAAGGTGCTATGTGTTCTAAATATTAGATGAAGCTTTCATTTAAAGTCACCCAAAATCAGGCAGATTAATTTTACTCCCGTAATGTAGAGTTTACATTATTACTGAGTGCCTAAAACGTTTGCAATCATATAGCACAAAATATATTCAATAAAGAATCACCGAATGAATTGATCAAATCAAATATTTTGGTACCGCATATCAAGAAATACATCCCACTCCCAATTTTTCTTTTGAATAATCAGAAATTGTCCATATTTTCAGCCCTCAAAATTAAAAATTATGGCAAATAGAGGAGGCTTTTCGAGCCGGATAGGTTTTATTGTTGCGGCAGCAGGTTCTGCTGTCGGTTTGGGGAATATATGGAAATTTCCTTACGAAGTGGGTCAGAATGGAGGCGCTATGTTTCTTTTGGTTTATTTAATCTGCACATTTCTGATCTGCTTCCCCATTATGATAGGGGAAATAGCCATCGGGAGACGGGCACAGAAAGATGCTTATGGATCTTATAAATCGATTGGCGGAAAAAGATGGGGCATGCTAGGACTTTTCGGAATACTTTGTGGCATCATGATCCTGTCATTCTACAATGTAGTGGCTGGCTGGGCATTTGGTTATTTTCTGGAAATATCATTTGGAAACCTTTTACAATCAGACGATTTCAGAAGCTTCTTTGGAGGCTACGTGAGCGATATATGGGACAATCTTATTTTTTCAGTATGTTTTATGATCATCACGGCCTTTATAGTGGTTAAGGGTGTTTCCGGAGGTATCGAAAGGGCCTCAAAAATATTGATGCCCATGCTATACGTAATTCTTCTTGGGTTGATTGTCTATAGTTTAACGCTGGACAACGCCATTGAGGGTATCAAATTTTACCTGCTTCCCGATATCAGCAAACTCAATCTTGAAACTATATACTCAGCTTTAGGACAGGCCTTTTTCTCGCTTTCACTGGGTATGGGAGCTTTGATCACTTACGGTTCTTATATAGATAAAAAACAAAATATTGTTTCATCAGCAGCCATGATATCAATTATGGACGTTTCAGTAGCATTTCTTGCCGGCCTGCTGATATTCCCACTGGTATTTTCCCAGGGACAAACGCCATCTGAAGGCCCCGGGCTTGTTTTTGTGGCGCTACCGGGTGTATTCAACGCCATGGGACCTGTTATTGGTAAAATTGTTGGGGGTGGCTTCTTCCTGTTACTTTGCTTTGCAGCGTTGACATCCACCATATCACTTCTGGAAGTTCCTGTGGCATACCTTGTTGACGAGAAAAAACTTCCAAGAAAAGCTGTTGTGTGGTTGCTAGCTGTTTTTATTTTTGTTGTGGGTCTACCAAGTATGTTGTCGCAAGGCGCTGTAGATGCATTCTCATCACTTGATTTTTATGGTGGAAAGTCCTTCCTTGACTTTGTATCGGAAGTATTCTCGGATATCAGCTTACCACTGGGTGGGTGCCTTATGTCCATCTTTATAGCAATTAAGTGGAAAACAAACAACCTGTCTGCTGAGATTAGTGAGGGTAACGAAGGTTACAAAGGTTCATTTATGGAGAAAGCCATTAACCTGATCCTCGTTTATATTGCCCCTATTTTATTAGGACTGATCTTTATAAATACAGTATTGGATAAATTCTTCGGAATATCTATCATCTGATAAATATTCTATCAGGCAACATATTTTTCTGCCGCAACCTTTTTCAGATCCTCCCATGCCTCCGGTGTGGGAGGATTTCCTTTCTCAAACATTTCTATCATCCACTTTACAACCGACTTTTTGAAACCAAACTTGGACATGAGTTCTTCACAAAATTCAACTTCACTCTCCTCCACCACATCATCCGCATAGACCATCATAACCAGGTCATAAAGCTGGTTCATTTTCTGATCGTGCCCCTCTGGCACGTTCAGTGTGACTTTTTTCTCACTTCTTATCAGAGAAGCGATTTGCCGGTCCTTCAGGCCGTATTTGGCCCCAACCTTATACAGCATCTTTTCCTCTTCCGCGTGTAAATGCCCATCCACTTTGGCAAGAGCAATAAGGTTACTCAGGTGATTCTTTTTATAAGCAAGGTACTGGTGTTCAAAAAATCCAATCATGACAACAATTTTTTAAAGATTAAACTAGTTATTTCGGCCCCAAAGCCTTTTTGTCAATGCTATTACTTCATCCAGGTCAGCCTTCTTAAGCTCAAGTCTTTCAGCAATATTCAGGCACAACATATACTCCCTTTCCTCTATAATACCATCAACCATAGACATGAAAACAACATCTGCAAGCTGTTCCTCCCTATCCTCCGGTAATTCCGGAACAACGAATTCAAGCGTTTCAATATTAGCCATTACCGCAGCTATCTGCTCCGGCAACAAACCAAACTCCATTGCCCTTTCCTGTAGAAATTCCCTTTCCGCATCTTCTATAAATCCATCAGCAGAAGCTACTGAAACAAGGTTACTAAAATGTTCCAGCTTGATATTTCTGGTTAATCCACCCATCAATGTAAAGTTTATTCAAAGGCTTTTCACCTTCCAAATTTAATAACACAATAATAATCAATTGAATATAATAATTAATGCTTGTACAGCCTGAACAATACATTAACTTTTATATGATAACCTTAATGAAAAATACGATTTTTTTCCCATCAAATGAAACCTCAACAAAAATATATTGATCAATAAATAATTCGATTATTGACCTGTAATCTGCATATTTAGGTGTTTTTAGACTTCAATGCGCTGGAGTCGGACCTAAACCTATACTCATTAAAATAATTTACCCCATGAAACACTTTCTAAAGATTTTACTGCTATTAACCCCTTATTTCGCATTTTCTCAGGAAACCATCTTCACTGACCGCCCTACCACTACTGATGCCGTTAAGCTGATATCTCCCGGTACCTTTCAAATTGAAATGGGCTATATGAACACCAGGTATGAGGACGAAGGAATTGAATTTAAAAGCATTACCGCTCCTAACCTCAGCGTTAAATACGGCTTGGCCGAATGGCTTGAGCTTAGAGTTCTGGCTAACTATTTAACATTAAAAGTCGATGCATATGACATCGAGAATAGCTTGTCAGGAGTAACTCCGCTAATACTAAGCCCAAAACTGAAACTAATTGATCAGAACTTCTGGATACCGCGGATAAGTCTGGCTACAGCTATATCCTTTCCTGAACCTGCCAAGGAAGAGTTTCAAAGCGAGAAAATAAATTATGGAGGACGATTACTGTTTGAGCATGTATTCAATGACCGCTATTCATGGTCACACGGGTTCGGAGCTGACTGGGATGACTCAAGAGAAACCACGTGGGCTTATTCTTCAGCCTTCAGCGTCTCTCTTTCTGGCAAGGTAGGGGCTTTTGCTGAAATATTCGGGTATTTTGCTACTGACATACCCTCTACGCACAGTATAGATGCCGGTGTTACTTATCTGGCAAGCGATAATATTCAACTGGATACATCCATTGGACTACCTCTTAACGAAAACGCACCAGATTTTTTCTACAGCGTAGGATTAGCATGGAAAACTAATTTTAAAAAATAACTACTCTACCCGGTAGATCCGTGCCATAGTGTTTCGGTGTACTCTCGGATTTAAAACATGAAGCAACAGGTCAAAGGTCGAAGGGTTTATCTCCTTTACCAATACCAGTTGCTTGCACGGGAAGAACTCCTGTATCCGCTTCATTCTGGCTTCAAAATCCTGATCTCCCTTGAAAATGATATAATTCGGTTCTTTTCCGGTGCTTGCTATTTCATCAGATAGCTCCTGTATGGTTTTGTCTTTGCCCAGGTTAAAGGTTACTATGAATTCGGGATCAGCATATTTTTGCCTTGCCTCAAACTGATCAAAACCAAGCTCGCCGTTTTCCACTTCATCAAAATCTGCGCAATTGTTCCCCAGGTAGTACACTGGCGGTTGCTTCACTTTTCCACGTTCACTTTCAATGATCACTGCCTTCACATCGGTTTGCCTGGACAAGTAGTACAACGGAGCAACTCTGTCTTTCTTGGTAAAGGTAAGAGCCAGTGCTACAGCTGCAATAATGTTAATAGTCCAGAAAAACTTCCAAAGACCTCTGTATAAAGACTGATGCCCCTGCCAGAATCGCGAGTGGTCCTTAAAGTTATTCCAACCTATCACCCCGAGAATAATAAGAAGAGGATACATAGGAAGCAGAAAACGCTCCTGTTTATTGGGAAAAAAGGAATGTACTAAAAAGAAAATCAGGACTGCCAGAAACATTTTAGGCTCGATTTTCCAGGTTTTTATATAGCCCCACATTAAAAAGACACTTACTGGTGGCACCAGAAAACCAAAAGTTGTAAGTAGAAATTTAAAAGGTGAGCCCGTAATGTAATTGTATGCATTTTCGCTATTGTAAATGAAGTAGTCTACCACATACTGGTACGGATAATCAAAGAACAATATGTCAGGAATACCTATTAATACAAATGTCAACAACAGGAATCCGATGGTAAACAATATACTCTCAAGCCATTGTTTTCTAAATAGGAGAACAAGCCCCAAACCACCGGCAAACAATATAATATGAAGCCGTATGGTAAAAGACAGGCCAAATAATGCTCCTGCAAGAATCCATGGAGCCCATTTCCTGACCCGAGCTCTTTCGGCTTTTAAAATAATATAAAAACCGGCAAGAACAGGGGGCGCACACACCAGTTCTGCCAGGTATTTAACACTTAGATAAGGCATGAACCAGAGCACAGCCAAAATCCATCCGGCAAGTATGGCATTTCTTTTATTGGATATAAGTGCTGTTATTTTAAACCCGAAATAAACCGTGAACATAGAGTATAATGCATGAACCAGTCTAAGTACAGTTGCTTTTACCTCAGGATCAGTAATGCCGAGTGTACTCATTAACCACATGAGTATGGCGTTGGCTCCGGCATAGACCATACTGTGCTTGGGAGGATGCTCACCCTGGAGCCATTGAGGAATACCTTCCGCCCAGCTATTGGCCACCCTGATCACACAGAAATGGTCATCGTGAAAAGCGTAACCTTTTGAAAAGAAGGCCGCTAAAAGCCTGAGCACCAGAGCCGCTAAAAGTATAGCTTTTAAAGGGTTTTCTTCTATAAAAACGCTAATTCGGGATTTGTTTATCGAGGTCAAAATATGCAGATTAAAGGACGCGCAAAACTAAATCTAATAAAGCATGATGTCAAGAAGGTCACTACAATAGAAAATATTTTAATTGGCTTATAAAATAAAAATGCTGTTCCCCGGTATTCAAACACGGGAAACAGCATTCCGCCTTTTTACTCACATCTCTTATTTAGAAGTTATCACCTCCTGCTCCCGCAGCTCCCTTCTCAATATTTTTCCAACATTGGATTTAGGGAGCTCGTTAGTAAACTCTATGTGCTTTGGTCTTTTATAACCAGTTAAGTTTTCATCACAAAAGGCGTCAAGTTCTTCCGCAGTCAGTGACTGGTCTTTTTTCACCACGAAAATTTTAACAGCTTCATTTGATTTCGGATCGGGCACACCAATGGCCGCTACTTCAAGTACCTTCGGATGGTCCGCCACTACATTTTCTACTTCATTAGGATAGACATTAAAACCAGAGACATTGATCATATCCTTTTTTCTGTCCACTATTTTGAAAAAGCCTTCGTCATCCATTTGTCCCATGTCGCCAGTTCTGAACCAATCACCTTCAAAGAAAACTTTACTACTTTCTTCCTCCCTTTTCCAGTAACCACGCATTACCTGAGGTCCGCGGGCACATATCTCTCCTACTTCACCTTTCCCAAGCTTATTCCCGTTTTCATCGAATAAAGCCATCTCGGTACTGGAAACAGGAAGACCTATTGTTCCCATTTTATGAGTACCGTCCAGCGGGTTGACAGATAGTACCGGAGATGTTTCACTTAAACCATATCCCTCGACCAAAGGCCCGCCGGTAACTTGTTCCCACTTTTTCGCAACGGCATCCTGAACGGCCATACCGCCACCAATAGCACCTTTTACTGAAGAGAAATCAACTTCGCCGAATTCTGGCTGATTGAGCAGACCGTTAAACAGCGTATTAACTCCGGTAAATAAAGTAAACTTATGCTTCTTCAATTCCTTCACAAATCCTTTCATATCTCGCGGATTAGTGATAAGTACATTCTTTGCTCCGATCCTGAGCATAAATATGCCATTGACTGACAGGGCAAAAATGTGATACAAAGGAATAGCAGTTATCATCAATTCGGTTTTTCCTTCTTCCAAAAGTGGGGCAAACCAGTGTTTGATCTGCTGGGTATGCGCTACTATATTCCTGTGAGAGAGCTGAGCTCCTTTGGAAACTCCTGTGGTTCCTCCTGTATATTGTAAAAATGCCAGATCTTCCTGATCCATTTCAGGTCTCTTGTATTCAAGGTCACCTCCTTCTTTCAATAGCCGCTTAAAGCTAATGGCCTTTGGCAGGTTAAAAGAAGGTACCATTTTTTTGATATGCCTGACTACAAAATTTACGATACTTCCTTTTAGTCCTCCGAGCATATCACCCAGCTCTGTTACAATAACATGCTGAATAGAAGTATTCTTTATTATTTTTTCAAGGTTTGATGCAAAATTGGCCACAATCACCACCGCCTTGACCTGAGCATCCCTGAACTGGTGCTCCATTTCACGTGGTGTATACAAAGGATTTGTGTTTACAACTATCAGGCCCGCCCTCAGGGCTCCTACCAATGCCACCGGGTATTGGAGCAGGTTTGGCATCTGAAGTGCTATGGTATCTCCTTTTCTCAGGTTAAGTTTATTTTGAAGATAGGCTGCAAAATTTCGTGATAAAACGTCGAGTTCGTTGAATGTTATGGACTTTCCCATATTCTCAAAAGCCTCCTTACCCGAATTTTTAGCAAATGAATCTTCAAACATCTCAACAAGAGACTTATACTCTATCTCACCGATCTCTGCAGGAATATTTTTTGGGTATCTCTTCACCCAGGGAAACTCGCTCATTTATAAAAAATTATTGGTTTGCACGACCAATATTGCAAAAAAATAGCGAATATCAGAACAGAACAGGCAAAAAGTTATGCATGACTAACACTTTAATGGCTTAGCTATGCTTAGAGGAGAATTTTGTTTGGTTAAAGAAAAAAGATGGCCCTTACTCGAAACCATCTTTTTCCAATAAACCTAAACTTAAAGAAACTTGCTGTAGGGGAAGGATTCGAACCTCCACGAAGCGGTTAGTTCCTATTGCTATTGGATGCTTAAAGGAATTTATCCCGAACTCTCCACCCTCGAGACCGGAGGGCTTGTCTGCCAGTTTCAACACCCTACATTGTGTTTGTTGACATTTCAAAGGTAGCAAAAGGATTCATTTATTAAAAAAATATCAAACTTACGGTTAATTATTTGTGATATTTTTAATATTATTGTTTTCAAATTAATAAATACAAAATTAACCCTTTAATTCATGCCCGCTAATTATGAAATTGACAATATAGATCTCAAAATATTGGAGATCTTGTTAAAAAATGCAAAAAAACCCTATACCGAAGTAGCAAAACAGGTCTTTGTTTCAGGAGGCACAGTGCATGTACGGATGAAAAAGCTTGAAGACATGGGTATTGTCGAAGGCACTACTCTAAAGCTGGACTACACCAAGCTTGGCTATGATATCACTGCTTTTATTGGCATCTTCCTTTCCAAAAGTGCACTTTACGATGAGGTGATAGCCGAGCTAAAGCAAATACAGGAGGTGGTGAATGTGCATTATACTACAGGTAATTACAGTATGTTTGCGAAAATACACTGTAAGGACACACAGCACTTAAAAGATGTGCTCCATGATAAAATCCAGCGTGTGGAAGGGATTGTCAGAACAGACACCATGATATCGCTTGAAGAGAGCATTAACCGTAGCATTCAACTTGATATGAAGTAATTGATTTACACTATCATTTGATAGGCTTTTTCAATGCCAAAATTTCTCTATCTGGAACCTTAAAGTACAAATTTTGTTGTACATTTGCATAGTAATTTGAAATTAGTCTAAATAACCGGAATGAGTAAAGACAACCAGATTTTAGAAGAATTTACCTCGAAAGAATACGAGCACGGCTGGAATATAGATATAGAAGCTGATCAGGCTCCCAAAGGCCTGAATGAAGACATTGTACGCTTCATTTCCGCAAAAAAAGAAGAGCCGGAATGGCTTCTCGAATGGAGGCTAAAGGCCTACCGGGCATGGACTAAAATGAAAGAACCTAAGTGGGCCAACGTTAAATTTCCTGACATCAACTATCAGGATATAATATACTATTCTGCACCTAAGCAGAAAGTTAAGCCAAAAAGCCTTAACGAAGTAGACCCTGAGCTTCTTGAAACCTTTAAAAAGCTTGGTATATCACTGGAAGAACAAAAAAGATTAACCGGTGTTGCCGTGGATGCCGTGCTGGACAGCGTATCAGTTGCTACCACCTTTAAGGATAAACTTGCTGAAATGGGCATCATTTTCTGCTCTTTCAGCGAAGCAGTAAGGGAACACCCCGAGCTGGTAAAAAAATACATCGGCTCGGTAGTACCTACAAGTGACAACTATT
Source organism: Fulvivirga ulvae (assembly GCF_021389975.1). Classification (NCBI taxonomy): domain Bacteria; kingdom Pseudomonadati; phylum Bacteroidota; class Cytophagia; order Cytophagales; family Fulvivirgaceae; genus Fulvivirga; species Fulvivirga ulvae. The sequence goes on from NZ_CP089981.1 coordinate 6,180,338, forward strand.
TTGCGGCACTAAACTCTGCCGTATTTTCTGACGGGTCGTTCTGCTACATTCCTAAAGGTGTACGTTGCCCTATGGAGCTTTCCACCTATTTCAGGATTAACGCTGCAAATACAGGACAGTTTGAAAGAACGTTGATTGTTGCAGAAGAGGGTTCATATGTAAGTTACCTTGAAGGTTGTACAGCCCCTCAAAGAGATGAGAACCAGTTACATGCAGCGGTTGTTGAGATCTATGCCAAAAAGGATGCTGAGGTGAAGTACTCTACCGTGCAAAACTGGTACCCAGGTGACAAAGAAGGAAAAGGTGGTATTTATAACTTTGTAACCAAACGTGGCATTTGTGCCGGGGATAATTCAAAGATCTCATGGACACAGGTGGAGACCGGATCTTCTATAACCTGGAAATACCCTTCTTGTATTTTAAAAGGGGACAATTCCATAGGTGAGTTTTATTCAGTGGCTGTAACCAATAACCGCCAGCAAGCTGACACAGGAACTAAAATGATCCACATTGGTAAGAACACCAAATCCAGAATAGTTTCCAAAGGTGTATCGGCAGGATACTCCCAAAACAGCTACCGCGGACAAGTGAAAGTAATGAAAAGAGCTGAAGGAGCCCGAAACTTCTCCCAGTGTGATTCATTACTAATGGGTGATAAATGCGGTGCGCATACATTCCCTTATATCGATATCGAAAACAAATCGGCACAGATAGAGCATGAGGCTACTACATCAAAAATAGGTGAAGACCAGATTTTTTACTGTACCCAAAGAGGAATTGATGAGGAGAAAGCCGTTGCGCTTATCGTAAACGGTTACTGTAAGGAGGTACTGAATCAGTTACCTATGGAGTTTGCTGTGGAAGCCCAAAAATTACTTGCACTGACCCTGGAAGGTAGTGTAGGATAGTTCATGGTTCCTGTTCAGGCTCGGTACTATGGCAAGTATTCATAGGTTTGAAGATTTCATTAACAGGAACAGTTCGATTATCTGATATGACTTCAAAAATGATTCATAGATTTATTAAATAATTAAATACCTCTGATCTCAAAGCCATCAAATATGCCAAATGATCAGAGGTTGAATATTTTACAAAAAACAATACGGAATAATTAATAACTGTAAACAATTGACTGTAAACGATAATATTAGGCCGTAAACGGACAATTGTAAACTGAAAAACTGAATATGTTAAGCATTAAGAACTTACACGCATCAATTGAGGGAAAAGAGATACTTAAAGGTATAAACCTGGAAGTAAAGCCCGGAGAAGTACATGCCATCATGGGACCTAACGGCTCAGGTAAAAGTACTTTGGCTTCTGTACTTGCCGGTCGTGAAGAATACGAGGTAACTGCCGGTGAAGTAGATTATCTGGGTCAGGATCTTTTAGACCTTGCTCCGGAGGAAAGAGCCCGTGAAGGTGTATTTCTGGCATTCCAATACCCGGTTGAAATCCCTGGTGTTAGTACAACCAACTTTTTGAAAACAGCCCTTAATCAGGTTCGTGAGCACAAAGGCCTGGAGCCTCTCGATGCGGTATCTTTCCTTACCATGATGAAGGAAAAAATGAAACTGGTTGAGATCGATCAGGCGCTCCTCAGCCGGTCGTTAAACGAAGGTTTTTCTGGTGGTGAAAAGAAACGTAATGAGATCTTTCAAATGGCTATGCTGGAGCCAAAGCTTTCCATACTTGATGAAACAGATTCCGGACTGGATATTGATGCCCTTCGCATTGTTGCCAATGGAGTTAATAAGTTAAAAACAAAAGACAATGCTACGATTGTAGTAACACACTACCAGAGGCTTCTGGACTATATCGTTCCTGACTATGTACACGTGTTATACAAAGGAAAAATAGTAAAATCCGGCAGCAAAGAGCTGGCATTAGAGCTGGAAGAAAAAGGCTATGACTGGATCAAAGAAGAAGCAGATACTACAGCGTAAAAGAAAATACTGGCAACAATATGAGCGAATCGACTAAAGATATAAGTTTAGAAAAAGAGTTTATTGATAATTTCGAAGCACTGGAGGCAAGGATCAACGGAGCTGGGGCTTTGCCTGTACATCAGATAAGGAAAGAAGCTATCAGTGCCTTTCAAAAATTAGGGTTACCAACCTCAAAAAATGAGGAGTATAAGTTTACAGACCTTAACAAAACATTAAGGAAGAATTTTGACTTCGCTTCACCTTCTCATCCCGGAAGTATTAGCTCAGAGCTAATTAACAAGTGCTTCCTTCCTGAAATGGACACCAACAGGCTGGTATTCATCAATGGAGTTTACTCTTCGGAGCATTCATCAATAACCAGTGCCGAAGACCAGCTTGTGGTAAAGGATTTTAGCACTGCTTCAAAAGAAAACAAAGAAGAGCTACAGTCATATTTCGCAAAATATGCCGATTATCAAACTGATGCCTTCATCGCTTTAAATACAGCCTTTGCCGAGCATGGCTCCTTTATCCATATACCCGATAACAAGGTTGTCGATAAACCTATAGCACTCTACTTTTTCAGTGATGCAAAGGAAGAAAAGTCATACAATCAGCCAAGAAACCTTTTCGTTGCAGGTAAAAACAGCCAGGCGACATTCATTGAAGTGTTCAATACCATCGGTGATTTTGCAAGCTTCACAAACATTGTTTCTGAAATTGTAGTGAACGAAAATGCTCATATTGATTACTACAAAATTCAAAACAACAAAGATACCGCCTTTCATGTAGGTACTACTCAGGTATGGCAGGCACGTTCAAGTCATTTTTCTGCGTATACTTTCACTCTTAACGGGGCTATGATCAGAAATAACCTGAACATAGCATCAGATGGCGAAGGGTGTGAAACACATATGTACGGTCTATACCTGCTGCATGGTAAAACTCATGTAGACAACCATACATCAGTAGACCATATAAAACCTAATTCTTTCAGCAATGAACTGTATAAAGGCATTATGGAAGATCAGTCTCATGGTGTGTTTAATGGTAAGGTATATGTAAGGCAGGCAGCTCAAAAAACGAATGCATTCCAGTCTAACAAGAACATTCTGCTAAGTGATGAAGCCACGATAAACTCAAAACCCCAGTTGGAAATATGGGCAGATGACGTAAAATGTTCGCACGGTTGTACTACCGGCCAGTTGGATGAAGAAGCCATGTTTTATCTGCAATCTCGCGGAATAAGCAAGGAAAGAGCCCGTGTGCTGCTGTTGTATGCTTTTGCCACTGATGTACTTGAGAATGTCAGGCTTGAACCTTTGAAAAATTATCTCGAAAATTTAATTTCCGAACGATTACATAAAGACTTCTGATATGTCTGCAATAAGTCAGGAAACGTTGAAAAAACTGGATATAGAAGCCATTCGAAATGAATTTCCGGTATTGCATCAGGAAATCAACGGAAAGCCTCTGGCCTATTTTGACAATGCCGCAACTACGCAAAAGCCTAATGCGGTAATACAGGCACTATCCGGTTATTATGAAGGGTATAATGCCAACATACACCGGGGAATACATACGCTGGCTGAGAAAGCCACCAAAGCGTATGAAGCTACACGTGTTGCGCTAAGGGGTTTTCTGAACGCAAAAGAAAGTGAAGAGATCATTTTCACTAAAGGTACGACCGAATCCATTAACCTTGTAGCGGCAACTTTCGGACGTCAGCAAGTGAAGCAAGGCGATGAAATCATTGTTTCAGGCCTGGAACATCACTCGAACATTGTTCCCTGGCAAATACTGGCTCAGGAAAAGGGTGCTACTATCAAGGTAATCTCCGTAAAGGAAAACGGGGAGCTCGATTATGATCAGTACCTGGGCCTGCTCAGCGGTAAAACAAAAATTGTGGCAGTTAACCATGCATCCAACAGTCTGGGTACCATAAATCCAATTAAAGACATTATAAAGGCCGCTCATGAAGTTGGTGCCAAAGTATTGATTGACGGAGCACAGGCATCTGCACACCTGGAAATAGATGTGCAAGATCTTGATTGCGACTTCTATGCCATCTCTGCGCATAAATTTTACGGACCAACCGGTACAGGAGCACTTTATGGTAAGCGAGAGCTTCTTGAAGCCATGCCCCCTTATCAGGGTGGTGGGGAAATGATCAAAGATGTAAGCTTTGAGGGTACTACTTACAACGATATTCCTTATAAGTTCGAAGCAGGAACACCTAACATTGCGGATGTGGTAGCTTTTAAGGCCGCCGTTGAGTTTGTAAGTAACACTGGTAAACCTGCTATGGCCAAATATGAAGCCGAACTACTGCAATATGCCACTGAAGCTGTTGCATCCATAAAACATATTCGCCTGATCGGTACCTCTCCAAACAAAGTAAGTGTACTGTCGTTTGTAGCAGAGGGCATTCACCATTTCGATATAGGACAAATGCTGGATGCCCGGGGAGTAGCAGTAAGAACAGGGCACCACTGTACCCAACCTTTGATGGACACCTTCGGAATTGAAGGAACTGTCCGGGCATCATTTGCCGTTTACAATACAAAAGAAGAAATCGACCGAATGGTTGAGGGGCTCGAAAGAATTGTAAAATTCATGAAGTAAACTAATGACCGAATCAATAGAAGAAGTTCAAAATAAAATTATCGAGGAGTTTTCCATTCTGGATGGAGACCAGGAAATGACCAACTTCTACATTATGGAACTTGGACAAAAGTTACCCGAAATGGATGAAGCGGATAAAACAGATGATAATATTGTAAAGGGCTGCCAGTCTAAAGTATGGCTTACTGCATTACTACACGATGGCAGGGTCAGCTTCCTGGCAGATAGCAATACTGCCATTACTAAAGGTCTGGTTAGTCTTTTAGTACGTGTTTTATCCGGACAGACTCCCGATGACATTATTAATACAGAACTTTACTTCCCTCAAAAAATTGGGATGGATCGCTTTATAGGTACTCAGCGGTCTAACGGCTTTGCAGCTATGGTAAAACAGATGAAGCTGTACGCCCTTGCCTTGAAAAGTAAAGCAGAAGCCTAAACAGAAAAATTTTATGAGCCAACAAACGGAAAATAAAGAAGCTGAAGTAACGCTCAGGGATAAGGTGCTTGAAGCTCTTAAAACTGTATATGACCCGGAGATACCCGTTGATATCTATGAGCTGGGCCTGATCTATGAAATAAGCGTTCACCCTATTAACAATGTATACATACTCATGACTTTGACTTCTCCTAATTGCCCTGCAGCGGAATCAATCCCCACGGAAGTGGAGCAGAGCATCAAGAAAATCGAAGGAGTCAATGATGTGAATGTGGAAATTACTTTTGACCCACCTTACTCTCAGGAAATGATGTCTGAGGCTGCCAAACTTGAGTTGGGATTCTTATAATAGAAATAGCAAATAAAATACTACACTAATACTAAATACTTATACTATGTATCCAGAAGAATTAGTAGCACCCATGAGAACAGATTTGACTTCAGTGGGATTTACTGAGCTCAAAACTGCCGAGGATGTCGACAACCATTTGAAAGACCTTAAAGGTACTTCGCTACTGGTAATAAACTCAGTATGCGGATGCGCTGCAGGCGCTGCAAGGCCCGGTGTAAAGTGGGCCGTTCAGCAAAGCCAAAAGAGGCCTGACCACCTTACTACTGTATTTGCCGGTGTTGACCAGAGTGCTGTAGCCAAGGCCAGAGAGTATACACTTCCGTATCCTCCTTCATCGCCATCTATAGCTTTATTTAAGGATGGTGAGTTGGTTCACTTCATTGAGAGACACCATATAGAAGGACGTACCGCTGAAATGATCGGAAACCACCTGATAGAGGTATTTGACGAATACTGCTAAATCAATCCGGTTAAACATAACAAAAACAAAAGCTGCCTGAGGTTATAAACTTTAAGCAGCTTTTTTGTTGTAATATCATACCTTTGGTATTACCCTGTAGCAGGATAAATTACCTACCGCCAGGAAAAAACTGCTTTTAGCCAGCAGCTCGGTTAATTTACTGTCTTTCTTTTGCTGCCCCTGAAAAATTTGAGTTTCATAAATCAGCTCAAGACGTTCACCATAGAACCTGTAGCTCATGTTTGTTTTTTTCATCATCTATTGCTTTTGACCTAGTTGTTATTCTTTGATATCTTTCTACCCAATTCAAAATCAGTACCAGACTTCTTTCCCTTTATAATTAGAAAAACTAGCCGGTTCCGGCTGAGAAACTGTACAATATCGAAACAAGTAATGACCGAAAAGGACCATTAGATTTGCATGATCAGGTTATTAGTATATACCTGATATTTGAGAATTGGTTACGACAGGTCCGGACTAAAGTCTGACTTGTTTATTAAATTCAGATATGGCTTGCGGGGTTCCCATGATAAAAATGATATCTTCCTTAAGCACCCGGGTTTCTTTGGTTATATTGATGAGGAAGTCCCCATCACGCTGTATTGCTATTACCGTGATCCCATAAGTGTGTCGTATGGCAGACTCCTCGAGGGTCTTTCCTACTACATCGTTATCAGATTGTTGCACGGACAGTGAGCTTATTCTGAGGTTAGGAATATGCAAACTTGCCGCAGAAGTACCCTTCGGTCTAAGCATCTGATAATTATCACTTCGAATCTCACCCACAAAATTTTCGATTTCTTCTTCGGGAACCAGGTATTTATTTAGTACCCTTGTAAAAATCTCAATGGAGGTTTCAAATTCTTCAGATATTACCTCATCGGCACCTAGCCGGAGTATGCCTTCCACTTCTATTTCGTACCGGGTCCGCAGGATAATGTAGACTGTTTTACAAATATCCCGTATGGCAGTAACGATCTTCTTGCTGGCAGCCGGATCAGAAATAGCTATTACTGCTACCCTGGCGCTCCATATATCAACATGCTCAAGAATAAAAGGGCTGATAGCATCACCGAATAAGATAGGTTCTCCCTTGGCTTTTTCGATTTTAACTGTTTCTGCATTCATTTCAATGATTACATACGGTATATTTGCCCTTTTGGCCACAGCAGCTACATTTCTGCCATTTATCCCGAACCCTATGATGACAATATGGTCCTTCATAGCGGTCTCAATATCAGGATTACCCTCGACATCATTCCAGTAATTGAACTTGGCCAGGCCACGGGACAACTGGGTGCTGGCAAACAAGTTAGTGATACTCCCGGATGCCATAAAGACCAGAGGTGTAATACCCATTGATAATATGGAGATTGACAAAAAGTATTGATTGGTACCCGGATCGATCAGGCCGTTTTCAATTCCTACCTTAGACAGAATGAAGGCAAACTCCCCTACCTGGAAAAGAGCCAGCCCTGTTAGAATCGAAACACGGGGCGGGTATTTTAAAACCGCACCCGCCAGTGTAGCAATTAGGCCTTTTACAAGAAACACCACCACTGTGAACCCAAGAATAGGTAGTAAATGCTGAAAAAAGAATGCAACATCCAGCAGCATACCTATAGATACAAAGAAAAAGCTCGTAAATATCTCTCGAAATGGAAGTACCTGGCTGGTAGCCTGATGACTGTATTCTGATTCAGAGATGATCAGTCCTGCAATAAAAGCACCGAGAGCAAGCGACAACCCTATGCTGGACGTTAACCATGCTACAGCAAAGCAGGACACCACAATAGTAAGTATAAACAGCTCCCGGCTTCTTGTTTTTGCTACTTCGTATAAAAGCCTTGGAAATATATAGCGTGCCGCCAATATTACCAGTCCAATGACCAAAAGTGTTTTTAATGCCAGAGAGAACAAAGTAAAAGCCACATCATCAGTCTTCCCTGAAAGAATAGGGGCAAGCAACATCATAGGGACCACTATGATATCCTGAAAGATAAGGATGGCCAGTGATATTTTACCATGCGGGCTGTTGATCTCACTTCGGCTTTGCAACAGATTCAAAACGATGGCGGTACTACTTAGAGAAAAAAGAAACCCTATAAAGACCGCCTTTGTCAGTGAGTAGTTCATCAGGTAAGCAATTAAGGACGCTACCGCTATGGTTACAAAAACCTGAAAGCTACCTCCCAGAAAAACAGCCTTCTTTATAGCTGCAAGACTCTTTAGTGAAAATTCCAGCCCGATAATAAACAACAAAAGGATAACACCTATCTCCGAAAGTATCTCTACCTCATGAGAAGCCTCTACAAGGCTCAGGCCGTGTGGTCCGGCAACTACGCCTGTAATTAAGAAGCCAAGTATTGTCGGTAGCTTTAACCTTTGGAATATCAGGATAACAACCACTGAAAGGCCCAGAATAACTATAATGTCCTGAAGCAAAGGTATTTCCATGTACTATTGTTTATCTGTTAGCTGGTTTCGAACTTAACACTAGATTGTTTTTATGTTTTATTGTTATCAATTAAAATGAGAATCTATTTTGAAAATGCCTGAGTTCTTCCATCAGGCTCAATGGCTCAGGCATAGACAATGCCTTATTTAAAACCGGATTGGGCTGTACCCTGAGTTCCCTTAGTTTCAAATGTTGGTTCACAAAAATAAATTCGAGCTCCGGGATCATCTGTTTCAGGGTATCCACTATATCAAGAACCTGTAAATCCCTGTTTACCAGGTTATAAACGCCTGTTTGAAGCGAACCATCCAGTACATGAGACAAGGCCTGGGCAACATGCTCGATATGAATAAACGATCTGTGTTGTCTTCCATCTCCATGGATTGTAATTCGTTTATAAAAATTAGCTTCAAACACAAACTTGTTGATCACCGCATCAAACCTCATGCTCCTGTTATAGCCGTAGACATTCCCGCATCTGAAAATATAGGTATCAATCTTATCACTTAGCCTGCCTGCATGCTCCTCCCCTCTCATTTTAGATATCCCGTAAAAGGTTTTTGGGTTTGGAACTGTCTCTTCCTCCAATGACGATTTGGAGGAACCATAAACACCGGTGCTGCTGGTAAAGATAAATTTTTTCACATCACTTTCTTCTACCGCATATACCAGCTCAGCCGTACCCCAATGGTTTACCTGCTCATAAAAGTGAGGATCGGTGTTTGCAAATGGCGTAGTCACTTTGGCAGCAAGATGATAGACTACATCCACATCCTTCAAAACTTTTTTAAGATGCCTGGAATCCAGCAGCTCGCCTTTTACAAAAGTAACCCGTTCAGGGTTATTGAAGGTATGCCCCAAAAACAAATTGTAATTCGCCCGGCTGAGGTTGTCGTAAATTATTATTTCTTCTACATCCTCTCTCTGTGTAAGCACGCTTACCAGCTCAGTGCCTATATACCCGGCACCTCCAGTGATCAAAATTTTCATCTAAGTAAGTATTTTAAGTCCTCAGATAAGCATGGGGACCAAATAATCATAACCCCATTTTATCATAAGCTTTGTTTATTTAACCAAATCAGTATGCAGCCCACACTCCGTCTTATTCATTCCGTACCAACGGGCCTCCCTCTCCATCATTTCAGGATCTACCTTACGGGTACATGGCTCACAGCCTATGCTCAGGTAGCCTGAATTTTCAAGCGGGTGTTTCGGTAAGTTATATTCTTTCTGGTATTGGTAGATCATTTTAGCATTCCAGTCGAGCATAGGGTGGAAACGAACCGTGCCATGTGGGGCAGGCTGCTCAATTTTCATAGCTTTACGCACCGCACTCTGGTCTGCTCTCACCCCATTGATCCAAATGTCATTTTGCATCAGCAAAGCATCCACGGGCTGGGTTTTATTGAGATAACAGCAATGGTCAGGATCTGAGGTAAAAAGAAGTCTGCCGTCAGGTCCTCTCTGCATAAATTTCGGGGTGTTCGACCTGAGGTCAATAACATTGAGGCCAAACTCCTTTGCCACCTTATCCTTAAATTCTACAGTCTCCGGAAAATGATATCCCGTGTTGATAAATACTACCTGGATATCTTTATTAATCCTGCTGATGATATGCAACAGCACAATACTATGAGACTGAAACGAAGATGTGGTAAACATCTTCTTGCCTTCGGATGAATATTTTTCAAGCTGATCTTTTATACCTTCGAATGTCACCGTTTATAGCAATTAGTGTTCAACCAAAGTTATCCAAATGCTTCTCAAAAGAAATGAAATTGGGTAACTTATTGGCTAAATCAAGCAAAATTTTTATTTTTCTTAAAAAAAGTGCGGTACGGCTACATTCTTCTTACTTTACTTCTGATTACAGGTACAAATATTAGTGCTCAGGATAAGCCCATCCCTCAGCATGACACCGGTATCAGTTTTGATGAGTTTGCCAGAAAGTTGGAAGCTGAATATCCTTACAAATTCTACTACCTGAACGAATGGACAAAAGGGATCAGGATCACCCGGGACTATTCAGGAAAAAGTATTCAGGAGGGACTCTCCTCAATCCTGGAAGGTTCTAATATTGACTTCTATTTCATGTATGATTATGCCATAGTACTTGCCAAGGATCCTACCAATGATATTCTCAGAAACAATCTTTTACAACAAATAGATACCATCGAAACCATAGTGATAGGTAGCCCGGGAGATGACAGTAATGGGAATGCACACCTTGCCGGTAAAATAACTGAAGAAAAAACAGGAGACCCGGTGGCAGGAGCATCCATTCTCATTGTAGACCTCAACAAGGGCACCACCTCAGGCACTTCGGGCATGTATGAACTAAGTCTTCCAGTTGGAGATTATATAATTTCATACAGTGCAATAAATCAGGAAACAGCGTATCGACTCATCAAAATATTTAATGACGGCAAGCTCGACATGGAGCTGCATGAAAAACCTCTGGTAATGGATGAGATCACTGTCAGGGATGACGCCATTGCAGAGAATTTTGAGAGTAATATTTCAGGAAAAACCAGAATAGGATATCAGGAACTACAAAAAAGTCCCACGCTGATGGGTGAAATTGATGTGATTAAAACTATCCAGAAACTACCCGGGGTAAGCAATGTGGGAGATATTGGTGGTGGCTTTAACGTACGAGGTGGTAGCGCCGGTGAAAACCTCATCCTTCTGGATAAGATGATGGTATTTAACCCTACCCATCTGTTTGGTTTCTTTTCAGCTTTCCATCCCGACGCCTTACGTGATGTAACCTTGTACAGAGGAACCATACCAGCCGAAATGGGTGGCAGACTTTCGTCAGTGCTGGATGTACGACAAAAAGATGGAAACTATGAAAAAATATCAGGATCCGGCGGAATAGGCCTTGCAACCAGCCGCCTTTTACTCGAAGGGCCCATTATGAAGGATAAACTGAGTTTCATGATAGGAACAAGAGCATCATACTCGGACTGGCTGCTCGGTCAGGTCAAAAATGATGATATAAAAAACAGCTCCGCGGTTTTTGCAGACTTTACCGGTAAGGTTGCTTATAAAATAGATGAGAACAACAAGCTTTCGATATCTTCATACTTTAGTAATGACAAGTTTAACTTTTTTAACGATACCACATATCAATGGAGCAATAAGAGTATAGGCTTGTCCTTTGATCATATCTTTAATGAAAACTTCTTCTCAGAAACATTTGCAGGGTATGGAAAATACGAATTCAATGTAGAAGAGGACAATACTACAAGTTCTTTTAATTATAACTATAATATCAGGTTTGCCCGGTTTGGTCAGAAATTTATCTTACAAAAAAATCAGCACACATTCTCAGCCGGCGCTGACATTACCGGCTATAAGCTAAGTAATGGTGAAATCAGACCATTGACAAACGAATCAAATGTTGACCATTATGAGTTATCTGCATCACGCTCCCTGGAGTCCGGTCTTTTTATAAGTGATGAATACAAAATAAGCTCAAAACTTACTATAATTCCTGGCTTAAGGTGGTCTTATTACCTTTTGCTTGGCCCTGAGGACACTTACATTTACGAAGCTGACGTACCCAAAACGGACCTGACAATAACGGATACGGTACAAGTTGGCAGGAATAAAAAGGCCGCCTCTTTTAATGGTCTGGAGCCACGGTTATCAGTGAAATATAATATTGGAAAAGAAGCATACCTTAAATTCGGATATTCGAGATCATGGCAATATTTACACCTGATCTCAAATACCACGGCTATCACTCCAACTGATATTTGGGTAACAAGCAGTAAAAATATCGCCCCTGAATATGGAGACCAGTACTCTCTTGGGTATTTTAAACGCATTGCTATAAAAAACCTTAACTTATCCATTGAAGGGTTTTATAAGAACATTAATGACATACCGGAGTATAAAGATGGAGCTGAGCTTCTCCTGAACGAACACCTGGAAACAGAATTGGTCAACAGTAAGGGGAGAGTTTATGGTTTTGAAATTCTGGCTGTTAAAACCTCCGGAAGGTTAACCGGCCAGTTGGGGTATACCTTCACGAGGACACAGAGAAAAACTTTGAGCCCGTATAAAGAGTTACAGATTAATGACGGAGAGTTTTTTCCTGCCAACTATGATCGGCCACACAATTTAAATATAAGTGCCAGTTACGATGTATCCAAACGCCATGTACTGTCGTTTAACTTCACATATACTGATGGCATACCCCTCACGGTGCCACAAACGGCATTCTCTGTGGATGGCATTAATGTCATTAATTACTCAGACCGGAATAAGGAACGAATTTCACCCTATCACCGGTTAGATGTTTCGTTTTTAGTCAGAACTAGTCATAAGAAAAACAAGAAGTGGGAAGGTAGCTGGGTCTTTGGTATTTTCAACGTATACGGCAGGAAAAATGCCTACTCGGTATTTTTCGAACCGCAGGGCAATGGAGAAATAAATGCTAAAAGGCTGGCAATACTCGGGACCATGTTCCCTTCTATAACCTACAATTTTAAGTTCTGATATGAGAATAGTTTTATATTTCCTTATTCTTTTATGCTGTATATCCTGTATTGACAAGATAGACCTTGATACTTCGACAGAAAGGCTGCTGGTGGTTGATGGTATGATCACGGATCAAAATGGCCCTTACCTGGTCAGAATATACTATTCTGCTTCTGACTCAACCCTTGCACAGGGTGTGGACAATGCCACGGTTACTATCTCCGATGATCAGGGCAACAGTGAAAAGCTGATCTACTCAGGAAATGGCTATTACAGGACTGCAAACAATGGCATACAAGGTGTGATCGGAAGGAGTTATCAGCTTAGCTTCAGCCTGGAAGACGGCCAAAAATATGAGTCTGATTTTGAGAGAATAGAACCTAACGTAGGCATTGATACAATAACGTTTGACTATTTGGTAAAACAGGTGACCAACAACAATAATGTGGAACTTGACGAGCAGGGCTTTGATGTAAATATTACCTCTAATAAGCTGGAAGAAAACAAACAATACAGATGGCGCTGGACAGGAACGTACTATGTAAAGACAAACCCTGAACTACGTACGGAAAAGACTCCAGACGGAAGCCTGGTACCGGCACCTTTACCATGCAGTGGTTATGTTAACGACGGTGGTTTTTTAGTACAGGTTGCTCCTTGCGAATGTTGCGAATGCTGGCTTACGGAGTACTCGCAAAAATCGCTTGTGTCGGAAGGCAGATTTATATCCGGTAGCTTTCAGGATGTTTTTATTACCCATATTAAAATAGATAAACTGCGATTCATCGAAAAATATCATATTGAGATAGAGCAGCTTTCGTTAACCCGCGATGCTTATAGCTTTTGGAAACTAATAGCTACACAGCAACAGGGAACCGGTAGTATTTTCGCACCGCCTCCGGCAACTATCAGGGGCAATATCCATGCTTTGGGTCGGGAGGACGAACTTATTCTTGGATACTTTGGGGCATCTTCGATCAAAAAGAAATCCATATTTATTTACCGAACTGATATTGAAGGTTTTCCTCCTATACCGGAAGTGATTATCAAAGATTGCCGTACTTTCCCAAATGCAACAAATGTTAGACCTGATTTTTGGTAAAATGAGAGCTGCAATTACAATCATCCTGTTCCTTTTCATCCGGCCGTGTTATAGCCAGGGCACAGCACAACAAAAAATGATAGTATCATTGGACAGACCCTATTACATCGCTGGTCAAACCATCAACTGTTCAGCATACCTTATTGACCCGTTTACCAAAGCAAGGATAAGAAACGCCGAAGACCTGGTATACTTTCAGCTTTTTAATAGCAGCGGAAGGGAAATAGCGACTAACAAAATTATAGCCAATGAGGGTATAGCTGTATCCAGTATCGGTCTGCCGGAAGATTTGAGCCTGGGAAACTACGAATTGGTGGTATATACCAACCACTTAAGAAACATGGCACCTGATGCTATATTCAGACAGCCCGTCAGGATTTTTAATGTAACAGCGTCTTCGGAAAAAACTATTAATACGAAGCCCTGTTCCCTCAGCCTTTATCCTGAGGGAGGTAATCTCACTAACGGCCTTACAACCCGAGTAGCCGTGCTAGTGACCGGACCTAAGCATAAAACCGGAGGCCTTAAAGGAACGGTTATCGACAATACCGGAAAAGAGATATCATCATTTAAAACAGATCCTTATGGTTTTGCCAACTTTTATTTCAAGCCTGAAAGTGGATACGAATATACAGCCAGAATAATTGAGGATAGTATAAACGCAGATGCCATATTACCATACGTTCAAAAGAATGGACTATCCGTTTCTATCAGGCAATCAAACGCTTTCATACAGATCATCTTAGAATGCACCAAAGATTATGCTTATAAAAAAGGGCTCGAAATCAAGCTCCTGAGCAACGGTGCAACCTTGTATGCCACAACTGAGAGTATTTCTAAGAACGGATTGATATTAAAAATCCCAACGGAAGAGCTCACAACAGGCCTATATGACCTGGAAGTCAGAAACCCTAACGGCAAACTGGAAAGCCATAGAGGGCTCTTCGTAAATTCTGCAAATTCAAATCATTCTGCTCCTGTTCGGGTATCTCCGCCTGACAGTTTATTTGAAATCGGTACCAGCACAGATCTTAATATAGCCTTATATAATTTTGATCCACAGCGCGACATTGTGATCACAAGCATAACAGACAAAACCTATAGCAACGCTATGCTTCATAACCTCGGCAATCAGGTCTATCTTGATCGAAACCTGTCAAGCATTTGTACTGAGCTGAACCTGGATTTTTCCAACCTGGTTTCTTCAAAAAATAATGCACTGATTAATCAGTTAATGCTTTTAAGAATGCCGGAAAACGCTATCACATCCAGCTCTTTTGAATTTAAGTATGAGCGTGAAACGGGCTATTACTTTCTAAAGGGCACCCTTACCGATAGTAAGCCGCTTCCTGATTCAAGTGAGATTTTCTTCTTTATACCTGAAATCAATATGATTTATCAGATCACGACAGACCGGTCCGGCAAGTTCAGTTTCCCTTTGCTCGTGCCTTTTTATGGTAAGAAAAGTATTATGTTCCTACCTCACCATGAAAATCACAGGTATAATGAACCTAAAATAGTGCAACACGACCAAATGCAGAGTACTCTGAGTTTAGATGAACCGTTGGCTGTAACGGAGCAGATAAAGAAGGAGTTGGATGAGTTTAAAAAGGTAAAGGAAATTCGAAATTCATACGGCTATTACAAACCTTCTCCACCACCGGAGTCCCCCCCCACTTTTAACATAGATCAGGTTCTTAATTATGATTATGATTTTGAAATCAAAATATCGGAATATGTACTTTTCGGGACCATGCAGGAGGTGATCAAAGAACTTCTTCCGGGAGTAATGCTCCGCACCCGGAAACACAAACCCTATTTACGAATTTACGCGAAGGACCTTGAGCACACCTTCGAGCATAGTCCCATGATATTTATTGGTGGCTACCCCACCACCGATGTGGAGGACTTGCTTAAACTAAGACCGGTAGACATTAAGTATATCAGGACTGTAGAAAATTATAACAAAGCTATTCGCCTCGGTCCTTTTGGTACCAGTGGCATTATGGTTATAGAATTGAATGCAGGAGTTCAAAACCCAGCGAGAGAAAATAGTCAGACTTTTGAGGCAAAGGGGTTAACTTACCACTCTGGCACAGAGGCAACACTGCCGGAAAAGATGCCTCTATTTGATCCGCTCTTACTTTGGTATCCATACCAGCCTAAAAGTAATTTAATGAGAATTAATGTTAACTGCTCGGAAAGACCTTCGGATTATCAATTAAAAATTGAAGCGGTAATTAACGGTTCCTTATTTCAGTATATATCTCCCTTTAATGTCAGGTTTACAGGAAACAACCCATAATAGCCATTACACCTTATCTTTCTCAAGTTGCTGAATCCAGTTTTTAATCAGCTCCACGCCTTCTTCATGAACCACAGAGCGGCCTAGCTCCGGCATCATGATAGCAGGATCGTTGGATTGCATGCGATACATGAGAATAGACTGGTCGGGCTGTCCCGGTACTATATCGTACTTCAGACCGCCACTCCCCTTGCCCGCAGCTACCGGGGCTTTGAAAATACCCATGGCATGAGCCTCATGCGCTTTGGTTGTGAGATCAAGGCCAGAGTTTTTGGCCGGGCCATCACTGCGGTGGCAGTGCCCACAATTGATCTCAAGATATGCCCGTGCCCTATCGTCCAGGTTTTCCATATCATTTTCCCACTGTACCAACCTCGGCCATTCCGACACTGGAGGTGCCCCTTCCAACCATCCCATGCTTACCAGTTTGACCAGCTGGTTATCACCATCATCACCTGGCTTGTTTAACTGCCTTGCAGAAGGACCGATGGGTATTATTTCTCCGTTTCGGTCATGACAGCTTTTACATTGGAGCATGTTGGGTACAGCGTAGTCGATAGTGCTCCTGGCGCTTAAGTTTACAGGTACTTTTTTTCCTGTTATCTCAATAAAGGCATCTGTTTGTTCATCATTCCATATGTAGGCCAGTGCTTTCCAGCCTTTCTTTTCATGGATCAGCAGCCGTGTTTCTATTATTTTCCCCGGCCCATCTGCCATTTGCTCCCCTGAATAATGAAAATTCTTGATGAGAATAGTTCCCTCAGGAAATCCAAGTATATCATCGCCACTGTAAGTGATCACCTTTCCTTCAGGAAGGTAGATAAACCTCTTTTTTTAAAGCATAATCGCTAAATAACGGACTATTGATATCGTAGGGCACCACACGCTCACCGGGGATCAGATCTGCCAGCTTACCTTTAAAAAAATTATAATCCGAAAGCTTTGCCTTTCCATATTTGGCATAGCTGGCGGTATCAGGCATTTGCCATGCTACAGCATCAGCCTTTAAAGTTTCCTGCTGTTCTGCCTTTGTTGTATCAGCTTCCTCACCTCCACATGATGCAAACATCATGAGCCCAAGGGTCAGCCCCACTATTAATCTCATATCTGTATCTTACAATTAAATGCTTCGGGATAGGTTTTAAGATCATCAAAATCATTCGCAGCGTCCAGATCAGTAGTCTTGACCGACTCATTTTCCTGTATGCATATCTTATACTCTTCGTTGACAGAACCATCATCGGAAAAGTAAGCCTCTGCACGTATGCCATCCCATGCTATGTCTGGTAAAGAAAACCCGAAATTAAACACAAAAAGTTTCCCGAAATCATTATTCAGAGCAGGTAGCCAATAGGATGATTCAATTTTGTTGTCATGTGTATATATCCTTCGCGGATAGGGGTTATAATTTTTGTCCTGCTTGTAGTTATCATTTACCGTCTGCGCAGAGCCTTCTCCTTCAGCCTCTCCGGCGGGGTCATCCGAAATAGCCGCAACCAGCTCATAGCTTATTATAGCTATGCCTATAGTCTTATTATCAGTAATTTCATTGTTATAAACCTCTACGTCCTCCGTTGCCAGTATGATCATTCCCGTACCCTTGGGCACTACACCCACAATGTTCCCTGCAGGAGCAAAATTTTCAAGATTATTTTCATACACCTTATTCCTGTATACTTTAATATTCTTTCCATACCTTGTTAGTCCAGGCAGGTCAAACACCAGTATACCTCCTGTATTATTGTAGGCTACGTTATCATAAATTTCCACATTTTCAGAATTTTCGCTCTCTATGCCCGCCACATTCCAGTACACCTCATTATTGCGTATGATCACATTTTCTGACTGTCCGACATAAACACCTGCATCACTGGCCCCAAGCACAACACAGTCTTCAATGAGCACATTTTTACAGATTACCGGATAAAGGCCATACGCACCGTTTTTTTCAGAGACCTCTCCTGTCCAGGCCGATTTTACACGCCTGAAAGTAATACCATCAGTATCAGTAACTTTTATATTATCTCCTGCTGCATCTTCAATGGAAAGGTCTTCAATGGTAATATTCTCGCAATTAGCCACCCTTATGCCCTCGGCTCCCTCCTTCTGGTTTTTAAAAGACAATATAGTCTTATCTATCCCTTGCCCTTTGATCGTCACATGCTTCTTACCCTCAAGTATCAGGCTTCCGCTAAAAAGAAACTGCCCCGCCGGAAGTTCAATAACCGAGCTATCCTCAGCCATTATAAATTCTGAAAGCAACTGTTGCTGCCTATCTTCAAAGTTCCTTTCAGGCACATACTCCGCAGTTTGATCACATGAAAAAGCTACTCCGGCGATAGCAATAAACAGATATAGTCTTCTAATCACAGGTTTTTCAATTTATTTGTAAATAATTACTACTTTGACAAATAATTAGCCCGGAAGCAGAATACAAGCTTTAAAGTGATACTTCGATGGTTCCGGGTAATTGTAGTGACAATATATCGAATATTTGAACAAAATCGATGAGCAATCAAGCTTGATTTAGACACTTGTAAGATTATGCTCTCGAATGAACAGATCAACATGAGTAACCCTTTACCCCCATTTACCTGCTCGTACTCCCCTAATATACCGGAATTATTAAACCAATTAAACTGTACCATTGCTATAAGCACATACCAGGCAGGAAAGGTTATCCT
The DNA here is from genome assembly GCF_021389975.1 of Fulvivirga ulvae. Lineage (NCBI taxonomy): Bacteria > Pseudomonadati > Bacteroidota > Cytophagia > Cytophagales > Fulvivirgaceae > Fulvivirga > Fulvivirga ulvae. The sequence goes on from NZ_CP089981.1 coordinate 6,199,182, forward strand.
TATAAGTGCTGTAAACACCACTAATCTTATACAATTGCCGCGTAACTTTCAAAAGCCTATGGGCATGGCTTTCGATGGCAAGAAAATGGCGGTTGCCACCAGGGACGAAGTTATTATACTGGCCAATTCGCCTGAGATGGCACCAAATTATCCCAAACAACCCAACACCTATGATTCGCTGTATTTACCTCGGGTAACTTACTATTCCGGAGCAATAGACATTCACGACCTTGAATGGGTCGAGGGTAAGTTATGGGCCGTAAATACTTTATTTTCCTGCCTCGTTACCCTGGACGAGGACTACAGCTTTAAGCCGGTATGGAAACCATCGTTTGTCCCCGCCTATGAACCAGGTGACTTCTGCCACCTGAATGGCCTGGCGATGGAAAATGGCTCTCCAAGGTTTGTAAGTGCACTTGGTGACGGAAATACGCCTGAAAGCTGGCGCGCAAACAAGGCAAACGGCGGGGTGATCATCGATGTAGAAACCTGTGAAACCATAACCCGTAACCTGGCTATGCCACATTCCCCGAGGATTTACGATGGTGAACTATTCGCGCTGTTATCAGCCACCGGTGAACTGATTAAAATCGATATACACACAGGCAAATATGAGGTAATCAAGAAGTTTGACGGTTTTGTCAGAGGTATGGTCAGGCATGGGGATTACCTTTTTATAGGCTTGTCCAAATTAAGAGAAAACAGTTCCGCATTCCGCGATCTTCCCATTGCCAAAAGATCATTGTTTTGCGGCATTATAATCCTTCATCTGCCTACCGTCGGTATTGTGGGGCACATAAAATATGAAAGCAGCGTAGAAGAAATATATGATGTGAAAATCATGGCCGGCAGCAGGCGTCCAGGGTTGCTAAACCATGAAGGTGTCAATCACAAAGTGGCTATAACATCGCCTGTAGGGGACTTTTGGGCTGTAAAAAATGATGAATAACATGATAAAGCCACGGTCAGCCTGTGACATTGCAACCTTTATGAAAAAAGTAATAGCTGAAGAAACCAGAATGCCGAATCCTGCTATTGATGAAAACCTGAGTTTTCACCAATTCGGGCTTGATTCTATTAGCTCAATATACCTCCTGGAAAAGGTGGAAAACGAATACGACATCACCATTAGCCCATTGTACTTTTGGGACTACCCCACAATAAATCTACTGGCAGAGCAGATCTTTAATGAAAACTTCAGGCAAATATGAACTTATGGGCTCCTCTGGATCCTAAGAACATTCAGGATCCGTTTCCAATGTATGCAGTACTCAGACAGAAGGCTCCCATTTATAAATCACAAACCGGTGAATGGATTATCAGCAGATATGCTGATGTCAAAGAGATACTGAAAGATCCGGACTTCAAATCGGGAAATAAGCTGGAATGGATCAATCGCGGAATTACTTACTTTAAAAACAAAGGTGAGGATCTGTCACATATTGCAGTAGCAATTAATTCATTTTTATTGCTCATTAACCCACCCGAGCATACTCGAATAAGGAAATTCATCAACTCCGTCTGGGACAACAAAGAAGTGGATCAACTGATACTGGAAAACATTGACACTCTGCTAAATACAAAAAAGCGATTTAAAACTATCGATATTGTAGATGATTTTGCAAAACCTCTACCAAACATGACCATTTGTAAGATCATGGGCATAAGTATAAGCCACTATGAGCGTCTTTCTGTATTAAGCAACAACCTTGTGAAGGTATTGAACCTGTACAATAGCTTCAAAGACCTTGTACGTATAGACGCCGCAGCTCAAAGTTTAATTTCGTTGTTTAAAGAGCTGTTGGAGACTAAAAAAAATAATCCCGGTAATGACCTTATCAGCAAATTGATTACGGGTAACGATGGTGAACCTGAGCCATTATCTGATGAAGCGCTTATTTCAATATTTATTTTTCTTTTTATTGCAGGACAGGAAACTACCATAGGCCTTATAAGCACCGGACTTCTGCACCTGTCGCAGCACCCTGACCAGCTAAAGGAACTTATCAGAAAACCTGAGCTTGCACCCCGTGCTGTAGATGAGCTTCTGCGATATGACGGCCCCGTACACCTGTTGGGCAGAATTGCAGCCCGGGATACACAATTCGACGGACAGCATATCAGAGAGGGTGATGCCGTCACTTTATGTCTGGCTAGTGCCAACCGCGACGATCAATATTTCGAAAACCCTGACTTGCTTGATATCAGCCGTCACCCCAACCGTCATATAGCCTTTGGCAGTGGTATTCACTTCTGTCTTGGCGACTGGCTAGCCAAACGACAGGGAACACTGGCCATTGGAAAATTTATAGAGATATACCCAAAATACCACATCCCTGATCAAACCCCGCAGTGGAATGACAATCTTTCCATCAGAACTATCCGGCACTTATCATGTAGCATATAGTAGCCGGTACAATGGTAAAATTATATTTTGGCGCCCTTGAAATAATAAAGCCTCATGTGATGCCCCGCTTTGGTCTGACCAATAAAAAACATCCTGGTACTCGGAAATACTGCCTCTCTCCTCTCCTGCTTTAGCTGTTCATTTTCTATGACAGTAATTATACCAATACAATCCGACTGTCCTGAGATATAAAGAGTTTCAAGAAAATCACGTGTAAGCACCGCCAGTTTATCAACCAGTCCCGGTATGCGATATTTTGGGTGAACCAGTGTTCGGAAATTATAAAAATGGTTGTTATTAAGTTTAGGTATCCGGGCTCTCTGTGCAGTAGTAACGCCAATCACCCGGTCCTCTTCCACAGCCACAAAAACCAATTGTCGTGCCCGCTCCCCTGCATCAACATTACCCGGCAAGGCATTCAGATCACTCCAGAACTTCTTTACCCGCTCTTTCAGGTCAACATCTCTTTCCCACACGTTCTTAAACAAAATATTCATTGTTGCCATAGCCATCAATACTTACTAAAGTGATCAAAGTTAATATATTGCCCACACTTTCCATTATTTACCAGAGTATTGTAATAATTAAATTTTAAATCGCAAAAATCACAAAATAACGCTACGGAATTGCTGATTATTTTTGTACCTTTCTTTTTTAAAACACAACTCATTATAGAGGCTTTATGGATAACCACCTTCGCACACTCTATCAGGATACTCTTGTTAAGTATAAGAAATACCAAACAAGATTTCGAAAAAGCCTTAAATCAGGTCTGTACTACGAATACTCTCAAAAGAAACAGCGTCAAATCGTTCAGAGAATTGACAAGCTGAAGCAACGACTCTCTACCTTACGCTGGCAAATCAAACTGGCACTGACATCAGGCACTTTAGCCATGTCACTAAGTTTATCTCCGGCAGATGCCCAACAGTTAGGACCTTTCGTTCCCAATGAAGCCAAAAACCCTCTGCCTTCTGTTAACATATCTGCTTTGGGCAATGAGCACCCTGCTACCGTAGACATAGACGATGATGGTGATCTCGATGTTTTTGTAGGCACAAACTATGGTACAATAGCCTTCCTTCTAAACAACGGTTCTGCCACTAAACCTCATTTCGTGAGGCAATACTCTACGGATAACCCGGCAAACGGCATTGATGTAGGGTATGCAGCTACACCAGCTTTTGCCGACCTGGATAAAGATGGGGATTTTGATCTGATTATCGGACAAAGCTATCAATATCCCTTTTCTCCTTATAATAATGTTCGCTATTATGAAAATACAGGAACTGCCACCAGTCCTGTTTTCACTTTGCCAACAGGAGAACACCCTATGGACAATGTGTTTTCCGATAGCTATCACAGCCATCCGGCATTTACCGATATAGATAACGATGGGGATCTGGATGTATTTGTTGGAGGATCCAGGAACACCAATTATTCATACTATAGGGAAACTATTAAATTCTGGAGAAATGACGGCTCCTTACCCATAGCCCAATTTGCAGCCGAAGAAAGTTCTTCAAACCCCGTTTCTATTGTAAATCCGGAATTTGGAGGCACTCTTGACCTCGCGGCTCCGGCTATGGTAGATATTGATAATGATGCAGACGAGGATATGTTTGTGGGAGATGTTAATGGCAATATCCGCTTTTTCAGAAATACAGGAAGTAATACAGCACCCAATTTCGCTGCGGAAGTAACCGGCGCAAGTAATCCTTTTAATGGCATCAATCTCAATTCTAATGCATCTCCGGAATTTGCAGACTTAGACGATGATGGTGATTTTGATGCCATAGCGGGCAGCGGACCTTATGCCCCACTTCGCTATTTTGAAAATATTGGAAGCCCGACAGCACCCAATTTTGTTGAAAGGTTTGATGTTGCCAACCCTTTTGTAGGACTGGACATTGATTTCAATGCTTCGCCTGCATTTGCCGATCTGGATTATGATACAGACATAGATGTTATAATTGGTGGCAAATATTCGAATGATAGCCTGAAGTATTTCCAAAATAACAATGGAAAATTCAGTCAGGTGAGCGGCACTGTAAGTCCGATTAAAGAAGGTTTTGATAACTCTCTTTTCAAATTCAGCCCTGCACTGGCCGATTTGGATAATGACGGAGATGCAGACATGCTGCTCGGCCTTGAAGACCGGTATGCATATCCTGGGGAGACTTTTCTGCATTATTATAAAAACAATGACAACAACGCACTGGAACTACAGCCTCCGCTTATAGCTGACACTACTCAAAACCAGTCCTTCTCCCCTACTTTTGGCGATGTGGACCTCGATGGCGATTATGACCTGGTTTTGGGCAGCAGGGAAGAAGGACGTCTGAGATATTTCGAAAATACCGGTAACATCAACGCCCCAGCCTTTACTGAAAGAACCGGGACCGATAACCCTTTTGAAGGAATATTCCTGATTACTACACCCTATAGAAATTTTGCCCGGCCGGAATTGGCGGACCTTGACCATGATGGTGATTACGACCTTGTAATTGGTGTGGGAGATAATGATTATTCGGGTGATTTTATACCTGAAGATGGTACCCTAAGATTCTTTATAAATACAAATGGCACTTTCAGTGAGGCCACGGGAGCATCAAACCCTTTTGACGGCTTTGATGTAGGCAAGGACGCAGACCCGGCATTTGCAGATATTGATGAGGATGGGGATCTTGATGCCCATGTAGGAAACCATTATGGAGAAGTAAGGTTCTTCGAAAACCAAAACCAGCCTCCGCAGATCACCCCGGGAGTGACATCGCAGTCATTCACCGAAGGAGACCCACCGGTTGTGCTGGCACCATCACTGGTTATTTCAGATGATACCAATGACAACATTATTGGGGCACGTATCGCCATAACCAATAATTATTTATCAGGAACGGACTCCCTGGCTTTCACCCCGCAGGGTACTGTAACCGGTTCTTTCGATGTGTCTTCCGGGGTATTATCATTGAGTGGCTATGCATCCATTGCCGATTACCAGGCTGCTTTGCGAACCGTAACCTTTGTAAATACCGGAGATGAGCCCGGTTCTGAAATCCGCACCATTGAAATATCCGCCACTGACTTTGACAACACTACACCAACGCCGGTTTCGATTGATGTAAATGTAACACCAGTGGAAGATCCTATACCCTCTGAGCTTACTATTTACAACGCGATCTCTCCAAACAACGATGGGTTGAATGACTGGTGGGAGATATTCAAAATATCAAGCCCGAATAAAATAGAGCTGTACAACAGGTGGGGTGACCGGGTAAAAACACTCAATAATTATGTAAGCGAGGAAAACAACCTCCTCGATGATCTGCCATCGGCAACATACTATTACAAGATAGAATCCCCACAGGGAGATTATACTGGCTATTTAGTTATTAAAAAGTAATTATGAAGAAGCTTTTACCATTCGTTTTTATGCTATGCTGGATGTACAATCAATCTGCGGCACAGCAGGATCCGTTATATGCTCAGTATATAAACAACCCACTGGTGATCAATCCGGCGTATACGGGCATCAATAATGTATTTAATGCTTCGATCAGCCACAGGGCACAATGGACCAGCCTGGAAGGCGCGCCCAATACAACTTCTCTGAGTGCCCATTCATCTTTCTTTGAAAACAAAGTGGGCGGAGGTATTCTTCTGGTAAGGGATCAGCTTGGCTCTACCACTACAACCCAGTTTAATTTGACCGGTAGCTACAAGATAGAATTCGGGGAGAACATTTTCTCTTTTGGTATGCAGGCCGGTGTACTCAATCTTAAAGAAAACAATGATGAATTGCTGGTAAAAGATCCTAATGACCCGGTATTTACCGGTAATGAAAGTTTCTCAAAATTTAATATTGGAGCAGGTTTAGCACTTAAAGGACCGGAATACTACGTCGGGCTATCGATTCCCAGAATGATTAAAAGCAAAGAAGAATTTGGCAACATTCAGACTGAAGTATACCAAAGGCACTTTTACCTGACTGCCGGATATGTATACCATATTGGGGTTGATTTTGCATTAAAACCATCTATTCTACTTAAAGGTGTAGCTGATGCTCCCCTGTCTATGGACTATAATGCCAGCCTGATTTTCAGAGATAAATATACTGTAGGTCTTATCTCCAGAAATTTTCAAACCTATGGCCTTTTGGCTCAGTTAAATATTAATGATAATTTCCGCTTCGGTTATATATTTGAAGTACCCACAGAAAAGTCCGTTGGCTCCAGCTTCAACACCCATGAGCTGACATTAACCCTTGATATGGAAGTATTTGATTTTCATTTCTTATCAGAAAGGTATTTTTAGCGCCGTAAAATTCGTAATTTTGCGTTTTGTTTAAATCAAGGAACTTTTTATCAAACTTGATGTTATAACATTCATTATCGAACTTAGTAATTCGAGTGAGAAAATATTAAATTAAATTTGAAAGTAGCTGTATTTAGAAAGGAGCACTTCAATGCTGCCCACCGCTTACACAATCCGGAATGGAGTGACGAGAAAAACGATCTTGTGTTTGGCAAGTGTAATAACCCTCATTATCATGGCCACAACTATGAATTATTCGTAAAATTAACCGGAGAGGTTGATCCTGTTACGGGTTATGTTTACGACATGAAAAAGTTGAGTGATCTTATAAAGGAAAAGGTAATCCGCCAATTTGATCATAAGAACCTCAACCTGGATACAGAATACTTTAAAGATTTAAACCCTACCGCCGAAAACATTGCCGTGGTCATTTACAATATTCTTCGGAAGGAGTTGGACCATAATTTAGAGCTTAAAATCAGATTGTATGAAACCGAAAGAAATTTTGTTGAATACCCAGCATGAAAAAGACCTTACTGATGAATTAGGTGATGATCATGTGACATCTTCGTATGACACACCTCTCAGGCCCGATGCCTTTGCGATGAGTGACGATGAAAAAATCAGGAAGATAGAAGGGCATTTTAGAGAAATAATGACCACGCTTGGTCTGGACCTGAATGATGATTCACTTAACGGTACGCCAAAACGAGTGGCTAAAATGTATGTAAAAGAGGTTTTCAGCGGCTTAAACCCCGATAATAAACCTCATGCTCGTTTGTTTGAAAATAAGTACAAATATGATCAAATGCTGGTTGAGAAAGATATCACTTTCTATTCTCACTGCGAACATCATTTTGTGCCTATTTTTGGAAAGGTACACGTGGCCTATATTTCATCAGGGAAGGTAATTGGTCTTTCTAAAATTAACAGGATTGTACAATATTTTGCCAAGCGCCCCCAGGTACAGGAAAGGCTGACCGTGCAGATTTCCAAAGAACTTCAAAAAGCACTAAACACAGAAGATGTTGGAGTTGTCGTAGACGCTACTCACCTGTGTGTGGCGTCCAGAGGTGTAGGAGATACTAACAGTAAGACAGGTACAGCCTATTTTATGGGTAAATTCAAGGAAAATCAAACAAAGAATGAGTTTTTAAATTATATCAATAGTAAATGAAATTTAGCTGAAAGTCTGTAACTTCATAAGTTGAAACCAACCAACGAAAGAATATGGGACTAGCTGAAGACATTCAACAAAAAGAATTTAAAAGCGAACATCAGAAAACGCTCATTAACATTATTTACACTTATAACCATCTCATATATGAAATGAATGTTGTTTTCAGAGAGATGGATATTACGAGGCAACAGTATAATGTTTTGAGAATCCTGAGAGGGCAATACCCCAATCCGGCATCAATAAGCCTGATAAAAGAAAGGATGTTGGATAAAATGAGTGATGCTTCACGAATTGTACAGAGATTATTAAAGAAAGGACTTATCACGCGGGAAATTTCGGAAGATGATCGCAGATCAGTTGAAGTTATAATCTCTCAAAAGGGATTAAGCCTGTTATCAGAAACGGATGAAAAGGTCCAGGGATTTGATCATCTTATTGATAACCTGGATCTGGAGGAAGCCAGGCAACTTAATGAGCTACTGGACAAATTAAGGGAGCCGGTAACTGTTATTTAAAGTAGATATAAATAAGGATCGGAAGGGGGGCTGATCCTTAAATAAACAATTTAATTCGTAATTTTGCGGTTCATTTCAAACCCTTTAATACTCAATATATATGGCATTTGATATTGACATGATTAAGGCAGTGTATTCTTCGATGGGAGAAAAAATAGAAGCTGCCAGAAAGGTGGTAGGTAAACCACTTACACTATCCGAAAAAATTTTGTATTCTCACCTGCACGAAGAAGAACAGCCTTTAAAAAACTTTGTGAGGGCTAAATCATACGTAAACTTTGCACCTGACAGGGTAGCCATGCAGGATGCAACTGCGCAGATGGCTCTTTTGCAGTTTATGCAAGCCGGTAAAAAACAGGCCGCAGTACCATCAACTGTACACTGCGATCACCTCATTTTGGCGAAGGATGGTGCCAAGGAGGACCTCCAGAATTCAATCAACGCAAGCGGAGAGGTATTTAACTTCCTTGAATCTGTTTCTAACAAATATGGCATAGGTTTCTGGAAGCCGGGAGCCGGCATTATTCACCAGGTAGTGATCGAAAACTATGCATTCCCGGGTGGAATGATGATCGGTACCGACTCTCATACGGTAAATGCAGGTGGTCTTGGAATGGTAGCCGTAGGTGTAGGTGGTGCAGATGCTGTAGATGTAATGGCCGGAATGCCATGGGAGCTGAAGTTTCCCAAACTGATAGGAGTAAAACTTACAGGCCAGCTAAGCGGGTGGGCATCTTCCAAAGATGTGATCCTTAAGGTTGCCGGTATACTGACTGTAAAAGGTGGAACAGGTGCCATTGTTGAATATTTCGGAGAAGGAGCAAAATCGCTTTCATGTACAGGAAAAGGAACCATCTGTAACATGGGTGCTGAAATCGGTGCAACTACATCTACTTTCGGATACGATGAAAAAATGGAAGAGTATCTAAGGGGAACAGGAAGAGCTGATGTAGCCGATTTGGCCAACAAAGTAAGAGAACACCTCACGGGTGACCAGGAAGTTTATGAAAACCCTGAAAAATATTTTGATCAGGTAATTGAAATTAACCTGTCTGAGCTTGAGCCTCATATCAATGGTCCCTTCACGCCTGACAGAGCAACACCTCTTTCTAAATTTGCAGAAGAAGTAAAGAAGAATGACTGGCCGGCAACACTTGAAGTAGGCTTGATCGGTTCATGTACAAACTCTTCTTACGAGGACATTACCCGTTCGGCCTCTGTAGCTAAACAGGCAACAGAGAAGAACCTGAAAGCTAAAGCGGAATTCACCATTACACCAGGCTCGGAAATGGTAAGGTTTACAGTAGAAAGAGACGGATATCTTGATACATTCGACAAAATGGGAGGAGTTGTTCTCGCCAATGCCTGCGGACCTTGTATAGGACAATGGGCCAGACACACCAATGACCCAAAAAGAAAGAACTCTATCATTACTTCTTTCAACAGAAACTTTGCAAAAAGAAATGATGGCAACCCTAACACCCATGCTTTTGTAGCTTCTCCTGAGATAGTTACAGCATTTGCAATAGCAGGTGACCTGACTTTTAACCCGATGGTCGACACCCTGACGAATGAGAACGGTGAACAGGTGAAGCTTGATGAACCTCAGGGTATACAGTTTCCTCCCAAGGGATTTGACGTGGAAGACAGCGGCTATAAAGCCCCTGCAGCAGACGGAAGCAGTGTTGAGATCAAAGTTGCCCCTGATTCAAAAAGACTACAGTTGCTGGAGCCTTTCAAACCATGGGACGGTAAAAACCTTACCGGCATGAAGCTACTGATCAAAGCCAAAGGAAAATGTACGACTGACCATATATCTATGGCAGGGCCATGGCTAAGGTTCAGAGGTCATCTGGACAACATTTCTGACAACACACTGACAGGTGCTATCAACTTCTTCAATGATCAGTCTGATTCAGTTAAAAATCAACTGACCGGTGAATATGGCCCGGTACCTGCGACCCAAAGAGTATATAAGGCAGAAGGAATTCCGACAATAGTTGTTGGAGACCACAACTATGGAGAAGGCTCTTCCAGGGAGCATGCAGCTATGCAACCAAGGCACCTGGGAGTGAAGGTAATCCTGGTAAAATCATTTGCAAGGATCCATGAAACTAACCTAAAAAAACAAGGTATGTTAGGACTAACCTTTGCCAATGAAAATGATTACGATAAGATATTGGAAGATGATACTATAGATATCATTGATCTTGATCAGTTTGCTCCTGAGAAGCCATTAACTCTTGTGTTTAAACATGCTGATGGAACAGAAGATACCATTAAAGCTAACCACACTTATAATACGCAACAAATAGGATGGTTTAAGGCAGGATCTGCTCTGAACCTGATCAAAGAAAAGGAGAAGCAGAAGTAATAATTAAGAATTATAATAAAAAGGCAGCCCTCCGGCTGCCTTTTTTATTTAATGTTACAACATATTTACCTTCAAAACTTACATAAGATTTACCCATCTGATTTGCTAATTAATTCATTATCAGTATTCAGCAGATTAACATATTACATTAATAACATAAATTATTAATTAATTATAATTAATAGCAGCCAAATCTTGACATAAAATAATATAAAAGCGATATTTACTATTATATAATTTACATTTAGGGTTAGAGGAAGCAGAGAGGAGAAAAGTATGTGCTATCAACCTTGCACTATGGCTTTTAATTTAATTCAAACTCACTAAAATCTACCTTATGAAATTGTTCGCTAACCATCCTCTAGAAGCAGTTATTTGCTATAACTTATTTGCTATTTGTGTTTCAGAAGTCTTCAGCCAAAAGCGGTATTCCGTTAAGGCATTCAAGAGGACCCAACCATTTCTATTGAACAACAATTATGAAGATATAAACCATACTTCAGGAGTTGAAGTACTGGCCAATATCCTCATCTGCCAGATCAATGCCGGAAACCGGATAGCTGAAGACAACCGGCAAAATTATTCTGTTGAACTCGACGACCTCAGAGATGAGGTAAAGCTCCCCGTATCCCCTTCAATACCCCCAGACACCTATCATGCTGAAATTTCCATCGGAGATCTGAAACAAGTGACCGTCTGGTGAAGAAATAAAACAAACCATTTACACAAAGCCTGAGATACCGTCTCCGGCTCCCCTGCATCATACTTTAATTTAACTATGGCTGGCATCTGATCCGAAGCAGATGCACAGCTATGGCCTATTCTATTATTTCTCATTCTAAAAATTCAAAAATTATGGAACTAATTATCATTTCCTTAGGATGTTTTGTTACCGTACTATTACTGTACCCGTTCATGCTGTCGCTGATTTCCATTGTACTGGCAAAAAGAAATATATCGCACGCCAGTAAACGTAAAGCAAATCATTTTACATGTATTGTAACCGCTTATAAGGATGCATCGGTTGCTATACCGCTTATTCATTCATTGCTTAACCAGACCTGGCCAAACTATGATGTTGTACTTGTAGCAGACCGGTGTAACAAAATCAGCCTAGCAAAAAATGACCGGCTAACTGTAGTATACCCAGGCCTACCGCTCGATGCCAAACTAAAATCAATCGAACGAGGATTAAGCTGCGCTAAACCTGCAACTGATCATGTCGTAGTTTTTGATCCGGATAACGTTGTGAAACAGGACTTTCTTTCAAACCTGAGCCGATATCATGACGCGGGTTATAGTGCAGTGCAATGCAAGAGAACAGCTAAAAACCTGGATAACCACCTGGCCTGTCTTGATGCGGTGGGAGAAATATATAAAAATTATGTCGAGCGTAAAGTACCACATCTGCTTAATTGCTCGGCCACTATAGCGGGCTCTGGTATATCAGTAGATAAAGAGTTACTACAGGAGTTCATTAACGACAACCATACGAGGGAGAAAATGTGCGGGGTTATTCAGGGTGAGGACAAAATGCTCCAGAATTACATTTTATCAAAAAACAAAAAAATAGCCTTCAATGAAGAGGCCCTGGTATATGATGAAAAAGTGACCAGCAACAAACAGGTACAAAATCAAAGAGCACGGTGGATCAGCGCCTATTTTGAAAACCTTAAACCTGCTTTTTCACTATTCTGCAAAGGAATTATAAAACTACAACCTGATAAAATGTTGCTGTCTGTTAATAGTATGTATCCGCCACTGTTTTTACTGATGATTTCCGCATTAGCCATGCTCATTATCAATCTGCTTGCTACTGGCTTTTCCCCGGTTTTCTGGTCGGTAGCAGGCGGTATATGCATATTTGCAACAAACTTTCTCCTGGTATTGAAGCTTTCCAGGGCAAAAAACAAGGTGCTGGTTTCGGTTATACTTATCCCCTATTTCATTGCCAATCAAATTATCTCATTGCTCAAAATCAGACAAACCAGAGGAAGGTTTCTGGTAACGGAAAAAAAACAGGTTCAACTATTAGATTATGAATAAAAATAATTTATCATAGTATCTGATAGCCGGGCGCTATTGCCTGGGTAATAATCATGAACAATAACTTTCTTTACCGTGTTAATTTTATGTGAATTTAAACCTTTTAAGCCATGACCAATTTTGTATTGACCTATAAAATAGAAGATAAGGATGAGGCTTCGGACTTCATTGATTTTCTTAGGAGTGAATACCCTTACAATAAACTGGAGATCAGGCATAACATCAGGTATTTTGCATTTACTGCCTCTGACCTCACCAGTGTTGAGGAGGATGTTAGTACCACTATTAAGGAATACAACACCTCGATATCAGATTATGTGGCTCTTTACTATGTAAAAGATGAGAGCAGTCCGAAGATAAAAAAGTTAATGATCTATGGGTCGGCTGACCGGGCCGAACAGGACCTGAAAGCTATAAGCTCAACGGAACATGAGAGCTTGCTCAACGACATGCTGGATATCGATTTCATGGCCATTAAGGTCGATAAGCAATATAAATAAAAAATAATCTTAATTTATTTCATTTAAAGAGTGATGTGCAGTAATAGCGCTGTGCATCGCTCTTATACCCCTACAGAACATCATCAAAAACCCGCCAAATCATATTTATTTAACAATGGTGACAGGCATTCCGTCATAAACATACCTGTATATTTCGTTCACATCGTTATTCTTCAGAGATATACATCCCAGTGTCCAGTTCGTTTTGTAATCAATGGCATTATCATATCCGGAAGGCACTCCGTGAATACCAATTTCACCACCTATTTTAGCTGTTTCGGGGATACGTCCTTCTGCTTTGGCTTCCTCATGTTTTCTCCACGACTCACGGGTCGGATAATCTATCCAGATAAATTTTGACCAGCTTTTGTGCGGATAAAACCCACGAACGGAAAACACACCTTCCGGCGTCCTCTCATCCCCCTCTCTAAGTTTATCCTCTACCGGATCACCACCAAATACTACCGGGTACTCCTTTACTTTAACATCATCCGTATACAGAGTTAGCTTATACTCACTTTTATCTATAAGAATTTTCAGGTCCTTCTTTTTGATCTTCAACGAATCAATCAACTGGTCGAGCCTGACCGTGTAGTTTAAATAATTATCATACCTTATTGTGGAGCTGCATTGCAGAAATACCACCAATAAAAATACTACCAGTTTAACATTAACTTTTAAAGCCATCTCTCGCCTTTGTTGATCCTGTTGACTAAGAACTGTCACCTGATAACGAATTGATATTCAATTTATTTCAACCCCCTGATGAATGATCTACTCCACCAAGCGGCAAACTGAAGCCGGATTACTATCATAAAAAAAGTTTTTTTTAGAAATATTAATACATTAAAACCTTTATTTAACCTATGAAATATTATATATTTCAGTATGGCCCTCATTCTATACTGTCTGGCTTTGATCATTTCATTTTACTTACTGGCAGAGGTAAGTGACCGCTATTTTGTAGTGTCGCTTGACAAAATAGCGGAAAGGTTAAAAATGTCTCATGAAATGGCCGGAGCCACTTTAATGGCCATTGGTTCAAGTGCTCCTGAGCTATTTGTAGCAATTATTTCGCTGATTCGCGCCGGTGACCATGCGGCCATTGGCGTCGGTACTATTGTGGGGTCAGCACTGTTCAATATACTGGTGATCATTGGCGCTTCGGCAGTTGTACGCAGTGCCCGGCTCATGTGGCAGCCGGTGGTAAGAGACTTTATTTTTTATGCGCTTTCGGTTGCGGCACTTTTTACTGTGCTGAGAGATGGCTTGATTACCTGGGTTGAAAGCCTTTTCCTCATCATTTTTTATGGGGGCTACCTCCTTACGGTTATGAACTGGAAAAGGCTTTTCAACCATGCAGATGGAGACCTGATGGATGACGGATATGAAGAGCCGGCTCTCAGAGGCTGGAAAAAGATTTTTATCCCATTACATTTTGTATTGAGGAAGTTGTTTCCAAATCCCAAACGCTACATTCTAACCTTTATGTTTTCCATTGGGGCCATCGCCTTTCTGTGCTGGGTGCTGGTTGAATCTGCCATTGGTATTTCGCTGATCCTGGAAATTCCAGAAGTAGTGATCGCCCTCACGGTGCTAGCCATAGGAACCTCGATTCCTGATATGGTCTCATCAGTTATTGTAGCCCGACAGGGAAGAGGTGGTATGGCGGTAAGTAACGCAGTAGGTTCTAATATTTTTGATATACTTATTGGCCTGGGCTTTCCATGGCTCATTATAACAGTGGTGGAAGATAAGCCCATTCTAACCCACGCAGAAGGCCTGAACGAATCTGTAATACTGCTCTTTGCTTCTGTAGCATTAATCTTTATAACCTTTGTTATTTCCCGATGGCGGGTAAACAAGAAGCTTGGTTACACACTCATATTCATTTATGCGGCCTACCTGGTCAGGGAAATTGTAGGCCTGTACTATTAACACACTCCTGCAAGGTTGTCTATCAGAAGATCTGGAAATTCATTTCAGCGGCCTTACCTTCCAGTCGCTGATGCAAAGTAACTTTTGTTTGTGTCCCGGGGCATCAACCCCGGGCGGCAAAACTTATTAGCTATCCACTCTGAAGGCTATAATACTTTTTTGACCAAATACTGACCGAGCTCTTTCCCTGCTTTAGCGTAAGACTCCTGTATCCTAAAACCAGTATCAAAGTCGTATCCCATACCACCTCTGCCGGGAGATTTTTCGATGGTTACAATTGCTAACGGGTCGGCTGAACCAGTTTTAACAAACACGGCTTCAAGGTCAGTATATGCATTTTTTCTGGCTACACCTACATTAAAACCGGGCTCGGTAAATACTGTTCTCAGTATTAATGTGTATTCTGCGTCATCAAAGTTACCTCCTACGAGATTATTCTTTTTCAGGCTTTCATTCAACAGGTCTTCAAATTTTGGTTCAAAACTCTGCTTTCGGTCAGTTACCCAATTCTCCTTCCATTGATCTCCTGACCCTGCTTCCTTTTCATTTAACTCACTGACCTTTTTCTTAATATAGTCTTCCTCCTTCTCAAACTTCCCTACACCCATGTTGCTATAATCATACTCAATTTTCAGTTTTTTCTGATTTTTCAGAAAATCCAGATTCCCCGATTTAACTTCGATTTTCTGGCCAAGGGCAATTGTTACAGAAATCAGTAACAGCATTGAAATAATGATGGTTTTTGTTTTCATGATTTTATATGTTTAGCAATTATTCTCCGCAAAAAGAACAGCACATCACCAACATACACTCTTAATCCGGGCATTTATTCCCGTAACCTTGATGAGGTTCTATTTAGCCTGTACCCCGACTATTTCAGCATTTGGCAAAACAGGCCTGCTCATATCACATGCCAGAATAAAGTACTCCTGAGAGTTATATTCAAAATCGCCAATAACATGCCATCCCAACTTATCTACATGGGCTTTTAAGGACCGGGTATTGGCTTTGTTTATAAATGTTGCTCCTAAGGGGTATCGCTTCAGCATACCCAACCTCATCACCTCAAAAAGGGATTTCAGTAAGTCCCCACCTCTGTAGTCCCGGTCTATGCAAATCGGGCCATACTGAAAGCTGTTTTCCGTAGTAAGATGGTGGCCCGGAAATTTAACCTTGGGAAAAAACGAAGTCATGTATGGAAAAACGGGCCATTGAGCATAGTAATCCCAACTGCCTGCAAAGATATAAGCTACTACGCTCTCTCTGTCTAAAGCTATAAATAAGCCATCTTGTGCAATTATAGATTCAACCTGCGAGGCGGTAAATGGCGTGGTCACAAAGCCATCCTTACGCTGATCTTCTTTCAAATTATTAAACAGATACTTTTCCTGAAGATCCAGAACTTTTTGCACATCATCAATTACGGCGCTTCTTATTTCCATAGTACAGAATTGTTAGTAAAAGGATTAATCTTTCAGATCGGCATCAAGGATTTTATCTGAAGATAACGACGACACGGGACTTACAAACCTTACCGCCTGATAGCTTAAAAAGCCCCCAAGAGCAGCTCCGGTAAGTGCAAATACGTAAATCAAAGGACCATCTCCGTACAGGATAACTCCAATCGCAGCTCCTGCTACTTCCATACCGAGTAGCAAAACAAGCATGATCACGATATATCTACCGGGTTTCAAACCCTTTTTCCTGGCTATTGCACTAATGGATTTCCCCAGGGTAAGAATGGTCAAAGCTTCAAGCATGACACACAGCTGTTTTCATAAAAGACTATTCACTCTGCTATTGCGGGCAGGGATAGCAATGTAATCAATTAGCCTGAAATTATCGTATAAATGGTAATAATGTTTATCCTGACATCCGGAGGGTGACCCTACAAAGCAGAAGACTATTGGGAAAAGGAAGCGTCTGATAAATGGACTGCATCACAGGCGAAGCATAATGCAGCCCTTAATAGTTTACCTTTCAGCATAGTAACAAGCAAAAATGCAAGTCTCGGCACCAGTGGCATAGCATGCAACTGTGTTACCGCCCTTCACTGTGTTTACTTCACCCTTTGCGAAGTCAGTTACAAAGCTCTTTACTTTCAGGTCGTTGATTGATAGTTTGCTCTTTTTCATGATGTTAAATTGATTTAAAGCTTCCCTCACTTCATGGTGTAAAGGATTTACCATGATGCAATCTCAGAAATTTTAAAAGACCATAACATCACCGCTAACGGGGATTTTGACACATACCTGCTTACGGCTAAGGCAGTTACCTAAAATTTAAGCTCAAGAGTCAGGTAAAAAGTCCTGCCATCTGCCGGGATAATACCCGGCCCGGGGTAGCCTGATGCCCTTCGGGTGAAATATTTATTATCCGTGAGGTTGTTAATGCTGGCTTCCAGCTTTGCAAACTTATACCGATAACTGGCAGAAAGATCCATAACATAATAAGTAGGTATGGGACCGGATACAGCCCCGGGAACCATGTCATCTGCATTGGTTGCATCTGTAAAATGCTTCTGAACATATGAATATTGATAGGTAACCCTGAAGTGGTTATGTATAAAAGATAACCCCGTACGCAAACTGAATGGAGGCACCAGTTCCACTTTATTACCTTCTATGGCTTCCTCTTTACTTTCAAGATACCTGGCATCTATTACAGATGCGTTGACGAATACATTGAGACTATTTTGTGAATCTACCCCAAGGGCGTTAAACAGCTCCAGTTCGCCGAAAGCTTCAAGTCCAGTGCTGTAAGCATCAGAAATATTTCCCCTGTACCGGTAAACCCTGAAGTTAACTGTGTCCTTTTTCTGGATAGCGCTTATACGATCATTATATCGAAGATAGAAGAGGCTTATATCATAGTTGAATTTCCCAGCTTTGTTTCCCCTGATCCCAAGGTCAAAATTATAGCCGAATTCATCTTTGATATCAGGGTCTACCACGAGGTTAGGGTTAACTACTCTGATATCATTAAAGTTGATAGACTTGTAGTTTTGCGAGAAGTTAGCATAAACTTCCCTGTGCTTTAGCTTATAGCTCAGGCCCAGGCCAAAAAACATGAAAGATCTGGATCGCTCTCTCGACTCATATTCCTGATAAGTAGAGTCTTTTTTCAACCCGGTGACAGGGTCTTTTACAAAAGTGCTTTGTTGATAATAGCCATCCGCGCCGGTATATATATGCTCGAAACGTGCCCCGGGTGTAATGCTAAACTTCTCGGTAATATCAAAAATGTTCTCAGTGAATATCGATATATTCTCACTGGGGAGGTCAAAATCAGAATCTTCCAGATTATCAGGGTTTAGAAATGTAAAGTGGGGCTCAGCCGTAGCATCAGCCAGTCCCTGCTTTCTATCCGTAGAACCATTGTAGTACCTCGCTCCTACAAGTGCAACCGCTTGTCTGTCTCCTATATTATAATTGTAGATCAGCCGGGTTTCATTGCCGAAGTTATGAAACTCATCGGAAAACAGGTTTCTTTCTTGTTCAAGTTCATCCGTGCGGTCTATTCTGCCAAGATTCCCAAGGGCATCCCGGCCTCCGATGAGCGCAAAAGTCCTGACATTTAACTTTAGTTTATTATTGATCCTGTAGTCAATGGTATTGGCAAATAAGTTCCAGTTTACCTGAAACCAGTTTCTTCCCCGTATCGACTGCCGGGGGTTCTCAATAAAAAACTGATCAGTAAGACCACCTGGCTGCTGCGCCAGATAATCCATAAAAGTGTACTCAAGTTTCACAGAAAACCTGTCAGAAGCATTATATTTCAGGGCTCCATAGGCCATTTTAGAGTCAAAGGAGCTGTTCTCTCTCCACCCGTTTCCCCTCTTGTATTGAAAAAAGGTGTAGTAATTCCACTTTCCTACTGTACCTCCCAGGCTATTAAAAGTGCTGTAGAAGCCGTACGAACCAACCGTATTACGCGTAACACCTTCAATTTTCTTATCCTCAGGACCCTCTTTCATTATAAAGTTCAGTAACCCTCCAAACTGTGTTCCGTACTGCAGGGAAGCAGCTCCTCTCACCACTTCTATGCGCTCCACAGCCTCTGTTGCAGGTGTATAGTAGCTTTCCGGATACCCTAAAGCATCGGCACTGATATCATAGCCATTTTGCCTTACATTAAAGTTTGCAGTCCTGCTGGGGTCAAGCCCCCGGGCACCTATTCCCAACTGAAGGCCTGCACCGTCGCTTTCCCATATGTTCAGGCCGGGAACTTTGGCATAAACCTGCCGGCTGTTGTTTACTGCAAGGTTAGCAGTGATATCACGAAGTTCAATAACTTCATTTTTCTTAGCCTCATATATAGCGGCTCCCTCTACTGCCTGGAGCCTTCGAATGCCTGAAGTTTCCTCTCTATCGCTCTTTATAGTTACATTATCCAGTTCTGCTGAAAGTTCATTTAGCTGGAAATCGACACTCACTTTTTGATTTTCTGAGGTAAGGATCACCTCACGGGACAATGTGGCTCTGCCAATGGAAAAGGTGGCCAGCGTATATGTTCCATAAGGAATGTCTTTTAATTCGTAGCGTCCTCTTTTGTCCGTAGAGGTAATATACCTGGTATTTTGTAAAAAGACTTCAGCATCAGCAACGGGCTGACCCTCGGCAGACTTAACCGTTCCGGTTATGATGCCCTGAGCGCCGGCTTGCACCGCTATTAAAACAAAAAACAGGGTAATGTACTTAAACTTTACTTTCATTAATTCCAGTAGGATAAAATCCATTTTTTATGCCTGAACCCATCCTGTTCTTTTGTAAGGTCCACTTCAGGATCTATTAACAAGCGACTACCTCTGCCGTTTAGGGTTACATAGGCCTCCGCTCTGATTTCAGGGTCTTTTATGCCTTGTTTTATATATTGCTGCTCTAAAAACTGAGCATATTGTAAGATCATATCAGGCTGGGTCGACATCTGTTTTTCCTGCACAGGGGTTAAATAATCATGCGCATATGCCTCCCATTCACGTCCTGTTTCCGGGTCTTTTACATGAAAAATCACATAGCCGGCTTTCTCCATGAGCATCACTCTCCATGAAAATCTGTAGCCCTGCTCTGTCCAGAAAAGCTTTCCGGGGTAAAGAGCAAAACGCCATGGCAGCATGACCTGAACCATTAAAAACAGACCGAAGAAGCCCATGATCCACTTACTGGCGGCAGGCGCGGCATATTCGGGCGGTGTGCCTGCTCTGTAAATTCCCATACGCTGCAAAGCAACACTTAACTTTTTAATTAAACCCTGATGAAAATCAGGAGAAAAGAAAATAGATGTTGCAAGTATCATGATAAACGGAAACATTCCAATTGGGAACAGTAACCATGTAAATATATGAAAGGCAATTACCGCTATGTATGCATAGGATCTTGTACGTTTGTAAAACAAAAAGAAGGGAATGGAGAGATCATACACTGCTCCAAACCAACTAAAAAAATAGGCTACCCATACTTTTTCGAATAAAAAACCTACAACGGGTATATGTGCATTGGGAGGAAGCCATATTCTTAACGGCAAAGCCTCGATCAGCCAGTCATAATTGAGTTTGGCTACACCTGCATAGAAATATACCAGTGCCAGCTGCAGCTGAATGATAAGGATACACCAATAAGGTATCTTACTTACATGAAGTGATGGTTTACGCAAAACATCCAGGGAAAAATGCCGATGTGCAGGTAAAAAGATCATCACCAGGCTTACAAGACTTACAAAATAGTAGTGATTCAGATAATTTGTTTTGTCAATGAGCTCTACGTAGGTAAATATGAGGAAAAATACTGAAGCAGATATTTTATAAAAAGCTCCTGCCATCACAAACAGCGCAGCGATGGCCATAATTATAAATAACACATAAATGCCAGGCTCACCGGGTGGCTCTATCCATTCAAAGCCATAATAAGAGAAGAAAAAGCGCGGCATCAGGTATTGTGAATCTACCCAGCCGTTTAGCATAAACCGCACTACACTCACGAACATTATAAAGCCAAAAAGCACCCTGAAAACAATTAAGGGTGCAATTGATATTGGCTTATATACAAAGTTTCGCATGATCTATGCTCTAATCGCCATCATTGTCCTGATAAGTAATCAACACACCAAGTGCCGAGGGCATATCAGCCTTTAACAGAACTACCAGCTTCTGAAGCTCAGTATACGCTTCATCCGCAGGTGTTGGGTTCACCTCCACGGTTTCTTGATATGGCGAAGGTATTTCACTCACCTCTTTCATTGCACTTTCAAACTGCTGTTTAATGGCATCAGAAAGCAGGCCTCCATTGTACTGCGCATTAATGCTCGTAAGGTAGTCATAGAAACTAACCTTGTCACCGGTTACTCCTATACCCATGTAAAAATTGTAAAGCGCCTCAAGGTTTTCGGAAGCCAGTGAAATGGACAAGCCACTATAGCCGGCCTCTACCTCGCCCGGAATAGGAATGCCCTGAGATCTCTTACCCAACGGAATACCTATTTTGCCATCACGGGCCTCCCGTTCTACAAATTTATTCAGTTCATTGACCATCAGCCCAACGCTGCTTCCCACATCAGTGCCATCACTATTGATAAATACCGATCTGTAATCTTCCCCTGCGGAAGCCCACCCGGCAGCTACCTCAGATACTCTTGAACGCATATCTGCCGCCACTGCCAGTAAATAATCTCTTCTATTGGTAGCATTACCATCAGTGGTGTACATATCAATTATGGCCTGGTCTGTATCACCAATACCATGTAGCAGATAGCCAACCGCCGGCAGGCCTTTTTCATCCTGACCGGAAAGGGTACTAAAATCGTACGTACCGTTAGTAACATTACTCTCAATAGAGATGTGATCAGCCGGAAAGGAGTTAACCGAGCTCATCAGTAAAACATCGAATGCAGGGCCAAACTCCCAGAAGGAAGATCTTTGCCATGCATGGTAAGCCTCGTTAAATGCAACACGAGAGGCTGTAAGGGTAGCAACATCAGGTGTGGTTATGAACGCATTGATTGCGTCGTCTAACGCGATAACTTCTTTATTCAGTGTATCATACGCCGGTATGATAATATTGTCGGCCAGATCTTCCAGCATCACTTTACGATCAAAACCGGGAGTGTCACCCCCGGTTTCGTCGTCACTGCAGCTTGTAACTACAATAAAGTTTAATAATAATATCGCAGCAAATACTCTTTTCATTTTACAATTGATCTTTCACAGATTCCAGGGTAGGATATGCCGCTATAATAGTAGCCTTGGCATTCTGTATTCCCGCAAGGCTCACTTCCCAGAAGTTACCGTCTGTCCCTAAATCAGTATTTAATATTTCGTTGATCTCAGCCTGAGTAATTTTCTTAACAGGGCTGTATTGCAAGGCTTTTACAAATGCGTATCCTTCAGACAGGTGATGTAGCAAATTACCCTGATCTCCGGCACTTAAGTCGCTCATTGCCTGGTTAAGGTAATGAACTGCAGTAGCAGCCGCCACCAGCTCATGTCCTTCATAGATGATTGCTTTCTGCTCATTTTTAACATCATTTCTTTTAGCTACAATGGCAGCCCTGCCGGTCAGGTAGGCATCCATCAGCAGGCTGTTTACCCCTAAAAGTTCATCACGGCCATTGGTATAGTTAGCCCAGAACCTTTTGTCAGTGTCAGACAAAACAGGGTTACCATTAGGAAAATCAACAGGAACACCCCAATATCCGAAAGCTTCATCCCAGTGGTGCTCCATGGCAGTATAGTTTTCGCCATCCACTAATGTTTCGTTGTCTACATCATCGCCTGTTTTAGCATCTGATAAATAAGCGTTATAAATCTGGTTGTAGAACACGGCTCCCATCAATCCCTTTTCGATAAACTGGGTAAATTCCCATCCTTTTTCATTTACAAGAATGAATTTGGTGCCTCTTTCCACTAGTCCGGCCTGACCATTGCTGGCAGCATCTTCTGAGTTACTGGCCGCTTCTGCTTCTGCAAACAAGTCTTTAAACCATTGTACATCAGAAGCAAAAGTTTTATCTTCCAACTGCTTGGTAGATGCATTAAGATCTGCACTGGTAAAAGCGTCGTTTTCATTGGCATACATGTTCAACAACTTAGAGGCTTCTACAGGTTCTCCTGCATCTCCGGCAGAAAGGTAGCTTTTGATTTCAGTAACCATATTCAGGCGATCAATTTGCCCCTGGTAACTTACAGTTGACTGGCCGTCTCTTGTAAATTCGTAAGTAGCCGGCACCTCCACATCAGGTTGATTATCTTCGTCATCATCACAAGAAAACAATACAGAGACAAACAACAGGCTATAAAGTAATTTTAATTTCATCAGTGGTTTAGATTATTCTTATTTAGACTTCATTTAAATAGCGACGCAAATATAGCAGGCTCTGCGCAGTCATCAAATTTTGTTTAGAATAATTTTAAATAAAAATAACTTATTGATATTCAGTCTTTGCCCCCTGATATAAAAAGGGCTCCCGGACGCTGCACATTCCGAAAGCCTTCTTTTAAATAAATCTATCCCGGACTTGATTGAGAATTATTCTATCTGCAGTTGCTGCGTAAAGTATTCCTCGCGGTTTTGTACATGAACAATGTACAGCCCGGCCGTGAGCCTGCGGATATCCAGGGCTTTGTTAATATCATGATCCCTGAATTCCAGCCTGGTTACTCCCATTTTGTCCGTAATGTTAATGTCATATATAACGGAGAATGCAAACAAAAATGCAGTCCGTGTTTCAAACAGCTCATTTCGCCCTTTATGTTACATGCTCCTTAAGGTTTTAATTGGCTTGACTTTCTCAGAGGAGTGGTAAATCCGGGCTATTGCTAACCCATAAGCCTTGCTAAAATAAAAAGCGGTATATAACTACCCGAATATATACCGCTGCATGCAAAGACTCGTGCAAGCTTCTGTTATGGATGAGAAAACCATCAAATGGAAAATTGACATACACTTTAAGCGAAATAGAAGCATGGGAAAATTCGGCTTTGTTGTGAGGCCAGGTCATATTCACAAAAGGTATGGAACAGCCTCTGCCCTATGGTAATACCACTGTCAGTGCTACAGAACAGTTAAGCTTTACCAAACTTTTGAAAGTCTAGTAAAGCCGCTGTTTAGTTCTGCCAGCTGCCATTTAAACAAGTTTGTCCCAATCGGAAACATGTTTGGACAGGCGGCCGAGATGCCCTTATTTAATCGCCATCATTGTCTGAGAATGTAACCAGCAAGCCCAGGCTCGACATCATATCGGTCTTAACGTAAATAGTGAGCTTTTGCAGCTCTGTGTATAGCTTATCCACTTTAACGGGTTCATCGGTCAAAGCTTGTTTTAAGGGCATGTCAATGGCTTCGGTTGCGGTGATGCAGGCGTCTATCTGCTGGGCAATCACTACAGATAGTTGCTCGCCCTGATATTGGGCATTTACGCCATCTAAGTATTCTTCAAAGCCACTCCTTTCACTACCACTGTCCGTATCTCCGGTGTACACCTGTTTGATAGAGGTCAGGTTTTGCAGTATCAACTCAAGGGACTGCAGGCTGTGGGGCGCCTCAACATCTTCGGGAAAGATAGTGCCACCACTCTTCTTGCCCAGAGGAATGCCTACTTTCTCATTTTTTATAATTTCTACTAACTGGATAAGGTTATTGGCCAGAATGTTTGCCGAGCTGCTGATGTCTTTGCCATTGGCATTGATAAACTCCGTTACATAATTACCTTTATCGGCCGTCCATTCGTTATCAATCTGTAGGGTAATTTCAGCCAGGTTTACGGTCAGTGCTTTTAAAAAGTCGCTTCTGTTTTGATTGTCAACAAATGCCTGAACTATAGCTGCATTGTCAAGCTCATCGTCAAAGATCAGATATTCTATTGCAGGCAGGCCTTTTGTGGATGATCCCAGGTTTTTCACAAAATCATTATCGATGGCCTCCGTGGTTTCCAGCACCGAGCTGATATTCGAAATATTGGTTGGCCAGTTATCAATACTGGTCATGAGGTTAAGCTGGTCTATAGGTCCAAAGTTGAACATTTCAGCCATTTTATAACTTTTGGCTGCTATTAGCCAGTCACTCTGCACTTTTGCAAGGTTGTCAACCGTAGGAGTTTCTGCAAAAGTGACTGCAGATACTTCCAGAAGGGCTGTCTTTGCTGAGAAATCACTATAGGAAGCTACTACAATATTAGTCCCGATATTTTCAAGGAGTTTTGTCCTGTCAAAGTTATCTGCACTTTTTTCATCATCATCCCCACATGATACCAGGGTTGAAATGAGCACCATCCCAACCAGCATACCTGACATTTTTGTATAATACCTGTTCATAAAGATTCTAAAAATTTTATTAGTGCTTCACGCTCTTGCTTTTCCATTTGTACAAAAGCCTGCTTTGCAGCCTCTGCCTCTCCCCCATGCCAAAGAATAGCTTCTTCAAGGTTCCTGGCCCTGCCGTCGTGTAAATAAAATGTATGGTCATTTACAATTTTAAACAAGCCAATGCCCCACAAAGGAGGGGTACGCCATTCTGCCCCGGTGGCCTGATAATCCGGACGGTTATCTGCAAGCCCCTCTCCCATATCGTGGATGAGCAGGTCGGTGTAAGGCCGTATGGTCTGGTTGGCAAATTCAGGAAAATCTGCATTATACCCTGTCTCAACCTTCGGAATATGGCACGCACTGCAGTTGGCACCTAAGAAAAGCCGCTTGCCTTGCAGTACCACATCATCTTTCCAGTCCCTTCTTTTTGGCACAGCCAATGTGCCGGAATATAAAGTTACCTTTTCTAGTATGCTCTCCTTCAACTCAGGCTCTCCCCCCTCCGGACTTTCTTTACATGCCGTCTGGCTATCCATGCAGTCCTGCTCGGGAAATACGGAAGAGGTTATACCAATATCGCCAAGAAAAGCTCCTGCTGTTTGCTGACGTAACGTTGGCTGATTGGCTTTCCAGCCGAAACGACCAATGGCCTGTGTTTCTTTTTCAAAGTCCCATACCCTGTTTATTCTGCCTGAGATGCCATCACCGTCGACATCATCAGGATCGGCCATAGCCATGAGTGTGCTTTCATCGATGGATGCCAGCAGGCCCAGACCGACCATGTGCGGTGCTACCCTTGGAGAAACCATTGCCCCGGCAGCCAGGCTACCATAAGAACCGTTGGTAAATGTATAGGTGGGTTTACGGAGGGAATAAGTAGTTCCATCGGCATAGCTGCCAGTCACCTCCTGATAAGTTACTTCCATATCA
This sequence comes from Fulvivirga ulvae, assembly GCF_021389975.1. Lineage (NCBI taxonomy): Bacteria > Pseudomonadati > Bacteroidota > Cytophagia > Cytophagales > Fulvivirgaceae > Fulvivirga > Fulvivirga ulvae. Next base: position 6,225,680 of record NZ_CP089981.1, read on the forward strand.
CCTTCGGCAGGAACTCCTAAAATGGATAATGGGTTGAGCTGGCCTCCATAATTCGGGTCGGCCAATGGCCCACCGTGGGCACTGGTGCCGGGTATACTAAGCCTGTATAGCATAGATGGGTCTTTATCATCCGGGGAAAGCCGGGGGCGTCCGCGCCCATCCTTAAAATGACATGAAGAACATGACCGGGCATTAAACAACGGCCCCAGACCATCCAGGTCTTCTGTAGAAGAAGGCGATGTTACCCAGTTTCTGTTAAAAAAGGAATTGCCAACAACAAATTGTAAATCCCTGTCACCCTCCAGATTCGGAGCCGGGTTGCCAAATGCATTTACAGAAACATCAGAAACAGTGACGTCGCCACCGGAAAACTCTTCTCCCTCTTCTAAAGCAATATTAATATCGTCGTCCTCGCCACAAGCCAAAAGCGACAAACATGATACAAACAAAAAATATTGAAGCAGTCTCATGAACTCTTAATAAGAAATTAAAATCAATGGGGCAAAGTCAAAGTTTTAAACAACAAAGCCACCCACGGTGACATGGGTGGCAAAGATATGATCTTTTACATATTAAAACTAAATGTCGCTGGGATCCAAAGTAAAGCCGAACAAGGCCGAAACCTCTGCAACTTTATCACCCTGCTGACGAAGAAGGTCTATAGCTGTTTCGATTCTTGCGCGTCCTGCATCATTTAAAAATTCCTGGTCAAAAGGAGCCTGAATATCCTCAGTAGCATCAACAGAGCTGTTCAGTAAAGTCTCCAATTCTGAGTTAAGGCTTGTATTCAGTATAGCTACCAGTGTATTAATACCGGCACCAGAAACTACCGTTCCGTCCACCCTGGTGTATGACCCGAAGTAAACATTTTTAATTCCCTGGGCATTGGTAACAATATCTCTGTGGGTGTTGTCTGAGAAACAAGAGTGCTCATCTTCCTTACTTTTTTCATCATAAGCAACGAACATTCTTTCTCCAGCCAATTCACCTTTACTCAGTTTACCCATTCCTGCCAACATGCCTTCAAGTGAACTATCCAGATTTGCGCTGGCAGTAAATGTTGCCCGGTAAGCCCCATTAGGCGCCCATTCTGACACAAGGTATTCAAGATCATCTATCAAAAGATCGACAGCCGCTTTCAGGTAGGTACCTCTTCTTTCGCAGTTATCTCCTGTGCAATTGTCTACATCATAATCAGTAGCAGGTCTCTCTCCTCCACCGGGTCCGTCACTCAGGTCCTGACCCCAAAGTAAAAATTCAATAGCGTGATAACCAGAACTGATATTGGTTTCGCTACCAGCTTCGTTTTGGCTCGCAATCAACTCTTTATTTATCGTTGGAAAGTTTGCTGCGTCCTGTATGATGCTGCTTGTACCGCCACCATTCACATAATCAATATAGGCTTCATCAAGCGGCCAGGCATTGAGCTGTCCCTCAGGACCATCTTCGTCATCAATAGGTCCTCCGTAAAAACGAAATACTTCAGACTGACCATAAGGCTCGCGAGCTTCAAGCCATGCGGTTTTTGCAGCTTCAAGGTTTATTTCTGTCGGATCTGCCACCAACGCATCTATGGCAGTACTCAGATCTTCAGCCGTGCTGAGAGCATCGGAATAAGTAGCATAAACTATATTGGCATAGTTGTCAACTACGTCTTGCTTGTCGGTTGATGAAACACTGGGGCTTTCGTCATCATCACCGCAGGAAAAGAAAACAGTGGCTGCTAAGGCCACCATTAATAATTTAGATTTCATATTTTAGGTTAAGCTTTATTTGGAATTAATATAAATAACAAGGCAAATATATCAGGTCTGACTCTTGAGACAAACCTTATTTGGATTTATTTTAAATAAAAATAAAAGATTGATGATCAGGGTTGTTGAGTCAACCGTAGTCAATCAAACGGGTTACGCCTTGTAACTCCGAAGCAGCGCCGATGTTAAACCCAGCTTTACTAAGCCTGGGAGAATTAGTAAAGCTAAACAGTTGCTAACCTCATAAGCCTGACTAAAAACCAATTGACCATGCCATACCAAAGAAACGAAGAACTGCTGATCGGGTGCCATGCACCGGCACGAGCAGCCCTGCATATAAAAATGCAGGGGTCCTTATTATTGATATTATCACTGTCAGTACTACAGAACAGTTAAGCTTTACCAAACTTTCAAAAGTTTAGTAAAGCCGTTGTTTAGTTTTGACGGTTGCTATTTAAATGGAGGTACCATTGACTAAACTTATAAGAATGCAGCACGATCAAAAAAACAGTAAGTTCTATTTAGCCGCTACCTGCATAAGGATACCACAAAGCCAGGCTCCATAGGTGCCCAACGCATAACCCAATACTGCCAGTAACACGCCGACAGGGGCCAATGCAGGATGAAAGGCCGCAGCCAAAACGGGTGCTGAGGCCGCTCCGCCAATATTGGCTTTACTACCCACCGCCAGGAAGAAATAAGGTGCTTTGATCAACTTGGCAATAATAATGAGCAGTGCAACATGTATGGCCATCCAGATCAGCCCAACCAGAAAGAAGCCCGGGTTTTCGAGAATAGCAAGCACATCCATCTTCATACCAATGGTAGCGACGAGTATAAATATAAAAACGGTACCGATCCTGGAGGCTCCTGCTCCTTCGAGTTCGCGAAGTTTGGTAAAAGAGAAAATTACGCCAATAGTTGTCGATATGACTACAATCCAGAAAAACTCGGCGTCCAGACTGAAATTTTTAAGGTAAGGTGCGTTTTCTGCAATATAAGGAGCCACAATATCAGCAATAAAATGTGAGAAACCTGTTGCTCCAAAGCCAATGGCCAAAATGATCATCAGGTCTGCTACTGAAGGGATTTTGGCAATACTCAGGCTATAAGCTTCCATTTTATTTTTCAACTTGGTAATGGCACTGCTGTCAGCCTTTAGAAAGTTGTCGATATCATCGGCACGGCCTATTCCCAACAGCAAAGCAGCCATCCAAAGCTCGGCAACGATAACATCTACAGTAATGCTTACAGAAAAGAGACTGTCGGATGGCTGGAATAATTCATACATGGCTGCCTGATTGGCACTACCCCCAATCCAGCTTCCTGCAATTGTTGTCATACCGCGCCAAACTGCATCAGGACCTATGCCTCCTACGAAATCAGGATCTATAGCTGAAACAATCAGTATGGCCAACGGCCCCCCTATCACTACGCCGACAGTAGCCGTAAGGAACATAACCACAGCTTTGGGGCCCAGCCTGATAATTTCTTTCAGGTCAACACTAAGTGTAAGCAGCACAAGGCAGGCGGGCAACAGATACCTGGAAGCCACAAAATAGAGCCTGGACTCTTCAGCATCTACCAGACCGAAAGTATTTAGCAATGACGGAAGGAAATAGCAAAGAAGTATGGTGGGTATAACTTTGTAAAATTTTTGCCATCCCGGGCTCTTGTTGGCTGCCGTTTTAAATACTACAGCCAGAATAGTCATTAAAATACCAAAAATAACGGCATCGTTGGTAAAAAAAGGCTTAAAATGTTCTTCTTCCATGGGGTATCGAAAAGTTTTTAAGATGCCAAACTAATCGATAATTGATAAGAATTACAAATTCAGCTCCATTTCGCGCACCAGTGCGACCAGCTCGGCAAGCATCATTGCTGTTGCTCCCCATACCACCTTTCCGTCAATATCAAAGAATGGGGCATTTAACCGGTAGTTACCCCTTACCAGTATATCTTTTCTTTTCAGTGTTGTTTCTTTGATCAGCTCTGACAAAGGAACCTCAATGAGTGCCTTCACCTCATACGGATCAAGCGTAAAAGCAGGATATTCATCAACATAGCCTACTACCGGTGAGACACGGAAATTACTGGGTGGAATGTAGAGGTCGGTAAGCCTGCCTATTATCTGAACATCCGACTTTTGTACGCCAATCTCTTCATAGGTCTCTCGCAGGGCGGTAAATTCCAGATCAGGGTCACCCTCCTCCCATTTGCCTCCGGGAAAACTCACCTGTCCACCATGCGTTCCTCCGTAATCATGACGCTGGGTAAGAGGCAGGTATATTTCATTACCTTTAGGATACAGCAATACCATCACACCACCCAGGCGTACATCATTCCTGTTGAGGTCAAAACGCGCTTCGGTACTCTCCTTAGGCATCATTATTCGCTGCGCTTCAGCCCCCGGCAACGGTTTAGTAAGCCTCTCCTTCAAAAGATCTATAAATTCGTAAATCACTTTTTATTAAATGCGTCTCTATTCGTTAATTCAACATATGATTTGCCCGTAACCGGCTTCCCTTTTAACGCTCCGGTCACCGAACACATTCCCTCCCAGTAATAAAGTTTATAAAAGGCTGTAAAACCAACACCTAATTCCTGATCAGGAATACGGGCCTCTATAATAAGATCCAGATCCCGGCCGGGTACTTTCACACTCCACCTGACAGGGTAAACAGCACCGGACCTGCCACTCTTCCAGTATTCAAGCTCTTCCAGTACTATATCACCTTCGCGCAAAGTAAATACTTTGCCATCTTTATCATAATAACTTCCGCCAAACAGTACCCTATCATCACCAAAATGATGTAACCTGTAAAGCATGAGCTCACTTTGAGGCTCATCGAGCTGAACCGAGATCCAATCCCAGGCTACCTCCTTCTGCCAAACCCCTACACAGTTCCACTGCCTGTCGTACCACAATTCACCGGCTACTTTAATATTTTCACCTTTTATATTTAAATGTCCTTCCGCTTTAAGCCTCGGATATGAGTAATAGCCGGCTTTAGTGTATTTACCATAGGTTTCATACCCGGTGCCATTATGTAGCAGCACTGGCTTTAACGGCTTTGTTTTTAGTTCCACTTCAACAGGTTCCTTTTTCATGTTGGCCTTAATATGGTACTCTCCCATTTTGCCCTCCAGTCTGTGAGACCTGTGCATATCCTCTACCACGAGCCGAAGTGGTAATTCCGGTTTAAGCAGTGTATCTGATTTCTGTATTTTATAGTCATAAATAAACCTGCCACTTTCCGGATCAGTAATGGCAAAATTGGTCATCAGATAGTCGCTTTTGTTCCTTGGGTTAAAATGAAATATTACATACTCTATTCCATATTCATCTCCAGAGTCAACACCGTTAAGATGTCCGGTAAAATACCACCACTCCAGTGAATTTTTAAAATGCAGGGCTTCATCTACAGGTAAATTTGCTTTTTCATTGTAAACATCGCTGCCGTTATAGGGGGTAAATTTGCAAGAAACCAGTACAGGCAGGCATATCAAAATAAGTTTTTTCATCATCAGTTTAAACATCAATAAAATTAAGATGTTTGTATAATAAAATTGGTAATTTGTAATTATTATATAAGTTAAATCCTTGTTTTTAATGCCCGGGCGGATATTTCAGATTGTTTTACTTATGTTAAGTGTTATTCCTGCACTGGCTCAGGAGCCTATAGTTAATTGTACTGACTCTGTTTTCTGCGTACCCGGTGTTATAGGTTTACCACGTTCTAAAGGAATAGTTATAAAAAGGGAAATTGTCAGGGATTATTGGATAAAATCCGAATCAGGTGGTGGAAACTCTTCTGCCGAGGTAAGAAGGAACCGCCGCTGGGAAATGAAAGTAAGGGCTCCTATAATTTTAAAAGATGGCTTTAAAATGGCCGTAGGTGTCAAGTACTTTGTAGAAGAATTTAATTTCGAACAACCCGACAATCTTGACTATCCTTTTTATCAAAACCTGGAGAACCGATCTTTGAGAAGTATAAGAGGCGAGGTTTTTATGGTGAAACCTACCAGAACCAACAAATATTATCTGCTAAGGCTTAGCGGTGGTCTGAATGGCGATTACCAATCCGAATCGTTTGCCAAGAATGACTTTTTCAAATTTTCGATCTCTCCTTTAATTGGCTGGAAAAAAAATGATTATGTTTCCTATGCTTTCGGTATAGCCTTCAGCTATGGTTTTGGCCGGCGCTCAATATATCCGCTTATTGCTTATAACAAATCATTTAACAACCAGTGGGGCATTGAATCCATCCTGCCTGCCGAAGTAAAGCTGCGGTATAGTACCCTTAATCAAAAAAACTACTTTTATGCGAAGACTGAGCTGCATGGGTCCAACTACAGCATCAGGCTCGATGAAGCCAAAAATGACCTTGTATTTCTGGACAAATCTGAGATAAGGTTTCTTCTTACCTGGGAACGTGAGATCCATGACTGGCTTTGGTTTGGCATTGAAGGTGGCCTGAGGAGCAATATCAGCTTTGACCTGTCTAACAACGCTTCTATCAATTCGGATGTCATTGTAGAAAACAAGCTAAACTCCGCCTTTGTATACAACTTCAGCATTTTTGTAGTGCCTCCCCGGAAATTACTCAAATAATAATTTTTGAGCCTAACCCTATGCAAATCAGAGCATTTTCAGAATGAAATTTTGCAAAATCCCCCATTTTACGGGATAAACCACTGAAAATTACCCCCTTTACAAGTTTATATTTCGCTTTTTAATTTATACCTTAATCAGGCAATTTTTATGTCAAACCTAAAAACCGACAACTATGAAGAAAAATTACTATTTTCTTCTGGCTGCTTGCTTGAGTTTAATGCTCTCTCAGATTGCATACAGTCAGGAAAACACCGTCTCTGGAAGAGTGACGGAAACCAAAGGCGGTGAGCCTATTGCAGGCGTTAACGTTATCGTAAAAGGTACAACCAACGGTACCATAACTGATGGTAATGGTGAATATAGCCTTAAAGTAGATGACGGAACCTTTCTGGTCTTTTCATTTATCGGCTATAAAAATAAAGAAGCTGCGGTCACCGGCCCGCGGTTAGATGTTAAACTTGAGGAAGATGTAACAAGCCTGGAAGAGGTGGTGATCAGTGGACTCGCCTCAAATATAAAAAGGAGTAACCTGGCAAACTCGGTAGCTTCTATCTCTGCAAAAGAGATTATTGGTACCACCACCCCTCAAACGGTGGATGGCGCTCTTTACGGTAAGTTCAAGGGAGCTAATATTGTATCGAATTCAGGGGCGCCCGGAGGTGGTATAGCCGTAAAACTACGGGGTATTACTTCTATTACCGGCAGCTCTCAGCCGTTGTTCATTGTAGACGGGGTTTATGTAGATAACTCCTCCATCGCGGCAGGACTAAATGTGGTTTCTTCTGCTGCTGCCGGTGGTAGCTCCTCAAATCAGGATAACCCGTCTAACCGGATTGCGGATATATCTCCGGAAGATATTGAAACCATCGAGATCCTTAAAGGGGCATCTGCAGCCTCTATTTACGGATCACGATCTTCTGCGGGTGTAGTGGTTATAACCACTAAAAAGGGAACACCCGGAAAAACAAAAATACGACTGGAGCAGTCCGTCGGACAAACTTCTATCCTGAACCCTCTGGGTACCAGGACATTTACAGAACAAAGAATACGTAATACTTACTTTGCCCCTGGTGACAATGAGACTCCTCAGGAAACTGCCGAAAGGGAGGCTGCCGCAGCGGCAGAAATTTCAAGGTTCCAGAACGCCAGGGATGCAGGGCTTATCCACGACTATGAGGATGAGCTTTACGGCAACAAGGGGTTATTGCTCAACACGATGCTCAGCGCATCGGGCGGAAACGACGACACACAGTATTACGGTTCGTTCCTTAGAAAGGATGAGGAAGGTATCGTGAAAAATACGGGATATGAAAAAACTTCAATGAGACTAAATTTTTCACATGATATTGTCGAAAATGTAAATGTGGCCCTGACTTCAAACTACGTTCTTTCTACGGCCGACCGGGGTTTCTTCAACAATGATAATTCCGGTACTACTATGGGTATTTCATACATATCTACAAGACCATACACCCAGCTTTTCCCGGATGAGAATGGCAACTACCCGAACAACCCGGATGCGCCTTCCAACTTCCTGCAAACCAGGGATCTCATTACCAACCGTGAAGAAGTACAAAGGTTTATAGGAAGTGCAAAACTGGAGGCCACTCTTTTTCAAAGTGACAATATGCAATTAAAATTCATCGGTTTGGCCGGTTTGGATAGCTATACTTTAAAAACCACTGCCCTGTTCCCCAGAGAGCTTCAGTTCCAACAAGGAAACAACGGTACTGGAGGTGCCTCTATACAGGGCAGGACTGTACTGGAAAACAAAAACCTACAGGCATTCCTTGTTCACAGTTACTTCCCTTCTAATAAGCTGAGTTTTATAACACAGCTTGGGGTGCTCAAACTGGATTTCAACAGGAATACAACGCTTATCACTGCTACCCAGCTTATAGGTACGCAATCCAACCTCGACCAGGCCAGTGCTATAAGTGCTGAGCAAACTGTTCAACCTGAAGAAGACGCTGGTTTCTTCATCCAGGAGGAAGTTAACTTTGCCGATCAGATCATAGCTACTGTAGGTCTTCGGGCTGATAAATCATCCAACAATGGTGATGTAAACAAGCTCTTTTACTATCCTAAAGCCAACCTCGCATTGAATCTTCATGAATTTGGCTTTTGGGGTATTGAAGCTGTTAATTCCCTGAAACTAAGAGTAGCATACGGACAGGCCGGTAGATTTGCAACTTTTGGCTCCAAGTACACTGGCTTCGGTAGTGTAATTATAGACGGACAGGCCGGTTCTCTGATCGGCACTCAACTGGGTAACCAGGAAGTAGAACCCGAAAAGCAATCAGAAATTGAGGCTGGTTTTGACATAGGAGTTATAAACAATAGAGTATTGTTCGATTTCACATATTACAAGAAGAATGTAACAGACCTGCTCCTTAGTGCATTGGTACCTACTTCCACCGGATATACTCAACAGATCATCAATGGAGCTGAGCTGGAAAACCAGGGAATTGAAATGGGACTGAACGTACTGGCTATTGACAAGCCTGACCTGAAGTTTAACTCTTCCCTAAACTTCTGGTTCAACCGTTCGGAAGTCACAGAATTGAGAGTGCCGGCTTTCAACACAGGTGCATTCGGAGCGACACTGGGTACGCTTAGAATAGAAGAAGGGCAAAGTGCCACGCAACTTGTGGGTATAGACCCTAACAATCCTGGCGGTGTGACCAAGTGGGGTGATGCCGAGCCTGATTTCCAAATGTCGTGGAACAATTTTATCACCTGGAAAAACTTTGAATTTTCATTTTTGTGGCACTGGAAAGAGGGAGTTGAAAACGTAAACCTGTCAACACTTCTTACTGACCTTAACGGTACCAGTCCAGACTTTGACGATGGTGGACTTGATCCGACAGGGCAGTTACAAAACGGTCCTTACAGACTGTCTCAACTGGGTGTATCTGCTGAGCCTTTCGTAGAGGATGCTTCATATATCCGGCTGAGAGAAGTAGGCTTGTATTACAATCTTGATGAAGACCTGCTTCTTAATGTATTCAATGGTGTATTCACTGGTGTAAGAGTTGGTTTTTCAGGCTACAACCTGTTAAACTTCTTCGACTATAACAGTTACGATCCTGAAGTATCTAACTTCGGTGGCGACGGTCTTTCAACAGGTGTTGAAGTTACGCCGTTCCCCTCTGCAAAAAGATATTTTTTCCACCTGGCTTTAGAATTTTAATTTGAATAAAAATGAAAAAGACATTTATATATAAAAATAAGTTAGTCGCCCTCGCTATAGCCTGTATGCTTTTTGCAACCAGCTGCGAGATCGATGAGCTGGATGACCCTAACAACCCAAGTGTTGACCTGGTCAATGATGCAACGCTAAGTGAACTCCAGAACCTGATCACCGGTATAGAAGCAGGTATGAGAATCAGACTGGGCACATACTATGATGATGTCGGGGTGATCGGCAGAGAGTTTTACCGTTTTTCCGGTTCTGATCCCAGGTTCACTGCTGACCTCTTAGGAAAAGGTTCTGCGGAGCTTGATAACAATACTTTTTATATCACTGGGCCTTACGCGGAGAGATACAGGGTAATAAAAAATACCAACTTCCTGTTGGAGGCTGTAGATAAAACTGCGGCATCGATCAGTGCGGCGCAGAAAAATTACATGCGCGGGTTTGCCAAGACAATAAAGGCTTACCAAATGCTCCTTAATCTTAATTTGCTATACCAGAATGGTATAAGGACCAACGTGAGCGACCCTGATAATCTCGGACCTTTCAGAACTTACGAGCAATCACTTGACGACATAGAGAGTTTGCTTAATGAGGCTGCCACTGAACTTGCTGACAGTGAGGATGAATTTGTATTCACCCTGAGTTCAGGTTTTGCGGGCTTTGATGATCCGGCAGGTTTCCTGGAGTTCAACAGAGCTATTGCTGCCAGAGTAGCTGTATACCAGGGGGATTTCACCGCTGCACTTAATTATCTGGATGATTCTTTCTTCTCGCTGACAGGTGACCTGGATGCAGGGCCTGAACATTTCTTTTCTACTGCGGGTGGAGATGTAACAAACCCACTATTCTTTCCCGCAAATGCCAGTGGAGAAACCAGGGTAGCCCACCCGTCGTTTGTAACGGATGCACTGCCTAATGACGACAGGCTGGATAAGGTTTCGGAAAGGGAGTCGGCTGCATCCTTAGACAATCTAAACAGCAACTATGATGTAATGGTGTACCCATCGCAAGGGGATAATATTCCTATTATTCGAAATGAAGAACTTATTCTTATCTATGCCGAAGCTAATGCCCGACAGGGTAGTACAGGCCCTGCTGTAGCTGCCATAGACGAAATAAGGACATCACACGGGCTTGATCCATATACAGGCGGAACAACGGAAGACGATTTAATTGATGAGATCTTATTTCAAAGGAGGTATTCACTGTTTGCCGAAGGGCACAGGTGGATAGATATGAGACGCTATAGTAAGCTGGGTGAATTGCCTATCGACAGAGAAGGTGATAATGTATGGGAGCAGTTTCCTGTACCGGTGACTGAAGCGCAATAACCATCAGGTTATAAGAAGTTTAAAAGAGGTCGTTCCAGATTGGGATGACCTCTTTTTTGCTTAAAAGTTAACGGCCCGTTTTAAACATTTTGATCAGTTCATGGCCAGCCACTTTATATACTCTTTCTTCTTCCTGAACGTACCCTACACTTTCATAGAACTTCTTTAGATAACTATGCGGATATAGCTCAAATTTATTTACTCCCTGGCCTATACCAAATTTCTCTAATTCACTGATAATTGTTTTGGCATAGCCTTTACCTCTGAAACCGGGTAAAACAGCTATTCTTGCCAACACCGCCTTATCCTTCTCTACCACTATACGCCCCGTTCCTGCCACTTCTCCATCCACATACAATAATAAATTTGTTGCTACTGGGTCCTTACCGTCATTGTCCAGCTCTTCCGATATCCCCTGTTCAATAGTAAACACCGTTTTACGCACCATTGCAACCTGCTGCATCAGATGGTTACCTATGGCTTCCTTTATTTCGATCTTTTTATTCATTGTACCTGATTCCTGCTATATTCTGTCAATTTAGTAAATCCGCGCAGAATAATAAATTCCCTGGATTGATTGGCGTACAGAAACAAAAGGGTTCAAGCGTATGTTGTATAGAGAAGAGTAACTTCACCGTAAAGTCTCCTTTCCAATGTTTTACGATAGAGAAGATGCTGCCCAACAACTGGCCAACCGTTTGAAATTATATCGGCATGAAAATGCCATAATTTTAGCGGTTCCCCGAGGCGGGGTACCTGTAGGTAAGATCGTCTCCGGATCCCTGGGATTACCCCTGGACATAATTTTGACAAAAAAAATAGGACACCCTGTAAATAAAGAATATGCCATTGGAGCTGTAGGCCTAAATGACAGCTATTTTACAAATGCGGATGATATAGTACCGAGTAGCTACGTTGAGCAGGAAGTAGAAAGGGTCAGATCTGATTTGAGAGACCGGTATGAACTTTATATGGGCAATAAAGAACCCCTGAAGCTTCATAACAAAACGGTGATCATTGTGGATGACGGCATAGCCACGGGCAGTACCTTGCTGGCCACGATCAGGCTGGCCAGAAAAAAGGGGGCTGTTAAAATAATTATAGCTGCTCCTGTAGGGCCTCCTCAGGCAGTAAAAAGACTAAAGGAAGCTGCCGATGAAGTCGTATGCCTTGAAATGCCTGCCGATTTTAACGCGGTGGGCCAGTTTTACCAGCACTTTGACCAGGTATCGGATGAGAAGGTACGGGCCTTGTTAAAATAATTAAAGCCGGAAAGCAGGCCTGTAACGAACCGGAACAACAAAATTAATATTACCTGCACTTTTCCTCGAGCTCCCGGGGAACCTGAGTCTTATTAGCCCTGGTTTCTTTCAGCGCCTCACAGGCCTTATCATTCTCTCCTACTGCAAAGTATGCCTGAGCAAGGTACAAATATCCTTTACTAACAAATGGGTCTAGTTTCACGGCTCGCTCCAGAAGCCTGACGGCATCCTTGTAACTTTCTCTTTTGAAATAGTACCACCCCTTATTTCGATACGCCCAGCCATTGTTAGGGTCAATGGTAATACTGCGGTCTATATCGGCTTTCGCACGCTCAAGATCACCCTGCATCAAATAAATGAAACCCCTGTTATTTAAAAAGTAAGGCTGCCCGGCTTCCAGGTTCAGCGCCCGGTTTACCAACTCCATGGCCTTACCGTAATTTTCTTTTTCAACCTCAATCAGTGATAATGCATTATACGCATTGGCCTGCAATGGATCTATCTTTAAGGCTTTGCTGAGGTCGGCTTCTGCGGCATCGAAATTATCCATATAGTACTTTACCGTACCTCTGTTTATCAGTGTCTCCTCATTGGCGGTATCCAGTGCATACGCCCGGTCAAAAGACGACAGTGCCTCTCCGTACTTTCTCATTTTGGTTTTGATGAGGCCTTTCCTGAAATGTATGGCAGACGAATCCGGCAGTTTTTTCTCTACATATTCCAGATCATCCAATGCACGGTACAACTCATTAAGTTCATAAAATGCATTGGCCCTGTTTAAGTATGCATCCATAAATGTGGGGTCGCATGCCAATGCCCTGGTGTACTCCAGTTCAGCTTTATGGTACTGGCCCATACGGTAGTGAACGATGCCCAGATTATTGATAGCGGCTGTATAACATGAGTCCAGGTTGATTGCTTCATTAAAAAACCTGACCGCTTCCCTGAAGTTTTGCTGTTTCAGAGCATCATTACCTCTGATCAAAAATCTTTGCTTTTGTGTTTCAGTATTACTCCCGCAGGCTGATAAGAGAATAACTATTACCGGAATCAGATAGCGCATGTCTGTTTTTTTCGGCAAAAATAGCCCATTCAGACTTATAAAAACAGGCTGATTTTAAAAAGTATTATTCAGCCGAAAATCCTATTTTTTAAGCAAGCGAAAGGCATGGCTCCATTGATTTTGGCTAAATCCCGGAATACACCATAATATACACAGCGGCTCTATCGCCCTTGCAGCTTCGTCCTTGCCCATATCCTCTGTTTCCCAGCCAAACAGGTCCAATATACCTTTCACTTCGACCTTGGCATCAGCATTATTACCACAAATAAACATAGTGGGTTTTTCACCTCCAAAATCAGGATTTACCATTAAATGGGCACCTACACTGTTAAATGCTTTAACAAAGTACGACTCTCTGAAGCTGCTTTGTAACTGCTCCATAAGAGAGCTGTTCAGGGAGGTGAAGAATTTAAGCACACCATTAGCCGGTGGTTCGTCCGAGATGGGATTGGTAGCATCAATGATAATTTTCCCTTTGAGATTGTGTAAACCACACTGCTCCAGCACACCCTTGGCAACACGGCCTTTAACTGCCAGTACAATAATATCACCGGCAGATGCAGCTTCGTTAAAACTACCTACTTCACCCTTACTCCCTGCTTTTCCTTTCCATTCAGACAATTTTTCCGGATGGCCTGTACCCATAGTGACCTGATAGCCATACTTAATAAAACCGGCTGCCAGTGCCTGGCCAACCGTTCCCGATCCAAGAATACCAATGTGTTTCTTCATAGTATTAATTTATATGTAAAAGCACCTTATGAAAAAGAAATGATAACGGTAAAAATTATGTGGATGACAGTGCAGCCGTAGATATATTGGCTTTAAGCATATTAAGTAAATTATAAAGCCCAAAATATGTTCTGTTAATATATAACCCATCCTTATTTCCCCTTACAGTTCTGGATTTCCTGAACTCCTTCATTTTAGAAACACGCTCACCAGCCTCAAATATCTGTTGGAAATAATCATCATCGCTAAAATCAAACTGATCCGTTCTAAAAGGTCTGCCTAATAATTCTATCATTTCCTTAAAGATATTCATAAAAAAAATCTTCTCTTTTTCGGAATCGTCTTCGCTCAGAAAACCGAGCTTTGTAAATAGCGTCTCCAGTTCGGGATGCTCCTGAAGTATATCCTTCTCCAGTAATTTAAAGTAGGGAACATAGAATTGTTCGGGTATTACTTTTACACACCCGAAGTCTATGATGCCCAGTTCACCGGACCGGGTAATGATAAAATTTCCCGGATGCGGATCGGCATGTACCTGCTTCAGGGTGTGCATCTGGTAGTCATAGAAGTTCCAAAGTGCCTGTCCGATTTTATTACGCTCCTTTTGTGGTGGATTTTGCCCTAGCCAGTCTTTCAAGTGTACCCCTTCGAGCCAGTCCATAACAATAATGCGGTCACCGGACATCTCCGGATAATATTTTGGAAATACCACATGCTCCAGGTGCGAGCATTGCGCAGAAAGCTCCATAGACCTTCGAACCTCCAGCTTGTAGTCAGTCTCTTCCAACAGCTTAGACTCCACTTCACCCATAAACAAGTCCAGTTCTTTCTTGCTTATTCCAAACATTTGAGTAGCTATGGGTCTCACCATACGCAGGTCAGAAGTGATGCTATCCGAAACACCGGGGTACTGGATCTTCACTGCCAGCTTCCTGCCATCCAGCATTGCCTGATGTACCTGGCCGATAGAAGCGGCATTAACTGCATTTTTGGTAAAAGAATCGAATATTTTATCAGGCCCCTTCCCCAAATAGGTCTGAAAAGTTTTTACCACGAGTGGATAAGAGAGTGGCGGGACACTATATTGCGACAGTGAAAATTTATCCTGATAAGCAGCTGGCAATGCATTTTTATCCATACTAAGCATTTGTGCAACTTTTAAGGCACTGCCCTTCAGCTCGCTGAGAGACTGATATATATCTTCGGCATTGTCTGCATCCAGTTCATCTCTTGTATGATCCGGATTTATAAGCTTTTTGCTGTAATGCCTGATGTAGTTACCTCCGACTTTGGCTCCGGTACGAATAAACCGGGAGGCTCTCTCCACTTTGGAAGTGGGTATTCTGGCTTGTTCCTTCATATATGTAAACTACCTGTGATTATAAAGGAACTTAGCAAAATCAACCATAGTATCCAGCGGTCCTCGTCCCATCAGCTCGAAGGAGAGATGTACGGATTTTTCGATTGCAGCGTCTGTATTAGCAAAACCTTTGCTGTCATCTTTTAACCAGAAATTTAAAACAAACATAAGCTGTAGCCACAAGCCGTCCTTATACCTTTCGGAAATCAAAGGCCTTTTAATAATTTCTTCAGTATCGAGACCTTCATTCAAAATACCTTGCGCAAAGTCTATAAAATCAGCTTTGAAACCTCTTAGAAAAGATGGCGTCAATTCCGGTCTTCTCACATTTTTAAATGAATAGGTTACATAGCTCCTGTCTTTTTTCAGTACCTCGACTAAGGTATAGTAAAACGCCAGAAGTTTCTCCCTGGAGGAATATGCCACGTAACTTTCATCCTGATGAAGCGCAGCAATAGTTTCCCCTATGTAGCCCTTCCAAATGTCTTTCTCCAGATTTTCAAATGAACCGAAATGTTCATAAAATACCCCTTCATTCATATTAAGGTTTTTCATAAACTGAAAAACTGAAGGGGGTTGACTGCCGTTGAGCAGAACATACTCTCGATAAGCCTCAGCTATTTTTGATGAAGGCTCCGCCTTCGTTTTTGATGATCTTTTCTTTGTCTGTTCCATACCTGTAGTAACGTACGGTCAAAACATAAGTTCATCTCCAAACGTTAAAAATCGTTGCACTGTTATGGAATCTTCCATGGAGCTGCATCTTTATTAAAAACGAAAAATAACTATGAAAAAATTAGCTTTATTACTGGCACTATTTATTACCGGAATGGCACAGGCACAACTACAACAACAAAATCAGCCTTTGATCAAAAAGATTGAAGTAATGGGTACTGCAGAAATCGAAGTAGTTCCCGATGAAATTTATTTGCGTATTGCTTTAAAGGAGTATAAAGAAAATGCAAAAATAGTGAGTATGGACAAGCTCGAATCGCAATTGGTTAAAGCAGTAGACCAGCTCGGGCTTCCCAAGGAGAATTTGACGGTTGATAATATCTACGGATATAACTGGGACTGGAGAAAGAAAAAAAGCGATGATTTTCTGGCTACCAAAAGCTTTAAGCTCAAAGTCTCCAATGTAAAAATGGTCAATAACCTGATTGAGAAACTTGACCCTGAAGGGGTGAACAGCATGGGAGTAGCTGAAATTACCCATTCTAAAATTAAAGAGTATAAGAATGAGTTAAAGCTTGAAGCACTAAAATCGGCAAAAGAAAAAGCAGGCTATTTATTAAAGGGTATTGGTGAAGAGTTAGGCGGAGCCCTTGAGATACAGGAAGTAGACTATGGAGATCACCAGCCAATGTATGAGAGGTCTATGGCCTACTCCAAATCCGCTCAGGATGACAGTTACCAATCTGATCTGGAATTTAAAACTATAAAGCTCAAATCAAACGTCAGGGCTGTTTTTGAGATAGAATAAAAAATATGTTTTGCAGGCCGTCCTTAAATATGGGATGGCCTTTTCCTTGCTTTAGCCATAGTTTACTCAAAGAATTTTTTAATGAAGAAAGGACAACATGACAGGAAGTATTATTCACTTTTACAAACAGCCATCATAACCCTGCCATTGGTACTTGCCGCCTTGGCTCCATCGCCAATATTGCCACCGGCCAGTACTACCTTCTTTCCCTCACCTGTAGCCGCAAGGTGAACTTTTACGCTACCATCAAACACAAGAAGATCATCATATACAAATGGAGTTTCATCCGTTAGCTTTGTGATGATGGTTACACTTTCTCCCGTTTTTGCTGATAAATCATTGAGTGGTAGTGCCATTTCAGCATCAGGGTTAGAGATATCACCATAATGCATGTGCGCCGGATGTGCAGCATCTCCTTCTGTTCCCTCCAGCTTTATTTCAGCCTGAAGTGAATTGTCTTTGCGCTCTTTAAATGTAACCGTACCGTAAACCGGGAAATCAGAACCTTGAAGCAGGTTATAAGTTATTTCCCGACCCGTAAACAGATTGTTTTCATCCTGATCATCACCCGAACAGGATACAAATGACAATGATACTATGAGTAAAGCCGCGTAAAGTGTATTTTTCATATTCCAGGAGTTAGTGAACCCAGATTATAACGATCATGCTGTCATTTTGATTCACTATACAAACTGTTTGATGTGATTTGAACAAAAACAAATTATGAGTTGTCTAAATTTAGAAATATTTTTAACTGGAATTAAAAGCCCTAAGTATGATTAGAATAGCTATTGTTATTGTGGCCCTGGCTACCATCAACTGTACAAGTAGCACGACGACTGAAACAGCATCTGCCGATACCGGCAGCATAATGAGCGATATGAAATTAAAAACGCTAGATGGTAAGGAGCTGAAGCTGGACCAGTATCGGGGCAAGGCATTGTTAATCAATTTCTGGGCCACATGGTGCCGCCCGTGCATTAAGGAAATGCCATCTATTGAAAAAGCCAAAGATGCACTTAAAGATGAGAACATAGAATTTTTATTGGTATCTAACGAAACCCGCGGACAGATCAAAAGTTTTGTACGCTCTCACAGATATGATTTCAACTACGCTCAACTCGATATGCCTCTCGCCCGGCTTAACATTCAGGGGTTGCCCACTACTTTTATTATTAACCCGCAGGGAGAAATTGTCTTTAATGAGGTGGGAGCACGCGACTGGAATAGCAAAGAAAGCATTCAGCTTATTAAAGACGCGATTTTAAATTAATATGAGAGGCACCTTCCTGCTTATTGCCATTTCGGTCTCATTCAGCACCTGTTATCAGGGCGGAGATGAGCAGAAAGATGAGCATCACCTTATGGCAATCACCTCGCCGGCAGATTCTGTAAGTGGGGAACCTCATCTTTTTACTGATAATCATGGAGAAGCGTACCTCTCCTGGGTAGAAACCAGCAATGACACGAGCTGCCTGAAATACGCCCGGCTGAATAAGAATCGCTGGTCTGCTCCTCAAATTGTAGCCCGGGGAGAAAGCTGGTTCGTTAACTGGGCAGATTACCCAACTGTAACAGCAGGCACTAACCAAAACCTGATAGCCCATTTTCTAAAGAAAAGCGGTACCGGTACTTATGCCTATGACATCAAAATTACTCACTCCGGTAATGGTGGCAGGATGTGGTCAAAACCGGTAACCATACATGATGATGGCAAGCAGGCAGAACATGGTTTTGTATCTACGTTGCGCTATAATGATCAATATTTTGTGTGTTGGCTTGATGGAAGGAATATGGTTTCAACAGTCGGTTCAGATCAGCATGGCCATGGTTCCGGGCATGATAGCGGCGCCATGTCATTGAGAGCGGCCCTGCTGGACAGCACTGGTACCAAGATCAGGGAATGGCTTCTGGATGATAAGGTCTGTGATTGCTGTCAGACCACCGCAGCTCTTACAGAAAATGGTCCCGTTGTAATCTATCGCGACCGTTCTGACCAGGAAATAAGAGATATATCTATCGTTCGCTGGGCAGACAGTACCTGGACTGCCCCTCGGCCAGTACATGCTGACAATTGGAAAATAGCAGGCTGTCCCGTGAATGGACCAAAGGCTGAAAGTATCGGCAATACGCTTGTGGTTACGTGGTTTTCCGCCCCGGAAGGGCAACCACAGGTAAAACTGGCTTTTTCTGAGAATGGTGGAATTTCATTCGGCAGGCCCATCAGAGTAGGTTCAGATAAGGCCATTGGGCGTGTTGATGTTATTTTGGTGAGTGAAGAGGTGGCTATGGTAAGCTGGATGGAAGATAACAGCATAAAAGTTGTCAGGGTTGATAAGACAGGGGCTATATCAACCCCGGTTGTAATCACCCATGCCTCAGAAGCTCGGTCCAGCGGCTTTCCCCAGATGACTAAAAGAGGTGATGATATTATTTTCGCATGGACAGATTATGAAGAAAAACGTGTAAAAACTGCCATTTTCAACTATGTGGAACGAAAATAGGAAAGACTCAGTTCAATATGGAACATTCTTTAAACAAGTTCTGCTTGATAGCCTGACAAAATGAAATTATCATATAAAGTATTCAGTTTAAATAATTAAACTACACTATCAAGCGTTTTCATATCTATAAATAGCTATATTTGCGCTTAGTCCCTCAAATTGCATGAATCACAAAACCATCAAATTTTCCAGAGATAATCGCGTTGACTTCATCAGAGTTGTCAGAAAAAGGGTCAGCGATTATTTTGAAACCAACGGCATATCCAAATATGGCAATATACACATGGTAATCAAAACCATAACAATGTTGCTAATGTATGTGGTCCCTTATGTGGTTATGATGTCAGGGATATTAACGAACTCCTGGGCCATTCTGGGCATGTGGATCATTATGGGTGTGGCTATGGCCGGTATCGGCTTTTCAATTATGCATGATGCCAATCACGGCGCTTACTCCAAAAACCAAAACGTTAATAAATACCTGGGATATCTCATTAATATTGTAGGGGGAAGTGCCATTAACTGGAAAATACAACATAACGTACTCCATCATACTTTTACTAATGTAGATGGTATGGACGAAGATATCGACCCAGGTAAACTCATGCGTTTATCCCCTCACCGAAAGAGATACAAGCTGCACCGGATACAACACATTTATGGCTGGGGATTATACGGTTTAATGACCTTTCTCTGGATTACAACGAAAGACTTCAGACAATTATACAGGTACAAGAAAATGGGACTTACGAAAGCCCAGAACATAAAAGTACCTACACAACTTACCAAGCTCATTATAGCTAAGGTGGTTTACTATATAGTGTTTCTGGTATTGCCGATTATCTTTTTAAGTATTGCCTGGTGGCAGGTGGTATTGTTCTTTATTGCCATGCACTTTACGGCAGGCCTCATTCTTGGTTGCGTTTTTCAACCTGCTCATGTCATGCCATCTTCAAAGTACCCCCTTCCTGATAAAGAGGGTAACCTTGAAAATGACTGGGCTGTTCATCAACTTTATACTACAACCAACTTCAGCCCTAAAAGCAGAATTTTAGGATGGTACGTGGGAGGCCTTAACTATCAGATCGAGCACCACCTCTTCCCTACCATATGCCATGTACACTATAAAAAGATCTCAAGAATAGTGAAGGAAACAGCTGAAGAATTCGGGTTACCGTATCATTCTCAGCCCAATTTCTTTGCGGCTATTATGCTTCATGCCCGGATGTTGAGGGATCTGGGTAAATATGATGTGATATAGCATCCTGTTTCAGACGACTTTGTAGACTAATGAGTATTTTTATGCTCAGGGTGTAGAATTTCAAAGAGCATTTATATGCTATTCTCTGTTTTCATCCACTACTTCAGCATCTATTTGCTACACGGAGCTCTAAATCCTTCCCTCAATTTAAAGTGGGTTCTGGTTTAATTTTTGTGCTTAACAATACAGTTGTAATCCAAAAAATCCAAAACTATGAGCACTGTAAAATTTGATAAATTCGCCCAGGAAGGTAACCAATTCATTCATGAGCTATCCAATGAATTAGGTCATCCTCAGGATGAACAACAGGTTCTAATCGTACTCAGAGCAGTACTTCACACCATTCGTGACAGGATTACCATCAGTGAATCTCTGGACCTGATATCCCAACTACCGATGATGCTCAAAGCACTTTATGTAGAGCAATGGAAGTATCAGGAGAAGCCCAATAAATTCGATACCCTGGAAGGTTTAAAAAATGACATCAAACAACGACAGGAAAAATATGGCGAAAACAGGTTTGATTGGGAGCTTTCAACCGAAGATATTTTTGCAAAAACTATTGAAAAACTGAGTAAGTACCTGGATGAAGGACAATTGAAGCATATTGAGGAGCAATTACCCCACGAAATAAAATTTCTGGTAACTCCTTGAAACTAAAAGTAAAATTACTGTCCGTCGATAATGACGGGCAGTGTAAATGACCGATCAAGTTCTGCTTTGCCGGAGGCATTGGATCGCCGCAAAGTAATATAGCCCTGCTGACTCTCTGTGTTAACTGCGAAATCAAGGGTAACTTCAAAATTCACCCATTCTGAAGTCATCCATTTGCCTTCCGCTTTTGCAATGTCTTTTGCAATTGTTTTATGATTTGCATTAGCTACCTCTACAGGAAACTGTCCCTCAAAAAACCATGGGCCTCTGGCTTTACCTTTTATTACTACAGGAGGTCTTACAGTATCGTTTTTACTTATATTCTCAACTTTTATCAAATCGGCCAGTGGTTTTACGGGCTTGCCTGTATCCACAAACTTAAGGGTCCTGAGCATCTGTTTTATCAATTGCAAATCACCCTCGTCTACCTTTCCATAGCGTACCATTCTATCATTTCCTCCCAGGGTATTGCACTGGTTAATTGGTTTCTCTCTGCCAGACTTATCGAAACATTTTAGTTGATGGTCGCTTATCTGTACCTGAACAAAAATAAAGCCGTCAGCTGTCCAGTTCTTTTTCGGCATCTTTTCAGGTTTGAGATAGTACCCCCATACTTCGCCATCGTTGAGCTGATAAGCTTTCGTCTCAGAAGAGTCTAACTGAAAGGGAATTGGAAGGTTGTTTTCAGCATCACTAAGACTAATGGTAGCTCCGGCCGGCCCATCCACACCCAGCCCTTTGGGGTAAAATGAAAGGTGCGAGACCCGAGCGTCTTCATGAATCATAAGGGGGAGCTTAAATCCATTATCAAATTCCTTACTATAAATGTTAATTACCGGTATATCAGGATTTTGAGTACTCTCTATCACCCTCCACTGTTCAGGGTATTCTACACTGATCCGGTAATGATTATTTTTATACGATTGCCAGTCATATGTACGATCCACCACCTGCCCTCCTTCTGATAATTTTAGTGTTTGTGAATCCGGAGCGTTTAAACCAGACTGCTCAGAGTTGGTTTGCTGAGTAGCCACATCACATGCATAAATATGTAACAATCCAATTACTAACATTAAATACTTTCTCATACTATCCTGTGAATTTTTTTCCTCATAGTGTGATCAGGTCAACAACTCTCACCCTAGCTTTCGCATTATTTCTGTCTCCTTACATTCCAATCGACAAGTAACAACCCTACTCCTACAATAACCCCTGCAAGCATAATTCTAAAGGCCCAGGCATACGCATATTCATAATTGCTTTCCAGAAGCACCTCCGGAACGAACAAGGCAAAAACTAAAAAAAGTAATACCGTTATCCGTACAAATAAATATCCTGAAGCTTTCATATCGTTGTCCTGGTGGAGATATAAAGTAAAGTGCATATTTCATACCATAGACATGGCTACAGCCAGGTTATCTAACTCCTCTGGCAGAGAGTATAGCTACCGTTGCACCAATAACGGCAAGAAAAACAAAAGATATCCTCAGGTCGGATGCGCCGGCAATCAGCCCGATGATGGGCGGACCAATCAAAAATCCGAAGAAGCCGAGTGTGGAGACCGAGGCTAATGCTACTCCGGGAGATTGTGTTCTGGATTTACCTGCCACACTGAATACAAGAGGAACAACAGAAGATACACCTATTCCTACTATGAAAAATCCGATTATCGCGGAAATAAAGTATGGAAGAAATACTACAACGAGCAAACCGAAAGCCGTTAAGGAACCACTTACCACAAGTACCTTTTTTAAACCGTGGCGATGAACGAGGGTATCAGCTACAAAACGGGTACCAGCCATTGAAATCATAAAAGCCGTGTACCCTATTCCAATCCAATTTTCTTCAACAGCAATTATTTTCTTAAAATACACTCCACTCCAGTCAAACATAGCTCCTTCGCACATCATAGAAAAAAATGCAATTACGCCAAGTACCATTAAAGACCGGTCAGGAAGCGAGAAAAGAGGTTTATCTGTATCAGTATTTACATCTGCATGAAGAAGGTACCTGAAACTGTATAACAGTACCCCGACAATAGCGGCAGCTATGATTATGTAATGTATAGCAGGCGGGATGGAAAGTGCAATCATCAAAGCCCCCGTTCCGGCCCCCGCAAAGCCTGCCAGACTCCACATCCCATGGAATTTAGCCATTATATTGCGGTTGTAAGCTGACTCTACACCAACTGCCTGGGTATTAACCGAGATATTCAGCATGTTACCTATTAATCCAAAAATGAACAAAGCGGCAATAAGAAGCACAACGTTGTATGATAATCCAATACAGATAAGCGATAACCCATAAGTCAGGGCAGCAGCCATTACCACCCGGCGGCTGCCAAACCTAGCTACAAGAAACCCTGAAAGCGGTAACGAAACCAAAGAGCCTACTGGCAACGCAAACAAAATACCTCCAAGCTCGGCCTCCGAAAGATTCAATACATGCTGTATAGTTGGTATTCTCGAGGCCCAGCTTGCAAAACATAGGCCGTAACAAAAGAAAATCAGGCTAATGGCAATACGGGAGCGTCTGATAGGTGGCATACTTAATAACTATTTGCGTATAGGTATTGAACTGCCTCGTCCCAGTCATTTACTCTCACATCGTAATCGACTGTCATATTATGACCTGAGGTATAGAGTATACCCCTGCCTTTACAATAGTTCAGGTTCTTAAGGTGGTCATCAATCATAAAGTCTGTATCCACCACACTTTTATCACCACAAAAAATAATATTCTTCCAACCTATAAAAGGGAAGTGCTCCTTCAGCCATTCGTATTTCTCATACAGCGACTGGGGAAACTCCATGGCTGCGGAAACTATGTAGACATCAAAATCATTCCATAACTTTTCAACTGCCTCCTGCGCACCGGGAATGACCCGGGCTGTACGGAAAAACCCCGGCTCAAAAAGCAACTGCCTCAACTTATCACGTTCAGGAAAAGCTTCACCCTCAGGCACGCCTTTCATCGATTCTCTTTGCACCAATACCCCATGTTTTTTATGATACCATTCGATCATTTGATGCTCAATATCTGCGATGACATGATCCATATCTATGGCTATTGATTTTTTTATTTCAGGCATAGTAATTTTGTTTATGCAATCTTTTACTTCAAAAGTATTTTAATTATTGCATATTATTGCAAAACATACAGCATAAAATTGCAAAAAATATGTTAAAAGAAGAGCGTTTCAAGTATATCCTCAACAGGCTTAATACGGAGAACAAGGTACTACTCAACCAGCTTAGTGATGAGTTGAACGTTTCCACGGACACTATCCGCAGGGACATTAAGGAGCTGGACGACCAGGGGTTGCTTAAGGCGGTCCGTGGCGGGGCTATACCTCATTCACCGGTCCCGCATAATTTCAGGGACCGTATCGGCTATAACAGCGAATCGAAGCAGATCATAGCTCAAAAGGCCCTGCCCCTGCTCCACAACGGCCAGGTAGTGATCTTTGATGGAGGGACCTCGGCCCTGGCCGTAGCCAGTATATTACCCGAAGATTTGAAAATTACGGTAATCACCAACAGCTTCCCAATAGTGACTATGCTGGAGGATCACAAAAATGCAGAGGTACTGTTTGCCGGGGGAAGACTGTTTAAGCGCTCGTTTGTTACTACCGGCCACGAAACCCTGCGTTTTTTCAAAAACATAAGAGCTGACCTGTGCCTGCTGGGCATTTGCAGTATTCATTCGTCGCTGGGAGTTACTACTCCTGACTTTGAAGAAAGCGAGGTAAAGAAGGTTATGATCAACAACTCACAGGAAGTAATAGCGCTCTCTTCCATTGAAAAACTGGAAACCGTGGAACCGTACTACATCTGCCCGACTGACGATATAGGTACCATCATAACCAACCAGCCGGATGAGCCGAAACTAAAGCCTTATATTGGGGCGGGAGTAAAGATATTTTAAGCTAAACCGACCTGTTGGAAACTGTAATTGATCGGGTAATCCATAGAATATAAAAAATTAAATACTATTTTCCGGCCAAATAAAATCAACATATGGAATTAGCCCTTCTGGATTACATCATTATTGCCGCATTTTTCCTGCTCTCACTTGCTGTTGGTCTGAAATTCAGAAAGCAGGCTGGTAAAGATATCAGCTCCTTCTTTTTAGGAGGGCGTAACCTGCCGTGGTACATTGCCGGTATTTCCATGGTGGCCACCACCTTTGCCGCAGATACTCCCCTGGCAGTAACTGAGCTGGTGGCGCAGAATGGAATTGCCGGTAACTGGCTCTGGTGGAATATGCTTGCGGGCGGTATGCTGACCACTTTCTTCTTTGCCAAATACTGGAGACGGGCAGAAGTTTTAACTGATATCGAGTTCATCGAAATGCGATACAGTGGCAAACCTGCCAGCTTCCTCCGGGGCTTCAGGGCTTTATATTTTGGTGTATTTATGAACGTGCTTATTATCGGCTGGGTAAATGTTGCCCTGATGTCGTTATTGAAGGTTTTTTTTGATATACCAGAAAACCAGCTTTTATGGTATGTTGCCGGCGCTATGGTGATTGTAGTTATCTACTCAGCCATGTCCGGCTTACTTGGTGTGGCTTTTACAGATGTTATTCAGTTTGTTATTGCTATGACTGGCAGTATAATTCTGGCTTTCCTGGTGCTGAATTCTGACCGGATCGGTGGCATGGATGGCTTAAAAGCCAATCTACCGGAAGGTACATTGGATTTCTTTCCTCATGTGGGAAGCCAGGGTAGCGGAAGCATGCTGGCGCTTGGACTGGGAAGCTTTCTGGCCTTCATCGGCTTTCAGTGGTGGGCAAGCTGGTACCCCGGGGCTGAACCTGGTGGTGGTGGCTATATTGCCCAACGCATGATGAGTACAAAAACCGAAAAGGACGCTGTTTATTCTACCCTGTTTTTCCAAATTGCACATTACTGCATTCGTCCCTGGCCCTGGATAATCGTGGCGCTTTGTGCCATGTTGCTATACCCGGAGCTTAGCGCTGCCGACAGTAAGCTGGGCTATGTTATGGCTATGAAAGAGTTTTTGCCAACAGGTCTTAAAGGACTTCTTCTGGTGGCCTTTTTTGCAGCTTATATGAGTACCATCTCAACCCAACTGAACTGGGGCACCAGCTATCTGATCAATGATTTTTATAAAAGGTTTATTAACCCTGAAGCTCAGCAGAAACAATTTGTACAGGCCTCACGCTTAGGTACGCTACTATTGATGCTCATCGCCTTATTCGTTACGTCACTTATCGGCACTATTTCGGGTGTGTGGGCATTTATCATTGAGTGCGGAGCAGGCCTGGGGCTAGTCATGATATTGCGCTGGTACTGGTGGCGCATCAATGCATGGAGCGAAATTGTAGCTACAGTAGCACCATTTGTTGCTTATGGGCTGGCAAAATTCGTTTTTGTGCAGTTTGATGAAGCCTGGGGAAAAGGTATTGGCGAAGACCCCAGAAGCTTTTTTTTCACTATTGCTTTTACCACGGTAGCATGGATCATCGCCACCTACACCACTAAACCTACGGATGAAACTCATTTGCGAAAATTCTTCGATAAGATCCGGCCTGATGGCAACTGGGCTCCCTTCCGCGAATCTGTTAACAGAAGCAGGCTCATAAAACTTGGCATCTGCTGGTTCAGCGCTATCGTGATGGCTTATAGCGCATTATTCCTAACAGGAAGTTTCATTTTCAAAGCCTGGAATGAAGGGCTGATGTATACAGGGGTATTTGTGGTTTCTCTTTTAGTACTAAGATTTGCCGCAGGGAAGGTGCATATTTTTTCTGACCGTACCGAGTGAATTAGTGATAAATGGAGGCTTCTCTGATATTTCCAGAGTACTAAATGAAGGGACTAAAAAGTTTGTATTTTGTGTAAAAGGCATGGAATTATGCTTTCCATTTTGCAGGGTCTCTCCTATTGTCAAACGAAGTGATAAGCTCTATTTTATCTTTCTTTACCTGATAATAAAGATTAATCTGTTTATTTATTACACACCTTCTTACTTGTTTCCTTTTACCTGATGTAGGGTCTTATTGAGATAAGTTCAAGTATTGATTGTAAACGATCATTAAACTTCTTTATGGTTTTATTTCCCCATTTGTCTGCTAAGTAGTTAAGTAAATTAAGATAGTCTTGCTTGGAGCGGGCGACCACTCGATCGGTTTACTCATAACTTGAATTTTTCCCGAATCTCTTTCATTACCTGCTCATGAGGAATGCCTTCTCCTCGGTTCAGTTGATCCAGTCCTTCATCAATAGCTAACTGTTCCTCTTTACTGATTTCATCCCACCAATGCATTTCTCTAGACTTTTTTAAAATAATAAACTCTTTTAATATCTTGGGGTCATTCAATCCCGCCAACCATTCTAATAAATTAAGTTTCTCAGCTCGTAGGTCCATGGATAATCTATTTTTTACAAAACAACAATTTCTATTTATTTTTTATCTCATCTCATGGGTATTACTTATTTATGAACAAAGTTTTCACCTCTTGATTAACCTTTCTATTTCTTAAATAATTTTTCAATTTTAATTTTAAGCACAAAGCGTCCACGATTCCTACTGTTAAGCTTCTACAAATCTGACTTCTCTATAAGAGTCTAAAATGCAAAAAAGGCCAGTCCTTGCGAACCGGCCTTTAACCTGACTTTAAAATCTATCAGTTTTAGTTCTGCGGATAGATCAAATCAAACCTGTCAAGTTTCATTACTTTGTCCCAGGCAGCAACGAAATCGTGAACGAATTTTTCTTTGGCATCAGTGCTTGCATACACTTCAGCCAATGCTCTAAGCTCTGAATTAGAACCGAAGATCAAATCCGCACGGGTTGCAGTGTACTTCACCTCGCCTGTTTTTCTGTCTTTGCCTTCAAACTTTTCTTTTGTGTCATCTACTGCACTCCATTCAGTACTCATATCCAAAAGATTAACAAAGAAATCATTGGTGAGCGCCTCTTTCTTTTCAGAGAATATTCCATGCTTTGAACCATCATAATTAGCACCCATTGCTCGCATTCCCCCTACCAGTACAGTCATTTCAGGAGCTGTCAGGGTCAATAACTGCGCTTTGTCAATCAGTAACTCTTCCGTAGAGATGGTATACCTTGTTTTCAGGTAATTGCGGAAACCGTCGGCCATAGGCTCAAGCAGATTGAATGACTCTATATCGGTTTGCTCCTGAGTGGCATCCATACGTCCGGGGATAAAGGGTACCTTAACTGAGTATCCCGCATTTGCAGCGGCTTTTTCCACACCTGCAGTACCTGCCAATACGATGAGGTCAGCCATGGAAACTTTCTTGCTGCCTGACTTTGCATTAAAATCCTTCTGAATATTTTCCAATACACCCAGCACTTTAGCCAGTTGCTCAGGGTTGTTCACTTCCCAGTCTTTCTGAGGAGCCAAACGAATTCGTGCACCATTGGCACCACCTCTTCTGTCTGACCCTCTGTAGGTAGAAGCCGAGGCCCATGCTGTAGTAACCATTTCACTGATCGATAAATCTGAGTTTAGTATCTGCGACTTTAAATTTGCAATATCTTTTGAGTTTATCAATTCATGATTAACCGCAGGTATCGGGTCTTGCCAGATCAGATCTTCTGTAGGGGATTCCGGTCCTAAATAAGTGGTTTTAGGCCCCATGTCCCTATGAGTGAGTTTGAACCATGCCCTGGCAAAAGCATCATTAAACAGTTCTGGGTTTTCGTAAAATTTCCTGGATATCTTTTCAAAACCTGGATCCATCCTTAAGGACAAATCGGTGGTGAACATGGTAGGCTTATGGGTTTTTCCTTGCTCATAAGCATCAGGTACCATCATTTTAGGCTCACCCTTGGCTACCCACTGATGTCCGCCGGCAGGGCTTTTTGTAAGTTCCCATTCGTTTTCAAACAAGCTAAAGAAGAACATGTGGCTCCATTTGGTAGGAGTGGCTGTCCAGGTTACTTCCAAACCAGAAGTTATAGCATCGGCACCTTTTCCTGATTTGTATTTGCTCTTCCATCCAAATCCCTGTTCTTCAATACCTGCGGCTTCTGGCTCTGCCCCAACATTAGAAGCTGGTCCTGCTCCGTGTGCCTTGCCCAGAGTGTGCCCTCCTGCTATTAAAGCTACGGTTTCTTCATCATTCATTCCCATTCTGCCAAAAGTTGCCCGAATGTCTTCAGCAGCAAGTAGCGGGTCAGGGTTGCCGTTAGGGCCTTCAGGATTTACGTAGATCAATCCCATCTGTACTGCAGCCAGAGGGTTTTCCAGTTCTCTGTCCCCTGAATACCTCTCGCTGTCGGCCAGCCATTTTCCTTCGGCACCCCAATATACATCTATTTCAGGTTCCCATACATCTTCTCTTCCTCCGGCAAAACCGAACGTTTTGAATCCCATGTCTTCAAGCGCCACATTCCCTGTCAGCACCATCAAATCGGCCCATGAGATTTTGTTGCCATACTTTTGCTTAACAGGCCAGATCAGGCGCCTGGCTTTATCCAGGTTAGCATTATCGGGCCAACTGTTAAGCGGGGCAAAGCGTTGCTGACCTGCACGCGAACCTCCACGGCCATCGGCAGAGCGGTAAGTACCGGCGCTATGCCACGCCATTCTGATGAATAAACCGCCATAATGACCAAAATCGGCAGGCCACCAATCCTGAGAATCAGTCAATACTTTTCTGATGTCGCTTTTTACTGAGTCATAAGGCAGGCTGTTGAATGCTTCAATGTAGTTAAAATCTTCTTCCATCGGGTCGGACAGGGAAGAGTTTTGGCGAAGTATGCTCAGGTTCAGTTGATTCGGCCACCAGTCGCTATTGCTGTTGGCGTTCATGTTTGACCTGCTCTTTTTAGTGGCTCCGGATTTTCCGTCGACTTCAGCCACCTTTTCCACCTCCTGTGTGGGTTTTTCCTGGCAAGCCGTCATTACTGCTCCCAGTGCAAACAACACATAAAATGTAAGTGTCTTTTTCATATGCTTCAAGGTTGAAATAAGTTTGTTAAAATTTATACAAGTTTAACAGCTTGTCACCTCTCAGATAAGCGAAAAAGATCGATTTTATTGATAGCGATATTGAGGTTTTCAATCAAGTCATTTCAGGGCAGGTGATGAGCCGGTTAACTGGTTGATTTACCGGGAGTAGTATTGGTAAATATTGGTATTGGTTGAGGAGTGATTGGTAAAAGGTGAAGGGGAAATTCGTAAAAGAGTGACCGGTGATCGGTGGTTTTTAGAACAAAAAACATTTCGTCCTATGTTTGAAGGAGGAAATTAGAAAGGTTAAATTAGATTATCTTTAACCTCGAAAAGAAAGGAGAAAGGAAAAGACTATAGATCGTCATTCTGAAACTTTCTTTCTATAAATAGATTATCACTGCCGAACTGCATAGAAAATATTCAGAATCTCTCGAAGCAGGGGCAGTATATAACCATGGACTACACACTTAATTATGGGATCCAGAAGTTAGAAGTTAAGGTGCCCGCTAAGCCTGACCCGCATAATATCAAAGGTATGCAGCTCAAATCGTGGTGTTATCTTCGAGAGATATCCGCTGGGAAGAAGATGGCTAGAAGCTGCAACAGTGCCAGACATTTTGCAATACTCATACATTCAAGGCCTGAATATATCATTAAGTTCTTCTCCCAAAACAAAGATAAACTTGTCTCCATTTCTGATTATGGCTAATGTGTCACTATCCTGATTTTTAAAAAGAGAGTCCCCTACTTGAATAAATCTATTCAAATAAAATGGAGTATAAAGATTATTTCGAGCATAAGGAAGTTTGAATTCATAACCATTATCAATCTCCACATATGCGACGGATTGACTCGCTCCGGTAGCTATTACCCTGCCTTGTAAGGATGATCTTTTACCTATAAGAGGATATTTTGTTTCTTTGGAATGGCTACCAAAAACCAGTAGTACCATTGCTATGACAGTAAATACTGCCATAGTCTTAAACAGTAATCGGATATCTTTAGTATTTCTTAGCATACTCAGACATCAAGTGCATGGATTAAAACGTGCATATTGAATCATAGTTAGCTTCAATATTACTTCAGCTTCAATACCTTCTTAAGCTCACGTTTCTTCAAATCAAGCAGGCCGGCTTCCGGTAAGCGCTCTGTTAGTTCTCGCCAGTTTTCATTTTCTCTGAAAATGCGCTTAAATATGGGTAAGGCCTCCTCCAGTCTGTCGTTGTTGGCAAGGGCCACGGCTTTCCAGTATTGCATTTCGAGGTTTTCGGGAAACATAGATTCGGCTTTGCCATACTCCTGCAAGGCAAGCGACATATCCCCTACTTCTACAGCCAGATCTCCTTTATTCATGTGCTCATAGGCCCTGTATATCTTGAGCAATCTTTTGAGCTCAACAAGCGGTTCCTCATTATCATCCACTCTCAGGTCGATCATGGGGTCATTCCAGGGATTTTCTTCCGGCTTTCCTTTCACTACCAGCAATGCTGCCGACTGCCTTCCCCGGATATCACCACCTGCCTCCTCTCCTGCTTCAAGTGCTATCAGCACCCGTTCAGCTAACGGCAGTTTTCTGCTCTTCTCAAATGCAGCAGCCATGGCCGGCCATACATCCTTATTCAGCATCATATTGGCTTGTACAGAATAGTTGTCCCCCTGCTGATGCCCGGCATATTTAATACAGTTTTCTCCTGTATGCGTGGCAACATTGCCTCTGGCATCCATAATGGCCACTTGCCTTACCTCCCGGCCTTCATCTGATTTCAGCAAAATTTTGAGTGCCTGTTCAGCAGTTTTGCCGTTCTTCAGAAGCTCAAGTCCTCTTATTCCAAATGATTTATTCACAAAGGATTGTGTAGCTATCACACCCACACCAGCCTCGCCCCAGCTTACCGCAGTACCTACCGAAAACCAGTGGCTTTGGACACCAACGGCCATTTCACCGGTATCAGGGTCGCGGGCTACGATAGAATATGTATGTGCAAACGGCTCCTTTTGGAGATATAACTGAGATGCTACTGGTCGAACCATAAACAACAAGAGCAATGAGGTTATAAGCTTTAACATGTTAACGATTTTGATGCTCAATATACTTAAAAGTTAAGGAATTTTGCCTTTAAATATCAAACAATCGGGCCTCTGATGCATGTACCCCCCCCAGGCACAGAATTTATATTACTTTGTTTATATCGAGAATACATAATTAATGTATTTTAAATATATTTTTCATACCTACTTTAGCTTGAGATTTCTTTATTTCGCAAGAAGTATGCACATCCAAAAAAACGTATCCCTTAAATCTTTGAATACTTTCGGACTGGAAGCCAATGCGAGAGTATTTGTTGAAGTAAAGTCCATCGACGAATTGCAGGAAACTCTCCGGTCTGAAACTGCCCGAGACAATGACCTGCTTGTTCTTGGCGGTGGTAGTAACGTATTGCTATCCAAAGATTTTAATGGCCTGGTGATTAAAAACAGTATTGATGGCAAGGAGGTGGTTCACGAAACGGATGATTTCGTACTTGTAAAAGTTGGTGCCGGGGAAAACTGGCATAGCTTTGTACTATATGCACTGGAAAACGATTGGGGTGGCATAGAAAATCTTTCTCTTATACCCGGAACCGTAGGTGCAGCTCCCATGCAAAATATAGGTGCGTACGGTGTAGAAATAAAAGAGGTATTTGAAAATTTGCAGGCGGTAAACATCAGTTCCGGCGAGGTTGAAAAGTTCAATAAAGAAGCCTGCCGTTTTGGATATCGTGAAAGTATCTTTAAAAATAAAGTTAAAGGGCAGTACATCATAACACATGTTACCCTGAGGTTGACTAAGAAAAACCATCAAATCAACACTTCTTACGGCGCTATTTCAGAAACTCTGGAAGAAATTAAGGTGAAAAAGCCTTCCATTCAGGATGTCAGCCGTGCAGTAATTAAAATAAGACAAAGTAAGCTACCCGACCCTGCAAAAATTGGTAATGCCGGCAGCTTCTTTAAAAACCCGAGTGTCGATCGTATTCAGTACGAAGAACTAAAAACAGAATATCCGGAAATACCCGGATACGATCTGCCTGACAACTGCGTGAAAGTGCCCGCCGGTTGGCTTATTGAACACTGCGGTTGGAAAGGGGTAACCCGTGGCAATATAGGGGTACATAAAAACCAGGCCCTGGTACTGGTCAATTATGGTGGAGGTAAAGGGGACGAGCTCAGGCAACTTGCTGAAGAGATCAGGTTATCAGTTATCAAAAAATTTGGTATTGAGCTTAATGCTGAAGTGAATATTATCTGACTCCTCCAAATCATCGGCATGATCAGGTAAGGGCGGTAGCGTGAGCAATATTGCCATGATATCTCTCCACCTGAACGCCAAATTTTGTCAGGAAGTCAACCCCTTCATCACTTGCTATGCCCTTATATTCTGCATATGAATTGAGGTAAATCACTTTGCTCACTCCCATGGTGAATATTATTCTCGCACATGCCAGGCAAGGTGCGAGTGTAACGTACAAGGTGGCTCCGTTTACTTCAGTCTTATTCTTAACGGCATAAAGCAATGCATTTTGCTCGGCATGTATAGCCAGCGAGCAGCCGCCCTTTGAGTCTCGCGGGCAGCCCTGATCCGGCCACTGCTCATCGCAATTATGTGTGCCGGCCGGTGGCCCGTTGTAACCAATGGAAATAATGCGCGTGTCTTTGGCCAAAACGGCTCCAACATGTCTTTTTATGCAATGAGACTTTTTGGCCAGATTAACAGCCAGTTCCATAAAAATATCATCGAATTCCGGACGCTCCATGTGGGTCTATCGTTTACTTTGTGCGGTACAATATTTGTTCAGAAGTTGCGTATATTTAACCGCAGATCAAAATCAACGCAAAGTTATGAATTCCAGATTCCGATACCTCACTTTTTTAATTATCTTATTTTCAGCCTTCCAGTCTAATGTTTTTGCACAGGAGGCGGTAACACCCCGCCCTAGTCCCGCAGCAATTGTTACCATGAAATACGATGAGACCTATGTAAAGCTAACTTATAGCCAGCCTCATAAAAGAGGCAGAGATATTTTCGGGGGCCTTGTACCTTATGGCCATGTATGGAGAACAGGCGCCAATGAGGCAACTGAAATAACGCTTACAGGAGATATACTTATGAATGGTGATACATTAAAGACGGGCACTTACTCGATCTTTACCATTCCGCAAAAGAACCAATGGACGCTAATTATCAATGCAGAACTAGGGCAATGGGGTGCTTATAATTATAACAAGGAAGCTGATGTTATGAGGTTTGATGTGCCCACTCAGCACATACAAGGTACGGTATGGGAACCGTTCACCATTACTTTCGAGCAAAAAAACGATACTGCTGACCTCATGATCATGTGGGACCAGACCAGGGTAGCAATCCCAATTCAGTTTTTAAAAGAATAAACACATAAGAAGTGAAAATACTGGTAGTGGAAGATGAGGTGAAGGTCGCCAATCATTTGAAGCAAGGCCTTGAAGAGAATGAGTACGAAGTGGATATTGCCTACGACGGCTCTATGGGTTTAAAACTTTTACACCAGTATAGCTACGACTTACTGATCGTTGATGCAATTTTACCAGGAAAGAGCGGATTTGAAATTTGCCGTGAAATACGCAACAAGGATAACGACATTAAAATCATTATGCTCACCGCACTGGGAACGACTGACGATAAGATAGAAGGGCTCGAATCCGGTGCTGATGATTATATGGTTAAACCTTTTGACTTTCGGGAACTCCTTGCCCGAATTAAGGCCGTAAGCAAACGCAGATCATCTGTAGACAATCCTACCTCCTCAATAAAAGTAGGTGAGCTGGAGCTGAACCTCACAAAAAAGGTTGCCATCCGGAATGGCAGGCAAATAGACCTTACCGCAAAAGAATATATGCTTCTTGAGTTTCTCATGCGCAACAAGGGGCGGGTGCTTTCAAGGCTGGAGATCATTGAAAAGGTCTGGGAGCTTGATTTTGATACAGGTACTAATGTAGTTGATGTCTATGTCAATATACTGCGAAAGAAAATCGACAAGGACTTTGATCATAAACTTATTCACACCCGGGTAGGTATGGGCTACTTTATTGATGACCGGGAATGAATATCAAGTCAAAACTAACCTATCGTCTGCTTATGATGGTAAGCAGCATCTGGCTGGTAGCTTCAATCTCCATATACCTTTCTTCTGCCGGTTACAGGCAAGAAGAGTTTTACCGGCGACTGGAATCGAGAGCCACTACAGCCGCCAGGCTTCTGATTGAATTTGAAGAGGTGGATGCAGAGCTCCTCCGAAAAATTGAATCGGCAAACCCTATTAAGCTACCAAGTGAGCGAATCTCCATTTACGACTATAATAACAATGAAATTTTCAGTACGGACGAAGATAATCTGGTAATCATAACTCCCGAAACTCTGGATAAGATCAGACTGGAAGGTCAGGTGCAATGGAGACAGGAAGAGGTTGAGATTCTTGGGATGCTTTACTCAGATAAATTCGAACGTTTTGTAGTCATCGCGGCTGCACATGATATCTTCGGTAAAAGTAAGCTTGAGAATTTAAGAAATATACTGATCATTGTTTTCTTCCTTTCGATCATTGCAGTAGCTGCCGTCGGCCTGATCTACGCACGCATTGCGTTGCAGCCCATTTCCAAAGTAGTGGATGAGGTGAACACCATAGGTGCCGGGAATCTGGGTACACGGATCAGCGAAGGCAATGGCAGGGATGAGGTAGCTGTATTGGCCATCACTTTTAACAAAATGCTAAGCAGGCTTCAGGATGCATTTAAAAGTCAAAAAGCTTTTATATCAAACGCCTCTCATGAACTGAGGACTCCGCTTACTTCCATGCTCTCCCAGATCGACGTTACACTCCTTAAAGAACGCGAGCAGGCATTTTATATTAAAACCATGACATCTGTTCGCGATGACATCCAGAATCTGGCGGAGCTGACCAATAAACTGTTGCTGCTGGCCCGGACAGAATCATTCACGGAGAGTTTTTCCATGGTAAGGGTAGATTCTATCATGTGGCAACTGGCATCAGAAATAAACGGGGCTCACTCCGATTACAAGATAAAAATATCGTTATCTGAAAAAATAGATGATGAAAAGCAGCTTACCGTGAAAGGCAATGAGCAAATGCTCAGAAGTGTATTCTCTAACCTGATAGATAATGCCTGCAAATTTTCTCCCGATCATGAGGTACAGGTAAGGTTATCGGCCCTGGAAACAGGCATGCTTGAAATAAAATTTCACGACACCGGAATCGGCATACCACAACATGAAATTGACCAGATCATGCAACCCTTTTTCCGGGCAACCAATGCTGTATCCATAAAAGGCCATGGTATAGGCCTCTCTCTGGCAAAAAGGATCATCGATATCCACGAAGGCTCCCTGCGGATAACCTCGGTGGCCGGCAGCGGAACCACAGTGGCCATTACACTTCCAACCAGCATTTTTTAATCTCTTTTTAATTTCATTTTGATCTCTCCTTAATGCCGGCAGCGTTATAGAAGGTATAATTATTTACAAAATGAAAACTTCAAAAGAAAAAATTATTGCCGGCGTGGTTACAGTTATGTTTTTCACTGCCTTGGGGTTTGCGCTCTTTTACTCTTCTGACAACAAAACGTTGAGCAGGAATCTGAAAACGGAGAAATTAAAATCTGAGAAAATGCTCTCTCAAAAGCTGGCCCTTGATAAGGACATATCCAAACTAAAAGCAGATATCAGCAACTATCAGGGCAAAAACAAGCAGATTGATGGTAAATTGGCGGATATGCAGAAAAAGCTGACTCAAAAGGAAAGTGAATTAAGCTCTCTTTTGAAGCAAAAAGCATTGAGTGACTCTAAATATAAAAAGCAGGCCGCAGAGCTTGCCAACTATAAAAAGCAAATGGAAGAGGAGATTACTGCACTTAATGAATCGCTGGCGGATATGAAATTTAAAAATTCATACCTGCAAAACACGGTTGCCACCCTGGAAAAAAACAATGGCGAGCTGAGTAAAAGGAACAGCTTTTTGAATGAGAGTGCAGGTGACAATTATGGAGTTGAAGCCTTGAAGAAAAACCAAAAACTCACCATCAACTCAAAGAAAACCAAAGAGATCGTACTTGGTTTCGATGTTCCTGCTTCTCTCGCCCATAACCTGACATTAACCATCATTACTCCCGATGGTAAAAAAGCAAGCAGTGCGAACTCCAAAGAGGTCAGCTATACGATTATAGATAAAGCTGAACCCCTTTTACTGGCTTCTACTAACATGATGGCGGATGCGGGCACAAACTCTAAACGAGTCGCACTCTCCTATAAGCCTGCTGAGAAGTTTAAAAAAGGTGTTTACAAGATAGACATCTACCATCAGAGCACTTACCTGGGCAGTACACAGATCAAACTGAAGTAAGGAGAAGGATTTTTTCGCAGGTAAAGGGCCGCTCTCTTAAATTTAAGAGACGGCCCTTTTGTATTTTAATAACTACCCGGCCGGCAGGCGCATTACTTAATTACTATCTTAACAGTTTTCAGGTAAGTATTAGAGCTTATGTTCAGCAGATAAATCCCGCTCTCCATCCCTGTGGTGCCCACTGTTGCCGCCTGTTCAAAATTTCCTTTCGCCACAACCAGCCCGTTTGCTGTCTGTATCTCCCAAACTTTATTGCTCAGGTCCTGCCCAAGTACAGTGAACGAGTCACCCGACCTTACAGGATTTGGTGATACAGCCAGATACACTTCCGGATTATTATAATCTACCGTTATTAAACCTTTGTATTCGAACGTACCATCTAAATCAGTCTGCCTGAGCCTGTAATAGGTAGTACTGTTCAAGGGCACTTCATCAACCCAATGATACCTCCTTAAATCATCTGTGGTTCCCGATCCGGACACCTTACCTGCGTATTCAAAGAGTTGCCCGTCTAAAGATATTTCTATAGTAAAGTAATCGTTGTTAAGTTCAGAGGCAGTCATCCAGTTCAGTATCACATGGCCATCCACAAGGTCGTAGTCGAACTCCACCAGGGTAACCGGCAATACACATCCGTTTCCACAGCACCCATCAGAGCATGGAGCACCTATACCTCCAAAATCATCGGTAATCGTCCCTCCTACAATGAGCGAGCCATTGGGTATATCTATGGTGGCCGCCTGATCATTGGTCAGGTCATTGGTGATGGCAAGCGTTCCTCCTCCATCAATATTAATGTCACTGCCATAATCATTATTTAAGCTACCTCCAACGCTCACATTTGACCCGTCAATGTTAACATAACCTGCTGTAACTTCTCCACCGGAGCTATACCCGTTATTAAAGTCACCTCCTATGATGAAAGTAGAGTTATTTTGCACATCCAGCAAGGCATGATAGTCATTGTTAAAATCACCGGACACAATTACCGTACTGTTGTCTACCATAAGGTGAGACTGATCTTCAGTAATAAGATTGCCATTGGATAACGTGAGCGAGCCTCCATTTTGAACGATGGTCTCTGCCTCGAAATCATTAATAAAATTGCCTGAGGAAATATCAAGCGATGAGTTGTCAATAGTAAGGCTCGTGCCATTGTCATTTTCGAAGTTTCCGGCGGTCACGGTGAATGAGGTGCCGTTCAGGAGGCTCAAAGTGGACGTAAAATTGTTCAGGCTGGTACTGGCACCTCCATTGTTGCCCACGGTAACAGTAACATTTGAAAAAGTAAAAGATGTTGAAGTCCTGACATTATTGTAAAATCTCCCGGCAACATCAAGGGTGCCACCACCCGATACACTAAGTGTACCTACCATATACCCGGTTTGCAGATCTCCAAGTACAGTAACGGTCACTCCGGGGTTGATCACCAAGGATGCTGCACTCAATAAAGATAAGTTTCCGGTAATAGTGATATCAGTACTGATAGTACATGCGCCTGTCACGGCCAGGTCACCGGATGAATAACCTGCTGTGCATTGGGCATGCCCTTTGCCACCTATACATGTAAAGGCAAGTATAGATACCGCCGCAAGCATAGAGCGGCATAGTTTCTTCATATGTTTCACGGAATTTTAGTTGATAAGCGTTGATAATGTTTTAGTTAGTTATGGCTTGTTGTTTAAACAACATTTTTGAATGCAGTAATATATGCAATTATGATAATACAAAAAAGTCCTTCTTTAATTTAAAGCTTACCGTTTTTATCCAATTGATCAAGATTATTATCAAGGTGCCTAACAAATTCCTTCTCATTTTTAATTGCGTCTTTTTCCTGACTCCACGCTCCCATAAAATAATATGTAACCGGCCCATCGGTAGGATTAAACACTACCAAATGGTCATGATCACCTTCGGTAACCTCCCTGGCATCAGACTTTTTGTAGAAAATGGCCATCCCAAGCTGATCCTGATCACGGACAAGGGTTTGGGCTCCATAGGTGGCAATATAACCCCACTCCTGTCCTTCTTTTTTCATCAGTGGAATGTCGTCAAACTTAACGATACCCGTACAAATACCCGGAATG
Organism: Fulvivirga ulvae; assembly: GCF_021389975.1. Lineage (NCBI taxonomy): Bacteria > Pseudomonadati > Bacteroidota > Cytophagia > Cytophagales > Fulvivirgaceae > Fulvivirga > Fulvivirga ulvae. The sequence goes on from NZ_CP089981.1 coordinate 6,265,373, forward strand.
GCTTTGGAAGGATCAAGGGATACCTCTGTATACCTGCCCTCCGGATAGATAGTCAGCCGGGTGGCCAGGTCAACAGTATCAGCACCGGACTGCCAGTCCTTATAGTCGATTTCCACGGAAGAGCTACTCGCTGTATTGCTGATTTTAGCCATTGTTTTAGACACTTTTTGAAAATGGACCACGGAGTCATCCAAAAGTCGCCCGTACGAACCAATGCCCAGGGATTTTCCTACCTTCAGGATATCCTGCCCCCAATCAGCACTTTCATGGTACGAATCAAAGCCGTCCTGGCCTACATGGCTTAGTACCACAGTATCCACCTTCTTACCAAAGATATCGATGGCATTTCTCCAGTCGAGGTATAACCGGTAACCTACCCGGCTATTTTCCCATCCGGGGCCTTCATACCTGAGATAATAGGAATGATCAGCAAGTCCTTCGGGCCACTCAAATTCGGTTATGTTTTTGAATTGTCCGCCTTCATAGCTACCCTCCTTCCATGCTCCGCCCTCTTTTACGGAAAGCTCCGCATAAGTCCCGGAAGCAGATACTCCGGAAGTTGAAGTTTCAGCGGAGATGTTCATTTTATTTTCGGTCTTATCCGTCTTGCAAGACAGAAAACCACATACTGGTATTACAGCAATCAAAAGTTTGTTTATCATCACGTTATTCATATTTGGTACCATTTATTGTTGTATTTATAAATTGAACCGGGTCAGAATTCTCTACTGAAACCGGTTCAGTAACCTTTTGGATATGCACATTTGTAAGCGAAACATCCTTTACCGGGTTTGCTTCCCTTCCGTTAATCAATACGCCATATTTTCCACCATCCTCTACGTAGATATCTTCCAGATGAATACCCTTAATGTAAGGCATAAATTCACCTTCCTGATTGGCATAAGTACCGTAGTGGGTGTTAATTTTCAAAACAGCTTCTTTCACCTGGCCTATTTTGATATTCCTGAAGTAAACATTTTCGACAAATCCACCTCTAAGGGTGTTTGTTTTTATTCTAAAAGCCCTGTCAAGGTTAGGACTGTCCATGCTGCAATTTCTTACATATACATTTTTTATTCCCGCCGACATTTCGCTACCCATTACCACGCCGCCATGCCCGTCTTTCATTTTACAATTTTCAATGACTATATTTTCACTGGGTATATTGACCCTTCTGCCCTCCCAGTTTCTTCCTGATTTTATAGCTATGCAGTCATCGCCCGTATCAAAAGTGCAGTTGGCAATGTATACGTTTTTGGAATATTCCGGGTCGCAGCCGTCATTGTTAGGCCCGTGACTTATAATGGTTACTCCATCAATGATTATATCCCTGGACTTGATCGGGTGCAATACCCAAAACGGAGCATTCGTGAAGGTTACACCTTGTACCTGTATACGCTCGCACTCAAAGGGTTGAAAGAATGAAGGTCTGAGTTGGTGCCCTTCACCAAAGACCCGCAACGCAACAGGAACGTTATCTTCACTCATTTTCCACAACCGGGGCAAATTATGTTCGTCCTGCTGCTTAGGGGTTCCTTCTCTATATCCATAAACATCCTTTCCACACCACCGCCACCAGTTGTTGTTGCCAGCTTGCCCATCGAATGTGCCCTGACCTGTAATGGCTATATTTTTTTGCTTATATGCATAAATAAGGGGAGAATAATTCATGAGTTCAATCCCTTCGTAAGAGGTATGCACCACGGGTAAATAGGCTTTTTGATCAGTGGTAAAGAGAATTACTGCTCCACTTTCCAGATGCAGGTTTACATTACTTCTCAGATGGATCGGGCCAGTGAGAAATTTACCTTCAGGTACTACAACTTTTCCTCCACCTGCCTCAAAACAGCTTTTTATAACCTTCGCCAAAACTTCAGAATTATCAAAAGAACCGTCCCCTATGGCACCGTAGTCCATTATATTGAATGAGGTGTCGGCAAAGTGGGGGGCAGGAATACTACTGATAATCTTATCTGCCTCTGCAAACGGATCAGCCATTGGCTGCTCATTGTTTTCAGGCTGCTCTTCGTTGGTCTTCTGTCTTTCGTTGTTACATCCGGCCAGAATACTCCCAAGAAAAAGTGCGCATAGTAAAAATACCTGATCAATTTTTCCAATGTTGCTAAGGCTTATCCGCGTCATACTTTCTAAAATCATTTTAATACAAGTCCATAAATGAAGTCGTCTCAGGAACCTTTAAAAAGCTCCTGAGACATACCTCACTCATCCATAAAATTATTTCTACTGAACAATCAATCTTATTTTTTTCAAACTACGTTTTGCATTTTGCATACTCAATATGTAAATACCATTTTTCAATTTATCATTTTCATAGGTGATCGTGTTAATCCCCTTGCTGTAACGGGCATCTCCAAACTCGCCCACTATCCTTCCTCTCATATCATAAAGTTTAAATGACAGATATTCATCATTCTGCGTACTAAAAGTTATAGATACGGCACCTCTGAAAGGATTAGGGTAAGCTTCAAAACGAGTTAAAGCACTAGCATCAGATTTGGAGGACTGGCTACCTGCCCTGGCAACTTCGGAAGAAAGGACGGAAATCTTCCCGACTCCCACATTGGCAGGAACAACCGACGCAACGGTGCTGACATCATCCACCGAATACTGGTATGGCAGTGTTGATGAATTCCACCAGTCACAACCTGTCTGAGAAATTTCCACATCACCGGTTGAGCCGGTAAACAGGTTGCCGCTTTCGCAGATATATCCGTTCGGCATGCCATCAACGGGGAACTTATCAGTGGTCATGGGCAACTTTACGTTGTTGTAGTGACAGCCCTCCACCAGTACGTGAGCCCCTATGCGGGCAGCAATGCCATAATCACCAATGCCATCGAAGTAGTTATTGTACATATGAATAGCTCCGTACCTGATACTTGGGTTCCGGCCATCAGTATTTTGGAAATAGTTATGGTGATAGGTGATCTTCATCTGGCTGTCAGTGGCCTGCTGACCTGAATTATTGGTATGCCCTATCAGTGAACATTTCATATGGTCATGCAGGTAGCACCACGACACTGTCACGTACCTGGATCCTTTCTTGATATCCAAAAGGCCATCATATGTATCTACACCTATACCATCGCCAATCTGACTATGAAGTTCACAGTGATCAATCCAAACATGGCTGCAACCATCAATGGTAAGTGCATCGTTAGGGTAAAGCACCTCTCTGATCTTGAGATTTCTGACGATCACATTATTATAATCCCTGATATTGAGCCCTATATTTTGCAACTCTGCCGTGCTTCCCAGTCCGAGGATCGAGATGTTTGCGCCTCTTTTGATAGTAATCAAAGTACTGGATGACGAGCTTATCCTGCCATTGATATATACAATTTCGGCATTGTAGTTATCCTCACGGGAAGCCGCCCATGCCTCTAACTCTGCCAGGTTGCTGATGGTTATTACGTTGCCTCCTTCGCCACCTGTAGTTGTGGATATCCCATCGCCGGGTACAGTCGCAAAGCCTGTCATGGTACTGTTATCTACATTTCCTGCCCCGGCAGGTCTGGCCCCTGCGGCATTTGAGTTCACAAAATCTCCATTAGCGTCTCTGCCTTTGATCCAGTAATAGTATTGGGTACCATTGCTGACTGCCTCATCGTTGTAGCTGTTAACACCGGCATTTACCACGGCAATTCGAACACGACCTGAAGGGTCGCTGTCTGTATCACGGTAGACCTCCTGACCATAGCCACTGCCCAAATCGTTAGAAGCCCATGACAGGGAAACCTGCCCGTCACCTGCCGATGCTGTCAGGTTGACGGAAGCTGCCGAGCTGGTACATGAGGCTGCCGAAACAGAAGGTCCTGTAATCTGTAAATAGTCAATATTTCCCAGGCCACCACTCGTAGTTGATACTATAGTGATGTCATTGGTTCCGCTCGCCAGGTTGATGTTGGCGGAAGTAGTTGCCCATGAAGTCCAGGCACCTGTAGCCGGCATACTCAGGCCCGAAATCACTATGCTTCCATTGACCAGTATATTGGCCGATCTGTCAGAAGTTGAACCATTGGCATACCGTATCTCTATACCAGCCTGTCCGGCAGAAGCATTAACTTTATACTGGACACCGCTACCGGAAACATTCTCAGTATCAGCGAAACCTGACCCGGTGTATCCGCTATGTATGTTGTCTACCATCCCGTCGACGGCACAGAAGCCTGTTTCATTTTCTTGTAAAGCTATAACGTCATCATTGTCCTGCGGGGGGGTACTATCCCCGCCTCCGAATTCTATCCAGTCGATGTCGGCACTCTCACCATCTGCATTAGTGATTAGTGTTATGGTATTATTTCCTGATGCCAGACTGGCGGTGAAGGCAGTAGTTGCGAACTCACTCCCAGCAGTTTCCGGCAAAGACACTGTCTGACGATTACCATTCACATCTATATCCACGGATGGATTCATAGACGCCTTTCTGGTGTATCTCACAGTAATAGTGTATTGCGATGAAGATGTGGATGAATAATTCCAGACAATCCGCTTGTCGGGGTCATTGCTTAAATTAATGGCCTGTCCATTGTCAGCATTAGCATATGACTTTATTGAACCGTCAAAAGATATCAAACGCGAATCAGTATCTTCAATGCGATCGCCATCGCCTGTTGGAGGAGGCACATTCTGGGTAAACACGGCAGTAACTGATTTATCAGAGTTCATGACAATGGAAACCGTTGTATTGCTTCCACTGGCATCGCCCGTCCAGTTACTGAAAGACCAGCCCTGGGCAGGTGTAGCAGTCACTGTAGCTGTGGTACCTTCATCATAAGTGCCTGCACCTGAAACAGAACCAGAGCCGGATACACTGGTAGTCAGGGTATAGGTATCTCCAGATGGCGGAGGAGTTGACCCTCCGTATTCAATAGCTCCCAGGTCAGGCGCAGAACCATTGGAACTTACACCGGACACGCTGCACCCGTTATCGATAAGTGCACTTGAAGAAGCAAGATTCAAAAAGCCATTTGAAGTTGGATTGGAGTTTGGCCCCGGGTTCAGGGTCTGAAAATCGGAAGAGCCGGCAGTAATAGTCCAGTTGGTATCAGTATCGTCCAATGCATTACATGACAGCGACGCATCCCCTACGATTCTATCCGTGTGTCCACCGTTTAGGGTGACACAATTTCTGAATGTATGGGAGGCATTGTCTCTTGTGTGATAGTTATATCCGACGTTGTTGTAAGAGGTAAGGTTGTAGAATTTAATATTCCCTACGTTACCATTGTCGGTAAAGCCATGCTTGCCATTATTGTAAGCAATACATCTGCGCAGTTCATGGTCGATATTATGGGCGGAAGATCCCAGTTTGAAGCCATTCTTATCACCACCACCTGAGGTGGTGCCATCGGTAAGTGTACCGTTGTTATGAGCAATACAATTTTCAAATAATATTTTGCCAATCGGTCCGGTGTCGGACTTGGTGTAAAGATCCCAGCCATCATCAATGTTATGATGTGATACACAATTGCGGAAGACATTTCCTGTACCCGAAGTTAGTTTTGCTGCAAACCCGTCTGCATCTTCATTATCAGGGTCCTTATTGTCATAAGCCTCACAGCCAATGATAAGGTTGTTGGAGGGCCATTGGCTGATACTTGTAGCGCTGGTATTGTACCGGCTCAGTTGAAGGCCGGTATCATTGTTTCTCCTGAAGATACAGTTTTCAATGATATTGTTATTCCCTGATAACAGCATACCATTGTCACCTGCCCTTTCTATGGTTATACCTTTCCAGTGCCAGTAATCACCATCCAGCACAACTCCACGGTTAGAGGAGCTTACCGAATTGTTAAACTGTAAAATGGGGTTCTCTCCCGAATAGGCAAAAACATAAATTCTTGCGCTTGAGCTTCCGTTCTTGGTTATCACAAAAGGTGATGCGGACATTACATGCACGCCTCCTCGCAGGTAAATATAATCTCCTGCCGAAGCTTCACCTACAGCCTTTTGAAGGGTTGCGAACGGACTTGAAACTGATGTTCCCGAGTTGGAATCACTTCCATTGGTGGCCACGTAGTAGTCGGTTCCCGTGGAGGTGGTCCATGAGAGAGCCAATAAGAGTGCTACTATTAGCGTCTTGTTTTTCATAGGATATGGGGTTTAGGTAAAATGAAATAATTATTCTATAGCCACATAGACAGTTTATTTGGTTTTGGTTTTAGTTAATAAATACCATGGCTCTTCCGACATGGCGGTTCCGGTTCCGAGTATATTGTCAAGGTTGTATTTCGTTGCTTCAGCAGCAGTAAGCTGATGAGACCATGAAACCCTGGCCTCAGGTTTATACCCTGGCCCGGTACAGTTATATTCAGCATAAAATGCATCATTGGCCTCCTCTCCTGACCAGCTGCTCCATCCCTCAGCGACCACATGATCTCCAATGGCTGTTTCCACAAAAACAGTTTTGGCATATTTCCTCCATGGCCGCCCCAGGTAGACCTTGTTTACCTGTTCATCTGCAGTAAGGGTGCAGTGCATAAAGACGTACCCGAAGGGTTCATTTTGTGGTGTTGAAGCAGCGGTTATATAAGAATCGGCTTTGCTATGGATGGTGCAATTGGTGAATAAGACGGTGGCATTGCCAAATATAAAATCGGTCGTTCCCTCGATATGGCAGCGATCAAAATACTGACGAAAACCTTCTCCGGAGGTATACAGGGTATCCTGATTACCTTCAATATTACAGTTTTCAATTACCACCTTGTTCGCATTTACAGAGAGTGCTATGGCCTGCCCTACATTACCGGCGGTATTTTGAATAGTAAGGTTAGAGGCATAAAAGTTATTCCCCTCTACAGCCAGAGTTGCCGTATGGAAGGTACTGTTTCTTCCCTGGTCTATCCGCTTAAAATGGTCATCGTAGGCAATGATGGTTTTCTCCTTGTCTTCACCGATCAATGACACATGAGGGTTCCAGGCATATATCCTGACTTTTTCCCGGTAAATACCATTCTTGATTTTGATAATTACTCTCTGGTATGGAAATGCCTTTGAGCTGTTTATGGCCTCTTGTATGCTGGTATAGTCTCCGCTACTATCCAGGGCAACTACCTTATAATAATCAGATGCCAGGATTTTGGGTATCCCATTTGCTCCGGCAGTCGCTACAGCTATGAAACAAAAGCTCAGCCAACACCATATCCAGGTTAATTTCACTTTATATATCATTATCAAGCATTATTTTTTCCGGGAGTGTTATATCCGGGCAAATGAACCTGGTGCTAGCAGCATCTTCATGATCCATCTGCCCGAAAAACCTATCAACTATTAACAGATATTACTGATACGCCGGATTCTGGGGAAAATCCCTGTTTTGATTTAAATCGAGAGCTTCCTGGGGAATTGGCCTTAAGATCTTCAACTCTCCGTTTGAGCCGATGAAGTTGCTTTCTTCTATGAGGTAGTGATGCTTCGAAGCGCGCTCTACCAGTTTCCCGGTACGTTTAAGGTCAAACCAGCGATGATACTCTCCCAGCAATTCGCGTCCTCTTTCATCAAGAATGTAATCGATGTCAAATTCTGCAAGTATGGCATCAGTTACTCCGGCTCTCCGTCTCACTTCATTTAACCTGAGTAGCCCGGTGCCAGGATCGCCACCCTGCAAATAAGCTTCAGCTGCTATTAAATAAGTATCTGCCAATCGTGACAGAATAATATCCCTGGAGCTTACCCTGCCATCACCAAACAGTGCTTTGGGATCATCAAACTTTCTAACCGGAATGGTTTCGTAATCAAAGTTTCTGCTGACCGAGGGCACATAGATACCATATGGGTGGAACTCTGCCTCCGGATGAGCTGCTTCATAAGCTGCCTGATCATCAGCACTGCTGGCCCATTTGGGAGCATAATACTCGGTAACTGTAAGTGAACTATGATCTTCCACATCATAGAAGTCATAATAACGGGCATAGACCTCGGTCATAAACGTACCTTCCCATCGTTGATCGCCTTCCTCGAAAAGATCTATGGCAAATTGAGTCGGACATAAGGTATAGGTTCTGTAAGGAGCATCCCCGGCGACCTCAGAACCGCCAAGATAAGAGCTGAAAAAGCTGGCCTGCATATGGCCAAGCTCAGTGGGGTCTGCGCTAATGGATGCCTGGTCAAACTGAACTGAAAAGATCACCTCTTCATTCATTTCATTGCCTGGAGCCCAAAGTTCTCCGAAGGGAATGGTCAGCCCCTGGCCTGCTATGGCATTGTCAGCATAAGTAGCAGCTTTTGAAAAGTCATCTGAAGCGCCAAAGGTCTCATAGCCTCTGGTAAGGTGTACCTTGGCCAGAAGGTGCTCTACGGCACGCCTGGTTACTCTTCCGTCATACGCACCGGAACCAATAGCCTGAAGCGAAGCTTCAAGCTCTGAGATTATAAACACATATATCTCCTCAGCACCATTGCGATCAAAAGAGAGCTCAGGACTTGAAATGTAGTCTTCAATAAGGCTTACACCACCATAGGTTTGGACAAGCAGGAAGTATGCATTGGCTCGCAGATACCTGACCTCAGCCAGCCGTTGGTTAAAGGTACTGGTTTGCTCTGTCAGGTCGCCATAGTACAGTGCCATATTAGCTACTTGTATTGCTTTATAACATGCGTTGTACAGGTCTGCCACTCCCTCGGACGACGCTGTCAGTTGAGTATATTGACTCAGGCCGGGAGGTTCCTGATCTCTACCCTCTGCGTAGAGGTCCGTTCCTGAACAGAAAATATAAGCTTCGCCACCATAAATCTCCCGCAACTGGGAATAATTGGCGTTTACCAGCGACTCAAAACCCTCCTCTGTTACATAAAAGTCCTCAGCGGTTACGTTTGACTTATTTTCCTCCTCAAGAAAATCGCTGCATGACGATAAAATTATAGTGAGGAGCCCAAGTATTATTATTAAGTTTTTCATCTCTCTCATTTTAAAATTTTACACTTACGCCAAACTGATAGGTGATTGAGCTTACACGCCCGATGTTAAAATCAGCCGCAGCCCATTCAGGGTCATATCCATCGTAATCTGTAAATACAAATGGATTTAAAATATTGGTGTAGACACGACAACTTTGTAGTCCCAGCTTGTTGGTCAGGCTATTCGACAAGGTGTAACCTAAAGCTATGTTTTTGACTTTTACAAAAGATGCGTCTCTATAGTAACCCACACCGTCATTTATCCAATATGAACCTTCATTTCTGGGCTGCGGATAGCTGTTTGAGTATTGTGCCTGCAGTCCTGCATCGTTGGCTGGCACATACCAGTCTATATCAAGTTTTTGTCTTCCTCTGTCCCGGGTATCAGTAAAATTTGCGTGAAAAGGGCTGTACACAAATACCCCCTGATTGGTGATCAGCGAGGCCGACAGATCAAAATTACCTACTGTTAAGCGCGAGAATACACTCCCTGTCCAGTCTGGATTGGATGAGCCTAGGATAACCCGGTCTATATCCGGGTCATACTCGCCGTTGTCATCTACGTCCAGCAGCTTCTCCTGACCTTCCTTCATTCCATATTCAGCGGCTTGGGTGGCTTCATTGGCCTGCCATATCCCTATGAATTTATAGTTGTAATGTGCATCAATGGATTCACCTATGAAAAGGCCATTCCCTACATCATCAGCTTCATCCTGTCCATAGATGGATTTGATCTCATTGGTGTTTTTTGTAAAAGTAAAAGTGGTCTCCCACGAAATCTTTTGACTTTTAATATTGGTTGTGGTTAGCGCTACCTCCACTCCTTTATTGCTTACAGAACCGACATTAGCCCTGATCGTTTCCCAGCCGGACTCACGGGGCAACTGCTGCTCCAACAGCAACTCATCAGACAAACGGTCATAGACATCCAGGCTACCGGTAATTCTGTTTCCAAGCAAGCCGAAATCGAACCCTACGTTAAGCTCTTTGGTTTTCTCCCATCCCAGTGCTTTATTAGCAAGCGATGCCGGCAGCCAGCCATTGGCATTAGTGCCGTTAAAGTCGTAGTAAGTTTGAAGGTCCAGGCCGTTTTGCGTAGAATATGGTGCTATGATGTTGTTTCCCGTAAAGCCATAACTCACCCTTAATTTCAGATTAGTTACTACCGTGAGATCGGTCATAAAAGCTTCCTCGCTGATCCTCCATGCTACTGCACCCGACGGGAAGCTATCCCACCGGTTAGACTCTGATAAAAGCGAAGAGCCATCCCATCGATTCGATAGCGTCAGCAGGTACCTTTCCCTGAAAGAATAGTTCACACGAATAGCGTATGAGCTTAATGTTTGCTTTGAAAAACCTGACCCCAGAGCGTACGTTCCCTGATCTCCGGACCCCAGGTTGTAGAAACTGGTATTAAATGGCATATACCTGGAACTTGCCAGTGAAGTCTCGGTACTGCTATAAAATATACTTTGTAATCCAAGCACACTGACCGTGTGATCTTCACCAAAATTACGATTTATGTTGAACTGGTTGTCCCAGGTGTAATTGAAATTCTCTGCTTTTGAAACTTCAGCAGATGCAAGATCACGGTTATTTACCCCGGTATTAGTTTCAGCACCCCATGATTTACCCCTTCTGGAAAGGTCGGCACCGCCTGACAGTGTGGACTTAAAACTAAGCCACTCCAAAGGATAATATTGTACGAATATACTTCCCACACCGTTCCACCTTCTTATATTATCAACAGAATTCTCAATTTCTAAAATGGGATTGTATGTACTTGTTTTGTTGATCAGAAAGTTTCCTTCAGCATCAACCAGCTTTCCGGGCAGAGGGAATAATTCACCATCTAATCCATAAGGCGTAAGAAAAGGATTAAGCCTGAAAGCTTCTCTCATAGCCAGATCACTTCCCAGAGCCTGTTCTGTTAAGGCAACAGTGAAGTTTGCACCGGTTGAAAACTTCTCGTTGATGTTATTGGTCAGTCCAAACTTAAACGTGTACTTGTCCAGTGATTCGTTCTCGATATTACCCGTTTCATTTTGAAAGCCAAGTCCAAGATTGTAAGAGATACCATTGCCGGAAGTTCCGGAAGCTGACAGGTAATGGTTTTGCTGAATGCCGGTTTTGAGCACAGCGTCATACCAGTCAAATGCATCATTGTTGTTGGCTCTTTCCTCCAACAAGCTGTTACCAGTACCAATTACAGCATCGTAGAGGGTCTGCTCCGTAACCGTACCGGTATCCGGATCTTCCTTGGCTGTAGCCAGGTAAGCAGACTGGTGATAATACCACCACTTTTCCCCGCTCATCATTTCAGGTAAGCGTGCCGGGTCCTTTATTCCTACAAAGCTGTCAAAAGAAAAATTAACACCAGGTTTGGCTGTTGCACCGCTTTTAGTAGTAACAATAATTACTCCGTTCGACCCCCTGGAGCCATAAATCGCAGTAGACGAAGCATCTTTCAATATATCAATCCTGTCAATATCCTGCGGGTTCAGAAAATCAATTCCATCTGTAGGAACACCATCCACAACATATAATGGGTCGGCATCCGAACTCATTGAGTTTTTTCCTCTTATGACAATATCGAAGCCATCTCCTATCCGGCCTGTAGAGTAAGATATCTGCACTCCGGCTACATTCCCCTGAATAGCTTCTACCGGATTGGTAAAATTCCGTTCGGTAATGCTCCCGCCCTCGATACTGCCCACTGAACCGGTAACATCTGATTTCTTCTGTTCGCTGTAACCAATCACCACCACCTCATTGAGCGTCTCGGAGTCCACTTCCATAGATACATCAATGGAAGACCTGCCGTTGACAGCTACCTCTTTATCAGCAAAGCCAATATAAGTCATCAATAGGCTGGCATTCTCAGTAGTTAACTGTAGCGTATAAGTACCATCATAATTAGTAATGGTACCGTTGACAGAGCCACTTATAGTGGAGAGTTCCACAATGTTGACACCTGGCAAAGGGGCCTGGGTTTCCGCGTCAATCACGGTGCCTTTTACCGTGAGTCCTTTTTGTGCAAATATCTGACTTCCTGTAAATAGGGTCAGAAGGATAATAAATGATGCGAGCCAGTTACCGGGCTTCATCATTAGAAAGTTGGTTTTCATAGGTTAAGTTGTTTTATTTCAGGTTATTACGCATTCATCATCCTTTTGATCAATATCAAATTTTGCAGGAATATCGACCACTTAAAAGCTTACGGCGTTTTGCCACAGAATTGCCGGCAGAAGCGGTGTTGATCATTACTTCGTTAACCCTTTACCTACCTCTCTAACTCAGGCATTCATTCGGTGATCCGAATGTTAATACAGATCACCAAATAGAATACCACCTATTCTAACTACTTACTATCTCAGAGCCTAAAGACCCAAACCCAAACGGGTCATTATTCAATATTTGAATTGATAGCCCGCATAATTCCCCTAAACTAATGACAGGCCACTCTGACGAAGTAATAATCGTTAATTAAGGTCAATTTAGTAAGGCTCATGGATTTATGCAAACGATTACACTAATAAATTCATCTGACATGAAAAATTTAAAAAACTTGCGGAAATTATTAATAAAATAGGGCAAATTGAGGAAAATCAAACAGACCTGTAAACTCATACAGTCCGGATAGTTAATGGATTTTACATTTAATTGCTATACAATTGCACTTTAATAATCAAAAAAGCTTGTCAACATTGTTAATGCAATCGATAACATGCACATTTTCAACGCGTTTACACATAAATTACTTAAATTGTAACCGCTTTTAATTTAACCTGATGAGTGAGAAGATAACGATTTACGATATAGCCAAGAAGCTGAACATTACTGCGGCAACAGTTTCCAGGGCTTTAAACAACAACCCACGTATAAGTGATGCTACACGTAAACTGGTAATGGAAACTGCCGCCAGTATGGGTTATACGCAAAACAAACTGGCCCTCGCTCTGAAAAGCGGAAAGAGCAACCTGGTAGGAGTAATTGTTCCATATATAGACACGAGCTTTTTTGCTTCTATTATCAGAGGTATAGAAGAGGCACTATACCCTGAAGGTTACAATGTGATTATCTGCCAAACCCATGAAACGCAGGAAAGGGAAGTCGAAACGGTAAATACACTTTTAAACGCCCAGGTTGATGGTATATTGATGTCGGTTTCAAAATCATCAAAGGATACCACGCACTTCGACCATATCCTTAATAAAAAGATACCGCTGGTTTTCTTTGACAGGAGAAAAAATGTAAAAGGTGTAAGCAGTGTGACTATTGATGACTTTGAAGGCGGGTATGAGGCGACAAAACATCTCATTGAGCAGGGCTGCAAAAAAATCGCACATCTATCCGGAGACTGGTCACTTGAAATATACAAGAAGCGTTTTGAAGGCTACAAGCACGCTTTGCTGGATCATGGCCTTGAGTTTGATGATAAATACCTGCTTCATGTAAAAAGTGATACAGCAGCCGGAAGAGCTGCAGTGGATACATTAATGAAGCTGGATGAAAAACCAGATGCAATATTTTCATCCAGTGATTTTGTCGCTTTGGGTACGATCCAGAGGCTTCAGGAGCTTGGATTTAGTTTGCCCGACGATTTTTGTGTGGTGGGCTTCAGTAATGAACCTTTTACGCAACTTATGGAGCTATCAATATCTTCGGTAGATCAGGCTCCGCACGAAATGGGTAAGATGGCCGCCAAGGTTTTTCTTGACCATGTTTCAAGTGTCGGCAAAGTCAAAATTGAGCAAAAAGTTGAGCTTACCCCACACCTGATCATCCGCAAGTCGTCATCAAAATCGGCGGTCAGCGAACTGGCTAAATGACCAGCTTATAGGGAGACTCCCCTTTTCCAGGGTATGAAGTCATTTTGATCAAGTTGCATCGCCTTGGTTTTCACCCGGCCGCTTGCCACCTCTATGATCATCTCCATAAGCTCTTCAGCCATTTCTTCGATCGATTTTTCGCCTCTGATTATAGCACCTGTATCAATATCTATGATGTCAGGCATTCTTTCTGCCAGCTCCCGGTTGGATGACACTTTAATAACAGGCACTACAGGATTTCCCGTTGGTGTACCCAGGCCGGTAGTAAATAAAATAATATTTACTCCCGATCCAGCCATGGCGGTAGTGCTTTCTACGTCATTGCCAGGCGTACACAGCAACGTAAGCCCCGGCTTGGAAATATACTCGCCATAATCCAGCACGTCCACAATGGGAGAAGTCCCTCCTTTCTTCGCAGCACCTGCCGACTTCATAGCATCCGTGATCAGGCCATCTTTGATGTTACCGGGTGAAGGGTTCATGTCAAAGCCCGACCCTGCATTGATTGCCGATTTTTCGAAAGCCTGCATCAGTGAAAGGAATTTCCCCGCTTGTTCATCATCTACACACCTGTTGGTCAACTCCTGCTCTACACCACAGAGTTCAGGAAACTCCGACAGTACTGCTTTACCACCGAGGGCTACCAAGAGATCTGATGTATGCCCCAGGGTAGGGTTTGCCGAAATACCGGAAAAGCCATCCGAGCCTCCGCATTCCAGACCTATGGAAAGCTTGGACAGCGGTGCCGGTTTACGCTCAATTTCATTGGCGGCTGCTATAGCCTCGTATGATTCCCTGATCACGGTACTGAGCATGTCATCAACCGTACCCATTTTTTGCTGCTCATAAATGAGCAATGGCTTTTTAAAATCAGGATTAATGGAAGCCAGGGCATCTTTAAAGATCTGAATCTGCAGGTTTTGACATCCCAGGCTGAGCACAGTCGCGCCAGCCACGTTGGGGTTGTTAAGGTAGCCTGCCAATAGCCTGGCCAGGGACTCCGAATCCTGCCTGATGCCTCCGCAACCTCCCTGATGGGAGATGAACCGTACATCTACATTCTCAAATACCCTTTCCTGTTTTGGCTCTTTTACCAGTACATCCTGCTCACCATCAGCATGGATCAGTGAACGCAGCAACAGCCTGTATTTATCCTCTTTTTTATTTAAAAGCTCTTTTTCGAATACTTCTTTTAAGATCTCGATATTTCTGTTTTCGCAAAATACGAGTGGGAAAAACAACCAGACATTCTGCGTACCTACCTGCCCGTCTGCACGGTGGTACCCCATAAATGTTTTGTCTTTCCAACCATCAACCTTCGGTGGGGTCCATTCGATGCTGCCCGTTTTTTGCGTCACTCTTGCAGTATCATGTTTTACATTGGCGGTTGTAAGTACTTGCCCTTTATCAACAAATTCTCCGGACTTGCCTACCAGTACACCGTACATGATAATACTGTCACCTTCCTGAAAATCTGCCAATGCGACTTTATGCTTTGCCTGAGTAGGACTTTGTATAGTCAGTTCTTCTCCATCCACGGCAATCGTTTCGCCCCGTAACAGGTCTACTAAAGCTACTGCTACATTATCCGATGGGTGAACCTTAATTAATTTTTTCTGCATGGTCAGTTTGAGCTTTATTTACTCTGTTTTTATAATTGGAGAATCCTTCTTCAATACCATTTGACATGATCTCCTCCAGTGCCATGGTCAGCATGTACTCCAGGCCTTCTACTTTAGACAGGTCCTGGCCCCATAGTGCTTCGTTTTTAAGGCTCTTATGTACAACCTCCTTAATATTATCAGCCAGCCACACTTTCGTAAAGAAATCGAGTATATCCCGGTCATCCTGTACGGGAAGCTTCTTATCCATCCAGGTGCCCTGGTAGAAGCACAGCAGGCAAGCAAAAGAAAAGGTAAGGTTTACGGGCAATGCATTATTGAGCTTGTTGTACTCTAATAGGCTCGGCAGTACCCTTACTTTGAATTTGGAAATGGAATTAAGGGCTATACTGGACAACTGATGTTTGATAAAAGGATTGCGGAAGCGGTCAAAAACTTCCTCAGCAAACTTTCTAAGTTCTGCTTTGTCCATCTCCAAGGTTTGCAAAATTTCATTAAACACTGCTTCCCTGATAAACTCTCCGGTAAACTCGTCCTCCACGGTTTCCTTAACGAGTGTATTGCCATATAAAATGGAGAATGGCACTACCGCTGTATGTGCACCATTCAGGATACGTACCTTTCTGGTACGGTAAGGCTGCATATTGTCCACTATCTTCACATCCAGGCTTGTGCGCTCAAAGGGCAGCTTTTTTCTGAGCGTAGCATCTCCCTCAATTACCCAAAGAAAGAAGGTCTCTGCCGTTACGATCAATTGGTCTGCATAATCCAACTGTTGGTTATAATCCTCGATTTCATCTTTAGGATAACCGGGTACAATTCTGTCAACCAGTGTATTGTGGAAGCTGTTATGCTGAGTGATCCATCTCTTAAAATCTTCGCCCAGGTTCCAGTCTGACACATATTGCAATATAATGTCCTTTAAAACATCAGCATTGTAATTGATCAGTTCACAAGGAATAATGCAAAGTCCTTTATCTGCTGCTCCCTGAAAATACCGGAAGCGTTCATAAAGGAATACCGTCAGCTTTCCGGGAAAAGAGGCTGGAGGACGCATATCCGGTTCGTCAGATGCCAGGTAAGCAATACCGGCCTCTGTAGTATTGGATACCACAAATTCCAGTGATTCTTCCCGGGCCAGGGCCAGGTACCGATCAAAGGAAGCATAGGGATCAATGGCTTTAACAACATTCCTGATCAACTCGTGTTTCTGGATTTCTACTCCTTTTTGAAATCCTTTTAAGAAGAGAGTATAAAGACCATCCTGATCGCTAAGAAGCTTAACAAGGCCCTTGTCCAGTGGTTGCACAACGGCTACTCCGGCGTTAAAATTTGCCTCATCATTTAGGTTTTGAAAAGCATAATCCACAAATGCCCTCAGGAAGTTGCCTTCTCCGAACTGGAGCACTTTAACCGGTAATTTATCCTCGATTCCCAGTTCCTTTCTGCTTAATTTCTTCATGTCTTATAAATTGAAATGTTATAAATCAAATAACCCGGGCAGCCAAAGGCTCAGTTGCGGAAAGTATGTGATCAGCAACAATGCCAGTATCATGGCCAGAAACAATGGCATTAGTGGTTTAATGACCTTTTCAATAGTAGTTTTAGCTATTCCAACTCCCACAAAAAGTACAGACCCCACCGGTGGCGTACAAAGTCCGATACACAGGTTGAGGATCATGATAATGCCAAAATGCACCGGGTCAATCCCGAGCTTGGTAACTACCGGTAAAAATATCGGGGTGAAAATCAGTACTGCAGGTGTCATGTCCATAAATACGCCAACAAAAAGCAGCAACAGGTTGATGATTAGGAGTATGACAATTTTATTATCGCTTATACTCAGAAGTCCTGAGCTGATATCCTGCGGAATATTTTCGTATGACATCACCCATGACATACACATAGATGCGCCGATCAAAAGCATAACCACCGCAGTAGTAGAGGCCGACTTAAGCAAAATCTCAGGCAAGCCGGCCAGGGTAAGCTCCTTATAAAATGCGCCTAACAGCAGAGTATAGAGTACGGCAATTGCCGATGCCTCCGTAGCCGTAAAAATACCGGCTACAATACCTCCTATTACAATGATCAATAAAAGCAGGCTGGGCAGTGCATCAACAAATGTGCTGAATACTTCCTTGAGGGAGCTGCGCTTGCCTACATTGTAATTCTTTTTCCTTGCCCAGACCAATGCCACTATCATCAGAAACAAGCCTGTAAGTATGCCGGGAATGTAGCCTGCCAGAAATAATGCGGCTATAGAAGCACCCCCGCTGGCCAGTGAATAAACAATGAGGATATTACTGGGTGGTATGATCAGCCCCGTAGTAGCTGATGTTATATTTACTGCAGCACCAAATTCCTTTGAATAGCCCTCTTTTTCCATTTCCGGGCCTAAAATACTTCCCATTGCAGATGCAGAGGCCATTGCAGAACCGGCTATGGCGCCCATAAGCATCGCAGATATAATATTGATCAGTGCCAGCCCGCCCGGCAGGCTGCCAACAAGTGTTTTGGCAAAGGCAATCAGGCGGTGTGCTATACCTCCTTTGTTCATTAGTTCGCCGGATAGTATAAAGAACGGTATGGCCAGCAGCGCAAAGCTGTCCAAGCCTGTACCGATACGCTGGGAAACCGTGGTAAAGGCAGGCAATGCGGGAATACTGACTAACATGGTGAGAAGTGCCGAAATGGCTATACTCCACGCTACCGGAGCGCCCATGGCCAGCAAGGCCAGAAAACTACTAACAAGTACTAGTACGGGTAAATATTCCATGGGCAATTAGTTGTTTATCATATCGTATATTTTGTAATAGATGATCAGTATGCCGCTGACAGGTATCACGGCATACACCACTGCCAATGGCATCTGCATAGCAGGAGAGTATTGCTCCAGCACGTAGGTAATATAAACAAGCCTCCCTCCTCCAACTACCAAAGCACTTAAACTGAACAGACTGATCAGCAGGTCAATAAAAAGTCTCAACCGCTTCCGTGGCGCAGGACTAAGCTTTCGAAGCAATACATCTATGGCTACATGCCCTTTCTTACCAGAAACATAAGCAGCACCAAGGATCCCCACCCAAATCATCAAATACCTGGCGAGTTCGTCGGTAAAAGAGCTGGGTGAGCCCATCAGGTACCGGCTAAAGACCTGCCATAGTACATTGATCACCATCAAAGCCATGATGAATATTAAAATGTTGGCAAGTATTTTATCTATTTTGGCCCTTAATCCCATAGTTTATCGTGTTTCCTGGATTTCCTGAATAATTTTGTAGAGCTCAGGGTAATTCTTGTAGGCTTCATAAATACCCTCTACCTTTTTCGAGAAAGGCTCCTTGTCAGGCCTGATGATCTCCACACCAGCCTTTTGCACCATTTCCAGCGCTTCAGCTTCAGACACAGCCCATAATTTCCTTTGGTATTTCACTGAGTTATCAACCGCCTGTTTCAGCCATGCCTGCTCCTGTGGTGTTAGTCTATCCCATAGATTTGTGCCTATGACCAGCACATCCGGTAGCAGTGTATGTTCATCCAGAGAGTAATATTTACAAACTTCATAGTGACGTGAGAGGTAGAAACTCGGAGGATTGTTTTCCGCACCATCAACTACCCCTTGTTGCAGTGAAGTATAAAGCTCGCCCCAGGATATAGGTGTAGGCGAGCCTCCAAGGCTTCTAACCATGTCCATGGCTGTAACGCTCTCCATCACCCTGATTTTTAGCCCTTCGAGGTCACCCGGCTTGTTAACAGGGCGCTCTTTGGTATAAAAACTCCTGCAGCCTGCATCATAATAGCCCAATCCCTTCAGCCAGTATTGCTCCCCTTCATTGAGCAACTCCTGCCCTATGGGGCCGTCAAGTACTTTGAAAGCATGCTCCCTGTCCCGAAACAAAAAAGGCAGACCCAGCACTCTCATACCCGGAGCAAAGTTTTCTAACGTACCTACTGATACCTTAGTCATGCCCAGACTGCCAATTTGCAGTAACTCCAGGCATTCACGCTCGCTGCCTAATTGCTGGTTGGGGTATATTTCAATTTTCATCTTACCTCCGGAAAGCTGCTCCAGATCTTCTCCCATCTTAACCATGGCTTTGTGTACCGAGTGGCTTACATCCAGAGTATGGGCTAGTTTAATAGTCCTGGTCTGTTTTTGCTGATTGCAACCGGTTGCACAGATCAAAGCTATAAGGGTCAGTATAGTGAAAATACGTCCCATATCAGTGGCTTTTCACGCTTTGAATGATATCTAAGGTTTCCCTTACTTTACGCTCCAGTGCACCATAGTCTCCATTGTTGATAATGTTCTTTGTAACAAGTTGTGATCCCATTCCAACGCAGCTTACCCCGGAATCAAACCAGTATTTAAGGTTTTCTTCGGTGGGTGTTACGCCACCTGTAGGCATTATATTCGTCCACGGACAAGGACCTTTGATCCCTTTCACGAACTCAGCTCCGTACACATCTCCGGGAAAAAGTTTAACGACTTCGCAGCCCAACTCTTCCGCCCTTGCAATCTCAGTCAGTGAACCACATCCTGGTGACCAGAGCACTTTCCTTCTGTTGCACACAAGAGCTATATCTTCCCTAAGCACAGGGGTAACAATAAAATTGGCCCCCATTTGCATGTACAGTGATGCAGCAGCGGCATCAGTTACAGAACCTACTCCAAGGATAAGTTCCGGGCACTCTTTTGTACAAAACTTCGCCAGATCGGCATAAATTTCATGAGCAAAGTCTCCCCTGCTCGTAAACTCAAACAGCCGTGCACCTCCAAGGTAACATGCCTTCACCACCTGTTGCACCACGTCAGCATTGTCATGGAAAAACAATGGCACCAAGCCTGTTTCTTCCATTTTTGAGAACACTTGTATCCTTGAAAATCTGCTCATAATGTTTTTATCTTTTTACGTGACCCGAATTGTTACCCTCCATCAGTCCAAACACTTCTTCTTTAGAAACCAGGTTGGTGTCTCCGTATATGGTATGTTTTAAACACGAAGCTGCAACTGCAAAATCAAGGGCTTTCTGGTCATCAAAATTGCAAAGACCGTATATGAGGGCACCCATGAAGCTGTCACCGGCACCTATCCTGTCTACAATGTAGGTGATATCATAGGGTTTTGAGATATAGAGTTGCTTGCCACTATACAACACCGCCGACCATGTATTGTGCAATGCGTTGATATTGCCACGGTTAGTTACGGCTACTTTTTTTACTTTGGGAAACCGCTTGATCAATTCCTGACAAAGGGAAATCTGCTTTGCCTGCTCAGTGCTTCCTGAGGGTTCAATGCCAAAATACTGCTTTGAGGCATAATCGCCTGCCAGCACAACATCACACATAGAAACCATCTTTTCCATCACTTCACTGGGCGATTTGCCATATTTCCACAGGTTGGCCCTGTAGTTAAAGTCAGTTGAAATGGTTAGTCCCATTTCATTGGCCTTTTCAATGGCTTCCATGCAAAGGTCTGCTGCGCTCTGGGAAACACCGGCAGTTATCCCTGACCAATGAAACCAACCCGCGTCCTTAAAAATTTCTTCCCAGTCTACCATGCCCTTTTCGAAGCTACAGAATGAAGAATAAGCCCGGTCGTACACCACCTTACTGCTTCTGAGAGAAGCTCCCTTTTCCAGGAAATAAATTCCCAACCGGTCTCCTCCCCTTGCAATATATTCAGTGGAAATATTATGCCGGTGTATTTGTGCCAGGGCACAATCTCCGATATCGTTTTCAGGCAGTCGCGTTACAAAAGCCGATTCCATCCCAAAATTGGTCAGGGTGGAAATCACGTTTAGCTCGCTACCTCCGTAATCGGCATTTAAATCATTAGCCTGAGAAAATCTCAAATATTCTTTAGTGGATAACCTCAGCAACACCTCGCCCAAAGCAACTACTTTTTTCAAACGATATGACAGTTTATGTTTTTCCAATTATTTTGTTATAAGAATTCAAAATACTCTTTTGCGTTATAATAAGAGATATCCTGAACTATTTTTCCTATCCATTCAATGTCATCAGGCAGCTCTCCTCTACTGATCTCATCGCCCAGCAGGTTGCACAACACCCTACGGAAGTACTCATGTCTCGGGAATGACAGAAAGCTTCTTGAATCGGTAAGCATGCCAATAAAACAACTGAGTAAACCCATGTTGGAAAGTGCATTCAACTGCTTGGTAATGCCATCTTTTTGATCGAGGAACCACCAGCCTGATCCGAACTGGATCTTGCCTTTTATTTTCCCATCATTAAAGTTACCGATCATGCTGGCCATCACCTCATTATCGGCCGGATTGAGGTTATAAATGATCGTTTTGGCAAGTTTGTCTTTTATATCCAGGGCATCGAGGAACCTGGAAAGTGTATATGCCTGTGGAAAATCTCCAATGGAATCCCAACCTGTGTCAGGGCCCAAAACCCTATTCATTCTGCTGTTGTTGTTCCTAAGCGCTCCCAGGTGAAATTGCTGCACCCAGCCCAGGTCGTGATAGCTTTCCGCCAGGAATAAAAGAATGGCTGTATGAAATTTAGACGCTTCGGTTTCTGACAATAGTTTACCTGATCTACGCTTTTTAAACAGGGTGTCAACCTCCTCATCTGTAAAGACCTCAAAGCTCAGGTGGTTAAGCCCATGGTCAGATAACCTGCAGCCGTTATCATGGAAGTACTGCATGCGCTTTTTCAAGGCATCGCAAACATCCCTGTAAGAAATAATGGAAATTCCTGCTACTTCTTCCAGTTTATCTATATAGTCATTGTAAGTCTCATTGTTGATCAAAACGGCTTTATCAGGCCTGAATGCCGTACTCATTTTAATGGCATTCCCACTTTGTTTTATCTTTTGGTGGTACCCCAAAGTATCCGTAGGATCTTCCGTAGTACACACCAGCTCCACATTCATTTTGCCCAGCAGGTTTTGGCAGCTATACTGAGGTGAATTCAACAGCCCTGATGCAGCATCAAATATTTCATCAGCCGTATCTTCGTTGAGCAGGTTATACTGGTCAAAATACCTGGCAAGCTCCAGGTGAGTCCAGTGGTAAAGTGGGTTACGCAATGTGTAGGGAACTACTTTTGCCCACTTCCTGAACTTCTCTGCATCGGTGGCATCACCAGTGATGTATTTTTCATCAATG
Source organism: Fulvivirga ulvae (assembly GCF_021389975.1). Lineage (NCBI taxonomy): Bacteria > Pseudomonadati > Bacteroidota > Cytophagia > Cytophagales > Fulvivirgaceae > Fulvivirga > Fulvivirga ulvae. The sequence goes on from NZ_CP089981.1 coordinate 6,287,889, forward strand.
CCCAGAGTACGCATGGCTCTCCATTTGTAGTGATCTCCGTAAATCCAGGCTTCGGTGATATTACCAAACACCTTGTCATTGGCTATATCCGCCGGCGGCAGGTGACAATGGTAATCGATGATGGGCATTTTACTGGCATAGTCGTGATACAGTTCTTCAGCATAACGGTTTTCCAGAAGGAAACCGGAATGAATAAGTACTTTTCTGCCATTAACTGTCTGTATTGTATTATTTTTCATTTGCCGGTTTGCCTATAGTTGCTAAAATTCCTCCATCCACATAAATGATCTGGCCATTGACGAAGTTACTCGCCTCTGATGCCAGAAATATGGCTGTACCTGCAAGGTCGGAAGGGTCTCCCCATCGCCCGGCTGGTGTTCTGTTAATAATAAAGTCGTTGAAGGGATGACCGTCCACACGGATCGGTTCGGTTTGTGAGGTTGCGAAATAACCGGGACCTATCCCATTCACTTGTATGTTGTATTTGGCCCATTCAGTAGCCAGGTTCCTGGTCAGCATTTTTAAGCCTCCTTTGGCTGCTGCATAGGCAGACACACTATTTCTGCCGAGTTCACTCATCATGGAGCATATGTTGATGATCTTGCCTCCACCACGGGCGATCATCCTGCTGCCTACAAGCTGAGACATGATAAATGACCCGACAAGGTCAACATCTATCACCCTTCTGAAATCAGCTATGGCCATATCCACCGCCAGTTCCCGCTTGATAATGCCAGCATTGTTGACCAGAATATCGATTGGGCCTACTTCCTTTTCCATATCCTCCACCTGACCGGAAGCCAGTTTTTCATCGGTAATATCAAACAGATAGCCGGCGGCTTTGTATCCCTTGCTTCTGTAGTGATTAAGAGCACTTTCCAGCTTTTCAGGAGTGGTACTGCTAATCACAAGTTCGGCTCCGGCTGATGCCAGGCCTTCTGCCATAGCCATGCCCAGACCGTGTGTACCTCCTGTCACCAGGGCTATTTTATTAGTAAGGTCAAATAAGTTCGTCATTTTTATCTTAGTTCATGAGGTCCGCAGGTATCCATATCACCATAGTCCAGGTTTTCACCTGCCATTCCCCATATGAAGGAGTAATTTGATGTTCCCACTCCTGAGTGTATAGACCATTCCGGCGAGAGTACGGCCTGATTGTTATGAATAAAAATATGCCTGGTATTTTGAGGCTCTCCCATAAAATGTGAAATGGTTTGCCCTTCTGCCAGGTCAAAATAGAAGTATGCTTCCATTCTTCGGGTATGCGTGTGTGCCGGCATGGTGTTCCATACGTTGCCAGGCAAAAGCTCTGTAAGTCCCATCTGCAACTGGCAGGTTTCCACTACACTGTTAACTATGAGTTTGTTAATTATCCGCTTGTTGGAATTGAGATCGTCTCCCAGATGTACTACTTCCGCATCTTCCTTACCTGTTTTTTTGGTAGGGTATTCTTTGTGGGCAGGGGCAGAATTCAGGTAAAACAAGGGTTGCCCATCTCCTGCCTTTGAAAATGCCACTTCTTTACTCCCTCTACCTACGTACAATGCCTCTTTTTTCTCCAGCACATACTCTACGCCATCAACTGTTACGATTCCTTTATCGCCTACATTAATGATCCCCAACTCCCTTCTCTCCAGGAAGTAATCAGATTTCAAATGAGGAATAGTTTCCAGTTTCACCTTTTCCCCGGCAGGCATGGCGCCTCCTACAATATACCTGTCGTACATAGAGTACGTAAGGTTGATCTGTCCGGGAGCAAACAGGTTATCAATCAGAAAATGTTCTCTTAGCTCGCTGGTTCCATACCGTCTCGCATCAACCGGATTCGTAGCGTATCTAAAATCTGAGTTAGTCATAATAAAATGTTAGTGTAATCGATTACTCAAATATATAAAATAATTTCTTAGGTTTTCAAGATTTAATAAAAAAGTAGTGGGCGAAATTCAGATTTAACAGAATAAAAACAGGCCGGGATCAATGTATATGATACTCCGGAAAGAAAAATCCTTACAGACAAATGGCAAGAAAAATCTTTTTATCTTGGATTTAAAGCCTTATTTTTACAGGTGATGTCTGAAGGAGCAACCCCATTCTCCCTGGCTTTTAACCGGCTTGACAGGCTTCAATTGCGATCCGGTTACACCAAATGACATGTATCATTATTTTTTAGTACCTTTAATCTTGATCATTAACCCGTTAGTACATTGACTTATACTGACAATCTCTTAGTAAGACAGCTCAATCATGGCAACAGAATTGTTTTTGAGCAACTGTATGAGGAATATTATCCGCAACTTGTTGCATTTGCCGAAGGTTATCTGTTTGACATTGAAGAGAGTAAGGAAATTGTTCAGAAACTATTTGTGCATCTCTGGCTGGGGCGTAAGGACCTTAAAATTGATACATCTCTTAAGGGATACCTGTTTTCTGCTGTAAGGAATAAATGTCTGAATCATATCCGCAATATCAAAATAAAGGATCGGAACAAGCTGCTCTATATAGAAGCAACGCTAGCAGGCGCCCGAACCGAAGAGAACAGTAACAGCCTCCAACATTTAGAAAAGAAGTTGAGGGAAGAAATACAAAAACTTCCCGAACAGATCAGAAAGATCATAATACTCAAATATTATAAAGGCAAAAAACAGAAAGAAATTGCCACGGTGCTGGGCGTCACGGAAAACACTGTAAAAACACAGTTATCACGGGGTAAGCTTAAATTATCCTCAGCATTGCAGCAAAGTTAATAGCCGTAATCCTCTCGCTTTACTGCATTTCCAAATCAATTTTCAGGTAATTATTTTGACATAAATAAAATTTTCAAAATTTTCTGTCACCCATTTTTCATATCACGGTGTCATACTTACGACATTGATCAAATATGAAGAATAAAATTTTATCGATTGATTTTGAAATTATCTGGAAGAGCATCCACACTTCATTAACTGAAGATGAGAAAGCCCTTCTTGATAAATGGCTGGCTGAAAACGAAAAGCATCGAAAATATTACGAACAGGCTGTAAAGCATTTCAGCCAACCACAGCGAGAGTTGGAAAAACCAGACACTACTTCACTTTGGAAAGAAGTTGAACAGGCCGAAAGGGGCATAAATACAGGTAGAAGACGGTTACTATTCTCTGTAGCTGCATCTGCAGCCTTGCTTATTGCGGCACTATTTATTTTCCTTGATCCTCCGAACAGCGAACCGGAAACCACCCTTATTGCACAACAAAATGGGACACCCGGCTTACCGGGCAAAAAGAAAGCAATACTGCGGTTGAGCAACGGACAAACTATCGAGCTTGGAGACAAAAAACATACAGGCAGTATGGTGGATGGTTCCGCTATCGATATTACCGACGCATCAGTGCGATATAACCATAAGGCACAGGTAGGCAAGGCAGCGGTGGCCATGCATGAAATAATAATTCCAAGAGGGGGCGAGTTTACCCTCGTTCTCGCTGATGGCACTAAAATCTGGTTAAACTCTCAATCCAGCCTCAGGTATCCTGCGGCATTCAACGGCGATAAGCGCATTGTAGAGCTCACCGGAGAGGCTTACTTTGAAGTCGCACACATAAAAGCTCAACCATTTGAAGTAGTAACAGCTAACCAGACAATAACCGTCTTAGGCACCTCATTTAATGTGAGTCACTACCCTGAAGATAAGGAAATAGTATCCACACTGGTGGAAGGTAAAGTAAGAGTGAATACTACAGGTGGCTCAAAAACTACCCTATCTCCCGGAGAGCAGGCAGTTTACAATAAATCAGACAATGCTATAACCAGACGTAAGGTAAATGTAGAAAAATGCATCGCCTGGAAAAACGGTCTGTTTTATTTTGAGAACGAACCATTGGAAAAGATCATGACGACACTATCGCGATGGTATGACATAGAGGTTGTTTATGCCAACCCTGGTCAAAAGCAAAAACGATTTACAGGTACATTGAAAAGGTACGACACTTTTGAAAATGTAATTGATCTTATAGAAATGACACAGGATGTGAAATTCAGGATAAAAGAAAATGTGGTCAATATTGAGTGACATCAGTCATCTAAACTGACAAAAAAAGGGAATGCGGCAACATTCCCTTCCCATTCAGTGAGATCACCAAATGTTCCATTTAAACTATACAAAACTATGCATTTTACTACAGAAGTAAAAGGTCCCTGGCGGGTACCTGAGAGGGTTATCATTATAATGAAACTAACCGTATTCTTAATCTGCCTTTCTATGCTCAAGGTTTCGGCCGGAGTATATTCTCAGGGAAGTATCTCTGTTAAAAGAGAGCAGGTTACGCTTCGCCAATTATTAGAAGCCGTAGAATCCCAAAGCCAATACCGTTTTTTCTATAATGCCGGGCTGGAAGATGAGATCGGTATGATTGACATGAATATTGAAAATGTTACCATTACAGATTTTCTGAAGGAGCTGGTATCCAAAACCCATCTGGAGTACCATATCAAAGACAATATTATAGTGCTCAGAAAAGCTGTAACCGAAGCAAAGTTACCCATGAATGTAACAATAAGTGGTAAGGTGGTTGACGATACTTCCGGTGAACCACTTATTGGTGCAACGGTGCAGCTTAAAGGAACCACTTCCGGTACAGTGACCGACCCCAGTGGCAACTTTACTCTGGACCTCGAGCCTGGCAGCCATACATTGGTCATTAGTTATATTGGTTATGACTCTAAAGAACAGACCATCGAAGTGGTCCCCGGTCAAAACAACAAATTGACAATAAAACTTGAACAAAGCATTGAATCCTTGCTGGATGTGGTAGTTGTGGTAGGAAGCCGGACCATACCTCGTACCACACTGGATTCTCCTGTACCGATTGACAATGTTTCTACAGCTCAACTGGAATCTTCAGGTAAAGGCGTGCTGGACCAGCAGCTGATGTTCAGGGTTCCGTCTTACAACTCTACGCAGCAACCTATTTCTGATGCCGCAGCCCACTTTAGCCCTGCTGATCTTAGAGGCCTACTTCCGAGCCGAACGCTTGTGCTGGTAAATGGCAAAAGAAAAAACAGTTCGGCCCTTGTTTACAGCTATGTAACACCCGGCAGAGGTGAGGTAGGTGTAGACATGAAAGCCATTCCCACATCTGCCATAGAGCGGGTGGAGATACTTAGAGATGGTGCTGCTGCCCAATATGGTTCAGATGCAGTAGCCGGGGTGATCAACCTGGTATTAAAGAAGAAATCGGATCCTTTTATTAACCTTGGTTATAGCGTTACTTCAGAAGGCGACGGTGACCAGTTCCAGATGGAAACTGGTTTCGGGCTAAATATACATGAAAAGGGGTATGCAAATTTCACTTTCAACTATTTCGACCAGCAGCGAAGCCAGCGTGCGGGTACTATCACCAGCCTGGCAGACGAGGCCGGCTACTGGGGTGTAACTGATGATACCGACTTCTCGCTGAGCGATCTGGATGCGTTCCTGCAAAGAAACCCATCGGCCGGCTTCCAGGTAGGCTTACCGGATATGACAATTACCAGCTTTTCATTCAATTCGGGGTACACCCTTGACGAAGAAAGTGAAACAGAGCTTTATACGTTCGGTACTATCACCAACAGGTCAGGGGCAGCTCCTCAGTTTGCCAGGGTACCTTACTGGGTGCCAGGGTTCGAGGCCATATATCCCGGTCAGGACTTCTTTCTTGCAGAAATGGCGCCTGAAATCAAGGACAACACGTTCTGTCTGGGCTTAACTACCAACTACAATGACTGGAATTTTGACATCAGCTCTACATTAGGCAGAAACCGCATTGACTATTTCATTATCAATTCGTTTAACCAATCATTTGCGGGTGCCAGCCCTTCGGATTTCTACAATGGGGCACATGAATTCAGCCACGTGGTTAACAACGTAAATATTGCCAGGTCTTTTGAGCCCGCCGCTATTAAAGCACTTACCGTAGCCTTCGGTGCTGAGCACCGGACTGAAAACTTCGTAACTGAAGCCGGTGAATTTGCCTCATACGGCGACGGTCAGTCTCCAGATGCACAGGGAAACAGAACGGGATCTGAGTCCTTTCCCGGATTTACACCGGAAAACGAATCCAATAATTACAGGAACAATCTGGGTGTTTATTCGGAATTAACAGCCGATTTTACTGATTTCTTCCTGCTTGGCGGTGCTGTCCGTTACGAAGACTATAGTGACTTTGGAGAAAACGTTTCATGGAAAGTCAATACGAGATTAAAAGCCGGTAAAGCCAGCATCAGAGGCTCATTGAGCAATGGCTTCCGGGCTCCTGCACTGCACCAGATCTACTACACAGCAGTAACCACTACATTGACCCAAAACGGAGTGGTACAAAACGGCATCCTCGACAACCAAAATCCTGCTCTTCGTGCCCTTGGCATTCCGGAGCTGCAGCCTGAAACCTCTTTTAATATCGGCGCCGGAGTAACTTACAGGGTCAATGAAAATATAGGTATTACTGCCGATGTATATCAGATCACTATTGACGACCGTATTGTACTCTCCGGCCAGGTAACTGCTACCGGTGACCCTCAGTCACCTATTGATCAGGTACTTGATAATGTTGGTGTAGGTTCAGCTGGCTTCTTTCTAAATGCCGTCGACACAAAAACCCAGGGACTTGATGTAGTGATCAGTTTTGATAATATTTCTGTCGGATCAGGTACCATCCAGGGTAACTTGTCAGCTAACTTTAACAAAACTACTGTTGAGGATATCAATCTGCCTCAATTCATTGTAGATAACGGACTTGAGGACAACATATTCTCAAGAGAGGATGTATCCAGAATGGAAACCTGGAGACCAAGACAAAAAGTAATTGGAACGGCCACCTACCAGCTCAACAAATTTTCCGCAACCCTGTCAGGCTTGTATTATGGAGCTGTTACATACTTATCCAATAGTGAGGTAGATGACGCCACATACGATGGTAAATTCCTGACTGATATCAGTTTCTCTTACGGCATTACTGATAATATCAAACTAACACTGGGAGCCAACAACATATTTAATGTCTATCCCGAAACCTTTGCTGAAGCTTATTCAGACAGGGAGGGACATCCATCTGACAGAAACCTTGATTTTGTTGGCAGGTTCAAATACCCGTGGCAAACTACCCAGTTTGGTATAGATGGCACACGCGTATTTGCCAAAGCCGCCATTAAATTCTAAGAATCAAAGACTGATCCACCGGTAGGGTTGCCGGGTATATTGCAATCTTTTGCGATGCTCTCCGGCAGCCTCACTTTCAGGTCTTCATACCTATTAAAACCTATTTTGGATAAAATCACATCATGCAAAGACCATTTCAAAATACCGCTGTTGGATTTGACTACAAATCCGTTAGCCAGCTGAAGAAAGCCCGCTTCCTGTTTTTGGCACTAAAACACTTTCCCCGGACCTCCATAGCTCTGGCATGGCTTGGCTACTACGCCTTAAAGGGAAGATTACCCTTTACCCGGTCTCTGATCAGAAACATCTTTTTTGAACATTTCTGCGGAGGAGAAACCATTGAGGGCTGTGCTCCGGTGATCCGGAAGCTCTCTCTGTATAATGTAGCCACTGCGCTGGATTTTGGCGTAGAAGGTAAAAATACGGCACAGGAGCATCTAATGATGGTCAATGAGATCGTTGAAACCATTATACACGTCAGGGAAGAGCCTGAAGTTCCTGTAATCCCTATCAAACTGACCGCTATTGCCAGTTTTGAGCTTTTGGAAAAGTACAGCCATGATAAAACAACACTGTCATCAGAAGAGAAAGCGCAAATTCAACGCTTAAGGGAACGCCTCGACCTAATATGTACTACGGCAATGCGGGCAAACAAAACCATTTATCTTGATGCAGAAGAAAGCTGGATACAGCCTGCGCTTGATGATCTGGCTTTGGAAATGATGGTTAAGTTCAACAAACAACGGGCGGTGCTATTCAATACTTATCAGCTTTATTTGAAAAGCTCTTTTGACCGGCTCAAAACCCACCGTGAGCTCTGCATAGCACAGGGAAGCTTCTTTGCAGCCAAACTGGTGCGGGGCGCATATATGGAAAAAGAAAACCTAAGGGCACGAAAACTTGGTTATGAAACACCCGTGCAGCCGGCTAAAATCATGACTGACATGGCCTACAATGATGCCATGATGTACTGCCTCTTACATCATAAAGATACTTTTTTCTGCCTCGCAACACACAACACAGAAAGTTCATGGAAAATGGTCAATACCATTAAGGAAGATCGCACCCCCACGGATCACATCCATTTTTGCCAACTCTATGGCATGAGTGATCCTATTACATTTGCCCTGGCAAAGGAAGGGTTCTTCGCTATGAAATATGTGCCTTTCGGAAAAATAGAAGATACATACCCTTACATGATCCGCCGTGCTGAAGAGAATTCAGGACTTACCGGAAGTACCCATCAGGAGCTTCAGTGGGTAACCGAGGAGCTGAACAGGAGAAAATCCGGGATATCTTCATCTCCACATAAGGGTCACATTCAAACCAGCAGTAGCTAACCCGGACGCACTGCAGAAGTATTGTAAACTAATTTTCAAACTGTAAAAAATGATAAAGAAAACGGAAGAGTTCAGCAACCGCTGGGGCATAGTGATGGCCTCACTGGGCATGGCCATTGGTGCCGGTAATTTGTGGAGGTTTCCGCGACTTGCCGGTCAGTATGGCGGTGCATTTCTCCTCTTATGGATCTTATTTTTATTCATTTGGTCCATGCCACTGCTCATGGCAGAATTTTCAATTGGCAAAAAACATAAGCAGGGAGTTATAGGCTCTTATAGCCAGGTAGCAGGCAAGGGCTTTACGTGGGGCGGCTTTTTCATTACCGCAGTTACCTTAGGCATAGCTTTTTATTACTCAGTGGTTACAGGCTGGGCGTTGAGGTATTTAGGCCTGGCATTGAATAACCTTTACCAGTTTGCATCAGGAGGACCTACTATTGGAGACACGTTAAAAAGAGACCCGGAGTATCTTAACAATTTCTGGGATCAAATTGCCAATGGCGACCCCTGGACCATCGCGCTTTATATTTTAGCTGTGATCGTGGGCACATTCGTGCTTATCAAGGGTATCCAAAAAGGGCTTGAAAAGGCCAACAAAGTGCTCATTCCCATGCTTTTCGGTTTACTCATTATCATTACCGTTATGGCTCTGAACATGAAAAACGGCTTTAGAGGCCTCGAGTATATGTTCTATATAGATGTGAGCAAATTTTCAGACCCCACTATCTGGATCGAAGCCCTGTCACAATCGGCCTGGTCTACCGGCGCAGGCTGGGGGTTGATCATGACCATCTCATCTTACTCAAGAAAAAAAGAGGATGTGGTGCTCAACACTTTCATAGGAGGCTTTGGTAATAACACGGCCTCCCTCATGGCAGGTATGGCTATTTTACCGGCCGTTTTTGCCCTCTCTCCTACTGAGGGCGAAGCTATCGCCTATCTGCAAAGTGGTAATCAGGCCCTGACCTTTACCATCATTCCCAAGCTTTTCTCCTCTTTTACAGGAGGGCCAATACTCTCAGCGGTGTTCTTCCTGGCTTTTTTCCTGGCAGGTTTCAGTTCATTGCTACCGATGCTGGAGCTGTTTATCTGCAACCTAAAAGACCTGGGCCTGACCCGAAAATCAGCGGCCATCAGGGCAGCAGCGTTTTGTATCATTTTTGGCTTTCCCTCAGCGTGGTCACTTGATTTTTTCAATAACCAGGACTGGGTTTGGGGCATAGGGCTTATTGTTACCGGCCTGCTTGTTTTGCTTGCGGTGTTGCGCTATGGTGCCGCCAGATTCCTGGATGACTACATCAGCGAAGATTCTGACTTTAATGTACCCGTGAAGTATTTCACCTATTGCTTGTCATTCAACGCCGTGCTGGGTGTGATTTTAATTTATTGGTGGATGTCGCAAGGTTACTCGGCATATCCATGGTTTGATGCCCGTGGTAACTGGAATGTTTTTGATGTCTATAGCAACGCATCCATCATTACCCAATGGAGCATAATAGCCATCGCCGGTCTTCTTCTAAATAAATATTTATATAAAAAATTTGTAACTGCTAATGCCTTATGAGTATCTCAGCCATTATATCCATGTTCACCATAGTCAGTATCATCATAGGCGGGTTTGCCTTTTTCCTATGGTTGGCTATGAAAAAAGAGTATGCCGGTAAAGGCCAGACCCCAAAATATTGACCTGTTTTACCTGATAAAAAGAGTAAAACAGCGTAGGTCATTGCATGCGCCCGGTTTCTATTCATATTCAAAGTTGTTTAAGGTTTAATCATGATAAGGGCGCATGCATAGATTTGCATATAATTCTTTTATTTAATCGATTACTCTACTATATTCACCAACTTTTCAAACCCAAAAAGTTCTTAAAAGCATCCCCTGCTTAAATACTTTGTTCAACCTAACCCTTTTACCTATGATGATTTTAAAAAAATCAATGAAATTTGTTATTGCCTTCATCTGCATGGGGCTGTTTTTTTATTCGGGACATACCGTTGCCCAGGATGCAGACATTGTCGTAGCCAAAGACGGCTCCGGGGATTTTACCTCCATTCAGGCTGCCATTAATGCAGTACCTGCCAACAGCTCGGCCAGGACAGTTATTTTTATTAAGGCAGGTCTGTATAATACCGAAAAACTCCTCATTCCCAGCGACAGGAAAAATGTGACATTGCTGGGCGAAAGCCGAACGGAAACCATCATCAGCTATCATATCTACGACTGTAATCAGGGGGATGGCAAATGCCCGGTGAATGATGCTTCCCTATGGTCTGCCGAGATCATCAGGACCTCTGCTACGCTCACCATCAAAGGAGATGGTTTCAAGGCAGAGAACCTCACTGTCCAAAACACTGCAGGCCCGGTTGGGCAAGCCCAGGCACTTACCATTCAGTCAGACAAAGTGGTCTTTGTCAATTGTGACCTCAAAGGCTACCAGGATACCATCTATTTCTGGAATGTTGGCAAAAGGGCATATTTTAACGGATGCCTGATCGTTGGCAGAACGGACTACATATACGGCGGTGGCGTCGCCTTTTTTGAAGCTTGTGAAATCAGGAGCTGGGGAGGTGGCTGGATCACTGCTCCATCTACCGCCGAGAGCCAGAAGTATGGGTTTGTTTTCTACAAATGCAATGTAACCTATGCCGACAACAGCCCCAGAGACGGTGACGATGGTAACAAAATAGCCCTTGGAAGGCCATGGCATAATTACCCCAAAGTAACCTGGCTGTACTGTGACATGACATCCATGATCAATCCTGTCGGCTGGCCTACCATCTGGAACATGGACTATGCGGCTTCTTCTGATAAGCTGGAGCTATATGAGTACAAAAATACCGGCGGCGGTGCTGATATGAGCAGCAGAGCCAACTGGGCAGGGATAAGGGCACTTACGGATGCCGAAGCCCCATTATATGAAAGGGCTGTCGTTTTAGCTGGAAGTGACAACTGGAACCCTGCACCGGCAGCTACAATTAGAAAACACGGGGCAGGTTCATCCATACAGACCGTGGATCTGGGGAGTGCCATTGAAGGCTTTTATTATTCCTGGACCAATGCGACTTCTGTAACAGTATCCGGCCTTCCATCGGGCATCAATACATCGATCAATAATACAGCTCAGACAGTAACCTTCAGTGGTGCACCTACACAGGCAGGAGTATTTAGTTACACTGTGTCTACCATAGGAGGCCTCACCACTGCATCTCTCAGCGGACAGATCACTGTCAATAATACTGGTGTAACTTATTACCAACTAAAAAACAGGTCTACCGGCTTGCTTCTGGACGGGATGGGCAGAACAGGAAATGGTGATGCCTGCGGGCAATATGCCAACACAACCCATGTTAACGCTCATTGGGAGCTTGTGGATGTCGGCAGCGGTTATTACCAGTTTGTAAACCGTGGTACAGGAATGATCCTGGATGGTATGGGTTCAACCACTAACGGAGCTGTTTGCAGCCAGTGGGCCAATACTACCCACAGAAATTCGCATTGGTCACTACAGCAATATGACGGTGATTATTACAGGGTTCAAAACCGGTCTACCGGGATGTTTTTAGATGGATATGGACAAAGTGCGAATGGAGCTGATTGCAGACTATATGCCAACACCGGTCACATCAATGCCCAGTGGGTTTTGGTACCTGTTAATAGCACTTCAAACGCCAGGATGGACAACGCTAACCGCTTGGCCTCTCCTGAAAAGATGAATAAAACCAGTCTTCTTGTCTATCCTAACCCATTTGATGATAAGTTAGCTATCAAAACAGGTGAGGTTGGAAAACCGCTACGCATTGAGGTTTATGATATGCAGGGCAAACTTGTTAAATCCATTGACAATCCTGAAATATCCGGTCAATTTGCAAGTATTGATATTACAGAATATGGCAAACAATTTCTTTTAAAGGTAGTAACAGACATCGGCAGCTTCACTCGGACAATAGTTAAAAAGTAACTGCAAGGCCTGGTACCATTGCCAGTTCAGCATTAAGAAGGTGTCTCTTTTAAGGAGCACCTTTTTTTCCTTCATCTCCCCTACTGGCCGCCTTTGCAATTTGGGAGTCTTTCAGTGCCATAAAGTTTACAAGTCCATTATTCTTGTTGTAGATTTTGGACCTGACTGGTACTATCAGGCCATAAACCTTTAAAATAAGGAATGTGATCCGGGATTGTGTAGATTTGTATCAAAAATCCTCGTGTACCTGAGAGCTAAGAAATATAAGTTAAGCACGCAATATCTAATAAGCCTGATACTGATTGTATTTGTGACTGTAACTTGTTATATGTTAACAAAATTAATTGGCTATCGGGAAGTGGCCTTAATACTTCTTTTAGTTGTTTCTATTCAGGCCATGTTGTTTGACATCCTACCTGTATTGACTGCTGCAATTTTAAGTGCCTTGATATGGAATTTTTTTTTCATACCTCCTACAAAAACTTTCCATGTCGGAACCTCCGAAGATGTTCTCCTTTTTCTGATGTATTTCATCATTGCTCTGATCAATATCGTATTTACTTCCAAAATCAGGAACTATGAAAGAAAGGAGCGTAAAAAAGAGGAGCGTGAGCATTCAATTAAATTGTACAATACGCTTCTCAATTCTCTCTCACACGAATTACGTACTCCTATATCCACTATAGTTGGAGCCGTTGACACTATTAAAGAAAATAACAATAAGCTCACTGAGAAGGACAAGCATGAACTTATTAACGAAATAGAAATAGCGGGTTTGAGGCTAAACAGAGAAGTAAATAACCTACTGAGTATGAGTCGGCTTGAAGCTGGTGTGCTGCAACCGAAACTTGATTGGTGTGATGTAAATGAATTGATGTATACTGTAATCCGAAACAACAGTGAGCACGCCACAGAGCACAAAATAGATTTTAAACTTAATGAAAATCTTCCGCTATTTAAACTAGATAGCGGCTTAATAGCACAGGTGTTGAACAATGTACTCCATAATGCCCTGCGGTACACACCGAAAGGTTCTCTGATTGAGATCAATATACTAGAGAAACAAAACCATTGTGTTTTCATAATTTCAGATAACGGCGAAGGCATACAGAATGAAGATATTCAGTTTATATTCAATAAATTTTATCGCGGCTCTAAATTTTCTATCGGAGGTTCCGGTTTGGGCCTTTCAATTGCAAAAGGCTTTACCGAGGCCCATAACGGAAATATAACCATTAAGAATAATGAAACCGGGGGTGCTGGGTTTATCATTGAAATCCCCGCAGAAAGTATGTCTGTAACTGATAATCAACTAAATAAATGAATAAGCCGGAAATCCTGATTATAGATGATGAACCTCAAATACGCAGGCTATTGCAAATCTCTTTGGAGAGCAATCAGTATAAAGTATTTCAAGCTGCAACGGGAAAAGAAGGGATAATTACTGCGGCTAATCACCCTCCTCAGTTAATACTTTTAGACATCGGTTTGCCAGACCAGAGTGGCCATGAGGTATTACAGCAGTTGAGAGAGTGGTATAACAAGCCAATAATTGTATTATCTGTCAGTGATGGTGAGGCCGACATTATTTCAGCATTGGATTCAGGAGCTACTGATTACATAACCAAACCCTTCCGGTCAGGGGAATTGTTGGCCCGTATCCGCTCCGCTATACGAAGAGATCAAAATACCAACCCTAATGAAAGCGTAATTAACTCGGGCAACCTAAGTATCGACCTGGTTTACCGTATCGTAAAGCGAGGTGAGGAAATTATTAGGCTTACCTCCACCGAATATAACCTGCTGGCACTCTTTGCAAAGAATGAGGGAAAAGTACTAACACATCAATACATCCTAAAACAGGTATGGGGAGTCGGATACCAAACAGAAACGCAGTATCTCAGAGTATTCGTTGCCCAGTTGAGAAAAAAGATAGAAGAAAACCCTCACAACCCTGAACATATAGTTACTGAAAGTGGTGTAGGTTACCGCTTCAACTAAATCTTTATAAAATCTTTATATCTGTCTCATTTTCTTTATGTCTTCCTTATACCTTATCAGCGTACTTTGCAAATGTTGCATCAGTGAAGCAGGAATAGTATAGACGTAGACTTATGAGGCTTAACTATAAAGCTGTTTTTAATCTTTTAGGACTCTTATTGATTTTTAATGGCGCATTCATGTGGCTCTGCCTGCCATTTTCTTTATACTATAAAGAAGATATATTTCCAATCCTTATTTCAGGCATCATAACAGCGGGCGTTGGTTCAATGGCCTGGTTAAGTACGAGAAACAGTAAAAACAAGGAATTAAAAAAGCGCGACGGTTTTCTGGTTGTTTCACTCGGGTGGATTTTGATGTCTATATTTGGTACCATACCATTTTTGCTTTCCGGCCATGTAACCAGTTTCACAGATGCTTTTTTCGAAACTGCATCTGGCTACACAACTACCGGAGCTTCCATTTTAAATAATATTGAGGCCTTACCCTACGGCTTATTGTTCTGGCGAAGTACTACCCAATGGGTCGGGGGAATGGGAATTATTGTACTCGCAGTAGCCATATTACCAACACTAGGGATCGGTGGTATGCAATTATTTACTGCCGAAGCTTCTGGCATAACCCACGATAAACTTAAACCCAAAATTAAAGATACCGCCAGGCGGCTTTGGACTATATATCTGGGGCTCACACTACTCGAAACCATTTTTCTAATGTTTGGAGGCATGTCCTTTTATGATGCACTGAGCCATTCATTTACTACGATGGCAAGTGGGGGTTTTTCTCCGAAAAATGCAAGCGTGGCTTACTACAATTCCGCATTTATACAATATACGATCATCTTTTTTATGATCCTTGCTGGCACAAATTTTTCCTTGCTATATTTCTTTTTTAAAGGCAAAATAAGAAGGTTGATTGATAATGAGGAATTCAGGGTTTATTGTATTACCATCATCACTGTGACCATTATTTCAACAGTTATTGTGTTCTCCGAAAGCTGGCAGGGTTTCGAAAAAGCATTCAGGGATGCATTGTTTCAGGTGGTGTCAGTATTATCATCAACGGGATTTGTTACGGCTGACTATACAAAGTGGACATCACTGGTATCATTTATCTTCTTGCTGTTGATGCTTTCGGGAGCATCTGCCGGATCAACTTCCGGAGGTATAAAAGTAATACGTTTTACACTACTGCTCAAAAACAGCTTTTTAGCAGTTAAGCGTCAGCTGCACCCATCAGCGGTGATCCCTGTACGGATCAATGGAAATGCGGTAGAGGAAGAGACTATGTTTAACGTTATGGCCTTTGTCATTCTATATCTTACCATATTTGTATTTGGAGTTTTTATTTTAACTTTTACCGGTAATGATATTATCACATCATTAGGCGCTGTCGCAACCTGTCAGGGCAATATAGGCCCAGGCTTGGGTACGGTGGGACCTGTCAACAACTTCGCCCACCTCAATGATGTCAGTAAATGGACATTATCTATTATAATGATACTGGGTCGTCTGGAGCTATTTACTATACTGGTTTTGCTTACGCCCAATTACTGGCGAGGCTTATGAGCCAAGGCCTGTACGGCTTCCTGAAAATGCTAAATTCAAGAAATTAACTGGTTTGAGGGTTGGAAGCGCCTTGCATATTCAGATGGTAGTCATCTTTTAATTTACCCCCAGACAAGGTACCCGTCACTCCTTCGTTAGTTATCCCTCGCTGTGAAAACAGGCAAAAGAACATCTTTCACAATAGCAAAAGGCAGTTTATCATCAGGAGAATTGTAGGCACCTCCTGTAAATACTGCCACCAGGTTAAGTTCCGGGAAGATGAAGATATATTGCCCTCCATTGCCCGTGGCCAACTTAGCCACAGTTATATTCCCGTTTATCTGAAACGGGACATTCCACCATAAAAAACCATAGTCGATCCCGGTGATTTTTGTTTTTGCTGTTGTAGACTCTTCCACCCAGGCTTTGGCCACAATTTGTTTCCCGTTCCACTCCCCGTTCCTGAGTATCAATTGTCCTATTTTAGCCATATCTCTGGGGGTCATATATAACCTTTTGGCCGCGGGAATAACATCTTTATCTGACGTATGCCCCCAGCTTACATTTTTAACCTGTAACGGATCGAACAAATATTCCCGGGCAAACTGATCGATCGTCATTCCTGATGCACGAGAAATAACTTCTGCTGCCAGAACCTGGGCCATCGTACAATAGTCTGAAACAGCTCCCGGGTCATTGATCATAGGCAGGTCCATAAAATACTGCAGCCAATCCTTCTTTCTGTAAACCTTATCCTCCCGGCCTTTCGAACCCATATCCCAATCATTACAATCCAGCCCGGTGGACATTGTAAGCAGGTGACGAATAGTAATTTCGTCCTTTCTCTGATCAGGATTCTTTACATTAGTGTAACTCACATACCGGGAAACAGGATCATCAATATCGCTGACAAATCCCTTGCTGATCGCTATACCCATCAAAACAGAGGTAATACTTTTAGTTGCCGAGCGCAGATCATGCTGAATATTGACGGAATTATCTCCGAAATACTCTTCAATAACAATTTCTCCATCCTTTACTACCAGCATGCTGTGAATTCTATGACCTCCTTCTAAAAGCTGGTTAAACAATCTATAAAGTTTTATGGAATCGGGATTTTGTAACTTCAGGCTTCCTGTATTCCATCCATCGCTGAGTTCCCGGGGTTGGCTGTACTTGTATTTGCCCTGACTATAAACATTGGCACTGCTAATACATGCAAGGATTATTACCGCCATTGTATGGTTCATAGAGTACAGCTACGCGCCTTTCAAGTATTATGTTTCAGTTTACAGGATGATTGTGCCGTTTGTCTTTACCCCACGTTGCAAAATCAGGAAATTCTTGAGCTCCCAAAAGGCAGCCTCAGCAGAAGGGGAATAAGCCCTCTTACAATTTTTCCCCGCTATACCTATTCCCCCAACTTCGACCCGGCCTTTATATATGGTTATACAAGGCATGATATCGGCATGATCATTTTTTACCTCAATCACAAAATCAGGCCTTACCTGTAAATTCGATAACAAAAGTCACCTGGCTGTATGATTAATGTCGCTATCCCTAATGCTTTTCCTGCTTTTGCCGGTACTTTTAATTCCAGCGAGTGACTTAGAGTTTTATTTCCAACATATATAATCCAACCAAATCCGGGGAAAGCACATCATCAAAATAATATTCAAAAATTTGATAATCAGCAACTTAACTACATTGTCCACCTTTTTGTCCCTCAAAATATCCACCTTTTTGTCTGTGGTTACCTCATTCGCAACTCGTACCGAACAGATACCTTCGCACTGATATCAAGCCCCTTATTAAAATGAATTTAGAGTCTGATTATCAGATAGTAATACTGCCGGATATGGTGAAAAGCACACCGTGTTTTCCGGCTTGGTGCACGGATATCGGCAGGGTTCGATCAGGTAATATTTTCAATATCAATGGACGATAATCAGAAGCAATTCATAGAAGACATGCTTGACCTTCTCAACCAACTTGATGAAGGCCTGATGCAATTGGAAGCTAACCCCCATGCCTCAGCACCACTGGAGCAGGTCTTCCGTGTTATGCATACCGTTAAAGGTGCCGCCAACATGTTTGGCTTTGAGCATATCGGAGCATTGGCACATCATCTCGAAACGCTCTTTGACCACATCAGGGAAGGACATATGCAAGTATCAGACGACCTGATCAGCATCACACTGCACGCTTTTGATAAGGTGCGGGATCTACTCCAAAAAAGGAGCCTGGATAGGATAATGGATCCTCGTGAGCTTCAGGCCCATATGGACAAGGTAGAACTTTTCCTGAAGCATAATCAGGTTACTGACCATAACACAGACCTGGTAAGTGTACTATCAACCCAAAGCGCCTTTACCACCTATCTCATAGAAATTTCTCCGGATATTGAGATTACCAGTGATGGAAACCACCCCATACTATACATTATCAAGGATATTGAAGCACTGGGTACATCTAAAACAGCCATTCAGTTCAGAGAAGGTAAAACCATAAATCACTGGAACCTTGTGCTCGCAACAGTTTCTTCGAAGGAGGAAATTGAAAGCTACTTCCTTTTTGTAGAGCAGGAATGTAAGGTGGTCATTACTCTTTTGGCACACGGTAATTTGCTGGAAATACCTGTTTCATCAGCCACGATAGAGGAGTTTCTGGATGGAAAGATTACAAAAATACAGTTGAATGCCTTATGTGAAGGGATAAGAAACGAGGCCGAGAAGCCTGAAATATATGAAAACAAAGATGAGCCCCTGCATTCCAGGTATCAGCAGGCCATTATTAAAGTAAAAAAACACAAGATAGATGATCTGCTCAATAAGATCAGTGAGCTGGCGATTTTAAAATCACAATTACTCAATGTTGCCAACCAGACTCACAACACAGCACTGCATGAAGTAGCCGAACGTGTTGAAACTGTAGTCGGTCAGTTATTAGGCGTTTCACTTGACATTAGCCTCATACAAATTGAAACGCTGGTTACCCAGTTCAAACGGCTGGTACGCGACCTTTCCAGGTCACTGGGCAAAAAGGTCAATTTTATTTCAAAGGGGGTGGATACCGAAATGGACAAGGATATTATCGAAACCATGACGCAACCACTTCTTCATATTATCCGCAACGCAGTAGACCATGGCATAGAGTATCCTGAAGAACGCAAATTGAAGGGTAAATCCGAACATGGCACTATAAAACTTCATGCCTTTCGGTCCAGCGCCTTTATCAACCTCGTTATTAGTGACGATGGCAAAGGGATTGATAAAGGCAAAATTATTAACAAAGCCATTGAACATAACTTAGTAAGTCCCGATGCACCATTAAGTGAGGAAGAAGTTTTGAACCTGGTTTTTCATCCGGGACTTACTACAGCTGACATGGTTTCGGATATTTCCGGAAGAGGTGTAGGCATGGATGTAGTGAAACAAAAGATAACCGAATTAAGAGGCAGCATTAAAGTATCCAGTTCGGAGGGTTCAGGCACACAGTTCCATATAAAATTACCACTTTCAAGATCAATCATTGACGGCCTCCTCGTAAAAGTCGCTGACACAAAGTATATCATACCTATCGGTGTCATTGAACGGATAGACCGTATTCCGTTCTCACTGCTAAGCCGGAAAGACCGCATACAAACGGACGTTATGATCAATGAAAAACCGTTGTCTGTACTCTCCTTGCGCGAGCAATATCATGCTGCAAAAGATACTCCTAAAACATCTGATATTATATCCGTCAATGTAAACGGCCAGATCAAAGGAGTGGCGGTCGATATAATTGAAGGAATGATGCAGGTGATCCTAAAACCGATGGGTGATATGTATAATGATCAGGATTTCATTTCGGGAAGCGCAATACTCGGCGACGGTGCAGT
Organism: Fulvivirga ulvae; assembly: GCF_021389975.1. Classification (NCBI taxonomy): domain Bacteria; kingdom Pseudomonadati; phylum Bacteroidota; class Cytophagia; order Cytophagales; family Fulvivirgaceae; genus Fulvivirga; species Fulvivirga ulvae. The sequence continues at coordinate 6,307,789 of NZ_CP089981.1, forward strand.
GGCGCTGGTTCTGGACCCCGAAAGACTTTTTACCAGACACATGAAACAAGACAGCATATGAATACAGAAAAAAGATTTGAGGCATATCTCACATTTCTCCTTGGGGATGAAAAATTTGCCATACATGTAAATCATGTCCATGAAATTGTTGAGTTTGACAGCTATACCAAAGTACCTGACGCTCCCGACTATATGTTGGGGATTTTTAACCTGAGAGGCACCATTCTGCCATTGCTGGATACCAGGGTGAAACTTGGACTTCCTAAAAAAGAAACCAACCATAAAACCAGGGTACTCATCCTGAATATTCAGGAGTCTGATGACTCATCAACCTCCATTGGTGCCGTTGTGGACGTTGCCAGAGATGTAGTAGAAATTCAGGAACAAAGTATCCAAAAACCTGATGATATAGAGGGCTTCAAAAACTCAACCCCTGTCTCCGGAATCGTAAATAACAATGGCGACATAACCATAATCATGGATATCCACCGAGTATTCTCAATCAATGAGCTGAACCAGATCAGTGAGACCAGACACTAATTGAAATTTAATGAATAATTAATCATAATGAACAAACTTACTATCCGCAACAAACTGATTCTAACATTAGCCATACTCGTTTTATTCGTAGGCTTGATTTTTACCATCTCCTATACCAGGATAAGTGCCATAAATGAGAGCTTCAATGAGGTTTTGAATGGTACGGTAGAGCAGCAAAGAAATATTGCACAATTACGATATGAAATTATAGCTATGATCAGGAATCAAAAAAAACTGGCTATAACTACCCAGGATCAGGAAATGAACGACCTGAAACGACAAATTGACAACAATGCCCTGTCAATAGACGAACGTATTGAAATATTGATATCCATAAGTTCAGGTGAACTGTTAAACCTGGCACAGGAGATTGATGACAAGGTTGATGAGCTTATCAAAATCAATATGGACGTGGTACAACTATCCATGGCCAATAGTGAGAATGTAGCCCAGGAGCGGTTATTTAATGAAGGCTATAACGAATACATAAAAGCCCAATCCACACTAAATGAGCTTGAAAAGTACTTACTTACTAATGGTACCAAAGAGCAACTTAGTACCACTGCCAACCTAAATGAGCAACTTTATCAGCTTCGTGATATGGAAATGGAGCTAATCCTCTATTTCTCTGAAAGCGCTCGCGAATCAGTATTAAAAAAGGCAGCCGAAGTGGAGAAGAACCTTGAGTACTACCTGACTCAACTTAGCAGTGAACTATCTGGTCAGGGAAAAACATTGCTTGAAAAATTTGAAAGACAATATGGCCCTTTCTATGAAATACATAAAGATATAATGAACCTGGCTTTCCGGGCTACCAATGAAAAAGCTCTGAAAATATCTAACGGGCAGGCCGATTTAATTGCTGATGAAATTAACAATATTATCAAGCAGTATTATGATCAGGTAAAACTTCTGCTGGAAAATGACCGTGTTGCCAACAATGACATGTACAATAGCACCATAAGAAGCATGGTTGGTATAATTGCGATAACTATTATCCTAAGTATACTCATGTCTATGTGGTTACTTCGGGGCATCACCAGCTCTCTAAGCGTTGCTACTGATGCAGTAAAGAAAATTGCCGCCGGAAATTTCTCAACAGATGTAAAGATTGTTTCTGAAGACGAGATAGGCAGCATGCTTAAAGAACTCCAGTTAATGATTATCAAACTGAGAGCTTCGGTAAATCTTGCCAAGCAAGTTGCTCTCGGTGACCTGATTATTAATTTTAATACTATGGAAAATCATGGGGGCGAGCTCGACGAAGCTTTAGAGCAGATGGTTAACAATCTTCGCAACATTGTACTCACCATCACCAATGGTGCAGATAATGTACTGGCTGCCAGCCAGCAGGTAGCCTCTGTTTCGCAGCAGCTATCCCAGGGATCTCAGGAGCAGGCAAGCTCAGCGGAAGAAGTGTCATCATCCATGGAGCAAATGTCAGCTAACATACAGCAAAATACTGAAAGCTCCCGAGAGACAGAAAAGATTGCCAATAAGGCTTCACAGGATATTGAAGCCACTAGTTTGTCGGTATCCGAAACGGCTAAGGCAATAAACAACATAGCAGAAAAGATCGTAATTATTGAAGAAATTGCTTCAAAAACTGATCTATTGGCCCTGAATGCTGCAGTAGAAGCCGCCCGGGCCGGTGAGCATGGAAAAGGGTTTGCTGTAGTAGCTGCAGAGGTTCGTAAACTGGCAGAAAGAAGCCAGCAGGCTGCGGCTGAGATCAATGAAATATCATCTCGTACGGTAAAACTGGCGGAAGATTCAAAAGAAATGTTGATTAAAACCCTGCCTGACATCAACAGAACAGCAGAACTGGTGCAGGAGGTAGCTGCAGCGAGCGTTGAGCAAAACTCAGGAGCGAATCAGGTTAATCGAGCTATTCAGCAGCTTTCCCAGATTACGCAGAACAATGCCTCCTCTTCGGAAGAAATGTCATCTAACGCCGAAGAGCTTAGCACACAGGCCGAAGAGCTTAAAATTGCCATCAGTTATTTTAAAGTGGCTAACAGCCAGTCAGGTGTTACTACATCAAACAAAAAAGGAAATACACTTGTAAAGGACAATAAAAAGCATGGTTTAAAACAAGAATCAAAAGCTAAAGAAAATGGAGCTGAAATCAAACTTGAGGAAGGACCTGCAGATGATGACTTTACGGAATTTTAAGATTAGAGCTAAAAAGGTGCGCATGGTCAATCCCAAATCATGGTATTAACTCATGCAAGCACAAATATTTTACAATTGAAAAACTAATGATATGAAGACCATACTTGTAGTAGATGATTTTAGCAGCATTCAAAAGTTTCTATGTGAGACGCTTGAAAAAAAAGGGTATAAGACGCTGGGTGCGTCTGATGGAATTGAGGCGTATAAGCTACTCTCTGAAAACAAGGTTGTTGATCTGGTACTTTCAGATTACAATATGCCAAACTGTACAGGGATGGAATTACTTAACAAAATAAAAGCCAATGAGAAACTGGCACATATACCAGTAATATTTCTCACTACTGAAACTAAAGTGGAAAAAATGCAGGCTGCAAAGGAGGCTGGATTATTTGCATGGATACGGAAGCCTTATAATGCAGATGCCTTTTTTGCCCAAATTGATAATGCACTGGCACAGAAGCAATTGATATAAAATAAAGTAAATCAGATCATTGCATGCGTCCGCTTTCTTTTTCACGGAAAGTAGTTTTGTTAGGTTCGTAAAAGGACGCATGCTTTATTTCTTACAACCCTTTTGCTCGCAAAGTTACCTATATGTATTCATCTGGTTTTATTAAAATGGATGATCTGAGCTTTGAAAAGCTTAGTACCTTCATTACGAGGCAATATGGCATTAAACTGCCTCCGGTAAAAAAAAGTATGCTGGAAAGCAGGCTTAACAAAAAAGTAAAAAGCCTGGGATATGACAGTTACGAACCATTCCTGACCTATCTTTTTGGCAAAGAAGGTAAGGTGAGGGAACTACCTCACATTGTAGACCTGATAACCACCAATAAAACTGATTTTTTCAGGGAAAGTGTCCATTTTGACCACTTAACCAAAAAGTTTCTTCCTGACTATATGTGTAGTAGTAAACACAAACCTTTGAAGGTGTGGTCTGCAGCCTGCTCTTCAGGAGAAGAACCTTATACTATACTTATAACTCTGGAGGAATTCCGAAAGACTAACGGTCCGTTTGCTTATTCTATACTGGCAAGTGATATCAGTACAAGGACTTTGCAGGCGGCGTATGAGGGCATTTATAGTTCTGATCGTATCAGTATGCTACCTGATCACGTTAAACGCTCATATTTTCTCAAGAGCCGGGACCCGGAAAATCCACTTGTACGCATCAAACCCGAATACCGAAAAAAGATTACTTATAAAAGGATTAACCTTATTCATGATTTCGGCATACCTGATCCGATAAATTTTGATGTTATATTTTGTAGAAATGTACTGATCTACTTTGACAAGGTAACTCAGGAAAAGGTGATCAACCAACTAGCAAAGCATTTGAGACCAGGCGGGCTGTTATTCCTTGGACACAGCGAATCCACTATGGGTATGAAAGTGCCTTTCAAACAAGTGAATCCGACTATTTACAGGTATTTACATGAGTAACACTAAAATTTATTACCTGTCAAATGGTGAATTTATCGTTACATCGGTCGCTGCTGAAATACATACTATTCTTGGCTCTTGCGTTTCAGTCTGCCTTCGCGATAAAATAACCTCGATAGCCGGAATAAATCACTTTATGGTTCCCGGGGCTCCTGATATAAAAACTGGAAACCCTAATCAAGGCTATTTTTCCACAGCTATTCTTGTTAGGTCTATGCTAAAAAGAGGATGCTTAATAAAAAATATGGAGGCTAAAGTATTTGGAGGTGCCAATACTATGGTTCCAAATGACCAGTATGCTATGGGAACACGAAATATAGAGGTAGCCAATGCCCTCCTGCTTCAATTCGGAATAAAAATACTCGCCAGGCACACCGGTGGGCGCTTTGGCAGGAAGATAATATTCAACACAACAACAGGAAAAGTTAAAATGAGGTTACTCAATAAAGTATGAGACATATCAAAGTTTTAGTTATTGATGATTCGGCTCTGGTAAGGCAGACGCTGACCAATATTATAAACTCAGATCCGCAACTTGTAGTGAGCGGCTCTGCTGCCGACCCTTATTTTGCAGCGAAGAAAATCCGCAACGAGGTACCTGATGTGATTACACTTGACCTGGAAATGCCGCGAATGAATGGGCTTACCTTTCTCAAAACCCTGATGGCACAGTACCCCATTCCCGTGGTAATTATATCAAGCTTCACCCAAAAGGGCAGCGGACAGGCTTTAAGAGCGCTGGAACTAGGTGCTGTAGAAATTTTAGCAAAGTCAGAAATAAGAAATATCAAAGATCATCTTGAAGAATCAAAAATACTGATAACTGATGCCATAAAAGCTGCAAACATGGCTCCTGTAAGAAAAGGGCTTTTTGCAAGGACTGAACGGGTACAGGAAACCGGCCCCCGCCAACTTATAGCTGACATTGCCCCAGAAATAAACACATCTCCGGAACCCATACGTAAAATTATAGCTGTTGGAGCTTCGACAGGCGGTACAGAGGCTATCAGGCAACTTTTGCAACATCAGCCGGCCACTTGTCCTCCTTTTCTTATCGTTCAGCATATGCCCGCTGGCTTCACCCAGTCCTTTGCCAAAAATCTGGACTCACGCTGCACCATTGTAGTCAAAGAAGCCGCAGACGGCGAGGTAATACAAAACGGACATGCTTACATTTGCCCGGGAGGATTCCATATGACCCTGGAATACAGCCTGGCCAAATACAGGATAAGGATCAGAAATGGTGACCTTGTAAACCGGCACAGACCCTCAGTAGACGTGCTATTCGAATCCGTCGCCAAAAGTGCAGGGAAACTGGCGATAGGTATTATTATGACCGGCATGGGGAATGACGGGGCATTGGGCCTTCTGCAAATGCGCAACAACGGAGCGACAACCATTGCACAGGATGAATCTACCTGTGTGGTATATGGTATGCCCAGGGAAGCCGTGAAGCTGGGAGCGGCACAATACATTTTACCTTTGGAGGGTATCCCGGGCAAATTGAAATCGCTCCGTTAAATTAGAAAAACCACAAGATTACTTTAGCTTTTTATTCCATTCCTGAACGCTGAAGGAGAGTAAGAGGTCAGTGTCTTGAAAAAATTGGAAAAATGGGCTATCTCCTCAAAGCCTAAACTGAAAGCTATTTCTGAAATGTTCCATTGCGTTTGACGGAGAAGAATTTTAGCTTCCTGGGCCAACCTGCTTTTGATAATGTCTGAGGTTGTCTTTCCGGTCACCTCTTTAAGTACTTTATTTAAGTGGTTAACATGTATATTAAGTGATGCTGCAAATTCATTGGCAGACCTTATCCTGACCCTTTGAGAGGTGGATTCTATGGGAAACTGCCGTTCCAGTAGCTCTATAAATAAAGAGGAAATTCTACTTGAGGCATTATGCGGCAGGATTGATGGGCCAACCGGCTGAAGTTTTTGTCCAAAATGAACAAGCTCCAAAAGATAAGTACGAAGCAAGTCATATTTATAGATATAGTCAGACAATAATTCCTGCTGCATTTTTTTAAAAATGTCATCTACACGGTCGTACAATTCCCGGTCGAGGTGATAAACAAAGTCGGAAGCAGGGTTAAAGATCGGCAGTTCGTCTATAAGCGTGCCTGTTTTTGACTTAGACAAAAATTCACCGGTGAATACACAGAAATATCCTTTCTGATCAGAATTTACCGGATAATATCTGTATGGCACTTTAGGAGTAGCAAAGATCAAGGCATAATCCTCAACATCGATCACCTTATCCGCATACTCAACTTTATTCCGGCCATTGACAAGGCTGATCTTATAATAAGTCCTCCTGTTATAAGGCATTTTAGGTTTTGAGGGGCTGTTTCTCCACATTTCTGCAATATCGAACACATTGAAATGTCCTATATCGCTGGTGTTATTATCACCAAAGTACTGATCCAGATCAACGTCCGGCAACAGATCGCGATAAAACCCTTTTATGGAAAGTACTTGCATAACCTCTTGTAAGTATCAAAGTATATAAAGATAGAACTTTATAAAAACAGAAACTGCGATAAGAGAAAGGAAATCTCATCGCAGCCTCTTATGTATATCCTGAATAAGTTGTCGATAGTTATATCAGGCATTCATTTTTTCAAACGTCTCTGCTATTTCTGCAGGAGATGCTTTATGCATGGCTTCGCTAAAGCCCCACGTAACTTCCTGTTTGCCCTCTCGAAGTTGTTGGAAAACTGCCTTTACGAACTCACTCACAGGTGGATACTGATCGTGTATGCCTTCACCTCCCAGGTCAGTATTCAATGCGGGAGGAATGACCTCAATAGCTTCTATGTTACGCTCTTTAAGCATATGCCTGAGTGAACGTGTAAATGAGTGAAAAAACGCCTTGGTGGCACAATAAACCGGCACTTTGGCTATTTGCACAAAGGCCAACCCTGAGGAAACATTAATAACTGTATCCAGCTTTTTAAGTTTGATAAACATACTTGTCAGATGTAAAGGGGCTAATACGTTTGTCTCAATTTCGAGCTTGCCTTTTTCATAAAACCCATCATCCTCAATATGCATCCAGTTTTGAATACCGGCATTATTGACGAGTACATTCAAATCCGGGTGCTCCGAGGCCACCCAGTTATACAGGGCTTCCCTACCTGATTCAGTTGACAGGTCACAGGTGTAGGTTATGACATTATCAAAGCGATCCGCTGCCTCTTTCAATGCTTCCTCTCTTCTGCCACAAATAATAACAGTATTGTTTTCACTAATAAACCTTTCTGTGAGCCCCAGACCAATACCTGAACCTCCGCCGGTAATAAGAATTTTGTTGTTGGATAAATTCATGATGTTTGATTTTTGTTTTTTGAATGATACAAAGCTCCGACAACAGCGTCTGAAATGGTTTATTGATATCAATCCATGATTTGTAAAAATCAAATATCAGAGACCGAATTTACTTTTTATTTTGTCTAGCATGAGTTTAGGGTCATAGCCATACCCATTTTTAAACACTAGTACTACTTTCTTAATATTTTCCGGATTCTTGCTTAGATCTCCATCAACAATAACAAGATCAGCACGTTTTCCCTTTTCTATTGATCCTACCTGTTGATTTGAAAGGACTTTGGCTCCGTTACTTGTCATTATTTGAATGGCCTGTCCTGAAGTGAATCCTGCTTCAATGAGCAACTCAAAGTTGCGCTGATCCCCATAGCCTGGCAGTATATGTCTTCCTGCATCGACACCAGCAGTGAGTGTTCCTCCCATTTTAAAAAACTGGTACTCAAACTGCATAATTCTTTTTAACCTTTGTAGCCTAATACTATCACCTGGGTCAGACTTATCATACTGTTTTCTTCTTTCATAATACTCCGATTGCATATATGGAGACATTATTTCTAAAGATCTTTCATCTGAAAAAGCGCGTTGAGGTATACTGGCTTCATAAATGGCCAAGGTTGAAGTTAGAAACACACCTTTTTCAATCATGAGTTGTTGTAGTCTAATAACGTTTTCACTGGAGATATCAAGGTTATCCAAATACTCCCTGGATCCACTACATTTACCATAAGTCTTATTTTTTCTAAAATCACTGGCACTATTCAACCCGTGTTCTATACCATCTACGCCCATCTCTGATGCCTGTGCAAAGGTTACCGAGCACAAATGACCAGTCACTTTTGCATTATGTCGGTGTGCTTCGTTAATTACTACCTCAAGGTCATGGGGCGTAATATGCCTGTACACTTTAAACCATCTGACCCCCCGGTCGGCCCAATACTTTATGGTGTCTTTAATTTCCTGATCGTTGCGAGGAATAATCATACTACTGCTTCCTCCCGGGCCGGTAATATAAGGGGCGCTGGTTACAACATCTGGCCCTGCAATTTCTCCTTGTTTTATTTTTTCTGCTAACTCCAACTCTTTAAACGGAGAGGCAGCTCCACAGGTCTGAATGGTAGTTACTCCTGAAGCCAAATATAACATAGCTCCAAACTCTCCTATAAATGGATGATCTGGCATATGTAAGTGATTATGAACTCCTACAATTCCAGGAATAATGGTATTGCCCTTCATATCCAGTACAGTAGCTCCTGAAGGAACTTCTACTTCAGCAGCCGGGCCTACGGCCTGAATATACCCGTCGGCAATAACCAGTGTCTGGTTAATGTTGAGCTTGTCGTGCATTCCATCGTAAATACCTGCATTCTTAAATGCTATTATACGCTCGCTATGAGCTATGTATTGTTGAACATTTTTTGACAATCCGTGCTGTTGAACACTACCTCGATTTTCTTTACTGGCTATCAGCGAGGTTGATTGCGGCTCTTTTTTACAACTAATAACAGTGAACAGCATTAAAGCAACTGCTAAAAATATCGGCATATTTCGCCCACCTTCCCGTTTCCTGTTTATCAAATCCTTTAATTATTTTTTATTCTTCCATTTTTGTGCGGCCACTAATCCCGTACCGTTACGTTTTTCAGGGTACAAAGATGATTCCTGAATATTCATACTACCGCTTTTTATATGCTCGAAATCAGCATTCCACTGATTGGCTAATTGAGTTCTTACTTCATCGTTAAGGGGGTGAGCCTTTCCGGATGTTAGAGAATCTGTATGGGTTTTTCGAATATAGAGAAATTCATCCACATTCATAATTTTCATAAAAAAGTAACTTCTTAATAGGAATTGTGTATCGTTTGCAAACTTTCTGTTGGTAGAATAGCCTCCAACCATATCAAAATCTTCCCGGAACATAGCTGCCGTTGAATGTAAGAGAGGAAACCCTGGATGTGTCTCCAGTGCTTTAGACACATTTAAAGGGTACCTTATGGCCCGAAGCCTTTTGTCAATAGCATCAAACCTCAGCTCATGCGACCCAACCATCCGAACCTCGTCGTTAAGGGCTTCTGCAAGAATCTTCAGCCTATCAGTGCAGGAAATATCATCCGAATCTACAAAGGTTATGATTCCTCCATCACATTGGTTAATTAGTAGTTCTCTTATAACATAGGGTCCCACATTGTCAGGCTTTGCATAATAAAATGATACTCCGTGCCCCCAACGGGACATGAGTTGTCTGTCTGTTTCTTCATTATATTCATCAAATGCAACCGCAATGTTCCGATTATTATATTCGCACTTAAGTTGATAGTTTAAACAGGAATTAAGATCCTGCCATTTTCCTTTATGCGGTATAACCACATTGACCAACCTATTAGCGACAGCATTGGTGTTGCTACACTTGCTAAAAGGAAGCTGTTTCACCACCAATTGATCGGGATTAACCTTAGTTTCATAAACCAACTGCATTAAGTAATAAGCCCATGAATCTATTTCTTCGTCTTTAAAATTGCTGTAATGAATATCGAATATCTGAGCTGAACAAATGAAGCTTCTCACCGGCCCATGATCCTGTCCGCTAATAGCGGGGGCCACTTTTCTGTCTACAAGAAAAACGATAAAATCTGTGTCAGATTCTAACCATTCACTCTCCAGTACCTGATCTACATAGGGAAGTAAAGGCCCTTCCAGTATAATGACATAATCAAAATTTACCAGCTGTGAGATACTCTGAAGAGGGTTTTGTGCTTCCTTGCAGTCTGTCTCTACTCCAATAAAGGCAAAACCATTTTCGATTATATATTCGATACTCATGAACTAATGACCATCAACTTTTAACATTAAACAGATCAAGCACCCCCTCTTTAAGTATGGGTTGGCCTTCTATTTTATTGGAGATATTTGAGTCATGTATTACTTGTAACCACATTGGCTCTCCGCAAAACTGCCTCATTTTAAGATCCTTATCGGGCTTTTCCGCATAGTGCCTGTGTTCTTTGTAAAAGACACTTTTTATATGGGTATTGTCTTCCAGTCGCTCAATCAACGTTATGAAGGGATTGCTTTCATTAAATGCATAATAGAAGTTGTTGTTGTTCAAATCCCATTGTATACCTTCCAACAAATTGATCACTTCCAGTTTTTGTCTTTCAAAAGCGCTCTGAATATTGGCAATGGCACACTCATGAAATGCATCGTCATTATCTATTCTTGTAGTAATCAGGTAACTGGTATGTGCCTGAAGCAACCGTCTGATGTCTTCCCTTACTGTCTCTACAAAGCCACTCATGCCATTAATATATTTAGTATGAATGAAGGAGTTTGTCAATTGTATATGAAGCATGCGTTTTCGCACTTCATCATTGGTATCACAATCCAAATAGATAAGCCATTTAAAGCCTTTAACTGACTGATGTTGAATTGATGGCAGACAAACAGACTCAAACAACTGTAACCTTTTGTAAGTCCACAGATCATCTCTCACGGTTACTCCGCTCTTATCAACTTTCCAGTCAGCATTTTTTACATTAAACCGCGTGATTAAAAAGTGTTCGAAATCCAAAGTCAATAACTATTGGGTTATTAATAGCTTAAAGCATTTTCCAAAACAGGCTTGATGGGAGAAAACTGCTTTAGATAAGCAGCAATGTTTAGCCCTACCTGATCTCCATATAGTCTTTCTTTGCCTATATGAGTCAATATTTTTTGTTCATGAAATATTAGCTGCAAACTAGTTTTAATAAATTTAGCACTTACAGGTGGTACCAGCACATTTGAAGGGATAGCGTTTATTGTTTCGGGCCTGTCAGTATTCCATCTGTAAGTAGCACACTTAACATTCATAATATGACTTTCTTCCTGTAGCCCTCCACTGTCTGTATAAATACCTATACATCTATCTGAATTAATAAACTCTATTACCTGGGCATACTCTGGCCAAAGCGGAGTCACTTGCATGCCCTCATTTATTGCCGTCGAAAAGAGACTCTCAAACTCATATTGGGCCAGCGCAGCTTTAACTGCATTAGTCATAACAAATACAATTTTGCCCCCTTCTTTCATATACATGATCAATCCTTCCAACAGTACCTTCAACTGAGCAGGACGCATGTTTTCTCTTCTATGGAAATCGACTCTCAGCCACTTTCCTTCACTCAAAAAAGGATATTCTTCAAATACTGACCTTTCCGGCTTTACGGATTTAATCGCTTGTACTGCGTCACTACTTAGAGAACCACTTAACTGTATGGATGACGTGCAATATCCTTCATTGATAAGATTTTGCCTATTAACTTCCTCCGGGGCAAATAATAACTGGCAACCTACCGAAGCTATACGCGTGTCGAACCCTTCAGGAAAGGGAGCGTCTTTGATCATTTTCCATTCACATGTGCTTTGCATAGCAAGGACTTCTTCTACATCACTACTCCAATCAACATCAGGATAGTATGAACGCAAACCTGCTTCCACGTGAATGCTGGTACCTCCCTCCTGTAAATACCAGAAGACAGGAACCAGCCCGGCAGTTGAAGTATCCCCTGATACCACTGGTATGGCCTGTCCGTTTAACCTATGTTCCTTTTTAAGCAGATCAAATAACCAATTTATCCTGTCCGCCAAAAGTGGAGTCCTTGCGGTAAGGCTTCCCTGCACTTTTAGATAAACAGATATATGATTTGCAAAACCCAGCTCATGCTGAGCACTGACAAGGTTCCGGTCATAATGCTGTCCTACATCTATGGCTAAAAAAGGCACATTATGTTTACTCATACCATGTATTAAACTGGCCAGCTTGATATAACATGGCTTTGTACCTATGAATATCAAATATAGCGAAGCCTGAGTTTCATTGGCTTGCCTGATTTGTTGACTGACAATCTCTTTATTGTAATACGGTTTATTTTCTGTCATTAAAGTGCTCTTCTTCAATCAGGTCAATATATTTTTTATCTTCTTCCAGACTGCCTTCAACGATTCCCAGCCTATAGTTGATCAGGCAAATTTGAAAGTTTCTTTGCTCATTCTGCTTTTTAAAATTAAACTCCGGCGTTATATATCGCACATCATCATTATGGGTCATATGTAACACAGTACCTAATGCGACCCTTTCCATCCCCTGTTTTAACTGTAACCGTGTTATTAAATCAAGATCCTCCCATCCCCAACCTTCCAACTCGGAATTATATCCTCCTACCTCAGTTAGTGCTCTTTTTGTGGTGATTATTATGCCAGGACCACTTCTGCTTTTATCCAATACTCCCTGCCTGTTCATCTCTACCAAAGCTTTATTCCCATTGGCCGCCTTAAACTCTATGAATTGACCTATTTCCAACAATTCAGCGGCTTCAGGGAATTCCTCAGGTTCAGGTTTTTCCTCCAACACCTTTGCTATTGTGGCAAAGGCATCTCTATCAATAATGGTTTTTAGCTGCTCAATGTCGAGATCTTGAAAAATAACATCGGTATCAAGCACCATAATTGTAGCCTCGGTTGAGTTGAGTATCCCCAAATTCAACGCCAGTGATTTATTAAAACCAGGGTATTCAAAGTGAACGATGCGAATGGGGAAACTTATATCAGCCTCATTTACCAAGTCGCTAACCTGCTGCCTATCTCCTCCGCAATTGATAATTATAAAATTAGCCTTTACATCTTCTTCTTCAAAAAAAGCACCATTCTCTTTCAGACACCGTGAAAGCTCTTTCCTATTCTTCCATGGTATTAGTATATCCAGTTTAAACATTTATTGATTCGTGGTTAAAGATAACAGACCATGCTTAAGCCAATCGTTTATAAGCTCTATTGGCAACTCTTCCTGAATGGCCTCTTCGTAAACCAGGCCTTCTTTACTAATTCTCTCAAACAAATCTTTCTCTCCATTAAGGTTATAAGTAGCAGGCCAGGCAGGATCATCCAATTTTATAAGATTATCGTCGGTATAGGTCCATGGATAAGCCGGGTTTACTTTGGTGCCCGGAGTAAAATCAGGACATTTTTTACTTACATAATGCGAGACTACATTATAGTACATTCCCCAATGAGTGCCACTCCGTGTAGAGGGTAAGGACACACTTGATAGTTTTGGTGTTTCACCGGGATTCGTTAATATTCTCCTGGCTTCCGAATCCTGATAATGATGAATACTCTCCAGTGCAAACTTCACCAGGATATTAGCACATTGCTCATACGTAAATTTGTCCTCTGCATGTTGGATACATGCCTGCCTAACGCTCTGTTTTTCTTCAGGCGATGTCTGAAGTACCTCCAATGCTTTACTGATACCGTATGCTTCATCCATACGGATACCATTAGAAGTAACCCATGTAGGCATTACAAAGCCTGTCACTCCGTCCTTTATTGTATCTTTCAGGCCTCCATAAGCACTTCCGATTACCGGTATGCCACAGGCCATAGCTTCTACCGGAACATACCCAAAGTTTTCATCCAGAGAATGGGTGGGGTGAATCAAAAGATCCAATGCATTATAACAACAAAGCAACTCTTCATCACTGAGCTTAGCAGGAAGCATAATAACCTGATCATCAATACCAAGTTTGGATATAAGGTCTTCGATATACTGTGGGTATGTATCTGTAACAAAATCCAGAATTGGATAATCGATCCAGAAATTACCTACCACTAAAGCCTTAACTTGCTTGTTATCAAGCCTTTTTGATATAGCAGCAAATAAATGTAAGAACCGGTGTAAATTTTTCTGAGGTAACAAACGGCTGATATGTCCTATCAAAACAGTATCTTCCGGGATGCCTAGTACATCTTTAGCCAATGATTGATCCATTGGGTTGAACAGGTCTTCATTGACTGGAAGCGGCAAATAATAGAAATTAGGTCGAACTTCTCCACACATACTCTCAAAAATTGCAACATCAGAATGACAATTCACTATGATGCCATCGCATTCTCTAAGGTTTGGCAGCTGTTTATAAAGAAAATCCTGATTGAGTATAGCTCCACCATGTGCACAGTATATTATAGGACACGAGACTTTCCCGGCAACATTCCAACCAATATTCCCTGCAAAATTTAACAGAAGATCTATATCATTTTCTTCAAGTTGACTGGCATTTTCTATGAAAACCAGATCAAACTCTTGTTTGAGAGCGTCTATATAAAACCTACGTGTACGATCGACACTTACCCACGCATGTTTACCCCCACCGGTAACTCCTATCTTCTTTTTCAATAGTCTGTATTATTTATTCTTTGTACTCTAAAGGCAAATTTTCTATTGTAGATCCTCGAAAAAACACTTCATCTTTAATCAGACAAACCCCTGAAACAGAATCGCTATTCTCAAAGTATTCTTTAATCTTCAATGGATTTCCATCTTCAAACAGTGCAAGGAGTTCGCTATCAAACATTTCATAGCCTATCGCTACAGCCCCCCATATGTAATCACAGGTGATATTTTTACCTAGAGGAACTGGTTCCGTACTTATGATCTGTTCATGAAAATCATTGTGAACACTGATAATATCATGATCAAATAATACTACAGGACCACCGTCTCTGATAGTTTTTTCAATAGCGTTGTGCCATTGGGAGTTATGGAAAAAACATCCTTTCTGTACAAACACTATATTTTTTACAAGTCCTTCTTTAATACTGTCCAGCAGGACATCCCTATTAATCTCACACAGCTCTTCGTTGTTATTCAGGTTCAGAATAGACATAACCCGCTCAGAATTTGAGTTATCCACTTCGATCACCAGGGTTTTCACCTCTTTAAGTGGTACTTTACAAAATCTATTCTCATCCCCTTTCCATACACCGCTATAACAGATCCAATTGATCAGCTCTTCATCTCCATATGTGTCTACCCTGTTGAATACTTGTATATTCAAATCATACAAACGATTATCAGGCTCATTCCTCTTATGCCAAAGATGGTACGCTGTGCCCGACAATTCCTTCCAATCGAGCCATTTATAGATCTTCCATGTCATGAAATTATCTTCACCACCCCACCCAAAAAACTCTTCACACCATCCGCCTATGGTTTCAAAGGCTTCACGTTTCATCATCAATACGCCTCCTGCAAAGTTAATGAAGGGCCTGCCTTCTCTCTGCATGCATTCAGGGAGCTTTTCCATTACCTGTTCCGACTCTTCTTCGGTAAGATCAACAACTGTGGAGTAAGGAGAAACAGCATCGTAGTCTTCAAGGAGGGCAACGGCCTGAAGGATATCGCTTTGCTTTAACAATAAATCTGCATCTGCAAAAATGAGACGATCTGTAGTAGCTTTCTCAGCGCCTACATTAAGTGCCCAACTCTTGTTGAAGGGGTGCAGGCTATATATGAACACCTTTTTTACCCAGGGTAATTGAAGTTGCAAGCGCTCTTTATTGCCCTCTTCTACTACTATCACTTCAGCTTGTAGATCTTTTATCCAGCTAAGTACGGTAAGCAGATTTTTATAGTGGCCGGAGTGATCGCGATATGGAATTATGAATGAAAAGCTGGGCGCCACACTTCCGGTCATAGGCTACTTGTTCAACATTTTAAAATCTTCTAAAATCTTTTGATTTGGCTCTGGTTCTTTTCTTAGCCAGTCAATTCTATTCTCCACATTCCATCTATGCATCCAGGAAAAACCCCACTTACCAACATAAGGATCTTTTTGCTGATATACCTCATCTTTCATAGCCTCATCAAGGCTAATAATTGTGTATCCTCTCTTTTTAAGCAATCCTACCAACTGGGGCATAATATCGGCATGTAGCTCATTTACATGTCCCAGAAAGATATGAGGAATAGATCTCCCCTGGGTTTCAAGTGCCATATTTTCAAAGAATTCAAACAAGGTATCTGTATGATGCAGGTAAGCCTGGCTTACCTTATTCATTTGCTTTTTATCCCCTTCTTTTTTAGCTTTCTTATATAAAGTATTAAAAATATAATCAGAACTTTCAACAGTCATTGGCGCAATAACATATCCCTTTTCTTCCAAAAACTTCTCAAAAGAGGCTTTGGAAGTGGAGTCTGACCCCGCAGAGTTAAATGGAAAACGAAAGTATCGCAACGGTTTTCCTACCTCATCCAGTATCATTCGAGTTATAATTTCTCCTTTTAATACTTCAGATTTAAAATCTTCAAGTTTTGTATCATGGAAAGACGGATGACTAAAAGTGTGGTTTCCCAAAGTCAACTTATCACGCCTGGCCCATGCACTTAAAACCTCAGATCTTCGATCAATTTCTCCTTTTATGTAAAGGCTCTTTTCATTCACGAAGCCTGTTACCGGGATATCAAGTTTATCCAGGTGTCCCAGCAGACGATCATTAACATCTTCTATTTCCTCTATGGTATACCCTGATGCTCCAGCTACAAGCAAATCATCCAATGTAATGGCTACAGTTTTGCTTTGCCCAACTGCAGAACTATAAATAATAAAACAGATTAATACGGTATATAGCCTCTTTATCATTTCAAAAGTCATATTTTAAAGAATAGTTAGATTCCAGTTTTTCCTGCTTCGGAGAGAGTTGTCTCTCAACTGCAACGGCAACGGATGTAGGAGAAATATATTTCATACAGCTCTCGCCATGCACGCATGAAGATCCAAAGTAACAGTCACACTCTTTTTCCGGCTGTATAATTTCTCCCAGATCAAACAGGTCAAACTCATAGGGATTAAATATATTATTCATTAAAACCAACTTTCTATTTAAGGCCAGGCATAAATGCATAGCCATTGTAACCTGACTGACAATTAGGTCACATTTAGCAATTAAAGCAATAAACTGTTGTACTGAGAAATGACCAGGGTACCAGGCCCCTGTTTTCTCATTAAGCTTTATGTTATTCTCATGTTCATCTTTCCCTCCCAATAACACACAAAAATATCCCTTGCCCTGAAGGGCCTCAATTAGGAATTCCCAATATTCAAGTGGCCATTGCCGTGTCGGCCAGCGTTGTCCTGCTCCGGTATTCAGGCCAATAATGGGTAATGTTGTTTCTTTTCCCAGTTTCTCTTTCCACTGACCTAAGTATTTCTGATCAATATCCAGAATGTACCTTTCATCAGAATATTCAAGATGGCATATGGAGAATATCTCATGAATGTAAGAAGCTTTATTTTGCTTTGACAACTCGTCGAACAAACCTGTAAGTAATTTAGCTTCGGCAGCCGGTGTAGCGGGAACTATACCATCTTCCCAAGTATAGCCATACTTTTCATGGGCAGCAACTTGTTTTAATAGTATACAAGCCTCTGGTTCTTTATCCAGATTTATAGCAATGTCATACTGGGTATGGGATACCTCCATCATTTTCCTGGAGGTCATTGGAATAATATGGTCAATCCATGATTTTGGGAGAACCTCTGTATAGTCACTTATCCATGTAATGTGACATCCGGGGTAAAGGTCTTTATATTTTCTAAGAAGTGGAGTTGTTCTTATAACATCTCCGATTGCGCCCAGTTTAATAATGAGGATCTTTTTGGATATCTTGCTATAAGCTTTACAATTAGCACATACGTATCCATCTTGCTTATTAGGCAAACATGGAATGTGTCCTTTATAGTATAGACAATCTCTTTTTACATCCTCCCAATTCATTAGAATGCCCTCGCTCTAATATAAACTATATCTTTTTCGATAATTATGATTATAGCACTTTGACCGGTTGAAGATGACTAAAATGCTTTTCCAATTTCTCATGTATAAACGGGTGACTCACTTCAATAAATTTCAGAAAAGCTTTGGCTGTATTATCAGCTCCCATATTATAGGGAAGAGTAATCTTAACACGTCCCTTTCCATGATACCATTCGAGGTCATCAACAACTTCATACTCCGGAAAAGCCTCGGCTAATAAATCACGTAATTCTCCGAGTGATGATTGTAAGAATTTTACCTCTTCACTTTCAAGGTGAAATTCAATTCCTATTTTCTCTGATTTTGTTTCATAATCCAAAAGTTCAAAATGGACAGAACGAGGCCAGCCTTCCGGCAATACTCGGCGAAAGTGAGGGAATTTACTTCGAAGAGAAAATTGCTTGGCTGGTGAAAGAGCTTCATATGCTGTAATAATCTGCTGAAGGTAATCATTGGTTTTTTCAGAAGGCTCAGCCAATTTAAAAATTTCCAGTGCCACCAACTGCTCACTTTCTTTTATTTCATCGCTGGTAAAAGTAAGAGGCTCAATCTGGTTGAAATCAACAGTGAAATTTTTGAGCATTTCCCAGTCCATCGCCTCCTTTTTTTCTTCACGTTCTAAAATTTCCATAAGCAATGTAACCGAACGCCTGTAATGGCCTATTCCGAGAAATGCCTCACTAAAACAAAGAGCGGGAATGTACTTTGGAAATATGCTATTCAACTGATTAATTACTTTTATCATGGCATTGCGATGTGCATCAGACATTTTGAAGCCAAGTAAGTGTGCAAAAGTTGCAAGTTCAATGATATGCCCTGCATAGTACAGATGATTTTCAAAATACTCTTTAACCGCTATTACTTCCCTCAGCTCGCTGGCTACACTTCCTTTTTCCATAACTTTTTCACTCGCTATAGCATCTAAAGCCTCATCAAGGATTATCGATAACAGGAAAATCATATTCAATTGGCCTTCCAGGAAATAAGGAGCGATCTCCTTGTAAGGCTCAAAACCATTAAATCTCGTTGATACTGCACAAAGTCCTTCTGTAAGATGGAATTTACGGCAAACGCGAAAAGTACCTGTTACATGGGTAGTAGTAGCCCACTCCATAAGTTCTTCCAAGTCAGCCTGGCGATCCCTGAACATAAAAGGTTCCGGAGTACCTTTGTTTTCAAGAAATGATAGCGCAAACAGCAAATGTCCTAACTCCTCTCCTTCGTGATGATTAACATACCGACTGTTTCCTGAAACTTCAGACAGTGTGTGTCCGCTTTTTCCAAATTTTTCATCACCCTTTATACCAGCCATTACCGCATAGGCAAAGCTTTGCCATGGGTGAAAATCTCCTTCAGGAAGGCATTGCAATATATAGGGCTTATTATCTTCATTGTAATGAACAAAGTCTTCAAAGTAATCCAAAAGATGATGATCATTTACTGCTGCATTTCCCCATCCATTGATGATGTGGCATAGGTTAGGCAAGCTGTCACGCTCGAGGATTTCGTTAAGATTGGCCTTCATTAATCGGGAAGAAAGTTCGCTGACAGATTGCGCTTTCTCGCAATCCAATTCCTGCCGTTCCTGCTCAAAATGTTTTATTGTATCTTCAAAAACTTGTTGTGCCTTTTCCGAAAGGTCTAATGGCCACCAAAACTTGCTCATATATGTTAAGTAATATTTCCGGGTATAGTTTTATTTTATTTAAGCAGAAGATTGCAGAATTCTACCACTGATTGTTGCCACTTAAGCTAATTTTTATAGTGAGTGCCCCTATAAAATTAATACAGGTGGCAGTGCCACCTGTATCTTTGAGACTTAATAACTAATTATCTCAGTACTTCGTACTCGCAACATCCTTGCGTGCAGCATCCTGCGATAATGTAGTCATTACTTTTGAAGCCACCTTTAAGGTTAGCTTGTCCCATTTTAGAAAGCATCATATCCTTTACTTTCTGGATATCCATTTTCTTCTTGCTCATAATAATAATTGTTTTTAGTTAGCAATAGGCTAAAATTAAATAACTAGACGAAGTATAACAATATTAAAACAAAAATTATAATATATTTTTTTATTAATTCACGTTAAAAGCAAATTTACTATTTGTAATTGCCTATAAATCTGATAGTTACCAAAACAAGCTTCTATAGGAACTTAGCCCTGGATTTCAGTGTGTAACAAGTTGGGTAATAGTATCATTAATTACCTTTGCAATAGAGCTCATCTCCTGGTGAATAAAGAAATGTCCCCCACTATATTCATGAATTTCACAAGTACCATTTGTGTACTCTTTCCATCCTTGCACCTGTTCTTTTGTGAGGTCATCTTCCTTCCCTGTAAAAACGGTAATATCTACTTTTGATTGCTTAAACCCTTCAATATCCGGTGTAGTCTCTGCTATTCTGAAATCATTTTTTAACAATGGTAAAAAGAGTTCCAGAAGCTCGGGGTGTTCGAAAAATTCCGGCGGTGTACCTCCAAGTAAAAGTATCTCTTCCTTAAACCGCTTTTCATCCATTTTATGATACATTTTTTCATCCTTTCTTTTTACCTGAATGGCCCCTCTGCCCGAAAAAAACAGATGACTTGGAGACAGTCCCAATTCATATTGGAGCCTTACCGTTAGCTCGTGGGCTAATAAACTCCCCATACTATGACCGAAAAATGCAAATGGTGAGAATTTAATTTGAGGAGATACAATTTTGTAGATATCATCAACGGCCTCAGCCAGACCGGAATACAATCCATCGCCTATCCGTCTTCCCCTGCCTGCCAGCTCTACGGGTATAAATTCTATATGATCTCGTAGAAGAGGCTTTAACCCGTGATAAATACTTGATGAACCTCCCGCATATGGAAAAGCAAACAATTTTAACTTACTCATATAAAAATTACTATTTAAAAAACTATACAACTGCAGAGGTCAGAATCCTTTTTTGGATACATACCCGTATGGGTTAATTCTTACATCTGCCATAATTAAATTTTAATTTATTCTCTAGCTAAGGTTTTGGATCAAAACATCCTCTACTTTATAGTGATTAGATACAAATGATGGTTTACCAGTATCAAGCTTCAGAACTTTATCAGCTACACTGAAGTAGTGGTCATCATGGGTAATTGCTATCACAATTTTGTTGCTCCTTTTCATTTCCGGGATCAGTTGCTTATAAAAGAAGTTTCTATATTCCGGATCCTGGTCAGCGGCCCATTCGTCGAATAGGTAGATCGGATGATCCTCAAGGTAACATTGTAAAAGCCCTAATCTTTTTCGCTGTCCGGCAGAAAGTTTAGTTGTACTGAAATGTCCATTCTCAATGGTCACCTTATCTGACAAGCCCAACAACCGCAGGTACCGATCTATCTCATCTTTTTTATCAGTGAGATCCACATTATATATTTTCTCAAACAAATACATAGGGCTGAATACCGCAGAATAATACTCCCCTATATTTTTGATCTCCTTTCCGTCTACTAATATTCGTCCGGAATTCCCTAAATACAAGCCTGTCAATAGCTTTGCAAATGTTGTTTTACCACTTCCATTTCCTCCAATTATAAACAGCACTTCTCCTTTCTTAACAGTTAAGTCAATCGGGCCTACTTTGAATGGCTTGGAATCAGCCGCCACCTGATACTCAAATGATAACGACTCGATTTTCAACTCTTCCACGAAAGCAGTACGATCGGTAAGTTGAGAAGCTTGCCAGTCATGATTTGCAGGAATTTCAAGAAGGAACTTTTGAATTCTTGTCCAGGCAATCTTAAGCTGGACAACTGAAGGTGCCGCACTTAGCAACTCGTTGATAGGCCCAATTAAGTACAGCAGGATAATCACAAAATTGGTGATTACGTAATTTTCAATTCCAGGCATCAGGTTAGGTAACACTATTGCAACAACACCCAACACCAGGATAAGTGACGACTCTCCGATCAGAAAAGCATTAATAAAATTAATCTGGGCTGTGTATATCTTGGTTTTAAAATCCCCTATAGTTTTCTCAACATCGGCGTTATACCCTTTCTTTTTACCATAATGCAGAGACAGTTCTTTAAAACCTTCTACCAGTCCGGTGATCTGCCACATGAACTCATCTCGTGTATCTCTGGCTATTTCCAGGTGCCCTTGTGCCCTTCTGCTTACAAAGTAATAAAAAGTGGTAATCGAAATGATCAATGTGAGTGTCAGCATGGTAGCCCAAAAGGCAACCGTCGCCATATAAAAAAAAGCCCCTCCTATGGTAATGGTATTTCTGATTATCGTCACTATCATGCCAGTAGAATTACCAACCACCGAAACGTCGTCATTTAATGTAGCATAAACTCTCCCTTTCTTAAGTTTTTCAAAGCTTTGGTACGAGGTTGAAAATATCTTCGAGATCATTTTTAACCTGATTTCGTAAATCAGGTTCTGTGTTACCTTTACAATACGGGTCTGTACATGTTTTCTACCAAAGACGTAAATGCTCATGGCGATGAGAAAATAGAATATGAGATATTCCAAGTCCATTACATTCCGGAGAGAAGAGGTTATAATAAATATCACCACCATGTTGGAGATGCCTGTGATAATACTAAAAAGTACTATTTTAGGTAATTCTCTCTTTACTTCATTTGGCTCTGGAAAAAGCTGGGCAATAAAGAATACCAGGTAACTGGATATCATGGATGAAACAAGCAAAGTGACCATGGTACCAAAGCTAAAAGGCATCCAAACGTTTATTGTATCCCAGTTAAGGTTTCCCAGTGCTTTGGGTAGCAAGTAGATAGCAATCAGTAAGGGGATGCAGAAGCCTACAGAAGCCATACTGGCCAATACCTGGCTTATACCCGGAACTTTAAATGTTCTTCTGCCTTTACTTATATCCAGAAGCATTTTCCCGAAAAACACTAAAAGGATAAGCAGGTAAACACATAGAATGATCGATACAACTGAGAAGGCTTTATCATTGCCATCTCCCTCTGACACTACTCTGTCTTCATCTGGTTCTTCACCTTTGAGTATATGTATTGCCCTATAGGCAATCTCGCTCATCAATTCATTACTTGAATTGCTCAGTATAGCAACACCAATGCCCTCTTCCGGCAATAATGATATATGGCTACTGTAATTTGGATTTTGCCCATGATGAAACACCCTCTTATCCCCTCTTAGTGATACTTCCCAGCCCATAGCGTAGTATGAAAGATGTACAGGGGCAACCCTGTCATCTGCCACGTGAGATCTAGCAATTAGTCCGGACAATGCATTTGGCTCCTGTCCCAATTGAATTTTTAACCATCTGGCCATATCATCAGCATTAGATATGACATACCCTGCTGCATTATTGCCACGATAAACAGGTGCATTGTAGGCTTTAGGCTGAAAAAATGAGTTTTTATACCCAACTGTCATTTCTGATGAATCGTTTGGTGCCCCTATACTGGTGTGTTGTAGGCTTAAGGGATCAATAACTTCTTTTTGCAAAAAGTCTTCAAAGGCACGTCCCGTTATAGTTTGTATAACCAATGCCAGCACATCATAGTTGATAGTAGCATACTCAAATTCCTCTCCTGGCTCAAATCTCAGTTCCTGGCCTTTGAGAGCCTCTACGGTTCGAAGCAATGCATTTTCATCATTGGCCTCCGGTATATCGGCTATTGTCTCCCATGGGATACCACTTGTATGATGAAGCAAATCCCGCATGGTTACACTAACAGGGTTATCTTCATAATAAAATTGGAGCCATGGCAGATATTCACTAACCTTATCATCTAAACTAAGTTTTTCCTGATCCACTAACTTTAATACTCCAAGAGAGGTGAACGCCTTACTTAACGATCCAAGCTGAAAAAGACTCTGACTATCAACTTTTTTACCAGCCTGAAGGTCTGCATACCCAAATGATTCAACGAAAGTCTCACTTTTGTTGACCACTATCATGACCATTCCCGGTATATGAGCTTTCTCTCTTTGCTCCTCCGCCATTACTCTTAACCGGCCCGTGATATCCTGAGCATCAACGGTTAAAGTCATAAACTGGCTTAAGAATATAACCAGGCAGATAAATAATTTAAAACAATTTTTCACTTCTATTTTATTAAAGGGTTTTATCAAGCTCTTCTCCAATCCTTGCAGCTCCAGCTACATTAAGCAGTGTCCAGTGGTTTGTTTCCAAAGTATGCTCCACTACTTTCCCTGTAGTAAAGCCTTTCCAATCAAACTCCGACTCATTATCCTTTTGCCAGAAAGTCATCTGCTTCGCTCTAAAATGAGTGATAGGGAATTTCGGTTTGGTATTAATATCCGGATGGTATTCACAAAAAAGATTAGTCCTGTATACTGTAATGAAACCTTTCAATTGATTAATCGAAACTTCAATTCCGCAGTCCAGAACACTTGAATGTATTTTATCAAACTTACGATGATGATCAAGATCTGCTATATCCTCAACCTTCAGACTAATGGATTTTCCGTACATAAGGCAAAACACTTCTGCAATGCCATGTAACAGTTCATCTTCGCTTTGGAAAGGGTTCTGTTGCTTTACATAAGGCACCATAGCATCAAATAAAATGAGGTGTTCCACTTTATATCCCATTTGCACCAACCTTAGCGCCATTTCATAAGCAATGCTACCACCAAAGGAGTAACCACCAATGATGAATGATCCATCATGAGGCTGTTTCAATAGCTCATCTAAATACTGAGTAGCCATTTCCTCTATCGTTTCAAGCGGATTGTCTAAACCTTCAAACCCCTGAGCCTGAAATGCATAAACCGGCTGATCTTTTCCAAGTTTACTGGCTAATGGATAAAAGACCATTGGACTACCTCCTCCACCGTGAACGAGGTATACTGGTCTTTTCGTACCAGACTTATTTATGGGTATAAGTGTAGACGCTTGTTCCTGAGACTGCCCCTCCATCACCATTTCTATTTTAAGAGCTAATGAACGTATATCCGGACACTCAAATAAAGCAGCTATGGGCATTTGTACATAGAGGACTTTCTTCAATCTGGCCATTAACCTTACAGCCAACAGCGAGTGTCCTCCCAGTTGGAAAAAGTTATCATCAATGCTAACTTTTTCACTATCAATACTGAGTAACTCCGCCCAAACATCCACCAAAAGCTGCTGTAGCTTATTTTGCGGCGGAACATAATCATTTTTATCTGTTAGCTCAGGTTCTGGCAATGCCTTCCTGTCCACTTTTCCATTAATAGTAAGTGGAATATGGTCCAGTGTAATGAAATGGGCAGGTAGCATATATGCTGGCAATTGCTTTTTTAGCTGAAGCAGTACTTCTCTTTCATCATAATGTTGAGAAGGTACGACATAGGCAATCAGGGATGGGTCGCCCTCCACTTTCTCGTATACATCAATTACACATTGTGATATGCCTTGCATATCCTGTAGAGCGGCTTCTATCTCTCCTAATTCAATTCTAAAGCCTCTTATCTTCACCTGGGTATCTGCCCTGCCCAGATATTCTAATGAACCATTGGCCAACCACCTTACAATGTCACCTGTTTTATATAGCCTGTCACCATCTACAAAGGGATTATCAACAAACTTCTCTCGCGTAAGACCAGGTTGGTTTAAATACCCCAGAGCAACACCTGCTCCACCAAGATATAATTCCCCGGAAATGCCAACTGGCATTAGATCCATATTGTCACCCATTACATAGGCATACACACCGGGTAAAGGAAAGCCAATAACATTACGCCTAAAGGTCTCCACATTTTGCAGACAAACAGCGTCTATTGTGGTTTCCGTTGGCCCGTAATGGTTATTGATCTGCACATTTGGCAAAACACTTTTAATCTGCCTGATGATCGTTGAATTCAATGATTCACCTCCAATACAGATCAATCGCAATTGAGATAAATCCTGATCATCTGCAAAGTACTCAGTAAGCCCTGCCAGCTGGCTGGGAGTACCTTGAAGTACTGTCACTCCCTCCTGACCAATCAAAGATGCCAGCAGAGCAAAATCCTGCACCTGCTCTTCGCTGGGTATCACTAAAGTACCCCCGGCATAAAGGGTTAGAAATATTTCGAGTACAGAAACATCAAAAACAAAATTTGTAGACAAACATGCCACATCATCTTTAGAAAACGAAAGTAATTTCACCTCCTCCTCAAGCCTGGAAACCAGACTGGCATGAGTTATCATTACCCCCTTTGGATTACCTGTTGTTCCTGAAGTATAGATGACATACGCTGTATCTTCAGGGGTAACATCTGTGAGATGTCCCCACACAGTTTCCTTTTCGGACAGGTTTAACTCTCCAATGATAATTTGATCAGCTTCATCAGCTGCTTCACGATATTGGTCGGTCAAAAAGATTTTGGCCTGTGTATCTTTCAGAATATACTGAACGCGCTCATCGGGATACTTCTGATCTACAGGCACATAAACAGCACCTGCTTTCAATATACCTAAAATACCTATGATCATATCAACAGAGCGTTGCATAGAAATAACCACCATGTCACCTGAAATAACACCCCTGTTTTTTAACTCTGATGCCAGGTTTGAGGAAGCATTATCTACAGACCTATAGTTAATTCCTTCGGATTCAAAACGACACGCTATGCTTTCTGGATAATTTTTGGCTTGCCGGTCAAACATTTCCAGGAAAGTATGGCCCTGATTCTCTCTGATCGAACGGGGGTTAAACTCATTGAGGATTCTGTCTTGTTCTTTGTGTGGCAGCAGGGATAGCTCACCCACAGGTTTTTCCGGTGTATTGCTAATTGACTCTAATAAAGTTTCAAACTGCTCCAGCATTCTCAAAGCTGTCCCTTCTTCAAAAAGATCCGAGCAATATTCCAGTGTCAGCTGTAAACCTTCCGGACTCTCTGCTGCAATCAGGCTTAAATCAAAGAGCGCATTTTCTCGTGACACTCCAATACTCTGAATGGCACTGTTTTTCTTCACAGACTGATCTGTAGCAGAATTAATCAAGCTAAACATTACCTGAAATACAGGGTGTCTGCTGGTATCTCTATGCTTTTCTACCCTCTCTACAATTTTTTCAAAAGGAATATCCTGATGATCATATGCTAATAGTGTAGTGTCCCTCACCTTAGTCAAGAGATCAAGAAAACCGGCCTGACCATTTACCTCGGTTCTAATTGCTAGTGTATTAACAAAAAAGCCGATCAAGGGCTCAATCTCTTCATCCTGCCTATTGGCCACAGGGCTTCCGATACATATATCGTCCTGCCTAGTATATCTATAAAGAAATACTTTAAAAGCAGCTATCAAAGTCATAAAAAGGGTAACATTATGCTGCTGCCCAATATTCGAAATTTGATCACTTAATACGGCTGAAAGTCGTTTTGACACAAAACCGCCCTTTGTACTTTGCATCGCCGGCCTCTTAAAATCAGTTGGCAGGTTAAGAGGTGATACCCCTTTTAAAACTTGCTCCCAAAATCCCAATTTCGATTCAAGTACAGCACCTTTTAGTCTCTCCCGCTGCTTAATGGCATAGTCAGCATATTGCATGGGCAAAGGCTTTAAATCTGGCGCTTTATCTTCCTTCCATGATTGATAGAAATGTACAAGCTCTTTCATAAAAATGGGCTGAGACCAGCCATCGAAAGAAATATGGTGTACAACGAGTATCAGAACATGCTCCCCAGTATCCAGACTAATCAATTTGGCTCTAAGCATAAGATCATGTGCGAGATCAAACGGTTTTCTCACTTCCTCATGGATTACCTCATTGAGTACGTCTTCGTTGGCTTCTCCATAACTTAATGCCCATGCTTGGTGCTCAAGAATTTTTTGATAAGGTTCGCCTTGATCTTCTCTAAAAACTGTTCTTAACACTTCGTGCCGGTTGATCAATTCGCTGTAGGCGTGGGCAATTCCCTCTGTAGAAGTGCCCTTATCCAGCTTCATAACTATGGGTATATGATACTGGGTACTTCCCTCAAGCTTATCAATAAACCAAAGTCGCTCCTGAGAAAACGATAGCGGTATCTTTTCCGGTCTTTTGATCTGGCCTGCAACGGCTTCCCTCTCGATCTTTTCAAGAGAATTAATATGGCTTTCCTGCTCTTTTATTGTAGGCCTTAGGAAGATATCTTTTACCGCGACAGTAACTTTCAGCTGTGTTTTTATCCTTGAAATTAACCTGATAGCCAAAAGAGAATGTCCTCCAAGTTCAAAGAAATTAGCATTTGTACTAATAGACTTTTCATCTATTTTCAACAGTTCAGACCAGATTTTTGCTAATAGCTCCTGGATCTCATTTTCCACAGCCTGAAAGGTATTTTCAGATATCCTCTGAGGTTCAGGTAATTTTTTCTTATCAATTTTGCCACTTGGCAGTAAGGGTAGTTCTTCGATCCGTACATAGTACTCCGGAACCATATATGATGGCAGGTGTACTTGCAGGTATTCACGGATGTCCTTAGTAAGCAATCCCTCTTCACTTACATAGTAACCGACAAGATACTGATTTTCACCCTCTCCTCTAAGCTGCACTATTCCTTCTGCAACACCTTCCAACTCCTTTAACCAGTGCGTGATCTCTCCCAACTCAATACGATAGCCTCGTAGCTTAACCTGTTCATCTATACGACCTAAATATTCCAGGTTCCCATCAGGAAGCCAACGAACCAAATCGCCCGTCTTGTATAGCCTGCTTCCTGATTCTCCATCGTATGGATTATTTACAAACTTCTCTGAGGTCAGTTCGGGGTTGTTATAATACCCTCGAGCCAGGGCTATCCCTCCCAGGCATAGCTCTCCAGGTACTCCTAAACCTGCCAGTTGGTTGGCACTGTCTAAAACATAGGCCTTGACACCTCGCAAGGGTTTCCCTATCGAAACACTTCTCAGGCCTTTATACGAAGATGTTGAATAACCTGTAGCATAGATCGTAGCCTCCGTTGGACCATACAGATTCTCCAAACGTGCAGATAAGCCCAGTCTATTAAAATAATCAACTGTATTACGTGCCAGTGGCTCTCCGGCTGAAATGATATAACGCAACGACTCAAGACCTGAACCTCCTTTTCTTCCTACCTCTTCCAAAAACAGCCCCAACATGGAGGGCACAAAGTTTACATGGCTCACCCCGTATCGAACAAGCGCATCTTTTATAGCTATAGGATCTGATTCTTCGCCCTGAGGTAGTATGGCCAACGATCCTCCGGATACAAACCACCCGAATAGTTCAGAACAGCTCACATCAAACACCACATTGGTCTTAAGCAGATAACTATCTCCGCCCTCCAGAGGGTATTGAGCCTGCATGGTTTCTATCAGGTTTGTAAGAGACCGGTGCTCAACCATCACTCCCTTAGGGGTACCTGTTGATCCTGAGGTGTAAATGATATATGCCAAATCTTCTATTCCTGACTCATGCGCCGGGTTTTCCTCTTCGGATGTTGAAGACTCTGTTATTAAGTGCTCGTAATCAACTACCGTAACTGCCTCAAAACTTTTATAGAAACTGCCGGTGGTTTTATCAGCCACAAGGTATTGAGCCCCGGTATGATCAAGGATGTACTCCCGGCGTGAATCCGGCTGGGTCCAATCTATAGGAAGGTAGGCACATCCTGCTTTGAGTATTCCGAAAATGGTGGTGATCAGGTCTGATGAACGCTCCATACTTACACCCACTATATCACCAGGACGGACACCTTTGGCATGAAGCCGATGACTCAAGGCATTGGATCGTGCTTGCAGTTCCTTATAGGTGACTTCTTCATCTCTTTCGTAAAGGGCAACATGATCCGGTGTAAGTAAGACCTGACGGTCAAACTTCTCCATTACCGTTTCATGGATCTCTGGTAATGGTTCTGCATTATAATGAATGGATTGTAACGCCTGCTGCTCTCCCGAATTCATCAGGCTCAGTGAGCTCAACTTCACTTCCGGATCAGCTACTATCTGCTCCAAAAGGGTAATATACTGACCTAAAAACTGTTCCATGGTCTCCCGTAAAAACAGATCGGTACAGTAGGTTAGCCCTACTTTCAAACCTTGATCTGGGTTTTCGACTATGGAAAGGGTAATATCAAATTTTGATTCAGTTATAAAGGAAACTTCATGGTCAGGTGTAACTGAATTTTGTTTATTGATCTGATGCAGGAACATTACCTGAAAAACAGGATTCCTGCTCATGTCACGCGACTTCTCGACACGCTCCACTATTTTTTCAAAGGGCACATCCTGATGCTCGTAGGCTGACAGGGTTGTGCTCTTGATATGTTGAAGAAGCTCTACAAATGTTACTTCATCATCTATTTTATTTCTAAGTACGAGTGTATTGACAAAAAAACCGATTAGCGGCTCTATTTCTTTATGTCCCCTGTTGGCAACGGGTGTACCAACAACAATGTCATCCTGCCCGGCATAGCGGCTAAGCAATAGCTGAAAAGCACTTAACATAGTCATAAACAATGTCGCTCCGTTCTTTTCGGACAAAGATTTAATTTCAGACAAACGCTCTTTAGGCAAACTCCTCAATATTGACCTTCCTGCAGTGCTTATGGCTGCGGGCCTTGGGAAGTCTGTTGGTAAAGCAAGTGTCTGAGCCCCTGTAAGCCTCTCCTTCCAATACTGTAATTTGGCTGACAGCAACTGTCCTTTAAAATAGGATTGCTGCCAAACTGCATAGTCGGCATACTGGATGGTAAGATGGCTTAATTCTGGTTCTGTACTATGAACCCATGACTGGTAAAATGTCTGCATTTCATCTTCAAAGATCGGGTGAGACCAACCATCTGAAGCTATATGATGGGTTACAACAAGCAACAAGAATCCCTTATCTGTTTCCAGCAATTCTCCTCTAATCGGAATATCCACGGCAAGATCGAAAGGCCTCTTTTTAAAGCCATCCATATAAGTGGATAACTCTTCACCCGATAAATTAACTTTATCAAGCTTCCAGTCTTGCTCTGGTAATACATACTGAAACGGCACACCATCCTGTTCTTTATAAATGGTACGTAATACCTCATGGCGGTTAATCACTGAGCGATATGCATGCGCGACACCATCCACATCCACCTTACTTCCCAAAGGGAAAGTTGAGGAAATATGATATTGTGTACTACCTTCCAGTTTATCAATAAACCATAGTCTTTCCTGAGCGAAGGAAAGAGGCAATATCCCATTTCGTTCCGCAGGTTCTATACCCACGGTCTCCTTCTTCTCCAGGAGATCAATATGCGCTGCAAGATCTCGTATATTAGGATTTAAAAAAACATCCTTTACTGTAAGTTCAATAGACAGGTTATGGACAATTTGAGACACCAAACGTGTCGCAAGCAATGAATGTCCCCCCATTACAAAGAAGTCATCGTCAATACCTATACTATATTCTTCGACCTTCAAAAGCTCTGCCCAGATAGGTACCAAGGCTTTTTCCGTGATCGAAACAGGTGCTGCATATGCCTCTGCTCCTGATATTTTGGGTACCGGAAGTTTCGACTTATCAATTTTCCCATTCTCCGTTAATGGGAAACGGTCAATCTTAACAATTGCTGATGGTACCATATATCTAGGCAACCTTTCCATAAGATAATCACGGGTCTCATCCTCGTTATAATGTTGGGTGGGTACTATATATGACACTATTCTTTTGTCTCCCGGGTTATCTTCCCTTACCATCACCAGACATTGATCGACTCCAGGAGCGGTCTGAAACACTCCCTGCACCTCTCCAAGCTCAACACGAAAACCTCTTATACTTACCTGATCGTCCTGTCTTCCGGCAAAGAATATATCCCCGTTTTCATCCCATGAGGCCCGATCTCCGGTTTTATATATTTTACTTCCACCCCATGCCAGTGGATTATCCAGAAATGCTTTTTCAGTGAGTTCTTTATTATTTAAATAGCCAGAGGCCAGTTGCTCTCCTCCCAGATAGAGATCTCCTTCAACTCCTCCTGGAACAACATTCATATGCCGATCAAGAATAATAGCATAGGTGTTGTTAATCGGTTTACCAATTGCAGGGGCCTGCTTTTCATTACCCTGAGTGAGTAGATGTGCGGTCGACACCACCGTATTTTCTGTGGGGCCATAATTATTATGTACCGCATAAGTCAGCCCTGATACATCAAGGACAGGTAAAGCATCCCCACCCGTTAGCATATGCTTCAAGCTCATGGACCTTTCTTTTGTATACTTCACAAAATCAGGCACCAGAGCCGTGGGAAGAAAGCTGTGTGTAATTTGTTTAGACTCAAACACATTAACCAAGTCAATCACTGACAGTGTTGTATTATCATCTATAACATGTAATGTGCCTCCTGTAAGCAGGTATGGCCAAATCTCCCAGGCAGATGCATCAAAACCAACACCCGCCACCACGGTTGAGTGACTGTGTTCATCAACTCCGAATCTTTCCTTATGCCAATGAATAAGATTTAGCAGAGACTTTTCCCTGACCATCACACCTTTCGGCCTGCCTGTAGAACCTGAAGTATAAATTACATAAGCCAATTGATCAGGTGCCCGTAATGCCGCAGAATAGCTACATGGTGCAGGTCTCAAATCTGCCTGAAAAAGCTCTATATCAAACGACTCAAAAAACTTTGTGGTACTGTCATTAACAATAGCAAATTTAGCTCCCAGATCGCTAAGCACCCATTCCATACGACTGGCCGGGTGGTTAGGATCAAGGGGAACATATGTTCCTCCGGCTTTGGTAACTGCCAGTATACTTACAATAAGAGCTAAAGACCTACTCTGACAAATGACTACATAATCATTGCTGTTTACTCCTGCCTCACTTAACAACTTGGCCAGATAGTCTGAAGCAACATCCACCTCACGGTATGTCATCGATTCCTTTTCGTAGACAATCGCAACTTTATCAGGGTGCTTTTTTACCTGTTTCACAAACATTTCCAAAAGCCCTGCTCCATCTAACGCTTGAGTTGGCCCTGTCGACCACTTCATCAACTTATGTTCTTCGGCTTCTCCTACCATCCTGAGCCTGTGAACAGGCGCTTCGGGATGCTCCAATGCAGAGATAATGAGTTGTGCGAAATGTGCCAGCAAGCTCTTCATTGTTTTCTCACTAAACAGGTCAGTGCAGTAATTAACACTTAATCTCAGACCTTTTTCATCATTAGCTACCGACATAGTCAGATCGAACTTGCTGCTATCTGATGATTGTGAGATGATCTGTATAGGTCCTGATCCCTGAACCTGCTCACGACTAAAGTTACCCTTATTAGCCTCCTGGAAAACAAATAATATTTGGACAAGCGGATTTCGACTGATATCGCGCGAAACACCCAGCCGGTCTATGATCTTTTCAAATGGTAACTCCTGATGTTCGTATGCTTCCAATAAAGTGGCCTTGACATGGGTAAGCAATTGCAAAAAGCTCATATCCTCATCAAGATTACATCTTATAGCCAGCGTATTTACAAAAAAGCCAATAAGTGACGAAAGTTCCTCTTTAGAGCGGTTAGCTACAGGTGTTCCTATGCAGATATCAGTTTTTCCCGTATACCTGCTTAACAACACATTGAATGCAGCAAAAAGTACCATAAACTGTGTTACTCCTTCTTTAGCTGAAAACAACTTTAATGCGCCCCTGTATTTATCCGGCATAGGGAAGGTTACAGTTTTACCTCTTGTACTTTGAACGGGAGGCCGGGGGTAATCTGTTTTCAGACTGAGGGGTGATAATCCCTTTAATTGCTTCTCCCAAAAAAGCATGGTATTTTCTAATACATCGCCCTGCATAAAGGTCCTCTGCCACATGGCATAGTCTGCATACTGAACCGGCAATGGTGGAAGTCCTGTTACATCTCCACTAACCCATTTCCCATAATATGTTTTTAACTCTTGAATAAATATCGGTTGCGACCATCCATCAAACGCGATATGGTGTACAACCAACACAAGTACCTTATGGTCAGATGGTAACTTGATCAACTCTGCTCTCAGCATGCAGTCATTGGAAAGCTCAAAGGGCTTCTTACTAACATGGTGTATATGCTTTTGAAGATCCTCCTCTGATGACTCACTAACTGTAAAAGGCCATTTGCCCTTCGGTAAGATTTCCTGGTATGGCCCCTGCCCGTCCTCCTTATAAATTGTGCGAAGGGTTTCATGCCTATTGATTAGCTCATTAACAGCGTATTTCACGCCTTCCTCCTCAATCCCCGGGGCTAATTTTAAAATAGTAGGGATATGATAATGTGAGCTCCCCTCCAAGCGGTCAATAAACCACAGTCTCTCCTGAGAAAATGACAGAGGCACTCTTAATACTTCCCGCCTGTCAAAAGGGATGATGGAGTTATCCTGAGGCTTAACAATATCAGCAGATTGCTTTTTTAAAAACTCCTTGATCTCTTCTTTATGTGACCTTAACTGCGCTAAAAAAGATTCATCTGCTACCGTATCATTTTTTAGCGTGTATTTTAGTTTATCCCCTTCAAGAAATAGTGCGATATTCTTCTCATTGGCTTCAATCAGAAGCCCTACAATTTCTTTCCTACTCATTTAACTTATTATAAGTCGTATACTTTTTCTTCTGATTTATGATCTTGTGATGATGTTGAAATACTTATCAACTTGCCCAGCTCCACTATGGATGAAAAGTTAAAAAGTTGTTGTAATGATAACTGTATACCAAATGCTTTTTCAATTTGATAGGCTAGCCTGATTACCAAAAGAGAATGACCTCCAAGCTCGAAAAAGGTCTTTTTTACATCAATATTTTCCTTGGGTATTCCGAGCAAACTATGCCAGATCTCCACCAGCTTTTCTTCTGTTTCATTGGCAGGTCTGTTCAAGGCTACTACCGAATCGAGTGTTGCTGTGGTAAGTTCTTTTTTGTTGATTTTCCCATTGCTGTCCAAAGGAAGCTTTTCCAATGGCACAATGAATGCGGGTACCATATAGTCCGGCAGGCTTTTCCTTAGCGATATGAGCAGTTGATTCTCATTAAAATGAGGTGAAGGTACTACATAGGCAACCAGATTCTTTTGTGATGCTACTTCCTGCAAAATAACCTTACAGGTGATCACCTGTTCTGTCCCCATGATATGTGACTCAATTTCGCCAGGCTCTATGCGGTAACCTCTGAGTTTAATCTGATCATCTTTTCTTCCCATAAAGATCAGATCTCCCTGCGAAGTCCATTTTACCAAATCGCCTGTTTTATACCAGGTCTCCTCTTTATTTCCTGTTATGGGATTGCTAACAAAGCTTTCTCTAGTTTTATCTTCCTGTAAATAACCCTTGGCCACAGGGATGCCACCGATAAACAACTCTCCTGAAACCCCTACCGGTACAAGCTGCCTTCCTTCACTCACCACCATGACTCTGGCGTTGGTTATCGGCTTTCCGATTGGAATGATTTTATTATTTGTTTCTTTAACTTCATGGAATACACAACCAATACTTGCCTCTGTCGGCCCATAAAGGTTGGTTACCCTCACATCAGGGTAAATCTTCTTAAACTGGTTAACTGC
Source organism: Fulvivirga ulvae (assembly GCF_021389975.1). Lineage (NCBI taxonomy): Bacteria > Pseudomonadati > Bacteroidota > Cytophagia > Cytophagales > Fulvivirgaceae > Fulvivirga > Fulvivirga ulvae. Next base: position 6,343,359 of record NZ_CP089981.1, read on the forward strand.
GTCTACCTGTATCTCTTCTCCTCCTATTACGATTTCCTTCAAGCTATTCAGATCATCACCAGCTCCTTGTTCCATCATTTCATGCACTATCTCGCTGAATAATGCCGGTACAAAATCCGTCATGGTAATATTAAACCCTGATACGATCTCTTTGAAATATTTTGCTGAAAGCAGTTGATCTTCTGAGGGGATCACTGTTTGCCCCTCGTTCATTAATGGCCAGAAAATCTGCCATACTGAACTATCAAAGATATGTTGTGTGGTACGCAATACAGACCTGGCAGCTTCCTTACCAAAATACTCATTCATCCAGTAAAGCCTGTTCATTACCCCTCCATGTGGAACAACTACTCCTTTAGGCCTGCCTGTAGTTCCGGAAGTATGAAACACATACATTGCGTCCTCTGATTTTGCCGCTATAGATATATCTTTTTCACTGTCATTCAACTGGTTTGCATCAACCAAAAGCAAATGATCTGATACTAACCCACTTTCCGATAATCCCTTGGCATTAGTCAGTATAACTTTAGCCTGTAAAGATCCTATAATTTCATCCAGCCTGGTTGAAGGCCAATAAATACTCAATGGCGCAAAGGCAGCTCCACACTTCAATACTGCCAGAGTTGATACCACATAATCCAGACCTCTGGACATAACCACGGGAACATAATCATTCTGCTCAACCCCCTGTTCCAACAGCTGCTTAGCCAGTGTATTAGCCTTGCTATTCAACTCACCATAGCTTAGTTGCTGATCTTTATAACATGCAGCAATCTTCTCCGGAAACTGCCTGGCGGTAGCTCTTACTATTTCATGCACATTTTCAAAACCATACTCACTTATCTCATACCTGAACAAAGCATTTTGCTCTTCCTGACTCAGCATATTGATTTGATCTATAGACAAAGTCGGTTCCTTCACGACATTCTTGAGAATGTTTTTATAGTGACTCATCATTCTCTTCATGGTCTCCTCCTTAAAGAGGTCATCACAATAGGTGATATAGACTCTCAGGCCATGAGCGGTACTGGTAATCGTAAAGGTCAGATCGAATTTAGAAGTATGCTGTCCGACGGATTCCCAGGCCAATTGAATATCCGATAGTTCTTTAGATTCGCCTTCCGGGGTGTTTTGAAAAACGAATAGGGTTTGAATAAGGGTACTCCTACTTATATCTCTCTTGCTCTCTACTCGTTCAATAATTTTCTCAATAGGCACATCCTGACGTTGAAATGCCTCGAGAGAGGTATTTCTAACTTGTTTCAATAGTTCCTGAAAGGTCTCAGTACCTTTAAACTTGCTTCTGAGCGCAACTGTATTAAGGAAAAAGCCAATCAGGGGCTCCGTCTCCTTATGCAGCCTGTTAGCAATAGGACTTCCAATTACAATATCATACTGTCCGGTATATTTATGTAATAATACACTTAGCGCCGCCAGTAAAAACATATACTGTGTGGTTTCACTTCTGGCACAAAGGTCATTGATAGATTGGCTTATTTCTACCGGAACCATACCACTATACAAAGCTCCGCTTGAACTTTTTACGGTTGGTCGTGGGAAATCAGTGGGTAAATTAAGGGGTTCGTAGCCGGTTAGTTTATTTTCCCAATAGCTTAATTTACTATCAAGGGTATTGTTTTCAAGTTGTTTTCTTTGCCAGCAGGCATAGTCTGCATATTGCAGCCCCAAATCCTTCAAATTGGATTGCCGTTTTTCAATTCTTGATTGATAAAGCTCCATCAACTCTTCATAAAAAATAGGGATAGACCACCCATCAGATGAAATGTGATGCATTACCATGATGAAGTAGTAACTTTCTTCTGTTACCCTGATCAGGGTCGCTCGCAAGGAAATATCTTCTGACAGGTCAAAGGGCTTCCTGGTTTCTTCTGCTGCCAGACTCATAATCTCTTCATGGGACTTATCTGGCAAACTCAACCGGGTTACCGGCCATTCCGGCAATTGGTCAAGGATCACCTGGTATGGATTCCCTTCCTCCTCTTTGTACACGGTCCTTAAAATTTCGTGCCTGTTGATCACTGAAGTAAAGGCATATTGAAGTGCATCAACATCCAGTTTCCCCTGAATCTTACGTAAAGTTGGCATATGATAGGGTGTAGATCCCTCAAACCGATCGATAAACCAGATTCTTTCCTGAGAACAGGATAATGGTAACCTATCGAAACCATTACGACTCTCAAGGCTAATTTTTTCGCTTGGTGCTGACGATTCTGACAAACTCAGAAAATCAATGATAGCCTGCTTGTTGTCCTTTATTTCGGCTATTAGTTCAGGACTTATGGTTTTCTGTTTAGGCTTTTTAATTTGCAGCTTTCCTGCTTCAATATATGCATATGAGCCACTGTTTTTCAGCTCGTTAAGAATATTTAGTACTTTATCGTCCATATTAAATATCTATTGTATCGTATTCATCAGCAGGAGCCGCTTCCTTGTTTATAATGCGAATGTACTTGGCAAGGCTTTGTATAGTAGGGTATTGAAAAACGACCCTAACCGGGAATGATACCTCAAACTTGTCTTGTATCATCGATATCATTCGGGTAGCCAGCAGGCTGTGTCCTCCATTTTTGAAAAAGTTGGCAGTAGTGCTTATTTGTTGACTATCAGTGCCAAGCAGTATAGACCAGGCTTGAACAAGTTCCTCCTCAATTTCATCAGCAGGAGCAATGTATACGTCCTGATTAACTTTGTTCGGTTCAGGTAATTTTTTCTTATCAATTTTGCCACTTGGCAGTAAGGGAAGCTCTTCGATCCGTACATAGTACTCCGGAACCATATATGATGGCAGGTGTGCTTGCAGGTATTCACGGATGTCCTTAGTAAGCAATTCCTCTTCACTTACATAGTAACCGACCAGATACTGATTTTCACCCTCTCCTCTAAGCTGCACTATTCCTTCTGCAACACCTTCCAACTCCTTTAACCAGTGCGTGATCTCTCCCAACTCAATACGATAGCCTCGTAGCTTAACCTGTTCATCTATACGACCTAAATATTCCAGGTTCCCATCAGGAAGCCAACGAACCAAATCGCCCGTCTTGTATAGCCTGCTTCCTGATTCTCCATCGTATGGATTATTTACAAACTTCTCTGAGGTCAGTTCGGGGTTGTTATAATACCCTCGAGCCAGGGCTATCCCTCCCAGGCATAGCTCTCCAGGTACTCCTAAACCTGCCAGTTGGTTGGCACTGTCTAAAACATAGGCTTTTACACCTCGCAAGGGTTTCCCTATCGAAACACTTCTCAGGCCTTTATGCGAAGATGTTGAATAACCTGTAGCATAGATCGTAGCCTCCGTTGGACCATACAGATTCTCCAAACGTGCAGATAAGCCCAGTCTATTAAAATAATCAACTGTATTACGTGCCAGTGGCTCTCCGGCTGAAATGATATAACGCAACGACTCAAGACCTGAACCTCCTTTTCTTCCTATCTCTTCCAAAAACAGCCCCAACATGGAGGGCACAAAGTTTACATGGCTCACCCCGTATCGAACAAGTGCATCTTTTATAGCTATAGGATCTGATTCTTCGCCCTGAGGTAGTATGGCCAACGATCCTCCGGATACAAACCACCCGAATAGTTCAGAACAGCTCACATCAAACACCACATTGGTCTTAAGCAGATAACTATCTCCGCCCTCCAGAGGGTATTGAGCCTGCATGGTTTCTATCAGGTTTGTAAGAGACCGGTGCTCAACCATCACTCCCTTAGGGGTACCTGTTGATCCTGAGGTGTAAATGATATATGCCAAATCTTCTATTCCTGACTCATGCGCCGGGTTTTCCTCTTCGGATGTTGAAGACTCTGTTATTAAGTGCTCGTAATCAACTACCGTAACTGCCTCAAAACTTTTATAGAAACTGCCGGTGGTTTTATCAGCCACAAGGTATTGAGCCCCGGTATGATCAAGGATGTACTCCCGGCGTGAATCCGGCTGGGTCCAATCTATAGGAAGGTAGGCACATCCTGCTTTGAGTATTCCGAAAATGGTGGTGATCAGGTCTGATGAACGCTCCATACTTACACCCACTATATCACCAGGACGGACACCTTTGGCATGAAGCCGATGACTCAAGGCATTGGATCGTGCTTGCAGTTCCTTATAGGTGACTTCTTCATCTCTTTCGTAAAGGGCAACATGATCCGGTGTAAGTAAGACCTGACGGTCAAACTTCTCCATTACCGTTTCATGGATCTTTGGTAATGGTTCTGCATTATAATGAATGGATTGTAACGCCTGCTGCTCTCCCGAATTCATCAGGCTCAGTGAGCTCAACTTCGCTTCCGGATCAGCTACTATCTGCTCCAAAAGGGTAATATACTGACCTAAAAACTGCTCTACTGTCTCTCGTAAAAACAGATCAGTGCTATAGTTAACAGACAGATTGAAACCCTGAGGTTCTTCCTTTGCCCGAAGCGTAATGTCAAACTGTGAAGTAATCTCTTCAAGCTCTTTTAACTCTCCAATTTGCTTTTTGCCGGGTTCAGGATAATTAGCTAACGAAAACATGATATTAAACAATACCATTGATGTGGCATCCCTGTCGCTTTTCATGTGTTCCACAATTTTAATCAATGGTATATCCTGATGTTCGAAGGCATCAAATACATGACCTGAAACATCCTTCAACCATTGATTGAATGGAAGGTCATTTTGGATTCGGTTTCTAAGCACCAAAGTATTCGTAAAGAAACCAATAAGCGGCTCAAGTTCAGGAAGATTACGGTTGGCAATAGGTGAACCTACAACAACATCATCTTTTCGGGCATATCTGGCGATTAGTAAATTAAATACCGACAGTAGGAGTATGTATAATGAAGTATTCTGCTTAGCCGCCAAATCTTTAAGGCCCTCAGACAACTGACGATCAATATATTGTTCAATAATATCACCACTTCCAGATAAAACCTGGGGTCTGCTAAAGTCTCCCTGCAATGTGGTGGGCTCAGTGTTCTCAAGTTCTTCTTCCCAAAAACTGAGATACTTTTTAAGAAAATCATCAGTAAGCCGAGCCTTCTCCCAAACTGCGTAGTCAGCATATTCGATCTCTAATGGCTTAAGGGCAGATGAACTATTCTGTGATGCTCCAAAGTATAACTGACTCAATTCATTGCCAAAAATTGCAGTCGACCATCCATCAAAAATAATATGATGTACAACTATAAGAAAAATATACCTATCGCTGTATTTTACTAGTTTTGCTCTTAATAAAGGTCCCTCAGATAAGTTGAATGGCTCCAGCAATTGTTCCTTTAGTAGCTCATCAAATGATTCTTTAGAGAACTCACCCCCTTCAATCTCTTCAAATTTCCACTCTCCTTTGTCAAGCACCAATTGGTAAGGAATCCCTCCTTTTTCTTTAATTACCGTCCTTAACGGTTCATGACGGTTGATAAGCTCACTATATGCTCTGGCCAAATATTCCTTTTCGAAGTCTTCAGTTATTTCAATAGAAAAAGGAATATGATAGGCCAATCCTCCTTCTATTTGATCTATAAACCATAGCGATTCCTGAGAACTCGACAATGGTATTTTGTCCAGTTCCCCTCTATTAACTTTTTTTATAGTCAAACCCTTTTTCACAGACTTGGCTACTGCCAGATTCTTTTTCAGAAACGATTTTAACTCTTCTTTCCCTGCCTTGATTTTTTCAAGCAGTGCGGGACTTAGCTGTGTACCTTTAGGTACGTTAACCTTGAGCTCACCCTCTTCATTTAAAAACAATGATATTCCACTTTCGTGAGCTTCGGTTATAATATTTAATGCATCCATTTTTTTATCAGGACTTATATGATATAACTAAATGTAACTTATCGTTTAACGTCAGATCTCAAACGACTCATATTCATCTTCACCTTCTTCTGCAGGTGCAAATACACCTAAATAATCTGCCAACTCTTCTATGGTTGGGTAGACAAAAATTGACTTGATGGTAAGGTTAACACCCAACACTTCCCTTACTGCACTTACCACACGGATTGCCATGAGTGAGTGACCTCCCATTTCGAAAAAATTTGCATCCACACTGAGTTCTTCGGTACCAATGCCCAAAAGGCCTGACCATATGTTGACCAGTTGCTGTTCTACTTCATTCTTAGGAGCCTTTCTCTCTTGCTTAAAATCAGGCTTAGGCAGCTTTGCTTTATCTATTTTTCCACTTTCATGTACAGGTAACTTTTCCATGGTTATCAATCGAGACGGAACCATGTAGTTAGGTAACTGCGCCTTAAGGTACTCCCTTGTATCGGCTTCATCATAAGCATCAGATACTACCAAGTAAGCTATTAGGATTTTATTTCCAAGATCATTATCATGAACAAGTACCACCGATTCATTTACTCCATTGGCCTTATTTAATATTGACTGTATTTCACCAAGCTCTATCCTGTAGCCCCTTATTTTTACCTGATCATCAATTCTACCCAGGAAAGCTATATTTCCGTCAGGAAGCCATTTAGCCAGATCTCCGGTCTTGTACATTTTGCCGGGCTGCGAATCTAATGTATCTGCAACAAACTTGTCGTCTGTTAGTACATTATCTCCAAAATATCCTGTAGCCAGACAGACTCCTGCAATACACAACTCACCGGGAACTCCAACAGGAACTACCTGCTTGTTTTGATCCAAAATGTAGATCTTAGTATTGCTAATAGGTTTACCAATGGGTATAATCTCCTTCTCTTCTTCCACAGGATAGTAAACACAGCCTATACTTGCCTCAGTTGGCCCATACAAGTTTGTGAGTCTTATTTGAGGATATTTCCGAATGAAGAAATTCGTGGTCTCTGGTGTAATGGCCTCTCCCCCTATAACGATATCCTTCAATTTAAAAGGGTTAAACTCATTAGTTCCAGCCTTCATTTGCCTTACCATTTCGTTAAATAGTGAGGGAACAAAATCAGTCATGGTAACCCCATATTCTTCTATGAGCTCATTGAAATACCTCAGATCCAGCATCCTCTCTTCCGATGGGATAACAGTCTGCCCTCCATTAACCAATGGCCACATTAATTGCCAGATAGCACTATCAAAGATGTGCTTTGTTGTTCTTAACACAGATTGCGCCGATGCTTTACCGAAGTAGTCATTCATCCACATAAACCTGTTATAAACTCCTTTGTGAGGTACTACCACCGCCTTCGGCATACCTGTAGTTCCCGATGTATGAAATATATACATCGGGAGCTCTGTTCCTGGCTTTTCCGGCAGGTTACTTTCGGTTTCTTCCAACAAACCTGATTCCACTAAATGAAATCCTTCTTCAATACTTAGCCCGCTCTCATCAACACCCATATTGTTTACAAGGGTTACTGGTGCATTTAACTTTGCTATGGCATTTTTTATCCTGGCTTCCGGCCAATAAATACTGAGCGGAGCCGGTGCTGCCTTCAGCTTCCATATAGCAATTGCAGACACCAGAAAATCAATGCCTCTTGACATAACAACAGGCACAATACTTCCTTCACCAATAGCATAGCTCTGTAGGTTATTGGCCAGCGTATTGGCTTTTCTGTTTAATTGTCTGTAATTCAAAACGACATCTTCATGATAAACAGCGTTGGCATCAGGTGTTTCCTCAACCTGCTTCTCAAAAAGATCCAGAATGGTAGTATTATCAGGGTAAAGCTTTCCGGTCTGATTAAACTCATTTACTACCAATTCATACTCTTTTTCATCTACCAGTTTAATATCGGAAATGAGAATATCCGGATTACCCGCAACCTGTCCCAATATTTGTCGGAAGCATTTGGCAAAGCGCTCAATAGTTGATCCATCAAAAAGATCACCTGAGTATTCGAAATTAAAAAGCAATCTGTCTTTTCCTTCGTAACCAGTAAGACTCAAATCAAACTTATTATGGCCTAATTTTCTTTCTTGTCTCCTCAGTGTAATACCAGGGATTTGAATAGCAGCTCCACCAAAATTCTGAAGGGAGAACATGACATCAAATAGTGGATGTCTATTGCTTTCTCTGCGAACTTTTAAATCGTTAAGTAGTTCCTCAAAAGGGTACTGCTGATTCTCAAAGGCCTGAAGTGAAATATTTTTAACGTTTTGGACAAACTCACTGAAAGTCATCTTATCCTCAAAACGGCTACGGATAGGCAATGTATTTACAAACATACCAACCAAGCCTTCCACATCATGATGTGGCCTTCCGGCAGTTGGTGTTCCAATAACCACATCGGTTGTTCTAGCCAATTTGCCAAGCAGCAAACTGTATACCGAGAATAGGAACATAAATGAAGTTATATGCTGCTCTTCATTAAATGAAGCTATCTGTGATTGTAATTCAGATTCTATTTCGAAGCTAACTTTCCCTCCTGGTTTTTGACGCTCCACCGGTCTCTTATAGTCGGCAGGTAAATCCAACACAGGGAGCTCTCCTTCAAACTGCTCCACCCAAAAGGACTTCTGAGTTTTCCAACTCGTTTCTCCTGTTTGCTCCTTTTGCCATACTGCAAAGTCTTTGTACTGGATTTGTGGTTTTTCCAGCGCTTCACCTGCATATAATGCGGCAAATTCATTGAGTAAGATTCCCTGAGAAATACCATCTGTAGCAATATGATGGATATCCACTAACAAATAATGTAGGGCATCTTCTATCTTGAGCAGTTTAACCCTGAGTAATGGGGCTTTTGACAGATCGAAAGGTTTACAAAACTCATCAAAATATACTTCCAGCTCATTTTCATGAATTATGGCATGTTCCACTTCAAAATTTACGTTTTGCACTTTTTGATATACCTGATCTCCTTCATGGACAAAAGAGGTGCGCAAAATTTCATGCCTTTCTACCAGCTGCGAAAAAGCCTTTGACAGTTTTTCCTTATCCAGCTCGCCCTCTACCTTTACAAACTGCGGCAGGTTATAACCCAATGAGTCTTTATCATAATTCCATAAGAAATATAGCCTGTTTTGAGCCGCACTTACCGGATATTTTGGGGCCAGTTTTGCCTTAGGGATCACATTTTCCCTTGCAGAACCTAAAGTATCTTCAATAAACTCACCTAACTGTCTCACTGAGGATCTCTTGAAGAAATCGGTGATCAATACATCCACGGAAAACTCCTTCTTGATCCAGTTGATCATGGTTAATGCCTTTAACGAATCTCCACCCAGCTCGAAAAAGTCATCAAATGGTTTAATGGTCTCTTTGCCAAAAAACCTTTCCCACAATGCTATTAACCTCTCCTCAACCGTCGCTGCCTGATTAGTTGAGTTTTCATTGGTATGGTTAGCTTGCTCCTCCCCTTTTTCATTAACATCATCTGCTTTCTGAAATGCCGTCAGCATGCTTCTGGATATTATAACATGAGATTCCTGGCTCTTAAGCATATTCCTGAAAAGCAAGAAGCCCTCCTTATTGCTTACGCTATTAACCCCTACCATTCCATTTCCAGCTTTTACAGCCATTCCACTTTCTGACCAGGCATTCCAACCTATACTCCTCACTGCAGGGTATTGATATGCAAGGGCATCTAAAAACAAATTGACTGACACATACCCCACTTCTCCCACGGGTGCTTTAAAGGCTGCAGCCGAGCTACAATTCAAGAAAAAATCCAACTGATCATGTGCAAACTCTTCAAGCAAGTTAAGTGCTCCAAAAACCTTTGTATTGATCAATGCACTATCTGCCGCTCTGTCCCGGTTTTGAATAATTCCTCCCTTGTCAATACTTCCTGCCGCATGAATTATTCCATTTACCTGACCTATTTGACTAATCTTTTCCCTAAGTGATGAATAAGACGTTCTATCAGCTATATCCATGGCTATATAATGAACTTGTCCCCCGGCAGTCTCAATCTCCCTGATCCTTTTTACCGTATCACTATCACTTTGTACCCAATGTTTCGGTTCAGGCAACTCCTTTCTACCAATGAGTATAAAGTGAGCATCATTTGTTTCTTCGGCCATTTGCCGGGCAAGTGCCAGACCTATTCCTCCTGTACCTCCTGATATCAGATATACACCTTTATCCTTAAATACCGGCATTTTATTCTCAGCCTTTAAGGCAAATGGTTTCACTCCCTGCTTAAACCTCATACCTTTTCTATAGGCAACTACTTCACTCAAAGCTATAGGCTCTTTTGAGGCAATAGACAACCACTCTTTTTCTTCCGGAAGATCTAACTGCATCCCCTTAATAGTGGCATATTCTTTAGTGATCATTTTAGTTACTCCTGCTGCCAGAGCATAAAATGGATTGACACTGTCTTCCGCGAGCACTTTATATCCTCCAAAAGTAACTGTTAACAGGTCAACCTCTGTTTGTGATTTTCTATCCCCTAATGCCTTAGCCAGATTGATCAAACCATAATAGCATGTTTCTACCTGGCTATTGGTATTACTCTCTGTACGATTATCCAAAGCATAAACTATACGAACATCCCCCATATTGGTCTCTTCAAAGAGACGGGTAAAATGCGATGGATCAGCCGGGTTAATCTCAAACTGTCTGTCGGTAATTTGTTGGTAATTAGCTCCCAGCCGGACATTGTAATTACCCTCAACATGGGAAGTCTGCTGTAAATCTTCATTGTAGCTAAAGATCCACACAGGCTTTTCATCAGTCTTGCCAGCAGTAGACATTGCATCTATTTCCCAAATAAGTTTATGTGTCCACTCTGCGGGATTAGGAGATGCCCCACCGCCTTTAGCGATAAGGTCCGATATCATTTTGTAAGAGTCCACATAAAGTGGGTATTCTACTTTGTCAAACTCGTATGTCGGTAGATTAATACGGCTACGATTTTCATGCTCATAGAATTTGTTCCAGTCTGGTCTCAGTCCCGTTGACCATAGCTTTCCGATGGTTTGCAGCAGGTATCTGTTATCATTAATGACCTGATCGGGTTTACTTATAGTATTAAACACATCATGATCATCCGTCTTGTGGTCATGTGACCTGACAAAGGTTGATAAGGAATCTCCCGGGCCAATTTCAATGCAGGCTAGTGAGCTTTCTGTAAGCAGGCTTTCTAATGCCCTGGAGAATTGCACCTCTTCTACAATTTGATTGCTCCAATAGCTTTTGTCCTGCATCTCACCATCAACCAAGAGTCCTGTCACACTGGAAATTACCGGTATTTCCTGTCTGTGAAAAGATATTTCGTCCAATGTCTTCCTAAATGGCTCTAAGACAGGTTCCATCATGTACGAATGAAAAGCATGGGATGTATGCAGTACTCTGGAATGTATTCCTTTTTCTTCGAGACTTAGCCTCAAATCTTCTATGGCCTCTATACTACCTGAAGCCACAGCGTGTGCCGAGCTGTTAGAGGCAGCAATTGAAATATTTTCCCTACCAGAAAGCCATGATATGAGCTCATCTCTTCCCATTGCCACACTCAGCATCTGACCTTTTTCCTGCTGCTGCATAAGCTCACCTCTGGCAATAACCAACTTAAGAGCATCCTCCAGATCAAGTATTCCTGAGATGCACGCAGCAGCATACTCTCCAATGCTGTGGCCTAACAGTACATCAGGCTGATACCCCAAATGCATGAGTTGCTTTGCCAGCGCATACTGGATAATAAATATGAGAGGCTGGCTGTTCATGGTCTGATCCACCTCTTCAGGTGAAGACTCAAGTATCTTATAAAAATCCTTACCGGTGAGCCTTTTAGCGATTTCAAAACTTTGGGTGGCATACTGTCTAAACACTTTTTCCTGCATGAGTTTCATTCCCATACCCTGATACTGACCTCCTTGTCCGCTAAACATAAACGTCAGTTTCTTAGCTGATTTTGATGCTTTTGTTACTTTCAAATCTGCGGGAATTCTCAACCTGGTAATGGCCTCTCGTACAGAATCGGCAACTAATGTCTTACGATATGAAAACTCAGACCTTCCTGTTTGTAAAGTATAGGCGGCATCGGCCAGGTTGGTTTCAGGATACTCCAATAAAAAATCCCTGAAGTTGGCCATGTTATTATCAAGCGCTTTCTCTGATTTCGCAGAAAACTGAAGTAATTGCAGGTTTCTTGCCGGGGCTGGTGTCTCCTCTTTTCGAGGTGCCTGCTCCAATATCATGTGAACATTTGTACCCCCTATACCAAAAGAACTCACACCTGCTCGAAGTGGGTACTTACCTCCATCCCATTTCCTAAGTGCAGTATTAACGTAGAATGGAGATCTGTGAAAATTGATTTTAGGATTGGGTACTTCAAAGTTAAGTGAAGGTGGTATCTGTTCATGCTTTAGGGCCATTATAGTCTTGATAATCCCTGCCACGCCTGATGCTGCAACGAGGTGCCCGATATTGGTTTTAACAGACCCTAATGCACAATAGGGCTGATCACTCTCGCCATAAACGCGGTTAAGTGCATCCACTTCAATCACATCACCCAAAGCTGTACCTGTACCATGGGTTTCAATGTAAGTAACGCTTTCCTTAGGCACCTTGGCCATTTTCAAAGCCTTCATTATGGCTTCCTGCTGTCCATCAGCACTTGGAGCAGTATAAGATACTTTCTGCGCTCCATCATTATTGATTCCACTCCCCTTGATCACGGCATGAATAGTGTCCCCATCTTTCAGGGCATCATCCAATCTTTTTAAGAGCAATACGCCAATACCCTCTCCCGCTACTGTACCGCTGGACTGATGATCAAAAGCACGGCAATGACCATCTTTGGAGTAAATCATACCCTCTTCGTATCGGTAACCACGATCCGGGTAATTGGTAATAAATACACCTCCGGCAAGACTCATTTTACACTCTCTCAATAGTAAACTCATACATGCACGCTGTATGGCCACCAGCGACGTAGAGCAAGTAGTATTCACATAGAGTGAAGGCCCTTTAAGGTTAAGCTTATAAGAAACCCGGGTGCTTAGATAGGATATATTGCGCAACTGAGATGCTGTAACCTCCTCTACCTCTCCTTCTGTATTAGATAAAATAGCTGCGTTTTCCCAGTTATTGTTAGGTCCACCTCCGGCAAACAAGCCTATTTTCTCATCATATGTATGCAGGTCGTAGGCAGCATCCTCCACAGCTTTCCAGCAATGCTGATAAAAGAGTCTGAGCTGGGGGTCCATTAGCTTAGCCTCTGCAGCCCGGTATCCAAAAAATTCTGAATCAAAATATTCCGCTTCTGAAAGGTCTCCCCGTGCCCCGATATACCTGGGATTATCAATCACTTCTTTTGGCACACCTGCCGCCAGGAGTTCTTCTTTCGAAAACTGTTTTATAGACTCCTTTCCATCTTTTAAGTTCTGCCAAAATTCTAATACATCTTTCGCTCCAGGAAATTGACATGACATACCCACAATCGCAATTTCCATTCCGTTATACTTTTGCATACTATAGTTTAGTGCTTAGGTTAATTCAATAGATTCATAATGTCTGACAGTCCTTCCACTTCTTCATCAGTGGCCTGGTCAACGTCATTCTTAGTGCTTACCCCCTCTGTCAGGTTAGCCATTCCTTCCAACGTTGGATATCTAAAGAGATCCACGATATCCAATTTCACCGAAAACTCCCTGTTTATTCTGTCATTGAGCTGAAGTAATTTGAGAGAATCTCCTCCAACCTCAAAAAAGCTTTGATCATTGGGTATAGACTCTCTTGATACCTGAAGCATATCTGCCCACAGAGATGCCAGTCTACTCTCTATTTCTGTAGACGGAGCCCACTTTTTCTCTGAGGTAAGGGTAGGTTTAGGTAGTGCTTTTCTGTCCAGTTTTCCATTAGGTGTCAGTGGCAGTTTGTCCATAAAAATGAAGAACCTGGGTAGCATAAACGAAGCTACCTTGTGTGACATAAAGCTCTTTATGTCCTTCTCTTCAAAAGGCTGCCTGCTGTAAGTTGTATAATAGGCGACCAAACAACTGCCCCCTCCCTGTTCATCCACCTGAACCACGGCCTGGCTGATATGCTCATGCCTTAGCATTTGGCTTTCTATCTCCTCAAGCTCTACCCTATAGCCATTTACTTTTACCTGTCTATCATTCCGTCCTAAAAATTCGATAGTTCCATCTGGTCTTCTTCTTCCCTGATCTCCAGACTTGTAATATCTACCTCCTTTGCCATTAATATCTTCTATAAATGCCTTTTCTGTTGCCTCTTTGTTATTCCAATAACCCAGGGCGAGGTATTCGCTTTTATAAACAATCTCACCGGTTTCAAATACAGCCGCTTCTTTGCCTTGAGGGTTAAGAATAAGTACTTCCGTCTGCTCTACGGGATACCCTACCGGGACTCCCCTTCTGCCAGACGCTTTGGCCATATCTTTTGAAATGAAGTTTTGAATCGTAATAGTTGATTCGGTAGGTCCCAAGCCATTGATAAAAATACAATCATCATTAAAATTATTGATGAAGATCTCAAGGTCCTTTGGCACAACAGCTTCTCCCCCCATAACAACCAGTCTAACCGATTGAGGTACAGATTTCCCATTCTCTATGCTATCAAAAACAGACCTGAAAACTGATGGGGTAGAATGATATATGGTAATGTCTTCTCCATACACCAGATCGCGAAATGCTGAAATTCCATTTGTTTTCAAATTGTACGGGTACAGTGTGGCTCCATTGAGGAGTGCCCCATAAATATCCATTACAGAGGCATCAAAACAGTAAGTGGACAGTAAAGTCAATCTATCCTGCTCACTAATATGGAGAGCATTGGTATATACTCTGGCAAAATGCAGCACATTGCGATGTATTTGCACAACTGCTTTAGGTCTACCCGTAGTGCCTGAAGTGTAAAGCAAGTATGCCTTTGACCTTTTATCCTTATCAAGCCTCAGGTTATCAGTCTGCTTCTCATCATCAACAATCTCATCAATATTGATAACCCTAACCTGCTTATTCGCAGCTTTAATTTGCTCTCCTACAGGCAAGGTTTCATTATCTACCAATAACACCTCCGCCGCACTGTCTTCCAGCATGTAACCTATTCTTTCTTGAGGGTAAGCCGGGTCTACAGGAATATAGAAAGCATTTGTTTTTACTACTCCGATCATGGAAACTATCATATTAGCGCCCATATTAAAAAGCAGTGCAATGCCTTCATTTTTATTGGTTAGTTGATTAATGCTATGAGCAATCTGATTAGCACGGTTATTTAGTTGATCATAGGTCAGTGCTACCCCTCCCACATTAATGGCTGTATGATCACCAAACTTCTCTACCTGCTCTTCGAATCTACGGTCTATAGTTGACTCAACACTTTCCTGAGTAAATGGCTCAAAATTCTGAGCTATAACTGGTTTCGTTGCATTAGTTTCGAGTGCCTTGGAAGACATCAGTTGGTAATCACCAATAGGTGTATCCGGTTTATTGGCAATTTGTACTATCAGCTCTTTTAACTCTTCAGCCAGATAAGCTATCGTTTGGGCCGCAAAAATGCTGGTTTTGTAAACCATGGAAATATTCATTTTCCCCTCGCCCTCAGAAACATAAAAGGTAAGATCAAACCTGCTGTGTATTCTTGGAGATACCGCTGCAGATTGATTTGCATCAACCTCCGTATCTAATTCCTGAAGAGGTTCAAATTGTAATTCGCCTATTTTCGTTACTGCTGCCCTGTCAAAATTCAGGTAGTTCACAAACACATCAAACAATGGGTTCCTGTTGATGTCTCTATCTATATCTAGGAGTTCCAGAAGATCTTCAAACTGAAAATTCTGATTTTCCTGTGCCTCAAGCATATTTGTCTTCACATCTTCCAGAAAATCACTGAACCTTTGCTTCAGTTGAGGGAAGTTTCGCAAAGCAAGTGTATTGAGAAACAGCCCGACCATATTCTGCACATCTGCATGATTCCTATTGATGGATGGTACCCCGATAACTATATCATCCTGATTACATAACCTCGACAAGAACACGTTGAGTACAGTCAACACCATAACAAAGTTGGTAGTACCGTACCCTTTAGTCATTTCAGTGATCTGCTTTACAATATCCTCTTCCAGGCTAATTGTAACAAAATCACCACTATCATTAAGCCCCTGTCTTGCAAAATCAGTTGGCAATGCCAATTTCTGAGGGGTTTTAGCAAATTGTCTTTTCCAGTATTGCTGCTGAACTCTGACCATTTCGCTGTATTCCTCGGTATGCTGCCATTCCGCATAATCTTTATAGTCAGTTTTCAGCGGTGGAAGCTCTTCATCATATAAGGTCTTCAGGTCATTGATCAGGATTCCCTGCGATGCACCATCGGTTACCAAATGATGGATATCTACAATAAGGAAATATTCTTCATTAGTCTTTCTTATCAGATCAACCTTAAGCAATGGTGCCTTTGCAAGGTCAAATGGACGAAGACGAGTATGCAGGTCTCCTCCTTCTATATGCTTATCTGATGAATAGTTAATTTCAAAATCCACTGAGTCATGAACCTTCTGCATAGGCACTCCATCAATCAAATGAAATGAAGTTCTCAGACTTGCATGCCTGGCTATCAGTTTCTTAAACGCAGATTCGAACTTCTCAAAATCCAGCTCCCCCTTTACAACCAGGAATTGAGGCATATTGTATGCCAGCGTCCCGGAGTTCATTTGATTTAAGAAATATAATCTTTTCTGCGCCGGACTCAGGGCATAATACTCCTTGGGAGATGCTTTTGGAATTTCCTGAAATGCACTCTTTTCAGCATCTCTTATAAACCCGGCTAGTTGTATGATATTCTGTCTTCTGAATATTTCTCTTAACGATACCTCCACACCGAATTTTTGGTGAATGCTATTAGACAGAACAATAGCTTTTAAGGAGTGCCCGCCTAGTTCAAAGAAACTTGTATCTGTACTGATTACAGCAGCATCAACATTCAGAATCTCTCCCCATATAGCAACAAGCCCTTGTTCTATACTATCTGCGGGTGCCACGTAATTTTCGCCCTGACTAAATGAGGGCAGAGGTAATGCCTTTTTATCTACTTTTCCGTTCGGTGTTAGTGGTATATGTTCAATCCTGATAAAATGTACCGGGATCATATAATCGGGCATCTTATCAACTAAATATTGAATAAACTGCCTGTTATTAATATCTTCTTCAGCAACATAATAAGCAACAAGAGTATCCTCTGGCAAAACCACAACTAAGGCATCATTAATCAGGGACATGCTTTGTATTTGGGCAGCGATCTCTTCCGGTTCTATTCTGAACCCCCTTATCTTAATCTGGTTGTCTTTTCTTCCCTTATATTCCAGTATCCCATCAGCATTATACTTAACAACATCTCCTGTCTTATATATGCGTTCATTAAAGAAGGCCGAATGACTAAAACTATCCTCATTAATATTTTGCTCCTCAATATATCCTTTTGCCAGATGTGGTCCGGCAATGTACAATTCGCCTTCAAGCCCATTGGGAACCAAATTTTGGTATTTATCCAAAACATAGCATTTCGTATTGGCAACCGGGCGGCCAATAGGAACAATTTTACCATTCAGCACTATATCCCGGTCTACGGGAAAAGTTGTTGCGATACCTGTAGTCTCCGTCTGACCGTACATGTTGATCAGCTGTAGACTGCCTTGAAAAAACTCGTACAACTTATTTACCAATGATACTGGCAAAGGCTCGCTTGCGGTCAGGATCAGCCTCAACTTATTGTTTAAAATGCCATCCACCATTTCTGCAGGTTGCGAATTAAGCACCGTAAGGCAGTTTCTGAGGTATGATGGTACAAGGTCTATTACACTTACTGATTTTCTGCTTATGGTTTCAAATAAATGTAGTGGGTTTTCAATTTCCTCTTTTTGAGCCAGTACAAGGGTATGTCCGTGGCATAACGGCATAAAAAGCTGGCGAACTGATGAGGAGAAAGAAAAAGTTGCTGTGTGTAAGAACACATCTTCGGACTGTAACCTGAGACTATGGTACAGAGACTGGACATAGTGACCAAGTCCTTCATGTAAACATACGACACCTTTAGGCTGACCAGAGGTGCCAGAGGTGTAAATTATGTAAGCCTCATCCGGTGTACTAACTCCATCAGGGTTCGTTGAATCAAAACCTTCCAAAGATGCTTCATCGACTGTAATAATATCAACAGCACTCTGCACTGCTTCCGGCAAGGATTTATCTCCAGTGTTTACCACCACCTGAATCTGGCTGGATTGCAACATATACTGAATCCGCTCCGGAGGGTAATTTTCATCAATTGCCAAATAGGTTTTACCGGACTTAAGTACTCCAATAATTGCAGCGATCATGTTAAAGTCTCTTCGTCCAAACACTGCAATCCGTTTTTCTGCCTTGGATGATACTAATAGCTTTTGGGCTATTCTATTGGCTTTTTGGTTCAGTTGCTTAAATGTCCATGTCTGATCGGCGTTGATCAATGCTATTTTATCCGGATACTGCTTAACTTTTTGTTCAAACAGCTCATTGACTGTTTTTTGAACAAACCCGCACTTTTCGGCCTCACTGATCTTGATCATCTGTTCTTTTTGAGCCGTGGTTAACAGTTCAACATCCTGAAGTCTAAGGTCAGGTGATTTTACCAGTGTATCAGAAATAATCTCTATATACTCTATAAAGGCACTAATGGTCTCTTTTCTAAACAGGTCAGTGCAATAATGGATGGTAAAGTCGAAGTGGTCTTTCGTTTCAAAACACTCCAAGTCAATATCAAACTTCGAAATGGTATTTTCTGAGGACTCGTGCTTCCAGTTCTCCTCTCTATTATCCATGTACTCGTTGAAGTAATTCTGGAATACAAAAGCTGCATCGTAGACTGGATTTCTCCCTGGTTCTCTTTTAGAGGAGACTTTTTCAACAAGTTCATCAAACTTGTATTCCTGGTGAGCCAGGCCTTCGGAGACTTTTTCTTTTACTTCATCAATATACTCCAGGAACGATTTGTGCCCTTCAGGAAAACCTTGAAAAACCAGTGTGTTAACAAAATTGCCAATCACTCCCTGTATTTCATCATGATTTCTGCTGGCTACCTGACTTCCCACCAAAACCTGCTCCTGATTACATGCCTTAGACAGCATAATCTGGTAAATGGACAGGATCAATGTAAACGTCGTGATATTATGTTTTTCACATAATAGTCTCAGTGCCTTTGTTTTATCAGCAGAGAATTGAAAGTTCATAAAACCTCCTCTAAAACTCTGGGTGTCTGGCCTTGGATAATCAAAAGGCAGGTTCAATACAGGTAACTCTCCTCCGAGCTCACTTAGCCAGTAACGCTCCTGACTTTTATAGGCTTCGCTGGCATGTCTTTTTAACTGCCACTCTGAAAAGTCCTTATACTGTACCTCCAGAGGTTTTAATTCATGTCCCTCATAGATTTCTTTCAGCTCCTTTTCCATGATCATAACAGAAGTACCATCCGCTATGATATGATGAATATCCATGACCAACCAGGCACTATCATTATCCCTTATAAGAGTGGCCTTAAGTATTGGTGCCTGAGCCAGATCAAATGGTTTGATCAGCTTTGGAATAAGTTCAGCTATGTTCTTGTCTGCAG
Organism: Fulvivirga ulvae; assembly: GCF_021389975.1. Classification (NCBI taxonomy): domain Bacteria; kingdom Pseudomonadati; phylum Bacteroidota; class Cytophagia; order Cytophagales; family Fulvivirgaceae; genus Fulvivirga; species Fulvivirga ulvae. The sequence continues at coordinate 6,362,825 of NZ_CP089981.1, forward strand.
CAGCATCAACAACTTCAATATTAAACTTTACCGTATTATGTACTACTTGTACAGGTTCTCCCTTATCCAATTTAAAGGATGTCCGAAGACTTTCATGCCTTTTTATTAAACTATTAAAAGCATTTGTCAGTCGGTTTACATCAACATCCTTATCCAGCTTCATCACCTTCGGGATATTATAAACCAATGATGAAGTATCATAGGAATATAAAAAGTAAAGTCGTCTTTGAGCAGATGAAAGCAGGTAAAAATCCCTTTCATCTGCAATAGGGATATTAGTATATTTCAGTTGATTGGCTTTTTGAATATACTCAACCAATTCTTCCTTCCTGCCCTTGATCTCTTCAAGCAACTCTTTGGTCATCACCCCGGTGGGGGCATTAACCTTGAGCTTGCCATCAACCACAGTTAATTCAATGCGCTTATTCCTTAGTTTCGTTAAAAGATTCTTCACTCCCTGTTTATAAAATTTTTAAATACTAATATTAATCCAGTATAAATTCGTCCCCTTCCGTGACTTCCTGGCCCTCTTTACTTTTTAGCCAAAGTTCATTTTCGATGTAATCGGCTATGCTGAGAATAGTATCTTCCTTGAATATTTCACGCAGAGGCACTTCAACATTCAAAACCTTAAAGATCTTATTCATCATCAGGCTCGCTTTTAAAGAGTGTCCTCCAAGTTCAAAGAAGCTTTTGTTGGTGCTGATCTGAGAAGCTTCCAAGTCAAGAAGTTCTGACCAAATTTCCACCAATGTTTTCTCCGTTTCAGTCTCTGGTTTTCTAAACTGGTGGTCGATCCTGGTTGCCGGATCTGGTAATGATTTACGGTCTATTTTACCATTTGATGTAAGAGGCATTTTCTCAAGCACTACAAAATATGAAGGGATCATATACTTTGGTAACCTTGACTGAAGGTGTTGCCTCATTTGTTCTTCAGGTGATTCACTCAGTGCCTCCTCCGTTGACTGGATATCTTCAATTTGTGCCGCACTAACCTTACCACCTATTATGCTATGTGTTATACGTTGATCATTATGCAAATCAAAAGCTGACTTTGCTACAACTTTATCCACTACACCTATGGCACACCAGCCAACCTGCTCTTTTATACTCCTGTTCATAACTGACTGAGCCATGAATCCCGCATAAAAATCGCCGTTTATAGCTTGCTCAGGGGACACAAAATGTAATGATACTCCTGCTGCATTATGAAGCTTTTCGTTTCCGGCAAATAGTTGTTCGCCATCGATATCTCCAAGTCTGTTCCAAACCCCACCTATATAATCGAGTTGAAACACTCCTGACTGCATCTCATGTACTGCCTGTGCTTTCACTACCATGAAAACATCTGTTTTACAAACGTCACCCAATAATGCCTTTGCCTGTACGAGGCTGTCTGTTAGCACTTCCATGTTTGCCAAACTGATTTCTTCTTTCTGAAAATCCCTATAACTCTTTCTTTCGTTGTAAGTCAAAGGTATATAGTCATCATCCGCCGAACCTTCTGCAACGCCGGTGACGTGCAGAGAAATAGCAGGCATTTGAGAAGCTGTCAATCCGAATAAAACTGTCAGTTCCTGCTGTTCTACATCCGTAGTCTGTAGGTCTACAGCTACCATGGAAGTCATCAATAAATTGGCCATATAGCCAGCCTCAATACGGGCGAAATCTTTTGCTAATCTGCCATACAAAGGTTCAATAGCATCCAGATCTGCGATCAGATGGATATTAACCCCTTCAGTTATATTAACCTGGGAACTTGCCTGCCTCAGCTCAAAATGCTCCGGGTGCAAATAATAACATCCTTTTTCGACACCGTCTATGGCTGCTTCTGCAACCTCAATCCAGGTTTGTACAGGGTACAAACTTCCCGCTGAAGGGTAGAAGTACTTGGGTAACGGCATTTCATTATAAACCTGACCTCTTACAGCTGACAGTAATTGTCCCAAAGTATCTTTTGTAATGGCTTCTTTACCGGCAGCCTTGCCGCCTAATTTTTTCTTTCCTGACAGTTTCAATTCTGTTTGATAGGGTAAAGCATAGTTAACCTCTGTCTTTATATCCCTGAGATTATGTTTTTCCAGTTTAAATACTGACCTCTCTTTTTCGTCATTGATGGTAACTGAAGGATCAGTAACTAAACCCACATGATCAACCTGCTGAGAAGATTGCACTTCGCCTGGCACTATATAGGCTATTAGTTCTCTGGACTTGCCAGCTTCTCCTCTTGCGATAGTCAGGGATTCGCTCACTTGAGGATGCTCATTGATTGCCGCCTCGATCTCTCCTAACTCAATTCGATACCCTTGTATTTTCACCTGAGTATCTTCACGACCAAGAAACTCAATATTGCCATCCGGCAGGTATCTGCCCAAATCACCAGTCTTGTAAAGCCGCTCGCCGGACTCAGGGTGAATGATAAAACTGTTAGCCGTCTTTTGTTCGTCTTTCCAATATCCTTTAGCCAAACCAATACCTCCAATATATAAATCACCTGGCACCAGGTCAGGGCATATGGCGAGTGCCTCATTCAGCACGTAGAATTGCTGATTTAGCAATGGTTTGCCATATGGAATACTTTTCCAGCTTTCAACTACTTGCTCAACCGGGTAGTAAATAGACCATATCGAAGCTTCTGTTGCTCCTCCCAGGCTGGTGACTTTGACTTGAGGGCTTAATTTTTTGATGCGATCCGGAAGGTTCACTGGTATCCAGTCTCCACTCATCCATACATTTCTTATCGATGGCAGACCATCATCTCTTCTTTCTGCATAGTCTACAAGCATTTGCATCAGTGTAGGCACTGTATTCCATAGTGTAACACCATATTGATGAATATATCTGTACCATGCTTCGGGATCTTTGAGTTCATCCGGTGCAGGTATAACCAGTGCACCCCCAGCTCCCAGTACTCCGAAAATATCATAAACTGATAAGTCAAAGCTGAGTGATGAAATGGCCAATACCCTATCCTGATCTGTTATACCAAAACGCTGATTCATATCGCAGACTGTATTGGTAGCTCCGCGATGGTCGATAACTACACCTTTGGGCATGCCTGTAGATCCTGATGTGAAAATAACATAAGCCAGATCTTCAGCTTGATTGCTCACTTTTGGAGCATCCTGGTACTGTTCATTCAACAGACTTTTGTTGACATGCAATACCTTATATCCATCATTAAAGTCTATTTCATCAGCTACGGCATCCGTAGTAATTATGAGCGAAGCTTCGCCTTGCTCTAAAAGCAAACGGATACGCTCATGAGGTAGTGAAGCATCTATAGGAAGATATGCTGCTCCAGCAGATAAAATACCCAAAGAAGCCACCACCTGCTCCCAACCTTTGTGCATCACTATAGCCACAAGTTGATTCGCCTTAGCATCCAGAGAAATCAATCGATGAGCAACATGATTTACCAGGTGCTCCACCTGAGCATAGGTCAGTGTTATTTCATCAGATATAATAGCCTCGGAATGGGCTCTTTCCTTCACTTTAAGTTTGAAGTTATCGTGAAGTAAACAGCCCGGTTCTTCTGCCCATGTATCATTCACAGCCACCTTTCTTTGTTCCTGCTCCTGAGGCAGGTCGATAAGAGATACTTTTTCCCAGCATTTCTCATCCTCAGAAAGCTTGTTGAGTAACTTACCAAAGGCTTCGAACATATCCTGCAACATGCCCTGAGGAAAAACTTCCTCCACACAATCCCAGTTATACCAGAGCCCTTTACTATTCTCTCCAATTTGAAAATCAATCCATACCTGAGGTGTCTGAGAAATGGCATAATTCTCTTTCATCGGATCATTAATCTCACTAATAATGGTCTCCTCTTCAGCAATTTCATCTCTTTGGATACCCAGGGTACTGGTCAGTACAACAGGCATCATAACCGAGTTGCCATGATATTGAGACATCTCTCTTAATACCTCGATGCCTCCGAAATATTTATGCTCCAAATCTGACCACATCCTGTTTTGGAGCTTTTTAAGATTTTCAGCAAACGTGGCGTTACCCCTGTAATCTATCTCAAGTAATGTAAGCGATGTAAAGTCTCCCAGTAATCTGTCGACATCTTCATGGAATAGTATCCGATTATATAGCGTAAGGTTAAGTATAAAATGACTGGATTTACTCCAATAGTCAAGCACCTTAGCAAAGCAACCAATTAAGAATACAGTAGGTGTTATTCCAAGAGCATTTGATTTCTCTTGTAGATAATCCCACGCTTTTTTATCTAAATGACCTGCTCTACGTGCAAACTTTGGTTTCTGTGGTAAGCTTGTTATAGGCTTCACCGGCAGTTCGGGCGCCATGGGCAGGTCGGTAATACGTGCCTTCCAGTATTCTTTTGATTTCAGGTAAAGGGGACCTTTTCTAAAGTTACCCTCGCTCATCATGTAGTCTCTAAAAGAAATATCTACTCTTGCAGGCTCAGCTTTAGGGTTAGCATATAAATATTCGTATTCCGATACGAATTTGGTTAAACTCTCTGCGTCCATAACCAGCCCGTCCGTACCGTAATGAATCTTGTAGGTTTCATCTTCAAAAACAGTGACCCTTACATCAAAAAGCGGCCATTCTTCACCAGAGAACACATGATGTGCCATTTCCTCCCTCCATTTGTAGAACAGTTCCTCTCCCTCCTTTTTATCATACTTTCTCAGATCCAAAACACGTACTTCATAAGGCGGAACATCCTTCAATATTCGTTGCTCACCATTCCCGGTCACTACCATTCTAAGCACTTCATGATTGTCAATCAGCTTTCTTAAAACCTGCTGAAACTGATCAATATCCAACTCCGGAACAAAAGTTTCAAAGTAGCCATGAGCTCCAACCTGTCCAAAATTGAAAGTATCTTTTCGACCAATCCAGTAAGCATACTGGACATCTGTCAATGGGAATGGTTCATGTCGGTTATCTTCATCCACGATCAATTCCGGTACGTCATCCTGTCCCTCCTGTTTCCCTATTTTGTCCGATAGGGCTCCGATAGTAGGGTTCTCAAAAAACTCCTGTAGCTCTATGGTCACTCCAAACTTCTTTTGAAGCTGACTGATAAGTTTTAATACTTTTATTGAGTGACCTCCAAGCTTAAAGAAGTCACTTGACCTGTTAATATCTTTGGTGTCAACATCGATTACTGTTACCCACATTTCTGCCAGTTCCAGTTCCACAGCTGACATTGGCTGGTCATCTTCCTGGCCTGCTACCTCTTTTTCAGGTTTAGGGAGTTCTTTTTTATTGACTTTACCTGTAGCTGTAAGCGGTATAGATGGAATCTGCACCAGATAAGCAGGAATCATATATTCAGGTAGAGCTTCCTTAAGATATTCGTTTACACTTTGAGCATCTGCACCTTCTTCACCCACAAAGTATCCAATCAAATAAGGGTCCTGATCCTGACCTTCTTTCTCTACCACTACTATAGCATCGGTTACTTCAGTAGCTTCTTTAATGTAATGTGCAATTTCGTCAAGCTCAACCCTGTAACCACGAATTTTCACCTGATCGTCCTGACGTCCTATAAACTCAATATTGCCGCCTGGCAACCAGCGAGCCATATCTCCTGTTTTATACATATTTACGCCCTCTTCAAAAGGATCGGCAATAAACTTGTCAGTAGTTAGCTCCTCCCTGTTGAGGTAGCGCTTTGCCACGCTGTCTCCTGAAAAATACAATTCACCCGTAACACCTATGGGCTGAAGTTCCCCCTGTTCGTTAAGGATACGGATGTAGGTATTTGCATTAGGTTTACCTATCACTCCCGGATTTCTCTCATTAAGCTGGTTGTTACAGGTACCACCGATTGAAGTCTCCGTCAGCCCATACTCATTAGTTAGTTTAAGTTCAGGTAATAGTTGTTTGCTCCTTTTAATCAGGCTTTTTGAAGGCTTGTCTCCGGCAAGTGCAACAAACCTCAAATGGTCTATCATATCTGACCCGTCCAGCTCGGAAAGTATCAAATCATATACTCCTGAAGTAAAACAACCATTGGTCACTTTATGCTTTTTAAGAGCCTGCAACATTTCTGATGCCCCAACCTCTTTGACATCTGGCATAAGCAGCAAAGTGGCTCCGGACAGTAAAGTAGAATAGAGGTTACACCCAAACCCATCAAAATGGTAAGGAAATACCTGTAATGTAACATCTTGCTGAGTCAGATTGTAATTATCGATTCGCCAGGTAGTATAGTTTACAACACCCTGATGAAGCACATCTACTCCTTTGGGTGTACCCGTAGTACCTGAAGTATATATATAGTAGACGGTATCTTCTTTACTTACAACATGTGGTGACTTACCATCTCCTTTAACTGTATCCGCTTCTATTATTTTTACATCTGCTTCCAGTTTGCTGGTTAATATTTTTCTTGTTTCAGACTGGGTCAGAACAATCCTGGCTCCTGAATCTTTAAGAATGAAATCGATCCTGGAACCCGGATCTTCGGGTGATAACGGCAAATAAGGAAGTCCGGCTTTAATACAGCCAAACATGGCACAGATCATTTCAAAAGAGGGACGGAAGTAAAGTGCAACTGCCTGTTTTTCTCCATCCATCTGATCAATAAGCACGGATGCTATATCATTAGCCTTTTGATCAAGCTCTGCATAGGTCATCACTCCATCTCCGAAAATCAAGGCATTCTGGTCCGGACATTGTCTTACCTTCTCTTCAAAAAGAGATTTTAGTGTATGATCACCATTATCAGTTTTGGCGCCACTGAAGTTAGAGAGCAATATTCTGTTCTCTTCTGCTGATATTACGGTTAAAGATGATATATCTTGTTTGATATCGCTAACCACTTGTCCCAACAGATGATGCCAGTGTGTAAGCAACTGACAGACAAGATCCTTACTATACTTTGAGCTATCTGCAACCCAATCAATTCGTAATTTCCCACCTGAGACATCTACATTGAAGTATACGCTTGCCTCTGAAGGTAATTGGTTACAATGCCCATGCAAACCCTTCATGGCTATTATCCAATCGTGCAGTGACTCGTTAGAGACCTGCCCGACCGGTATGTTTTGATGCATGAGGGCATTTATCCATTCACTTTTAACCAGATTTAAAAGTTCTCTGAATGAAGCGCCGTCTTCAACACCGATAATTAATGGAAGCCACTCAGCCGGCCCTTCTTTTTTATCATTCTGCTCCTTGGGTATCCCTAAAGAAAATGCCGATGCCTCTTGATTATACTTTTTAGCTATGACGAATAGTGATGACAATAAGATAACATATAATGCTTTTTCATTCTCATTGCTGATCTCAAGAAGTGCTGCAGCTACTTCCTGGTTGATCTCCAGACTACCTTCTATGTTATCATTTGAGTTAACCTCACCTCCATCATAAAGCAAGGGAGAGGTAACTATATCTATATTCCGTTTTTCCTGCCAATACTTTGCATTGACTTTATTTTCGGTTAGTGTGTTCATATTCAAAAATGTAATTTAAGCGTCTCTGTAGCTTTGTATAGTAATCTTTGTTTTAGAAGTCGAAGTCCATTCCAGACACATCTACCTCTGCTTTTTCATAGATATCACCGATTTCAATATTCGAAACCTTTATCGCTGAGTTTTCTGCCACCTGTTTAGCTATCATTTCAAAGTTTGCCCCCATCCTCTGTATGGTGTCTTCTTTGAAGAGCTTTGAACTATAGGTAAGCACCATTTTCAGTCCCGACTCTTCCAGCTGATAGGCGTGAAATGTAATATCGTTTTGCGAATATTTTACAGGAAGTGGGTAATGACTAATATCTACATTGTCGATACCAATACCTGAAGCCTGATAGTTTTGCAGAAGAAAAACCACATCATACAGAAAGTTCCTGTCAGGTTTTCTCTGTAATTGAAGTTGTTTATAAACCTTCTCCATATCGCAGCTTTCGTATTCGTAAATATTAAGCATCAATTCTTTGACGGCTTCTATCAGCTCTTCATAAGTTATGTCTGATGACTGTTTTATTCGAACAGGAAATGCATTAAAAAACAAGCCGGTAGTTCTGCTTACATCGGGGTGGTTTCTGCCTGCCACACCACTACCAATAATGATATCTTCCTGAGTTGAATATTTAGAAAGCAGGATATAGGTGATAGACATCAATTTCACAAATAGTGTTACTGATCTATCATTGTGCGACTCATTAAGCTTATGAATGATACTTTTATCTATTTCAAAACTATATTGAGCCCCCTCAAATTCCCTTCCTGCACCTCGGTCAAAATCGGTAGGAAGTTCTAATAGCGGTAATTCCGGAGCAAGATGTTCGAGCCAAAACTTCTCCGCCCCGTCTTTTTCATTCCTTTGAAGATAAGCAATATAGTCTTTCAACTGTACTGGCAATGCCTCAAGCTGCTCTCCTGCATACAGTTGGGTAAATTCATCGGCCAAAACACTAATGGTTACGCCATCACAAATGATATGATGTAAATCAAAAATCAGAATTGATTTTTCGTCAGCCACATGAATCAGCCCCACACGGAAAAGACTCTTCTCAGCGAGGTCAAATGGTCTGATCAGCTTACCTATCAGTTGTTCAATTTCATTTCGATCATCTTTTGATTCGAAAACTTCTAGGTTCACTTCACAGTCCTCATGTATCTTCTGCATAGGCACCCCTTCTACATTGTGAAACGAGGTCCGCAATGGCTCATGCCTGGCGACCAGAGCCTGTGCACATTTTCTGATCTGATCAACATCAGCTTTCCCTTGCAGTAATAATCCATTGGCAATGTTGTATACCGTTCCGATATTCCTGAACTGGCACTGCATAAAAATATTGGTCATTGCCGGGGTCAATGCATGGTACTCGGCCGCAGGTACCTTTTCAATAGCCTGATATGAGTGATCCTCATCCAAAGACTCCAGGTATGCTCTTACAGCACGGATAGTCAGTGCTTTAAACAGTCTTTTGATTTCAACCTTGCGCTTTAGCTTTTTATGAATGTTTGAGGCTACAGCGATCATTTTCAGTGAGTTTCCTCCCAACTCAAAAAAGCTGTCATCCAAACCTACTCTATCCAGACCTAATACATTCATCCATATAGACGCTATCTCTTTTTCCAGTTCTGTTACCGGTTCTATATATTCGGTACTTACCTCAGGTCTTGGAGCACGAGCTATTTCTTTTTCTTCATCTTCTTCTTCGCTTCCTGTCACCCATTGCTCTACTCGTTTGTTCAGGTCAGCAGGCGAATGAATAACCGCAAAACCATCCTGATCCAGGTTAATCGCATATTCCAAGGCAACCCCAGCCTCTTCCGGCGACATCCTGAGTTGATCCACGAGCATATCATTATCCTCCTTACCTCCTGTTACCGGCCAGCTATCCCAACCTACGCTACTCCATGTACAATCACTCTGCTTATTTGCCCAAAGAGCAAAGTTTTCAAGAAAATGACTCGTTGCTGCATACTCTGAGAAGCCAAGTCCTCCAAGGGTCGAACTGATCGAAGACATTAACAAACAAAAATCCAGGTCCTTACCCTTAAGGGCCTCCCATAAATTAATGGTACCTAAAACCTTCGCATTATAGTTAGCTCCCGAAGCATGCAAATCTGCGGTCTCGATAGCAGGTGTAAAAGCATCTTCTCCAATAGACCCTGCTGCATGGAAAACACCATTGATCTTCCCATACTCAGCCGATAAGTTTTCAATCACGGCCTTTACCTGAGCGCTGTCAGTAACATCGCATACTGCTATTGTGACCTTAGCATTTTGTTGCTTCAATTTTTTAAGGAAAGTAATTCTTTTTCCAATGCCTGAAGCCTGGCCCTGCTCCAAAATACTCTCCCATTGTTCTTCAGCTGGCAGAGCATTTCTTGAAAGCAATACCACGTGAGCATTATAGGTACGGGTGAGGTATTCCGCTATGGTCAAACCAATATTACCAAGACCACCTGACACTATATACAGACCATTCTTTTCAAACTTTGACTTAACCGGTGCTGGCTGTGAAGCCATTAAGTGATAGTCCATCTCCCACCTATAGCTATTGCGAAAAGCTACTTGAGGAACCGTGTTCGCCTGGCAAAGTTCATTCCATATCTGACTTACCAGTACTTGGATGTTCCGCTCAACAGTACTCACATCAAGTACCTGGCATGTAACTATGGGCTGCTCCTGAGGTATAGATCTTAAAGGTCCCAGCACGGTAGTTGCTGATGGATTTATACGTTCTCCACCGGTTACATCGAACAAACCTGTAGAAACCCAGTGAAGGGAAACTGGTTGGCTTATACCTTTTTTATGAATAGCTTTTGCCAAGGCAATAGCTGTATTGTAGCCATTATCAAATAGTAATTCATCAACATTAAAGTCTTTGGCTGCATCTCCGATATGCCAAAAACTCACTATTCTATTAGGTTCTTTTACGTCAGTTTTATCAAACACCTGATGGAGACCTGTCAGTCCCTCGTCTTTCTTCACCCGGATTACTTCTACTGACTCCCTCTCACAGACAGCCAGAAACTCACTGCATAACTCCGAATCATTTGCCAACACGATCCACGTCTCTCCCTTTTTCGGATTTACATGGGTCTTTTTCAATGGTGTTCTACTCCAGGAAGCATGATAGAACCAGTCTTCTACCTTCTCCTTTTTATATAAATCATTTCCTAAATGTTGTTGTGTGAGCTCTTTTATATCCTTATCAATCCAATACCTGCTTCTTTCAAACGGATAGGTTGGTAACGGCACTTTTGATAACGCTGTCTGATCAGCCAGAGCTTCCCAGTTAACAGTGATCCCATTCTCCCAAAGTTGTCCAAGCAAAGCTGCAAAACTGTTTTGCTCTACTTTAAATATCAGGCATCCCTTATCGCTCTTCAGGTCTTCTTCGCTTACCAGATTCAGACTACCAATGCTATAACATTTTATATCCCCACTACTTGCTAACTCCTGCTCTCCTTTCCCCAGATCCTGGATAAGGGTAACCATTGTATTAGCCGTAATTTCCTGATCATTATTTTGGGCAATCCATTTCAGACATGTAGCTTCAGCATTATTATTGCCTGCTATTGCGTACATCATAGCCTGCATGTAAGTAGCTTTAACAACACTTACATTCACTCCTGCGTCCTTCAGGAATCTGGCAATACTTAAGTGCCAGAACAAGCATGAGGCCTCACTTTGACTGATGAATTCTTTAACTGAAGCAGAAGACTGTATTACCCCTTGAAGCTCCTGATAGGTTTTGTCTATGTATTTACGAACAATGTCAGAATTCTCATATAGCTTTATTGCAGAGTCGCTGTTAAAGTCAAACGCGGTATAATCCAGCATTAACTTCTCAGGTTTGGTGGTAACCCTGGCATAGCGATACTCTTCCAAAGCCAGTTGCCCTAGTAACTCCTCAAGGTTATTAACGGCTATTGATCTTCTGAAAGTCAACTCTTTTCTACCTTCCTGTAATGTGTATGCAACATCAGATAAGGCAAGGTTCTGATTTTTATTCAAATGTTCACGTAGCTGACGCCCCTGCTGAGCCAAAGCGGTTTGAGTTTTTGCACTCAAAACAATTACCTGTTCTCCGGCAGTATTTTGTTTCTTTTCCTGCACATATTCTTCAAGTATAACATGCACGTTGGTACCTCCTATACCCATCGAGCTTACTCCTGCATATACAGGAAACTCGTCTTCAGCCAATGACACTGGCTGCTGAGGGATAAAAAACGGACTGTTGATCAGGTCAAGATTTTCATTAGGTATTTCAAAGTTGATTGTAGCCGGTAATACCCTGTGCTTAACAGATAGAACAGTTTTAATAAAACCCGCAACTCCTGCCGCTGCATCCAGGTGGCCGATGTTGGATTTCACCGATCCTGTTCCTATGCTGCCCGCAGGCTGATCTCCAAATACATTTTTAAGTGCCCGCACCTCTACGGAATCTCCTAAAGGTGTAGCAGCTCCATGTGTTTCCAGGTAGCGAATATCGGACTTGTCTATTCCAGAAATTTCAATTGCCTCTTTTATCACGTCGGCCTGCCCTTGTACACTGGGTGCTGCATACCCTACTTTCTGTCGGCCATCATTATTAATGGCCGAGCTTTTTACTACTCCATGTATATAGTCTCCATCTTCAATGGCATCTTCCAGGGGTTTAAGTGCAACGACGCCTCCTCCATAGCCAAACACAAAACCTGAGGCATTGGCATCAAATGACTTTATCTTACCATCCGGCGAGAAAAACATGCCGTCGCTGTATAAATGACCACTTTTCTGATATGGGCTTACAGATACACCACCAGCTAGAGCCACCTGACACTCTCCACTGAGCACACTCCTGCAGGCCGCGTGTATGGCAACCATGGAAGTAGAGCAGGCAGTCTGAATACTATAACTTGGACCTCTGAAATCGAATAAATAAGACGCCAGGGTTGTCATCAGATCCTTGGTTGAATTCATCCCCGCCGAAAACGGGTCAATATTATCTTTTGGCTGCAAATGGGTCTTCAATTTCCAGTCAAAATTGTCAATAGCTCCACCGTACAATCCAATTGGCCCTTTAAACTTTTGAGGGTTGATGCCGGCATTTTCCAATACCTCATTGATCAGCTCAATAAACAGTCTCACCTGCGGATCCATAAACACAACATCCTGGGCAGACAAACCAAAATAGTTCGCATCAAAATATTCTATACCCTCGAGATAGCCCTTTGCCCTGGCGTATAGTGGATTATCCAATAATTCTCTACCTATGCCTGCTTTAAGCAGATCTTCCTTTGAAAAATGGGTAATACAGTTTTTACTATTGATCAGGTTATTCCAAAACTCATCTATGTTCTTTGACATTGGAAATCTACCTGCCATCCCTATGATAGCGACCTCCATTCCTGTTCTTTCCATGATAGATATATTGCTGTTTCCGCTACGGTGAGCGAATTGTTATTTTATTTTAACTCCAGTTCTTTTTCTCCGAATAATCGTTCTGCTACTCTTCCTTTCTCTTTACAAACCTCCAGCAGCTTATTAGAAGCTATGATAGGGTTTGAGTCTTCAGTATATTTTACAGCCATTACGTGGTTGAGCCAAGGCTCCTGTCCCATAGCATAAACATATACTTCTTTGCAGTCGAAGCGATCTACAATATCTATTCCCCGCTCGTAGTTAGAGCCTGCCAGCCTTCTTGACTTATCCATATCACTTGGCAATGACTTAGAAAGTAACGGGCCATACAACCAGCTTAAAGGTGCTCCATCGCACTCCATACCTAAAAACAGTACATCAATATGTCCGTAGATCTTTTGTACGTGCTCATAAAGTGCCGGCTCAAGATTGCATGAGTCTGCTGCAAGCATAATTTTCTTTTTGTTGATCTCTATCAACCATGCTGCTTTTGTCCGGATGTTTAAATCTGCATGCTCACCAAAGAAAGGTATAGCTGTTAAAGTTCCTGTTGGGGTACTAATGCTCTCCAATTCATCCAGTTCAATGGTATTGTTAAAGCCCAAATAACTAAGCGTAAGTTTCAATGACGGATCTTGAAGGGCTCCACCACCACTTTTGGGAACTACTATATTTTTCACCTTGTGTCTGATCTGTAACAAAGTTTCTATAAGAATATGATCCTGGTGATTGTGAGTAATAACTACATAATCAATCTGGTCAGGTAAGTCCTCATAGGTATATCTTGAGATGTCACTTTCATAGGTATAGCTTAATACAGGGTCGAAAAGTACATTAAAGCCATTTGCTTCTATGAGTATACACGCATGTCCAAAATACCTCCAACGTATGCTATCTCCTTTATAACTCTCATATACGGGAGGTTTCTCAGTGGTAAAAAAGCTTTTAAACAGTTCCGCTTTACCGTTTTGCATACCGATTTTATCTAAAATCTCCTGAAGGGGACGAGGTGTGGTTTTCATTTCAAACAACTCATCAATCAATGCCGAGTTAAAGGGCATCTTCAACTCAACGCTCTTATCATCTTCAAGTCTTGGAGTACTCATCACAAAAGGTCTGTCATCTTTATCAATAAGTGACATCATCAGGCTTTGTGCTGAATCATCATAAAACTCACTCTTGAATAACAGCGGCTCTATTAACCTGTAAGATGGCTGATTGTTGAGATCATACACCAACTCTACATAGCCTTTCAGTATTTCGGGAACTTGTTTATAAAGGTCTTGCAAGGAGAACCCCTTTGCAGAAGATAGCAACATTTTATCGAGCTCCACCAACGCATTCGCCAGCTCAAACATCTTTGCTCTCTCTTTTTTAGTTTGTGTAATCAGGTTTTTTATATCCTCAACTCTTCTTTCAGGATAATCGATAAAAGGGCCTCCCAAAAGCGCTGGGTTGGCTACAGCCATCTCATGCAACTCCGGAGATTCGGCATAAGACTCCATAATCTCCATGTGACGATTTTTAATGTTCATAGCTGCAGTGGCCGGTGAAATCAGATGCGACCATGCATACCAGTTATCAATTAATGGTTCAATTACTACATTCGGTTTTAGATATACTTTATCCATATCTTGGTTTGGAATATTTAATTTGTTGATTACGAAACTTATTTATATGTCTGATTTGCTTTTTCTCTTCCTGAGCATCATCAACTTACTGTTGACCTCTTTTGCACTTTTCTTTTCCTCTAATTCAGGTTCTCCATCACCTTTATTAGTGAAATGGTCTATGAAAGATGTGATGGTAGGATAGGTATAGTAATCCGTGATCTGTACGTCGAGGTCAAGTCTTTTCTTGATCTTACCATTGATCATTACTATATCCAGCGAAGTAAGTCCAACTTCAAAGAAGTTGCTATTGGGGTTAGTATCAACATCCAGGAATTTGTTAAACTCTTCTCTGATCACTTCTCTAACCTCTTCTTTATCCTGTACCTTGCCTTCACCTTCCTGTTTACCATTACTGCCCCTGTCCATGATGATAAGTCTGCTCAGGTAGTCTACATCCATTCGGGTAGAAATTACCACTTGCGGCTGCTCAACCAACTGAAGCAGGTAGTTAAGGCTTTTGAGGCCTTCTTCTCCACTGAAGCCACCAACCAGGTCATCATCTGTTACCCGCTTGTGATGCTTCTCCACCTCAACGGCAAGGCCTATACTCTCCCAGCGATCCCAGTTGACCGCAATAACCTTTTGTGAAGGGTTTTTGGTCTGTATATAGTTGGCAAATGCATCTACAAACAGATTAGATGTACAATAATGGACCTGCCCTACAGCGGAAACAAATGATGTAAGTGCTGAGCTTAACATCACAAAATCCGTAGGGATATCCCGGAGCGCATTGACCAGGTTAACTGCACCTTTTATTTTAGGGCTTAGTAACTTGTAAGCCAGACTTTCATTAACATTCTGGATGGTACAATCATCAGGAGTGGCAGCCAGGTGCATAACACCGTCTATGCGTCCGTATTTCTTATAAACGTACTGCATTTGCTGATGTACAGCTACTTTATCTGTTACATCAAAATAGGCCAGTTCATACTTTATACCATTCTTCTCAAGGTCTATCAGTTTTTTCAACCTCTGTTTCAGCAGCTCGTTATTGTGGTTTCCTGCTGACTGAGAAACCGCTCCTTTTTGGGCAAGTATTACGCTTGTATTTCTCTCTGTACCTTCCCCCGGAAAGCTTACTATATTTTCATACTGACACTTCTTCAGTTTATCTTTCCATTGCTGAGCACTCATTAGCGGTGAATGGTTCTTTACCCTATCATCCTCAAACTCAAGCCACCCTTCTACAAGCCCCCAAATGAGATTTGTCCAGCTATAGATGTAGGTTGACTCAACCAGCCCGAGATAGCCTCCTGATCTCAGCAATCTCTTGAGGTTATCCAGTGCTCCGGAGACCTGTTTGGGTACATGCACAACGTTATAACCAAGTATTATATCAAAACTATCTTCACGGAAGCCCTGAGATACCGGGTCTGTTGCGATGTCAAGTACCTGATAATTAATGAAGTCAATGCCTCTTTTCTGTGCTTCAGCCTCTGCCTTGATAAGGTTAGCCTTAGCCACATCAGTAAAGTAGTATTCAACTTTTTCCGGGTCGAGGAGAGGAAGGATATGACTAGTTAACGAGCCAGAACCTGCTCCAACTTCCAGTATCCTCAACTTCCTGTTTTGAGGCAAAGTATTAATTAGTTCTGGCAGTAAATTCTCTCCACATAGCTTAAGGTAAAGTTCATCATCTGTAAATGCGGGGATGCCCTGCATTTTTTCTGCTATAATACCTTGTGGTGATTCCTTATATAAAAATGATACCGGCTCTTTTTGACCTGTCAGTATTTGATCATAGGCTCGGGTACACTCGTATACCAGCTCGAATAACCCAGCAAACACCTTATGTTGGATGACAATTTTTTCAAGCAGAGACTCCTCATTACCTTCACTAACTCTGAGAACTTTAATGTTATTACCCTGTACGCTTATCCATTGTTCCGACTCCAGCAGATGGAATAAGTATCCTAATAACTTGTCATACTTAGGCTCAACTTTCAAAGTTTTAGACAGTTGTTCCTTGTCCAGAGTATCTCCTTTGTTAATAGCAGCATTTCGCTGTAAATAAGCCATTGTATTGCTGGCACAAAACGTATTCAGATCTTGCAACACGGTGCCATGCTCTTCGATTTTGAGTATACCCAGCTTCTGTTCCAGCTCCTGTTCCTTTCTCAGAATAAGTGACTGCGACTCATCACTAAGCCCTTTTATCTGCTCACCTTTTTCCTCAGTCTTGAGTTTGCCTTCAAGTATATCTTCCCATTCTTCCCGTTCCGGCAAGGCATTCTTACCTGTCAGAATCAGACTGGTATTTTCCACTTGCCCAAAGTATTTAGCCATTTCTAAACCTATACCTCCAAGACCTCCTACCATTACGTAAACGCCATCTTTCTTAAGCAAGTCCTCTGCTCTTCTTTCCGCCAAACTTTCTGATAATTTGTTAAAAGAAGGTACCCATCTGTCTCCCATACGAAATGCCACCGCCGGGTGAAAATGATCATTATTGATCTCCGCGATTACGGCATCGATATCACTTACTTTCCCATTACTGGCCTCCAGATCAATCAGTTGCGTTTTGATGTGATCTGTTTCTACCTCTATGAGTTTAGCTGGGCCATGAAACAAACTGGTATAAGGGTTAGTGTTATCCTTTGCCAGTACTTTAAAAGTACCACTGCCCAGCACTGTAAGCTTAAATGGCCTTTTGAGAGGTGTAAGTGCCTGAGCCAGTTTGCTTAGGCTCAAAAAGCCAAGATCCATAGCCGTACCTAGTATTTCTTCTTCATTGACCTGATCCAACTCGCCAAGTCCTCTGCCAAATATTATAGACTCGGGAAGTGCATTATTTTCTTGCAGGAACTTGATCAGCCCTATAAAGTTCTGATTTTGTACGGGGTCAATGGTAATTCGCTCCGGGTTAGTAAAATCATTTGCCGTTCCGAATTTCACCTGTATCACCTTGGTGTGCTTTGCCAACTCCTCTAAAACAAACCTTTGTATTTCAACGCGTTCATCTATAAACGCCAGTACCTGGTTTGATATGTGGGTCTTACCCAGCTTCGGTGCTAATTTCCATGTTGGTGCGTATAGCCAGTCTCTGATCTCTCCACGATTATTAACTTGCGGCACTAATTGATTTTGCATTTCTGGTTCGCCTGATATCAGTTTTTTATAGTCAAACTGAACTTTGTCGAACGGATAAGCGGGAAGCGATACCATTGAGGCACCTGCCTTAACAGACCATTTGATATTGACACCATTTACCCATAGCTTACCCAGTGCCTGCATGAAATATTCTTGATCATCTACATCAAATGACGAGGGTCTCATGGTAGGCACTATATTCTTTGCTCCACACTTTTTTGCAAAACCTGAAAGTGTATTGCCAGGTCCTACTTCAGCAAACACTATGTTGCCCAAGTCCATCAGCTTTTGAACCCCTGAAGCAAAGTTGACTTTATTTCTTAATTGTTTCCACCAGTATTCAGGACTGGTTGCGTCTTCATTTGTTATGAAATCTCCTGTAAAGTTGGAGATGAATGGTATCTCCGGAGTTTTAAGTTTGACATTTTCAAAGGCTGATAAAAAACTGTCTTTTACTTCTTCCATCAAATAGGAGTGAAAAGCGTGGGAGACAGCCAGTTTTCTTCCTTCGTAACCTTCAGCTTCCAATGCTTTACGTAATTGCTCAATAGCCTCGTTTGCACCTGTAAAAACGACCTGTGAAGGTGTGTTGACCGCAGCAATATTTACAAACTCATTGGTGTAGCCTTCTGCTACGTTTTCGGGCATCATTACACTCAGCATACTTCCCTCATGGGCAGCTTGCATGGCCTTACCTCTTTCTACAACAATCCTTAAGGCTTGCTCGAAATTAAATACCCCTGAAATACAGGCTGCAACATATTCTCCCAGGCTATGCCCTATCATGTAAGATGGCCTTACTCCATATTCCATAAGTTTTTGAGCCAAATGATATTCCAGACAGAATAGGATTGGCTGAAGATAAGCAGTCTCTGTTAGCCTCAATACGTCCTCTTCGGTAGCTCCCATGATGATGTTCTTCACATCGGTTCCCAAAAGGCCTTCCAGGATGGTAAATGATTGTGTCAGGTTCTGCCTGAAAATCTCATCCTGACTAAAAAGTCCATAAGCCATTTTGATATATTGGCTGCCTTGTCCGGGAAACATAAAGACAACTTCACCTTGACGAGTGGCCTCTTCTCTCGCTACAAAGTTTTGATCGAGAATACTCTGCTTAATACTATTTTTACCGCTTCCGGCATATACCACCCGATGTGGAAAGTGCTCGCGCTTATGCTGCAGCGTGTATGCCACATCACCAATTGCAGGGGAGTCATCTTCTTTTAAGAACGACGCCAGGGACTTTTCAAGTTGCTCCAGACTTTCTTGTGACTTGGCGCTCAAAGGCAGCACACAGAACCCTTCATCATTGCTCTCTGTTTTTACTGTGTTCATATACTGCTCCAGGACCACATGTGCGTTGGTTCCTCCTATCCCGAATGAACTCACCCCTGCTCTAAGGGGTGTACCATTGGCCTCCAGCGAAAGTAGTCGGTTGTTAACATAAAAGTTTGTCTCTTCCAGCTTCAATGCCGGATTGGGTTCATTAAAATGCAAACTTGGAGGCAACACATTATGCTTTAAGCTCAGTACTGCCTTGATAAAGCCAGTAACTCCGGCGGCGGCATCAAGGTGTCCAAAATTGGATTTAGCAGAAGTAACAGCACATTTGTAACCATCAGGCAGTTGACCAAAAGCTTTTTGTAGCGCTTCCAGTTCTATCGGGTCTCCAAGTTCTGTTGCGGTGCCATGTGCTTCCACAAAGGCAATGGTCTCCGGCGATATCTCACTCATCTGGTGCGCAGTGCGGATGCAATCGCTTTGTCCTGATACACTAGGGGCCGTGTAGCCAATTTTATCATTCCCATCATTGTTAACTGCAGACCCTTTGATAACTGCGTAGATATTATTTTTTGATTCTACAGCATCCGAATACCTTCTAAGCACCACAACTCCGGCTCCTTCTCCTCCGACAGTACCCTGAGCATCGTGTGCGAAAGGCTTGCAATGCCCATCAGGAGAACTGATCATCCCTTCCTGGTAGAGATACCCTTCGTTTTTGTAATTGGTGATGGAAACGCCCCCTGCTATTGCTACATCACATTCGCCATTCAGCAAACTCTGGGCTGCCATATGAATGGCCACAAGGGATGATGAACAGGCAGAACTTAGTGTAATGCTTGGTCCGGTCAGGTTCAGGTTATAGGAGATCCTTGTGGCCATATAATCTTTATCTACCAACTGAGACCCTGCAAAACTTCCGTACACTTCATACTGAGGGGAATTAAAAAACAGATACTCCCAAAAGGGGTTAGCAGATCCGCATAAAAAGAGGCCTGTTTTTTCTTTGTGCATACCTGGTGTATAGCCAGCATCTTCAAGGCCTCGCCAAACTTCCTCGTGCATTACTCTCATTTGAGGATCCATGACTTCTGCTTCTCGTTTGGAATACCCGAAGAAGGCAGGGTCAAAGTTCTCTTTTTCAGAAAGAACTCCATAAGCAGGCACATAATCTTCCGATGGTTTTTGTCCATCAAAAAAAGTTATCCCCTCAACCCCTTCTGTTAAATTTTCCCAAAACTCCCTTAGGTTCGCGGACTTTGGAAACCTGCCGGCCATACCAATAACAGCTATTTCCAGTCCGTTTTCATTTATAATTGATGACATAAAATGTTTTTTATCGGTTTGACTTTATACCAGATGCTTAAATTTATCGCTGAGCAAATGTGTAAGGCTTGCCTGCTGAATATCTGCCGGTACGCGTTTGTTGTTTAGTATGGTATTCAGGTGTACCAGGGCCTGTTTCAAATGTTGCTCTGAAGCAACCTCTCTCCCTTCCCTTATACTTTCTTCAATTTTGGCTATCTCCCGATATGGAGCCACTACATCCTGCTGATAATTACTGTTTTTAGTATAATAATTTCTGGTTGCCACTGCTACCCCTTTACAAGCACTGATCTTCATAAGGTATTCATCTTCAGCCACTACCAGATCATTTTTCAGTGTGTTCAAATGCTGAATGGTATTGAAGGTATAGGCTTTGAAGGGCTTCTCGCTTTTTTGTGTAAGGTATGTAAGCACTTCTTTTGGCCCGACTTCAACGATGGTAGAAACGCCGGAAGCCTCCAATAAATCCAGTGACTGGAACCACTTTACGGGTGATACCAATTGTCTGGTCAGGTGCCCTTTAACATCACTGCTATACAGTTTTGCTGTTTCATTGGCAATCACTCTGGATGTTTGAGGTTGAAAGGTGCAACCGTCCAGTACCTTTTCAAAATCCATTGCAGCCTGTTGCATTAACGGACTATGGAAAGGGCCACTAAGATTTAATGGGTAAACCAGAGCGCCCTTATCTTCCAATGCTTTGGCTATGGTGAATATATCATCCTTAAAGCATGAAATACTACACTGCGTCGAAGTATCATAAGCAGAAGGGTAAACCTCAATGCCTCCCTGTCTTAGCTGATCGCACACTTGCTCCACTATTTGTGTATCCACATTGATAACCCATAGCATTGTGCCTTTGAGCTGTTCGGCAGCCGAAATAATGCATTCACCGCGCTTTTGCACCAGAGGAATGGCTTCTGAAAAACTCATAATCCCATCACAGCATAGTGCTGAATATTCGCCCAGGCTATGCCCTATCATCATATCCGGCTCGATCCCTAGTTCAGCCTGTAGTACTCTGTATGAAGCATAAGAAATAGTAAGCAGGGAAATCTGTGCAAAGTTAAGCTCATTAAGCCTTTGCTTTTGATCGGCATCCTGCCAAACTTTAAATATGTCTGTGCCGGCCAGGTCACTGGCTTCCTCAATAGTTTCTTTAAATACAGGAAATTCATTATATAATTCCTTACCCATCCCTGTAAACTGTGACCCAACTCCGGGAAACACAAAGCTGATTTTATTCATTCTATTAAATATTCCGCTTTAAAAAGTTAATTCTTTCTGTTTAATCGCTTCAGCCTGTTGGCCTTACCCTGACGAATGGTTTCCGCACGATCCAATGGCTCCTCTTCAACGGCCAACTCCTCGGGGAAAACGTTCGCAATGAACTTTTCTATGGTTGGGTATTTGAACAAGGCCATTATATCTATCTCTTTTCCTACAACTTCCTCGATCCGGGGTTTAAGCTTAATGACATTTAATGAAGTACCTCCGATATCAAAAAAGCGATCTTCTACACGCACTTCTTCTATTTTGAGCACCTCTTTCCAAATGTTTGCTATTTGCTTTTCAAGGGTAGTTTTTGCCATTTTACCATTGACTTTCGCCTGTTCATTCAGAAAGGGGACTTCCTTAAGGGCTTCTATATCAACCTTACCATTATTGGTCAGTGGTAAAACAGCCACATGAGCATAGTAAGAAGGTACCATATAAGGAGGTAAGCTCTCTTCCAGTTTTTCTCTTACTGACAGAACGTTGGCACTATCTGCCGAAGCACAATAAGCTGAAATGTACTTGTCGTTGTTTTTTTCAAAAACGTCGAGATAAACTTCATTTATTCCAGGTAGTTGTAAGATATGCTTACTGATTTCCTCTAGTTCGACACGGAAACCTCTTATTTTGATTTGGTTGTCGACCCTTCCCAAATACTCTATAGTTCCGTCGCTGTTATATCTGGCCAGATCTCCTGTTCTGTAGACACGTTGTCCATTGAGGTGTTGTGGCTTCACGAATTTCTCTGCATTAAGTGCCGGTTGGTTAATATAACCTATGGCCAGCCCGTCACCACCAATACATAGTTCACCTTTGATTCCCCAGGGCAGCAGTTCGCCCAATGCACCCAGTATGTAGCATGAGGTATTAGCCACTGCTCTTCCGATAACTGAAACATTGGCAGCATTCATATCGAGATTGTAAGTAGCTCCAATAGATGCCTCTGTCGGGCCATATTCATTATGCAGCTTCACCGACGGAAGCAATTCCTTGCTTCTGTTAATAAGTGCGGGACTAGCTTTTTCACCTGCCAATACTACAAATCTCATATCCAACTTAGCATCTTGCTGATTAGCTATACCCTCCAGCAAAGCTCCATATAACCCCGGTGTTGCAACCATATTGGTAACTGAGGCCAAATCCGCATGTTTGAAGAGTTGCGCTGCATCCAGACGCTTATCGTCAGACACCAGGATCAACTTACCTCCTGAAAGCAGAGAAGCATATAAATTGGAAGCAAATCCATCAAAATGATAAGACAACAGTTGCAGTGTGTTATCATCTTTACCAAATGCATAGGTCTGAATCCTCCAGTATATAAAGTTCATCACTCCCTTGTTTGGAACCTCCACTCCTTTAGGCTCACCTGTTGTACCGGAGGTATAAATAATATATACCGGATCTTCAGGAGTCTCATTTCTTTCAGGGTTCTCCGGCAGGCTTTCCAGTTCAGCCACCTGCACAGTTAGTGTGCTACCAGGACCATCTAGTGAAAGGTCTGGTTGCTTAAGTAATAATTGGCAACCACTATCTTTTATAATCTGTTCGTTCCGAGTCTGAGGAGCTGCAGGAGATAAAGGCAGGTATGATCCACCTGTCTTTAATGCCGCAAGCATTCCTATGACCATTTCAAGAGAGGGATCAAACAGTAATGCAACTCTTGGCTTAGACGTTTTACAAGTTTCTGCAATCCGTACTGCTAAGCTGTTGGCTTTATCATTTAACTCCCTGTAGGTTATTGGAGTATCTTCAAATTGTACAGCAACATGATCGGGATGCTGTTCTGCAACAGACTCAAAATAAGAGATCACTGTTGAGTTCGGATATTTTTGAACAGGTCCACTTGCATTCTCGATTATTCTGGTCTTTTCCTCTTCTCCCAATAATTCGTAACTACTGATCTCCAGAGTAGCATCGGCCAGTATACCCTCAACAATTTTCTTAAAATAATCTGTAAATTTATCTATAGTGGCTTCTTTAAAAAGCTCTTTGGTATATTCCCACCTAAAATGGAACATGCCATCCATTTCATAAGTAGAAAGGATCAGCTCAAAGGCTGCACGATGTTCCAGTGGTATATTTGTTTGCTTCAGGTCATTAAGCTCAAAAGTGGTTTCCTCATAATTCTTAAAGACAAACTCCACATCAAACAGAGGGTTTCTCCCAGTCTCTCTTTCCAGTTTCAGCTCATCAATCAGCTCATCGAGGGGGAAATCCTGGTTATCAAAGCATGAGATTGCAATTTTGTTGAGCTCCTTTAAAAATGCCTGAAATGTCCATTGCGGCTTCACTTCACTTCTAATTGGCAAGGTATTGATAAACATGCCAATTACATTTTCTAAATCGGGATGACTTCTTCCTGCACTCGGAGAGCCTATAATAATATCTTCCTGATTACACAGTTTGCTCAGAAAAACTTTGTAAGCAGCAAGTAAAAGCACATACAATGTTACCCCTTCCTGTTCTGCCAGCTTTCTTAGTCTAGACGAATCTTCTTTGCTCAGAACAAAATCACTGGTGGCTCCTTCATAGCTTCTCTCTTCCGGCCTGGCATTATCTATAGGCAGGTCAAGCATAGAGGGTTCGTTAGCATATTGTTCCAACCAAAACTCCTTTTGTCTTGCTATGGCCTCCTGCTGTTCTTCCTGCTGTTGCCATTCGGCAAAGTCAACATACTGTACCGGAAGCTCTGGCAATTGATCATCATTGTAAAAGTGAAGGAAATCACTGATCAGGATATTTTGCGAAGAACCATCGGTTATGATGTGATGCATGTCTACCAACAAATAGTTGACTTCCGGTGATTCCTCAAAAAGAGTGATCCTCAAAAGTGGACCTTGTTCCAAATCAAATGGTCTCACGAATGCTTTAAGCACCTCTTCAACGGTAGTATCAGCCCCTGAAACAACTTCCAACTGGAAAGTATCTGAGTTGTTAACCTTTTGGTATGGCTCTTTATCATGAAGCACAAACGTTGTTCTCAAGCTACTGTGTCTTTCAAACAACTGTCTTGATGCATTCAGAAGCCTGTCTTTATCCAGTTTTCCTTCCAGCTTTACCAGCTTAGGGCTATTGTAGGCAAGCGAGTTCTTATCGAGTTGGTATACAAAATAAAGTCTTCGCTGCACTGCCGAAAGTGCGAACAACTCTTTGTTTTGTGCCTTCGGAATAGGTATATATTCCGATTTATCTGCTTCCAGTCTTTGCTCGATCAAGGTACTAAGACCGGATATATCACTATGATTAAGAAAGTCCTTAATGGAAACTTTGACATGAAGGGCCTTATTGATCCTGCCGATCAGAGTCAGGGCTTTAAGAGAATCTCCGCCAAGATCAAAGAAATCATCATCCACACTAATATCAGGCTTTCCAAAAAAGGAATGCCATAGTTGAAGGAGTACCTCGCTTACACTTCCTAAGTGCTCTGTTGACAATTCTACCTCTTCCATAAGAGCGTCGTAATCATCGGCTTGCCTATCTGGCAACTGCTCGTAGAAGTCTGACAGTTTATGCCTTGACAACATCAACTCTGCAACTCCGGTATTTATTGATCTTTGCAGCACCTCCCCGGCTTCTTCGGCCGAGATACTGTCTACTATCTCATCAAATCCTTTTGCTCTGAGTACATTAGCAGCCTCATTGGCCATTCCCACATTTCGTACGTGGTTCCAGTTAATGCTTACCACATTATTTCCAAACTGGCCTGAGATCTGTTTTGCGTATGCATTCAAGAACAGGTTGGCAGCCACATACCCAACTTCACCTTCAGGAGCAGCAACAGAGGCGGTAGATGAACAAAAGATAAAGAAGTCCAGTTGATTTTTTTGCAATAAGCGGTTCAGGGTAATAGCTCCTACTGCTTTTGGCAACATTACTTTCAAATCATCTTCTTTTGATCTGTTATAAATGATCCCTCCAAAATCGGCTCCTCCTGCCGCATGTATTACTCCACTGATCGACCCTACCTTCTTTTGGGCGTCTCCAATGACCTCCTCCATTTGCTGACTATCGGCAACTTCAGCCTGGTAATAAAACACTTCTGAACCAGCCTCCTCTATAGCCAGTAAAGACTCCATAACTTTAGCCTTGGGATGACTTGCCCTTTTTTGCGAGTCTCTCCAATCTTCTTTAGGCAATAATTCGCTCCGTCCGGTAAGGATAAGTTTTACACCACTAACCCGTGATGAGATGTGTCGTGCAAAATTGATTCCCATACCTCCGGTACCTCCGGTGATCAGGTAGGTCTTTCCGTCTTTAAAACTTGCATCTGCTGTTGAGGTTACTGGTAAAGTGACCGGTTTCATACGCTGCACAAACCGGGTCTGATGGCGATAGGCTACAACTACATCGCGACTGTCGGATTTAAACTCGCTCAGAAGTTTCTCTACCAGAGTATCATCCAGTGTTGTTACATCAACATTTCTGCAAGCCAGTTTTTGAAATTCCTTGGAAATAATCCTTATGGCAGCCAAATGAAGTGTTTTTTCCGGAGCAGCTTGCTCGGTTGCAAAAACCTGATGAAGCCTGTTGGTTAAAGAGATGAGGGTAATTTGCTCTTGATTATTTAATTCGTCTATTGACTTGGCAATATTGAGCAGCGGATAATAGTGAGCATCTAACTGGGAAACAAAAGACTCCTTCCCTGTTAATTCCACAATGGTCTCATCCATAGACCACATGAATAATACTCTTATGGACGCATCCTTAAAGTGACTAAAAAGTGCTTTATAGTCATCCTGGTTATTAGCTTTTATGGTAAAATGTAAATCGTCCGTTTTTTTAAATTCTTCTCCTTTCGAAACAGCAACAACCTTTGTCCCACTTGCTCTCAGTTTATCAGTTAACAAGTCAACAGACACCTCTCCCTCAAATATGATCAGATAGTCATATTCTTGCTGCAATGCATCAGGTCTGTAAGCATCTGCTGTTTCCCAGGCTGGTGTATAAAAGCATTTCCCAAGATCATTTTCTACTGTGTGAACATTTTGGTTCATCCTTTCAGTAATCAGTCTGTAGGCATCTACTTCTGCAGGGAACTGCTGCTGATCAAAAGAATAGACTGGAAGTGATATTTTACGTCTTTCCTGATCCTTATAGAAGGCCTGCCAGTTGATATCCGCACCATACTCCCATAGTTTACCCAAACCAGCATATAGATGATCCAGGTCTGTAGAATCATGGTCCTGATGCTTGCTCACAGTAACCACTTTATGCCCCTTATGACGCGACGCATTAGACCTCACAAATACGCTCAATTCTATACCCGGACCAATTTCCACAAAATTGGCATCTCCTTCTGACATTACCGTATCAATCCCGGTCTTGAACTTCACTGTGCTGACCAAATGCTGTATCCAATATTCAGTTGATAATACAGTTCCTGCTTCCTTTTTTTGCCCGTCTACATTGGAGATCAATGGCAGAGTGAGCGGTTGCATGTCTATTGTCTCTAAAACCTTGCGGTAGTCATCCGCTATATGGTTCATATGATGAGAATGGTACGCTGAGGCTCCGGGTATAATCCTGCATGATATTTTTTCATGCTCAAGAACTTTCATTAGCTGCTCCACTGCTTCATGCTCTCCGGCCACCACCTGAAGCTCACTACTATTGGCGGTTGCCAGCGACACCCCTGCATGATCTTTCAGGTACTTGTTCAGTTTCTCTTCGGTTACAGATACGGCCATCATAGCACCGGGAGCTACTGTTTTCATCAAATTTCCCCTTTTGATGATCAGTTGTATAGCGGCTTCCAGGTCAAATGCACCTGCAATGCAAGCCGCTACATACTCTCCCAGACTGTGGCCAATAACCATGTCCGGCTGAACGCCCCAACTCATCACCGATTTTGCCAGGGCATATTCCACGGCAAACAATATTGGGTGAGTATAGTTAGTTTGGTGGATCAGGTCTGAATCATTTTTTGATTCAGAAAAAAGAATATTTTTCAGGTCTACATCCACATGTTTTTGCGCGATCTCGAAACAGTTATCCAAAGTTTCCCTAAAGACAGGCAGCTCCTGATAAAGGCTTTTACACATGTTTACATACTCAGCCCCCTGACCAGCAAACATAAAAACAGCTGGTACTGATTTATGTCCGTTGAACAGCGACGGATGCTTCAGCAACTTTTCTGATGAAAGAGCTTCGAGTAGTGATGCTTTATCATGAAACACCACTGATTTGCGATATCTGAGATCTGCCCGCCCTTGATTGTAGGTATAGGCAAGGTCAGATAGGTTGGTCTGCGGGTTACCCTCCAGATATTGTATCAGTTCGGATACATTACGCTTTAACGCGTCTACAGAATGGGCAGAAAGTTTGACCCAATCAATAGTGTTGCAGGCGATGTTGTCTGACACTTCAGGGCACTCTTCCAATACTATATGGGCATTGGTACCTCCCATTCCAAAAGAGCTCACTCCTGCTCTTCTGGGGCTTGCTCCTTTTTCCCATGGCTTTAAACTGGTATTGACAAAAAACGGTCCCTGATTAAAATCGATCTTTGGGTTTGGTTTTTTATAATGCAAGCTGGCTGGAATACTCTTATTTTTTAAGGAAAGCACCGTTTTGATAAAGCCTGCTACTCCGGCAGCTGCATCAAGATGGCCTATGTTCGTTTTTACCGAACCGATTGCACAGGCCGTTCCGTTTTTTCCAAAGACTTTATTCAGCGCCTCAATTTCGATAGGATCACCCAATGGTGTACCCGACCCATGTGCTTCTACCATGTTTATGGTTGCAGGGTTAACTTTAGCCATATTATAGGCTTTAAGAATAGCTTTATACTGCCCATGCTCGCTTGGAGCTGTAAAAGACATTTTCTCAGACCCATCATTGTTAACAGCTGCTCCCCTGATAACGGCATAAATATGGTCTCCATCCTTAAGAGCATCCTTGTAACGTTTCAGGGCAACAACTCCCACTCCCTCTCCTCTGATTGTTCCGATTGCCTTTTCATCGAACGCACGGCAATGTCCATCATTAGAGCTTACCATACCTTCTTCGTAAAAATAACCTCTCTTGGTGCTATGACTCAGCGAAACGCCACCGGCAAGGGCTACCTTACATTCCCTCAAAAGCAAACTCATCACTGCGCGTTGAATGGCAACTAGTGAAGTGGAACAGGCTGTATTTAGAAAAAAAGCCGGCCCCTGAAGGTTCAACAAATAGGATACCCGGGCACATAGGTAGGTTATGTCTTTCAGCTGGGAAGCTGTAAAACTGTCTACATAGTTTTGCTCATTAGCAAACATAGCATAGGTCTCCCAATTTAAACTGGGCGACCCTCCGGCAAAAAGCCCTATCTTATCCTGATTCTTTCGGATATCTATCCCTGCATCTTCCAGCGCTTTCCAGCATTCTTCATGAAAAAGCCTGATCTGAGGGTCCATCAGTTGCGCCTCTTCAGGACGATAACCAAAAAAGTCAGCGTCAAAGTTTCCCTTACTTTCAACGAAAGAATTGGCTTTAACATAGTTAGGATGCTTGTATTCAGTTTCAGGAACACCCGCCTCTGCCAATTCTTCATCCGAAAAATAGGTTACAGATTCATAGCCATTTTTCAGGTTATTCCAGAATTCGTTAAGGTTCTTAGCGCCAGGAAACCTACCTGACATACCAATAACAGCTATTTCTATACCACTATAATCTTTCATTTATATTTAATTCTCTATGATCACACGGATAGTCATTTTGGCTAAATCATTTTTTGTTGCCTGATGACCATTTCATATCTTTTTAAATTCTTTTTGAGACTGTATCAGTCTTCCATTTCACCCAATATGTTGTGCATTGCATCAACCTCCTCGTTTACTTCCTCAATATCTCTGGCAGATTGCTCTTCCTCCGTCTGAAGGTGAGCAACGAGAGATGTTATAGTAGGATGATTAAAAAGCATGGGTACCGAAATTCTACGTTCAAGAGATTCGGTTAATAAAGTGCTGAGTTTAATAAGCATCAACGAAGTGCCTCCTGATTGAAAAAAGTTGAAATTGACTCCAATTTCATCCTCTTTTAATGGCAAAACCTGAGACCATGCTTTTATAATTGTCCTCTCAAGGGCCGTCTTCGGCAGTTTTATTTCTTCATAGGCTTTGTCAATCGGGGCCGGCAAACTTTTTCTATCGACTTTACCACTGGCTATTAGTGGGAGCGACTCCATCCAAATATATTGACCGGGAACCATATACGGAGGCAATGTAGCCTTTAGCGCTTCACTTATATACTGATAATCCAGTGGGGTATCTGCCTCATAATAGGCCACAAGTCTTTTATTGGCTCCATCGCCATATATACTTACCACAGCTCGCCCTACCCCTTCAATCCTTCTGATCTGATTTTCTATTTCCAATAGCTCTATCCTATTGCCAAATAGCTTAACCTGGTGATCAACTCTACCCAAATACTCGATATTACCATCTTCCCTCCAATAAGCGAGATCTCCGGTGCGATAGATGCGGGATTCGCCCCCAAGATTACTTTCTATGAAACTGGCGGCTGTCAGACCATCCTGCTTATAGTAACCTATGGCTAACCCTTCACCTGCAAGATAAAGCTCACCTATCACGCCTAAAGGCACTTTATTTCCATCGGGGTCAAGAATATGACACCTAAGATTATCTATTGGTTTCCCTATGGGAACTGTGTTCAAAGGTTGATCTAACGGACATTCATAATGGGTAACATGAATGGTACCTTCCGTAGGTCCGTACATATTTACCAACCGAATGCCAGGTACCTCCTTAAATTTCGTTCTAAAATACTCAACCAAACCGGGGAGCAACGCCTCGCCACTTGCAATTACCAGTCTTAAGGAATTAAGTGCCTTAAAAGCCGCAGTATCTTTCAACAGGTTAAGAAAGATCTCCATCATGGAGGGCACGAAATGAATAACCGTGATGCTTTCTTTTTTCACAAGGTCAGCTATCAACTCAGGATCTCTTTCCATTCCGGGGGGCATAATGATAAGCGAGGCTCCCGAAATGGACCACCAAAACAACTCCTGAAGGGACACGTCAAACACTAGCGGAGTTTTCTGCACTAAAACATCGGCTCCTGTTAATGGGTAATCTTTTTGGTTCCACAGCATGTTGTTCATCAATGCATGATGGTCTACCATTACTCCTTTGGGCTTACCTGTTGAGCCTGATGTGAAAATGGTATATGCCACATCGCTACTATTGATCTTTATCTGCGGTTGCTTTGTGCTGCATTTGACAATATCGTTCGCTGCAAAATCCAGATCCACCCATCGACACCCCTCCGGCAAATCTATTTTAAACCTGTCTCTGGATACCACAAGATCAATATCCCCCTCTGAAACAATTTGAGATAATCTGCTTTCGGGCTGATCCACCCCTAAAGGGATATAGACTGCTCCAGCTTTCATAATACCATAGATAGCAGGTATTAGCCATAGTTCTCTCTCTAATAGAAATCCAATGCGCGTGCCCTGAGTGACTTGAAGTTCATTATGAAGAAATGTTGCTATTTGATTTGAAAGGTCCTCCACTTCCTGATAGGATAGTGACTGGTCTTCAAACTTGACGGCAACATGATCGGGGGTACGTTCAACCTGCCTGGTGAAAAGATCCAGAATAGTCTGATCCGCTCTGTCAATCTCTGTAAGGTTGACCTCTTCAATAACCTTGTTTTCACTTTCAGGTAATATATTGAGACTCTTTATAGCCTCATCAGGGCACTGAAGGGCTACATCACCAATTTGTTGTATATATTGAGCCCAGCGTTCAATGGTAGTCGGTTTAAAAAGGGAGGCATCATATTCCATTTGCCAATCGAGTCTTTCTTCACGTTCTGTTACGGTTATAGTAAGATCAAACTGTGCGGTAACATATTGATCGGTTGACAACGAGCTTACCCTCACACCTTCCATTGTTACTTCAGGAAGATCATAATTTCTGTAAGCAAACATCACATCAAAAAGTGGATTTTTGCGTTGATCCCTTTCTATATCAAGTTTTTCAACCAAGGCTTCATATGGATACTGCTGATTCGAAAAACATTGTAACACCTTATTTTTGGTTCTTTTCAAAAGGGATCTGAAACTTTCGTTTGAATCTATTTCCCCTCTGATAACCAACGTATTGACAAACATTCCAACTAATTTGTCCAGTTGCTCATTATTTCGCCCCGAAACTGGTGTTCCTACAGTTATATCAGTACATCCGGTCAATTTATACAGCAGTATTTCAACGGCACTCAACAACAACATGTACAAAGTAGCCCCCTCATCCTCCACCAGTTTATTCAGACTGGCTGACCTGTCTGTCACAAAACGTAGCACCTGTCCCTTTCTGTCACGCCCTATGGATTTAGGGTAGTCTGTCCTTAGGTTAAGAGGGGTAACTCCTTCTCTAAACTCATTCAACCAGAAATTCTCCTGCGCTTTTAGTTTGTTTTGCCAGTACTCACTTTGTTCGTAAACAGCAAAATCCACGTACCTCAGGTCTGACTGACTGATGGCTTGCTGATGATAAGCATCCATCAGCCCTTGAATAAGTATACCCTGGGAAATACCATCGCATATGATGTGATGAGTATCTATTAACAGCCAATAACTAGTTTCATCTATCCTGACTAACCCTCCTCTTACCAGTAGCTCATTCTTTAGATCAAAGGGTCTTTGAAAGCGCTGAACACACTCGTCCAGATCATCACTCTCATAATGGTCTATACCAAATGACACCTGCTCATCAATGTATTGAACGGGCTCTCCATCAACAACCTTGAACTTTGTTTTAAGAGAATCGTGATTTTCAATAAGCTTCAGGAAGGCCTGTTTCAGCCGGACTTGATCCAGATCTCCTTCAATTTTAAGAATTTGTAGTTGATTGTACGCCAAAGAAGATGGCTCCAGTTCAAAGAGGAAATAAAGCCTTTTTTGAGCTGAGGTAAGTGGGTAATGACTACACACTCCTGCATGCTCAATATGCTCCACCGAAGCAGATTTTGAAAGGCTGCTTAGGTAGTTTATAATATCAGCTTTATGCTCTCTGATCTGCCGGATCAGGGACTCATCAGTACCGCCCTCAGGAATACTCAGTTTCAGATTACCCCTTTCAACCGTCAGACCTATGTTATTTTTCTTTAACGTCAGTAATAGCTCTACTACGCCCATATCAAATCACCATCTCCGTTTTCTTGTCATTATTTCCCTGATCATTGATGTCTGCCCATTTCGACAATTCTATAAAAGCGGCCAGAGCCTGAACAGTCTGGTGGTTAAACAACTCCAGGAATGGTATCTCTATTTCAAACTCTTTATTGATCTTACTAATAAGGGTCAATGCTCTCAATGAATTCCCTCCAAGGGCAAAGAAACTCCTGTCCGTACTAATTTCCGCAGGATCAACAACCAAAATTTCTCCCCATAACTCGCAAAGTTTTTCCTCTATATCACTCTCAGGCTTTACATAACTCCAGTCTCTGATATCAGGAGCAGGTAACGCTTTTCTATCCACTTTACCATTGCTCGTTAATGGTATTTCGCTTAGGGCAATATAGTGCTGCGGCAGCATGTAAGCAGGAATCTTTGTCATCAGGAACTCAACCAGTTCTTTTTCGGTGAGTTCTCTGGTACTCTTATAGTATGCAGACAGTGTTTGCTGCTCTCCTACGCCCTGACTTGTGACTACACATTGCTCAATTTCCAGCTTTTTACTCAGCTGCGCCTCTATCTCTCCCAGCTCTATTCGATAGCCTCTTAGTTTCACCTGATGGTCAATTCTGCCAAGGTATTCAATATTACCATCAGGCAGCCACCTGGCCAAATCCCCTGTTTTATAAACTCTTTCACCCACAGCATCCAAATTTATAAATGCAGCCTCAGTAAGTTCTTTATTGTTGAGGTACCCCTGAGCTAAACCGACACCTGCCAGGCACAACTCTCCGGGTACTCCTACAGGGTTTAGCTGCCCAACTTCATTGATTATATAGCATTTGATATTATCAATGGGCTTACCTATGGGAATATTGCTGAACGGAGTATCTAATGGACACTCAAAATGAGTAACATCAACTGTAGCTTCAGTAGGGCCATAGAGATTGATTAATCGGCATGCTGCCTGCTTATTATAAACAGTTTGTTTAAAAAGCTCTACATGATTAACGGATAGTGCTTCCCCGCTTACAAAAATTTGCCTTATTGATTTCAGCCTGTTTTGTTCCGGAATACTCTTTATTGTATTCAAAAATGCTTGTAACATTGATGGAACAAAATGGATCGTGGTAATGCCATACTCTTCAATCGTATTGAGTATTTTCTCTGGTTGCTTTTCATCGCCAAGTGGTAATACAACCAGCGCAGCCCCTGTAAATGACCACCAGAAGAGCTCCCAAACAGACACGTCAAATGCTAAAGGTGTTTTCTGGATGAGTGTATCGCTACTATCAATCGAGTAGGCTTTTTGCATCCAGAAAATCCTATTGTACAAGGCCTTATGGTCTATCATTACTCCTTTGGGCGTTCCGGTAGAGCCAGAAGTAAATATCACGTAGGCAAGGTCTGTTCCTGACAATGCAACTGGCTCGAAAATTCCTTCATAATCAGTTATATGGTCAGCTATTGTGGTTAAGTCGAGTACGCTTACCATATCAACCAGTTGATCCGCCTCCGGATGGTCAGAAACAAGCATCTTTAACCTGGCTTCACCTACAATTCTCCTGCTTCTTTCCAATGGGTTATCCAGCGACATAGGTACATAAACTGCCCCTGTCTTGATAATTCCATAGATCACCGGAATAGTCCAAAGATTCTTATTTGCCAGATACCCTACAAAATCGCCTTTCTTAACATCAAACTCATGCTGAAGGTAAGCAGCTATTTTATCAGAAAGTGTATCAAGTTCTGCATAGGTCAGCGATTCGTTAAGATAACGTACCGCCTGATTGTCCGGATATTGCTGTACAGATTTTTTGAACGGATTCAGAATTAATTCATCAGGTATATCTACTGCCGTTTGGTTAAACTGCTCCGCTACCCTGCTCTTTTCTTTATCGGTAAGTATGGACACCTCCGAAACCGAAGTCTCATCATGAGCTACCACTTGCCTGATGATGTGCTCTATACAGCTAAAGTAGCTTTGAATGGTCTGCTCAGAAAACAGTTGAGACTTATAGTCGATCGTCAGCTCAAGCTGATTATCATTTTTAATAAAGACCAATGAAAGATCAAAATTGGCATTATTCCTACTTATTTGATAATCAGAAACTTTTAATCCCGGCAAATCAACACTTTTTGTATCCGTATTTTGAAAATCAAAAAGCACATCAAATAACGGATTGCGGGTTATATCTCTTGGTATATCAAGTGCATCCACCAGATCTTCAAACTGAACATCCAGATGTTCATAGTTTTTAAGTATTCTTTCCTTGATGTATTGAAGGAATTCAGCAAATGTTGACTTCACATCGACTTCACTTCGCAGCACCACTGTATTCACAAAAATACCCATGGACTCCGACAGTTCAGCAGGTCTTGAGTCCAGTACGGGAGAGCCCACTATCAAGTCTTTCTGTCCGCTAACTTTATGAAGGAAAATCAAGAAGGAAGCCATTAGGGTCATCTGCAAAGTAGCCTCATGTTTCCTGCTCATGGTTTCCAGTGCTTTTACCAGACTCTCATCCATGATGCCCGTGTACCTGCTCCCTTCATAAGTTGGAGCAGTCGGTCTTGGATAGTCCAGAGGTAAATTCAATGTCGGAATTTCTCCTTCAAACTGCTCCATCCAATACTGCATGCTCTCTTCTTTGGCGGGTTCATTGGTCTGCCAAAACGCATAATCCTTGTATTGGAACTCACTGGATGCGATTTCATCTCCCTGATATGCTGATATGAACTGATTAATAAGTAAACCCAGTGACATCAGGTCTGTAATGACATGATGCATATCCAGCACCAGATAGTGACGATCTTCATCTACTGATATAACCGCTACTCGCATTAAAGATCCTTCACTCAGATTATAGGGCTTAATAAACTCATTGATCTTTTCATCGACACTTTCCTGTCCGCATTTTACAACTTCTACAACAAACTTTGTTTGTTTCTCAATACGCTGATAATAGTTACCATTTTGTTCGTGGAAAGTTGTACGCAGAATTTCGTGTTTGTCAATAATTTGCTTAAATGCCTTATCCACCTGTTCAATATTCAAAACACCGCTGATCTCTTTAGCAGTGGATATATTGTAATTGGTAGAATTCGGGGACAGCTTATTCAATACGTACATGCGTTCCTGCTGAGCTGACAACGGGTAATTTGTTTGCTGAGGTGCTTTTTTAATACCAGCTTGTCTCTCAGTCAGGGTTTCCAAATGTGCAGCCAGCTCCTTTAGGGTTGGTGTTTTAAAGAGTTGGGCAAGTGGCACTTTGTGATCTGCTACCTTTTCTATTTCAGTTATCAGGAAGGTTGCTCTAAAAGAATCACCTCCCAAGTCAAAGTAATTGTCGTTAATGCTTGCTTTATCAATCTTGAGGTTTGTGCACCAAACAGGCATCAAAACCTTTTCCATCTCTGTTGAAGGTTCTTCATATACATTGCCTGTATTGATCACTTTACCTGGCTCTGGCAACAGGTTACGATTCAGCTTACCATTTGGCGTTAAAGGAATATCATCAAGAAATATGTAATAAGCAGGTAACATGTACTCGGGAAGATTGGTACTCAATTGCTTACGTATATCCTGCACCGGCATTTCGCTGCCTACCAGATAAGCGCAAAGGTATGGTTCTCCATCATCAGACTTTCGAACTACTACGGCCGCGCTATCTATGCCCTCAATAGTTGAGAGTACTTGCGATATTTCTCCCAACTCTATTCGGTTCCCTTTAATCTTCACCTGATCATCGATACGCCCGATAAATTCCAATTGGCTGTCTTTGTTTAGCCTTACCAGATCACCGGTTTTATACAACCTCGAAGAGGTAACAGATTCGTTATAGATGAATTTCTCCTCAGTAAGCTCATTATTTACATATCCTCGAGCCAGTCCCATCCCTCCAATATGTAGTTGTCCGGGGACTCCATAGGGTACAGGCTGTAGTGCCTCATTCAACACATGAAGCTCAATATTATCTATTGGCCTGCCTATGGGCACTGAAAGCTCTACTGGCTGACCTGTACAGTCATAGTAAGACACATCTACCGTAGCCTCTGTGGG
Organism: Fulvivirga ulvae; assembly: GCF_021389975.1. Taxonomy (NCBI): domain Bacteria; kingdom Pseudomonadati; phylum Bacteroidota; class Cytophagia; order Cytophagales; family Fulvivirgaceae; genus Fulvivirga; species Fulvivirga ulvae. The sequence goes on from NZ_CP089981.1 coordinate 6,399,501, forward strand.
ACCATATAGATTGATCAATTGACATTTGTGATCCTTAAACAGGGTATTAAAAGCTTTTACATGTGAAGGAAGCAGTGCTTCTCCACTGCAGAAAATATACTTCAAGTGCAGCGCTGCTACGAGACCTTCTTTTTCAACATGATTGAGGAACATCTCAAACATAGAGGGTACAAAGTGAACCACAGAGACCTGTTGTGAAATCAGGTGCTCACAAACATCAGAAGGCGACTTCTCTTCATCCTGTGCCATAAGTGAAAGGCTTGCGCCTCCAAATGGCCACCAAAACAACTCCCAAAGTGATACATCAAACCCAATAGGTGTTTTTTGTACTAATTGATCAGTGCTGTTCAATGGGTAGGATTTTTGCATCCAGTGCAACCTGTTCACTAAAGGAAGATGCTCCACCATAACACCCTTAGGTCTACCTGTAGAACCTGAAGTATAAATCATATAAGCCAGGTCACTTCCTTCTATCTTCTCATTGAGATCAGTCGCTTCATATTGGCTGTAAGTCTCCTCTTCAATTAAAATAATGTCCACAGCCTTCAAAGCTGACGGCAGATTATCCACCACCAACACTTTTTTGGCTTTCGAGTCTTCCAGTATGTAAAGCATACGTTCAGCCGGTGTACTCAAAGGTATGGGAAGGTAAACCGCTCCCATCTTCATGATTGCATAGATGCCGACCATCATCTCCAGAGATCTACCCATGTGAACCCCTACAATATCGCCTTTCCCAACTCCTTCACTTTTAAGCTTTCGAGCGAGTTGGTTTGCCTTATTATTTAGTTCTCCATAAGTCAGGTTAGAGCCATTAAATGATAGCGCAACCTGATCAGGTGATTGTCTCACCTGTTTTTCAAAAACTGTAATCACTGACTGCACATCTGGCAATGCTGCCTGCGTGGCGTTAAGTTCTCTGAATATCTCCAGATGCGTTTCAGGAGCTTTTAAAGCCGGTACTTCTTTATCATTAATAACGGATTCTAATGAAGCTATAAACTGATCAAACATGGCCTGGATGGTATCTTCATCAAAAAGATCCTCAACATAATCCCAAACCAGCTCAAGTCCCCCGCTAAGCTCAGCTGCTGTACAGTCAATAAAAACCTGAGAAGTTTGAGACACTGCCATACCCGCATCGCGCTGATCTCCCCAGAATCCCAGGATAGCGTCTTCTTCCGTAGCAACAATATCCCCTCCAAACAGTGCACTGGTAAACACGTAAGGCATGATAGCGCTTGTCCCCATTTTTCTGTGCCTTCTCAGCTCTCTGATGAAATCAATTCCATCATAGAAACGATTATCCAATGACTCCAGCAGCTTGTTTCTAACACTTCCTACCTGATTGCCAAATTGCTCATTGGGATCAATGTTTAAACCCAATATTACCAGTGTAGTGAAATCGCCAACCACACGATCTATTTCTTCATGGAAAGGGTAGCGATTAAACAATGTCAGGTTAATAGCCAGATCGGGAGAATTACTCCAGAATGAAAGTACTCTGGCATAAGCCGTACATAACAACACCGATGGCGTACTGTGGTAGGCCTTAGAAACGGCTTTTAGCTTATCCCACTCGGCACTGGTGAAGAGTTTCCTCTTTCTGTTGAACCTCGGCCGTGCTATCTCTGAAGGGTTGCATTTATAGGGCAACTCAGGTGCAGTTGGAAAATCATCCAATTGATCCAACCAATATTTTTTAGACTTTACAAACTTCTCTCCTGAGCGTAGCTCATGGAAATTGTTCATATAATCCCTGTAAGTATAGCTTAATTTGGGAAGCTCCACTGAAGGGTCTTTCAGTAACATGCCCCACTCTTTCACAAAGATCATGATGCTGGCAGCATCGCAGATCAGGTGATCAAAACAGAAGAAAAGATAGTTTCTTTCATCTGAAAGTTTGAACACCGAAATTTCAAATAGCGGCCAAACGGTTTCATCAAACAACCGGTTACCGAGCCTTTGGCGTTCAGCTTCTATGTGCTTAGTCTGTTCCTCACCTGTAAGAGATCTTAGATCTTTCACTTGTATATCGTAGTGATCAGTGTTATGGAATTTCTGTGTTCCATCCGGAAGCATAACTACTTTCAGCATCGCATGCCTGTTTAATATGCGATTGAAGGTGTCATTTAACAGCTTAACATCTACACTCAATTCACTTTCCTGATAGACGTTGGTGGAAATACCTCCCATTTCAAAATGATCGCTTCGCCCCATAAGATAGGCCATTTGGATAGGAGAAATAGGAAATGGATCATAAAAGTCATCTGCTACTTCCAACTCTATGGCAGCAGACTTTTCCGTCTCTATCGGCACACCTCCACCCAATAATTCAGCTATCTTTCTCGCTGTTCTCAGCTCAAAAAATGTTGTAACAGGAACATCGTAACCAAACTTTTGTTGCATCAGGGATATGGACGAAATTGCCTTTATGGAATCACCTCCCAATTCAAAGAAGTCGTCTTCCACCCCAATTCCTGACATACCAAAGGTAGTCTCAAAAGTAGCTATCACATTAGCTTCTACATCATTGGATGGTGCTACATAGGCCGTATCAATTTCAGGACGTTGCCCTGAGTTAAGCAAACTATCTTCCCGTGTTTCAGTAACATCCGAAAAATTGAGTTCATCGATAAACTGGCGTACTTCAGCAAGGTCGTAAGCGGAAATAGCTACCCTTTGTTCATCATTCGATAAAATTGTGAACAAGGCATGTAAACCTTCTGCGGGCTTCACAGAAAGCAACTCTTCAAAGCCTATTTCTTGTCCTTTTATGGAGAACTGGTGATTTTTGGAAGCCTCTGCAGCTATTCCCGTTCCCTTCCAGTCGTTCCAGTTTACGGTATATGCATTAATGTTTTTAGATCGCAATGAATGAACATAGGCATCTAAAAACTCATGACCTGCATTATAAGCTACCTGACCAAACTTCAGGCGTGAGAATATATTACCTGTGGATGAAAAGTATAAAGCAAAATCCGGGTTTTCACCTTCGATCAGTCGTTCCAGCATCAGTGCACCCAGCACTTTAGGGTCCAGGTATTGAGCTGAATCTATCGCATTTCTACCCTGAATTATTCCTCCATTGTCAATGCTTCCAGCAATATGGAACAAACCGTTCAACGCTCCAAACAACTGTTGTGCTTCTGCATAAGCCTGTTTCATCAACTCCTGATCACAGACATCGGCTTGCTTTATTAACAGCCTGGCACCATTCATCTCTGCCTCCTGAAGCTGCCTGATCTTCTGTTTTATTTCCTCGCAGGTATCTCCTGACTCGAGAAGTTCATCCCACTGTTCGCTTTTAGGAAAATCCCTTTTATCGATCAATAAGAAATTAGCCGGAGTCATCTGAGAAAATGCTTCAACAATTTGCAGAGACATTCCTCCCAGTCCGCCAGTTAGCAGATAAAAACCCTGACTCTTTACTGACATCTGGTTCCCCGTATCTTTGAGTGCTACAGGAACATATTTCTGAGCGTAGATGTGCTCATTTCTATAACTCAATACCTCTTTACCTTTGGCAAAAGACATGTTGAGTCCCATCTCCAATAATCTAACCTTCTCCTGTTCGTTGGAGGCGCTGAGGTCTACCCCTGCAAAGTCTATAACCTGTACATTAATATTAGGGTACTCCACAGGTATCACCTTAACAGGGCCAAGTATAATAGCTTTTTCTGGCTGTACCTTTTGTCCCTCCAACACCTGGTGTATATCTGTTGTAATCACTCTGATCAACAACTTTCCGGAAAAATGCTTAGACCATGCCTGCGAAAAATTCAACAATGAATTGTAACCTATATATAAATCTTTACCGGCATCTGGTGCGTAGGAACTCCAGTAGTGATGTACTGTATCAATATCAACACCCTGTTCTTTAACATATTGTACCAGGTGATCAAAATGCTCTGGTTCATCAGGGTTTATAGTAAAGGTATTGTTGTTATGAGCAAAGCTATCTCCCTTTTTCACCCATACAACTTGTTCTACATTTGAATATATAGCCTTTTCAATGGCTTCTGAATACACAACCTCATCTACAAATACTATAGCAGCAGGCGCTTCAGTATTTTGCTGAACTTCTGTCTTTGTCTGTTTCCAAACAGGCTTATAGTACCACTCCTCAAGGCCATTCTTTTTGAAGCGCTGTACACCTTTATTCAGTCGGTAAGTTTTATCAATTCGCTCCTGAATATCAGCGGTAGACAGTATTACCTGATTATGTTCGCTATCTGAAATTATGCGTTCAAAAGCATCCAGTATTTCATTATGGTCTATGGCTAAAGGCTGGTCAGCCTGCTTATCTTCAAAGCCCAAAAGGTGATCCCAATTGATAGACAGCCACCTTCCTTTAACCTTATCTTTTACCCAATAACTGAAGGCATCCATAAAGTTATTACCTGCCGCATAGGCTGAGAAAGGTCCCATGAGTGAGGTTAGGGACGAGCTAAAGATGCAGAAATCCAGTTCGTGCTCCTTAAAGACCTCATACAGGTTGATAGTTCCTTTGATCTTGATATCGAACTGTACCTGAAGAGATGAAGCAGGTACTTCATTAATGATCAAGCCCATAGAATCTCCGGTCATCGTACCTGCTACGTTGATAACTCCGTTGATCTGTCCTACTTCCTTTTCGATCATTTTTACAACTTCTTCTAAAGAAGATTGCTCTGTGATATCAGCAGAGTAGGTATGTATTCTCCCTCCTTTATCTTCAATCTCTCTGATCTGTTGAATTTTTGAGGCCAGGCCGGGTGCGATTTCTTCTACTTTATCCCAATCAGCCCTTGACGGATATTGCGTTCTGCTCACTAATACAATATCGGCCTGATTTTGCTCTGAAAGATATTTTGCATACAAATAGCCTATATTGCTTCTGTTACAAAGACCTCCCAGGATCACTATCACCTTCTTTTCCTCAAAAAGTTGGCCCAGTGCTTTCTTTCGTTTAATCACTGGCTGCTTTCTGTATTGCAATCTCCATTTTCCAGTGCCCCTGAAACCAATAGTAAGGTCTTTGGGTTGCGATGTTTTTAGTTCTTCGAGAAGAACATCCGTGCCAATCGCCGCTTCATTATCGACATCAATATTAATGCATTTTATGGCATCGAATTCGATCGGAATTACTCTACTAGCTCCATATATAGAAGCCGCTATGGGGTTTAGTGGTTCTGCTCCACTAATCTGATGTACATTTTGGGTCAGTGTATAGATTACAACCTTTTGTTCTTTACCTGCATGTCGGTAGAAGGATTTTGCAAAAGAGGTCAGGCACTGGAATCCTGTTGTTATATGAGAGTCAACCGAAGCTGTTTCTACACCACTGGTACTGATACTCCAAAGGTGAACAACTTTCTCGGGTACAGAGTTATCCCCTTTCAGTTCCTTCAATAGAAAATCATACTGTTTTTCTATCGCAGGGTTGACCTGATAGTGATTTTTCCCTACTCGTTCAAATTTTCTACCTTCGGTAACTTTGATAACCTGTTGATTTTGTACTTCGAGAGAACTAATCAGTTTTTCAGCGTGGGCAGACCCATCACTAAATACCAGCCAGCTGTATATTCCGTCAAACGCCTGTTTGCCTGAGGTATAAACTTTCTCCCATGTCGGTAGGTAAAACCATTCGTCTGCATTTATATTTTTTGAGAGCCCTATGGCAGTAACTGGTACAGGAGCCAACTCAGGTGTTTTCTTCTGATGATCCTTAAACCAATATCTTTTTCTATCGAAGGCATACCCTGGCATAGATATACGTTGCTTCTCTCCCTTTTTATGTAGCAGGCTCCAGTTAATTTCGAGCCCTTGTAACCATAGACGTTGCAGCTTATTCAGTAAGAATCTATGGTCAGTGACAGCCATAGCTTCCGGTCTGATGAGGTTTGTAGCATAATGTCCCTTATCTAAATCCAGGTAGCGCTGAATGGTTGATGTCAGGTCAGCTCCCGGACCTACCTCTATCATAACAGCATTTGGGAGTTCCAAAGCTTTACTCAAACTATCGGAGAACCTTACTTTTTCACATAACTGCTTCTCCCAATAAGTTGTATTAGTAATTTCCTGTCCTGCCCAATCTCCGGTATTATTGGAGATCAAAGGAATCTCTGTCGGCTGAATTGAAATGCTTTCAAGAACACCTCGAAGTTCAGGAAGCAATGGCGACATCATAGAGCTATGAAGAGCAAATTGCCCCGGAAGCATTAATGAAAGAATCCTGTCTTCTTTAAGCTTGCTTTCCAACCTTATAATTTCCTCTTTAGGTCCCGAAAGCACACACGAATCCCCATTGTCAATAGCTACTTCTATTTGTGGTATCAGGTATTCCTCAATTTTCTCTGCACTTAAAGGAACACTAAGCATACCGCCCGGCATACTTTTCTCCACCAGTTTTCCTCTGGCTACGATAAGGCGTGTTGCCTCTTCAAATAAAATACTGCCGCCTATGGAGGCAGCTACCAGTTCACCGAAACTATAGCCAAGAAGCGCATCAGGCTCTACACCAAACGCAACCAATAGTTTGGCCAGTGCCCGCTCAAATACAAAAGTAGCGACCTGAGCAATTTCAAAGGTGTTGATTTTCTCTTTGGCCTCTGGCTCATTTCCTTTTTGAGGGTAAACAATTGACTTTAGGTCTACATCCAGGTATTTATTCACCTGAGCAAAGCCTTCATCCATCGCTTGCCTGAAAATATCATGTTTAAGGTAAAGGTCCAGTCCCATATTGACATACTGGCCTCCCAACCCTTGAAAGACGAATACAACAGACCTTGACACATTGCCTTTTGCTCTTACAATTTTTTTCTCCGTCAATTCTGGGGCTAATGCACTGAAAAGCTCATCCAGGTCTTTACTTACCACAGCACGCCTGTACTCATATGACCCACGCCCAACCTGAGTAGTGTATGCCAGATCTGAAAGGGAGAGGCTGCCATTACGTTCTTTGATAAACTGACGAAGGTGATCGGTTTGTTTGATCAATGACTGCTCCGATTTAGCAGATAATAAAACTACGGACTCTTCCTCTTCCTGAAGCTCTGTTTTTTGATTTTCATATTCTTCCAATATGATGTGGGCATTGGTACCCCCAATACCAAATGAGCTAACTGCTGCTCTCCTCGGCCCTTCACCAGCCTCCCAGGCGATAAGTTTATCATTTACCCGGAAAGGGCTATTTTCAAAATCTATCTTTTCGTTTGGCTCACTAAAATTAATGCTGGGTGGTATCTCTCTGTTTTTCAAAGACAACACGGTTTTAATGAAACCGGCTACTCCGGCAGCAGCATCCAGATGTCCTGCATTTGATTTAATAGAACCTATACCACAATATTTCTCCCCATTAAAGTGATAAGCCTTCTTCAAACTTTCTACCTCTACAGGGTCTCCAAGCTGCGTACCCGAGCCATGCGTCTCGATATAATTAATTGTGGTTGGGTCTACTTCGGAAATAGCCAAAGCACTTTGAATTACAGCAGACTGACCTTCTACACTAGGTGCAGAATAACCCGCCTTGGCATTACCGTCATTATTAATGGCAGACCCTTTAATGACCGCCATGATCTGATCTCCGTCGCTAATGGCATCATCAAGACGCTTCAGTACAACCACGCCTACCCCATCGCTTCCCATAAAACCAGTACCATTTTGATCAAAGGGCCTGCAATGTCCATCAGGGGAAATAATCATCCCTTCCTGGGCAAGCATACCATATTTACGGGGCAATTCTAAAGATGGAAATAAAGTACTAACACCTCCGGCCAGTGCCATATCACATTCACCAGCCAATAATGACTGAACGGCCATGTGAATGGCTACAAGAGAGGTAGAGCAGGCAGTCTGCACGGTCATAGCAGGACCTTTCAGGTCAAGCTTATATGCCACGCGTGTTGCGAGGTATTCACGGGCATTGAGACCAGAAATTTCAAATATTTCAGAAAAATTTTTGAACTCAGGCAGAAAGTTAGCAACCCAGAAGGGATTAAATCCAGCTCCTGCAAATAGTCCGGTAATCGGCTTGTTAGTCCCCCCATACCCGGCGTCTTCGAGTGCATGGTATACACATTCATGAAACAACCTCAATTGTGGATCCATGAAGTTTGCCTCTCTGTCGGTATAATCAAAAAACGATGCATCAAACAGCTCTACATCTTCTAATACACCTTTCGCCTTCACATATTTAGGATCGTTGATCAAATCCTCACTTATGCCATTGGCTCTGAGTTCTTCATCTGAAAAGAAGCTAATCAGCTCCTTACCCTCACGGAGGTTGGTCCACAATTCATTCAGATCTTTTGAGCCAGGAAAACGACCTGACATACCCACTACTGCTATTTCTAAACCTGTATAGTTTTCTTTATTATCCATTTAATGTTCTGAATTCGATAGGTAAGAATTAATTGCTCCTTCTGTTATTTCTTGTTCAGTAATGCTCTTCTTTGTCTTAACTTGTTGGGCGCAGTTCTTTCATTCGCCTGAGGTTTTTCTGCTTCTTTTTTGGCCAAACCATTCAACATTTTAGCAAGTTCATGAACGGTAGACTTCTCGAAAAGGGTGATCACATTGACCTTGGAACCAAAGGCATCACTTAACTTATTAGCTATTCTGGTAAGGTCAAATGACTTTGCTCCGAGATCAAACAGATTGTCATAAATGCCGATTTCGTCGATCTTCAGTGCTTCTCGGCATATTTCGGTAACTTTAAGCTCAATTGCTGAAGTGGGTTGTACAAAGTTACTACCCAGCTTAGGTCTGTTGTAGGAAGTCTTTGGTAATGCCAGTACATCAACTTTTCCATTACTGGTAAGCGGAATGCTGTCAATCTGCACAAAGTGAGACGGGATCATGTATTCCGGCAACTCTCTTCTCAGGAATGTTCTGAGTTCAGAAACATTAGGTTCTATATTGGATACCAGATATGCAGTGAGCGTTTCGCCTCCTTCCTCTGTCTCTTCTTTCACTACAATGGCCTCATCAATTTCAAATGCTTTGGCATACTCAATTTCTTCAAGAACCTTTCTCACATGCTTTTCGGTAGACCCGAATGCTGTAATCTCTTCCATACATTCTTCACGCGTGGCCTGGCCCAGACGAACATCCCAGCTCAATGGTGCGGTATAGAAGTTAAAACCTCTCTCCTTTATGTGGGTGTATATGCCTATATCGTTAATGAGACAATTAGAAGAGCAGAAGCCGGTATCTTTTGGCTGTATCCAGCCCTTACTTAGCAAGTAGCTTCTGATGTCGCTGATCGGTGTATTATAATACCGGAAAAAGTCTACAAACTGTACTCCTTCCAGTTTATCATTCACACTCACGTTGAGTAATCTAGAGTATTTGTTGTCTTTTGAGTGGAATTGATTTCTAAATATTGTCAATTGCTTTTCGATATCATCCTCCTCAAATACCCTTGCCTCAAATATCCCCTCAAGCCTCATGTCGTATATCTGCCCCCTTGACAGACCAGATATTATGTACTTAATGCCATACTCATTTGCTAACTGTACTCCAAAAGTATTGATGGCATGCCAGCATCCATGGCAAGAACTACAGCTTTGCCTCAAGCTTTCTGCAAATACTTTCTTCATATTATCAGAAGAAATAGTAAAATGCTTGATGCCCAATTTCTCTGTAGTCTTCTCTATATTTTTAAAAGCAGTTTGTGAAATATAACCATTATCAAAGGTATAGGTCATCACTTTCAGACCGTAGTCTATAAGCTTATACAGAACATAGGTACTATCCTTACCACCACTATATAGCAGCAGGCAGTCATACTCCTGACTATTGCTTTTCATCTCTGCTGCTACTGCCTCAAAGTCGTCCTCTTTTCTGAAGTAGCTCTCTATTTGCGTTCTGTAGTGATCAAATTCATTACAGATGTTGCAGACACCTTTGTCGTCATATTCTATCCCCGGATAATTTTCCGGCAATAAGCAGCTTGTGCATCTATGCAACTCTCTCAACTTCTCTGTAGCACTGGCTATACTAAAATCACCCTCCTTCTCTTCAGTGTTTTGACCATATTGCAAAAGCTTATTTTCAATCTCACCAAGTTCTATTCTATAGCCGTTTAATTTGATCTGTTTATCATCTCTACCCAAAAACTCAAGTTTTCCATCAGACATTTGTCGGGCAAGGTCTCCTGTTTTGTAAAGATTACCTTCTCCAAATGGATTAGACACAAAACGGGAAGCGGTCATCTCCTCGTTGTTCACATATCCATCAGCGACTCCGGCTCCTCCGATATAAATCTCTCCTGTCTGCCCACAAACCACAGGTTCCATCTGCTCATTCAGTACATAGATTTGATTATTTACAGATGCAGCACCGATCGAAACAGATTTTCTCACATCGGTTTCAGGATCATATTTATGAATCATACAACCTACAGTACCTTCCGTAGGTCCGTACTCATTATACATTTCAATCTCACCATGAAACAGGTCATGGATTTGCCTTGCAAGGCTTGTTTTGAAGTCTTCTCCTCCTACTATAAATCTCTTTATCCTGGATGATTTTCCATTTTGCTCTTTTTTCTGCTCCATTTTTTCCTTGAGCAGCCTTAGATGTGAAGGTGTTAATTTTATCACATCGCACTGGTTCTCTTCGTAAACCCTTTCGATAAGAAAATCATTATTCTCTGCATGGTATACCACTATCGAATTGCCTGAAACCAATGGTACAAATATCGATGTAAGTGTAAGGTCAAATGCTGGTGATGTAAATAACGGGAAACTTACAGATTCTTCCTTTACATAATTTTGGATCGAACCTAGTATATAGTTTTTAAAACCGCTGCTCTTAACTTTAACTCCTTTGGGCTGCCCGGTAGTACCTGAGGTATAAATTATATAAGCAATATCATCAGGGTTGCTTTCTACTGCTTTAAATGTGGAAGACTCCATTGCTTTAAGAGACACGCATACTACTTCCAGATTAAGTTGTAAATAATTGGCTTTGGATAGATTTTTCAAATCAGTCAATACCATCCCGGCTCCGCTATTGGCAATAATGTACTTAACACGATCGTCTGGCGTATTTGGAGCGATAGGTAAGAAAGTAGCGTTTAGTTTCAGGCAGGCGAGCATGGCTGTCACCACTTCAACAGAGGTATCAAAATATAAAACAACAGTATCCTGAGGTTTAATGCCTTTCTCCTGCAGCATTTCAGCCAATGCCCCGACTTTACCATCCAGCTCAGAGTAGCTGATCATGCCACTATCACCTTTAATAGCGGGTTTTATAGCTCTGCTACTGACCTGTTCTTCATACTTTCTGATCAAAGATGCAGGTTCCCACTCCTTTTGTACCTTATCACCATCGACCTGTTGGATGTTGCTCAAAACCTGATAGATTTCGGCTACTTTCTTGTCAGGGTTTTTAATGATAAAGTCAATTATTGAAATGAAGTATGCTTCAATTCGTTGCAGAGATTCCTCGGTAAATGAGTGCTCATTATAGGTAAAAGTTACCTGAATATTCTTAAACATGGATATTACAACAGAAAGCAGGTAATGCGTCTGATAATCCATATAATGATCAGTGATTTTTAATGCACTGGTATTTTCAGTAAGTGACTGATCGAGCGGGTAATTTTCTATTACTACAATAGAGTCGAAGAATCCCTGCTTTGCTCCTTGCACGTATTCACCTATACCTGTAAGTGAAGACATCTCGTAAGGAGCTCGCTGGTTTAACGAAGCCTGTACATCGCCAAGAACCTGAGCAATGGACTTATTACTGTTATTTTCAACAACTAACGGTAATGTATTAATGTATAGTCCTACCGTGTTTTCTATACCCTTTATTGTGTTAGGCCTGGTAGACACAGTCGTTCCTATTGTTACATCCTCATTGTTAAACTGAGCCAGTAATAAAGCCCACGCAGAGTACAATACCGTGGCACTGGTAACCTTCTCTTGCCTTGAAAACTCTTTCAGTCTCTCAACAATATTATCATCAAAGTCAAAAATGTGCTTTCTGGTCAGTGATTCTCCAGATTTACTAACCGCTGTGTTATGATTTGCAAATGGAATTTCAGGTTTGCCAGCAAAAGTTTTTAAATAATCCTTCCAAAACGACTCTTCATTTGAAGAATCTAATTTTTTCCACCATTGAATGTATTCTTTAAACTTGGACTTAGACTCAAATTGAACTTGTTCACCTTTGCTCAAGGCCTGGTATGCTTCAAAGAACTCTCGGAGTATCACTCCTGTACTCCATCCATCATATAAAATGTGATGGTTGCTTACCAGTATTCTATATTCATCAGGTTTTACCTTGATAAGCTTGACTCTAAATGGTACTTCATTGAGATTAAACCCCTGATTGAGGTCGTCCTTTCTTAAAACTGCAATTTTAGTATCTAACTCTTCACCGGTTCCTGAAAGGTCAACTACATCGAGTTTCAGTTCGGTTTGCTTGAGAACCGCCATCACGGGTTTTTTCAGACCTTCCCATCTAAATACTGTCCTGAGAATTTCATTGGATTGCTGGATTTCGTACCAGGCCTTCTTGAATATTTCGGGGCTTAAAGTTTCTCCTTCAACTTTCAGGTAAAGCTGTTCTGCATACTGGCGAGATTCCCTGGGGTTACTCAAATAATGCACCAGCAGTCCTTCTTGAAACGGTGTAACTTCTAAAAGGTCTTCAATGTTTTGTTTATCTAATTTCATTACTAGTTGCTCGTTTTAATGTTTTAAGCAGTATTTACTCTGATGAATAATTACATATTTGTGGACATAATCCAATCGCGACTTGCACCTTGCATTCGAAAACTAAGTCGAAAACGCACAGTGCAGGCTAATAAAAGAATTGTGATATATCGGCAAAGGTTATCTTTCGTCCTTTAATATCCTTACAGGATTAACCAAGGCCACTTTGAATACATGATGCCCCATAGATAGTGCTGATATCAAAATAGTAATTAGTATCGGGTACATAAAAAACCAAATACCAATGTCAACACGGGTGGCAAAATTGTCCAACCAGCTATCCGCGATATACAAACTTACCGGTAAAGCAATAAGCATGGTCACTCCAATTTGCTTTAGAAAATGCAATACAAAGAGCTTTGTTATTTCCCTCATACCTGCACCATTAACTTTTCTAATGGCCACCTCTCGTGTGCGCTTTCTGGTTTCATTTGAAGCTAACCCGAGCAACCCAACACCAGACATGAGTATAGCAAGCAATGCGAATAACTCAATTAGATTGGCAAACTGAATGTCTGATTCAAATTGCTGTTTATAGAAAGTATCTGCGTAGAACAGATCAAGAACTCTATCTGGGAAATTGGCTTTATATGTACTCTCTATCAGCTCAGCAACCTCTCTTACATTCTTGCCTGGTGATGCTTTAATTGAAGTATTATAAGCAAGACCGTCATTGCGTAATGACACAAAAACACATGGTTGTACGGCATTTTTTATTGACTCATGATGGTAGTCTCCAACGATTCCAACGATTTTGAAAGTTCTATACTCTTCATGCCATGGCAAAACAACGGTTTTATTAAGCAGGTTGTTATAATCACCATTGTAAAGTTCTTTAGCCAGAGTTTCATTGATCATGATACTTTCGATATCCGCATCTCTATCATCGTCAAAAGTGCGCCCTGCTTTAAGTTTAACACCATATACATTCAGGTACGGTGCAGTAATAGTTTGTGCATAGCAAAAAATTGCATTTTCAGCAGGATCATCCTGTAATCTTACGGATACGTCACGGGTGTATTTAACGCCAGGAATAAATTCGGAAAAGCCGACATTCTCTATCAGTGAACTGGACATGAGATCAGCTCTGAATTTATTTAGAGAACTCCTGCTATCTTCATATCCCATTCTGGGTGTGTTGAGGACAACCACATCTTCATTTTCGAAACCAAGATCAACCTGATTGATATAATTGAGTTGCCTATTGATGGTTAAGGCACCAGATATCAAAACAAAAGAAATTGCGAATTGAAGCATGGATAGTACTTTGCCGAAATTCTTATTCTTTTTACTTCTGAAATACTCGCCTTTTAAATATTTAAGTGGGTTGAGGGAAGTGAAAACCAACGCTGGTATTAGCCCTGAAAAGATAAATGAAAGTAATATCACTCCACCCAACAGCAAATAATAGTTAGGGTTTGTCCAGTCTATGGAAAAATTAAAATCCAATGCCTGGGTCTCTGCAAATCTTGAAAATATCAGTGTGAGAATTATTGCAAGTGCTATTCCTGAAAAGTTAAGAATAAGCGATTCAATGGCGTACTTCCTCAATACGTTGAACCTGGAGGCTCCATGTAGCTTGCGAACAAACACGTCTCCTATTCGCTCAGCATTTATTGAATTGGTAAGGCTAACGTAGTTAAAGCCTGAGATAAGAAGTACAAAAGCAGCAACGATAATTAAAATATAAATATTAGTCATATTCCCATTGGTCTGATGTTCAAAATCCACATCAGACTTCAAGTGGATATCGCTGAGTTTCATCAGGTCCATTTTCCATGAATACTCAACGCTGCTTTGCTCATCAGACACCTGAGAGAATTCATCGCTAAAAGCTTGCAACTTACCTTCGAAATTCTCGATATCAACTCCAGGCTCAAGTAATAAATATGTATGGTAGGCATAACCTGCCCAGTTTTCAGCCAGTCGTTCAAAATTAGGTCTCACAACAAGCATGTCATGCTGCAAATGCGTGGTCGGAGGCAGATCTTTGTAAACACCTTTAACTTCACACGACCGGCCCAGAACGGTAATCATTTTATTGATAGGGTCTTCCTCACCAAAATATTTCCTTGCCAGAGACTCTGACATAAATATATCAAGCCTGTTGAGGTTCGAAAAACTGCCCTTGACAAGGTCCAGTGAAAACATCCTGAAAAATGAACTGTCAGTAGTAAATACATTCTCTTCCAGAAAACGATTTTCTTCATATTCTACTGTCGCATTGTTTACAATTTGAACCCGTGTAAAATCAAGTACTTCCGGGTATCTTTTTTGCAACTCGGGACCTATAGGGTAAAAAGATATTGCTGTAGAGTTTTGATATACATCGCTGTAAAAATGATCCAACTGGACCCTATAAATGTTTTCATGGCCCTTGTTGAACTTATCGTAACTGGTTTCATATAAAATGTTATGCAAAACCAGAAGACAAGCGGCTACTCCCACTCCGTAACCTACAATATTCAATAAAGTAAGTACCCATCTTTTTTTAATACTTCTAAAAAATGACAGCATATGCCTCATATTAGTTTTTAATTATCTTTTTAAAATTTATCAGTCAGCTTATCAGAGTACCGGACCTCAATTGTTTTCTATCAATCTTTCCACTTGCCAGTCTTGGCAATTCGGTTACCTCCAAATAGCGATTAGGGATCATATATACCGGCAGGCTGGACTTTGCATAATGCTTAATTTCATCCAGATCAAAATTTTCGTTGGTAATTATATAAGCCACTATAAACACTACATTTTCACTCTTCTTATCCAACACCACCGCACACTCTTTAACTTTCGGGTGTCTCAACAAGAGGTTCTCAATTTCACCAAGTTCTATTCTTATTCCTCTAACTTTTACCTGATCATCATTTCTTCCGTAAAAGTACACAAGTCCATCAGAAGTCATAGTCCCGAGATCACCTGTTCTATAAATTCTTTTTCCTATACCAGAGTGATAAACAAAGTGTTGATTGGTTAGAGCAGGTTGATTTATATACCCTTTCGCCAGGTTAATTCCTGAAATAGCTATTTCTCCTGTCTGTCCCGCGTTCAAAACCTCATCCCCGTCTATAATATGTAATCCTGTATTGGCAATAGATCTCCCTATTGGAATGTTCTGTTCCAGATCATGAGACGGTACATTGAAGTAAGTGACATCTACTGTAGCTTCTGTAGGTCCATAAAAGTTGACCAATCTGGTATTTTCATAAGTAAACAGGCTATAAAACTTCTCTGCAAGTGCAGCTCCCAGCGACTCTCCACTGCAAAACACATATTTCAGACTGGAAAGACTTTCAAGCTCAGGTGTGCCTATGTAATTGAGAAAAACATTGAGCAGAGAAGGAATGAAGTGCATGAAACTTACTTTATTTTCCTGCACTGCACTTACAATGGCCTGCGGAAATTTCTCATACCCATGCTCCAGAATGAAAAGGCTGGCTCCGCCAAAGTACCAAAGAAAGATCTCCCATACCGAAACATCAAATATGTATGGCGTCTTTTGAATAAGCACATCCTCCGGCACCAGGTCATATTCCTCTTTCATCCATTGTAGTCTGTTAATTGCCGACTTGTGTTCAATCATTACTCCTTTAGGGTCTCCCGTTGAGCCTGAAGTAAAAATTACGTAAGCGAGATCATCCGGATTGCTGATATATTCAAGGTCAGTATTTTTAATATTATCATTAGATTCAACCTCCTCCAATATCACCTGAACGCATGCTTCCGTTGGCTCAAGGATGCTTGACGACTTGTTAGTCAATACCAGGTTAGCTCCTGCCAATGATAATATCCTGGAATTTCTTGAATTTGGAGCAGAAGGATCCAAAGGTAAATATGGAGCTCCCGAAAACAATATACCCAATATACCCACGAGCATATCAACTGATCTCTCCATTACAATGCCCACGGGTTTATTTCTTTCAGCCCCTCTTAGCCTTAGGCTACTGCCCAACCTTTTTGCTCGCACAAGCAACTCTCCATAGGTCATTGTAATGCCAAGGGCATCGCTAATGGCTATTTTTTCCGGAAACTCGATTGCAGTGTCTTCAAACACCCGGTGTAAGGTGGTATTGAGAGACGCTATGTTTTTTGTTGAAATCATTTAATTTTTCCTGTCTAGACTTAATTGCGTAATGCTTACCAAGAAACTGAACCAATACGGGGTTACTACCTTCAACTACTTCCATAATCTTCGCGTCCCGGTATAGCCTTGGGAGAATATTATCTTCAAAGCAGCCGGCAGCCCCCATAACCTGAATAGCTTCAGGAATATGTTTTGCTGCCATTTTACTGGCATAATACTTTGCTGTCATCACCGCTTCCATCGATTTGGGAAGATCGTGCTCAATTGACTCTGCCGCCTTATTACAAAAGAATTTAGCAGACTCATAGGCCATTCCCATGTTGGCCAATAGCTCTTGAATTATGGGCTGATCTACAAGCTTTTTTCCAAAGGTTATGCGCTCATTGGCATAAGCACTTGCCTCCTCCATACCTCCCTTCAAAATTCCCAGAGATGCAAATGCCACACTCAACCTTCCATAACGTAAAGCGTAAGGAGCGATGAAACTCAGCGCCATACCGGGCTTACCTATAAGTTGATCTTCATGGAGCAAGCAGTTATCAAACTTTAGCCTGGCAAGATGTGCCCCTCTGAACCCAAGCATTGATTTGATAGGTTCAACTTCAAAGCCCTCAGTTCCCTTCTCTACCAGATATACAGTCCCCGCTTCTTCCTGCTTACCAAAAACCAGAAATACATCAGCAACGGCTCCGAAGGTAATCCACTTTTTGGTGCCTGTTAGCTTAACTCCCTGGTCGCTAATGGTATAGGTAGTGTTAACTGACTGGATATCACTTCCTACCTCAGGCTCGGTAAGAGCAAAGGCACCTATTATTTCACCGGAGGCTAACCGGGGTAACCACTTTGCTTTTTGAGATTCCGTTCCCCACTTTTCAATGGTTTTGGTAACCATGAAGTGAACATTGAATAACCCGGTAAGAGACGGAGAAAATTGCCCGGCCATTAAGTTAAGTATTCCATAGGTCAGAGCGTCCCATCCGGCACCTCCATACTCCTGCGAAACGTACCCTCCCAGAATACCCTCAGAAGCCAGCAGATCAATAGACTGCTGGTCTACTCCTTCGTTTATTTCCCATTCTCCGGATCGCTCACTCAGGTTTTTGAGCAAACTGCTAAAACATGATACCTGTTCACGCTGAGAAGCGTCTAAATACTCATACATTACTGGTCATCTTTGCAGTGACAAATTCATTTATTTTTGAAATTGTGCTGAAAGTATCAAGGCTTAGGTCCTGAATAGTAACTTTGATATTGAACTGCTTTTCAATAAAAGTCATCAGTTCAATGGCAAATAGGGAATTAACCAATCCTGATTCAAAAATATTTTCATGCTCATCAATTTCATCAATACCTGTATGAGCTGATATAAAAGCCACAACCTGATTATTGATCTCTGGATTAACTTCTGTCATTTTTTATTTTCAGTTATATTCATAAAAACCTTTTTTCACTTTTTTACCCAGTTTTCCACCTGCTACCATCTTTTTCAAAAGTGGACAACATCTGTACTTTGGATCCTGGAAACTCTCATAAAGCACCTCTAGTGAGTACATCACTGTATCCAGACCTATCAGGTCCGCCGTCTCCAATGGCCCCATTTTATGGCCAAAGCATTCTTTAAATATTTTATCAACATCTGCCGGCTTGGCTAACTGATCCTGCACCACAAAGGCCGCTTCGTTCATGAACAGATGAGATATCCTGTTGGACACAAAACCAGGGAGATCATTTACCAGAACAAGATCTTTATTCATTGCTTCCAGCAATGCTCTGGTAACGCCAATAGTATGCTCCGAAGTATAATCTCCACGAATAACCTCAACTGTAAGTTTTAGATATGATGGGTTCATAAAATGGATACCAATAACCTGATCCGCCCGGTTAGTATATCCTCCGATTTCTGTTATCGAGATACATGAAGTATTTGCCGCAAAGCATATCTCATCACGGCAAATAGTATCTAGCCGCTGATAAAGTGCTTTCTTTAGTTCTCTCTTTTCAGTAATATTCTCAATAATAAAATCGCAATCCTTAACATCTTGTAACTCACTGGTGACATTGAGTCTGGAAGCAATTTCGCTTTCATCTGATATAGCTTTCAGCCTTTTATCTATGATAGGAGCAAATCTCAGTGTCTGCGATATTTCCTGAGTGGCCTTTTTTAAAGCCACGTCACTATTATCAACAAGCACTACATTGAACCCATGAAACAACAGGTCACAAACCACACCAAGACCGATGTTGCCAGCTCCAATTACTCCGATTGTTTTCACCTCTTTTAGCATTGTGTTATTTTATATTATTCTTGGTTAATTAATGAATCTTGATAGGCACTTTCATATTCCAACAGTTCAAAATCACGCTTCAGAATATGTTTTGCCTTATTCCACAGATCTTCGTTATAGTATTGTGTAAAATGATCATGTTTTGACTTATTTCTATGCGGCAGCGTAATCTCCAGGTCCAGCTGCTCGCAAACTTCATCAACATCTTCCGGCAAATTCTCAAACCTCACAATTTTATCGACAAGGCAGCACCCTTCTTCATCGTATAGAAAATCAGATACAGTTTGAAAATATACATCACCAAAGAGATTGAGCTTTTGATTACTCATTCGAAACTCGTACAGGTAATTGATGAAAGATTCAAAAGAATGAAATTTTTCAAAGTATTTACTCAGCATTATATCTTTTCGCTGCTTTAAAAAGAAGTACATGCTCACCAGCCAATCATGTGGATGCCTGACTACTGCAAACTTGTAATAGCCGGAAAAAACCTCTGATGACAATTGATGCTTTACTTCCTGAGCAGTATCGTGATACATAAGCCTGGAGTATATTCTGGGGTATTCTTTATTGAGGTACGACAAAGCCAGTTTATTAAAAATTGCTGCCTTACCTCCCATATAAATATAATTGAGCTTCTCGGTACCTCTTTTTGACAAGGTGTTCAACACCCATATAAGACTTTGCTTCTCTAAGTAATTCAGATCTTCATGTTTGCATTTTTTTTTCAGTTTCCTAAACAGCCACAGCATAGGTTTTCTCGACCATCCCTGCAGGTTAAGGTCGTAATGTATATACGGCAATAGCGCATATGACAGGCTGATGCCAGCAGCTTTAGGGACATGAAAAAACATAAATTTATGAGAGTGTGAGATCAGCATTTACTTGTTCTCTTTTTTGTTGTAGGCTTAGATTCTCTGTATACTTTAAAAGCTTTAAGTCCCTGCTCATAATAAATTTGGCTTTCTCATAAGTTTCATCAGTATAGTGATTCAAATAATGATCATGTTTAGAGCTGTTCTTATGAGGTAGACTCGCTTCGAACCCAAGGATTTTCCCTACCTTGGAAAAGTCTTCATGGATACTCTCCATTTTGATGATGTAGTCAACCATGCAATTATCGCTATCATCAAACAGGTAATCGGATAAAGTCTCCCAATATATCTCTCCAAAAATATTCTGAGTCTTGCTATCATTCTTGCATTGATACAAATAATCAATGTAGCCTTCAAAAGATCCCAACCTCACTATGTACTTGTGCAGATAGGTCCCCTTCTTTTGCAGGCAGTAGTAATATAAAGAAACCAGCCACTCTAAAGGGTTTCTTACTACAGCAAATTTAAAGTAATCATTAAATATCGATGTAGGTATTTTCTCTCGTACGGCTTTGGCTGTATCATGAAGCAAAAATTCAGAGTATACTTTAGGATAAGTTTCGTTGAGATATGATGGCAATAATTTAGCAAAAATGCCTGGGTCTGCATCATTATACATATCTGCAAACTGCCTGTCGCTTACCTTTCCAATATGACCTATAAGTTCGTTAACAACACATGCCTCACCTTCCGACAAGCTTTCATGCGAGGTTTTTTCCTTGATTTTTTCAAAGAAAGAAGCCACAAGCTCCTTCAACTCACCATCAATACAAAGGTTGTAATGAACGTAAGGTATTAAGGCATGAGAAATACTGGACCCCGCCACTTTGGGTATATGTACGAAAATGAATTTATGTGAATGAGATATAAGCATTGCTGAATTATAAAGTTATTTATGAAACCTTGTCAGACCATGTCTGGCAATTACCTGCTGCAAGATCTGGGTAGAACCTTCAATTACTTCAAAAACTTTAGCTTCCCTATAGAGTTGTTCTACAATGAATTCTGCCGAAAAACCATTGGCTCCGTGTACCTGAAGGGCATCATTAGCCACGCTATTGGCTATTTTAGAGGCAAATTGTTTGGCTATAGTTGTTTGAATAGTGGCATCTTCATGCTGTTCCTCTCTAAGAGTAGCAGCCTTTGTACAAAGTGCTCTAGCAGCTTCTACATTGACTACAGCGTTAGAAATCATTTCCTGCACCAGTTGGTGGTTATATATGCCTGTCCCAAACTGCTTTCGTTTCCTGGCATATTTTACCATAGCATGTAAAGCCTCCTGAGCCACTGCCAATCCCGCCCACGCTATACTGTATCTGCCATGATCCAAAGCAGTATTTACAATGTAGGTAAACCCTCCTCCTTCATTGCCCAACAAATGATTTTCGGGCACAAAAACATTATCAAATTCTATCTCCGCGGTATAAGCTGCTCTTCCAGCCATTAAATCCATTATTTGACTTCTCTTTATGCCTTCAGTATTACTATCTACCAAAAAAGCTGAAACCTGATCCTCGCAGGATGCTATAACCAACAGTAGGTCAGCCCTTGCTCCCATAGTTATCCACTTTTTCTTTCCATTGATCAGGTACCCTTTATCAGCTTTGGTGTAACTCGTCTCTACATTTCTGGCGTCTGATCCAACTGAAGGTTCAGAAAGAGCGAAAGCAGCTAAAGTATCCCCTGAGGCCATCCCTGGCAGAAACTTCTCCTTTTGTTCTGTATTTCCCCATCGCAATAAACTCTCACCCACCAAAGAACAATGCACAGTAAGTACCGATCTCACTGCAGGGCTTACCCGGCCTATTTCCTCTGTTAACCTTCCGTAATCTAAAGGGCCAAGCTCCAGGCCGCCATAGACTTTTGGAAAGTTTCCGGCAAGGTACCCGTTATTAGCAAGTTTTTTAATTAAGGTTTCAGGAATAAGCTGCTCCTTATCAAACTCAGAAGTATAAGGCCTTATTTCTTTATCTACAAACTGTCTAACTCTGTCTATCTGAAAAGCAGCCTCTTCAGCAGAGCTTATTGTCTGTGCAACTGTCTCTGACATAGAATATTATTCAGTTACGCCTAATTTTCGGTCAAGTAACGCTATTATATTGTTAATAGAACTGAAGTTTTTAATATCCATCTCGTCTGTTTCTATCTTCACATTAAATTCTGATTCAATATAGTTAAGCAGCTTCATAGCAAATAAAGAATTTACATATCCTAGTTGAAATATGTTATCATCATCCTTAAGGTCTGCTTCATCCTCAAATACAATGAGGTTTGACTCGATAAACTGTCGAACTTGTTCTTTTTGGTTCATATTGTATTTAAATTTTTCTCTTTTAGCTGATCCAAATAACGTAGTTACTTGACCATAAGTGTTGAATTATCTGTAATATCTTCTGGTAGTTCTACCTTGATGTAATGTGGAAATGGCTGAATCTGTGTAAGGTCATTCTCAAAAACGATATTACCCTGACCATCATTCTCCAACTCAGAGAAATTGGAAAAACGATAAGTCACATACATCATCTTATTCCTGTCAGTTTGTTTAAAATCGGCCCGAAGCTTTTTTCCCTCCGACTTTGCCTGGTTCATAATGTACGTCATCAGTACTGTACCAACACTCCTGGAAAGCACCCTGCATGACATTAACATCATCTTTAAGTGCCAATGCCCTTCAGTAATTTCAACAAGCGCCAGACCTATCTTACCATAAGAGCCATATTTGTCTGTTAACTCACAGATATATAGCTTATGATCATCCGATGTCATGTAAGATTGTAACTCCTCGTAACTGTAAGTCCTTCCAGTGGCATTAAGTTGATTGGTCCTTTCAGTAAGCTCTACAGCTCGTTGCAAGTCCTCTTCCTTTGCCTCGCTTATGGCAAACTCCATATTCAACGTAGACAGAAATCCCTCCTGAGGCCCCTTATATACTTCTTCATCCTTCTTTCTTACCAATTCTTCCTGATACATCAGCCTTCTTCTTCCCGAATCTTCAGTTATGAAGCGAGGCATGAACCTCGGGTTTTCAATAAAAGACTGGAAATCTACAGCATCAAAGGTTTCAACTTCGGTATGTACACTGCTCACCTCATCACGCTCAAATGGCTGATCGTCTATAAATACAATTGTATCCATACCTATATTGAGGTTTTCCCTGATTTTTGAAATAGACCCAGACTTGGTATCCCAATGTATTTCAGGGTACAAAAAGTATTCACCGATACCAAAGGCTTTTAGTTGCTTCCAGGCATCCTCATAATTATTTTTACTGGCGATTGAGTGTAATATACCACGCCTGTCAAGCTCCTTTATAACTTCTATAAGACCTGGTTTAAGCTGCACATCTCCCGGCTCAGTTAATACACCATCCCATATAGTATTATCCAGATCCCATACAATGCATTTTACTTCTTTGCTAAATGTCATTTTCCTTTAATTATTAAAAAGATCTATCACAGTTCCATGCCTCTCTCAAAAGGGGCTCCGATCAGCATTTATTTAAAAAACACCGACACTATTTTTTACTCTATCAAGCACAGCTTCGCTCATTGAGTAACATTCGGACTCATTATTAAATAAAAATTTATTTAAGTTCCATGAATTATCCTATTTCAAAATGGACGTTCCTTTAGGAAGTACTCCATTTTTGTAGTTTATGTTCCTCAAACACCCAGCAGGTACGGACGCAATAATATAGGAATTTACAGAACTAATTTTGACCGCTAACTTTCCATCTCCTCTGTCTCCAACCAGCACCCCTTTGACTCCTTTAAGCGGTCCATTGATGACTGTCAAAGTTTCTCCAATGATAAAGCTTTTATGAGAAACAGCAAAATCTCCTCTGACTAATTTCTTAATAAGTTCCACTTGTTCAGCAGACACTGTATCAGGCTCACCATCAGTGGTTACCAACCTGATAAAACCGGGCACTTCATAGAGCCTTATCAAGTCTTCTGCCCGCTTAAGTGACACAAATAAATAACCAGGAAAAACTGGAGTTTCAATTTTCTTTTTTCGATCATGCCACTGTCTAAGTTCGGTCTTCTTTGGTAAATAAGAAATGATGCCTTTGGATTTGAGCCTCTCATATATCTTATTTTCAAACTTCGTCCGAACGTATGCAACATTCCACGCAGTAGGTTCCAATTGTAGTTTTTTTTAGGTTGTTAAGGTCGATTACTGTCCAAAGTTATACCACGAGACAAAAAACAAAAAATTTTACATTAAAATATTTGACTTTCAGGTATTTGAGTAATTCATTCCACAGCCAAAATATATGTAGAACCGTATAGTTATCTCTAAAATTTGCTCTCTCATTATTAATAGAAAACAGGCAGATAGCTTACTATTAGCTAATGACTTCATCCAGGAGATATTGCCGCTAAATTCACCTAACATCATAAACTATTTTCAAGAAAACCCATGTAAGAAAATTCCAAAAATTTAACATTTTTTGTCTCCCAAAAATGCGTCGAAGTATCAAATAGAACTTTCGACAATTCGCATGAAGGTTACCTTCGATTAAAACAATGTGCATAAACTCCCTGTTTATGAAGAAAAAACAAATCATGAATAAAAAATATTAACTCCATACTTTATAATATATTGTTTTATCAATATTTTTCAATTTATATGATATTAATATATTTAAAAATAATAATATACAATGACCAGCCAAGGCGAACATACCATTAGCGTATATTCTGTAGGAAGCACTTCTCATTTAATAAATATTCCCTCCTATTTATAACACTTTTACAGGTTATTACTCAGACAGATATTGTTGAGAGGCATCATAATGAGCCGTTTAAAAAATTAATATAGCCGTTGTTTCTATCAAACTCGAATGTGTTGTTGCCTTTCAATACAACAGATTGAAGAGAAGTTGTAGGATTTAGCCTGAGTGTATCGGAATTATATATGACATTCAAGTCAAGTTTAAATTCATCATTAACACCCAGCCATTTATAATTTAAAACAACTTCATTGCTGTTATCGCTTTTATGATCAATATTATAATATAATTCCGGGATTCTATAATCTTTAAGGTAAGTATCAAAAAGCCATGTATAATCTGAGCCTGTATATGTCTTTACATGAGTTAAAAAATCCTTAGTCCGTACTCCTGTATATTTATTCTTTTTATAGAAAGATGCCAGCATTCCAAAAAACAGAGTATCATCAGACATCTGAAATCGTAATGTGTGCAATAGCATAGAGCCTTTACTATAAATATCTCCGTCTTTCGAACTCACAAAGGAATTGTAATTCACTCCTGATGGTTTTAATACAGGTCTTTGATTATGAATACCTCTTTTTTGAAAATTAAGGATCTTAAAGTACATATCCCTTCCGTAAATATGCTCCATAAAAAGTGCCTCATTGTAAGTCGCAAACCCTTCATGCAACCATATATCTCCATAGTCATTGACACTCAAACTGTTACCCCACCACTCATGAGCGATTTCATGGATCAATACACTGGAATAATCTACAAAACTGTTTTTGTAAGAGAGTCCAACCACTATAGCTGATTGATGTTCCATACCTACACCTTTGGGTAGCGGTGATTCAACAATTTTAAACTCATCATTCCAATACGGGTATGGGCCGTAAAGACCTTCAAAGTACTGAAGGATATCTTTGCATTGGTTGAAGTATGTCTGTGCTTTCTTATAATGATAGTCTAACACATAAAAATGTAGCCTTTGACTTTTCCCTTCACTTTCATAAGGCAGCTCAAGATGCTGGAATTTACCCACATTGAATGACAGGTTATAGACATTGATTGGGCTGGTCACCTTCCATTCAAAAGTTTCCTTTCCACTTGAAGCTCGCTGTGCTATGAGTTTGCCATTAGACACTGCTACAAGGCCCTGAGGTACAGTGATCGAAATTTTAGCGCTGTCAGCCTCATCCTCCAGATCATACTTACAGGGCATGATCCAGTGAGTGCCTATACCCTGCGTAATGGAAGTGATCCAATGGTTATCCAGAGAATCTTTTTTCCAGTGAACTGGCCCCTTATCTAATAGTTTGGGAGGCTTGCCATTATAGAAAATCTCCAACTCTGACATTGAGTTAATTGCCGGCTTCTCGTTTAACAGCACTGTCAGAATATCTTTCTTATGCTTCCATTTCACCTCTTTGGACTGGTTATAAATGATTTTTTTGACTTTAAGCTCACGGTGCAGATCTACAAGGATATTGTCGATATCTTCATTGGCTTTGAAACGGATGGTCATGCTTCCATCTATAAACTTTTTATCAGGATTAATATCAAGTTTCAGATCATAATAATTTACATCATAACCTGCCCAATGAATGTCATTTACCTTACTGATATACTTTGCATCTGACTTGGGGAATTTACCATCTTTAAAAGTCGTGTGGTATTTAATAAACGGCATGGTATTGCATCCCAAAAACAAGGCCGAAAAAACTAAAGCAACGAGTTGAATTTTCATGGTTTTATTAAAGTAATAGGTTTTTTTTAAATAATACTATGTGACTTTGAGCGAAACTCTGGAGATTTTCTTAGTATAAAGCCTGTAACCTCTTCAACATTCTCCGGCTGTAAAAGCCTATGGTGTGTAGTTCCAATGTAGTGGCAATGAAAGTCCCCGGAAGTGAAGGGTTTCCATTTTTCCATCTCAGTGCTATTGATATTATCAGAAGCTTCAATGGCAATTATGTCTGCCGCAACACTTCCTGAAGGGCTATATTTATTCAGCAACTGGTAATTGTGGTATACCAGCTTCTTAATTCTTTCCATATCAGGCAGCTTTATTTGTTCAAGCCATGCCTGAAGCTCTCTTTCCAGGATTTTATCTATTTCACCTTGCTGTAACTGGCTGTTCCCGCGTCCCGTTCCACGGTCAATGATAAACAAGTCAACCGTGTAACTAAGGCTCTCCAGAATCTTGGTCATTTCGTATGCTACCGGCACCCCCATAGAATAACCGGCTACGGTTACATGCCTTGGGTTTCTGTTGACACGTACTATCTCATCTACCATGGAGTTTGCCACCTGCTCTATGCTCATATCAAAGGTGGCTTCATGATCAAAACCTTTATATTGCAGGCCATAGATGTTGAATTGCTGCTCAAGATGCCTGGCAAGACTCATAAATACAGTAGAAGAACCAATAATCGGTGGCACGAAAAAGAGCTCCGGGCGATAATCAATAATGCTTCCGAGTTTGCACAGCAGATCTTTTGACTGATTATTATGCTCAAGTACAAGCGCTAACTCACTAATCGAAGCATTATTAAACAAGTCTTTAAGTGTGAGATCATAACCCAACTCCTTATACACGGCAGAGATGATCTGTGTGGCTTTGATTGAGTTTCCTCCACTTTCAAAGAAGTTATCGTCAGTACTCACTGACGTTTTTAAAATATTTTGCCAAATTGTTAACAAGCTCCTTTCAAGCTCATTTCTTGGCTCCTTTACCTGTTTGCTTTTATGAGATGCTATCTTTTCTTTTTGGAGTAGCTTCCTGTCTACTTTACCAGAAGGTAACAGCGGCAATTCGTAAAGCTTAAAAAAGTACGTAGGAATCATATAAGTCGGCAATTTACCTTTCAGGTAGTTTTTAAGCTCATAGCCTCTGCCTGTCTTTTCTGACATCATAGGAGGTAATGGAAGCGCCTCTTCGTCTATTTTTCCATTGATAGTTTTTGGGAAATCATCCACCTTGATAAAATAAGAAGGAACCATATATGCAGGCAATTTACCTGATAGAGCTTCTCTTAATTCACCTGTATCCGGCTCATTTTCAGAAGAAATAAAGTAAGTCACCAGCTGCTTTATATCATCCCCATCAACTTTTGTAGTGGTATAGGTATTTGCCGTGAAGCCCAGTTCTTTCAATGCATGATCAACGGCCATAGGTTCCACCCTGTACCCTCTAACTTTTGCCTGCCTGTCTTTCCTCCCACAAAATACCAGCAATCCTTGATCATTTTCACGTGCCAAATCTCCGGTACGGTACATTCTACCTTCACCAAAAAGGTTAGGAAGGAAGTTTTCATGAGTTTCCTGTTCTCTATTCCTGTACCCCCGGGCTACCCCCACACCAGCAATATACATTTCTCCAACTTCACCATGAGCAACTGGCTCCGTTTGATCGTTCAAAAGATATATTTGATGATTGGGAATACTCTTTCCTATTACGTTACTCATTGAAGTATGTACTATCTGGGCAAAAGAGGCACATACGGTAGTTTCGGTTGGGCCATAGGTGTTATACAGCTTCACTTTATCAATAAGCTGATCTATAAAGGATGGCCTGAGTTCATCGCCTCCACTTATAATAATTTCAGGGAGCACGGTCAACTCACCTACTCTATTGTTGATTTCATTAACTACTAGAGGAGTGGTACTTAAAACAGCATGGGGGTAAGTATTGATAGCATCTATGATGGCATCAATATCACGTCCTCCATTGGGCAGTACTACAAGGGTTGCCCCTGTACATAAGGTAGGAAATATCTCTTCTACAGCGGTATCAAAGGCAAGCGATGATTGTTGGAGCACACTATTTTTAACTTCAAGCTTAAAGTAAGCTTTAAAGGTATTAATATAGTCAACAACGGAACGATGCTCCACCATTACTCCTTTAGGCTTACCCGTAGTACCTGATGTATAACACACATAGCAGAGGTCTCCGTCATTAGCAGTATTAAATGAGTGATCTTCCTCATCAGTTTCAGGCACTGTCCCTTCATACACTAACCCCGGCACACCTCCCATGCCTCTATTTCTATTTTCTGAGTCAGTAATTAATAATTTGGCCTCTGTATCAGCAAGTATGTAGTTGAGTTGAGCGTCAGGGGTTGACGGATCAACAGGAACATATACAGCTCCCACTTTGATCAAAGCAAGTATAACTATTATGGTTTTCTCTGATCTGTTCATTAGTATACTTACCAGATCTCCTTTACCTACTTGTAGTTCAGTGGCTAGATATTTTGCAAGCTTGCTAATCTCTATATGGAGTTGTTCGTAGGTTAATTGTTCACCTTCTGAGATTACAGCAATTCGATTGGGGTAACGTTGTACGGCCTCATCAAACATCTGCATCATGCCTGAGCCATGTTCAACAGGTTGTATCTCGTCTTTAAAACCTTCAACGTCTTTTATCCCTACCAGTAAAGATGTGGGGCAAGGAGTATCCACCTTGGCGCTTTTCTCAACATAAAAGGCCACAAGGTGATCATTATCGTAATCATCCTTTTTTGGAACAACAGCAACTTCTTGTATTGCGGGGTGCTGCAACAGTGCTGTTTCTATTTCTCCTGGTTCAATACGTGCCCCCCATAAACTTAGCTGATTATCAAACCTTCCCAGGTATTCTATCATCCCGCTTTCATTCCACCTGCCGCGATCTCCTGTTTTATAAAGTCTTGCATTAGCCACTCCCGAATGTTCATCCGCAATGAACCTTTCATTTGTTTTTTCAATACTGTTTAAATACCCTTCGGCAAGAGCAACCCCACCAATGGCTATTTCTCCTGCCACACCTACAGGAAGAAGCTGAGCATTTTCATCTATAATATATAGCTTCACGTTTGGCAAGGGTTTACCAATCGGTATAATATCATCATCTGCTTTGGCCTCATAAAAGGAAACTTCTATTGAAGCTTCTGTAGGTCCATAGAGGTTAATCAAAGGAATGTTCATTACTGTGTAATATCTTTTCACTGTTTCTTTTAACAGAGCTTCCCCGCTGGAGAATACAAACCTTAAGGATGAGCTATTGAGCGCCTCCAAATTATCCAGGCCGAGAAACTGATTTAAAAGGGTTGGAGAAAAGTGTACATAGGTAACTCTATACTTCAGTATGTTATTATAAACATGTTCTGAAGAGTTATTATCGGCAACAAACAACTTAGCCCCATAGCAAAGAGGCATATACAGCTCCCCAATGGAAACATCAAAAACATAGGGTGTTTTTTGATAGATCAGGTCTGCCTCAGAAAAGTCATAAGCATTCCAAAGCCAGCTCATTCTATTGATCAGGCCCCTGTTCTTAATAAGAACACCTTTCGGTTGTCCGGTGGAACCTGATGTGTAGAGTATAGCAAATATATCATCCGGAAGAACCTGGACATCAGGATTAGCCGGCTCGTGCTCACCAACACCAGAGCAGATCGTTGTAAAATCAATGCCCTTAACATCAGTATCCATTTTCTGCATACACTGCTCAATCTGTTCATCACAAATGATCAATTTGGGTTTTGCATCATCTACAATGTACTGCATCCTTTCCTGTGGGTAATCCGGATCAACAGGCACATATACTATTCCTAATTTAATAAGCCCGACTAAACATATAAGCCTGTCAACATCAGGGCGCATAACTACCACCACATGGTCATGTTTACGCAGTGAATAGTTGTCTCTTACCCTTTGGACAAATCGATTTGCGGCCTGATTTATTTCCCTGAAAGTGTAACTCTTGTACTCAGAAACCACGGCTACATGATCGGGTTGCCTCTTTGCCTGTGCCTCGATCAGGTCTTTAATGCTTGTTTCATATTGTATGCTGCTATCCTGATAGTTAAATTGCTTCGTTATCTGCTGTACTTCACCCTCTGTTAGCATACCAATCTTCTGAATCGGCAAATCAGGGTTAGTTGCAATGTTTTGTAAAAGCAAGCGAAGATGACCGGCCATCCGCATCATTTTCTCTTTTTTGAACAGTCCTTTGTTGTAGTTTATGATTACTCCCAGCGACTGATTTTTGTCTCTGATGAAAGAGAAAGTAAGGTCAAATTTATTAACTCCGTTATCAACACTTTCTATGGTGTCCGACGTTTTTTTATCTGCAGAACTAATGTATCTCGAGGAGTCGACATAGGAGAGCATCACATCAAACAAGGGATTCTGATTAAGATTCCTTTTTACATTAAGCTCGTCAACCAAAAGATCAAATGGGTAATACTGGTGTTCAAAGCCTGTAAGTACTACATCACGTACGCTTTTCAGAAATTCAGTAAAACATTCGCTTTCTTTGATATGATTCCTTAAAACTATGGTATTGCCATAGTAGCCTACCTGATTTTCCAATTCAGGGATGTCTCTACCTGTCACCGGAGTCCCGATAAGGATATCTTTTTGATTGGTGTACTTATGTATTAAAACATTAACTATACCTACCAGTACAGTAAACAAGGTTGTATCATACTGATTGGCCAGCGCTGTTAATTTCCTGATATGAGCATTTCCAACATCAAATGAAACTGCTCCTCCCTGATAGTTTTTATCATTCTCCCTTTTATTATCCACTGGCAACTCAATTTCAGGAATCTCTCCTGAAAGGTTTTTCAGCCAGTAATCACGAGATTCTCCAAGTTTACCTTCCTTCAATTGCTTGTGTTGCCAGGATGTATAATCCTTGTATTGAAATGCCAGTGGAAGCAGAGAAAGTGGTTTTCCATCCTTAAAATGATTGTAATACTCCAGAAAATCATTCAAAAGGACCTTCATGGACCACTCATCTGTAACGATATGATGCAGAACCAATATTAAGACATAACTATTATCAGGTCGCTCTACCAATGTTGCTCTGATGGGCGAAACACTCAGATTCAAAGGTTGAAACATCTCTTGCTTTACCAGCTCATCAATACCTGTTTCAGACCTTTTTGACCTTTCAATAGCAAAATGGAAATCTTTTGCCTTATGTACTTTTTGACGAGGTTCACCTTCAATAGTATGGATGGTGGTGCGTAAGATCTCATGTCTATCCAATAGTCTATCAAAAGCGTGCTCAAACGCATCTATATTTAATGAGGGAAACGAATATACCATCGGCACATTATAAACGCCGTCTGCCTCTACTACCTGATCCAGTATCCAAAGCCTGCGCTGTGCGAAGGAAATAGGGTAGTGATCCTGCTGCTCAACCGGACTTATTGTATGCTCAGGCTTACGCACCTGATTGAAGAAGTCCATGATTTCACTTTTCTTTTCTTTAATCTCATTTAATATTTCATCCGAAAGATCCTTTTTAGATGATTTGATCTTCAGGCTTCCCTGATCAACAGAAAGAATAATGTTGTGATTATTCCTTAAGGACGTAATAAACTGATCAATTCTCATAGTGTAAATTCGATAATATCGTCCTGGCTTTCAGAGTGTATTTCAATCTGGTTAGCCGTAATGATGTAATCCGAAAGGTCCTTTATAGTCTGTTTGTTAAAAACCTCCCTCACGGGCACCTGCACCTTCAACTCCCTATACACCTTGTTTACCATCATAGTAGCAAGCAGAGAATGTCCCCCTAATTCAAAAAAGCTTCTCGTCACGCTTATCTTATGTTCAGGTAGCCCCAATAGACCGGACCATATAGTTATCAGGCTTTCCTCAATATGATTTGAGGCCTCCTCAATGTCGCCTGAAATGGCAAACTCAGGATGTGGCAGTGCTTTTTTATCTATTTTTCCTGTCTGCGTCAATGGCATCTCTTCCAGATACACATAGTATGATGGTAACATGTAAACTGGTAAAGACGCCAGCAAAAATTCTCGTATGTCAGCAGTGCTTACTTCCTGCCGGGCCGTGTAATAAGCCACAAGCACCTTTTCACCATGATGATCCGCAAGGATTATCTTTGTATTTATAATATCACTATGTTCTCCCAGACAGTATTCAATTTCTCCCAACTCAATCCTTAACCCTCTGATCTTAACCTGATCATCGTTTCTTCCCATGAATAAGATGTTTCCGTCCGGAAGCCACTTTGTAATATCGCCTGTCTTATAAAGTCGGCCTCCCTGAGCCGAAAGGGTGTTGGTTAAGAATTTTTCTGCTGTTAGTGTTTTGTTGTTGAGATATCCTACTGCCAATTGGTCGCCTCCAACGTACAGTTCTCCGGCAACACCAACGGGCACAGGTTTCAAATCATCATTAAGTATGTACAACTGAGCATTAGCAACCGGCTTCCCTATGGGCACTGATTTTAGCTCCTGATTGTCCCCTCTTTTAAACTCAAACATGGAAACAGTTACTGTGGCCTCTGTAGGCCCATAGGTGTTGAAGAACCTGCAATGTTTGCTCCATTCATCAGCCAAATGGTAATCACAAACTTCTCCTCCTACCACCACTCTTTTCAGGCTGCCATGTGCCCCTGGAGTAATAGTTTTCAGGAAGCTAGGTGTAGTATGCATATGGGTGATTTCATTGCTTTGCAGGTATGATTCAAACAGCTCATGATCCAGCCTGTATTGATCCGGGAGCAACACCAGTGTAGCTCCTGTAGTTATGGCCATAAATATTTGCTCAACCGAAGCGTCAAAAGTAAAGTCGCTGAACTGTAAAATTTTCTCGCCCTCCTCCAAAGGGTAAGCTTTGACCTGGCTTTCGATAAACTTATTCAGGCTATCGTGCGCGATAACTACACCTTTTGGTTGTCCCGTAGAACCTGACGTGTATAATACATAGGCTGTCTGACTGGCAGATATTTCTACCCCTTTGAAATCAACTAAAGCTGATTGATCAGCCAGGTTATTCATCTGTATAATTTCAATACCAGAACCTTCAAAACCAGCTAGATCACCACCTCCGATCACATATTTAGCCTGCACATCTGTGATAATATATTCTATCCTCGACGCAGGATACATGGGAGATACGGGAAGATAAGCGCAGCCTGCTTTCAGTACCCCAAGCATCGCCACGATCATATCCATATTTTTCTCATGACAAATAGGGACAATCGTTCCTGGCTCTATCCCCAGTTCGCTCAGGGTATACGCCACCTGGCTTGAACGTTCATCAAGTTGGCGATAAGTCATTCTTGAATTGTCATACACCAGAGCAATGCTATCCGGGGCCTCTTGCACTCTTGCTAAAAATGCCTCTATAACATGATTAAAGATCAACTTTGCCGCTGGCTTTTGCTGTATACCGCTAAACTCGTTGAGTAACTGATCCTGTTCAGCCTGCTCCATGAAATCAATATTGCCCAATCTGATTTCCGGATTGCTACAAATAACCTCGATGATACTTTTCATATATTTTGCAAAACGGCCTACCGTATCTTCTTCAAAAAGATCTGCATTATATATGAAGTTAAGGTTTATCTGGTCGTCGGATTCGGTGGCAGATAAATTCAGGTCAAACTTAGCCAATGGATTCCCTGCCCTAAATGGACCAATCTTAATACCTGACATCTCCACTTCGGTTTGTTCAAAGCTCTGATAAGAGAACATAACTTCGAATAACGGGTTTCTTCCCGGGTCTCTCTCAATCCTGAGTTTATCCACCAGCTCTTCATAAGGGTATTGCTGATTATCAAAATAAGAAACCACCTGATCCCTCATTTCACTGAGAAAATCTCTGTAAGTCAACTCCCTCTTAGGGAAACTACGTAATGGCAATGTATTTACAAACAGACCAACAACCTGCTCGATATCAGCATGCTCTCTACCCGCTACCGGAGTACCTACAACCAGATCCTCCTGATTGCTCAATTTGCTTAAAAGCACATAGTACGTCGATAGCAGGGTCATAAACATGGTACTCCCCTCCGACTGTGAGATCTCCCGAAGCTTATGTGTAGCTTCTTCGGACAGGTTGAACCCTACTACCCCTCCACGAGAACTTTTATACTTTGGTCGTTGATGGTCCGCAGGAAGTTCCAGCACCGGTACTTCATCGGAAAATATATTGAGCCAAAACTCTTGTTGGGCTGCCTGAGATACTTTTTGCTCCTTCTGCTGTCTCCATTCAGCATAATCTTTATAAGTTAGCTTCACCCCGGGTAAGTCTTCTCCATTATAAAGGGATACAAAATCTCTGAGCAGAATTTTTTGTGAGATACCATCACTTATAATGTGATGAATATCAACCATAAGGAGGTGTTCATTATCTCTATCAGTAAATGAAACCAAACCCACCTTGAGCAGTGATCGCTCACTCAAATCAAATGGTCGAATGAACCCCTTTATCGCTCCGGCAGCTTCATCATACAGACATGTCTTATACTTAATATTCAAATCAACGCTATCATGAACTTGCTGTACAATCTCTTCATCTACCTCAACAAATGAGGTTCTGAATGCATCATGCCTGCTAATCAAAGCCTGGAAGGCCTGTTCCATCCTTGCTCTATCCAGTTCTCCCTGTAGCCTGTACATCTGAGGCATATTATAAGTCACTGCACTTTTGTCGAACTGCTGCAGAAAGTACATTCGCTGCTGAGCGGAAGACAATTTGTAGTAAGGCTGCCTTTCAAGTGCAGGAATAGGTTTATAAATTCTACCTTCTGACTCACGGATGTACTGGCTAATCCCCCTGATATCCTGGCGCTTGAATATTTCAACCAATGGCACGTCAACCTGAAGCAACTTCTGAATGGCATTGACCATAACCATCATCTTCAGGGAATGTCCACCCAACTCAAAGAAGCTTTGATCGGTACTTATCTTTTTGGGGTCAACCTTCAACACCTCTGCCCATACAGCCACCAGTTGTCTCTCCAGATCATCTATTGGCTGTTGCTGACCCTCTGCATTAACAATGGAAACAGATATTAATGCTTTTGTATCTATCTTCCCTGTCTGTGTCAAAGGCATCTGGCCCAGATGCACATAGCTGGAAGGCAGCATATAGGCTGGCAGACGTTCCAGTAGAAAGCTTCTTATATCCACGGGCATTAATTCACTCCCCGAGACATAATAAGCTGTTATAATTTTTTCTCCGTGATGTCCGGTTATTAATACCTTACAATGCTTAATCTGAGTATGTTGTCCAAGGTGATACTCTATCTCACCCAGCTCAATTCTCAAGCCTCTGACCTTTACCTGATCATCATCTCTGCCAATAAATATAAGATTACCATCAGGCAGCCATTTTACAATGTCACCTGTAGCATATAGCTTACTATTTTTAATCTTATCAAAAGGGTTTTGTACAAACTTCTCGTTATTGAGCTCATCTCTGTTCAAATAACCTTTGGCCAGTTGCTTACCTCCAATATATAGCTGACCTGAAACACCTACCGGTACCAACTCCATCCGGTCATCAAGCACATAAAACTGTGTGTTAGGTACAGGCTTACCTATAGGCACCGATTTTAACCGGGGGGATAGGTCAGACTTAAACTCATAGGCACAAACCGTAATGGTGGTCTCAGTGGGACCATACTTGTTGAAGAAACGGCAATATCTACTCCAGGCTTTTGCTAAATCATACTCACAAAGCTCTCCTCCTACTATTACCCTCCTTAGGCTGTCATAGTTATCCGGCGAAATGGTCTTCAGGTAGCTCGGTGTGGTATGAAGGTGTGTAATGCTATGTTGTCTCAGAAAAGATTTAAATTTCAAACTATTCAACCGGTCCTCTTCCGGAAGCAACACCAAAGCTGAACCTGATGTAAATGCAATGAATATCTGTTCGATAGAAGCATCAAACGTAGGGTCACTGAATTGCAGTATCCGTTCCTGACTCTCCAGTCCATAGTATTTTACCTGGTGTGATATATAGTTGCTAAGGCTTCCATGCTCAATCGTCACTCCTTTAGGCTGCCCTGTAGAACCTGATGTGTAGGTAATATATACCGGCTGCTCCGGCCTGATTTTAATTTTAACCGGCATGGATGCTCCCATACCTGTAGACGAAACAATATCATCTAAAAGAATCACTTTTGCTCCATCAATATCAAGCCCCTCATTACTCTGTTTATTACTAATGATACCTACAGCACCTGAATCTTGTAATATGTATTGTATTCTTTGCTTTGGATATTTTGACGACAGCGGCAAGTAAATACAACCTGATTTGATCACGCCCAAAATGGCTGCAATCATATCAATACTCTTCTCGAAGTACACTGCCACCACTGATCCTTGCTTCAAGCCTGACTCTGTCAGGTAATGCGCAACCTGGTCAGATCGTTCATCCAGTTGCTGATAGGTAATAGTGTGTTTGTCATTACCTACAACGGCTATATTATGCGGCTCATGAGTTGTTGTCAACCTGAACGCCTCAACAACAGTTTCATAATCCACACTGCTGTCAGTGTTATTAAAACCCGATATCAGGGTTGATTTTTCTTCATCACTTAGCAGTTCAGCCTGACGTACCGGAGTATTACATTGGGTAACGATATCATACAGAAGTTTTTCATAGTGATTCAGTA
The DNA here is from genome assembly GCF_021389975.1 of Fulvivirga ulvae. Classification (NCBI taxonomy): domain Bacteria; kingdom Pseudomonadati; phylum Bacteroidota; class Cytophagia; order Cytophagales; family Fulvivirgaceae; genus Fulvivirga; species Fulvivirga ulvae. The sequence continues at coordinate 6,436,611 of NZ_CP089981.1, forward strand.
ATTGGTTTATGGTATCCCCTGTGAAGAGATCTTTTCTATAGACCATGCCCAATTGAAGACCATCATCGCCTTCGTTCACTACAAGATTAAGATCAAACTTGGCCCGGCTCCTATCTGTACCCGCACGCTCCAGGGTCAGTCCCTCCAAGGCTATAGCTTCTGCCTGTGGTGTATTTTGTAACGAAAACATAACCTGAAAAATCGCGTTCTGATTGATGTCCCGCTCGACTTCCAAAGCATCAACTATCTTCTCAAAGGGCACCTCCTGGTTTTCATAAGCCTCCAATGTTGTTCTCCTAACCTGCTGAAGAAACTCCGAAAATGAGTGTTCTTCAGCTATTTGTGTCCTAAGTGGAAGGGTGTTAACAAAAAAGCCTATCAGCTCTTCAAATTCTTGTTGCAGCCTTCCCGCTATTGGCGTACCAACACATATATCTGTCTGGTTTGTGTACTTATAAAGTAATACCTTGAAAGCTGCCAGCAGAGACATGAAAAGGGTAGCATCATGTTGTTTCGATATTTCATTTAGGCCTTTAAGTATTTGCAGAGGCAGCTTTTTAGAAGCCACCGCACCGATAGCCCCGTGGTGACGGGAACGCTCAAAGTCGGTGGGTAAATGAAGTGTAGAAACATCTTCAAGTTTCGACTTCCAATATCCCATTTTTGCTTTCAGGTTGTCCCCGGATAAATGCGACCTTTGCCAAAGGGCATAATGGGCATAGGTACACGGCAAGGGCTTCAGTTCCGGTTTCTGTCCTTTTTTCAGACTGTTGTATATTTCTACCAGCTCATTGACCATTATAGATATTGACCATCCATCAAAGGCTATATGATGCAGCAAAAGCAGCAGCGTATGATTTTGTTCCGATGACCTGATCAATGTGACCTTAAGTGTATAATCTTTAGTGAGATCAAATGGGGCTTTAATGAGGGAATTGATATAGGCATCTTTATCCTGTCCGTTCAGCTCAGACTCATCAACTTTATTAATTGACCAGCCAGATGCTTCTTTTGTATACTGATACCCTATGCCCTCTTCTTCTTTGATCACGGTGCGCAGCACATTATGACGCTCTATGATGCTGACAAAGGCCTTTTGCAAAACATCGGTATCAAGCTGTCCCTTGACTTGAAATACCCAGGGCATGTGATAATCCACGCTTCCCTGAAGCCTGTCTATAAACCAAAGGCGTTCCTGAGCAAACGACAAAGGAACAGGACCATCAATTTTTTGAGGGACACTCACTTCATCTGTATCACCCTTTTCCAGTGATCTTAAGTGTTCTGCCAGATCATTAAGCCTGGGGTATTCAAAAACATCACCAATGGGTACTTTAATAGAAAGCGTTTTACGAATGGCCGATACCACTCTCGTGGCCAGGAGTGAGTGTCCTCCCAGATCAAAGAAATCGTCATGTGCACTTACTTCCTCTACTCCAAGAAGGTCTTTCCATATTTCAGCTATACCAGCTTCCAGATCGTCTTTAGGTGCCACAAATTCTGCATCGGTCTGGGTCACACTATCCTGAAGAGCTCGCTTATCTACTTTTCCATTGCTCGTGAGTGGCATACTCGCCAGTTCAAAGAGATTCTGAGGCACCATATATTCTGGAAGATTCCCCTTAACAAGATCCCAAACCTCATCTACGGCCGCACCTTCAGAAAGTACTACATAGCCTACCAGCTTCTTGCTTTCATTATTATTCTCCAACACGGCCACCACGCACTGCTTCACCAGCCCTGATTGAAGTATAATACTTTCTATCTCTCCCGGCTCAATTCTATGACCTCGTATTTTTACCTGATGGTCATTTCTTCCCATGTATTGCACGGCTCCATCGGGAAGCCATCTGGCAAGGTCTCCGGTCTTATAGATCCTTGTAGTTTCTCCATTATCCAGGATATAAGCAAAGTATTTATCATTTGTTGTTTCCGGGGCTTTCAGATATTCACGGGACAGTCCGGCTCCTCCCAGAAAAAGCTCACCTACGCCTCCAATTGGTACGAGATTACGATGTGCATCCAGAATATGAGCCGTTCTGTTGTTGAGCGGTCTTCCTATTGGAATACTTGCAGCACGCTTATCAATGCTTATGTTATGGGTAAGCGAGAATGTTGTATTTTCAGTGGGGCCATATCCATTGATGATCTGAAGATGCGGAAATTGTTCCTTTACCTTAAAAACATGAGTTTCAGATAGCTTTTCCCCACCTACTAATATAGCATTGAGGGACTCAAATATGGTGATATCGGTCTCGACCAATTCATTGAACCACCCGGATGTAAACCACATTTGAGTGATCTTATTCCTTCTGACCAGGCTCCTTAATTTATCGGTATCCAGTAGCTCATCCTCTTTGCCCAGTACAAGTGTGCCTCCGTTTAGAAGCATGCTCCAATACTCAAAGGTTGAAGCATCGAAGGACGGGGAACCTGTTGCCAGCAACCTGTCATCAGGAGTAAGGGTAACATATTCTACGGCTTTAACCAGACTTACGATATTCCCATGCTCCACCATAACCCCTTTGGGCCTTCCTGTAGAGCCTGAGGTATAAATAACATTGGCCAGACTGGAGAAGGATACCTTGGCATAATCAACCTCTGAACCCTGATGCTTTCCGATCTCCAGATCATCCAGCACCAACGGCTTAACAGATAAACTATTTACCTTATCAATATACTTGCGGTCTACGATAACGTGATTGCTGGCTGCATCTGCCAACATCAGGGAGATTCTTTCCTGAGGGTATTTAGGGTCAAGGGGAAGGTATGCTCCTCCGGCTTTTAATATACCCAGATAAGCTACAATCATCTGATGAGTTCTATCCATGCAGACCGGTACAATGGTCTCTCTGCCAATACCCAGGCTCCTAAGCCAACCAGCAACTCTATCAGACTGAGTATCAAGATCAGTATAGGTCAATTGGGAACCTTCAAATATTACTGCAACATGATTGGGCACACTGTCAACCTGCTCCTGGAATTTAGTCAGAATAGTATCATCTTGATTGAGTACAGCGTAATTTCCACTGAATGAAGCGATTTTAGTTTTTTCGCTTTCTGGAAGACTACTTACCCTTTTTAAAGGGGTGTCCATTGCCTTTAGCAGGCTTTGCAACAGCACTTCATAGTGAACCAGTAATTGGTTTGCCGTATGCGCTGAATATAGATCGGAGCGGTAATTTAAGTTTAGCTGCAAGCCATCATTATACTCAACAATATTAAGACTGAAATCAAACTTTGCAGTATGCCTGGTTGTACCTACACTGGTAAGCTTCAGTTCATCTCCAAACTGCTCACTACCAGCCCTGACAGCATTTTGAAGGGCAAACGTAACTTGAAAAACTGAACTCCTGCCCTGGTCCCGTTCAGCTTCTATATTTTTAAGAATCTGGTCAAAAGGAACATCCTGATTTTCGTAAACTTCCAAAACGGAATCTTTCACTTCTTTCAGTAATTGAGCAAAAGTACTGTCTCCATCAATTTGTGTACGCAGGGGTAATGTATTGACGAAATAGCCAATCAAAAGCTCAAGTTCAGGGCTTTGCCTGCCTGCAAGTGGCGTACCTATGCAAAGGTCAGTGGTCCCTGTAAACTTGTATAGCAATACCTTATAAACACTTAAAAGGGTCATAAATAAAGTCACTCCTCTGGCTGAAGAAACTTCTTTTAACTCGTTATAAATTTCTGTGTTTATTTTTCTGGAATGTACTGCTCCATTCACACCGGATGCTGTATCGCGCCGGAAGTCAGGTGCCAGGCTCAGGGGTTGCACTCCTGACAGTTTTTCGGCCCAGAAGCTCATTCTTTTCTCTAATACTTCCGGTGTCAGGTGAGTACGTTGCCATAGGGCATAATCAGAATATTGAACAGGTAACTCTTTTAGTGAGGGTTTTCTCCCTGAAGTGATGGCATTATACAATTCTGACAACTCACTAACCATAATGGGGAGTGACCAGGCATCAAATGCAATGTGGTGGATCAACAGGATAAGGGTGTGCTCGTTCTCATTCTTTCTCACGAGGCTTGCCTTGACCATAAAGTCGTTTTCCATATCAAATGGACGCGAAATGAACTCCTGAGTATAGCTTTCCAGGGTGTCTCCACTTAACACAATATCACGCTCTTCCATATGACTGATATGCCACTGCTCTGAAGGCAATACCTCCTGAACACCCTGACCGTCATGGTGAGCGATACAGGTTCTCAGCACCTGGTGCCTTTCAATCACATGTCTAAAACTCTCTTCCAGAATTGTGGTATCTACCTTACCTGTAAGCTTAAACACCCAAGGCATATGGTAATGCAAACTTCCCTGAAGGTTATGAATAAACCAGAGCCCCTCCTGCTCAAATGAAAGCGGCACAGGCCCTTTGTTGTTCTGTTTCCTGAGTACCTGGGTATATCGCTGACTTTCTGAATTATCTATATATTCAGCTAATTGTGAAATGGTTGGGTATAGAAATATATCTCTTATCGTAATATGGCTACTCACCCCTTTCCTAATGGCTGACACCATTTTTGTAGCTATAAGTGAATGCCCTCCCAGGTCAAAGAAATTACTTTCCGCACTTATCAGGTTTGCGTCCTGTCGGAGTAGTTCAGCCCATATCTTCAGCAATTTCAACTCCGTTTCACCGGCCGGAGTTACATATCGCTCAGATTCAATGGTACTTTCCGGCTCCGGAAGTTTGCTTCTGTCAAGTTTTCCGTTTGCATTGAGAGGAATATCTGCCATACTTACGTAAGCAGTGGGTATCATATACCCTGGCAAGCGTTTGGCCAGATTGTTCCTAATCTGATCGCTGGTAATACCTGACTTAGAAACATGATAGGCCACCAGGTGTGGCTCCCCATGAAGGTCTTTTAAAATTACACTACACTTCTCCACTCCGGAAATTTGGGCTATGGCGTTTTCAACCTCTCCCAATTCTACCCGGTAGCCTCTTAATTTAACCTGATTATCCGCTCTGCCTATAAACTCTATGGTGCCATCGGGCAAAACCCTTCCCATATCTCCTGACCTGTAGCTTCTTACAGCCGATTTACCCTCGGGCTCTAAAAAGGCCTTTGCCGTCTTTTCAAGATCACCCCAATATCCCAGAGCGAGATACTTGCTATGGAACACAAGCTCTCCTTCTTCATATACATCTGCCAACTCCAGATCAGGCCTTCTGATGTCTACTCTGGTATGAGCAACCGGATAACCCACAGGTACATACCCCTTTCCTGTCTTTGTATTTTTATCTATAAAATATTGTAACGCCAATGTTGACTCTGTTGGCCCAAGTCCGTTAATCATCAGACAGCTATCAGAAAAATAGCTTTTGTACCTCTCTACATCTTCCACCAATACTGGTTCACCACCCAATACGACCAATCGCAGGCTTGTACATGACGGTTTTGCCTTAAGTGTATCTGTAAAAAAACGGTAAACTGACGGTGTGGAATGGTAAATGGTGATTCCATGCTGATCGATAAGTTCGCTAAACCTGGAGAAATCGTCATTTCTTATATCAAAAGGAAAAAGTGTTGCTCCGTTGAGCAAGGCCCCATAAATGCTCATTTTGGACGCATCCGAGCAATAGTTCGACAATCCGGTCAACTTATCATCAGGGCTTATATGCAGGGCATTGGTGTATGTTCTGCAAAAGTGTAATGTATTGCAGTGAGACTGCATTACACCTTTCGGCTTGCCTGTTGAGCCCGAGGTATAAAGTATATAAGCCAGATCTGTCGGTTTTACCTCCACATCTTGGGCATGAGACGATATTGGCGCCGGCAGCTTATCGAGGTTTATCACCCGGATGCTTCTATCCATCTGCGATATAACCTCCTGAGCCAGTGCTTCATTTTCACCATTAGTGACTATGACATCTGCTTTGCTGTCATCAAGTATCTCAATAATTCGGTCTACCGGATAGGAAGTATCAATAGGAACATAGGGTCGCCCAGCCTTAAGCACTCCCAACATACCAACGATCATATTGGCTCCATGGTCAAACAACAGTGCCGCAGGCACCTGATCGTCCTGTACCAGACCATCCGCCAGTTGATGTGAAAGCCTGTCTAATTCTTTATAGCTTATAGCATCTTCTTGTGTACAAATAGCAATATGGTCTCCATACTTCCCGGCAATTTCAGAAAATCTTCCATGTATCGTCTGATCGATCTCTTCGAACGGATCAAAACTTTTCTTAACCTGAACTGAATTAGTAACCTCCGGCAGTGCGGACTGACTAAAAATGTCAAATTCACCAATGTGGGTTTCGGGTGAGGATGCAATCTGATTTACCAGCTGTGCAAACTGACTGAATACGTATTCAATGGTTTGTCTTTTGAATAACCCTCCATTATAGACACAATTCAGGTATAGTTTTCCCTCGTATTCCCTGGCATAGAGATTAAGATCAAACTTGGCAGTCAGCAAATCATTATCCTGGTATGAGTTGATCTCTATCCCTTCAAGGTGCCCGTAAGTGTCTTGCTTAAAATTGATCAGGTTAAAGAATACATCAAAAAGAGGGTTCCTGTTCAGATCTCTTTTAATATTCAGTTGTCCCAACAGGTTTTCGAACTGATAATCCTGATTTTGGAACGCTTCTACGGTGTTATCGCGAACTTCATGAAGAAACTGCATGAACGGCTTGTCATAACCGGGCTTATTCCTTAAAGCCAATGTATTTAAGAAGAGGCCTACTACATTTTGAAGGCCTTCACGCTGACGGTTAACTACCGGAGACCCAACAATAACATCACTTTGTCTGCTCCAACGTGCTAAAACAACATTGTACACCGCCAACAAAAATGAAAATAGTGTTACTCCCTGATGGGTAGCAATGAGACTTTTCACTTTATCTGTAGTCTCTTTCTCAAGTTCAAACTGATAGCTGTCACCTTTGGGGTTAAGTGCTGCTTTTGTTCTATCAAAATCAAGAGGAAGGTTCAATGGCTTTGACTCTGACAATTGCCTCTTCCAATAGGCTATTTTTTTATCAAAGTAACCTTCATCAAAGGTCTTACGCTGCCAAAATGCATAATCAGCATACTGCACTGTCAGTTCAGGCAATCTGACGGTTTTGTTTAAAACAATGGCATTGTATATCTCCTGAAACTCCCTGAAAAGTATAGCCATAGACATGCCATCGCAGGCAATATGGTGCACTGTCATGATAAGGTACACTTCCGAACCGGTGCGTTCCAGCAGATCTACCCGTAACATAAAATCCCGTGTAAGATCAAAAGGCTGCTTTTTCAGTCGCTCAATTTCCTGTTTTAACTTCTGTTCATCAAACTGCTGCCCCTGATGCAGGTTAATACTCCAGGTGTCTGATGGCTGAGTTGCCTGGTATGCCGTTTCATCATTTACAATCAGGTAAGTACGGAGAGCTCTCTGCCTGTCAAGAAGTACTTTAAAGGATTTTTCCAGATACTCATAACTTACCTTTCCATTAAGCTTAAACACGGATGATACGTGGTACTGCGATGAACCTTCCAGTTGATCAATAAACCAAATTCTTTCCTGGGCAAAGGACAAGGGAGCCTGCGAAGGATTATAGCCTCCGGAATTGATAACTTCTGTTATTTCAGGTACGGGCTTTTCGGTAGTATATTCTTGAAAGTACCTTTTAAGCAATGATTGCTCTGCTTTAAGTCGTTGTATAAAACTTTCGTTTAGTTTCTCCCCCTTAGGCACTTTAATAGATAGCTCGTCATTCTCATATAGTATCTTCACACCCAACTCGTTAGCTTCCCGGAGAATATCTATTACAGTAGAAAAGTTAAATTCTGACATTTTATACTTTGACTATTTTTTATTCAATGACTAAACCTGTCAAGCTTATGCTCAACAACTCACAACTTTTATCAAAGGGCCTCTCAAAAAGAGACCATTACTCATGCTTCAAACTGATAACCGGATTTTGTCTGGCTGACTTAACGGTGTGAAAGCTTACGGTAAGCAGAGCTATTAAGAGTGTAAATATTCCTCCCAGCAAAAAAGCCCACCAGGGGATGTTTATTTTATAGACAAATCCTTGTAACCAGGTATCAGCGGCATACCACGCTAAAGGTGAAGCAAGTATGAATGCAAGTATTACCAGTATCACGATCTCTTTGGTCAATAACCCAAGTACGCTGGTAGTGGAAGAGCCCAGCACTTTTCTTATCCCAATCTCCTTGGTTCTTTGTGCCATACTGAAGGCAGAAAGACCCAGTAGCCCCAGACAAGAAATGATAATTGCGATCAGGGCTAAACTGATAAACAGCTTTCCGAATCTCTCTTCTGCAACATATTGAGCGTTGTAGTCATCATCAAAGAAAAAGTAAAGGAAAGGCTTATTGGGAATAAGCTCGCGCCACTCTTTTTCAAGAGCTTTCATGGTGCCGGCAATGTCGCTTCCCTGAAGATCAAAAGACATAAATGTAAACAGCCCGGGTAATATTCTGATGGTCAGCGGCTGTACCTTGTTATGGAACGACTCAAAGTGGAAGTTTTTAACCACTCCTATGATCAGCCCGGTATCACGTCCCTGGTTAAATTCTTTTCCTATTACATCTTCGGGGTTATCATAACCCAGGCTTTCTACCGCCGACTCATTAAGGATCATAGCCTCGCGTAAGTCTGTAGCAAAGTCTTTGGAGAACCCTCGGCCTGCTATAACTTCTATACCGTACTGTTGTAAAAAATTATAATCAACAAAATAAACGTCTGACAAGAAGCTTTCTGTCTGGTTATTAATATCAGGTATCTCTGTATCGAATTTTCGATTGACTCTACCCGGTATGGCTGACGATATAGACACCTGCTCTACTCCCTGAACGGTACTAAACTTTTGTTTAAGAGACTCTTCATGTTCAATAACGCTTTTATCAAAGTGAAAATCCACAACCAGTTTCCTGTTCTTATTAAATCCCAAATCCTGATTTTTCATGTAATCAAGCTGTGAATAAACCACAACCGTAGAAATGATGAGGATGATAGAAATAGCAAACTGCATGATCACAAGAGCCTTTCGAAGACCACTGCCTTTTGCACCTGAAACCTGGGTACCTTTCAGGCTACTGATCGGGTTAAAGCGCGACAACACTATGGCGGGGTATATGGCTGAAATTACACCACTGAGTACGGCAATGAAAAACAGCATAAGCACCTGCTGGTAGTTATCAAAGATATTGGTACTGATCTCTTTGCCTATGATTTGATTGAAAGTGGGCAACAGAAGTGCAGCTATTACAAGTGCCAGCAAGAAGGCTATTATTGAAAAATACAGTGCATCTGAAAGGAATTGAAAAACCAGTTGCTCCTTCTGTGCTCCCAAAGCTTTTCTCACTCCTATTTCTTTGGCTCTTTTTACTGACATGGCAGTTGAAAGATTAATGAAATTGAAGCACGCAATAAACAGTACTAAGCCCGCTACGATGGAAAATATGTATATCTTGTCAATATCACCCGTTACAGCTGAACCATAACGGCTGCCTCTTGGAAGTGCATGCAGATAAAGGTCTTTTAAGGGTTCAATAAGATAAGTATAAGTTACATCCTCTTTTTGAATATACTTTTCGGGATACCCTTTTAGCTTTGCATTAAAAGCTTCAGCATCTACCTGCTGATTGAATAACAGGTAGGTGTAAAACCCAAAACGTGTCCAGTTATCATTCATTCGGGGGTTCCACTCCTGTAACAGGGTGGTCATTGATAACAAAATATCGACTTTGAAATGTGAGTTTTCCGGCATATCCTCAAAGACAGCGGTAACCTGGGCAGGCTCAGTTCCATCCAGCATCAATGTTTTACCCATACAGTCAGTTGTTCCGAAATTTCTCATGGCCGCAGACCTGGATATGGCCAGGCTGAAGGGCTTGGTCAGGGCAGTTTTAGGGTTTCCATGAACAAATGAAAAGGTAAATACAGAGAACATGGAAGAGTCTGCGTAGGCAATATTCTCTTCTGTATATTGATCACTTGATTCATTTTTCAGGATCAGATAATCAAGAAACACTCTCGCAAATGACTCTACCTCAGGGAATTCATCCGTTATCATTGGTCCCATCGGAGCTGAACTGCTCTCGTTGGTCACTCCGGTGGGGTTCTCTATATCTGTTACCAGTCGGTATATGCGATCAGCATTGTCATGGTATCGATCATAGTTAAGCTCAAAATCGATAAAAATAAATGCAAAAAAGCATACGCATATCCCTACGACCAGTCCTATCAGGTTAATGATTGAAAAGCCAATATTATTTTTAATAAACTTTAAAGACGATTTGAAATAGCTAAACAGCATATTTTTGAGTTTTATAAAGGTTTAAGTTATTTTTCTCCATCTGAGAGACCAGGGCCTCCCTTACTTCTTCTACCGTAATGAGTTTCATGCATTCATGGTTGTAAACACACCGGTATTTCCAAAGGTAATAGTAGCAAGGCGAGCATGGCACATTCTTATAAATATTGATGTTGTTGCTATGGCCCCAAAACACCGGACTGGAATCTCCAAACAATACAACTCCGGGTGTACCGAAAGCATTAGAGACGTGAGACATTCCCGCATCTACACCAATAAATCCATCTGCCTGACTCATCAGTGAAAATGCTTCTCTCAGAGTTGTCTTGCCTCTCCAGTCCATAGCCCCCTCCACTTTTGCTTCATCCTTAAAACCAATTTGTATAAACGTATATTCAGGCAGGGATTTTACCAGTTCGTTCCACTTTTCAATTTCCCAAAGGTGGTTTGGTGCTACTCTGGAATGAACGTGCATTAACACTACCTTCTTATACTCTCTGAGTTTTTCTTTTGCCCAGGCCTGCTCTTCGTCCAGCAGATAAATTTCATTATTATCCTTTTCGAGGGTAATATCAAATATATCCGCAGCTATATGTTTAATGCTTTTCGAGTATAGGTTTGGAGGGTCTACATGCTGAAAAGAAAATACGGTATAATTAACCAGTTTCTTATTAAACAAGTAGGCATACAAATGGTATGGGTACCTCCACATAGATTTCCAATGCAGGTAACGCAAAGAATCAATATACGGATTATTGGCCAACACGTCCATATGATTCTTTTTCATACAATATACTACTATATCTCTTTCCTGATCCTGTTCTTTCAGAGCTCTGATGGTAGGTGTACACACCAGAACATCTCCGATGCCTCCCCAGGAAATCAGTACCAATTCATTCCTCATTGATCACCCATTTTAATTGATCTATTACCATACTGTTAACCCTTTTTTCAACATCCAGAAATCGACAAATTCTTTCATTTCTCTGAAAAAAAGGTTTATTGAGTTGATCATTGATCCCTTCGTTGATCTTATCCAGCCTTTGCTGAAAATGGGCTATCCTTGCTTTAATGTCTTCGGTGTCTTTATGATTTTGCATAGTCTAAATGCACTGTTTTAATTTCTGATTGATCTCTACTCTCCACTTGTTTGATAAGTGCCTGCTTTACTTCTTCCACACTTATACTATCCATGCACTCATGGTTATAAATGCATTTGTTTTTGAACAGATAGTAAAAACACGGTGAGCATGAGACCTCTTTGTAAATATTCAGGTTATTGTCATGTCCCCAGAAAACTGGGCTGGAATCTCCAAATAGTACCACTCCTTTAGTCCCAAAAGCATTGGTGGCATGTGAAAGGCTGGAGTCAACCCCAACAAAAGAAGATGCGTATTTAAGCAAAGCAAACGCCTCTCTAAGTGTGCTTTTCCCTCTCCAGTCAATTGCCCCTTCTACCTTCTGCTCATCAGTGTTTCCCACCTGGATAAAGTTATATTCCGGTAAACTCTCCACCAGAGTATTCCATTTTTCCAACTCCCAATGGTGATTTTGCGACGATCTTGAGTGGACATGCATGATCACCGGAGTTTTAAATGGGCTAAGTCTTTCTTTTGCACTTTTCTCTTCCTCTTCAGTAAGGAAAATCTCCACCTTATCATCTGCAAGCTTCAGGTCAAAAATATCTGCCACAATATTCTTCACACTCTTCTGATAAATATGGGTAGGTGCCACCGGCTGAAAGAAAAGGTAGTTGTATGTCTCCCTATGCTTCCTCTTATGCAAATACTTATAAAAGTGAGCAGGATGCTTCAATAAGGTAGCTGTCTTTAAGCTCCTCAATGAATCGATATAAGGATTATGTTTAAATACACTATAATGTTTTGGGCCAAGGTGATATAAGGTGATCTTTCTTTGAGGATCCTGCTTCTTAAGCGCTCTCAAAGTTGGTGTGCAGACTATAGCATCACCAATGCCTCCCCATGAAACCAAAACAAGTTCACTTTTCTTTTTCCCCATACTTAACGTTATTTAAACTATTCTTGATCCTGCCACAGGCGTATAACCAAAAGCATTTTGTGCCAGTTGCTGCATTTTTCCATCAAGCTTCTCCAGCTCTTTATACTCAAATACATACCTCAAAAACTCTTTGGTCAGCTTACCTTCAGCATCTGTCCAACCGCAAGCCAGTAATTCATTAAACAACTGCTTATCGGCATGATTCATATCCAAATTCACTCCTGCCCAGAGATCTCTTTTGAAATATCCCCGGATAAACCACCTGTCTTTCTTGTTAAAACTGGGAATATAACCTGTTCTGGTATGGCACGTCCTGCTATTGTTAAGTATCAAAAGGCTTCCCGGTTGTAGTATGGTACCCACAGAATTATCTTCTATAAACTGTTCCAAACTATGCATCCAGTCTACAGCCTCCTGATCAATACAATCAATACCGTTAAAATTCAGATTTAGCTCGACCTTTTCCTCTTTAATAGCCAAAGGTGACATAGACGAATGATGCGGAGTGCCCATAGGAATACCTGCAGCCTCCATCTTCAGGTAAAGGTCAGGTGCTTTTAACCTGAATCTACCTTCCATCATGCCAGCTTCTTCGTACCATTTCGTCCCTTTCAGCTGATCCGCAGAGAACACTAATGTTTTCGCATTTTCTGCACTTCTAATACCTGCTAGAATTAGGAAGTCAGGTCTTTTCCGGTGCCAGGTACTTTCGCAATGGAAGGGAAAATCATTGGAGTATCCTCCCGCACCACGCTGATCCTTAAGCTTTAAAACGGGTACAATATTGTCAATTAATGGAGCCATTCCCCAACCTTCCTGACGAAAATTAAATGGCTCTGTATTCGTCAGGTTTCCAAATGCCATAAGCATGGCTTCAGTAACAAAGGTTTTCTTATAGTCCGGAGAAAGAGATCCCCCCTTCTCAGGGGTATCGGGCAAATCAGGATCCATAGGCAATCCACTAATCAGTACGGCTCCATACCCCTCGTAAAGCTCATGGTCAATAAGCTTTCTGCTCTCTGAGGAGAGTAAGTCAGATAGCCCTTTTGCCTCAGCGATGAACTTTTCCTGCTCATCCGTCCTGTAAGGGTTATAAGGTATCTTCAGGGCAGCCTCGAAAAGCCTCTCCCTCTCGTCGGCAAAAATGGTAACAATGGCTTGTTCGGGTAAGTCCTTAATATTCTCTCTTGAATAATTAAAAGGGACGGCAGTTCGATAATCGATCCAGTTCATATAGTTATGATAAATAATATCTCTTTAGTAGTCGTAGTTTAAATATTTGATCTCTCTTGCAAAGATTTTGGAAATCCAGTCTGCTTCACCTTCAGACAACACGTCAGTGTACCTCCTTCGATCTTTCCGGGTATGGGATTTAGCCCTTTCCAAAGGCAGCTCAATGGGTGAATCGAGACCTAAAACATCTCCAATGTGCTTTAGCGACTCCTCCATTTCTTCGTATTTATAAATTTTATCTACTACAGGTATTGAGTCAATCGTATAGAGATTGAATCCTCTTATTTTCGATCCCATACCCTTTTCAATAAATTCTTTAACTGTATTTTGTTTATGTAAATGTCTCGTCCAGTAGTACCATGATATGATCTTATCATATGGATTCCTTTCAAAGCAAAATTTATAGTAATTATTCCACACCTCTGCATCTACAAACCTCATAATGTCTGATGCCGGCATGTGATCATAGAAGACCGCACGTTTCCGGGTATAAATAAAGTCCAGCCAGTCAAGTTTAGAATATTTACTGAATGGCACCCTGATATTTTGCGGTCCTCTATAACCCAGCTGTTTTCTGATCTTTTCATCAGTATGAACTGAGGAAATGATATCATGCTCGCCACAAAACTTAGACAAGGCAATCTCAATGCTCGTACTTGCTGTTTTCTGAGTTTTGATAAATATGAATCTATGCTTGTGGGAAATGATCATATTAAAGCTTTATGGTTTCATACTCCTCTTGGTCAACCGACTCGTTTTGTCTGTTAAGCTCAATGAATTGCGACAGTTTCGCTACAGTAGTCAATTCAAAAAATGCTGTTACTGACACATCTACTTTAAGGCGCTTCCTGATCACTGAAATGATGCTTATCGCCAACAACGAATTACCTCCAATACTGAAGAACTCATCATTGACTCCTACCGTTTCCAGCTCAAGAAATTCTTTCCATATATCTATCAGTTCCTGTTGCAATTCATTTTCAGCCGCTTGATAGTCATTGGTAGAAATACTATGCTTTTCTAATTCCAGCAGCGTTTTTCTATCCACTTTTCCATTAATGGTCAATGGTATCTCTTTTACTTCTATTAACCTGTCAGGGATCATATAGGCCGGTAGATTATCTCTCAGGTAAGTCATTAACTTTTCTCTTGAGTATTGGCCTTGTGTAACGACATAACCAGAAAGATATGTGCTATCAGTGCTCTTGTTTATTGCAGTTAAAACAACAGCCTGGTTAACTCCTTCAGCGCTATTCATTACTTTCTCTACTTCACCCAGTTCAACCCTGTAGCCTCTGACTTTCACCTGATGGTCTTTTCTTCCTAAAAATTCCAGGTTCCCATTGCCTCTCATTTTCACCAAATCGCCAGACTTAAACAGTTGACCTTCTGCGAAAGGATTGTCTACAAACCTTTCCTGGGTCAGCGCAGCGTTATTCCAGTAACCCCTTGCCACCTGAACTCCGCCGATGTACAACTCTCCAACCGCACCCTGCATCACCGGCTCCATGCTTTCATTCAGTACGTACAGATGAACATTAGCCATAGGTTTACCAATGGGAATGTTGGTATAGTCATCAAAGCTTTCATTTTGAAGGCTAAACACAGCACACCCTACTGTAGCTTCGGTCGGACCATATTCATTGTATACCCGAATATCCTGCCCTGCATCTTTAAGCACTTTCAAATGCCTGTTGGTCAATTGCTCACCTCCTACTACATAATTACGGGTACCTGCAAATACTGACGGATCCTGCTCCAATAACAGCAGGTGTGCCGGCGTGAGCTTAATAAAGCCAAACGGATTATTCTGCCTGGTAAGCTCCCGATCAAAAACTTCAGCCTCCTTCGGTGATATTACGATGCTTTTACCACATACCAACGGAGTAAATACCGCTGTCAGCGATGCATCAAATACACTTGACATGAAGCTATAGCTACCACTGGTGGCATCATCAGTCATATAGAGTTCCTTACTATTTAAAACATAGTTTGTAAGGCTTCTGTGTTCGACCATTACTCCTTTTGGCTTTCCGGTAGAACCTGAAGTGTAAATGATGTAAGCCAATTGATCAGACTTTGCCCCTGGAAGTTCTCCTGAATGATCTGTTATTTCACTTTCACCCAGATAGATCACACGTAAATCCGTACGCTTTATAAGATGATCATAAGCAGGGTCTGCAATAATGGCTTTAGCTGACAGGTCTTCAAGAATATAAGTAATTCGCTCTTCGGGCTGCTCAGGGTCTATCGGCACATATACCAACCCTGCCTTCATGATTGCCAATATGGATATCACGAGGTTCGAGCTCCTATCCATCAATACCGGCACGGGAGAGTTTTCGGCACCTCCCAAATAACTCAAGAGATTATGCGCCAGCTCGTCCGACTTTTTATCAAGCTCAGCATAGGTCAACGTATGTTCATTATAAACAACTGCCTGCTCCTGAGGATGTAAGCCTGCCTGCTCCCTAAATAAGTCCGGTATGGTTTTGTCCAACGGATAATCTGCTGAAATTTGATTAAAGTCAAATAACAGCTGATTTCTCTCGGCCGGAGTAAGCAGCTTTAGTTCATTGATCTTGCTGCTGTCCCTGTTTATGATTTGCGTCAATACCTGATGGAACTTTTCGGTGATCAGCTTCACCGTTGCCGGGTCAAGTAAATTAGTATTGTAAAAGAAGTGGGCATTGATCTCTTCAAAAGCACCTATGGTAATATACAGTGGATAGTTAGACTGCTCCTGTACATAAACTTCTTCTACCTTCAGCTTCCAGTCCTGCGCATCTAATACTTTGGACAACGGGAAGTTTTGGAATGCCATGATACTATCAAACAGGTCGCCCTGAACCCCTACCAGCCCCTGGATCTCATTCAAAGACTGGTATTGATAATTCCTTGAGTTAACCTGATCATTCTGAATACCTGTCAACCAGGGCAGAATTTCATCTGACTTTTGCAATGATGAACGCAATGGTAATGTATTGATGTACATACCTACTCTTTTTTCAACGGAAGGAATATCTTCCGGCCTACCCGAAACAACCACACCAAATGTAACATCGCGCTGACCTGTAAATTGATGCAACAAATAGGCCCAGGTTCCCTGCATCAATGTATTAACCGTAAGTCTGTGACGTCTTGCAAATGACCTGATAGCCTCAGTGGTCTGTTTATCAATGTTCAGGTTTATCTCCTTGTAGGTTCCTGCTCCCTTGTTACGCAATGAAGATGATTCAATAAACGGCAACAGTGTACCTACTTCTATCTCTTGCAGATAGCTTTGCCAATATTCGGCGGCACCTGAGTTATCCTGCGACTCTATGAATCTTATATAATCTTCATACTTATCCTCCTCTTTGATCTGATGGTTTGCTCCGTTAACCGAGATGTCATAATAAGTCAAAAACTCCTCCATCAGAATGGGTAGAGACCAACCATCATGCAGCAAGTGGTGAGATGTCCACAGCATGCGCGTATGGGTTTCATTTAGTCTTATTAGTGTCACCCTCATCAGTGGAGCTTTATCGAAGCGAAAACCTTGCTGCAAATCTGCCTCCTCAATCTTCTCAACTCTACCAATCAGTTCATCCTGCTCAAGTGAGGTAAGGTCTATCACCTCAATAGGTAGAGAAGCTGTTTTATGTACACACTGTACCGGTATACTGAACACATCGTGATGGAAGGTGCTACGGAAAATAGTATGCTTTTGCAACAGGTACTCCCAGGTCTGCTTGTGTGCCTGTTCATCCAGATTGACGATGTCGCATTTCAACTGGTTACGGTAAGTGGCTGCATTCTCATCATAAAGGCTATGAAACAGCATACCTGATTGTAATGCACTTAGTCTATAACAGCTTTGTATTGACGATCTTCTGGTAGCTCCATTGTCGAGATGGCCATCCAGGAATTCATCAAAGTCATCGATGCTAACCTCTTTAGATAGTCCGAAATCTGTCGGGCTAAACTGAGGGTCTGCTCCTTTCAGGGCAGCAGCATTTGTCAAGAAATGTTCGATGCTTGCTGTCAGCTTATCAGTCAAAGAAGCCATGTCAACCTCTCCATATTTTGCAGGATCGTATAGCAGTTCAAGCTGTAGCTTTTCGCCTTCAATTCTGCATGCAATGATAAGCTGCTCATGACCATAGCTTCCAGGTGCGGCATCAAAACAGGCTCTTTCAGGCGCCAAGCTTACAGGCCCCTCCTCCTGTTGGCATGCTCCATAAAGTTTAACCCTGATATCCCACGGATTATTCCCACTAACTTTTTTGTCAGCATAAGCTGAGTAGGTAAGTGCCATTTCCGGGTTCTGTCTATTAAACGACTTCACCAACTTAAGAGCATGTCCAGCATCATTAGCTGTGGTTTTCAGCATAAATGGGTACGCTGAATGAAGTTGTCCCGTTGCTCCTGAGTCGCTCTCAACACCGATAACCAACTGCTCATCACCTTTCCATTGGCCCAGTGTACCATAGATAGCTGATAATAGTATCTCTGTGTCGTTGGCATGGTATACCTCTCGATAAAGGTTTAAGGATGTTGACAGATTTTCATCAGCGATAGATTGTTTATATACCTGATAGTTTTTTTCACTTTTCGCCTGACTGGCTTCCTTGCCCGGGATCTGACTCTCCCATTGCTCCACCCACTTTCCAAACAATGGCTTTTGTGTTTGCTCTTCAATACCCGTTAGGATTTCTTTATAACTTTTAACCTCACTTAGCTCCTGTCCGTCAAAAACACGGTTCAAATCGTTAATAAAGTCTCTCCAGTTTATGGTGTCCATCAAGAGGTGATGCACAACCAGTATAAGCCTGTTATGTTGTTGTTCTTCCGGGGTTTCTATCCATGTGGAACTGATCAATTCATTATTATTAAGATCGATCAGGTTATAAAGTTTCTTACGCTCACTCTCCAAAAATGCTGACAAGTCAGAAATATCCGAAGGCACGGTTACGGCTGATAGTTCCAACTGCTTTGACATAAGTTTCTGTTTCCACTGCCCATTATGTCTGATGAATGTTGCCTGAAGCCCCTGGTATCTTGCAATCATTTGATTCAGACATTGGCTGGCCTGCTCTCTGCTGATCATTTTATTCAAGGCCAGCGTAAAGTCAGGGTAACCGGCAAATGAAGTGTTGTTGATCAATCGCTTTTGGGAAAGTGTCAATGGCATTGTATCGACCTCACCGGCCTCTTTCCTGATTATTTTTTCATCTTCAATCCGCTTGCTTACTGCCTGTGAAATACGTGCTATGGTCTGGTAAGTAAACAGATCACCCACTTGTAGCTCAAATCCTAATTTTCGGATTCTGCTCACTACCTGAATAGATATGATTGAATCTCCTCCCAGCTCAAAGTAGTTATGCTGACGGCCTACCTGATCCACGGAGAGCAGTTCCTGCCATACCGTGGCAAGGGCTTCCTCCATCGCTCCTACCGGAGCCTCATATTCTACTTCTCGTATGTCTGCAATCCCTAATTCTTTCAGCTGCTTCTTATCTACTTTACCACTTGGCAACAGCGGTATGGACTCTAACTCCACTATAATACCTGGGATCATATATTCAGGAAGCTCGCTTTTTAATGCTTCTTTAATAGCTGCAGGATCAAAAACCCTCTCCATGACGACATATGCCGCAAGCTGAGTGTTCGACGCCTCTTCCACCACCAACACAACGCCTTCCAGTACACCTGGAGCATCCCGCAAGGCTCTTTCTATTTCTGCAATCTCAATCCTATATCCTCTTACTTTGAGCTGTTCATCGTGTCTTCCTACAAACTCCAGATTCCCATCTGGCAGGAACCTGACCAGGTCTCCTGTTTTATAAAGTTTTCCAGCAGAGTTATAAGGGTTTTGAACGAAATGAGAGGCTGTGAGGTCTTCGTTGTTCAGGTAACCTCTTGCCACCTGGATACCTCCAATGTGCAACTCTCCTAAAACCCCTGTCGGTACCTGTTGCCCCAACTCATTGAGTACATAAAGATTAGTATTGGCCACCGGCTTGCCTATTGGCACTGAGTTCACTCCCTTTTGAAGATCATTAGCACTGCATTGGTATTCACAAACGGTAATGGTGGCCTCGGCAGGGCCGTATTTATTATAAAACTGACAGTAATTCACCCATTCTTCGGCAAGCTGTTTGTCACAGATCTCCCCTCCACAAACCACTCTCCTCAAACCACCGTATTTACCGGGACTCAATACTTTTAAAAAGCTTGGGGTCACATGCAAATGAGTCAGGTTTTTCTGTTTAAGGAATTGCTCAAAAAGCTCTTTGTCCAAACGGTAAGCACCAGGGATTAATACCAGCGTAGCACCTGTGGTCAGCGCCAGAAAAATCTGCTCAATAGAGGCGTCAAATGTGTAATCACTAAACTGAAGTATCCGTTCGCTATCATCTATTTTGAAGAAATCTGTCTGATTATGAATATAGTTGGATATGCCTGAATGTTCTACCATCACACCTTTAGGCTCCCCGGTAGATCCGGATGTGAAGATGACATACGCCAGATCCTGACCTGCGAGTTGTACATCAGGGTTAGAGATACTCTCGTTAGGAAAAATATCGCTTAATTGACCTATACTGATCCATTCTACAGCTTCAACTGACGGTTCTACCTCACATAAGCCAATGGGCATATCTGCCATACCAACAATTTTCCTGAGCCTTTCTTCAGGATCATTGTGCCCTAGCGGCACATAGGCACCGCCTGCTTTCATAACTGAAAGTATCGCAATGATCATTTGTGGTGACTTATCAAAATGTATAGGCACCAAAGTACCTTTCTCAACTCCCTTTCCTACCAGGTGATTTGCCAGCCTGTTGGCATATTCGTTCAGTTCCTTATAGGTCAGTTTTGTGTCCAGGTATTCCAGGGCAACCTTATCAGGGAAATTCATGGCTGCTGCCTCGAAAAGTGCTACCAAATCAGGTTGCGGTTGAGCCTCATCAGACTTCTCAGCAATAGGGTGTGCCTGAAGCAAATGGAGATTATTCAATGAAGTATCTCCTTCCTCTACAATGCTTAACAGAACCTGCTCAAGGTGTAATTTGATCAGGTTTATAAACGTTTTGGGTAGAAGTTCTTCTTTATATATAATCTCTACATTGATCTCCCTGCTTACGGAGAAACGGATCAAAAGGGGATAATTGGACGACTGTTCTAACCCTTTGAAGTTACTCACTTCCAGTTTCCACTGCGTAGATGAGGTCAATTCGGAAAGCGGAAAGTTTTGGAATACCATAATGCTGTCAAACAGATCCCCATGCACACCTGACCACTTCTGAATATCGGCCAAAGCGTTATACTGAAACTTTCTTGACGCTATCTGATCATTTTGAATGCCTTTTAACCAGGTTTGAACATCACAGCTTTTATCATATACAGAAACAAGGGGCAAGGTGTTGATATACATCCCTACTCTTCTTTCTACATTTTGCAGGTTTTCAGGTCTACCGGACACTACCACACCAAATGAAATGGTTTCTTCTCCGGTATACTGGTGCAACAGGTACGACCACACTCCCTGCATCAGGGTATTCACTGTAATTCGGTTACGCTTGGTAAACAACTCGACTTTTTGAGTTACATTCTCATCAAAAACGAGTATTTCTTCATTAAAATCAGAAACTGTTCTGGTACGTTCGGCTGAAACCGGGATGAACGGAAGTAAAGTGCTTCCGGTTACAGGTTTGAGGTACTCTGACCAGTAAGCCTGTGCTTTTTCTTTGTCCTGGCTATCAATAAACCTGATGTAATCTTCGAACCTGTCAACCTCCCCGTCTTTAATGTCTTCACTGGCTGATAGCTTATCATAGACCTGAAGAAACTCTTCCATGAGTATGGGTCTTGACCAACCGTCTAACAGGATGTGGTGGGTACTCCACAACATTTTATAGCTATCATCTCCCAGTTTAAGCAGCATTACCCGCATCAGTGGTGCCTTTTTAAAATCAAAAGGTTTAGATCGGTCCTCTCGCTCATATTTATCCAAAGCGGTATCAAGATCATGCCCGTTCAGTTGACTCAGGTCAACTATTTCCAGGGGCATTTCTACATGGCGATGCACGCATTGTACGGGAATTTTGAAGGCATCGTAATGAAAACTGGAACGAAGGATGGTATGACTCTTTATTAAGTGATCCCATGCCTGCTTAAAAAGGTTGAGATCAACTCGTTTAAGGTTACATTTAAGCTGGTTTCGATATGCTCCAACCTGTTGATCGTACAAGTCATGAAACATCATGCCCGCCTGCAAGGGACTCAACTTGTACATCGACTCTATATCCTTCTTCGATTCCTCACTTTTTGAATTGAGGTGGTCGATCAATTCCTGCTTATTTTCCTTAATGAATTTAAGTACTTCGGTATTCTGTTTAATGGCTTTAGCCTGCTCCTCGCTTACTTTATTCTTTCTGGCCTTTAAAACGAGTTTATCCCCATTAGCTTCCAGAAAGAAGTTGTTTTTATCAAGCAGGTCAATGCATTCTTTTATATTCATAGTGGTATTTGCGCTCAATTAAAATTTAATAATATCATCAGATTCTTTTTCGGAGTCCTCGTCATTGAGGAAACTATCCAGCTCTTCATAGCTGATCTCTCCGGATAATCCAAAGTCGGACGGGGTGTACTGTCTTTGCCCCAGTTTTTCCTTTTCCAGGCAGTGTTCGAAGATCTCCTTTAGGCTATTTACAAACTCAGCACTGATGCGTTGGGTCTGCTCTCTGCCAGTTGCCTCACCAAACGACCACCTCAGCCATAGCTGATCCTGATCAAACCCACAATCGATGATCACTTCTTCACCGGTTAACGGGAAGTTGCTTTGCAAGTAAGCGTTGGATATAACATGTTCAGATAGATTACTAACACTGGTCATGCCATGGAACCTGAGTTTTATATTCCATGGATTCTTCTCAAACTGAGGTTCCTTAACGATATACTTCAGTACTCCGTAACCTAGTCCATGATCTGAGATCTTACTTCTTGACTCTTTAACTTGTTTTATCAGTTCATCCACAGACAGCTCTTTTTCAGCATGCAGCCTGAATGGATAGGTCTGATAAAAATGTCCGATAACTTTATCTGCTCGGCTATTATTTTCGACACCTACTACAATAGCACTGGCGTCTTCTCTCCGCCTAAGTGACAAGGTAAGAGCACCCAACAAGAAGTCGAGGTTACCGGTCTGATACACAGCATGGGCTGAAGATGCATCAAAGGCGGAAAGGTCAATCTGTTCGGTAAAGTGCTCATAAGAATCATTGAACACAGGTGTATCCTCCGCCATGAATCCTTTCCACAGATCTGCCTCTTTCTTGTAACGGTCGGCCTGATATGATTCATTCAAAGCACCTAATGTGCTTTTATAGGTATCTATATGCTCACCAAGAGATTTACCGTCGAGAACGGACATGAACTCATCTGCAATAATGTCCATAGAAGGCAGATCAACCAGTAGGTAGTTTGCATTAAGGATCACTGCATTGCGCTCTACATCTTCATTGGTTTGCACCAGTATAGCTCTAAAGGCTACATCTTCAGGAAGATGCTGAAGCTTTTGCTGTGCTATCTCTACCTGCAGTCCCACATGAACTTCTTTACTGGATGAGAAATCAACAACCTCTAATGGTGTTTGTGCGTCATCAAAGCGTTGCGTCCATTGATCATCCGTTTTTGCAAAGGCTACTCTTAGTGCTGCATGTCGTTTGGCCACCTCGTTAAGTGCTTGTTGTAGTTTAGCTACACTCAGAGCTTTGTCTACTGACAGTGCCACTGAGAGGTAACCTGATGATGCTGACTCCAGGTATTGAAACTGGTTAGGGGTTGCCGAAAGGCTTTCCAATGTTTCAAAGCTGATCTCTTTAGCTCTTTTTTCATCCCTTTGTTTCAGCACAGGTACTATATCTGCGATAACCTGATACTCAAACAGGTCACTGATCTCCATATCATACCCCAACAGATTTGCTCTGCTCACCATTTGAATGGAAATAATCGAATTACCTCCCAAATCAAAGTAGTTGTCGTACCTGCCCACCTGATCAACAGCCAGCAGCTCCATCCATATATTGGCAAGATCCTGCTCTTCCTTCCCTTGAGGTGCTTCATATTCTTGTCCGCTCTGTGCCTGAATATTAACCGCCTGAAGTTGCTTTTTATCTATTTTACCATTTACTGTTACAGGTATTGACTCATGCTCTATGACTACATCGGGAATCATATAGTATGGGAGTTGGGCTTTTAAAGTATTCATCAACTCCTTTTGATTGTACTCTGTACCTGGAACAACATGCGCCACTAAAAACTTGAAGCCAGAGGCATTCTCTTTAGTCAAGACCACACATTGTCTCACCATAGGGTTAAGCCTGATCTTGGTCTCAACTTCACCTAATTCAACCCTGTTACCTCTTATTTTTACCTGATCATCGTTCCTGCCTATAAACTCCATATTGCCATCTGGTAGCCATCGGGCAAGGTCTCCTGTTTTATAAAGCCTTTGACCTTTGTGGAAAGGGCTTTGAATAAACCTCTCTCCGGTAAGTTGCTCTCGGTTGAGATACTCCTTGGCCAGGGCAACCCCTCCAATATAAAGCTCACCTACCACCCCAATCGGGCAAAGGTTCAAATGCTCATCAAGCACATACTGAGTTACGTTGCTTATGGCTTTACCGATCGGCGAGTACTTGCGATCTTCAAAATCTGTCTTCTGAACTTCATAACTGACCACAATTTGTGTCTCGGTCGGACCATAATAGTTAAGTAACCTGGCGTTGGTCTTATCAAAAAATTGCCTGATGTCTTCATTAAGTATAAGCTGTTCACCAGCAGTAAATATCGCCTGAATACTCTCCGGGTAAATGTCTGCTCTTACCGCCTGCTCACAAAGGTTCTTTAAAACTATGTATGGAATAAACAAGTGGTTAACTCCATTCTCTTTGATCAATGCCAGCATTCCCTGCATATCTCTTCGACGGACTTCATCGATCAATACCAGCTTTCCTCCATAGCAAAGTGCCGAGAAAATCTCCTGGAAACTAGGGTCAAAGTTAAGGCTGGCAAACTGTAGTACGGTTTTCCCTTTTGTTGAGCATGCCTGTTCCTCATGCCATTGCATCAGGTTTATTAAGGCTGCCTCTTCCATTACTACACCTTTAGGAGTACCGGTAGACCCAGAGGTATAAATTACATAGACCATTTGGTCTTCAACTTCAGGCCTTACGATATTACCCTTCTCAAGAAGCGCTATCTGATCCCAATCCTTATCCAGGTTTATAAGCTGAACCTCGCCTTCAATAGTGTCAAACTTGTCTGTAGTGTCGTCCTTTGTCAACACTATGCCAGCACCAGAATCAGTGACCATGAAATGTAATCTTTCATTAGGGTACTCGGGATCAAGTGGCAAGTATGCCGCTCCTGCTTTTAGTATGGCGAGTATGGATGTAATCAGGTCTATTGACCTGCCCATACACACGGGTACTATGCTGTTAGGCTGAACACCGGCCTGTACCAGATGTCTGGCCAACTTATTCGCTTTCTGATTAAGCTCTGAGTATGTCAGACTATCATTATAGAAAGTAATCGCTGTTTCGTCTGGCGACAGCGTGACTTGCTCTTCGAATATTCTGATGATAGAACGGCTCTCTGAATATGTTTTTGCTGTGTCGTTGAATCCTTCCAGTAGCTTATACTCTTCTTCGCTGCTTAGCAGTTTTAATTTTTCGATACTTTCCTGGCTATTATCAACTACGGCCTGTAGCAAATTCACATAATGTTCAGCCAGCTTTACTATAGTCTCATTTTTGAAGAGGTCTTTACAATATCCCCAGTTGATGATCATCTCATCATTACGTTCTGTTACGTTGATGTCGATATCAAACCTTGATAGTGCCGTATCAAAATCTCTGTTTTTCAGGTTAACATCACCGAGCTTGATATTATCTACCGGTGGTGTATTTTGCATAACAAAGAGTATCTGAAAAATAGGGCTATGGCTCATATTTCTATCCACTCCTATAGCCTCTACCACTCTTTCAAAAGGTGCATCCTGATACTGATAAGCCTCAAGTGTCGTCTTTTTAATTTGCTGCAGATAGTCTTTGAAAGTCATATCTCCTTTCACTGTCGTACGCAGTGCCAGGGTGTTAACAAAGAACCCAACCATAGTTTCCAGCTCTGTTTGAGTTCTGTTGGCAATAGGGCTACCAATACATATATCCTGCTGAGCTGTATATCTGTGAAGCAATACCTTAAACGCCGCCACCATAGTCATGTAAAGCGTAGTCTCCTCATGTTTGGAGAGGGCATACAGCTTATCCGCAAGTGATTTATCCAAAGTATGTTGATACATACCTCCGTCTACGCCCTGTATGTTAGGTCGGGGGTAGTCTGTTGGCATCTGCAATGCCGGCACTCCGGTCAGTTTATCTTTCCAGTATTGTATTTGCTTATTGAGTTCCTTTCCTTCAAGATGCTTCCTTTGCCAAAGTGCAAAATCAGCATACTGCAACGACAGGTGAGGTACATGAGCAGGTCTTTTGTAAAATAACGAGTTATACAATTCCACCAGTTCTTTAACCAAAACGGAAACTGACCAGCCATCGAAAGCAATATGATGGAAAACCACAATAACAATGTGCTCATCATCTGATTTACTGATAACCTCTGCCCTCAGCATAAAGTCTTGGGCCAGGTTAAAAGGTGCTTTGATCAAGTTTGTGATATAGCCTTCTACATCCTTATTTTCAATCGCACTCCAATCCGTAACCGTCATTTTCCAGTCTTCTGCCGGAAGCACTTTTTGAAAACCTTTGCCATCGCTTTCTTCAACTACCGTTCTCAGTATTTCATGCCTATTCACTATTCCTGAAAACGCGGACTCAAGATAGTTTAGGTTCAGGTTACCTTTAACTTCAAATGCCCACGGCATATGATATTGCTCACTTCCTCTGAGTTTATCAATAAACCAGAGTCTCTCCTGCGCAAATGACAAAGGAATATTCCCGTTTTTAGGCTGTACATATATTTTGGGCAGG
Organism: Fulvivirga ulvae; assembly: GCF_021389975.1. Taxonomy (NCBI): domain Bacteria; kingdom Pseudomonadati; phylum Bacteroidota; class Cytophagia; order Cytophagales; family Fulvivirgaceae; genus Fulvivirga; species Fulvivirga ulvae. Next base: position 6,463,180 of record NZ_CP089981.1, read on the forward strand.
GTACTTTCAGAAGTGGATGCATCCATTCTGGAAGAAAGGTCTGCCACTCTGGGATACATAAAGAAGTCGTTAAGACTAAGGCCTGTGCCCAGCTTCTTCCTGATCACCGAAACGGCACGGGTAGCCAGTAGTGAATGTCCTCCTATTTCGAAGAAATTATCATGTATACCTACCTGATCAATTTCCAGAATGTCTTTATAGATCTCGATGAGCTTTTCCTCAACCTCATTTCTGGGTTTGGTAATATTATTATTAGAGACTGCCATCCCTTCCACTGCCGGAAGAGCCTTCTTATCTACTTTACTGGTTGACGTAAGCGGAATATGATCTATCTCTACAAAGAAGCTAGGCACCATATACTCCGGCAGGTGAGCCAGCAAATACTCCTTGGCTTTTTCCTTCTGATAGTTTTCATCTGTCAGCACATAAGCTACCAATCGGTTGTACCCTGCATGATCCTGGCTGCCAATTACCACACATTGCTTAATGCCTGACGCCTTTTGCAGTACTTTTTCTATTTCAGAAGGTTCAACTCTATATCCTCTTATTTTGATTTGCTCATCAGACCTTCCTAAGAAATCAATATTGCCATCGGGCATCCATCGGGCAAGGTCTCCGGTATGGTAAAGTCTGTTGCCTTGTTCACCTGAAAATACGTCAGGCACAAATTTCTCTCTGGTCAGTTCGGGCATTTGATGATAGCCTCTGGCCAGCTGTACTCCACCAATGTACATATCACCTGCTACACCAATAGGTACCATATTCATATTCTTATCCAGTATCCTTACCAGGGTATTGGTCACTGGTCTACCGATGGGTATGGATAAGGCTCGTTCTGTATCAAGTTCGCTGTTACATTTGTACTGAGTAGCGGAAATGGCTGTTTCCGTGGGTCCGTATTTGTTGTAAAAAGTGCAGTAGTCTCTCCACTTTTCGTACAATTTGGGAGCGCAAACCTCTCCACCGGCCACAACTCTTCTCAATCCATTATACTTACCCGGTTTAAGGTTATTAAGGAAACCTGGCGTAGCCTGCAAGTGGGTAATGGAAAGGTCTTGCAGGTACTTTTCTACCAGATCATGGTCCCTTCTTGTATCATCGGGAATGAGCACGCACACTGCACCATTGATCAATGGCATAAATATTTGCTCTACAGAAGGGTCAAAGCAATAGCTATAAAACTGTAATACTCTGTCGTCCTCAGCAATTTTAAATTCATTAGACTGATGCAAAATAAAGTTGGTCAGGGCTCCATGCTCCTGAAGCACACCTTTAGGCTGCCCGGTAGACCCGGAAGTATAGATGATATACATCAGGTCTTTCAGTCTGGTTTCTACTAGTAGTTTTTTTCCCGGTTGTTGCCCTATGGTATCCCAGTCTTTATCCAGACTAACGATGGTAGAAAATACATCAGTATACCTTAGTAAGTGACGGCATCTTGAATTACTGATCGCTATTTTCGATTCAGTATCTCTCAGTATGTAGGTGATACGCTCCTGAGGATATTCAGGATCAATTGGCGCATATGCTGCTCCGGTTTTCAATACTCCCAGAATACCGATGATCATTTCAAATGATCGATCGAGACATAGGGGTACTATTTTTCCTTTAGATATACCACGCTCCATCAGATAGCTGGCCAGTTTATTGGACCTTTCATCCAGTTCCTTATAAGTAAGGGTGGTATCACGCAGGGCCAATGCCACATTATCAGGGGTCTTTTCGGCTTGCTGATAAAACAAGTCTATCAATGTCTTTTCCTCCTGCGGAAGCGTTATCGTCTGACTGAAGTTATTCAGGATCAACGCCTTCTCCTCTTCATCCAGCAGGTTTATGGTATCAATGTGTGATTCAGGATGATCCACAATACTGGTAAGCACATTTACGAAGTGCTTAAACAACCTTTCTACAGTGTCCTTCTTGAAAAGATCCAGGCAATAAACTATTTCAAGGTAGATCTCATCCTCAACTTCCGTAAGACTGAAGTTAAGGTCAAACCTGGAAGTTACTGTGTCATTGTTCTCATGGATCAGCTCTACGTTATCAAACTTCAACTCCTCTGTTTTCGGAGTATTTTGCATGAGGAACTGGATCTGAAATAAGGCGTTTCTGCTCATATCCCGTTCAACCCCCAAAGCTTCCACAACTTTTTCAAAAGGTACCTCCTGATTTTCAAAACCAGCCAGCGTAACGCTTTTTATCTGTTGTACCAGTTCCTTGAATGTACCCTGTCCATCAACCTGATTGCGTAGTACAATAGTATTGATAAAAAAGCCTATCAGACCTTCTATTTCTTTTTGCTGTCTGCCCGCAGTAGCTGTACCTACAGCTATATCATCCTGACCCGTATAGCGATAAAGCAATACATTAAATGCGGCCAGCATAGTCATATAAAGGGTTACTCCTTCCTTCTGGCTCAGCTTCATCAGTTTGTTTTTCAATTCTTTGCTGATCGTACCGGATACCTGAGCTCCACGGAAGCTTTGCTGTGGTGGTCTTCTAAAATCAGTAGGCATATCCAGCGGAGTAAGCCCTTGCAATTGATCCGTCCAATAAGTAAGCTTTTGGTTCAATACATCCCCGGCAAGGTACTTTCTCTGCCACACAGCGTAGTCTGAATACTGAAGTGAAAGTGGCTGTAACGTAGGGGGTGACTTCCGCAGGAAACTATTGTAAAGCTCTTTTAACTCATGAACAAGGGTAGCCATGGACCAACCGTCAAATGAGATATGGTGTAAAACAGGTACCAGCAAATGTTCTCCCTCTGAAAGGCTGATCAAGTGTGCCCTGACCATAAAATCGCCTGACAGGTTAAAGGGCTTCTTTATTTCCTGTGCAACAAAATTATCAATTGATCCAAACTGTTTTTCTATCTCTCCTATGTTGTGGCGTTGCAGGTTCCAGTCTTCAACCGGCAAGACTACCTGGGCCGGCACTTCATTTTCAACTTTGATTACCGTTCTCATTACTTCATGTCTCCTGATCACGCCTCTCAGTGACTTTTCAAGTACATCGGTATCGAGGTCTCCTTTAAGCCTGAATACCCAGTGCATATGATATTGTACTGTACCATGGAGGTTGTCCATAAACCATAGTCTTTCCTGTGCGAAAGAAAGCGGTACGTCTCCTGTTCTAGGTCTGGGTTTAACGGCTGGTAAAGTCACATTGCTGGTCTGCCCTTGTATAAACTTACAGAGGGCATGCAACGTGGTATGTTCAAAGAAATCACTCAGACTTAATTCTACCTGGAGCTCTTTTCTGATCATCGACACTATTCTGGTCGCTAACAGTGAATGCCCTCCAATCTGAAAGAAATCATCGTGTAAGCCAATTCTGTTCAGTTCCAACAGGTCTTTCCATATCTCACTCACTCTGATCTCCAGCTCACTTTCTGGGTCTATATGATTTTTATTATCGAGGCTACTGTCATTATTAACTTCCGATAAAAACTTCACATCCACCTTACCGTTGCTCGTGGTGGGGAGTTCATCCAAAGCTACCATCTCCGTTGGCACCATATACTCTGGTATCATCAAGGCCAGCTCATCTCTTACCTCAGCTTGTAGCTTCGCTTTTATTTCTCCATACAAAGGGATATTCGTCAGACCTGATCGCCCGGCATCCTGATGAGACCAATGGTTCACCACATTTGCGGACATGTCTTTAGAAAGCACCACATTCAGCTTGAATGGGTCTTCATTGACAAGGAAACGGGTGCTGTAACCCGACTCAGTAGCTTTCTTTATAATTTCTAATGTTGCAGGACTGCTATCACTTACTTTTTCCAGTGACTTCAGTATATCATTGACGGTTTCAATATCATTATGCAGAAGACTTTCCAGGAACTGCTGATCTGTTTTAAGCCTTGGGTTGGGTGCATCTTTTATGGCAATCAACGAATGACCTTCCTGTAATGTCTTTTCAATACTATCATCACACCATACTTTCCAATCTGGTTTCTCAAGGTTGGTATCCTGCCCAATATGCAGTATGACCGTGTATCTGTAAAGTGACAATTCATTGATGGCCTCTCCCTGCTTCTCTACAATTTCTACATGGCTGATTTGCGGATATTGGGTCTGCAAATCGTAAAAATATTGAGGATGAAGACAAAGTTCTTCTTCAGCGAGTATTGCTTGTCTGAGCTCCCACTCAAACTCCTTTTTCTCCAACGAGCCCATTACATTATTAAGGTAGAGCCTGCCTTTGAAGGATTTTAGCAACCTGTTATCTCTAACGTCTCCGATGATTATTCTCCCCTTATCGGAGATCATATTCACGCAATTGTCAATAACCCTGGAAAGATATTCCTCTCCCGGAAAGTACTGAATAACAGAGTTGATCAATATGGTATCCAGTGGTTGCTCTGCCGGCAGCTTAACTTCATGCGCCTGACTTCTGAAAAACTCTGTGGCACCATAATCTTTTACTCCTGAGGCTACTCTGGATTTGATCTTTTCTATGGCCGATGCAGAAAAATCAGTACCAATATATTTCTTCAGGTTCCCGGCCAGCTCATAAAACATCAATCCGCTACCACAACCAATCTCAAGAAGGTTTTCCGGTTTGTGAGCTTTGATAACATCAATGATGTCATTGAGCCATTCTCTCATCTGGTCTTTCGGGATGTCCTGTCCCGTAAAGCTATCCCCCCAACCTACGAGGTTAAACTCTACATCTTCCGGTTCATCAGACTCACCGTATTGTGATTCGTACAGGTCTTGCCAGCTATCCACCTGTTCATAGATAATCTTAGATTCAAGTTCTTCAACACACTTCTTCCCGGGTACAAAATAGGCCGTAAGTTTATTCATTTGCAGCGCATCTTTTTGAGCCACAACGGCACTTTGATGAACCTGGCTTATCTGGTTCAGGTTGCTTTCAACCTCTTTCAGTTCTATTCTATGTCCCCTGATCTTCACCTGATCATCCACACGTCCTAAAAACTGAATATTCCCATCAGGCAACCATTTCACAAGATCACCGGTTCTATACATTTTAGCCTCTGACCTATTAGCATACTCATCATCCATAAACCGCTCAGCAGTCAACTGTGGATTGTTGAGGTAGCCTGCCGTGACACCTTCGCCGCCGATATAAAGTTCCCCCTCAATACCGATAGGAAGCAACTCTTCATCCTCATCCATAACATAGGCACTAACTCCTTCGAAAGGCCTGCCTATCGGAATATTGTTATCAGGGGTTTTCTCTGCTTGTAAGGTATTGAAGGTATACCATGTACAACCGATGGTAGCTTCAGTAGGTCCGTATTCATTGATGATATCAACTGAGATGTTCCGTTTGGTCAGGAATTCCAGGTGGCTGTAATTCAGTGCCTCGCCTCCTACTACAAGTCTTCTTGTAATAGGGTTAACATCATCGATATATAAATCTTCAAGCAAGTGCAGCTGCGCCGGAGTAACTTTCAAAAACTGATAAGGAGCATACTTTTTAACCAGATCGGTCTTAAAAAGGTCTCCTAGTTTTTGTTTAGACATGATCAATGGATTGCCGCTAAGCAACGGAAGGAATATCGCCGTCAGAGATGCATCAAAAGAAAAGGACAGACATAGCAAAGTCCCTGAGTTTATCGCCTTTTCAGGCATGTATGTAGCTGCAACATTACTGATATAATGCCACAAATTCTTATCCAGCACTTTTACTCCTTTGGGTACTCCCGAGGTTCCTGAGGTATAGATTACATAGGTTAGTGAGTCAGCAGACCTGCCTGCACTTAAATTTGTGGATTCGAAGCCTTCCATGCTTTCTTTATCCTCCGGGGTTATGATCCTGAAGTTCCGTCGGATTGACTCCAGCATTTCACGATGCTCGCTGCTGCTGATTATAACCTCTGAATCCAGGTCATTAAGCAAAAAGTTCAGGTACTTTTTTGGGTGCCTGGGATCAACCGGAGAAAATGCTGCCCCTGTTTTTAAAACACCAAGGATACTCACAACGGTTTCAATAGATGGTCCCAAAACGATCGGGATAATATCACCTTTCTTCACGCTGTAAGAAACCAATCTGTGGGCAAGTTGATTAGCCCTCTGGTTTAGCTCATCATAGGTCACCTCCAGATGGTCGCATACCAATGCCAAGGATGTGGCATACTGCTCTGCCACGCTCTCAAACTGATTAATCATATTTTCCTGGTGTATATATTTTGTAGTCTCTTGCATTTTTTAAATTTCATTATCTGTTAAAACCGGTTAGCATCTGGTGGGCTTCCTGTGCCCCCATCATCTTCATGGATTTTATAGGTTTGTCAATATCAGCTACTACTGATGTAAGCAGTGTTTTATAGTGGTCAAACATTCTTTTGATAGTATCTGGGTAGAACAGGTCTGAGCAATACTCCACTCTGAACTCTATTCCCTCAGGCTTATCTCTCAGGTCGTAAGTGATATCAAATTTGGATGTCACATTAGCTGCCACCTCGCTTGTAAGGGATAGGTCCGCAAGCTTCAGATCAGGTACGTCTGGAGTGTTTTGCAAAACAAACATGGTCTGGATCAAAGGATTACCGACACTTTTCCGCTTTCCAACTACTGTCTCTATCACTTTTTCAAAAGGGGCATCCTGATATTCATAGGCTTTCAAAGTGCTGTCCTTAACACGTTCCATGTAGTCTCTGAAAGTCAGCGTTTTCTCCAGTTGAGTCCGTATTACTATAGCATTTACAAAGAAGCCTATCAGTGGCTCTACCTCTTTTCTTGTTCTGTTGGCTATGGCCACGCCAATGGCCAGATCAGTTTCTCTGGTATATTTGTGCATCATGACTTTGAATACACTCAGCATAGTCATAAAGAGAGTTGCCCCCTGCTCCAGAGATACTCTCTTCAATTGCTCACTTAATTCCTTATCCAAGTAGAAATATTGAGTATCTCCACGAGTACTTTGAACGGTAGGCCTTGGCATATCGGTTGGCAGGTATATAGGCTTTAGACCGTGTAATTGCTCTTTCCAATATCCCAGGAGGTCATCCAGATACTCCCCTTTAAAGTACCTGTTCTGCCAAATTGAATAGTCTGCATATTGTATCGGCAGGTTAGGTAAATCAACAGGTTGCCCGCTATAGCCACTGTCATATATCTTCACCAGTTCATCTACAAAGATTCCTATAGACCAGCCATCGAAAGCGATATGATGAAAAACTACAACAAGTGTATGATCCTCAGCACCTCTTTTCATAATATCCGCTCGCACCATAAAATCATGGGCCAGGTCAAACGGAACATTCACCTGCTTATTGATGAACTCTTCATATTCCTCCCGGGTTTGCTCTCCGCTGATCTCGGAAGTACTGATCGTCCAGTCTTCGCTATTCAGAAAATGCTGTCCGACTTCCTCCTCTTCTCTGAATACTGTTCTTAGTACACTGTGCCTTTCAATAATTTGCCTAAAGGCTGATTCAAGCAGGCCGATATTCAAAGAGCCTTTGATATTGAACACCCAAGGCATATTGTACTGTACACTTCCCTGAAGGTTATCAATAAAATGCAGCCTCTCCTGCGCAAAAGATAAGGGCACAAAATCTTTATCCCGTTCGACTGAAATTGCAGGCAAATCATTATCCGAAAGATGATCTTTAATATGGGCACTGAGCTCTGCAATAGTTGGGTACATAAACAGGTCCCGAACCTTAATGTTGATATTAAGGGTGCTGCTTATAGTTGAAACCACCCTACTGGCCAGGAGTGAATGTCCTCCAAGTTCAAAGAAGTTATCATTAATGCCTATATGGCTTTTAACCAATAGCTCCTTCCATATGGTTACCAAGTCTTGTTGAAGTTTGTTTTCCGGAGCACAATATTGTGTCGGGCTTAGCTCATCTCCCGTTTTTATAGTACTTAGAAACTGTTTATCTGACTTGCCATGACGGGTAAGTGGTATTTCCTTAATGGTGATAATTTCTGCCGGAACCATATACTCAGGCAGTTGTCCCTGAAGCAGTTCTTTTACTTTTTTCTGAAGCTCCAGGTTTATATTCGCAAATAATGGCGAGCTCCATAAATCCTTCTTTTGATTTGCCCCTGAAGACATCAAACCATTATCTACATAACCCTCTATAGGGTGCACAGATAGTAGAAGATCTATTTTTAACGGGTCTTCATTTAAAAGCAACTTATAATGGTGACCTTTAGATCGCGCAGTTCTTAGCAAGTCGGCAACAAGCCGCTCCTCTTCAGATAAGAATTGCTCCAGGTATTGCTGAATATCTATTACCGTATGGATCTCGTCAGAATCAATAGCCTCTAAAAGCAGCCTTTCTTTGGTAAGCCTCGGATTAGGCACATCTTTGATCGCAAACATTGGCTGTTGGAGCACCCATTCAAGATCGCCATTTTGACTCCATTCACTCCAGTTTTGCCAGGTTGGTTTTATCTCCTCTTTCTCCTGAAGGTGAATAATAACGGTATAGCGATAAAGGTTAAGTTCATTTACCTCTTCTCCCCTTTTCCAGAATGCTTCAATAAATCGGATCTCTGGGAATCTGTCTTTCAGGCCTGCAAAATATTGTGGCGAAATACAAAGCTCTTCTTCATTCCAGACTGCCTGGTCAAGGAACCAGCAATACTCGCGCTTATCCATCCCGCCTTGATAGTTGCCCAGTGTTAGCCTTCCTTTAAACGGTTTCAAGAGTCTGTTATCACGAATATCTCCTATGATAAGCCTTCCCTGCCCATTGAGCTTTTCTATAGATTTCTCAATAACCTCGGTCAGATAGCTTTCAGTCGGGAAATATTGTATGATCGAATTCAGAATGACTGTATCAACGTTATTGACAGGCACCTCACCTACTTCATGAGCCGGGCAAACATGAAACTCATTGTTACCATATTCTCTGAGTCCCTTATCGATCCTGTTCTGTATTTGTCTAACCGATGAGCCTGAAAAGTCCGTACCGATGTAATTGTTAACTTTTCCGGCCAATGCATAAAAGATCAGTCCTGTACCTGAGCCTATTTCCATTACATTTTGAGGCTGCTCATGGAAGATGACTTCTGAAATATCATCCAGCCACTCTCTCATCTGATGCGCAGGTATGGGCTCTCCTGTAAAGCTGTCATTCCATCCGATAATGTTGAACTCTTCATCTACGGCAGAATCATTTTCTGTTTTTCCATACTCTGAGTCATACAGGTTTTTCCAACTTTCTACCTGACTTTGCTGAAGTTGGTTTTCCAGAAGTTGCACTTCCTTTTTCTCCGGTACAATGTACGACAAGATTCTATGTGCTCCTCCGGTACCTTCCACGGTCACTACACAACTATTCGATACTTCATCAAGCAGGTTTAATGTATTCTCTATCTCACCCAACTCAATACGATGGCCTCTGATCTTCACCTGGCTATCGTACCTACCTATATATTGCAGGTTGCCATCCGCTCGCCAGCGCACCAGGTCCCCGGTTTTGTATAATTGAGATGTTCCTCCCTCAAATTCATTGGCCATAAAGCGCTCTTTGGTCAACTCAGGCTTATTAAGATAGCCCATGCTCACCCCACTGCCTCCAACATATAGCTCGCCAATTACACCTACCGGAACAAGGTTAAGATTGGAGTCCAATACATAAGCAGCTCTGCCTGACAAAGGCCTGCCAATAGGGATGTTCTCCTGTTGATAGTCTGCCGGTATCTCGTAGGTCAGTGAAAACGTAGTGTTTTCAGTAGGGCCGTAACCATTGACAATGCTCAACTGAGGGTAGGTTGATTGCACTTTATAAATATGCTCTTCTGAAAGCCTCTCTCCCCCGGCCATGACCAGGTCCAGCCCTTCAAGAACATCAATCTGGGTATCAACAATGTAGTTAAACCAACTTGCGGTAAACCACATTTTGTTTACACCAAAACGTTGTATTTCCTTCTTGAGCAGCTCAATCACCAGAAGGTTATTTTCTGATGCCATGATCAGATGGCCTCCATTAAGCAGCATGCCCCAATATTCAAAGGTTGAAGCATCAAATGATGGTGCTCCTGTTGATAGGAGGACATCGTTATCAGAAAGCCTCGCATAAGACTGGTCCCTTACGAGACTGACGATGTTGTGATTACTCACCATTACCCCTTTAGGGCGGCCGGTTGTTCCTGATGTGTATATAATATTAGCCAGATGCTCAGCATCCGAATTAACACCCGGATTTTTGCTATCGCAGACTGATATTTCATCCTTTTGTTCGCTTTGATCAACTATGGTAATATCGCCGTTGTACCCTTTGAGTTTACTTTTAAAACTCTCGTCTGTAATGATGATTTTAGCCTGTATATCATCTAAAAGGAAGTGTACTCTGCCTGCCGGTAACTTGACATCAATCGGCACATAAGCTGCTCCTGATTTAAGTATGGCAATGATACCAATGATCAGGTCTGTTGAACGCTCGAGGGCAATGGCAACAGGCATCTCTTTTGAAACACCCTGATCAATCAGGTATGCACTTAATTTATTGGCCCTTTCATTGAGCTCCCGGTATGTAAGCGTTTGATCACCAAAACTCAAGGCAGGGTTTTCAGCGTATTTCTCTACATGCTCTTCAAACAGGCCTATGACAGTGCTACCCATCGCAGCAGGGTAGTTTTCTGCCTTACTAAACTGCTCTACCAATACCTTTTGCTCCGCTGCCGGTATGATATCAAGCATTCCTATAGACTGCTCTCTGTTTTCTATAATGGAAGCCAGCAGTTTTTCATAATGGCTTATAAATCGGTTGACTGTATCCTCTTTAAACAGGTCTGCACAATATCGGAACTCCAGCTTCAATTCCTCATTGATCTCCTTGAGATCAAAAACAAAATCAAAGACTGCGGTTCTGTTCTCCAAAGGAATTTCTTCAACCTCAACACCCTGCAAGTCAATTTTGGCCAGGTCCGGGGTGTTTTGCAAAGCAAACATGATATTGAAAAGCGGTGTATTATCACTGTTTCGGGAGCCGACAACTTCCTCTACCACTTTCTCAAAAGGAGTATCCTGATTAGCATACGCTTCAAGAGTTACATTTTCTATCTGTTTCAAAAATGACTTGAAGGACTGGCTTGCATCCACCTGGCTTCTCAATGCCAGTGTATTAACAAAAAAGCCAATCATATGCTCAAGTTTGCTGTGTCTCCTGCCTGCAAGCGGGATTCCTACACAAATATCATTGACTGTGGTATACTTATTAATCAAAACTTTGAAGGCCGCAATCAGCACCATGAATAACGTTACTTGCTCCTCTTTGCAAATTGTCCTTAATCCCTGAATTGTAGCCTCAGAAAAAGTGTGTTTAACAATGGCTCCCTTGTGGCTTTTGGTTTCACCTCTGGGATAGTCTGTCAGCAACATTACGGGTTCTACATCAGCCAATTGATCCTTCCAGTAATTCAACTGCCCCTCTATTTCTTTGGATAAAAGCTCTCTCTGCCACCAGGCGTAATCTGCATACTGCACTTCCAGATCTTCACTTTCCAGAGGTAGCCCTTTTGCCATGCTATTATAGATACGCATCAGTTCATCCAACATTACAGAGAGTGACCATCCATCGGAAGCGATGTGGTGCATAACCACAACCAATATATATTTTGATGTTTCCTGTCTGATGAGTGTGGCTCTGAGCATATAATCACCAGACAGATCAAAGGGCTCATCAATTAATGATCGTACGCTTTCCTCTACAGGCTGGTCGGCTGGTTGTATATTTATGGCAAGGCTCCATGCTGTTTCGTCCATCACTTGCTGATAGCCAACACCTTCTACTTCGGTAATTTTGGTCCGAAGTACTTCATGCCTCTTAAGAATACTTTTGAATGCATACTCAAGTATTTCCGTATCAAGGCCCTCTCCCAACTGGAATACCGCGGGCATGTGGTATTGAACACTGCCGTGGAGTTTATGAATAAACCATAACCGTTCCTGCGCATATGACAATGGCATTTTGTCCTGACGCTCTACTGCCTGAATATCCGACAACACTGTTTTCTTCTCACTACCCTTGATCAATTGGGCTATTGAAGCAATTGTCGGCGACAGAAAAATATCTTTAACGCTAATTTCTACCTGCAATTCATTCCTCAGGGATGAAGCCATTCTGGTCACGAGTAATGAGTGTCCGCCTAACTCGAAAAAGTTGTCATAAACACCAATATTCTCCTTATTAAGAAGTCTCTCCCATATGTTTAGGATTCCGGCTTCAGTCTCGTTACGAGGCGATGTAACTGTTTTTGTGTCCTCTGTTTCCTTAATTGAGTTTAAAAGTACCGCTTTGTCTATTTTGCCATTAGTGGTTAAGGGCATTTCTTCTACAACATGAACAGCAGCTGGTAACATATAGCCTGGCAGCTTCCTTCCCAGATAACTTAGGGTACCATCCTTACTGTAGCCATCAGTAACCACTGCAAACCCATGAAGCGCCCGGGTATCCGGGTCATCTTCCTTCAAAAGCACAACTGCCTGGGACACACCAGGAGCATCATTTAAAACGCCCTCAATTTCGCCTATCTCAATGCGATACCCTCTTATTTTGACCTGATTATCAGCACGACCAATGTATTCAATGTCTCCGCTATGCAGCCTTCTGCCCAGATCTCCTGATTTGTATAGTCTACCGTCTCCAAAAGGGTTATCTACAAATCGTTCAAGAGTTAAGGCTTCGCGGTTTAGATATCCCCTGCCCACGCCGTAGCCTCCTACATAAATCTCTCCTACAACTCCATCCGGCACAAAATTCATATTCTTATTCAGAATATAAATAGAGGTAGTAGGTATAGCTCGACCAATATTGCTGCTATGTGACAGTGTGTCTTCCTGCGTAAGTTTTTTGAAGGTTACATGAACAGTGGTTTCGGTAATGCCATACATGTTTACCAATGAACAATCAGGGTACTGCTTACTCCAACCCTTCAACCTTTGCGGGTCTAATGCTTCCCCACCAAAAATTACATATCTTACTTTAAGCCCTCCAGGATGTTGTAGTTCGTTCTCCTGAAGAGAATAAAATGCAGATGGCGTTTGATTGAGAATCGTAACTTGTTCCTCTCTCAACAGTTTAAGAAACAGTACCGGGTCAAGTGTTTGTTCTTTGTTCACTATAACCAGCTTCCCGCCAGTTAGTAAAGCACCAAATATCTCCCAAACGGAAAAGTCAAATGCAGTAGAATGAAACAGGGTCCAACTATCTTTTTCATTAAAGTCAAACAAGGGTTTATCGACCTGTATCAGCCTTACTACATTAACATGTTCTATCAATACTCCCTTAGGCTTACCTGTTGACCCTGAAGTATAAATAACATAAGCCAGAGTGTCCGGACCACTAATATTCGCCAGTGGTTCATTAGTGTATTGTTGACCATTGAAACTATCCACTTCAATGACCTGACATCGATCTGGTTTAAATAAGTCTTTCGTACCCGAAGCAGCTAAAACCAAAGTGGCTTTAGTATCTTCAAGTATATAATCTATTCTATCTGAAGGGTAGGTCGGGTTTATGGGCACATACCCTCCTCCTGCTTTTAAAATGGCAAGAATGCTGATGATAAACTCAGCAGAGCTCTCCATGCAAACGGGTACGAGTTGTTCTGACTTTAATCCGTTTTCCAGCAAATACCTTCCCAGCTGACTGGATTTTTCATCCAAATCGCTGTATGTTAATTCCCTGCCCTGATCGCTAATGGCAATATGTTGAGGGTAAGCCTGCACTTGCCTATAGAACAGATCAATAATGGTACAACCCTCAGGATAACCTGACCGAGAATACCCTTGCTCCACCAGGTGTGCGGTGGTAGCATCATCAATTATAGTTAACTGATCTAATGTTTTGCTATCATCGCTGAGTACCTCTTTCAACAATGTAAGAAAGCTCTCAACTATACTTGCAGCAGTCTCTTGCTTGTACAGATCTTTATTATAGATCAGCCGAAGCTCTATTTCTTCGTCGTTTTCGAAAACGTTAAATTCCAGATCAAAACGAGCTGTATGGTGAGTGCTCTCCACCTGCTGCAAAGCCATACCTCCAAGATCCATCTCGCCATTGGCAAGTTTACTCTGCATTACAAATATGATCTGAAAAAGAGGATTTCTGCTTACATCACGCTGACCGCCAAATGCCTCCACTATTTTCTCCAAAGGTAAATCCCGGTTCTCCAAAGCATTGGTCATCGTTTGGCGAACCTTCATTAACAGGGCACTGAAGTTATCGGAACCGTCTAACTGAGTACGTATAGGTAGCGTATTGACAAAAAAGCCTATGAGTTTGTCAAGACCTTTCCGGTTTCTTATATCAATTGGGCTTCCAACACATACATCACCATTATCTGTATACCTGTATATCAAAGCTTTGAATACAGCCAGCATCATGGTTGATGCTGTCACCTGTTGATTACGACAGTAGGATACTACAGCATTGAATGTATCATGTGAAAGTGTATGTTTTTCAACGGCACCATTGACATTTTGCATAGAAGACCGTGCAAAGTCAGTTGGAAACTCAAGCGGAGCGAGTCCGGTTAGGTTTTCTTTCCAAAACTGCAGCTGTCCTTCAAAGGCTTCCTCCTCAACACTACGGTTTTGCCATATGGCAAAATCAGCATACTGAGCTTCCGGTACTGGCATAATACCAGGATCAGCACTGGTGTAATGCTGGTAAAAACTTTGAAGTTCCTGAACCAAAATAGAAGCAGAAAGCCCATCAAAAACCATATGGTGAACGATGACCATAAGCCTGAAGCTCGTAGGTGCCCTCTCAATAAGTACCGCTCTTATCAGCCAGTCATCATACAAATTGATTGGCTTTGATAACTGATCTTCAATAAAGGCGTCTAAGTCCTGCCCTTTGGCAACTATCTCATCTTCATTATAATGCTCAAGGGCCCATTCACTGATGGGCCTGAGCTCTTGTCTACAGGTTTCACCGTCTTCAACTATGGCTGTCCGCAATACCTCATGCCTGGCAATAATTTGTTCAAAAGACTTGTCTAATGCACCCTGATCAAGTGTTCCGTTAATATCAAACAACCAGTGCATGTAGTAATGTCTGCTCCCCTGCAACTGGTCTATGAACCACAGACTCTTTTGAGCAAATGACAGTGGAACAGGAAGCCCAGGCTCCCTATCCACTTGAAACAATGCATTATCTTCTTTTTCTCTTTCTCTCAAGTAAGCCGTGACCTCGTCAAGACTGGACTTTATCCGATCTACAAGCTGACGATCAACATTTACTTCTTTAGGCACTCTGAGCCTAAGCTTACCCTGATCAAAAAAGAATTTAAATCCGTTGTCTTCTGCTTCGTTTACTAAGCTGGCAACTGGGGTATTTTTATTCATATGACGATGGATATCCTGCTTTTAATGCTAAAATTCTATTTCAACAACGATTTAAAATACCATTTCACGTTCGTAGAGAAGTTCCTTTTCTCCATATAATCTCTCTGCCGTTTTACCCTGTTCCTGACATATCTTTACCATTCTGTCAGACTGTATGATAGGGTTAGATTCAGCAGTATAGCTGGTACTGGTTATAAACTCGATCCATGGCTCTTGTCCCATAGCGTATACATAAACTTCCGATGGATTAAAGATGTCGACCACTGACATACCTCTCTGGCAATCTGAACCCGACAGACGTCTGGTATTATCCTGATCTCTTGGCAGTTTACTGGTAAGTAAGGGTCCGTATAGCCAGGTAAGCGGCGCACCATCGCACTCCATACCGAGGAACATCACATCAATATCTCCTACCTGCTTGTGAATGTGCTCATAAAGTTTGGCCTCCATTATACGGGAGTCCGCGAGGAACATCAATTTAAACTCTCCAATTTGAACGAGGTAGCAAAGCTTACAGTTAATATTCATATCACTATGTTCTCCGGTGAATGGAACCCCGGTTACTGTAATATCTTCGTAGTCTACCGTGCCCATTTCATCAAGCTCAACAACGTCTTCGAAACCAATTTTCTTAAACATCAGCCCAAGCTCAGGGTCTTCGAGCTTTCCTCCTCTTGTTTTAGGTACTATGAGCTTACCTATTTTGTGTCTTAGAGGAAGCAACGTTTCAAAGAGGATATGATCCTGATGGTTATGGGTGATGATCACATAGTCAATAAAATCAGGAAGGTCTGCATCAGAAAAGTGCTCTACATCCGAGTGGTATCCGTAATAGCTAATCAAAGGATCTACCAAAATGCTGATCTCTTTTGTTTCAATCAGTATACAGGCGTGCCCGAAGTAACGCATTCTGATTTTATCACCATCATATTTCTGATAAGTAGGGTGTGCCTCTTCAGAGAAGAAAGTCTCAAATAACGCCTCCTGCTCAGGCTTGATGTTCAGTAATTTTTTGATCTCATCCAGGTCTCCTCCGTTTCTCTTCATCTTCGCCAGTTCGTCGATAGCCTTATTAGCAAAAGGTGTCTCAAGGTGAAGTATGTTTTCGTCATCAAGTCTTGGAGTACTTAAGCAAAACGGACGGTGGTCGTTGTTAGTGATCCATAAGGCCAGGCTTTGAGCTGAATCATCATAAAACTCACTGTTATACAACAGGGATTCGAAGAACCTGAAACCAGGGTTTCCATATCGGTCATAGTACAACTCCACATAACCTTTCAAAATATCGGGAACTCTCTCATACAGTGACTCCAATCCGTAACCTTTCGCTTCCTCATTTAACATTTTGTCCAGCTCTGCCACGGCATTTCTGAAAGCGATCATGTTGCTTCTTTTCTCCTCTGTCTCCTGCTTGAGTTTCTTTACATCCTCGATTCTACTTTCAGGTATGTCCATAAACGGACCTCCAAGTAATTTAGGATTACCTATTGCCTCGGCATGCAGCTCAGGAGCAGCCATATAAGATTCTATAATTTCGAGATGTCGCCCTACGATATTCATTGCCGCTGTTGCC
Organism: Fulvivirga ulvae; assembly: GCF_021389975.1. Classification (NCBI taxonomy): domain Bacteria; kingdom Pseudomonadati; phylum Bacteroidota; class Cytophagia; order Cytophagales; family Fulvivirgaceae; genus Fulvivirga; species Fulvivirga ulvae. The sequence goes on from NZ_CP089981.1 coordinate 6,480,044, forward strand.
GGAGATATCAGATGACTCCAGGCATACCACCTGTCCACAAGTGGTTCGAATACAACATTGGGCTTCAAATACACTTTTTTCTTATCCATAATAATTAGTTGATTGTTTTGTCGATACTCTTTCTCTTATTGTATTAATAATTGTGCTTACATGATCAAAAATGAAGAAATGATGTCCCTCCATTTTCATATATTCTACCGGAAAAACTGTTTCATCGTCCCATAACTTTACTTCCTGCTCATCGAAAGGCTCACGAGTTCCATTCATCACCGTAATAGGAATGTTTAAGGGTTGTCTTTTTTTATAGGCATAGCTTTCCACTGCTTTAAAATCTGCTCTAATGATCGGTTCATAAAAATCAAAGAATTCATCATTATTAAGGATCTCCTCAGGCATACCGTTAAGGTCTTTGAGAATTTTTAAAAGCTCGTCTTTGGGTAAGTTAGCCCAGTTTCGCACGGTCCTGCTGAAAGCTGCCGGGCCTGTTGCACCGCTAACAAAGAGATGGGTGGGCTGTGGTAATCCTGCGTTCATCAGGAAATGCACCAATTCAAAACCTACTGTAGCTCCCATACTGTGCCCATAAACTACATAGTCTTCATTACCTATAAGAGCCTTTGCCTGAGATAGAAGATTATGCGCAATTGCAACGGTCTCTGAAAGGAGTGGCTCTCTCATCCTGCCTCCACGGCCAGGATAGTCGAGCGTTACAACATCTATATCTTCACAGTGATAGTCTTCAAACACCTTAAACGAATATTTACTACCGCCGGCAAAAGGAAGGCAAATAACCTTTGTCATTTTTTAAGTACTGTTAATTTTCTAAATAATTTATTCGTAAGAATCAGCAGTCATAACTCAACTCCTGATTCCTGATATCTTCGGCAACACTACCATTCTTAAACCTGATGATCCTGTCAGCTTTGGCATAGTGCTCATCATCGTGGGTAATAGCTAGAAGCATCCTTCCGCTCGATTTGATATCATAGATCCATTGACTGTAAAATTCATTCTTATTAAAAGGGTCCTGTTCAGCTGCCCATTCATCAAGGATCACCATTGATTTATCTTCAAGCAAACTAAGGATCAGCGCTGTTCTCTTTTGCTGACCTTTCGACAGGTTAACATCTATCTTGTTACTGTCAACTTTAAAAACCTTCTCCAGGTTTTTTTTCTTCACTAACCTCTGGAGTTCTGTATTGGCTTCGCTTAGATCATGCTCGTCATAGTTATGTCTGAATAGGTGATGGTCTGAAAAAATAACAGACATATTGTTACAAAACTGAGCATACTGCTGCCAGTCAATTTCATTGTCATCGATAAATATCCTGCCGCTATCAGGTCGGTACAGGCCTGTTAGGATATTAATGAAGGTGGTTTTGCCACTTCCATTTCCTCCTGTAATAAAGGTTATCTCATTTCTATTCAGTGTTAGCTCCGGTATTTGCAGCGTAAATGCACCCTGTTCGTTATCTCCATACTGATATGAGATATTTTCAAATCGTATGGTTTGGAAGCTGTCGTGAACTGTTTTTTCAAATATCGGTTTAGCGTCGACAATAAGCAGTTTTTCAATTCTGTTAATCCTGTTGATGGCAATTTTAAAACGGTTATAGCTGGGAATAAAGGTCATAACCTTGGCCAAAGGTGCAATCAGAAAGATAATGGTAGTAACCAGGGTGGTCACCTGAATAATGCTTATACCTAATAACCAGGGCAATATAAATATCACAACACCCAAGAGTACAAACCAGCTATATGTACCAAAAAGCTCATTTATAGCATATTTTTGATACAGTTTGGTCTTAATTTGCTTCGTATCATTTCTGTTCTTAAGCAGATGTTTATTGTAAATGGTGTTGTTTCTTGTGCCTGAGATCTTAATCTGCCTGAATGCCATCAAAAACTCCCTGAGGTGACCGTAGTATTCATCCTGAAGATCCCTTACCTGCTCCATTTTTTGAGCGTTCTTACTATCGTTTACTACATATATTACCAGGAAAAGGATCATTAAAATGAATAAAAACACTCCACTCATCGGAGAAGTGAAGAAGATATAGACCAGTGCGCACACAATGGTGATCACAGCTGTAAATACATTGATAATGGATCCTGGTATGTTACTCACAATTTGTGTATCAGCAAAAGCAGAATATAACTTCTCATAGCCAAGCTTCTCAAAAGACGCATAGGTGGCCTTCCTTACTTTTTGAATGATAGAAAGCTCCATTTCACACATAATTTCGTTGGTGATACCTACTAATGACCTTTGGAAGTACGCAGAAGCAACAAAAGAAACGACCAAGAGCCCAACAAATGAGGCTATATAATTCACATTAAAATGCTCACCTGTATATTGTTGCCTGATTATATCATTGATCAAAATCAACAGGCCAATATTGGCAATACTGCTGATGATACTAACTACATAGACAATGGCATAAAAATACCGTGACCTTGATTTAAATAAATCCAGTAATTTCATTTACGTTTCTCGTATTTTTCAGCTAATCGAGATCTATATACTCAAAATGCTGATCTTCATATTGTGTTATAAATTGAGCTAACCCCTTTATGGTTGGGTGTGAATAGATTTGGTTTAAGCTGACATTCAACTCCAAAACCTCATTAAGTTTATTCAACACCATAGTAGCTACTAATGAATTGCCTCCGATATGAAAGAAATTGTCAGTAGTACTGATATCCTTCGTATGAAGGAACTCTTCCCATACATCCTTTATCAATTGTTCATTTTTGGTAGATGGATGATGTCTTACCCTGGACTCTGCTACCTTATTTTTTAAATAATACTCCTTCAGCTTTTTCTTATCCGTTTTCCCTTGTATTGTTAAAGGTATCTCACCTAATTCTATATAATGTGAGGGAATCATATGCTCCGGTAGATGCTGTTCTAAAAATGTCCTTAAGGTTTCAACATCCAGTTTGGCCTCATTTATCAAAGTATAATAGCAAACCAAGGCCTTCCTTTCAGCCTCATGCGTATGGTCTACCACTACTTCTTTAACAGGGCCATACGATTTGATCGTATCAATGATCTCGTTAGCATCAACTCTCATACCACGTATCTTCAGTTGATTATCTGATCTACCGGTATACTCAATCTCCCCATTTTTGTTAAGCTTTCCGATGTCTCCTGTTTTGTAAAGTACAGTTCCTGGCTGAAAAGGATTTTCAACGAAACTTGCTCTGGTTGCTTCAGAGTTATTTATATACCCTTGGGCCAAGCCAACACCTTCAATATAAATATCGCCCTCTACTCCTATGGGCTGCCTGTTCATATACTTATCCAAAATGTAAACGCTGGTATTGGCAATCGGTCTTCCTATCGGAATGATCGATCCGGCAGGCACTACTTTATGGTATGTACAACAAATGGTAGCCTCGGTAGGCCCATAAGTATTGTAGACTTTTATCCCCTTTTGAAGATATACTTTGATATGATCCGGATGTAATACATCTCCGCCACTGATAACTGTCCTCAAGCTTGAAAAATCAGGTTTTTCTCCCAGCATTTTTAGTACCAGTGGTGTGGAACTCAAAACAGTTATCTTTTCCTTTTCAATGGTTCTTTTCATGAGCAGCACATCTCTTCTCTCTTCAAGAATATGCACTCTGCCTCCGGTAATAAGTATAGGGAAAATTTCTTCTACCGAAGTATCAAAACTTACAGACGCTTGTTGTAAAACCACGTCATCCGGCATTAAAGAATAGAACCTCTTGAAGTACTGGATATAATTTGCGACCGCTTTATGATGCACAGCCACACCTTTTGGATTTCCTGTAGAACCAGAAGTATGCAAAATATAACAAATATCTTCCGGGTCATACTGCATTTGTGGTAATTCCGGAGCTTCCGGTCGTCCGACAATAATGTCCTGCAGGTTCACGGTATTCACACCCTCTACCTCCACCCTAGTTACATCATTGACTAACAATAAATTACATCCAATATTTTTAAAGAACCTTTTAGATCTCTGTGCTGGGTTATCCGGTTCAACAGGAGTGTAAGTCACTCTTGACATCATACAACCTATCATTCCAATAACCATCATTTCATTTCTGGGCAACACCAATCCCACTACACTCCCCTTTTCCACAAACTCAGATAAATAAGATGCTAATTTTAAAGCCTGTTTATTAACCTGTGCATAGGTAAAAGTATGGGTATCGGTACTTATCGCTGCTCTATTGGGGTAGGTCTCAACTGTTTTCTGCCATAGCGGAATAAAATGATCATCACCCCACTCAATAACCGGTCCCTGACAAGACCTATCTATGGTTAAATATTCCTCACTGCCGATTAGTTGAACCTCTTTGCTTGGACGAGTATTCTCAGCCAACAGTTCATCTATTAAAACAGCAACACCCGATGATGCTGACCGGATATCATCTTCTGAAAGATATTCACTGTTATAAACAAATTTGATATCCAGACCTTCATTGTTATAATCTCTGATATAGACTGACAGAGGATCATTTTCAGCCTCGTTGCCCAAGGCAAAGGCCTTACTTTCAACATCTCCCAGTTTCTGACTAAACTCAAACTGCTCATAGGACACTCTCAAATGATACAGAGGGGAATGACTACTTACCCCCAGGTCCATCACCAGATTACCAAACTGATACTGCTGATGCTTCAATGCTCCAAAAACCTTGCTTTTAATCCATGAAATGGTATCGAGCATACTTTGATTCGGGTCTGGTGCCAACGGCAGGCAGATTAAATTCATGAAGGCACCTGCCGTATTCTTATACTTCCTATTGGATCTGTTGGATATAGGAAGTGCAAATGTAATAGCGTCTTTACCACGCGTACGATAAAAGTACACCAGAAATAAACCTATAACGATATGAAACAATGAGACCTTGCGCGATGCTGAAAGCTCGACCAATCGGTTCTTAACCTCCTGGCTCACTGGCATGGTGAATACCCTTGAGGGTAAACCAGCTTTATTATTATACAGAGACTTCTCAAAAAGCCCCTCCGGAATGGTCTCAAATTCGTTCTTCCAAAACTCTTTATCCTGCTTGAACTTGTCGGATCCATAATAATTCTCTTCTTTAAGTGCGTAATCGCTGTACTTAAAACGAAAATGATCTGGCGTATCTTCGCTATTGTAAAATGAAGCCACCTCATTTAACAGTAGCATAAATGTCCATCCGTCCGCAATGAGGTGGTGCATTTTCGAATACCAAATGAATCTATCGGTTGATAGCCTGAAGAACAAAAACTTAAACAGATAAGTACCCTCGACATTAAAAGGGGTGGCAAAGTCTTGCTTCATAACAGATAGCGCCGACTCTTCAGGACTAAGATTGTTTGAAAAATCTATTACATCAAGTGCAAAATCCTTTGAAGCATCTCCAAGCTTATAACCCACTCCACCATTGACCTCTTTAAAAATTGCGGAATAAACTTCTTGAGATATTAATATTTTTTTAATTGCAGCTTCAAAGCGCTCGAAATCTAAGTTCCCCTTCAAAGTAACATACCCACCAATATTGTACTTATGAGGACTGGAGATACTTTGATCCAGCCAAATCAATCGTTGGGTTAGGGTAGGTTTACAGTTGACTATCATTAATGAGGCAAAACAGAAGAAACAGACACATACTTGCGATCTGCATGGTTCTTCATCTAAGTTCTAAATTGATATTATATTGACAGTTAATTATTTTCGTCTCGAATATCGACCTTTTTATTATAATTCCAAAAAAACAAATTGTCTATATCGAAATTAAATTTTGCCAGCAATAAAGAAGTTTCAAAATCTTGGAATAATCATATTTATTAAAACTTCACAACTTGTGCTCAAAATGCCTTTTGGCTTCACATGCCTTATTAAAATCTAGAACAGACTTTACTGTGTCATAAGTATAACGTAAATCAATTCTTGCCGTTTCATTGCCATGGATTAGAACACTAACTATTAACGTACATATTTTACTGAAATTATTTTAGAAGTGTCATTTTTAAACCTATAAACTTACATCCGATTCACCCCCTCCAACCAACTCCGGTACAGTATCTTTTGAGATAAAATTTGCTAAAGAAAATAAGTATCAGATTGCACTTCCTACAATAAATAGTTTTCTCGAGGGAACAGGAAAATTAGCGTTTATTCTTAAATCTATGGAGTAATAACCATATCGAAGTGTCATTTTGACCCAATAACTTACATCATCACTTATCAACAATTTTCAAATCCAAGTAAAATTCTCTAAAAGACAACTTCATTGAAAAATAATATAACAGATAAATGATTAAACAAGATTTAATATTAATTAAATTCAAAAAGCTTAAATGAATTAAACAAGCATTAAAGGCCTCCCGAAGTATAATTACTCGGCTTCTTACCCGTCCACCTTTTAAAGGCCCTTACAAAACCGCTAGGATCCTGATAACCAAGTGCGTAGGCGATTTCTTTTACCTGGTGGTCTCCTTTGTTCAGGTATTTGATGGCAAGATTTTTCCTTACTTCTTCAACAATTTCCATAAAGGTAATGCCCTCATTCTTCAGCTTTCGCTGTAAAGTTCTGGCCCCCATATTGAAATTTGAAGCAACATCGTCTAATGTGATTGTATTCAAATAGGAATTGGCCAGCAAATGGTTAAACACCTTGTCTTTCAATGGCCCTGTATAGCTATCTTCTATAAGCAAAATATCGATCTGCTTTAAAGCGTATGCCTGAAGTGCATGGTTTGCTGTAATGACAGGCAATGAAAGGTAGCCGCTGTCGAAGGTTATCTTGAATGATTGGGTAAATGTAATATTGGATGTCCGCAACACCCTTATATACTCAGGCTTATGAGCAACATCAAATGGTAGCTCAACATTTACCGGCTTTATTTTCCTGAGGATCAGTCCATCCAGCTCATGAATTACAAAGGCCAGGAGATACTCGCCCATATGCCGGTATGTGGAGGGAAATTCAGAGGCACTTTTCCCGTTTGCGATCAGTGAGATGGTGAATGTGTCAGCAGCATGGCTTACTTCAAGGGTAAAAATATCCGTGATCAGGTATATCAGCTTTCCTGCCTGTAACAACGCTTCCGCAACAGTACTGCTGGTAAGCACCACCTGCCCCACCACGCCTAAGGCAGAAAGCTGCATGGCCTCTCCAAAATGCAGACCAAATGACTGATCTCCCGAAAGTTGTGCCGCATTATGCCAGAGATCATTCATCTGAGCCGGTGAAATATCAGCATCCGGATTCTCAATACCAGAACTGCCACATAAGGCTTCTGCATCCATGTCGCGTTGAGTGGCATAAGCCAGCAGCGATCCCAGAAATTGCTTTTTAAAATCCATCTGATATCAAAGATATAAATTAATTCAAATTCCCGAACCTGACGTTTTCTGATAATCCGTTGTCGTGTATTAACAATCCAGGCTCCTGCCAAACCCTGAGATTTGTGTAAACATCAAATCAAAATCGTTATGCTAAAGTTATCTCAAGTTTTAAAAATTAACGCCCTTTCATCCGGTATCACCGGCCTTGGGCTGGTATTGTTTGCTGAAACCGCTGCAACGTTATTTGAAGTGCAACCTACAGCTCCATTTATGGCAACCGGAATTTTCCTGATGCTTTTTGCCTCCTTTGTTTATTACAATGCCGTTCAAAATCCTGTAAAAACCGCTCAGGTACGGCTGATCATTATACTGGATCGACTTTGGGTGCTGGGAAGTGTTTTGACCATTTTCCTGCTTTACTCCGTGGTGTCATTCCTGGGCATTGCACTCATTGGTGGGGTAGCTTTATGGGTACTGGCCATGGCCATTTTGCAACAGAAAGGACTTACCTTGATCCGTTCATAGTTTTCAGTTCACTGTTTAAGATTCACCGCTTACTATTCACTGTTTACTCAATACTAACTTATGGATGCTTTAAAAAATACACCGCAAAAGTTGCTTCAGTATATGGACGAACGAAAATCTGACGAGCTACTGGCATTGTTTGCGAATGATGTGGACTGGGACATTCCGGGCAATACCAAAGAGATCCCATGGCTTGGGCCGAGAAAATCGAAAGATGAAATTAAGGATTTTTATAACCTGCTTTGGCTCAATACCGAACCTCTGGAGGCCGGTATCCACAAAATTATGTCTGATGAAAACCATGCTGTAATTATAGGGGAATTCAAAACGCTGATGACAGCAACCGGTAAAGTGGTCGAATCATTTTTCTGTATCCATATCACTGTCGAAAATGGACTGATCAGCAGATATCGGCTGTTCGAAAACAGCTTTGCTGTAGCAAAAGCCATGGCTATGAAGCCGGTTTAGGCTCTCTTTAGAAGTTCAAAGGTGGTTTCAAAAGTTCTTTTCAGGCTTTTGAAACCGCACCTTTGGCTTTGTACTACTATGTACCTCATTTCTTATATCCAAAGTATTCAATCATCTCATTGGCCATATAAACAGCCAGGCCCTGGGGATGGCCCAACTGCTGTTTAGCTATCAAATCTGATAGTAAGCGCATGGCCGCTGCCTCTGCTTCAGACTTTAGCGGCACCGCCTTGTCATCTAGATATATGGTTCGCTTCCGCTTCAGGTCAGGTATGGACTCGTCGGTAGCATCATCCATATCGGGAAGCATATCAATTTTTACCTTTTTCCCTTCCCGGGTGATGATGGACAGCATCAAACTGCTTGGCTGCGGGGGCACCCAGAAATTAAGGTCTTTGATCTCATTACATGAAGGTACATCCATATTCATATGTTTACAGGAAGCCCAAATATAATAAAAGATAAGTCATGTTAAGCTGGTGATACTTCTCTATGAATTCACAGGGTTTGTTTATTATTGTAGAGCATTAAAAAATTCATCATTATTACGAAAGTAATCTTTGGCATGCCTCATAAAAGCCCTGACAAGCTCATTCAAATAAACGGTGCTAACCTTTATGTAGAATCAGAAAAGGAATATAAAAATCGTCCTACACTGGTTTTTCTGCATGACTCTCTCGGCTGCGTACAGCTCTGGCGGGATTTCCCAAAAAGGCTTGCAAAGGCAACAGAATGTAATGTATTGATATACGACCGTTTGGGCTATGGCAAATCTGATCCCATGCCAACCCACAAAAGGCCTGTCAATTACATGGAGCTGGAAGCTGATGTACTCCATGATTTACTGATCACTTTAGGTATAGATGATGCCATTTTATTCGGACATAGCGATGGAGGAACCATTGCCTTGCTAGCTGCCAGCAAATATCCCAAAAAGGTCAAAGCAGTAATTTGCGAAGCCGCGCACATTTTTGTGGAGGATATCACGCTCCAGGGCATCTATAAGGCTATGGAGGCGTATAAAATCACCAATCTGCCCATACGACTGGAAAAGTACCACGACAGTAAAGTAGAAACGCTCTTTAAGGCCTGGACCAAAACCTGGACCAGAAGTGACTATCGGGACTGGAATATAGAGTATTGCTTATCCGGAGTCACCTGCCCTCTTTTATTTATCCAGGGCGAGGCAGATGAATATGGTTCATTGCAGCAGGTCGAGAAAACCATAAACCAGGTAAGTGGAAAATCCGAAAAGTATATTATACCGGCTGTCGGTCATACACCTCATAAGGAAAAGCCTGAAGAGGTGTTAGATAAAACCACAAGGTTTATTAATCGCTTAGCTGACGGAATACACTAGCCGATAAACTATTCAAGTACGGAGATATATGTATATATTTTTGATAAGGTTTGCAGAATTAAATCGCGGCTTTACTAAACTTTCAAAGTTTGGTAAAGCTTGACCGTGCTGTAGAACTGGCAGAGAGCAGAGCAATTATTACCCATAAAAACTTACCTTAACAGCATGGCGTCTCAACTGAAATCACCCTTTTATCAATTGAGAAGGCCTTTATATCAATTGACTGATTATTCCTTTCATGGCCGGAAATAGCTTTGTCCCATGCTAAACCAAACTAAATATGTTATGAAAAAATTAATCAATTTTAAAATCTATGCTATTTCGCTATTAGCTGCCGGCTGTCTGGTAGCCTGTATGGATGAGTCAGTGAATGAACCTGCACCGGCAAATCAGCCGGACCCCGATGTGGCAACAGAAGAGCAAACGTATACTATTGAACTTTACAACAACTTTGTCAGGGTGCTGAGGGACATTGAGTCTGATTCCATCATGGGTTATTCGGACTTTGAGCGGGAGTATTTAGGTACCGACAGAGAGGAGCGTACGCTGCTTGAAGAAGAAGTAAATGAGGCTCTAAAAGGAATAGATGCTTCGATAAGTACAAATGGCAAACATGCCAGAATGGAAGGTAATTGTAAGTCGAATGTGGTAAGCCGGTTAACACACTCAAGATTTAAGGCTTTAGGCCGAAGCCGGGCAAGAATATCCTGGTCTAACAAAGCACGGCAAAAGTATGGCTGGAGCTACAGAAAATGGTCGAAGGCCAAAAACAAGGGTTATCAGCTCAATGTAGACGGGACTCAGTTTCTCCTATACAAGTACAGGGCTTTCGGTACACCTTGTAATTAAAAGATAAAATTGGTAAAACCGTTTAGTTAATGGTGTTATGGTTTAAGGCTCCTTTGGATTTCTATCCTTTGGAGCCTGTTATTTTCATGACAATAAGTGCGGTTTACTGATTTTCAGTTGGCCACAGGGGCTCAAGTTGATCCTGCTTTACCTTATCTCACTGGCAAGCTTTATGTTGCAAACCCCTAATTTCTTTCTAATTCACCCACTCCACAGGTAATGCTTGACCCGCAATAATCTACTGCTCCCACATGCACTTATACTCAGGAGGATCCAAATCAAAAGTATCGTGTTTTGTAACTCATTTCACTAATACTACGACTTATAATTTTACTAAATTCAATAAGAAAACATCGTTTTCGCGAATATCCAGTTCCCTGGAGAATGTCTCTCCTGATTTAACTTTTACTATTTCAGATAAGAAAGGAGAACCATCGTTTAGATTTTTGATTTGCTCCACCTGTTGTCTTGAAAGCTGCGAGGGCCTGCCCAGGTCCACATAGCTTGTGTGGGCATCATTGCTTCGGTACCCTACTCTGTAAACTTCAAGCGAATAATTCCCTTCCGGAACACCGGCAATGTTCACTTTGAGTTTGCCTTTCGCCCTGGCAGGCAGGTCGCGGATGAAATACTGCTGGTTGTTGACAGAATCCGGAAGTGTATAGGTATAGTCCCACGCCAGTACCTGGATGTTCCCCTCCTGATCTTTACAAACCCAGGATTCAGGATCCTTATTGGCCAGTTCGATGTTTCCCAACCGGTTCAAAAACTGATAAGCATAGAAAACCGGCTTGTTGATCCCCTGGGTCGTGAGCATACCAAAACCTCCATGAAAAGCTTCGAAACGCGGCCCCGGCTCTTCAAAAATATCGGTGAATACCCAATAAGACATAGAGTTTGCCGCATCTCCTGTTTGTTTCATTTTTTGAAGCACGTAGGCCGCTTCGTGGTAGCTGTCGTGAACTGGGTCTGCCGGGGTATAGGAGGCGCTCCATTCAGTATAATGTAACTCCAGGTCAGGCTTTACCGAACTGGCAATTTCCTTCCGGGATTGTAGCACATCACCACTTACTGCAAATTCTTCTTTGCCCAACACAGTCCCGGCATGGCCGTATTCATCAAGAAATCCCTGGTTTACCCCGTAAGCATGTGTGCTGATAAAATCTAACGGCGCCTTATTCTTATCACAAAATTCGATAAATTCCGGCTCCCAGGCAGCGCCGGCAGTAGCCGGACCCCCAACACGATAATCCTGATTAACACTTTTAACAGCTCTTGCTGCATATTCATACAACCTAAAATATTCTTCCTGAGTCCCCGTCCAGAATCCCGGTGTAAGGTTGGGTTCATTCCAGACCTCGAAATACCAGGTTTTCACCTCGTCCTCACCGTATCGCTCTGTAAAATGTTGAACGAGATTTTTTACAAGCGCCCCCCACTTGTCATAGTCTTTTGGAGGCGTTACGTTCCCTTTCCACCAGAAAACAGTCTGCACGCCACTTGCCAGCGCATTGGGCATGAAACCTAACTCAACAAATGGCTTTATTCCAATGGAATGCAGGAAGTCGAACAAGGCATCTACATACATGTAGTTATACTTAGGGTTGCCGTTCTGGTCTTCCGTGTAAACTGCCATGTCGTCGGTGAACAGTCCATGCATGCGGATGTATTTGAAACCACACTCATTTTTCACATAAGTCAACTGCTGTTGCCAGTCGGCACGCAGTCCTTCATTGGCACGACCGGCGCCTACACATTCCTTAAACATGGTGTTTAAAGGACCCTCTTCAACAGTATAATCCACATTGATTGTCCTTTCACGGGGCGGTGTTTTTTTGTTTGCTTTGCGTTGGGCCAGAGCCATGCACGAGACAAGGCAAGCAAGGGCTAGTAAAGAATAACGATTCACTTTTAGTTTATACTTTAATTAATTATTATATGTCTATTTCTGAAGAATGGGAATTGATGTCTTAACTTTTTATTTTATAAATAATTGGTCAATCAAACTATATGATAACATACAGATTATCATAAAACGAATACAGGCTCATCTACTGCATAGTTGTCTGCAAGATACAATCTCACCACATGAATGAGGGGGTGCTAATGTATTTAAATGGGGGTTACAATGTTGCAAAACAAAAACAACGTCTTCAAAAGTGGCTTTTAGAGCCTTTATTTTTATCCACCGACAGTAAGGTTATATTGCTTTCCACCACCACAGTCTCGCAGCTGAGGTCTGCTTGTTTTGTCCCTACAGAACTTATAGCTGGTGCAAGTGTTTAGTTTAGCGCCACTTGTACTCCTGATATGGTCCTGGTAATAACCGAGGTTTGGGATGCTCTGCCGGGCTTTTCATAAGCATCTTTTGACACGAAGTCCTTACCGAGAACACTTCCAGGTATAACTCCTTCCCGTTAAATATATTTAGATTACAACCGCTCACCGGACATATCCTTTTTTTGTTCACTTTGACAAAAATCATAGTTTGCTGAAGGCCAATTCATTACAAATTACCTGCAATATTGTCCCCCTTTTTGTCCCGACTTAAACGGTCAAGTAGTAAAATATTTTTAAGAGTATTGGGTCTGATCTTATCTTTTTTTATTAACCAAAACCTATTAAGCAAATGAAAACTTGTAAAACAAATTTGACATCTTGTAAAACAGGAGCTATTCCAATTACCCGTATTCTTCCACTTTTTAGTATTATCATGGCTACGATGTTGCTAATACTTACAGGTTGTGAAGGATTGGAAAGTGACCTGAACGTTGACTCATCAAAAGTAAGTACGGAAAATAGTTCAAACCCAATGACGAACCTGGAAGAAAGCAGGCCTGTCAGTGAAAAATGCCTGACGATTGGTCAGGAAATTACTGATCGAAACAATGTTTACGAAGCAGCTTTTATTGCTAAAGATGTGGATCTAATGTACAACTACTTATGGACACCGACCTACTTCCAACTCGGCCATTATTACGATGCTGACCGTGATAAGCTACTTGAAGAAATAACCCAGCTTTTTACGGTCAGAGAAGGAGGATTGTATTCGCTTGATCTCGAATCATATGACCGGTTTGTGCACGATAATGTAGTTTACGACATTGGAGCTTATGACAATACAGGGGTGGCCAGTGGAGTAGAGTTCGCAATCAAGGGTTATTATTTAATGCGTTGGGAAAAGGGATCTGACGGCATTTGGCGTGTGGACAGAGTTGTTGCCGGAGACCGGGAACCGGAAGTTGAGATTAGCCGGACCACTGATAGCGGACCCGTATTATGTCAAAAAAAACGTGGAAATCTCGAAAGTAAAGATGAAACCAGTAAGGAAATTACCAAGAGGCAGGAAGCATATTTAGAAGCCCTTATCTCAAGTAATGCGTATAATGCATACAAATTTTATACAAAAGATTTTCGAAATGTTTCTCCCGGACTGGAGGTTGACCGCGACGGGCTGGATGAGTATTATCGTCAATTATTTGCGACGGGTGAGATAGTATCGTATAATATAAATTTGTATGACCGATTTGTACATGGCAATGTAGTTTATGACATGGGAAAATCAGAACTCACTACCGTGATTAACGGCGTGCAGTCTATGATAAGATATAACTATGCTGTAAGATGGGAGAAGGGACATGATGGTGAATGGCGTATAGACAGGATTCTAAATACCCCTCCTGTTAACTAACCTTTGAAGAAAGGTTGTAGAAAACTCACAATCATACAATTAAAACAGGGAATAGCTAATAGGAAGCCAAGGCAGAAAGGCTATTTTTGCGAATTTATCACTGAAAGGGTACAAGTGGTTAGCATAGCGGCCACTGTACCTTTTCTGTCTTTAGGTTTGAACCGGATTATTTAAAACGCTTTACACTCCGTTCCTAAGGATAAACTCAAACTTCTCAGTTCCCTCACCTTTAATAAGGTCAATTTCCTTTTGTATAAGATCAGCCAAAGAATCAGCTACCACATTACGCTGCCAGGACTCATTCTGTAGCTCAATGATCTGTCCGTATGTTCCCTCGTCACTTGGATCTGTATCAAAAAGCAGGTAGTCGCCGTTTCTACCAGTGGCAAAAGGGACCCATTTTGGGTTGGCATAATCATCTGCCTTCACTTTTGGAGAAAAGTCTTCCAGATCCTCTTTCGCTATGTCGTCACCAAATTGCAGATATTGTATGCTTTGCCATTCTTCTGCTATATCCTTAAAAGGAATAAGATCATAACCCCAGCCATTGACAGAAAAGCTGAAGGCGGAGGTAACGGCATCGTATTCTACATTATGTATTTTATAAAAATTAATGAGCGCCTCGGGTATTACCGTATCATCATCAAGTTTTGAGTGCCCTTTTATATCTTCTTTGGTGATTCCGTGGGTAAGGTTATAGTATTCATTGTCATCAGGCACAACCCTGGTTGTTTCTGCAATCCACGCCTCCCATAGCGGTACGAAATATTGAAATTCATCATCAACAGGCAGACGTTCGAACTTTTCCTTTTCTGCTTCCTGGTATCCGCTGAAGTCAATAGTCTCAATACTGCCTTCCTCCAGACTAAACCAGGCGCTGACACCATTGGATACGAGCGCGCCATCCTTGTCGCCCTTAAATAGTTTTACACGTTCATCTTTATGAGCGCGGTAATCACTGATGATCTCCTCACCTTTGAACAGGAGTTGTCCCTGAAAAACTTGTTTTGGGCTAAACTTATACTCCTGTTGCTCCAGGCTTACTTGCAGGCCTTCTGACATTTTGCCTTCTTTTGAGTATGCCACAATACCCAGGTCATCCCAGGTAAAAATATTATTGTATTTGGCTTTAAAGTGCCGGCATTCGCCCAATAAATCTTTCAGTTGTTCAACCCTTACCGGAAACGTTAAGGTTTCCCCATTGATTTGAAATCCGCTTTCAGATAGAGCTATTTTTATCATGATGTCTGTTTCGTGTGATGTATGGGGCTAACTTACTGGAAAAATGCTAATTAGAGAAAAATTCAGGGTGGGCTATGTGGGTTATGGAAAGCTGACCGGCTTAGAGCTTCCTGAGAATGAATTGCTCAATGGAGGTTTCTGCCCGGCTCTTAGTAAGTTCCCTCGTGCCTCGGGATGACTTTCTGGGTGGGGAGTGGGAAATGACCATAATTGCCAATTCTATTTAAGCAATAGCTGGTGCAAGTGTTTAGCGTAGCGCCACTTGTACCCTCTTTTATCAGTTTTCAGACTGCAGGCATTCCAGAGATCTATAAACTCCTTTATATAATGAATCCAAATCACCTAAAGCTCGGACAAAAAATCAACCATTAATACCTAATGTTCTTCTTAATTCTTTTAAATCCAGGCTTGCCATTATGAAGTTATACTTGATACCGCTTAAATTAATCCAATATAATGCTGGTAACCATGAGGACCTAATGCTATCTATTTTATCTAATCCGCATTCATTTCTAAAAAAAAGATTTCCGAAGTAGACCTTTCTCTGCTTCATATCAATTTTAAGATAAATCGTTTTGAAATTTATAAATACAACCTGCATTACCCATAGAACGCCAAAAAACAATAAAACCATTAATCCGTGAAATTCATTCTCTCGCTGAAGCAATTCAAATAAAACTAGATAAAATATTATAAATATTGCCTGGATTGAGATTCCAAGGTAGTATATAAATTTCGATGTTAAGGTTATATATCTCAAATTACGACTTTGCGGTTTCATCAAACTTCAAATATACACTAAAATGGCCTGTTATCTTTTAGCTTCAATTGTTGATAAACAAAAAAAAGCCGACCAGTACTGATCGACTTTTTGAGAAACTAGCCAACGAAACAAAAATGTAAGACTTCTTCTTTGGTGGTTTAAGGTGGTTATTTGGAAGACACAGGGATGCCAGGCTCCTTCGGGGAAGGAGCTTTGTACTTATTGTGGGTTAGGAAAATTTACGTGCATAACACGCCTGATTTTTATGCGCTTTTCTGCATCTCGCTTATTTTACTTGCGAATATGGCCGCAAGTTCGCCCAGGTCATTGGCCTGGTGAAATTCGTATGCGGGAACGGTTATGGATAACTCTTCCTGCATTCTGGCGATTAACTCTGCACGGCCTATGGAATCCATGCCTAAGGGTGACAACATTGAGGCTCGTGTAATCGGGCCATGCTCTACATCTGCAGTAATTTCTGCCACGTGAGCTGCAATCAGATCGTAAATGTGATTTTCAGTCATTTGCATATTTATTTAAGTTGAACTAATTTCTGACTTAACCGGGTCGCTATATGCGCTTCGTAAAAATTTATGGAGTGAAATTTATATGCTGCTACCTGATTGGTGGCGAGTGCGGCACTGTAACCGTGGACATAGTCCAGCTCATTCACAAACCACAGCCTGTCATCAAACTGTACGGTATTGTTCTTTACCTCGAGTTCATCCAATGGTATGTAAAACCCTCTGCCATCAGCCTTGATCACACTTTCTTTGATGGTCCAGTACTTATAGAAGGTTTTTAACGGGGTAGCTGCGTCATTGATTTCTTCCCATTGATCCCGGGTCATGATGTTGCGAAAGTGTGTAAGGTTCACTTTTCTGTTTTCCTCAATATCTATACCCAGCCGGATATTCTTAGCTATGGCGCAGACCACATAATCGCCGGAATGGGAGATGTTAAAATCATAATCGGTCAGGGTCAGGTATGGCCGTTTGTAATCATTATACATGATATTTTCCCAGATGTCACCTTCTATACCAAAATGCCTGAGGGCTTCGATCAACAACAATCTCCCAAACAGATGGGCATGACGGTTCTGCCACCTCAGGTAGCGCATGTTCTGTTCCCTTAGCTCCTGAGAAAGCAACGACAGGTAGTCGGAGAAGGCACGCTGCCGGAGAGGCTCCTTAAATGACGTGGAAAATATGTGTACTGTGGGTATCATGGCTATTCTTCAGGTCGTATTTCATATGGACAATTCGGCTCCAACACTGGCAAATCACTAAAACGCTTCAAATTCAGCCACAGGTGCTGTGTTAAACAACCTGGTAAACATGGTATTAAAGATCTGGTCAATGGCATTTACCTGTTGAAAGTGATATGCTTCATTACCTATAAAGATCAACGGGACCGGATTTTTACTATGACCGCCAAAAGACAGGTCTTCTATATTGCCATGGTCACTGGATATCAAAACGTTCACATTTTCGGGCTTGTCATTAAGCACGCCTCCGAGGAACTCGTCGAATACTTCCAGAAATTTAATGGATTGCTCCATGTCTTTCTTATGACCTATCAGATCGGGCAAAAAGCACTCAAATAGCACCAGATCATAATCGTTGGTCAGGTTTTTAAGATTTTCACCTGCTTTGTATGGTGCGATCAAAGGCACTCGGCCATTAGGTTTACCTTGTAATGTGATGTTGGTTATGTCCCAATGTACCGCTCTGTTTTCAATAAGATCGTCAAGAGTATTAAAATTGGTTTTGGAGGCTAAAACACATCGTGTAGTTACGCTATAATTGGGAGAAGTTTTGTCAAATGACTTGAAGAAACCATCCGTGTAAGAATTGGCAAAGATACTTTTGATATGGTTTTCTTTCGCAAATTTGAATATCGAGCGTTTGTTGATCAGTGATATCAGTTGATCATTGGGATAAGCCATCAGGTGATAGCCCAGATGTGCCTGTGCGTTAAAACCTGTAAACAAAGATGTTTGTCCTGTGGCACTTTGCGGTATGCCGTCAACGCCCAGGCAGGCATCTATCCCTTTTACCAGGAGGTTTGGTTCCTCAATATGGGTGTTGCCGGTCAGCCGTTCTCCCATAAGCCCCATCAGTGTAGGCATAGAGGCTTTGGTCAAAGGATTTAAATCAACATCCTGACCTATCCCTATGCCATCCAAAAAAATAAATATCAATTTATTTTCCATCATCTCTTCATTTTGCTTTTGCTGAATAATGGTAATGCACTGAGGAACGGACAATTGCCCACTCCATCAGTGCTATTACACGGGTTGCACTTCTTTTAGATCCAAATAGCCGTTGTAGTCTTTCATGTAGATGGCTGCCCGATGACCAAACAGTACCATGACCTCTGTACAAGTTTCAGGTTCGGCTTCGTAAAAACCGGAGGTCAAGCCTTGCCTGAGACATAGGTATATTTTCTTCATAGTTAACTTAATTTTCAGTTCAGTTTTTAGCCCGTTCTAAAACAACAGAGGTATTGATACCGCCAAAGCCAAAGGAGTTGCTTATAGCTACATTGATCTGATGGTCGATAGCCTCGGCACCACAAAATTTAAGGTCTTTACGCACCGGATCTTCCAGGTTGAGGTTAGGGTGAAGAAAGCCTTCCTGCATCTGCAAAACAGTAGCGATCACCTCCACCATACCGGCCGAATACAGACAGTGGCCCGTAAGGCCTTTGGTAGCATTGAGCCAGGCCTCTCGCTTTCCAAGCACCTGACTGATAGCCTCTGCTTCGGTAATATCTCCAAGGGATGATGAACTGCCATGGGTATTGATATAATCTACATCCGCTGCTGACAACCCGGCCTGTTCAAGTGCCGACTGCATTGCTTTTGCTTCTCCGGTCACATTGGGATTGGCAGAACTGTTACTGTCAAGGTTCATAGCACCGCCCCTGACCTCTGCCAGAAATGGTACTCCTCTTTTGGCAGCACTGGTTTCTGATTCAAAGATTACACATGCACTGGCCTGCCCGTAAATGAAGCCTTCATGCTGCTTATCAAAAGGCCGGCAGGCTTTCGCAGGCTGATCACCATATTTTTTCCCTCCCATGGCCCCTATATTGATAAAGCCCTGGATATCCATAGGTGAAAGATCGGCTAAAGTGCCCACCACCACGCATACATCTGCAAAGCCGGAAAGCACTTGCCGGTATCCTTTAATGACACCTACATTTCCGGTGGCCGAGGCCCCTCCCACTACAAACCCTTCACCCTGTATGCCAAACAGTTCGCTCAGTACGCCAACCTGATTGGTCTCCAAAAACTCAAGTGCATACCTGGGCGACAGGTATTCGGGATTTTCCCTGAATTTCGGGATCAGGTCGTATTGATAATTCTGGGTACTGTTTTGTCCGGCCACAATTAACCCCGTTCGCTCCGGTAAAGCTTCTTTATCAAACAGTCCGGCCTTTTGCCATGCCTCCAGAGCTGATATGATGGAGGCTTGAATAACAAATGGAGCTCTTTGACCCAGTTTCCGGGCATGCTGCAGTTTTTCATCCGGTATATTTGTAAAACGGCCCAGGGATTCTGAAAAGGCGAAATCATGTATTTCAGCAGCAATATCAACAGACACCTTGGGTTCTCTGGCATTTGTCGTTTGTCTGATACCGCACTTGCCGTTCTTTAAGGAATCACAAAATGAGGAAAGGTCTCTTCCTATAGACGATACTATCCCCATCCCGGTAATTCCTACTTTATTGGTCTTTAGCATTGTTTATCGCGCATTACATAATAAGAAAAGTAAATAGGTAGCTCAGGCCGGTTTCAGCCTGGTGTAATTGCGGATAAATTACAGGGTATCGCTTTCGCTGACAGTAGCGTAATTCATATTTAATACATCCACCAGCCCCTCAATATTGCTTACATGTGCAAAGCTCATCAAGGGTATTTTCAAGCCCAGCTCTTCCATCGACATGGTCACAACTTCCATTCTGTCAATTGAGTTGGCACCCAGGTCTTTTAAACTGATATCCAGTGTAACCTGCTCTGGTCCTACATCTGGAAGTACTTCCATTACTATCTTTTTCACTACTTCAAATACGTGTTCTTTTGACATGATCTTCTATTTTAATTGGTTTTACTTTAATGTTATTTTTCAATCACTCCTGGTTTACCTAAAATCGAAAAAGCTCAACCTGTTTTGGCCTTTTCTTAACCGGTATGCGGTAAAATCATATTTGTTTTTGAACTGCAGGTAGATATTGTCTTTCAATACCTGCGAAAACTTTTGACCCGGCTGCCTGCCATAGCTATGTCCTGGAAAAATAAGTGTTTCGGGTGCGAGCCTGGTTTTGAGGTGTTCAAGGCTTTCAAACATATTGTGTGCGGCCTCCATATCCGGGCAAAGTCCGCAGCCTTCTGCAAACAGTGTGTCGCCGGTAAACAGGTTATTACCTACCAGATAGCACATGCCCCCTGGGGTATGGCCTGGCGTCAGTATCGGCTGTATCTGGATCTGCCCCACAGACCAGGGCCTCGGATCGATGCCTACCAACTGCGGCGCATAGAACCCGGAATCAGCAATTTCTTCATTAGACATCCAGACCGGGCAATGGTGCTTTTCCGCCAGGGGTCTGGCCAGATCGGTATGGTCCGGGTGGGCATGGGTAAGCAAAATCCCGCTCAATGTAGTACCGGTATCTTCCAGGGCATGGTCGATCTTTTCCATGTTCCACGCCGGATCTACAATCACCGATTGGTTGGTAATGTTATCAACTATCAGATAGCTATAGTTGACCATCGATACATAAGTCATTCTCAGTACAGCAACTTGTATTACCCCTCTGAATCCTGCGTCTATGTAATGAATACCCCTCTCTAAGTCTTCAAACTTCATTGACATATAAATAAGTCGTTTAAACTGTATGTTTTAGAGGCGCCGAGTGGACTCGAACCACTGAATAAAGGCTTTGCGGGCCTTTCCCTTAGCCGCTTGGGTACAGCGCCTTGTACTTTCTTAAATGTCCTTCTTGCAGGTTTTCCGTTGAGGGAAATGCCTGCTTTACATGAAGGCTTCTGGCTTGAGCTTAGTGAGTTCCCTGATGCATACCCATGACTTTCCTGATGGTCATGCGGGCAATGAAAGGACTACTCCGCCTAAGCAATGACTCCTGAAACTTTTTCAGTTCATTATTTTAGAGGCGCCGAGTGGACTCGAACCACTGAATAAAGGCTTTGCGGGCCTTTCCCTTAGCCGCTTGGGTACAGCGCCATGTGCTTTCTTAAAATGGCCTTCTTACAGGTTTTCCGTTCAGGGAAAAGCCTGCTCTACATGAAGGCTTCTGCCTTAAGCTTAGTGAGTTCCCTGGTGACTCATAATGATTTTCCGGGTGCTCATCCGGAAAATGACAGGAACTAACTCATTATTAAGCTATTGACATTAAATTTTTAGAGGCGCTGAGTGGATTCGAACCACCGAATAAAGGTTTTGCAGACCTTCCCCTTAAACCACTTGGGTACAGCGCCGAGTTTGCATAGCAATATAATAAAAAGTAATATTTATTTACTTCTTATTTTTTATAAAATGCAAACTAATTTTTATTATTTACTTTACAGTTTCTATTTCTGTTAAATCGAAGTATCCATTGTAGCCTTTCATGTAAACCGCGGCACGATGGCCAAACAGTACCATCGCCTCAGTGCGCGTTTCCAGCTCGTCTTCATAAAAGCCGGAGATCACTTTAGTACCTACCGGATGTGCCTCGTTCCATCGCTCTACCAGGGTTACTGCATCAGTGTGCTGCTTTGGCTTTGATCTTTCGGTAATCGACCTGCCCCTGGACGTTGCCTTTTCACTTTCCTTTGAGACTTTCTCCTCACTGGCTTTAGCTTCTGTTTTTCCGGAAGCATTTTTCTCGTAATCCTTTTTAATATAGCCGATCAGCTTAGTCAGCACATCTCCTACGCCAAGTTCTTCAAATTCTGTAACCCCCTGATCCAGCAGGTAGGTCATGCTTTCTGACCATCTTACGCTGTTAGACAACTGGTCTATCAGGTGCTGGGCTACATTTTTAAACTCATAGGGCTTGCCGGTTACGTTGGCAATCACGGGTATTTTTGGTTTCGAAAATTTAGTCTTCTTTACCTGCTTTCCAAACTCTGCAGCAGGTTCTTTCATGTAGCGCGAATGAAACGCTCCGCTGGTATTCAAAGGAATGAACATGGTATTGGCATTTTCAAAGAATGACTGGGCTTTGTTGATGTCTTCGCGCAAGCCTGAAACTACGATCTGGCTGGGTGCATTCAGGTTTGCAATGTCTATGGTAGTCAGCTTAGCGTCCTTCAGGATTTCCATGATCTGTGCTTCAGAGGAATTTAAAACTGCAGCCATTCCTCCATTTTTGGCCTGGCTCATCAGTTCGCCCCGCTTTTTCACCAGCTTAAGACCGTTTTCAAAGCTAAATACTCCGGCAGCTTCCAGGGCATTGTACTCTCCCAAACTATGACCTGCCAAAAAATCCGGTTTTTTTTCACCGTCTTTTAGCTTTTTCTGGTATGAAAGGGCATTGACCACATAAAGCGCAGGCTGGGTAAATTGGGTTTCGTTCAGTTGTTTGTCAGGATCGTTCAGGCAAAGCTCTTTGATAGAGTATCCCAGTATCTTATCTGCTTTTTTAGTCAGCTCGGGAAACTCATCAAAAAGGTCGCCTCCCATGCCTTTTCTTTGTGAGCCTTGTCCGGGGAATACGTATGTTTTCTTCATGGTTATTTTAGGTTTTTAGATTCTCGTAATTATTTATTTTTTAAACTCCTTCCTGCCAGATGTCCAGGAGGAGAAATATCATATATCAGTATGTATGACTAAGCAGGTTGGTTTTCAACCTGTCGATATTGAGCAGGTCTCTGCCAAACTGGTTGAGCACCTGCAAAGAGACAGAGCCTGAATCTGGCGGAAGAATGTATTTTACAAAGGTAGCCAGGGTACCGCTCGGCCCCACATCTATGAAAATATAATCGCCTGTATCCAAAACCCTCCTCACGGTCTGTTGAAAATTAACCGGGTGCCGGATAGCCTTCCACAGGTAGTCTCCATCCGGTTGCTGTACTATTCCTTCACTCAAGGAAGAAATCATAGGCACTTTGGGTGCTGAGATGCTGACGTTATGAACAAGCTGTTTGCATTCTTCTTCAATCGGGTCTATAAGCGCTGTATGGAAGCCGTATTTAACCGGCAGGATTTGAGACATTATACTTTTCTTGTTCAATTCTCCGTGCAGTTGCTGTATTGTCCCGGGCAAGCCACTGACCACAAAATTTTCAGTGAAATTCTCCGCGGTCAGCCAGCAGTCGTGGAAAAGTTCAGGGTAGGCTGCCATCAATGATTTCTGCCCCATAACTGCCAGCATGGCTGCGGGCTGGGTCTTTTCATCAGTCAGCCTGGCAATATCTACTGCCAGCCTGATCCCGTCTTCCAGTGAAACTGCCTCTGACGCTACGGCTGCTACCAGCTCGCCAACGCTGTAGCCCATAAGGAAATCCGGCTTAATATTCATTTCATTGAGCACTTTGGTCAGGCTGTACTGGATGCATAGCAAGGCTGGCTTGGTATGCAGTACGTTGTCAAAGGGCTCGCCCTTGCCTTTGCCTCTGTATAGGATGTTGGTCAGTGAGGTTTTAATGATGGGTTGAACGATTTCGTCGCACTGATCCATCCACTGCCTGAACTTGGGATGGTTCTCATAGAGTTCCTTACCCATCTGGTAGTATTGGGACCCTTGCCCGGAATACATGAATATGATCTTTTTTTTCATTAAATGCTGGTTTTGAAATTGCTGCTTTTATGGCTTTTCTGCTTTAAAAACGCAGAGTCCTCTGCGAGAGACTCTGCTCGGAAGTAAGCAAGAAACTCTGCCGGGAAATATGTAGAGACTCAGCCCAGAAGTAGCTGGGAAATAGTGTTAATAATTGTAAACAATGTTGCCAACCTCCAAATTATATCACTTGCACTGCCTTAACTGTCCACTTGAGGGGACTGCAGGGGTGTTTTGCCGATATTACCAGTCCACTTCACTATCAGTACCTGCAAACCTCTCCTTACCACAAAGTCTTCATGACGATAGGGAGGATCTACCTAAGTGGTTTTTTTGTTGTGT
The DNA here is from genome assembly GCF_021389975.1 of Fulvivirga ulvae. NCBI lineage: Bacteria > Pseudomonadati > Bacteroidota > Cytophagia > Cytophagales > Fulvivirgaceae > Fulvivirga > Fulvivirga ulvae. The sequence continues at coordinate 6,504,388 of NZ_CP089981.1, forward strand.
TTCCTGCATGTTATAACCTTTGTTTTTGAACGACGCAGAGTCCTCTACGAGAGACTCTGCTCGGAAATAAAGTAGGAGACTCTGTTCGAAAGTAATTAACTTCCTAACCTTCCTAATGGAGAACGCCCTCCGGCCTACGGCCACCTGGATTTGTGTATTTTTCAATATGGCGATTAATGTTCTTAATTACCTCTTCTTTGTATTAATTCTTTGTTGTATTTCCTGCATATTAGGGCTTTTGGGCCTTGGAAGACGCAGAGTCCTCTGCGAGAGACTCTGCTTGGAAGTGTGTTAATAATGAGTAAACGATATTGCTTACCTCCAAATTTATTACTTGCACTGCCCTAACTGTCCCCTTGAGGGGACTTCAGGGGTGTTTTACACCGTGCAAATCAAAACTGGTACTGGATTTTGAGCACTGCTTGCTTTTGGGTTCGGTAAATGTAAAGTCCGCTGTTTGGGTCATCGGTAAAGGGCATTAGCATATCAAAATACAGTGTGGTACGGTCATTCCAGTTGTAGGAGGTTGACAGTATATTGAAAAAAGTGGTATAGGGGCCATTGTACATGGAGGCCAGGTTAATGGATAGATCACCTTTCATAAGTTCTTTGCTCAGGGCGGCCAGCAGCATGTAGTTATTTCTGGGCTGCCCTTGTATGCTTTCGTTCCAGTCCATAATGTGATAGTTTACGGCTTCGAGGCTTATGGTAAAGCTGTTGTTCATATAATAATCTACTCCCAGTGAGGCATCGAGTGCATTCTTCTCCACAATTTGAAATGACTCATCGTTATAAGCTTTTTTGGATTTTATGGCGGTTTCTCCTTTAATAAGGAAATTGCTGATGGCCCTGTTGAAGGTAAACCCGGCCATATGGAAGCGATGCTTACCCCTGGTGATCAGTTCGGGGTTCACCATCCGCAGGGCAAATTCATTGTTGATCAGGCTGGCGGCCATGATACTGATGTCGCTCTTTCCAAAGGTTTTCTTCCATCGCAATCCAAACTCAAAATGGTTGTCATCATCAGATTCCTGCTGGTATTTGACGGTTCCGTTAAAGGGTTCGTAGTAGTAGCCTGTCCCTTCTTTGGGATGCTCGTTAAACTTCGGGTCAGGGGTAAAAAATGCACTCCAGTCACCGGATTCCGAATAGTGGTCTACTGTAATGATGGGCTGGCCTATCCTCAGCTCATCGATGCTCAGGCTTAGTGGCTCCCGGTAATCGAGCCTGCTTACTTCGTTGGTGACAATGGCAAAATCGGACTCTCCCCATACCAGGGTCTGGATACCGGCGCGTATGCTTGTTTTGCCAAAGCTGGCCTGCAAAAAGGCCTCCCGCGTTCTTCCTCCGAAGGAAAACTCGGTTTCTTCTGTATTGTCATTGAACCAGTAGGAGATCTGCCTGGCCCGATGGTCATTTTTCAGGAAGGTAAAAATCTTCGTGTCTACCTGTAGTGAAAAATGATCGAAAAAGGACCGTGAATATTCGAGTCTGTATGAAAGCCTGTTGTTCATTACCCTGTCTGGTTTGGTTACTTTGTAGGCCAGCTCGTATTTCAGCCCGATACGCATCGGATCGAGGATGTATGAGTTTAAAAAGGATTCCTTTTCTTCTACGACCAACTCGTCGGGTGAACTACTAAAAACGGGTGCTTCACTTTCTGAAAAGTCCAGTTCGGGGGTATCAAAATCTTCCCATTCGGTTGTGTCACTTTCCACCGGTGTCTGGCTGTAGACAGTGGTAAAAGTGATCATTGAGATCATGATAACAAGTAGTGTATTGACGGTATTGAGGCGACTCTTCATGCTTTCCTCTAAATGATAGATTTAATTAAAATTTGCTTTTTCCTTATCTATAGAACCCCGTTCCAAAAACCGCTCTATGCATATTCATTAAATACAGAACTAAACGGCGGCTTTACTAAACTTCCGAAAGTTTGGTAAAGCTTAGCTGCCCGGGAGCCCTGGCGGCAGTAATATCTCCAGGCAGAGGTTATTACTCCCTTTCAGGGCTCAGAATGGCACTGCTTTTTAAGCGGTCCCTCCCCCTTAGAGCTTCTCTTGTGGGTGGCTGTCGGGGGACAGCCACCGGGGTTAAAGACAGAACTAAACGGCGGCTTTACTAAACTTCCGAAAGTTTGGTAAAGCTTAACTGCCCGGGAGCCCTGGCGGTAGTAATATCTCCAGGCAGAGGTTATTACTCCCTTTCAGGGCTCAGAATGGCACTGCTTTTTAAGCGGTCCCTCCCCCTTAGAGCTTCTCTTGTGGGTGGCTGTCTGAGGACAACCACCGGGGTTAAAGACAGAACTAAACGGCGGCTTTACTAAACTTCCGAAAGTTTGGTAAAGCTTAACTGCTCAGGAGCCCTGGCAGTAGTAATATCTCCAGACAGAGGTTATTACACCCTTTCAGGGCTCAGAATGGCACTGCTTTTTAAGCAGTCCCTCCCCCTTGGAGGCTCTCTTGTGGGTGGCTGTCTGGGAACAGCCACCGGGTCAGGGGGAACTACCGGAACCAGAGTCTGCCTTAAAAAGGATTACCCCTCCGAAAACTATAGATAATTTTCAAAGCCAACTATAGCCATACTTCCAAAACGTTATTTACCCGGCTTCCCAGGGGAATTGTCCGGTTTTTACGAACCTTGTAATTTTATCCAGGTTGTTTTGGTCTGAGAACACTTCGATGTTGGCTGCGAGGGCTTCTGCTTTGGAAGCCTCGGGAAAATCGTTGAGCTTGTTCATGTAATTTTTATAGCGGGCTACTCCCTCTTTGGAGAGCAACCGCAACCTTAACAGGTGTTTTCTCAACAGGTTTTCACTTTTGTCTTCATAGGCATCTACCAAACCCCAGTCGCAGGCTTGTTTTGCCGATACGGGCTGGGTCATCAGGGTCATGTAATGTGCCTTTGAAAAACCTACCTTTCGTATCAAAAACGGTAATACGCAGGCAGGCATCAGGCCGAACAGTAACTCTGACAGGCTGAATACTGCCCTTTCTTCACAGAGCACAATATCGCAGGCTGCCACAAAGCCAATACCTCCGGCATTAGCTTTCCCCCTGACATGGGCAATGGAAACATAGGGACCGGAAGCCAGCTTCATCCACAGGTTGTACATCGGTTCGGGGTTCTGCTCCTGGTGGCCATTCCCATTGTCAAGGCTTTGCTGAATACTCTTGAAGTCTGCCCCGAAACAAAATACTTCTGGGGAGCCTTCCACTACCACGATCTTGGCCTGGTCTTCACATTGGTCAAGTACGTCACTAAACTCTTCCACGAGGCTGTCGTTAATGGCGTTGTTGGCCTCGGGACGGTCGATCTGAATAAAACAAATGTCATCTTCAAACCGGACCTTGATGGTTTCGTAAGTTGCTACATTGCTTAAGACACCCATTCGTACTCTCTTTTAAATTCCTTGATCTCTTTCAAAAACAGTGTCTCCCTGCCCATGGCTTTCCTGGACTGAGGTATGAAACTGGTATCGAGTGTTACATTGCGGGTTCCGAATTTCACCGCATTGCTGCCTACAAGCAGGTTTTCGTATTCGTCCATGGTCAGCTCGTACCTTTTGTCGAACTGTTCTTTGATCTTGAATTTTTTCAGGCTTTGCTGGCTTTCTTCGCTCACCACACCGCTGAAAAACTCGGAACAACAGCCAGAACCGTAGGAGAAGCACCCTACCCTTTGTGCTGCTGTAAAGTTGCCGTTCTCAATGGTGCTGGCAAGGGACATCATAGCGGTAGCGCCCATGATATTGCCTATCCGCTGGCAGTAGACCAATCCTGGTACCACGCGGGTCTCGAAATCGGCTTCAATGTCCTGAGTCTTTGCTTTCACTGTTTTCCGCATCAGATTGCGGTGTGCTCCCTTGACCATGCCTCCGAATGGGGTATGAAAAGCCAGATAGCTGAAAGTTTTGGCGTAATCTGCCTCGGGCACCCTTTTCTGATATTCGTAAAATGCATTTTCACAGCAGTCCAGGTAAGAAAGCAGTGACAGATCTGAGTCTCCCGCCTCACCATCAGTGGTAGGCCTGCAAGTGTCCATAACCTGGTAGCCGTAATAGCCATTAGCTCCGATATCTACCTGGAACACATAGGGTGTTTCACTCACGATCATCGCTACAGCTCCGGCACCACCGCTAGGCTCGGCAAAAGACCATTCCATGGTGAGTGCATCCCCTCCTTCTTCGATCATGAAGCGGGATACATCAGTGGCAATCACCAAGGCTTTGGCTCCGGGTGAGGTCTGCGAAAGAATGAAATTAACGGCCATCTGAAAGCCGGCCACTCCGGAGTAACATGCATTCTTGAGCTCAAACAGTCGACAGTTGCGGTTCAGGCCCAATATTTCATGAAAATAGGTACTCATTGATTTGCCAAAGTCGAAGGACGACTCCGTACATGAGATGACCAGCTCTATGCGGTCTTTCTCTTCCGGACTCAGGGCATCAATAAGTGGTTTGGCGGCATTTACTCCATAAGTAACCGGGTCTTCATAAGGTAAGGCCACGGTCTTCTCCTTCATCAGGAGGTTCTTAAACCTGGAGGTATCCAGGTTCCTGTGTTCGGCAAGCTTCTCTACATCTAAAAAAGTAGTGCCTGCGAAAACATTCATAGCTTCAATTCCTGCTACACGCATATATTTTTATTACAGTTAATGGTTGAAAAATTTTTACTGGGTGCTGGTTACTGGTGGCTGGGTACTAGTTTCTGGTTTCTGAAAAAACACCCCTAAAATCCCCTCAGGGGATAGTAGTCTCATAGAAATGTTCAGAATCCAGATTCTTCTTATACCCGTTCACTGTTACCGGTCAAACTATAGATTCTCCTGCCTTCCGACTTCGGTCTTCGATCTTCCGACAGCTCACCGTTTACTAATTACCGAATACTGATTACCAAACACCGGTCACCGAAAACCTGAAGCAAATCACTCAGCATAAGCATAAACCTTATGAATAGCCGTCTGGGAGAACTCTTCCAGTTCTTTCTGGAAATCGGTCTCGGCCTGAGCGAGTGCTTTCTTTTGTTCGCCATTGGGCTTTCTTTTGGCGTCGTTGGTCAGTTTGTTCAGTACCTGGATCAGGATTTCGATGTCTTCTTTGGTATTTTCAACACCTAAACTTACCCTTACTACGCCAGGGAGCTGGGTTTTGGGAGACACCGTAAGCACAACTCGCTGAACCTGCTCAAGTACCGGGCTGATATCAAGCAGGTGCTTAATAAGTAAGTGAGAGCAGTGGCAACCGTACCGTACTCCTATACCCCCCTTCTGGAACATCTCTTCGGCCAGCTTGTTGTGGAGGATGTCTTTTGTTTCAAATACAATAACACCAATTTTCTTATCGAATGAACCTGAATTCTGGTCGGTAATACCAAAAATCCTGATATTAGGTATTTTTGATAAACCATCTAATGCCATTTTGGTCAGCTTCTGCTCTTCCTCATGGATCACATCGAAACCAATTCTTCTCAAAATCACCAGGGCTTTGCCCAAGGATGCCACACCACCGATGTTTTCTTCCCCTGATGTACTGATCTGTCGCAATTCATCCGGCTTGTAGTTGAGCAGACCTTTTTTGGCCACCAGCACACCGGTACCAAATGGCGCATATACTTTATGGGCTGAGAATGCCATATAGTCGATATCGTCTTTTTCCATTTCAACCTTGCGGTGTGCTACTACCTGGGCACCGTCGACCAACAGGCGTGCACCATATTTATGTACAATAGGACTGATTTTATCGACATCATTGCAGGTTCCCAATACGTTGGAAGCACCACTTATGGCCACTACTTTGATACGCTTTTTGCCATGTTTGTGGTCCTGGTTGTACTCTCTCAGATGGTTTTCCAGCTCCACGAGGTCTACAAAGCCTTCAGCATTTACAGGTAGCCTTACCAGCGACTTCTTCGAAGCCATACGCCACGGCAGGTCGTTGGAAGAGTGCTCCAGCAATGAAATAAGCACTGCCGGTTCTGTGTCCCTGTCATTGGAACGGCCAAGGCTTTCGGACACAAGGTTGATGGACTCGGTAGTATTTTTGGTGAAGATGATGTCGTATTTATCCAGGGGAGCTCCAAGGATCTCGCTGCAAATGGCTTTTACTTCCCTGACCACATCCTGCTTTCTTCGCTCGGGCAGGCGCAATGCCTGGCGGAAAGTATTCCATATCGGCTGGAATGTAGGTGTACTGGCACTGTTGTCGAGATTAACAAAGGGCTTCTCCCCTTCCAGTGTAGGTACGATCATGCCCAGGCCTATCAGGGTTTTTCTGAGCTGCTCCATAAGTTCCACACCTGAGTACTGCTCCAATTCATCTTTGTAGAGCAATTCCGTTATGCCCAAATCTGTGCCCTGCAATTTTTTGAAGATATCTTTTCCGTACCGCTTTAAAAGGAGCAGTGCTTTGCTGAAGGCAATAACATTGACAATAGCTGGTGTACCTGCTTCGAATTTGTCTGGTCCGGTATTCCAGATAATCCAGCCTGCGGCCACAAGTCTGGCTGTTCCTCCTCCGCACTCTGTTGGTGAACCTTTGGGAAGGGCTTTTTTCTCTACGGCAACAGCAGTGATACCTAATGGTAAGCCGACTTCACGGCTGGTAATGGTTTGGTAGCTTCCTGGCTTGAGCAGGGAAATCAGTTCGGAAGTCCTTTTGGGTGAACAGAAAATAACAATGTACCTGTCTTTGTTCAGGCCCATGTATTCCAGCACTACACCTCTGGCGTGCTCATATAGTTGTGAAGATACCAATGAGTTGTGCCCACTTCCTCGATGTACGTTGGAATAAGTCTCAAGGGCAGCATACACTCCGCGTTCGAGCTCGGTAAATGCTCTCTCCGCTCCTTTATTTTCAGGCATGCCATTCTGCTTTTCTTCGAGTTGGCTTACATCCGCTGATGCGTACTCAGTTTGCTTAATTGTTTTCATCTGAATCTCTTTCGTTTTTTAATTATTAGTTGATTTTGGTCTGTACTTTCTATACTTAATCAGCCTCAGCCTGTGAGGCTTAATCTTTCTTTGCAACAATGAAATATTGTCTCCCGGTTTTTTGCAGGCACTCACTTTCTGTTATCCTGAAACCTCTGCGGGTGATTGCGTCCACCAATTCATCGACGCTGTAGGTTTTCAGGTTGGGTATCAGTCCGAGCTTGCTGACCAGGGAAAGGGCAATACCTGCAAATGACCTTTTGCCCATGCAGGGTGTCACGGAAATGAACAACCCTCCCGGTTTCAGCAATTCGTGAACCCTTCTCAATGCCTTGGGCATATCTTCCAGCAGGTGAAGCAGGTAAACGCCTAAGATCACATCATAAGTCCCCGGTTTGTATTGTGGGTCAAATATAGTTGTGTGTGTGTACTGAATGTTTTGAATATCCAGCTCATCGGCGTTGTTTCGGGCCAGCCGGATCATTTCCGATGAAATATCCATGCCATGGACGGTTTGTACATCTCCGGCAATCTCGTTGGCAAGTATTCCGGTGGCACACCCGAAGTCCAGGACTTTGTCCTGTTTTTTGAGGTGCCTCCTGGTCCGGTCAAGGATTTTCAAGCGTACTGCTTTATCCTTCATTTCTTCCTTATCGTACCCTCCGGCACTCTTGTCCCAGAATTTTTCGGATTTGTCTGTCGTCTCTTGCGAGGTATGGGGTTGGTTTTTCATGATCGCGGCCTGAGTTGGTTAAATTTTAGTTTTAAAGCTTATCATCCTCAATATACTGTTTAAGCACCTTTAATGTGTATTTAATGTGTTTCGGTTTCGTGGCGGTACCAAAGCTTATCCTGATAGACTCCTGTGCTGCTTCGTCTGACAACCCAATGGCTTTTAAAACATGTGAGGGTTTGTTAGAAGACGTGCTACAGGCAGAACCTGCCGAAACGGCAATGCCATGAAAATCAAGCATCTTCATTAACTCTCCGCTACCTATACCCGGGAAGGTCAGGTTGATGGTATTGGTCAAACAATTGTCCACCGGAGAGTTAATGATGATATCGCTTTTGATTGCTTTCAATTCATTGAGGAATGTACGCTTAAGAGACTCATTTTGCATTGAAAATGTTACAAGCTTATTCACATGTTTACAAGCTTCTCCAAAACCCGCAATGTTATGGATCGACTCAGTTCCTGCACGCATTCCTTCCTCCTGATGTCCGCCATGTATGTAAGGCTCTAAGGGACAGCTAATTCTGGCATACCAGGCTCCAATGCCTTTGGGGCCGTAAAGTTTGTGGGCAGAAAATGTGGCATAATCTACATCCAAATCTTTTACATTGATCGGGATCTTGCCCAGCGCCTGCACGCAATCAGAAAATACCAATGCCCCTTTGGCCCGCGCCATTGCGGCTATCTTTTTCACATCCTGGATCGTACCTATCTCATTATTGGCCAGCATGCAGCATACCAGTGAGGTCTTATCATCGATCATAGCGTCCAGCTCATCAAGGATCACACGGCCTGAGCTGTCTATCGGGCAATATTGCACATCAATACCCTTTGCCTTCAAATATTCCAGGGTATTCATCACCGACGGATGCTCTATGGGCGTAGAAATGATCTTGTTTTTATCAGGGTAGAAATGGTTGCTGACCGTTTTCAATATGGCATTATTGGATTCGGTGGCACAACTGGCAAAATACACCTCATGTGAATGCGCCCCGATGGCAGAAGCCACCTGCTCACGCGCTTTGTCAATGATCTGTGCTGACATTTTACCTTTGGCATAGCCCGATGAAGGGTTGCCCCAATAAGTTTTCAACACCCGGTTCATCACACTCCTCACGGGAGGTGCAATGTGGGTTGTTGCGTTATGATCGAAATAAACGTTACGTTTACCCAATAGCTGTTTTATCATGGCAATTATATTTTAAAATACTTGTATGGATTATAGTGCGGCAAGCGCATCGATGATCTTCTTACAACCTCCGTTTTTGATGTAATCGGAGTGATCATCTATATCTTTGAACTCTTTGCCGGTGATCTTGCTGCACATTACTTCGGAGTCAGTCTGCACGTAAAATGCTCTCAACATCTTCTTCTGCTCCTGGGCATCAAATGACGAGGCAGATTTACCGGGGTTTTTCTTGAGCCAGTCAACCATTTTGTACCAAATGGCGGCACTGAGTGCTCCACATTCCTTTCCACTAAGCCCAAGACCTCCGGCGTACCCGGCCACCATGAGCATTTCTTCATCTGTTCCCCCCATTTTTTTCACTACTTCAGAGGCGCAGCTTACTGATCCCGGGCAGAACTTGACCGTGTCGTCAGACAACCCTTCATCGGCTGACTTGATGGCTTCGGGTGCCCATTTTCCGGCAAGCTTCATACAGGTGAAGGCTTTACCGGTAAACAGTACCTTCAACGGGGCCAGTTTGCCTGAGAGGTCCATATCGGTGATATCGCGGCAGCTTATGGTGTTCGTTCTTTTGGTAAATGATTGCATCAGGTGCTGGGTGGCAGTAATGGCCATGGCTACAGCTGTGCCCGTGTCTTCGTTTCTACGATAAGATTCTGCCCCGGCAGCCAGAACGGCGCCACCTATCAGGCCGCATTGGTAGCCTCTGTTCAGTAGTCCGCCCGCAAAAGGAGATGCGGCTACCTCTGCAACTTCATTAGGTACACCGTACTCTTCATTGAGCAGTGAGCAGAATGCCGTACCGCATGTTCCTCTGGATAATACTTTGAGACCGTCTTTATAAGCTTTCATAATGAAAATTTTTAGTGAGTTATTTGATTAAGTATAGTTTACAATTTCGTCCGTTGTGTGCGTCAAAGGGCTGAATTGTATGGTTGAAAGATTTCTTTGTATAGTATATGATTCCATTTTAGATACCCTCTGCGTGGTTATGATCATACCGTAGAGAAGGTATCGTCCGCCTCTACAGCCAGATCGTCAGGCAGTTCGCCCTGCACTACTCCTGCCGGACTGAATGCCCTTACATAGAAGTTTTTGATGCTGGCCAGCACATCACCGGCTTCATTGATGATCTTGATGTTAAACTTTTTGATGTTGGCGTGTGCATGACCTTCGGCATTCACCTGCTCCACATAGGCATAGCAGGTGTGCGGCAATGAGCGGAATATCTCTATTTCGTCAATCGCGAAAGGTACATGAGGCACGGCAGCATCCATCTGCCCTACCAGGCCTGCCACCGTCTGCAAGGCACCATCCATGATGCTTGGATGGAGGATGAAGCGGTCAAAATCAGCTTTCAGGTGATCTGCCAGTTTCAGCTTTGACAAGGCAAAAGAGCCATTGACATAAAACTCCTGAATGGTTTGGAATGCCGAACCATAGTTAAAGCCTACCTGACTGAAAATATCATAGTAGTAAGCGCCATCCTGAGGCCCGGAGCACTGTGCTTTAAGTTGTTGCACGGAAATATTTTCAATGCTGGCTGCATGGCCATTCTGAAAATAGAGCCGCCCTTCAGAGTGTAATATTCTTTCATTTTCATCATCCAGCGAAGTGATCCTGAATTCGGTGCCGCTTCCGTTAGGCTTTAGCGAGGTTTGTACAAACTGAGCGCCATTCCTGAAACTTAGCGGGTGCGCCCACACGATATCTTTGATCTTGCTTACTTTCTGCTCTCCTGCCAGATTACCGGAGATATTGGCCATCTCTATGAATCCGGAGCCGGGGAAGATCTTTTCACCATTCACCTGGTGGTCCATGGCATAGAACTCGCTATCCGACAGCAGGGAGCTGAAGCTGATTTCCCTTAAGGTCGAAGAGTTATGTGAAACGAGCGGATGCAGTTGGGCCTGTTGGGGCTCTGCTTTTTGCTTCCTTCCGGTGGGCTGGTCTGTCACCCAGTGCCTTTGTCTGGCAAACGGATAGGTTGGCAGCGAAATACGTCCGGGTTTACTTTCTGCATATAAACCTTCCCAATCCACATCTACACCGGAAATCCATATTTGGGCCAGTTGATCCAGCTCTCCGGCCTCAAAAAGGCCCCGGATCTCTTCTCCGCGATCAGGCGCCCGCTTCCTGCCTTTGCGAGGGTCGATGGTAGCCTGATATACGTGGTCTGCGGTTTTCTGCTTTCTCCAGGTTTTCAAACGGTCGATAAGCTCTGCCCTGTCGGCGGCTACTACGGCCAGCCTTTCCGGCATAGCTTCCCGCCCAACCTGCAGAGTGAACGACAGGTCCGCCAGGCTTACGTGCTTTTCATTGCCTGCAAAGGTGAGCAAGCGGTCAGCATACTCTTGCAGGCGCTCGTTGTCTTTTGCTGAAAGCACGACCAGTTGGGGTATTTTCTCTTGGTTATGCTGCATGGGTTTAGGTTTTTTATATTCTTCGAGTATTAGGCACGCATTCACACCACCGGCTCCGAACGAATTGATGAGTGCTCTTCGCGGGGCACCAGGGGCCGGGTCCCATGGAGACAGTTGATGTTGAAGGTAGAATGGAGACTCTTTGAATTCAATATTGGGGTTTACTTCCTCTGAATTAATGGTCGGTACCAGTTGACAGTGCTTCATTTGTAACAGCACTTTGGCCACTCCGGCTATGCCTGCCGCCGACTCGGGATGCCCGATATTGGCTTTGACTGATCCCACCGGGGCAAACTGCTTTTTCCCGGTCTGCTTCCTGAAGGCATTGGTCATGGCTACGATCTCGAGGCTGTCACCCAACTGTGTACCCGTGCCGTGGCCTTCGATGTAGCTTATGGTTTCGGGGTTAACGTTGGCCTTGCGCAAAGTCTGCTCAATTAAATTGGCCTGGGCATTCGGGTTGGGCGCAGAGTATCCGTTAGACCTTCCGCTGTGGTCATAAGCACTTGCCGAAACCACTGCATAGATCTGATCGTTATCTGCAATGGCTTTGCTGAGTGGCTTCAGCAGCACTGACCCTACACCTTCGCCCGGTACAAACCCATCATCACCGGCACCGTAGCTAAAGCACTTTCCTGTGCGGGAGATCATGCGGTTTTTGCAGAATGAATGGTACTTCGACGGATGCAGGTATAAATTCACGCCACCGGCCACGGCCACCTGGCACTCTTGTTTTCTCAGGCTTTCACAGGCCAGGTGTATGGCTACAGACGAGGAAGAACACGCTGTATCTACGGGCATACTCGGGCCGTTAAAATCGAGTAAATAAGAAACCCTGTTGGCAATAGACCAGGGATGTGCGCTTGGCGTAGTGTTTCCATTGCTCCACTCCTCTGCGGCAAGCAGGTTGTATGTATTGGTAGTAACACCTACAAAAACCCCTACATTGGCGCTTTTAGCTTTAGCATGTTTCTTTTTCAGGCTTTCTTTGGTGTATCCGGCATCTTCTATGGACGACCAGACCGATTGCAGGAACAGCCTCTCCTGCGGATCCATTATCCTGGCTTCATCCGGAGTGATATTAAAAAACTCAGGATCGAATTTATCCACGTCATTGATAAAGCCTCCCCATTTGCAATAAATTTTACCTTCCCTGGCCTTTTCAGGATCATCATGATAGTAGGCCTCGCTGTCCCACCTGCTTGCGGGCACCACATCTGTGAGGTCTTTACCCTTTTTCAGGTTCTCCCAGTATTTGTTGAGGTCTTCCGATTGAGGATAGCTTCCGTGTACGCCAATAATGGCAATCGGCTCGGTATCTTCGTACCTGGTGGGCAATGGTGCTTCCTCCCTGATCTCTATCCGGTGATGCTCCACTACATGCACTTTTTCCTCGTATCGGGTAGTTTCCTGAGCTTCCTCTTCTACGTCATGATCCAGACCCATAAAGCTGATCAAAGCCTCTTTTTCATCAGCCACCATATAGGCAGCCAGTTCTTCTATGGTCGAGTATTCGTAGAATAAGGTCTTGGGCAGAGCGCCAAGGTCCCTTTCCAGATTAGCATTCAGCTTGCTGATCATGATGGAATCAATGCCGAAGGTCTCGAAAGGTTCGGTAGGGTCAATGCGCCCGGGCTCCAGGTTGATCTCTTCGCCGATCAAAGCCTTGAGGTAGGCCTCGGTCTTTTCAAGAAGTTCCTCAGCATCCATCACTTTGGCAGGGGCCGGCTTACTCTTTTCAACCTCTGTAACCATATGCCCAATGTAAGGCTTGATCCTTGATGAAAACCCGTAAAGGGGAACACCTTGTGCAAGGTCAGACATGAGGAATTCTTCGAGATACTGGATGCCTTCCTGCACAGGCAAAGGACACAGCCCGGCCTGTTGCTCGATCATAGCTACTTCCTCATCAGCAATGTGCATACCACCTTCTTCCCAGTAAGTCCAGTTGACGGACAGGGTTTTGCCGGTTCGCTTTTGGGCTTTGACCAGGCTTTCCCTGTTTTCTGCAAATGAATCAAGGAAATGGTTGCCATAGGCATAATCGCACTGCCCCACATTGCCCATCACTCCGGCTATGGAAGAAAACAGGATGAACACATCCAGATCCTCCTCACGGGTAGCCAGGTCAAGGTTAATGGTTCCGTAAATCTTCGGCGCCAGTACTTTGTCCATCTCCTCCCGGGACTTCCTGAGTATGAATGAGTCAATGTTGACTCCGGCACTATGAAGCACACCATTTACTTGCGAAAAACGTCCTTTTGCGGTTTTGACTACGTCTTCCATGTCTTCCAGGCTGGATGCATCGGCCTGTAGGTAAAGTATTTCGGTTCCGTATGCCCTGAGCCGCTCAAGTTTTGCCTCCTGAGCTGCTTTTAGTTCAGAGCGCCCGAAAATAACGAGGTTGCACTGATAGTTCTTAACGAGGTATTCACTGAAAACAAGGCCTAATCCACCTAAACCGCCGGACACAATGTAGACACCATTTTGCTTTAACGGCAATTTGTCCTTAATGCCCTCTATGCGGACATACTGGGCCAGTTCCCTGACATATCGGGTGTAGCCCTGCTTTTCTTCCCTGAATTTGTAGCGGACTTCATTTTTCTTCCAGTTTCCATCGTTGAATTCATCAACAATGATGCGGGCTTTTTCTTCGGTTGGCACGCTGACGTCCTCACCGCGCTGAACCTCAATAGTTTTACCGTGGTAGTGGGGATTCTCCAAAGTAAGCGTTTTAAAGAAGCCACCTAATGCGGCGCTAAACGGAGCCGCAACATCCTGACTATTGAAGATCGATAAAATTTGAACCGGTACCTGATGCTTTTGTGCCATCAATGCCTTGCAGAGGTTAAACAGGGCAACGATGCCGTGATTAAGCTGGCGGGTTACCTCATCTGTTTTTTCCAGACTGCCTGTATTCAGGGTCTGATGAACAACCCGGTAAGGAAGCTGATCTTTTTTGGCGAGACTCTCTATCAGTTGCTTAAAATGATCTTCCTGCTGAAGGTCAAGGGCGTATACTGATGGTTCAACCTCCTGAAATGACTTGCCTGACTTGATGAAAATTACAGGCTTATCTTGTCCATATTCTTTCTGTATGGCTTCTAAAAGTTCATCCGTAGCATTCAGCATGAGGATCGGACTTTTCTCCGGGGTTTCTTCTTCTGATATGCTCAATGTTTGCTCTACCCAGTGCGGCTGATAGTGCAGCCTCCTCTTTTTCTCTTCTTCCGGTTCGCCGTCAGTATCAATCTCCTGAACAACAAACTGATCCGTTGACAGCGAAAATGCCGGGGTTTTGATCCAGTACTGCTCTTTGGCAAATGGATAAGTAGGTAAGGAAACCCGCTTAGGCTGAGCATGTGGATAGAAAAGAGACCAATCTATGTCAGCACCGGAAATCCATAGCTTAGCCAGCTTTTCCAGATTTCTGGTCTCCATGATCACTTTCAGATAGGCCCGGCCTTCTTCCCCTTCCAGCAGAGCTGTGGCATCGGAGGGTGCGCTTTTAATATTGCCATGATAAGTGCCTTCCAGCTCATTTATTGATTTTTTAGAGCCTGTCTCTTGCTGAACTGTCAGCCATTGTCGCAGTTTTTCTTCCAGTTCCTGCGTGCTGGCTACTATTATGACCAGGCGCTCATTCATAGGGGTTCGTCCTACCTGAGCGGTGTATACGATGTCTGTCAGCGACGTCTTTTTGTTTTTGACCAGGAAGGCAAGCATTTTCTCTGCATACTTCAAAAGTCCATTTTGGTCTTTCGAAGAAAGCACAAAGGCCTGCGGTATGCTATTTTCGGGTTCGTTTGCCTGAGTGGCTGCCGTGTTATATTCTTCAATAATAAGATGGGCATTGGAACCTCCCGCTCCAAAAGAACTGATCCCAGCCCTTCTCGGGAACCCGTCTGGCTGATCCCAATCTGCCAATTCACGCTGTACATAGAATGGCGATTCACCGAAATTGATGTTCGGGTTTAATGTCTCTGCATGCAACGATGGCACCAGTTGCTGATGCTTTAACTGTAGCAATACCTTGGTTACGGCTGCAATTCCTGCGGCTGATTCCAGGTGCCCGATGTTTGACTTCACCGAGCCTATAGGGCAGAATTGTTTTTTTCCATTAGCCTCCTCAAAAGCTTTATTCAATCCTGTAATTTCAATAGGATCGCCCAAAGCCGTTCCTGTACCGTGAGTTTCAATATAACTCAGCGTAGCCGGATCGATGTTAGCCTTTTTCAGCGATTCGATGATCAGGTCGCCCTGAGCAACAGGATTAGGTACGGAGTAGCCATTGGTTTTCCCTCCATGATTGATTACGCTCGACTTGATGACGCCATAGATATGGTCACCATCCTCAATCGCTTTATCCAGGGATTTGAGTAATACGGCTCCTACACCTTCACCGGCAACATAGCCATCACCACCATCACCAAAACTTCTGCACCTGCCATCGCTGGCGGCAAAATTACCCTGGCTCAACACCAGGTATTTGTGCGGATGAATGGACACGTTGACACCTCCGGCAATGGCCGCCTCAATATCTCCTTTCCTGATTTCTTCGCAAGCCTGATGTATGGCGGTAAGTGATGAAGAACACATGGTATCCAGGGCAATACTGGGGCCATGCAGGTCTAAGAAATAAGATACCCTGTTCGCTATGGAAGCATAAGACGAACCCGGCACTATAGCATTGCCGGCCAACATAGCTTCAGCGCCATAAAGCTGGTACTGGCCATACATGACGCCTACATAAACACCAACGCGTCCCATAGCCGATATGCCCTTTTTGCTATATCCTGCATCTTCAATAGTCTGCCAGGCTGCTTCTATGAACAGACGCTCCTGAGGGTCTATTAATTCGGCCTCTTTAGGAGATATATTGAAAAATAAAGGATCGAATTTATCTACATCGGAAATAAATCCTCCCCATTTGCTGTAGGTTTTGCCAGCCTGATTGCGTTTAGGGTCAAAGAAACGTTTGGTGTCCCAGCGATCTTCAGGTATTTCGGTTATACAGTCTTTGCCATTCTTCAGGTTTTCCCAAAACTCATCCAAATTCTCCGATAATGGATACTTACCACTCAAACCAACTATAGCTACTTCCCTTGCCTTAACGTTGGTTTCATTCCCGTTGAAGCGGTTGCGGGAAGCCAGCGTGGGTATCACCGGTTGCTTTTTAGCAGCCGCCTGAGGAGCTACTACCGGAGCAGGAGCCACTGTGTTGCCTCCAACCTTCTCCAAAATGATCTGAGGATAGGATTTAGCAAGGAAGCCAGCCAGACTTTTAATGGTCTGATACTCGAAAAACAGTGTCTTGGAAAGTGATCCAAAGGTTTCTTCAAGCATGCTGGTCAGCTTCATGGCCAGTATGGAGTCTATACCATAGTTCTCCAAAGGTGCCTTGGCATCAAGCTGGCTGACCGGTATCTTCAGGACTTCTGCAAATTCCTTGCGCAGATAGGCTGCCGTTTTATCCAGCAGATTGCTGGCTTCTGCCTGAACGGCAGGAGTCGTCTCAGCGTTAATTGCACTTGGCGCCGGAGTGGCTTCTTCATGATTGATTTTGTCAATGTGAAGGATGCGGCGCATTTTCTTCAGGTCTCCTTCCATCACCAGCATTTGACTGCTCTGCAATGCCAGGCTACTGTAAAGTGCCGCTACGCCGGAAGAGGCCTGCAATGGCCGGATGCCTGTAGCCTGCTCCAGCATGTCTATGTTTTCCTGATCAATACTTAGATGACCATCTTTCCACAATGGCCAGTTGATAGAAAGTGTTTGCCCATGCCTTACCTTTTGCTCTGCCAACTGGTTACGGTAAGCTGCGAACTGATCCATAAAGGCATTAGCCGCGGCATAGTCTGCCTGCCCCACATTACCCATAGCGCCGGATAGTGAGGAGAAAAGGACCATGAAATCAAGTTCGACGTCTTTGCTGGCTTCATCAAGATTAACCGTACCCATCACTTTAGGCGCCAGTACCATGCGAACTTCCTCGCTCGTTTTCTTCAGAATAAAGCTATCTGAGATCATTCCGGCACTGTGAATGATGCCGTTAAGCTGTTTGTGTTCTTTTTTAATCTCAGTGACCAATGTTTTTACCTGATCCGGGTTATTGAGATCAAGCTTTTTATACGCTACCTGACCATATTCCACAGACAGAGCGGTTAGCATCTCCTGCTTTTCTTTAGTCAGTTCAGAGCGACCCGTGAGTATTACCTTTGCCTCCTGAGTGTGCTTCAAAATTTCTTCAGCAAACAAGATTCCCAAAGCACCCAGACCGCCGGTGATCAGATATACACCATTATCTTTAAGTACCGTTTTCGGTTCTGCTTGGCTTACTGATACTTCCTCCCATTGCAGAACGTGAGCAGTATCTCCCTGATATTTAATGAAAGACGCTTCCGGCCTGTGCTGTACTTTATGAAGCTGCTCCGCAAGTTCCTCTGCTTTGATATCAGACTTTGTCAGTATAACCTGACCTAATAGTTTAGGATTTTCCTGAGCTGCCGTTTTAAGCAATCCTGAAAGTCCTGCAAACAACGTCTGATCTTTGTAATCAGGTACCACCACCTGAATCAGGACTTTCCCTTCAGGTTTATTTTTTATAATATTTTGTATTTGCTCAAATACGGCCACAACATACTCGCTGTAACGGGCTGCTATGTTCCCTTTAGAAACTTTGAGCTGTAAGCAATGACTGTTATTCGTCAAACGCTCAAGCTCTCCGGCCTGGATAGCTGACAATTCGCAAAGTATGACGTGCTTTTGCTCAAATGCCGACTGTGATACTGGCAACTGCATGTCGCTGGATACCCAGACCGGCTTAGCCATTAAAGTGCCTCTTCCTTTATTTTGGGCATCAACAGCATCTACATTCAGTTGTCTGGACGACAGTCCTCTCATTTGGACACATACATTGCCTTCCTGATCACACAGGTCAATATCCAGCCTGGTGATGGTATCTGTAGGCTGGCTTCCTTTGGCATAGCGAACCCATGCATACATGTTTTCAGTCGCCGGAGCTATGATACGGATAGTGTCTAACGCAAAAGGGACTGAGGGCTGTGAAGGAAGTGTCGTAAGGTCTTCTAACAAACCAAAAGCTGATTGCAATGCACTATCCATCAGGCTGGGGTGCAACATGTAATCGTGCTGGTCTGACGCTACCGCTTTAGGCAACTTCAATTGTCCCAATAGCTGTCTTTCCCCCTGATAAAGCACTTTGATCCCCTGATAGGCAGGCCCATAGTTCAGACCCATAGAGGTAAAGAGCGGGTATAAGTTCTCTGCCTCAATTTTGCCTCTGGTCAATTGGCTTTTGAGCTCAGTAATATCCAGCGTCTGGCCTTCGGCATGGCTGGAAAATCTGGCTACTCCCTGGCAATGAACAACTTCCTGCTCATTGTCCCAACTGGAGATTTCAAAATTTATTTGTTCCCCTCCTTTTACAAAAAGGGCTATATCTACCTGCCTGTGTTCCTCTACCACTAAGGGTTGTGCCCAAGCGGTATTGTGCAATTCCAGCACTCCCGAACCCGGCTCAACGCCCGCTGCTCTTTCCACAGCCACTCGTGCCATTTCGAGGTAGGCCACTGCCGGCAGTATTTTAGCCGAATGTTCATTGCTGATTTTAACCTGATGGTCTGACAGGAAAAATTCCGCGCCACTAAAAGTGGAGCTATAGCTTTGCCTGCTAAAATCCGACGTGTTGCTATGCAGCAAAGGGTGAAGTGCAGAAGTCAGCTTTCCATTGACAACCCCCTGTCCGTTGTTCTGGATATCGATCCAATACCTGTCTCTGGCAAAAGGATATACCGGCAGACTGATGCGCTTCGGCTTATTTTCACCGTAGAATTTCGCCCAATCCAAATTCAGGCCTTTAGCCCAAAGGTCCAGAAGTTTGGACAGTTTTCTGCGTGAGATCCATTTGTCTACAGTTTGTTCAAAATCACTGTCTGAATTGAACAATGAAAGCGTATCGCTATCCTGGTCCGTTCGTCCCTGGTAGGTATCTTCAATATCCTCTTCTCCATCGATGTAGGCCTGGAGTTTTTCGATTAACTCATCTACCGAGCCGACCATTAAGCCAAGACGAACATCCATGGCCTCTCTGCCCACCTGTAGTGTATAGGCCATAGAAGCCAGGTCAATAGCTCCTACCTCTTCTTCCTGCTCTTTGGTTCTGGCATTTTGTAAGAAGTCGTAAAGATCGAGTGCTTTTTGTTTAAGCTGCTCTGGTGTTCTCGCCGACAGCGGGATGATCACTTTTGAGTCCGGGCTGGTAAATGTCACTGCCTGATTTTCCTCTGCCGGGGCAACATACTCTTCAATAATAAGGTGTGCATTGGCACCCCCTGCTCCGAATGATGACAAACCGGCCAAACGAGGCACGCTAACACCATCAATCACTGGTTGCTCCCAGGGCTTCAGGGTTTGGTTGACAACAAACGGGGTCTTGTCAAAATCTATATTGGGATTTAATTTTTTCGAATGTAATGAGGGTACAATACGCTTGTGCTTAAGCTGCAACAATACTTTGGTCAGACCTGCAATGCCTGCTGCGGATTCGCAATGACCAATATTGGACTTGGCTGACCCTAACTGGCAGAAGCCAACATCCGATGTTTTGCGCTGGAACGCCTGGCTCAGTGCAGCAATCTCAATCGGATCGCCCAACTTGGTTCCTGTTCCATGGGCTTCAATATAACTAACGTGACGAGGATCTGTGTGGGTTGCTTCCAACACATGGCTGATGAGGTTGGCCTGCGCCTGTGGGTTAGGCACACTGTATCCGTTGGTCTTGCCGCCGTGGTTAAGGGCGCTGCCTTTGATCACTCCATAGATATGATCGCCATCACGGACAGCCTCTGAAAGTCTTTTCAGTACCACTACGCCTACCCCTTCACCTGGGATGTAGCCCTCTCCTCCTTCTCCAAAACTCTGGCAATGCCCATCACTGGAGATGTATTGTCCTGAGCTGATCACCAGGTATTTATTCGGGTGGATGCTTACATTAACACCTCCGGCAATTCCCAGACTAGTCCTTCCTTCTTTCAGGTCCTGACAAGCGAGGTGGATGGCGGTTAATGATGACGAGCACATAGAGTCTACTGTCATGCTCGGTCCGTGCAGGTTCAGCACATAAGACACCCTGTTGGCAATACTGGCATAGCTTCCCGGAACGCCCATTCTTTTCCCGCTCTTGCTGGCTTCAATGCCGAAAAGCTGGTATTCACTATACATGACTCCGGCATAAACACCAACCTGCCCGGCCATGCCAAAGTCATGTGGCATTTGCAGACTGGTTTTGGTGTATCCGGCATCTTCCATAGCCATCCAGGCGTGTTGTAAAAACAACCTTTCCTGAGGGTCAAGGATTTCTGCTTCCAGCGGTGATATGTTGAAGAACAAAGGGTCAAATTCATCAACGCCTTCGATAAAACCACCCCACTTGCTGTAGTGATGGCCGCCTTTGCTGCGATCTTCACTGTAATATTCCCGCCAGTCCCAGCGGTCTTTGGGTACTTCTATGATGCAGTCCTTTCCATCGCGCAGGTTGTTCCAGTATGCTTCGATGTTAACGGACTCAGGATAGCGCCCGCTCAAGCCGATAATGGCGATCGGATCGGTATCCACTTTTCGTGAGTTATCCGCCCCGACTTCGATATGACGCTGACGTCTGATTGATCTGGCTTGTAATGTTTGAGCCTGAGTTTTGACAGGGGTTTCTTCGGATTTTTCAGCCGCTTTGATTTCACTGTTTTTGGTTGAAACAAAGAGTGAAGCCAGTTTAGCCGAATGAGATTTGATGAAGTAATCTGTAAGCTCTCGTATGGTCTGATACTCAAAAAAGAGCGTTTTAGGCAACGAACCAAATGTTTTCTCCAATTGGTTGGTCAGGTTCATGGCCAGAATAGAGTCGATACCATATTTCTCCAAAGGAGCATGTGGGTCGATCTTGTGTGCAGGGAGCTTAAATAACTCTGAGAGCTGCTTTTTGATGTAGTCCTGGGTTTTCTCCTCAAGGCTTCCGGCATCCATTTCAACCATCGGCTCATTCCCTTCGGTATCAGCTGGGCCGGCAGGCGTATTGATAATCTTTTCAGCAAAAAGGGCCTGGTGCAGTTGTTGCAAATCTCCTTCCATCACCAGCAGTTGGCTCTGAGGCAATTCCAGACTCCTGTAGAAGGTACTCAGGCCAGTTTCTGTACGCATGGGACTCATGCCCGTGCTCTGACGAAGAATTTCTTCTTTTGAGGCATCTATCTTCATGCCTCCATCCTGCCATAGCGGCCAGTTGATGGATATAGTTCTGCCTGTTCGCTCCCCGGCATCTGCTAAGTGATTGCGATAAGCGGCAAAATGGTCCATGAAGCTGTTGGCAGTAGCATAGTCGGCCTGACCGCTATTGCCTGTCATAGATGATATAGATGAGAACAGAACCATGAAGTCCAGGTCAATGTCTTGGGTGGCTTCATCCAGGTTATAGGCGCCAGTAACTTTTGGGGCAAGTACCTCACTAAATTCTTTGGAGGTTTTCTTTAGTATGAAGTTATCGGCCACCATTCCGGCGCTGTGGATGATGCCGCGAAGTTGTCCGTGTGCTTTCTTAAGGGCAGCAATGGTTTGCTTTACTGCTTTCAGGTCAGTAACATCCAACTGCTGATAGGTGACCTGACCTTCGGCGGCTCCAAATTCTTTGATTCCGGCTTGTCTCTCCTGCGTTAATGCTGATCTGCCGGTTAGTATAATTTTAGCATTTTGGGTCTGTTGCAGGATCTCTCTGACAAATATTTTACCCAGACCTCCCAAGCCGGCAGTGATCAGGTATACGCCGTTGTCCTTAAAGGCTATTCTCGATGCTTTGTGGGCTATTTCCTCCCAACCCAGAACGTTGCGCGTGTCTTCTTCGTATTTGACGATGGCATCCTTTGGTCTGCCGGCGCTTTCTTTCAATTGTACTGCCAACGCTTCTGCCTCCACCCTGGGAGAGGTAAGGATAACCTGTCCGATCAATTGAGGGTTTTCCAGCGCTGCTGTTTTCAATAAACCGGAAAGTCCTGAAAAAATGACTTTATCCTGTTCATTGGTGGTAACTACCTGAATAAGTACTTTCTCAGCAGGTTTATCTGCTAATATGGTTTTTACCTGCTCAAAGCAGGCCAGTGCATATTCATTGAACCGCTCAGCAATATTTTTGGTCTGCTTCGCCTCCAGATGCACAACTTTGGTTTGTGTTAGTATGTCCTCCAGTTGCTTTTCCTTCACTTCCGGCATCTCACACATGAGAACGTATCGATGTGAATAGTTTACTCCTGCATCGTCTGATGCACTAACCTCAGTGGAATGCCAGGCAGGAGCCGCAAGTATGGAGCCTTTTCCTTTTCTGGGTTCACCGGCTACCGCAATGTCTGTGTGAAGTATGCGGGAAGAAAATCCTCTCATCTGCACGGCTACGGTACCGTCTTTATAGCAAAGGTCTATATCCAGCTTGATGACTTTGTCATTGGGCTTGTTTCCTTCGGCATATCTCACCCAGGCAAACATCTCTGATTTACAAGCCTCGTAGACCTTCAGCGACTCGAGTGCAAAAGGTAACGAGGGCTGATCAGGTATTTGATCGAGGCCACCAAATAAGCCTATGGATGCCTGCAAGGCGCTGTCCATCATGCCTGGGTGGAGCACAAAATCTTCTGTGCCGGAGCTGTTCAGTCCGGGGAGGTTCAATTTCACCAGCAATTGGCCGCTGCCCTGGTAAATTGTTTTTATTGCCTGATGGGTAGGGCCATAATTTAACCCCAGCTTAGAATAGGCAGTATAAACTGGTCCTGATTCCAGTTTACCGGACTGCATTTGTGTTTTGAGCTTATCGAGATCAAGCTTAACTGCAGCGGGTTTGTTGATCAAAATGGCCTGTCCCTGGCAATGGATCGTTTCGTTGATATCCCCGTTTTCAACCACCTCAGTACTGTAGACTTCATATTGTATCTGGCCGTTGTCTATTTCTTTTTCGTCTGCAAACAGTGCGATGGTGACTTCTTTTGCCTCTCCGACGATTACGGGTTGGGCCCAGATGATATTGCGTAGTTCTATCGCTGATCCTTGTTGGGCAGGCATGGCTTTTTTGAAAGCTGTTCTGGCCATTTCGAGGTAGGCCACTCCGGGTAGCACCTTTTGTCCTTTGACTTCGTGGTCTTTCAGGAAAAACTCATTACCGGTAAAGGTAGAAGTAAAGCTCTGCTGGCTGAGGTCTGAGGTATTGGTGTGCAGCAAAGGGTGTATGACCGCAGGTTTGCCATTGGAGGCTGACCGGTGGCTGAATTGCCTGATCAGGTCCAATGCATTGGCTTTTGATAGTCTCTTGCTCTTCAACTCTAAAACTACATATTCTATGAAATCAATCATTTCGGTACTATCTATGAGGTTGTTGGTTAGTTAATCGTTGCTTTGTTTCTGGTCTGCGCGTTGGCGCTCTTGCCAGAGGTTGCTTATGTGTGCCAAAAGGGGTTGCTGTCTATGGTTAGGTTTTCCTATGGCACATTTTTTCTTGTTTGTTTATTCCCTGGGCTTATACTACGCTGTCGCTGAAGCTTTAGCATAGGCGCCCAGGGCTACAAAGATTTGACCCTTACAGGGTCGGGGTTATGGTTATTTGTCTCATTATTGAACGTATCACTATAGCAAACTGAACTAAATCGCGGCTTTACTAAACTTCCGTAAGTTTGGTAAAGCTTAACTGCTCCCATGCACTGGCAGAGGTAATAAGCTCCAGACAGTGGTTTACTTTCTGTGTGCATGATCTCTCTAGCCTGAGAACTGCTTGTGTGCCAAAAGGGATCGCTTTCTATGATTAGGCTTTCCTATGGCACATTTTTTCTTGTTTGTTTATTTCCTGGGCTTGTACTACGCTGTCGCTGAAGCTTTAGCGTAGGCGCCCCGGGATACAAAGATCTGACCCTTCAGGGTCGGGATTAAAGTTCATTCACTTTACATAAAAGTCTTTTCCGAGAGTGTTTCGCCTACTTCGCAGGTGGATAGAAGGTCTTCGCGTTCTACGGTTTTGGCAAAATACATGACGGCCAGTTTATCTGGTTTTGCCCGGAATACTACGGCTGAGTCCAGTGGGAAAGCTTGTTTGGCGTCGTATAATGGCAGGTGTAGTACCTGCTCGCAACCTTCCAGATCGTGGCTTTCCTGGAAATCGCTCCAGCTACTGATCAGGCTGACTTTGCAGCGCAGGGCTTCGCCGAATTTGGGAAGGGGCCTGGACGCGGCTGGTACCGGCAATCCTGCCTGAAAAGCTTTTCTGATCCCTACCGGGTTGTGGCTGGTGTCATTGTCAAATAGCAGGCCACCGGCGTAGTTTCCGGCATCGTCACGGCTGATGTCCTTTACCCAGCTTCGCAGATTAACGGCCATAATGCAGATGCGGGAGTCGGTCACTTTGGCAAAGCTTGAGCTGATAATGTCGTTGGTAGAGATATACTCAACCCCTGAATGTCCGTTCACCTGGTTTTTGGCAGAGGTGATCCTGTCGGGCTCTACATAAAAACCGTAGCATTTTGTCTTTTTACCAAAAAGGGCACCTTTTATCATGTTCATCACAAAGGGTGCGGAATGGAAAAATTTGAAGGACTTCTGCCCTACCACATCGGTAACTTTATTGGCGGCATCCTGCTTACGTTTTACTTCCAGTTGCTCTACAGGCCCGCTGGTAAATAGCTGATTAAAGATCCTGTAATAAGTATAGCCGTCGGCAACCATGTGTGAAATAGAGAAAATAAGCGCAAATCCATTTTCAGTATGCATATCGGGCACTATGGTAAGGCGGCTGATGACGCCGGGCTTATTGATAAGCTGACCTCCTTTTTCAATGATGGCAGATTTGGCCTCTTTGAACAATTCTTCGTAACCCATTTCCGAACCAACCTTAATGGTCGCCGGATGTGGGTGAAGGATCTGATGGATATGCTCGTCTGACAACGTGCCTGTCGGGTAGGCAAGCTGTACATTTTTGTGCTTTTTGTTTTTGATCAACCTTCCGGCCAGCCAGGGATTGACCTTTACGATTTCCTTCAATCTTGCCCTTACAAAATCTGTTGCAGGCCCCTTGTCTCCTTTATAAAATGTAATGGTGGTTATGCCGTTTTCGCCTTTGATGATCATGGATGATTCTTCATCCAGCAAGGGTATGATGGTTTCGCTATTACTTTGCATAGTTGGTTTATCTTAAGGTATTTTATTTAGTGTATGCTATGTTTTTTAATAAGCTGACAGCCTCGTCGGTTTCAATGGACTCACTTTCGATCTGATTGATGAGGTCTTCTATGATTTCAAAATTATCACTTCCGGAAGCTGGCTTGCTTTCAACGATCTGCCTTGAAGTTGTCTTTTTGACCCAGTACCGCTCTTTGGCAAACGGATATTTGGGAAGGCTGATGCGCTGAGGTTTGACCTCACCATAGAGTTTGTTCCAGTCCAGTTCCAGGCCTTTCACCCATAGTTCCAGCAGTTTGGAGAGCTTTTTATGGGTTATCCACTTTTCAATGGTCTCTTGCAGGTCAGCATCCACGTTGAATATAGAGACGGATGTATCATTATGTTTTACCTCTCCCTGATAGACACCTTCAATCCCTTTTTCCGCATTGCGATAAGCTTGTAGTTTGTCTTTCAGTTCTTCAACAGAACCCACGATCAGCCCTAACCGCACTTCCATGGCTTCACGGGTAACCTGAAGCGAATAGGCGAGTGCGAGCAGGTCAATGTCCTGCTTTTTGGTACTGATGAAATCCAGCAGGTCGCCTGCTTTTTGGTGCAGTTGTTCATCAGACTTCGCCGACAGGGCAATGATAACCTGAGTACCATCTCCGGGATGGGTAGCCACAACAGGCTGAACAGGTTGTTGCGGCACATATTCTTCTACTACCACATGGGCATTGGTGCCACTACGGCCAAAGGAGCTTATTCCGCCCATCCGTGGCCTGTCATCTGCTCTGTCCCATTTTTTTGTGGTCTTGTTGATGTAGAATGGGCTGTCTTTCCAGGAGATATAGTCGTTCTCATCTTCGCAGTTGATAGTGGCAGGTATTTTATTATGCTGCAAACCTTTAAGCATGCTCACTACACTCACCAGGCCGGAAGCGGCCATGGTATGTCCAAGATTGCTTTTGCAACTGGTTATGGCACATTTCCCTGACCGCGCCTGCCCGTTACTGAGCTTTTTGAAGGCATCATTCAGGGCATTGATCTCAATAGGGTCTCCCAGCTTGGTGCCTGTACCGTGGGCTATTATATGGGAGATATCCTGCGGGTTGATGTTATGATTGGTGTAAACCCGTTTGATCAGTTCCTCCTGACTTTTTCCATTTGGAGCGGTTACGCCATTGGTCTTACCGTCGAAATTGATACCACTGGCTTTGATAGTACCGTAAATGGGGTTTCCATCCTCAATAGCTGCTGATAAAGGTTTAAGCATCAGCACCACCACGGCCTCGCTGGCTCCTATTCCATTGGCCTTTTTAGCAAAGCTAAAGCATTGTCCGTCTTGCGAGAGCATGCCTGCCTGGCTCATCTTCTCGTAGAATTTAGGTGACAGGATCAGGGATGAAATACCTGCTACCAGAGCGGATTCGCATTCCCCGTTGCGCAGGCTGGTCACCGCCTGATGCAGGGCGACCAACCCGGACGAACATGCCGTGTTGGTGGCAATAGTAGGGCCGTGCAAATCCAGGAAGTATGATAACCTGGACGATATCATGGCATTGCCACTGTTGCCTACGCCCTGCTCATCGGCAATGAGTGCATCGTACTGGCTTTCCTCCATGCCCACGAATACGCCAACCGGGGTTCCCCGTAGTGATGATGGGTTTATTTGTGCATCTTCTATAGCCTTGTAAGCTTCCATTAAAAGCATTCTTTGGCCAGGGTCCGTTGCTTCTGCTTCCCTTGGTGTAATCTCAAAAAACAGCGGATCGAACTCGTCAATGTTATTGATGAAGCCACCTTTATTGGTGCTGATTTTATTACCAGAATGCCCCGGAGCGGTGAAGTAATCGCGCCAGTCCCAACGTGACAAGGGGATTTCACTGACCCCACTCTCCCCTTTTTCCAGCAGCGACCACAACTGATCTACCGTATCTGCTTTAGGGAACCGACCGGACATACCGACAATTGCGATTGGCTCCTGCTCCAATCTTGCAGTGTATGAACGTCCGTTGACCGAAGATTGCAGGAAGCGCTTCCTCAGTGATGTCCTGTTCACTACAGGCTGGATCACCGGTGTTTGTTTTTGGGTATCGCTGACTTCACTTTGAGGTTTGCGATAGAACTCCTGCATGTGTATCTGATGTTCGTCCATAAAATAACTGCTTAGTTTTTCTATGGTCGCATAGTTGTAAAATAAGGCGGGAGTTATTTCAAGTGAAAAATACTCCTTTAACTGCTTTGCAAATGTGGTTAAGCTGATAGAGTCAAAACCATAGTCTGCCAGGTTGGTGACGCCATCCAGTTTGGCCGCAGGTATTTTCAGGCTTGCAGAGACGAGTCTGGTGAGGTCAGCATAAATACATTCCTTTATAGACAAGTCCTGGTATTGAACTTTCCAACCCTTACCCATGTGTGTCGGGAGGTTTTCAGCTTGCGAAGCTGCTGCTATAGTTTGCTCTTCTGCAGTGTAAATGCGGTTTAGGAATTGCTCCAGACGGTTTGGTTTACCTTTCAGTACCAGGGTCTGTGTCTCTCCTGTCCTGATGATGTCATGCCATATCTCAAGGCCTTCAGCCGTTTCCAGTACATCCTGCCCGCTGCTTTTCAGGTAGAAGGCTGCCTGTTCGGCATCGCCTTTGCCCATACCTCCGTCCTTCCAGAATGGCCAGTTGATCACAACGGTTTTACCTTTAGCCTGTTCGTTTTGCCAGCGGTGTTGTGCATACGCCATCTGGAACCGGTTCGCGATGGCATAATCACAAGAGCCAAAATCACCCAGTAAAGCTGCCGATGATGAAAAATAGCAGACAAAGCTCAACGGGTGCTGTTGAAGTGCACCATCGATTAAAATGGTGCCTGTGGATTTAGGTTGCAGCACCTCGTTGATGCTTTTTGTCGTTTTTTCATGGAACATCTGCGTGCCTTCCACGCCTGCCGCATGAATAACTCCGGACAGGTCAAAAGGAAGGTTTTTCTCCCAGGCCGCCAGTGCTTTTTCATCACTGATATCTACAGCATTGTAGTATACTTCTTTGGCTCCTGCCTTTTTAAGTTCTTCTATTTGCTCTTCTATGCCGGAAGTAAGCGGGCTTCTGCCCATCAATATAAGTTTTGCCTGGTATTCTTTAGCCAGGTATTGTGCAAAGCTATAACCAAGTTTGCCGCTGCCACCGGTGATGAGATAGCCGCCATGCTTTTTCAGTACGGGTTGCTGATCTTTAACAATACGCTCCGTTGATTTTATTGATAATGCCAGTCTGCTTTGGCCTCTGTACCATGTAATGCCCGGATGGTGTATGGCATCTATTAACTGCTGCGGTGTAAATGTCTGTGCATCCGTGTAAAGCAAAGCTACTTTCACATGAGGAAGTACGAGCTTTAACGACCGCTCAAAACCGATCCAGGAGTAATCCCAACAGCTATCGGCAATCGAAGGGTCATAATGACCTGTTAAAATAACTTTAACGGGCTGGTTAAATATTTTAATGGCTTTGAAAAGGCTGAACAATGCGTGTATGCCAGCTTCTTTTTGGCCTTTAGCCCAGGTATATACCAATGAGATTGGTGTGTTGGATTTATCATTCACTTCACTTAATACCTTCTGAATGTCGCTGGCATGATTGAACCGGCATTCGTAAATATTGCCGGCTACCTGGCCGAACTTCTTACCCTGACGTACGAAGACAGCGCTTGCCCATAGGACTGCATCATCACCTGTGGTCAATTGTTTTTGGAGTACTTCATCCGCAAAAATGATTACCTGCCTGTTTTCAGGTTGCACTCCATTGGATGCCAACGGCTTATCCTCCCAATGTTCTGTAAAAAACAATGGCTGTGAGGCTTCCTCCGCATGGCTTGGAATGGCCTTGCCGGTCTCTGTTATCTTTGCTGCAGCTTCATCTGCTGCAAAATCCTGTAATGTAAGCCCTCTCATTTCAACGCAAATATTCCCTTCCTGATCCATGAGGTCTATATCCAGCTTAGCAGCAGATCCCTGCCCCTGAGTACGCACCCAAACGGTCATTTCACCGGTGCAGGCCAATACTATGCGCAAGGTATCCAGCGTGGCCGGGAACAGGGGTTGCTCTACCCCACCTTTATCGGCTACCAGGCTGATACACGCTTGCAAAACACCCTCTATGATTGCCGGGTGAAGCATAAACTTATCCTGATTGTTTTCGCCGGAAGGTGGTAACCTTAGCTCTGCCAATAACTGGTCCTCGCCCGGGTAGATGGCGGTGATGGCCTGATAGCCACGGCCATAGGCAAAGCCCATGTCAAACAGTCCGGTATAGATGTCTTTAGGACTAGCTGCAGCCTGACTCATTTGTCCTTTCAGCTTTGTCAGCTCCAGCCTTGTATTTTCAGCTTGATAGCTGTACCTCGCCTGAGCCTGAAAGTATGTTATTTCCTCTCCGTTCTCCTCACTGTACAGCTCAACATCTATCAGCTCTTCCCTGCTGCCTTTCATGTCAGCGACAAACAGCGCTACGCCAACTTCCTTGCTGTCAGCAACCACAATGGGCCGGTTCCAGGAGATATTGTTCAGTTCAGTAACTGCCGATTGATCCGCAGGGGAATCAGCCAGCAATACTGCGGCACGGGTCATTTCCAGATAAGCCATAGCCGGGATGACCTTATGGCCGCTTACCTGATTTTCGCTGACCAAAGTTTCCTCACGGGTGAATGTAGTGCTATAACTTTGCTGGTGCAGGTCTGAGGTATTTCTATGCAATAAAGGATGGAGCATCCCGGCAACCTTACCTGTAGCATGGGCTTGCTTTTCAGCAGTCTCTTCAATCCAGTAACGCTCTTTGGCAAATGGGTATAGCGGCAGGCTTATGCGTTTAGGCTTTAACTCGCCATAGAGCTTGTGCCAATCCAGATCCAGTCCTTTTACCCATAGTTCCATGAGTTTGGACAGTTTCTTTTTCCCGATATATTTTCCAATGATGGTTTCTTTCATATCAGCATCGTTGCTGATAATGCTGATCCCTTCTTTACTTCTTTTTATGTGACCCTGATAGATGTTTTCCGGGTCATCTTCGTTATCCAGCCATGTCTGTAACCTCTCTGTCAACTGATTGACATTAGCAGCCATCAGTCCCAAACGATGATCCATGGCCTCTCTGCCCACTTGCAGGGTATAAGCCAATGCTGTTATATCAACGGTTTCAGGTGCTTTGCCTATATATTCAATCAGGTCAATGGCTTTCTGCCTGAGTTGTTCTTCCGATTTTGCCGACAGCGGGATCATCTGCTCCGAGTTCTGAGTGACTACCTGTACGGGCCTTGTCGTTGTAGTTTGAGGAATGTACTCACCCATCACGATGTGGGCATTGGTACCGCTAAAGCCAAAGGCACTGATAGCAGCCTGACGGCGTTCTGTACTTTTAACACTCCAGTCTTTCAATTGCGTATTAACATAGAAAGGACTGTCTTTCAGGCTGATATGTTCATTCAGTTGCGTGTAGTTGATGGTGGGTGGCAATTGCCTGTGCTTCATAGCCATCAAAACCTTGATGGTACCGGCTACACCGGCTGCGGTCAGGCAGTGGCCTATGTTGCTTTTCACTGAGCCCAGGGCGCAGTATTCCTGCTCCTGCGTATATTTTTTGAATGATCTTCTCAACCCTTCCACTTCTATCGGGTCTCCCAGCTTGGTACCTGTACCGTGGGCCTCGATCAGTTGAATACTGGTCGGGTCGATGTTGAACTGGTCATAAACCTGCTGCTCCAGTAACGTTTGTGACTCCGTATTGGGTGCTGTAATGCCATTGGTTTTACCATCCTGGTTCACACCCCATCCGTGGATCACGCCGAGAATATTATCATCATCCCTTTCAGCATCTTCAAGCCGCTTCAGCATTACGGCTCCTACACCTTCACCCGGTACAAAACCATTAGCCCGCTGATCGAAGGTATAGCATCTGCCATCAGGGGATAGCATACCTGACTGAGAACTCATGATATGCATGGATGGGGTAGCCATAACGTAAACACCACCGGCCAGTGCTACGTTGCTGCTGCCCGAGATCAGGCTGTCGCAGGCATTGGCTATAGCCACCAGTGATGACGAGCAGGCGGTATCAATTGAGATACAAGGCCCCTGAAGGTTCAGGAAGTATGAAATGCGTGCTGCTAAAATAGAGCTGGCCGCACCTGTAAATCCCTGAGCGCTGAGCTGATGCTGTTTAGACTGTTGCAGGTAATCTCCTGCCGCACAGCCCACAAATACACCGCACTTGCTACCTGACAACGCCTGCGGATCATACCCGGCGTTTTCTATGGTATGCCAGCAGGCCTGTAAGAACAGTCTCTGCTGTGGGTCCATACTTTCTGCTTCGGACGGTGAGATGTTGAAAAAGAGTGGATCAAAGAGATCAAACTCTTCCAGCGATCCCATCCATTTGCTGTATGATTTTCCGGGAACCGCTTCTCCTTCTTTGAAGAAGCCTTCCATACTCCAGCGTTTCGGTGAAATCTCGCTGATACAGTTCTTGCCTTCAGCAATATTCTGCCAGAAGGCTTCTATATTTTTGGCTTCAGGGAACTGACCGGCCATACCAATAACTGCAATAGGCTGCGACTGGTAAGCAGACTTTGTGGCCTGGCTTGTTCTCAATGCCGATTTGTTGCGCCATGAAGTGAGTTTCTTCCTTATCACAGGCATTGAAGGCACTTGCTTTGGAGCCTCTGCCGGTGTGTTGACCGGAACAGCAGTTGCTGTAGGAGCAACAGGTGCAGCAACAAGCGTACCTTGCTTTTCTGCCTCTTCTTTAACGTGCTCGCTGAGTTTGGCAATCGTGGAATGGCTGTAAACAATGGTGGCCTGAAGTGAAGTGCCATACTTGTCGTTGATCTTGCGGATAAATGTTACCCCAACGATTGAGTCTAGTCCGAGATCCACAAACTGACTGTTTTCGTCTATTTCATCTATTTCCAGATGAAGCTCCTTCGCCAACAGTTTTTTAAGCGTCGATATAATTCCCGGCAGCGCATCTGAAACGGAAGATGTATTGGCAGCCGGTTGAATATTCTGCGGAGTTTGTACCGGAGCCGTCTCCTGAACCTCCTGTGCAACCGGCGGGCTCACAATGGTCCCCAGCTTTTCGGCTTCTTCTTTTACATGTCCGGCAAGTTTTGCCAGTGTGGAGTAGCTGTAAACCACAGTTGCCTGGAGTGAGGTGCCATACTTGTCGTTGATCTTACGAATGAACGTAACCCCTACAATAGAGTCTAATCCGAGATCGACGAACTGGCTGTTCTCATCTATTTCATCTACTTCCAGATGCAGTTCTTTGGCCAGCAGCTTTTTAAGGCTTGATATGATCCCCGGCAGTGCATCCTGGTTTTGTGATGTTGCCTGCGGCTCATGGATCACAGCATTTTCCTTAACGGGCACGGCCTGCACGGGTGCTGTTCTTTCTGCACTATAGAAATTGCTTTCTATTTGTTTCAGGGTATCTTCCTGACCAACAAATGTTTTTTCATGCATAGCCAACTCACGGCTGTAGGTTTCTTCCAGCAGGGCCTTAAGATGCCTGGTGAGCTGAAGTTTTGCAGCGACCAAACCACTTCTTGGGTTTTGTGCTATTTGTTTGGCCAGTGTCAATGCCGCTTCATGGATATCCTTTCTTGATAATACAGGCAGGATCAGTCCTTTACGCTTTAGATCGTCTCCGGAATATTCATTGGCCGTGAGCAAAGTATCCCTGGAGAGGTCATAACCTGTTTTATCCGGAAAGATCAGTGTAGCCGCTGCTCCGGGCGTGAACCCGTAGTTCATGTAAGGGCTCACGTAGTGGCTCTCTTCGCTCAGTAGCATGAAGTCTGCAAACATCCCCATGGACCACCCTGCACCAATGGCATGCCCCTGCATGGCTGCTATTACGGGAACTTTACATTCCATCGCCAACTGGAATATGGTGGTATCAGTAAATTTGGCTTTGCCTTCCTGAATGGCCAGCAGACTTTCCTTGGTACCTCCGGAAGCAAAATAGCTATCATACCCGGTGAATACGACAGCTTTGTAGTCCTCCGACTGATCAATGTGGGCAAAGATTTCCTTCATGCCCTCAATAAATGCTTCGGAGAACATGTTTTTGGCTTCTCTGTCTTCCATTTTCACCTCTACAACACCTTCCGGGTGAACGGTAGCTTTGATCACCTCCGATTTGAGATCAAGGGCGACTGGTGACTCAGACAATGCTTTTGAAGGTTTCTCTTCGACATCAGGCCACCCGGGGAGCTGGCTGATCTCTTTAACCAGTGCAGCGGCTCTCTCCTTTTTCCAAGTGGTTACCGATGCCAATGAAAGTCCGGCCCATGTTCCGGCCAGGGCTAAGGCTCTGGTCAGTACTTCTTCTGTTTTGGATATGGCAACGGCGCCGGATAGCTGCATTAACTCTGCTCCTGAATAGGTCTTGCCGGCAAGTAATAACTCCTTGCTGGCATAGTTTCCTAAACGGTTTGCAAAAATCAATGCAGCCTGCTTAGCCAACTTGGGTATTTGTAAAATATTTTCCAGTGAATACGCTCCTTCTTCGCTGTAAACACAGGCATCGCAAGACTGAGCGATCAGCCAGGCCGGGCCTTTTGCTTCAGATTCCACGGCTGCAACTACCGGCACAGGTGCTTCTATCAACAGCTTTTGAATAGCCAATACATCTTCTGCCATATTTGTTTTACCTGATGCTGTGAGGTATCCGGGATCTTCACTGGCAAGTAGTATGGTCTTGTAGTGGGCACCTTTTTTGACCTGGGTAAAGATTTCTTCCAGACCTGATGCGACATCTTTCAGTTTATCTTTTTTCCTGCTTTTCTTTATGCGGATGATCAGCACATGCTCCGCACTATCTTCCAGCTTCAATAATTTAGATGCAGAAGTTAGCTTATGCTTTTTGGTGATCTTTCCTTCTCCTCCAACAGGCTCCACTGTGGTCAGTTGTTCCACCAGAGCCTGTATATGACGTCCCAGGTGCTGCTTGAGCAGGCTCAGGGCGGTTTGTGATTTGGCAATAAGGTCTGAGGCCAGTTCCGTAGCATATGCCTCCACCTGATCGGTAGGCAATACCGGGCAGCTCCATCCTTTGGCTTTCAGTTCCTTTCCGGTTAATACGGTGGATTGATACAGGAAGTCGCTGGCAAGGGCTTCTCCGAATCTTTCTTTAAATAAAATCTCTTCATGTGCTGTAGGAAACAGGCCTTCTTCATGGTCGGTGTAAGAGTATTTGCTCTCCTGACTGCACACCATGAAATCGCACAAAGCTCCTACCAGGAAGCCTGCGCCGGTAGCGCCTCCCTGCATAACTGCAATTACGGGGTAAGGGAATGAGGCTATGGCCTGATATAGTTTTTGGCTGATGGCATCATTGTATTCTTCTCTCCCTCCATGCAGGAAAACGGCGCTGGTACCTCTCAACATCAACACTTTGACTGATGAAATCTTTTTCACGAAATCGACGGCTTTCAAAACTTGCTCTACGAGATCGTGAGAGAGGGTATTATAATTTGTGAGCGCATCTATGTCAATGGAATACAGGCCATTGCCATGATCAAACAGCTTCACAAAATTAGCTGTGGTGGCCTTACCATTTTGTTGCTGCCGGGAGGATGATGTGGTAGC
The DNA here is from genome assembly GCF_021389975.1 of Fulvivirga ulvae. Lineage (NCBI taxonomy): Bacteria > Pseudomonadati > Bacteroidota > Cytophagia > Cytophagales > Fulvivirgaceae > Fulvivirga > Fulvivirga ulvae. Next base: position 6,539,496 of record NZ_CP089981.1, read on the forward strand.
TGCCAGGGTCACTGACCCTTTGCCCGGTACAGGTTGGTTGATATCTTTTGCGCTGATTGCCTGAGGCTTTACCAGGGAAACATTGGTTGGTTTCTCCAATACTACCTGTGCAAACTTTTGAAATACCGGCTCACCGGATGAAGGTTTGCCCGCCAGTGGAGTGATTTGGATCTGCTTCGGTGCAGTTTGTACCGGCTCTGGTGCAGATGTTGAAGCTTTTGCAACCATTTGTTTTTCAACAGTTTGCTGCTGTTCAACGCTAACCGGTGTTACAGCCTCCTCCTGATAACGGACGCCAAGCATTTGTACGCAGATGTTTCCCTGTGCATCGCAAAGGTCAATATCGGCCTTTGCGCTATCCTCTGCATAACGAACCCAGGCAAGCATCTCTCCGGTACAATGGCCAATAACCCGCAATGTGTCTATACTGCCTGGCAGCAAGGCACCGGATGATGGCTGATTAAAATCTGTCATTAAAGCCATACCGGCTTGTAATGCACCCTCTACGAATGCCGGGTGAAGCTGAAAATCCTTTTGCGTTTCTTCAAGGTCATCGGGCAGGCTGAGGCTTGCCAGTAGTTGTCCATTGCCCTGCTCAATAACGGCTATGCTCTGATATGCCGGAGAATAGGCCAGTCCCATGCTGCCAAATGCTGCATAAACATCTGCTGACGCCCGCTGTGCGCCATTTAGTTGTCTTCGGAGTTGGGTGATATCCAGCTTCGAAGGTGCAGCTTCCTTGCTGATAACGGCCTGTCCCTGACAATAAATGATATCTTCTTTGGCTTCGGGGCTGTATATTTCAAAGTTTACGGTCTCCTGAGTTTGTGCCAGTAAAGCAATATTTACGGGTTTACCCTCTGCAATCTTGGCGGGCCCTGCCCATACGGTATTGTGCATCTCCAGGATGTACGGCTCTTCCTGTACGGGCATGGCCTGACTGATGGCTACTCTCGCCATTTCGAGATAGGCTGCTTCCGGAAGTACCTGCTGACCGGTTATAAAAAACTCATCACCACTGAATGTTGAGCTATAGGCCTGCTCATTCAGGTTAGAAATATTTCTATGCAATAATGGGTGCAGTGCTACTGCAGCCAACCGGTTGGGCGCCTGAACTGTGGTGTTGATGTCTTTCCAATAACGCTCTCTGGCAAACGGATAGACCGGCAGACTGACCAGTTTAGGTTTTGTATTGCTGTAAAGCTTGTTCCAGTCTACCTCAGTGCCTTTAACCCAGGCTTCCATGAGCTGAGGCCATTGTTTGCCTGCAATCCACTCACCAACCTTTTGCTGCATGCCGGCATCATAGGCAGCATCACGTTTCACCTGTCCCTGGTACAGGCCATCCACGGACTTATCATCGACGTAAGCCTGTAGCTTCTCTTCGAGCTGACTGATCGAAGTCACTGCGAACGCCAGACGTTCGTCCATGGCTTCTCTGCCTGTCTGGAGGGTGCAGGCTATTGAAGGCAGGTTTTGCGATGCTGAGGTACGAATGAACTTCAGCAGGTCCTGTGCCTTTTGTTTCAATTGTCCGGCCGTTCTGGCCGATACCGGAATAATAATGTCTTTGGTCTCTCCATTCAGGGATACCGGTCTTTCAGCTTCGGTGTATTCCTGAATGATGATATGGGCATTTGCCCCACCTGCTCCAAAAGATGAAATGCCTGCGATACGCGGTAACGCCTTGCCATCAACTACAGGCTGCTCCCAGTCCTTTAAGGTTTGGTTGACAATGAATGGCGTTTTATCAAAGTCAATGTGCGGGTTCAAATGGGTTGAATGCAGTGAAGGCACGATTTTACGGTGCTTCATCTGCAATAATATCTTGGTAAGTCCTGCTATACCTGCTGCGGATTCGCAGTGGCCTATGTTGGACTTGGCAGAGCCTAGCTGACAATAAGCTGTATCCTGATCGTTCTGATGAAAGGCTTTGGTCAGCGCTGATATTTCAATCGGGTCTCCCAGTTTTGTGCCAGTGCCATGTGCTTCTATATAGCTGATATGGCGTGGGTTAACGCCTGCTTCTGCCAGGGCATGGCTGATCACATCGGCCTGTGCTTTAGGGTTGGGCACGCTGTATCCGTTGGTCTTTCCACCATGGTTTAGTGAGCTTCCTCTGATGATCCCGTAAATGTGGTTGCCGTCTTTTTTGGCTTCCGACAATCTTTTCAATACTACTGCTCCCACACCTTCGCCGGGTATGTAGCCGTCGCCTCCTTCTCCAAAGCTCTGACAATGACCATCGCTGGAAATAAACTGCCCTGTGCTGAGCATGAGGTACTTGCTGGGGTGTACACTCACGTTTACTCCTCCTGCAATAGCCAAATCGGTCAGACCCGCTTTCAGGTCCTGACAGGCCAGATGGATTGCGGTTAAGGATGATGAACACATGGTATCCAGTGTGATGCTCGGACCGTGAAGGTTCAATACATAGGATACTCTGTTGGCAATACTTGCCAGACTGCCTGACAGGTTATATTCTCCGTACATCACCCCAGCATAAACACCTACCTGACCTGCCAGTCCTTTGTTGTGAGGGATTTGCAGGCTGGTACGGGTATATCCTGCATCTTCAACAGCCATATAGGCGTGCTGTAAAAACAGGCGCTCCTGAGGGTCTATGGCTGCGGCTTCCCGGGGTGCAATGTTGAAGAACCGGGGATCAAATTCGTCTACTCCTTCAATGAAGCCTCCCCATTTGCTGTAGTGGTATCCGCTTTTTGTGCGGTCTTCGCTATAGTATTCGCGCCAGTCCCAGCGCTCTTTGGGCACTTCTATGATACAGTCCTTGCCATCGCGCAGGTTGTCCCAGAAGGCCTCTATGTTGGCTGCTTCCGGATAGCGACCGCTCAGCCCCACGATAGCAATAGGATCATCGTTGACCGGGCGTGCGGACTTTGTCTGATCTGCCAAAGGACGTGGACGGGTGAAACGCTTTCCTGATGTCAGCTTTTGAGGCATCTGCTTTTCGGGCTGCGACCTGGCTTCAACCGGTTTTTCTGCGTTATCCGTAGCCGTATTGAATATGGCTGCCAACTGCACCGCATGAGATTTCACAAAATACTCTGTAAGCTCTCTGATGGTTTGATATTCAAAGAATAATGTTTTGGACAGTGAGCCAAAGGTCTTCTCCAACTGGCCGGTAAATTTCATGGCCAGTATGGAATCAATACCGTAATTCTCAAGCGGTGCCTGGGGGTCAATTTTATGGGATGCCAGCTTGAGCAATGAAGAGAATTCCTGACACAGATACTGCTCGGTCTGTTCAAAAAGATCGCCTGTATTTGTTGTCAACTGAGTTGTTGCCGAGTGCTTTTCCACGTTTGAACCGGCTTCTTTATCTCCATTGAGTTGTTGTGGCATCCTGCCTCTCGCAACCAACACCTGATCCTGAGCTAACTCCAGGCTGCAATAAAATGCATGCATGCCGGCGCTGGTCTCCAGGGGCTGTACATCCATAGTTTCTTTCAGTATTTCCTGGTTGGCCTGATCGATCTGCATGCCTCCCTCCTGCCAAAGCGGCCAGTTGATAGAGAGGGTGTGCCCTTGTCGCTGTCCGGCATTTACCAGTTGGTTGCGATATACGGCAAACTGGTCCATAAAGCCATTAGCCGCAGCGTAATCGGCCTGTCCTACATTGCCCAGCAATGAGGCAACGGAAGAGAACAGTACTATAAAATCAAGATCAAGATCTTTGCTGGCTTCATCGAGATTGAAGGTTCCGGCTACTTTAGGGGCAAGCACTTTGCTGAATTCTTTGCCAGACTTTTTGATGATAAAGTTATCAGCGGTCATGCCTGCACAGTGGATGATTCCGCAGAGGAGTTTACCTTCTCCATTGATTTTGGCTATAAGCTTACCGACCTGATCGGCGTTGTTGAGGTCGAGCTGGTGGTACTCCACTTTATTCTTTAGAGCCGGCAATGCTTCCAGTACTTTCTTCCTTTCCGCAGTTAGGGGGTTACGCCCAGTGAGGATGATCCTGGAACGGGTTGTTTGCTTCAGGATCTCTTTAGCAAATAAGATTCCTAAACCTCCCATACCTCCGGTGATCAGATATACTCCCTGGTCTTTGAAAACAACTTTAGGGCTGATCTCACCGGCCTCCACTTCTTCGCTTTTCAGAATATGGCGGGTGCTCTGCTCATATTTTATGATCTGATCGTGAGGGGTGGACTGGTTTTCTTTCAGTTGCGCAGCCAATTGTTCCGCCTTCACCCCGGATTGGGTGATGATCACCTGTCCGGTTACTTTAGGATTTTCAAGGCCTGCTGTTTTCAATAACGCGGAAAGACCGGCAAAAACGGCATGCTCTGCTTCCCCGCCAATGACTAGCTGAATCAGTATTTTCCCCTGAGGTTTACCGGAAAGGACCTGTTTGATATGCTCAAAGCAGGCCAGTGCATGGCTTTCATATTTAGCTGCGATGTTGGTTTGCGATGTAGCCTGTAAAGTCAAAACCTGACTTCCGGGAAGTGCAGTCTCCAGTGCTTTACCACTAACTTCGGGCAATTCGCAAAGGATTATATGTCTTTGGGCATATTCCACCTGATCAGCAGGCGATGGCATGCCGGCTTTCCATATGGGGCTGGAAAGCTTTGTACCTGTAGCTTTACCCTGCTCCTGTAGCTTAATTGCTTTGATCTGCTCTAATGCTTCTGTTTGCGTAAGCTTTCCCCTCGAAATATCCTGAAATATCTTTTTTAGGTTTTCTTTCATCTTTTCCTTTAAATTTTTCCCGGGAATCGGTTTTTAAACCGATTCTGTTGCTTCTTCATCAGAAGAAAGTTTTATGTTTTTGCCTCTTTGGCACACATGCATGTATTGAGTGCCAAGAGATGTCAGTGACAAACGGGTGCGCCAAGACAGCCTTCTCCTTTTTCATGGCTTGAATGTGGCGCAATGTATATTTTAAACTTTATCCCGGGGCTTCACCCCGGGCTACCTATGTTTTATCCCTACGGGATACTTCTGTTAATTGCTATGTCTGTTTAAACTTGAGACAAAAAGGCCATGGGCTAAACCAGTTCTATGGCTTCTTCATCTGAAAGCTCCTTATTCAGTACACTTTGAATAAGTTTCTGATAGTACGCATCATCAAACTGTGCTGTACTGTCATGTCTTTGGCTTGTTGAGCCATTGGTAGTATGTATCGGTTTATTATTGTTCTCCATTACCCGGAAGGCAAACCCCTTGATCTGCACACATACGTTGCCATCTTCATCACAAAGGTCGATGTCCAGTTTGGTCACTCTGCCATCCGGGTCGCTGTCGGGCGAGTACCTCACCCAGGCAACCATCTTTTTGGTGCAGGCTGAGATAATGCTCAATGACTCCAGCGCAAAAGGCAGCATAGGCTGCGATGGCACCTGATCCAATCCCTGGAACAGACCAATAGACGCTTGCAAAGCACTGTCCATCAGGCTCGGGTGCAGTATGTAGCCTTCCTGTTCATTTTCAACTGCTGCCGGAAGCGTAAGATCTGCCATTACCTGTCCTTCTCCTTTGTAGATAGCCTCTATTCCCTGATGTGCCGGGCCATAGTAAAGTTCCATTTGGGTGAACGCCGAGTATATATTGCTGCGCTCCAGTTTTCCCGCTTTCATCTGCGCTCTGAGTTGCGCTATATCCAGTTTTTCGGCCTCCGCCCTATCGCTGAATATGGCCTGTCCCTGAAAATGGGTGGCTTCTTCGCCTTCCTGATCACTGAATATTTCATAGTATATCAGGTCGCCCTCCACCAGGCCGGAATCATCCAGGTACAGGGCTGCATTGATTTGCTTTCTGTCGTTCACACTGAAAGGTTGAATCCAGCCAATATTGTGCAATTCCAGCACAGATGATGCGGTTGACTCAGGCATCGAACGCCTGATCGCTTCCCGGATCATCTCAAGATATGCCACTCCGGGAAGTACTTTCTGTTTGTATACCTGATGGTCTCTTAAGAAGAACTCTTCGCCGTTAAAAGTAGCACTGTAGCTCTGCCTGCTAAAGTCAGAGGTGTTAGTATGGAGTAATGGATGCAGTACTGCGGTTGCCTTACCGTTGGCAATCATGTGGGCTTCATCACTCATTTCAATCCAATACCGCTCTTTGGCAAACGGATATACCGGCAGGCTCATGCGTTTAGGTTTATTCTCACCATAAAGCTTGCTCCAGTCGAGGTTGAGTCCTTTAACCCATAAATCCAGAAGTTTCGACAGTTTCTTTTGAGCGATCCAGTTTTTGATGATGGCTTCGCGCATGTCTTCATCGTTGCTGATAATGCGCAGGCCTTCTTTATTTTTCTTCACCTCGCCCTGATACATGCCGGTTATTTCCTCTTCTCCTTCCATATAGGCCCTAAGTTTTTGAGCCAACTGGTCTACGCTGCCTGCCATAAAGCCCAGCCGTTCTTCCATAGCTTCCCTGCCCACTTGCAGGGTGTAGGCCATTTCTACCAGGTCGATAGATTCACGCTCTTTTTCAATGTATCTCAGCAGGTCATAAGCTTTTTGCTTCAGTTGCTTTTCAGACCTGGCCGAAAGCGGGATCATGTGCTCATCATTCTGGGTGATGACCTGAACCGGTTTTTTCATGGTTACGGACTGAGGAACATATTCTCCCAAAACCAGATGGGCATTGGTACCACTAAAACCAAATGAGCTGATAGCTGCAAGCCGTTGTTTGGTTTCTTTCACTTTCCAGTCTCTCAGCTCAGTGTTCACGAAGAAAGGACTGTTATCAAGACTGATATGTTCGTTTAATTGTTCAAAATTTATCGTTGGTGGCAACTGTTGGTGCTTCATGGCTTGCAGCACTTTGATGAAGCCTGCTACACCTGCTGCGGTCAGGCAGTGGCCTATGTTGCTCTTTACAGAACCTAATGCGCAATATTCCTTTTCCTGAGTATATTTTTTGAACGACCTCTTCAATCCGTCTACCTCAATCGGATCTCCCAGCTTGGTGCCGGTACCGTGCGCTTCAACAAGTTGAATGTCATTCGGGTCGATCTTGAACTGGTCATAGACCTGCTGCTCCAAAAAGATCTGTGATTCGGTATTAGGAGCAGTAATTCCATTAGTTTTACCATCCTGATTTACACCCCATCCCCGGATCGTGCCCAGGATATTGTCATTATCTCTTTCAGCATCTTCAAGCCTTTTGAGCATGACTACCCCTACGCCTTCACCCGGCACAAAGCCATTGGCGCGCTGATCGAAGGTATAGCATTTACCGTCCGGTGACAGCATGCCTGACTGGGATGTTTTGATGTGCATATCGGGGCCACCCATCACATAAACGCCACCTGCCAGGGCGGAGTCAATGCTACCGGCTACGAGGCTGTCGCAGGCATTGGCTATAGCCACGAGTGAGGATGAACATGCGGTATCCATAGATATACAGGGCCCTTGCAGGTTCAGGAAGTAAGATACACGCGCTGCCAGTATGGAAGTAGAACCTCCGGTAAAGCCTTGCGCACTTAGCTGTTGCTCCCGGGATAAGTTCTGATAGTCGCCATAGGCACATCCTACATAGACTCCACATTTGCTACCGGATAATGCATGCGGATTGTAGCCTGCATTTTCTATCGCGTGCCAGCAGCTCTGTAAAAACAAACGTTGCTGCGGGTCCATGCTTTCTGCTTCAATGGGCGAAATGGTGAAGAACAACGGATCGAAAAGATCATATTCCTCCAATTGTCCCATCCATTTGCTGGTCGTTTTCCCAGGTACGGGATCGCCTTCGTGAAAGTATTTGTGGATATCCCAACGCTCCTGAGGTATTTCGCTGATACAGTTTTTGCCTTGAGCAATATTTTGCCAGAACTCTTCTACGTTTTTGGCTTCAGGGAACTGACCGGCCATACCCACCACTGCGATGGTCTGAGACTGGTTAGACCTTTTGGCTGTTGAAGTCGTTCTTAAGGTTGCGCCATTGCGCCATGACTCCAGTTTCTTTCCGGCCAGTTTGGTGATCACTTTTCTGGCAGCCTGTGCGGCAGGAGTTTCTACCGGGGCTGGCGCAGGTGTCGCCGGCTTACTGACTATCGTGCCCAGTCGTTCTCCTTCCTCTTTCACATGCCGGCTAAGCTTCGCGATGGTGGAGTAGCTGTAAACAATAGTAGCCTGTAGCGGAATATTGTACTGATCACTGATCTTGCGAATGAAGGTTACTCCAATGATGGAGTCCAGCCCGAGGTCTACAAACTGGCTGTCTTCATCAATCTCATCCACCTGCATGTGCAGCTCTTTAGCCAGCAGCTTTTTGAGACTGTTAATGATTTCGGGAAGCACATCGGCATCAGATGTAGTACCGGTGTTTACCTGTGGTGTTTCAACTGGCGTTTCAACCACCGCAGGAGCAGCAGGCTCACTGACCAGTGTACCCAGTTTTTCAGCTTCTTCCTTCACATGACCGGCCAGTTTGGCAATCGTGGAGTAGCTATACACGATTGTGGCCTGTAATGGAATATTATATTTATCGCTGATCTTACGGATGAACGTTACGCCGATAATAGAGTCCAGCCCAAGGTCTACAAACTGACTGTCTTCATCGATCTCATCCACCTGCATGTGCAGTTCTTTAGCCAGCAGCTTTTTGAGACTGTTGATGATTTCGGGCAAGGCATCGGTGCTGTAAGCAGTACTTTTCGGAACCTGAGCAGGTGCCTGCTCTACCGGCAATGCCTGCGGCTGCACCTCTCCGGAAGCACTATAAAAGTTGCTTTCTATCTGGTTCAGTGTATCCGTCTTGCCTACAAAGGTCTTCTCGTGCATGTCCAGTTCACTGCTCAGTGTTTCATCGAGCAGATCGTATAGATGCCTGGTCACCTGATGCTTGAAGGCTATCAGGCTGCTGCGGGAGTGTTTTGCAATCTCTTTTGCCAGCTCAAAGGCAGCGGAGAGCATTTGTTTTCTGGGCAGTACCGGTAACGATAAGCCTTTCTCTTTTAGCTCACTGCCTGAGTACTCAACGGCTGTCATTAAGGTCTCGCGGGCCAGGTCATACCCTGTTCTATCAGGGAATATCATGGTGGCTCCTGCTCCGGGAGTGAAGCCGTAGTTCATGTATGGGCTTACATAGTGGCTCTCTTCACTGAACAGGGTAAAGTCTGCAAACATACCCATAGACCATCCCGCCCCGATGCCGTGGCCCTGCATGGCCGCAATGACCGGAAGCTTACAGTTCAGTGCTAACTGGAAGATCTTGGTATCAGTGAATTTGGCCTTGCCTTCCTGAATGGCGAGCAAGCTTTCTTTGGTTCCGCCTGATGCAAAGTAACTGTCGTACCCGGAGAGTACTACCACTTTATACCCAGGGGTCTTATCGATATGTTCGAAAACCTCTACCATGCCTTCGATGAATGCCGGAGAGAACATGTTCTTCGCCTCCCGGTCTTCCATCCTTACTTCTACAATACCTTCAGGATGAACCGTGGCTTTAATCACGGATGACCTGAGCTTGATGGCCGTTGCTAATTCAGGTAAGGTGCCTGAGGTTTTCCCTTCTATCTCCACCCACTCTGGTAATTGCTTTTGCGCTGCGGTTATGGCTGCTGCTCTCTCCTTCTTCCAGGAGTTTACGGCTTCCCACGGCAGTTGGGTCCACTGCTGAGCCAGTTGCTGAGCCTCTGACTGTACATCTTTCGAGACCACTATGCCTCCTGTCTGCTTTAGCGCTGCACCGGTCAATGATTTGCCCGTAAGCAATATCTCCTTGCCAAGATAGTGATTCAGTCTGTCGCTGAATATCATGGTAGCCATGCCAGCCAGCTTAGTGTCTTGTAAAAGGCCGGTTGCCGAATAGGTGCCTTTCTCCTGATAGATACAGGTATCGCATGACTGGCTGATCAGCCAGCCCGCATCGATTGCCCCTGCTGTAGCAGCGATTACCGGTACGGGCGATGCATTCAGGATATTCAGAATTTCAATAACCTGGTCTGAATTACCTCCGGAAATATATTCAGCATCATCGCTGGTCAGTATAACGGCGTTGTAGTATTTGCCTTTTTCGATCTGGCCGAAGATACCGGACAGGCCTGATGCTATATCTTTTAACTTATCTTTCTTCTTGCTTTTCGAAATATTCAGAGTCAGCACCTGCTCTCCTACTTCTACTTTAAGTAGTTTGGTTTTGCTGGTGATTTGATGACTTGCTGAGGCTTTCTTTTCGGCTTTTAAATTTGCTACTGCCTTGAGCTTTTCAGCTTCTGCCAGTATATGCCGGCCTAAGTGCTGCTTAAGCAGGCTCAGGGATGTGGCTGATTTGCTGGCCAGGTCTTCTGCTAATTTTTCAGCATAAGCCTCCACTTCTGCTGATGGTACAATAGGAAAACTCCAGCCATTGGCCTTCAGCTCCCTGCCCGTTTTTGCTGTGGACTGGTATAGCATGTCCTTTGCAAAAGCTTCTCCAAAGCGCTCTGTAAGCACACTTTCTTCACTTGCGGTGGACAGTAAACCTTCCGCTTTGTAAGTGTAGTTGCGCTCTTCGCTACCGACCATAAAGTCGCTCAATGCAGCCACCATAAAACCTGCCCCCGTGGCATCTCCCTGCATGACTGCTACCAATGGACAAGGAAATGATGCCAGGGTTTGGTACAGGTTTTCTTCTATGGCAACGTTAAATTCTTCTCTGGCTCCTTGCAGGAACACAGAACCGCTTCCGCTCAGCATCAGTACTTTTACTACTTCCAGTTGCCTGACGTAGCCGAGGGCATGCACCAATTGTGCTGCTACTTCCCGGGAAAGGGTATTGTCTTTGGCATTTATTTTCAACTCGTAGATGCCATTACCCTTATCAAACAGGCTTATATAAGAAGCTCCGTTGGTGGATGGTGTTGCCTTGGTCATCCCTGCCGAAGTGCTGGACAGGCTGATCACTGCCTTTGGTGTAGATACCCGGTCCAATTTCAGGGTCTCCGGGGTCACCAATGATACATTAGATGGCTTTTTCAGGGATACTTTCTCAAATTTTTGAGCTACAGGCAAACCCTTTGAAGCAGAATTCTTCCCTGCCGGGGGTGTTATGTGTATTTGCCTGGGCTCTGATTTTACCGACTTTGTCGCAGGCTGGTGCGCTGATACAGGTTGCTGAACCGGTGCGGCTTGTTGCTGCAATGGCTGCTCTGCCACGCTTACCGCCTCCTGATAGTAGCTAACTCCGCGCATTTGTACACATACTTTGCCCTGCGCATCACACAGGTCAATATCGACCTTGTTCTGACTGTCATTTGAGTGGCGTACCCAGGCATACATTTCTTCGGTACAGCTACTGAGCAAGCTTATGGAATCCATGCTGTCTGGCAGCAGCGGCCGCGCCAAAGGCTGTTGAATGTCTGTCAGCAAAGCTATACCCGCCTGTAAGGCTCCCTCGGCCATAGACGGATGCAGTATGTATTGTTCTCGGTTTTGCTCTACGGCTTCAGGCAAGTTCAGGTGTGCCAGCAGTTGTCCGCTGCCTTTATAGATGGTGTTGATGGCCTGATAAGATGCTCCATAAGCCAGCCCCATGCTATTAAAGGCCGTGTAAAGGCTTTGTGCAGTCACCTGAGCGCTGTTCATCTGGCCTCCGAGCTGTGCGAGATTAAGAGCAGCCGGAGAAGGTTGACGGGTAGCCATTGCCTGTGCCTGACAATGTACAACCTCTCCGTTTTGCTCAATGCTGTAAATTTCAAAATCAACGGTGTCTGATGTCTGGGCAAACAAAGCAATGTTGAGCTGCCAGTTGTTGCTGACTACGGCAGCGTCAGCCCAAACGATGTTGCGCAGTTCCAGCACATATGGCTCTTCTTGCGCTGGCAACGACTGCTCAATAGCTGCCCGCGCCATTTCAAGGGTTGCCACTGCCGGAAATGCTTTTTGCAGACCACCGATATTCAATTGATAATCAGACACAAAGAATTCATCTCCCCTGAAAACAGAGCTGTAGCTTTGCTGGGTGAAGTCGGATGAATTGGTATGTACCAATGGGTGCAAAACCACTGCAGATGTAGCTCCTGATAGCAGCGGTGTTTCTGAGATATCCACCCAGTAACGCTCTCTGGCAAAAGGATAAGCCGGCAGACTGATAATTTTAGGACGGGATGCCCCATAAAGCTTTTGCCAATCCAGTTCCACTCCTTTGATCCAGAGGTCAAGGAGTTTGCTCAGCTTTTTATCGGCTACCCAATTGGCTACGGTTTGTTGCATGTCTGCCTCTGTGGCGAACATCTGTACGGAGTCCTGACTGCGTTTTACACGTCCCTGATAAAAGTCTTCGATACCTTCCCGACCGCTGAGGTAAGCCTGTAGCTTCTCTGCCAGTTGGTCCGGTGAGCTGACCACAAGGCCCAAACGCTCTTCCATGGCTTCACGACCAACCTGTAAGGTATATGCCATGGCCTCCAGGTCCACCGGCCTGTCTTCCTGCTCTGATAAATGGATGAACTCAAGCAGGTCATGGGCCTTCTGCTTCAACTGGTCTGCTGTTCTTGCAGATAGCGGAATGATTATTTTAGCACCATTCAGCACACTTGCCTTTTCTGTAACCGGATACTCTTCTATAATGATGTGGGCATTTGAGCCTCCTGCACCGAAAGAAGATATACCTGCTATCCGGGGCAATACCTCACCGTTGATTTGAGGTTGCTCCCAATCTGTTAAGGTCTGGTTAACGGTGAATGGCGTTTTTTCAAAATCAATATGCGGATTCAACCGTTTGGAATGCAGCGAAGGTACGATCTTCCTGTGCTGCATCTGTAGTAATATTTTGGTAAGCCCGGCAATACCGGCTGCTGATTCGCAATGCCCTATGTTGGACTTGGCTGAGCCTATGAGGCAGTAGCCTTTATCTTCATTGTTTTGATGAAAGGCCCTGGTAAGGGCCGCTATCTCGATCGGGTCTCCGAGTTTGGTACCTGTGCCGTGGGCTTCTATGTAGCTGATATGGCGCGGGTCGGTACCGGCTTCCTTTAAAGCTCTTGTAATCGCGCTTGCCTGCGCCTTAGGGTTAGGCACACTGTAACCATTGGTTTTTCCCCCGTGGTTCAGTGAGCTGCCTTTGATAATTCCATAAATGTGGTTGCCATCTCTTTTAGCTTCTGACAGGCGTTTCAGCACTACGGCTCCTACGCCTTCACCCGGGATATATCCGTCGCCCCCTTCGCCAAAGCTTTGGCAATGGCCATCGTTGGAAATGAACTGCCCGGCACTGAGCATCAGGTATTTGTTGGGATGGATGCTTACATTAACCCCTCCGGCAATGGCCAGGTTGGTGCGTCCTTCTTTCAGGTCCTGACAGGCGATGTGAATGGCTGTCAGTGATGAGGAACACATGGTATCGATGGTCATGCTGGGGCCATGGAGGTTCAGAAAATAGGATACCCTGTTGGCCACGCTGGCGTAGCTGCCGGAAATCCCCATGCGATTGCCTCGCATGCTTTCCTCTGCACCAAATAGCTGATACTCGCTGTACATCACTCCTACATAAACACCTACCTGACCAGCCATATCATCCTCATGAGCGATCTGCAGGCTGGCTCTGGTGTAGCCTGCATCCTCTACAGCCATCCAGGCGTGCTGTAAAAACAGGCGCTCCTGTGGGTCGATAGAGGCGGCTTCTCTGGGTGAAATATTGAAAAAGCGGGGATCAAACTCGTCTACACCTTCAATAAAACCTCCCCATTTGCTGAAATGCTGCCCTGTTTTGGTGCGGTCTTCACTGTAGTATTCCTCCCAGTCCCAACGGTCTTTAGGTACTTCAGTGATACAGTCTTTCCCGTCCCGAAGGTTGCGCCAGTAGGCTTCAATATTGGCAGCTTCGGGGTAGCGACCACTCAGACCGACAATCACTATCGGATCATCGTCATGGGTCTTTCTGCTGGTAGGTTTTGAAGCAGCAGTATGTCGTCTGCGGCTTAATCGTCTTTTGCTAATGTTTCTGGTTATTGGCCCCTGCTGTATCTCTACCGGGACTTCCTGAGCTCTTTTACCTGTGGCAAAGAGGCCGGATAATTTATCGATGTGATACTTGATAAAGTACTCAGTGAGCTCCTGAATGGTTTGATATTCGAAAAAGAGGGTTTTAGGCAAAGCGTCAAAGGTCTTTTCCAGTTGTGCAGTCAGGCTCATGGCCAATATGGAATCAATACCATATTTCTCCAGGGCTGCCTGTGGATCAATTTTGTCAGCCGAAAGCCCCAGCACCACGGCAAACTGCTTGCGTAAATATTCCTGTGTTTGCTCCGTGAGGTTTTCAGGGCTGACTTTTGCAACGTCCCACTCCATACGTGATGATGCAGGAACTGCCTTTTCTTTGGTTTGTTGATTTTCAAGAAGGGCTTTGCGCATCGTTGCCAGATCACCTTGCATCACCATCGTCTGGCTATAGCCTGATTGCAAACCATAATGAAATGTAAATACGCCACTGCTGGCGGGCATGGGGTGCATACCAAAAGTCTTGCGCAATGCTTCCCGGGTTTCACCAGCCATCTGCATACCGCCCTCCTGCCAGAGTGGCCAGTTGATAGACAGGGTCTGTCCATTCCGCTGACCTGCCTCCACGAGCTGGTTGCGATAGGTGGCAAAGTGATCCATAAATCCATTGGCTACGGCATAATCTGACTGTCCTACATTGCCCATCATAGCGGTGATGGATGAAAACAGCACCAGAAAATCGAGGTCAATATCTTTGGTAGCTTCGTCCAGGTTCAATGTACCGGATACTTTAGGGGCCAGTACTTTCTCAAACTCTTCGTTTGATTTTTTGAGGATAAAATTATCAAAGGCCACGCCTGCACTATGAATGATCCCATTGAGCTGCTGATGTGTTTTGATGATAGATGTTATGGTCTTTTTAACCTGTGCCGCATCATTCATATCCATTTGCTGATACTCAACGGTATGTTTGCCAACAGGCAATGCCTCCAAAATGGCTTGCTTTTCTGCGGTCAGTTCAGAACGGCCCGTCAGGATAACCCTGGCTCTGGACGTCTGCCTGAGGAGTTCTTTGGTGAATACTACACCCAAGCCTCCGAGTCCGCCGGTGATGATGTAAACTCCCTGATCTTTGAAAGCAATTTTAGACTGCTTCTGATTAGCATTTATCTCTTTCAGTTGCATGACATACCGTGTGCCATGCTCATATTTAATTAATGTATTTTGCTGTTCGGCCTGGTTGGCTTTCAGTTGAGTCACCAGTTCATCTTCACTAATTTTGGGGTCAGTGATCATGACCTGATGAACCAGTTGCGGATTTTCCAAACCGGCGGTTTTTAGTAAACCTGAAAGCCCTGCAAAAATGGTCTGCTCTTCGTGGTTGGCTATTACCAATTGCATGAGCACTTTTCCTTCCGGCTTGCTGCTCAGTATTTTACGGACCAGTTCGAAACATGTCAGGGCGTAGTGACTGTATCGCCCGGCAATGTTTTTTTGGCTATCAGCAGACAACTGTAATACGTGGCTATTGGCAAGTCTCGTACTCAGGGACTTGCTTTTGAGGTGAGGCATCTCACACAAAACCACATGATGCTCAGCATACTCCGGCCCGGCCCCTGAAGGTGTGCTCGCCGAAGCCTGCTCCCAGGACGGCTTGGCCAACAGCCTGCCCGCGCCTGCGCTTTGCTCCCGCTGCTTTATTGCCTTGATCTTCTCCAATGCCTCTTGCTGTGTAAGTTTCCCCCTGGAGAGGTCCTGATATATCTTTAGTAATTCCATTTTTTAATAATGCGATTTGAAATGTGAGATGTGGGATTTTTCATTGTCCCACAACCTGAAATTCAATCCAATAAGTCCTTGCCTCCGAAGGACGTAGAGTCCTCTGCGAGAGACTCTACTCGGAAGTAAGAGACTCTACTGGGAAGTAGTGGAAATATTCAAAATTCCATTTCTCTAACACACTTCCCAAACTACCGAGCACCTATTTACCGACCACCGATCACTTCCGACTTACCGGGTCATTTAATCAAGTTCAGCCGCTTCCTCCACGGTGAGTTCATTGTTCAAAATTTTCTCAATGATGTTATTATAAAAGCCGTCGTCATAAGACCGGGAACTGATTGATTTTTGGGTTGAATGCTCAATTTGTCCATCCAGTGACCGAGATGAAAACCCGTGCATTTGTACACATACATTTCCTTCCTGATCGCAGAGGTCAATGTCGAGCTTGATGAGCTTATCCCCTGGCTGGCTTCCCTGAACGTAACGTGCCCATACATGCATTTCTTCAGTGCAGGCTGCAATTACCCTCACAGATTCCAATGCAAAAGGAAGTAGCGGACTTGATGGCAGATCATCCAGATCCAACATTAAACCTATACATGCCTGAAGCGCACAATCCATCATGGCAGGATGCAGAATATAATCATGCTGACTGTCCTGCTGCATGCTAAGGTGGGCCAGCAGTTGGTTTTCTCCGATGTATACGGCGGTTACACACTGGTGTGCGGGGCCATAATCCGTTCCCATTTGCCTGAAGGCATCATATACCGTATCAGGTTCTATGGTGCCGTGTTGCATTTGTGCCCTTAGCCTGTCGATGTCGAGTCTGGC
The DNA here is from genome assembly GCF_021389975.1 of Fulvivirga ulvae. Lineage (NCBI taxonomy): Bacteria > Pseudomonadati > Bacteroidota > Cytophagia > Cytophagales > Fulvivirgaceae > Fulvivirga > Fulvivirga ulvae. Next base: position 6,556,007 of record NZ_CP089981.1, read on the forward strand.
CGGTATTTCGTGTCTTCCGAATATGGCCTGTCCCTGGCAGTGTATGGTTTCTCCGTCCTGGTCATCAGTTCCGTTGTCCAGGCTGTAGATTTCGAAGTCTATTTTTTCAAAGGCTCCATCTTCCTCACTCTCAAAGAGGGCTATGGTTACCTGCTTTTGCCCTTCAACTACCACAGGCTTGAGCCAAACGGTATTGTGAAGCTCCAGAATGAATGGTTCATCATGAACAGGCAGTGCCATGTTGGCTGCGACCCGGGCCATTTCCAGATAAGCTACTGCAGGAAGTATTTTGCTTTCATTTACCCTATGATCCGCCAGGAAGAACTCCTCGCCACTAAACGTGGTAGTGTAGCTTAGCTGGTTAAGATCAGAGGTATTCTGGTGCAACAGCGGGTGAATGACTGCACCAACCAATCCTGTTGGTTTTGTCTGTACTCCTCCCTTGGTTGCCTGATACCAGTAACGCTCTTTGGCAAATGGATACGATGGCAAATGTGCTTTATGAGGTTTAACTTCGTGATACAATTTGAGCCAATCAAGGTCAAGGCCTTTAACCCAAAGGTCTGCAAGGCTTGACAGTTTATTTTTAGCGATCCACTTATCGATGATTTCCTGCAGGTCGAGGTCACCACTGAACAGGGCATGGATGTCTTTGTTTCGTTTGGCCTGTCCTACCCAGGTGTTTTGAATGTTGCGTTCTCCGTTAACAAAGGCTTGCAGTTTATCTGCCAGCTCTTCAACTGAATTCACAATACATGCGAAACGCTCTTCCATGGCTTCCCTGCCAATCTGTAAGGTATAGGCCATTTCTACAAGGTCAATAACTTCTGCTGTACCTTCCTGGCTGACCTGAACAAACTTCAGAAGCGCTGTAGCTTTTTGCATCAGTTGCTCCGGTGTTTTTGCCGAAAGGGGTACGATTACAGGCTCACTGCTCTTCGTAACCGGCTTGCGCTCAGGCTGAATAAACTCTTTCACTACCAGGTGCGCATTTGTGCCGCTATGCCCAAAAGAGTTGATCGCTGCCATGCGTGGCCCATCTTTTGACGGCTCCCAATCCTGCACCTCTGTATTGATGTAGAAAGGAGACCCGTTAAATTCGATCAAAGGATTTAAGGTCTTGAAATTTAGCAACTTCGGTATTTTGTTGTGCTGCATAGATAACAGCACTTTGATCAATCCGATAACTCCTGCTGCCGCTGCGGTATGGCCAATGTATGACTTGGCACTGCCTACGGCACAAAACTCTTTGCTTTCCGTGAAGGTGCGGAAGGCTCTTACCAGGGCATTGGTTTCCACCGGATCACCCAGTTTGGTACCGGTGCCGTGCGCTTCTACGTAGCTGATCTTCTCAGGGTCGATGTTGAATTTTTTATAAACATCCACAATGAGTTTTTCCTGGGCTTCTCCGTTGGGCGCTGTTATGCCATTGCTGGCCCCATCCTGATTAATGCCCGATCCGGAAATCAATCCGTAGATTTTATCCCCTGCTTCTATGGCGTCGTCAAGGCGTTTCAGCACCACGATACCTACACCTTCTGACATGATGGTACCATTGGCAGACTCATCAAAGGTAAAGCAACGGCCGCCAGGAGAGAGCATTTCTATTTCATCCAGACGGATCAGCATGTTCTGCTCCAGGCAGGCGTTAACTCCTCCGGCCAATGCCATGTCTGATTCCCTGTTCCTCAGACTTTCACAAGCGAGGTGCAGGGCTACTGCTGATGAAGAACAGCCTGTATTGACTACGAATGACGGGCCATTCAGATTCAGAATGTATGACAATCGGGAGGCTATGATCGCATCGGAATAACCGGTAAAGGTGTCTCCGCTATACCCTGTAGGCTCGGCTCCTATGTAGATACCTGTCTGGGAACCTGAAAGTGTGCGGGGATTATACCCGGCATTTTCAAGGGCATTCCAGCTTTCCTGTAGTACGAGGCGCTGGTGCGGGTTCATAGATTCGGCTTCTTTCGGTGAAATGTTGAAGAACAGCGGATCGAAACAGTCTCTGTCTTCTACTATTCCTCCCCATTTGCAACGGGTCTTGCCTGCCTGCTTTTTGGGGCTGAAAAAGTTTTTCTGATCCAGGTAGCGTTCAGGAAGTTCGTCCACGCCGTCTATTCCCTGTTCCAGGTTGTGCCAGAAGGCTTCAATGTTTTCGGCTTTCGGGAACATGCCTGATATACCCACTACAGCTATCTCTGAGGTATTAGCCTTTGTGTTGGCAGTGCCTGCTAACCTTGATGATTGTTTATTTCTAAAGGTAAATCTGCTTTGAGGCAAAACATTTACCCTGCCGGCAGTTCTTTCTTCAAACACCTGCGATACTGTTTCCGTTTCCTCCTCCACAGTCGCTATGGCCTGAGCTTCAATATCAGGCTCAATCTGCGACTGGTAGGAGTTCATCACGTGTTTGCTCAAACGGTTTACTGTAGAATGTTCAAAAATAATAGCAGTATTGAGCGAAATCTTCAGTGCTTCATTGATCTGGTTAATAAAACTTACTCCCAAAATGGAGTCGATACCGTAATCTGAAAATGCTATATCGGGATCGATACCATCGGCAGATATCTTCAAGGTTTCTGATAAGCAACTCAATATTTTGGTGCGGATGTAATCCTGTATGTTCAGTGAAGGTTTTGCAGCGGGCTGCGGCTTTTTCATTTGAACCGCTTTCTGCTTCTGCACGGGTATCTGTACCGGTTTGGTTTTCACCACTGCCGGGGTTTTCGGTGCAATTTTCTCCTTTGTTTTCACTGATATTTTTCTTCTGATGGCCCCATCACTTTGTGCCAGTATAATTTGCTGCCCGAGCAAGTGTGCTTCTTCGGCTGGGAAGAGTACTGCCGGGAACCCTTCTTCTTCCAATACGCGCTGCCAACCGGCCGGGTATAGTCCCGGACTGCCCGGCATGCGAAGCTCGGCATCGGTAAATAGCCACCAGCCATCCAGCAAGCCAAAAGTCAGGTGGTTAAACAGTGCCGGGGTACTCAGTTCATTGATCAGGATATAACCTTCCTGATGAAGTACGGCTTTGGCATTTCTTAAGGTACGTCTGATGTCCCTGGTCGCGTGCAATACATTGGTAGCGATAACCAGGTCATAGGTGCCTACCTCGATACCCTGATCGTCAACCGGCTGCTCAATATCCAGTCGCTGACAGGTTATATAAGGGTTATCTGGCAGGTAGTTTTTCTCTGCATGGAAGAAGAATGCCTTTGAAAGGTCAGTATAACAGTATTTTTCAATGGATACTTTGTAAGGCTGCAATCTGTTAAAAATTACGGCGGATGTGCCTCCCGTGCCTGCGCCTATCTCCAACATCCTCAATCTCGCATTCGGATCTGCCTCCAACTTTTGTTGTACATAAGCTACAACGGCATTGGCCACGATCTCATTGAAGGTATCAGACATCAGGTTGTTCTTGTACACCCCTTCCACTTTCTCCATAGAGGAGTTAGGGAAGATGACATCTGTTGCCAGGGTTTTGCCCTGAAGTATGTCAGGTATCCTTTCAAGACAGTCGTTCACCAAACCTACCCAGGCTTTGCGATCCGGGTTTTGCAGATACTTTTCTTTCTCTACCTGCCACTTCTTCCAGGTGGTTTCAGCATCTACCTTCTTCCATTGGGTGATGGTATCCCCTTTCCATTGGATATATTTGTTTTGGTTAAGCCTGTTGAGGCAGGCCTCCCACCAAGGGGTATATTTATCTAAAACCCCGCATTGCTCCCGAAGGCCTGACACGGTCCTGGGTTTATCCAAACCGGCAGATTTCACCAGTTGATCGATCTGGCAGAACAGCAACTGCACGAGCCAGTCTTCCAGGTCACTCTTCTCTTCAGCAAGCTTTAGTTTTTTGATTTTTTCATAAGGGACCTCGATCTCACTTTCATCCAGGGTTGCCGAAGATGAAGCCGGAGCACCTGTAAGCGAAATGTAGTCTTCGCGGTTGCAGTTCATCAAAGTTTCGATGTGCTGCGATGCCTTCATACACAGTACCTGGTGGATCCTGCCTTGCTGAAGTTCTCCCACAAACTGCTCAAAGCATTTGAAACCTTCGAGGTCTTCAAGGGCATCAAAGTTGGCTTTGGACACCTTGTCTTTCGTCTCTGTGATGTTTTCGGTTGTAGACTTCCAGAATCCCCAGTTGATGATCCCTACCGGGAATTTTGCCTGTTGGCGAATAGCATGCACCAGGCTGTCGGAATATGTAATGCCGCAGGCATAGGCGGAAAGCTTGGATGCCCCGGAAAAGGAATAAGCCTGTCCCGATGAAAAATAGCACATAAAATCGAGTGGCTCATCTTTCAGGGCATCGTAGAATACCCAGCTTCCCTGCGCTTTAAGATCAAAAATTGACCTGAATTCTGATTCGGTGGTTTGGTCCAGTGAGTTTTCAAAACGGAAGACCATGCCAGCAAACATGGCTCCTTGTATAGTCTGATGTTTTTGTTTGATGGAAGCTACGGCCTGCTTCATAGACTCGGGATCAGTAGTGTCTGCCTGAACATACAGCAGGTTATCTGCATAATTGTCAAATCGCTGCATAGCTGCCTGCACACGCTCTGAGGTTTCCTCACTTCGTCCCAGCCACACTACTGTAGCGTCGTACTTTTCTATCAGGTTGCGCGTCATGATCTTTCCTACGGTGCCTGTTCCGCCTACGATCAGGTAGACTCCGCGCTCACGGATAGCAGGATGATTCTGCGTGTTCCAGTTAAGTTTATACAGCACCTGTCGGTAGCGCTTGCCAGATTGAAGTTTGAATACTTCGCCTCTGTCTGCCGGCGGCTCCTGCAGTATCCTATCCAGAGTATTTTTGCGACCCTCCGGTGTTTTCAGGTCTTCCGATGACAGGTCAAGGTTCCTTACTCTGAACTGATAGCTGCTCTGGGCCAGTGAGTAGGCCAGACCGGTATTACCTGCACCGGTGAATTGGTTAGGTTCGTGGTGAATGGCGTGGGTATCCTGGGTCAGCACATAAGACTCTACTTTGTCGCTGATCTTGTTGCTTTGTTTCAGGTACTTGATCAGACGCAGTAGCTGGACTTCATTGCTTTCCTGTCCATGGATCAGGTTTTCCAGGCGAATGGCCTTTGCCTTTGGCTCTGCCATGGAGATGAAATATAAGGTATCAAAGCCTTCAACATCGTTCAGACAGCTTCTGAAACCATCGGGATCATCTGCCCCGCACTGCCACTCCTGATCGGATAGCTGTTTTGTTTTATCCGCAACCCGAATGAGCAGCGTTTTTGCTTCTGCATCTTGCCTGTAGTGTGCGAGGATGTCCTTTTCAAAGCCTGTGGTATCTCCGCACACGATCAATACATTTTTTTGAGCCACAGCAACATTGCTCTCTTGTACAGGCTGCTCTTCCCAGTGGGTAAGATAGCTCACTTGATCCCATGAAAGGGCTGTACCTGATTCGGTGCCTTTCATAACCCATGATGCTGCACTTAAGTTGGTCAATTCAAGACCTTCTATGATCACGGCTACATTACCTTGCAGGTCGCAAAGGTCAATGTCCAGTTTAATCTGTTCGTCACTGGCCTTGGCTCCCGGTGAGAAGCGGACCCAGGCATACATTTCTTCTGCGCAGGCTGCTATGGTCGTTACTGAATCCAGGGCTACGGGTACCAGAGGCTCCGCATCAGCGATCAACGCCATACCTGCCGTGAATACGCTATCCATAATGGCCGGGTGCAGGATGAAATTACCTTCGGCTGCGACTGTCAATTTTAGTTTCACTAATGCTTCTCCACTTCCCAAATGTATGGCACTGATAGCCCGGAGCGACCGGCCATAGTTGACACCTGCACTTTCGAGGGCATGATACCAGCCGGAAACCTCAACGGTTTCTCCCATATGGCTCATCAGTTGCGTGACATCCAGGGTCAGGGCTTCGGGTTGAGGCGTAAAGGCTGCAAATCCGGTAAAATGGATGAGCTCCTCACCTGCCTCCGTGCTAAAGATCTCATAGCTGACCAGTTCATCGCCCTGAGCGGCCAGTGTGATCCTTACGCTGTGTTCCTGATTGACGATGCAGGGTTCTGCCCACTCCAATTGATGAAGGGTGATGGCCGCAGGCTCTTCCATAGCTGGCATAGCCATTTCCACTGCCGCTCTTGCCATTTCCAGGTAAGCGGCTGCGGGTAATATAGTATTTTCTTTATAGTGATAATCTCCCACCAAAAGGTCGCTGCCTCTGAATGTTGAGCTATAGCTCTGCTGTAAAAGGTCAGAGGTATTGCGATGTACCAACGGATGCAATTGGGTTCTCGATAGCTCATACTGACCTTTTGATGCGGCGTCTATCCAGTAGCGGTCTTGTGCAAACGGATAGGTCGGCAAGGCCATGCGTTTTGGTTTGTTTTCTCCATAGAATTTCTTCCAATCCAGGGTAAGGCCTTTAACCCAAAGTTCCAGCAGTTTGGAAAGTTTCCTGCGGTTGATCCATTTATCAATCGCTTCTTTCATGTCCTCATCATCATTGATGATGCTCATGTCTTCCTGGTTGCGCTTTACTTTGCCCTGACAGGTATCTTCGATGTCTTCTGCACCGTCAAGGTAAGCCTGGAGCTTTTCAGCCAGTTGGTCTACCGAACTTACGAGAAAGCCGAGACGAACTTCAAATTCTTCCCTGCATACCTGGAGGCTGTAAGCGAGTGACTGCAGGTCAATACTGTCTTTTGAAGAGGTGAGTTCAAACAGGTCACGGACTTTTTGTTGCAGTTGTTCTTCCGTTCTTGCGGAAAGCAGAATGGCCACTTTCTCGTTCAAATGGGTTACAGGTGCTGTTTGTACTTCTTCTGTCACTGACTGGTATTCTTCAATTACCACGTGGGCATTGGTACCGCTTCTGCCAAATGAGCTTACGGCGCCAAGATATGGCTTGCCCTGCTCCTTGTCCCATTCGCGGGTTGCTTTATTGATAAAGAAGGGGCTGTTATTCCATGTGATGTAGTCATTTTCTTCCTCACAATTCAGGCTGGCCGGGATCTGACGGTACTGTATGGCTTTCAATAAATTGACCACACTCACGAGACCTGATGCCGCCAGTGTATGACCTATGTTGCTCTTGCAACTAGTCAATGCGCAATATCCCTGCTTTGTTTCTGATGGCCTGTCGCTGTTCAGCTTTTTAAAGGCTTTGGCCAGGGCATTGATCTCTACGGGATCGCCCAGTTTGGTGCCTGTACCATGGGTTACAATGTATGACAAGTCATGGGTGTCGATCTGGTAATCTGAATAAACTTTTTCGATCAGTTCTGCCTGTCTGTCTCCGTTGGGAGCGGTTACGCCATTGGTTTTGCCATCGAAATTGATGCCGCTGGCCTTGATGGTACCGTAGATGGAATCGCCGTCTGCAACCGCTGCTGACAAGGGTTTCAACATCAATACCACAACGGACTCTCCTACGCCTATGCCTCCGGCATTTTTTGAGAAGGTGTGGCAATGTCCGTCTTGTGAAAGCATGCCTGCCTCGCTCATCATCACGTAGCTGTCAGGTGAAATGAGCAATGAAACACCGGCTACAATGGCCGACTTACATTCGCCCTGACGCAGGCTGGTGACAGCCTGATGCAGTGCAACCAATCCGGATGAACATGCGGTATTTGTGGCAATGGCCGGGCCATGCAGGTCCAGGAAGTATGACAGTCGTGAACTGATCATGGCATTGCCTGTAGTGGTAATGCCTTGCTTTCCGGTGATCAGGTCGTATTGCCCTTCTTCCATACCAACAAACACACCTACTTTCTGACCTCTGAGTTCGCCGGGTGAAACCCTGGCATCTTCAATGGCTTTATAGGTTTCCATCAGGAGCAGTCTTTCTGCCGGGTCCATCTGTTCGGCCTCACGGGGTGAGATCTCAAAAAACAGGGGATCAAACTCGTCAACACCGTGAATAAAGCCGCCTTTATTCGTAGTTATTGTATTGTTTTCATCTCCCGGCGTGGTGAAGTACTTGCGCCAATCCCAACGGTTGGCCGGTATTTCGGTTATAGCATCTTTGCCTTCTGCCAGCAATGTCCATAGTTCTTCCACGGTGCGTGCCTGCGGGAATCGCCCCGACATACCCACAACCGCAATGGGTTCATTGGTAACAGCGGTTGGGGTGTCAGAGCTAAGCGCTGATGCATATCGACGGCCAATAGCCTGTTTAAGGCTTTTTAACCGGTTTGTTGTAATCTTTGCCGGGGCACTGCTGACCATGGTTTTAGCCTGGCTGTAAAAGGCCTCTATGTGGTCGGCGTGCTCTTCCTGGAAGTATTCACTCAGTTTATCAATGGTAGTGGCGCTAAAGAATACCGCCGGTGTTATTTCCACTCCGAAATGGTTGGTCAGCCTTTTGGCCAATTCGCTCAGGCTGATGGAGTCGAAGCCATAATCGGTGAGGTTTTCTGTGATATTGAGCTGGTTTTGGCTGATCTTGGTCAGTGCTGATACCACTTGTTTCAAATCGGTAGTGATGCATGCCTTTAGTGAAAGCCCCTGGTATTGAGGTTTCCATCCTTTGCCTGCTATGCTGTTGGTTGTGGCCTGAACTACCGCAGTCTTTTCTGACTGCTCTTCCTGATATGATCTTCTCAGTACCTGCTCTACGCGAGATGGCTTGCCCAGCATAACGAGGGTTTGCAGCCTGTCTGATTTCAAAAGGTCATGCCAGATCCCGATACCTTGTGCGGTTTGCAATGGTTCCTGGCCGCTGCTTTTCAGATAAAATGAGGTTTGTGCCGAGTCTGCTGTGCCCATGCCTCCCTCCTGCCATAGCGGCCAGTTGATCACTATGGTTTTGCCATGGTGTCCTTTTTGCTCCCGGTAATGGCTGTAGGCCATTTGGAAGCGGCTGGCTACTGCATAATCGCAGGAACCAAAGTCGCCCAGGAAGGCTGATACGGAAGAGAAGTAGCAAATAAAATCCAGCGAAGGCTGATCAAAAGCCTCGTCCAGCAGCATAGAGCCGATGGATTTGGGGCGCAGCACGGCATTGATATTCTCAGTTGACCTGTTGTAAAATGGCTCTGAGGATTCTACTCCGGCCGCATGGATTATGCCTGTGATCTCAAAAGGCAGCTCCGCCTTCAAGGTGCGTACAGCTTCTTCGCTGCTCACGTCTACCGTGTGGTAGCTCACCTCCCCAGCGCCAGCCGCTTTTAATGTATTGATCTGCGCTTCAATGTCTGCATTCATCTGGCGTCTGCCTGTCAATACGAGGTTGGCATGGTAATTCTCTGCCAGATAACGTGCAAACTGCAAGCCCAGGTTACCGCAACCGCCTGTAATCAAATAACTTCCACTTTGTTTCAGTACAGGTTCTCCGGTTGTGTTACCGGGCTTACATGTTTGGAGCGACAATAAGTATCTTTTTCCGTGCCTATACCATAATACACCCTGGTGTTGTGCGGCATCCAGCAGTTGCTGCGGGGTGCATGTGCCGGTATCGGTATACAGCAATGATAATTGAATATTGGGCAGGATCAGTTTCAATGATCTTTCGAACCCGATCCATGAATAATCCCAGCAGGTGCTGGCCTTTGAAGGGTCGTAGTGCCCGGCCAGGGTCACGTGTGCTACGGTTGATGCTGATGATTTAATGGCTTTGAACAGGTCAAACAGCATGTGAATGCCTGCCTCTCCCTGACCTTTTGTCCACATGTAGATGATGCGGAGGTTTTTCCCTGCTTCTGCATGGTGTTTCAGTATCCGGGCTATTTCTTGCTGATTTGCCGGAAGGCCGCTCTGCTCTACTATCGTTGCCCGGGATAACGGATGGCTTGTTTCGGCCATCAGTGTTTCGCGGAAACCTTTATCCGTGAAGATAAGGGTTTGCTGGTCTGCCGGTACAGATGCCGTAGCAGTATGTGGCCGGGCTTCCCAGGTTTCATTGAAAAACAGGGGTTGTGTGGTTTCCTCTTCCTTGAAGGATTCGATACCTCCTAAGCTTTTATCAGAGGCAACAAAAGCCTGTATGCTTTGCTGATCATTCACCTTAAGTGCCAATCCTCTCATCTCTACGCAGACATTGCCATGGTTATCGCAGAGGTCAACATCCAGACTGATTTGCTCACCTGCCTGTTGGGAAAAGCGCCCCCAGACGTACATCGCGGAGGTGCATGATGATAGGATGCGTACCGATCTTAAGTTAACCGGTGTCGACTGCTGATGGTCATTCCGGAAGATGTCTGCTGCCCTTAAAGTATGCTTCATAATAGCAGGGTAGAGCCCAAATCCACTTTGACCGTTCGCCGTGTGATCTGGTAAACTCAATCGGGCGAGAAATTGGGTTTCTCCGAAAAGGACGTTTGTAAGTTCCTGATCCGTGATGGTAGTCCCACCCGGTATCATTTGCCCTTTGAGCTGCTCTATGTTCACCACCGGGCCAGACGTTTCCGAATGACTCAGGCTGGCTTCTCCCTGGCTATATATGATTTCTTCATTCCCGGCCTCGCTGCTGATCTCATAAGCCACCAGGCCGTTGCCTTTCTCATACAGGCTGATATTAAAGGTCTTTTGTGTGTCGGCAATCATCGGCTCAGCCCAGACAATGTTGCGCAATTCAATCTTTGCTGATGGTGATGACAATGAGTGTTCTACGGCTGCTCTTGCCATTTCAAGTGTAGCCAGTTCCGGCAGTACTTTCACTCCATTCACCTGATCCAGATAAGGCTCATCTCCGCTGAAAATGGAGCTAAAGCGCTGCTGATTCAGGGTTGAGGTGTTTCTATGCAACAAAGGATGGATCACTGCCTCCGCTGTAGCAGGTGCAAAATACAATGCTTCCTGTGCATCAATCCAGTAACGCTCTTTGGCAAAAGGGTACAGCGGTAAGTGCGTACGCTTAGGCTTGGTGTTGCCATACATTTTGTTCCAATCCAGCTCGTATCCTTTCACCCACAGGTTAACCAGGTTTGATAGCTTTTTCTGCTGTATCCACTTGTCTATGGTTTCCTGAAGATCCATGTCTTCGGCAAACAGGGAAAGGGTGTCTTCATTGCGTTTCGCTGTTCCTGCAAACAGGTTGGTCGCAGGCTTTCCTTCTACAAAGGCCTGGAGTTTTTCTGCCAGTTGATCAACGCTGTTTGCCACCAATCCAAGGCGCTGGCCCATATCCATTCTGCCAATTTGCAGGGTGTAGGCTATATCAGCGAGGTTGAGCGACTGCCCTTCCTTACGGATATAATCCAGCAGGTCAATGGCCTTTTGTTTCAGTTGTTCTTCTGTTCTGGCTGATAACGGAATGATGCAATCAACATTTTGAGAAGTTGATGAAGCCGCCACGCTTACCGGTGACGGGTATTCTGACACTACGATGTGAGCATTCGTGCCACTGAAGCCAAAGGAGCTGATAGCCGCTTTGCGCAATTCTGCATCTGCAACTTTCCAGTCTTTCAATTCAGTGTTCACGTAGAACGGGCTGTTGTCCAGACTGATATGCTCGTTTAACTTTTCAAAATTGATGGTTGGTGGCAGTTGCTTGTGCTTCATCGACATGACCAGCTTGATCATACCGGCAACTCCTGCCGCCATCAGGCAATGACCGATATTACTCTTCACTGAACCTAAAGCGCAATATTCTTTTTCCTGCGTATATTTTTTAAAGGATTCTACCAGGGCTTCAACCTCAATGGGGTCGCCTAGTTTTGTGCCTGTTCCGTGTGCTTCTACCAGTTGGATCGAAGCCGGATCGATCTTGTATTTATCGTAAACTTCCTGTTGTAACCTGGATTGTGCTTCTGTATTCGGAGCTGTAATGCCGTTGGTCTTACCATCCTGATTTACGCCCCATCCCTGAATTACACCAAGAATGTTGTCATTATCTTTTTCCGCATCTTCCAGCCTTTTCAACATCACTACTCCAACGCCTTCGCCCGGCACAAAGCCATTGGCGCGCTGATCGAAGGTGTAGCATTTACCATCTGGTGAAAGCATGCCCATTTGCGATGTTTTCAGGTGCATATCCGGTCCGGCTCCGATGTAGACACCTCCGGCAAGTACCATATCGCTTTTGCCCAGAGCCAGTGAATCGCAGGCATTGGCAATAGCTACAAGAGATGATGAGCAGGCGGTATCAATGGTTAAGCAAGGGCCCTGCAAGTTCAGGAAGTAAGAGATGCGTGCTGCCAGAATGGAGTTATCACCTCCGGTAAATCCATAAGCACTTATTTGCAGGTCTCTTGACAGCAGGTGATAGTCTCCCTGTCCGCAACCTACAAAAACACCACATTTGCTGTTGCCCAGTGCTTTGGGGTTGTAGCCTGCATTTTCTATCGCATGCCAGCAGGCTTGTAAAAACAGTCTCTGCTGCGGGTCCATGCTTTCCGCTTCTGATGGCGAAATGTTGAAGAACAACGGATCGAAAAGGTCATATTCTTCCAATGCGCCCATCCATCTGCTGTAGGTTTTTCCGGGTGTTGCCCCTCCTTCCTGATAGTATTGGTCAATGTCCCAGCGCTTTTTGGGTATTTCCCGGATGCAGTTTTTGCCCCCGGCTATATTTTGCCAGAATTCCTCTACGTTCCTGGCCTCGGGGAACTGCCCTGCCATACCGATTATAGCAATAGCCTGAGCCTCTTCTTTTGCAGAAGTACCTTTGGTGCTCTGTGTCAATGGTTCAGCACTGATATGCTGTTGTGCCATTACAGGCTGACTCTCCTGCGCCGGTTTAACCTCCACGGGTAAGGTCCCGCTCTTTTCGGCTTCCTCTTTTACATAGCTGCTGAACTGTTTCAGGTTCGGGTAGCTGTATACTTTGGTGGCATTGATCTGGACCTTGTACTTTTCATTGATCTTGCGGATCCAGGTTACCCCGATGATAGAATCCAGGCCTAAATCTACAAACTGGCTGTCTTCATCGATATCGCTTTCCTCCATGTGCAGTTCCTGTGCCAGCATGGCCTTTAGCGTAGCCAGGATGACGGGCTGTACGTCTGCAGTTACAGCAGGTGCATTTTGCGGAACGACCGGAGCCTGCGCCTGTGTAATGGTACCTGCCTGCAATGCCAGCTCTTTTACATAGCTGCTGAACTGCTTCAGGTTCGGATAGCTGTATACTTTGGTGGCGTTGATCTGGATCTTGTATTTTTCATTGATCTTGCGGATCCAGGTTACCCCGATGATGGAGTCCAGGCCTAAATCTACAAACTGGCTGTCTTCATCGATATCGCTTTCCTCCATGTGTAGCTCCTGCGCCAACATGGCTTTTAGGGCAGCCAGGATGGCGGGCTGCACATCGGCATGAACGGAAGCATGCTGAGCCACTGCTTCCACGGGTTGCGTGGCCTGCACCTTTCCTTCCTGATGGAAGTTGCTTTGGATCTGTTTCAGTGTTTCTGACTGCCCCACGAATGTCTTCTCATGCATAGCCAGTTCGAGTGCATAGTTTTCTTCCAGGCGTGCCTGAAGATGAGCGGTCAACTGATGTTTCAGCGCCACAAGGGCAGCTCGTGGGTGGGCTGCAATTTGTCTCGCCAGATCAAATGCGGTTGCCATTACTTCCTTGCGCGGTAATACAGGAAGTAACAGTCCTTTATTTTTCAACTCCCGGCCTGAGTATTCCACTGCTGTGAGCAGGGTTTCGCGTGCCAGGTCATAGCCTGTCTTGTCCGGGAAGATCATGGTAGAGCCCGCTCCGGGGGTAAAGCCGTAATTCATGTACGGACTTACATAGTGGCTCTCGTCACTGAACAGAATGAAGTCGGCAAACATGCCCATGGACCACCCTGCTCCGATGCCGTGCCCCTGCATGGCAGCAATCACCGGGACATTGCACTCCATGGCCAGGTGGTAGATCCTGGAGTCGGTAAACTTGATCTTTCCTTCCTGGATGTCCAATAGCATTTCTTTGGTGCCTCCGGAAATGAAGTAGCTGTCGTATCCGGTCAGGATCACCACTTTGCAGGCCGGTTTTTGGGCTATGCGCCCGAATACCTCAGTGATCCCTTCCATAAATGCCGGGGAGAACATGTTCCTGGCTTCCCGGTCTTCCATTTTCACCTCAACAATTCCTTCGGGATGTATAGTGGCTTTGATCACCTGTGATTTCAGGTCAATAGCTGTTGGTGCCGCAGGCAGCTTGCCAAAGGCTTCCGCACTCTCTAACCAATCCGGCTGTTGCTCTATGGCTTTGGCGGTTGCTGCGGCCCTCTCCTTTTTCCAGCTTGTCACATCTTCGTATGACAGCTTTGTCCACTGCCCGGCCAGTTGAATGGCTTCGGCCAGGGCATCTTCTGCTATGGTTATGGCTCCGGTTTGCTGTTTTAATTCAGCGCCTGTATATGCTTTGCCTGCCAGTAATATTTCCTTGCACACATAGTGGCCAAGTCGCCGGCCAAAGATCATGGCGGCGCTTTGTGCCAGAGCGGGGACTTCCATCAGGTGAGCCGCTATGTAAACGCCCTGTTCGTTGTATATGCATACATCACATGACTGGGCAATCAGCCAGCCTGTATCTTTGGCATTTGATTCTATAGCGGCTAAAACCGGCACGGGTGATCCGGTGATCAACTGCTGTAGTTGCAATACCTCGTTGGCCGAACCTGCCTGATCTGCCACTGATATAAATTCAGGGTCGTCACTGGTCAGGATAATGGCTTTGTAATATTCGCTTTTCTCCACCCTTCCCAGAATATTGGTGAGGCCGGAGGTCAGGTCTTTTAACTGGTATTTCTTCCTGCCTTGCTTTATCCTTATCGTGAGAATCTGCTCCGCAGGGTTTTCTATTTTCAGGTATTTGGAACCGGATGTAAGTTTCTTTTGGCCATTGGCCTGTGTGTTTTCCTCCTTTAAAACGCCGGCAGCCATTAATTGCTCCGTACAGGCCAATATGTGGCGGCCTAAATGCTGCCTGAGCAGGCTCAAAGAGGCTTCGGATTTCCTGGCAAGTTCTTCTGCCAGTTTTAAAGCATAAGCCTCCACCTGAGCTGAGGGCACAATGGGAAAACTGTAGCCTTTGGCTTTCAGGTCTTTGCCGGATGGTGCAGTTGCCTGATAAAGCAAGTCCCTGGCAAAGGCTTCCCCAAACCGTTCTTTTAATAACTGTTCTTCATTTACAGTGGGCAGCAACCCTTCAACACGGTAAGTGTAAGTGCCTTCTTCACTGCAAACCATGAAATCGCATAGTGCGCCTGCCATGAAACCTGCACCTCTGGCATCTCCCCGGATTATGGCGATAACAGGACAGGGAAATGATGCCAGGGTGTGATACAGGTTTTCTTCTATGGCCAGGTTGAATGCTTCTCTCCCTCCTTGCAGGAATACTGATCCGTTGCCACTCAGCATCAATACTTTTGCTGATGCCTTTTTTACATGTTTGAGGGCATGCACCAGTTGTGCTGCTACTTCCTGTGAGAGGTTATTTTCTTTACCGTCATTTATTTTTATCTCGTAGATGCCGTTGCCGTTGTCAAACAGGCTCACATAGGAGTCTCCGGTTGGAGCTGCCTTGGCCATACCCGTTGAAGTGCTGGTCAGGCTGACAGGTACTTTTTTTGCCTGCACCTTGATATCGCTGAATTTCAGGGTTTCTGGTGTAGCCAGTGAGACGTTGCTCGGCTTTTTTAATGATGGCAGTGTAAACTTTTGCGCTGTAGGTGTGCCGGATGCCGCCGGCTTGTCTATGTGAATTTGTACAGGCTGAACAGGTTGTTGTTGCTGTTCCTGCGGCTGTACTATGGTCACCTGCTCCGATCGCTTTTCAGGTGTCTGGTGTGTGATACCTGTAATATCTATCCAGTGGCGGTTCTTGGCAAACGGATAGCCCGGGAGGCTGATGCGCCTGGGCAGGTTTTCTCCAAAAATATCTTTGGTGTATAATTGAGTCCAGTCAATATCTGCCCCGGCAATCCACTGTTGTGCTATTTTCTCCAGGCCTTTTTCTGTAAGCTGTAATGTGGCTTGTTGCTGTATTTCTCCGGAAGACTGGTTTACCTGTCCCGTCCATACGGCTGCACTCTCCTCTCCTGTCAGCCATTGCTGAAGTTTCTGGCGCAGGTCTTCCCAGCCTGTTACGCTGATGGCCAGCCTGTGTTTCATAGGCATGCGGCCTATCTGCCAGCTGTAGATGGCATCGGTAAAAGAGGTTGATCCGGCTGCATTTTCTGACCAGTGAATAACTTTTTCAGCATATTCCCTGAGCCTGTCCTGACTGGCTGCGGACAATACAAACAGGTTATGGTCAACCTCTATAGTTTCTTTAGTGTCAGTGGCAAATTCTTGTACCACTACATGGGCATTGGCTCCTCCTGATCCAAAGCTGCTCACTCCTGCCAGACGTGGGGCTTCTGCTTCCCAGGTCTGCAAGGCATTTTGAATGCGGAAAGAGGTGCCTTCAAGCTGGATCTTGGGGTTAAGGTCTTTGTAATTGATGGATGCAGGTATCTGACGGTGCTGCATGGCCAGGATCACTTTCAGTAAGCCGGTAATCCCTGCTGCTGACTCGAGGTGGCCGACGTTACTTTTGACTGAACCAATGCTGCATGCTTTGGCTTCTTCAACCGGAACGAGTTTGCTGTAGGCTGTTTTGATGCCCTGAATTTCAATAGGGTCGCCCAGGGATGTACCGGTACCATGGGCTTCTATATAGCTCAGTTTCTGAGGTGATATGCCTGCGTTTTTCCAGGCTGCAGTGTACAACTCACTTTGCTTTTGTGGGTTAGGGACCGTGAGGCCTCCACCCAGACCTCCGTGGTTAACGGCACTGCCTTTAATGACGGCGCGGATCTGGTCTTTATCTTCTATGGCTTTGCGCAGGGGCTTGAGCATGAGCATCACGGCTCCCTCTGAGCGTACGTAGCCGTTGGCGCTGGCATCAAATACTTTACATTTGGAATCCGGCGACAGCATGCCTGCACTCTGGTAGGCAACAGACAGATCGGGGTAGCAAATGAAGTTGACCCCACCGACCAGTGCAGCCGAGCATTCCGCTGACTGCAATGATCTGATGGCGGTATGCAGTGCCACCAGTGAAGCAGAACAGGCGGTATCAATGATCAGGCTTGGCCCATTAAAATCATAGAAATATGAGATCCGGTTGGCCAGTACGGCCAGCGAGCTGCCTATGGCATGGTGCGCCTGGGTTTCCAGGTTGGCAGACTGCATGAGGCGGTAATAGTCACAATTGCTGGCACCGATGAATACACCGGTATCTGAGCCTTTTAATGCGGCGGGTACAATGGAAGCATCTTCCAGACATGCCCAGGCCAGCTCCAGCAATATACGCTGCTGCGGGTCGGTAGCCTGTGCTTCTTTGGGCGACATGCGGAAGAATGCTGCATCAAAGGTATCTCCCTGATGCAGGAAACCACCTTTATCTACTCCCGGTCTCTCTGCTCCGGATGGCCACAGCCCCCTTTCTTTGGGGAACGGGCTGATCATGCTTTTGGAAGAAGCCAAAGCTTCCCATAGTTCCTCTGCAGACTCAATGCCTCCGGGAAGTTTGCAGGAAACTCCTACAACGGCAATGTCGGTATCCAGCATATCCTCACCTCCGGTTTGGTCTGATTTTTCCTGTCCTTTGACCTCCACATGTAATGTGCTTGTCAATGCACTGGTCTGGGTTGACAAGAAATCTATGACTTTGTTCAGGTTGTTGTATTCGAAGAAAAACCCGGCTTGTAGTTCGGTATTGAATTTTTCTTCAATCTGCTTTTGAAGTAACAGCAGGTCGGCAGAGTTCAGGCCTATCTCCATGATCGGACGGTCAAATTCTGCCGGGGTAATGCTGATGTCCAGCAGGGCATTTACTTTTTCCAGTAAATATTGACTGATTTGCTGTTTATCAACTGCCTGTGCTCTGCTCTCTTTTGCCGGGACACCGGATGGAGCCGAAGCTGCCGCCAGTGTTGAGAGGTAGTCAACGACTTTGTTCAGGTTGTTGTATTCAAAGAAGAATCCTGGCTGCAATGGCTGGTTAAATTTCTCTTCAATCTGCTTTTGCAGTGCCATAAGGTCTACCGAACTCAGGCCTGTCTCCATTACCGGGCGGTCAAAATCGATCGTACCGACATCCAGCAGTCCGGTTGCTGCGTCCTTCAAAAATTGACGGATAAGGGATTCGCTGAGCTGAGTTTTTTCCTGAACCGGCAATGGCTGGTCGTTACCTGCTGACCGGTTCCTGTTATTTTGTGCTACCCGGCTGAGGATATCATATTCTATGAGTACACCATAGCCCTGGTTAGCATAGTCCAGCGGGCGATAGTTGGCAATGGGCTTTACAATTCTTGCCCCGTGTGCATCGTGAAATGCCATAATAGGGTCTTGCTTGCTGCCTTTTTGCTGAATGTACCTTTCAATCGGCAGGTCTTCGCCGGCATTATAGTTTTTGCAAAGGCTTACTGCCACTACCCTGTTCACGCCGGGAACAAGGCTGCACCGCTGAAGCATGAATTCGAGCAGTTGGTCTCCGTAGCCCAGGTTTTGTGTGTCCGGGTGTATGTTTACAGCGATGAGTTGAATAATGGCTCCGGCAGGATCGTGTAATTCATGAACGTTGCCGGAATCATGTTTTTCAATTTCAGCATCATTAGCTATGCGCTGGCTGTAGATCACTCCAAGTACGTTTCCCTCTTTTTCCAGTACAAATTGTCCTTCGGGGTATTGCCTGATGCGTGCGAGTATCTGGGCCTTAGAAGTCCTTAAAGGCTCTTTCCAGCATAGCTCTTCCAGTTCCAGCAGGGTTTTGATATCGCCTTCGGTGGCAAACCGGATGCTGTAATCTCTTCTAGTCAGGTGGTGCAGGCTAATCCGGCTATAGCTTGATAGTTCCGGGTATCCTTTAACCTGGTATTTGTTGAACAAGCCTGCGTTTGCTGCAAGGATCAAAAAGGCTTCTGCACCGATAAGGTATTGGTGCGACAGGCCGTGAATGGTGTCGATATAGAAATTTCCGGACCGGTCGAGATACTCGAAAGTTATGTCGGCCGGCAGTGTATGGGCCTCCTGAACCAGCAGTCGGGACTGGCCTATGCTGTCTGCCCAGGCCTGCAAATGTCGCTGCCAGTGCCTTAAAACGGTCATGGCATCGAGTAGCTGTCCTTCCTTATCCAGGTAGTACTTCAACTGGCCGGCCGCCATCGGAGAGAGCGATCCGTTAGTGTTTTTATTTGCATCAACCGTCAGGGCATGGTGGGCAAAAGTATGCAGGTAGACTACCTCCTTTGCGGGTTCCAACCCCACACCTTTAAGGGCCCTGCAAATGTCTTCGGGTTTATTGATATCGCCTGACAGGGCCTGATGCTCAATTCCGGCTGATTTTAAAGCCTGACTTGCTTTTTCCAGTTCGGCATCATCACGGTCAAAGGCTATTATCTGTAACGGGTACTGCTCCAGGTTCCGGCCTCGGAGGGTATGATCCTGTATGATCCGGTAAATGTCTTTGAGCAACATACTATCGCCAAGGCCGGCAATAGCTCTCGGCTGCCGGTCCAAAGCCGGCTGATCAAAAATGCTAATGATCTCCTGTTGCAGATCTTGCTTACAGCTATGGTTTTGTTTTCCGGTAAGTGTTGCTCTGAGTGCAGCTTCTTTGTTCTCCCAGGTGGGCTTGCCGTCACCAAACAGCAAATCACTCATGGTATGAAGCACAGGCCTGAAAGCTACGATTTCACTTAGCTCTTCTGCCTGCAGCAGTTGTCTGCCTTCAGGGGTGAGCTGTTTTGTGTCCGGATCCATCCATGCCTGCTGTACAAACAGTTTTTCGATGGACTGTGCCAGGTTTTTGTCGAGTCCGCTGAGTACTTCGGCAAAGTTGTCTTCATCATTTTTCAATGCCTGGGCTCCTGCCTGTTTCAGGCCTGTAACCAGTGGCGTCAGGATGGCACCCCTCACCAGGCTGGCGGTCAGGGTATTCTTAATCAGGTCTTTCAGCAGTATTTTATCAATCTTTTTACCAAACGCCGCGGCGTAGGCCGTTTTTCTTAGCAGTGCTTCCGGATCGGCTGTATAGAGCGATGCCAGGTCAAGGTTTAACAGGTACTTGTCCACGCGATCGGTCAGGCGATAGGCATCGTTGGGGTTGCTTTCAAGCCAACCCAGTGATTCCAGGGCCTGAAGCGCCATTGAGAAGTAACCTTCGTTAGCCTTAAGTTCTTTTATCAGCGATGTGCGTTTACGGTATTTGTTTTTATCGAGTAGCGTAAAAAGCCCTTGCTTATGGCACGCTTCAATAACCGGTACAGCTACATAGCCATGACAGCAAAACTTCAATAATTTTAGCATCTAATTTATCCGGAAATATTAATGACTGATTAATTGGTTAATTGTGCCTCCTGCCCCTACCCCTGTCTGTCCCCTGACAGACTTTGCAATCCCTTGGTCTGTCCCCCGACAGACCTTTGCCGTGTGTCTTTTTACTGCAGTGGTTTTTACTTGCAGTACGGGGGCTGTCGGGGGACAGCCAAGGGGGTGGAGAGCAAACATGGGCTGAAATTTCTTCGGCTTTGCAGTGTTACTGCGGTCAGTACGGCTGAACAGGCCAGCTTTACCAAACTTTCGGAAGTTTAGTAAAGCCGCTATTTAGTTTTGACTGCTGTTGTGCTCCTTCTTCCTTCCCTCGGCCTCCTCCCTTGGTCTGTCCCCTGACAGACCTTTGCCGTGTGTCTTTTTTACTGCCATAGTTTTAATTGCAGTGCGGGGCTGTCGGGGGACAGCCTGGGGTAGAGAAGGTATTATGCTACTACCTCTGCGGGTTGGTCTACTTCCATGACGTAGTCCATTCTTGCATTTCGGTATTTATCTTTGTCGAGGATCTTGGGCATTTTGGCGAACGCAAATGGCAGCATGGCGGGGATCAGCCAGTTGGCCAGTGCGTATGGGAAGTTGCCTCCGGGGTCTACGGCGTCGTAGATGAATTCGTATTGTACTTCGCCATTATCCAGGGGGGTGTATTTCCATTTGTTGTGCATTTCGGTAACGCGGAAGTAGCGCTTATCCTGGGGCAGCATTTCGGGGGCGGCCACGAAGTTGAATTTCATTTCTTTGGTAATGGGGTCTTGTGAGAATTCTGACTTTACCACAAACTCTCTGTGTTTGAACGGGGGAAACAGTTTTTGCTTGAAGGTGTAGTATACCAGTTTCGGGTCTACGCCGTCTTTGTCGGGGTCCCAGCCGGGTATGTAGTATGAGTCGAACATGCCTACATCGTCGGCGGCATCGGGGTTTCTCATGAGGGCAAGGATGCTGGCCAACCTGCCTTTCAAGCGGCCGATGATCTTAATTTTCAGCCAGGTTTCTCCCGGATTTTTCAAGGTGTAGACTTTCATACCTTTTTTGTCTGACTTTAGTTTCCATTGTCCTGAGCCTGAGTTTTTCCAGAGGGAGTGGGTCGAGGCTATGATGAATATTACCAGCAGTATTTCAACTGCGATCAATGCGATCATCCCTGTTTGCCCTTCCATGAATCGGTCCCAAAAGAAAGGTGCTGCCACTGCAGCGGCGACACTCAGCAGTGTCAGCATTAACAAAAAGCCATTGGTTTTACTTTTTCCTGAATGTTCCATGTTTTTAGTGTTTATTCTAGAAAATCAAAAGTCTTGATCTCAAGTGGTTATGGTTTGGTTAATTTATTGTTCTTAAAGGGTGGCTGCCAGGTGCCTCGACAGGTATTTGGCCAGGCATACGAGTGTAAATGTTGGTGTTACCCTGTCGTTTTCAGGCAATATGGAGCCATCGCAGACGTACAGGCCTTCGTATTCGGTTTGGAGTTTTTCATCGACGTGTTCCTTGATCTTCAATGTGCCCAATGCACCTCCTGATATGAGTTCGGTTTTAAAGATCTTTCCGGCCCCGGCGTTTTCAAGGATCTGGCGCGCCACACCCAGTCCTTTGTCCAGTTTGCGGTGGTCATTATCTGTCAGTTTTTTATTGAACTTACCGTCTGCCGTGAGTTCACCGCCTATGGGTTCTTTGACTTTCACGGTAATACCTACGTGCCTTGGATAGGCAGCTATTCGCAAGGGTTTGGCTGAAACGAGCATACCTACATTGAACAGAAAGCGATGGAAATTAGCATCCATCAGTTCGATATCATCATCCACTTTGGCGCCCATGCAGCCACAGAAATTCTCTGCTGACGAAAGGCCACGGATAGAGCCAATAAGGCCGATGCTGGGGTTGATATAGAAGCCGTGGCTCACTACGTTCTTTATGCCGCTTTCGCGTAGGATTACCGGCGTGGCCAGGGAGCCAGCAGCGAGGACTATCTTTTCACCGTAAGCTTTGAATACTTCTTTTTTCTTGCCAATGGTGTACTCCACGCCAATAGCTTTTTTATTGTCGTGTATCACTTTTGACACGGTGGCCTGGGTGATCAGTGTGGCCCCGTCCCTCAGGGCGCTGTCTACAAATGTCCTGGCCTTCCACTTTACTTCGTAGAAGTTTTTATTGTCGAATTTTGACTGGTCTACGAGCATCAGCTTTTTCTTCCAGTCGTAGCCTAGTGCCCTGGCGCTTTCTCCCAGCTTTTTTGCCTGGGCACCTATGAAGTTGTCCGATATTTCGGAAATGGGCAGTTCTTTGCGTGCCTCTTCCAGATCTTCTGTGAGATCGATGCCCAGGTTTTTAAATGCATCAACCGGTGGCAGGTCGGCTACAGCGAGGTACATGGCCGTGCTGCCTCCGGTGGTAAACGCACGCATGTCTTTGAGTTTACCGGCTACGGGCACTTCATTAGAGATCTTGGCATAGGCCATCAGTGATTCCTTCAGCGGATCATTGCCTCCACGCTCCAGGATCAGGACGTTCTTGTGCTTGCTGCTCAACTCCTTCGCAATGGTAGCGCCGCAGGTTCCCGAACCCACGATAATGGCATCAAAGTAATTTTCTTTATTTGAATAATTCATTTGTTAGTATTGAGATTTTAGTCGTGAGTCATGGGTTTAGTCGTGAGTCAGGAGTATTGAGTATTGAGATACTCACGACTCAATACTCCTGACTATTCTACTATTTAAGGTTGCTGCGGTATTTGGTCAGGTTTTGTTCTCTGAAGGCAAAGTCTTCGAGGGTCCTGGTGGTCAGGAATTCATCTGCTACTTCCTGGTCAAATGCCACGGATACCATGTTCATCATGCTTATTCTTCGGGTGGCTACGTTGTTCATGGTGAGTTTTCTGGCTACCCATACATCATCCACTTTTTCTACGTCTGACACGGTTAGCTGCTTGTAAAGCTCTCCTCTCACGTACAGGTTCTTTTTCAGGCTGATGAACCTGTCTTTGTCTATCCATGAAGTGGTTTTGCTGTATTTTGATTTTTTGGCCCTTTCTGCTGTGGGGGTGTATTCGATCACCCATACGTCGCGGCCTTTGTAGTTTTCTTCGCCCAGGATCTCAAAGTTGTATTCATTGATTTTCAGGTCTTCCATGTCTTCGAGGGAAAATTCGGAGCCAAAGAAGCTTCCGCTGTCGTCGTTGCTGTCGCTGCTTGAGGCCAGGCGCTTTACTTTGCTCAAAGCAGGCAGGTAGATCCAGCTATCGTTGTCCTTGCCGGGCTCTCCGTACTCATAGGTGAGCATGCCTACCCCCTGCTCTTTTTTAGGCTCTATGATGATGGAGACTGAGCGGCTGTCTTCGTGGTCGTCGCCATAGTTTTTAGCTATGCTTTCCAGCACTTTGTTCCTGGGCTCTTCCGTGCATACTATCCTGCTGTCGGATATGGTGTATTTGCAGGTAGAGAGCTTTATTTTCTGAATTGAAGAGGAGAAGGATCCTTTAGCAACCTTCTGTACCTTTTTCATAATATCCTTAGCCGACTGGCCTGACCAGGTATTTATTGAAAATGAGGATGCCAAAACTGCCAGGACTACCAACACAACAATCTGATTTCTTTTCATTATTTATGTTTTTAGATTGAAAAAATATGTTTTTCTAATTTTTTTTAACTCTGACAGGGTTTTGAACCCTGTCAGAGTTAAAAAAAATTAAATATTACTTCTGCACTACCATTTCTCCCTGAAGTTTCATTTTGGCCTTTTTTTGGAATTTCGGTTTGAAAACGAGGATCAGGGCCGGCAGTAAAAACAGGTCGCACATGAGGGCTGAGAAGATGGCAATGGAGCCGAACTTACCTACGTTGGCGGTTCCCTGCATGGCTGAAAAGGATAGTATGCCAAACCCCAGCCCTAATACCAAACTGGTAAAGGTAGCGGCCTGGCCTACTTCTTTAATGGTATGGTGTAATGCTGATTTGATGTCACCATCTTCTGCCTTGAGTTTATCTTTATACCGGCTGATAAAATGGACGGTATCGTCTACAGAGATCCCCACTACAACAGGCAGCAGCAACAGGATGTCAATATCTACGGAGTTGCCGGTAAGGCCTAACAAGCCCAATGTAAGCATGGATGGAATGAGGTTGGGAATAATGGCGATCAAACCTCCCTGTAGCGAACCGAATACGAACATCAGTACAATGGTGATGGTTATCAGCACTACTATGATATTTTGCAGTCCGTTACCTGCTATGATCTGCACGAACTTCATGTTCATAGGCAGTGCACCGGTTATGGACACTTTGGTATCCGGGTATTGTTGTTTAAGCTCTGCAATGGTGGCGTCAATGTCCTTGTGCATGCGCTCATAAACTTTCATGTATTTATGGGAGCCTACATTGTACAGTTGCACGGAGATGTGTGATTTGCTGTAGTTATCCGAAACCTGTTTTCTGCGGTCTTCAGGGTTGGCCATGTTGAACATGAAGAGGGTCTGGGCCAGCACGTTCTGTTCATCGGGGATCACGTACATGTCCTCTCTGCCTTCATTCAACGTCTGATTGGCCTTCTTCACAACTTCTACGAGCGATGAGGTGCTTACCACTACTTCGCTGTAGTTTTTCTCCAGGGTACGCTGCAGTTCGTCGATTTTTTTCAGTACAAACGGGTTTTCAAAAGCATTGGCCTTATCGAGATCCAGGTAGATCTCCATGTTGAGGCTGCCCATCATTTTTTCATCAATTATTCTGGCCGACTCTCGGTATGGGTTGCCCTCTACAAACTGGTTGGCAATGTTAGTATCTACTTTGAGCATGGTGGTGCCGTAGATGGTGAGCCCCAATACGATCAGAAAGAAGAAGATAATACCAACAGGATTTTTTCCTACCACTGACAAAACGTTGTCGAGCCTTCTTTGCAGGAAGAGTGAGAAATTGGGGATGTATTTTCCGCTGGTGAAGGTAAACTTCTTTTTCTTCGCCTTATCGGGTAGTCCGGGAGCCCAGGCATCGAGCATCAAGGGCAACAGGAAAATGGTCAGGATACAGGCAAAGGCAACACCTGCGGCGGACATGATCCCAAACACCTGGATACGTGGGATGGGGATAATGAGACATGCCAGCATACCTATAATACTGGTCAGCGCTGTAAGAGTGATGGCCTTATTGGTGGATTTGAATACTTTTTCTACGGATGTGCGACGGTCATAGCCCTGATTGCGGAAAAACAGGAAGCCGGAGAATATATGTGAGGCATCGCACACGCCAATGGTCAGGATCAGCATTACGGTCAGCATCAGGAATACCGTTACTTCCACTTCCATCCAGCCTGCGAGGCCGATGGTCCAGACGGCACTGACTATAACGATCAGGAGTGACCAGACCACTGCGCTGAATGAACGGACGAAGAACCATAGCAATACGGCAATGATCAGCAAAAGTCCCATGTAGATCGGGCCTGCTTCGCTGCTGGCAATAGTCTGCTGCTCATAGGCCAAAGGCGCGTTGCCCACGGCATAGTAGTCGAAGTGCTCTTCGTATTCCGGCTTGTATAAAATGGCATTGATCTCTTCCATTAATGGAACCAGCTCGCTCAAATCGGCATGTTTGAAGCGTACTCGCTCTTCGCTTTTCTTTACTTCTGCTTCGCTGAAATCCTCTACTACAAGTTCATCAAGCGCTTCCAGTTCATCCATAGCCAGCTCCTCAGGTGCTTCCGGCACTTCTCCTTCCGGATCATCAGATGCACCTTCTTCGTCTTCGAGAAGCTCAGTACCAAAGTCCGTTTCTATGAGTATGCCACCGTACTTCATGTCTTTGGAGAAGAAGAGCAGCGGGAAAGACCTTTGTGTCTGGGCAAGCTTGCGAAGCTCCTCGATCTCTGCCTGGGTCCCTGGGATATTCTCACCGATCAGTTGCCGGGAAACCAGTACATCGCCATCAGCCATCAATAGCTGTGCATTGAGGATGGTGTTGACCTTCACAATGTGCTTTAACTGGGTGGAGTCACTGGCATATTTTTCGGCAATGATGTCTTCATAGATCCCCTTTACAGTTTCCAGGGATTTAGGGGAAAATACGTCACCATCCTCAGGTTTGTAAACAATGTAAACACCTTCGTTGCTGCCAAACTGTGCTTTGAACTCGTCCATGGCTACCAGTACGGGGTCGTTTTCCTTAAACCACCCTTCAATGGTCATATCAAATTTGGTTTTGGGTATGCCCAAAAAGGTGAATACTGTAATAGCGACAAAAGCCAACCAGATAATCAGTCTTCTTTTCCGAACCATGTCGGTAACACTTTCCAGAAAATGCGGTTTCGGGTTTTTACTCATAATTACACTTATTAATGATCCTATGGATTTTAAATGCGTACAGGCAACAAATGAAAATACTTGTTACCTGTTTTAGATGTTAAATTTTATCGGTTTATGCTTTTGAAGCTCGTTTTTTCCTTACAGGGGCTTTCTTCGGGTTGGTTTTATTGAAGAAAGCGCTGACCTTTTTAGCTATTTTTTTGCTATTGTCTTTATCGATCACCGAAAAATGATTGGCCTCAACCGGGATAATCTGCACCGGCTTACTCAGCAATTCGTTCCATCCATAATCTTCCGATGCATTCTTATAGGTATCGAGATAACCTTCGGTAGCTTTAAAGAGTAGCACATCCACGGCTGCTGACAATTTTGAAGGCTGATATGCACGGCAAAATTTATCATTGGCTATGGTTGTATGAATGCTTGTAGCGAGTTGCTCTTTGGGAAAGTTGAAGCCGAGGTCTTTGATGTTGTCGTATATGTAATCCACGATCTGGCCTTCAGGCACTTTCTTTAATGCTTCGGCATCCAGGTCTACGTGTTGCCCGGATGAGCTGATGAAGATTGACTTGATCCCCTCTACGAGGTCTTCGATCATATGCCCGTCGGGCAATGTGGGCGACATGCAGTCAACCAGGATCAGTGTCTCCACTTTTTCTTTCTGCTCCAGCAGCATTCTGGCCATTTCATACGCTATGGTACCACCGTTGGAGAAGCCCAGCAAACGGTAAGGGCCTTTGGGTTGTACTTCCTTAATGGCTTCGATATTGGCTTTGGCTATGGCCTCCACACTATCCAGTGATTCTACCTGGCCAATCACCCCCACGGTTTCCAGGCCGTAGAACGGCTGGCTGGTTCCCAGGGCTGAGATCAGGTGTTGGAGGGTGATCACATTGCCATCAGCACCCGGAACGGCAAAAACTGGTCTTTTCCGGCCTTTGGCCTGCATGGGTACCAGTATTCTTCGCTTTAGTGCCTCTTCACCTTCTTCTGCTTTCACCTTCGCCCTGTCACTGGCCTGGCCTGCCCGTGTATTATCCCGGGTGACGTTGAGCTTTTCAATTTTTGGGGCAAAGTGCTCCACCAGGTATCCTGACAGTGTTTTCACCTCTGAGTAATTAAACAAAATGGCCGGTGAAATGGTGATTTCCAACAGGTCGTTGATCTGGGCGATCATGGTGATCAGGCCGATAGAGTTCATGCCCAGGTCCAGGAAGTTGATATCTTCTGCAATTTCAGCCATGGGCTTGTTCAGTTGCAGCGCTATTTCATGTTTTAGGAAGAGCTCCAGTTTATCAACGGGTTGCATGGCTTTGCTTTCTCCGGTCTCTTCATCAGACATAAAAAAGAACCACTCTGCTTTCATAGCGGGTACGCCATTGGCTTTGGCTGTATCCTGTTTAGCAGGTTGCCGGGGCTGTTTTGCTGCAACTGCCGGTTTCTCTGCACCATCCACATCTATCCAGTACCTTTCTTTGGCAAAAGGATAGGCAGGTAAGGATACCGGCCGGGCTTTTTTATTTTCCCAGACCACTTTCCAGTCGATCGGCAGGCCGCTGATCCACAACTGGGCAAGCTGCTGCCACTGTGCTGCCTGTAAGCTCTGGTCCACCATGGTATTGATCATGTCCCTGGTCAGGATATTCACAATGCGGTTTTCTTTGGTGACGTTGATATTTCCGCAGAAGATCCCTTTCTTTTCGAGTGAGGTTCCTTTGCCGGAATCTTTAACCAGCTTTAATTTTTCAAGCAACTCAGTGTGGTTCGAAGCTACTATGGCCAGCCTTTCATCCATATCATCACGCCCTGTTTGCAGGGTGTAGATCATGTTTTGAAATGATATGCCTGCTCCATGGCCTGAAAGGTAATTGATATATGAATCGATGTATTCATCGAGACGCTGTTCATCTTTTGCGGAAAGCACAAACAGTTGCGAAGATGTTGTGGCTTCGTTCTCCGAAGCTACTTCGCGGTTCATGTACTCTTCCAGCACAATATGCAGGTTGACACCGCTATCGGCAAAAGAGTTAAGTCCTGCCCTGATGGGTGTGCTATTGTCTTTGCGCAGTTCGTCAAAAGCCAGCTCTTTATTGGCGATATACAGAGGGTGCGACGGGTTGTCGATATCCAGGAAGGTGTTGGTCTTCTCTCCTGAAATGGTCACCGGAAATTTCTTATGGTAAAGCGACAGGGCCAGCTTGATGAAACCGGCCAGTCCGCTCACGGCTTCGAGGTTGCCGATATTTCCTTTCACGCTTCCCAATGCACAATTTTTCTCTTTGGCTTTGTGTCCTTTAAATACGTTTTTAACGCCTTCGTACTCAAATGAATCTCCCCATTTGGTAGCGTAACCGTCCACTTCAATGTAGTTAACGGATTGCGGGTTTATGAGGGCTTTTTTGTAGCAGTTGGTGATGGCTCCGGTAATGGCTTCGTGTTTAACCTCTGATAAGAAACGGGCATTGCCTCTGTTGCTCTGGTGGCTGGCTTTGATCACACCATAGATTCTGTCATTGTCTCTTTCGGCATCTTCCAGCCTTTTCAAAACCACGGCTGCCACGCCTTCTCCCCTGGTGAAGCCATCAGCATTGTCATCAAACACGCCGCATGTACCGGTGGGCGACAGCATGCCGTATTGCGACAATGAAATATAATCATCGGCGAACAGGTTTAAGGAAACACCTCCTACTACTGCTACGCTGCTTTCCTGATTGGCCAGCGAGTAATAGGCGCGGTTGATGGCTACAGCCGAGCCTGCACAATTGACATTGATGGATTCGCTGGGGCCATAAAGGTCAAACAGGAATGAGAGCCTGTTGGCCAGGTAATAGGTCGGGCTTGATGAGGTAAAGACCGGCCCGTATTTGCCTACGGGGATCTTGTCTATGTTTCTTCTCAGGTAGTTTTCGTACTCTGAATATTCGTAGGCCACAT
The DNA here is from genome assembly GCF_021389975.1 of Fulvivirga ulvae. Classification (NCBI taxonomy): domain Bacteria; kingdom Pseudomonadati; phylum Bacteroidota; class Cytophagia; order Cytophagales; family Fulvivirgaceae; genus Fulvivirga; species Fulvivirga ulvae. The sequence continues at coordinate 6,585,462 of NZ_CP089981.1, forward strand.
ATACACCGGTATCTGATCCTGCCAGGCTTTTTGGCGCTATACCGGCATCCTGAAACGCTTTGTAAACTTCCTGCATCAGCAGCCTTTCCTGAGGGTCGATCAAAAGTGCTTCCTCAGGCTCAAGGTTGAAGAATTCCGGGTCGAAGCGGTCTATATTGCTGAGCAGTGCGCCCCATTTGGACACGGTCTTGCCCGGGGTGGCAGATGGCTCGTAGTAATCTTCCCAGTTCCATCTTGATTTTTCAATTTCCCTGATGCTGTTCTTTCTGTTCATCAGGTTGTCCCAAAAGGCCTGTGCATCGGGTGCGTCCGGAAAGTTGCAGCTCAGGCCGACAATAGCCACATCGCAGGTCTGACGTGGCTGTGTGGCCGGGGTATGGGTTATTGTATGCTTTTTAACTTCATGACCGTTGCCATTGCCGTGATGTTTATGAACGGTGTCATAGTAGAACAGCAGATCGTCGGTATGATGGGTCAATAGGGTTTCAACGATTTCATCCACTGACCGGAATGACCTGTATGAGAGGTCAACATTATATTTTTGATAAATGTAGCGCAGCAGGCTCTGGTGTGACTCCCTGACCAGTTTTCTACCACGCAATGCCCGGTTGGCGCCGGTCTGCCTCAAAGGAGCCGGATTGACCTCCTTTTGCTTTTCGACGGGAGCACTTTGAGGCGCTGCTTCTGCCTGAACCTCAGGCACTTCGTTAGTCTCAGGCTCATGGCTGTCCTCGTCCTCCACGGTTATTTCCTCTTCCAGCAATTCGGCCAGCTCTGTTATATTGCTGACATTGACGAATTTTGAAGGGGCGAGTGTAATGTTGAATTTCTTGGAGATCTTGTTGATCAACTCCATCGAAATGATCGAGTCGATGCCAAAATCTTCAAAATTGGCATTTACATCCAGCTTACCGGCAGGAAGCCTTAAAGTGGTTTCGAAGATCGTGGTGATCTCCTGTAATACATTGTGTGTGGTTGCTACCGTCATATCATCACTCCTTTCTCCTGGAAATTTTTCAAATCAGAAACGATCAAATCACGTAGTTTTTCTATTTGATCATCTTTTTTCGGTTCCTGTACGGGTTTGTTGGGTTTATCTGCACGGGCAGGTGTAGCCGCGTGTACTTCTTCCTGCGTATCGTCTTCTTCTGCCGTATCAGACTCATAGAAGAAGCCTTCTTTCAGCAGGGTATCTGCGCTTTGCTTAATCGCTTTTATGATGGCCTTTATATCCTTGTCGGAATGGGCAACGGTAAGGAAGCAGTTACCTGACGGACTGGTCTCCACGCCATTCATTCTCATTAAGATCATCAGCAGTTCTTTCACTACGCCATTGGGGTCGTCGAGGAATCTGAACCTGAATAATGAGCTGAAGTATTCAATCACTATGGGTACTCTTTTCATGACAAAGAAAGAGTTCAGTTCTTCGCACATGAGCATGGTCTTTTCGTTCAGATCCTGTAAAAAACAGGCATTGGGCTCGCATGCATCCTTTCCTGAGGCCGAGCACCTTTTCTTAATCTCCGTAAGTATGGCCAGTGTAGCGGCCAGCTTGATCGGGTTTCTGGTGTGTGTACCTGCCATGAGGGCTTTTTTCACACTCGGCATGGAGTTGTCGTCGTAATCAAACACGCCTCCATCTACGAAGTTCATGTATTTGGCCGGGCCGGCGATCATACCTGAGGGCATGCCTCCTGCGGGGATCTTGCCATAGGTGGCCAGGTCGCCTTTGATTTTCCAGAGGCCCTGTACACCATTGCAGCAAGCCCTGAAGCCAGTGATCATTTCATCCATGATCAGCAGGATACCGCTTTCCAGGGTCAGCTTGCGCACTTCTTTCAGAAATTCTATGGGCTGGTTGGCAGGGTTTCGTGATTGCACGGGTTCTACCAGCACGCCAGCTATCTCATCGGCCCGCTCTTCAATGACGTTGAGGTGGTCCATATTGCCATAGTCGAGCACGATCAGCTCATCAGCAAACTCCTGTAGCATACCCAGCCCCATGGCAATGCTGTTGCCAAACTGGTCTTTGGCGGCAAGCACGGCATCGGACAAGCCATGAAATGCTCCTTCAAAAATGACTATTTTCTTCTTTTGTGTGGCTGCCCGGGCAATCCTAACGGCCCACATTACTGCTTCGGTGCCTGACTGTGTAAGGAGTACACGCTCATGCCCTGTAAGCTCGCTGAATAGTTTGGTCACCTGGGTGAGCTCTTCGGTATAGCCTACCAGCGGGTATCCTTTATCGAGCCGGTTTACGATGGCTTCTTTGATAAAGGCCGGCTGGTGCCCAAAAAGGTTGACACCATTGTCGCTGGCAATATCGATGTATTTGTTGCCATCGATATCATACAGGTATGCACCGTCACCTTTTTCGTAGGTCAGGTGAAACTGTAGCGGTTTCAAAGCCTTTTTCAGCCCACCGGTCTTCCTCTGATCTACCAGATGTGTTTGGTGCCTTGATGCATTCTCCTTGGATTTGGGGGCTGTTTTTGCCAGCTCCAGGGCCATTTTTTCAATAAACTGCTTATGTCTCTCTTCCAGTTGCAGCTCTGTCATTGCCTTCATGATATTACCCTTTTGGCCGGAAGAACCGTTCCCTGCTGCTTTGTCACCTTTGGAGAGGTGCATTTTCAGCTTGGAAACCATGTAGTTTTTCTCGTTCTCGGGTAATTCTTCAAAGAGTTTTAAAGCTTCTTTCTTCTCAATCTTCTTTGAAACAATTTTTTCTAATATGTCATCAATTGCTGTCATGGCTTTAGTATAGATCTTTTAATAATTTATCGAAACTGATCTCTGTGTCTTCTGCTTCGGCGTATTCTGCTCCTTCGGGGTTTTGATCATGCATAGTGTTCAGCAGCATTTCAAAATCTCTGTAGGTGTCTTTAACAGCATGGTTTAAAGCATTATCGAATGCGAGGGACTTTATTTTAATGCATACTCTGCCCGTAGCATCGGTCAGGTCAATATCCACTTTCAATATTCTGTCGCCGGGTTTGCTTCCTTTGGCATATCGCACCCAGGCAAACATTTCTTTCTGGCAGGGGGCGAGCAATCTCAGTGCCCCGGCTTCAAAAGGCAGCACGGGGCTGTCTGACTGCGCACTGAAACCCATCAGCAATCCGGTGGCCACCTGCAAGGCGCTTTCCATCATGGCCGGATGCAGGCTATATTCTTCGAGGTTATCGTCCCCTGATCCGGGCAGGCTTAGGCTGGCAAGCACCTGGTTATCACCCTGATAAAGCTCACTGATGGCTCTAAGTGCCGGGCCGTATCCTATTCCCATTTGCTCCAGGGCCTGATAAAGGACTCCCTGATCTAATGGTTCTGTTTCAAAATGGGTTTTAAGCTGCTCAATATCCAGCTTTGCAGGGGGCTGGCCTCCTCCTAATGTCACCTGGCCATGGCAGTGAACAATTTCCTCTTCGCCTTCCATGCTGTAGATCTCGTAGTCTATTTCCTCCTGATCATTCTCAAAAAGGGCTATGCTCACCTGTTTGTCTTCAGAAATTTTCAACTGCTCTCCCCATGAAGTGTTGTACATCTCCAGGGTATTGGCCTCACCGGTATCCGGCAGTGCCTTTTCTACGGCCGCGCGGGCCATTTCCAGGAAAGCGGTAAGCGGCATCGCGCTCTGGTCTCCAAGTTTGTAACCGGAAATAAAGAATTCTTTACCACTGAAATTTGAGGTGTAGCTCTGCTGGCTCAAAACGGAAGAGTTGTAGTGCAGCATCGGATGCAGCTTTTCGAACTCTCCTTGTTTCGGTTTTTCGCTGTTTTCCAGATTAAACCAGTATCGCTCACGGGCAAAGGGATATGTAGGCAGGCTTAAGCGCCGTGGCTTCCCTGATTTATACAGTTGATACCAGTCTACTTCGATACCTTTTACCCAGGCCTGGGCCAGTTTAGCAAAGTCTTTATCAGTAAAACACTGGCTTACAAGTGCCTCGGCGGAGTGATGGCTGGTACCTTCAACAAATTCAGTACTCGTTTTTTGTGTAACACGCCCGAAATAAACTTCCTCTGCGTTTTCCTCTCCGTTGAGATAGCTCGTCAGTTTTTCTTTCAGTTCATCACGGGAGTTCACCACCAGGCTTAAGCGCTCTGCCATTTCATCCCTGCCCACCTGCAGGGTAAAGGCAAGGTCTGTCAGCTCATCATCATACTTCTCCACATGGGCGAGCAGCAGCTCTGCATAGGCTTTGAGCCGGTCTTCATTTTTTGCTGAAAGTACAATGATATGTGGGCCTTCCAATCTCACGGCCTGCTCCTGTTTAGGAACGTACTCTTCCAGTACCACATGGGCATTGGCGCCACCAAAACCGAAGGAGCTAACTCCTGCCCTTCTTGGAATTGGGTTACCCAGATCATCTTTAAAAGGCTCCCAGTCTTTGGTTTTGTCTACAATGTAGAGTGGGCTATCCTTGAGGTTGATGTATGGGTTAAGTTCTTTAAAGTGCAATGTGGCCGGTATCTTCTTATGCTTCAGGGATAGCAATACCTTGAGCATACCTGCGATCCCTGCTGCGGTTTCCAGGTGACCAATATTGGTCTTTACGGTAGTGAGCCCGCAATGTGGTTTATCTCCGGGAGTTTTATTGTTCCTTTTGTAGAGTTCCGAGAAGGTTTTGTTCATGGCCTGGATCTCTATAGGATCTCCAAGACTGGTGCCTGTACCGTGGCATTCGATAAACCCGATCGTAGACGGGTCAACCTGTGCTTTGGTGTAGGCTTCCACCAATAAATCTGTCTGTGCCACCGGGTTAGGTGCGGTAAGCATGGTCACCCGGCCACCGTGGTTTTCGGTAGTGGCTTTGATCACGGCATAGATGTGGTCATTATCGGCTTCGGCTTTATCCAGCGGTTTCAGGAATATAGCTCCCGAGCCTTCTCCCCTTACGTATCCGTTGGCACTCTTATCGAAGGTTTTACATTTACCATCGCCACTCAGCATGCCTGCCATACCAAAGGAAATATAAGCCGCAGGTGTGAGCATCAACTGCACACCACCCACTATAGCCATGTCACTGCTACCGGTATGGATAGATTCGATAGCCCGGTGTACAGCAATCAGGGAGCTGGAACAGGCGGTATCCAGAGGCGCACTTGGCCCTCTCAGATTAAGCAGGAACGAAACCCTGTTGACCAGTACGGAGTGTGAGTTTCCTGAAGCGGTATATCCATCAAGTGGAATGTGCTTGTCTACCAATGAATCGGCATAATCGCGGGTGGCAACTCCCACAAACAGTCCTGTTTTTGTGCCTGAAAGGTCAGAGACCTTGTGTCCTGAATCTTCAATAGCTTTCCAGACGGTTTCGAGAAAGATCCTTTGCTGAGGATCCATCATTTCAGCTTCCCTTGGTGAAATTCCGAAAAACAACGGATCGAATTTATCCACGTCTTTCATGAAGCCACCCCATTTGGAGTTGGTCTTGTTTTTCTCTTTGAAAGGGTCTCCATCGTAATCTTCCCAGTTCCAACGATCTCTTGGGATTACGGTGATGAGGTTTCTCTCATTCTCGAGGTTGTCCCAGAATTCTTCAAGGTCTTTGGACTCGGGCATAACGCCACTCATGCCTACAATGGCAATAGGCTGGTCTATGAACCTGCTCTCGGTGGACAACCCTTTGCCTCCTGAAACTACCGTCTGATCATCAAACGCACGGGAGTCAAACCCTTTATTGATGCTAAATGAAATGCTGTTGTCACCGGAAGGCTGCTCGCTCTTAGGTGCGGTTTGAGGTGCCGCTGCCCCGGCATTTGAAGAGGCAGAAGCTCCTGCAACCTTGTGAACACTCAGCACTTCGGCTTTATGTTCTCTGGAAATAAACCCGGCAATTTCTTTGATCGATGGGTATTCGAAGAAAAGTACGGGGGTTACATCCAGCTTATATTTTTCGTTGATCCTGTTAGCATAGGTGGTCAGGCCTATGGAGTCAAATCCAAGGTCCAGCAATATTTTGTCCAACTCAATATCTTCAGGGTCCAGCTTCAGCAGCTCCATAACAAGCTCTGACAAGGCATCCTGTACCAGGTTGAAGACTTCTTTGTCGGACTGTTGATCTCCGGAAGCTTCTCCTGCCGCAACTGTATTATCTTCGGCCTGTACAGGTTCAGGCTCTTCCACTTCTTTGATGCCCCAGGCTTTCTCGATCTTCTCCTGCACGCCCTCCAGTACCACAAACTGACTCTTACCTGCATGCAGACCTTTTTCAAAAGCTTCCAAACCTGTCTCAATGCTCAGGGGCTTGATACCCAGGTTTTTCTTAAAGAATATCTCTGTTTGCTCATCGAGCTGCATGCCTCCGTCGGCCCATAAAGACCAGTTTAAACTGAAGGTCACTCCCGAACGCTCTCCCTGCTCATAGAGGAATTGTCGTCTGGCAGCAAAGGAGTCCATAAAGTGGTTGGCAAACGAGTAGTCGCACTGCCCGGCATTGCCACCAACAGCCGCCAGTGATGAGAATGTAACGAAGAAGTCGAGGTTTTCAGCTTTTGTGGCTTCGTCCAGGTGGCGCGTTCCGTAAACTTTCGGGGCAAAAACCGCCTCCATTTCTTCACGTGTCTTGTTCCTGAGATAGGAATCCCTGAGGACTCCCGCACTATGGATAATACCGTTAACGGCTCCGAATTTAGCTTTGGTTTCCTTTATGAGACGCTCGACGTCATTGTATTTAGAAACATCTGCAGACAGATACAGCACTTCTGCTCCTGCTTCAGTGAGTTTATCAAGCTCCGCTTTGCGCTCATCTGAAAGCTTTGACCTTCCTGTAAGTACCAGGCGGGCTTTGCACTCGCCGGCCAGGTACCGGGCAAAAATCAGCCCCAGGCCTCCGGCTCCACCGGTAATGATGTACACGCCTTTTTCTTTAAGCCCCAGATCATGTGCCGGGGCAGAATTTTCTGCTTCCTGTAAAGAGAATTCCTTTACTTTTCTCACATAACGGGCGTCTTCCTCATAGCGAACGGTCGTAGCTTTTTTAGCAGATGGGTCAAACTCCGCCAGGATAACATCCAGTATTTTTTCATAGGATACTTTGGATTGCCTGATCTCGAGGATCTTGCATTGCATTTTAGACTGCTCGAGTTGCAAGGTTTTGGCAAACCCGTTGATGGCTTCATAGTGTGGCTGTGTAGTCCCCTCCTGACCCAGGTACACGTATTCTAACTGGACTTTGTCGAGTTTTTGTGCTATCAGGGTTTGGCAAAGGGTAAGGAATGCATAAACACCCTTGTCCAACTGTCTACCCAAAAAACCTTCGCTGTATTCGGTTTCCTTAACAGAGTTATCAACCGGCCATGCAAAGCATATTTTGTCTATGGAGTCTTTATTGAGGGACTCAAAAAGCTGCTTGAAATCATCCGGGTTTTGTGGGTTGATAGTATAAACCTGGTCGCCTGAATTGGCATAAGCCTTTCCGGGCTGTACCCGTATAATTTCTCCTGAGTTTTTGTACTTGTTTTTGTATGCCTTTTGCAGTTTGTCATCTGCATCAAAAAGCAAAACAGTTCCAAGTTTATCAGGCTGTACCTGCACCTCCAATGGGGTTTCCTCCCATTCGTGACCATAATACAGTTTTGTATATTCGCTATCATCTCCCTTTTGACCAGGCTTTTCATGAACGCTGACGAGCGGCACTCCGATCGATTCTTTGATCCTGGTGAGGATCAAGCCGTCTTCATCCACAATGAAAACGTTTACTTTGGAAACTTTGGAGTTAGGCTCATTGACCTTTCTTACATAGCTGTAACATTTGGGTTTGAGCGGTTGCAATACTTCCACTTCGCCGATAGAGTATGGCACGAACATCTCCCCGGTTTGCGCCCCAAGCTGTGCTGCCATACCTGCCTGAAATGAACCGTCAACCAGTGACGGGTGCAGCAGGTAATCGTTGAAGTCGCTGTTGCGGGCTTCGGGTATCTGTAGCTCACCCAGTATCTCGTCGTTGTCTTTGTAGATGTCCTGAAGTACCTGGAAGCTTGGCCCCAGATCGAGCCCAAGTGACTTGAAGAGTGGATAGGCTTCTTTTCCATCAGTAACTTTTGAGCACCTGGCCTTGATTTCGGAAAATCCTTCAATGTATTCAGGGCCGGCTTCTATCTCTTGGTTGGTGGCGTATATCAGTTTTCCCTGTGAGTACACCTGCCTGCCACTCTCTTCCTGGCTGAATACTTCAAACTGAACGGATTCACCACTGGGTTTTAATTCTATAAATACTTCTCTCGGGATAGAGTTGACCACGGTAAGTGGGCTCAGCCAGAGGATATTTTTGATCTTTTGTACTTTCCTGCCTGCTGCAAGCTCTCCGGCTTTACGGGCAAAATCCAGATAGGCCACACCTGGCAAAGTAGGAATTTCCGATACGAGGTGATCGTAAATAAAGAAGTCTTTGTCGTGGAAGGTTTTCTTAAATATCTGCCTTTCGAAGGTAGATTCGTTGGAGTCGATCAGCGGATGAAGGGCAGATGTGGATTGCAGGGCCAGCTTGGGCGATTCCGACACATCGGAAATCCAATGGCGTTTATCTGCAAAAGGATAGGTGGGCAAGGGCACCTTTTTTCCTGTTTCCAGGGCCTGTATGCCCTGCCAGTCTGCCAGCAGACCGTCGTTCCAGAGTTGCGCCAGTTTACGCAAGTCACCACTCTGGGAAAGCATTTTTATAAATTCTTCCTTCTCTTTTCTGCTCAATAAGCGGGTGATGCCTTCGCTGTTTTTCGCCTCACCGGTGATCATGCTGTCATCCCTCCTGCCTTCTATGAACAGGGTGAGCTTTTGAACCAGTTCTTTTTTGGTTTTGGCGATGATCACCAGACGCTGATCAAAAGATTTTCTGCCTACACGAAGCGTGTGTGCTATATCTCCAAGATCAAGTGGTGCTACACTGGCGATATCCCTTTCCAGGAACTCGCGCAAACGAAGTGCTACCTGCTTCAACTGGTCTTCGTTTCTTGCTGAAATCGGTATGATCTGGTCTTTAGGCTTATCAGGGGTTTCCTTCTGTTGGGTAACAGGGACTTTATACTCTTCAATCACCACATGGGCGTTGGCACCCCCTGCCCCAAAGGAGCTGATACCTGCACGAAGCGGATACTCAATACCATCAATTACCTTCGGCTTCCAGTCTTCTACTCCTTGTTCAACATAAAACGGTGAATTCTCAAAATCTATGAATGGGTTTAACTCCGCTGAATGCAGCGACGGAACGAGTTTCCGGTGTTTCATCTGTAGAAGCACCTTATGGAGCCCTACAATACCTGCGGCTGCTTCGAGGTGGCCGATATTCGTTTTTACCGAGCCGATAGAGCAGCCTTGTTTATCTACATTATAATCCTGAAAAGCAGTGGTAAGGCCAGATATTTCGATGGGGTCACCCAGTTCTGTTCCTGTTCCGTGTGCTTCTACATAACCAATGGTGCGGGCATCGACTTTTCCGTTTTCAAGGGCCGTACTTACCACGTGTGCCTGTGATTTAGGGCTCGGCACCATGAAACCACTGGTCTTTCCTCCGTGGTTAATGGCTATACCTTTGATCACACCATAAATGTGGTCACCATCTTTTTCAGCTTTGTCCAGTGGCTTGATCAGGACTGCACCCACTCCTTCTCCGGCTACATAGCCATTGGCTCCTTTTCCGAATGTACGGCATACACCGTCTGCAGAAAGGGCTCCGCCACTTTTATTGATATCTATTTTGCTCTGGTGTACATCCAGGTTAACTCCTCCTACAATGGCGCTTGAGCATTCTCCTTTATAGATGGCTTCACAGGCCAGGTACAAAGCACTAAGGCTTGATGAACAGGCGGTATCTATGGGCAAACTAGGCCCAGAAAGGTTAAATGCATAGGATACTCTGTTGGCAATACCCCATAAGTGTGAGCTGGGGCTTGCAAAAGTTCCCTTAAGTTTCTCCTCCGTGCCTAGTACCTGATAGAGTGTCCATACTGCACCAACATAGACCCCAATATTTCTTGGGGCATCGTCTTCTGTAAGTGTTTCAGGGTAGTAGCCTGCGTCTTCAAGCGCTTCCCAGGCCACTTCCAGGAACAGCCTCTCCTGCGGGTCGAGATATTCGGCTTCGCGTGGGGAAATGTTGAAGAACAGTGAATCGAACTTATCGATATCATCGATGAAACCGCCGCGATATTTCTCTGAGAATTTATTGCGAAGTCGCTGTTCGAAACGGGTATCGGGAATATCTTCAATACAGTCTTTCCCCTGGATCAAATTCTCCCAAAACTCGTTCATGTTTTTAGCCTTGGGGTAGCGGCCTGCTATTCCGACAATGGCAATGTCACCGGCGTTGCGAGGCTGGGCATGCTGCATTTCCTGACCCGATGCGCTTTCCGAAGGCCTCGCTTCACCACCGGCAACCGCAGGTTTCTCCGGACTTTTCTGACCCGCCGGAGAAGCGCCTGCTTCAGACGCTTTGGTAGTGACCTGCGCTGAGGTATTGTGGTATTTTTTTAGCCTGAAGCTAGCATGGATATTCCCGAAGGTATCTGCCTGGCTGCCTTCCAGCATTATTTCAGGGATATTGACCTTATTTTTAAAGGCCTGCACCAGTTTATAAATGATCTCCTCAGCCTGCTTCTGCTTTAAGCCTACGGGAATGGCCAGGCGCACGAGGTTATTGATCGTGGTATCTTTCTGCATGCCTACATTGTGTGCCCCTCCCCGAATACCTGTATTCAGGTACAGCCAGGATACAAATGAGGGCACAGGATGCTCAAAGGCTTTGAATTCCGGAATTTGCTTGACATCAATCAATATGCAGTGGCCTAAAGCCGGCTGCACAACCGGAAGGCCATGCTGCTTTAATTCACTCCATATTTTGCGCACCATTTGTGCCCTGTTCCTAACGCCGGTTTCAATCTTGCTGCGGTTATGGAAAGAAAGAGCCACTACCTTTTTGTCGATAACGTCAAGCCCAATACCTTCTGCCTGGATCAGGTCCTGAATTTTATGGAAAAGTGCAGCATCATTAGTAGCGATCAGGCCACCTTTGTCTACACAAAAATCCTTGGCCAGGCTAGTGACCATAGCGTCGGCATGTGATGCCATTTCGCGCACTACATCCCATACATCTTTGCCTGCATATTCTGTTTCATGCTCTATGATGAACAGTGCATTTTCTACAATCCTGGTGCTGTCAAAAACCAGAGGGATGGCATGTTCCGTGAGCAATGCTTTAACTTCTCTGAGGTGCTGCATGGATACGGGTGTACCTCCGGCAGCATTGTTGTCCGTCTCGATCAGGACAAAGGCTATGGATTTCGGGTCTTTTTCTACCTGCTGTTTAAGGGCTTCCCAGTTGAGGTTCCCTTTATACAGTTCTTCGGAGGCCAGATTAAAAACCTCGGGGTGTGGCAATTCTTTTGGGGTGAAGCCATTTTCAATCTGATGAAAAATGGTAGTCGGGAACAGCAGGTTTTGGAGCACTATGCCTTTTTTGGGCCATGCTTTACAGAACGCATGCTCTGCAGTACGGCCTGCGGTGGTCAGTGCAAAATGGGAAAATGGGAAAATGCTCCTCAGACTGTCTTCGATGCTTACAGGTTGCTGTAGCTGGGTGTAAAGGTAGCTCAACTGGCTTTGAATGGCCGGAAGGGCCAGTTGCGCCCAGGAGTCTGTTTTCAAATCAAGTTCAACCTGCTTGTCAGGAATATTCAATGGGTTGAAGCCATAGTCCGATAGCATGACAGACCGCTCCTCCCCTGCTATCACCACATTTTCAGCAGGCTGGCTTCCCTTAAGCGGTTGAGGTGCTTCGATAGCTTTTGAGGTTGCCTCCCCGGCTTTCGCTTCCGGGGTAGCTGTTGGCTGCTGTGCGGAGGTGTAAGTATGGTTTTCTTCATCAGAGGTTTGCATTTTGATCGGGTCTGCAATCATCATGATGATGTCGGTTACATTATCGGCACTGCTTCCCACTGCCCGGCAAAGGAAAACGGTGTTGTGTTCGGGCCTGAATTTATTCTTGAATTGCAGGTTGCCTTCATCGTTGAAGATGTTTTGTTCGCGCAGGTAATCCAGTGTTTTTTCCAGATCGGGATCGGCGTTGGATGAATCGGCAAGTTTGCAACCATAGGTGCCTCCCAAGCTAAGTGTACTGCATCCTTCAGCGGCAAGAACATCAATAATGTTTACAATGGCGTATTCCAGCCCTCCGAGAGGCATGTCCTGAGGGTAAAACTCCAGATCCATCAAATAACCGTTTTCCTCAGAAGACAGCTTTGAGATGAGGATGACATTTTGCAGTACATCGTCAAGGTAAGTCAGGAAAAGCCGGTGCTCGGAGCTTAATTTGCCTGTCAGGATCTCTTCTTTTACCATATGGATCAGCGGGTTCACCATAGTCCTTGGTGCGCACCACTGATCAATAATATCTGCAATACTCTGGTCGGTTTCTTTATTGGAGCCGTTTTGGTATTCTTCAGTCCTGCATTTACCGGTACCTTCAAACTTGGATACCTGGTAGCGCAGCCGTCTCATTTTGCTCCCTTTAAGGGTAAAACCTTCAATGCCAACCCTGGATATGACGCCGAATGGTGTAGCGGTAAACAAAGCCCCTCCTATGGCATCAATTTCTTCAGAGGTGAACATATTAAGTTCGAATTTGCGCTCAGTACAATACCTGTACATCTCCTCTGCCAGTGTGGCAAAGTAGTCTTCCGGGCCCGTGTAGGTATAAACGAGGATAATGTTTTTGCTTCGGCTGTAGTTAAAAAAGCCTCGTTTTTCGCTACCAATGAACAGGTTGGGGGCGATATTTCTGGTACCTCGCGAGGATGAGCCTTCGTTTTTGTGCTGATCGAAGAGGGTTTTAACCAACCTGCCAAGGTCGGGATGCTTGTAGGCCTCCGTTTCCAGTATACGAACAGGACCTCCTGAAAAGCTCTCCGGCTCAGGCTTTGACACGGTAGCTTCATTTGTCCGGATCACGGGTTCAGAGGCTGCCTGGGTAGTGGCAGCCGGCGCAGAATTGCCATTGGCGAACTTTTTAGCAAGTGCCTCCTCATGCTTATTGACAAAATAGTTGCTTAAATCATCAATATTGAAATTTTCAAAAAGCAGGGTTTTGGGCAGGGTACCAAACTCTTCTTCCAATTTTTTGATAACCTGTAAAACACGAAACGAATCTATTCCCAGCTCCTGAAATGGAGTGGACGTATCATGATCCCCGACCGATATTTGAGCAACCTCAGCTATAAGGTTTTTGAGATAGCCATCTGTAGACTCTAATAGTATTTCCTTGTCTGTCATTTTTCTAATTAGACTCAATTATCACTAAACTGATATTGTATATAAATAGCACCAGAATGATACCGTACGGAAGTACGGATTTATGAAGTATGCCGCGACTGGCAATCAGGATGTTAAAGTGCCTTTTTCGAATGCGTGCTTCCTTTTGACCATATTTCTACAGATATCAATGAACACTGTCTGGTTAATAGCATTGAGGCGTATGCCAAACTTGGTTTTGGATTGCTGCTCCAGGAGCACGCCTTCATAGCCTGCCAGCGGGCCACTGATTATCTCCACTGTTTCACCTTTACTAAAATCAGGTACTACTGAGAGTTCCTGGTCCAGGTTGATCATCCGCTTTATGCCTTCTATGCACTTACGGCTGATTTTTGAAGGTTTCCCTCCACAATGTATATAGGTGGTGATTTTACGGGTCTGGCAGATCTTATACAGTTGACATTCCTGTGTGTTCACAAAAATGTAGCTGGGAAAAAGCACCTGATCTATTATTTTCTTCTGGCGGTTGTTCCAGACCCGCATTGTTTTGGTTATTGGCAAAAAGACATCGTAGCCTTTGATCAATAACTCCCTTTGAGCCACTTTTTCTGCTCGTGGGGCGGTGTAAAAGATATACCAACTTGTTTTTTGCTTCAGTTCGGACATATCATTACTGACATCCATCCGAAATGGTTGCTTGGGGCTATGGGGCATAATTTTTAAAGTTGACTTGATACAGCTTCGCTTGGTCAATTAGCAAGCATGCATTTGACTAAAAAAACTGAAATCGTAGAAGATGAATTTGACAGGATTGGGTCATTTCCTTCAAATTTCCTTTAAGCATATGAGCTTTGAAGATGAATCATATTTCCTTTTTTTCCAAATTCCCAGAACAAATATTATCTAAGTTTTTTTCGGCCTGTTTTACTTGTTTTGCGCACATATGACGTACGACAAAAGCACTTTCTGCAGGGTTATTCCTCTGACTTTCCGAGAGATACCGCCATTTATTGAAAGTTAGAATTGGCTCGTTTCCGGGCAATATTTTCAGAGAAAAACAGGCATTTATTTTTGTTTAGATCAATTCAAAATTAGGATTTAAGGCTCGAAAAATCTCCAACCTGGGCTCGAATACCCCTGTGTTGTGAGGGAAAAAACACCCCAAATTCGGCTAAAATCCACATTACATGGTTAAACATGTAATTTTTTCAGCCTCTTGACGGGAGTGATTCAGGGCAACTAAAAAGTGTCTTTAGACCTGTGTCCAAACTTCCACTTTGAACCTTTGAACATTTTCATTTCAAACCATTGCGGTAACGGTTTCGGTTTTTGACTAAATACGGAACAGAAGTAAAATACCAAGTCGAAGGTTCATTGTGAACTTTCGATTAAGTCAACTTTAAGACAGGGTTATTTTTACTTTTTGAACCTTCGGTTTCTTAATGAATTTTTGATATGGTTTTGGAGGGTTTATAAGTAAGTAGTATGAGGAGCACATGATAAATTTAGTCATACATAAAATCCTGCCAAGGCAGGCTTTACCAATCTTTTAACAGTTGATAAAGCCTCTGTTAAGTTCTGTTAAATATAATTTTAATGGTTAAATAGCTCTTCGGAGCAAGCAACTAATTTCATTACCTCAATTTCCGGAGAGCCCTCCAGACCACTGTCATCCCGTTGTTTTTGGAAAGACAGGAACGAAGGCACCTGAAGTAGTTGTTTTTGTATTTCCTCGTTTTTGTAATGGGATATATGGACAAAGGTTTTCCCATCTCCGCATATATAAGACATGTAACGAAAATCTCTGGTATTCATTTTTTTGAAATCAACCATAAAACGATTGATATTTTCCTGGTTCTTATTTACAAATTCCGCTTTTACAGTGTAGGTTACTTTTACAGTTATCATTTTTGTTTGTTTTGGATGTTATATATCTGAGACAAATAAAATGGCTTATGCGTGACAGATATTTCCGTTTTTTTTAGAATGGATATCAACAGTGACTTTGACCTAATTAAACTGAGTTTTACCGGTAAAACTCTTCGGGATATTCTACTATACCTTTCACGCCGTCCAAACTGTTTATCATAAGTTCTATGATCATACAGTTTTCCCCTGGAGCATCAAAGGGCAATTGAATACCAAAACTTTCTGCCGGCCTGTATCCAAATTTCGGATAATATTTTTCATGTCCGAGAAGTACCACGGAACCATATCCCAATTCTCTGGCTTTTCCGTGCGCATATCTAATCAGCATACCTCCAATTCCTTGTTTTTGGTATTGCGGAAGTACCGAAACGGGTGCTAGTGCCAGGGAATCAAATTTATCCATTTCGTTTTCTATGGTAACTCTGGTAAGCAAAATATGTCCAATAACCCTTTTATCCATTTCGGCCACTATGGACAATTCCGGAATAAAGGCCTGCGACTTTCTTAAACGTTCTACCAGAAAATGCTCGGCATGATCGCTCATGGGTTCCGTTCTGAAAGCCTCTTCTATCAGATCAAAAACTGCAGTATAATCGCTCTCTTTTTCTTGTCTAATATTTACTGTCATATGTTTTTATGGGTTACTCCTGGTAGTTTTAACATTTAAAATACGGAAGTTGATCATCAATTTGCACTTTGTTTTGTCCAAAGGGCAAGAATGATACAAATATTGAATATCCAATGAAAGGGATAATAGGCTATAAAATAAAAATTCCGGCAATTGGCAGGATTAAACACCTGAAGAACCGACCAGGCCCGTAAGTCATTATCAATCAGACAAGTAAATTAATCTAAAAAATATTTATAATACTTTTTACCATAATTAATGATCATTTATTGAATTAATTAAAGTGTAATTATTAATTTTATTTAGGAGTAAGTCGAAAATCCTACAAATAGAGTAGACATTAAATCAACCAAATAAACTAATGAAAACAACCTTAAACCTTTTTTTCGCATGTTTGTTTTTAGCCCTTTTGGCATGTAGTGAGGAAACTATTGAAGTAAAAACCCCGGATCAGGAAATTGCACTCAGTGAACGGAATACCCAGCCTGGCAAGGAGTCCTCAAATGATGCACGCCTTTTGCCCGGGGAATGCAGGTATGCATATCCTGACAACTGCACACTTTATGTATCCTGTAGATTAGCTGCGGGAGGTTTCAGCCAGTGGGGATTTGATGCTTCAACATACTCGGCAAAATTGAGTATGATTAATACTTCCAGTGGCCATGTTCCAAGATATGGGGATGTAGCCATATTTAATACAGGAACCCAATGGGGACATATGGCCTTTGTAGAATGGCGCGATCCCAGTACCGGTCAAATTCATATAAGCGAAACCAACTGGAATGGACAGGACTTTAGCTGGAGAACCACCACCGGCACCTTCCCTGGCTTGATGGGATATCATCGTCCTTAAGTAAGCCGAAGTTTTACAGTTTTAATAACCAAGCATTTGTAATATAACCACAGGAATGCTTGGTTATCGCTTTGCTCCCTTCCAATACAATTAAGATTGATTGAAAATGAATTAACCCTGCATTTAATAGACTGAAGCGGTAGCAGAGTCAAAACCCCTTTGCCGGGTGACCATCATCTCAGTCTGTGCTCCGGAACAGTAAAGCTTTAGCTATCTTTCAGAAGTTTAGTAAAGGCACAATTTAGCTCCGTAAGCTGACATTTTAAAATTTTGATTTATCAATCAGAAAAGTATGTGAACGGAGTCTAACTTTGCAGGCACAAGTGGACACTTGCTCGAGAGGCGAGGGAATTTACAAGGAAAGCTATCCCGATCTCAACCCCTAAAAACTTAGAATCGGATCGGGATAGTATTTTTTGATGACTTATATTTTTTCAAGAATTACAGTTAAAGGCTCTGTAGAATATTCTTCTAAATTGTATACGCCGGAGGTAAGTGTGAAATCCTGATACCCTGGTTTTATTATCTTTAGTTCATAATATCTATAGGCAAATGAAATAGGAATCACATTTGTGCGTTTTTGAAGATTTAATTCCGAGCGAAGCTGAAGTGGCCCGTACATTGGTCTTGCATATATTTGAAGTGTAGCATCTGTGAGCTGGTATTTATTGTAATTGTTTAAAGCAAAAGCAGTGACGTAAATATTGAAAAATTCCACCTCTTCGACCGAGAACGCAGCATAGCCAAAGTCAAGCGGATTGGCATTATCAGCTAATAAAACCTCCGGAGCGACATTGTTGATCTCATCTTTCACAACAGTGAAGTTTATGGGTAGAGGATCTGATACTAAATAGGCATATTTGCTTCCTTCAAAAGGAGTAGCATAGACCATCCCGGAATTAGTATCTTCGACAATATAGTTGGTAATAGTGTAGGTTCCTGGTTTAAAGGTAATGGGGTCCGTAGTATATCGGTTGCCAAATTTATAGAGCGGTATGCTCTTGTTAGAATATAAAACAGTGCCCATGGCATCTTTAATGGTTATGCGAATGTTCGTCAACGTTAGATCTTCAACTCTCCCATTCGTGGAGCCGTCGTCGTTAACGCTAAAACCAAATTGTACCAGTTGATCTTGTAAAACCTCATTCTCTTCCTCGCAGGAGATCATGAAGATTGAAAGCAGGGAAATCATAAAAACAGTGGCAAGGTGATTAATAGACTTTTTCATAGTATTAGGTATTTAGTTGAGATAGTTACTTTTCGATATTATTTCATTTAAAGACTATTTAAATGAACAAATTATTGACAACCAAAGCACATAGTGATTTGTAAGCCCAAATTCATTTATATCTGCGAATAGGTTGTTTATTCACAGTTTTTAGTAACGCAAAATATATCTGGTGAGGGAACGTTGACTTTCCAGGTTCTTAGTAATGTCTAAAGCTATGAGAATATAACAATAGAGTCAATACCCAACCTTGGGTATATTGAGCGTAAAATAACATGGACAGGAATAACTTTAGAGGTAGGTATGCGCAATGAGACAAGTGTTCAGTGGTAGCTTTACTTGTACCTATTACTTTCCCAGTCTTCGAACCGGGGGTCGTTGTCTGCATGGAGATATTTAAGACGCCTCTGCTCCTCAAGCTTGTTTATGGTTGGTAGCTTGAGCTTGGTTTCTCGGGCATTTCAAAGCAGCTTGGTGAGATTAGAACCGGGCGGTCGCCCTGCTCAGACATGACTTTCTTTGTGGGCACAAGTGGATACTTGCGTGAGGGGCGGGAAAGGTGAAAAGGGAGTCTATAGGGAAAGTTATTGCAGGTCTTAAAAATTAATTAGAGATAGGTTAACTCCCTTCAGCTTTAAAACTCCTCCATTAAGCGAATTTATTTTTACGAACGCTTAAAAAAAGCGACATTATTAACCGACCAATGGTAGCCAAAACGGGCTGTCAATTCTAAAAACCAAAACCTAAACCGACCATGCATGTAAATTTACAACTCAAAAGAGGGCCTTTGCCCTGTAACGCCTGTCTAAGTACGGATACTCCGTAATCTGTCTCTTGTTTCTATTGTTGGCTTCTGTATTTACAATCTTAATGGTAAATGCAGATAAAACCTTTATTAAACCGTTCTGACTAAACCTTCACTATCATGAAAAAAACACTTAAAATTCTCGTATTTCTTTGCTTATTGGGTACTTCTCAATATGTATACTCACATGGTACAGTTATCTACCCTCCAAGCAGGATCTATAATTGCTACACCAACTCCAGCCCTGTTTGCGAACCCTGTGGCGATGCCGTTTATAACTGGATGGGCGTTTTACAACCCCATACCAATTATGGAAATCACCCGGCTTATGTTCCTGACGGCCAAATTGCCAGCGGTGGTAACGGTGGCCCGGCAGACTTTAGCTGTCTTGATGCGCTAACCACCGATTGGCCGGCAACAACGGTTAACTATGGTTATATCGATGTGAAATGGAAAAATACAGCGCCTCACCTGACACAATATTATAAGGTATATATCACTCAATTAAACTGGGATCCCACAAAACCATTGCGATGGAATGACCTGATAGAAATTGGCCATGTTGGAAAAAGGCCTGCAGAACCATTTACTACAATCAGGTCATATATCCCTGATTCTTATGCCGGTAAAAGAGCTGCCTTAGTAAGCGTTTGGCAAAGAGACTACACCCATAGCCATGAGGCATTTTACTCGGTAAGTGATATTTTCGTTTCCGGTGATGTTGGGTGTAATACCGGCGATCCTATAGACGTGACCTTTGCTAATAATACTGATTGCACATTGCAGTATTATCAAAACAATGATTTAAAAGGGTCTGCCAATGCAGGAGGTTCTTATCCGACAAATACTACGGTAGGAAGCGAGTGGCAAGCCCGTAAAACTTCCGGCGACCTGATCGACAGCTTTATAACTGCTTGTAATCAGACCACCTACAGCTCTTCAGGACAATGCGATGATAACGGATGCTCCGATGGCGATGCTGTAAATGTTACTTTTACCAATAATACGGATTGTGCGTTGGAGTATTATCAGAACAACGATTTAAAAGGATCTGCCAATGCAGGAGGTTCTTACGCTACAAGTGCTACCGTAGGAAGCCAGTGGCAAGCCCGTAAAACTTCCGGTGATGAATTAAGCAGCTTTACTATTGTCTGCGATCAGGCAACCTACAACTCCACAGGAAGCTGTAATGACGGTACAGGTGGATGTGCTCCGGCTTATGGCCCTTATCCAAACTACTATATGAACGGTGACATTGTAAGTTATAGCGGCCATAATTATGAGTCTCTTTCTGATAATCTTTTCAATGTTACTCCAGGCACCGCAGCACATTGGTGGAAAGATCTTGGTCCCTGCACCGCGAATATAAATTCACGTGTCCTTAACCAGGAAGAACTTTCGGGAGAGTTAAACTTTGTAGCCTTCCCTAACCCGGCGAATGACATTATTAACCTACAAGTGTTTAACCCTCAATCGTCGTCTTACACAATCACTATTATGACCATGGACGGAAGGGTTTTAGAAACTATGAAGCTCCAGGTATCGGAAGGTTCTGCCAGAGTGAACCAAAGCATAAAACTAAATAAACTGTCACCAGGCATTTATTTTGTAAATGTAACTTCCGGCAAGAAAACTACGACCAAAAAGATCATTGTAGAATAACATAAGAAATATTTTAAACCTGAAACGCAAAGGGCTGTCTAAACTATAATAGACAGCTCTTTTTATAGTCAGCCTACATTTGCTATAGCCGATAATGGCGTGTCATTTTGTTATTCATTTTCCTTTTTTTCCAGCTATTCGAGATTTGCAATCCCGAAGCTATATCGTAGGATTTGTAATCCGACGCCCCTCAACCAAAAATACTCAACTCCAGCCTTCCTTTACGAACTCCATAAAAATCTCCGGAACTACTCAACAAATAATCTTCTTCTTTCGCCACAACACCTGCCCTTACACAACCCACTCATATATTTCAAGGCCTTTTTACCTTTTGACAATGCATTAAACTGACCAACAAAAATCTCTACATACTCAGGACGTGTAAATACATCTACCCACTGATGCACTGTAAAGGTCACATAATGTACAGCCCCCTGATCTCGAACTACATATGCATATCCTAAACTGCTAATTTAGCGAGCCACGTTGAAAACCCTACTAATCCTTTTTTATGTATGTGTGTGTCGCGTTGCAAACGCTACGATAAGGCTTCGACATTGCAAATGTCGAAGAGCGAGATGGAGTTATTTCTGAAACTGATAATTTTTGGGGCAAGTTTCTGGATTTTGATTGCCGATTGAATTTTAAAGCATGGGCCTTCGATGAAATCGACTACTTCCGTTGTTCCAATATTCTTGATAATGGGACGTACTTCGAATATCAATGTCTCCCACAAGAGACTATATTACCTTCCATATTCAAATGGACGGATAAGATCGTCTTTACTCTTCTCAGGGAAGGAAAGTTTTTGTTAACTGTTCTCAATTATTTGTCTGGAGAGAAAGTATGGGAGCAAGAAATTTCTCACCCTATCTATTCCTTGAGTTTGGCCAGGGGGCTTCTTGTATCGATATGGAGCAACAATCAATTGAGCAATTACCAAATAGTTAATTTGGATCAAAGGAAAATTGAATCAGGAGTTCCGGCAAATACAGTATTTTTCCACAATGTGCAAACCCCTCATCATTTAGACCTGCTTTTTGGTGATCGCTTTTATTTTGCTGATAACCGAGACTCGTATGCAGGAGAACAGAAAAATGCTGTTAAGGTGGGTTTCTTGAACATTGCTGATAAGCGGATAGAATTTATTCATGAATTTCATGAATCACCAACTAGCCCTTTATCTGAAATAGTTGAGCATAATGGTCTGCTTTATGTTAGAAATGCTGATGATGAACTATTCATTATGGAAGTTTAATAAAATATTAAGCCAACGGATGCTCTGCCCGGATAGGGATTTTCTTTGTGAGCACAAGTGGACACTTGCGCGAGGGGGAGGTTAATGATGAGATATTGGAAGATTTAGATCAAAATAAGATATTAAAAACACCCCTGTAGTCCCCTCCAATGCTATTAAGTTAAGAAGGTAGGGCACGGCAAATACGCACTTTTTGGTTGATAAATTTAATGACAGCTTACAAAGCTAAATTGCGGCTTTACTAAACTTTGAAAGTTTGGTAAAGCTTAACTGTTCGGTAACACCGGCTGAAGGTAATAGCCTTAAAGCAGAGGTTGCTACCTTTCTGAGCGTCGTCTCTCCCGGCAATGGTCTCCTGCCATAATTGAAGATTGTGCCTCCGAATGCCGTAGCGTCCTCTGCGAGAGACTCTACTGGGAAGTAAGGGGAAATTTGGTAGTAAAAGAGAAATTCTGCTAAGATTGAGGAGATCCCGGATCAAGTCCGGGATGACGCAATATGTTAAGGTGCGCAAAACAGAAAAGGCTTGAACCTCACGATTCAAGCCTTTTATTCGTAGTGGAAAGGGGATCAATATCGAACTTTTTCCTGGCTGATTTGGCTGCAATCGACTAATTCTTATTAATTTTACACCAAATTAAACCTTATGTTACCATGTCGAACATAAAAGGACTTTTGAAAACATTTATCAAAGGCATATATCTTCTTATATTTTTAGCTGTTTCATGCAAAAATAAAGATGATATTGAGCCAATGACTACTGAGTTTGAAAATAAAAAAGCAATAGAATCAATTTCACTCAGTTATAATAGTTTAACTAATAGAATTAGTGAAGATGGAGTTCAGGAAAAACAAATCAATAGAATTACAGAAGGATCATTTATTTACAGAGTAAGCTTCAGCACCAGCTCTGAGAAATATCTGAAGTCAATAGTTGGATTACAGTTTGATTTGGATAATATCGATTATAGCATTGGGAAACCCTTATCAGGTAAGTGCTGGTTTGACGAAGATATTGAGATGAATAGTGTGTTAGTTAGTGCATCTACCCAATTATTATGGCCAGAGATTCACTCCGAGATGCAAAAGAAGCATCTCTATATTCAATGTGATACCGAAACTGAAGTTGTGTTATGGTTTATTTCAAATCAGGAAGTTGACATTCTGAATTACAATTTGGAACCAGAAACATCTATTAAATTAAATATTACAAAGTATAAGGTAAATCCTCATGAAGAGGTTTTTGAAGTAGGAAGCATTTCTGGTACAGAATATTCATGGGTAAAAATTGATAATCAGAGATGGACAGCAACTGACTATTACAGTGGTAATTATGGCGGCAAAATCGTTGTTTTTGAAAATGAACCTCTGCTAGAGAATCCATTTAATGGTAAAGACTATTATTTTGATGGTAAAATTGTATTGATCGAGGAACTTTTGCAAAGCACCCCTCCAGAATGGCACATTCCTTCTATTGAAGAGTGGAATATATTGCTTGACAGAAATATGAATACTTCAATCACTAGAGGGAATCACTTAATAAGCGAATATAATGGCATTGATAGTTATGGAATGTCTCTGAAATTTTCACGATCAGGTGTATATCCTTTTAATAGTGGTGAAGAGCAAGCCTGTTATTTAACTTCATCGAAAAATGATTCTGGAGTTATAATGGCATTGGGAATAAATAAAGACGGCACATTTTCGTTCTTTCCCATAAATTATTCAGGAATAGAAAATGAAGTAAGGGGCTGTCATGTTCGGTTTGTGCAGAATGTTTAAAATTGGTAGTTTCATAAACTAGACTTAGTGCATCCAGCTTTGCAAGACTTTAACACTAACTGTAAAAATTTATCCAGCTATTCGGGATTTGTAATCCCGAAACTATATCGTAGGATTTGTAATCCGGCACTACTCAACAAATAATCTTCTTCTTTTTTCACAACTCACAACACCTGCCCTTACTCAACCCACGCATATATTTCAAGGCCTTTTACCTTTTGACAATGCTTTAAACTGGCCAACAAAAATCTCTACATACCTTAGGACGTGTAAATACATCTACCCACCCGCCGATCTCGAACTACATATGCATATCCCATACTGCCAGATTAGCGAGCCACATTGTGTGTCGCGTTGCAAACGCTACGATAAAGCTTCGACATTACAAATGTCGAAGAGCTGGGGAGCAGGGATTTTCAATTCCCACGAAAGTATCCTGACCGATGAAACCCCATTCATTCATAGGTGATGTTACCACCTGTTGGTTCATAATTTTCTATAAATCTCAATCTAGCAAACTCACCCTCCGAAGATTCTATAGTTTCTCTTCTATAAATTTGTAGTTGATTCGAGTCAATTTTGATGATAGATAAAAAATGATTTCTTAACAGTTTGTTCCCATCTTCTAAATATCTACTAGTTAATTCAATTAATCGACCAGAACTACTTAATCTCCATGATCCATGAGTTAAAGTATCATTATTAACCTTAATTACGAATAAATTCTTTTCACCAAGATGAAATGTAATCTTACTATTTTCTAAATCAGACAGTTTGATTCCTTTTTCAACCCCTCCGAATGAATTCCAAAATTCACCATATTCGTCTTTCACTTCCTCAAACCCAGTTAGCGTCCAGTCTTTTGATAATGAAGCAATTATTTGTTCAGTATTGCTTTGTACTAATGTCAATTTTATAGGTAAGCGTTCGCCATTAACAAATTTGAAACCCCTAATAAGTGAATCTGAAATATCAGTCACAATAATCACATTATTTAGAGCACCACCATCTAATTCTGATATTGATAAGACGTTGGTGTTATTAAAATAATTAACTCCCCAAATTACTCGTCTATGAAAATCAGAATAACCATGCTCAAAAGCATGAATACCTGCGGCATTTAGTTGATCTCTTAGAATTGGTTGTACAATTCTATCTTCCAGTGAATCTTTAAATTCGATTAAAATCTTAACATTAGCACCAAATTGAGGATCATCTAAATACCATGACTCATTTGAAAGTAGATCATCGATCATTTCTGTTTGATCTTCATGCTTTTGAACAGGGAATGGTACGTAAGTGACAATATTAAGAGAGTCGAACTGTACTTTTAATTTATCTTCATTTAAAGACAGAATATCAACTTCTCCAGTACCCTGAGAATCTGTAAGTTCGAGTTTATCTCCTTTCAGATTGTATTTTGAAACTCTATCATGAGCCGTTCCAAGCGTTCGTGAAACGAGGAAAGCTGAGTCAGTAAAAGTTAATGCAAATAATTGAAGTTCAGAGTCATAGTTTTGACCATCACTATCTTCAACTTTTACTGGTATCCAAGTGCGTTGAATCAGAATATTGTACTCCTTGCTACAACTACAAAGAATTAAAAATATGAGAATAAGTCGAGACATAAATTGGTGATAACAATTGTATATATGCAACGTTGCATATATACACATTATATTTTTTACATAAAGCTGTATACTAACCAATTAATCGACAATAACCGCTTACAAACGACCGTAATCGGATATAACAGCGCTTTAATATAGTCATTTCGCTCAACAGTTCCTTCTAAACTTTCCCAATGGCACAATATACCTTTCGAAAGTCATCTTTATACCTGTGAGCGAAATTTAAAACTAATCATTACCGAATGACTTTGTCAATACCCAACCTAGGGTATATTAATAGAAAATTTAGTGGCAAAAGAGAAATTCTACTGTGATTGAGATCCCGGATCAAGTCCGGGATGACGTCATGATTAAGATGGGCATAAAACAAAAAAGGCCTGAACCTCTTGATTCAAGCCTTTTATTTGTAGCCCCTCGGGGACAAATATCGAACCTTTTACTAGCTGATTTGGCTGCAATTGAGGTTTTCAAAAAAATGGCATGGTAAATGTTAAATAATTTTCACTTAACGGTTCGGCTATGAGCAGTAGGGTCCCGCAGGACGCTATTGCTTATAGGTTTAGTTATCCCTGGTTTTCTATTTTTTCACTCAGCCAATCATTCACCTCAATAGTTAAATCATTCCAAATTGGAGTAATTCTGATCATATCTGCTAGAAGTGTCAGGACTTCTCCTTCTTCTAGCCCTATCCTTTCTGCAAGTTCCGTGATAAACAGATGATCATTGGGAGGGTTTTCTAAATCAATCAAAATTTGCTTTAATTCTAATTGCTTTGGATTTAGGTTTTCATTAGGGATTTCAACTATTGTATTCCTGTAATACCTTTCCGGGTTGATGTCTTCTGGGAGTATGAATTGTTTAATCTTGCTCAAAGTTTGCTCTCTCCTATCTTGCACATTCCCAATGTTTCCAGTTAGTACCTTATTTATTTGCGTTCTTTTTTCCTCTTCAGTCCTATAAATATCTCCATCTAAAACGAAGAGCATATTATCCAAATTTGGAATTTGATTAAGCACAGCTCCTGCTGCTGAAGTGAAGCAATTGAAGGCAGCACCAAATTCGACAATCTTCACTTGTCTTGCTATTCCAAGCTCGTGTGCAACTTGTTTTATTAGGAACCTAGCCAGAATATCTTCAGCGAATATTTCATAAGGTTTAACTTGTTGGCCAGTTAATCTGAAGAGCGCTTCAGTATTGGTGTTATTGTGACATATTGTTTTCGGAGGAGTCTGCTGAAGATGTTTGAATTCTACATCAGAATTATCGAGAATGCTGTGATTATGAGTGGTGAAAATGATTTGAAGATTTTTATTGATACTTAGTTCGTTCAATACAGGTAACAATCTACTCAACGAGCCTTCATGCATTAGTAGGTCAATTTCATCAATTAGAACTAGGCCATAATTAGGACATTTAATAACCTCTCCAATTATTTGAAATATTCTTTGTTCACCAGCCCCCATATTCAAGGATGAGTAATCCACTCCGGCATGACTTAATCCCAAATAGGTTTTTTGTTTGGTTGATAAGTGGTTTTGTATGGAAGTGTAGTTTCTGTTCATAACCTGTCCACCTAATCTTAGTAATTGAAGAGATTGTTGATCAGTAAGTGGAGTCGTATTAAATGTGATTCGAGAGAATTGTGTTTCTAGTTCAATAGCAGGAACACAAGTTCTTATCCCAATGAATGAGACATATCTCTTGGGCCTTCTTGAATATTTTGGTGCCCATCTGTCAGCTTGTTTAGTGTAGATTGTTGTGACGTCCGTATTTAATTCAGCATTGTCTCTAAAATCGTGAATCATTGAAAACTTACTTCCTGTCCAAGGAGAGTGATTGGTCGGAGTGAAAAACTGACTAAACTTATAGTTGATGGAGTTTTGACCATCGTTGGGTTGATACACACAAGCTAAGGTGTGAAGGAGTGTAGATTTTCCACATCCATTTGGGCCCAATATACCGGTTAGGCCAACTTCCTTAAATTCTATTTCAAAATCTCTGAGATTCTTTAGGAGTGTAAAACTTAACTTTCTTATCTTCTGTTGTGAAATTGCCATTTTTTTTTGATTTAATCTGGGATAACGGTTTGGCTAAAAAGCGTCGCCATCCCACAGGGTGGCGATGATTTTTAGCTAGTGTTATGAGCTTTTTTAAGGTCTAATAATTACTTTTACTTTTAAACCATTTTTATCTCGACTCAGATCATTTTCAATTCCTCTTGGATTTCCAATTAAACCTTCTGGATCATAGGTGAAGCATATCAAAGTTTCACAATCAGGATGAGATTCATATCTAGCAATATCATCAATTAATTGAGTGCCTAATTCTTTTGCTTTTAAGCCGGCTCTTGTTTTCTTGACTTCAAGCACAATTTTATAATCCTTTAATAGGAAGTCCATTCTGCTACTCTTCCCAGCATAACTCGGTGTCCATTCTTCAGGTCTTATGTCATCAAAATATAAATGAAGAATAGAATGTAATAGATTTTGTGCATCATATTCATCATTGACGTTTAATGTTTCTCTATAATCATAACGATGCCGCAGTTGTCGTACTACTTGATGGAACTTGTCAAAAATATTGAAAAGGGGAGTCGATGGATCAAACTCAGGAAATGATTCTGTTTTCAAAAGTCCTAAATTAAAATCCTCCTTGATTGATTCTAAAATGCCTATTCCTTGCTTTACTGAACTTTGGTATCCTCTATCCACATCTGACTTAAATGATTCAAGATAAGGACTGTTAGCTGGCAAATTGGCAGTGAGATAACTTAATACTTGAGTTTTCCAGGCAGTAAATTGGCCGCTATCTAATGTAGGAAATCCAATAACTCCAGGAGAATTAGGCCTATGAGTACTTAAAACAGAATTTCCCTTTTCAATAAGTTTAATTAGCCTTTCTTCTTCTATCATTGAGTACATCTTTAATTGCCCATAACATCTATATAACGGTATGCTTGTTATTTCACATATAGCTATTCACACGCTATAACCTGAACAGCAAATACTTAACCGATCACAAGCGTTTACAAACGACTAAAATCAGGTATAACAAGCACTTCAATTTAATCAATTCGCTCAGCAATCTCACATAAAACTTTCCCAACTAAACAATCTACTTTCCGAAAGTCATTTTCACGTTTGTGAGCGAAATTTAAATCTAGTCAACCTGTAGTGCCTTTGTCAATACCTAACCTTGGGTATATTGAGGATGAATTCACTGGTAAAAGAGAGATTCTGCTAAGGTTAAGGAGATCCCGGATCAAGTCCGGGAAGACGTGATAAGTTAAGGTGGGGCAAAACAAAAAAGGCCTGAATCTAAAGATTCAAGCCTTTTATTTGTAGCCCGTAGGGGAATCGAACCCCTGTTACCAGGATGAAAACCTGGCGTCCTAACCCCTAGACGAACGGGCCATTTCGTTAATGGAGGTGCAAATATAATGGGCTGTAATTTAAAAACAATAGGGGCGTTGATTTTTTTTACAAACTTTTTTCAAGGTACCGGTTCAAGTTCATCTTTATTTACGTTTTCAGCGTTTTTAAGGAGATGCATGGGTGCTACTTTTGGTCCGGTGTGCTGTTTTCTGAGCTTCGGGGTGTTCATAGACAGGTTATAAACAGGCATGGCTCCAAGGGTAGTCACAATGGCCATAAGCACAAGTATCGAGAACAGGTCCTGGGTTATTACCCCGTAAAGCAAACCTATATTAGCGATCAGCAACTCCATCAATCCCCTGGAATTGATCAGGCCTCCTATTGCTGATGATTCTCTCCAGGTGTATCCTGTGGCTTTCATGGTGACTGTGCAGATACCGTATTTCCCAACAACTGAAAACAGCAGGATAACCAGCCCTGGTATTATAATCGTGGGATTTTGAAATACCAGCAGGTTGGTGCTCAGGCCAGAGTAGGCAAAGAAAACGGGCAGGAACATCACTACAACGATATCTTTCAGCTTAACGGTTAGTGTATCTATAATGCCGGAAGTCCGGGGAATGGCGAGGCCTAAAACAAAACCGCCAAAAACAGAATACAGACCTATAACATCTGTAGCCAAGGCTGCACCCAGGAGCAAAACAAGTATAAAAGCAAAGTGCGCCTGGCTTAGCTCGCCTGTTTTTTCCGTAGCCTTGGCCACCTGCTTCAATATGGGTTTGATTATGCCAAATACTACCAGTACAAATATAAAAGCCCCTCCAAGGGTAACAAAACCGCCACTATAGCTCTGGCTGACAGCCATAGCGGTAACAAATGACAGGAGTATCCAGCTTATCACATCCTGAACGCTTGCTGCCAGTAAGGATAAGGCCCCTATCTTGGTGTTTATGAGCTTTTTTTCATGGAGTATCCTGGCCAGCATGGGGAAAGCGGTGATTGCAAGTGCTGTACCCATATAGATACCAAAAGTGCTGAGGCTTATACCTTCCATAGCCAGTGTATCATGATACAGGACGGCTGCCACTACCCCCAGTCCAAAGGGAACAAGTGTACCGGTAAACGACAATGCTCCGGCCTGCTTTATGGTAGATTTTTTAAAGAGTTTATAATCGATCTCTGCACCTACGAGAAACATGTAGATGGACAATCCCAGGTTGCACAAAACAAAAAGGACAGACATCACCTCTTTGTTAAAAAGGTTCGCGGAAAGCTCAGGAAAGTAGTTACCAAACAGGGTGGGTCCGAGCAGTACACCTGAGATCATTTCTCCTACTACGCGAGGTTGACCAATAGCGGTAATCAACTTACCGCAGATCTGGGCGGCCATCATAATTACTATAACGGCCATGGTAACAGCAACGAATAATTCGAGGTTGTTCATAGAAATAATATTACAGATTGGTTTTTATAAGTTATTAGTTTAAGCGGCTATACTTCAATATACTAAGTTAAGACTGCCCTGCCTTTGTCTTGCAGCATACAGGTGGCAAGGGATTCGCGGATCAGAGCCTTGGCCAATACCTCGGACGAATCTACCAGTATGATTTTATCCGGTGTCACGTAGGGGGCCACAAGCGACAGCTCCGTACAGCCAAGGACAACTGCTTCTGCGCCTTCACCGGCAAAGTAATCCAATGCCTTCCTCATCAACTGCCGGGCTTCAAAACTAACCATATCGGGATTGGCTTTAAGACCGAAATGCTCATCGTAGATCATCCGATGGATCACATTCTGTTGAAAATCCTCATCAGGCAACACTACTTCAAACCCCTGCAACTCCAGCAAGTGTTTGTACACTCCTGACTTGTATGTACCGTTAGTACTCATTACCCCTACCCTGCGTACATGCAAATGGTTTGCTTTGATATACCTGCAGGTTTCTTTAGGCATGTTTAAAAGTGATACCTGGCTGTTCATTTTGTTAAGCTCGTCTAAAATCACACTATATATTTCCTGTGAGTATGAGGTGTTGCATGCAATACCTACCACCCTGGCCCCTGCCTGCTCCAGTTTACCTATAACCTTGGCAATGCTGTAAGCAGGGTTAGGGTGCAACGGGTCGTTCAAAAAGGCAGTTCTGTCAGGTATATGCCGGGGAAATGACATCAGAATCACAGATAAATGGTCCTGGTCTTTAGATGCCTCTGTATGGCGCAATATATAGTCATACATGGCCAGCCCGGCCTGGGGGCCAACGCCCCCTACGATGCCAATTACATTATCTTGCTCCAGATCCATTATTCGGTCATTGATACCAATACACGCCGCTCGCCGGTGAAGGAGTTTCGTCCATGGCTGGCCAATTCATTGTCCACGATCAGCAGTTCGTTTATTTCCCATGGCGGAGCTATGGTCAGCTTCTCAGTGGTATCCAGTATTTCCCTCACCATTGCTTCGGTGATCTGTGTGCCATCACCAAATTTCACGAACATGGGAAAGTCCTCCGTAGAGTCGTACATGTGCTGCATCATTTCATAGATCTCACTATCCAGATGGCTGGGATGGAACTGGTCTATCTGGTTAAACCAGACGCGTGCTCCGCTACCTCGGTGTGCTATAATGCCTTTGCTTCTCTGGATTAATCTCAGGCTGCCATCTTCCTTCCATTGATGCTCTATATCATATTGCTCACAATAAGCCTCCAGTTGCTCTTTGCTCTCCGTCTCAAAGGTATCCTGCCATGACGGCCCTATGCCTCTGCCTCCATGCAAATTACGAATGTATATTACCCCTTTTCTTTCAATTTCATCCACAAGGGCTTTATCCATGTGGTTCAATATTTCCCTGCTGTCAGCCAGCAGTGTTTCGCCACCGGTGTCTGAGGGTTGTATGCAACTGAAGAATAATTTGGCAGGCCATTTGGCAGAGTATGAGAGTTCATTATGCATGGTGATCCTCTGTGTTTTATCATACTCGGTAGAAGTATAAACGTTGCCTGACAGTTTGGTCCTGGGCGAATTACCATCTATGTATGCCAAAAATTTATTGGCTATGGAGTTAACAATGTGCTGAAATACCTCCATGGATTCTATCTGAATCCCCTGGAATTTTACAGCACCCACTTCGTGCAGATCCCTCTCAATTTCACTTTGGTTACTCTTATAGTACGTAATAAATTCTTCCGGACTCATATCATCCAGTTGCACCGTCATCGGTAAGGTCAGTTTTTTAACAGTCTCATTCATCTCTCTTTTATTTTAGGTCTTTAAGAATACTTTAAGGTTTATTCATTACTAAATTTCAAAGTCAGCTCATAAGGTTAATGTTTCCTCCTTTTGGTAAGGCTCAAGCTTACCCTGATTCATTTTATATATCCTGTCTGCTACATCGAAATAATGGTCATCATGGGTAATCGCTATGATTATTTTTCCCATTTTCTTCATTTCCGGGAGCAGTGTTCTGTAGAAGAACTTCCTGTACTCAGGGTCCTGATCGGCGGCCCATTCATCAAAGAGGCAGATCGGCGAGTCTTCCAGATAGCACTGAAACAAAGCAAGCCTTTTGCGCTGACCTCCAGAAAGTTCGATGGTATTGTATGTGTTGTCTTTGATCACCACCTTATGGTCCAGTTGAAGGAGTTTTAGCAACCTCATTACCTCTTCTTCACGGCCTGCAACATTATGGCTATAGAGTTTTTCAAAAAGGTATGCGGGGCTGAATACGGTAGAAAAATACTCGCTCATTTCAGCACTGTCTACCACTTCATCATTGATCAGCAGTTCGCCCTGGTCGGGCTCGTACAAGCCGGTCAGCAGCTTGGCAAAGGTGGTTTTACCGCTGCCATTGCCACCAATAAGGAACAGTATCTCACCGGCATAGGCTTCCATGTCAATGGGGCCAACACTGAATTGTTCATCCACATTCTCCTTCTTATAGCTAAAGCGCACCTGCCTGATCTTGACAGAACGCACTTGCGGGGGCGTCGGTACCGGAAGTACGCTAAGGTCAAGGTTGGCGGGGATCTCTTCCCTGAACTGCCTGAGGCGGTTCCAAGCCACTTTTAGCTGCATCATGGCGGGCATGGCTCCGAGTATAGCATTGATGGGGCCTATCAGGTAAAGAAGAATCACCACAAAGCTCATGAGAACATACAGTTCTATATTCGGAAACATTTCAGGCATGCCGAAGGCTACCATCCCCAGCAACACCACCAACAATGACTCCCCTACTAGAAAGGCATTAACAAACCTGACATCAGCCATGGAGATCTTCTTTTTATACTGTTCAGCACTGATAGCCACATCTTCTTTGTAGGCCAGCTTTTTGTTTCTATGTAAGCTGATCTCCTTGAATCCGTCGATCATTCCGTTGATCAGACGCATAAATACATTACGCTCATCACGGGCTTTTTCATAGTAGACATTGGTGCTCCTGCCCACAAAAAAGTAGATACCTGACAAGGCTATGATCAAAAAGATGGTGAGCAAAGTAGCCCAAAAAGCTATGGATGCCAGGTAAATAAAGGCCCCGGCCGCTGTGATTATGCTGGTAATCAGGGTGGCAAATACATTGGTAGATTCACCTATATAGTTAACGTCGTCGTTCAGGGCAGTATACACTCTGCCTCGATCCATAGATTCAAATTTTTGGTATGATGTGGAGAATATTTTATCGATCAGCTCAATTCTCAGGTCATACACCAACCCCCGGGCAAACCTGATAAGGTTAACCTGTACAAACCTTCTCCCCAACAGGTATACACCCAGGATCAGGGCATAATAAAACACAATGTACCTGAGCTCAATGTCAGCGCCTATAGCCGAGGTTACCATTACGATCAGGATAACGTTGGAGAGGCCGGATAAAATACTCATCAACAATATCACCGGGACTTTGCCCAAATACTGGTTTTTAAGAGGAAAGCATAATGTAAAGAAGTAGGTGATGTAGCTGACCAGTATGGCTGTCAAAGTCAAAATTATCAATGCCGCGAAACTTACAGGAGACCATACCAGGATGGCCTGCCAGGTAAAACCTGCAATGGCTTCCGGCAATATGTAGAAGGCGAACAAAAATGGAACGACCAGTAACAGCGCCTGAAGAAATTTACCCAACTTACTCCAGGTAAGGGGACTGTAGGCCCTTTCTCCTTTAAAGATTGCCCTGATTGCCAAAATGGCAAATGCTATAACGATAAGTATGTAAAGCACCAACGCAAGAGAAATGGAAGAATAAACCTTATCATTTCCATCGCCCGGGTCAAACTCCCTTTGTGTACCTTCTCCGGCCATGGCTTTCATTACTCTTTGACCAATCAACGGCGTGAACTTGCTGTTGGAGTTGGCAAGTACGGCAACACCTGTTTTCTCATCCGGCCTGAATGCTACATAGGAGGAGAAGTTGGGGTTAACTCCTTCATGCCATATTTCATCACTACCATCAAGCCGCACATGCCAGCCTCGTGCGTAGGAGGCCATACCATGCAGCGGAACCGTTCTGTCCCTGCGGTGGGTCACTTTCGCCAGGGTGTACATAGCAGAGTCTCCAAGCCCCATCTGGAAGGTAAGCCATTTGGCCATATCGCTGGCATTTGAAATCACATATCCCGCAGCATAATTGCCCCGGTAAACAGGAGCGTCATATTCCTGAGGTATAAAGAAGCCTACTTTATATCCCACTGCCATTTGACTGCTATCCTCCGGCTCTCCGATGGATGTACTGCCAAGGCCCAGCTTCTCTATAATGTTATACTGAAGGTAAATTTCAAAGGGTTGCCCTGAAACTTTTTGAACGATTAAAGCCAGTACATCATAGTTAATGGTGGCGTATTCATAGCGGGTCCCTGGCACATCGTCCAGCTCCTGCCCTATCAATAATTTAACCGTGCGCTCCAGGGCATCTACTTTGTCTGTTTCCGGAATTTTGGCAATAGTATTCCAGGGGATGCCGCTAGTATGATGCAGCAATTGCTCTATGGTAATGGCTTGAGCGGTTCCTTCGTAGGTCACTTTAAACCAGGGCAGATAATCGGAAACGCTATTATCCAACGCTATTTTTCCCTGCTCTGCCAATTGGGTAACTGCCAACGCCGTAAAAGCCTTACTGCACGACCCCAATTCAAAAAGAGTAAACGGCGTCACCTTCTTTGCAGCATTGAGGTCAGCGTATCCGTAAGTCCTGATAAAGGTCTGCCCGTCTTGTACAATTACAATACTCATACCCGGAATATCACCCTCTTCCATCAAGGCTTCCACTTCGGCATTGTCCAGCAGCTTATCCGGATCATTATGTTGGGCCAAAAGCTGGCTTGAGCTCCATGCCATGATAAACATGGAGATCATCATTTTTACTTTCATCATACAATTTCTATTCATGTGGCGGTGCCACCCGTAAATTCCAATTATGCTCAAAGGTTCATTTTGAACCTTTAAGGAGTGAACTTTGCTTTACACTCCTTCCGGAATTGACTTGTTTCGATTATTAAGGCTGAAGTCTATTTGTTCCACAACCCTTTTAACTCCGGGCTCCCGGAGTATGGAAAAATGGTCCCCGTCTACTTCTATATAATTTATTTCCTTTTCAAAGTTTTCTGATAGCAGTTCTATACCATAGTCTGTATCTTCCGCCTTTACATATACTGGTTCTGCCTTTAGCTTCCCTTTGATTTTGTAGCGTAATACAGCATTATCAAGGGTTCTGATGGTGTTGAGATATAGTATCATCTGTCGCACATCGATATTGTCAAAGTCTGGTATCAGCGGCACTATGTCTCCAGGTACCATCCCCTTCACCGGCCCCATATCAGACAGACCAGAGAACAGCTCTATGGCCTGCTCCCACACCTCTTGCATACTTTCCAGTCTTTCCAATACTTCATGCCTTCCGGCAAGTACCTCTTTCAAAAGTGTCTTTTCTGTCTTTGCATTGAATGGTGTCACTTCTTCGCTGCACTCAAATGGCAAAATGGTGTCTATCATGATCAGGATATCAACCCTTTCTCCGTCAGCTTCCAATTGCCGGGTTATTTCGTAGGCTATGGTGCCACCTGTACTCCACCCTGCCACTTTATATGGGCCCTCCGGCTGTACCATTTTCATCTGGTTAATGTATAGTGACGCCAGTTCCTCAACACTCAGATTCAGAGGGGCAACATTGCTCAGGGACGGGCTTCTCAAACCCCAGCATGTATGGTCACTGATATGCCTGCTCAAACCGACATATCCTTGTACATCACCACTGCCATCATGGATAAAAAAGAGTTTGTGGTCAGCAGGGGTTCCTTGCTTCAGAAGAGTCAGGAGCTCTCCTGCAACGGCCAGTGGCCTTCTGCTCTTTTGGATCTTCGGGATAATGCCTGTTATTGTAGGCGATGTGAATAAATCTACCAGGGAAATTTCACTTCCAAAGGTTTTATTGATACGATGAACCATTTTTGTGGCTTTGAGCGACTGCCCTCCCAATTCGAAGAAGTTTTGGTTCACACCTATCCTATTAACTTCTATTTCCAGAATTTCAGCCCAGATAGCAGCCAACCGCCCCTCCTCCGGAGTCTCAGGAATCACAATTTCTACCTGGTGTTCTTCCACAGGATCGGGAAGTGCTTTTTTGTTCAGTTTGCCATTCGGAGTAACAGGCAGTTTTTCCATCTCCACAAAGTATGCAGGCACCATATATGCCGGTAAATTTGTGGCCAGGTGATCGCGCAGGTCACTGCTCTCAATATTCTTGCCTGCATAATAGGCTACGAGATACTTGGCGCTTTCACTTCCCTTTGCCATAACCGCTGCTTCGCTTACACGCTCATGCCGTACGAGCCACTTCTCTATTTCCCCGGGCTCAATCCTGTAGCCCCGTATTTTCACCTGATCATCAGCCCTGCCGAGAAATTCTATGCTACCATCCGGCATCCATCTGGCCAGGTCTCCTGTCCTATAAAGTCGTTTTCCCGAAACCTGTTTATTATTAATAAACTTTTCCCGAGTCAATTGTGGCCTTTTCAGATATTCACGGGCCAGGCCTTTCCCCGCAATACAAAGTTCACCGGGAACCATTACCGGGCACATGGTCCCGTTGTTGTTGATAATATAAACCTCCCGGTTGGCTATGGGCTGTCCTATATGTGATGTTTTGGTAATGTCCGTAATACGGTTATATGTTGCACAAACGGTTGACTCAGAGGGTCCGTAGGTATTGTATACCGGATATTTTTCAAACAGCTTATCAATATGACGCGGCAATAAAACATCACCACCGCTGATGATGGCTCTCAGGCTGCTTAACCTATCTGCGTAATGGTTTAGCTCATTGAGCACAAGCGGTGTAGTGCTTAACAAGGTGGCATTACAGGTTGCAATAGCCTCTGCCATATAGTCAATATCACGACCGCCGGAAGGCATAATAAACACACATGCCCCGGAAATGAGTGCAGGAAATACCTCTTCCACTACCGTATCAAAAGAAATGGAGGACTGTTGAATAACCTTGTCTTCTTCTGTAACTGAAAAATAGTTTTTAAAGGTAAGCGCATAATCCAGCAGGGATTCGTGTTCGATGATGATGCCTTTGGGCTTACCCGTACTTCCTGATGTAAAGATCACATAAGCGGCACTGCGACTATCTATTGCCGCGGGAGGATTATCCGTTGCCATTTCATCGAGTGTATTCTGACCATCGACTAAATCAATGGCTTCTATGTTTTTCTCCATAGCAGCCAGTTCCTGATATAAATTTGTAATAACCAGCCTGGGCTTTGCCTTATGGATCATCGCTTTTATTCTCCCGGCCGGGTATTCAGGGTCCAGCGGCACATAAGCTGCTCCGGATTTCAATACAGCCATCATGGCTATCAACATTTCCGGTGAGCGACTTACATAGATGCCTATGATATCCTCGCCCTGCACCCCTTTGGTGTAAATCAGGTAATTTGCGAGCCGGTTTACCTGTTCATTAAACTCATGATAAGTCAAGGTACGTCCTCCGCAAGTAATACAAGGTCTGTTGCTATAAATATTGGCTTGCTTCTCAAAAAGGTCTACCACATTGGTATCTGAAGGATAAGCCACAG
This sequence comes from Fulvivirga ulvae, assembly GCF_021389975.1. Lineage (NCBI taxonomy): Bacteria > Pseudomonadati > Bacteroidota > Cytophagia > Cytophagales > Fulvivirgaceae > Fulvivirga > Fulvivirga ulvae. Next base: position 6,622,919 of record NZ_CP089981.1, read on the forward strand.
CCGTATCATTAAATCCGGCAATCAGCCCGAGGTCTTCTTCAGAAAGGATATTGATGTCTTCAAGCTTTATCTGATCATCACCAACCACTGCTGCCACGATGGACTTAAAGCACGCAACAAACCTTTTTATAGTCTGTTCCCGAAACAGGGTGGTAGAATATTCAAACCCAAGTCGGATATTCTCTTTCCCCTCAGAGCCTGTCAGGGTCAGGTCAAACTGCGAAACCGTGGTATCCAGAGGGTATGGCTCAGCGCTTAATTCACCCGGCCCCTTATCTGCTTCCTGCTGGTGATGAAATGAAAACATGACATCGAAGAGCGGGTTTCTGCCGGTGTCGCGATGGATATTAAGGGCTTCAACAAGTTCTTCATAAGGATATGCCTGATGATCAAGAGCAGCAACGGTTACGGCCTGCATCTCTGCCAACAAGCTTTTGAAATCAAGCTCTGCACCGACTCTGAAACGAAGTGGCAGTGTGTTAACAAACATACCGATCATATTTTCCAAGTCACTATGCTCCCTGCCTGCCACCGGTGTGCCTACTACGATATCTTGCTGGTTGCCCAGCCGACTCAAAAGCACATTGTATATACCCAGGACAACTACAAACATGGTAGTACCCTGCGCAGCTGCCAGGGCCCGCAAGCCCTGGGTCTCGTTTGAATTCAACTCAAAGGCAAAGTATGCTCCATGGTCGTGCCTGACCAGTGGCCTTACAAAATCAGATGGCAGGTTAAGTGGGTGCAGTTCATCCTCAAACATGCTTAACCAGAAGGCTTTTTGACGAGCCTTTGCCTTTTGCTGATCAGCGCTTTGCTGCCACACGGCATAATCTTTATACTGGTATTTAGGTTCCGGAAGTAAACTTCCATTGTAAAGTTCCATCAACTCATTCACCAGTATGTTTTGAGACACTCCGTCAGTTATAATATGGTGCATATCTACCATCAGTACCTGATCATCCACATCCTTATCAGGACTGGTGATCAAGCCTACCCTTAACAGGGGAGCCTCACCCAAATCAAACGGCCTGATAAATTCACGGACTATGCCCTGCACATCCTCATCATGAGCCCTGTAATATTCTATCCTGAAATCTACGGCTGTATGTATCTTTTGCCGGGGTTCATCATCGATCATCACAAAAGAGGTCCGCAGGCTTTCATGTCTGCCAATCAACTGCTCAAGCGCTGACTGCAACTGCACTCTGTTCAGGCCTCCTTTGAATTTCACTACCTGGGGCATATTATAAGCGAGCGATGCTTTATCGAACTCATACAGGAAGTATAGTCGCCTCTGTGCTGCTGATAAAGGATAATATGCTCTTGGTTCTGCTTTCTCTATGGCGCTGAATACGGATTGGTCTTTCGACAGAATATACTGAGCGAGAGTCCTGATCGCCTGATGACGAAATACTTCCCTTAGCGGCACTTCTACAGACAATTCCTTAAACAGTTTGTTAACCAATGCTATTGCGCGTAGTGAATGCCCGCCTAATTCGAAAAAGCTGCGGGTAACGCTAATCTGGTCGCTATCCAGTTTAAGTACTTCTGCCCAAATGCTGACCAGTTTGCGCTCGAGGTCACTGGCCGGAGATGTATATGCCTCTGTAACGATACCGGGGTCAGGTAAATATTTTCTGTCTGCTTTGCCACTGGCAGTAAGTGGCATGGCCTCAAGACGAATGTACTTCACCGGAACCATGTACTCCGGAAGCAGATGCGACAAGTAGTTTTTCATTGTCTCAGGTTCCAATGGCTGCTCCGCTACATAATATGCAACAAGTTGCCGGTCTCCCGATTTTTCAAAAGCAATCACCACTGCTTCACTGATAAGTTCATGGGTCGCAAGTTGATGTTCTATTTCTCCAAGTTCGATCCTGAATCCCCGGACTTTAACCTGGTGATCCAATCTGCCAAAGAATTCCAAATCACCTTCCGGGTTCCACCTGACCAGGTCTCCTGTACTGTATATCAGTGTCTCTGGCTGATATGGGTTATTTACAAATTTCGCGCTTGTCAGTACTTTATTGTTAAGATAACCTGATGCCAATCCCTCTCCTCCTATGTACAGCTCTCCTTTAACACCTTTAGGCACTAATTTTCTGTTTTTATCTAAAATAAAAATGCTGGTATTATCTAGAGGCCTTCCAATGGATATCCTGCCTTTGCTTTCCTCCGTAATATGTTTAATGGTGGAGGTAACCGTAGTTTCAGTGGGACCATATTCATTGTAAAATTCACACAGTCCATAAAATTTATTAGCTATCTGCCTGCGACATTCCTCTCCTCCCGATACTACACGTTTAACTGTTGTGGAATTATCAAGCTCTATCGTTTCCAAAAAGGATGGTGTGGCATGGATGTGTGTTACCTGGTGTGCGTTAAGGTAGTTGTTGAAACGAACATTATCACTCAATGCGTTTTTATCTGGCAATACAAGGGCTGCACCATTCAGCAGGGCCAACCACATCTGCTCAACAGAGGCATCAAAAATAATAGTAGAAAATTGCAGTATCCTGTCATGTTTATTAATGCCAAACCGCCGCGTCTGGGAAGTGACCAGGTTTACTACAGCACTGTGCCTGATCATTACCCCTTTGGGGTTGCCTGTAGAGCCAGAAGTGTAAAGGGTATAGACCATGCTTTCCTCGGAAATTGACAGCGTCAAATCCTTTTCATCTTCTTGTTTTATGGCCTCTCCATCAATGTCTGTAATACTGATATGCTTTTGATAAACTTCAACATTAGCATTATTCGTGATCAGATTTACCAACCCGCTTTCGCGAATGATATGCAAATTACGGCTTTCCGGATGCGCAGGATCTAAAGGTAAGTAGGCTGCCCCTGTCTTGAGGATACCAATGATGCCTATAAACAACTCTACGGTTTTATCCAGGCTTATGCCTACAATATCTCCTTCTCCTATTCCCTGCCTGCGCAAATGGTTTGCTAATTGATTAGCCTTCTCGTTTAACTGCTGATAGGTAATCTGAACGTTATTATGGATCAGCGCAATGCTTTGCTTCGATATTTTAACCTGCTCTTCAAAGACTGAAGTAAGCGATCGCTTAGGGAAATCCAGTTTGGTTTGATTAAGATCATGAAGTAGTTCATGAGCCTCCTTAACTGTAAGAATGTCATCACTGTCCATCCGTTCATCAGGTGTATCTATTATACAGGAAAGTGTTTTTATGAAGTAGTCAAATAGTTTGTCAGCAGTCTCCTCATCCATAAATGAGGTAAAATAGGCCATTACGCACCTGAGGTCACCAGCAGTTTTATCTACCGCAAAGGAGAACAGCGAGTTGTCAAATGCTCCTCCCATATTTGTACTGACCCCTTGCTCGTTCTGTCTGGAATTTTCAGCTTTTAGCTCTCCCATATCACGCTCTTCCATGCTATTGTAAACATGAAAATCAGTATAGTTAAAAATAATGTCAGTGATCGGATTCTCTCCGTTAAACGGCTCCCTGATCACCTCTACAATCCTGGAAAGTGAGATTTTATCGTACTGCTTCAGTTTGTTCAGTTTGCGATCTACCTGCAACGCATATTGCTTCCACGTGGCTTCATGGGGCACAATGATCCTTACAGGTACTGTATTGAGAAAGCACCCTATTACCTTTTCAGCATCCTCACGGGCCGGACGGTTATGGGTGATAAGCCCGATGGTGATATCATCTTCGTAAGCAAACATTTTTAAAGAATACACAAAAGCCGCAAAGCATATATTTTTAATACTCATCTGCTGTTCTTTCGCCTTAGCGACCAGTCCGGCGTTCAGATCTTCCGGAAATTTCTTTGCCCGGGTGATCAGTTGAGGTGCCTGTCCCCCGTTTATATCAAACTCAAACCTCTTGTACCCATCTAATTCTTTTTGCCAGTAGTCTATAACGGAGCTACTGCGAACGGCATTAATTTGTTCAATAACAAAATCTTTATAGGTGAATTTTAAAGCATCAGGCCTGAATTGAGGATTCTTTTTGAGGGCAACAACCAGGTTGTTAAGCTCTGTATTCAGCGAGGCATCACTCCAGCCGTCAATGATGGCATGATGGCATATAAAGCATACACAATAATTATCATTGCCCAGTGCAAAAGTTGTGTATCGCCAAAGGCCACGTTGTTCATATTTGAAAGCATCTGCCCTGTCATCATACAGGTAGTCATTAACGGACTGGTATTGCCGGGTCTCACTCAGACCTGAAAGGTCATAATGAGATATTTTGGCATCAGTTGTCTTATAAAGGATTTGAAAAAGCTCATCTTCATCCTGAAAAAAGCCGGTTCGTAGCATAGGATGTTTCTCCACCATTAACTGCAAAGCCTGATGCAACACTGAAAGATCCATATCCGGAAACTTCACAATATTTACCATCTGATCATGGTAGGTACCGGGATCTTTCATCGAATGAAAGAGCATGCCTTTCTGGATATCTGCGGCGGGGTATATGTCTTCAATCTGCGAAGCATCCAACTCCTTATTTTGAGCTAAAATTGATCTTTTTCTTTCCTCAAGCTCTTGTCTTATTTTACCTGTCTGGTCTGCATCACCGGAGGTGGTCATGGCCTTTTCCAGGCATTTGGTAAATTCTACAATGGTAGGATGTGTAAACAGTTCTGCAATACTCACTTTGGTGTTAAAGTGCTTATTGATTTCACCAATTAACCTTATCGCCACCATAGAGTCGCCTCCAAGACTGAAGAAATTACTGGTGGTACTCACTGCCTCCAGTTTGAGTATACCTGACCATATTTCCGTCAGTCGCGCTTCCATCTCATTCTGCGGTGTGGCAAAAAGGCCTTCCTGGGATATCTCTATTTCCGGAAGCATTCTCCTGTTCACTTTACCGTTAGAGGTTTGTGGTATTTCATCAATTAAAGCAAAATAGGCAGGTATCATATAGTCAGGTAACACGCCCGCCAGGTAAGACCTTAATTCGGAAATTTCCACGCCTTTTTCGCTAACAATATATGCATGAAGGGCGACGTTACCATTTCTGTCTTTCCGGTCTATAACCACAGCATCATCTACATCATCACACCTAAGCACCTGGCTTTCAATTTCCCCCAGCTCAATCCTGAACCCTCTGATTTTTACCTGGTTGTCCAGTCTTCCCAAATATTCCATCTCTCCGGAGGACGTAAGCCGCACACCATCTCCGGAGCGGTATAGCCTCTCTTCAGGGTTATAAGGATTTTTAATAAATCGTTGGTTCGTTAGGCTTTCTTTGTTGAGGTAGCCTCTTCCTACACCATCTCCACCTACAAACAATTCACCTTTCACTCCCAATGGAACTAGTTTAAGATTATTATCAAAAACATAGCATGAAAGCGTGGGTATAGGTTTTCCTATATTGCTAAGGTTGTGCTCAATTTCATAGGCTCCTATTTCTTTATAGGTAACGTGTACGGTTGTCTCGGTAATACCATACATATTGATCAGCTTGGTATCAGGGTATTTTTCATTCCATGACTTCAGTTTATAAGGCTTTAATGCCTCACCTCCAAATATCACATATCTCAGGTTTAGCCGGTTTTGAGCATCAATGCTATCCACAGCAATCAGGTTATAAAATGCAGAAGGGGTCTGGTTAAGTACGGTAACTTTCTTCTCCTGTATCACCTTCAAAAAGCGTGATGGCTCCCGGGATATCTCTTTGGGGATAATAATCAGCTTACCTCCATAAAGCAAGGCTCCATACAGCTCCCATACACTAAAGTCAAAGCAATGGCTATGGAACATAGTCCATACGTCATGGTTATTGAAATCGAACTGAAGTTCATCGTTGAACAGCAAACGAACTACATTGCGGTGCTCAATCATTACACCTTTCGGGTTACCGGTGGTACCTGAAGTGTAAATAATGTAGCACATATCAGCAGGCCGGCTAATACAGGGAAGGTTGTTTTTCGAATAAGCCAATGTATCCGCCACGGCTATGTTTAAAGCGGTCACCGGGTACTTCACTTCTTTTTCCGTGGTAAGGAGGATGTTGACACCACTATCCGCCAGGGTATATTCTATTCTGTCTTCGGGGTAATCCACATCTATTGGCAAATATGCTCCTCCGGCTTTTAATGTTGCCAGCATACCCACGACAGTTTCTATAGTCCGGTCTGTCAACAGTCCAACTATTGCATCCGGGCCTACTCCTTTGTCTCGAAGCAACCACGCCAGTTGGTTACTTTTCTCATTTAATTCTTTATAAGTCAGTTGCTCATCTCCGAACTCCAAGGCTATGTTATCGGGATATCTGGCGACCTGCTCTTCAAACAACTGGTGTATGAGCTTGTCGTTCGGGAAGTCTACATTAAGGTAGTTAAGCGCCTGCAAGAGGTGATCTTTCTCTCCTTCAGAAAGTATCTCTATTTCAGAGAGCCTGACCTCCGGATTAGACGTCACCTCAGATACTATTTGCTTAAAATACTGAATGAACTTTTTAATGGTGCTTTCTTTGAACAAGTCTGTCGAATACTGAAAGTTCATAACAAGTTTCCCGTCAACCTCTGCCGAGGAAAGGGTAAGATCAAATTTTGATATGGAGTAGCCGCTGTGATAGGGCTTCAAGGACAACCCCGGAAGCTCCAGCACCGATTCTTCAATATTCTGAAAAACGAACATAACATCAAATAGCGGGTTACGTCCTGCATCTCTAGGCACTTTGAGTTCATCAACAAGTTCTTCATAAGGGTATTCCTGGTTTTCAAAGCTTGCCAGCGTTTTGACTTTCAATTGGGACAAGAATTGCACAAACGACAGGTTGCCAGCCACCTGATTACGCAGAGGCAGTGTATTAACAAAAACACCAATCATATTTTCCAGGTCTGCGTGGTTACGACCTGCAGTAGGTGTTCCTACAATAATATCTTCCTGATTACCAAGCTTACTCAGAAGGATATTGAACATGGAAAGTACTGCCATAAACATAGTTGCACTTTCTGTATCAGTGATCTGTTTTAGTCTGCCGGTCTCTTCTCTGTCTATTTCAAAAGATACAGATTCTCCTCTAAATGATTTTGACAATGGTCGTGGATTATCAGCAGGCAGATCCAGGGTATTCACTTCATCCGAATATTCGGTTAGCCAAAACTGCCGCTGCCGGAGTATTGCTGCTTTGTGTTCATCTTTTTGCAGCCACTCTGAGTAGTCTTTGTACTGAAGTTCTAATGGCTGTAATGTTTCGTCGTTATAGAGCGACATAAAGTCGTTGATCAAAACGCCAAACGAAACACCATCGGATATCAAATGGTGCATATCCACCATTAGAAGATGTTTTCCAGGGCTTATTGGTAATAATCCTACCCGTATTAACGGTGATTTTTCCAGATCAAAAGGGCGTATAAAGGCTTTGATTACATCTTGTTCATCATCATCAGAGATACTGAAATGTTCTATTTCAAATTGAAACTGTTCTGCAATTTTCTGAACAGGCTCACCATCCACCATAATAAACGAAGTACGCAGGCTTTCATGACGGTCGATAAGACTACGGAATGTCCTGTCCAGTTTCTCCTGATCTATTAACCCTTCAACTTTGAGTACATGAGGCATGTTGTAGGCCAATGATGCTTTATTAAACTCATAAAGGAAATACAGCCTGCTCTGAGCTGCAGACAAGGCATAGTATTCCTTTTTTGGTGCTTTGGTGATTTCCAAATGTGTACCGCGACCCCTGGTTTCGATATACTGTGCCAATGAACGGACATCCTGGTATCTGAATATTTCCCGAAGGGGTACCTCCACTCCCATCTCCCTGCTGATCCTGTTGATCACACTCGCTGCCTTCAGAGAATGGCCTCCCATCTCAAAGAAGCTTTTCGTTACACTAATTTGCTCCGGTTCAAGCTTTAAAATACCAGACCATATGCCAATCAATGACTCTTCTGTTGGTGTTGCCGGAGCTACATAGTCACTTTGGTCTGTTTCCGGCTCGGGTAAGGCCTTCCTGTCGGCTTTGCCATTGGCATTGAGTGGCATGGTCTCCATGTGTACATAATGGGAAGGCACCATGTAATCTGGTAAAAGATCTCTAAGAAAATCGCTTAGTAAGGCAGCCGCTATCTCTTCTCCCGAAACATAATAGGCTACAAGGTACTTATCGCCTCCCTTATCCCTTGCCATTACCAATACTTCACTGATCCCGTTATATGTGGCCAGGTGGTGTTCTATTTCGCCCAACTCTATCCTGAACCCCCTGATCTTGACCTGGTGATCAATTCTACCCAAAAAATCCACATTCCCGGTTTTGTCCCACCGTACAAGGTCTCCGGTTTTGTACATCAGGGTACCTGGTTTATAAGGATTGTCTACGAATTTCTCCTTTGTAAGTGTCTCATTGTTTAAATAACCCCTTGCCAGACCTGCACCGCCAATGCACAGCTCTCCGGGTACTCCTACAGGCTGTAGTTTCAGTTGGTTATCCAGTATATACAATGTGACATTGCTTAGTGGCTTTCCTATCGGGATACGTCCTGAGATTTCAGCACTGCCGGTGGAATATCCACAGCTATAAATAGTGGCTTCTGTAGGACCGTAAATGTTTTCCAGCACTATATTCGTATTCAGAGCCTTAAACGCTTTAACTAACTCGGTACTCAATGCCTCGCCTGCCAGAAATAAATACCTGACGCTACTGACCTTCTCTATGCCTTCCCTTTTAAGCTCGTCTACAAACACTGCAAACATGGAAGGAACAAAATTGAGGTGAGTAGTATTGTATTTGTCGATAGCTTCTATGATCTTGCCCGGGTTGCCCTCAGCTCCATACTCTAAAAGCGTTAAAGATCCTCCCTGATGAAACCAGCCAAATATCTCAGCACAGGAAACATCAAATGAGTGCGATGTTTTCATCAAATAACTATCCTCATACTCTAAGGGGTACTTTTCCTGCATACACGCCACAATATTCATCAGTGCCCCATGTTCAATCATCACTCCTTTTGGTTTGCCCGTAGACCCTGAGGTATAGATGACATAAGCCAAATCTTCCGGGTCTATTTCTACATTCAAAAGTTCGGTGGCAATGGCAGGAATGTCAACCAATGTATCCTCCGGTGTTACCATTTCCGTACCTTCAAAAGACGGGCCTTTGTACATGCCCTCTCCGGCTATAACCAACTTAACTCCAGAGTCCATAATGATAGCTTCTTTCCTATCGCCGGGGTAAACCGGGTCTACAGGTACATAAGCTGCCCCCGCCTTTAATATCCCAAACAAGCACGGTATCAGGTATTCATCCCTTTGCAGGATGATACCTACCAGATCTCCACGGTCAATTCCATGAACTGACCTAAGGTATCGGGCTATTTTATCAGACTGTTCTTCTACTTCCTGGTAGGTCTGTACCGAATCGCCATACCTGATAGCAATGGCATCTGGTGTTCTTTTCACTTGCTCTATGAAGCATGAAACCACAGTCGCATGGTGCGGATAGCTTTTTTCAGTGTCATTAAACGCAGTTAAAAGTTCCTGCTTTTCCGTATCAGCGAGAATTTCTATATCTCCAATTCTAATGCTGATATCATCAGTTATTGCATTTACAACTCTTTCGAAATAGTCTGCAAACCTATGAATAGTTTCTCTGGTGAAAAGACAGGTAGCATATTCGAATGTTAGGAATATTTGCTCTCCATTATCCCCTGCCAATAGACTTAGATCAAATTTTGATACTTTATGGTCTCCATGTATGGCTTCGGCTTCCATATTATGCATCTGCTGATCTGAGGTATCGATATTCTGATATGAAAACATAACATCAAACAGGGGATTGCGACTCGTATCCCGCTCAATCTTCAGGTCATCAACCAGTTCTTCATATGGGTATGCCTGATGCTCAAAAGCCGAGAGGCTTCTTGTTTTCAGATCAGACAAGAAGTCATTATAGCGAACCTCCGCCTTAGGCATGTTCCTTAAAGGCAGTGTATTTACGAACATTCCAATCATCCTCTCAAGATCAGCATGTTGTCTGCCAGCCACGGGAGTTCCTACAACGATGTCTTCCTGATTTCCAAGCTTAGCTAACAAAATGTTATACAATGAAAGTACAACCATGAACATGGTTACACCGTGGTCTTCTGCAATAGCCATCAGAGCCCGGGTCTGCTCCCTGCTCAACTCAAAACCCAGGGTATCTCCTTTGTTATCCATAACCCTCGGTCTTGGATAATCGGTGGGAAGCTCCAAGGTATAAACCTCATCGGCAAAAGCCTCCATCCAAAAGTTCCTTTGTCTGGCTTTCTGCTCTTGCTGAGTAGCACTTTGCTGCCATTCGGCATAGTCTTTATATTGTAGTTCTGGCTGGGGTAAAATATCTCCGTGGTAAATTGCCATAAAATCGCTAACCAGTATTTGCTGAGATACTCCGTCCGTAATTATGTGGTGCATATCTACCATCAGCACCTGGTCAACAATGCCTTCCTCACTACTACGTTCTATCAGACCAACCCTGATCAATGGTGCCCGGGCAAGATCAAAAGGTCGGATAAATCCATTGATGATATCTGCCTCTTCTTTTTCCGAAGCGAGGAAGTACTCAAGCCGGAAGGCAACAGAATCATTTATTTTCTGCAAAGGCTCATCGTTAACAACTACAAATGAAGTGCGAAGGCTCTCATGTCTTAGTATAAGCTGATCAAAAGTATCCTGCAATCGCTCTTTATTTAGTCCGCCTTTAAACCTCATGATCTGAGGCATGTTATAGGCCAGTGATATTTTGCTGAACTCATAGAGGAAATATAACCTGCGCTGGGCTGCAGAAAGTGCATAGTATTCCTTTTTCGGGGCCTGGGTTATTGCTGAGTGCAAAACCCGCTCCTGAGTATGTATATACTGTGCCAGCAGACGTACGTTCTGACATCGGAATATCTCCCGCAGTGGTACTTCCACTTCCATCTCCCTGCTGATCTTGTTGACCAAAACGGTAGCTCTCAGGGAGTGGCCTCCAAGTTCAAAGAAACTGGTATCAACGCCTATAAGTTTGGCTTCTATGCCAAGCACATCGGCCCAAATATCCACCAACTGAATTTCCAGTTCGTTTTCAGGGGCCACATAGTTTTCATTTTGTTTTAGTTCGGGGGCCGGAAGCGCCCTTCTGTCTACTTTTCCATTATTGGTTAAGGGAATCTTCTCTAACTGCATAAAGTATGTTGGCACCATATAATCAGGCAGAGAAATTGACAGAAAATCCCTTAGTTCAGCAGCATTGATTTCCTGCCCGGTAACATAATAGCCGATCAGATATTTTGCTTCCTCCTCACCACGGACCAACACCACGCAGTCTTTGACCAGTTCGTGCCTTGCCAACTGGCCTTCTATTTCATCAAGTTCTATTCTAAAGCCCCGGAGCTGCACCTGGTGATCACTTCTGCCAATATATTCCAGATCTCCGCTGTTGAGTATTCTGGCCATATCCCCGGAGAAGTATAGCCTCTCCTCAGGGTTGTAAGGGTTAACCATGAAACGCTGCTCTGTAAGGGTTTTATTACCCAGATACCCCCTGGAAACACCTTCTCCTCCTACGTATAACTCGCCTGCCACTCCACGGGGCACAAGTCTTTTATATTTATCCAACACATAGACCGACAAGGTGGGGATAGGTTTTCCTATATTGCTGATGTTATTTTCTATCTCATACTCTCCAACTTCTTTATACGTTACATGCACGGTAGTTTCGGTTATTCCAAACATGTTGACCAGCTTAATGTGCGGATATTTTGCATACCACCTTCTTAGCTTAACCGGACTAAGTGCCTCTCCACCAAAGATTACATATCTCAAACTAAGTGCTCTGTCAGCATCATCCGCATCTTTTTGGATCAGGTTGTAAAATGCACTGGGGGTTTGATTTAAGACAGTAACTTTTTCCTTTTGCAATATCTCCAGATATGCGGCTGTATCCATGGCCGTAAGCTTAGGGATGATCACTACCTTACCTCCGTAGAGCAGGGCTCCAAATATTTCCCATACACTGAAGTCAAAGCAATGGCTATGGAACATGGTCCATACATCAGCGGAATTAAAATCAAACTGAAACTTATCATTAAACAGCAACCTGACCACATTGCGGTGCTCCACCATCACACCCTTGGGTTTTCCGGTTGTACCGGAAGTGTAAATCACATAGCAGAGGTCGGAAGGCTTGTTGATATGACCGACTGCAGTCTGTTCCTTCTCCAGAGCTTCTTCTATAAACACAACGGGTAAGTTATGTTCTATGTCATGCTCCAGTTTTTTTGACGATACAACCACTCTTGTACCACTGTCTTCAATGATATACGCCAGCCGATCTTTGGGATACTCAATATCTAAAGGCAGGTAGGCCCCTCCGGCTTTCAATATACCCATCATACCTATCACTGTTTCAATGGACCTGTCCGTAAGCAGACCGATAATATCATCAGGCTTTACTTCGTTATATCTTAAAGTGGCTGCCAAACGGGTTGAGGCCTGGTCCAGCTCTATATAGGTGATGCTCCTGCCTTCAAATTTGACAGCGACGTTGTCAGGGTTCAATTCTACCTGTTTTTCGAACAGGGTGATAATAGTTTCATCTCCGGGATAGGCGACGGCTGTATGGTTGAACATGTTCAGCAGCTGATGCTTCTCCTCATCAGACATGATCTCTATTTCTGATATCTGCTGCTCAGTATTGGCTGTTACTGATTCAACTATGCGCTGGAAGTAGCTGATAAACCTTGAAATGGTTTCAGGAGTAAACAGATCGGCTGAATACTCAAAACTCAGTTTCATACCGGAGGTGTTCTCAGCCGCTGTCAACGTCAAATCGAACTTGGCAACTGTTCGGGTGCTACTGTATGGTATGAGTTCAAGGCCCCTTATCTTCGCCCCGGCGTCTTCCTGGTTCTGAAACACAAACATCACATCGAATAACGGGTTCCTGTTAACAGCCCTGTCAGCTTTCACTTCATCAATCAGTTCTTCATAAGGATAGCCCTGGTGCTCAAAGCCTGTCAGAGAACGTTCTTTAACTTCGTGCAGAAAGTCCCGGAAACTCTTATCACCCGCAGGATAGTTGCGAAGAGGAAGGGTGTTTACAAATATACCGATCACCCGTTCAAGGTCTGCATGTTGCCGGCCTGCTACAGGGGTGCCAACTACAATGTCTTCCTGGCTGCTTAATTTACTTAGCATCACATTGTAGATAGAAAGCATTAGCATAAAGAGGGTTGTGCCCTCCGTCTTCGCAATTTCATTCAGCCTGCGTGTAGTTGCTGCACTTAGCGCAAAATCTACACTACCTCCTTTGCTGCTTTTTACCAAAGGGCGAACTTTATCGGTTGGCAAATCCATAGAGGTAACTCCTTCAGAAAACTCGCTGATCCAGAAATTTTTCTGCTCCTGAAAAGATGCCTGCCGGACGGGGTCTTGCTGCCATTCGGCAAAGTCTTTATATTGAAGCTCAAGGGGTTCAAGGGCATCACCGTTATAGAGGTGCGTAAAATCTTGCATCAGTATGCCCTGGGATATTCCATCAGTGATGATGTGATGCATATCTACCACCAATATGTGGTCTGCTTCCGCCAGCTCTATCACTCCGGCACGCATAAGTGGCGCCCGGCTCAGGTCAAAGGGTGCTATGAAACTGCGGATCCATGCTTCTGCTTCCTGCTCAACAGCCCTGTAGTATTGTACTTCAAAGTCGCAATGAGGGGATACTTTCTGTACCGGGTGGTCATGCTCAGCATGGAATGAGGTGCGAAGGCTTTCATGTCTTTTAATAAGACTCCTGAAACCATCCACTATTTTTTCTTTGTCAAGCGTACCTTTTAGCCTAACCGTATAAGGCATATTGTAGGCCGTTGAATCTTTATCGAGTTGATGCAGTACATACAAACGTTTCTGTGATGAAGACAATGAGTAGTAAGGCCGGTCGGCAGCTTTCTCAACAGCCTTGTAGGTGGTTTGTTCCTGAGTGTTAAGATATTGTGCCTGACTACGGATATCCTGATGATGAAATATCTGTCGCAACGGCATAACCATACCCAGCTTTTGGTGAATCTTATTTACCAGCAAACTGGCCAGCAAGGAGTGTCCGCCCAACTCGAAGAAGCTGCGTGTTACACTGATAGATTCCGGATTGGTTTTCAGAATTTCCGCCCAGATGCTTACCAGTTGTTCTTCTGTTCCATCTGATGCCTCAACATATTCAGTACTGCTGATTAACTCGGGAGCTGGTAAAGATTTTCTGTCTATTTTACCGTTAGGAGTCAGCGGGAACTTGTCCAGATACATGAAGTATGAGGGAATCATGTAGTCGGGTAGCCGCTGTGACAGGTGGTTGCGAAGTTCTGCCGGCTCTATCATCGCTGATGATACGTAATAGGCTACCAGCATCTGCTCACCGGAGGTGCCATGAGCATAGACTACAGCTTCTTTAACTTCTGATTTGGTGAGCAATTGGTTCTCAATCTCTCCCGGCTCTATGCGATAACCCCGGATCTTGACCTGGTTGTCAATGCGACCCAGGTATTCGATAGCACCTGTTGGCATCCAGCGCGCCAAATCACCGGTACGATAAAAGCGACCCGAAACCCCGGAAGGATCAGTTATAAAACGTTCCCTGGTAAGCTCCTCTTTATTCCAGTACCCTCTGCCAACTCCCATACCGCCGATATACAACTCTCCGGCTATACCTATGGGCTGTAATTGGCCATCTCCTCCTACTATAAGCATTGTAGTGTTCGCTATAGGTGTACCTATGTCGATCTGCGCTGCAGTAGTGAGTTCCTGTGCTGATGAGTATACTGTAGTTTCCGTAGGGCCATACATATTATAAATCCTACCCCGGTATCTTTTCCGAAGATTGTTCAGTAAGTCCATGGGAAAACTTTCGCCTCCCACCATTAATGTGCCTACACTTTGTAAAGCTTCTTCAATACTACCGGATGATAACAACATCTTAAGATGTGACGGAGTAACCTGCACCTGGTTTATTCCTTCAGATTTTATAAGTGCACAAAGTGCCTCCGGATCTTTCTGGTCGCTATTGCCGGCCAGTACTACCTGATGTCCCAATAGAAATGGAACTATACTTTCCAATACGAATATATCAAATGAAATAGTGGTCAGACAGAGTATACGAGAGTTTTCATCCATAGGAATACGCTCAGCCATCCCTTCCATGAAGTTGATAACGCTCCGGTGCTCAATCATCACTCCCTTAGGGCGCCCGGTTGAACCGGAAGTATAGATCATATAAGCCAACCGTGATGGTGGTATTACTACCTCAGGATTATAAGTGCTTTCTTCTGATATGGATGCCGCGGTGACATCGAGTGCCTTTAATTGCGCTCCATGTTGCTTTGCCCTTTCCAATAGCTCAGTACTGGTCAGCATCAGGCTAAGCCTGCTGTCCTTCACGATGTAGTCTATACGATCTTCAGGGTAGTCAGGGTCTATTGGCACATACGTGCAGCCTGCTTTCAGCGCTCCCAAAATACCGATCAAAAGAGACTCCGTACGTGGAAGCATAATACCTACAACAGCTTCCGCGGGCAAATCCAGCTTCAGTATATTATGGGCCAACTGGTTGCTTCTGCCGTTCAGATCAGCATAGGTAAGGCTTTTTCCATTATACGTCAGTGCCAGAGCCTCTCCGGATTTCACCACCCTCATTTCAAAGGCAGAGACAATACTGCGACTTTCTTCAAAAGATAGCCGGGTATTATTAAAATTCCCAAGAATGAGCGCTCTCTCCTTTTGGGTAATGAGTTCTACATCTGAGAGGTTTGCATTGACATCGGAGAGCAGCTTATACAGTAAACTAAAATATAAATTAACTATCCCTTCCAGGTATTCCTTGTCAAACTTAGCTGCTTCGTAGCAAATCTTTACAGACAACTCCTTGTTGACCTTAAATTTGAAGAGCAAATCGGGTAATAATTCGTCCAGAACGGAAGCATCCTGAAGTTCCTCCAGCACCATGGCTACTGATGGCCCCAGGCTCAACTCATTTAGCGATTTATCCAACATCCTTTCTACAGGATAGTTGCAATATTTCATGTCTTCAACAACAGTGTCTTTAACCTTCATCAGAAATCCGACAAAAGACAGATCTGAGAAATGGTTTGTTCTTACCGGAAGAATGGTATTCAGGTGCCGAGCACCTGAATAGTCATTGTAAAGGGAAGTAAAAATGCATACATCATCGCATGAGGAGCATTTTTGTATAAAAACACTTAAAGCAGAAAGAAGTACAAGGTGCTTTCCTTTATCTGAGGCAGAAACTTTGTGCAGAAGTTCCTTTAAGCCCTGTTCTGCTTTTACAGTAAACTCAGTCTGTTCATTTTCATGATGCGAGGGGGTGTTTGGGTAACCTTTAAAATAAGTTTGCATCTGAAAGCTTTCAAAACGGTGCTTCCAATGATTTTTAGCTCTTAGATTATTGTTGGCTTCCAGCGCCTTCTTATCAAGCATTGATTTTGTAGACATAGGTCTTCTCTCTTTTAGATCAATTATTAAACAGACTGAGTTATTAGTTTTTCAGAATTTATGCGTATGAGATCAGCTCATTACAACATCGGCATTGATCCGGGCCATTTCAGATTCCACATATTTTTTCAGCACGCTAACATGCTTTTCTTCATGTTTCCATTCGCCAAACAGGTCCTCTACCAAATGCAGGCATGAAACCATTTCACTTCCACAGTAATGTCTGATAACCGGGTGTAGGAAGAATGACTCTTCTGCTTTTTCGGCTGAAGGATTTCTGTTTACCATGAATACATTTTCCTGGCTTGGGCCGAACTCTAATGAAATGGTAAAATAATGCCGTGGATTTTCAACAGGATTGTACCCCTTGGGCAGTTCATAATAGTAGGTAGCGTCTTCATCACCTATATCCACCAGGTCGACCAGGTAACCGAACTGTTGCCAAAGTGCTGAAGAACTGTTGATCCTGTTCAATATTGCGTCCGCTACAGATTGGAAATTGCAATCCAGCTTTTTTGAAGGTAGTGTCTTTTGTTCGTACTTGTTTTGCAGGATGTGAAAAAGTGTCTTCACATTATATCTGAATCCATGAATAAATCCAGAAGTGGTTTTCTTATATGAGTTAGACTGCATAAGAGTACCTGCAAAGTACATGTGAGGTATGTTCTTTGATTCCCAATCCATGTTCAGGGCGGGTAACCGGTCGTTTATTACTACTTCCGGCATACAGTTTTCGTCGAAGATAGACCTATCCAACTTGAATCCTGTACAAACCAGAATCTTGTCATACTCCAATATTTCTTCCTCACCATTCGCATGAGCATAAACCACATGTACGTGATACTTGCCATCCTTCATGGAAATATTGGTAATATCGGCATCCAGCAAAGCATTTTGTGATTTTAACTGGTAGGTATCCAGGAAGTTGTTATTTATGGCCCTCAGATGCCCCACATAATGCGTTTGCCAGGCAAGCTTTACGGAGTTGGGGCTTGAAACATGTATAAGCGCTGCCGTATCCGTGAGATAATCAGCCGTTTCAAAACCTGAGTTACCTTTTCCCAGCACCAATACCTTCTTGTTTTCAAATTCCTTTTTGTCAAGGGTCATATCCACGTAATTATCAGTAAGCTCAATACCTGGGATATTGGGCAAGTAAGGCTTTGAAAAGCCGGTAGCTATGATCAACTTATTACAGTAGAAAGCTTCGCCTGAAGATGTGGTAAGCTGAAAGTTTCCTTTTTCAGTATCATTTTCCCTGGCTATATTATCTACTTTTTGCTTAAACATGATATTGAGTTCAGCGTCTTTGGCATAATCAGCCAGATACTGTAAAAGGGCTGTAGCTTTAGGGAAATATGCGCTGGAATAGTTTTTAAAGGTAAGATCTTCATTCTCGCTTAGCAGAGAATTCCAATCCCATCTCAGGTTTATTTCATGATCGTCGTAGCCGGTATGCACTTTGTTAATGGAGATCAGGGTGCCATGTCTCGGAAATTTTTTAAAAGCAGTTCCGGGGGCATCACCACCCTCGAGTATCAGATAATCGGAATTATTCTTTTGTAAATAATACCCTAGCTGTAAGCCAGCAGGGCCTGCTCCAAGAATAATGTAATCAAAATGTTTTTTCATGACTTTTAAGTTTGCATTAATATTTGGTTTAGGAGCCAGATTCAAAAATCTGGTATATAGATGAAATAATATAGATCAGTTTTTGCCCAGTTTTTGAGCACAGTCGTTAATATCAAATTCCAGTGGGGCCATATCAAATTTCAAAGCTTCGGCCTTTTTCAGGCATTCATATGCTACAGCATACTCTTCTTGTGCCATATTGATTTTGCCCAGTACATAATAGGATACCGACGACTCAGGGTAGAGCTTAACATTCTCTTCTACCAGCTTTTTGGATATCTCCATATTCTCGCGCATAAAGACCCAGGCCAATTCATTCAGGGTATTGATCCCTATATCACCTTTCGACTCAGCTTTTAGATCTTCAAGTCTTACAAACATGTCATCGGCATTGGTCCTGTTATACACTTTAAGTAACTCAATGGCATTGCTGGGGTATTGCACAAAAGGATCCGGCCCAAAATATGGATCAAGGTCAAGGCCTGTGGTCCAATCATTGACCTTTGAGGTCATCAGTGTCCCCCTGTCGCTATTAGTGAGCAGTACAACTCCCCTCTTTTTGGTCACCGAATAGCATAACTGGGCCTTAAAGCCATCGTTACTGCCTGCCTGGAATATCACAGTATCACCCTCACTATATGACACTTCAAAACCGGCAGCGTAATACAATCCGGGATAATCCTTTCCTACAGGCACGAGGGGTTCTAGCATGGTTTGTAAGCTCGCCGGGTTTATATGTTGTTTGTTAAATGTTGAAACAATCAGCCTGGCATAGTCTGCCGCAGTGGTGTTGACCGTGGTGGACGGTAAAAACTCATCACTTTTCCACTTTTCCATTTCGCCTCCGAAAGAATCATGTCCTAATGCATAGTTGACAGGCTCCGTGCCTCTACTCATGAAATAAGAATATGTATTTTTAAGCTGCAAGGGCTGATAGATCACCTTATCATAAAGTGTTTCAATAGACTCGTTGCGCTGCTTAGCCATCACTTTAGCAAGGTAATTATACCCTTCACCAGAGTAAACATACTCTTCTCCGGGATCACTCATTATCTCAAGGGTATCCGGGTTATTATTCGATTTCCAGTTCTCGATACCGGATGAATGGCTCAGGATCATGCGAGGGGTAATTAACTTGTATCGCTCGTCATGCGCCAGCTCTTCATGCTCCATATACTTATACATGGGCTTATCCAGATCAAGCTGTCCGTCTTCTACCATCTTAAAAGCAGCAAATACCAGAAAGCTCTTCGACAGCGAGGCTGCTTCAAACAGGGTGTTCTCATCAACCTTGTTTTTGTCCTTCAGTTGTTTATAGCCATAGTTATGAGAAAACACCACCTGATTGTTGTCAATGATAGCTAACGACGCACCGGGTACGCCGACCTCACTCATCATGTGGCTGATTTTTTCATTAAAAGTTTTGACTTCAATGGTGTTTCCATTCGCTGTAAAAGTCTTTCGTTTTTGAGCCTTTGCGGTAAAACATCCACTGGCCAGCACTGCGGCCAGCAGTAAATACTTAAGGTTTTTCATCATAGTGTTTTAGGTTTCTCTATCTATTTTCTCTGTTAAGCAGTCCTGATCGTTCTTGTACTTGTCTATAGGTTAAAAGATATTTCTTCTTCCATGGCGGAAGATTCATCCTCTTCAGACAGATATTCCAGTATATGCTGATCTGCATTTTCAGCAATCCTGTAAACCAATGTCTGGAACTGAGCAATGAGCAGTTCAATATCGGATTGGGTGAAATATGCTGTAGAATACTCAAACCTGAAGTTGTAGGTATCCTGACCTTCACTGGCATAAAGTGTAAGAGGATATTTTGAAGTTGCCCCCTCTATTTCATATCGCTTAAAACTTTCGTTAGTGGTGGCATTGTTATCTCTCTCAAAATTCTGGAAGATGAACATCACATCAAATAAGCTCCTTACTGCCTGGGTACGGTTGGCATTTACATCTCTCGCAATGTCTGCAAGATCATAAACCTGCTGGCTGTTGGCTTGTACGAGCAGTTTATGTGTATTTCTCACAAAGTCTTTAAAGCTTGTATTTATATCTATCTGTTGACGAATGGGTAATGTTTTAGCAAACATCCCTACGACTCTTTCCACCTCGTGCTGCATTCTTCCCGAGCTTGCACAACCAACAACGATATCATCCTGACCTGTAAGCTGTGATAGATACAAGTACAATGTAGAGAACAGCACCGAGAAGTGCGTGACCTCCTCTCCCTTGAGCACATCAAGCAGTGGCATGATTTTGTCGCGCTCAATCTCGAATATTGCTTTGCCGCCATCTTCAGACATATCATCGGGGGTCGCTGTAACCGGAAGCTCCAGTTTCGGGATGTCTCCTTCAAACTGCTTCAGCCAAAACTCACGACACGACACATAGGCTTCATTTCTTTTAAAAGCATGTTCCCACTCTGCGTAATCTTTGTACTGAATGTTAAGGGGTTCCAACTGCTGGCCTGCGTACACCCGGATAAAGTCGGATAGCAAAATAACCTGCGACATACCATCACAAACAATGTGGTGGGTGTCCATAACGAGAATGTGCTTCCCGTCTTTCAATGTAATGATCCCACATCTCAATAATGGAGCTTTACTCAGGTCAAATGGCCTGATGAAGCTGGCAATAGCCTCGTCTGCCGACTGATCACCTGCGTCGATTTCCTCTACTTCAAATTGAATTTCGTCCTCAACCTTCTGAACGAGGTCATCATTTTCAAGATGGAAAGTTGTTCTAAAACCTTCATGTCTTGCCACCAGGGTGTTCAGCGCCTTTTCTATTTCTCCTTTATCCGCTGCACCCTCTACCCACCAGGCCAATGGCAGGTTGTAAGTGGTGGAAGATCTGTTCATAACATAATTGTAGTACATCCTTTCCTGGGCAGAAGAGGTATGATAGTACGGTTTGGACTCTGACGGGTTGATCACATAAAGGCTGTCTTTAGTCGCTTTATTGATCAGTTCTGCCTGTTTTTGTATGGTTGCGTTGTTGAATAATTCATTCAGTGATATTCTGATACCGAACTCTTTGTAAAGTCGTCCGATCAAACGCATAATACCCAGAGAGTTACCTCCTATGCTATGGAAGGTATCTGTGATGGAGATCTGCTTATCTCCCAATATCTCTTTCCAAATGCCCAATATAGTAGTCTCCACATCATTTGTTGGCGTCTCAATGGCAGTCTTGTCCTGATGCAGAAGCTCTGTCAAGGCTTTAAAGTCAACTTTCCCATTGCTGAGCAGCGGAAACTCCTTCACCTCCACTACTCTTGAAGGCACCATGTATTCCGGTAAATGTCTTCTGACATGTTCGTTAATATGCTTATCCAGGTCGGCACTGCCACGCGCATTATCGCTGGCTACAACAAAGGCCACCAGAGATTCACTGGTCGCTGCCGGTACATTTTCATCCACATGCTTGACCACTACGGCATTTTTCACCTGCTCAGCCTGAAAGAGTATGGTTTCTATCTCATCAAGTTCCACCCTTATGCCGCGCATTTTTACCTGCCTGTCTTCACGCCCCATAAGATCAATTTTACCACCCGGCATCAACCTCGCTTTGTCTCCGGTTCTATAAGCGGTGGTCTCATCAGGAGTACCTACTCTGATCCTGATGAATTTTTCCTTCGTCAGGGCTTCATCGTTCAGGTAGCCTTTGGCAGTGTAGTTGGTGATAATATAGAGGTCACCAGGAACCAGCGGGTTACACTTTTCCAGGTTATTATTGGCTACCAAAAGTTCTGTGTCAGCTATAGGTGCTCCTATAGATATCTTCTGTTGTTTGGCATCCTCTGGCTTAATTCTGTAAAAGGAGCGTACCATGGTAGTTTCCGTAGCTCCATAGAGGTTTACAAGCTGGATGCGAGAGCCAAAGACTTCGTACCAGTGCAGCAATTCGGATGGAATGATCTTCTCCCCGGAAAGCAGCACATAGCGGAGATCTTTAAAGTTTTCTTCTTTCAGTTCTTTGGTGTTAAAAACACGAAGCACACTTGGCACACAATGGATATAGTTAATGGCATTGTTATCAATCCACTGCACCATATCTTCCGGGGTGAAAAATGAATCATGATCGGGAGGTATACATATCAGTCCACCGGTTAACAACGGCACGAATACATCTCGTAAAAAAGCATCGAAATACGGGCTAACGAATTGACTGAACCTAAAGGGTTTATGCATTTCAAATTCGCTAATTTCCCACTTCAGGAACTGTAACAGACTATCGTTTCTACCGACGACACCTTTAGGGGTGCCGGTGGAGCCTGAGGTAAAGTAAACATAGAGGCTGTCATCAGCATTGTACTCAGGATACAGAATTTCATCATCAGGAGTGTCTTCCAATATATCTTCCAGATAGTACTGATCCAGTGCATCACTCCCTTGAAACGAAGCCGATGTTTTAGAGGTGATCAGGTATTTAAGGTTGAGATTTTCGCTCATCTTTTCTAACCTGGAAGCTGGCAGTTTTTCATCAATTGGCACAAAAACACATCGCGCATTCATCACCCCCACCATAGTACAAATGATATCACACCTGTCTTTGAGGTAAACACCTACTATGGCTTGATCTGTAACTCCTTTGCTCAGCAAAAATGCTGTGATCTTATTGGCCATGGACAAAAGCTCTGCATAACCAATTTCCTTCTCAGCCGATTTGATAGCTTGTAGTTGATGGTCAGCACCGGCTTGTAGCTTCTCGATTAACTCTGTTTGAAAAATCATGTATTCCTTTCTTAATTCTTTTACATTAAATATTCCTGGCGGCTCATCATTTGGCCTGACAGAGGTCCCCTCAGGGCCTTTTGCCTTTTTTAATTATTCGAAAAATTGCTCCAGCAAAATCCCGAAGGTTATCACCGTGATCAACAGATCCGTTTCGTATGGGGCGTTAATGGTAAAGCCCTCTTGTTTATAGGTATTTTTAAGTTTCTCTATTTCATCAGCGTTGAAATACCCTTGCCTTTTGATGGTGTCATAGGACAATACATCGTTGATGTACTCAATATTCTTCTGCAACAAATAGGGACTTCCCGGCGCTATGAAGTGAAACTTCTCTCTCTCAAAAACCTCTTTGGGCATAAATCTTCTGGCCATGGTTTTTAAGATGTATTTCTCCGTAAAATCATTGAGTTTAAGTTCGGAAGGCACCTGGGTAGAGAAGGCAATCAGTTCTTTATCAAGAAACGGATACCTGGCCTCTACGGAATTGGCCAGCGCCATCCTGTCGCCATGGTCAGACACCAGGTGATCGACCAGTCGGATCTTATAATCTATGTAGGCTCTTTTATTCAGAATGTCTCTGTTTTTTACCCGGTCTTTGTTGATCACATGATGGTTGAGACAGTTAATTTCATCAAACGACTCATTCAAGGCAGCCGAGTAGAGGCTCCTTTTGGTGATGTCATAATCCAGAAAGTTCCTTTCATAGAAGAAGGACTCATCTCCCCAGAGGTCATACCTTAGCTTTTCTTCCTCAGGGCTGGACTCATTTTGGACAAAGTTCATTTGTCTCATCTTATCGAACCTGTAACCCACATAGCCTGCAAAAAACTCATCGGCTCCCTCGCCTGACTGGATCACTTTGATGCCGTTAGACCTCACTTTTTCTGATAAAGCCAGCGATGCCGTATTGTAAGTTTCCTTTATGGGGCATTCGCTATGATAAACTGAAAGCTGTAACCGCTCGCTGATATCTTCATAGAAAAATGTTTTTTGGTTCAGTCTGGAGTTACTCTCTTTGGCTATTAATTTCTGGTAGATAGACTCTGAGTGCTGGGAGTCAATGAAGTCGATCGAAAATGCTTCTTTCTCCACATCAGGCACCAGTTTATTGACCTTCATGGCGATCATGGAAGAATCGAGTCCGCCACTCAGATAGAATCCTGAGGGTACATCAGCTCTAAGACGAAGTTTGATAGAGTTTTCGAACAGTTCTTCAAGCTTATCAACATAGTACGTCTCTGGCTTCCCATTCATCTTCATTTCTCCTTCCGGGTAGATGAGGTCCCAGTATTCATGCTTGGAGATCTCACCGTTATCGTCTACTTCAATATAGTGGCCATTTTCAAGGCTATTGATATTCTTAAACATCGTTCTCGGACTTATCAGTCCGGCAAATGTCATGACCTGATCAAGGCCTACAAGGTCAACTTCACGTTGTACAAGCGGGTGTTCAAGAATGGCTTTTATCTCTGATCCGAAAATAAAGGTCTGCCCGACTTTGGTATAAAAAAATGGTACGATACCCATCTGATCACGAGCGCAGATCAGTACTTTTCTTCGCTTGTCATACAAGGCAAAGGCGAACTGCCCATTCAGGTCATTGAGGAAACTTGTTCCTTTTTCTTCATAAAGATGAAGTATCACCTCCACATCGGAACTTGTTTTAAAGGTGTGTCCCCTGCTTTTCAGTTGCTCTCTAAGCTCTATATAATTAAAAATTTCACCATTGCAGATTAACACAAGGGATTCATCCTCGTTGTATAATGGCTGCATACCATTTTCCAGCCCTATAATGCTAAGCCTGCTGAAGCCTAAGGCTACATTTTCAAAGATCAGGGAGTCCTGAGCATCGGGTCCCCGGTGGATAAGCTTTTCATTCATCTTGTCCACGATCATTTTATCTTCGCCTGAGGCTCTCTGATCAAACTTAATAAACCCGCAAATACCGCACATATATTGTTATTAATTGGATATTGTTTACTAATTAAGAAGACATGGTTTGTCTTACCGGTTATCTACAAATGCCTCAAATAGTAAGGCTGACTGTCTCATTTCCTGGCTTGAGTTCCTCCCAGGCATCCCACTGCATACCTGCGCTGACAGAGAAAACATTGTCTACTGCATATACACAGTGCCACCAGAAAGCCGGGATGACTAATAACTCACCGGGACCAACGATAACTTCAAGTGCACGGGCTTTGGCAAATGCAGGAAACTCATTGGTATCGACGCCTATCACGTTCTTGATCTCACAGGTTTGAAAGGTATTGAATGCTTTCAATGCATAGAGGTATTCTGTTTGCTCAGGTGAGAACAGGATCATTTTCTTCCTGCCCAAAATATTGGCCAGCATGCCGTTGCAGCAGTCTCTGTGCAGTGCTGTACAAGGGTTATCCCCTGACTTTGACCCCATCCAGATCTGTGGCGTGGTGAAGGTTTCGGGGCTAAAGAATGGTAACCTGAATTTAGACCACATAGCCGGTGGCAGATCGCACCCTCCGGTATACACAATATCTCCGGTGGTATTCTCTACCTTTTCGATGAAATCACCCATAGTTTCAAAGCCTTCCTTTCCTTTTTCAAGAACCGGGCGAAGACGTGTATCACCAAACTTCTTCTTAATTTCATCCATCGTAGATGACAAAAACTCCCAGTCATCCAGCACCCCGGTCATTACGAACGGCATTGACTCATCAATCAGGTTAAGTACTTCCTCTTTTGAAGGTTTATGAATTCGCCTGATCTCGGTCACGCTATCTTTATAATCGTGACATTTCTCCTCAGTATTACGGATCAATTCGTAAACTTTTTCAGATGGTCTTTTGATCAAATTGAAGAGATAGCCTGCAAGGGCAAGGTCTCCTTCAACTGATACCTGCATTAAAAATTTCGGGTCTCTCAGGTCAAACCTGTCCAGGTTTTCCAATACTCCGGCGAGCGTTTCCTGCTTCATGCTTACAACTACATCTGGCTTTTGAGATGCTTCTTCTACTAGTTTCAGCTTATTGTTATTAAGCTCGATAAATGCGGAAACGCGATCACCATTGTTGTCCAAAGTGACTTCACATACGCCGGAAAGTGCTGTCTGACAGACACCATCCTGCATAAGGCTAAACAATTTTTTAATCAAATCTTGCATAATTCTGTTTTAGGGTCTTTTTACTGTTTTATATTTTTCGTCTGCTCAGGCATAGTCAAGTGCATCCTGCATCTCTACATCTCCAAGCATGATATCGGTATCGTTGAGTACTACCTGTAGTATATTGTTGAAATACTTCATGAGAAGTTGAATGGTATCCTTGTCATAGTATTCAGTATTGTAAATGAAATGCACCAGGAACCTGTCTTTTTCATCGATGGCATGGATCTTAAATTCGAAATGAGAGCTCTCTGCCCATTTAACCTCCACGGGTTCAAATTTCAGTTCATCTAACGTTACGCTTTCATCGTGGTAGTTCACCAGCGCAAAGTGCACATCAAACAAGTTGGTCTGCTGAATGCCCTTCTCATTGAGAGCGGCTATCATTTGATCGTACTGGAAATCCTGATTGTCAAAGGCCTCCAGCACACAGCCTCTCACCTCGTCCAAAAATTGGCTGAAGGTCAACTTCTGATCCACCTGAACTCTGAGAGGCAGTAGGTTTACAAAAGTGCCCACGATGTCCTTTAATTTGGAGTGTGTTCTGCCCACTACATCTGTACCGATCACGATATCGGTATTGCCGGATATCTTGGATAAAAGAAGGTAGTACACAGAGAGCATGAACATAAAATCAGAGGTATTGGCCGATGCTGTAAACTTTTTGATTTTAGCATAGAGGTCTCCTGACAAAGACATTTCTTCAAATGTGGCTTCGTTACCGCTGGATGCATCACGCTCTTTGAGCATAGGCATTTCCAGTGCCGGGGCCTTCTCTGATAACTTATCAAGCCAGTATTCTTTTTGCTTCACAATGCTATTGGTGACATGTTTTTGCCAATAAGCATAATCAACATATCTGATTTTCAGCGGAGATAATTCTTCTCCTTTGTAAAGCCTCTTAAAGTCTGTCATCAATATGTTTTTGGAGATACCATCGCAGATGATATGGTGGATATCCAAAAGCAAAAAGTTACCTAGCTCAGGGTGCATAAACAGCCCGCATCGCATTAATGGGCAAGTTGAAAGGTCAAATGGCCTGACAAAATCATCCATCACCTCTTCAATGCTGTGGTACTTTGCAGGGTCTGGCATGATCAGCTCAAAAGCCACTGATTCATTGATTTTCTGAACTATGTTTCCTTCATCTGTCTGGAAGAAACCTGTTCTTAAACTTTCATGCCTGTCCGTCAGCTTCTGGAAAACAGACTTGAGTTTGTCTACATCGATGTCTCCGATGATGCGATAAACATTGGCCACATTATAGGTCAGGTCTTCCTTATCGCGGGAGTGTTCAATATATAGCCTTTCCTGGGCAGATGATGTCGGATAATATTCCTGATCTGCAATTCTTTTGATGTCTTCTGCCTGGCTGACCTGCGTTTTTTCTATCAGTTCTGAGAGCTTCTCAATTGTAGGGCAGTCAAAGATCTGCCTCATGTGCAACTGTACAGCAAACTTCTGCTGTATGATGTAGTTAAGCTTAATGGCATTGATAGAGTTACCTCCCAGGTCAAAGAAATCGCTATCGATGCCTATCTGACTCTCTTCGATGGCCAACAGGCTGGCCCATATGTCAACCAGGATTCTTTGCTGATCATTTTCAGGCCTTACCAATCCACCTGTGCTTACTTCAGGGTCAGGTAGCGCTTTGCGATTGAGCTTGCCGTTAGGTGTCAGCGGCAATTCGCTGAGCCATACATAATGTACCGGAACCATATAGTCAGGCAATACCGCCGACAAACGGTCTTTTAGTGTGGCCTGATCTATGGTTTCAGCGGATACATAGTAGGCCACCAATTGCTTTTCATCATTATTGGTTCTTGCCACAACCACCACATCTGATATGTTATCATGTGATGTCAGCTGTTTTTCAATCTCACCCAGCTCTACTCTGTATCCTCTGATTTTAACCTGATCATCTATCCTTCCCAAAAACTGAACTTTGCCATTGGCCAGCCACCTGGCCTTGTCCCCTGTGCGGTAAAGAGTAGTAGTAGTCAGAGGGCTATTGACAAATCTTTCCTGGGTAAGTTCTTCCGCGTTCAGGTAGCCGTTGCTCACTCCATCTCCTGCTATATAAAGTTCACCAGCCACGCCTACAGGCAGTACACTGCCATGTTGGTCTAGTATATAAAGTTTTGTATTGTTAATGGGTCTGCCAATTACGGGTTGCCCTGCAAATTCCTGCCAGTTAACTATCTTCTCCGCAACTGCTCCAATGGTAGTCTCCGTGGGTCCGTAATGGTTAATGAATTGTATTTGTCCATAGGCTTTGCTCACTTTTTGAACCTCCTCCGTGCGGATAGCCTCGCCACCCAGCAGGATATGTTTCAAGCTGTTGAGGGCACCCGGTTTGTTATCCACTACTCCGCTAAAGGTTGAGAACAATGATGGTGTAACCTTCAGGTAGGTGATCTGGTGGCTTTGAATGTAATCCAGCAATTGGTCCGGAGACTGGTAGGTTGTTTCAGGTATCAGGTGCAATTCGCCTCCGCATAACAATGCGGGGAAGGTTGAGGTGTACCCTAAGTCAAAAGCATATGACGATGTAAGTAACGATTTATCATTAGCGGTCAGCTGCGTTGCCTGTTTAAACCACGTGACATAGTTTACCAGGTTTTGGTCGCTTATTTTTACTCCCTTGGGCTTGCCTGTACTTCCTGATGTATAAACCACATAAGTCAGACCCTGCTTACGAGGAGCAGGTTTTGCTGCTTCCCCTGCCATGTCTGCCTTGCTATCCACGATCACTTTCTCTCCTGAAAAATCGAGTTTACTTTCCAGGGGCTCACGGGTAACTAACTTACCACAGCCACTCTCCTTCAAAATGAGGCTCTGTCTATTGGGGTTTTGGTTGGCATCCAAGGGTAAGAAGCCTGCTCCGGACTTGAGTATTCCGAAAATACCGATGATCATTTCTAAGGAAGGATCTGAATACAAAGCCACCAGCTCCTGTCCTTCTCCTATCTGTGATGCCAGATCATTGCTTCGCTCATCGAGTTGCTTATAGGTGAGTTGCTCTCCATCAAAGGCAACGGCCACTTTATCGGGATGTGAAGCCACTTGCTCGTCAAACAGGTCAAGTACGGTTTTGCTTCGGTCATACTCAACATCCGTATCATTAAATGCTGTCAGGATCTGCTCTCTTTCAGCTGCTGAAAGCACATCTATATCCTTAAGTTTGATATCCTCGTTGCCAATGATGGCAGCAACGACCTGATGGAAGTAGTTGGCAAACCGCTCTACAGTCTCTTTTTTGAACAAATCGGTTGAGTAGTTAAAACTCATTCTGACCTGCTCTCCTGCATCAACATACAGCGTAAGATCAAACTGCGATACTTCGCGCTCTAATTCAAAGGGCTTTAGCGTTAGGCCTGGGATTTTAAATTCGTTCTTTTCATAGTTTTGAAAAACAAACCGGATATCATAAAGCGGGTTACGCCCTGAATCTCTTTTTACCTTTAATACATCAACCAGTTCCTCATATTGGTAATCCTGATTTTCAAAGCATTCGAGGGTCTTTTCTTTAACTTCTTTCAGAAATTCTCGGAAGGCCAATGTTCCTTTAGGGAAGCTTCTTAAGGTTAGGGTATTCAGAAATATTCCAATCATATTTCTAAGCTCAGCATGCTTTCTGCCCGCCGTGGGTGTACCGATCACGATATCTTCCTGGTTGCTTACTTTGCTGAGGAATACCTTGAAGATGGATAAGATGACCATAAACATGGTTGCTCCTTCTTTGTCCCCGATAGCCTTTAACTTTTGGGTCTCTTCCGGGGTAAGCTCAAACTGAACTGTGCTTCCTTTAAAGCTTTTGACCTTTGGTCTTGAGAAATCATAAGGCAAGTCCAAAGCAGATGTTTCTTCGGCAAATTCCTTTAACCAAAAATCTTTCTGGTTGGCAGTATCTACTCGCTGCTCCTCGCCCAAAAGCCACTCTGCATAATCTTTATACTGCAAATGAAGCTCCGAGATCTGCTCTTCATTATACAGAGCCATAAAGTCATTGAGTAATATTTCCTGCGACACTCCATCCGTGATGATGTGGTGAATATCCACCATAAGGATATGTTCTTCAGGAGCTGTTTCGATCAGTCCGATCCTGATCAAAGGTCCTTTGCTCAGATCAAACGGGCGGATAAACTTTGATATTACCGACTTAGCCTCCTCTTCTGTAGCCTTGAAATGCTCCATTGAAAGGTCAATGTGTTGAGCAATTTTCTGGAAAGGCTGTTTGTTGACGACTTCAAATGTAGTGCGAAGAGTTTCATGACGATCTGCGAGTTGGTTAAAGGCTCGCTCGAGACGCACTTTATCTAAGGCTCCTTCTAACCTGACAACCTGCGGCATATTGTAGGCCGTGGAGTTGCTGTCTAACTCATAAAGAAAATATAACCGCTTCTGGGCCGGAGAAAGTGGGTAACTGCTCTTTTCCACAGCCTTTTCGATGGTGCTGAAGCCCTGTTTCTGGTTGATGCTCTTGAAAAAAGCAAGGATCTCAGTCTTGCGTTCCTTCAACTCCGCAATAATTGCAGGGGTCAGGTTCTTTTTTTGTCCTTGAATTTTCAACTCGTCGCCCTCAACTACCAGGCTGATCTTATGGTTTTTTCGCAGGTTGGTTATGTATTCGTCAATTTTCATCTTAAATCAGTTTTATGAGTACACTCATCAGCTTTTATCTTGTTTTCTTAAATGGACATCTCCAGAATTTCCTCGGAGGTATCCGTGTTTATATTGATCTGTTTTGCAGTAATGATATAGTCAGACAGGCTTACAATGTCCTGCTTTGTAAATAGCTCTTTTAGCGGTATCTCCAGATCAAACACCTTCTGAATCTCAGCTACCAGCTCTGTTGCTTTTAATGAATTACCTCCCAACTCAAAGAAGCTACGGGTTACGCTGATGGTTTCAGTATTGGCTTTCAACACTTCCGACCAGATGTCAACCAGTTGTTCTTCTATTTCGTTTGATGGCCCTACATACTCCGTACTGCTCACCAGCTCCGGGGCGGGCAAAGACTTCCGGTCTATCTTCCCATTCGGAGTAAGCGGAAATTTGTCCAAATGCATGAAGTAAGAAGGGATCATGTAATCGGGCAGGCTTTGCGAAAGGTGGGCACGAAGATCAGCCGGCTCTATCATCGAAGCCGAAACATAGTAGGCTACCAGTATCTGCTCGCCAGTGTTTCCATGTGTGTAAACGACTGCTTCCTGTACCTCTTCATGGGTCAGTAGCTGGCTCTCTATTTCACCCGGCTCGATACGATAGCCTCGTATCTTCATCTGGTTGTCCATTCTGCCCAGGTATTCAATGGCGCCGTTGGGCAGCCATCTTGCCGAGTCTCCGGTGCGGTAGAAGCGCCCGCTTACTCCGGCAGGGTCACTCACAAAACGCTCTTCGGTTAAGGTCTTATTTTGCCAATAGCCCCGCCCTACTCCTTTGCCACCGATGTAAAGTTCTCCGGCAATACCGACAGGCTGAAGCTGTCCTTCTTCTCCAACGATCAGCATCGTGGTATTGGCTATCGGTGTACCGATATCTATTCGTTCTGCTTCGGTTAGTTCCTGAACCGATGACCATACCGTGGTCTCGGTGGGACCGTACATGTTAAAAATCCTGCCCTCATATAGGCCGTGCAGGGTCTGAAGCAAATCCGCAGGGAAGCCTTCTCCTCCTACCATCAGAGTATCTATGTTTTGCAGGGCTTCCGCTGCATGGCTGGAAGATAGTAACATCTTCAGGTGCGATGGGGTGATTTGCATCTTGTTGATGCCTCCTGTGCTTATCAGTTTACAAAGTGCATCGGGATCTTTCTGGTCACTTTTACCTGCCAGCACAACCTCGTGCCCTTGAAGTAATGGCAACAAACTTTCCAGTACGAAAATATCAAATGAGATCGTGGTCAGACAGAGCATGCGTGAGCCTTCCTCCATTGGGATGCGGGCAGCTATACCCTCTACAAAGTTGATCACATTGCGGTGCTCGATCATCACGCCTTTTGGCCGTCCGGTAGAGCCGGAGGTGTAAATCATATATGCCAGGTGTGATGGTGATATCGATACACCGGGGTTAGCTGTATTTTCTTCTGATATTGAGGCTGAGGTAACGTCTATGGTTTGTCGTTGCTCTCCAAATTGGTTGGCTCTTTTTTCCAGATCTGCATCAGTCAGCATCAGACTCAGGCCGCTGTCTTTCACGATGTAGTCTATGCGGTCCTCCGGGTAGTCCGGGTCTATAGGCACATAGGTGCACCCGGCTTTTAATGCGCCAAGGATACTGATGAAAAGGGCTTCGGTACGAGGCAGCATAATCCCTACGACAGCTTCAGCCGGAAGGTCCTTTTTGAATATGCTGTTCGCTAGCTGGTTACTCCTGACGTTCAGTTCTTCATAGGTCAGGCTCTTCCCACCATAGGTCAGCGCTATGGCTTCCTTATTTTCAGCTACCTGTGCTTCAAAAGCGGTAACGATATTGCGGCTTTCATCAAAAGTAAGTCCAGTATCGTTAAAGTCGGTCAATATCAAACCTCTCTCTTCTTCGGTGATCAGATCGATATCCGACAACCTGATGTTGACATCGGCCACAATTGTAGAGATGATCTGATTAAAATAGCTTATAAATCGCTCTATGGTTTCTTCTTTGAACAAGGCCGTGCAGTACTCGAAACTTAATAAAAGTGAGTCTCTTTTGTCTACAGCAAACAGGGTTATGTCAAACTGGGAGAGTACTTGTCCTTTATCATAGGGGCGAAGAACTAAACCTGATATTTCGTGTTCCGAGGCCTGATCTGTCCGGTAGGAGAACATCACATCGAACAGTGGGTTATGACTTGTATCTCTGGTCAGGTGCAGTTCGTCTATTAGCTCCTCATATGGATAGGACTGATGATCAAAGCTGGCCAAGGTTCTATCTCTTACCGCTGTCAGGAACTCTTTAAAACTCAGGTCTCCCTGTGGGGTGTTCCTAAGCGGAAGTGTATTGACGAACATCCCGATAACCCTTTCCACATCACTGTGCTGTCTGCCTGCGGTTGGTGTACCCACTACTACATCGGTCTGGTTGCTTAGTTTGGCCAGCAACACATTATACACTGCCAACAACATCATATACATGGTAGTACCTGACTGATCGGCAATAGTTTTTAACTGTCCTGTAACATGGGGGTCAAGTTCAAAGTTGGCTACAGCTCCTTCGAAGCTTTTTATCACCGGCCTTTGAAAATCTTCGGGTAAGTTGACAGGGTGAACTTCCTCCTGGTACTGCTTCAGCCAAAACTCTTTGTGAAGCATGGCCTGTTCTTGTTGTTCGTCACTTTGCTGCCACTCAGCATAGTCTTTATACTGTAACTGTGGTTGCGGCAGATTAGCTCCATTGTAAAGCTTCATGAAATCTTCGATCAGGATGCTAAAGGACACACCATCTGAAACCAGATGATGGATATCAACCATCAAAATATGTTTCTCCTGTCCTGTCTTGATCAATCCCACTCTGAACAATGGCTCCTGACCAAGGTCAAACGGACGAACAAACGCTTCGATTATCGATGCAACACCTGCTTCATCGCTTTCGAAATACTCAACTTCAATATCTACGTTATCACTTATCTTCTGAACGGGCTGCCCATTGACAACTTCCACGAAAGTGCGCAGGCTTTCATGTCTCCAGGCCAACCTGTTAAACGTATAGGTGAGCTGATCCCGATCCACTTCACCCTGCACTTCAAATGCCTGGGGTAAATTGTACGCCAGCGATTCACTATCAAACTTATGAAGGAAGTACAGTCGTTTTTGCGCAGAGGAAAGTGCGTAACCTTCCTTTTCAATGGCACGAGGTATCGGTCTGTAATTGTGCGTACCTCCTTCCGGTTGGTTGCGTCTTGTGTCATCAATTAATTGGCTCAACCGGGCTACGGTTGGATGCTGAAAGAAATCGTTTAGCCTGATCTCTACATTCAGTACCTGATGAATGCGACCTGTCATGGTCAGAGCTTTAAGCGAGTCCCCTCCTATTTCAAAGAAATCATCCTCTACGTCTATATCTGATTTTCCAAAAAAGTTACACCACAAAGTCAGCACTTCCTTTTCTGTTGGTGTGAGTGTATGGTGTTCAATGTCACTGTTAACTTCTACCGGCTCAGGGTCAAAACTGCTAAAATCACCTCCCTGATTCAGTTTAGTGATCATCTCATAGGCATCAACGGCCACCGGGTACTTGACTTTGTCAAAGGCATAAGGAGGCAATGATACTTTCAGCCTCAATTCCTTTTCATAGAAAACTCCCCAATCCGGAGCTATACCATTTTTCCACAGCTCACCCAGGCCTTCAAACAGGTATGCCGTATCATGGCAATCCTCTTTAGGTGAACGCACAAGGTTAACCACCTTATGGTGTTTCTTACGGTTCTGATTTGACCGCACAAAGGTACCCAAGGCGTTACCGGGACCTATCTCAAGAAAGCAGGTATCTTCTCTTTTCAATAACCCATCGATACCCATTGAGAAGTTCACGGTATACCTGAGGTGGTCCAGCCAGTACTGTGCGGACGAAATTTCTTTATGTGCGGCTTTCGCTCCTGTGAGGTTAGATATGAATGGAATTTGTGGCTCACTGATAACTACTTTATCCAATTCAACGCTATACGCTTCGAGCATTGGGTCCATCATGTAGGAATGAAATGCATGAGAAGTATGGATACTCCTGTTTTTATATCCTAAAGCATTTAGTCTGGTAGCAAAGTTTTCAATAGCATCGGCAGTACCTGACACTACACATAATTCGGAGCTGTTAACGCCTGCCAGTGATATATTTTTGTGCTCATCAATGAGCGGTTTCAATGTTTTCTCATCAATGGAGATACTCAACATAACGCCGGCCTGCATTTTTTGCATCAACTCTCCTCGCTTTACGACCAGACTCAAGGCATCTTCCAGGGTGAATACTCCGCTGAGGCAGGCTGCCACATATTCACCTATGCTATGACCGATCATTACATCAGGTTTAATTCCCCACCTGATCAATAATTTAGCTAATGCATATTCCGTAATGAAGAGTATCGGCTGAGCATATTCTGTGTTATTGATTTCCTGTGCTGTATCAGCTCCAAAAAGAATAGCTTTCAGGTCTTTTCCGAATTTGTTATGGATCAGATCAAAGCAGGTATTTGCTTCGGTCTTAAAGTACTCTTCAGCTTCATACAAGCCTTTGCACATGTTGGCATATTGTGACCCCTGCCCTGAAAACATGAATACCAGGTTGCTTTGAGGCTTATTTATCAATGAGGTTGTGCCTGTATTTGAAGTGAGCTGGTTTACCGCATCCTCTGCACCATCACAAACAAATGCCTGCCGGTGCTCGAAGTAGTTACGTCCTGTCTGTAAAGTATAGGCAATGTCGGCGAGTTTAATTTCTCCATTTTCACGGATATAACCTGCCAGATTTTCAATATTACGATTCAACGCTTCCGGGGTCTTACCGGAAATCAAAAGCAATTGATGGCTCCTGCTCTGAGATGATTCCTCTCTTTCGGGAGCCTCTTCCAGGATCACATGAGCATTGGTGCCGCCAATCCCAAACGAACTCACTCCTGCTCTTAAGGGATACTTTTCACTTTTCCATTCTTTTAAACCTGTGTTGATATAAAAGGGGCTGCCAGTAAAGTCAATTTTAGGGTTGGGCTTGTTATAATTTAGTGTAGGAGGAATCTGTTTGTTTTTCAAAGCAAGTGCCACTTTGATCAGACCGGAAGCTCCTGCTGCTGCATCTAAATGACCGAAGTTGGACTTAACCGAACCAATGGCACAGTATTGATCTTTACTTTTTCCGAAGGTTCTGTTTAAGGCTTCAATTTCAACGGGATCTCCCAATTCGGTTGCCGTGCCATGAGCTTCTATCAGGCTAATGCTTTCAGGCTCTACTTTAGCCCATTTTTGTGCTCTCATGATCGCCTCGGTCTGGCCGTCAACGGAAGGGGCTGTATAACCGACCTTTTGTCTGCCATCGTTGTTTATACCACTGCCTTTGATGATAGCATAGATATTGTCTTTGTCTCTAAGGGCATTTTTCAGGGTTTTCAATACCACAACCGCTGCACCTTCTCCTCCTATAGTACCCGAAGCCTCCGCATCAAAAGTGCGGCAATGACCGTCTTTGGAGTAAATCATTCCCTCCTGATACTTGTAGCCTTTCTTGAATTTGTTGGTAATGGTGATACCCCCGGCTACGGCCACATTACAATCCATCGTCAGCAAACTTTTGCATGCTTCATGAATGGCCACCAGTGATGTGGAGCATGCCGTGTCCATATAAATGGCGGGACCTCTCAGGTTCAGACAATAGGAGACTCGTGATGACATGAATCGCGGACTGCTCAGTTGGGTGGCTGTAAAAGGATCTACAAGCCCCTTTTGGTTTATTAACTGAGAGTATACCTGCCAATTAATATTGGCTGAAGATCCGGCAAACAGGCCTATCTTATTTTTGGTGTCTTCAGGGTTACAGGCGGCATCTTCTAATGCCTCCCAAACACACTCGTGAAATAGCCGGGTCTGAGGGTCCATGATCCTGGCCTCATCGGGTCTGTAGTTAAAGAATTGCGCATCGAAATACTCTTTGTCTTTCAAGTAAGCACTAGCCTTGACATATGCGGGGTCATTTATATTATCGATATCTTCTCCTGCCTCCCGGAGTTCATCATCTGTAAAAAAGGTTACAGACTCCACCCCATCTCTCAGGTTTGCCCAAAAGTCGTCAATATTATTAGCGCCCGGAAACCTTCCTGACATGCCTATGATTGCGATCTCTAATCCTGTATACTTTCCCATATTGTCTATAGTCTAATTCACTGACAGATGCTATCGATCTTATCAATAATCATCCATTTGATTAAATATGCTCAGATTGTCTTCTGCTTCCATGAGCTCCTCATCCAGCTTTTCTGCCATCTCTTTAACTCCGGTATCTCCATTGATAATGTGATCGGCAATCTTCGAAATGGTGGTCAGCCTGAACATGGAAGCCACTGAAAAGTCACTGTTAAAATATTCATTGACCTTATTTTTCAACTCTATTATTCTTATTGAATGTCCCCCCAACTCAAAGAAGTTGGAGTTAACTCCTATCTTATCCGCGTCGAGCCCCAGAATTTCGGACCATATTTCTACCAGCTTGGCTTCAACTTCATTGGAAGCCGCCTGATAGGTATCAGAAGTTGTAATTTCCGGTTCAGGAAGGGCACTTCTGTTGAGTTTACCATTGGCGGTCAGGGGTAGCTCTTCTATCGGAACAAACAGCGAGGGGATCATATAGTCTGGCAATACATCAGCTAAGTACTCCCTAAGCACTTTAGGCTCCACCGTTTCCTTAGCCACATAATAGGCTACCAGGTATTTGTTACCACGCTTGTCAATATCAATAACGGCAATTTCATTGATAGCCGGATGTACGGCCAGTTGCCTTTCAATCTCACCCAATTCAATCCTGTAGCCCCGGATTTTTACCTGCCGGTCGATCCTGCCCAGGAATTCGATATGACCATTTTTCAACCACCGTCCCCAGTCACCGGTTTTGTACATTCTCCATTGATCGTTGTATGGATCAAAACCGAATTTTTCGTGGGTTAAATCCGGGTTGTTTACATATCCTTTAGCCACTCCTGCTCCGGACACGCATATTTCTCCTGCCACCCCAACAGGGAGCAATTCACCGTTTTCACCCAAAATCAATATTCTTTTATTGGCAACAGGCTTACCAATGCTATAATGATCTCCAGGGTAAGGGTATTCACATGAAGTTGTCCAGATAGAATCTTCGGTCGGACCGTAAAGATTAAATGCTGCAAAAGGCAAATCTCTTTCAGACTTATAATTCAGTCTGTCTCCTGCAATGTTCATTACGCGTAAGCCAACAGTACTGTCAGGCCAATCCGCCTTCAGGAGGTATTCCGCTATGGCTGTAGGCTGGTATGTAATTTCAATACTATTATCAGCCAACCAGGATTTCATCAATGAGGGATCAAACCTGATTTCAGCAGGGGCTATATTAAGGACTCCACCAAAGGCTAAGGCCGGCCATATTTCAAAAGCAGAAGCATCGAAAATGACATTAGCAACCTGACTCAGCTTTGTGCCTGTCACTACCTCAAATTTCTGCTGAAAATGGTAAACCATATTCAATATTCCCTGGTTCAGCACTTCCACACCTTTAGGCTTACCAGTGGTTCCGGAAGTATAAATAATATAGATAGGATCTTCAGGACTTACCTCAGCCCTAATTTCTTCGGATACCTCCAGTACTGCTTCGTTAACATACACGACCCTCTCCTTTTCAATTTGGGATATGAAGTCTGACTGATGTTTTTTAAAGGCTTCATGAGTCAACAACAATTGGGCTTCGCAATCTGAAAATTTGAGGATATTCCGGGCATCAGCTTCATCAGGTGAGAGGGGCACATAAGCACATCCGGTCTTCAATACCGCCAGCATACTGGCTATCAACTCCACAGAGGGACCGAAAAGTAAAGCGACCCTTTTCAAGCCATTTTTATCCAGAATCTCATTGATCTGATGGGCAATTTGATTGGCCTTATGATTTAACTGTCTGTAGGTAACATGATCTTCTCCATATTGAACAGCTATACTTTCGGGGTTAGTTTCAACCTGCCTTTCAAACATGGAAATGATTCCCTTCTCCGTCGGGTATTCTGCTCTGGTATCATTAAACTCTTGTAGCAGTTGTTGTTTTTCCGACACTGGGAGGATATCAATATCCGAAATCCGGATATCGACATCTTCAATAACAGCGCTAATGATTTGTTTGAAGTAGGTAACAAACCTTTCTATAGTATCACTATCAAACAGCTCTGTAGAATACTCAAAACTAAACGACAACCCTTCATCTGACTCCAGTGTTGAGAGTGCAATATCAAATTTTGAGGTTTGGCTCTTCCATGTTTGAGGCTCTAGGGTAAGCCCGGGAATCTCAAGTTCAGTCTGGCTGAAGTTTTGAAAAACAAACATCACATCAAACAGGGGATTTCGACTGGTATCTCTTGTCACCTGTAAGTCATCGATCAGTTCTTCGTATTGATAGGTTTGATGCGCAAAGCATTGATGTGTATTTTCCTTTACGGAAATAAGAAAATCCTTAAAGCTATGACTGGAAGCCGGGTAGTTTCTCAGGGCTACGGTATTGACAAACATACCGATCAGATTCTCCAGGTCGGCATGTTGTCTGCCTGCTACAGGTGTGCCTATAACAATGTCTTCCTGGTTACACAGTTTGGCAAGCAATATGTTATAAATCGCCAGCACGACCATAAACAGGGTGGCTCCTTCCTGATCGGCAATAGCCTGAAGCCTGGCTGCTTCGGCTTTGCTTATTTCAAAATCTACAGCCGCCCCGCCATGCTTTCTCACTGGTGGCCTTTTATGGTCCAGCGGCAACTCCAATAAAGCCGGCTGGCTGGCGAATTGTGCTTTCCAGAAATCTCTTTGTTTAGCAATTTCCTCCTGTTGTTTTTCGCTCTGCTGCCATTCTGCGTAATCTTTATAGGTTAATGCTATCGGAGGCAATGTTTCATGATTATAAAAGGCCATGAAATCCTGAATCAGAACAGCTTGCGAAACTCCATCCGTTACAATATGATGTATATCGACAATCAGCAGGTGTTCTTCCGGAGTAGTGCTTACAATACCCACCCTAATCAGTGGGGCGCTTTGTAAATCAAATGGCCTGATAAATTTCTCTGTGGTTAACTGCAATTCACTTTCCTGACATTCTAAGTATTCGATTCCGAAATTTACCTCGTCATGCACTTTTTGCAGGGGCTCATTATTGATCAACTCAAAGGAGGTTCTCAGGCATTCGTGTCGTTGTAAAAGTTGTTGAAAAGCCTTGTTAAATCTTTCTTTATCAATGATCCCGGTTAGTCTGACCGTTTGCGGCAGATTATAAACCGTGGATGTACTATCGAATTGGTAAAGGAAATATAAGCGGCGCTGTGCCGAAGACAATTTGTAATGTTCCTTATTTTCTACCTTATCTATTTTCACAAAACTGTTTTTACGAGCTACTTCTTCCAGATAGCTTGTCAGATACTCCTTGTTTTCTTTAATCTCCTGCACCAGGTCGCCGGTCAAAACACCCTGCGGGGCATTTATTTTTAACTTCCCATCCACCAGCGTGAGATTAACGTTAAGCTTCCTAAGTTTTGTTATTATTGCTTTCATTATAAAATATTAACCTTCCCTAATCGAGAATAATCTCGTCACTCATAACCACATCACTAGGCTCTCCATTTTTAGCCCAGTTTTCATTATCTATATATTCAGACATCATTTCAATGGTGTTGGAGACAAATATCTCCTGTAATGGTATTTCCACATTCAGCTCTCTGAAAATCCTGTTCGCAAGTACGGTAGCTCTTAACGAGTGTCCTCCCAGCTCAAAGAAGCTGACATTGATACTGACCAGCCTTTCGTCCACCTTCAATATCTCTGCCCATATCTCTACCAGCTTTTTCTCAGTTTCAGAGGAAGGTGCTACATATTCCTTTGGAGCTACATCCGGCTCTGGCAACGCTTTCCTGTCTATCTTTCCGTTCGTACTGATGGGCATACGCTGCATATGCACGTAATATGAAGGGATCATATAATCGGGCAGCTTATCTGACAAATAAGTACGTATGCCGGCCGCTTCCAATTCGCTCTCTGCCACATAATAGGCTACCAAAAACTTATCACCGCCCCGTTCTTTAGCCATAACCAGAGCATCTTTGATCTGATCATGCTCATTCAACTGCACCTCGATCTCTTCAGGCTCTATCCTGAACCCTCTAATTTTCACCTGATTGTCGACCCTGCCTAAGAACTCCACTTCTCCATCTGACGTCCATCTCGCCAGGTCTCCGGTTTTATACATTTGCTCGCCTGCCCTAAATGGATTCTCTACAAACTTTTCCTCGGTCAGGGTTTTGTTATTGATATAGCCTCTGGCTACCCCAACACCTGCAATGCATAACTCCCCGTACATGCCTATCGGCAGCAACTCTCCCTTTTGCCCCAGAATGTAAATGGAGGTATTGTCCATAGGTTTTCCAATAATGGAAATATTGGTTTCTATGAGGTTGTTATTGCAGGTTGCCCCAACGGATGTTTCTGTAGGCCCATATTCATTGCTGATCTGGGTATGGGGTAATGACTTTTTGCTCTTTTGCAATAATTCAGGGTTCGCTTTTTCTCCGGCAAGCACCACGAGCCTCAGGCTGGCAGCCTCCTCTTGCTTCAATTCCGTAAGGATAACCTCAAAGATGGCAGGCGTCATGCCTATATAGCTCACATTTTCATGGTTAATGGTATTGACCAGATATTGTGCATTTAAGCGGTTCTCATTACTCAACAGCACTGTGGTTCCTCCGGCCAGCAGCAATGAATACAAGTTACTACCGTAACCATCAAAATGATACGACACGACCTGCATAGTAACATCACTGGCGGTGAACTCAAAGTTTGAAATTCGCCATGACAGATAGTTGACCATACCGCCATGCTCTACCTCCACCCCTTTAGGGTTACCGGTTGTGCCGGAGGTATAGATCACATATATGAGATCATGAGGTGCAACTTTTTTGGCTATCGCATCCACGGCATTGTCAGCTATGAGATTTTCGTCAACAATCACAGTCTTCCCCGTGTCAAATCTGAAGTCTTCCAATTCAACTGCCTCGTGCGTAAGCAATAATTGAGCATCACAATCGACAAGGATATATTCATTTCTCTCTGCCGGAGCTTCTGGAGATAGTGGCACATAAGCGTGCCTAGCTTTCATTACTCCAAGCATACTGGCGATCATTTCAACCGACGGGTTGAACAGCAAACCTATTTTGTTATTCCCTTCCGGCACCTTGTTCAGGGCCATCTGGGCAATACTATTTGCCATGGCATCAAGGTCCTTGAAACTGATCCTTTGATCACCATAAACTACCGCAATATTATCAGGGTGGAGTTTCACCTGTTTCTCAAACAGGGTGACTATAGTTTCTTCTTTCGGGTAGTCTACACTTGTGTTGTTAAACACATTCAGCAGTTGGTGCTTCTCTTCTGAAGTGATGATCTCCAGCGCTGACAGGCGCTGATCGGCATTGGCGGTTACTGACTCTACTATTCTCTGGAAGTAGCCTATAAAACGGGTGATTGTTTCAGGGTTAAACAGGTCCGATGAGTACTCAAAGCTCAGTTGCATGCCACCCTCCTCTTCAACCGCTGTCAGGGTCAGGTCAAACTTCGACACTGTACGACTACTTTGGTACGGGATCAGCTCCAATCCTGATATTTTTGATTCAGCCTCTTCCTGGTTCTGGAACACGAACATCACATCAAACAAGGGATTCCTGTTTACAGCTCTGTCTGCTTTCACTTCATCGATCAGTGCTTCATAAGGGTAGCCTTGGTTCTCCATGCTCAGCAGTGCACGCTCTTTTACCTCATGTAGAAAATCCCGGAAAGTCTTATCGCCTGCGGGGTAGTTGCGTAGTGGCAGGGTGTTCACAAACATACCGATCACTCGCTCAAGGTCTGCATGCTGTCTTCCTGCGACAGGGGTTCCTATCACAATATCTTCCTGGTTACTCAGCTTACCCAGCAGTACATTGTAGATCGAGAGTAACAGCATATATAAGGTAGTACCTTCTGACTGTGACAGCTCGTGGAGTTTGTGGGTAGTGGCCTCATTCAGTGTGAAGTCTATGCTGCCACCTTTGCTACTTTTTACCAGTGGACGGGCTTTATCCGTGGGAAGCTCCAGGGAGGTCACTTCTTCTGAAAACTCGCCTAGCCAGTAGGCTTTCTGTTCACTAATCGCCTCTTGCTGGACCGGGTCTTGCTGCCATTCGGCAAAGTCTTTATACTGAAGGTGAAGCGGCTCCAGCGCATCTCCGTTGTATAGGTTTGTGAAGTCCTTCATCAGTACGCCTTGCGATATACCATCGGTGATGATATGGTGCATGTCGACTACCAGTATATGGTCGGTCTCACTCAGGGCTATTACACCGGCACGCATCAAGGGTGACTCGCTCAAGTCAAAGGGAGTTATAAAGTCGCGGATCAGCGCTTCAGCTCCTTGTTCATCGGACTGATAGTACTGCAC
Source organism: Fulvivirga ulvae (assembly GCF_021389975.1). Taxonomy (NCBI): domain Bacteria; kingdom Pseudomonadati; phylum Bacteroidota; class Cytophagia; order Cytophagales; family Fulvivirgaceae; genus Fulvivirga; species Fulvivirga ulvae. The sequence continues at coordinate 6,666,030 of NZ_CP089981.1, forward strand.
TTCAAAATCGTGGTCCTCTGCTATTTTCTGAACAGGGTGGTCATTCTCCACATGGAAAGAGGTTCGGAGACTTTCGTGCCGGCTGACCAGCCTGCTGAAGGCCTGGTTGAGTTTTTCTTTGTCCAATATGCCGTTCAGCCTTACGGTGTAAGGCATGTTATACGCCGTAGAGTTCTTGTCTATTTGATGAAGTACATACAGACGTTGTTGTGACGACGACAGGGAGTAGTACGATTTTTCGGCCGCTTTTTCTACTGATTTGTAAGTAGTCTGCTCCCGGTTGCCGAGGTATTGTCCCTGACTGCGAACATCCTGATGGCGGAAGATCTCGCGCAAGGGTATAGTTATGCTAAGTTGCTTGTGTATCTTATTGGCCAACAGGCTCGCCAGCAGAGAATGTCCTCCCAGTTCGAAAAAGCTTTGAGTTACACTTACCGCTTCAGGATCAGCTTTCAGTACTTCTGCCCAGATGTTCACCAGCTGTTCTTCTATTTCGTTTGATGGCCCTACATACTCCGTACTGCTCACCAGCTCCGGGGCGGGCAAAGACTTCCGGTCTATCTTCCCATTCGGAGTAAGTGGAAATTTGTCCAAATGCATGAAGTAGGAAGGGATCATGTAATCGGGCAAGCTTTGTGAAAGGTGGTCGCGAAGGTCAGCCGGCTCTATCATGGAGGCTGAAACATAGTAGGCTACCAGTATCTGCTCGCCAGAGTTCCCATGAGCATAAACGACTGCTTCTTTGATCTCTTCATGGGTCAGTAGTTGACTCTCTATTTCACCCGGCTCGATACGATAGCCTCGTATCTTCATCTGGTTGTCCATTCTGCCCAGGTATTCGATAGCGCCGTTAGGCAACCATCTTGCCAAATCTCCGGTGCGATAGAAGCGCCCGCTTACTCCGGCAGGGTTGCTCACAAAGCGCTCTTCGGTTAAGGTCTCATTTTGCCAGTAGCCCCGGCCTACTCCTTTGCCGCCTATGTACAGTTCTCCGGCTATGCCGACAGGCTGGAGGTGTCCTTCTTCGCCGACGATCAGCATCGTGGTATTGGCTATCGGTGTACCGATATCTATTCGTTCTGCTTCGGTTAGTTCCTGAACCGATGACCATACCGTGGTCTCGGTGGGACCGTACATGTTAAAAATCCTACCCTGATATTGGCCTTGCAGGGTCTGAAGCAAATCCGCAGGGAAGCCTTCTCCCCCTACCATCAGAGTATCTATATTTTGCAGGGCTTCCGCCGCATGGCTGGAGGATAGTAACATCTTCAGGTGCGATGGGGTGATTTGCATCTTGTTGATGCCACCTGTGCTTATCAGTTTACAAAGTGCATCGGGATCTTTCTGGTCACTGTTACCTGCCAGCACAACCTCGTGCCCTTGAAGTAATGGCAACAGACTTTCCAGTACGAAAATATCAAATGAGATCGTGGTCAGACAGAGCATGCGTGAGCCTTGCTCCATTGGTATGCGGGCAGCTATACCCTCTACAAAGTTGATCACATTGCGGTGCTCGATCATCACGCCTTTTGGCCGTCCGGTAGAGCCGGAGGTGTAAATCATATATGCCAGTTGTGATGGTGATATCGATACACCGGGGTTAGCTGTATTTTCTTCTGATATTGAGGCTGAGGTAACGTCTATAATTTGTAGTTGCTCTCCAAATTGGTTTGCTCTTTTTTCCAGGTCTGTATCGGTCAGCATCAGACTCAGGCCGCTGTCTTTCACGATGTAGTCTATGCGGTCTTCCGGGTAGTCCGGGTCTATAGGCACATAGGTACAACCGGCTTTCAATGCACCAAGGATGCTGATGAAAAGGGCTTCGGTGCGAGGCAGCATGATCCCCACAATGGCTTCGACTGGAAGGTTCTGTTTCCGCATCTTGTGTGCCAGCTGGTTACTCCTGCTATTCAGTTCTTCATAGGTCAGGCTTTTGCCTCCGTAGGTTAGTGCTATGGCTGCCTTATTTTTAGCTACTTGTGCTTCAAACGCGGTAACGATACTGCGGCTTTCATCAAAAGTAAGTGCTGTATCGTTAAAGTCGCTCAATATCAGACCTCTCTCCTCTTCGGTGATCAGATCAATATCCGACAGCCTGATGTTAACATCGGCCAGTATTGTAGAGATGATCTGATTAAAATAGCTTATAAATCGCTCCATGGTTTCTCCTTTGAACAAGGCGGTGCAGTACTCGAAATACAGAGCCAGTGCTCCTTCCTTTTCATATGCCGTCAACGTCAGGTCAAACTTGGAAACAATATGATTATCATCGTACTGTGTGATCTTTAGTCCGGGTATTTCAAGCACTGAACGCTCAAAGTTCTCATACGAGAAGAGTACATCAAACAAAGGGTTTCGGCTGATGTTTCGCTCCAGCTTCAGGTCATCTATTAAATATTCATAAGGGTACGCCTGGTGGTCAAAGCTCTCAAGTGTTTTGTTCTTCACCTGATCCAGGAATTCTCTAAAACTTTGTGTACCGTCAGCCTGGTTTCGTAAGGGCAGGGTATTGATAAACATCCCCATCATCTGTTCCAGATCAGCATGTTGTCTTCCTGAAATGGGTGTCCCTATCACTATATCTTCCTGATTGCTCAGTTTACTCAGAAGAATATGATAGGCTGACAGGAGTATCGTAAAGAGTGTCGTTCCTTCACCTTCGGCTATCTTTCTTAGTTTTTCTGTGTTAGCTGCGCTGATTTCAAATTTCCTGATGTCTCCCTCAAAGCTTTTTATAGCAGGCCTGACATAATCTGCAGGCAAGTTGAGTGGGGTCGCCTCACTGTCAAATGCTTCTAACCAGAAGGCTTTTTGCTCCATGAGTTCCTGCTGAAAATCACTTCCCTGCTGCCACACGGCATAGTCTTTATAATGCAGCTCGAGATTCTCTAACGGCTGCCCTTTGTAAAGCGCCATGAAGTCTTTGATCATAACACTCTTGGATACTCCATCTGTAATGATATGTGGCAAATCTACCATCAACACATGTTCAAGCTCAGATACCTTCACTAACCCGACACGTATCAGAGGAGCCTGGGTCAAATCAAATGGCTTAATGAAACTGTTAATTACTGAGGGTATATCTTTATCTGACGCGGTATAAAATTGCAGGTCAAAATCAAACTGCTCAGTTATAGCTTGGCAAGGCTGATCATCTACAACCTCAAACTTTGTTCTGAGAGGCTCGTGCCGATCAATTAGCGTTTCAAATACTTCTCTAATCTTTTGATAATCAAGCGCCCCACTCAACTTAAGTGCTATGGGCATATTGTAGGCTACGGAGCCATTGTCAAATTCATTGAGGAAGTATAGCCTTCGTTGAACAGAGCTCAATGGGTAATACGCACTGCTTTCCGCCCTGGATATCACTGTATATTCAGCCTGTTCATTCGCTTCATTCTTTCCTAACGATGTACTTAAGTATGCGCTTAGTTCTTTGACTGAAGCATGTTGGAAAAATTCAGTTATCGAAAGCTCTATGTTAAACCGCTTATGTATACGGCCAATCATGGTAAGAACTTTCAAAGAATCTCCTCCCAATTCGAAGAAATCATTAAAAGGTCTGATATCCTCCATGCCGAAGAATTCTTTCCAGAGCTGAAGCATCTCCAACTCAATATTATCCCTGGAGGCAACCGGTGCCAAGGCCTTATCTTCCTGACCATTCACCTTGTTTTTAACCCATTGAGATACCCTTTGATTGAGATCACCAACAGAAACCACTACTTGTGGCTGATGAGTCAGCGCAGTAACTCTCTCAAAAACCTCTAATAATTCATCAGGCCTTATTCCTTCACCCGGGTTATCCTCAAACGCAAGTCCATCCAGGTTTACGCTGAACCAATTAGGGGACTCTGTTTCATGAATGGTATTCAACTCATGATCCAAAGCCATGTTGGCCGAGGCATATGCGCCAAATTGAAGTCCACCAAGTATTGATGAAATAGAAGATATGGCCAGGCAAAAATCGAGTTCTCTGTTACCCATAACCTTTTTCAGGTTATGTATACCGGTACATTTTGTTCTGAATTGTTCACGGTAGTCATCGTCCGTGAGGTTATCTATCAGGTTAATGCTTTTGCCCTGAAGGGTGCCTGCGGCATGAACAACACCATTTATTTTGCCGTATTGCTTTTCGGCAGTATCTACAACAAATTCAAGGTCTGTGTGGCTTGAAATATCTGCTTTGAAATAGCTCGCTTTACCAAGGCCGTTATTCAGTTGATTGATCTGGTCTGCTTTAAGCGCCTGATCTGCTCTACCCAGCAACACAACACTGGCCTGATATTTTGTGGTCAGGTATTGTGCCAGGGTGTATCCCAATTTTCCAAGGCCACCAGTGATCAGGTACACGCCTTCCTTCTTTAGCATTGTCCCTTCGTTCTGCAAGTCAACCTGTTCGAATGATTGTTCCCATCGTCGGGAATTTCTCAACGCCAGCGAAAGACCATTTTTACGCTTTGTTAATTCACCAGCAAGCTGATCAACATGTCTTTCTATCTCCTGCATCGATAGGTCAATATGACCTGTTGTTACAGGGTACTCCTGTGCGATTACTTTAATCGCTGCCGGTAATGCAGCTCCTGATGCATTGACTTTTTCAACGCCTAAAACATTATATAAATTACTGGTAACCAAAGTTAAATGCACTCCCGAAAGCGACTCCCCATGATGGGCTGATTTTACCACATGGATGAGGTCATAAAAATCAGGATGATGATCGGTGTATTCACTAAGGTCGTCGGTCAGATCCTCTGAAGTGCTGTTGTAAATTATCTGATCGTATCTAAAGCTTTTCTCTTTCAGCTCACTGAAGAATTTTGTCAAGTCTTCAAGTGAACCGGGGTTTACTACATATTGGTTATCTGATACTTTCTTATATTCATTTCCTTTAACTACAGATACATACGGCACGTGCTCCTGATCAAATTTCCTGATCAGCGATGTCTGAAGCCTGTTATCCTTTCCATAAATAATATAGCTACCAACATTATCCACTTTCTCGGGCAAGGCAAATGAGCTCCGCCAGCCAGGAATATAGAACCATTCGTTGATATGATTTCTTACTGGTTCCGAGCTATTTTGTTTAGGACTACCTTCATCTATGCGTACAGAGTACTGGACTTTTTCAAATGAATAGGTCGGTAGCGGAATTCTTCTTCTTTGTTCTTCCTCGTAAAACTTAGCCCAATTTACGTCCACACCTTTTTCCCATAGCTTACCCAAACTTCCCAATAAATACTGCTGATCATCAACGTGTTGTTTGGGGTGCCTAACCAAGCCTACAACTTCATGACTGCTTAAACGATTTTTGTGAGATCGCACAAAAGTACTCAGTACATTACCCGGGCCGACTTCTATAAACACCGACTCCTCAGCCTCCATCATTTTGCTTATCCCTTCTGAGAAGCGTACGGTTTCTCTGAGGTGCCTTACCCAATATTCAGGAGATCCGAGGGTTTTATCGTCGGCTACCTCTCCGGTTAAATTGGATACCAGGGGTATCTGCTGCTTATGGAATTTTATGTTTTCAAATGCGGATTTAAACTGATCCAGTATACCATCCATCATGTAGGAATGGAATGCATGGGATGCATGGATTACCTTGCTGCTTAGTCCGCTTTGTTGAATTTTGTTTTGAAAGTCTGCAATGGCCTCTACAGTTCCGGAAACCACGCAGTGAGCAGAACTGTTTACTGCGGCCAGTGAGATGTTGTCGTTATCAGTTATTAAAGGGAGTAATTCTTCTTCTCCGGCTGAGATACTAAGCATTGCTCCCGGCGCTACCTGCTGCATCAACTGACCTCTGCTGACGACCAGCCTTATGACATCATGAAGGGTAAATATCCCTCCTACACAGGCCGCTACATACTCTCCGATGCTATGCCCTATCATCTGAGTAGGTTTAACCCCCCATTGAATTAACAATTGTGCCAGGGCATATTCGATAATAAATAGTGCAGGCTGGGTATATTCTGTCTGGTTTACCTGATCAGCGTCTTCGAAATTATCTCCAAATAGTATGGATTTAAGGTCTTTACCGGATATCTCTTCTGCAATTTTCAAACAGTGGTCTACCGTTTCCTTAAAATATTTTTCTCTGGCATACAGGTCTGCACACATGCCGCTATATTGTGAGCCTTGCCCTGAGAACATAAACACAATGTTTTCTCTGCTTTGCAGTTCAGGTATATCTACAACTTCACCTGCCAGGTCTCTCAGGAACTTTACAGAATCGTCGGATTTTCTGACACTCAGGCTTGCTCTATGCGGGAAGTGTGCTCTGCCAATATGAAGTGTATAGGCTGCATCGGCAATATTTGTATTTCCATTGGCCTGTAGAAAATCTGCCAGATTATGGATGTTTTTTTGAAGGGCATCTGGTGTTTTTGCTGAAAGCGTCAATAGCTGGTAGTCTCTGGATACTGATGATTCGGTAATCGATGGTGCCTCCTCTAAAACCACATGTGCGTTTGTACCTCCAATACCAAACGAGCTCACTCCGGCACGTCTTGGGTATTCGCCATTCTTCCATTCCCTGAGGCTTGTATTGACATAAAAGGGACTGTTTTTAAAATCAATGCTGGCGTTAGGCGTTTTATAATGCAGGCTGGGGACCAGCTGTCTATTTTTCAGGGAAAGAGCTGCTTTGATCAGCCCTGCTATTCCGGCTGCTGCATCCAGGTGGCCAATATTGGTCTTGACAGAACCTATTGCGCAAAATTGCTTTTTGCCGGTATTAAAGGCCTTGGTAAGCCCCGCTATTTCAATAGGGTCACCCAGCGAAGTTCCCGTTCCATGGGCTTCTACATAGGTTATGCTTTCCGGGGCAATATTTGCATTTCTAATGGCGTCGCGAATAGCAGCACTTTGCCCTTCGATGCTTGGTGCTGTAAATCCAATTTTTTCGTGGCCATCGTTATTGGTGGCTGTACCTTTGATCACGGCATGTATGGTATCTCCATCACGTATCGCATCGTCAAGCTTCTTCAATACCACTATGCCTGCACCGTTGCCACTTACTGTTCCCGATGATGTTGCATCAAATGCTCTGCAACTTCCATCATCAGATAATATCATTCCCTTTCTATGGGTGTATCCTTCATTGTCATGGAGTGAAACTGATACCCCTCCGGCCAGGGCAACATCACACTTACCGGCCAGCAACTCTTGACATGCCGTATCCACGGCTACGAGTGAAGTAGAACAGGCTGTAGCGATATTAACACTGGGACCTTTCAGGTTAAGCTTATATGAGATCCTGGGGCAAAGGAAATCTTTATCCGCATAAGTAATGGCTTCCCACTTTTCTACCCAGTCGTCCTCACCATTAGCCCCTACATTAATATTGAAATAAGGATTAGCCGATGCTCCTCCGTACAGGCCTATTGCTCCTTTATAGGTACTGGGATCATAGCCTGCATTTTCTAAAGCTTCCCAGGTACACTCGTGGAATATCCGCATCTGAGGGTCCATTTTAGCCGCCTCAGAAGGAATATAATTAAAGAAGGCCGCATCAAAGGATTCATATCCCTCAAGAAAGCCTTTGGCGTATATCAAAGGATCGTTCTCCTCTTTCTCTTTTCTTGTAATAGACTCTTTCCCTGATTGCAGGTTTTGCCAGAACTGGTCTACATTCTTTGCCTCCGGGAACCTGGCTGCCATACCTATAATGGCTATATCGAAGGCACCACTCCTGCTTTCGAGGCTTGTCTTCTGTTTACCTTCTTCCCGCTCTGTTTTTTCCTCGGCTGTATCACCCTTTTTGCTGCTTATATATTTAGCAAGTGAGCGAATGGTTGTATAATTGAAAAGTTCTGTAACGGAAACATCCTCATCAAAGACCACTTTGATCTTTGAACTCACGGTGATCAAATGAAGCGAGTCTCCACCTACATCAAAAAAGTTTAGGTTCGCACTGATCTTATCATGCCCCAGTACTTCTTTCCATATGCCGAATAGTTGTTTTTCTACTTCACCGGTTGCTACGACATGATCCATGTTAAGCATGATCTCCGGCTGCGGTAATCTGGTCTTATCCAGCTTACCATTCGGTGTCATGGGCAAAGTTTCCATCTTCATAAAATAAGATGGTACCATATAGCTGGGGAGGTGTGCTGACAAACAGCCTTTTAAATGATCTGAATCTTCTTGTTCAGCAGACACATAATAGGCTACCAAGTGATTGTTACCATGGATCTCGCGAGCTATAACCACACATTCCTCTATAGTCCCATAGTTGGATAAGTGGCTTTCTATTTCACCGGTTTCAATTCTATGGCCTCGAATTTTAACCTGAAAATCTGTACGACCGAGGTATTCTATGGTACCATTATCCAACCAACGAACAAGGTCACCGGTTTTATAAAGTTTTTCTTCGGGGTTAAAGGGGTTAGGTACAAAAACCTTATCTGTTAATTCCGGATTGTTCCAGTACCCTTTGGCCAGACCATCACCTCCTATGTAAAGCTCACCGCTAACTCCTTTTGGCTGTAACTGCCTGTGTCTGTTCAGCACGTAAAGCCGTGTATTGCCAATGGGCTTGCCAATAGTTATTTTATCTTCGTCAGTAAGATCTGTCAATGATGACCATACCGTGGTTTCGGTAGGTCCGTATACATTAACTATTCTTGCCTTAGCAGCTGCTTTCAGTTGCTTCAAAAGTTCGGGTGGGAAGGCCTCTCCCCCAACAAGCATGTATTCCAAGCCACCCATACCTGCTTTGAAGGCAACTTCATCACTGGTTAGCAGTTTGTAGCGCGATGGTGTGGTCTGCATCATCGTAACACCATTCATGGCTATTGTTTTAAACAAAAGCCTGGGGTCTTTTTGGGCTGCTTCATCCGCTATAACCACCCGGGCACCGCGAGTAAGCGGAACCAATGACTCCGTGACAAATATGTCAAAGGAAAAAGTTGTTACGGAAACAATAGTAGTTTCTTCAGTGAAAGGAACGCTTTTCGACAACGATACGATATAGTTATGTACTGCTCTATGTGGGAGCATTACACCCTTAGGCCTTCCTGTTGAGCCTGAGGTGTAGATTACATAAGCGAGGTCATCAGAATTATTGACATGGGTTAAGTTTTTAGGCTCTGACGCCAATTCTTCGCAATCAACCGTCAGAATATCAAGATTCTGCTCAACGCTAAATACTTTTCCGTCCAGGTCTGGCGTGGTCAGAAGTACTGTAGCATTAGCATCTGACATCATATACTCTAAACGCTCTTTGGGGAATGTGGGGTCTAAGGGAAGATAACAACCTCCGGATTTTAGCACGGCCAGCTGGCTAATGAATAGCTCCAGTGAGCGGCTGGTGTACAATGCTACAATTTGGTTAGGGCGTACTCCCCGGGCTCGTATATCTGCTGCCAGGCTATTGGCTTTTTCATTAAGCTCTTTGTAGCTCAATGCCTGCTCGCCAAATACAAGCGCTGTATGCTCCGGGGTTCTGGCTGCCTGTTCCTCAAAAAGCTGAACAAGTGTTTTCTCCACAGGGTATGCCAGGGCTGTTTTATTGAAATCGTAAAGCAGTTCAGCTCTTTCACTATCCGATAACAGGCTGACTTCTTTTACTTTTTTACTGCTATCATGAAGTATGCTCTTAATGACCAAAGCAAACTGTGTGGCCAGTGAGCGCACAAAAGGTTCACTAAGCTGTGCAGTTTGATAGGCAAACTCGATCTCTACCTCTTCATTAAAGAAGACCGTGACCACAAGTGGAATTCCTGTATTTTCATAAACGGTTTCCAGATGCAGCTTAAATTCAGCATTACTATTTATTTTTTCGGTATCAAGAGGATAATTTTCAATGATAACAACAGAATCAAACAAGTCATTACTGGGCTTAATATCCAGCATGCGTTTGATTTCAAAATACGAAGTGTTATTGTATTGGCTTCTTTCTATCAAATCCTTACTGATACCTGCCACAACATCCAGCAAGGTGGCGTTTTCCACTTGCCTAAGCCTTAGCGGTATGGTATTGATAAAATTGCCAATCACTTTATCATTACCCTTGATAGCTACATCACGATTAGATACGGTAGTACCAAAAACAACATCTGAAATATCCTGATATTTCTGTAGCAGCATACCATAGGCTGCATATATCACAGAGGCTTTGGTAACTTTATTTGCACTGGCAAATTCATCCATGGCCAAATTGGATACCCGCTCAATAACCTTGGCGATTTCATTTTTCTTATCAAGGTCAAATGCTCCCGAGAAGAAGGTCGTGGTATCGTAGTCGCCAAGGTAGTTTTTCCAATAAGCCTCAGCTCCTTTTTTTGCATTCTTTATCAAACGGAGCTGCATCTCTTTATATGCAGGCTTTACCGTTACTGCAGCTGATTCATTATTAATCAGCTGCCTGTATGCTGTAAATAGTTCTTCCAGCAAAATCCCGGTACTCCAACCATCATAGAGAATGTGATGGTGGGTAATATTCAAAACATATTGCTGAGTAGAAGTTTTAATGACGGTCACTCTAAAAGGAACCTCTGTAAGTGTAAGCCTTCTATGCTGATCTTCGTCAGAGTATTGCTCAACCAGCCGTTGCAAGGTTTCTGATGCCTCCTGCGTAAGATCCTTGTAAGTAAAATCAACAGAACACTCTTTAAGAACAATCTGTACCGGTTTACTGAGTTTCTCCCACCTGAATACCGATCTCAAAGCTTCGTTTTGCTCCTGAACTTTACTTATTGCCTTTCTAAAGGTATTTACATTTAACTCACCTTCAACCCGAAAAGATAGTTGTACATTATATACATTGCTATCAGCTTCATTCAAATAATGAAATAGCATTCCTCGCTGAACAGTCGTCAGCTCAAGTATTTCCTGTACGTTAGACTTATCTAATTTCTCGTTCACGGCTAAGTTTTTTCTATTGTAGCATAAGAATTAAAGATTTTGAACCTTATGCTATCACTCCGTCCTTAAACATTTTACGGGGCTTACCATAGCTGCTTTAATAGTTTGCATACTTACAGTAAGCCAGGCAATTAACAGGGTCATGATTCCGGCTGCAACAAAATACCAGACTTCCAGCTCAATACTAAAGGCAAAATTGTCCAACCATTGCTTAGTCATAAAATAACTGATCGGTATAGCAACTAAAATAGATGCCATAACCATTTTGGTGAAGTCCAGTGACAGGAGGTAGATAATAGAAAAATTATTTGCACCCAGAGCTTTTCTAATCCCAATTTCTTTAAGTCTTCTTTCAGCAGTGAAAGTTGCCAGACCGAAAAGTCCAAGACATGATATTATTATTGCTAAAGCAGCAAAGTATTTAGAAAGCGCTGAAACTCTCTGCTCGGAAGCATATTGCGCCTCATAAGCTGCATCCAGAAACTGGTAGTCCAGAGGTGAACCTGCAAACTCCATGTAAAAATCTTTAAGTTCGTCAATAGCTTCAACGGTTCTTCCTGCATCCAGTTTCGCCAATACAACGCTTGTTTTGTGGGGAGCCAGAATAAAAAACAAAGGCTTAACCTGCTCATGAAGTGACTCAAAGTGAAAGTTCTTCACTACGCCAATGATCTGTCTGTTGTCACCCCAAAGGTTAACTGTCTGCCCTACAGGATTCTCCATTCCCATCACCTCAATAGCGGCCTCATTAAAAATAATAGCCTCATTGTCTGAAATGAAGTCCTTGGAAAAGGATCGTCCGTCTAATATTTCTATACCCAGGGTTTTTATAAAATCGTAGTTTACACCTACGTTCTCAAATGACACCTGGCTTTCCGTGTTTTTTCCCGGCCATTCCAGGCTTCCGGTGGTCATAAAACTTCCCATTGTACTTCCCATCCTGCTCGAAGCACTGGATACTCCCGGAATTTTCTGCACTTCTATCAGGAAGCTTTCCAGGTTCTCCGCTACCTTTCCCTCTTTTTCAAAATAAATAACATTGTCTTTACTATAGCCAAGGTTTTTCGATTGTATGAATTTCATTTGATTATAAATAACTACAACCGAAACAATGAAAATCACCGAGAGTGTAAACTGAAACACTACCAGTCCTTTACGTGCCCATAGCTCTCCCAGTGAGCTTTTGAACTTGCCTTTGAGAATGATTGCCGGCTTGAAACCTGACATGTAGATCGCCGGATAGCTACCCGAAATAAGTCCGGTAAACAGAGTAATCCCTACCATGGATATGATCAGGGAAGCATCAAAATGCATAGCTAGGTCTTTACCTGTAATTTCGTTGAATGTAGGCATAAATAAAAAAATCACCAGCACGGCAAAGGCCAGTGAAATAAATGCCATTAAAACTGATTCTGCTAAATATTGTGCAACCAAAGACTGACGACTCACACCAATAGCCTTTTTCACTCCTACTTCCTTAATCTTCCTGGATGCTTTGGCGGTTGACAGGTTCATAAAGTTTATACAGGCGATCAAAAGGATAAATATGGCTATGATGGCAAACATCTTAACATACTCAATTCTACCTCCTGCCTGTACTCCATTTTCATAGTTACCGTACAGGTACCTGTCTTCATATTGCCTTGCAAAAAGCGTCACATTCGACTCAGCATATTTCTCCTTTATTAAGCCGGATATCTTTGTGTTAAATTGCTCAACATCGGTGTTATTCTTTAGCACTACATAGGTATGAGGGCCATTGTTACCCCAATTAGGCTCCCTATGAAACATGTTTGCGAATAGCTCAAAAGATAATACAAAATCAAACTGATCTGATGAGTGTCTGGGTACATCTTCAAAAACACCCGAGATCACCGCATCTTTTTTAAACTGCAGCAATTGCCACTCGACTCTTTTTCCAATTGCCTCTTCTGCAGTATTAAACAGACTCAAGGCGAGAGACTCAGAAATTACAATAGAATTTTGATCTTCCAGCACATTGTTCTCATCACCATGTAAAAGGTTATAAGAAAAAACATTAAAGTACTCCTTACCCACAAACTGACCTGCCCCTTTAACGCTTTTTTCATCCACCGTAGTAATTGTAAACTCCTGGAACCATGACAATGGAGTTGCCAGGGTAGAATATTCCACTTCCGGAAATTCATCTTTCAGAGCTTCTGCTAAAGGGTCCGGCGTATTTTCTACAGTTTTAATGAGATCAGCATTCTCCTGATGCTCCATGACCTGATAAAGTCTATCACCTTTGTCATGGAATCTATCAAAGGCAAGCTCATCGCTTACCCACATATAAATAAAGAAAACACTGGTAAGACCGGCGGAAAGGCCTATTAAGTTAATGATGAATGTAGTTTTAAAGCGTTTGAAACTACGTAGTATTAAGCGAAGATTATGTTTGAGCATGTTTAGTTGGTTTCTATTTCAGTCTAATGACTTTTAATTTAAAATATCAGTACGAGCCAGCAAGCAGACATGTATTGCCGGATATAAATAAATCGATGCCCTATTTTATAATGAAATAAAATAGATCCTTTTACAGCGTTTTTAAACCTGGTATGTTACCACAATAGCTATGGGCAAATAATATTTATTATTTACCTCCTGAGTGCCAATTGGCACTTTGATAAAAGCCAATAAAGATGAATTTCCCATCACAAATCAAAAGTTCATTCTGAACCTTCGATTAACTGTAAGATACGTCAAATCAAAATAAGTGGTTACATTTAGATTCAACAGAATCATAATCAATATAAATGGATTTATGAAAAAGTCCAAACGCAATACTCGAAAAGTATCGCGTTTGGAAAAGAAATCACGGTATTCAGTTATATTTCATGTTTAGCTAAACAGCATATCCAAATCCTCCTCCGAAAGCTCCGCGCTGTCAAAATCAGAAGGAGAAAAATGCACATCACTCTGCCCTTCAATATGCTCCAGCACCATTTCCAGGTTTTCGAAGTAGCAATTTTTAAACCATTCTATAGTAGTTTTTTGGTGAGCCTTCCCATTGTAGTTGATATCCATAGTCAATTCACCGTTCACCACCATAAGGTTGATTTCAAGCTTTGCTGTTATCTCATTTTCAGCAGATGTTTCTCTGCCATGGCTTTCATGGCTCAGAGAGAACAGATCATTATCCATTTCTCTGTCAAACTGTCCCAGATAGTTGAATCTCACTTCTGCTTTAGGCTGCTTGTCAGCAGTTCCATTCATATACCTGTTAATACCATATCCCATACCGTAAAACGGGACTGTCCGCATCTGTTCCTTTATAGATTTTATCTGGTCATCAAGATCATCTTGCGAAAGCTCAAGCTTTACAGGGTACATAGAAGTAAACCACCCAACTGTTCTCGCAGTGTTTACTTTTGAAAGGTGACGACCATGGTTTTCATGTTCTACTATTAAAGTTTCGGCTCCTGTCCATGCTTTTAAGGTAATGGCCAGGGCTACATTGAGCAGAATAGGAACATCTGTATTGTAGGCTTGATGGGCTTCCTTCAGTAAATATGACGTTTGGGCCTCACCAAAAGTGCCTGTCTCTTTCTTTAGGTTAATACAAGTCCAGTCCTGAGTATCGGTATCTACCGGAAGCGTAAAGGCCAGCCCTTCCAAATCATCCCAATACTCATCGGAACCTTGAATCTCTTCAGAGTCGGAAAATTTAACCAACTGACCATGCCAATCGATCAATGAAGCTGTTTTTAAAGGTAATTTTATATTATTATTGTTCTCCAGAGCACTATAGCTTCTATACAAATCTTCAAGCAACACCCTCCATGAAATACCGTCGACAGCCAGATGGTGAGCCGTAATCAGCAATCTTTCTCCATCACCTGCATATCGAATTACACCTGCTCTCAGCATAAGCCCTTTTTCAAGGTCAATTTTTTGTTTCAGCGACTCGCAAACTTCCGTAAGTTCCTCAGCACCTGCCACGCTATGTTCAGAAATGCTAAATACACTGGCAAAGTCTTTATTACCATAAGCAAATGTACCTGCCTTGTAGTTTAGCCTCAGGCCATCATGATGTTCGATAACCTGAATAAATGCCTTGTGAAGATTCTCCAGGCTAACTTTACGGTTTAGCCTAAGCAGCACAGACTGATTGTAAAACCCAGGATGTTTAAAATCCCGGGAAAAGAACCACCCTTCAATAGGCGTCAGTCCCCTTTTGCCATCAATCAAACCTTGTTCATATTGGCTTTCCCCAGCTACTTCTGCATGCTGGCTGATCTGCTCAATGGTGTGATAGGTAAGTATATCTTTCACATTCAATGAAATACCCTCTTCATTTAACCTTGAAGAAATCTGTACCGCTTTGATAGAGTCTCCCCCTAATTCAAAGAAATTGTCAGTAACTGACAACCCTTCTTCATCAAATATCTCAGACCATACCTTTAGCGAAATTTTTTCAATATCATTTTTTGGCAGTATTTCGGTTTTCACTGCTTGCATTTGATCAGGTTCAGGTAATGCACTGTAGTCTACTTTTCCGTTTTTGGTTAACGGCACTGCCTCTATTCTTATAAAAGAGGCAGGAATCATATAGTGCGGCAACTGATCTGCCAGATAGTTTCTCAGACTGGCGGCTTCTATATTCTGCCCTGAATCAGCTATAAAATAAGCATAAAGAACTTTCTTATCCTTTTGGTTTACCTTTGCAACGACCAGCGCCCTGGTAACGGAAGGGAAACTTGTCAGGCAATTTTCAATCTCAGCGAGTTCTATGCGATAGCCATTAATTTTAACCTGCTGGTCGGCCCTGCCTATAAATTCAATAGTACCATTGAGCAGCCTTCTGGCTATATCACCTGTTTTATACATTTTTTGTCCCGCTATAAACGGATGGGCAATAAAACGCTCTTCGGTTAGTGTCTCGTTGTATAAATATCCCCTTGCCAGTCCATCTCCTGATATATACATTTCGCCTTTTACTCCAGTGGGCACAGGCTGCATAAAACGATCCAGAATGTAGATTTGAGTGTTACTGGCTGGAATACCAATGGGCACCGTACTGGTAGTTTCCGATAGATCAAATCTATGAATCATGCAACCCACCGTGGCCTCTGTCGGACCATACTCATTGCATATATCTATTTTTCCGGAGAACTTATTGTGGATAGCTTCTGCCAGCCGTTGTTCCAGTTCCTCACCACCTACTATAAACCTTTTTATACTACATTCAGCAGGAATCTCAACTTTGCTCTCAGTAATAAGCTTCAAGTGTGAGGGTGTAAGCTTTACAACATTAACTTTGTTCTCAGTTATGATCCTGTTTATAAGCAGGTCATTGCTGACTTCCTGGTAGATAATAAGTTTATTTCCTGTAATAAGAGGTGTAAATATAGAGGTTATAGTCAAATCAAAAGATATTGAGGTGTATAGAGCAAACGTGGCCTGCTCACCTGCAACATATTGACCTGCTGCCCAACAAATATAATTGACCAGTGAATGATGTTCAATCATTACTCCTTTAGGCTTGCCTGTGGTGCCCGAAGTATAGATAACATAGGCCAGGTCACTCGGCTTATTAATATTCTTTATTTCGTTATCCTCATCACTATCAATAGGCTCCTTGCCAAGATTTAATATTACCGGCTGAGTATCCGCAACCTCCAACTGCCAGTTTAACAGCCTGGATTCGTAGGGTGTGGTAGTAACTGCCACATTACACTGGCTGTGGGTAAGGATGTAATTTACCCTTTCCTCAGGCAATTCGGTATCTAAAGGCAAATAACTCCCCCCTGCCTTCAAAACACCCAGGATAGTAATAATCAATTCGGGACTTCGGGGTAACAAAACTCCTACTACATCATTAGTATTAATACCCTTTTCCCTGAGTATTTGAGCCAGTTTGTTCGCTCTATTGTTTAATTCTTTATAAGTTAACGTCGCTCCTTCAAACTCCACCGCTATGGCCTCAGGGCTGTTTTTAGCCTGCTCCTCGAATAGTTGGTGTATCACCTTGCTTTTGGGGTAGGCTTTTTCGGTTTGGTTATAATTCCTGACATACCAGTCATACTCGCTTTCCGGAAGGATTGATATTTCTGATACATCTGCTTCAGGATTATGAACAATGGCCTCAACCAAAACATCAAAGTGTTTTCTTAACCTCAGTATGCTCTCTTTTTCGAAGAGTTTGCCGGCATATTCAATAGCGTATTTGATGGATTGCTCATAATCGAAAACTTCCATCGAAATATCAAACTTTGAGAACCCCGGATCAAAAAAGTGCCTGGTCAATGAAAAGTCAGAGGTTTCTGCACTCGGGAACCCCATATTTTGATAGATGAACATGGTATCAAAAACAGGGTTTCTACTAACGTCCCTTTGGTCAATGATTTCATTTACAAGCTGCTCAAAAGGGTAATCCTGATGGCCAAGTGCCTCGGCAATACGGTCTTTCTCAATGTGAAGTAATTGCCTGAATGATAACCCCTTAGAAACGGTATTCTTTATGCCCAGATTATTTACAAACATACCCTGCATTTTTTGTAAATCAGGGTGTTTCCTGCCTGCCACAGGTATGCCTATAACCAGATCTTCCTGCCCTGTATATTTTGTAAGCAATACACAATAAATAGTATACATGAGTGCTTGGAGGGTACAGTTATTATCTTTTGCCAATTGTCGGAGCCTGGAGCTTATATCAGCATTGAGCTCAAATTCCATTTTTGCTCCTTCACTGTCAAACATCAATGGTCTGGGATGGTCGGTTGGCAAGTCGAGTACAGGCAATTCCCCAGCCAGCTGATTAAGCCAGTAATCACGCTGAACTGCTACTTTGGGTGAGGTCAGGTATTCCTTCTCCCATAAAGCAAAGTCTTTGTAGCCAATAGCAGGTTCGGCAAGTTCTGTGCCATCATAGTAGCGGGCCAGCTCTTCCATAAAGTTATATACTGACAAGCCATCAGAAATAATATGGTGGAAATCCAGGAATAAAACAGGTTCATGCCCCTCAATTTCAAGAATGGCCACTCTAAACAGCGGTCCTTTCTCAAGGTCAAAAGGCTTAACCATACCCTTGAGTTTTTTGCCAACTTCGTTGCTGCTGCAAGCCTCTGCAGTTAGCGCCAAAGATACCTGGTCAGCTACTTTAAATACAGGTTCTCCAGCAGATATTTCAAAGGTTATTCTCAGCGCATCATGCCTCCTGATAAGGTGGTTTACACACTTTTCTAGTTTCTGCCTGTCTACCTTGCCTTCTACATTAAAAGCAATAGGTGTGTTATAGGCTATAGACTCCTTGTTCATACGCCATGCATAAAACAATCGCTTCTGCGGGCTTGATAAAGCATATGTTCCCTGAGACTGGGTCTGCGGAATTGTTTTATACTCCTTCTTTTCAAGGTCATCAATGGTATCAATAAGTTCTCGGATAGTGGTTCTTTCATACAAGACTTCCAGAGGCAGGTCAGCCTGAAATGTTTTGGCAAAAGCCATGGACATTTCGGCGGCTTTCAGCGAATTACCACCTATTTCAAAGAAATTTTGTGTAACCCCTACCTGGTCAAGTCTTAATATTCTTTTCCAGATCTCCGACAGTTTTTGTTCATTTTCATTGCCGGGTTCCTCAATCGGTTCGTTTAAGCCTGCCTCTTCCAGTAACTTATTGACTTCTTTCTCCACTTCAACAAACTCTCCGTTCTTATACTGTTGCAGTAATTTAAACCTTTGCAGCTTACCGCTCGTTGTCCTGGGTATATCCTTAACTGGTATTATCAGGTCGGGTTCAAAGCCTGCTCCCGCATTGATATGGGACCGGAGTTCTTTTAATAAGGGAATAAATTTATCCAGACCTCCTCTGTGAAATACGAAGGCTACAACTTCCTCTTTTTGTTTCTCAGGATTAAAATATCCGGCCACAGCTATTTTGTTGAGTTCAATTCCATCTACTTGCTCTGCTATCCTCTCAATATCATGGGGATAAAAATTCTGGCCATTAATAAAAATGATGTCTTTAACCCTGCCGGTTATATAAAGGTTTCCGTCCTTCACAAAGCCCAGATCTCCTGTCCTAAGCCATCCATCCTCTACAATTGCATTTTTCGTAGCTTCTTCATTATTATAGTAGCCGGAAGTTACATTATCCCCTTTGATCTGCACATGCCCTATTATCTCATCCCCTACCTCTTCATTATTGTCATTGGTGACCCTGACCAGGCAGTCGTTGATTGCCTTACCAACATTAACAAACGAAACAGAATTATCATCCTTTTCGGTGACTACAACATGGTCACCGAAATTTAACAGCTGTCTGTCAAAATTATATGAGATCACTTCATCCTCAAGGTTGGATATTGAAACAGCAAGGCTGGCCTCTGCAAGACCATAAACAGGACACATGGCATTGCGTGACAGGCCGAATTTTGACAATGCATCAATAAAATCACGGCATAATTGTACTGAGATAGGCTCTGCACCATTATACAAAAGCCTTACTGATGAAAGGGCCCAGCCATCATTTTCATTGACATTACAGTGCTTCAGCACATATTTATATCCAAAATTAGGAGAACATAGAATGGTCACCTTATGCTGAGTAGCCTTATCAAGCCAAAGTGCAGGCCGTCTTACAAAAAGATTGGTCGGCATGATATAATGGTTCATACCTATATATAGGGGATTGATGTGAAAGCCAATCAAGCCCATATCATGGGTCAAAGGCATCCAACTGATCATGGAGTCTTGGGTAGTATAACCTGAGGCTGCGCTGATAGCCGCCACATTCGTGATCAAATTTTTATGGGTGAGTACCACACCTTTGGGGCTACCCGTAGAGCCTGACGAAAATTGTATGAATGCCACATCATTTTCTTCTACCTCATATTCCTCCCCATTTTCTTCCGAAGCCATAATTACTGCCTGATCTACTGCCCGGGTTTTGATATCAGAGTAAAGGTCTTCCAGCCCATATTTTTGGGCAAAGCTCTCCAGCCTCTCAAGCCCACTTGTTGATGACACCACAAAGGGATTGTTCAGGACTTTCCAAATATTAAATAACTTATGTTTATGGTCATCATTTTGCCCGATCGTTAATGGTACAGGGATAATACCTCCAAGCAAACAAGCCCAGTATACAACCACAAAGGTCTGGTTGTCATCAACCTGAAAAACCAGCTCGTCTTTGGGTTTCATCCCGATCTTTTGTAGTTGTGACAAACCTTTTAATGCTGCATCATAAAGCCCTTCATATGAAAGATATCTCTCGTTATCTCCTGAATCAATAAAAGTAATTCCGGCTTCCTTCTGACTACTTCTCTTTTTTAGTATTTCTATTAGCGTTGTATGCGGCATTGACTATAACATTCTAGGTGTTTTATAAATTAATTCCTGCTTTTATGGGTCAAGAAAGTTTGTTTGCTTTTCCTGTTCATTTCCTGACGACTTCTAAATAAGACACTAATATAAGCCATATTTAACCACTTGCCCTGAGTATGAATATTTTAGCTGTAAAATAACTGTAGATAATCAGAACAACAAAATATTAATAAAAAAAGCAACATGAAGTATGTAGCAATCCGTCTACCACTTATTCAGCGTTTTCTGACAAATATGGATATACCTATCAAAGTATTTCAAAATATTACATCTGTCAACAAAGGTTCATTGTGAAAGTCTCATAGATAGCTTTTTGTTACAAAATTTTATAAACAAATTACAAAAATTGCATTGGGGCATTCTCGTAAAAAATGATATCTGCGAATTTTAAAACGTGGAATTAAATCAGGAAAACAACAAATTCTCAAGCCGTTCTATCAGCTTTCTCAATTCATCTATAGCCTCAATATCACGTTTATTAATAGCTCTGTTAATCGCAGAAATTATTTTTCCTTTGATCCTGTTTACCTGGTCATCCTTTTCCTGAAAAATAGGTTCGGTTGACTTCAAATATTCCTGCGCCTCCTCAACCTGCTTTTCTTTAATCTGGTTTAAGGTACTTTCTACTTCATTAAGTAGATTATCTTTGATAATTTTTGCCTTATTGTACAGATCTGCCTCATTTTTTATACTGGAGATCAAGTTTTCATCTCCCTCACTTAATAAGCGAATGTCAGATTTATTTACCTTGATCTCGCCTTTAAGTATCTTAAGTTTCAGGGATGGATTAGATTTCCCAATGATATCAAGCCCCTGGGTGAATTTGGCATCTCTCTTAATTGTACTTTCACTAACCTTAAAGTCCGCTGCGAGCTTCTCTGAAGTCGAAGGTTCTTTCTGACCCTTCGATTGCACATTTTCATACCCTCCTCTCTGATGTTTCAAAGAGTGATATTTCAGGCCCCGGTAATAGCTCAATTGATCAGGAGTAAGGTTTCTTCTTCCTAACTGGTTGTTTAGCATCCATAGCCTTGCTTCTTCTTCATTTTCAAAAGCTAGTTCATTGGATTTAAAAGGGATGTTATGTTTTGTACAGATTCTTAGCCTGTTATGACCATCTATGAGAACCAATCCTTCATCAGTTCTCCAAAAAATTAAAGGGTCTCTGCAGCCCTCTTTGATTATGTTGGCTTCTAATTGAGCATATTCCTCATTGCTAAGTGGCACAATGAAACTTTCCAGCTCTTTTTTTACAACCACATCTCCAAATTTAATTCTATTCATAGTATAAGTTCAGTTGGACTCTTTTACTTATGTAAGTTTTTATGGTAAAATTGACAATAAAACATTAAAAAAAACAATAACTTTATGATTGCTTAATGGATAAAAACACTTTAAATCAATAACTTGGTATAATCCATTGCAAAACTATTAAATGCTAAACCTAACAAACTCAACACTTATGAAGTTACCCCTTTGCTTCTACGAAAAGCGTAGTTTTTCTGTTTTTATTGACTCATTAAATCAACACTCAATTTCAGGGCGTTTTAAAGCTAATAATCATGATCTGGAATTGATTCATACATTTAATGGTCTTGTATATCAGCTAACTAATAAAATATACAACTTCACTTTTTCAATTGAATGGGATCACTCCGATGTACCTTCCTTTACCACTTTCACTGGAATCCTTCACTTAAATAACAATACCAATCAAAACCTACTTGACCTAAAATGGTTATTAGTCACCAGCAACCAAAAAAATAGCCTTCAAGGTTTTTCTCGTTTAAGTGAAGAATATGATCCTCATGACCATAATGAAAAAAGACTTCCGTTTCCAAAACAAAAATTAAATTCCAAAGCTCCCTCATATTAGAATTTATTTTTACGAGGCAAATCATAAATATAAATTCAGTGTATAGTTTATCACTTCCCCGGTCTTTTCAACATTAAAAGACCGGGATATACAAATATATATGTTTAACCTTGTAATCAGGCTGTTACAGTCCATATTTCAATTAAAAATTGACCCACCGATAATGCGATTAAGATAATTTTTCATAATATTGAACATCCAATCAGCCAAAAATATTATTCAGCCAAACAAAAATAAGCCAAAATAGTATAGCCAAAAAACAAATAAGTATAATAGTTTGCAATTAAAATCAAAAATACCTTATTTAAAATTTATCAACAACAATTTCCCTAAGCTATATTAGTGTTTAATCCATTCACCAGCAGTTGCTTTAAACAGATTATCTCGTAAATTAACCCCATGAATGTAAGAGTAAAATTCCTGGGAGGTGCTAAATCAGTAACAGGCTCA
This sequence comes from Fulvivirga ulvae, assembly GCF_021389975.1. Classification (NCBI taxonomy): domain Bacteria; kingdom Pseudomonadati; phylum Bacteroidota; class Cytophagia; order Cytophagales; family Fulvivirgaceae; genus Fulvivirga; species Fulvivirga ulvae. The sequence goes on from NZ_CP089981.1 coordinate 6,688,573, forward strand.
AAATACCTGATCGAAATTGACAATAAAAAACTTCTTATTGATTGTGGACTGTTCCAGGGCTTAAAATCTCTTAGAATTAGAAACTGGGACAAACTACCTGTAGATGAAAAGTCCATAGATGCTATTATACTTACCCATGCACACATTGATCATAGCGGCTACCTTCCCAAGATGGTTAAAGAAGGTTTTCAAGGCAGGGTACATTGCTCAACGGCAACAGCAGGCTTATTGGATATAATGCTGCTTGATGCCGCCAAACTCCAGGAGGAAGAAGCACAGTTTGCCAAAAAGGAAGGCTACTCGAAACATGAAGACCCACAACCTCTATTTAATACAAAAGATGCAGAGAATGCACTGGCTTTACTAAAAGGCCATCATTATGATCAAAAAGTAGAGATTATGCCTGGTGTAACGGCTACTTTTCATAATGCCGGACACATATTAGGGTCTTGTGTCGTAGAGTTGGAAATACAGGGTACTACGCAAACCAAAACAATAGTGTTTTCCGGAGACCTGGGTAGGTATGATGGCCCCATTCTACATAGCCCTGCCGCACTAGGGCATGCGGACGTGCTTTTTGTAGAATCAACATATGGTGACAGACTTAATGAAAATAAAGGCATTGAAGAAAAGTTCGCTGAATTAATTAAGCAGGCTCTGGATAGAAATGGTTGCCTTCTGATACCTGCCTTTGCTATAGGTCGCACGCAATTGCTGCTTCACTATATAAAGACCTTTATGGAGGCCGGCAAAATACCCAAAGTACCTGTTTATGTAGATAGTCCAATGGCGATCAACGCCACGAAGCTATACCAGGATTACCCATCCTACCACAAGCTCACAAGCCAAGAACTTAGCAGTCCTTCTATTTTTGATTATAATTACATAAAGTATTACCAAAGTCAGGAAGCCTCTACAAGTCTTAATAATATTGAGAAAAATTCTATAATTATCTCTGCAAGTGGTATGTGTACGGGAGGGCGTATACTTCACCACCTGTACCACCGGCTTCAAAGGAGAAATGATACCCTACTATTTGTGGGCTACCAGGCCGAAGGCACCCGCGGCAGGCGCCTGTTGGATGGTTAACTTACCTCAAGAATATTCGGCATTGATGTACCAGTAAACTGCAACATAGTACACCTCAACGGCCTGTCTGCCCATGCGGATCGTGCAGAATTGCTTAAATGGCTCCATAATTTTAAAGAATCTCCAAAAATGACTTTCATTATTCATGGGGAAGAAAAGAGCGCAATGGCTTTCTGCCAAACTATAAAAGATGAACTTGGCTGGCAAAATGTGATCATCCCCGAATACCTGGAATCATTTGAGTTGTTTCAGGGGATTTAGGAGGGTGGTGATGCTTTAATGAAAGGAAGGAAGACTCTTGCACCAGTTTTATCGTTTTATAGGGTTGGAACAGATGGGGGGCACCATCATCTTTATAACACTCCCAAATTATGTTTTAAAATCCCTATTCCGATTGGGAACAGAATCACTCCAATCAGGTACAGAATAATAAACCATCCTCTTTTCCTCCTTTTGGCTCTTTCTTTTCCTTCCCACCTTTCACTGAACTGCTTATAATTTTCGCTCTTCTCATACCTGAACCAGTTAACAACCATAAGAACCAGTATTACAAGTATCACAATATATTTACCGGGAATAGGAAACTCGTGTACCAATCTTATTGCTGCCAACAAGCTTAATAAAGTGAAAAATTGAACCACTGATACAATCCCAGAAGCATAGGTGTCAGGATTTTTATCCTTCCTGGCATAAAAATTATAAACTCTATAAAATATATAATCAAATATCTTCATCATTCATGAGTCCCAAGGTTTCCAACATTTGCCACTTTCCCATTGTTTCTTGCTGAATATGCTCGGATATAGATTTACCGGTTACACCTACAGTTACCCGATTCCCAATAAAAGCAACTCCCGGAAAAAGCCCAACCAGCTAAAGCTCGAAAGCTTTCTCGTAAAACAATAAAAGGCACAAGTGGATACTCGCACCAGTTTCATCGTTTTATATGCTTGGACCAGATGGGGGATGGCTACATCCGTTTGGTTCTATATACCAAATGGAAAATTTTTTAATAATCCATATTCAAATTTTAAATATAAAAAAAGCAATGCCAGTAAAATTACTATTACTAATAGTACAATTATTTCTCTAAGTGGCAGTTTAGGAAATCTCCAAGACATACAAATTTTTTAATAGTCTCTTTTAGTGCAAAATACTTGCAGTGGGCCTCGCCTAGGAACTTTTTATGCTCAATGAACCCTCGAATATACTTCATTTCTCCTCCGTAGAAAAGGAGGATTGTATGTATTAATAATTATGCTAATACAAACAAGCTTACTCCTCTTAAAAACTAAAGCCCGGGAATAACCCAGGCTCTTCTTTTCATTTCTTGCTTTTCGGGGTCACCAGCTACAAGCTGACGCCAGCTAGGAAACTAATCCTTACTATCTAACGTCATCAATATTTCAGCCAATCTATCTTTCACAGGTTTCGGAACAATATTCTCATCTCTGATTAATTCCTTCATAAAAGAATAATCCTCTTCTAAGATTTTCATCTTTTTGGCTGCACTTTCTAACAAATCGTAAAATTCTTTATCTATCTCAATATCATGCTCATACAGTTGCGTGATAATTGTATCGAAAGCTTTCCCGTAAAACAATGAAAGACACACGTGAGACACTTGCGCCAGTTTCATCGTTTTATAGCCTTGGACCAGATGGGGGCAAAACTAAATTGGCATTTGAGTCCTAGAAAATTCTAATTCATCTCCTTCATAAACCACCTTTAGTTTATCCCTCGATAATTCAAGTATATTTAACCTGCTCTTATTTCCTTCTTTAAGCTCATCCAGAACAATAACATTTCCGCTCTTGCTTAAACCCCAAGATCCCATAGATAAAACGTCTCCATCTTGGGTATTCATATAATATCCCATGTAGCCATCTTCTAATTCATATTCCATAACAACCGGAATGTTAATGCTTGACTCCGGGCTTGATGTTAGCTCCCAATAACCCGCTAACATTTCCTCCTTAACATTGGCACGGAGTGATCTTCTTTCAAAAAGCACATGCTGCTGTTGCCCATCCATACTAAGCAACTTACCATGTATTCCTTCTGGTGATAAGCTATCTATAAAGATAAGGTTAGGCTTAAAATCTTTAATTAGAATAATTGTTAATGAATCAATATTATAAACATTCCATTCGAAAACCGAGCTATTAAAAGAATTGCCAGAATCATAAGTAAATAAATACTTCTTGTTTCGGTAAAACTCAATTCCCCCCTTTTTCCCCTTTTTCTCTTGTGAGCTGTCTTTAAATGATAATTGCCAATACTCCTTTAGCAATTCTTTATTTAGATTGGCAGCAGGAATATTTTTAGCTGATATAGACTTCAAAGGGACTAACTTCACCTTTCGCCCTTTTGAATCTAACAAGGTCAGACTATCCCTACTAGAAGTAGCTACTAAATATTTTTCTAGATAGTTACTATTCGTATCCGAACTGATCATTAACTCACTTTCCAAAAATTCCCACTTTCGCTTAGATACGAGTTTACTTAAATACTTCGTGTATACGTCACCCCCCTCTTTAAACTCATAAATTAGGGGCATATCAGTATTTGTTAGTGTGGTATTTAACCATTTACCTGTAATATTCGGCTTATTCTTATCTGAAAAACAGGAAGATAAAAGAATAACTAAAAGTAATATGAGTACCCTGTTAATTGCCAATGTAATTTTTGTATGCACGTTTAAAACTTTCAAATCGTTGATGATATCTTTGTGTGTAGTATTTATCTCTGAACGCATCTTTACTCGCCACACTCTTAAATGCCGCAAAGAAAACATCTACCGTTCCCGCCCTCAAAATGATTGACGGCCCACCCTCAAATCTTATATCACTAATAGTGGAGCTTAGATTATCAGTATGCCAGTAGCCGCTGATTGTTGCATCAGGAGACCCAGCCAAATTAAGATATACAGCTACGCCATCCTTTCCATCTTGTATCCACCCATTAAGATTAACAGGAAGATTATAATCTTTCAAATCCGTTCCGCCTACAAATTTTCTATTTCCTGATATCTCACCTGAAACTAGGTTCTTTTTAACACCAGGAATCTTTGACCAATACTTATTGTAAAAAGCTTCTTCGGCATCATGGTCGGCCAAATTTCTTAATGACTGGGCTAACGCATTGAGTCCGTCATTTAACCCTCCATTCTGGTCAACACACTACACTTTTATTGTTTCAAAATCAACATCATCCAAACAAACTACCCTCTCAATACCTATATTCTCATCGTTCAATAACACATAATTAAATTCTGGTTGATTTATATAAAAACCTTCATTAAAACCGACGAGTCTATCAAATATCAAGTTGCTATCCAAATAGATCAATTCATCATTCAAAACATCTCTTACTTCCTTTTCTACTTGATTTTTCATAATAATCTTATGCGTAGGTAAGGCTTCAATATCAGTAATCCTACTGCTACTGCCATTGAAATCAGCCCCATCTCCATATACTTCAAAGTATTCTCCAGTTCCCAATACAGCTCTTTCTACAACTCGGGCAATTGTGATATCTATTTTACTACCGTCTTCAAATAAGATAGTCACAGCTTTTCCATCTCTCCCCATCCTAGTAGTTGCCTGTTGAACAGTTTTGCCCAATAATTTAGATCCATGAACTGCTCCCAATCTAATACCAGAGGCGATACCAGATCCAGCAAAACCTAACTCCATAATTTCTTTGGCAGGGGCTAAATGTTCATGGGCAGTTCTGCTTAATTTGGTAACTAGCTTTCCATGCTCTGTTAGGGCATCACTCCATTGCTGGGTTTTATCTCTTATCCCTTGAGTATTACCTATTACGTAATTCCTAATGCCATCTGCCCAATTTCGAATGGCATCTCCCAATGAGGTGTTATTTGTCCCGCCAAGTTTATAATGATTTATATAACCACTCTGATCAGAATAGGAATAAGTTGTATAACCTGTTAAAGAACCATCGCCAAAATGGTAAGTTCTCATAGAGGTCGCCGAAAATACATCCAACGAACCGGAGAAACCTTCACCATACATCTGTGCACATTCCTGATGTGCATGTGCATAACCGGCCTGCGCCCAGCTCAGCACCTCATTTCTGTAGGCCATTCTCGTGTTGAACTGTTGAGCAAAAGACTCTCCATAAAAGTACCCGCTAAACCCATCATTGGCGGGACCGGTGCTTTTATGGCCCATTCTGTCCTTCATTTCATCATAGATAGACCCACCCCTACCATAGGATCATTATAATAAACAGGGTTATTATTTCCGCACTGATAAGGCGTCTGACAACTAAACCTACCCGCCATAATACCCACCGAAGTAAATCTGCCAATGGCAGCACCATACTGGCGATAGAAGGTCTCATAGTTCCCCGTCTCTTGATTCAACTCGATTCCGGCATTGTAGAGAAAGATGTATTGGCAAATTATAGAAATACACCTTATAAGTCTACGAACCTTTTTAATGCAAAAGACTTGCAGCGTACATCACAAAGAACGTTTTGTGCTTTTAAGCACCTGCGAATATAGTTTTATTTTTCTCAGATGAAAAGAAATCCTTTCCTCTTCAAAAAGGTAGGCAACAGCAACTTGCACAATAAAAAAGCCCTGGAATAACCCAGACTTTGATATTTCTCTAGTTCCGAATCCTCTGCAATAAACCAACACCGAGCGGACGTCCTTTTTCATTATTGGCTGCAGGATCGCTGTACTAAACTTACTACCAGCTAAAGTTCGAAAGCTTTCTCGTAAAACAATGAAAGACACAAGTGAGACACTTGCGCCAGTTTCATCGTTTTATAGCCTTGGACCAGATGGGGGCATGTTTTTAAAGTTTTAGACGCCTTGTTAAGAGACTACAAAACTCAACGTGCTTACTCCTCCTAAAACAAAAAGCCCGGGAACAACTCCCAGGCTTTGATATTTCTCTAGTTTCAAATCCTCTGCTATAAAACCACACCGGCGGACGCTCTGAACTTACTACCAGCAAAAGTTCGAAAGCTTTCCCGTAAAACAATGAAAGGCACAAGTGGATACTTGCGCCAGTTTCATCGTTTTATATGCTTGGACCAGATGGGGGAATCAACTCCCAGGCTTCTATATCTCTACCTTATTATTGTAGGGTCGCTACGAAAAACCTACCAATAAGAGTTACAACAAACCTTGAGCTTCAAAATATTGCTTTAAATCATGCTTAAATGCTTCCTTATCAAAATCTGTTATCTTCTTGGGTAATGAATCAAGATGTGTCAATGACTTCATTATTTCATTTGCCACAGTTCTTCTCAAAACTTCTTCATTAGCTTCTACTAACATTGCATAATCTAACTTGATATCATAGCCATACGAATTTTGACTCACTACTTCAACCCCTAAATTATTAGAAACTTCTCTTTTTATATATTTGGGTTTCCGCGGTTTAAAAAACTGTTCAAATTCAGGCTTTAAACATATAGTTCCTATTAGAAATTCTTCCACATCAGAACCATACGTCCTATTACTTAAATACTCATTAATTCCTAGTGCTAAATTATGTATAGCAGTTACTTTTGAAGTCCCTAGGTTAGACTCCTGTGTTATTTTAAACTTCATCTTTATCTAAATATTTTATTTCCAGGAGGCAAAGTGCCATTGGCAATTGCATAACCATAAATTTTACCCTTTTCTGCTATTTTGATTTCCATTTGATTACCAAAAAATTCAGGAACCATTACAAGACTACCTCCAACACTTAATTCAGCCTTTGTGTATCTATCAAAGCCTTTAGTTGTTTCACCATATTTCCATACCTCTCCAGCTTCAAGCCATACTGGCTCACCCCGTACATTTGGATATAGACCAGGGGAAACAGCTCTCAAAGAATACTGAAACCCATTCTTGGCAGTCATAGCTTTCTTTATAATCCCAGCAACTTCCGCTGCTTGCTTAGCCACAAGTTCTTTATTGTCATAAAGGAAGTAAGCGGTGGCACCTACCCAGGCAACCGGTATTAATACATCATCCACAACACCGAAGCCAGTCGCATCATCTGCAATTAAAACCATACTTGTTGCTCCCGTAGTGGCAAAAGCACTATAATCCCAATCTCCCCCATTCGATTCACCATCACCTAAATCATAGATGTATTCGGTATCAATATAATTCTCTTCGGCGGCAACACCATTTGTGTAACAATCAATAATTCTAGGATCAATAGAAGCACCATACATCCGCGCATATTCCTGATGTGCATGTGCATAACCGGCCTGCGCCCAGCTAAGCACACCTCATTTCTGTAGGCCATTCTCGCATTGAACTGCTGAGCAAAAGACTCCCCATGAGAAAATCCGCTAAACCCATCATTGGCAGGCCCAGTGCTTTTATGCCCCATTCTGTCCTTCATTTCATCGTATATGGAACCACCCCTTCCATAATCACCTAAAGGATCATTGAAGTAAACAGGATCATTGTTGGCATATTGATAAGGTGTCTGGTTGCTAAAGCTGCTAGCCATAATATCCACTGCCGTAAACCTGCCAATAGCGGCATCATACTGGCGATGGAAGGTCTCATAGTTTCTCGTCTCTTGATTCAACTCGATTCCGGCATTGTAGAGAAAGATGTATTGACAAATTATAGAAATACACCTTATAAGTCTACGAACCTTTTTAATGCAAAAGACTTGCAGCGTACATCACAAAGAACGTTTTGTGCTTTTAAGCACCTGCGAATATAGTTTTAATTTTTCTCAGATGAAAAGAAATCCTTTCCTCTTCAAAAAGGTAGGCAACAGCAACTTGCACAATAAAAAAGCCCTGGAATAACCCAGACTTTGATATTTCTCTAGTTCCGAATCCTCTGCAATAAACCAACACCGAGCGGACGTCCTTTTTCATTATTGGCTGCAGGATCGCTGTACTAAACTTACTACCAGCAAAAGTTCGAAAGCTTTCCCGTAAAACAATGAAAGACACAAGTGAGACACTTGCGCCAGTTTCATCGTTTTATAGCCTTAGACCAGATTGAGATGAAAGCCAATCCTAATTTTACTTCCGACAACTCAAAGGATAAAGGAGATAAGGGAGATAAAAAAGACAAAAAGTAATTCATAAAAAAAGCCGCTCTTTCGAACGGCTTTCACTTTATTATATTTAATGATCTACGGAAGAGTTACTTTCCAGTTCATTTTTTCAAGCTCATCTACACTTAGTTCAACCTTCTTTAAATAGAGGTCATTCTCAATCACTTCTTTCCAATTATACTTTTTCAAGGTGTCCAGATCAAAAGTATAGATCCGGAGCTTGCCACCCTCACATACTTGATTAATATACCTTTCCCATGCATTGCCACTCCCAAAGTGAGTAGGCCTGTAAGTAGCGTTCGGCTCAACTTCTTCAACGTAGTTGGTATATTTTACTTCGACACCATGTTGGTCTAAACCTTCCTGATAAAGTTTACTTAAATCAGAGTGCGGACTTGTTACAAAAAATAGCTCTTCATCAGATTGATTTACTATTGCTAACTTATCGTCAACCGGATCACACCCGAAACAAATTAACAGAAACAAAAGAAAAACATTTAACTCTTTAATCCTTCTTAACAGCTTAGTATCCATATTTATCAAAGTGGTTATTCTTGATTACATCACCCAAATAGTCCTGATCAATTGGGTACCTGTTAAAATTCCAATCTTCAGGCATATTAAAATGTAGATATGAAAGTGTATTTGCTTCCATTTCTGTCCAAGTATGTTGGTGGCTTGGGGCTACTTGAGTACTCCCTACACTAACAGAGGCAATAACTAAGTAAAAAGAAACATACCCATACCTCTCCGCTTGTAAAACATGCCCATATTCGTGGCGCAATAGATCATTCAGCTTTTTAGGATTATCTTTATAGTAGTCTAAACTGACATAAATACCACGCCCCGGTAAAGTAAAAGCTGCCCCATGTTCTAGGTCACCCATTTTACTGTCATACACTCTAACACCTTCAAAGTACATAGGCTCCTTCGGATCCGTCCCTCCATTCTGGTCACCCTCACCTAAATCATAGATGTATTCAGTATCAATATAATTCTCCTCGGTGGCAATACCATTTGTGTAATAATCAATAATTCTAGGATCAATTGTAGCACCATACATCTGCGCATACTCCTGATGTGCATCTGCATAACCGGCCTGCGCCCAGCCCAGCACATCATTCCTGTAGGCCATCCTCGCATTGAACCCATCAGCAAAAGACTCTCCATAAAAGTACCCGCTAAACCCATCATTGGCAGGACCGGTACTCTTATGCCCCATTCTGTCCTTCATTTCATCGTATATGGAACCACCCCTTCCATAATCACCTAAAGGATCATTGAAGTAAACAGGATCATTGTTGGCATATTGGTAAGGCGTCTGATTGCTAAAGCTGCTAGCCATAATATCCACGGCCGTAAACCTGCCAATAGCGGCATCATACTGGCGATGGAAGGTCTCATAGTTCCCCGTCTCTTGATTCAACTCGATTCCGGCATTGTAGAGAAAGATGTATTGACAAATTATAGAAATACACCTTATAAGTCTACGAACCTTTTTAATGCAAAAGACTTGCAGCGTACATCACAAAGAACGTTTTGTGCTTTTAAGCACCTGCGAATATAGTTTTATTTTTCTCAGATGAAAAGAAATTCTTTCCTCTTTCAAAAGGATGCGCAGCAATAATTTGTACAATAAAAAAGCCCGGTAACTCCCAGACCTTGATATTTCTCTAGTTCCGAATCCTCTGCTATAAAACCAAACCGGGCGGACGCCCTTTTTCATTATTGGCTGCAGGATTGCTGTACTAAACTTACTACCAGCTAAAGTTCGAAAGCTTTCTCGTAAAACAATGAAAGACACAAGTGAGACACTTGCGCCAGTTTCATCGTTTTATAGCCTTGGACCAGATGGGGTAGGGGACGCCCTACTCGATTAAAAACTACAGCCAGTAAGGTCTCATTGCTTATACGCTTGGCCTAGATAGGAATCTCCTATTCAACTAACATCTTATCTCTATAGTGTCTGAATATTCTTACCTCATCATTCACTTCTTCAAGCAAATTCTCATAAAACCTATCCCCCTTAGTACTCCATTCATTAAAACTAATTATATCTCCATTTTCAATATTTATATCCTTCGTCGATTTAAGTTGGGTTAACGAGGTATCCCAATATTTTGAAAGATTAGAATCACATATTTCAAATAAATTAAAAGGATATGCCAAAGGATACTCCTCCGATTCATCGCTTAGTATATAGTAAAATAAAACATCATAATACTTTGATATCGCCATGACAGTATAAATCTTTCCAATTGTAATCTCCAACTCAGAGCTATTCGCCCATTTTATTATTGCTGGACTACTATTCTCGGGTGAGACAGAATCACTAATACAACGTATTTTCATTAATTACTTAAATTTAAAATCTGTTAAAAAACCTGTTTCAGGATTCCTTAAATAATGAACAACTGATTTACCTCCCTTAGGCCCAACACTATGATGCCATTTTTCCCACCCTATATATCTAGGGTCTTTCAGCGTCAAATTCAAGTTACGTCCCATCCCCATTTGAGCCTCAGTTAATGCTTGAACGTCTTGAGCATTTCTAGGTAACCTTCTGAAAACATTTGTATTAGGGCCATACGGTTGGTTTCTTGCTAAAGCTGCTGCTTCATCAAGACTTCCACTTACATTCTTTAAAGACCCCATACTCTCAGCAGCCTTAACAGCTCTTGTAGACTGCATGGCTCCTTTAGCCACTCCAGCCCCCTTCGAAAGTAACACTGCTTCGGCCACCTTTTCAACTCCATAGCCAGTGGCATAACCCAAGTCATAAGCAGACATGTTAGGAATATTTTTTACTGCTACTGCAATCTCAGCACCAAGTATCGCTTTATCAACCATAGCATCAGGACTACTTGAAGCCATATGTGCAAGGTTCAGAAGCCCTTCCCCTAATCCTATCCAACCATCAACCGTTGCAAGCCCTTTCACAAATTCCCATGAAGAAGATAAGCCCCCTACAACACCATCCAACAAACCACTTCCATAACCACCATCTGAGCCGTCTAACCGATAATGATTTACTTGCCCCCCCAGATTGGAGTAAGCATAAGTTGTATAACCTGTCATCCTACCATCTCCAAAATGGTAAGTTCTCATTGAAGTGGCAGAAAATACATCCAACGAACCGGAGAAACCTTCACCATACATCTGTGCATATTCCTGATGTGCATGTGCATAACCGGCCTGCGCCCAGCTCAGCACCTCATTTCTGTAGGCCATTCTGGTGTTGAACTGTTGAGCAAAAGACTCTCCATAAAAGTACCCGCTAAACCCATCATTGGCAGGACCGGTGCTTTTATGCCCCATCCTGTCCTTCATTTCATCGTATATGGAACCACCCCTTCCATAATCACCTAAAGGGTCATTGAAGTAAACAGGATCATTGTTGGCGTACTGATAAGGCGTCTGGCTACTATAAGCACCCGCCATAATATCCACGGCCGTAAACCTGCCGATTGCAGCATCATACTGGCGATAGAAGGTCTCATAATTCCCAGTCTCCTCGTTCAGCTCACTTCCCGCATTGAATAAGAAGTTATTTTTAAGATCGGTTGGTCGTGTCCAGGAATCTGATGTTGTCAAACCAAACGGATAGTAGTTCGTGTTCTGTACTACAAGGCTCTCTTTGACTGTCACTTCGAAGTCATCGAAGTATACTTCACTATCGCTCTCGTTGGTCAGATACACATAAATGAACCCTTCTTTTTGAGCTACTGGTGCTGGTGTCATTTTCATCAGCGTCGGGTTAGCCAATGCGTTGTCATCCATTACCCAATGGCCGTGCTGCACTACCTGCATGTTTTTGTCGAACATGATATAATTCAGGTAAGCGGCAACTTCTCCTGAGGCGGCCTGCTGTAATCCGAAGCCTCCCAAAGCAGGATTGATCGCCTGGTCAAAAGCATCGAAAACCGCCTGCTCGGATGTTGATCCGCCATTCATTCCCCCAAAGGTTCCTGCTACCGCCGCAATCAGTGTGCTTACATCTGCGGTCGAAGTGCCCGAGCCGCCACGGTAAAAGCCCTGCACCTGCATGGCGATTGTGTCGCCGGGGTAGACCGGTAAGGTCAGTGCTGGTCCTGAGATCTGCCCTGCGGTCAGTCGTGTTACGCTGCTGCCCGAAGTGGCCAGTACATCGGCCGTGCTGTTGGTGCCTTCAAAAAGGTCATCGTCAGCCTGGTTTGGCGCAGCCTCCATGTTGGCCATAAACGTGGTTACGTCAGGGTTTGACGTGTAGATCATCCTCACATTTCCCAAATGATCGGTATAGGCGTATTGGTAGTCATTAGCGCACTTTTTTTGCGCTCTCTCAAAATTTTCAGGCCGCTCCCCTGCAAAAAACTCGTTTTTTACTCCATCTTCCCCTTTCAGGTAATATGTGATTTGCAGGCCGTTCATTTAAGCCCCTCAAGATAGTAATTCTATGCATAATTACATTCTTCCATAAACTTAAATCCCAACTCTGTAAACTGGATTTGTTCTTTTTCCTTTATTACATAATTAGGCCCTCGATCCAAAGAATATCTATCATTTTCATTTTCTATTTTTGGGGTAAGATATTCCACTAAGTTCAATCTAATTAGATTGTTTAGAACGATCTTTTCAGTTTTTCGATCATAGTTATCAAAGTTAATATTCTCTCCTTTACGGTCTTTAACCAACATTTCATATTGCATAATATTAGAATGGTATCTACGCTTATGTCGGCGACCATTATGAGAAACACCTTCTGCCCACATAAAATCTAATACATCAGCCTCTTTTGGTGTGAGTTGTTTAAGTATGTCAATAAAAATACTGTGCAACTCAAACTTATTTTTTGAGTCCGAAGCATTTCCAAGCAGTGCCGCCCATTTAGTTTTTAGGTTTTCATCTTCTTCATAAGAACTGGCTTCTAATAAATTGAATAATGTTTTGACAGGTATTTTCTTTGGTGAGATACCTTTTTTCTCATGGTATTCTTTTGCTTTAAGCAAAATATTTATCTGATTTTTATATCTCCAAAATCTTACCTGATCTGTTAATATTCCACCTACTTCCTGAAGTGGTGGTTTTATAATTACATCAACAAATTCGAACGCCTTATCCATTAATTTCTCTAGTCCTTTTTTTTCTAATTCTTCCATTCAATCAAGTTAACAATTTTCCCAAGCTATCTTCACATGACATGTCCTTATATAAACCCCTAGGTTTTTCAACAGCCTAAAGTGTTTTATCTTTTAGCGGCATTTTTTAATTATCCCCAAAAACGGCTACTCTTCTATCAATTCGAATGATACAAGACAGCTTTTATGATAATACCTAAAACCTGGTTCGGTACCATCACATAACATTGTTTGATTGAAGCGGGTAAATTGTAACCTTCGCTCATTGTGACAATGAGGACATGTAATTGTTTTGGGTAAGTTTTCATAGTACCTGGTACCGATGATCTTACCATAATGGTTTATTATTATTTTCATCCCTCCAAGGTATAAAGCCAACTAAACTTAAATTAGGACGTGATAAAAACCCGTTTTTTTGAAGGGTAAAAGCCTAATCAACATTTTATCGTTTCTTGTCACTCTAAAGGCTTTTAGTCTTCAAAAAAATGCTGCAAGCCAACTACGTATTTTCCTCTGGGTGTCCCTGATCATGGCGCCGCTAAGGTCTTCTGCCCTGCGAGCATTTAGGCGAAGTGAAGGTGGATGCCGGAGGTACGAAGGCAGACATCCTGAACGTAGCCGCGAGCCCGAAGGAAGCCAGCCAAGAGGGAGCGCAGCGGCTTGGCTGTGTCTGACTGAGGAGCGAAGGCGAGCAATAACACGGGCTGTGGGTTTTTATTTTTTGCCTACCTGCCGGAGGCTCATTAATCAATCAAAAATAAAAATAGGAACAGCCGTGAGGAGCAGCGCAGCGAAGCAAGTGGAGTAAAAAGCAAATCGGCCTTGTGCGGTGGTTAAATAGTGGAGCCTTTTTTGGCGTAACGGTTTAAGGCGCGTGGATTTGCTTTTTACGGAACGCAGTCTGAGAGAGCAGCGGACGAACACCGATTTACCTTGCTGCTTTTTGGGAGTGGCTTAATGCCCGACCAAAAACACTCTTCATGCAGGAGGGTGGATTTGTGTGGTAGGTTTATCGCTCTAAATCTTCGGGGTTTCTACTGGTATGAAAGACTGCATAAACTATTATCGTCTCTTTTTCTATGCCATATACAATTTTGTAAGGAAAACGTTTAAGCACAGCAACTCTTTCTTCTCCACTTCCAATCGGGTATAACAATGGGTTTTCTATTATCCTTTTAAAATATCCCTCAAGCAGGCTTACAAACTCTGCTCCAAGACCTTCTTTCTTGCTTTCATACCATGTAAAAGCATCACTGATCTCATCAGATGCTTCCTCCTTAATCTCAAAATGGTATTCCATTATCCCTGAAGGCGCTTCTTTACTTCATCCCAACTGTAGGATTTGGATTCTCCTTTTTTATGGCGGGCTATTCTCTTATCCAATTCCTCACGCTCTGCTTCACTAAGCAAAAGGCCACTAGACTTATCTGCCTGCATCATTCCATATACAAGTTGAATAAAACGTTCATCTGCTTGGCTTATGTAGTCCTGAAGCTCTTTTCGTAAGATTACAGTGTTCATGGCTATTGGATTATCGTGTGATTGTAAATATAACATTTTCATCCTTATTTTTAGTTTCATTATAGCCCCCACATTCCTGTAGGGGCTTTTCTTCTGATTTACTTACTCAAATTGCTTTTGCCAACGCTTATGATGGGCGTGGTAGATACATTCATTTAGTCGCTGTAGGGCAAAGCAGGTATCTTGTACATCATAGATGCCAGTTACTTCTTTTTCAACGTAATGCAGCAGGTAAATAGCTCTCGATAGTTCTAAGTTCAATGCCGCATAGTCTCCGGCGTAGTTGTCTTCTATGTGCTCCTTTAAAGCCAGAAGCTCTTCAATGTGTAATTCTTTCATTTTTGTGATTTTATAAGAGTAAAGGAACCCCTGCTTAGGTCCTCTTGATGTTCACAAAAACATCTGTAGTTGTTTCCTTCTACAAAACCATACAGGGGTATATTTTGAATTTTGACTTGCTGTGCGCTTTGTGATTCCAAGAGTAAAATTATCTAATTCAATCCTTCTTTTCTAGGGACTTCGGTTTTTGCTGTTCATGGTTTAGTCTTCTGTTTCGTTCATGGGGTGGAATCTGTCTATGTCGAGTTGCAGGCTTTCGGTATCGTCTTGCTGGTAGGCTTCGGTGCTTTGGATGTTTTTATGGCCTGCCATGTATTGTACTTCTCTCAGGTTGTGTTGGCGTAGCCAGTGAACGATTACTGATGATCTGATGTGCTGGGCGCTTTGCAGTTGGGGTTCTTGTTTTTTCAGGCGTTGCATGAGTCTGCGGTGGGCATCGTAATAGTGGGTGTAGCCGGTAATTAATAGCTGGTCGCTTTCTTCTTGTCTGAACTGGTGTTGTAGTTCTGCCCGGGTCTGGTTGATGTAGCGGTCGAGTTCTATGATCTGGCGGGCTTGTAGTGCCAGGGTTCTTGGGTTGTGTTTGCGGCTGCCGGGCACTTGGATGGTGCCGCCCAGTACGTCTATGTTTTCGGTTTTCAGGCTGCTCAGTGTGTTGACGTCAAGGCCTTGGTAGACCATCAGGCCGGTGGCGATCTTGTTGCGGATGGCGGATTGACGGGAGGTGGTTTTGGTTTTGCGCAGGGCTTTGACATCGAAGCTGGTATAGAGGTTTTCGAGTTGGTCTTTGCTCATGGTGGGGTAAAGTTTGCGCTGGTCCCTTGTTTTCAGTTCGATGTATCTGGCGGGGTTTTGATCGATGATACCTGCGGTGGTCAGTGAGTCATAGTAATGGGTGATGGCGGCCAAATAGGTTTGCATGGTGGTGGTGCGTACGTGGTGGCGGCGCAAATGGGCAAGGTAGTCGAGCAGGTCGTTGTAGCTGGCTTGTTCGGGATTTAGCTGCTGCTCTGCTGACCATTGCTGGTAGCGGTTTTTGCTTTGCTCGTAGGCGGCTATGGTACGGCGGGCGTAGCCTTGTTTTTTCAGGTAATTGGTGTAGGTGTTATCCATTTGTTTTTCTGTTTAAGTCAACCTTCGCTAAAGCTTCGGTCGACAAGGTGGGTGTAGACTTGGGTGCTTTCTAAGGATTGGTGTCCTAAGAACTGGCTTACTTTTTCTATGGTCATGCCTTGGTAAAGCAGGTGGGTGGCGATACTGTGCCGCAACAGGTGCAGGTGCAGGGGCTTTTGTTGCAGTATGGGGCAGTCGGTATGTTTTTGCATGTATTTCAGGCGGGTGTTGAGGGTGTTGCCGTTGGCTCTGTCTCCTCTCCTGCTGATGAAGAAGGCTTCTTCATGGGTTTTGTTGGGATTGAGCAGTTGGGGGCGGGCATCGTAGCGGTAGTGTTCGAGGTATTTGCCGGTGGTTCTGCTGAAGGGTACGAGGCGGGATTTGCCGCCTTTGGCTTGGCGTACGTGTAGCAGGCGGTTATCGAAGTGGATGTCGGTATGGTTGAGGTTGACGCCTTCGTTTCTTCGAAGGCCACAGTCGTAGTATACGGCGAGCAGGGCTCTGTCGCGGGAGGCGAGTTCGGGATATTGGTCTTCGTAGGTGGTGGTGGCCTGATAGAGTTGTTTGATCTGTCCGGTGGTTAGTGGGGTGATGGGTTGCGGGTTGGGGCTTTCCAATGGTATGCCGGTTGGGGGCAGCAGGATGCGGCCTTGTTTGCGCAGGTAGTCTAAGAGTTTTTCTATGGCGCTCAGGTGTTGGTTGAGGTAGTTGTTAGACAGGCCGCCGCCTAAGCGCTGGTTGGCTCTTTGGGACAGGTGGCGGTAGTAGGTTTTGATAATGGGAATGTCGATCTGGTTGATGTGGGTATGGTTGTGGGTTTCGAGGTAGTGTAAAAATTCTCTTACGTGGATGGGGAAGGCTTGTACGGTGGATGGGGCGTAGCCGAGGATGTCGAGCCACTCGGCAAAGCTTTGTTCTAAGAAGCGGTAGGCGGTGGTTTTAAGGGTAAGTTTTTTCATTTGTTTTTTTGCTTCGGTTGATCTTTTCTGTTTGGCTGGTTCGCTTTAGGTAGTTAGCTGGTTTTCTTGGTTTTAGGTGAGCCATTGCGGCGGTGGCTCACGGGTGGTTTACTGGCTTGCTTTGTCTTTTGGACGGTGAGTATTTCATCGAGTACGCGGTCTATGGTGGCTTTCAGGTTTTGGTATTCTTCGGGGTTGGTGATTTCGTAGGTGTAACCGGTGGCTTGTTTGCCTGATTTTATGGTGATCATGAAGTTGTCGAGGAGTTGGTTATGGTAGCGCCGCAGGGTGGTGCCTTTGATCCGCAGGTGGTTTCTGATCTCGCGGTTGGTGAAGGTGGTTTTGTTCTCTTGCCCGAGCCAGTATTTGAGGTGTTCGAAGTAGCTGCGACAGGCGCCACTCAGGGTGTCTGATTTTCTCAAAAGTACTTCTTTCATGAGGTGGTTGGCAGCTTCGATGTCTTCGAGGGTGGTGTTGATATAGACTTCTCCTGTCTGGCTGTCTGCTTCGGGCTCGCGCTGGTATTGGTGGTAGAAGGTAACGGCTTCTATAAAGGCTAAATAATGGGCGTTGGTTCTACGGGGTTTCAGTATCTCTTCGGGGATGTGCAGGGTTTCGGCGTAGGGGTTCCTGATTTGTACGGGTTGTAGTATGCGTTGGGTGTTTTTCAGGAGTTCTCTGATCTGGTGTTCTTCGGCATGGTCTATTTTTCCTGCGCTGTGTTTTCTTTGGTAGTTCATAATGTTTTGGTCCTGGGTTTTGCTTTCGTCGATGTGGATCAAAAAGGAGCGGTTGGCGTTGTCTTCGT
This sequence comes from Fulvivirga ulvae, assembly GCF_021389975.1. NCBI lineage: Bacteria > Pseudomonadati > Bacteroidota > Cytophagia > Cytophagales > Fulvivirgaceae > Fulvivirga > Fulvivirga ulvae. Next base: position 6,706,580 of record NZ_CP089981.1, read on the forward strand.
AGAGGCTTTCTTTGGTGGTGCAACCGGCTACGCTTACGGGACCTTCTACTTTCAGGGTCACGGTTTTGGTTTCGCCTCTGGTGTTTTTTACAACTATGGTTTTGGTGATATGTTTTTTGGATTGGATCTCTCTTAAGGGGTAGAGTACATCTTCGGCACCGTCTAGGTCTTCGATCAGGATGAGTTTGTTTTTGAGTTCGTGCTGACCGAAGTAGTAGAAAGCGTTGCCGCTTAGGGTGGTGATTTCGAGTTTATCTTCTTCGGGGATCAGGGCGCTTACTTTTTCCTGTAGGTGGGTTTTGCCTATGCCGGAGCTGCCCAGGCTGATGACGTGCAGGGGGTTGTCTCTTTTGCGGCTGGTAAAGATGAGGTACATCAACAGGCGGTTGGTGTCTTCGCCAATAACTCCGGCTTTGCCAATGTCTTCCTGGGTGCGTTGCATCAGGTTGGGGGCACTCAGGTATTGTCTGGCTTTTTTGATTTCTTCCGGACTCAGGTATTTGCGTTTGTCTTCTATTCGGTTTTGTTTTTCAATGGCTTCCATCCGGTAGTCTTCCAACGCTTCGGTGAGTTCGCTCAGGGCTTCGGCTATGAGGCTGCTGCCGATCTCCAGACGTTCGGCTATTCTCCGCACGAGTTTTTCTACTTGCAGGTTGTTGTACAGATCGAGGTTATGGCGCAGGGCTGGTTTTTCTTCTACACTTATTTTCAGGGTGGCTCGCATCCGGTCAAGGCCTTCGAGTTTGATGCCGCCGAGGATGGTGATTGTCAAAGGTGGGTAGCTGTAGGTGAGGTGTTCTGGATTGGCTACGCAAAGCATAAAATTCTTTATTTAAGATTTTAAGTTCTTTATTTAAGAACAATAATAAAGCAAGAAAGAATTAAAAGCAAACAATTCACCTTATATCAAGATCAAATAAACTTATTCTTTATATTTATGGCCTTAAAAACAGAATTGTTATGACCAAACTAGGAGAGTATCTCGATAAAAAGTCTGTAAATAAGGCTGAGATAGCTAGAAGAACAGGACTTAATAAAACGCGAATAACCGAGCTAACAACTTTGGAAAGGGCAAAACTACGAGCTGATGAACTTTACCTGATTGCTCTGGCCATCGATGTTAATCCTTGTGACATATTAAATGAGGTATGTGGCCATTTAAAACTTAAGCAATAACATTTATCGACTTATTTTTTACACTTCAATATATAATTTACTAATCAGTTAAATATATTCCGATATATAAGAACTGTGAGTGAATATTAAGATATTTCTTTTTAAAAATAAAAATGTGCCAATTTGACAAATCATCTACCAAACTATCCCGTTCCAAATTGACCACTACTTAACCGCAGATTAAAGTTCGCTCATTATTTTCTTGTAAATTTTTCTTCCTAACTTATTTATCACATATCTAGTAAATATATCAGAACAAAGACAAGACTTATTCTTTTTATTACCACTTATGATTTAAGAAGAAGCACTCCTTACGAAAGAAAAAATCAACCCTTTTTTTCGAGGATGCTTTACTCAGAGATTTTAATGCGAAACAGGCTTACACTTCTTAAAAGCAAAAAGCCCGGGATCAAATCCCAGGCTTAGATATTTCTCTAGTTTTCAAATACTCTGCTATAAAGGCCACACCATGCGGACGCCTACCCATTATAGATCTAAGGATCGCAACCTTAGACCAGATAGAGATCACAACTCAATAGTCAGGAAGATCTCTTTTCGAAACATAATCATGAGCACCAGCCCATATCCAAAATGGTAAAGCATAATTTTGTTTCTTTACATCAGGATAAACACGTACTGCAAAAGTTCTTTTATTCAGTAGCTTCTGATAGTCATCTATACAAGTTTCATAACTTACTTGTAAATCCAAATTCAATTCTGGTATATTAAAAACATGTAAAATTTCGTATTGAACTACAAAGTCTTTAGCATAATGAAATTCAGACCCCATAACAATTTGCCCTTTTGATATTCTTATCATCTTTTCAGGGTAGAGTTTATCATCAAGATAGAGAATAGCCGATATTTCATCCATTTCTCCTATCGGGAAATTTCCAGAAAAATTTGCTTTCCCATCAGGATTATATGAGAATTGGGATAAGGTATTAATAAAGTAGTTTTTTTCATTTTGCTTAATATGAAGAAAGAAACCAGCATTAAAGTGTCCTTCGTCCTTTCTGTCGTAATCCCTCCAAAATCCCTCGTAGCCAAATACAATAAAGCTATCAGATTGATATACCGGCATACGAAAATTAGTGAGTATCAACTCTTTTTCATAATGATTTATCTCCACTATTTCATCATTGGAATCATAGCCGACTCTATAGTAATCATCGTAATTTATTTCCCCGCTAATTGGCTCAAATTTGTTAAAGTCAAAACCTTTAAAGTCTCTGTAATCAGACACGTTATATGAATAATCAATCCCTTTCAAAAACTGATATACATTCCTAAGATTTGTGTTACAAGTATTCATTTTTTGTCCATTAGTACATGTTGTTAAGCTAAGGAAAAACACTATAAGCAAACTGTTTTTTATATTCATCATTAAAACCATGGTATTGGGGTAATGCTACCGTTTTTATTTATTCTCATATTCATATAACTATTTTGCGTAGAGCCGGATATATGAAGCCATCCTCGACTATGTTTTTCTTCTAGGGTTAGATTCTTTCCAATCGGAACTTTAGGATATTTTTTCCCACTTTTACTCTTAACCTCATATAACAAAGACTTATCCTGATTCATATAAATATTGATAAGTCCACCCCGGTCAGTATTTAAATATTTATTCGCCATATAAATTGTATTTTGCCCTGCTTCACACGCATTAAAGACTAGGTTACCACCTGAAGAAACATTATCCGTAATATCCTTTAACAATCGAGCATTGAATGAATCCGTTGCCATGTCACTTACAGTGACATCACTACCCTCTGTTAAACCCATCCTAATACCATGCGTCCCTGCATGTGCAATAATCACAAGATTATTTATGCTTTTTTTCTTCGCATAATCTGAAACATATTTTTTGGCCTGATGCATATTGGATATAGATCTAGCATTCCAGCCAGAACCAACTAAATTGTTTCCATATGGCGCATTTTCATGCACAAACAAAATTAAATTACCTGTCAGTTTTTCTTCCTGAACATCTGAATCTCCCCAATGATTTGTCCATTTACCTACCACCAATTCCGTTCCTAGAGTTACTGATCCGCCACCAGATGATGTGCCGGAATACATATCATAACCTAGAACAACCGATTTAACATGCTCTTTTAAAAACCTCTTCATGCTAACCTCTGAGGCAAAACTATTCAAACTCGACATCGAATAATCAGCCCCTCTAGCATACCCAGATGTCCTATTAGCGGATGACATACCATACCCCGCACCAAAATTATTACCATAACCATAGTAATTATTAGCCCCTATGCCATCATTCTCTATAAAGCTACGGTTTTCTGCCATTACACCATTCGCCCACGCTTGCATGTCAGCCCAAGCATCATCCCCCATTGGATCATTATACGATACAGGGTCATTAAAACAATAATTATATGGCGTTACAGAAGGATATTTATTAACCATAATATCCACGGCGGTAAACCTGCCAATGGCAGCATCATACTGTCGATAGAAGGTCTCATAGTTCCCGTCTCTTGGTTCAACTCGATTCCGGCATTGTAGAGAAAGATGTATTGACAAATTATAGAAATACACCTTATAAGTCTACGAACCTTTTTAATGCAAAAGACTTGCAGCGTACATCACAAAGAACGTTTTGTGCTTTTAAGCACCTGCGAATATAGTTTTATTTTTCTCAGATGAAAAGAAATCCTTTCCTCTTCAAAAAGGTAGGCAACAGCAACTTGCACAATAAAAAAGCCCGGGAATAACCCAGACTTTGATATTTCTCTAGTTCCGAATCCTCTGCTATAAAACCAAACCGGGCGGACGCCCTTTTTCATTATTGGCTGCAGGATTGCTGTACTAAACTTACTACCAGCTAAAGTTCGAAAGCTTTCCCGTAAAACAATGAAAGACATAAGTGAGACACTTGCGCCAGTTTCATCGTTTTATAGCCTTGGACCAGATGGGGGCATGTTTTTAAAGTTTTAGACGCCTTGTTAAGAGACTACAAAACTCAACGTGCTTACTCCTCCTAAAACAAAAAGCCCGGGAACAACTCCCAGGCTTTGATATTTCTCTAGTTTCAATTCTCTACAATAAATCCACACCGGGCGGACGCCCTTCTTCATTATTGGTCTAAGGATCGCTATGCTAAACCTTAGACCAGGTAGATTATCTACCTGGTGGGAAATTTTTCAACAATCCATATTCAAATTTTAAATATAAGAGGAATAAAGCCAGCAAAATTGCGATCACTAGTACAACAACTCTTTCCTTAAGTGGTAGTTTAGGGAACCTCCAAGACATAACATTATGATATTTTTGAAAATTTGATCTCACTGCGAGTTCTAATTAACTATCGTATAGTAAAAATATTTGAATAAATAATTTGAAAAATTAAACCCAAAATGCATTAAAATACACACGTAAATATTTTTCGTTTTGAAGTATAACAAACATGCCCCTACACTTAAAAGGAAAATGGTAACAACCTCTGAAACATCATCACTCCCTAGGTGCCCTATCCAGAAAAATAATGAGGACAGCAAAACAGATTTGACCACAGAAAACCTGTCAGTAAAAGACTGAAATATCAAGCCTCTGAATATTAACTCTTCAAAAATTGGACTAACAATTAAAATCGATATTATATAAGTTTTTAGACCTGGAGTTATCATGGATTGTCCTCTTATATAAGAGATTAAATTATACTCATCTGTATTAAATACCATTTCAACAAATTCAATTATCTCTCCGAAAAGATAAAAAGAAATCCCAAGCATTAAACCACCTAAATAAGGCAACCAAGAAACCTCATTGGTATTAACTTTTAAATTGCTTCTTTTTTTAAGAAACAGGAAAACTGATAAGTATATAAGTATATCAAATAGAAAAGATAGTGGACTACTATAATAACGGCCAAAGCCTAAAGCCACACCAACTTTAAGGAGTATTATTACTAACACCGCCAAAAAGGATTCGAAAATTGATATTCTCCTGCTCATCACTTAATGATATCCTTCAGGAGTCACAATAGGAACGCCAGGAACAAAAGGATCATATGGAGGGTATCCTCTAATTGCCCTAATTAAGTTAACAATATTAATACCGATATTAGCCATACGTTCCTTATCAGCATCTGAAACAGTATCCCACCACGAATCCACTGTATCAACAAATAATACAGGCTCAAATTCCCCTGTCTCATAATTTAGTCCCATGATTAATATATCCTTTTGCCCTGAGACCCACAGACCCGCTCTTCCATTTGAAGGAAATCTTATATCCGATCCGGGAAATTTATTCTTAAATGTCCTTTCTGCATAATCGCTAGGATTGCCTTTATCATCAACAAATCGATTCTGAGTTGAATACATAGCGATATGCAAAGCCATCCCATCATCAGACGCATTTCTAATTTTATTTATTTGATATGGGCTGTAAACATAAATTCGGTTTGGATCCGTCCCTCCATTCTGATCACCCTCACCTAAATCATAGATGTATTCAGTATCAATATAATTCTCCTCGGTGGCAATACCATTTGTGTAATAATCAATAATTCTAGGATCAATTGTAGCACCATACATCTGCGCATACTCCTGATGTGCATCTGCATAACCAGCCTGCGCCCAGCCCAGCACATCGTTTCTGTAGGCCATTCTCGCATTGAACTGCTGAGCAAAAGACTCTCCATGAGAGAATCCGCTAAACCCATCATTGGCGGGACTGGTGCTTTTATGCCCCATCCTGTCCTTCATTTCATCGTATATGGAACCACCCCTTCCATAATCACCTAAAGGATCATTGAAGTAAACAGGATCATTGTTGGCATATTGGTAAGGCGTCTGATTGCTAAAGCTGCTAGCCATAATATCCACGGCCGTAAACCTGCCAATAGCGGCATCATACTGACGATGGAAGGTCTCATAGTTCCCCGTCTCTTGATTCAACTCGATTCCGGCATTGTAGAGAAAGATGTATTAACAAATTATAGAAATACACCTTATAAGTCTACGAACCTTTTTAATGCAAAAGACTTGCAGCGTACATCACAAAGAACGTTTTGTGCTTTTAAGCACCTGCGAATATAGTTTTATTTTTCTCAGATGAAAAGAAATCCTTTCCTCTTCAAAAAGGTAGGCAACAGCAACTTGCACAATAAAAAAGCCCTGGAATAACCCAGGCTCTTCTTTTCATTTCTTGCTTTTTACAGTCACCAGCTACAAGCTGGCGCCAGCTTAGACGGACGCCCTTTCCTATTATTGGTCGTATAGGATGCCGCTAAAACCCTCTAAGTAACTCTTTAATTGTTTTGCTATTTTCTATTTGTTTAAGAATTTCTGTTTGGGCTGCATCATTCTTTATCTGTTGAGATTTCTCTTTCAACTCTTTCTTCAGCTGTTCCAAATCAATGTTATTGTTCAATGCTTCAAACTGAATTTTATTAACTCTTGATCTAAAAATCCTGAACTTAGATTTAATTAAAGACTTTCCAATCACCTTAAACAGATTCCCTCTACAATCTACAAATGTCTGATTTAAATAATACTTGTTAAAGAAATCATCACTAGACCTGTAGTCTTCATTGTATATGAAGAAATCCCCCAGGGTATCTAATTCCCAGTCAGGATAACTTAAATTAAATATCGGATATTCAATAGATTCCTTCATACATTTCATAAGTTCCAATCGATTCATCAATCATATCCCCAATTCCTTTGGCTTCACCATTAATAAGATAATTAACGCCCATAGTTCCAAAATCTGCCAAAAACCAAACACCAGCTACGATTGCTCCAACCCCAGTAGTTGATGCCCCTAACATAGCTGTATTAATAGCGTGTGAAGGTTTTAGCTCTCCTGAAAGAGCAATATCTGCTACTATTAAACCGCCCCCTATTTTTGTCAATTTGCTAGACAAATTTCGGGCTCCTGCTACCGTTTGAACCTGCTTAGCCCTTATTGCTTTTGCTCCAAAATTATTCCAACGGCTCGTTTGCCATCTCCAAGCTGTTGTAGTTTGATACTTATGCCATACTTCATTCCATTTATAATATCCACCAGAACCTACAGTATAAGTTGACACAGCCCCTACGCCTGTATTGATAGACCACATGCCACGGCTAACCCAATCTCCAAGTTCACTATTCTGGCCTTGACCTGTGTCACCAACGCTTACCAAATCCATGTTTTGCGTACCACCAAAATCAACCATTTCTCCGGTTTTACTATTATTGATTGTATAGGAAGTACCAGTTTTATAAAGAATGTTATAACCGCCATTTCCATTGGACATCACTTCCCCGCCATTCGAGCCAGCAAAAATAAGCGCGCTACCTTCCCTACCATAAGTAGTATTAGTCCACGATTGATGTTGGTCATTATATCCGAAGCCAGCAGCATAAGCTTCACCCTGATTTGCAAAAACGCTCCATCCATTTTGTGAATCCCATGATCCACCTACACCATCACTTTCAAGTATCTTTTCTACCATTTCAAAAATCTGGTCCCAATCACTGAACACATCATCTCCTCGTGGGTCGTTAAAAGATATCGGGTTGCTAAATGCAAAGTTGTAGGGAGTATATGAGGCATATTTGCCAGCCCGGGGATCTATCCCCGTAAACCTTCCAATGGCAGCATCATACTGCCTGAAAAACGTGCTATAAAGTTGAGTTTCTTCGTTCAGCTCACTTCCGGCATTGTATAAGAAGTTGTTTTTAAGGTCAGTTGGCCGTGTCCAGCTCGTGTTAAACTGTAGACCAAACGGGTAGTATTCATTGCTCTGTACCACGAGGCTCTCTTTCACCGTCACCTCGAAGTCATCGAAGTACACTTCGCTGTCACTCTCGTTGGTCAGGTACACATAAATGAAACCTTCTTTTTGCGCTATAGGTGCAGGCTCCAGCGTCATCAGTTCCGGGTTGGCCAGGGCATCATCACTCATCGGCCAGTGGCCGTGCTGTACCACCTGCATGTTTTTGTCGAACATGATGTAGTTCAGGTAAGCGGCTATTTCTCCTGAGGCGGCCTGCTGTAATCCGAAGCCTCCCAAAGCAGGATTGATCGCCTGGTCAAAAGCATCGAAAACCGCCTGCTCGGAGGTTGATCCGCCATTCACACCCCCAAAGCTTCCGGCTATTGCCGTGATCAGGGTAGGCAGGTCAACTGTTGACGTACCCGATCCGCCACGGTAAAAGCCCTGCACCTGCATGGCAATCGTGTCACCGGGGTAGACCGGTAAAGTCAGTGCCGGACCGGAGATTTGTCCTGCGGTCAGTCGTGTTACACTGCTGCCCGAAGTGGCCAGTACATCGGCCGTGCTGTTGGTGCCTTCAAAAAGGTCATCATCAGCCTGGTTCGGAGCGGCCTCCATGTTGGCCGTAAACGTGGTTACGTCAGGGTTGGAGGTGTAGATCATCCGCACATTTCCTAAATGATCGGTATAGGCGTATTGGTAGTCATAACCAAACTCATCGACCACCACACGGCCTTCGGCATGACCGAAGAAGCGCAGGGTATCGTTTTCGTAGAGCATGTTGCCAATATAGTCCGTACGGGTCTTCAAGGTGCTGTTTTTGTAGACTTCCTGGGCGAGTTTTTCGCCGGAAGCGGCATAAATATAATTGATAACCGTACCATTATCAAAGGTAATGGTCTCGGGTTTATTCAAAACATTATAGGTAATGGAGGTGATACCTTTGTTGGCATCTGCCGTCATGTTACCTACTGCATCGTAACCGTAGTCATTACCAGGCACATCCTTAAACCCTGTATCGTTGGCTGCTGCATCGGATACGCTTAGCAACTGGTTGCTGCTACCTGCACTGTAGCTATAATTAAGCTCATCGACCTTGGTTTTTACACTACCTTGTTCTGCAAAACGAGTCAATGTCTGAATATTACCATTGGCATCGTAGGTTATATTATTCAAATCGTAGTTCCCTTTATCGAGCCCATCTTTAAAAGTGGCATTTGTTAAGCGATCAGTTTTGTCATAGGTATAATTGTACCCTTTTACAAAAGACTTACCAGTCTTATCCTTCCATGTCACGGAAGAAATGTTACCGTTGTAGTAAGGTGTCTGGTCCGGATCACTTGTCTGTTCATTGTAGATCCACTCCATACCAAAGAGCTTTTCCGAGGTCATGATACCCGGCTCATTCATTGACTTGAGCCACCCTCTGATGTTATAGGCATAATCTACGGTTTGTAAGTATTTTCCTTCTCCTTTCCGATAATGCAGATCTTTTCCTACTTGTTGCCCTAATTCATTATACCGGTAATGTGCGATCATTTGCTCAGGGTCATTGCCATTTTTCTGAAACAGGGAATCCAATCGTCCTACATGGTCATAGGTATAGCGCTGTTTGATAGTAAGAGGTGTTTCTGTAGCCAAATCCCTGGTTTCGTAATGGGCGGTACTAACTGACATCAGACGCTCTGTAAATAGGCTGTACATCATGGAGGTGACATCTATCCCTCCTGTATGGTTTTCCTTCCTTATTTCCGATGCCTTTCCTTTTTTATCATAGAACACAACTGAGTTCATCCATTCTTCAGTACCCAATATCCTTACTTTACCACCGGTTGCATAGCCTCTGGTTAATTTCAGGTCTACAAGCTTTTCATTTACATCAGCATTTGAATAATCTGCAGTACCGTCACGGCCAAAGTCGTAATGATCATAATAGTTGACTCCCAGCAATGTAAGGTCTGAGGTCGGAAAAACTCTGTTGCTATATCCATGAAAAGCCTGGGAAATTTCTTCTTTTTCAAAGTAAATCTCTTGTTGGGCCTCACTATCTGCCAGTGCCTGCATATCAACACGTGAGGTTGCCACTGTGTTGGTATACACTCCTGAGTATACGGGTCTGTCCAGTTCATCATATTTTACAAACATCCACTGTCCGGCTGCTCTCTGGTTACCATCCTGGGTCAGGATCACCCTGTCAAACTGATCATAAATAATGTATTCCGGTGCTGCTCCCGGTACTTTCTTCTCTGTTAATTTTCCTTCATTATCATAGGCATACGTGTATATTAACTCGGCTATAGCACTGTTATTTACATCAAGTATTGCCCCGGCACCCAGTAGTTTCACGGCTTTTGGGGGAATAGTATAGATCAGCCTGTCCAGTTCATCATACAGGTAGTAAGTTTCAAGATATTTGGAATAGCTTCCTTCAACAATCTCGTCTACTTCTACCTGCTTTAATATGGTTTTTCCTGAAGGATCTGTAAATGTCCGTACTGTGTTGCCGTTTTCATCTGTCAGGATATTCACATAGAGTTGATCCGCATCGTAATAACTATCACTGATCCCGTTAAAACCCCAACGCCTCACTTCGCCTGCCAGGTTAAAAGCATAATTGTACTTCACGGCATGTGCATTAAGCGCCCAATCTTTACCCGGTGCACTTTGGGCCAAAATTCTTCTTCCCGGAGCATCTTCATGTGACGAAGTGCTATAGTAATATGCACTCTCACTAAATCCGTTACTTTCATAGTAAGCAGTTACATCACCAACATTGCTATAGTAATCCTGCCCCTGATCAGCGTAGGGCAGGTAGCTCCTTACATTGCCTTCGCTGTCATAAGTTTGGTGCACTATGACATCCTGAAATGTTGGGGTAATATTTTTACTTACCGAAGTCTGAGGTCGGCCAAAACCATCATTATATACCGTGCCTACAAGTTTTTCTCCTTTGGCCGGATCCAGGTTTTCGATGTTCAAATGGTTAATAACCGGAATCATAGGTGTTTCCTCGCGTGTGTAATTTTCCGAAGGGTCCATCAGGTGGCTTCCGGCGGTATATTTGACTATTGATTTGATGGCTGAATACCCCATTACACCAAGTTTATTCACCTTCACCCGGTAGTAGTATGTGCCCACACCAATGGTATGCTGAATATTTTCCTGAGATGTTCCCATCGAGATCCACGATATACCATCGGTAGAATACTCCCAGTCTACAATAGTCCCGGAATAGCCCGAAAGTATCAGATTCGGGTTATGGGCCAACCCTGCCATACGCTCTTCCCCCAGGATCGTTCCGGCAAAACCTATCTGATCCACAAATACAGTCTCTTCTGCGTAATCTGCCACACAAACCCCATTAGACACCTCGGCCTTAAAACGGGTTTCACGATCAATATTGACTGTTATTTCTGACTGGCCTGCTGTACCGGCAACAGGTTGCCACGCACCTCCATAACCTTTCATGTGCCATTGCACAACATCGCCATTAAAACTATTAAGTTTAAGGTTCACGTTTCCGCTGTTGACCACCGTAGCCTGCTGGCCTGTGATGAACCCGGCATCGGAGGGTTCAGAAATTGTAACAAATATTGATTTGGTACTTATACTACCACAAGAGTTGTGCGACACTACCTTGTACGCAGCACCGTCTACTGCCGGCTCGGTCAAATGATCATTGGCAGGTGTAATAGCATACCAGTCTGAATTTCCCGGGTCTGATTTGAACCATTGCCGTAATTGTGGCTGATCTGGTGTAAACTGTAGATCTATCTGCCCTGATCCACACACTGAATGTGTGCCTGCCAAGCTACCTGAAGCTGGTAAAGACTCGGCTATTACTTTTACATAGTCTTTTGAAGTATCCTCAAAAAAACGAGCCCACTTTTCACCACATACTGAAATCTCCTTTCTCTTAAAATAAGCTTCTGTTTCTATGAGCGCAGAGGGCACCTCATAACTCGTGCCATTGCTGGTTCCCGGTGCTACCGTCCAATTGTCTGTTCCTGTTGTGGAATAATACCACTGATAAGTAAAGCTCCCATCTCCACCTGCAGGAGAAGCCTGGTCTGTCAATATAACAGAAGTTCCTTTACAAACTTTTGAGGGACCAGATATTGCCCCCGGAGATGTGTCTGGGATCAAACTGAGATCTATTTGTGTAGCAGGCCCCCAAAGTGTGCCTTTTAAGCCTCTCAGGAAAACTGATTTGCTGCCCGGAGTAGCATCCGGCATGACATAATAATGTTCATTCGCTGACGCGGATGAGGTGGAAGTTCCCGTCGATGTCGTTTGCCAATACCATTCGGTATAGGGGTCTGATGGGTTACTGCGGGTAAGCGTTTTGATTCCACATACATTAGATGATACCGAAGGCGTCGCCGGGGCAGCAGGATAAGTTTGAATGGCAACATTCATAGATGCGATATCTCCCCTTTCTTTAACCAGAAAAGTTACGCTACCTGTAGTAACCTCTTTCCACTTTATTTGCACCCAATATCCACGACTATCCTTACCTTTCATATATATTCCTTTGAGACCATCATTATCCACCCTCCAACTCGGTGTGCCTAAAAGCGTGTAAGGGGTCTCGTAGTAATACGTATAGGTTGGAGCATCATTGCCCCCGACAGGATTACTCTCTCCAACAAGTTCCTGCGCCTGAACTGATGCGCATGAAATCCCAAAGCTCAGGGTTAATAAAAATAGTATATTTTGTAAAATTTTCATCTTCAGCATTAATTTTGAGATTCTACACCACAATTTGGATCACTCTGATAAGCGGATATGACCACCCAATCGCTCTGGCCTTTCCTTCCGGTTACATTATCGGTCACCTTAAACCTGTACCGGTGGTTGTAAGTTGCTCCTATCGAAAGGGTATTGACCGTAGTGCTATAAGTCTCCGTACTTGTGGGTATTCCGTTGATCATGCGCACAACTTCCCAATCATACCTGTAGTCTCCTGTCCCTCCGGTAACACTTGCCGTTAAGGTGTGCTGGTGCCCGGGCATATAGCATAGATCAAATGATTGCGGGTAGTTTGAAGTTATACTGGCTCCTAAAGGTTTTTCTGCAACATTTACTCTTGTCAGCAGGTAGCTAAACTGTCCTTCGTATTCTATCTCGAGCAGCACTACATAATTACCGGGTGTACTAAAGGTGTGCTCAAATGAGTTGACCTGGTTTTGGGAAATCCCGGTAAAATCATTTGCCGAAATCTCATATCCGGAGGGGTAGCTCAGAGGAACACCAACCTTCCAGCGATATTGATAACCTGCCGGGTGAGCTGTAAAGATAACGCTGTTACCTTCATAAATTTTCTCGTTGGTATAGGTAATACTCGCCTGCAGGTTCCACAAGGTACCGGGTGTAGACGAAGTAAATTGCTTTCTGATATAACCGTTTTCATCTCTTACTCTTTTGAGGTCACCAAGGTCGTCGTATTCATAGAAGGTGCTTTTTCCTTTGGTGTTGGTCTCTGCTATTGGTCTTAAACCTTTTCCGTACAATGTATGGCTGAAAGCTGCACTATAAGGGTAATAGGCAATATTATCGATATTCACAGTATTATCGGTTGCGATGTGAAGGCTTACATCACCTGAAAGATCTGACTCAACGACTTTTTCTAAGTACACCCAGTTAAGAGAACCGGAAAAAGGAACATTGACCGCTTCATCAATTGTACCATTGCTTATAGTTATAGTAAAATTCCCATCATCAGCACTTTTCACCCAGCAGGAGAAAATGTATTTACCTTCCCGTTTTTTTAGGTTTTCAGATATAGAAGTGCCTCCATTTAACCGGTAGGCCAGACCGCCGTTCACTCCTTCTATACTACTTCCTGAAACGCCAAAGTTTCTGAGTGTTTTCTTCTCAAAATCACTAAACCTCACTTCCTCTAAAGTTGCATTTGAAAATGCCGCACTGACAACATTTTCATTATATGCATACATTACAGTTCCTTTCTCTTTATTCTTATTGGTATATGAAAGCACCCGGCCTTTAGGACTAAATATTTCATTGGTAAGAAGCTTCTCATAATGCTGATCATCAAAAACAAAATTACTCGTACCACTTACGTTATTTACCGATGATTGCTGAAGGGCGGTTGATGGGGCGATAAGCCCATAAGTGGTTTTAAGGTTAACGTTGTCATTTAGTTTATCATGCTCATAAACATTAAGCGTTGCTCCTACTATGCTCTCCGCGCCATTATTATTAACGGTGGTAAATGTCTCCACCGGTACACCCAAAATGTTTTTCTCCCTGAAGTTGAGCAGGGCTTTTGTCTGCGCATCCACATTACTCCATTCATAGGGAAAGCTCTGATCTATAATATAATCCTCATTGTACTTAATGTTTGTGGTCACCAACCTTCCCTGTGACTGTACAGACTTCGAGGTTAGCAGGTAATGGCTTTGTGCATCATAGTTATAGTGGGTTATGCTTTCTATGGACTGTCCGCCTTCATATGTTCTTGCAATGCTTTTGGTAATCCTGCTACCTGTATTTACCTTCAAGTGATACAATGAATAAGTCACATAAGACGAATAGCTGTCCCATTTTACCGCTTTCACATTATGGGAAGGAATATCAAAGTTGTATTCATTCACAACTTCAGTCTTGATTTCATCACTGCCTGAATAGTCTGCCCTCCTCAAGAGTGCGCCTTGTACCGCAGGGGCATTTACCTGCGGGGCAAAAGGATACCTGAAAAAGCCGGCAGCCCCACTCAAATCCATACAATTGGTCCCTGAGGGCCTGGCAAACCTTGTCGTTGTCGTCTCTGTAGTTTCCATGCCGTACTCTACTGGAAGCGCGTATTCGTATATACTGTATCCCGCACCTTTTGTGGACACTTTGACCCGGCTATATGCCACACTGCTACCTTTGAATATCTCATCGTTTATGTCTTCCTCCGTGCGGACAACAAGATTTTTCCAGGCGAAATCAGATGTAAGGTTATTCACATCGTAATACGTAATGTTATTATTAAAAGGACTGACATGGAAATTAAGAAAGAAAGCATACTCCGGCCGGTATAATCTATTTCCGCTTGAGTTTCCATTTTCCAGTTGGTAATCATACTCTTTATATTGATCCCGTGAATGCCCCAAACCATTGAAAAACTCAAGTCGCTTCACTCTTATGCCTCCCCCATAAAATTCCATATTGGCCAGGGAATCGTAAAAAACGTTTGGCTCGTAATGTATGGTGGTACTACCTCCTGCCGGCTTGGTTACAGCTTTTAGGCTTCCCCATTGCAATTGCACGATATTCGGTTGCCCATGCTTACCCGCAATTTCGATTACCCGGCCTGTATAACCTGGTAAAGGGTTATAGCGCAATCTATTGATCCCACTCAGCTCAGGGTATAAATATAGTCGCGGGTGTTTGCTTTGCGTCTCCATTGTGGAATAATAACCGTAAATGTCTTTATCATTGGTATTACGGTCGGTAAGCATCGCAGTCTCAGCCTTTAGATCAACACCATAATATGAAAAGTGATAAGGTAGTTCACGTAATTCTGTAGCCTGTGATATGGAGTTCAGAAAGATATGACTTCCATTTTCCGGTTCTTCATTGCTTTTAATAAAGCTGTACCTGAAAATATATTTATTTAATGGCTCATCTGCACTAATCACTTTATCATAAACTGTTATCCAGTCCAACAGCATTTTCTTATACTCGTAATTCCCCGTAGGTATGGCATACTTGCTATTGGCAAATTCTATTCGCTTGTTTGGTGTGTTGATAGCCTCAAGTACACGTGGAAGTGAGTGGGTTGTTTTTAGGGTATATTGGCCGATGCTGTCGTATGTACTATTTACATAATTGTATGTATAGTAGTTTCTTTGCTGCTCCTCCATTGGCCAGGGTATAAAATCTTCCCCATACCATGATTGCAATAAGGGTGGATTGCTGTATTCAAAACTGATCTGCTCACCATAAGCAGAGATTATTTTCGAGAGATACCACGTTTCATTAAAATGAACATACCCTTTAAAACGGTAGTATTCATCTTTAAAGAGTAGTGGTACCGGTACCTCTATATGTCCCCAGCCCTTATAGGCAGAGGTAGGGTTCTCAAAGTAATAACGGCTCCCGCTTTCATCGACTATAGTAAAACTAACAATGTTCTTGTTTTCATCACGCACATAGGAAACTTTGAAATTATTATGACCAATAAACCGGATATCACCATTGTTATCAAATAAAAAACTGGCCTGAATACCCGGGCAGGAAATATGAAAAATATCAGGTTCCGTGTCCCTAAGGTCTCCATTACCATAAGTCCCTAATTGACTCAAATAGTTATAATCATCTACTTCGTCGCTGCATGTTGCATAATTTGTGTCCGCAGATGGATCAAAGTTGCCGATAATGGAATAGTTGCCGTCATAAAGCCACCCTGCACGAGAATCCTCAGCATCTTTCGGCACCATATCATCAGGTAGTCCTCGAAGGGTTCTCCTTATCTCACCACCAGCATTAAGAGACCATCCGACACCTAATCTGCCTGATGGTGCCTCAACAGGAATGCCATTGCCTACATATGAAATAGATACCAGGTGAGAAAGTCTCCCATCCTGAGCTGTTAGCAAGGGTATATTTATCACTGCACTGCCGGTAAACGGATCAACATCCACAAACTCCTGCGCACATATAAGTTTCGATACCAGCAGGAGCGCCACCGGTAAAATTCGCTTCATTGATATCATAAGAATTATTTTTTAATAGTAATGATACTCACACGGTCTGTTAATTTATTGAAAGGGTTAGACCATCTGATCGTTAAGGTTTGAGTATTCTTATCCCAGGAACCGCCATGGATGGTAAAAGGACCAAACTCAGTTTCAAATGTTGTTTCTCCTATACCTCCACAATCCATTGTAATAGTTGCAGTAATATCCTTTCCGGTATCAAAAAGCCTGAAAGTGCCTCCGGCAATATCAGAAACCTCAAACTCGTTTTCCGCGGTTTTTGTAATGGTCACGGATTCATTTTTTCCATGATATTCTCCAACAGGATGTTTCGTTGTGCCCACCCATCCGGCATTTTCCGGTAGATTTATTACACAATCCTGGGCGGATAATTGAGAGAGAACAAAAAGAAGGAAAAGGGTCAAATAAAGATTACGCATACAGTAATTCGAATTTAAGCTGCAAAGCTAGCCTTTTCAGAATATATAACAAGTAAATATTAACATTTTAACATGGTGTGCATTCTGCGTGCATTGCAAATGTTTATTACATCAGTTTTTTTGAGGGTATGTATTTCCGTGAAGGTGATATCAGGGTTGTCGAGCAATATTATTGATTTTTTTATAGAGATAGCGGAATGACTGTAAAAATGAGAACGGGTAAAAAACAAAGTAACGGGATGGGGACGAATATCGAACCCTTTACCGGCTGATTGAGCGTAATTGAGCTTTTTCTGTAGGTGTGTCGCGTTGCAAACGCTACGATGAGGCTTCAACATTACAAATGTCGAAGAGCTGGGAATTATCATCAAAATTGAACAACAAAAAAGCCGATCACTTTTCAGCAATCGGCTTTTCGTAGCCCGTAGGGGAATCGAACCCCTGTTACCAGGATGAAAACCTGGCGTCCTAACCCCTAGACGAACGGGCCATTTTGAAATGGTGATGCAAAGATATATTCCCGTTTTTTAAATGCAAACCCTTGATTGAAAATTTTTAAAAAAAATTTCAACGATTTTTAAAACAGCTATTTAATTGGTTTTACATCAACCGTATTGTATTTTTGCCCGCGAAATATAACAGTAACTATAACCCACCTAATAATGACTAAAGTTGCAATAAACGGTTTTGGAAGAATAGGCCGATTGGCTTTCAAATCATTACTGCAAAAGGACAATGTTGAAGTAGTAGCCATCAATGATCTTACTGATATCGCTACACTTGCCCACCTGCTTAAGTATGATTCTATCCACGGTAGATTTGACGGCACAGTTGAAACTACAAAAGACGGACTTAAGGTAAATGGCAAGGACATTAAAGTTTTAGCAGAAAGGGACCCCGCTCAATTGCCATGGGGAGATATGAAGGTAGATATCGTACTTGAATCTACAGGAAGATTTGTTGACGAAGAAGGTTCTAAAAAACATATAACAGCAGGAGCAAAGAAAGTAGTAATATCAGCTCCTGCAAAAGGAAACATCCCAACCGTTGTACTTGGGGTAAATGACGACATTATCACCGGTAGCGAAGAAGTGCTTTCAAATGCTTCTTGTACTACCAACTGCCTGGCTCCCGTAGCAAAGGTATTGAACGACAACTTTGGCCTGGAAAGCGGATTTATTACAACTATCCACGCCTACACCTCAGACCAAAGCTTGCAGGACGGACCTCACAAAGACCTGAGAAGAGCAAGGGCTGCTGCAATCAATATTGTACCTACTACAACAGGTGCTGCCAAAGCAGTGGGTTTAGTGTTGCCAGAACTTAAGGGAAAATTGGATGGTAACGCCGTTCGTGTACCAACTCCAACCGGTTCTTTAACTGACCTTGTTTGTACTTTGAGCAAAGAAGTATCTGCCGAAGAGATTAATGCTGCTATGAAAGCTGCTGCAGAAGGACCAATGAAAGGTATCCTGGAGTATACTGAAGATCCTATTGTTTCTACAGACATCATCGGAAATCCTCACTCTTCGATCTTTGATTCGCAAATGACTTCTACCAATGGTAAATTGGTAAAAGTTGTAAGCTGGTACGATAATGAGGCTGGATACTCTAACAGGGTTGCTGACCTGATTTCAAGACTTGGTAAATAAATAAAGCTACGCTTTTATAAAAAGCCCGGGATCAAAAATTGATCCCGGGCTTTTTTTAGACCGCTCCCTTTTAACAACGGTTAAGTTAATGATTCCATCTGCGATTCTGAAGCCTCCAGGTTATGATACACCTTCTGTACATCATCATCATCATCCAGGGCATCAATCAACTTGATTACTCCTTCGAACTGCTCATTGTCCAATGAAACTGTAGTAGTAGGTATACGTTGAAGTTCAGCGGTTTCGACCTCCAGTTCTAACTCATCCAGTTTTTCCTGCATATTTCCAAAATCCTCCATAGCACTGGTAACCTCAATATAGTCCTCGTTAAAAGAGACATCTTCAGCGCCGCCATCAATTAGCTCCAGTGTGAACTCATCTTTATCCATATCCTCCCGCTGTTTGATGAGGAATATACCTTTTCGCTCAAACATATAATCCACAGAGCCATTCACCCCTAAGCTCCCTCCATATTTACTGAAAAGAGATCTGACGCTGGCTACGGTACGATTCAAATTATCAGTTGTGCATTCTACAAATACGGCAACACCAAATGGGGCATATCCCTCATAGGTCAGTTCTTCATAATCAGCTCCGTCACCATCAGATTTCTTTATCGCTCTCTCAATATTCTCCTTTGGCATATTTTGTCCTTTGGCATTCTGGATTGCCAGACGTAATCTTGGATTAGCCTCAGGATCGGCCCCTCCCTCCTTCACTGCTACAGAAATTTCCTTAATGAGTTTGGTAAACACCTTCCCCCTCCTGGCATCCAGTGCCCCTTTTTTCCTTTTAATGGTTGACCATTTACTATGTCCTGACATAATTCTTCTCCTTATCTCAATAAATTAATCTATTTTTTTGGATGCCAGATGGTGTTTATACCAGATGTTCAGTATCACTCCGGTTAAAACCACCAGCATACCAACATAAGTCATAAAGTTAAAGGTTTCTTCAAATATCACCCAACCAAACGCCAGTGCATAAATGATGTTGATGTACTTCAGGCTGGCTACTTTTGATAATTCCTCCACCTGATATGCCTTGGTCATAAAGTATTGGGCAACCTGCGTAAGTACACCGATGAGTAGAAGCAACAGCCACTCCCAGCCCTCGGGATTGACCCAGTCAAAGGCTGAAATGGCACCTGTAACAGGCAGAGTAACCAGGGGAAAGTAAAAAACAATTACCAAAGGGTGTTCGCTGGTATTGAGTTTTCTAATAAAATTATATGCCAAACCCGAAAACAGGGCTGCAATTACTCCAATACCTAAGTAAAAGGGTGTAAGGCGCGGATCAAACCCCTGAATTATGATTATCCCGGCAAAGGCCATGACAAAAAATAACCATTGAAGCGGCTTTACCCTTTCCTTTACAATAAAAACCCCCAAAATAGAGGTAAAAATCGGAGACAGAAACTGGATGGTAACAGCAGATGCCAGAGGTATGGCCTGAATAGTAGCAAAATATAAGATAAGAGCCACCGCACCACTTGCCCCTCTAAACAGCAGGATCCTCTTGTTTTTGCCCCAAATATTAACACCACTTGTCTTTAAGAAGGCATAACTTAAAATAAGCGATACCAAAGATCTGAAAAAAACGATTTCAACAGCGGGTATGTCGGGCACCATTTTAACAAACACATTCATCAGGGCAAAGAAAAACCCTGCTATCACCATATACCTGACCCCTTTTGTAAACATGATTGCAAATAAGAAGTAAAAGAGTGAGAAAGGAAATTATATTTGTAAGTTGTCGCCCGAACAGTATAATGTCCATATCCAACATCAATCTTAGCAAACGATAATCAGATGCACCCTGAACTCTTTAAAATACCACTGCCAAGCTTCCTTGAAGGACTTTTCGGTGAATACTTTACCATTTATTCGTATGGGTTCTTTATTGTCATTGGAGCAGTTTTAGGGGTTACGTATGTGGCATATGAAAGCAAAAGGTTATTCAATCTGTCATTTGACAAAATCAATTCACTATTTCTGATCCTGCTTGTAGCGGCTATAGTTGGTGGGAAGGTATTTCTGTTTTTCGAAAAACCACTTTATTACCTGGATCACCCCTCAGCTCTCCTAACAGGGAAAGGCTTCGTTTTTTACGGCTCTCTCCTTTTCACCATCCCTGCTATGCTAGTTTTCTTTAAAAAGAATAATCTGCCGGCACTGCGTATGCTGGATATCATGGCTATTACCACCTGCATAGTCCATTTCTTTGGGCGGATCGGGTGTTTCATGGCTGGCTGCTGTCATGGGATAGAATGGCACGGGCCCCTGGCTGTAACGTATTCAAATCCGGCCTGCCTTGCCCCTTTACATACTCCGATGCATCCTACACAATTATATAGTGCTGCAATGATATTTGTAATACTACTCATATTGCTTATCATCAAAAAGTACAAAAATTTTAACGGTCAATTGTTTCTGTTATATCTGATGCTTTATGCTTGCGGCAGGTCTGTAATTGAAATATTCAGAGGCGATATAAGCAGAGGTTATGTTATTGAAAATTATATATCACATTCTCAATTTATTTCTATATTGGTATTTTTAGTCACTTTGTATTTCTATTTCAACATTAAAAGCAAGAAAAAAATGGAATCCTGAGAATTTCCTTCCATGCATATTCGTTAACTTTACTATCCGCCTCTTTAAAAATTAACTTAGTTGAGTCATCACATGCTTGATTATTACAAAATATTAGGCATTCCGCAAGCTGCTGATTATAGTATAGTTAAAGCAGCCTACAAGAAACTGGCACTAAAATACCATCCGGACAGAAATCCGGGCAATAAAGCAGCAGAAGAATTTTTCAAAGTTATCAATGAGGCTCATCAGCTATTATCAAAGCCTGAAAAAAAATCACAGTATGACCTGCTGCTGCAATATTATTATCAGCAATACCAACAAAAGGAACCCGCCCAAAAAGAATATTATAAACATGCGGCGAATAAAAGTAATTACAGAAGCGTATATGATCGATATGGAAAAACCAGCTGGAGGAATATACCAAACTACAAAACAGCTCCTACTTACCGTGTGGATCGCAATTATTTTAAAATACAATTTGTAACACTGGCTTCAGTTACATTTATAGCATTCTTTATAATCGGAATATCAAAATACAACCAACACCTTAAGGATGTAGAAGCCACTGAACTTAAGAAAAAGAATGAAAAGGTACTCTCTGACGCCAAGTCATTGTATAATAAAGGTCAATACCGCCTGGCACTGACTACGATTGAGAACCTGATTCATCAGAATCCAATAGAGCCTCAGTTTTACCGGGAAAAGGAAAGCATGGTGGCCAGCCTAACTGCCTTAACCACTCAATTATATAGAAAGGCAGAGTACTCAACTGCAATCAGAAACCTGGAAGTTCTCCGCGATTATCAGTCTCCAATGCGCCTGGCCACATGGAAAATGATCGCCGACTGCAATCTGCAGTTAAAGGAATATGGTAAGGCCATCCATGCACTCGAATATATCCTTATAAGGGATAAAAGTAATATAGATCTGGTAGTTAAGGTAGGAGATATCTATTTTGACAATCTGCAAAAAAGTGAAAAAGCACTGGAATACTATACCAGGGCCAAATATCTGTTTAAGGAATTTCAGAGTGCTTCATACGGAGAGGCCTTTGAACTGATAATGCCAGCAGAAAAAACACCTGAGATTTATTACGAATTATTTATGAAGCGTGCCGAAGCCAACAAAGCGCTGGGTGACTATGAAGAAGCTGTAACAGATTATAACTGGGCCATCTTCCTGCGGCCGGAAAGAAGTGAAGCGTACCTGCTAAGAGGAGACTGCCGTATCAGGCAAGGCAATAATGGCAAAGCATGCAGAGATTGGGCGAGAGCATCTGAGCTGGGTAATGCTGATGCGCATATCCGGCGCAACAAATCTTGCTTGTAGCGTGTTTTAATTAAAATAAGCCGTTAAACAACAACTATTGCCAACAAATCTTTTTTTACATTGCATAACTCCGTATTTTTAACATTAAATTCCTGAGGTATGGATCAATTGAATAAAGAAGAGCTCAAGTCTGTAAAACGAAGTTTTTTCAACCTTCTGGCTCTGTTTCTGGGAAACAAACAAGTAGAAAGCAAGTATGTCGGCTGCCTGCTCAAATGGAGCGCCCAGTTAAACTTAACCCATGATGACCTGCATCATATTGAGGGTAACTTCGATAAACTAAAATACATTGAGCCCGGGGACAGACTTTCAAAAATGGAGGCTATATATCACCTGGTACATATGATATATATTGACAATATAGTTGAAGACATTGAACTGGAAGTAGCAGCTATATATGCTGAGAAGCTCGGTTTCGATGCTTCAGTCGTAGGTGAGCTATTTAAATCCATCGCCACAGCACCCTATGATGGCAAAACTACAGGAGAGGTACGAAAAGAGGTAAAAGAATTTCTTGAGCTTTACAATATGGAGTAGTTCAATATTTCGCCAACCAATTTTTCAATTCAATAATATTTCATAATGTAAGGTTTTGACCAAATTTCTTGTTAAATTTGCGTTTTTTAAATCGTACATTATGAGAAGAAATCTTTACCTAGCGTTACTCGCAATTATTGCATTTGGGGCAGTTATTTACCTGAATAACAGACCCTTAGAAACCTCGGACAAAGCCTCTAAAACGGCTAAGTACAAAAGCTCCGAAGGAGAAGGGGAAGAAAAGGCCAAAGAAAAGGACCGGCCCGATTTGGCTACAGCCCATGACTTTGAAATGACTAAGTCCCCCATTCTTGGATACCCTCCTATTTCGGAGAAAATCAAGTCTTTCAGAATCACTCAAAACCTGTTGCGTAAGAAGAGCAATGCAAAAGCCATTTCAAACGTAACATGGAATGAAAGAGGACCTAACAACGTGGGAGGTCGTACCCGTGCACTTATGTATGACCCCAATGATGTTTCCGGAAAGAAAGTTTGGGCAGGCGCAGTTGCCGGGGGTATTTGGTTTATTGATGATATAACTGATGCAAATGCCGAATGGCAAAATGTTGATGATTTCATGAGTAACATTGCTATAAGCACTTTAGCATACGACCCTCAAAACACAACAACATTCTATGCAGGAACCGGGTTGATATTTACCAATGATGTAAAGGGTGGTGGTATCTGGAAAAGCACGGACAGCGGAATGACCTGGACGCACCTTACCAGCACGAGTCTGGAAACATCAAGTGACTTTGAATACACACAAAAAATAATTGTGACATCAACCTCAAAACTGGTTGTAGGCACATCATCAGGTATTCAGGTATCAACAGATGGCGGAAGTTCCTGGACTGAAACACTAAACCAGGTGATCACTGACCTGGAGATAGCAAGTGATGGAACATTATATGCCAGTAACTATGCCGGCGATATATATAAGTCGACAGACGGTGCTTCAAACTGGACCAATATTCTTACAGAAACCGGTTACAGAGTAGAGTTGGCTGTAGCCCCCTCTGACCCAAATACCGTGTATGCCGTTTCTGAGAGCCCTTCCAGTGTGAGTGTTGGATACTTCAAGAAAACCACAAACGGAGGTACCGATTGGACTGATTTGACGATACCTAAATATTCCGAACAAAATTGCTCGGCTTCTTCTTCAGACTTCACCAGGGGTCAGGCTTTTTTTGACCTAATTCTTGGAGTTTTTCCTGATGATCCAAATAAAGTTATTGTAGGTGGCATTGACCTGCACAGATCTGAAGATGGAGGGTCTACCTGGAAGCTTCTTTCCTACTGGACCGGCTCTTGCGCTGATTATGTGCACGCTGATCAGCACGCTATGCTCTTTAAAGACGAGACTACCGCATTATTTGGTAATGATGGCGGTGTCTACTATTCAGATAATCTGGATGCTGAAACTCCTGAATTTCATCAGAGAATCAATGGCTACAATACTGCCCTCTTTTATTCATGTGCTGCCACTAACGTTGAATTATCCAATACATACCTGGCAGGAGCACAGGATAATGGAACGAGTATGTTTAAGAACCTAGGCATAAACTCAACCCTGGAGGTGACCGGCGGAGATGGTGCTTTTGTGTTTATAGATCAGGATAATCCGTCAGTATTGATATCAAGCTATGTGTATAATAATTATTACAGGTCTCTTGATGGAGGTATAACATTCCCTCAGGTGGCTTCTGACAACAACTCAACGGGTAGATTCATCAACCCTGCGGATTATGATGATGAAGCAAACATTCTATATGCAGCTGGTAATAGCAATTCCCTCATAGCATATGAAAATATGGCTGGCACTTCAGTCAGTAAAGTTACCAAAACTGTTGAAATAGGCGGACGAGAAATATCTCATATCAGCGTATCGCCATATACCAGTAATAAAATTTTTGTTGGCAATGACAGAGGAGGGGTATACAGTATTGCTTCGGCCAACAGTTCGCCTGTAGTAACTGAAATAGATGGGAATGCTTTGCCTGAAGGGTATGTTTCATGTATCGAAATCGGTGAGTCTGATAATCATTTATTGGTTATACTTTCTAATTATGATGTAAATTCTGTGTGGGAAACCAAGAACGGTGGTCAGACATGGGTAAGCAAAGAAGGAAATTTACCAAACATGCCAATCAGGTGGGCCCTGTTTAATCCGGATAACAGAAAGCAAGTATTGGTAGCAACAGAGTTTGGAATTTGGTCTACTGATGATATAACAGCGTCCAGCCCGGAGTGGGAACCTACCGTAGAAGGCCTCGCCAACGTGAAGTGTAATATGCTTCAATACAGAGAGGCTGACCAACAGGTAATCGTTGCAACGTTTGGACGAGGACTGTTTACTACCAATGTATTCAGCAAAAACACATATGTTGACTTTCAGGCCAGTAATACATTTACATATATTGGAAAAGACATCACCTTTAACAACTACACCACTGGCAATGCTGCCGATTATTTGTGGGACTTTGGAGATGGTAACACCAGCACGGAAGGTAGCCCGACACATAGCTATAGCGCCCCGGGAACATACACCGTTAGGCTACTGGCTAACTCAGGTGCAAATCAGAATGTCAAAACAAACTATATTACCATACTTCCCAATAGAGAAGGTGACTACTCACTGGCAGAAGGCGGAAATTTTGATGCCTTTTCCGCAGATTTTGTAGCTCGTAATCTACAGGGCACTTCTTTTGAGCGCGGTAATTCCTCAGTGACTGGCAAAAATGGTACGGCAAGTGGAGCGTTTGCATGGGTTACCGGCTTAACAGAAGCCGAATACTCAGACAATTCCACAGCATACCTGTATACACCTCATTTTGACCTTTCAACTGCGGGTACTTACGACTTATCTTTCAAAACAAAATATCAATTTGAAGATGAGTGGGATGGTTTCATAGTTGAATATACTACTAATGGCGGAGACTCCTGGACTAAACTAAATGATACCCAGGAAGCAGGCTGGTATACAACAATTTCAGACCCACAATCAGTGTTTGGAAGTGAAGTTCCTATTTTTAGTGGAAATACCGGAGGCAGCTTTGTAACCATGAATACTGATGTGTCATCATTAAGTGGAAGTGGTTATGTAGGTTTCAGGTTTGCATTTAAAACTGACGCTGCTACTGTCGATGTAGGTATGGCCATTGATGATTTTGTTTTGAGCGGCCCTCAAACTAATGCAATTCCTGATTTTACCCGCAATCCTGCAGGTTCAGGTCTTTGTGAAAATTCAACAATTACCTTCTATGATAACTCTCAGGGATCAATTTCGTCATACTCCTGGGATTTTGGCTCCGGAGCTTCTCCGGCAACTGCCACAGGTAGAGGCCCTCATGAAGTAACCTACGCTACATCAGGAACTAAGGATGTAAGCCTGACTGTTCAGGGAGAGCTAAATGGCGCGCAGGTTGAAACTAAAAATGCATATATCTCTATTGCAACGAACACTGTTCAGGAAAAAACAGTTACCGCAGGCAGCGCAGATTTATGTATGAATGAAATAGGTTTGGTAATCGTCAATGACAGCGACGCAGGCTATACATATCAACTTTTTAATGCTACAGACAACTCTCCTGCTGGCCCTAAAACTGAAGGAAACGGGGCTAATCTGGAGTTAGAAACTGGCATTTTGCTTGAACCAACGACATTCTATGTTGAGGTAAAAGATCTGAACTCTTCTTGTTCTGCAATTCTTTCTGATCAGCCGGAAGTAAACGTATTACCACCGACCTTCAGAGAAGTAACATTGGAAGATGCCAATATATGTGCTGAAAATTCTATCAATATTACAGTTGAGAATTCGGAAGCCGGAGTAGTTTACAGGATCTTTAATGTAACCACTTCTGAAGTTTTCAGTGATGACTTTACAGGAAACGGAGAAAACTTAGTTCTTACGTCTTATCCTGTGACCGACACTATTGATATTGAGGTAACAGGAGAACTGGGTAGCTGTAATGTTTCTTTCACGTCAATTAAAATTGAACCAAGAGCTATACCCGAATCTACTATAACTGAAAGCGGAGGTGTTCTGGCTGCATCAGAAGGAGAAAGCTACCAATGGTACCTGAATGGCAAAATAATCCTGGGAGCAAACAAGAAAACTTACTCTCCTCGTGAGTTGGGTGACTACACTGTTAAAATAACCTCAAATGGATGTTCAGTCGTTTCTGAGCCTTACAGCGCTACTGTACTTGGCCTGGAAGACCTGCTCAAATCTGGCGACCTGAATGTATTCCCTAATCCTACTTCGGGTGTATTGAACATTAAGCAAGATGGCAGATTTAACAGGATGACCATTTATAACCTCATGGGACAGGTGGTTCTGACTAAGGATATCATTTTCCACAATGAAGTAGTTACACTTTCTTTCTTACAACCAGGTCAGTATATATTAGAGCTGACAGGAAAATCAGAAAGTGTTAAAGTGAATATTCAGAAACATAGATAATGAAGATCATAAACAGCTTAATCATATTTGGACTTGTGTTTTCCCTGGCTTGTGTCAATGGGAAAACACAATCTTCAAATTACAAATCAGTATCTGAGGAGAAGCTTAGTGGCAAAATTGAACACATTTTCAGTCCTGATTCTTCATACGTACTTAGTTATGTGGAGACTAAAGGAACGGCCAAACAGCCTCAGAATAACATTAAGTATATTGTACATGAGCTCAAAACTGACCAGGTAGTATATGAAGATGCTCTGGATAATGGTTCTGTAAGCTTTTATAACGACCATGCAATTAAGATTGTTTTGATTCCCGGAATTATGCGGGAGAGTCAGAGCCAGGACGATTTTACTTATGTGTACGATTTAAAAACCAGGGAAAAGAAAACTCTGACTGAACTAAAAAATTAAAATAAAAAGAGCGTCGAAAGGCGCTCTTTTTTAGTAATATCGCTTAATGCTATCTAAAACTCAGCAAAAAGCAACCCTCATTGCAACTATTCTGGCCTCAAGCATGGCTTTTATAGATTCTACTGCACTTAATGTAGCTCTCCCTGCCTTACAAAGCGATCTCAATATGAAAGGATCCTCCCTCCTATGGGTAATTAACAGCTATGCGCTGTTATTATCTGCATTGCTTCTCACGGGAGGCTCTATGGGTGACCGATACGGACGAAAAAAGATTTTCATAACAGGTATTTCTATATTCTCGGTAGCCTCGATACTCTGCGGGCTATCATCGTCAGCCATGATGCTGATCCTGT
This sequence comes from Fulvivirga ulvae, assembly GCF_021389975.1. Taxonomy (NCBI): domain Bacteria; kingdom Pseudomonadati; phylum Bacteroidota; class Cytophagia; order Cytophagales; family Fulvivirgaceae; genus Fulvivirga; species Fulvivirga ulvae. The sequence continues at coordinate 6,734,983 of NZ_CP089981.1, forward strand.
CACGAAGTCTGCAAGGGATTGGCGGTGCCTTAATGGTGCCCGGAAGCCTATCGATAATCTCTGCTCTATTCCCCAAGGATACGCGGGGTAAAGCAATCGGAACATGGTCTATGTTTAGTGCTATGACGACCGTGTTCGGTCCGGCACTCGGCGGCTGGCTAGCAGGCATGGGGCTTTGGAGACTGGTATTCTTTATCAATATTCCATTAGCCATTATTACATTGTTCTTTTTAAGAAATGTCCCCGAAAATAAAGATCCTGATGCTAAAAAAACTGATAGGCCAGGAGCTCTTTTAGCCACACTGTCATTAGCTGGTCTGACCTATGGATTCATCGAAGCACCAAACCATGGTTTCAGTAACCCCCAGATTTACATCACGCTGACAGCAGGAATCGTTTTACTTTTTGCATTTATACTTCGTGAAAAGAAGACAAACAGTCCAATGATGCCCTTGTCTCTGTTCAAATCCAAAACTTTCGGCAGCACCAATGCAGTCACTCTATTTATCTATGCTGCATTGGGAGGCTTTTTGTTCTTTTTTCCTTTAAACCTGATCCAGGTTCAGGGCTACCCTGCTGAGATAGCCGGATTGGTTATGCTACCATTCGGTCTGCTAATAGCTTTTCTATCAAGATGGTCCGGACAGCTAGCTGATAAATTTGGAGCCAGACCGCTGGTAGTTGTTGGATCAATGCTTAATGCCATAGGTTTCTTTTTGTTTTCTTTACCAGGGCTTACAGCAGGCCCTTCGGATTTCTGGGTTACTTTTTTTCCTGCCATACTTACTATAGGCGTGGGCATGGGGTTAACGGTTGCTCCTCTGACTACAGCAGTGATGAATGCAGTGCCTCAAAATAAAACCGGATCAGCTTCGGGTATAAATAATACTATTGCCAGAACAGCAGGTGTACTCGCCATTGCCATTATGGGTGCTTTTGGAGTTATTACCTTTAAAGCCAGCTTTCAGGAGAACACCAGGCATTTAGAACTCTCTGAGAGTCTTCAAAAAGACTTAAATAAAGAAATCAATAAGCTTGCTGAAGCGCAACCTCCCGAAGGTACAACCAACGAGCAAAAGCAAGATATTAATATGGCAATTAAGCTGTCATTCGTAGAAACTTTCAGGCAATCAGCGCTTATAGCAAGTATCTTAGCAGGGTTAAGCGTTTTTACAGCTTATGCCTTTATCACTAAAAAGTACTAAATTAAGATCAACAGAAATAAACTTATCCCCCATATGAAAAAAATCATCATTATTATTCTTCTAGGTTTTTCGCTCACGGTACAGGCACAAGAGAAAGAACCTGTTAATAACTTTCTGGATCATTGGCACAAAGCTGCTGCAGAAGCCAATGCCGACATCTTCTTTGGCAGCATAGCAGAAGATGGTATTTATATTGGAACTGATGCAACCGAACGATGGGATAAGGAATCCTTTTGGGCTTTCTCAAAGCCATATTTTGAAAGAGGAAAAGCCTGGGATTTCAAACCCTACGACCGGCAGCTACACTTTTCCAAAGATGGAAAAATAGCCTGGTTCTCTGAGCTACTGGAAACGTGGATGGGAGTATGCCGGGGATCAGGAGTTTTGCGGAAGTCAAAAGATGGCTGGAAAATCATGCAATATCACTTGTCAGTAACTGTGCCTAATGAAGATATTCAGGACTTTATTCAGTTAATTAACCAAGAAAAATAATTACAGGGAGATTCAGGTAAAAACTTACATTCGACATCAAACTTCTTCTATCCTTACAATCTTAAAAAAACACCATTTTACTGGTTACAATTTAAGTTTTATTTGTATATTATACTGAACAGCGTGTAATATTCATTTTTTTGAATTGACATCTTAATGAAAATATTACAAATTGCCTTTATAGCAAAAAAGTAGATCAAAATGTGTGTTGTAGAGTTGGTCAGGTTAAGGGTTATTTGCTTTGGTTTATTCTTATTGCTTCTGGCTTTTTCGCCAGATGTAGATGGACAGAGAAAGAAAAGTAAACACACCAAAGCATTTTATAAGAATCGTTATACCCCTGCAAAGAAAGCAGATAAGCAATGTTTTCAGTTATTCAAAAAGAAGTACAATAAACCTAAGCATAAGGATAATCAGTCTTTTCTGGCCTCATTATTTGGCACTCCTAAATCCAAATCAAAACCAATGGCAGAAGTTGATCCCGATGATACGCCACCACCCATAAAGCCAAAACCACAACCTGTAGTAAAAAAAGAACCTGAAGAGAAGCCTTTCGAAGAACAAACCATTGCTGAGAAACATGCTAAGGAGGATCAGGTATTGGAAAGAAACAACATCCCAAAACCTACGTCAGCAAAGCATGAAGAGATTAGAAAAAAGGTAGAAAGAAGCCTTCAGAATCACAAAGATGGCGAACCAATAGAACTCGATCCGCTATACTTCATTTTCGATGATGCAGAGTTTTCTGTGGTTGATATGGAGCCGTTTTTAGTGGCAGTAGAATATGCACTTCAAGGTAGAATGATCCTCATAGAAGGACATACCGATAGCCATGGCCGGGATGAATACAACGTGAAGCTTTCTATACAAAGGGTTGAAAAAATCAGGGAGCTCATGCATGACATGGGGGTTCCTGATGACAGGATCTCGGTGGTTGGCTATGGTGAAGAAAAATCTGAACACGATAACACCACGGTAGAAGGGCGTCAGAAAAACAGAAGGGTTGACTTCAAAGTATTCTAGGTACTTTGTCGAATATGCAGTGCTTTTCATGCAATAATTATCATCTTTCAACGCTTAATAAAGAATAAGTAATTTCATGTCTATGGCTGACTTATATTGTTAAGATGATTTAGCTTTACATTATGAATTTCAGTCATTCGGTCTTCCTTAAACATATTGCTCAAACTACAGGACACCCATTCTTAATAGACGTTGAACGAGCCGAAGGGCTTTATCTCTACAGCCCTGATGGCAAACGTTATATGGATCTAATTTCCGGAGTAGGTGTAAGCAATATTGGGCACAGGCATCCTTACGTTGTAAACGCCATCAAAGAGCAGCTGGATAAACACCTGCATGTAATGGTGTATGGTGAGTTTGTCCAATCTTCACCTAACGAATTGGCAGAAAAACTGACGAAGTTGTTACCTGACAATTTGAATTGCTGCTATTTTACTAACAGTGGCACCGAGGCCAACGAAGGCGCCTTAAAACTAGCCAAGCGGTATACAGGAAGGACCGAGATCATCACTTGTCGAAGATCTTACCACGGAAGCACTCATGGCTCTTTAAGTGTGTCTGGAAATGAGGTGAAAAAATATGCTTTCAGGCCGTTATTGCCGGAAGTAAGGTTTATAGACTTCAATAGTATCACTGATCTGGATAACATCACTACTAAAACAGCTTGTGTTATTATAGAAACTATTCAAGGAGACGCGGGGGTAAGGATTCCGTCTGCCAAGTACATGCAGGCTTTAAGAGCAAAATGCAACGAAACAGGTACTCTCCTTATTTTCGATGAAATACAAACCGGGATCGGCAGAACCGGGAAGTTATTTGCATTTGAGCATTTTGATGTTGTTCCCGATATACTAACTTCTGCCAAAGCTCTCGGGGGAGGTTTGCCAATTGGCACGTTCGTTTCATCTTACGAAATTATGCAGTGCCTGACACATAACCCAATGCTAGGCCATATCACCACTTTTGGAGGGAATCCGGTGTGCTGTGCCGCTGCACTCGCTACCCTCAATGTTATTGAAGATGAGGGGCTGCTCGATAACGTTGACGGCAAAGGACTGCTTTTCGAGCAGCTACTTCAACATGAAAGGATCAAAGAGATCAGGCGTAAGGGACTTCTCTTTGCGTTTGAGTTTGAAACCAGTGAGGAGGTAGCATTCATAGTACAGGAGTGCTTAAAAAATGGGGTCATCTGTTTTTGGTTCCTATCCTGCCCCAACAGCTTCAGAATTGCACCTCCTATAAACATCTCAAATGACGAGATACAGGAAGCATGTAAAATTATAATTGATGCTATAAATCAACTGGATAACCACCACTAAAGAGATGGTCAGAGCAAATCTTTTACATTTTCGGGAGGACGGCCTATAACAGCGGTATCACCTTTGACCACTATGGGCCTTTCAATCAGAATGGGGTTTTCTTCCATGGCATCTATCCATTCATCATCAGTAAGGCTCTTACCTTTATATTTCTCTTTGTATACAGTCTCACCCTTTCTTATTAAATCCTCAGGTTTAATACCAAGCTTTTCTACAATACGCTTTAAATCTCCCTTCGCCGGAGGTGTCTTCAGGTATTCGACTACCTCCACCATGGCCCCTGAGTCCTCAATAATATTTAAAGTCTCGCGGCTTTTACGGCATCTGGGATTATGATATATGGTCAGCATAATTTTAATCTTTTATGGTTTCAATTACCAGATTATGATTGGTATAGATACAGATATCAGCGGCTATATTTAAGCTCTCTCTTACAATATCCTCAGCGGACAGACCTTGTGCATGCTTTTTCAGGGCCAGAGCGGCAGATTGAGCATACATAGCTCCTGATCCTATAGCAGCAATGTTATTATCGGGTTCAAGTACATCGCCTGTTCCGGAAACTACCAGTACTTCGCTCTTGTCGGCAGTGATTAGCATGGCTTCAAGTTTCCTGAGGTAGCGATCCGTACGCCAGTCCTTAGCCAGCTCAATAGCCGCTCGTTTCATATTGCCTCCATAACTATTCAGCTTCTCGTCAAATCTTTCAAGAAGAGTAAAGGCATCTGCAGTAGATCCGGCAAAACCAGTGACTATCTTGCCGTCCTGAAGTTTTCTGATCTTTTTTACGTTACTTTTAGCAACGTAGTTACCCATTGTGGCTTGCCCGTCAGCACCTATTGCTACTTCTCCATTATGTATAACCGCTAATACGGTTGTTGATCTTACTTTAGTCATTCCCATTTTAGTGTGTTATTTAATATCAGCTCCCAGATACACAAGAGTATGAGATACTGTTTATATTAAACAATATACCCTGACAATTAAACAAAATTGTCAGGGTATATTGTTTTATCTTCTTTATTAAACCAGTATTCTCACCGGGTTTTCTAACAACCCTTTAAGAGTTTGAAGGAAAGCAGCTCCCAAGGCTCCGTCCACTACTCGGTGGTCTGAGGACAGTGTTACTTTCATGACATTACCAGGTACAAGCTGACCATTTTTAACAATAGCAGTTTCTTTTATACCTCCAACTGCTAAAATGCATGAATCTGGCGGATTGATAATAGCAGTAAATTCTTCAACCCCAAACATTCCAAGATTAGAAATAGTAAACGTATTGCCCTCCCAATCTGATGGTTGCAGCTTTTTGCTGTGCGCTTTTTCTGCCAGTTGTTTAACTTCAGCAGAAATATGCGACAAAGATTTATTGTCAGCAAATCTCACTACCGGAACCAAAAGTCCCTCGTCAACTGCAACTGCAACACCAATATGGATGTGTTTGTTATACCTGATCTTATCTCCAAGCCACGATGAGTTCACTTTGGGGTGCTGTCTCAATGCAGCCGCAACGGCTTTAATAACAATATCATTAAAGCTAATCTTAACCGGAGAGAATTCATTCATGGATTTTCTGGCCTCTATAGCCTTATCCATGTTGATCTCCATGGTGATATAAAAGTGAGGTGCGGTAAACTTGCTCTCTGAAAGTCTCTTTCCGATGGTCTTTCTCATCTGAGAAACATTCACCTCTTCGTAGCTTTCCTCTCCTACAACCTGAGGTATATTGAAAGATGTTCCTTTTTCCTCAGCAGCCTTCTGCACCACCTCAGTAGCGGGCGTGTATTCCTCAACGTCTCGTTTTACAATACGCCCGTTGTCACCGGAACCTTTAATTTTTGAAATATCATAGCCTTTTTCTTCTGCCATTTTTTTGGCTAGCGGAGAGGCCTTCACTCTGCCTTCCCCGGTGGTAGAAGGAGTTTTTGTATCTCTGGTATCATCCTCCTTTTCCGAGGCCGAAGGAGCAGATTTTGTTTCTTTTTTCTCTTTTTTATCTTCGGCTCCTCCACCTGATTTTTGCTTTGCCTTATGGGATTTTAACAGCTTTTCAAAATCAGCTCCTTTCTCACCGATTATAGCCATTACTCCATCTACCTCAACTGAATCACCCTCTTTTACTCCTATATACAGAAGTGTGCCCTCTTCATAGGCTTCCAGTTCCATAGTGGCTTTGTCTGTCTCCACCTCAGCAAGTATATCTCCTGCCTGTACCTGGTCTCCCTCTTTCTTCAACCATGAGGCAATTGTACCTTCAGTCATGGTATCGCTCATTTTAGGCATGGTGATCAGGGTAGCATTTACGTCAGAAGCATCTACCTCCTCTGTTTCATCATCATCAGTAGCAGCAGCTTCCTTCTTTTCTTCTTTTTTGTCAGCTCCATTGTCCTTTGTTCCGCTCTGAGCCTCCTTAAGCAGCTCGCTGATATCTTCTCCCTCCTCGCCTATTATGGCAATAACACCATCAACAGGCACTGACTCCTTTTCCTTCACACCTATATGCAATAGCGTACCGTCTTCATAAGACTCCAGCTCCATAGTAGCCTTATCTGTTTCTACTTCTGCTAATATATCACCGGATTTGATCTTGTCTCCTTCTTTAACCAGCCATGACGCGATAACACCTTCTTCCATGGTATCGCTCATTTTAGGCATACGTATTACTTCAGCCATAAGTGTGTATTAAAAATTTAGTTGTCAAAAATAGGTCTTAATATCCCTTTATTCAAATAATGTGTTTCTAAAAATTATGTTCTTCCTAAAAGCTGATATTTGAAATCAGGAATTCAAATTTACTACCTCCTGATTTAAAATTATTAGGTTCGGCATAAGAAAATCTAAATCCTATTGCCACATCTGCCGGAAAACGCAAAAAATTCGTATCGAAAAGCATATCCACTCCTATTGACTGGTAGGTATCGTCGCGTTGCAACCGTACGCGCTGAGCCTGATTGACAAGGTCAATTTCTGAGTACCCATAATCATAAAACAGGTTTGCCCTTATCCTTTTCAGGTTTAAAACAGGTCCCAGGGCGATGTCAGGGCACCATAGCGGGAGGGTGTAATTAACGGATGCTGAAAAAAAGTCTTCCCATGTGCTATGCGAATACCCTCTTGGTAACGGAATCTGGTTTGATAAAAGATATGTATCATTACTCAGTGTATCCAGCTTCCACGACTTGTGCTGATATGCTCCGCGAACGTAAAAGGAATGATGCTTAAATATTCCGGGAAAGTACAAAGTTCCGCGCAACGCCAGCTGGCCGGCATCATAGGCACCTCCAAACGGAGAGCTGGTGTGGCTTGCAGAAAAAGACTGCCCCCACCTGCTGTTGATATCTCTGCTGCTTTGCTTTAACAGGTTATAGAAACTTACAGTCGCTTCATTGGTATACAAATTGCCATTGCCCTGCTGATCAAGAAATCTAAAATTTTGATTGAAGTTTTCCACTTTGGTAATTCCTACCTCGTTTTCAATAGATAACTCCCTGTGATATTTAGATTTCGTCAATAATAACGGTAACCTCAAACCAACGTCCACAGAAGTTTCGTCCCAGTTAAATGTTACATCTTCATCCTCATTATTTTCATTTGTGACAGCCTCTACTGTCGAACGTGAGCCCTTCGAAACCTGTATATCAATAATCGGGTACAGTCCCTGATAGCTAACATTGACATATCCAAAGCCTGTCTCTTCAACCTCATCGTATTGGTAGCCAAGTGAGATGGCTGTAGTACTTAATACATCTTGTGAAAACACTCCAAACCTGGCACTGTTGAGATCAGTGCTGGCATACGGCCCCCAGCTATGGATATTAATAAGGTGACCGATCCGACTGTATTTCCTTTCAGGATACTCCGTATCAGGTACATTACTCAGGATATCTTCATGCCCCTCCTGCTCCACCAAAGGCTGGTAGTATTTTACAGGCTGATCTTTTATTTCAGAAAATGCTTTCCAGTCTGACTTATTCAATGGAATCTTAACTACGTCAAGTCCATTGACTGTATGTTCATTGTAGTATATAAAATCACCATCATTCGAAATCTCCGGATTGTAAGCACCATACTTACTGACAGTTACCTGGTAGCGTTTTCCGGTTTCCATATCAAGCATATAGATATTATCAATACCACTTACCGGAGAGTTAAAAAAAAGCATATTTTTATATAATACCGGATGTCCTATATTTTCATGGCTCTCTTGTATAAGCGTATGTTCAAGCCCCGAATCAACATCAAACGTCACAACCGACCGACCCTCCTCTGTTGTTTTCAATGTCACAATTTGCTTTCCATCTGCCGACCACCTGGCCATAGAATAGAATTGGTTTTCCGAATTATCAAAACGTTTAATCTCTTTGCCAGTGTCATAGTCCAGGATCACCAGATAAGTATTCTGGTCTTCTGTAGTTAAAACTGTGGCTATACGGCTGGCATCAGGGGAAATAGCTGCACCTCCATATCTACTTTTATCTGTAATTATTTTTACCCTATTTGTTTCAAAGTCATATGATTTGATAACGGAATACGTCCGGACTCTCCAGCGCGGGTCAAAGTGTATCTCATTCCAGACTACTTTATTTTGGGAAGCAGAGAGCATACCACTTTCATTCATAATACCGGGAACGAATGTTTTCTCATCCTCCTTGCCAGGTTTCAGGTAAACAAATTGTTGAATGTCGCCAATGCCTGATTTCAAGGCAATCAACTTTCCGTTCTCCAGTTGCTGGGGATAGCTGTAATCGGTAAAAGCACTTGATTTTCTTTCGGTTATAGCTTCATATGGAGTAACATTAAGCCCATTCAGTTGCCCTGTCCACACACTGTCCAGTTCATCCATCATCATTTCATAGTTTTCTACCAAATATGTATCTGTATGTTTTTTCAAGGCATTTGAAAACGTAAAAGGTATGAATGGCCATGAGAATGCACTATTTGAAACTTTCTCCCATATTTCGGGATCATTGGTTCTTCTTCTTAAATGGGCAATAAAGTGATAACCTAACACATAGTGATTGGGCACATAGTCTTTGTATGATCTCAGGTGTTGTTTATGGTAGTTAAACCGCTTACCTTCAAGCAAATTGGCCCTGAATACTCTGTTAAATGATGGTATCCTGCCTCTCCCACTGTGGGTGAAACTTGTTTCTATGGCTGTGGCATCACCCTCCCAAAACCAGGGAGGTGCAGCTGAAAATGCCATGCCTGCCTGTGTATTTTCCCCGAAAAGGTAATAGAAAAATTTATTCCACCCGGTCTTGCTTTGCTCAAACTGTACAATGTGGCGGTATTCGTGAACGGCAAGCAGATCCAACCAGCGGTTTGTGCCTGTAAAGTTATAATCTTGTGGTGGCATACTATAGAACTCCGACCGCCTTGGACCAAGGGTAACAAAACCATTGGAAATGGAGTTTTGATTTTGCAGGATCATTGAAATTTTCGGAGGAACTGTTTCCCCCATCGTCTCTGATTCGGCAGCTCTCAAATGCTCCAGTGTATTTGCTATTCGATGCGCCTCCCTACTGAATCCCTCAGGAAAAATGATACGAAATCCGGGTGTATTGATCTGCCTCCACTTCAGGGCCGGCGGATTGTTATTCAAAATCCTCTCCTGACCATATGAAACAAAAGTGGTAATGGCCAAAATAAAGAAACATAAATACTTTTGCATAAACTAGCCTATTCTCCGCCCCTAAAATAGACATATTTTAAGAAAAGAAGTATTTATGATGATAAAGGTGACTAGTGTAAGTTGGGCAATAATACCATAAATGACGTACCTATCTTTTTTTCGCTGTCAAGCTCTATTTTTCCTCTCAGTTTCTGGACTATGTTTTTGGTAACATACAGGCCCAATCCTGATCCGGTGGAAAGCTCCTCTCCACGAAAGAACATATCATAAACACGCTTTTGAAATGCTTTGTCGATGCCTACACCGTTGTCACTAACTTTTAGTTTGCATTCGTATTCATTGCTCTCAACCGCAATTTTAATCCAGGATCCCTCGGCTTTATGAAGGTCTCGAAATGTAATAGCATTGGAAATGAGGTTATTGATAACTATTTTAACCCTTTCTTTATCCGAATAGAATATTGCTTTTTGGTCAAGATTAATTTGTATATCGATTTCATCATACCCGTTTTTGTAGGTAGTTACAGCATCATTGATCAACCCTTCAAAATCGATTCGCTCTCTGACAACTCTCAGGTTCTCATTTTTAGAAATATCGGCAATATCTCTGATCACTTTTTCCTGTTTACGTATAGTGCCTTCTATCATTTTAAAATAAGGCACCTGCTCAGGAGTAGCTGTTCTGGACACCAGGTTGGTTATACCTAAAATTGTGGCAATTGGCGCCTTAAGATCATGGCTGGTCCGGTAGATTAGCTCCTCCATTTCATTATTGAGCTTTTCTATCTTTAGTTGTCGCTCCAGAAGCAATCCCTTTGCGGTACGTTGCTTTAGCTGGTGGTATACAAAAATAAAGACGGAGATCAACAATAAAATAATCACACCACCTACCAACAGGTACAGCCAGGCTTTCTGCTCTTCGATCCTTGCCAGATTAATCAGGTTTTCCTGTTCTTTTTCAAAAAGTACTTCCTGTTTCTCCTTATCGTATTGATATTGCATTTCCAGCCGGGCCAATTCACTAACTCTCAGGCTCTTATTTATATCATCGCTTAGTTCTTTAAAATACTGATAATAAACCAGAGCCTGCTCGTAGTTGCCCTTTGACTGATAAATACGGCTCAACAGCTCCGCAGCTTCAGACTCATTAGAGATACTTCCAACTGTACGACCTTGCTCCACCCCCTTCTTAAGGTGGGCAATGGCTGAATTACTATCATTCATTTTAAAGTAGGTAATACCTATGCTATTACTAATAATAGCCTCCGCACGTTTATTGTCAATCTCTTCAAGTAATTTTTGAGCTATAAAGTAATTTTTCAGTGCCCGTTCGTAATGTCCTTGTCTGTAATAAAGCTCACCCAGAGAATGGATTGCTCTGGCCTGTGAGTTGACATCGTGCTCTTCAACAGCAAGACCCCGGGATAAGTGGAAGTATACTTCGGCTGAATCGTAACGGTCAAAATCTCTGTAGAGTTTTCCCATTTGATTGTATACCACCGCAAGTTTTGAAAAATTATCGGATCCAGAGGCCAGCTTTTGAGCTCTTTCATAATAAAAAACAGCTTCTTCGAAATTCCTTAGGATGCCATACGTGCTTCCCAGTGATATATATGAATCTATCATACCCGGCTCATAATTGATCCTTTGGCTTAATTCCAAACTTTCCAGGTGTTCCTCCAGATATTTATCATATTCCCCTATACCCCAAAAAATTATACCTCGCTCATTAATTGCCCTGATCATACCTTTAAAATCCTTAAGCGACTCATACTCTGCCATGCTTTTTTCAAGATGCTCAAGGGCTTCCCTGTATTGATTTTGCCTGCCAAGTACAGCACCCATAATCAATTGAGATAATGCACCTCCTTCTCTGTAGTTGAGTTTATCTGATAGAGAGTCGGCCGTCATTGCCAAAGCTAATGCATCACTAAGCTGGTAAGAATCTGAGTATTGTATAGCCAGATTATTCAACGAATCTATTGTATCAGCTTCCGCAGAAAGATGCCCTCCAAGCAAGCTTGTACTCAGAAGAAAAAAGAAACTACAAAAGGTGCTATTCAGATAAGTCATGAAAAGTCTTGTCTAAATACAAATCTTCAAATAATAACCTTTATTAAAAAGGTGTTTGAGCGAATTCTGAATAAGAAATATTGGGGATTTCTACCTTAAAGGTTGAGCCCGACTCACCCGAAGAGGAGAGAACTACATTACCTTTCAATTTAGTAGCTGTGATCAATGCCAGGTAAAGCCCTAATCCTGAACCCTTTGAGGTTTCAGCTCCCCTGAAAAACATTTCAAATATGCTTTTAGACACCTCAGGCTCTATCCCTATACCATTGTCTTCCAGTGTAATGATGGTTTTTTCTCTGACTGACTCTACGGTCACCTTTACCGAAGGGGTTTTGCTGTTATTATACCTGATGGCGTTATCAACAATGGGTATGAGAATTTTTGTAAGCAGATAGTAATCGGAATAAAAGGGACTCCCTAGTTTAAAGTTAAAATTCCACTTTATGCCTCTTTTTGCTGAATCCTCTTCAAATGTCGTCAGCACATCCTGAAGAAGTACATGGAAATCGATTTTCTCTATTTTTACTTCAGTGGAGCCAATTAATGCAAGGTGATTAATATCCTTCATCAATAATTGCTGACGGGTCATAGTTTCTTCGATAAGATCAAGATATTCTTTCTGATTCGCGGCTTCGTCCTTCTTTAAAAGATTAATGAGCCCAAGTACTGTTGATATTGGCGCTCTAAGATCATGAGAGGTGCGGTATAGCAGCCTGTCATATTCATAACTGACCCTCTTCAGGCGTGTGTGCTCATCAAGCGAGCTCTGAGAAATTTTTATAATAGCGCTGGCCATTGAAGGGTTTTGTGCACTTTTGTGCAGTTTAACAGAAACCGGTGCAAGGCCTCCATCTTTGGAAATCAGGTTACACTCAATCTCCATCTGGCCGGTTAGTTTTACGTTTTCCCAGTACTTACTCCACAAAGAAGGCGAAATATCCTGGGCCAACTCAAAAAGAGACATGCCTTTAAGCTCGTTAGTGGCATATTGTGATAGTCTTGCTACCACCTGATTTGCAAAATCAATTCTTCCATTTTGATCTATCCACATGAAGGCCTCGTTGGAGTGCCCTAGTACTATGGAGCAATCTTCACATAAATGAGTGTTTCTGGTTTTTTTCTGATTAACGGAAATCAACTGCATCATGTCAGGGAACTTTAGGTACAGAACACCGCCAAAAATCGATTTTTCATTGTTCGGCAGCACTCTTATTAGTTAGGTATAAAAGTATAATCCGATGCAAATCTCGCTGGAAGTAAGTCATTTTTAATAAGTGTTACTTCTTATTTTAATAAATACGAGTATCACTTACAGGCTAAATGATAGTTAACAAAACCAAAAAATTCGACGGGTGTGTGCTATGTATTAAGGATCAAGCGGAATTTCTTGGGTGCCCCTTAAATTTTCACCTCCTTGCTTAAAAAGACAGTTGTTAATAGCAATAGGCAAAAGCAGTTGGCAATCAGGATGAAATTGCAATGGGGCAGTTTTATCTTGTTTCAAGGGTAAGCTTTACGTTGAGAGTTCTTGTTTTTCCTATTCACTCACTCCACTGGTTTTACGATTGATCCAGGAACCCCGATCCGATATGAAATGGTGATGTCTCTCCGTGAAGACTGATGGGTTCAATAAAAATAAAAGCACTCAGAGCTTCCTGACTGCTTTCCGGCTTTCCGAAACCGTTAATTAACCTCAACTATTATTATTGGCAGGCTTTTAATTTCCTTTAGTGTATGGGTAAAAAAAAAGCAGTCAGGACCCCTCCCGACTGCTCATGATTAATCGTAAACCATTAATCAACCTAAACCTAATCTTTAATATCTTTTATGAGATCGTTTTCTCATTTGTATCTTTTCAAAGAACCAAGCCTTCTTTTTTGACTGCCTGATTGTTTTACAAATATAGGGCGCCTTTAACCACTTATACATCAGGGATTTTCCGTAATTTTAAATATAAGTGTTTCCCTTAGGGGTTAATTTTAAGGTAAAAAAAAGCAGTCAGGACCCCTCCCGACTGCTCATGATTAATCGTAAACCATTAATCAACCTAAACCTAGTCTTTAATATTTTTCTGAGATCGTTTTCTCAATACAATGCAAACATACAGAGTCTAACTTACTCTGCTATAGGCGCTAATACTTATTTTAACAAATACGCGTTTCCCTTATATGCTTCCAAAAGAGTTGAAACATACTCGCCTCCGCGGAGCAGATGTTCTATTGCTTCAAGCAGTTCTTCTTCGAATGAGTGTACAAGTAAGTATCCGTTAGCCCCCTTTGCTATAATATTCTCAATAAAAAGCTTTTCTGTGTAATGATCTAAAACAAGCACGGGGCAAGGCCATTGCTGTCTGTTGTTAAAAATCAAATGTAAAAAATCCATTCCCAGGCTATAAGTATCAATAATAATAAGCGCAGGATCTTTTATTCTCTCCAGGTAAGGAGATGACGTATTGGGTGATACTAAAAAAATATCCCACAGCTTGTAAGCTTCGCCAGGAATACTTTCAAATACCTCATTAGAATTACTGAAGAATGCTATGTTCACTATGCCCCTCCCTGTTCGTTCAAAAAATTCGGACTAACGATGGTAAAAATATCAAATGAAGTCCGAGAGGTTATAAGGAAATATGCGTAATTTGGCTTTTACGTGAAACCCTTATATAACATATTAAATACCTTCAAAAAGGTTGTTTTTAATAGCATAAAGTACCAGACCGGTCGAATTTTTAGCACCTGTTTTCTCCAGTAGGTTTCGTTTGTGTACCTCTACCGTCCTTACACTTATAAACAGTTTATCCGCAATTTCCTGATTTGAATCTTCTTCAAGAATCAGACGATAAATTTCTTTTTCCCTGGGGGTGAGCGGGGTTGGAAGGGCATCGCCGGAAGCCTTAGGCTTCTTTTTGGCAAGGTTGTTCATTACTGTCTGGGCCACTTCCTTACTGTAATATATTTCATCTTCAAGTATGGCATTTATAGCTTCTTTCATCTCATTTTCATCACAACTCTTGAGAATATACCCACTGGCCCCGGCATCCATCATGGCCTTAATATGCTGATAATCATTATGCATGGTCAAAGCCAGCACCCGTATGTCCTTACTGATCTTCATTATCCTCCTTGTGGTTTCTATACCATCCAGCCCATCCATATTAATATCTATGATCACCAGGTCTACCCTTTCCTTTTCCAGAAAATCAAGAGCCTCCAAGCCATTGGATGCCTGATCTATTACTTCATAATCAGGGTCATTTTCCAAATAGAGTGCCACTCCATCTCGTACTACTTTGTGATCGTCAACTATTAATATCTTTGCTTTCATATGATTCTTTTCTATAGGGTACTTCTACAATTATTACTGTTCCGTTGCCTTTTCCACTTTCTATTTGTAAGCTTCCCGAAAGGGAGTTCACTCTGTTCAACATACTTTTCAGGCCAAAGCTGTTTCCGGTCCCCATTTTTTCGTTGGTATCAAAGCCTACACCATCATCTTCAATGGTCAGTATGACTTCACCTTCATATTTCATCAACTGAATGGACACCGTAGTGGCTTTAGCATATTTTAAAATATTGTTTACCGCTTCCTGTGTAATTCTATACAAATGAAGTTCGGTATTTTTGGGCAACCTGTCTCCTTTCAGGTTATCGTAAAAGTCAAACTTTGTTTCCGAAACAGCATCAATATCTGCCAGTAAACTTTGGACAGACAGCACATAACCGAAATCCTCAATACTCTGTGGCATCAGGTTGTGCGCTATTTCCCTGCTGTCGCGGATGGCCTCCTTAAGATAATTAAGTCCTGTGTTAAGCTTTTTGAGGCCACCATTGTTAAATGAAATATCTTTTTTCAAAGAATTAAAATTCAATGAGACAGTAGTTAACTTTTGCCCCAGTGTATCATGCAGTTCTTTTGCAATACGGGCTCTTTCATTATCTTCAGTTTCTATAATGGTTGAAATGATCTTTTCCTGGGCCAGCCTGCGGTCTGTAATGTCCATTACAAATCCTTCAATAATATCTCTTGCAGGTGAGATCGCCCGGCCTTGTTCCCACATCCACTTTTTCTCACCTTTTATATTAACGGGATAAACAATCTGAAACTGCTTATTCTCCTCCAGTGCCTGTGCTACAGCTTTTACGTTCTCAGCATTATACTCATCAGGGATCATATCGGACAGGCGTATGTTTCCATTAAGGAACTGCTCCGGGGGTATACCAAACAGTGCTTTGCTTCCCTCACTTACAAACAGGGGGGTGAACCCTTCATCCACTTTGCTTCGGTAAACCATACCCGGAATGTTCGCCATCAGGTTGGCTAATGTCTGCTGGCTTTCCACAAGGGCCTGCTCCGTAACTTTGGATTCATGAATATCCACATGAGTACCGATGGCGCGGATCGCTCTTCCGTTAGCATCTCTATCCACAACCCTGCCATGCACCAGTAGCCACTTCCACTCACCTGAACGGGTTTTTATGCGATACTCATTTTCATAATAGTCCGTTTCACCCTTAAGATGGCTTGCCAGTCTTTCGCGGGTGCGCTTCCTGTCATCAGGGTGTAACATTTCATAAAACTCTTTGGCCTTTGGCTGAAACTTGTCCACTTCATAGCCCAGCATTTTAAACTGATAGTCATTAAAATGAAGTGATCCTGTGCGGATATCCCAGTCCCACATTCCCTCTCGTGCTCCTTCAATAGCCATTTGCAAACGCTTCTCACTCTCAGAAAGTGCCTCCACCATTTTGCGCTCTTCTGTCACATTTCTAGACACGTATAATATATGTGTACATCTTTTGCTCCTGTCCAGGATCGGTATAAGGTTTGATTCGGCCACTCCCCTGCTTCCGTCAGGCATTTTAAAGCCTTCTTCATACTTAACCTGCTGCTGGGAGCGGATGGCTTCAGCCATTTTTTGGTACCTGTAATTGATTTCGTTATCATCCAGTTTCAGCAGTTTCCGGTAAAGATCTTTGAGCCCCATACCTATGACCTTGTACGATGGATAATCTTTATTGAGCAGATATAACTCTTTAAGATACCAGTCTGGTAACTTAGCTACGGCATAGGAGCCCAATTTGCGGACCTGGAAAAGGGCTATAAACTCTGATGCATTATTATATATCAGTGAAAGCGTTTGCTGACGTGATTTAATATTAGCGTATGCCCTCTTCAGATCGGCCGTTCGCGCTGCAACCATCCTGCGCAAGATGTTAACATAGAGTAGAAGCTGAACTACAATGAAGATCACTACTCCTAAGATCACATATCCCCATATGGGTACTTCGAAGGGTTTGTGCTCTTTAAAATAGTTGTTCATGGAGCTGTAGTATACCGAGGATTTGTCTTGCTTCAGAGTCACAATGTGGCTTTCAATGATAGGTACTACTTTTGCCGCCAGTGGAGCTGCATCTCTAAAAATATAGGAGAGCCGAAATGGTGAGAACACTACGGGTGTCTGCATCACATCGTATTTATAATCATGAATATCACCATAAATACGGCTAACAATGCCAGCATCGACCTTTTTCTTGTCGATCAGCTCAAATATTTCTTTATAGCTTTTTGCTTTTACAATGGTGCAACGCAAATCCAACTCCTTGATGGAGGCATAGAAGCCTTTGTAAGGGCCATTGATAAAATAGCTGTTTTCCAACACTGCCACACGCTTACTGCCCAGATCAAGCAATGAGGTGTAGTCAGATTCTCTTTTGGCGTATACCCTTGCCCAGGTAGATATCAATCCTGAACTGGCTATATCGAAGTCAGCACTTCTTCCTTTATAATCACCTGACTCTGTAGTCACATCTATTTCTCCCGATGCCAGCCACTCAAAGCATTCATCGGCCTTACCTGTTTTATAGACAAGCTTCCAGCCTTCCTTCTCGGCTATATCTTTCAGAATATCTATAAATATTCCTTTTGGCTCTCCACGCGAGCTGGTAAATGCAAGCGGATAGTTATCATAAACCCCAACCCTTATTACTCTCTGAGCATTTACAGTTGTGTAAAGCGAAAAGAGGAGTAGCCCAACAAGGAGTAAATTTCTCATATAATACATGGCTTCAAACCCTTGTAAACATTAAATCTAACAAATTCCTCTCATAAAATAATGCCACCTAAGTGAATTACGTATTTTTTAAAATACGTTCCACCTCTTAAACGACGTCAAAAAACAATACAGACCTTTGCACTCAAATTATACCCCATAGTATTATGAACAAATTTTTAAATTTCAGGTATTTACTGGTAGCTTTTCTGGTTGCAGCAAGCCTTCAATCAAATGCTCAAGCCACTGATGATCAAGTTAAAACGGTATTCGTTTTTAACTTCACAAGATACATCCAATGGCCTACAAATGAAAGTGATTTTACCATCGGAATTTTAGGCAATGACGCTGCTCTTGAAAAAGCATTTTTGGATATGGCTTCCAAAAAATCAACCTCAACTAAAAAGATCATTATCAAGAGTTTTACTTCAGCCAGTGAGGCAGGTAACTGCGACATTCTTTACATACCAAAAGATCACAGCGCTCAATTTTCACAGGTGAAAGCTAAAGATCTTAAAAACGTTCTGATTATTACAGAAAAAGCAGGCTTGGGCCGTCAGGGCAGTGGAATCAACTTTATTGAAGTCGACGGAAAAATGAGATTTGAGATTAATAAAGGCGAGATCGAAAGAGCGGGGCTAAAGGTATCAAGCCAGCTGTTAGGACTTGCTAATGAAGTTTAAAACCAAGCATCACAAACAGTATCAGTTTTTATTTTCGACCTACCATAAAGAGCCGTTACTAAATTTAACCAGATCAAAAGCGTAATTCTGAGCTCTTACTATCTTTGCTGCAAAACCCAAGGCATAGAAAATTAAAACATGAAACAAATTTTACCCCATATGAAAAAACTTTTAGCATTTTTTTTAATTTCTGCGCTCTCTTTTGGCGCTATGGCGCAGGATGATGGTGATTTATATGAATTGTCTCTGGAGGACCTCATGCAAATCGATATTTATTCTGTTTCTAAAAAAGCAGAATCACTTTTTGATGCGCCTCTTTCCAGCTCTACTTTAACATCTGATGAAATTGTTAATTCCGGTGCCACAAGCATCCCTGAAGCTTTGCGCCTGATTCCTGGCCTTATTGTAAGAGAGCAGGCCAATGGTGTTTATGATGTGCATTTAAGAGGCCTGGATAACCTGACCAGATATGGAAACGCAGCTGATGCCGGTAACCTGATCACCCTGATTATGATTGATGGCAGACCGGTATTTAACAATAATCTTGGCGGTGTATACTGGGAGGCTATTCCTATAGGCTTAATTGATGTGGAAAGAATAGAGGTGGTCAGGGGGCCGTCTGCTCCTTTGTACGGACCGAATGCGGTTGCCGGCGTTATCAATATCATCACTAAAAATATAACAAAAGATGGTGTCACTGCACATGCTGATCTCCGTGCCGGCACCAACAATACACAAATAGGAGGAGTCAATGTTGGCTACAAATTCAGTGAGAAATTCAGCGCTGCACTATCCGGTAATTTCGAAATCCGTGACAGGCATGATGACCAGTATTTTGATTATGCCACTGGCTCATTCACCGATTATGCAAATATTACTGATATTACTCCCAACTATATCAAAGATCAGGACCAGGCTTTGGATAAAAAGGGTGTAAACCTCTTTATGGACTATACTCCCACTGAGAGATTTAGCTTGCAATTACAGTCGGGGCTGCAAGATGCTTCTATTCAAAAGGTTTATCAGGATAATACTTACACACCTTTCTCTAATGGTAGCTATGAATCCAAATATGTAAGCATTAATACCACTTTTAATAACTTAAGAGGCCGGTTTTCATTTGTAGATGGCTATGATAACCTGGATAAGGCAGCTACTTTTCCGTTATTAAAATATGATTATAAAACCATTGATGCTTCCATTGAATATGACTTGAGTATAAATGAAAAGCTTTCCATACGTCCCGGATTAAGCTATCAATCAGCGCAGTACAGTGACGAACCTTATGTTGATCCTGAAAATGGTATCTTAGGTGTACTTAATGATGAGCAAACTATCCGGAGTTTTGCCGGGTCGTTAGGGTTCGATTATGATCTTACTGAGGATTGGAGAATTGTAGGAGGAATCAGAATGGATAAATTTTCTACTCCCGATGAAGCGTATATATCTTATCAATTAGCCACTACCTATAATCTCAATGAAAAGAATCTTATACGAGCGGTTTATGCAAAATCAAACAGCGGTTCTTTTATTGGCCCCAACTACGTGAATATAGTATTTCCTAGCAATGGAAACATTGTTAACTATACAGGAAATGAGGATCTGGACTTATTCCAGATTCAGATGGTAGAACTTGGATACAGAAGTAAAATATCCAACAATCTGGAGCTAAACATTGAGCTATTCAGACAGGTTGCCGAAAATGCCTATGTTATTATTTTTGATGCTGCACCAGGTTTGGTAAGTTATACCTATGAAAATATTGATGCCAAGGCCAAACAAAATGGTGTAACCTTATCTGCAAACTATGTAGCAAGCAATAAATTTCAGGTAAAGCCTTTTATAACCTATCAGAAAACAGAGGTGGAAGATTTACCAACCGGTTACAGAACTGCCAATGTTGACCCTGTCAATAACATAAACAATACAGTGGATGTTGACAATGACCAGACTCCTTCATTGTTTGGGGGCTTATATCTGAACTATAAGCCCGTTAAGAATCTCAACATTAATCTCAACCCTTATTATATGGGGGAGCAGAACCAGTATAGCTTCTACAGCTTATCTAACCCTGCGTCCGATATAGGTGAAATTGACAGCAAGCTTATCTTAAATGCCAAGATAGGATACGATATAACGAAAAACATCAATATTTACTTAAATGCCCGAAACCTTGCTGATAACGATAGCCGGGAATTCATAGGTGCTGATAGAAACGGAAGATTATTACTAGGTGGTGTAAGAGTGCAGTTGTAAGAGGGGTTAGCGTGAAGTAAAAAGAAGGCTGCTCTTGTACGAGGCAGCCTCTTTTTTTATTTAATACTGTCCCGTCCTGAAATAGCGTTACACAAAAAGTAATGTTATGAAAAAGAAGAATGATTCTCAGTATGTTAAGCGAACACAGCGAGATTACAGTTATACCTTTAAAATGCAGGTTGTCCGCGAGGTCGAGAATGGTGAATTAGGCCTGAATGCAGCTCAAAGAAAATACGGTATTCAGGGCAATGCGACAGTTAAGACTTGGTTATTAAAATATGGTAGCTTAGATTGGGATAATAAATCTCACCTCAGTTTGGAAAAAACACCTGAACAAAAGTTACTAGAGCTGGAAGCAAAAGTCCGGTTACTAGAGAAGCAAAAAAACACTCTGGAGAAGGAACTGGAGTTTACAAATAAGAAAGCTATCATCTTTGATATGATGATTGATATCGCTGAAGAAGAGCTTAAAGTGCCTATCAGAAAAAAGTCCTTACCTCAACAGTTGATCGATTCAAGATTGAACAAAAAGAAGGGATAACCTATGCCTGCAGGCTGTTGGGGATAAATAGACAGGTCTATTACCGAGCCATTAAAAGAACAAAGGATAAGCAACAGGTAGCTAGCCAGGCTTTAGAAATCATTGAAAAAGTAAGAATGAGAATGCCCCGAATCGGCACCCGAAAGCTATATTATCTGCTATACGATGAACTTAAGGAAATTGGAGTAGGCCGAGACAGGTTATTTGCTATCATGAAGGCCAATCATCTACAGATTGTCCCGAAAAGGCAATATCATATCACTACAGACTCACATCACAGGTTTAGAAAACATAAAAACCTGGTTGATGGGTTGAAACTGGAACGACCAGAACAAGTTTGGGTATCAGATATCACCTACATAGGTAACAGACAAAGCCCGATGTATTTATCGTTGGTTACAGATGCTTATTCTAAGAAGATTATAGGCTTTAATGTCTCAAACAGCCTAAATGCTTCAGGAGCCATTGAGGCCATGAAACGTGCGCTTAAAAACCGAAAATATGCAAATAGAGACCTTATTCATCATTCTGACAGGGGGCTGCAATATTGTTGTGATGGGTATCAACAGCTACTAAAAAAACACAAAGTAACATGCAGTATGACTGAAAGCTATGATCCCTACCAAAATGCTATAGCAGAAAGGATCAATGGAATATTAAAACATGAGTTCATACGAGGTATCACTACAACAGATCAGGAACTCATGAGTAAGCTCATAACAGAATCCGTTGATATTTATAACAATGAAAGACCTCATTGGAGTTGTTGGATGAATACACCTAACTTCATGCATGAACAGAAATCTATTCCAATTAAAACTTATAAATCAAAAAAAAGCACCGAGGTAGTCCCCGGTGCTAAATAATTATTTATCCTTGTATAAACTGTAACGCTTATTCAGGACTAGTCATACCCCCTGATTTTTAGCGTTTCCCGGGCCGTCTCCTTACAGTTAACGATATTCTTGATTCCCAGGTCATAAGCCATTTCATGGAACATGATGTTCGCAAAGAAGGCATCGAAGGTGATGTATTTCTGTTGTTCATTGTACTATAAGTGCTTTTGAAACAGGAACAAGTATCTCATCAAACCTGGCCTTCATAGCATTTATGAGCCGAGAGCTTCTGGTGATTCTTTTTGACATTTTATTAAGTTTTGGCTTATGCCGAATCCTATTCCCTATTCTTCCAGTTTTTTCCCTTTGCCACTTACAGCAGCCACATTAAAGAAGCCTACCACGCCTTTGCTATTATTCTCCGAAGCGTAGATATTCGTAGGTACATTGGCCAGAGGTTGCGCAAAAAGTTCACCAAACCCACCGGGCCTGTCTGTTTGAATAATAACTTCTGACAGAAAATAAAATGCTTCATTGGAAATTGAATGTATTTCTACATAAACCGAATCCCCAAGATCATATGGAGGGATAAACTCGTCATCTTCATCCAGGTCTATCGGGTTAATTCCCTGACGAATGGGCTCTATAAAGGTGATCCCGTCAAAATTGCTGCCCTCCGTAAAAGCAGCATCAAAGGCTATGTTCACTTCCTGGGGCTTATTGAGCAATATTCCATTTTTATAGGCCCTGATCCAATAACTGTCGCCTGCTCCTACCGGGTCCCGTGCCCAAACTTCAGCCAGGTACGACTCCGGAAAAAAGGCAGTCTCCTCCTCATAAGTAAATGAAATACTATCTACCTGTGCAGTCCTGTTCATAGCGACCACCGACTGATAACTGTCGCCGTCTTCCAGTTGCACATTCAAAGTGTACGTATTGCCGATTTCACCAAAAGAAGGGTCGGCACCAGTTGGCGTCCATACGTATTCACCTGCATCACTCTCTGTAAAATAGTATGCCTTGCCCGTATTATCAGTAACTGTAACCGTAGCCCCGGATACCCCGGGAGGCACATTCTGATCAAAGTATTGCTGAGACATCATCAGTCGGATAACCTGCTCTTCAGGCTTATCATTGATCCAGGCATCCACCACTAAAACAGGATCAGCTTTATCCAGATCAACATCAATAGTATCTTCACATGCAGCGGCGAGCAGAGAGATGGCAAGTATATTTAAGAGTATTCTGATATTCATGGCTACTAAAACTTAAAATTATATGAAATAGAAGGGATAATGGTACCAACAATGGCAACACGTGTTGCTTCAGTATTGATGGCCTCTCCAGGCACCACACGATCTTCACCCTGAGAGAAATAGATTGAGAACGGATTTTTACGGCCATATACATTATACAGTGAGAAAACCCAGTAGTCTTCATTTTTCCTCTCCTTTCCTTTCTTCATTTTCTTTCCTTCAAGCCTGAGCGACAGATCAAGGCGATGGTAGTTCTCCAGTCTCACATTGTTTCTTCCTTCATCAGCCGTATAGGGGATAAGTATATCTTGTATTACATATCTGGAAGTGGGGAATGTAGTAGGCGTACCGGTAACAAATGTAAAATTACCAGACAGTGAAATACGTTCGTTCAAATCATAAAAAGCCGCAACTTTAAGGTTATGGGTTTGGTCGTAGCGGGTAGGGTACCATTCACCATCGTTGATCCCTTCTACCTGCAGCTCGGTACGGCCCAAAGTATAGCTGATCCAGCCATTGAGGTTTCCCACATTCTTTTTCAGATAAAGTTCCAGACCATAAGCTCTTCCATCTCCGCTCAGCAAATCTCCCTCAAGGTACTCGTTGATCAGAATCTCGGCACCATCGATATAATCCACCTGATTTTTAGTCAAGCGGGTATATATTTCCACTGAGGCTTCATAATCATTTCCTTTTCCGAAATTCCTGAAATAGCCCAATGCAAACTGGTCACCTATCTGGGGCTTCAGGTTGTTTGATGATGGTACCCATACATCCAGCGGATTCGACGCCGTAGTGTTTGAAACGAGATGGATGTACTGAGCCATACGGTTGTAACTACCTTTGACAGAGCTGCTGGCATTAAGCTGGTATTTAAAAGCCAGTCTCGGTTCGAGGTTTGAATAGCTTTGTATGGTCTCACCCCTGTCATACTCTTTTTCACCAGTTACAGGTTTTCTCTCACCGGCCTCTGCCTCTCCATATTCATAGACTGTGCCAGGTCCCAGGTAACGAAACATGGAATACCTGAGCCCGTACTCTGCAGAAAGCCTGTCGTTAAGCTCATGCTTATTACTCAGGTAAACTGCTGATTCCAGGTTGTATTTCTTATCCAGACTGAAATCTATACGTTCACCATCACTAACTCCCACGGCATTGGCAGGTTCGAAGGTATAGTAGATCACGGACCCTCCGAAACTAACCTCGTTATAGTTATTGACAAAATAGGTAAACTCTGGTTTGAACATATAGTTGGTCACATCCGAATCCCAGGTGAACTTGTCCCTGGCATCCTCACCAAATTCCAGCTGGTAATCATACTTGCTGTAAACGGCAGTAAAATTTGAAAACAGTCTTGCATTGAATACATGGTTCCATCTCAGGGTTGCTGTTTTGCTTCCCCAGTTGAAACCCTGGTTCTCGTCAAATTTAAAAACATCCCTTCCAAAATACCCGGAAAGGTAAAGCCTGTTGTTCTTGTCGAAATCATAATTTGTTTTCAGGGTGAGGTCATAAAAGCTCAGACCGACATCGTCGAGATCCTGTAAGAACGGTTTGGCCAGAATATCGATGTAGGACCTCCTGCCTGCGAGTATAAACGAGGATTTGTCTTTGACTATTGGGCCTTCAAGCGCGAGACGGCTAAAAACTGTTCCTATTCCTCCGTTAGCTTCAAAGTGCTTACTGTTGCCCTCTTTGGTTCTGACATCAAGCAAAGAAGCTATGCGGCCTCCATACTGGGCCGGAATGGCGCCCTTGTAAAGTTTAGTATCTTTAACGGCATCAGGGTTAAAAACAGAAAAGAAACCAAACAGGTGAGACGAATTATAAACAGGAGCTTCATCCAGAAGTATCAGGTTTTGCCCTACACCACCACCTCTTACGTTAAAACCGGCAGCACCTTCTCCTACGGTACTCACACCCGGTAATAACTGGATACTCTTCAACACATCTACCTCACCTAAAAAAGCAGGCAGTTTTCTTATGGTTTGGATATCCAGTTTATTGGTACTCATTTCGGTACTTGTAACATTGGCATCTACGCGCTCACCGGAAATCACAACCTCTTCCAACTGCTGGCTCTCTCCGGTCATTTCTACATTAAGTCGTTGGTTTTCATTAAGTTCTACCTCCTTCACTACCGGCTGGTGGCCAATATAAGTGTACTCGATGGTATACTGCCCTGGTGGCAGGGTAACCGAATAAAATCCATAGACATTTGATGCGGATCCACTTTTGGTTTCCCTAACAAAAACGGTCGCTCCTATCAAGGCCTCTCCGTTTTCGGCATCCTTGACATACCCACTAAGTGTGACCTTCTGCTGGGCACTCAGTGGATGGATAAAAAACAATAAAGCAACTAAAGTTAATAATCGGAATGTTGGTTTTGACATTATCAGATCTGGTAAATTGGTTTTGCGCAACTTGGGGTGCAAATAACAGACATATAAGTGTTAAAAATGTTCAGCTTTATTAAAAAAACTTTAACATTTCTAACACTTATACGTTTGGGTCTGGCCGAACCCCCTATTCGACCACTATAGTATCACTAACGACCGCACTGGCCTGAAAATACCCCAGAGCATCATTGGTAAGGTTGGTTCTGGGATTTGCCGGTGGCGGACTAAACATACCTCCATCACTGGTAAGGAGGGTATACAGGTCGTTATAATAAATGTACCCCTGACGGGAAATACTGTACATCTCCACTCTGGCTTTATCTCCTTGCTTATAGAATCCTGCGGTAGGGATACCATCAATATTTTCTCCCAGCAGTTCATCATCAGCATAGTAGATATCTGTTTCTGTATCTAAAAACAGGGAGTCGTTCCGGTAGAACTTAAAGAGATAGTAATCTTCCGTTTCCTGAGGTTCCTTGGCATAAAACAACACTTCATAGTAGTAGCCTTCATCTTCGGGGTCTTCATACTCATCTTCATTCAATGAAATTTCCAGTGAATCAATGGCTGTTACAGGTTTGATCATATCAGAAGCTGTGTACACTTCCGAACCGATGGTTACCGTAAGTTTATATGTACTACCTATCTGGCCCTCATACACATCTTCGGAGAGATAATACCCATCCCCGTTTTCTGCACCCGATGGATTGTGCTCGTAATTATAAACGTTGCCCTGATCATCTTCCACTGTAATTACAGCATCCGTAACACCTGTAAAATCTCCTGAAGAGTAGAACTCTGCCGAACGCGACACTTTCACAAAATGTTGTCTTTTCTCATTGGTGACCAATCCCTCTATCACTACTTTAGGCTGCACCTGCTCAGACTCCAGCGTAACTGTCTCTTCGCAGCCTGCCAGAACTGTTATCATCATCAGGATCAATAAGTATAGTATATTTTTATTCATCATTTTTAAAATTGAATGTTATAGGTTACTGAAGGCAGCACAGGGAACAGGGATATCATTCGGGCTTCTTTCACATTTCCGTTGATAATATTTCCTTCATCATCCTGCTGCAAGCGCGTATAAATAGTAAATGCATTTTTCCTGCTGTAAGCATTATACAGTGAGAATACCCAGCTACCCTTCCACTTCCTGTCTTTGTTTTTTCCTGGCGTGAGGGTTGCAGAAAGATCCAGTCTGTGAAAATCGGGGAGTAAGTAACCATTTCTTTCACTGATGTAATCCACCTGGTAAACATCTCCGTATTGATACCTCCCGGCCGGTACTGTAATAGGCCTTCCTGTGCTATAGGTGAAACTTCCGCCGAATGACCATTTCTCATTAAGATCATAGGTACCAACTATGTTGAACACATGTCTTCTGTCATAATTGGCCAGAAATGGCTTGCTAAGGTTTACTCCATCAATCTTACGCTCGGTTTTTGACCAAGTATAACTGGCAAACCCTGTAAACCTTCCTTCCTTCTTCTGTAGCATCAGCTCCAGTCCGTATGACCACGAGTCTCCCTGACGATACTCTGTGGGCAGATCCTTATTAAAGAAAAGCTGGGCATTATCCGCAAAATCGGTTACGTTGTCAATGTCCTTGTAATATGCCTCCACTGAAAACTCCAGCATATTATCCTTGAAATTTCTGAAGTAACCTACCGCTACCTGATCGGCTAACTGGGGCTTGAGGTAATAGTTACTGGGGCTCCAGGTATTAAATGGAATAGGTACCGTGCCACTTGATATCAAATGGGTATTCTGTACCATTCGGTTATAAGACAATTTAACAGAACTTTGCGGATTGATCATATATCTGGCCGCAAACCGGGGTTCTATATTCACATAGGTTTTAATGTTCTCCAGGTGATCATAGTGTAAGGTATCAACATGTACGATATCTATGTTATCCTGAGGATCTTCATAAATGTAAACATCAGATTTCCCAACATTCTGGAATATTGAAAGCCTTGCCCCATACGAAAGCGTAAGCCTGTCGCTTAACCGTTGTTCATTCCCCAGGTAGAGCGAGTGGTCAAGAGCGTAGTCATTCTGGATCTTCTGCGAGTCAAAGATCGATGATTCGGAAGTTGGTGATATTTTGCCGGGAGAAAATCTTCGGTAGGTCAGATGATAACCAAACTCCAGTTGATTTCGCGTATTGATAAAGTAGTTAAGGTCTTCCTTAAAAGAAAACTCCTGCAGGTTAGAGGTCCAGGAAAACCCCTGAACATCATCATCAAACTCCAATGCATAATCAAAGTTACTGGCTATAAGTGATGTGTTTGAAAACAAGCGATCATTAAAAAGATGGTTCCACCTGAAAGTACCCGTTGTGTTTCCCCAGTCAAAACCAAAAGTATCGTCAAAGTTAAATACATCTCTTCCCAGGTACAGGGCGGCAAAGAATCTGTTGTTGTTATTATGCTTCCAGTTGACCTTGGCATTCACATCGTAGAAGTGCACCAGATTTTCCTCTCCTGCAGCCTTAAGAAACAAGTCTGCATAAGAACGTCTGCCCGAAATGATGAAGGAGCTCTTCTCTTTTCTTATAGGACCCTCCAGCATAATCCTGCTGGCAAGTGTACCGATACCTGCTGCTCCACCTATTCTTTTATTGTTTCCGTCCTTTGTCCTTACTTCAAGAATAGAAGACAGCCTGCCTCCGTACCTTGCAGGAATACCTCCTTTGTACAGCTCGGAATCCTTGATTACGTCTGCATTAAAAACTGAGAATAACCCAAAAAGGTGAGAAGGGTCATAAACAGGCGCTTCATCAATAAGAATGAGATTCTGGTCTGCACTACCCCCTCTCACAAAAAAGCTGGATGTGCCTTCTCCTGCAGTAATTACACCTGGCATCATCTGGATGGTTTTAATAATATCAGGCTCTCCGAATAAAGCTGGTAATTTCTTAACCTGTTTTATATCTAATTCATTGCGGCTCATTTTGATGTCCGTTACGTTGGCATCAATAGGGTCGTCAGAAATCACGATTTCGTCCAGAGATGTTACCTCCACAGGAAGCTCTACATTAAAGGTTTCACTTTTTGACAGGCTGATTTGCCTTGTTACGGTTTGGTATCCCACGGAACTAAAAATGAGGGTGTAATCTCCAGGGGGCAGGCTTAACGCATAAAACCCGTAAACATTTGTAGCCGTCCCTACCTTCAATTCGTTGACATAGACTGTAACCCCGATAAGCTCTTCTCCATTTTCAGCATCTTTGGCATATCCGTTAATGGTATGCTTTTGTTGAGCCAGACTGTATTGACTAAGCCATGCTAATGGCAGTATCAATAGAAATTTGATTAGATTTGTTGGTGCCAATGTTTTGTTGAATTTAATTGAGTTTTTTTAATACTTAGTCTACAGACGACATAATATTTAAATGGTTTCCAAGATTCAGGAAAAAATGATTAGCGGGAAATTTTGGCTGATGAAATTAATGATCCGGTAACTCAAAAGTAACAATACAGTTAAAAATGCAATACGAAGCGCCTTTTATATATTTCTCTGCCCACCTTGAAACCATACTCCCTGCTCTTTTTCGAAAAATCAGGAACGTAACTTATAAGAGAGAACGGATCCACACACCTGATGATGACTTTCTCGACCTGGACTGGGTTCAAAATGGTTCGGATAAACTGGTAGTTATATCACATGGCCTGGAAGGAAACTCTACAAGACCCTATATTAAAGGTATGGCTCGTGCCTTTTCAAATAGAGGCTACGATATTCTTGCCTGGAATTTCAGAGGCTGCAGCGACGAAATCAACAAACAGCTCAGATTCTACCATAGCGGCGCCACTGACGATCTTCATCTCGTGGTAGAACATGCACTGACCAAGGGTTATAAAAAGATATATCTTATAGGCTTTAGTCTCGGAGGAAACCTTACGCTAAAGTATATTGGCGAACATGGGGCAAACATCTTACCTCAAATTAAAAAAGCAGTAACGTTTTCGGTCCCTCTTGACCTGTATACAAGCTGTGTTAAAATTTCTGAAACCTCCAACTTTGTGTACTCAAGAAGGTTTTTAAACAACCTGAAGGAGAAGATCATATCCAAAGCTGCAATGATGCCCGATGTACTTGAGACAGAGAAGTTAAAAAAAATCAGGACCCTCAAAGATTTTGACGATAACTATACAGCTCCCTTGCATGGATTTAAAGATGCTATTGATTATTATAGTGCTTGTAGCTCTATAAATTTTTTGGATGATATAAGCACTCCGACGTTAATAGTTAATGCCAAAAACGACCCTTTTCTCTCGCAGGAATGCTACCCTGAAGCTCAGTTAAAAGGTCATAAGCACATAGTTTTCGAAATCCCGGAGCGCGGAGGTCATGTTGGCTTTACCGAATTTAACAAAGAAGGCCTTTATTGGTCAGAAAAACGGGCTTTGAATTTTATAGAAAGGTAATCCGCCCGGGGCTTAAATTTACAATTACAGTTTTTAGGCAGTAATATTATGCGGCCGCACTTATCCAAAATTAGCGGAACAGCCTGCCTCTAAAAGAGAATTTTGCTACATTCGTAGTATGGGAGACAGATATACTATAACGGCTGACGCGGATACACTCAGTAAAAGGTTCAAAATTGATGTTACGGAAAGATATGAGCCTCGGTATAATGCAGCCCCTACCCAGGTGTTACCCATTGTAACTCAAGACAGCAAGGGTTTATCTTTCTTCTACTGGGGACAGATTCCTGAACGTTCTAAAAACAAGACTATTAGTTCAAAACTGATATTGGCTGAAAAAGAAACCCTTACTGAAAAAGTCTCTTCTCATAAAGCACTTTTGCAAAGCCGCTGCATAGTGCCTGCTGATGGTTTTTATGATTGGAAAAGGATCTCTAAAAAAGGAAAAGTACCCTACCGCTTTATTTTTGGCAATGACCAGACAGTTTCTTTTGCCGGGATCTGGGAAGAATTTGAGGATGATGAGGAGAATGTTGTTCATACTTTCAAGATCATCACTACACCGGCCAATAGTATTGTTTCTGAAGTGAATAACAGAATGCCTGCAGTGCTGACCCCGGAAGCAGAAAGGCTTTGGCTTGACAGCAATACCCCGGAGGAGCAGTTACTGGAGTTGCTGGCTCCATACCCATCGGACCAAATGGGAAGTTACTCCGTTTCTCCCAGAATCGGCGACATCAATAATGAGGGTGCCACGCTCATCAAACCCATGGCTCCTGCCGATCAATTTGGTAATTATTCACTTTTTGATTAGGCTTTTTATATTTGACTGGGTCTCGATTTCCATGGTTGGCGCTTATAAACATTTGCTTATGAAATCTATTGCAAAACAATATTTATACATACTCTTTGTGCTTGCCATACCTTTAGCCTCCTCTGCTCAAAGTAAAACTGAGCTTCTTTTAAAAGCCGAAGAAACCCTGCTAAAAGGGGATACCATTATGGCCGCTGAGCATTTCAGGAAAGTATTGCTGGTTTATCCGCAAAGTTTTACTGCTGCCATGCGACTTGCCGAGATCTATGAGCAACGTAAGGATTATCATACAGCTATTCAATTCACGAATGTTGCCCTGGATATTAACGATAATTATCAAATCCAGATCCGGGAAAAAATCCAGGGTAAACAGCTGACTCAGCGTGAACTTGCAGAAGCCCAAAACAAGCTTGACAGGTATAAAAGTGATCAGGCTGACATTCACCATCTTAAAGGTGTAGTACGCGCAAGGCAATTGAGAAGACAGGATGCGATTGAGGAATTCAGAAAGGCGCTTGAGCTTAAGGTCACTAGCCAGACGCTCACCGATTTGGCACTTACCTACCTTGAAATCGGACTGCTACATGATGCTCTGAAACTTTTGCATCAGGCCAGAAACCTTGACCCGGCCAGCTACAAACCATATTTTAACCTCGCCAATGTACACTATAAGGTGCAAAATACAGACAGTGCCCTTTATTATTATCAGATTGCCCAGGAAAAGGAAAGTGACCTCAAATGGCCTTATCTTTATTCCGGCCTCATCTATACACAAAAAGAAAATTACCCTGAAGCCATTGCGCAATATAATAGCTTTGTTGCCCTTGACTCAGCCAATGAAGAGATATATTTCAGAAGAGCAGTGCTTTACAGCGAGCTGCGGCAATGGCCGGAAGCTTTAAAAGATTGGAATAAAGTACTTCAATTAAACCCTGACAATGCCGAAGCCTGGCGCAATAAAGGGTTGAGCCACTTTCAGGCAGCTCAATATGATTCAGCCATTGAAGCGTTTGATAAGGCCCTTCATATTCTTCCCGAAGAATCGTACACTTATATCAACCGGGGTTATAGCCATTACCTCTCTAATAATCCTGAACAAGCCCTGGAAGACCTGAACAAAGGTTTGGAAGGTTTACCAAAATATTATCTCGGTTATTATTTCCGGGCATTGGTTTACTTACAAACCAATAAAAAACAAAAAGCATGTAATGATGTTCATAAAGCTGTGGAGCTCGGTATGAAACAAGGCGAAATCGATGAAAAGCTTATCAAAAAATGCTTTTAGCACCCCTGATAGTTAGGCTTCTATGAGGGTCAAACAACAGCTTGCTCACTACATACTACCTGGAAATTTTACTGTCTTTTAACTAAATTGATCTTAGATCAATAAGCTAATGGACCTATGAAAAAATTACTTCTTCTTGTACTGGCTGTTCCATGTATCGCAGCCTGTAACGCACAGCAAAGTAACCCTTCTGAAGAAACCCGGACGAAACAATCTGCACGCCATATAGGCGGGCCATGTGAAGGCTGTGAGGCCATTTATGAATATGGAAGCCGTGTATTAACTTCCATCGATACCCTCCCTGATTTTGATCAGCATGACAACAAAATTAAAATCACGGGTATCATTTATCAAAATGATGGAGAAACACCCGCCAAAGACGTGATATTATATGTCTACCATACCAACGAAGCCGGTATTTACCCCACCCGCGGGGATGAAAAAGGTTGGGCAAAAAGGCACGGATACATTCGCGGTTGGGTCAAAACCGGTGATGACGGAAAGTATACTTTTTATACCTTCAAGCCTGGGTCATATCCCGGCGGTACTGCTGCAGCACACATCCATCCTACCATTAAGGAACCCGGCCTGAATGAGTATTATATAGACACTTATCATTTCAAAGATGATCCGTTATTGAAGAAGAGTGACCTGAGCTCTTCTCCCAGAGCAGGTTCGGGGCTGCTTACCTTAGAAAAACAGGGAGACATGTGGGTTGCCCGCAGAGATATTATACTGGGCGTGAATATTCCCGATTATAAATGACCTGTTATTACACTAACGAGGTTATAGCCCTAAAATAAGAAGAATCAATACCGGAGCAATAAAACGCGGAATCTTATGCTGACTGCCGATGCTATTATCCTGCCATGGCTTGGTGTTCTTAGCTTTGACACCGTATAGTTGATCTTTTTCAACAGCAACTTCTATAGTAATATGTTGTTTTTCCTCAGAGCCCTTGGTCTCCCATACTTTTTTATTCTTAGCCTTAGGTCCGGTATTCTCGGGTCTGTTTTCTGAAACCGTAGATGCAATAGCAGGCTCCATTTCCCAGGCTTTAAGGTTTTTAGCCCTCGGTCCTTTTAATCGCTCCTGAGCCATACTATCGAGTGGGGATATGAAAATTAAAAACAGTGCAAAAAGCAGTTTTTTAAACATCTCTTAAGCTTTAAAATTCATATTTATATAACGCAAATTGCCTGAAAACGTTTGCAGCCGATCTATTAAATTTCACTATTCACAATGCTTTGCGAGACGTAGGTGTCGTCGATAAAATAAGGGAGGGTTAGCAATCAGGAATGAGCCTTTATGTTCTCGTTTTTATAGATTACAGAATACATCAGAAATCATCTTCACCGTCATCCTCATCCTCATTCGATGGCGGTGCTGATGTAGGTTGAGCATCTTCGTCTTCTTCCTTCGGTGCTTTATTCTTTTTCTTATCCTTATTCTTTTTCAGGAAACCAAAAGGGCCTTTCTTTTCTTTAGGTTCCTCCTGATTCAGCTCTGTTGCCGATGTTTCTACATCAAAATTAGTATTATCAGACTTATCTTTTTTACTAAAGAGGTTTTTAAAGAAGCCAAAGAATCCTTTTTTCTTTTTCCCCTTTTGGGCTTCAAGTGCACTTGCCTCGGCAGCCTGCTGCTTGCTGAGGGCAACGTCCGGATATACGAGATACTCGCGGAGATACCATAGGTATAACTCCTGATCAATGTTAAACTTCTCCTTTTTAAGAGAGATCATGTATACGCTATCTGCAGCTGTAGCCTCGAGGGTATCTACAGCTATAACCGCCGTTGAGTCATATCCTTCCCGTTCTGCAAGATAAAACTCATCTTCAAAAGCGAGGGAATCGTCTTCCTGCGGGTAGACATCTTCCATAGGGATGGTCTGCAGACTTCTGAGCTTCTTGCGGTAAGACATGGGCTCAATGATCAGGAATTTGTCTTTACTGGCCTCCATTACTTTCGGCATGGAGTCTTCACCGAAATAGCTAAAATGCCTCTCAAGCACCTCTTTATCATGAATAAAGGCACTCTGATAAGCAGGACAGATCGCTCTTTCAGTACAAGCCTGAATGGCGCCAAAGAGGATAATGCCAGCTATGAGGTGATATATTTTTATCATGCAAAAAAATCAAACAGGCTCCTAACCATATTAAAATCCATGATTATAAGCCATTTAAGCATAGTTCTTACCAAACTTCAAAGGTAGATTGAAAAAATCATAAGTTAAAGAGAAAAAGGCGAAAATAGTCTAACGCTTACAATTTAGTAGTATTGTTGTACATCTCCAGTTCATCTCTCAATTTTCTGGACAACCCGGCTACCACCAGATCGTAAGAATGATTGATAAGTTCGACAATTAAAGGGTCCGGGACACTTCCATCCGCCATTACCGTATTCCAGTGTTTTTTGTTCATATGATACCCGGGCTTAATGCCGGCATACTGCTCCCTAAGCTGTACGGCTCTTTCAGGGTCACACTTCAGGTTGGCACTTTCGAACAGGTCAACATCTGCCAGGGCGAACATCTTGTTCATTACCTTGAACACCAGCGTTTGATTATCGAATGGAAACTCCTCAGTAACACCGGCTTTATTAATACAAATATCTCGAAATGTTTCTATATCCATTAAAACAAATGTCTGGCGATTAAAACTATTATGGCGATTAGAAATATGATCATAGATATCTTGTTGATTCCGTGCATCATTTTCAGGTTAACACTGGACGGCCTTGAAGGGTCTTTTTTTCTAAAAAAGTACCCAAATACTTCACCTAATGCAAAATAGTCTTTCAATGAATTTTTGTGGCTATCTTCTCTCATTTTGCTGTCGTTATTCATGATTATAAGCTTTTATGCTTCTTCTTTTTCTAACCAGTCTCCGCCCTCACGAATGATCTCTATAAGTTCGTCTACCGCTCTTTCCGAAGGCACTCCCCTTTTCACTACTTCCTGCCCCTTGTATAATGTGATTTTCCCTTTTCCTGATCCAACATATCCATAATCGGCATCGGCCATTTCACCCGGGCCATTTACAATACATCCCATAATACCGATTTTAACTCCTTTGAGGTGATCGGTTCTCTTACGGATCATGGCAGTGGTTTCCTGCAGGTCAAACAGCGTCCTTCCGCATGAAGGACACGAAATATATTCCGTTTTGGTCATCCGGGTCCTTGCCGCCTGCAAAATACCAAAGCCGGTGTTATTATAGTTTTCTATAAGGTTCAACAGCTGTTCCTTACTTCTGCCCTTTCCTGCATTTTCAGTTCCCAGCATTACCCCGTCACCAAGTCCGTCGATCAAAAGCCCACCCACGTCAGTTGCTGCGTATATCTGTAGCTGGTCATCAGAAAGTGCGGGGTAGCTTCTTTTTATAATTACAGGTATATCCGCTTTCGCATTGATCAACTTAAAGAAAGCCCTTCTTTGCTCAGCCATTCCGTGTTCATTATGTGTTTCCAACACTATAACTACTGTATGGTCTGCTATCAGCGAAGATAGTAGCCCTTCATCAAGATCCTCTAACTCCAATCTTATGAAGTTGATTTCGTTATGCTTTAAATTATTGCTTAAATACTCATCAACGGTCAGCATCGGAACTTTATTGACCTTATCGGAAGCTTCCGCCCATATTTTATAATCCAGAATTTCCTTTAATCCGTTGGGCAACATAAATTGTACCGGGCTATTGCCGGAGTAGACATAGTCAGCTCCAAGGTCATTCATCCTCCATTTATCGGGCTCGGGAAGGTAGAAATGGCCAATGCCTTTCAGATCCTTGTAATCATCTGTATCCAATTTGCTGATATCGGCAATTACCCGAGGCACGTTTTGTCCGCCCACATTGGCAACTTCGTGTGTGTATCTCCTGCTGTAACTAAAAGGGTCAACCGGATTTTCATTTACAGGTTCAATTGATTTATGCCCGGCGCGGTTATTATACCGGTCTACCATAGTTTTGGCAACCGGTGCTTCCAGCTCAGGTTCTTCTGTCAAAGAAACCCGTACAGTATCTCCCAGGCCATCTTCAAGCAATACACCTATGCCTACAGCACTTTTGATACGCCCGTCTTCACCTTCTCCAGCTTCGGTAACTCCCAGGTGCAGCGGGTAAGGCTGTAGTCCTTCCTCATCCAGTTTGTTGACCAAAAGCCTGTAAGCCTGCACCATAACCTGGGTATTGCTGGCTTTCATAGACAGTACGATATCGTGATAGTCCAGGTCATTGCAGATCCTGAGAAATTCAAGTGCAGACTCAACCATACCCAGCGGTGTATCTCCATAACGGCTCATGATCCGGTCTGACAAAGAACCGTGATTGGTACCTATGCGCATGGCGGTACCATACTCTTTACATATTTTGACTAAAGGCGTGAATTTCTCTCTTATTCTGTCCAGTTCGGCGTTATACGACTCGTCGGTATATTCTATCTGTTCAAATTTCTTCTTATCGGCGTAATTACCGGGGTTTATCCTTACCTTTTCGACAATTCTGGCTGCAAGCTCTGCAGCATTGGGGGTGAAGTGAATATCTGCGATCAACGGAACATTATACCCTCTCCTTCGCAATTCCTTTTTGATCTCTTCCAGGTTTTGGGCCTCCTTAATACTTGGTGCGGTTATTCTCACATATTCACAACCGGCATCTACCATGCGTATGACCTGCTCTACCGAACCTAAGGTATCCATGGTATCTACCGTAGTCATGGACTGCACACGGATCGGATAGTCACCTCCCAATGGTATTCCACCAATATCTACCACGCGGGTTTTCCTTCTCGAATATGAAGTAAGGCTGTTACAATATTGTCTGGTCCTTATTATTTCTGTATTCACTTCTTTCCTGCTGATCTGTTTCTGCAAAGTTAGTTTTTTTTCAGTTTACAGTTCACCGTTCTCAGTTTACCATCTACTGTTTTTCAATATACTGTTCTTGGTTTATCGCTTTCTGTTTACCGATCACCAACATCTACCGGTTTAACGATGGCGCACACCACAAAGGTTTCACCCTTTTCAACAGCTACGAACTAAGCACTGTACATTGTGCACTGCTAAATATCGCCCAACTGAGGGCGCATTATAATTTCTTCTATCACCGTTCGGTCAGACATTTTAAAGGCATTCCAAATGGCTGCCGCTACATCACCGGACTTCATGAACCTGTCTTCCGGCAGGTCCGCACCTTCCCAGCTTGCCGTATAAGTAGCACCGGGCATCACTGCGGTCACCCTTACTCCATGCTCCTTCATTTCTTCCCGCAATACTTTTGACATTCCCAACATGGCAAATTTGGATATGCAGTATGATCCGCCATTGACATAAGGCACAAATGACGCCGTTGAACACATATTAAATATATGACCGGATCCGGCCTTTTTCATTTTTTTTATCAGGCCTCTAAT
The DNA here is from genome assembly GCF_021389975.1 of Fulvivirga ulvae. NCBI lineage: Bacteria > Pseudomonadati > Bacteroidota > Cytophagia > Cytophagales > Fulvivirgaceae > Fulvivirga > Fulvivirga ulvae. Next base: position 6,772,696 of record NZ_CP089981.1, read on the forward strand.
CATATAATAAGCACTGTACAGGTTGGTTTCGATCATTTGCTCGAGCACACCATCATCTTCTTTATGGATCTTGCCGGGAATAAAAAGTCCTGCATTATTGATCAAAACCTCAACTTTCCCTTCCTGGGCATGTATAAATTTTATAAAGTAATCGACTTCTGACTTATCAGCCATGTCGGTTCTCATAATATGAACTTTATTGCCATATTTCTCCTGCACTTCATCTCTCAGAACATTGAGATCGTCGAGGTTGCGGGAGCAAACAATGATATCAAAATCATTTTCAGAAAAAATATCTACCAGCGCTCTTCCTATGCCTTTTGTACCACCTGTAATTACTACTAGTCTACTCATTTTCTATTTGTACAATTTGTTTTTTTTATGAAAACATTTTTAAAGCCAAACCATTAATCATAATATTACTATCTTTTTGTAAGGAGTGGATTAAAGGTAGAAATTTAAAGCCTGAACGCGATAATCTTTTAGAGAATTAATGGAAACCATAGGCAAGTATTTTATTTTTTTAGGATCTCTTTTCGTTAACCGGGAAAGTTTCAAAACCTACTTCAAGCTAACCATTGATGAATGCGTATCCATCGGAATTGGTTCCATTTTTCTGGTAGCACTAGTGGCCTTTTTTATAGGAGCAGTTACTACCATTCAAACGGCCTACAACCTGGTAAGTCCGCTGATCCCTAATTATGTAATATCACTCGTGGTAAGGGACATGACGATACTGGAACTGGCCCCGACCATTATAGCCGTGATCTATGCAGGAAAAGTGGGCTCAAGCATGGCCAGCGGGCTGGGTACCATGCGCATCTCGGAGCAAATTGATGCACTACAGGTAATGGGTATTAACTCTGCATCATACCTGGTACTGCCCAAAATACTGGGTTCTTTGCTAATGTACCCTATGCTGGTGATCATTGCAGGGCTGCTCTCTATTGTTGGGGGTTACCTGGCAGGATTACTTACCGGTGTCATTACACCAACGCAATATGTTTACGGTATCCGGTTTGATTTTAATGAATATACAGTGACGTTTGCACTGATCAAATCTTTTGTTTTTGCTTTTCTTGTAGCTTCCATATCCTCATTTAAAGGTTATTATACTACCGGGGGGGCACTGGAAGTGGGCCGTGCAAGTACTTCCGCAGTTACTCAAAGTGTAATTGCCATCCTGCTTGCCGATTATTTATTAGCCCAATTGCTTTTATAAAATGATACGAATAGAGAACATACATAAATCATTTGGAGACAAACAAATCCTGAGGGGTATCAGTGGCACGTTTGAGAAAGGTAAACCCAACCTGATCATCGGGTCCAGTGGTACTGGCAAAAGTGTACTTTTAAAATGTATCGTGGGCCTTATCCCGCCTGATGAAGGTCTGGTTTATTTCGATGACAAGGAGTTCACTCGTGCCAACCGTGATGTCAAAACCGAGGTCAGGCGTGAGATTGGTATGCTTTTTCAGGGAGGTGCCCTGTTTGATTCTAAAACTGTAGAGCAAAATGTAATGTTCCCTCTCGATGTACTTACTAAAATGCCAAAAGGCGAAAAAACGGACCGGGTAAATTTTTGCCTGGAACGTGTGGGACTGGCCGGACAAAATAACAAAATGCCATCGGAAATCAGTGGTGGAATGAAAAAGCGTGTAGGTATTGCGCGGGCTATTGTCAACAATTCCCACTACCTGTTTTGTGATGAGCCTAACTCAGGCCTGGACCCTCAAACTTCGATCCTTATCGATGATCTTATCCTGGAGATTACCGAAGAATATAACATCACCACCATTGTTGTAACACATGACATGAATTCGGTGCTGGGAATCGGCGAAAACATTATGTTTCTCTATAAGGGTAAAAAGCTTTGGGAAGGAAATAAAAACGACCTGATGAATACCGGCGTGAAGGAATTTGACGATTTCGTGTTTGCCAATAAGGTAATGCAGAAGTTGAAGCATATTTAAGGTTCAGCCCACACTGCCTTGAAAACGCGTAATCCTCATCAAATAACACTACAGGAAAGAAGGGCTCTGAAGGAAAAGAGTTTTTTAAGGTTATTGATAAAATTCATAGAGCCGATCGTTTGAAGTGAAACACTTCTGTTTCAATTTTTCCATTGCGGTTGAGCCGGAGCGACATTTCCATTTCGTCTTCTGATTTCTTCCATATTTCGAGACCCTTGAAGATGATTTTATCTTCGGTGACTTCTATTAAAGGGAATCGTACGAAATCTTCTTTATCTTCCCAGGCGGTCAGGTCCGGATTGAAGTGCTTTAGTTTCATACCTTCGGGGGTCAGGTGCATGAATTCATAAAAAGTAACTTTCCCGTCTTTAATATGACGATACATCCCCATCATGGTATTATCTGCTGCATGAGTCCATACTTCTTCTGACACACCACCAAAACCATCTCCCAGCCAGTATCCTTTAAGCCACTCCAGCTTTTCGATGGGTATGGAAGGTTTTTCGCCGGCTTCACCCGACTGTGCTATGCCGGGCTCCATGCAGAAGCACAGCAGAAAGGTAATTACAATTAACTGTTTCATTTTAATATGTTTATCTGATCATAAATTCTTTAACTTCTATACTCCCTCCATATTTAAGATGAGGACTATCCCTGGCTATTTTCATAGCCTGATCCAGCGAACCGGCGTTGATTACAAAATACCCGCCTACCCGACGTTTGCTATCGGTAGTAACCTGGCTGCCATCAGGCTCGAGAAACAGTGAAGATGGTTTCATTTCCTGCCCGTCTATGGTCACTCCCTGCTCCTGAATACCTGTCATCCATTTTGAATATTCCATAAACATTTCTTCAGGGTCCGACGGCGTAAAACGGTTATCTTCATAAAGTACCAGCATGTAGTTGAATTGTGATTGTGTTTCCATGGGTGAATATATTATTTTTCCTATTATGATTCCCGCAGCAAGCAGTGTTATGGAGGCTGCTATTTTCAACGTCCACCCTTTCCATACTGAGTTTGTGCTTATAAGCTTCTCCTTTTTCAGCGCGTTCACAACTCGGTCTTCCAATTGAATATCCGGCTGAACAGGCTGCTTTAAGGCCTCAAATGCCTCTTGCTCAGCAGGTGTTAGTTGTTCGTGGTTATTCATGACTGATATGGTTTAATGTGCTTTTCACTTAAATATGTGCGCACGGCTTTGCGCGCATAAAATAGCTGGCTTTTGCTGGTCCCTTCATTGACATCTAGCATCTGGCCTATTTCCTTGTGTGTATATCCTTCTATATCATGCAGGATGATCACTTGCTGGTAACCATCCGGCAAACGGCCTATGGCTTCTCTCAGATCATAGGAGGTAAATATTGTGGGCAGCACTACACTCTCTTTCGCTTTTAGGCTTTCTTCCAGATCACCCTGCTGTTTCATATGCCTTTTTTGATATGCTCTTACCACATTGATCAGAATACCGGTGAGCCAGGTCTGCAGTGACGAACGCCATTGAAAATCCTTCAGCTTCTTTACCCCTATGATCCACATTTCCTGTATCGCTTCTTCAGCCAGGTACTGATCTTGCCGGCACAGGTGGAGCGCCAGCCGAAAGAGGCCGGGTGTTTTCTGACGGTAGAGCTCTCTGAATGCCTCCTCACTCCTGTTTTTTAAAAACTGATCAGCAAGTTCTTTTTCCGAATGCATTTAATTATATCGATAGGTGATATAAGTTAGTGGTTTGAGGTGACCAAATGGTTGTATGAGGAAATAAAATAATTTATGGTCCCTTAAAAAGGTAGCTTTAAAACAGCGCGCTTACCTGCACACGACCAATATGTATAACATCTATATCTTCTGATTTACGGCCATCGTAGCTCAGGTTTAATTGCAGGCCGGAAGTTATTTTCCGTTGCCAGTTGATCCCCCAGGAGATATTCTTCCCCGGCCGTAGGGCATTAAGCAGGTCATAGCCAATCGGGCTATTCTCCTCACCCTGAAAGTCGATCTCCACATATCGCAGCCGGGCGTTAAAGGTGCTTTTAACAGCTTTATTTAGTTTAATGTCAAAAATATACTCGCTGAGATATGCCCTTTCTCCTGACTCTGAAGAATGGCTATTTTCTTTGCTTTCATATCCGTATTGAGCGGAGATGCGGATATTACCTTTGGGCTGCCAGGCTATTTCAGGGCTTATTTTCCTCGAATCTATCAGGTAGTTCCTGCCTTCCAGAAAATCTGAATTCACGGCTTTGGTGGCCGCAGATGTTTTGATATTTAAGCTGTAAACCCTTGAAAGGTTAACCCTGACTCCAAAGGTATATTCTTTAATATCTCTGGACTCAAATCCGCCTTGTAAAAGCTGTTTAAGGCCTGAGTTCAGATAACCAGCTTCAGCACCATATTTAGGGCTGGTGCGGTTATAGAATAATGTTGAACGCAGAATGTTTTTCTCGGACAGCAGGTCGTCTTCACCTGTACCTTTGGCAAATGCCAAAAGCCTTGTATCCAGGTCTCTATCCGTGGTTTTTACATCGGCCGACCATGAGGTGTTGTTGGAAAAGCTGCTTAAAAATTTCTTTAAGCCCTTTTCTTTTCTCCATGCCCTGGGCATTTCCAGTGTAACCCTACAGATGAACAGGTTTTGAAATGCCGTTACGAATTCATTGGTAGGGATGAATATTTTTGCATAGTTCCGTTCATCGGGATTGATTGCTTCGAAAAACTCATTAAGATCCTGCACGCCATCTTCATTCAGGTCTCGCCAGGTGTGTGTACCTTCACCCGGGGGTACTTTGATATATACAAATTCGCGTTTGGGCTCCCTGCTATTTGATATGGTATAGGTAAGGTCCGACCTGATGTGCCTGTCGAGCCAGGTACTTTGCCAGTCAAGCCGGCCGGATACGGTTTCTTCATTTTCATCCAGCAGCAGGTTTTCCAGATTTCTATAGGTAAACAGCACATTAATTTTATGTTTGCCAAGGTCTTTTCCTGCGGTAAGCTGGCTAGTGTTCGAATTTGAATACTCTGCCATTACTCCCTCCAGTGGCTTTTTGTCTTCCCGGATGCTGTGCCTGAGCTCAAAATCAACAGGTGCCTCCTTCCCGTTTCTGATATAAAAGGCGTGTTCTTCAAAATACATGGCTGACCTCACAACGGAATCAGAAAGTTGAGCCTCTACCCTGTTTTTATCTATCTGACGCACATAGCCGGGCACTACCCACTTTGATCTGTAAGATATATCCGCTGAATACCTTGTCCAGGTTTCAGCAATCGAATCCTGCTCGGTATCCAGTCTGAATAAAGATGTCTTTATAAAAAATTTTCCCACATTTTTATCAAACCCGGCCCGATGTTGAAAACCATCAACCTGTCCGGGACGGTTCCGGTAGCTGACATCATAAGACGCTCCGTTATCAGTATTCTTTCTGAGAGATACACCTGCATTAACTATCCGGTCATCTGCCCTCCGCCTGTCCGTGCCAGGGTCGTAGCCCCAATCTCTGTCGTATTCAATGTACCTGAATCTGTCAATGGGATTGAAATGCTTTTCATCAAACTCAAAGTCACCATATAAGGTCCATTTGTAATCAGGCAAAAAACCGGCAGGCCTTCCCTCAGAAATAACGCCCGATTTGATCGCGAACCCCTTATCATCATTACTGTCGAGCTCAGAAAAGAGGTTCACATCCTGATCGGAGAAGGCTATTTCAGAAAATACCCGCTCAAATTTGTTGATCTTATATTCTCCACCAATATTGATAAGTTGCTTTTTGTTGGGAGCAGGTATTTTTATTACGGGTTCATATTGCCCCTGAGGTATACCATTGATAGGAGATACCCATTCAAACACCCTTCCGTTGGCAGTGGTTTGTGCCTGCATGTAGTTGCCATTCCCTATACCAACATTAGAAAAAGTGACTTTATACATGGCCTTCTCCGGATCGGTACTGTACCGGTATACCTCCCTGGTAACTCCGTCAAGGTCGGTAGTATCCGCTTTCTCATACAGGATAAGCTCATTGCTGTATTCCACACTATCTGCAGAGGATATCACAGCCCGCTCAAGTTCATCGCCAACGGTACTGAGCAACAATTTATCTTCATTTGACAGATCCAGTAACAAAGGCCGGTTGCGGTTATCTTTTTCGCTATAAGCGTTTACAAAAAGGCTCAGCCTGCCCATCTCCTGATAGTGGCTTGCTGCTGATATGGTACGACTGTAATTCTGGTCGGAATATTCGTAATCTATCCTGATCCTCGAAAACTGGGTGATCAACACCTGGTTGGTAAAGGTGATCTCACCACTGTTATAATCAATAACGTAGTCGTTGTTAAACCCACGCTCCAATTGTTTGCCATCGAGAAATACCCGCTCGGAATTGGCCAGTATAATGACAAAGCTCTCGTTATTGGGGCCAGGTATCCTGTATGGACCGAGTACGCCTTCCAGTGCAGGCACCAATACGGACGCAAACCGCCCCTTAGCTACGGAGATGCCTAGTGATGTAGTGGCCTGCATGCTGTCTGTAAGGTTATAATTCACTTCTGCCAGCCCGCCCTGCGCGTTTTTATAATATTTCATAAAATATGATGGCTTACTTTTCAGCACCACATCGCCGCCTGTTACAGAGAAGTTGTCATTATAAACCTGGATAAAAACATTATCAAAATCCTGCAACTGCTGAGTATTCCCCTCAGGCTGGAAGGGCACATTCTGATCTGTAATGGCAGCCCTGATGTTCAGGTCATCGGTCAGCTTTCCTTCCAGGTTCAGGTTAAGTGTTGAATTGACAAACACATCCTGATTATTACCAAAGGAGATACCCCGGCTAATGCTCCCGCTTTTATTTAATCCTTCAATGGCAAACAGCTCTTCTCTTTTCAGCAGCTGGTCTTCTTCCCGGACCGGGTCTTTGAAATAAGCGCCGGAATCGTATACTTCAAGGCTTCTATGATAATATTGCCGGTGAAAACTAAACGGAAAAACCTGATAGCATACCAGAACTGAGTCTACGGGCAATTGTGTATTGATGGTTATTTCGCCACGACTCATATTGTGCTCAACCGAAAATGCACTGCTATCGGAATGCTGTATTTTGAGCGTATTGGGAATAAGGGAAAGGCTATCTAACTGTAAGGGGGCGCCAAAATGTTTGACCCATTTGCATTTCATTCCGGTTTCCTGGCTTAAGGCAGGTAAACTAATGCAACAAAGGGTAACCAATATGATAATTGGCCTCAACACCTAGCTAACAGTTGGCAATTCGATAAAAAACGAGGTACCTTTTTCCAGCTCGGTCTCAAACCAGATTTTTCCGCCGGCATGTTCCACACCATGTTTGGCGATTGCCAGACCAATGCCTGACCCGGTCTCTTTCGTGCTGAAGTTGGGTATAAATATTTTACTGTAAATTGACTCATCAATGCCCGGGCCGTTGTCTTTTATTTCCAATAACAATTTCATCGTCTTCATTTCACTCAATATTACCTCGATAGTCAGTACCTCCCCTTCCTTAGCTTGTATGGCATTGATAATAATATTGGAGATGATGCGCCCCATCAGTTGTTCATCACCTATTGTGTACACCGGGTAATCCGGCATATTCAGGCGAATGGTAACGTTCTCCGTACTTCGATGAAGGTTAATTGTATTCTTAAGCACTGCGCTAAATTCGTACGGTTCATGTTCCGGGATAGGCATTTTCGCAAAAGAGCTAAATGAAGATGCTATGTCATTAAGTGTATCCACTTGCTGTAATAAACTATTGATCGGCTTTTCCAGTTCATCATCATCATGTTTGCCCTTCAGCCTCCTGCTCAGATGCTGCAGTGTGAGCTTCATGGGTGTAAGTGGGTTTTTTATCTCATGAGCCACTTGCTGGGCAATTTCCCTCCATGCGGATTCTTTCTCGCTTCTGGCCAGTGCCTTCTTACTTTCTTCAAGCTTTACCAACATCCGGTTGTACTCTCCCACCATGAGGCCTATTTCATCGTCGGCGTGCCATACCAGGGGCTCATTGAAAGCCGTGAGGGTGGTTTTTTTTAGTTTCTGAGTAATGAAAACCAGTGGGAAAGTCAACCATTTTGCTGCCAGGTATGAAATCATCAAAAACACTATAAAGATAATGGTGAATATATTGATCACATTGGTTAGCACCTCAATCTGATTTTGTTCAAGGGCATATTCAGACTGAAAGAAAGGGATGCTCACCATGCCTATCAACTCACCTGTATCGAAGGATTTTACACCATAAAAGGTGGTGTTGTACTGGAGCTTACCCACAGACTCACGGGTTACGTAGGCATTATGCCCCTGCTCCTTTATTTTGGCGTAGGCTACAGGGTTTACAAACCTGGAAAGCAGGTTATTCTCATAGATCATTGGCTGACTGGAAGCCAGCAGTTTACCTCTGATACTAAATAAATTGACATCAACACCTGCAAATTTGGAAACTTCGGACAGCTGATTCGGCAGATCTTCCCGGTCAACATCAACACTCCGCATGAACTGGTCGAGATCATCACCTATATTGTTGCTTATGCTCTCTGCCTTACGGTAATACTCTTCATTAACTTCCTTTTTAAAAGAGGAGTTGATAAGGCTAAGGGTAGTAATACTTACAGCAAACAATGGCAGAAAAAACGCTACATTAAGATATAGTTGTATTTTGGCTGAGTAGTTGAGGCTGGTATTCTGAAAATTGAAATAAAATGCATAGCCTCCAGCCATCAGCAGTATAATAAATACCTGGATGAGAAAGAGAAAAGAGAAATTTGAAACCAGATCAGAGTATGGATGGTTATTGGAGCTGATCACTACAATTCTTCCTTTTTGGTCTTTCACAGCCAAATGCCGGTAACCTGCCGCTTTGATACCGCCTCCAAAAAGCTGAGGAATAGTAAGGTACTCTTTATTAAAGTCTACAATGTAGTTATAGTCACCTGAATGGTAGTTAATATCGCCATCAATGAAGACGGCGTAGCTGTAATTTGAATTCTGATATGGAAACAGGAACCTGTTGTCAACAAGCAGTTCAGGGTAGACATTGTCAGGAATTATCCGCTTAAGGTTCAGGTCAAGTATCACATAGCCCACGAGTATGCCACGCTTTTTAACTTCTATAAAGTCCAGGTATCGTTTAGACGCTTTCAGTCCAAGTCTGTTGATGAAGTAAATACCATCGTATGGCGTTTTATACTCTTCTACATTAAACTTCTTGATCTCACTGGGCATCAGGCTGCCTGAGCTACTTTCGAAGGGCTGCCCATTGGCATTGTACAGGTAGATTTGTACATCATATTTATCAAAGTAGTTACTAAGATATACCTGCCTGATCTTTGACCTTACAATATCCTTGGAAAGAAAAGGGCTTGACATCCGGCTTTGGATAAACACGTCTTCTCTGATCTTATCATTGGCCTCGGAAAGCAGGAATTCGGCCAGGTTATCATTCTCTATTAAAAACTGGTTGGCAAATTTAAGCTTGCGATCGTGTTCTCGCTCATGTTCGAATTCATATATGGCAATGGTACCAATTAATGAAGATGCAAGTATGCCTGAAAAGAGGTAGAGAAAGGTATTATATCTTAACCTCGAGATATATTTGGGCAGCCTGGTAATGATAAGAATAGCAAAGAATAACGTTGCCACGATCACCGCAGGCAGAAATTGCTGGCCAATTAGCCAGTTAACCACTCCAAAGGCCAGCATTCCGGCAAAAACGTTATATATAGCAAACCGTTTGCCCTTGCTTATGACCTGCAATAGCCTGAAAAGGACGTGAAATAGCAAAAATGCAATAGCGGTATTGGTGATAAATATCACAAACCCCATCACCCTGTTTCCGTCAAATCGTATAGTCTGGTTGATGTCGTATGTGATCTGCGAATTGTGATAGATAGTTTGAAATATGAGATATTGGTAATGAAAGGTCAGAAACAGCAGACCGCCCAGTACAATTGCGGTTATTCGCCTGACTATTTCCGGTGCCTGAAGAATATATCTTACAAAAAGCGAACGATGATAATGCCTGAATAAGAGTACAGATACTACCAAAAGACAGCTAATATTCAGAAAAAGGTCTCCGAATGAAGGGTTGAATGAGGATGATGCAAAATGCCTTGAATCAAAAAGCGAAGTTTGTACCAGTGCGTCTGGAAAATTAAAAATAAGCATCAGTAACCTTATCGTCAGTAGTGAGCCTCCGACAAACAGTAAGCTGTATTCTATGTTTCCTTTGGCCATTCTACGGGCTCTGCTTATCACAAAAACAAGCAGAAGTATACCTCCAAAGCAATACAGCACCAATGTAGCCATGTTCACTGCCAGGTTCTTTTGTACATGACCTTCGTGAAATTCAACTTTAAATAAACACTCGGTGCCATTAATGCATACTTCGCTTCCTTCCTTGTGCTTTAAATCATAAATGGTCAGGTCCTGAGCTGGAAAGATGCTCCTGTTGTATCCCGACTGCACATAGTTGTTGTCTATCTTATAGTCATTGTGCAACGGAATGATCCCAAATACTTCAAAGTCGCTGTTGTTAATAGCCCACCTTCTGGACAGGAAATCTTTTCTCAGGGTTCTTATCAGTTTCAATGTATAATCACCTTTCAGGTATCGGTAGTCGGGTACAAAACGGTAATCTGACCAGTAAACCATCCGCCCGTTTTTGAAAATATAGAAGGCATAGGGAGTGGGCTGAACATCCGAAAATTCAATATTTTCGTCCCGTTCCAGTATCTCGAGTATTGGCACCACCTGTTTTTGCAGGCTGGTGATCTCTGAGGCAAGATTATTTTGGATTTCACGTACGTTGGCCTCCTCCGGCTGTTGTCTGTTTACAAATCCAATGGAAAGTATAACAGCTGCTAACAGGAGTACCAGCGATATACCTAACAGATAATATGGTTTTGACTTTAGCAACTTTAAAATAATAAAAAATACTTGATCCAACCTGCTTTTCCCCGGCTCTAACAGCTGCCTAAAAATAAGCTAAATATCTAACATGAATGAAAGCAAATACCAATCGCAAACAATTTAGTGCTTTTTTAAAATTAAACCGGGCTTCCTGCAAATGAAGGGGTAATGCTCAAATTTTGTACCATGCCCTGATTTGTTGAGCAACTTCTTTTATCTCTTTAATGACCTCCTATATTCCGATGGTGTTTTACCTGTATGCCGGTGTATAAACCGGTTGAAATGGCTACTGTCGGCAAACCCCAACTCACCTCCTATTTCAGAAAAAGTCCGGTCACTCTGCTGAAGCCTTTCCGTGATTATGTGCATTTTACTTACATCCACATACTCTCGCAACGAGATGTTAAGATGCTTTTTAACGTACTCTCCGATATAATTAACTGAAACGTTAAATCGATCGGCTATTATCTTTTTCTTTAGCTTGTGGGGGTTTGCAATATTTGCCCGGATATAGCTCAAAATGTTATCTATTTTAAGATCTTCAGTATTTTTTCCAAATGAATTTTCATCAACTGTCGCATACCTTAGGATCAGCTGTAAAATGGAATACATCAGGTATCGGATCAATTCGCTATGCCGCTTTTTGTGCTGGGCTGCTTCCCGAATAATTTTAAGCACCAAAGATTCCATGAATAATTTATCGGCACTCCCAAGTGTCAGGCTTCCTTTTGTTCGGTTATGATAATGAAAAAGTTTCTCCAGTTCGCCGGCCTCATTTGTATTACTAAAGAAACCTGGCAAAAACCGAAGACAATGAAAACGTGTGGGTTCCGAGGTTTTAAATGAGTGTACATCCCCTGGTGTCAAAAAATAGATATCATGGCTTTTAAAATGATGGTGATTGGCATTTAAAACGTGAGTACCCATGCCGAACTCAATAAAAAGTAATTCAAAGAAATTATGCCTGTGCCTTTCTTTCTGCCAGGAAAACTCATCTACGGAGTAAACCTCAAAATCCTGGTATATAAAGAATGTTCTGTCCACTTCAAAACCTTTGTTTACACAAAAGTAACCTATATTTATACAACAACTCAAAATTTCATAGAAGTTTACTTTGCCTATACCATTAAATAGAACTGAGCATATGAAAAAGATAGCAATAGCCGGGATCGGCGGAATAGGAGGCTTTATAGGCGTGTCATTGGCCAAAAACTATCACAAGAGTAAACAGGAGGAGATCATATTCATCTGTAGGAATGAAACAAAGGAAGCCATCGTACAAAACGGACTGACTCTGGAATCCGCGGCTGGCACGCTGACTGTACTACCTCACCGGGTAGCCGATGCCCCGGAAGAAATAGGAATACTGGATGTACTGATTCTTGCCTGTAAGTCTTATTCACTCGAAAGTATAATCAAAGCTTATGAAAGCTGTATTGGTGATGATACCGTAGTTATAACATTACAAAATGTGGTCAATGGTAAAGAACTCATCCGGCAGTATTTGAATAAAGGCAGAATCATCGAAGGTTGTATTTATGTGGCCTCAAACGTAAAAAATCCGGGATACATTCAACATGTTGGCGGACCGGGCAAGATATTTATCGGGGGCGAATCCCACAATGATTACCGGTGGCTTATGGATTTACTGGTCAAGGGAGGTCTTGATATTACCTTTGAGGAAAACATTAAGGGCGTATTATGGAAGAAGTATCTTTTTGTAGCTCCGGTGGCTGCTATTACTACTGCATATAACATTTCTTTCGGAGAGCTATCTGCCAACAGGCATCTCATGGATGTGCTAAAGAATATGATGGTGGAGATACAGCTTTTGGCTGAGAAAGAGGGCATACTGTTGTCTGACGATGACGTTTCAACCTCTTACCATATGCTTTCCAAATTCCCATATAGTGCCAAATCTTCATTGCAACTGGATGTCGAAAGTGGAAAGGCGTCTGAAAAAAAGTTTCTCGTTGACTATGTAATGGAACAGAGCGCCCGGCATGCCCTTGTCACCCCGTTTTACAATGAAGTAAATGAGAGGATCCTAAGCCTGGCTTAAAGTATCATTATTACTTATGCTGAACTACCGACAATAGATTCAACAACATTTTTTAGTTGAGGGAGGAGCTCCCTTTCAAACCAGGGGTTCTTTTTGATCCAGATGTTATTTCTTGGAGAAGGATGTGGCAAGACAAATGTACCGGGCAGGTAAGCCCGGAAGTTTTTAACCGTTTCAGTGAGTGTTGACAGTTGTCGGTTTTGCAGGTAATAGTTTTGAGCATAAGCACCAATCAACAGGGTAAGCTCTATCCTTTTCAGCTCTTGAAACAGTTTACTATGCCACGCCGTTGCACATTCCTTTCTCGGTGGCAGATCACCCGATTTGCCTTTGCCCGGGTAGCAAAAGCCCATAGGTATCAGTGCCACTATCTCAGGGTTGTAAAATTCTGGCTTGCTCAACCCCAGCCACTCGCGCAGGCGGTCGCCGCTTTTATCGTCCCAGGGGATACCCGTCCGGTGTACCACACTGCCCGGAGCCTGACCTATTATAGCTATCCGGCTATTTTTATGAGCAGCCAATACCGGATTTACCCCATGCTCCAGGTGAGGCAGGCAAATAGTACAACTGCGTATTTCTGCCAATAGCTTATCCATTCATCTAAGTTACTTTTAATTTGATACCATTCCCCTCTGCGAGCATTTTAGCAAACATTTTTCTTGACAATGAAGAGGGCACAATGGCATCCATGAGGCGGTACATAAAGCCTGGTATAATACTGGGGCGGTTCTTCTCCAGTGCATGCAAGGCCTCTCTGACACATTGCTCGACAGAGAGCAGTTTCATTGGCATTTTCTCAGCACTGAACCCCAGGTGTGCTACCACCGGTGTATCAGTGGGTGAAGGCACAAGCACGGTTACATGAACGCCATATCTTTTCAGTTCCGTATGCAGGCCAAGCCCAAAACTTCGAATATAGGCTCTCGTTCCGGCATCATTGGCCATGAATGGCAAACCGTCCGCAGCCCCCATAGCCGAGACCAGCACTATGCCCCCTCTTCTTTTATCTGCCAGCCGGTTTCCAAAATGGTGGGCTATTTTCAAATGCGCCACCACACTGGTTTGTACCATTTTCAGCAAGTTATCAGGCTGTAAACGGATGAACTCCCCCGGAGCACCGGTTCCCGCATTGGATATTACAAGTCCAATATCCAGGGGATCCGTTATGCTACGTATTTTGTCAAAAGCTTTCTCATTTGACATATCAGCCTCAACTGTGCGATACCGAATACCGTATTTGTGTTCAAGTTCCTTTCCCAGTTCTTCAAGTAATTTCTTTCTTCTGGCAACAAGTACGACATTAATACCTCCTGACGCAAGTTGACGGGCAAATTCACGTCCAATGCCGGACGAGGCTCCTGTAATAAGTGCCCATGGGCCGAACTGGTGTATATTAAAGGTCTTTTTCATGATAGTTATCTATTAGTTCCTATCACAAATTTGACAGATATCTGACTTTCCGGTTTGTATGAAAAGTCCATTTATTTGAAATTTTGGCCCAGGCAGACTAGGTTATTATTTTTTGCCTGTACAATGATGGTGCACACCCATAAGCAGCTTTAAAAGAGTTGGAAAAATGGGCAACATCAATAAAACCTGTCTGATAGGCTATTTCACTTATAGTCAAATGGCTCAAGGCAAGTAATTCTTTTGCCTTATGTAACCGTTTCTTTTTTATATAGCTGGCGGGTGTATCGTTCAATAGCTTCTTAAACTGGCGCTTAAAAGTGGATACACTCAGATGACAAAGCGCTGCCATATCTTCTATGGAAATACCAGAGTAGATGTGGGCCTCAACAACTTGCCTGATGTCAATCTGCACTGAAGTGAACAATTGACCAAAGAGGTCGGCAACAGAACCCGCATTTTTGGTTTGGATGAGTAAGAGTACCAGTTCTTTTACTTTGAGAGAGAGGAGTTCATCATTTACTACAGACGGGTGCTCAAAATAGAAATTGAGACTCTTAATATACTCCCTGATCATGGCAGCCTCATTGATCTTGCTGATAAAGCTTGCTTTTTCCTGCCTCGCGGTAAATGAGGGAATGTCTCCTTTATATATCTCTTTTAATACAGTACGTGGTAAATGCACCACAAGAATGTCATATTGATTTTTAGTGGCTAGTTCTTGCAAATCAGCGAAATAATTACCACACTTCAGCAAAACAGACTCCCCTGAGCTTGCGGCTACCTGCTCATATGGCGAATTTACCTTTGTAGTCCCTTCTTCAAAGTAAATAAAGCAGGCTTCATCAGGGAAATTCACTGACAACCTGAAAGGGGCCTTTACGGTAATCTTTTCAATTAACCGTTTTGAGCCAAAATCAAATGCCTGATGATGGAGTACCATATAACCTATCTGAAGTTAGTCAAACGGTAGCAGATCCGGCTCCAGGAACTCCGCTTTGGCCTTAGGTGAATTAAAAATATCAATCCTGTAATGAGCGTTCATCAGTGCTTTAAAGTTTGACTTCAACTGAGGAAACTCATTGATAAAATCATGAAAGCTATGAGACACTGACTTTAACATGAAGTGATATACTGCTTTGGTAGCCGCTATGGTTAATGTCTTATTGTATTTATCCCGCGCTCCTACATAGGCCACAAAGGCTTCCAACTGCTCTTGTATTCTTACAATGGCGTTCTCTATACCATACTGCCTGATGTGTACCCATGCCAGCCTCAAATGGGCTTCATGATTAAAGATGGCAGGATCAACCTGGCAACTGGCGAACTGACGGGAAAATTCAGCATCAGATAGGTCTATGTGATTTTTCATGGCTTTGGTGTCTAGGTTATTGTAGAACGATGTGTTTTACGGCAGGGTTTCGGTAAATGTTATTCCTGGTCAACTTTAAAATAAAAAACCAATCTCACCAGTTCAGGTAAGATTGGCCTTTAACCACCAAATTGTTCGGTTACTTTTTGAGAAGCTTATGAATAGCCAGCCTTCTACTGTGTTGATTCAAGATTTCCAGAATATAAACGCCCTTTGGTAAAGTCCCGATTTGAATATCAAAAGCAGATCTGCCTTTGGGAACAGGCTGTTTATCCATTTCCTTTCCGTTTATATTCAATATTCTGTATTGTACATGCTCTTCTTTCAGAGCATCAGACAGCAGCCTTATAGTTATAATATTATCAGAAGGGTTAGGGTATACTGCAAGAGTATTCTCCTGCGTTTGTTTCTTTATTCCCGTGACTTTTTCGCTTCCGGGTACAGGTTTGAGTTTATTATAAAAGTAAACAGTATCCAATCGGGCCGAGGTATCGGCATATTCAAGGGTATAATTTCTAAAAATCAGATTTTCTTCACTAAGCTCTACCAGATGGTATTGCCTGCCATCAATTTTAAGACTGTCGCCATTATTATTAATAGACCATTCTCCATCCTTTTGTTTTTCTCCCTTGATTGTGGTATAAACGCCGTTTGAAGTAAAAGAGAACTTTATACCATTAAAATCAAATATATTCTCCGAGGAATTTTTATTATAGAAATCAGAGGTCTCTTCAAGAAAAGTAACCTGATATTGATGGATTTCCCATTCTTTATCAAAAAGGTCATCCTGACCATGGGCTGCTACTACGGCAAGCAGATATATTAAAGTTATGGTAAGTATATATTTCATTGCTGTTTTCATTTAGTTGTTATTAGTTCTCCAGATCCTCAAATGCCTTTTTCAATCGAAAATCCACATTCTTAAACAAAATGAGCCCGCCAACAGTATTACCTTTAGCATTGTTTTCCCCGGCTGTATTGTCTCCACAGAATTGTGTCCCTTCTCCTACTGTCACCACCTTTACGGCACCACATTCTTCAATTACCTGCCTGGTTATTTTACCGGGATACAGCATATGTCCTTCAGCCGTATAATTGACCAAAGTATACGTTTGATCATTCGGGTATATGTACACCGGGTCATATAAATAAGATTTTAATCCACCCTGGATATCGCAATTCAAGCCTAAATTAAGCATTGAGTTATTGACGATTTGAAATATATTTCTGGAAATGATAAAGTTCGGCGAATTATATAACTGGTATACGTTATCACATGCAATTACTTTTCCTGAGTTGACCTCTTTTTGCAGGTTATAGAGGTGAGCTCTGTTTACATTATTCTCAGTCAAACTATCTTCGATTGATCCGAAAAAATTGATAAAAGAAAAAGGAGCTCCATTGCTTTCAAGTTCTTCTTTCAGCTCAGGTCTCGATACTACATCTCTTATGTACTGAATTTCCCCGGTTTCCGGGTTACTGTTATTTCCAGGTTCCCAGGCATTTACATTATCCTGTAGATCCAGAAGGTCAGCAGGAGTAGCTTCATCAAGAAAGGGTTTTGTAAGACCATCCAGAGGGAAGTCAAATGGGTTAACCACAGTTAAATTGACATTGGCCTTCATCATGGCATAAATATTCTCAGCATTGCACAGGTGTCCGTTGGGGCCATCCTGCCGACAAATTTCTGTTTCAACTTTATATATATGGTAGCTTTTGTCATTTTTAACATTTGGATCACTTAGAATGCTTTCGATTGCATTCATATCAGCATTATTACAGGAAGTGTAATCCGAATCCTGCGGTAGTTCTGCCTCATACCTTCCTATTATGGTTCTCATAATTCCATTATCAGTGGCGATCCACTGAATACTGTCGTTTTCAGAATAACCTCCCATAATGTTATCGGAAATCATATCGCTATGCATAGTCGTGCTGTAAAAGGTATAGGACGATGAGTGCTGTACCGGCCCTCTGCCATTATATACAATGAGCCCTTTATTAGTACCTATAAATACATTGCCATGCTTGTTACCCCAAATACCATTATCATTAACGCGTGCCCCTGAAGGTATAATACAGGGAATATCATCAATACTAATGTAGCTCCAAACTCCGTTTTTCATTACACTAAAACCTTTTCCGGCAAAACTGCTGCTTACCCATTTATGGCCTTTGGGAGAGAGGTATATACTATTAAACACTCCACCGACAGGCATACCTATAGTTGCAAAATGAACCTCTCCAAGGTAGTTACCATCCAGATCGTACTTTAATATTCTCGCTGGAAAGTTTGTTACCTCATCATCCGCCACATAGGGAAAATGGCTCACCCACACCTCTGATGAATCACTTCCAATAGCGCTGAATGATCTGGATTGAGGGGTTTTATCAATGGGTGGATTACAGGTATAAGCCGGGTATGGCAGTTCGGGAGCAGCATTGCTATTTTGAATATCGTTGTAAGTGCCCCGGGCATTAAAATAGGTATCTCCGGCCTTTTTATACGAAAAGGTACCGGGTGTCACTATATAACTCCCTCCCGGACCCGTCACCAACAGGTCATGATAACGATGGGCTACCCATACGGTGTTATTAATATCTACGGTAATGGATTTAGCATTTGCAGTACCTATACCATCGCGCTGTAAGTACGTAAAACATTTAGCATCCCTGTCAGGAGAGTAATGTTGTGTAGCTAAACTACTGATATCCACGCGCTCCACACCGCCCTGTGATGCCCTGGCACCGCCAAGTCCTGAGTGACCAATCCAGAGATTGCCTTCACGGTCAGCAGCCATGGTTTGAACAGAAAAATTCTTCACCTCAAAGTTACCGTCTGCAATGGCTTTAAGGTCGAAGGCTGATGCATCAGAATTTGCTTGCTGGTCAAGCAGAAACACTCCGGCTTTGTCCGTTCCTGCCCATACGTTGTTATTGGCATCAACAGTTATGGCGGTAAAAGCCTGTCCCTGGTTAAAGGATTTAAACCCTTCAAGGACCGGCTCATCGGACTGAGCGTATATTTCCCCAGCCAACAGGATACATACAAGCTCAAATAGTAGTAATCGTTTTATCATAGTTGTTTAGTTAGTTTTAGTTTTAGTTTTTTCTGTCACCAGAAATTATCCGGGCATAAAACCCCTTGTTTATGTTGAATCTTATAGCTGAGTACTATCTCATGACTGCCGTTGGAGAACACGTTGATGTTGCTTAAGGTATAATCATACGAATAGCCCAATTCGAGTGCATGGCCGTTGTTTTTGAACAGGGTCATGCCGAAAAGCATAGCTACGGCATCTTTATGCCTGTAAGATGCTCCCAGCCACATCAGATCCTTCCTGAACACCTTTAAATTGATATCAGCCGACGGAGAGGTGCCACTTCCCGCATATTTCACCAGTACAGAAGGAACCATATAGTAATCATACCCCTGCCTGCCGGCGTATCCGAGTGGGATGTTGTATCCATGAATAAAATGAAAGTGATAGGTGAGGTTGTCTTTTTCATCATTACTATCTGTTATAAAATTGAGTTCATTAAAAAAAAGGTGGTTAGACGAAAGCCCCAGAAAAAAGTGATCACCATGCAGCCATACTCCCGCACTTGCATCCGGCACTGTTTTGGAGTCATAACTAAGTACCTCGTCGTCCTGACCGAAGTTTAACTTAGACTGGTCTATGGAAATGTTTAACACTCCTGCAAAAAGTCCCATGGCCAGGCGTAGTTTAGGTGTAAGTGGTAAATTGTACCCATAGGAAGCCAAAGCAGAGAGCCTCCTCAGCGGACCGGCTTCATCCTGATAGATCAGCGCGCCTACACTATGAAACGGGACAATTTTTTTAGTAGGGTCAGGCTTTGATTTAATCCTTAGTGGTGTATGACCAGTGAAGTAATATGATGCAGGGGCTCCATCAAAACCCTGCCACTGACTTCGGTACCCTAATTTTAAATCCAGTGCGTCGGACGTACCTCCCACTGCAGGGTTCAGTACGTACGGATTTATCATATACTGGCTAAAGTGAAATTGCTGCTGCGCAAAAAGCTCAGCAATTCCAAACACAAATAATCCGATCTGTACTATTATTATAGTTATACTCTTCATGCTATCCACTCCTTATTTCACGACCATTACCCAACCTTCCGTCTGATAATCGGTATTATCTTCACTTCCCTGAAAGTCAGCCACATAATAATATGTACCAAAAGGCACTTTAGCCCCTCTGTAGGTGCCATCCCACGGAGTTTGATACCCATGATCACCTTCATATATCAGGCTGCCATACCTGTCAAATACTTTTACTGATGTATTGGGATATTTGGCCAGTCCATCAATTACCCATGTATCGTTTATCCCGTCATTGTTAGGGGAAAATATGTTCGGGATATCAACAGGTTTGAAATTCTCTACGATGATTGAAGCACTGGATTCGCAACCTATTCCTTCAGGCCCGGTAAATACGGTAACCTCATAGTTAAACACCTCTTCTTCATTTACTGCCTGGTGGAATGGCCGTGCCACCAAGCTATCAGGATTAAGAGAAAGAAAAGATCCTCCAGCTGTCTGCTGTCTCAGCATTCCGTCCGGATACCAGACTATATTGCTGATATCCTCAGGGTACTTAAGGTAGATTTCCAATGGAAGCTCGACCATATTCTCATCATGGTAAGTGATACCAAGGGAAGAACTGGTAAATGAAAGTTGGGCTTTCTCGTAAATTTTTACGCCTACAGAATCCCAGGAGTCCTGACAAAAAGGGCTATGGCTCCTTAAAAAGTACCATCCACTCGCAGATGGTTCACTGATATCAACCTGCTCCTTTTCCCCCGGCAGCGGATTATTTCTATTTTCAAAATACCATTCAAAACCTGGCTCATTTCCTCCAAAATTTTGCCTTTTCAGTGTTATGGGGCCATCATCAATGCAGATACTATCGGCATCAGCTACAATGCTGGCCTTCACATAATCATGCACGATCACAGTCACCTTTGCCCGGGCTGTTTCGGTGCCATCCATACTGCTTATTTTTGCGAAATATGGCTTATTATGGGTGAGGGGTACGCTTTTAGGGGTCGCTACGATCTGGATAAATTCCTGGTCTTCATACCAGGACACACTGGCCTGAACCGAGCCTACAACCGTGTTATCCAGCAAGGTAAGGTCAAACTGTTGGTATGTTGCAGGTAAGCCAGGTATATCAGCACATTGAGTAATGATTTTATCCGTTGGATCAAGTGAACACGGCAATACCTGAACCAGATCTGTTTTGTCACATTCTTTTTGTATTACTCTCAGTTTATAAGTGCCCGGCACATTCACTATGGGGTCTGATACAGTATGATCGGGAATAAATACGGCACCCGCCGGTCCGGACCACTCGTAACGAGTATCTGCCGTGGTGGTAGCACCATATAGCTGAGCATCTTCATCAATACAATCAATTTTCTGATCGGCGCCGGCCTCTGCATCCGGGATAATGCCTGAGCTTGTTACTTCCACACTATCCTGTTGACCACAACTACTGTTCTTGGCACGTAAAGAATAAAAACCAGGAGTGTTCACCTGTATTTCCATCGAGTATATGTCTGGCTGAAAATCAGCGGTGGCAGGCCCCTCCCAGTAATATTTTCCGGGCAGGTTCAGGGCTGTTGACCCTTTAAGGGTGGTATGTGTATCTCCGCATTCAATATTTGCGGGCAAGCCGTTATCCAACTTATCAACATATACGGTATCCAAAACCTGAAGAGTAATCTGGCAGTTTTCCGGACTCAGAAGAATAACATTTGGCAGGTATTTGCCAGGGGCCTGGTATTGGTGTACTACTGAATCCTGATTGACGAGTCCGTCGGTTGGGGATAAATCACCAAAGTCCCAATAGAAATCCTTGATGTTGTTGCCATCAATTTTTATCGAATAGTCATTGCCGAGGCAGAAGTAATCGCCAAATGTTTTTAGCTCTCCAACAGGTCCTTTTATTTTCACCTGTTTTACAGTATCATCAGTGCAACCATCCAAACCTGTTACGGACAATTTCACATCATAAAGTCCTGCCTTTTCATAAAAATGACTTACTTCAATTTGATTTGTTGAAGAGTATTCATTGTCCCCAAAATCCCATTCGAAACTCTTGCTATATGTCGAAGTGCTGACAAAAGGAAGTGAAAAGGTACCAACACACTTGGAGGTATCCGAGCCAATGTCAAAGTCAGCCACCGGCCTAACCAGTTTTACAAAATCCTCTCTTACCAGAGAGTCAACACAGCCACCATTATCAACTACCTTAAGTTTGACAGAATATTTACCATCCGACGGAAAAGTATGATTACCGTAATATCCGTTGCTCGTAATACCATCCCCATACTCCCAGGTATATTGATTATTACTTGATACCTGTGCCTTAGAACTGTTGTAGAAAAAGACATTGAATTTCTCACACCTCAGTGTATCTTTAGACCAGAAATCAGCCTTTGGAGCATAGGATTGCACCTTTTTTTCTTCACTATCCTTACACCCTACAGCGTCCTCAATTTCAAGTCTGATGGTATAATCTTTATAGAAAGTGTTATGTGTGTAGTTATGCAGAAAGGTAGTATCCCCTGCCGGAGTGAGCACCGGGGAGCCATCTCCCAACTCCCACATACGGCTTATGATCGGCGTTATGCCATTAGCTACTGAAGTATCTGAAAGCGCTACTATAAAATCATCTCCACAAAACTTGTTCTTATCAAGCTCAAACCCAGCCTCTGGGCCTTTAACCGCCACAGGTACCGGATACTCTAATGAGTCAAGACAGGAAAACACATCTTCGATGATAAGTTTTGTGTAAAAAACACCATTGTCTTTATAGATATGACTGACATCACCACTATGATAGGTGAGATTATCGTTATAATAAGTTTCATTATCAATTTCCAGCCGCCCGGTACTATCACCAAAGTCCCAGGTATAAGTCTTTATAAGGGTTGAGTCTATTCCCAATGTTTTGAAATTGACTTCCACATTCTTGCATATATCGGTGTTATCTATAGAATAATCAGCCCTTTCATCAACAATCAATACACCTGTTTTATATTCAACTATCGGTGCACCCGTTACGTTTTCCTGCACTCTGGCTGTAACTATCCATTCCTTCTTACCTAGGTTATCAGGAAAGGTATAGGTAATAGGGTTCTGGTTTGTAACCATGAGCGTACCCTCAAAATCCCAGGAAATAACCGTCGAATTAGGAATGGTATTTTCAAAGGTGAATGTATATCTGTCCGAGCAACCCGGCGCTCTTATAAAATCAAGCGGGCCTCCGCCCCCACCACCACCGGCTCCACCTCCGGTACCAAAACACACGTCACTAACAGAGACAGCTTTTTCATCAGAGACAGCCACACATCCCTGCTGTGTAAGTATAGACACCTTAATGGTATGGCTGCCGGAAGCCGTAAACGTATGGGTAAAGTCCGGAAGGTTACTGGTATGGACTGTACCATCGCTGAATATGTATGAGTATTGAACAATGGGATCATTAGCTACAGGTTTGGCCTTGATCTTAACAGCTAACGGTCTGCACCCTTCCTGAGGAGAATAATCAAAATCAACGGAAGGTTTTTTATTTCTGACATAGTGATAAAGCTTGGTATCGCTGCAATTGTCAGCATTTATTGCTTTCAACCTAATGGTAAAAGTACCATAAGTATTAAAGCTATGCGTAACCGGAGCAGTGCTGGCTGTAGTTAATACAGGGGTGCCATCTCCAAAATTCCATTCATAGTTGGCGGCACCGGTGCTTAAGTTATTAAACGTAACAATATGTGGCACCTGACACCCGTCCGGAAGGTCAAGACTAAAGTCAGCGTCAGGAGAAGGCAGTACGGTAATACTCCTGATCACTTCTTTGCTCTCACATAAGGAATAAGAATTTTTTGAAATGTAGGAAACGTTCCATACGCCAGGAATATTAAATACATGGTATGACGAAGTACCTGATGCAGTAGTATTTGTATCTTCAAAATACCATCGTCCTGAATTACTTAATCCGGTTGGATCAGCAAGTGCTCCAATGTTAAGCCCTTGCCCCACACATACCTGAGCTGGGAGGTTAAAATCCGCCTGTGGCTCTCCAATGTAAACGTTTTGCGAACCACTGCTTGTTTTGGATGCGGAGCACGTTCCCGGAGAGTTTATTGCCGTGAGTTTAATTTTAAATACACCTGAGCTGGTGTATTCATGGGATACTATATTATTATTATCAATTGCAGGGGTGCTGCCATCGCCAAAGTCCCATAAATAGTTAAAAGCCCCATTCAGCGGAGAAAGGTTCTCTATATTAACCATATGAGGTGTACTACAGCTATAGTTATCAAAAACTAAAAAGGCTGGTGTCACCTTATTGTAAACTTTAATGAGTTTGTTCTTTGGTTTCGAGTTGGTACACCCGAAACTATTTGTCACAATAAGTGTTGGCGTATACTCTCCACTGGCAGAGTAGCCATGTGTAGGAGATGAGGAAGATGTGAATTCATCTTTTGTACCATCATTGTAGTTCCACTCCCACTTTGTGATTACCCCATCCCCGGCACCACTTAAGTCTGTAAAAGTAACGTCAAGTGGAGGACACCCCTCGACTACATCTGTACTAAAATCCACCACCGGTTTATTATAAACCCTGATATCCACCGATTTAGAGCTTACCCCTCCAGGGCCAGAAACCGTCAGTGTGGCTACGTATGTGCCTGGTGAAAGGAAGTTCTTCATGGTATTCATACCGGAACCTGTACCTAAAGAAGTACCGGTATCCTTATCATTAAAGCCCCATATATAATCAGTTATGCTGCCGGTAGATGTACCTGCATTAAATTGAACGGTTCTGCTTCCACAGGAGTCACCCGGGGTCACATAGGTAAAGTCCGCGGTCAGCTGCGAATACCCCGAAATAAATGAAAACAACAAGCCAATTAGTGCAATCCACTTGTAATCAACTTTGATTAGCATGTATATTTTATAAATAAAAAAATTAGATTATTAAAATATCAAATAAACAGATCAGCAACTATTAATAAATACTAGTTAAGTATGATATTAAAGCAACAATGGAAAGACGAGATTCGAAATTATAAATTTTTAATTCGATTGTTAGAATTTCATAGAAATAAGTAAGGAGAATAGCTAAAAATACCTAAAACTAGTGACATGGTTATCTCCCTATTTTTGGGGAGTTTATAAGTTTTGGGAGGTGCATATTACATCTTATCCGCTGTTAAACTTACAGTAGGAAGGAACATATCTTAAATCTTGCCAGATTCGATTCCATTAGAAAGCATCAGGTATCTCTTACTTCTATTAATGCATCTAAATGGAATGCAGGAATGCTGTTAGCTAAAAAAATTTTGTGAAAGCCAGCCACACTTTATAAGCTGCTGACTAGTCAGACAATTAGGCAAAAAGAAGGAAGGTACCTTATTAGTTAGTTATGGCACACTGTTAAATCCAATTGAATGGCACAAGTAAAACTATTTGGTAAACGGAGATAATCACACTGCTTCTGACACACTCTTCTTATACTCGGGCTCATAACGCACCCCACCAAAAAGATGTAAAAACAAAATACGCGAATACCTGAAGAGGAATGGCAAAAGCACAGCGACAACACCAATAATTGCAAAAAGATAGACCTCTAAAGAGAAGTCGCCCAGAATGGATAAAGCCAGCCCAACGCCCACAAAAATAGCCACTGAGAACGCATAGCTAATGTACATGGCACCAAAGAAAAAGCCGGGTTCTCTTTCATAGTGCAGGTCACATTCCGGACATCGCGGATGCATTTTATAAAAGGCAAGAAGATTAAAAGCTGATGTTTTGAAAATATCTCCCTTACGGCATCTGGGACATTTACCACTGATAATTGCGCCTGCTTTGTTCATGTTTTGCCTGGAGTTTACTTTTTCTATACCATAAAAATCCAACAACACCGATAGCCAGATAAGGCATAACAAATAAATACAGTATGCCGAAGTTAAGGCCCGCTCCTATACCTATGTCGCCATTACTCAGGTTATTTTCAACCGTAGCACGGCACATTGCACATTGAGCCAGCAGCTCACCGCTTCCTGTTACAAGAAAAACGAAAACCAGTGTAAATATTTTGGCCAATACTTTCATCATTTAAATAAACAAAGCCTCTTCTCCTTTGGTTCTTGTTTAATGTACATAGTACGGACTGATCATGACATAAATCACAACACCTGTTACAGCCACATACAACCAAATTGGAAAAGTGACCTTTGCCAGCTTTCTATGCTTGTCAAACTGGCTGGAAAGTGCCCTTACAAAGCTAAAAAGCACCAGCGGAATAACAGCTATGGAAAGTAATATATGAGATATCAAAATAAAGAAGTATACATAGCGTATGACTCCCTCACCTCCGTAAGGTGTAGACTCGCTGGTCATATGATACAACACATACATCACCAGAAATGAAGCTGATAAACCGATGCATCCCTTCATTAAACTTTCGTGCAGCTTCACTTTACCATTTCTTATCGCCACAAATGCCACTACTAGTAGTATGGCGGTTAACCCGTTAATGCTCGCATAGATTGGGGGCAAAAAGGTGAAATCATACCCCTCTATTTTTACGCCAAACAGCACCGCTACGGCTAAAGGGATAGCTACAGACAGCACAATGATTAATTTCTTATACTTCAATTCCTTACTTGCGAGCTCCATTTTCCAACAATATTTTTATTTCTACGACAAGCCTGTCTATTTCGTCAAGGTCTGTATCATAATATCCACGAACCTGGCCTTCCTTATCTACTAAAATAAACTGGTTATAGACGTCCGTCACCAAAGCACAAGTCATAATCATTTTCATGCTTTCCTTTGGTAAATAAGTAATATGCAATTCCGACCCAGGTAATGAATCTGTCGCAAAAATAGTCACTTTTGGTGTATCTGCTACAAACAATTCGGTTAATCTGCTGAGTTGATTATCAAGCTCTCTCAAATTGTATGTACCATCGTCCTTAAAAAACATAAACAGGGATGTATTGCCCTCAGTAAGGCTGTCCGGAACTAAAAACCGACCTTCAGTGAAGGTACATCCTGTATATGCTTTATCCACACCATCGGCATAGTAGACGGGAATATCGAAGCGGTTCTCCCCGAAAATTCGAAGAAATATGAATATGGCCAGCGGTATGGCCAGCATAACTATCAGAAAAACAATTTTTATGATCTTATTCACAGTAGCTGTATATAAAATAAGGCTAAAGTGATCTACTCTAGCCTTATTTTATCAGTTTATATATACGTATTAATTTAAATAACGGTCATCGAATATAGACATGCCTTCGTATACAAAGGCTACAAGCATCCATACGATGAATATCATGGGTATAAGAATAGACCAGATCAGCACTTTAACTTCGTATTTAAGGTGCATGAACTCTCCCACGATGTAGAAAGCTTTTACGATGGTCATACCTACGAAAATGGTGATCCTTGTTACTTCCATATCCAAAGGTATTGTAAACGCTACCAAGAATTCCAGTGCTGTAATAAATGCCAGAATCCCGGCAGTAACCCATATTTTTCTGATTTTGGCTTTATCAGGTGCCTGTACCTGAACGTGTGTTGTTTCTTCAGCGTGCATATATTAAATATTTTAAAGTCTTAAACCAGATAAAAGAATGTAAATACAAATACCCAAACAAGGTCTACAAAGTGCCAGTAAAGCCCTACTTTCTCCACCATTTCATAGTGTCCTCTTCTATCGTAGACTCCGGTAACGGTATTGTAATAAATAATGAAGTTTAATACCACACCACTGAAAACGTGAGTACCATGAAAGCCGGTAATAAAGAAGAAGAATGCAGCAAAATCTGGTGGTCCGTACTGATTAACAGCCAGATTTGCACCAAAAATAGTTTTCTCTATCCACTCTCCGTTGACAAGGAAGCTCATGACTGTACCTCCATCAGTACCGTGTATAAAGTGAGACCACTCCCAAGCCTGGCATCCAAGGAACACCAAACCTCCTATGATAGTCCACAGCATCCATTTCTCTACATTCTTTCTATCCATTCTATGTCCCGCTTCTACCGCCAGTACCATCGTAACACTACTCATAATGAGTATAAACGTCATGATACCTACAAATACCAATGGAAGGCTTACGCCATGAAGAAAAGGTACCGCCTCAAAAACCTTTTCAGGAATAGGCCAGTAAGTATTGGAGAACGTGAAAGCATCTGCAGCGCCATCATATGCAGGGTGCGCAGATCTGACCAGTCCGTAAGTAATTAACAAAGCAGAAAATGTAAAAGCATCTGAAAGCAAGAAAAACCACATCATGAGTTTTCCATAGCTTGCCTTCAAAGGTGACTGCCCACCGTCCCAAATACTTCTCTTTGGGTCATCAATTGTATGTGCGGTAGTTGACATAAATGATTCTTTAAATCTCTAATTAATGATTCAACAATAAAAAAACAAATAAATAAATCCAAAGTGCATCCAGAAAGTGCCAATACGATGTACACATTTGAATCTGGTTAAGGCTTTTTGAATGTACTTTATATTTAAAGGTTGAAATTAATACAATTATCAGAAATATAACACCACTTACAATGTGTAAACCATGCAAACCTGATAATACATATAAAAACGACCCTGAAGGATTTCCAACAAAATATACTTCACTATCTACCAATACACTCCAGACATAAAACTGCCCGATCAAAAATAAGACTCCTAAAACGGTGGTTACTGATATTGCCAGCTTCACCCTTTCCAGGTTATCCTTTTTGGCCTCAAGATAAGCCCAATGCATGGTAACACTACTTAATAAAATAATACCAGTGGTCACCCACATTTCAAATGGCAACTCAAACATTACCCAGTTGCCCTCAGCCTGTCGTACAATATACCCACTGGTAAGAGCCGCAAAAATCATCACCACAGTAATCATGAACAGCCAAAGAGCAAATTTCTTCGGGTTCATTGATAATGGTTTCTTGGGATCTTCTACTAATTTCAAATCTGACGTCATCTCCATTCTACTTACACTTTATCCAACAAATAGGCAATCTGCACTATAGGCAGATACAAAAACGATCCAAACATAATTCTCATGGCAGACTTTCTGTTGCCATTTTTCATTAATGCAAATGTCTGGCTTAAAAACAAAACACCACAAACAGTTACAACAATAGCTGAGTCAATACCTGTAATTCCAAACTTTGCAGGAAGTAATCCCAACGGAAGCAAGAATAAGGTATATATCATAATTTGTATAGCAGTATTGAGGTCTTTGGCTCCACCGGATGGCAGAAGCTTAAAGCCTGCCTTTTTATAATCTTCATCGGCTACCCAGGCTATGGCCCAAAAATGGGGAAACTGCCAAATGAACTGTATTCCAAAAATGATCAGCGCTTCATAAGTAATTGCACCTGTGGCGGCCGTCCAGCCCAAAAGTGGCGGGAGGGCACCGGGTATGGCCCCTACGAATACTGCAATAGGGCCTACTCTTTTCAAAGGTGTATAAACGAAACTATAGAGGATCATGGAAAGCAGCGACAGTAACGTTGTCAACATATTGGTATAGAGCATAAGGATGGTTAACCCAACCGCTGCACATACAAAAGCGAATACCGCCGCTTCTCCAACAGTAACTCTACCTGTCGGAAGTGGCCTGTTCATTGTCCTTGTCATTAATTTATCAAGATCCTTCTCTATTATCTGATTAATAGTAATAGAAGCTCCCGATACCAGAAATCCTCCAAGACACAGCATGCCGAAATGTACCCAGTTCATTGTGCCACTGGCACCCAACACATAGCCAAAGCCACATGAAAATGCTACAAGAAAAGACAGACGAAACTTAACTAGTTCAAAGTAAGCCCTGAGCCTGCCTGCCATTGAAAGTCCGTATGTATCATTTAAAATCATAATGCTATAATGCCAATTTTCCTTTTACTCCACTCACCCGCAAAAATAGTAAAAACTGCATGCCGAAGATCAACGTTCCGAGCAATAAATGAACGGGCTGTATAAAAGCCGGTATACCGAAATATCCCATAACAACTCCTGTTAGAACGGTAAGCACAACTACAGCCATTAATCCAACAGTAAGTGCGGAACCGGACTTTGTTTTAAACAGAATATATATCAATACTGCATGTAGTAATAATATTAACCAGCTAAAAGAGCGATGAATCAGGAATGAAGTCCCGATTTCCCCCACCCATAAATTCCTGTTGGTATAATCGTATTGAGCTGCAATGACATCAATTGCTTCACGAACCTGTGTGCCAAGTGCCACCTGAATAAGCGAAGTGATCATACATGCCACAAGAACAACCAAAAATACTGTTCTGTTACGGAAACACATGGCAACTCCAGCCGAGTAATCAGTTCTATGTACCAGATATACCAACAATGCCACAATTAGCAGCGCCAGAAACATGTGTAATGTGATTGTCCAGGGTACCAGATTTGTTGACACTACAATAGATCCGATCCATCCCTGAAATATGACCAACAGCAAAGTGGCTAATGCAACATAGAATATGGTTCTGTCAGTTTTCAAGAATCTTATCGATAAAACGAACGTTCCAATGATTAACATTCCTATCAGGACACCTAATAGTCTGTTGATATATTCGATCCAGGTTTTTTGCTTGTTAAAATCAGCTTCAACTAAAATAGACTCATCTGTAAGTATTTTGTCAGCTGTTTCATCAAATCCTAGCCCTGAAAGGTATTTAGCAAAACGCTCATTCTTTTTCGCTCTCTTTTGAGAATAAATCTCTTTGTAGTTTTCCGGAAGCTGGCTAACATTTGTCGGAGGTACCCAATTGCCAAAACATTTTGGCCAGTCAGGACACCCCATTCCGGAGCCGGTGCTCCTTACTATGCCACCTACCAGTATTAATAAATATACAGCAATAAGAGTAAGCAGGCTAAACCTTGAGAATAGCCTGCTGTTCTCTATGTTACTTTTTTTCATCCACTACAACCTTCGTCTCATCTCCTTCTAATTTGATCATATCATTCTCGTGAGGAAGATTTGATTCTGGAGTCATAGAAAAAGGTATGTGCTGAGGGATATAATCCTCTTTAGCACCAGGCTTACTATAGTCATATGGCCATCTGTAAACGGTAGGGATCTCTCCCGGCCAGTTTCCATGTCCAGGTTCCACAGGAGTTGTCCACTCCAGGGTGTTTGACTGCCACGGGTTAGCCGAAGCCTTTCTGCCTCTGTACATGCTATAAAAGAAGTTGAATATGAAGATAAACTGAGCCGCCAAAGTAAGGATAGCCGCAATACTCACCAGCATATTCAAATCAGAGAATGAATTAAAGGCATCGTAGTTAGTGAACGAGTAATATCTTCTAGGGTATCCCGCTATACCTATATAATGCATAGGGAAGAACACCAGGTAAACTCCAACAAATGTCAACCAGAAGTGTATGTAACCAAGCTTCGCATCCATCATACGACCGAACATCTTAGGGAACCAGTGATAGATACCTGCAAGCATACCAAAGAAAGACGCACTACCCATAACAAGGTGGAAGTGAGCTACAACAAAGTATGTATCGTGCAACTGAATGTCAATGGCAGAATTACCCAGGTGTATACCTGTAAGACCTCCCGATATAAAGAATGATACCAAACCAATGGAGAAAAGCATGGCAGGTGTAAACCTGATGTTACCTCTCCACAAAGTAGTAAGGTAGTTAAATACTTTTACTGCCGAAGGTACCGCAATGATCAATGTTAATAGCATAAATACTGACCCCAGGAAAGGGTTCATACCCGACACAAACATGTGGTGAGCCCATACTACGAAGGATAATATAGCAATGAATAAGATTGACCCAACCATTGCTTTGTAACCAAAGATAGGCTTACGTGAATTGGTTGCAATAACCTCAGATGTAATACCCAACGCAGGTAATAATACAATGTATACTTCAGGGTGGCCGAGGAACCAGAATAAGTGCTGGAACAATATTGGGCTACCTCCCTGGTTAGGAAGTGCCTCTCCGTTAATATAAATATCAGAAAGGTAGAAACTGGTACCAAAGCTTCTATCAAAGATCAGCAATAAAGCTGCTGAAAACAGTACCGGAAATGACAACAAACCGATTACTGCTGTCAGGAACAATGCCCAAATTGAAAGCGGCAGTTTGGCGAATGACATCCCTTTGGTTCTCAAATTGATAACCGTAGAGATGTAGTTGATACCACCCAATAATGACGATACAATGAACAACGCCATAGCCACCAACCACAGGGTCATACCTAAACCGGAACCGTTTACGGCCTGGGGCAAAGCACTTAAAGGCGGATAGATTACCCATCCTCCCGAAGCGGGTCCTGTCTCAATAAACAAAGATATGAACATGATAACGCTGGACGCAAAGAAGAACCAGTAAGAAAGCATATTCATAAAACCTGACGCCATATCGCGTGCACCAATTTGCAGTGGTATGAGGAAGTTGGCAAAAGTACCGCTCAAACCTGCAGTAAGTACAAAAAATACCATGATGGTACCATGCATGGTAACCAGGGCCAGGTAAAATTCAGGGTCAAGTTTACCATCCGGAGTGATCCAGCCACCGAGAACAGGCTTCAACCAGCCAAGCTCAGCTTCCGGAAAACCTAACTGCAATCTGAATATAACAGATAATGTACCACCAATAAGCGCCCAAAAAATCCCTGTGATCAGGAATTGCTTGGCGATCATTTTATGGTCGGTACTGAAAACATAAGTTGTCCAAAAATTGCCATGATGATCGTGATCATGCTCATGACCATCATGATGAGTTTCTTCAGTAATGTGTATATCAGCAGTTGCCATAATATCTAACTTTCTATAATGATGCTTCTAATTCTTCTTTATCGATTCCGGCCTTAATGATTGCCAGTTCTCTTTTGTCGGCCGGTACCTTTTCCAAGTAATCCGGATTCAGCTTCAACCATGTTGGCTGGGCAGCTTTCCATGCCTCATAATCTTCAGGTTCATCTACTACCACCTTCAATTTCATAGAGAAGTGTCCCCTACCACAGATTTCCGTACAGGTGATAAAGTAGTCAAACTCAGGGTCACCTAACTCTGATCTCATTTCCTGAGTGCTCTTGGTTGCAATAAATTTGAAATGGGTAGGCATACCGGGTACTGCATCCATTTTCACTCTGAAATGCGGGATGAATACACTATGTAATACGTCTCTTGCCCTGATGTTTAACAGAACCTCTTTCCCTTTAGGGATGTGCATCTCCAAAGGAACAAAATCATCATATGAGTTCTCATCGGTAACATCTATTCCGAAGAGGTTTCCTTCTTTATCATTGATCAATCTAAAATCGTAATCACCGAGTTGATTATCTTTTACTCCAGGGTATCTTACTGCCCATGCAAACTGGTACCCCATAACTTCGACAACCTCAGCTTCTGAGGATGCCGGTGAGGTAATGCTATTCCATGCTCTCAAACCTGAGAACACAAGCGTAGCAAGCACAATAGCAGGTACTACTGTCCATAATATTTCAAGTTTAACATTATCAGGAAAGAAAGTAGCTCTTGCCCCTTCCTTATGCTGATACTTGAAGCTGAATACAAATAACAGCACATTGGTAAGGATAAAAACAAATCCTGTTATAGCAGTGGTGATCCAGAAAGTAGTGTCTATGTCAGCACCATGAACAGAAGCCACCGGAATAGTGTATTTGTCAAAATAGCCAAATGAATACCAGAAAAAGAGTCCTAATCCTCCCAGCATGAATACTATCATCAGTGCTGCGTTTACCTTGTTGCTGGTGCTTACGACCTTTTTGTCTGTACCCTTTACTACATTGACCAGTGTGCCTATTCTAAATAATGTCAATAGAATAACCAACAGAAGAATGGCACCTATAGCAATAATCACTTCGAACATATCCCTATATATTAATCTTTAAATTTAATTCTGTTTCTATTAAATATGGTGATGTAAACTTTCCTCTAACATAGGATGATTCTTCGCATATAACGGAGCCTTTGCCAGGTTCGAGAGTGTTACAAACAAAAACGCTACACCAAATATCATAAACATACCAATTTCTGTGAAGCCAAAGCTTCCGTTTTCCTGCATAACACCAGGTGTTATCATCAGGTAGAAATCAAACCAGTGACCTACGATAACTATGGGACAAACGAGCTTTAGCAAAGACATATGTCTTTTTGCATCCCTTGTCATCAACAATAAGAACGGCAACAGGAAGTTTAAAAGCAGGTTAAGGAAAAATACCCACTTATACTGACTTGAATCCAGTCGTTCAATGAAGTAGATGGTTTCCTCAGGGATGTTGGCATAGTATATCAACAAGAACTGTGAGAACCAGATGTAAGTCCAGAAGATGCTGAAACCGAATATAAATTTACCGATGTCATGCAAGTGGTTGGAATTTACAACCTTCAGGTAACCATTTTGCTTAAGTATAACTACGATAAGTGTGATTACAGCCAAACCATTTACCCACCAGCTGGCAAATACATACCACCCAAACATGGTACTAAACCAGTGAGGATCAACTGACATGATCCAATCCCATGCAGACACTGAAGAACTTACGGCAAATACCACCAGGAAGATAGCAGAATACTTTCTTGCCTTATACCAGTGTTTAACATCACCATCAATATCTTCTGCCAGCATTTCTCTTTTGATCCAGATAAAGAACATGTACCACAATGCAAAGAATACGACCATTCGAAGAAGGTAAAATAACGGAATTGCAGAACCCGCTTCTAAAGGCCAGAACCATAAAGCACTCTTACCTAATAGTATTTTATCTGCATGGTCTCCGTGATAAAGGTCACCGTGTGTCCAGTGAAATACATCCAACCGCACAATCCACCAAGAAATAAACATTAATATACCTGCAAATGGCAACCAATGAGCCATAGCAAGTGGCACCCTCTTCATACCTGCTGACCAACCGGCCTGTGCGGCATACTGGATAGCTACGAAAAACAATCCGATGATGGCCAAACCTGTAAAATAGACGTTGTTTACCCAAAGGTTGTTAAAAAGGTTTTTTAACCAGGGTGCAGAACCATGGTGTCCGCCATCTTCTCCATGTGCTTCTTCAGCATGCTCTCCTGCTCCATCCTGAGGTGTCTCTGAACTTGCTACCAGGTTATCAGGTACCTGATGTAAAGCAGCGTGCTCTTCCTCGCCATGATGCTCATCTCCATGTCCATGGCCAGAGTTCATATTCATAAATACACCTAAAATCAAAAGCACGAATCCAACGATACCACTGATCATTAAGGTCTTCTTAGCTCCGGAGGTAAACGAAAATCTTTCTTCAGTCATTTCAATTATATTTTATGCCCAAGGCATTGTCTTTATATCAATTTATAATTCGCCAAACAGGGTATCCGGTGAATTATTGGTTTTGAAGTTTTTTAACATATCTGGCAATCTTCCATCTGTCCTCAGGTTGAATCTGAGACCCGTGAGGCTGCATTAACCCCTTCCCCCAGGTAATAACGTGGAAAATATGTCCTTCCGTAATATTTTGGTAAGCAGCTCCCGTAAGGTTAGCTATACCAGGGTATTTTTCTGCAACGGGACCATCTGCCTGACCGGCCCCACCATGGCAATGATCACAGAACCTTCCGTAAAGTATCTGACCTTCAGCCAAAACTGCGTCAGTCTTAGGTAGAGGGCTTTTCATAGTTCTGGCTGCCAGGTCCAGGCTATCTTTTGGAATTCTGTAAGGCAAATACCCTTTATCAGATCTCGGAACAGTATTGGCAGGGGGCACTCTCATTGTCATCCCGTGAGGGTTCAATGGGTTAGAGTTGAAATACTCACCATGATTATCCTCATTACTGTCAAAAAGTTCTGCCATATTACCGGCACTTTCATCGGTGATCTGCTTTAGTGGCTCGTAGGCAACAGAGTGATACATGTTAGGTGCATACTCCAACCCCTGATTGTCTCCCTCAGCACCACAGGCAGTAAGTGCAGCACCTACAGCAAAAAGAGAAGCGAATTTTATATGTTTATATATATTCATGCTCGAAAAAATTCTTAATCTTCAAATTTTTTATCATTGACCTCGGTAGCCCCGCTATCACCGATTATACTTTTGATCTGATCTATAGTTAATTTATTTTTTGCAAGATCAATGGCCATTACGTGCTTATCATCGGTAATTCTTAAATCCATTAACCTGGCTTTTTTATAAGGTTTCAGGTCACTTACTATCATAAATGTACCTACCATGCCCAAAGCTGAAAGCAAAACGGTCAGCTCAAATGTAACTGGTACAAATGGTGGTAAAGATGCAAAGTTCTTACCTCCGATAATCATAGGCCAGTCAAAACCCAGCATCCATGTCTGCATGGTCAGTGCCAGCGTAGTACCTAGCAGCCCAAATAAAAATGCCGCTATAGGAAGTCTGGTTCTTTTATAACCCAGTACCTCATCTAAACCATGAACAGGAAAAGGAGAATATACTTCATGAATTTTGACTCCGCTCTCTCTTACCTTGGTTACGGCTTTCAAGAGAACATCCTCATCATCATAAATACCTAATACAAAGTTTTTATTACTTTCCATTTTTACTTATTGCTTTTTAAAGATGATGACTTGATAATACTCTTAACCTCGGCCATGTTGATTACAGGGAAGAACTTGGCAAATAACAAGAATGCTGTAAAGAATAAACCGAAGGTAAACAGATACACTCCTACATCATAGAACGTAGGGTAAAACATTGCCCAGCTTGATGGCAGGTAATCGCGGTGCAGCGAGGTAACGATAATTACAAAACGCTCGAACCACATACCTATGTTTACAATGATTGACAATATGAATGTAGCTGCAATATTCGTCCTGATCTTTTTGAACCAGAATAGCTGAGGTGAAATAACGTTACACGTCATCATGGTCCAGTACGCCCACCAGTAAGGGCCTGTAGCCCTGTTGATAAATGCATATTGCTCTGCAGCAACACCAGAATACCATGCGATAAAGAACTCAGTGATATAAGCTATACCTACAATAGAGCCTGTAATGATAATTACGATATTCATCAGCTCTATGTGATTGATAGTAATGTAATCTTCAAGTTTAAAAACTCTTCTGGTCACCAGCATCAGGGTAAGTACCATAGCAAAACCGGAGAATATTGCTCCTGCAACGAAATAAGGAG
Organism: Fulvivirga ulvae; assembly: GCF_021389975.1. NCBI lineage: Bacteria > Pseudomonadati > Bacteroidota > Cytophagia > Cytophagales > Fulvivirgaceae > Fulvivirga > Fulvivirga ulvae. The sequence continues at coordinate 6,809,631 of NZ_CP089981.1, forward strand.
GGAAAATGGTGGTGTGCCAACCGGGTATAACTGATGTAGCAAAGTCAAAAGATACAATGGTGTGAACTGAAAGTACAAGAGGCGTTGCCAAACCTGCCAGAATAAGTGCTACAGACTCATAGCGCATCCAGGTTTTGGCTGCTCCGTCCCACCCGAAGCTAAGTGCTCCGTAAACGGCCTTTGAAATCTTGTTGGTTGCACGATCTCTGATTGATGCAAAATCAGGAATGAGGCCTATGTACCAGAATACCAGGGATACTGTAAAATATGTACTGATCGCAAACACGTCCCATAACAGAGGTGAGTTAAAGTTTACCCACAACGATCCCCATGTATTTGGTAATGGTAGAGCCCAGTAGAAACCTACCCAAAGTCTGCCCATGTGCAACCCCGGAAAACATGCTGCGCATATAACGGCAAAGATTGTCATTGCCTCTGCAGCGCGGTTAATGGACATCCTCCATTTTTGTCTGAAAAGTAAGAGAATTGCTGAAATAAGTGTTCCTGCGTGACCAATACCAACCCACCATACGAAGTTGGTAATATCCCAGGCCCATCCTACTGTTTTATTTAATCCCCAGACACCTATACCCTCCCACAAGAGCATGAAAACGGCATAGGTACCAATACCGAGAGTGGCCAGGGAAATAGCCATTCCCATCATCCACGACTTGGTTGGTTTTCCTTCTACTTGTCTGCAGATATCTTCCGTAACATCATGAACGGTCTTCCCACCGGTAACTAATGGTTCGCGAACGGATGAAGTAACTTGCATATTATATTAGTTAATTTGTTCTAAGTAAGTTTTAAGCTTTGGTTTCCTCTTTATCCTTATTTCTGATTTTAGTCAGGTAAGTGATATTAGGTTTTGTTCCTATTTCTGCCAGCACGTGATATGCCCTTGGCTCATGTATCTCCTTCTCAGTGATATAGTCGGCCAGTTCAGTATCCTTGATATTCAACAGTTTGTAAATTCTGCTTTCCTTATCGTTCATATCACCGAATACGATACCGTCAGTTGGACATGCACTTGCACAAGCTGTTGTCACTTCACCGTCAACAGGTCTTCTTCCTTCTTTCTTGGCCTCAAGTTTAGCATACTGGATTCTTTGAACGCAGAAAGAACATTTTTCCATTACACCTCTTGATCTTACGGTAACATCAGGGTTCAGTACCATCTTACCAAGATCATTGTTCATGGCAGTGTTGATGTTCTCAAAGTTGCCATTATCATGGTATTTGAACCAGTTGAAACGTCTTACTTTATATGGACAGTTGTTCGCACAATATCTTGTACCGATACATCTGTTATATGTCATTTGGTTAAGCCCTTCCGTGCTATGGGTGGTTGCTGCAACAGGGCACACAGTCTCACATGGAGCATTGTTACAGTGCTGGCAAAGCATTGGCTGGAAAGTAACTTCAGGATTTGCTGCTGCCTGCTCCAATCCTTTAAGATCATCAGCCGGGGCATCACTGCTATAGTATCTATCGATCCTCAACCAGTGCATATCTCTTCTGTTGATCACCTCTTCCCTGCCCACAACAGGAACGTTGTTCTCTGCCTGGCAGGCAATGGTACAGGCACTACATCCCGTACAAGAGTTAAGGTCAATAGCCATACCCCAATGGTGATTGTTGTATTTGTGACCTTTCCAAAGTGATAATGCTCCTGCATCTACTTTACCGTCTTCTGACATCCAGGTAGAAATCTTAGGCTCATGACGTCCCGCAAGAGGATTAGCCTTATACTCAGAAAGTATTGATTCCTGTATTACGTTGTCTCTGCCCATGTAGGTCTGATGTGTCTGGGTCTGAGCTATCTGATACTTTTCAGAAAGTACTTCAACGTTTACATCACTCAGTACATTGTAGCTAACAGTACCATTAAGCGTGGTTACGAAAGGATAGGCATCCACACCCCGGCCATTAGCAACTTTACCGGCATTTAAACGACCATACCCCAAGGCCAAACCTACTGTACCTTCGGCTTGTCCTGGCTGAATGAGTATAGGAACTACTACTGATGCTCCCTTAACGGTAAGCTTGGCCATGTTGCACTTTCCTTCAAAGCACTCTACGCCGTTCTCATCTGCCCATTTTTTGGATACTGTCAGATAGTTATCCCAGGTAGCTTTTGTAACGGGATCCGGCATCTCCTGCAACCATGGGTTGTTGGCCTGTGCACCGTCTCCAATTCCTACCTTTTGGTATAAAGCAAGCTCAATACCTGAGCCTTTATAGTTCTTATTTATAGCCTGAACAGCTGCGCTAACATTTCCACTGAAAGTAACTACTGCAGCACCCACCGCTGCGGATATATCAGTTGCCACTGTGTCGGCCTCTGTTGTATTGCTTACACCGCTGCCATAGTATACACCATCATGAAGGGCCTGATCCCAGTTACTAACACCCAAATCTCTGTTCCAGGTATTTTTCAGGTAAGTGTAATAATCAGGGGTTTCAACTCCTGACCATTTCAGGAGACTCTCTTCAGCCTGTCTGGTTTTAAAAATTGGTGTAATAGTAGGTTGTATAAGGCTGTAGTGCCCTTTCTTTGGGTGAGCATCACCCCATGACTCAAGGAAATGGTGGTCTGGTGCCACATAATCAGAAGCAACTGCCGTTTCATCGGGCCTGTCTGATGTAGATATTTTAAGAGATATCTTGCTCAATGCACCTGCAAGGTCCTCGCTACCTTTGTAGTTATAAACAGGATTGCAATTGTAGAATATCGCTCCCGCTATACGACCAGCCTTAGCATCAGCAACAAACTTTTTCATCTCTTCATCATTTCCCTGGCGATAGTATGCAGGTGTTGACATATCGATGGTAGTTCCATAGTTGCCGAGAGCATTATTGATGGCATTGACTACAAGTTGTACGGAGGGATCATTTGAACCAGAAACAACGAGAGACTTGCCTCTTGCCTTTTTAAGCTCAGCTGCCGCTTTATCAATATATTTAATCTGCGATTTTTTTCCTCCCGTAATGGCTTCATAAAGTGCAACTACAGCCTTACCTTCTTCAGAAGGTTTAATCGGGGTTCTGTAATCGGCATTGGCACCGGTTGTGGATAAGTTTGATTCAAACTGGTAGTGACGGGACATGGTCTTTTTGTTAGGACCAATTTTTCTCGTTTTAATGTACTGCTTAGTGTACTCAACAGGTGACACCCAGGTACCTAAGAAGTCAGCTCCAAAACTTACTATGATATCAGCTTTACTGAAATCGTAAGAAGGTATTGCCCTTTCACCGAACGATTGCTCATTGGCTGCCAGTATACCGTGTGCAGAAACTGCATCATAGGTAACATGCTGTGCTGTAGGGTATTTTGCTTTAAAATCGTCAATCACCTTTTTGGTTGTAGGGCTAAGAATTGTGTTACTAACAATTCTGATCTGCCCTCCCTGAGCCGCTATACTGCCCAGCTTGCCTATTACAGCTTTATCAAGATCTTCCCAACTACCCTTTTCTCCACCTATAACAGGCGCTACAAGGCGCTCATTATCATATAAAGTAAGAACGGAAGCCTGTACCTGAGCACTGGTTCCGCCTTGAGTAATTTTAGAAAGTTTGTTTCCTTCGATCTTTATAGGACGTCCTTCCCTGGTCTTAACCAAAATACTACAGTAGTCGCCACCGCTGGTATAGGTAGACGCGTAATAGTTAGGGACACCGGGATCTACGTCAACAGGTTTATTAACATAAGGAATAGCTTTGCGGATCGGAGCCTCGCAGGCTGCCAATGATACTGCCGCTATACCAAAACCCATCATTTTCAAGAAGTCTCTTCTACTGCTTCCGCCTCCTTCGTTTTGGTTGATGGGAAGGAATTCGGGGAATTCCTTGTCTGCATTTTTTACAAATGCGGGGTCATTTGATAACTGCTCAATGCCTTTCCAGTATGTCTTTTTATTATCGCTCATAATCTATCAATAGATGGAAATCTTATAATCAGTTTTTTATTTTAATAATGGCACTTAGAACACTCCAAGCCTCCGATGTCTTCTACTTTCAATGCCTCTTTGCTTTGCCCTTCGTGCAACTCAACTAAATTATCATAGTACTCATTGCCTTTGGTGTTAACGTCTGTCTTTCTGTGACAGTCGATACACCATCCCATAGTCAACAATGAATGCTGACGTACAACTTCCATTTCCTGTATTTCACCATGACAAGTCTGGCACTCGATGCCTCCAACTTCTACGTGTTGGGAGTGATTAAAATAAGCCAGATCAGGAAGGTTATGTATCCTTACCCATTCAATAGGCCTGTCATTTTCAATGGCATCATATATCTTCTGGATCTCAGGAGAAACACCTGACTGGCCGGCAACATTCTTGATCATTGTATGACAGTTCATACAAATATTGGGAGAAGGTATATTGGCGTTTTTACTGATCCTGACACCTGTGTGGCAGTAGTTACAGTCAATATCATTTTCTCCCGCATGAAGCTTGTGCGAGAATGCAATCGGCTGCTTAGGGGCATATCCCTGCTGAACGCCTACGGCATAAAGATTATTTATTACAACCTTGAAAACGATTGCTGTTGTAATGAAAACGACAAGAAACAGAAATGGCTTACTTTTGAATACCGCATCCAGTTTGAACGATGCGTTTACTATCTCTTTATCCTCTTCGTCAAGGTCTTTTTGTTGATTAAGATACTTTCTGAGTACAGTAGTTATTAATATTAACACAACAAGTATCAGAACCAGCACTATAACCAGCCCAATCATAATTGCATTTAGGTACCCTGCAGGAACGCCCTCACCCGTTGCCTGTGCAGTATCAGCTCCTTCAGTTGGAGTAACTACCTCAGGGGCTTTTTCGGCCTCTTGCTTGATGTACCCTAAAATATTAAGAATCTGATCTCTTGAAAGCGTAGGAAACGCTGTCATCTGAGTCTGGTTGTACTCCTGGTATAATTTATTTGCGTAATCGTCGCCGCTAGCAATTACTTTTGATGAGTTATGCACAAAGTCAACAATCCAGTCAATGGATGGAGCTCTGTCATAAACGCCCTGTAGCGCAGGCCCTACAAGTTTCTCTTTAACCTTATGACAGGTTTTACAGTTGGCATTAAATAATGATTGACCTTCGCTTATGCGATCAGCCTCTGTGGGCAACCCTGAGGCAGCACCTTGTGCAGCCGGTTGCTCATCATTACCTTCAGCAACTGCCGTATCTTGTTGAGCGGCTTCCTGAGCCTGAGAATTGTGAAAAAGTAAAAGTGAACTTGCTAGTGTAAATGCTAAAAAAACGCGAGTCAGTAATTTGTTTGGCGTCATGTTAATGTATTTTATAACTCGTTAATGCAGCTCTTGCATATCGTAACCCGGGCACAAATCTACTATCGGATTCTATTATTTCAAACATATTTAGAACACCATTTAACTCTATTTGCAACCAGATGCTGGCTTTTACCGTATGAGAAGATCAAAAATGCCCTAATACAAGTAAAAAACGTGTTTTGGGTAACTATTTAGAATATTTATAAATAATAACACCGCTTTATACTGTCATTTTTACCCATATTTTTTTGATAAACGGTATCAATAAAACACAAAATCTGATCCGGGAATATATTCGGTTTATCAAACTAATATTCCCATTTTTTTTATGACTCTCAAAAGTTAGTGGATTTAAAGCAGAAGGGCAAACTGTCGGGGAACTGATTGTAGCGAAATACAATCTATGTATTCCTGATTAACAGAAGTTAAAAGCCACGCTAAACCTTGTGGCAAATTTACAAGGTGCGTGGCTTAAAAATGATACTTAAGCATTTATACGCTATACTCTTCAGGAGATACTGATATTTCGTTTTTGCTGTATTCTGGCTTCTTCTTTTTTGGGTATGTGGATAGTAAGGATGCCGTCTTCACAGCGCGCCGATATTTCGTCACTATTGACATATTCGGGCAAAAGGAACGATCTCGTAAAAGCTGCTGCCTGGTACTCCCGGCGGGTATACTTTCCTTCTGCTGTACTTTGCGGCTTTCTTTCTCCGGATATTGAAAGTATGTCGTTTTCCACTTCTAGTTTGTAATCTTTCTTACACATGCCGGGTGAAATCATTTCCATAATAAACTCCTTGCTATTTTCTATGATGTTTATTGCCGGCCTGCTTTGCCTCCGTGCTCTGACAGGAAAGTCCTCGAACAAATCCCTGTTAGTGAAATCATCCCAGAACCCTTCATTTAAATCTTCTCTCTTTTTGCGTTTATCTAAATCGTATAACATGACTTTTTGGTTTGATTATTTCAAGAATACTTCCTTCATGAGATATTAACTACCTTCGCTCAGATTAATCCCTGCGATCGGTGTTTTCAATATCAGCTTCTTTTAGTTCGTTTTCGGAAGGCCGGTCCATTTCGGCAGAAGTTTCCATGATTTCATCTCTGATGATTTCGAGATCATTTTCAATTACATTCCAGATCATCTGGTGGTCGAGCTCGGCTTCCCCGTTGTACCTCGCATTTCTGAAACCGCTCAAAATATCTGATTTAAAATTCAGGCCGGGAACATCATCCGAGCCGCTTTCAAGTTCATGAGCTGCCTGCCCTATCATTTGGAAATTCATATAGACTGATTCTTTAACCTGTTCCTCTTCAGTAAACTGCCGGTAGTTCAATCCACGCGTCTCTTCCTGAATTTCTTCAATGCCTTTGATAATGTTATTAAGGTGTAGTTGTTGCTCCTCCTTTGTCATATCCGTTAGGTTTAAATTTAACGTTTTTACTTACCTGCCATAAACACCTTCTCCAACATCCCCCTCTCCTTCGCCCTCTCTGGGATCAACGGTGTCTTGTTTTACGGCTTCCTTATCTTCAATGGTCCCCTTTTTGGGTTCACATCCCAATGAGAGTACCATAAATATGCCTATGATTACCAGTGTCTTTTTCATTTGTAACTCTGTTTAAAGATAGATATCAGCCTTGAACTTCAGATGAACAGGCCTCTTTCAAGCATATAAGTAAAAAATTCATGCCATCCTCAAAAACAGTGCTCTCTTTGATTTAGCACAGATACTTTGTTTAGGTCCGTGTAAGTGGTTCTACAGATTTGTTGATGAAATGAAATTAGTCAAACTCTACGACGGATGGCTCTTCAACTCTAAAATCGGAAATGCGTAAAGGGGTCTGCCCTGAAAGATCAAATCCAACACCAGCCAGGCCGGGTGGGGTTGCCGGATACCAGGCCAGCCTGATTTGAATGGTATTAATCGCAAGGTTTTCATTTCGCAAGCGTACACCCAAACCGTACCCCTGGTATAGCTGGTTTTTGAGTAGCTTGCCATGATCTGCATTGACAAGCGCCAAATCAAAGAATGCAAAAAATGCAAACCTGAAACCTATGATATAATATGGTGTAAAAGCCACAGTTTCGGAGCTGAAGGACAGTTTCCGGGTACCTCGCAGGAAGGTGTAATTAAGGCCCCTTATACCGTTTTGGTTATTGATATTAACATATTCGTTGTCGTAGCGATTGATGCCGGTAGTATAGCGCAGCCTGAGGAACTGCCTGAAATTAAATTTTTTTAGCCTGTATAAAGGGCTGAAATAATCTCCCTGCAGTGTGAATACTCCCTGATCAACCCGGCCCTTCCTGACGAAACCTCCCAGGTGGAGGGATGGCCTGATGTATCCGAGTCGCCCAAAGTAGCGCCCCGTGGAAAGGCGCCATCCCAGATAAGCACGGTTATAAAATTCATTAACCTCTTTACCGGTAGTGAACTCCAGAAGATATCCACTGGGAATATCCTCTGTACGCCCATAACCTAATATGAGCGAGCTCTTTTCATAGCTACGATGGGAGATACCTACAGAAAATAAATATAGATTTCTATCGAAGAACTGCTGATTGGTATCCTTTTCTACCATTGGCCTGTCAAGATACCTTGTTCTGTCAAACCTGGCCCCAAGCTGCAGGTTGGTCCTTCCTCCGTTTTCTGTTTCACTGATCAGCCATGACCGGCCGACCCAGAGATCCTGCTGATTGAATTTGGTATAGAACTCTATGGTGGTATCCGGAAATATTCTGCTGAGAAGTATATTGCTTTTATCTATTTCAATACCTCCTGCATACTTAATCTCGGGTGTAATAAAATTGCGGTAAAGGCGGAAACCTACCCTATCCAGTGGTTCTGAACGGGCATAATTAACTTCTCCTGTAATGAACGTCTTATAGATATTATTGACACTGTAGGTACCATTGTATCCCACTTTCGGGACATATTCGGTATTATACAAAAATTCGTTTCTGAACTCATGTCCCAGTCCCAGAAAATTCTTATCGATAACTGCAAAATCGCTCCTTTCGATATTGTCGACGCTGATCTCGCCTGAAATGGACCAGATGTCTTTAACAATAATCAGCACTTCCACACCAGGCACTCCTTTCCTGGATATCACATAAATACGCGCATCTTTGACATATGGCAGATTTCTCAGTATCCGTTCACTATCAGCTAATGCATCAGGGTCTACGCGGTCACCTTCCGTGAAGAATATATTGCTTTTTATAATCCGGCTTCGGGTGTATACGTGCATATCATTGGCCAGATTTATGGCCCAGGAATCATAATTTTTGGTGGTGTCGCTAATTCTTGTTCCGAATACCTCAAGCTTCTTTATCCTTATACTGTTGATTACCTTCCCCTCGTACTTTTTATAGTTGCCGTTGGTAATGATTGCCTTGGGTTCCGGTGTGTTCTCTTCCGGTTTTTTCACATCATTAAAGAGCAGGCGGTACAGTTCTTTGGTAAATCTGGTCTTATATAGCCTCTCTTTTACTTTTCTATAAAACTCCTCACTCCTCTTAGTTTCATCTCGCTTGAGCCTTGCAGCTATTGTATCGGGCAACACCAAAATAGTATCGTGCTCCACATAAATAGAAGAGTCTCCTAAAATTAAAATACTCCGCCCCTTCACATGAACACTGTCAACGAGCTGTTTACCTTTTTTTTGTGCCATTAATGGTAAACAAGCCCAAAACACTACAATAAAAATAATTAGTTGTCTCAACGTAAAAAACTCCACTATATAAAGAAAAACCCCATCTGCCAGTAAAAGGCAAGACCGGGGTTTTAAGATAAATTAATTTCTCTAATTAAAGTATAACGGTTTATGGATATTAGTAATGCTTATTAAATCAGTTTTTATTTATTAAAGTTCACCTCTCTCAGCCATCTTCTTCATTTTATCATTGGCATAAATAGCCACTTCAACTCTTCTGTTTTGTTGACGGCCACTGGGTGAACCGTTATCAGCAACGGGTTGTGCCTCGCCATAGCCCATAGTAGTGATCCGGCTTCTGCTTACACCCTGGGCACTGATATAATTAGTCACAGCACCGGCACGGTTTTCTGACAGGGACTGGTTGTAGCTGTCCGAACCTGTATTATCCGTATGTCCTTCTATGAGAATGTCAGTGTTTTCATATTTTTTCAAGGTATTGGCAAGATCATTCAGGTTTGCCTTTGTAGCAGGTTTCAGGTTATAGGAGTCTACGTCAAATAACAGTCCCGAATCAAAAGTAATTTTAATACCCTCACCTACTCTCTCAACCTCTGCACCTTCAAGGTCTCTTCTTAGCTCTTCGGCCTGCTTATCCATGCGTCGCCCGATTAAGGCTCCGGCAGTACCACCTACGGCCGCTCCTATAATGGCACCAACAGCGGTATTATCCGATGCACTACCTATGGCTGCTCCAATAGCCCCGCCTGAAGCCGCTCCTATGGCTCCCCCTTTAGTAGTATTGCTGGCCTGGCAACCGGACATCAGGTAAGAGCCAAAAACAAATGCCATTAATATAAAAGCTGCGGTAGCCAGTGATATTAGTCTATTTCTAACTTGTTCCATAATTCTGTTTTTTAATCTTAGTTTAAAAGAAACCAAAATGAATACCAGTTTTGAATATGCCATTTATCCTATTCCTACCTGATATGCAGCACTTAAACTTGTAGAACAAAATCTACATATTGATTAAAAAGGATACCCTATGGCTATGTTAAGCACGAGGTTCTGGCTGCGCCATTCTCTGTCGCTAATGGCTATGTCGCCAAAACGCCATTTGTCGTCTGCGGGGGTTTTCAATGGAAAGGCAAGATCAAAACGGAGCACAAAAAACTGAACATCGAACCTCAGGCCAACACCAGTACCCACGGCAATCTGATTGTAAAACTCCGAGGAGTCAAATGTGGATCCGGGCCTGTTTTCGTCTTCCTCAATGGTCCAGACATTACCGGCGTCTACAAACACGGCCCCCTTAAAGGCACCAATAATATCGAATCTGTACTCCACATTTCCTTCTAACTTGATATCGGCAGTCTGGTCTATATAATTTTGATCTTCGGGGGCTTCATATATACCCGGCCCCACGGACCTGGCTCTAAATGCCCTGATACTACTTGAGCCCCCTATTGAGAATTGCTTTGTATAAGGCATAACTACCGAATTGCCATAGGCATATCCTATTCCGGCTATCAGCCGGGACGCAAGCTTAGTGGTAGAGCTCAAACGCCAGAAATGCCTGAAATCAAGATCCGTTTTTACAAATTGTGAGTATGGCGACCCCAGCAGCTGATATGGGTTGTCATCAGTGTTGTTTTCGGAGCTGGTGGATGACTGCAGCAGGTGTACCAGGTTACCGGCAACGTCAATATTGCCATTGAAATAGAAATTGTGCGTTCTGTTTACCCTTTCTTCCTTACCCTGAGAGTTGTAGTAAAATGAGTAAGTGGTACCCATTATAAACTGCTCTTCATAACTTCTGGCAAAGGTGGGGCGATTTTGCAGTACGCTATCAAACCTTTCTGAAACATTGCCCAACTGGATAAAATCTATGCTTACGGGATATAGCTCGTGTCTTCTTGTTTTTGTTTCGTGCCAGGAGAACCCGTAGTCAATATCTATTGAGTTTAACCTGAAAAGGTCGACGCGCTGAAGGGTTTTGAATCCCAGCTTAAATTTTGTTTCGGGCACAAACCGGGATGAAACATTTTCGATTTTGAGCGGCGTTACGAACCTGGGAACCGTCAGTACATTCTCTACTCCCAGAATATAAGAGTTTAGTGGCTGGTCGGTCTGCCCGCCTACCTGCACCTCATATCCGGCCGTGAGGTTAAGCTCATAGCGCTCGGCTCCTCTGAGAAAGTTTCTGTTTCGAAAGGATGCGGTAAAGTTCGGACCAACATTGTTATTCGACTTTGATACGGCCTGCAACTCCAGTCTTATGGACTTTTTCTTAAAAGGTGTGAGGAATACATCCGCCCTCAACTCATTATGCCCCATATCTTTAAAATCAACATTCACAAACTTAAAAACATCAAGCTGAATGAGCCTGTTAAGTGTAACCAACTCTGCCTCTTTGGTATAAATATCACCTTCTCTCAGCCTGACATGCCGGGTAATGACCTCAGGTTTAAAGGCGTTGTCACTATGGATATAATGGATATCGTCCACCATAGTGGTGTCCACACTTTGCGTGGTCCCTTGCCCGTCAAACTGATAATTTGGGTAAACCTGAATATCACCAATGCGATATATTTCCTGTGCCTGGGTCGGTGCATCTTCTTTTACGGTCATATGCAGGTCTATTCTTCTGTTACCAAGGGTGCTGTCGGCCCTGAATAGCAAATACCTGTCGTCAAAATAAAAATATCCCTGATCTTTGAGTTCTTTTTCTATTCTTGCCCTTTCGCTTTTCATTTTATCCAGATCGTACCGCTGTCCGGTTTCCAGCAGCGTGCCTTCTCTTATTCCTCTGATCGACCGTGGTAGCGTCTCTTCTCCGGGAGGGAAACGTACGGTATCGTAGCGATAGGGCTCGCTCACATGCGCCTTAAAAACAATGGTATTGGCCAGGTTCCCTTCCTTAACTTCGTAAGTAACATAGGCCTGAAAATACCCTTCATTATTTAGTTTGTTTTCCAGTAGGTTAACATTACGCGAAATATCGACATCAGAGTAATAAACAGGCGGGGCTCCCAGTTTTGTTTTCATCCAGTATTTCAGGCCTTTTTCTTTTTTAGGTTCCCCTGCTATATTATAAAACCATACTTTTGGCCGGGATCCCAGCAGCTTTACATTGGGCTCGGGGGTCAGCATTTCTTCCAGATCTATTTTCATTTCTACCTTCCCTTTTATTCCCTTTGGAGAAACTATTTTAACCTCGGCACCATCATAATATTTCTGGCCTTCGCCCAGGTATTTGGCCCCACTGCAGGCCCCTGAAAGCACGGCAATAATTAGTAAAACTAAAATATTTGTATGGTGTCGGTTCACTGGTTTGTAGACTGTTTTACTTCTTTATTTTCTTCCGTCTGGCGGTTTTTCTCCTCGTTCTTTTTATCCTTCACTTTGAACAGTTCTTTAAAAGAGTCATAATCGCGCACAAAAATAACACCCGCACCAGTTTTAATTACCTCTCCCTGAAGCAGGTTGTCGTATTCGTTTTCTCGGAATCCGACGAGCCTGAAACGCCCGTCTTCAGTGAGTTTGTATTCTATGCGAATATCTCCTGCAAAATCCGAGAGGCTTTGCTGCTGCTCGGCCTGCTCACCTTCCAGCCCAAAGTTTCCGGCTACTTTCACCACAACACGATTATTGAAAAGTTGTTTGGACAGCCCTAGTTCCAATTGTGTAGTGCCCCCTGATGCAGTGCCTGAAGTATTATATGACTGAAGATCAAGACTTAGCTCCACTCCTTCTATTTTTCCTGCAAGTTTATTTAACTGATTACTCAATATTCGGCTGGCACTGCTTCTGGCAGTAGATTCTGCTATATTGCCACCTGAGCCGGTGGTACTGAATGACTCCAGGTCTTTGGTTGATTTAAATAACAGGAGGTAAAACACCTGGGTATTGACATCATTCTGATTTTTATTAACCTGCGCCACAAAGGCCTCGGCTCCTGATGCTGCCGCGCTTTCTTCCAGCCCCAACCTGAATGTTATATCGGGATTAAGCAATTCGTTTTTGATATCCAGATAAACAATAAAAGGAGCTTTTTGGGTAGAAGTTTCATTGATGCCGCCCGGGATTTCATATACCGCGGAAACCGTATAGGTGGCTGTGATATCCATTCGGGCATTGAGAGGGTCGCCTGTCCATATGAGGTAGCTGCCCTGCCTGATATCAAACTCCCTTTTGACCAAACCGTAGAAGTTTAGGTTATAGGCTCCGTCATATACCTCATAGCGGCCTGTGAGTGTAATATCGCCTGATGGCTTAATCCCCAGGGTAAGGTTGGCATCTCCCTGCACCGTGAGCTTATCACCGGTAACCGGATCTATGACCACGCTAAAGGTACTGTTACGGTTTACATCAATTTTTGCCGTAAGGTTTAACCCTTGCAATGCAGCACTTATTGAGTCAGTGGTTGCTGAGGTTTCCTTTCCTTCGAGAAACGGATCCTCCTCAAGGTCTTTGTCAAAAAATTCTACCACGCCTTCACGTTCCTGGATCTGGATCTCCTCTTCCGGAATAACATAGGTCAGGTTACTGCCCGACTTCGGGCTTACGTTTAGCTGTATATCAGGCTGATTGGATGTACCCGTGATCCGTGCAGTTGTATTTATAGCAAGGTTACCGTAAAACAGGTCATTGTCATCTTCGGTTGTGTTAAGTAGAAGGAAATTATCAGCTTTAATCTCCAGGTCAAACTCATAGGCTGTATAGTTATCGGTTAACATTTCTCCGTCAATGTGGGCTTCATTATTATCTTTATCTCTTAGAATAAAGTCGTTAAAGGTTATCCCCGTTTTATTGAAGATAATACTTTCCTCATTTACACTTAGCAGGCTTTGCAAGTAGCTAACTCTGAAAGACGCTTCGCTAAAGGTCAGTTTACCATTAATATCAGGGTCAGTTAATGTGCCTGCTACTTTCAGGTTGCCGGTAAGCCGGCCATTCATATCCTGCAGCTGACCCATGGTAAAAGACTCGACGGTGGAAAGATCGAGACGTACAAGATTGGCCTCCAGATTTAGGGTAGGCACACTATCGGCAAGGTAATAGCCATCTACCTTCAGGTTATTGGTCTGGCTGGTAATATCAAGGTCGAGGTTATATTTTATGTTATTGGTGTTATAGGCATGAAGCACAACCTTCCCCAAGGTGTCTCCCCTGTAGCTGAAGTCATTGATATTAATATCGGAGGTAAAAGCAAATTTGGATGACTCCATATTAATGTCGATATCTCCGTTCAATATCCCTCCGATAAGATAACCCTTTGCTTCCTCCAGTTTGCCCAGGAAACTCAGATCAAAATCGGTAATACCGGCTGTAAGCACACTATCTCCTCGTTGATTAATGATGGACTCAATTTTGATCTCCTGGTTTCCATTGTTCAGGAACAGGTTCTTTACCCAAAGGCCGGAAGGGTAAAAATCAAGGCTGTTGCTTGGTTTTATGTCCCACGGGTCATAATTGAGAACGAACTCACCGGGCGTGAACTGAAACCTGTAATAGTCTGGTCCGCTAATGAAGATCCCTCCAAAGTGGTATTTTCTTTCTCCCTCATCATCCATTATCCTGAGGTCGGTCTCAATGTGGTCTGCCTCTACGACTCCCGAAAGACTAACGTGGTCAACGACCATACTTCCTGTGGCCAGTTTTCCGATCCTGGTTTCATAGTTAAGGTATTCTTCGTCAGATTGTATATCAACATTTAATGAATCGATGGTTATACCGTTATAAACTACCTTGGGCAAGATTATATCGATATCCAGCATCCATTGCTCGCTATTGTACTTTCCTCTGATCGGGCCGGGCTGAAGTTCTTCAAGCCCCGGAATAATCATTTCGGAAAAGAACTGGGGACGTTTAATATTGATACTAAAGGTAAACTCCTGATGGGCGAGCTTCTCGACATTTTCCACATCGTTTAGTGAGTAGTACCTGTTAAAATGCTGCTGCAAAACCTGAGGAAGTGTTACCAGGTCAAAGTTACCCTCAAAGTTTGCTTCCAGTACCCTGGAGTATATAGAGATATCGGTAATATCTTTATTGGTGGTTGATGATAACAAAAAGGTGTCTATTCTATATAACTCTTCTCCCCGGGATATTACAAAATCTTCGACTTCCAGTGTGCCGTTGATATTTTCAACGGATGAAGCTTTGATGTCAGAAGTTACTTTTGCTCTAAGCCTGAGATCATTTTGAGCAAAATTCAAAGCTTTAAGGTCGGCAGATCTTAAGTCTAATGAAAACTCATACCGGGGAACACTGTCGTTCAGGTTTACCAGCCCGTTAAAGTCAAAATCCAGGTTAGGATCATTCATAGCCAATTCACCGTTAAACTCCCTCGCATGTACCCTTCCGTTGATTGTGAGGTCATTATAAGTGTAATTATTGTAGCCTAATGAAGCTACTTTTCCTTCGATCCTGGTATTGATTTCTTCCAGGGCAAAGCCCTTCCCATCCACCTCTGCCTGTAAGGTAAGCTTGCCCATAGTAGTGTCGCCAGCCATCAGCTTGCCCAGGTCGAAGCTGTCCACGTTGACATTTCCCTGGTAAGTGTACAGACTGTCGGGAAGCATGGCCATGTCTACATCGGCACTTACATCTCCATAAGCACTGGTAACTGTTGCCTTTGTTTTGAAATCGTTCATGGTACCCTTAAAAGAACCGGATACCTTCATTGAAGGTGGCAGGCTGATATTTGGGGGTATTAGTGTATCCGATAAAATGGTATAGAGATCCCTCTTAGTGGTTGCCAGCTTTTGTAATTTTATATTCCAGCGGGCATGGTTGATGTCTGGTAAGCCCTGTACTGCCCCTTCTATAGCAGCGGTAGTGGAGTGGAGTGCTTCCGCATAAAACCCGGCTATCTGTAAGTCGGCCAGTTTGCCCGAAATCTGGCCCTCAAATACAATATCGCTGGTATTACCTGTTAAATATGGTATTTGCGATTTTAGCGCAGGCTGGAAATAATACAGGTCTTCCATATCAAATTTTGATCTTCTGAAATCTGCATTGATTTCTACCTGTTGAGGATTTTGCTGCAGAGCCTCTATTGATGGGTAGGCAATTTCGAGGTCTCCGTTTAAATTGGAGTATTGGGTGATTAAATTAAGATCTCGAACATAGGAAGCCTCTCGTCCATACTTAAACTCAGCCTTTAATTGCTCCAAATCCATTCCTCCTTTTTCTTTAGCAGAAAGGCTGCTGACCTTGCCCTGAGCGTACCCATTTTCGAACTGTACTTCACCCAGCTCTGCACTTAGCTGTTGAAACCACATATGGTAAGGATCAAAGCCTTTGGCAGGTTCATAGTTATGGTCGTAAAATCTGAAAGCAATATTTTGAATGGAAGCCTGCTCTGCAGATGCCAGCATTTTAAGTTCATCGGCAGGTATGGTATCCTGCACCGCCGTGCCAATCGTATCGCCGGGATTGCTAAACTGATCTATGGAAACAAAGGTATTGGCTATAGCGATACTTTTGGCCTGGTAAACCTGGCTGGCTATATCCAGTTCTTTAATTTCTGCTTCTACATGTCCAATGTCCGTTCGGACCTTCATTTGCCCGGGCTTATCTTCAAAGGTAAATTTCACATGATCAACCAGCAGTTCTTTGCCTTCTATATCAAAAACCTGTGACGAGGCGGTATCCGTAGAGGTGGTCTCTTTGAGTATGGTGAATGCTCCGGTGCTATTTTCCAACGTAACCTGATCAATGGTAATTGCAGATTGATTGAGATCAAACCTGGAAATATCAGCATAGAAATGTCCAAGGTTTACAAAGAGTTTCATGCCATTGTACAGGTCATTATAGTTTACCCTTGCATTTTCAATATCGGCTTCATACAGGGCAAACGTGAAAGGTTTGGCTGGGGTGGCTGTTGTATCCTTCGGTTTGGCAGGGGTGGCAAAGGCATCCGCTATGAACTGAAAATTAAAAGTGCTGTCAGTTTCCTGATTATGGATATTGGAGACAAGCTGTCTGACTTCCAGATCATTAATTTCGAAACGGTTGTCGAGCAATCCCCACAGATCGGTGTTTACTCTTAAATAATGGCAATATGCCAATGTATCGCCTTTAAGGTCCTCTATGTATATGTCTTCAACAACAATAGCAGTGGGAAAATCAACATATAACCTTCCTATGCGGGCTTCGGTATTGGTCTTGCTCTTAAAAAAGTTAACTGCCTCTGTAGTTACATATTGCTGAACGGCCGGTATCCTCAAAGAAAATACCAGTATCACCAACAACAGGATGACCCCAAGCAGGAACCATCCTATTGATTTGAGTATTTTGAGCAATATGGTTTTAAACTTACCTGCTTTCATTGCAGCTATCGATCATGCGCTGTAAAGTTATTAAGTGTTAATAGTTTTATAATCAACATTGCCTTAGCAATTAAGTATTTGCCAGGTGATTTACACAATATTTTTAAAGAAGTGCTATTTTACCTCCTCCACCTTGATCAGCTCTCTCATGGATGAGGTCTCGGTATCCCATAGTTCCGCATGTTTGATCCTGACTTTGAGCAGGCACAGATTTGGGTCGTCTTTCCCTTTGGGGAACCAGGCCTCGTGTATGGGGTTCCAGAATTTTTCTTTGCGCTCCTCATCATCTACGCACACTGCTGTACCTGTGATTGAAATGTATGTATGGCTGTTGGCATCAGCGTAATTAAGGTTAACGTGGTTATTCTCTTCTATTTCGTCAAGTTTTGGAGAGTCGCGCATCGTAAAAAACCAAAGTACACCCTCTCCGTCGAGCTGGAGGGTGTACATGGGTCTGCTTCTCAGGTTATGGTTATCGTCCATGGTTGTTAACATCGCCACCTCTATGGCGGCGATATCATCTCTCAGTTTTTCTCCTCCGTTTTCCATCAGGCTTCAACTTCTATTTTATTGGCAGTAAGTATTATTTCAATGTTGCCACGTGTGGCTTTTGAGTATGGGCACACCTGATGGGTCTTTTTGACAAGATCTGTCAGTACGTCTTCCTCCACTGCTTCGTCTACTATGTTCAATGCAGCTGACAAATGGAATTTACCGTCGTTATCATGGAAGGATACTTTTACTATTACCTTCGGATCGCTTAGATCAACTTTCAGGTGCCTGGCCATTTCTTTC
The DNA here is from genome assembly GCF_021389975.1 of Fulvivirga ulvae. NCBI lineage: Bacteria > Pseudomonadati > Bacteroidota > Cytophagia > Cytophagales > Fulvivirgaceae > Fulvivirga > Fulvivirga ulvae. The sequence goes on from NZ_CP089981.1 coordinate 6,827,727, forward strand.
ATTGACTCAAGAAAACACGGGCCGTACGCAGCAGCAAAGAGCTGCTCAGGGTTAGCACCGGCAGAACCATCTCCGCCCATGGATTCCGGCTTTGCCAGCTGAAGATTGAGATTTCCATCCTGAGATTTAATGTTACCGTCGCGACCACCCTGGGCAGTAACTTCGGCTGTATATATGGGTTTCATTTATATCTGGTTTGTTTTTTTAAACTCGTTAATAAAAGAAGAGGATGCTCCAAAGTATGTTTATGAAACAGCCTCTTTGTAATATTTTTCAACACATTACTGAACCTGAGGTTCATGTATTCCTTCCCGGAACTCTTCGATCATTTTTTTGTTAAATGCCGGTATATCATCAGGTTTCCTGCTGGTAACCAAGCCATTATCCACTACTACTTCCTGATCTACCCATTCGGCTCCTGCATTGATCAGGTCTGTCTTTATTGAAGGGTATGAGGTCACTTTTCTGCCTTTCAACAGACCTGTTTCCACCAGTGTCCATGGCCCGTGACAGATAGCTGCTACCGGTTTTTTATCTGCCAAAAAACTTTTCACAAAAGAGATCACCTTTTCATCCGTTCTCAAATGGTCCGGATTTAAAACTCCTCCCGGAAGTAACAGCGCGTTGTAATCATGCGAGCTTACATCGCTAATGTTTTTATCTACGGAATATTCTGCCCCCCAATTGGTTTTATCCCAGGCTTTGATTTTCCCTGACTCGGGAGACACCAGATGTACCTCGGCACCGGCACCTTCGAGTGCTTCTTTGGGCGCGGTAAGCTCTATTTCTTCAAATCCGTTGGTGGCCACTATGGCCACTTTTCTATTTTCGAGTAAGTTGTTCATGTCTTTTATTTTTTTGTTCGAATAAATAATATCAACTCAGATTTCCGGATACCAGTAAAAAGATTATGCCAAAACCCCAGTTGCTATCAGCATCTATTCGTACAGGGAGTATAGTATACTTCACCGGGGAGTTGGATACACAAGTAACACAGTTTCGGGGAGTTAGTTACATCTGGTACCGGAACACCGCATTGGCGGATGTAGTACCGTCGGGCATATCATCCTCTGCAAGGACATAAACTTCCCCACCATTTTTTACAGTTTCCACGGCTGCTTTATTAAGCAGATCGGTATTACCTATCCGGTGCATGCTGTCAATATTTACTTTATTTTCATCTTTATTATAAGTTCCCCACACATGATCTCCCCTTTTGATAAACAGCGTTTCAGCCCGGCCAATAATAGCTGCGGGTATGACTTCTTCCACATTAAAGGCTGCCCTGCCTTTGCTGAGCTGCAACTGATATTTTCCTTCGGCTTCACTTTTTTCATAATCGAACTGATCTCTTACTATCTCCCAGGCTTTTTCTTTTAACAGGGTCAGGTCTGTTCTTTCGTGGTTACCACTGATATGCTTATCATGGAGGTGTTGATATGTGTTTACTTCCTTGTATATGGGAAAAAGGTAATCCACACACGCTATTACAAGAGGCACGTGTTCATCATGAAGCATTTTCAGGAGACCTTCATCAATAGCTCTGAAGTACTTAAGGGCTTCATTTTTTTTCTCGTTTTCATTACCGGCTCCATGCCCGTGAAACATCCCGGGACTATCACCTTTTTCTCCCTGACCTGACCTCCATTGCAAAGTTTTCTGCACATAGTCGGTCCCTACTGCTTCTTCGATAGCTTGTGGTATAAGCCCCTCTACAGTAACCTCCACTATGGTATTTCGTGTGGCCTCAAAAAATTGTACGTTGCCCAGGCTCAACATCATAATGAAATGCCTGCCTTCGCCATGAAGAAATTCCACTAACGGCTTGAGGTACAAATGATTCGATACGAATGAATACTCATCAAAAACTGATGGCAATACATAGAATTTAAATTCATTATTATAAATGAATATCGCCAGACCATCGGAAAGCCTGCTCCAAAACCTCTCATTTTCCAACAGATCGTAGCCCGGCTTTAAATATGCCCTGGCCTGTTCATCGCTTAATCCGAAACCCGTAAGCTGCTGTGCTGTCTCTTTAAGCTTATTTTTTAGTGAAGTCTGGTCTTTATAGATATTATCCGGCGTACTAACCCTGTGGGTTGGTATATAGATGGACACACAGTGGGCATCCTGTACTTCCGCAAGGTTCAAAAATTCTGATTTCTTAAATATGTCCATGTTAATTTTATGTTTTAGTGATGTTATATTTAAGTAATCCAAAAAACATACCTGCTACCTGTCAGGCCATTGCAAAATCCTTGTTTTTCTTACTTTGTGTGAGTCTCGATGAGAGATGTACCAGGGATTTTTTCAAATATTCCAGGTCATTTATTATGAATTGAGACACTGCGTATACGTCTTTGCCGAGCCCATCGATATAGTCTGCTTTTTCAAAACTACTGAGGGTGGTGAGGGCCGGGTGGGCAATATCAACCCTTGAAGCTTCCATTCCCAGCATGGTCAGGTTTCTGTATAAGGTCATTCTAAGTTCTTCATCAATTAACAGATCCCCGGAGAGGTCGGTACAATTATTCTCAATCTCGTTAATGCAACTCAGGATGTTGTTCAGGTGAATTTGGTTTTGCTGATTCTTCATAGGTAAATGCTTTGGTTACCTGTAAGGGCATCAATATTATGCCAGAATGAAAATCCATTTTTGAAAATAGAATGCTCTCTTCGAAATAAACAATGTAGAATTCATTCCCCCGTCTGAGGGAGTTTTACACAACGGCGGCAGGAAAACAGCTACCGGGCAGTGATGATCTTTAAGGCGAGCTTTTCGTGAGCAGAGAGTTCATTTTTATATTTCATTGGGGGCAAGGGCCTTTTACTAAACTTGCTGACCTCGTCATTAACCAATACTTCCAACACTTTGGGATGGATGTAATACTCTTTGCAAGTTGCCACTGTATTTCCCAGAGTGGCGGCTACTCGTTTTACAATATTCGTCTCCAGATTAAGCCGGGGGTTGTGTTTTATTTCTTCAAGTACCTCTTTGTAATAATTAATCGCGAGCACTGTTCCTCCCCAGGTGCGGAAGTCCTTGGCAGTAAAGCAATCACCGGATACGATCTCCAGATAGCGGTTTACCTCTTGCGAGTCAAGACGCTGTATGGTTTTATTTTCGTCCTGATACTTGAATATCTCATAGCCGGGCAGCTCGGAAATCTTTTTAATAAGCTTTACAAGTTTTTTACTGGCTATTTGCACTTCCCGGTATTTACCACTTTTAGCTTTATAGCTGAGATAAAGCTTGCCGTTTTTTTCCGCCAAATGCTTGCGTCTCAAAGTAGTAAGTCCATAGGTTTTATTTTCCTTTTCGTAGTACCTGTTACCTATTCTGATATAGTGCGCATCCAGCAGCATTACAATCAGTGAAAGTATCTTTTCTTTGGGCCAGCCTTTCAGGTTGATATCTTTTTCTATTTTTCTCCGGATCACCGGCAAGATAGTTCCAAACTCGCCCAACTTACCATATTTCGAGTTTTGTCTGTGGTATACCCATAACTTGTGATAGATGTATTGCTTACGCCCCTTCACATCATACCCTGTTACCTGCATATGACCGTTTTCCTGCGGGCATATCCATACCTTGTCCCACATTGGTGGTATCACCAACTTACTGATTCTGGCAAGGATCTCTTTATCGGATATTTTTTTGCCTCTGCAGTCTTTGTAAATAAAGCCGCGTCCCCATTTGTGGCGTGTGAACCCGGGATCATTATCTGTAACATGTACAAGCTGGTGAGGGCAATCGTTAATCTGCTGCATCCGTGCGGCTGTTGAGGAGGGAAATATTTCAGGGATGGTTTTAAAAAAGGAGCTGTCTCAAAAGTAAGACTTGCATCTATACTACCTCAATATATGGATTTAACCACAGAGGGAATTGATGCTGTCTGTTTTTGAAACAACTCCGCATAGATTTATCTGTTATTATCGTCATCGAAAGCCTCTTCGATGTCCTCCCCGGCCTGCTGGATTTTCGCTTCTACATCTTCAAAGGCCATTTCTGTTTCATGTTTAATCTCCTCCCAGTTACTTTCACCGGCCGACTCTACCTTTTCAAGTCGTTTTTCAAGCTTTTGCTTTTCCATTTTCAGGTTTTCCCTTGTTTTTTCAAGGTTGGCTTTGGCATCGGCAGACTCCTCTTCTATCTCATTATCGATTCTCTCAAGCTTAGCATCAATATCTGCCAGCACCTCGTTGATCTCGTTCTTAAGCTCATCACGCTCACGTGCCATTTCGTCACCAGCGTCGCTTATTTCGCTACCAGCCTCTTCACCAACCTCTTCATAGTCAGTGTTCAGGTCTTCACTATCAGCCCTCTCATTCGGCGGATCACATTGTACTGCAAAAAGCATCATAAAACATACTATAGACAGAGTCCAGAATTTACTAATCGTTTTCATATCAATTATCTTTTAATTAACTCAATAGGTTATTTTTCAAACTTGTTGGCTTTGTGAGACTTTACTCCCTCAATGTCAAAGTCTTTATTTACAAAATCATAAGCAGATCCCACGAAAAAAACCTCAGAGCCTACATAGGCAATCGGGGTTTTAATCATCTCCGGTTTTTTGGCAAGTACTTTTGTAAGCTCTTCGTCTGACAATGATTTGTTTTTATATTCCTGCATATACAGGTCAGCGTTTTTATCTACCATTTCGGCGATCTCAATATCCATGTCACGGGCTATTTCAGCTATCTGAGTTTCCGTGAGGTTGTCTGTTACTACATCCCTTTCATTCAGGGCGTGGTCTTTCAGAGAATCTGCATAGCCCTTGGCCTTTCTATCCTGCTGTTTTTCAGAATTATATATTAGCAGTATTTCGTTTTCTTTCGCTTTCATCTTTAATTGTTTTGTAATTATAATTACCTCTTCACACGCTACGATTCCGCGGTCATCAGCTTCATTTCTGATAACTTTTCACCTCCTTTAATACCAAAATCCAGCGTGCGAATAGGAAATGGAATCGTAATATCATTTGCATCAAATGCCTTTTTTATTGCCATAATTGCCGCGTTTTTCATGTTTAGGTATCCGGGCTGATCAGGGTACCTGATCCAGAATCTGATGTTGAAATTAATGGAACTGTCCCCAAACTCGTAGTAGTCAAAGATGATGTCTTCTTTCCTTATCACACCTTCCAGTTTTGCAATGGTAGCAGACACTACACTTTCTACTTTTTCGAGATCGTCTCCATATGATATGCCTACAGGGATATCGATGCGCCTTTCACCCAATACTGTATAGTTGATGATGGGGCTCTGAAGTACTTCTTTATTGGGTATGTATACTTCCTGCCCCTGGAAGGTTTTGATCACTGTTACGCGCAGGTTAGTGCGTACTACCGTGCCCATGAAGTCCTTAACTTTTACAATATCTCCGACTTTGGAGGGCCTTCTAAAGGCTAGAATAATGCCGCAGACAAAGTTGGATGCCACATCCTGAAAAGCAAACCCCAGCGCAAGTCCTATTACACCCACACCAGCCAGCAGGGAGGTAACCGTTTTATCTAGCTTAAGTACTCCCAAAATAATGAAAATACCTACTCCCAGTACCAGATAGTAGATTATGGTGCCAAACAGGTTTTGAAGAGCCTTATTATCAGAAGTTTTGTCAAAAAGCCTGACAAAAACCTTTTGTATGGCTTTGGCAAAAAGGAAAAAGACTATGAGCAGAATGATAGCCAGCGCCATATTGGGCAGCATGGCTACCAGTGTCTCAAGCCAGTCATTAATCTTGTCCGAAACCTTTTCAAGGGGTTGCTCTAAGCTGATTTTCATTTTATTTTATAAAGCTTATCAGGATCAGTAATAAAAAAAGCCCCGGATTTACGGACCCAGGACTTTTGTACAGGCTCATAAAAGATTAATAGCTCTCTATCTCTCTTTTTAGTGCATCCTTAGTCTTTCCGGTTTTCTTTTGAAGGCGGCCGAGAAGTTCCTCTTCCTTACCTTCCACATAAGTGAGATCATCATCGGTAAGCTCTCCATATTTTTGTTTCATCTTACCTTTTATCACATTCCAGTTTCCTTTTACTTTTAAATCGTTCATGGCCTTATCTGTTTTAGTTTGTTGATTTTAATTTTAATTGTTTTTATTATTTGATTACTACAAGGATCAACTATTGACCCTGGCAGACTTTTTAACTCTATCTGTAGTCTTTTTAGTGGCTTCGGCATATTCTCCCAGCAGGGAATTGTACTTTACCTTGGCTGCATCCAAAGCTTCAGTTATTGATTGTGATAAAGAATCCTTCAGTTTTTCAGATTCCTTCGTAAGCCTTTTCCTTGTTTTAGGACCGCTTTCCGGGGCGAGTAATAATCCTGTCAGCGCACCGGCTAAAGCTCCTGCTGCGAATCCCACTATTATCTTTGTGCTGTTGTCCATAACTCTTATATTTTTTGTATTTAACATCACCCGGTTCTATCCAGGTATAATAGATACACTGAAAAAGGCATACCAAAAAGAATATCGCCCTTCCAAACATATGTAAATCAGTATTTTAAAGAATTTTAGAGGTGTTGGAAAGCTTTTATTAGTCGGTCTTAAACTCCAAACCCGTGTAGTATCTTCTACAGTTTGTAGAAATAGACCAAAGACTGGTGCCCCTATATGACCAGAACGAATAGTCAGGCATAATTTTTCAGGTGGCATAACATTAGCACATTACTTTGTCAGCAAAACGTTAACTCAAAAAATTTTAAAAGCATGTCTACTCATAATTTAAAACCAATGTCTGAAGTTGTCAAAACCCTAAAAGACAGGGGTTATACGCTAGACTTTATTTATAGGGATAATAAACTTCTTACAACTGACAAGGAAAAAAGCTACCAGGCCGAGGACCTGACCATTATCGACGAGTATAGGTTTGAGGGCGACTCTGACCCTGCTGATATGGCTATTCTCTATTCTATAGAAACCCAGGATGGTGACAAAGGGACCTTAGTAGATGCCTACGGAGCTGATTCTAGTTTGGAGCTGGAGAAGTTTTTGAAAAACGCGCATCATAGCGAAAATAAATAATGCTTTGCGGATTTATAAAGCAATTTGTTTAAGGATATTTTTAAGGCCATAAATCCAAATGATGGATTTATGGCCTTAGGATGTCCTGCTTTTGTTATTAATAAGCAATAGCCTTTCCATGTATAAAAATCCCTTATTCCTTAAAGGATCAGCTTAGCCTGACTTTCAGAGTTAGTCATGCATCTTTGAAATTACCATCAGAAAAGAAAGCCAAGATTAATGTTATAGATAGAGTCTTCGTCGCTCTCTGTATAAACAGCGGTGAACACCCACCTACCCAACGGGGCGATCCAGAAACCGCCGCCAAAGCCGGTATGCCATTTATCAGAGTCTTCACCATCGAACCATACCCGACCCTGATCAAAATGTCCGGAAATGCCAAACTCAAAGGGAAGATAGTAAAAAGGGACTTTGGCGAGCCGCACTCTTATCTCATTGTTTTGATATATACTGCTACGCCCTGCAAAGCGATCTCGTCCATAACCACGCACATTACCCAGGCGATTAAGGCCTGCATTGCCACCTATGGTAGCCGCCTGATAAAAATTAAAATCTCCCGATATACTCTCCCCTCCTATGCGCACGGCAAAAGTTGTTTCCAGAGGAATGTCTACGGTGTAATACACACTGAAATCACTTCTTATTTTGCTAAACTTACTGTTATCGTTATTCAGTTCGCTCATCCACATTAATTCGGTATTCCACCGAACACCTTTTTCAGGTTTACTTTCTATCTCAGTGGTCCTTATATCGGCATCAAACTCGAAACCCAAGAAGTGATTTGAGTCAAAAAGTCCCGGATCAAGAGAAGGTCCCACCAGGTCTATAAAGCGGTCTCCGCCTTTTTCAACTTTCGCGTATTGATACGACGGGCCAAATTTAACCGTTGCATGTTTCATATTAAGTTGCAGCCCCGGAAAAAACAATAATTCCTCGTAACGAACATCATAAAAGCTATCATCGTCAGTTACTGTCCTTTCACTTTCATTACCAAAGCCATAGAAATTGGTAAAGAAGTTTGGGGCTCTTATAAGAAGGTCCATATTAAAACCAAGGTCGCCGACTAGTCTGATAAAATCAGCATTGTATTCAAAATTCCATGCTCCGGTTTTAGGTGCAAAATTGGCCACGATACGATGCTTGCTTGCATAGGGGTCTTTCCTGAAGCCTTGCGTTTTAATGATTACCCCACCACCGAAAAAGATACCATCGTCGCTATTGGCTCCAAAGTATCCTGTTGGACCCAAATACCCATATCTAAAATCCTCGAAGTCGTATTGATTATTTTTCGGATCTTCATCAATCACAAGTTTGGTTTCAGGGCCATCTTCAATGTCATTTTCATTGTCACTGTCATCATAATAGACAGTCATATCTCTGATGCCGCTAACTTTGGACGAGTCGGCAAATGTATCTTCATCAGGCCCTCCGATAATCCTCACCCGTATCCCCTTTTTACCCTCACCGGAAACATAGAAGTAGTCTTCACCTCCGAGCCCATAAAGCCGTACCTCATCAGTTTCGTCAGGGTAGAATACACGATTGTAGAACTGCCTTTCCTTCTTACCTTCGTCGGAAGCTTCGTAAACATTTACTTCGGTATTACCATCGTCCCTTCTTACTACCTCAAAGTATTCTTCCTTATTGCTACCTACTACATTGACCTCTTTGGCCAAAATGAGGTAATAGTCCAATGCAAAACGTTCCAGATTATTTCTTCTGGCCTTTAGTGTATTGGTCAGTTCCTCGCCACTGAGCTCAAAGACAGTATCGGGCATGGACAGTACTGCATTTTCAATAATTTCATCTGTCAGCCTGCTCTGTAGGTCTCGGGCCATTTCTATCCATTGTTCTTTAGAAAGGTCCGTAAGAAACCTACGGTCTATATATCTGGCATTGAAATTAAACCCTGCAATATCCCGGATCTCTGGCTGGAAATCCTGAAATTTTCTCAAGGCCCATTTTCTACTGGCCCACCAGGGTACAAAGCCATCAAACTTAAAGAAGATATTATCACGGTCTTCGGGAATAGGTCTGTAATACTTACCATTATCATCTTCAAATTCTGCCCACCGAAACTGTCCGCCATGCCGATCCCAATCTCCGATCCATATATCAAAAAGTCGTGCACGCAGAAAGTTTTCCTGATCTACACGATTATCGTTATCATCATTCAGCTCTTCCCTAACCGTTTCTGTACTGACTGCATTTTTGGTTCCTCCGAAATCTTCATATCCGGACCAGTCCTCATCTGCATCTTCCTCAAGCATGGCCAGCATACCCCCAAAGTCCTCCCTGTATTCGCCCAATTCGGGTGAGTCGGGAATATAGACCAGTTCAGGGTTGGTATGATAAATTCCTGCTGCATCTCCCAACTGGGGAAGTATAAACGCTCCGTACGGGTGCGATGCTGAGATCTGATCCTGTACAATATCATCAGCAAATGAAAACTTAAGAGCATACGGCAAAGTTGGTGTAGGATCTTTTTGAATGGAACGCAGCGAGTACAACCGGCCGTCATTCGCCTTCAGTTTGAGGGAGTAGGTCTGCATTCCACCCCCTTTTTCCAATATTTTCAAGCCTCCCCGGGCTTTGTTGAGATTTATAACCGGTACTTCAACCGGCGCCAGCCATACATCCCGATAATGGTCTCCAAGCATCAGTCTCTTAAAGCTACTGGCCTGGTAGGTCCGGCCAGCCTGTACCACTACTTTGTTATGCCCGTTTTTCTCCATTACTTTTTGTGTAACAGAATCATCAAAAGGATTATTGTATAGTTTACAAGAAGCTAAACAACATGCCATTGCCATACAGACTACTTGCCCGGGCTTCATCAAAAACTTGATCATCGCTTTACGCATTTGTATAAAAGAATATGAATATAAAAGCCAATACAGTGGTTGTAAGGCCAATAATGAATGTATTATAGGATACCGTAAGCAAACGGTATTTCTCTTTAAGCACTATCCCCAGGTTATAGAGATCCAGGGACATGCTATCATAGAGTTTCTTCTGGTCTTTCTTAAGATTGCTCAGATAGGTTACAAACTCTTCCTTAGGAATGCCTAAAAAATTTCCAAAGTATAAGAGGCTGATCTTGTTTTCCTTAACATCGTTCATATCTACCTCTTTACTCGTGACCTTTGGCCTGGCAGACATTACTGCAAAAAAAACAGAGATTAATGCCCCCACCAATAAAATAATGATAGGTATGGTATATCTTAAATTTTCAATGGCAAAGCTCTGCAACACCGAAAGGCTGGCCCCAGACAAGGTAACAATAACTGAGATGAGGATGGTATTGATGCTTATCATCATATTGGCTTTACCATCCGCTATAGCACTAAGATTAATGTGGTTGCGATAATTGGCTCTGTAAAGTGTATCGATACCCCGGCCAAAATCTTTACCTGTATTGGTCCTAACCGTAATCTTACGAGCCTTCAGGATGTTCTGCCGTTGTTTTTTAATATTTTTTACCCGCCTTTTGGCATATTCCTGCTTGCCTGCCTCAGAGTAAAATACATTGTTGACCAAAAAGCTATATTGCTTTTTTTCCCAGTCCAGTTCTTTGTAAGAGGTATTTTGGAAATTTTCAAGCTCCACCCGGAGTAATTCTCCCCTCCTGAAAAAGCGCTTGCGCCCCATATGGGCCATGTCGGCATCATGAATGAGCTCTTCTAGCAATCCCTGTGGTTCATGCCCGGCAACAGTACTCATAATAAGCTTTGATACCTTCTGCTGCTGATGTTCCGGATATTCCTTGTTATTGAAGAACTCCTCAGCATACTTTACGCTTTCGGCCTCATGGCCATTATATTTTTTTATGTAGCCTGTATCATGAAACCAAGCAGCAAGTAGCAGCGCTTCCATATCTTCATCACTGATCTCACTCATCCCTCCAAGCTTTTGAGCAATCTCCGCTACTTCCTGCGTGTGTGACAGGTTGTGGTAAAGCAACTTATCTGGCAGATCGTCATTAAAAAGTTTAGAAACATATGCTTCGGCCTTTTTAACAATGTCATTCTTACTTTCCTCTGTGTCAGTTTCTTTTTTTTCAGTGTCTTTTTTAATCGTCATAAAATATTGTAGGTTGATAGTATGCGCTCCCGATTATATAGCTTCCTGCCAGGTCACACATCTGAACTCCGGGTGTTTACTGAGAAATGTTTCTACAAATTCGCACCCGGGTATAATCTGAATATGCTCCTTTTGGGCAAAAATCAATGCATTGTGCAATAATGATGAAGCGACTCCTTTCCCCCTCAGATCTTCATGCACATTGATATAATTAAGGTCAAATACATGCGGTGATATCTGTCTGAATTGCAGATAACCCTCTTTACCATCAACAGTAGTGGTAAACCTTTTGCCAACCATATCTAATTTAACGGAACAGTCCATAGGCTTTTTATTTAAAGTTTATAATGCTGATGTAAAAAGCATGCCAACGTTAAAAAAGTGCTTACGGAAGAAGGTGGCGCGTAGTGCGAGGCATGCGCCACCGCCGAATGTGGCGGAGATTCCACAACAAGGAACCCCAATGGCCTGTTACTCTGATACTAATGCTATGGAACATCATTTGTACCTGTTAACAGAAAAAAGAGGAAATATGTCACTGTTTAAGAATAGAAACGATATTTTGAATTTTGCACTGGCTCAGGGCGCTGTAATGATCAGCGGACTTGCTTTAAAAAAGGTTTTTGATTACGGCTATAAAAAAATAGCCAAAGAAAATCCACCCAGAAGTATAAGAAGCAGCAGGCATACGGCTATCCACATCATAGGCTGGAGTATACTAACCGGCGCAGTTGCGGGCGTGGCACGGTTGCTAACCACTGATTTAATAAAACATGACCTTGATCCACACTACCTGGAAGCCCCTGAAGAAATTCCATAACCCGACCTTATTCTGAAACAAAAAAGACCTGTTGTCACAGGTCTTTTTTGTTTCATTCATTCACATTATAAATAATGACTTACCCAGCCAATTCTCTCTCAAATTCATTGAGCTGTACAATGGCCCCGGCAATCAGCCTGCGTTGCTTTTGCAGCCTGTCTTTGATGTACTGCGGCACATCCGAATTTAAAGCTTCATCGTACACATCCAAAGCCTCCTTTTCGCCCGTTCTGGCTTCACTAATTACCGCTGAATCTTCTTTGCCGGAGAAAGTTGCCTTAATATCAAGCCAGTTACGATGAAAGTAGCCCTTTACCGTACCTGAATCCTCCAGATCTGCACCTCTGTCCCTCATATCATTTTTCAGCTCTTCTATAAACAGCTTCCTTTGCTGTGCCAGCCGGTGAAATATGGTTCTGAACTCTTCATTTTCTACATCTTCTGCTGCCCGTTCATATCCTTTAACACCGTCATGGCATATATTGAGTACCTCTTTTATAGCTTTTCTTTCAGTGTTCATATCTGATTATTTTATAATTCGAAATAACCATAAATTTTATGGTCAGTCTGATTATATCTACGCAGAAACTATTCCATGAAGAAGAATATGGGAATAGCATCATTTTTTGACTTGCAGGCGTTGCAATTATTAGCCAGGTTGGGTATATGAACCCACAAAAGCCTGTTATTTCCTAACCAGATTGATAAAAAGTTCCCTTCCTTCCCTAGGCTTAATAGAATTATAGCATGCATCAAATACCCTGAAGTGAAAGTAAGGTTTGAAATATATAATATATTCATCTTTTTCACCTCCATAGGGCGGGTGAGTATGAAACAGCGAATCGTTAAATAGCACACCCGCAAGGTGACCTCCCTTATTAAGCAATTCGGCGGACTTTTTTGCATACGCGCTTCTTTGCGAGGGATGCAGCGCACAAAAGAATGTTTGCTCTATAATGAAGTCAAACCTGAGAGTAATATCAAAAAAGTCTTTGTGTAGCAGGTGCCCCCGAGGAAAACCCGGGCATCTTTTAAAAAAATTCTGAAGGGGAATATCTGATACATCTGCCAGAAATACATTTTCAAATCCCTGCTGGTGCAGATATTCCGCTTCGTAGGCGTTACCACATCCGGGGATCAGTATTGAGACAGACTTGTCCGTCAACTGATCGAAATATGCTTTAAGTGGTGTAGTTATTGCCCCGGTATCCCATTGGGTCTGCCCCTCCTGATATCGGGAATCCCAATAATTTTCGCCAAGTTGTATATCAGCCATGTTAATGGTAACGTTAAGTGCTACAAATGAAAGAGATTCTATTGAATTATATTAAATAAAGGATAATTTTACGCTGCAAGTTATAATTTAAACTAACTATGACTGAAAATACATCCAGTAACGATCCTATTAAAAAGGAAGAACATAAAGAACCTGTAATCAGGGATAGTAAAAAATCAAGTAGAAAAACTGCTATTATTGTGGCTATTCTTGCGATTATTATCATTGTTCAAGGCATTAAAATATACCTGGATCACCAGGAAAGCGTGGCTACGGAGAATCAGCTGGCCAGTACCGAGCAGGAGCTGGCAGTTACTATGCAACGCCTCACAGATATTAGCCATGAGCTCGATGAAAAGATCGCGGAAATAGAAAAGTTAGGAGGCGATGTCTCTGAACTTCAGAAAGCCAAAGCCGACATTGAAGAGGAATTGAGCCGCCAGCAGAGGGCCAACCGAAGTACGATCAGAAACCTGAAAGATAAAGTTGGTGGCTATGAAGTTTTGCTTAAAGCCAAAGACGAAGAGATAGAAAGGCTAAAAAATGTAAACACCGAGCTTTTAACAGAGAATACATCACTAAAAACTGAAAAGAATCAGCTTTTCGACTCCCTGAGCCAGGTCACCAAATCAAAAGAGGAATTGGTATCCAAAGTGGAACTGGCATCTCAACTAAAAGTCGAGAACATCCAGATCTATGCTGTTAATAGCAGAGGTAAAGAGCGGGAAGCACCATTTAAAAGCAGACAAGCTGATAAAATAAAAGTTGTATTCAACATTGCCGAAAATAATGTTGCGCCTATTGAAGGTAAAGACATTATGGTACGTATTGTAGATGGTAACGGCCAGGTTATTTTTGATGTGGCCAAAGGATCAGGGACCTTCATGTATGAGGGTAAGGAGGAGTTCTTTACTTCTAATAAGGAGATATTGTTTGACAATACCCGCCAGCAACTGACTTTTGAATATGAGAAAGGCAGCGAATGGGAAGAAGGACTTTATACTCTTGAAGTGTACACCGAAGGGTATAAGATGGGAAGCAAGCAATTTGAAGTGAAATAAAGTATCAACACTCAGTTCCACAAAAGAGGTTGTATCAAAGCCCTGGCTTCAGTACGACCTCTTTTTTTATGTCCACGTTTCTGAGATGTACAGGAATGGAAAACTGAAAAAACAGGCAAACCATAGCACTAAGCACCCTTGAAATACTGGAACAAGGATTATCAATAACAAAAGTGGACAGATTTCCATAAAAGCAGAACAAGCTTTTGCCGAAGAGAATACCAGGGTATGCTCACCAGAGATACGTGATGAACTAATAAAAACAAGGTTTCTCATTACTATTACGAGGCCCGCCAAATTCTTTGTAAATAATAAAATCACGCTGGGTGCCGCGGGGGAGATGATCCAAAAGGGCAAATACGGATGTGGTTTGTTTAAACTTTGCATCAGCAAAAAATTCTGATGGCGATTTCCCGGGAGGAGGTCAGGCTCAGGAAGAATGTATTGCAAGTGCTACAGGACTGCCCCCCTGCCCATGAACTGTTATCCTGAACAAGGATACAAGCTTGTATGGAAGCACAATACCACTAAAGCTCTACTATAGTAAGAGTGTAAAGAAAGATCAAGTGGAATTTCTAAGGAGATACTAACTTTTCGGCTCTGTGTTTGACACACAGCTGTTCATAGCAATCAGTCAAAGAGTTGGTAAAATCAGGATTAAAATAGAAACAGACAGGTTTTAGTGATTTTAGCAGTAAACTTCAAGCTGATAGTTTTATAGCCATAAAACCATTCAACCTTGAAATCTTGCATAAAAAAAGGCCGCATCTTCTAACGCGGCCTTCCAATGTTAATTCTTTAATCTGTATTAATACAGATACTCTAAAGCTACTCTGTCATAGTTGCCAAATTCGCCATCCTCTCCTGAAGAGAAGCAAGAAAGCATAATTGAATTTGCATCGAAACCAGTAGGAGTACCAGGGATGTGGATTGCACCTACACCACCGTCACCTTCATTTCCACCTGATCCGCAAGAAAGCGAACGGTTGAAGTAGTCAGTGTGACGAAGACCAAGGCAGTGGCCAATTTCGTGAGTGATCACGTGCTCCACTACGTTAGTTCCATAGCTGCTGGTACCAGACTGAATCTGAACAAACTTGTATGGATTGCCACCGCTAGGAAAACCGGCTTGTCCACCACCTCCACCGCTAACTCTGTAAACTACGATGTCGTAAGAGCTGTAGTTTGTACCGAAAGTAAGTGTGAAGTTCAGGTTAGTGTTTAAAGCATTATAGTTATCAATAGCCCACTGCAAAGCAGTTCTCATAGTATTGTCCAAAGCGTTTGAACCTCCGGTATATCCCATCACTCTGATAGTTCTGGGCAGACCTCCCACAAGGTTATTGGTACGATACTGCTCACCAACAGGTCCTTTGTAGTAAACACTGCTGTTAAGCATTTGAGCAAGGTTTTCAGGAGTGATAACTATATCTCCTTCCAATAAATAGTTTCCGGCTTCGTAAGCTGGGTCAAGCATTTCAGTTTTACCGGTAACATCGATATCACCAACATCGAAACCAAGTTCACCGAACTTAGCCATTACATCATCCGTAATTGCAAGTTGACTGTTGTTTGAGGTTGGTGCAACTTCCTCTTCTTGAGAACAAGAGGAAACAAAGACAGCTACAATGGCAAACGCACATACGATCGCCAGAGCGTTTTTAACATTCTTCATACATAAAATGGTTTAGGTTGAAAAAAATTTCGATCGCAAGATAGGACTTGTTGGGAATACAGAAGCAAATAAATTCTGATATTTAATTACACATGTAATATTTACATCAACAATGATAGAAATTTTGAAATTTAATTTCGTAGAGTCGCTTAATACCGAAATTAAATTTCAATTATAAAAATACAAACAAAATAAGTTTTTAAAAATTATGTAATGTTTAACAAAAAATTAAATAATTAAACCCAGATTTTAAACACCTTAAAGCTATAATGAATAGACAAAATTAAGCTTGGTGTTTAAACAACTATCTCTTTCTCAATGACTAGCCGACCCTCTGCCGCAGCAATTTGCTATGACCTTACTAACTTATATCAACCGGGAGCAGAAAATGAATCTTACGCTTAAGAAATAAAAAGCAGGGACTGAAGAAGTAAGGTCATCCGGTTTTTTCAGCAAATCAATACCTAATGTGGCATTTTAATTAACCGGATGACCCTGATTTTATCCTGATTAATATAAATACTCCAGTGCCACTCTGTCATAATACCCAAACTCTCCGCTTTCAGAGGTAGTAAAACAAGCCAGCATAACCGAGTTGGGATCATAACCGGAAGGTGTAGTAGGAATATGAACAGCTCCCGGAGGTGCATCTACTTCACTCCCCCCTACTCCACATGAAAGCGACCTGTTAAACCAATCGGTATGACGAAGTCCCAGGCAATGTCCTATTTCATGCGTGATTACATGTTCTACAACATTTGTCCCGTAGGCGCTGGTGCCATCCTGTATACGCACATATTTATACGGATCACCCCCTGATGGAAAACCTGCCTGCCCTCCCCCGGGCCCCGAAACCTTATATACAACTATATCATGAGGCCCATAGTTAGTCCCGAAGGTCAACGAGAAATTCATATTGATATTTAAGGCATTATAATTTGCAACCGCCCAGCTTAAGGCCGTTTTCATAGTATTATCAAGAGCAAGACTGCCCCCTGTATAACCAATGATACTTATGGTCCGGGGCAAAGAAAATACGAGGTTGTAGGTATGATACTGTTCACCAACGGGCCCTTTGTAGTACAAACTACTCCCTAGCATACCTTTAATGTCTTCCGGCTTAATAGCTATGTCTCCTTCCAGCAAGTAGTTCCCACTTTCATAATCAGGATCGAGCACCTCTTCATAGCCCGTAAGGGTAATGTCACTGGCATCAAATCCTAATTCCTTAAACTGACTTTTAACTTCATCCGTAATAATTGCTCCGGCATCTGATACAGACACAGGCTCTACATACTCCTCCTTGTTACAGGAAAAAGTAACAACGCTGACAATCACTATTGCCAATACATAATAATTAATTTTTAAATTTTTCATAATAAATAATGGTTAGATTAAAAAAATATTATAAACAAATTTAAAAATCATATTTAATGGAATCTATCCGGACAAGAGCCCGATCACACCAATGTAACTTTTCACCGACACCTTGTATTTAAAAATTTATAAAGCGAGGCAATTTTCTGCCGTTTAAAAGAGGTGAAGCAATGTGAAAGGGAAAATTACGGGACAAACAAAGGGGAAAAATCCGGTTGAGTAATAAGGTAATAAAATTCAAAAACAAATAATTAATGATAATAATAACATTAATTAGTACGGCATTTGAATGTAAAACATACAAACCCATTGCTGACTATTTCTCGTTTAACTGCCAGCTGTAAGGCAAATATTCCACATCTGCTGATTCTGATATAGGGGTATGGCTGTATTGGTTAACATACTTTATTACAGAGCCATCTTGAGTGAAATCCTCTTGAAACCAATCAAAGATAGCGGATAGTGCCACCTGATTCTCTTTTATATGATTTCTCAACGGATCGTTAATAAACAAAGTGGCCTGTTCATTAAGTTGATTATTTATATTGTCAGCTCTGTATGCTTCTGCACGCAGGGGCGGACAAGAATATGAAGCACAGTTGATTGCAAAATGTATTCTGGGCTCTTCAAATTGCTTTCTCAATATTTCATGCTCTATTTCGTCAAGGCTTGTTTTCCTTCCTCCTATTTTAAAGAACTTCCTGTGCCATACCGTATTAAGGGTTGGAATGCTCAGCAAAGGATCCAGATCACGGATACTCTTTAAAGGATAATGATCAACGATGAGCTTAACCGTAAAGGCGTTGTAAGCATTGATCCAGTACACCAGTTGCTCATCTTCACTCCACAGCTTTTTGTCAGGTGCATTACTACCCAGCAGCTCCAGATATTGCTCCAGTATCTCACTATCCTCTTCAAAACCCTTGTAGTCTACCCAGCCGGCCTTATCCACATGTTTTTGTAATAATTTATCCCATATATCATGCGACGGTGGTCGGGGTACCGTCTGACGCGAAGCTCCTGTGCAGTCAGCCAGTAATAGTATAAGGAATAACCATCTCATTTCATCAACATTTATTTTCAATATCTCTGACTAAATAATACGTGCTCCTGTAAACAGATCTTTACGATTATCTTCACAGGAAGATCAGGTCAAACTGTTAGTAGTCTACCCTGACATAATTTTAAGACAGAACTTTTGATTATTATAGTATTTAACTACCTTTGCAGACCAAAAATTTAACAACCATAATTATTTAAAGTATGAAAAATTACGAGACGGTATTCATTTTAAATCCCGTTTTGTCTGAAGAACAGATGAAGGATACTGTCAAGAAATTCATCCAGGTACTTACTGACGGCAAAGCCGAAGTAATTAATGAAGAACAGTGGGGCTTAAGAAAGCTGGCTTATCCAATCCAGCACAAGTCAACCGGTTTTTACAATCTGGTAGAATTCAAGGCAGACCCTCAATTGGTGGACAAACTGGAGACTGAGTTCAGAAGAGACGAAGCTGTAATGAGATTTCTCACTACTGCACTCGACAAACATGCTCTTGAGTACAACGAAAAAAGAAGAAAAGGCGCATTTAGAAAAGACAAAAAGAAACCTAAGGAGGAGGCTGCATCATGACATTAATGAACGAACCTGTAAACAGGAACGAAAACAAAAACAAATATTGCCGTTTTAAGAAAAATGGTATAAAATATATTGACTACAAGGATCCTGATTTCTTGTTGAAATTTGTAAATGAACAAGGTAAAATCTTGCCAAGAAGAATTACCGGCACCAGCCTGAAATTCCAAAAAAAGGTTTCTCAAGCTGTAAAGAGAGCCCGACACCTGGCATTATTGCCTTATGTAACCGATTCTTTAAAATAATAAGACTATTATCATGCAAGTAATATTAACACAAGATATAGCAGGACTTGGTTACAAAAACGATACAGTAGACGTAAAACCAGGTTATGGCAGAAATTATTTGATCCCTCAGGGTTATGCTATCATTGCTAACAACTCTAATAGCAAAATGATCGCTGAGAACATCAAACAAGCTGCTCACAAAGCTGAGAAAATACAAAAAGACGCAGAAGAATTAGCTAAGAGCATTGGTGACCTTACTATTGAGTTAGGAACCAAAGCCGGTGAAAGCGGAAAAATATTTGGCGCTATCACTACCAATCAGGTTTCTGAAGCTTTGAAAGCCAGAGGTTTTGATATCGACAAAAAGAAAATTTCTTTTGGTCAAAATATTAAGGATCTCGGTGAATACAAAGTTACACTTGATCTTCACAAAGAAGTTCAACACGAAATCACTATTAAGGTTGTAGCTGAGTAAATCAGATGTACATAGAAATCAAAGCCGTGAGGAAAACCTCACGGCTTTTTTGTTTTCAGAGCATTCTGTTTTTCACAACCCAAGAGTTAAAACGGACGTTCCATTCATAGATGCAGTATCTATTCCAATCCCAAAGGTTAGGTTTCCGAAACTGGAAAGCAGAAGACCTGAAAGAGCTGTTCAGCCTCTGCTCAGACAGTGAGGTTATGGAGTTCTTTCCGAAAACCCTGACTGAATACGAAACAAAATCATTCATCATAAGAATGCAAAGGGAATATGAAGCATTTGGTTTTTGCTATTTTGCAGTTGACAAACTTGAAAACCAGGAATTAATAGGCTTCATTGGCATTTCCAACAAAGATTTTAAAGCTGACTTCACTCCCTGCATCGATATAGGGTGGAGACTCAAAAAAAGCATGTGGAACCATGGTTATGCTACCGAAGGTGCAAAGGCCTGCCTGGATTATGCATTCGACAAGCTAAACCTAACACATATTTACGCTATAGCTCCGGCTATAAATGCTAAATCTGAAGGCGTAATGAAAAAGATCGGTATGAGTAAAGTTGGAAATTTCGTACACCCTGAACTTGCTAAAGATAAAAGACTAAGTAAATGTGTTTTATATGAGATAAAAGCTAATTAAAGCGCGATTTATGGGATATATGGGTTTTGGAATGAGAAAAGAGGTTTACACAAGAAAACCTAAGACTGCCTTCGAAAAAGTCAAAAAGCTCTATGATCAGGAGTTTAAAAAGAACGGAAAAAATTATACCTACCAACACTGTGACCCAGAAACTCTTGGCCGGATCTGCAAGAAGGTAAGGCAACAAAAAAAGAAGCTGATTTTCATCCAGCTTTCTATATTTGTTGTATTAGCAATTGCCTTTGTTTTAATAACCAGTGCATTTTTCATCAATCAGAATTACACTCCAAAAACCATAATAAAGGCAACAAAGCCAAATTTCAAAACTGTAACTTATTGGTTAGACAGTAATAGGACTCTCAAAATTGAGTATTATAAATTTGGCCCAAGGTGCGCTGTAACCAATTACAAAAATGATCTGAAACACCAGAACACTGAAAGTTATTATCAATCAGGTGAACAGTTTCGCTCTGCAGTCTATTTTTATGACACACTTGTGACAGAAGTATACTTTTATCGAAACGGAGATACCATAAAAAATTTTCCCACACTAACCGATGATAAAGTTTATCATATCAAATCAGCACTACCTAATAGCAGCAGGATCGCTGAATTTGACTTTTATGACGGGAAGATCGTGAAGGACTCCTATTTCGAAGCATCTGTAAAACAATGATTGAGATACCATGTGAATTATCGGCTTTTATTTAATGTTTAAACATTAAATATTATCTTCACTTATGGATTCACTTAAAACTTTTAAGCGGTATACTGAAAGCCTCGGTAAACAGGAGCAAATAATGCCAGCACTGTTTATTGGGCACGGCTCTCCTATGAACGGCATTATGGACAATGCGTTCAGCAAAAGCTGGAAAGATGTAGGACGGCAAATACCTATACCAAAGGCCGTACTGGTAATATCGGCTCACTGGCTCACCAGAGGTACACACATAACGGCAATGAATAACCCAAGAACCATACACGATTTCAGAGGCTTTCCGCGGGCTTTATCTGAGGTACAATATCCTGCGCCCGGAAACCCCGATCTGGCTCATGAAACGCAAAAACTCATTACTTCTACTACTGTTGGACTGGATCATGAATGGGGTCTCGATCACGGAACGTGGACCATCGTAAGGCATATGTACCCGGAAGCTAATATTCCGGTATTGCAGCTTAGTATAGATTATTACAAATCTGCAGCATATCACTATTACCTCGCAAGAGAACTTACCGAACTCCGTAAAAAAGGCGTACTCATTATAGGTAGCGGAAATATGATCCACAATCTGGGTATGATAGCGTGGAATAAAATTGATGAACATGATTATGGGTATGACTGGGCTATTGAAATGCATGCTTTGTTTAAAGATAAAATATCTGCAGGAGACCATCAGGCACTCATTCATTACGAAAAGCTGGGAAAAGCTGCAAAACTGGCTATCCCTACCCCTGATCATTTCTTACCGCTAATATATTTACTGGCATTGCAAGACAAGAAAGACCAGCCTCAATTCTTTAATGATCAGCTTGTCGGAGGTTCATTGAATATGACTTCAGTGAAGTTCGGATAATATAACAGGTACAAATTTTAACAGTGGTTTGGAAAAACAAATACTCTTACTATATTTACGTAACCAGTTACGTAATTTATTATGAAATTTTTTAATCAAGTAGGTAAAATGGCAATCGGCAGCCGATTGCGCATGCTGACAGAGAAAATTACTGAAGATGCTACCCAGCTTTACAAAATGTATCAGGTAGAATTAAGGCCTAAGTGGTTTCCGGTGTTCTATGTTTTATCAAACGGCGAACAAAAAACAATTACTGCTATTGCTAAGGAGATTGGGCACTCTCACCCTTCAGTAAGCAGGATAATCAGGGAAATGGGAAAAAAAGGATTTGTCGCTGAGACTAAGGACAAAAACGATGGACGCAGAAATGTAGTAAGCCTGACCCAGAAGGGCATTGATGTCAACAATAAGGCACAGGCACAATACAAAGATGTCAATGAGGTTATTGAAGACATCATATCTCAGACGAGGCATGACCTGTGGCAAGCCATTGAAGAGTGGGAGTATCTGCTGGAAGAAAAGTCGTTGCTCCGCAGAGTACAGGAAAAACTAAAAGAAAATGAGAGCAAAAAGGTCAAAGTAATTGACTACTCTCCAATATACCAGGAAGATTTCAAAAAGCTTAATGAAGAGTGGATCTCCAGGTTCTTTAAGATGGAGGCAGAAGACCATAAGGCGCTGGACAATCCTCAGCAATATATTATTGACAATGGAGGTTTTATTGTTGTGGCCTTATACAATAATGAGCCTGTCGGAGTATGTGCCGGTTTAAAAATGAACGACCCTGAATATGACTACGAACTGGCTAAAATGGCTGTTTCACCCAAAGCACAGGGCAAGAATATCGGATGGTTGCTGGGGCAGGCCGTCATCAGCAAAGCCAGGCAATTAGGAGCAAAAAAACTGTACCTTGAGAGTAATACTATCTTAAAACCTGCCATCAGTCTGTACCAGAAAATGGGCTTTCGAAAAGTTGCAGGCAGAATCTCTCCTTATGAGCGATCAAATATCCAGATGGAGCTTGATTTGTAAATGTGACAGGTTTTAAAGAAGTTGTTTATTGTCATTAAAAGAGATATAAAATCAGAGAACTTTGCTATCGATAAAATCTTCAAAACAAGGGGATCGCTTCACCCTGTCATCAACGCAATGACAGCCAATTTTCAGTTCATTGTTACTGGCTCACAATACTCCAAACAGGACAATATTTCATGGAGACATGACGAAGCGGTCCCTGACTTCAAACTAAACCTCAAAATCAAGTAGTGTAAACGGAATTAAACATCACATAGTCTGTTGTGAGGTCTGATCCCCAGCCTTCTGCTTTCTTTTTACCATTATTGAGGTCTACCCTGATATGTAACTGTGACTGCCTCAGCACACGTTTCATATTGTTTCGGTCAAACTCCTCAGGTTTGCCCTGATTCAACACTTTGATCAGTTCCTGATCACTGCCCATATATAGGTCAGTTTTTTCAAAATCGAAGGGTACTCCCGCATTACCTGCAGCACACATGATCCTTCCCCAGTTCGGGTCTCTGCCAAACAGGGCTGTCTTAACCAATGTGGAGTTCGATATTTCACGGATGAGCTTTCTACCCATTTCTTCATTGGGCGCATTGACTACCTCATACCTTACAAACTTGGAGCAGCCTTCACCATCAGAGACTATAGTCTGTGCAAGGTGGATCATGATCTCTTCCAGCTTTTCTTTAAAGCTCTCGAAACCAGGGTCTTTTTTAGAGGTAAGCTCGGGGTTCTTCGCCATACCATTGCAAAGTACTGCTACCATATCATTGGTAGATGTATCTCCGTCAACGGTGATCATGTTAAACGATTTGTCTACGGCCGCCTTCACTGTTTGGTCAAGCAGCTTGGGCGATATGGCAACATCGCATACAATGAAAGCCAGCATGGTGCCCATGTTCGGATGGATCATGCCTGAGCCTTTGGCTATACCCGCCATATTGACTTCTATACCATCGACATCAAATTCCAGAAAGCCCTCTTTGGCAAAAGTGTCTGTAGTGAGTATTGCATTGGCTGCAAATGAGCCAGCATTAGACTTATTGGATAACTTCCCTACGTTTTCTTTGATACCATTTACAACATCTTCAGTCGGAAATGGCTCTCCGATAAGCCCGGTTGATGCCACTAATACCAGGTCTTCATCAATCCCCAGCTCTTCGGCAGTGGTTTTTACCATGGCTTCAGCGCCTTGCCTCCCCTGGTCACCGGTGCAGGCATTTGCATTTCCGGCGTTGATCACAATAGCCTGGGCTTTTCCATTGGCTATATTCTTTTTTGAAACTTTAATAGGCTCTGCCACAACCTGGTTTTTGGTGAATGTAGCTGCAGCACTGGCAGGCACTTCTGAGTAAATCAGTGCCAGATCGCGACGCATGGATTTAACACCGGTATGTGCCCCCCAACAGGTAATGCCTCTTACATTGGTTAAATTCTTAATCATCTTCTTATGGTTTGGATGTTGTTTTTACGGGTTCATAGGTACTTGGCCGAGACCGGCAGTTTCGTCCCAGCCAAATAGTAAATTCATATTTTGTACTGCCTGCCCTGCGGCACCCTTTACCAGGTTATCTATAGCACTTATGGTAATGAAGTTATTGGTCCGCTCATCATAGGTGCAGTAGATATCGCAAAAGTTCGTGCCTCGAACCTCTTTGATAGCCGGAGGCTGGTCCGTAAGGCGAATAAACGGCTCATCTTTATAATAATCCCTGAATACCTCATTGATCCGGGCTGTATCTACTCCTGCTCTGGGTTTAGCGTAAATGGTCGAAACTATACCCCGGTCGACCGGCAGCAGGTGCGGAGTGAATTGAATGATCAAATCCTCTTCTCCCTTTTTATTCAAAGTGCCCTCAATTTCGATAGTATGCCGGTGGGTTTTTACACTGTAGGCTTTGAAGTTGTCATTTACATTCGGGAAGTGTGTGGCAGTTTTAGCCTTTACTCCTGCCCCGGTTGTTCCTGATTTCGAATCAACTATAATATTGGGCTCTATCATATTGTGCTCTACCAACGGAGCCAGCCCAAGGATTGCACTTGTGGGATAGCAACCCGGATTAGCAACAAGCTTTTTGCCCTTGATATCTTCCCTGAATAGCTCGGGAATGCCATAAGCGGCATCTTCAATACCTTTGGGGTAAACATGGTCCTTATTATACCAGGCCTCATAGGTTCCTGCACTGTCGAGACGAAAATCGCCTGAAAGGTCTATGATCGGATAAGGTTTTTCCGCATGGTCCTTGACAAAATCCATGGATACACCATGGGGCAGTGCAAGGAATACCACATCAAGATCCGTGGATTCTATATCCTTAATGGAAACCAGCTCCATTTCTACCAACCCCCTGAAAAAGGGATGGACGTCTGAAAAACGGTCTCCTTTTCTACTCTCGGAAGTAATGGCCGCTATTTCCACCTCAGAGTGATGAAGCAGTATTCTGACCAATTCCGAACCTGTGTAACCTGTCGCTCCTATTATTCCTACTTTCTTTTTGCTCATTTTGCTTTCACTTCTTTAATAGATGTAGCCATAACTTCAACTACTTTTTTCAGTTCTTCTTCTGTAATGATCAATGGAGGCACAAAACGCACCACCTTGTCGGCAGTAGCATTGGCTATTACTCTATGTTCCAACATTTTTGCGGCAACCGGCTTGGCTTCAAATTCAAATTCGGCACCAACCATAAGGCCAAGTCCCCTGACTTCTTTCAGGCCTTCCGGATTGCTCTTTTTGATCTCGTTTCTCAGAAATTCACCTTTCTTCTCTACTTCTTTGAGGAATTCGGGCTCCTTGATAATGTTGAGTGTAGCCAAAGAAGCTGCACATGCCAGCGGATTTCCGCCAAAGGTTGTACCGTGGTCACCAAAATCTATGGCCGAGCCTATTTTTTCATTGCAAAGAATAGCTCCAACAGGCATACCTCCTCCGAGTCCTTTGGCCAGGGTCATGATATCTGGCTCAATGCCGAAGTGCTCTTTGGCAAACATTTTACCGGTCCTTCCTATCCCACATTGGATCTCGTCGAATATCAATACTATATCCTTTTCATCGCAAAGCTTTCTGAGCTGATGGAGATACTCTTTGTCCACCACGTTAATACCTCCCTCTCCCTGTACCGGCTCAAGAATAATGGCTGCAGTCTGGTCATCGATGGTATTTTCCACTGCTTTTATGTCATTAAAAGCCACTTGCTGAAAGCCCTGGGGTATTGGTTCAAAGCCGTTTTGCATGGCCTTTTTCCCCATAGCGATGGTTGCAAGTGTCCTGCCGTGGAACGACCCCTGCATAGCGATCACATTACCGCCCCTTTGCTTACTATGCGCATATTTCCTGGCCAGCTTGATGGCACCTTCCACCGATTCCGCTCCGCTATTGGACAGGAATACACGGTCAAGGCCGGAAAGCTCACATAGTAATTTGGAGAGCATAGCCTGTGGCTTGCTTACAAAGAAGTTGGAAATATGCACCAGCTCACGAGCCTGATTACAAATAGCCTCGGTAACAGCGGGATGGCAGTGGCCGAGGTTACATACGGCAATACCTGCCAGGGCATCGAGGTATTCGTTGCCCTCAATATCCCACAGCTTGGTACCTTTCCCTTTATTGAAAGCTACCGGATAGCGCCTGAAAGTTTGTAAATAGTATTCCTTGTCAAGTTCATTGAGTGTTGCGTTTGTTAACGCTTCCATAAATAGTTAGGGTTATAGTTTTATAGTAGTTCCTATAGATTGATTTTCATCCATGAGCGAAAGGATTTGCTCTGGTTTCTTCCCATTGATAATGGTGGCACGGGAAGCTCCTTTTTCTACTGCCAGGCGGCAGGCATCTGTTTTTGGTATCATTCCACCTTTAATAACCCCTTCATCAATGAATTGTTTGATATTTTGTAGAGAAATTTCCCTAATCAGGCTATCGGAGTCGTTAATGTCCCTCATGAGGCCATCTACATCTGTCAATACACCAAAAACCTGTGCGTTCAGGTGTCCGGCGAGGCTGCCGGCAAAAAGGTCTGCATTAATATTGTAACTATTCCCCTCTTCATCTGTAGCTATACAGGTGATGACAGGTATGAAATCCTGCTCAAGCAAAAGATAGATCAATCGAGGGTCTATTTGACTTACTTCGCCTACCTGCCCAAGGTCTGTGCGGGTGATGTTTCCGTTATCGTTGTGCTCGTGATAGTACCTTTTGGCAGTAATGATCTTGCCATCGCGGCCGGAAAGGCCCACAGCCGTCTGGCCAAGACTGTTTATAAGATTAACCACCTCACCGTTGACCCGGCCTTTCAGCGCCATTTCTACGTAGCGTAGTGCCTCCGGGCTTGTTTTTCGGTGGCCGTGTATAAACTCACTTTTGATATCAACCTGATCAAGAATTTCCTGGATAAAGGGACCTCCTCCGTGTACGATTACGACAGCATATCCCTGTGACTTAAGTGTGCAGATATTTTTCAGGACAGCTCGTTGGAGATTTTCCGAGACCATGGCGTTACCGCCATACTTGATAACTATGATAGGTTTTGACTTGCTGTTTTTTTCCTCCATGTTATAGATGCTAAGTTAGGCAATAACAGAAGGAATAGAAAGAAATGTGGCGTTTAATCCAATATTCCAACCAAAACAGTATCCACAAGTTGAGTGATTAATTAAAGTTTTAAGAATCAAAAGCATATTATTTTCGTTACCTTAGATATATGAAATCCAGAGAAATAAGTATCGCTGACAACTTTACCGAAATGATAAAATCACTAAGTGATGATGTTAAACTTGATATTATAAAAAAAATTAAAAAATCACTTAATAAAAGTAAAGCTGCTTCACCTGACGACTCATGGAGTGACCTTTTTGGTTCATTTAAATCCAAAAAGACCGCGGATGATATAATAAAGGAGCTAAAAGCGGAGAGGTACTCAAATCGCCACATTGAAGATATTTAAACTCCTTGAAATACCTTTTAGACACCAATATTTGTATTTACTTTCTCAAAGGAAAATATAATCTTGCCGAAAAATTTGCAAAAGCGGGCTCAGGAAATTTATATATATCAGAAATTACTATAGCCGAGCTTAAATTCGGTGCAGAAAAAAGTGAATTTCCAAGAAAGAACAGGTTAACAGTCCAAAACTTTGTCGACAGATTTAGCAAAATACCCATCTTTAGTTCGTTAGACATATTTGCTCAAGAAAAGGCTCGGCTTCGTAAAGCTGGAGAATTAGTTGATGACTTTGATCTGCTGATCGGCGCAACAGCTATCAGCAACAAAATGACACTTGTAACTAATAACGAAAAGCATTTCATACGTTTAAAAAAAATCAAACTGGAAAATTGGACTGAATAATTCACGTTTTTTGAATTCTAAATCATCCAAAAAGACCCATGATCAAATTCAAAACCACTATCGGCCAGTTAGACTATCTCAACATGAAGTACCTTGAGGTACCCAAAGAAGTAGTTGATGCGTTCGGCACGTTAAAAATCAGGCTGGTTTGTACTGTTAACAACTCCCTTAACTTTCAGTGCGGGCTGATGGCCCTGGGCGAAGGCAAAGCGTACATTAGCATCAATGCCAAACGCATGAAGGAACTTGGCGTAAAGTTGGGCGATGAGGTGCATGTGGCCCTTAAAAAGGATGACAGCAAATATGGTATGGATGTACCGGAAGAGCTGGCAGAACTACTAAAGCAGGACTATGAGGGCAAGCACCGGTTTGACAAACTGACACCAGCCATGCAGCGATACATTATCTATCATGTGTCAGGTGTGAAAAGCCCAAACCTTCGCCTCGACAGGGCCATTATGCTTATTGAGAATCTCAAAAAATCAGTTGAAGGTAAGGAGACATTCCGCTTTCTACTGGGCAAAGACTAGAGTAAAATTTACACAAAAAAATCTCAAAAAAACGGAGGCTTTTTATTATCTTGTGCAGATTATCTGAAACCCAAAAGCCCCCCATGCATAGGTTTACGTTACTCTTATTCTCTCTTATAATTTTCAATGCAAATGCCCAAAATGGCAGGTTTATTCAGCAGGTTGACCTCACGGCAGAAGAAAACGCTCCCTTTTTCTCCAGAGATTATTCATTGCCCGAACTAACCATTGAAGCAATCAGGGCGGGGGAGATCCATGCCTACGATGTTGATTACTCCAAAAACACGCTCACAACCTTAACCCCGGAGCAGTTCTCATCCCGGCTAATCATCAGTATAGAAGACTTTGGCTTTGGTTCTTCAGATACTATTTTGTATGCCGGCAACGACTTTAATACTATTGAGATAGATCTATCCAAAAAGAATAATGAGATTACTGCGATCCATTACATTCATTTTAAAGTCAAAGACAGCGCCACTCCTGGGCAGCCCAGATTTTCCGTATCCTTTACAGAACTATCCGATTACCTCATTCAAAAAAAGGCGCTATGGATCCGCAACAGTAGCTCATGGTTTTGGAAAGGTCAGGTCGCCCATTTAAACGGTTACTATGCAAGTGATATTATTTACAACACTTTCCCCGACGCCAACTATAGCTATATACACCTTTACAAGGGTGCTGATGGAAGCTATGAGAAACTCCAGGTTTACAGTATGGACCACACTCTGGCTCAGGAATTACCTTTACGAAGCTCATCTATAAAAGCTGAAATTAAACTCATGGCTTCGGCCCTGCAGAACGGCGACTATCTTGCCTTTGGTGAGGAAAAGCTAAGGACCAAAATTCGGGAAACTTCAAAACTCGTAACACCACATGCCCTTGATGAAAATTTCATGATCATCCAAAATGAAGAAATACACCTTTTACATCCCGAAAACACCAAATTCTATATGGAAGATAAGGAGCTGCCCACACTTATTATAGAAGCCATAGAAGAAGGTAAAATAACCAAGATATTTAAAGACAATTTACTGACCGCTCCGATGACCAAGGAAGAGTGGCTGCACAACGCCAGTGAGGAAGTTATGTACTCTGAGGACGACTGGGAAAGTGAGGATGATTTTGAAAGTCGCAGGGTAATGTACTCAGGCCGTTCAGCAACGATTGTGGCTGTTTCATGGAAAAAGTACTTTAACCTGCAGGGTGAGGTATTGGCGCAAATGCCTCATTCCATAGGCTTGTTTATCGGCCCTGAACAAACATTGACCGGACTAAGCAAACCGTTGGGATATTTTTCTTTTAACGATGTCTATCACGTCCTGAAAAATTCTCCGGATGCCTACTACAACTCGCCCGAATCCGGCAATTTCATTAATGACCTGATGAAGAGGGATTACTTTTCGTATTTTACCTCTACATCCGGGATCATGGTGCAAAGCCGATAGTTGCTTTTTTTGTATGTTAATGAGCATGTAAATTGCCTCGTGAAATTAGATTTTCTGTTTTCCTTTTTAACTTTACCTTATGTTCAGAACAGAAATCACCCCACAGGCATCAGAGGAAAAAATAAATATCTCATCTCCTATCCTGTCTATTGGCTCCTGCTTTTCAGATTGCATGGGCCAGCGGTTAACCACTTATAAATTTGACAGCCTGGCAAATCCCTATGGCACGGTCTATAATCCTGTTTCTATTTTCAAGCTTGTGGAATACACACTTTCGAAAAGCTATCCGGGGTCTTCCACTTATGTAGAAACGCATGGCCTACATGCCAATTATGACTTTCATTCTTCTTTCTCTCACGAAGAGCCTATGGAGATAGAAAAGGCTATTCAAAATGCCATAGATCATGCCCATAAACATCTGAAAAAGGCCAACTGGCTGATCCTTACTTTCGGCACTTCATTCATTTACCGAAGAAAAAGCAACAAAGAAATAGTGGCCAACTGTCACAAAATACCGGCCAGCCGATTTAACAAAGAGTTGCTTACTCAGAAACAGATCATTGAAAAATTTGAAGCTTTCCACCGCCAGTTGATGAGTGCCTGCCCTGACATCAGGGTCATTCTCACAGTTTCGCCCGTAAGGCACATTAAAGATACCATGGAGCAAAACAGTGTGAGCAAATCCATATTAAGGATAACCTGCGACACACTGGCAAGGGAGTATGACAATGTACAGTACTTCCCCAGCTACGAAATTATGATGGACGATCTTCGTGATTACAGGTTTTACAAAACGGATATGATCCACCCCACCCGGGATGCCGAAGATTACATCTGGAAGAAGTTTACTGAGGCTTACCTGGACACTGATACGGCCTCGTTTGTAGAGGAGTGGGACAAAATACTTAAAGCTATACACCACCATCCTTTTAACCCGGCCTCTGAAGCTCACCAGAAGTTTTTGCGGGAAACTATAGCGCGGGTCAGGCGTTTAGAAAATAAGATTGACATTAGCCAGGAAATTACCCTGCTGGAGCAGCAATTGATAAACAAATGAATGCCTTCAGAATAACCGGAAACATTCTGCTGGCAATACTACTGACTCATTGCAATACTAAAACCTCAAACGAAAATACTATGAGCCAAGCGACTACCCATAAAGAAGGCAAAGCCAACCGCCTGATCCATGCTACCAGTCCATATTTACTGCAGCATGCCTATAATCCTGTAAACTGGTATCCCTGGGGCGAAGAGGCCCTGGAAAAAGCCCGTAAAGAGGATAAACCAATACTGGTAAGCATTGGTTATTCATCGTGCCACTGGTGCCATGTAATGGAAAGGGAGTCTTTTGAAAATGACAGTATTGCTGCGATTATGAACGAGTACTTTGTGGCCATTAAGGTAGACCGTGAAGAAAGGCCGGATGTAGACCAGATCTACATGGACGCTGTGCAGGCGATGGGGCAAAATGGAGGCTGGCCACTGAACGTTTTCCTTACCTCTGACCAGAAGCCTTTTTACGGAGGCACATACTTTCCTCCCCAGGCGTGGGCAAAACTGCTGCAGCAGGTAGCCACAGTGTACCGTGAAAAACGCAGTGAAGTAGAAGAGTCGGCCGAGCAGCTCACCAATGCCATTGCCACCAGCGAAGTGGTAAAATACAGGCTGAAAGATGAAGGTGCTGAATACAGTATCAATGCCCTGGATATGATGTATGATAATATAGCGCAACACTTCGACAAGAAACGTGGTGGCTTCAATCGTGCACCGAAATTTCCGATGCCCGGCCAGTGGCTTTTCCTGCTTCGGTATTATCACCTTACTGATAACCAGGAGGCTCTTCGGCAGATAGAGGTAACGCTGAATGAAATTGCGTATGGTGGCATTTACGATCAGGCCGGAGGTGGTTTTGCCCGGTATTCCGTGGATGCCGACTGGCTTGTGCCTCACTTTGAAAAGATGCTGTATGATAACGGCCAACTGGTGAGCCTCTATTCCGAAGCTTATACCGTTACCGGACATGAACTATACAAGCAGGTGGTTTACCAGACTATAGAATGGCTCGAAAGGGAAATGACCAACAGCATGGGCGGCTTTTACTCCGCACTGGATGCTGACAGTGAAGGCGAAGAAGGTAAATTCTACGTTTGGACTAAGGATGAAATTGAACAGATAACAGGCAATGACAGTGATCTGATCGTTGATTACTACAACATCACTGAAGACGGCAACTGGGAAGAAGGCAAAAACATTTTGCACCGGACCGTGTCTGATCGTGAATTTGCAACCAAAAAAGGTATAGATGAAAAAACACTAGTTAAGAAAGTGGTCAACGCCAATACGCTGCTTTTAAAAGCACGGACGAACAGAGTAAGACCGGGCCTGGACGACAAGGCGCTTTCAGGGTGGAACGGTCTGATGCTTAAGGGTCTGGTGGATGCTTACGTAGCCTTTGGGGAGGAAAAATTCCTGATGCTGGCATTAAATAATGCAGCCTTTATCTCCGAGAGCATGAGTGACGGTGATCGCCTGTTCAGAAGCTACAAGGAAGGCAAAGCTTCGATTGATGGCTATCTTGAAGATTATGCACATGTTATAGATGCTTTTCTGGCTCTTTACCAGGCTACCTTTGATGAGCAATGGCTAACCAAAGCGCGGGAGCTGACTGACTATACTTTGGAACATTTTTATGACAGCGGTGAAAAGCTCTTTTTCTATACTGATGATAGTTCTGAAAAACTGATAGCCAGAAAAAAGGAAGTATTCGACAACGTCATCCCGGCTTCAAACTCACAAATGGCTATAAACCTGTACCTGCTGGGAGTCATTTTTGACCATGAGGATTACAAGGCCAAAAGCAGGGCAATGATTGGGAAAATGGTATCGCTACTGGAAGGTGAACCTGCTTATTTGTACAACTGGGGTATCCTTTACACCTATCTTACTGCCCCAACAGCTGAAGTAGCCATCGTCGGCACCAATGCCAATAATGTCAGGATCGACTTGGCCAAAAAGTACTATCCCAATAAAGTAGTGATGGGCACAAAGCAAAGCAGTGGCCTGCCTCTTTTAGCAGGCAAAATAACCAAAGAAGACGAAACTACGATATATGTCTGCTACAACAAAACCTGCAAACTGCCGGTAACAGAAGTAGAAAAGGCCTTTGAGCAACTAAAATAGAGAGCCTGCGGGAGTGTTATTCTGCAATGCTCCCTGCTTTTTCATAGGCAAGTATTTCGCTTTTGAGCCATTCAGGTATGAGTATGGTTTTTCTTTCCTTCATGTCAAACATCACCTGTGTACTTCTGCCTTGTGCGTGAAGTATAGTTTGCCCCTCATGCTCCGTACAGATCAGGTACTCCAGGTCAAAACTTTTGCTACCGAAACGCATCGTACGCACCCAAACTGTAGGATCATGATCGGTCAGTTTAAGCTCTCTTTTATAGTCGCAGGAAATGTTAGCAATCAAAAACATATTTTTATGCCAATCCCAGGTGTGGCTTGAGGCAGACATGTATTTGCCTCGGCCCAATTCAAAATATTGAATGTAAATAGAGTTATTGACATGGCCCAGCGGATCAAGGTCCATCCAACGTACCTGAAGGTCCTGCTTAAAAGTAAACTGCTTGAAAATATCCATAATCTGATGTAATGTAGTTAGGTGAACCCCTTAGCTATATGGCTAATCCCGGTTCAGTGTGATCCGGCAAATATATGGTTTATGGGGTAAAGTTGGCAACCGGCAATTGCAATAGGCAAAAACCTCGCAAAAATAAACTTAAGACCCCTATGAGAGTTAATTGGTAGTCACCAGCATGGGAGCTATTGCTTTTTTCCATATTTCATAGCCGGCAGGGGTCATGTGGATGCCATCTTCAACATAAAGCTCCTGCCTCGGCTTACCTTCTTCTGTGAGCATAGGAGTGTAAACATCTATGAAGCTGAGGCCGGGTTTACCCTCGGCGTATGTTTTGATCAACTGGTTGGCCTTCTCCATCTCCCCTGCTTTTGCCCACCGGGCAGGACTTGGTTTAATAGATAATACACTGATACGAGCTTCAGGAAACCTGGCTCTTATCATACCATAGACTGTACAAAAATCTCCGTAAACCTCAGTGGCACTCTTTCCGTGGGTTATGTCATTGTCTCCGGAATACAGCACTACCTGGGCAGGGTTATACCTGCCAATAACCCTTTCGAAATTCTCAATGATATCTATAAACTCTGAACCACCAAATCCTCTGTTAATGATTTTGTCATTATTCAGCGCATCGGCTACATCCTTCCACATACGAATGGATGAACTTCCTGTAAAAACAATAGCCCTTTCTTTAGGAGGATCATTCAATCTGTCTTGCTCATCAAATTTTTTAAATTCAGGCTCCCATTTACTCTGACTCTGAGCATTTGCCGCTGACAAGAATATAAGTACTATTATTAACCACCTCATTATCTGTAACTTAATTAACATCTGACAATATCATTACGCTTTTACTTTTAAAATCTCTAAAAAGTTGAAGAAACCAAAGAATTTTTTTCTAAATATATGGTTTAAGGCAGGTAACCTTTTTGCCACTTAGCGGATACAAGCGCATACAGCAGAGAGGTATAAGGGCAGCGTGAATCCGCCAACACCGCCTCTCTAAAGGTATGGTTGAGCTCCTTTCGCGAGTCCGTTTTTTGTCAATTTTAAATCTTGAATACTTTTATTTTCTATGGCTAAACTAGAAACACGCCCCAAGCCGCAAATTACTATTAAACCAACCTATCTCTGGATTTCTGCCGGAGTCTCTTTGGCTATACTTTTTATAGTTGTGATGCTGCTAAAATATAAAAATGGCATTGCAGGTGAAGAGGCAGGCTTTAAAAAATACGGCTTTGATGTAACTGCCCCCGAACTTCGAAAGGTAGATTTTACGGTTTTAAATGGCGACATCAACAGCACTTATGACGAGGCCAGGCCATATATTTCTGCAGATGGTCAGTCTCTGTTCTTTGCAAGGAGACGGCACCCTGAAAATATTTTTGGAAAAAAAGATGATCAGGACATATGGGTTGCCAACAAAATGGAAGATGGAAACTGGGGTTCTCCAAAAAACCTCGGTACACATGTAAATACGCGGGGGAGGGACGCCATCTGTAGTATCAGCCCTGATGGTAAACAGATGATCCTGATCAACAGTGACCTCTCCGGAGACAAGCCTTTGCAAAAAACCACGCTATTCGAATCCGGATGGAGCACCCCGATTCCTGTTACAGTAAAGAACTTCTATTCACTCGGTGGCTATGTGGATTTTTACCTTTCTTATGAAGCAAATGTACTACTTATGGCTGTATCCAGAGATAATACCCACGGAGGCCAGGATCTGTATGTGAGCTTTCCTGTTGATGAAACCACCTGGTCAGAGCCGGTTAACCTGGGGGCAACTATCAATACGCAAAAGGCTGATTTTGCGCCATTCCTTTCGACTGATGGCAAGACATTGTATTTTTCCTCATATGGCCATGACGGTTACGGGCTAAGCGATATTTATAAAACTACCAGGCTGGATGACAGCTGGCAAAAATGGAGTGAGCCGGTCAACCTGGGGAGTGGTATCAACAGCCCGAGAGAGGAGAGCTACTTTACCATTACCGGTGATGAGCGGCACATCTATTTTGAATCTTACGATCCCAGGAACCCTGTTCGTGACTTGTTTCGGGCCAACCTGACAGAGTAATAGCATGTTGTAAGGATAGTTACGTTTTAATTTAGTTTTGCAAGGTTGCTCCCCCATAGTTTTTTTAACCTGGGTTCAGATCTTCAGAAACTACTGGAAAAGCTTGCCCTAAATCCCACGGATGGAATTCATCCTGGGACATAAATCTTTACAACTCAAGGAAAAGGTTATCTGCAGGGGACAAGGATCATTACAGGAAACAAGAAAATTGACCTCGCTCATATTTATGATAAAAACCAACTTGAAAATATTACGAAAGATCAAATTTTAGAACTTCTTAATAAAGCCGGTCTGATTGAAGTTTCCTTATCTACTAAAACAAAAAGCCCGATATGTACCGGGCTCTTCTAAACTTCATATAATGACCCAGGCTATAACGGGTCTGCTTGTACTACTCACCAACCTCAATCATCACGACCAATCCCTTATGACCTGCAAGTATTATCTTGTTATCGGAGATGAATTGCACATCACCCCAGCTATTCAGTCCAAAATCATGGTTTATCCTGCTCCATTTTTCACCGCCATCAAAAGACATCATTACAAACTCGGGATCACTTAAATTATTGGATTTATTATAACCGGCCACAATGCCGATATCACCTCTTATAGCTATCTTCCTGAGCCTGTTATCGTAGCCGGTGTCAACGTTTTCCCATGTTTCTCCTCCATCGGTCGTTTTGAATAGCACTCCTTTTTCAGTTGCGGCATTAAACTGTCCGTTGTCCCCCAAGGCAAACCCTGAATTTCCAATCATGGATATATCCAGTATCTTCACTCCATCCGCGACATTTATCGAAGTCCAATCGACACCTTTATTGGTACTTTTTAACACAACACCTTTATCCCATGCTCCGCCGGAAGCCAATATGGTATTATTATCCAAAAAGGCAATTTCATGAAGGGCGTTATTTTCAAGCGGAGTAGTATTGATTATGCTCTCCCAGCTTTCACCGCCATCAGAGGTTGTAAAAAGCTTGCCATTTCCACCGGAAGTTGACCCAACCAGAAATCCGGTCTCAGTATCCAAAAATCGGATACCGGTAAGATATATACCTGATTCGATATCGATCTTTTCCCACACACCCCCTGCATTTTCACTTTTTAGAATGGCTCCATCCGATGTGGTTGCAAACAAAATATTATCGGTTAGCGCGGTAACATCAGTTATATAAAAACCAGTATCTGAATATGCCTCCGTCCAGGTGGTACCACCATCTTCAGACTTCAGTACCAGGGCTTTTTCTGCACTGACTGAGGCTGCCCCTCCCGCCAGAAACCCATTTTGTTCATCAATAAAATGGATCGAGAAAAAAGAAAGGTCCGTACCTGTAGTAAGTTTTGTAAAGGTTAGCTCTGCTGCATTATCGTTGTTGTCATCATCGTCATCATTGTTATCCCCATCTCCCTGATCAACCTGACCGTCTGCAGGTTTCACTCCGTCATCATCTGATGAACAGGCGGTAAAACATAAACATAAAATTAAAGCAAAAAACAGGTGCTTTCTAAGCGTCATAGTAGTGTAAATTTGTCTCCTTAAATAAATATTAATTTAACTAAGACGCTAAATTATGTAAGTAATTACTGAAATATATTAGTTATTTAATATTTATTTTATACGTTTAAACATCTTATAATCCGCCATTAAGAATAGATTGATGATAATTCTGCTTGAAGCCGGGGAATCAGATGGAATAAGTTTTTAAACTGTATAATCTTATCATTATGTCAGTCAGCCATTGCTGGCCGGCCCTTACACAAAAAAAGACGGGAATAATCCCGCCTTTTCCTTTCTGTTCATTAATCAACTAATTATACTTACTCCACATCCCACCAAACTCTGGTATCCAGGTTATCAGCCCCCTGCCTGGCAACTGCGGCTTCATAATTGGCCTGGTTATTTTGTGACTCTGAGGCCGGATAAGCCTGACGCTTCGGAATCTGGCCTGAGTTATTTGCGGCAGCGGGAGCCGGTAACAACTCGGGGTATCCTAAACGCCTCCACTCAGCCCAGCCTTCATAACCTTGCATATATAAAGCCAGCCACTTTTGCTCACCTATTAGCTGAATAGCTTTGGCTTCATCAAAATCAACTTCTGCCTGTTGAATATAGCTGTCGTACTCATCCTGGTCAAAAACATTCCATTGCTCCATGCTGGCTTTTATCGCTGCATTATAAAAGCTCTCTGCAGTGCCACCGGCATTCCATCCGTATGAAGCACCTTCGGCTAGCCCGAAAAGCACCTGGGCATACGTAAGCAGTGGCACACTTGAATCTTTGGCTTTAACATATACTGAGTGAGGCAGGGACACCTCATCGAAGCCGTAACCACCGGCCTCAGCATTTCCAAGGCCGTAAGGCATACCTGCATAGACATCTCCGGCGCTGGCCGCAATGGGATCGGCATATGCGGTAACTCGCGGGTCGCCAAGGGCTAATAGTTTGTCCACTATCGTTTTACTGACAGCATTATCAGTACGTGTCAGAAAGTCATTATACCTGGGGTTATCAAAAACACCATTGCCCAGGTAGTGATATATGGCATTATCATCATTAGTGGCCAACACTCCGTCAGCAACTGCAGATTCAAACTCTGCTTTTGCAGCAGCAGGATCAACATCAGATATCCTTAGTGCCATTTTTAATCGCAGGGAGTTTGCAAACTTTTTCCACATATCCAGGTCACCGTTATACAGAATGTCTCCTTTAGGTGCCGCTCCTGCATCAAATTCCTCCACGGCGTTGTCAAGCTCATCGAATAAAGCAGCATAAATGGCCGACTGCTTATCATAAGACGGAGTAAGGTTTTCAAGTGCCATAAGCGCTTCTGTATAGGGTATATCTCCCCACCGATCGGTAGCATGGAGAAAAAAGTAGGCCTTGAGTATCCTCGCCACAGCTATCTGGTTAGCGTTAGATCCACTCTCCGATGCCATTTCCATGGTTTCCGGGTCACTATTCATGTCAATCACTTTTTGCAAATCATTGAGCGGCCCGCTATAGATGGCAGTAAAATCAAATTGCGTTGTACTATACCGTGAGTCTTCGGTATAACGGGTAGCTGACCAGTACTGCGAATAGTATAATCCGGTTACGCCACTTTCATAAGCAGGCATAAAATGAATAGCATTGGTCAGGAAGCCTGATACAGGCACGCTTGTTGGGTTATTCGGGTCAACATTTGTATTCCCAAAGTCACCACATGCGGTTAGTATCAGAATAAGGGGTATTATATATTTCTTCATTTCTGTAATTTTTAATTTTTAATGAATCTACAGGCTGTTTTCTTATAGGCTTAATCTCAGATTAAAACCGTAGGTTCTGAAGCCCGGCAAACCTCCACCCTCATGAAAAGATACTCCGGATGCATCAGGAGTAATCTCCGACGGGTCTATTCCATCAATATTGGAATGGATCAACCAGGCATTTCTGACTGTTAGTGCCATATTTATCCTGGTGAAAGGTAATCCTTCCAACACTTTTGCAGGCAGACTGTAACCGAGCCTAACTTCTCGAAGCTTGATATAGCTTGCGTCATAGATCCAATTTCCAGTAGCACCTACCATATTCCATGTATGCTGTGCCCCGGAGGCATAACCACTTACCGGGGTACCATCTTCAAGCACTCCGGAAACCTCAAACCCACCACCTTCACTGATGCGATCGCGTACTGAAACACCATTGTTGTTCATCACGGCAGTTTCTGCCAGCTGACCTGCTCCGAAGCCATACATTTTTGTAACAGAGTGGAAATTGCCCCCTTTTTGAAAATCAAAATTCAGGGAAAGATCAAAGCCTTTGTAAGAAAAAGTATTAACTGCACCACCAGTAAAGTCCGGAAGCACATTACCGATGACCTGGTTGTCTTCTGTCAAATACTCCAGGTTATCTTCATCACCAGAGTGATACCAGCTGCCTGCCGGCCGCACTACGCGCTGTCCGTCGAACATTTTAAAACTGGTGCCTTTAATTACGCCCCACTCCTCGCCTTTTTCCAAAACCACACTGGCACCACGCCGCTCAAGAATAGCGTAGGCTGTAATGTCTCCATAGATATCTTCTACAACCGATCTGTTTCTTGCAAGGTTGAAAGCAATATCCCATGTAAAGTCCTTGGACTGTATGGGTGTGCCATAAAGTGCAAGTTCTATACCTTTACTCACGATTTTACCACCGTTAGTTGTAAGCCTCTCATAGCCCGATGTACCGGAAACATTGATCCGTACAATATCATCTTCATTAATCTGGTTATAATAATTGACATCCAGACCCAACCTGTTGTTGAAGAATTTAAGTTCGGCACCCACTTCAATAGCTTCTGTAAGCGAAGGCTTTATTGCAGGATCTACAAAATCGTTTCTTACAACGAACGAAGTAGATGAACCATAGGCTCCGCCCGGCAAAAAGGTTTGGTTAATCTCATAGGCATTCAGATCATTACCAACCTGCGCGAAACTACTTCGGACTTTACCAAAGGACAGGAATTTTGAGTCGATCAACTCAGAGAATACAAAGCTAACACCCGCTGAAGGGTAGAAATAGGAATTATCATCTTCAGGCAGGGCAGAAGACCAGTCATTTCTTGCTGTCAGATCAAGGTACAACAGGTCATTGTAACCCAAACTGGCTGATGCATATAAGCTACGGATCTCTTTGGTTATCTCCCAGTTGTCTACAAACGGCCGGTCAATGGAGGCTTCAAGGTTATACCAGTTAGGGGCCGATAAACCTCCTACCGTATTACCCACTATACCAAGGCTTCTTTGTTTCAGGATATTACCCCCTGCAAAACCGGAAACGGAGATTTTATCAAATGACTTGTTGAAGTTCAGCAGCAATTCATAGTTGTTTTCTATACCTTTTCTTGAGCTCTCATAGTAGAAGTCCTGGGCTTTAGCTTCGGTTGGTATCCTGTTGTTGATCCGCTGATCATAAAAATCTGTTTTGGCTACACCTTTGATAGAAAATACATCGTTAAGCTTGTAGTTCAGCGTTGCCCC
Source organism: Fulvivirga ulvae (assembly GCF_021389975.1). Lineage (NCBI taxonomy): Bacteria > Pseudomonadati > Bacteroidota > Cytophagia > Cytophagales > Fulvivirgaceae > Fulvivirga > Fulvivirga ulvae. Next base: position 6,868,667 of record NZ_CP089981.1, read on the forward strand.
GCCTATTACCCTGTCACGTTCATCATAAGGAGAAGCATTTTCAAGCATAAAGTAGATGTTATCCCAGAAGTTTGGCGCCAGGTTACTGGTACTGGTGATATTCCATGTTTTAATACTACCATCAGGAGCTTTGTAGTTCCTCAGGCGATCATAATCAAGTTGTCGCTGAGTCCACATGTTAAGGTTGGGACCCACATTGATCAGTGTCCAACCGCTGAAACTACCAGTGTATCCAAAACCTGGCCTGCCCTGATAACTATTATTGGCATAGCTTACAGTAGCCTCAACGCTTAACCTATCCGTCAATTGTGAATTTAAATTTAGCGAAGCATTGTTTTTCTTTCCTTCACTGAAGGGCACTGTACCATTGATATCGGTAAAACCATATGACAACCTGAAATTGGCCTTATCATTACCACCGGTGATGGCAATGTTGTGTGATTGTGTAACACCGGTTTCAAAGAAGTTCTTTACATTATCCGGGTTCGGTACCAGCGGCCTTGTCTTCCCATATTCTGGTGTACCGGGGTACCAGCTATCCCAGTGACGCACCAGCCTCCCATCCATTTCGGGCCCCCAGCTCTCATCTGCATTATAATCAATTACATCCTGACCATCTACTTGCGACAGCTCTTGCGAATACCCCCCTGCATACTTATTTTGATACTCGGGAAGTATAGCCACTTTATCAAAAGCCACCTGACCATTGTATTCTATACCTACACCTTTTCTGCCAGTACCTTTTTTTGTGGTAATGAGTATAACTCCATTCTTACCGCGGATACCATAAAGAGCGGATGCAGCCGGGCCCTTAAGTACTGATATAGATTCAATATCATTAGGGTTTATATCCTGTGCCAGATTCCCATAGTCCCGCCCATTGTAGGTATTGGAAAAATTAGCATTGGAAATAGGAATACCATCGACAACATACAACGGCTGGGAATTACCTGAAATACTGTTTGCTCCACGGATACGGACATTAACGGTACCCCCAAGGCTAGCCGCAGAGGGGTTGGTTATCTGTACACCTGCTACTTTTCCGGATAGGGCTCCCATAAAGTTTTGCTCCCCGGTTTTGGTCACATTATCCCCATCAACTTCCTGAACCGCATAAGCAAGAGATGCTTTTTCCCGCTCAACACCGAGGGCCGTCACTACCACTTCTGACAATTCGGTGATATCGCTGGTAAGTTCTATGTCTACTACCGACCGGCCCGCCACGCTGACCTCCCGGGTTTCATAGCCAATAAAGGAAAATAACAAAGTGGCATCAGAGGGAACTTCTATGGAGTAGTTCCCCCCTGCATCTGTTATAGTACCGCTTGTGGTACCTTTTATTAATACGGAAACTCCTGGTAACGACGATGCATCGCTATCAGATGTAACCTTGCCTTTTACAACTATATTCTGAGAAAAGGCCATATTACCTGACACAAATATTAGAGTCAGAATCAGTAATATTCTCTTCATAACAAAGATTGGGTTTAAAATTAAACATTGAATAAGCGGGGACACCCAACCTACAGGCATAGGTATCCCCCTCTGGCACCCTGGCGCGCCTCGATTTTGAATGACAGGCCTAAAAAACAGACCTTAAAGTAGAAACTAATTAACTGGCTTTAATCGCTAGGGTGGTGCGAGAACTGATGTTGTTTTAAATATCATAACATTAATCGGTTGTGGTTAAACTTGGAATTACAATTTACAACCAAATATTACATGATATTGATACAGCATTAACCTATTCAAATATAGTATTAACTATATGTTATCAATTAAATAATAAATACGCATATACCATCCCGCAGCTTGGGGGATGTCCGGCACCAAAAAACCTGATTTTCTACAAATTGTGGTTGATTCTTCTGAAAACTGTAGGTGTGAATCCTGTTATTTTCTTGAATTTCCTGTTGAAGTTAGAAAGGTTGTTAAAGCCTGACAGGTGGCAAACGCCGGTTATACTGAGATCTTCTTTTTGCAATAATTTGCACGCATAACTTACACGCATTTCCGTAAGAAATTCGATATATGTTTTCCTTGTTCTTTTTTTGAAATAACGGCAAAAAGAAGGAACCGTCATGTTGGACACGTCAGCCACCTCTTCAAGGGTAATTTCACGATGAAATTCATTCATAGTGAACTGATAAATATCGTTGAGACGTTTGGCTTGTGATTCGGTATAATCATGTGTGATGTCGGAAGTTAGCGTAATACTATCCTCGGCATTAGCCAATATCTCCAATATAGAGAGCATTTCTATAACCTTGCTCAGGTTATTTAAGGTCTGCAGTTTGGTGATTTTCGGTATAAGTACCTCGGCTGTTTTAGGATGTAGCCTGAGGGACTGCCTTTTACTCAGAAATTGCCCTACAATCTGAGTTTCAGGAAGTTTAAAAAATTTCTCTCCGAAAAGTGTCTCTTCAAAAAATATGGAGATTCCAAAAGCTCTCAGGCCTTCAGCCTCCGCATAGTATTTTTTATCATTCTTAAACACATGGGGAACATTACTATTAATCAGGAATACGTCGCCAGCCTTAAAGTTTCCCACATAATCACCTATCAAAACGGTACCGTCGCTCTCCAGAATTGTAGTAAGCTGGAGTTCAGGATGTTTATGCAGTATATCATAGAAATACGGCTGATCATCTACCTGTATAAGGAATGATGAATTTATGGTTTTCGACACTTTAAACGGTAGTACTTTCACCTCATCTCTGCATTTTCCGATAGTAATAATATTATATATTCTACGTTTTGACAAGATACATGAAAATAATAGACAATATTGTATTACTATAGGGTAATTTTTTTCAAACGCTTTACACTTCAATCAGCCTCACCGATCTGATATGCTCAAACTTTATTCTCAACAACTCTCAGGTAAAATATGTAGCACATATTCAATTGCTCAATACAGAATTACTTAAGCTCTTACTACTATTACTATTTAATCAAGATTCAATACTATTTTATCACATTTCAACATCAACACTCCTATATTAGCCTTAACAGTACATGCATATGTTATGCATATATTTCTTATGATATGGTATCACATTTCTGATTTCAGAATAAGCCTTGAATTTATAATTCATTGATTTTCAAATCGATTTTCCATCCAATTTTGCAATGTCAGAGAAAACTGCTGAGAGTTAAAGCCAAATCCCCGCTTATATTTATAATGGAATCCAATCTCTCAGAGACGAAAAATAACAATTTGATAATTACATATACACATAGGTTAAAAAAGTATCAACACCACCTAAAAAATACCCATACCTTGAAATTATAATTTGGTAAATACAACCTGAACCTAAATAACCGATGAATATCACTGTTTTCACACCCCCTTAGTGTCTTCGGACCCAAGTCGTAAAGGACAAGCTTTGATCAGTAAAACATCTATGGTAACTGCACAAAAATGTGCTGTATAGGGAATTTTTTGCTTCAAAATTTATCCCATAAACTTCAAATTTTTCTTACAACCTGAAAACCCAAAAACATGAAACAAATACTTTTACTATTACTTAGTTTTTATATCACCCTGACCGTTCACGGACAAGGCGATAAACCGATGTGTCAGACTGACACACGGATGAAAGAACTTTATCATCAGCACCCCGAGTCAAGAAAAGAAGCTCAGGAGTTTGAGCAACTGATTAGACACCGAAAGCAAAACCAGATAGCCGGTAAGGAAACTGCTTCGACCTATACTATACCTGTAGTTTTCCATGTCTTTGGGTCTGACTTTGCTGGAAAAACAGTAGATGATAATACCATAATCACGGCATTGGAAAAAGTCAATGAGGACTTTAATGGCCTTAATGATGATTACAATACAGTAAGTGCATTGTTTTCAGGCCTCCGAAGCACACTGGACATCGAGTTTAAACTGGCAAAAACAGACCCTAGCGGTAACCCTACTACCGGTATAAACTATTACCCGGAAAGGTCTGGTTTTGGTAATGGAGGTGGCTACGACAGTCAGATCCGGCAATTTGCATGGGATAATTATATGTATATGAATGTGTATATAATGCTGGATCTCTATGCTGACGGGGCATACAACAATTCCGGTGTGGCCTGGTACCCAGATAGCTGGATGTCTGACAACAACCTGTCCCGTGTTGTTTACAATGGCCGTTATCTGTATGGTAATACTGATAAAGAATTTGCCTCTGTACTCACTCATGAATTCGGGCACTGGCTCAACCTTGCACACACTTTTGACAACGGCTGTAGTGCCCCCGGAGACAACGTAGATGACACGCCCGCTACTACGGCAAACTCCGGGACTTGTAATGTAACCACTGAGATGTGCTCCGGCGCTGGTATCCCTAACGGAGAAAACTATATGGACTACTCTTCTTGCTACAAAATGTTTACGCAGGGGCAGGTAGCCAGAATGATTGCAGCCCTTGACCATGCATCACGCCAGCCACTCTGGCAAGAGTCTAACCTGGAGGCTACAGGCGTAAACAATGCTTCTCAGCCTATTTTGCTTTATTCTGTTTCCCAGCTTTATGAAGATGACAATAACAGCGGTGCCATTGAAGGAAACGCCACAATCAGCGCTAAGAACGGAGCAACATTTGCTACCTCCGGTATGCTTACCCAGGGTACACACTATACAGCTACTAACGTACCGGCAGGCCTTGCTCTGCAAATCAATATTGAAAGCAGTACTTCTGCGCAAATGTCCTTCGCCGGCAATGCTTCATCCCATGCCAGCAGCAATAGCGTATCTGATATTTCCATCACCTTTCTTGATGCAGCCATCTCAGGGGGTGCATCGTCTATACAAAACCCTACGTACAGTGGTTTTGCACTTTATTTTCAAGACCCTTACACCATAGTACACAACGACATCAATGATATTACTGCCAACAGTTCTGCAACATGGACTTACTTCACCGTCGGGTATGGCGACGGTGCTTATGGAAGCTGGTATGACGGCGGGAAGCTGAGACTGGAAACCTATACGAAACCTCTGGTGTGTGAAGGTTCCTCAAGAAATATTTCACTACTTACCAGCGGTACACCAATAGGCACCAACAGCAATTGGGTCGACGGCGGGGCCTACCCTGATGAACATGATTTACGCTCATCATCTTACACCGCCTGGGATGGAAAAACCGGGTATGTCGGGTTCAGATTTTCCAGCCCCGAAGGGAAAAGCCTGCATGGCTGGATGAGGGTGAGTGTAAATGCCAGTGGTAACTCATTCACAGTTTATGAATACGCTTACTATACCAAGCCGGAGGGAACCATCGCAGCAGGCTCTACCACTGTTAATCCGGCTCCTGTTGCCGCGTTTACCGTCTCTGCAACCAACATCACCCCAGGGCAAAGCATTACCTTCTCTGATCAGTCCACAGGTACCCCTACAGCCTGGTCCTGGTCGTTTCCCGGAGGAACCCCTGCTACAAGCACCGAACAAAACCCGACTGTAACCTACAGTAGCCCAGGTTCCTACAATGTGGAGCTTACGGTTACCAATACAAATGGCAGCAATACAAAAACTGCCGCAAATTTCATTATTGTAAATAGTGGTTCAACTACTTATTGTAGTTCGGAGGGAGATGATGCATCATATGAACACATCTCCAATGTGTCCATAGGCAGTTTTTCAAACCCTACCGGGGCTTCAACCTACAGTGATTATACTGGCCTGACCATAGATCTGGTTAAAGGAAGCAACAGCTTCACACTTACGCCTGGTTTTTCCGGCAGTGCCTACAACGAGTATTTCAGAGTATGGATCGATTACAATCAGGACGGAGATTTTTCTGACTCAGGTGAGCTTGCTTTTGACGCGGGAAGTGCCTCATCTTCCGCAGTTTCGGGCACTATTTTAGTCCCCGGCTCTGCCCTTGATGGTACTACAAGGCTCAGGGTAAGCATGAGGTACCGATCAGCGCCACAGGCATGTGGCTCGATCGTGTACGGCGAAGTGGAGGACTATACGGTTAATATTGGCAATGCTACTACTATAAACGCTCCCGGGAACCTTACGGCCAGTGCAACTTCATCATCTGCTTCACTGAGTTGGACAGATAACTCTAATAATGAAGACGGCTTTGAAGTGGAAAGATCAACGGACGGCACTAGCTTCTCCCAGGTATCTTCAGTAGCTGCAAACACAACTTCATATAATGACAGTGGCCTTACGCCAAATACCACTTACACTTATAGGGTAAGGGCCAAAAAGGGATCTTCATACTCCGCATACTCCAATAGCAGCAGTACCACTACATCAGGAGGTGGAGCAGATTACTGTGAAGTGACTAACGGCAATCCTTCAGGACAATATATTGTCAATGTACAGATAGGCGATATCGACAACAGCTCTACGCATACTGCGGATGGCTACTCCGATTATACCAGTCAAAGTACTAACATCTCATCTTCTGAGACGCTCACAGTTACCCCTCATAATACCTGGTCCGCTACTGCAGCCAAGGCATGGGTGGACTGGAATAAAGACGGTGACTTTGATGATACAAACGAAGAGGTACTTAATGCCGGTGGTTCTGCCGGCTCATACAGTACTACGGTTACCGTGCCTTCGGGAATCTCTGGTGCCGTAAGGTTAAGGGTACGGGTAGCTTATAGTGCAACGCCCACTCCATGCGATGACCTGTACTTCAGCGAGGTAGAAGATTATACACTCCATGTCGGTGCCGGTTCAGGGCCATCTACCTCGAGTAGTGATTTTGAAAGAGAGATTAGCATGTTCCCTAATCCATCAAAAGAAGGGCGGCTTAATATCAAATTACCTGAATATGACGGAGACCTTGAGGTGGCCGTATTGAGCCTTCAGGGTGCCATCATTTACCATGAGATCATTCCTCAGCAAACAACGGATGCCGGTGCAATATCGATCCGGATCAATCAAAAATTAAGAGGAACCTTTCTGGTAAGGGTAAAAAGCAACAGTTCTTCTGCAGTAAGAAAAATTCAGTTCGAATAAACCAAATATGAGAAATCCGGAGCCGCACAAGTAATTGCCAGCCTCCGGTTTATTTTATTTGATCATCTATAAACCAAAAACAATCTGTAAAAATGTTACCCCATAAATCTAAATTCCTGCTATTTGCGCTGCTCTTGCTGGCACAAACTTATTCAAAAGGTCAGATGCAACCACCTCGGACGCTACAGGACCATAATGACGATTACTGTTCCCGAATGCATACTGCAAATAGCCACAAAAAAAATAATCATAAAAAGGTGCCTGGTCCTGCATATGATCGCAGTGTTCTCTCCCCATATGAAATCGTACAGGCGGCCTGCCCTACCGATGCTGCAGGCTGGGCTGCACTTAGTACATCTGAATTGGTAGATCAACTCAAAGCCAGTGATTACGCATGCTTTGGAAGCTTTTTCAATGTTGAGTCTACATACGCTCCCGGCATATTCTCTAACGCCAATATGCAGGCGGTTGCATCAGCTATGTACAACCTTTCTGTAAGCTATGACGGCACCAGGGCCAGCGGGCTTTACGGTTTGGTTTATTACCTACATGCAGCGAGCTATCAGGATTTTTACAATGACGCCGTGAGTATGAATGCAACTACAACCGACAGTTATATTATGGCCTGCGAAGCACTTACGGACAACCCGAATCTTTTTTTACTAACTGAAGATGCGCTGGATATCCTTGATGAATACCTCATTTTGCTTGACTTCCCTGGCCTAAGGCACAAGGCCAGTGTATTGAATGTAGTCAAACGTGTAATGACCGACCTGGTGATCAATAAAGTCTGGCAATCACTCCCCGATGAATTGCTTCGCACATACTCCAGAGCCTGCAATCGCGTGTTCTTCCTGATGTTCCGCGGTATGCAGGATGATGCTTACATTAATGCCGTGGACGGAGATGCCGAATATTTCGACCTTATTTATACCATCAGTTCAAGTACCGAGCTTCAAAATAATGATGAATTTAACTATATAACTGAAAATGCCGCGGCAGAAATAGCACGGGCCGCCGAATCGCCATTGTTGATCGACGATGTTGAAGGGCACCTGGTTAGTATCATCAATAACTCTCCCCGCCTAAGCCCCGGCTGGCTCAAAGCTATTGAGGCACTAAACGAATATGGCAATTGTGCCGCATATAGCCTGTGTGAAAACATTGAGGACCTGAAAGTCGAACTGAATGAGATGCTATTCCCTAATTCGTATACTTTTGATGATGGCGACATAAGGATCCGGACTCCGCTGGATGAAAATGAAATCCAGGGCCTTTATCATGCAGCCAAGCAATCCCAAAGTCAATTTTTCAGAATGTTGCAAACCGATGAACCGGTGGCCGGCGATGTCAATGAAGTTTTGAACATTGTAGTTTTCGGTTCTAAACAGCAGTATGAAGACTATGCAACATACCTCTTCAATATAGCCACCAATAACGGAGGTATGTACATAGAGCGAGGTGCAACTTTCTACACCTGGGACCGCACCGTAGGTGTGGAAAGTTCCCTGTCACTGGAAGCATTGTTCAGGCATGAATACACCCACTACCTGCAGGGAAGGTATTTGATCCCGGGCTATTGGGGTGAAGGTGAAATCTATAATGATAGCCGCTTGGTGTGGTTTGAAGAAGGTATGGCCGAGTTTTTTGCCGGCTCTACAGAAACGGAAGGTATCAAATTGCTGGCATCCAATGCAAACAATATTGCCAATAGCCAGGGAGAGTGGCCGTCACTCAATACAGTGCTAAACTCAAGTTACTCCAGTGGCAACTTCTATCACTATCACTATGGTAATATGGTGTGGTACAACTTCTATATAAATGATTTCAGTAAGATCAAAACCTTATTTGAACTGACCAGGAGTAATGATGTTGCAGGCTTTGATAATATGGTAAATCAAATGAGAAGCAATGATGAAGCTGGTTTCACCTCGTTTCTCACCGACGTAGCCAATGGTACGGTAGAGGGCTGGGAGCCTGAAACCAGTTGGCTGAATGATGATTACCTGGCCATTGGTTCTGTGGCAGATATTGAAAGCGAATTTATTGGTATAACCAATCTTACTTCGGCCGCTGCCTCCCTGGATGCCACCGCCATGAACAGACGTTTCCGCATTGATGCCACTATTACCGGATCAGGCTCCGTAAGCAACAATGCCGATGCAGCCCGCTCGGTTGAAGATGCTCTTGATGGTATCCTGCTCAATTTGAGAGAGAACCCTTTACTGAATAATTTCAGCTATTCCATTGGCTACTTTAAAAACCTCACCTACAACTCAGGGACACCAACCGCTGATATTGTGATTCTGGGGCCACTTAAAGACGCTAATATACCTGATACTCCACAGCCTGAGTTTTCAGCAATGAATACAGAAGCCATTGCCGGAGGCGAGGTCAGGTTCAATAATTTATCCAACGGTTATATTAAATCTCTTGTGTGGTCATTTCCCGGTGGGTCTCCGTCAAGTATTGAAAATGAGACCAACCCAGTAATCACTTATAATAATCCGGGCACCTATGATGTTACCTTAAATGTTACAGGCAATGACGGGGCATACAGTAAATCAAAGGCTTCCTACATTACAATTTATGAAAAGAGCGACCTTACTTATTGCAGTGCATCAGGCAGCAGGGATGACAACTACATCAACCGGCTAAAATTCGGCTCTCTAGACAACCCCTCTGGATACCAAAATTATAGTGATTTCACTAATCAAATTACACGCCTTACTCCGGGAACTTCCGAAACCTTGACTATAGGCACAAAAAACAGCTATTGGAGCGGCAATGCCGTTGGCGCCTGGATTGACTGGAATGCAGACGGGGACTTTGACGACACCGGTGAAGAGGTATTCAACCTTTATGGGGCAGGACCTTACGAAACCGCTGTAAATGTACCTTCAGATGCTGTTTTAGGAGTAACAACACTGAGAATAAGGGTGGGCTACGGCTCAGCCGATAAAATAGTGGCTTGCGGCGATGATACCTACATCGGTGAGGTAGAGGATTATTCAATTGTAATCAGCGAAGAGTCCTCATCGGCTCCGGCAGCTGCCTTTTCTGCATCAAAAACAACCATTGCTGCAGGAGAAAGCATTAGTTTTACGGACCAATCATCCAACACTCCGACAACCTGGGCATGGACCTTCCCGGGGGGCACGCCTGCAAGCAGCAACGCACAAAATCCCGTGGTTAACTACACCACTCCCGGTATATATGATGTAACGCTGACTGCAAGCAATGCAAATGGCAGCGATACGAAGACTGTCACTGGATATATTACCGTAGAAGCAGCATCCGGCTACTGTGCATCTTCATCAGAGAGGGCTGCCTATGAGTACATCGCCAATGTGGAAATAGAAGAATTCTCCAATCCTTCCGACTCATCCAAATACAGTGATTTCACCCACCTGACCACGACATTACGCCTGGGAAATAACAACATAACCCTTACCCCGGGCTTTTTGGATGTATCCTTCGATGAATACTTCCGGGTATGGGTCGACTTTAATCAGGATGGAGACTTTGATGACAATGGTGAACTGGCCTTTGATGCTGGCAGTGCTTCCTCATCAGCCGTAACCGGTACAATCACGGTACCTGAAACTGCTCTGACGGGCACAACACGCATGCGAGTGAGTATGCAATTTGCCACTGCTCCTGAAGCCTGCGGTCTTATAGGAGATGGTGAGGTTGAGGATTATAGCGTAGAGATTCTCGAAAACCCTATTCCTGAAGCTCCGTCTGCACTCACTGCCGAGCTTACCTCTTTTACTGCAATTACTCTCAGCTGGGAAGATAATTCTGACAACGAGGACGGTTTTGAGATAGAAAGAATGGCAGCAGGAGGAGCTTTCGAGCCAATCGGAACTGTAACTTCTGATATTACAAACTATGCAGATGCCGGCCTAGATAGCAACACTACCTATACTTACCGGGTAAGAGCTAAGAACGGTGATGCTTTTTCAGGGTACTCCAACACCAGCAGTGCTACCACTCCTGATCTGATTCATTGTGCTGCAGATAACAATACCTCTGCCAGCGAACAGCATATCAGTAAAGTGGCCATAGGTACAATCAATAACAACTCAAGCCACAATGCTACCGGATACTCAGACTTCACTGACCAAAGCACAAATATAGCATCCGTGGCAGAGCTGGCTGTAACGCCGAACCAGACAACAGCAGAAACAAAGGCCAAAGCGTGGGTAGACTGGAACCGGGATGGTGACTTTGATGACCTTGGTGAAGAAGTACTTAGTGCCGGAGGAGCGGGTGATGTATACAATTCAGTAATCACCGTACCTGCAGGTACCGAAGCTGGTGAGGTGGTCCTAAGAATAAGAGTTGCCAGGGGAGCAACACCAACAGCATGCGGCAGCATTGCGCTAAGCGAAGTGGAAGATTATACGTTAAATGTTGAAGACGTGGTGTCGTCAACGAAGTTTGGGGAAACGGTCTCTCAGGAAAATGTGAATTTATATCCAAATCCTTCAAGACAGTCTCAATTCTATCTTTCTTATCCCGAGAGGGCCGGTGATTTGGAGGTAACGGTTACCAGTATGCAGGGTACGGTAATACATAGGCAGCAGATACTGTCTCAAAATCCTAACCACGAGGCATTTGCAATAAAAATAAACCAACCTGTAAGCGGAATATACCTGGTGCATATCAAGGGTAAGGCTGAAACAATAGTTAAGAAAATACACTTCGAATAACCTAATCAACCTGCCTAAACCTAAGGCCGCAGGAACAGTGTTTCTGCGGCTTTTTGATTTTGATGGATTGTATATGCTCCGGCCAATCCCTTGAATGTCCGAGCTGGGTCCCTCGCAAAACGAAGCGTTGTACAAGGAAGTAACATATGCAATGGCAATGCCCATAAAAAGTATTCCCATCACTTTACAACTTCCAAAAGAATCTTTTCTTATCCTGCGAAGCGGCCCCAAGCCTTTCATAAAACCTGATGGCAGGCTCATTAAAAACCGGGGTCTGCCATTGCATCAAACCACACTCATGAGATTTGGCCAATGCAGCTACTTTCTGCATCATCACCTGACCAAGTCCTTTGCCCCTGGCTATACTTTTCAAATACAAACAATCGAGATAGAGGTAGTAAGCCGCATCCCATGTAGAGAATTGCTTCATCAATGTGGCGAAACCGACAACCTGATCCTGATCTTCAACCACAAGGCAATACACATCCTTATGATGAAAAATATGATCCGCCAGCACCTGCCAATCCACATGAGCCGGGATTTCGGCTCTTTCAAAAGCTGCATGCTCATAGCTAAGCCCGATGATCTCATCCATGTCACCGGGCTTTGCCTCTCTGATTGTATACTCTCCTAGCATGCACATTGTATTTCCGACCCGGCAGTTGCACCGGTTCCCCCGGTGGCATAGCCGTCGAACTTCCACCACTCAATTCCACCGATCAGCTCTTTGACCTTAAACCCCATACGAGCCATATTCAATGCGCCTTTGGTGGATGCATTGCAACCTATGCCGTCACAATAGCAGACATAGGTTTTGGACTTATCGAGGTGTTTTGTAGTCCCCTCAGACATTTCACGGTGTGGAATATTGATAGCTCCGGGAATATGCTCCTTTTCATAACCAAAGCTTTGCCGGGCATCGATCACTACCACATCTTCCATATTTTCAAGTGCATCAAATAAGTCAGACGGATCCATTTCATAAGCCAGCTTGCTTTCGTAAAATTCAATTTGCTTGTTCATAACCTTAATATTTTTTGTTTTCCCAAAAGTATGTGGATCTCCCGATGAAGTGCATATATTATAATTGAGCGTTTTTGATGATGTAGCTGAAAATTTTTCAGTTTAAAGTGAAGCGCATTTGTGATAACTTTAGGTTCTGATATAGATCATGACCACATTTAAGTCAGAACCACTAAACTATGGAACTCAAACACTTCCGGCTCATCAAAACCATAGCGGAGGAAGGCAACATTGCCAACTCGTCTGAGAAGCTGTTTCTAACCCAATCGGCCCTGAGCCACCAGCTCCGGGAGCTTGAAGAGCAGTTGGGTTTCAAAGTATTTCACCGGTCACGCAATAAATGGGAGCTTACTGATGAGGGTGCCGAGCTGCACAAGCTGGCCAACACCATTCATGCAGCCATAGAGCAGGGCTTTCATAGTATCAAAAACATTAATGAGGGCACCAAAGGACTGGTCAGGATCAGTACAGAATGCTACTCGTTCTATCAGGGCTTACCGACATTCATCCAAAAAATGGCCGCTCTGTATCCAAAAATAGATGTCGAGCTTATACTCGATGCCACACACCATCCCGTCTCAAAAATACTTTCCAACGATCTGGATATTGCTATAGCAACCTCACGGCCTGCCTCTCCTGATCTCTCCTGTAAGGTATTGTTTGAGGATGAGATCTTTGCCATCATGCACCGGGAGCACCCTTTGGCTACCCAACCTTACCTGGAAGCCGGTGACTTCACCAAAGCCCACCTGATCATCCACTCTTTCCCCCTGGAGACAGTATCAGTTTACCAGACATTCCTAAAGCCAAACCACATTATCCCTGTCCGCATTTCTGCCATACCCCTCACCGAAGTAGCCCTCGAAATGGTAAGCGCCAACATGGGGATCACCTGCATGCCCCACTGGGCATTAAAGATGTTCAGAATCCCTGAAGAGCTGGTATTTAAAAGCATCGGCAAAAATGGCCTGAAAAGGACACATTATCTGATCTCAAGGGCTGAGGATCAGTCCAAAAAGTATATTTCTGAGTTTATTTCGAGCTTTGAGGAGGATTTTGTGGGGTAACTTTAAGATCTGCAACAATGAGAATAATATTTTGTAATAGTATAATAGACAATAAACAAGTTGAGCAAGATTATGAAGATGAAATGAAATCTGCAATAAAAGCAGGGTTTCGAATTTCCCTTGTAAACTTTGAGGAGCTAGCAGCAGGTAATACAACGACAGCTTTAAAACTTGTCCACAAAGCTGAAAAAAATGAACAAGCAATTTACAGAGGCTGGATGTTAACCCTTAATCAATATAAAAACCTCTACGACGGTCTTGCGGTAAAGCATATTCGACTAATCAATACACCTGAAGAATACATTCACTGTCACTATCTGCCTGAATCATATCATAAAATCAAAGGTAAAACCCCTAAATCTGTTTGGACAACAGAACTGGAGCTAAGTACCTTAATAAAACTTGTCTCTAAATTTGGAGAGGCCCCAATAGTTATCAAAGATTATGTGAAATCTGAAAAGCACAACTGGAATGAAGCCTGTTATATACCTGACGCGTCGGATAGTGAAAAGGTAAAATCTACAGTTGAGAAATTCATAAACCTGAGAGGTGATTCATTAAATAAAGGACTAGTCTTTCGACAATTTGAAGAACTCGATTTTTTGACAGATCATTCAAAAAGTGGAATGCCTTTAACAAAAGAGTTCAGGGTCTTTTTTTCACAAAAACAATATGTAACGATGTTCAATTATTGGGATGAAGGAGCATATGGCAATACAAAGCCTAAAATTGATGAATTTATAGAGGTTGCCCGGAATATTGAAAGCAATTTCTTTACCATGGATGTCGCACAAAAGAAAAATGGAGATTGGATAATTATGGAACTCGGTGATGGGCAAGTAGCAGGATTGCCAGACAATGCAAATAAAGATGAGTTTTATAAAAAATTAAAAAATACATTTGAAAAATGTAAATGACTCTATACTAGATATTTTATACCTGCATTAATAATAACATAACGGTAAGCTATTTCAATGGTCTTGACGTCCTCACTATATTTTCTAATATGAAAAAACATCTTACACTCATCCTGTCTTTCTTTCTATCTCAAGTCTGCCTGGGACAATATCACCCTGAATGTACTCAACTATTTAAAGTGATGAGTAGAGATGGAGTAATCATGAGGAAAGAACCCAGTAGGGATTCGGAAAAGCTTTTTGCTTTGTCTTACGGCCAGGAAGTGAGCGTTTGTGGCACATCAAAAAAAGAAACTATCAATGGCATTGAAGGAACATGGCTTTCGGTTATGTACCAGGGAAAGTCCGGTTATGCCTTCGGTGCGTGGCTCAAAGAAACCGAACCATTCTATTTATGGTCTTTTGGTGAAATCGAAATGATTCTACTGGAAGGAAACATAGAAAACTCATATGGGTTTCAAAGAAGATATATCGGTTTAATACCCAATCATAAGGAAGCTGGTCTTACGGCAAGGTACAAGCTAAAAGAGTTTGATATTCGTGATTATAAAAATCAACAACTTCTAAATAGAGATAAACTGAATGAAGAAGGGCTCACTTTTCTTATGAACAGAAGCACTGGCAACGCAGAGGTAATAGGAAGAAAAGTGGTAAACTCAGAACTTTCCCTTGGGCAAACTATTTCTTTTAAAACAGATTCTGCCAACTATGTCCTGTACGTACTAGGTACAACAGTCCTAAATCAAGAAAATGAATTAGACCCCATTTCTTCCATAAAAGACTTTCGGCTTATCCTCAGAAGACAAAAAGGTGGAGTTATCTCTGAGCAGGTAATAGTAAAACGTGATCTTACCAGATGGGTTCCCGGCGACTTTCTGGGAGGGTATTTCATTGACTGGATAGGAGACTTAGACCGAGATGGAGAATTGGATATACTGATGAAAAATATCTACCATCATGAGTGTTATAACCTTCAACTTTTTTTATCCTCAAAAGCTGAAAAAAATTATCTAATCAAACTCGTGCGTAACGATGAGTTTTGCGGAGGGTAAGGCTACATCTTTCTGTTTGGGACATCTGCCAAGAATCACAGCCAGCAAAGCTAAACTACGGCTTTACTAAACTTCCAAAAGTTTGGTAAAGCTTAACTGTTCAGAATTACTGACAGCGGTATTACAACAAAACTAAAGAAATTACACCCCTTCAGGGTTTGTATCCTATTCGGTTAATTAACAAAAGGCTACACCTTTTGCTGATAGATAGCACCCTTTCCTGACTGGAGTTTCACTTGTCTGTATAAGCTTAGGAGAAAGAACACTCGAGATGGATGGCGTTTTTTTCTAACCCGTGGAATAGCAGTGGCTTGGCTACTGTCCAAATGCCCTCATTGGGAGATCCTGGATATTTTCAATTAAGGCTGGTAATGATATTTTATTTTTGCACTGAAAATTCCAGGATGACGTGCGCGGGGAAAGGCACAGAACAATTATAGCCACATTCTTCTTTGCAACCCCATACTCATCCTTCAAAACCTTCGCAGGGCTATCAATCTTATAGCCATTAGTCTCCCCCCGCTAATTTTCATTATTCCTCCCAAATACATTGACCATTCAGACCTTGCCCTCTCAACGCCATCAATGTTTTGAATTTATTTAACAGTTCCTCAGCCTCCAGACAGTTGGTTTCTTCATTGGGAATATTCTCAGGCTTCACTTTTTCCTCATCACGCGATCTTATTTCATAGTTTTTGACCAGACACCTTACAGCCGCTCCTTTGTGAAAGTAAAACCTGCTTTCAGTAATAATATCCTTAGTCTGCGTAACAGGCTCTCCCTCCTCCACAGTTTCCATATCAAATGTCCAGTAACCAACATCAGAAAAGTAAAAGAATAACTCCCCGCCCCACACAAAATACTGCTCCTTGCCTCCATAATGATCGCCTTCCGAAAATGAGTGCTCAATTAATTTAATCTCGCCACTCTCCGTGTAAAACCATACAGTACCTCCGGCAGGATAATCAGGGCACTCGTAATCAATCTCCTCTACTTTCAAAGCGTTTTTCTCCTTTAAACCTATAATGGTTGCATATTTAGTTCTGATATCTTTTATGGCCGTTTCCGCATCAGAAGTTTGAGCATTGAGACTGCTCCATGTGCAAAGTGTGATGATGAGGAGAGCGGTGTATTTCATAGGATTGATTTAAGCAGGTGTGTACGAAACTATTGGATTGGCTCAAAAATATATAGTTGTTTGGAGAAATCCATCAGTGTCAGATATTTACCCATTATAGCTGGGTATCCATACAGTTCGCAATTGTCATCCAACGGATGTGAAGCTTTGATTTCAAAATTTCCTTTATCCATTACAACAAGTGCTGGTGTACCCTTTGAAGTACCCATAAAAAGACATGAATTTGAAATACCCAGATGCCCTACATCCAGCTTCAATTCACCCAAGGCTTGATCTATATTGATTGACTTTTTTACTGCTCCAGTTTTAATATCTAATTCATACAAGTAATTAGCAGATGCATATATGCTGGACTCTCCTTCCTGATAAATTAAACTCACCTTAGCAGACTCAGCATTTAAAGAAGTGATCCAGTTTACATCACCATTTTCAATGTCTAATGAGATAACTTGGCCTTTATCAACGCCTACAATAATTTGTTTATCAATAATAACAGCATACATCGTAATATCACCCTCCCTATCGGAATCCCAAATCTCATCACGATAATTTCCATATCTGGCTATTTCAGTTTTCCAAATAACAGTACCACCAGCAATATTGCGACAGACAATATTATTACCATCAGTTAGAAAAATATGCTCGGTTTCAAATAGAATAAATTTAGGAAAAGAATCTTGTACGAATTCCACTACTTTATTTTGTTCAGCAAGACTGGCTAGAAAAAGTCTATTCTCATCGCCCATATCCAATGAAATAAACAAACTATTTTTATAGATAAAAGAATCATAAATAACAAATAGGTCATCCATTTTCATTAGAAGAGAAAAATTCTCTGTTTTTATTTCAAATAAATAAATCGCCTCATCTATCTGAATAATGAGCATATCCTCATGAAGCAATAAGTACATCCCTTCAAAATCACCTTTATTCTCTAGTATTTCCGCAAAATCCTTAAGATCAATTTCTTTTTTAAGCTCTAGGTTTTCGATAGTAATTATCTTAATTATTCCATTAGACATGGGTATATACATAAATTTCTTATCTGAAACGGGTGTGCCCGTACAATTGGAAATCTTATGTTTTAATCCAAGAACACAACCAACGTCTACTGATGGCATTTGTCTCCTAGTATTGTGAAAAACGTTATCCCGCATAAGTTGAATTAAAATGTAATATGAAAATCTGGCAGATACCCTCTGCGGCGAAGTATCTTCTGGAAAAATAATTCCTATGGAATCAAGGTTTCTATACTACATTCTAAATCTGAAAAAATAAGTTCAAACAACAGCAGAAATTTGAGACTTCGTATCAGCCGTTGCCTTCTTTAATATCTCTTCAAACTCTCTAATAGTATTACCCTTGAGCATTTTTCCTGTTATTGCTTCATCAATACCATTGGTACTTAAAGGGGTTAACTCAACTTCAAAAGCCCCATCCTCCTCAACCACCACCATAACAAAATCATTTTCTAGCTGATCCATTTGGTCATAAGTGATTTTAAATTTATCAGACATAGCGTCAAAGTCAACATGAATAATTTCTTGCTCTACCAGGGAATTAAAATCCCTAAAAGTTAGCTTAGCCATGATTAAAAAAGCTTCCATATATCAAAATTTTGACTATTTTTAAAATTAAAAACTGATTGGTTCCCTTGCTTAGAATACGAAGAACTCTTTTTCGACACCTTTCTGTTCAAAGGTATCTATTCCATAATGTTCTACAAGTCTTAAAATTACTGCTTCTTGCCATGCTCTTTCCTCATCGGGGTTACTACTAGCCTCCTCAGCCCAACTCAACCCCTCAATTAACCAATGATATCCACCATCCGTTATATCTGAGTCAAAAACGAAAGGCTTCGCTTCATTTAGAAACCTTTCTCTCCCGTCGAGTTTCCAGCAGAAAAAAAAGAACAACTGAATTACTGCACAATAAGCCTTATATAGCTGGGTATCCTTCTTTCCGTTGACATAATGTAAACTTGACTGTCCCAACAAATCCTCTACATACTTTCTATATACTTTATAAGAATACATCTTTTTTGCATTCGACTCAGACATATTGCTTTTCCCCTTTATCTCATAAGTTTCTTGATATTTCCACAGGCTTTTACCCAACTCATCAATCAATTTGTAGTCATCCTTTGAATCTTGAAATTTTGGAAGAAGCCTTTTGACCATGAAGGCTACCAATGCTAAAATACCGTGCGTATTAATTTCTTGAATTTTACTTTCCAAACTCTTCATTCTATTACTGAATTAATAATATTCCGTTTTTAATAATAATGATTTCGCCCGTATTAGCAGCGGTAGCGACTATCTGAACATTTGGAAACTCCTGACTAAACTGTTTGATAATACCAGCAGCACTATTCTTAGACCCTTTAAAGCCCTGTCTACAAGCTGCACAAACCGCCTGATCTATATGCATATTCAGAGTACCTTCAACACTCTTTTTAGGAATATTTACATTTCTCCTTTGATCCTTTGGTATTTTAAATTTTCTTTCAAATTTATCAGCAGCCTTACCAAGTATCGTTTGCTCCGCATGATTTTTAGCAGCTCCATGTGTACCAGGATAGCTATACCTATCGTGATGAACTGCACTACCTTTGCTTCCTTTAGAAACCTGTGCATATGTAGAAGAACCTGTTAATATCTCATCATCAACACTTGTCTTTCCAGCACCAACTGTACCTCCCGTTACCTCAAATGGGCTTTTATCGACATGAGGATGAGCCCCTGGTGTTAAGCCAGTGCCATCCTTAGGAGAATACTTTCTAATATCTCTCTGTTTTCTAAGCCTTTTCATCATATGCTCCAGAGCTATTAAATCTTCAGAATGTTTAGTCCTCAGGGCTTTGGAACTCTCCAAAAGCTCTAACGCTTCATCAATTTTATCAGCTCTGATATTACCTGCCTTGTTTCTAGGCAACTCCTGTAGACTCTCTATAAGTTGTTTTGAGTTTGTATCCCTTTTTGATAATGCTTTAAATAACTCTTGAGATGTTTTCTGATTATTAGTTAAGGTCTCTTTAACAGGCTTAACAGATTTGGTCTTCCCTCCTAATACAATACCATCTACGCTATTTCCTTTATGAACTACTTTTACCTTATCTCCTGACTTCACCCCCTTTTGCTTATCCCAAACAACATCACCCGTAGCCAATATCACCCAAGGATTAACCTCGCCCTCCAACTTAAATCTGCGCTTCTCAATGCGCATTCTAAACTTCTTAAATCTCAGCTTTTTGGATAGTCTCTGGCCAAGGTCATCGAAAGTTTTGGCGCCTTTGGCAAAGCCTTTTCGTACACCTTTCATGGCTACTTTGCCATTTCTCACCAGGGCTTTGGCGCCTTTTTTGCCTACTTTGGCGAGGTCAGTGGCTGCCTTGGCGGTCTCTTTTACTGATTTCTTCACTGCAGTTTTGGCGGCTTTGGCTCCTGTCTTCACTGCGCCTTTTACACCTTGTTTGGCAACTGTTTTTACAGCGGTTTTTGCACCTTTCAGGGCGGCTTTACCTCCAAACAGCAACGCAAATATCAGCTCTATAGTAATAACAGCAAGACCACGGGCCAGCTTGGTTGCTCCTTCTACAAGGTTACCAGGCCATGCAGCACCTAAATAGCCGCCAAAATGCTTGGCGGCCTGATAAATACCCTCGGCGGCGAAGTATGCCCCTATGATCTGCATCAATAGCGGCAGAGCGGCCATGATGGCTCCGCCTGTGAGTATATTCGCCAGGATCACGCCTCCGATACCCGCTATTATTCCGGCTATAATGGCTACTTTATTCTCGCTGAACCATTTCACCACGGCATCCTTCATAGTACCTATAACATAGCCCGCACGCTCCATAGGCGAGTTGAACGGACCAACCATTGCCTGACCTGTTGGCTGGGCCTCAGTTTTACCGGTAGCCGTCGTTGCGGCCGCAGGTTCCGGTGCTTTCTCCTCAGGCCCCTGTGCAGCAAGGTCACGCTCTGCCTCTACGGCATCGCGCTTCACTGCCTCCATGCTATGTTCTTTATCATCAGTTGCACCAAACTCTACCGTAGCTCCATCTTCCATTCCCGCCAGTTTACTCATCAGTACAGGATCCAGTTTGGCGTCAGTCACTACCTGGTCAGCTTCTACCTGGTCAGGGTGGTATGAAGTCTGCTTATCCAGGGTCTCGGCATCCCTTTGCTCCATATCAGGGGCAGACGCTGATGTTACGGCTTCTGAAGTATCTTCTGTTACCGGCTTGTATTCATTAGGTAAAGGCTGGGTCACATCCTGCCCAAGCAGCTCTTCCGACATCTGTCCGAAGAAATGTCCCGGGGACAATCTGGCCGAAGACACAAGGTTGGCTATACCCTCCATGATCCTGAGTAAGCCAACGGCGATAAGCTCGATGGCACTCATTACCATATTGAATACCTGCTGGTACGCGGCCAGAACAGCATCCAATGTGGCGCCAAGAATATCCAACAATGCACACACCGCCTTTTTAAGTACATCAGCCAGCTTATTCACCGCTTTCACGGCCAGGTCTACCGCTTTATCTATCAGGGCATTGAATTTCTTCGCCAGCTTAGGGAAGGCGAAAAGCACCACGCTCACCAGCTTCTTCAACACTTCTGCATAAAACTTGATCAGTCCTACTACGGCTTTTCTTGCCAGCTCTATAATAGATTTGGCTAGCTTCTTAGCGGCTTCAACGACCTGCTTCACAAATGCACGCAGGGCATCAAATATTTTGTTAATAGCGTTTTTGACCTTATCTATAAAACTCGATACAGCATCAACAGCGCGATCCCAGAAGCTTTTATCTTTTTTCTCTGCGGCGTCCTTCTCATTTTGAGCGTCTCTCTCAGCTTCGGCCTGCTTTGCATCGGCTTTGGCCTGAGCGGTTTTGAACTCCTGCTCTACTTTCTCATTGGTGCTGCTTACTTCACTATCGATCTTTTCTTCTACAGAAGCTTTCTCCGCCGCAGCATCTTTGGTATAGTCGGCAGTGATCTTCTCATTTTCTGCCTGCCATGCTGTACGCTGTTTACCCACCTCGGCCTGCGCTTTCTGCTGCTCACCTTCCTGACGGGCTTTTACGCTTGCAGTTTCTTCTTCAATTCGCTTTTCATTGTCTTTTCTGGCCTTATCGGAGTCAACCTCCATCTTTTTATAGGCCTCCTCCTGCTTCTGCTTCTCAGCCCCAAGCTTTTCGTCCATCTGCTGCTTGGCCTGGGCATTGAACGCTGCCAGTGTCTCGGCATCTATTTCCGGCACGGCTTCAAGACCTTGATTTTCCAAAGCAGGCACCTCCTGAAGCCCAACATTAGGGCTGAGTTTTTCAGGGGCTATTTCCGGGAATATATCATGCTCACCAAAGTCATTTTGAGTCTGCTTCTGATTGGCTACCAGCTCGGTGTTTACCGATTCATCTGCTTTGTCTTTATTTTCGGTATTCTGGACAGGGTTGGCTTCCTCGGTAAGTTTAACCTTGGGTGCCTTGCCGGGATTGGTGTTCACTCCTTTATCGTTGCCAGGCAGCTTTCTGATCTCTGCTTTGGCCTCCTCAGGGTCGGCTTTACCTTCCTTACCTTTTAAATTGGCTTTTTTAGCCTCGCTAATAACAGCATTTTTAGGCACCTCATGCTGCGTGTTGACATCAACAGATTTTGCTTCTCCCTTGGTTTTGAGTTCAGGCTTTTTACCCTCTTTGCCATCGGCTTTCTCTTTCTCCTTTTTCTTACCTGCCTCATTTTTGGCAGGCAGTCCGGTTGGTTTATCTATTTCGGGCAGGCTTTCCTTGAGGGTTTCTTTTTCCTTACCCTCAATGCCCGGCACCAATTGCGGCGCCTGTTGCACGCCCTGTATAAAGTCTGACGGACTGGAAGAAGCCAGTTCGCTCATAAACTCATCGGTAGTCTCAGCCTTAAACGTTTTCTTCTCCGCTGCTTTTTCCCCGCCGGCGACAGCTTCGTTGTTTTCTATATTAGCTGGCTGCTCGTTTCCGGGAGCATCAACCTTGGGCTGGTTAGTTTTGTCCTTATTGCCCGGAGATTCAGGTTGATCGGCCTCTTTATCCTTCGCCTGTAGTTGCTCTACCTTTTCAGGCGCTGCTTCCTCTTCAACTTCCTCTTTAGTCTGGGTAGCATCTACTTCTTTTTCAACCTTATCTTCTTTTGCAACTTCAATTTCTTTTGCCTGAGGTTTATTCTCCAGAAGTTGTTCAGGGTCATTGCCCCTATCCTGCTCTTCCTGGTTGTTCTCAGGTTGGTTGTTTTCAGGCTGGAGTGGAGCCGTGGTTTTATTCGCTTCTTCTTTTTCAGCTTCTGTCTCTGGCTCAGGGTCTCTGGGGAAGCCCTTGAACAGCCTCTCTTTTTCCAAAAGCTCTTCAAAATACGGGTGTCCTTGCAGGAAGGGGTTCTGGTCTAAAAATGAAAGAATGTCATTCGGGTTTTTAGTACCGGGAATGCCATAAAGCCCCTCCTCTTCAAAGGGGGTCTTGCGCTTATCAAATAAAACACCTCCTGCAAATTCCTTTTCCATATCTACGCGCTATCGGGGTCTCAGACTGGTTTTTGGCCCTGGTCTCGACATAGTACGAGTGGCAGTGGTGTTTACCATAGGCTTCACGTTCATATTTTCTTTGCGCATTTCCTGATGGATATACCCCTCCAGGCGCTCCAGGGTAACTTCTTTGGAGCCCTCAGACATGGCCTGTATACACCCCAGCTTGATCACATTGGAAATGTTGGCACCGGTCAATGGAAAATCATTGGCCAGTTTTTCTGGCAGGTTTACCGGCTCATATTGAAACGACGATGGTAATCCCTTCTGCCACATCTGTAATCGCTCGTGCGACTCGGGTGGAGGGATGTGAATAAAGGTCAGTATCCTTCTCTTAAAGGCATCGTCAAGGTTTTGCTTATAGTTGCTGGCCAGGATTACAGGGCAGGAGCACCGTTCAATACGTTGCAGCAGGTAAGCCACTTCCTGATTGGCATAGCGGTCTTTGGCATCTTTAACCTCAGTCCGTTTTCCAAACAAGGCATCTGCTTCGTCAAAAAACAGGATACAATCCTTCCCTTCCAGCCTTTCAAATATCTTTTCAAGGTTTTTCTCCGTTTCTCCTATATATTTTGAAACCACTCTGGACAGGTTCACAATGTACACATCCACACCCAGGTGCTTACCTATAACCGATACGGTCAGGGTCTTACCCGTTCCCGGCCTGCCATAAAGTAAAGTGGTAAAGCCCGGCTTGATTTTACCTATTACATCACTCTCAAGAAAAAGCTCTTTCCTGTAGCGGATAAAGTTCATCAGCGATTTAAGCTGGTCTAGTGTGGTGTCGGGCAAGACCAGGTCTTCAAATTTTTTATCAGTCTCCAACAAAGTAGCCGGGAAGTTCGAAGAGCCGTCCAGCCGAGGCTTTTTACCAATCAGAAAATAATCGAAATAGCTCTTCTCAAGCCTGATCATGTAGCCAGCCAGGTAATCATAGTTCTGGCTTATGCCTTCAAGGGTTATAATCTGCTCTCTAAAAAGGAAATGGTTATTTTGAAAGTAGTGATAATGCGCAGCTATTTGGGCTTCATTGCCTCCACTCAATAGAAATAATGCTGTTTGTAAAGTAGGAATAAACTGACCATTTTCCCTGCTATAAACACCGCCTACCTCACGTGAAACCCCGGTATTGTCTGTTCTTTTTTGGAGAAAAGCATCAAGTATTTGGGGGCTGTATTGCGCAGCAAAGCACAAAATCAAAAGTAAGCGATCCGCTTCTTTTAATTCATTTTCCTGAATAAAATTGCCGTATATGCCATAGGTCTGCTCACCAGCCGGAGCTATTTCATCCAAGTCTTCAAGCTCAGCATCCTCCTCCAGGGTAGTATTCAACGCTTCCACGCGGAGGGCAATTATTTTCCTTAACCAGTTCAGCTCAGAATGAAGGCTCCTTGTGTTCGCAGCAAAATCGTGATCACCTGCAAAAATCGACACATTTTCATGTGTAAAATCGTTGGTTTTGGCTGATACTCTTTGCTTTACCTGCTCGGTCAGTTCCATTTATGATAAGTAATTGTAGAATCAAAAAATAAACATAGCTAGAAAAGCCTCAAATGCCAATTTATTTAAAACCAAAAAAAATAAATTAATACAGATAATATTACATCTAATAAAGAGTGGAGCTGTGAAATGTGATTTTGATTTACCGTTGAGATACTCTCATATTTTTTGCTAGAACCGTACTCAGATTCTGGTATAGCGGTATAGGTTTCAAATCCAGTTTCTTAATTATCTGTTTTTTTAAATTGCTCTATAAACTTTGTTACTTCAAACTCATTATCTTCAACTTTAACATACTCATTCCTAAATATTTTCAGCCGGGCAGAATCAAGCCCTAGTACAGTCAAAAAATTTGAACGGGACCTTCTTATTTCCCCCTCCTTAATCTCACTAATAAGTTCCAATAATTTTCCAGAGTTCTCTATACGCCATCTGCCCTTTTCCAATGTATCCAAATCAACCAATCTGTAAAAAGATCCATCATCATCTAAATTCATTATGATCTGTTTTATCTCAAAATCAGACTCCCTAATACCCCCTTCTAGGTCCCAGAATGAGGATGAAAACTCTGTAATAGCATCATGTACCTTTTTATATTCCTCTAAATGCCATTTTCCAAGGATTTGCATTTCAACTCTTTCCCTAATGTTTTCAACCTTTTTTAGACTCACTACTTCCTTTATACCATTGATGTAAGTAAAACCAGACATTTCTTCATCGCCCATTTTTTCAATGTAGTATACTCCCTGATAACTGTTAAGCAATTCTCTCAACATCAGCATATTCCATCCCTTAAAATAACTTACACCCCATACCACATTCAGATGGCTGGTTGAGTAATTCTTGTCAAAATAATGCATTTTAGCAGTGGCAAGTTGCTCTCTAAGTAGTGGTAGCACTATCGTATTCTCAAGAGAGTCTTTAAACTCAATTAAAAACTTGTTTGAGTCATTGGAAACACTCAAATACCAACTTTCCTCTACAACTTTCCTTCTAATAGAATCACTAATATCAGTCATCCTTCCGTCAAAAAAAGGTTGGTAAGTGACTATATTAAACTGATCATACTTAATAACTAATTCTTTCTCTGAAACAGAAACAATATCCAAAGTGTCAAAATCTTGATGAGGTGATACGAGTAATTGCTCATTGAGTATTTGATAGTTCATGGTTGACACATGGTTGGCACCAAGTAAGTTCAATACCATATTACCGGAATCTTTAAAAGTAGGGGCATAAAGAAGATATTCTGAAATATTGTTTCGCCCCTCATAATCATTCGCATTAATTGGCATCCAAGTCTTTTTTATTAGCAACCTCGGCTCAGGGTTACAGAATGAAAAAATGAACACACTTAAGATTATCAGAATTCTTTTCATAAAATTTGAATTAAGCATTCCGTTCACAATCACTAAACACCAAACCGCCTAAAAGTAAGATTAACCCTCGGCTCATGCACCTTCTTCGTCTTGGGCAAACTATGCAGCCAATACTCCTGCACCTCATTCATCATGGTCAACAGGCTCCCGTTTTCGAGCATAATGGAGACGGTCTCTCCCGTATGCCTGTGTTTGAAGGCAAATTTCCGTTCCGCTCCCAGGCTCAGTGATGCGATAGTTGCCCCTGGCTCCAGGGTATCCTCATTGTCGCTATGCCAGCCCATGCCCTCCTCACCGTGGTGGTATAAATTTAAAAGGCACGAATTATAAGTTGTTGCTGTCAATTTCTCCACCATGTCCCTCAATTCCAGCAGTTCCTTAGTCCACGGAGTAGCCTGGCGGGTAGTACCGGAATAAGTATAGCTAAAATTATCATCTCCATACCACGCCACCATTCTTTTGGTAACATGCTTTTTTCCAAATACCACCACCTCATCGTGCTTCCATTCAACAGTTTCCATCAACAGTTTCTGATAATTATCTGCCTTTGGTTTGTCAAGTACAGCACCGAAATACCTCGCCACACCATCGTTCGGCAAAATGTTATCTACAGCGGTATCAAATAGCGTCATCATCTGTGGCATTTTAGTTAAATTTAGTGGTGACTTTTACTCATTTATCACCTAACCCTCCTCTGGCTAATCCGTTTATAGTAAAGGTAATCTTAGCTCCAATAGGTAGCTGAGGAATTACCAAAATTCACAACAAACTGGCATACCAATTGAGTTACGATTTAAAGATATAAATGTGAATCAAAAGTTAAACTAAGATATGAAGACACTTACAGACAGTAAAGTAGACGATGTCTACTTAAGCCCTTTTGACAGATGGCTAATCCAGTCAACAGTGGAAAACGCTAAGAAAAACACAGAAAACAAAAATAAAAGCAAAAACGGTGAGCATTGAGTTCACCGTTTTCAATTTATAGTTCATTATTCAAAGTTTACAGTTACCGATATTGATCGGTATAAAACGTCCATATAATCCCCCCAAGAGATAGTTGGTGCCGTAGAAATATTTAAAATCCATATACCCTTCACAAAACAGTATCATCTTTGGAAGAGGTGTATCAAAGTAATTCCGAAAAGAACCAGTCTTAATACTTAATTAAATGTAATTGGAATAACCATTTTGACTGGTACTGCTTTACCTCTTTGATAGCCTGGACGCCAATCTGGCATTTTACGAACCGCGTACTCCGCGGCCTCATCACAACCTGCCCCAATACCTTTTAAGACTTTGACATCAGAAGTTGTTCCGTCACCATTAATGACAAATTGAACATATACTTTCCCTGTAATTTTCTTATCCAAAGCTTCATTCGGATATACTAAATAGTAGCCCAACATTTCCGCAAATTTATTCATACCCCCAGGAAACTGGGGAGGATCTTCGACAATTACAAAAACTACCCTTTCCTCATTCTCTATTATTGCAGTGGTTTCAGCAACGTATTTATCTATAAGCAACGGTTTCAGATCCGGATAATCATTTCTCCTGATATAAGTTGCTTTTGCAAACTCCTTCTTTTTATTAATTATGCTTAATAGTGAGTCCAACTGCAAACTACTAGATGATGGCCAATGGTCGGTGGATATGGTCTCTCCTATATTATTTACATATCGAAATTCACCTTTTTTAAAACCTTTGTCATCGTAATTAATCTCCAAAATCAAAGAACTGTCCATTCGATATTCCAGTACTTTTCCAACAAAATGTTTATCGACTACATTAACTTTTGCAATTCGATAGTGGGTAGCAAGTTCAGGTAAAGTAATCTCTCCTCTTTCATTATAGTAAATTGTATATTGGCTAAAAGCAACACTGACCATATTGAACAGTAACAATAGAGCAATAAATACTTTCACTACAATTTTTTTGATATAAGTTTATTACTAATTTATTAATCAAATACAGAACCTGCCTCTGGTGTAAGCTTGTAGCTTGTATCGCTCTCAGCATTATTAAGTGTATTAAGTTAGGTTCTGCCACTGCTTCGATCAGCGGGATCCCTGATATTTTCAACTAATTCAGCAATGAAATAGCTTTTAATTAAGAAAATTCAGGGATGACGTGGGTTTTGGCTGTTCACTGTCTACCGTTTACGTATTTACTGTTCACCGTAAGTCTAAATACTATTCTCTTATCGCCAAAGTAAGTACATTTCGTCTGGCACCATCCCTCTAAAACCCTTTCAGGTCTAAATTTTCGCTATCGATCATGGTGACGGCCTTGCCCATTTTCTTTTGAATCACTTTAAAATGGTGCTGGTCTTCCGGGGTGATGAATGAAATGGCATCTCCAGAAGCATCGGCACGGCCTGTTCTGCCTATTCTGTGCACATAATCTTTGGGTGACCGGGGCAGGTCGTAGTTGATAACGTAAGGTAAAAATTCTATATCTATACCTCTTGCCAACAGGTCTGTAGCCACAAGCACCCGAAGCCTCCCTCTTTTAAAATCAGACAAAGCCTCGATCCTGGCATTTTGTCCTTTTTTACTATGGATGGCTTCTGCATCTATACCGTTTTTACGCAGTTTGGTAGTTACGTTATCTACTTTCTGAACTGTGGAAGTAAAAACAAGTACGTGCCTGATGTCATTTTCTTTGATCAAATACCTCAGCAAAGGACCTTTCTTCTCCTGGGGCACAAAGTAGGCCAGTTGCCTGATTTGATCAATGTTTTCCTCAACAGCCTCAACTTCGATCACTTCAGGATCATTTAGTAAAAACTGGTTGATCTCTTTTACATCGTTGCTTAATGTGGCTGAGAATAAAAGGTTTTGTCTTTTGGCCGGCAAGAGTTCAAAAATCCGGTTCATCTCCTCCTTAAAACCCAGATTAAGTATTTTGTCCGCCTCATCGAGTACCAAAGTTTCAATGGCTGACAGCTGCACTGCTTTAGACTCTACCAGCTCCAGCAGCCTGCCGGGTGTGGCTACAAGTACATTTACACCATAAAGTGACTTCATCTGCGGGTTAATGGAAACACCTCCGTAAACTGCCATAGACCTGACCTGATCGGGAAGAGCTGAACCAAAGTCGTGAAAAACGTCATTGACCTGTATAGCGAGTTCCCGTGTAGGCACTAATACCAATACGCTTATATATCTGCTTTTGTCCATTATCCGGCCTTCCAGGTTGGTAAGTATGGGCAGCACGTAGCTGGCTGTTTTTCCGGAACCTGTCTTGGCTATCCCGAGCACGTCTTTTCTTCGCAAAACTGCAGGTATAGCTTTCTCCTGGATGGGATAAGGCTTCAAATATTTTTGACTGGCGAGTGCATTAAGTAAAGATGGGGCCAGCCCGAGAGCATCAAATGACATGAGAGATTTTCTATTAAAATGAGGATGTATTTCAGGTGCAAATATATTGAGAATAATCGGGGAAAGCAGAAGCTAATTTATAAGTACAACCAAAGTCTCTTGCTATGGCAAGGCTTACCGTTTAGGCTTGCTGACCTCTTTCAAATATAGCTGCTCCACTTTTTCCCTTGCCCAGGGGGTTTTTCTTAGAAATTTAAGGCTTGATTTTACAGATGGATCGCTGTTAAAGCACCGTATATTTATTTTAGCTCCCATTTCGGCCCACCCTAATCTATCCACGAGAAATTCCAGCATATCAGCCAGCTTCACTCCGTGCAGAGGGTTATTGGGTTGTTCTTCAGGGCTATTTGTTTTTGACATTTATTGAAATCTTATCCGGGGATGTCCCCAGGTATTTGTTATAATAATCCATCACCTGCTTTGTGCTCACCGGCCCTCCATGCCCAAGATAGTACAACTCTCCTTTTGCCGCCAGCACTTTTTCAAAACTAGACTTTAATTCGATCAGATCATCATGAAAGGGCGGGTGTTTGATCCGTGAACGAAACATAACACCTCCAAGCAGTATGCCGGATGCCATCATATCCATAATGATAGCTTCACCGTTTTCAAGTATCACTGATAAAGAGCCAGGAGTATGTCCAGGGGTATGGATCACTTTACCGTTTGTTCCCCACGGGGCCAGATCATAGTCCGCTTCTCCCTCGATTAAAATATCCTGATTAAAACGTTTTGCCCGCTGATCTTTTACCAGTGCCCGAAATAGTTTCCATTGAGGTTTGTTTACTTTCATAGTTGAAACATCTGCGAGCCCGGATTGGTAAGCCCGCTCATCAGCTTTGTGGGCTAGTATGGATGCCCCGAATATGTCTTTCAATTTAGCCGCACTTCCAAAATGGTCTATGTGACCATGGGTAACCACAATCAGATCTATATCGCCGGCATTGATGTTATGCTGCTTCAACTGCCTGAGTATCCTCCCTTCGCTATTGGGGATACCTGTATCTACCAATATGTGTTTTTGTGCTCCTTTGATGAGAAAGCAGTTGATCAAACCGCCTGGCCAGATAGAAATTGGGATTATTTTGCTCATAGTTTCGAATTTTTATTCAAAATTATGAATCACCCTACCGGCAAAAAATCACATTTGTTACTTAATGCCTTTCCTGATCCTGCTGAGGGATTGTGGTTTGATGCCAAGGTAGGAAGCCAAATGCTTGACTGGTGTGTGAAGGGCTATTTCCGGCTGTTTGTTGAGCAATTTCTCGTACCTGTCTGACGCAGAGAGGGTCTGTAAGGCATTGATGCGTGAGGTCATCTTCAGGATATGGCTCTCATAAACACCCTGACAGAATACCGGCCATCCCTCCACTTTCTGATAAAGTGCCTGATAATCCTGCTTTGATATGAACAGCAGCTCACACTCGGAAATGCACTGGATACTATAAGAAGAAGGTATGTCTTTAAGAAAGCTCTCAAAAGATGTTACCAGCTCACGAGCTGACAGTATATCGGTGGTTATTTCATTGCCTTCATTATCGATATAAAAACACCTGACATAGCCGGAAACAATAAAATATAGTTGCTGTGGCCTTTGACCGGATTTAAGCAGGAACTCATTTTTCTTGCTGCTTTTGGGATGGAATGAGGCAGTTAAGAGTACTTTTTCTTCCGGAGAAACAGATACTTTGTTCTCTACTACATTTATTAGTGCTTTGTCATTTTGCTCCATACCAAGCTTCAACCTCAACTATTCAAAAAATCCCTGAATTGCTATGATGTGTTTTACTTTCATATACTTTAAAGACTTCGATAAAAAAGGCCTTGCAAAGGCAATTCTTCCTTAACAAAGATAGCAATCTTCTTCATACAGGTTAGCCTCACCTGCAAGCTGGCTTAATCATCCCTCAAGCTATCCACCGGGTTAGACCTTGCGGCCTGCAATGACTTATAGCCTGTGGTGACCAAAGCTATAACAATGGTGGTAGCGAGTGCAATGGCAAAAACATCAAATCCAAGGCTGATTTTGTATTGATAGTTTTGGAGCCACTCGTTCATCAGGTACCAGCCTAGCGGCGCTGCTATTACAAACCCGACCAGTACAGGTGCCATAAATTCTCTCGACACAAGGCCAAGGATGTTCTGAACCGATGCGCCCAGCGCTTTGCGGATGCCAATCTCTTTTACCTTCTGATTGGTGGTATAAGAAACCAGGCCAAATAAGCCCAGACAGCCTATAAAAATGGCGACTGAAGAAAAGAAGGTAAAAATGACGGCCATCTCTTCTTCCGACTCATACATAGCGGCGACTACCTCGTCTACAAATTCATATTCAAAGGTGTATTCCGGGTACACCTGCTGCCATGCTTCTTTGATGTCATCAAGTTGAGCGTTAAAATTTTGCCCGCTCAGCTTTACGGAAATCGTCCTGGCATTACCAGTGCCATTGACGAGCATAACTGGCTCTATTTTCATGCGCAGGTTTCTGGAATAAAAGTTCTTTACTACACCAGTTATTGGAACATCACTACCCCAGATCTGTACCATTCTGCCCAGTACCTCCCCGGGATCACTTATTCCCGCCACTTTAAGAAACTCCTCATTGACCACCACCCGCGTCAAAGTATCAACCGCTTTCAGTCCTTCTCCTGCTTTGAGTTCAATATCGTAAATAGGAATATAATTTTCATCGGCCCATTTTATATCACAATAATACTCCCGCGGGTCATTTTCCAACTTTATATCCGTGACCGAAATGGAGCCTGAAAGGGGCGTTCTGCTGGCAAGGCTCACCTTCTGAACTCCGGAAATTCTCTCTATGCTGTTTTTCAACGTCTTCTTTTGCAAGTCTTTGCTCTCCGGTATATCAATAGCAATGACGGCATCCATTTTAAACCCAAGGTCTGACTCTTTGATGAATTTCATCTGAGCAATCAAAACCAACGTACCAATGATGAAGAATGGTGTGATCACAAACTGAAAACCGACAAGAACTTTGCGCAGTGAGATCCCTGAGGTTTTGACATTTGAAAGCTGGTTTTTAATAATAACGGCGGGCTTCATTCTCGCCATTACAAAGGATGGATAAAGCCCGGCAATGAACGTAACAATGATGAGTGTACTCAAAATGAATAGCTCAATCTTACCATCAGTAAACCAATTGATACTTAGGCTGATATCTAGAAACGGGTTGATATAGATAAGCAACAGCTCCGCCAGGCCCAGGGAAACGATGATGGAGAGCAAAACGATGAAGAAGGTCTCGCCCATAAACTGTTTGACCAATTCCTTCCTGGTGCTGCCCAGTACCTTCCTCACTCCTACTTCTTTGGAACGTTTTACTGCCACGGCAGTGGACAGGTTAATAAAGTTAATGCAGGCTGTAACCAGGATAAAGAAGCCTACCAAAACCATGGTGATAATATTGCCATTGCTAACCGTCGCATAACGGTAATTACCAAACCTCGTATCAAAGTGCAGGTCTTTAAGAGGCTGAAGAAAGTAGGATCGATCCTGATTATCGTTAGGGAATTGCTTTTCCTTGAATGCCGCCAGGCTTTCATTAATGGTTCCGGGTTTTACAGATTCATCAAGCAGCAAATAGATCTGGTCATCACTGCTAACGCTTCCCCAGCCATGCTCTTCGTAGCCTTTTTTAATGGTGGAGTAAGAGATAAACATTTCAAACGGGAAATCGCTGTTGCGGGGCACATCCTCCATCACTCCGGTCACTTCCAGTACCTGCTCCTTGTTCAGCACAATCTCTTTGCCCACGATATCCGTAGAACCAAAGTACTTATCTGCCAGTTTTTCTGACAGGATCACCTTGCCGGGCTGGCCAAAACCTGCTCTGTTTCCTTTGATGATGGGCCGGGTAAACAGGTCAAAAAAAGTTTCTTCAATATATGCTACTCCTTCCCGCTCTTCAAAATACCGCCTGCCTTCGCTAGCTTCTTTATCTTCGATAGATATCAGTGTATTGGTATACTTGTTTGAAACAAAGGCCAGCTTTTCTATACCAGGCACCTCTTCCCTCACGGCATCCGCCATCGGCGAAGGCACACCATTGTTATAAACCCTATTGCCCAGCTGGTCATTTTCCGAATGCACAATCCGGTAAATACGGTCGAAGTTCTCATGGTAACGGTCATAACTCAGCAGAAAAGTAGCGAGCAGGAACAATACCAGGCTACAGGTAATACCCAACGACAACCCAAAGACATTGATAAATGTATTGGAGGGATTTCTCCTGAGGTTTCTTAATGTGGTTTTTAGATAGTTCTTTAGCATTTTTTTACTGGTTACTGATTGCTTGTTGCTTGTTATTGGGTTACTGGTTGCTTGTTCGCGGTGCAAAAACACCCCTATAATCCCTCAAGAGGATAGTAGTGTCGTGGAAATTCACTGTTTACTGAATACTGATTACCGCTTACTATTTACCGAAAACTACTCATCCTTTAGTGTTTCCACCGGGTTAACCAGTGCTGCCTTTACAGATTGATAGCTCACCGTGAGCCAGGAAATGAACAGGGCAACGGCACTTGCGATTACAAACACTTCCCAGCCCACTTCAACCTTGTACGCAAACTGATCGAGCCACTGGTCCATAGCCCACCAGGCTATTGGTAAAGCCAACAGACATGAAAACAGTATAAGTTTTGAAAAATTACCATTCAGCATCACTACCAACTGTCCCACCGAAGCACCAAGTACCTTTCTAATACCTATTTCTTTGCTTCTTTGGTGAACAGTATAGGCTGCCAGCCCGAATAACCCTATAGCTGCAATGAAAAGGGCAAAACCGGAGAACAAGGAGAACAAGGCGCCTAATCTTTCTTCCGACTGATACTGGTTTTGAAATTCCTCATTGAGGAAGGAGTATTCAAAAGGATTATCATCAGCATACTTTCTCCATTTCTGCTCGGCGATGTTCAATAGCTCCCCAACCTCCTGGTTTTTCGTTTTTATAGCCACTATCCTGTTACTTCCCCACATAGTTGATTTTATATGAGTGAACATGAAAGGATTAATTCCATACCGCAACGACTGAAAATTGAAGTCTTTCGCTACACCAATTACCTCCAGTGCTCCAATATCATCCCCCAAATAAACGATGCGCTGACCCAGCACATTGCCTTCGGTCCAGCCGTAGAGCTTCATGGTTGTTTCATTAATAACGGTGGCCTGCATGTCAGAAGGCCGGTCTTCTGAAAATGATCTCCCCACCACCAGTTCCAGCCCCATAGTGCTGAAGAAATAGTCATCAACCTTAAGTTGAGAGATCGCCAGCCTGGTATCGTCACTTTCCTTGGTGAAAATATCTTCATAAGAGCCCCTGCCAATCATATCCATAGCAATGGCGGCATTTGTCACCCCATTTTGGGCCGCTAATTCATTTCTGAACGACTCCAACTGATCGCCAAGCTTTTGAGCGTTGTTGATCACCAGGATATTTTCTTTATCAAAGCCCAGGTTCTTTTTACTAAAATAGTTGAGCTGTTGAAATACAATAAGTGTACATATGGCCAGCGCTATTGAAATGGTGAACTGAATGACCACCAGTGTATTTCTGAATCCTCCACTTTTTATGCCGGCGCTCACTTTTCCTTTCAAAACATTGGCAGGCTTAAAAGACGTAAGATAAAAAGCAGGATAAATTCCGGCTACGAGCCCCAGCACCAATGGAATGATGATTACAAAGATCAGTATGAACGGTTCTGACCAGAAAGACTGTACCTGTACATCAAAAAACTGGCCCATCGACATCCTGATCAACTCCATCAACCCAAGGCCTATTACGGTCGCTGCAAATGATACCAATACTGATTCCACCAGAAATTGCCCCACTAACTGCTTTCGTGACGACCCTACAACCTTTCTCACCCCTATTTCTTTCGCCCTCAATGATGATCTTGCTGTAGATAAGTTCATGAAATTAATCGCTGCCAGAATAAGTACAAATACGGCCACACAGGAAAAAATATAGATGTATTTGATATCTCCTATATTGCCCAACCGGTTACCTATTCCTGCAGAGTACAGGTTGATATCATTAACAGGCTGGAGATAAAAAGTCCAGTCTCCTTTACCTTCCATAAATTCATCATAATCAATTCCAAATCGCTGTAAAGTAGCTACTACATGATTATCAGTAATCTCTTTAAATTTTTCTTCCAGTTTTACCGGATTAGTTCCCTTTTCAAGTTCCACGTAAGTCACCACCTGGGTCCATATCCAGCTCCATTCAAATTGCTTAATATCAGGATTGGTGTATATGGATAACAGAAAGTCGAAATTAAAGTGGCTATTCTCAGGCTGAAACGCCACACCTGTAACCTCCAGTGCTGTTTTGCCATCGCCAATGTACAACGTTTTACCCAAGGCTTCGTCTTCTCCAAAATATTTTACAGCCATAGCCTCGGAGATTACTACCTTATTTTTCCCTTTAAGAGCACTTTCAGGATCGCCCTTCACTAAAGGAAAGCCAAAAAAAGCGAAGAAGTTTGAGTCGGCAGCAAGTACGTAAGGCTCATTAAATACCCTTTCGGTATTGTTATTTTGTATAGACCGGAACGTACGGGTACCCATGGTATTTATCCGCAAAGCAGATTTAACCTCCGGATATTCAGATACTAACACCTGCGCCAAAGGCAGCACTGAAGACCCCATCACTCCCCCCGCAGGATCCCATATATTGGTTTGGTTGACCCGGTATTTTTGCTCCACATCAGGATGAAAATCATCATAACTCAGCTCTTGGAGTATATAAAGTGAAATGATCAGGCTGGAAGCAATACCAATTGCCAGACCCAATACATTGATAAGGGAATAAAACCTGTCTTTAATGAAATTTCTTATCGCTATGTTGACGTAATTTTTTAGCATTTTTTTGTTGTTACTGGTTATTGGTTGTTGGTTGATGTTGAAAAACACCCCTATGATCCCCCAAAGAGGATAGTAGTGTCGTGGAAATATTCAAATCCCAATTCTCTAATACTCCTTGTTTTACCAATTTCATTTTCATTGTTTACCGATTACTATTTACTCGTTCACTGGTTACTGTTCACCGACCAACGCTTACTTTGATCTTCCGTCTCCTTACTTCCGACTCGCACTGATTACTGTTTACTCGTTCACCGCTCACCGATCACCGAACCTACTCGTCCCTCAAAGCATCCACCGGGTTAGAGACCGCGGCTTTGTAGGACTGGTAGCCTATGGTGATGAAGGTGATGACTCCGGAAATCACAATGGCCAGTGCGAAGAACCATATTTCTATGTCTATCTGATAAGCGAAGTCTGAGAGCCAGATGTTCATGGCGTACCAGGCGGCTGGTGTTGCCAGCACGAAGGCCATCAGTACCAGGACCATAAAGTCTTTGGAGAAGAGGGCGATAATGCTACCTACTCCGGCCCCTAGGACTTTCCTTACGCCTACTTCTTTTGTTCTTTGGTTTACAATAAAAGAGATCAAACCGAGCAGCCCAAGGCATGAAATAAATATCGAAACCGATGAGAAGATCTTGAAAAGCGTAAAAGTACGCTGCTCTTCCACATAAAAGTCCCTGACTTCGTCGTCAAGAAATTCATATTCAAAGATATTATCAGGGTATACATCGACATAAACATCTTCCACATGGCTGATAGCCTCTTTCATGTTTGATGAGTTTATTTTTATACCGGCATTGTAGTAAAACATAGGCATGTGAATCATGATCGCTGGCATAATCTCTTCATGGAACGACCCGAGGTGATAATCCTCAACAATACCTGCAATAGGTGCGGAAATATTGTTTATTCCTGTACTGATCAGCTCGCCAATGGCTTCTTCAGGATTGTTGAAGCCCAGTTTTCTGACTGCTGTTTCGTTGAGTATGTACACGATGTCTGCTTTATTGTTTTCAAGGATATCACTAAACCTTTTCTCTTCACCCGGGAGAAACCAGCGGCCATACTTCAGTTTCAGTCCATAAGTTTCGAGGTAATGATAATCTACCGGCTTGATCTGCACCCTGTATTCCTGGTCTCTGCCTTTACTGCTCAGGTAGTAATGCGTACTAAAAACATTGTTGGAAATAGGAGGTCCCAATGCAAAAGAAACATTCTCCACATAGGTGTTGGCCATCAGCCTGTTCCTCAGAGTTTCCAGGGTTTCCTGATCATTTTTCTCCACATCTATGCTGATGATAGCATCCTTGTCAAACCCAAGTGGCTTGGAGGTGAAGTAATCCATCTGACTGGCTATAACAATAGTGGAGATGATCAAAACCTGTGAGATGAAGAACTGGACAATGATGAGTCCCTTCCTTAGGAAAAGCGAAGTTGTGCTTTGCGTATGGATATTGTTTTTCAATGCCTTTACAGGATTGTATCCTGAGAGTACGACGGCCGGATAAAGACCGGAAAGTAGCGCTACAACCACAATTACCACCATTACAAAAACGATGATCTCAGGGTTGCCGAAGGGGTTCATTTCCAGCTCTTTCTCAAAAAACTGGTTAAACATGATCACCATTCGCTCAGCTATACCCACGGCCAGCAGGCCTGAGAGCAAGGTCACTATGAAAGTATCTGCCAGGTACTGCCTTACAAGCTGCGAACGTCCGGCCCCCAACGCCTTTCTTACCCCTACTTCTTTAGACTTCCTTACGGCCAAGGCTGTAGATAGGTTGATGAAATTCACACACGCAATGAGTAATATAAACAAGCCGATAGTGCCCAAAGCCCAGAGGGATGTAGGATTAACCGATGAGGGGCTGCCTACTTTTTGGTTAAAGTGAATATCTAATAATGGCTGTAATAGAAAACGCCGCGACACCTGATCCCTTGCCTGAAAATGCTTTTTAACTACATTTTTGAATTGCTCATGAGCCTGCTCCGTGGTGGCCTCAGGCTTTAACTTCACAAAGGCATAGCCCTCCGCTGTCATCTCCCACGAGGTAATATCAAACATGTCAAAGCCCATGTATTCCGTTGAGAAGGTAGGGTAAGACACCAGCATGTCAAACCTCAGGTGCGATACAGGAGGCGTGTCTTCCATCACGCCTGCTACCTCCACTTCTATTTTATTGCGCAACCTGATCTTTTCACCGACCGGGTTCTGATCGCCAAAAAACTTTGCTGCCAGCGATTTTGTAAGGAAGGCTTTATTAGGCTCTCCCAGGTCTTTTTCAGGATTACCGGAAATGACTTCAAAACTGAAAACCTTAAAAAAACTGGAATCTGCAAACAGCACGTGGTCGACTACAAACTTCTCGTTACCGATCACGGCCAAAGGGCGGTCATCGCTATGGTAGAGTGTAGAGGCTTCAAACTCGGTGAAATCATTCTTCAGCGCACCGATCATCGGGTAAGGAACACTTTTATCTGTATCTAGACCCGTAGCACTCTCCGACTCCCGGATCACTCTGTAAATACGGTCGGCATCCTTATGGAACTCGTCAAAGCTCAACTCCTGATTGATATACACAAAAATGATCAGGCTGGCGGTAATACCCATAGTAAGCCCGATGATGTTGATCAATGAATACCACTTGTTCTTTTGCAGGTTTCTGATGGTGATACGTAAATAATTTTTCAGCATAGCTTATAAATTCCTCTGGTTCTGATCTTACCGGACAATAGCCAAAATCAATGCCACCACACAAATTACCCATTTTTGAGCAATTTGAAGCCATGTCCAAAATTAAATGTATCGGAAACGATACACCTGCACGTTTGTTTATGATACAGTTTTTGTAGATTTGGAGTCTTGAGTCTTGAGTAAACCGCCACTGTCTCAATACTCAATACTAAAATCTAAATACTAACCAATGAAGGTACCTGCCTGTGTAGTCATGAGTAATGAGTCGCGAGTCTTGAGTAAACCGCCACTGTCGCAATACGCAATACTAAAATCTAAATACTAACAAAAATGAAGACACCTGCCTGTGTAGTTATGAGTAATGAGTCACGAGTCTTGAGTAAACCGCCACTGTCTCAATACTCAATACTAAAATCTAAATACTAAAAATGAAGACACCTGCCTATGTAGTCATGAGTAATGAGTCGCGAGTCTTGAGTAAACCGTCACCGTCTCAATACTCAATACTAAAATCTAAATACTAACCAATGAAGGTACCTGCCAATATACTTATTGTGGATGATGACCGGGATGTGCTTGAAACTGCACGGATGTTTCTCAAGCAGGAGTTCTCTTCTGTGGATATTGAGGAAGATCCTTCTAAAATACCTGGTTATTTTGAGATCAAGGATTATGATGTTATCCTGCTCGACATGAATTTCAAAAAAGGGATGAATGACGGTGAAGAGGGTTTTTACTGGCTGGGTGAGATCCTCAAAATTGATCCGCAGGCGATTGTAATCCTGATCACCGCTTATGGTGAGGTGGATGTGGCCGTAAAAGCTATGAAGGAAGGGGCAACGGATTTTGTGCTTAAACCCTGGAAGAACCAAAAGCTACTGGGCACCATACTTTCAGCATTGCAGCTTAGGAAATCAAAGAAAGAGGTGGTACGCCTAAAGGAAACACAGAATACGCTAAACAGGGACAAGCCTCATAATTTTAATGATTTTATCGGTGAGTCGCCAGCCATACAGCGGGTCAAGGAGTTGATCACTAAAGTAGCTAAAACAGATGCAGACGTATTGATTTTAGGCGAGAATGGCACCGGAAAGGAGCTTGTAGCACGGGCTATACACAATCTTTCACTGCGAAAGGACGAGATCTTTATCAGTGTTGACCTCGGTGCTATCAGCGAAACGCTCTTTGAAAGTGAGCTTTTCGGGCATGTGAAAGGGGCATTTACAGACGCCAAACAGGGCAAGCCGGGAAGGTTTGAGCTGGCCAATGAAGGCACTATATTCCTTGATGAAATTGGTAACCTCTCATTGCCATTACAGGCTAAGTTGCTCACTGTATTGCAAAGCCGCAAGATCAGAAGAGTGGGTGCCAACCGTGAAATCGATGTAGATTTCAGGCTCGTTTGCGCTACAAATATGCCGCTAAGCGAGATGGTGTATGAGCAAAAATTCAGACAGGACCTGCTGTACCGCATCAATACAGTCGAAATCAGGATACCCTCATTGCGTGAGCGTATTGAAGATATTCCTTTGCTGGTAGACCACTTCCTGGGCATTTATTCCCGAAAGTACCATAAGCAAAATTTGTCCATTAATAAACATACCGTGGAGAAACTCAAAAATTACCACTGGCCGGGCAACATCCGGGAGCTGCAGCATGCCGTGGAGCGTGCCGTGATCC
Source organism: Fulvivirga ulvae (assembly GCF_021389975.1). Lineage (NCBI taxonomy): Bacteria > Pseudomonadati > Bacteroidota > Cytophagia > Cytophagales > Fulvivirgaceae > Fulvivirga > Fulvivirga ulvae. The sequence continues at coordinate 6,909,641 of NZ_CP089981.1, forward strand.
TCAGCGAAGGGGAAACCATCAGTTCGGTAGAGTCATTCATCAGCCCGACTACCTCCATACACCGGGTACCTTCTCAGGCCAAAACACTGGATGAAATGGAGCGTGATTTCATTTTGCAGTCACTGGAAGAAAATAATGGCAATGTAACACAAACAGCTAAAAGCCTTGGGTTGACCCGAACAGCGCTGTATCGGCGTATGAACAAACATGGAATTTAGAAAATCATTTTGTTTATTAGAAGAAGTGGCATATGGTCTTTATTGATATGGTTGTTTATTGCCGTTCAAGCTATTAACTCGTATGTCACAGACATCCGTCTCAACATACGATTTCTAATAATCAAGATAAAGTACAATTATATTGGGTAGGTCACCAAGTCAGGCAAATAAACATGCCAATCCCTTCAATTCACATTATTCTGCCCGTGACAGGTCATTTTCCATCCTGCCACTTACTTGTTTGAACATGCTTTGCCCCTGTCCAATAGCTCACCACATACTAAAATAACCCAAATATCAGCAACTAACCTACCATGTAAGTTTCCTGTCTTGTTTCAATTGTATTCTGGCCGCTTCTCCCATACATTTAGGCCAACCTAAAACCAAAAACCAATTTTATTATGAAAAATCGTAAACCCATCATGGCATGGATCGTATTTCTATGCCTCATGAACTATTCTGTATGGTCTCAGGACCAGGAGATGAGCAAGCAGGAATCATTTTATGCCACAGTGACCACCGATGATGCCCGTGAGTTGCAAAAACTCTATCCGGGCGAAGTGGTGATCCACGAAAGTGCTGACGGTGTGAGTGCCGTAAAAATGACTGTAAATGCGGCTGACCACCTTCACCATAATGTGCTTACACATGGCCCTGGTTATGTGTATATGCCATCGCTGGAGAAAGCCAGGGAGTCAATTAAAGAGGCCAAGGCTAAAAAGGCAGCCAAACAGGTCCAGCTTGCCATTAATTATACTATTGACCAAGACGTTTATGTAAACCAAAGCCTTAATCTGGTAGATAATTATGAGATTGAAAACACCACGCAAATGCTGGTGGGCTATGGTACCCGGTACCACACTTACAGCTCTGCCACACAATCGGTGGTGGACATCAGGGCCAAATGGGCCAACATGGCTGCCGGCAGAAGTGATATCTCCACCAGGCTCGTCAATCACTCCTCTACCAACATGCCTTCTGCGGTACTGACTATTCAGGGTACTACTTACCCTGATGAGTATGTTATCATCGGCGGGCATATTGATTCTACCAACCCCAGGAACAATTCCAATGCTCCTGGCGCTGATGATGATGCCTCCGGAATAGCCACCATTACCGAGGCCGCACGCGTGCTGATTGAAATGGACTTCCGCCCGCAAAGGACTATCGAGATCATGGCTTATGCAGCAGAAGAGGTAGGCCTGAGAGGCTCGGGAGAAATTGCTGAAGACTATGCAAACAACAATGTAAATGTAATCGGCTATGCACAGTTTGATATGACCAACTACAAGGGGTCGACCTATGATGTGTACCTGATCGAGGACCAGTACACTACGCCAGTGCTGAACAATTTTATGAAGCAGCTGATGAATCATTATAATTCATCCGGCCCCCATCAACTGACCTACTCATCTACACAGTGCAATTACGGTTGCTCTGACCATGCCAGTTGGGAATCTGAAGGTTACAACGCTACTTTCCCTTTTGAAGCCAGTTTCAGCGGCAGCAATCCATACATCCACACGTCGTCGGACACTTATAACCAGGCGCCACTGCCCAATTCGGTACACGCTGCCAAGTTTGCCAAGCTGGCGCTGGAATTTTTGATTGAAACCGCAAAAGCAGATGGTGGTACAAACCCTACCTGCAATGTACCTTCAGGTCTTTCTTCTTCCAGTATCACTACATCATCTGCCACGGTATCGTGGAGTTCAGCTTCCGGCGCTGCCAGCTACGGCATCCGGTATCGTATTGCAGGAGGCTCCTGGGTATCAACTACCAGTAGTTCCACTTCAAAATCACTAAGTGGCCTGACTGCCGACACTAATTACGAGTTTCAGGTGAAGTCCGTCTGCTCAGGACAGGAGTCTGCCTATTCCTCCAGTGCCACTTTCCGCACTTTGAGCAACAATCCGGTAAGCTACTGCACCTCTTCCGGTAATGATGTCAGCTATGAGTGGATAGCAAATGTAACGGTAGGCAGCCTTAACAACAGCTCTTCATCTGACGGTGGCTATGCTGACAACACCAGCCAGTCCGTTTCGCTTACAGCAGGCAACACCTACAGCGTTAGCCTGACGCCCGGCTTCATGTATTCCAGCTACAGTGAAGTGTGGAGAGTATGGATCGACTACAACCACGACGGAGACTTTACGGACTCGGGAGAGCAGGTGTACAGTGGTACCAGTTCATCCACTTCCTCCGGCTCGTTTACCGTGCCTTCCGGAGCCTCATCGGTCACTACTCGCATGAGGGTTAGTATGCGCTACAGAAATGCACCTTCAAGCTGCGGAAGTTTTGATTATGGAGAGGTGGAAGATTATACGGTAAGCATCAATGGCTCCTCACTGGCCTCAAAAGGTGGCGCCGAAACAGCCAGGGAAGCAGCGGGCATGAAGATATTTCCTAACCCTGCCAATACGGAAACTATAGCGCTGACCATTGAGGACGGTTTTGAAGATAAAGGACTGGTAAGAATAATGACACTTGATGGCAAGACGCTGGAAACCAAGACTATTTTGGAGCCTCGCGTGGAAGTGGATATCAGCAGACTGCCTGCCGGTCACACTTACATTCTGGTATTTGAATCAGGTGATATTAAAAAGACGCAGAGTTTTATAAAGCAGTAGTAGTAGTAGTAAACGGCGCCGGCAGAAAAAGCTTCATTAGGGGGAAGCAAGGTTCCTGCATGGCACCTCGAGTGAAAACCACCTCCGTTTTGGGGTGGTTTTTTCTTTTAAAAGAATTATGCTTCTAAGCTACTTCGAGGTCTTTCTTAGACTTTCTATATAGATAGGTATTGAAAATATTCCTCTTGGCAAATCGGTAAGGGTTATCACAATTAACCATTTTGGAAACTACATTTTTGTTGACTCCAAAGTACTCATAGGTTGTGCCATCAAGAAATGAGATTTCGAGCAGCAGTCCTTTGTGTTTAAAGTCCGCTATGCCTGATGTGCTTGTGGTTACGCGGTATTCTTCCAGGTTAGCCTCTTTGGTCTCCGGAGCTATACTCACCAAAAAATAATATCCATCGATGATCTTAAGGCTTTTTTCCTCTGCAATAGCTTTTTCTGCCTCATCTTGAAATTTATCAGGATGCCACTCTTTTACAAGGTTTCTGTAAGTGGTTTTTAATTGTTTAAGATCTGTATTGGCATCAGCACTAAACAGCTTGCGGTATTCATTTATACGCTTCATCGCGATAGGGGTAAAATTAAGCCGCAAAGCTAATGGTAAATTCCTCCGAAATGATAAACCTGAACATTCTTTATTTTCAGCTAAACCCAGCTCTTCTGAAACTAATGTTGATATTGCATCACATTCTCACACAATGTAAACCAAAACAAGCTAAATACATCTGGCACAAGCAAATAATAAAACTCAAACACTTACTCGTTCATTGCAGTCACTTACTCATTTGTCAGGTTTTGCTCGTTAGGGCAACCTAGTTTCGGGGTAAAAATTAAGTATACCCATGAACACGAATAAGAATTTTATGCACCTCATAAGCTACAGATCAGTTATCAGGCTTCTTTTGATAATAATTGTACTGCCGATGACTTTCATTACCCTGTCTAATTGCTCCGGAGATGACGCTGACCCTCAGCCTGAACCTACCGCAGCCTCGGAGATCCGGTCCATCTCCCCCACCAGCGGCTATGTTGGTGATACCATTGAGATCACAGGAACTAACTTTGGAAGCCAGATGTCTACAAACACGGTAAGGTTTAATGCTATCACAGCAAAATTAACGGCGGCAACCGCAACCAAGCTTACCGTGACAGTGCCTGCCGGTGCTACCTCAGGAAAAGTAAGTGTAGTAACAAATGCCGACACAGCAACCGGACCTGAATTTACTGTTTTATCTCTTCATTCGGTTGATTCGTTTTCACCAAGATCAGGGGAAGTAGGCACTGAAGTGATTATTTCAGGAAGTAACTTTGGCAGTAACAAGAGCCTGGTTACACTTACTCTCAATAGCCTTTCTATTCCTGTACTTGCCGTTAATGATACTCAAATCACAGCCTCCATTCCAACCGGAGCAGCTACAGGAAAATTTACTGTCACCATCAATGGTAAAGCAGTAGAGTCTGCCACCACCTTTAGCCTGATCACTGAAAATCCCGTAATCTCTAATTTTTATCCATCCGGAGGGGTAGCAGGTGGGCAGGTTATTATTGCCGGCTCCAACTTCAGCCTCACTCCTGAAGATAATATTGTAAAATTCAACGGAGTGGCAGCCAAAGTTATCAACGCTTCTTCCTCACAGCTTAAAGTGATAACAAACTACGGTACTACCACCGGCAAAATTGAAATAACGGTTACCGGAAAATCAGGTATATCAGCCATGGATTTTGAAATACTGGCACCGGTAGTTACTTCATTTGGTCCTGATAAGGCAGGGATTGGCTCTACGATACAACTCTACGGCAGTAATTTTGGTGACAGCCTTGAGTTAATCAAGGTAAAATTCAACGGGGTCGAAACCGAGCCTTATTACCTGCCTAGTACTAATATAGTATGGGTAAGAGTACCTTCAGGAGCAACCACGGGTAAAATCACCGTGAATGTCGGGGGTACTGATGGCGTATCCGCAACTGATTTCACCGTGTTGCCCGGACTATGGGAAAAGATAGCACAGTTACCCCAGTCACCAAGCAGAATGGATGCCATCACTTTTTCTTACGGAAGCAAAGTTTACGCAGGACTTGGGCAATTACAAACCAAAGATTTCTGGGAATACAACCCTGACTCCGACACCTGGACACAAAAGGCGGATTTCGGAGGCACATCCAGGGCTTACGCTTCAGCATTTACATTATCAGGCAAAGGTTATGTAATAGGTGGTGCAAACAATGAGTCCCCTTATAATCAACTCAGTGAAGTCTGGCAATACGACCCTTCAGCAAACACATGGACACAAAAGGCGGATTTTCCGGGAGGGCCAAAACTCCATGCTGTAGCTTTTAACATTTATGGCAAGGGGTACATTACAACAGGAAAATCAGATAATGCTTACAAAAAAGATATGTGGGAATACGACCCGGACAGTGATACCTGGACTGAAAAAGCATCAATGCCCGCCTCCGCTTCCGTAAGAATATATGCTGCTGGCTTCAGTGTAAACGGAAAAGGATATGTAGGTACAGGCTTTAATGGCTCGGTAAAGCTAAAAGACTTCTGGGAATTTGACCCTGTAGCCAACTCCTGGACTCAAAAGACAGATTTTCCCGGGGATGCCAGAAATTCAGGCATTGGTTTTTCTACCGGCTCTTATGGGTATATGGGATTGGGTGTTACTAACGTAGCTCAAAGTGATTTTTATCAGTACAACCCTGTGGCAAACAGTTGGACCATGAAATCTAACCTGCCGTACACCATGCAACAGGTAGCCAGTACCAGCACTCCGGGTGGATATGGTTATATCATAGGAGGAAACGGCTCTGTTAGCTCTACATTCAAATATATTGAAGACTAAACGATGTATAAAATTCCCCGCACTTTAATAAACATTGTGCGGGGAGTTTCTCTCTCATAATCAAAAAAAATATGTTAAAGCTTATTCATTTACTTATGTTGACAACAGCGCTGGCCGCCTGCAGCCGAGTGGAAAATGCGCCCCTTATTTCAGCGCACAAGGGTACCTCCGGAGAAATTAAAATCATAGAGAATAATGATGGTAGCTTTGGTTATGAGATCTGGCTTAATGGCAAGAGGAAAATTATTCAACCCACCATACCGGCAATCCACGGTCACAGAGGTTTTCTATCTGAATTAAGCGCCCGGAAAACGGCCGAACTTATGGTAAACAAAATCGAATCGGGAGAGATGCCCCCAAGCATAACCCTTGAAGAGCTTACTCAACTGGGAGCCCTTGACCAATAAATTTAGTAAGCCTCAGTGTATAAAGAGTGTCACTGTTTTTGGCTAATTTGTGAAATGATTATCAGAAGCCTTTACTGTCTCTGCTTCACGGTTACTCTGGGAGTATCGGTTATGGCACAACATCAGGAAATTGATAGCCTATTGTCTATTGCCAATCATGCTTCCCTTGAGGGAAATACTGAAAAAGAAATTACAACTCTGATTGATGTAAGCAGCTTATATGCTGAAAAGCAACAATACACCCAATCAATAGATATAGCAAGGGATGGACTAGTGAAAACCGCCCGGCTTATGGATCAATCATCCGAAAATTTATCAGCGTTAAAGCTCAAGGCTAAGTTATTAGGCCGGCTTGGTTATGCTTTTTACAACATCAGCACTTATGATAGCGCCCAATATTATTACCTGCAATCCCTATCCGTCTCGCAACTGTTGAAAGATACACTCTCAATGGGGTTAACCTATAATTCTCTCTCGATAACATCAAGTAGGTTAGGACAGACTGAGGAAGCGCTCAAACTACTGCTTCAAGCTGCGGAAATGCTTGAAAGTATAGACGAAAAGAAGAAGCTTTCTGCCATTTATAATAACATTGGGAATATTCTGAGTAATCCTCTGGGTGAATATGAGAGGGCAAGAAGATATTTTCAAAAGGCCAATGCCATGAATAATGATGAAAAATTTATGGCATCCAGATACAATAACATTGCTATGACGTTTGACTATAAAACAGAAAGAGATTCGGCGCTGTTTTACCTGCTCAAAGCCGAAAAGCTTCACAGGAAAAACAACAACCAAAGAAATCTTGTAGAGTGCCTGAATAACATTTCAAACTTGTATGCTACCCATAATGAGCATTTCAAAGCAAGGGAATATCTGCTGGAAGCAGAAACTATAGGCAAGCTCATTGGATACCAGCATAACCTAAGCGATACCTATTTTAATCTATCAAACAATGCCATGGCCCTTAAAAACTTTAGGAAAGCGCTTGTCTATGCCCGAGAATCTTTAAAGCTGGCACAAACCCTGAAGCTAACCCCCAGTATTAAAGACTCTTATTGGCAAATGGGAGATGTATATAAAAATTTAGGTAATGCAGATTCGGCTTACAGCTACATGTTAAAATTCCACATGCTCAACGACAGTATTTTTCGTGAACAAAACAAAGAGCGTATTGCATCAATGGAGCGACAATATCAGACCGAAAAAAAGGAACAGCAAATCAACAGCCTCCGGCAAGAGGCTTCAATCAACCAACTGGAAATTAAACAAAAAAATATGTGGTTAATCGGATCAGCCATAACTTCAGTTTTACTGCTGGTGGCTGGCAGTACCTATATCGGCCAACGTAAGTTGCGCTTTAAACAACAGACCCTCACCTTGGAGCAGAAGCTGCTCCGCACACAAATGAATCCACATTTCCTGTTCAACTCGCTCATGTGTATCCAGCATTTTATTTATCAAAACAACCCGGCTGAGGCGGGGAAGTACCTGTCTAAATACGCCCGGCTAATGCGGTTGATACTGGAAAATTCGCGATTGGATTTTGTGCCAATTCACAAGGAGGTGGAAGCTTTACAGTATTACTTTGAATTACAACGCCTCCGGTTTAAAAACAAGTTTGAGTATAACATCACGGTAGACCCGGAAATTACTGAAGACGTTATGATCCCTCCCATGTTTGCCCAGCCCTTCATCGAAAACTCCCTGGAGCATGGCATTTTACAAAAAAGTGAGAAAGGAATAGTCAATGTGAAATTTGAAATGAGTGATAACAGGATTCATTTCAGTGTAACAGACAACGGAGTAGGTATTAAAGCTTCCGGTCAGCATAATACAGGTGATCACCAGTCACTAGCCACAAAAATTACCCGTGAACGCCTCAACAACCTGTACAAAGGCAAAAGCACGCTTGCTTCGATGAAAATCAGTGAACTCCGGGATGATAATGATTTTATTACCGGAACACAAGCCTCATTTTATATACCCTATAGTTTAGCATAATGCGAGCAATTATAATTGACGATGAAGAAAATATCCGTATCACCATACGCAATATGCTGCATGTGCACTGTCCGGAAATAAAGGTAGTAGCAGAAGCGGAGGGTGTTAATTCGGCGGTAATGCAAATAGAAAGGTATATGCCTGATCTTGTATTTCTGGATGTAAATATCCAGGGAGGCACCGGCTTTGACCTGCTCAAGCTTGTAAACCATACGGCCTTTAAGCTGATCTTTATTACAGCATACGATGAATTTGCCCTCAGAGCTTTTAAATATAGCGCTGTGGATTACCTGCTAAAGCCTATTGACCCGGAAGAACTTGAAGCAGCTGTAAGTAAAGCAATAGATGCACATAGTATCAATGATCAGCGACACCAGTTCTCACTTTTGCTCAATTCATATAAACATACAGCTTCCTCGCCACAAAAGATCATTTTAAAAACAACAGAAAGTATCCACTTGGTGTCCATTCCTGACATTATACGGTGTGAAGCTCAGGGTAATTATACACAGTTTTCGCTGACTCATAACAGGAAAATATTGGTCTCAAAAACATTAAAGGAGTATGATGAGTTGCTATCTGATCACAACTTCTTCAGGGTGCACCACTCGCACTTAATCAATATCGAGTTTATAGAGCGGATAGATAAGCGCGAAGGAGGTTATGTTGTGTTGGAAGACCACTCCGAGATCCCTATATCCGTCCGCAAGCGCGATCAACTTTTTAAAATTTTAAAAATATAAAGGAGAAGGAGGAAACTATACAATACGAAACCCGATATTTCCGGCTTCTTTAGGGTGTATAACCCTCTCCGACGCGGAGATGGAGTTTTGACTTTGCTAATTATTCGGTTGATTAACATATGATATCACACTCAAAAAATGGCATGAACTACGCCCAAAACCGTCATTCCTGAATTTTCGTACGTGAACGTATTCTATGCAGGAATTTAATGAAAATATCAGGAATCTCCCCGATCCAGGGCAGTGCCCAAACATTCTGTAGCACATTTAATCAGGGGATTCCAAAGCTCCGCTTCGCTGCGTTTGGAATGACGGGTAGAAACTCCCGCTGTATTTTCACAAGCATGTATCAGTTTATTCAAGCACAAAATAACCCTACGGAGTTACTACATTTAAATCCAGTGAAAACTGATATCTGTTAAACGAATCAGGATTATATAGGACTTTAGAGACAATCTGTAACTTCTTGTTACTTTCAGCATCCAGCCACACCCAATCATTAGGGATTTCGCTTAGAACTTGTTCCACTTGCTCTTTAAATTTCTCGTCACCATGGGCATGAATAAATTTATAAGTACCATTTTGATCTACTTCATAAACTACTTCTGAGGACTTGGATATGGGAGATTTCATTTTTATCTCAAACTGAAGTGTATGGTAGCTGTTATAAAATCTCTCCGGCCCTCCTAAAAAGGCTAAAAAATCATTATCCTCCTCTCGCAAACGGTTCAGAACAAACTCCTTTGAGGAGTGATCAAATTGATGAATCAAATAGCCTGATCTTGAATAATAACTCCATACACCCACCTTTTTATCTTCACTGTACTTACCAGAACACACAATTTGCTGCCCGGTGGAATCAAACGCTACAATGAACCCATCCTTACCACTGATCGCCGAAGTTCTCTTCTCGGCTCCAAGCAAAGTTTGTAAGCTCTTACCATTACTTAATCCCGGATAATAATACCTCCAGTTTCCTTCTCTCTTCCCATTCCTATACTCGCCAGCTGATTTCAGAAAATTACTTGGGTTTGAATAATAAAAAGTCAGCCAGACACCATCCTTTATTCCATACTTATAATAACCATACTCAATGAGAAACTGATTATTCAAAATATCTTTAAAAGTGGTTAGCGACTCTCCATACTTCATATTTTTATCAGCCTTTAGCACGTAATACTCCTGGGTAATTCCCCCCTTATTCTTCTTCTTTTTCGTCAGCTCTTGAGCATAAGATATTTCAGCTACAAAGCACAATAACAGTAAACAAACCAACCTATATTTCATTAGAATCATTTTTATGCGGCAAATATAATAATTTGACATACAAGTGGTCCATTAAACATTCTGACATACCATCACTCAACAGTGCTGCTAATTTTGCCCCTTGTAGTTTAGCCTTGGGCAGAATGCCCCCTCCGACGCGGAGATGGAGTTTTGACTTTGCTAATTATTCGGTTGATTTTAACGTATGATATCACACTCAAAAAATGGCATGAACTACGCCCAAAACCGTCATTCCTGAATTTTCGCACGTGAACGTATTCTATGCAGGAATTTAATGAAAATATCAGGAATCTCCCCGATCCGGGGCAGTGCCCAAACATTCTGTAGCACATTTAATCAGGGGATTCCAAATCTAATTGTTTTGCTATATTAATAGTACAAAAAGTGCCTTAATAAATAATTAAAGCACTTTTTCGCAACATAAATATATATGTTAGCGTTGGTTTAAATGTTAAAATCATAGCAAAAAAGTAGCAAAGTGTTGAGGGGGTAGAGCTATGGATTCTAGCATTTCATAAACCAGTTAATTAAAGTCCATGGCAACAATTTCAGTTATACTCGATACAAGAAACAAGAAAGCAAAAAAGTTTCCGATAGTAATAAGGCTGTCTCACAAGGGAATTCCTAAGATGATACCATTAGGCTACAAGACCTCTTTTGAAGATTGGAACAATGAAAAACAGAGGGTAAAAAAATCCTATCCAAACTCCACTAGGGTTAATGCTCAGATAACCTCAAAGTTCAGTGCTGCTGAAAGCTTAATTGCAATGTATGACTTTAACTTGAAGGACATGTCTGTTTATCAGCTAGCCGAGATTATAAAAAAAGAGATCAACGAAACTAGTACAAGAAACTTTCCTATTAACGAGATAAGACGAACTACTCTAAAAGAATATGGTAAAAAGGTAGCTAAAGTATATCGAGAGGCGAAAAGATTCGGAATGGCCAAGGGAATGGAGTCGGCAATCAACGTATTTACGAGATACGCCGGCGATGTCTATTTAAAAGATATAGATGAAACTATGTTGATGGCTTATGAAGCTCACTGCAAAGGGCGAGGAGTAAAAATTAATGGTTATGGTGTCCAACTTCGTTATATAAGACGAATCTATAATTTGGCAATCAAAGACAAAAGCGTCGAAGTCACCAGAAATGATTACCCGTTTGGACCTACTGGTTACTCTATTCAGAACGCAAGAACGCAGAAAAGAGCAATACCGATTGAATACATACGGCAAATTGCCAAACTTCCTTACGAGGAAGGCACAACTAAGTGGCATACTCGTAACTATATTTTGTTCTCTTTTTTCTGTAGAGGAATGAATTTTGTTGACATAGCTTTTTTGACAAGGGACAAAATAGTTGATGGCCGGCTAATGTATATGCGTACTAAAACCAAAAGTAGAAAGAATACGAAAACATTAAACGTAAAACTTCCAAAAGAGGCTTTGGAAATTTTATCATATTATTTAAAAGAAGAACGGCCTGGAAATCTAGTCTTCCCTATACTTGAAAAATTCATTCATCTTGAGGCAAGTTTGGTGTACGAAATCTATAATAATCGGCGTGCTACATTTAATAAGCGTCTTAACAGAATCGGAGAGGATGTTAAGTTACCACTAAAGCTTACAAGTTATGTAATAAGACACACATTCGCTACTGGAAGCTTAAAAAGTGGTATTTCAACAAATGTCATTGGTGATATGCTCGGCCATACTGATTACGTCTCTACAGAAGCGTATCTGGCTGATCTGGAAAATGAAGTTCTTGATAAAGCAGCGGATTCCGTTTTCTCTCTCATACCTAGTGAGTGAAGACATCTCTATAAAAATAAAGGGTGTCAACAATTTAACACCCTTTTTTCTGTAAAAACTGCCAATCAATACACTTTAAAAAAATAGATATACCATACGAGAATGCTTGTAGGCGTGGTCTTCCATTTGTTTCTAAAGAGGAAGATTTCTGCGAGGTTGGGTGAATTATAAATATAAAAAAAATCAAGAATGGCATTAAAAAAGAGGCATAACAAGTCATGTTAAGCCTTCTAAACACAACTTGTTATGCCCACTTAGGGTACCGCTTTAGTGCTCTTTCAGCCTATAATTCTACCCGTCTCTTTTTTACTTGCTCTGTGATTCCTCAAAATATCTCAACTATGAGCTAAGCATGATCGCTAAATAGCAAAGGTGATTAAAAAAAAGTATAAACTAGCGGAAGATTGTTTCAACGGCTGATCTGCCGTTTCATTTAACCGTTTTGATTTCTACCTATTATAACCTGCCTGGTACCTCTGGGTGTTCCCACAATAATTCCTGAAGGTTTCTGAATTCGAATATCAGTTGTCTCTATGTCGAATCGTAGTTGAGCTGGCACGAGTGCCTTGCAAGGGTCATAATCGCTTAGATCTACTAAATTTAGCCTATAGTAAGGTGGAATACTTTTGAGAATTGAGCCGTCCCATTCTAAAGCAAATGAATGAGGAAAGCAGCCACCACTGTAATTAATATCAATAATTAATTGGCCTGTTAGTTCATCAAAAGATGCTCCTCGCAACACAACGGTGTTGGCTTGTTCAGTTGTGAAGTTCTCTACTTTTTTGACCTTCAGCAGAGTCGTTTCGTAATCCCTGTGTTCTGGGTCAGGACTTGATTGAGTGATTCTTAATCCGTTAGCACTTTCATTTCCTGTCCACGGTGCTTCCGTAGAAAATGGGATCATCATATCAACGCCATAGACCGTTGTGGGGATTACCTCAAGTGTATAGCCCCAGAGTCCATCTTCAGGCTCTTTTATATAAATATGTTCTTTTAGCTTAGCATTCAAATTGGTTCTTGAAAGTAGCCCAGAAACAACAACTTTTTTATCAGTTGTAATGTCAATTTGTTGGATGTACGCTCTCATTTTTTTCTTATTTATGATGGATTATATGTTGCAACATTAAGTATTAGCTAAAAGTGAATTGCAGATTATTAAGTTATATATCGTATGAATTCGAGAAGTAGATGATCATTTCTTTGATCAGTCACTTTTAAATTTATAGCCAAGGCCAAACGAGATCCAAGGCTCACCCTGATAAAACCAATCTCTTTTTTTGTCTATCATTGCATCAAATCCAGTAAAGGCACCAATGTTTACTTTTCCGAGAGTAATCAATACCCCCCCCTGGTAATAGGTCACTGCAAATGCATCTTCCTTTTCAGAAAGGGTTCCATCAGGATTTTCCTTAAAATATTGGGCTGTTCCAACACCAAATCCATAGGGAATAAATGAAAGAAAGTTTTGACGTAATGGATTTTTGCCAAGCTTTATCCGAAGACCGAAATTGTAGCTTAAGGTAAATTCGCCTCCCAATGTCCAGCCTTCGGTTTTTTTTGCGGGTCTAAGCCTAAATGGTTGTACAAGAGGAGTACCGACTATGTCTGAGTGCAAAAGTGTTTTCCCAAGAGGTTTAATTTGATCTTTTTTTATCGCGAAATAGTAATTGTATGCATTAGTGGAGTCGTTTTTCAATTGAGTTGAATCGTAACGCACGACTGTGATAGCCTTTGAACTATCCTTCGGGATTAAAATTTTGGCTTTTGGAAGTATTCTAATAATAAGGTAACCATTTTCGTCTTGACTTATTACTTTGTAATCTAGTTTTCTCTTATCAGCATTTATAACAACTGTATCATTGTAGATTTTATTTTGATCTACATCCATTAAACGTATTGCAGTTAAATCTACTCTGGTTCTGTATACATTCGGGTTAAAAAGTATAGCTTTAAGACTTTGACCGAATAAATGAACCGGTAGCAGAAGGCCCACTAAAATAATTATAGTCTTTATTCTCATGATTTTTTGTTGTTTAGTGATGATGTAAAAGTAGATTTCCTGCCGCTTGCCCTCCAGAGGAAAACACCTGAGAATCAAATAGGAAAAACCCTGAAAGCTGTTATAATTATCCTGTTTCTGGTGTTGTTGGTATTTTGTTGTTATTTCTCAGCTTAACTTGATGAAATGTTACACTAAAACAATTTTATCATGCCAAACAAAAACACATTAGAAAAGGCTTTTGCACCAATAAATCTGACTACAGCTAACGAAATAATTGGTACTTACAAGGCTATTAAAACTAAAATGGCCATGTCTTTCCTTGAACTTCCCGATGGTCTGTCGAGGGAGGATCTTGTCACATTCAAGAAAGATATTAACGATTTCAATGGCTTTCTATTTGAAAAGGATGAAATCTTGAAAATGTTAAGGCCGGGTGTCACTCATTTGATAGTGGTTCTTGGGGCTCATCCTAAAGTAGATCCCCAATATTCACAATTTGGCAAGGGATCATTCACGGTCGTGGTGGCCGGATGTACTTCCGACACACCAGTGGGAGTAAAATCTGATGAATACGTTGCCGTTGAGCCAGCAAGTGAATACCCTCCAAGGGCAGTCGTCTCCAAACTGAAACGGGTCGAAGGCTTAAAAAGTAGAGATGGTGCAGTGGAAAAATTAGTATTTAAGGTTAAAAAATAAATATTAAATTTATGTATCCAGGACATCATAAATAAAATATCCATTTGGAGCATCCTGCTACCGGCTGTGGCAGGATGCTTCTTTTACACCAGGCTTACAGTTAAGTCTAGGCTGATACTACTTTTGGTTTTAGCAGCCTGTATTCCCCAATTGGCAAGGGCCTTTTTGGGGCGAATACCTGCTCTCAATATTTTTTATAATATTAATGTCGGATTAGAGCTTTTGATCTTGTACTTCTTTTTTAGAAGAAGTTACAGTACAATCAGGAAACAACAAATCTTCAAAATATTAGGTGTTCTTTGTCTTTTGTTGGGAGTAATCTCTATCAGTTATTGGGGCGTTGAAAGCAAGTTCCTTACCGAATGGCTCTGTTTTAATAATCTTGTTTATACCTCCTGGATATTGTTGAGTGTATTGGACATTTATGAAAATGATGATCGTTTACTACGTACTCAAAGGTCATATTTACTCTTTCTTCTGGGGTTATTTCTTTATACCTCATGTACTATGCTAATCTTTGGGTTGTGGCACTATATTATGGCTAACAGTGACAGTCTACTTAAAAATCTCTGGATTATACATGATGTATTCAACACCATTATGTATCTGGTATTTTTAATTGGCTTTTACAGTGACTATAGAAGGCAGACAAAACCCATACGACCATGAAAGAATTTCCTGTATCGGATATAGTTATTGCCATCACTGCTGGTTCATTATTGTTTTTTCTCCTATGCGCCTTTATTGTGGCATTCACACTTGTATTTATAAGAAAGCACCAACAACACAAATTTGAAAAGCAGCAAATTAAAGAGCAATTCTCAAAGAACCTGCTGGAGGCACAGCTTGAAATACGTGAACAGACACTAAAACACATTGGATATGAGTTGCACGACAATCTTGGACAGATAGCCAGTCTGATAAAGATTAACCTGAGTATCATAGACTTGAATGCTAGAGAAAAAGCCGAAGAAAAGCTGGATGAGACAAAAAACTTAATTAGAAAGCTGATATCAGATATTAAAAGTCTCAGTGTTTCATTGAACAGTGATCATGTAGTTAATACAGGATTATTAGAGGGTCTGAAAGATGAAATAGAGCGTATTAAAAGGCTCGGACTACATAAGGTTTTGTTCGAGGGTGACGCAAAAAATGTACGGCTTGATCCCAATAAAACAATTATACTTTTTCGCATGTCCCAGGAAATACTGAATAATACACTCAAACATAGTGACGCAACTTGTATATCCGTTGGGGTTGCTCTATCTGGTAATTTTCTTAAATTAACTTTTAAAGACGACGGTGTTGGTTTTAATATTGATAAAGCTCTCAAAAGTGGAGGATCAGGCCTCATGAACCTGAAGACACGGGCTAAATTGATACGTGCAGACCTACAAATAAATAGCAGTGTCAACACCGGAACCGAAATAATAATTAACACCCCTCTGGCCAATGAAGCAGACAATTAAGCTTGGTTTAGTAGATGACCACAAACTGTTCCGTGGTGGACTACGCAGTTTGATCGAATCCATTTCTGATATTTATGTTGTCGTCTTTGAAGCTGATAATGGTCTTGACCTGCAGCAAAAACTGGATAGCCAAGATCCTCCCGATATAATATTAATGGATGTTAATATGCCGGAAATGAACGGATTTGAGACGGTGGAATGGCTTTCTCAACACTTTCCTGACATTCGCATTTTGGTTTTGAGTATGATCGAAAAGGAGGAGACAGTAGTAAAAATGCTAAAGCTGGGTATTAAAGGTTATCTATGCAAAGATGCCGAGCCAAGTGAATTTAAAGAAGCCCTAGCTTCGATTTATGCTAAAGGTTATTACTATACCGATTTTGTTACGGGTAAATTGATCCATTCCTTAAAAAATGAAGGCACGCAAAGCAATTTTTACGACATCAATGATAGAGAAAGAGAGTTCCTCAAACTCGCCTGTTCGGAAATGACCTATAACCAGATTGCCGATCAGATGTGTCTCAGTCCTAAGACAGTAGACGGCTATCGAATGTCGCTTTTTGAGAAATTTAATATAAAAAGTAGAGTTGGACTTGTCTTGTGGGCGATCAAAAATGGGGTGATTGAATATTGATCATAACGTCAAATAACACAACACATGAACTCAAAAATACCCAAGGTTGGGTATTGACAAAGTTGTTCTGCATTTACTAGCTTTAAATTCCGCACGGAAACTGAAAAATGACCATTGCAAAGTAATTCGTACTGTTGGGAAAGTTCAGGAGGTTATTATTAAGTGCGATGATTAGATTAAATGCACCTGATTGTCGTTGATTGTAAGCGATTATATATAGCTGAGAAACTGCTAATATTTTTGATGAATAATAAAAATTTATTAATTTTTTTAATAAAAGCTACACTGGCCGATGAGGTTCATATTCTTAGATACTAATAATTGGATACACCTTTCAAATGGTTTTAACATTTTGTCCAATAAGTATGATGAACTTCATTTGAAGGTTTTTGACATTATAGAAAGACGTACTTCTGATGGGAGCATAGTTTTTTTAATCAATGACATAGTGCTGGAAGAATGGAAAAGAAATAAGACCACAGTCGAAAGCCAAATCAAAAATATTAGAGATAAATATAACTCATACAGGAAGACGCTTAAAGCCATTAAGGGATTTATTCAGGATGAGCCTAAGGAATTTTCTATGCTAGAGTCACTCTTGAAGAAGGCATATGAGGAGAAACTGAAAAAGCATAAGAACCACATTAAGAAAGTCGAAAAGTTCTTACTGGAACAAACGATTAAGATACCCATATCGGACAAGTGTAAAATTGAAGCAACCGACCTGGCACTCTTGAAAAAAGCTCCGTTTATCGGAGATAAGAAAAACAGCATGGCTGATGCTGTGATTTTATTAAGCTCTATTGAATTTATTAATGAGAATCACAAGCATCCTTTACCTGAGGAGGTAAATGGTAAAGACTATTTCTTTCCAGAATCATTTTTCGTGTCCAGCAATAAGGGAGATTTTTCATCACCCGAACAAAAAGAAGTTATTCATCCAGATTTGGAACCTTTCTTGAACAAAACAAATACCGAATTTTACTTCACATTACGTCAACTTGTTGATTCACTGGAAGAACGGTTTCTATCTGATGATGAAGCACGCTTCCTAGAGCACATAGATGAAAGGCTATTTTGTAAATTTTGTGACAGTATGAATTTTCCGACTGTTGAATTCTCTGAATACTTTGAAGTTGTTGATCCAAATAAGGAATTTATCGATGAAGATCAATTGGCCCTTCAATTTCCAGGTATCGATATTGAAACTGCAGCTCAAGATTCTCTAAAATCAATTATGACGAAAATAAGAACTGCTGAATGCACTGAGTGTGGTGCCGAATATATGGAATGTACTTGTGGTGAGCTGACACCCATAGACGAATACAATACCACTATAGAATGTGCTGCAGAATGTGGCAACATGCTGATTGTTCATGCAGACATTGATAGAAAAGGTTTCATTTATCAACAAGGGTATGAAGTTATTAAAGCACACAGATGCAATAACTGTGGGCACCGCGTAACATCTGTAAACGAGGCTGGACTTTGTGAGGATTGTGAGGAATATGATAAAATAGTTAATAATTGATAATAATATACTAATGAAAGAACTACTAAGTTCTACCGAACTACTGTTAAATCACATCTATTGGTTTCATCAGGATTTTGGTATTCAACCCCAAAAAGAGCATATTGGCTCTACTATTAACTGGACCGATATTAGCGACAGAACTCATGACTTCCTTACTGAGCTTATTACCACTGTAACTCACTGGGTCTATAACAAGCAGATTACAAAAGAAATAGTGAATGAGCGTCTTAAGGAAACTGGTGGAGACCACCAAAATGCTTACACATTCCTAACGACACAGGCGTTTTCAAAATTCCGCCCTGGACATCCCCAAGGACAGTTTGGTGAACTTCTATTATTTAACTTTATTCAATATTTCTTCAAAGCGGCACCTTTACTACGAAAGCAAAGAATTACCACTTCCATAGGCCATGAACGCTTTGGTGCAGATGCCATTCACTACAAAAAAGAAGGTGAGGATAATGTAATATATCTAGGTGAATCTAAATGTTATAGGAGTGATTATCAGTTTCGTAAAGCCTTTGAAACGTCACTGGATAGTATAGTTACCACTGTCACGAATTTCAATAAAGAATTAGAATTATACCTTTATGGCGACTTTATAGAACCAGAACTTGAAGGAATTGCAAGGGATTACAAAGCTGGTAAGTTAAAAAACGTAAAATTTGAACTTATTTGTTTGGTAGCTTATAATGAAACAGAGAATATAAATGGAATGACTGAAACTGAGATTAAGCAATCAATAAAAACCGTGATAGAAAATCGATGTAAAAGCTTGGGTAGGGAGTGCTTTGACGCTGTTGATGAAAAAATATTGAGGCGTATAAATTACATCATTTTTCCCATTTGGAGTTTAGAGCAGTTATTAGATGCATTTCAACTCCGTGTCGGCTCTACAACATGAAACTTAGTGAAGCACATAGCCAGGTAATTAGCGAACTACTCTCAATCGAACATAAGGCGATTGCAGACAAACTGGGTTTGGTCGAAACAAAGGGCAATAAGATAGATGATGCATTGATGAAACGATCTGTCGCCCTACTGGATGAGTTATCAAGGGACAGCGAAAACCGCAAGGTAGTAATTATTGCTGCTGCAATATTGTGGACGTACCGGGAAAATCATTGGGAAGGCCTCAAAGATTTTCTTATCGTAACACTTTGCAGGGTTGGCTTTCCTCCCTCCTCCATAATGATAGATTCCGAATTCGATCAAAGAACCGGGAGATATGGCGGCACCAATAGCCTCATCGATCAATTCGCGATTACCATCCATCAATTAAATCATGAGATTTTCGTTGGCAACCGAAAATTCCTTGTCACCAACTTCCAAAAATCCGTTTGGGATAAATTTGATATGGTTAAACTATTGGGCGTTTCGGCTCCCACCTCGGCCGGAAAGTCATTTATTATACTGCTAAAGTGTATTGATCTGATATTGAAAAATGGCGGAAGTATTATCTATATAGTACCAACCTTAAGTCTTGTGGCACAAGTTTCTGCTGACTTCAATTCCCAACTCAAGGCGTTTCAGCTTACCCGCTATAAAATTTGCACAACATACAACTCCGAAGATATTGAGCAGGATAGCGTATATATTTTAACCCAGGAAAAAGCGATTTCTGCTTTTTCACAAACTGAACAGCCATTCCAAAATGTAGCAGTTCTTGTAGTTGATGAAATCCAAAATATAGAAAAGGTGCCGTTTGAGGGAGATCAACGGGCAAAAACGCTCTA
Source organism: Fulvivirga ulvae (assembly GCF_021389975.1). Lineage (NCBI taxonomy): Bacteria > Pseudomonadati > Bacteroidota > Cytophagia > Cytophagales > Fulvivirgaceae > Fulvivirga > Fulvivirga ulvae. The sequence goes on from NZ_CP089981.1 coordinate 6,929,667, forward strand.
TGACACGTTGATTGAATTCAGGCATTCAACCACAACTAACTTAACCATCCTCTCTGGTCCCAGGGTTGAGGGTTTAAAGCAACTTGGCGTTGAAATATTCGACGAACGAGAAGTTGACGAAGAAAAAACCAACGATTCTCCCGTTGCAAGTTTCACCTATGCTATATCCAAGAAAGGCAGCAGTTACTCCTTTAACCAATATTCGGATGTACTAACGAAGCCAAACCGGTTGACTATTACAAATTCTAATTTAATAAAAGGTTACGGTGGAGCACGGTACCAGAATGATTTTATAGAGTATCTGTCAGCGTTTACCAACAATCTGGGCGAACAGTCGCGTAACATTATATTTTCCCCCACTACCTCACAAGCCAGAAATACGGCGGTGCAATTAGCTAAGCTAAAGGAACCAACAAAAGGCTTCCACGAGGTCGACAGCCTAGTCAACTACATCAAGGAAACTGTCCACAACGATTACGACATGTGCAGTACGATCCCTAAAGGAATTGTCTACCACCATGGCAAAACTCCATCACATGTTAGGGCTGTTGTGGAACACGCTATTCGCAATAAAACAATATCAAACGTAGTCTGTACGACAACACTTATGCAAGGAGTGAACTTACCAGCACAAAATGTAATCATGAGAAATCCTGATTTGGCAATTAGGGCAGAAAAGGGGGTAAAACCAAAATTAACTGACTATGAGATTGCTAATTTAAGGGGCCGCGCCGGGCGACTGTTAAAAGATTTCATTGGAAGAACGTTTATTCTGGAAGAGAATTCATTTGAACGGGCTTCCGAACAAGCCGAGCTATTCCCTGAAGCGGAAAAAATGCTTCGGTCCGGGTATGGTGAAAAATACAATCAATTTAAAAAGGAAATTCAAAAGGGCTTATCAGAAAATGTTGTCCAGAATGACAATAATAAAGAGTATGCATTTTTAATGACGTACATCCGTCAGAATATTCTTAGGCATAAAGAAAACTCCTTCCAACGTTTGATGACCGTGGGCATTGATATAGGTGAAGATCGACTACAGGAAATTTACGACTACCTGCAGAACCAACTTTCCATTCCTCATGATCTGTGCTATAAAAACCGATATTGGGATCCTTTAGATCTTGATGCACTGTACCAAAGACGCAATCTCTATAATATCCCTACTGCTATAAACGAGATTAATACTGAGCAAAAGCTGACTACTCTCCTTACACAAATTTTGAATGAATTTCCGCAGTATTATCAAAGGTATTTTAACGTTGCGGAAGGGCTACTCTATTCTGCTTGTATTACTGCGAAGGAGTGGATGAAAGAAACACCACTAAAGCAAATATTAAGTACAGCTTATTTCGACAATTCAAATAAAATAGATGACAGGATAGCGCTGATACAAAGGGATATCTCATATGGCCTACCTATGCTGCTCAAACCTATTTATGATATTAAGGCATCCGGGAACATGTTTCTGCGCTTTATAGAAATCGGTGCATATATGCCTATAACAAGAAAAATGATAGAGCTGAATATACCACGAGAAACGGCCATTAGCCTCAACAATCAATATTTCAGAAATTTTAATTTGAGTGATATCAATCAGCAAAACCAAATTATTAACCGGCTGCGAGAAGTTAAAGATGATGTGGATTACTGGCGGCGTATTCAGTTAGAAGCTGTTGTTTGATACTTAACAATACCAAGTAGCCCAAAACCAAACAAAAATAATGACCGAAAAAAATGAATATTTAGAACAGCTAAATAAACTTCAGAATTACCACGATTTTGCCCTAGACATTTCAGAGGCAACCGCTGGTAAAAAGAATATTCCTTGGCATTTGGTCAGGGGACACCAGCTGTTCAATAGGTTAAACATGACCTGTTTGAGCGCCATACGCTTGATGCCCTATAATAGACAGTTTCCGACTGACAGGGTATTCTGGGATTTCTTTTCAATAGCCTCTTTAACGAGAAACTTCGTTGAAAATTATTATGCTCTTTTTTATATCGCCGTCGATTCTATCGAGAGCCCCGAACGTGAATTCAGGCTGTTATTGCTAACCTTCCACCTGAACAATGAAAAGTACAAATTCTTTAACGAATGCGACCCTTCTGATCCCCTTTTGAAGGATTTTGAGACGAATCTTCCCATAGACAAACAAAAACTCCAGGCCCATCCTTTCTTTAAAAAATTGGATAAACAAAAGCAGAATGGTGTTCTGAAAGGAGTACGGGCAAAGTACCTTTCGAATGACGAAATAGCTAAACGTATAGGCCATGATACTAGTGAATTTAAGCCGTTATATAGATTCTTCTCAAATCAAGTTCATTCTACTCCGTGGGCATTTTACACGCAGTCTAATATACGTGGAAGAGGCCTTGAAAATGAAGTAGAGCTGGCATATACCACCACGGCTATACAATTAATTACTAAATACTTAATGGCAGCAATTCTGGACATGACGGCATTGTTTCCTGAGTGTCTTGATTTGATCGATAAAAGGAAGCTAAAGACTATTACTGCCGATTTCAAACGTTTTTCAACTGCAGAGCTATGAGAAAAAAACTTCAAGATTTTGACTGGCATGTTCACACGTTAATGGTGGAGGATTAATACATGGAAGAATACAGCAACGTATTGGCCTGCTGGCATAAGCTTGAACATTTCAGTCCAGCGTCACTACCAAAGGAAAGTTCAGAATTGGTAACACCAGAACCCTGGACAAGGCCATTAAAAGCATCTAGTGAAGCGATGACGCTTGAATATACTATTTACCTCGGCATTACGGAGCAGGCTAAGGTAAATGTCTTTATCAAAGAGTTTTTTAGAGATAGGAATGAAGAACCTAATCAACGTAGCAATCGACTCTGTACAGCTTCTCTGAAGTTAGATGAACAGGGTCGATATAAAGGAGGTTCGTTGGGCATTTCCACCCTGCCCTGGGCACTAGGACAACTAAAGCAGGGCAAACTAAATGCACCTAATTGGGTGGAGGCTTTCCACGAAGTGGAAACAAAAGTGGAGAGTTACTTGGAAGACCTGCTTAATGCGATTAAGGGCGATCAAAATAACGGGTTCATCGAAGAAGTACTTCCTATGGACATAAGCATGTTGTTGGCCTTATCAGGAAAAATATCAAAGGAAGTCGCATGCCCCCTTGAATTGGATCAGACTATATATATTACTGCTCAACTCGTCCGCAAATCCAAAAATGTTATAGAAAATTCCTCAGCAGATCTGCTAAACAGCTTCTATATACGAGACTTAGAAAGACTTATGGATCAATTTGAACCCAAGAAGTCACCTAAAGCATTTCTAGATTATCTAAAGGGTTGCATGAACCACATTAACACGCGGCGAACCGATTTATCTAAGGACATAAGTTTAATTAAAGAAGTCCTTAAACCTGAGAATTACCCAGATGGCTGCTGGCCATCTGCATTCAAGCTAAGCCTCATGCAACAGTTTGCAGTCAACACTATTTTTAATAATTTGTCAGGAGCAAACCAATCTGGAATTTACTCTGTAAACGGTCCTCCAGGAACGGGTAAAACAACCCTGCTCCGGGATGTAATTGCTCCTATCATTGTAAAGCGAGCCAAGGCATTATCTAAAATAGAAGATCCGGAAGAAGCCCTTTCTGAAATGGGCAGAGTTACAATCAGTGAGAACTATTCTCCGTACATCTATCAGCTGGACAAAAATCTTACACGTGGAGGCATATTAATTGCTTCAAGCAACAATGGAGCGGTTGAGAACATTTCAAAAGAACTACCTCTGAAAGCAGAGATTGAACCCTATGAGAAGGATGTGTCCTATTTCAAGGAGGTGGCAGAAAGCTGTCTCGATAATGAATACTGGGGTATAATAGCTGCCATTTTAGGTAACAGCGACAATCGCAGCAAGTTGGTTAACAGCCTTTGGTTTAAGGAAAATAACCTGAGGGAAATCCTTAAGAATAATCACATTACACAAGCTCAATGGCATGAGGCTGTTGCTGACTTTCGAAGGCAACAGCAGCTGGTTGATCAGGAAAGAGAGACATTGAAGGGTATTACAAGGGAATATGAACATTTTTTAGATGTTAAAGATGCTCTTTATGAGACAACGAGTCGGTATAAGGTTTTACAGGAACAGCAACGGGAACTAGATAAAGAGGTGGAGTCACTTTTAAGTAAAGTGAATGGCCTGAAAAGGATGAAATCAAACACCCTGAATGAACTGTCTGTTGTAAAGGCTGCGAAACCAGGTTTCTTCACATACTGGTTTAACAGACACATAAGGCGAGCCTATAATGAGACGCTTGAGAAAGTAATTCTAAATTATAATAGCCTCGTAAAAGATTTAGAAATACACGAGGGTTTGTGTGAGGAAAGTAAACTAAAAGCTAGTGGAAACCTAGAGGAGTTGAACAAGCACGAGGGGGATTTGGAAAAACTGGAGCGTCAGAATGAGTTACTGGAAACTAAAACAAGGGAAGCTAGAGAGTATTTAGGAAACAGCTATGCCGACGAAGAATTCTGGCTGGCAATTGAAACAAAACTTGTGCAAGAAGCTTGTCCCTGGTACTCAGATAAGTTTAAACAGCTCCAGTCTGAATTATTCATAAGTTCTATGAAGCTTCATGAAAAGTTCATTCTCCGGGCCAATTCCACCAATAATGGCATATTACATACCATGGCGGCCTTCTTTGAATATCTGAAAGGAACTTTGCAGGTGACTAAACAACAGGTAAAGGCCATGTTTGATACCTTCTTCCTCGTAATTCCCGTGGTCTCTTCCACATTTGCCTCTATTCAAAGTATGCTACGTGATCTGGATAAAGAAGATATTCCTTGGCTGTTTATTGATGAAGCTGGCCAGGCCGTGCCACAGGCAGCAGCGGGTGCGGTCTGGCGGTCCCAACGTGTGGCGGTGGTTGGAGATCCGCTGCAAATAGAACCAGTGGTGACGATAGCTCCGACATTAACAAATAATATCAGCAAGTATTACAATCTAACTAAGGAAAATATAAACAATTCTCTTTCGGTACAGGTACTGGCGGATCGGATCAATCCACTTGGCGCTACACTCAGCTCAGATGATGCGCCAGTGTGGGTCGGAATACCATTGCTTGTTCACAGGAGGTGTTTAAGCCCCATGTTTGATATTGCCAACAGTATCGCTTATGCTAATACAATGTATCAATCTACTCCTGTCACAAATCCCAATATTCTTTTTGAGACGAATTTCATCCATTGCACGGGGGAAGTAGAAGGGCGGCACTTTGTCAGCAACCAGGCCACTGTTATCAAACGAAATTATTCTTAATGAGACACATCATGCCCGCGACTTTCCAGATGTTTTTGTGATCAGTCCTTTTAGTGAAGTCGCATATAAGTTAAAAACCTCTCTTTATCCTAAGCTGCTTTTCGCGGTAAAACGGTACAAGCCTAATGTTGGAAGTAGTCAGCTATGGGAATGGTTGAATAAAAGCATAGGTACAGTCCATACTTTCCAAGGCAAACAGGCTGCGGGAGTGATCCTCTGCCTCGGGCTCGATGACAGGACAAAGGGCGCTGCCTTGTGGGCCTCTCAAAAACCAAACTTGCTAAATGTTGCCCTTACCCGAGCCAAACATCGCTTCGCAGCTGTAGGCGATCAGAACATATGGCTGAATAAGCCGTATTTCAGAGAATTAAAGAAGTTGGGAGTCGTAGAGTGCACAAATGTAAATAATAAATAAAAATAAACGGCCGTGGCAGCAGTTGAAAGTAAACCTATTGATAATGTGATAGCTAACCATGTTGACAGAGTTAAAACATGGAGTTGCAACAAAATCTTTCGTGTAAATTCTATGCTACGACAAGAATCATTAGCAATTTATTCATCAAAAAGGTTAAAATGAAAATCGGAATCATTCCAACATACGAAGATATTTTTGGAGGGAACGCTCCGGAATTTTCTGCTCTTATTTCCGGAATACCATCAGTCGTAATTGCTAGTGTTGTTTCTGTGATTAATGGAGAGTTATATCTCAACCAGGAAAGCATCAAATCTCAGGGAAAAATTTTAACGTTTATTCTCCGCAGGCAAAGCAATGAAGTCCGGCAGGCTATTTACAAAAAAATAATGCAGCAATATGCTCGTAAGGGATCAGACGGTTATTACGTTTTTTCTACCCATTTGGCCATCCATTTGCTGCACCTATCTTTACATCACTACCATGAGGATGCAAAATTTATAGATACAACACCTGAACAGGAGTTAAATATATTTAAAGCCTATTTAGTGGCATCATCCAGAGTATATGGTTCTGCAAATCTTGCTCTGAATACCAGTTCACCAGATGACTTTTTCAGAAAAAATACATGGCCTCTGATGATTGGTCAACTTTTGCTCAATCATCCCTATAATTATTTTTTGGCTATTGTAAAATCCAAATGCTTTTTTGATGCTCTCGAATTTAAGGCGGGGCATGCCAAATACGTTTACAGTTTTGTCGGGCGCTTCAACGACACGAATTCACTATCCTATATCTTACGATTTGCTAACACGCTTCAGTTAGCACAGCAAGGAACAGGGAACGGACAGTTCAAACCTTTTTCAATTAAAGCAGATGCTTACTGGATTTCGTTCTATGAAGACTTATGCATAAATCTGAAGAAATACAGTTCTGATTATCCAACTGTTAGGAGCAATTTCAAAGGTTTTAGGGAAAAGCCATTAATAAAAATTGATGAAAATAATTATCTGATAATTAGTTGGGACTTTCTTTCAAGAAAGATCTATGATGGACTGATATTTGACTTCTATAAAAGATCGGGGATTAAGGAAGAAAAGAAATTTAACACATTTCCCTCATTCAAACAGTACATTAGCCAGGAAGCCATTGAGAAATATTTGTTTCGAAAGCTTGTAAAAGGCTGCTTCAAAAAGAAGCATATCGTCATCAACTTTGATGACGATAAATGTGATGGTCACCCAGATGCTTACGTGCGAAATGCTAAAAAAATCTTTCTTTTTGAGCTTAAGGATGCGTTTTTTTCGGCTGAAGCTATCGATTCGGAAAATTATGACCGTATAAAAGCGGAAATTGATAAGAAGTATAATACTGATAAACCAAAAAGGAAAGGCACCTACCAATTGGTCGAACAGCTTCATAAGCTGAAGACAAAACCTTTTGAAAATGAATCCTATGACGAGCTTAGTATAAAAACCAGGAATCTGGTAATTTATCCAATAATTGTTTATACCGATCCTCATTTCGGACTCCCCGGAATAGCAAAATATCTACAAGAAGGATTTGAAAATCAACTTTCAGGTACGGATCTGAAGTTGCAATTCAAGCAGATTAAACCGTTGTCGTTTATCGGGATTGATTTTCTAATTAGCAGATTAAACCAATTGCAAAAAAAGGAGCTATCCCTTGATAAAATAATTGACATAACAATTCATGAACTGAACAAACGAAATAAACAAAGGTTCAGAAAGAACGCTGAAGACAAAACGTTTGCCTTGAATGACCCTTTCGAAAACCTATGCTCAAGCTACCTGGAAAGGTACAAAGCTGATGGTGGCTTTGTGAAAGTTCTTTTTAGTGAACTTGAACTGGGGAAAGGACTGATCAAATAAATGTCTTGCCGATTATCTCACGAAAGTCAGCTTGTTTTATTTTAAATAATTAAAGATTAGGCGATAATTTCTCGTTTTTTTGGATAGTCATCGTTCAAAAGCAAATAAAATTCCTTACTAATTTTATACTAGATATTTAAAGCCTTTGGTAGAATAACATAACACATAACTAAATGAATGAAAATGACATTATACAAGCGCTAAGAAAGGCTTTTTCTAATGATCACATAAAGCGACAAGTTCTTGATATAGGTTGGTATGAAAAAAACATCGAAAGTGGGATTGATTCAACTGGGTTTTGCTTTGCTGCCTCGGAGGTTTTATACCGGTTAACCGGGGCCTCTCATACATGGCAAGTCAATTACTTGCAAGACCCCGATCATTGGAATCAAGGAACACATTATTTTTTATGGAGGAGAAATGAAGACGGTGAGGTGGATAAAGCGAATTATAACCATATTAAGGATATTACGGCAGATCAATACACTCTGAGAAATATAGATATACCATATGAACAAGCTCGGGCACGCGGTCTTCCATTTGTTTCTAGAAGAGCAAGGCTACTGGCAAGGTTAAGTGGATTGGGTGAATTATAGATACTTAAAAAATCAAGAATGACAATGCTACGTATAAAGAGTGTAGGAAGAATGAAGTTAGCAAAATATCTGTATAAGATCAGTGATGCGCTTCCGGCAATAGAAATTGATCAGGTTGTCTTTAATTAAATAGTCAATTGCTCATTTAACATGGTTTCGTGAGCAAGAATAGCCGGCATATCGAAAAGATTTTTTTGTATATTACCTCTCTATGGATATATATGAGTATTTAGAAAAGCAGAGAAAAATACGGGAGCTTTTCAAACCGATCAAGGTGATGGACTACACTGCGCTAAATATGTACAAACTTGGATTGGAAAATCCATTTAAGGATATACTTAGTGCAAGCAGAATGGTTACTGACATAAAGTTTTCTCCATTATATACCCTCATTGATAAGTCTGATTTCTTTAAAGCTGAACGGTATTTTGGTGATTTATCAACGTTGTTGGGGTACGAGTATCAGTTGGACGGTCAGTTCGAAGAAGTTGAGGAAGACCAAGTTATTCAAGTAGTAAATAGCACAAAAATTATTATTGCAGATATTTATAAAAATGAAGAACTTCTTAACACCATAGATCCAACTAAGTTTGAAGAAATAATTGCTGAGATGCTGTTTAAAAAAGGGTTTGAGGTAAACTTAACCAAGCAAACAAGAGATGGAGGATATGATATTTTGGCTCTTAGTAAGATTGCAGGTATGCCGTTAAAATTCCTAGTGGAATGCAAGCGCCATCGTAAGGATCGTCCGGTCGGAATAGATATGATAAGAAGTTTTTGCGATGTTGTAAAAGAAGAGAATGCTAATAAGGGAATGTTTTTCACAACGTCTTATTTTTCTTCAGAAGCAAAAAAAAGGCAGTTAAAAGTGGGTACTCTGTTGGATTTAAAGGAGCGGAATGATGTATTGGAGTGGGTGAGAGACTACTTAAATTGGTGAACGATCTGTCTATGAAAATTAAAGTAAAAATCAAAGGAGTTGATTTGATAGCAGTTCTAGCTTTACTAATTTCTGCGGTTTCTCTATACTTTTCTTTTTTCTATGCTAAATCTGCCTTAAGAATTCTAATACGCGATACACAGGTAGATGGGGTAATAACTTTGGGAGAAGATGAAAATTATATTGGTGAGCAGTTACTTCTCAATACCGACCTTAGCATTCTGTTGATTAACGATGGCAACAGGCCAGTGACTGTGTTAGAAATGTTTCTAACATCATCAAATAACAGCTTATGTGATGGAGGAAATAGCTATTCATTTAAAAAGAAACCAATTGTTATTCCACCCGTTGAGACCGTTAACCTCAGGCTATGTGCTGAAGGCTATGCATTTCTTGAAAATAAATCAGTTTTTAAAACCGAAGAATATGGTGATAAAGTTGCATACCTATGTTTTGATATTGTTGCCATTGACTACACAGGAAGGCTGTTTAACTCAACATTCCCACTCGGGCAATATTACATAGAAATAAATATCGGAGATACTCTGGTTCATAGCATGACCCAGACTAACATCAATGTTTCAGTAATTAACTTCAAGCCACCAACCTCCCCGTCCTCTGAAAATCCCGATAAAGCTGCGCAATAGTCCTCCCACCTAAATCCTGGAAATGCGGACGATCCTTGAAGGATCTCCAGCGGCCACCCCATTCGAGGCCTTCCTTTTCGCCAAGCCTACCTATATGCTCCCAGCGAGGGTTTTCCCATAAAGGCTTACCACCCGCAAACTCCACCACATCCACAGCTTTATGATAATTGTGGCTACTCTTACCACAAATGGCGTTAGTGACGATTTTACCAGGCTTTGTTCTACCCTGGGCGTACAGCTCGTCCTGTTCCCGGCAAGTACGGTTAGCAGAAGTCACCCGGAGTTCAATCCCTTCTTTGGCCGCACGAGATAAGAAACGCTCAACCTTCTTTCGAAAACCAGGATCAAGCGTTTGCAAAAGAAATTTGGTCTTATAGTCAAAATGCTTATAGATTTTCTCCCTGGAAAGATAGGCAACCAGGGCAAGCGTAAAACAAGCTGCCCCGGCTCCATAAATGTACTTACGCTTAACCTGCATGGCCTTCCGGAGTTTTATCCTTCTGCCCGCAAGTACATTTAGGTTTCCTGCTGGCCTTGTATAGGTCAATACTCACCCTTACAATTGAAAGTAACAGGAATGTGCCTGAGAGAATGGCTATAGTGAGTTCGGTCTTACTATTTGTTTTCATTTTGATTTGCTTTTTAAGATTTGTAGTTCACCCCGAAGCGCTTTATTCTGGTCTTCCATTTCCATAAGTTTTAGTTTCTGGTACTGAATGACCTCTTGCAGGGTTCCTATGGTTTCTTCGGCCTCTTTTACCCTTTTTTCAAGGGTTTGTGACCATTGTACCCAATTGCTAACCAGGTTGTCACCCGTGTGGGATCCGGAGAGTTTTTCCTTCTCCAGCTTCATGCGTTTTTCTACCTGGTCTTTAATTATAGCTTCGATAATCTTGATGCAACCGGTCGCGATGACAATGACGATCCCTGCGAGTTCAATGTAGTCCATATCAGATCTTTTCAATGATTAGATTTGCCAGGGTGACACTTCCCGGCTGCTCTACGCTGCTCTGGCCTGTTATCCTGATCACTTTATCCTCGGCACCTGCCGGGCTGTCCGGGTCTTGCAATACCAGGTTAATAGCCCTGACATCCCCCTCACGATTATTGATAAGGAGTGTCGCCCAGCCTTTGCCATGGAAAGGCGAAGTTTTATAAAGCACCGCCTCCATCACAAAATCACCGGCAGCAGCAGGTGCATTGATGTTAGAGACCACTTCCTCATCGCCGATGTACAGCCTTATGGTTTTGTTATTAAAAGGGCTGAACGTACCATTGGCATATATCCGGATGCCATCATTAATCTGAAAACTGTCTGGCTTTAGTACATAAGGCTGTCCCAGCTCCACTTCATTTTTCCCCAATCCGTGGGGAACCCCATGGCTTATATGGTCTCTAAAGAGGACTTTATTTCCTCCGGATATAATGACATCACTTTGATAACCTCCAATCATGCTGCTACTTTAAAATTGCTGTCGTTGCAATAACCCCTGCACCGATCATGAGGATAAATTTGTGCCGCCGGTGCCTTTTTATTTCCCTTTTTTGAGCCTTGATAAAACTGAGTTGTCCTTCTATAATCGATTCCTGATGGGCATGGACCAGCCCCATATTGTAGTTCTTTGTTTCCAGCAAGCTATATGCCTCCTGTTTGGCCTTGAAGGCAAATTCCAGCAAAGCAATATGCTGTTCCAGCATACGGCTGACAGAATCTGTATAGAAACCATATTCAATAAGCTTGACGATTTCCCTGGTTTGCAGCCTGGAAAAACAATAAAGCGTATCCTGGTCAGCGTTCAGGATCCTGGGTTCTAAACTGAAGGTCTGAGAAAAAGCCGACCAGCTCATCATGACCGAAATTATCAATAGCATTAATCCTTTCATTCCTACTTGTTTTGAGTTTTTGAATGTTGTTTTTAGTGATTTGCGCAGCCTGGTACAAACTGTCAGATTTAGTGTTAAGCCTTGCGACCTCTTTGTCAAGTTTTTGGTTGACCTGAATGAGAGAATCTATCTCATGCTGTAAGGCCTTTTGATAGGTGTCCAGGTCTTCAAAGTCAGTAGTTTCTTTCGGCCTGCAGATCCAGGCCGAAAGGGAAACTATTACCAATAGCTCCGTCAGTATGATGACTTTAAACCAGCTCACGGCAGTTCACTTGGTTGTTCATCTTCATGCTTATGACCGGGTGCGAGCCACGAGAGTATGGCATCAATAATCAGCTTATGAAATACCAGGGCAAAGATGAAAGAGCGGAACAGCAGCTCTATCCCGGAGCGGTCGTAACCCCTGAGATAAAAAATGATCATGCCGTAAATAAGCCCCAGGGCAGCGACCCTGTATCGCGTCCGGACGACCAATCCGGTAAGCTTTTTAATCCAGGAAGTTACCTTTTCGCTATTGATCCAATAGGCGATAAAAATAAAAGTCAAAATGTAGGCCCAATCCAGTTCAATGATGTACCGGATCAATTGGCCTCCCAGAGATGTTGAAATTTCAGTGTTCATAATTGTTGTTATTGGTTATAAGAAAAATTGATTTACCGAACAGGGAAAAGGACATTGCCCAACTCACGGACATCCGACCTTTTAAAGGTTCCGTTCTTTTCCATCTGTTTGTAGAGTTTAAGGCCTTTCTGCCTTGTCCTTTCATCCAGGCTTCCGGTGCGCTGTTTGTCCATAATGTCAAGCATGGTGTACCTTGCCAGCAGTTCCAGGTCTTTATAGGTGAGCTGGTACATAGCCTTGTCCATTTTCATCTTGTCGAGTTTTACCTCCTCCTGCCCGGCAGACTCCAGCCACTTGCGGGTGAGCCATTTGCTCATTACCTGTTTGCCCACCGAAGTATGCCGCCATACCAGGTATCCTGCCCCGCCGGCTATTGCCACTCCGGCAATCATGTTAATTGCTTTCATTTCAATTGCTTTAGATGTTGAATGATCGTTTCCAGCCTTGACTTGATTTCTTCGGACTGGTGGTTCTTGATAAGGTTTTTCATGAGGTTAGCCACGACAACAATGCAGACCCCGGCAGTGACCAGTCCTACGGCCAGGGTGATCATGGTTTGTGTTGTCATGGTGATATTGACATCTGTCCTCATGCCTTCCTCGCCCACTAGGCGATCGAGGTAGTCTTTTATGTTCTTGTTCTGAGCCATTTTACTTGATTATTTGTTCGTAGACAGGTCTCTCCATCTTGTATTTGTTATAAGTAGCTTCGTCCAGTTCCCGGATTTTCAGGTAGCGTAGAAGCCGCTCTTCGGTATTTTTATCAAATGTCCCGCTTACGGTCCCCACACCTCCAAAATTGCGCATCAACCACACTTGCAGGCGTTCCACCCGTTTGCCCTCACTGCCCAAACGCAAAGGGAAACTATCACCTTTGGGAGGCTCAGGTTTTGTTGGGGCACTAGTGCCTGGCGAAGGAACCGGTTTGGGAGTGCTGTTTTGTACCGACTGCGCAAGAGAGGCTGTAAGTTGCCGGGCAACCCTTTGCTTTTCCTCCCGGTCGTGGTAATACACATACAAGCCGATCCCTGCCAATCCTGCGGCTATGCCCGTCATGATCCAAATCTGTTTGCTAGTCATTACTTCAGGTTTTTAATGTCCGTGGCATTAAAGCTGTCCTTGCCAAAGTATTTTTTAGCGTTTGTGGCCGTAAGCCTTCCAAACTGGCCGTCCACGCCATCCCGGTTTTTGCCTGTCCTGCCCAATGAAGCGCCTTTTCTCTTCAATGCCCTCTGAAGGATCTCAACATCCGGGTGACAAGTTCCATAGCTCAATGGGTAGGCATTGCTCACACACTTAAAGCCTGATGAAGTTTGTTTACTTTGACCTGATGAGGTAGTAGCATATCCATCATCGGCCTTTTCCCTTTTCTTTTTTCGGTAATACCATATACCAGCCCCTAGCGTAGCGGCTACTAACACCCCGCCACCAATCCAGAGCAGGTTGTTATCTATTTTGAAATTCTCGTTTTTCATGGTTGTTATTGGTTAAAATCTTGTTATTGCTTTTGTCAAGGCCTTCTGTAAGCAGGTTTGTTTTTGACTATTTCCAGCACCTTTTTGATCTCCGAAGAGGACAGGCGATCATAGAAAACATCGATCAGGTTGCCATCAAGGTCATTGTAAGCACGGCTGACCTGGGAGACCTGTACTTTGTCTTTCAGCTTCCTCAGGACTGCATATATCTTGTTCTCATCGTCATTGATAATCCCCCAGGCATCCTGTATTTCCGTTGCATATCGCCTGGCGGCCTCCTGGGTAAGTACTATGATCTTGCCCCCGACATCTTTTTGTACTTTGTCCTTGTAATGAATATCAAAGGCCTCACTGGCCGAGAGTCCTGCTGATCCGGAGTTGGTTTCCTTTTGCAGTTCTTCCAAAAGCCTAGAGGCCAGCTTGTCCTGCTGCTTCCGTTTCCAGGTCAGCAATAAGCTAGCTGCCAATAGCGTTGCTGCTGTTATCCCGGTGATTTTAAGTGTGTCTTTATCTATTCTCATTTCAGTAGTTTGATTAACCTTCCCTGGGGTGTGGCTAGCATCGCCACATCAACCGCATCCGTTCGTTTTGCCGTATTGAACAATATGTAAAGAATAGCAGCCAGCACACCGGCAAGCGTAACCGGAATGGCAATGGACAGGGTTTTTGTCAGCCCTTTGCCAAAGCCGAGGATGTTATCGCCAATACTGGTGATATCCGCTACCGCACGGGAAGCGGCAGAGGATACATCCAGCTTGTTTTTGGTCAGCCACTTGTTGAAGTCCCCATTGGTGGTGCATGAGCTGGAGCCATTGGCCTGCCAGGTGACCAGCCAGATTGTCCTGGCATTATCTGTACCTACTTCTCTTTTGAGCTTGTCATAATACCCGCGCCATAAATCACAAGGGCTGTCAGGCTCAGGGATCACAAAGGTTTTATTACCGATCTTAATTGTTGTTGCCATATTCTATTTGCTTTACCTTTTCAGTGATGTCCGATTTGGATAAGCCCATTTCTTCAAGCATCTTCTTAACCTTTCTCTTCATTATGGCTTCCTTTTCCAAAGCCTGTTGGCGGTCATAGTTGATGTAACCCTGCCTGCCAAGCCAGAAGCCTACGGCCAGTGCTGCTATAGTTTTCATAAACCCCGGATCTTTATTTTACTTTTTGAAGCCTTCGGAACCCCAATACTTTGGAAGCCAGATAAGGAGCAATACAAACCTTGTTGTTCTGGTTTCCTCCAAGGCAATAGATGTAGCGCTTGTCTTCGGAATAGCTGATAAACAGGGCTACATGGCCTTTCCAGCTTGAGGGGCTTTCGCGCCAGAAAACCACGACATCACCAAGCTGCGGTTCGCTATGGATCACCTGTCCCTGGTGTAGCCACGACCGGGCATTGGCTTTTTTCGACCTTTGCAGCCCCGCCTTCATGGCACACCAGTTCATGAAGATGGAACACCATGCGGTCTCATCTGAAATGATGCCCCTGAAACCTGTTTCCCAGGCGTAGTTTATAATCGTAGGATTGTGAAGCCTTCCGGGCTGCTCCTGCACCCCGTACTGGCTCAATGCGATGTTAATGAGTTGATTGTTCATTGTTGTTGTTATTGAATTATGTTGAGTTTGTGAGCTTTGAATACTTTCCCTATCCGG
This sequence comes from Fulvivirga ulvae, assembly GCF_021389975.1. Classification (NCBI taxonomy): domain Bacteria; kingdom Pseudomonadati; phylum Bacteroidota; class Cytophagia; order Cytophagales; family Fulvivirgaceae; genus Fulvivirga; species Fulvivirga ulvae. Next base: position 6,945,094 of record NZ_CP089981.1, read on the forward strand.
TTTCCTTTGGGATCAGGGCATAGCTGTCCAGTTGCCGGTAAGAAACCAGGATGGTGGCCGTCTGTCCGGGTTGTAAATGAAACTGCCAGAACGAGTGCCCATCGAGTTTGAAGCCTTTCATTGGCACGGTAATGATGTTCTGGAAATGCCTGGTGCTGCGGTATTTTTCCAGTGAAAAGGTGAAAGCTTTTTCTTTTCCGGAGATTGTTTTTTCTGTGGCCGTTAACGTGGGGACGCGCTGGTGCATGTCCATGATAAACCTGACCTGCTCGATAACGGCAGGTGCGTGGCGGAAATGCCTGTTTTTTTCGGCATAATCTGCATCTATCACCACTGGTGGTTTACCTGATGAAACCGTAGCACTTCCTAACTCCTGAGAAGTAGTCAATACTGCCCCGGAGCTATCGAAAGCCAGGGCGTTGACGGCTTCTAATGCCAAGTCCTCACTAAAGGAACCATCTGCTTGCAGCGTTTTCAAAGAAGCCCCGTCAGTCAGCGATAGCTTTTCGTTTTCAGGATTGAAGGCCATAGCCAGAATATTGTTCCCGGCCTCCGTTTCCGAACGGATTTGATAAGTTGTTACATCAATGCTAACAAGGGTGGCCGAGGAACTTGAAGCTACCCAAAGGCATCCTGCATTCGCATCAAATACCAGGTGACTAGCACTATCAGGCAGGCCTTCTGTTGTAGCTATTCTGGAATGGCTTTTATTATAAATTCCAAGGCTCGTGCTTCCTGAATAAGTAACAAACACATCTCCATTGTCCGGGCTTACAGCCAGGCCAATGGGAGGCTCAGGGGATTCAAGACTCTCAACTACCTGATGTGTGTGCCCGTCCATAACCAATACTTTCCTGCTGACCAGGCAGGCGACATAAAGTTTATTATTGACCCTGTTGAATGCCAGGGCTACGGGCCGTTGTGCATCCAGAGGAATGGTAGCAGTCTGCACATTGTTGGCATTGATGACACTAACAGTATCAGAGACCGATCCTGCCACATAGACTTTCCCGAAATCAGGGCTGGCAGGGTTATCATGAATGGCCAATGCCACGGGGGAAACAACACCTGGATACGTATCCTCCAATGTAATGGTAGCCACTAGTTTTCCGATATCTGAGAGTATCGATACGCTGTCTGAGAGCTGGTTGGCAACGTAAGCCAGGCCGTTCACCGGGTTAAAGGCAACATCCTGTGGGTGAACACCGGTTATGATGGTTGCCTGAATAGGTATCCTTTCCAGAACGGGGTTATCGCCCTGTCCCCAAAGTGTAACTTCCTCAGGCTGATCTGTAACGTTTGTCAGGGTTAATTGCGTAGTGCGTATATCATCTCCCAGGTTAAAGGCATTCTTCTTGAGGGCACGGCGCTCTTGGAATGCTGACAACATATTGGCACCTGCCTGCTCTATGTGACTAAGCTTTTTTGGGGGCTGGCAATCTGCTACATCTATCACACCCTGCTTGGTTCCATACCTTTTGAGGTCGCTGACAAGCTGGTCGTTTCGTTGATCGGGTGTACAGGTTAGGTTATAGGCATCTTCCTGTCCATTTACATCTATCTGTCGCCGGGTTGGTGCCAGCCTTTCTTCGTCCTTCTTCAGTGCCAGGGAACAAACCAAGCCTGCCCCGAGAGAGGCCATCAGTATAAGTCCTTTTTTGAGGTTCCTATCCATGGGCTTCTATTTTTCGAGCATTTTGGTTGATAAAGTCTATGATGTCGCGTGTACGGGTGACATGGGCTTTCCCTACGGTTTCAGGATGCAGGCCAAACACCTTGGTAGCGGCATACACGGCTTCGATCCGGGGAAAGCCCATATCCAGGTAAATCTGGAGGGCGGCCAGGTCTGCAGGTTTTTCTTCGCGTGTAGGGATCACAAAATGTTGCCGTTCATGCAGAAGGATGAAAAACCTGATAGGAACGGTAAACTGTCTGAACAGCTTTTGGGAGACCTGAATGCGCCCCGTAGCCCGATGTGTCCTGGCAGGGGTAACCAATCGCCTGCCGGCATCGTCCAGGATCTCAGGCAGGTACTGGATCAAAAACTCGCTGTCTTTATTGTGGTGGAAACCAACGGGTGTATAACCGGCCTTCTGCGAAAACTTCTGCGCAAAGTCTATGAAGCGATGTACCTCCGGCTGCGCCCACACCTGGGCGGGTATCATCTTGTGGACATCAAAACCGGTGAGCCGGAAACTAGTGTCATCACCGGTGCGCTTGTTGTACAGTTCCACCTCCAGGGCTTTTGGGGACAGAGGCATGGGAATATCTATTTCCCTGAAAGCTTCTTTCCCGCTAAAGGCTTCCCTTTTGAAGGCCACTTTTCGCCTAAAATAATGACTGTTGGGTTTTGAAGGGTCGTAAGCCCTAATGCCCAGAACTACAGGCTTGCGGACTGTAATGCCCAGCCTGATGGTAAAACGCTTGTGATTGGCAGGTATCGGGATGATCATAAAGCAGGCTGTATGGTTTTGTTCTTTTTGATCTGGGTAAAGCCAAGGATTAAAATACCGGCTACAATGACACCTCCGACAATCAGCATGGTGTTGTCTTTCTTGGGTTCCTCGTCGTTACTATCGTCATATCCGGCACCTCCAACCGACACCTGGTAATCCGAAGGGGTTTCACTGCCTTTTTTAGTAAAAAGGCCTGCCACATTATTGATCGTGTCGCCCAGCCCCGGGGAGCTGAGTAAATCCATAAGTCCCCGTCCGGGCTTTCGCCCTTCGGCCTGGCGCTGCGCTTTCCTTTCCTGGCGGCGGGCTTTGGCTTTTTTTCCGAAGAATAAAAAGTTGTCATAGCCGTCTTCCGGATCTCGCATCATTAAAAATTCTGTTTCTCCTGTTATCATAGGTTGTCTGTTTTAAAGGGTATATAAAATCCTGAGGGTTGAACCTGCTGCCTGGTAAGGGACGGCCTGGTAGGGTTTGCCAACGAACGGATAACTTTTGGCCTCGCCCACTACAAGTGCAACACCGTTTACCTGGACTGTGCCAGTGCCGACATTCTTTACCGATGCGAAGAGAAAACCTGTTGGCAGTTCTCCATCTCCTGTCACTTCCTGTTCTATCGCTTGCGCCAGTATGCCCATATCATTGCATATTTCTCTTTCGTTTGACCATCACTACCAGGGCTATTGCCCCCACTGCAGCACCGATCAGGATATACTGATTTGTCTTTTTGCCAGCAGGCTGGCTGTCTTCCTGCTCCGGCTGGCTATCCAATTTCGCTTCCGGAGCAAGCATAGTGGCCTGCATTTCCCTGTTCCTTGGAGGTGTAGGGCGCACAAGCTCCATGGCGGGGCCGGCTTTCGATGCACTGGTGGCCGACTTGATCCCCAGCTTTACTATTTTGCCCTTTGTTTTTGACTGTGATTTTTCTTCCTTTTGCTGGCTGCGCTTCTTTTTAAGCAGCTTCTTTTTGAGCATCAGGCTGGGCGCGCCCAGGCGAACGATGCTTTTGAAAAGCCCTCGTTTTTTGATCTTCTTGCGGAACTTCTTTAGGAAATGGTCATACAAAACATCATCCCTGTAGAAGTCATCATAATCCCCGTATATGCGTGGCTCCATTACTGTCATGCTGCGGCGGTTTTAATGGCTGCTACCGGCCTGGTCTTGGCATTCATTTGTGTCCATACAAATCCCCCGATCAGCAGTACACCCACCGCAATAAATAAAGTGTTGTTTCCCATTCCTGCCTGCTGGGGCGTGCCGGCCTGGTTTGTTTGTTGGGGTTGGGAATTGGCAGACGGTGCCGATTGCTGTTGCATGGGAGGCTGGCTCGTTTGCGTGGGCATCATGGACTGTTTCATCAAAATGGTTTCCATACGCGTACGCTCGGTATCTGCCCGCCGCTCGTCATTCTTTAACCTTCGGCGCTCAAACCGTATTTCCCGCTTTTCCTTCTTTCGCTTCTTGCATTTTTTTCCACATAAGAAGTAGTCAAAATCTATATCGGATTGTCCTGTAAGTCCGTAATTTTTTTGTGATAGCATAGTTCGGTTTTAATGTTTTAAATAGTCCCTGCTGTCAGGCTATGGGACTTCATAGTCCTTAAAAAATACCAGCCGAAAAGCAGGCCTGCCGCCACAAAGCCTATCACTTTGATGGTTGCCATTTGGTTGGCATGTCTTCGGGCTTCTGCCTGCATGGCTGCAGCTTGTTGTTCCTGTTGTGCTTTGAAGGCGAACAGGGTATTCATCGTCTGCGCACCTGCCTGCTTCTTCATCATTTTCTTCTGCTGTGCATTTCCGAAAAGGTTCGCCACTGAACCAATCGCACCGGCAATGGCGCTAATCGGGTCAGTGCCCACAGTCACACCGCCACCACCCGCTGCCCCGAAACTGTCAAAGCCATCAACACCTTCAGGCACTACCTGGCGGGCTATGAGCCGGGCCAGGTCGAAAGCAAAGGCCTTATTGTTTTTGGCCATGGCTGCGATAACAGCATCGGTAAGGGTCTGGTAGGTAGAGGGTTCGCGTACCGTGAAGCCATATTTTTTTAGCAGGCCTTTCAGTTGTAAAGGCTCGTTGGCCAGCGCAATCCCCAAAAGGGAAAACACGGTCTCCGGCAGGATACCATTACTCTCCATTTTTGGTTTGACGATCTTAACCATGCTGGCCTACTTTAAGGGAGACTCCAACCAATACCCCGGCAGTAAGTGCCAGGCCGAAGATGAGCAGCAGCTCTCGGGTATTGACCCCGTCTGTTTTTCTCTCCTCTTTGTCCTGCATAGCCACGGCATCAGTGCCCTTTGATGACAGCTTGTTCCTTAGTTCTGCCCAGGCTGTTTGCAGGTCTGCGGCCAGGGATTTGTCAGCAGGGTTGGCGTTTGACTTGACTAGCAACTGCCGGTAAAGCTTTTCCAACTCATCAGTGGACATATCACGTATGCCTGCTAACGGTTCTTTTACTGCTGTGTCATAGTTACTATGGGCACACCCACAGTAGCTGTCCTCTGAGGTGCTGCCGCAATAACTGCAATAATGGTCTTCCGATGTCCCGGCAATGCCCAGGAGGAGTTTCCTGTCCGGGTGGTGACGGAGCAGTTTGCGCACTGCCGGTCTGCCGTGTTCGCGGATCAACTGCCTGACCACTCCTGCAAGGTGTTCACTGCGCCGGGGCACGGCGTAGCCATAGTCCCTGATCAGCTTGAGAACCCCTGGGGTATTGCCCCGAACAATATAGTCTATGCGCCCTGTAGGCCGGGCGGCTGTTTTCTGTTGCATGATTTTACTGGTTATAGCCATAAACTAAGCAGCCAAAGCGGTAGCTCTGGCTGCATAACTACCCGGAGGGGTTGGATTCTGAAGGTCAGCGTTTACGCTTTACCGGAGGCCTGTTTTTAAGCCTTGGTTTTGGCTTAACTCGTGCTTTGACCGGTCGTCTGCGAACCACTTTTTTGACCTTCCTCACCGGCTTCCTCACCTTACGCTTTTTGCGCATCAGGTCTATCTGCGGTAGCCCGGTAGTCCTTGGAGTACGGCTAAGCTCCGCCACATTATGCCCCTGAAGCAGGTTGCCCAGGTTCGCACGTGCCTTAATGGTAAAGGTGAATACCACTGTTACACCAGGTTTTACTAAAACGCGCATGGAATCCTGCCCGGTAACGTCCATTTCGAAGTGCGCGTCATCGATCAGGGTTTGAGCAAAGTTCTGTGGTGATGTAGCATTCCTGGGCTGGTAGACCCTGATAGTGTTGGAACCCGTAGCAGTTCTCCTGGAAATCTTCAGGATATTGTCAAACTGAAGCGGATTTGAAACACTCATCTTCATACCCGCCAGCTTGAAAGGAAAAGATTTGCTTTCTTCCCTCACTTCTTTGTGGGAGCTTTCCCCAACGGTTACTGTTAGCCCTGCAGGCTGGTCGGCTTCCTCGTTGGCACCAAAAATCACCGCTTCGGATTCCTCGCTGCCGGTATTGGTCACCACAATGGTCAGAGTCCTGTCGTTAGGGTCGATACGGCCTACCGTGACAGGGGCGGGTTCGTAGCTGTCGTAGTCATCTTCGTACCCGTCGATGTATTCTACTTCTTCTTCCTCGTAGTCATCATCATAGGCATCTTCTTCGTAGCCTTCCAGGCCACTGTCGAAGTCATCTTCATCCAGGTATTCGTCTGAATAGTAATCATCATACATGTCTTCGGCCTCATCTTCGTAGGCCGATAGTTCATCATCGTAATCTCTCATGTGTTGTTGTTGTTATTGGTCACTTTGAGTTTTAAAAAATGGAATGGGAATAGCCCTTTTACTTGGACTTGGCAGAGGCTTCCTTCTGCTCCTTCTTTTCTTTGTGTTTTTCCCAGGCAGGGGCAACGGCAAACGTGCCAAGGGCAATGCCTGCCACAAAGGCACCGGCAACCATGCCGATTGTAATCCAATCTGTGTCTTTCATTTTTCGTCTTTTAAGGGTTCGTTGTATAGGTTTTGAAACCGTAGTGACAGCTAAATTGGAAAGGGCATAGCGGTATTCCTTGGTCATTTTTTGTGCTGCGGAACATTTTCGTTTTTAAGGCACTGATAAACAATGGATTACAATTAGCTTATCGGTGGAACTAAAAATTACAGGTCTTACATCATACAATAAATAGTGAATTGACTGGAGTCTTTGTGCCACATACATATACCTTAATCTAAAGAATTTAATTACGTTTTCAATCAGACGGTAAACATGGCATCATCGTGAAGCCTTACTAGAACTAGAAATGTCTCAAGATATTTATTAGGACTTATCAAATAGAAAACTATTTATTAATTTACTGTTCTTAAATATAGCATAGTGAATTATTTTAATGAATTAGATTCTAGCATTGCACTGGATAGAGAAGGGTACCTCTTAAGTGTAACTGATACACGAGCCAAGTTTTATCATAAAGGTCTGGTAAGTTATGATGAGTTGTTGTCGGCAAAATGCATTAGTCTTGTTACTCCTCCCAAAATGGGTAAAACCCATTTTTTAAATGACTTTTATTCATTCAGCAAAGCTGAATTAACGGCTTTGCATTTATTTATAACAATTACTGACTATCAAGAATTTGCAGAAATAAAGTATGTATTAAGTAGTAGCCGAGTTTACAAAAAGTGGCTTAAGTATGGCGGTATGCTCTGTTTGTTTTTGGATTATAATACTGTTGACATTACTCGGAAAACCAAATATTTGAGTACTCTTTTAAAACAAACACTTGAAAAGGAAAAAAATAATCGTAGAAGCTTAAGTATTAGATTTACTAGCCCTCCTAGTTACTTCAGTCAATTAAAGGAAATATGGAATGAGTTATTCTCTAGTAGAGAAATAAAAACAGTTGGAACCCTTCCTCTCAATAGACAAGAGGCCAAGTTGATTTTGAAGGAACATGAGATTGATGAAAAGCTATTCCTTGATGAAGTTCAAAATAAAAGACTCCAATCCTTAGTAATTTTCCCACTAAGTTTATCGGTCTTGATAAATGAATATAAACACAGTCAGAACTTTGGAGTAAATCGCTTGCGTTTGTTTTTAAGGTGTTGTTCCTTACTTTCCAACCCATATAACAGCCCACTATCAAAATATTACAGTGAGAATTATTATCTATCCTCTCCAAGAGTAATTTCCTTAGTCTCAAGGATAGCTGCATTAATGGTATTTGGTAATAAGAAGTATATATCAGTTGACAAGGGGGCCGTTAATGCATCCTCCATTTTAGAATTGGATGCCATCGAGGAAGGGGTGGAAATTACGGATACTGGTGAATTCCAATTTGATCAGTTTGATATAGTAAAAGTAATAGCTAATTCCAGTTTTTTTTCGATAAATACGAATGGTCATTTTCACTTTATACATGAATCTCATAAGGAGTTTTTAGCGGCACATTATTTAGCACTGCATAAATTGGAAATACCTCAAATAAAATCTCTAATACAGTTAAACAACGATCCTGATAAAAAAATAATCCCGCAATTTAAAGAGGTATTCGGATGGCTGAACTCAGTTTATCCGGACCTAACCCGTGATACCATTAAGACAGATCCTCAGACAATTTTATTGTCCAATGACATGCAAGATATGGAAAACAGACTTAGAAAAGAGTTAGTTGATTCACTCCTAGAAAGTCTAGAAACCCAAGATTCTTTAGACATAGATTGGGATCTTAGAGACCAATACGCTAAGTTAAATCACCCTGAATTACCAGATCAAATTAACTGGTTTTTAAGAGGCGAATGGTCTTTAATTGTCAAAAAAGCAGCAATCGATATTGCCTCAGCCTGTAAACTAAGAGAAGTACTTTCAGTTGCATTTGTTATAGTCAAAGACAACCAAGCCAATCATTTTCTAAGGAGTAGAGCAGCAGCACTAATAGGAGAATTGGGAGAAATGAAAGAATTGCAGGGTCTTAAAAAATATACTTTCAAAATCGATTGGACCGTTGATATAGACGATGAAATTCGGGGAACATTTTTGCAAGCATTATTCCCGAAAGTTTTATCCTCAAAAGAATTGTTTAAACTTATTGAAGAGCCTAAACGGGAGAATTACTTTGGGGCATATAGAGGGTTTATTTATCAATTAGTGCCTGACATGAATTCCACCATGCTCGATGAAGCTTTAAAATGGAGTTTAAAACAAAAGTCAGAAGATTTTACAATGACAAAGTTACAAGAAGCAATTATCCAAAATGCATGGCTACATCTTAAAGAAAATGAATTTAACATTGATCTATTAGCTGAAAACATAATTGTTAGACTAACTAATTATGAAAACATTTTTCCGATCACGGATATTTTTGGTGGCACCAAAGATATAATTACACCAAATGCTGCGGATAGAAGAAAAGTGGCTCAAATAGTTATTAATAAATTGAATAAATATACACCATTCCTTTTTCAGCCGATCAGTTATAGCTCATTACTTGATTCCAGAGATTTGGAATGGGTTATCGATCGATTCAAAAATGATGATATTGCTAATAAAGAAAAATGGCTAGAGATAATTTCTAATATCTTTAACCCAAAAGAAAAGAATCATATCGAGAAACTATTTGCCTTGATCCAAAATGAGAATCAAGCCAAAAAGAAGCTAGAACATTTCTTTAAGGAAATCAGAATTGATTCTGAAGAAGCAGAAGATTTAAAAAAACGATACAAATTAATTCACGGCAGACTTGAAAGCCAACGGAAACATGAAGAATACACTTTACAGCCCTCAGTTACCGAGCGGATATTGAATACTTTGGCTAGATATACTTCTGGGGATGAGGACGCTTGGTGGTACTTATGTAGAGAGTTAACCCTTAAAGATGATAGCAGATTTTACGGTAATGAGCTTTCTTCAGATATAACTAAGTTAAATGGCTGGATAATATGTGATGAACATACTAGAAAAAACATACTAGAAGCAGCAAAGAGCTATATTAAAAATAACGATTGCAAAAAAGACGATTGGCTAGGAACTAATATATTTAATAGACCTGCAGCAAGTGGGTATAAAGCCTTGATTTTAATTAAGAAATGCGAGCCGCAGTTTTTAGAAAAATTGACTGATCAGGATTGGCAAAATTGGGCACACATACTTCTTTCTTACCCTGAGTCAATTGGCCTTAGCGGAACAGATACATCATACTTAGATTTAATAAAAAAAGCCTATGAACATGCTCCCTTACATATTACTGAGGCAGTAATGAAAGAAATAGAAAAAGAAGATGAAAAGGAAGATGGTTATTTTTTATTTCTCACCAAAATTGAGGGCTTTGCTGATGAAAAGTTATTAGAAGTAATCCTAGACTTTGTCAATGCTAATGAAATCAAGGCTAATTCAATGCGAAGGCTTCTTTCTTTCCTTATGAACCAAGGATATTCACGGGCCAAAAATAAAGCGACTGATGTAGTTTTGAATGGAGAAAAAAAATATCAAAAAGCAGCGGCCTTATCTCTCATTGAAGGGGCTGAAGATGGTGGCTGGTCAACTATATGGAATCTGATTAATCAAGATACAGTGCTGGGTAAAGAGATAATGCTTGACGCTGCTAAAGATATATTTGGGTATAAATCAAATTTCTCAGATAAGTTATCGGAAAATGAAATTAGAGAATTATTTCTATGGCTAACACGTGCGTTTCCAAAGGAAGATGACCCTCAGTTTGAAGGGGCTCATATGGTAACAAGTCGAGAAGAGATAAGCCACTTTAGAGATAACCTTATAATAAAATTACAGGATAGAGGAACAAGTAAGTCTATTGAGATGCTTGAAGATTTAGAAAAGGTGTCTGGATATGACTTAAAGTATTATATAATTAAAGCCAAGGAATCTTATCGAATTAATAACTGGGTACCTATTGAACCTAAAGACTTATTAAGAATGACCAACAATTCCTTGTCCCGTTTAATACTTAATAATGAAGATCTATTAAGTGCTGTACTTGAATCACTAGAGCGCTTAGAAAAAAAGCTACATGGGGAAACTCCTTTATCATTTCTTTTATGGAATTCATTAGGAGGGGATATTTATAAACCAAAAGAAGAGAACGACTTGAGTGATTACATTAAATCACATTTGGTAGATGATTTAAGCAAAACTAATTTATTGATTTTGCGGGAAGTAGAGATAAGAAGAGGTACAGGAAAAAGGGGACAACCCGGAGAGAGAACAGATATTTATGTTTCAGGAAAAGTTCCAAACACATCAAATTTTGTGAAATTAATAATTGAAGTTAAAGGCTGTTGGCATAACGAAATAAATAAAGCCATGGAAACTCAATTATTGAAAAGATATATGAATGAAAATGATTGTGACTATGGACTGTACCTCATAGGTTGGTTTCATTGTAGTCAATGGCCAAACAAAGACGATACCCGTAAAAATAGAATCGGAGTTACTGACCTAAAAAGGGCTCAGTCCAAATTTGATGATCAGGCTAGTCAATTATCTGATCAGGACAAACGTGTACGAGCGTGTGTATTAAATTGTACGTTGCGTTAATTTTTGTCACGGTTATTTTGCGAGCATTTCAACTTCTTAAATTAATAACAGAAACTTCATGAACTGGGTTCGATAGAATTAAAAATGTAGTTGTATGGAGAGCTTGAAAATGCAATGAATCAGTAAGCAGTTAAAAAGACAATTCTAATTATCCATAAATGAGTACCAGTTTTAGACATAGCGCAGGTTTTGGTAAGCGCATGGAGTATTATATTATCAGTAAAATGCTGGAGCAGGGATTAGACGTTTATATTCCTTTGATTGATGACTTCGCTATAGATGCTGTAATTCGGAGGGAAGATGGTACTTTTATAGAAGTGCAGATTAAAGCCAGGTCCAAAAATGTTCAATTTGGCGATGCTGCGCTCTTCGCTGCAATAACACATGAAGTTAGAGAAAACTACTATTTCATTTTTTATTCTCATCGTTTAGATAAAATGTGGATTATGTCATCAGTAGAGTTCATCACTGAGGCAACCCAGAATAAAAATGGCAAAAACAAAGGCAAACGCTCGATATGGTTTAACGGGAAAAATACCAAGGAGGAGTCGGAACATCCTCTTAAGCGATATGACAAGTACCTTCATGCAAACTTTGATATATTCAAAGTAAGAGCATGAGAATTAAGCTGAAGTATGCACACTGTATCCACTATATTTATTAGATGAAAGAGGATATTTATATACGACTGTTAAAGGAAGCTAAGTCAGACCTGGACAATAATGTTACAATGACCAGAGATGAATTTAGAAGAAAACTCGAAGATAAAAATATTCGAGTTCCAGAATATGATACCTATTGTTCGATTTATAGGAATACTTCAACAAACAGCATACCGTGTTTTATGAATATAGAAGCCTATTTTAAGTTGCTCGAATATGAAGAGTTACAAGAAGCTCGAAAATCTTCCCGGCAAGCTAAAGTCATTGCAATTTTCAGTATTCTTTTAACAGCAATAGCCATTTTGGTGCAAATATTCTTGAACTAGGGTTTATGTTAATAGGTCACTCATCCTTAAATTTCCGATAAAATACCCAACCTTGGGTATTGACACTAATATCTTCTCAAGCTAAGTTCGTAAAACTTTTCTTTACTGAATAAGTGCAAAAAGCGAATAGCTACCTTAAAATGGCTTCACAATGACTGATGAACAGGCAATAGACCTATACGAATTTATACAAACCAAGTTGAAAAACGCTGACCTTCAATACCTCCATGGATTTGCTTATGACATAAGCAATGCCAAAGAGCAAACTACAAAGGAATCATTTCTATTGCGGTATATAGAAGAAATTATTGGTCAAATGAGGATGTTTCAGACGGAAAATTTCAATGGAATAATCAGTAGACTAAACCAATCAATTCAGGGTAGCCCCATAAGAAGCCTAAAAGTTGATTTAAATCATAATGAGCAATTAATGTCGAATTCCGAAAGTATTGACCTAACTGAAAGCATCAATTTAGATGATCTTACAAGTACATTTAAGAAAATACACCAGGAAATAATAAATGATAGGAATAGAGGAAGAAATTTTAGGATATGACGCAATCTGAATTAAGCGACATTAAGGAGAGACTAGAAGATTCTTTCAAAAAGTTTTCTAGTACCGGGAGTCATAAAATTGTTCCTCCATCTCTAACCTTGGGAAAAATCTATGAAGCTTTCGTTCTATCCTTGATTATACAAGAGTTGGTAGAAAAAGAAAACTTGTATATAACTTTGGAAAATGATAAAAATTTAACACTTCAAAGTGGTCCTGGAAAAATTGATAGAACCAAGCCGCACTTCTCCGTGTATCGAACGCATTCAGATTATTGCAGGAATCGTAAAATGGGTGAACTATGGACGGATGTTGAATTCCTTGCATTAAGTTATAAAGCTACTAAAGCTAGTACACCCACCAATGGGGAGTTTCATGAATTGGATATAGTTTTCACAAAGCCTGATGTATCAGGCCGACCGAAACATTCAGATATAATACTTGGGGTAGAATGTAAAGCTACCGCATATGGAAAGAACCTTTTGAGGGAAATTTTAGGGATAAGACGTGAACTAAGTTACTTAAAAAAGCGGCAAAAGACACACTTCAACACATGGCCAGCACTACATGTGAACGCTAACCCTCCGTCTTGTTTGCTTGTATATGGAACAGACCCTAGACTAAAGAACTACTCAAAACCAGGCAAGTTGTTTTCTATTGGATTTCACTACAAAAAAATATCTTAAACCTGACAAAATGATTTCACCTTCATAATAAATCTATCAGCATCACTACCTAAAATTCCTCCCCTCCGGAAAAATCTTAATCTGATTACCCTTTGTTTGCTCCTTCTTTTCATTCGATACTGCAGAAGATGATTTCTCCCTTTGAGGAGTATTAAGTTGCTGAAGCAAAACGGAAAGGTTATAACAACGGCTGGCAATAACATGAATAACTTCTCCTTCACGTTGCAATTTGCCTTCAACCATCAATAGTCTGGATTGAATGATCTCTTTCCTATACTGGTCGAAAAGGTTTTTAAATACTACAAGGTTTGCCGGTCCGGTTTCGTCCTCTATGGTGATAAAGCAGATTCCCGAGGCCGTTCCTGGTCTTTGCCGTACCAGCACCAGTCCTGCTACTTTTACACGGTCTCCATTTTTTGCCTTGGAAAGCGCAGCATTTGAAACAACCCTCAGGCTGTCCAACTGAGGCCGGACAAAACTCACGGGATGTGCTTTCAGGGATAATGAAGTCGAGGCGTAGTCTTGAACTACATGTTCGGAAAGGCTCATTTCAGGCAATACAATGTTTTCACTATCAGTATGCAGGTTTGGAGAATTGGAAAAGAGGGACTTTGCCTGATAATCTTTTGTTGATACTTCCCAGAGTGCTTGCCTTCTGGTCAACCCAATGGAGCGAAATGCGTCTGCATCTGCAAGTTTCTCCAGGGCAGCTTCAGGTATGCCGGCCTCACGCAGTTCGTGTATCGAAGAATAGGACTTTTGCCTTCTGGTTAGCAGCTCAACATCGTCCTTGCGAACGCCTCTTACCTGCCGGAGTCCTAGCCGTACAACAAAGTACTTACCTGCTTTCTCTTCCAGGGTATTGTCCCACCCGGAATGGTTAATATCAACGGGACGAACTTCAACACCATGTTTTTGGGCATCAATAATAATCTGTGCCGGTTGATAAAACCCCATGGGCTGACTATTAAGCAAGGCACAGGCAAATATATCAGGGTAGTAACATTTGATCCAGCAAGAAACATAAACCAGCAGTGCAAAGCTGGCAGCATGACTCTCAGGAAAGCCGTAAGAGCCGAACCCCTCTAGTTGCCGGAACACACGTTGTGCATATTCCTTCTTATAGCCATTTTGGATCATCCCGTTGATCAGTTTTTGCTCAAAGTAAGATACCTTTCCTTTTGCTTTGAACGTTGCCATGCTCCTGCGTAAGGCATCAGCTTCTGCAGGAGTAAAACCTGCGGCCACTATTGCGATCTTCATTGCCTGTTCCTGGAAAAGAGGTACTCCCAAAGTACGGCCTAATATTTCCTTTAGATCCTCTGACGGGTACTCTACCGGCTCCTGGCCGTTGCGCCTGCGTAAATAGGGATGCACCATGTCGCCTTGTATCGGGCCAGGACGCACGATGGCAACCTGAATAACCAGGTCGTAAAAACATTTAGGCCGAAGCCTGGGGAGCATCGACATCTGCGCACGGCTTTCAATCTGGAAAACACCAATTGTATCGGCATGCGAAACCATTTCATAAACTACAGGGTCATCTTGCGGGATATTGGCCAAGGTCAGGTCGAGGTTGTAATGCAGCTTTGCAAGGTCAAAGGCCTTTCGAATACAGGTTAGCATGCCTAATGCTAATACATCTATTTTCATAAAGGCCAAGGCATCTATATCATCCTTGTTCCATTCTATATTGGTGCGGTCTTGCATGCGGGCATTGAGTATTGGACATAAATCCGAAAGCTTTCCATCAGTAATTACAAAACCACCCGTGTGTTGTCCTAGCTGGCGCGGGAAACCCATGAATTCTTCGGTTAGTTCCAGCACCTTCCTGATGGTAGGATCGTCAGGGTTGATCCCCTGGCTGATAATTTGTTTTTTATCAAACCCTTCATCTTTGAAATCCCAAATCAGGCCGGAAAGCCGGGTGATTACATCCACCGAAAGCCCCATAGCTTTGCCAACATCCCTGATGGCCCCTTTATGATGCTGTTGCGTTACGGTGGCTACAATCGCCGCACGATCCCGGCCATATTTATGATAGATGTATTGCATGACTTCTTCACGCCTTTCATGCTCAAAGTCCACATCTATATCCGGGGGTTCGTTACGTGCCGAAGAGATAAAGCGCTCAAATAGCAAATCAAATTTGCTTGGGTCTACGGATGTAATGCCCAGACAATAGCAAACAGTGGAATTAGCAGCAGATCCACGTCCCTGGCAAAGTATTTTCTGTTCCCGGGCATATCTGACAATGTCATAGACGGTAAGAAAGTACTCCGCATAATTCATCTGATCAATAAAGCGAAGTTCGTATTCAATGTTCGCTTTGACTTTATCCGGAATATTCCCATCATACATTCGATTGGCACCTTCCCAGGATAATTTTGCCAGCTCTTCCTGTGGGGTTCTTCCGTCAGCAGTAATTTCTTTTGGATAGTTATACTTCAACTGATCAAGGGAGAAGTTACAGGCTTCGGTTATGACTTGTGTTTGTGTAATAGCATCAGGATATTGCCTAAACAGGCGAAGCATTTCATCTACCGGCTTCAAGTAGCGCTCGGCATTCGGGTATAGACGAAAACCGGCATTATGAATTGTGCATTTCTCACGTACACAGGTCACCACATCCTGTAATTCACGCCGTTTGAGGTGATGGTAATACACATCATTCGTGGCAACCATAGCTACTTTCAGTGCTTTTGAAAGTTCAGCAAGCCGGAACAATCGCTTTATATCATCGCCATTGTAAGCACGGGATGCGGCAATGAAAAGGTTTTCTCCAAATGCTTCGCGATATTCTTTCAGGTCTTCCTTGAATGAAGGCTCAAATTCAAAAGCCTGGTTTAGAGTAGCCGGAGGTATTACTACAAACCTGGTGCCTTTTGCATGATGAAAAACATCTTCTTTATACAAATCACACAGTCCTTTTTCTGTTCGAAGGTTACCTACGGTAAGCAAATTGGAAATACGTGAGTAGGCATTAACGTCTGTGGGAAAAGCAAGCAGGCTTGGGCCGTTCAGTAAGTCTAACCGGCAGGCTGGTATAAACCGAATTCCCGCTTTTTTTGTCGCAGCATGTGCACGGACAATCCCTGCAAATGTATTGCGGTCAGTAATGGCAATAGCCTTATAGCCCAACTTTGCTGCCTGCTCGACCAATTCTTCAGGATGTGATGCGCCACGAAGAAAGCTGAAATTGCTTGTTACCTGTAACTCTGTATATCCCATACCTCATCTCCTCTAAGCAAAAAAGCCATGAACAAACCACTGAAAATTTGCATCATCATAGTGCCCCAGGCGGAACAACCAATACCGGTGTCCGGTCTCGTCTTCAACCTGGTAATAATCCCGATGCTGTCCCTGCTGGATCCACCACTCTTGTTCAATCCTTTCCGGTCCGTCTGCCTTCACGATCTCATGTAATTTCCCTTTGTAACGAAACAGCATAGGCGGGTAATCCGGAATAGGAGCTGTCACCTCTATAGGCTCGGGAGTTGCCAATATGTGCAAGGGACGCTGCTTATCTGTACACCAAATGGTTCCGGGCTTTTCGTTGAGTGATGAAGCCGGCCTGAATGAGCGTTCAGGCCAATAGTGTTCGTCCGGTAAATACCGGTGGATGTTTTTACCAGAAAATTTACTCGCCAGCCTGTCTATCAGCTCGCTTAACCGTTCATCTTCAAATGTACCGGAACCTTCCCACACCTTGCTTTGCGCTGGAATATGCTCTTCAACCCTGGGGGCATCCAGCGTGAATAGTTCTATTCCCAAACCCGGCGCAATACCTGATATTTTAGCCTGGAACAATTTGAAGAGATGCCCAACATGGTTGGACGGTCTGGTGGTCCGGATCTCCACTTGTTCCACTTTGGAGTCGACACGATATGCCTTGACTATGCCTTTCCGAAGGCCTTTCTGCTCCCTCTGCATACGGCTGCACAAGGCTTCCAGCAATTGTTGTAAGGCTATTTCAATACCAGTAGCCGTAACAATGGGTTCAAGACAAGGCAACCGTTCCTGATATGGTTCGGCGGGTTGAACTGTTTGGAGCATTTCCATTTCATGCCCCAAAGCCTGTTGAAGCCGCATAACAAAATGCTGGCCAAACCGTCTTCTCAACGATGATGAGGACATTTTTATAAATTGACCAATGGTGTGCAAGCCGAGTTTATGCAGCCGTTCGACAACTTCTTCTTCAAGCCTGAGCGCCTCGGGGGGCAGCTTTACGAGAGCTTGAATGTCCTCGCTTGTTGGCACAATTAAAGACCCTTTTCCAAAACGTGCCATGCCCCAGACAACACCGATAGTATCAGCCATAGCTACGCTTACATTGTAGCCTCTTGCACTTAACTGGCTAATAATATCGGATAGGTATGCCTGCTCTCCACCCCATAAGTGGGTACAGCCACTAACATCCATAAGTATTCCATCTGGTAAATCTATGGCTACTGAGGGGGTAAAACGGATGCACCATTCAGCCAGGCGGTGGAGCAATTTGCCAGCAAGCTCAGGTTTATCGTCGGCAACCTCCAGATCAGGGACTACTGCCCGGGCATCTGCAAGAGCTGTTCCTATACCTAGTCCTTTTCCGGAGGCAACTTCATTTAAAGCACTTATAACCATCCTTCCATGTGAAGGTGTGCGCAGAACAAAAGGCACATCCTTTAATTCTGGCTGGGCCAGTGCAAACCAATCGGTTCTTAAATGCTTGAACCAAATCGAAACATATCGCTTATCCATTTCATTACCCTACTTTCCTTTTCTGTTCCTGAATGCTTGGTGCTGGTTGGGATGCGTGCATGAATTTGCCGTGCATCCATTTGATTTCCCAAGCCCCGGGTTTTCCACCTCGTACACGTAATAATTCTACTTTCCACCTGGGAAAGCCTATCCCTGGCAATGTACCTACACGCTCACTTTCCATTGATGCTATTTTCCAACGTGACACACATGCGGTGGCATTGAGACTGTGGTCATTACGCAGTACAAAACCAGTAACCTGGCTTTGCTCAACGGCCAACTGCAAGCGCCTGGACGATGTAAAATCCAGGGATTGCATTTCAGCGATCACGGCAGACAAGGCACTGCATTTCAGTGCTTCTTCCATGGCAGACTTTACATCCTTTTCATTTTTTAGGTCTATAAAAATGACCCTGTCCGGTTCGATACCATAATGTTTTAATCCCGGAGGGAAAACTTTGGTTGATGAACTGATCCAAAGAGCCGCTCCACAAGTTCCCATTAAAGATGCTACTAACCCGGCCACAAAAGCAGTTGTAGCAGCATCATCATTGCTACGGGCTGGCATAAATTCATGAACTGCACCAACAGGAAATGAACCGCTGGGAAATGCCTCACTAACCGGGCCTAAAGCCGTATCGCGGCTGACACTTGAAGCTGGCTTGAAGCCTTCCATACGGCTGATTTCCGCCTGTAGCTGAGCGACAATATCTGATTTTTGGGGCATGGGGAACTCCTTTTCAAAGCTTTGTGATTATAACACAAAACCAATTACTAATGTTTTTAGCAAAAACAAATGTAATAAAACTAAAAATATTAGTAAAGGAAAAGGATGTTAATTTGTTTGATGTCCATAGGTTCAAGGATAATGGGCATATAGATTTTATTTGCGATATAGCCCGTTAAGCTTGATTTTTCAAAGTGGCACTAATTGAACCGAAATCTCTGGCACTATTCGAACCGAATTAGCCACCTTACAGGCCACACGAATGCTTAGTTATTGTGGTGCGTTATAATCTTCTTCATTCATTAGGTTATTAAATTTTCTAAATCTCATTTCATCAAATTCTTTACCTAAAAATTCATTAAAGTTAACCTTCGTGTTGAGTAGCTGCCATTTTTCTTCTATTGGGAAATGATCAATTAATAAAAAATCTGGTGAGCTAAGAAAATATCTCATATCAATACTTTGTTTGAAGTCATTGGAACCAAATGAGAAACCCCCACTTCCCCAGGTTGAATCAATTAATTCCCATTGATTATTTAATTTAATTGCATTCCAAGCGTGATTTGAAGAAATAGAATCTGGTGTTGGTAAAAGATAATCTTGCGCATATCCTATAACTACTTCACATTCTATCTCTGAAATTGAAGCTAAAGAACAAAACAAGTTTGCATAACCAGTACAAATGGTTTTTTTATTCTTAAAAACATATTCCGGTTCAACTACTTCAAAGGTTGGGGCGAATTGCATTTGATAGTCATATTCTATATTTTGAGCAATCCAATAGTAAATAGTTTCAGCTCGCTCTTTTTTAGTTCTGCTAACCTTGGATAGATATTTTCCTAATTGTTCTAGGGATGAATTTTTAGGTGCTTTTTTTGCGTAATTAAATAAGGAGAGGTTCACTATTGCATCCTGTTGTCCATAGGATTTAATAGTTAAACTTAGAAATATTACAATAAATATCGTTCTTAATTTAAGCAAAATCGTGCTCGTTTTCATTTTCACAATTGCCACCATTTACGATCCGAATTCTCTTTCTTTGATTTGTTGTTTATCCATTTCGAGTATTCTCTTTCTAGATGAAGCTTAAGATCATTACCAGAGTAGCTGTTCGTTAATAGGGGAGCGTCCATGATACTTAAGATCATATGTTTAATTGAGAAGTTTTTTAACGTCCATTCAGAGGCTATAACTTCCTCAAGTGTTAAGTTTTCTAGTTTGTCTTTAACTCTCTTCAGTAATTCTATATTTGTATTGAGCCAATGTTCATATAAATCCAGAATTCCTTTGTCTTTAATTCTTTCGAAACGTCCATCGCAGTCATAAAAAATAAGAGTTCCTGTTTCTTCACCTGTCACAACGATAGATTGTTCCATCCCACATCCATAATCGAATAGTTTTATGTAACCTGAGACTTCTTCAATGTCAATCATGTCCAGATCAATTTGATTTGGATCATCACAGTTTCTTAAGAGATGTTCCGTTCCTTTATATGGAGGAGAAATATTGTTTAGAGACAAGCACTCAAGACCGTAACCGTTTCCTGCACCGCCATTTCCTAGTTCGGTAAGTACTATTTTGTATTCGTCCGATAGGGTAATGCCGTTCTGTTTTTCAATTCGTTCAATTTCTTTAGCTGAAAGAGGTTTGCCAAGTTGATATTTATGTTTGTTCGAACCAAACACAGAATACCTTTTATCAAGGTCTTTTAATTCTTCAAGCTTGTTCTTTATCTCCGTAATTCTGGTCATTTAAAAATTATTGAGCACAACAGTTAGTGTAAAATGCATTTTTACATAGCCCCGTACGTACGGTGGTGTGAGAGGCGCACCGTGGGCTTATGGCTCACGGCCGTCTACTCGATTGTGTGTAGCTATTTTTTCTTCAGTTTTATATGTCCTGTTTGTATCAGTCTTTGGCCAATACTCTCGATAATTTCACCATCCAATTTAACTTCAAATTCAATTTTTTCTCCAGCCGTAATGGAAGCAGCGGAACCAAAAGGTATTGTAAAGGAGACCCATTCACCTGTTATTCTATTTTTTCGATTCACGGTAATTTCAACGTAGTCAGTCCCCTTGTTTGAATTAAATAGCTCTTTGTCGACAGGCACTTTTAAAAGTGAAATGGGTTGGCCTTGGCTATCATACCCTTGAAGTTGTTTTCTGTTCTTCTTATTGGAGTATTCGACTTGAATTTTGTCCAGCGTCCTTGCAATTTGTGAGTCCAGTTTAATGTATAAAGTGTCTTTGTTATAAGATTTCATATAGTACTGTCCGATTGCCAAAGTAGCTTTTACTTTAAAAGTCGAATCTGTTAATTTTTCGATTTCACCTACATACTCCGCATAAATTCCATTTTTGTCGCGGTCGTATGTAAAAACCACGCTGCTATCAGGCTTGATTTGAAGTAAACAGTGATAACTTTTATTCTCATCTGTCGAATAGCCTTCAAAGGTTTGTCCGAAAGAAAGCACTGAGCTAAGAAGCAGTAAAAAAGTTAAGGTCAAATTCATTCGTTTCTTTTAGTTACACACAACGTTTACTGTATGTTTTCGTGGCTGACTTCAAGGTAGTGAAATTTCGGTTTACCACGGAGTCAATCTGCAAGATTGACTTGCTAAATTTGTCCTCCGAAGCTAGTCAATCTTGCAGATTGACGGGATTTCTACGAAGAACCAAAGCCTCGAAAACCACTAACCAGCCATGAAATATACAGAGTGTGTGTGCCTTGAATGGTGAATATAGCTCAAGAAGATGAGTGTTCCAAGGGGTGAGAGTCCCGTAAGCGCTGGGGTCGTGCCCGGAAGCTAAGCAAGTGGCAAGGTGGTTTACCGTGAGGTATGCACTGAAGTAAGCCAGACTGCGGTGCCTGTACTGAAGTACATGAACCACATATAGAGGCATAAATATCTGGGTGAGCAAGCACATCTTTGTGAAGCCCTACGAATACCAAAAGGTGTTTATGTAGATGTGGCAGGGATAGGCACAAGGATATTCACCTTACCAAGGGAGGTCTCGAACTGCACGGGATGCAAATCGAGAAGTCAGCAGAAGCCATAGTAGCTATTGGTCAACGAGTTCTGAAAAACAGGGAGGTCTCACTAAATAGCGAAGGGCTGAACATTGAATTACGTCTTAATTCGGATAGGAATGTCGACATAGTCGGCATAGCCTACCCTTAAGCAGACAAGGAAAGAAGGAAAAATGATAGAAAAAGTACTACAACCTAAAAACCTGTACAGAGCCTATCACCAAGTGGTGAGAAATAAAGGTGCGTCAGGAGTAGATGGGATGAAGGTGAGCGAATTGAAGTCATACATTGATGGAAATCGCAAAGCTGTTCTCACTTCAATTCTGAACAGGATGTATGTACCCAGAGCTATCAGAGGGGTTGAGATACCCAAATCAAATGGTAAGACCAGATTACTGGGAGTACCAACAGTAGTGGATAGGTGGCTTCAGCAGGCAGTTAACCAGCAACTAGCAATCCGATTCGAACTTGATTTTGAAGCAGAAAGCTATGGCTTTCGGCCACGAAAGAACCTGCATCAGGCGGTTACGCAATCCTTGAAAAACATCAATGATGGCTATCAGGACATTGTGGATATTGACCTGAAGGGGTTCTTCGATGAAGTACAACACTACAAGCTGCTCCAACTGATCTACAACAAGGTAAAATGTCCAACTACTTTATGGCTGATCCGAAAATGGCTACGTGCGCCTATCCAAATAAATGGAAAGCTGCACAAGCGCAGGAAGGGAATGCCACAAGGTAGCCCGCTTAGTCCATTGCTATCCAACATATTGCTGGACGAACTGGACAAGTACCTCAAAGAGAAAGGACTGAAGTTTGTCCGCTATGCCGATGATTTCAGCATCTATGCGAAATCCAAAGCAGACGCCAAAAAGATAGGCAACGAGGTTTACCTGTTCCTGAAGAACAAGCTAGACCTGCCTATTAACCGCGCAAAGAGCGGCATCCGAAGGCCTAACAACTTTGAGCTTTTAGGCCACGGCTTCGTGCCCACCTACAAGAAAGGGGAAAAGGGAAAATACCAGTTGGTAGTGAAGAAGGAGAGTTGGGAAAACCTAAAGCGCAAACTAAAAGCTGTAACCAAGAAAACAATGCCTTACAGTTTCGAATTCCGGCTGCATAAACTCAAAGAAGTGTGGATGGGATGGGTGAACAACTACCGTTTGGCAAGTATTCACCACAAGCTCAAACAGCTCGATGAGTGGCTGCGGAACCGGCTTCGATACTGCATCTGGCACGACTGGAAGAAGCTGGAAAGAAAGCGTAAAAACCTTATCCGATTAGGCGTGAAACAAGGACAGGCATATGCCTGGAGCAGAACCCGAATGGGTGGATGGGGAGTAGCTCAAAGCCCGATTCTTGGTACAACAATAACCTTATCTCGGCTCAAAAAAGAAAGGGTATGAAAGTATGATGGATTACTATTTGAAATTCAAACCTGAAATTCAATGAACCGCCGTATACGAGATCCGTACGTACGGTGGTGTGAGAGGCGCACCGTGGGCTTATGGCTCACGGCCGTCTACTCGATTGGCAACTGGCTTTATTTTATTTCAATTTTGTCATTAGTTCTAATATAAATCAATGCCTCTTCTGTAGTTGAAATTTCGTGCATACTATTTCCTGTTGATTCAAAATAACTTCCAGCGTCCAAATTCATAATAGAATCTGTATTAGGTATTTTGTAATCAATATTTCCGTCTATAATCACACCATAAAGAATAGTTCCTTTAGTGTAAATATTCCTTTTAAAATCTTTAGGTAGTTTCACAAAAATGCCACGAACACCTTCTGCATTTTTCCACAAAAAGCTAATTTTCGATTGATTATTTGCCGCAATCCAATTTGTTTGGGTATTGTCAAGCCAAGTAATATTAGAAGCATCTATATTAATAGGTCGTTCCCCATTGTTAAAATATTCATTTGTTGGTTTTACTAAATATGGTCCAGTATCGATTTCGATATAAGCCATTGTTCCTTCTCCTTTGGCAGAAGTAATATGTGGTTCACCAGCTGGTTGCGTCCAAAATGATCCAACCGGCATCCACATGTTTTCTGCTTTTGGGTCATCATTATGTATTAGTCCTTTCATCACAATGGCACGATATGTTACATTATGGATGTGGGGTGGTGATGAAAATCCGTCTACAAATTTTCCAATGTATCCTGTTGGAACTTCAGCTTTTCTATTTCCCCATATTGTTCCTGCCAAAGGACTTTTATCCCCTCGTGCTGGGTTCATTTGTTCCCAAATAATATCAGAGCTTAATCCAATTTGATTTGTTGGGTTTTCTATAAATTCAGAAAAAGTATTTTCTGCCGTTTTTTCTTCTGATTTTGGATTGTTACAGGAAACAATTAATCCTACAATTAGAAGTAAATAGAAGCTTGATTTTATCATTTTTATTTATTTTAAATTACCGTTATTATTTCACTTTCTGACAATCGAGACTTTGGGGTTTTATCAGTTGAATTAAAGTCTGATTTTGCTCGATAGCCTATTGAAACAGCAGCTATTGCGGTAAACCCTTTTTCTCTTAAGCCAAATTCTTCATCTAACGCTTTTACATCAATTCCTTCCATTGGTGTTGCATCTATTCCAAGACTAGCAACTCCTAATAAAAAGTTTCCTAGATTTAAATAAACTTGTTTTTCCATCCAGTGCTGAATGTCTTTTAAATCGTATTTATGAATTCCTGCAAAAGTTTTTACAGCACCTAAAAATCCTTTTTTGATATCTTCATTCGGAAATCTTCCGCTTTTATCCTCTGTATTTGCGATATGTTTATAGTATTGTTCATCAGCGTCAATTTTAGAACAAAAAACTACAACTGCTGAAGCGTTTAAAACTTTAGGTTCATTAAAATGAAAGAAGCCTTGTGTTCCTTTTGCCACTCTTTCCTTACCCTCTTCAGATTCAGCTATAATAAAATGCCAGGGCTGAAGGTTTACGCTTGATGGACTCATTCGCAATAGGTTCTTCACTTCTTTCATATCTGATTCAGATATTTTTTTATTTGAGTCAAATTCTTTCGTTGTATATCTCCATTTTAGAGTTTCTTTTAAGTTCATTTATTATCCTTTTTATTTAACTATTATTTTTATAGTTGCAATACTATATATAGTTTTTTACCTTTGCAATAACGGTCAAAAATGATAGTATAAATTATATGGAAGAAGCGGCACATAAAATGCTTAAATTCAAGGGGAATGAATATCCATGTTGTGCAAGTTTAACAATGGGAATAATTGGTGGGAAATGGAAAACTGTTATCCTCTACCATTTAATGGATGAAAAATTGAGGTATAATGAATTGCGAAAAATGATGCCTACTGTGACAGAAAGAACTTTAAGTTTGCAACTGAAAGCGCTTGAAGAAGATGGATTGATCAAAAGAAAGGTCTATACTTCAAAACCACCTTTAAAAGTTGAGTATTCACTAACTGATTTTGGTAAAACTTTAATTCCCTTAATTAAGTCTATTGCAGATTGGGGTGATTTTGTCATTGAGAAATATTCATAGCTGATTGTGTTTTTAGCTTGTTGCCAACAATTGAATATGTGCAACGTTGCACATATTCGCACTATATTCTTCCTAATCTAAAGGATTTTTAATACCTGTCAAAGAGCTAATTGCAACATGCCTATAAATTTCAGTAGCCTGGTTTTACTCACCAGCCACCAACTTCATATTCTCCACCACCACCATCATCCCTCCGGGAGCATTGAGCCTGATACTTTTATAATTCCCTTCCACCAGGTAATCAATAAGCTTTAACCCCGAGTATGCAGACTTCTCCAGTAGCCGTACGCTGCCATCAGGAAGGCTTACTTCAATGGTATTGTATTCTCCGGAACTTATGATTTGCAATACTTTTAGCTCAACGGTCGAGAACAAATCGATTTCATTGATAATAAGCCCGACTTTCGGGTGAGCGAAGAACTCCCTGATGATCCTGGTGAGGGAAATATTAAAATGACTTTCATAAAGGATCTTCTCTCTAAGTTCTTCGGGATAAATGCTGACATCGTTATTAAACAACGGGAGCCAACCACCATCACCAAATATCAGCAGGTTGACAGGCTCTTTGCTAAAAATGGCTTCGCTGACCAACAGCTGAAATAGGTTGAACTGTTTACTGGCTTTTTTTCTTTTTACCCCAATCTTAATAACCTCAATCAGCTCGGTCATAGAAGAACCATCGCCCCAATCATCCATCAACTCCTGCTCCATGCGAATAAGGCGCTTCATAATCAGAAAGTCTACATGGTAGAAAAGCTCTTTTTTCGTGCGTTTAAGTACCTTGCTTTTTATGCCAATGCCTTGAATATCATCCAACACCCTAATCCATACGAATTCAAGGAAATTAAACCTTCGATGAATGCCTTTGTTTTTTCTGGGGGTTATGATTAACTTTTTCGAATCCCACGTATCTATGGTACGATTATGCACGCCTGTATCCGTGACAGAAAGTATAGGCTCCGAATTGAAAAGGCGATTAAATTGAATGGCCTTTACCGTGCCTGCAATTGAAAAAATATTTTCCAGTTTTTGTAGCATAAAGCAAAAATACAAAAAATGTATTTTTGCTTTTGCATTTATGGGATTTTGTGTCATTTTAATAAGAAATAACCTGTTTACATGTATAACCTAGTAAATAATGTACTCGTGAATTAGATTTTGGCTCAACCACCAGATGTAATTTTTTCTTCAAGTTTTTAATATATCTAAACGAAACAATCTCCTAAAAACAGTATTAGTACACCAGTTTAATAGACTCTGAAAAAATTAATTAATATCTAATATCCATATTTCAAAAGCACTTACGAAATATGAGTACATCGAAGCTTGGCAAACATAGAATAATTGCAACAGCTTAATTACCAACGTAATTAACACCGTTAAGTCACATGATATATTTGTCCTGAAACCCCTACGTTTGTAACTGAAAATCAAAATGTAAATAACCATGAATGCCAAAAAACTCTTAATGATCGTTCTGTTTGCAACCTTCGGAAGTCTTTTAATGTCTTGCAGTGAGGAAGAGGTTGAGCCAACTATAGAATTTCCAAAAGCGCTTGCAACGGAAGGAGATAAGGGGCATGAGGAAGGTCCAGGAGGTCTATAAGTGATGAAGTAAAAACAAGATATGGAAATTTTTATCGTACTTATGTAAGGTTTAGGTCCAAAAAAATAAATTGGATATAAAAGAATATGTCCACTTTTGCTTAGATGAAATTATTCTAATCAATCTCTAAATATTTTTATGTTGACTCCTAAACCTGCTATAGTACTCCTACTCTTTTTTCTATTAATTTCCTGTAACAACGACGAAGCAGATCCTCTAAAGAAAGCCTCTGAGGATCAGGAGTTAGAATCTACCTTTGAAAAATTTCAAAACCAATTTACAGATCGTGAAGTAGCTTATAATTTACTTGCCCGTGTTAAAACTGTAGCCGAAGCCAAGGGCAATTACGAATATCTGGCCAAGTACTACGCTGGCTATGGTTACTTGAAAAGACAGGAACTGCATTATGATCAGGCTGTTACATCTTATCAACAGGCTTTAGAACTGTATGAGGATTTAGGTGACTCTCTTCATCAAGGTTGGGTGCTTAATAACTTAGGTTATGTTTTTCGATTAGGCAATATGCCCGAGCAGGCGCTAACCTATTTTTACCAAGCTGAGGGTTATTATGAAGGTATAAGCAGGCAGGATAAACTTATCGGCCTTTATGAAAATATCGGGTTGATCTTTTTAGACCATGATGATTATGAAGTCGCTGAAAAGTATCTGCAAAAAGGATTATATCTCAGTCAAAAGTATGACAATAGTGGAAAGATAGCTGTTTTTAACAACCTCTATGGGAAACTATATTTTAAACAGGGTGACTATGACTTGGCAAGAACATGGTATCTAAAAGCTTTAGAATTTGTGCAAGATAACCTTCAAAGAGCTTATACTTTAGGAAATATTGGAGAATCATACCTGTTGGAAAAAAAGCCTGATGCCGCAAAGGAATGGAATACCAAAGCTATGCACATAAAAGAAAGCATTGAAAATGCAGACATAAAGCCAAACCTCAACTATATGGGTATGTATCAGGCCCAAAAAGGCAAATACAAGGAGGCCTTGGCTCTGTTTGACAAAGTGGTAAAGCTTTCCGAAGACAACCTACTAGAAAAGGAAATGGCCGTTGCCATCAAGAATATCCGCGGAATATACAACGACCAAAGCCAACTTCGTGATGAAAAGGCATTCGAGAGATTGCTCTATTACTCTGACCTGTTACAACAAAGCAATGAATTGTTGTTAGAACTGCAGAAGGAGCTTAGGACACTTTATGATCAAAGCCTGATCAAAAAGGGAGTAGCAGACTATGCTGACTTGGTTGAAAAGAAAAAGCAAGAGGAACAGAAGGCTATGATACAGACAGGTTCCGGCGCGTTTATCATGCTAACTTTGGTTCTCGTGTTTTTCGGTGTAAAAAAACTTAGGAGAGTAAGCCTGCAGCGTGAGACCTACAGGACCAAAATTGATCAGGATAAAAAGATGGCCAAAGAATTAAAAGAAGAAATGATCCAAAGGGGTATTTTAGAAAGCGCAGAATCTTAAATTAAAATCAGTTCGTAAATGACTCCATTTGCTCAATGTATTTGCCGATTTTCTTGATGACGGGCTTAATGTTTTCAAGCTCGTCTTTGTATTTCTGAGCATCCTTTTGCCAGGTTTTGACCTGGCCCTTTAAATCTTGTATTTCTGCTTTTGCTTTATCGATTATTTCAAGGGCCTTCATCGACAGGGTAGAAGAGTTAGTGGCTGCCAACTCCTTAAATTCTGCTATTTGTACCTCCAGAGAGCGAGTATCACTATGTTGTTGCTTTAGTTCATTGGATGAGAAAAACAACTCATCAGTAGAAATCCCAAAAATACGAGCCAAAACCGGCACATAGTTAACCGGGATTTTGCGTTTCCCATTTTCATACCGGGAAATAGCGTGCCTATCGCACGATTCACCTGTTATTTCCTCTATTTTCTTCCCAAGGTCAGCCTGGGACAAATCATTTAAAGTACGAAAATGTAAAACTTTTTCGCTAATTGTTGTCATTTCGATCACAATTATTATATATTTGTAAAGTAGGATCAAAATTGATCATACGGATATCCAATTCATGTGCTGCCAAAAGCAGCAAATCAAATATATGCAAATAAAACCAATTGCCATGTACCGTTCATTAAAACCTCCGACACTGGAAATGGGTAAGGCAACACCCCATTTAATCTCTGTAAAAAAAGCATTTAACCACATCGAAAGAACTCCACTCTGCTGGCTTGCCCATGAAGATTTAGAGGAGTTTTTTGATGGAAACAGTGTATGCAGTGGACTGACTTTCCATGTAATAAACGGAAAGATAGTTTTCATTGCTGATACTCAGAAAGAGCCTGTTGCTGTTGTTCATTTCGATCAAGCGATTGGGTTCGAAAGGCCAAAAATCACGACTATAGTAGAACCATCCGAAAACATGAGTGTCAGACGCAACAGAAAGCCTATCCGTTATTCTTTAGGGTACCTTAAAGAGAAATTATCCAGGGTTAGGCGACGCTAACAGCAATCGTGGGAATACCACTTATCATTTGGCGGCTCATGCAGTTGGAGGATTTAATTGCCTCCAAAAGTACAGGGACATTGGAAGAGCTTGCCGCGAAACTTGAAATGAATACCGAATTAACGAAAGCATATATAGGAAGCCTGGCAGAAATGAGGGAATGCAAAATTGAGTACGATGCCAGGTGTTCAAGCTTTGTCTTTGTTGGCCCTAATTGGGTTTAGGTTGACGGGTGACGGGAGGTGCAGTAAACTGTACCTCCCCAATGCCTTAACTGATTTACAGATCGAAAATGAAGGAATGTATATTTTTAGAGCGCATAGAGCGCATGGACAAGCTCATTCAAAGGCGTAGTGCCGGAAGAGCAGAAGACCTTGCCAGAAGGCTGGATATATCCACCAGAAGCGTATTCAATATGCTCAGGATTATGAAACAGGACTTCAATGCCCCGATCGTATTTGACAGAGGCCTGAACACCTACAGATATAAAACCGAAGGCAGCATAGTGGCGGCCTTCGTAGCAAAAAGAAAAAACATAACACACTCTGTCTTATGTGTTTGAGTTGGGCCATCCGCGGGGAGCAGCAAGTGTCTCTCCCGGGTGCCCATTAAACTATGAAACTATGGAAAGAAAAAACAACCGATGGGAAGAATCGGTAGAACGCTATGGCCAGCTATTGGACGCCGTTAACGACCTGATCCGCCACACCAGCCAGCTGGCAAAGTCTTACGAAGACACCAACATGGGATTTGCCCACCTTATCTATGAAAAAGGCCTATACGAGATCATGAAGAAAGCCAATACCCTGCAAGACTACGAAAGAAGCTTCGAAATGATGTACTACAGCCTTAAAGGACAGGTAGAGCAACTCAAACACCTGCGAGGCGTGCTGCAAGTGATCCTGATCAAAGACCCGGTCAATATCCCGACAAACTAAAGTACATGAGGATTTTTGATTACACCCACCGGCTTAAAGGCAACTACTTTATCTATGTGAAGGACAAAGTAGTACTCATGGACACAGGATACCAGTCCCTCAGACCGTCGAGTTTTTCCTTAAGGCTGTTTTTTCGCCTGAAGCGCTGGCAGCTATATGAAATACCTCCTGGGAGTGCCCTATATCAGGATTTATTGACAGACTATATACAACTCGTTGATAATCTAATATTTATGAATAAATCGCAGTTTAAGTATGATTAAACTTATTTAAACTATAAAAATTATATCTATATTCGCCATCCCCAAAATTAAATTTATCTCAACCTTTAATTAATCATGAAACCTACGAAATTCCTGATTGCATTACTCTTTTGTGCATTATCCATAGACGCTATTGCCCAGGGCGATGCCCCGACGCAAGACCCGGAAGCGGGCTTTCAGCTTGGCAGCGACATTACTGGTGGTGCCGTAAGCGCTGTCAACCTGTTTACAGGAGAAGTCAGTTTTCCTTTAAACCTCGTATCCCTTCCCGGTCAAAACGGGATTTCCCCCAATGTCAGCATATCTTATAATTCCGCAGGTGTCAGCCGGCAAGCTGCGGTTTGGAACAGGGACGCTCCCGCCGGGGTGATCGGCTTGAGCTGGCAGATGGATTTCCCGAAAATCATTGTAGATCACAAACAAACCGGTACGCGGGAAGATGATGATTTTTACCTGATGGATGGCGGGGTCAGCCAAAAACTTGTACTGACCAGGAACGGTGCTACCCAGCATTACACTACAGAACAAAAATCAGCGACAGCCATAACTTATAACCCTGCGCTTGAAGAATGGAAGGTGATAAGCGGAGATGGCGTGATCATGACTTTCGGTAATAAAAACAGCAACCGGAATACTATCCAGTGGGTTGTAAAGCATGGTAATTGGATGGGCAGCAGCGCACGCAGCACTAATTCCTCATCGATGGCCTATATCTGGAACTTGTCCGAAACCCAAAACCGCCTCGGCGATAAAATGACATTCCGCTATGAAGAAGCAAATCAGTTAGCCGGTGGCAAAAAACAAACAGAGACTTCCTATCTCAGCCAGATCGCCGGGCCGACAGGCGCTAAGATCAATTTTATCTGTGCCGATAAGCAGGCGGGCGAATATGTAGAACCTCATCAGGAAAAGGCCGAACCGGATGCCTCACCAGGAAGTTTATCAAAAAAGATACCTGCACCATATCGATGTGATCAACCCCTATGGCTTAAAGCTGAATGCGAGTGGGCTTTACCTACGAGTTTATCTCGGGGCAGGCGTATAGCACCGAACGCTTATTGACTTCAAGTAAATCCCCCAACCGCTTCGGAGAAACCTCGTCCGGTATTTTCGTTTGAATCTGAGCGTTCAGGTGGCCTCATAGGCAAAATATCCTCTATCACCGGGGCTATGGGGGCCGAAGTGGATTACCATTATGCACCGGTTACGCTTTCACATTCGGAGCGTTTTAAGCGTATAACGGCACCCGCCGTTTATGGGGGCTTCTTCGGTATGGCAGGGCAATAATTTTGTGCTGGCGGGCTGGCGTGAGCTGGATGCTGACGGCAAAGCCAAAAAATCCGGTGCGGCATTCAAGCTACAGGCCCACAGATGGGATGGAAGATGGGATAAGCCAGGATATCTTTAATATCAACAACGTAATTTATGAATATGGAAGCTACAGGGATATCCAGGTAATGGCTCTGTGGGGTGCTTTTGCCTTTCTGAAAAAGACATCCAGCCAAAGCTATTCTTTTTATGCGTATCATAAAGACCCGCCAGCGCCCGGGCGAATGGTTAAGCTTCGGGAAAAACTTTGACTTAGGCGGCGGACAGCCCAACCTGATGGGAGGAGGTGACTTCGTGGCCGTGGGAGAGCGTGAAGATGGTGACCTGCACATCATCACCTGGGATGGTCACGGTTGGGAGAAAAAGGTTATAGCCTATGCAGGCAATAAAGAGGTGTTTAACTACACGGCTGCCAACAACTACATCATCCGGCATGGCGCTAGGCAGCGATGATGTGGAACTATACCATGTTAATGGTAAGCGGGAGTGGACGCGCAGCAAATTTCCTGAAACTTATGAAGTGGATACACATCCCGACGATTTGGTACGTTGCTACGCCTCCAACTCTTTTTGCTGTATTGATCGGTGAAAGCTTCTTTCTAAACAGCAACAAGTTTATCTTTAATCAAACCAGAATTACAATCTCAACCAGCAAACCGACATAGACATACAGGACAATGATGCCATTATAAATATCGTACAGAAAATGACCTGGTTGCCTTTAAATTTCCTCAAACGCAGATCAAGGCCTACCGCTATGACAGCGAGCAGTTAAAAATACTTCGGGCATGCAATATATATATGCTGCCCTTCGCGCCCCTTCCTACGGTGAGGATATCATTCTTTATACTGATAAGGATGGCTTCTGGAAAGCGCAATATTTATAATTCCAACGCGAGTACATCAGAGTTGAAGTCTAAATTTAAGCAGTAGTGGCTACCAGCAAATGGCCGGGCCTGATGGTCTGTTTTATAACAACTATAAATTTTACAAACGTAAGGCTGATGGCACCGTATCGCAGCTGGCAACGACTTCTTAATACCTCTTTGCGTGGCAAGCCCCATTACGGCATCGGCATGGAACCTTTCGCCATCTACACGTCAGGAAGTGACAGCTATATCCAAAAGTTTGATAATGGCGAAGATGCAGGATTGATCACACTGACCGGCCGGAAAATAGATGGCCCTCCCTGCGATGGCTTTAACCTGCTTTCCCGCCAATATGTTAACGGACAGATCATTGCTTCATATAACGGCAGTTGTCCTGACCGGGCAACGAACCTGCAACTTAGCTACCTGGCAGATGGTCAGGTTTACGGGCGAATTACACAACAGGTGGTCAGCAAAGTAGAGGTCAATGACGGGTACCAATCAAGATATACAGCCTTTAGCTATACCACTAACACGGCCAAGGCGGATGTGAGCGGTATAACCGCGCA